>NZ_JBBOBK010000001.1:0-4800000 GCF_038000135.1 Paenibacillus sp. FSL F4-0236
AAACGCAAATTCAATTCGGATTCAGTTTTCAGGCATCAAGCCTGGTATGAATATTCCCTGATAGCTCAGTTGGTAGAGCACTCGACTGTTAATCGAGTTGTCACAGGTTCGAGTCCTGTTCGGGGAGCCATATGGAGAGGTGTCCGAGTTTGGCCGAAGGAGCACGATTGGAAATCGTGTAGGCGCCACAAGCGTCTCGAGGGTTCGAATCCCTCTCTCTCCGCCACAAATTTTACTTAGTATGGCCCGTTGGTCAAGGGGTTAAGACACCTCCCTTTCACGGAGGTAACATGGGTTCGAATCCCATACGGGTCACCAAATTTTCACTTGATTTTACATAGTGGACTTTGGTACAATAACTATTGTTGTTTATGGAGGCTTAGCTCAGCTGGGAGAGCATCTGCCTTACAAGCAGAGGGTCGGGGGTTCGATCCCCTCAGCCTCCACCATATTCATTTAAGAACGACGCGGGGTGGAGCAGCCCGGTAGCTCGTCGGGCTCATAACCCGAAGGCCGCAGGTTCAAATCCTGCCCCCGCAACCAATTTTCATTAAGAAATTATATCTTTTGGAACCGTGGTGTAGTTGGCCTAACATGCCTGCCTGTCACGCAGGAGATCGCGAGTTCGAATCTCGTCGGTTCCGCCATTTTTACCTTGGCTCGATAGCTCAGTCGGTAGAGCAGAGGACTGAAAATCCTCGTGTCGGCGGTTCGAATCCGTCTCGAGCCACCATATAGTATACAACTTAATATGCCGGTGTAGCTCAATTGGTAGAGCAACTGACTTGTAATCAGTAGGTTGGGGGTTCAAGTCCTCTCGCCGGCACCATCTTTGGGGGATTAGCGAAGTGGCCAAACGCATCAGACTGTAAATCTGCTCACGTACGTGTTCGGTGGTTCGAATCCATCATCCCCCACCATTTTTTTAGGGGCATAGTTTAAAGGTAGAACAACGGTCTCCAAAACCGTTGGTGTGGGTTCAATTCCTGCTGCCCCTGCCAATCTTTATCTAAAGTCTTTCTCTAAAGTTTAATATGGCGGTCGTGGCGAAGGGGTTAACGCACCGGTTTGTGGATCCGGCATTCGTGGGTTCAAGTCCCATCGGTCGCCCCATTTACTTTAAGAAGAACAGCAACAATATTAGTTTAATATGGCGATTGTGGCGAAGTGGTTAACGCACCGGATTGTGGTTCCGGCATTCGTGGGTTCGAGACCCATCAGTCGCCCCTTTTATTTTAAAATGTTATTGGGGATTAGCCAAGCGGTAAGGCAACGGACTTTGACTCCGTCACGCATAGGTTCAAATCCTATATCCCCAGCCATTTTATGCGGACGTGGCTCAGCGGTAGAGCATCGCCTTGCCAAGGCGAGGGTCGCGGGTTCGATTCCCGTCGTCCGCTCCAAAGTTTTCATATGGCGCCATAGCCAAGTGGTAAGGCAAAGCTCTGCAAAAGCTTTATCCCCAGTTCAAATCTGGGTGGCGCCTCCATTAATTTAATATGTGCCGGCGTGGCGGAATGGCAGACGCGCTCGACTCAAAATCGAGAGGGAAACCGTGGAGGTTCGAGTCCTCTCGCCGGTATATCAAAAAGGTTTGTAAAGTCGCTTGTATAAGCAACTTTACAAACCTTTTTTCTTTGTCTTTGAGCTTTTATTCTTAAGCCGTTGAATTAGAGGCGTCTCTAATCAACGGCCTTTTTGTGTGGAGTTTTGTTTTATTGACTGCTTAGTCGGAATGCTCGTGGGGTGAGACCAATTTCACGTTTAAACATATTGCAGAATTGGGCGTCATTCACAAACCCAGCAGCAGCTGATACTTCAGAGATATGCATTTGGGTATGTTGCAAGAGAGACTTTGCATAATCCAGACGTTTCAATAGTAGATAGCGCAGAGGTGAAGAACCGAATCGTTCTTTAAATAAATGGCGGAAACGATCATAGCTGTATCCAGACATCTCAGAAAGTGTTGCGACCGATAGCTTATGGCGGTAATGCTCATTCATATAGTTTAGAACATATTGGACTCTGTCTTCCGTTGGTGATTGAAACCCAGAGGCACTAAGAAGCCGTATCAGATGAACAGTGATTTCGCTCATTTGCAGGTTCAATAGTTCAGAGAATCCATCTTGTTTGCGCGTAAACTCTGCTTTCATTCGAAGCAAGATTTGTAGAACAGTATGGTCTTTATCATCTTCATATACGCCTTGCAAATTCTCCATATTTGGGTGATTTGAATGGAAGCCTACAAATAGTATAGTAGCATCCTCGCGATGATTCTCATCATGTTTATGATTGGGTGGTATCAGCGCGAATGAAGAAGAACGAAAATGATAACTTCGCGAACCTACATTGGTAGTTCCTAAGCCGTTTAAATAATAGACTAGTTCATAACATTCATGCTGGTGTGGTGGAATATAGGTATTAACCTCATGTGCTGCATTTACAATATATAGAACACGATCCATGATGACCCTCCAATAATTATGTTTTAGCCGAATCGTACAAAAATATGACCGAAATCATATAATTATTTTCATTAATATTTGATATGATCGTATCAAGAAATCCGAAGATTAGCAACCTGACTGGCCATCTCGTTCGGAAATTAGTCGGATTATTCGTAAAAATTATAATTTTATCTCTTTTTTTGAGTGTATTCGTTAAAATCATTAAAATTTTGACAATGTTACATGAAAAATGAGAGTTTCCATCTAAATCGTGAAATATACAACGGACTAAGAAGGAGAACCTCTCAAATTACTAACCAACTATAAATAGGGGGAATAGAAAAATGAAAAAGAAAGTTCTTTCTTTGTTGTTACTAGTAGTAATGGTAATGGTCACAGCCTGTGGAAATAATACGTCGAGTAATGGATCTTCCGCGAATGCAGGATCTAATGCAGCTGAAGGTGGAGCAACGGGCTCAGGGGATAAGCTCAAGGTTGTACTACTGATTCCAGGAACGCTTGGGGATAAATCTTTCTTTGACTCTGCGAATAGCGGTTTGCAAAAGGTTAAGGATGAGCTGGGTGCAGAAACAAAAGTTGTAGAAATGGGTGTCGATAAAACGAAATGGGAGCCTACGTTTAACGATATCGCCGCTGAGGACTGGGATGTTATTATTTCTGGCGGATCGGAAATTACAGAGATGTTTAATGCAACGGCTGAATTATATCCTGACAAAAAGTTCATTAACTATGATACCGATATAGATGAAGCACCAGAGAATATGTACAACATGTCTTATGCAACAAATGAAGTATCTTTTCTAGCAGGTGCTGTAGCGGCGCTAGCTACACAATCGGATATGGAAAATGCTAATCCTGAGAATGTGATCGGTTTTGTAGGTGGCATGGACATTCCAGGAATTAACGCTTTCTTGGTAGGCTACATTCAGGGCGCTCAATATGTTGATCCTGATGTGAAGGTCGCTGTATCATATGCTGGCGATTTCGTTAACCCGGCTAAAGGCAAGGAGCTTTCGCTGATTCAATATAACTCCGGTGTGGACGTTATTTTTAACGTGGCTGGGGGTACAGGTCTTGGGATCTTTGATGCAGCTAAGGAGAAGAAGAAATATGCTATCGGTGTAGACTCCGATCAGGCGATGTTGCTTAACGATACAGATAGCGAAAAAGCAAACTTGATCGTTACTTCTTCTATTAAAAAGATTGATAGTGCTATTCTGGGTGCCGTGAAGAGATTACAAGACGGTACACTTGAGATGGGTAAACGTGATGTGTTGAGCTTTGTAGATGATGGTGTAGGCATTGCAGAGAATGAAATCTATAAAAATATCTTTCCTGCTGATCTTCAGGCTAAAGTTGAAGAAGTGAAGCAAAAGCTGATCAATAAAGAAATTACAGTAGATAACGCGATGGGAATGGAAACCTCTGAAGTAGAAGCCATTCGTAACGCAGTTAAGCCTTAAGTATAGCTATAAAGTGATAAACCTACAGTTGGAGATTCTTCTTTTAGAAGAATTCCAGCTGTATATTTTTGCAGACCTCCAAGTCGAAAGGCGTTGAGACCTATGAACAAAGCTCTGCTGGAAATGCGGGGAATTACCAAGGTGTATCCCAATGGTGTCGTTGCAAATAAAGACGTGCATTTTTCTTTACGTGAGGGAGAAATTCATGCGATTGCGGGCGAGAACGGCGCTGGTAAATCAACTTTAATGAAGATCATGTTCGGCATGGAAGAGCCTAGTGAAGGTGAAATCTTTATCAAGGGTGAAAAGGTGAAGCTGCAATCTGCTCAGGATGCCATTGATAGAGGGATTGGTATGGTTCACCAGCATTTTATGCTGGTCCCTTCTTTTACAGTAGCAGAGAACATGGTGCTGGGCATGGAACCTCGTAAGGGCGTCGGCATCAATTATGCAGAAGCTGTACGCATGACCGAAGAGACTGCGAAGAAATACAATCTGGCAGTGGATCCAAAAGCAAAAGTGCAGGATCTCACGGTTGGTATGAAGCAAAAGGTTGAAATTCTGAAGGCGCTGCTGCGTGGTGCAAAAATCCTCGTTCTGGATGAGCCGACCGCAGTGTTGACCCCACAGGAAACAGAGGAATTGTTCCGGGAGCTTAAGCAGTTAAGAGAGCAGGGTCATACGATTGTTTTTATTTCACACAAGTTGAAAGAAGTTAAAGCGATCTGTGACAGAATTACGATCATGCGTAGTGGACGTAGTGAAGGTGTCTTCCAAACGAAGGATGTCACGGAGCAAGAAATCTCACGCCTTATGGTGGGCAGAGACGTCGTGTTGAAATATGACAAGGAGATTCTGTCTATTGGGGAGCCGGTACTTACTGTGCAGGGCTTAAGTGTAAATGATGCACACGGCAAAGCGTTGCTAACAGATATCAACTTTGCAGTACGCGGAGGACAAATTATCGGGATTGCAGGTGTAGAAGGGAATGGGCAGACACAGCTCATTGAGGCTCTTACGGGTAGCCTAAGAGGGGTCTCAAGCCAAGGCTCTGTGCTAGTGAAGGGAAAAGATATTCGTGAATCGGATATTTTAGATATTCGTAAGCTAGGCGTTTCCTATATCCCAGAGGATCGGATGCATCAAGGGATAGCCAGTGATGCGAGCATAGCGGATAATCTGCTGTCCACTCAGTATCGTACAAAAGCTATGAATAAAGGACCCTTTTTAAATGGATCACGAATTGCCAAGCTTGCAGTATCACTTGTAGAAGAATTTAAAGTCCGCTGTTCGGGACCTTCTCAGCCAATAGGTATGTTATCAGGTGGTAACATGCAGAAGGTTGTCGTAGCTAGAGAGTGTTCTACAGAACCGCAACTGCTTATTGCAGAGCAGCCGACACGGGGCGTGGATATAGGCGCGGCGCAGTTCATACATCAAAAGCTGTTGGAGCTGCGCTCAGACGATTGCGCTATTTTGCTAGTGTCAGCAGACTTAAATGAGATCTTGGAGATCAGCGATAGTCTACTAGTGATGTATGAAGGAAAGATTGTTGCCTTTTTCGAGGAGCCTTCCAAGGTTAGTGAAGAAGAATTAGGGCTTTATATGCTAGGGATTCATCGACAGGACGAGGAGCAAATCAGGAGGGCCGTAAATCATGTTTAAAGTAAAATATTTTGAATACATTCGAACATCGGCAGTAATCGTAATTGCACTCGCTATTGCTTTTCTGATCATCTCATTGGTCAGCAATCAGCCGGTGAAGACGATTGGGATATTCCTATTTGAGCCGCTATCTAGTAAAGGTCATATCGGTAATGTGATTGAGATGGCCATTCCGCTCATGTTCACTGGGCTAGCAGTTTCCTTGTTGTTCCGGGCAAATATGTTCAATTTGGGAGCTGAAGGGATTTTCTATTTCTCCGGTGTTGTAACTTCCGTGTTGGCTATTCATTTAACGCTGGACGGGTGGCTTCATCCGATCGTAGCTATTGCTGCGGGTTCTATTGTTGGTGCGTTGCTCTCGGCAATACCCGGGATCCTCAAAGCCAAATGGAATGCTAATGAGCTCGTTACATCCTTGATGTTCAATAATATTTTGTTTGGAGTAGGTTTATATCTACTGAACTATCACTTACGTGATGCAAAAGCATTTGCCAATGTATCCTACAAATTCGAGAAAACGGCACTGCTGAGTAAAATGGTACCTGGCACCCGTATTCATACCGGACTTATTATCGTTATCGTGCTTATTATTGCAGCGCATTTATTCCTATACAAGACTAAATGGGGATATGAGCTGCGAATGACAGGCATCAACCGGAACTTTGCACGTTATTCAGGCATGAAGACTGCGAAGGTTATTATACTGGTTCACTTGATTGCTGGTTTTATCGCGGGAATGGGTGGTTCCGTAGAAGTGCTAGGGATGTACAATCGATTCCAATGGACATCGTTACCAGGTTATGGCTTAGATGGTGCTCTTGTAGCGATGTTAGCCAAGAATAATCCGCTATCCGTAATCGGCGCTGCATTGTTCCTTGCATATATCCGGATCGGAGCCGACATGATGGCACGTCTATCGGATGTACCTTCAGAGATGATTTCTATTATACAGGCGATTATCATTCTTCTGATTTCGGCTGAACAATTTCTGAAGTTCTGGAAAAATCGGATGCTCTTGAAGGAGGCGAAGGAAGCGTGAACAGCTTGTTTGATGTAATTTTTACGACTGACTTTGCGTTTTCTGTTCTTCGAGTGACGACACCGATTCTATTCGCCGCTTTGGGAGCGTTAATCTCTAATAGGGCTGGCATCATCAACATTGGTATGGAAGGCATCATGCTTGTCGCGGCGTTAGCCGGTGTCATTGTAAGCAGCTACACGCATAGTGCGTGGGTAGGTTTACTTGGGGCTGTGATGTCCGGAACACTGATCGCTGGAATATTAGCTTTTTTCACACTGAAATTTAAAACACATATTATTCTCGGCGGTGTAGCTATTAATATGTTCGCTTCAGGAGGAACCGTGTTTATTCTTTATCTGCTGAGTGGAGACAAGGGTTCTTCTACTTCTCTGGCGAGTAAAGTGCTACCTAGTGTAGAGATTCCTTTACTGAAGGACATTCCGGTGCTGGGGCCTATTCTATCAGGACATCACATTTTGACGTATGTATCTATTATTGCTGTGTTTGTTGTCTACTATCTCTTAAACCGTACACCGCTTGGTCTGCGCATTCGTTCAGTGGGTGAAAATCCACATGCGGCTCAATCTGTGGGAGTAAGTGTTGTGAAAATACAGTATATGGCTTTGCTGCTTAGTGGATTTTTCGCTGGTTTGGGTGGAGCTTACATGTCGATGGGTTACCTGTCACTGTTCACTCGCGATATGATCGCTGGTCGGGGCTGGATTGCGATTGCCGCAGAGTCTATGGGGAGAAGTACGACAGTGGGTACGGCGCTGACCTCTCTATTATTTGGTACGGCAGACGCCTTGTCGAATGCGCTACAGGTCTTGAAGATTCCTGCAGAACTGATCGCGACGCTTCCTTATGTAGCAACGGTAATTGGACTAGTGATCTATGCCGTATCTGAGACACGGAAAAAGAATAAAAAACTTAAAAGCCCGCTAGTGAAATAGCGATAAGAGTAACGAGGATTTATACAACTAAGGAGTGAATGACTATGCGAACACCTATTATTATTGACTGCGATCCAGGGCATGATGACGCAATCGCTATCCTGCTTGCAATAGCAAATTCGGAGAAGCTGGATCTGCGCGGGATTACAACGGTTGGTGGAAATCAGATCCTCGATAAAATCACAGAAAACGCACTTAAAGTGATCAGCTTTGTGAATGCTGATATTCCTGTAGCCAAAGGGGCTGCGGGTCCGCTGTTCGGCAAGCTTGTTACAGGTGAGGAAGCGCATGGTGAATCTGGCATGGACGGCCCACTATTGCCACCAAGTAAATTCCGGCCTGTAGAAGAAGGCGCTGTGGAATTCATGCTGAATATTATCCGTTCTTCGGAGGAGAAGATTACGCTCGTACCGATGGCTCCTTTAACAAATATCGCCCTGCTAATCACTGCTTATCCAGAGATTAAGGAAAGAATTGAAAAGATTTCACTGATGGGCGGAGGAATTTCTTATGGAAATGTAACCTCTACTGCGGAGTTTAACATCTATGTAGATCCTGAAGCTGCTCGTATCGTGTTTGAATCGGGTATTCCGATTACCATGAGTGGTCTGGATGTGACCGATAAGGCAGCCATTTTCGAAGATGAGATCGTAGCATTGAAAGAGCGTGGGCCAGTGTCCACTATGGTCGGAGAACTGTTAGATTTCTATTCGATCTTCGGAAAGAAAATGGGCTATGTCGGTAGTGCACTGCATGATCCATGCGCCGTAGCTTGGCTCTTGCACCCAGAACTGTTCGAATCCGAGCATCTATATGTAACGGTAGAGACAGAAGGCAAGCTGTCGCGGGGAATGACGGTTGCAGACAAACGAAAGAAGACGGATCGCCCAGCGAATGTAGAAGTCCTGGTGGGAGTAGACCGGGAAGCATTTATGAAGTTGATTTTTGATTCACTGGAAAAGCTAGATCAAGAGCTGCTTGCGGCTGAAGGGAACTAACCTATGGCAGGATGGGAGAGACTTCAGGAGACGGTTCAGTTTGAATTGGTTCAGCGTGGAGAAGAAGGCTGCAGGATTGACGGCTTCGCGGATAAACTAGCAGCTGCAGGTGCCGATGAGATCAAGCTGATGCAAGTATACAACGAGTTGATGGAGCTTACGGTTGCTGAGGACTTTCCTTATAAAGAGCCGTCTTCACTGGAGGAGATTCGTCGTCTTCGTCCAGAAGGTCCACGCAAGCTTGAGGCTGACTGGAGCGAAGCAGAATGGAGAGATAAGTTCTACGGAGCTTGGCTAGGTAGAAGCGTCGGTTGCGCACTTGGCAAACCATTGGAGTATTGGGACTACCTCTACGGTAAAGATGGACGTCCGGGTTGGGAGAATATCGAGCTTTGGTTCCGGGGTGCCGATGCATGGCCTATTACTGGCTATACGCCTGGGCATTCACGGGCAGAGGCAGAATATAGTCTTGGTTTAAGTGATTGGACGTATGCGAGTACCAGCGAGACTATTAAGTTTATGGAGAGCGATGATGATATTCGTTACACGGTTCTAGGCCTTATGTTGCTGGAGCAAAAGGGACTGAACTGGGATTCTTGGGATATCGGGAAGCTCTGGCATAAACATCTGACATACGCCCAGGTATGTACGGCAGAGACACAGTCGTATATGAATTTTGCGCAGGAAACGTCTCATCTGCATGGTGAGAAGCCTGCGGATTGGCTGGCGCGGCAGGAAAGAGTGCGGATGCACTTAAATCCATACCGGGAGTGGATTGGTGCGGCTATACGCGCAGACGGACTGGCGTATGGTGCAGCAGGCCATCCTGAGCTTGCGGCGGAGCTAGGTTGGCGTGATGCTTCTTTTTCACATGTGAAGAATGGGATCTATGGCGAGATGTTTAATGCGGCGATGATTTCGGCTGCTTTTGCTGAAAAAGATAACGAGCGTATTCTTGAGATTGGTCTTAGTGAGATCCCTAGTACTAGTCGTCTGGCAAGTGACGTTCTACGAGGTATAGATATTGCGCAGAAGGCCAAAAGTGAGCGGGAGTTGGTAAGTAAGATTTGGGATACATTCAGCCACTATGATGCGGTGCACACCAATAATAATGCTGCTCTTGTAGCTGCTTCGCTGGTCTATGGCGGGAATGATTTTGAAAAAGCGGTCGTTACATCCGTTTACGGAGGAATGGATACAGATTGTAATGGTGCTACAGTGGGTTCTATTATGGGAGCGAAGCTTGGAGCAAGTGTGTTGCCGGCTTCGTGGATTGAACCGCTCCATGATACGCTATATGCGGATCTACCTGGTTTTCATCCGATAGCGATTTCGGAATGCGCGGAGCGCAGCTATCAGGTCTTCTTGAAGATTCGAGGAGAGCTTGGCGAAAAGTCTTAGATCAAGGATTACGAAAAGAATGAAAGGATGTCTTAAGCTATCGAGCTTAGACATCCTTTTTTTCGTGGCGATCTAGTTCTTAAAATAGATGTAACAGCGGGTTTAGGAGTTAGGTAACAGGAGAATCCTGATTTGAAGAGGGATTAAGCTCAGTCATTTATTGGGAGAGAAGCACGTGAAAATAGTCCGATATAATGGGCTTTTATTCTTTAATCCTTTTAATCTGATATATTACTAAAATAAAAATGATGACACAGAACATAAAATGCCTTATTATTTAAAGAGATTTTTAGTAAAACAGTTTTTAAATAATTATAGTACAAACCTTGGCTTAGAAGGTTTCAGAATAAACGGAAAGGAAGGGGGAGTTTGCAATCCTATCGCTGAGTCGGGTGAGTAAAGGATTCAAGCTGAAGGACGGCACATATCAGGCGGTAGATGATGTATCGCTTGATGTGAAGAAGGGATCGATTCACGGGATTATTGGTGAAAGCGGGGCAGGGAAATCCACGCTGCTACGATTGATTAATCTGCTGGAAAAGCCGGATCAAGGGACAGTTACCGTAGAAGGGCATAATTTAACCGAAATGCCGAGTAAACAGCTACGGAAAGCTAGGGAAAAGATTGGGATGATTTTTCAGCAATTTAATCTGGTCAATAACGTCACGGTAAGCCGCAACATTTCGATCCCTCTGGAACTGGCGGGGGTGCCGAAGCGTGAACGGATGAAGCGGGTGAAGGAATGTCTCGATTTTGTCGGATTGGCTGATAAGGCAGAGCAATATCCCGCACAGCTAAGTGGAGGACAGCGACAACGTGTGGCGATCGCCCGGGCGCTTTCGAACAGTCCAGGACTATTGCTATGTGACGAACCAACATCCTCACTAGATCCAGGAACAACTGCGGATATTCTAGACGTCCTGAAGCATATTAATGGGGGCCTTGGGGTTACGGTAGTGATTGTTACGCATGAGATGGATGTTGTCAAAAGCATATGCACTGACGTATCGGTGATGGAAAATGGTCGAATCGTAGATTCATTCTCACGCCAAGATGGTGATTTCCGGCCTGCTGCAGTCCGTACTGGATCTTACCGGGATCAAATTCTGGGTAAAGCGGGGGAAACGCATGTTTGATAGTGTACTTCAATATCAGGCACAGATGTGGGAATCGATCGGAGAAACTTTTATAATGGTCGGTATTTCTGTTGGTGCCGCACTGCTGCTGGGGCTTCCACTCGGGACGTTGTTGTTTTTTTGCCGAAAAGGGCAGCTCTATGAGAATAAAACATTGTCACTGGTACTCAACAGCATCGTAAATATTATCCGTTCATTTCCATTCCTGCTGCTTGTGGTTGCACTCATTCCGGTCACTCGTTTCCTCGTCGGAACTGCGATTGGAACAATGGCTGCCACGGTTCCGTTATCCATTGTTGCCATTGCTTATTACTCTCGTCTGGTGGAGCAGTCTTTGCTGGAGGTTCCTAAAGGAGTCATAGAAGCGGCGTTGTCTATGGGAGCCTCGAAGCTGGGGTTGATCTTTAAGTTTCTGTATGTAGAGGCTCGTTCGGGTCTAGTGCTCGGACTTACTACCTCCACCATTAGTTTTATCTCTTACTCGACCGTAATGGGGGTTGTTGGAGGGGGCGGGGTTGGTGATTTTGCGATCCGTTACGGATATCAGCGTTTTGAGACTGAAGTGATGATCTATGCGATTGTTGTGATGATTGTATTGGTTCAGTTGGTTCAATTCACAGGAGGTACGATCTCACGGCTGTTAGATAAGCGTTAATCGTTCAACCCGTACATCAAATTTTGTAATACAAAATGATTGAATATATAAACTGGGGGTTAGTTGTAGTAATGAAAAAATCAATGATAGTTGTGCTTATGTTAATGGTATTGGTCGTAGCGGGTTGTGGCTCTAATAAAGCAGCCGAGAACAATTCTGCAAAAGGTAGCGATGAGCTAACGAAATTAAAGATTGCTACATTGATTCCACCAATGACGGAAATTCTGGATATTGTGAAGCCACTTCTGAAGGAAGATGGCATTGATCTTGAAATCGTTGTGCTATCTGACAATGTGCAGCCTAATGAGGCTTTGGCGAATAAAGAGGTAGATGCTAACTTTTTTCAACATGTTCCTTATATGAAGCAGTTTAATGAAAGCAAAGGCTCCAATCTAGTAGAGGTACAGCCTGTCTATGACGCTATTTACGGTGGATACTCCAAGCGTTACAAGAATGTTGCGGATCTGCCGGAAGGCGCAACACTAGTAATGGCTAATGACCCTTCAAATATCGGCCGTTCTTTACAAATGTTCGCAGCAGCCGATTTGATTAAGCTAAAAGAAGGTGTAGGCATTAAGGCTACACAAGCAGACATTACTGAGAATCCAAAAAACTTTAAGTTTGAGGAAGTGGATCTATTGATGTTGGCCCGTATGCTGGATGATGGAGATCTAGTGGCAATGACTCCGGCTTATGCCAGCCCGCTTGGATTGACACCAAAGAAAGATGCACTGATTACTGAAGGCGCGGATTCTGAATTCACGATCACCTTGGTTGCGCGTGAAGACAACAAGGACTCTGATGCGATCCAGAAGCTAGCTAAACGGATTAGCGGACCAGAAGTGAAGAAATTCCTTGAAGATAACTATGCGGATATCGCGTTGCCTGCTTTTAAATAAGCTTAAATAGTTAGATTAGTAATTCAACGAGACTTGTCCATTATGGGCAAGTCTTTTTTTACATATCAGAAAGTATGTATTGGGAGGCCCCGCTTTGTGGGGATATTTTGGTGTGTCACTAGAATGTAAGAACTTCTCTATATAATGGGTTGTAGAATAACAAAGCGGAATGGAGATGGGAAATATGTCTGTACTCAGTGCAATTAATCTCACAAAACATTACGGTAAGGGTACTAACCTGGTCAAGGCACTGGATGGTATTAACGTAGAGGTACACAACGGTGAATTTATAGCGATTGTCGGGACTTCAGGAAGTGGCAAATCAACGCTCTTACATATGCTAGGCGGGCTTGATCGGGCGACAGAGGGTCAGGTGATCATAGATGGTAAAAATATTTTTGGGATGAAGGATGATGAGTTGACGGTATTTAGAAGAAGAAAGATCGGATTTGTGTTTCAGAACTATAATCTAGTGCCGATTCTTAATGTATACGAGAATATTGTGTTGCCCATAGAGCTGGATGGAAACAAAATAGACAAGGATTTCGTGGATCATATTGTGAATACGTTAGGTCTTTCGCAAAAATTGGACAACCTCCCTGGTCAGCTTTCAGGCGGTCAGCAGCAAAGGGTAGCCATCGCACGGGCCTTGGCAGCTAAACCTTCCATTATCCTAGCAGATGAACCTACAGGGAACTTGGACAGCATCACTAGCCAGGAGGTCATTGGATTACTCAAAGTAACAAGCAGACAGTTTAATCAGACGATTCTAATGATTACTCATAATGAAGAGATTGCTCAGCTTGCAGACCGGACCATCCGGATAGAGGACGGTAAAATTACTGGAGGGGCATTGTGATGATGTTTCCAAACAGTAATAAGCCCGTTGTTAAAAAGCTGACGAGCAGAAGCCTGAAAGCCAATCGGACCCGAAATCGTTTTGTGATTCTGGCCATCGTGCTTACTACCTGGCTCATTACTTCTTTTTTTAGTATTGGACTGAGCAACTATAAGACCTTCGAAATGCAGCAATTGAAAATAAACGGAACCATGGCTGATGTCTACTTAACCTCCCCGTCAGAACAACAAATGAACAAGTTAAAGGAACTCTCCTATATTAAGACCATCGGACTCCAGTCCAGAGTAGGTAATGTGATCAATACGCCAGAAATAGGAGATCTTAATTTAGCTCTGTTCTGGTATGACTCTACAGAATGGACAGAGATGCGTAAGCCAGTGATCGATGGTCTAAAGGGAACTTATCCAGATAAGGAAAATGAAATCGCCGTTCCTTTATGGATATTACAGTCAATGGGGATGGATGATCCACAGATTGGTATGAGCTTGCCGTTAACTTACTCTTTTACCCGTGATGGGGTGAAATCTCAGCAAAGTAGCAATTTCGTACTAAGTGGATGGTTTACCGATTACAGTCATGTTCGTACCGGAAATTCTGGAGCTATGCTGGTATCGGGGGCTTTTGCTACAGCTCATGGCGTAGATCTTAAGAATCCCAAAAATGCCACTATTCTATTTAATGAGAAAAATACGGATGGACTTATCTCACGTTTGCAACAGGATATTCCTTTGGGAGAAAATCAAAAGCTTGAACCTGTCTCTAACCAATCGTCTACCTCTTCGGATAGAACAGCAACTTTGATTGGTTACGCTGGAATTATATTATTTGTTATGTTGAGCGGATATTTATTGATTTATAATGTGCTTTATATTTCTGTCTCACGGGATACCAGGTTCTATGGTCTGCTTAGAACGCTAGGAACTACACAACGGCAGATTAAAAAAATAGTTAGGGCACAGGCTTCACGGTTAGCACTTATCGCTATCCCACTGGGACTTGCCGCAGGAGCTGTGACTTCCTTCGTAATGGTGCCGCTGGCCATGAGTACAATGGATTTGGATACGGGCGTGGTGATTTCTTTTCACCCGTTAATCTTTATTGGAGCTGCGTTGTTTGCTTGGATGACCACCATGTTTAGCGCTATCAAACCTGCCTCTATCGCTGGCAAAGTTTCTCCAATAGAAGCGGTGAGATATACAGGGACGATGGTTAAAGCTAAGACGAAGCGGGGAACTGGCGGATCTAAGCTGCACCGACTGGCTTGGCGTAATATTTTTAGAGTGAAAAAACGGGCGATGGTTGTGTTTCTCTCTTTATTTCTGGGACTGACAACTTTTCTGGTGATCAATACACTTGTGCTTAGTATGAGTACAGATCATTTTATTGCTGAATACATGGATAACGATTTCACGCTGTCCAATCAAACGATGTCCTTTGGATTTGAGGGGGAAGAGAAAGCCAAGATTACAGGGGATATGATCAAGGAAATTCAGGATATAAAGGGAGTAAAAGAGGTCTTTAAAGCTTATAGTGGGATAGGTCAGATCAAGTATGATCCTGAGGTGTTCAGTAAGTATGTGGATGAATTCGCAAAATCATATCACACAGATCGCCCTACCGACGAACAATTGGCTGAGCCTCAAAGCATGTTCTCAATGACCCATGTTATTGGGGTAGATGCAGATCAGGTTAAGAAGATGGAAGAAAAATTAGGAATCACTGTGGATATGGAACGTTTTGAAAAGGGTGAGATTGCCTTGCTGGACAATTTTAATCTCGGAGGTATTAAGATTGGAGATAACTTTCAAATTAGTCCTATAAATAGCGATGCAGCACAATCTTTCGAAATTGGAGGGCTTGCTGATTTCAGCTCTCTAGAGTCGTCACACTTTGTAGCTCCGAATGTATACATTAGCCATACTGCTATGGAGAAACTCATGAATGACCCACTTATAAGTAAAGTATATATTAATGCAGACCCAAAAGACTGGAAGCCGATTACCGATCAATTGGAAGGACTCATCGGCGGAGATGGTGAGCTGAAGCTGGAGTCGAAGCTGTATATGGAAAAGTTCATGGAATCGGCTAAGCTAACCTTTTACATTATGGGTGGCGGAATTGCGCTCATTCTAGCGCTGATTGGAATTTTGAATTACGTTAATATTATGTATACAGGGGTTGTAGCTCGGAAGCTGGAGTTCGCAGTGATGGAGAGTATCGGGATGACCTCTAAGCAGATGAGAAAGCTGTTGCTGTTTGAAGGGGCAGGTTATGCGATCATATCGACACTGCTAATCTCAACAATAGGCACATTAATCAGTTACGGTGTTTATAGCCTGTTCAGCCAAGAGGCTACTTATGCAGTATTTAGCTTCCCAACCCTTCCGCTTTCTATTGCGATTGTACTCGTTTTTGCGGTTTGCCTGAGTGTTCCGCTTATTGCTTATAAGCAAATCAAAAAGGACAGCATTGTGGAACGTCTGCGGCAAATGGAATAGAGCTAATTAATTAACAGCGTAGCCTTCCTATGCTTGTTACAATGATAAGTATAGAGGTGAGTTTAATGACAACCATTCTAATTGTAGAGGATGACCGTCTCTTAAACGAGGGGCTGAAGTTCATGCTTGCAAAAGAAAACTATAATATTATTCAGGCCTATTCTTTTCAGGAGGCGGCTTCTAGAATTCAGGATCAGACCATCAGTCTGGTCCTTTTGGACATTAACCTCCCAGATGGGAGTGGTCTTGCACTGTGCCAGGAAATTCGGCGAACGAGTTCCATTCCGGTTATATTTCTAACTGCCAACGATACTGAGCAGGATATGGTAGCTGGATTTGGGCTAGGAGCTGATGATTATATTGCGAAGCCATTTAGCATGGTCGTACTTTTGCAGCGTGTTAAGGCTGTTCTTCGACGAACAGGCACTGATGGTGGCTCAGAGCTGTTTCAATACAAGGATATTACAATTAACTCAGCCAAAATGAAGGTTTATAAATATGGGCAAGAAATAAAACTAACCACCAATGAGTATCGTCTCCTTGCTATCTTAACCGAGAATAGCGGTCAGGTCCTTACTCGGAGGTTAATGCTGGAGAAGCTATGGGATATAGAAGGTAATTTCGTGGATGAGAATACGCTAAGCGTAAATATTCGTAGGCTACGGGCCAAAATTGAGGATGATCCTAAAGATTGTCAATACATTAAAACCGTATTCGGCATTGGCTACACATGGGGAGAGTAAGGATGAAGAACCCTTTTAGAAAAATTATTTGGAGCTCGTTCACCCTTTTGGCAGTAGTCGTTGTGTTGTTTGTATCTATGCTTATCTATTATATGCCTGAGAAGCATGTAGTTATTGGATGCGTGGTGTTTATTAGCGTGATGGTTCTGCTGTTTATAAGCTTTGTGCTCGCGCTTCGTAAAGAAATGCTAAACACGCTATCTTCATTGTCGGGATTGATTCAAGATCTTATTAATGGACAAATGACTCAGATGTTCCCGGTGCAGAAGGATACACTCCTCTCTAAATTACAGCATCAGGTTATTCAATTATCTGAGCTGTTGTCTTCGCAGAAGCAGCGCTACCGTGAAGAGAGTCATGAAGTCAAAACATTGATCTCTGATATCTCTCATCAACTGAAGACCCCTTTAGCCAATTTAGGGATGTATAACAGTCTTCTTATGGATGAAGGGCTCCCCGCTGAAACACGCAGTGAATTTACTCGCCATATGGGTAGTCAGATTGAGAAGCTGTCTTGGCTTATGGAGAATCTGATCAAGTTATCACGGCTCGAATCCGGTATTATAGAGCTTCATGCTGCGGAGAAGCATAATCTTGAGAATACTGTGCTGTCAGCCATCAAACAGGCATTTCCAGCAGCCGAGCAAAAGAATATAGAGATCTTACTGGAAATGGATCAGGAGATTACGCTGCAACATGATCCCAAGTGGACGGGAGAAGCTATCTATAACATCATCGATAATGCTCTGAAATATACGCTCGGGTCCTGCAGTGTTAGAATTACGATTCGCAGATATGATCTTTTTGCAAGGATTGATATTGCTGATGGTGGAATAGGAATTCCTGTCGCTGAGATGAATGACATTTTCAAACGATTTTACCGAGGAGCGGGTTGTAATGGAACAGAAGGTGTTGGCATAGGTCTTTATTTAGCCCGTAAAATTGTGACCGAGCAGGGTGGATATATAAAAGTGAGATCGGAGTTAAGTAAAGGCAGTGTTTTTTCTATATTTTTGCCGTTACGCTGATTCTGAATGTACTCGAAGCTTAGCCTCCTAAATTGGGGGTTTTTCTCATTAAAGTCGCTATTTCATGGAGGAAAAGTGCTTTGCTAGCCCTATAGTGGTCTGCAGTCGCACAGCTACCTCGACTAAGGTCCAGTACCAAAAACCGTCGTTGGTCTGTTTTGAAAGTCTGCGAATTGCTCTAGAATAAGGCTATAAGGTTAAGGACAACGAAAGGCGGTGAGAAAATAATGCAAAGAAGACAAGGAAACGGATTGGCGGTTGTGCTGATTGTGATTGGTGCGGTAATGCTACTCGGTTTAGCACTTCCTCTGATTCACGGTATTTTCAGACTACTGTTCCCAGTATTGCTGGTTGTTCTCGGGTACTATGGGATTAAGAGTGGACGCAAGGTTATCGGTTGGGTACTAATGTTCATTGGTGTCATGACCTTGATCGCGAAGCTTTCCTGGATCATCGGACCACTTCTAGGTGTGGCGTTGATCGTATGGGGAGTGTCAGCTTTAAAGGGTAGAAGAAATGGTACTTATTAAGAAGGATTGTACTTAAACAAGAAGCAGGGAGGGAGCAGGAGATTATGAGTGTTTTTCGTCGCATGAGGGATATTACAGTAGCTAATCTAAATGAACGTCTAGAGCAAAGCCAAGATCCTGTGAAGCTAATTGATCAATTTCTACATTCAACTCGCGAGGAAATCAGTGAAGCTGAAAGATTGTATCAGCAATACGCTTCCCATACGAAGCAATTGCAACAGCAAGTGAACCAAGCGACTGCCATGAGAAATAAACGTGAGGAACAGGCATTACTCGCATTAAAGGCAGGAGAAGATCATCTTGCAAAGCTGGCTTTGCAAGAAAAGATCATTCACGAGGAAAAGTTGGAGCAGTACAGCGGGCTACTAGAACAAAGTAAGCAATCCTTGTTTGAACTTGAGGGACAGCTGAATGAGCTGAAAATAGAGTACCAGACAGTTTATAGCAAACGTCAGTATTACGCAGCACGTATGGAGTCGCTGAGACTGCAGCAACGTATGAACCAAAGAGCAAGTGCTTATGGTAACGGCGGTGATGTTCCCAAAATGTTCGGACGTCTGGAAGATCGGATGTCAGATTGGGAATTAGAAGCGAAGAGCTTGCGCGATGTGCGTCGCATGGGACAGGAATATGCGGTGCAAGCAGGTGAGACTGTAGCAACCGTACTCGAAAGAGAAATGGCTCGCTTAAAGGAGAAACTGAACAATGGTGGAAAGGAGTAGCGCTATGAGTCGATTATATCGTTCAACCAGAGATAAAGTGATGACGGGTCTTGCAGGTGGATTATCTGAGACACTCGGTATTGATTCCACGCTATTCCGGATTTTGTTACTGGTCAGCATTCCGTTTACAGGAGGTGCCGTGATTCCAGTGTACTTCATTGCAGCGTTGGTCATTCCGAAGGAGCCTACGCATTATAATCCTTTCGGACCAGGCCCTGGTGCACCGGGTGGCCCATTCGATGGTCCTTACTCAGGTAGACCGGAACATGGACACGGACCGCATGCTAATGGCGGACATGGACCTTATGGACGCCAACCTAACTACAATCCTAATTTTGAGAAGAACAACGCATATTCAGCTCCGGATTCCGGTTTGGATGCGATGATGAAGGATATCGAGAAAAAGGCTTTACAAAAAGAAGTAGAAGAACTCAAACAAAAACTGTCTAAATATGAGAAAGGGGAATTGTAAATCATGGGAGTATTTCAAAGAATTAAAGATATGACTAAGGCGTCGGTAAATGACTTGTTGGATAAGGTAGAGGACCCAATCGTAATGCTTAACCAATATCTGCGCGATATGGAGGCTGAAATCCACGAAGCGGAAGTTACAGTTGCCAAGCAAATGGCGAACGAACGCCGCATGAAACAACGCGTGGAAGAAGCAGCAAAAATGTCCGCACAACGTGGAGCACAAGCTGAATTGGCACTGAAAAATGGCCAAGAAGAAGTGACTCGCAAGCTGTTGGAAGAAAAAATCTACTTCGATCAAAAACAAGCGGAATACAGCGATCTTCATGCTCAAGCTGAAGTGCAAGCGAAGGAATTGGTTGGGCAGCTGCATGATATGAAGGATGAATTCTACAAGTTGCGCAACAAGCGTAACGAGCTCGTATCCCGTGCTCAAATGGCTAAAGCGAAGAAACAAATGACGCAAATCAGCAGCGTACATTCCATCGAAAGTGGCAGTGCGTCACTCGGATTCCACCGGATGGAAGAGAAGATTATGCAGCTTGAAGCAGAAGCAGATGTAATGCGTGCACCTTACAGCCCATCCGCTGCCTACACTAAACCAGTCGATGTTGAGAAGCAACTGAAAGTGGATGAGCAACTGGCTGCACTGAGAAGCAAGCTGAATGATACACCGGCTGCTCCTTCTTTAAACAAAAAAGAAGAATAAATCCTGTTCCTAAAACTTAAGTAGATATGATATGCTGGACAAGAAGAAGCCATACGGTATGGATCTCCATACCGATATGGCTTTTGTAGCGGCTGGCTATAATATATTGATGGTTGTAGTTTTGCTTACAAAGTTAGTTTTGCTACGCAAAACTTTTGGGAGGTGCGAAATGGATAAACGAAACCGTTTGATTGCCATCGGACTGATCGGTGTTGGCTGCATGATGATTTTTGGTAGATGGCTCGGCTTTTTCTCCATTGTCGCGCTTCTATTCCTGTTCCTAGGGGTCTACCGCACGACGTCAGGAAAAGTGAAGCAGGGTTATAAGCTGCTCGGGATTGGCGCTATATTACTTTTGCTGGATCATTTGGTGCTCGTGCTGGGGATTTGTTTGATTTCATTGGGGATGTTTTTTACTAAATCCAAAAGAGTTCAGCGTAAGGAAGGGTTTATGCAGAAGCAAAACTTTTCGTCTAGATTTGACTGGGATCGCTCACCCTGGGTGATGCATAGCCTCAGCTCATGGCATATCCTTGGAGAGGCCGATCTTGATCTTTCACTGGCTATGGCGGAGCAAAAGGAAACGGTTATGCTGTTTCAAGGAATCTTTGGTGATATGGACATTCAATTGTCAGATGATTATGGTGTAGAAATAGAAGCCTTTGTGCTTTTTGGATCGATTGAATTCGGTAATGGGCGCGATACTGGTATGCTAAACCGTCTGAATTGGAAGTCCCCTAACTATGAGAGCAGTGAATATAAGGTAAAGTTTAGTGTGTCTTATTTGATGGGAGATTTGGATGTGCGATTATCCTGATTAGTTTGATACAGAAGGGAGGGTCCCCGTATGGATAAAAAGAACAAAAATATGATGTCACGCAGTATGGGTGAGGGGGCTCTGTTCTCTTTTGTCATGCTGCTTGTGATATTGTACACCATGTATACATATGGCTATTTAAAGCCTTTTGAAAGCTGGATGATTGGATTACGCACGGCATTTACTCTAATTCTGCTGCCCATGGGGTTCGGGGTTGGCTTTGGTTTCTATCAGAGCTTCCGAGTAAAGCGAAAGTTGGAACGCCTGAGAGAAACTCTCGTATTGTGGGAGAAGGGAAACTTAACGCTATCTATGCCTGACTTGGGTGACGATGAGCTGGGAAGGCTCGGAGAACAATTAGGCCGAATTAGTGGAAAATGGGAAAACCAAGTGACAACACTGCAGCGATTGTCTACAAATAACGCGAAGCTCGCGGAGCAAGCACGAGTATCTGCTATTATGGAAGAGCGCCAGCGGCTTGCGCGTGAATTGCATGATGCAGTCTCACAGCAGTTGTTCGCGATCTCTATGACCGCCACGGCTGTAGGCCGGACGCTGGAGAAGGATTTTGACAAGGCGCAACGGCAAATTGCACTTATCGAAGAAATGTCTGCTGTAGCCCAATCAGAGATGAGAGCACTATTGCTTCATTTAAGACCTGTTTATTTGGAAGGTAAGGGATTAGAGCAGGGGCTGCAGGAGTTGATCAAGGAACTTAAGGTTAAGGTTCCGATTGAAATCGTGTTTGAGATGGACCCTGATGTACAATTGCTAAAAGGGGTAGAGAATCACTTATTCCGTATTGTGCAGGAGGCAATCTCCAATACGCTTCGTCATGCGAAAGCAGAAAAGATGGAAATCAGGCTGCATCGGCGAGGAGATACGGTTCGTTTGACGCTCCGTGATGATGGGATTGGTTTTGAATTGGATGATAGTAAACAAACTTCCTACGGTTTGTCGAATATGCAGGAGCGGATGAATGAAATCGGAGGTTCCATTCAGTTTATTACCGCTCCGGGTAAAGGAATGCGGATTGAAATTACCGTTCCGTTAGTCAATGAATAATAGGAGGAAAGAGTGACCATGGAGATGGAGGAAGCCATTAAGGTATTGCTTGTAGATGATCATGAAATGGTGCGGATCGGACTAGCTGCTGTTCTAGGTACTGAAGACGGAATTGAAGTCGTAGGGGAAGCTGGAAGTGGGGAAGAAGGTATCCGCCTGGCACAAGAGTACAATCCGGATGTAGTCCTGATGGATCTCGTAATGGATGGGATGGATGGGATTGAAACGACCAAACACTTAATGAAGCAGTATCCCGAAATCAAAGTTATTGTGTTGACAAGCTATCTGGATGATGAAAAAATGTATCCGGTGATTGAAGCAGGTGCGTTCAGTTATCTACTAAAGACCTCACGAGCTAGTGAAGTGGCAGATGCCATACGCGCTGCGGCAAGAGGCCAGTCTGTACTGGAGTCACAGGTCGCCTCTAAAATGATGAATCGTTTTCGAAACAATGCAAAGGGTGAATCCCCTGCTTATAAAGAGCTTACGGAGCGCGAGATGGAAGTATTACGCCTGCTGGCGCAAGGTAAATCGAATCAGGATATCGCGGACCAACTAATTATTGGGATCAAGACTGTGAAATTTCATGTAACGAATATTCTCGCGAAGCTGGGTGTGGAAGACCGGACCCAAGCAGCAATTTATGCATATAAAAATGGACTAGCTGAATAATTGGATATCCCAATTGGTGTGAGTACAAGAACTGGCCAGAGTAAGAAGGGCTGGTTTTTTTGTGTGCACGAGTATATGAAAATACTTGTCTCCGTATAAAATCTTGTAAAGCGGACATCCTGTTTAGTAGATTAATAGACCGGATTGAGAGGGTGTTGGATTGTGGGGTATGTGGAAGAAAGTAAGGGAAAGAGACATGGTGCAGGCCGAAAAAGCGGTATTAAAGGAACGTTGCTGGTATTGATTCTATGCTGTACAGCGTTACTTTTGGCAGGTTTTCGGGGTGAAGGTGAAAAAGAGAGCCAGATCGCCCAATTGAAAAAGTCACTTCCTCTCCTGACCTCCCTTGGTAAAAGTGTTACAGTACCCGGCTCCCCTCTTCGTTTAGTTTTAAAATGGCAGGGAGAATTCAATGGTGATGGTCTAGAGGCTGGTGTCACTGCAACTAACCTATCCGATGATCTTGGGTTGGGAGAAACAAGCCGGGAAGACGGGGGGGAACATCTTACTTACCGTTCGGCCGCCGACAGAGCCGGTTTCCAAACCACCATGTTCTGGAGTGAGCTTGGAAACGGACGTAGTTATGTGATTGTAACCCTGGAGACACCTGATTTGTTAAATACTCCGGATCTGCAAGCTGAAGCAGAAGAAGCTGGTGCGAAACTACAGAAGATCGGCATCACAGCGGAATGGAATACCTCGCTTCAGGGGGCTGCGAAGGAGCAGGAGCACCCTCAGAAGGCTCTACTGTTAACGGAGCAGAATATGTACGCACAGCTGCCCGATCTTAAAGTACAGGAAAGCTACGAAGACGAAACAACAGCCAGCCATACTTATAGTACATCGGCATTGTTGCATTCCGTAATCAGCGGAAACCACGAGGTAGTCCTACAGGCAGCTATTCATCAGGATGCAAAAGAGGGCAGCAGCCGCGTTACGATTGGATTACCATTAATAACAATAGAATATTGAAAAAGACCAATCAAGGATCTATTGTAGAATGCCCGTACTTACAATTTTAACATCAACCTTGGTATGGAATTTTACTTTCCGGTAATCCTCAGACCAATTTTTGTTGCTCCAGACATTGTGATGATAAGCAATAAGTTTTCTTCCTACACCAAAGATATCACAGTTTGCCTTTTGGATTTCATTAACAACTGTCTTGGCTTCCTTTGTAAGCAAATCCGAAAGATCTTGACTGACTTTTTTAAGTTCTTTCTCGTCAAGTACATCTGTAAACTCTTCTACGACGGCTTGCAGCTCCAAGCCCAAATTTACATCAATGCTTTCATCATCAGCAATGGTTACCTTGAATTGCCGCTTTATTTTTTTTGAACCCACATTAATAGTAATGAAATTCCGAATATCATCGGAATGTCCCAAATCAAGTTTCTTAGTGAAGCGGGCATTTTTCCCCTTTTGTCCCATCAACAGAACCATCATGATTGACTGATCGGGGTTCAACATTCCGCTGTAATTCTGATCATGAAAAAGAGCTACCCCTTTCGTGATTATTTCGCCCCCATCTCTGCCTAGATATGGAAGAGCAAAGTCATGCCCTGGATCCATCAGGGAGCGGAACACGGTATCTGCCGTTTCTTTTGGAAAAATACTCATTTCTTCCAGACTATCGATCTTTTGCTTAAGGAATTCACCGATCTGTAATTCCCCAACCTTTTTTTGTTCAAGAATTTGGGAAGCTTCACCTTCCGTAATAATTAGCCGAACGTTGGATGTCGGATTGCTTGGATCCCTGTAATTCACATCCAGAATAGGGTACAGGCCTTTCTCAGCCGTAGTCCTTCCCATAAGCTCAAAGCCATATTTAATAAATCTAATGTTTCCCCTGACTTTATTTCGCAATTGATCGCTCGCATTGCGCACGGTCGGTCCGAAACTCGAATGGATTTCGTTCTTGGTAGCGCTTTGCTCAATATCGGGCGGAATGATTAATTCGATGGTTTCTTTGACCTCTCCATTCTCTGTATAATCAATTGCTGCACAATAAGCCAGATGCAGGTCTTTCAAATATTCCCGGTCCCAACATCCAGTAAGGCAGATGGAAATAAGGGTAATTAAAAGTACATGTGACTTGAATTTCATATCAAACTTCATGCAGAACCACCTGACTTTCTCTTCATAAATAGGGAAAGCATCAGTAATACCATCGAAAATCCGGCAATAAACACATAGGCTGCATAGGTTGTAACTGTATCAAAAAGATGAGCACCAGCAGGAGTTACAGGTGCAAGTGCAATCATAAATGAAATGATTTTTACAAAAGGAGTAAAACGTTTATGGCTTTTTCGACTAAATAAAACACTGAGTCCAATGGATGCTGCGTAGCAGTAGCTAACAATAGAACAAACAAGCGTAACGGCCCAGATCGGCAGAAACAAGATATCTGCACGGTCCACGATATAAAAGTTAAGAGATTTTACTAAGTAGATGACGGGCTCGGGTATCATTTTGATTTGCTCGGAGTTAAATACCATTAGACAGGTAGAGACCACGAAGACATAGAGCAGGGTTACAAACCCACTGGCTAAACTAATGGATATTAATCTTTGTTTATTTGTACCTTCGGAAAGCGGATAGACGATCAGCATCATTTCGAAACCATACATAGATATAGTTGAATCCTGTACTCCCTTCATGATATTCCAGAACCCGTTCTCCAAAAGGGGGAGCATAAATTCCAGATGGGCTTGAGTTAAACCGTAGCTGACAAATAGGATAAGCGGGACAAAGAGAACTGTTGCCAGTGTAAAGAATCTGGCCAATACTGTAAGCTTTTCCCTTGCCAAATAGATAGTCATGATCGAGAAAAGGGCTAATATTGCCCATCTTGGTGTGGATTGCAGCATCCACCTCTGCAGAACCTCTACCGCACTGAACATAATATTGGAGCCTAGCAGAATAAAATAGCCGATGTAAGCAATTATAAGTATCCTGCCGATAATTGGACCTCCGAGCTTTAAGCATATAGAAAATAAGTTGAGTCCGGGAAAATTTTTCAGCAGAACCCATAGAAGAATGATAAAAAGTTGGGTAATGATGCCCGCAATCAAAACAGAGAGTGCTCCTCCACCCTGGGCCGCTTCGTTAAGCTTGAAGGGAAGAGACAGAATGCCAACCCCAATTTGGGCTTGAACCATAAAACAAAAAAGCTGCCCCCTTGTTATCATTTTTTCTTTTTGAGTCATTGTTGTAACTCCTGTCAGTTCAGATTAAATGATTATTCTTCTTCTGCCCCTGATTTGCTTGTATTCTTGCGGATGGACCATATCGGAAGGCGCAAAAAGGTGTCTTTCAAGCCTTGAATATTTATCGGGCTTAGCGGTGTAAGGTAAGGTTGTCCAAAAGATTCAAGCTTACACAAATGTACAAAAATAAGTGTCAAACCAAATGATATCCCAATATATCCGAACAAAGAGGCCGCAACCATAAGTGGAAACCGCATAAATCGGATAGCGGAGCTCATCTCGTTGGAAGGGATGAGAAAGGATGATATGGCAGTCAATGCAACAACGATGATCATTGTGTAAGAGACCAATCCAGCTTTAACAATGGCATCCCCGATGACCAAACCGCCTACAATCCCAATGGTTTGACCTACACGGCTGGGCAGACGGAGCCCCGCCTCCCGCAGCAATTCGAATATGAGTTCAAGCAGCATTGCTTCAACCAACGGAGGAAATGGGATCCGGGTCAGTGAACCTTGAATCGTAAAAAACAATTGCAAGGGAAGGACACTGGAGTGATAAGAAACGGTGGCAATATAGAGCGCGGGCAGTTGAAATGCTGTTATAAAACCAATTAGACGGATAAAGCGGACAAAAGAGGCAATAAGCCATCGATTGCTATAGTCATCCGGCGTCTGATAGAAGGTAAAGAAGCTGGCAGGTACAATCAGAGCTGTGGGATCTCCATCCAGCAGGATTGTGACGTATCCTTTCAGCAAGTAGAAGGAGGTAAGGTCTGGACGCTCTGTATTGATATGTTGCGGAAATATAGAGTACGAATTATCCTCCGTTAATTCCTGAATAAAGCCGGTGGAGAGCACCGAATCAAGAGTGATTTTTTTAATTCTAGACTCTACTTTTTTTACCAATTCAGGATTGGCAAGGTTCTCCATATAGATTAAAGCTACCTTTTTGGGAGCGATTTTCCCAAGAGTGAAGTAGCGAATAGTAAGGTTTGGAGTAGTGATTTGTTTACGAATCTGGTATAAGTTAACCGTCATATCTTCAATAAAACCGTTATGCGGCCCCCGAATAACTGCTTCATTTAAAGGTTCGGTTATGGTTCGTTCGTGCTTGACAGGAGTGGAGAAGATATAAAATTCAGATAGTCCTTCTACAAAGTAGAGGCATCCGCCGTTAATAAGTCCCTGAATGCCGTTGGTTAGTTCTGTTTCCATACCGAAGCTGAGCGTTGTAAATAGCTTGGAAAGCTCTTTGTCTTTGTTATTGTCAATGGGAGCAATCACATTCCGCTCAATCAGTTCTGTGTCTGCCACGGACTCCAGATAAAAGAGAATTCCTTCAGATCCGTTAAAGGATATTGTTCTTTTTTTGAGATCATCTGTATAGAACAAGGCTGCTTCGATGTAATCGGCATTTTGATCTACAGTAGTGAATGAGATCTGAGTTTTGTTAGTCATTAAAGGGCGCTCGACTTTCGAATTTTTTTCTTTTAACGTTCCCGGATGATTTGCAGAATATTCCTGAATGAAAGTAACTAATTGGTATAGGAGGTTCGTCTGCACAGCTTGAGAAACAAAACGATTCACTTATATTAATGGATAAAGTGACAAACACTTCGTCAATATAGATAGTTTAATAAGATGAAGTAAAATAGTAATAAGAAATTTTAATTGAAATTTGCGAAATCCCGAGAGTATTTGTCAGGAATGTGATAGCATCCTTTTTAGGAATATGCTAAAATGACATAACGTCGTTTTCTCGACGCTGAGAATGTCAATAAACTATATTACATACAGAAAGATGAGGAGCCATGGCTGAAAATCAAACCCTTGATGCACTGCACACACCCGGTGCTGTCTTTTTTATCTTTGGGGCAACCGGAGATTTAGCCCGGCGTAAGCTTTTCCCGGCGATTTACAGCTTGTACCGTGAAGGTAAGCTGGCACATGATTTTGCGGTAATTGGCGTGGCGCGGCGCCCGCGTACTCAGGAAGAATTTAGAAGTGATGTGAAGGAATCCATCCTTGAATTCTGCCGTTATAAAGCGGGAGAAGAGAATGAATGGAATGAGTTTGTACAGCATTTTGAATACAAATCTCTGGACATCAACGATATTGATGGCTTCCGTGAATTAAGAGCTCAAACAGAAGCTCTTGAAGAGAAGTTCAGAATTCCGGGCAATCGGATGTTCTATCTTGCGCTGGCACCTGAATTATTCGGCAGTGTCTCGTTCAACCTTAAGGCTGGCGGCATGCTGGATAGCACAGGTTGGAATCGCCTCGTCATCGAGAAGCCTTTTGGATATAATCTGGAATCAGCTGAGCAGCTGAACGAGCAGATCCGTGAGGTGTTCAAGGAAGAGGAGATCTACCGGATCGATCATTATCTTGGTAAAGAAATGGTTCAAAATATTGAAGTCATTCGTTTTGCAAATGCTTTTTTCGAGCCGCTTTGGAATAATAAGCATATTGCCAATATTCAAATTACACTTGGCGAAACCGTAGGTGTTGAAGAGCGTGGTGGTTATTATGACCATGCTGGAGCGTTACGGGATATGGGCCAGAATCATATATTGCAACTGCTGACTATGATTGCAATGGAACCACCAAGCCGTCTGCTTGCAGAAGATATTCGTGACGAGAAGGTGAAGGTACTTCGTTCACTTCGTCCTTATGGTACGTCTGACGAAGTTCGTGAGAACGTCGTGAGAGCACAGTATATTCAAGGCTTGCATAATGGAAAAACCCTTCCTGCTTATCGTCAGGAAGATAAGGTTGATCCTGAATCGAGTACTGAGACGTATTTTGCTGCCCGTGTGTTTGTAGATAACTTCCGCTGGGCTGGAGTTCCTTTCTATATTCGTACAGGTAAACGTCTACCGGTGAAGACAACGGAAGTGGTAGTTGAGTTCAAGGGAATGCCAACCAATGTTTATTTGGGACAAAAGCATACGCTGGAGCCTAACCTGCTTGTTATCCGTGTGAACCCTATGGAAGGCATTTATGTAAAGATTAATGCCAAGAAGCCGGGTTCCGAGTCTGAAATTCAACCATTAGCTATGGACTTCTGTCAGAGCTGCTTGGTTGGAATCAATTCCCCGGAAGCTTACGAGCGTTTGCTTCATGACGCGGCACGTGGAGATTCCACTTATTTCACTCGTTGGGATGAGGTATCGTCGGCATGGTCGTTCGTGGATCGTATTGCGAAGGCTTGGAAGGAAGAGTCGAGTGATCTATCTGCTTATCCTGCTGGCACTTGGGGTCCGGTTGAAGCGGATCAATTGCTTGCTCAGGATGGCTTCCATTGGTGGCCGGTAAACGGTCAGGAAGAAGATAATGTAGTATGGCTGAAGAATAACTAAACTTTGCTTTAATGCTATCTCCCTGCAGAGGATGCAGGGAGATTTTTTGTAATGCTGAGATTAGAGAACACTCAGCCTCCCCAGGCCACTCTGGCTCCAAATGCCGCTCGGGCGACAGGAGCATTTTTTAAATAACTGCACTTTGTACAATTAAAATCACATATTGGGTGGAAATTAGTCTTTTAAGTGTATTCTCTGCAACTATTTTCTCCGCATAAGGCCGAAAAGCTAGCACATTGAATTTTTAATTGCATCAAATACAACTAAAGGCGATTGGAAATGCTAATACTTCTTATAAGTGTAGGAAATACAACTATTTTATTATAAGAGACTGTGGAAAAATGTGAAACGAAATCAAGGGAGGGGCCTATATTCAACGGGGGGCCATGGGGAGCCCTGTTTCAATTAATACACACCTCTTTGGGAGACCGAACGGACCTTATCCTCCGAAATGCATGTTTTAGTCGAGCTTAAGGACAAATGTATGCGAAAAACCGAATATAATGTGCCGCCGGTAACGTAAACGAGCCGATTGTATGCGAAAAACCGAATACAATGTGCCGCCAGTAACGTAAACGAGCCAAATGTATGCGAAAAACCGAATACAATGTGCCGCCAGTAACGTAAACGAGCCAAATGTATGCGAAAAACCGAATATAGTGTGCCTCCGGTAACGTAAACGAGCTAGCGCTGTTATCTGCCCTGAATCACCCGTGAATGGGCTTGTTATTAGGGAATAAGTGCAATAAGGACGCAGTCAGGCGTTTTTCTTGTTGAGCTACGGGAACTGGTGAACAGCATATAGACCTGATTTGGGAGATATTTTGCTGCAATAGCTTTTTAGTAGATAATGTCTGCCGGATTTTGATATACTTTAGAGGATGCTTTCACTTGAAGCGGACTGGAGCTAGACCTAAGATAGCTATTCATTCAGAAATGAAGGGGTATGAACGATGAGCAGAGCACCGATTTGAAGATAACCCCAGTGTAATTGAAGCAGAAGCAGGAATTTTATATATGAAGGGATATGTGTAATGAACAAAGCAATAGATCAGAAGCTGCAAAAGGAAGTGGACAGACGCAGAACCTTTGCGATCATTTCCCACCCGGATGCGGGTAAAACAACTTTAACGGAAAAACTACTGTTATTCGGTGGTGCTATCCGTCTGGCGGGAACGGTTAAGGCCCGTAAGGCGAACAAGCATGCAACGAGTGACTGGATGGAAATTGAAAAGCAACGGGGGATTTCTGTTACTTCCTCTGTGATGCAGTTTGATTATTTGAATCACCGCGTGAATATTTTGGATACACCAGGTCACCAAGACTTTAGTGAGGACACCTACCGTACACTAACGGCAGCGGATAGTGCGGTCATGCTTATCGACGTGGCAAAAGGTGTGGAAACCCAAACGACCAAGCTGTTTCAGGTATGTGCTAAACGTGGGATTCCAATCTTTACTTTTATCAATAAGCTGGACCGTGAAGGACGCAGTCCGTTTGATCTAATGGAAGAGCTGGAGCAGGTACTGGGTATTCGCTCTGTGCCTATGAACTGGCCGATTGGTAGTGGACGTGAGCTATGCGGCGTATATGACCGGATGAAGAATCAGGTGGAGCTGTTCCAAGGTGACGATCACTCCGTAATCAAGGTACAAAAGGTTGACGGATATCGTGATCCAATCATTCGTGAAATGGCTGGGGAATATCTGCATGATCAACTGTGTCAGGATCTGGAGCTGCTGGATGTAGCAGGCGATGCTTTTGACTATGAAAAAGTACTAAGTGGTGAACTCACACCTGTGTTCTTTGGTAGTGCGATCAACAATTTCGGCGTACAGACTTTCCTCGATAATTTCTTGGATCTGGCACCGAAGCCTGAACCACGCCGTAGTACTACAGGTTTGGTAGAACCAATGAACGAGAAGTTTACTGGCTATGTGTTCAAAATCCAAGCCAATATGAACCCGGCTCACCGTGACCGGATTGCTTTTCTACGTATTGTGTCCGGGAAGTTCGAACGAGGTATGAGCGTGAAGCATGTACGTGCGGGCAAGGACATTAAGCTGGCCCAACCGCAACAATTCTTGGCGCAAGACCGTGATATCGTAGAGGAAGCTTATCCGGGAGATATTATCGGGTTGTTTGATCCAGGTATTTTTAGAATTGGAGATACACTGAGTCAGGCCGGAGATTTGGAATTCGATGAGCTGCCAACATTCTCACCAGAGATTTTTGCTAAAGTGAGTATTAAAAATGCTTTGAAATCGAAGCAGTTCCAAAAGGGTGTCGATCAGCTGACTGAAGAGGGTATGATTCAAGTATTCCGTACGGTTAACTTTGACGATATTCTGCTCGGCGTAGTTGGACAACTGCAGTTTGAAGTGTTCGAGTACCGCATGAAGGGTGAATATGGTGTGGATGTTCAGTTGCAGCGTATGCCATACCAGTTCGCGCGTTGGATCGTAGATGATGCTAAACCGGATGCGAGTAAGTTCCGAATTAACTCTACGCTCGTTACAGATAAGAAGGGCAATTTTGTCGTGTTGTTCGAGAATGAATATGCTATGCGGACAGCGATGGATAAGAACCCGACAGCTACGTTCCTAGAGATGGCTCCAAAAGCATTGCTATAGTAAGGAAGCTACAACTTTCTGATTGTTAATAAAAACCTCCGCCTTCAGCGTGCAACTGCACAATGGGAAAGCGGAGGTTTTTGACTAGTTGCGGCTACCTATGACGTGATATTCCCGGGAGTAATCGTCTCCAGGTGATCATGCAGCATAGAAACCAAATTGTCTTGCTTAGCGGTGTCTAAGTCCTTCCATATCATTTCAAACACGGCGCCAAGTCCCGGGAGTGCTGCTTCCGGTCCGTCTACCGAGCCTTCAATCATATGCCGCAAATCTTCTTCAGATTGACCATGCACTTTATGAATAATCGCCTGGCGTAAGTCAATAGTAACCGGCATAAAGTACCTCCTTTTTGAAATATAGTGATATTCACTTCGTTTTAATGTACCCTGTATAGGTGCTGGAAATTCAAGTTTTTGTTCGTGTATGCTATACTGTTTTAGATATAGAAATGCTACGGGAGGTACATAAGACATGGCCAAAAAACAATATGCCATCATTGGCATGGGGCGTTTCGGATCCAGTGTTGCGAGAGCACTCAGCGGTATGGGGTTTGACGTACTTGCGATTGATGCGGACGAGCAGCGGACACAGGAGATTTCAAATATAGTAACACACGCCGTATCTGCAGATTCAACGGATGAAGAAGCGCTACGCGCACTTGGTATTCGCAATTTTGATGTGGTGGTTGTGGCTATTGGAGAGGACATTCAAGCAAGCATTCTTACAACTTTAATCCTGAAGGACCTTGGTGTACCAGCAATTATCGCAAAAGCAAAAAGTGAGCTGCACGGCAAAGTATTAGGGAAAATCGGTGCAGACAAGGTGATTTATCCTGAACGGGATATGGGAATGCGGGTTGCGCATCATTTGGCTTCGCCTAATATATTAGATTATATCGAGCTGTCGCCTGATTATAGTATTTTGGACATGAAGGTATCCGGATCGATGCTCGGGAAAAATCTACAAGAGCTCGATATCCGTGCAAAATATGGCTGTAACGTAATGGCTATTCGCCAAGGTGAAGAGATGAACATCTCCCCTCGCGCAGAGGATCGCCTGATCGATGGGGATATCCTTGTAATCGTTGGGCATAAAGATAACCTGACGAAGCTGGAGATCGCGTATCAGTAGGTGAGTATCCTGATAGAGTACGTTATTCCGAGGAAAGTTGGACTTCCGGTCGCTGTTGTCTCCAGATTTTTGATTTGAACCGCTTGCTGCGGATAAAATCCCGAGACAAAGGCGAACGCTTACGCTCCTACAGTTCCAAATTTCCTCTCCATAACGTAATCATCAGGTTTATAGGGGAGTAGAAAAGAAGAAGAATAAAGATAAAGAGCAAAAAATATAAGAGCAAGAATAACTGGCAAGGCATAAGAAAGGAAGACTTTATGGAAATCATGTCTCCGCAAAATACGCGGGTTAAAGAGTGGGCCGGGCTGCAGGAGAAAAAGCACCGTGACAAGGCTCGTAAATATATCGTAGAAGGCGTTCATCTGGTACAGGAAGCGCTGCTGGCTGAAGCAGATGTGGAATGCCTTGCTTATGACCTGGACAAGGGAATGCCCGCTGAACTCAAGGGGATTCTTCAGTCCGTTCAGGGCATGGATGTGATCGGCGTAACAACGGCGATCATCTCGAAATGCAGCAGCACTAATACACCGCAGCCGGTGTTCGCCATCGTGCGGAAGGAACAGCAGGCGGTAGAGGCTATCCTAGCGAAGAAGGATAGTCTGGTGGTTGTCCTGGACGGTGTCCAGGACCCTGGTAATGTCGGCACCATCATCCGTAGTGCGGATGCAGCGGGAGCAGACGGAGTGATCCTAGGCCAAGGCTGTGCCGACCTCTACAATCCGAAGACCATTCGTTCCACAATGGGATCGATGTTCCATCTCCCTGTGGTTGAGGGAGATTTAAGTGAGATTTTGCCACAGGCCCGGGAACGCGGGGCACTGCTAGTAAGTACTTCGCTGCAGGGAGAAGAATCGTGCTATCAGCATGATTTTCACGGCAGTCAGTGGCTGTTGATTGGCAGTGAGGGCAAAGGTATTTCGCCGGAAACTGCTCGACTCGTGGACAAGAGTATCATTATCCCGATGGCAGGCCGCGCTGAATCGTTGAATGCGGCGATGGCAGCGACGATTTTGCTGTTTGAGGGGATGCGACAGCGAGAGGTATAAGCTGCTTCTAAAAAAGGAACGGACGATAAAAAACTGCAAGCTCATGATTGAGTTGCAGTTTTTTTGTCGTTTTTAAGAAGCCTGCTCAAACTGGCTATTGTAGAGCTCTGCATAGAATCCGTTCTGAGCCAGCAATTCTGCGTGGCTGCCGCTTTCCAAGATATCGCCGTCCTTCAGGACCAGAATCACATCAGCATTCTTGATCGTTGAGAGCCGGTGTGCGATAACGAAAGAGGTTCTGCCTTCCATAAGCTTATCCATCGCCTGTTGAATCAGCAGCTCTGTACGGGTATCCACTGAGCTTGTAGCTTCATCAAGAATGAGCATTGGCGCATCTTTCAGCATCGCGCGAGCGATGGTCAGCTGCTGCTTTTGTCCGGCGGACAGATTAACTTTATCGTTCAGTACGGTGTTGTATCCGTCACTTAAGGATTTAATGAAGCGGTGCAGGCCAACGGACTTGCAAGCCTCTATAAGCTTCTCGTCTGTTATGTTCTGCTGATTATAAATCAGGTTCTCTTTGATGGTACCCTCAAACAGCCAGGTATCCTGCAGGACCATACATAACAAATCATGAATGTTCTCTCTCGTCAGGCTGCTGATCGGCGTGTCATCGATGTAGATTTCTCCGCCCGTCACTTCGTTGAACCGGATGAGCAGATTGACCAGCGTAGTTTTGCCTGCGCCGGTAGGACCAACGATCGCCACTTTTTGCCCAGGTTTTACATCTGTCGAGAAGTTATTGATAATCAGTTTTTCTGAAGTCTCATACGCAAATTGTACTTGGTCAAATTTTACTTTACCTTTAGCAGTTGGCAGTGTGTTCTCTTTATGGCTCTCGTCTTCCATTTCCTCAGCCTCCAGAAATTCGAACACGCGTCCGCCGGCTGCAGATGCAGCTTGCAGGCTCTGCGCGGCCTGGGCAATCTGGGACAACGGCTGGGTAAAGTAACGTACATACATAATGAAGGCGACGATAACCCCAAATGAAATCGTACCGTTCATGGCGAGTACACCTCCAACGATACAGACGGCAACGAATCCTAGATTACCAATAAAGCCCATCAGGGGTGGCATCAGCCCAGAGAGGAATTGCGCTTTGAAGGCGCTGTTCTTCAGTCCCTGATTTAATTCCTGGAAGGTAGTGCGCATCTGCGCTTCGCCATTATATGCTTTAACTACATTATGTCCTGTGTACACTTCTTCGACATGACCGTTGATTTTACCTAAATACTCCTGCTGGCTAGCAAAATATTTCTGCGATTTCTTCATAATGACCACCATAAGGCCAAAGCCGATGATCGTTGCCACGATAGCGGTAAGGGTCATAATTACATTGGTCTTCAGCATCATGACGATCGAACCGACGAACATAGCTAAGGCGGTTACGACATTACCAATACTCTGATTCATCGATTGCCCGATGGTATCTACATCATTCGTTACCCGGGATAAAATATCACCTGTGGCCGATTTATTATAGTAGGATATTGGAAGTTTGTTCATTTTATGAGCCAGATCAGTTCTTAATTTCTTCGAGACCTTCTGGGTAATAATCGACATGATCAAGCCTTGCGAGAGTGACAACAACGCACCGACGCCGTAAATTACGACGAGGGTAATGCCAATGGTAGTAATGCCGTCCATATCGATGCTGCCGGCAAGACCAGCTGTAATTTTGTCGGTGATCTCGGAGAGTTTGTCCGGACCGAATAACGTGAGCACCGTTCCAGCTGCCGCGCAGATTAGCGCAATCACAATAACCGGAACATATTTACGGCAGTAGCGGAGCAGCTTGCTCCATGTATTCTGGCCTTTATTTTTGGTTTTCATTTATGCAAGCTCCTCCTTCGTAAGCTGAGAATAAGCAATTTCCTGATAGACGTCGCAGGACTGCATTAGTTCGTCATGCGTTCCCATACCTGCGATTCGTCCGGCTTCCAGCACAATGATCTTGTCGGCATCTTTAATCGTACCAATACGCTGTGCAACGATCAGCATCGTTGAATCATGCGCGTCTTTCTTAAGCTCACTGCGCAGTTTGCGGTCAGTCTTATAGTCAAGCGCGGAGAAAGAATCGTCAAAGATTAATATTTCTGGACGCCGGGCAATCGCTCTGGCAATCGACAGCCGCTGTTTTTGCCCGCCAGACAGATTCGTTCCGCCTTGGGCGATATGGGCATCATAGTTCCCCTCTAGCTTTTCTACAAATTCAGAGGATTGGGAAGTGTACACCGCATCTACAATATCTGAAATGAGGACCTGACCGGATCCGTTCTCACCAAATGCAATATTGGAGGACACTGTTCCACCAAATAGAACAGCCTTCTGAGAGACATAGCCCATTTTATTCCGCAACGCTTGCTGGTCGTATTCTCTGACATTGATACCATTTACCAGCACTTCGCCTTCTGTAGCATCATAGAAACGGGGAATGAGGTTAACAAGTGTACTTTTCCCGCAGCCTGTAGATCCGATAAAAGCAACCGTCTCCCCCTGCTTCGCCGTGAAGCTGATGTTCTCCAACACATATTCCTCTGCATCTGGATATTTGAAGCTAACCCCCCTGAATTCAATTTCATCTTCTCGCTTCACAGGGAATTGAGTTACTGATCCATTCTTCAAGCTAGGTACTGTTTCTAGCACTTCATTGATACGCTTAGCCGATACTTGAGCACGGGGCAGTAGAATAAAGATCATAATCAGCATCATAAAGGCCATAACCACTTGCATGGCATAAGATGAGAATACGATCATATCTGAGAACAAGCCCATCTTGGCAGTACCCTCGGCTGCTTGAATGAGCACTGCACCCACCCAATAGATGGAGAGACTGAGTCCACTCATAATCAAAGTAATACTCGGCATCAATAGGGTCATTACATTGTTGGCAAATAGGTTGGTGCTGGTAAGCTCGTTGTTAGCTACAGCGAACTTCTGTTCTTGATATTCCTCGGCATTATATGCCCGGATGACACGAAGACCGTTAAGATTCTCTCTGGATACACGATTCAGATTATCTGTAAGCAGCTGCAGCTTTTTAAATTTAGGCAGGACGAGCACGATACAGACTGCGACAATAACTACTAGCAATGCGACCGCGGCACCTGTCGTAAGAGTCCACTCCCAGCTTTTGCCCGAAATCTTGAGTATCGCCCACACTGCGAGGATGGGTGCTTTCACAAGTAGCTGTAAGCCGATCACAATCAGCATTTGTACTTGCGTGATGTCATTCGTGGAACGGGTAATTAGACTGGCTGTTGAGAAGTTACTGATCTCCTCCATCGAAAAGGATTGTACCTTATCGAACAATTTGGAACGCAATCTTGCAGACAAATCGGCTGCTATTCTTGCAGCAATGCCCGCTACAACAACCGAGGTCGCCAGACTGCCAAGAGCACAGAGCAGCATCCAACCGCCTGCGACAAGGATTTCATTCATTTCGCTCCCTGGTGTCTGGATCAGCCGGGTAATATCACTCATGTAGTCAGGCAGTTCTAAATCCAGCCAGACTTGAGCGATAATGAACATGAGACTGATACCGAATAAGAACCATTCTTTGGGTTCCAGATTCTTGAGTAATTTCAACATAAGAATGACTCCTTTGCATTATCGTTGCTATGATCTTAACGAAGAATGATAAACTGAAAGTTAACTTTTGCTATGAAAAGAAAGAAGAGACCGTCCCTTAAGCCATAGAATGACTACTTGGGGTGGTCTCTTGTGTTTGAGCAGATATACGTGAACACATTAGCATTTTATAAAAAATATACATAATCTATGAATTCTTCAATAAAATCTGCGCCAGTTTCACTTTTCCTTTTTTGATACATTGTGAATCCAACACTTTCGTACATCCGTTGAGCAGGGTTTAAATCGTCATTCGTGGTTACAATAATTTTTGTTACATCATTCTGGGTGATTCTATTAACCGCCTCTTGAAGCTGGATTTTACCATAGCCATTGCCTTTATGTTTTGAAGCAATGCAATTATGCCCAATTTCTGCATACTCAGGCATGTTTCTCGGGTCCCACACCACAAATCCGATGGGTTCATCATTTACAGTTGTGATAAAAGCATATTTATCTGCAATTTGTAAATGGTCAAAGAAAAAGTTGTCAAAATCCTGCCAATCAGAAATAGAGTTTTGTTCATATCTGCGATCAAATGAATACGCATCTGTCAATAATTCAAGGAGAATTCCCCGGTTAAAGCCGCTCAGTTTTTTGAAATGTACACTCATTTACTGGTAACCCCCAATTCTTTATTTACCTTTTTAAAATCGGGGAGCAGCACGGTAAAAGTGGTTCCTTGCATTGGAACACTGTCGCAGGTGACGGTTCCGCCGTGCAGCTCAATGATTTTTCGGACAATCGTAAGCCCCAGGCCATTACCGGCAGTAGAGTGAGAGGTATCTTGCTGATAGAACTTGTCGAAGACCTTGGGAAGTGCACTTGGACTGATGCCTGCTCCATTATCACGGAACGTAATTTCAACCTGATCTTTCAACTGCCTCATAGTAACTTCGATTTCGCCGTGCTCGGGAGTGAATTTAATCGCATTGTCCAATAAATTCAGCCAGACCTGGTTCAGCATCTCTTTATTCCCAGGTACCATATAGTCCTGTACGTTTGCTTTGAAGGAAATATGCTTTTTCGTAAGTTTAGTATGCAGTAGCAGGACACATTGGCGAATTTGTTCTCCGACATTGAAGGGCTGCCGGTCGGTTAATATGGCCTGTGCTTCCACTTTGGAGAGGTTCAATACATTGGAGGCCAGTGTAGCCAGACGGGTAGATTCCTCGATAACAATATCCAGATATTCATTCCGTTCATCCTTACTCAGCTCGTCATCCTTCAGGATTTCAGCGAACCCTTTAATCGATACAATCGGAGTACGGAATTCATGGGAGAAATTGTTTACAAAGTCTGTTCGCAGAATTTCAATGCCACCCAGTTCCTCGGCCATCCGGTTAATATTCTCGGAAAGAATCTTGAACTCCGGAGGGTGCTTGAGCTGCAGACGCATGGAGAAATCGCCTCCGGCCAGTTGGTCAATAGCATCAATAAATGTGCGGATTGATTTCAGCATTCTGCGACTGGTAATTACTGATGTGACGGTGCCGATAATAATGCAGGCAATCAATATAATCAAGGTGAGAATTTTTTTGTCCTGAAGAATCCGCTCATCAAGTAGGCCGAAGGCCAAGGACAAGTAGGTCAGAATTCCGGTGATTAACACTGTAATGAGGAAAATAATGAATACAGCAAGCGAGAAGTAGATTGGCAGACTGATTTTGCTGCTTAGCTTTTTGATCATTTTCTCACCGCCTTGTATCCGAGACCGCGGACGGACACAAGTTCGAATTCCGGATAGTTTTCAAAACGTTTCCGCAATCGGTTGATATGTACATTAACCGTAGTGTCCGTAGTCTCGCTGTCCATCCCCCAGATTTCGTCCATCAGCTGGATTCGAGTGAAAATGCGCTCCGGATAGGATAAAAGCTTATAAAGGAGATGGAATTCCTTCTGGGGAAGCATCTGTTTTTCATTGTCTCGAGTTACTGTTAACGTATCAAAATCAAGAATAATTTTACCGACTACAAGCTTACGGGCGCTTACAATCTGCGAGCGGCGCAGTAGGGCTTGTATTCTCAACAGCATTTCTTCTGTATCTACAGGTTTGGTCATATAATCGTCGGTTCCGAGGCGAAAGCCTTTTTTCTTATCTTCTGGAAGCTGTTTGGCCGTGGCCATGAGGATCGGGATCATGTTGTTCGCATTCCTTAGCTCTTCAGCAAATTCGTAACCATCCATCCCCGGCATCATGATATCGAGGATAATCAGATCAATGTGCTGGATTTCAAGAACTTCCAGTGCCTGGATTCCATTCTCGGCTGTTAACACTTCATAACCTTCCCGTTTCAGGACAGCGTTCATCAACTTTCTGACATGCTTATCGTCTTCCACAACGAGGATCTTAATCATGGTTTCACTCCAATAGGTTTCGGATTTGACCCTTTTCCCCATAATTCTAATTGATAAAAGTGCTAAAGACAAAGTCTTTAGCGGTTCTTTAGATTCCATTGCGTTCTTCCTAAACTCCCTCGGCGTAAGTATCCGATCGGGCACTTTTTTGCTTAGCGGTATTAATTATCTTTAAGGGGCAATCTCAGTTGAAATGTGAAGACATCATTAGTATGTTTAAGTGTTAAGGTTCCTTCGTGCAACTCAGCAATATTTCTGGCAATGGAAAGACCGAGTCCAGCTCCTGTTTGAATTCCTTCGCTATTTCTTGAATGGTCAACCTTATAAAATCGGTCAAATAGTCTTTTCTCTTGATCTCGTGTAAGAGGAGTCCCTTTATTTTCAATTTCTATGGAAATGTCACTATTGGTTGTCATCCGTATGTAAATGCTTCCTGGCTTGAAGGAATATTTTAATGCATTCATAAGAAGATTATCGATAGCCCTGGCAATTTTTTCGCTGTCAATTAAAGTGAATAGTGGTAAGTCAGAGAAATCTTTCACGAGATTCATGCTATTTTCTTGAGCGATCGGTTCGAATTCAAATAACAACTGATTCAAAAGCTGAGATAAATCGATTTTTTCTAGTTTTATCTGGGATTCAACTGAAGTAAGCCGGGTATATTCGAATAAATCATCAAGTAGCTTCTTCATATGAATCGCTTTGTTGTAGGTGTTTTGAATGAAACGCGTGTATTCTTCTTTATCTTTAAACGAACCTGTTCGTAAAAGCTCAATGTATCCGATAATGCTTGTAAGTGGTGTACGTAAGTCATGTGAAATACCTGTGATCATCTCCATCTTTGATTTTTCAGTTTCACGTTCCTTGATGATCTGTTTCTCTAGATGTTCGGCCATCCGATTGATGTTTAACGCCACCGATCCCAGTTCATCTTGTCGTTCGATAGTTACCCGGTAACTTAAATTACCTTCAGAAATAATTTGAAGTCCGTGCTCCAATGCAATTAAATCTTTGACAATTCCTCGGGTCAATGTAAAAAATGTAATAACAAAAATAACTAAAAACATGGGTGTAAGAAGATAGGCCAGAGATTTGAATAGCCATCCCCATTTTGTTACATTTCCTAAGTGAAAGAATAAGAGGCTAACTGAGATGTTTATTGTAATGGCAATTATTAAGCTCAACACCATCTTGATTAAAATATTGGTCTGAATTCGTTTGTTTTTTTCTGAATTTCGCATAATTTTAGTCAATTTTATAGCCAACTCCCCAAACTGTCTTAATGTACAGAGGCTCTCTTGGGTTTTCCTCTAATTTTTCTCTTAAGTTACGAATATGGACCATTACGGTATTTTCAGAATACCCATACGGTTCTTTCCATACATTCTCGTAAATTTTTTCCGAACTAAAAACTTGCCCAGGTCGGCTTGCAAGTAGCGTTAAAATCGAAAATTCTAGTGGAGTCAATGAAACATTAGCTCCCTTTAACTTCACGGAATGTTTATTTTTATCTATTATCAGGTCTTTAATTATAAGTATTGAATTGAATTTTTCCTTCCCAATTAAGGACTGGCGGCGTAACTGGGCTTTTACACGAGCCAGTAGTTCCAGTGGATTAAATGGTTTGATCATGTAATCATCTGCCCCAGTAGTTAAACCTGTGATTTTATCAATGTCTTCTTGTTTGGCTGACAGCATAATAATAGGAATATTTGATATCTCTCTTATTTTGAGACAGGCTATGATACCATCCATTCGCGGCATCATGACATCAAGGATAACCAATTGAATGGATGTTGTTTGTATTGCAATCAGTGCCTCCTGACCATCTGCTGCTTCACGCACTTGGTAACCTTCATTCCGTAAATAAACATGAATAACATCTCGAATTTCAGAATCATCATCTACAATAAGGATTGTATTCATTAATTACAACGCCCCTTCTTCATTTATTTCTAATAGTTCCCTTTTTACGACAGACATAGACTATAGCAGGGGGGAGATTAAAAGGCACGAGCTCTATTTTTTCAATACTAAAATATTCGGATAATTGCTTCTTCATCTGAAGTGAATATTGAAATGCAACAAATAATCCTCCTGGTTTTAGCGCTTGATAAATCTGTTCCACTAAGGTTTCTCTCAGTTCAAGCTCAAAATTAAAAAAGGGCAAACCACTAAAAATACAGTCTAGCTGATGAACATGTAAATCCTTCATTGTTTCTACTAATTGAGAAGCATCTGGATAACATGAGAAGTCAGGGTATTCTGTTTTTATTTTATTTCTCATTGTCTCATCCATTTCAAACAATAATACTTTTGTTGTTTTATTTACCTTAGTGCTAATTGCACGAGTGATTGCACCTGTCCCTGATCCAAGTTCAGCAACGGCCTTAACCTCGGGCCATTTCGCTTGTTTAACCATGGAATCTGCGAGAAACCGTGAACTTGGTATAACACTACCAACCCGTTTTGGATGTTGAATAAAACTTCGTAAAAATAAAATATTTTCATTGAAGCTCACTTAGTTTTCCTCCATTAATTTAAGATTTAATTGAAATTAGGGATTGAATAAATTTGATAGAATGTGATCCCCGAAGTACGTACCTGCCGAGAAAAACATTAAGGTCCAACCTAAAGCACTGGTATAAGAAATAAGAGCAAATCGTCTATAACTTGTACCGCTTAGTCCGATTAATAGAGGGATGATATATCGTACAACTGGGATAAACATGCCAATGTACATAGCCATATTTCCGTATTTTTTCAAGATCTGCTCTGCTTTTTGAAAATGTCTATTCTGCTGGAATCTGTTCTTCAGTTTTTGACCGGAGAATTTACCTGCAAAATAAGCAAGTGTAAAGGCTGTTATTAGCCCTGACAAAATGCAGAAGTAAGTCATCCATGAATTAATTACCTCCATGTGGCTCAGGGTTGCTCCTGTGAGGATTGTAATTTCATTAGGGATTGGAATTCCAAAAGGTCCTAGAGTGAAAGCAAGATAAAAAATCAGATATCCATACTGATTGATTAGCTCTAAGATCGTATTACTGGCCAATATGACACCTCTTTCGCTCAGTTCAATACAGAAATCTTAACGAAAAATTCTGAGGATTTAGTGGTGAGAATTCTAAAGAAATCCTGAAGAGGTGTATGGGAATCCTATGAAGATGATGTTTTTATCCGGGATAAGCAAAGCGAAGTGTTCCTAGATCATAAAAATGTCTCGTCTGGATTATCAAGGTGAATAACTCTCAGTAGCTGGATGGTGAGAGTAGATATTCAAAATATTAGTATTTATACAAAAAAGTCCTGATGATCAAGAAACCTTTGATCAATCAGGACTTTTTTATTTTCATACACCCGGGTAATACTATATTAATGGGCAAACTAGGTTGTCTCCCGTTGGATTAGTTGAAACGACAGCGGCTGCAGCTCCATGTCCCGACCAAGCAGCGCTGGAGCCAGCAGAAGAAACGCATTCTCCGCCTGCCCCGCAATCGGATTCCGTACAGTGGTAATTCCGAGCGTCTGCGACAGCTCAGAATTGTCAAACCCAAAGATGGCCAGATCGCCGGGCACATTTAACTGCTGCCTGCGTGCTTCGCTAAGGACGCCTACGGCAACCAAATCATTGGCGCACAGAATAGCATCCGGCTGATCAGGTTGTCCCATTAGGGTCTGCACCAATTGCTCTCCATCTCGGATTCCATAGATCATGGAGTAATACCATTTCTCCATAACGGGAAGATTATATTTGGCCATGATTTGCTCATAGGCCAGGCGTCTACTGTGGGTATTAATGCTGCTGGGACGGCCAAAAGCATTAGCGATGCGCTTATACCCCCGCTCTATCAAATGCTCCAAAGCGAGTGTGTATCCATCATATTGGTTCATGGCAACGGACGGTATTTCAGGATGGTCCATACGCTGCCAGGATACGATGGATCCGTATTTGCAGTAGGAAGAGATAACATTCTGTTCGTTGACGGAGGTCAGGATGAGCAGGGCGTCGACCCGTTTCATTTTGAGATCTTCAAAAGCCTGAAGCTCCTTCTGCTTATCCCCGCCGGTAGTATAAATAATCGTCTGGTATCCGTAACGACCTGAAATTTCGACGAAGCTGTTCATAAAACTCAGAATAAGCTCGTTTAGGTCCATGGTGATCATGCCGATTTGTTGTGTTTGACCTTTGGATAAAGAAATGGCATTTCGGTTAGGAACATAGTCCGTTTCTTTCATGATGGCGAGAATTTTCTCACGAGTCTCCTTGCTAACATGAGGCGATTGGTTCAGGACGCGGGACACCGTGGCTTTGGAAAAGCCCGATAGCTTAGCAATTTCGTCAAGAGTGGACATCGGTTTGTTCTCCTTCGCATGAATAATACTTGACATGTAACGCGTTCCAAGGTTTAGGATTCAAATTAGAGCAGTAATCCTATACTATCACAATAGCAAAGGCGGGAAAAAATATGGAATTGCAATTTCCAAAAGGATTCTTATGGGGCGGTGCTGTAGCAGCCAATCAGCTTGAAGGGGCGTATCAGGAGGATGGTAAAGGATGGTCCACCCAAGATGTTATGCCGAAGGGGATTAAGTCTGCGCCTACAGAGGTTCCTACCGACGATAATATGAAGCTGGTGGGAATCGATTTCTATCACCGATATAAAGAAGATATTAAGCTGTTCGCGGAAATGGGCTTTAAAGTATTCCGGACGTCCATTGCCTGGTCCCGGATTTTTCCAAAAGGGGACGAGCTGGAGCCCAATGAAAAAGGTCTGCAGTTTTACGACGACCTATTCGATGAGTGTCATAAATACGGCATCGAGCCACTGGTGACTATCTCCCATTATGAAACTCCGCTACATCTGGCAAGAGAATATGATGGATGGGTTAACCGTAAGATGGTGGATTTTTACGAGCGCTATGTGAGAACGATATATAATCGTTACAAGAACAAGGTTAAATATTGGCTGACCTTTAACGAGATTAACTCCATTCTTGAGTTCCCATTTATGAGTGGCGGGATCAATACGCCGTTAGAGAAATTGAGTAAGCAGGATCTGTATCAAGCTATTCATCATGAGTTCATAGCAAGTGCTCTGGCTGTGAAAATCGGCCATGAAATCAATCCTGATTTCCAAATCGGGTGTATGGTGCTCAGTATGCCGATTTATCCGCTCACTCCGCATCCGGACGATTTGATCAAGGCAATGCAAAGTGATCACAAAAATATGTTCTTTGCGGATGTTCATGCTAGAGGGTATTACCCTGGCTATATGAAGCGGTTCTTCAAAGAAAATGGGATTCACATTCATTTTGAACCAGGGGACGAAGAGATTCTGAAGCATACTGTGGATTTCATATCGTTCAGTTACTATATGAGCACTTGTGAAACGGCTGATCCAGAGAAACAGATCAGAGGAGAAGGGAACCTGCTGGGTGGGGTGCCTAATCCGTATCTGGAAGCGAGCGAATGGGGCTGGCAGATCGACCCACAAGGCTTGCGTTATGTTATGAATATGTTCTACGACCGATATCAGAAACCGCTGTTTATCGTGGAAAATGGTCTTGGCGCTGTCGATCAGCTGGTATTAGATGGGAACGGCGAAAAGGTAATAAACGACGACTATCGGATCAATTATTTACGAGATCATCTGGTTCAGGTCGCGGAGGCTATTGCCGACGGAGTGGAAGTCATGGGCTATACAAGCTGGGGCTGCATCGACTTGGTTAGCGCAACGAGCGCCGAACTAAAGAAACGTTATGGCTTCATTTATGTGGACCGTCATGATGATGGTTCAGGTACTCTTGAACGATACCGGAAGAAGTCCTTCCACTGGTACAAAGAAGTGATTGAATCAAATGGACAGAACCTGTTCTAGGATGTCGGTTGACATCATGAATTGAACATGTTAATTTGTAAATAACAATTAATCGGATATCAGGATTGCTACTGCATAGCAGGCAAAACCTAAGTTTCATTTATGTTTACGGGAGATTTCTCTCTCGTGCATGAATGTGATTTAGGTTTTTTTGCGTTCATTCCTTCTCGATTGATTAATATATCGGTTACCAAAGGGGTGTAGGATAATGAGTTATGAACAGCTAGGTAAAGACATCATTCAATCTGTCGGTGGAGAGAAAAATATTAACAACGTAATTCACTGTGCTACTCGACTAAGATTCACGCTTAATGATGAACAGAAAGTTGATAAAGAAAAGCTGGATAAAATGGAAGGGATTATTGGTGCGGTTAGCAAAGGGGGACAATTCCAAGTTATTGTGGGTACCCATGTTGCTGATGTCTATAAAGAGATAAGCAAATCCATATCCCCTAGTAATAATTCTGGCGATAATACGGTTAAGAAACCTATAGGAACCCTGATTTTTGATGTGATTTCTAGAAGCTTCTCGCCTTTAATTGGTGCCTTAGCGGGTGCGGGTATGTTGAAAGCGCTATTAACTGTACTGACTTCGTTACATGTTTTAGCGGCGGATGGAGAGACTTACAAAGTACTAGCCGGCGCTAGTAATGCTGTGTTTTACTTTCTGCCAATTTTCCTAGGCATTACGTTATCGATTAGACTTGGTGTAAATGCTTATGTAGGGGGCGCTATCGGTGCGGCCTTACTCGAACCTAATATTACGGGATTAGCCAGTGTTGAATCTCCACATTTTCTAGGTATTCCTTTAGTAATGTCGGATTATTCATCGAGCGTTTTTCCGATTTTCATCGCCATCTGTATATATGCTTTACTAGATAAGCAACTAAGAAAATTTATACACAAGGATTTACAATTGTTCTTGGTACCTATGTTATGTTTGATGTTAATTGTTCCTTTAACCATTTTGGTTTTCGGACCGTTTGGAGTGAATGTAGGGAACTTAATCGGAGACGCTATTGTGTTCCTCAGCAGTAAGAGTGGTATTATTACGGGTGCAATTGTGGGGATTTCCTGGACGTACCTGACCGTGCTCGGTTTGCACTGGGGACTCGTTCCGATTATTCTTGAAAACATTGCTAAGGGTGGAGATCCGATCTATGCAATGGCAGGTATGGCTATTTTCGCCCAACTTGGTGTAGCTTTAGGGATTTTCTTGAAAACAAAAGACAAAAAGTTGAAAACATTGGCCGGAAGTACCTTTTTACCTGGCGCGCTCTCAGGCGTAACTGAACCTATTATTTACGGATTGTTGACACGTTACAAACGGACTTTTATTTATGTATCCATTGCCGGTGGTCTAGGTGGAGCAATGTCGGGTCTTGCTGGCGTAAAAATGGAAGTATTCGCATTTGTGAGCGTATTAAGTCTTCCAGCATTCAATCCTTTGGCTATTCAAGCGATCATAGCTCTTGGGACGATTATATTGGCTACGGTGATTACGATGTTCTTTGGTTTTGAAGACAAAAAGAAAGCGAATGCTGTGGAAGAAACATCGAATGGTGTAGAAGAAAAGACGAATACTGAAAAGAGCGAAGTTATTCTCCCACACGCTGTGAAAAGTACAACTATTGTAAGTCCTCTAGCTGGTAACGTAATCCCTTTATCCTCAGTAGATGATGCTGCATTTGCTTCTGAAGCAATGGGCAAGGGGATGGCAATCGAACCTTCAGAAGGTAAGCTGTACTCCCCGGTAAGTGGGGTTGTATCCACCATTTTCAGAACAGGTCATTGTATTGCAGTCGTATCGGATGATGGCGTTGAAGTCCTGATCCATATCGGTATAGAAACTGTGAAGTTAAAAGGGAAATACTTTGATGTGAAAGTGGAAGAAGGAGCAACGGTTAAACAGGGTGACCTACTGATTGAATTTGATCTCGAACAAATAAAAAATGAAGGCTATCAAAGCACAACGCCAATCATTATTACCAATACAGCTAACTATAGTGACGTCATTGGCACCAAGAAAGCAGCGATCACTCCGGGGGAAGATTTGATGTCTGTTGTCGTTTGATTTAGTGGCTGGCCATAAGAATTAAAATGAAATCGATCTCTTAGTATGGATGCTGAGAGGTCGATTTTTTATGAAAAACATAATAAAAATATAGCTAGTTGCGCATAATGGAAAGGATTGCTAGATGCTTGTCGATTAAATAAGTCCATGGTATGATTTTTATTAATTAATAATTGTGGATTGTTACTGGTCGTGCAGGCAAAACCCGAAGTTAAGCCATTTGTTTAATGGTTACTTTTGGTTTTGCCTTTTTTAATTTCTGGTACAAGGGGTTGCCGTATGCGGATCGAAAAAGTGTTAAACAACAATGTTGTTACTGTCATAGATGATCTTAATTTTGAACTGGTAGTCATGGGAAGAGGACTTGCCTTTAAGAAAAAACAAGGGGACTATCTAGAAGAAGACAAAGTTGAAAAGATCTTCACTTTAAGCAATCAAAAGCTTTCAGATAAGCTAAAAACGCTTCTTTCTGAGATTCCAATAGAGCATATGGAGCTTTCAGAAGAGATCATCAATTTCGCCAAGCTGCAACTAGGTAAAATGCTGGATGATAGTATCTACATCAGTCTGACCGATCATATCAGCTTTGCGTTAGAGCGATTCTCAAAAGGGATGAAGATTAAAAACGCCATGCTATGGGAGATCAAAAAGTTCTATAAGGAAGAATATGAGGTTGGGAAAGCTGCACTTCAAATTATTCATTCAAAGTTTGGCATTATGCTTCCCGAGGATGAGGCTGGACATATTGCTCTCCATCTGGTGAATGCTGAACTGAATGAAGAGATGCCGAATATGGTCAATATTACGAAGATTATGAATGACATCTTAAATATAGTGAAGCATCATTTTAGACTAGAGTATGATGAGGAGTCACTCGCTTATTATCGGTTTATCACTCACTTGAAATTTTTTGCCCAACGTCTCATCAACGGCACTCCACCGCCAGATAATGAGAACGGCTTATTTAATATAGTGAAGGAGCAATACAAAGAAGCTTTCGCCAGCGTTGAGAAAATAAAAATCTATATTGATAAAACATACAATCGTGAATTAACAAATGATGAAATGCTGTATCTTACCATACACATTGAAAGAATTACAAACCAAAAAATGGAGTAGCAAACATCCTAATGATCAAGGAAGCCCTTGATTTATTAGGATTTTTTTTAGAAAAAAGTCCAGCTATATTAAATTTTAACTTTGACTTTCGGTGGAATCACGTATAAGATAACTATTATGTTATCTATGATAATCATTATCAATAGAATGATAACAATTATCATAGAATATAACTTCGAGCGTTATATACAGGGGGATAAAGAGAATGCACAAAAGGTTAATTAGTTTATTTATGGTTATTGCTATCATATTGGTAGTATCGGGCTGTGGTACTAACCAAAAGAATAATTCAACATCAAACGCGGGAGCAAATGACAAACCAGCTTCTGAAAACGCAAGTAGTGAATCTACAAGCGGTCCGATCGTATTAAAAGATTCTAAAGGCGAGGTTAAGCTGGATAAGCCTGCGCAAAAGGTTGTAGTTCTGGAGTGGACATTTACGGAAGATATTATTGCGCTCGGAATGCAGCCGGTGGGGAATGCCGATAACGAAAACTACAAGTTATATGTAACTTCTGAAGTACCACTCGATGCAAGCGTAACGGATGTTGGTTCACGCGACGAGCCGGATCTAGAGACCATTGCTTCATTAAAGCCGGATTTGATTATTGCGAATACGGGTGGACACGAAGGAATTTATGATCAATTAAAAGGCATCGCTCCAACACTGATTTTCGGTCTGTATCCGGAAGAAGGACAAGGCAATCAGTATACGTTGATGGAAGATACTTTCAAAACGATTGCAGCGGCTGTAGGTAAAACTGCGGAAGGCGACAAGGTTCTTGCTGAGCTGGATGCACATTATGCGGAAGCGAAGGCAAAGCTGGCTGAAGCAGGTAAAGAAGGCTTGAATTACGTGCTGACGCAAGCTTACAGCTATCAGAATGCAGCAACATTGCGTCTCTTTACAGACAACTCACTTGCTGTACAAACATTGGAACGGATTGGTCTAAAGAACGACTGGAAACCCGAAAAATTCGAAGTTTACGGCTTCACTACATCAACAGTTGAAGCATTGCCGGCTGTTCAGGATACTAACCTGATGTATATCGTTCAGAAGGATGATAATATTTTCACGAAAGAACTGAAGGATAACTCCGTGTGGAACGGCCTTAACTTTGTGAAAGAAAATCGTACCTTCGGATTGAGCAGTACTACTTGGGTGTTTGGCGGTCCGATTTCCTCCAAAGTTATCGTGGATGAAGTAGTAAATACATTAGCGAAATGAGTGCTTTTATGAACGGGAAGAGCAGCAAAGAAGCCTCAAGTGGAATGACTTGGCGAATCATTGGAATATTTGGGGGCGGCCTTGCCGTCCTCTTTGTTCTGTCCATTCTAAGCCTAGGCTTCGGCGAAGCCAAAATTCCTGCAGCTACGGTATTGGAGGGATTGCTAAATCGCCAGGATGTGATGGAACATAATCTGCTCTGGGATATCCGGATGCCTCGTACGGTAATTGGCCTACTGGCTGGGGCCGCTCTAGCTGCGGCTGGAGCATTATTGCAAACGATAACGAAGAATCCGCTTGCTTCTTCAGATACATTGGGGATTAATGCCGGAGCTTATTTTATGGTTGTTCTAGGTATGGTTACTTTTCCAGCTTTGCAGCATGAGTTCCCATTTTTGCTTGCAGTAGCAGGGGGGCTGCTTGCTGCACTGGCTGCCTATTTGTTGAGTGGTGGTAAGGGGGCCACGCCTGTCCGATTAGCTTTATCAGGTATGATCGTGTCTATGGTTCTCGGCGCGTTTACATCGGCCCTACATATTTTTAACAAGAACGAAACGCAAAACCTATTTTTATGGGGCTCCGGCTCACTGATTCAGCTAGATTGGGACGGTGTTAAGTATGCCTGGCCTTTTGTTATTCCATTGCTAATAGCAGCTATGCTCGCAGGTAGGCAGTTTGACGCGTTGGAGCTTGATGAGTCCACTGCTCGTTCACTCGGGCAACGTGTTGGATTGGCACGGGGGTTAGGTCTAGGTTTATCTGTATTGTTGGCTGCGGTCGTGGTCAGCGTGGTCGGTCCGATCGGATTTGTGGGTCTGGTGGCTCCTCATCTGGTTCGGCTTAGCGGTATTCGAAAGCATCACCTGCTCATTCCTGCAAGTGCGCTGTGGGGAGCACTGCTCATTACGGCAGCGGATACGCTTGCGCGTATGGTTCGTAGCAGTGTAGGTGAGATGCCAGTTGGGGCGGTTATGGCGATTATTGGAGCGCCTTGGCTCATATGGCTGGTGCTCACCAAGATGAAAAATATATCGGGTTCAGGCTCAGGTCAGTCATCTATGAATATAGGTGGAACTGCGCTTCGGATGCGCTTTGTTCCGGCGGTGATAACCATGACCGTACTGCTCGTTGCGGTTATCCTTGTGAGTTTGTCACTTGGGGGAACGAGAATACCGATTAGCGAGCTACTGAGCAGTCTTATCCACAGCGGAGATGGATCTTATTCCGTCCTGCTGAATTTACGGCTTCCGCGTACACTCGTTGCGGCTGGAGGCGGTATCGCGCTTGCCATTAGCGGTGTCTTGATTCAAAGCGTTGTCCGAAATCCGCTGGCTGACGCCTCCATTATTGGTGTGACCTCGGGTGCTGGATTGGGGGCGTTAACCGTAATGGTCGCTTTTCCGGCATTGACGGTATTAGCAGTCCCTATTGCAGCAATTGCGGGTGGTGCTTTGGCTGCAGCCTTTGTGTTTGTTATGGCATGGCGTAGAGCCTTGAATCCATCTGTCCTTATCCTGCTTGGAATTGCAGTATCAGCAATTGCTTCTGCGGGAATACAGGTCATGATCGTCAAGGGCAGTTTATGGAGCAGCAGCTCCTTAATTTGGTTAACGGGTTCGACTTACGGACGAAGCTGGAATCAATTTAATAGCTTGTTTATCTTCCTGATTGTACTCGTTCCTTTTGCTTATTATTTAGGACGTAGATTCGATTTACTAGCATTTGGCGATGAGAGTTCAACAGGTCTGGGCTTGCCCGTTCGCGGAACTCGGCTTTGGGCGATGATTATCGGTGTGATGCTTGCAGCGGGAGCTGTTGCAAGTGTAGGAACCATTGGGTTTCTCGGACTTATGGCGCCGCATGCTGTACGGATGATGATTGGGCATCACACGAGACGATCTATTGTTCTGTCAGGATTACTTGGCGGATTGATGCTCGTGATTGCGGATACGCTGGGAAGAACCATTATGGCGCCGAAAGAAATTCCATCGGGTCTTATAATAATGTTGATCGGAGCTCCGTATTTCCTATTTTTAATGTATCGGTCGCAAGTCAGAAAGGTGTAACCCTTGGGGAGAGAGTGGTAATACTGCTCTCTCTTTTTTATTTCTTTGAGTGCTTAGCTCGTCTTTCATCATGGATTGATGGGTGTCTAGATTATTTTTTTGTAACCTATAAATCATGAAACTTTTATATACTTAGAAGCGTCAGATGAGTAGGTAAAAAATGTATTCGTCATTCCAGGAGGGTGGATCTGTGAAGAAGTTATGGATTTCAATTTTAGTAGTTTTAGTAGTCTTTCCGATGATGTTTCAATCATCTGTAAAGGCTGCTACTCCGATCAGTATTATTATTGACGGGGTTCGATTGTCTACAGATCAAGCACCGGTGATGGTGAATGGGCGGACGATGGTGCCGTTGCGGGCTATTTTTGAAGCCTTTAATGCCACCATCAAGTGGAATCAAAAAGCACAAACTGTAACTGCAACTAAAGATGATACAACGATTATGTTAAAGATTGGCTCAAAGACCGCCACCATTAACAATAAGGCTGTAACTCTAGACGTGCCTGGTTTGAATCTGAAGGGGAGAACGATGGTACCAACCAGGTTCGTCAGTGAAGCACTGGGCCATGAAGTAGGATGGAACCCCAAGACGCAAGTTGTAACTATAACGACTTCAGCCTCTAACGTTGGAAATGCAGGCCCAGTATCCAACGTAGTAGCGCAGGATGTGAGTGATTTCGGTGATGGTCGTGATCTTCAGGTTAGTTTCACTCGAGCGGCAAATGAATCACTAGTGGATCATTACCGTGTTTTGATTGTGAAATCAGGGAATATTCTCAACTTGTCGTCCGCACAAACGATAACCTCTTACAATTATTCTACGGTATTACCAACAGGTACTAATCCTTCGATTAAATTAACTTCTGCTTCGAGGACTGTTGATGGTGATTCAATTAAGAGTAATCAAGCGTATGTGGCTTATGTCTTGACGGTTGGCAAAGGAAGTAACGCCAGTGCACTTTCTAGTGGATCCTCCACTATGACACTAGTGAATAAGACTGTAGCGGCAATAAATAATGTACAAGTAAATGATATAAGCGATTATGGAGATGGAAGAGATTTATCGGTCAGCTTCAATAAGCTGTCAGATGAGTCGAAGGTAAGTTCTTATCGGATATTTGTTGTCAAAGCTACTAATTATTCGAATTTTAATTTAGCTACAGCAAATAATGTGACCAGTGCTAATTACACGTTAGTCAGCAAGACGGGAAATAATATCACGCAAATTTTATCTTCAGGAGCCAGAGATGTGGACGGAGCTCTTGTTAAAACTGGCGTGAACTACAGAGTGTTTGTCATGGCGATTGATAGCAGTAATGCAGCAAATAATGTATTATCTTCTGTTTCATCTGCAATTACGCTGTCCAACATAGGGGTTTCTAACTTAAGTGTTAGCGACGTTAACAACTATAATGATGGCCGAGATTTGAGGGTGTCATTTACTCATGCGACGGACGAAACCTATATTAGCCAGTATCGTATCCTGGTAGTTCCGACGTCATATTACAGTAGCTTTAGTTTAGCTGAAGCCAATAATATATCGAGTGCCTACTATACAGCAGTGAGTACAACAGGTACTACAACCAATCAAGTATTGACTTCATCAACCAGAGATGTACGTGGAGCTTTGATAAAGAATGGAGTCAACTATAAAGTATATATTTTATCTATTGGAAGCAGTAATACTGGCAATGTGCTTTCGTCACCTTCATCGGTCATTACGTTGTTGAATGATTCTAGTGTGAGTATCGTCTCAAACTTGAGTGTCAGTGACGTTAACGACTATGGTGATGGCCGAGATTTGAGAGTGTCCTTCACTCATCCGACGGACGAAACCTATATTAGCCAGTATCGGATTATGGTAGTACCCACATCCTATTATAGTAGTTTTAGTTTAGCTGAAGCGAATAATGTATCAAGTAGCAACTATACATCGGTGAGTACATCTGGGTCTTCTACCAGTCAGGTATTGAATTCGTCAACTAGAGACGTTCTCGGAGCTTCGATAAAGAATGGAACTAGCTATAGAGTATATGTGTTAACCATCGGAAGCGGGATTTATTGGGATTCGAATGTGCTCTCTTCCGCTTCATCGGTCATTACTTTGTTGAATGATTCTAGCGTAAAAGCCGTTACAAACTTGAGTGTCAGCGATGTAAATGACTATGGCGATGGCCGGGATCTAAAGGTGTCGTTTAGCCATGCCACAGATGAAACGAACATTAGCCAATACCGAATTATGGTGGTGCCTACGTCCTATTACAGCAGCTTCAGCCTATCCGAAGCGAATAATGTATCCAGTTCCAACTACACTTTGGTAAGTACTTCAGGCAACAGTACGAGTCAAGTCTTAGACGCCTCAGCCAGAGACGTACGTGGCAATTTGATAAAGGATGGAACCAGCTATAAAGTGTATGTGTTATCTGTCGGTAGTGGGAATTATGCCGGTCCAAATGCTTTGTCCTGGGAGTCATCGGTTATTACGTTGTCTACTACTAAGAGCCCAGTGAGCTCTGTAACCAATGTAACGTATAAAGAGGAGAATGGGAGAATCCTGATTAGTTTCGTAAAATCAGCCAATGAGTCCAATATTTCTGAATATCGAGTATTGGTGGTTCCTTCCAAACAAGGGTTTGGCTCTGCGGATGCTATTGAGGTGAGATCCTCGTATTATACGTCTGTAACCCCTAACGGGACGAATCCTTCAATATTCACTGCGACTAGGGATGTAAACGGAGATTCAATTGTTAAAGGTGTCAAATATAAGGTTTATGTTCTTGCTGTAGCGAATAATAGTGGTGTACAGAATGGTGGTCTTTCAAATTCAACAGAAGAGTTTGAAATATAACCGAAATAAAGTTATTGTAAACATTTCAAGTTGACACCCTGTGTGATTTATCATATTATAATTCGTATTGTTATAAGTAAATAAACCAAACTCTATCCAGTGGATGGAGTGGCGGAATTTTGTCAAAGATGTATTCTTTGGTTTCAGTCGCCCCTTGTCATTTCGATGACAAGGGGCTTTATTATGTGATTTGGACGGTTCAATAGGACGGTTCAACAGAAAGGAAAGAAGATTACGATGAATATGAAGTTACTCAAATATGCTTTACTAGTATTTATAGGAGCATGTAGTTATGGATCGCTGTCAACGATCGTCAAGCTTGGAATGAACGATGGATTTAGAATGCAGCAACTGGTCGGGGCGCAATACTTTTTTGGATGGTGCATGCTGCTCTTGTTAGTTGTATTATTTTCCCGGAAAAAACTCGGATTAAAGGTAGGTGCTTCGTTATTAGGCGCGGGGATTACCATTAGTATGACGGGTATTTTCTATGGGTTTGCCGTTGAACAATTACCTGCTTCGATTGCGATCGTTCTCTTATTCCAATTTACTTGGATTGGTGTGATTCTGGAGGCTGTTGTAGATAGAAAATGGCCTAGTCGAGAGAAAATAATTTCAATGGTTATCCTTCTGATAGGAACCATATTAGCTGGGGGGATTCTAGAACCTAGTGTAGGCGAAATGACTACGAGTGGTATTGTTTTCGGTTTGATGTCTGCGGTGTCGTTTGCCTTTTATATTTTTGTCAGTGGGAGAGTGGCTACGCAGGTACCTGCTGTGAATAAAAGCTTGTATATGACTACAAGTGCAATGATTATTATTATGGTTGTTTTTTCCCCTTCCTTTATTTATGACGGAGCACTTACAGATGGACTTTGGAAGTATGGTCTTCCTTTAGGGTTGCTTGGTATAGTTATTCCTGTGCTTTTCTTTTCTATTGGTGTTCCGAAACTGGGATCAGGTCTGGGAACGATTCTTGGTGCGGCGGAGTTGCCGGCAGCTGTTGTAGCCTCCGTGTTAGTCCTGCAAGAAGAAGTATCCCTACTTCGCTGGGTTGGAATTTTCGTTGTTCTGATCGGAATTGCTGCACCACAAATCATACCGATGCGAACAGGGAAAAAGTCACCTAAACCTTCCTCCAAACCATCACTCCGTAAGGTAGAACTTTAAACTGTATACTAACATCGATGGTATGATCAGGTCCTTATAGGATGAGATCATCAATCGGTGTTTTTTTTTGCGAAAAAAGATTGGTGTTAATTTTTCTGGTATGGCGAATCATTGTCTATTATATAGTGGTGCTATTCTATTTAATGGAGATGACCACTGATGAACAGAAATGACTATGACTATTTTAAGTCTTTGCACGATCAAGAAAATCCGCTAATGCTATATAACTGCTGGGATGTAGCTTCGGCTAAAGCGATAGAAAAAGCTGGTTCAAAGGCTATAGCCACAAGCAGCTTCGCTATGGCGGATGCATGGGGGTATTCGGATGGTGAACAGCTCTCATTTGAGCAGCTACTGTGGGCTGTTACGAGAATAGCAGAACATGTATCTGTGCCATTGACGGTAGATATTGAGGGTGGGTATGCTGTAGATGTAGAGTCCTTAGCCAATAACATAGAACAATTATTCCAATTAGATATATGTGGGATCAATTTCGAGGATCAAAAGGTGAATCATCCGAATGATGAATTATGGGCAATCGAGGAACAAAGTCATCGTATTCGAACTATACAGCAAGTGGCAGCCAAACTTCAAAAAAGTGTGTTTATTAACGCCAGAACCGATCTCTTTTTCAAAAATGGGGAGCATTCTTTGGATTTAGTGAATGAAGCAATTGAGCGTACCTGTGCTTACGCTGCTGCTGGAGCGGATGGAATTTTTATACCAGGACTCACCGATCGAAACTTGATTGAATATTTTGTGCAGCAGTCGCCACTGCCTGTAAATGTTATGGTGATGGATGGTATGATTTCAAATGCTGAATTGCAGGAGCTTGGCGTAAAAAGAATTAGCTATGGTCCATATAGTTACTTTCAAGCACTGCATCATCTTCAAGACGATGCCCGGTCCATTCTGCAGCCACCCGCACATTATTTAGAAATGAGCTAACGACACTATGATCACGAATAAACAGCAAATCGATAAATATTATGAGATGTTAGTCGAAAAAAACTCCAATTATGAAGGTGTATTTTTTGTCGGCGTAAAAACAACAGGCATCATGTGCAGGCCAACTTGTCCGGCTAAAAAGCCATATAAAGAAAACTGTGAGTTTTTCGCAACAGCCAAAGAAGCCTTGTTAGCTTCATATAGACCGTGTAAAAGATGCCAGCCTTTGTCCAATCCGACAAAAATGTCCTCAGAAGTAAAGCTTCTTGTTGAAGCTATAGAGCGTAATCCGGAAAGGAAATGGACAGATAAAGATTTTGATGAGCTGTCGATTAGTGCAAATACTGCACGCAGACAATTTAAGAAGCAATTCGGAATGACCTTTATTGAATATGCACGTTCCAGACGTTTAGGACTGGCATTCAAACATATCAGGAATGGGGATTCTATCATTAACGCACAACTGGATAGCGGGTACGATTCGAGTAATGGATTTAGGGATGCTTTTTCAAGAACGATGGGAACGGTCCCGAATCACTCTAAGCAGATTAAAGTGCTCTACTGTACCTGGATAGAAACGATATTAGGGTCTATGCTTGCGATCTCAGATGAAGAGTGCCTTTTACTGCTGGAATTTGTGGATCGAAAGGGACTTGAGAACGAAATTAAGAAATTACGTACTCGCTTGAATGCAACTATTTTGCCTGAAAAAGTACCGGTGCTAGAGCAAATTGAAGAGGAATTAACTCTTTATTTCGAAGGGGAACTTACGGTGTTTAAATCACCGATTCGTTATTTAGGTTCTGATTTTCAGCAAAAGGTATGGAATGAACTTCGAAGAATTCCTATAGGCCAGACGGTCTCTTACAAGGAGCTTGCAGAGAACATAAACAACCCTTCAGCTTGTCGAGCTGTAGCCAGAGCTAATGGAGCGAATCAATTATCGATCTTGGTTCCGTGTCATCGCGTGATCAATAGTAATGGTGAATTAGGGGGCTATGGCGGCGGCATGGCAAGAAAAGAATGGTTAATCAATCACGAGAACAACCTTAGTTCGAAGGTAGCTTATTAACTAAAACCATACTGAACTCGATGTGTCTGAAAGTCTGGATACGTCGTTTTTTTATGCTTTTGCCAGATTTAAAAGTACTGTTTTAAGCAAAAGAAGGAAAAATTATGAATTCACAACAATATCCAATTGTGTTAGCATAATATATATTTTCATAAGAAAGCGAGCCTTATCTTAGGAGATTGGAGTGAACATCATGCTGAAGGTTCTGATCGTGGATGATGAGCCCTGGGTGCTTGAAGGGCTGAGAACGATGATTAACTGGGAAAAATATGGCTTTGAAGTGTGCGCGGAAGCCCATAATGGCTCAGAAGCATTGAGACTTATACAAGAATATAAACCTGAATTGGTCCTAACGGACATTAATATGCCGGTTATTAACGGTCTCGAGCTTATCGCAAAATTGAATGAAGTGATGACAAAGCCTCCGAAATTTGTGGTATTGACTGGGTATGATGACTTTAAATATGCACGTACGGCATTGCAGCAACGAGTGAATGACTATTTATTAAAACCTATTGATGATGATGAAATAGAGTCCTTATTAAGCAGGATTACGCCTATGATTCAAAATGAAATCGCTTCCAACGAGGAGCTTGATAAGAAGCAATTTTTTATCGTAAACAATATTATCAACCGTCTAATTCAAGGTGAGTGCAACGAAAATTTAGAGCTTCTAACCCAGAGCACGTTGAAGCTTCAAGCGAATGCAGAATTAATGTGTATTCTTATCGAACCAGCCACATCTTTGAATCCATTTCTTCCACGAACCGTCGACTACTTTCCTCAGGAAAGTATACATTTCTTTCAAGATCGATCGGGAAGAACAGGGATCATTCTTGAGTCTGCTTCTATTGGGAATGAGAGTCTGGACGCTATTGTCAACCAGATTCGTTCGGATTTCGCTGAACAATCACATGAGCCGGTACTCCTGGCGATTAGTACTAGGGGGGTAGGCGTGTGTTCAATTCGAGAAATCTATATGCAGGCGCTTGATGTATGGAAACGCAAGACACATCAGCAGAAGAAGGGGGTTTTTCATTATTGTGAGCTTAGGGCTCTAAAGAAGAATGAACACCATGAGGATCACTTCAAACTGCTGCTGGATAAGGTTCTGGCAAACGATATAGAACAGATACAGCCATGTGTAAAAGAAACGTTTGCTTTTTTCGTAGAGAATCTATTGACGATTGAAATCGTGCAAGCCCAAGTGGCTCATTTGGAGCTTACAATTTGTACACTTATAGCCCAAATGAATGGTACTCCAGATACGATGATGATAAAGATTCAGCAAGAATATGGAAATTTAGGGGAGTTAAATGATTATTTTGCATTAAGCCGCTATGTTCAAAGTCTATGTATGCTGGCGACGGCCTATTTATCTGAATTAGAGCAGCAGAATGAACAAAATACGATTTACAAGGTGATTCAGTATGTGGATCGTGAATTTCGGAATAAATTGAAGCTTCAGGATTTAGCGCGGCAATTTCATATCAATTCTACCTATTTGGGACAGCTTTTCAGGAAACAAACGGGTCAGGGCTTTAGTGAATATTTAAATGCCAAAAGGATTGAGGAAGCCAAAAGTCTGCTTAAGCGAACGCAGCTGAAAATATCGGATATTGCGGTGCAGGTGGGATTTTCAAATACAGACTATTTTATAGACAAGTTCAAGCTGATTGTAGGGGTAGTCCCATCCGTCTATAAAAATGAAAATAAAAACCAATAGCTCTAGGGGAAGCAAGGTGTTTCGTATGGAGAGAAAAAAATTCAGATTTAGAAAAGTAGTCAATGACATTCCACTGAACTATAAATTTTCCCTCATTTATATTATTGGTGTGCTTCTCCCTATCATTATTATCAACCTTGTTTTTTTGGATCGGATTTCTGATTTGATCAAATCCAGAGAACAGCAAAACTTAGAAATCTCTTTAGAGAGGGCCAGAAAGGATATTCAGGATTTCATTGAGGGTGGAGTAGCAGTTAGCTATACGCTGTCCTCCGATAAGAATCTGTATGAATTGCTAGAGCGCAGGTATGGGAACATGATTGAATTTTATGACACCTTCGACGAACAGCTTCGAGATCGGATGAACAGTTATATGCCAGTTAACAATCAGCTTGAACGAATTACTGTATTTACGAATAATGACTCCATTGTTTCCGGGAGTAACTATCAGGTCATCACGGACAAGGTAAGGGAGAGTGAGTGGTATAAGCAGTTCAGTGCTGCGAATAAACATATGTTTCTTGCTGCTTATCAAATGAGCTCAGCGCCTAATGTGGCTTCTAATGCCCCGTATTTAAGTGTAATTGAACGAATGGATGTATACAGCTCACTGAATACCTATGAGAAGCTGCTTAGAATTGACCTGGATATCAGTAAAATATATGACATTATAATTAGAGAAAAGGATTATTTGAGTCTTTACCTGGTTAACGGGCAGGATGAAATCATTATGTCTGCTCAGAGCGGGTATCAGAGAGGTACGAAGGATCCTTATCCTGTATTCGAGCTTCAGGATGATGAGCGCAAGGAAGACATACATATTGTACCCGTTGGCGGGGCTAGTTATATAAAAAGCTGGCGAATTATAGGGGTTACGCAGGGGGAGCGTATTGCTCAGGCCATTCTGGAGATTCGAATTTATGCGGGTATTTTGGCGTCCATTGTCACCTTGCTCACAACCGCCTTTCTATATGTGATGTTAAGATCCTACAATTATCGGGTGAAACGGTTGTCTAGGCATATGCAGAAAGTAACGAATGAGAAATTCGATCTTATTCAAATCGATGAAGGACAAGATGAGATTGGTGACTTGATTCATAACTTTAATAGAATGACCACTAAAATTAATTCTCTAATTAACGATGTATACAAACTAGAGATTCAAAAGAATAATCTGGAGATGGAAAGAGTAAGGGCTGAACTGAATTTCTTGCAAAGTCAGATGAATCCCCATTTTCTCTTCAATACTTTAAATGCCATTTTAGTGGTCTGTACCAAAAATAATTATTCAGACGTTACAGACATCATTAAGAGTTTATCCAAGTTGCTCAGAAGACTACTTAGCTGGAAAGAAGATCTCGTTACATTGGAAGAAGAAATGACGTTCATTGAGATGTATCTGAAAATAGAAAAATTCCGGTTCAGAGATAAATTTGATTATCAATTTGAGATCGATGAGCAGTCGCTGCAATATAAAATTCCAAAGCTAAGCATGCAGCCTTTAGTAGAAAATTCCTGTAAGCATGGTCTGCAGGCCATAGAAGGACTCGGTATCATTAAAGTAAAGACGGAAATCGAGGATAGTCGTTTGCAAGTTACAATTTCAGATAACGGTAAAGGGATCGAACCAAGCCAGCTTAAAGAAATTTTATTTAATGTTCAAAATGAAGAAGCCTCCTCAGGAACGAATATCGGAATCCGCAACGTGTATCGCAGACTGGAGCTATATTATGAAGATCAGGTTCGCTTTGAAATCAGCAGTGTCCCGAATGAAGGGACTGTTGTCACGTTTGGCATTCCGCTAAAGCTCCTGGAACGAAAAAATAGCTAGAAGGTGAGGGAGCCTATGAAATACAAAGTATTGTTGATCGATGATGAGCCTAGTGCTCTTGAGGGGATGCAGCTATGGATAGACTGGCAGGCGCTTGGCTTTGAAGTATGTGGAACCTCCAGTAATGGCAAAGAGGGCTTACAGTTAATAAAGCAGCTACTGCCGGATCTTGTCATTACAGATGTAAATATGCCGCTAATGAATGGTCTGGAAATGGTTTCCGCCTGGCAGCAAGAGGAGACTAAACCGATTAAGTTTGCCATACTAAGCGGTTATAGTGAGTTTGAATATGCTAAGACAGCTATACGTTATGGCATTAACCATTATCTGATGAAACCGCTTTTCGAAGAAGAGGCGTCAGAAGAATTGAAGGAGATATATCGGGAATTAGAACAGGAAACTCAGAAGCGAAGCTTAAATCAAATGGCAAACTCAGAGGAAGTTGTCTCTCTTCTTAAGAGCATTCTGAATGAGAAGGCAGAAGATAAGTCAGACTTTACAGTTCTTACACGTCTATCGGAAGGCAAAAGCCTTTGGAATATTTGTTTACTACAGACAGACCCGACGATGTATACGGAAATCAGAGAGAAAGCAGTAGCTCTCCTAACGAATACGGAATCGATGTTTCTGATCGATCTGGAGGCTTTTTGCTTTGGAATCGTATACGGCTATCCTTCGGAGTCTGATGAGGGTGCCGCAATATATCCTGCAGTAGCTCCCTTGCTGAATGAACACCCTAAGCAAGCCATGTATATTGCAGTAGGGGATAGCGAGGGCTCTTTGCTTCAAATTGCGAATAGCTACCGAACGGCGAAGGAAGCGTTAATGTATTATTTTTATAATTCGGATCATTCAGGATTCTTGACCTATCAGGGAACCAAAGATAGTCCCTTCAGCTATCACTATGATCAAATTCAACTGATGGATGACTTAATGAGACCCATTAACACACTGGACATAAAAGGCTTTAAACAAGCTGTGGGCTTGGCCTCTCGCAGTTTTCGTGAGATGCGCATCGCTCCAGAGGTTGTGAAGAAGATCGTTATTCATATTATGTATAAGATCGTTGAGTTTACTTCGAAAGCTAGTGAAGTTCAGGTATCCTCCTTGTTAACCCAAATAACAATCCCCGAAATGCGGGACTCGATGATGAAGTTGAACGATTTAATGCGTAATCTTTTATCATGTGGTGAGGCGAGTATTGATATTCTTCTAAAAGAACAAATCCAAAAATCACAGGGGATTGTACAGGAAATCAACAACTATATTGAAGCGCATTATCACGAAAATCTTACAATTAAAAAGCTGTCGGAGGTATTCTTCCTGCATCCAGTGTATCTGGGACAATTATTGATCAAGAAGAATGGCATTCATTTTAATGAGCAGCTGCATGACCTCCGGATTAAGGAATCTGCGCGTTTACTTCAACACAATAAGCTGAAAAACTGTGAGATCGCCGAGAAAGTAGGGTATTCCAATTATAGTCAGTTTCTCAAACAATTTGAAAAGAAGATGAAGATGAGCCCTAATGAATTTAAACATACGAATACCTAAACTTTTTGGGGGTACACCTTTAGTTCTGGTGTATTATCAATGGCATCATCACCTCTATAATTTAACTTGTAAGGGCTTACAATATGGTTACACCAACAAAATATGGAGGTGCTTTATGGGGGGCAAGTCAATATCAAAGTTCAAACTTAGTCTGATTGCTGTGTTATCCCTAAGTTTTGCTCTAGCAGGGTGCGGTGGAAATAACAGCGGTAATACTGCTAAGGGGGAAAACAAACCGGCAGAAACAACAGCTGCAACTGCAACTGGAACCGATGATAAGAAGGTAGAGCCTTTTGAAGTTAGTATCTTTCTTGGAGAAGCAGGTCAGCAACCCACACCAGATAACAAAATTTACAAGATGATCAAAGAAAAAACAGGCGCATCATTCAATTTTGAATTCTTGGCTGGAGACCTTAAACAGAAGCTTGGCGTTATGATTGCCGGTTCGGATTATCCAGATCTGATGAGTTCCAATACCCAACTGACGGCAGCAGGTGCATTTATTCCTCTCGAGGACTTAATTGAAGAACACGCTCCGAATTTGAAAGCGCATTACGCAGCTTACTGGAACATGATGAAGGATCCCAATGATGGACACATTTATACACTTCCAAACTATGGTGCGTACAATGGTGAGATGAATACAACCTATTACTCTGGCCCAGCTTTCTGGATTCAGAAAGCTGTACTTAAAGATGCCGGTTATCCAACGGTTAAAACTTTGGACGAGTATTTCGATCTTATCGTGAAATATAAAGAGAAAAATCCAACCATTGATGGTCAACCAACAATTGGGTTTGAGATTCATAACAAAGACTGGAGAAACTGGGGATTGTTTAACGCTCCTCAGCATCTGATCGGTCATCCTAATGATGGCGGAGTAGTAGTTAAGGATAACGTAGCAGAAATCTTTGCGGATAAAGACTATGCAAAGCAGTACTATAAAAAACTTAATGATATGAATGCGTTGGGTATTATTGATAAAGAAGCATTTGTAATGGATTATGACCAATATTTAGCTAAATTGTCTAGCGGAGCCGTACTGGGAATGTTTGATCAGCACTGGAACTTTGGTAAAGCAGAAGATTCACTCAAGACACAAGGGAAAGATATGAGCACTTATGTAGGTCTGCCTCTTGTGTATGATACTAACACCAAAGATTATTATCTGGATCGTCCTGCTCTTAACTTGAATAATGGATTCGGGATTACTGTCAATGCTAAGGATCCAGTGAGAATCCTTAAACTTATGGACACATTGATTCAAGAAGATTGGCAAAGAACCCTCACTTGGGGGATTGAAGGCGAAGATTATCAAGTGGTAGACGGTCGCTTTATAAGAAACCAGGAGCAACGGGATAACGCAGTTGATGCTACATGGAAGCTAAGTAACAAAGCAGAAGCTTGGTATGCTACCGCTCCGAAAATGCAAGGGTACTTTGCAGACGGTAACTCAACGGATGCGGCAGCCCAACCAGAAGAATATAAAGCAGGGTTGGAAGCGTATGACAAGGAAGTTCTTGACGCATATGGATTCAACAGTTATGTAGATTTCTTCAGTAAGCCTGGACCGAACCCAGTGGCTTATCCTGCTTGGTCGATAGATCTTGTTGAAAATTCTCCAGCAAAAATTGCCGATACGAAGATGGGAGAAGTTAAGACCAAGTACCTGCCAAAAGCAATCTTGGCTAGCCCTTCCGATTTCGATAAAGTTTGGACTGAATTTGTTGGAGAACTTCATAAAGCGGATATTAAAGCTTACGAAGACAGAATCAATGAACAGCTTAAATGGAGATTTGATACTTGGAGTGTTAAATAGTTAGAGCTTGCTTAAAAATCAGAAAGTGGTGGCTTATTAGCCAACCACTTTCTGAAATATATGGATGATGTGGGGAGAAAATATATGGATGAGATTTTAACGGGAAAAAAAGTTAACCGGCATCCTAAAAGAAAAAAGAAGCAACCGATTACTATGACCTTGATTAAGAATCAGAAACAGCTGATTTGGATGTCAGTTCCATTGCTGCTGTATATTGTACTATTTGCGTACGTACCTGTTTGGGGATGGACAATGGCTTTTCAGGATTATAAACCAGCTAAGGCATTTGGCGAACAGACATGGGTCGGCTTGAAACATTTCAAGTTTCTATTTACGGATGATACCTTTTTAAGGGTACTACGAAACACACTGGCTATGGGATTAATTAATTTCTTTCTAGGATTTATAACCGCGATAACATTAGCCTTACTTCTTAATGAAATCAAAAATGTATTTTGGAAAAGAACCGTGCAGACCATATCCTACCTACCTCACTTTCTTTCCTGGATTATTGTAACAGGGATTGTAGGTGTCTCCCTCTCGGTTAACGACGGGATTATCAACATCGTGCTCATGAAATTACATCTTATCGATTCACCAATCCTTTGGTTGAGTGAAGGGAAGTATTTCTGGGGTATTGTGGGTGCTTCAACCGTCTGGAAAGAGGTTGGATGGAGTACAATCATCTACTTGGCTGCTATGGCTTCTATAGATCCAGCTTTATATGAGGCTGCTGAGATTGATGGGGCTAACCGGTACAAAAAAATGTTCAATGTAACATTGCCGGGAATTAAACCAACCATTGTAATCCTGATGATAATGTCCATAGGACATGTACTGGATGTCGGGTTTGAGGTTCCGTACTTGTTAGGGAACGGGCTTACTGTAGACTGGTCGGATACGATTGATATATTTGTATTGAAATACGGGATTGGGCAAGGGAATTACTCCTTAGCCACTGCGGGAGGCATATTTAAAACAGTCGTAAGTGTAACGTTGCTGCTTTTAGCTAACTGGACTTCGAAGCGGCTAGGGGAAGAGAGGCTGTTATAATCATGGAAAAAACTCAATTAATACCTCAGAAATCTCCAAAAAGTAATAGTAGAAAACGTATGAGAATTATAGGGATCGAACCAGTAGTGTTCGGTACCTTCAATACTATCTTTATGTTATGTCTAGTCATTGTTACCTTGTATCCATTCTTGAATACTATAGCAGTTTCCTTAAATGAGGGGAATGATACCATCCGCGGAGGCATTTATCTATTGCCTAGGGAGTGGACTATACAGAACTACAAAGCCGTTTTTGCCTCTGGTACAATTATTCCTGCTTTTTGGATTTCGGTAGCACGAACAGTGATATCTACGATCCTGAATCTATTTTTAACCACAATGCTTGCTTATACTTTAAGCCGGAAAGAATATGTTTTCCGCAAGCAGATTACCTTTGTTTTCGTTCTAACCATGTATTTTAATGCGGGTCTGATTCCAAACTATTTCCTAATTAAGGATCTTCATTTGCTAAACTCGTTTTGGGTATATGTAATACCAACTATGATAAGTGCATTTAATATGATCGTCATCCGTACTTATATTGGTAGCTTACATGAAAGTCTTATGGAATCCGCGAGAATCGACGGTGCCGGGGAATTCAAGATTTTTATGAAAGTAGTCTTCCCTTTATGTAAACCTGTTCTTGCTACCATTGCCCTTTTTGTCGCGGTAGGTGCATGGAACTCATGGTTTGATGCTTTTATCTACACCTCTTCCCGCCAGCACTTGAGTACATTGCAGTATGAATTAATGAAACTAATACAATCTAGTATGAATGCGAACAGTAGCGCAAGTGTAGCTAACGGGGCAGGGGTAACTGCAGAGTCAGCGGGGTCAATGGTTACTCCAAAGTCCATTCGTGCAGCCGTTACTATCGTTGCTTCGGTTCCAATTTTGCTAGTTTATCCATTTATGCAAAAGTACTTTGTAGTTGGAATGAATGTGGGAAGCGTGAAGGAATAAGCAGTTTGCAATCACTATTAAGGAATAGGAAGGTTGTTTGTTAAATTATGACCCAATCTCCGATCACATACACGAACCCAATACTTCCAGGTTTTTATCCAGATCCTAGTATCACTCGAGCAGGGGATGATTTCTACTTGGTGTGTAGCTCCTTCGAATATTTTCCTGGGGTGCCTATCTTTCACAGCCAGGACTTGATTCACTGGACACAAATTGGTCATGTATTAGATCGTGTAAGTCAGCTAGATACACGTAAGAGCAAAAGCTCTGGAGGTATATTTGCTCCAACCATCCGGTATCATGAAGGAACGTTTTACATGATAACGACCGAAATACACGGGAAGGGGAATTTCTATGTTACGGCTACGGACCCAGCGGGTCCGTGGTCAGACCCGATTAGTATTCCTTATGGAGGAATTGACCCTTCCCTAATGTTTGATGAGGATGGAAAGGTATATGTAACCACTCAGCAGGGAGCAGATTATGATTCCCACGCTATTCAATATGAGATAGACATTGCTACAGGAGCAGCATTAACAGAACCTGTTGTCATCTGGACTGGGGATGGTGGACCTTGGACGGAAGGACCACATTTGTACAAAATTAACGGAATGTATTATATCATGTCTGCTTCAGGCGGCACGGCAAAGGAACACCGAGAAATTATCGGTCGTTCTTCCTCCCCTTACGGTCCTTTTGAAAGATTAGAGCAACCGATATTGACCCATCGCGGGACTGATAGTCCCATTCAGTATCTAGGACATGCTGATCTGATCGAAGATCGTAACGGGGATTGGTGGGCCGTATTCCTTGGAGTACGTCTAGTAGATTCCAATTATACAGTGCTAGGAAGAGAGACCTTTCTTGCCCCTGTAACGTGGAATGAAGACGGATGGCCGATGATTGATAATAACGAAGATATCGTAGGAGTGGATATGAAGGTTCCGCGTGTACCGGGTCATTCGCCAAAACCTGAGACTAGCGGAAGATATGATTTTGATGACCCTGTATTGCCGTTGGGATTATCCTTTCTGCGGAATCCGGCAGAGGGAAGCTGGTCACTAAGCCAACGTCCGGGTTTTCTAGCTCTTCGAGGGCAATCGAAAGACCTTAATGAAGTGGGTCAGGTAGCCTTTATAGGCAGAAGACAGCAGCATACTTCAGCTGAATGGAGTACATTACTAGATTTTAACCCTACCGTGGACGGTGAAGAGGCTGGACTCTGTGCTAGATTGGACGAGAATGCACATTATGAAATTGCACTATCGCAAAGAAATGGACATAGAGTGATTACAGCTTATTTAACTGTTGATGGAACAACACATGTGGCTGCAGAGATTCCAACGATTGCTGGATGTTTATATCTGAAAATTCGGGCGGAGCTAACGGAATACACTTTACTTTATTCTTTGGATGGTCAGGAATGGATCGAGCTATCTAGGGCTCTAGCCTATCCATTATCCCCTCAAGCTGTCAAAGGAAACGGATTTACCGGTGTTCTTGTTGGTTTATATGCGACAGGTCATGGTAAAGTAGCTGAGGTACCTGCCCACTTTGATTGGTTCGATTATCGGTCATAATGAATAGCGTTTGTTAGGAGGGAACTTGTTGAGACAAGCTAGTGATTTTACAGAGCCTGCACTAAAGACAGTGTTCGCAGAGGATTTCAAGATTGGCGCAGCCGTTAACCCATTAACTATCCAATCACAGGAGCACTTGCTTGCTTATCATTTCAACAGTATAACCGCTGAGAATGAGATGAAATTTGAAAGTCTACATCCACTTGAGGATATTTATAACTTTAGGGCGGCAGACCAGCTGGTTGCCTTCGCCAGGAAATATAAGATGGCGATGCGCGGACATACCTTGATTTGGCACAACCAGACTACGGACTGGCTGTTTGAGGATAAGGGCGGAGGACCTGTAAGCAAAGAGATTCTGCTTGCACGAGTTAAATCACATATTCAGACCGTTGTAGGACGTTATAAGGAAGAAATTTATGCTTGGGATGTTGTAAACGAGGTAATCGCTGATGAGGGAGAAGAGCTTCTTCGCCAGTCGAAGTGGCTCGACATTGTGGGCCCAGACTTTATCGCCAAGGCGTTTGAATTCGCGCATGAGGCCGATCCAAAGGCTTTGTTGTTCTACAATGACTATAACGAATCCCATCCATTAAAACGTGACAAAATCTATAAACTGGTGAAGTCGCTACTGGAAGAAGGCGTGCCAATCCATGGCGTCGGATTGCAAGCACACTGGAATTTATACGATCCTAGTCTGGATGATATTCGTGCAGCGATCGAAAAATATGCATCGTTAGGACTTCAGCTCCAACTGACAGAGCTGGATGTATCCATGTTCCGTTTCGATGATAGACGAATGGACTTAAAGACAGTACCTGCTGAGCTGCTCGAGCTTCAAGCAGATCGATATGAAGCGATGTTCGCACTGCTGAGAGAATACCGGGACGTGATTAGTTCGGTTACGTTCTGGGGAGCAGCGGATGACTATACCTGGCTGGATGATTTCCCTGTTCGTGGGCGGAAGAACTGGCCGTTCCTATTCGATGAAGGGCATAAGCCGAAGCCAGCTTTCCATCGAATTATCACCTCTGCCACGAAATCATAGAGTGGGCAAGCTGCTCAAATAATGAACTGTGAACCCGTCCTTATATCGATTAAGGGCGGGTTATTTATACGTTGATAGATTGGTAGAATAGATCTCAAAGGGCGGATTAAAGTGAGCGTGACAATTAGAAGGATTCTGGAAGATTTAATAGGAGCCATGGAACAGATAGATGGGACTGTGGATACTCTTAAGCCGGGGAATCCGGAAATGGTGATTACAGGGATGGTTACGGCATTTTGCGCTACGCAATATGTTGTGGGACGAACGATTGCTATGAACGCCAATTTGATGATCACACATGAAGGTGTGTTTTACAGTCATCATGAGACGAACAAGTGGTTAGAGGATGACCCTGTATATCGCGCGAAACGGAGTTTGATTGAGCGTTCTGAACTGGCTATATTTCGTTATCATGATTATTGGCATCGGCATCAACCGGATGGGATCATGGTGGGCTTGCTACGAGAGCTTGAATGGTCAGCCTATGTGGTTGAGCAGCAATCCACTGCTACAATCCTATCGATTCCAGCTATGACGGTAAGTGAAGCGGCTCTGTATATAAAAAGAAAGCTAGGCATCTCCTATGTACGTGCTGCCGGAGACCTATCCCAGATATGCAGACATGTGGGGATATTAGTAGGTTACAGAGGAGGTGGGACGATGGCTATTCCTCTTTTTAATCAGCACAATCTTGATTTAATTATTGCTGGCGAGGGCCCCGAATGGGAAACTCCAGAATATGTGAGGGATGCTGTCCACCAAGGCAGATCAAAAGCGCTGATTATGTTAGGTCATGCGGAAAGTGAAGCTCCAGGAATGAAATATTTAGCTGAAGTTCTGGCACATAAATACCCAATGATTCCCACTTATTTTATTGCTGAACAACCGGTCTATCAGCTGGTTTAATTCGTATAAACCGAAATGAAGAATAAATTTGCATATTATGGAGAAAATGATTGGAAACCAGGTCACTGAGAAAGGAGTGCTTCAATGGAAATTCCTTTGGAGGCTGATGAAGTGTTAAGTCGTATCAAAAAGCTTCAAACTGATGGAAGCTCGATCAGCAAAAAACAAGTGAAGCAAAGCGATCCTGATCTTATGAGAAGTGCGCTGTTCTTTTTTCCGAGCTGGGAGCATGCATTGAAAAACGCCGATCTGTTGTAGCCATATGATTGTATAACGAAGCCGAGTGGTTCAGGGATTGATCTCTGATGGCCGCTCGGCTTTTTTTAGATATATTGAGTAAACAAGAGTAAAAGAAAGAGAAAACGAAGTGTATGCTCAATATGAAATGAAAAGCATGGCTTTCAACATTATTTTGCCCACGGCTCAACTTTACAAGAAACCTTACACGGAGTATGATTCATCACATAACTGACAATTACATAAGAAGTCCGCTTAATTTCCGTTAAGGAAAGCGGGGGAACCAACAACTGGGAACCAGTGTAACAATCGGTACTAGTTATGGGGTGAATCCTGTTCCAGGTGCATAAATGCATCCATGCAGGTAGGGCAACTCTCACTGCCCGAATCCGACAGCTAACCTCGTAAGCGTATGGAGAGAGGATGAATGGCGTATTTGATGATGAATAGCCACAGAGAATCCCTCTGTGGTTTTTTGCTGCGTTAAAAAGCAGATATAGTTGTAGAACCTATCTATGAAAGAGGTGTTAACTTTGCCTATTGCTAAACTGAATGGAACTTCGCTCTATTACGAAATCAATGGAACAGGGACTCCGGTTGTGTTTATCCATGGACATGGATTAACACATAGTATGTTCAAGCCACAATTAGAGTATTTTTCTGATAAATATAAAGTGATTCTGTGTGATTTACGGGGGAATGGCAAATCAGGTGAATTACTGCAGGCCCCAAACGAGATTATTGAAACCCAATGTCTAGATATAATAATGCTATTAAATGATTTGGGTATTCGTGAGGCTGTTTTTGTTGGGAGTGCCTATGGGGGGCTCGTCGTTCAGCATATTGCGAAACAATATCCAGAGCGAGTAAAAGCGATTGTTGTCGCGGATAGCTTTTGTAGAAGTCAGGCGTCAACGATAATCGGTAAAATCCAGCTTATGGCTGCTTATTGTAGCTGGTTAATGTATTACGCTCCAAGTGAGCTTGTACTGCCTTCGATTCGTATGATGTACCGGGAACGCTGGAATCTGGCTTATAACGAGATTAGAAGAGGACTTCTCGATAAACGTCCAAGGGAATTGTATCGGCAAAGGCTGGCTACGAGCCATGTGGATTACACTAGATGCTTAAAGTCTTTTAAGCGTCCCGCCTTATGTATTGTAGGTGACTTTAGTGAATTTGGAGTTAATTGTATGAAGGATATGGTGTCTCAGCTGCCACATGCTCAGTTAGTGATTATCCCTAACGCATTAGATCCTAGTAATCTGTGTCAGCCGGAGAAATTTAATGCTATACTTCAGCGGTTTTTGGAGAAACAGCAGGAAACTCAGCAGATTAGTTAATCTTAATGGTAAGTGAGAAATGAGAGGCGTCCCATAGCCGGGGAGTATGTACTGGCTACGGGGCGTTCTTCTGTATGTCTGTATTTTGTACAATGCTGTCTACTGATGTAAGATTAAAGTTATTCGATACTAACTATCTAAAGGAGCTGAGTCATGATGTCTCAAGCCGAAACCATAAAATTGACCTCATTATCTTCAAAAGGGGGCTGCGGCTGCAAAATCGGTCCCGCCGATCTCATGCAGGTTATTCGCAGTCTACCACCAACCGTTCCTAATCCGGATCTACTTGTGGGTCTGGATACCAGTGATGACGCTGGGGTATATCGATTAAGTGATGATCTGGCGTTAGTGCAAACTGTTGATTTTTTCACGCCGATCGTGGACGACCCTTATTCCTTTGGGCAAATTGCAGCAGCTAATGCGTTAAGTGATATTTATGCTATGGGCGGTAAGCCGCTTACGGTGCTTAATATTGTGGCCTTCCCTATTTCTGTTCTGGACAAAAGCATTCTCGGTGACATTTTGCGCGGTGCAGCAGATAAAGTGCAGGAAGCAGGAGCAACGCTTGTGGGCGGACATTCCATCGACGATAAAGAGCCTAAATTTGGATTGGCCGTTACGGGCCTTGTGCATCCGGACAAAGTAAGAACGAATGCAGGTGCGCAGGTAGGAGACAAGCTGATTTTGACCAAACCTATCGGTGTGGGCATCTTAACGACTTCTATTAAAAAGGATCAGCTATCCCCAGAAGAAACTACACGCCTTACGACAGTCATGTCTACACTGAATAAAAAAGCGGCTGAAATCATGGAGCCCTATGATGTACATGCTTGTACAGATGTTACCGGATTCGGGTTGCTTGGACATGCCTCGGAAATGGCAAAGGGGAGCAATCACGGACTGATTATTCGTCAAGGCGATGTACCGATGCTGCCAAGAGTAAGAGAGCTCGCGGAGCAGGGCTTTGTTCCAGGCGGCACTAAGAATAACTTTGCCCATTTGGAGGGCAGTATTCTTTATCCGGAAGAGATGGACCAATTAAGCCGCTATATTCTGTGTGATGCTGTGACTTCCGGTGGATTGCTGATCTCTGTTGCTCCTGAACAAAGTGAGGATTTGCTAAAAGAGTTAGTAGATGCAGGTGTAGAAGCAGCATTGATCGGAGAGGTAACGGAAGAACATCCGGGTCAGATTGCAGTTATAGCTGCGCAATAACGCTGGAGTTCAGCTTAGAGGCGACCTAAGAAGTTAGCCACCAGAGGAGAGAGCGCATTGTTTCAGGATATTACATTGGAAGAACTAAGAGTGTTAAAGAATAAGAAGCAGATCACCGTTATCGACGTTCGATCTCCTTCTGAATATAAAGATGCAACGCTGCCGGATAGCTTGAATATTCCCTTTTTTGATGATGAGGAACGGGCTGAAGTAGGTACGTTGTATAAACAGACAAGTGTGCAGGCTGCGAAAGAACGCGGTTTGGAGATTGCTGCTGCGAAGCTACCTTCCTTTGTCAAAGAATTTGCTGCGATTCAAGGGGACAAGGCTGTATTCTGCTGGAGGGGAGGTATGCGCAGCCGTACAACTGCGACCGTACTTTCTTTAATGGATATTCACGCTTACCGATTGATTGGCGGCTATAAAGCTTACCGTAAATGGGTACTCGATGAACTGGAGTCCTATGAATTCAAGGCGAAGCCTTATGTCATTCATGGAAATACGGGTACAGGTAAAACAAACCTGCTGCACCGCCTGAAGGCACAGAGCTATCCTGTTTTGGATTTGGAAGGAATGGCAGGTCACCGCGGTTCTATCTTTGGCGAGATCGGACTTCATGCAAACAATCAAAAAACGTTCGATAGTCTTCTTATGGAGGAATTAATTAAGCTTGGGGATGCTCCTTATGTACTGTTTGAAGCGGAGAGCAAAAAGATTGGGAAGGTCGTAATGCCCCCATTCATGGCCGAGCAGAAGGAGATTGGAACACAAATTTGGATTGAGATGCCACTACAAGCCAGAGTGCAGCAAATCCTTGAGGATTATCGACCAGAAGAATATAAAGAACAGTGCATTTCAGCATTTCGAAGTATCAAATCGCGAATTCATATCCCCATTGCGACGGAAATCGAGCGTTGCTTGCAAGCTGATATGTTCGGAGAGGCTGTTGCGCTGCTGTTAGAATACTACTATGATCCTAAATACGATTATACGTCTACTCAGTATGAAGGCATTGAGAGAGTTACCTTTAAGGTGAACAATTTGGATGAAGCTGAGGCTGCGGTAATCTCTTTTTTAAGTAATCAGAAGGTATAAGCTTTATGTACCGTAAAGTATGAGGGGTTTAGAGGAGGCTCGGCTTAACAAATGATCTATTTAGACTATAACGCTACAACACCTGTAGATAAGGAAGTAGCAGAGGTTATGATTCCTTATCTTTATGGTCATTTTGGCAATCCTTCAAGCAGTCATTCTTTGGGACAAAAAGCTAAAGTCGGAATCGAGCGAGCAAGAACACAGGTGGCTAATTTCCTGAATTGTACGCCGGGTGAGGTGCTTTTTACAAGCGGGGGCAGCGAGTCGAATAATACCGTCATCAAGGGCGTCGCCCAAACGTATCGACATAAAGGCAATCACATTATTGTGTCTGCTGTGGAGCATCCTGCGGTAATTAAACCGTGTCAGTATCTGGAGCAGTTGGGCTACACGATTACTTATGTACCTGTTGACGCGTATGGAATGGTGCAGGTAGATGATGTGAAAAATCAGCTTACAGACCAAACTATACTAGTCTCCATTATGCACTCTAATAACGAAACGGGCACGATTCAGCCGATCAAAGAAATAGCTGAGGTCTGCCATGAATGGGGTGTCCTTGTACATACCGATGCTTCGCAGTCCGCTGGAAAAGTAGAGCTTGATGTGGCTGAGTTAGGGGTGGATTTTCTAACGCTGGCAGGCCATAAATTATATGCGCCAAAAGGGATTGGAGCATTGTACATCCGAGAGAGCATTCACATCGAGCCATTAATTCACGGAGCAGGGCATGAGCAGGGGAGACGTGCCGGAACGGAAAACACCCCTTATATTATTGGATTAGGAAAAGCCTGTGAGCTTGCTTCGGACTCTGCATCCAGAGAGCGTGTGAAAGAAGTAGCGGATTATTTCTACGATAGATTGCAGAAGGCATTTGGCGACAGAATTCACCTGAATGGTCATAGGCATAAGCGATTGCCCAACACGCTTAACGTTAGTTTTCTTGGAGCGGTGGGTCACGAAGTGATTGCTTCGCTGGAAGATGTGGCTGCCTCAACAGGCTCAGCTTGTCATTCTGGAGAAACATTGATTTCACCTGTTCTAAAGGCAATGAATGTCTCAGCAAGTATTGGGCAGGGAGCGGTTCGTTTTAGTGTGGGACGGTATACGACTAAAGCGGAGATCGATGAGGTTAGCGGTAAGCTGAAAGAGTTTTTGTTGTGAGTGGATTGCCAGGGATAGCTAAGTTTGCTCAATAGCGTCTCTCCGGATCGAAAGATTAAGAAATTTTAATCGAATATTATAACAAAAGCATCTGTTACTCCTTTAGTGGGGAGGGCAGATGCTTTTGTTTGTGTTAGTGATTATACAATAGTAAAGCCTGCACTTGCATAACCAGTGACTGTATTTACAAGGGTAAGACCTGTAGCAGTGGCTGAGAATACCATAAGTAGACGTGTCTGCGGTGTCACAGCAAAATTGATACCATTCGTAATTCCGCTGACAAAAGTTCCTAAATTAATAGTACCAGTGATAGATGGAAGTGGTACTATTGCACCTGGAATAGGAGTAAATGTGTTATTTGGTGTGGCCGATTGGTACAATTGCGCTGTTACATTTATCGTAGTACCAAGAAGCGATAAAGCAATGGTATTACTGAAGTATGCAGCAATAGATGTTATCACTCCTGAACGAGGAACGGACATTGCAAAGTTGATAAGAGGTCCAAGAACAGTACCTGTCAAATCTATATTTCCACCAACAAGAGAAATGCCTGTGGCTGAACTTCCGAAGCCTATAAGGCTTGTTGTTCCCACCAAACCACCTAAAACCGTGGTCATAATAATTGGTCCACCAGATGCCAGTGGAATGATTGCGCCATCACCGGTTGCCCCAGTAACTCCTGTAACTCCGGTAGCCCCCGTCGGTCCAGCAAGCCCGGCAGTACCCGTAGCCCCCGTCGGTCCAGCAAGTCCAGCAGTACCCGTAACCCCCGTAGCTCCAGCAAGCCCGGCAGTACCTGTCGCACCCGTCGGTCCAGCAAGCCCGGCAGTACCTGTCGCGCCTGTCGGTCCAGCAATTCCAGCTGTACCTGTAGCGCCCGTTGCGCCAGCCAGCCCGGCAGTACCTGTCGCGCCTGTCGCTCCAGTTGCCCCTGCTCCAGGACCTGGAGGTCCCTGTATACCTTGCGCCCCAGTCGCACCCGTCGCGCCTGTCCCGCCAACACCATATTCTCCTTGAGGACCTTGAGGACCTTGAGGACCTTGAGGACCTTGAAGACCTTGAAGACCTTGAAGACCTTGAAGACCTTGAGGACCCTGAAGACCCTGCGCCCCTTGAGGTCCTTGCGGACCAGTCGCACCTGTTGCTCCACCAGCAATTAGTAAATAATCTAATGAACTACCTGGAGTTCCTTTGGGTCCAGCAACAGTAGCTATATAAGTGCTGCCATTAAAGGTTACTACTTGACCCGCTGGATACAATGGGCTTTGTGCCGGATTAAAGACTACAATACCTTGCAGCCCTGCACCAGTGGCTCCTTGAGGACCCTGAGATCCTTGAGGTCCTTGGGGTCCCTGAGGACCTTGTGGCCCCGTCGCACCTTTAATAGGTAAGCCAAGCGCTTGTGTAATAGAAGCTTGAATATGTCTGATTTGAATTACCAACTGATCTTTGCAATGAGGGTCAATCTTCGTAGCTAGAATAAAAGATAGTAACTCGGCTAACAGCTGTTGAAGATTAGTACTCACGCTCACGACGGAGAAGGGACTGACTTCAGAAGATACAATGGTTATTTCTACTACAGAAAGAAGCTCCGTTCTAAAAGGGCTGCATATCCTAGCCTCATGCAAGAATTCCATGAGCTCTCTTAACACTCTTTGAAGATTGGAAATATGAAGTGTAGTGGGATTCGTAAGTGCGGGGGGGACCACTGTAGCAAGCTCTGTGACTATTTTTAATAGTGCAGCACACTCTCTTTTTCTAACAGGACTGCTTATTCTTCCTTGTTTGTTTAGGATAGCGTCACCTTTGAATGGTCTATGATAATGATCCGACATGTTTCTGTATCTCCTCCTTGAGCTTCTCCTTTTCATACCTTTAAAAATTGGGAACCTGCCCAATCAGCATATTCTGAGAAGCTTGAGTTGTTACAGTAATCACGCTGGAAGTCGATGCACATGAACCCACATCAAAAAGGCAAGCCACCGCTAATACAGTAGCCTGCCTTTTTGATAGAGTAGTTTAGTAGTGTTATTGATCTGTACTCCGTTCGCATTCTCACTCAGCCTTCAGTTTTATGAACGAGTATTAGAACGCCTGTATTCCATCGGCGTGATGCTGAAGTTGCGTTTGAACATCCGATGGAGATAAGAACTGCTCGTGAAACCGGTCATTTCAGCAATATCCGATACGGACAGATCGCTCTCTTTCAAGAGGCGACATACTTCCTGCATTCGTACATCCATGATGACATCCACAATAGCTGTCATTGTTTGCTGCTTATAAAGACGGCTGACATATATAGGTGACAGGTTAAGCTCATCAGCAATCTGGTTCAGGCCCAGGCTGGGGTCCGTGTAAGATTGATTGATTTTTTGGTTAATTTGACGGATCAGATCACTTTGCTTAGAGCTACGTTTATCGACCTGTAATTCCTGAATATCATCGAAGAGTTGGTAAAAAGCTTCTTCAAGCTCCTTCATCGTCTCGTAATTCTCAAGTGAAGGTATCTTGAGGATATCTTCCACAGATGTAGAGCTGAGCTTTTTGATATTATCGATGATTCTCTTAATCGTTAGCGTCACCCTGGATAGCGTTAGTTCTAGTACATGGTAGGGGTATTGGTCCAATTCGCGCACGATGTCAGAGAAATGGCTACGGGCTTCGTCTGTTCTACCACTGGTGAGGGCATCGACCAGCTTTTTCTCGTTATCCGCAGGGTAAGAGTATAGGTTATTCTGCAATTCGTTAATCTTCTCCGCGTTGATTAGGCAGCCATGCCCATAAAAAAGTCTATGTTTAGAAGCTTCTTTGGCCTGGTTATATAGGCGGTTCAATCGATCTTGATTATCACTAACGGGACTGTACACTAGCGATAATCCTATTTTCAGATAATCGCAGCAAGCCACACGTATTTGCCTTAGCAACACTTCGATTAATTCCGAATCGAGATGTTCAGTGGACGTCATACTGCTAAGCAGCATAACAACACTATCATCGTTCATATCTACGCTTTCCACTTGATAAGTCTGACCGCAAATTTCCGAAGCGATATTCATGATCGCGAACTTGTATGCTAGTAGATAAGCACCTCGCTCTTGTCGCAGGGTATTGTATTCATCAATACGCAGCAATACTAGCCGATAACTCTCGTTTAAGCCGAAGGCAATACTCAGCTGCTCCAAATCACTTGGCCGGCTGCTGTGGGGTGATTTAATACCGAGAACAAGATTACGTAAAGAATTCTGTCTAATCGTAAACATACTGTTGCGCTTGTCAGCTTCAAGGCTATTCATTCGGCTTACAATGGAATCAATAGGAAGGTAGAGGTGTTTGGATAGCATTCTAGAAATGATAAGTCCGAATATTAAAATAATCAAAGAAATCAGTAGTGTTGTATTACGGATTTGGTTGGTCTGTTCTGTGATCACATTATATGGAGTAATGCGAACATACTGCCAACCAAGAGAATCTGGTGAAGTATAGGACACTAATGATTTCTGGCCTTTAAAAGGAGCTGTGAAATAACCTGCGGAGCGGGCTTTAACTTTATTCTCTATCCAACTGCTTTCATCCCCCGAGAGCTTCTCCAATGTCAGCTTGTTCCCCGATAGAAACCGATCTTGGTCATCAAGAAGATAAGTATTACCACTACCGGCGGTATTACTGTTAGCCAACTCCTTGTTTATCCAAGCTGCTGATATATTAACAATAACTGCAGAATTGATGGCACGGTCCCAGTTGATCGCATCATAGCAGAGATAAGTATAGACAGCGATAGCTTCTGATTTGGGTTCGCCGATGGAATAGGTGCGTGGGATCGGAGTGAATGTTTTGTAATCCTGATAATGATTCAACATCTGTATGATTTCAGTGTCCTCTAACTCTCCTGTGGAGTACACACCATTCTGCCCTTGCGCCGCTGAGATATATATAGTGTCATTATTTGGATTATAAACATAGATGGATTCAATGTATGGCATGGAGTTCAGATAGTTTCCGAGATCCGACATTGCAGCCGTAACCTCGTAAATGGAAGGTTTGTTGTAGAACAACAGATGGGAAATAGTGGAGGTCCTGTACAGCTGAAATGAAAGCGTTTGAGCTACTTCAGCCATGTTGACTACTTTTTTGCCAGTCTGAGTTAGATCTTTTAGATCGGAACGGAAGGTCTGAGTCTTTTCGACGCCGATGTAGTATGTATAGTACACGATTGTAGAGACCAGAAGAGTTAACGAAATACATAGTGTAATCGTTGTTAGCAGCTTGCCATACAGCAGTCTTTTTCTCCGTATATCATTATTCTTCATAATAGCCCTCCCCCGAAATATATGCGGCTTATTGGATAAGGCTCTGGATGAACTCTAGATATGAAGTCCTCTTATTATAATTGCCCTAGAGTGAACAGAACAGTGGAGTAACACTAGAATGTTGTATTTTACCAATATATAGCTGTGAAGAAAATAAATATTTGTGCACTTATCATCATTATTTTCGGGATATTCGAGTGCATTCCCCTATGTACACTGGCATTAACACTATTCATCGTTTCTTCATAAACATCCTTATTGTTCAACAGCGATTTCTCCAGTTTGTGCAGGAAAGCTATGAAGCTTCACTTCTGTGTTCAAAAGAACCACCCTATAGTGGAATTATGCAGTTTCTACATTAAAGGGAGTGAGAGACCTTGAGCCAAACCTCATCCAAAGGAATCTCAACCGTCGAACTTGGCATCCAGGCCGATGGAAGAGCACGCTTACGGACGACAAGAAAGAAGAAGGGATTTATTTATGAACTGATACACAATCGGATGATGTTTCTGATGCTGCTGCCCACCTTGATCTTTTTCTTAGTGAATTCTTATTTTCCAATGGTAGGTATCTATTATGCGTTCACTCAATTTGACTTCAACAGCAGTATGTTTAATTCCAAGTTCGTCGGCTTGCAGAATTTCGAGTTTCTTTGGAGATCCGGCACACTGGTGAAGCTGACGATGAACACGATAGGTTACAACATCGCTTTTATTGTACTTGGGAATGTGCTGGCGATTGCTTGTGCGATTCTCTTAAGTGAACTGAATGGGAAATGGTTTAAAAAGATTAGCCAATCGATAATGTTTCTACCATATTTCGTATCCTTCGTCATTCTAAGTGTTATTGTCTACAACCTGTTCAATTATGACAGCGGTTTCTTAAATACAATGCTTACACAATTTGGGCTTGATCCGGTGGACGTTTACAGCAAACCCTGGGCTTGGATTTTTCTGATTATTATCTTCTATCTATGGAAGAATCTCGGTTATAGCATGGTTATCTATCTAGCAGCGATTACGGGGATCAGCGATGAATATTATGAAGCGGCTAAGATCGATGGCGCTAATATTTTTCAGCGGATTTGGTATATTACAGTGCCAATGCTGAAATCAACCTTTGTGGTGCTGCTGCTCTTTGCGCTCGGAAGTATTATGAAAGGGCAGTTTGATCTGTTCTATCAATTAATAGGAAACAACGGGCTTCTCTATAATACGACGGATATTCTCGATACCTACGTCTATCGCTCGCTTAAAGTAACGTTTGATGTGGGCATGGCTACTGCTGCCGGGGTCTATCAGTCCTTGTTCGGTTTTGTCCTCATCATGACGGTTAACTATATTATTCGCAAAATAAATGATGACTACGCCCTGTTCTAGGAGGACAAGAAATGAAAATTCAAAAGGATAAATATACACGGATGCTTCATGCAATCGCCTATGTGGTCATCATTGGACTGTCGGTTGCTTGCCTGCTGCCCTTTCTGCTAATTATATCCGCATCATTAACCAGCAATGAATCTATTATCCGGGATGGCTATCATCTGATTCCGGGGCAGTTCTCTCTTGAAGGCTACAAGACGGTGTTCATTTTCCCGGATGAAGTACTGCGTGCTTACACGGTCACCATCGTCACCACTGTAGTGGGAACGACATTAGGACTCTTCTTCATGACGATGGCTGGTTATGTGCTGGCCCGCAAGGATTTCAAATACCGCAATACCTTTTCCTTCTATATATACTTTACGACCTTGTTTGGTGGAGGACTTGTTCCTTGGTACATCATGATTACTAAATACCTCGGTCTGCTGGATTCCTATGCTGTATTGGTGCTACCAGGCCTGATGACACCGTTCTTAATTATTTTAATGAAGAATTTCGTTAAATCAGCAGTCCCTGAGGAGCTATTTGATTCTGGGAAAATCGATGGGGCCGGTGATTTCAGAATCTACTGGCAGATCGTCCTCAAGCTCTCCATGCCAGGGATTGCTACAGTCGGATTGTTCCTTGCATTGTATTACTGGAATGACTGGTTCACATCTTCACTGTTTATTAATGATACCCATAAATATCAACTGCAGTTCTATCTGTACAATGTTATCAATTCAGCGCAGTTCATTGCACAGATGGGCGCTGGAACTGGGGTGTCTCTGGCTACAGAAGTCCCTGCTGAGTCTACCAAAATGGCCATGGCGATTGTTGTGACTGGACCAATTCTATTTCTGTATCCATTCGTTCAGCGTTACTTCGTCAAAGGGTTGACCATCGGAGCTGTAAAAGGTTAGAACCGTAACCTTACCCCTACCCGGGTTTAGGTAAAGTCGGCTAACATAGAAGCATAGTGAAAAGGGAGGATTCAGATGAATAAGCTACGGGGCAAAAGCATGTCTATTCTGCTCACGTCAGTACTGAGCTTGGCTCTACTGGCAGGCTGTGGGGGGAATTCTAGTTCCACGAACGGGGAAAATGCAGCGGTAAAAGAGAGTAATAGCGGCGGGAATACGGCTCAGAGCACCAATGCTGAGACTGAGGAGAAGTCGGGGCTGGATACATCGAAGAAGGTCGAGCTGCAGTTTTATATGCTGGGCGATGCTCCGAAAGATCTTTCAAGTATTGAATCGCAAATTAACAAGATGGCTGAAGAAGATCTGAATGCAACCGTTAAATTCAACTATACAACTTGGACAGACTGGGATCAGAAGTACAAATTGCTACTATCTTCTGGACAATCGATTGATTTGATTTTTACTGCGGATTGGACACAGTATCAAGCTTATGCTAAAAAAGGAGCTTTTTTGGCTATAGATGATTTGCTGCCGACGGCTGCTCCAGCGCTCCAGCAATTTGTACCGCAGGATATGTGGGATGCAGTTAAGATTGATGGCAAGATTTACACTGTGCCTGCGACCTATAAGGAATATGTAACTAACGGTTTCGTATGGCGTGAGGATCTACGTAAGAAATACAATCTGCCTGAGCCAACAGACTTGGCCAGCTATGAGGCTTATATGGAAGGGATCAAGAAGAATGAACCGAAGATGTCGCCGGCATCCTTTAACAGTGATGTGAGGGGCAATCTGCATGATGTCTACACTACACTTACCGCGATGGTCGGAAGTCCGCTGCCTTATGGTATCGGAATCAAGTACAGCGATCCTTCGAAGGCTTATCTTTACTGGGGCTCGGAGGAACATAAAGAAGAACTGCTGACCATGAGACGTTGGCAGGAAAAAGGCCTAATCTCCAAAAATGTATTGAACGTGAAGGACACTCTTCAGGCTCCGGTTATTGCGGGTAAAGCGGCATCCATCTTTGGTGATAACCCGACTCGCTTCAACGATACGCTGATGAAAGTTAAAGCAGCTCATCCAGATTGGGAGTTGGGTTACTATCCTTATGGTAAAACGATCGGTTACGCAACACCGGTGCATCCTATTCATAATGGATTTGCTATTCCGAAGGGCAGCAAGAACCCGGAACGTGCATTAGCCTTTTATGAGAAGATGGTTTTGGATAAACGTTATAACCAGCTGACACAATACGGTGTTGAGGGAAAAAATTATAAGGTTGATGCAAACGGCTATTATGAGCTTATTGGAGATGCTTCTACGAACGGCTTCACTCGTGAAGGGATGAACGGCTGGGCATGGCGGAACCCGGAATTTATGTTATTCGACAAATCCTATGATGGCGTCAAAGAGATTTTCGCTGAGCTTGATAAGATTCAGAAGCCGGATATCTTCACAGGATTTGCAGAAGATTACACCTCTTATCAGGCTGAAAAAGCGGCGTTGGAACAGGTAGAAAAGCAATACCTGTATCCGCTGCAAGCCGGATTGGTAGAGGATGTTGATGCGGGTCTAGCTACTTTTATGGAGAAGGCTAAGCAAGCCGGCCTTGAGAAAATTCAGGCGGAATATATCAAGCAATGGAATGCTTATGTACAGGAGAAGGGTCTGTAATAAAAAGAGCAAGGGATGTTCCTTAAGCCATAAAGGCGGGGAGCATCCCTTTTTTGTATTTTAGGAGACTACGAGAAGCGCTGGCGGAATTCCCGCGGAGTGGTTCCCTCAATGCGGACGAAACTGGAGCTGAAGTAAGGCGCTTGATTGAAGCCGACCTCCTCGGCGATCCGGGCAATCGTGTAACTGGTCTGCATCAGCAATAGCTTACTCTGCTGAATTCGGTAGTGCAGCAGGTAATCCATAGGTGCACAGCCGTATTCCTTTTTCATGCAACGAGCGATATATACAGGATGAAAGTTCAGGTTCTCCCCTAGCTGCTGTGCTGTGATACGCTCACGGAAATGACTACGCAAGTAGGAGGCAGCTTGCTCTGCACATATTTTGGAGGGAGAGGGACGCTCATGGCGCAGAGAGGCAGATAATTGCTGGAGAACCTCTTGGAATAGCAGCTGCTGCTGAAATGGAGTATCGCTCAAATGGGAATTAGGCGCTAGTTGATTCAGCTGCGAGAGCAGTTCTTCCATCTTGGACGGTTGCAGCAGAGAGGTATATTGGGGCAGCTGTAAGGTAAAAGTGCGTATATTAAATTCGTCTGAATGAAGAGGATGCTCCACTCTGTTGTGTTCTGTCTCTGGTGCTGTAGCCGTAGCCTCGGAGATATTCCAATCGCCCACTGTCTGAAAATGCAGCCAATAATAAGAGGTGTGTTCCTTGCAGCTGTCCGTACTAAAATGATGGCTATCTGGACGAAGAAGCAGTGCCTGACCTGCACGTACCTGAAAGGTAAGACCTCCTTCATTCATATATAGGCAGCCCTGCTTGACTACAAGTAAGTCAAATACCTTGATATTGTGGCGGCTCATGTGGTAATGCCCTGGTGAGAAGGTGTGCAATCCACTTACGATATAATAGGGCATTGGCGGGACGGTGAAATTAATAATGTTCATGGAGAGATCTCCTTTTATGAGGTTGAAATAATGAAATTATTGGTTTGAAATCTGTACCATCACCAAAAGTATATCATCTATAATTTAGTCTGACCTAAAGAAAAAATATGCTGTTTCATAGGTCCAGTATGCATGTTTGGTTTAAGGGGAGGTTTATTTAGTGAAAAAAGAAAGACAGGGCTTTGGACTATGGGTATTGGCTTGGCCTATATTTATAGAGGTGTTTCTTCAGACCCTGCTAGGTACGGTAGATACACTCATGGTCAGCCGTATTTCAGACGATGCAGTCGCCGTAGTCGGCATTTCAAATCAATTGTTCGGTGCGTTGACCACACTTTTTACCACCTTTGCGGGCGGGGCGGGGATCCTAATCGCGCAAAGAATGGGTTCAAAACGATTCAGCGAAGCACGTACGATTGCAATTATGGGCGTATCGGTTAGTCTCATTCTTGGTATTGTCGTGAGTATCATCCTGTTCTTCTATGCGGGTCCAATAGCGGGGATTCTAAATATATCGCCTGAGCTATTATCACTGTCCAATATCTATATCTCGTATGTCGGTGGCGGTCTGTTTTTGGTGGGGATGATTGCTTCCCTTGGAACAGCGATTCGTAATACAGGGAACACCAGAGGACCAATGTACACAGGGGTCATCATAAATGTCATTCACATTATTCTGAACTATACCTTTATATTCGGGATGTTCGGTCTGCCACAGCTAGGGCTTGCGGGAATCGCAATCTCAAGTATTATCAGTAGACTGGTCGGTGTGATCATGCTGTATACCATGTTTAGAGGTTCCTTCGAGATTAAGATTAGACTTAGGGACTTCCGTATATTCAACGGCAAGCTATTCAAGGAAATTATAAGGATTGCTTGGCCTCTAGGGATTAATTCTTCCTGCTGGGTGTTCTCGCAGTTGATTGTCTATTCCTTTCTAGCCGCACTGGGGGCTGAAGCGTTAGCCGCACGGACTTATCTCAATACCTTAGAGTCCTTTTGCTTCACGTTAGGGTATGCAATCGCGCTGGCTGGACAGATACAGATCGCGCATTTGTTCGGGGCGGGGAAGCTGAAAGAGGCTTATCGTAGTGCATATCGCACGCTGTATATCGGCTTGGCTATTGTATCAGCGAACATGTTACTGCTATTTCTTTTCGGTAGGAATCTACTAGGTTATTTTACTTCCGACCCGCGGATTATTGCGATTGGGATTTCCCTACTGGCCCTAAATCTCCTACTGCAACCTTGCAAAATGTTGAATATGGGCATGGGTAATGCGCTGAACGCCATCGGCGATACCCGTTATACGATGTATACTTCCATCGTGTCTATGTCCATTATTGGAGTGGGATGTTCTTACTGGTTTGGAATCAGCTTAGGCTGGGGGCTCACAGGGATCTACTGCTGTATGATTGCTGATGAATTTGTGCGGGGGATGCTTGTTCTAATGCGCTGGAGAGGGAGGAAAGTTATCCGTCAGGCGGATATCGGTTTGAGTGAAGGGAATGCCTCACTACATGGAGCCGGGAAAAGAAGTACTTCGTTAACTATATGAGCGGGACTCTATAAGCCGACCATGGTGGGCAATGGAGTGTAATGATGTCTTTTTGCACCAATAGCAATAGTGTCTCTGGGGTCCGATAGTTGCCCAAAAGAGCCGTTTTTTCGAAAATAGCGACTCTCGAGTCCAATAGAAAGTTTGAGAACTGCAAGTAACATCGAGCGACAACAAACATCAAGCATTCCAAGCACCACTGAGCACCCTAAGTGCGCCCAGCACCAATCCCCATCTGCTGCGCAATCGCCCACCGAGCTGTGGGTGTTGGGGGATGTTTTTGGAGAGAGGCTACCCATGAGTAAATAATTACTTAAGGGTTAGCCTCTTTTTTGTGCGAGTATAAAATTTAAGTTTGATGGTTCTGAAATTTGATTATTCATTCATATAGAATTTGATTCTATGATATAAATGAGTTAGCCTTTAGAGCATAGGTACCTGTTTTATGAATACATACTACTGAAGGGTTTGAGGAAAATGCCGTTAAAATGGAAAGGCTTGACGATCCTAACACTGCTCTTAATGATGATACTAATATCGGGATGTTCTAATGGCACCGTTCATGTCACGGTGAATAAGAATCAAAGCGTAGATTTAGCAATGAATGTGAAATTGGATTCCCGAACAGAAGCATTGATCAGCGATAAAATGGAGAAGAGTCTGACAGACAAACTGAAGGAGGAAGGGATTCAGCTAGAAAAACGACAAGAAGGTAAGTCTACAGTCTATGAAATCCAGAAAAATTACGCTTCATTTGAGGATATAGGTTCAACCTCTATGGGGCTGGATATTGTGGATCTACAGCTCGTTACTAAAAAGAATTTGTTATATACCACGTATGATGTTGAGGCACAGCCTCAATTTAATAGTTATATGGATACCATTATGGATAACATGGGGACATTGAGTTTATCAAAGCCGATTATTCGGGCGGTGCTGAAAAACTTGGCATTTGATTTTATACTAACGTTGCCAATAGATCTAATTGGTGATAATAATGCAGTTGTTGATGAAGGCAGAACACTTACCTGGAATGTTTCCCTGGGGGATACGGAGCCGATCAAAATGCAGCTTTATGTGCCAAATGTATGGAATATAGTGATTGTGTTAATCATCCTAGTGGTGGTGATCATTGCTGCGATTCTATTTTTCGTCAGAAAAAGAAAACACCGTAAAGTAAATCGTGCTTAAGTGATTCGAGATATGTATTGATAGTGCCGGGAAGCCATGCTGCTTTACCGGCTTTCTTTACTTTATAGCAGGTGTAGAGTTATAATTAGTACCAAGTACTAATATCAGATACTAAATGAAGAGGTGATTGGAATGACAGGTGCAAAAATTACAGCTATCGGAACTTATGTCCCGGCTAAAAGACTGACCAATGCCGATCTTGAGCAGATGGTGGATACTGATAATGAGTGGATTGTGGGGCGGACTGGAATTCGTGAACGCAGAATTAGTCGGCAGGATGAATACACAAGCGATTTATGTGTAGCCGCAGTACAGGATCTAATGAAACGTTATGGAAAAAGCGTTGAGGATGTGGATATGGTCCTAGTAGCTACTAGTACACCTGATTTTTCCTTTCCCTCAGTAGCTTCTTTGATTCAAGATCGCTTAAATATTCCGCAGACTGCTGGAGCTATGGATTTGAGTGCAGCCTGTGCGGGTTTTGTATATGCACTTCATACGGCTCATAGCTATGTTGCTTCAGGGATGCACCGTAAGGTTCTAGTGATTGGTGCGGATACGATCTCCAAGATTACAGATTATACTGATCGCAGTACATGTATCCTTTTTGGTGATGGGGCCGGTGCAGTGCTTGTGGAGAGTGATAAGCAATCGACGGGATTTTTAGGCTTTCAGCTAGCTAGTGATGGCAGCGGCGCGCATCATGTGTATCGCACGGGTCTAGCCCATACGGTGAATAATATTGAACTGGTAGATACACAGATGCTCGTACAGAACGGACGCGAGGTATTTCGTTGGGCGGTCAGAACCGTTCCTCTCGGTGTACAGCAGCTGCTTGAAAAAGCAGAAGTGGGTCTGGAGCAAGTCGATTGGTTTATTCCACACAGCGCAAATATGAGAATGATTGAGCCGATTTGCGAGCGTATGAACTATCCGATGGAGCAAGTGCTGCATAGTCTTGTGAATTTTGGCAATACTTCTGCCGCAACAATTCCCTTAGCTCTTGATTTGGGCATTCGTGAAGGCAAAGTAAAGAACGGGCACAAGATTCTGATGTATGGCTTTGGTGCGGGGCTGACGCAGGCCGGTCAACTGGTAGAGCTGAACTTGGATGAGCAAGCAGGGGAGCCGACTTTATTGTGAGTTGTTCAGGTAAACATAAATAATAAAACATTGTTAAAGCAACGACCATTTCTCGGTATTTTTCCGAGGGATGGTCGTTTTTGTTTCATTACTAAAAGTATTTTTTTGGCATATATTATGCATGTATTAGGCTACTGTTGTGATCATATTCGGCTAATGATATGCAGATGTTATTCATTTATTAGGCATCTTTTGGGATTGAGTTAGGCGTTTTGACCCATATCACAGTCTTAGGATGCATCTTTTGAATTTTACAGATATTTAATGCTAGGCAAATAAACCATACCTACAATATACACAGCAGACTCCAGTCTACCCAAAAAAAGTATGGGTTGAATGGGATGAAGAAAGGAGGAGTTATCGAATATATCCGAGATAAGGGTAGCTAGCTCATCTGTTGATGGAGAGTTTTCATGGGATTCAAAACTATAAAATAATGCTTGGGAGAGATGATTTTGTTCAGAAAAGGTAGGAAATTTGTTGCATTATTACTGGCACTCACAGTGATTTGTTCTACGATGCCGAATATCACCCCTGTGTTTGCAGCTGAAGAATCTGAGATTCTATCTGTAGATCGACCAACGACTTCTGTACCCACCGGCCGATATGAAGAAGCACAGACGATCCACCTCACAACTGCAACGCAGAATGCTGACATTTACTATACACTCGACGGCACGCTTCCGGATGTTCATAGTTTGAAATATAACGGGCCGATCTCGATCTCCAAAACAACGAATTTGTCAGCCATTGCGATCAAAAATGGTGTGGCAAGTAAAGGAGTAACCTTCTCTTATATCATCAAGACCAAAGAAAAGCCATTGCTCCAGTTTGTAGCGATGTCAGACGTACATGTGGGCTCACATGCTTCAGCAGATGCACGTTATACCCAATTCTTTGATACGATAGGGTCGATTTTCCCGAACCCGGATGCGATACTCGTCGTTGGCGATATGATTAATGATAATGGGAACGACAAGCCTAATGACCATGTGATGGTTCGCGAAATTTTTGAACAAAATTTAGCTAGAAAGCAGTGGAATAACACCCAGATCCGAATGGCTATAGGTAACCACGATTCCACCGTTGCTAAAGTCAACGAACATTATCCCACGGACTGGTTCACAAGCCAGCCGAATGGCTATTATGAATCTGAAATCGGTGGCTATCATTTCTTATTTTTAAACGGGAACAACTACAACTCAGATACAGGTCAGCGTAATTGGCTAAAGGGTAGACTTGCAGAACTTACAGCTGATCCGAAGAATCAGAATACCCCCATCTTCGTGAATGTGCACCAACCTATATCGAATACGGTAATGGATGGGCAACAGGCATCGAATCCTAATCTTTATACGGATCTCAAAGACTATCCTCAAGTGATTACCTTCTCCGGACATTCCCATCTGAATATTAGTGATGATCGCTCCATTTACCAGAAGGATTTCACTTCAGTTAACCTTGGCTCCATGTCTTACATTGAATCCGATCGCGGTTACTCCCAAGTGACTAAGAAGGGACTTGAAGGACGTTTTGAATTTCCTGTCAGTCAGGCCGACTTCGTTGAGGTATATGCGGATCGGGTTGAAGTGGATCGGATTGCGTTTAACGCAGATCCTGGAGATATCTACACAGACGGTAAGTGGACGGCTGAGCCGCAGCCTCCATTCAACAGTGCGGGTACAGTTGCTGGAGATAAGTGGGTCATTCAGCTAAAAGGCTCGACGAATGAAGCTATTAAGAGCAATTTCAAGTACACGACGGCTAACCGTAATAAGGTTGCTCCTGTATTCAATAGTGAGCTCGACATAACGAATCAGGATACGGTACCTTTACTTTCCTTTAAGCAAGCGAAAGATGATCAATCTATGCATCATTATGAAATCAATGTCATCGATAAAAGATCCGGAGTTAGCAGCAAATCTGTGAATGTATTCTCTGACTATTACTTTTCCCCGATTCCGAATGCAATGAATATTCCACTCGAAGGACTTGCGCCTCAAACTTCATACATTGTTCAAGTGACAGCTGTTGATGCCTACGGGAATCGCTCTGCAACGCTAGAGCAATCGTTCACACCCGGCAATGAAGCACCTGAACTGACGCCAATTGATCCATCGACCATGTGGAAGGATCTAGTGGTCGATATGAAATTGGATGGTAACCTATCCGATGAAGCTAAAGACGTGACAGGGCTTGCAAGTCTAGCAGGCAATGTAACGTATGTCGATGGTAAATCCAATAAAGCTGCGCTCATTGCAGCGGGTAATAGTAATTATATTGATTTGGGCAAGCGTGATGATTTGAAATTCGGAGCAGGAAGCTTCACCGTGTCTTTCTGGCACAAAGGCAATCTTTCCGGGGATCAGACTATCCTTTCCAATAAAAACTGGAATAGTGGCGGTAATCTAGGTTGGTATATTGGACCTGCCTCCACCAATGGTATGACCTTAAATATTAGTGATGGAACGAAAAGAGCGGATATTACAGCATCAAGTGTAGGAACGGAGTGGCATCTCTTTACCATTACGGCGGACAGAACAAAAAACTTAGCAAAAGTTTATGTAGATGGGACGGAGAAGGCATCGGGGAGTATTGCCTCGCTTGGTACTCAAAGTGTAGATACAACCTTTAACACGCTGATTGGTGTGGATGGCAACAAAGGAAATGGCGGAGCAACGATTACCATAGATGATCTGAGAATCTGGAAGAGATCGCTCACAGCTACGGAAAACAAAGCATTGTCGGATTCCTATAAGGGTGTTCAGCTCTTTACCTTTGAACAGCTCACCACATTAATTCATGACGCTGCATCCTTCCAAAAGAACAGCGATAAAGTCAGTGGTGTATCTTACCCGAAAGAACAGCTAGACGAGCTTGCGAAGCAAATTCAGAAAGCCAGACAACTGACGGCAAGTAATAGCCCAACCGAAATTGACCTTGCTTATGTCGAGCTTCAGTGGGTCTATAAAAAAATACAACAGGCAGCAATATATTCCTTTATTCCTAAGAACGCATTCACTATCAACTCCTTTAGTTCTTATGCGGACAATGAAAATGCCAATGCTGCGAACATCCTAGATAACGATACCGCTACGATTTGGCATTCCAAATGGCAGGAGCCTGCAGCCTCATTTCCACATTGGGTGATTATCGACATGAAGGGTAGTAAGAACTTAACTGGTATTGGGCGCACTAGCCGCTTAAGTCAGACGGCTCTGGAATTTCCAAAGGATTTTGAACTCTACGCCTCGGATCAATTATCGGATTTGACCGATCCGGCGTACTTGAGCAATCCGGCGAATAAAGCGATCGGCACATTCCAGAAAACCTGGAAAGGCACGAGCTATCAAGACTTCAATATTTTGGATAAAGCGATACAAGGTAGATATGTGAAATTTGTTGTCACGAGCACCTATAACCCAACCGCTTTATTCACCAGTATGAGTGAAATCGATTTTACTGGTAGCTCAGTGCTCTCTGCGGATACACTTCTACAGATGTCCTTCGAGAATAATTTGGAGGATCAATCTGTAAATGCTATACCGGCAACACCGGTTAAAGATCCACAGTTCGTGAAAGGTCGCGTCGGACAAGCCTTGAGTATCGATTCCAAGAGCTCAGCGCTGCAATATGTTGATCTTGGCAAGCCAACAAGTCTGCAATTCGGTAAGGACAAGAACTTCTCGTTCGCATTTTGGGTTAAATCGCCTTCTGTCTCAGGAGACCCTGCGATTCTATCCAACAAAAATTGGGATTCCGGTGCAAATGTAGGTTATGCCTTAGCGCTGAAGGGAAGTGCACTCCAATGGAACTTTAATACATCCGGCGAATCGCGTGCAGATGCCCAAATTCCAAATGTTGTAGATGGCACCTGGCATCATATCGCCATATCGCATGATCGTGCTTCAGGGCGAGTTGATTTTTATAAAGATGGTGTTCCTGTAAATGTGACCAAAGTTAATGGCACGAACTATCAGGGTATAGCAAGCACCATGACCATTGCAGGTCGAACGGGTACGCTGGATACAGGATTGTCAACCATGATCGGAAATGATGGTACAGGCAATTACAGCAATGCGCTGCAAGTACAGCTTGATGAGCTTCATATGTATGGAAGAACATTAACCGCGCAGGAAGTTTCTAATATGTATAACAGTGCTCCACCGCTTGCTTCCATTGAGGATTTTTCAGGTTCATTAAATCTGATTGGAGCTAAGCACACGGTTCAAGGTACGCAATTCCGATATAATCTAGATTTGCGTACACCTGATATGACGACTAAAGTGGACAAAGCTGTCGTTGAGATAGCCTATGATCCAGAACAGTTCGAATTTGTCAGCGCATCTCGCGCAACGAAGACAGACGCTTCGATCCCTGGTATCGTTAGACTAGAACTACCAGGAGGTAATGTCTATAACATCGAGAATCCGCTGGAGTATGCAAAGTCCAGAATCTCGGAGCTCAAATTCAATACGCTTGGTGCTTCCGGCCAAGGCATCATTGAAGTTAAGCATGCGGATTTCTATACTGGATCAACAAAACTAACGATTAAGGCATTTGATTCGGCGCCTGCCGTTATTCAGATCCATGCTAAAGCTTCCGAAGATCTTAATGCAGATGGTTATGTTACGATAGGTGACCTTTCACTTGCGAAAGGCATTTCGGATGAAGAGCTGGCAGATATGGCAGCCCAAGCCCAATACCAGCCCTATAAACGTGTAGTTGTCATCGGGATTGATGGTGGGGGTGTAGCGGTCTCCAAGGATGCGCCTTATTGGGAGACGCCTAGCTCCAAGAAAGAAAAGGTAGGTGATCGCCTGCAAATTCCAGCCATTCGGAACATTATCGAGCATGGAGCTATTAGCTATACGGCTAAAACTACTTTACCTTCCAGCTCATCTCCAAACTGGGGTTCGATGATTAATGGTGTTGGTTATGAAAAGCATGGTCTATATAATGACGATACCGCAGCCTACACATACAGTGAATCATGGGACTACCCAACGGTATTTAAAAAAATTAGGGAGGCATTGCCTGCTACTAAGCAAACGGTATTCTCCACCTGGAGCAACATCGTTCAGGGGCATATTGAACCTTCTGTTGGTGTCGAAGGTTATTCCCTAGGAGATGAAGCTGATGTAGCGGCGTTCACGCAATACGCTGCTAGCGGCAAAGCGAAAGATACCTCGTTAATTTTCTTCCAATTGGATGATATGGATGGGGCGGGCCATGGTGATGGATTCTATACGAAGTCGTATTATGAGCAAATAAAGAAGACGGATAAGAACATCCAGACCATCTATGATGCTTTAAAGAACAATCATTTGTTGGAAGACACGCTCATCCTCATGCTGCCTGACCATGGTGGGGGTAAAGAGAATGCAGACGGAACTTTGGGCATGGCAACAAGTCATGGGCAAGATGAGCCCCTTGCCACCACAATCTTCTTCGCGGCGAATGGTAGAACAGTAGCCACCGAAGACGGGAAGGAAAAATTATTGCAAGGTGGGAATACAAGAGACTTGGCTGCAACAGTTCTAACTGCACTTGGCCTGAACCCATCCATTGGAGATTCTCATGTCATTGACGGTATGTTCATACCTCAAACCGAACAGAAACAATCGGGTGCTGCGGACTTGCGATTCACAAAATTAGTTGATGCTGCTACACAAAAGGTTAACGGTTATGAAGTATCAATCAACAATGCGACTTCAGATTTGACAGCCATCGATTTGAATGTAGACTCCAGCAGTCTCATCTTCTCATCGATTGAACCGGCTCAACCTGGCGTTAAGATTGTGCGCAAAGAGACGGTTAATGGAATGACAAGAATCATTCTAACCTCAACGAATGGCATTCAAGCAGATGCTCCGATTCTTAAGCTACGAGTATCACCACAAGAAAAGGCTACTGCTGTACAAATTACGCAAGCGATGATTGCAGATGTGAAAGGGCATGAAACGATGCCGAATTTGACCACTGCAACTAAAGAAGTACAGATCTCTCAGGCAACACTAGTAGATCTTCAGGTAAACGGTCAATCGTTGATCGGCTTCACACCGGATCAAATGAACTATGCGATTCGTGTACCGAATAATGTTTCGGTCGCAGAGGTCACTTATAAGGTAGCAGATCCTTTACTAAGCGTTCATGTCATAGGTGGTAAATCTCTGCAAGTAGGCGAGAATCTGGTGGAAGTGCATGTCCAAGCTCCAGACGGCAGCTCGAATGTGTATACCATTATCGTCATCCGTGAGTCAGAATCCTTACCTAACCAAATTCTGCTGTCCGATCTACGAATGAATGGGGAAACTCTACCAGCTTTTGCACCTAGTACGTTGAACTATAACGTAATGGTTCCCTATAGTACGTCGGTAACGGATATTACCTATACGGCATACGATCCGACTAGCGTAGTTAAGATTACGGGTAGTGGAGCCCTTGAGGTTGGTAGGAACGTCGTGAAGGTTACCGTGACAGCTCAAGACGGATTACAAAATATTTATACGATCATCATTACGCGTCAGCCTGAAGCGGAGTCTTCAAGCAATGCAGATCTGGTAGATCTTCGCGTTAATGGAACTACGATTCGTGGATTTGCCTCTGGGCAATACAACTACGAACTGACTGTACCTTACTCGACAACCGTTACGCGAGTAACCTATACAGCAGCGGATCCTATGGCTACTGTATCGATAACAGGCAGTGGAGATTTACATGTCGGCACTAATATGATCACCGTAACTGTGACAGCTCAAGATGGAACCAAACAGATTTACACTATTGCTGTTATGCGCGAAAATGATACCTCGACAACACCACCAACGGGTGGGGGGAACCCAGGATCAAGCGTTACGCCGCCAGTGGTGGTGAAGCCGGAGCTGCCTGCAGGGGCGGTTGTTATCCCAGATGAACTCTTAACGAAGAGTGCTGAAGGAAACATCATCATGCAGCTTCAAGCGGATAAGAATCAAGTTATGATTCCGATCGATCAACTCGATCAGATCGGCAATAGGGATCTAGAGATTCAAGTGAATGGGGTTTGTGCCATTATGTCCTCCAAAGTATTGAACGAGCTTCGTAAGCTTCTGCCATCAACTGCGAAGACAGCAACAATACTTTTGAAGATGGAAGCCATTCAATCGAATCAACTTACAATAACTACACCGTATTCACGGGTTAGTGACATCATGGACTTCTCATTAATCATGTCAGATGAGTCTGGTAATAAATATTCACTGAAGCAATTCCCAGTACCCGTGAAGATAACACTACCGATTCTAAATGGAACCAATCCAGCTCTAGCGGGTATTTATCGTATTGAGGAAAATGGCAGCTTTACCTATCTAGGGGGGACGATGAATCCATCCAAAACCAGTCTTACCGTAGATTTGAATCATTTTAGCCAATACGTTGTTCTTTCGTTCCAAAGCAGCTATCGAGATGTACCTGAAAGTCACTGGGCATACAAGACTATTCAGGAACTATCTGCTAAACAAATTGTGAAGGGACAATCTGACTCTATGTTTAACCCATCGGGTTCCATCACAAGAGCAGAATATGCAGCTCTCCTCAGCAGAGCGCTTTCCTTAACTGCGAATCGTCCGACTTCATTCCAAGATGTAGCTGCTGGATCGTGGTACGAAGAGGCGGTCAATGCAACCTTTGAAGCAGGTATTATTCAAGGCGTATCCGAGGATCGTTTTGACCCTAATCAACAGATTACCCGTGAGGAAATGGCAGCTATGCTGGTAAGAGCCTATGCATATCGTACGGGCGTTAAGCCGGAAGCAAGCTCATTCCATGCGACTAATGACAGCTCTAAAGTTAGTTCTTGGGCAGTAACCTATGTACAAGGTGCGCTAGAAGCTATGCTTCTGACGGGTCATCAGGATGGTAACTTCCTTCCGCAATCGATGACAACCCGTGCCGAGGCAGCTCAAAGTATTTCAAATCTACTTGCGAAATTCTAAAATGAAATTGTAAGTTCCCTACATGAAAAATCCCCTCAATTTAGACAATGCTTAGACATCTTATCGAGGTCTGAGACGTTGTAAACTTTGAGGGGATTTATTTATGTTATACCTTAAAATTTCAATTGGCTTCCGCAGGACTCGCGCACAACAAGTACGGGCTCCACAACAAATGAACCACCACCTGACTGATTGTTAATCAAGTCATAGAGCATATGGGCAGCGAGGATACCAAGTCGTTGTTTGTTCTGACGGATGGTAGACAGTCTTGGTGTAGTATATTTGCAGGCTTCGATGTCATCACAGCCGATGATGGCGATATCCTCAGGGACCCGGAGGTCATGTTCTTTTAATGCACGGATGGCTCCTAAAGCCAGCAAATCAGAGGCAGCAAAAATGGCCTTTGGTAAACTGCCGCTTTGAATTAATTGTTGCATAGCCGTATACCCGCTGGACTCAAAGAAATCATCGCCATGTACAAACCAAAGCCGGTTCAAAGGGAGACCGAAACTTTCGATAGCTTTGGTATATCCTGCTTCCCGTAGATTGGATATTTCAGAATCCGCGGCACTTCCTATAAAACCAAGCTCCCTATAACCAAGAAGGTAAAAATGCTCTACGACCTTAGAGGATATTTGAAAGTTATCTGACATAACAAAGCCTGACTTCTTCCCTTTTAGTTCGAGATCTACCCCGATACAAGGGATACTGCTCATGTCCAGATCGTGGATCGTTGGCTCCATCTTCTGTCCAGATATAATGACACAGCCATCCACATTAAAATGAACAGCGCGCGCGAAGTAATCTCCGCTGCTAATAAATTTTTCGTTTGAAAAGAAGATGAGATCGTATCCCAGTACACCCATCTGTTTTTTGAAGGAGTTTAATACCTCAACGAAAAAAGGGTGCGTAAATTCTACATTAAGCTCACCCGCAAAAATCACACCGATCAGATTCGATTTTTTGGTTGCAAGTGTCTTGGCGGAGTTGGATGGTGAATATCCAGTTTGCTCGATGATCTCCAGGACTCTTTTCTTGGTCTTTTCCGAAACATCGCTGTAATTATTCATAATTTTCGAAACGGTCGAGACAGAAACGCCCGCCATTTCGGCAATCATTTTGATATTCATATGTAGTATAAGCCACCCTCCGCTTAATAGTTGGAATATGGGGGAAAGACTGTAGTAGAGCGGTTATTTATGAGTTTTTTTGAATGGAGTGAAGAGTAAAACAGTTATTTTAAGTCTATTCTTATTGCCGAAACAAGTCAAACGGATATTTTAATACTGAGATATATTCCGAAAAAAATAATGTAAAAAAATTCAAAATTATATCTTTACAAATATGGAAATCTAAGCAACAATAACATTGTCGAAACCGATTTCGATTCTTCGCTTGAATTACGAATATTACGAAATTCGAGGAGTGATGTTTAGGATGAAGAGGAATTTCACGGCAGCAATAGCTGCTATGCTCCTTGTCACCAGGCTGCTATCACCGGTTGGGAGCATGAATGCTTCAGCGGCAGAGCCATTAAAGGGAAACTCACCTGATTCAGCGGCAACGAAAGTGGAAAATGAAACAATCGATGTATTGAAAGCGTTTACGGATGTATCTCCAAGCCATTGGGCTGCAGGTCCATTACAGCGTTGGAACGCAAATGGGATTATAAGTGGATATGACGATGGGTCGTTTCGACCGGGTAAGGAAGTCACAAAGGCAGAGTTCGCGGCTATTATGAACCGTATATTTAATTATCAGGAGCAATCGGATAAGCTTCCAGCGGATGTGCTGGCTACAGACTGGTATAAGAGTGATATTGCCAAAGGGATTACAGCTGGATATTTAAGCAGTGATAAGAATAACAATATTTATCCTTCACATGCGCTTTCGCGTGCTGAGGCGGCACTATCCTTGGAGAAAGTGTTTCGTTTCAATACGGACAAAAGTAGCACAGCAGCATTCACTGATTTGAACGGAGTCAGTGATGAAACTGCGAAAGCGATAGCAGCCCTATCGGGTGCTGGCTTTATTAAAGGTTATCCAGGAGGTTTGTTTAAGCCTGAGGGCGGAATTACACGTGCAGAGCTTGCTCAGCTTGCTGATCGAATGGTTTCGGGACTCATCTTAAAATCTGGAGAGACTTCGCTTGGAACAGTAAAGGGCAATGTAGTCATTAATCAGGCCGATGTGATTCTTAAAGACACGGTCATCCAAGGTAATCTTTATCTAACCGAGGGCATCGCCGAAGGGAATGCGAAGCTTGAAGGGGTAAAGGTAACAGGGACTACGTTTGTACGAGGTGGCGGTGAGCAGAGTATTGGCTTACACAATACTTCTCTTGGGCCGCTTCAAGTAGCCAAACCTAACGGGAAGGTTCGAATTTATGCCAGCGGTTCAACAGCTATGGGTACTGTGCAGCTGCAATCCGGAGCAATCTTGGAAGAGAGTAGCGATCTTACGGGAGCAGGCTTTGGGGATGTTGAGATGAACGTCGTTCCTCATATTATCTCACTTCGAGGGATATTTGCAGCGGTTCGCTCGACAGACTCAGCAGTCAGCGGTTCTTTGCTAAGAATCTCAGGAACTGTTGCCAGTCTTACGGTGGGCAGCTCAACGCAATTGACTCTGGAGAATAATGCACAGGTGGCCGCGTTAATCCTGACTGCGAGCGCTGGAGGCACAGCGATTCAAGGCAGCGGAAGCGTAACCTCAATAGATAACAAAGCCGATGGAGTAACGATTGGCGGCTCGCCATTAAAGAAAGGAAACGCTAGTAAAACGACACTGCCAGTAGCAACTTCAGCCTCAAGCAGTTCTGGTAATGTTGGTCCAATATCAACGCCAACCTCTACACCTGAAGCAACAGCTACAGCAACTACTACACCAACCGAAACACCAATATCAACATCAACACCGACACCGACACCGACACCGACACCGACACCGACACCGACACCAACACCAACACCGACACCGACACCGACACCGACACCAACACCAACACCGACACCGACACCGACACCAACACCGACACCGACACCGACACCGACACCGACACCGACACCGACACCGACACCGACACCGACACCAACACCAACACCAACACCAACGCCAACGCCAACACCAACACCAACACCAACGGCAACACCAACCAATGATCCGTGGACGCTGGTTTGGGGAGATGAATTCAATGAAGGAAGCATTGATCCTACGAAATGGACCTATGACCTTGGAGATGGTTCGCAATTTAACAATCCAGGTTGGGGCAACAACGAGAAGCAATGGTATACAAGTGATGAGAAGAACGCAAAGGTACAGGATGGTAATCTAGTGATTACCGCGCGTAAAGAAGCAGTAAGTGGCAAGGAGTACACTTCTTCGCGACTTAAAACGAAAGGTCTGTTTAGCAAGAAATATGGGAAATTCGAGATTCGGGCTAAAGCGCCTACCGGAAAAGGATACTGGCCAGCGATCTGGATGCTGCCGGAGAACTACGAGTACGGAAATTGGGCTTCCTCTGGTGAGCTTGATATTATGGAGGGCTGGGGCAGCCGTCCTAATACGGTAGCGGGTACCATTCATTACGGCGGCGAATGGCCTAACAATGTATACTCTGGCAAAGAGTACGTGTTCCCGGAAGGCTCCACGATAGAACAATTCCATACGTACTCCATTGAGTGGGAACCGGGAGAAATTCGCTGGTATGTAGATGGTGAGCTGTTCTTGACCAAAAATGACTGGTACAGCATCAGCAATGGCCAGCCTGCGAATAATGCTTATCCAGCACCATTCAATCAGGAGTTCCACCTGCTGTTAAATCTGGCTGTTGGCGGCAACTTTGATGGTGATCCAACACCAGAAACCGTGTTTCCAAAATCAATGCAGGTTGATTATGTCAGAGTCTATGAACTGACAGGCCGTGAGTATCGTGAGCCGGTGCCAGTAACGCTGGAGAAGGAAGCTTACTTAGAAGGCTCAAAGCTAGCACTTCCTGACGGTAACCTTGTCTATAATAACAACTTCACGGAGCAGGTTCCGGGAGATACTGGGATGGGTATACCGAATACTTCACATTGGGTTTTGTTTAAAGAACCAGGAGCTGATGCTGCAGTATCCACTGTATCGATTGGAGGACAAAACTTCGTAAAGGTAAATATCAGTAATGCTGGAGGCAATGTCTATTCCGTTCAACCTCAAGCGATCGTATCTGTTGCTAAAGGTAGATTCTATAAGCTCAGCTTCGATGCGAAAACAGATGTATCACGTAATATTAGCGTTAAATTAACGGGGGGAGAATCACGTGGCTTTGCCGCTTATTCTCCGGCGCTTAAGGCAGAGCTGACTTCCGATCTGACTCATTACGAAACTATGTTTCAAATGAAGGATAACTCTGATATTGCAGCACGGTTAGAGTTCAACATGGGAACTAACGCTTCTCCAGTTTGGTTAGGTAATGTCCGTCTGGAAGAGGTAGATAGTATTCCTTTTGATCATGACGGAATAAAGACACCGCTCGGTAGCGGTAATCATCTGTACAATGGCACTTTCGATCTTGGTGAGCCCAATCGGATGAGCTATTGGCACATAGAAACAGCCAATGGTGCAACGGCCGCCGCTAAAGTAGATGAAAAAGGCAAGCTGAATGTGAAAATTGGCGGCAGCGAAAGTGGCGAAGTTCGGTTGCTTCAGAAGGGAATTCAGCTCATACAGGGCCAAGATTATGAGCTTACCTTTAATGCTGCAATATCCTCTGCACGTACAGCCACAGTTCAACTTCTTGGAAAAGACGGCAGCGTACATGCACAGCAATCGGTTAACTTAGCCCAAGGTGAACAAGAAATAAAAGCCAGCTTCACCAACCTTACAGGTACAACAGATCATGAGGGACAATTCATATTACTTCTGAATGGTGCTGTGGATACAATCATCTTGGATAACTTCAAGTTGCTCCGTACGAGCTTTTATTATGATCCATCACTTGTCTACTACCCGCTGGTAAATGGTGAATTCAACGCTGAATTTTATGCCTGGGATCGTCTACTGACGGAGCAAGGCGGTCAGAGCAGTGCCACCGCTACAGAGAGTACAGCGAAGTTTAACATTACGAATACGGGAAGTCAGCCATATTCCGTGATGTTGTTTCAAAATAACTTGAAAGCTGCAAGCGGAATAGATTATGTGCTAGAGTTTGATGCCAGTTCAACCATTGCCCGAAAAATCGGTGTGAATGTTGAAAATGCGTCTTATCAGGCTTCGTTTACAAAAATTGTAGAGCTCACACCAGCAACGAATCATTACACATTCGAATTCCGTCAAGGCAGTAAGGACACATTGTCACTTAAATTCCTGCTTGGAAAGGTTGAGGGAATTAGTATTCCTCAAAGCCATGATATTATCATCGATAATGTGAAATTTGAAATCAAAAATGCACCGGCCAAACCGCAGGAATTACTAAGCGATAGCAGCAATAACAGAGTTTCGCAGCCGATTGAGCTAACCTTCATAGACCATGAGGATTGGAGAAAGAAAATCATTGCAGTGAAGGTTAATGGTATAACACTTGAAACCGAACAGTACACCATTGAGCCTGGAAAAATCACAATCGATGCAGCAGTATTTCCATCCGAGGGCAGCTATACAATCACTGTAGAAGCTGACCATTACGCAAATGGATCTGTGCTTCAGACGATACTTGCTAACGATAACAATCTAGTCATAAATGGCTCGTTCGGCAGTGGTAAGACGGGTTGGTCTACATGGTCTGGAGAAGGTGGTGTTTCTGCGTTTGAGGTAAAGGATGGCGTGGCAGAAATCTTGATTACGTCAGCAGGATGGGAGGCGTGGCATACACAATTTTACCAAGAGGGTATCCTACTGGAAGGCGGAAAAACGTATGAGGTGAGCTTTAAGGCGAAATCAACGGTTCCGCGGCAGATCATCCTAGAATACTCCAATACTTCTGCAGCTTCCGCTCAAGCTAAGTTTGATATTACTGCCGATTGGGCAACGTATGGCGCACAATTTATGGTGTCCAACAGCAATCCGCTGAAGCTGAATTATCTGATCGGCAAATCGCTGGGCACTGATCCTACGGCTAACAGTACGCCACATACGATTTCTTTTGACGATATTGTGGTCCGGGAGGTACAAGGTGGTCCGCCAGTGAACCCACCAAGCGGTACGCTGGATAATGGAACCTTTGATGTGGATTCTAAAGGGTGGAGCCAGTATTTTGATGGAACTGGATCTGCTGCTGTAAAAGATGGGGAATTTGCGATAGATCTGACGGGCACAGGGCAAGCTGCCTACAGCGCACAAGTGGATTACGAAAACCTCAAGCTTGTTCAGGGAAAGACGTACACCTTGAAGTTTAAGGCCCGTTCTACGGTAAACCGTAATATTCAGGTAGCTGTGGAGCATAAAGGCAGGGACTACAACAAATATATGGAAGCTGAGCTTATAGCTTTGACCCAGAGTATGAAAGAATTCAGCTACACATTTACCATGAACGGTGCGACAGACGCAGGGGCTCATTTGGTATTTTTACTAGGGCTTATTGATGGAAACAGTACGGAGACGAATAATGAAATTAGTGCGGGCAGCACGATCTATTTGGATGATGTAAGCTTAATCGAAGGTTAAACGAAAAAAACGGCAGTGTTTTCCTTTTTACAGGAGCACTGTCGTTTTTTGTTTTGGAATTAAGATTCTTCTTTAGGGATAAATTCGAAGATCTTACCATTCTCAAAGGATTCTATTAATTTTAGCAACCAGCGGTAGTAATTAATGGATTCGGTAATCTTCTCTTCATCTGTATTTAAGAGCTGCATAAGTTTACTATCGTCACTATACTCTTTTTTCATATCGTTAATTTCTGCAAGTGATTTCGCTAGTGAAATCATATTTCCTTCGACGGCTTTTCTCCATTTAATAGAGAAGTAATCACTGAAATTCTGATGCCAGTCAGGCACAGTGGTAAACAGGTCTTTGCGAGTCCCTCTCCCCCAAACTTTATCGATCATTTTCAGATCTAGGAGGGTACGGACTCCCGTACTCATGGACGTTTTGCTCATTCCCATTGTTTTGCTAAGCTCGTCCAGTGTCACTGGACCTTGATTGAAATACATATAACCGTATAAATGCCCAATGGATAAAGTGATGCCGTATAGGTCCATATTTTTACCGATAGAGTCTATCACGCGTTCACGGGCCTTACTAATCTTCTCTATTTGTTCGGGTGTTAACCCTTCTAAATCGTTCATGATGTCCCTCCTGAGGAATAGGTCGATAGACTGCTGCAACCTTATACAATGTATTGTAATCAAATCCCCCTCCATAAGTAAAGAAATCATGAAGAAAGGAATTTGGTGTAAAACAGAGTATTCTATACATAAAGTACGTAAAGTTAAAACTGTACACTAAATTTTATCCGTATATGGTGTTTGCATGAATTTTCAATAGTCCGGTACACTACTATAAGTGAACTAAACCCGGATATATTTTCGGGAGAAGGAGGACGGCATGGCTATTATAGAGGTGAAAAAGCTAACCAAAGTATTCGGTCATGATGCGGGAAAGGCGATTCCATTATTAGAGCAAGGGTGGTCGAAGGAAAAGATCGCTCAGGAATTAAAGTTGACGGTCGGAGTCAACAAAGCCGAATTCAGCATTGAAGAAGGAGAAATATTCGTCATTATGGGATTGTCCGGCAGCGGTAAGTCAACGTTGGTTCGTTTGTTGAACCGTTTGATTGAGCCTACAGGGGGACAAGTCCTTTTTAAAGGAAAAGACGTTGTTAAAATGAACCCGGAGGAGCTTCGGCAATTTCGGCGCAAGAACATCGGCATGGTGTTTCAGAAGTTCGCATTGTTTCCACACCGGACGGTATTGGAGAATGCGGAATACGGACTTGAGGTTCAGGGCGTAGATAAAAAGAAGAGAACTGAACGGGCCATGGAGGCATTGCATCTAGTGGGTCTAAAGGGATGGGAGAATCATCGCCCGGATCAACTCAGCGGAGGGATGCAGCAGCGTGTAGGACTAGCAAGAGGGCTTGCTAATGACCCTGATATCCTGCTCATGGACGAAGCCTTTAGTGCACTGGATCCGCTGATTCGTAAAGACATGCAGCAGGAGCTGCTGGAATTGCAGTCCAGAGTGAAGAAGACGATTGTGTTCATCACTCATGATCTAGACGAAGCCCTGCGGATTGGTGATCGGATTGCATTGATGAAAGACGGTGTTATCGTGCAGATTGGTACACCGGAAGAGATTCTCATTCAACCTGCCAATAAATATGTAGAGCGGTTCGTGGAGGATGTGGACTTGTCCAAGGTGCTAACAGCAGCTCATGTGATGCGGCAACCGGAAACGGTTAGACCTGAGCGTGGACCTCGGGTAGCACTTCAATTAATGCGTGATAGCGGCATATTCAGCTTGTATGTGGTAGACAAAGAAAACAAGCTCTTGGGTGTTATTACAGCTGAGGACGCAGCACAGGCACTAAAGGATAATAAATCCATCCTAGAGGTTACACGGCGGGAGATCCCTCGTGTATATCCAGAAACACTGCTCAATGATTTCTTTGAACTAATATCTGAGACACATTTGCCTGTAGCCGTCGTAGATGAAGCGGATAAATTAAAAGGCATTGTGATTAAGGGAGCCGTTCTTTCCGCACTCGCGGGTAACGCGGTACCGGAAGGAGAAGGATCTTAATGGACATTCCAAAACTGCCTTTAGGAAAGGCCCTCGAGTGGTTGGAAAACTGGCTAACTACGTATTGTGGCCCCTTGTTTGACTTTATCGCTACAATAATCGGTGGAATGGTTTCTGCAATTGAAGGTGCGCTGACCTTCCTGCCTGCATTAGTGCTTATCGTACTTATTGCAGCCTTGTCTTATTGGATTGGGAAATGGCGCATGGCTTTATTTGCGGTAATCGGACTGCTCTTAATCGATAATCTCGGATTATGGGGACCTTCGATGCAATCTTTAGCCCTTGTTCTAACCGCCTCGATATTGGCTGTAGTAATCGGCGTACCGATTGGTATTTTGTGTGCGCAGAGAAATGCGGTTAGAAATACAGTTACGCCTATTTTGGACTTTATGCAGACGATGCCGGCATTTGTGTATTTATTGCCAGCGGTATCTTTTTTCTCACTTGGGGTTGTTCCAGGTGTAATTGCATCGATCATCTTTGCGATTCCACCGACAATTCGTTTGACCAATCTCGGTATTCGTCAAGTTTCAGAGGAGTTAGTTGAAGCAGCCGATGCTTTCGGTTCAACACCAACTCAGAAGCTGGTTAAATTGCAGCTGCCGATCGCACTGCCAACGATTATGGCAGGCGTCAATCAGACGATTATGTTATCACTCTCGATGGTTGTCATCTCATCTATGATCGGTGCGCAAGGTGTAGGTGCCTATGTATACCGCGCGGTATCGCAGGCTAAGACAGGAGATGGGTTCGAGGCGGGGATTGCTATCGTTATTATAGCTATTCTACTCGACCGTTTAACGCAGAACGCACTAAAACCAAAACAGAGATAGGGGTTTTAAATAGATATGAAGAAAAAAAATATAGGTATATTCCTGTTAGTGATTATGATGATTACTGTTATTGCCGGATGTTCATCCACTAGTAAAGAAAAAGTGAAATTGGCATATGTGGCATGGGATTCCGAAATTGCGAGTACTTATGTTGTTAAAGAAGTACTTGAAACTAAGCTTGGAGCTACCGTTGAAATGCTACAGGTAGATGCAGGCCCAATGTGGGCAGGGGTTGCTGATGGTAGTGCGGATGCTATGGTCGCAGCTTGGCTACCAAGCACGCATGCAGCTTATTTAGAGAAGTATGGTTCGAAAATCGAAGATTTAGGTGCTAATTTGAACGGAACTAAAGTTGGTTTAGCGGTTCCAGCGTACATGGATATTAATTCTATTGAAGACTTGAAGAACAGTGACCTGGCAGGTAAATTGAGCAATCGAATTATCGGAATTGAGCCTGGTGCTGGTATTATGACGACGACTGAAAAGGCTATTGCGGAATATGGTCTTAGTGAATATACGCTTCTAGAAAGTTCATCGGCAGCGATGGCTCAGGAGCTGCAAAAAGCCTATGACAACAACGAGCCTATCGTTGTAACGGGTTGGACACCACACTGGATGTTCGCCAATATGGACCTGAAATATCTGGAAGATCCAAAAGGTGTATATGGTGCGGATGAGCAAATCCATACGATGGTTCGTCAAGGTCTGAAAGAAGACATGCCGAATGTCTATAAGTTCTTGGATCAATTCGAGTGGACAGCAGAAGACATGGCGAAAGTAATGGTTGAGGTTCAAGGTGGGAAGTCACCAGAAGAAGCTGCTAAAACTTGGGTAGAAAACAACCCGGATAAAGTGAATGCGTGGATTCAAGGTGTAGAATTGTAAGTAGATAGAATTCTGTGGTATGATGTGAAGAATCAATGGATTACAAAAGTGTAACTTGTACGCTAACCACTGTTCTTTACAAATGCACTTCATAAGCAAAATCATTCAATAAAACACCCCGGAAGGGGTGTTTTTCTTGGGAATATAAGCAAAGTATTAAAAGGAATATCTATACTTTGCATATATTTAATGCTCACACTTATGCTTTAGCGAAGTAAATCAGGAGGCAGCTGCTGCAAGGAGTCAAGAGAGGAGACTGCTTCATGACAGAGACCATAAATACCTGGATAGATTGGCTGCTGCAAACGCTTGGCCTTAGTGGACCCTCTATTTTATTTGTGACGATTCCTTTGGCGCTGTTGCAGAGTATATTAGGATTTTTTCCGTTCGTAATTTTGATTGTCCTCCATGTGTCAGTATTTAACGTTATTGGAGGTATGATAATTAGTTGGCTGGCTTGTAATCTGGGTGGAATACTGATGTACTTCCTCATTCGACGATACCTTTACAATTGGTTTGATCGAAAATGGAGGTCCAAGCTGAAAAGGTATGACAAATGGCAGCGTTACTTGGACCGATATGGAATTTGGACGCTGGTCCTTCTACGTACGATTCCCATTATTCCGAACAATGTAATCAATTTTATGTCCGCTGTTTCACCGATAAAAGCATCATCTTTTATTTGGGGAACCGTGCTTGGGAATCTGTCTTACATTTGGCTATTCGGTACGATCGGCTCAAGTCTAATTGTCCCTAGGGAAGAATGGAATGGATATATTACTTGGTATGCCGTGTTTATCGCTATTCTAATCGGTATCTTTATACGGCGGCACTGGGACCATCTACAGGAAGATAAACGGAGTAGAATGCACTAATATTAATTGATCATTTAATAAATGAAGAACGTTTCTTTGGCATTATCCGCCGGAGGGAACGTTCTTCTTTTTTGTCTTCTTTCCGAATACCTTAAACTAAGTGGAGGTGGCTTGACCTCTACGTAAGGTGGGAGGGACTATCGCAATGGGGAGATTAAGAAAATGGGGGAACCGAGGGCTAAGATTACCTGATCTAGGTCAGCTTCGGCTGCCAAAAATAAATGGGGGCGGGACGCCGAGGTTCTCTGGAAGAAGCTCCGCGTTCAAGTCAAAACCTAGTAGGGCAGCGGCAAGACCACAGAGTGCACGCTTTGAAGCTAAGCGAAGTAGAAGTCATATGAGATCATCCAGTAGGGCAGAGAGAAAGATGACCGTTTCCGGCGGAAACACGCGCAAGCCAAGAAGCCGGCGCAAATTTTGGTTGATTGCATCGTTGGTATTGATTGTGCTTGTGCTACAAGCACTGCGATACGTGGAGCTGCACATGAAGCCACCTATCTTGCATTTAGCGCAAATTCGTGTGAAGCAAATCGCAACAGAGTCGATAAATAAAGCGATTACTTCACAAGTTGCGAACGGAGGAAATGCGGAGGAACTGATTGACTGGAAGACCGATAAGAACGGGAAAATATCAGGCTTTATGTTGAACTATGCGGAGCATATGCGTATTACTTCGCAAGCAGCAGAGGTAATCCAGACCACGTTGCAGGATTTGCATAATCAGACAGAATATATTCCGCTCGGTCAGGCACTAGGTAGTCCTCTCATCGCCTCTTATGGACCTGATATCCCGATCAAGATTGAACCGCAAGGTGCTGTTAAGGTTGAACTCAGCACTCGCCAGCAAAATGCCGGAATTAATATGATTTTAGTTGAGGTCTATATCCATATTGTTACGGAGGTAGCGGTGGTTATTCCTTTTGACATGGAGCCCCAAGTAGTGGATACGGAAATTCCTGTGTCATATTTGATGGTCGTCGGAGACGTGCCTATGTATTACTACGATAATCAGGGTCAGCCTGTCGGAGCTAATGGCAGCAGTGCCCCGGGAATTGCTATTCCTGCACCATCTGTAAGTGGAGATAAAAATGGAGTATCAGATCAGAGCAAGGATACCCCTGGGAATAGCCAAGAGGATAGCAATTCATCACCAGCTGCACCCAATTCTTCGAATACAGGCGCAGCTCATACAGAAGAAGGCGGCAAAGGTGTAAATGGAGGGAATTAAGGGATATCGTGCTTAACCGCTCATAGACTATAGGTAGAGTTGCTTTAAATAAATGGAGCGTGAGTCCAAATGTCACATGAATCGCTGAATATGGAACGCTTGGCAGGGAGATATGGTTTCCTTGAACGTGCCGGACTTTTACCCTTGCCAAGTGAAGATGGGATTTCTATTGTAGTTGAGCTTAGCCGTATGGAATGTGCCAGGGTCTGTTTACCCCTGTTGCTGCGCTACTCAGGAGTGGCTGTGCGCATTATTGCTGTTTCAATGACGCCCGATTTCCCCATGGAGGTATTAGCAAGACAGTTCTCGCCAGAGGAACCAGTGCTCTTCCTACCCTATGAGAAGGAGGAGTATATGCCCAACCTAGCTCTGGCCCATATCGAGACCACCTTTGCTGTTCTGCTTGAAGATTCGATTATGGTATCGCCTGGCTGGTTAAGCGAGTTAATGTGGGCTTCCTTTGATGATGCTTCCGTTAGAGTCATTGCTCCGCGTTCTTCTACCGAGAGAGGGGAAGGGAAGAAACGGCTTCACTTTGGTACTCATCATGAATTAGCTGAGCATGTAAGCTACAGTCTTGGGCGGTATCAAGGCGAATGGCGCGAGGTGGAAGTGCTAACCGGATCTTGTCTTCTATTCACTAAGGAATTGATTCAGCGAATTGGCGGCTTTGACACCTCGCTTCAAGCGCGGCATCTCATGATAGCTGACTGGTGTCTCCGAGCGCGGCAGATTGGAGCGAAACTGGCACTGAGTGAAGCTGTGTATGTTCATGCTATTCAGTCACTGGATAGATACCTGAGAACGAAGGACGAATCCAAACAGACGAATGGCTGGCAGACATACTACAAGAAATGGGCACTTGAAAGCGGGATAGAGAACGAAGGACTTTTAGTACCGCCTACTGAATCCTTAAAATCTCCACAGCCGGTTATACCATTGGGCAGGATACCCTTGGCTTCTCCGTTGGTAACGGCCATAGTGTATTGTGATGAAGCTTGGGATTGTGATGAGCTGAAGGAGCAATGGATAGCTGCACGGGAGCAGCAGAGCTACAAGTATATTCGCTGGGTTTGGATCAGAGATACTTTGGTGGACGCTGCTCCTGAGTTTCCGGTTAGCGAACATGATGTAGTGATAACGGTTCATGGTGAGGATGTATGGCTACGGGCGTTAAAGAACGCATCTGCATTATATGAGAGTGAGATCATTCTGTATTTGTCCACTTCTATCCAATATGAGAAACATTATATTGAGCGGGTGGTGAAGGCCATAACCCAAGGCTCCGCTGATCTGATCGTAAGTTTATCGACTGAAATGGAGGAAGCGGGGGTTCATTTGCTTGCAGGGGGAGATTCAGCGTTCACACTACCTCTTGAACGTGTTGCTTACAAAGGAGGGATCGTGCCTGGGATGATTAGCAACAGGAAGTTTACTTCCCGTCAATTGCTGCTTCACCCTAATGCCTCTCTGGTAATAGGCTATATTGGGGATTTGTCCGATTCCAAGGAGGCACACCCATGAAATATTTAATTCTAAGCGGAGGTTCTTGGGAGGACTATGAATATAAAAGATTGCTAGAACTTCTTCCCGACCGGGAAGGGGTCTGCTTTGCTGGACGAATGACCAATGAGCAGCAGACTAACAATCAGATTAGGGCAGTTGCGGCTGCAGATATTTATTCTTTGAACATGAAGCAATACACGATTCTTGTCTCTTCTCCTTATTGGCTCTCAGAGGTTCTCTCCTTGCAGGCAGCTTATGTAGTGGCTCTACTAGAACGTTGTCCGGAAGAAGAAAAGAAGTGTTTATGGGATAAATACAGCGGTTTGCTTGGCGCAAAAGCTGACCTTGTAGCCACCCGATCTGAACGGATATATCTAGAGCAGAGCTTACGCAGGGAAGGTGTGCTCTATCTCGGCGGGGATCAGCAGGAATCCTATGGAGCTACCTTTCAGGGAGATCGGCTGTATTTTCTTACGGATTATGAGGTGCTGTGGAGGAAGGCCATAGTGAACTTGTGGCAGGATTCAACGATATCACCTGCTGATTGGGTTACTATACAGCTTGAGTTGCGGGCGGACTATTACATTTCCATGTGTGCTAAGCTGCCCAGTCAACCTGTTGTACATTACTTGGCAGCTTCCTATCTGTACTTGTTGGGGGATTCCGTAGCAAACCGCTATCTGGCGCAATCCTTTGAGCTCATGGTGCTGTATGAATATTTAGATTGCCTTCATTCACATTTTCGCTTTTTTTCGGCTATAGAGGGTAAGACTGGGGATTTGGAAACAGCTGTTCAACAATATACGATTACGGCATTTACAGCTGAGGAGAAGCGGGATGCGGAAAGGCTGCGGGGCTGGCTTCACTCCGGGCAGTACGAACTTGTCCGGGCAGAGCTGTTTCGCTTGAATGAGGATGAAGCTGCGGCAGTACGGATTCTGAGTTCGCTCACTACCTCAGAGGCGAAGATGTTATTGATTCAGAATTATATTCGGACCTTCCAATGGGAGAAAGCGCTAGAGCTTCAGCAAGATTTGGAGGGAAGTGTAGATGGGGTTATAGAAGGCACAATACACTTGCTACATGGCAGACGACATGAGGCTATACGCAGCTTCTTGAATGCGGCAGGGCAAGACAATCAGGCGTGGCCGCTTTTATCAGAGATGGCAGATCTAGAAGAGGCGGTAAAACGATTGAAAAGGAGAGTGGAGGAATGAGTAGTCATAGATGGCCTCTCCGCAAAACAGCAGGTAACCGCTTGACCGCTATGATGCAGGTTCGAAACGAAGCTGGAAGGTATCTGGAGCAGGTACTTGAAGAACTGAGTGAGTTTGTGGATGATATTGTAGTTGTTGATGATGGAAGTACAGATCATACGGCACAGTTATGTCGTTCTTTTGCCAAGGTTACGAAGCTTGTGACACTGGAGACCTCCTTGTTTAATCGGGAGTGGGAGCTAAGGCAGATATTATGGGATTTGGCGGTATCTACGAATCCGGATTGGCTCCTGTCTGTAGACGCTGATGAGTTCTATGAAGAGGCAGCTAAACGGGAGATGAGACGGCTGATTGATCAGGATGTGTATGACTGGGTATCTTTCCGGCTATTTGATTTCTGGGGGGGCACCACCCATTATCGTGAAGATGAACATTGGAATATCCATACGAAGCATACTCGTACACTTGTCCGATATTTGCCGAATTTTCATTATTTCTTCCCGAAAATGGATCATCATGTTCCTAGGCTGCCGCTTTCTTACTCTGTATTGCCGGGTTTTCTTGCCGAACTGCGGGTGAAGCATTATGGATGGGCGGTTCCGCCGGAAGAGCTTAGACTTAAATACTCGCGTTATATGGAGCTTGATCCAGAGGGGCGCTGGGGGAGTCTGGAGCAGTACCAGTCCATTCTAGATGAGCAGCCCCATTTGATCGAATGGAAAGAATAGCTCTCAAATCCGAATCTGCCAGTCGGTTAGGTCTGACTGGCAGATCTAACGAGCAGCCCCCATGGAATTTGACCTGTGGAAATCCCATGGGGATAAGCTTTTGCCGCGAGTATGAGCTTGTAGTATGAGAGACCGACTGCAGCGGTAGTTCCCCCGATTCTGCCCAAAGCCATTTCATCTGATTGAGCGATCTTTGGAGTTTCCCCACAGGAGTAAGCTATTGCCACATATAATAGCCATTCGGCGCAGTCCGTCGAAGCATTATAATGAGGGGTTTGACTGAGATAGATGGAACACCACTGTTTCTTTACGGGGATAGGAGCCTCAAGCAATCCATAGTATAAGGGCTGTGGCAGCTTGCACCACTGGAATAAAGAGCCCTCTGATTGTCGATAAAGCGATAATACACTATCCCAAGCACCGACCTGAAGCAGCAATTGTATAGCGTAGCTCAGATCAGGAAGAGCAGGCTTAATGTCAGAACGGCTTGTTAAGATATGATGAATTGTTAGCATCCCCGGTCTGTATGGCGATATGGAGATAAGCCACTTCATGGCTGATTCAGTATCTCCAGCACGGCAAGACAAAGCCCAGAGATAACCGAGTATAGATGAACGTTCGGAGAGAACAGATGGATTATGAAGCAGCTGCTCAAGCGGTGCTAGGGTGTGTTCCCCCTCTTGCTGCTGAGTACAATCAAGGAAAGCCTGCACAATGGTTTGAACGGCTAACGGTAGCTGCGAAGCAAAAGAGAGAGTGACCAGCCATTCAAAGTCACGAGCATTGAGCGCCGCGGGCACAAGACAGCCTAAGGTAATTGGTGAGAGAGCGTGGATATGGCAGCGGGTCAATGCGATCATACTTAACCTCTCTCCAGATAGCAGGCTTAGTGGGACAAGCTGTTTCCACGCATCCGTATAATCTGGTTTGAATTGTATAGCAGCCTCGTAGTGTTTCCGCGCGTTTGGATATAGAAATAACTTCTCGCATACTCTGCCCGCTAGTAGTTCTGTTCGATACGTTCCACTTCCCGAAGAAGATGGATATGGATGTGCTGTATCCCGGCTCTTCAGTGCTTGCTGCAAGAAGTGTCTAGCTTGTCTAAGCTGTCCTTGTTCGAGCAACAAAGCAGCATAGCCCTCTAATAAATCAGTGAAATCAGGAAACAATAAGCTCCCCGCATGAAAGACTTCCTCAGATTCCTGCTGCCTGTTACATCGTTGTAAGGCATAGGCAGTCTTTAGATAAATATCGGAGGCATACCCGGATTGGGTTGGAACATCAGCGAGTAATGGAAGAAGTACATCTGCCGCTGCATGATATTGTTCCTGTTGATAATGCTCTACCCCTAGTGCATAACGAAGGATTAGATGGTTCGGTTGAAGCTGCAGACCACTATTGATGAGAGCTAAATTGCGCTGGTATTTATTTTTGTGCTGTAGTTCATCCTCTAAATAACCGTAGTGATAAATACGCAATTCAGCGTAAGCGATCTCCCCCGCAGGAAGCTCCCAAATGCTGCTGGCCGTCTCCTCATGAATGATTCCACGAAAGATGATTCTTTTATCGTTTCTGAACAGGCGGCAGACATGATCGGTAACAAAATCCGCTTCAGGGGCGTCACCGATATAGTGGATAATGGGTAGCCAATATCCGTGAATATGCGCTGCGTCCAGCAGGTGCTGGAGCTGCTCCCTCCTCCAATGATCTACAGCCTCATCGGCATCAAGTACTAGAATCCAAGAGGAAGTTGCATGCTTCAGACTTAGGTTTCGTGCTTTCGAGAAATCATTCTCCCAAGTCATATCGATGATCTTTGCACCGAACTTAGTTGCTATGTCTATGCTATTATCCTCAGACCCGGTATCCACAATGATGATTTCTGATACGATTCCTTGCACAGAAGACAGGCATTTCTCCAGGTGGTTCGCCTCATTCTTAATGATCATACAAAGTGTGATATCGGGTGTGGTCATAGGAAACGTCCCTCCTATTCTGAAACTTTGGGAAGCGGAAGAGCTAGGCGTACTCTTTTGACCGCTGGTGAATAGGTAGCAGAAGAGGATAATGAAGCAAGCAGACGATCCGCTAACACAATCTGTGAACGCCCCTGCTCAGATGCTTGATTAAATGCCACTTCTATAGAAATGGGCTGCTCTGTGGCATTTATCAGCTGTGCGGCTGCTTCATTACATCCCTCACTCTGTAATAATTCTAGGAGAATCCTGTTCTTAGTCACTGTGTAGTCTGGCAGATGAGCGTGGAACCAACCGTAAATCTCACTCTCACGACCTGCACATTTCAGGGCTCGTAGTAGCCGGGCAATGACGGGAGTAGGTTCGGGATGAAGCTGTGCGGTTTTGGTGTAACAAGCAATGGCTTCGGTCTCATCACCCATCTCTTCACATAATTGACCCAGCATATAATAGGTTAAATATGAACCGAATCCAGCCTCAGTATGGTAGCCGGGAGGAGCAGCTCCGATGACCAGCGCTTGTAGCAACGATACTTTGGCTTCTGCAAAGGCACCTAATTGTAAGAGTAGAGCCCCTTTGATATGAGCTAAGTCTGGGTAATCCGGATGTGAGCTAATCCCACGGTCACAAGCTGCAAGCGCCCCAGGATAATCTTTTAATTCTGCAAGCGAGCGAATTTCATATTTGTGCAGCAGGTGGATGTAACTTGTATCAGGCGGTGCCTCTTCTAGTGATTGTTGGATATGTTTTAGAGCAGGTTGATACTCCCCCAGACGCATATACTCAACAGCCATATTAAAATGGTGGAAAGGATCTTTAGGATTTAACCTTAGCTGCTCTTTCAGCAGCTCGACATTTCGTTTGATTTTATCTTTCTTGACGACTACCCCTTCTGCGTAACCATAATGATGGATGACTACAGTGGTCAAATGCATCGGTGCCTGGGGTGTAGCTGTTATGATAGCCTCAGCGATCTGTTCATGAATGATACCGCTAAACCGGTACTTAGGGCGATTACGAAACATCCGAATAATCGGATTGACGGTGATCGTCTGTGAAGCGGGGGTTAGCCCTTTATGATTATGAATGCGTAGGAAAAATGCCTCGTACTCCATATGCTCGGCACATAGCAGTAATTCTCCCTTGCTCTCCTCACTTAATTCCTCATCTCCATCTAGAACAAGAATCCATTGTCCATGGGCCTGCTGGAGACCCGCGTTGCGGGCAGCAGCAAAGTCGCCGCTCCAAGGGTGTTGTATGATTTTGGCCCCGAAGCTTAGGGCAATTTGAACCGTGGCGTCGTTGGATCCAGTATCGACTACAATGATCTCATCGACGACTCCGCGTACGCTTTTTAAACATTGGCTCAAGCTATCTCCTTCGTTCTTAACGATCATGCATAAGGAAATTAGTGGCTTTCTTCTTGAGTGGTTCATAGGGATGACCTCCCTTCGCTCTGACGGAAGCTCCACTGAGTGTGCCAAGATGTACGATTTAGCAAGGTAATGGATTTACGGATAGCTCCGATATCCTCCTGCAAGGGGCCATGAGCATGGGCATCCTTTAAACTTTGTAGAGCATCTTCCATACTCAGCTTCGCTTGCTGAAGATAACAGAGGGATAAGCCGATTCTTGCGGATTCATGCTCAGGCTCTTGTTCCAGCGCTTGCTGAAACCATTCACTGGCTTCGGAATAATGCCCTTTGTCAAAGATCATCTCACCAATATAAAAAAGCACGCTTGCATCGGCGATCTTATCACGAACAAGTACAATAAATTCCTCTCCTGCGGCCTGCCAATTCCCTTCTTTATATAATGCTGTGGCAAATTCAGATCGATAAGCAGGGAACAAGTCCACTAAAGTATGACTAAGTGTGAGCTGATGCAGCTTTACGGATTGCCCGATGAGGTCGGAAAGGAATGAGGAATATATGTGATCTACCTCTATTTCTACCGGACATGCCACTCGTTGGCGTTGGGATCGCTCAATGTATTCCAGTCCAGAACGAAGTTCACCTGATATATGGTTGAGCAAGTCCTTTTTAAATTCTCCATATCGTTCCCATTGGCAAATGGCCCAAAGAGTATACCACTGCTTTTGATGCTCTAAACCAAGGTGATCTTGGGAAGCTAGTGAGGTCATCTGCCCTATAGCTGTACCCACATCTTCTAGCTTGCCGGTGATGATGAGTGATGAGATGATTCTATATGCAGTATCCAATTCCAATGGAAAAATATCTCGGGATAAGGTAGCTATGGTCTCATAAGCATTTATCGCATATAAACTGTCAATGATCGCGGATCTACTGATTGAGGTAGTTGGGGGAACGAGTTGGATCAGTAAAGTGGCGATTTCCTCATCGGGTACAGCTAAGCGTTGAAAAGCAGCAGCAATCCCCTGCAAGGCGGGCGTATATAAAGAATGGTGTTGAAGTGCACGATGAAAAAATCTCGCAGCATCCTCAAGAAGACCAAGCCGCTGTGAGATTAAACCCATCCGGTATAGGGGGCGAAAGGTACTCATTCCTTGTTCACATACATATTTTCCGCTAAGCACCTCATGCTCAGGAATGGACTCTGCATGTTGATAAGCTAATAGCGCACGTTCCAAAAGGCCTTGGCTCTCCAAAGATTGCCCTAACAAAAAATGCAAATCAGGATAGTCGCCATAACGCTCCAGTTCAATCATCAGTAGGGGGTCAATCGCATTCATTTTTCCTTGAGCATGATAAATTTTACAGAGATCCCTAATCATCGTAGGACGATAGAAGGCTTCGAGTGCTACATGGTGAAGGCCTTGACGAAGCAACGTCTCAGCTTCCAGAAGACGACCGTCCTGACAGAAGTTTACTGCCAAATTATAGGAGTGGAAAGGATCATCCGGATATTCTGTAAAAGCGAGGAGCAGCAGGTGTCTATTTCGATTGATTTTATCTTTTCGTGTCATGATTTCAGGTAAATATCCAAAGTGTATAATCTCAAGTTGACTGTGCTCAATCGCCGAGAGTTTATGTTTGCTAAGGATTGAAGTGTCAATTCCCTCATGAATTCTTCCACTATATTGATAACCCTGTCCATTTCGGAATAAGCGGACTGCACTGTGTTTTACCCTATCTTCAGGTCGTTCGCCAACCCAGTTATCAATGTTTACAGTAAAAGCCTGAGCTTGTGTGTTCTGCAGAAGGCTGCGGAGTTCTGTGAGTGGGGTCTGCAAGCACTCATCGGCATCAAGGATAAGAATCCAATTTGTTGAGGCATGAACGAGCCCTTCATTACGAGCTGCCGCGAAATCGTCTGTCCATTCCCGTTGGAAGACTCTAGCTCCGTGCGCTTCGGCAATAGCTATGGATTCGTCGGTAGAGCCCGTATCGATCATCACAATTTCGTCAGCACCAGCTACGCTTGCGAGACAGTGAGGTAGGAGATCAGCTTCATCTTTTACGATGAGGTGGACGCCAAGCGTAATATTATTCACGGTTGTTCCTCCTTGAAAAGCATTATGTGTTTGTTGCACATATGTATAGCTGCTGACACAAGCATAAACGCCTTCGGCGTCCTTATAGTTAAAGAAAAAGCACATGGATATCCATGTACTCTTTCTTGTTACAACATATGATGGTCATCTGGATTACGTGCCCTGAGCATTGAAACTTACATTGATCGTGGATGCAGAGCCTGAATTGGCTGATTGATAGGATAGGCGGGTATATTTCAGGAATCTGGCTGGCACTATGACATCGATAGAGCCTGCTGCTAAAGGATTATCTCCTGTGGTATCGACGAAATAGTTCGTTCCATCAGCACTGATTTCCACACGTGTGTTGACCGGATTTGCCCCAGTATTGTTAATGAAGAAGGAATACGTTCCCAGTACGCTCGTAGTAACGGCTGGTAGAGAGGTATAGGTGTTAGCAGTCGCAATACCTGTAGTGGTCTGTTCTATAAAGCTGCGTTGTGAAATAGAAGTGACACTACTTAGAGTACCAGCTGTGATCGTAGCTCCGAGCACACTAGTGATGGTGCCGTTAAGAATGTTGGTGACTGTACCTGCGGAAGATAGAGTACCGGCTGTGATGGTGGCTCCGAGTACGCTGGTGATGGTGCCGTTTAAGATGTTGGTGACTGTACCTGCTGAGGACAAAGTACCCGCTGTGATGGTGGCTCCGAGCACGTTAGTGATGGTGCCCTCAAGGATGTTAGTAATAGTACCTGCGGAGGACAAAGTACCGGCAGTAATGGTAGCTCCAAGTACGCTGGAAATGGTGCCGTCAAGGATGTTAGTAATAGTACCTGCGGAGGACAAGGTACCCGAAGTAATCGTAGCGCCGAGCACGTTGGTAATGGTGCCCTCAAGGATGTTAGTAATAGTACCTGCGGAGGACAAAGTACCGGCAGTAATTGTAGCGCCAAGCACACTAGTAATGGTGCCGTTAAGGATGTTTGTAATGGTACCTGCGGAGGACAAAGTACCGGCAGTAATTGTAGCGCCGAGCACGCTAGTGATAGTCCCGTCAAGGATATTAGTAATAGTACCTGCGGAGGACAAGGTACCGGCAGTAATCGTAGCACCAAGCACACTAGTAATGGTGCCGTTAAGGATGTTGGTAACTGTACCTGCGGAGGACAAAGTACCGGCAGTAATGGTAGCTCCAAGTACGCTGGTAATGGTGCCCTCAAGGATGTTAGTAATAGTACCTGCGGAGGACAAAGTACCGGCAGTAATGGTAGCTCCAAGTACGCTGGAAATGGTGCCGTCAAGGATGTTAGTAATAGTACCTGCTGAGGACAAGGTACCCGCAGTAATCGTAGCGCCAAGCACGCTGGAAATTGTACCATCAAGAATAATCGTTGTTAGATTTCCGCTTGGATCTGTAGTGAGCGGATGATCAATCAGCGAGGCATCTCGGCCGAATATAAGCGTTCTTAGATTATCAGGATTCGCTTGAAAAGAGCTATAGTTAGGCAAAGTTCCTCGTCCTTTCCTTATAAATGATTGAGTTATACCAAAAGACTGGGCTTGGACGTATACACATTCTTGCTTGCCAATACCCTTTGAATGTAGCGTGGAGGCGGAGACTAACAGGGTGATCTCCCTGATTCTTAATGTGTAAGAGATCATCGTTTTAGCTCTGCTTTTTTTGTTTTATTTTGCTGCGCTTTTTAAGCTCAGGCCGTTATGGATTTCATTCACTTCCTACGGGCTTTCTGGAACTCAATCCATGAAAAGGCCCAAACCGTCGTTTGAGCCCTGAGCCTAAAAATAAACCGCAGTCCAATAAGCCGCAAACCGATATGGACAATCCTTAGCCATTCGAATGGTGTGATATTAATATATGGTGGGAAATAGGGGGTGATTGGGCAGAAAAAGCAATATACGCACATTCCCACAACCTGTTACTGAGTGTGGCATAAAATAGAATAAGCTTAAGTACGGGGAGGATAACTCATGCCGAACGACTCAGTATTCAATCAGAGTAGCCAGCCACTTTTTACAGAACAAGTCAATACGTATGTTGCACCTGGTATAGATTCAGCTCCTGAGGGGGGAGCAGCTAAGGCGGGGTTATTGTTTGGAATCCCATTTACTTCTACGGTAACGACGGCTGCCCCGTTAGTTATTCAGATTAGTAATCCGGGAGGAAGCGGGCGTACCTTATATGTATCCCGTGTTACTGCCAGCTCAGCGACGGCGGCGGTTACTTTATCACTACTTCGGAATGCTACGGTCACCGGAACTACCGTCACACCGATTAATTATAATTTTGGCAGTGCGTTAACCAGTGTTATGACAGCAAGGACCTCGACGGCTGCGCCTACTGGAGGTCCGGCTACTCTAGTATCTCTATTGCTGGCGGTCGGTCCGGTCATAGTTGATTTTACAGGACAAATTGTTGTTCCTCCCGGAAATTCCATCACTACCTCCGTAACGATTGCATCGGGGTCATCAGCGGCGACAACGTCTATCAGCTGGTGGGAATATTAGAAACAGGAGGGGATAAATATGCCTAATCAATTTGTATTTAACGACAACGATCAACCGCTTTATGTGGATATGGTGAACACCTTCCAAGCGCCAGATATTAGCGCGCCGCCTGAAATAAGCGCTTCGCAGGCTGCAGTCTTGTATTCAACTAACACATCTGCGTCTAGTTTGGTCGTACTTAGTCTAATCTCCGCAATCGCTTCTATTCGGATTAGTAATGCTTCAGGCAGTGGAAAAACTGTTTATATCTCACGTATAAGCGGCAGTATTGGCGGTTCTTCTCTACTATCAGCAATGTCGGGTAGCTTTACAATTGTAAAAGGAGGGACGCTAACTTCACCAGCAACCTTAACGCCAACGAATAATAATTTGGGCAGCTCGGCGACGAGTGCGATGACCGTTCAGTCTTCCACAGCAGCCATTAGCGGGGGAACGACGCTTTTCAATTATCAATTGGCACCGGGGGCTTTCACACAGAACTTTACGGGCAGCATCATTGTCCCGCCTGGGACTGCTATTTGTGCTAACGTAATCTCATCCAGCTCCGCCGTAGGTTTAACGATTACCTCAGCGTTGGGTCTTCTTTGGTGGGAACAATAGCGTTCTTGCTGCGAACCATTCACAGAGCTGAACCTTGACATCACTTGGGTTGAGGTTTTACATAAAAGGGTGGAATGTATAGAAAATAAAGGGGATTGGCATTATACAATAAAGTTGCATGTCAGATTGGAATGTGAAAAGAGGGACAATTATGGAAAGTTGTTTATTTATTCATGGCTTTACCGGAGGTGAGCATGAGATCTCTCCCTTGTCCCAGTTTATGGAGCAGCATAATTACCGTTCCAGAACGTTTACCCTGAAAGGGCATGGGGGGAGCAGGAATGATTTATTGCATTCGGATCGACATGATTGGCAACAGAGTGCTGAAGATGAATTGACAGAGCTGTTAAAGACGGATGAAGGTGTTCATCTGATCGGCTTTTCTACCGGTGCCCTTATTGCTTCACATCTTTCTGTACGGTATAAACCCTGGATCAAATCCCTTACTTTATTGTCCACTCCCGTATTTCCGCTGAATCCTGTGGAGATTCTTAAGACTCTTGGGAGCTTTTCCATGCTAAAAACGTATATTAATAAATTCACTTCAACGCCCCCAAGGGCGACGAGAGAGTTTCAACGATTGGTCCGGGAGAGTTTTTCAATCTATCCGCATATTGAGACTCCAACCTTGATCGTGCAGGGTAAGCGAGATCATCTGGTTAAGACTCGAAGCGCTGACTTCCTGCAGCATACGATTCCTACAGCCCAAAAACAGGTGATAATGGTGGATAACAGTGGTCATATGGTTTGTCATTGTGAAGATAAGGACCGGATTATGAATGAAGTACTGCATTTTATTCAGAGTGTAGGAAGCTAAGCATATAAGGTGAATAATGAACCCCAAAGAGCCCCCAATAAGGAGGCTCTTTTTCTTGGGAATTTTAAATTTTATAGCTTGACAACGCATTCACAATCATGGTAATTTTTAGTTGGGAAACCGGTTTCCCTAAAATTATTTGTTTTTTGTGTTAAAGACGTTAAAAACATTAGTGACATCACTGGGCGGGCTTGTTTTTTAATCAAGGAAGTAGGCTTTAGAGTGTTATGAATACGCTTTAATAAGAGAGGGAGATGCACGCAATGAAACGTAGGTTATGGTATGTACCCGTTCTAATTACATCTATTCTTCTTTCTACCGTGATTAATTTGTTTGTCTTAACACCGCAAAAAGCTGAAGCGGCAAGCATCGGCACGATTAATGAGAACGACACTATTTATCAGATTATGGTTGACCGATTTAATGATGGAGATACTTCCAACAATGCTACTGGTGCGGCAATTCGCTATGGAGAAAACTCTGAGGAAGATTTCTGTTATATGAAAGGCGGAGACTGGCAGGGGATTATCGATAAGCTATCATATATTAAAAATATGGGCTATACCGCGATTTGGATTTCCCCAGTGGCTGAGCCACAAATGACTAACCGGGAAAACAACGGTACCGGTAAAAATACAGCCTATCACGGATACAACGTTAAGAACCCTAACGCTGCCAATCCATATTTCGGAACGAAGGAGAAGCTGAAGGAGCTTGTGGATTCCGCACATGCGCTTGGCATCAAAGTAGTGATTGACGTTGTGCCAAACCACGTCGGTGATTATATGCTAGGTTCCCAAGCCTATTATGATATCCCATCATTACAGCCAGTGGCTCCGTTCAATAATCCGGCATGGTACCACCATAATGGAGATATTAACTGGTCTCTAGCGGATGGAAGATATGATCAGTGGGCGCAGGATTACTTAGAGAATCATGATTTGGGCGGGCTAGATGACATTGATTTCGATGTTCCTGCGGCTAAGCAGGCGATCTTCGATTCCATCAAAGGCTGGTTTGATTATACAGGCGCTGACGGTGCGCGTGTGGATGCTGCCAAGCTGATGAAGCCAACAGATATTGGTGAGCTACAAAATTATCTGGGCGTTAATACATTTGGCGAGAATTTCGACGGAAATGCTGAATTTGTCTCACGTTGGGTCGGAAACAATAAGGAATGGGGCATGCTCGATTTCCCAATGTTCTTCTCCGTACTTAACAGCTTTGCTTATGGGCAGTCTTTTGAGTCCAATATCAAAAGCACCTTGGCACAGGATTCCTACTACAACGGGAATGCCAATCACATGGTTACCTTTATCGACAATCATGACCGCAACCGTTTTCTAACGGAAGCCGGGGGAAGCGTTGATAAGCTGCAGAATGCTTTAACCTTTATTTTTACAGTTCGTGGAACACCGGTTGTCTTCCAAGGAACAGAGCAGAACAAAGGCAATGGCAACAGTCAGATCATGACAGGAGGTATTGCGGATACTTGGAACCGTTGGTCTATGGTGAAACGGGATGCAAGCGGAAACGTGATTGAGAACTATTTTAATGAAAATGCCAGCACCTACAAGCACGTAGCCAAACTTAATGAAATTCGTAAAAATAACCCAGCACTACGTACAGGTACTCAACGTGAAATGTGGGCTGCACAGAACTTATATGCCTTCTCACGTCGTATCGACACTGGAACTAATCAAGGTCAAGAAGCTATCTCTGTATTTAGTAATCAATCTAATGGTTCGCAAACGGTAACCATCCCGCTACGTGCCGAGAGTAGTTTGACCGCAGGAACAGTTTTGTATAATCAGCTGAATACTGCAGATACAGTGACTGTACAATCAGGCGGAGTAACTGGAAAGCAAATTACTGTAACTGTAGGTGCGAATTCAGCCAAAATCTATGCGAAACAACAACAACCATCAGAAACAGTTCCTCCAACTACTCCGACTAATGTAACGGCAACTGTTCAGAATGCATCTAGCGCTTTGATCAGCTGGACGGCTTCTACCGACAACGTAGGCGTAACTGGATATGAAGTTTATCGTAATGGTGTCAAGGTAGGCACAACGGCGACTACTTCCTATACGGACAATGGTTTATCCGCTAGCACTACCTATAACTACACGGTAAAAGCATTTGATGCCGCAGGCAATCTATCTCTTCTTAGTGCGATTGCGTCTATTACAACACCAGCAGGGAACAGTGTCACGATTTACTATAAGCAAGGTTATACCTCGCCTTATATTCATTATCGCCCAGTAGGAGGAACATGGACGACATCTCCGGGTGTGGCTATACCTGTATCTGATGTAGCCGGATACAACAAAATAACAATTAATATCGGCTCCGCCAGCCAGCTTGAAGCATGCTTTAACAACGGCAGTGGCACATGGGACAGTAACGGGGGGAGCAACTATCTATTCGGTACTGGAACCTGGACTTATACGCCAACAGGAAGTATTACATCGGGTGGACCAGTGACACCAACGCCAACACCAACAGTAACACCGACACCAACGCCAACATCAACAGTAACACCGACACCAACGCCGACAGTAACCCCAACGCCAACGCCAATGGTAACCCCAACACCAACACCAACGACTACACCGACTGGCAACACTGCAACGATCTATTATAAGAATACGGCTTACAGCAGCTCTTACATTCATTACAAGCTGGATGGGGCGACAGTCTGGACGACGGCTCCTGGTGAACAGCTTCAAGCTTCTTCTTTCCCAGGATATAAGTCGATCACAATTCAGCTGGGCACTGCAGCCGGACTGACCGCAGCCTTTAATAATGGCAGTGGTACATGGGATAACAACGGCAGCAGTAATTACCATTTTGATGCTGGAACCTGGAGTCTTGTGAACGGAAGTATCAGCGCAGGGGAACCTCAAGCAGACAGTGTGACGTTTCGTGTAAATGTTCCAGCGTCTACTCCGGCGAGCGGACCTGTGTATCTTACCGGTACCTTCAACAGCTGGAATGCAGCGGATCCAGCCTATCAACTGACTAAAGGTAGTGATGGGGTGTATTCCATCACACTGAGCTTACCAGCAGGAACAGCGGTGCAATATAAAGTTACGCGGGGCACTTGGACTAATGTGGAGGTAAACTCGAACGGATCGGACATTTCCAATCGAACGCTTACTCCAGCAGGCGGCGCACAAACAGTGAACCTGACCGTGCAGCGTTGGAAAGATCTATAAGTTACTATAAGAGTGGATCAAAATACCTTTCACATGCCAAGGAGCGGCCCCCGTGTGGGGCCGCTCCTTGGTAAGTAGTACGAAGCTTTTTCATTGTAGAAGATACAATAGAAAAGTAGTCCAATTATGAAGTTGCTCCAGAGAATTTAGCTCTCATCGTGGATTCACGAGGAATTAGTTCTGGCTCTAGTAGCAAATGCTTGTGGGGCGCATCATTGCCACGAATGCGCTCCATCAGCAGCTGCCCTGAAGATACACCCAGCTTAAACGTATCGATATTAAGCGAAGTTAAAGGAGGTGTTGTATATCGGGACAGCGGATATTCATCGAAAGCGGCGATGCCGAGTTCAGATGGAACATCAATTCCGAGTGCTTTTGCGGCTTGAAGCACCCCAAAGGCTACATAACTGTTCATACACACCACAGAGTCTGGCCGTTCTTCACGCTGCAAAAGCTCAAGTGCAGCATGATAGCTATCATGTTCATCAGCCTTGCAGTTAATGATCCATTGCTGAGGAACGGTAAGGTCAGCCTGCTGTAATGCGCTTAAGTATCCACCTAGGCGATGTGTATAAATTTTTTCCTGCTGCTGCCCACCTATGAAGGCTATCTTTGAATAACCTTGTTCGATGAGATGCTCGGTCAGCATGTTGCCGCCTGCTTCATTATCGAAATCAACCCAACTTCCGGGGGTCATAATCTCTCCAATGGAGATGTAAGGAAACTCCAGTTGATTCAGTTCTTCAGATAGCTCTTCAGTCAGCACGGAGTTGTTGGCAATAATACCGTCGACACGTTTGCTAAACACAAGCCTATTTAGAAAATGGCCTTCTGGACTGCTATGTTGCACATTGGAAATGGTCAGCTCGTATTTTAAAGGTGCAATTACGCTCTCGATTCCACCAATAATGTTGTAGAAGAATTGGTTCAGAAACTCACTTTCTTTAGACATATCGACCAGTAAGCCAATATTGCAGCTGCTTTGTCTAGCTAACCCAGTAGCGATACTGCTTGGCGTGTAGTTCATTTGCTTCATAATCTCTCGAACCTTTTGTTTCGTTTCCTGTGATATTTTTGGGGAATCATTTAGTACTTTAGATACAGTAGATTTAGCCACATTGGCTGCTTTAGCAATATCAGAAATCGTTACTTTCATCGTCGTCCCTCATAACTTGAAAACGGTATTTGTAACCATAATAACACAAATTTAGCAGTCTCTCATGATGTATGAACAGATAGATAGAACGATAAAAGTATAGAAGGAGTCCATAAGTTATGCCTCAATCATGGTTTGTATATCATACAAGTGAAGATCCATTTGCCTATCCTGTAGGTACAGGGACCCTGAAGCTCAGATTATTTACACAAGCTGGACAGCAATTATCCTGTACCGTAATCCACTCGGATCGTTATGATTCTCCGGGGCAAGAAGTTCCTTTGCAGATGGAGCGGATTGGGTCGGCCGGTATTTATGAGATTCACGAAGCAATTATTCAGACCAGCACTAGAAGAAGCAGATATCTATTCCATATAGCGAATGCTGCGGGGCAGTATATCTGGTATGGAGAGAGGGGCGCGTCGGAGAATCGGGAGCGTGCAGGTTCTTTTCAATATGCATATCTTCACCATTCTGAGGCTTTGAAGTTACCGTTATGGAGCCAGGATGCGGTGACCTATCAAATTTATCCTAGCAGCTACAATGGTGGAACTCTAAAAGGCATTACGGACAAAATACCTTATCTACAGCAGCTTGGTGTGAACACTATTTACATGACGCCTGTATTTGAGTCTCCTTCCGAGCATAAATATAACACCTCCGATTATTATAAGATCGACCCTGCATTTGGCGATGTAGATGGATTGAAGACGCTAGTCAGTGAGGCACATCGCCATGGAATTAGGGTCATTTTGGATGCCGTGTTTAATCATTCGGGAGATCAATTCTTTGCTTTTAAAGATGTCATGGAACAAGGCGAGCAGTCTCCATATAAAGATTGGTTCTTTATTCGTTCTTTTCCCGTAACACAGACGCCTGCCCCGAATTATGAGACATTCGCTAAAGCTGAAGCGCATATGCCTAAGCTGAATATGGATCATCCTGACACGGCTAAATATATGATAGAGGTTGCTAAGTATTGGATTCGTGAAACAGAAATAGACGGCTGGCGTCTTGATGTAGCGAATGAGGTCAACCCGGCTTTTTGGTCCCGGTTTCGGCAAGAGCTAAAGTCTGAATTTCCTGAAATTTTACTCATTGGAGAGATAATGCATGCATCTGGGCCTTGGCTTAGAGGGGATCAATTCGATGGTGGCATGAATTATGTGCTTCGGGATGCCGTGCTGGAATTCTTTGCAGAGCAGTCAACAGGGCCAGATCGCTTTATGGAGCAAGTACTCCATCAGGAGGCGTTGTATAATGACCAGGCGAATTCGGCTATGTTTCAATTGATTGGCAGTCATGATACGTTGCGTTTTCTTACAGCGTGTAAGGAGGGGGGACGTGGCTGGGACCGCGAGAGTACGGCAATACAGCGCATGAGGTTGGCAGTTTTTTTTCAGATGACTTATATCGGTATTCCGATGATCTATTATGGGGATGAGGTTGGGATGGAAGGAGCTACGGACCCTCACTGTAGAAAAGCTATGGTATGGCAAGAGCAAGCTCAAAATACAGCGCTGCTGAAGTGGTATCAAGAGCTGATTTTCCTAAGAAAAAGCTGTGATATTCTACGGAAAGGTAAGTTTCGTCCTTGGTTCACGGATGAAGTCCGTAATGTCTTCGGTTATACACGGGGAATGGATCAAGAGAAGATAGGTTTAATTATCAATAACTCTCCGAACGCGTACGAGCTTGAGCTTAATGTATATCGTTCGGATAAGAATTTGCTTACCGATTTACTGTCAGGAGCTACTTTTAAAAATAATAACAAGCTTATAGTGAGCATTGAACCGTTTGGATGTTTAATGTTGTACTAAAATAGTATAAGGCCTCTCTTCAAAAGAAGGGGCCTTATTCATCAAGAAACGGGAGTCATCTCCAAAGGATGACGAAGTCGTTTCTTTTTTAAAATATAAGAAAGTATAAGTTTCACGCTATACATTATCCTTATATTTCTCGCATAAACGCTGACCGTCCTTTAGGGACGCTATAGGCGTTTTTCCTTGTTTGTAGCACTTTTTTTATTTTTGTTCTTTAAGTCTCTATACTCCTGATTCTCCCATTGTTTTAGCAAAGGAAAAGGGTCAAAAGCCCATTCAGTAATCCCTCGGTCACGGTAGATGCCAAAATGTAGATGTGGCGGGAATTTCCCTTGCGTTCCTGGATTTCCGTAACCTGAGCTGCCAACCCAGCCAATGATTTCACCTGGTGAGACGATATCTCCACGAGAAATGGATTTGTTATACCCAGATAAATGAGCGTAATAATGGTAACGGTTCTCGATATCACGAATTCCAATTCTCCAGCCACCGTAGCGGTTCCAGCCTTTAGTTTCCACTAAGCCAAAGCAGGTGCTGCGTACCGGCATACCTTGCGGTGCAAAGAGGTCAGTCCCTTCGTGAATACGTGCCCCACCCCAGCTTCTGCCGGTTCCCCAAGTGCTACGATAAGAATAAGAATTACTTAAGGGAAGTGGAAAAGCATTACCTGACAGGTCAAGCCGACCAAAATGTTCATATAGCTTGGCGAACTGAGCTATGCGCTGAGAGGCACGACCATTGTGATAATACTCCCAAATGCCAATGCTGAAATCATTAGGTGAATCACCATATTTCTGCAAGTGTCTAGCCATACTATATAGAACATCAGCATCATTCTCTGGATCGGCGATTCCATCACCTGAGCCATCACGGCCGAAGCCGTTAAAGAAAGTGATGGATTCAGGAGAAGTATCCTCCTGATCCGGGTTGAGTGGACCGGACCATACGGGTGCTGGAATCATGATTCCAGTAAGACGGTTGGTGACGGGTTTGTCTGAGGAACCTTTTTTGGCGATGGTGCGTTCATATTGATCAATGGCTGCGAATCTAAACCAAGGGATTCCAGTGGCTGCACTCAGTTGATCATAAATCCCCCTACGGGCAGACCATATGGATTCTTTGCTAGCATTAACAGAATTGCCGCTGCTTTCCACCGGTTGGACTGTAGCCTGTACTGCAGCTGCTGGAACGGGAAGGCCTAAACCACCCCAAAGGATAGCGGCCGCGGACAGACATAACATAGTTCTCCGGTTATTAGTATTCTTAAATAGGGCCAGCAAGATAACAGCCTCCTTTTGTCCGGGCGTAGAATTGAATGTAGGCACTTCGGATAAAGCTTTTATTATAGATTGAAGCAAAAGGCTACTTTTTATCCGTTCTTGTCTAAAGGTACCAGTAAATTCTTCGCCGGAATCGAAGTTGAGATGCCCTGCATATTTCACAAAAACAGGCAATTGTAAAGCGCACATGGTATAATATGAGGCAGCATCTTTCATCTGCAGCATCACATTCAGGAGGAAGCGGGGTTTATTATTTTGACGAATAAAACAGCAAAGCAGCCTAAGCCGGATTGGATTAGAATCAAGCTAACTACCGGTGATAACTATCAGGAAATCAAGAGCATGATGCGTTCTAAAACTTTACATACCGTATGTGAAGAAGCTAGGTGTCCGAATATTTATGAATGCTGGGCAAATCGAACGGCTACCTTTATGATTCTTGGTGATATATGTACTCGCGCATGCCGTTTCTGCGCTGTGAATACAGGGTTGCCGACAGAGCTGGACCTGCAGGAGCCTGAACGTGTAGCAGAAGCTGCAGAGGGAATGAACCTTCGCCATTGCGTGGTGACCAGTGTGGCCCGTGATGATCTTGCGGATGGTGGCGCTCAGATTTTTGCTGAGACGGTAGCGGCAATTCGTAAACGCCTTCCGTTATGTAGTGTTGAAGTATTGATTCCAGATTTCCTGGGAGAACGGAATAGTCTAGAGATTGTTATGAACAGTAATCCAGACATTCTTAACCATAATATTGAGACGGTGGAACGGATGTCAGACCGTGTACGGGCTAAAGCGAAGTATCGCCGTTCGATGGAACTGCTGCGCAGAGCTAAGGAAATGAAGCCGGATATTCCTACCAAATCAAGCATTATGCTTGGAGTCGGTGAAGAGTGGGATGAGATTTTACAAGCAATGGATGATTTACGAGCCGTAAATTGTGATATATTGACTTTAGGACAATACTTGCAGCCTTCTCCAAAGCATTTGAATGTGGAGAAATATTATCCACCAGAGGAATTTGCGCTGCTTAAGGAAGAGGGATTGAAGCGTGGCTTTAGCCATGTGGAATCAGCTCCGCTTGTTCGCAGCTCTTATCGTGCGCATGAGCAGGTGAAATCTGCCGCTCAAGCTCGTGAGGAGCGTACGGTTTCTTCTAGTTAATTTTTGATTTTTCAAGGTAGCAGGGGGCTGAAGGAGCGAAGCGATCTGAGTCTCCCACCCCTAGGTTACACATAAAAAAACGTTGATTTGAGTCATTGGAGAGAAATGTTGGAGCTGTAGGAGCGTTAGCGTTCGCCTTTGTTGATTAATTTCACCGCTGAATGCGGTTCAAATAAAAGAAATTAATCAACAACAGCGACCGAAAGCCCAATATTTCTCGGAAATGACGGCATAATCAACGAAAATACTTTCCTTCGAAAGGCAGGCGACAAAAGGTTTGATCGTTATAGGCGGAAAAGGCTACGAACTAATGTTAGATCATAAGGATGGTTGGAATCCGGAGGCGTTTCGCGGAAGATATAGCGAAGTGCTGGAAAGATACGACTACATTATTGGTGACTGGGGTTACAGTCAGCTGCGTTTGAAAGGTTTTTATCGGGACAACCACCCAAAGGTGAATCGGGATACAGCGATTTCTGGCATGGTCGATTATATTAATGAATATTGCAATTTTGGCTGCGCATATTTTGTGTTGCATAAGTTAAAAGAGGTACCACAAGAAGGTTTGTTCAAGGATATTCTGATCAAAGAAATACCAGAGCCGAGTGAGGAAGAAGATTCGGAGCTAGAAGCTGAAGATAATGATGGAGCGGCTATAGATAAAGAGCTCTCCTCTAAAGAAACATCATCTAAGCAAGGTTCGAATTCATCTGCTGCATTTAAAGAGATGACTTCTGCTAAGGATAGACCTCTGAGAGAACATCAAAGCCGAAATCACCGGGGGAAAGATTCGCAAGGGAAGAAATCCAAAAAGGAATTTCAAAGCAGACCACCACAAGGTCAATCCCAAAAACCCCAAAACACACAAAAGCCTCAAAATAATCAAAATACACAAAACACACAAAACACACAAAACACACAAAACATAGAAAATCCACAATCGTAACGATGAAAGCTGACCATAAGTAGAGTCCTTCTACGAATGAGACAGCTTTTTTCTTTTGAATAGATATGTACAAATAATAAAGGCAGCAAACCCCATCTCTGGAGAATTGCTGCCTTTTCTTATGGATTATTTTATAGATAATTTCAATTGCTTTTGTGTAGCATTGTAACTCCATACGAGTGCCGGAAACTTCTTCTTAAAGGCATTTAATTCAATGTAGGTCTCACCATTCTGAGATAGCGCCTCTTTGGAGGAAAGCGTAAAGCCGGTAGATGTGCCTGTTCCGCTCTTTACGATGACCTTCTTGTTCTTGGCATCCCAGGTGATCTCGCCCTCGACAAGCGCAGCCAGCACCAGCGATGAAGCATAAGTTTTATCGCCCTGCTTAACAAGACCAACATTACCAGCAAAAGGAACCCCGTTGATATTTAAGATATGATGATCTCCGGTGACTTCTAAAGTCTTCATTCCAGCAATCTGCAGGGCAGTAATCAACTGTGCAGTTTTCCCTTTTACCTCAATATCCGGTGCGAGACCGATGTGATTAAAGTCTTCTTTTTTAGGTGTTAGATATTTCTGCGTGGTCAATTTCAGCATGTCGCCATTAGACACTGGAAGTAGGCTTTGAATACGCGCTTTGCCGTAAGAACGAGTGCCTACAACAGTAGCCAGCTTGTTGTCGCGCAGGGCGCCCGTAAGAGCTTCTGACGCACTTGCAGTGTATTCGTTGGTTAGAATTACGACGGGCACACCGATTTTGCTGCCACTAGTAATCGTTACAGGAGTTAACGCGCCACTTTGATCAGAGGTATACATCATGATGCCTTTATCCATAAAACTAGAGGCAATGTTGTATGCCGAATCCATGTAGCCACCCAAGTTATCACGTAAATCAAGCACCATGGATTTCATTCCCGCTGTACGCATCTTCTTCAGCATAGCGACGAATTCTTCATCAGAATTCTGTGTGAAACCACTTAGCGAAATATAGGCAATCTTCGGACCAATGAGGGTTCCAAAAACGGAAGTCGAGTTCAATTCATTTCGGGTGACAACATAAGATTTTGTGACACCATTTCTGAGGATCAGCAGGGTGACCTTAGTGCCCGCGGCTCCACTTAGTTCCGAATCATCCGTTTCGTCAACAGGTATTCCGTTGATTTTGAGAATCGTATCGCCGCGTTTCAAGCCTGCCTTTTCAGAAGGAGAACCTGGAGAGATTTCTTCGATGTAGAGCTCTGTTGGCGTATATTGAAGTTTAACACCGATGCCAACGTATTCGAGATCAACCGCATGTTCAAATTGCGCCGCTTCCTCGGAATTGAAGTATTGGCTGTATGGATCATCCAATGTGTTCACCATGCCGTCAATTGCTCCGCGAATCAAAATATCTTTATCTACATCTGAAAGATTATAGTTCTCCAATAGCTTCATTACTTCATTAATAAGATCACTGTTGTCTGTGGAAGCTTTAGCGGCATCTGCAGCGGAAGCCAGTGGAGCAAATGTAATAGATAAAGCTAGACAGCTGGTTAACAGTGCACTTATTATTTTTTTTGATTTCATGGAATCAAACACCCTTTTTATTAGGATTTCACAAGTTTATTGTAGATGCTATATGTGTCATCGATTGTCCATACACCAGTATCCGACTTGGATAGAATATAGATAAGGCCTTGCTCATAAGTCTCCTCTTCACTAGCTTCCTTGTCTTTGCTTTCTACATATATAGCAGCTTCTTTGGCACTGTAATAATAAATATTTGAAATGCCTGGAGTATAGGTAATATCATACGAAGCAAAGAAATCATCCAAATCTGCCTTGAGAGAGGAATCATATTCTTCTCCATATGAAGTCATCGTGGAAAGAACTGCTGTAGGATTCTGTTCGTTCATTGCTTGATAATACTTGATAATAGTACCTTTGATGGCATCCGCATCGTTTTGAGGGATGTTGGCTGCTGGTTTTATACCTTGTTCATGAGTAAGGAGAACGGTCGAGCTTTGGGATTCCACGGATGAAATCTTCCAGCTTCCGTTCTTGCGGACCAGGGTATATACGTATTCATTCTCTGTATCTGGAGTATAAGTCCCACCTATTCTGCGTGAACTTTCAAGCGTATACACAGTGGCTTCGTCAGCTGTAATGTCGAGGATTTCCAAGCTATCAATAGTATTCTTTATGTCAAAAGCTTTAAAAGATTCATTGAGTTCGGCCACTGATTCCGTGTAAGAGTACTCCGGATCCATAAGGGAGTAGAAGCTAGTCGCTTTTTCTTCATTGAAATATTGATTAGACAAACGGATTAATGCTGTAATGGCTGCTTCGTCCTTACCTTTGGAGACAGGAGTAGTAATTTGTACACTTCTACTGGTAGAATTCCAGACAGCTGTGCCCCCGGTTGCCTCTGCGATAAAACGCAAAGGGATGTATGTAGTGCCGGCTGAGGAAACTGGTGCAGTGGTTAGTTTTTTAACGGTTCCGTTAACAGTAGCGCGGTTACTGCCAATTTTGAGGGTAATCGCAAGATTTGAACTTTTTCCTGTTACTGTTCCAGTTTTGGCATCCCAGAGAACTTGAAGTCCAAGCTTCTCAAAGACAACCCGGAAAGGTACAAGTACAGAATTGTTCGCTAAGTATGGGGATCCAGCGGTGAAGGAAACCTTACTTCCGTTAATATAAACATCAATTGGTTTCGATGCTGCAAAAGCCGGGACCGCAAGTATGAGGGCCAGTAGACTTATGCTTAAGAGGGATAAAAATCTTTTCAACAGTACTCTCTCCTTTTATGTAACTCTTTGTAAAATAGCCTCATTATACCATTTGGCTTCTCTCTCAGTCTATCAGTTGGTGTTAGTTTTGTCACACAAAAAAGCCGGAGAAATGGATATCTCCAGCCACTGAAAATCGTTGGATCGAAGGTTAATCTTAAACTAAAAAAGCTTCACGTACACGGTTCCAGAACGGAAAAGGACGGTACCTGGCGAAACTGACCTTCTTGTCCGATACTTGGCAGCGTACTGAAATCAGATCATCTACTGGGATATTGTTATGATCTATCGTGAGTAGTAAGCGCTGATCCTTACATGAAAGAATATCGCAATGGTGATGCTTCGGCAGTAGTAATGGCGACCCCATTGTTCGAAATACGCGGTTGTTAATTGAGGCGATTTCAGCAATCTGCAGCGCTTCTATAGATGGGTGAACCATGGCTCCCCCAAGGCTTTTGTTATAGGCCGTGCTACCAGAAGGAGTAGAAATACAAAGCCCATCACCCCGGAACATTTCGAAGGTAACATCATTGATGTCAACTTGTATCATTATAGTTCCATCTACCCCTTTAAGGGTAAATTCATTTAGGGCAATGTGGGACGAAGAACCGGATTTCTTGTGAATTTCCAGCTCAAGCAACGGATATTTCACGATACGAGGTTTCTGAGGCTCAGAATCCTCGGTTCCGCACATGTAGTCGATTAAGGTGGGAAGCTCTTCCGCTTGCCAGTCCGCATAGAAGCCTAAGTGTCCTGTGTGCACACCTACGAAGGCTAGATTGGGGATTTGATCGATAAAGGTATGAAAAGCGTGCAGCATTGTGCCGTCTCCGCCAATAGAGATGACGATTTCGGGAGACTCGGCATCAAGTTGCAGGTCCCGCTCCGCCGCCAGCTTGTGAAACTGCTCGGCAAGTTTGATTGATAGTTCATCACCGCGGTCCAGAACATAATATCTCAAGATGTACAGGCTCCTTTTGTATAATTCAGTCATACACCGATCATAATCAATCTTGACCCGGAACACAATATGTTAATCAACTTCGCCGTACCCATCGAATCATTGTCGTGAATACAGGGATAAGCAGTGAGACTAGAATTGCAGCAGTTAATAATAGACTCAGCAGGGCGAGGCTTGCCGTGATCCCTGAGGCAGAAGGAGTAAAGGCAGCAGAGGCTGGTAATGATACCCATGTGGTAGACAGCCCTGTGTTCATCACAGGGTTCCAGAGCAGCAAGACCAATCCTGATGCGAGTATGGCGTGAATTAGCCGTGCAGTCAAAAATGGCAGATACCGCAGCCCGGTACCGTTCAGAATACTTGCCACCTGGGCATGTACAGATAATCCGCCCCAAGAGAGAATGAAGGCAGCTGCCGCTACCTTGAACTGAAGCGGGATGGAAGCTGCGGCTTCACCTGCTGAACGGGCACCGATTGTCACCTCAAAGAATCCGCTAATGAGAGCCTGAGCTAGTTCTGGAGGACCACCTACAAGGGACACAAGATGTCCGGTCATGTTAAAAAGGGAGGATAGGATACCGGCACGGGCTAGCAGTTCCATTAGCACATTGAAGAATACAACCAAACCGCCTACGACAATAATAAGCTTTAGCGAGGACTGGATTGCTCCCTTTAATAGCTCCCCAAAGCTCCGTCCATCTTTGCGCCGAGCCTCCTCCATGGCAAGAAGTGCTGCATGGATTCTTCCAAAACCTTTTTTGGCTGGAACAGAGGGGGCAGTAGAACTAGTTATGGATGGGTCTTGGGAGGGGGAGCTCTGTTCTTTGCGTCCATGGAACGACATTAGCAAGCCAACAATCAAACCGCTCCCATAGTGGGCGAGGGCTAGGATAAGCCCCAACGATGCGTCTCGAAAGAAACCAACGGATACTGCACCTAACAGAAAGATTGGGTCAGAGGAGGTTGTGAAAGCGACTAATCGTTCGCCCTCTACTCTGCTAATCAGATTCTGTTCCCGCAGCTTAGCGGTTAATTTAGCGCCAACAGGATATCCTGATACATATCCCATCGCAGCGACAAACCCGCCGCTACCTGGTATACCAAAAAGAGGGCGCATCAATGGATCGAGCAGTGCACCGAAGAGATGAACGATCCCTAGGCCTAGCATGATTTCGGATATGACGAAGAATGGAAATAGGGAGGGGAATAACACATCCCACCAGATGGCCAGGCCTCGTAAGGCTGCGCCAAGGGATGCCTCCGGATGAAGCAACATCAGCAGCATACAGCCCGCCAATGTTAATCCCAGCAGTGGGCCGCCAATCTTTTTAAAAGTCATAATTAACGCCTCCTGATCTATGGTTAGATGTATGCGAAAAGAAGGACAAACAGCACAAAAAAAATAAAGGAAGCGGTTACATAATTCGGTGCTTTTTCGTTCGAAATATGATATTATGTAAATAAGAAATGCACCCTCTGTTACAAGAATAAATGGGATGGAGTGATGGCGATGAGCGTTGTAGCCGGAGTTCTCGTTTGTGCTTTTGTATATGTGATCCGGGTCTCTCTCGTCCCTTCAGGTGATGAAGAATTTCGGACCTACTGACAATAACCTCCAGGCGCTAAACTATAGTTTAGCGTCTTTTTTCTGCCGTTTAGGGGCACTTTCGACGGATATCCGAGCCGTGCTTTTTTTTGGTATAATAAAGTAAGAAACGTTTCATTAATATGGAAGAGAGCTGGTAACCTCAATGAATCCAAATGAGAGTATATATGAGAACCTAGGAGGAGCTGAGGCGCTACATCGATTGGTGGAAGTGTTCTATGCCAAAGTGCAGCTTCATCCGCAGCTGGGTCCGTTATTTCCTGAAGACATTTCTCCTGTTCTGGAGAAGCAGTATCAATTCCTGACACAGTTTTTTGGCGGTGGCCCATTGTATTCAGAACTGCATGGACATCCCATGATGAGAGCAAGGCACATGCATATTCCCATTACTCCAGAACGTGCTGAAGAATGGTTGCAGTGTATGAAAGAGGCGCTTGAGGAGACCGGCGTAGAAGAGCCGCTACGTTCGTTCGTGCTTAGCCGTCTTGCAGGTCCCGCACATCATTTTGTTAACATGCCCCAGGAATAATAAGGGACAGGTTGATCCTGAAAGGAATGAGAGTACTTGCCAGAGTTAATACCCCTATATTCTATTAAGGTCAAATGTTGCAATTGTGAACATGAATTTTCAACCTCTCGCGTACGCCCTAGCCTAAAAAAGGCTATCCGCCGCGATGCTGATTTTTGCGCATATTACAAAAACGAGAATCCGGATTATTATGTTGTACGTGTCTGCCCGAGTTGTGGGTTTGCCTCTACAGAAAATTCAGCGGACAAGCTGACGGATCTGCAGCGAAAAGCATTTAATGAACAGGTAGGAAAACGATGGAAGAGCCGTGACTTTGGGGATAAACGAAGCTGGGAAACTGCACTTGAGACCTATAAACTGGCGCTTTTATGCGCTCAAAGTATTAACGATAAGGATCGAATTATTGCAAGTCTGCTTCATCACATTGCCTGGTTGTATCGGTATCAAGGGAATACGGAACAGGAACAACGCTTTTTGCGCTATTCATTAGCTGAATATGTGAAGGTATACGAAAAAGACGGAATAGCTGGCAATGATGCCCGGCTCATGTATCTTATCGGCGAACTTAACAGGCGCATCGGAGAGTTCTCTGTGGCTGTAATGTGGTTCTCCCGCCTGATTAATGATCAGAAGATTATGGATGCTGCGATGATTCGAGCTGCCAGGGAGCAGTGGGTTGTGCTAAGAGAGCAAATGCGCGGCGAAGCTGTAGATATTGATGCCGATGGATTGCCTTCAGGTTCTTAAAGCTTCACGAACAACAAAAAGCGCAGAAGAGAGTAATGCTCTCGTCTGCGCTTTATAAAAATGGTAAGATTGGGATTTAGATGACCTTCTATTTATCGGACTGCCCGATCGAATAGGAGGTAATCTCCGTCGTTATCTACAACTGTGGGACTGGCGCTGCAACATGGGAAGACAAGTAGTTTTTTCTTGCCGTCACGAACGATTTGCAATTCTTTTGGCTTCATAGGGAGAAGAACATTCTCCGAGTTGCAGAAAGGGCAATACTGCACATACATATCGCCTAAAATAATGTCATAAGGCCAGGTATGACTAAAAGGAATCATTGTGAATCCTTCCCAGAAGGAGACTCTTCATTTCCATCCTCAGCTTGCGGTGAATTCTGCTTTTTGGATAGCTCAGCTATTTTTTGTAGCAAAATATGTTGGGGCATATGCATCAAGTGTTCCAGTGGAACGCCTAGTTGCTTTGATAACGTTATGGCTGTTTCCGGTGAAATTTGTAGTGGCTTCATATGGATGCCCTCCTAAAGTTTATCGGCTATGAATGTTCCGGTATCGTTATTCACTTTACCACGGTGTTAATTCAATTACAAAGAAAACGAAATGAGAGCAAAGGAATGGTGAGAAAACATGAAACAACCATTATCACTGACTTGGGAACTTGATTCCATATTTCCTGGAGGATCGTCCTCTACTGAGTTAGAAAGCTTTTTAAAGAATCTTGAACAAGATATTACAGCCTTACAGGGTCTGGTGAAGAATGCTGTAGCTCCAACGGATGTTGAGTCTACAAAGGCGCTGGACGAGGTTGTAGAACTGCTTCAGAGCTGTTCAGGAAGACTTGTGGAGGTCTCTTCCTTCGCAGACTGTCTGGGCGCTCAGAATCAAATGGACAAAGGTGCGGTAAGACTGGCGGCTCGAGTGACAAGTATGCGTGCCGGATTCGAAGGCATTAGCTCACAATTCAGTAACGTGCTTCGTCAGACTACGGACAAGGTATGGGCAGAGTGGATGTCACGTCCCGAAATTGCTCCATTAACGTTCGTGCTGAGCGAGAGCCGTGACTTGGCCCGTGAGAAGATGAGTCCAGAGTTGGAAAGCTTAGCGCTTGAACTAGCAGTTGACGGATATCATGGATGGAGCGGGCACTATGATACGATTGTAAGCTCGATTAAAATCCCATTTGAGGATGAAGAAGGAACAAAGCTGCTCTCTGCAGGTCAGGCTTTTAACAAGCTGGATGATCCAGATCCGAAAGTACGTCAATCCATGTTCCATAAATGGGAAGAAGCATGGACCGAAGCAGCAGATAACTGTGCGGATACCTTGAATCACTTAGCAGGCTTCCGTCTGAAGCTCTATAAAGGAAGAGGTTGGGAAGATATTCTGAAAGATCCGCTAAGCATCAATCGTATGTCACAAGATACTTTGAATGCGATGTGGGACGTGATTACGAATAGCAAGCCTGCACTCGTGACCTATCTTCAGCGTAAAGCTAAGCTGCTTGGACTGGATGCTCTTTCCTGGGTAGATGTCGAAGCGCCAGTGGGTAAATCTTCAGGTAAAATCCCATATGATCAGGCCGCTAAAGATATCGTTACCCAGTTCCGCAAATTTAGTCCGAAGATGGCAGAGTTTGCAGAGCGTGCTTTTGATAATAACTGGATTGAGGTTGAGGATCGTCCGGGAAAACGTCCTGGAGGTTTCTGTACATCCTTCCCTGAGAGTAAGGAATCGCGGATTTTCATGACTTATAGCGGTACAACTTCCAATGTTTCAACCTTGGCACATGAGCTGGGACATGCTTATCATTCTTACTTGCTGGATGATCAACCTGTATTTAATCAGAACTACGCTATGAACGTTGCAGAGACTGCTTCAACCTTCGCAGAGGTCATTGTATCTGACGCTCAGGTTAAAGCCGCTGGCAACGCTGAAGAGAAACTGGCGTTGCTTGAAACGAAAATTCAAAACAGCGTAGCTTTCTTTATGAACATTCACGCTCGGTTCTTATTCGAGACTCGTTTTTATGAGAAACGTAAGGAAGGCCTTGTAAATGCTGAGGAGCTGTCTGAATTGATGGTGGAAGCACAGAAGGAAGCCTTCTGTGGGGTGCTTTCGGAATACCATCCTCATTTCTGGGCTTCTAAACTGCATTTTTATATCACAGATGTGCCGTTCTATAACTTCCCTTACACCGTTGGCTACATGTTCAGCACAGGCTTGTATCGACTGGCTCTGCAAGAAGGAGCGTCCTTTGCAGACAAATACGATAGCTTGTTGCAAGATACTGGTGTGATGACTTTAGAGGATTTGGTACTTAAGCATCTGGGTGTGGATCTTACGAAGCCGGACTTCTGGCAAGGCGCTACAGATCTGATTGTAGCTGACATTAATGAGTTCTTGGAGATGACGGAGCAATTAGTTTGAAAAAGTCTAAACTAAGACAAATTTAGCGGTAGAAAAAACAACGATTTTTCAGCATGAACACGCAAAAGCCCCTGATACAGGGGCTTTTTTTAATGATAAAATGTCGAAAAATCACGATTTATAAAAAGAAATATGCGATTAATCTATGGATTTCGCGCATATATAGGGATAATAACCCAATTTTGCCGAATAATGTTGTTTGCCATTTGTTAGTAACCTATAATGAGTCTTAAGCCTTATATAAGGCACGCTAGATTACCACTTGGCTAAACTCACAAAAATAAGCAAGCGCTTACGAAGTCAGTTCTGCGAAGTGCACTCAAATCAAGCTATGCTCACAAAACTTTTAGGAGGAGAAGTAATGCTTAAGACGGAACAACTATCATTAGCGAGACAGATGGATATGGTGTTTAAGGAGCTGCAGGAAGAATTATCGGGATTAACTTCTGGTACGGTTTTTGTGCAAATACGAAATAACATGATCGGAAAATTCGGGATACGACATAATCCTCTTTCTGGGCGAAGCGGGGGATTCACTGATGCAAAAGAAGGGATGACAGATGGACAACAGTCTTCTTTTCGACTAATGGCACTGGAAAGCCTGAAATACAAGCGGCGTTGGACGCATGGTGAGATTTCTTATGAATTCGCCATTAGACAGGGAATGGTGATTGTAGATGCTACATTGGAGTCCAATTATAATATGGCGAATCTAATGATTCGATCGCCTCGTAATACCTTTGCTGAAAGTTCCGAACAGTTTTTTGGTTAAGCGTTGTTTACATAAAATTTCAATAATTGTGAAAATCAAAAACCCTCCCACAGCTTCAGAAAGAAGTGTGAGAGGGCTCAAAAGCTACTCGGCTTTAGGCTTTATGCTTAATATGCCCTAGCCGGATAAAACACTTAAGATAACGTTGTTACTGACGACCAGACAGTTGTTGTTCTGCCAGTTGTACTAGACGTTTAGTGATGTAACCGCCCAGAGAACCAGTTTCGCGAGAAGTGTAGTTCCCGTAATAACCGTCAGCTGGGATCGTTACTCCAAGCTCCTGTGCTGCTTCATATTTCAACTGTTGCAATGCCGCAGTTGCTTGAGGAACGACCAGGTTATTGGAACGGCTGCTACGACCTTGACCTGCTTGACCCATGTGTGTCACCTCCTTCGCCCGTTGTGAAGATAGTATGAGCGCTAAGAGGTTAATTCATGCATCACTTCGAAAGGTTTTAAGGATGGTAATTATTAGTGAAATAAAAGTGAGGATAGAAATCCTTTATTACTAGGGATTACACAAAAAAATCGGTCTTCCCTTACGTAATCGCAAGGCAAGACCGATATAATGTATATCTGCTTTAAATCTCAGGATAGATCATTTCCAGCACGGTGGATAGATTCTGACTCTGACCGGGTTCTACCGTTAAAAGACCTGTGAAGGAAGCATCCTCGGATACATTCGGTGCATTCGCGAGCCATGTATAGGGCTCAATACACAGAAATTGATCAGCCGGTCCTTTGGTATATAGCACCCAGTGACGGAATAGATTCTCGTCAGCAGTATAACGAAGGCCATAACCATCATCGCGTAATAATAAGGCTTCTACAGGCTGTTTTTCTCCAATACGTAGAGCAGTATCAAAATTAGTTCCCTGCATGTTCATTCCGGTGTTCAATGCTTCCAGATCACCAAGAGGAATCAGATTGCCGCTAGGGAGCAATTCATCGTTCAGTTCATAAATACTATTTACTGGGAGCTTAAGATTCCAGCGCTCAGGTTCTCCATCAATCATAAACCAGGTGTGATAACCGATCCCAAAAGGAATTCGATGATCTCCAAGATTTGTAACCTTTAAAGTTTGGGTAAATCGGGCTTCCTGAAGCCTAAACGTCATTTCGAATTTAAGTGGGATAGGGAATTGCTCCATCCAGTGTGGATCATCTTCCGTTCGGAATTCAGTAGTGACCGCGCAACCATCCTCATCTTCTTCAATATCGCTGACACACCAGGCCTGAGTTCTGTGTAGACCATGAATATGATTGTCATTAGCGGTATTCTGGTCAAATTGATAACTTGTACCCTCGAATTGAAATTGGCCCTTACGAATTCTTCCGGGTGGAATTAATAGCGGCATACCAAAATGGTAAGGTTTTTGCATAAAGAAAGCTTGATCGCTTTCATCAGGCCGCCGTAGAATTTCCCGTTGTTTCTTGACATCAAACAATGAAATCACGTTATTTCCTAGTCGCGGCAAAAGCGTGACTTCCAGTTCACGGCTGTGCAAAATATAAGTATCATAACCGCCCCACTGCCCTTTGGTCACCTGTTTCATGAGATATGCTCCTTTATCGTAACTGTAATCGAATAGAACATGGATAACCTTATCATAACAGATTTATACGGTAGTGGTTAAGTGATTTGACAACTTCTCTTTATGGTTCTATGATGAAGGCATTAATTCATGATGATAATGTGATGACGGGGACAAGTAGGCAGGCATTGCACCTTCAGAAAGCCGGTGGTTGATGCGAACCGGTAGGACAAACCTGATGAATGGACCCCTGAGCGCCGAGCTTGAACGGGAGCTAGATGCCCTAGTAGACCGGCCGGATCTTCCCCGTTAACGGAAGACTAAGGCTGTTTTTTTCTTGTCTAAACAAGATTAAGCAGCGAATAAGGGTGGCACCACGGTCTCACGTCCCTTGCGGATGAGGCTTTTTTTGCGTTCTCGGAAACTTAGAAATGACATCAAACGGAGGTCTATATTATGAAAAAAGTAATGTCAGGCATTCAGCCAAGCGGTTCACTTACACTGGGGAACTACATTGGAGCACTGAAAAATTTTGTGAAGCTGCAAGATGATCATCAATGTTTCTTTATGGTTGTCGATATGCATGCAATCACTGTAGCACAAGATCCTGCGGCACTGCGTGAGCAGTCAGAGTCCGTAGCGGCCCTCTTTATTGCAGCAGGAATTGATCCTGCACGTTCTAATGTCTATATGCAGTCGCATGTGCCACAACACGCTGAACTGGGCTGGATCATGACGACACTTACAGCAATGGGCGAGCTGGAGCGTATGACCCAGTTTAAAGATAAATCATCAGGTAAAGATTCTGTTGGCGCTGGTTTATTCGTCTATCCTTCCTTGATGGCAGCAGATATTCTTGTTTATAATGCAGATCTTGTGCCAGTTGGAGAAGACCAGAAACAACATTTGGAGCTGACTCGTGATTTAGCTGGTCGCTTCAATAATCGTTTTGGCGAATTCTTTACCATTCCGGAGCCGTACATTCCAGAGGTGGGTGCGCGTATTATGTCTCTGGATGATGGCACCAAAAAAATGAGCAAGAGCAGTCCTAACGCAGGCAGCTACATTGCTCTGTTAGATTCACCGGACGTAATCCGTAAAAAAATCAGCCGTGCAACGACTGATTCAGGACGTGAAGTAATTTTTGATCCAGCTAATAAGCCAGAGATCAGTAATTTGATGAGTATTTATTCCGAATGTTCTGGAATGACACTGGGGCAAATTGCCGATCGTTATGAAGGGCAAATGTATGGCGGCTTTAAGAAAGATCTTGCTGAAGTGGTTGTAGCTACGCTTGAGCCTTTACAACAAAGATACAATGAAATTCGTAGCTCGGGTGCGATCACAGATATTCTTGCAGAAGGTGCTGATCGTGCGCGCATTGTTGCAACAGAGACGCTGAATGGAGTTAAAGAGCGAATGGGATTTCTGCCAGCTCGTTAATCTAATCAGCGCTTAGGCTTTCCTGTTTGCGTCTGATCTTGGCCTTGAGGATAAATCCCCAGCCAATATTCATAACACAGAGAAATCCGAGCAGAAGTGCCAACCAAAAACTATAACTGATCGCGATTGAAGCGGCAGTAAGAATAAGAATAGAAGAACAAGCGAACCAAAGTGAAAGTCCTTTACCCATTAAGAGAGCCTTCCTTTCTATGTCTGCTAAAATGAATCCCGGAGTATGATAATAATACTCCGGGATTTTTTGTGATTATAGAATAGATCTCTGCGTAAGTCTACAGTTTCATCGTAAAGAACCAGGGTCAATGGAAAATCGTTTGTCGAGCTTCTCGCTGCTAAGCCAACCAACATAAGTATTTAAAGGTCGATATTGATTGTCCATCACTAATACAGCCACAAATGGGTATTGTTTGCGATGTAAATAACGTACGTCCCCCCAGCGAACCATATATCCTGAAGAAAGTTCCTCGACTTCGGCTACTGCATAAGAGGTGAAGTATAGGAAGGACTGAATATCAGGGTGCGACTTGGATATCTCCACAGCGGGATGATTCGAGCATACAGCATGTTTGAACCATTCCAGTCGATTATTGACTAACTGCCCAACATCATAACTACCATCTTTTTTTACTTTTACTACGTTCCAGCGCTTTAGTGAAATTGTAGGGATTACAATATAACGTTCGCCGGCACTATGATGTAAATCCTTAAGCTTAATATTACGCGTGAGACGTGCGTGAACGACGGTTCTCCAAATATAATAAAGAATAGTACAGGCATACAGCGTAATAAATAAAGGTTGCGGTGGAATGATCCCGGTGATCCAGAGAAGGATGGCTGCGATATGGCTACCAAATATAAATGGATCAAAAATGTGGATGATGTTCCATGCAATCCATTTCTCCGTGAATGGACGTGCAGCCTGAGTGCCATAGGTATTAAATAGATCAGAAAATACGTGAACACCTACACCAATGAAGCTCCAGAGCGCAATATGGCTTAGAGCTTGTAAATCAGTAAAACCAAATAAGGGCCCTAACACGAAGGAAATCAGGGCGGGCCACAGAATTAGAAAGGGTAGGGAATGTGTGATTCCTCGGTGATTTCGAATATACATTGCATTGTCCTTCAGTCGTAGCGCAGTATCGGCATCAGGAGCCTGAGAGGCGAGCACTGTTGCAAGCATAACAGCTCCCGCCAGTTTCGGATCAGAAGCAACGATGGGATCAACGAAGGAAAGCCCAGCTAAGCCTAGGCCCATAACTAAATGTGTAGCAGTATCCATTGGTCAGTTCTCCTTTGTTGTTCGGAAGTTCTCTATTTAATAATTACCCAAATACAGCTCTGGTTATTAAGGGGATTGAAATAAATACAAAATAAATATTGTCACGTAATTGTCGAATTCATGAACTTACTGTTCCATGACTGTCAAAGTCTTCACGGGTTTGTTATGATAAAGTTAACAGCGAAGTTAAAAAACTTCGGTTAGAACGTTACATGTTCGTTTAGAAGGAGGATCATTAGGTGTGGACAATCATATAACATTTCAAGCTTCTTCCGACTCTGCAGCCATGTCTGCAAAATCTCCACCGGAAGGTGCTAGCTGGCGTGATTTCATTGCAGTAACAAAACCCGGTATTATCCGATCTAACCTTATTGCGGCCTTTGCGGGATATTGGCTGGCCTCGGGTTGGGATGTTCATTACGGCAGATTAGTTCTGACTCTGCTCGGTACAATGCTGGTTATGGCTTCAGCCTGCGTTTTTAATAACTATTTCGACCGGGATCTGGACATGAAAATGGAAAGAACCCGTGAACGGGGGCTTCCTACAGGACGACTGAAACCAAACACTGTATTATTATACGCCATTGGGCTTGGTATTGCAGGTTTGATCGTGCTGTTTGCTTTTTCAGGAATGCTTGCCGGTCTGTTTGGAATTGTTGGCATGTTCGTTTACGTAGTAGTATACACGCTTTGGTTGAAGCGGACATCAACATGGAGCACCTCAGTAGGTGCGATTTCTGGAGCAATGCCCCCGGTAATTGGTTATGTTGCGGTTTCAGGAACGGTTGATCTAGGCGCTTGGCTGATCTTTGCCATGTTGTTTCTATGGCAACCCCCTCACTTCTGGGCGTTGGGCATTAGACGTAAAGAAGAATATAGAGCGGCAGGATTTCCATTACTACCTGTAGTTAAAGGAACGCGACGTACGAAGTTTCAGATGATTCCTTATGTAGCCCTTTTGCTGCCTATTCCAGTGTTAATGTACGCCTATGATTACGCAGGCATATTTTTTCTAATCATTTCATCAGCGTTGTCCTTGGCTTGGTTAGTATTGACCTTGATGGGCTTTAAGGCTAAAGATGATGAAGTCTGGGCGAAGAAGAATTTCCTCTTCTCCATTAACTACCTGACAGTTAGTTTGATCGTACTTGTATTGAATACGATTCACGGTTAAGAAGAGGGAGGGTATACGTGTCCGTGCAAACCTTTAAGCGTTATAAATGGACTTGGCTTCTGCTAATACTTGCTTTGATTATGGCTGGTTATCTGGCAATTAACTCTTTGAATTTAGGAAAAGAAAAATTGCCAGTAATCGGAGAAGTGCAGGACTTTTCTCTTGAAAATGTGAATGGAGACCAGGTTACTCTGGCTGATACACAAGGTAAAGCACGGCTGGTATACTTCTTTTTTACACAGTGTCCGGATGTATGTCCTATAACTACGTTTTTGTTATCTCAGACACAGAAGATTCTGGTCGAGGATGGCAGTTTTGGTAAAGATACGGGTTTTGTCTCTATCTCTTTTGATCCGAAGAATGATACTCGGGAAGCTATTAAGGCTTTTGCAGACCGGTTTCAGGCGAATTATGATGGATGGTATTTCTTGCGGGGGGATCAGGAAGAAGTTCGTAAGTTAGCGACGGATTCTTTTAAAGTACTAATCGCAGGGAATTCCAAAGAAAATTTCGTACATGCCAACCGTATAGCGTTAGTTGACCGAGACAATCAACTTCGTGCATTGTATGACGCAGGAGATACGGAGAACGTAACTCCTGAATTTCTTGCCGATCAGCTGACGAAATTGGCTCGGGAATAAAATATCAAACATTAAAAACGCCTTTTTCGAATCCCTCTTTATTGAGCGGATAACGAAAAAGGCGTTTTTTTAAATATACGATAGTATAAGTTTCATGCTATACATTATCCTTATACTTGTTTCAGCTAAAATGGAAGTGGTTCAGGGTAGATGATGAAATCTTCTAATCCGGCTTTTTCGAGCTGAGTGATGTTGTATTCATCAGGCGTACCCTCCACACCAGCATATCCGCGACGAGTATAAATATGATCGGCATCAGGGAAGGCATCCCGGAGCACACTGCGTATTTTTTTGCCAGAGCTATCGTTATCCAAATAAAGGTATACTTCTCCATCTCCTACTTGTTGCCGGAGGGATTCTAATTTTAGTGTATTTAATGTACCAAAGGTACATAGGATTTCTACTTCCGGTACCAGCACGCGCCGTAATCTGCTGCGATCGTTCTTACCTTCGACAATAATCGTTATGGACATTAGCTGACAATCACCTCCGGGAATGGGTCCAAGCTTCAGGCTCATTATAGTTTACCGAAGGATCGTCATTTTTAACAACTGTTTCTGCAAGAAAGTCTTCATTCCCCGGGAAATGTCGTAAAAGCAAAGAATCATGCGGCTCGCCCATTCCATTTGGAAGTGAGGTTCGATAGTTTACCAGTGTTTTTAGGTGGAAGAAGAAGCAATGCTACCATTAATAGTAGAAAGGCTATGAAGTAAGGAGAAACGAAGGACCTTAGCTGTCCAGCAGCCACGGGCCCAGCGAATGCACCAAGTGACATGGCTATCGACTGCATGGAGAAAGTCCGACCCATTCGCCCAGGGCCACCGAGACTAATAAAGAGTGATGCCATTGCAGGAAACAACACTCCTTTGGCTGCGCCGAGCATAAAAAGAATCGCAGCAGTCGGAATCCTGTGAAATGAAGCGAGTGCAAAGAAGCTGATGGCCATTCCCAGTAATGCCGCTGCTATTCTTCCCCCCGGAGAAAGACGGTTCAGGAAGAGCATGCTGAGCGTTACCAAAGCACCTAAACTGAGGAGTGACAGTAGTATACCAGTGGAAAGAATACTGTTGCTCCCTGTTTGAGATAGTGGGAGCTCGAAAAAGAGAACGCCTTGTGAACAGGAAACGAAAAAAGGTAAAAGGTAATACCGTTTGGATACCAGTTCATCATCTTTCGTTGGTATAGAAGGTTTATCTGGAACTTTTAATGCTGATGGCGCTGAGCTTAGCGGCTTTAATATATGTCTCGAAGGCGCAGGTACACTAAAAAAAGCCATGATTCCTGTTGCGATAAGGAGCCATCCAAGTGTGGTGAAGGTGCCAGAGTAGCCGGCTTTTGCTACGATAAAAGCTCCCGCAGCAGGCGATACAACTGAAGCTAACGTATGAACGATACCATGTCCGGACATATATTTACCCTGCTCTGTGGCATCGGATGACAAAGAAGCGAGTAACGTCATACAGGCTGGAGAGAGGAAAGCGAGCACGAATCCACTTGCTGCTCTTAGCATTAGCAGATGCCATGGAAGCTGTACATGAGCTTGCAGCAGTAGGATAGCTCCCGCTGCGACAAGGCTGAAGACGATGTAGCGGCGGGAGCCATTACGATCGACGAGTACGCCTGCAAGCAGATTGCCGGGAAGGTGGGTCAACGAGTACATGCCCATCATCCAGCCAATAAAGGTGGGTCCCGCACCAAGAGAGATGGCAAAGGGCGTAAGGACGGGATACTGAGCATGTAAATCGAAGAACGCCAAAAAGAGAAATAAGTATAGCCACAGCGCAGTTTTCACAGGGAAACACCTCCGAGAGCCACCTACAGCACAAGTGAATGCAGGACGGCGTAATAATGAAGAACCAATTCTTAAGCACTACTTGTACTTTACGTGGGACAGAGAGGGCTTATACCGCTTTTTTAATTCCGCTGGTAGGTATACCTTTTACGGAGGGTGGAACCATGAATTATGATGGGTATTCATGTATAATAATTAATATTGGCGTTATGTCTATGGGAAGAGAGAATCCTTGGGACGAAACTAGGCGATAGGGGTGTTGTGAGATTGATGGATCCAGAGGTATGGTCACAGTTTATAAGGGAAAATTGGCTAGTTATTGTAATTGCGCTTGTCCTGCTGTTTGCGGTTGTTAATTTGGTTAAAACCGTTCTGAAATGGGCGATTGTCATCGTGATCGTTGTAGGTTTGTTCATCTATAGTGGTGTTACAATGGACCAAATTGGTAACGCTGTGAATAAGGTGGCAGATGGAACGGTAAGCACGCTGAAGAAGGAAGCGCAAGAGGTTATGCTTAAAGAAGCGCAGGATGCGAAGTACACTTCAAATGGAGACGGGACCTTTACGATTACAACGCCGAATATTGAAGTGAAGGGCGCAGCGGGTGAAGATAAAGTAGAGGTTACTTTCCGTGGTGTGAGTCTTGGAAAGTGGAGTGTTACAGATACGACAAAAACATTTATCGAGGAAGCCCGAAAACATCAATAACAGGCTTGGACTCAAAAATATAACAAGCGAGCAAGCACGCGACTGAAAGGAGAGAGCGGATATGATAAACGGATGGATGACTAGTGTGAGTGATGCTAATATCATCTCCATCGCCCTCCTGCTGGTTGTAGTCTTCTCTCTATTGCAAGGCTGGAGCAGAGGTTTCTCAAGCGCTACCGGAAGATTATTTGGGCTGCTGGGAACAGGATTATTTACTATAGCATCTTTGGTATTAGCTATCCCAGCTGCGGCCTACCTCAATCCCTATGTAGAGACTTGGGCATCGGGTATTAGTCTTCCTGATACGAAGCTTACACAGTGGCAGCAAATTTATTATACGGCGGTGTCTGTGTTATCAGAATCACCGCTAGTTCGATTTCTATTGTTACTCCTGATTTCTTATCTGTTAATTCGTATGCTCTTAGGACTGTTATCCATGTTGCTTCCTTTTCCACAATTGCGGCGTACTAAGAAGTTTAAAGACAGAAAGATTACGCAGGTAAGCCGTATGGGAGGAGCAATGGTTGGATTAATTATCGGCTTAATGCGTAGTCTGGTAATTGTTCTCGCTCTTTTCATCTGTGTTGGATTAAATCCGGAGAGTGGATTTAGTCGTTATGTGGAGTCCTCTCCAATCTATAGTCAGAGCGCTGCTGCTGTATTTGAACCTATTGTTGGTGAGACTGTGCAGAAGAAACTTCCTATTCTGACAAAGACCGTTGCAGCAGAGATGAATGATATCCTTCGCAGAAAATATGAGGTTATCGATCATGAAATTCCTCAGGATATTATAGGAGCAGCAGAAGACATTGTTGGACAAGCGCAAGATGAAGAGAAAAAAGCGAGACTTCTCTATGATTGGGTAGGTACACGCGTGACTTACGATTATGCTAAAGCTGACAATTATTTGCAAAACAGGGTCTGGCATGAACAGACACCACAGGATACATTCGACACTCGGCAAGGGGTGTGTATAGACTATGCCCGACTGTACGCTGTGATGGCTCGTTCACAGGGCTTGCAGGTACGGGTTGTAACAGGTCAGGGTTATGATGGGCGTGGCGGTTATGGTGCACATGCTTGGAATGAAGTATATATAAGTGATCGGCAAGCTTGGATTCCGCTGGATCCGACTTGGGCTAGCAGTGGAGATTGGTTCAATCCGAAGGATTTTGATGAAACGCATATTAGGGAGAACGCCCTCTGAGTGAGGGCGCTGAACTCCTGGGGTGTGGTACAATAAACTCAAGTAACGTCAGTTCTAACTTAAATGCGAGGGCATGCTCACAATAAGCAGCTAAGAACTCACCTTCATCATAAGAGTAATGTCTCAGGCAAAGGGTTGTCAGACATTTTTTTAAAATATAAGAAAGTATAAGCACTATACTTTATGTCTTATATTTCTCGCTTAAACACTTACCTTCCTTATAAGGACGGTCAAGGCGTTTATGCTTGTAGAAGGGGAGAAAGCTGGTGAGTTTGTTTGGTAAGCAGCTCCCGCCTAAGGACGGGATATCTTCAAGAAATTCTGTAGGCTTGAGACTGAATATTTTTTTCTTTGGCACTTTTTTTATTTTTTGTATTATTATCGTACGTCTTGCAGGTTTACAGTTTACTGAGGGAGCTCTGTTGAGTGAAGAAGAAACGAGCCGGGAAACGAAAATTGTTCCGCTCGCAGCGATGCGTGGGATTATTTTTGCTGCCGAAGGAGAGCAGATTGCCTATTCAACACCTACGGAGTCGCTTTACCTTACATTAACTAAAGATTATACAGCTAGAACGACAGATAAAGTAACGGGTGAGACCTCACTTACGGAGAAGGCGAAGTACAACTCCGATATGCTTGCAGCAAGGCTTGCAGCTGATTTTGCTAAATATGGAGATCCGAATGCGCCGAAGCTGACGCAGCAAGATATCTTGGATTCATTAGATTTAGATTTCAAAAAGTATTTAGGTTATGTGCCGCGACGGATCAAGACTGGATTAATTCCAGAGGAAATAGCCTATTTCATGGAGCATAAAGACAATTATCCGGGGCTAACGATCGTGGAGGAGAGTGTTCGTCACTACGATAAAGATACGGTAGCGGTGCAGACAGTCGGCTTTGGAAAGCCGTTTAAATCGACTGAAGATATAGCGATGTATAAGAATGTCCGTAGTGAAATGAAAAAAGATTCTCCCCCTGGACTTATGTATAAAGCAGAAGAATATGTGGGGTTTGATGGTCTGGAAATGCAGTATCAACGAGAGCTACGAGGAGAAAATGGTTATCAGGTCATTTCGGTGACTCCTCAGAATATGGCTGAGAAGGTTGAACAGAACGTTGCTCCTGTAAAAGGTAATAATATTTGGATGACCATTAATAAGAAGATTCAGATGAAGACAGAACAGGCCATATTGGATCAGATTAAATGGCTGCATACCAATGCTGTTCAAGGTGAGACGCATCCAGATGCTTTAACCGGATACGCCGTAGCAATGGAAGTGGAGACTGGAAATATTGTCGCCATGGCAAGCATGCCGGATTACGATTCAAATGTATGGACTAAAGACTCCTTACCAACACCTGTTTGGAATAAAATAATGAATAATCATCTAAACGGTACGATTACTTCGAATTCATCTGGTAGATCAGGTCATGATTTTAGTTCACTTGTATTTATGGGATCTACGATCAAACCATTAAGTGTGTTAATTGGTTTAAAGGAAGGTTTCTTTAATACCTCAACAACCTATTCAGATGTGGGCATTACTTATTTCGGTAAGGATAATAAATCATCCGTAAGAAATTCATCGGGTCACGTATATGGTTCACTAGATCCGGCCAAGGCGATTATGAATTCCTCTAATGTATTTATGATTGATATGGTGGGTAAGCAGCTTTACAAGAAATATCCGGGGGATAAAGGCATTGAGGTATGGGACAGATATATGAAAGAGTTCGGGCTGGGTGTATCTACGAAAAGTGGTCTCCCAGGTGAATCAGCGGGCCAGATTAACTATACTGATCTTAAGGCCGCAGGCAGCTCGCAGGCCGCACTTATCTATGCTTCTTTTGGCCAACAGGGCAGTTATACTACATTGCAGCTTGCCCAGTATGCTTCTACTCTTGCAAATGAAGGAGTGCGTATTAAGCCTCAACTCGTTAGCAAGATCACGGATGCGCAAGGTAAGGCGGTTAAGGAATTTCAAAGAGAAGTGCTTAATACGGTAACGTTTGACAAATCCTACTGGAAAGAGATCAAACAGGGGATGAGCAGTGAAGTTAGTGCTTTTGATGATTTTCCTTATGATTTTGCACGTAAGACAGGTACCTCTGAAAAAACAGACAGAAAAAATATAAACCGTGATAATGGGGTATTTATTGCCTTTGCTCCGCGAGAAAATCCGAAGCTAGCCGTAGCGGTTGTTATACCAGAAGGGGGCTTTGGCTCCAAAAGCGCTGCGCCGGTGGCTCGTAAAATTTTTGATGCCTATGATTGGGAGTACGGGCTCGATGGTGTGCCGAAAAAGAATGTCACTCCTGCGTCAGGCCCCGTTCAAGAATAATTAGAGAAAAAGGAGAGAAATAAACTGTGAGTTTTTTCCGTAAGCAGGCCTCACCTCCAGATGAGACCAACAGTAAAAGTTCCATAGGCCTGCGACTCAACGTGTTTTTCTTTAGCACGTTTGTTATATTTTGCGTAATTATTATACGCCTGGCTGTGTTGCAATTCGTGGAAGGACCCACTTTAACTGAAGTGGAGACAAGCAGAGATACCAAAAATGTACCGCTAGCTTCCATGAGAGGTGTAATTTATGCTGCTGAAGGTGAGAAGTTAGCGTACTCTACACCGGTTCAATCGCTGTATATTACGCTCAATAAGGAGTATACCGCTAAGCAAACAGATAAAATTACCGGTAAAACTACCCTAACTCCAGAAGCTAAAGCCAAGTCAGATGCATTGGCAGCCAAGCTGGTAGCTGATTTCAATAAATATGGTGATCCAAAAGCTGAGAAGATGACAGAAGCAGATGTTATTGACGCACTGGATTTATATTTCCGGAAATCACTTGGCTTTATGGCACGGCGAATTAAGGCGGACCTGACTACTCAGGAAGTGGCCTATTTCATGGAACATAAGGGAGAATACCCAGGCCTTGAAATTGTCGAGGAAAGCATTCGTCATTACGATAAAGATACGGTTGCCGTACAGACGATAGGTTATATCAAGCCTTTTAAATCAGCAAACAGCCTTAATATTTATAAGAATATCTTAAATGCTATGAAGAACAATCCGGAGCCAGGACTAACGTACAAGGACGACGAATTTGTCGGATTTGACGGCCTGGAGCTGCAGTATCAGAGAGAGCTTCGGGGACAAAACGGCTATCAGGAAATCTCCGTCAATCCACAGAACATGGCAGAGAAAGTCGAACGTGTAGTCCCTCCTGTCAAAGGCAATGACGTCTGGACAACTATTAATAAGAACATTCAGATGAAGACAGAGCAGGCGATTATGGATCAGATTAAGTGGTTGCATTCCAATACTGTACAGGGTAAAACGCATCCTAATGCTTTAACTGGTTACGCTGTAGCGATGGAAGTCGATACGGGGAATATCGTCAGTATGGCAAGTATGCCGGACTACGATACGAATATTTGGACATCGGGATCCTTATCCACAGATGTCTGGAACAGTATCATGGATAACTACCAGAACGGTACCATTAATCCGATTTCTTCAGGGACGTCAGGTAATGGACTTAGGTCTGTACTGCTACTAGGTTCAACAATTAAACCTTTGAGCGTACTCGTGGGTCTGAATGAAGGTCTCTTTACAACCTCAACCTACTATCCGGATAGAGGTTTCGCGACTTTTGGTAAAACAGGTCATGAAACTAAGGTAAGAAACTCCGGAGGACATGTGTACGGTTCTATGGACCCTGCAAGAGCGATTGAGAAATCGTCGAATGCGTTCATGGTGGACATGATCGGTAAACGATTGTATGACAAATACAAAAGCAAAGGCGTAGATGTCTGGGATAAGTATATGAAAGAGTTTGGACTTGGTGTATCCACGGGAAGTGGTCTGCCAAATGAATTCTTAGGACAGATTAACTATACCAATATAGAGGCTGCGGGTAGCGCCCAAGCGGCACTTGTATATGCTTCTTTCGGCCAACAAGGTAGTTATACGGTGTTGCAGCTTGCCCAATACGTAGCTACACTTGCTAATGAAGGACAGCGGATCAAACCTCAGCTAGTTAGCAAGATTACAGATGCTGACGGAAAAGTAGTCAAGGAGTTCGGTCGTGAGGTAATAGATGAAGTAACAGCCTTCGATAAATCCTACTGGAAAGAAATTCAACAGGGTATGCGAAGTGAAGTTAGTGCTTTTTCTGATTTCCCTTATGATTTTGCTCGTAAGACGGGAACATCTCAACAAGTGGCAAAGGGTCAAATTCGTGATAACGGTGTATTTATTGCTTATGCCCCACGAAATAACCCTAAGCTGGCAGTAGCCGTAGTTATTCCAGAAGGAGGCTTTGGTTCCCAGAGTGCCGCGCCGGTCGCACGTAAAATTTTTGATGCTTATGATTGGGAATATGGACTTGATGGCGTTCCGAAGAAGAGTCTACAGTCAGGTAATAATACAAATGATCCTGCGAATGAAGGAACGACTACAGGTACTCAGTAACTTTGACTCTAAGGTGAATAATGATTAAAAAATAAACAGCTGCTCTATTGAGAGCATAAAAGAATGGAGGGGTGGCAATGACTGCCAAATACCGCCTGCTTGCTTTGGATATGGATGGAACCCTACTGAATGATGAACAGATTATTACACCTACAACGGTGAAATGGCTTCAAAAGGCGGTCGACGCAGGCGTTCATGTCTGTCTGTCGACAGGCCGAGCTTTTACAAGTGCATTTCCATATGCTGAGCAGCTTGGACTAGAAACACCTATGATTACTGTGAACGGTAGTGAGATATGGCGAGCACCACATGAAATTTATCGGCGATCATTGATGGATCCTATGCTGGTACAACAAATGTATGAACTTGCTAAAGAAGATGACATCTGGTTCTGGGCCTATTCTACGGAAAAAGTCCACAAACAGGATAACTGGGATGGGGATGTAACGGGCAGAGAATGGCTTAAATTCGGTTATCACACCGAAGATGATGAGCTTCGTCATAAACTGCTGCTTCGTCTTCAAGATATGGGTGGATTGGAGATTACGAACTCCTCTCCACATAACCTGGAGATTAACCCTCTAGGAGTGAATAAAGCAGCCGGAATCATGGAAGTCTGTAAGCTGCTAGGACTAGACATGTCCCAAGTTATAGCGGTTGGTGACAGCCTCAATGACCTTGCAGCGATTCAGCAGTCAGGGCTTGGGGTTGCCATGGGCAACGCTCAGGAGACGGTTAAAGAAGAGGCTGACGTTGTGGTGGCTTCTAATAATAATGATGGAATTGCAGAAGTCATTCGAAAATATATTTTTAATGAAGCTATTGCGAAGTGAATCCATAGAGCATATTTGCTATTAGGAGGTTAAGTGTTGACGATCCTGGGTTGGATTCTTATTATTGCTTTATTTGCCGTAGGGCTAGCGGGGGCTGTGTACCCTATACTGCCGGGTGCTCTTGCGATTTATCTTGCCTTTTTCGTATATGGCTGGTTCTTTTCTTTCGAGCCTTTTGGTGTCTGGTTCTGGATCATTCAAACGCTGATCGTTGTAGTTTTATTTATTGCTGATTACGTTGTAGGGGCGTGGGGCGTTAAGAAATTTGGCGGCTCACGTTCATCGATTATCGGGAGTACGATTGGGCTAATCATTGGTCCTTTTGTAATCCCAGCCTTTGGACTTATTATTGGTCCGTTTCTGGGTGCCTTTATAGGAGAATTGATCGTAGGTTCTTCACCAGCTAAAGCTGCCAAAGTAAGTGTAGGATCAATACTTGGGTTGTTTAGTAGTACTGTTGTCAAAATTGTGCTACAAATTATTATGGTCGTCCTCTTTTTTATATGGGTCGTCCGGTTTTAATTTTAACAGTGAAGAAGGGGAAATGGTTTGTCCAAGAAAGAGTCTTTCGTAAAAGGCACGCTTATCCTTGCTGCTGCAGCTTTGGTGGCAAGGGTACTCGGGCTTGTTCAGCGGGTGCCGCTGGATCATATTTTTGATGATGTGGGGAGAGCATCATTTGGGGTATCGAACAATATCTATTTAATGCTGCTCACCGTGGCTACAGCAGGTATTCCAAGTACGCTCAGTAAAATGGTCTCCGAGCGGTACGCTCTGAATCGTCCTGAAGAGGCGAGACAAGTGTATCATGCAGCATTGCTGTTTTCAGTAGCAGCAGGGGTAATCATGACGGCCTTGCTGTACATAGGCGCTCCGTTCTATGCGACACATATTGCTGATGTACCTGAATCAGCGATGGCAGTTAGGGCTATTGCACCTGCGCTTTTACTTTTTCCGGCAATTGCCATGATGCGTGGATATTTTCAAGGGCGCAACAACATGATGGCTGGTGGTATTTCACAGATTGTAGAGCAGTTCGCTCGCGTACTAGTCGCTGTTTTACTAGCTTATATTCTATTACAGCAGGGGTATAACAATACAACTATAGCTGCGGGAGCATCCTTCGGTAGCGTAATTGGTAGTATTGCAGCATTTGGTGTCATGATTTATTTTGCAATCAAGCTGCGCCGAGAGGATAAACAGCAAGGATTAAATTACAATACCACTCAAAAATTGCCGATTTGGGGAATTTACAAAGATATTTTCACACTATCAATTCCGATCGTGCTCTCTTCACTTACGATTCCCGTAGTGAATGTGATTGATACTTCTTTGGCTGTTCCACTGCTTATTGATCAGATGGGTAGAGAGAGTGCAACAGCAGCTTTGGGTATACTAACCACGCGTGCTCAAAGTGTGGCCGGAATTCCGCCGGTACTAGCCATTGCGCTAGGTACCTCGCTGATTCCGATCATTTCAGCTGCCTATGCCCGTCGTGATGAGGGACACTTGAAGAAGCAAATTACACTTGCTTTGCGGATTTCTATCCTGACAGGGATGCCAATTGTGTTGGCACTTGTGGCAGCAGCTTATTCTGTAAACGGGTTATTGTTCAGCAGCTTGGACGGAAGCGGAATTGTGGCGATGCTTACGATTGGAACGATCTTTCAGATCACCATGATGACAACGAACTCCATCTTGCTCGGTATGGGCAAATCACGCATTTCAATGTATTATGTGCTAGTGGGTATTATTGTTAAATTAGTCGCAAGCTTCTTACTAAGTAAGATATTTGGGATCTACGGGATTATCGGCGCAACAGCACTTTGTTTCGTAGTTATTACTATTCTTAACTTACGGATGCTGAAATCCATTGTACCTTTCGAAATTATGGGTAAACGGTGGGGCGGCTTCGCAATTGCGGTTCTGGTGTCCGGTGGTATTGGTTTTGGACTTAACCAAGCTGGAATTCTGTTAACAGATCTAATGCCTGCACGTCTGGCATTTCTGATCACTTGTCTTGTTGTAGGGGCCGCTGTTGTTGTTATTTATCTGGTCATGCTAATTGTACTGGGTGTGCTTACTAAACAGGAAATCTCCAGTTATCCGCGTGCATTGCAAAAATTGCTCCATCCGCTGATGAAATTGCAGCCTGCGCGTGTTCGTATGAGAGAATAAGTTTGACTTCTGCATGACATTTTGCTTCACTTAATGAATAGAAATTTGACAGATATGGAAGAAAGGACTGAACAAGCTATGGACAAAATTAGTTCTCCTGCTGAATTTCAGGTAGCCATTCAATCTCCTCGATTAACTGTAGCCATCTTCAAGGCGGACTGGTGCTCGGATTGTAAATTTATCGATCCTTTTATTCCTGAGGTAGAGCAAGCCTATGCAGATCGTCTAACGCTGGTTGAGGTTGACGTTGATGCTGTGGGTGACGTTAGTCAGGAACAAAATATTATGGGTATTCCAAGCTTTGTCGCGTATTCCGATGGGCGTGAATTGGTTAGATTCGTTAATAAATTACGTAAATCCCGCGAGGAAATTGAGAATTTCCTTGATAAAGCGGTTCAAGTGCATCAAAGCCTTCAACAGTAATTCCGGAAAACCACCGCTTTCGCCTGTTCGAGCAAAAGCGGTGGTTTTTTAAGATGCTTCTTCATTACTAAAAACTGCGGGTGATATTTTTGTCGACAAATCAGTTGAAATGGCTTAGTTATCTTACTTGCCTTATCATGTTCCTCGCTGTACTAGGGGGAGCGGTTGTAACGAAGACTGGATCGGGATTGGAATGTGGAAATGAATGGCCGCTCTGTCATGGGAAATTGATTCCGGCCTATACTGTAGGTTCGATGATTGAATACACCCATCGCTTGTTTAGCGGATTGGCAGGGTTATTGTCACTTGCCTCGATGATTGCCTTTTGGCGTTATGCTCGAAATCGACGGGACTTGTTAGTATATGCATTCATGACGTTGCTGTTTGTAATTGTTCAAGGTGGTATGGGAGCGCTTGCAGTGATTAAATCCCAATCTGCTGCTGTAATGGCACTACATATGGGCTTTTCTTTGATCGCTTTTTCAAGTTCTCTAATGCTGGCTCTAGGAACTAAAAGGCGACATGAAGCAGGTGAGTACGATCCTAAGATGGAGCTTCAGAAGAAACCCGTCAGTAAGGCTTTCCGCAATTTAACCTGCTTCACGGCCTTATATTCCTATGTTGTTGTTTATATTGGAGCCTTTGTTAGTCATACGGATTCGCGCGGTGGATGTTCTGGCTGGCCGCTCTGTAACGGTGAATGGGTTCCCGAGCTTTCCGGGGGAGTAGGTATTGTTTTTACGCACCGGATTGCGGCTTTGATCTTATTCATTCTTACTGCGGTGCTTGGACATTTAGCTTTTTGGAAACATAAGGATTACCCAGAGCTAAGAGCTCTTGGCGTAGCAGCTGTTCTGCTGTGCTTGATGCAGGTATTTAGTGGAGCTGCTGTTGTTTACACACTAGATAATGAAAGATTGTACATATTTGCCGCTTTGGCTCATATTTTGTTGATCGCTAGTTTGTTTGGTGTCTTATGTTATATGAGTGTAAGAGTCTGGCAGCTGAATCGTGCGAGAAATGTCGTTGTTGAAAAAAATCCGACGAATCCAATGACACCGTTGTAACACCCTTGGTAGAAAGTTCCCACCGTGGATAGAGTCGCTTTACCTGCGGAATAATAAAGTGGAAATCGGTATATCGTGGTGCTGGACAAAACTTTAGGAGGACTGGGATATGCTGCGGGTTATACTTGGAGAGCCGCCTCGAAAGAACAGCGGTGTATTGGCTGACGCGATGGAGAACATGGCCACATTTGCAGCCTTACTGCGCAAGGAAATGAACGCTCATGAGGATAATGACCATGAATACCGCAAGCTGGAGATTTGGACACGTGGACTGATCTCCTCATTGGATGAATTGGAGCAAAGCTGGTTCGCAGCTGCTTTTTACCGGAAATCGGTAATCGCTGGTTATATGGACGATATGTCACCAGTGGAACAAGGCGATTATGCGCGGTATGTTTATTTTTATAAAGATGGATTTATTCGTGTGTTCTCTCTTCTGGACAAGCTTGGAACGGTACTGAATCATTTTTATGACCTCAAAACCTCCAAATTAAAAACGCACTTTTCTTATTTTACAGTACTGCGTCAACTTCAGTTATTGAATGTGCATCCTGCGCTAGCAGATCAACTGGAACAGATCAAGAACTCTTATCGTGATCCACTGGAGAATCTACGCAAGCGCAGAAATGCTGAAATTCATTATATGAATTCCGAAATGCAGGATGATTTATGGCAGCGACATCAAGGCTTGCATGACAAAATTCAGCTTGAGGATTTAGATAGCCATCTTGAGGATTTAAAGCAGTCCCTTGAAATGAACTGTAAAACATTAATCGCGGCATTCAGCTACAGCAATGAACAGCTACGTAAGGAAATAAGCAAGGCAAAGCGTGTACAATCCTAAGCGTTCAAGATATTTCCTTTTGACAAAAAACAAGAAACTTACTATACTTATGCTTGCATTAAAGTCTGTACGAATTCAAACATAAAATTTCATACTCTATATCTTATCGAGAGTGGCGGAGGGATAGGCCCGATGAAGCCCGGCAACCGATTTGTATACAGCGCGATTAGCGTTATGTACAAATGTCATGGTGCTAATTCCTACAATGACGCAAGGTTTGTGGTCGTTGGCAGATGAGAAGGCATTGTCTAAATAAACACACAGAGCCTCTTGCGATCTGCATCGATCGTCGGAGGTTTTTTTGTATGGAATAAGTGAATTATAAAGGGGGCGACGAGCGTTGATTAATCTAAAAGGAATAACAAAGGTATATGGAAAAGGCAGCCATGCGGCTACAGCAATTTCCGGATTGAATTTGTCTATCGAAAAAGGTGAAATATTCGGAGTTATTGGCCATTCTGGAGCGGGGAAAAGTACATTGATCCGTTGCATTAATCTGTTGGAGCGTCCGACAGAAGGGGAAGTATGGGTAGATGGCATTGAACTAACCAAGCTTACCCAAGGCCAGCTGCAGGAGCAGCGGCGCAAGATAGGAATGATTTTTCAACATTTCAATCTGCTATCTTCTGCGACTGTATATGATAATATTGCTTTTCCTCTACGACTCACAGGTACCTCGAGAGCAGATATTGATGCAAAAGTGAAAGAACTGCTTGCTCTAGTTGGGCTTGAAGAACACCAGGATAAGTATCCGTCTCAATTATCAGGAGGACAAAAGCAACGAGTCGGCATCGCTCGGGCACTTGCCAGCGACCCTGATGTGCTGCTGTGTGACGAGGCAACCTCTGCGCTTGATCCACAAACGACAGACTCTATTCTTAAGCTATTGCTCGATATTAATAAACGGTTCCATCTGACTATTGTGCTGATCACTCACGAAATGCACGTGATTCAGAGCATTTGCGACCGTGTTGCGGTCATTCATGGTGGTGGTATCGTTGAGCAAGGTAAAGTCACGGAGGTATTCCTGAAGCCGCAGCATGAGGTCACTCGCGATTTCATTCGCAGTGAATCACAGAATGAGGGACCCCTTCGTACGGCGCTTGACGCTGCTGCTGGGGACAACTCTCAGGCCGTCAAAATTACTTTTTTCGGAGAGAAGACCTACGGCTCTGCACTTTCCAATGTAGTACGTGAGACAGGTGTTAGCTTCGCCATTCTGCATGGTACCATCTCAACGATAAAAGACGTACCTTATGGACAAATGATTGTTCGGTTCGAAGGTCCAGCTGAAGCGATCGCTGTGACGATAGCCGAACTAACCGCTCAAGGCCTTGAAGTGGAGGTGATTTCGTAATGAATTTCGCAGACTTAAACTGGCAAGAAATGATGGATGCTACAGTTGCTACCTTGCAAATGTTAATATTCTCAGGATTGTTCACAATTATTCTTGGTTTACCACTCGGAATTGTATTGTATTTATGGGGAAGATCGAATAGTATAGTAATCAGAGTAATTTACTCGGTCTTATCGTTCGTCGTAAACATCCTACGTTCCGTACCGTTTATCATTTTGATGGTGGCTTTAATTCCTTTTAGCAAAACCATCGTTGGAACCTCCATTGGAGTACTTGGTACGATTCCACCGCTCGTCATTGGTGCAGCTCCATTCTTTGCTCGCTTGGTGGAAACGGCATTAAGAGAAGTGGATCGTGGAGTAATCGAAGCGGCGCAAGGGATGGGAGCATCCACGAATCAGATCGTTATGCGTGTTCTTTTGCCAGAGGCTCGTCCAGGTCTGCTCGCTGGGGTTACGATCACACTGGTTACACTGGTCTCCTATACGGCAATGTCCGGGATGGTAGGCGGCGGCGGGCTAGGGGATCTAGCGATTCGTTACGGATATTACCGATATGAGAAGGAAGTTATGATTATCTCTGTAGTCTTAATGGTCATACTGGTGCAACTGCTACAAATGGCCGGTGATCGACTAGTACGACATTTCACACGGAAATAAGGTACGTCCATATATAGCCTTATTCATACAAATACCAAGGATAAGAGGGGGATTTAAAATGAAAAAATTACTACTTACTTTTTTTAGTCTGACACTGGTTGTGGTGCTGGCTGCTTGCGGCAATAACAATAATGCTTCTAACTCGGCTGCTACTAATGCACCAAAAGATGGTGCTGCAACTGAGTCATCTGCAGAACCTGTAAAATTGGTGGTTGGTGCTTCACCTGTTCCACACGCTGAGATCCTAAAAGCTATTGCTCCATTGCTTGAAGCGCAAGGAATTAAATTAGAAATCAAAGAATTCACTGACTATGTTCAACCAAACGTTCAGCTTTCAGAGAAGAATCTGGATGCTAACTTCTTCCAACATCAACCTTACCTGGATGACCAGAATCAAAAGAACGGTTCGGATCTAGTTTCTGTTACAGCCGTTCACGTTGAACCTTTTGGTGCTTATTCCAAAAAAATCAAATCCATCGACGAGCTGGCTGATGGTGCGAAAGTTGCCATCCCGAATGATGCTACAAACGGTGGTCGTGCACTGATCTTGCTTGCCAAAAATGGACTGATTTCTTTGAAAGATGATACCAACATCACATCTACCCAAGCAGATATCACTGAAAATAAGAAAAACCTTAAAATCATCGAGCTAGATGCAGCAATGTTAGGTCGTCAATTGGATGAAGTAGATCTTGCCTTGATTAACACTAACTATGCTTTGGAAGCTAACCTAGTTCCTACTAAAGATGCTTTGTTCATTGAGGGTACGGATTCCCCTTACGCTAACATCCTGGTAGCTCGTCCTGACAATAAAGATTCTGATGCAATCAAAAAGCTTGTCGCTGCACTGAATTCTCCAGAAGCTAAAGCTTTTATTGAAGAGCAGTACAAAGGCTCGATCATTCCAGCATTTTAAGACAGAAAGCTAACTTAATCTCTAATACAGCATAAAACCCGCTGCCTAACGGCAAGCGGGTTTTATGCTGTATGTTGTAGGGGAAGTGTAAATCCTCTATAATAAGAAAATCCCGATCTCCTGAAGAGGAGGATCGGGAATGATATTGAATGGGATTAGAATACTTGCATAACTTCTTGTACGCCTTCTACTTCTTCAAGAAGGGCGCGTTCAATCCCGGCTTTCAAGGTGATCGTGGAGCTTGGGCAGCTGCCGCAGGCACCCATAAGTTTCAACTTAACGATGCCGTCTTCTACATCGACCAGTTCAACGTCGCCGCCATCGCGTTGCAGGAACGGACGAAGCTTATCCAGCACTTCCAATACTTCATCATACATTTCGGTGCTTTGTGCATTCTCACTCATTTCTCAATCACTCCTTTCGTAAGTTCATTATAGTACAAAAAGTTAAAAAATAAAATGGTTAGGCGGAATAGGGAGATCATCATGAGACCAATTATTGAATTTTGTGCCAGTAACATGGGTCACGGAACAGACAAGCTAATGCATAAGCTGGAGGAAAATCCAGATTACGATGTGATCGAATACGGATGCCTGAACAATTGTGGGGAATGTTATTTAACCCCGTTTGCCATGGTTGAAGGGGACATCGTTGCAGCAGATACTGTTGACGAGCTAGAAAAGAAAATTGATACTAAAATCAAAGAGCTAGAGGCTTGGTTCAATATGGACCTTGATTAAATGCTTTTTGTGGAAAATAAAGGGCTGCTCTTTTTCGTATTTATAACGGAAAAGAGCAGCCCTTAGGTTTATCCTAAAGTGCGTTTTGACATCCAGAGCACCCCGCTCTTAAGGATACGGGGAACCCGTCCTTTGACGGAGCGTTGGCCCATCAGACCAAATCCAGCTTTCTTGCCTAGTGAGCCTAAGGTACCCTTTAGACGAATAGGATGAAGCTTAGGGGTCTCGCCGCGCCACATGGCTTGAATAACCTGAGCAACCTGCTCACCCTGCGCTCCTGCGGCTTGTGCGCTTGGAGCGAATGGCAGGCTGGCACAGTCGCCAATTACATACACTTCTGGATAATCAGGTACACGATAATATTCATCCAGAATGATTCGTCCTCCGCGATCCTTCGGGACTGTTAATTCCTGAACAACCTTCACAGGTTGGATCCCTGCGGTCCATACTGTAACATCTGAAAGAATTTCCTCTGTACCGTTAAAAAGCGCATCTTTCTCTACATGGGATACGGAGACACGTCCAAGTGTCTGTACTTGATGGTGGTGAAACCATTCCTCCACGTACTGTGACAGCTTCGCAGGGAAGGCAGATAAGACACGTTCACCGCGATCCAGAATAGCAATATTAAGATCTGGTCGGCTCTCCCGAAGCTCTGCCGCCAATTCCACTCCACTTAGTCCTCCGCCTACAATGTTTATAGTTCCATAAGGCTTCACATCGTTTAAACGTTGGTAAGTTTCGCGTGTCCCTGCAAAGGTCTGGATACTGCAAGTATATTGATCAGCTCCAGGGATGTTATGGTAATTGTCGGTACAACCTAGTGCAATGGCAAGTATGTCATAAGACACAGTCTCGTCATGCTCCATTGTAACGATTCTACTCTCCAAATCAATGGAACTCACCTCACCGTAACGGATAGTGAGACGGGGATGAACCGGAAACTGGATCCGCAAGTGATAGTCAGTTACTGTACCTGCGGCAAGCGCATAATATTCCGTTTTGATTCCTTGATAAGGCATTCGGTCAATTAAGATAATTTCAATATCCTGTGGAAGGTGATTATTGAGCAATTCTTGAATTAGGGCCAAGCCGCCATAGCCGCCGCCCAGAACGAGTAGTGTTCTCATGCTGACCGAACTTCCTTTCCAATATAGGATAACGGATCTAGGTAGTCGTTTATTCGTATACCTTTATCGCATTGTAGAACGTGTCGCGTTCTACTGGAATTCGTCCAGCACCTTTTACTAACCAGATCAATTCATCGCGAGTGAGGCCTTCAGGTGTTAAGGCACCAGCCGCATGGCTAATGCGTTCTTTAAGAATAGTACCATGGACGTCAGAAGCACCGAAGTTCAGTGCAACTTGAGTAAGCTGAGGACCGATATTAATAAAGTACGCTTTGATGTGATCGAAATTATCCAGCATCAATCTGCTGATCGCAATCGTCTTCAGATCCTCATAAGCGGAGTTGCGGCGCATAATCCCTGCATTCTTGTTCTTAGGCTGCATAGATAATGGAATGAATACCATAAAGCCATTGGTTTCATCCTGTAGATCGCGGATCTGCATCATGTGCCGGATACGATCTTCATGAGATTCAATCGAACCGTAAAGCATAGTTGTATGTGTCTTCATGCCAAGCTGATGTGCTGTTCGGTGAACTTCCAGATATTCTTCCACATTAGCCTTATCTACACGCATTTTTTTACGGTATTGATCGGATAATATTTCTGCGCCGCCACCAGTAAGTGTCTTAAGTCCTGCAGCACGCAGCTGCTCGAGTACCTCACGAATACTCAATCCGCTAATTCGGGTGAAAAAATCGATTTCGGCTGCAGTGTATGCTTTTAAGGTTACCTCAGGGAAACGTTCATTCAAGGCTTTTAAAGAATCCACGTAATACTGGAAAGGAACCTTGTCATTATGACCGCCTACGATATGGAATTCGCGCACACCTGGATGAATATGCTTTTCGACATATTGCACCATTTCCTGACCGGAAAGGGTATAAGCACCCTCTTCTCCATCATCTTTGCGGAAATTGCAGAATGCACAGTGAGATTCGCAAACATTGGTGAAATATAGACTCATGTTTTCGATAAAATATACCCTGTTGTTGTTCTTTGCAAGATTGACTTCATTTGCTAATTGGCCAATCGTAAGTAGGTCGTTACTCTGATATAAATAAACGCCATCTTCTAAATTCAATCTTTCGCCGCCGCGAACTTTTTCAATAATGTTCATCATTCGGGCGTCTGTTTGGGGGGTGAAAAGAGTAGACATATTATGAATTCCTCCTGAAAGTTTTACGGGGTCCATTGCCCGCAGATAATTCCCAGACTTACCCAGATGGTAGCTGTTCATTCATGAAAATAAAGCGGAGGGTTATCCTCCGTGACAAATTTCCGAATTTTTACTTATGTTTGCCTTCCTTATTATAAACCTCTCTTATAAGGGGATCAACAGCTGGATATGGATGGTTTATTTTGGTGCGATAGGTCAGGCATAAGGCAGTTGTGACTTGAGGGTAATGAAATAGTCGGTTATACTGAGTTTATTAAGTAAATATTTTTAAGAAAGTAACTTTTGGCCGGAAGGTCCCTTAAACATAAGTTTTTCTGTTGAAGTAAGTTTAATTTATAGGAGGATATGATCATGATTAATATTAGCGAAAAGGCAGCAGAACAATTAAAGGCGATGCTTGCTGAACAAGAAGTGCCGAACATGTTCCTCCGTATTGGAGTAACGCCCGGTGGTTGCAGTGGATTCTCTTACGCTATGGGCTTTGATGATAATGAAACCGATCAGGACGTATATATGGACATCCAAGAAATGAAGGTTGTCGTGGAGAAAGAGAATCTTCGTTACCTTGATGGTCTCGAAATTGATTTTGAAGAATCCGGAATGACAGGTGGTTTCACCATTAATAACCCGAACGCTACTGCAACCTGTGGCTGTGGCTCAAGCTTCCGTACAGCTACGGATGCAGGAAAACCGAACGAAGAGCCTTGCTAATCGCGACGTTACGCCTTCAAGCCCCATGTTGAGTTCTACAACACGGGCTTGGAGGCTTTTTTATTCTCAATGACAAAAGTCATCACAAGGAGCTCTAAGCATGCTAATTAGGAAATTAAACGCAGAAGAACAACCACCCTTACATTTGTTGTTATTAGCCGATCCTTCCCTAAGTCTTGTTGAAGCGTATTTAAAAAGAGGGCAATGTTTTGTAGCTGAAGTGGAGAATTGCATTATAGGTGTCTATGTTTTGCTACAAACGAGACCTGAGACAGTGGAGCTAGTAAATATAGCCGTTGATGAGAATCAGCAAAGTAAAGGGATAGGAAAGCAGTTGGTCTATCATGCGATTCAGAATGCGAGATTACTTGGTGCGAAGACGATTGAAGTGGGTACGGGGAATTCTAGTGTAGGACAACTGGCTCTTTATCAGAAATGTGGATTTAGAATTACCGGAATCGATAGAGATTTTTTTATCAGACATTACAGTGAAGAGATTGTTGAAAATGGGATCAAGGTAGTGGATATGATCCGTCTTACGCTAGATATATGAGTGACATACAAACAAAAGCCCTCCGATGGAATTCCTCGAGAGGGCTTTTGTTTGTTCCTGCGTACAATTAGGCTGGAATAATAAACTTGTAATTAATCATAAACACGATGAGCCCTGCGGCTCCAAGGGAAAAGGCAATACAGCCAGCACCCAGTGCTCTGCGCCTGTCTTTAATGAATTTAAAGCCAATAGCGCAGATCAGTATAGTCGTTCCAGCCAATACGATGGACATCCCAAGCATGGCCACCCAATATAATACCTCGAAAAACTGAGCCATTCCGAGCCCTCCCCGCGCTGTTTTTTAGCGAGCCTCTAATTCATTATTTATATAGTAGGAATTGAAAATGTAACCGCTATTAATAATACAACGATTTTGAAGATTATTCTAGTTATAGTGAACTCATCCATTGCGTTTTAGATGTCGAATGTTCAGAAATGAGGTTCTACAAAATCTTCAATCTAACCTGCGAGGTTGAGAATGTTGTCGATACAAGCTCTAAGCCCTTTTTGCTAAGAGCTTCCTCCTACACGGACAATCATACAAGAGGGTGGGGCCTTTTCTGAGTAATGTATAGGGTAGGCTGGAATGTGAAAGGAGGGAAAGGACGATGTCGGGAAGACAATTGGCTAGCAAATGGTTGAAGACAGAAGCATTGCTCAGTGACGCGAGGGTTTCTCATTATATACCAATGACGAGGGTGTATTCGGCTGACTCACTGTTAGCCATGCTCCGGAGATACGGAAATGTTGTTATTAAACCAATAGTTGGCGGTGGAGGCTACGGTGTAATTAAAGTGTTTCGGGATAGTCGAGGTTATGGATTTACTTATATGGACAGAACTCGAATTTACAAGGACTTTAGATCCATGAGACGAGCGCTTCATTTCGTCAAGGTTAGACGTAAATATTTGATTCAACAGGGGATTTCTCTCGCCAGAATTGGTGGGCGTCCTATTGATTATCGGGTCAAAGTAGTGAGAAATGGCGGTGTTTGGGAGTTTCGCTCTATGGTGGGAAGATTGGCCCGGCCTGGCCTGTTCGTAACTAATTTATGTAAAGGAGGCACGATGCTTTCTTGTCGAGAAGGACTTCGCAGATCCTTGCCTCGAATTAAAGCCTCAGCGAAGAAAGCAGAAATGCGCAGGCTAACGCTCGTATGTATCGAACTGATGGAGCGGCATTTCCCTGGAATAGGCGAACTGGGTTTTGATTACGCCGTGGATTATTCAGGCAAAATATGGATTCTGGAGGTTAATACAAGACCTCAGTAAATTAACAAAAATTTTAGAATTGACGATAATAGAGTAGTAAGATAAAATTGCGTTTAGTTGCGTTCTTTTGGGGTAAATTATATTGTAATTTATTTACAATAAAAATATATTTTTAGCTGTATACAAGTGGTTCAGTCCTGTGTATAACTATTATCCCCATATTCCACTGTGCAGTTATCACCTTTGTAACGCTTACGCACATATTATACACAGGATTTCCACATGTACTTGTGGATAACACGAACGCTTGTTCGAAAAATGATAGTTTGATATGATAGATTCAGATCCAAATACAGGAAAGGTAGATGAACGTTATGGTTGAATTGTCCGATGAGATGCTTCTAGACTCTTACCATAGAGCGATAGAACTGCAACTAGAGCATGATTTCATCGCTCTTCTACTCGTTGAGATTCGCAAACGAAACTTACACTCTCCAGTTCATGCGGTTCTTCATTAAAAGAGCGCAAAGTATACCTTTGTAGCTGGCTACATATAAATAAACCGCGAGTCACAAACATAAAAGGGTATCCTGATAGGCTAGTATTGATAGGCCTGTCAGAATACCCTTTTTTATTGTGGTAGATAGAATTAGAGTTTCATATTACTACTGTGTCCTGGTGAAAGCTTGGCTTCCGGATCGATGTAGACTTTTGCATTATTCACAGCCGTTGGGGCTTCGCCGAATCCTACAGCAATTAGCTTCAGCTTACCTGGATATGTGGTGATATCGCCGGCTGCAAAGATTCCCGGAATACTCGTTTCCATACGTGAGTCAACGACAATGGAGTTCCCTTCAATATCGATACCCCACTCTGCAATGGGTCCCAGAGAGGAAACAAATCCGAAATTGACGATTACACTGTCGACTTCGATTTCTTGTGTTTCCTTGGTCTTGATATGAGATAAGGTAACCTTAGTAATAAACTCGTCACCATGCAGTTCTGTAATTTCAGTAGGTGTAATTACGTTAACTTTGGAAGCCATCAGATTCTCTACGCTGTGCTCATGCGCACGGAATTTATCCCGGCGGTGAATCAGGGTTACTTGCTCCGCGATCGGTTCCAGCATTAGTGCCCAGTCTACTGCGGAATCTCCACCACCGCTAATCAGAACTTTTTTATCTTTAAAGGCATTTAAATCATTTACAAAATAATGAAGGTTGGCTTTTTCAAACCGTCCTGCGTCTGGCAGTTCTAAACGACGAGGTTCAAAAGCGCCTACGCCAGCTGTAATGATAATAGCTTTACTGTGATATTCTGCTACATCAGTTGTAACAACAAAATGGCGTTCGTCCCGTTTCTGAACAGAAATTACTTTCTCCTCCAGCCGGATATTCGATTGGAACATATCCATTTGCCGTGTCAGGTTGTCAACCAATTCTTGTGCAGTTACTTTTGGAAAACCTGCTACATCATAAATGTATTTTTCAGGATAAAGTGCAGCAAGTTGTCCTCCCAATTGGGGCATACTTTCAATAAGTGTTACGGATGCCTGACGCATCCCACCGTAAAATGCGGCAAACATGCCAGCTGGACCGCCACCTATGATTAAAAGGTCGCTCATAGGAACGCCGGATTGCTCTTGTGTCACGGGATATTACACCTCCGAGTTGATATATTCATTTTGCCATACTTGTATTCTTTCTTATTATAAACATTGTGACACATACCTGCAAAGAAAGACTTTAGAACACAATAAGAATGTGACGTTTTTTAGTATTTTAATGTTTGATTAATAGTACACTAAGGTTTACAATGGATATGGTCAATTTAGAAATCCTTTAAGTTTGATTGGAATTTCTTCTAAATATAAGTGTATAAATTCACAAAAAGGACCGTACATTGTTTCAATAAAAAATACAAAGACAGATTTACCTCTTGGAAGGAGCCGGAACATGAGTAGTATTCCCAAAATCGTAATCTTAGGCGCGGGCTATGGGGGTATTTTGACCGCACAGCGCTTACAGAAGGCTTTGAACTATAATGAAGCGGATGTCACGCTCGTAAACCGTCACGAGTACCACTATTTTACTACCCATCTACATATGCCTGCCGCGGGTACAGACAGTATTGAACACACTCGGGTGTCTATTTCTAAACTAATCGATGAATTCAAGATCGATCTCGTTAAGTCATCTGTTCAGGAAATTCGTACCCAGCAGAAAAAGATTATTTTGGAGGATGGTACTCTTTCGTATGACTATCTCGTCATTGCTTTGGGCGGAGAGCCTGAAACATTCGGTATTCCAGGACTTGATAAATACGCACTGACGATCCGGAGCATCAACTCCGTTCGTTTGATTCGTGAACATATTGAGTATCAATTTGCCAAATATAAGAACGAGAACAATGCTCAGGAGCATATCAATTTCGTAGTCGGTGGTGCCGGCTTTAGCGGAATTGAATTTGTGGCCGAACTAGCTGACCGCATCCCTGGGTTGTGCAAAGAATTTGACGTTGATCCAAGCATGGTAAATATATATAACATAGAAGCTGCTCCAACAGCTCTGCCTGGATTTGCTCCTGAACTTGTTGAGTATGCGATGAACTTGCTCACTAAGAAGGGTGTTACATTCAAGATGGGCGTTGCGATCAAGGAATGTCTACCAAACGGTGTAATTCTGGCATCAGGCGAAGAGATTAAGGCTTCTACAATTGTCTGGACAGGCGGAATTCGAGGAAACCGTCTGATTGAAGCTGCAGGATTTGAAGCTATGCGTGGACGTGTGAAAGTAGATGAATATTTACGTGCACCAGGCCAAGACAATATCTTCATTATTGGAGACGGCTCCTTGATGATTAACCCAGAAGGGCGTCCTTATCCGCCAACAGCACAAATTGCTATGCAACAGGGAGAGTGCTGTGCACATAATTTGGTGGCTGCGATCCGTAATCAACAACCCAAGAAATTTGCATTCAGCAATAAAGGAACAGTAGCTTCTCTAGGTAAAGGTCAAGGGATTGCTGTAGTTGGCAGCAAAACTTACAAGGGCTGGACTGCAGCTCAATTGAAAAAAGTTGTGGATATGCGCTATTTGTTCATTATCGGTGGGATTCCGCTGGTTCTGAAAAAAGGAAGATTCTTATAAGATGCGTCACTGCAGCGTGCAGGTGCGTGGATTGCTGACCCGAGAAGAATTGGACCGATATAACGGACTGATTGAGGTTGGATCTTATCTGGAGGATCAGAATCAGTACGATCTAGCGTATGTTGTTCAAAAGGAAATTGATCTGCTCATTCTCCCTGGCATTGAACGCTTAAAGGAAAAAGGGCGAGCGCGTGACAGGGCTACGGCTGAATATTTGGAAAGTCTGCGTGATGATGAAGATGACAGCGAAGAGGATGAGGAAGCAGGAACTTCGTTATAGCATTTAAAAAGGGTGAGTCTCCATAAAGATCTGGAGACTCACCCTTTTTGTTATTACAATTACAATTTAAGCATTTCTTCAAAAGAATCCTCAGTCAGCAGGTTGCCGACATAGAAAGGTCCGAATTCGCCGTAGCGAGCACTGACTTCGTCAAAGCGCATTTCGTAAACCAGCTTCTTGAATTGTAGCGGATCTTCAGCGAACAGGGTTACGCCCCATTCCCAATCATCAAAACCTACGGAGCCGGTGATAATTTGTTTCACCTTACCAGCATAACCACGTCCGATTAATCCGTGAGAAGCCATCAGCTCCCGACGTTTATCCATATCAAGCATATACCAGTTATCGGCGAGCTCACGTTTCTTGTTCATTGGATAGAAGCAAATATGCTTCGCTTGCGGCAAAACAGGTTTTAGACGTGCGATAACATGCGGATTCTGCATAGGATCACTACCATCGCTGCCCCCCGCAAGGTAATTGCTTAATTCAACAATACTTACGTAGGAATAGGCTTTAGTTGTATATTGAGCAAAAGCGATTTTGTTAAAGGCCGTCTCAAGCTGGTTCAAATCTTCCAAGCTTTCGCGCAAGAACATCATTACGAAATCGGCCTTCTGGCCAACGATGGAATATACCGCGGAGCTGCCTTGTTTGGCTTCTTCGACAGGACTCCATTCTTGCATAAAAGCATGTAATTCTTCCAGAGCAACGGCACGTTCTTCATCATCTGCTGCCGTCCATGCGGTCCAGTTCAGTGAGCGGAAGTCATGCAATGCATACCAGCCTTCCAGTGTCATAGCGGCTTCGTTCATGATCTCACTCCTTAAAAGTTTTACGAAGCATAGGCTCCGCTTGAAATAACGTCGCGTAAAACTAACATCGGAAGCATACGCTTTGTTTTACGAAGCATAGGCTCCGCTTGAAATAACGTCGCGTAAAACTAGCTACGAAGCTCCTGCATCATAGACTATGTATGATTTATTAATCTATATGCATTGTATCGCAATCAAGTTGCTTAGAGCAAATGATGACATTCCGTTGTAAGAGTATTAGACCTAATTTTGAATAAAGTTCATTGCTTCGTGACATTTTTTCTAGTAAACTTACTACTAGCTCGTATAAGATGTGCGCTTCTTTATAGAAAGGGGTAGTGACGGTAAGATGGGGTTTATTCCAGTGTTTATCCTAACCGTTTTATTCTTTGTGATGATGTTTGGTATTGGATTTATTCTTAACATGTTAATGAAGACAACCTGGTTTCCCGCTTATCTATTCGTACTTATTATTCTACCCGTCGTAGTCTATTCCATTTGGGATAGAAGCGCGATGTCGCTCTGGGAGCATCTCTCCAGTTTCCACTTTGTTGATTACTTAACTGGTGTCGCTGGTCTTGCAGGTGCTATATTGAGTGGATGGACCATTCAAAAACTGCGCTTTGGCGGTTACAAGATGTTTTAAAGATTTAATCGGAAGACCTGCGGCTCTGATGTGAGAGTCGTTTTTTTGAACATATAAGCTTTTAGTTCTACGCTAAGAATCAATTTTGAAATTCAGCGAGAAACGGAACCTTCCTCTTCCAGAGGACAGTGAAGCCGTTTCTTCTTGTTTAATAGAGGTAGATAATCGTATGAAAAAGCTGATTATATAGCGAAAAGAGTCGGAATTGGTAGTTTATTTACATTTCCGGCGACGTTTTTTATGATAGAATAGAATCCTGTATGAATTCGTGAAAACAAGGGGGTATCCGTAGATGCGCATGAGTAACTTACATCATTTCACCGAACATCATCGGTACTGCGTTTCCCGCGAATTTGGTCTTAGTGTTATAGATGGACGTATGCTTAGCTCTGTGTATCAGCCTATGGTAGGAGCTTTTGCAATCAGTTTCTATCGCTTGCTGGTTGAACATGTACCAGCAGATAGCATTGGCTATTCTGGAGTGGAGCAACAGCGCAGATTATTTATGACGCTAGGCGTTGAACCAAATGAGAAAGGCCGCAAATATTTAATAGATCAGGCTTCCCGGTTAGAAGCGGTAGGTCTGCTACAGACCTGTCGAATCTATGTGCCGGAAACCGATGATTACTTATATGAATATGAGCTTATGCCGCCGCTATCGCCAGCTGACTTTTTTGCCACTCAGCATTTGACGTTGCTGTTACGCGATAAAATCGGCAAATTTGCTGTGCTGTCCTTACGGGAACAATTCTGGAATCGAGAGCCAGAAGAATGGAGTCGCAGATCCATAGGCAAAGAGAATATCTCCGTGCCTTTTTATGATATTTTTCAACTTAATACACATGTCATTGATTATGAGCTGGAGCAGGCACTTGCAGAAGTAGCCACTGTGCGTCAGCCTGGTATGCGTGAATCTGGAGAACAAGCGATTGGATATAGTGATATTATTTTGCGTTTTCCAAGGGAATCCGTGAACCGGGCTCATGTAGAAAAACTGCGTTTTGACCATACTCAAATGGGTGTTATTAACTATGTAGCTCATAAGTACGAACTCAGTCCGCAGGATTTATGTCGTCTGCTGGATGAAGATGGCGTGTTCTCACCGGATGGCGAGGTTATTCTGGATGCACTGCAATATAAAGCGAGCCAGCATTTCAGGCAGGATATGAAACGACAAGAAAAGCGTGAAGTTGCTGCTGCTAAGGTTGTTTCCATCCGTTCCAGTGCCTCTGAAGAGAATGATGATTCTATAGCACCACCGGAGCAATCTGTAGAGATGGAGTATTATGTAGAAGTACCACCACAATTTTTGTCCAAATGTGACATCCACCAATATAATATGATGCTGCGGAACGAACCTTATACGCGGCTGCTTCAAACTTTTTTCCCAGGTGCAGTACCCAGTCATTTGATGGATATGTTCGAGAAAATAGATTTGAACTATAAGCTAAGCGGTGAAGTAATCAATGTACTTATTCATTACTTAATGACTATGGTAGCCTCAGGTGGAGAACAGCGAATGAACCGCAATTTTGTGGAGGCTATCGCTTCCAATATGCTGGTTAAACAGGTGAACACCTACGAAAAGGCTGTAAAATATATCAGGGATCAGTCCAAAGTGAAAGGCAAGGGAGCTACAACTAACACGGCGGCGGGATCTCGATCACGTTCATATGCTAAAAATACAGGTCGATCCGCTAAACCGGAAATTCCGATTGTGCTGGACGATGGAAGTGCCGGAACGGTATCGGAAGAGGAATTCGCGGCGATGATGAAGAAAGCGGCAGAAATTAAAGCCAACAAGAAAAAAGGCGTTTCCCAAGCGCCGTAATGAAAGAGAGGTGGAACTATGGAGTCTATGGGCGATGTGCTTCGTTCGATCAACAATCCAACTCTACGGCAGCGTCAACGCGATCTTGAACAGGAGTTATTCAATCATCCACTTGTGAAGGCATTACAGTCTGAACATCCTGAGTTAGATGATTCGCGACTGCGGCTTCATATGAGCCGCCTGTATCAATATGTAGAGGAAAGCCGCCACTGTGCGAACTGTCCGGGTCTAGAGAAATGTCCGAATGATTTCCCTGGTCACTTTAGCAAACTTACGGTCGAGAGCGTGAATGGTTCGGCGGACTTATATGAACGCAAGACGGCATGCCGGCTTAAAGTGGCACAGGATAATCAGGATAACATCCGCAAACGTATCCGTAGCTTTTATGTGGACGAGCGTGTGCTCAATGGCGGTTATGATGAAATAGATATTATGGGCAAGGATCCACGCCGGGTCTCTGCTGTTAATAAAATATTTGATTATATCACGAGCGTTAAAGAAGAGGGTCTGACCTCGCGCGGGATTTATCTACATGGGACTTTCGGAACAGGCAAAACATTTCTGATGTGTTACTTGCTTCATGAGCTTGCTGTTGCCGGCTATACTGGAGTTATCGTATATATGCCAGATTTTATCGAGGATTTGAAGTCGATCATGATGGACGGCCAGAAGATGAAGGAAACCGTAGATACGTTGAAAAACTGCGATTTACTTATTTTTGATGATATTGGTGCGGAGAACTTGAATCCATGGGCGCGTGATCATGTGCTTGGTGCGATTCTGAATTATCGGATGAACCGTAAGCCAACCTTCTATACCTCAAATTATCCGCTCGATGGTTTGGAGAAACATCTTAGCTTTACGAGCAAGGATGGCGAGGAGATTTATAAAGGTCAACGTTTGATGGATCGTATTGCTCCTTTTGTGGATGTTATTCCACTGCATGGGGAGAATCAACGGGGGACGATTAGATAAACTCGAAATATTCATAACCGTAACATTCAAAAGAGCAGCGATTCTCCTTTTATTGGAGGATCGTTGCTCTCTGTTTTTTCTTATTTACTCTCAAAAAAAGAAGCCGCCCCCTAAGTAGCATTCACTACTTTTGAGACGGCCTCTGTTTATATTGCGATGATTCCCTTACTCCGAAATGAACTTAATGATAACCATGCCGAAAAAGACAACGGTCATAAATGCAGTCATTCCGAAAAATCCATTCATTAAATCGCCTAGATCATTGCGGGGTTCTTCGTTGATATGTTCTCGTGGGTCCCGTGCTTGCGCGTTGACATCCATAGCTTCTGCCTCCTTACAGGGACAATGCCTGTATTGTTAAGATGCAAATTGAGTTGACCATTATGAAATAAGTCATTGACATTTAATGCGCTTTCTTAGAGTATACCGAAAGGCTGGGGAGATTGTAAAGAAAAGAGTAACGTAAATAAAATTAGTTTGAGAGCAATATAATTGTATGTGATATATAACATATCCCTTAAAGATATGTTATACTGGAATTGTGTCGGTAAGTGGTAATTTGGTTATCATATTACATGAAACAATTTATTAACTTATATTTTCGGAGCAGCTTCCATAAACTAAGCTTTGGTTTAGAGTGGAGTAATGTTTCGTAAAACTTTAGAGGAGGAACAATATCATGGCTATCGTGAACGTGTCTGACCAAACCTTCAGTAACGAAGTGGAAGGTCAAGGTACTGTAGTAGTAGACTTCTGGGCTCCTTGGTGTGGTCCTTGTAAGATGATTGCTCCAATCTTGGACGAATTGTCCGCAGAACTGGGAGACAGCGTGAAGATTGCAAAATTGAATGTGGATGAGAATCCGGAAACGGCTTCCCGTTTTGGCGTGATGAGTATCCCAACCTTGATCTTCTTCAAAGACGGTCAACCGGTAGATAAAGTTGTGGGATTGAACTCCAAAGAATCCCTGAAAAATATCGTAGCTAAACATCAATAATTGTTAAATGCTACTGTTCGGGCCTCGGCCCTGCCGCTCAGCGCCTTCGGTTCATTCCGGAGGCGTTTTGTGTGCTGAATGCCAATTAATTATGGGTCCAATTTAGCTGGAGGGGATCATTTTGGACAATATCCGCAACAAACTGGCTCTATTACCCGACCTGCCCGGGTGCTATCTGATGAAGAATGAAGAAGGCACCATTATTTATGTGGGTAAAGCGAAGGTGCTTAAGAACCGGGTTCGCTCTTATTTTACAGGCAGTCATAATGGTAAAACTCAGCGGCTTGTCGCTAACATTGCTGATTTCGAATATATTGTTACGTCCAGTAACATGGAAGCGCTCATTCTCGAGTGCAATCTGATTAAGAAGCATATGCCGCGTTATAACGTACTTCTGAAGGACGATAAGACATTTCCTTATATCAAAATAACGAATGAAACTCACCCTCGGCTTGAAGTCACACGCCGGGTGATTAAAGATAAAGCAAAATATTTCGGCCCTTATCCTAATGGTTATGCTGCACAGCAAACGAAAAAGCTTCTCGATCGTATGTATCCGCTCCGTAAATGTGGCGTAATGCCAAAGGAAGTCTGTCTTTACTATCACATGGGCCAATGCTTGGCGCCGTGTGAGAAGGAAGTGCAGAAGTCCGAGTATGAGCAGATTACGCAAGATATCGCTGCTTTTCTGAGCGGAGGTCATGATGCGGTTAAGAAGGATCTACAGCAGAAGATGCAGGAAGCTGCTGAGGAATTATATTTTGAACGGGCGAAGGAACTGCGGGATCAGATTATCCATATTGATGCATTGATGGAGAAACAAAAGATTAACACCACAGATACTAAGGATCGTGACGTATTTGGTTATGCGGTAGACAAGGGATGGATGTGTGTACAGATTCTGTACATGAGACAAGGGAAGATGATTCAGCGCCACTCCTCTGTCTTTCCGTTCTATGGGGAAGCCTACAGTGACTTTATGTCTTATGTGACGCAGTATTACAGTGATAATCCTGCTCTGCCGCAGGAGATTCTTCTGCCGGATGTGCTTGACGAAGAAGCAGTGGTTGATAAAGAAGCTAAACCGGCGATTGTCATTGCTGCTCCAGCCGAAGAAGATCTACAAAAGGGGGAAGATACCCCCGAATCGCCTGAAGAAGTTGAGGCCCGTGAAATGGCCGCTGCGGAAGCATCAGCAGCAGGTGTCGTTGATGCTGCAGGTGGCGCCTCTATTCTACAGGAGTGGCTCGGCACCAAAGTGCTAGTGCCACAGCGTGGCCTCAAGAAGCAGATGGTCGGTATGGCCTGCCAAAATGCTACAGTCGCAATCGACGAGAAGTTCCGGCTTATTGAACGAGATGAAGTACGTACCTCTGGTGCTGCAATGAGCTTAGGCGAGAGCCTGGGGCTCGAACGCTTAAGCCGGATCGAGGCGTTCGATAACTCGAATATTCAAGGGACTAATCCGGTTTCTGCGATGGTTGTCTTCATTGATGGCAAGCCCGCACGAAAAGAGTATCGTAAATATAAGGTTCGTACGGTGGTGGGTGCGGATGATTATGGAACGATGCGCGAGGTCATCCGGCGGCGGTATGAACGGGTGCTGAAAGAGAACCTGCCGATACCAGATCTTATCGTAGTCGATGGTGGTAAAGGGCAGATATCCTCAGCTATTGATATTCTCGAGAACGAGCTGGGGTTATTCATTCCGGTCTGTGGTCTCGTTAAGGATGATAAGCATAAGACGGCTCAGCTTTTGGTTGGAGATCCGCCAGAACCTGTCGCTTTGGCTCGGGATAGTCAGGAATTTTATCTGTTGCAACGGATTCAGGATGAGGTGCATAGATTCGCCATCACCTTCCACCGTGAACAACGTGGGAAGTCCATGGTTACTTCTAAACTGGACTCCATACCAGGTATAGGCGAGAAGCGGCGCAAGGCGCTGCTTAAGCATTTCGGATCACTAAAGAAAATTAAAGAAGCCTCCATAGAGGATTTTAAATCACTTTCTATTGGCGAAAAGCTGGCTAGTCAAATTCTTGAGGCGCTCAAGGATGAAGAGCCAGCGACATAGGCATTCGAAATACTGGAATGATGTATACGTAAATATAAAAAAGGTGTCACAGCAGTTTTCTGCTGTGACACCTTTTTTAATTATAGGTTTAAATTACAGATGTAGGTTCAACCGGCTTAGGTTCTGATTTCTGCGGTGGATTAAACCGATAGACGATGTAGGCGACTATGAACGGCATGATAATCGCGAAGATACCAGCCCCTACATTCACGCTTTCCTTCATAAAGATCAGCGTAGCACCCATCAGAATGCTGTCAAACACGACGTGACTGAACATGACGGCAATAAAGCCGTAACGAAGGAATATATAGCTAAAGAGCAAACCAATCACGGTCAGCTCAATAGGACGGGAACTGATGGGGTAGATCGGATACAGCGTATGGCCAAACGCCCAAACCAGCGTGGTGATCAGGCAAGCAATGAACGTGCTACGGAATACTTTTTTCAACATAGGAATTCCGAAAAAACGATAAATGGCTTCCTCGGATAAACCAGCGAGCCATGCAACGATGGGCAGCAGCCAAGCATATCTCATGTTGTAAGGAGATTGAGTAGCGTCAGTAGTGGACCAGTTCTGCAAGGTAAGTGATAATACGATGAACATAAGGGTCTGCACCCCTAGCAGCACGAATGCCCAGACGTATCCAGCCCGGATACTATCCAGAACATATTTTCCATAGCCAGGCTCTTTAGCACGAGGCCATGGGTTCATTCCCTCTTCTTTTTTCCATAGGCCGTCCCCTCCAACTAAAGAAAAATAGAGCAGGGAGGACATTAGGAGGCTATATAAGGCATAAATGATGAACATTATGACGGAAGTTATCTGAGCCTCGAGTCCTTCGCCTGAGGATTCAGGGAGCATATTATAGGTGCTGATCATCATGATTACAAAATAAGCTGAGCTTAGGAATATTCCACGCTTAAAGGAGGTATGTTCTCTTCTAAGTATGCTGTAGATGAGTGCCAGAATTCCTAAAGCTAAAGTAGGCAAACCGTAGCCGAATAAAGTAAACTTTTCAGCGAGAGAGGTCTGGTCCTTTACATAGGAGGTATGCCAGGCTGGAGCGGTGAATCCTGCTTTAAAGCTGGATACCTGTTCGCCAGTGAAATCGAAATAATAGTGTAGTAAGGATTCGCCGATCTGAACGGAACGATCTGTATACACGAGCCCGTAGTTTCCCGTATTCGATTCAATTTGCAGCTTGGCGGGATTTACATCCCATTCCTGAAGCCAAGGACGGGCAAGACTTTCTTTTTGTGCAAGTGATAAGGTAGTACCCTTGTCCTCTTCTTTTGCACTGGTGGATACATTGTTTGGTAATCCGGTACCTGATCCTTCTGCACCTTGTGTGAAAGCGACAACTGCACCAGTATACATATTGAGGTCAACAGAGATCAGTGGCTCTTGTTCCGCTGAAGGACTAAGTGTTACACGAAAGATGTCAAAAGGATATCGTTGATCCAATTTCTTTTTTGTATAGTCCTCCAAAAGCTTCTCGCGGGACATATAACCATAAAAGGAAGAGTCCGTATCGTACAGTACATTCCACTGATCGGTTGGTGCTTTGGTGTAGTTCAGCTTTTGTTCTGCGAATGATATGGCTTTGTCGCGGGCTTCCGCCTTGCTGATGACAGTAGTATCTTCCCCGGCAGGGCTATTTAGCACCGAGGGAGCAATTTGAAACATAATAAATAGAATAAGACCGATAATGCCCGAGATGATGAGCCTCTTGGAGAGGGCACGTTGCTGTAAGGGCTGGCCAACGGGATTCATGTAACGCCTCCTTGTAAACTGACAATGTTATGTTCCATTATAGTATTAGTGCCATGATAGTTACAAAAATCATCGTATATTCTTTTTATGGGTAATAGAGATATTATAGAATAGGTAACTGAATATATACCATGAATTTAAGGTGATTCTTTCTTCATTTTTCATGAAAATCGATGCAATTGCAGGGAAAACACGGAAAAGTGATGAGAAAAGGCACTCTTAGTGGTACATCCTCTCCAAACCGCATTTTTCATATGAATCACCATTAATAGTGTCTTTGTGATTTATCGAAATAACATATATAATTTGTATGCAATTGTATATAGCCGAATTTCAGGTGAAAACGGGGGAACCATAAGAAGTAATGAAAAGATGAGTATACGCCATAGGCGTTGTCTTTATTCATCAGGGGTGAATTTCGTTCTAGGAACGAATAGGGCAGCCTGCACAGTCCGAATCCGTCAGCTAACCTCGTAGGCTAATTTACTGCAGGAACCAAGGGTAGCATTGGTTTTCCAGTGCTTTTTTTGTTGGAATTCTTTAAATTTTGATAAGAGGGTGAGCGTAGTGGCTTCACAGTTTCGCAGGGTTTCTGAATCAAAGTTCCTGAAGCTCTCTCCGCCTCAGATTATGGTGCTTGGTTTTGCATCGATCATTCTGATTGGAGCCTTGCTGCTAATGCTTCCCATTTCGAGTACCAGCGGGAATGCTGTTAGTTTTATTGATGCGTTGTTTACTGCAACATCGGCCACCTGTGTGACAGGACTTGTGGTGCTGGACACCGGGACGACATTCACCATTTTTGGGAAAACCGTAATTATGGTGCTTATCCAGGTGGGCGGCTTAGGGTTTATGACAATGGCGACCTTATTTGCCATGATGATGAAACGCAAAATTTCCTTGCGGGACAGACTGATCCTTCAGGAAGCAATGAACCAAGGCTCTATGGAGGGGATTGTTCGACTGATCCGGAGAGTACTTATTTATTCCTTGGTCATCGAAGGCTGTGCAGCGGTGCTTCTGTCCATACGCTGGGCGTTTGATATGCCACTGGGAAAGGCCATTTATTTTGGAATATTTCATGCGGTGTCTATGTTTAATAATGCTGGATTTGATATTTTCGGGGATTTCCGGAGTTTAACCGATTATGTATATGACCCGCTAGTGAACATCGTGGTGATGTTTCTGATTGTCTCTGGCGGTATTGGTTTTATTGTCATGTCGGATCTGGTGGAGTTTCGTGTCAAACGTAAATTATCTTTGCATAGCAAAGTTGTACTCTCCACCACTGCAGGGCTTATTCTTATCGGCGCTTTGGTTATTTTTATATTTGAATTTACGAATCAGCGCACACTGGGGAATTTAAATTTCGGCGGCAAAATATTATCGGCATTCTTTCAGTCGGTATCGCCCCGAACCGCTGGCGCCAATACGGTGGATATTGCCGGACTGCGGCAAGCCTCACAGTTCTTTATGGTTATTCTTATGTTTATTGGTGCATCTCCAGGATCAACAGGTGGCGGGGTCAAGACTACAACCTTTACGATTATGATTGGTGCAGTAATCGCGATGCTGCGCGGACGTGAAGATGTTGTACTGTTCCGTTACCGATTGGCGCAGGAGCGTATCTATAAAGCGTTGACGTTAACATTACTCGCTTTGCTATTGGTCCTCACGGTGTCGATGTTACTGTCCACAACAGAGGATAGTAATTTCTTAGCGATATTATTTGAGACGACCTCAGCTTTTGCCACGGTGGGACTAACCATGGGGCTGACACCTGAACTGTCTATCTTCGGCAAGATTCTGATCTGTCTGACCATGTTTGCAGGTCGGCTAGGTCCATTAACATTAGTGTATGCGCTTGGACCTAAACAGGGTAAACCATTGTATAAGCACCCAGAAGGTAAAATAATTATTGGATAGGAGTTAATCCGAAATGAAAGCACAGCAATTTGTAGTAATCGGTTTAGGCCGCTTTGGCTCAAGCCTTGCACTTGAGCTGATGGAAATGGGCTACGAGGTGCTCGGCATTGATCACCATGAGGAGCGTGTGGAGGAAATGAGCGATCACCTGACGCATGCGGTAGTGGCTGATGCTACAGATGAAGGAATTATGCGCTCGCTTGGCGTACGGAACTTTGACTGTGGGATTGTTGCGATTGGCGACAATATGGAACGAAGTATTCTGGCGGCGATTTTGTTAAAAGAGATTGGAGTCAAGCAAGTAGTAGCCAAGGCGATCTCGATCCTTCATGGTCGTGCGTTGTCCAGGCTGGGCGTGGACCGGGTTATTTTTCCGGAGCGGGATATGGGCATTCGTGTGGCACATCAGCTCGTGACACCCAATTTGCTGGATTATATTGAACTGTCCAAGGATTATAAAATCGTCGAGCTAACCGTTCCGTCTTGTATGAACGGGAAAAGCTTGTCAGATTTAAATACAAGAGCGAAATATGGCTGCAGTATTGTTGCCCTGAACCGGGAAAGTGGAATTATAGTGGCTCCAACGGCACATGATCATTTGAGTGAGGGCGACGTTATGGTACTCATTGGTTCTAATGAAAGTATTGATCGATTTGAGGATGAAGTTGTAAACCAAGATTAAATAGATAAGCCCTCCGTCCTTTACATGGGACGGAGGGCTTTTTTAATTAAGGCTGCACGCAGAGGTATGTACTATTTCTCTCGTTCCGTTAGAAACATCTCTTCTGTGACCTGCACGAGGCTGCGGGCCGCTGTGCTCAGGCTCCCATCGTCACGGTAAATCAGGCAGGTAGTTCGCTGAGTCTGCTCCAGCTCCTTAATATGCAGAGAGACCAGCCCACCGCCGTTTAACAGCTGCGGACGCAGATAAGACTTGGGCAGTAACGCTGCCACATTGACTGTCGGTAGCAGCCGCACGATGGCTTCGAAGGAGTCAATCTCCATCCGAACGTCTGGATCAATTCCACAGCGCTGGAACAGATCGTCTGTTAGACGTCGGTACCAGGTGCCTTTGGAGAACAGGATCATAGGCAGTCGGGACAGATCATCCATAGTTAGCTTGGTAGATTGATTCAGAGGATGATGCTCAGAAACAACCAGTCGAAGTTGATCCTCAAACAGAGAAATACAGCGCAGTCCAGGTTCTTGAATAGAGGAAGCGATCAGACCTATATCTGACTTTCCTTCACTGACAGAGGAGACAATTTCATGTGTTCGGCCTGTGATTAGCTTCAGCTCCGCAGTTGGGTATTTCTCCATATATGCGTTAACTAGTGGAGGCAGAGTGGTCTGCAGTGAGGTAAGTGACGCCCCTAAGGTGACGAGCTTAGGCTCGCCTTCTTTGTATTTAGACAAAGCCTCCAGAAATTTAGAGCGCTGCTGCCGTTGTTCAAGTGCGTAGGAATAAGTAAGACGCCCAACCTCTGTTACCTCCAGACGCTTGCCATAACGATTAAATAGCGCGACACCCAGCCGTTCTTCCAGCTTGGAGATTTTACGAGATAGGGCAGGTTGGGACAGATTGAGCTGGCGGGAGGCCCGATTCAAGCTGGAGTGCTCCACAACCGCTGCAAAAACATCTAAATCGTCAAACATATTTATGTTCCTCTCGTAGTGCAATCTATAAACAGTAGTGACGAAATTCATAGCCATGAAGACAATACTTCTTGCTCCATAAGGAAATAAAAGATTTGTCGGAAAATGTTGTTTCTCTAAATGAGAATTATTATCATATAAAATCTATTCTTATGCGTTTATTGTATAACGTTTAATAATTAGATTGCAATTCCCTTATAAGGGAAAAAGGAGTAACATAAAAAGTGACACAAGATATTCACATTTTGTGAAAAAGAAAACAAAGTCCGGGAAACCAAGGATAGCGGTAAATATAGACGTTTTGTCATGACATAGTCTACGTTATCCTGTGTCAAATGTAGTTCCGGCGGTGAATACACAATAATGAAAACGCTGTTTTAATCGGAAAGGGGTTACTTTGTATGAAAGGATTTTATTCCAGAAAGATTCATTCCTTGCTAGGCGTTATCCCGCTTGGAGCTTTCTTCATTGAGCACATGATGACGAATTTTGCGGCTGTAGAGGGTGGCGCTTCCGGTTTCACTGACAGCGTGATATGGCTGAATAGCCTGCCGCTTGTCTTCTTCCTGGAATTGTTCGGTATATGGCTACCTCTGCTGTACCATGGCGTATATGGACTGTATATTGCCTATCAATCCAAGCCGAACTTGAACCGTTTCAACATTGAAAGAAACTGGCGTTATACGCTGCAACGCATTACAGGAATTATTACCTTTATCTTTATAGTCTGGCATTTGTTCCAAACCCGGGTTCAGGTGGCAGTTGGTAGTGTAGAGCATGAAGAGCTGGGCGGTCTGATGCATGATATCGTGACTCAACCACTGATGTTGACACTGTACATTATCGGTATCGTTGCAGCATGCTTTCACTTCTCAAACGGTCTATGGTCTTTCTTGATCAGCTGGGGGATCACGGTAGGACCTCGTTCACAGCGGGTATCCTCTTACCTTTGTCTCGGTATATTTGTTCTTGTAACGTTTATGTTCCTCATTTCGCTAGTCACTTTCCGTGATGCTGAATTTCAAACCGCAGCTTCCATAGCTCAGTCCATAAAGACTTTCATCTAGGTAATTATCCTCTCAGGACTAGATTCCAGAATCCTTTCTGATATTTTCAATAAAGGGAGTGAACTATCATGGCAACAGCAAATATCATTATCGTGGGTGGCGGTCTGGCCGGCCTGATGGCTACCATCAAGGCAGCGGAGTCCGGTGCGCATGTTCAATTATTCTCATTAGTGCCTGTAAAAAGATCACACTCCGTTTGTGCGCAAGGCGGCATCAACGGCGCGGTAAATACGAAAGGGGAGGGCGACTCTCCTTGGGAGCACTTCGACGATACCGTTTACGGCGGTGACTTCCTGGCGAATCAGCCACCGGTCAAGGCGATGTGTGAAGCAGCACCGGGTATCATCCACCTTATGGACCGGATGGGCGTAATGTTCAACCGCACACCTGAGGGATTACTCGACTTCCGTCGTTTCGGCGGAACGAAGCGTCACCGCACTGCATTTGCTGGCGCAACGACAGGCCAACAGCTTTTGTATGCGCTGGATGAGCAAGTGCGCCGCTGGGAGTCCGAAGGTCTTGTAACGAAACGTGAGAACTGGGAGTTCCTCTCGGCCATCGTCGACGACGAAGGTGTATGCCGCGGCATAAGTGCCCAGAATCTCAAGACGATGGAGATTGAGACTTTTCCTGCAGACGCTGTTATTTTGGCTAGCGGCGGGCCTGGTATTATTTTTGGTAAAACAACGAACTCCGTAATTAATACAGGCACAGCAGCAAGTGCGGTGTACCAACAGGGCGTACATTATGCCAACGGAGAATTTATCCAGATTCACCCAACGGCTATTCCAGGAGATGACAAGCTCCGCTTAATGTCGGAATCAGCACGTGGTGAAGGCGGCCGCATCTGGACTTATAAAGATGGAAAGCCGTGGTATTTCCTTGAAGAGAAATATCCAGCCTACGGTAACTTGGTGCCGCGCGATATTGCTACACGTGAGATTTTTAATGTGTGTGTGGATCAAGGGCTGGGCATTAACGGTGAGAACATGGTGTATTTGGACCTCTCTCACAAGGACCCGAAAGAGCTGGACGTGAAGCTTGGCGGGATTATTGAAATTTACGAAAAGTTCATGGGGGATGACCCTCGTAAAATACCGATGAAAATCTTCCCGGCTGTGCACTATTCCATGGGCGGTATGTGGGTTGATTACAACCAAATGACAAACATTCCTGGTCTGTTTGCGGCAGGCGAATGTGAATATCAATATCATGGAGCGAATCGTCTAGGCGCTAACTCTCTGGTATCTGCCATTTACGGCGGTATGGTTGCTGGACCAAAGGCTGTTGAATACATCAAAGGTCTGAAGAAATCGTCACAAGATATCTCTTCTTCTGTATATGATAGCTTCCACAAAAAGCAGACGGACAAATATGAGTCTCTGCTAGCGATGTCAGGTACAGAGAATGCTTATGTGATTCACAAGGAACTGGGCGAATGGATGACCGCCAATATGACGGTTGTACGGCACAATCCGAAGCTGGAAGCGACCATTGGCAAAATCAAAGAGCTTAAAGAACGCTATCGCAATATCAATATGAACGATACGTCACGCTGGAATAACCAAGGTGTGGCATTCACCCGTCAGCTGTGGAACATGCTGGAGCTGTCCGAAGCGATGACACTGGGAGCGCTTATGCGCAATGAGAGCCGCGGCGCTCATTACAAACCGGAATTCCCGGATCGTAATGATGAGGAATTCTTGAAGACCACGAAAGCAGCTTGGACTGCAGACGGTCCGCAAATCTCTTACGACGAAGTCGATGTCTCACTGATCCCTCCACGGGTCCGTGATTATTCGAAGGATTAATCTTTCCCAGCAGTGAACAGCTTGCGAGGCAAGCTTAATGAAATAAAATTAGGCAATTTGAGGAGGGAACCATTATGGCGGAAACTGCTACAGCTCCCAAAAACGTAAAGTTTATCATCACCCGCCAGGACGATCCACAAAGCTCATCTTATGTTGAGGAATTTGAGCTCCCTTATCGTCCGGGTATGAATGTAATCAGTGCTTTGATGGAAATTCAGCGTAACCCTGTGAATGCCAAAGGTGACAGCACCGTTCCGGTATGCTGGGATTCCAACTGTCTAGAAGAAGTATGCGGAGCTTGCTCGATGGTGATCAACGGCAAACCTCGCCAAGCCTGCGCAGCGCTTATAGACAATCTGGAACAACCTGTACGCATTGAGCCAATGAAGACATTTCCGGTGGTGCGTGACTTAGTGATTGACCGTACTCGGATGTTCAACGCACTGAAACGAGTAAAGGCCTGGATTCCAATCGATGGTACGTATGACCTTGGGCCGGGACCACGTATGCCGGAGAAGAAACGGCAGTGGGCTTATGAATTATCTAAGTGTATGACTTGCGGCGTATGCTTGGAAGCTTGTCCGAATGTCAACGAGAAGACGGATTTCATCGGACCAGCAGCCATCTCTCAAGTACGCCTGTTCAATGCTCATCCTACGGGTGAAATGAATGCGGATGAAAGATTAGACGCATTGATGGAAGATGGCGGTATTGACGGTTGTGGTAACTCACAGAACTGTGTGCGCGCTTGTCCAAAAGGTATTCCTCTTACCACCTCCATTGCAGAAATTAATAAGCAGACGACAAAACATATGTTCAAACGCTGGTTAGGTGTGTAATAAGTAGTACCGCCGGATCTTTAATATTGAGCTATCCTCAATGGTGGATTTATATTCGCTGAGGATAGCTTTTTTGTTTATAATTGGTAGGGAATAGGAAATTCGTCTAGCTCAGAAGAATGAATAGCATATGCTATAATATCCATTGTTAACGTACGTTAGGTGTGGAACAACAGGGAGGAATAATCGTGATTTGTCGGGAGCATGATGGAGCAATTGTAATGGTTAAACAGCATGATCACGGGAAGTTAGCTGGAGAGCTTGCCATTTGGTTTAAGGAAGAGCATGTGCCAGAAGAAGGACGCCGGGATGAGGTGCTTTGGGCGGTAGCTGAACATGACCGGGGCTGGATTGATCTGGATGAGACGCCCTTTTGGAACGATGCGGAACACGCGCCTTACAGCTTTATTGATTTTCCTGTAGTGCCGAAGCTGACCTTTTATAAGCGAGGACTTGATGAGATCGAAGCGCGGACACCTTACGGAGCGCTTTTGTGCAGCTTGCATTTTGAACGACTCATTAAGATTTCGGGACTGGATTATCCAGAACTGACTTTATATCAAGAGCATGAAGAGGAACGTAGATCCCGTATTCACCGAGAACTGGAAGTATCCAAACCGATTGGTGAAGATGAGCTGTATTATGATGCCCGTCTTTTGGAATTCTGCGATGACTTATCTCTATATTTGGCTTTAAATGAACCGGGTAGCCCGAAATCTGAGGAGCATCCATGGTGGCGTGAAGGATTCTCTGGCAGTGAAGATTTCAGTTTTACTTCAGGTCGTACGATAACCGTGGAGTGGAAAGATAAGTCAACGTTAGTGCTGGATCCTTTTCCCTTTCAGAAGACGGTGGAAGTAGCCTTTATGCTGAAACGAGTCCAACAATCAGAAATTGCTAAGAGAGGCATCGCACCCGCATACCGTGATACGCCAGAGGAAGAATGTCGAATTGTACTGACGGCTCTAAACGAAAGCTGAAGGGAAGGAGAAACTCCGTATGAAGATACAATCGTCTGGGGCTTCTCCCAATAAGAAAAATAATCATTCAGGTAAAGACATCCACTCTAGCGCCTCTGGACGTCAATCTAAGGGCAAGACAACAATGACCCGCCGGCAATTCCTGGTTCGAGGTGCGGCTACTGTAATCGGCGCAGGCTTGCTCACAAGTGGTTACGCTTGGCAAGGGGAGCCCAACTGGATTCAGGTTACTAAGCTGAAGTTGTCCTTTAAAGATATTCCCTCTGCTTTTTCAGGCATGAAGGTTGTCCATTTCAGTGATACTCACCTTGGGTTTAATAAGGATGCCCGTGATCTGGCTCGACTTGCAGAGCGTATCGCTAAGGAGGAACCGGATCTTATATGCTTTACAGGCGACATCGTGGACAGCAACCCTGAGGATCTTGTAGATGCCATACCTGTATTGGCAGAGCTGAATGCTCCGCTAGGAAAATATGCGGTGCTAGGCAACCATGATTTCAAGAATACGAAGCGGATTATCGAGTTGTTTACATCTGCTGGGTTCCGGGTGCTAAGGAATGAATCTTATCTTCTAAAAAGAGGCGGGACAGTTATGGCTGTGACCGGACTGGATGATCTGCTGCATGGCGAGCCTGACCCTGTGAAGGCACTCAAGGGTGTGCCTGCAGGAACCTTTACCGTTCTGATGATGCATGAACCGGATTATGCTGATATAGCAGAGGCTCATTCATTTCACCTACAGCTATCCGGGCACAGCCATGGAGGACAGATTCGCCTGCCGTTTGTAGGTGCGCCATTCACCCCTTATGGGTCTCAAAAGTACATAAATGGATTGTATTATACAGATACCAAGCGCATGCCAGTGTATGTGAATAGAGGTTTTGGCGAAACAGTCATGCCTTTTCGTTTTCTATGTAGGCCTGAATTAACGGTGCTGACATTGCACCATTCATCGGATGAATAGGCTGATATTTTAGCTGCATGGAGGAGAGAGTATGAGCACTTATGAGGCAGTATCGTTCCAGACGCAACAAGGTATGGCGGTTGACCTTAGGATGATTCCGCCCGAGGATGCTTGTCATTTGCAGCAACTGCTCTCCCACCCAGAAGTGCAGGCTCATATTCAAATACGCACCGGAGCTGGATCAGACCTTGCTCAGGTGGAGAAGCTGGTGAACCGGATGTTATTCGCATTCGATCCTTGCGCGTTACATGCGGGTATCTATTTGAAGGAGCAGCAGAAGTTGATCGGTATTGTTGCTTTACAGCATTGGAACCGCCGTGAGTGCAAGGCCACTTTAGGATATATGCTAGACCCGGTGTACTGGGGAGGCGGATTGGCGACAGAGGCGGTTGGCTTATTTTTAAATTACAGTGTTCATACGCTTGGAATCACGCGGATCGAAGGGCGCTGCCGAGGAGATAATATTAGATCCGAACGTGTGATGCTTAAGAACGGCATGATGCTGGAGCGAGTGATGCCCAGAGTAGGCTCCTTGGACGATGTAATGAAAGTATTCACATTGTTACACAAATGAAATAATGCCGTTATGAAACTCTAACAGTGTCCGGTTAAACTAAGTACATGACCCCCTTTTAAAAATATACTGCTTTGGGACCCGATGATTCGGGTCCATTTTTTTTTGTCAGGACCTAATCCGATCGTTTATGATTAACAAACAGTCGAATGAATTGAGAAGGAGGCGTAATATTTTGAATGATGTAATACAGACGTTAATGAATCACCGTTCTTTCCGGCAGTATTCTGATCTACAAGTGGAGCCGGATAAGCTAAAGATAATGATCGAATCGGCCCAAGCAGCGCCCTCATGGGTTCATGGACAGCAGGTCTCCATTATAGCTATCAAGGATCCTGCACGTAAGCAGCAGCTTTCGGTCTTGTGCGGCAATCAGAAGCATGTAGCAGCAGCCCCCATCTTTCTGGTGTTCTGCATGGACTTCTATAGAGCGAAATTAGCAAGTAAAATGGAAGGCAAGTCTTTTGAAGCGGTAAAAGATGTAGATGCTCTGCTCGTTGGAGCTACAGATGTTGGTATCTCAGTGGCTAACGCGATTGCAGCGGCAGAATCCATGGGACTTGGGATCATCCCTATTGGGGGTGTCCGGCGCAATACAGCAGGCGTTATTGATCTGTTGAAGCTGCCGGAGTACGTATTTCCTATCGTCGGGCTCTGTGTTGGATATCCAGCCGAAGAGACCGCACAGAAGCCGCGGCTGCCGCTGGAAGCGGTGTTTCATGAGGAACAATACAATCCGGATGTGGAAGGCCTCCTGGAGGCGTATAATCAAACCCACCATGAATATATGCGGCAGCAGGGATTAACGGAGAGAGATTGGACGAGCACGATTGCTCATTTTTACGATATCAACCCGGAATATGGGGATGCGAAGCGCACACTGAAGCAGCAAGGGTTTACCTGCGACAACCTATAAATAAACGACAATGCACCAAGCGGAGATTGGTTTAACGGAGGGTAACCCTACCCCTAAACCAATAACGCTTGGTGCATTTGTTCGAAATATAAGAAATCTTTACAGTGAAACTTTAATTTTCTCGCGCTGCTTGTAATAAACCCAATGTGTAAAACCTATCGCTTTTAGCTGTGCAGCTACCGCATCTAGGTCTTCTGCGACTCGGGACGGCTTATGCGCATCCGAACCGAAAGTAACCTCAACGCCAAAATGATGTGCACGCTCCAGTATATCTTCTGAGGGATACCAACCGCCAACCAGCTTGGTTCCGCCTGAGGTATTAATTTCGATCGCCACGCCGCATTCACTAATTACTTGCAGACAGTCATCAATTGGCTTTGGAGCAGGGATTTCTGAAAAAGCAGGATAATTTCCCTTCATCGCATCAATGTGTCCGAGAATTTGAAACATGCCACTGCGGGCGGAATCAGCAATCAATCGATAATAATCAGACTTCACACGAATCTGTTCATTTTTGCTAAGCCCTTTCCAGCGACCCTTGTTAAAGATACTGACGCCACCAACACTATGTACCGATCCAATCACATAATCAAAAGGGTAGGCGGATAATGTTTTGCGGTAAAGCTCGGCATGCTCAGGGAAGTAGTCTGATTCAATACCTAGCAGAACGTCGATTACACCTTCGTATTCTTTTTTGAGGGAGAGGACTTCCTCAACATAGTTTGAGAATTCGGACTTACCCATAGCTATTAGAGGAAAAGCTTGCTCGGAAGGGCTTCCGAAATATGGGGTGTGATCAGAAATGCCTATTACCCCTAAACCTGCTGAAATTCCGGCTTCGATATAATCTCTAATCGTTCCGTTAGCATGGCCACAGCGAAAATGATGTGTATGCAGGTCAAATTTCATCAAGATCAACTCCTTTAAACAAGGTTATGCAATTAGCTCAGAAGTATCGATTCCACTATTGGGTGTTTTTTATTCAGACCCAATAAATTGTGTCTCCGGCATACCTTTGAGATCACTGAGAAACTGTCTCATGGCTGAGTTCACGTATTTTCCAGACTTCGTTATGACGCCAACAGGATGTGTGACTTCCAATTCAATAATAGGCACAATTTTGAGGGAACCGGCTCGCACCTCAGCGGTCACTGACTGCTTGGAAATAATGGCTGCACCTAAATCGAGTTCTACCATCCGTTTCACTTCCTCGCTGCTGGTCAGTTCCATAATTACCTGTGGCTCTATGCCATGCTTGGAGAATACCTCGTCGGCAAATTTACGGCCCACTGTATCCGGTGAGAGCAGAATTAGCGGGGTTTTGTTTAGGGCTTCTATTCCTGCAGTCTTAACTTGAGCTAGGGGGTGTCTAGGTGAGACCACCAACTCGAATGTATCATAATAAAGAATGGAAGTAGTCATACTAGGACTTCGTCCGATCAAATAGCCAATGCCGACATCGACAATGCCATTCTCGACATGTTGATAAATTTGAGACGAGGACATAGAGGAAATAGATGTTTTGATATGAGGGAACTGGTCTTTAAAATAGGACAAAATACGCGGCAAAATTTGAATGGCGATAGAGGTAGTAGTGCCGAGAATAATATGTCCTTGGGGATTATCTTCAAGGTCCGCAAGTCTCTGTTTAAGCTCCTCGACAATCGTCACAATTTGTTCCGCATGCTCCAGAAATACAGTTCCTCGATCGGTTAACGTAACAGGCTGGTTCCGGTCAACCAGCTGTGTTTTGAACTCTTCTTCAAGGCTCTTGATTTGTGCTGAAACCGCTGGTTGGGTCAAGTTAAGCAGTTCTCCGGCCTTGCGAAAGCTCATCGTTTTGGAGATCGTTATTAGTGTCTCCAGCTGGCTGATGTTCATGGAATACCTCCTTTGGACAAGCAAATATGAAAGTGATGGGGTGAAAAATTACGTTCCATGTTGGCATTTGATTTAAATTATAGGAGATAATACCCGACAGAGCAATGTTGCAACATAAACAAACTTGGGTTCGAATTCGACATGTACATTAATTTTTGCTGAATTGTGCCGATATATAAAGTATAATAAATTCATATTACTTGGGACTTTTGGTATATGACTAAAGCACGATAAAGGGGGAGACAGGACTTTCATGAAAGCAGAAGTAATTAATCCGTTTTTAGAATCTGCACGGACAGTTATAGAACAAGTGATTCAGGTCTCGCCTTCCACTGGGAATTTAGGCATCAAAGAAATTGAACTGATCGATAATCATATATGGATTCAAGTGGGAATGACAGGCCAGCTGAGCGGAAATATTATATTTGGTATCGCAGAGCAGGTAGCCTTGCGAATGGTATCGATTATGATGGGCGGCTATGTGATTACGGAGATGGATGAGATGGGTCAGAGTGCAATTTCAGAGCTGGGCAATATGATCAGTGGGAATGCTAGTACGATTCTATATAATCAGGGGGTTTCAGTGGATATAAGCCCTCCCCAAATTATGAAGCTTGAGAGCATGTCCTTTTTGCCTCGCAGAGCACTTAGTATTCCATTGTTGATGGATGGGGTTGGAGAGATGGATATTCAGGTGATGATCTCTTAGGCAAGAGTTAGGAGCTGAAATACTTTTTATGGTACTTAAAGATAAGGTTGTTGTGATTACAGGAGCATCCAGCGGTATTGGTGCATTAACCGCACAAATGCTTAGTAAGCAAGGTGCGATTCCGATCCTTTTGGCACGTTCCGAAGCGAAGTTGAAAGAAACGGCGGCCGGTATTCCGGGCGTTTTTGGACTGTATACATGCGATGTAACAGATGCCGACGGTGTACAAGAGACCTTTGCTCAAATTTTGGCGACTTACGGCAGAATTGATATTTTGCTAAATAATGCTGGGTACGGTAAATTCGCCGCTTTTACAGAGATGGAGCCTCATGAGTTTGATGATATGATGGATGTTAACTATATGGGGATTGTTCGTTGTACGAAGGCTGTTGTTCCACATATGTTAGAGCGGGGAAGTGGCCAGATCGTAAATGTGGCTTCTATGGCAGGGAAGATCGGTACAGCCAAATCGGTAGCCTATACAGCCACCAAGCATGCTGTTCTCGGATTCACGAATGCACTCCGTCAGGAGCTGCGGAAGAGCGGAATCATCGTCTCGGCTGTGAACCCTGGTCCCATTGCCACTGATTTTTTCAAGACGGCTGACCCTTCCGGCAATTATGAAAAGAGCGTAGCTCGGATGATGATGACACCAGAACATGTCTCTTCCAAGATCGTAAAGGTCATGGAAACTGGCAAAGAAGAGATTGATCTTCCGGGTCTGGCAGGGTTTGGTATTCGGCTTTATGGTCTGTTTCCTCGCTTGGCGGACAAGCTTACTTATAATGCGATGAACAGAAAATAGAGCCTGCCGTCAGCATTATTGGCCTTCCATTTGGTGGAGAGGCCTTTTTGGCATATAATGAAGATATTATCTCAAGCGAAAAGGATGAATTACACTTATGAATAAAGCTTCTTTTGCGGCTATCGGCATTCAGGAAGACCTAGTTGCCCGATTGTCGGAATTCGGTATTAACGCTCCATCCCCTGTACAAGAGCAGACGATTCCACTTCTGCTGGAGGGAAGAGATGTTATTGCTGCTTCCCAGACTGGAACGGGTAAGACCTTGGCCTATCTGTTGCCTCTGCTTCAAACGATCAACCCGGAGCAGAAGGTGGTCCAAAAGCTGGTGCTCGCCCCTACACAGGAGCTGGCGATGCAAATCTTACGTGAGGCGGAACGTTATGGCGAACACCGTGGGATTCGAGTAATGGGTCTTATTGGCGGGGCAGCCATCAAACGCCAGATTGACAAACTGCGTGAGCATCCACAGCTTGTTGTGGGAACCCCTGGCCGGATTCGTGAATTGATTGGTCTTCGCAAGTTAAAGATGCATGAAGTCAGCACGATTGTTCTAGATGAAGCGGACCAAATGTTTCAGCTAAGCGGGGCCGGAGAGGTAACGAAAATTGTTAGCAGCGCACTGCGTTCACGCCAGCTCGTTATGCTGTCTGCAACCATTGGTCCGGAGACGAAAGCCTTGGCAAATCGTGAAATGAAGAACCCGGCAGAGGTTGGAATTGCTCCTGGTGTCATGACAGCAGAGAGTCTAGAGCATCATTACGTTGTAACGGAAGAACGCAACAAAATAGACATGCTGCGTCGGGTCATCCGTCATTACAATCCAGAAAAGGCGATTGTGTTCGTGAATGCGACTGATGATATTGCAGAGGTAGAGGCTAAGCTAAACCATCTTGGACTGACCGCAGCCGCACTTTACGGTGATGCTGATAAAGTAACGCGCAGTAATGTACTGTCACGTTTCCGCGAAGGGAAATTCCGTGTGCTTGTTGCCAGTGATGTAGCTGCCAGAGGACTGGATATTGAGAATTTGTCACTGGTAGTAAGCTTCGATCCTGCCTTTGATTCCGAGCATTATGTACATCGTGCGGGTCGTACGGGTCGGATGGGAAAACGCGGATTATCCGTAACGATTGTGACAGAGCAGCAAACCTTTATTATGCGTAAATTTGCGCGTGAACTGGATATTGCCCTTGAAGAGCGGGAAATGGTCGGTGGCAAGGTGCTAGCAGCAGATGAAGCGCGCAACGCTTTGAATAGTGGACGGGGACGAAATGAGAGCAGCGGACAACGCCGCGATACTTCTTCTCCGCGCAGCAGTAAGCCACAGGCGCGAACATCTGGGAATGCAGGAACTCAGCCGTCTACAACCAGCACAGAGCAGCAACCTGTTAAAAGACTGGCTACGATCCAGACAAGTGAGGCAAGTGTAGAACCACATCGCGATTCTCAGCGCAGTGTGAACCCTTCTGCAGGCGCGCGTGGAGGTGCTACTCCTGCACGAAGCAAACGCAGCAGCAATGCGGAGCGTGAGAAGAACCGTAAGAATAAAGGAGCACCAAAGTGGTTGAAAGACAAAACTCCGAGAGGTGACGGTCAATGAATAATTCTCCCGTATTGCAAATTACGGGCCTCAGTGGTGGATACAGCCTGAATAAGCCGGTGCTGCATGATATTGCACTTCAGGTGCAGCCTGGTGAGATGGTTGGTTTAATTGGTTTAAATGGAGCAGGAAAAAGTACGACCATGAAGCATATTCTAGGATTGATGTCGCCCCATAAGGGCGATATCACAGTAAAGGGCAAGACTCGTGCTGAAGATCCCATCGGATATCACAATGCTTTGAGTTTTGTACCTGAATCGCCTCTTCTGTATGATGAAATGACAGTACGTGAGCATGTTGAATTTACAGCAAGAGCGTATGGGGTAGAACAAAGTGACTACGAAACTCGCACCTTACATCTAGCCAAGCTGTTCCATATGGAAGATAAGATGGACACGTTGTCGACTCATCTATCCAAAGGGATGAAGCAGAAGGTCATGATCATGTGCGCTTTCGTGGCACGCCCTGCGTTATATGTGATCGATGAGCCCTTTTTAGGACTGGATCCGCTCGGGATTCGCTCTCTGCTTGATTTCATGATGGATCTGAAAAAATCAGGCTCCTCTATTCTGCTTAGCTCTCATATTCTTTCTACTATTGAGAATTATTGCGACCGCTTTATTGTGCTGCATAGAGGTAAGGTGATTGCTCAGGGAACGCTGGCAGAAATTGCGGCAACCACTGGACTACAGGGGCTGACTTTGGAGCAGCTGTTCTACGAGCTGGTTCAGGGAGGGAAATAATATGGATTTGAAAGAGCTGCGGCGCACGCGGCGAGGTCGATTCATGGGAAGTATGCTTCCTTATGTGGGATATATCATTCAAAGCGGCGTAGCTATGGTCTTCCTCTTTGTGTTGATTGTCTTCTCTGCTTGGTATACATCGTTGTTACAGAATGTGCCTGAAGGCATTCCCATCCGCTGGATTATGCTTGCAATACTGATACCTGCAGCAGTAAATAGCAGCTTCCGCACTTATTTGCAGACTCCGGATACGATCTTTCTATTGCCTCAAGGACATCGAATGAAGGAATATTTCGCACCTTCGTGGGTGAGTGGGAACGTATGGAAGATTGTTCGATTGTTATTTGTACTCATTACCCTTTGGCCGTTGTACATACGTACAGATGACTCGCCTAAGCGGCTGTTATTTACAATATTGATTCTGATTGCTGTGAAGCTAATCGCGAGTTACGGCTTATGGAAAGAGATAGCTATGCTGTCGCGTCCGATGGCAGGCATATTCACTTTCTTACGCTGGGCAGTAGGAGGATTAATTATTGCTGCTTGGTTGTGGCAGCCTGCCGGTAGAAGCCTGATATTTATGGCGCTATTAGCAGCAGCCTATCTGGTTGCACTATCCGTACCTGGACGCCACGCCGTCCCTTGGGAAAGACTAATCGCCATGGAAAAAAATCAAGGTGGACGCGCCCTGATGGTTCTGGGCTGGTTCGTGGATGTGCCAGGCCGTGAGCAGCGGGTGTATCCTCGTCGCTATCTTTCCAAATGGGGGGCTCGGCTGCCTTGGCGTAAGGATACGGCTTACCGTTATCTGTTGACCAAAAGCTTCGTCCGGGGAGATATCTTCGGAATCATTATGCGGATTTCGGTGCTGGCCTTGCTGCTGAATTGGTTAAACCGTGACAGTTATTTTGGCACCGCGATCTATTTGTTCTTCCTATTCATTATTGGCGTACAGTTGTCGGCACTTCGCAAATTGCACAGTGAATCTTTTTGGCTGACAGTGTATCCCTTTCCTGAAGGCAGTAAGGCGGATAACACAACACAATTCGTATTCCGCGCGCATCTGGTAGTGGCACTGATTCTTGGTTTACCTTTCTTAGCCTCTATAGGCGACCGCCTACTACCAGTGATTGGTACCTTTGCAGCAGGGATTCTGGTATCCTTTCTGTTTAAGGGATACTTGTCCCGCAAAGCAGCACGGATGGTTGACGAGGATTTGTAAGAGATTATTTCAAAATAAAAAAGGCTTTCTCAAAAGTAGAGGATTCTACGGATGAGGGAGCCTTTTTTTGTGTGGGGAATGAGGTGTACGACTGGAAAAGGGAAAGAGCTCAAGGCTCTCTCCCGAGACTGTCATCTCTAGTTAGACAAAGAGTGAACGGCTGATGATTACCAGCAGGATAAAGAGAACCAGAATGGCGCCAGTGCTTGTGAATCCACCGCCACAACAACCGTTAAATCCGCCTCTTACTTCTTCGCTCATGTTCATTCCCCTTTCGGTGTGTGTTGTACTTGAGTACATCGTATTGTATGTGCGGAGAGAGAAGCATGTATAGGCCAATGCCGGAGGAGTCCAGAAAAAAATCAGCCCCGTAGAAACGGAGCTGATTGGAAGGAATATGAAAGATTTGTTAAGCTTTTTCCAGATCACGAACGCCTGCGTATACAAGATCAAACAGATCTTCGAGCTGTTCTTCTTCGATACAAGAGAAAGCAATCCGCAGATCTGTTTCACCGAGAGCGATAGTGCCCAGTCCGTAATTATGAATCAGGTGAAGCCGAAGAGCTTCAGCCGAAACAGTATGCAGCTTCAGACACATGAAGTAGCCGGAGTTAAAAGGATAATACGTCCATACGTCATCGCCGTATTTGCCGCTATCGAGCAGCGCTTTTACTTTATTCGCACGGCCCTTCATGATTTGGAACTTCTCTTCCTTCTGCTCTTCGAATTGTGGAGATTTCAATGCATCCAATACGAAGGTCTGTGATGGGTGTGCACCGCTGGAAATAGTGGCGCGAATGATGCCTAATGTTTTTTGCTCCAATGCAGCCAGCAAACCCTTGTCTTCCGAGGCATAAGTGATGAAGCCAACACGGAAGCCCCAGACGAATTCTTCTTTAGTTGCACCGTCAATTTTGATTGGAAGCACACGTGGGTGCAGATGAGCAAGCTTACCGAATAATGATTCCTTTAGTGAGTCTTCAAAGAACAGTCCGAAGTAGGCATCATCACTTACGACAACTACGTTAATGCCTTCCTCAGCCGCACGAAGGATAGCTGCGACGATTTCATCGCCTTCCTTAATCCCTGGAGTATATCCTGTAGGATTGTTAGGGAAGTTCAGCAGAACGATCGCTTTTCCGCGTTCTTTTTGAGCCAGTAGCGCTTCTTCAAGACCCGCACTGTTAAAGGTCATTTCTTCTGTAAAAAGCGGATAGTTAATGGTCTCCCCATGGCGGCGAATTCCGAAGGTTAGTTCATAGTTTTCCCAGTTCTTATCCGGGTAGATGATAGCGTCACCTGGCTCTGCGAAGAGGTCAGCGACAATGCTAAGCCCATGAGTAAGGGCGTTGGTTACAACAGGATTGCTGATGGTTTTACCTTCTAGCGATGGATTTTCGCGCAGCATCTTTTCACGCCATACAGTACGCAACTCTGGTTTACCTGCTGGAGGAGCGTAACTATACAGATCCTTAGGGCTGTAAGCGGAGAGTTTATCCTGGATGACGCCGAGGTGCATAGGCACGCCACCTTCAGTAGCAATACCGATGGTCGCGTTATATTTCTTGGCGTGAGCTCCTGCTTCAGCGGATTGGCTCAGGATGCCCTCTTTTGGGAAATAAATTTCTTTGCCAAGCGTAGAGAGCATATCATACACATGTTCATTTCCTGCTTTGATACTTTCGTTTAATTGTCCAGCTAGTGGATTCATCAGTTTCATCCTTCCAGGGTTCTTTGGGGATAACATACTGTTAACATTGCCTAACATTATATCACCGCCGCCTGCAACCGTCACTTGGAAAGATACGTTTTTTTAAAATTTAAGGAAGTTTAAGTTTTGCACTATACATAGTGCTTATTTTGTACGAGAAACTGGTTTATCCGTATCTATTATTCGGAGTGGTAAGGGCAGTATTTTTTCATCATTTCAATGGTTTCTTCATCACGTGGATGATTTCTTTCAGATAGTCCGGAAATGACCCCGGAACGTCCTTCTTCTTTCAGATTCTGCCCAAACTTAAACTTCGCAGTGATCTCATCGGGGGTAATGCGTACAACGGCAACTCCCTTTAGACGGGGACGGTATCTAGGGTCCTCTGCATCTATCTGATTATAGCCACCCTCGGGTTGGAGTTTTTTCATAAATAAGGAGAGTATGATGGCTTTTTTGCTAATGTCTTCGACGGGCTCGGCTGTGCCGTAGGCGGTAACACTTTTAAAATACGCGGTTGCTGGGCAGGCCATCTCTGGATCGCTAAAATAAGACGGAATAAGTGCATACTCATCCGCTACTGTAAAGCAGACCTTCTGCTGATTGCGGATCGCCTTCATTTTGCCACCAGCATGACTGCCGTGGAAATAGAAATACCCACCTGTATACACAAAATTCAGCGGTGTCACACGCGGTAGCCCCTGTTCATCGCTTGTCCCGAGAAAACCAAAGCTCATTCCTTCTAGAAAAGAGACCAATTCTTTCTCCTGATCTACTTGAAATTCTTTTCTGCGCATAGGGATCACTTCCTCTTTCTTATTAGTGTAGAGCGTTTGCTCCGATGTAGATGTTCTTTCAAGAATAGTAGAGTGGTTGACAATTAAAAAGGACCAATTAAGATAGTTTTTAATGGACCACTTGCTGGCCAAGGAGGGGAACAATGAATATCACGCTGGCATTCGATCAATATCTGGCGATACATCGTTACAAATATTTAGCGTTATATCATGCACTTCGCGCTGGAATATTGGAGGGAACTCTCCCGGGTGGCACTCAGCTGCCGTCTACACGAAGACTGGCTACGCAGTATGACTTGTCACGCGGATCGGTCTCGCAGGTGTATGAAATGTTGCTCGCTGATGGTTATGTAAGGACGGTAACTGGACGGGGGACATTCGTATCAGAAGATAGCTTTGTTTCAACCTCTGGAGATAGTAAACGTGAAAATGTGACTTTGGGTGAGGTGGCAGATGTTGCTGGGAGAGGGCCTGCATCTGAGAGAACGATCCCACTTTCAGCATGGGGAGAGCGACTACTCGCGCATCCTACACCCTTGTATGAACAGCGTAGCAAGAATGTTGTGAGCTTCCTTAGCAGCGGTATGCGGATGGAGTATTTTCCTTACCCCGAGTGGCGCAGTGCGCTGTCGTATGCCGGAGGGAAGGAGGGCGGTTTGCTGCAAAGCACTTGTCCCCCCGAAGGAGATGAAGGGCTTCGCAAAGCTATCGCTGCGCATCTGCGGATTACCCGCGGGATTCGTGCGGATGTAGAGCATATCGTATTGTTTAGCGGTTCGATGCAAGGCATCGTTATTTTGACACAGCTGCTGCTGGATACAGCGGGCGAAGCGGTTGTCGAGGACCCAGGTTTTCATGGGATTCGCCGAGCGGTAGAGATCAATGGGGGACGATTGCTGGTAGGAAAGCTGGATGATAGCGGTCTAATTCCGGAGGATTGGGATGCGCGTCTGTTGTTTGTTACACCAAGTCGCCAATTTCCTACAGGTGTGGTGCTGCCTTTGGAACGGAGGCGTATCTTGCTGGAATGGGCGCAGCGACATGAAGCGGTAATCATTGAAGATGATTATGACAGTGAGTTTCGGTGGTCGGGACGTCCAATCGAGCCATTAAAAGCGCTAGATCGCGGAGAACGGGTCGTGTATATTGGCTCCTTCTCAAACACGATGTTCTCTGGCCTTCGGCTTGGCTTTGCAGTGCTTCCACCTTCTCTGGTAAAGCCGACGATCGCCGCTAAGGCGTTATATGAGCCTTTACCAGTCGGACTGCTGGAACAGCGGGCATTGGCACGGTTTATGAATACCGGCGGCTATGGCCGTCATCTGCGTCGGATGACCCGCATTTATGGTGAACGCGGTCGCATCCTTAGGACGATGTTGTCGGAACAGCTTAATGAGCTGTTTGAGCTGCTGCCTGGCGATGCGGGGCTGCAAGTATATGCGCGGTGGCTACGCAGTAGAGAAGAGTTCGTGGCATTCCGGGCGGCAGCGCACAAGCGCGGCACGGATTTCAGAGATGTGGCGTTATATCAAGTTTCGCCGGGGGAGCCAGCCGCATGTTTTGCTTTTGCCCATCTGAATGCTGTGGAGCTGGAGGAAGGAATAAAGCGCCTGCTTTTGGCGTGGGAAGATGTACAAACTGCAACATGACAAGGTATGATGGTGGGGATGGGAAGCAAAACGAAGTGAATGCTAACGATGCAAGTTTTGCGGAGTAACTCAAGTAGATTATGCTAACAAAACAATGTGAATGCTTACGAAGTGAGTTTTGCGGAGTAACTCAAGTAGATTATGCTAACAAAACTTTTAGGAGGGAACGTTATGCTGCACGCATCGCCATCCTCTTTTGTTATATTACCTGCCTTGGCGAAGATTGTGTGCGAACCAAGCTGGAAATGGCAAAAAAGAGAGAAGTCGCTGCAAAATTATGATTTATTCTATGTATGGAGCGGGGAAGGGACGGTTATTCGTAACGGGGAACCCTTCCAAGTAGGCAAGGGGAGCTGCTTCTTGTTCCGTCCGGGTGACCATACTAGCGCTACTCATAATCCGCAAAGACCACTTGTCCTTACATATATTCATTTTGATGTCACCGGAGAGGTGACGGATGTTCCGCTGCCCTATCGCGTACTTGCAGAAACCGTTGAATTTGAGCATCTGCTTGCTCGTTACGTCCGGCTGTTCCTAGTGGATACGTACGCGGCTGAGGAAGAAGGGCAGCTTGTTCTAAAGCAACTAATGATTCATCTGCTTAGGGAGGACCGAGTGAAGCCTGTAGAACGTTATGCTAGCAACCATTTAACAGAGATTATTCACGAAATAGCGAATTATGTGAGCCAACATCCCGGGATTTCGCATCGCGTAGAGGATCTTGCTGCACGTGCAGGGCTGTCGCCTCGGTATTTCTCAATTAAGTTTAAGGAGCTTACTGGCTCTTCCGTTCAATCTTATGTCATTCGAGCTCGGATTGAGCGTGCTCAGCATTTGCTGCTCTACGCTGGGATGAATGTTACTGAGGTAGCGGATGCACTTGGATACCGTGACATTTTCTTTTTCAGCCGTCAGTTCAAGCAGTATACCGGAAAAAGTCCATCTGAGATCCGCTGATTTGCATTCGTTGTTTCAGTTATTTCATCCAAGGGTAAATACTTTGCAGTTTAGTTTACAGAGAATTTACATAACTTCTTGGAAGGGGAGACGCATGGGATGATGATCAGACGCCGAATCTGCAACACCGATTGTAAAAGTGGAGGCGCAGGGCTTTTTAGAAACCGTTTGAGAAGATTAAAACAATCGAGTGCTTTTGCCATAGATAGCTGGTTCTAAACTGAGCAGGTATACAATCGCTGGATATGACCAAAGACTTTAAATAACCGGGGCCAACAGGCTTCCGGTTTTTTTGAAATATAAGAATGTATATTTGATACAATAGAATAAATCTCCTGTGAGGGTAATTTTGCATTCTGTTGCATATCTTACATTCAATTGCCCAAAAAACGCCCATACTAGAGATTATCACGGTGATCTATTGCATGATGGAACAGAGTTCGAGAGCATATAGGTGGGAGGAGAGATAAAATGTACGAAATCGTACTGATACGTCATGGTGAAAGCCAGTACAATGTGCAGAATTTGTTTACGGGTTGGAGTGATCCGGATTTAACCGAGAAGGGTATTCAAGAGGCTAAGGCTGCTGGCAAGCTTTTGAAGGATGAAGGGTATACATTTGATCTAGCTTTTGCATCGGTACTCAAACGATCGATCAAAACACTCAACTATGTTCTCGATGAAATGGATCTGCTGTGGATTCCTGTGCAAAAGTCCTGGAAGCTGAATGAACGGCATTATGGTGCACTTCAGGGACTTAGTAAAAGTGAAACGGCGATAAAATACGGTGAAGAACAATTGCATCTCTGGCGACGGAGTTTATCGGTTCGGCCTCCACTGCTTGAGCTTAATGATCCTCGGTATGCCAGAAATGATATTCGTTATAGCAGTATTCGTCCGGAGGATATTCCGCGAGGCGAGAGTCTGGAAGATACTGTTCATCGTGTGGGTGATTTCTGGAGAAACCGCATCGTTCCCCTTGTACGTAAAAAGGAACGGGTGCTCATTTCAGCCCATGGCAATACACTGCGAGCGTTGATCAAATTTATGGAAGATATTGATGAGGCAGCACTGCTGGAGCTCAATATTCCTACAGGAGTACCACTCGTGTACAAACTGGATGAGGACATTAATCCAATCAGCCGCTTTTATTTAGGAGATCCGGAACAGGTTGCGGCCAAGGCGCGTGATGTTGCTAAGCAAGGACATGTGTAATAGGCGTAACAGATGTAAAGAGCATATAATGACTTGAAAAGATTAAGGGACAGCCATGGGGCTGTCCTTTTATTTTTAGTGTGTAGTAGGTGTCCAAAAGGTACATGCAGTAGATGTTAACGCATTCTCCATTGCCAAGAATAGAATAATATTATATAGTTGCATTGATAATGATTATCAGTATCATTATATATTATGTCGATTGGAGTGAATTTATTTTGTTTAAATCTCCAAAAACTTACCTATTGCTTGTGTTTACTTTGGTTATAACGTTACTGCTAGCAGCTTGCGGACAAGCAGTTGAGCATACTACCTCCTCAGTAGACGGGACAGAGAGTGCCGTATCTTCATCAAACACCAATGACTCATCCAGCGAAGTGGACATGGTTACATATCAAGCAAGTAACGGGGATATTCAAGTACCCAGACATCCGAAACGGATTGTCGATTTAACCTCCTTCGACACAGGATACTTCTTGGCGTTAGGAATCAAACCGGTTGGTGTTATGAATGGTGTCTTAAACAGTCCCTACTTTGAAGGAATGCTGGAAGGCGTTCAAGGCCTTGGAGATGAACCATCTCTTGAACACATTTTAGAGCTGAACCCTGATCTTATTATTGTATTCTCCGGAATGGAAGGACTCGACAAGCTGGCCGAAATAGCGCCAGTAGTAGCCATTCAATACGGTGCAAAAACTATCAGAGATCAAATGCTTGATTTCGGTACATTAACGGGGAAAGAAGCCGAAGCTAAAGCTTGGGTGGAACAATGGAACAAAAAAATCAAAGAATTGAAGCCTCAGGTGTTAGCAGCTGTAGGTGACAAAACAGTTTCGATCCTAAATCCGTTTTCCGGTGGTCTATTCGTATTCGGTCACAGCTACGGGCGCGGTGGAGAAATTATTTATAATGAATTTGGTCTGAAAGCACCTCCTGAAGCGCAGAAAGAAGCTATAGACAGTGGCACTGGTTGGGCAACAATCTCCCTTGAGAAGCTGCCTCAATTTGCTGGAGATATTGTATTCACATGCCCATGGGCTGGCGATACGAGTGATCCGAAAATCGTCTATGACAACCCCTTATGGAAGCATCTTCCTGCCGTAAAAACAGGCAACGTATTCCAACTGGACCCAACCGCTGATACATATAGTGATCCCGTTACGCTTGAAGCGCAGTTAAATTACATTACTGAGAGTCTTTTATCTGCAAAATAATTCTACTTCAACGAAAGTCCACGAGCTTGCATTTGGTTTTTATAGCAGGGAGAATCGGCATTGAGCGATGCTGATTCTCCCTGCTATTTTTAATGTAACTGTTTTATAATGGGCCCATCTTAACTTCGGTTTATAAGTTTAGCTATCGGCCGAGTGAGTCTTTTTAGTTATTTTGAAAAACTTGAATTCTGTGATACATGAGTATATTCAATAAATCTATGAGGATTTTCTATGTTAGGATGATATTTCTGATGATAGTATTCAATGTAAGTTTAAAAAGTAAAGGAGGAATTAATGAACATTTTCGCACGTTTTAATTTGTAAGTATGAGTTAGGAGAATTATGCGAAAAATCTAAACCGGTTTAGATTTAATCAGTAACACACTTGATGCTTGAATAAGCCTTACTCCACAGCGGCTAGCGCTCTTAGAGAATAACTCCTTCCTGAAAGTAAAATCATCCTATCGGTTTATGAAGCGAACGTTTATGCATTAGAAATTCTTAATTGAAATCTCGCTCTTTACGATGACCCATTATCCTAAGCTGTACCTTAATCGAAAGGAATAGTGATAAGTATGAGGAAAAATTGTAATCGCTTACTTAAAATATTATTCTGCTGCATTCTGATAACCTCAATCATAACGCCTAGTACAAGTTCTCCCGTTTTGGCTAAGGTTCTCCCGGGTTTAGCGGATGTGTCCAGAGAAGTGGCCGCTGAAGGTATTGTGTTGCTGCAAAATCCGGAGTATAAACCAGCAGGATCACAAGTAAATGAGAATGAACAAGTGCTCCCTATCAAGATGAGTGAAAATGTATCGGTATTTGGCCGCATACAAGCGCATTATTACAAGTCAGGCACAGGATCTGGCGGTGCGGTAAGAGTAGATTATGTGAATGGGATTCTGGAAGGTCTTCGGAACAATCCCAGTCTCAAGTTAAATGAAGATCTGGCGAAGGTTTATGCCGACTGGATCAAAAAGAATCCTTTCAACAATGGCGGTGGTGGCTGGGCAGCAGAGCCATGGTCACAGGCAGAAATGCCTTTAACCGATGAAATTGTGGATGCAGCAAAAGCAAAAACGGATACAGCTGTGGTCATCATCGGCAGAACAGCCGGTGAAGATAAAGATAATACGGACGTCAAGGGTGCCTATAAGCTGACAGACCTTGAAGTAGACATGCTCAACCGGGTCTATGCCAAATTCGACCGAGTGGCCATCGTATTGAACGTAGCCAACGTTATCGATATGTCATGGGCTAAAAACTATCCCAAAGCTGCTATTTTGTACACATGGCAAGGGGGGATGGAAGGCGGTAGCGCAGTAGCCGACGTACTGACCGGAGACGTTACGCCAAGCGGTAAATTGAGCGACACGATTGCAGCTACACTTGCTGACTATCCTTCTACTGCACATTTTGGCAGCAAAACTGAAAATTCTTATAGTGAGGATATTTATGTAGGCTACCGCTATTTTGAGACCTTTGCTCCGGATAAGGTGCTCTATCCATTTGGGTACGGACTGTCCTATACCAATTTCAAGATCACGACTGATAATGTCAACGCTGGTGAGAATGAGGTTGCAGTGACTGTAACTGTTCAGAATACAGGTAAGGTGGAAGGCAAAGAAGTTGTACAGATTTATTACGGTGCACCACAAGGTAAACTTGGCAAACCGGCCAAGGAGCTTGCTGCTTTTGCTAAGACCCGGCTGTTACAGCCTGGGGAATCACAGTCGATCACCATCACATATGACACCAAAGATATGGCCTCATATGATGATAGTGGAATTACAGGTCATGATTCATCTTATGTTCTAGAAGCTGGTGACTATAATATTTACGTAGGCAACAGTGTAAGTGACAGCGAAAAGCAAGGAGTATACAGCCTTAATGCTTTGAAGGTTGTAGAAACCTTGCAGGAAGCGCTCGCGCCAACTAAGGAATTTGATCGTATCAAACCAGGACAACCGAATGAAAATGGTACTTTTACCACTGTCACTGAAAAGGTACCGACACGGATTACCGACTTGGATGAAAGAATCAAGCAAAATCTCCCTGCGTCCATTCCACAAACTGGGGACAAGGGTTATACCTTATTGGATGTATACAATCAGAAAGTGACTATGGATCAGTTCATTGCACAATTGTCTAACAACGATCTGGGGGCCATTATTTTAGGGGAAGGGATGTCTAGCCCTAAAGTTACTGCCGGAACCGCTGCGGCTTTTGGTGGTGTCACTAAAAATCTGCTGAAATTCGGACTCCCTATCGACAGTGCTGCCGACGGTCCTTCAGGAATCCGGATGGAGACCAATGCAGAGAAGGCAACCAGTATCCCGAACGGGACGATGCTTGCCTGTACGTGGAACACCGAGCTGAATGAAAGATTGTTCGATCTTCTCGGTAAAGAAATGCTGATTAACAATATCGATACGCTGCTTGGACCGGGAATCAATATCCACAGAAGTCCCCTGAACGGAAGAAACTTTGAGTATTTTTCAGAGGATCCGTTACTGACAGGCATCATGGCTGCTGCGCAGACAAGAGGTCTTCAGAAGAACGGTACATCGCCTACTATTAAGCATTTCGCAGCGAACAATCAGGAAACGGATAGGCATCTTGTGAATGCACTTGTCTCTGAAAGAGCGCTTCGCGAGATTTATTTGAAAGGTTATGAAATGGCAGTAAAGAGTGGAAAGGCGCGTTCAGTGATGACGTCCTACGGTCCGGTAAACGGAACTTGGGCTTCCAGTAACTATGACCTGAATACGACCATCCTCCGTGGAGAGTGGGGCTTTGATGGGATTGTCATGACAGACTGGTGGGCGAAGATGAGTGAGGATCAGGGCTTCTATGCCACTACCAATCGTTATGATGAAACCAACGGCAAAGCCATGGTCCGTGCCCAAAATGACCTTTACATGGTAATTCCGAACGATTATGCAGAAACGCATAAGAATCGGAATAACAGTACCTTTAATACGATGACATCGCTTGCTAACGGCAGTCTGACCCTGGGAGAATTGCAGCGTTCTGCCAAGAATATCACGAGCTTTTTGATGCAATCTCCAGCCTTTGCAAGAACGGCAAAGATTGATTATGTGGTCGATTATACGCCGGGAAGAGATTGGTTCCGGGTGAATACGGACAAATCAGGAGATCCACAGCTCTCTGATATTACGGTTGGCGGCAAAAAGATCAAAATATTTAATCCATTGAAACTCGACTATAAAGCCTTTGGTGAAACGACTGAAACTAGCAGCTATCCTGAAGTCAAAGCTACGGCGATAGCTGGTGTAGACGTAAGTATACGACAAGCCGATAAAGATAGACCGGCTGCTGTAATTACTGCTTCGGCCGGAGGAGAGAAACGGATCTACAAGGTTATTTTCTCTTCGGAGGAAGGCTTGGAACCGATTTTTGAGAATCCGACCTATGCTTATTTAAAGAATATCTCTATTGATGGTAAGCCGCTTGAGGGGTTTGCACAGACTAGGTTCAGTTATGATGTAGGTCTCAGTAACGGGGCTACTTTACCTGAAGTTACGTTTGAAACGAATGATGGTGTAAAAGCAACGGCCAACGTAGATCTCATCAATAAAAGAGTGACGATCAAATGTATCAGCTCCGATCAGGCGAATTCCTATGTGATACAGTTTGGTACGACACCACAGAGCGATGAGTTCGATAGTACAAATCTAAGCAACTTTTGGACGATTAATAAAGAGACTGCTACCAATACAGAAAACAACAAAAACTGGTCTTTGAGCACTGCTCTCGGCAATTTGAGAATCATCGCTGAAAGAGGCGACTTCTGGAGTGATCATGCAGATTTGAAGAACTATTTCCAGCAGGAGGCCTTCGGCAACTGGGAAGCAACAGTGAAAATTAATATGAGCAAAGCGCCAAATCAAAATTATAACGGCGTCGGCATCACGGCTTCACAGGATAACAATAACTATATCTGGGTGAAGTATGAATACAGTAGCGGCAAGATCATCGGTATGACCAAAGAAACCGGAGGTACGGAGCCTGTTACCATCGGACAACTGTCTGCCAGTCAGCTCACCAGTATTTTTGGAGAAAAGAAAGAGCTGTATTTACGTTTGAAAAAAATAGGCAACAGCTATTCCGGTTATGTCAGCGCTGACGGCAAGGAATATATTTCACTTGGCAGTACAACTGCGAATTATGCCAATCCGAAGTTTGGATTACTTGCATCTAATGGAAGTCAGAATCTTACAGATCCATTTGTTGTTGATTTTGATTATGTCAGAATCAACAGTGATGTAGCTTTGGCAGTAAAGAAGATTGGGAAAAATACTAAATTGAAGGTAGCTGAGACGGAATTTGCCTCCATTACTCCGATAATCACGCCAGTAAGCAGTAATGACGTAGACGGTGGATTATGCTACACCAACACAAGTAAGGGAGAAGCCATCTCCTATAAGGTAAATGTAGAGAAAGAAGGCATGTACAAAGTCACATCACGAATTCGCTCTAGCCAATCGGATGTCGCCCAAATGTCCTTTGGCATCTATGATGGCGATAAGCTACTGGGTACCTTCGACCTCACCACGACTAAAGGGGTATGGAAAACCTTTAGAATTCCTGATATTCAGCTGTCGGCGGGCGAGCATACCCTTAGAATTGTATTTGAGAGTGCTGGTATTGACCTGAACTGGCTAACCTTCCAGCTGAAGCAGGACAATGTAGACACATCGGTGTTAGATGCGGATATCAAGGCTGCTCAAAATATCGATATGAATGCATACACAGCTTACAAAAAGCTCAAATTCAACGCTGTGCTGGATGAGGTTAAGGCTGTTCTTGCTGAGCCGATTAACGACGAGGTTGTTGCAGAAGCCATAGCTTCCTTGAAAGCGGCTATAACAGATTTGAGCATATCGTCTATGCCAATCAATATTGCTCCGAGAGAAACACTGAAAGTAGAGAGCGGTATTAGAATCTATCCTTATAATGCACCATGGATTTATGCAACGAATACCCAGTTCAGATTCGAAAGTGGTACGGACGCCATGAGTTATGTCAATTCTAATGACCTTGTTTATTTCGGTCAGGTTGACTTAACTAATCTTGTGGAAGTAAGAGTGCAGTATGCCCGTGAAGGCGGATCGTCTCCATCTTTTAAATTCTATACAGAGGCTGACAATACGGGTAAACCAGTTAAAAGAGCTATTACACAAGGAAGAGCATACGCTGATGCTTACAGCGGCGGAGGTTCTTTTGAACTTGGTAATGAATTTGCAAGTATTAGTTTTGCACAGAAAGCAGGCGCTGCTTGGGGGAATTATGGAATGGCAAGCACCAAACAAACGCCTGGAAATTCTTACATTGATCATTATTTGACAGCGGAAACCTTCCTAGACAGAACCAAAGTGACTGGAAAACAAAATGTGTATATGATTTTTAACGGATTAAATGCAAATTTACAATATGTTGAACTCATTTATGCTGATCCGATTGAAGTCACCTTCGATCAGAATTATCTGGACTCACCGGCTCCAACCAAAGTAACCGCATTTAAAGGTGAAGCAATAAGCACCTTACCTCGGGTACCGGAACGTGAAGGCTACATTTTTGCTGGCTGGTTTGATAATAAAGAAGGGACTGGTAATGCATTAACCGTAGAAACGGTAATGAACATAAGCACGGTGTATTATGCCAAATGGACAGAAGATACCCATGCTAAAGAAATTATATCGATTGTTCAGCCGCAACTGCTGAGTGTGCCGTTCGGAACTGCTGCAGGAGAATTGAATTTACCAGCTACAGTGGAAGCTACATTGGGCAACAAAAGGGTAATTCACTTGCCTGTACAATGGGATAGTAAAGATTTCAACGGTGGAAAAGCGGGGAGTTATACGCTGGCAGGTAGCTTTGAGCTTCCTGAGGGGGTATTGAATAGTACCCATCAAACTGTTTCTATTACAGTGGTTGTACTGCCAGAAGGCACTAAACCTATCCAGATTACTAAAGTTGAGAAGCTGGAGGGCAAAAATGTTGAATTTGGCACCGCTTTTGATAAGTTGGAATTGCCGTCTTCAGCTACAGTAACGCTTGATACGTATGAGCAGAAGGAACTTGTTGTTAAATGGAGCCCTGCTGGTTATAACGGCAATGTGGAAGGATCATACGTGCTGAGCGGTACTATGGTATTAGAAGAAGGAATGATCAACCCTAATGATCTGAAAGCTTCCATCACCATTCAGGTAATGCCCGAAGTGATTCGTGTCGCTGAGATTGTCATAGTGCAGGATTTGGAAAGTAAGAGCGTTCCATTCGGCACTCCATTTAATGGATTGAAGCTACCATCATCGGTCATAGCTACTTTGAACAACGGTGAGACAAAGGCGATATCCATCGATTGGAATAGTGAAGGTTACAATAGCGATAAGCAAGGAGCTTATATCCTGAAAGGAGCGCTAGTACCTCTGGAAGGTGTCAGCAATCCCAAAGACCTGAAGGCATCCATTACGATTGAAGTACTGCCGGAGGTCATTATGATACCGGAAATCACGGCAGTGCAAGCACTAGCAAGTAAAAGCGTTGCTTATGGTACCAGTTTTGACGCACTGGAGCTACCAGCTTCAGTATCAGTAACCCTGAATACCGGGATGAATAAGGTCGTTTCTGTTCAGTGGAACAAGGAAGGCTATAACGGTAATACGGAAGGAACGTACACCATCAAGGGGGATCTTGTCTTCCCTGAGGGTATAGCTAATCCACTTGGCCTGAAGGTACAGATCTCTGTGATCGTTAAACCTTACAGCGGTGGAGCTGGTGGTCAACCAAGTACACCAACACCGACTACCCCAGCGGTACCTTCAGTACCATCGATTCCTGGAGAAGTCGTAAAACCTGGAGAACAGCAGCCTCAGTCTCCGATAACAGATGGAAAAACGAAGACACCGGAGCTAATCAGACAAGAGCTTAAGAATAAGTTTAAAGATGCTACTCTAATTCCTAGCTGGGCAGAATCTGCGATTGCAGCGCTGGTGGAGAGAAATATTATCGGCGGACGCACAGACGGAAGCTTTAATCCAAGTGGGAAGGTAAACCGTGCCGAGTTTGTTGCCATGGTAGTAAAAAGCTTCAACTTCAGCATGGGCGAGAATCAAAAGCAGTTTACTGACGTTCTGAAAGATGCTTGGTATCAAAACTATGTTGAGATTGGGACTTCTAATCAACTGATCAATGGTATCGGTAATGGTATGTTTGCTCCTAATAGCAGCATTAGTCGTCAGGACCTGTGTGTAATTCTATTTAATGCATTGAAGAAACTGAATGTTGAATTGCCGCAAGCGACTAACCATGACTTCCCAGATGATGCTTCTATTGCGGGTTATGCTAAAGAAGCGGTCTATGCCTTCAAAGATCTTGGTTTAGTAAATGGAGGCAGCGGTGGAAAAATGGATCCGACAGCTTCGGCCTCAAGAGCTGAAGCAGCTGTGATCATCAACAATGTACTGGATTACTATGCTAGCGTAACAAGCTCTAAAGTGAAATAAACAAAACAAGGGTATCCCGGCGCCGATTTTTAATCGGTTAGGGATACCCTTATTTTGTTATATTATAGCTTTACTAAAGCGGCCGATGTAGCGTCCCTAGCAATTCCCCCATCTTTACCTTCGTGTTGACCTCAAGCTTGGGTCTCGGGGTAAAAGTACCGCTCTCCATAAGTAGTACTACAGTAGAGCCGAACTCGAAATAGGCTAGATCATCGCCGATTTGCCACTCGGTAGCGTTAGCATCCGTATACCCGATGCTGCTGACGTTCATCGCGCCTACCTTTACTACTGCGGTTTCTCCGTAGTCTCCGGCGATATACGTGATAAGACGTTCATTGCGATTCAGTACGCCCTTCATATGTCGCATGCCGAAATCGTTGACAGGATAGGCTCGTCCACGAATATGATCACTCTCAACCTTATGTCCAGTAAGGGGAGAGTGAATCCGGTGATAATCCGTAGGACTTAGATAAAGGACGAAGAAAAATCCTCTCTTGTATAGCTCCAGATGCGGAGAATGATTCAGTAGATCCTCGATCTTATAATCCTGCCCTTTTACATTCATAATCGTACCAGAGGAAATGTCACCCATAGCAGTAATCATTGCATCTACGGGACTAACTAAAGCGTCAGCATCGGTTGCAATAGGCCGCATGCCAGGCTTCAGCCGGCGGCTGAAAAACTCATTAAGAGTGAGATATTCTCCAGGATTCTTCTCCGCTTGGGCGGAGGGGATTTGATAAGTCTTAATAAATACCGGGATTAGAAAACGGCTGAGTCTACTATGAGAAAAAGACCCCATTAACCGTGAAAGCCATCGGTGCGAGGATAGCTCGGTCATTAGCCGCAGCAATTGTTTTACCATGCCCATCTCCCTTCCATAATACAGCAGTACGGTCGTATGTGGCCGCCTTCTGCTCTGCATTATATTGACATAGAATAGGAGACAAATCAATAACTGTTATATATGAGGCTGTTCTTTTCTAGTAAAAAACGTGCGTATCCCATAGGTCTTCGGTAACTCTCCTTCCAAATCTCCGTAAGGCCGGCTTTGTGAAATCCATAGCGTTGGTCGCGGCCATTGCATTCTATGAAGAAGATGCGACCATCCTTTGTAATGCCTATATCCAGTCCGATATCGGCCAGCCCTGGAAGGTCTTGTTCGAGACAACGAGCTATAACAAGGCTAAGTGTTTCGACAGCTATACGGATATGGGCCGCTATTCCTCTAGAGAAGGCTTTTTCCAGCGCAAAGGAAGAGCTTAACGCTTCTCCTCCACGGGCTATATTAGAGACAAACCCCCCAGGGGGTGCTAGTTTAGCAAAGAGACCGGTAACCTGCCAATCGCCTCCCCAGCCACGTTGAACGGTGACGCGTAAATCAAAGGGACGTCCTCCAATCTCAGCAAGGGGAATACGCTCCTGCACGAGATAAGGGACAGAGGCAAGGCGTGCCCGGAGCATTTTTGGCAGCGCCCCCTGATATACGGGAGTACTTATCCAGCGCCGCATGGAGGGGGAGAGATAATTTAAGCTCCAGCGCTGAGGCCCTTTACGAACCAGTCGCATGACCCCATTCCCGATGCTTCCACGGCAAGGTTTAAGAATAAGATCGGGGTGACGATTCATCATTTGTTTGAGTCCAGATACGCCAGTTGTTGCTGGCAAAACCTCACGCAGCTCTTCATGCTGCTCAAGCAGTTCATGGATCTCATCCTTGCCGTATCGATTGCAAGTATTGTACACCAAAGGATGGTGCCGCAGCAGACGTTGCATTCCTGGGCTATTCTGGCTGTATATGGCCCGGTTATGGATGACAGTTGGCGTAGGAACTACTACGCTTTTATATCCATGAGATCCCTTTATATAGGCGGCGCTGAAGCCTGAGTCTGTATTGATGTCCGCGAGCTTCAGAAAGCAGGGGACTAAGCCGTATGCAGCGGCCGCCTCTTCATAATTGGATAGAGACTCCTGTCCTGTTTTTAGCCGGGGAACGCCCCGGTGCATATCGGCATTTAGTAGTATTCCAACGAGCTTATGCCCCATGTTTGTTCCTCCTGTTTCTTCGGTCACGTGATTCCCGTTTTACTACTCTAGTCATTGTATGTTTGTACCCGCATGTCAGGGTGGACGAATGCGCGGCGGCAGAAGCCTTTTTTTTAATATAAGAAATTAAAAATTTCATCAGAATCTTATAAAGGGCTTATCGCAAAAGGGTGTCATCAGCCCATACCGCTGCATATGATGCCTAGGAGAAACAATAGATGGAAGGAGGAGACTGCTTGTGAGGGGTTCCAAAAAAAAGCAGCCGCGCAGTCCACAAAAACGACTCTATTTTGTAGATAATCCCAATACAGAGGAACTGAGTATGCTGGATACCAAAAGCAGCTCTAAGGATTCAGGGAGTATCAGTGACGGAGTCAGCAATTCAGAGATTGCGGAAGTTCAGGTAAGTGGAGGAGGAGTAGCTGAAGTCGTTCAAGAGGAATCAATTTCCGTACCAGTTCTGCAACCAGAGCCAGAGCCTATAGTGGAAGAGCAGCTTCAGAAACAGGCGGATAATCTTCCTGAAACGATTTGGTTCGCTCCCGAGAAAGAACGGTTTCAGCCTGTTTATACAGATGATCTATCAGATGCAGCGGTTACTGGAGCCAAAATTGCTCCACGCACCATTGACGGTTCTAAGCTGAAGTTCGGCATTATTGGTACACCATGGCTGCAAGATTACGCTGTGCAGAGTATCAATATCGCGGACAAGGCAGTTACTTCTTCGAAAATCGCGCCTGAATCTATAGTGGGTGAGCATTTAGCAGAAGGAAGCGTTAGTGGTGGAAAGCTGCTGGATCATTCCATCAGTGGAGAGAAGCTGAAGAACGGTAGTATTAGTCCAGAGAAGCTGGCTGATCGGATTATAGGCGGCGGTCAAATTGCGGATAAATCAATTGAGAGCCGTCATTTGAGCGATCTGATTATTACGGCGGATCTACTGGAAGATGGCGCGGTTACTGGTGAAAAAATAGGAAGTAGCAGTATCACAGGCCGCCACGTGGCAAACGGGAGTATTGACCGTTCCAAGCTGGCTGAGGCAGCGGTATCTGGCGATATTATAGCCGATGGAGAAATAAGCAGCTCCAAGCTGGCTGATGCTGTTATTGAGGGGCGCCATCTTAGCGATGCTCTGATCACCGCCAGACATTTGGCTCCGGGAGCGATCGGTCCAGAGCAGCTTGCCAGCAAGCTGATTGGCAAGGGACAGCTCCAGCCGGGTGTGATCGAAGGTGCACATGTAGCGGATGGTGCTATTGGTTCCAAGCAGCTAGGTGCAGAAGTAGTGAGAAGCATCCACCTAAGTGCAGAAAGCGTACACGGTTCCCATATCAGCGACGGGGAAATAACGAGTCGCCACCTAGCTGACCGAAGTATCTCCTTTTTAAAGCTAACAGAGGGTGCGGTAGGTACTGCACAGCTGGTTGAACAAGCGGTCACCTCATCGAAAATCGCTGATCAAAGCATACTCGCACATAAGCTAGCAGATGAAGCTGTAACCACCAGACATATTGCCAAATCCGCCATACGCGGACCGCAAATCGCTATGCAAGCTGTTTCCTCTAATCATCTGGAACGTGAGGCTGTGAACCACTCCCATTTAGCTTCGGAAGCGGTAGGCTCGGAGCAGCTTATGGATGAAGCTGTGCATACGGATCATCTATCCTCTGGTGCTGTTACTGGAGAAAAGCTGGCTTCAGAGTCTGTGGGTGCAGAGCATCTGCGTCCACAGAGTGTTACATCCGCCAAGTTAGCGGACGGAGTGGTAAGTTCAGCTAAACTAGCAGCAGGATCGGTGATTGGAAGCACGATTGCTCGGGAAGTGGTGAGTGGGGAGCATATTGCTTTTTGTGCTGTGGAGGAGAAACATCTAGCAGATGCCAGCGTGAGCGGTCGTGCCTTGCAGGATGCTGTAGTGGATAAAGATCATCTTGCCACTGGAGCTGTGGAACGGAGACATCTCGGTGAAAATAGTGTGACTACCGCTGCGATTCAGTCCGGCTCGGTTTCGGGAGATAAGCTGGCTTCTGCTGCGGTAAGAGAGATTCATTTGGCCGCTGGAGCAGTGCAGCCACATCATCTGGCTGATCATGCGGTGACATCGTTAAAGCTGTCCCCCGAAAGTGTATCGACGGATAAAATTAGTGATTTGTCGGTCACTTCGGCTAAGCTTGCTGATGGAAGCGTAGATTCCAGTAAATTAGCAGTGTCGGCAGTTCAGGCAGAGCATTTATCTGTGAATGCAGTTCATTCAAAATCCATTAGCGATAGTGCGGTTCAGAGCAGACATATGAATCCGGGAAGTATCGGCGGGGCGCATATCCGGCCGTTGTCCATCGGAAATGGTCATATCATTCCTAATTCCATCTCTTCGATTCAAATACAGGAGGGCAGCATTAGCGGGTCTAAGCTGGCCAAAGGGGCTGTGGATTCCCAGCATCTTTCACCGGGCAGTGTAGACGGCAGCCATCTATGTATGGATACGATTGAAGGACGTCATATCGGGCATGGTGAGATCAAGCTGGCTCATCTAGCCGAAGATGCACGTAGTTCCGACTTGCTGCCAGAAGGCAGTGTTACCGGAGAGAAGCTCGCAGAAGAATCCGTAGATTCTATTCATCTAGTACCTGCAAGTGTAGACGGAAGTCATCTGAGGCTGGGTGCAGTAGAAGGTCGTCACATTCAGCATGGTGAAATCACACTGGCTCATTTGGCAGAAGAAACGTTTAGCTCTGAGCTACTGCCTAACGGTAGTATTACCGGCGAGAAGCTCGCTGAGGAATCCGTAGGTTCTATTCATCTCATGGCCGGAAGCGTAGATGGCAGTCATCTGAGCTCGGATACAGTGAAGGGACGTCATATTGGGCACAGTGAAATCACCTTAGCTCATCTAGCCAAAGATGCACGTAGCGCAGACTTGCTCCCAGATGGCAGTATTACCAGAGAAAAGCTGGCGGAAGAATCTGTGAACTCAAATCATCTTATACCTGGAAGTGTGAATGGCAGCCATCTGAGCCCGGATACAGTAGAAGGCCGCCATATCGGGTACGGTGAAATCACCTTAGCTCATCTAGCCAAAGATGCACGTAGCGCAGACTTGCTTCCAGACGGCAGTATTACCAGAGAAAAGCTGGCGAGAGAATCTGTAAATTCAAATCATCTAATACCAGGAAGTGTGGATGGTAGTCATCTGAGTCCGGACGCAGTGGAAGGCCGTCATATCCGAAATGGTGAAATCACATTAGCTCATTTGGCAAAAGAAACGCGCAGCTCTGAATTGTTACCCGACGGTAGTATCACCAGTGAGAAGCTGGCAGTAGAATCCGTAGATTCAAATCATCTAGTACCAGGAAGTGTAGATGGCAGTCATTTGAGTCCATACGCAGTGGAAGGTCGTCATATTCGAAATGGCGAGATTACGTTAGCTCATTTGGCAAAAGAAACGCGCAGTTCTGAATTGTTACCCGACGGTAGTATCACCAGTGAGAAGCTGGCAGAAGAATCCGTTAGTTCTATTCATCTTGAACCTGGAAGTGTAGGGAGTAGTCATCTGAGTTCGGGTGCAGTAGAAGGCCATCATATCGGGTATGGTGAGATTACAATGGCTCATCTAGCACCAGAGACACGCAGCTCAGAATTACTGCCGGACGGCAGCATTACCGGTGAGAAGCTGGCAGAAGAATCCGTTAGTTCTATTCATCTTGAACCTGGAAGTGTAGGGAGTAGTCATCTGAGTTCGGGTGCAGTAGAAGGCCATCATATCGGGTATGGTGAGATTACAATGGCTCATCTAGCACCAGAGACACGCAGCTCAGAATTACTGCCGGACGGCAGCATCACTGGTGAGAAGCTGGCAGAAGAATCCGTAGATTCAAACCATCTGGCACCAGGAAGTGTAGATGGCAGTCATTTGAGCTCAGGTGCAGTAGAAGGCCATCATATCGGGTATGGTGAAATTACAATGGCTCATCTAGCACCAGAGACACGCAGCTCAGAATTACTGCCGGACGGCAGCATTACCGGTGAGAAGCTGGCAGAAGAATCCGTAGATTCAAACCATCTGGCACCAGGAAGTGTAGAGGGCAGTCATTTGAGCTCAGGTGCAGTAGAACGACGTCATATCGGGTACGGTGAGATTACCCTGGCTCATCTAGCACCAGAAACACGCAGCTCAGAATTACTGCCGGACGGCAGCATTACCGGTGAGAAGCTAGCAGAAGAATCCGTTAGTTCTATTCATCTTGAACCTGGAAGTGTAGGGAGTAGTCATCTGAGTTCGGGTGCAGTAGAAGGCCATCATATCGGGTATGGTGAAATTACAATGGCTCATCTAGCACCAGAGACACGCAGCTCAGAATTACTGCCGGACGGCAGCATTACCGGTGAGAAGCTGGCAGAAGAATCCGTAGATTCAAACCATCTGGCACCAGGAAGTGTAGAGGGCAGTCATTTGAGCTCAGGTGCAGTAGAACGACGTCATATCGGGTACGGTGAGATTACCCTGGCTCATCTAGCACCAGAAACACGCAGCTCAGAATTACTGCCGGACGGCAGCATTACCGGTGAGAAGCTGGCAGAAGAATCCGTAGATTCAAACCATCTGGCACCAGGAAGTGTAGAGGGCAGTCATTTGAGCTCAGGTGCAGTAGAACGACGTCATATCGGGTACGGTGAGATTACCCTGGCTCATCTAGCACCAGAAACACGCAGCTCCGATTTCCTGCCAGATGGTAGCATTACGGGTGAGAAGCTGGCAGAAGAATCCGTAGATTCAGTTCATCTTGTACCAGAAAGTGTGGATGGTAGTCATCTGAGCCCGGGTACAGTAGAAGGACGTCATATCGCATACGGTGAAATTACCCTAGCTCATCTGTCAGAAGAGGTTCGTAGTTCTGATCTGCTGCCGGACGGCAGCCTTACCGGAGAGAAGTTGGCAAAAGCATCCGTAGATTCAAATCATCTTGTGCCTGGAAGTGTAAATGGAAGTCACCTGAGTCCAAGTACAGTAAAAGGCCGTCATATCCGGCACGGAGAGATTACTCTGGCTCATCTGTCAGAAGAGGTTCGTAGTTCTGATCTGCTGCCAGATGGTAGCATTCCTGGTAAGAAGCTGGAGGGTGGATCCATTCATGCTTTCCATCTGGCCCCAGGCAGCGTGTATGGGGGGCATTTAGCGGGGGATACGATAGATAGCCGTCATCTGCGATCTGGGTGTATCACCTTGAAGCATCTGTCAGAAGAGGTGCACAGCTCCGATCTGTTGCCGGATGGCAGCATAACAGGTGGAAAGATTGAAGGCGGAACTATCCAATCATTCCATTTGGCCCCAGGTAGCGTCTTTGGTGGGCATTTGGTAGAGGAAGCGGTGGATGGTCATCACATTCGATCAGACAGCATCACCTTGAAGCATTTGTCAGAAGAGGTCCGCAGTTCCGATCTATTGCCGCAAGGCAGTATTACTGAAGAAAAGTTAGCCGAAGGCTCAGTGAATGCTTTACATTTGCAGTCGTGGAGTGTGTACGGAGAGCATCTGGCTGACAAAATCGTAGAGGATCGGCACTTGCAGCCTGGTATCATCAAATTGGAGCATCTCGCAGATGAAACTCGCACCTCAGCGCTGCTTCCGGATGCAAGCATCGATGGAGCCAAGCTGAAGGCAGACAGTATTGATTCCGTTCATCTGATTGAGGGTAGTGTAGGCACGAAAGAGCTTCAGGACGAAGCGGTGGTTGCTTCGAAGATCTCTTCATTTTCTATTCAAGCGCGTCATCTAGAGGAAGAGAGCGTTCAAGATTATCATATTGCCCCCGGCGCAGTAAATGGGTTCCATTTGGCACCGAGTTCTGTAAATGCTGAGCATCTATCCTTCAGTCCGATTCAGACTGCAGGTAAGCGAGAAGCGCTTCAGCAGTTTGGAATGACAGCATTCATGTTCAATGGGGATGCTGAGAGTGTGGAAGTGACCGTATCGTTCGATGAGAACTTTGGTCATACCGGTTATGTGCTCGTCGCCATGACGAATCAACCTTACTTCTATGCTTCCTTAAAGAGCAGAGCCAATGGAGATGCAGTGATACAAGTGGTGCGACTGCGCGAAACTCCGCATTTCTATGGGGTCATCTCTTGGATTGCTATCGGCGCTCCATTAGCCAGACCGGCAGTGGATGATCGTGTGTTTGATTAATTCGCAATGATGATGTACAAAATGCTAAGCGCAGCCGATGGCTGCGCTTTTTGTTGTGTTGTCCTCCTAGCAATTAAGAGGGTGAGTACATTTGTCCTGTTTTCCACATGACAGGAGACAAAGGCCGTTACCCTGTTCGGCGTAGTACATAAACTGTGATGTAACCCTCAGCCTGACGAATAGGCTCTGTAAGGAAGGTGGATGAGCATGAAGCCCAAACGTACTTCTGCCCGCCGCACGGGACGGCGGGTCTCTCGGATCAAACGGCGGACTTCACGCCCAGTGCGGCAAGTCGCCGCAATCCCTATCGTTAACCATCCAAATCCCTATGTTTCTGTTATTATTCCTGCCATGAACGAAGCGAAGACCATTGCGGGAGTGATATCCGGAGCTAGAAGGGTCCATCCGCGCTGCGAGGTTATTGTAATCGTCAACGGATCAGCCGATCAAACGGCAGAAATTGCCCTTTCGCTTGGTGCGCATGTTATTTCCTATGAGTTGCCGCTGGGACACGACGCTGGTCGCAGTGTCGGAGCAGAGGTAGCTAAGGGAGAGGTTCTCTTGTTTACCGATGGAGATTTAGTGATTCCTGCCTCGGGGCTACGTCCTTTCGTCACCGCCATTAGTGGTGGCGCAGACATAGCGCTTAATGATTATTCCGGACCGGTAAGGAGACTTTCGCCCCATCCGGTGGTGCTGTCCAAACATGCACTTAATATTTTACTTGGCCGTCCAGATCTAAAAGGATGTTCGATGACGGCGGTTCCGCACGCAATCAGCCGAAGAGCGCTTGAAATCTTAGGGAGTCAATCATTATCTCGTCCCCCTCTGGCACATGCTCAGGCAGTTCTGAGTGGTTTACGTGTGGTAGCTGCTCACAAAGTGCATGTAGGGAAACTGAATGCGGTCAGACGTAAGGAAGATGGCACAGATCCTTTGCAACAGTTGATTACAGCAGATCATATGGAGGCTGTCACCCTCTTGCTTGAACACCGGGGAAACAGGGCGGGGTTCACCGACGGAACCCGGCGCAGAGAGATGGTGAGATGATGGTTGCTCTGTTACAAGTGTCTGGTAGCTCTGCCGTTCGACGAGGAACAGCAACTCGTACGGTAAAGAAACGTTCAGCATCTAGTCAGGCCAAAACAACACTGGCACCCCGCCAAAGGGTATCGAATCGTTCGGTAAAAAGAGGCATCCCTACCGCTCGGCCACCGATTCTGTCTCGGCAATCCAAGGTAGGTCGCGAGGTGCTGAATTTACCGAGCTTACGTGGGACCTTGTCAGTTATTATCTCCGCGCGTAACGAGGAGCAGACCTTGGGACGTCTGCTGCAACAGGTATCGCGGCTGGGACCTACTGAAATTATCGTCGTGCTTAACGGTTGCAGCGATAGCAGCTTTCCCATTTCCAGACAACATCGTCAAGCAATAGTTGTGCATTGTCCGGAGTCAGTTGGACATGATGTAGGGCGGGCTATTGGTGCGAAGCTGAGTCGAGGAGATATTCTGCTCTTCCTGGACGGAGATATGGTTATCCCTGCATCTCAGCTCGGATTATTCACAGCTGCTGTAGATGGTGGAATTGACGTGGCTCTTAATGATTTGGATCCACTGATGCCTTCTTTTGAATTATGCGATGATGTTACTCGCAGCAAGCTGTTTCTGAATTATGCTCTTGGACGGTACGATCTCGGAGTTAGCTCTATGACGGCTGTCCCTCACGCGCTTTCCCGGAGAGCACTTGAGACTATAGGCTACCGTGAATTAATAGTTCCTCCTAAAGCCCAAGCTCGTTCTGTATTAGAGAAGCTAAGGGTGGAGAAAGTTGGAACGGTGAATGTGATTAAGCATAATCGGCTGCGTCAAGCGAACATAGGCGCTGGAAATGCTGTGGAGAAACTGATCATAGGGGATCACGCAGAGGCTCTCCTTGAGGTGCTTTCCCGTCGAGATGATGGGGGCTTACTTAATAGCGAAACGCAGCGTGAATACCGCAGACAAGTAGCCGCTTGGAGGAACCGGATATGACGATGACTAGTATTATTATTCCGACCTACAACGCGTTGCCACTGCTGCAGTCCTGTGTGGAATCGATACGTGCTTATACTCCACTGCCTTACGAGATCATCGTTGTAGATAATGCTTCATCAGATGGAACGGATGCCTATTGCCGCGCGAATCGTATAACGTTTATTTCGTTGCCTGAGAATCGAGGCTTTCCATCCGCCTGCAATTTGGGTCTACTGCTAGCATCAGGGGATGAATTGTTACTGCTGAATAATGATGTGGTGGTTTCCCATAGATGGTTAACTAATCTGAAGAGATCGCTATATAGTGCTCCTGAAGTTGGTATTGTTGGGCCAGTGACAAACTATGCGAGTGGACGTCAACAGGTGAAGACTGATTATGAAAGTCTGTTAGATTTTCATAAGGCTGCAGAGATAACTAACCGTTCCAATCCTCAAAAATGGTTGGAGACTAAACGTTTGGTAGGATTATGTTTTTTATTCAAAAGAGAGCTACTTACTTCCGTAGGTCTGTTGGATGAGAGATACTCACCTGGACATTACGAGGATGATGACTATTGTTATCGCGCCAGGCTAAAGGGATACCGATTGCTCATCGCAGGGGATTGCCTTGTACACCATGAAGGAAGTGCGAGCTTCAAGCAGGTATACCACACCGGGCTACAGGAGCTGGTGGAACGAAATCGTAAGCTCTTTATGAACAAATGGAATGTGGATCCAACGAGTTTCATATAAAGTGCAGATCCGAAGGCAAAGGACTTAGATAAAGAGGAGGAAAGTAAGTGAAAGGAGTCATACTGGCGGGCGGAACAGGATCCAGACTTCAACCGCTGACCCGGCTTATGAACAAACATTTGCTTCCGGTCGGCAAATATCCTATGGTCTGTTACGGCATAGATCGGCTTCGCCGGGGAGGAATTACCGACATTCTTCTGGTCATCAGCAAGCAGTCTGCTGGTCTGTATACGGATTTTTTAGGCAGCGGTGCAGCATTTGGTGTATCTCTGACTTATAAGATTCAGGAAGCTGCTGGAGGCATTGCAGAGGCTCTCGATTTAGCAGAAGGATTCATTTTCCCTGGGGAACGGTTTGTCGTATTGCTTGGTGATAATCTGTTTATGGATGATCTGACGCCTTACGTGGAGAGCTATCTTCGGCAGCCTGAAGGTACAGCAAAGGTATTGCTGAAGCCGGTGGACGACGCACGTAGATACGGTGTTCCCGTGTTCGATAGTCAAGATTCTGCATGGATTGCTTATATCGAAGAGAAACCCGAGCATCCCAAGACCAAATTTTGCGTAACAGGTATTTATATGTACGATGAAGCTGTGTTTGACATCATCCGCCAAGTATCCCCTTCCAAGAGGGGGGAGCTGGAGATTACCGATGTAAATAATATATATGCTGCTAACCGCAGGCTCAGCTATGATGTTCTCAAGGATTGGTGGAGCGATGCGGGGACGTTCCAGTCTCTGCGGGAGGCGGGAGAGAAGCTGAAGGATGCACTGCCATAAGTGGCAGCGGTAACGTGGAGTGGCCGGCCTTGGGTCGGGCACTCCTTCTTTATAAACTATAAGAAAGTATATCTTTCACCATACTTTGCTTATATTTCTACGAGAAACGGGGGTCGTCCTTATGGACGGCTCCCGTTTTTTCTTGATTGGCGCAGCAGTCCGGACGAAGGACCTGATCTCAAGCTTGCGTAGAGATATTATCTTCATCAACCCGGTTCTGTTTGCGGTATTTGAGCGGTGAGGTTCCGGTCATGGTTTTAAATACTCTTCCAAAATGGGTCAGGTTACCAAATCCTGCACGCTCAGCGATTTCCGAAACGGTTAATTTGGAGTCCTGCAGCAGAGAGCGGGCTTCTTTCAGGCGGGTGTTATTTACATATTCGCTGAAAGTAAAACCGGTTGTGTCCTTGAACGTTCGGCTTAAATGGGAGGTGCTTATGGAGAACCTGTCCGATATGTATTCCAGAGACAGAGGCTCAGCGAAGTTACCGTTGATGAAATGGATGATTTGGGAAATTTTCTTATGGGTCCGGTTCGTTTCTACAAAATGCTCGTTTTGATCCGGAAGCTTTTTTCGTTGGATGAAGATCAGCAGCTCCATCAACAGGATTTTCCGATAGTAGTCGAAATTTGGAGGTCTCTTGGTGTCTTCATGAATCAATTTGCTAAAAAGATTCTCGACAAAGATCTGGTCGTTGCCGCTTAACTTGATCGCATTTGATCTGGAGTGAAAGCAGGAGAAGAGGTCGCATGGAAGAGGGCTGTCCGCAAAAAAGTCGCGAAGGAACTCCCTTTTAAACAATAAAGTAACTCTTTCGTACATCGTACCATTTACATTAATCAGTCTGTGCAGGTCATTAGCGTTAATGAACAATAAAACCCCGCTGACGATTTGAAAGGTTCGGTCTTCTATAAAATAGTACAGCTCTCCAGACACTAAGTAGAGAATTTCATAAGCATCGTGATAATGATTTGAAGGCATACTTGAGACATTTTTTTTCTCTCGGCTAATGTGAAAGGGATCAGACTTATAGAAGTTGATTTCCAGGGGTGTCATCTCCAATCCGGCGGGAATGATCCTCGCAGAAACATGATCCATACCTGAATCAATCGTATCACGTTCATTGACCTGTTGAACAGGATAGAAATTAAATAGCGGTAAAAGTAGAAAATCATTAACAATAACAAAATATGCAGAGATTGAATAGAAATGAATGCGCTATATTTACATATAAATCGTATTTAAGGAGGGGAAAAGAAAATCAGGGTCCGCTGCAAGTGAAAGTTAAAGCGCTTAAACTATTATCTGCGAAAAGAGGGAACGAGAGTGCAAAAGAAGGGTCATTTGAAAAGAAGGCTACACCAATCCATTTCTTTGTTGCTCGTGCTTATACTGCTGCCATTCCAGATTGCAAATGCTGCACCTGCACCAGATGCTGTCGGTTCAGATTCAATAACCGGTGTAAAGACGATTGCCGAATGGGTGTTTGATGAGGCCGCTGAAAATGTGGGGGTAATCTCGGCTACATACGGCATCTATGAGACAGCTTCTACTTTTCGCAATGTAGGCGGTGTGTTCGAGGATGTGGATGTAAGCAAGAAAGCGATCAGCTATCAGGGCTGGGACAATGGAAACGGGAAAAAGTATTGGCTTGCTACCGTGTCTACAACCGGGTTTGAGAAGATCACCTTATCCTCTGAGCAAAATTCATCCGGGTCAGGTCCGCGTGATTTTAAAGTGCAGACGAGTGTAGACCGACAAACGTGGGAGGATGTGCCGAATACGAATCTTAAAATGGCCGTCTCCAGTTTTGATTGCCCGGGAGATACCTGCAGATTGGTGAATACTCCCCTTCCGAACAGCAATGATCGGGAAATATTATATATTCGCTGGATCGTCAGCTCCGATACCAACACCAGGGGGAATGATGAGGGCATAGGGGGTTCAGGTTCCAGTAGAATCCGAAATATTAAGGTGTCCGGCGAGCCGATCCCGGGGAAAGAACCTGTCATTCCTACCGTAGATCTTGTCCAGCAGCCTTCAGACGGTTCTGGAAATGTGTCTCCCGAAGCTCCCGTTGAAATCAAATTCAACAAGGCCATTGCCCTTGATCCGGGTTATGCTGTCCGATTTGCCGATGAGAACGATCAACCGGTTGATCGGGTTACACTTGAAGTCTTAAACAGAGATACTTTGCGGATAAACCATCCTCCGTTGACTTATGGGAAGTCTTACACAGTAACTATACCCAAGGAGCTTATCAAGGGGGCAGATCTTGTGCCGCTAGTTCGGGAAGTTTCCTGGAGTTTTGGCGTTCAGGATTCGCCTCTTGCTCCAAAATCCATCAATATGACATTTAACGGAGATCCAAAGACGAGCATTGCTTTGGCCTGGTACACGGATGCAATGACGGATACCGTGGTACAGGTTATAGAAGCCTCAAAGGTTATGGGGAACATTTTCCCGGAGAACGGGGCTTTGACTTATCAGGGAGAGGCCGAAGAAATTGAGACCTTTATGAGTAAAAGCGACAGAAGTACGAACCATAAAACGAAATTTATTAGTCATAAAGTCATTGCAGATCAGCTTCAACCGGGAACAGCTTACAAATTTCGGGCAGGTAACGGCAAATCAGGTGATTGGAGCTCTATCGGCTCGTTCACTACCGATGCTGCCGGCCACCAGCCTTTCCGTTTTATCGCCGGTTCCGATTCACAGGCTTCCAGCAAGTCTGACTTTGAGCCTTGGGGTGATACCTTCCGGAAAGCAGTTGATTATATAGGCGACCCTAAATTCCTGATCAGCGCCGGAGATCTGGTGGATAACGGTGATTTGGAGGAGCAGTGGCAATGGATGCTCGGAGCAGCCCAGAATCAATTGCTGCAAGTGCCATATGTGCCTGTACTTGGCGGTCATGAGGTCATGGATTATGACGGAGACGAGACGACGCCGAATAACAACTTCTACAACCATTTCAACTTGCCGAAACAGGTTGTTGCGGATACTCATGAAGGCTCTGTGTATTCTTTTGAATACGGTGATGCACTCTATCTTGTCTTCAATTCGCAGTATTCGGGGGCACTTGCAGAGAATGGGAAAGAAGTGGAATGGGCAGATGACCAATTCTGGGACCAAGTGGCCTGGATGAAGAGTACGGTCGCCCGCAGCGACAAGAAGTGGAAGTTTGTTACTTTTCACAAAAGCCCTTATGCAGCAGGCGACAATTCTGCACAATGGGAAGACGATCGCGTCCAGTTTTACAAGAAATACCTGATTCCTGCCTTTGACGAGATGGGCATCGATATGGTGTTCGAGGCCCATGATCATATGTATATGAGATCCTTCCAAATGTACAATGATGAAGTTATTCCCAAGGAGAAGCTGACATTTGATGGAGAGGGCAATGCGCTCAACCCCAAAGGCACGGTCTATCTCATGTCTAATGCATTCGGAAATAAATTCTATTATAAGAACAATCAATATGAACTGGATGAGAATGGAGAACCCCGCGAGATTCAGGACGAAAACGGGAATCCGGTTCCTTATGATGATTACTTTGCAGCCATCGACGAACAGCCGGAGAAGAAGATGTTTACGGATGTTTCCATCACAGACCGGGTGCTTTCCTTTACAGCATATACCGCAGCCGTAGCGGATGAGAATCAGCCGGACACCGTTGGCGACGGCCTAAAAGCATATGACAAGTATGGGATCAAGCGAACGGACACCAAGCCGGACCCGGTTGAAGCGGTGAAGGTGAAATTGAACGGCAGCAAGGCGGTTCTGACCTGGAGTGCACCTTCCGCAAGTACAGAACCTGTAAGAGGATTCCGGATTTATGAGAAGAATGACAAGTTGAAGACACACTGGAGTATATATGTGCCAGCAGCGGAAGGTCAAACGGAATACACCTACACGGTAGATGATATCAATCCTGCGAAAAAATATGAATTTATTGTCAAAGCGGTCGGCACAAGAATCAATTCAGATCCGGTCGAAGTCAGCACAATCGAAGGTCCAAGCGAGTCGGAGCCGCCTTCAGCACCTTCAGATTTAAAAGGAACTGCGGTTTCTCCTTACCAAATCAACTTGAAATGGACGGCATCGGCCGGCAATATTCAGGCAGCGGGCTACAACGTATACCGCAACGGCAGCAAGGTCGGCACGACGAAGGAAATATCCTACGGCGATACCGGGTTAACTCCGGATACGGCCTATAGTTATACTGTGAAGGCCTATAATGCACAAGAGAAGGAATCGCTGGCGAGCAATACCGTTCAAGTAAAGACCAAACCTTCATCCACTGGAGAGGGTGTCCATAAGGCATTTCCGCAGCATACGTCTTATGTGGCCGGCTCCATTAAGCCGAATCACTTGACTCAGGCCCAACTGGACGCTACGGTGGGCAGATTATATAACGAGTGGAAAACAAAATATCTGAAACAAAATCCATATCAGTCAGACCAGTATTACGTGTGGTATAGCGACGGAGATTGGTTTGAGAATAACGAGATTACAGTTTCAGAAGCGCATGGCTACGGAATGCTGATTACCGCTTTGCTCGCGGGTCATGATCCGGAGGCTAAGAAGTATTTTGACGGGATGTATCGCTATTTCAGAGCACATCCAAGTGAAATCAATCCCGATTTAATGGCATGGCAGCAAGCGGATACCGGCACCGAAATTATTGATATCAATGGTGTGGATTCGGCAACCGACGGCGATATGGATATTGCTTACGCTCTTCTGCTTGCCGACAGCCAATGGGGCAGCAGCGGGGAAATTAACTACTTGTCCCAGGCCAAAAAGGTAATCAACGCTATTATGAAAAGCGATGTCAACCATTCCGAGTGGACATTGAAATTGGCGGATTGGGTCAGTGACAATGATTCCATGTTCGGCAATGCTACACGTCCTTCCGATTTTATGCTGCAGCATCTGAAAGATTTTAAAAATGTATCCGGAGACCTCAATTGGGATCGTGTTACCGATAAGACTTACAACATCATTAATAGTCTGTATGAAAATTACAGTCCCAAAGCCGGTTTGTTGCCGGATTTTGTATTCAAGGATGATACGGATGGGCAATACAAACCGGTAAGCCAGAAAATATGGGATACCCCGGATGGATACTTCCTGGAATCGGAAAATGACGGGGATTACAACTACAACTCTTCCCGTATTCCCTGGCGGATCAGTACGGATTATCTCCTGACAGGTGATAACCGGGCTAAAGAGCAGCTCAGCACGCTGAACCGCTGGATTCGGGCCAAGGCGGATAATGATCCGGCCAAGATACTTGCGGGATATAAGCTGGACGGCACGGAAGCAATCAATGATTATGCAGACACATCCTTCTCCGCACCGATGATGGTCAGCGCCATGATCGATTCATCCAATCAGGAGTGGCTGAATAAATTATGGGATTATAATGCGGCTGTTTCCACCGAAGACGATTTATATTTTGGCAATAATCTGCGTCTGCTCAGCATGATTGTGGCATCCGGCAACTGGTGGACGCCAACCATCGTTGATACTGAGGCTCCCATGGAACCAACAATAGAGAGAGCGGAAGCGGTATCCAGCTCTGCCATTGATCTAAAATGGACACCTTCCACGGATAATTTGGGAGTAACGGGATACAGGATTTACCGCAATGACGTTGAAATCAAGACCCTGGAGGCAACAGAATACAGAGATAGCGGTTTATCTGCGGATACCCAGTACAAATACTATATTATAGCTGTTGATGCAGCAGGAAATACGTCCAAGATAAGCAATGTGAGAATCGTATCTACATTAAAGGCCAGCGGGGACGGTAGCTCGGGCAACGGCGGAGGTGGTAACCCGACTCCAACGCTAACGCCGGCAGCTCCGAAGCCAAGTGAAGGTCCGTCGACAACACCGGCACCAACACCGGAACTGCAGCCCAAGAAACCTGTTTTCAGTGATATCGGCAGCCATTTGTGGGCCAAAGAGGCTATTGAAGCTCTGGCGGCTAAAGGAATCGTTCAGGGAACGTCGAGTACTTTCTTTGAACCGGGCGCCAAGATGAAAAGAGCGGATTTTATATTGCTTCTGGTCAGAGCGTTTGATTTAAAGGCTGGTTTTGAAGTGAGCTTCGCGGATGCCGATCAGGACGCATACTATTATGAAGCGCTGGGAATCGCCAAACAATTGGGCATTGCCAGCGGAGTCGGCGGCAACAGGTTCAATCCGGGAGCAGAGATTTCCCGGCAGGATATGATGGTATTCATCGTAAGAGCATTGCAGAAGTCAGGAAAATTAGCAGAGGCCGGTTCTATCTCCGACCTTGGCAAATTTGCGGATGCTTCCAAAGTGGCTGATTATGCCGTGAAGGCAGCAGCCGTACTGGTCAGGGAGGGCATTGTCCTTGGTGACGGGAAATTGCTCCATCCAACGGGAGCTGCAACCCGCGCCGAAACGGCGGTTCTCTTTTACAGAATCATCAATAAATATTATTAATCCAAAAGGCCAACAGCCGTTCCAATGGACCGGGCTGTTGGCCTTTTATTTTCCATTTACACGGCCTGTTGCAATTTTCTAAAGTATCCTGAGTCCGCCAATCCGCTTGATTAGAGACGTAACTTGCCTTTATATCCTCGGCACCGTCCCGGCTTCTGCCGCATATGCTGTAGCAGGGCGTTTGAGCAAAGGAGACATGAAGGTGCAGAATAAAATAACAAAAGTCCTGCAGCACATGGCCCATACGCACGAACAGATGGCGCGGATACTAGATGCCGAGCGCCACGTGGCTGTCCGTATGTCGCAAATTGTCCACGATCTGCCAGATGCAGATCCCGGTTTTGACGGTATCAGCGGGATGATCGAAAGCTCAACTCAAGTAAACAAGAATATTATTGCTTACTTGAATGCACTTGCAGATCTGGAAGAAGCGATGGCTGAAGGGGTAGGCAGAGTAATTAAGGAATTGAACGGCCAAGAAGAAGAGTAACGCTATAGGAGCAGGAGGCGGATGATGAGCAGAGAAAAGGCTTATCTGCAAATGCTGGAGTCGACCGCCACTATCCAGTGGAACATTGCAATGATTCTGGAAGCTAAGGCGGTTGAAGCTGAAAAGGTAAAACAGTGGGCACAACATCATATCCACGCTAGAGCTTTCGAATCTCATGAAGAGCAGCTGAAGGAATCCCTCTCCATTCACGAAGTTATCGTGGAAATGGTCGAAGGACTGACTAAACTGGAGAATGGACTCTACAGCAATTTAAAAGCAGTGCTGGGCAGTGGTGAAGATGATGGTGGCGGGGAAGGTTTTGGAGACATGTCAGGTGATGGGTTCAGTTTTGGAGAAGACAGCAAATGAGCGGGGGCCGTCTCTCTGAACATGCCGTCAAGCTGGAGATGATCCGCTCCATTTCGCGCAGTCAGGCTGCTTTGGCGGCCATCTTGGAGAGCATCGCCGAATTGACGGGGCAATCTGAGCTGACGGCCCGCAAATTGAGCGACAATATTAGAATCTTAAGTGGGTATCAGAGCGCGATGTGCCGGATGATGTCCGGGATTTCACTACATCAACCGAAACGGGGAATTCCTGCTGCGCCATGGCTGAGCAAGGCATACGCCGTAGGAACCTCCAGAGATCATGGAGCACAGGAGGAATAGAAGCATGAAGAAAAAGAGCCTTAGAACATTACGTTCAGGCAGAACCCGCAGACGCACACTGTTGCTCTCGCGGAAAACGAAAGTGCGTAGAGGTCTAGCCCGTAAACCCCGCAGAGGACTTGCTCGGAAAATCGTTCGTTATGGAAAGACGAAGAAAGGTCTTTTGGTACGTAAGAAAAGAAGGCTCCGCCGTAAGCTTGTTCGAAAGGTAAGGGTTATACAAGCACCAGTTCATGTAGTGCCGGTTATCGAGGCTCCACCTGCCCCACAGGTCATTCCGCTCCCCCCGGACCTTGGCGTTTCGCCGGAAACGCCACCGGCAGACGCCTTTCAGCAGGGCTACACCGAAGCATACAACGTGGGGTTCGACGCCGGTTTCGCCAAGGGTTTCGAGGACGGGCATAAGCTGGAGTTTAATTGAGCAGCGGCAGGTAAGTTAAGAGGAAGGGACCCGGAGATCTAATCTATGACGCGTTATTCTGATCTTTCGTGTCCCTCAGCTTAGAGGGACTGCATCCTCTCTGGAATCATCCTACTATCGGAATTTGTCTTCGAATATGATAGACTTCTAAAACGAGAATCTATTCAGAGGTTTTCAGATGTCGATAAGAAAGAGGGGATAGCAGGATGCAAGAAGGAAATGGGATCAGAAAAGCTAGACAGGATGAGATCGAAGAGATCATGGAATTGATCTCAAAATGTGTACAAGTTATGCAGGCCGCTGGAAGCGACCAGTGGGATGAGAGCTATCCGAATAAAGAGATTATCGAACTGGATATCGCACAGGGTACCTTATATGTATGTGAAGAAGATCAAGCTATCGCGGGTATTCTTGTACTGGATGAGAATGCTTCTGAGGAATATAAGAAGATCGAGTGGAAGCAAAATCAAGGGCCGCATCTGATTATGCATCGTTTAGCAGTTCATCCACATATTCAGGGAAAAGGGATTGCGACCAGACTAATTGCTTTCGCGGAGGATTACGCAGCGCGTAATGGTTACACAAGTATTCGGCTGGATACTTATGCGAAGAATACTAGAGCATTGGAAATCTATCCTCGCCTTGGTTATGACCATAGAGGTGAAGTGGGTTTTCCGAACCGCACGGCGAACTTTCCAGTATTCGAGAAGGTGCTGAAACCGGAACGTAGTTAGGAATCTTTAACATAAAAAAGGTTCAGAGGGTTAACCCTCTGGACCTTTTTTCTTTATTCCTTTAACGGCATGTCTGGTATCGAGTATCGGTATTTTTTTGATCCCGGTTAAGGATAAGAAGCCTTTTACCGGATACGCCGATCAGGTAACGAACGTTAACGATATCTTCATCGCTCATATCATCAATGGACAGAACTGCTGTAAGGCGTATTCTTGTTGATGTGCGACCCGTAACGGTGAGTCTTCTTGGGATAAAAGCAATGGTTCCTGTATCTCCCGATATTACATAAAGCCTGTTGTTTCTAGAAACGGTTTTTAAATTACAGAACATGGTGTTGCTCATTGTAATGCCCCAGTACTTTCGAAAATACGAAATAACCTTAGCTCTGGTACTGAATCTAACCGGCAGACGATAATAATCGGCGCCATCAACGCGGATCACTCTACGAGAATCGGCAGAATCGTAGACCTCGAACCATACTTTTTCAGCAGCGGCGATGAATGCTTGCAACTCATTTGGGGTTTGAGAAATTGTTGGCATTTGATCTCCTCCTCGCTATTACTTTATTAAAAGCGAAGCTATCGGTTCGGGTGATAGGACGAGTATAAAAGCGGAACTTAAGAAACATTGATAAGTAGTGTGGAAAATCATAATTTAAGTTAGGTTTTTTTACATACGAATAGAGAAAATCATTGTTTTTAATTGTGAATAGATCTAATCAAGAAATTTGCGTTAGTTTAAATAACTTTTGTTGACATTAAACCTGTCTTTGTCTTATGATTGATTTATTCAAATTTGGAATAGAATAGCTTCTCTTTTCGTATATCCTTGATAATTGGTTTAAGGGTCTCTACCGGAAACCGTAAATTTCTGGCTACGAAAATATGCTACGGCATATTTTTGTGGCCTTTTTGTGTTACACCGTGAAACGGCAAACGAATGAACAATGAGGGGGATAAGGACAATGGGGAGCATTCTGATCAAAGATGCTGAGATCATTACAATGAACAAACAGGAGGAAATTATTGTCGGGGATGTTCGAATTAAGGATGATATCATCGTAGAAATCGGCATTGGTCTGATCCCGCAGGGAGACGAAAAGGTCATCGATGCCACGAACCGTACGTTAATTCCCGGTTTTATTCAGACGCATATTCATTTATGCCAGACGTTATTCCGTGGGAAGGGAGATGATCTGGAGCTTATGGACTGGCTGCGTAAACGGATTTGGCCGTTAGAGGCGGCGCATGATGAGGAATCCCTTTATTATTCGGCGATGCTCGGTATTGGAGAACTGATTTCCAGTGGAACTACTACGATTGTTGATATGGAGACTGTTCACCATACGGACTATGCTTTTCAGGCCATTGCTAAAAGTGGTATACGTGCTTTATCCGGTAAAGTAATGATGGATCAAAAAGGAGGAGATGTGCCTGAAGCACTGCAGGAGGATACCGCTTCTTCTTTACAGGAAAGTGTGGATTTGCTTGAAAAATGGAATGGCTATGGCAATGGACGGATTCAATATGCGTTCTCTCCGCGTTTTGTAATATCCTGCACCGAACCCTTGTTAACCGAGGTACGAGATCTCTCCGCAAGGTATGATGTGAAGGTGCACACCCATGCTTCTGAGAATTTAGGGGAGATTGAGATTGTACAGGCGATGACCGGGATGCGTAACATCGTCTATCTGGACCATCTAGGATTAGCTAATGAGCGCTTAATACTGGCGCATTGTGTATGGCTGGATGCTGAGGAGCGGCGCATATTGCGGGATCGTGGAGTTCATGTAAGTCATTGCCCTGGCTCAAATCTGAAACTAGCCTCCGGAATTGCTGATACACCGGGGATGCTCCATGATCATGTGTCACTAAGTCTGGGTGCTGACGGTGCACCGTGCAATAACAATCTGGATATGTTTAATGAAATGCGGCTCGCGGCAATTATTCAGAAGCCTCAACATGGACCTACAACGATGGATGCCCGCAGTGTATTTCGTATGGCAACTATAGGTGGGGCAAAAGCGGTAGGGATGGAAGATAAGATCGGTAGTATCGAGGTGGGTAAAAAAGCAGACCTAGTGCTCCTGAATCTCTTCAATTTCCATACCTTCCCCTCCTACGACGTTGATCCCATCTCTAGAATTGTATATTCTGCTACCCGGGCAGATGTGGAAACTACGATTATCGACGGGGAGATCGTGATGGAAAGAGGTCTGCTGAAGACTGTAGATAAGGAAGTTGTGTTAAATGAAGCGAACCGTTCTATTAAAAGATTGCTTAAGTGTACTTCAATCGTCTGAAGATTGATCAACTCATAGTTAACAGGGATGTTCCAATGCCGAAAGGGCAGCGGGGCATCTCTTTTTTTGAGTGGAAGATAATTCTACCATTTTGATAAAAAAAGTAAGTATTGTTATACTAGAACAACCTGATATTTTACAAATTACTAGAATAGATTTGATATTTCGAACAAATGAACATGTAAGAGGGGATTATAAGTGAAAAAGCAAGGGCCGGATCGCGCCCATTTTTTTATCGTTGTTATATTGTTATGGTTAAAGCTGTTGCTTCTGAGAGTGTTGTTCTTTGATAGAATTGCATGGGAATGGATTGCAGCGGATGTAGCGCCAGTCCTTTTTATTATGGGGATTTTAACGGTGATTACGCCATCTAGGGTGAGAACAACCGTCTATTGGATATTTAACGGCTTTTTATCGCTGTTGATATTCGCAGCTGCTGTATATTTTAATCACTTTGGTTCTGTTCCAACCTACCTGGCCTTATCTGAAATCAATCAGGTATTTCAAGTGAAGGCAAGCGTAGAATCTACCATAAAGAGTATTGATTACTTATTCTTTGCGGATTTTGTCATCTTCGCTATCTATGGTTTGATTCGCAGATGGAAACAAGGAAAGACCTACCTGCGTGAACGCTTTAGTTCCCGGAAGACAGGATTCGTGCATGTGGTGGTGATTCTGGTATCCATTATTGGAGGTTTTTCTTTATCGGCATATTCTGTCCACTCTGCACGGGGGATTACAAATGAGCTTGTACAGGCGGAAACTGCCGGATTTCTAAATTATGAAGTCGTTGCAGCGATTAAGATTAATGAAGATAACAATCTCATTGGAACGGGTGATATTAAGGATACGATTGCGAAGGTTGACGCGCTGCAATCTTCCTATCCATATAGTGACAAGCCAGCGGGTACGACTCCTGATTATTTTGGCTCACAAAAGGGTAAAAATGTAATTGTGCTACAATTAGAAGCTTTTCAGAATTTCCCACTACATCAATCCCTGGATGGTCAAGAATTGACGCCAGTCATGAATAAGTTAGCGGATGAGGGCTTTTATTTTCCTCATGTTTACCAGCAGATTGGTCCAGGGAATACATCTGACGCTGAATTCATGAGCAATACGTCTATTTATCCGATTGGTACTTTGGCCATGTCTACCGGATTCGGGGACAGAGAATTGCCAAGCTTACCACGACTGCTAAGAGATAAAGGGTATGAGGCATACACCTTTCATGTGAATAAAGTAGGGTTTTGGAATCGGAATGAGCTATATCCGGCGCTTGGGTTTAATGGTTATTATGACAAAGATTATTTTACGAATGATCATTTTAATGCGTTTGGTGCTTCCGATGAACAACTGTATATTACGGGTGTCGAGAAATTGACAGAGCTGAAGAAGAAGGGAACTCCCTTCTACGCACAGATGGTGACAGCATCCAGTCATCATCCTTTCAAAATCCCAGATTCCTTTAAGAAAATCACTGTGCCTGATAATTTGAAGGATACGATGCTTGGTGATTATTTGACTGCTATAAACTATACTGATTATGCCATAGGTACTTTAATAGAAGGTTTGAAAGAAAATGGATTGTGGGATAACACGGTTCTGGTCATGTATGGCGACCACTTTGGCCTGCAGCCTCAGGACGTTCCGCCAGAGCAAGTGGAAAGTGCACTTGGTGTTCCATATGATTCCCGGATCAGCCGCTTTAATATTCCACTCATTGTGCGTGTGCCGGGAATGGAGCAAGGAAAGGTAGTAGAGCGTACGGGAGGACAACTAGATATCCTTCCTACGATAGCTAATTTAATGGGTGTTTCACTACAACAAGAAGGTTATACAGCCTTTGGTCATGACCTGCTCAACATTGATCGTAATGTGTTAGGGATGAGATATTATTTGCCTTCCGGCTCCTTCTTTAATGATGACATTCTCTATGTCCCTGGAAAAGGATTTGCAGATGGTGAAGCTGTGTCGCTGGATACGCTCAAGCCGGTAACGGACTTCTCGAAATATCAGAGCGATTATGAGTATGTATTGAAGCTAATGAATTTGTCCGACGAATATGTGAAGCTGTTACCACAGAGATAGGGGGAATCATGAAAAAGTTCTGGAAACCGGAGTATCTCGTAAGCCTTGCCGGCTGCGGTCTCATTATTTATCTGCTATTCGTAGGACCTTTTATTGGGGTTGCTGATAATGGAGATTTCCTGCGTATGATGAATACCATCGGTCTGAACTACTATGATACTGCAGCATCGTATACCGACCAGTTTTTTAATTTTAGCCATTCTCGTTTTGCGTATGAGAATTTGTTTAGGGGCTTCTATCCTTCTTCACAGATTTTGATTGTGCTTGTACCGAGGTTGATCGGCGGGCTCATCCATGGCAGCTTTTTTGATGTTAGATTGCTCGGTGCAGTTTACGGTCTTCTTTTACTGGTGGCGACCTGGCTGCTGGTGAAGTACAATGCTCGCGGCTCTTATGTTACGGGGCTGCTGCTAGGTGCAGCTCTTTTGTTTGTATTCTATGATATTGGGTATTTGGCATACTTTAACTCCTTGTTTGGAGAACCGGTATCGATGGTGTTTATGCTGTTGACCTTTGCACTGGGGTTAAGACTCACTAGCCAAGAAAAGCCTACGACTAAGGGGTTAACCTTATTTTTTATTGCGATACTGTTTCTGGTCACCTCCAAAATTCAGAATGCGCCGATTGGGATTGCCTTTGCATTGATCTTCCTGCGGTTTATGACGCTTGATGGTGAGCGAAAATGGAGAAAGCTGGCCTTACGCTTTTCGATTGCGATATTTCTGGTATCCATCGTTATGTACGTGACGGCGCCAAAAGAGCTGAAGCATATTAACCTGTATCAGACTGTGTTTTTTGGGATATTAAACGAATCACCAGATGTGAAGGGAGATTTGCAGGATCTCGGATTGCCGGAGCGGTTGGAGGTACTTGCGGGCACGAATTATTTTCAGACCGATACAGTGATCAAACAGGATGATCCTTCGCTGGTACCGGATTTCTACGACCGGGTATCCCATAAGGATGTATTGTTCTTCTACTTAAAACATCCAGGACGGTTAATAGATAATATGGAATATGCTGCTAGTAACAGTATGGCGATTCGTCCTTATTATCTAGGGAACTATGAGAAGAGTGAAAATAAGCCAGCAGGTGCATTATCGTACACTTACAGCGGGTGGAGCGAATTCAAGAACAAGCATATTCCGCATACGCTCGGATTTCTCACTATATTCTATCTGGTGTATTTTGCCGTGGCGGTGTTCCAATATTTCCGTAGTCGGGATGTTCGGGGAAGAGTTGCTGGTGAACTGCTGATGTTATTAGGACTGATAGGGATTTTCTCCTTCCTGGTTCCGATTCTTGGGGACGGAAGGGCTGACATTGGTAAGCATTTATTCTTGTTTAATGTGTGCTTCGATATGATGGTTGTAGTCATGTTCGGATGGGTTGTACACAAGGTAGTGGGAATTGTAAGACGTTAATTTATGGAACAAATCAAACAGCAAGTTTCCGATTATGGAGACTTGCTGTTTTTATTAAAATATAAGAATTTATATGTTCCATGTTGTAAATTATCCTTATACTTCTCGCTTAAACGCTTACCGTCCTTATAGGGACGTCGAAGGTGTTTATGCTTGTTCATCCTCTAATAGCTCACGCAGCATACCCTGGCGGTCATTCATAAATGCTTTGGTCACGGTGTAGTGCTCTGTTTCCTCCAAGGCGACAGACCTTATGCCCTCACCTTCTAGAAGAAAAATCTCAGCTCCCGGATAGGACATTAGAATGGGAGAATGGGTCGCGATAATAAACTGTGAATCCTGTTGCACTAGCTCATGCATACGCACCAGCAGAGACATTTGCCGTAGAGGAGATAGAGCGGCTTCAGGTTCATCGAGAATATAAAGACCACGCCCTCCAAAACGATGAACGAACGCTGCGAAAAAAGACTCTCCGTGAGACTGCTCGTGCAGGGATTTACCACCGTAGGAGTTCTTGATCGGTGGGCTGAAACCCGGTTGTTCATCTAATTCATCAATGTAAGAAGCCACATTATAATAGCTCTCCGCGCGTAGAAAAAAGCCGTCCTTTGGACGTCTAACCCCTCTAGCAATTCTAAAATACTCATAGAGACTCGAATGTGAGGAACGAGTGTTAAAAGAGAAGTTAAGTGTTCCACCTTCAGGGTTAAAGCCCCACGCAGCAGCAATTCCCTCTAGCAATGTAGATTTCCCTGTGCCATTCTCCCCGACAAGAAAGGTTACTGGCTTTTGAAAAATAAGCCGATCCAGTGTTCTTACGGCTGGCAGATGAAATGGATAGGCTTGGAATGATGGAACCTGATCACGAAGCAGTTCTGCATGGCGCAAGTACAACGTGGTGTTATTCATAGTGCCCCCCTTGTGAATGCCATAAATAATCATTTCCGCTCAGATATGACGAGATGTAAGTCTCAAGCTAGACCTTTATAGTGCGTGTTCTAAAAGTACGGTTTTCAGCACCGAGAAGATTGAAAGAAGGTAGAAACAGAGGAGCGGAGCGTAGTGGAAGCTACGTGAGCACCGGAAGTTTCGCCTGAATTCAATATTCGATGTCGAGTAAGCTTCTTGGGCTACTTCGTGATCAAAAGCGGACTTTTTGAACAACCTCTTATAGTATACCAGCATCCTGTGAGTGGATGAAATCATCTAAGGTTCGGGCAAGCCGGGCAAAAGACAGGGGACATCTGCCAATTTAGTTCTAGTAAAGACAGATGTCCATGAGGCGAGTGCTGACTCCGCATATAGTTATACTGTCTTGAGAATACGACGGGGCAGGGTGAAGGCCGTGAAAGCGAGAAAGAGAAAAAAACACAAGCATCCGCGAGAATATCGCGACGGTTATCACGAAGGATATCGTCTTGGCATGTGTGAGGCTGTGCAGCGTCTGAATACTCCAGGGGTCGAAGCTTGCCGACCATTTAAGTTAATGTATGTTCCTCAAGGATTTCAGGCGATCGACACTGGCGTAACGGAGGCGCTGCAGCAGCTTGTAAGTGAGCTTGTAATAAGTACTCCTGAAACGATGCTGGAAACCGCGGCACGGGAAATGCCTGGGGCAGTGCTAGTGATGAATGGGCTTCATGTATTCCCGGAAAATCATTTAGAACAGATTTCGGAGATAAGAAAGCTAGGCATCCCAACCGCCATTTGGTTTGTGGATGATCCTTATTTTACAGAGGACACTTCAGTCATTTGCAAGCATTATGATCACGTATTTACACATGAGCTGGGTTGTGTAGAGTTTTATCAATCCCTTGGGGTGTCATCGGTTCATTATTTGCCACTATGTGTCAATCCAAAGATGTTCTACCCACGGCGTACCGGCCCGCAATATCAGTATGACATTGTATTTATTGGTAATGCATTTCGTAATCGGACAGAGCTGTTTGACGAACTGGCACCTTATCTTAAGGGAAAAAAAGTGCTTATCGCTGGGGGGTTCTGGGAACGCCTCGCAACCTATGATCAACTTACACCTTTTATCAGCAATGGCTTTATCCCGCCTGAGGAGACAGCCAACTACTACAGTGGCGCAAAAATAGTCATTAATATTCACCGCCCGTGGGAAGAGGGTCAGGATAACCGGAATAGCTACCGCCTTCCTTCACGCTCCATTAATCCGCGCACCTATGAGATCAGCGCCTGCGGTACTATGCAGCTTACGGATGTTCGTGAGGATTTGGGAAATTATTATCGGCCTGGTTATGATCTGGATACTTTTGGCTCGGCTAAGGAACTGCAGCAGAAGATTGAGTACTATTTGAAGCATGAAAAAGAGCGGCGAATCTATGCTTTACGGGGATTACGGACTACCATGCGAAACCATACATTCACTGCGCGTTTGCCTCATTTGCTGAATGTAATTGCTTCACGTGTATGAAATCTATAACGGGATAAAGGAGCGAGGATTATGAACAATAATGAATTTATTATGCCTACCCCCCCATTACCTCTTACACCTCCGGAGGAAGAAAAGCTGCGTGGTCGTCTGAGTGGTTTTAAGGGGGGGTATGATGAGGGCTATTTACGGGGGCGCCTTGCGATCCTGAATGGTCGATCTGAAGAAGTATTTCCTGTGCGGAATATTCATGTCATGTATGTCGCTTCTGGCAAAGGCTACCCTTACTCTCCTTTAGATGATGCGGTTCTTTGCGCACTACAAAAATTAACAGCTCAAGTCACAATTACGGATGTGCGTCAAAATCTAGTAGAGCTGGCTGCAGCGCAAAGACCGGATCTGGTATTGGTGCTAGACGGTATGGATTTACCTCTTGAGCAGATCGATGCTCTACGCACTAGTGGCATTCGGACAGCTATTTGGCTTACTGATGATCCTTATTACACTGACTTTACGGTCAAGATTGTGGCTCACTACGATTTTGTATTCACACTTGAACGTAATTGTATTGATTTCTATCGGGGACTTGGTTGCCCTGAGGTCCATTATCTTCCTTTTGCTGCTCACCTGGAGCATTACCGTCCTACTACAACACGTTCGTCAGTGAATCGGGAAGTTAGCTTTATTGGCTCCGCCTATTGGAACCGGGTGAACTTCTTCCGTGAGATTCTTCCTGATTTAATGAACTATAACACAGTGATTAACGGAATCTGGTGGGATCGTCTGCCTGAGGCCCCGCTCTACGGTGACCGTATTGAAATTGGCAAATGGATGTCCCCACAAGAGACGTCAGTAGCTTACAGCGGCTCCAAAATCGTCATTAACCTCCACCGCTCGCACATTGATGAAGTGGTTAATAACAATACGCTTTCGATTCCTGCCGTTTCTCCTAATCCGCGTACCTTTGAAATTGCAGCAACGGGCACGTTGCAATTAGTAGATGCTAGAGATGATATGGGATCTTTCTACAAACCGGATGAAGAAATTGTGACCTTTGCGAGTCCTCAGGAAATGATGGATAAGATCCGTTATTACTTAACCCATGAGGAGGAACGCCGGGCAATCGCGCTGCGTGCTTTTGAACGGACGCTCAAGGATCACACTTACGCAAAACGTATTTACCAGATGCTACAAGTAATCTACGGCTAGGCTTGGGTCTGAACTGGATATGGAAATGTGCGCTTAGCAGGGGACAGGTGTCGTGCCGGCATCTGTTCTTCCTCGATATACTGTAGAACCGGACCTCAGCATACGCCTGCAACCTGATGAAAAGAAGCTGATGGAGCGGCTTGGATAGCTGAACGGAGGCAAAGGTGGGTTATGGGCTGAGAGGGCGAGGCTCGGGCTAAGCGAATGCTTCCGAAGCGAGTTTTACTACGGAGTAAGAGACTGAGCAACGCTTCGTAAAACAAAGCGGATGCTTCCGAAGCGAGTTTTACTACGGAGTAAGAAACTTGAGCAACGCTTCGTAAAACTAAGCGAATGCTTCCGAAGCGAGTTTTACTACGGAGTAAGAAACTTGAGCAACGCTTCGTAAAACTTTTAGGGAGGTGAATGGCTGCTCCAGGCCCTCGTTAGGGAGCGCCGAAACGCCATGGCTGATAAAGCTACAATCGTCCTCTTTTCACATGTATCTAATACACGCAGTATTACCGGAGCGGAGAAGCTGTTGTTGTTTTTCGCTCAGGAGCTTTCTCCGTACTTTAATTGTATTCTCGTTGCACCACAGGACGGCAAGCTGACTGCTCAGGCTCGAAGCTTCGGAATAAGTGTACAGTTGCTCTCGATTCCTCTTTTATATGGAATGTACACTCCTTATGCAGGGCTCGAGACAGATGCTCGTAAATTCCAGGAAAGCAGGGAGTACCACGAGTTAACAGACTGGCTGACCTCTCTGCGCCCGGCGTTTATTATTACAAGTACCTGTGTCCATGCTTTGCCAGCAATGGCTGCCAAGTCACTGGGCATTCCGGTGGTATGGAAAATATCAGAGACGATAACAGACAATGAATATACACCCATTAGTGTAGAACTGATTCATCGGAATAGTGATGAGATTCTGGCTATTTCACAAACGGCAGCAGCTTGCTTTCCAGAGGAAGTAAGAGCGGAGAAAGTGATTCAGCTTCCCCCTTCTTGGAATGACAAAGAGATGATGATTGAGGCTTGGAGCAAGCTTCGGGGCGAACGACGGCGAGAGCTAAAGATTAAACCGCAGGAGCAGCTGGTCGGTTATATTTCTTCCTTTATTAATAAGGAAAAAGGATTGGAACATTTTGTGAAAATGGCTGTGCTTGTGTACGCGGTCCATCCTAGTGCGAAATTTGTTGTCATAGGTTCAGCTGGTGACAAAAGCTACTATGATCGGTGTGTCCGCAAGGTAAAGCTCGAGGGTCTGTATACCCGATTTAAATTTGTTGGTTATGCTGAATGCCTTCCATCTGCTTATTGCGCTATGGATGTGCTGGTTGTTCCCAGCCTGATCCGCGAAGGCTTTGGAATGACCGCTTTGGAAGGAATGGCTTTTGGAAAGCCTGTGGTCGCTTACGACTCCGGGGGCTTGCGGGAAATCCTGCACTCAGCAGGCTGCGGCGAAAATCTCGTGCCCGCGTCGGACATTTCCGCGCTGGCCGAAAGAGTCAACGTTATGCTGGCGCAGCCGGGACTGGCGATAACCATAGGCGCCCAAGCGCGGGAGCGAGTCGACGCCGTTTATGGTCCGGCGGCTTATCGGAGCCGCCTGCAGGGTCTTGCGGAGATGTGGAGCCTCCGCTATTGCAGCGCACCGCCGGTGCGCGAGGCTGACAGCGTGGTGGAACCACCCGCTGTCCTGCCTGAATTGCCCGCTGCGTCGCCGGCTTTGCCGCGAAGCAAGGGCCTGCCGAGCCGCGTCGCCCGCAAGCGACGCGGCAAAGCCCGGGCGCGCCGGCGAAGCGGGCGCCCGTTGGTTTTACGCCGCGCTGCTCGCAAGCGGCGTAAGGGCTCTGCCCGGCGGCGGAGCACCGCCGGGGGCAAGCGCCGCCGAGCCCGCCGGGGTGGGCGGCGGCACGCAGGGTAAGTGCCTCGCTTGCCGCGAAGGTGGCAAGCTGAGCGAATGGCGAGGCATTTTACGCTCTAGATTGCCTCCAATTTGGCCAACTGAGCAAAAAGAGGGGTATAAATCCCGCAAATTGCCGCGATTCGAGCCGGACCCGCCAAATGAGCGGTATAAATCCCGCAGATTGTCCCAATCTGCTATTCTACCAATCCTGCTAAAAGCCCAAACCGCGCTTCTAGCAGTCTCAATCCACCAGACTGAGCCAAGTCAGACCATCATCAAACAGGCAGGGGAGTGAACTCATGAAGATCATGACGATTTTAGGCACGAGGCCTGAAATCATCCGCCTCAGTGTTATCATTCCGCTTCTCGACGAACATGCTGAGCAGCACATTCTGGTGCATACAGGCCAGAACTTCACCGCCAGTCTCAGCGGCATTTTCTTTGCTGAGCTAGGACTGCGGGCGCCAGATTATGTGCTGCAGGATAAGCAAGCAGGACTCGGCGGCCAGCTTGCCGCCATGTTCGGAGGGCTAGAGAGCATTTTACAGAAAGAACAGCCAGACCGTGTCTTGCTTCTGGGGGATACGAATAGCGCGTTATGCGCGATTTTGGCCGAACGAATGGGTATTCCAGTGGTGCATATGGAGGCAGGCAACCGCTGCTATGACCTAAAAGTGCCTGAAGAGAAAAACCGCCGTGTCATAGATGCCGTTTCGACCATTAATATGCCATATACACAGCAGAGCAAAAGACATCTAATCAGCGAAGGCTTCCCTAGCAGACGTATTGTGTTAACAGGAAATCCGATTCATGAGGTCATGACTCATTTTGAACCGAAAATTCAGGCTAGCAGCATTCTGGAGCAGCTGAATCTTACCTCAGGGCAGTATTTCCTTGTAACAGCACATCGTGCAGAGAATGTAGATGATCCAGAGTCCCTTGTACAAATTATGTCAGGTCTTAACGCAGTGGCTGAGCATTTTGGAATTCGTTTAATATGCAGCATTCATCCTCGCACTCGCTCCAAACTAACTGAGCAATTTTCTCTTCCAATGAACCCTCTCGTTGAATTTCATGAGCCCTTCGGATTTTTTGATTTTGTTTATTTGGAACAGCACGCCTTGTGTGCCATTACCGACAGTGGAACCGTACAGGAGGAATGCTGCTTGATGAAAGTGCCAACCGTTACGATTCGCAGAACAACGGAGCGTCCCGAAACGGTAGATTGCGGAAGTAACGTGGTGTCAGGTGTTAACCAGAAAAGTATTCTACGTAGCGTCAAGCTGATGACGGCGCTCCGTCGGGATTGGGAGGCTCCGGAAGGTTACTTAACTCCGGATGTTTCGGTAAAGGTAGTTAAATTTTTGCTTGGAGGGAACCTGCATGTTCAATAATAAACGGATTGTGGTCACAGGCGGCACCGGTTCCTGGGGGCATGAGCTGATTAGGCAACTTCTGCCGCAAAATCCTAAGGAAATCATCGTATTCTCCCGCAGTGAGTCCGCTCAGGTGGCGATGAGCCGGGAGTTCGAGGATCAACGTCTCAGCTTTATCATTGGTGATATCCGCGACAAGGATGCGCTGATCGCCGCCTGCCGTGGCGTTGATTATATTTTCCATTTGGCGGCGCTCAAACATGTTCCAGTCTGTGAAGATCAGCCCTATGAAGCGCTCAAAACCAATGTTGTAGGCACTCAGAATGTGATCGAAGCAGCCATTGTGAATAGCGTTGAGAAAGCCATTTACATCTCGACGGATAAGGCTGCGAACCCGTCGAACTTCTATGGAATGACCAAAGCGATTGGGGAAAAATTGTTCGTCTATGCCAATCTAATTGGTTCAAACACCCGTTTTGTAACCGTACGTGGAGGTAATGTGCTCGGAACGAACGGCAGCGTCGTACATTTGTTCATGAAGCAGATCAAGGACAAGGGACAGGTACGTATTACCGATATGAAAATGACCCGTTTCTTTTTCACACTACGCGATGCGATTACATTGTTATTTAAAGCTTCTGAGGTTAGCTTAGGTGGAGAAATCTTTGTCATGACGATGCCTACTTGCCGGATTATCGACCTGGCTGAGGTCTTAATCGAAGCCTCTGGAGAGCCCGATGTAAGTATTATCGAGACCGGAATTCGTCCGGGGGAGAAAATACACGAGATTCTAATGAGCGATTTCGAAAGCTTAACAACCGTTGTCTACGATGAACAATATCTAGTGATTCTCCCTACGCTGAACATGCCAGAGTTAAAGGCACATTATAGCGCTTATCCTCATGTCTCTTTTAATAGTTTCAGCTCCGAGACGAATCTAATGGATCAGGAAGAGATCAAAAGCATCTTGATTCGAGGAGGGTTCCTGCAATGAAGCTGCTTATCCTTGGTGGAAACGGTATGGCGGGGCATATGCTGGCGGATTATTTTCGCCGCCAGGGCAAGCATCACGTCTTCCATACAACCCGGGATAAGAGCGATCTTGGCGGGCTGTATGTAGATGCGAACGATATAGCCGGAGTAGAGAAGCTGGTCGATATCGTCTCTCCTCATTGCATCATTAATGCGATGGGGGTACTCAATCAATTCGCAGAACGTGACAAAATAGGGGCTTACCATGTGAATGGCTTTCTTCCTCATCACCTGTGGCGGAAGGCGGAAGCTGTTCATGCGAGACTTATTCACATCAGTACCGACTGCGTGTTTGAAGGAACACGCGGGGGGTACACAGAAGAAGATGCTCCTGATGGAACCTCTGCCTATGCGATTTCGAAAAGTCTTGGCGAGGTGCGGCAACCTGGTCATCTAACGATCCGGACTTCGATTATTGGTCCAGAAATCCGCCCAGATGGTATTGGTTTGATGGATTGGTTTCTGGCACAGCATGGTCAAGTGTCAGGATACCGCCGGGTGATGTGGAACGGAGTCACTACACTCCAATTAGCTAAGGCGATGGATACGCTGCTGGATTCTAAGGTATCGGGGCTGATCCATTTAGCGCATCCGAAGCCGGTAAGTAAGTATGAGCTCCTTCAGCATATTCAGGCTGCTTTTCATAAAGAGGATGTGGAGATCATCCCTGAGGATGAACATGTTCAAGATCGAACATTAGTGAATACAAGAACGGATGTTGATTTGCCGTTGCCTTCGTACCCATTGATGCTGCAAGAACTGGTTGACTGGATGAAACAGTCAGAGATGTCCCCATGAAAGGTCAAAAACTACTAATTACCGGGGCGGCCGGATTCACTGGTCGGCATGCTGTTCATTTGTTCTTGGCAGGAGGCGCTGAGGTTACCGCTGTGGTGCGTCCGTTATCGACAGCGGGTGCCCTGGCTTCCGCTTTGTTTCCAGAAGGAGTGAAGGTTTATTACTGTGATTTAAGCAATCGGAAGGCCGTAGCTGAGATGATCAAGGAAACTACACCGGAGGCTGTCCTTCATTTGGCAGGAAACAACTCGGTGCCCGAGTCTTGGCGTAACCCTTTGCTCTTTATGGAGACGAATGTGATGGCTACGTTATATTTGCTAGAAGCCATGCGAAGTCTACCTACCAGTCGAATTCTTGTAGTAGGCTCGCGACTTAAATTCAAACCGGGTGTGGTGGCAGGGCCACCACACCCATACAGTCTCAGCAAAACAATAGAAGAGCTGGTGTCTTTGGCTTGGGGGACGCTGTTTAAACAGCCCGTTCTGCTGGCTGAGCCCTGCAACCTAATCGGTCCTGGTCCTTCTACGGGTTTCTGCTCATTATTGGCACAGCATATTGTTCGTAGTGAAGTGCATGCAGTGGAAGAAATCCCTCCCTTTAAACTTTCTTCTCGCTATGCATTACGTGATTTTCTGGATGTGCGCGATGCTGTAAGAGCTTATGATTTTATATTGCGCGAGGGAACTAATGGAACCATTTATCGAATTGATTCAGGGACACAGCGGCAGCTTGGGGATATTGCGGAGCAGCTGATAAGCTGCTCCAGTGCCCCAATTCCGATGGACTGGGGACCAGAACAAGCTGCTCTCTCTATTCCGGTTAACGGAGTGGCGGAGGATAAACTAATAACTTCAGATGCCTCTGTAACACCTGAAGAAAATGTATCTTCATTAGGCTGGAAGCCGGGAATTGAGTTTAGCCAGTCCTTAACAGATATTTTGGACTATTGCCGCGTGAACTGGGAAGGACGGATGTTATGAGACCGAAAGTATCGGTAGTGATTCCTTTTTATAACTGCCCTTATATAGAGCATGCTTTGCAAAGTGTGCTTTCACAGTCTTGGGAACCTTACGAGATCATCGTCGTCGATGACGGCTCGACCGTTAACACAGATCTGATTAGACCGTATTTTCCGCGAATTCATTATTTAGGGAAAAGTAACGGAGGAACCGCCTCTGCACTAAATCACGGCATCTTGCATGCAAGCGGAGACTATGTGGTCTGGCTCAGCTCAGATGACTTATTCTATCGAGACAAAATCAATAATCAGGTGCTGTTCATGGAGCAGAACCATTTGTTGATCTCCTATACCAACTTCAATTTTATTAACGGTCAATCCCAGTTACTCCAAATGAATGCAGCACTATTATTTCCTAGTCATCTCGAATATTTACGATGCTTCTTACAAGGGAACCCTATCAATGGTTGTACGGTGATGTTCAAACGAGAGGTGTTTGGAGCGATTGGGCTTTTTGATGAATCACTTCCCTATACACATGACTATGATTTATGGTACCGTGCGATTCTGAACGGGTATGCACCCGTGATGCTGAATCAGTCACTCACCGCATACCGTAATCATGAAGGGATGGGGACGCTTAAGTATTACGATGTAATTATGGCAGAGGCAGCTGCAACCAACGCTCGTTACAAGGGTCCGCTCCAGCACTTGATCTCTTCGATGGGGGGGTGAGAAGGTTATGTACCGGGAAATTGAAGTGAATGACTTTCTACCAATCTTATTGGATCAGTTGAAATTTTGTGAAAGTATACTGGATATCGGCAGCGGCACCGGTACCCTGCTTGAACGGTATGAAGCTCAAGTAGTCCTTGGGCTAGAAATTCACAGACCTTACCTAATGCATCGTGAATATAAATCACCTCATATTATTCCAGTGCACGGGGATGCTTCTCATATGGATAAATTATTCCTTCCAAAGACGTTCTCAGCGGTCACTTTCATTGATTCCATAGAACACTTTGAAAGGAAGGAAGGACAGAGATTACTCCGGATGGCAGAAAGAATCGCCTATAATCGTGTAGTCGTGTTTACACCTCGGGGTTTTTTTCCGCAGGAGGGAATGGACCACTATCACTTGCAAGGAGAACATTATCAAAAGCACCGGAGCGGATGGGAGCCAGAGGATTTTATGGAGCTGGGGTATGCTGTAACTGTACTTAAAGGCTTTCATCATGCTCAAAATCCATCGTTTCTTGAGGCGTTTGGTGAAGGGCATGCCCCGGTAGATGCCTTATTGGCTTGCAAAACAGTATAAAGGCCGAGCTTCAGGTGAAGGAGGTGAGCGCATGAATAAAGAACCTAAAGTGTCGGTGATCATTCCTTTTTATAACTGTCCATATGTGGATCTCGCCATCCAAAGCGTCTTGGAACAAAGTTATTCGAACATAGAGATCATTTTAATTGATGATGGGGCAACCCTTTGGATGGAGAAGCTTGAACCCTTCAAGGATAAGATTATTTATATACGAAAAAGCAATGGAGGAACCGCCTCCGCGCTAAACAAAGGGATAGAAGTGGCTACTGGAACTTATTTTGCCTGGTTAAGTGCTGACGATTTATTTCATCCGAATAAAATAAATCACCAGATACAAATGCTCAAGAGCACAGATACTTTGTTTAATTATACAGCCTATTATTATGTAAACGAGCAGGGTGAGCGGATTTCCGAGACGATAAATATGATTTTTGACAGTAGGGCACATTTTATTGAGACGATGATGTTAGGCTGTCCGGTGAATGGAAGTACGGTTCTTCTCCATATGGATATCTTCCGCACAGTAGGGAGATTTAATGAGAAATTGTTGTACACACAAGATTATGATCTATGGCTGCGTATTTTGCCGTATTATACATGGTCTTATATAGAAGAACCGCTGCTTGATTACCGAGTTCATAATGAAATGGGCTCAGTGATTCACAAAGAGGAGCAGAAAAAGGAGATTGAGCAGGTACAAGCAAGACATCGCCGGGTTCTATCACGCTTGTTGCAAAAGGAGAGAGGGAAATGAAATTAATATTTCCTGTTCTAACTCTAACTAGGGGCGGGGCGCAGCGTATGCTCACGGAGCTGGCTAATCGTCTGACAGAGATGGGTCATGAAGTGACGATCCTCTTACCCAGCGATGGTGTCGTAGAATACGAGATGAAATGCAAACTGATCTATGCAAAAGAAGGGGAACTGGCAGCAAGCGATTTTCCTGCAGGAAATGTGATTATCTCCAACTTCTATACCACAGTCGAGGTATCACAGCGGGCAAGTGAAGAGGGGAAAGGTATTCATGTTCGATTAGCCCTTTGTTATGAGCCTACCTTTTTACCTGACAATAGCCGTTCTTTTTCATCGTATAATATTGCACCTAACCTACTCGTTCTATCACACTGGCAACAAGGAATTGTCCAGATGAACCATGGAATTAAAGGGAGAATCGTGCCGATCGGGGTAGGTCCTGTTTTTAAAAATATGAAAATCCGTGATCGTAATAAAAGGCTGGTAATTTCCGCGATTATGCGCAAACCAGAGGGAGGATTCTCAGCTCACCGTGAGCAGGATTATTTACTTCAGCAATTAAACAAGGTTAAAGCCCACCATCCAGAGGTTGAAATATATATAATTTCTCCTCCCGGAGAACAAGCGGAATCTACAACGCTACAAGCCCTAGTGAACGACGAACGTTACCAAATAAGAACTCCAGCGAATGATACAGAACTCTGTTTCCACTATAGTGAGAGCGACATTTTTGTAAGTTCTAGCACGTATGATACAGGTTCGTTACCAGGGATCGAGGCTATGCGTTGTGGTGCAGCGCTCGTTACGGTTTACGCCGGTGGGAATAAGGAATATTGCACACATGGCCATAACTGCTTAATGTCCTACCGATTTCAGAATCGGCTTGCAGATGACATTATAACCTTAATTAGAGACCCGTCTTTACGCCAACGATTGGCTCGTAAGGGGGAAGAGGTTTCACAGGGTTTCACTTGGGAAAAAAGTACACGAATATTTCAAAATATGCTATTTGAGATTGTATCAAGAAATCCCTCTTAGTATGTCCCAAAATTATAAAAGAACCTTCAAATCCACAAAAAAGTGGTTTGAAGGTTCTTTTGCAGTTAGAAGATGGCAAAGGAGTTCATCATTTCACGAAAAGACTGCGCATATTTTTCCGTACCGTAACGTGAAACCATATAATTTCTTCCTTGCTGGCGGAGTGCATTTCGCAGTGGCATATTGTTCATTAGCTCTAATCCTTCATTGACGGCCGTTTGGATGTTGCCAAGAGGATAAAATTTACCGGAAATATTATGCACAATAAAAGATCTAACGCCGTCGGAATCCGTGCTAAGCACGGGACAAGTGCAGCAAATGGCTTCCGCAACAGCATATCCAAATCCCTCTGTAACCGAGGTGGATAACAGAAACCCACCAGAATTGGCTATGGAGGAATAATAAATCGGCATCACATGATTTGGAATATTGGTAAAGGTGCTCAGACGGTCGTTCAGACCTAAGTCCTGCAATTCTTCTTGGAAGAGCTGCTTTTGATCCTCTGCGGCTAATTCAGGATCATGAAACATCCATAAATGAAGGTTTGGTTTGTGAAGGCGAATTTGATGGGCGATGTTCAAATATTCCCGCCAATTTTTGTTGCTTTCCAGACGTCCAACCCAAGCAATGACCGGATCAGCTGGAGGCTCAGCAGGGATGTGCTGAAAGGACTGAACATCAACAATATTGGGAATGACATACCGATGCAGCCATGGACAGATTTCAATAAACAGCTCCAGTAAATGATCCGTTGGTGGGATTAAGACAGCGTTACAGTAGGAGCGGAAATAAGGAATAGCGTCTTTGATTAGATCTTCCGCATGACTCCGTTTTCCAAGTCCTTGAGATTCGTATATCAAAATACCGCCATAACCGAGCTCACGCAGACGCTTAAGCAATAAATAATCGGATGTAACAACAATGGCATCATAGTTATGTGTCTCAAGTACTTCTTTAATCTCCTCATCTATAGAGGAAATGAAGACCGGAAAGTTAGCCTTATTCTGGCTTCCTGAACCAGGCATTAGATATAAAACATGACATTCGATCCCATTACGCTGGAGACTCTCGCACCGCAGCTTATTTAAAGTCTCCACCCCGCCACTCGGTATATAAAACGTGAATAAAACTTTCATGCACGTGCCTCCTGACTTTTGCGGAGCAATACCGACTCGTTGAAATACGGCTTACTGTTTATAAGATACGCCGATGTGCATTCGCAGGTGACGGTAAATAGACATAGTTCCAAATCCTTTCAGGATAGCTTGTTCTTCGGAAGGTCATGCTAACGACTGTTACGCTGCACACATACAACAATAGAGATGGAGGATGAATTCATGTTGCGATCCAAGATCAGCATGTCAGTCTCAGCCGCATTACTTCTAGGCTTGGTGAGTATTACAGGGTGTGGGACGAACACGGCAGGAAAGACTAATGTGCAAACTAACAGTGTCCGGGGGGTAAATGACGGACGTATCGGTGTAAACTCCGTGCGCGGAGGAACAATGGGTACGCATAATATTACAAAAATGGAGGTCAGTCAGGAGCTTGCTGATCGTATTGCTGCTATGCCTGAAGTTCGCACTGCGAACGTAATGCTGGCAGGTAAAAATGCGTATGTCGCTGTAACGTTACATGATACAACTACTGGTCTTCGAGCCAAAGGTACTACATCTTATCGAGCCAAATCGTCTACAGTTCCTCACAATTATGGACCGACTGGAGTAATGTCGGGTACAGGAAGAGTGAAAATAGGACGCGATGGAATGAATGATACAGGGGCCGTAACGAATGGAACGAACGGAACCTTAAGAGGCACTGTGAATACAGTCCCTGGTACAACAAGCACTGGACCTGCAACACTTGGCATGGGTACTCACAGAAATGGAACAACCGGAATGGGAAGTCTGGGAACAGGTACTGGAACGACTGGGACAAGAACCCATACTTATAATAATGGACCTCTGCTGAATAGCAACGGTTCGAAACGTGATGTCAATATGGGGATGGGTATTGGTAACGGAATGGGCCTGGGAACCAGAAATGCAACTGGAACCGGGACAGGAATGACAGATGGTTTAGGGACTGGAATGGGTATTCGCAGTACCACTCCAAACTACACCAATAGTACGCATGGAACGAATTACAGAAGTAATTCGACTCACATGAACAGTACTCATTCGACTCACATGAACAATACAAATAACACTATGAATATGAAAGAAACAGATACAGTAACTAAAGAAATTAAAGCGAAAATCGCTGCTGAAGTTAAAAAACATGATGCAACGATTAAGGATGTATATGTATCAGCAAACCCAGACTTTGTTGAGCGTGTTAACGTTTATGCAGAAGAGGCCCGTGCGGGTCATCCAATCAAGGGTTTTGTGGATGAATTCCGAACGATGGTTGAACGAATTTTCCCAACACGTAATTATTAATCAATAGTTCGATTTTATAAACCAAAAAAAAGCAACAGTCCTCACCTTTGTGGCGAGAATTGTTGCTTTTTTATTATATAACCACCTTATTAAATGGTAATTGGGCGACCGCCAATCCATACGCCTCGCAAATTCAATTCAGCGTCAAGACGCAGGATATCACCACGTTTTCCGGCTTCCAAGGTACCGATGGAACGCTCCATTCCAATGGATATCGCCGGAGTAAGGCTTGCAGCACGGGAGGCTTCTTCTAAGGTGAGCCCTACTTCTTGTACGAGATAACGGAAGCCACGAATCATGGTAAGTGTACTACCCGCCAAAGCGGCAGGGTTATCTTTAAGTGTGGCGATGCCATCTTGAACCAGCACAGGTAAATCACCGATTGTATATTCGCCATCACTAAGACCAGTTGCAGACATGGCATCTGTAATTAATAACAAATTGTTATCTTTTTTTAGATTAGCCACTAGAGAAATCGCTGCAGGATGAACATGTATGCCATCGGCGATGATCTCCGCACGTATGCGTTTATCGAACATTACAGCACCAGCAGTTCCAGGCTTGCGGTGATGTAATGGTGTCATTGCATTAAACATATGCACGGCTTGATTTAATCCGGCATCTGCCGCGGCAATAACCTCTTCAAAGGAAGCATCGGTGTGACCGAGAGCAGCGGTAATACCATGCTTACGTAGCCAGAGGATAGCTTCTAGTGCACCTTCACGTTCCGGAGCCAATGTGACTTGCCGGATCATGCCCGGATAATCATTCTCCCATTGTTCCAGCCACTCAATATTGGCAAGAACAATATGCTCAGGGTTTTGTGCACCGGACCATTTTGGGCTGATGAACGGTCCTTCCAAATGCATGCCCGCGATTTGTGTGTATGGCATCTCAGTGGCGCGATATGCGTTTATTTCGGTAAATACTTGGTCAATGGCTGGCTTAGAGGCAGTCATTGTCGTAGCCAGCATGGTAGTTGTGCCTTGGGAACTGTGAAATTTAGTGATGGTATTTAAAGATTCAGCATCACTATACATAAAGTCGTGGCCAGCTCCACCATGTACATGCACATCTACAAATCCAGGGATGAGCAGGTCTTCTGATTCTTGACCATCAGCTGGCCAATGCGCGTAAGCCTCTGGAAGCCATGCTGCCTCGCCGGCATAATGAATTTGCTCACCTGATACGGCAATCACGCCATGCTCAATTAATCCTTGGGGAGTCAGAACCTTACCAAACAGTAATTTTCCTGGTTCTTTATTTATTTCAGCCATTTTCCTGCTCCTTCATCTACAAGGACGATTACATTCGGATGGCTCTGCAGTAAAGATGCAGGGCATTGGGTAGTAATCGGACCTTCAACGGCATTCCGGATGGCTTCAGCTTTGCCAGCACCGCGTACTAACAATAGAATCTGGCGAGCTTTGAGAATGCCTCCGATGCCCATGGTTATTGCTTGCCGCGGTACATCGTCCAAAGAGTCGAAGAATCTGGCATTTGCTTCCCGTGTGTCTTCAAGCAAATCAACGACATGGGTTTTGCTGCTCAGATTGGTATCTGGTTCATTGAACCCGATATGACCGTTGCTTCCAATCCCGAGGATCTGCAAGTCAACCGGTCCGTTCTCTTCCAGCATTTTGTCATATGCGAGACACTCCGCTTCCATATCTGCTGCATTGCCATTAGGGATATGTGTCTGTCCTGGGTCAATATCAATATGATTGAATAATTGCTCATTCATAAAACTGCGATAGCTCTGCGGGTGATCAACAGGCAATCCGATATACTCATCAAGATTGAAGGAAGTAGCTTTCGAGAAGCTTACAAGTCCTTTTTGGTGCATTTCAACCAATTTGGCATAAACACCAACTGGGGAACTTCCGGTCGCTAGACCGAGCACCGCTTTTGGATTGCTTTGAAGCAGGCTGGCGATAAGATTCGCACCCGTTTGTACAAAATCTTCATCACTATTGAACTTAAGAATATTCATTAAGATTGACCTCCTCGTTTGTTTCGGTAATGTTGGACATTCAAATAAGATTGCTCCAGTCTAGGAATAAAATCCCCAAAACGGGTGCTGACCATTCCAGTAAACAAAATATCAATGATGTGTAGCTGGGCAATACGTGAAGCCATATCTCCTCGGCGCATTCCTTTTTCCAGAGAAGAGGAGAAGAGAGGAATATCAGCCAGAGTTGCCAAGGTGCTGCTGCCGTAAGAGGTTAGAGCGATTGTGCTTGCTCCGCTGGCTTTGGCACAAGTTAAAGCATCAATGGTCTCTGGGGTTTCTCCGGAATACGATACTGCGAATACGACATCGCCTTCAGATAGCGAAGAAGCAGATGTAATCTGCATATGGGAATCAGCGAAAGCGGTGCAATTCACGCCAATGCGGATCAGCTTCTGATAGAAATCTTGTGCGACAATGGAGGAAGTCGCCATCCCGTAAAGATCCACTCGCCGTGCTTGGCACAATAAATTAACGGCTGCTTGTAATCGTTCCAGATCTAGGAGTGAAGTAGTATCCCGAATGGATGTCAGGTGGTTCGTTTGCATCGCTTCCACAATTACGGAAAGCGGGTTACCTGCAACGATATCCTGATAAGAAGAACCGCCATCTTGAGGCGCTGCATCGCTATGAGCAATTTCAGCCGCCAGCTTTACTTTGAAATCTGGGAAGCCTTTAAAATGTAGAACCTTACAAAAACGTGTGATAGTAGCAGGACTAATACCGCATTGCTCCGCGAGTTCTGTGATGCCCATATGAACGATTTCACCTGGTGATGACAGGATCCGTTCCGCCAGCTTGCGCTCCATTTGAGATAGCTTGGACTTTTCATGCTCAAGTGCATATAAAATTGGGGACATCAATCCACCTCGACTTCTAATGTAGCTTTTTAAAATTATTTTTAAAATTACTTCTTGAAATAAGAAAATTATTTTCATACTCAGAATAAAACAAAATCTATCCGGATGCAAGGGGTAAAAATGAATACAATAAGGATAATATGCGAGAATTATTAGTCTCTCTTCTATTTAAATAAAAACGGCCCACTCACAGAAGACAGCGAGGTGGACCGTTTTTGAACAATACCTGAAACGTGCTATACCGTAGAACGTTCAATAATACGATACTCAAGCTTACGGTGTACAGGATGACTATCATTATTTTGGATCTGATCATAGATGATCCGAAAAGCTGTAACGCCCATTTCGGGTAACTGGTTATCTATAGTGGTTAGACCTAAAAGTCGTCCGATCGGCTGGTCGTCAAATCCGATGACGGCCAGATCCTCAGGAATACGGATACCGTTCTTCCACGCTTCGATGATTAGACCGGCTGCCACATGATCGCCTGAAATAATTAGGGCATTAGGCCGGTTCTTCATTTTCAGCAGTTGGTGCAGTACACGTCCACCGTCCTCTTCATTCATACAGTCATACATCATCCATTCTTCATGAAAAGGCTGACCTGTAGCGGCTAGAAAGTCACTAAATGCAATTTGCCGGATGGAACTACTGCTGCCATGCTGTCTGCCTTCACAGTATCCGATCTGTCGGTACCCCTTGTCACTCAAGTACTGGAGGCCGGAACGAAAAGCGGAGTAATGCTCAATATATACGGAAGAGAAGCGGCATTCACCTCTATCTTGGCAGATGACTATCGGGCCATATGCAGTATATTCTTCAATGACATCTGAGCTCATTCTCGTAGATACAATTACCACGCCGTCAATTTCTTTGTTGCGCAGCATCTCCAGAACCTTGAGCTCTTCTTCATGACGATAATCGGTCTGGCACAGAATCAAGCGGTATTGCGCTAGCAGCGCTTCTTGAGCCAAGCCTTCAATAATTACAGAGAAATAAAAAAGGTTGATATTAGGAATAATAACGGCAATAGCATGGGTACGGCCGGTAATTAGATGCACGGCATTCATATTACGCGTGTAGTTTAATTTTTCAATTGTATTTAAGACAGCGGTTCGTTTGGCTTCACTTACATAAGGATGATTATTGAGTACTCGCGAGACCGTTGTCACGGAAACACCAGCCATACGGGCGATTTCTTTTATATTAGCCATTCGAGAACAACAGCCTCCCTTTGGTGTTTGTGTGTAGTGTCTAGTCTTTTTATTCTATCATATCGTCCGTAAATTACTTTGCAAATAAAAAGCTTGCTATGGAATCCATTTCATAAATTAGACTGTAGTTGCAAGGGATTACCGGACTAAACCGGCGTAACCTAACGGGCGTGACGGACCGGTCATCTAGTTTCATTTCTAATGTAATGGTCCTAGGATCGGCTTCATTTAAAATCTACAAAAAACGGTTGTCATCGTTAAAAGATGACAACCGTTTTTTCTTTGTAGTTATACAGTTTGTGACGCTTTTGGTGCTCTATTGCGCAGCATTTCCCACACAATAAATGCAAGGACAAGCAGCTGAGGCACTAAAGTTTCCCAAGTTGGATACATCCCGAGCCAGCTAATAGAAGGTAACCCATCCTGTACATGTGCAGGTAGTTTCCCTGCGACTTGAAGGGAGTGAATGCTCTCTCCAAGAAAGCGGAATACTAAATAGTAAATAAGAAGTGTAGCTGTACGGAAGAAGGCGGCAATCGGCAATTTCGCACTTAAGGCAATAATTGCGTAACCCACAATCCCTAGAATCACTAGAGCACTACCGATCCCTAGCAGCAATTGAGAAACTTTAATGGAAGGGGCCATCCCTACATAAAAAATGGTGGTTTCTGCTCCTTCACGTAAAATCGCAAGCGCTGCTACGGAGGACAATGACCAGAGATTGCCCTTGGCTAATGCTCCATCCACTTGCCGTCCAACATAGTTGTTCCAATTTGCGGTGTTTGATTTACTATGCAGCCAGCGTCCAATGGTAAGCATCATAATGACGGCTACAAGACCTGTGATGCCTTCAATCATCTCGCGTGCTCCACCAGATGCCGCGCGGGAAATGGTATAGGTGAGTACAACGGCTAATCCGATACTCGCTACAAGTCCTACAGCTGCACCAGACCAAATCCATTTCTGTGCTTTTGCGTTGCCATCACGTTTCAGGTAGGCAAGAAGGGCAGACAATACGAGGATCGCCTCCAGTCCTTCACGCAGAAGAATTAGCGCAGCATCCCAAGCATTATAGGTTGTCTCACCAGCCAAAGGAGTCAGCTCAGTGACCATATTATCCAGGATCTTTAAGGCTTGATCTAGCTTAGGTGGATTAGAGAGCAAATAGCCAGTGACTGCTGCACTTTCGTTCTCAATATTGGTATAGACCGCTGGAGATGCGATCTGTACTTGTCCTTCAGCAGAGGGCCAATCTACGATGAATTGCTCCATGATGTTAGCTGCTTCTGCGCTGTTGCCTGCTTTGGCGTTGGAAGTAGCTTTGTTGAGATGGCTGATCAGTCCTTCAATAGATGCTGGTTTACCGGAAGTATCCCCAGCATCTATTGCTTTGCCTTCACTGTAATCAGCAAGCAGCTGATATAAGGCTTCTGCTTCTGATTTCGCCGACTCCTCGCGGAGCGGTTCTGCCTGCAGCGCGATGCGCAACAGGCTGATCTTCGTCTCCAGCAAGCTGTAGACGGCGGAATTGTCGGCCCGGATGTTGCGCTCTGCCGGCTTCCATCCGCTGACGATGTCACGGTACGCTGCCGCTGCCGCGCTCCAGTCGGCGCTGCGCACCGCATCCCGCGTGCGCTCCGCCGCGGGCAACAGCTTCGCCGCCGTCTCCTGGCCGGCGGCTCCAGTGTCACCGCCGTCCGTGCCGGAGGCGGCGGTGACATACGCGTCCACGCTTCTTGCGAGCGTGGACAGTGCCGTTTTGGCGGGCGCACCATCGCCCGCCGCAAGGGCCGCCGCCGCGTCTGCAAGCGCGGCGTCAACGGCGGCAGCCGGACCGGCAAGTGCCGGGTCCGGCGTGTTCGCGTTCGCGGTGCGCCACAGCGCAGCGAACGCTTCTACATCGGCGGCGGCCGCGTCCCAGCGGCTCTGGCCGGCTTCGACGAGCGCGCTGCCGACAGGCGGCAGCAGCTCGTCGACCGAGCCATCACCCTCCGCCCTCGCCGCCGGGTTAGATAGCATCAGTATACACATGATGCTAAACAGAATCAGTACGGCTGCCTTCGATAGCAGCCGTTTATTAAGAGAGTACATCGGGATAATCCCCTTTCAATAATGGACAGGAACATTCGATTGGAAACTTAGGGCTGGCTTAGCCTAAAAGGGCTTCCCCGATGTAGCCGCCTTGGCGAATACCTGGGAAGCAGGCAAATACCGCACTGCCTGTATGCGTCATATATTCGTTTAGCCGGTCACTTTTCGAGAGGCGCTGCTGGATCGCAACAAATTGCTTCATTAAATCCCGTTGAAAGCTGATGAATAATAATCCTGCATCGAGTTGACCTGTTGCGATATCTAATCCGCTGGAAATGGAGTAGGAACGGCGCAGCATTTTGACTGTGCCGTCACCATGCGCTAAGGCAGAGTGTGAATCCGGCGGGATGACGGGCTTCCCGGAAGCATCAGCCGCTTTAAGATTCAGATCATCGAATTCATCCTTTGCACCGATAGGCGCTCCATTATGACGATAACGGCCGAAGGTGGCTTCTTGATCGCTTAGAGAGGAACGGTCCCAGACCTCAATTCGAAAACGTACACGGCGAACTGCCATATAAGTGCCGCCGCTCATCCATGAAGGACCGTCACTGCTGCTGTTCCAGACCACTTCGTTCATTTCTGCTTCATTCGTAGTATCAGGATTACCCGTACCATCTTTGAAACCCAGAAGATTACGAGGCGTCGTTCCCTTAGGATCGGCTGCACCTGTGCGCTGGAAGCCTTCTTGTGTCCAGCGGAGTACGGCTGTGCCACGGGCGATACGTGCCAGATTTCGGATGGCATGGAAGGCCACCTGCAGATCATCAGCACATGCTTGGACACAAATATCTCCACCACACCACTTAGGATCCAGGTTGTCTCCCGTAAATGCTGGAAGGTCGGCTAATAGGGTTGGACGCTTGGAAGATAAACCGAATCTGTTGTCAAAAAAAGAAGGGCCGACACCAAAGGTAAGTGTACAGCGTGAAGGGTTTAAACCATCCACTTCACCTGTATCGGAGGGTGGGAGATTAGGGTTGTCATTGACGTCGCCAATGAGGCTGCCAGTAGTAAGAGAAGCTGCGGCAGTTGTCCATGCTTGCATTAGCTTTTTTACATCGGATAGCTTCGTTGTGGTCAGATCAAAGGCTGCGAAGTAAATAAAATTTTGCGCAGGGGTTAGAATGCCGGCCTGATGACTCCCGTAAAAAGGAATGGAATCAGCATCGGAGGCTACTGTTGGCTCAGCTACGGCATTGCGAGCAGCCATAATTCCACCAACACCTCCACCACCTAATAATAGACCAAGGCTAGTGGCGCCAGTAAGCCGCAGCATATCGCGGCGGCTCAGTTTTTTATCTAATATAAGATTGCTCTTGGATTCTTCATTGAGAGGAGTACCCTCTGCATTCGCTGGTAAACCGGTAGATCTATTTTGCTTATTCATGATGATCACACTCCTAGAATAGTTCCCATGTTGGACAATGGCTCAGCCAAGGCATCCAAATTCTGACTCAACTTACGCACATCTTCTTCCTTCAGCTCTTCATAGGAAACATATCCATCTCCAGATTTGAAAGGAGCAAGCTCAGCTTGCAAGGCTGCAAAACGTTCACCAATCGTTTTTTCCAGCTCAGCATCTTTTTTCGCCAGTTCTGGCTTTAACAGCTCGTATATCTTTTGGGCACCTTCAACATTAGCGACGAAATCGTACAGATCTGTGTGGGAGTAACGTTCTTCCTCACCTGTTACTTTAGAAGAAGAAACCTCATTAAGCAGTTCTACAGCACCAGTAACAAGCAGATTGGCATCGATCTCTACGGTCTCTACTTTTGCACGTAGAAGCTGGGCATCTTTCAATAGTTGATCAGCAACTTCGGTCATATCTTTGGTTGTGTTATCCTGCCAGAGTGCCTTTTCAAGCTTATGGAAGCCGCGCCATTCAGCAGCATCTACGTCATTCTCACGGGCATCAATATTCGGATCCAAATCACCAAGTGCTTCTGCAATCGGCTCAATTCGCTCGTAATACATGCGGGCTGGTGCATAAAGTGCCTTTGCATCCTCAATCTTTGCTTCTTTAACTGCGTTCGTGAAATTTTCTGTTTGCTTTACAAATTCATCACATTGCTTGATGACATATGTACGATATTGTTCAACCGCTGATGTAAAGTCGGCAGTAGTTGCTGTAGTAGTATCAGATGTATTTGTTGCCTTGGTACTGTTAGCAGCAGCATTTGCGGAGTTATTATTGCTAGTGTTGCTATTTCTGTTATTGTTGTTACTGGCACACCCGGTAAATAGTATGGAGGCTGCAAGTAGACCTGCAGGCACGGCATATGTGAATTTCATTGAATGAAGCACCCCTTTTTTTATATGTGAATGATAATCGTTATCATTTATGCTGGACTTATCATAAGTCCGTATACATTTACTGTCAATATAAAATTGTGATGTATTTCATAGTTATATTTTGTAAGACAAAAAAACTCCCGGGACTGGGAGTTGAGTTTGTAGAAATATATCTAATTACATCCGGGTATTAGCAAGTTAACACTTCGTTTGATTTGATCATTTTTTGCGCGAATGCAGCAGATATCGGACACAGCTGCCCTTAAACGCAGCTTTTTTCGAGATTTGAATCGCTATCGGACCTCATAGTCGCTATTGTCCAAAAAAATACCAAATATTGATCTCTTTCTTATAAATAGCTGCATAGGGGTCCGAAACTCTGCTCAAAAGGCGAAAAATATACTAATAACGTCATCTGGGTCCGTAACCCTCTGAAGGAGATGATGAATACACTGTTGAAGCGAGCAGTCAACGACCAACAACACAAAACAGCGATTCTCCAATAATGGATGAATCGCTGCTATGTGCTGCATACAGTTTTTATAATTAACCGGGCTGTCTCATTTATAGGAAAAAACTACTTATTCGACAGCCCCATTCTGTGTCGTCTTTAGTTTATTGTTCATTATGGGATTCATGTTCCGTAGTGGGATGATTTTTGAATACTTCTGCGGCTTCCTCAGCAGAAAATTCCGGTTCGAATTTACCGACTAGTGGCAATTTGTTTAATTTCGTAGTTTGTACCTCTGCCTTAGTAGGTTGATTATTTTTCGAGTTGCTCATACTTACACCTCCTTTTAATAAGAAACAACAAGTTGTAGTTTGCCCTGTAAGGAGATGATTCTATCCAAGAGGATTTCAAGTTTTGCGGGTGAATGTCCTCACTAAAGCGGTGTAATAAGCTTCGGATGGTTAAGCCCATTTTGTAGTTATGACAGCACCATTAACTTCATCAATACATAATATGTTTTGACTGTATCCCTTTACCTTGTTATACCAAACAAACCCAGGGCAAGGAGGGGTGACACCATTGAAGGGTGTACTACCTAACATGAAAAACGTTGATACATAAGGGTTTTCAGAGATTATTATTTGCTTTTTTTGTGATTTGGTGCTAATTTGGTGTTAATGATGTTTTTAAATGATCGGAGGCTACCCATGGGAGTATATAAAGATAAGAACGTTAAAAAGAATCCTTGGTATTATTCGTTCTATACGGGAACTATAACGAATGGCAAACGAGATCGGGAGAAGCAACGTGGATTTAAGACAAAAAAGGAAGCTGAGGCAGCTGAGGTTGAGCATAAGTCTAGGCTAAAGAATGGAACTTACTTTAATCCGCAAAAGACTCCGTTCGGAGAGTTCATTTCAGAATGGTGTAAAAATAAAAGAAAGATATCTGAAGAAACAAGGGAGATGTATGAGAATAATATAAGGCTCTACATTAAACCTTCTCTTGGTGACATTCCCTTATCTAAATTGAATGCACAGCATATAGAGGATTTCATAACATTCATGATAGAAGAAAAAGGGCTTGGTGAGTGGTCAGTTAAGCGAACGTTCTCTAATGTTAATACATGTCTGAATGATGCTGTTAAGAAAAAGCTTATTGAGTATAACCCTTGTAGTGTTGTTGATAAGCCTAAGGTGAATAAAAGAATACGCCCAATTTGGACTCCTGAATTTGCTTTTGACTTTCTAGAGAAGACCAAAGGGACGAGCCGATACTGGATTGCAACATATCTTGCCATAATGACTGGTATGCGACCTGGGGAGGTATTAGGCTTACGCTGGTCTGATATTGATTTTAAAAATAAGACTCTATCCATAAAGCAGACAGTAACCAAACGTCGCCGCATCAAAGAGGGAGCAAAAACTAATTCAAGTATTAGATCAATCGCATTATCAACTGAAACGATTGAAGCATTAAAAGAGCACCGATCACTAATTTTACAGGAACGCTTATCACTTGGTTCCGAGTATCAAATGAACGATCTGGTAGTTTGTACGTCTTTTGGTGGTCCAGCAACAATGAGGAGTATTCAACGTATGTGGGAACGTCAATTGAAGAAATACGAAGCACCTCATATTGCTTTTTACGATCTCCGGCATACTCATGTTGCATTCTTGATCCAGCTTAAGACACACATCAAAGTCATATCCGAAAGATTGGGTCATACCTCAGTATCGTTTACATTGGACACATATGGGCATTTGATGCCAAACATGCAGTCAGATGCAGCGGAGAGTCTAGATCAACTCCAAAGAGATGTTTTAACCACCATAAAGTAGCAGCAGAGAGTAAAGAATAATAGAAGGAAAAACAAAGGATTAGGAATGAGCATTAGGTTTTAGACGTGTTATATTAGTAGCATAGGAAATCAAGAAAGAGCAGCACCCGACACAAACCAGTACCTGATTGACGGCGGTAGGTAGCCAAGAGCGTAAAGCCTACAAAGAGTCGCAAGGGTATCATTTGCGGGATAGCTGTTCTTTTTGTTTCCTATAGTATATGTAGTATCATTGATTTAAAAATGATATGGGAGGTTGGAGAGATGGACCTCGAAATAATAAATAAGGCACAGGACCTCTTTGGTGAGAGTTACAGTATTATAGAGGATCGAGCTAATGAGTACGCAATTGCGACCGAGAACAGAATGGTGGATGTACTCAATGTATTGATAACCATTGCACAACGCAGAGGACCTGAGTTAGTGATAGGCGAAAGCAATGTGCGAGCTTTGATAAGTGAAGAAGCATTGCACCAACTTATTAAATAAATTAAATCTAATAAGTCGCCAACAGGCGGCTTTTTTAGTTCTCTTAGTTCAGTTAATTAGAGTATATATGTGGGGTTAGTGTAACGGTGGAAAGTGACGGTTCGAATCCACTCCTCTTCTATTGTTATTGAGCAATTACTCAGCGTGTATTGTTTCTATCATTCACGAATAGATAAGAAGCCGCTCCTTTTGGAGGTACAGAGCAAAGCTATGTTTCATGCAAACATAGTCATCTATACTGATGATGGATAATCATAAAATAATTGATGTTTTCTGTAATTATTTGTATGGGAAATTTGGTTTTTTCTGATAGAATTGAGCGTACTTTGATATAAAGGGGTTATGCAATGTTGCAGCAGGTACTGAAGCGTTTTAAACGGTTAGCAAAAGAAAAGCCTTTGTTTTTCCCTCTTCTTATTTTTGCATCTTTGTTTTTTAGTTTCTACTTTATTTTTGATGTAAGGGCAAATATATGGATATCACTTATATTATATTTTCTAAGTTTATCAATTCTTTATTTTGACGATTTAGCTACTGAGAAAATACGTGGAATAATTGTTGTTCTTACGGTGCCTTCGGTTATTATATTTACTTTTATAGCTGGAAGTGTTGCGTTTTTAATTCAGGGAGATTTCGAACCTTTGCAGTTGTTTTTTAACAAATTTTTGTTGGTGTTCTGTCTTGAAGAGGTAGTTTTTTTCTTAGTGATCCATTTGAATGTGATAAACCATAGTATAAAAAAGAAATGGAAAGTAGCCCAATTAAAAAATAAGATTAGTAGAGAAGATGATAAGAAAAAAATTGAAGAGCATCTAAATAAAATTAAAACAGCTTCAGCATACGTAGCACCGATATTCACAATTCCGGGTATTATTTATAAAGCTCTTGAAATAATTCTTCCAAGCTTATTCACAAAAGATCAAAGTGCTACGAATATTCATTTTGTCGATCCTTTGCTATTGGTATTATATATTTTTACTTTTTCCTTACTCGTTATGACTGTATATCGCGCAGTAATTGATCATCTTCTCTTCAATTTAAAATACAGTGATAAATATAAAATTTAAAATAAGTTGGTAGCATACGACTTTGTGTTATAACGACAGAATCAAGCGGGTTGATAGGTAAGTTAGAGTTTTGGAAACAGCAACTATTTGACGATTTGAGTTGAATAGAAGGGTTTATCTTCCATGTGACGAATTATGGTTGTGGGAGGTGGAGTATGAGTCAAGAACTCGATTCTAAACAAAAAGTGTTGCTAGCGTTCTATACTGAGTATCAAAAGGATATACCGCACATTAACAAAATAACCTATGAATTATTAGAGATGGAAAAGTCGGTCTTCCACATTGCAATTATCAAATTGCAAAATGAGGGACTGATTCATGGGGCAGGCATTACGAAGGGGTCGAGAATTGAACTTGATCGGGCAGAATATAGAAACGCTCTTCCGACGAGTGAGGGTCTGGAATACGTTGAAACAAAACTCGACATTGGCCCTGATCTATCCAATAGCGAAAAAGTGAAACTTACGATAGAAAAAACAGCGTCATGGGGATTGACTCAGTTTAAAGACGTTCTTACAAAAATTGCTGCAGAGGCGATCAAAACGACTTTTTCACCATGATAAGCAGGCTGTCCATTCCGGCTTTTTCTATGTCTTCACCATGAGTATTTATACAAATCATACATACATTATGAATACTCTTGGTGGAGAATAGTCCACCACTAGACAAATACATCCTTGGTGGAGAGTTCTCCACCACCGTGGGGTATGATTCTCCACCATTAGTGGGGGAGAGTTCTCCCCCTAAGATAACTAAAAGAAACATTAAAGAAAGTAATATATAAAGATATATAAGAGACACATATTCTTATGGATATACAACCTCATAAAAACATGTATAAAGGCTGCTCATAAAAGAGTGGCCTTTTTGTATTTCAATGAAAGGAGATGAGGAGATGAATAAGCGCACGAACATTCTATTACAGCTAGTGTTTATAGCAGCCATAACATTAACCATATGGAATGGAGCAGAAGGAGCAAAGTTTAATCAACGGTATGAGAGGTCTATCCAACGTCATGAGCAAAGCACGAAAGAGTATACCGAGTATCTGAAGAATATGAAGAATCAACTTCAGGAACTCAAATTAGCCCATAGTCTAAACCCCAAAAGCTCAGAGGTGAGAGCGAACTAGGTATATGGGAAATTGAAAAGCCCACCTGATTAAGGCGGGCTTAAAAATTACTATATAAATCTTGAATTTCTAATTAGTAGTGAGAACCCAACGCTCATTGGATCTATCAAATCAATATCGTCAATTACATCAACTTGGTGATCATACTGTTTCAATGCATTGAGGGCATATTCATTGAGCAGATAGTAATGAGAATGCTCTCCATGTCTGTCATTAAAACTCTTGGCGTTTATATGGGATCCTGTAATACTGAATAGTTCAATCGGCACTTCTTGGGTCCATGACTTCAAGCCGTTCATAATGTCTTTCTGTTCAGTAAAGACAACATCGCTTAGTTTGGAATGAACATCTTTAGAATATGTCTTTGTGCCTATAACATGATATTTGGTCAAATATAACAGCTCCTTTATTCTTATATATTTGACATGAAATCACAAATTCCTTTCTGAATTTTTGATAAATGAGAACTGATTAGAATTACTTTTATTTTTAAGGCACCCCAATAAAAAATGGAAGGATGATCCACGTGAGCGCAGTACAGTCTATTAAGTCTATGCCAGCCATTTGTAACGAAGGTTGTAATAAACAGTTCGAGGTGAACGACTTCCAGACAGCAAGGCTACCAGGAGCCATAGAGAGGACGTACTTCGCATGTCCACATTGCAAGCATGAGTACGTTGCTTTCTATACAGATCTGGAAGTAAGGGAGCTACAGGCAAAGATCAGGCGTGTACAGGCTAAGCTTCAGAACCCAAGTGTTGATCAGGCTGCAACATTGAAGCAAGTCAAAGATATTCAAGCCCAGATTAAGGCAGGAATGGACAGGGTGAAGGCAAAGGTTGAGGGTGGGGGATAAGGTGTCTAGCTCCAGGCGTGACCAGAACCGTTACTATGATCGCTACAAGCGAGACAAAGGATCAAAGGCATTCTATAGGTCTACAGCATGGGAGCTTGCCAGAGAGCAGGCGCTTATCAGGGACAACTATCTATGTCAGCACTGCATAAAGCGTAAGCGACTTACTCCTGCTGATATGGTCCATCACATTAAACCACTGAGTGAGCACCCTGATCTTGCCTTAGTACTAGAGAATCTATTAAGCCTCTGTAACAGCTGCCACAACAAAGAGCATGGTCTTGCAGGGGAGAAGGTAGAGACACCAGTAACGAACCGAAGGGCGAGGTTCATAGTTTCAAAAGGAAATAGTGAGATTTTCTAATGCTGATAGATTGTAAGAGATATATAAGTCATCACAGCTAATAGAGATGGTATTACAGGAGTATTCCGGTAAAACTCTAACAAGTGTTCGTGTGATTGTTATAACGTCTCTGTGAGCCTCTGAGGAGGTGTGACAATGTATGGATAATTAGATGTGAAAATGAATGGGGCGAAAAAATGGGGCAAATAAGACCAGCCCCCCCTGCCTTCAAAGTTAAAACGAGAGGCACAGGGGACCGCGCCCCCAGTTTCGTTTTCGGCGTATGACCATTTCATATATGAGGGGGGGGTGTCATGGAACACAAACCAAAACGGGAGATCAAGGATAGAGCAGCTAAGAAATTATTTGATATCGTGATTCGAGAATTAGAGATTGATGATAATCTCTCCGATCGTACCATCATGATTACAGATAACTTGGCCTTACTAGAACAGTTAAAACAGCAGCATTTGGCGGACATAAAGGCTCGTGGTGTGGTCGAGCTTTTTATCAATGGATCACAGCAAATGTACAGACAGAACAAGTCTGTGGACTCGGTAATCAAAATTATTGAACACCAGCGGAAGCTGCAAGCCGAGTTGAAATTGACCCCCGCCTCAGACAGAAAGGTCTCCGGTGTAGTTGATCCGGAAGGTGGCGATAAAGGTGACGAATTTACTGGCTATTGAAGCTTCTAAACTTCAAACCACACAATATGCAACTGCGGTCACAGCGCACCTTATTATTACGTCGAAAAAGGTTTATCAAGCTTGTAAACGTCATTTAAATGATCTGAAAAGGCAAGGAACACGTGAATTTCCGTTTGTTTTTGATGAGGAAAAGGGATATCGCCCAGTAGGATATATCGAAAAGTTCTGTAAGCCCTCGATGGGTGACTTTGATCGACTGGAGCTGCAACCGTGGCAACATTTCATAATCGGCTCACTCTATGGGTGGGTGCATAAAGATACTGGGCTTCGTCGCTTCCGCGAGGGGCTTATTTTTATGGGCAGAAAAAACGGTAAAACGGCAATGGTGTCTGGTCTATCTCTCTATGGTGCCTCGAAGGATGGAGAGAACGGTGCTCGGGTCTATCAGTTGGCAAACTCCAAAGAACAAGCTAGAGATATGTTCGATGAGTGTAAGGCTATGATCAAGGCGTCCCCGTTACTCAGAAAACACTTTGACGAGACGTTACATGAGATTCGATTTCGGAAAACAATGTCCAAGATTCTACCGTTAGCAACTGATAGCAAAAAGCTCGATGGTAAGAACTGCAGCATGGGTGCTTTTGATGAGATCCATGAGTACAAAACGTACAAGCTAATCAACGTCATAAAGAACTCTACGGGTGCTCGTACACAACCGATGATCTTGTACATTACAACAGCCGGTTATCAGTTGGATGGCCCGTTGATGGATTACTATGACAAGGCTGCAGATGTTCTAGAGGGCGTAATTTCTGCTGAGCACGCCTTTTACTTTATGGCAGAGCTTGATCCAGAGGATGACATTGAAAACCCCGATAACTGGGGCAAGGCGAACCCTAATTTGGGTGTGACCATCAAACTTGAGGACATGCTTAAAGAGTGGGATGACCGTAAACATATCCCAGCCGAGCGCAATGACTTTATTACCAAACGATTAAATATTTTCGTCAGGTCTGACGCAGAATCATTCCTCTCGTTTGAGGTTCTGAAGCGTAACAATAAGAATTTGGACGAGAAGCAATTCGAAGGTAAAGGATGTATCGGAGCATTCGACCTATCTGACAGCGAGGACTTCACCAGCGCCTGTCTAGAGTTCCCGATCGCAGAAACGGGTGAAGTGTTTACCATCTCTCATTCATGGATTCCAGCTGAAAAAGTGAAGCAAGCTAATGAGGATTTACCTTACAAAGAATACGAAGAAATGGATCTTTTAACGATTATTCCGGGCGAATACGTAAAAAAAGAGTACATCTTCGACTGGTTTGTGGAACAATCTGAGAAATATGGTATTGAAAAGATCATGTATGACCCAGCAAAAGCGTTTGGGCTTGTTGAGTCTTTGAAAGCCTACGGATTTGTATGCGAAGTCGTGCGGCAAGGGCATCTTACGTTGGGGCCGGCTATGGATGATTTGAAGGAATTGTTTATTGACGGAAAAGTCATTTACAACAATAACCGATTATTCAGATGGTATATCAACAACGTCAAACTGGTTGAGGATAGAAACCGAAATAAAATACCTACTAAACAAGGTCGCTACCGTAAAATTGACGGGTTTGCGGCCTTTTTGAATGCCCATGTAGAGGTAATGAAACAGCTTGCTGTAGCTCCACCAACTGGTGAAGTATCCTTTGTTTCAATCAGTGATCTGTTAAGGGGGTGATGATAAAAAATGAACTTAGGGCAACGAATGAAGCTGGCTTGGAACGTGGTTAGAAACAAGGCACCGACTGGGACTGAAAACTTTTCAAATTGGTTCCGCAATGGCTTATCAATCTTCCGTGGGAAAGCTGGGGGAGAGCTTGCCGACAACGAAACAATTTTTTCGGGAGTATCACGGTTATCTAATTCTTTAGCGGTGCTACCTATCAAACTATATCAAGAGTTTGACCCGGTTTATTCTGATTTGAACGACTTGGTGGCGAATGCTCCAAACAGAAACATGACATCGTTTGGTTTTATTCGGCTTCTGGAGACACATCGAAATGTGTATGGTAACGGCTATGCTCTTAAGATGTATGACCGATTCTACAACGTCGAGTCACTAGTTGTTCTTGATCCGACAAGTGTTGATCCTGTTGTTGAACAAGACACTAATGAACTGTGGTACATGGTCAGAGGTGACAAAGGAACGTACTACGTCCATAACATGGACATGGTGCATGTAAGTCATATTCAGACCACACAAAACGGGTACAAAGGCATAAGCCCGATAGACGTTCTGAGAAACACAATTGATTTTGATGGGGCAGTCAGGAAGTTCACTCTTGACCAACTTGATACATCAATTAAAGCGTCATTCATCCTGAAATTGGCTGCTCATGTCGGGGAAGAAAAGAAAAAAGAGATTTGGGCGAATTTCGCAAAGTTCTATCAAGAGAATGGTGGCGTGATCATCCAGGAACCTGGAGTGGAAATCAAGGAGATTAACAGAAATTTTATCGACTCCAAGGTATTCGAAGTCGAGAAGATCACCCGTTCTCGGGTCGCCACTGTTCTTAACATGCCAGTGACTATGCTCGGTGAAACTGATGGTGCTAGTTACAGTAGCATGGAGCAAATGAGTCTTGAATTTGTTACTTACACGTTACTGCCTATTGTCCGTCAATATGAGCAAGAATTTAATAGAAAGCTGCTTACAGCGCAGCAGCGTCAACAGGGACTGTACTTCAAGTTCACTGTCGGCGCTCTTTTGCGTGGAGATATGACGACCAGAGGAGAGTTCTACTTCAAGATGATCCGGTCAGGCGTGTTTAAGCCAAACGAGGCACGTGCTTGGGAAGAGCTGCCACCAGAAGATGGTGGAGACAAGCTTTATATTAGCGGCGATCTTTATCCAATAGATACGCCAGTTGAGCAAAGAAAGGGGGTGAGTACAAAGAATGAGTAAAGCACAACAAAATAAGACCCCAAGTAAGTTTTGGGAGATGAAAATGTCTGCGAACGATCCAAGTTCAGCGGACATTTTTGTATACGGAGAAATCACGAAGTATGCATGGGAAGAATATGGGGAGGTTTCTGCCACAACGTTCAAAAATGAACTGGATGAGTTGGGGGAAGAAGTTGAGAAGATTCATCTATACATCAATAGCCCCGGAGGTTCTGTATTTGAAGGAGTGGCCATCCACAACATGCTGATGCGTCATAAAGCCCGAGTAATCGTCCATGTGGATGCATTAGCTGCATCAATTGCCTCAGTTATAGCAATGGCTGGTGACGAAATTCGAATGCCTAAAAATAGCATGATGATGATCCATAATCCTTGGACATTTGCCATGGGTAACGCTGCGGAGTTGCGTAAGGCGGCTGATGATTTGGACCGTATTGGACAATCCGCGATTCAGAGTTATTTACAAAAAGCAGGAGACAAGCTTGACGAAGCCACTCTAAAGAGTTTGCTTGATGCTGAAACTTGGCTGTCTGCTGACGAGGCATACGCACACGGATTGTGTGATGTTGTTGAAGAATCCAATGAGATGGCTGCGTCAATTAGTGAAGAGCTATTCGCTAAGTATCGCAACGTCCCTGCTGCTATGTCACTTGAACCAAGAGATCCGAAGAACAAGAGTTACACCGAAGCTGAACGCAACGAAATTGCAAAAAACGCAAGTCTAGAATTACAAAATTTGCAATCATACCTGGGAGGTATTATTAATGGCTAAAACACTGTTTGATATTAAAAATGATTTGGTGACAATTGGCGCTGCACTGGCAGCTGCAAAACAAGAAAAGTTAGTTAAGGCTTCAGAGCCAGAAGCAAAGATGGATGACATTAAGGCATTGGAAACAAAAGAGACAGGATTACAAGCTCGGTTTGATATCTTGCAAAAAGAACACGATTCGATGGAAGCTCAGCAAAGAGCGTCACTACAAACGAAAGAGCCGACGTTCAACGTCGATCCTAAAAATCAAATTCAATCAGCAAAAGCCGCATTAATTAGAGCTACTGTTAAGGGGCATGATGTTTCTCCTGATGTAAAAGCTGCTCTAGGAGATAAAAACAGTACGGGCGGAGAAAAGATTCTTCCTTCGACCATGACAACCGAATTGCTTCATGAGCCGTTTGTGAAAAATCCATTGCGGGAGATTTCTACGTTCACGAGCGTTAGAAATCTTGAAATTCCAAAGATCGAATTCCAATTGGATGATGATGATTTCATTGATGATACAGAATTGGCTAAAGAGTTGAAATCTACCGGAGATGTTGTTAGTTTCAGCCGCCATAAATTTAAAGTGTTTGCTCCAGTATCGGAAACTATCCTCGCGGCAACGGATACCAACTTGGTACAGACAGTCGATGGGGCTTTGCAGTCTGGTTTAGCAGCTAAAGAGAAGAAGGTCGCTTATGCGAAAACTCCGAAACCGGGAGAAGAACATATGAGTTTCTACCAGAAAAACGGAGCGGTCTCTGTCATTAAAGAAGTTGAAGGCACTACGTTATTCAAAGCCATCAAATCAGCAATTGCTGATCTTCCAGAAGACTTCCGTGAGAATGCCAAAATCACCATGCGGTATGCAGATTACATGGATATCATTGAAGATTTAGCAAATGGTAATGCAACATTGTATCAGGCTCAGCCAGAACAAGTATTGGGTAAACCAGTTGAATTCTGTGATCTTGCTGAAAATCCAGTAGTCGGCGATTACCGGTATTCTCACTTTAACTATGATCCTGAGATCATTTATGACCGTGATAAAAACGTCCGTACTGGTATCTGGGATTTCGTTTTGACCGCATGGATTGACCACCAGATCAAACTGAAGTCCGCATTCCGCATTGCAAAAAAGTCTTAACTCCTTCACCAGCAACATTCAAGCCAACAGGCCAAGAGGGTGAACATGAAGGTGTGAATCATACCGAGTTCGAACTGTTGGATGGTGATGGAGTAAGGATTTCCCTCAAAGCTGGGGCGGCCACTTACATCAAGAAGAATGGAGTGAATTTAACTCCGGATGACCAAGAGACGTTGTGGTTCAGTGACGATAATGTAGCTGGACAGTACAATTTCGAAGTAAAAACAGCCGCTGGAACGGTGTACACTGCCGTTCTGGATTGGGTGCCGACCGTATAGGGCGGAAAGGAGCCCGTTATGCTTGAGCTACAGCTTGATGAATTGAAGGAATATTTACGAATAGATGGGAGCGAGGAAGATACAACCCTCGCTCTTTTTATTTCCGCAGCTATAGAGTACCTGACTGAAGCAGGAGTTCCAGAGGACAAGCATGGAACAGCCAGATATAAGTTGGCAGTGATGCTCTACTGCGCTATTAACTACGAGCACAGAGACCCTGCTGAGAAGATTGAGAAATTCAATTTCTCGCTGGAAAGCTTGATTTTACAACTGAAAACGGGGTGATATGGCATGGAATATCCCGTATTGAAGAAGTTCAGGGATAAGGGTTCAGGTGATATTTACGAGGTTGGGACGAAGTACAAAGCGGAAACTGAAAGGGCTGCTGATTTACAGAAGCGTGGATTTATCGGTACGAACGATGATGAAAAATCCGCTAAGCGTACTACCCGTAACGCCTCGCGATCCACTGAGAAGAATGACAAGGGAAATGATGAAGCATGACTGTTCTAGTCAATCGACTTGATAAGCGAGTGGCCATCTTTCGTCCTCCTGGTGTAGATGATTTAGATGATTGGGGGCAACCAACAGACGATTGGATTGAAGTGGCAAAGTTATGGGCGGGTATAGAACCCCTTAGAGGGCAAGATCGAGCTGCAGCTGCACAGGTCACCGCCGATGTTACTACACGTATCCGAGTAAGGTACCGTGAAGGGATTGATCGGACAATGGTTGTTCACTACAAGGGCGTTGAGTTTGAGATCCTCTACATCATCCATCCATCGTTCAACATGCAAGAACTACAACTCATGTGTAAGGAGCGTCAATAATGGCACGCCGGAACACAAGGTCAAATATACGGGTGGATGGCGCGGATGAAGTGATAAGACAGCTCAAGCGAGCTAATGCTGAGATCACAAAAGAGATTCGGGACCTTATATCGAAAGCAGCTGAGATAGTATTTCGAGAGGCTGATTCAAGAGTTCCAATCGGTGAGACTAGCAAAACTCGCTTCTCGCTGCAGATGAATATAGGGATATCGAAAAAAGGTAACTATTACGCAAATGTATCTGTAGGGGCACGCAATGGAGACATCTCCGCGTCTGCCCCTTTTTACGTTACCTTTTACGAGTATGGAAGCAGTCACCAGCCTCCACGTCCGTTTATGCGACCTGCAATGGATAAGAGCAGGGCAAAGGTCCGCAAGCTGCTCATAGAGGGCGTCAAGGCTGTGGTTGAGAGAGTAGGTGCTTAATGGCAATAGAAACAAAATTGAGAGATTACTTGCTGTCCATTAAAGAGATTCAGTCAGCTGTCGGTAATAGAATCTACCCCGGCTGGCTACCTGAGAAACCAACTTATCCAGCTATTGCATATCTGGCGATATCGGGAGTTGCTCACCATAACATTCCTGTTGCCTACCCTCGATTTCAGTTTTCTGTGTTCTCAACTAAATATGGTGAGGCAAAGGAACTGGCAGAGGAGATCCGTAGTGCCCTCCAACGTTACAAAGGGAACATGGGCGAGGTTAGGGTGTTGCAAGGTGTATGGGAAGGCAGCAGGGACATGTACGAGAGTGACACAAAACTCTATCACATAGCAACAGACTTCAAAATCATATACAGGGAGGAATAACTAATATGGCTAGAAATATGACGACAGTCCAAGCAGGGAATACTATCCGGTTTGGCTCTGCAAAATTCGAGGTTGGGCCTGACATTAACAGTCTTATTGACCTCGGAGCGATGAACAGTATCGTTTTTGAGGAAACATGGGATGAAATGACTGTAACTAGTGATAATGCTGGGGTAATCAAAACAGGAATGAGCAATCACGTCGCTGGCATTGAGGGGGATCTGATGGAAATCAATCTTGCTACTCTGGCTACAATCCGTGGCGGTATCGATAAGATTGAGGACATTGCTGGTACACCGAAAACTATAACCAATGAAGCGGTGACCCTATCTGGACAAACGCAGAAGCGTCTCTTGAATAAGAATGGAGCTGGGACAGTTGTCACGGCGGTTACAGTAAAGAAGGGTGCAACCACATTGGTGGCTGGAACAGACTATATCTTAGCCGTAGATAGCGCGGGCTTTACTGTCATTGCTAGGGTTGAGGGTGGCGGTATTACCTCTGGGGATGCCGTGACAGTTAACTATACCTATACTCCTCTATCAGCAAAACGATTTCTTTCTGGAGGGATTGGTACCTTCAAGCCAAGGGTGGCGCGAATCACGAACTATGATGACGCAGGGAAAAGATTTCAAATTACCATTTACAAAGCGACACCAGAAAGTGGTTTGAATATCACATTCCCGGAAGCAGATGCTGAGGATCCTGCGATGACAACAATCCGCATGAACGGTACCTTAGATGCGAACCGCGCTGTTGGCGAACAACTTTTCGAAATCTACGATGAACAGGGAGTGTAATGATAATGTCAAAACAACCAGCAATTCTTGATTTGGATAAAGTTGTTCCTGCTGAACGCATCGTTATTCTGAGCGGGAAAAAGATTGATGTATCTCGTATTCCTTCCCGAGTAACGCTGGATATCGCAAAAGATCAAGACAAACTAAAGAATGGCGGGGACGATAGCTTTTCTGCCGTTCTCAAACAAATCATTTGCATCTGTAAGCCATCTTTCCCCGAAATTACAGAGGAATGGATTGCTGACAATACAGATTTTGAGCAATTAATGCAATTGATCGAATTCGTCTTAGCTCCACTGAAGGAGAGAGCAGGCGCTGAACCAGGAAAAAACGAGGGGAGCCCCAGCCTATAGAGCTGGGGCGTATTTTTGCGCGAATGGGTGCAATGTACTCCTGGGCAACACCTGAATATATGTTGGATCACATGTCCCTTCCCCAGATCATGATGTACTACGATTACGGAATGGAGCATGAAGAGAATAAATCGAACATCTTGGTCGGCCGCATTGGGGTCGGCCTTTTTGGTGCGAAAGAACAGCCTAAAAAGGAGCGGAGAGTTCGCGGTGATGGCAATCAAACGCCAGATCGAGCGGCATTCCGTGAGAAATATGGTAGCCGCATCAAGCGGCCGGAAGGAGGGGAATCATGAGTTTACTAGGCAATCTAGTCATAAATATCTTGGGGAACAACACTGGCTTGGATGATGCGATGAAACAAGCACAGAAGTCGGTTGATAAGTTCGGCAAGGGCATGGCTGATGTAGGTAAATCTTTGACGTCACTCGTGACAGTTCCCCTCGTTGCGGTTGGCGGTGCTTCACTCAAAGTGTCTTCTGATTTTCAATCAGCTTTTGCTGGTGTGAGGAAGACGGTTGATGCTACTGAGGCTCAGTTCACTCAATTGCGTGATGGAATCAGGAACATGGCGAAAGAGATGCCGCAGTCTGCATCTGACATAGCTAGAGTAGCCGAAGCAGCTGGACAGTTGGGTATCAAAACTAGCTCGATCCTAGGCTTTACTAAGACGATGGTTGACTTAGGCGTTGCCACTAATATGACGAGCGATGAGGCCGCTAGTGCCTTGGCACGACTGGCGAACATCACTAAGATGCCACAGGACCAATTCGACCGACTGGGCAGCTCAATCGTTGCGCTAGGTAATAACTTTGCAACTACGGAATCTGAGATCACGGATATGGCTTTACGGCTGGCTGGTGCGGGATCGCAAGTTGGTATGTCTGAGGCTGATATCTTAGGTCTAGCGGCTGCTCTATCATCTGTCGGTATAGAGGCGGAAATGGGCGGTTCGGCAATTTCGAGGGTTATGGTCCGTATGCAGGTTGCAGCCTCTGGCATGGATAAGATGGACGCATTGACACAAGCAACAGGCATGTCACTCCGGGATCTGCAATTACTAGCAGACAATAACGGCAAGGAGTTCAAAGCCTTAGCGGATGCTTTAGGCATGACGCAGACTCAAATGGGTAACATCGTTGATGGCGGAGTGGATTTACAGAACTTTGGCAAAATTGCAGGGATGACTTCTGAACAATTCAGCAAAGCGTTCAAAGATGATGCCGTAGGCGCTCTTGGTGCATTTATTAACGGTCTTGGTGATGCAGATTCAGCAGGAACCTCCGCTATTAATATGCTGGAAGAAATGGGTATTTCCGAAATCCGGCTGCGTGATAGTTTACTACGTGCAGGTAATGCTAGTGAATTATTCGCAGGGGCTGTTGATGTCTCGAACAAAGCTTGGGATGATAATTCAGCACTGACAAATGAAGCCACTGAACGATATAAGACTTTTGCAAGTCAAATGACGATACTTAAAAACAAGCTGAACGATATTGCTATAACGATTGGTGATGCCATTATGCCTGTCGTTTTAGATGCAGTTAACTCTATGCAACCATTGATTGATAAAATCACAAACGTTGCAGAAAAATTTGGTTCACTCAGTCCGTCATCTCAAAAGATGATTATAACGATAGCGGGAATTGCTGCTGCAATCGGTCCTTTGCTTGTTATCTTAGGACATGTTGTTAGTTCGGTATCCGCACTAATGCCAGTGTTCGCAGCGCTAACAGGTCCTGTCGGGCTCATCGTCGCAGGGGTCGCGGGTTTGGTAGCCGGGCTCACATATCTTTACAACACAAATGAAACTGTGCGAAATGCTATAAATTCTGCATGGGAGTCTATAAAAAGTGTAGCTCTTTCTGTATGGGGAGTTATTAGTGAATTCATCATGGGTCAAGTTGATAAGATAAAAAAATTCTGGGAAGAGAACGGTACGCAGATTTTACAGGCAGTGACAAACGCATTTAATGGAATAAAGAAAGTTATTGAATTTATCATGCCAGCTATCAAGTTCATCATCGACATGGTATGGACAGCCATTAAGAACATTATCAGCGGCGCTTTAGACATGATCATGGGTCTTATTAAAATCTTTACAGGGCTCTTTACAGGAGACTGGAGCAAGATGTGGGAAGGCATTAAGCAGCTGCTCGGTGGTGCGATTGATTTCGTTATGGGCTTGATGACGTTAAACTTCCTCGGTGGTCTGAAAACACTGTTTACTAACCTGTTAAAGTCCGGTGTCGGTTTAATGAAAAGCATGGGCGAAGGTATAGTAAATGCGTTCAAGGGATTACAGTCATCTGCGACTGGTCTTATATCTAAAATGGTCAGCGGCGTTATTAATTTCTTCAAGAATATGTTCACTGAAGGTATTGGGATTTTTACCAGACTCCGGACGCTGGGTGCATCTATTTGGGAGTCATTATCCCAATCGGTCGTTGGAGTCGCAAAGGGTATATGGAATAGCATAACCACCAACTTTCAAGGAATGCTCAGTAGCGTTAAAAATATCTTCGGCACGATTCAAGGATCCATTGAGAGTATATGGGGAAAGGTCATGTCTTTCTTCAAAGGTATAGACCTCTCGAAAATCGGTAAACAGATCATGCAGGGACTCGTAAATGGTATTGGAAGTATGGCGAGTGCTGCGGTTGATAAAACCAAAGAAGTAGCCTCTAAGATCAGTGATTCGATCAAGAATTTCTTTGGTATTCATTCGCCTTCCCGTCTGACGACCGGCTACGGAGAAAACATATCCGAGGGACTAGCCGTAGGTATAAATAACTCTAAAGGCAAGGCAAAAGCTGCAATTGAACAGTTGACTGGTGAAGCTGGAGCAGCTGCTGCCAAAGGTGCGGAGAAAGCTTCTGAAAAAGCACAGAAAGCTGCTGCGGCTGCTGCAACGAAAGCTCAGAAAGCAGCAGCTTCGGCCGCGACCAAAGCAGCAACGGAAGCAAACAAAGCATTCAACGCCGCCTTAGATACAGCCCAGTATAAATTCAAGATGGGTGAGATTGATGAAGCGGCTTATATTGCGTCACTGGAAAAGGTTAAGGCTGCGTACGCCAAGACTAGCTCCCAAATTCAGACGATCAATCTGGAAATCAAAAAAGCGAATGAACAGATTTCCAAAGATGCTGCTGCTGAGGCTAAAAAGCAGTTTGAAGCCTCCAAGACATACATCGAGGCTAAGAAACAGGCTAATGAGATATCTCTTCAGCAGGAGCTTGCAGCATGGGAGAAGCTTCAAACGCGCTATAAGGTTGGTACCACTGAGCGTATCGCCATTGATAAGCAGGTCAATAAGATTCGGACTGATCTTGCCAAAGAAGCAGCGGCTGAAGCAAAGAAGTTGTATGACGAGCAGGTCAAATCAATTGAAACGCTCAATACTGCTGCTGTATCTGCACTAAAAGCTCGTTACGCGAAAGAGGAGAAGGTTGCTACAGACGCTTTGCAAAAGCGTGTTGACCAGCACAAGGCGGCATCAGATGCTATTATCGCAGGATATGACGCTGAGTACCAAGCAATGATCAAGACGCTTGACGCTCAGACTCAGGCACAGTTACTGGGCTTGCAAGATCAGATTGACAGCATCGAGGGCTTGACCAAAGCCGAGGACAAAGCAGCTGAAGAAGCCGCATACCAGAAAAAGCTAGCTGATAAACAAAAGGAATTGGCTGACGCCGACACTGCTGAATCAAGGGCGAAGATACAAGAAGAACTCAATGACATGCTTGCTGAGCGGGAGCGGAAACATCTGCTTGAGCAACGACAAGCGCAAATCGATGATCTCAAGAGCGAAATGAGCCGAATTAAGACTCAAGCCGAACAGAAGGCTGAAATCTTAAAGCAAGAATACGAAACCAAGAAGAGCAACGAAGAGAAGAAGAATCAGGCAACTATTGACGGGCTTAACAAGGAAATGGATGCTACTAAGACCCATTTCACAACGCTGAACTCTGAGGAAGCTCTGCAAGCTGAAGTAAGGCGTCTTATGCTAGATAGTAATAACAAAGAGCTAATAGACCTACTTACTGAGTACAACCCCAGATGGCAGGACGCAGGGCAATCATTTGGGGAAGCATTGCTTAGTGGCCTCAACAGCACCAAGAGCAGCATCAAGGCAGCAGTGGATGATATCCTCGCTATGGTGGGTAAAACAGCCAAAGCGGCAACCACATCGCCGGATATGTCCAATGAGATTGGCTATCTTAACAGCCTGCTTGCTAATGGCACCGCCGCACAAAAGAAATGGGCTGAAGCTCAAGCTAAGGAGTACGGTCTGCAGATCGTCAATGGCGTTATCAAAGGCATGCAGTCCGGAAAAAATGCTATCTCGAACGCTTCAGCAGCAACAGCTCAAGCGGCGACAGATGGCATAAAGGACACGTTAAAGATCAAATCTCCAAGTCGTGTCATGATTGCGATAGGGGAGTTTATTGGAAAGGGCTTGGCTCTAGGGATGGAACGCCAAATGTCTGCTGTGGAAGATGCTGCGCAGGACATGGCAGATGCCGCCGCTATGGATCTAAGCTCGCCAAGTCTTGGAGCTATAGACAGTCGGATCCAGCCGTTAGCGAATGATGCTAGAGCTTCCAGCGGAACGCAAGGCGGTTTGCTTGGTGACAGGGATATGGTCTTGCACAATAACATTTATCTGGACGGCAAGCAGATAGAGACAAATGTATCCCGCCGTCAAATGAGTTCGCTCACTCGGGCAACAAGGGGGCTTGGATTAACATGACAAGTAGTATCACTCTCGGAGGTATTCGGGACGTAGATTTAGGGTTTAGAGTGCTTGAAGAGACCAAAGATCCTTTGCTTCCTAGCACCCGAGATATGAATGTAGAAATAGCTGGTAAACACGGGCAATATGACTTTGGCGCGGACCTAACGGAACGCGTCTTTTCTTTTTCCTGTGCTTTTGTTGCGGATGGCACTAATTACGATACGCCAAGTGCAGCAGGTTTGCAGCAACGGGTAAGAGCCCTTGCAAGGCATCTGACTGATGCTAATGGTCGTCCCCGAACTTTGGAACTGAGACGTGCTTTTGAACCGGATAAGTTCTACCTGGTACGATATGCCGGATCGGCTTCTCTGGAAAGGTTGATCTATAACAGCATAGGGATGTTTGAGCTGGAGTTGGTTGCCTTCGATCCGTTTGCTTATTCGGTTCAAGAGCATCTTACAGAGCGGACAATTACTGCATCACCGACAACTCTGCTTACGCAATCAGACGGCAATATTCGATCAGAGGCAGTGATTGTTCTGACTAATAATGGACTAAGCACTTTGTCAAAATTCAGAATTACAAATGAATATCAACTTGAATAGGAGGCGAAAGATTTGAACGTATCTAATTATTTAGCAATTGCACTATTGAATCAGGTGTTTAGAAACACAGTCTATACTCGTCCAACAACTGTGTACGCTGCTTTATATATGAGTAACCCCACGGCTGCGGATACAGGCCAAGAGGTGACTGGTGGGGCTTACGCACGGCAGGCTGTAACTTTTGGTGCTCCTGCGGTTGTGGGCGGTATTCAGACAATTAAGAATAGTGTTGAAATTCCGTATCCGGTGGCAACCGCTGTTTGGGGGCAAGTGACGCACATAGGAATTCGGGACGCGGCAACAGGCGGCAATCTATTGTATTACGGGCCATTAGGTGATCCCCGCAGCATCTTAGTGAATGACATTTTCAAATTTTTAGTTGGTCAAATTTCTATTGATTTGAATTAAGGAGGGCGGACATATTGCCACAACAAACAATGTACCCAGCTATATCAAATAGTCCGCAGACTGAACTGTCAGCGGCGATTACATCGGCCGTTACATCAATAGCAGTTGTAGATGTAACAAAACTACCAGCAGCCCCAAACGTGCTTACGATCGGTAGTGATGAGAGTTCAGAAACAATACTTTACACAGGAAAGTCGGGGAATACGTTAACTGGATGTACGCGGGGGTTTGATGGTACAACCTCAAAGGCTTGGGCTATAGGTTCGAAAGTTGCCCGTTACTACACCGCCTACGATCACGAAGCATTTCGCAAAAACCTAACGGACCTATCCGGAGTAACCAACGATTCTACAACTGATATCGTCCTATCCGCTGGTCAACAAATCCTAAACGCAACAAAGAACGCTAGACTACAAGGATTAAAGGTACAGGGTAGGACGTTAATAGATTTACTTGGTGGGGCTGGGAGTGGAGAGAGTTTAACGGGGTGGACACAATCAGGGGCTATCGTCACAGTATCCAATACACAAAAGCGGTCAGGTGCGTCATCGTTTAAATCTGTATCAACGTCGAGCCAGAACAGCGCTATTTTTAAGGACTTCATCACACCCCTAGATACAAGCAAGACCTATATCCTATCTGCATGGTTTTTTATAGAGTCTAGTACTATTGTGGGTTCTGAATTATCGATTATGTCCCTTCGTGATGTTGGAACGGTTAATAATAGGTACTCAGCAACTGTTCCTAATGTGGTCGGGACTTGGCAGCATGTTTATATGAAAATACCAGCAAACAACACATTTGTAGGATCTGGTTTTAGATTGTTATTGGGTAGATTGGTTGCGGGAGAAGTAGTTATCTACATGGATGATATTCGCCTATACGCGGTATCTGCAGCAGATTACGCCGCCATAGGAACCACAATCACAGGCGAAGCTATTGATCGCCTCTTACCGTATGTCCCTCCTGGTATTAATGGAGTAGATGGGTTATGGGTAAGACGGTATGGGAAGAATCTGCTGCCCGATCGGTCACAGTTTGTAATGAGAAACAACGTAACCGCAATAAACTGGACTGGACCCGGAACGTTTGAGCTAACGTCAACAGCTGCCAATGCTTTCGCTACTGCGCTTGTGGATGTGTTACCAAACACAGTGTACACGCTTAGTGTAGACGCAGATCCCAATATCAATATCGCAGTTTATAATGCAACGGGGAGTTCAGCCTTGGGTCCGTACGCTGCCACTGCCAGAACCTTCAACAGTGGTAGTAATACGCAAGTACAGATGTATTTTAGAAATACAGCGGCTGGTACTACTCGTTATAATAATGTTCAGTTTGAAATCGGCAGCGCTGCCACACAGTACCAACCACGCGAAGATTCGCTTATCGCCTTTAGCGGAGTAGAGTTACACGCTAACCCAATGGATGGCAGCGAACCGGATATACTGCGTGAGGTTAATGGGCGATATGAGGTAACGAGGTTATGGCGTGAGATGGTGCTAGACGGTTTTTTGTCATGGGGTTACCACGCAAGCACAACAGGAGCTAAGGGGGTTTATGCTAACCTTTTAGCTCCTGCGGCTATTGCTGCGGGTGCTTCTCCAAATACAGCAGCAATAGCAATTAAATATAATGGAAATTCATTACCGCGGGATGGTAACGTGAATATAGCAGATACTTACGCCATAAACTCAGTAAGCTCAAGGGTTTATGTAGTAGTTTCCTCTGCTGACTCCGGTTGGGGAGACTCCTATACACCATCACAATCAGAGATACAAGCGTATTTTAATGGTTGGAGAATGCGAGTTTGGAATAGCACAGATCCCTATAATGGAATAGGGGAAAAAGCGTGGGCAAGCGTGGCGAGTGGAGCCACCGCTAACTGGACTTCAACATTGCCGACAACTCCCGCAGTTGACTTTAAGCCATATCAACTCCTATATCGTCTTGCAACTCCTGTAACTGAAACAGTGCAGGAAGATGGCGCTCTTTCTCTACTTGAAGGAGATAACTTTATAGAGGTAGGTAGTGGGTATGTATCGAGGGAGCGGATAACACCATACCTTTGGAATAGCTACTATGAGTCAAATATTAGTATCGTAGGCATGGAGTCAGCAAAGCTCAAGTACAAAGTTTTTAGTATTATGTCGGTTTACGAGTCATCACGCCTATTCCAGAAGTGGCGGAGAATAACATTCGGACTAGTAGATACGTTATACGGCGAGAGATTTAACATTGCGCAAGCGGATTATGATTCATCACAGCCTTACAGCGTCTCTTACATTAAATTGGATAAATCTCCTGTACCAGTAGTTACGGGCTTCTACGCTGCCACTGAGAAGGCACAGTTGCATGATTTAACAGATGCAGTGACTGAGATAGGTTCAGCGGTCAGCGCGTTAGCCGCGAAGAAAGCAGAGAAGGACGCGCCAGGATGGATTGCTCCAACGTTACTTAACGGATTTACTGCGCTGTTCAGTTCGCGAGTCCCATCCTATCGTAAAGTTAACGGAGTTGTTGAGTTTACAGGAGCGCTAAAATTCACCACGTCAACGGTTAACACCAACCTTGTCGTATTCCGATTACCGGAAGGGTACAGACCAAAGGATCAGTTAGACTTTGGTGTTTTATCAGGAAGTGGCGCAAATCGTGTATTTGGCGGGCTGGAGATTATGCCAACGGGCGAGGTGTACGTATTAAGCGGTATGGGTGGCGATGCCATTTTTCTGGATGGACTGCCAACGTTCAGAGTCGAATAAAGGAGGGATATCATGAGCAAAGCAGTACCTACAATCGGGTTGGATGGCCTGTATATAGAGGACGTAATACAGGACGATTCCTTTACTGGGGTCGTCCCTTTTTATGCCCAACCGGAGCCGGAAGAAGCACCGGAGCTGCCAGAAGATGAAGAGATCATAGAAGTGGAACCAGAAGAACCTGAACCAGAACAGCCGCGAGAGATCATCGGTTATCTTGTAGGCATTCCGTTGCCAACAGGATTGTATCATCCTCGTTTTGATTTGGTCGCATGGAATGCTTATCAGGACGCTGTACTAGAGGCACAGAGCGACTATGCCGATGAGCTGCATGATTGGCGGGAGCAATGGGTAGAGGGTGAGGAACAAGGTCCTGAGCCAGTGTACACACCTCCAGCGCAGCCTGATAACCTTTGGGTCGAAGGATTAACACCAGAAGAGATTGCCGAACTGACCAAGCCCGGGGAGCAGACGGAAGTTGAAAAGCTGAAGCTTGAAAATGAAGCGTTAAAAAAGCTAATCGAAGATAAAGATAGAGAGAACAAAAATGCACTTTTTGAAATTTACTCTATGCTATTAGGCGGTGAATGACGGTGAACGTCATCAGTCGCCTTTTATTATGGCTACTATTGAAGTCTGAGAAAGGAGGTGGAATACAAATGATTATCGTTATGGCATCGCTCATTATCTATGGAGATATTACAATTGCTCAGGTTCCTGCTGGTTCTAAAGCTGCTGTAAAGGCGCGACTTGAGACTCTTGGATACGATGAGTCTGGCGCACCGTTGAAAATAGAAGAATAAATAATTCTGGTAGTATTTTTTTTACTAGTGTTACTCTGGATATAAATTCCTTCATTTTTATGTATATCTAGATGTCGAATTACAGAATTAGACGATTTTCAATTTTGATTTACATTAAGGGACAAAATTCGTGGTGTTTTTTTAAAAAAATGTGGAAACTTATGAACTATATGTATAATTTTAAGATGGTGATATTATTTAAATGTAATCGGCCGATTAACTATCTAATCGAAGGATGGAAGCATAGTGAAAATAAAAAAATATCTATCCGTACTTCTTGTTGCAGCCGTAATTTTGATTCCATCGGCTTCCGCATTTGCTGAAGAAACTGAAACTGCTGCTACTGAAATTAGTTCGCGAGCTGTAGGTTTAGGGGATAGCCAAGCTACTGCAATAAGCTTAGTTCTTAATGGTGCAGGTGGGGTAGTAGGCACAGTAATTTATGATCTCTTTATACAGAGTGCTACCGATCAAGATTGGTTTAAGTGGACTAATACTACGAGCACTTATAAGAGTTTTAGTTTAACTGTTGGAGGATATAAAGATAATGGCCCTACAAGAGCAGGTGTATTAATTAGTCCAAATAACGGGCTGGAAAGTGGAATTCTATATACAGGTAAAGCCAATACTTCGGAGACACAGAGTTTTTATAACCTTATAGTAAAACCAGGTACAACTGTTTATGTGGTTGTAGATGCACCGAACTTTACGACAATTCCTTCATATCATCTTAATTTTGGTGCTTACGAAATATAATTATATAAAAGCGCCCCATATTAGGAGGCGCTTTTCTTTTTCTATGGATTGCTTCAGTAAATTTGTATAAAATCTTTTTTTACCCATAGAGTCGTTTTTATTTTGCCCTCGGATCCCCGGGGGCTATTTATTTTGATCGATAGATAGAGAGGGGAGTTGTTATATGACCATCGGGGGAGTCAATCAAGGAGGAGGGGCTGATGATGTGATGCCGCTGCATCGGTTGGAGGATGTCGAGAACAGGCTTACAGGCATGCAGGATGAGCTTATGCGCTTTGGTGCAGAACATCTTAACTTTTCCACGGAGTTGCGTTTGCTGAAAGAAAAACAGTCCCGGCACGAAGAAGATGTAAAGCAGATAAAGGAATCTACTATCGAAATGAAAATCCAGTTTAACGAGATTATGCGGCGGTGGGATACTTTGGATGCACGCATGTTCCAATTGTTACAGCAGTCGCAAACAGATAGTAAATCTGAGCGAAAAGTATTTATTGATCTACTTAAATATGTATTGGCTGGTACGGTGTTTGCAATCATCGCATTTTTATTCAAGGGGGGACTGTAATTGGGACACAAAGAAACCAGTCTTCAACGGATCGGAGAATTAAGCCCCATTGTCGCCGCAAAAGCTCAGGAATGGTATGACCTATGTTGGACGGAAGGCCTTCGAGTATATGTCGTATGCGGGTACCGTTCCAAGGATCAACAAGCTGTGGAATACGGGAAAGGGCGCTCACAGGCTATACTGAATGCCTTGGGATACTCGCATATCAAAGCGCAGCCAAATGCTGTGAAGGTCACTAACGCGAAGCCAGGAACCAGTATGCATCAATACAGATTAGCTCTCGATTACTGTTTGCTGGACGAAAAGGGTAAGGACATCTGGACGGTTAATCCCGATTGGAAGAGAGCAGCAGCCATTGCAAAGAAATTGGGTTTCTTTTGGGGTGCGGAGTTTCAGTCCATTTATGATCCACCGCATTTAGAGATGACCTTTGGTTTAACTGTAAAGGATCTACTGGCGGGGAAGACACCGCCTACTAAACTTGAGGAGGCGGATGAGTTGTCAGCAGAAGAAAAGAAAGAACTGACTGCATTACGGTCGGAGGTAAAGGCTTTGTCAGGTATAGTAGCTGGGCTCTCCAATAGCAAAGATGTGCTTAAAGAACAGTCTCTCAAACAGGCTGTGGAGATTAAGGAAATGAGCGCTATATTGCTGGAATTAACGAACACCAAACCTCCAGTATGGTCGCAGGAGGCTTTACAGGCATTTGCATGCACACCGTCTGTACTTAACGGAAAACCAGTGATTGATACACCAGAATCAGCGTCATATTCGGAAGCACGATTAATAACAATTCTTTACCGGCTCGGGCTGGCAGCACAACAAAAGGGGGATAAGTAAAGAATGGACAATCAAAACCTAACTAATGTATTGGCGTTCGCCTCGGTGATCGCCGTTTTTGTGTTGGCAGGCGTACAGTTCGTGAAGAATACAGTTAACGTTCCTAAAAACATATTGCCGCTGATTGGTTTGGTTATCGGCTTACTGGTGGGGGCTGCTGCCTATCCGTTTACGGAGCTAGAACTTGTGCTTCGGTTGTGGGCTGGAGGTCTGGCTGGGTTGTCAGCTACGGGGTTGTTTGAGTTGGCTTTCAGTAAACGGGACGGCACCACCAAGGAATAAAAAATGGAATAATTCCTGTTCATTTAGCGCTCGCCCCTGTATACGCAGGGGCTTATTTTACTTTCAGGGAAAGGAGACGTGTCTATGTTTAATCGAGGATCATTTAACCGCATTGCCTTTAACCGTGAGTTTTCAGTATTCGTGTTCGGAAGTGCCGTCCTTCGTGGTGATGGCAATCTGAAAGCTGGGGCAAACATTATTGCAACCGGATCAGCGGCTCTGCATGGTGAGGGAGGATTGAAAGCGACATTTGTACGGGAGATCAGTTTTGCCGCCACAATGACCGGAGAGGGTGGCATGAAGGCTACGTTTATACGTGAACGACTACACCAAGCGATTATGCATGGTATCGGAACTCTTACTGCAAACGGGAGCCGGTACCACATGGATGAAATAGTGTTCACCGGATCATTTGCTCCTGGCGATCGAATAGTTATTGATTCCAAAAACCTTACTTTTACCAAAAACGGCCAGAACGCTTTGCACATGATGGATGGAGATTTCTTCGACCTTAACCTTGGCAATAACAACATTGTCTACACAGACCCGGCAACTGGCCGTGAGATATTAATCCGGATTACACACCGGGATAAATTTATATAGGAGGGACTATAGATGCCTAAAGCACCAGTAACAATTTACGATGCCCAGATGAGACGTGTGGCTTGGCTAGAGAATGCATTTAACATCGAATATAGCATGCCACTTAACTCGTTATGGACGGCTGCATTCAGCTTACCGGGAGACGATCCCAAGAACGCCGAGTGTAAGCCGTTTTATTTCGTAGAGCTATATGACAATAATGAGCGGGTTGAGTTATTCCGCATCGTTCCAAATACCATGAATCGGAATCAGAGTGGACCAGTCATCAAATACGAGTGTGAACATGTGCTTGCTACGCTAGCAGATCCCACACACCCAGCTATCCTAAAGTTCTATGTACCTGAGGAGACTGCACGGATCAATAAGGTCATGTTGTCGTTTCAGGTGGAGGCCTTCCGGGCTTATAGCAAGGCAATAGAGGGCGGCGGAGCCGTAACGACGTCCACGGCAGCGGGCGGTGCTCTGGCAACAACTACAGCATCAGGTGGAGGATTGGCGACAACAACTGAGAGTGGAGGATCGAGCGTTCAATCAACGTCTTCAATCCCTGAACAGGCTCCCACGACTACGACAAAATCGACATCTGTAGAGTCGGCAACCACATCTAACTCATGGCAGCAGTTTGCAATAACTGTGCCTGATGCTGTAAATGCTGTTGGAGATCATAACCACGGTATTCCATCAGGGACCATCCTTATGACTCAAGGAGGAGGGACCGTATCTTTTTCTCCTTCGGGTGGACATTCTCATATATTAACTTCTGACCATCGTCACAATGTGACTATACCTGGACACAATCACTCGGTAACAATCCCAGGACATGACCATACAGTGGATTTGCCAAACCATTCGCACGGGATCGACTTACCGAATCACTCCCACAGTATCAACTTGCCAAATCATCAGCATGTAATTAATATTCCAAATCATATACATGGTATTGAATACGGGATTTATTCAGGTCCGACGCCAACTGCTTTAGAAATTGAAGTGGACGGGAATCCTGTACCGTTTACCGAAACGAGTGGGGAGGATATCGATATTGTTCCTTATCTCAGTAAAGACGGTAGCGGAAGAGTGCAGCGGGGACAATTCCATGAAATAAAAATAGCCCCAAATAGTTTGGGACGTATCGTAGCAAATGTAGTGACTCAGTTATTCGTTCAAAGCCGTGGGGGAGGAAATTATTGACTAATACCTAATACTTTCAAAGTATCAGCCCCAAAATAAAGAGAGCCGTTTCTTACCATAAGTGAAGCGGTTTTCTCTGTATTTGTGATGACGCGTTCATCATTGGTGGATTGATCATACATTGAAAGTGGAAACTCCACCGTCAAATCCCCGTAAGTAACAATTGTTGTTTTATCAATCGTAACTGATACGCCATACTCTTGATTTATATCACGTGCAGGCGTCCACGTTTGAGTGCTCACTATATTCCCTCCTTTCGACTTAAGATCAATGGATTTTTTTGTGTTGTCATACTCCAGTCCATAGCCTGTCATTTCAGCTACTTCGCGGACTGGTAGATATGTAGTGCCTTTATATACAAGTGGATCATTTTTAATTGTTTGCTTCTGGCCATCGACAGAAAACGTAAATTTTGCAAGGGCAGCCTGAACAGTCTGAGTGGTCGCAGCTGCGGCCATTCCGGCCGAACCGATTAACATACCGGCCACTAATCCGATGATTGCTTTCTTCAAGATACTCAGCTCCTTTAATTTCATATTACCATATTATACGGTATAATCTGCCAATAGTTTTAGGGGGATTGGAAATGAATGAAGAAATGATTCGACGATTGTGAGGGAAGAGATTGCTCGTAGCCATCAAGAAAAATCGGTATTTAATTTAGGGCCTACTTATGCTTGGGAGGATTCTGCTGATTTCAATGCGGTTTACCTTACTTTAGGGGAAGTGAATGTTGACCTGTCACATCACTTCACACCTAAAGAAATCGAATATTTTAACAAAGGGCGTTAAGAAATTAAACCTGCCTTTTTACTAGAACAGGAAGCTTAAGCAGTAACTCAAATTGAGATTCATCTGGATTAGGCTCTCCCGACCAATATCTTTGTGCAAAATGCGAAAATTTAATGAAGGATAAAGAATTGATGTCGCCTTTTAACCATTTTGCATCGAGCTTAGCGTAGTTTTCATGTTCTATTTCTACTTCCCATATTTTCGCTTCAGGGCCCAATTGGAAAAACTCAACCCATATTCTTGCTTCTCTAACAGTTTCCGAACAGAAGATGGATTGAAATCTGGAAGGGCGATGTGGAAAATTTATCACCCTCTCATATTCAAAAATGTTATCTATTAGATAGGCATTGACCGATGGGATATTGTTGGAAATCAGATTTCCATCTGAATTCATGAAACTATTTGCTTGACGGGCAAAATAATGATTACCGTGGAAAGACAGACCTTCTGGAAATCGCCTATTCATTACTTCTGCCAAGAGTTCAGGGTTAATTCTCGGATGTACCGGATTTATTAACATTCCTTCTTTGAGTAAGTTTGATCTATCAATATGATAAGCAATCATGTAACATCCTCCTTATGTATTTCTAGTACCAATTCGTCATGTTGAATGATTTATCCTGTTCAATTATTTACAGATTGTCCCAATGATGATACCCTCCTCTTATCGATCATAAATCTATTAAACGGTAATGAAATTAAGGGTGGGAACAACATGGCGAAGATGCCCGATGGAGTTTGTAATATTTGTGGTAATTATGGAAAACTGAGCTTTGAACATGTTCCTCCTAAAGGAGCATTTAATGACAGGCCAGTGATAAAAGGGAATTTCGAAAATTTTGTTAGTAGCTTACCAGGAGAAGAGATTAAAGGACGAATTCAACAGAAAGGAGCTGGCGCCTACACATTATGTGAAAAATGCAATAATGATACAGGGGCGTATTACGGAAACAGTTTTATTGACTGGACTTATCAAGCTTTTATTTTAAGTTCTAAGAGTGACGGCAAGGGTGCTTTTCTCTATCCATTTCACATTTTTCCTTTAAGAATTATCAAGCAAGTTATTACAATGTTCTTTTCAACTAATGGAGATTCATTTCATAAAGCTCATCCTGATCTCGTTAGATTTGTACTCAATCCGGAAGAAAAATATATAAAACCGTCCATTCGGTTATTTACTTATTTAACTAGCGGATCTAGAAGTCGTCAGACAGGAGTTGTGGGAGCTGGTAATATAAATTCATCAGGGATAACCATAATGAGTGAAATAGCATTTCCACCAGTAGGCTATTTAATGACTATTGATTCAGCGCCGCCAGATGAACGTTTGACGGAGATAACGCAATTTGCACGTTATGGATTCAATGATTTCGAAACGGTATTCTTGAGTATGAAGAAACTACCCATTGAATACTATCTCCCAGGTGATTATAGGTCTATAGATGAAATGATGAAAGATTATGAAACCAATATGACAGAGTACGGAGGTCATTCAGATGAGTGATCATGATTGAGTGTTACACATAAAATATTACATAGCGATACAGATTTTCTAACTGCAGCCTTGTCGCAAGTCAAAGTATCTGTATGGTACCGTGAAGACCCGGACCCAATAGGTCATCTTATGGATTACGGTGGCATCGTAGAGGGATATACGCCAGACTCTATTAAGCTCGCTGGATCTCATTTTGTTCGGGGGCAGTTTGAATTCAGAGCAGAAATAAAATAACCCGCCGGGCTTGTGCCTGACGGGTTTTTTGTTGTTACAGAATGAACTCTGATAATACTGACTTCTGTAGCATACCGTAGTTTTATTTCGTGTATGGGAACCAACTATCCAATAAAGACAGTGGTATTTTTACGTTGAAATGCAGTAGGTAATTCTTCCACAAGTGGATCGAAGTTTTCAAAGAAATAGTCTTTGTCAGTATCCTTTAAATTGATGGCTACCCATTTTTTTAATTGACTTAATTCATCAAGAATGAAAGGCAAATCTTCTTCGGTTACATTAACGCCTGACTCAAAAAGTTCAACCCATCTCAAGCCTAGTTCATTAATGCCAGGTATCCAACATCTTCTGAAAAAAGATAAATACGCAACTTGAATGTAAAACTTATCTTCAAAATCATTTTGAGGGTTGTTGATTATTACACTAATTGCCATTTTTCATATCCCTCCTCCAAAGGTAGCGCTAAATTTATAATCAGGGAACTCCTGTCTAAGGTCATTAAGAGCATTCTCGGTGGCTTGCCTTTATTCTAACGAATCTGCTTCCATCCTAAAAATAAATTCCCGGTAATTCCTGAAAAGTTCAATGTCCAGTACCTTGGTAGGAATATATCTCATAATATACAAAATAAAACTAATGCATTAATTAGAGAATGTCTAACCAAAAAATCTTAAATTTGGTATTAATATAATTAAGACATACAATATACATAAAAATACTATTATAGGGATTTGGAGATTTTAGCATAGCTGGTGCTAGGTTTGTCCGGGGCGATTTGAATTCAGAGCATACATGAAAAAAACCGCTGGGCTTATGCCAGACGGATTTTTTTTTGCTTATACGATAAACTCCGTAAATACTGGGCTTCGAAGCATGCCAGATTTGGTCCAGTTCCTCATTCTTACCTTTGCTCGTAATTTTGGTTCAAGGTGTACAAACTCCTTATCCTCGCCTTTTACAAGCTGCTGGGCAACGCCTCTGAATGCCTGCTTATGGATCGGTGAAGCACCGAGTTCTATAAGCCCAGCTGAACGAAGTTTTCCAGATGTACTGGATGGAACAGCAGCCAGCCAACCAAATTCCTGTTTGCGATATCCGGTTATGAAAACATCCGCATATGTCCAATTGATGACCTTTTGCCACGCATGAGAGCGGCGGCCAGTCTCGTATACGCTGTTTTTACGCTTACCTACTACGCCCTCCATACCACGAGTTTCGATCTGTTCAAATAAAGCCTCTCCAGCACCTTCCACGTGCGGTACTACTCCAAAGCTATTAGACGGTAGAGTTAATCCCGCCAGTATCTCCTTACGGCTCATCAGGGGTAACCCACGCACATCCTGACCTTTGTACATCAAGATATCAAAGATGGCATAATACACGGGGAGCGTTTTGGTAAGTTTTATGATCTTATCTGCTCGTCTCGCCTGAAATCGACTCATAACAGATTCAAAGTCTGAAACACCAGTTGTAGGATCGACACAGGCAACCTCGCCATCCAAAACAACATCGTCCGCAAACGGGAAATGTAGTTCAGGGTACTGTTGAGTACATTCATTATCGTGTCTGGTATATAAACGGATTTTACCGGACTCTTGAGAATAAATAAGACGATGACCATCTATTTTTGGTTCGAATATATAATCGTTGTGCGAAAATGGCCCTGAAGCCGTCTGTAATAACATAGGGGATATAAACATAGTTTCACCTCTAGCCCAATTATAAATGTTAATGGGGGAGGAAAGAGCAGGGAAGTATTGGGCATAATAATACCCGCTGGCCTTTTGCCTGACGGGCCCAGTTCTCATCTTATAATTTAGAAGTTTATTATTACTTAGAAAATGATTTTATTAGTTCGTTTTTTAAAATTAATTTCAACTTATCACGCCGAACTGGTATTAATACGTTTCTAAGTTCCTCCATTCTTTCCCTTTCATCGCGTTCGGGAATTCCAAACGAAGGATTTAAATGATTCCAATATTCGAAAAGAACATTGAGCGTCTCCCGTGTTTCAATACTCGCTTCTTCAGAAAAAAAGAGTTGATTGAAAATGAAAAAATTATTAGCATCCACCCATTTCTGCTCAGCCTCATAATAATCTATATACTTTTTTCTTTCCTCTATTTTTCTAATTGCAACTTCTTTGTTCGTTGACCATAGAGCTAATATTTCGTTTTTATCACTATTGGTAAATTCAAGTTTGGTTAAATATAACTCAATATCTGCAGCGTCAACATTTTTAAAATTGAGTCTGTTAACCATTCCACGAAGACCCATTATTCCTCCTAATGCTGTCTCAATATTCTTAAGTAACTCTGGGTATTTTTCATGCTTCTTTGATGTATACAAATCAAAATCTTTATAATTTTTTTGATATTCGTGCTTTAATGACTCAATTTCAGAATTTAGCTGGGCATTGTACTTAGCAGCATTTTTAGAGAAAAGTTGATTTATCCATCTTTTTATCAGGTAAAGAGTACCTCCAATTAAACCCCCAGTTAAGGATAAAGCCCCGAAAAAACTCAAAAAGTCATCACGAATATAATCCCACATATTTACTTCCTCCTACTCTATTTCTTAAACAATAATATATTCTTTAGATACTTACTATCTAACTATATGTGAACTTTATTTTCCATTGCTAAATAATCCATTAAGCGCATATAATACAAACAAATGTTCTTATTTTCGGAGGCGATCAGTTTGAAGATGAGTATCGGCCAAATAGTTGAAATTATATACCAGGACAAGTCGGAGAAGATTACACAACGCAAGATCGAGATCCTCGGTATCCGTGGCGGACGCATCAGGGCCACATGCCTGACTACCGGCTCACCGCGGGTATTCTTGGCTGATAGCATATTATCCTGGAGACCGGTTGCAGAGAAGCGTCATGCTTGATGATACTTCGCGCAAGCTGCTGCGGATTATATCGCAGTTTAGAAATCACTTCAGGCGGATGCCAAACATCAAAGAGTTGGGACGATTGAGCGGACGGCAACCAGCAGAGATAATCAAGGGGTTTAAGGTGCTATCTGCGGAGCATTATATAGATTGGGATGCGTCTACGCTTATCGAGACAACAATTATTATCGAGGGCTGGGAACGAAACGTGCCGTACGAAAAAACGCCACAACAAGGTGCAGAGAGCGGCAGTGGTGGTACTAATATTGATTACTGGCTTTATCATTAGGAGGGGTCACTGTGACCAAGCTTGAGGGAAATGAACGCTGGAAAACGAAAATGATCATGACTGAGCATGTTGAGCAGTACGAGGAACAGCAGCGTGAGAAACGAGATAACATGATAACTACGGAGGAGCGCACGATGGTTCGAGATCTCATTTTGCTTCCCTACATAGATACGATGGTCGGCAAGAGCCTGAAGGAGCTCGAACACTCCAGCAGCATACTGAAACGTACCTTTTTGATGGCTGGAGAATCCATACAGCGACGGATCATGCAAGATACCTATCGACTGCAGAAAGAGCTGAAGCAGCGGAATATCAAAATGCTGGCGGATGAGCAAGATGATTTTATCACGTATTACAAAATCTTCTGCCGAGGATATCAGGAACGCTTTGGATTAACTCGAGATGTGATGCGGACTGAAATCAGCCTAAGGCTAACCAAATACACAACAGAACTTGGAAGCATCTTAAAAGACCACCTTAAATAACGAAATCCCGTCAACCATAATTGGTCGGCGGGATTTTTTTGTTCAGGCACATTTTCCTTATCAGTGATATAGAGATCATATACATAATGTTCCAAAACAAGTATGATTACTCCAATAATTAGATGATTGGAGAGATGTTAAGTTGTGGGATCAGATTATAGGATTTTTGAGCAATAAACTTATCGGTGCTGGTGGACTAGTAGCCATACTAGGGGCTATTATTCTACCTCTTTTAAAGGCACAACCTATTACAGCGCTGACCTCGACGAGATTAGAAAGAGTATTGTTTACCAAAGAAAGAAGAGCTTCTGTAAAATTAGCATACTTCATTGTACAATGGATAATCAGTTGTACTTTAGCGACTTTGTTTGCCTTTTTTCTGTACACACTCAATATTTCTTTTATTGTTGTAACATGTATTATTATCGTAGCTTCATTTACGTATATGACGCTTCAATACATAGTTAGCACGAAGAAATCTCTGCTGGACAAGCATCTTTCTAGTGGTCTGAACATTATCATATCTGTAATGTTTTTATTAGTACATACAGCAACTATCTTTACAGCATTACCAAGCTTCTTTGCTGGGGTAGCGAGTTTCAGCAATTTTAGTGCAGATGATAAAATTACTGCAGAATTCTGGATTATGATGGCTATTTTCTTCGCGGTTAATTGCGTTGTTAATTTGTTCTTATTACTTAGTGCTCGAAATACATTTAAAGAATTTATTAAGAAATTTAACAAATATATAAGTGAAGGGTTTTATATTGTTGAGGCGAACAGCGACAAGAAATGGTATGTTTTTCACCCTACGGACAAAGACAATATATTATTAGGCAATAAGGAGTCGGCTGAAGAGGCAACTGAATTTAGAATAATTGAGAGAAAAAAAGTACTTGAGTATACAATTAATTATATAAGAGTACCCAAAGTTTTAGAAGAACCTGTGGAAGACAGAGAGGATTACGTTATATGAGCAATGTATACAAAGTCTTGAAGACGGATGCAGAATTTCTAGCGGCTGCTCTGTCGCAGTCACAGGTTGATATACTTGAATGTCGTGGTGATCTGGCTGGCTGTGTAATTGATTGTGAGGGTCCAGTCCAGAAATGGAGTGCAGTGAGCGTTAAGGTTGCTGATGCTTATTACATGAGAAATGAATTTGAATTTAGGATGGTTTTGGCATAAGTATGTATTATTAAAAATACCCCGTCAACCTTAATTGGTCGGCGGGGTTGTTAGTGTTTATTGAGTTGTATACTCACTTACTTCAAAAATGAGAATTTTATCGAAGACAACATAGTCATTACGTTTGCTGAAAGGTCCTTTGTTATATGAGTGTTTATCAATTGCATATGAACCTGGGCCTCTGCCGGCATCACGGGAGTCATACCATTTCAAGAATGCATCTACTTCTACAATTGGTAGGTCGTATTCTTTTTCTGTTCCATTTACCAGAGTGATGGTAAGAATAGCTCGATCGCCTGTTGGCTGTTCCGGAGTCGCTGTAGGCTTAGGTGTGGCAGTAGGTGTCGGTGTCACAGTAGGTGTTGGCGTAGGCGTAGGTTGGTTTGTTAAATAACCATATACTTTAAAGTCATATACTTTTAGATCATAATTCGCTTTTCCTAAAAATATATAACGTACTTTGTCTACGTTTACGGAAAGTTCTTGTTTAGTTAATATTTCTCCTCCTATAACGCGTTGAGATTGTTTGATTTCAGTGCCATTTTCATCATAAAAATAGGCGCCGAAAGCTTGATTTCCACCGTTTGCAAATTCTACTTTGAATTTCGAAATATAGTAGTCTTCAGGTAACTTAATCCAGAATCCTGTAGTAGATGATTTGTAATTTTCAACTTGTCCAAATGTAGCCATATTATCGTCTGTTAGTTTATCAGTAGTTATATTTCCTGTATTTATACCACTACCAAGTGTGAATAATTTACCGAGTACGATATCGGTTGGTGTAGGAGTTGGTGTAGCGGTAGGTGTCGGTGTCACAGTTGGGTTGGGAGTTCCTGTAGGCACTGGAGTAGCCGTTGGTGTTGGTGTCTCCGGTTCTAGCACAACTGGCATCGGTGTAGATGTCGTATAGAAATCAACTTCATAAATTATAATAGACTTCGATGATTTATTAGAAATCGAGATTTTATCAGCTTTATAATTTATATTTAAAGGAGTAGTACCATTGCCAATATGTCCTATTTGCTTTCCAACAGTTTCGTCTGTACCAACGATTTGTAGATAAGAAAGATCTCCAACTGTTGTTGTATTGTGTTTTATTTTAATACTGTCAACATTAAAACTTCGATCAAAATTCATCCACAGCGTACTTGTCGAACTACCTGCTGGTCCCAACGTTATACCTGTATTCAGATCCCCATCGGAAGCTAAATCCGAATAATATTCCACGGTTTTTTCATTTGTACCTACATTTAATTGATATCCGTGACCATCTAAAACTGCCCCTGCTCCTGGAATAGCAAAAGAAGAATTCAACGGTAGAGCTAAAATCATTATGAGCATTGTTGACAAAATTATTGATATTTTACGTTTCATATTATAACTCCATTTCATTTTTGGTATCGTATAGTCTTGATGCCCAATTTTTTTTATGTATTCTAGGTACTTTCAATACTGAGGAATTCACTTCAATTTAATATTATCACTCCTTTTTAGCTGGAATTGGAATTGTTCACGTTCCAATTAGTAGTCTGCTCCAGACTATATTACAACAAAATATGTTCGATAAGTCTTGCATCAATTAGATTAATTTATTAAATATATTATGTCTATACAAAAATACCTATATATGTAATTAAGTGAGCGAATAAGATTAAATAATTTAATATCATAATTGGTGAATAAGTTACTTGTTGTTTTGAGAACATTTTTCTGATTATTATATAAGCAAATGTTCTTATTTTGGGGGTTGAATATGCTCAGCGATACAGCACGAAAACTGCTTATGATTATGACCCACTCAGCAAATCATCATGCTCATATGCCAAGTCTGCCTGAGTTGGAACGTCTAAGTGGACGTATGCCAGTACCAATTAAGGCAGCTTTGAAAGAATTGGTTAAGGAAAATTATATTGAATGGAATCCAAACACGCCACCTGAGACAGTAATCATTATCGAGGGTTGGGAACGGCCTGACCCACGATTTAAAAGGGTTGAGACAGTGACACAGGAGATACAGTGGGGCATGGAAAGCAGTAATACCGATTATTGGACGATGTACTAGGAGGTATTATATGGCTAGAAAGAAACTTGAAGGTAATGAACTATGGGAGGGCAGTCGTATGATAATGCCAGAACATAAAGCGAGGATTCTGGACGATTCGCGGAATGAAGAGGTTCGTAGCAAGCCTGAGCTAGTTCCTCAGGCATTAGATGAGATTCAGCAGGTACTTGCCCAATCGATGGAGGATCAAAGCCCGATCACGTTAAAGTTGTTTGATCCAATAGATGATAAGGAGATTCGTGGTATTGTAATGTGAGTAGATCAACGATCGCGGCAGTTAAAGCTACGCACAAGTGACGATGACTGGGAATGGATTAATATAGAAGATGTTATTCATGTGACTACATAAAAAAATGCCCCGGAAGCTTTCGCCGGGGCATAACTATTATTCCTCGAATAACTCATCCATTAAACTATCGATTTCCTTTTTCCGTGAGGATGTAGCCTCACTATCGATTATGACTTTGCCGTCTTCAAAAATGAGGGTATCTCCCGCCTTAATCTCTGGAGGTAATTCTGATTTAAGGACATCTTCAGTTTTACCATCAAATTCAATTACGGCATACTCACCCTCAAAGCGATCAATGATTCCTTTCTGCATTTACTTGACCCCCTTAGTTGATGTGAAAGTGATTTTATTGCCATCACTTATTGCAGTAATGGTTCCTTTTTGATCAGTTCGTAAAATAGAAGTATTCGCATTTTTCAACCTTGTAAGTATTCCGGAATCTGGATGCCCATAATTGTTTTTACCTACGCTTATTACTGCGTACTGTGGTTTAACGGCATCGAGGAATGCTTTGTTGGTTGAACTACTGGAACCGTGATGGCCAACTTTTAATACATCAGCTTTTAAATTCATTCCGTCGGCTAACATATCGTTCTCTGATGCCTTCTCGGCATCACCCGTAAAGAGGAAGGACTTGTTTTTATGTGTAACCTTTAAAACGGCGCTCCAATCGTTAAGGTCATCCCCATAAGCTCTAATAGGTGCCAGGAACTTCGCCTCAACGCCTGTCAAAGGAATAGTAACTCCTTTAGTCACTGCTTTGATGGTACGTCCCTCATTCTTCACAGCGGTTAAGAAATCTTTGTAAGTCTCAGTGGTATGCGAAACCTTCGGCGCATACACGGCCTTCACATCCAGTGCCTTCAGAACATCATCTAGCCCACCAATGTGATCTGCGTCAGGATGAGTAGCAACCAGGGCATCAAGTGTCTTTACACCAAGAGCGTTCAGATACTTTACTACATTTTTACCCTGATTGTTATTACCTCCGTCAATGAGGACATATTGATTACTCGGAGTCCGGATTAAGGTAGAATCACCTTGTCCAACATCGAAAAAGTAAACCTGAAGAGTGCCAACGATTTGTTTCTTTGGTAAAAGCAAAGTTGGAGCTGGTGTAGCAGTAGGATTTGCTGTTGGTTTTGCGGTAGGTTTAACAGCTGGTTTAGCAGTGGCAGCTGGTTTTGAATTTGAACTTCCACCATTGTGATAGTGGTATTCTCCGTTCTTTAAACCCCATTTTGCGCAATTGGTACGGCAATAGTGTCCTCCATTTGCATCAGTCCGACCTGGATGCGCGTTAGCGATAACAGGAAGTAAAATTAGAATAACTGACAAAATCATTGATAAAGCAATTCTTTTCTTCATAATATTCCCCCAGAGCTGTTCTGAAAATAGTCTATCAAAGAGAGGTAAATATTACTATCATATTATCCACTTCTTGACTCAAAAATCATTATCAGGTATAGTACTCTTACAGTAAAGCAATTCTATTAATTACCTCTGGCAAGCGCCTTAAGAGGATTTAAGCAACAAAGAACTGTGTGTAAGTGAAGACGGTAGTATTTCTCATGCGAGTCATGGCCGTTACAGTTCAAGGTTGAATGAAAGGTCACATTAAAAAAAAATCTTTTTTACGGTTACTATGGTAACCGCATTGAGATTTTCCGTGACCATTGTTCCCTTGAACTGTAGCGGCCTTTTTGCGTTCTCATTCAAAATTTTATTTTTGGAGGTGATCAATCCTTTTCATAGCTAGAATATATTCTAAGAGCGTAAGAATACGCCTTGCAAGTTAGAACTGTGTCCATCTTTGTGCATTGGGTCTGAAATACCCTTAGACGAAGGGTATTTCGTTCTCCAATTAGTTAATTATTTATATTATTTCATCATGGGAGCGGGTTAAAGTATGGGTGAATTTTATTACCGTGTGACTGATAACGATATGTGTGGTGATCGTATTTTTTCAGGGGATACAGTATTAATACGAGAGTCACGGACATATTTGCCAAGCGATATTTGCGCCATTGCGAATGAACATGATATTTCACAACTGAATTTTAGGAGAATTGATGATCGAGATAATGGGTACCTTTTAACCGCCTCTAATATTGAAATAGAAACTGAAATGAGAGATACAATTCTTGTTGTTGGAATAATAATAATGTTTTATCAAAACACATAAGAAAAAGCCCGCTTTTTAAGGCGGGCTTTTTCTCTATCTATGTTTACTAAAAGTTAATAACAACTTTTTTGAGTTTTCCAATTATTCGAATGTTGGAGCCTAACTCGCCACAGATAATCGGTGGGTAGTCAGAATTAGCTGATTGCAACACTAGCGTGTTTCCTTGTCTGTATACTTTCTTTAGCACAGCCTCATCATCGATAAGTACAGCTGCAATCTCCCCATCTTCAACTTCTTCTTGTCTTCGTATTAATAGTAAATCTCCTTCGTAAATACGAGCGCCGTTCATACTATTTCCTTTGGCTCTTAGATAAAAATATTCCCCTCCGTTGATCCAGGAACGAGGCGTTGTTTCATAACCTTCAATGGATTCGTACGCTATAACTCCATTACCACAAGAAATTTTTCCTACAATCGGCAAACTGATATTTTCGGATTCTGTTGGCACTGCACCCAAATATGTATATGCTCCTTCAGTTAACTGATTGACTGTGACATCAAGAGCAACAGACAAATCTTTTAAACGATTCATATCAATTTTTATCTCGCCATTCTCATATCTTTGGATTGTTTTTTTAGTCAATCCTACTTTTTCAGCTAACACTTGAAGACTATAGTTTCGCATGTCGCGGTATTTTTTTATATTTTTTCCTGTTGCCACATAAAAATTTTTTGAGTCGTTTAAACCCGTCATTTCAAACTCCCCTTCATATAATGGCGTAGAAATAGTATAACCCTAATATGACACGTTATACAACTTATTTATTATTTTGTGTCATTTATTGGCTTGACGTTGCATATAAGGGGTGCTATTCTGAGGGTGTCAAAATAAGACACGACATAATGAGAGGCGGTGAGAAAATGGCAGGGACAATCAAATTAAGTGTAAAAGCAGCTCGAGTTAACTGTGGAATGCTTAGCAAAGATGTAGCTGAGAAGCTAGGTATATCAATTAATGCCTACTCGAGAAAAGAAAATAATCGTAGTAGATTTTATGCTGACGAAATCGCACAACTTAGCAACTTGTTCAACATTCCATATGAAAATTTTTTTGAAGCGGAGTGTCTTAATAAGACACGTAATGGTGTGTGACATTCCGCTGAATCCATAAATGGCAACACACAGATCACATAAAACGAAAGGATGGTACAAGCTTATGAACAATCCGACACCAATAGAACACAATGGTCAACGTGTATTAACGACAGCTCAGCTGGCGGAATCATTTGATACTGAAACAAAAATCATCAGTAAAAATTTCGAACGTAATGAATCGCGTTACGTTGAAGGAAAACACTTTTTCGCACTCAAAGGGGAGGAACTTAAAACTTTTAAAGCTTCTCGCCAAAATGACGACAACCTTAAATTTGCTCCTGTGATTTATATCTGGACTGAAAAAGGAGCATGGCTCCACGCCAAGTCACTTAATACAGATCAAGCGTGGGAAGCATACGAGGCTTTGGTGGACGATTACTACAGAGTAAAGCAACTTATCAACAAACCGATGGATCCACTTAAAGCACTTATGCAAGCAACTCACAACTTGTTGGCGAGCCAAGAACTTATTGTAGGTCGTGTGGATGAAATTGAACAAAAGGTAGACAAGCAGATCACCTTAAATAGCGGACAACAGCGGCGATTACAGCAAGGGATTAATAAAAAGGTATGCAGCATTGAATCGGATAAATCGGAGCGAAGTGATTTGTTCCGACAACTCCACAAGGAAATAAAAGATCGTTGGGAAGTACCAAGTTATAAAGATATTCTCCGGCAGGATCTGCAAAACGTACTGAATTACATTTCTGCTTGGAAGCCAATAAGACGTACAGAGTAGGGAGGAACAGTTGATATGAACGAAAGAAAAGATACTCTCAGATTTCATCGCCAAGAAATGGCTTACTGGCTAAGTGTTCAGAAAGACGCTCAATGGCGAGGTGATGTTGAAACTGAACAGTTTGCTATCAAGGAACGCCGCAAACATCGTGATGCTGTACTAACTTTATGGGCAACACCTGTGGAACAACTAGCGGTGTGCGTATGACAGTAATCATTTGCAGCACTGTCAGATGCCCTTATCCAAATTGTGGTCATACAGGTGATGTAATCACAGTCAATCATTGCCGTACGGCTCACGCTATGGAACGCAAGGAACTGTTTGGTAAATACGGAAAGCCGCAAAGTATAGGATACGATCCGCAAGCTGCAAACAAAAACCTAGAGGGACATGTACCTGCTCAGAAGGTGAACATAGGCTACCCTAGTGATTCTAGGTTTGCGAAAGATAGGAGATCAACTAGGAGTAAAGGGAGGTGAACAAGGTTTAATTGGCAGGTCTGGAACTAGGTGAAATCTCGAAGGTCTATTATTTTTTTGCCAAAATCGGGGTTTTGACCACAAAAATAGATGAAAGAGAGGGAAAAAGTACATGACACTTATCAAAATCATATCGGCAACAGCTCACAATTTTAAAGCTCACCGTGACCTCATCGTTACCTTTGGCGAGAGAACAGAGATCACGGGAGACAACGCTCAAGGGAAATCATCAATCCTCGAACTCATTTCATGGACATTATACGGCACGGATGTACTAGGCAGCAAGCTTGATCCTACACCGACAAACTACAAATACGACATTGTTAAGGCAGAGCTGCTGCTGGAAGTGGACGGTAATCAGTTCCTTCTAGGTCGCGGAATTGAGAAAAACAAGGCTACTTACTACATTAACGAGGTTCCGGCAAAGGCTGGAGATTTCGAAGAAATTGTTAAATCCCTGTTTGATAGAGATCTGTTCTTATCCCTTTTTAATCCGACTTACTTTTATACTCTGCACTGGAGCAAGCAACGCGAATTGATGATGAGATTTACAACTCCACCAGCAGCCAAGGAAGTATTTGCGGAAATGAGCCGGTTGGCTCCTGAACAGAAGTTTAAAGACATCACACTTAACCCGCAAGCTGCGAAGCTACAGGAGTTGACCAAGAAACATATCAGACCTCAACTCAAAGAAATCCATACGAAGAACAAAGCAGACAAGGACACGGCATATAAGCGGGCCCAAGGCAAAGTTGAGGCGCTAGAAGGCCAACTGTTAAAACTAACGGAAGCACCAACGGATATCGAAGCAGTGAAGGCAGAAGATGCCGAACTGTACGTGCAAATAGAAGCCTTACAACAAAAGATTGAACTGGCAGATGAACCAAAGCGTAAACGCATGGTTCTTGAGAGTTCTCTTGCCTCAGCACAACAGAAGGTAGCAGCGGCTAAGGAACGTTATCTGAAAGTTCATGGTGAAGTTATCTCAGAAGAATGCCCCACATGCAAACGGGCTCTTGATCTTGAATCTATCGAATCTGTCAAAGCCAATAAAGAAGAACGTAAAGCGCCACTTCGTGCCGAACACGATCAGGCTGTAACAGAGCGAAAGGCAATTGAGGCAAATCTTGCATCGGTAGAGCTGATTGATGTATCTGAGTTGATTGAGCAGCGCAACGCTCTTGAAAAGCTAAGAGACGTAACTGCGACCGCTATTCACGCCCAAAGCATTCGCGCACCACTACAAACCGATCTGGATAAAGCACGATCTGAGGAAACTGATACACTCGCAAGCCGCAACGACAGCATCTTTATCCTTGAGGCTCTCAAGGCATACGAGGCAAAAGAAGCAGAACTTCAAGCCGCAAAGGTTCAGGGGATGTTTACCACACTTACTATAAGCCTGTTTAAGGAGATTAAAAGCACAGGGGAACGTGAACCAAAATTCGAGATAGAACGTGACAACAAGCCATACAGTAAACTCTCGCGTTCAGAACGTGCTCATGCTGGTATTGAATTAGCCGCAGTCCTCAGTGAGATGGGTGAGATCATAGCACCGTTAGCAGTGGATGACAGCGAAAGCGTGTTTCGCATCAAACAGCCAAAAGGTCAGCTGATTCTTGTTAAAGCAGTTGAAGATCAAAAATTAGATATCAAATAGGAGGCAAATAACATATGAGCAAAACAGATACGCAGATCCAGAAAGTTGACCTTTCCCAAATTCAAGCCATCGGAGAATTCGGATTGCCTGAGCTCCTGACAATGAAAGAAACACTCTGTAAGAAACTGTCTATCCCGCAGTTCAACCTGTTCATGTACCAAATGAACCGCATGAAACTTGATCCTTCTTTAAAACATGCATTTGCTATTCCTTACGGAGACACCATTGATATTCGCGTATCTTACGAAGGTTATCATGCCAAGGCACAAGAGTCTGAAGGATATGAAGGAGTCTTTACTCAAGTTATCTGCGATAACGAAACGGATGACTTTGAGGCAGAAACAGATGAAGAGGGCTTAATAACTTCCATTAAGCACAAGATCAAATTCCCACGAGGCAAAGCTGTTGGTGCTTATGCCATTGCTAAAAGATCAGGTAAAAAGAACGTCATCGTACTCATGGACGCTGCTGAGGTAGGGAAATGGGTCAAGAAAAACCCGAACTTTTGGAAGCTTGATGACGGAACTATTGACCCGGATATGTTCAAAAAACACGTCGGTATTCGGGCAATTAAGGCTCAATATGATATCGCCGCTGTTGTGGAAGAAGGTATGGAAACCATGAATGCAGCTACTGCAGCACCGTCATATGATCCTCTTACTCGCCGAGATATCACAGAAGAAGCCACTGAAAATAATGTTTCAGAACCGGAAGTGATTACTGCTGGAGGGAAGCCGCTATCCAACGGTGGAGATAAGCCTGATGAAGCAGCCAAGTTGAAACAAGCGCGAGACGAAATGAAGAAGAAACTTAGTCAGCTTGGGATAACTGAACCGGAAGATATAGCTGCATATATCTCCAGCAATGTAAAAATCAAAGGAGACAAGCCTACATTAGCTGAGCTGATTGGGTTAAACAAGACGATGGACCTGCAAATTGCTGAAATGCAAGCGGCTCAAGCCCAAGACGATGATCTCCCGGAATGATGTTCAGCAAGTAGAAATACACGTTCGCTGCCCAGACTGTGAGTTCTGTGGCAGCGAGATCAATCCGGGACACGAGGAATATATCAAACTAAAGCGCGTGTGTCCTCGCTGTTATGGAGAGCTGACAGGAGGCGGCGGTGATCGTAAAGCACGAAAGTATCGAGCAAATGGACTTGTTCGGCAGTATTGATCTCAGCGCTCCAGTAGTTGAAGTTCTGAACGGAGTGTACTACGAGCAAGCGTCAGGTAAGTTCGTATCATTCGTACTCGGGAGGCGACATTACGAGTGGTCAGCAAAGAATTGTACTTTCGATAAGGAATGGCAGGAGAAGACGAAGAGGGAGCGAGCAATATGAAGCAGATTCATCCGGAACATCTGGCTTTTGTAGATGAAGCAGCTAAGGCTTTTGAAGAAAGACCTAATCTTGCAGCATACATCAATGAATCAGAAACATTAATAGGTGTGAGATCGGGAGCTGATCGTGATTCCGTGAGAGTTTACCACCTTGGTGAAGGAGTTGCTCTTTTTACCCAGCAGGTTGATGTACGGGTTCCTCGACTCAGAAAGGAAGTTGCTAGATTCACTGTACTAATGGAAGAGCAGTTGCGCGCTAATGAGGATAAAGGTGGGTGGGAGAATGCCACTCAGTTATTCCTCAAAAATGAACTTGAAAAGAACTTCCGGCGGTTGTGGTCGTGCGGGTCTCACGAGGAATTCCGCCGCCGCTGTGCCAATATCGCTAACTTTGCGATGATGCTTGCTGACAACGACATTCGGGAAGAAAACGATCGGAGGGTTAAACCTGATGGAAGTTAATATCCTCGCTACCGGATCCGCTGGTAACTGCATCGCTTTGACGGAATCCGGAAAGACCATTCTGATAGACGCAGGCATTGCCAAGACGAAGATCGAAAAGCGGCTTCTGGAAGTTGGTATACGCCCAGATAGTATCGCAGCAATCTTCATTACACATGCCCATGGTGACCATATAAAAGGCTTACCAATTGCTAATAAGTACGATATTCCCGTATGGGCTACTGATGGAGAGTGGAAAGGCATATACGGAGTAGACAAAAGACTTCAGCGGGTCGCAGAAACACGTTTCGGGCGATATGAAATGATTGGGTTGGATGGCATGCACCTCTACCCATTTAAAACCCATCACGATGCCTATGAGCCTGTTGGATATGCTATTGAACCAGACGATGGTCCACGTACTTGTGTGGTCTTTGACACCGGAAAGGTAGATTTCGAAATGCTAGAGATGATGGAAGGTAGCGTTTATATCATCGAGTCCAATCACGATCGTGACATGGTGCGAGAATCTAATTATCCGCTCAGTGTGCAGGATCGTGTGCTAAGTGATCTTGGACATCTAAGCAACGAGCAAACAGCAGCAGCACTCCAGAAGCTGATTAAAGGGCAAGGTGAACGCATTTATCTTACTCACTTATCAAGCAGTAACAATATGCCAGCGTTGGCAGAAGCGACTGTAAAAGCAGCACTTCGGGAGCGTGGATATATAGAAGGAACTCATTATCATTTGGAGGTAGTTTGAAATGACTATCATATTTTCACATAACAAAAAATTGTTGGACCGGTTAACAATCGCAACGCTTCAACTCGATGACTATAAACGACGTGAACAGCAAATGCTCGCAGATCTAGGGCATGCTGGGCAGGAGATAGCCACACTCGCTAGGAAGGTTGGTCAGTTACAGGAAGACAATCAGAAGTTGATTAGTCAGCGCATTGCACTTTTGCAGATCATTAACCAAGATGTCGGATTACCATCTTAAAGCAGGTGAGGTAAATGGCAAGTCCGCAAACTGAAAACGGCTATACAAGTATTGCTCATGAGATTTTGGAGCAAGTAGCTAGGCAACGGTTTAATGGCATTCAACGTTCAATAATCGACATTGTATGGCGATACACATATGGATTCAAACGAAAGTCACACCAATTAGCTGCCTCTTTTATTGCAGAAGCAATTGAGGCTGATATAAAAGGTGTGAAGGTAGAACTAGCAAAGCTGATCCAGTGGAAAGTTGTACTAGTAGTAAAAGAAGGACATGGAGCAAGGCCACGAACTTTATCCTTCAATAAAAATTATGATCAATGGATTGTGGGGGACTATTCTCCACCAAGAGTAAAGAAACCTTGTGGTGGAGAATCATACCCCACGGTGGTGGAGAGTAGTACCCCATTAGTGGGGGAGAGTTCTCCACCCAAGATAACTAAAAAGAAAACTTTAAAGAAAGAAGAGATTAAAGATATGGACATCCCTTCTGAAAAGATCAAATTTCATGACAATGTATTTCTTACTCAAGAACAATATAAAAAGCTCTGTGAAGAATTCGGCAAAACAACAGTAGATGACACGATAGAAGCTTTGGATGAATGGCAAAGCAATAAGAAACCCAGCCAGCACAAGAAGGATCATAATAAGACTCTTCGTGTCTGGATCAAAAAGGATCAGAAAAAGCCCACCTTTAAAACCAAAGAGCAAAAGAAGCTAGAGGAAATGGAGCTACTGAAACAGTTCAGTCAAGGAGGAGGGATGCCACATGAACAATCAGGAGACCTCCAGCTTACTGGCGGTAATCAAAACGGCGTTTCCTGAGTTCGCAATTAGTAATGAAGTTATTCAGGTCTGGCACTTATTCCTTCAAGAGATTCCTTATGACAGAGCACAGCGCAATCTTAGAGATCATATAGCCACATCACGTTTTGCTCCACGAATTGCAGATGTGATCCGTGAGGATTTACATCAGCCGTTGACCATTTACGAGATTCAACGCCAGGAGCAAGAGCTGGCCACTTTAGAGTTGATGGAGTATCACGCAACAGAAAATGTGAAACCAATGCCTGAACGTGTTGCAAAGCACCTTGAACAACTATTTTCCAAAACAAAGGTGAATGCCAATGAACCTTGAAGCCCAGCGTGCTGTGCTAGGGGCTCTGCTGAAAGATCCAGAGTTAATGGACGACTGTTATTTAAGCAAAGATGACTTCAGCGAAGAAGAGCATAACCGAAAGATTTTCACTGTTCTGCAGTATGCGAAGGAGCATTTTAAAGAAGCTTCGAACCCTTTCGACATGGTGCTGATTGCAAATAAGTGGGGTAAGAACTTGCAGCAGATCGGTGGTATTTCTCATTTCGTCAAACTAAGAGAATCTGCTCCCCATGCCTCGAACTTTGCCTATTATCAAAAAGCAGTACGTGTCGATAGGGTACAGGCTGATTTGGTGGAGCTTGGTAAGCAGATCGCTACAAGTGGTGGGGATGTAGCAGACATACAAGCCAAGATGGTTGAGCTTGCAGAGCTGCAACATGGAGGAGACGAAGATGGTCCTGTCCATGTGTCTTCTTTATTGGAAGGACACCCTCATACAGTTGCTTCTCGTGCCAGCATCAGTGGGATTACTGGAGCAAGGATGGCCTGTGAAGATATCAACCAGCTTAGCGGAGGTCACCAAAAAGGTGATTTAGAGGTGTGGGGGGCAAGACCCAGCATTGGTAAAACTCAATACGTCATGAACGATATTGATGCTGTGACGGCTGATGGATGGACCGCTGTAATGTTTTCCCTTGAAATGAGCTCCTTGAAAGTTGTGGAGCGACTTGTATCTGCTGTCGGAGGGATCAAGAGTAAAAGGATTAAGTCCGGAATGATGTCAGACAACGACTGGGATTCCTATAGCAAAGCGATCACTATCATCACGGGCCGTAGCTTATACATCGATGACAAACATGGGGCTACAGTCGAATACATCCGCCGAAAGGTCAAAGCGCTGCGAAAAAAGCATCCTAAAATCATCGTATATATCGATTACCTCCAGTTCATAGAGACGGAACAAAACTTTTCGAAGAACACTGAAAAAGTTGGGTACATCACCAAAGAACTAAAGGGAATCGCTAAGGAACTTGATGTCTGTGTGGTTGCTATTTCAGCAGTTGGTCGGAAATGTGAAGAGCGACCGGATAAACGACCTATGATGTCGGATTTGAGAGAGTCGGGAAACATTGAGTCTGACGCTGATGTAGTGGTCTTCCTTTACCGGGATGACTATTACAACGCAGATACCCCAAAGAAAGGCATTGTAGAATTCATAGTTGCCAAAGGTCGTGATATTGGAACGGGAACCTTTGAAATGGCCTTCTTAATGGATATTGGTAGATTCGTAAATTTAACGCCTGATGATAAATACAAGCTGGCGGAGAAGGTGAAAGCACATGAGCAGCAACGGAAGAATAACCGATGAGGCAGGGTATCAAAAATCACTTGGCTGGCTAGTAGAGAAAGCGGTGATCTTGGAGGATCCTCTTATTGATCCGGAGGAAAAGGCCAAGCTTCAGCGGACCTATGATTTTGTGGAGCAAAGGTTATTGGAGTATCGGCGTGGTGAGCTTGTTCAATTGTTTCCTGGCCTACGGGACATTTATAAGACTCTCGGATGGGCAGTTCAAGAGCACGAACCGATCACTAGCGAATCTGAGCCTGATATAACGGCAATAGAACCACGAGTCATAAACACACCGTCTGATCCGGAAACACCGCCAGTGAAGCCGATAGTATCTCAAAATGAGAAGCAAAAGGCTGTGGTTAATCTCTCCGCTTGGTTAGACGATTGAAGGGAGGAAATTAGTAGATGGAATCATGCAAAATGCCAGACTGTAAAGAGGTGGGAACTCTCACATGGGCTCTTGTGCCAGTATGTGCGGTTCATTCACTAGAGATCAGGCAGGAAACAGCTAAATACTATGCTAAGCGAATAGGCTACCAAGAACGCGTGAAATACATGGGAATTATTCCTTTGATCCCTTGGAGTCGGAGGGAGTGAGGGCATGAGATTTGTTGGAGTGGATCCCGCCACAACTACAGGATTTGTGGCACTGGATGAAGTGGGCAATGTCTTGGTTGAAGAAGATCTGAGAGGAACGGGAAAGACGGTTCCTGGAGGCATATCTGAGGAGCAACTGGCTAACCTCGGGCACAGCCTATACAACCACCTGCATCCGGACGATGTTGCAGTAATGGAGAATGCAGCACCGGGAACCCAGAGGGGAATCACCACAGGGATGATACACGGTGTACTGCGATATATGATCCACCGTAGGAAGATAAAGCCGGTATTCCTAATGCCAAACACGGTTAAAAAATACGTTGGGGTTACTGGGTGGATAATCGAGGCTGGTAAGAAGAGGCGGCTGGAAGGATCCGAGAAGAAAGCTCATGTGGCTGCAGGGGTTTTTGAACACTTCGGTTACTCTCATAAAAGTGACAACGTGACGGATGCCTACATTATGGCGAAGATCGCTGAGGCGGTGTACCGAGTCCAAAACGGAGGCAACTTAGACCTCTATACACCTTATCAAAGGGAAGTCATTTGGTCGATCGTCAGTCCGGCAGCTAAACCACCGAAGAAGCCCAAGAATACAAACAAACCAGAAACGAACAAACGCCTAGGGAAGCCTGCGGCGGCGGACAGTCACACCTATTTTAAGGAACAACAGTTCTTATTTTAGGGAGGTGCAGGGGTGAACTGGAAGAAAGCAACGCTTGGACAGCTTTACGAGATTGCCTATAACGATGACGGAGCTGCACCAATTTATAAAAGTAGTGCTCTTGCTGAGATCCGGCGGAGACGGAAAAGACCTATGAGCAAGGTCAATCACAAAATCAAGGCGGTGTATCCAAGATGAGAGAGATCATTGTTGATTACTAGTGAATACTCCACTGGCGGGGGAAGTTCGGCAACAACGGTATTGTTCGCACCAGTAGGGCTATAGCTCATCTGGATCTGATAGTCAGGACCGCCAGAACCTGTACCGTTAGGGCATCCGCCTTCGGATATAGCTAGGCGGGGGGCGGGCAGTTGGAGTTTTCTCAGCTACCATATCTAACCCCAACCATTTACAAGCATGGTGTTACGTAGTTTTTCTGCTACATGAGCTTGATTCCGTACATCGTTCGATTCAACTGCTTCTTGCCATAAATCATAGAGATTTTGGTAATCCGGAAATTCTCTGACAAATAAAGCGAAGTATTTTGGGTTTTGATGAACCATTGTCGTTCCTCCTTTGGATTTTCAGTGAATTTGTATTCATAGAAATATACAAGAATCTAGGCGTTTTTTTTAAGTGGTAGCTTAAATTTTTTTCAGCCTTTGATATTCCTCCTAACTATCGGGGCAACTCTTAAAAAAGTTGCGAATATATTTTTTCGTGAATTTAGGGTCCTACGAAGATATCCATAATGACCTAGTACGTTCGCACTTTCAAAAAAATAATGTGCTTAAGAGATTTAAAAAGAATCAGGACATAGCCCATAAGGAGAGATAAACGATGAATAATCAAGCAATTTTAAATGTGCTCAACAGTCTTGAAGTAGTAGAGCAAAATGGCGGTGACGAAGCCTATATTTTAGTTGATGTTACACCGGAAATGGTAGATGAGTTGGCTGAATTTGGAGTTACGCAAGATACCATTTACAAATATGGTGATGCTGAAACAGTTTGTATTTTAGCCATGGCATTTTGTGAGGGTTACGCAAACGGATTTGTTAAAGGGAAGTTGGTCTATTGCACACCTGGAACAATCAATCACTTTGTCAATGAAGCACACTGTAATGCTGTAGACAAAGGCTGGTGGGAAGAAGATCGGAGCTTCGGGGAAATCATTGCCCTGATTCATTCAGAGGCTTCGGAGGCACTGGAGGACTTTAGAAACGGCAAGAAACCTGTCGAAGCTTGGTATGAGGCAAAGGATAAAGATACGGGACATAAGGCTGTTTCACTTGTACAACACACCCCATATTGGAAGCCTTGTGGCATCCCGTCTGAACTAGCGGATATTGTGATTAGGGTATTTGATGCATGTGGTCGGTATGCAATTGATCTGGAACAAGCAATTAATGAAAAGATGGCGTACAACGCAACACGTCCACAACGACATGGCGGTAAAGTGCTATGAGCATGACACCAGAACGGATAGAAGAGAAGAAGCGACTTCATGAGTATAAGCACCCTGACTGCGCAGCACTTATCACTGTAGGGGAATTCAATTTATTGCTGGCTGCTCTAGAAGAGTCACAACAACAACTTATCGAAAAAACAAAAGAATTGGCTGGTGCGAATGTGCTTATCAATGGTCTTCAGATAAGTGCCGAACGGCAACAGCAATTCGCAGCAGAACAGGCCGAACGTATCAACGAGATAAAAATTGACTTGAGAGAGGCACAGCAGACCATAGCCCAGCAACATTCCAAAGAATATGGAATTTTTAACACAGCTGATTGCGAAATGTTCACGGCAAGCAAAGAAGAGGTTTGGAACTATCTTCAAAATAACACCACAGTATTCCAATGTTATTCGGTAGTTATGGATGGAAAGACGGTCATAACTTCCGAACCATCTGCTGGAGCAAACGGCAAGCTTGATGAATGTACGCTGGATGAATTTTTTCAGAGGTTCGAAGATGAAGATATTGTTATTTGTCGATTGGCAGCCTTAGGAAATAAGGAAGGGAGCGACAAGGCATGAGCTTCAGAACAGATGAAATAAAGACCTATCGAACAATAGTGATTTGCGACGATTGCGAAAAAGAAAAAGTTATAGCAGATAGTGACATTCCACTTGGATTTGATAACCGTATGAACGGTGCATTGAAAAACGGATATATGTTTAAGCAGGAAGGTAACGTATTCAAGAACTATTGTTTTCAGTGCGAATCCAAGCGTAGGGAGGCACAGTCATGACACAGGTAAAGGATAAGACAATCATTTACCCCCGAGAGAGGGCAGAGGCGGTAAATATCACGCTTAGTAGTGTCATTTACGGCGTAGGAAGGGGCAAGCATCCATGCGTAAAATCATCTGCAAATTGCTAGGACATAAGACCGTCAATAAGAGAGGCATTTGGCACAGCTATTGCCTACGTTGCGGCAAAGACAAGGTTTGGGGACCGGATTGACGCAACGACGATGTAATAGAAGGTGGGAAAATGGATGATTAGCCAAGAGAAATTTGATGATATTGAAGCTGAACACGGCTGTGGGTACTATCATTTGTGTTGGGAAAAAGCGTGTCCTTGTGCTATTACAACTGAAAATAAAGGCTTAACCAAAGAAATATATGACCGATTTATAGAAGAAAATCGTAGAGTGGCTGAAGAGTTAGACGAAGATGATTATTAATGAGCATTCCGAAGATATGGTGACACCATTAAACCCAAATTTGAGAGGAGCAATTATAAATGAAAACCAGCGTAACCACAAAGATCAAGGACATTAAATTCGGTGCTAAAGAGGACGTAATTACTTTAACGATAGACGGTAACATCACAGACGAGCAGGTTTCTATCTTGCGGAACATTAAAAGTACAGGTGTTGCATTCGTAAGCTTCAGCAGCTCGCAAACTGATCTAGATGATTATACCCCGACACATACGCATCAAGGTGTTCGCGGAACGATTGATAAAGATGGCTCGGTTAGTGTTGACTCCGGTCAGATGACGATAGAAGAGGCTGCTGCGGTGGCTGAAGAGGAAGACGAGAACGAAGAAAGAGAAGACGATCAGAAAGAGGACGTTGAAAAGGAAGCTGACGATCAGGAAGAACAGCATGAAGACGAAGATCTGGACGGCGAGAAAGAAGACACTGAACAACAAGAACAACAAGAGTTGGATGAAGAAAACGGTCCGCCGATACCTGAAGGTGACGACGATCTGCCGTTCTAAGATGGTACACTCCCCGGCTTCGGTCGGGGAACTCTCTTTATAGATTGAGGTGATTGAGTGACACAGATTACGTTTGAACTACCAGAATTGGATAGAAAGAGAACGCAGGCTGCAGTAGAGGCGGCATTGGAGAAGTACCGAATATTCAAATCTACGTTGATTGAAGAACGAGAGGCACAAACAACAGCATCCTGGTCAGATTCTCCAAAAGGCTTCACAGGAACAACTAGCGACCAGACATCAAACATCGCAATTTATAATGTTGATGAACCGGCAGCTCGCAAGGCTTATTGTGAAAGAATTGAAAGGGCGGTTGGTAAGCTTCCTAGAAGAGAGCGTTTATTGATCTCAGAAAGGTACCTTAATACTGATTGTGATTTTGATTATGTGGTATTCAATCATGTTTTTGATCCTCCAATCGGAGAGACGACCTATTACAGACTAAAGTGGAAGGCGTTCTACAAGATCGCATTGAACCTTAATATACAGGTGGTTAAGGAAGTGAAGGGATCAAGAAATATTGAAGGGAATAAGAAGTCATAAGACAACCATTTTCAACAGTATGATAAATCGAGGTGATGAAATGATTGATGCCACGGAAAAGGAAAAACTCCCCCCGGTATTAGAAGTGTCCGACATACAGAGGTATTTAAAAATAGGGAGAAATCAAGCCTATGAATTATGTAATTCTGGTCAGTTTCATGTAGTTAGGATTGGAAGGCTAATTAAGGTATCTAGAGATGTTTTCATAAAGTGGCTTGATGGAGTAGATAAAGAGCACGGATGAAAATCCATGCTCTTTTTTTTATTTTAGTTTGCTATATTCTGAAATATCTAGTTTATGACCAATAGTTTCCTCAGCAATTTCTTGAATCTCAGCAATAATAGTAGAAAGATCAAACAAACCAGTAATTTGTGATGATTCGTTCATTAATGAAAACAAGTACTCATAATCTTCCTCATTAAAATCCTTTAATGCCGGTCTCACCTGTTGGCGATATAAATCATATGATTGGCTATAACTGCTACTTTTGGAGAAGTTACGAACTATCAATTTGTTAAATTCACCAGGCATACCGGCTACTTGGGTAAGTTCCGAGATATTTCTAAAATCATTTGTAAATGGCGTTGTTAAGTGGGACATCTTATCAATTACCTTTTGAAGATGATCTTCAGGGTTAGCTGTAATAAACCAAGATCCAATAAATAGTCCTAGTCTGCTAGAGACTCGTTCTTCAAATATCTTACGTGTGTCTTCATCTAGGAGATGATAGAGCCTAGGAGCCTTTTGAAAAAACTGGGTCAGGTAGAATAACGATGGATTTTCCCAGTCTATATTACTATAGTGCTCTCTTTCTCCGTTCATAGCGTCATATACAAGGTGGGGGAATTGTTTTTGAAGAATCTGGAGTGTTACTGCATTTACGTTTCTATTCTGTTCAGATTCTTCATTGTTTAAGCGAAATGTAAACTTCCATAAAGTTCGGAAAAGTTTCTTTACGGTAGCATCATTCAAGTACTGAAGATATCGTTTTATAATAACTCTTTCATATGCTCCCTCAGTATCGTTTCCAAAACCGACCCATTGATCAAATATACCCGGAATCTTGAGGATAATGCTATCAAGAACTTGAGTAGTGAACATCGAATGCTTTGTTAAGATACCTTCGAGCATATTCCTTATGTGAGCTCTAGTGGTCTCCTTGTTAGGTGTAAAAAGGAGATCATCTTGTGTGATGCTTGGGTGTGCGCACAAGTTCCTGTGATCCTTCAAAGCACTAATATTCGCTATGTCATGTAGTTCTAATAATTTTGTTCTCTCAGAGATTCTTTTTATTAAAGTATACTCCCATTTTGATAACTGGCTATCGCTAGTCCGTTCTGCTTCAACCTCCTCCAGTATCCTACTAGCTCCCGGATCTTCCTCACGGTCAACCAGATCTTTCAGTTTGTATATGAGATCAGTGATGACAACGGTGTACAGAGAAACAATGGCGGATCTGTAATTTCGATTATTGTAGGAACTAATTACTTCTTGAAAATACTCTTTTGTTTTAGGGTGGTGAATTTTTTCTGTTGCTAAATCTAATGAGTAATCGTGTAGCAAGTAAAATCCCTCCAAGTATGTAACGATTTTTATGTATAATCATGTCTGGTCTATCTTAGAAATTCTAACACAAAATCCCTCTCGTGAATGGAGAGAAATTGGTGCTATTTTTGGTGTTAAACTTGAGAGTAACTTACGGGATTAGAGAAGATAGGGAAGGATTCATCTAGTGACAAGGCCTGAATTAATCCTGATTATGAGTGCTTTAAAGGTATAAAAAGTGAATAGATAATACCAGTAAAAATACGGTGTTCACACCATTGAAGGGGAACGAACACCACAGCAAATTTCTGTTGACTCATCGTGAGCGCGAAGTTTTCGAGCTTCTCGTGCAGGACAAAACGACTCGTGATATCGCTGGTTTATTATTTATCAGCGAAAAAACAGTTCGGAACCACATCTCCAATGTAATGCAAAAACTAAACGTTAAAGGCCGTTCACAAGCGGTTGTCGAGCTGATTAAGCTTGGGGAGCTGAAAATATAGCTGGCCATGTCTTCGGAAGTGACGCGTTTAAGCCTTCTCCACCTTTAGGGGTGTGGGGAGGTTTTTTGTAGTGTCCGGAATATTAAATTTGACTACATTTTATGGATTGACGGATATTGGGAATGGTTGTAAAATCATCTTAAAGTTAAAACCTTTAAACTTTTGAAATCATTTTGATACTTTCGATAAAGATGAAACTGACATTCAATGTTCTATTATCAGTCAGGACGTAGTTGTGGCGAGAAGAGTTAGTCCTTTTTTATTTCCCTAAAAGTTATAACGTTTAAACTATTGAACTTGGAGGCATAGAAGCTTAGATGAACATTCATGATGTAGCCAAAAGGTCGGGGCTCTCTGTAGTGACCGTATCCAGAGTTCTTAACAATTCACCTTCTGTACGTGAAGGTAATAGGCGGAAAGTGCTGAGTGCTATGGAGGAATTAAATTATCAGCCCAATTCAGCGGCGCGGAGTCTCGTGCGTGGCAAGACGGGAGTTATCGGTATGTCGATTACCAACTTTAACGACTCCTTCTATGACCGCGTGATTCGCGTGGTGAACCGTAAGCTGGCAGAACAAGGTTACTTCTTGGCCCTGTCGATAGCCGAGAATGAGGATGAAGGCGTTAACTTCCTGTTTCAGAAGGACCGCGTTGACGGGATTATCCTGTTATCTCCGCTTGAGGAAAAAGAATATGTGGAGGAGCTGAAAAGAAAAAATATTCCGTTTGTCTTGCTGGATAACCAGCTCCATCATGAGGATGTTCCCAGTGTCGTCGTCGATAACTATCAAGGGGGGTATGAAGCTACCAAGCACTTGATTGGTCTTGGACACACCCAGATCGCTTATATCGGTGGCCCTTCGGTATTCCTGAGTGTAGCGGAGCGGAAGCGGGGTTATATACAGGCGCTGGATGAAGCGGGACTAACGCCTTTCGGCACGGAATATTGCGGATTTACGGTAAGTAGCGGTTATGAGGTGGCCAAGAGATGGATCCGTGAAGATAAGCTGCCGACAGCCATTTTTTCAGGAGACGATTTTATTGCTTTAGGTGTTGTTCAAGCCCTGCGTGAGGAGGGGATTCTGGTACCTCAGGATATCTCAGTAGTTGGCTTTGATGATCAGCAGTTCGTAGGTGAATTTTATCCCCGATTGACGACAGTCAGACAGCCTGAGGCGCAAATGGGCAGCATTGGTGTTGATTTGCTGATGAAATTAATCAATGGGGAGGTGATGCCAGCTGTTGTAACGAAGCTCGCTCCTCAGCTTCTCGTGCGTGAATCCACCGCATCTGTAAGGTTAACCTAAATATTAGGAGTGAAACGAACTGTGAAGTACTTTTTGGGAGTCGATGCAGGGGGCAGCAAAACTTATGCAATGATTGCAAATGAACAGGGAACGGTCATTGGTGTAGGCAAGGGAGGGAACGGGAATCATCAAAACAATCGTGAGCAGGCGGAGAACAGTTTGCAACAGGCTGTATCGGGAGCGATTATAGCGTCGGGGCTGACAAAGGATCAGATGGAGTATTCCTGGTTCGGTCTGGCTGGAGCGGACAGAGAATCCGATTTTCGAATTTTACGACCAATCATCCGCAGACTTGGCCTTCCACGAACTGAGATTTCCTGCGATACCTGGATTGCCTTGCGATCAGGTACAGAGAGTAATTATGGAATCGTGCTGATCTGCGGCTCGGGAGTGAACTGCGCCGGTAAAAATCCGCGAGGCGTTACATACCAATGTGGTGGATTTGGCTATCGGTTCGGTGATTTCGGCGGCGGCTATGATCTAAGTATTGAGGTATTCCGTAGCGTTCTTCGGGCGGATGATGGAAGAGAGAAAGAGACTGTCTTAAGCGAACGCTTAATTCATTTGCTGGGCTATTCCAGTGTTTCGGAGTTAAGGGAGGATTACCTGGATCATTCCAGAGACTTGCCTCCCCAGATTGCTGAGCTGCTGTTTCAAGCGGCAGATGAAGGAGACCAGGTTGCCACCCTACTGCTAACCAAGCAAGGGGATGAGCTCGGTTTGGCAGCGGTATCGACAATCCGCCATTTGGCTATGGTGGAGGATTCCTTTGACATCGTACTTGCAGGCAGCCTATTGACCAAGGGGGATCGCTCAGGCATCATCCGGCGGGCCATTGAACAGAGAGTGAAGCATTCGGCTCCAAATGGCACTTTAAGGACTCTAACCCGGGAACCGGTTGTAGGCGCGGTCGTTTTGGCAATGGAAAGCAGCGGTGTGAGTGTGAATCAGGAGGTTCTTGATCGTCTATCACTGGGTAAGGAGGGGCTATTATTATGAAGGAGACTTTGAAGCTCGTTGTCATCGGAGCGGGTTCATCGTATACGCCTGAGCTTATTGAAGGCATCATCATGCATCATAAAGAGCTTCCCGTCCGCGAAGTATGGCTGGTGGATATTGAGGCGGGAAGGGAGAAGCTGCATACGATTGCGGAATTAAGCAAGCGTATGATTGCTGAGTCCGGACTGCCGATTACCGTGACCCAGACGCTTGAGCGCAGGGAGGCCATCGCCGGAGCAGACTTTATCTGCACTCAAATCCGGGTAGGTATGCTGGAAGCGAGAAAATGGGACGAATTAATTCCGCTTCAATATGATGTCATCGGTCAGGAGACGACGGGTCCCGGAGGGATGATGAAAGGCCTACGGACCATTCCGGTTATTCTGGATATTTGCAAGGACATCGAGGAGCTAGCTCCGGATGCCTGGTTGCTGAATTTTACGAATCCGGCCGGTATGGTAACTGAGGCTGTTCACAAATATTCATCGGTAAAAAGCGTGGGCCTATGCAACTCGCCGATCGGTTTTCAAAAGTGGCTCTCTGAGTTCTTCGGACTTCCTAATGAGAAGATCTATGCGGAGTTTGTCGGCATCAACCATCTGCACTGGGTATCCGATATCGTAATTGACGGTAAAAGCAAGCTACAGGAGCTCATTGATTACCCCCAGAACTACAAGGCGAGTAATGTGCCGTTTGATTCCTGGGACCACCGGTTTCTGAATGCTTTGAAAGCCATCCCTTCTTATTACCTGAGCTATTACTACATGACGGACGCGATGCTTGCGGAACAGAAGGAAGCAGCAGCAACGACCGGATCGCGCGCTGAGGTAGTGAAGAAGGTGGAGGAAGAGCTGTTTGAGCTGTACCGGAACGTAGAGCTAAAGGAGAAGCCAAAGCAGCTGGAGCAGCGTGGTGGAGCCTATTACTCGGAGGCGGCAGTGCTGCTGATGCGCTCCATTTATAATGATTCCCGTGATATCCAGACGTTGAATGTAAGGAATAACGGAATGATTGACTTCTTGCCGGACGATGCCTCCATTGAGGTGAACTGTTTGGTAACCAAACAAGGTCCGCTGCCGATTCCGCTGCGCAAAATTCCGCAGCCCGTCAAAGGCCTGCTGGCCGCGGTCAAGCAATACGAGAGCCTCACCATCGAGGCGGCTGTACATGGAGACCGGGATATAGCCCTGCAGGCTATGGTTCATCATCCGCTCGTGCCTTCGGTCACCGTAGCTGAACAGCTGCTGGATGAAATGCTGGAGAAGAACAAAGCGTTTTTGCCGTTGTTTCACTAGAATCGTCCAGAGGAGGAAAAACGGATGAACACGGCCGAGAAACCAAGTAGATGGAAGAAATTCACCAGTCAATTGGATTTACAGTCCATGGTTTGGCCGGGAATTATCTTTGTATTCATTTTTAGCTACATTCCGATGTATGGCGTGGTTATGGCGTTCCAGCAATACGATATTTTTGGCGGCATTATGAAGAGCCCCTGGGTTGGATTTATGCATTTCAGAATGTTCTTCGAGGCACCGGAGTTCTGGAATGTGATGCGAAATACCATTGTGATTAGCTTGCTTAAATTGATTATCTCTTTTCCAGCACCGATTCTTCTTGCACTAATGCTGAATGAGATCGGTAATATGGGCTTTAAACGCGTTATCCAGACCGTCAGCTATTTACCGTATTTCCTGTCCTGGGTTATTGTATCCGGTTTTGTATTTTCGCTGTTATCTGTTGACAACGGAACGGTAAACTATGTGCTGGAGCGATTCAATCTGGTAGGGGAGCCAGTTAACTTCCTGGCATTACCCAAATACTTCTGGTCTATTCTAGTAAGTGTAAATGTGTGGAAGGAGGTCGGATTTGGGAGCATTGTCTATCTGGCCGCGATTGCAGGCATTGATCCGACTTTATATGAAGCCGCTTCCATAGACGGAGCAAGCCGATTTAAGCAAATTCACTTGATTACACTCCCCAGCATTACCCCCATTATCATCATCTTTATGATTCTTGCCATCGGCAGTCTGCTTAGTGCGGGCTTCGAGGACATTTTGCTGCTGGCAACCAATCCAATCCTGCGACCCTACTCCGATGTTATCGACACCTATGTGTACCGTGTGGGGATATTAAATGCCAGATTTTCTTATGCGACAGCGGTAGGGCTTTTCAAAGCGGTGATCAGTGTCATTCTGCTGGTGATGGCCAACAAAATCGCGCGCCGGGCAGATGTTAGTCTCTGGTAGGTACTACTACTCATAGCGAATGCTTCCGATGCAAGTTTTATTGGGATGTATCGACTGTAAGTAATGCTCCATAAACCTTTTAGGAGAGGTGAACAATGAGACTAAGCCTGGGCGACAAAATCATGCAGCGGACTATTTATATCCTTTTGACGCTGCTGGCGCTACTTATGCTGTACCCATTTTGGAACGCGCTGGTCATTTCCTTTAATCTAGGGAGCGATACGGCGCTCGGCGGTGTAACCTTGTTACCGAGAGCATTTACCCTGGAAAATTATTATATTGTGTTTCAGGATCATCGCCTGCTGAATTCTTTTCTGATCACCATTCTTAGAACGCTCGGCGGCACGGCATTGTCCGTCTTCTTCACGGCCCTGTTAGCTTACGGAATGTCCAAGAAAACATTGCTTTTTCGAAAACAATATATGGTGTTCTTCATGATTACGATGTTCTTCAGTGGAGGGCTCATCCCTAGTTATTTACTAGTTCGCTCTTTGGGTATGCTGGACACCTTTTGGGTTCTGATTATCCCCGGCATCATCAGCGTCTGGAACATGATTGTCATCCGCACCTTCTTCAACGCTTTGCCGGAGGGGTTGGAGGAATCGGCCAAAATCGACGGTTGCAGTAACTACGGCATTTTCTTCCGAATCGTTATTCCCGTCTCCGGCCCGGTGCTGGCCACGATTGCTTTATTTACTGCGGTCGGTTACTGGAACGACTGGTTTACGGGAGCGATCTATATTACGAAGGACGAACTGCTTCCTATACAGACCCTGCTGCGGCAGGTTATGAACTCCAACATTATGACCCAAATTGGTTCATCGAATGCCATCGCGCTGGATCATATGAACCGAAATCGGACGATTACTACGAAGTCACTGACCATGGCTACGATGATGATCGCTACTATTCCGATTATCCTGACGTACCCTTTTCTCCAAAAGTACTTTGTTAAGGGCGTAATGATCGGTTCATTGAAAGAATAGCAGTCTCCATATTATGTAGAAAGAAGGGAAAAGAATGGGCAATCGTATGAAATGGGTATCGCTTCTGCTGACTTCGCTGGTGCTTCTTCTCGCTGCCTGTAGCGGAGGGGGGAATTCTAACACTTCACCAAACACAAGCGAGAAAAATCTGAATACTGAGGTCACCACTGATGACGGCAGCGGGATTAAGCCCGTCACCTTCAGCTTCTATGGAAATTACGACTGGCTTACTACATCACCATGGGGGGATAATGAGGCGACAAAATGGATTCAAGAGAACCGTAAGGTTACTGTTGAACCGATTCAATCGGGAGGTGCGGCCGGAGAAAAACTCAACACGATGATCGTCGGTGGTGATTTACCGGATGTCATTTTTACTGACCGGGGATCCTCAGTGGAACGGCTGGTGCAGGCAGGGCAACTTGTTGCGCTGGATGATTACTATGACAAGTATCCGAACTTCAAGAAATATGTGAAGGAATCCACCCTGAATTTGCTCCGTTCAGATGACGGAAAAATCTATCAAATCCCCAACTGGTATACATCCGGGCAATTCGGCAACGGCGGATGGATGGTGAATAAAGATATTTATAATGAGCTCGGCAGACCGGCGCTGGAGACCTTTGATGATTTGTATCAATATTTACGCTTGGTGCAAGAAAAGTATCCGGATGTTGTACCTCTGGAGGTTGGCGAGAAGGGGGCAGGTCTGGAAATTATGTATGGCGGTTTTAAGGAGAACTCCACCAGTAAGTTCATTTCACTCATGGGATATCCGGAAGGCGACAAGCTGTCATCTATCTTGGACGATCCCGCTTACGAGGAGATGGTGCTGTATATCAATAAGCTCTATCGTGAACGGCTGATTACGCAGGATGCACTGCAGCAAACCCAGGATGCGGTCAAAGAAAAGGTCAATACCAGCCGGGTAGCGGTCATGGTCGAATCCAATATCACTACGTATGGAGCCGAGGGACACCGTGCACTGACTGCGAACAATCCGGACAGCGGTTATGAAATTATTTGGCCGATTCATAAAGCCGGACTAGACAAAACACAAGTGTTTGTAAGCGGTTTCGAGACGCTGGGTTGGAACGTCAGTGTCATTACAAAAAAGGCCAAGGATCCGGAGGCCATCTTCGCTTACTTTGACTGGATTACGGGTCCGGAGGGACAGAAGGTGCTTTTCTTCGGTCCTAAAGGCTTGTACTGGGATGAGGAGGACGCAGACGGAGCACCAATTCCGAACGAGAAATACAAGACGACTCCTGCTAACGAGCGTACCGAAACGATGAGAAAATTCGAGGACTTTAACTGGGCGGGAAATACGACCTTTATTGATACGGCGAAAATGAGCTTAGAGGCGCTGCTTTCCGCGAACCAGAAATCATGGGAGACAGTGGCGCAGTCCACGGTGACCTGGAAAACCGCGCTGGACATTACGGAATTTGTGAATACCGATCCGCTTCCGGATACGGAGATTGGCATCATCGCACAGAATGTCGGGGATATTTATACCCTTGCTTACGCACAAATGGTTCAGGCGAAGTCGGATGAAGAGGTATTGTCGGCACTGGAGACAGCCAAAAAGAACACCCAAAAAGCGGGGCTGGATAAGCTGCTTGAGTTCAGAACCGAAAAATGGCAGGAGAATGTCAAGAAAATCAACGCGATGAAATAAGACTTTTATGAAATCTTATACTTGTGGAGGCGATATTATGGCATTTGCGCTGAGATCGAGATGCATAGCAATGTTAAGCTTCGTATTGGTTTCTTCGATAGTAGGTGGTTCCGTGCCGGCTAAGGCCGATGAGGAGAGTAATCCCCCTTTTGAAACGGAAGTTATTGTACGGACCGTAAACCAGTTTAAGAATACGGCGGATGTCCATAATTTCATCCAGCTGTCCACAAGCTACGGTGTCGATGTCATCAGCATGAACGTGAAGCAGGATGAAGATGATGAGGTTCCGTCTGGAAGTGTATTTTATCAGAGTGATATCGCTCCGATCGCGCAAGGCTACGAGAATTTCGATGCCCTGCAGGCTGTCATTACAGCAGCCCATGCTGCACGAATTAAGGTTCATGCCTGGATTCCCCAGTTCCATGATCAGCAAGCCTTCCTTGCTCACGATGAATGGCAGATGCAAGCGCTGGTTAACGGGGTTCAGACTCCGTTCACAGGTTCTAACGGCAACGAATACTTCGTCAATCCGATTCACCACGAAGTGCAGCAGTATGAGCGTTCCATCATTCAGGAAGTGATCGAGAATTATGCTGTTGACGGTGTTGTGCTAGACTGGATCCGCTTCGACAATTACAACATGGACGTCAGTGATTACACGGCCCTGAAGTATCAGGCGCAGTTCGGGTATTCCCCGCTCAGCATTGACTTCGATACGGATTCGCCTCAGCGTGAGCAGTGGAATGAATGGAGAACTGAACAAATTGGACAGTATGTAGGCGATATCCGTGAGGATATTTCCGAATCTTCAAATCCGGATGTGCATCTCGGTGTGTATATTTTGCCGCCGGAATTTACAGAGGTTGGACAGAATGTAGCCAAATTTAAAGATGATATCGACTTTGTCGCACCGATGGCGTACTTTGATGACTGGGAGTTCAATAGTGATTGGGTATACAGCACTTCCTACGGCATCCTGAAGGATACGAGCGACCGGATCAGTGGCAGTGACGTGGAGATTGTTGCCACACTGGATAATGACTGGACTGATGATCAATATCAGGAGATTTACAAGGGAATCCGCGAGAATTATCCGGACGTGAAGCGCCTGTCGTTCTTTGCCTACGGGGCCTGGCCAGAAGATGAATTGGCCAATATCAAGGAACGTGAAACCTGGCCGACGCCAGGCTGGACGCCTCCGGTAGAACAAGACTATCCGGCTAAATTACCAGCAGGATGGAAGGCTCGAAATATCGGTTCCATGCCGGGGAACGTTACCTACAGTTCATCCAATAAGCAATTTACACTCAGCAGCAGCTCTACGGATATTTGGGGAAATGGAGATCAACTGAATTATATATACCAATCCGTGAGCGGCAATGCGGAGATTATTGTTAAAGTGCAGTCCACTAGCCGATTGGACGGCTGGGCCAAGGCCGGCATTATGATTCGGGAGTCGCTGGGTCATAATTCGAAGCACGCAGATATGATGCTTACCCCCGAGAATGGGGCAACCTTCCAGTATCGTGCAGAGACCGCGGGCAATATGGTCGACCATACTGCGGCTGCCTCGGCTCCAAGATGGCTAAAGCTGACCAGAAGCGGAAATACCTTTAAAGGGGCTATTTCGACGAACGGGAATAACTGGCAGACGGTTGGAACTGTTCAGATCCCGATGAATCGCAAGGTGTATATTGGCATAGCGCTCAGCAATCCGGGGGATGATTCGAGGAATAAGGCCGTGTTTGGAAATGTGAAGGTTACGGATTAAGCCTAATACATTTACAACTATACATCATCATTCGCTTTATTTTTTATGGGCAAAGCAAAGATATCAGAGGCTTGATTTGTATTTAGACCTCCTGGAAAGCACCCGAAGCCTGGGGATTTGCTGTCAGGGTGAGAAAGAACGGATACCGGCTGACTTTGGAATCTGAGGATGTAATATAATCGGCAGAACACAGTGCAATGCAGATTGGGTTAGAAGACATTCATCTCCGAAATACGGGTGAATGTCTTCTTTCTTTGCTCATAGTGTTCTGAAAATGTCATTTATCGTGTAATACAAAGCATTAAGTTCTTCCATATAAACTGTTTTTATTTTGGTTTTATCAGGATTGTCACTTATCATTTCCATAAAGACATCCGGATCATTAATGATACCATTAAGACTTGCGCGCTTTAACAATTCTGCATCGGAAATATCATCCTTAAACGACAGTCTTAAGATTTCCATAGTGTCGTTTACTATACCTTTGAAATTCTCTTCTTCCCCAAAGAAAGTTGCAATCTTATTCAAAAAGTCTGCATATTTATCTGGTATTTTTGAATTTTCTGAAAAAAATATCATTTATATCTTCTCCCTATATTAATCGAATTTTTAAATAGTTTTAAGTAATTGGCCAGTCTGAAATCATCTAATTATAGTCAGAAACATTATAATTGGATTTGGAACAATTGGCGGTTAAAAATGATACAGTAGTACTGTTTACACAGATTAAGTAAGTACGATATATCGGAAATTCTAACTTGTTTCATAGAGTTAAGTTATAGTTGACCAATTCGAAAGCGGCGGAGGCTGGGGATGCTAAAGACAGTATCAGTTATTTTTAATGAGCGACCAAAAAGGTGGGGATTAAGAGGGGATCCATATCTTTGGGATGAGCTAGAGAGGTACTTTCAGGAAGTGAATTATCCATGTACAGGTGAGGAGTTTGCAGAGATATTCAAATACGCATTTGAGGAATTAACAGGAAGTAGCTTAGGTGATTTAGATAAACAAATCTATTGTGAGAAATACAGTCATGGTGGTATGTCCAGTGGGCATGTTTGTCTGGAGTTTTGGATTGAAGTAGCGATTCCATTGCTAATTGAACGATTGGAGGGATTAGCAATTTTAATTGGTGAACAATCGGATGCATCTCACCTTCCCCCCCACCACCAATGTAATGTAAAAACTAAACGTTAAAGGCCGTTCACAGGTGGTTATGGAGCTGAAAATATAGCTGGCCATGTCTTCAGAAGTGACGCGTTTAAGCCTTCTTCACTTTTAGGGGTGGGAAGGTTTTTTATTGTTTATGCATATTTGCTAAAAGAACATTCAATTGATAATCATTCTCAATACATATATAATGAATTCAAAGTAAGGGGAAGTAGGGATGAGCATGAAGCGTAGCGATGGTCTGAATGAAGCGGAAACGATTGATGCCCATAAGACGCTTAGATGCGAAGGGTTTAATATTACTTACCAGTTGGACGGAAGCCACTTTGAGATAAAACCACCGGTCGAGCTAGGGAAGGGTAGCTGCCGGAGCCTGCTTACTCAGCGTTATCTTCAAATGACGGATTTTGATCTCCAATTTAATCGGGATATTGAAGCGAAGGGCGAGTTTAGAACACCTCGTACGGAGCTGATATTCTGTATGGGACATGGAATTGAATGGGGGACCTCGCTGAAGCAGGACTATTTTGCCATAGATACAGGAGAAAGTGTGCTGCTTCACGGCGGAGTAAGAAGTGAAAATTGTATATACCATAGCGGAGCGGGCTACAGATTCCTCAGCATAGATATGAGTCCGGCACAATTTGAGCGGATGACCAGCGGACTGACCGAGGATACACGGCTCCAAGCCGGAGGAGGAGCTGGGTTGTTTTTTGGCAAAAACGCTATCACACCATCTATCCGACTCATTCTGTCTCAAATTGCGGATTGTTCCTATAGTCATGGTATGCGGGACCTCTATCTGGAGGGGAAAATGCTGGAGCTAATGGCTGTCTATCTCAATGAATCTTTATTTGAAGCTGATCGGATTTCCCACACGGTCAAGCTATCTAGAGACGATATGGAGAGCCTGCGACTAGCCAAGGAAATTCTGCAACGTGATTATTTACATCCACCGACGCTAGCAGGGCTCTCTCGCATTATTTGCCTTAATGAGTTCAAATTGAAGAAGGGCTTTAAGGAAATGTTCGGTTATACTGTCCATGCCTATGTGATCGAACAACGGATGCAAAGGGCACAGCAGCTGCTAGAACATGGAAATATGACGGTAAGTGAAGCGGCATCCAGAGTCGGATACGTGAATGTCAGCCATTTCTCAGCAGCCTTTCGTAAAAAATTCGGTGTGCGTCCTGGAGAGTATCTGATCAGTGGTAGACAGCGTTCTTTAGGAACAAGGATGTAAGCTCACATCGAAAACAGATGCTCCTGATTTGGTTGATTATAATCCCGGAAATGGTAGCAACTATGAAGAGCGTTCCTATACACTAGTGCACAGAGAATCATTCTCAGTGTACTTTTTTTGTGCGTAATTATAAAGAGTGGGGGAACAGCTGTGAGTAAAACCAAAACTGGCATGTCGAGACTGCTGGAGATTGCCGGAGAGAAGCGGGGCCTGCTGATCCTGTCTGGCGTATTGTCATCTGTCAGCGCCGTGCTAATGCTGGTACCATTTTTGTCTGTTTATTTCATATTGGCCGAGCTACTGCGGCATGCAGCATCTCCTGGACAGGTTGACGGTGATGCAATGATCCGCTGGGGATGGATTGCACTCGGCGGCTTGGTTGGAGGGTTGGTGACCTCATATTGCGGTATTATGTGTTCGCATATTGCGGCTTTTCGTATTCAGTATAATCTGCGTGTGCGAATGACCGAACATCTGGGCAGATTGCCGCTCGGATTCCTGAATGGAACTTCGACCGGCGCAGTGAAGAAGACGCTGGAACAGAATGTTGACAAGGTGGAAAATTTCGTAGCGCATCAGCTCCCAGATTTGGTCAGCGCGCTGGCGTCTACGGTGCTGATGATTGTGGCGATGTTCTGGCTGAGTCCGCCGTTAGCTGTTGCCTGTCTTCTACCGATCCTCATAGGAATGGTTGTGCAGTCAGCACTTATGATGAGCAGTAAGGGGAAAACCAGTGTGAAGCAGTATCATGATTCTTTGGAGCAGATCAATGCTTCGGCGGTGCAGTATGTGCGGGGGATGCCAGCGGTGAAGGTGTTCGGGCAGACGGTGCATTCCTTCCGAAAGTTCTACAGTGATATGACCAGATACCGTGATTATTGTCTGGAGTTTACGGACCGTTATCAGTCAGGTTATGTTCTGTTCAAAACATTGCTGGCCTCCTCGTTTACCTTTATTTTACCGGTGGGTGTTTTTATGCTAAGCGGCCAGCCGGACTCCATGTCCTTTGCGCTTGTGCTGCTGTTCTTTCTAATTATGGCACCAGGCGTATCATCTCCGCTCTATAAACTGCTTATGCTGGCTTCGAGCACTCGGGATATCGGCGAAGGCGTAGAGCGGATGGATCGTCTTTTGGCACAGCAGCCTGTACCAGAAATAGCAAAGCCGCTATCACCGCAAGCTTTCAACGTTGAATTTATGGACGTAACCTTCTCCTACAGTGAAGAAGAGGGGGCTGCGGCTGCGCTCAGCGAGGTCTCTTTCCGGGCAGAACAAGGGAAGGTTACAGCGCTGGTTGGACCGTCAGGTTCAGGTAAATCGACGGTGGCCAGCTTGGTGCCGCGGTTCTGGGATCCGCAGGAGGGTGTGATCCGTATCGGTGGAGTGGATATCCGTCATATGGCGATTCATGAACTGATGAATACAGTTGCCTTTGTATTTCAGGAGACCTTCCTGTTCTATGACACTTTGTATGAAAATATTGCCGTCGGCAAACCGGAAGCCTCGCTGGATGAAGTCCAGGCTGCAGCAAGAGCTGCGCAATGCGACGAGTTCATCTCTCGGCTTCCGCAGGGGTACGATACGTTAATCGGTGAAGGTGGTGTCTATCTCTCCGGCGGTGAAGAGCAGCGTATTGCGGTAGCCCGGGCCATCCTCAAAAATGCGCCGGTACTTGTCCTCGACGAAGCGACTGCTTTTGCCGACCCGGAAAATGAGCATCACATGCAGCTGGCACTAACGGAGCTTATGCGCGGGAAGACGGTTATTGTTATTGCTCACAGACTCTCCTCTATTCGTGAAGCCGCACAAATTCTGGTACTGCGAGATGGGCAAATCGTGGAGCGCGGAGATCACGATAGTTTGATTGATCTCGATGGACTTTACACTCAAATGTGGCATGCCTACAGTGACGCTGGAGATTGGCATTTGGAAAAAGGAGGGGAACAGCTATGAAGGTATTGCACAATATTACTGCTGGCAAACCGCAGCAGCTGCTGAAGCCTGTACTTTTTTCCTTACTGGCTAACATAGTTAGTGTGCTTCCGTTTGCGCTTGTAATTGAGGCGGTGCGGTTGATTTTTGCTCCTTATATTACGGTGGGTGCAGAGCTTCAGATAGAACGGCTTTGTTGGATTTGCGCGGGACTAGCCGCTGTCATGGTACTGATGTTCCTGAGCGAGATCCCCGCTTACCGCACTGCATACCGCGGGGCTTACAATGTTGCGGCACAGGGACGGGCGGAATTAGCAGAACATCTGCGTAAGCTTCCGCTAGGCTACCTGACGCGCCGGGATCCTGGTGATTTGGCCAATATGATGATGGGCGATTTCACGCTGGTTGAGACAGGAATTTCACATCTGCTGCCACAGCTTGCAGGGGCTTTTGTACTGCCGATATTTGCACTTGCGGGTTTACTATTCCTCGACTGGCGGATGGCGCTTTCCATGTTCGTGGCACTGCCGGTTGCCCTCCTAATTATGTACCTGTCAGGCAGACTGCGGCGCAGATTAGGGACGAATCATATGAAAGCGAAATTGAACGCCGCGAATCGGCTACAGGAGTATTTGAATGGTATTCGGGTGATGAAAGCCTACAACCTGACGGGAGAACGCTTTGTCCGTCTGGATAGCTCTTTTCGAACTTTGATGAAGGAAAGTGTGAAGCTTGAAGGGATATTCGGACCGGTCATTCTAACGGCTATGGCTCTTCTTCGTGCGGGTCTGACCTTAATGGTATACGTAGGTGTGCATCTATTGTTAGGCGGGGAGCTCGGTATTTTGCAGCTGGCGGTATTCCTTATTGTCGGCACACGCATCTATGATCCACTGACGACGGCGCTCGCCAACTATGCTGAATTCCGGTACAACGAACAAGCGGGTGAACGCATCGTAGACCTGCTTCGCCAGCCGGTAATGACAGGGACTACAGCTCCACTTCCCGATAGCAGTACCATTCGCTTTGACAATGTTACCTTCAGCTATGGAGGTGAGCCTGTTCTCAAACAATTAAGCATAGAAATGCCGCAAGGTTCATTGACTGCAATCGTGGGTCCCTCCGGCAGCGGAAAGAGTACAGTGCTGCGTTTGATCTCGCGTTTCTATGATCCTGACGAGGGAAGTGTTCTGCTAGGCGGACGCAATATTAAAGATATTGATCCAGAACATTTGCTAGGGTCTGTGTCGGTTGTGTTTCAGGATGTGTACCTGTTCCAAGATACCATTGGAAACAATATTGCCTTTGGGCGGCCGGGCGCGTCGCAGCAGGATATTCAACAAGCAGCAGAAATGGCCCGTTGCCATGATTTCATTATGAAATTACCGCTAGGTTATGACACGCCGGTAGGCGAGGGTGGCAGTACGCTTTCCGGAGGGGAGAAGCAGCGGATCTCCATTGCTCGTGCGATTCTTAAGAACGCTCCGATTGTATTGCTGGATGAGGCTACTGCATCGCTTGACCCGCAGAATGAAGCCGAAATCCAGAAGGGAATTGATGCGCTGATTACGGGCAGAACCGTTATTGTTATCGCGCATCGGCTCAAAACCATACGCGGTGCAGACAACATTATTGTGCTGGAAGATGGCCGACTGGTGGAGCAGGGACGACATGAAGCTCTACTATTACGAGGTGGATTGTACGACCGTCTCTGGAAGCTGCAGCAGCAATCCGTCGGATTCCGCATCACGTCATAGGAAACGTCATTCACGCTTTTAGGAGGGCAAACGTATGGCTATCACAAAGGATGAATCTACCTGAAGCCATCTAAATATAAAGACGAAGCCTATTATGGCTTCGTCTTTTGTAGTTTTGCATACCTTTTTCATCCTAGAAAATAAGGACCCTTTTACAAATGACTATTGCACCGAAAGTACAGTCTCCAGCTCAGGGATATATTCCTTGACCATATTGTTGTCTTCCCACAGTCCTTTAGTCCCAGCTGGGGCTTGACCTTCGGAAACGACTAAGTACGGTTTAATGGTTACGGTACTCGGTATAGTCTTGAAGGGTTCAAAACGAACATTATAAGATTCGCTTAAGGGGTGAGCACCGATGGGCTTCAGTTGAACGCCGCGTTCATCCACAATGTCAAATTGAAGAGCGATGACGCCCCCGTTAGCCCCCTTATATCTCGAAGGGATAGAAGCGAGCATTTCTTCTACGCTCTGGCCCGGTTTGGTTTTGTACTCAATGGATAACTGCGTTGTGATTGGGGTGATTTCCACCTTACTGATCTGCAAGTTAATGTTATCGTGATGCATGGTCTCCTCTGAAGTTAGTACGGTAACGGGCGTTGATTTTGTAACAGGCAGAACGAATTCGAACGGGACATCGTAACCCTTTAACGTTACATTTACAGTCAAGTCAAACTGATCAGGGAACTGGACCGTCTGTGTTGTTGTGCTCGGCTCATAATAAGTGTTCAAAACCTGAACCATTATGCTGGAAGCAGTCTCAGCATCCATGTGTTCGTAACTCCAGAGCAGAGGTTGGCCTTTATAGAGAACCTCAAACTTATCCACTGCCCCTTTATTGGCATCTGAAGGCGGCGAATTGGGCTCCGAAGCCAGACGGTTTCCAGGAGTGGTTATGTTCATAAGAATTCGGGTCCCGTCAAATAACAATGTTGGAATATTCATAGTCACATCGCCATGGGTCACGCTTTGGTTTATGTTTGTGATGAAATCCTCGGCTTGTTGAACACCGGGATCTCCGTTGTTTTCGCCCCATAATGAATAGATTTGTCCCAAAAACGGAATTTGCTTGAGTGCATCAGCCATTGCGGGCGATACAAAGCCGGAAGCAAGGACTGTAACTCCAAGAATTGCAGCGGCTGCAGTGGAAATCAACCATTTATTAAAAGTTTTAGATACATTTTTCTTTTTCTGAACGGGGGAAATGGAATTATCGGTTTCCCTGATGATTTGGTAAGTCTCATTCAGCTTGGAGCGGGCAATATCGGATAACTGATCGGGAAGTAGGCTTTGGCAGTTTTTTAATTGTTCTTCTAACTTAGTGTTTACCATGTGGCAACTCCATTTCTTGATTGAATTGAGATGAATGTTTTAGCTTTTTGCGGGCGCGATGCAGCCGGGTCTTCACGGCTACCGTAGAAATTTCGAGAATGTCGGAAATTTGACTGATCGGCATGTCCTGTAGGTAATGAAGGTGAATGACAATCCGTAGATTCTCCTCAAGATGTTGAACGGCATCCCATATTTCGATTTTCTCATAATCCTTGGAAATGGAAGGGACTTCGGGAAGCTCTCCATAAGGGAGGGCTCTTGCGTTGTTTTTGATCATTTTGTTGCATTCATTAATCAGAATCCGGAAGATCCACGTTTTGAAAAAAGCGGGCTCTTTAAGTGTATGGATGGACCTAAAGGCTTTAAGCATCGTCTCTTGCAGGGCATCTGCACAATCCTCGTCTTTGTTGACGATGGACCTTGCAGTTCTATACAGAGGTAACTCTATCTCTTGCATCAGCTGCACGAATGCTTCAGAGTCCCCAGCTTTGGCTTTGACGACAATAGGATTAATATGCAAAGATTTACCTGCTTTCTTGACTAAAAGTCTTAGGATGTTCGTAACGTTACTTAAATATTAGATCGGGTAGGCAGCTAGAAGGTTACAACGAAAGTAAACCTAAGATATCCAGGGACTGAACCGCTTGGGCAAATCAGCACACACGGGATTCTCCAAGCATTCTGGGTTCACAAAATAATGTAGTATCTGGTGGGGCAGTGTTGCTTACTGAAAGAAAAAGCCCCCTCCGCCGTTTTGGCGGAAAGGGCCAGTCGTCCATGTTATTTGGTATTTTTATAAATGTTAGGTTTAGTTATTCAACATTATCTTTAAATTTTCTATTTCTCTCTTATAAAAATCAACGGTCTTACCCTCTGTGACTCTCCAGTCCCTTTCTAGCAGCTCAATTATTTCGTGATGCTTTTCAATAGACTTATCATATTCCCCTTTTATTATATATATATGAGAAATGGCTTCAAATGCATCTGTATACTTTGGACTTGGCTGTAGTTCGTAACCTTTGGAATAGTATTCTATGGCTTCGTCGTACCTGCAAAGTTTAGCCATACAGTCTCCTCTGGAGGACCATGCAAGCCAATCCTCAGGATACAAATCAGTCATTTGCTCCCAGAGATCCAGCGCCTGAGAAAGGTCGCCCTCTTCCTTGCATATCAGCCCTCCATATTTTTGATATAAATGACCAGGATGGATTTGGTTCAATTGTTCCAGAATTTCTTTTGCTTCAATACATCTGCCGTCTGCGATTAAGTAGTTCATAAGCCAAACATAAGCCTGCCAGTAATCCGGGTGATTCGGCACGAAATTCTTATAATACGCAATGAGTTTATGGTGATTTGAAAAGTTCCAATCAAAAATGATTCCATTCTCCGCATCTCGCAAGGCATTATGATTACTTTTGCTGTCCGGAGCTAATAGCAGTGCATCCTTAGCATAATGGGAAGCCAATTCACGGTGCTCATCTGAACGATGAATGTGTAACTGAGCTAGCAAGGTGAGGGATGGGGATTTTTTTTGCGCATCATTTATTTTTCCTTTTAAAAATTGTTCAGCATAGTTAAAATCGTCTTCGGATATAAAATGTTCAGTACTAATCATATTTCCAATTCGTTCTAAATGGGTATCATCGGTTAATGCAAATAATTCATCAATTGTAACACCAAAAATCACGGATAAATCAGGAAGAATTTGAATATCAGGCATGGTTACATTATTTTCCCACTTAGATACTGCTTGGGATGACAGATTCAGTTTTGCTGCTAGTTCTTCCTGAGTCATTTCTTTTTGTAAACGAAGAGTCTTTATTTTTTTTCCTATCTCAACATTCATTTGTATAACCTCCAATTTGTATCATTTCGACTAGTCAATTGCAGTATAACTTTTTGTATAAAATATCCACAATGACCGCTTGGTTAAGCGAATTAACCTATCAGGTTAACTTGGTAGGACGTTGGTTCAATTTATAAGAAGGGCGATTTGAGATCTATCGACAATTCTCCTCTGAGGGTTGGAGGCGAGGGGATGTAAAAAATTTACTTGTGATCTCGATTTTCTTTCTCAAGGTTGCGGAGCATATCTTGTTATGACATACTCGTCAGCAAATGGTTCACTAAGTTAAACGATTGAACGAAACGAAAGCGGTGAGAATCATTAATAAACAGCAACAAGTCGAAGTCATCAAAGACGATTTCAAGATGTGCCAGAAGGTCTTTTTAGCTATTGGTAATGAGACAAGACAATCTATTATTACTGTACTTATGGAGACTACCTGTACGGACGGGTTACGCGTAGGTGAGATTACTGAAAAAACGCATCTATCACGACCTGCTGTCTCCCATCATCTAAGAATCTTAAGAGAAGCCGGAATTATAATGGTGAGGAAAGAAGGCTCTAAAAATTATTATTTTATGGATGTTAGAACAAAATTAGGAGTGTTAAAAAATCTTATAAACCATCTCGATGAATTTATGGAACAATATTATTAGAATTGGAGGTTTCTTAATGAAAGCGATGATCATTGAAAAATACGGGAAAAGTCCTCTTCTAATGGCAGACATTCCAACACCTTCAGTAGGTGATTATGATGTGTTGGCAGAAATCCATGCAGCGAGTATTAATCCTATCGATTTCAAGGTGCGGGATGGCAAAACTCGTATGTTGTTGAAATACGATATGCCGCTTGTGTTAGGAAATGATTTTTCAGGTATAGTCACCAAAGTAGGAAATAAAGTAACTAAATTCAAAATAGGCGATGCAATATATGGACGGCCAAGAAAAAATAGAATTGGAACCTTCGCAGAATATATATCCATACATGAGGACGATATAGCCTTAAAGCCACAAAATCTTTCTTTTGAGGAAGCGGCGTCAATCCCATTAGTCGGGCTTACATCCTATCAAGCATTACATGATATATTACAGCTATCGGCAGGGCAAAAGGTATTGATTCAAGCTGGTTCGGGCGGCGTTGGGACCTTTGCTATCCAGCTTGCTAAAGCGATGGGAGTTTATGTAGTTACAACTACTAGCGATGCTGGAGCTAATCTGGTCAAATCTCTTGGGGCCGATCAAATAATCAATTATAAAACAGAACAATTTGATAAGGTCTTACAAAATTATGATGGAGTATTTGATACGATTGGCGGAGAGACATTAGAAAAGGCTTTTAAAATAGTCAAACCAGGCGGACAAATTGTATCGGTTTCTGGGCTGCCCAATGCACGCTTCGGAGTTGAATATGGGTCTGGTTTTATAAAAACGAGTCTTTTTCGATTGGTTACTCGTAAGCTAACAAAATTAGAAAAGCAATATAATGTCAAATACAGCTTCTTGTTCATGAAACCTAGCGGCAGACAACTGGAGATCATTTCGGAGCTTATAGAAGCAGGGAGAATAAAGCCTGTAATTGATCAAATATTCTCTTTCGAAGAAGCTCAGAAGGCGATGGAGTATTCTGAATTGGGCAGGGCAAAAGGAAAGATCGTATTAAAGATAAAGTGATAGGGAATTTTACCCCACTCGTAGAATATAACTACTTGTGCCAAGAAAGGAGAATTTCGATGTGTTTTCACTGTTATAGGAAGATAAGAATCCGCCACCTCTCCGAAACCAACGTGTTAAAGTAAGATACTACACAAATCATATGGGGTGTACCGGATGAAGATAAATAATAATTATTTGAAGGAACAATTAAAACATGTTTACTGGCTTAATGGGGGGCCTTGTGCTGGGAAGACTACCATGACCAAGAAATTTGTAGAGGAGCTAGGCTTTCAAACATTGGGGGATGATGTCTTAAAATACAGACCATTCACTAGTCCTGTTGAATACCCTGCCCTTCAATTTCCTAATTCTGATTTGGATTGGAATAAGTGGTTCAATAAACCTGTAGATGAGCACTGTCAATGGCTATTTCAAATCGTCGAAGAGATGATGGACTTCTTTATCATTGATTTGTTAACAATGCCTAATGATAAACCAATAATAATTGATCTAGGAATAATGCCTGAGCGTATACTACCTTTTATTCCAAAAGAGAGAATGGTTTGTTTTTATACGTCCGACGAAGAGATAGAGAGATTATATTACTTTAGAGAAGATCATAAGATGATTTTAGATTGTATTAACGCCTACACGATAAATCCAGAAGAAGCGATTAAACACGGTAACAAATCTATGGTTAAGTTCTCCAATGAGATTAAGACTGCTTGTAATAAAATGGGGATCAAAACCGTTGAAAGAATACCAAGTATGAGCGTGGAAGAACAATTTAGGTTAGTTAGAGAACATTTTGGATTGTAGAGATGACCAAAAGGCAGATCTATTACAAAGACCCCTTCCTTGTTTAGGAGGGGGTTGTTTTTATATATGGGTGTAAATTTTAATATAAGTGCAACCCATCCTAAGAATTCTCTACTATATAGATAAGAGTGTTTAAAAGGAGAAAAACGAATGGAAGACCAAGGAATAATCCACCTATACTTACAGCGTTCACAGCAAGCCATTTTAGAGACTAAAAATAAATATGGGGCTTACTGCAGAGTCATTGCAAGAAACATTATTTCGAATTTCTCGGATGTTGAAGAGTGTGAGAACGATACATACTTAGCGGCATGGAATGCGATACCGCCCAATCTACCTAGGAATTTTTCGGTATTTTTAGGGAGGATCACCCGTAATATTGCGCTTGATAAGTATGGTTATAATACAGCGAAAAAGCGTAATCGTGAGTTTGAAGTCATTCTAACGGAACTAGAAGAATGTCTAGCTTCGCCTGATACTGTAGAAACAGAGTATGAAGAAGGTGAGATCGCAAACTTAATAAATCAATTTTTATATGGCATAGATGAGCAAGCGAGAAACATATTTATTGGAAGGTACTGGTATTCCTATTCAATAGATGAGCTTTCTATGAGATTTAATATGAGTAGTAGTAAAGTGAAATCCATATTATTTAGGACAAGAAATAAACTTCGAGTTCATCTAGACAAAGAGGGGGTTAACCTATGAAAAAAGAAGATTTATTTAAGGAGATCGGACTCATTGATGAAAACTTAATTGAAGCGGCTGGGCACAATGGAACAGAGAAAAGGAAAAAAGGAATTTCTAAAAAGTGGGTTATTTTGGTTGCCTGTCTTGTCCTATATAGTTCAACTGCTTCAGCTTTATTAGCAACAGAATATTATAAAAATCAAAATTCAGAGCCTTACATACGTTATTTAAATGCTGAAGACATGGAGTTAGAGCCTGCTACTCAATATGATGCGGAAAAATTTCTACATGCTTTAAAAAGTGATAATAATGAATATGTATATATTGCTATTAATAGGCTGGTAGAAAGCTTTAATGATCCCACGTTGAGAGTAAAAGCGTTAAAAGAACTTCAGCCATTTATAAAAAATGAGAATCAAAAAATCGCTGATGCGGCTGCTTTTGCCGTAGATATTTTGTCGAAAAGTTATCGGAGCCCTTATATTGTTAAGCTAGCAGATGGAAGTATGATATTTACGTTGTTTAATAATTATTCGGATTATGGAAGTCAAAATGTCATTTGGAGAATAAAAGACAATGTGCTTAAAGAATATTTAAGTTTTTCTGCACCATCTATGTATATTACAAAAATTATCCCTTCTCCAAATCATAAGTTAATTGCGATCGTAACATGCTCTAATAAAAGTAATTTCGTTCAAATTAGCAATATTGAAGAGGGAATGACAAGTCCAGAGTTAATAGAATCTGCAAGAGTCAAATATGGTGCACAAAAAGAATTAGATACATGGATTCGCACCGATCATGAGAATTATAGCTATGCTGATAACCTGGTGTGGAAAGACAATGATACATTAGTATTTGAAGGTTCTCTTGCCTACCAGAATACTGAGATTATTGAGAATGTTACAGTGAAATATCAGTTTAGTAAAAAGATAATAGAAGTAAAAGAGAAGGGGTTGTGACCATCGGATAAACGTACTTTTTTATCTTGTCCACATTTATACCTTACCAAAACGATGGAATTGCATTTAATGAATAATATCGATAATAAGGGAGGTTTTGAGGATGGGAAATAGAAAAGCTGGCGGTTATGACCCCGTACAGATCTTTAACTCCACATCGTTTAATGCATTTGGAAAAGTTGAATATGCATCCATCTTATGTAGTGATGACAATTATAATGTTCAGCGTGATGAGACTTGGAAAGCTTCTAGCCGTGGAGTCTGTTTGGTGACTAGAATCACTGCAACGGTTAGAACGCCGAGTGGAAATATTCAAGCGGAACCTTATACGTCTTCCGGCACTTCTTACAGCCAGTTTGCCATTATACAGGTAGGGGTAAATAAGTTCCAAGTGACGCGTGTTGTAAGTAACAAAAGACGCAAGTAAAATTGCAAGCGGGGGATTATCAAGGATAGGCACCAAACATGAAAAGACGACAGGCCAAAGATAAGAGGCTGGTCGTCTTTTTTTTTTCGTTCTAATGTTTCTTATACCATAATATTCTGCGATGCATTGAGGAATCTTTCAAGAGCCGGAATGGGCGTAAGTCCGGTTGATAATTGCCTTCAATGATCCAAATCCGGCAGTTCCTGTCGATGCCTATATCGAACCCGACTTGTCTAAGCTTTGGGTAACGCTCACCCAGTTGTGTGGCTGCCAATAATGCGATCTGTTCCGCTTTGACAAGCAAGCTCCGATCTCCGATTCGGGCTAATTTGAGTGCCTCAAGGACTGGAATGGTGCGGCTAGCCACATTCGTGACTAGATATCCTTGCGCCGCAACTTTCGCGTATGAGCCTGTCACGTTCCAAGTGGATGAAGAGCTCTTTTGTCGTTGAACCATTATCCGAATGTCGAATGGCTTGTGTTGAATTTGGGCAAGCTGCAGACGCCTTTGGACAATATATCCACGACCTCTGTTTTTTTTATGGAACAATTTAAATAACTTATCGCTGTCTGTCATGGTGAAAGCTTTCTTTTCGTTATGAATACGATAGGCGTTTGCACCGTTTCGTTTAATGAACAGGATATCCCTTCCGTAACTCCCGTTGCGAGGTTTCAATACGACGCTTTGATAGTGAAGCAGCATATTCGTTAATGCGTTCTTCTTAAGCAACTGTGTCTCTGGCAGCCGTCCGGCGAGAAAGGAGCCTTTGCGAAGGATGCGATATTGCAACCATTTGTCTCTTTTGATTAACATTAGAATCACAGCCTTTTTCAATCTTCTACGGTAATTCTAAGTCAAATTAGGAATCAGCATAAGTGGATATTCGTCCATATTTATGAGCCGAAGCAGGTGAAAAAGGCTTTTAGGCGGCTTAATTTCATTACTGTTCAGCTTCGGCTGGGCGCGGATTATTTATTGGCATTCGCCCAAACACTCTTTCCGCGAATGCATATGATGATTGTGCCTACTCATTGAAAGGAGCGATCATATATGGGATTTTTTCCAACGCCGGGAAGCGGCCAATTCCCAGGGTTTCCGGGTGGACCAGGAGGACCAGGAGGACCGGGTGGACCAGGTGGATTTCCTGGGACTCCGGGACCTCCAGGAGCTGCACCGGGAGGCGTTCAAGCGCCGACGGCACCTCCACCGCAATTCGTACCGCAAATGTCGGCCACCGCATTTGCCATCGACCCCGGTGCGATCAGAGGCTGTTTGTTCCGCAACACATACATTTGGCTGAACAACGGCGAGCAATTCTGGTTCTTCCCGGTATTCGTCGGGCGTAATTCTGTTGCAGGGTTCAGATGGTTCGGTCTCTTCTGGGGGTACTTCGGTATTGATTTGAATCGGATTCGCTCGTTCACCTGCTTCTAAGGCAGACAGCGAAAGAGAACAGTCTGGGGGCTGTTCTCTTTGGGGGTCTTTTATGGATTCGTATCCTGGTATTTGTCGATATACAGACTCCCGTCCAATTGGAGCTCTGCGTAAAATACTTGATCTAAAGAATGAATGTTGGCTTTCTTTAATTGTTGGTTGAGCCAGACAATGGAGACATCTATTTTATTAAGATTCTTTTCTACGATTTTACCATCAACGATAAGCTCAGTTGGGATATTGTGAATAGGTGCAACGTTTACTTTTATATCTTTTTTTGTTGCAGGCAGCAGTTCTTCTTTTATCAACACGCTAAGTTTACCGTCAGGTTCCAGAATTGCAAATTCGACTTCTTCGGGTGAGAAGACATCCTTATTCCGAAGCAACATGCTTAAATCGTCGATGTTGAGGTGCTGCTTAGCTAATGCTTCTTCCAGAATCTTGCCTTGTTTGATGAGAATCGTAGGTTGGCCGTCGAGAATCTCACGTGCTTTGACAGAGCGCAGTCCGATCAATGCAACGCTGAACGCCAAGAGCGACCATAAGACCAAGCTAGATATTCCTTGCAGCAGCGTGATTTGTCTGTTGACGATAATTTCCGCAGTGGTGGAGCCGAAGGTGATCCCTGTTACATAATTGAAAAACGTTAGATGTCCGACTTGTTTTTTACCGAGAAGACGCGTCAAAACTAGTAGAGCAACGAAAGACGTTGCCGTACGAAATAGAATTTCTCCATATGTCATATTCTGAGCCCCTTCTTGCATAACAGATAGTCTTAAAGTGACCCCCATTTTCCTCGCTTATACTTGTTAAGTGAAAGGAATCGAATGAACATGAACGGCTGGACGAACGTTTAGATAGGACATGCTGTTGTGTTTTTAGTTAGAAACTGACAAAAAAGTATCCTGACTTTATAATTGTTTTATATATCCAATTTGTGTCGCTGATCAGGAGGACGGAATGCAATTTCAACCAATGTATTATGACGGGGAATTATTACTACCGAAGATTGAATTAAATATGACATTGAACCAATCGGTTGCCATTATAACGGACTTGAAGCGAAAGCAGCTTTTAATGAATCAATTAGTGGACCATTCTCAATATTATATATTTCGGGCTGGGCAAAGCGAGTATATGCGTTTAACGGTGGAAGAGCTAATTACTTTTCTTATTCAAGTAACGGAGAGGAATGAGCGTGCCGCTTTGTTAATGGATTATTTTGTTCTAAAAGAAGAACGGAAGGTGAGGATCAAGGATCTAAGCTCATCGAAAAGGATGTATGTGACCTTGCTACGTGTTTTTTTTGCGCATCAGCCTACACTTGTACTGGAGGAACCTTATTTTTACTTGGAAGAGCAGGATCGTCGTCAATTCAAACGGATTCTGGATGATCTTTCGCAAGAAAAGCAGATATTGATTTTAACTTCGAATTTAGAGGATGTCCTTATTTCCTGTGATACCATTTATCGGTTGAACGAGTCCGGATTTCATCCATTGGATATTCGGGACATCGAAGAGGATAAGCAGGAATTACGAAAACAAGACGAGACCAATATAACCTTGCAGAAGATCTCAACCAAAAGAAATGACAAAGTAATTTTATTTAATCCGCCTGAAATCGATTTTATAGAAAGTGTAGAGGGTTCGATCCTTGTTCATGTGGATGGGGAAAATTATAACTGTGCTTTGACGTTGACCGAACTCGAGCAAAGATTGTTAAATTTCGGTTTTTTTAGGTGTCATCGGTCCTACATCGTTAATCTGCAAAAAGTAAGAGAGATTATTACATGGACGAAGAATAGCTACAGCTTGCGGTTAAATACAGGTAAAGATGCTGTGGTTCCGTTATCTCGTTCAAAATTGTCTGAATTAAAAGCACTTCTGAACATTTAATTTCCTGGGTAATGTCGAACCAAGCAAGCACTCTGTGGTACTATTCAGGCGATAATAGCTACATTTCGGCGGGTTTTGATGGCTGGAAGCATGCAATCTTTATATGCTTAAGGCATCAACGCTAAGGAAGTGGTGTTAATGGATGTTATCCAAGTAGAACGTGTCCGTAAGAGATTTGGAAATAAAGATGCGTTGGCAGATGTGTCCTTTTCAATTCCGAAAGGGGAAATTTTTGGTTTCCTCGGGCCGAGCGGTTCAGGAAAAACGACATTAATCAAGATATTAACTGCGCAGTTAAATCCAACTAGTGGACAGGCAAATGTATTTAACCAGCCAGCGGAGATGATGCAGCAGTCTGCACAGAAGATGCGCTTCGGCATTTTGACGGATAACAGTGGTCTGTATGAGAGGTTATCGATTGAGGAAAATTTGGAGCTGTATCGTAAGTTATATGATCTTCCCAGATCTGCGGTCGATAAGGTGCTGCAGTTTGTAAACTTAAGCGGAGAGCGCAAAAAGAAAGTCAATCTCTTATCGAAAGGGATGCGTCAGCGTGTCATGTTGGCCTGCGCGATTATCCATGAGCCCGAACTATTATTTCTAGATGAACCTACTTCGGCTTTAGATCCGGTAAACTCAGCACATATTTATAAAGGCTTACGCTACTTAAATGACAAAGGGACAACGATTTTTTTAACTACGCATGACATGGCTGAGGCAGAATTGATATGCAACCGCGTAGCGATTCTGTATCAGGGACAAATCCAAACCATCGGCTCACCGAAGGATCTTAAACGACAGCACCGGGAGAACGTAGTTTGTGTTGAATTAATCAATGGGGAAGCTTACGAGCTCCCGATCGATGAGGGAACGGCTGATCAAATCGCGGATTGGATGAGACGAGGGTTAATTGACCGGTTAGAAACGAAAGAGCCAAGTCTAGGTGATATTTTTATTAAAATGACAGGAAGTGAGTTACTATGAGTATCTCATTAAAACGTGTCCAGGCGATATTTGTGAAGGATTACAAAGAGTTTTCTCGCAATTATGCGATCTCCATTATGTTGATTTTTCCAATTATCATTGCACTTCTTTTTCGACGTGTAGACCCGTCTGTGCCTGGAGTTTTCGCTATAGTTCTTAATCTTTCGTTTGTGGTAGTAGCCTGCTTTGCACAAGCATGCTTGTTTGCGGAAGAAAAGGAGCATAACACTTTAAGATCATTAATGATGACTCCGGCCACGACCATGGATGTTTTAATCGGTAAAAGTACTTTTGTCTTTGTAATGTCTGCTGTTGTTTTGGCTATTGTTACGTACATAATTGGTTATGAGCCAGCTAGTATATGGGCGTTTGTGTCAGCATTGATTCTTTCGATTATTCTATACACAGCACTCGGAACGATATGTGGTTTATTCTCCAAGACGGTGCTTGAAGCATCCTTAGCTATACTTCCTGTGATGTTCGTATTCACTGGGGCACCATGGGGAACGTTACTAGTGGATGATTTTCCTATCTTCAAAGTGCTGGAGTACGTACCAAGCACTCAACTTGTGTATTTCTTAGAAATAAGCAATATAAGCTTTACGACGGGAGATTTATTAAAACCCCTCCTCATTACCTTGGCATGGACAGTTGTGCTAACAGTAGTGTCTGTCATTTTGTATCAGCGGCGGTTGAAGGACGAGTAAGGGTGCTCTGAAGGGACTTTAGCCAGCCTTCGATGGGTCTTTGGTAGGGTCGAAACAAGCGGCCGACTGAGACTATATGACGATTATTCTCTAATTGAGGCTGTGATGTTGTCATGACGGGGCCTGCTGGGTAATAAAGATGATTAGAACTTTCAAATTTGGCTGAATTTGGATTGGGAGCCGAGGAAAGGGAGGGAAAGATCATGGCGGCACAGACAGTATCAGGCATCAGCTCTGTACAGACCATTGCGGCCTACGGCGGTACACAGAGTGATGTCAGTTCCCTGGAGAAACAGCGGAACCGGCTGATGATGGAACTGGATAAAGTGAATGCGGCACAAGGAAGTGAGATGCAGACTCCTTATCGCCGAGAGCAGCTGCAGCGGCAAATCCGGCTGCTGGAGTCCCAACTCGTACAGAAAAGCGGGAGTAGCGCCCCCGTAAATTTTGTACCGGCTTCTCCGCTTCAAGATCACCTCCCCCTCTCGCGGATTGAGTGGAAGGGAGGCCTCAAGGGCATCGGTCTGACCGATCCCCGGACGGCGACGGTGAACTCGGAGGGCCATTTCGACGCGTTAATTTAGGCAAGAGAGAAGGTGCGAAAAGCGTCCGGTGATGAACCGGCTTTTCGCACCTCTTTTTTGAATGCGCGGTGAACCGTATCTTAAGTAGCGGCAAGTTTCTCCTAGGTACCCAGCAAAACTGTGCATGAGATGTCGGATGGATGCCGACGATACTTGCTATATTGTTAGTGAAGGGAGGTCATTCGAATGGATTTGCTTGCAAATCTGAACGGGGCTCTACAATACATTGAAGAGAATCTTGCTGATGATATAGACCTGAAGGAAGCGGCGAGGTTGGCTTGTTGTTCCGAATATCATTTTTCTAGAATGTTCTCATTTCTTGCAGGCATCACGCTATCAGAATACATCCGTCGGAGACGCCTGACATCTGCGGCATTTGAGCTTCAAGCTGGAGAATTAAGAGTTATGGATGTGGCGGTGAAATATGGATATAGCTCAGCAGACGCATTTTCTAGAGCTTTCCAAGGCTTGCACGGTATTCCGCCCTCTTCGGTAAAGTTGCATGGCCCTTCATTAAAAGCCTATCCGCGCTTGACCTTTCAATTAACGATTCAAGGGGGAAGTGCAATGAACTATCGTATCATTGAAAAAGAGTCATTCTGTATCGTAGGCATTACGAGAAGGGTACCTATCCAATTTAATGGCGTAAATCCGGAAATCGCATCTATGTGGAAAAGCTTAACTAGCGATGACATCGACCAGCTCAAAAAGCTCTCGAATGTCGAACCTCAGGGACTGATTCAAGCATCGATGAATTTTTCTGAGGGGAGAATGGAAGAAAAGGGGGAACTTGACCATTATGTTGGCGTTGCTACAACCAAGGAATGCCCCGAAAATTTAACGAAACTAGATGTTCCTGCAGCAACATGGGCTGTATTCGAAGCCGTTGGACCATTTCCCGATACATTGCAAAATGTCTGGGGACGCATCTATTCTGAATGGTTCCCTACCGCTAATTATGAGTTGGCAAGAGGCCCGGAGATTTTATGGAATGAGAGTAAGGATTTATCTTCACCCACCTTCAGAAGTGAGATTTGGATACCGGTTTTGAAAAAATAATAAACGGTGATTACTATTGTACTTCTGATTTGTCAGGCCATCCCATAGAAGGATGGCCTTTTTTTGTTGTGGGGGATGGTTTGTAAAGTTGAGATTGACCCTTATTTTTACATATGAGAGAATAATGGAAATTTAAAAATGAAAGGAAAATAATGTATGAGCAATCTTTTCCGATTCATTCCTATTAGTCAACTAGCAGATAAATTTCCGGAAGGATCTTGGTGGGCGAAGTTTTACCAGGATTTCAGTGACGAGCAGCTAGCCGCTTATTATGAAGGGGATTTGACGCTGCCTTCTCTTAATCTGGATTGGGAGCAGGCTTTCCCGCAACAAAAAGAGGTAATCATCATTTTTATCGATGGGAATTTTACTGTAGAGAATCTCTATAATAAAGAAACAGATGGTGCCATAGGGCTTATGGTAACCGGTAATTTGAATGCGAAAAATATAGCTGTAGGCGGTCAGGAAATCTATGTTTCGGGCAATCTGATGGTTGAGGAAATATTGTGCGGCACCTACAATCATGGGGAAACAATTGTTATAGGTGATCTTAGCGCTGCGGTTTTAGTTCAGGATGACGAGTACAGCATCAAAGTAGACGGGCAGAAATCTATTGCATGCTTAGTAAATGTATGGGAGGGAGACGGCGTATTTCAGGAGCTTCCGGTGGACATTCATGAGGTGTTGATTGATGAAGTTTTTCTGGATATGGATGAGGAGGACATGGAATTTTCCTTTTGCACGCTGGTGAATGTTATTGTAGAAGGGCGTTCCGCATTGAAAAAAGTAAATGAACCCCTCAAGAGAAAGAAACCTGTTCATTTATATTTTACCCATAACACGATCAATGAGGAAAATATATTGAAATTGACTCAGTGTATTTTAATGACGGATGACAAACCATCTTTTGATTTTCAGGAGCAAGGCGTATTTTTCAAAGTTCAACTGGAGCATATTGATGCAGACGGGGATGAGCGGGATCTCAGCGTTTATATGAAAGATCACCGGCATCACTATTATATTTGGCTGGAGCATGATCATTCCATCGGTTTGTTGAGGAGAACCATAGATGAAGGGTCTGAGTGGGAGGATATTACAGAAGAGTCTCAGGAACAGCTAGCGGAGATTAGCGATTGCTGGACTATGTTGTTGACCTGTATTAATATGGCTGAGCTTTATTTACGAAACATTGAGGTCCAATATGTGCAAGACATTTTGCAACACGATGTGATTCAGGAATTATATTCGGAAGAGGAGGAGGATGACGGGTTCTGGGACGGCTCAAAAAATTACAGCTTCCGTCAAGCGCATACGGACGAGGACGGAGACTACCTGCATGCCCGGATTGAAATCAAGACTCCTGATGAAGCGTATTATTTTTATACAGTGGATCATGGAACTTATGTTTCCCGGCATTATCAGCCGCCCAATCAATATGGCAAACAGGACATGTCTTTTTTGGACCTTAGGCGCTGGGAGGCATCAGAGCAGTATTTTACAAGATTCAAGCAATTTATTGATCAGAAGATAGAGTTTGGTGTAAATAGTTAGGCTTGATGACGTTCTAAGGGGTGAATTTTGTCGTCAAGGAGGTCACGCATCACGCATGGCAACAAATTTTCCACCTTGGAGACCAGCATGGCTGAAACAACAAAACAGGTGAGAAGGAAGCACCAGCACTTCCTCCTCGCCTGTTTGTGTTCATGTATTTTGCCTAGGGTTTATCCATTTTACTCCGGTGTTCCTTGGGTTACCCCATGGATATACGTTAAGGTCGGGGAATCGACGGCCCCTAGCCCCGGATTATAGGTAAAGGAGTACTCGATGGTATCCCCGTGTTGCAGGTTATTTACAGGGTAGGTATAGTTACCGTTTCCTGCTGGGGTCATGGCTACGTTTAGCTGCCCTATTTCGATTTTCAATACCTACATCCCATCTGGTAGAATAGGGAAAACCATATTTCTCTATATTCTAGTAACTTGATTATACGTTTGGGAGGTAGACCATGGACAAAGAACTAACCGCGCAGCTGACACAGTGGCATGAAGATGATGAACACCAGAAGATTGTAGACACTCTGATGGAGATTCCTCCAGCGGACAGAGATTACGAGGTAGTCAGTAGTCTGGCAAGAGCGTATAACAATTTGGGACGTTATGAAGAAGCCCTTGAACACTTCGCGATGATTGCGGAACAAGGGCAGAATGACTATCTGTGGCATTTTCGTGTGGGATATTCCTACTACTATTTGAATCGATATGAGGAAGCAGTGAGAGTGCTGAGTATTGCCCATGACCTCGATCCGAATGATGAGAATACGGCCATGTTTCTGAAATTCAGCCAGCGCAAGCTACACAAAGAACAACACGCCGCAGCCAGACAGGCAATCAGAGAGCAACATAATGATTCGGGGACGACTGCAACTCCTTTTGAAGGGATGGACCTCTCCGAATTTTGGAAAGATAGCGATTATGCGCTAAAAGAATATGTTTCTGCCCCGCCTACGGATGAGCTGATTGCTTCTGTAGAAGAAGAACTGGGTTACAAGCTTCCTGCCTCTTATATCAGTCTGATGAAGCAGCACAATGGGGGAGTTCCTTATAATACTTGTTTTCCGACGGAGGATGCGACCTCATGGGCTGAGGATCATATTGCGATTACGGGCATTATGGGCATCGGACGCGAGAAAAGCTATTCACTCTGTGGCGATCTCGGCAGCCCGTTCATGATTGAGGAGTGGGGGTATCCTGACATCGGCGTAGTAATTTGTGACTGCCCTTCGGCAGGCCATGATGTCGTGATGCTGGATTACCGGAACTGTGGGAGGGACGGCGAACCTGAGGTAATTCATGTGGATCAGGAAGATAATTATGAGATTACGTTCCTGGCCCAAGACTTCGAGACATTTATACGCGGTCTGGTGAGTGATGAGGACTACGACACCTCTCAAGAAGATAAAGAGGAGGATTTGCGCAAAGTAGCCGTAGGCCAATTCTCGCCTTTGCTTGCGAAGCTGTGCAGCCATGTGTCTGAGGTAGATCAGCTTGAGCAGAAGATCCGTAGAGTCTGTACCCGAATCGTAGAAGAGAAGGGACACTTTTCCTTTCATGCGGATGAGCTTTCTACTCTGATGTACGATGTGCAGTTCTGGCTGTACACAAGCTCTTATCCAAATACGAGCCGTCAACAATATCTGGATGTATATGAGGAAATGATCGCTTTTGGCGGCGAGTTCGGTCAAGGCGGGTATGCTCCGGGCTGGAACAGCGACTGGCTGGATGGGCGAATACGGGAAGGGCTGATTGTTCAGAAAAACGGGGTGCTTTGCTTCACGGATCAAGCCCGCTCTGAGGTCATTGCACGGCTGGAAGCAGAATCCGCAGAAGAGGACGTTGCCCCTTTTATACTCGTGGATCAGCAAGGTGGAGGCATGTCTGTCATTCTAAATGTGGGTGGCTACCGATCGGAAGTGTTCGAGGCCCGGGCAGACGAAGGATTTGAAGGTAACGGGTACGATTGGGCTTCTTTGGCGGCTGTGTTTGTGAACGAATATATGCCTGAATGGGTAGATACGATTCATTTTGACCCGGAAGCGGATATGTTCTGTGCTTATTCGGAGAATAGCGAAGCTATTAAGCAGTTCGCGGTGCGGTTGAAGCAGGCCTGTGAAAATGAGACGTTGATCCGGGATCTATTCTCCCGCGCGGAGCTCGATTGATCACAACAGTATTCAGGGGCTCGTCACACAGAAGGTTGAGAGAATGCGTCAGGTAGGAATCCGTTTCAAAGTTTGTTTTCGATGGCACCAATATATGGATGATACGGTTTTTAGCTGACCGTCAGCATTTGCTGCAAGGATGAAGGCTATAAGTCTTGGCCGATTTGCAGCAGATGCTCTTTTTTAGAAAGTTACGGGCATAGATTTGAACATGTGAAGTGGATTATTTTTGATATAATATAGTTAAAATTTTAGTTATTGTATTCTATTGATAGGGAATAATGAGAGAAAAGGAGAGATGGAAATGACGTATATCGTTGATTTTAAAAATGTGTCTACGGTCGGAGTAGAGTCTTCACCTGTAGCAGAGGCGCTTGCTGGTTTACGTGCGAATGAAGCTCGTTATTTTATGAACAAGTACAAGCATGAATTTACAGTTGTCCCAGCTAGCGAAAGTCAGGAAAACCTTGATTATGTGAGCCGAATTTTAAAAGAAGAACGTAATATTGAGTTTGCGGCAAAACCTTTAGAAACATCGCGTTTTCAAGTGGAAAATATTAAATTCACTTATGTCTTTTATGAAGATGGACTTGAGGTTAATGTCATGTATACGGTTGATGATCCTAAGAAGCGAGCCGTTGGTTTTAAGCTTTCTGAGGGGATGGAGATACCAAAGGAGTTAGAAGAGAAGTTTAAATTTGCTAGGCAAAAGTCTAAACTAGCCGGTACAATCCGTGGCTCGTATTTTGTAATCAAAGGAGAGTACTAAAGGAGTAAGAATAATACAAGCCTCTATTCCGAGTGGCGGGATAGAGGCTTTATTTATTTGCTATCTGCATAAGCCAAGTATCTTAAAATGAGGGCGTAACCAAGGGATTCACGGTAACTGTAACCATCGGACCAAGTAATTTAAGTCCATACTTTCTTTTAATTTATCTAATCCTGCGGAAATGATTTTACAGAATTATCTCCGCAAGGCGATGTATCCCCTGCTCAATTGATGCTTCATCTACTTTTGCAAACCCCAATACCCATCCCTTTCTTTTGCTATCCAGACAATAGGGTCCAAGAGGGTAAACGCGTATTCCATGTTGTAGGGCTAAATTTGTCACAGTTTCTTCGTCGTATGATTCCTCAGCCTCAAGTAACATATGCAATCCTGTTTCTACTCCACTGAGTGTAAAACGCTCCCCTAAACCACTAGCCATAATAGCTTTTGTCATGACTTCGTGTCTTCTTCGATATACATTTCTGACTCTTCTCATATGCCGCATAAAATGACCATTTTTAATGAAATGGGTTAGTGTTAGCTGATCCATAATCGGAAGATGACGGTAAGTCAGTTCCTGTACCTTCGCTAGTTGAGCAATTGCCTCGACTGAACCTATAATAGCCGAAATACGAATGCCAGGAGCAATCATTTTAGAGAAACTCATGAGATACAAAGTATTATTGGATGCCTGACTAAACAACGTTGGCAGTGGCTCCCCACGATACCGGAATTCACTATCATAATCGTCTTCAATGATCCAAAACCGTTCTTGAATCGCTTTATGTAGCAATTGTTGCCGACGGGGCTCCGACATAACGACCCCTACTGCGCACTGGTGAGAAGGGGTGGCAAAGATCAGTTTGGATTGAGGGTGAATATGCTCCACCACTAGACCATACTCATCAACGGGAATAGGTACCACATTCATTCGTCGATATTTCATCGCCATCCAAGCAGCTGGGAAACCTGGATCTTCTACTGAAACTGTGTCCCCATCAGCTAAAAGCGACTGTGCGATTAAATCGATACTATGCTGAGCTCCTGAGGTCAACAGAATCTGATTAGTTTGGATATGTATGCCCCGTTCAAGGGATAAATAACGCTGTATTTGCTCACGTAATGGTGTGTAACCGTAGCAATTACCGTAAGCCCAGCTTGATAAATCCATTTCAGCAGATGCGTGGAGCAGCGATTGCCGCCAGCTTTTTTGAAATTGTTCATCCAAATAGGGTTCATGAGGACTGAAATCAATATCCACTTCTAGCTGTTCTTTACCTCTGAACCAGTCATGTAAATGATCAACAGCTGAGTCTAACAAGGAGAGTGAAGGAGGTGTGGGACCCTCTGTTTCTATTTCCTTCGTTGACACATTGAATTGCTTCCATCTACTAACTCGCGTTCCTCCTCGGCGAGAGGTGACTGTATAACCTCGACTTAACAATTCCTCATAGACGATCTGTATAGTTGAGCGTGAGACACCTACGATGTGAGCAAGTTCGCGGGTAGGTATTAGTAATTCTCCTGGCGCCCAGACTCCACTAGTAATATTATGAATTGCTTGATCAAGCAATTGCTGCCAGATCGGTCTCTTATCATTACGAATTACTTTCATCATCGTACACACCTCCAAATAGAAGCCCAATCATAATAATATTAATTATGGATTGCTTTAAACGGTCATTTTTGGATATTTTAATGCAATCCATACATTGATATACTACCGTAACAACGCTGGTATTCGCAATTTGGTCGTTGCCGCACGCTAGAGTTAAAGGAGAGATATCGATATGAATTCGGTTCGTTACAAGAGCAGGGAATGCCTGGATCAAGAGAAGATTGAAAGGTTCCTTCAGCAAGCAAGATTGGGTTATCTTGGGTTGGCTGATGGCAATCGCCCCTATGTTGTGCCACTTAATTATGTATGGACAGAAGGGAAACTCTATTTTCACGGGGCTGGAGACGGAAGGCGTAATCAGGTGATGAGTGTTAATTCAGAGGTGTGTTTTACGGTATGTGAGGAATACGGAACCATTACGGATCCGGTACCTGCGAAAACGGATACAGCTTATATGAGCGTAATGATATTCGGACAAGCAGAACCGATCACGGATTTGGATGAAGCCACTCATGTACTTCAGGAAATGATGAATAAGTATGTACCAGGTTACTATAATCGCCCCCTGTCCAAGCAGCATGTGGAGAAGTATAGATCAGCTGTATTCGGCGGTCCGGTTCAAGTTTATCGGGTAATTCCAAGCCATATGACGGCAAAAGAGAGTCCTATTGAAGCGGAAAAAATGTATAAAAAGGACATGGATACTGAACGCCAAGTTTAACCACAAGATATTCCCATTAACATTATTCAATAATAAAATTAGAGATTAGTCCTTAAGCTAACGAGTATCGATAGCTCAATAAACACGATAAGGCAGCCGATCAGTCAACGTGATCGACTGCCTTTATTCAACTAACGGGCAGATTAGCTCGGTAAATGTTTTTTACTCTTATAGATAAAATTGAGTTACCAAGAATGGGAGCAGAAAATGAAAGAATAGTGATCGGGGATTTAATCTTACCTTCTCCCAGACTTCAATTTCTCAGACCAAGAGCATTCTACTTCGATCATAAAACTTCAAATTTATACGTCTATATAGATTATTTAGTTTACTACGGTGTTGATGGCGAAAAAATATTAAAGCCAAAAGAACTAAAAAGATATCTAAGCAAAATTACTGATTTAAATGATATAAATGATATCTATATTAATTGGGATATTAAATTTGTTGAAGCCTAATATGAATTCATGGGAAGAGCAATATTTATTTGATTACTAAAGTGTAAAAATAATGTATCGATTCTAGGAACACTAGACCGCGGACTTCCAGCAAGGGCGGCTTCATTCGACCAGCTGCAACCCACTGTGATCATAACAGTGTAACTGTGGGAGATATTGAGAAAATTGGCAGTCCTTACAGAGTCATAATGTTCTGTGACCCATATGAATCGTTTCAGGGCATGTCAGGAGAAATAATTAAATGTAGGTATAATCCCTATAATCATTGAAGTAACGGATAATGACAGTTCAATAAAAAAGCGGCCGTCTAGGACTATCAGTTATTGATAACTGAGGAAGAATACAACTCCTATATCACTATCATTTCATTGGGTGCTATTTATCACTCCTAGAAGAAAAGGAAAAAGTCCTAAACGTAGCGGTAAAATCATTGTCGCGAATAGAAATATTCAGTACGAGCGAGTGGGAATACACGTAAGAACCACAATGGAAAAGATGGAGATTCCATAGAGCCAGCAGTTGTTTGGTAATAAGTCAGTCTACTCACTTATGGTCAGCAAATTACAAATAGGCTGACGGCATTCGCGGCAGCCTATTAAAGTAACGGGGAATATAGTTGAAACAGGAACTTAAATCTGTGGCATATTTGCTGTTGTAAGAAACCCCTCTATGTTCAAAACTTTCTTTAAAGTGCTAATGTAGCAGTATTGGCAACTCCGATCATCGTGATGATCAAGGTATTCACCATAGCACCAAGCCACACGTTCCCTGTCAATTTGTATAGGCTGCGACTAATAATTGCAGCTGCAAATAGTAAGAAAATAAACGGAAGCAGTACCATTGGATAAAGTCTTGTTTCTTGCCAAAATGTATTACCTGTCGTAAATAATACAGCATACTGGATTCCGTTAATAAGCATAATACCTAGCACGTTTCCCAGTCCAGCGACAATCATATTTGCTTTTTCAGACTTTATATTACTAAAACTTAATATATTTATTAAAAGCGCATTTATTAGATAGAAAATAAAGAAGAACGGCAAATAGTTCATCCATACCAATAACTTATCTGAATTAAATGTAAATACTCCGAGTATCCAAAATTTAAAATCAGCGTTAAAAAGATATTCTGCCGCATATACGATACCGAAAAAAATTCCGTAGATGCATAAGGCAAGAATTAAAGTCTTTCCTGCTTTGCTCAAACCGATTTTTAATCCTAATTGTTCCAAAGAAAGCTCAGCGTTATTTCTTTTCTCCAATTTGTACTTATATACAAATAGTGCCGCTCCAATAAGGCTGCTAAACATTGCCCATATCAAGATATAGTTTGTAATGGGCTGCGTAAACCATTTTACAGACATGAAATTGGACGTGCTTTTAAAAATCACTTTATCTAGATTTAAAGCTACGATTACGCCAATAGCAGAAAAAATCCAATTAAGCGACCAGCTGATCCAAAAAACTCTAGTTTTCTTTTTGCTTTTTTCCGTTTGCAATGCATTAGCTATAGAACTGCTTTGTTTTTTTGCTAATTTTAAGTGCTTAAAGAACGGAATTTCCAACAAGTAATAGGATGCTGGGAAAATCAATAGAAAAATACCTAATAATCCAATAAAGCTAAATAGCTCTTTCCAGATCCATATTTGATTAGTATTTTTTATTTGTGGTGAAATCTCAAAGGCCTGGCTGAAAAAGTCTACTGTGTATGCAACAGTTTTCTTTGAAAAATGTGCCCATTCATGCGTTTGCTTTGGATTATAAATTACTCTCAGTGTTTGATTTTCTGCATCTCCATAATATTTAGCTACATTAAAGCTCGAATGCTGCTCAGCTTTTGAAAAAATCGAGTTCACTGCGACTAAGGCCTCATCAGCATTATTGGAGAGATCGCCATTGCCTTGAGACAAATCATAATTCCCCTCATCATATTGACCATAAATAATTCCCATATTAGCGTGGATTTGACTAAATACCTTTTCACTAGATAAACGGATATTTCCCACCGGCAACCCTGCTGCGACCTTGTTTAAGGAATTAGCATATTCCTTTTCGCTGTCTGTTATTGTCTCGGCGCCTTCCGAATCGGGCTTCTTCGCTTCTTCAATTGCTGCATAATATTGTGAACCGTAGTGCATTAACGTCAACCATGTGGACATTCCACCCATAGAATGCCCCATAACACCGATCATGTCATTATCAATGTAATCGAGACTTTTATAGGCAAATTCCACTAGAGGTATCATTCCCTCACCATTTGCTGCTACTGCCTTCATGACTGGCTCGCTCGACGAGCTTGATTTTCCATGATAGTAGGCATCGAATGTCATTACTGCAATCCCTCTGCGTGATAATTCAATAGCGTTTAAATTTTGCATATGTTTATTGTTTAGATAACCATGCTCGGTAATAACTAAAGGAACCTTGTGCTCCTCATTTGATTGTTCAGGTTTAAAAATTTGTCCAGACAGCCACTGCCCATTTTCAGTTGGTAGCTTAAAATCAATAATTTCTACCTTTCCATAAGAAGTTTGTAAAAAACCTGATAAACAAGCGCTTACAAAAATCATCAACATAGAAACGACAAGCAATCTTCTTATTATCTTTTTCCCCATATAAATACTCCCCCTTAACTATATAGGTTCCATTGGAAACTATATAGTTTTTATACTATACTTTTTATTTGAAAGCAATAGCGCTTTTCTAGCTATGTTAAAATTACAATTTTTGATATAATTTTATGAGCTAAATTGACGGGAAAAGAGGGATTTCTTTGGCAGTTGAATGGATGGGGAAATATAGAACATTTGTAGAGAAGATTGTTAAATATGGAAATTCATACGCAGACTCCTATAAAAAAGAGTACAACTATAATACTGTTTTTTTATTTTCTGCTGCACAAATTCAAGTGCTGGAATATCTATTGGAGAATGAAGATAAAAATCAAAACATGCTGGAAATTGCAAAACGGCTGGGAATATCTAAGAGCGCATTTTCAAAACATGTAAAAAAAATGGTGGAAAAAGGGCTGCTCGAAAAGTACCATACATCAGATAATAAGAAAAACATTATCATTAAGGTTTCCACAATAGGCAAAGAAGTGTATAGCCAATATGTACAATACGCTTATGAAAAATGCTTCAAAAAAATATTTTCCCTGCTGGATGAAATCCCTATGCAATATATTGAGAAAATGGAAGCTATTTTAGATATCTCAGCTAGTGCTACAACTGAAAAAACAAAGCAAAAGAAAGAGGTTAATCTCATTCTTATCGAGGAATAAGAGATGTTATTATTAACATTTAATCAATTTCAATATAAAACGATGGTCTAATGCTGTTCGAAAAAAAGAAATTGATCAGTTGCGTATGGAATGATGAGATTGGTTATGAAGCTGCTAGAAATTTCATCAAAAAAAAGCCTTTTGGAATAAAATCCAAAGGCTTTTTGTATGCTTATTTTTTTCAAGACCTTATTCAACATCATAATTGATCAGAAAGAAAAAGTCTATACTTTGGGCTGGATTTTATTTACTATTGTGAAGCCGGCAAAACTTAATCAATGGAGTGTTGTTAATGGACGTTACCTATCATCTCGATCAGACCGACTTACAGGATTATATTGGACGGATTTTTGGCACCAGTTATTTAGTTACTCGTGTTTCACGAATGCATGGTGGCGCACAAAAGGTGGTCTACAAGATTGAGTGCAGTAATGGATTTTCCTGCGTTTTGTATGTGTGGGATCTTTCCATGAATTATTTTGAAGAAGAAAAAGCGAATGAAGATATAAATGAACAGTCCTATGGAAGTGATTTGTTTGAATTAAACAATAAGTATTTAACACAACATGGAATTCAGACCCCAGCACTTTATGATCTGAACAAGGAAAGAGATCGTTACCCATTTGATTATGCGCTTGTTGAATATATAGATGGACGTAAGGCAGAAACCTTTTTCCAACTTTCCGAGTTAGCTGCTCAAGATAAAGTGTTTCAGCAGTTGGGGGATATGCTTACTACAATGCATACCACCGAAAGGCAGATTTTTGGGAAAGCCAATGCTAACGAGATCAGTACAGAACAATGTCATTCATTACAAATGAAAAATACGAAAGTACAGCTAGCTTACGCCTCTCAGCATATGGAGAAGATCGGGTCTAATCAAAGTAAATTGCTCGATAAGTTGTATGAGCTTGAATCAAGAATTAAGCCTAGAAAGCAGTATGGATTTATTCATGGGGAACTGGGTCCTGACCATGTATTGGTTAATGATAAGCTGGAGCCCTTTCTGATCGATATCGAAGGAGCAGCGTTCTTTGATATTGAGCATGAGCATAGTTTTTTGGAGATGCGTTTTGGAGATTTCTATCGGTATCTTAAGAACGATAAGCTTGATCCGGATAGGCTGTTATTTTATCAATTGCATCACCATATATCATTAACTTCAGCGGGTTTAAAGCTACAGCATAGAGGATTTCCCGATCAACAATTCGCAAAAGGTCTAACTGAATATCAATCAGAACGTGCGCTTAGGTTTATCGAAAAATGAAGAAATGGAAATGAAGCAAGAAGCGGCGCGTCATCTCTTGTCAAATATCGTGGGGAGCTGAATATTCGAGTTAATACACGGTAACGTTTCAACGAAGGGGGAGTCAACCTAACCTAGGGAGACTCCCTCTCTCTTGTGCGTTCTAGGGACAAGCCTGACGGTAGTCAAGAGGTGTATACGAAAGTAAAGACTAGTATATAGATGGGGGTCCTTTCCTTTCCTATACTAGAACTAGGAAGAGAAGCAGCATGAAGTAGATGCAAGACCTATTTTGAGACAATGTGGAGGGGTAATATGAAGAAAAAAAGTAGAATACTTCTGATCGTCGCATTGATCCTAAGTTTAACTATCACGGCATGCGGCAAAACCACAAATGAAGGGGAGAAGCAGCCTGAGAAGCAGCCTGAGACACCTGTGGAACAAAAAAATGAAGTGATTGAAGTTTCAACAGTTTCGGCAAGCGATCAGTATCTCAAATTCGATGAGGGCGAAAGCTTTGAGAAGAACTCGGTCTATGATGCGTATGAGAAAGATATCGGTGTGAAGCTCACGAATAAATGGGTGTCCGCCGATGACGTTCAATTCAAGGAAAAAGTGAAGATGTCCATCGCCTCCAATGATCTTCCGGACTTCATGAAGGTTAATGCTACACAGCTGAAAGAGCTGACCGAAGCGGATATGATTATGGATATCACGGACGTATATGACAAGAATGCGACGGATGAGACGAAGAAATTCTTGTCGATGGATGGCGGAATGCAACTGAAGACCGCCACTTTCGACGGTAAACTCATGGGGATTCCAAGTTCTTATAATCCGTACCAGTATCAGTTCCTCTATGTACGTACGGACTGGCTGAAGAAATTGAACCTACCGGAACCGAAGACGATGGCGGATCTCTTGACGATCGCAGAAGCGTTCAAAACAAAAGATCCAGGCGGCACTGGGAAACCGTATGGAATTGTAATTAGCAAAGATCCATTTAACAACCAGTCCACAGCTGTTACAGGACTAATAGCATTCTTGAATAGTTACCATGCTTATGAAAATCTTTGGATGGAAGACGGAAATGGCAATTTGGTCAACAGTGACATTCAGCCTCAAGTGAAAGATGCACTTAAGGCGCTGCAGGAAATGTTCAAGAAAGGATTAATTGATCCTGAGTTCGTCGTTAAAGATGTGGAGAAAGCAGCAGAGCTCCTCTATAACAACAACGCAGGTATCGTATACGGCCAGTCTTGGGTACCGGCTCAGCTCGCTAAAGGCGCAGTAAAGGATGGTAAAGTCGTACAAGAGTGGGGCGTATTCCCGATTCCATCGGTGGATAGCGAACCTGCACTATCACAGATAGGTTTGGGTGTTGACGAATATTATGTTATCTCCAAGCAAGCGAAGCATCCGGAAGGTGTTATTAAATTGCTGAACCATTGGATTGTCGTGGATAATCATCCGACGCCAGAACAGAAAGTGTATGAGTATGGTAAAGACCTGAAGGAGAAAGGCAACAACTACTGGCTTCTAAGCCCGCTTCGTGTTGGTAAACAAAAGGATAATAACGGTGAAATATTGCCAAAAGCAATCGAGAACAAAGACGAGAGCATTTTGGAGACGAAAGATCAAAAAACTCGTTACGAGCGTGCCATGAAGTATGTTGACGGTACCGATATCAACATGTGGTGGGAATATCTGATCTCAGGTCCAAAAGGTGCATATTCACTTGTTCCTGAAATTCAGAACAATAAACAGTACCTACAAAACAAATTCTACGGCGCACCGACTCCAACCATGGCAGATCGACAAGAAATCCTGAAGAAGAAGCGGGATGAAGTATACTTCAAGATTATGATGAATCAAGTATCCGTGGATGAATTCGATAAATTCGTAGAAGAGTGGAAAAAGCTTGGCGGCGACGAAATGACCAAAGAAGTCAATGAATGGTACGCGACTCACAAACAATGATAGCAGGAGAATCGAGGGGTTGAACACAAACGACCTCTCTTTTCTTTAACCTAGTTCTTCATTTTTAGTCCTATAGCGAGGTGGATGGCATGAATGTATTAACGCGTATGTGGAAGAGGGAGTGGCCGCTTCACCTGATGTTGGTTCCTGGGATCGTATTGGTCCTCATCTTCAGTTATATCCCGATGGCCGGCATTATGATGGCCTTTCAGAAATACGTACCGAATAAAGGGTTGTTCGGCTCACCATTTATTGGTCTTAAAAACCTTCAGTTACTGATGGATTACCCCGATATCGGCCGGATATTCTTCAATACAGTATACATTGCGGTGATGAAAATTGTAGCAGGTATGATCGTTCCGGTCACCATAGCGATACTTCTGAATGAGCTGCGGAAAGAATGGGTCAAACGGACCTTCCAGACGCTCGTGTACTTGCCGCATTTTCTATCATGGGTCTTGTTAAGCGGTATTCTAATCGATGTATTGTCTCCATCTTCCGGTATTCTCAATCAAGTGCTTGGCTTGTTTGGTATAGACCCTGTTTTTTTCCTGGGAGACAATAAATGGTTCCCTTATGTCATGGTCATATCGGATGTATGGAAAGAGTTCGGATTTGGTACGATTGTCTATCTGGCTGCGCTTACCAGTATTAATCCGTCACTGTACGAGGCAGCGGAGATCGACGGCGCAGGACGCTTTAAGCAGACGTTACATGTGACGCTGCCGGGGATGCTTCCTATTATCGTTCTCATGTTTACGCTTAGTATCGGGAATGTACTGAATGCCGGATTTGATCAAATCTTCAACCTATATAGTCCTCCGGTCTATGAAAGCGCGGATATTATCGATACCTTCGTATATCGTATGGGGATTGAGCAAGCACAGTTCGGTTTCGCTACGGCCGTAGGACTGCTGAAATCCGTCATCTCTTTCATATTCGTATCTATGTCCTATATCTTAGCCTATCGTGTAGCGAATTACCGCATTTTCTAATGCAATCGGCGGTAATTCAGAAGGGAGACACATCGTGCGTACTAACAGATCATTCGGAAGAAAATTGTTTTTGATATGTAATTTTATTTTTCTGGCATCCGTATCTTTGTTATGCCTCATGCCTATTATTCATATTTTGGCGCTCTCGTTCAGCTCCGGGCAGGCAGCATCCGCCGGAAAAGTCATCCTGTGGCCTGTTGAATTCACAACGGCTGCTTATGCTAACGTATTTGGAAAACCTGAATATTTACGCGCATTCTGGGTATCGATTCAGCGGGTCCTTATGGGAACGACAATCAGCATGTTCCTGACGATTATCACGGCCTATCCATTATCCAAAGATTCTCGCCAATTTCGGCTGCGGACCTTCTATTCATGGTTCTTCGTATTCACGATTTTATTCAGTGGCGGGCTTATTCCAAACTATTTAACCGTGAAGAACCTTGGGATGCTCGATACAATCTGGGCTTTGGTGCTGCCGGGAGCGGTCACGGTGTTCAACGTTATTCTGCTGCTGAATTTCTACCGCAGTCTGCCCAAAGAACTTGAGGAATCTTCGCTGCTCGATGGGGCGGGTCAATTTACTACCTTATGGAAAATATATGTGCCGCTATCGTTGCCGGCATTGGCAACGACAGGTCTTTTCACTATGGTGGGGCATTGGAATAGCTGGTTTGATGGTATGATTTACATGAATCATCCCGAGAATTATCCGCTGCAGACCTTCCTGCAGACGATCATTATCAAAATGGATTTCCGCTTTATTAAACCTGAGAGGGCAGAATTAATGATCAAATTGTCCGATCGTACGAGCAGGGCAGCTCAAATATTCGTAGCAGCATTTCCGATTCTTATCGTGTATCCGTTCTTGCAGCGGTTCTTCATTAAAGGAATTGTGATGGGGAGTGTCAAAGAATAAAATAGGGCACTCAAAACTATGACATTGCATTGCAGGAGAACAAACGATGAAAATCCGATTCTTGATTAAAGATTCCTCTATATTCCAGAAAATAATGGCTGCCTTTCTGGCAGCCTTGTTTCCGCTCATGGCGATTACCTGGTTGATTAATGAGAAGGGTTCGGACAATATTCGGAGTGAAATTTCCGAGTCTATTCTAAATACGACTCGCTTCTATCTGGATTCACTCGACAAGGAAGCAGACCGGATCAGCCGTTATTTGCCGAACTATGTGATGGACAAAGACTTGATGGAAATTGCAACTACAGGCAATTACATGAGTTATTACGATCGTGCGCAAAAAATATTAGATATCCAAAGACGGCTTGAATTGATGAAGAACTCAAGTCCATTTATTCAAGAAGCAAGGGCGTATATCCCTCTTATCGACCGAACGATTCTTAGCAATAAATTTGAAACTTCGATGAATAAGCAGGAATATGCTTCTATGCAGCAAAACAAGAGATTATACGAAGAACCTTTCATTTACTGGAACGATCGATTATTTATTTCCATGCAATACCCCATTAATACCGTTAAAAATCCGATTTATATCGTAGCGGTTGAATTATCGACTATCAAAATCAGAGAAACGTTATCTCAAATCGGCAGCTCGCGTGGTGGACAGAGCGTATTGCTCAATCTGGAACGTGGTTGGGAGATCGAGAGTGACATGGATCCGGAACTGCTGGAACAAATGAAATCCTTCGCTGCGGATAAGCGGGAATTGCAAAAAGACGAAGGATACGAAACGATTATGTATAATGGTAAGCGGTTTCTTACGGTATATAAATACTCCAGTCTCTGGAATTCCTATTCGATTATGTGCATTCCCGAAGAGACGATTTTGGGTTCTCTTGAGATCTATCGAACATTGTTCTGGTGGGCTTGCGCGCTAGCTGTGGGTATTGTCGTTTTCTTCTCCTACTTTCTATTACGATTTATCTATCGGCCATTAATGAAACTTGTGCATTCCTTTCGGCGCGTTCAGCAGAATAGGCTGGAACCGATCGTGATCGATCGTGGAGCCGATGAGTTCGGGTATTTGTACCAAGCTTTTAATAATACGATCCGATCCTTGAAAACACTAATCGAGGAAAATTACGAGCAGCAAATCAGGAACCAGCGTTCCGAACTGAAACGATTGCAATCGCAAATTAATCCTCATTTTTTATATAACTGTTTTTTTGTATTGTGCCGGTTAATTAAATCCGAGAATCAGAAGGAAAAGGCTTATCAATTCTGCCTGTACATCGGACAATATTTTCAGTTCATTACTCGTGATGACGAGGATGATATTCCGCTGGGGCTGGAGGTCAATCATTCTCGCACGTATGTAGACATGCAAACCATATGTTACGGAGACCGTATTCAAGTCAAGTTCGAAGGTGATGTTCCCGATCTCTTCGTGCCGAGGCTGATTCTGCAGCCGATCATCGAAAATGCTTATAAGCATGCCTTGGGCAATATGATTCAGCAGGGTGAGCTATGGGTTCATTGTGAGCGGGTGGGTGATGTATTCTCCATCTATGTCGAAGATAATGGCCGAAGCATCTCCGATGCGGAGATCGAACAGCTTCAGAAGCGACTGCGTCAATCCACCACTCGGATGGAGGAAACAACCGGAATCATAAATGTGCATCGCAGAATACAGCTGCGGTACGGTGAGGAATTTGGCATTACAGTGTCACGTTCTGCTCTTGGTGGACTTCAAGTAAGAATCAATCTAAGCGCGAACTAGAGGAGGAATCAGCATGTACCGACTGCTAATCGTCGATGACCTTCCCATTATTGTCGATGGTCTTCTGGAGCTATTCAATGAGACCGATCATTTACAACTCGAGGTTATGAAGGCATATTCAGGTGAAGAAGCACTGGAGGTACTGTCTCATCATCGTATTGATATCGTGATTTCCGACATTAAGATGCCTGGACTGGAAGGGATTGAGCTGCTTCGGGAAATCAAATCCCAGTGGCCGGCCTGCAAAGTTATTTTCTTAACAGGATACAATGATTTTCATTATGCTAAGAGCGCAATTACGTACGGTGGGTTCGATTATATTCTGAAGGTCGAAAGTGATGAGAAAATTATTCAGTCCGTAGAACGGGCGATTGAGAAAATTGAAGAAGAAAATAACCAAGAACAGATGATCGCTAGAGCGCAATCCAAAATGAGACTGGCATTGCCCTCCCTGCAAAAGGAGTATGTGTGGGAGCTCTTTCAAGGCAAGCATGTATCGGATAGCCAATTAAAGCAGGCGTTCAAAGAAATCGATATCCGGCTTGATGCGACATTGCCGGTTTACTTGCTCATAGGCAGGGTAGACGCATGGAAAGAAATGTTCACGACGCCGGATAAAGCGTTATTGACTTACGCCGTACAGAACATTTGCGATGAGTATTTGTCCACGCAGGTCAGATGCTATTCCGTTGTATTCGAGTTATCCAAAATCGTCTGGATGATTCAACCGAAAATCCCGGATGGATCGTCTATCGAATATGGGGATCAGGATTGGATCAGAGCTCATCGGTATACGAGCGGAATTCTGGAGACTGTGCAGGGAAATTGCAAGAGATTGCTGAGTTTATCGGTTTCTTTCCTTCTTGGAAGTGAAGCAACGACATGGGATAACATATCTGATCGGTTTCACTCGATCAAATACGGCCTGGTACAAGGACATGGATTATTTAATGAGGTCATATTGACCGATAAAGACATTCAAAGAGAAGTGAACGGTGATCTGAGTGGGAACTACCACGATGCCTTCTATCACGCCCGTGTTCAATTGCTGATGTCTTGTCTCGAGAATAATCATCGGGAGCAATTCAACAAGCTGTATGCCGAACTAACGTCCATTTGGAATGATAAGGAGTCGCCGAATGAGAGGAAGATCGAACTGTATCATTCGCTTTCAGCTATTTTTCTGTTCTATATCCATAAGAATCGGGAAATTCGGGATTACATCAATACGCTGATGGATCTGGATAAGTTATATCGCTATGGAGATTCCGCATCATGGTCGGAGCTGATTCAATACTTCTCGCAAATGGCGGATTGCTTCTTCGAATGGAATGCGCTGCGGGGTACGCAATTGCCGACAGAGGTCGTGAATAAGGTGCATCGATATATTGAAGAACATATTTCCACTGATATTTCCTTAAATGCGCTGGCCGATTACGTGAGCTTGAATCCATCGTATTTGTCCCGACTTTATAAGCAAATCACTGGAATAGGGTTATCTAAATATGTGAACGACTATCGTAACCTGATCGCCAAGGATATGCTGCTCAACACATCGATGAAAGTGAATGAAATTGCTGCTGCCCTGGGGTACAACTCAGCACTTGCATTTATTCGCTTCTTTAAGAAGCAGAATGAAACAACTCCGCAAGATTTCCGTATGGCAAGGACTCATATACAGAATCAAGGTCAATAAATGTATATGAAATGTCAGTAACGATCTCTTTTGCCTCCGTTCCTACCGCCTTACAATGGAAGTACACTAGGTGCGCAAGAGGAGGAGTAGTCTTGAGAACATTAACAGCTGTATTACTTGGCGCTGGCAGTCGAGGAAGATATATTTATGGGCCCTACGCGGAGAAGTTCCCGAATGAATTAAAGATTGTTGCCGTAGCTGAGCCGGATGATGAACGTAGAAATCGATTTGCAGAGATTCATAGAATTGCCCCAGAGCATGTCTACGATTCTTGGGAGAAAGTATTCGATCAGGGTCAAATGGCGGACGTGATGATAATTGCTACGCTCGATCGGATGCATTATATACCAGCGATGAAAGCGATGGAGCTAGGCTATCATGTCATGCTAGAGAAGCCAATGTCGCCTTCCATGGAAGAATGCATCGAATTGGAGCAAGCTTCGCTTCGGTATAAGCGATTGCTCGTCGTAACCCATGTCCTGCGATATTCCCCGTTCTGGTCTGGGATCAAAAAATGCATCGAAGACGGTGAACTCGGAACGATAGGTACGATTCAATTAACCGAAAATGTGGGCTACATGCATATGACACACAGTTATGTCCGCGGGAATTGGCGCAATTCGGAGGAGACGAGTCCCATGATCCTGGCCAAATCATGCCATGATCTGGATCTCATCTCATGGCTTATGAATCAACCGTGTACAAGCGTGAGCTCGTACGGATCATTACTGCATTTCAGGGCGGAGAACGCTCCGGAAGGCTCCGCGGATCGCTGTATCAACGGCTGTGAGGTTGAGAAGGAATGCGCCTTCTCGGCGATGAAAATATATATTCAGCCCCCGGAACACCCTTGGGCACGCTATATGACGAATGATTTGTCGCAAGAGGGGATCTTGATGGCGCTGAAGGAAGGACCGTGGGGTCGCTGCGTGTATCGCTGCGATAATAATGTCGTGGATCACCAGGTAGTCAACATGGAGTTCGAGAACGGAGCAAATGCATCGTTCATCATGTCAGGGCTGACACAGAGCGGCACGCGTCGAGTTCAAATTATGGGAACACAAGGCGAGATCATCGGGGATATGGACAAAGGATCTTTCACACTGTACCGCTATGTATCGGGCGAGAAGGTTGAGATTGGCTGCAATGTGGAAGGCGATGGCCATGGAGGCGGCGATGACCGTATGGTAAGCTCATTCCTGCGGAATGTGCGTCAATTCGACAGCAATCCATCGCAAGGCTTGACCTCGGCGACGGCATCCCTGCAGAGTCATTTGATCGCATTCGCGTCGGAACATTCGAGATTGAACGCAGGTCAGGCGGTCAAGCTTTCGGACTTGCAGAAGAAAGGACAAATGTCTGTATAAGATCAAATGATGCTAGGAAGCCTCTTTCGAAGTGATGGGATGCCGTCATGGAGAGGGAGGTTTTTTTGGTACATAATCTCAAGGCATAATAAAAGACCGCTCTACTGGAATGATTTCCGGATCTGCGGCCTTAGGACAAGATTCTATTATAGGGTCAATCTGTATCTAAAGGTGGTGAGATTAATGGAATTTAACAGTCTTGATACGAGCTTCTTCTTCATAGGTGAGTGGTTTTGGGGATCTTGGAGTGTGCAAGTGGCGTTGCACAGAATATTCCATTTTTTGATAATCCTCATTACCTGAATTCATCGTTGGATTCCAATTTTCCGTTACCCAATTTTTAAGTTCTTTAAGACCTGCTAGCATTTCCTCCAGCCTCCTTTGGCGAAGAAACAATATATTTTGTATTGTTCTGGTTACGCTTTCATTATATCATAGAAATTAGTTTTTTAAAGCTGTGTCCACGTGAAAAACACAGTTTTTAAGTGAACATTGTGTGTTAATTAGGGTTTGTGCTTCCTGTGGAGAAAAGTGTCTCCTTGTAGGAGACACTTTTATTAGATTTAAAAGGATAATCTATTGCCCTTGCGAATCGCAAAAGATTTCTAATAATTACCAATTCGGCAGATGACTTTAAGGTCGTAGATAGTGTTACTCTGATAATAACTAGAGCTGCATATATCGTTCGATATTCTATTTTTAATTGGAAAATAAGGTCTTATTTTATGGGCGTTCACTTAAATGAAACTATTTTTTTAGTATGATTGTTATTCTGGTGGAAATAAATTTTATTTTTTAAAAAATAGAGAAAATAATTTACAGAACCAAATTTAAGTGATATCTTGAATATGTAGAAAAGAAACCGTTCACATCTTAAGGGGGATTATCAATGACACTCAACAAGTTCCACGGAATTATACCTGCCTTCTATGCTTGCTATGACGATCAAGGAAATATTTCCGAATCCCGGACACATGCCTTATGTGATTACTTATTTGAAAAGGAGTTCAAGGTGTTTATGTGGGAGGTAGTTCTGGAGAATGTATCTACCAGAGTCTGGACGAACGCAAAGCGGTACTTAGCTATGTAGCTAGTAACCTGAAAGGTAAAATGACACTGATTGCTCATGTAGGAGCCCCTTCTACTAGAGATAGTATCGAATTAGCAAAACATGCGGCGAGCTTAGGATATGATGCACTATCCGCAATCCCACCTATATATTTCAAATTACCTGATAGTGCAGTAACTAAATACTGGAGCGATATTATGGAGGCAACTCCTCTACCGTTCATTATCTACAACATTCCTCAGACTACGGGATATACACTAACTCCAGCTTTATTCGAGAAACTGCTTACTAATAAAAAAGTTATCGGCGTTAAGAATTCTTCTATGCCACCTATGGATATTGAACGCTTCAAAAGAGTGGGTGGAAAAGATGTAGTGGTCTTTAATGGACCGGATGAACAGTATGTTGCGGGAAGAATCATGGGAGCTGATGCTGGCATTGGTGGTACTTATGCAGTTATGCCAGAGCTGTTCTTGCAAGCTAATACATTTGTACTTGCCGGCAAGTTTGAGGAAGCAGGACAACTTCAAAGTGAGATCAACGATATCATCATCGCGCTTTGTTCCCTCAAGGGTTCTATGTATGCGGAAATTAAAGAGGTTCTGAGATTAAGAGGCGTAAACATTGGTAGTGTAAGAGCACCGCTTGAAGGGGTAGCCGCTGAAGATGCTGGTCCAATCGCAGATATTATGAAATTGATTGATCAAGCGATCGAAAAATATTGTGGTTAATGCAATGAAGAGAACCATCGTATGCTTTGGTGATTCCAATACTTGGGGCTACGACGCAAAGACGGACCAAAGGTTTAATGATGAAATACGTTGGACCGGGCTTCTGCATGCAGAACTGGGCGACGCTTATCGTGTCATAGAAGAAGGGCTTCCTGGTAGAACCAGTGTTAGTGACGATCCGCTATTTGAAGGGTTAGCCGGAATAGCTTATCTCTATCCATGCCTCATGTCACATGCACCACTTGATTTGGTAGTGATCATGCTTGGGACGAATGATACGAAAGAAAGATTTGCACTAACTTCTTATAACATCGCACAAGGTATTGTTAGGCTCGCTCATAAAGCTAGAGGGAGCGGGGCAGGTCCAGCCGGAAAAGCTCCAGAAGTGCTTGTATTGGTTATTCACTAGTTCTCTTAAGAACAGTTCAGATGTTGTGAAGATGCCTCCAGACTGGTGGCCTAATTCGATCACATTCTCCAACTATGTGGATGTGTTTCAGAACCAACCGGCTTTAAGATGGACGTTTAATAGTATTTATGTCTCAGGCGTATCTACGATTATCGTTATTATTGTAGGCGCTATGGCTGCCTATGCATTCTCAAAGATCAATTTTAAAGGTAAAGATATCATCTTCATTATTTTCATATCGAGCTTGATGATTCCTAAGGAAATTATGATCGTGCCTTTATTCCGGATTACACAGCAATTTGGAATGGTGAATTCGTATAACGGTATGATTTGGCCGAACGTCGCGGGTGCATTTGGAGTCTTCCTATTAAAAGGATTCTTCGATTTAACCCCTAACGCTTTAAGAGAAGCCGGAAGAATAGATGGTGCAAATGAATGGAGAATCTTTACTCGCATCATGGTGCCTATTATTAAACCTGGTATTGGAGCCTTATTTATTCTGAATTTCGTGCAAGTCTGGAATGATTATTTGTGGCAGCTGGTTATAGGCCAAGAGAACAAAATGAAAACATTAATGGTTGGTACTGCAACCTTAATGCAGGATCTGAATCCTAATTTCGCATATAAAATGGCCGGAGCCACCATTGCTGCAATTCCGATGTTGCTAGTGTTCATGTTATTCCAACGTTTCTTCACCAATGGAATTACAGCAGGAGCAGTCAAAGAATAAATAAAAATGTGGAGTGGGTTACTGATGAATACTGAAAATAATGTACTTAAAAAGATAAAACATAAACTAGTCGTCTCCAGTCAAGCCTTACCCGAAGAACCGCTGCATAGTCCGTTTATAATGGGAAGAATGGCTTATGCAGCATACTTGGGTGGTGCTTCAGGTATTCGGGCAAATAGCGTAGCGGATATTCAAGAAATTAAGAAAACAGTGGATCTACCTATCATTGGGATCATCAAAAGGGTATACGAAGGTTCTGAAGTGTTTATTACACCAACCCTGAAGGAAGTAGATGAGCTTTACCGCGAAGGGGTAGATATCATTGCTATGGATGCGACAGACCGGACTCGTCCGGATGGATCAACCATCTCAGAACTATTTCCTCACATAAGAGAGACCTATAAAGATCAACTGTTTATGGCAGATTGCTCTACATTTGAAGAAGCTGCTAAAGCCGTTGAGCTGGGGTTTGATCTTGTGGGAACTACCTTAAGCGGATATACAGAATACACCAAAGAGCGGTCACTTCCAGATTTTGAGCTAGTCAAGCAAATCGTAAGCAACTTCTCTGTGCCTGTGATAGCTGAAGGCGGTGTTTCCACTCCTGAAGAACTGAAGAAAATGTTTGATCTAGGTGTTTTTTCAGCAGTAGTCGGCTCAGCGATTACAAGACCAATGGAGATTACCAAAAGGTTTGTAGACGCTATTCAGTAGATTGCCGGAGAGGGTAGATAAGGATGAGAATTCTCGCTGTAGATATTGGCGGTACCAATACCAAGATGTGTATATGCGATAAACTTGGGAATGTTCATAACTTTAAGGAGTATGCAACTGAGAGCCACTTGGGAGGGCCGCATGTAATCTCAAGATTGCTTGATAAGATTGCAGAAAATGATGATTTTGATGCCATTGCTATAAGTACAGCCGGTCAAGTCAATGCTGAAGAAGGAATTATAGTCTATGCTAACGAAAATATACCTAGCTATACAGGGATGAAGATTAAGGAAATTGTAACTAATCATTTTCATAAACCTGTTATGGTAGAGAACGATGTGAATTCAGCAGCATTAGGCGAGGCTTATTATGGTGCTGCCCAGAACTTTAACAATTTCTTATGCTTGACGTTTGGCACGGGCATTGGTGGTGCCATTGTATTGAACCGCCAAATCTATAAAGGAGCAGATGGGGTGGCGGCCGAATTTGGTCATATCCTGACACATCCATTGTCAGATGCGGTGGAGGGACTGCCTTTTTATGAGAAGTATGCTTCAACCACTGCTTTAGTCAAGATGGCTCAGCAAGCAGATCCTGAATGTACAGACGGAAAAGTCCTTTTTGATAAAATTCACAAAGGGGACGAAGCTCTGAAACAGATCTTGGATTCATGGGTAACTGAGGTGTCCGCGGGTTTAGCCTCAATTATTCATATTTTCAATCCATCCGCTATAATTATTGGGGGCGGTGTTATGGAACAAGAAGATTTAGTTCAAAGGGTAGAGGAACGGACGAAGTCTTTAATTATGGAGAGTTTTGCGGGTGTAAGAATTGTTAAGGCCTCACTTGGGAATAAGGCAGGCTTGCTTGGCGCTTCCTCTTTATTCGCACATTAAATCATTGTAAAGGAGGGGCTTATTTGCGAACAATCAGTATTTTTTCTTCTATTCATTCCAAGTACAATAATTTGACGAATACGGAGAAGAAGGTAGCGGACTACGTCCTGGAGAACACGAGAAGTGTTGTCTATATGTCGATTACTGATCTTGCAGATGCGTGCGATGTAGGTGAATCAAGTATTTTTCGATTTTGCAAATCTTTAAGTTATAAAGGGTATCAAGAGTTCAAGATTGCACTCGCTCATAGTATCACTGTAGAGAATGAGATCCCGCAGCTTACGGATCAAATTCTAATGGACGACACTACTGAAGCTGTGGCTTCCAAAGTGCTGACCACAAATGTAAGTGCACTGAACGAGACCTATAATTTAATTGATATACAGAAGATCAATGAAGCTATTGATTATATGATAAACGCGGAACGAGTATCATTTTTCGGCGTAGGCTCTTCATTAATCACGGCGATGGAAGCCAAAATTAAATTTATGCGCATTACAAACAAAACGGAGTGTTTGATGGATTCACATCTTCAGATGATGTCTGCGGCGCTAATGTCTAACCGAGATGTAGCTGTAATCATTTCTTACTCCGGTTCAACGAAAGATAGTATCGAGGTTGCAAGAAAGGCGAAGGAACGAGGCGCTAAGGTGGTGTCCATTACGAGATTTGAAAAGTCACCTTTAACGTCGTATTCGGATCTTACCTTACTTTGTGGTGCTAATGAGGGTCCTCTGCAGGGCGGTTCATTATCTGCTAAGATCTCACAACTCTATCTGCTGGATATTTTATATGTGGAATATTTCAAAAAGACTAGTGAGCAGTCCATTATCAATAAAGAAACAACAGCTGCAGCAGTTAGTGAGAAGCTCCTATAAGTGCGAGTTCAAAAAGTATGGTTTTCAACACCGAGAAGATTGGATGAAGGTAGAAACTGAAGAGCGGAGCGTAGTGGAAGCTACGTGAGCACCGGAAGTTTCGCCTGAATTCAATTTTCGATGTCGAGTAAGCTTCTTGGGCTAATTCGTGATCAAAAGCGGACTTTTTGAACAACCTCTGTAAGATAATTGAGATGTGGGGAGAATGAGACATTATGATCTTAGGTTCATTGTCATCTTGGGAAGAGCATAGCAGATACGAGAATTCAGTCATTGTAGAGGCTATTGAGGAATTGAAAGTCATCTTACAACACGAACCTGATCTCGGGCGAATCGAGATCCGCGGTAACGAGATATACGTTTCGATTATGGCGCTTGAGGCGAAGTCGCTAGAGGAACAGGTTGCTGAAAAGCATGAGGCTTATATTGATGTGCATTATCTGATTGAAGGTGAAGAAACGATCGGTTGGTCCCCTCTGCAAGAAGGGATCGAGGCTACAAAGCCTTACGATGCCGAAGCAGATTATGCGCTTTATCCTCCGTCATCCGATGAAATTTTGTTAACTTTGAAGCCGGGGATGTTCGCAGTCTTTTTCCCGCATGATGTACACAGACCTGGTATGGGTCAACCGGGCATGAAGATTAAGAAGGCTGTTATTAAGATACATGTAGGGTTATTAAGTTCATAGATTTTGTACAAGAGTGACAGACACATTCGATATTCTGAACGGTAAAAGTCAAGAAAGCAGCGATTCTCCTTTTTATTGGAGGATCGCTGCTTTGCGTTTCGGTCATTTGCAGCTTGCTTCTGTAGATTATGGGCTGGTAAAAGCCAAATCGACTTCTAGCACTACTGAAGAAGTGAAACGGAAGCTCTGATAGATAATTAGGGAAAATCTCCGTAAAATTCTGCGATTTTTGCTTATTTGACTAATAATTAGGGAAAATCTCCCTCTAATTCAACTGATTCGTTGGTGAATATAGATATTACCACGATTTTTAGGGAGGAATTCCCTAATTCTATTCATTAAAAGCAATTATCGGCTATAATCAGGGAGATTTTCCCTAATTACTCTCTACAAAGAATCCGTCCGATAATCAGGTTTCTCTAATTTTGTTACAACCACGTCTAATTTTACGTATAAACATTATAACGTTATATTTACTTAACGTGCTATTCGTGGTATTTTAAACATTATAATGTTATATGGAAAAAGGTGAGAACAATGGATGAAAGATACGTGCTCCGTCAGGTGAAACGGGTAAGCGGAGAAGAGATCGACATTGTAATCGAAAATGGCAAGATCGCTGAGATCACCCCGGCAGGTGAGGCGCATGGGGGGCAGGAGTGGGAAGGTTCAGGCGCGTACGTATCCAGTGGCTGGATCGATATGCATGTGCATGCCTTTCGCGAATTTGATCCGTATGGTGACGAGATCGATGAGATCGGTGTCCGGCAAGGGGTGACCACTCTAGTCGATGCCGGTAGCTGCGGGGCGGATCGGATAGGTGATCTGGCTTTGGACGCGTCTCAGGCTAAGACGAATGTGCTGGCTTTCTTAAATATCTCGCGGATCGGACTGCTAAGAATTGATGAATTGTCCAACTTGGAATGGATTGATAAGGAGAAGATCCTGCAATCCATCCGAACCTACGGGGAGATAATCGTGGGATTAAAGGCTAGGATCAGCAAAAGCGTTGTGGGTGCCAGCGGGATTGAACCACTGCATATCGCACGAAGCCTTTCAATGGAGACGGGGTTGCCGTTAATGGTACATATCGGTTCAGCACCGCCAGATATCAGAGAGGTTATGCCCCTTTTGCAGCGTAAGGATATCGTGACCCATTATCTCAACGGAAAAGAGAATAATTTGTTTGCTGCGGATGGTCAGCCGCTTCAGGTACTGACTGAGGCCATTGAACGGGGAGTTCATCTCGATGTGGGACATGGAACAGCAAGCTTCTCTTTTAAGGTAGCTGAGGCTGCTAAACGTAATGGTATTGGACTGAATACGATTAGCACGGATATCTATCGAGTGAACCGAATGAAGGGACCAGTCTTTAGCATATCTAATGTACTTTCCAAGTTTCTATGTTTGGGCTATGCTCTGGATGAGATTGTGGCAGCGGTTACTTCCAATGCGGCGGAATGGCTGGGCAGGCCGGAGCTGGGCCGAATTCAGGTGGGAGATCCTGCAAACTTGACTCTCTTCACCCTGCAGCATAAGTCTGCAGTGCTTGTGGATTCTGAAGGAGAAGAAAGAATGACGGATAAAGTAATCCATGCAAAAGGAGTGGTTATAGGTGGGGAATTCATTAAATGCGAAATACGGGCTTAAACGCGTAATCAATGCAAGCGGCAGAATGAGTATCCTGGGGGTGTCGGCTCCGTCTGACACAGTGATGGAGGCTATGAAGCAAGGCGGACAGAGTTATGTGGAAATAGCGGATCTGGTGGATAAAGCCGGAGATTACACGGCACGAATTCTCGGCGCTGAAGCAGCGCTTATCGTTAACTCAGCCTCCAGCGGTATTGCATTGTCCGTTGCGGCGCTAGTGACCCAAGGCAATCGGCGCCGCAGTGAACGTTTGCACCAAGAAGCCATTCCACGCAATGAAATCATCATTCTGAAGGGGCATAATGTACAGTACGGAGCTCCTGTGGAAACGATGGTCTATCTAGGTGGTGGGAAACTAATTGAGGTCGGTTATGCGAATGAAGGCCGTGCCGAGCATATAGAGGATGCCATTTGTGAGCAGACGGCTGCCATTCTGTACGTAAAGTCCCACCATGCAGTTCAGAAAAATATGTTATCCGTCGAAGAAGCATGGGAGATCGCAAACCGTAGGGGCATTCCACTAATCGTAGATGCCGCAGCGGAAGAAGACCTCTGTAAATATGTGAAATACTCTGACCTGGCAATTTATAGTGGTTCTAAAGCTATTGAAGGGCCTACATCCGGTATTATCGCCGGCAAACGTAATTATGTGGAATGGGTTAAGGTCCAATTGTATGGAATAGGACGCAGTATGAAGGTTGGTAAAGAAACTTCCTTTGGTCTGCTGCAAGCACTAGAGGAATACATGGTCAAGGAAGACAAGAGTGACACCGAGAAAGCGTCTTTGCAGGGATTGATGGTGTTGAATGAACTTCCGGGAATTCGTGTAACCATTGTGCAGGACGAGGCGGGCCGTGCCATCTATCGCGGCCGGGTTCAGGTTGATCCACAGCAGGCCGGAATTACGGCGAAAGAATTGGTAGAGGGGTTGCAGCAAGGCGAAATTGCGATCTATACCCGCGATTATGGAGTGAAGCAGGGATATTTCGATATTGATCCACGGCCGCTTCTGGGGGATGATCTGCACGTGATTGTAGACAGCATTCATAAATTAATAGGGGGACAATAAGATGACGATTTCACAACGTTTTTATAAGGGCCGCACCGCATTAAATGTACTCGCTAAAGATATCGCTAATGCTAAAGAGATTTATGAAGCGGCGGAAGGATATGTGCTGGTCGGTGTGCTCTCTAAGGATTATAAGTCGGTAGAAGAAGCCGTAACAGCCATGAAGCAATATGGTCAAGAGATTGAAGATGCGGTATCCATTGGCCTAGGTGCAGGAGATAATCGCCAAGCGGCAATTGTGGCCGAGATTGCTAAGCATTATCCGGGTAGTCATATTAACCAGGCATTCCCGGTGGTTGGAGCTACACGCGCTAATCTTGGTGGGAAAGACAGTTGGATCAACAGCATGATCGCCCCTTCTGGTCACGCTGGTTATGTGAATATTTCTACAGGAGTCTTCAGCGCTGCGCAGAGTGAAGCGGCGATTGTACCTATAGCATCGGCAATTGCGCTTGTTCGGGATATGGGTGGTAATGCACTGAAATATTTCCCGATGGAGGGATTAAGCCGTGAAGAGGAATACCGCTCTGTCGCTAAGGCCTGTGCTGAGGCAGGGTTCGCACTCGAACCAACCGGTGGAATTGATATGGACAATTTCGAGGCTATTCTGGAGATTGCGCTTGAAGCAGGGGTGCCACAAGTGATTCCGCATGTCTACTCATCCATTATCGATAAAGAATCGGGCCAGACCCGGACCCAGGATGTGCGTGATTTGCTTGGAATTATGAAGAGGCTGACAGATAAATATGCCTAAACGAATCGGGGCATTCGGAGAAGTGATGATGCGTCTGCAGGTGCCGGGAGTTCAGCTGCTATCCCAGGGAAACAGCTTAAACTATTCATTCTCTGGTACCGGGGTTAATGTCAGCGCTGCACTGGCACGCTTCGGGCATGAAGGTTATTTGATTTCCCGTTTGCCGACTACTTCCTTGGGAGAGGCCGCCGCCGCGTATTTGCGGAAGCTGGGCATCTCTTCTAGCCTCGTTATACGAGGAGGAGAATATCTGGGCTTGTATTTCTTGGAGAACGGATTTGGTGCACGTCCAAGCAAGGTAACTTACAGCAATCGTCTGGAGAGTAGCTTCAATACGGCTCCTGAGAAAACTTATAATTATGAAGAGATTGCGCGAAGTCTGGATGTGATCCATTTCTGCGGCATTACGCTGGCTATGAACGATAGTGTACGTCATCATATGAAATCCTTGGCTAGAGCTGTCAAGCAGCAGGGTGGGACTGTGATCTTTGATTGCAACTATCGTCCGTCCTTGTGGGGACCGGAAGGCTATTCACAAGCGAAGCCGCATTACGAGGAGATGCTGCAGCTGGCCGATATCGTAATGATGAATGAGAAGGACGCAATCTTTATCTTGGGGATCAGCACTGAACAAGCTGAACGTGAAGAGCAGCTGATCGAACTGATTCCAGCAGTTGCGAAGCATTACGATATCTCGGTGATCGCAGGCACCCATCGCAGTATTCATGGCGACAACTCACATTCACTGCGTGGGTTTCTTTATAAGAATCAGAGCTTCTTCTTTTCGGATACGCTGAGATTTCTCGTCTATGATAGAATAGGGGCTGGAGATGCCTATACGAGCGGAATTGTGCATGGCGAGCTAACAGGATTTACACCTGAGCAGACAGTACGGTTTGCCGCTGCCGCTAGTATGTTAGCCCATACTGTCGAGGGCGACACTCCCATGGCTTCAGAAGCGGATATACTTCGAGCTATGACTCTATCCGTAGGCGATGTAGAAAGGTAGTGAACCTCTTGAGTTTGTCCCGAAAAGATAAGCCCTTATATATGCAAATTGCAAATATTATAAAGGATCGGATTCTACACGGAGTCTATCCTATTGGATTGAATATTCCTTCCGAGCCTCAGCTAGAGCAGGAATTCAATGTCAGCAAGATCACTGTACGCGGTGCCATTCAGGAGCTCGTCCAAGAAGGATTTCTGGAAAAGGGGAGCGGCAAGGGGACGAAGGTGATCCGTAATACCTCATCATCCAAGCTGTCCAAGTGGAAAAAATTCACGGAAATTCTAGTGGATGAAGGGCACCAAATTCGGAAGCAATGGCTGAAGGCGGAGCGAGTATATAATGAAGTCGAAAGCGAAGCCTTTCGTTTATTCGGCGAACGTTGTATACGCTTGGAACGCATATATAGTCTCAATGATATTCCATACGTTCATTACACGCATTATTTAGTAAATGGTATGGATGATTTGGATCTACTGGACTTAAATGCCCAGTCCTTGTATGAACTGCTTGAAGAGCGGAGCGTTTCCTTAGAGAAACTGCGTGATGAATTTTCCGTTGCCGTTCCTCCGCCTGATGTAGAGGAGATATTGCTCCTTGATAAGAAGTGTCCCTTGCTGATGCGAACTCGTTATTCTTATGATGAGCTGGGCAAGGTAACTGAGTATAGTGTAGGCTTTTACAATACAGAGCTGCAGAATTATGTAGTGAACTATGAGGTGTAGTTAAAACGACTCGTGATATCGCGGGTCAATGATTCATTAGCAAGAAAACCATGCGCAATCACATCTCCAACATAATGCAGAAATTAAAAGTTAAAGGCCGTTCACAAGCGGTTGTCGAGCTGATTAGGCTTGGGGAGGTTTTTTGTTGTAGAGGAAAACTAAACCAAGCGATTGCTGTCCACTGATGGATGTCATCGCTTGGTTTAGTGTTTAAGATCGATATTCATGGTGTCAAAATCAACCTTGCATTTAGCTCTTATCATAAAATCAATACCAACAATTCCATCAAAGCCATAAGGCTCTTGTATCGAACCAAGCTGAATTGGTAAATCAGTCAAAGTAATATGTTCAATGAGTATGTCAGGAATCTGCTGCTCATAGCAAATTTCGCTAGTCCCCCCAACCCCATACATTCGTTTTGCTCGTCCATTAATAAAATCAATATGGATGCCTATTACAGCTAATGCATCGGTATCAAAGACGGTTGCCGCACTCCTAAAAAAAATTCTTCTATAACCTCAACGTCGTTTCTGCTCGTATGAAATACATACAACTCACGCGTCGGATGAAGCTTGTGTAGTTTTTTGTAGCCGCTCCAAGCTTCTTGCGGATTATCGTAGTCTTGAATGATCGAGATATAATGGAAGTGAATGTTATAATTGTAGTTATATGTGCGGTTGATAAGACCTACATAAATTTCTTATATCTGAATCAATACCATATAAGCGATTGTACCGAATGCTATGGATAATAGCATATTTCTTCGCCAGAGATGAAGCAACGCGACGATTGCGACGGATATTAGCTCCGGTAATCCGTGATTACCGGACAATACGTTAGTGTTCTTTAGGCTATAAATAACAAGGAGTCCAATCGTTGCTGATGGAAGAACTCTACCTAGGTATTGAATGTACTTTGGGGTTGGACGTCCCGGTGGGAAAATAATGAACGGAATAAAACGTGTCATCATCGTGCCTAGCACAACCATGGCAATTGTAATGATCTGCTGAAAAGTAGACATCGTCATGCGGTTTCACCTACCGGTTCCTGTTGTTTACGAGTGATCGTAAGTGCTGCAATAATCAGGATCATTGCGGGGATCATGAAGCTGTCACGTCCAAATATGATAAGGCACAGTATGGAGATAACAACGCCTACTAGAGCACTTCTATGGGTCGATCCACTCTTCCATTGCTCAATAAAGATAACAACGAATAGTGCAGTCATCACAAATTCGAGACCTTCCATATTCATGTGAAAAATCGATCCGAATACTCCCCCGATACAAGCGCCTACGACCCAATAGCAATGATTTAGCAGCGTGACGAAGAACATATACCAACCGCGATCCACTCCTTCAGGGATCTTCGCGGAATAATTGATGGTGAATGATTCATCACAGAGACCAAAAATCAAATAAAGCTTCTTCAGCCCCGTACCTTTAAACTTCTCCAGCATAGATATGCCATAAAATAGATGTCGTGCATTAACCATTAAAGCAAACAATAATGCACTTAATGGATGATAAGCACCTAATAACAAGTGAACCGTTAGAAATTCCATCGATCCAGCATAAATAAGCGAGCTCATTAGAAAGGTATAGATCACATGAAACCCTGATACATTCATGTAAATTCCGTAGGCGATCCCCAAGAATAAAAAAGCGGCAAGAATGGGAAAGGTAGCGGGAGCCGCGGTGCGGAATGCTACATAAAGTTTGTTATTGTTACGCATGTTACTTACAACCCCTTAGCTTATGTCCATGTCATTGTAGCAGTGCGAATCCATACAATCAACGGTATAATTGTATGGATTACAATTTTGTGGGAGGACAATATGCCGATCAATTCTTTTGTTAATTACCCGATGTCGTGGCGACCTGACAGACATACTCTGAAGCGTCCGATCTATCATTCCATAGCCTCATTGCTTGAACAAGATATAGCTAGCGGTCTTTTGGTACCCGGAACGAAGCTTCCCCCTCAACGTGAGCTAGCGGATTTTTTAGATGTTAATTTCACAACAATTACACGCGCTTATAAGCTATGCGAAGCTAAAGGACTCATCTATGCTATTACAGGAAGTGGTACCTTTGTGGCAACGAATGCAACGCGCTCGATAGCAATATCGAAGGACAAAATTTCTCATGACTGTATTGATCTGGGGCTTGTTGCTTCGTTTGAGCAGAGTAACTCGATCGTAGCTCAGGTCGCAAGAAGGGTTATGCATAGAGGCAATATAGAGGAACTATTAAATTACAATGATCCTACAGGAATGCCACATCATAAACTGGCAGGCCTATCATGGATGCAAGCATTTGGGATACAGGCAAATATCAATAACATCGCAATTGCATCCGGTGGACTGAATGCGTTGGTCATTACGTTATTTGCTCTCTTCGAACCTGGACAACGGATTGCCGTTGATGTATTCACCTATTCTAATTTTATTGAGCTTGCCCGAATGTATCGTATTCAGCTTGTTCCGATTCCAGGCGATGCCTCTGGAATGCTACCGCAAGTGCTGGATAACCAGTGCCAGCTGCTGGATATACGTGGTATATTCCTGATGCCTTCTTGTACGAATCCTACAACCGTTATGATGACTGATGGGCGGAAGCGTGATATTGCTAACGTTATCCAGAAACATAACTTGCTGCTCATAGAAGATGATATTCATGCATTCTTAACGGCAGGTCATTTAGAAGAATACAAACAACCGATGTACTCATTGCTTCCTGATCAGACCATCTATATTAGCAGTACGACAAAATCTATTTGCTCTGGACTTAGGATCGCTTATATCGTATTTGGAGAGAAATTCAAAGAGAGAATTGAGCGGGCTATTTTCAATATTAATGTGAAGACATCCTCCCTAGATGCCGAGATTATTTCTGAGCTTATTGTATCGGGTAGTGCTGCTGAGATTGTCGCATATAAAAAAGAACTGGTCCAAGCTGCGAACAAGCTATTTTCGACATATTTTCCACAAACAGCAGCAGAAGGGCACCCCTTAAGTTTTTTTAAATGGATTCCCTTATCAGGATACCGTACAGCCGCTGAACTGGAGTCAGAACTGTTACAACAAGGCGTTCGAATATTCCATTCCGATTGGTTTCTTAGTGGTGCCAGCACACCGGACAAGTATGTACGTGTAGCCTTATCGTCGTCATCCTCATTGGATGAGCTGGACACTGGACTGAAGATTCTGAAGCAACATATGTCCTTAGACTAGGATATGTCTGAAAGCTCAGCTTACAGAGAGATTCTCTGTGGGCTGATTCGGATTTTTTGCATCTTAGTATGTGATAAATATAACTATTTAAATTTATGAATATACAAGCTGTGATGACTGATGTAAAATTACACTACCTGAAGCGTTCTGGAACAGCTTAAGGGCTTTTTGCATGCTCTTTTGCAGATTGCAAAGAATAGGGGCATGTCTACTATAGAAAGATTAATGGAGGTAGGAGAGTTTTATGAAGAAAAAAGCATTAAAAAGAATGTTGATGTTGTCGATGATGGTCGTTGTCGTCGCTGTACTTGCAGTAGGTTGTGGTTCAAAGAATAACACGAATACAGCATCGACAGAGGGTAACGCAGCAGAGGCCTCAAAAGAAGCTGTTACTTTGTCGCTTGGCTTACTGCCTTCGATTGATGCGATTCCTTTTGTAATTGCTCATGAGCAAGGTTTTGATAAGAAGCATGGAGTGAACCTAGATATCCAAACGTTCAAGAGTGCAAAAGACCGTGATGTCGCCTTTCAAGCAGGCAAGTTAGAGGGGATCAGTGCTGATTTGGTTGCAATTTCTATCTACAATGAAGCCGGGCTGGATGTGAAGATCACTAGCACAACTTTTGGTGAATTCGATTTATTGACTGGGAATGACGCCATCCAAGATGTGAAGGATCTGAAAGGCAAAACCGTGATTTTGTCCAAAAACACTTCCACACAATATACTGTGGCGATGATGCTGAAACAAGCGGGTTTAACGGAAGATGATATTACGGTAACTGAGGTTCCGCAAATCCCTACCCGTTTAGAATTGCTTAAGAACAATAAGGCGGATGCAGCTATTTTGCCTGAACCATTTGTAACTATGGGTAAAGCTTCAGGCTTGCGCGTGCTTAGCTCCACGCATACAGCGGGAGTGAATCCATTTGTACTGGCTTTCCCACAAACCGCTATTGATGCTAAGGCAGATGCGATTCGCAACATGTATGCTGCTTATGACGAGGCTGTAGCGTATATGAAATCTCATGATCAATCCGAATATATCGATCTTGTGATCAAAGAAGTTGGTTATCCAGAAACGTTGAAAGATGAGATCAAGGTACCTGATTATGTCCCTGCCAATCAAGTGGATGTGAAAGAAGTAGAAGCCGCATTTGCATGGGCACGGGAAAAAGGTTTGCTTAGCAAAAATATCTCGGCTGAAGATGTGATTTCTGATGTCCAATTCAAGAAATAAGGGACTCGTCATTAAGGGTCTTAAAGTAGAGTACAAGACAGGTCAACTGGCCTTAGGAAAGATGGATCTATCTTTACCGGAGCATGGGATTTACACGATCATCGGACCCTCTGGAAGCGGAAAATCAACTTTATTACGGGCGATTGCGGGCTTGCTGCCAAGCTATATGGGGCAAATTCTTTTTAATGAAAAATCCGTGCATGATAAAGAAACTCTGATCGGCCTGGTACCGCAAAACTACGGGCTTCTTCCATGGAAGACTGTACATGATAATATTCAAATCGCGATGAAAATCTCGCATACTGCGAGCACATCCAAGCAAGAACGGGAGAATCAGATTAATCAGTGGCTGTCATCGATGGGAATCTCTGATTTAGCTGATCGTTATCCTCTTTCTCTTAGTGGAGGACAGCAGCAAAGAGTGGCAATCGCCAGAGCGTTCGCCATTTTGCCCACTATTTTACTGCTGGACGAGCCTTTCTCCGCACTGGATGCGATTACGCGGGAAACACTACAGATTCTGTTTTTGGATAACTGGTTAGCGCATCCGGCGACTACCTTATTTGTTACCCATGATGTGGAAGAAGCTATTCTGCTGGGGCAGAAAATTATTGTAATGCCGTCTAATAAAGTAGAAGCTCCGGAAATGATCGACAATCAATTGGTATTTCAGATGAAGCATGAAGATAAGCGGGACAGTGTAGATTTCTTTGAGCAGACTAAGCGAATCAGAAAGGTAATGCAGGAGATATGGTGAGAAAAAATCGGATTCATCACATATTAAGACTGTTGTTTGTGTTCTTTTGTATGAATGTGGTTTGGTATATTGCCTATTTGCTTATGAATCATTCGATTTTGCCGAGTCCATTCGCTGTATATAACGCTATGTTTCACTTAGGTGGGCAGGAAATTGCTTTAAATGTAGGATATAGCTTGTTCAGAATTTTTGCAGGGGTAGTGCTGGCGTTAATCATTGGACTGCTCATTGGTCTTCTGATGGGACGTTCGCTGACCTGGAATAAGCTGCTTGACCCTGTGGTCTACTTGACCTATCCTGTTCCCAAAATCGCCCTGCTTCCCGTTGTGATGCTATTCTTCGGACTTGGTGAAACGTCCAAAATCTTAATGATCATGCTGATTCTCTTGTTCCAGATTATTATCTCCGTTAGGGATGGTGTGAAGGCTATTCCTGAGAATACCTATGATGTCTTAACGAGTATAGGGGCAAGTACAGTGCAGAAATTCTGGCATGTGACACTGCCAGGTGCACTGTCGGTCATTCTGAGTACGATTCGTATTTCACTGGGAACAGCGATATCTGTACTCTTTTTCACGGAGATTTATGGAACTGAGCATGGCATGGGCTTCTTCATTATGGATGCTTGGTTAAGACTGGATTATCCGGAGATGTATGCGGGAATTATGCTGTTCAGCTTGGTGGGGTTTGTCCTCTTTTTACTTGTTGATTATCTTGATTACAAGTTTATGAAGTGGCGGAATTAAATATAGTTGAAGATATAACTATAGCTTTCCTTTGTCGATTTTAGGCAAGGGGGAGCTTTTTTTGTGTGATTTTAGAGTGGAAACAAAGGGGCTTCAAATTAGTATATCAATTCGGTTAAGATGGATAAGTAATCGATAAACTGTATTAAATATACCCATCCAAACTAAGGGAGTAAAACGATGAATAAGCGCACATCGGGATTTGAGCACGGCACAGCAGCCTTTGCTGAGAAGAAAGTTACCTGGCTGGAGCTATTTTATGATCTGCTTTTTGTGGCTGCAGTTTCAAAAGCGAGTCATGTCTTGTTGCATGTAGAGGCGGGTACAATTCCACTTGAATATTTATCTAAATTTATCTTAATATTCATTCCGATCTGGTGGGCCTGGGTGGGACAATCTCTTTTTGTAAATCGGTTTGGACAGGACATCTTTTCACACCGAATATTTCTGATTCTACAATTATTTTTTGTATTAATCATGACAGCCAGCTTATCGGTTAACTTTGATCAATACTATATGCCATTTCTAATCGGTTATGTTGGCTTAAGAGCTATGACTGCCATTCAATATCTTACGGTAAATAAGAATGAAGCAGCTGATAGAAAGGACACTGCCCGTTACCTGGGAAGTCGTTTTTGGATTGGATTAGTGATCTCTGCTTTATCACTTTTCTTTGACTCTTGGATACGTTATGTAGTTTTGTATACGGGAATTACTATAGACATTTTGCTTCCATTAATCGGTCGGAGATACTTGGTGAAAAGCCCGATAAACACTCATCATTTATTAGAACGTTTCTCGTTGTTTACCCTCATTCTACTTGGCGAATCAGTGGTCAGTATACTTGCAGTCTTACAGTCTAGCCACTGGACGTGGCAATCTATTTTATTTGCATTATTAACTTTTCTATTAATTATAGCTATGTGGTGGCAATACTTTGATAATGTTGAAAAGAAAGTGGACAAAACCATAGAGACTGCCGGGCAAACTATAATTTATGGGCATTTATTTATTTATGTATCCTTAAGCATGATTGCAGCTTCAATCCAACTGCTATTTTTAGAACAATTAAATTACACATTTATGGTATGTTTTATTTTTGGATCGGTCCTGCTCTACTTCTTCTCTACCTCACTGGTCTTCCATAAATATAGACGTATACAGCAACGGTTAGGGATATTTCATTTGGCGTTATTATTAGGTATACTTGGAGTTTTTTTCGCAGTAGATTTGTTGTTCCTTATACCCAATTACCTGATCATTGGAGAAATGGTGTTATTTTTTGCTGTGTATGCAAAATTAACGACTTGAGCTTCGTTGTATCGAAGCTGAATAAATTGAAGAAGGAAGCCGGGTCATTGCAACCCGGCTTCCTTCTTTCATAATGGGAGTGTGCGGTATCCCCCTGTCGTTATTGCCCAAGAAGCGCTGGCACGATAAATCGGCCGAACACATTAGCTGGTGAGCCTTTCTTGTATTTATCCGCAGTAATGACTGCAACCAGCTCATAGGATGGAACCACAATAATATGCTGGCCCATGAAGCCAAGCGCAAAATAATAAGGGATCTCCTTTGGCTGCTGCTCCGTACCTGCATTGAATGATGATACCCACCAGTGCCATCCGTAGAAGCCCTTCTGTGGTAGCGTGGCTGCGACATAGGGGCGAGTGGACTTCTGAACAGTACCCGAATGAATGAGCTGTTGATCCTTCCAGCGCCCTTCTTGCAAATAAAGGAGACCAAATTTCAGCATATCCTCAGGCATCATATAAAGGCCAAACCCACCAGTATGTATGCCTTGTGGATCACTGTCCCAGCGATAGCTTTCGATGCCAAGCGGCTGAAATAGCTGATCTTCAGCAAATGCTGCAACGTCTTGTCCAGAACATTCACGCAGGATAGCGGATAAAATCTGGGAGCAGCCGGAGTTATAGTTCATCTCAGTGCCTGGCGTATGAGATAGCGGCTGGGCGAGCACAAACTTTATCCAGTCTGCGGTTCTAGTCATAGTCGGAAAGGAATTTTGCCCCCCAAATTCTGTCCAGTTAAAGCCTGCTGTCATTGTTAATAAGTGACTGATAGTGATTTCTCTTTTTCGTTGATCTTGATCCTCTTTTAATAAAGGGAAAAATAGAGAAATAGGTGTATCAGGTGGCGGAACGATTTGTTTATCTATGGCTATGCTGACTAAGGCGGCGAGCACGCTTTTGGTGCATGAGTTAATTTTACCTAGCTCTTTAGCGATTTCAGGCTCACGATAATGCTCCAGTATAGGTTTTCCATGTTGAATGATTAGACAACTGCGAATTTCTAGGCCAGTAATACCGTCTATAAGCGGCTGAAGGTTCCAATCAGTAATGTGAATGGCCCCCTTTCATAGATGAGTTGAAGCTGTAGCTGCCTACCATTATAGCTTATATAGGGTGCATTACATAAACCTTGTAATTTCCTGTCGTTAATTAAATATGGAAAATATAAGTAATTATCTGTATAATGTTATGAATCACGTGTTAGAGGAGGATGATCTTTTTTGAAAAGCAATAATACTCATTTTGTTCATCAGACAGCTAAAACGGTATTGATCACTTCAGTTGCACTCGCATTATTGTTACCGCCAGGCTTGGCCGCAGCCGATTCTACATCTGTTAGTAGCAACACTACGGTAACACAGGTTAGCACACAAGCGCCGGTGACTACAACGAACTCTGAGGCAGATCTTACAAAAGTGAAATTCACGCAGGAGCAAGCGATTGCGAAGCTAAAAGAATTATTCCCATCCCTAAAAGATGCAACGGTAAACAATGTACAACTGGGATCTAATCAAAGCTACCCCCCTCCAGCAAATCAAATGATCTGGAATATTCAGTGGCAGATTCAAGAGGGGAGTATGGGATATGGCTTTAGCAGTGAGGTAGATGCCATTAGTGGAGATATCATTAGTACGTATATTTCATACCCACGTGAGAATAACGAATCCTATTATCCTCCGAAAATATCGCAGCCTCAGGCACTGGAGATCGCCAAGGCTTTTGTGGCTAAGGCAGCCACATCGGTTAAGAGCAGTGATCTGCAATTAAATGAGAATGCTGGTTATAATTATTTTTCGAACACTTTATTCGGTCCTGTTCAATACAGCTATTACTTCAGTGTCATGAAGAATGGTCTTCCTTCTGGATCGGATAACATTAACATAGCTGTGGATGGCAACGGTAATGTAATTCAATTCTCTAAGTTTTCTCAAGGACTTGAGTATCCATCTGCACAGCCGAAGATTACCTTGGAGCAAGCACAGAAGCAATTTGCTGAACAGTTTGATGTAGGCCTTTTTTACATTCCTACTTATAAGAACGGAAAACCTAACAACTGGATTCTAGGCTGGCGCCCAGTGGATCAGTCTCTATATCCTATCGATGCATTGACGGGCAAGAGAATAGATTATGAAGGAAAAGAATCCGTATCCACCGCAGTCGTGTATTCAGATGTAGCAAAGAGTAAGGATGTCTTTCAAGCAAGAAGCTCTACTACAGAACTTACTTCAAAAGAAGCGGAACAGCTTGTAAAGAAGGTTGCATATATTCCAGCAGATCGTAAATTGATCTCCCAAAGCTTGAGAAATGACTATCAGGATACAGATCGGAAGATCTGGCAGTTATACTGGGGTGGGGCTAGTGGAAATGAACGCTACATTGGGGCTGGCTTTCCAGAACAATCCTCTGCCGAGATCGATGCAAAGACCGGTGAAATATTACAGTACCAGGTTCAAGCTTATGGTGCTGCTCAGGATAAGAAGAAGGAAGAGGCAGCCCCTGCTGGAGGGAAGAAGCTTAGTGAGGCCGAAGCTAAGACTAAAGCACTTAGTATAATAAATAGCCTATATCCTCAGGCGAGTCAGAAGCTAAAGCTTGTAGAATATGGAGATAACTCAAACGTTACTTCAGACGGATCAGGATTTAGATATCAGTTTATTAGATATCATCAAGGCATTCCTGTGAGTGACAGTACCCTTACGGTTAGCTTGGATCTTTACGGCAGACTGATTTCTTACATGGGGAATCGGATAAACGGTATCGATGAAATCACATTATCTCCTGATGCAACAATTTCCAAGAAGGAAGCGCTCGAAAGTTATAAACCTAAATATCAGACTAAGCTGAAGTATACTCAGGTTGGTGGATACTATAGTTATAATAGCTATGCCGCGCCAAAGGTGAAGCTGGTATATGATACAACTTTTGATGAATCTAATGGATTATATCAGGTTTTAGATGCAGCCACTGGAAAATGGGTAGCGGTCTATGATTACCTCGGTCAGCAAGATGCTCAAATATCTGCAACGGATATCAAAGGTCATGCAGCAGAACAACCCTTATCAGAATTAGTAAAATATCATGTGATTACTCCGGATGCTGATGGTAAAGTAAACCCAGATCAAGAAATAACAGTTGGCGATTGGTTAACCTATCTTGTCAAGGCTTCTAATCCGAATTTCAGCAGTTATATTGCTAATAATGAACGGAAAACTGTGGCAGGTGTGAAGCCTGAGAATTCATATTATGATGTTGTTACTTATGCAGCAGATCGTAAGTGGATCAACAAGGATCAAAGCCTGCAAATTGATAGTAAGTTAACCCGGGAACAGCTTGCTGTTCAGCTGGCTAATTTTTTGAAATACAACAAACTCACAGCCTATCTTGATAAAGATGTAACGGTAAGTCAGTTCAGTGATAGTGCATCTATAAACAATAAGGGTGCAGTGGCTCTTGTAGTGAAATTGGGAATCCTAAAGGATGACAACGGCAAGTTTAATCCGCAGCAGACGGTAACGAAAGCACTGGCGGCTACGGTGATTATGAAGCTAGTGGAACTGCAAGGTAAGACTGATCAGATCATTGGTCAATAAGAATATATAAAAGGTTAAAATGACAACCAGGCAGCAATTCTCCAGTTATTGGAGGATTGCTGCCTGGTGTTTTTTTTATGAGATTAATTACCGATACATAGACACTCACAATCTCTCAGGATTATGATAATCAGAGTGATTAAAAACGGAGCTTGTGATGCGTACTCGAATAGGTAAAGAAAAGATACCGAATGTAAATGGTTCCCACTCGCTGTGTTAACGCTTTCTTCTTACAATTAGGATATAGAAAACAAGGGAGGCTCAATAGATGACAAGAAAGCTTAAAGGATTGCCTTTAATGGCGTCAGCCATTGTTCTATCATTAGTTTTTAGTGGTTGTTCCAGTAATAATAGTGGAAACAATACTAGTTCCGCCGCCGAAGGAAACACCAGTGCTAAGGTAGAGATGGAGGGTGGACCTTTAACCAAATATGACCCACCGATCAAGCTTCGTTCCACGATGAATGAAACAGGTAAAGAGACATTGGCTCAGGGAGATACGCATTCGAATAACATATGGACGAGAGGTTATGAGGAAGAGCTAGGGATTAAGGTGTCCTACGACTGGATTGTATCTGATGCCAACTATAATGATAAAATGAACGTTACCTTGGCAAGCGGTGACTTGCCTGATTTGTTGAAGGTGTCCATGGTCCAATTTGAGCAGCTGTATGAGGCAGGCATGATACAGGATTTAACCGAGGTGTTTGATAAATACGCTTCGGATCTTGTGAAAGAATATTACGCTGAAGAAGATGGAGCTGGACTGAAGCCGGTCACAAAAGACGGAAAACTGATGGCGATGGTAAGCTTTCCAGGCTCCTTGGATTCCTCTGATATGATCTGGATTCGAAAAGACTGGATGGACAAACTGGGTCTGCAAGATCCTAAATCCATGCAGGATATTATAAAGATAGCAGAAGACTTTACGTTTAAAGATCCGGATGGTAATGGGAAACAGGATACTTACGGAATTTCCTTGAACAAGGATTTGCCGATAAACGCATTTCTCCTCGGATACCATGCATATTTGGAAACTTGGATCAAAAATGATGCTGGCGAGGTTGTGAATGGTACGGTTCAACCGGAGGTGAAGACTGGACTTGCGGAGCTGCAAAGATTGTATAAAGAGGGAGTTATTGATCCTGAGTTTGGCGTAAAAGACTTTGCCAAGGCGATGGAGGATGTCAATGCCGGTAAATCCGGTATCTTATTCTTGCCGCAATGGGCTCCGTTCCAAGTAAAGGATATGATCAAAAAGGATCCCAATGTAAACTGGGTGCCTTATCCGGTTCAATCCATTGATGATCAGCCTGCTAAAACTCAAAACCATCTTACCATTGGCGGTGTATTCGCGGTCCGCAAGGGTTATGAACATCCTGAAGCATTGATCAAGCTGCTTAACTTCCAAGCAGAGAAAATGTTCGGGGAATCTGCTACGACGGAACGGGCTAAGTATTTGAATGGAGATACAGGTCTGGGCTTCCAAAACGCAGTTGTAGCTAACTTGCCACCGAATAAAAACGTGAAAGCACAGGATGAGGTTGAAAAGGCTCTTGAATCAGGAGATACCACAGGTATGGGACTCGAAGCCAAATTATTCTATGACGATATTCAAAGCTACCGTGGCGGAGATCTTGATAAATGGCATATGGAGCGCATCTTTGGACCCCTAAGCTCACAATCCGTTATCAAATACTATCGTGATAATGATCTGGTCTTGATGAACGAATTCATTTATGCACCAACTAAAACGATGAACAGCAAAGCGGCTACCTTGGATAAACTCCGTGCAGAGACCTTTGTGAAAATCATCTACGGAAGTCTCCCTATCGATGAGTTCGACAAGTTTGTAGCGAACTGGAAAAAGCTCGGTGGAGATCAAATTACGAAAGAAGTAAATGATATCATAAAAGGAAACTAGTTGAACCGATGTAGAACAGGACTGTCCTTAGTCATGCCAATGACAAAAGGGCAGTTCTTTTTTTGCAGGGTAGTCATTCCCTTCGATCATCAGGTCAACAAAAGATACTCAATGTCAATACGCTACACTATTAAGCCAATTTGGGGGTGCTCTATAATTGAGATACAAGGAGGAGAGAGCATATGCATTTTAATACTAAACAATTCCTACGTAATATTCCGCTTCATCTAATGATTTTACCTGCTTTGATTGTGATCATTATTTTTAGTTATATTCCGATGGCGGGCCTTGTGATTGCCTTCCAGAACTTCTCCCCTATATCCGGGTTTAAGAATATGAATTGGACAGGGCTTGAGAACTTTCGTTATTTGTTTGAGCTTCCCGGGTTTGGACAGGTCGTATGGAACACTGTTTTTATCTCTGTCATGAAAATAACTGCTGGGCTGACCGTACCGGTTGTAGCAGCTCTACTCCTTAATGAAGTTCGTGTAAACGGCTTCAAGCGTTCCATCCAGACGATTATTTATATGCCGCACTTTTTCTCTTGGGTTATATTGGGGGGGATTGTCGTCGATGTGTTATCTCCAAGCAGCGGTATCGTCAATATGCTTCTGAAAGCACTAGGCATGCAGCCTATTCAATTTCTAGCGGATAATAGTTGGTTCCCTTACATACTAGTGATCACAGATCAATGGAAGGAGTTTGGATTTGGGACCATTATATACTTGGCAGCTTTAACTAGCATTGATACATCACTGTATGAAGCTTCTGTGATTGATGGCGCTGGCAGATGGAAGCAGACCTGGCATATTACACTCCCAGGCATCCGCCCTATCATGATTCTGATGCTTACACTTAGTCTCGGTAACGTCCTGAATGGGGGATTTGACCAAGTATTTAACCTTTACAATCCGCTTGTGTATGAATCAGGCGACATTTTGGATACGATGATTTATCGAATTGGTCTACAGGATGCTCAATACTCCGTATCCACAGCACTAGGATTAATTAAATCAGTAGTTTCCTTCGTATTTATCGGGCTGGGTTATTATCTGGCGTATCGTTTTGCTAAATATCGGATTTTTTAGAGAGAAAGGAGTGGACTAAATGCATCATACTTCAACAGCTTACCGTTGGTTTCTCCGCTGCAATTACGTATTTCTTACATTGCTTGCGTTACTCTGTCTTTTCCCTATCGTGAACATTCTGGCGATTTCCTTCAGCTCAAGTGCAGCTGTGAATGCCGGAAGAGTAACCTTTTGGCCGGTAGATTTCACGCTTTCTTCCTATAAATATATCCTTCAGAACAATCAGTTCATTCAGTCTTTCGGAACTAGCCTGCTCCGTGTTGTGCTTGGCGTATCCGTTAACTTGCTATTCACTATTCTAGTCGCTTATCCGCTCTCCAAAGAGGCGACATCCTTTCGCTCACGGACTGTTTATGCCTGGATTTTTGTCTTCACGATGCTCTTCAGCGGTGGATTGATTCCTGGCTATTTAATTGTAAAAGAAATGGGACTGCTGGATAGCATTTGGTCGCTGATTATACCGGGAGCGGTACCGATCTTTAATGTCTTGCTTATGCTCAATTTCTTCAGAGGATTACCGAAAGAACTGGAAGAAGCTGCATGGATGGATGGCGCTGGACACTTACGCACTTTATGGAGTGTATATCTGCCAGTATCTATGCCAAGTATTGCGACGATAACATTGTTCGCTTTGGTCGGTCACTGGAATGCATGGTTTGATGGGATGATCTATATGAGAAGTCCGGAGCATTATCCGCTCGCAACCTATCTACAATCCATACTTCAGCAAGTGTCAATCCAGACCGAGAATATTACTTTTGAGCAAGCAGCTTTGTTGAATCAAATCTCTGATCGTACGACGCAAGCTTCGCAAATCTTTTTATCGATTATTCCGATTTTAGCGATTTATCCGTTCCTGCAAAGATATTTTGTGCATGGACTAGTCGTAGGAAGTGTGAAAGGTTAAACTGGATCTAAATATAAGAAGGAGCCCAATCACGGCTCCTTCTTTATTATTATTACGTAGGAGAGGGATAAACTTCCAATGAAACCATTCTCTATCGGGTGGAACCCCAATTCCATTGTGATCAAGCTGATCGGAGCCTTTCTACTCGTGATGCTCCCGCTGTGCGCACTAAGTATCTCTATTACCTACTATAGTTCCAACCAAATGCAAGCTGAAGTAGAGCAAGCCAACGAATCGAAACTTCATTTTTACTATAGTCATCTTGAATTTGAGCTACAAAGGATTACGGGGTTAGTAACGGAGTATTCTCTGGATGAGTCATTGTCCACCTTCAGTACCCGTATTCCGATTATGAGCCGGTATGAAATAGACTCCAATCTAAACAGCATTTATACGAAGTTAAAGCAGATTAAAGAAACCAGTCCTTACATCAGTGATGTGGTGTATTATGTGCCTGAAATTAATAAAAGAGTCAGTACTACAGAGGGGATCAGGGATGTCACCAACGAGGAATGGCGGAGTCTTTTAGGCACTATGGGAAATCTGAAAGGCGCTTTATCTAAATACAAGGACGAGCTGTATTTATTGCGTAGTAATCCATTTAACTTGGATAGCAATCTTCCGCCTAACTTTTTGCTGGGGGTGAAGCTTTCCTCGGCTGAGCTTGAGCTGCGATTGAAAGAATTTGCTGCTTCGGGTGGGAGCGACATTACATTAGCCTTCGGCAATAACGATTATGTGATCTCAACGACTGATCAGAATCCAAGACTGTTCCCGATCGAAAAACCACAGAATAGTGAGGATACGGTGAGTGTGCAGCGGTATCGTTATGATGACTCTTTTTATTATTCGCTCTATGATCACAGCAATAACTTTAGGCTGACCGCTAGTATTTCCAACAAGGTGCTCATGAAGCCGATCCATGTCTACTCGTTACTGTTATGGCTGTTGTTTGTTGTATCGATAGTGATTATTATCCTGTTCTCTTTATGGATATACCGAATGATTCATCGGCCAATGTCTATTCTCATCAGAGGGTTTAAGAAAGCAGAGCAGGGACAGACGGGCATCTTTATTACCCATTCCCGCAGAGATGAGTTTGGGTATTTGTACTCGCGTTTCAATGAGATGCTTAAGCATTTAAATACGCTAATAGACGAGAATTACGTACAGCGGATTCGAACAGGAGAAGCAGAGCTTAAGCATTTACAATCGCAGATTACTCCGCACTTTCTCTATAACAGCTTATTTAGTATTAAACAAATGGCTGAAGTGGAGAATGTGGAGCTAATCAAAGAGTTCTCCGATTATTTAGGACAATACTTCCGGTATATGACCCGGGATTTCGCTCAGGAGGTCACACTGCAGCAAGAAGTTGAACATGCATTAGTATATTTAGCCATTCAGAGAATTCGCTTTGGTCCTAGGATCAGAGCTGAAGTGGATGAGATGGAACCCGATTGCCGGGATATTAGAATCCCACGAGTTCTATTGCAGCCGATCATCGAAAATGTATTTGAGCATGGACTTAAGCAAAAGAGCAGCAATGGTCTGCTAAAAATGAGCTATGAGAAAACGAATAATACGTTGATCATTAAAATTGAGGATAACGGGGATACACTCAATGAGGATAAGCTACAACTTTTACAGCGCCAGTTCTCCGAACAGAATATCAACCAGGGAGAAATCACGGGTTTATTAAATGTGAATCAAAGGCTGAGGATCAAATTTGGTTCCCCTTATGGATTGCAGGCGGAGAGAAGCAGTTTAGGCGGGCTTTGTGTAAAAGTTAACATACCGCTTGAAGGGGAGTATAACGATGCAACGAATGTTGATAGTGGATGACGAGCCTATTATATTGGATGGACTATATGAATTTTTTGTAAAAGCAGATTTCAAAGATTTGGAGATCATTAAGGTTCATTCTGCAGATCATGCTATTGACTGGCTGAATACTGTGAAAATCGATATTGTACTTAGCGACATCTGTATGCCTGGAATGGATGGGATGGAGTTAATTCAGGAAATTCTTGACCGCTGGCCACGTTGTAAAGTGATTCTGCTAACCGGTCATGATGAATTTGATTATGCGCATCAGGCGATTAGAAATCCATGTGTAGTGGACTATTTATTGAAGACAGAGGGGATGGATAAAATTCGGTCCGCTGTTGCCCTAACCTTGGAGCAAATATCCTCTGAAGAGGATTATCTGTACAAAAGCCAGTGGCTTCGCGATAAGCTTCCTCGGGCTTTACCTCAATTGCAGCAGCAATTGTTGCACGATATTCTAAGGCGGACCGAAAGGATAGAACGGCAGTCCTTACAGGATGAATTCGATGCGATTCAACTCCCGTTTAAAGCGGAAGGACTCGTACTCCCTATTATTCTGCGAATGGAAGAGTGGAGGAATTATGAGACAGCTTCAGATCGGAGCTTGATTCGCTATGCCGTAGCCAATATTTCAGAGGAACTGCTCAGTGACAAAGTGGAAATTAAGGCCGTTGATCTCGATCAGGGAACGATTGCTTGTTTTGTTCAGCCGAGTAGCGAGATTGTATCTTCATTAAAGGAAGAAGAGCTATGGTTAAGGACGCTCCGCTTCGTACATGGAACAATGGAATCTGTCCAGCAAGCTTGCGGCAAATGTCTACAATTATCTGTATCCATTATCGCCAGTGATCAGGCTGTTCTGTGGCATGAGCTAAGCTACACTTTAAATCGTTTAAGACTAGCTATCTATGATAGCCCTGGACTGGGTATGGAGAAACTTCTAAAGATTAACGTTAAGGAAGCAAACCCAAGTCCTGTTTCGATGCAAAATAGAAATGCGACAGCAGACTTGCTACTCGATTATTTAAAACAACGCCTGCTAGAAGGAGATGTCGATTGGAGCAGTTCTTTTCGTAAATGGGTGGATATCCCGGGTGAAGGTGGACCGGAAGATCCTTTTTTGAAATTAAGATTGTTGTCAGGCATCAGTAACACCTTATTGCAGACCTTACAAGAGCTAGGTTTGACAGAGGAAGCTCAAAGTGGAACGGATTTGTCGAGGATGTTATATTTTAATATCAATACACATTGGTCGGAGGTTATTTCATTCTATCATACCTTCTTTGAATGGATTATTTCGAACAGAAGCGCCACCTATAAACATGATGAGTCGAATATCCTGTCCATGATCCACCAATATATTAAAGCTCATCTAGCGGATGATTTGTCTCTAACGCGGATCGCTCAAGAAGTCTCACTTAATCCGTCCTATTTGTCGCGCTGGTATAAAAGAACTACAGGTAAAGGGATCTCAGATTATATTCTGGAGAAAAAAGTGGAGCTTAGTAAAGAGCTATTGCTAGGAACTTCCTTGAAAATGCACGAGATATCCATTCAGCTTGGGTTTAGTGATCAGCACTACTTCTTTCGCTTCTTCAAAAAAACCGTCGGCTGCACACCACAGGAATATCGTGAGCAAAATAGGGGATAAAAGAAAATAACCCGAAAGACAAACACCTTTACAGAAAGGGCGCGTCTTTCGGGTTATATTTGTTTTTGCTATTCAAATACAATTAATGGAGCTGTTTATCTACTTCTTTAACTGGATTCTCGTTAGCGTTCTCTTCTACCTTGCTGCTCATAAACCAACCGATTGCAGCGATGAGCACGAGTACAACATAGAAGGTAACCTTCCAAATGGTACTATGCGCGAAATCCTCGGAAAGAACACCAAGTGAAGGGTGTGCCAAGGTAATGACTGCGAGCTTAACGCCGACCCAGCCTACGATGAAGAAGGCTGCAATTTCAAGACCTGGACGGGTGTGAAGCAGCTTAACGAAGAAGGAAGCTGCAAAACGCATAATGACCAATCCGATAAATCCGCCGGCAAAGATGACGAGGAACTGTCCACCGTCAAGGCCTCCGATTTTTGGAAGACCACTTGCAGGTAGTGCAACCGCAAGTGCAACTGCGGCTAGGATGGAATCCACCGCGAAGGCGATGTCAGCAACTTCTACTTTAAAGACAGTAAACCAAAAGCTGGATTTCTTTTTGTTGACTGCGCCGTCCGTACCGCTTTCAGCTGCTTCATCCGTAACGGGCTTCTTGATTAATAGTTTTCGGAAGATATGGTTCCCCGCGATAAACAGTAAATAAAGTGCGCCGATGGCTTGTACTTGCCAAATATCAACCAGGTAAGAGATGACAAATAGTGAACCGAAGCGGAACACGAAGGCTCCGGCTAATCCGTAGAATAGTGCTTTTTTTCTTTCCTCATCAGGAAGGTGTTTAACCATAATTGCCAATACCAGTGCGTTATCTGCGGCTAGTAGTCCTTCAAGTGCTACAAGAACTAGTAATACCCAGCCGTACTCTAATAATAATCCCCAATCCATTACTGTTGTCCTCCCTTTTCTTATGCAAATATCTACTAAAAGATACTTACCTTACCATTTTAACCATTTTTATATAAAAAAGACCTTTACCAAACAGATTAGCCTTTGGAATAAAGGTCTAACCTGATTGGTAAAGGTCTCGCTAACAATGTTGAATTGCCAATAAAGCCGGAGAATATCCTCATATTCTCGTATTGACGACTTTATTTAACAGCTACTCCCCTTTACGGGATATATTAAATTTTTGATTTAATTCGTTGTGATTTTGCCTAAGGAGATCATATACGAGTTGAAAGTTAATGTCAATAAAATGTTGGAGGAATAAAGCTAGAGTTATCTATTCCTTTTTGTGTTAGCCCTTAACCGCCCCGGCGGTAATTCCTTTTGTCATCTGTTCTGTGAAGAGCAGATAGATCAAGATGGTTGGGATCGCAATGATCGTCATAACAGCGAACTGAGCACCGTAGTTGGACGAATATTCTCCGGCGAATTTCATAATGGAGAATGGAATGGTTTTGAGATCCTCCGAGGTGAGAAAGGTGTTCGCCATAATAAATTCATTCCATGTGCTGATGAAATTGAGTACACAGATGGTAGCTAGTGCGGGTTTCGTAATAGGGAAGATGATGCGGAAGATCACACCGTAAATGCCGCAGCCATCGATAACCGCCGACTCTTCAATCGCACGAGGGATAGTCTCTAGAAATCCAGTCATGATGAGCACACTCATTGGGATGACAATAGCCGAATAAGGCAGAATCAGCGTGTACATATTGTTCAGCATTCCGAGCTTGTTAAACAGGATAAAGTTCGGCAGCAGTGTCGCGTGAATGGGAATAATCATGCCCATCATGATAAGTGACAACACGATACCACTTAGCTTCCATTTCATACGGGTGAACGCATACCCCATCATTAGTGACACTAGTGCGGACAGCGCAACGGTAATTACTGTAATGATAAGACTGTTGGCAAAATAGCGTGGTACACGCCCATAGGTAAAAGCGTTTCTATAATTCTCCCATTGCGGGGGGGATGGCCATTTCAGAAAAGAGCTTCCGAAAAAATCACCACTCTTTAGCAGGGAGTAATCGATCAGCCAGATGAGCGGAAATAACTGAATCAAAGCAATGAGACAAAGAAACAACATCATTAGGATTTTGCCAGTTGTAGGTTTACTGCGCTTCTGTTTATGAAGCTTCAGATTGAGGGGCGAAGCGGCAGGTGCTAATGAATTATTCATATGATTTCCTCCGGTTACAGGGATTCTAAAACTCTCCGATATCTTTCTTCAGAACCTTGTTGAGTATTACGGTCAGTACAAGGCAGAACACAATAAATAGGATGGATATGGCATTACCGTAGCCGTATAGCGACGATGAGAAGGCGGTTTTGTAAAGGTAGTTTCCTAAGAATTGCGTGCTATTAGCCGGGCCACCGTTGGTCATTAAGAACACGGTTTCCATTTGCTTAAGACAGGTTGTAACCGCGATGATAATGGCAACTCGCATCATAGGCGAAAGCAACGGGATGATGATGCGTGTGTAGAGGGTATAGTTGTTTGCGCCATCGATCTTTGCGGCTTCGCTTAGATCACTTGGAATGCCTTGCAGACCTGAATAATACAGCAGCAGTGCGTATCCAAAGCCTTGCCACATTACAACGATGATGATGCACCAGATCGCTGTCTTCGGATCTCCAAGCCAATCATGTGTGAGTGAATCCAGCCCCACGCCACTTAGCAACTTGTTGAGCAATCCGTAATTGGGATGGAAAATCCCGCTCCACAGCTTGGCTGTAACTACAACAGAAATTACCGCGGGGATGAAAAAGATCGTCCGGAATATTTTTTCGTATTTACCGGAATTGGTCAGGAATATCCCTATGAGAATAGCAAAGGGATGCTGTAAGAATACAGTGGCAGCGGTCAGTAACAGGGCATTGCCCAGCGAAGTCCAGAATACTTTGTCATGAAATAGGATTTCGCGATAGTTATCAAAGCCGATAAAATTGTACTTGCCGATCCCGCCCCAGTCCGTAGAGCCGTAATAAGCGCTCATGAAGATAGGGATGCAAATCATAAAAGCAAACAGGAATAGCCCGGGTGCGATGAGTAGGAATATCGCTTTTTTGTCGCTTAACACTCTGTGCATGGAAATCTCCGTCCTTTGAAAGAGTAATCTATCTACTACCATCGTAACGGGAAGCCAGACCCTGGAACATGCCGTATATTTCAGATGATTGTACACATTTTTTAAATTATGGAATGATAATTTTCTCTAATGTCGAAGGTGCTTATGCTCAAACAACAAACCCCCGACCTCTGGGGGAAGTCGGGGGTTGTACGCCACTATTTATGATGTTAAATCAGAAGCGCCGTCATTCATGTACTTAGTAGTATTAGAGTTTATTTACCAGCCAATTTATCAGATGCAGCGTCAAGCGCTTTGGCGAATTCCGTTGTATTCATAGCACCGGAGAGTAAACTTTGGTGAGCTTCCATTACCTTTTGCTTGAACTCGTCGTTACCAATATCCTGTAGCGGAGTTCCGCTAGAAGAGGTCATCGAGCTGAAGACATCGACTAGTTCTTTTTGGAGTTGAGTTTCATTACCAGTCAAGAATTCATCGAATTTTTGCGCAGGTGTACCCGCGCCAGCTTGCCATAACATCTTGGACCAGTTCTCAGGAGCGAAGAAATATTTCAAGAAATCAACAGCAGCTTCAGGATGCTTGGAGTTTTTACTTACTGCATATCCACCACCGTACCAAGCAGCATCATCCGTTGATTTACCTTTATCTGAACCAGGGAAGGCGAATGCGCCTACATTATTGCGGAATTCTTCAGAGAAGTTCACATCTGTAGCTAGGCCAGACTCCCAAGCGCCCATAAAGAACATAGCGGCTTGTCCTTGTCCGAACAAGTTACGCGCTGCACCGTAATCGGCGGTCAGCCAGCCGTCGGCAAAACCTTTAGCATTTGCGAAATCTTGCATTTCAGTTGCAGCTGCAACAAGACTAGGATCATTAAAGGATATTTTACGAGCAACAGCTTCATCCATCTTATTAAAATCACCATTTTGACGTTGAGCAACAAACTCATACCAGATTGGCAGTGTCCATGCATCCATACCGTTCATAGCGATAGGGTTAATCTTGTTTGCACGTAATGTTTTGACAGCTGCGAGCAGGTCAGCGGTAGTCTTTGGAACCTCGATGCCGTTGTCAGCAAAGATTTTTTTGTTATAAAACATAACCATATAGTCGGCACTACGTGGCAATCCATACAGTTTGCCATCTTTGCTGAAGCCGTCCATGGAACCAGAAACAAACTGATCACCTTCGAAGTCAGCGCTGTTCAGTTCAAGCAGTAAGTCATTATCGAGCAGAGGACTCAGGAAAGAAGGCTGACCCCAAGCTTGAATGATATCAGGCATCTGATTGCTGGAAGCATATACTTTGATTTTTGATTTATAAGGTTCATCTTGAAGCGCTTCCACTTCTATCTTGACGTTAGGGTGCTCTTTCATATAAGCGTCGATAATGTCTTGCTCCACCTTGCCTGAACCGTTTGCCCGATCCGCAAGTGCGGTGAAGAACTTCAGTGTAATTTTTTCGGCTGGTGCGTTCGCTGTGGCCTCGGCAGTAGCTTCGGCTTTGTCATTTGCAGGAGCGTTTGTAGCTTTCGCATTGTTATTTCCGCCACCACAGCCTGCAAGCAGAGCTGGAAGCATTAGACTCATAAGCATTAGCTTGATTCCTTTACTTTTCATCAAAAACCCACCTTTTTAGAATGATGTATTTTGAAGAAACGATTGTTATCCATCAAGGAAGACGACAACCTCGTTTCTTCTTGAAATATAAGAATGTATAAGTTTCACGCTATACATTATCCTTATATTTCTCGCATAAACGCTGACCGTCTATAAGAGACGTCGAAGGCGTTTTTGCTTGCATCCTCATCTTAAGAGTTTCTGGCTAATAGAAACATGGTTCATATTTAAGAATGATGTAGGCATTTTTTAGCGAATGTAAAAAGCCGGTTCAGGGTGTAATGATTTCAGTTATACTTGCTTTACACATCTTTCTATTATATAAGAAGGTGGTTCTCATGAATCGAAACTTTCGCTTAGTCAGCCGTTATCGCCATCTTCCGCTCCAATTTAAGCTGTTGTTATGGTTCGTCCCCCTGCTTCTGGTGACCATATTCGCTATGGGCTGGAACTCGTATCAGATCTCTTCACAGCAGGTGGTGGAGAAAATGAAGCAGTCGCAGGATCATCTTACCAAAAAAACAGCAGAGCAGATCGATGAGATGGTACGGGGTATGATATCTTTTTCGAATACACTCTTTCTGGATGAAAGTGTGCAGCGGCTCTTAGCATCGTCTGAAGCACAAAAGGAACGTAATTCTGTATTTAAGACCGTTACCAATCTTATGGTTGCAGGCAATTCAATTCAATCGCTGATTCTGTATTCTTTAGACGATAACAATGGAGCAGAGCCTTTTGCTGCGAATCAGGCAGGATTGACGACAGGTATGAAGTACTCAGATTTTATCAAAACCTCGTATTATAAAGAAGCTATTAAAGCAGCAGGTAGCCCAACCTTTGGACTCTCCAGGCCGACTGACGGCATTTTTGTAGGCGATCATTATCATAAGATTGTGCTTTCCAGAATCATCATGAATATTTACACCTTAAAGCCGGCAGGACTCGCTGTGATCGGTGTGGATGCAGGGAAGATTGGGAGCCAATATCTCGACAATGCTGAAGATGATGTAGATATGTTCGTGATTGATCGGGATGGGTTGATTATTACGGCTTCGAATCCGAGCTGGATTGGCAAAAGAGATCTGGAACTTCCGTATTTTGCGGACAGCGACCCTAAGCTGACTGTGAAAAAAAGGCTGGAATCTACAGCGGATCATAAACAGTGGATTGTGTCGCATCTGCAGTCGGAGACGACAGGCTGGTATGTGGTGGTGGCTCATTCCAAGCGGCAGCTTGTTAAAGAGCTCGGTCAGATTTTACAGGTCACGATGACGATTGCTGTTCTGTGTTTAGTAGTTAGCCTAATGGTTACCTGGCTGGCAGCTGCCGCTATCACGAAACCACTGAAGAAGCTTTCCCGTTCGATGCGCAGACTGCAGACAGGTGATTTTACGCAGCGGGTATTTTTTGAAGGAAATGACGAGATCGGCTTACTCGGGCATGGTTATAATCTAATGGTGCAGCGGATTAAATCGCTCATCAATGATGTATACGCCTCAAGAATGAAGCAACAGGAGGCAGAGTTGAAAACGCTTCAAGCTCAAATTAGGCCGCACTTTTTATATAACACGTTAAATACAATTTGTTGGGAAGCCGAGAAGAAGGGAGATAAAGAAATTGCCGATATGGTATATTCTCTCTCTCAAGTGTTCCGACTGAGCTTAAATGATGGACGGGATACGTTTACTTTGGAGCAGGAAGTAGAGCTGGTGACCAATTACTTGTTCCTGCAGAAAAATCGCTTTAAGGAGCGTTTTGAATTCGAAATTTCTCTGGATGAGAGTATCAAGGATTTCACAGTACCAAAGCTGCTGCTGCAGCCACTAGCTGAGAACGCAGTGATTCACGGGATTGAGCCGCTGTCTGGAAGCGGGCTGATATCCGTTCGAGCTTACCGTATAGAGAAGACTATTGTGCTTGAGGTACAGGATAATGGTGCAGGGATCACGGCAGATAGACTTCTAGAGCTTCATCAACGTTTAGCAAGGGGAAATTCTTTACCTGAGGAAGACAATGTTGGACGCACAGGATTTGCGCTCATGAATGTGCAGGAACGACTGGCCTTATTTTTTGCAGGAGCTTCTTTACAACTAGAGAGTGTGGAAGGGGCAGGCACACGTATTATTATTCATATCACTGTGGAGGGGCCATAAATGATGAAGCTGCTGATTGCTGAAGACGAAGATACGATCCGTGAGGGCATTGTGAATATGATTGATTGGAAGTCACATCAGATTGAGGTCATGGGTGAGGCGGGGAACGGAAGTGAAGCGCTGGCTTTGATGGAGAATGAACAGCCCGATCTTTTGTTAACGGATATTCGTATGCCACAAATGGGTGGTCTCGAGCTGATTGAAGTCGCACGGCGTAGAGGTTACGGCTTCCGGTCGATTATTTTATCCGGATATAACGAGTTCTCTTATGCGAAGCAAGCGATTTCCCTCGGTGTTGTTGATTATGTGCTGAAGCCATGCCGACCTGAGGAAATTCTGAAGACGGTACTGAAGGCCAAGGAACTTATTGAAAGACAACGGAATCAGGAGGATGAACAGCTTAAAAGAGATCGTTCTTGGCATAAAAATGCACCGCTTGTCAAAAGCCAGGTTCTGTCTCAATGGGTTTATCATCCCCCGGTTCCGCTAGAACGGCGACAGGAGCTGATCGGCGAGTTATCTATGGCGATTGGCTTTGAAGGACCACAAATTGGTCTGGTCAGCTTTGATTTTGACCCACCCTCTGCTACAGGAACAGGACAGGATTTTGTACTTCTACGTTACGCAGCGTTAAATATTATCAGTGAGACCTTGTCTCCTATCTATAGAGGAAAAATAGAGACTTTTCATGATGGCTATAACTTGCTATGGATTGGCAGCGGATTAGCCGGAACCGATTCTCGCAAGCCTTACCGAGCACCCCTCCAATTGAAAGAGCAGATTGAGAAGCTGCAGAGTAATTTGGAGAAATATCTCAAACTGTCAATCAGTATTGCCGTTGGCTCCTGTCGTTCGGATATTTCTGAAGCGCATCTGTCGTATAAAGAAGCCCTTCAGGCGATGGAATCGCGATTTTTGAATGGAAAAGGCGGTGTCTATTACTATACAGAAGGAACGGGAGTAATAGGTGGCGCTCCACAGGAAATCGGGATTTTAGATGATTCTGAATTAAATGTGCTGGAGGATGAAATGCTTGTGGCGGTGGGGGCTGGGAGTAATGAGCTCGCACTCGATCTGCTGGAGAAATGGCTGGATCGTTTTCGTAGCAATCCGGGATGTCTTAAGCAAGAAGTGAATATTCGGGCAACTGCTTTTGTAGTTCGATTAAAGAGACTCGCGCAGGAAAAACAAGTCGCTGGCTTCGAATGGAAGCAGCATTTGGTCAATTGGATGGAGCAGGCTCCACAGATAGAGACGTTGGAAGAATTGTCTACGATTTTGAATAAGGTCATGCAGAATGTGGTGGAGGCTTTTTCTAAACATCGTCCACTCCATCGTACAGTAGTCACTGCTATGGAGATCATCCGCAATAAATACAATACCAATCTGACACTAGAGTATGTCGCGAAAGAAGCCTATGTTTCTAATACTTATTTAAGCTCACTTTTCCGTCAGGAGCTTGGTGTGAATTTTCTCGATTACTTGCACCAATACCGGGTAGAAGAAGCGAAAAAGCTGCTCCGCCAAAATCTAAAGATGTACGCCGTTGCAAAATTGGTAGGGTACGGTGAAGAGCGTCACTTCAGTGCTACTTTTAAAAAATGGACTGGACTTACACCTTCACAATATCAAAAGGGATTAGGGAAGTAGGGGGGATTTGTTATCTACTAGGCTCTGTGTGGTTAAACTCTACATATAGCTAAATAGGAGGTAACCGAGTTATGAACCCCAAATGGTGGAAAGAAAGCGTCGTGTATCAGATTTATCCGATCAGCTTCATGGACAGTAACGGAGATGGAATCGGAGATTTGCAAGGTATTATATCCAGACTGGATTATTTACAGGATCTAGGTGTAGATGTGATCTGGGTCTGTCCTATTTATAAATCACCTAACCATGATAACGGGTATGATATCAGTGATTACTGTGACATTATGAAGGAATTCGGTACGATGGATGATTTTGACCGGTTGCTCAGGGAGTTGCACGCACGTGGAATGAAGCTGATGATGGATTTGGTTCTGAACCACACGTCACATGAGCATCCTTGGTTTGTAGAATCCAGGTCGTCGAAGGACAATCCTAAACGGGACTATTATATTTGGCGAAAAGGTAAAAATGGCGGCCCCCCGAACAACTGGGAGTCTTATTTCAGTGGCTCGGTATGGGAGCTTGATCCGCGGACGGATGAATATTATCTACATCTCTACTCCAAATACCAGCCCGATCTGAACTGGGAGAATCCTGTGGTCATTGATAAGCTGCATGAAATGGTGGAGTGGTGGCTGAAGAAGGGTGTGGATGGATTTCGTTTTGATGCGATTGCACATATCGTGAAGACGAAAGGGTATCCAGATGCAGACAACCCGAACGGAACACCTACGGTAAGGGCCTACGGTATGTTCTCCAATCTGGAGGATGTGCATACCTTGCTACAGAATCTATACGATAAGGTGTTATATTTCTACGATATTATGACGGTAGGAGAGACTTCGGGACTCGGACCAGAGCAGGCGCTGGATTATGTAGGTGACGGACGCCGGGAGCTGAATATGACTTTTCAGTTTGAACATATGTTTCTGGATGCCGCTTCGCCGGGTAGTGGGAAATGGGATGTGGTTCCCTGGAGTCTACTTGAACTGAAAAAGATCATGAGTAGCTGGCAGACAGTTTTACATGAGAGAGGCTGGAATGCGAACTATTTATGTAACCATGATCAGCCGCGTTCGGTGTCTCGGTTCGGGAACGATCTCTTTTACCGGATTCCTTCGGCTAAAATGCTTGCGACCTTTATTCATATGCTGGAAGGCACACCTTATATTTATCAAGGAGAAGAAATCGGCATGACGAATGTTTGTTTCGATTCCATTGATGAATACCGGGATGTGGAGACACTTAATTATTATGAAGAAAAGCGAAAAAACGGTGTTCCAGAAGAGCAGATTATGTCTGCGATTCATCATAAAAGCCGGGACAATGCCCGTACCCCCATGCAATGGGACGATGGACATGCAGGTGGCTTTACAACAGGGACACCCTGGATTGAAGTGAATTCCAACCATATGGAGATTAACGCTGGCAATGCGGTTAAAGATCCGGATTCTATCTACAACTACTATAAACAGCTGATAGCGTTAAGAAAAAAATACAAGGTGATCGTGTACGGATCATATGAGCTACTGCTTGCAGAGCATACTGAGATTTATGCGTATTCCCGAACTTTAGAGGATCAACGATTGTTGGTTATTTTGAATTTTTTTGATAGAGAGCCTGAATTCGAATGGCCAGCGGGGTTCGATCCCGATCAGCTGGAGTTATTAATCAGTAATTACCCGGAGTCAAAAGATCAGGATATTCGTTCTTTCAAGCTTCGTCCTTATGAAGCAAGGGTATATTTGCAGCAGCGTGTGTAAAGGAAGTTTCAATAAGAGTTGTCATTAAAGCCCAAGAGGTCAAGATGATGACTCTTCTTTGAGTTTGTCAGCAAAAGACTGTACAATGGCGATACATTAGCATACATGAAGTGGAGTTGCGGGATGACGCCTGTAGGAGGAGAGGAGAGACAACATGACTGAATGGTATGAAAAGAGCTTCGGAGAGGATTACCTGATCGTGTATAAGCACCGGGATTTCGGTGGAGCACGTAAAGAAGTAGATCAGATGATCGCCTGGCTGAGACTGCCCCCAGGTTCGAAAGTGCTGGATTTATGTTGTGGGATGGGACGTCATTCTCTGGCACTTGCGAAGGAAGGATACGAGGTTACCGGAGTGGATTTGTCGGAGGTCTTGCTGCGTGAAGCTCGATCTCAAGTCGGGGCGGAGGAGGTAACCTGGATCCGTTCCGACATGCGTGATTTACCACTAGATGGAGGATTCGATGCCGTAGTTAATCTGTTCACTTCTTTTGGTTATTTTGAAAAAGATGAGGAGCAAGTAAAGGTTCTGCGTGAAATTTATCGTCTGCTGAAGCCAGGTGGCAAGTTCGTTATTGATTTTTTGAATCCTGCGCATGTGATTCGTCATCTGGTGCCGCATTCTACGCTTGAGGACGGAGAGAATTTGATAGATGAGTCACGCCGGATTGAGGATGGTTATGTGAAGAAGGACATCATTCTAACCACTAAGAATGACCCTACGCCTCGTCAATATCATGAGCGTGTGAAGCTTTATTCACTGGAGGAGTTCAAGGAAATGATTGAGAAAGCGGGCTTGCAGCTCGAAGCTGTACATGGCAGCTATGAAGATGAGGTTTATGATGCAGAAAGGTCCACGCGGATGATCTTTGGTGGAACACGTCCCTAAATGGTTTCCGGAAAAAGATTTAAAGGTGGTGAACGCTCCATGTCTAAGGCAGAGCTTACTTCATGGGACAAGAACATTCTCCAAGTCTCGGTACCCATGGACTCGCCTCTTCGTCAAGTGAACAGCTATATTCTTTCGGACGAAGATGGCAGAGTCACTATTATCGATCCGGGTCCGCGCAGCCCGGATACAGAGAATTGCTGGCTCGGGATTTTACAGGAGCTGGACTTGTCGTGGATGGATATACGGGATATCGTCGTCACGCATCACCATCCCGATCATTACGGATTAGCCGGCTGGCTGCAGTCGCAGAGTGGTTGTAGGGTGTGGATGACGGAGCGCGCCCATGCGGAGGCAAGGTTGATGTGGGGCTTGGGCACTGGTGAAGATCTGGGAAATGACATCGATGAAGATACAGGTGAAGATACGGGAAATGGCGTAGACAATGATGTAGGCATAAATGAGATCTTACCGGATTATTTCATCCGGCATGGGATGACGGAGCAGTGGTCGAACGGGATTAAAGCCCACTTGGAAAGCTTTAATTCCCAAGTGGAGCCGCAGCCTGCCGTTTCTTATTTCAATGTGGCGGAGCCCTTCAAGATGGGCGACCGTGAATGGCAGCTCATTGTTACTGGCGGACATGCACCGGGGCATGTGAGCCTGTATCATGCTGGCAGCGGGCTTATGATCTGTGGGGACGCTGTGCTCCCGCAGATCTCGCCCAATGTCAGCCTGCTGCCAGGCAGCGATCCACAGCCGCTGCAGACGTTCATTCAGGGGCTGCGGGAACTGGGCAGCTACCCGGTCAGCATGGCGTTCCCGGGTCATCGCGAGCCCTTCGCTGGTTTCGCGCACCGGGTAAGCAGCCTGCTCGCTCATCATGAGGAGCGGCTGGATACAGCGGCGGCGCTGCTCACCAGCGGTCCGCTCAGCGGATTCGCGGTGTGCGAATTTCTGTTTCGCAGCCGAGTAACGACTGTTCATCAGATGCGCTTTGCGATGAGTGAGACCCTGGCGCATTTGGCGGAATTAGTGCGCCGGGGACGGGCAGTCATGCTGGAGGCAGACGGCGGTTATTTATTCGCCGCAGCTGAAAGTGTTGGAGAACATATTAGCTAGCGTATCTTGCAAGATCGAATTGTACTGGAAAGTATAACTTGTTAAAGAGCAGTCCTGATTGTGGGGACTGCTCTTTTTGTATTTGAGTAACCTTGTCCCTCCGTCCCTCTATTCATCCTTCGATCGCTTCCATATTCATGCGTTAGCGTATGTATTCGGACTCAAGTGACGCTATTCGTGGATTTTGGGGCTTTTGAGGTTAGTATCGGACCGGAAAGGCGTTATTACTAGTGCATAGTAGTGGTTTTGGTCATTTTTGAGCGAATAGCGTCTCTGGAGTCCGAAAGTGTTCAAATTAAGGGTGATTAGTGAGTATAGTGTCTGCTGAGTCCGACAACGTGTGCGAAACGCTTCTTATGTAGGTAGAGTAACTAACTGTTGGTAGCTATTAAAGGGAATTTCACCCTGTAATTTTGGGTTTAATGATTCTAGAGCTGTTTATAGGGAATTTCTCCTTATAATTCTACTGATTTGGCTATAAATTGAGATTTTCATAGAGATTATAGGGAAGAATTCCGTATAATCTCTGGATTTGAGCCAAAATCGTTATTTTATAGGGAGGATTTCCCTGTAGCCAACGAGCCCTGTAGAACCGCCACCGTAGAACCCCCACCGCAGAACCGGCACCGTAGAGCCCCCACCGCAGAACCCCCACCGCAGAACCCCCACCGCAGAACCGCCACCGCAGAACCACCACCGTAGAACCCCCACCGTAGAACCCCTCGCCAGCTACCCACAAAAAAACGATTGTCTCAGCAGCCCGCAGGGGCTTACGAAACAATCGCGTTTTCTTTCAGCGTTTCATTTGATGTATCTGAAACTCCTCACTTTGACACATCCGTAACTCACTCCGGAGTTTCATCATATTCCGCAAGTTTCCTAGCGGCCTCTTCGCGATCCTCTGGTGTGTGAGGCAGATCCAGCTCAATTTCGCGCTCCGCTTGCTTACGGTGTGCGATTCGGCTACTGGCTGCCGCCGCCACGGCTCCAACGATGTCGTCGAGATAGGTGTGGATTTGTCCGGTACTTTTGTCATTTAGCCTTTGAAGAACGCCTGGCTTCAGCTTGTCCACATAGCCATAGTTGGTAAATCCGATACTGCCGTATACGTTCACGATAGAGAAGGCAAGAATCTCATCTACGCCGTACAATCCCTCATCATTTTCGATCATATCTTGAAGTGGGGAGAACAGCTTGCCCTCTTCTGCCAGTACATCTAATTGAATGCCTGTTAGTACAGCATTTTGTACTTCTCGCTTGCTAAGCACCATCTCTACATTATGGATACATTCATCCATCGTTAAATTCGGATAGTATTTCTGTTGCAGGAACATAACGAGTTCCGCGATTTCTTCCAGGGTTACTCCACGCTTGTTCAGCCAGAATTTGGTCGCATCTGCGACGGCCTTGCTGTTCAGACTGTACGGAATTTTTTCGATTTTGTCATCAGCCATGTTCAGTCACCTCGTTGTTTAGTAAGTCATTTCATTACAGCAAACGTTAGTATGATGTTAAGGACTGTTGTTACCTCAGATTGTACGTTTACTGGAAGTATTTGTCCAGCGAGGGAAGTTTCAGCGAACTGAAATCCAGGCCCTACTTGAGATGAAGAAGTAGTTCACAGGCTTTTCCAACAATTTAGGATAAGCTGTTGTTATTTTTTGGACAAAGGTCTCGTATACATAGCAGTACAAATGATATCTAACCTTGAAAGGGGTAATAAATGATGAAACCTATGCAACAAATCCGCGGAATCTCCGCAGTATGCTTACTCGCAGTTCCACTGGCACTGTCCGGCTGTGGGCTGTTTGGTTCAGAATCGGCATCGATTGATGCTCCGCCACCAGAGGTTGAAGCACAAATGTTACAGACTAGTGGAAATACTACGTTGGATTCAGGTGTATTCGGTCCTGTGACACAGGATGATACACAGACAGCGGTTAAAGGCAGCACCAAAACTTCACAGGGCAATGCTTCTGGAGATCGCACAACTGTATTTTTGGAAGATGGTAATGGATTACTCGCTCCTGTATCCCTAAGCTTGCCAAAGAGCAAAGATTCCAGCGCACTCAAAAACTCGTTAATGGCATTAGTGAGCAAGGGAGAATATGCCTCATCAGTGCCTGAAGGCTTCCTAGGCGTTCTTCCAGCTGGAACGGAAGTTCAAAATATTACGGTAGATAAGAAGTCGAATTTAGCTGTCGTGGAATTTAATAAAGAATTCAATAACTATGATCCTTTAGAGGAACGTAAAATCCTCGAAGCTATCACTTGGACGCTGACCGGTCAAGATGACATTAAAAGTGTACAGCTCTGGGTAGATGGTAAAAAGCTCACAGAGATGCCGCTTCAAGGAACTCCGCTGGATCGTCCATTAACCCGCACAATGGGCATAAACTTGCCGAAGCAAGGTCCACTTCTGATGAACTCCAGTGCGGTTACTGTTTATTTTTCCACAACATCTCCTGACGGTATCCAATATTATGTACCTGTAACCCGATTTGTACCCGCCGGACAAGAACAGCTGACTGCTGCTTTGAACGAATTGATTGCAGGTCCTGAATCCGGAAATGGGCTGGAAATGGTCATGACACAGGGGACGATACTTGATTCCGTTGATGCTGGGCAGAACGGTGTAGTTACCGTGTCCTTGACGGATGACATGTTCACAGATGGTAAAGGTGTACCCGCTGAAATGCTGGAATCGGTCGTACTGACGGTTGCGCAAAATTCGGATGATTCTCTGGTACAAATTCGCTTGAACGGCAAGGAATCGATTACGGATACAGATAATGTGGACTACAGCAAACCTGTTTCCGCACCTGAATATTTGAATGAGATCCCGTTATAGAATGACCCTGTAAGGTTTAAAAGATGCTTTTGTGCCTCCTCTTTGGTAGAATAAAAGTTGCTCAAAAAGACGTTACGTCCCAAGCATTGTGCTACTCGGTATTTATGACGGGGCAATGGGACTCACGCTAAACTTTTAGCTATACGATTTAGGAGGCAGAAAAGATGAGATCAAACGGGCGAAACGACGACCAATTACGGCCGCTGACAATAACAACCCAAACGAATAAATATGCTGAGGGCTCCGTGATCATTGAAATGGGAGATACCAAAGTCATTTGTACGGCTACTGTGGAGGAAAAAGTGCCTCCATTTCTTAAAGGGCAAGGAAAAGGCTGGGTAACCGCTGAATATTCGATGCTTCCTCGGGCAACTCAATCCCGTAATCAGCGTGAAGCTGCACGTGGTAAGCTTACCGGACGGACTATGGAGATTCAACGGCTGATCGGACGAGCGCTTCGTTCCGTAGTGAATTTACATGCGTTAGGCGAGCGTAGTATTACGCTGGACTGTGATGTGATTCAGGCGGATGGTGGTACGCGGACCGCTTCGATTACAGGTGCTTTTGTTGCTATGGCATTTGCTATTAACAAAATTGCACTTCAGCACAAGTTGCCTGTGTTTCCTATAACAGATTTCTTGGGGGCAATCAGTGTCGGTGTTGTAGGGGATAAAACGCTGCTCGATTTGAATTATGAAGAAGATTCCAAAGCAAAAGTAGATATGAATGTAGTTATGACTGGCGGCGGTGCCTTTGTTGAACTTCAAGGGACTGGCGAAGAAAGACCGTTCACTCGTCAAGAGCTGGATCTTTTGCTGGGTCTAGGTGAGAAGGGAATCTATGAACTGATTGCTGCGCAGAAAGAAGCGCTTGGAGCGATTGCTCTCAAAATCCCTTCCGGCCAGCCGGGCCAAGAGGTGTAGCATGAAGTCTGACGGCGGTATTCTTATTGTTGCGACGAAGAATAAGGGGAAAGTACGCGAATTCGAGCATGCTTTTGCCCCGTTAGGGCTGACAGTGAAAAGTATGTACGACTATCCGGATCTGCCCGATGTGGTGGAAGACGGAGCCACTTTTGCCGAGAACGCCTTTAAAAAATCCAAAGCCGTAGGTGACGCCCTTGGAATCCCGGTACTCGCTGATGATTCGGGTCTTTGCGTAGACGCTTTGGATGGCCAACCGGGTGTGTACTCTGCACGTTACGCAGGGGAAAATGCAGGAGATGAAGAGAACAATCTGAAGCTGCTTAGCGAACTTGAGAAGCTAAAACAGGGCGAGGATACCGGACAGCCTTTGCTAAGTACAGCTCGGTTTGTCTGTACATTGTCCTTATACGATCCAAGCTCAGGACGGGAGTTAACCGCTGAAGGTGCAGTGGAGGGATGGATCACATCCGAACCTGCTGGTGGTGGAGGCTTCGGCTACGATCCGTTGTTTTACTTGGCGGAATATGAAAAGACAATGGCCGAGCTAACGCTCGAAGAGAAGCAGCGGATTAGCCACCGAGGAACTGCGCTAAGGTCGCTGACTGAGAAGCTGGCAGCTGCAGATGACTTGAATTCCTAATCCTAAACCTCTATGCGTCGCATATGAGATGAAATAAAGAAGCTTGCAAATCCAAGGGGTGTACCTTGATTTGCAAGCTTCTTTTGATTTGTAAGGCTAGGCTTATATTTTTATTGAATTAGTTCAGCTTCCAGAGTGCGGGTGTAGCGGTCGGTTCCCAGCCCAGCAGTGAAGTGTGGGGCTGTAGACATGTATACGTTAACCCGTTGTAGCTAACCTTATCACCCGCTTTGTATGCGACTCCCGCTACCCAGGCAGATATTCCTGGATTTGGCGTTGGCGTAGGTGCTATGGTTGCAGTCGGTGTTGGTGCAACGGTCGGCGTTGGAGTAGGTGTTGCGGTTGCAGTCGGCGTTGGTGTTACAGTCGGTGTCGGCGTTGCGGTAGGTGTTGGTGTTACGGTAGGCACAGGTGTTGGTGTCGCAGTTGGTGTCGGTGTCGCTGTTGGAGTAGGCGTTGGTGTCGCAGTTGGTGTTGTCGTAGGTGTAGGCGTAGGCGTTGGAGTGATGCCTCCATACAGTTTGTCGTATTCCTGCTGGGACGAGCTTCCGTTCAGCGTAATTCGCTGCGGACCTCCCGAGAAATTCAGCTTCATCATGCCCGGAACTTCCAATGTGGCTCCGTTTGCAATCGTTTGGGATGCCGTTCCGGTAATACGATAGCGATTAAAGTCCCAATCCGTAGAGATTTGCTCTACAGTACCGGCTCCCCATGCAGAGGTCAAGGTTGTTGTTGTCGGTAGATCGAATTCCAGCTTCCAGCCACCGGAGATATCCGCGCCTGTGTTATTCGTTATTTTCAGGGAGTAGGTATAATTCGGATGATCGTAAGCGCCACTGAAGCTAAGACTGAAGTTCGTAGGAGCAGGTAGTTGTGGCTTCGGAGTTCCACCTGGCAGAGAGGCTGTCTTAAGCTGGTCATAGGCAAAATCGGTCAACGAGTTGCCATACGTGTAAGTGCCATCACTCTTTTCAGAGTAGTCGCCGGTCAGTTCCCAGAACATCATCCCTCCCAAGCCTTTTTGCTTGATATAATCCAGTTTATAGCCGAGTGACTCCTTATCTTCATACGTAAGAAAGACCTTCTTGTCTGCGTTGAACAAGTATGGAGTTTTGGTAACAGGATCGAAATAACGTTTGTTCGCTGGATCTTTGAGCAGATTCAGCACATGCCAGATTGGATTTGCGCCAGCCGGCTGCTCTGGTGCAGGATCATTCCAGATTCCGTATACGCCGTCGGCTCCCCCTCCGGTTGTAGGAGCTGTACCATAAAGACCGGTGTTGTTGATGCCTCCATTTACATTCTTCCAGCCACGTGAGTAATAAGGAACTCCAATGACGATTTTTTCTGGAGGAAGCGTACCCAAATAGTATCGAACGGCCCAGTCGGTATTCAGAACCGGAGTGCCCAGCGCAGCTGTTTCAGTATCACGAGAATCCGGGTACAGGGCGGAATGCGGCCCAACATATCCATTCCAAGCGCCGTGGAAATCATAGGTCATAAGGTTCGCCCAGTCCAAATACTGGTTGGCTTCCCCTAGCTTCATTCCGCCCAGAATCCAAGAGGAGGCGGTTGCGGCAATGGTTAGGTCATATTTCTGATTGTCCTGTGTGCCTGCCTGATCCAGCTTTTCACGAAGCTTTTTCATGAGGAGAACATAGTTGTTGTAATTCACTGTGCGCAGCGGCTCAGCCACACCGAAGTCATTCGGGTTACCGGATTGACCAGTACCGGATGGGTACTCCCAATCAATGTCCACACCGTTGAATTGGTAGGTACGTAGAAAATCTACAACACTGTTGGCAAAGGTCTCGCGGCCAGTTTCCGAATTGGCCATGTTATAAAAACCACCAGAACCCGACCAACCACCAACCGAAATCAGGGTGCGGACATCGGGATATAACTGCTTATACTTTACGAGTTGATTAAAATGTCCTTTATACGGCAAATTAGTTAATTGGTCAGGGTAGTCTTTTTCGATAGCTGCTGTACGGTCCATCAGATCAATCTTGTTCGTTTGAGGGTTTACCTTGGCGAACGCATAGTTAATGTGAGTGATTTTGCCCCACGGTATTTTGTCGACAGTATAAAATCCTTTGTTCTCCTGATCTCCCCACTCCGGGAAGTAAGCTACAATTTTACGCGGATGATCTGCAGCCGGAGCTGGAGCAGTAGGCGTCGTCCCTGCTGCTAAGGCTACTTGCGACGATCCACCTGCACTTGTGTAAAGCGGAAGCAGAATGATGGCGCTCATTAAGGCCGCAATGTAGCGTGCGGATTTACTTCGCCTATTACGTGTACTTATATTCATTTAACATTCCTCCAAAAGGGATAATATGACTGTGAGAGTAGACAGGAACGGTGATCCTTTCGCGTTAATAATGAGTCTTAATTCAGCTTCCAGAGTGCGGGTGTGGTCGCCGGTTCCCAGCCTTGAAGTGAAGTATGGGGCTGGAGGCAAGTATATGTTTTGGCGTTGTAGCTAACGATGTCACCCGTTTTGTAAGCGATTCCTACAATCCAGCTAGAACTCCCAGGGGTCGGTGCTACAGTTGCCGTCGGTGCTACTGTTGCAGTTGGCGCTGGAGTTGCCGTCGGTGCTACTGTTGCTGTCGGTGTTACAGTGGCCGTTGGTGTTGGAGTTGCGGTTGGTGCCACTGTTGCCGTTGGAGTCGGAGTTGCTGTCCCGCATACGTTGATGAATTTCCAGACTCCAGCAGCACCGCTAAGGTCGGGACGATCGCCTTGAGTCCACCATTTAGCTTCATAGACTGAACCGTTGTAAGAAACTTGCTGGCCGCCAGTATATACGGCAGTCTGGTTCCACGCCGCTGCGCATTGTCCCGGAGTAGCCGTCGGCGTTGGAGTTACCGTAGGAGTCGGAGTTGCGGTTGGAGTTACTGTTGCCGTTGGTGTTGGAGTTGCTGTTGCGGTTGGTGTCGGAGTTGGTGTCGGTGTCGGCTGTATCACTCCTCCGCCAAGGTCGGCGTTCAGCTTGTTGGTCAGTGTTTTGTTCCGGTCACCACTTGTCTCCCAGAACATGGCACCCGCTAGGCCTTTTGATTTGAGATAACTGATCTTATGGCCAAAAGATTCTACGTCGTCATAGCTGATATAAGTTTGGTTCGTTGGATTATAGAGATAAGGCACTTTAGAAATGTCATTCCAATAGCGGGTATAGCCGTTTTTGTTAATGTAATTAGCTTCGAGGTCATAGAAGTCATAACTACCCTTTTCCCATGTACCCGTGGACGAAATACCAGCGGACAATTGATATTGGCCATTTCCTGCGGCAGGAGCACCTCCCCAACCACGGCCATAGAATCCCATACCAAGCACTAACTTGTTCGCGGGTACGCCATTGGCTAAATAGCTGGTTACCGCTTTATCGACGTTGAAATTTTGCGGTTCGGTCAAGCCTGATGCAGAAGCGGCTGGATCATAGTACAAAGGAGCATTGTGACCGGTGGTCTTATTCCAGCTCCCGTTGAAGTCATAGGTCATAATATTGATCCAGTCAACAATGGAAGCAATACCTGCAAGATTATTGTTATTGACGTACGTCGGTCCTGCACCGGAAGCAATGGTCAGCAGGTAGGTTTTGCCATCGGTCTGACCGGCAGCATTTAGCTTCTCACGAATTTTTTGCAGTAGAAGTACATAGTTTTCCTTATCTTCGGGACGATAACTGTTGCCTGCGAGCCCACCGCTGACTGGGTACTCCCAGTCGAGATCGACCCCGTCCATTTTATATTTACGAATGAAGTCTACCGCTGAGTTGGCAAAAACCTCACGGGTTACGGCTGTAGCCGCCACATCAGAGAAACGGTTCGACCAGGTCCAGCCCCCAACGGAGATCAACGTTTTCAGGTTCGGGTTCTTTTCTTTCAGCTTCCATAGTTGCTTCAGATTACCTTTGATGGGGTCATCCCATTTGTCATCCCCGAAGCTCTTTCCGGTGTCAATCCACGGGTCACCCAGAACAATCGTGCCGTTCGGAACGTTAATGGTCTGTGCTTGCTCATTTTGACAGCTCCATGTTACCGGATTAGGGCCGGTAGGGTCAGGGTTGCCGTGAATGCCATTCCAACAAATATCTGCGAAGGCGTAGTTAATGACATTCATTTTGGTAGGATCGATATCTGATACATTGTAAGCCCGCCCGTAAGCGGCCCAAGAAGCGTAATAACCAACCAGTTTATAATCCTGTGCGGCGTTGGCCGTTTTGGCACTACTACCCAGGGCTGAAAAAAGTGTAAGAACAAGCGCGGCGATCATCGCGATCGCAAAGGTCTTACGTGAACTTTTTTTCGTGAATATCATTGATTTTATACCTCCAAGGTTCAATGTGTAGTTCGAAATTCTTTTCGGCAAGAAACCCTACCTTCACCTCCCATAATTTGAAATTCACCTGTACCTTCACCCTTGCATATCTCTCATTCTACTGACACCCATTTCATAGATTTAGCAGCAAAAAAATAGCGGTTCACATAAAGCTCTCACAATACGTAAGCGCTTTCTAAACTGCTGTTTTAAGGATTCCTTTTTGATAAACTTCTAGATGTAACATTGTTGAAGGGGTGTAGGGTGAGTAGAAGAGTGGGTTTGGAGTTCAATAATTAGGATTAATTTCTTATTTATGGGTGAAGGCATTTCTTATTTTCAAGCATAGAGAGCGATTATGCTAGGGATAAAATTCAGTAATATAGGGGGACATTTTTCTAATTCATGGATACTTGTTTAGGTGAACTTTGATAGAAAAGGTGTATGTCCTCTTTTTAAGGAAACTCATGCAGAACACATAACCTCCGATGTTATGAATATAAATTATATACATGCCTGCAATATTTTTACGGAATTACGCAACGCATCGCTGTTTCATTTCGTTATAGTAGTATCATAAGGAAGGTGGTGGGTTCACCGATGGTTGTGTTTTGGTTGATCGCAGCCGGTGTCCTGTTTGTTGTAGAGATGATGACGCTTACTTTTTATCTGCTATGGCTTAGTATTGGTGCGTTGGCCGCAGGTGTGGTGTCGATGATTGTTCCTGAAGCCATTTTGTTTCAGGTGATCCTCGGATCACTGGTCGCACTTGGTCTGACTATATTCTCGAAACCACTGGTTTCTAAATTTCGCAGTTCACGTGGGTTCAAGGATACAGGCACAGAAATCGTAGGCAGGCAAGGAGTCGTCATTGAGCCGATTGAGCAAGGGCGCTATGGGCAAGTGAAGGTAGGCGGAGATACGTGGAGCGCGAGCTCTGACCAGTCTTTGGGCAAGGACGAAGTAGTCAGAGTAGTGAAGAGAGGCACGACCATTATTGAAGTAGAACGATGGGGGGATATGAACTAATGGAATGGGCAATTATTTCAATTATTCTAGTGGTAGTCGTAGTATTTGTGGCATTAACGATCAAAATCGTACCGCAACAACGGGTAGGTGTAGTGGAACGTCTGGGTAAATTCAATCGTCTACTGACGCCGGGTCTGAACATTCTGATACCTGTGATTGATCAGGTGCGTACTTACCATGATCTAAGGATTCAACAAGCGAATGTGCCTCCGCAAACGGTGATCACGAAGGATAACGTGCAGGTGCAGATTGACACGATTATTTTCTATCAGGTAGTGGGACCAGAGGAAGCTACGTATGGCATTTCCGATTATGTATATGGGGTAAGAAACATTTCAACGGCAACTATGCGGCAAATTATTGGTAAGCTAGAATTGGATGAAACGCTGTCTGGGCGTGAAAAAATCTCAACTGATATTCGTCTGGCGCTTGATGAGGCTACAGAGAAGTGGGGCGTAAGAATCGAGCGTGTGGAAGTCATCGATATCAAGCCGCCGCTCGATATTCAAGAAGCAATGGATAAGCAGATGAAAGCAGAGCGGAGCAAACGGGCGATTGTTTTGGAAGCGGAAGCTGCCAAGCAAGATATGATCCTGCGTGCTGAAGGGGATAAGCAGAGCAAGATTCTGAAAGCGGAAGGCGACAAGGAAGCACGTATCCGCCAAGCAGAGGGTTCAAGACAAGCACAGGAGCTGGAAGCTCATGGTGAGGCGAAAGCAATTCAAGCCGTGGCTGAAGCAGAAAAATCACGCATTGAGCTGATTCGCTCAGCAGGTCTGGATGAGCATGTGCTCGCATATCGCTCCTTCGAGGCTCTGGCTGAAATCGCCAAAGGTCCTGCAAATAAAGTATTCTTGCCAACAAGCGCTGTTGAAACGCTGGGAAGTCTTGGGGCGATTGCTGAGGTATTCAAAGCGAGCAAGGATAGTAAATAGATTTTACAATTCGTGCTTCTTCCGTTAAAGTAAAAGCAAAAACAACCCTATGCATACGAAGCTATTGTTGCTCATGCAAACTTTGAAGGAGAGAAGCTACCGTGACACAAAAAGAAATCTCACCGTTAGTTGAACTGCTCGGATTACAACCCCATGTTGAGGGCGGTTGGTACAAAAGACTTTGGAACTCCGAATTTGAAATTCCGCAGGAAGTGCTTGGGGATAGCTATTCCGGATCGCGCCATTCGGCATCTTCGATTTATTTTTTGCTACACGAGGGGGAACAATCTGATTGGCATACTGTTTTGTCCGATGAAGTTTGGTTCTGGCATTCCGGTAGTCCAATAGTGCTTAGTCTCGGAGGTAATGGAGATAAGCCTGAGGATGTGCAGGAAGTTATTCTGGGTCTCGATATTGCTGCAGGTCAACAGCCGCAGATCGTAGTTCCAGCAGGCGTATGGCAGGCGGCTCGCCCGTTAGGATCAGAACCAGTACTGGTATCCTGTATCGTTTCTCCTGAATTCCATTTTGATGATTTCAAACTGATTGAGAAATAAAGAAGAGCGGGGGCTTTATATATGCCTCCGTTTTTTTATGAGGATTTTGGGAATGATGAAGCAGTCTGCTATACTTTTGTGGTAGCGCTTGCTTCTGAAGCGTGAATTTAGGTTAAGTAAGATTAATGAAATAACAATAAGCTTGGAGGGTTAAGCGATGAGTGAATTGAATGCACCGTTCTCGGGAGGTCCGACTTTAAATGATGGAGTGACCATGCCGTGGCTAGGCCTTGGCGTGTATCAGACTAAAGATGGGGAAGAGGTTATTCACGCGGTCAAGACCGCAGTGGAGCTTGGATATCGCAGTATTGATACGGCTGCTGGTTACAATAACGAAGAAGGTGTAGGTCAGGCTATTCGTGAATGTGGAGTGGCCCGTGATGAACTGTTTATTACGACGAAAGTGCGCAACCCTGATCAAGGCTATGAATCAACGCTGAAAGCGTTCGAAGTTAGCCGGCGCAAGCTGGGGCTGGACTATATAGATTTGTATCTCATACATTGGCCGGTGGCAGGAAAGTATCGGGAGACATGGAAAGCTCTAATTCATCTGCAAAAAGAGGGTCTCATCAAATCTATCGGCGTGAGCAATTTTCAGATTCATCATCTGAAGGATATCATCGAGGACACTAGCGTGGTTCCAGTGGTGAACCAGGTGGAATTCCATCCGCTATTGACTCAGCGCGAGTTGCTGAAGTATGCCAATGAGCAAGGGATCCAGCTTGAAGCTTGGAGTCCACTAATGCAAGGAAACCTAGATCTCCCCCTTCTTAATGAGCTGGCTGGAAAGTATGATAAGACCCCTGCTCAAATTGTACTTCGTTGGGATTTGCAGCAAGGCGTAATTACGATTCCAAAATCGGTACATGCGGATCGAATCAAGGAGAATGCGGGATTCTTTGACTTCACGTTAAGTGATGAGGATGTTAAAGCCATCGAAGATTTGAACAGAGACCATCGTTTCGGTCCGGATCCTGACAATTTTAATTTCTAAAAATTACGAATACAAGCCAAACAGCAAGCCACCGATACGGGGACTTGCTGTTTGGCTTGTCGCTTACTGGATGGAGACGTTATATTTACGCAGCCAGAGATCTACTTGAGCTAGGTAAGCAAACAGCTGAGGACCGGACATGAGCTGACCGAACCAAGGCAGATTGGTAGAGGATTCTGGGGAAGCGGCGATCTCACGGATTTTGGCGGCATCGATTAAAGGAAGTATTGGCGAAGTAGAGTCATCTAGAATGTTCAATACTTGTGTTCGTACTGCGTTTAAATAGGCTGGATTGTGGGTTTTCGGGTAAGGACTTTTTTTACGATATAGCACATCATCTGGAAGAATTCCCTCAAGCGCTTTGCGTAAAATCCCTTTTTCACGACCGTTCAGGTTCTTGATTTCCCAAGGAATATTAAAGACATATTGAACGAGGCGATGATCACAATAAGGAACACGTACCTCTAGTCCGGCGCCCATACTCATTCGGTCCTTACGGTCGAGCAAAGTAGGCATGAAGCGGGTGATGTTTAAATAGGACATTACACGCATTTGTGCTTGTTTACCTGTCTCCCCATCCAATGTTGGGACTTCGGCTACTGCATCACTGTATCTGTCACCCAAATATTCCAGCGGCCGAATCCATTCATTAACTTCAGGGGATAATAGACTTGCACGCATTTTAGGAGCAACTGACCAAGGAAAAGTGCCCGAGGAGAGCATCTCCTCCCGATGGAACCAAGGATATCCGCCAAAAATCTCATCGGCAGCTTCGCCGGAAATGGCTACAGTAGCATTCTTTTTAATCTCACGGCAAAATAAATACAAAGAAGAGTCCACATCGGTCATCCCAGGTAAATCGCGTGTGTACAGCGCATTATCAAGTGCTTCTACAAGCTCTGGCGTATCAAATGAGATATAGTGATGGTTCGTATTTAATTCATCGACCATTCGCTTAATCCATGGACCATCTGCTCCGGGCTGAAAAGTATGGCTCTTGAAGTGCTTGTCGTTATCGACATAATCGACGGAATACGTATCCACTCGTCCCTGGCCGTTTCGGTTGTAGTAATCCACTGCAAGTGCTGTCAGCGCACTGGAGTCCAGCCCTCCTGATAAAAGCGAGCAGACAGGAACATCTGAAACCAGTTGGCGTTCGAGCGTATCCTGCAGCAGTTCACGTACTTTAGCGGCTGTCTCTGCTTCATTGTCAGTATGTTTTGCGCTTTCCAGCTTCCAATAAGCGTAACTACGCAGACCTTCACGACTATAGATCATGGCATGCCCCGGACGAAGCTCCTGCATATCTTTATACACACCGTGTCCAGGTGTACGGGCTGGACCAATAATAAAGATTTCCGCCAGCCCTTCGGGCCCGACTATCGGCTGTACCTTGGGGTGCTGCAGCAGCGCCTTAGGCTCTGATCCGAAAACTAAGACGTCATCTACTTTACTATAGAACAGAGGCTTCACACCTAAGCGGTCACGTGCAAAAAAGACCTGATCCCGAAGTCCGTCCCACACTGCAAAGGCAAAGATCCCATTGAGCTTCTCTGCACAATCCGGTCCCCATTCGATATAGGCATGCAGCAGAACCTCGGTGTCACATTGGGTACGGAATTGATGACCCCGCTGCTTAAGTTCTTGTTTGAGCTCGGGTGCGTTATATAATTCGCCGTTGTACACAATCGCGTATACCTGTTCTTCATGGCGGGTGATCATAGGCTGCGCGCCGTTCTCTGGATCGATAACGCTAAGTCTGCGGTGACCGAATGCGCAAGGACCTGAAATCCAAGTTCCAGCTGCATCGGGTCCGCGGTTTGCTAAAGTTTCAGTCATTTTGACCAGCAACTGCGAGTGCTGCGTGAGATCTCCGCGCCACTGGATAAATCCGGTTATTCCGCACATGATGGTTCATCCTCTCTTTTTGTGCGATTGTTGTCCTTACTTTTTTGCCAAGTAATACAGATATATGCCGAAGGAAGGCATAAAATGTATGTCCTTATCCGAACACTAGGGGAGAGAGGAATTTGCCAGGAGGGAAGGATGACAGGTGTATTATATTAAAGATGCCAAAATTCGCAGAATGATGGAGTATGACGGTGCGCCTTGTGCAGAAGTAGGTGTATTGCCGGGTGCTGTTAGTGATCCTGCGCTCTTGGTGTATATCGTAGAAGATCAGCGCGAAGAAGGCTATGAGATTGTCCGTATCCTCACTAATGATGCTGATACTTCTACCGATTGGTTTGATAACAATATGCATGATGCTTTTAAAGATGTGACTTCGAGCGCGTTTACAGGCAGTATGATTATGACGCCAGAAGATGAACGTTCCAAGTTTCAGAGAGAATTAATGACATACGGAGATTTAAAAAAGCAGCTGGAGGAGCATTTTCGGAATCTGGAGTAATATGGAGTAGATACGAGGGTATCCGTAAGCTATGAAAATAGCTAGGATACCCTTGTTATTATTAAAATAGGATTAAGATTACTTATTTTCCAAAATGTTTGATCTTGAAAATTTTGCTGAATAAGGTATAATAAATATCGTTGCGTCAATACATATCATTAATTCTTATATGTCCCGGTAGCTCAGCTGGATAGAGCATGCGCCTTCTAAGCGCACGGTCAGGGGTTCGAATCCCTTCCGGGACGTCAAGTAACAGCCTTCCTTCGGGAGGGCTGTTTTTGCGTGCAGGGAAAGAGAAGCCCGGGTGGTTCGTCGGAGCATAAGCATCGATAGGATCAGCTTCGCAGTCAGCCCGAAAGGGCTGCATCCCGCTCGGGGCAAGTAACAGCCTTCCTTCGGGAAGGCTGTTTTTGCATGCAGGGAAAGAGAAGCCCGGGTGGTTCGTCGGAGCATAAGCATCGATAGGATCAGCTTCGCAGTCAGCCCGAAAGGGCTGCATCCCGCTCGGGTCAAGTAACAGCCTTCCTTCGGGAAGGCTGTTTTTGCGTGCAGAGCATCCTCGCCAAAGTAAGTAAACTGAAGCTCTGATAGATAATTAGGGAAAATCTCCCTATAATTCAGAGCTTTCTGCTCAATAGACTAATAATTAGGGAAATCCTCCCTGTAATTTAACTAATTCGTTGGCGAATATAGATATTCCCCCGATTTTTAGGGAGGATTTCCCTCTTTCATTCATTTCAAGCAATTATCGGCTAAATACAGGGAGCTTTTCCCTAATTATACGAAAAGAAGGTGCCGAGAAAGTAGCCTCCACTACTTTCTCGGCACCTTGAGCCTTCCCGTGAGAAGGCTGTCTTGCATATGCCCACCGCTAAAGAAGCGGCCAGATCTCCTCCCAGACAGTGTCTAGAATAGCTTGCATATTATCTTCCATACTGTTAATAGCGATTACCACTTGTGCATCCGGTGCAATAATGCAGAATTGACCGTGAGCACCATCGGCACGATATGCATCGTGCGTGCACAGCCAGAATTGACAGCCGTACCCTTGGCCCCAATCACCAGCTCCGTTATTTTCGATCTGCTTTTGTGTAACAAAATCAATCCAAGCTGCGGGAATAAGCTGCTGTCCCTTCCACATTCCTTTTTGCAAAAGAAGCTGTCCGAATCGGCTTAGTTCTTCCGTATTGATCTGAAGTCCGGCACAACCGAGGGTGATCCCTTGAGGGGTCGTTTCCCAATCGACGTTTTCTATGCCTAGTGGGGCAAAGAGACGGGGAATGAGGTAATCCTTTACGGTTTGTCCGACACGGGCCTGAACCATTGCAGAGATCATAATGGTATCCCCGCTGCTGTAGGTAAACTGTTCCCCCGGGGGTCTGTCTAAAGGTAGCGATAGATAATGTTGTATCCAATTTACATCCTTCAAGGCCAATCTTTCTTCAATCCAAAACGGTGGGGAATCATGCCCTGTACTCATACGTAGTAAATCGAACAAGGTCAACTCCCCAGGTTGCATGGAAGGAAGGGCCTCTTTATGAGCAAATGCATAATCTGGAAACACATCCTTAAGTGTTGTATTTAGTGATAGTTTTCCTTCTTCGATGGCTAGACCCACCGCCATGCATGTAAAAGATTTGCTGACCGAATGCTGCAAGCGCCGAATATCCTCTGCGAGATCCACTTTTCCCACTAACGTTCCATTTTGAAGCACACGAACATTGAACACATTCAATCCACGTTCGCGGATCTGGGCTTCGAAGAAAGTCATGTTTAACATAAAATGTAGCCCTCTCTCTCTTAGATTCCAAGCTGGGATTAGGAAGTTTGGTAGTCGAAATGATTGAAAATGATGTGGAAACGTTTCCTCTGACTAGATATTAAATAGCTAAATCGATGCTATTCTATTCTTATTTTAAAGTCAATGCAAGCAGAAAGACTACTATTTAACGCCAAAACAATTAAAATTTAAAACGAATTTGAGATGCAAATCATTTTTAGTCAAAAATCATAGGTTGACTTCTAAAAAATATCTGTCCATAATGAACGTATTAAGCGATTTAGATCCGAAAACAGTCAAAATGATGTCATGGGAAACGTTTCCCATCATTTCATGCGTTTCCACCAAGCTGATTTCATCAGGTGCAGGGGAGCTCATTATAGGGGTGAAACAGGGGGAATTATGAATATCAAGGATATTGCAAGGCTATCAGGCGTTGGTATCGCCACGGTCTCCAGGGTAATTAATAACTCCGGTGTCGTAAGTGATGCAACCAGAGCTAAAGTAATGGCTGTTGTAAGAGAACATAATTACATTCCAAATGGAAATGCAAGCAATCTGAAAAAAACGCGTTCTAATACGATAGCACTTATGGTTAAGGGGATTGCAAATCCGTTTTTTGCAGACATGATCAAAGAAGTAGAGCGTCAAGTGAATCTGCGCGGCTGCCCGCTTCTGATCCAGCATGTTGAAGATGGAGTGGATGAGATCAATGCTGCTCTTCAGCTTGTGAAGGAAAAGAATTTATACGGGGTAATCTTTATGGGTGGTACATATGACCATTCTGAAGAAAAATTCAAACAATTGCCGATCCCATTCGTTTTGACTACCATCACGACTACGAAGGATGTTGATCCTGCCGTATTCTCTAGTGTGATCATTGATGATATGCAAGAGTCTTATAAAGCTGTGAGCTATCTAATTTCACTCGGACACCGGAACATTTGCTTTTTGGCCAGATTTCCTTTGGTTCAGCATACTACCGGAAACCGTCGTCTTATGGGTTATATTAAGGCCCTTGAGGATCATGGGATTGAGTATGATGCTTCCTTGGTAGAGGATTGTGAATACAGTCCAAGTTCTGGTTTTACGGCTACGAAAAGACTGCTTAATAAGAAAAAAGATATCACCGCTGTATTTGCCGCATCAGATACCATCGCTATCGGAGCTGCCAAGGCTTTATTGTCTTTGGGTCTATCGATTCCAAATGATATTTCGATCATCGGATTTGACGGTATAGAGATGGCAGAATACTATCACCCATCGCTGGATACGATTAGCCAACCTGGGGTGGATATGGCGAAAGCCAGTGTTGAAATTCTGTTTGACCTGATTTCGGGACAATCGGAGAACAAACATGTGGTATTCGAGTCTGTTTTGGTAAAGCGGGGATCTTGTAAGAAGATTAATAAACAAGCATAAACGCCTTTGGCGTCCTTATAAGGACGGTAAGCGTTTGAGCGAGAAATAGAAGGATAATTTATAGCGTAAGCATATAATTTCTTATATTTTAAAAAAGGTTCCGTAAGGAGATGACATATGGCGCTTCTAACCGTTGAGACTGGTTCTCCTACCTTAAGAATGACAACGTCCATCAGTATCATCTCTCCCGTTGATTCGGGCAATACCACCGGAGGAACGCTCTATCTGTTACATGGTGCTGGCGACAATGCTAGCACATGGTACAGGCTGACCACCATTGAGCAGTATGCTAACAAGTATGGCTGTACAGTCATAATGCCTCAGGTAGGAAGAAGCTATTATACAGATATGGAGTACGGACTGGATTACTTCCGCTATGTTACGCAAGAGCTTCCTGAGCTTTGTGGCCGAATGATGAGGCTGGATGATGATCCGCAAAAGACGTATGTTGCCGGACTATCGATGGGCGGATATGGGGCACTAAAATGTGCACTTACCTATCCTGAGCGTTACAGCAAAGTAGTTTCCTTATCAGGCGTTACAGATATTCAGAAAAGATTGAAAGACCCGCAAATGTCTTCGGATATGGCGAGGGAGATGGCAGGCACTTTCGGAAAACGCTTACAAGTTAAGCCGGATCAAGATCTGTATGCTTTAGCGGCTAAATTGGTCGACGATAAACGTAAGCTGCCTTCAATTTTGACCTGCTGTGGCTCGGAAGATCCATTTGTGGAGATGAACCGGGAATTTGCTTCTCATATGCAAGCGAGTCCCTATACATTTCAATATGTTGAGACTCCGGGAACACATGAATGGAGATTCTGGGAGGAGCATCTGAAGACAACTTTTGATTTCTTGTACAACTAAGAGCAATGAGCAATTGCAGAAAGAGATATTATGGAGGATTTGAGATGAAAGACCAGCAACTGACGTCCCTGTTGAACCAGATGACGCTTGAAGAGAAAATAGCACAATTGCAGCAGCTAGCTGCTAATTTCTATGAAGGAGCGGAAGAAGGAGGGCAAATCACTGGCCCTATGGCATCCATGGGGATTACGGATCACATGATTGAGAACAGTGGTTCAGTACTTGGACTTTCGGGCGCAGAGCAAGTCATTGCCGTCCAAGAAGCTCATTTACGTAAAAATAGATTGGGTATTCCACTGCTGATGATGGCGGATATCGTGCATGGCTTTAAGACGATTTTTCCGGTGCCACTGGCGATTGGTTGCTCTTGGGATATGGAACGGGCGGAGCTAAGCGCTGAGATTGCTGCTAAAGAAGCGGCAGTATCTGGTGTACACGTTACTTTTGCACCTATGGCGGACCTTGTTCGGGACCCGCGTTGGGGAAGAGTGATGGAGTCTACCGGCGAAGATCCTTATTTGAATGGTAGGTTTGCCCGTGCATTTGTACGCGGGTTTCAGGGAAATGACTTGACGGGTGATGTAAGTCGTCTGGCGGCTTGCGTTAAGCACTTTGCAGCCTATGGTCTATCCGAAGGCGGACGGGATTATAATACGGTCGATTTATCAGAACGTCAGCTACGGGAATATTATCTGCCAGCCTATCGTGCAGCACTGGATGAGGGTGCAGAAATGGTTATGACTTCGTTCAACACGATTGACGGGATTCCAATAAGCGGAAACGTTAAGCTGCTCCGTCAGCTGCTGCGTGAGGAATGGGGATTTGACGGCGTGTTGATCTCGGATTGGGGCGCGGTGAAGGAACTGATCCCGCATGGTGTCGCCGAGGATGAGGCTGAAGCAGCACTTAAAGCTATCAAAGCTAGCGTGGATATCGAGATGATGACAGAGTGTTATGTGCACCAACTGCCAGCTCTTGTAGCAGATGGGCAAGTGGATGAAAGTATCATTGATGAAGCCGTACTTCGTATTTTGAAATTGAAGCAAAGACTGGGCTTGTTTGAGAATCCGTTACGTGGGGCAGATATAGAGAAAGAGCGCGAGGTAATTTTCTGTGATGCTCACCGGACAGCAGCGAGAGAATTAGCGGTTAAATCCTGCGTTCTACTGAAGAATGATCAGGTTCTGCCGCTTGCGACAGAGCAGCGGATTGCGCTAATCGGACCGTTTGCTAATAACGGAGATATTCTTGGACCATGGTCCTGGTTGGGTTCAACAGAAGAAGCTAGCCGTCTTGCTCCAGCTTTTGAAGCTCGTGCAGCTGCAGGTAAGGTTACCGTTGCAAAAGGCTCCGGGATTGAGAGCTTTACAGAAGAGCAATGGCTGGAGGCGAAAGCGGCAGCGCTGGAAGCCGATGTGATTGTGCTGGCGCTTGGAGAACATTCAGATATGAGTGGAGAAGCTGGAAGTCGTTCAGATATCCGCTTACCGGAAGCGCAGCGTGAGCTTTTGCAACGTATGAAGACGCTGGGTAAGCCTGTTGTGGTGGTGTTGTTTAACGGACGCCCGCTGGATCTTAGTGGTGTGATCGAGAACGCGGATGCTATTCTGGAAGCCTGGTTCCCAGGAAGCGAGGGCGGCGCGGCGATTACCAGTCTACTGTATGGTGACGAGAATCCGTCAGGAAGATTAACGATGTCTTTCCCTGTATCTGTTGGGCAAATTCCGGTTTATTACAATCATTTCAATACAGGACGTCCTCTTCATGTACCGGGTGCTGACAAGCGTTATGTCTCACAATATCTGGACATTCCTAATGAGCCGTTCCTGCCATTTGGCTTTGGTCTTAGTTATACGACATTTAGCTACAGTGAACCGATCCTTTCCGGTGAAATAATGACGAAGGATCAGCCTATTAAAGTAACTGTTACAGTGACTAATACAGGCGATGTACAAGGAGAAGAGGTAGTGCAGCTCTATATCCGAGACATTTCAGGAGAAGTTGTCAGACCGATGAAGGAACTGAAAGACTTTGCCAAGATCAGCCTCTCCCCGGGAGAAAGCCAGGAAGTGAGCTTTACGCTTACAGAAGAACAGCTTCGTTACTATCATAGCGACTTAAGCTTTAGCAGTGATCCGGGACAATTCAAATTGTTTGTGGGTCCAAATAGCCAAGAGGTTAAAGAACGCGATTTTCGCTTAACATTAGCTTAAGTAGAATATATACGACACAGGCTGTCGTAATAGAGGAGTGCAAGAATATGACTACTAATATGAATTCTAACATCCATTTAAACGCTGGAGACTTATCATTCACTTTTACAAACAGTGGGGACTTGTTCCAAGTTCTCCATGAACGGACAATGATCAATCAATTGCTGCCTAATATCGTGGATGGCTCCTTATCCAACCTATATTTACGCATTCATAGTAATGGAAGCATTCAAGCTGTTCCTTTGCTGGGCATTCATTCCTCAAGCACTGTACGTAAGGCTGGGAACCGCTTGGTTTGGGAAGGTACTGCGGAAAATATCGAGTATCAGGTTATTTTTACTCCGACGGCTCAAGGCGCTTGGTTCTGGGACGTGAAGCTTAAAGGGCAAGATGCAGATGTGGATCTCGTGTACGGACAAGATGTGGGTATTGCCGATATCGGTGCTGTTCGCAGTAATGAAGCCTATCTGTCACAGTATATTGACCACGCCGTATTCGAGGATCAGTCAAAGGGATATGTAGTATGTTCCAGACAGAATCAACCGCAAGGTGGCAAATTTCCATATCTACAACAGGGTGCAATCACTAAGGCAGCAAGCTTCTCAACAGATGGTTTCCAATTCTTTGGATTGTCTTATAAAGAGACCAATCAACCAGAAAGCCTGAGCCGTGAGCAATTAAGTAATGAAATCTATCAATATGAATTCGCTTATACTGCGCTGCAATCGGAGCGGGTGAAGCTGAGTGGGGAAGCCCGGTTTGTATTTTATGGATTGTTCAAGCAAGATCATCCAGAAGCGATTACCTCGTTAGAATTCACGAAGGATGTTGCTGCGGCTTGGGAAACGGTAAAAGAGTTGCCTTTAGAAGCTGAAGCACCGCTCGAGCGTTCTTTCTTGACAAAAGAGCTGGGAGCACCACTAGCTGCAAATTCTCTGACGAGCGAAGAGATCGAAGCCTTGTTCCCGGTTCGCTATCAAGAGGAAAAAGAGGGAGACCAGCTTCTGTCTTTCTTCACGGAAAATTATGAGCATGTTGTATTAAAAGAGAAGGAACTTAAGGTAGAGCGTCCTCATGGTCATATTCTAATGAGTGGGGATAATGCCCGACTTAACGATAAGGTAATCACTACGACTTCCTATATGTACGGAATATTTAACTCTCAAATCGTTATTGGCAATACCAATTTCAACAAGCTCATGACCAATGCCAGAAATGCACTTAACATTCCAAAGGCTTCGGGACAAAGAATCTATGTACAGTGGAATGGCGAATATCGCCTCTTGACCATGCCTTCATTGTTCGAGGTTGGTTTCAACTATGCCCGTTGGTATTACAGAACAGATGGCGAATGCTTTATTATTACGAACTACACTACTGCAGATTCTCCGGAGATATTCCTGAATGTGCGTACGGAAAGTGGAAAAGCTTATCGCTATCTAGTCACTAATCAAATCACTATGAACGTTAACGAATACGAGCTTCCATATCAATTCAAACAAGAAGAGGGAACCGTAACCTTCTCGGCTGATAGAAGTGCACTAAGTGCAGGAGAATATCCTGATCTGCAATATAAATTCCAGGTACAGGGAGCGGATTTCACTCTTCAAAATGAAGGTAGACTTGTCTCTCATGCTGACCAGTCAGATGCGCCGCTAGCTATTCTGGAACTGTCGGAGAGCAGTGAATGGACATTGAACATTCAAGGTCTTCTGGATGGTAAGGAGATTCAATCGAGCAGCCGTACAGCCGAAGAGGAGATTTCCGCATACCGCGAGTTCTACAGCGGGGTTATGAATGGCTTCCGCTTGACGTTAGGTGATGGGTCCGAAGGTGAGTTGTTTAAGGTAAATGCTCTAGCTTGGTGGTATACACATAATATGCTCGTCCATTATTCAGTCCCTCACGGATTGGAACAATACGGCGGCGCTGCTTGGGGAACCCGTGACGTGTGTCAGGGACCAGTGGAATACTTCATGGCTACGCAAAAATACGATCAGGTTCGCGAAATATTGCTGACCCTGTATGCTCATCAATATGAAGATGATGGTAACTGGCCACAGTGGTTCATGTTTGATAAATATACGAAGATTCAGCAAGAGGAGAGCCACGGAGATATTATTGTATGGCCACTCAAAGTGCTTGGAGACTATTTGGCGGTAACGCAAGACTACAGTATTTTGCAAGCGACTGTGCCTTATACTCGTAAGCATAGCTTTGATTTTACAGAGGAAAAAGCGACGCTGCTGGATCATGCACGGAAGGAAGTTGCTTATATTAAGAATCACTTCCTGCATGACACGCATTTGTCTTCTTACGGTGATGGTGACTGGGATGATACACTCCAACCGGCTAATCCACAGCTGAAGCAGTACATGGTTAGCAGCTGGACAGTGGCGCTTACCTATCAGACATTGAATCAGTTCTCAGAAGTGATTCATAAAGTTGATCCAGCAGGTTCGGAAGAGCTGAAAGCGATGGTGGAGGGAATCCGTGAGGATTTCAACACACATATGCTTCAATCTGAGGTAATTCCAGGCTTCTTGTATATGGAGGACCCAGAGCAAGTGAAGCTTATGGTACATCCAAGTGATACGGAAACAGGGATCCAATACCGTCTGCTGCCAATGACGCGCAGTATGATCAGTGAGCTGCTTACACCAGAACAAGCCGAAGCCCACTATGAAGTAATCCAGGATAAACTGTTCTGTCCAGATGGCGTTCGTCTGATGAACCGTCCAGCTCAATATGTTGGCGGCGTAAGCACCCATTTCAAACGTGCGGAGCAAGCTTCTAACTTTGGTCGGGAAATTGGACTTCAATATGTACATGCACACATCCGTTATGTAGAAGCTATGGCTAAGCTAGGGAAAACCGATCAGGTCTGGAATGGCCTAGCGGCGATCAATCCGATCGGAATCCGCGACGTGGTGCCAAACGCTGAACTACGTCAGGCTAACTCTTATTTCAGTAGCTCGGATGGTAAATTTAACACCCGTTACGAGGCACAGGAGAATTTCGATAAACTGCGTAATGGTGACGTAGCGGTTAAAGGTGGCTGGAGAATCTATTCAAGCGGTCCTGGGATCTACATGAACCAGTTGATCTCGAATGCACTGGGGATCCGTACGGAAGGCGGAGATTTAATCGTCGATCCAATTCTGCCGGAGTCGCTGGACGGAATGCGCTTTAGCTTTGAATATGCAGGCACTAAGGTAGACTTTATTTATCACCTTACGGGCTCTGATAACAGTCGGATTACTGTTAACGGTACAGAAGTTCAAGCCGAAGGTACGCTTAATCGCTACCGTAGTGGTGGTATCCGTATCAAACGTGAGGACTTTGATCGTCTCTGCGTAGAAGCTGGAAATGTGATAGACATTTATAAGTAAGATAATAAAAAAAGGGCAATCTCCGCGATAAGCGTGGAGATTGCCCTTTTTGTACTACATACGGCTCGGTGTCGGTAACCCAAGTACCTCTAGCACTTCACCTAAAGTGTCCTTAAATCTCGAAGTGAGCCAGAGGCGGAACGCGATGGTAGCCTCCGCACCTTTTAAAATCGGACATATAGAATAGAAGTTATTGAAAAGTGTGGCTAAGGTATGCGCGTATGTGCAGAGTATATTCGGCGTCAATTCTATGCTGGCAGAATACAATGTCTCCTGCCAGAGGCTAAGCTGTCTCAGCAAAGCGAGCTCTGCCTTTTCCATTTCGATGGGGCATTGAAGTTCTGAGCTATCTGTGCTGAACGGGATTGTAGATTTGCTCAAAACACTGCTGGCACGGGCATAGGTGTACATCAGATAAACCCCGGTATTACCGGATATTTCGGTAGCCTGTTTGAAATCAAACACGATTTCCGTTCCCAGGTTAAACCGCAGCAGATAATAACGAATAGCAGCAGCTGCAATGATGTGGCTGGAAAGACCCTCTTTATCGGAGCGCGAATGTTCTATGTTCTGTTCCATAAGCTTTACTAAATCGCTCACCTTAACACCGATTCCTTGGCGCCCGGACATGGCATAAGAAGATTTCCCTTCTGAAACATCTATCCCTAGCTCAGCAGCAGAGGCCGGACTAAGAGAAACAACGCCATAACTTACATGATGGAGCTTCTCAGCCTGTTCGTTATATCCTAGTGCTCCTAAAGCTTGCTTAACCATTTGTTGCGGATATTCCTGTCTATAATCGATCACATTAATAACACGGTTGGCATGTCCATAGGGCTCATGGGTTCCAGTTAATCCTGTGGTCCATAAACCAGACGAGAATTCACTGTAGGTGAAATCTTTGGTTAGTAGACCGAATTTCCAGAGATGATAAGCAATGTCTTTGGCTGTGTACGTCAAAATCCCATTCGAACGCACAAGCACCTTATCCATCTGATGATCCTCTGAATTCGCTCCACTGCTAACCTCTGTCCCTTGCTTTAGCACCCAGCAGCCCGCAAGTTTGCCTTCAGTCTCCTGTACAAAAACTGCCGTTTGCTTCAATAGCTCAGATGCGGCTGTCCAGAAGCCCTCTTTTAAAATATTACTCTCCCACACCAGCAGGTCATAGTGAATACCAAAACGCTTCATTTCCGATACATGTTCTCTCACAATACGTTCAGCAACTAAGTTGCCTAGCCACGCCTCATTACCATCACCCTTTTCAAGGGCATGCAGCATATCCGTGCGCTTGTGAGTGATCTCTGGATTCCGTGCATATTCTTTGTTCACTTTGGCATATAGATCCCAGCAATAATCACCGAAACGTTGATGATCCCCTTCCAAGGGTACATTTAATAAACCAACGACTGTATCTGCCAGCTGGTTGCCCAGATCATCCACGTAGTTATGGACCTCTACGTTATGTCCGGTTCTTTTCATGATTCTGACCAGCGCATCGCCGATGCAGGCATTTCTCAGATGACCTACATGAGCAGCTTTATTTGGATTGATTGAAGTGTGCTCGATGATGACCTTTTCCCTTGTGCTGTTAGGCAGATCAAAGGAATGTTTAGCCCACACCTGCCAATTCATATACAAATTAATAAATCCAGGAGCAGCTACTTCGACTTTTTGTAAAAGACCCGTGTAACTCTCTTGTAATTTGATTTCTGCTTTTACTAACTCTGCTATGACGAGAGGGGATTTACGCAGGAGTTTGGCTAGCTGCATAGCAATATTGCAGGAATAATCACCATGCTCTAGATTAGCTGGCTGTTCGATCAGAATTGCAACATCTTTTGGGTAGGCAACTTCTAAGGTGTGGAATACTTTTTTTACACTTTGTTCAATGCTGTTTTTGATGATTTGACTTAACATTTTATACCCTCCTTTGAAAATACAAAAAAGCCCTCGTCTCAAAAGAGACGAGGGCTTTAGCGCTCGCGGTACCACTCTCGTTGCTAAACAGATGTTTAGCCACCTTACAGGATAACGGTCTTTAGCCGGGACTTCCTACTTAGGTTCAGAAGTCCATCTCACGGGTGCGCTTCATTAGGTGATCTGTACCGGCTTGCACTTACCCGGCTCGCTGAGGACTAGAACACGTTAACTACTCTCCCGCTCATCGATGCTTGAATAATTTTTATTAGTATAACGAATATTTCGAAAAAAGCAATAGGGTGTTAGAGCTAATCCCAACTTCCTTGAGCTCCTGCAGGGATTGAAGTCTCAAAAACTATCAAGTCATAGCTAAATTAATATAAAATTTTTGGGTATTCAAACAATCAAATGAAACAAATTATTAATACAATACATGGGAATTAACTCTTTCCCAATTTTTAGTTTTGTATTTTTTATTTGTAAACCTGAGTTTTTGAAAAATACTTAATAAAGGAGGGAATAGCTTAATGGCAGTATTATCAACAGGACCCATTGCAAACGATCCTGTTAGTGGTGTCAGAACAATTCAAACGGTCATTATCAAAATCGTAAACCGTGATTCTATCAATTTTTCTTCTGTTCATATTCAAGGTTACAAATTAAACAGCTTCAGAACACTCTACGTACTAGAAGAAATATCTATTGCACCCAATGAAGTTATTACGAGAAATTTTGGAGCAGACTTTGATGCATATGAATTCGTGTTCACCACAGACGGTTCTGCGGAAATAAGCACTGAGATTTCAGTTTGGGGGAGAAACGAAAGTGGTGTAATTATCGATGTTCAACGAGTTGTTGCAGAGGAGCAGTTAGAAACATAAATTCAACATATATGCAGGGTAATAACCACATTCTTAATAAATAGTTGAAACATATTATAAAAAAGAGCAGTTTAACAAGAAACCTTGATTAACTGTATTTTTCAGAAAGGAGGGAGTGCCGTAATGGCAGTATTATCAACAGGACCTATTGCAAATGATCCGGTTAGTGGTGTTAGGCCCACTCAAACAGTGTTAATAAAATTGGATAATCGCGATCCTGTGAATTCTTCTAATGTTGTTATTGAAGGCTTTCATTTAAATGGTACCAGAATATTATATGTACAAGAATTAGTACCCATAGGACCTAATGTAGTATTATCTAGAAACTATTTCGCTAATTTCGATGCGATAGAGTTCGTTTTTACCATAAGTGGACCAGCTGAGAATGAAACACAAATTTCTGTATGGGGTAAAAATGCTGCTGGGGAATTCGTGCCTGCCCATCGATTAGTCTCTGATGAACTTTTAGGAACAGAGATCGCAGGCCCTCAAGGTGATACTGGACCGCAAGGAGACCAAGGACCGCAAGGCGTTCAAGGACCGCAAGGCGTTCAAGGACCGCAAGGTGACCAAGGACCGCAAGGCGTTCAAGGACCGCAAGGCGTTCAAGGACCGCAAGGCGTTCAAGGACCGCAAGGCGTTCAAGGACCGCAAGGTGACCAAGGACCTCAAGGTGTTCAAGGACCACAAGGTGTTCAAGGACCTCAAGGAGTACAAGGACCGCAAGGTGTTCAAGGACCACAAGGTGATCAAGGACCTCAAGGAGTACAAGGACCTCAAGGAGTACAAGGACCGCAAGGTGTTCAAGGATCACAAGGCGACCAAGGACCTCAAGGAGATCAAGGACCTCAAGGTGACCAAGGACCGCAAGGTGTTCAAGGACCTCAAGGAGATCAAGGACCGCAAGGTGTTCAAGGACCTCAAGGAGATCAAGGACCTCAAGGTGACCAAGGACCGCAAGGAGACCAAGGACCTCAAGGAGACCAAGGACCGCAAGGTGATCAAGGACCTCAAGGTGACCAAGGACCGCAAGGAGATCAAGGGCCGCAAGGAGATCAAGGACCTCAAGGAGTACAAGGACCGCAAGGAGACCAAGGACCTCAAGGAGTACAAGGACCGCAAGGAGTACAAGGACCGCAAGGCGTTCAAGGACCGCAAGGAGACCAAGGACCGCAAGGAGATCAAGGAGATCAAGGAGACCAAGGACCTCAAGGTGATCAAGGAGATCAAGGACCGCAAGGAGACCAAGGACCTCAAGGAGTACAAGGACCTCAAGGAGATCAAGGACCGTAAGGACCTACAGTGTTATAATAGTTTCTTGAGGGCTTCAAGTTAGGTATACTTTATGGGGCTGTCCCCAAAGTCATCTTTGGAACAACCTAAGTGCCATAACATTTATGAAATATGAATAGACGAAGGAGCTAAGCGGTTTGTAGATGCTTAGCTCCTTCATTTTTTGCGTTCACTGCAGCCTTCTTTAGTAGATTGTGGGCAAGAGAAAGCCCCCCCGACCTCTAGATTACTTTGAGTAAGCTTGCTTCATAGAATTACAAAAAAACCTTTGGCCAGATCCATGAGAATTACTCAGTAAACTTCGCAAAGGTTTGAATTTATTCTAATCATCATTCTTATGATTTACGGTAATACAACCACCTTTTCCTTACACGAAGCAATGTATTTGGCATATTGTATACAAGTTTCGAGTGAATCCTTTTCTTGCATTGGCCACCATCGAATGGCACCGGTAGGAGCTTTGGAGGCATAGACTTCAACTTCCTCCGGAATTCTTCCAACAACCACTATCTCTGTGTTCCTAAAATTGTTTTCAACACCCCTTTGGAGTGTTTTCATTAATTGGGTGTGCTCTTCAGGACAACTGTATGGGATTGGAAACAGTATTGAGTAACGGGAAGAATCCTCATGAATCACATGCGCAGATTTCCGGGCAGGATCATTAACAGAGGTCTCCCATATACGGTTATATGGTATTTTTTCCGGTAAATCAAGCTCGATTAATCTCATTGTAATTCTTTGATAGTATGCTCTCATTAATTGCCGAACCAGAATTTGAATCTGTTTATTCCTTAAAAATGTGGTATTGCTACCATGTTCATTGCGATATTGGATATATAACAAATCAGGGATCTGTACAATTTTAGTACAAAGAAACGTACGTACCAGCATGTCGTAATCATCTGCTACCAATAATTCATCTCGATGTCCTCCGATTAGATGGTAGCAATCTCTTGTCCACGCACGAGGGTGATTAGGCAAACCGACAAGGTGAGAAATGGTCTTTCCGTTAATAGTTGTATGTTTCTGAGCATTTTGCCATCGGTTCATGTCATGCAGCCAGACCCGGTAATAAATACTGTAACCAAAGCCGCAGTCCCAACCGTACCAATGCGCATAGTTACTTCCTGCATACACCTCGGCACAATCCCCATATACAAACCCACAATCTGGATTTTGCTTAAACGCACTGACAATTTTCTCAAGGCACTCAGCTGTCAGCTCATCATCATGATCGACTTCTACTAATATTTCTCCTCTGCATAGCCCTGCAGCATACCTTTTATTTGCCCCGATATAACCATTACGTGAGTCTTGACGATATCTGCGAACGCGATAGTCATTTAGTGGAAGTAAATATTGTCTATATGTTTCATCATCATCACCGGAATCATCTACGATTACCCATTCCCAATTTGTATATGTCTGTTTCAATAAGGATTGATAGGGCCGATCAATTTTCTCTTTGGATCTGTAGGCTGCAGTAAATACGGATATTAAGGGTGTGGCTGATGAAAAACGAGTTGGAGGAATCATCCGATTCTCTGGGAGAGGGTTTGTAGCTTTGAGCCAGCAGAAAAATAAATGTTCAGGCTGAATTTCGTTAGGTGAATGAAAGTGCAACCAGCGTTTTTTTTCATGCTTAGGCAATTCAATAAGAGCACTAAACGCGCCCCAATCCTCACCCAAAGAAATATAGATGTGAGGTCCTTGGAGAATAGTCTCTTGTATAGGATGGCCTGCTTCATACTGATTTACGGTAATATGGCTTTCTTCCATTTTCTCTACAAACTTTTCAAGTTCATCCTTTAACACCGTATCAGCTACAAAAAGATGTGCTGTCAATAATGGAGTGAAATCAAGTGACATGAACATTCCCCTTTACTAGTTGTGAAGACATTTTTATCATCATTTCGATGCTTCATTAATATATATATGGGAGTGTTTATGTGTATGTTAGCAAATAACAAAAATCCACATTGCCGAATTAGAAAGGTGGATTCAAGTGAAATACCCTTTAGTGAGTGTAGTAATACCTGCTTATAACCGACCGCATACGCTTCAAATCGCCATTGATAGTGTACTCGAACAGACCTACCCGAATATAGAGATCGTCATCTGTGATGATAGCTCGAATAATAATGTACAGGAGATGCTAGTTCCCTATTTAAACGCGTTTCCTCAAATAAAATATTTCAAAAATGAAAAAAATCTTTTTCTTGAAAATTGGCATAAGTGCTATAACTTGGCATCCGGGGAATATATCAATTACTTAATGGATGATGATGTATTTCATAAAGAAAAAATTGCAAAGATGATCTGTTATTTTCGAGAATTTGAGAACATTACGCTGGTTACCTCATACCGACAAACGATTAATGAATCAGGTGTATTTATCCCTCCTCTCTATGCAACGGATAGGTTATATCAAGAAACAAGGATCATGGACGGAAAGCAGCTTGCAAATATTGCATTAAGTCGTTGCTTAAATGTAATAGGTGAACCTACAACGGTATTATTCAAAAAAGCCGATCTTATCGATCCATTTGGAGTGTATTTAGGAAAACAGTATTCTCTTCTCAATGATTTAGCCTCTTGGTTAAACTTACTATCCAAAGGAAAAGCAGTGTATATTCCGGAAGCTCTAAGCTATTTCCGCATACATCCTAATCAAAATAATCAAACACTTGGCCCTAAGGTATTCTCTGAATGGTTGGATATTACTATCGCCGCTAGAGATGATGGATTTCTAGAGACAAACGATTTATATAAAGCTGCCCTCCATTCTTATCTTAATCGTGTAAAGGATCATCATCAATTTTCTAGTGATATTAAGCGAATTGAAATGATATTAACAACGTTATAGAAACTTTTATCTTAGATTTAATTGCTACAAATGAAGGAGGGTCCGTGCATGTTTGAAATCCCCTTTTTACGACCTAACTTAGTAAAAAAAGAACAATTTCTTACTTACTATGAGAAAATTGAGGCAACCCGAATCTATTCTAATTATGGGCCCTTAAACAACCTATTTGAAGAACGTGTCATTACGGAAATGTTCGGAGGGAACGGTTCGGCTGTGACCGTTCATAATGCTACGATCGGACTTATGGTAGCAATTTCTCAATCCAAGCGCTCCAAAGGAAAGTATGCAATTATGCCAAGCTTCACTTTTGCTGCCACCCCCCTTGCCGCACAATGGTGTGGACTTGAACCTTATTTCCTAGATATTGAACCGGACAATTTACAAATGAATAGGGAGCAATTAGAACATACCGTCAAACAGCTTGGAGATGAGGTTGCGGTTGTTATTCCTTATGCCACATTTGGTACAGCCATAGATTTATCGTTATATAATTCGCTAATGCAGCAAGGTGTTCCAGTAGTTATTGATGCTGCTTCTAGTTTTGGCACAAAAACCTTAGAGGAGGCCACTCATTTTGGCAAAGGCTTCGGAGGAGCAGTAGTGTTCAGCTTTCATGCCACCAAATCCTTCGGAATTGGAGAAGGTGGATTGGTCTACAGTATGGACCAGGATCTTATTAAGCGAATACGTCAAGCAGGGAATTTTGGCTTCTCCAGCAACAGGGAGTCCGTTATCCAAGGGTTAAACAGTAAGATGTCGGAGTACACCGCAGCTATTGCCTTAGCTACTCTAGATCAATTCCCCGCCATACAGGAGAATCGAAAGGCAATTTATAAAATGTATCTTCAAGAACTGGACAAAGAAGGTTTATTTGAACAAGGCTGGTCCATGCATAAATCACAAGGATCTGTTGTTCATCAATTTATTTCTATCCTCAGTCCGGAGTCCCATAGTAACAGTGAAGTAGTCGAAACGTTAGCCTCTAACTCCATTGAAGCCAGAACCTACTTTTCCCCGGCATGTCATCAGCATAAGCAATTCCAAGGCTATCCGAGAGCATCCATGAAGGTTACCGAACATACCGCGAAACATATTGTCAGCTTACCCTTGTGGGAGGAACTGGAGGAGGTTACGATTCGAAGAATTACTAAATTTCTTGGAAGCTTGGGAGAAGCTAACCGATGAGAAAACTAGTCATTTGGGGATCTGGTGGTCATGCCAGAGAGATTAACTGGTTATGCGAACAATTAGACGTTCAGGTAATGGGATTTTTAGACGAACGACCTGAGTTCAAAGGCCGGATTGTCGATGGTATTCCCGTTCTGGGAACTTTGGTTGATATTGAGCTATTAAAAAACGAGGTAGAGCTAGTATGCGCCGGGGTGGGCGATACGAGTTTGAAAAAAAGATTCGCTCATGAAACCATCCAATCAGGATTCCGTATTGCATCCGCTTTGATACATCCCCATGTTCGAATCTCTCAAAGTAACATCATCGGAGAAGGAAGTATGATCTTTCAAGGGGCTATCTTATCTGGAAATATCAGGATCGGCCAGCATGTTATTATTAACCAAGGTGTTAGTCTCAGTCATGATGTAATAATTAGTGATTTTGTAACTATGTCTCCTGGTGTTAATGTAGCCGGTAATGTAACCATTGATGAAGGCGCTTATATTGGTATCGCAGCTTCGGTCCGTGAGAAACGCCGCATTGGTTGTTGGTCTACGATTGGTGGAGGAGCATTTGTCAAAGACGACGTTCCCGACTTTACTTTGGTTGCTGGTGTCCCTGCAGTCGTTAAGAAAAGATTTAACTCAACTTAATTTGAACCTTAGGGGCGTTTGATCTTCTCGGACGAATTCTTCACGATACAATCGATCCGGTGATGTGCACCCGAATGTGTTTCATAGGCATATCTCTTAGATTTAAGATATGCCTATGGTCTCATCACTGGTTTTAAGTGTTGTGTTTGAGTCTCCTATTTATTAATATATTTAAAGATATCTTGGTAGTTGATTTTTCACTTTAGTAAACTCTTCATCATAAAGAAAATCTAAAAGCTGGTTACATTTATCTACACTTTCAATTAGATATTTCTTCTTCTCAAATTGATTAAATGTCTTATTTCCAGTCCAAATCCCATTATCGTGCTTTCTATAAACCGTCATAGGTTTATTAATATAACCGATGTCTCCAAACTGAGAATAGACTATATTTAATATCCAATCCCCAACAAAGGAGGAGGTAAATAGATCATCTGGAATTTGATTCAGGTAGCTCGCATCGTAAAAACAACAGGAAATGTTTCCGATTATATTAGACTGAATGATATCTGCAGTAGTATAAATCTCTTTAGTTTTTGCGTACTGTAAGGGATGAGGTCCAAATACACCTTGGTTTTCCCAATATAAAATAATACTATCAAACGAAAGTGCACATTCTGGATGGCTTTCTAATAAGTCTATGTGCTTTTGCAGCCTATGTTCTTCATTCCAATAATCATCACCATCGATTAATGCTAAAAAGTCACTCCCGCGGCAAGCTTCCAATAGGCGTTGTAAATTCTTAACCATTCCCACATTTTCTTCACCTTTTAAGAACACAAAGCTTACTCCATTAGGAATCAGAGAGCTTTTAATAAACGACTCGATATACTCGGCTGTTTTGTCTGTCGATTTATCGTCACAGATAACGATTTTCAAATTAAAGTCACCTTTTTGAGTCACAATAGATTGAAGACATTGTAGAATATAGTTTTCATGGTTATATGCAAGAACACCTACGTTAACCGTAGGTTTCTTTTTTTGTGTTTGTTGTTCAATATTACGGAGCTTAGTATAAAGATTTTTTAACTTTTTTGAGGTCAAATTTGCAAGGTCTACATTTTTTTGATTTTTTTCTTTTTTCATTAGAATTCCATAGTACATCGTTTCGAATAAAACAATATAATCCTGTTTAATATCGTCATAGCATTGTCTTACTGAATCCCAATGGATATCATCAAAAACAATGAATCCCCCGTCTTTAATAAGAGGAGCATAATTGGTGAGATCCTCAAGTACATGCTTATATTCATGATTGCCATCTATATGGAGCATATCAATTTCGATATGTTGTAAATCTATAACAGCTTCGGATGAGGTTTTTCTGATTAATTCAATTACATTTTTAAGTCCAAATACTTCTCGCTTTAAAATGAAATTTATATATAGATCTTCGAAATTCAATTTTTCAACAAAGTTATTTACTTGATCTCTTAAGTTTTCATCAATATCGTATTGCATGGCTTCACTGAGCTCATAAGGGTCTATTCCGTAAGCAGTTCCAGCATTATCTTTAATAGCTTGTGATACAGAAAGGATACTTCTTCCTTTATAAACACCAATCTCCACATAATTCTTAAGGTCGAATTTCTTGATTAAGTATGCCATAACATAACATTTATTCAGAGGGCTGCCCCCTCCAAAATCATGTAAGGAAGAATCAGTTTGTATTTTCATAATTCTTTGAAACAAACTATTCCTATTAATCATTATTTACCCCCTCATGATCCAGACAATTGTTGAACAACCTGTTTAGCTTCACCAACCTGAGCAGTACACCTTTTTATAGGTGAGCTACATATTTTTTAGAAGTTTTTTGGAAAGATGTACTTCAATAGAATTTTATCTAATTATTCTATTCCGTCTGAGGATTTTTGTGACATGAAAATTAATATAAGTGAAGAATAACTCTGAAGACATGTTCTGGGTTGGCTTTAAGGCACATCTTTTAATTGATTGCAAAAGTCGGTATAACTTAACAGCGCTGCTTTCTTCCGGCAACGTTGTAAGGATCGCAATACACTAACAACAGTGGATTTTGAGCTTGCTTGTCTAATGTACACAGCATGTAAATTAACAGTTTAGTAGATTGCGGGTATAGGTAGTGAGTTCTTAAATAAAAAAGACTGACAATTCTATGTAAAAACGTCCACACGTAGCTTTAAGCTATGAATATTACTGTATAGAGCTGTATATAGCTAATCATTTCGAAACATAGAGCTAATGTTGCCGTTCTAAACTTTCAATTTGTAATAGAGGGGAGGAACAAAAAAGATGGCGATATATAAAACGGGACCTATAGATAATAGTCCTTTTATGGGAGTTAGAGAGACACAAATCCTAACAGTGAACATAGTAAATCGCGATGCTATCAATCCTTATAACCTTGTAATTCAAGGTTTTGTATTAGATGTTGTAAGAACGATGTATGTGAATGAAATGCTAGTTATTGCGCCTAATCAAGCATTGACCAGAGTTTTTTTTGCTGATTTAAATGCCTTTGAATTTCTGTTTGAAACGGGAGAGGAGATAGAAACAGAGATAGGAATCTCAGTCTGGGGAAAACAGTCTTCTGGGCAATTGGTAGATCTTCATCGAATAGTAACTTGGGAGAAGAAGGAAGGGATAATACCCACTGTTAATTAACGATAACCGATACTTTCTGATATCTTATACAGTTCTCCTATAGAAGAGAAAAGTTGAAAATGAGGGGTTGCGAAAATGAGTCAATTATCTACGGGACCTATAGAGAATAATCCGGTAGACGGTGTAAGACCAACTCAGATTGTTACTATTAAACTTGTGAATCAGAGTGATACTCTTATATCGTCGCTTCTAATTGAAGGATACTATATGGAAGGTGTAAGAACGCTTTATGTTAGTGAACTTCATTTAATAGAACCTGAAGAAGTGATAACAAGGGATTATTATGCAAATTTTGATTCGTTTGAATTCTTATTCATAACACCGGATCCGATAGACGATCCAATTGAAATCTCAGTTTGGGGGAAAAGTAGTACAGGCCAATTAGTGACTGCTCATCGTCTTGTCTACTCAGAATTGTATGGAGAATATATTGGATATACGGGAGCAACAGGAGCGACTGGTGCAACAGGAGGAAACGGGTCAACAGGACCAACCGGAGCAACAGGTACAGAAGGAACGCCAGGGAGAGATGGAGCGACTGGAGCAACAGGAGCAGGAGTGACAGGTGCGACAGGTGCAAATGGTGTAACAGGTGCGACAGGTGCGACAGGAGCAACAGGCGTTGCTGGGGTGACTGGAGCGACTGGTGCAACGGGTGTAACAGGTGCGACAGGTGCAAATGGTGTAACAGGTGCGACAGGTGCGACAGGAGCAACAGGCGTTGCTGGGGTGACTGGAGCGACTGGTGCAACGGGTGTAACAGGTGTAACAGGTGCAACAGGTGGAACGGGAGCAGGAGTGACAGGTGCGACAGGAGCAACAGGCGTTGCTGGGGTGACTGGAGCGACTGGTGCTACGGGTGCAACGGGAGCAGGAGTGACAGGTGCGACAGGAGTAACGGGCGTTGCTGGGGTGACTGGAGCGACTGGTGCAACAGGTGTAACGGGAGCAGGAGTGACAGGTGCAACAGGAGTAACGGGCGTTGCTGGGGTGACTGGAGCGACTGGTGCAACAGGAGTAACGGGAGCAGGAGTAACAGGTGCGACAGGAGCAACGGGCGTTGCTGGGGTGACTGGTGCAACAGGAGTGACAGGTGCGACAGGAGCAACGGGCGTTGCTGGGGTGACTGGAGCAACTGGAGCAACTGGTGCAACGGGTGTAACGGGAGCAGGAGTAACAGGTGCGACAGGAGCAACAGGCGTTGCTGGGGTGACTGGAGCGACTGGAGTAACTGGAGTAACTGGTATTACCGGTACCACAGGAGCAACAGGGCCTAATATTGAACAAGAGGGATTCTCTGCATTTAAATCATCATTGGGAGTTTCCACATCTGCACAAATAACAGGCTGGACTGTTACACCGCCTTATTATGATAGTCCGTTTTTTAACGAAGTTACGGGTAGTTATACTATTCCGACTACTGGCAGATATTCGATTGAAGCGACTATCAACTATTCCACAACTGCTACAATCACATTAAGTCTTGGTAGTGCGATCAATCCGGCATTTGTAGTTCAGAGAACTACCCCTAACCCAACAAATCTGGTAAGTGGCTTGTTTCCTGTGCTAGATGTGAATGTTGCGCTCGTATTAACGTTGAGAGCTATCTTGGGAAGTGGGACCGTGACGCTCGCTGGAGAATTTGCACTAACAGCAGGTGATATTATTGGATTGTTCTATGTGGCTAATGGCTTGACTGTTCCACTGACTTTGGGCGGAGCTAACACAGCGGGGATCGTTTGGTCTGTCCATCAAATGACTTAATTATTTCTCTAGGTTTGATAGTTACAAACAGGGGATACTCAGCAATTGCCGATGCGGCTCCCCGGTGTCCTCTGTTTTGTTAACCTAACATTGTTGAGGACTAACCGGAATTATGCATTTAATATAAAGGAGTTGGGAAGATGAGCCATTTATCTACGGGACCTATAGAGAACAATCTGGTAGACGGTGTGAGACCAACTCAGATGGTTACTTTAAAACTCGTGAATCAGAGTGATGTTCCTATATCGTCGATTCTAGTTGAAGGCTATTATATGAATGGTATAAGAACGCTATATGTTAGTGAACTTCATACTATTGGATCTAATGGAGTGATAACAAAAGATTATTATGCAAATTTTGATTCATTCGAATTTTTAATCACAACACCTGCTGTCATAGACGATCCTATTGAAGTTTCAGTTTGGGGAAAAAGCAGCTCAGGTCAATTAGTAACTGCTCATCGGCTTGTCCACTCTGAATTATATGGTGAATATGTAGGATTTACTGGTGCAACCGGAGAAACGGGAAGCACCGGAGCAAACGGAGTAGCAGGAGCAACCGGAGAAACAGGAAGCACCGGAGCAAACGGAGTAGCAGGAGCAACGGGAGCAACAGGAGCTACTGGTTCAGGTGCAATCATTCCTTATGCGTCTGGTCTTCCTGTAGCTGTGACAACTGTATTGGGAGGTCTATTGAATACTTCAAGTATTGTAGGATTCGGCAGCAATGCAACTAACATTAGTGTTGCTGGCGGTACGATAGATCTTACAGGTGCGGCTGGAACCTTGCTGAACTTTGCATTCTCAGTTCCACGGACCGGAACGATTACCTCTTTGGCAGCCTATTTCAGTACTACAGTCGCGCTTAGTTTAATTGGGAGCACAATAACAATCACGGCACAACTATTTAGTTCATCAGCACCTAATAATCTCTTTACAGCAGTACCTGGGGCTTTAGTCACATTGAGTCCTTCTCTTACAGGATTACCTCCTATAGGAACTATCAGCTTTGGCTCAACCACAGGTTTAAGTATACCTGTAACCGTTGGTCAACGTTTATTGTTAGTCTTCTCTGCATCTGTAACTGAGGGGCTTGACGTAGCAGCAGTCGTTGCCGGATACGCTAGTGCTGGAGTTACTATTGTATAATCGGATTAAACTAATATTGAAATAGTTATAGAAATAGGGATGTTCCGAAAGCCATGAGGCTGTAGGATATCCCTATTTTTTTGTCCTTGTTTATCCAGGCCAACAGACTCCCCTTCTTCAATGCTCGGCTTTTCTTCAATTGGGATGAAAACAGAGAACATCGTGTTGATTTGGTGGAGTTGGACAGACATGACGCCGAATGAGCAAAAAGAAGGACCAGCAAAAAACGTAAGGAAACCCGGATTTAGTGTTCATCTATTCCACACATAAAGGAAAGCTCGCATCGGAAGCAGAAGTTGTCCCCGGATTTCCAACGCGAAGAGCGGTGAAAATTCAAGAAGTCTGGGGAGTTTATTTAAATCATCAGAATTTCTCGGATGTCTTGTTCTGTAAGGGTAGATAACCCTTCCTGACCTGGCTGGATCACTTCATCGATTAAGTTCCTTTTCTTCTGTTGTAGCTCATACATCTTGTCTTCCACAGTACCTTGGGTGACGAGCCGAATGACTTGAACTACTTTTTTCTGTCCGATTCGGTGAGCCCGATCTGCAGCTTGCTGTTCGACGGCAGGGTTCCACCATAGATCGTATAGAATGACAGTGTCTGCTCCTGTTAAGTTGAGTCCGGTTCCGCCAGCTTTTAAGGAGATAAGGAAAATATCCCGCTCCCCTTCATTAAATTGATTACATAAATCTACGCGCTGAGACACAGGCGTTTGACCGTCTAGGTAAAAATATGGAATACCTTGATAGCCGAGTTCACGTCCAATCAAACCGAGCATTTCTGTGAACTGGGAGAATACTAGCATTCGTTTACCCGAACTGCGGCATTCCTCTATGATTTCAAACAGCTGCTCGAACTTGGCAGAGCTTCCTTCATACCCATCCACAAATAGAGCCGGGTGACAGCATAGCTGGCGCAGACGGGTGAGACCAGCAAGGATTTTAATCCGATTATTATTACCGAAGCTATCCTGGGTCAGATGCTTAAGCGCCTCTTTTTTCAAACGGGCGAGATAAGCGACATATAACTTCTTCTGCTCAGGGAACAGCTCACAGGCTTGGAGTGATTCGATTTTCTCAGGCAATTCTTTTAACACATCACTCTTTAAGCGCCGCAGCAAAAAAGGACGTGCCCGTTTAGCGATAGTTTCCCTCGGCAAATCGTGAAAAGCCTTCTTACCTGGAAACAACCCGGGAAACACAGTGCCGAAGATGGACCATAGATCTTCTAGCGCATTCTCCACAGGAGTCCCAGTAAGTGCAAAACGATGCCGGGCTTGAAGAGCCATAACTGCTTGAGCGGTCTGCGTCGTATGGTTCTTTATGGTTTGCGCTTCATCGAGAATCAGGGTGTGAAAAGATTTCTTAGCATACAACTGAACATCTCTGCGAAGCAGCGGGTAAGAGGTGATAATTACATCCGCCTTCGCTGCATTTTTTAAAATTCGACTGCGTTCCGTTAAGCTTCCATCTGCAATAACAGCCTTAATCTCAGGCGTGAACTTTTTAAGCTCATTATGCCAATTGTAGGTGAGAGAGGCAGGAGCGACAATAAGAGCGGGCAGACCACTCTGACGAATATCCGGAAGCTCAGAGAGCAGAAAAGCGATACTCTGCAGCGTTTTGCCAAGCCCCATATCATCCGCTAAAATTCCCCCAAAACGGTAATGGGCTAGCGTCTTCAGCCACTGAAATCCATACTGCTGATAATCCCGGAGCACAGGAGCCAGACTCTCTGGTATAGGGAAATCAAGGTTCTCAGGATTGTGCATATTCGCAAGTAATCTTTTAAAGGATCTGCTCAGTTTGACTGAGTCACTTTGAGAATCGGAAGAGGTTAAGTGTAACCCACGAACGACTGGTAAAGAAAATTGCGCACCTTTAATCTCACCTTCTCGGATGCCCATCTCGTTCATAAAGGTGATGATTTCTTGGAGCTCCTCGCTCTCCAGAGGTAGCAGTGCCCCTTCGGGCAATCGGTAGTATTTACGTTTATCCTGAAGTGATTTTAAGACCATCACAATCTCAGATTCTGGAATACCACCCATGTCGAATTTAAAATCAAGCCAGTCGGTTTTCTCATTCCAACTAATGCTTACCTTGGGTGGCGTGGTTCCCGTGAACAGTCTCTCTTTAACAGCGGTGGTCGCATAGACCGTTAATAGTGGCTCAAGCAACAAAATCGTGTGGTATAAAAAATCGTACTCACCGTCCTCATCCGTCATAATATACCCGCCTTCGGTTTTGGCGAAGGATTCATGCTCCATCAGCTCCAGAATTCGGTCCTCTCCTTCACCGTCGCGTATAAGAATCAAGTCCGTACCGCGAACATGTGCTTTTTCATCCAAAGGATTGATGATAATGTCACCATATTGAAACTCTAGCCCGGCGAGCAGTCGATCTCGCACACGGTCCAGATAGAGCCTCGCTATAAGCTTGTGTTGCACAATTCGATCAGCAATAGAGTCGGCGATATGCACGTTTCCCAGTTTTTTCAGACCAGGAATAACCTTGTCCATAAAAGGCTCCATTTGTTCGGGGGCAATATCGATGCCATCTCGACGAGAAAATTCCAGTATTTTCTTCATCTCAGATAGGCGCATGCATTCCTGAGCAGTTAGCTTCAACAGCTTACCTTCAGACAGCACGAGTCCGTAATCTTCCAGAACTGAGATCTGCTCCAGTCCTTGAATATCCAGATGGTAGCCTTCGCCTTCGGCTTGTTCGAACGCAAAGCTAAGGGGCGGTGCTTCATTAGACATATGAATGCCTTCGTACAACACCTCTTCTTGTTGCAGATATACCGACGGAACCTCTGAAAGTGCGGGCTGAAGCGTCTCCCAGAAAAAAGGAGGGATAGCCAGCTGGCGATCTCCCCCCAGGTTGCCACCATATGGAGAGTAGTTAGTGACGTTATCGAGATACATTTTTTCATTTAAGACAATTTCAATTAGCTTCTGAAGAACGATGTTATCTTCCTTCCGAAAGCTGTGAATGGCAGGGTCATAGACGAAATGCTTCGAGAATTCGAAGGTTTCTCCACGATGTACACGTTCCAGAAAACCTCTGATTTTATGAACGACATATAGTCGTTTCGAGCCGATTTTCATTTCTATTCCCAGCATGGTAGTGCTATAGCTGTAAGTGAATGGCTTGCAGATGAACTCGACATTTAAAGGGATCCTATTATCTACAAAAGCCCCAGTACCGCTCGGACGCGGCTTATGGTTACTGAACATGCCTAGCAGGCTGCTCACAAGATGCTGGTCTCTGGACCTTCCTCCCATGTCTCGCGTAGAATCCGTAACATTACGTGGTGTTAAGACTCCAGTATCTTCAATAGTAGAAAGGCTAGAAGTTCCAGTATGAGCTGGCCGTTCTCCAGCAGTTTCAAGGGCATCAATGCTGATCAGTACGGCTGCGATATGTTTGCAGAAAGGCCCTCCATGCGTGTAAGCAGGACAAGTACATTCTGCCGTGACATCACCGTCGATATCGATGACAACCATGACTTCGTAGCCAATGCCCCCTTGAACGAGCGCTTCATAACGAGAGCGGGGCAGATCTGGGATGGATTCATTACGTTCTTCAATATCTATTATATCTACGCTTCCAGACTGGTAATAAGCCAATCCTTTTTCAAAAATAGACTTGCCGCACAGCAGCTTAATTACCCGTTCTGTCACACTAAAGCCCATAACATAATTCCTTTCTCGTAACTTGTTCTTTGAAAAGTCCGATTATTATATAGTCCTTATGATAACAGAACGGGCGTGCGCATCAAATAGGGGCTGCTACTCCACTAATCCCGTGCATAATAAAACGGATCGTCAGGTTAATCTCTTCCTCATCGTTCCAGTCCTTCTCCGGTTGTAGCAGCAGGCGATTAAGCAAATACCCACCAATGGATGAAATAGTGAAACGTAGAATAGCGGGTGTGGGTAATTCAATGACTTCACCTTTTGCCTTGAAGTGTTCAACAATTTCGATGACGCGCTCCAGCACCTTGCTTAGAATATTTTCTGCGAACTGTTCTCTGAGCAACGGTTGGAAAGGAATCTCCTGTATCAGAATCTTTAGCATTTTAAAATTTCTACGGGCGAACTCCAGACGATTGACGATAAATGATCGTAGGAATTCTTCAAAACTGTCATAGGGAACATCGAGTACGCCGTTGAAATTCCGCAGTACAAAAGGAGCGAGCATACGACTCATGGTGGGACCAATGATGGAGAGCAGTAAATCTTTTTTGGTTTTGTAATATCGGAAAATCGTACCCTCTGCTACGCCTGCCTTTTGAGCAATTTCACTAGTCGCAGCAGCAGCGTAACCTTTTTCGGAGAACACCTCAATCGCCGCATGCAAAATGGAAATCTGCTTCGGTGTCAGTTTATCCTCTTCACTTATGTTTAGCAGCTCTTCAATCCACTGCTCTTCTATATTTTGTTCCGTAGAATCATATTCTTTCATTACAATTATCCTCCAAACTTGGTTCATTCCGTTCAACCGATGAAAGTTCTTAGTGAGGCTACATTTTCCGGTGTTTGCGCAGTGCCAATACATTCAGCACCATGAATATTAGTGAGAATCCGATCAGTACATAGACATCCAGAGCGATGGAATTCCATCCTTTGCCACGGATCATGATGTTCATAAGCGCTTCTGATCCATAATAAATTGGGGTTGCGTAACCGATGCGCTGTAGCCACAGCGGTAGGGTGTCGAGTGGGAACAGTCCGCTGAGGAAAACTTGTGGCACGATAATAAGCGGGATGAACTGAATCATCTGTAGCTCGTTGGCTGCAAAAGCAGATAATAGCGTGCCCAGCGTCAGTGCAGTCATTGACAGGAGTAAGGTGATCAGCATTACGTAACCAAAGCTTCCCGTCATCATAATGCCAAGAATCTGAATGGAAAACCACGAGATCAATAGCGCTTGGAATACGGTGAAAATGCCGAAACCACATACATACCCGAGTACAATCTCCCATCTTTTTAAAGGAGTGGAAAGTAAACGTTCAAGGGTGCCTGTAGTCCGCTCTCGCAGGAAAGAAACACCGGCAATCAGGAATACGAAAAAGAAAACAAATACACCAATCATAATCGGACCGAAGCGGTCAATCGTCTTCATATTCTCAGAACCGTATAAGTAGCTGATCTGGGGCTGTAATTGAAGCTGTTCCTCTGTACTTGGAAGAAGCTTCTGAGAAAGCTTTTGAAGCGTCATAATTACAGCCTTGTTGGCTGTAGGATTGCTACCCTCTAACAACACTTGAGGGATGACTCCTGAATTCCCAACGTTTCCGTCCAAAGTGATTAAAGCGTCAATCTTTCCTTCTACTAGAGCACTTTTCCCTAGCTCTTCGCTGGCATACTCTTTAATTGTGGTATTTTCTTCTTTTAACGCAGCTGAGATATTTAGTGGCACACCGGATACTCCGATTTTTGGCTCATAGGCGTCCCCGTTGAAGACCAAGCTCATTAAACTTAGAACGATAAGCGGTGCAATGAACATTAAGGCCATCGTTCTTTTATCATGAATAAATTGTCGCAAAATCCGTAAGGTGATCGCTCGGATTCTCATGAACGGACACCTCCATAATATAGAAAGGCTTCTTCAATAGAAGCTGAGCCAGTGGCTTCAAGCAGTCCGGCAGGTGTGTCGGCGGCAAGCAGCTTGCCATCACGGATCATTCCAAGGCGATCACATTTCTCAGCTTCATCCATGACATGCGTAGTGAGTACAATCGTGGTACCTTTCTCGTTCAGCGCTTTTAGTTCTTTCCAGATGGATAGTCGGAGTACAGGATCGATACCAACTGTTGGCTCATCAAGAAGAAGTAGCGGAGGCTCATGAAGCAGCGCAATCGCCAGGGATAGGCGGCGTTTCATTCCGCCAGAGTATTGATCTACTCTTTTGCGCAGATGCTCCTGAAGATCTACTAGTTCCATAACAGCTTTGATGCGTTTTCCGCGCTCCGCACCTTTTAGTCCATATAGCGCAGCGAAGAACTCCAGATTTTCTTTTGCGCTGAGTTCCGTATATAGGGCATCAGATTGAGCCATGTATCCAATTTGCTGCAGCATGGATAACTTAGGCATGGTGACACCAAGCACCTTTACCTCACCTGAGGTCACCTCATCGATACCTGTAAGCAGCTTTACTAGCGTTGTTTTTCCGGAGCCAGAGGGCCCTAATATGCCGAAGGTTTCCGCACGCTCCACTTGAAGTGAAATATCTTCGAGCACCTGTTTGTCTCCAAAGGCTTTACTAACATGGCTCACTGAAATGACTGGAACTTCCGAACCCATATTCATCTCCTCGATTCTGAATAGTCTGGGATACAAATTGGTGTTACTGAGTGCTCTGCACAACAATAATGAGTGAGCGCTCACTCATTATTGTGCTCCGGAATCCAGTAAATGTAAAGTGCTAGATTTCCGCTACTTGAAACTAACTTACAATTAGGTTTAAATCGCAAAGTAGCGGCATTTTTGCACAAGATGCGAATACCTGCTCACGAATCAACTTGATATGATGTTAATAAGGAATCCAGCTGGGATGTTCGACAACTCAATGATGCAAATGCCATTGCTTCCGAAATTGATTAGGCGTTGTGCCGAAATGGGTTTTGAACAATTTGCAAAAATGAGAGCAATTTGTGATCCCCACTTCCTCGGCGATGTGTGCAACTGTGTATTTGCTTGAAGTCAGAAGATGAACGGCTTCCTGCATTCTTTTGACCGTTAAATAATCGGAAATACTGCTGCCTGTACATTCCTTGAACAAGTGGGATAAATGATGGGGTGAAAGATGCAGATCCTTGCTCATTTGATCAAGCCGCAAAGGTTCCTTGTAATGCAACTGCAGCCATTCCATAATACGTTCTGCCTGATGTGGTTTACGAAGCAATTGTTCCATGGAGGCCGGCTTCTGCTGTGTATCCCAAAGCGGCTTTAAAGTACGTAGGAACGTGATGAGAAACAATGAGACCTCTTCCATGAAATCATTTTTGTGCAAAGTTGGAAGCGCTTTATCCAGATCCTTCAAAAGAGCTATCAGGGATTGCAGGTCCTGCTGTTCATACCATCGAGGTGAGGCAGAATTGCCGCTGTGAATATGATTGAAAAAGCTTTGTAGGATGGGCCACTTTTCAAAATAAGCTTTAAATATGCTGGGCTCATAATGCACGATCGAACGCACGAACGGAACCGCCTCATTAATTTCAATTTGAATATGATGCAGTTGATACGGCTGGAAAATACAAATCATCCCTGGCTTTATTTCATAGCTATTTTGATCAATAATCAGCGTCCCTTTACCTTCATGAACAATAAGAATTTCAACACCCTGATGAGCATGGAATGTACCTTGATAGTCGTCTGTATTTGTACTTGTTCTTTTATATACAAAATAGAGTTGGAACGGTTGTAAGTCCTGCTGCTCATGGTACGTCACATTCGTGTTCCTCCTATTAGTAGGGATGCGGATAACCTATCGTTTACAAAAGTATAAGAGAACCATTGCACAGCTAGCAACATCTAGATTAAAAAGTCTTACTCACTAATGGAGGACACCGAATTATGGCAGAACAAAAGACAGAATTACATAACGCAGGGTATAAAGCTTGGCTCGAATATCCATATATTCAATCGAGTGCAGTAAGAGAGTGCTATTCTCCTTGGTGCTATAACATTTTGACAGTCAAACAAGATCATCCAGTGATCATAAGTGCTGTGCAAGAACTAACACGTGGCATACAAGGAATGCTGGATATAGAAGCTACCATTGCTGAATCTCAGGAAAAAGATAAACAAGCTTGTATTGCAATCGGTACGTTTGATAGTAATCATCCGTTGATTACGCATACCTTTAGCGAGGCTACAAGGACAGCAATTGGATCAGAAGGATATGCCATTCGAACAAACACGGAGAAGGACTGTATTGCGATTGGTGCTTCCACACCCGTGGGTTTACTGTACGGTGTATTTGCATTCCTACGCTTACTTGGAACGGGTCAATCTATTAAGGCGTTGGATATGTTGGATCAGCCGGTAAATACGCTCCGCATGATGAATCAATGGGATAACATCGATGGAAGCATCGAACGTGGTTACGCAGGGAAGTCCATATTCTACTCAGACAACGAAATCACTAAGGACTTTGATCGATTGCAAGATTATGCGAGAATGCTCGCTTCGATAGGAATCAATGCGATTGCTATAAACAATGTCAATGTACATCGGTTTGAAACGATGTTTATTACGGAGCGCTATCTTCCTGACATCACGAGGATTGCCGATATCTTCCGTACCTACGGGGTGAAGCTGTTCCTAAGTATTAACTATGCTAGCCCGATCGAAATCGGTGGATTGAATACAGCTGATCCGTTAGATTCTGATGTACGCCAATGGTGGAAGGCAAAGGCGGTAGAAATTTATAAATTGATTCCAGATTTCGGCGGTTTCCTCGTAAAAGCTGATTCAGAGAATCGTCCAGGTCCATTCACTTATGATCGTGATCATGCAGAAGGTTCGAACATGCTGGCTGAAGCTTTATTGCCTTTCGGGGGAATCGTCATCTGGCGCTGCTTCGTTTACAATTGCAAACAGGATTGGCGGGATCGCTCCACCGATCGTGCACGAGCGGCATATGATCACTTTAAACCGCTAGATGGTCGATTCATGGATAATGTTATTTTGCAGGTGAAGAATGGTCCTATGGATTTTCAAGTACGGGAAGGTGTGTCTCCGTTGTTCGGTGCCATGAAGCATACGAATATGATGATTGAATTTCAGGTTACACAGGAATACACAGGCCAACAGCGCCATGTCTGCTACCTCATTCCTCAATGGAAGGAAGTTCTTGATTTTAATACTTACGCAACGGATTCGGAGTCATCGGTGAAACGGGTCGTCGATGGATCCATGTACGGTTATAAATATAGCGGCTTCGCTGCTGTTTCAAATATTGGTAATGATCATAACTGGACGGGGCATTTGTTAGCGCAGGCCAATCTATATGGTTACGGTCGTCTCGCTTGGAATCCGGAATTAAGTGCAGAGCAAATCGCGAAGGAATGGATTATGCTCACGTTCAGTGCAGAGGATGAGCAGTTAATAGATACGATTCGTGAGATCTTGTTAACCTCCTGGAATATCTATGAATCTTATACTTCGCCGCTTGGGGTAGGCTGGATGGTCAATCCTGATCATCATTACGGTCCAAATGTGGATGGATATGAATATTCGAAATGGGGAACGTATCATTTTGCAGACTTACAAGGTATTGGCGTAGACCGGACAATAAAGACGGGTACGGGATATGTTGCTCAGTATCAAGGAGCGAATGTAGATTTGTATGAATCGGTAGCTACTTGTCCAGATGAGCTATTACTGTTCTTTCATCATGTACCGTATACGCATACTCTTAAATCTGGTAAAACGGTCATCCAGCATATTTATGATACGCATTTTGATGGCGTGGATCGCGCAGCAGGGCTGAAAGAGAAGTGGCAATCCCTTGAGGGGAAAATGGACGGCAGCAGGTTTGGGCAGGTGGCAGACCGTCTGCACGAACAGGTACTACATGCCCGCGAGTGGAGAGATATCATCAATACGTATTTCTATCGAAAAAGCGGTATCCTAGACCAGCATCAACGTACAATATACTAAATATTAGCATTAGGAGGAGTGTGTCCAGCAGGGCCACTCCTTCTATTGCTCCATCCCTTTGTTTCATAATCCTATGAGAAGAAAGGAAGATACACCTTGAATCAGAAAAGATTATTTAATGAGGGCTGGGAATTCGCCAAGAGTACTTTAGAAGTGACGAATGCTGAGTCCTTGGATTTCCATCCCGTCGATCTCCCGCATGATTGGTTGATTTATAACACGTTAGACTTATATGAGAATAGTATTGGCTGGTATCGAAAGTGTTTTATAAATACGAAGAACGATGAGCAGCTATTGCTGTGTTTTGATGGTATTTATATGGACTCCACGATTTATGTGAATCATCAATGGGTTGGGGAGTGGAAATACGGTTATTCTTCCTTTGAATACGAGATTACAGATATGCTCATAGATGGGGAAAATGAAATTCTAGTGAAGGTTGTGCATCAGAGTCCGAATAGTAGATGGTATTCAGGAGCGGGTATCTATCGGAATGTATGGCTCAAGACAAGAGATTGCAATCACATCGTGACAGATGGAATTTACATTCATACAGTACAAAAAAATGACGTTTGGCGAGTGGAGATCGACACCGATGTGAGCATTACAGGAGATATGCGGCTTTCCCAAACCATTTTGTACATGGATCGAGAGATAAAGACCTGTGTTGAGAAAATCTCGGCTGGAGATCAAACACAAGCCACCTCACGTGTAAGTCAGGTGCTGACTGTAGAGAATGCTTTATTATGGAGCCCCGGTGAGCCGCATTTATATCAGCTAAAAACGGAATTGCAGCATAAGGCACCTGATCAGGGTTCTGATGAAGTGTGGACAACAATAGAAGAAGTAACACAGTGTATAGGCTTTCGATCGATTGTACTAGATCCGCAAGAGGGAATGCTTCTGAATGGGGTAAAGATTAAGCTTAACGGAGTTTGTGAGCATCATGATCTTGGAGCATTGGGTTCGGCGTTTCATACAGCAGCATTGCGAAGAAGACTTGAGATCTTAAAGGACATGGGCGTAAATGCAATACGCACCGCTCATAATATGCCTGCTGCAGAGCTTATGGATCTGGCGGACGAAATGGGGCTGCTTGTGGTTTCAGAAGCCTTTGATATGTGGGAGCGATCGAAGACCACATATGATTACGCAAGATTTTTCAAGGACTGGGCGTTAAAAGATGTAAGAAGCTGGGTCATGCGAGATCGTAATCATCCAAGCTTGTTAATGTGGAGTATTGGCAATGAAATTTATGATACGCATGCTGACAAGCGAGGGCAAGAATTGACGAGCATGTTGATGGAAGCCGTGCTTCAATATGATCCGAAAGGCAACGGGAAAGTAACCATTGGATCGAACTATATGCCATGGGAGAATGCTCAGAAATGTGCGGACATCGTAAAGGTGGCAGGCTACAATTATGCGGAAAAATATTACCATCAGCATCACGCGGAACATCCTGACTGGATTATCTATGGTAGTGAAACCGCCTCTATTGTGCAGAGCAGAGGAATATATCATTTCCCATTCGAGCAATCCATCCTGGCTGATGACGATGAGCAGTGCTCTGCGTTAGGCAATAGCTCTACAAGCTGGGGAGCGAAGTCAGCAGAAGCGTGTATTATCGCGGAGCGAGATGCAGCGTTCTCATTAGGGCAATTTATATGGACGGGTTTTGACTATATTGGTGAACCTACACCGTATCACACGAAGAATTCGTATTTTGGGCAGATTGATACAGCGACCTTTAAAAAGGATTCATATTACATCTATCAAGCGGCTTGGACAAATTACAAGGAGCATCCGATGGTGCATATTTTTCCCTATTGGGATTTCAATCCCGGTCAAATGATCGATGTTCGAGTCTGCTCGAATGCTCCCAAGATAGAATTGCAGTTCAATGGTGAGACTGTTGGGACCTATGAAATCGATCATGTGCATGGAACGCAGCTAGCGGGCTGGTGGAAGCTTCCTTATGAACCAGGCGAGCTCAAGGCAATCGCTTATGATGAGGCTGGCCAAATCATTGCAGTAGACATCAGGAAATCGTTCGGGGATGCGAGTCGAATCTGCTTAAAGGCTGATAAGGGTACACTCCTTGCGAACGGCACAGATTTAATCTTCATCGAAATTACGATGGAGGATGAGCACGGTAATGCTGTTGAGAATGCAAACAGTCGCGTTCAGGTTCAGGTGGGCGGAGCAGGCCGTTTGATCGGTTTAGATAATGGAGACAGCACGGACTATGATCCATACAAAGGAAGGAGTAGACGCTTGTTCAGCGGCAAGCTTATGGCGATTGTTGCTGCGAGTTTAGAAGCGGGTACGATAACAGTTGAGGTTACCTCGAAAGGTGTAGTAGGTAGTAATCTACAGCTTCAATCGCTCCCTGTGGGAGATCGTGGAATAGGCATTTCAGCTAACACTAGAAATCTAGAGTTGCCCTGTGTAATGGGAAATGTAGAAGAAATTCCTTTACGAAAGATAGAAATTATAAGTCATTCTGGACAACAGTTTAATGAAAATAGAAGAGAAATGAATGTACACGCCATCCGTTACCCTAAAGACACTTCCTATACTGAAGTGGAGTGGAGTATTGTAAATGATGCAGGGATTGAGTCCAATCTAGCGCGGCTCGAACAACTGGGACAAGAAGCCAAGATCACGGCGTTAGGAGATGGGAGTTTCCGCATTCGCTGTATGAGTAAGAACGGTACGGAAAAGACAAAGCTGATTTCACAGTTGGAATTTACAGCGAGCGGTCTGGGGACGGCTTACAAGGATCCGTATGGATTTATATCTGGCGGTCTATATGACGAGGTTAAAGGCGAAGTCGGGAACGGAAATGAACGAGGCGTAGCAACGAGTCGAGATGGTGAGACGCAGGTTGCTTATCGCGAGATTGACTTTGGAGCTTACGGCTCGGATTTGATAACGATTCCCCTATTCGCATTGTCTAGCGAAGCCTACGAGCTCCAGATTTGGGAAGGCATGCCGGACGAAGAGCATAGTGAGCTTTTGGCAGACGTTATTTATCAGAAGGAATCGCAATGGAATGTTTATCAGGAGGCAACCTATCTATTATCCAAGAGACTCACGGGTATCAGCTCTATTTGTTTCGTATTACAGAAGAAGGTGCACATTAAAGGCTTCTCATTTGTGAAAAAGAACCGAGCGTTCGAGCAGAATAGGGCTGTGGATTGTGATCGCATTTATGGTGATACGTTCACCATCGCGGAACAGGGTGTTGAAGGAATCGGGAATAACGTATCTCTCGTGTTCGAGCAGATGGATTTTACGACGGAAGGTACTTCAAAGCTTGTCATATGTGGGAGATCTCCGATCGATAAGAATACCATTCATCTTCACTTCGAAGAGGGTGAAGCATCTAACAATCAACTGATCGAATTTACACAGTCAGATGGATATGTAGAGCGAGTATTTGTGTTGGAGAAAGTGACAGGGGAGCAGAAGGTAACGTTTATCTTCTTGCCTGGAAGTCAGTTCGATTTCGGTTGGTTTCGGTTTGAATGATCGATTGTCCTTTCAACTACTACGATAAATGAGGTGCGTGTACATGTTAACAGGCAAGATGAATGCTGCAATAATGGATGAGCAATTATCGATTTCTGTGAAGCAAATAGATATTCCTGTTCCTAAGGATAATGAAGCGCTAATTAAGGTTTATTGTATCGGAATTTGCGGGTCAGATGTTCATTACTATGAGCATGGAAGAATCGGTCGTTATGTAGTAAAGGAACCGATCATATTAGGCCATGAGCTGGCTGGTGAAGTCGTTGAGGTTGGTAAGCAGGTATCAAATATAGCTGTAGGTGACCGAGTAGCGGTTGAGCCAGGAGTGACCTGTGGACAATGCGACTATTGTAAATCAGGACGTTATAATTTGTGCCCAGATGTGGTCTTTCTTGCAACACCCCCAGTAAATGGGGCTTGGGCAGAATACATTGTCATGCCAAGCGATTATCTATTTAAACTTCCGGATTCTATGAGTTATGAGGAAGGCGCAATGCTGGAACCATTGTCGGTTGGTTTTCATGCGATGATGCGTGGTAAGGTTCAACCGTTTGATAGAGTGCTAATAACAGGTCTTGGTCCGATCGGACTACTTGCAGGACAAGCAGCAAAGCTATTTGGCGTTTCTGAAATTTATGGTACGGATGTCGTACCTTTTCGGCGTCAACTTGCAATGGAGATGGGCTTCACTGCAGCATTAGATCCAGTAAAAGAGAATGTTGGACAGCGCCTCAATGAGTTAACGAACGGATTTGGAGTTACACTCGTCGTAGAATCATCGGGTAATGCAAGGGCGATGGCGGATACAATTAAGTGGGTTCGCCGTGGCGGGAGAATTGTATTTGTCGGTTTACCAGCCGATAGTGCTATTCCGATGGACATGGGACAATTTATCGATGGTGAGATCGATGCTTATGGTGTTTTTCGTTACGCGAATACCTATCCGGCTGCGATCCAAGCGTTGCAGCATTCTTCATTAGATATTGAGAAAATAGTTACGCATCGCTTTGCGCTTACAGATACTCAAGAAGCTCTTGAAGTAGCACGTAAAGAGAAGGATACAAGTATTAAGGTAATGATTTATCCGAATATGCCTTAATGCGTGTTATATAAAAAGAGACCGTCCCAAAAACCATGAAAATGGCTGCTTGAGGCGGTCTTTTTATTTTTATGTAAACTCTGTAAATACGCGTTATTACGCTTTAATATAATCTGCAAAATTCTCCAGTAAGTATAGGGAGTTCATATCTTCACGCAAATGATGCTGGACTAGCTCATCCACTTTGTCTGGTTCATGGTTTGTCATACAATCCAGGATCATGTGATGCTCGCTCAAAATTTTCTCCAGCTTTTCTTGCTTTAGGGTATGCAGGCGTCGATATCTTTCATAATGCACATGGGAAAACTTAATTTGCTCCCACAAAAATTCATGTCCTGCTAATGTGAATAACGTCTTATGATAGGCGTCATCCAAAGCAAAAAAGTGCTCAATGGCATGTTCTTGATGTATGGCATTTCTTTGTTCTTCTAGGTTCTTCTTAAGTTCTATAATTCCTTTAAGAGTAAGGCTGCCGCATAGACCTTTGATAATATCCTTTTCCAAAACGCTTCTTAAATAGATCATTTGCTCGACAGATTCCAAATCAATGTATGAAACCAGATTCCCTTTCTTCGGATACACATCAATAAAGGACTCGAGGGATAGCTGCTTTAGTACATCGCGCAAAGGTGTTCTGGATATCTGAAACCGTTCGGATAACACGGTCTCACTTAGAATGGTTCCAGGTTTTAGCGTTAAATTAAGAATTTCGTGCTTTAATAGGTTCAAAATATCATTTTTGGTGGACATGAGGTTGCGTCTCCATTGCTGTTGAATTTGTAATGCGGATATCTGAAACGGGATCCTGAAATAAGATAGTGATTTCATTATATAATTTTTTAATCTTGTATACAAGATTGGGGATTATTGATTTTATGTCATTGACAAAAGGTATTATTTAAATCTAATATTTGAGTATATTATCTTGTATACAAGATCTCGACATATGAAATTATAGGAGGTTTTATCTAGATGAACATGACATGGAGATGGTATGGAGAAGGCAATGACAACATTACGCTTGATCATATCCGGCAAATTCCGGGGGTAATGGGTATTGTCTGGTCACTACATCATAAGGTAGCGGGCGAAGTGTGGGAAATGGATGACATTCAAAAGGTTGCGGATCAAATTACGAGCAAAGGGTTTAGCACTGCCGTAGTAGAGAGTGTGAACGTCCATGATGATATCAAGATTGGACTCCCGACGCGTGATAAATATATCGATATTTACATAGACACCATACGGAAGCTTGCCAAGGTCGGTACTAAAGTGATCTGTTACAATTTCATGCCTATCTTTGACTGGACTCGGACGGAGCTGTACAAGGAATTGCCAGATGGCTCGAATGCTCTTTTTTATGAAAATGCGGCCATTAATGAGAACCCGCGCGACATGGTAAATCGTATTCTCGAGGGGGCAGGCGAATTTACGATGCCTGGCTGGGAGCCAGAGCGTCTTGCGAAGCTCGATGAGCTATTCGCCGCTTATGCAGATGTAACGGAAGAGAAGCTGTTCGAGAACTTGGTCTATTTTCTGAAGCGCATTATTCCTGTCTGTGAAGAAGTCGATATCAAAATGGCTATTCATCCCGATGATCCTGCTTGGCCGATCTTTGGCTTGCCCCGCATTGTCCGCAGCCGTGATACGATCCGTCGTTTACTTGACGCAGTAGATAGTCCGTATAATGGATTAACCTTCTGCACTGGGTCGCTCGGTACGAATCCGAAGAACGATCTGCCGGCTATGATTCAGGAATTCTGTAATCGTATTCATTTTGCTCATATTCGAAATGTTAAGGTTTTTGAGAACGGAGATTTTATTGAGGTCTCTCATCGTGGACGGGATGGCAGTGTGGATGTGGCAGAGGTTGTTAAAGCGTATCATGAGAATGGATATACGGGGTATGTGCGTCCAGATCATGGTCGTCATTTGTGGGGGGAAGAGAAAACTTGCCGCCCGGGGTACGGGCTGTACGATAGAGCAATGGGGATCATGTATTTACTTGGTGTGTGGGATAGTCTCGACAATACGATGGGGGTGAAGTGAATGCTGCTTCTGACAAGAGAGAGTATTCAATCATGTGCAGAGGCGTGGAAGGACGCTGACGTGGAGCTTCCTCAGTTTGATTATGAGCAGGTGGCAGAGAATACGCGCGTTAGGCCGGAATGGGTCCATTTTGGAGCGGGAAATATTTTTCGGGGATTTGTTGCGAATGCTCACCAGAAGCTGTTGGAGCTTGGAAAAGCAGATACAGGTATTATTGCCGCTACCTCCTCTGACTACGAGCTGATTGACAAAATTTATAAACCGCATGATCATTTAACACTTCTCGTACTAATGAATGCGAGTGGCGAGTTTACAAAAAAGGTCATTAGCAGCATTACCGAAGCTATTATGGCAAACAAGAATCGAGCGCAGGATTACTGCCGTTTGGTTGAAATTTTTGAAAACCCGAGCCTGCAGATGGCCAGCTTCACCATTACAGAGAAAGGTTATACCTTGACCGGTCCTGATGGAATGTACCTTGATATCGTGAAGAAGGATATGGAGCAAGGGCCAGAGCAGCCATCCCACAGCATGAGTGTGATCGCTTCTCTAGCGTACCGTCGATATCTTAAGGGGCAGTATCCGATGACTTTTGTCAGTATGGATAACTGTTCGCACAATGGGGATATGTTGAAAAATAGCGTGATTACAATCGCCAAGGCATGGGCTGCGAAAGGGATTGTGGAGGAAGGTTTTGTTGCGTACCTCGAAGACGAGAGTCGAATAACATTCCCCTTGTCGATGATCGATAAAATCACACCACGTCCATCCGAGGTATTACGTAATGCTTTACAGGAGCAAGGGATTGGCGGCATGGATATACTTATTACCTCGAGGAACGCTCATACCGCGCCTTTTGTTAACGCAGAAGTTAGTGAATATCTGGTCATTGAGGATAAGTTTACGAATGGGCGACCTTTATTAGAAGAAGCCGGCATTATATTCACAGATCGAGAGACCGTGAACAGGGTAGAAACGATGAAAGTTACCACCTGTCTAAACCCCTTGCATACTGCATTAGCGGTCACTGGCTGTCTACTAGGCTACACACAGATTTCGGATGAGATGCAGGATCAGACTCTTCGTACATTAGTCGAGCGGATTGGGTATAAGGAAGGATTGCCTGTAGTTGTAGATCCTATCATTCTACGTCCACAGCAGTTCTTGGATGAAGTACTGCAAGAGCGCTTGGCGAATCCATTTATTCCGGACACCCCGCAGCGAATTGCGACAGATACGTCGCAGAAGGTAGGCATTCGTTATGGGGAAACAATCAAATCCTATGTACAACGCGAAAATCTTCATCCAGCTGAATTGACGGCGATTCCACTAGCAATTGCTGCTTGGTGCCGCTATTTGATCGGAGTGGATGATGAAGGAAATTCATTTGAGCTAAGTCCCGATCCGTTAATGGAGTCGCTTCAAGCGCATCTGCAGGGAGTGACTTTGGGAGATTCGACCTCTAATGTGCATAGAATTCTAGAAAATGAGAAGATCTTTGGTGTACCGTTATATGAAATCGGTCTGGGTAGCAAGATTGAAAGTTACTTCTATGAGATGCTGAAAGGCCCAGGAGCTGTACGGAGAACGTTGGAAAAGCATTTAAATGAAGTGTTAGGGTAGATCACATTTACAAAAAGCCTCATGGAGTAAAAGCTACTGCACCCCGCAGAGCTATCCCCCATGAGGCTTTTTCGTGTCTAGTCCATTTGGTTTATCTGAATTTAGCAGTCTAGTACGCTAATATACCTACTTTTTCAAAAAAATAATTATAGTTAATATTTCCATAACATTCCTCTGCAACAGAGTTGACAATTGTAGACGAAAATGACATTAGCAGTTACCTATACGAAAAGGGTGAATCTAATTGAAAAACAGTAAATGGATTAGCGCAACGTTGGCTTCAGCACTTCTTGCAACTGTAGGCGTTGGGAGTGTATCTGCAGCTAGCATCGGCAGTAATGTAAAATCTGTGGCTACCAATCAAACCGCTGCAAAAACAGCAGTTAAAGAAGGTACAGCCACTTGGAATGTAAATGGTACGCCGATTGTGTTTAACACCATTAATAGCAGTGGTTACAAGTTGTACTCGCTGAATCAGGTAGCTGGTGAAATTGGAGCTAAGTTAGTACTTGGAGCTGGCGGGTTTGAACTTAATGACAGCAAAGGATTACATAATGTGAAGCTCAAAACAGGCTCAAAGAGCTATCAAGTAGATGGTAATTCCGAGACATTTACAGTTGCTCCAGTATTTTATAACGGTAAAACCTATGTAGAGCTTTCAAAGTTAGTTTATGCATTAGGTGGAGAACTGGATGCTGACGCTAGCACGATTCTAAGCTTTGCTCGTCCTGAAGGATTGTTTGATACTTTGCACTGGACAGCAGCTGGAAGTCTGATTGCAAACAAAAGTGATGCTGAATCTGCTCAACTTATCAAGTTCAGCACAGAGCCAGGTAACTACGAAGTATTTTCATCAAATGACAGTGCAGTGGATTTTGCAGTATCGCCGGATGGGCAGTGGGGAGCTTTCAATGATGAGACTGGTTTGTTGAATCTGATTAACCTGTCTAGCGGAGCTACTAAGACACTTGGTACTGACAATAGTGTAAAAACGGATCTGGTGTGGTCGAACGATGGTAAAAGTATTTACTTCGTCCAAGGTGACAAGCAAGAGAAACTCGCAAAAATCGCTGTAGACACTGGTGAAGTTAAATCCGTATTGGCAGACAAAGTAGAAAATAAATCCGAACTGCGCATTTCCGCTGACGAAAAGAGCGCCGTTTATATCGTTAACTTGACGGGTGTTGCTAAAAACGATGCGGACAGCACAGAAGATTCTCTTACTGTAGACTTCAGCTCTGCTGGAGAGCAGCTTTACAAGCTTGACCTGGCTACGAAAGATGCTAAACCAGCTGCACTGACAACTACACCGGATAACAAACTGTACCCTGAAATTTCTGCTGATGGTAGCGTCGTTTACCTGAGTGCAGATGCTGAAGGTAACGCAGCTAACACATTGAAGGTTCTAAAAGCAGACGGAAAAAGCAGCAACATTGCACTTGATGTTGAAGTAACTTGGTCTACTGGCGTTAAGAACGGCTTGGTTGTAGCAGGTTCAGCGGCAGATGGAAGCACAGTAGTCTATTCCGTTGATAACAATGGAGCTAAGACTGAGCTGTTCCGCTCCACTGAAGATGTATCTGAAGTAGCTGTTTCGAATGATGGAAGCAAGCTTGCTATCGTAAGTGATGGCGGTGTATGGGTGGTTCAAGGCGGTAAAGCATTGCAACTGTCGAAATAATAAATATCCCTAATCATATTTTAACGGCGTAGAGCCGAGAGGAGAAATAATACAAATGAAGATTTTCAAAAAGCTAACAGTAACGGCTCTAACGGCTGTAATTGCGGTAACCGCATCTTTCGCAGGGGTTGCAGCAGCAGCCGATTCACTTAAAGGTAAAATCACAGTTAACGGTTCAACCGCACTTCTTCCATTGACGCTTCAAGCGGCAAAAGAATTCCAAAAGCTGCACCCTAAAGTGAAAATCGCAGCCTCAGGTAAAGGTTCAGTAACTGGACCTCAAGCTGTTAAAAAAGGCATCGCTGATATCGGTGCTTGCGACTGGGATGCTAGCATCGACGTACCAGGCTTCAAAGCTTTTGACGGTCAAGTAGCAAACAAAGTAGCAGTTATTCCTTTTGCTACAATCGTTAACAAAAATGTTGGTGTAGATAACCTTACAACTGAACAGCTTAAAGGTATTTTCGCAGGTAAAATCACGAACTGGAAAGAAGTAGGCGGTTCAGATGCTGACATCGTGGTTATCACTCGCTCTTTCGGTTCCGGTACACGCGTTAACTATCAAGCTAAAGCTTTGGATGGCGGAGATATCGTTAAAAAAGCTAAGAACTACAAAGAAACAGGTTCATCCGGTGACATGAAGACTGCCGTAGGAACAACTCCTAACTCTATCGGTTATATCGACCTTGTATATGTAAGTGGCGACGTAAAAGCTGTTAAACACAACGGTATAGCTGCTACTACAGACAACGTAATCAATGGATCTTATAAGATCTGGGCTTATGGTTACTACATGACTAAAGGCCAACCTACTGGCGCTACAAAAGAATTCATCGAATACGTACAAAGCAAGAAGTTCCAACAAGGTTCCCTGAAAAAGCTTAAATTTATTCCGATCGCAGCAATGAAGGGCTAATAACATCTAAAGATCATATTGAACGGTAACAGCGGCCAGCTCCGATCTTGATACGGGGGTGGCCGCTTACAGGAGGGAAAGTATGGGGGCACCAGTCCAAGGCTTGGCAACTAGGGGAAAAGAGAGCGTAACGCAGGTTAGCGCTAATCCTAAACGTCATGGTAGACATTTGTTTAGCAACAAATTGTTTAAGTTTTATTTTTTATTCAGCATTCTTGCGCTTTGCTTCGTGCTTGGACTTGTAATTCTATTTATCGGCAAAACGGCTATGCTTCTGTTCGGCCATCTCTCGCCTGCGGACTTTTTCTTTTCCTTTAACTGGACGCCGGAAGAGGATTCTTTTGGAGCGGCTGCCTTCATTGTAAATACACTTTCACTAACTGCATTAACGCTGCTGATCGCAGTTCCTATTTCGGTAGGGATGGCAGTACTTTGTGCAGAGATTGCTCCAAAATGGATGAAGACTTTTATCCGTCCAGTGCTAGATTTATTGGTAGGTATTCCTTCAATTGTTTACGGATATATAGGCTTAACGGTATTACTTCCTTTCTTGCGCAGAATTAGTGGGGAGAGCTTAGGCGATGGTTTGTTAGCCGCTGCACTTGTGCTCGCATTAATGGTGCTGCCAACGATTTGCCGAATCAGTGATGATGCCATTGTCTCTGTGCCGCGCAAATATCGGGATGCTGCATATGCTCTTGGATCTACCCGTTTACAGGTTATCATGCGTGTAGTACTGCCTGCGGCTAGCCGGGGAATTATCTCTGCGGTTATTCTAGGTATGACTCGTGCTGTGGGTGAGACGATGGCTGTAGTTATGGTTATCGGGAATACACCGCAATTGGCGAAGACGTTATTCACGCCAGCATCGGTGCTGACTAGTAACATCGTTATGCAAATCTCCAATGTAGAGTTTGACTCTACATGGAACTATGCGCTACATATGATGGCATTTCTCCTGCTAGTAATATCATTTGTATTAATTCTGATCATCCGCGTGCTGGGTAGAAAAAGGAGGGATGCAGCGTGAACGGATTCGCAAGTACAAAGCATACAGCGCGTGCTCAAAGAAACAATAAAATTGCAACCATAGGGTTTTATACGCTTGGGGCTTTAGTCATGCTGCTGATCTTCTGGCTGCTCTTCACGATTCTTAGTAAAGGTTTACCGGCACTTAGGCCCGATTTCTTGATTAAACAGCCTGAAGAGATTGACGCAGGTGGTGGGATTGGCCCGGTGCTGTTTAACTCCTTTTACATTTTGTTCATCTCGCTGTTTATTTCCGTTCCAATTGGTTTGGGTGCGGGAATCTATATGGCTGAATATGCACCAGACAATAAATTTACAGGCGCACTACGTATTTGCGTAGAATCTCTCTCATCGGTTCCATCGATTGTGTTCGGTATGCTCGGACTCGCAATTTTTGCGGAATATTTCGATATCGGTCTGACGATTCTTGGCGGAGGCGTTAGCTTGGCGCTGCTGAATCTACCTATGCTCGCGCGAGTGACAGAGGAAGCGGTACGTGCTGTCCCCGGGGAGATCCGCGAGGCTGGTTATGCGCTTGGGATGACTAAATTCCACGTGATCCGCACGGTAGTCCTGCCCGTTGCAATGTCTGCCATTATTACTGGGATTTGTCTCGTTGCTGGACGCGCCTTCGGGGAGTCTGCGGTTATTATCCTTACCGCTGGTCTCAGTACCTCGGGAGAAATGTGGGATTTCAATCTGTTCTCGCCGGGTGAAACACTGGCCGTACATCTTTGGTATGTACAATCCGAGGCTATTGTAGAAGATGCGCGTCAAATTGCTGATAAGTCGGCAGCCGTACTTGTATTTGTAGTTTTGTTTATCAATTTTGTCTTTCGATTTCCGCTGTGGCTTAGCAATCGCCGCAAAGGACACTAATTCGTTCAAAAGGTACGTAAAAACTGTCACCCGGCAATGGATATCGGTGGGTGGCCGTTTTTTTGTTTTCTTAAGATGAATTATTTAATGTAGTATTCCCTCCGGATAAGGCCAAAGGAATAACCTCGCGAAACACTCGTGGCAGGGCTGAGACAATATCGCACATTTCACTTTCAGTCTAAATTGATAATATTCGCACAAACACATCCTGCACTATTTCTTCCGCGTGCTCCTGCTTCCCAGCATACGAATAGTAAAAACATTTTTTCGTAATGTGCCTCGATTTCCTCAAAGGATAAAGGATAATGTAATGAGTAATGAGTAATGAGTAATGAGTAATGAGTAATGAGTGATGAGTAATGGTGTTAGGGGTGGCTTTAGTTGCACTTTATGCAGCTATTTATCATGGTGTAGGGTTTATTTAGGATTAATTGTACTTTGTGCAACTAAAAATGGAGAAAATGACAATCTAGGAGTAAATCAGAGAATATAAGTGTACGGAATGCAGTTAAACCGAGTTGTTGAGGTCAAAGGGAACCTTTTAGTTGCACAAAATACAATTAAAGTGTTCGAGTTAGGTGGAACCTAAAATTGAACGTTGCCTAATGTTCTGACTGCTACGTGGGTGTATAACGTAGTAGGGGATTTGACGAAGCTTGAGCTCCATAGAAGCCTGTACTCGATTGAAGAGAGAGCTACATCGAAGCCTGAGCCTCATGGAACCCTAAGCCTAGGCTCTGCTCCTAGCTTTGGTCCTAGCTCTGTCCCTAGGGCTAGGCCCTCCCACTGGTTCGCATCCCCTGAACGCAAAAACAGCCTCCCCGAAGGAAGGCTGTTACTCTGACGTCCCGGAAGGGATTCGAACCCCTGACCGTGCGCTTAGAAGGCGCATGCTCTATCCAGCTGAGCTACCGGGACATGATTGCTGGCTGAAAAGCAAGCAGGAGTTATCATATCATGTACGCCGATGTTTTTCAAGCTGTTTTTTAAAAAGAGTACGGGGTATGCTATAATCTACAATTATTAAGTTTCGGAAGAAGCTTAAGGTCTTAATAACATTTATGACGTTTTAGAATTCAATTAACATAATTAGCTATAAGGAGGTGCCCTCATTAAAGATTCAGATTCCCCCGCCACAAAAGAGAATATCGTCCTGTTTCCCAAGACACTGGACTATTATCAAATCCAGCTTACGGTGATGCTGGAGAGTGAACGATACGGGGAAGCGATGGAGCTGCTGCGTTTTTTGTTGCAGTGTCAAGGACAGGAGGAACGAAATTACGAGGAATGGCGGTCTCTGCTGGAATGGCTCGAAACAGCTTTCCCCTACGCCTCTCAGAATGGAGATGCGGAAGGAGCCGTTCACCCCGAAGACGAAGATTTAAGGGAAGAAGATATGGCCCGTTTCTTGGCCAAATCAAAAATGACTGAGGATGCGGGGTATCCTCAAAAGCTGCTGCAGCGGATAATGAATGAGCCGCTGTCAGAGGCGACCATCCTAGCACTAGAGCAGCTTTCATATCTGGAAGGCGGCGGAGTCGATGAGGCGCTGACGGCATGGCTGCAGGGGGATAATGTTCACCCGCTGCTGCAATTTCGGACCCTGCAGACCCTTCGGCGGCGTGGGATGCAGGGAACAGTGAATCTGATTCGTGGTCACGAAACAGCAATTGTAGAGATTGAAAGTGTGCCGCTGCAGACAGAGGATTTTCCACCACAGGTGAGTCAGGTGCTCGAGCGGGTAGCCGAGCAGGCGGAGGTACATGAGCCTACGCTGTATTATTTTGCACAGGAGCTCTGGGGCCAGTTCGTCATGTCGATTTATGGATCGGAAGAGTATCGGAAAATACTGGATGGGGAAGACGCGCTACTAGATATTTGGGCGGGGGCGTTACACCAGTTTGTATCTGAGAGCTTAAACGGTACACGGCAAGAGGAGGAGACTCGTGGAATGTACGGCATTACAGACGGCATGCGCTTTCAATTTGAGGGGGCATATCGTGCGCTCAAGGGTTTTGTAAAGACTTCTCTACTTGATAAATAAAGTAATGTTGTATATAATATAATGGTTATTCTGTGCGTGGATTGTATCATTTTTTGAAGTAAACTTGTGAACCTATATTTTGGAGGGAAAAGTATAATATGAAAGCAACATGGGAAAAAATAGAGAAGAACCTTGGAGTTCTTGAAGTAGAAGTTGACGCAGAACGCGTTGCAGCAGCACTTGATAAAGCTTTTAACAAAGTCGTTAAGAAAGCTAACGTACCAGGCTTCCGTAAAGGTAAAGTGCCACGCCCGATCTTTGAATCCCGTTTTGGTGTAGAAAGCTTGTACCAAGATGCAATCGACATTCTTCTTCCTGAGGCTTACGGTGAAGCAGTTGAACAAACTGACATCTTCCCTGTAGACCGTCCTGAAGTTGATATTGAGCAATTTGCTAAAGGTCAATCCTTTATCTTCAAAGCGAAGATCACGGTTAAACCTGAAGTGAAGCTCGGCGATTACAAAGGTCTGGAAGTTCCAGTACAAAAAGCTGAAGTGACTGAAGAAGAGCTGAGCGCTGAGCTTGCTCGTCTGCAAGAGCGTCATGCTGAACTCGTAGTAGTTGAAGAAGAAGCAGCAGCTAACGGCGACATCGCTGTGATCGATTTTGACGGATATGTTGATGACGTACCGTTCGAAGGCGGAAAAGCTGAGCGTCATTCTCTTGAACTTGGTAGCAACTCCTTCATTCCTGGATTTGAAGAGCAAGTAGTGGGAATGTCCACTGGAGATTTCAAAGATGTTGAAGTTACTTTCCCTGAAGAATACCATGCAGAGAACCTTGCGGGTAAGAAAGCAGTATTCAAAGTAAAACTGCACGAAATCAAACGCAAACAACTTCCTGCGCTTGATGATGAGTTCGCTAAAGATGTAAGTGAATTCGAAACTTTGGAAGAGTACAAAGCAGATCTGAAAGCTCAGCTCGAATCCCGTAAACAGGATGAACTGAAAGGCCTTCGCGAGAACGCAGTTGTTGATAAAGCAGCAGCAAACGCTGAAGTTGAGATCCCTGAAGCAATGATCAACAGCGAAGTTGAGAACATGGTTCGTGACTTCGACACTCGTCTTCGTCAACAAGGTATGAACATGGATATGTTCCTTAGCTTTTCGGGTCAAACTCGTGAAGACTTGCAGAACCAAATGAAAGGCGATGCTGAAAAACGCGTTCGCAACAACCTGGTACTGGAAGTTATCGCTAAACAAGAGAACATTGAAGTTTCCGAAGAAGAAGTTAACGAAGAGTTGGCTACTATGGCTGAAGCTTACAAACGTACTCCAGAAGAAATTCGCAGCATCTTGGCAGCTAACGGTTCACTGGGCAGCTTGAGCGAAGAACTTTCTTTGCGCAAAACCATTGATTTCCTTGTTAGCAATAGTGTAGAAGTTGAAGCAGTAGAAGAAGCAGCTGCTGAAGACACTAAAGCTGAGTAAGATTTTTTAAACTACCTAGAACGGCCGAGCAATCGGCCTCCATACAGATATGATAAGGCACGTAAGTTTCGTTACGTGCCTTATTTTTATCCTCGGGCACAGATATATGTGATTACATAGGTATCCGTATGAGCGTATGGTATTAAGGAAATTGGCGTGATGACGTCACTATCACAAGCGGTGGACAGGTCTGCTGTAGTGAAAAAATGACATCGGGCCGTGAACGTGTTAAAATATTTTTGAAACGATAAGACTAATCTGTATAGAGAAAAGAGGTTGGTGGCATGAGTCTGGTACCAATGGTTGTGGAATCAACAAGTCGTGGGGAACGTTCATACGATATCTATTCCAGATTGCTCAAGGATCGCATTATTTTCTTAAGCAGTGCGATTGACGATGATGTCGCCAATCTGGTTATTGCTCAACTGCTGTTCCTTGCAGCAGATGATCCCGAGAAGGACATTCACTTGTACCTCAACTCACCCGGTGGTTCAGTAACAGCCGGCATGGGTATATACGATACGATGCAATATATCAAACCGGATGTTTCAACCATTTGTGTAGGGATGGCGGCAAGCATGGGATCGCTCCTTTTAACAGCTGGGGCTCCGGGCAAAAGATACGCGCTGACTAACAGCGAAGTTATGATTCATCAACCGCTCGGTGGTGTTCAAGGTCAAGCGTCCGACATTTGGATTCATACCGATTGGATCCTCAAGACGAAACAGAAGTTGAATCAAATTTATGTAGATCGCACAGGTCAGCCCCTTGAAAAAATCGAACGGGACACAGACCGCGATAACTTCATGAGCGCGGAAGAAGCCAAGGAATATGGGCTTATTGACCAGGTTCTTTCTTCACCGATGAAATCTTAAAGGGGTGGTTAGATGTTTAAATTTAATGATGAAAAAGGGCAATTGAAATGTTCTTTTTGCGGCAAATCACAAGAGCAGGTTCGTAAGCTTGTAGCAGGACCGGGCGTTTATATATGTGACGAATGTATCGAGCTTTGCACGGAAATCGTGGAAGAAGAGCTCGGTCATGAGGAAGAGCTTGATCTGAAGGATATTCCGAAACCAAAGGAAATCCGCGATATTTTGGATCAATATGTAATCGGTCAAGAGCAAGCGAAGAAATCGCTGTCTGTTGCAGTTTACAATCACTATAAGCGTGTGAACAGCCAAAGCAAAATCGAAGATGTTGAACTGACGAAGAGTAATATTCTTTTGCTCGGTCCAACAGGTTCGGGTAAAACTTTGCTCGCACAGACGATGGCGAAGATTATCAACGTTCCGTTTGCGATTGCAGATGCTACTTCCCTAACGGAAGCTGGTTATGTCGGCGAGGATGTTGAGAACATTCTGCTTAAGCTGATTCAAGCGGCAGATTATGATGTGGAGAAAGCCGAACGCGGCATTATCTATATTGATGAGATTGATAAAGTGGCACGTAAATCCGAGAACCCGTCTATTACTCGTGACGTATCCGGTGAAGGTGTACAGCAGGCACTTCTGAAGATTCTCGAAGGAACGGTTGCTTCCGTACCTCCACAAGGTGGTCGTAAGCATCCTCATCAAGAGTTTATTCAAATTGATACGACGAACATCTTGTTCATCGTGGGCGGTGCCTTTGACGGTCTGGAGCAAATGATTAAACGCCGTATCGGTAAAAAAGTCATTGGCTTCAACGCAGCAGTTGAAGGACAAAAGGATCTCAAGCCTGGCGAATATTTGTCGATGGTATTGCCTGAAGACTTGCTCAAATTCGGATTAATCCCTGAATTTGTAGGCCGTCTACCGGTCATCTCGACTTTGGAGCCGCTTGATGAGAATACGCTGGTGCGTATCCTTTCCGAGCCTAAGAATGCACTCACGAAACAATACATCAAACTGCTGGAAATGGATAACGTAGCGCTGAAGTTCGAACCGTTGGCACTCGAAGCGATTGCCAAGGAAGCGATCAAACGCAATACGGGAGCCCGTGGACTGCGCGCGATTATTGAGAGTATCATGCTTGATGTGATGTATGAAGTTCCTTCACGCGATGATATTAAGGATTGTGTGATCACGGAGCAGGTCGTTCAAGAGAAGGCTTTGCCTGAATTGAACCTTAAGAAAGACAAAAAGAAAGAGGAAAGCGCGTAAGCTGCTTACCTTAACAATACATGTCACTGTCTCCACCTTTCTTCCGCTTATCCCGCTTCACTAGCGGTTGCGAAGGGGTGGAGCTTTGGCGTTATGGGGGAGAAAAATCATGTTCTTGAGACACCAAACCCGTCCTGTCAATGTTGGCGGGCTCATTATTGGGGGAAACAACGAGGTTGCGATTCAAAGCATGTGTACAACCAAAACAGCTGATGTGGAGGCTACTGTAGCCGAAATTTTACGGCTTGAGGAAGCAGGCTGCCAACTGGTACGCGTTACTGTCAACAATGAAGAGGCAGCCGCCGCGATTAAGGAGATCAAGAAGCAGATTCATATCCCACTCGTAGCGGATATTCATTTTAACTATAAGCTCGCGCTGATGGCTATTGAGAACGGCATCGATAAAGTACGGATTAATCCGGGCAATATCGGTCGTCGGGAGAAGGTAGAAGCAGTAGTTAAAGCGTGTAAAGAAAAAGGAATTCCGATTCGGATTGGTGTAAATGCCGGTTCTTTGGAGAATCATCTCTTGGAGAAATACGGATATCCGACTCCAGAAGCTATGGTAGAAAGTGCACTGTACCATATTGGGATTCTGGAAGAGCTGGATTTCCACGACATTATCGTATCTTTAAAAGCATCCGATGTGCCAATGGCCATCGAAGCTTACCGTCAGGCTGCGGAAGTTATTCCTTATCCGCTGCACCTCGGGATCACAGAATCCGGCACCTTGTTTGCCGGTACAGTAAAAAGCTCCGCGGGTATCGGTGCACTGCTCTCTATGGGCATCGGCAGCACCCTGCGTATCTCGCTTAGCGCTGATCCAGTGGAAGAAGTTAAGGTGGCACGCGAGCTGCTGAAGACCTTTGGTCTGATCTCTAACGCGGCAACACTCATTTCTTGTCCGACTTGCGGACGACTTGATATAGATCTCTTCTCCATCGCTAATGAGGTGGAAGAATACATTTCGAAGCTTAAGGTGCCTATTAAAGTATCCGTGCTCGGCTGTGCCGTTAATGGTCCTGGTGAGGCGCGTGAAGCGGATATTGGTATTGCTGGTGCCCGTGGGGAAGGTTTGTTGTTCCGTTACGGTCAGATGATTCGTAAGGTGCCTGAAGCGGAACTCGTGAACGAGCTGAAGAAGGAAATCGATGCGATTGTTGTAGCGTATGAGGAAACTGGTGAAATTCCAGGGCGTGCTCACGCTAATCTTGCACCTCCGGTGCAATCAAAGTAATTTGGTCTTTTACGAATTAATGATTCAATTCATAATAAGTGGCGAAGAACGCCCTGTTACACCCCGGTATATCCGGTGGTGGGAACAGGGCGTTTTTTTTGCGTGGAATTAATGATTAAGGGGGGACATTGAATGCATTATGAACAAGCCCATGAAGCATTTATTGAGAAACATCTAGCAAGCAGGAATGGGGAACGGCGAGGAAGGCTAGAAAGAGGGCATCGTCATGCCGAAGAAATGTTTTTACAGAATGTATGGTGGCCGCTTCGTGGAGATTTCAATGATCTACATCCGGAGTATGAAGTGCTGGATTGGCGCGGACGATCTTATTTCGCGGATTATGCTTTTTTGCCGGGGCCTATCAAGCTCTTGTTTGAGATCAAAGGGTATGCAGCGCATGTGAGGGACATGGACAGGCTGAAGTATTGTAATGAGCTAAATCGTGAGACGTTTCTGTACGGAATGGGTTACCAAGTAATTTCATTTGCCTATGACGATGTGGAACAACGCCCAGAGCTATGCATTACACTGCTGCGTGTGGTGCTAAGCCGTTACTTAATTGTAGATGCACCGCATGGAAAATTACTATTTGCTGAGAAGGAAATCATGCGATTAGTGGTTCGCCGAGCAGGGACAGTTCGTCCCAAAGATGTAGCGGATTATTTTGCTATAGACCCCAAAACGGTACGTTTGATGTTGATGAAGTTGTGTGAAAAGGGCTGGTTGAAGCCTGTGAGGAGAGGGATCGGTGTTAAAAATGTTGAGTATAGGCTGGCTCGTGATGTCCTTTATTACTGGGATTGAGCTAATAAGTTTGAGGGTTGATTGGATGTTAATTTAGGCGAAATATACGTATGGGATGTTGGAGGTGCGAATGGAGGAAGGGATGTGAAGGCTCGTTAAGGTGCGAAGTAAGGGGAGATAAGGAGCTTGGTATGGAGCGCGGTAGGAGTGAGATAGGAGCTTGGCAATATGCTTGATTTGGAACGTGATATAGGGATGTGATAAGGAATGTGGTTAATTGCGTGATAAGTAACGTGGTATGGAGAGAGTAGGCAATAAGGTGCGTAGTGTGTAGCGAGGTCTGGATCAATAAGAAGTAATTAGGGAAAACCTCCCTGAAATAATCCTAAAATCGCTCCAAGTCGAGCTTTTTACGGAAAACCTCCCTAAAAAACAGGCGATTTCCCCTGTTTACAGCCTAATCAGCGAATAATCAAGGAGGTTTTCCCTAATTGTTAGCTTGGAGGTCATAAACACCGGATAATCAGGGAGGAATTCCCTTAATTTTCAGCTTTGAGAACTAACTTAAGTTTCTTCTATAGATGAGTCAACGCCCCGAGCGAAACAGTCGACGGAAATAGGTACCTACTGAACTTAGCTGCAAGGTCCACAGCTGTTCTTGCTTCTATCTTTCTGCTAGAGGGGGGAGAATCTGAGGTGCATCTAGCACTCCTTAGAACTTTCAACCCCCATTTATAAATTCCTGCTACTTGTCCTACACCAACAATTCAACAAATCCTCAATTGTGCGTTTACTAATTACCGAAACGGCTATACTACCTAATAGTAGCCAAAGGTGGAAAGGTAGACTGAACGAAACAGGAGGATGACCTATGGAATTAAGTATAGTTGTGATGATCGTGCAGCTCTTTTTCGCGCTGGTTATCGGCGTATACTTTTGGAATCTGCTGCGGGGTCAGAAGACAAACAAGACGGCGGTAGACCGAGAGTCGCGTAAGGAACTGGATAAACTACGGAAGATGCGTATGATTTCACTAACCAAACCATTGTCGGAGAAAACTAGGCCGGCTTCTATTGGAGATATTGTTGGGCAAAAAGATGGGCTCCGCGCCCTGAAGGCCGCACTATGTAGTGCTAATCCGCAGCATGTGATTATTTATGGTCCGCCAGGAGTCGGCAAGACTGCAGCGGCGCGCGTGGTCATGGAAGAGGCGAAAAAAAATGTCCTTTCCCCTTTTAAAAGTGACGCCAAATTCACTGAAATTGATGCGACGACCGCTCGTTTTGATGAGCGTGGTATTGCCGACCCGTTAATCGGATCGGTGCATGATCCTATTTATCAAGGTGCTGGAGCCATGGGCGTAGCAGGTGTGCCGCAGCCAAAGCCAGGAGCGGTGACGAAGGCGCATGGCGGGATTCTTTTTCTGGATGAGATCGGTGAGCTTCACCCCATTCAGATGAATAAGCTGCTAAAGGTGCTGGAGGACCGGAAGGTTCTGCTAGAGAGCGCGTATTATAATTCGGAGGACAATAATACTCCGGCTTATATTCATGATATTTTTCAAAATGGTTTACCTGCTGATTTCCGGTTAGTAGGAGCTACTACGCGTTCCCCGGATGAGATTTCTCCCGCGCTGCGTTCACGCTGCATGGAGATTTATTTCCGTCCGCTATTGCCGGATGAGATTGCGGTCATCGCGCGTGACGCGATACAGAAGATCGGACTGAAGCCAAGCCCTGAAGCAGTCACTGTTGTGCAGCAATATGCAACAAATGGCCGGGAGGCGGTCAATATGATTCAGCTCGCAGCTGGATTAGCGCTGACGGAGCAGAGAGATACGCTAAATGCTGCTGATGTTGAATGGGTGGCAGGCAGTAGCCAGCTTCCACTTCGAACAGAGCGCAAGATTCCTTCGGCGCCGCAGATTGGATTGGTTAACGGACTTGCAGTGTATGGACCGGGAATGGGAACCTTGCTCGAGATCGAAGTATCCGCAGCACCTGCGCAGAACGGTCAAGGTAGATTGAACGTAACCGGAGTAGTAGATGAGGAAGAGATTGGTGGAGGTTCTCGCACGATTCGGAGAAAGAGCATGGCTAAAGGCTCCGTTGAGAACGTATTGACCGTACTGCGTACTATGAATCTGGAACCAGACCGTTATGATCTGCATGTGAACTTTCCAGGTGGAACACCTATTGACGGACCCTCAGCAGGGGTTGCGATGGCAGTTGCTATCGTCTCCGCCATTCGTGGTCTTCCCGTGGATAATACCGTAGCGATCACTGGTGAGATAGGCATACATGGGCGTGTGAAGCCTGTTGGTGGTGTAATTGCGAAGGTGGAGGCTGCTTTTCAGGCAGGAGCTACTACGGTGCTTATTCCAAAAGAAAACTGGCAGTCCCTATTCGCTGACCTCGCCCCATTACGCGTCATTCCAATGGAAACGGTGGAAGAAGTATTCCGTCATCTGTTTGGCGCTGATACAGCAGATGTAAGGCTTCCAGCAGTAGCTGGAGAGCTATTCTCAGCAGCACCTTCACTTCTGAAGGCTGATGCCGCTGGCGAGTCTGCAAAGGGTTGAGCTTAAATTATTACCTAAAATGTAAGCTAGGGTGTTATGGTTTCGATAAGTAAATCGTGACTTGCCACTGTGAAATAAAGGGAGCCGCAGGCGTGTCTGCTGCTTCCTTTTTTAAAGTATAGATTCACACTTTCCATAATCCTTACATTTCTTGGAGAAACGTTGCCGTTTTTTAAGGATAATAAGGTTGTTTATTCTTAAATTGCAAGTACTTTGTTGGTGTTTTGGGGCTGCTTTTGTTAGAATGAATTCATATGAGATTAATTGAGAGCCATGGGAGGTGCGAAAGCGATGATGACAAATAAAACAAAAGGTCGTCGTTTTCCTTTATTACCGCTAAGAGGTCTTCTTGTGTACCCAAGCATGGTTCTTCACTTGGATGTGGGCCGTGAGAAGTCAGTTCGGGCACTAGAAAAAGCTATGGTTGAAGATAATTTAATTCTTCTGTGTTCACAGTCGGAAGTGAATATTGAAGAGCCTGGTCAGGACGATATTTTTCGGGTCGGTACTGTCGCGAATGTGCGGCAAATGCTGAAGCTGCCAAACGGTACGATTCGTGTACTGGTTGAGGGTGTAGAACGAGCCGAAATTATTAATTATATCGATAATGATGAGTATTATGAGGTTATGGCGCGCGAGCTACCAGAAGAGGAAGATGGCGATCAAGAGTGTGACGCGCTGATGCGTACAGTACTTAATCAGTTCGAGCACTATATAACGTTATCCAAAAAAGTGACACCAGAGACACTGGCTGCTGTATCCGATATTGAGGAGCCTGGTCGTCTTGCGGATGTTATTACGAGTCATTTGTCGCTAAAGATTAAGGATAAGCAAGAAATTCTAGAGACGATTGATGTTAGTAAACGCCTAGAGAAGCTTCTTGATATTCTTAATAATGAGCGTGAAGTGCTGGAGCTTGAACGCAAGATCAATCAACGTGTGAAGAAGCAGATGGAGAAGACGCAGAAGGAATATTATTTGCGCGAGCAAATGAAAGCGATCCAGAAAGAACTCGGCGAGAAGGAAGGTCGGGTGGGAGAAGCGGAAGAACTGCGGAATCTCATGGAAGAGAAGAATTTGCCTGAACGCGTGAAAGAGAAGATGGAGAAAGAAATCGATCGTCTGGAAAAAATGCCGGTGAGCTCAGCGGAAGGTGGCGTAATTCGCAATTATGTGGATTGGCTGCTGGGTCTTCCTTGGAATGAACAGACAGAAGATGACCTTGACATCAAGAAGGCAGAACAGGTACTCGATGAGGACCACTACGGTTTGGAAAAACCAAAGGAGCGGGTATTGGAATATTTAGCTGTTCAGCAGTTGGTGAAGAAGCTAAAAGGTCCGATCCTATGTCTTGTAGGGCCTCCAGGTGTGGGCAAAACCTCACTCGCTCGTTCCATCGCCCGTTCACTCAATCGTAAGTTCGTTCGCATTTCGCTTGGCGGTGTGCGTGATGAAGCGGAGATCCGTGGTCATCGCCGGACTTATGTGGGTGCGATGCCAGGCCGAATCATTCAAGGGATGAAGACGGCAGGAACGATTAATCCGGTTATCCTGCTAGATGAGATTGATAAAATGGCTGCAGATTTCCGTGGTGACCCATCCTCAGCATTGCTTGAGGTATTGGACCCAGAACAGAACAATACGTTCAGTGACCATTTCGTCGAGTTGCCGTTTGATTTATCAAACGTTATGTTTGTTACAACAGCGAATGTAGTGCATAACATTCCGCGTCCGCTACTCGATCGGATGGAAATGCTGTTCATTCCGGGTTATACGGAACTGGAGAAATTGCAGATCGGTAGCCGTTATCTTTTGCCGAAGCAGAAGAAGAATCATGGTCTTGCAGAAGACCAGCTGATCATCGAAGACGACAGTTTATTGCGTATCGTGCGTGAATATACTCGTGAATCCGGTGTGCGTAATTTGGAGCAGCAGATTGCAGCGTTATGCCGCAAAGCCGCGAAACAGATTGTGTCCAAGGAAAAAGAAAGTGTAGTCATTCTGCCGGATGACATCAAGGATTACTTAGGTGCATCGAAATACCGTTACGGTATGGCGGAGCTTGAAGATCAGATTGGCACAGTAACTGGACTGGCCTGGACTGAGGTTGGTGGCGATACGCTGTTGATCGAAGTGACTGTCGTGCAAGGAACGGGTAAGCTGACACTTACTGGACAACTGGGCGATGTAATGAAGGAGTCGGCGCAGGCCGCTTTCAGTTATACACGTTCGAAGGCGGAGGAGCTGGGACTCCAGCCCGATTTTTATGAGAAGATCGATATTCATATCCACATTCCTGAAGGTGCGATTCCGAAGGATGGCCCATCTGCAGGGATTACGATTGCTACCGCATTGATCTCCGCACTTACGAAGCGTTATGTTTCGAAAGATGTGGCCATGACCGGTGAGATCACCCTGCGTGGACGTGTATTGCCGATCGGTGGACTGAAAGAGAAGTCTTTAGCTGCACACCGTGCTGGATATAAAAAGATCCTTCTTCCTAAAGACAATGAACGTGATCTGAAAGAAATTCCAGAGAGCGTACGTAATGATGTGGAGTTCATACCAGTATCTAACATGGATCAGGTCTTGCATCATGCGTTAGTTGAGCATCATAATGAAATTAGCAGTGAGCCACCGAGTAGTGTGCATTAGAAAGGAAGTCCTATGAAAGTTAATATTGCCGAATTTATAATCAGTGCCGTTGGCCCTGATCAATACCCTGATGATGCTTTGCCAGAGGTTGCTCTGGCAGGGCGCTCCAATGTAGGGAAGTCATCCCTCATTAACCGAATGATTAACCGCAAGAATCTGGCTCGGACAAGCTCCACTCCAGGTAAGACCCAGCATATGAACTATTACCGTATCAATGAAGACAGCATGTATTTTGTTGACTTTCCAGGTTACGGATATGCTAAAGTGTCGAAGACGCAACGTGCAACATGGGGCAAGATGGTGGAAAAATATCTCTCTGAGCGCGATACGTTGAAGCTTGTTCTGCTCATCGTGGATCTGCGTCATCCGCCGACCAGCAATGATAAGATGATGTTCGACTGGTTGAAGCATTATGATCTTCCTATGTGTGTAGTAGCGACTAAGGCGGATAAGATTCCGAAGACTCGCTGGCAAAAGCATATCAAGATCATGAAGCAGGAGCTTGGCGTGCTGCCAGGGGATAATTTCATTCCATTCTCTTCAGAGATTGGCCTTGGTAAAGAAGAACTTTGGGGATTGATCGATGGGTATGTTCTCTCCTCTCCAGATTCTGAAAATGCTGAAATAGATGGAAATGAACCTCAGCAAGAGGAACCTACTGAAGCATAAGACAAGAACTCATTTACAATCAAGCAACCATTCCATTTGGGAATGGTTGTATTTTTTTGTGGGTAAAACTAAATTTTCTATGTGAAGGGACCGATAGATAACATATGAAAGATATCCATTGCCACATCTTACCCTTTATGGATGACGGAGCTACTGATTGGGAATCCGCTCTCGCCATGGCGCAAGACGCCTATAGGGACGGAATTACATCCGTCATTGCCACACCACATCACGCCAACGGTCAATATATGAATAACTCCGCTAGTATAAGAGAAGCAGTGGATCTGATGAATGAGAAACTTCGTCAGCATGGCAATCCACTGCTTGTTCTTCCAGGTCAGGAAATCAGAGTGTACGGAGATTTACTGGATGATCTGGAGCGGGGGCAACTGCTAAGTCTTGCAGACTCGCGGTATATTTTGCTAGAAATGCCTTCTTCACGAGTCCCACGCAACATGGAAGAAATCTGTCACGAGTTGATCATTCAAGGGTTCGTTCCGGTCATCGCCCATCCGGAGCGTAATGCTGAAGTAGCTGCCGATCCTTCTAAGTTAGAAAGATTGATAGAGTTGGGATCACTTGGTCAGGTAACCGCACAAAGTCTTGCAGGCGTCTTCGGGAATAAACTTCAGAAGCTATCCCTGGAGTTATGTCGTAGAAATGCAGTACATGTGTTGGCCTCTGATGCACATGACAGTGTTCATCGTCCTTTTGGATTAAATGCTGCTTATGTGGTTTTAGAGAAACAATTAGGTCCTGAGATGCGCGACTATATGCGCGAGAACTCTCAGCAAATTGTGGCAAATGGAGAGGTTATTCGTGGTAATCACGTACAAAAAAGGGGGAATCGACACAAATTGTTTGGGATTTTTTCCCGAAAGGGCTGACTAATCTACCTAATAGTGGTAGAATGGGTTTTATTGGGTGAATCGTTGATATACGTAATAGTGTAGACATAAGGTGAAATAGTCTAGGACTATAGTAACAAAAGGAATTTAAATACATATAAAGAGGTGGATATTTAGTGACTTTGAAAAAGAAACTAGTAGTATCAACATTGGCAGCAAGTATGGTAGCAGCATCCGTAGCGGGTCTTCCGTTGGGAAGTCTTGGAGCAGTGGGTACAGCATCTGCAGCTACAGTTAGCAGCAGTACAGCAGTTAAGGAGAAAGTTCTTAATGTTTACAAGCAACTCTCTGCAACAGATGTAGTTTACCTCTATAATTTGAAAAATGAGGTTGCTGCGCTGGACGAGGCAACTTTCGCAGAGATTTTTGCTCCAGTCTTGAACAAGCTTTCATTGGATGAAGTAGAAACAAAGACATCACTTAAATTGTTCCAAAGCGTTACTAGTGTAGTATATGATGTCTATGGGAACGATTTCTCCGGAATTCAAATTATCCGTAACGACGACAAAAATATTGCCCTGTTGAGCAAAATTGCAACTAAAGCGGGTGTGTCTGGTCTTACTGTAGATAGTGTTTCTGAATTCTTAATCAGTGTAGAAACAGAACTTCGTACACTGGTTAGCAGCAAGACAACTGCAGAGTTGTTGGAAATTCTCAAATCTGAATCTGGTTACGATACTTTGTTGGATGAGGCTATTGCGAAAGTATTGAGCCACACTACAGGAGCAGGAGCTCTTACAGTAAGCCAAGCGTTGCAAAATCTTGGAGTTACTGCTAGTGATGTGAAGCAAACATTGAAGAACCTGAATAATACGATTAAATCTGCGAAGCCTGCGGCGAAATCACTTGCACTTGCTTACGTTAAAGCGTATGGATTGGGCGATAATGGCAACGGCAACGGCAACGGTAACGGTAACGGTAATGGTGGTAGCAATGGTGGAAATGGAAATGTTACAACTCCTGTAACTCCTGCTCCAACTCCAGGAATCTACGACGTATCCAAGCTAGTAAGTGTTGTTGACGGTAAAGCAACATTGAAATTGGTAGATGCCGATGTAATTAAAGAGTTGGATAAGCTAGTTGCAGCGAATTCTGGCAAAACAGGTCTTACTTTGACCCTGAATCTGGGAACAGTAAGCGCTACTACAGTTGAAGTTCCGCTTTCCCAAGCAATTATTGAAGCTGCAAAAGCTAAAGGTGTTGCAAATATCGCGGTTACGTTCAATGGTGTAACAGTAACGATTCCTGTAAGTCAGTTCAGCACAGCTATTGCATTGACAGTAACTACCGCTAAACCAGAAGTTGTAACTTCTGTTACCAAACTGAAATTGGCTTCGGATGTGTATGAATTTGCACTTAGCGTGAACGGTGTAGCAACAAGCACATTCAAACAACCAATTACCATTAAACTTCCGCTTAAGAATACTGATGGTCTTGATAAAGAATTGCTGTCCGTAGCGAAGCTTGTATACGGTAGCCTGCAATTCCAAGGTGGTGTGCTTGATGGAGAGTTCATCGTAGAACCACGTGATACTTTCTCATCCTATGCAGTGCTTGAGAATAAAGTAAACTTTACGGATATTGCTAGTGTACAAGCTTGGGCTGGCAAACAAATTCAAGTCGTAGCTGCAAAAGGCGCGATTGAAGGCGTGGGCGAAGGCAAATTCGCACCGAAGAGCAATGTAACTCGTGCAGAGTTCGCTAAAATGTTGATTCGTGCGCTTAATCTGGAGAACAACTCTGCCGTACAAAGCTTTAGTGATGTAAGTTCATCTGCTTGGTATGCACCATATGTAGCAGTTGCAGCAGAAAAAGGAATCATTACTGGACGCAGTGCGGCTAAGTTCGATCCTAATGCAACCATCACACGTGCAGAGATGGCAACAATGATCTCCCGCGCAGTGAAATCTATCAATCCAGCTGCAACAACGAATGTAACGGCAATTAGCCAATTCTCCGATGCTGCTAAGATCAGTGCATCTTTGAGAGATGGCGTAGCATTCGCAGCAGATCATAACTTGGTTATCGGAAATGCTGGTAAGTTCAACCCGAACGATACGGCTACTCGTGCTGAAGCAGCAGTAATTATCTACCGTACTATTAACTTCAAGTAAGTAAATTTAAAAGTATAGTATACAGCCTCCTCTCATGTAGGTGAGAGGGGGCAATTTTTTGCCAATAGGGAAGTGCTGTAATATAGTAACGAAATATTTCAGAAATAGCTTGGAGGTAATTACACTTGTCATCACAAGAATTGGATCTTCGCGATTATTTTCAGATCGTCAGGAAGAGACTATGGCTCATTTTCAGCATAGTTGTATTGGTGTGCGGTATTGCTGGTGTATATAGTCTGTATATTAAAAACCCGGTATATGAGGCATCCACGAAGATTATCGTTAACCAAACACCGACGCAGTCAGCGGTGGGGCAGCTTGATTTAAACCAGATTAATACCAATATTCAATTAATTAATACGTATAAGGAAATTATTAAGACTCCGGCCATCCTTGATATTGTTACAAAGGATTATCCGCAATTCAATATTACTGCGGAAGAGCTATTAAAAAAGGTTAATGTGAGTTCCGTAAATAATACGCAGGTGATGACACTTGTCGTTCGAGATAATTCTTATCAGCGGGCTGCTGAAATCGTGAATGCCATTTCACTTGTGTTCAAAGAAGAAATTCCAAGTCTATTTAATGTGGAAAATGTATCGATTCTGAATGAAGCTAAAGTGAATCCAACTGTTAAGCCACGGCCGGTAGAACCGAATGTTTTACTGAACATGGCTATTGCTTTTATCGTCTCTTTGATGATTGGATTAGGGATTGCCTTCCTGCTGGAATATATGGATGACACCCTGAAGACAGAAGCTGATATTGAGAAGTATCTTGGTTTGCCTACCATAGCTATGATTACAAGATTGGGTCAAGATGAAAGCAAGCAAGGTGCCGCACAAACACAGAAACAATCATCCAGAAAGGCGGGGGACCTCGAACATGTCACAGCTTCCAAATAAACAACGCCATCTGATCACCGTTACGAACCCACGCTCTCCTGTCTCTGAAGCGTTTCGCGCATTGCGCACGAATATTGATTTTTCTTCTGTAGATCAGACCATTCAAGTGATTATGGTCACTTCATCCGGACCGGAAGAAGGTAAATCTACGGTATCTGCTAACCTGGCGGCAGCTTACGCACAAGCAGATAAAAGAGTATTGTTGATTGATGCCGATTTGCGGAAGCCGACGGCACATAAGACTTTTACACTAAGTAACCGTTTTGGTTTATCCTCCCTACTGTCTCAACAGGCAGTTCTTGAGGACACTGTCCAAGACTCTGGCGTTAATAATCTTTCAATTATGACCTCTGGACCAATCCCGCCCAACCCGGCGGAAATGATGGCATCTAATCGGATGAGCACTCTTTTACAGGACTTGCGTCAGCGGTATGATGTCATTCTTATTGATACTCCACCATTATTAGCGGTTACGGATGCACAAATTGTGGCCTCGAAGAGTGATGGCGTTATTATGGTTGTCAGCTATGGTAAGGTGAAACGCGATATCGCAGTAAAAGCTAAAGCTAATCTGGATCGCGTGGGTGCAAAAATGCTCGGCGTTGTTCTCAATAATGTAAAACGTAAAGCTAGTGAAGGGTACTATTACTACTACTATGGAAATTGATTTATTCATAATTAAAAATGTTATTTTTGGAGGCACTGAAAATGACAGCGAAATCTAGAGTGATTCTTTTATTCTTCATTGATCTTGCGATCATTTGGTTCAGTATTGTGACATCTTATTTGTTTCGGTACCCTAACCATGCTCTTCAGGAATACGTTGTACAGATGCTGCAATTTGGTTTGATTGCAACATTTGCATTTGGTGGAAGCCTTATATACTTCGGTCTTTACCGAAGAATGTGGCAATATGCCAGTATCGGTGAAATTATATCGGTTTCTAAAGCTATTGTAGTAGGGTCTTTATTTTCATTTGCACTGGCGTATCTAATTTTGCCGGATAGAGTACCTCTTGCCATAGAAGTTCGGTCGATGGAGACTATTCTTTTATTGGTAGGAGGGGTTCGGTTTTTGTGGAGAGTACTCCATAATGATCGAATCAATTACAAAGACACTAAGACCCATACACTAATTGTAGGTGCTGGTGATTGTGGGATATTAATTGCTCGGGAAATGATGGGACCCTCTTTTGCGCATACCAAATTAGTAGGTTTCATTGATGATAATGCGAATAAATACCATATGTACATTATGGGTGTTCCTGTAATTGGAAATCGTTATGCAATCCCAGCTATTGTGAAAGAAAGAGAAATTCATGAGATTATCATCGCCATGCCCTCTGTTTCACGTACTGAGATTTCTGAAATTATTAATCTTGCCAAAAAGACTGGAGCAAAGCTGAAGATTATACCGGCTCTTAATGATCTGATCGCTGGGAAAATATCAGTTAAGAAACTTCGGGATGTTAGCGTAGAAGATTTATTAGGTCGTGAACCGATCGTAGCTGATTTGAACAGTATTTTAGGTTATGTACATCATAAGACGGTGCTAGTTACGGGGGCTGGGGGCTCTATTGGTTCAGAGTTATGCCGGCAGATTGCTCCTTTTGGTCCGGACAAGCTAATGTTACTTGGACACGGTGAGAACAGTATTTACACAATTGAAATGGAGCTTCGTAAGAGTTTTCCGGAGTTGAACATTGTAACCGTGATAGCAGATGTGCAGGATCGCAGTCGGATGATGGATGTATTCAGTGGCCATAGACCGCATGTGGTCTTTCACGCAGCAGCACATAAACACGTTCCTTTAATGGAGCGTAATCCTTCGGAAGCCATTAAAAATAATGTTTTTGGCACCAAAAATGTTGCGGATTGTGCAGATAAATATGGTGCCGAGAGATTCGTAATGATCTCTTCTGATAAGGCGGTTAACCCAACGAGTGTGATGGGTGCAACTAAGCGTATTGCTGAAATGTATGTACAAAGCCTGCATACCACAAGTAGAACAAAGTTCTCAGCCGTTCGTTTTGGGAACGTGCTTGGCAGTCGTGGAAGTGTAATCCCGGCCTTTAAAGAGCAGATTGCTGCTGGTGGACCAGTCACGGTTACTCATCCGGAAATGGTCCGATATTTTATGACGATTCCAGAAGCTGTTCAGCTTGTAATCCAGTCGGGTTCTTTTGCCAAAGGTGGCGAAGTGTTCATTCTGGATATGGGAGAACCAGTAAAGATTCTAACGTTAGCGGAAGATTTGATTACTCTCTCTGGTTATGAACCTTATAGGGATATTGATATTCAGTTCTCCGGTATTCGTGAGGGCGAGAAGTTATATGAAGAACTATTAACAGATGAAGAGAATTTAGGCTCTACAGATCATGGGAGAATCTTTATCGGTAGACCTAATGTGATAAGTCTGAATCAGCTAGAACTGGAATTTAAACGTTTGGAACGTGTTCTCGCTGAAGAACCTGAAGTTATTCGCGAAATAATCAATCAGATTGTACCGATGCAGCCCGTTGCCCAAGTTGCTATCAGCTAATTTATTCATAAAGGGGATACTTAAATGTTCAATAAACGATGGAAAAAGATCCTTTTATGGACGCTGTCAATCATTGTAGTTCTGGGTGTAGGTGGTCTGTTCGCTGCTAATTATGCTGTGGATAAGCTGATGAATTCAATGGCAGATGGCTTTGATCTGGAGTCTGAGGATAATGTTGGTGGTGGTCAAGATCAAGGAACAGCTCCAACTGATACAGTTGATGATGGTAATGTCGAACCTGTAGAGTCCGCGGTACCTACTACTCCACCAGCAAATGATGAGGGAAGTAGTAATCAAAGTAGTGACAATAACGATAAACCTAGTGGAGAAACAACAGCTTCTACTACTAGTGAACCGACCAAAGTTCCATCATCAGAACAAAAAGATGGTTATACAGCACAGGTCTCCACGGATAAAGCTAAGCAAATTCAAGAGAATGTAACGATTAAGGATAAAGCTGATGTAGCTTCTATCGTACTTGGTCAACTTAGTGTATCAGATATTAATCGTCTTAAAGATTTGGCAAAGGGTGGCTTAACGACTGATGAGAAACGTGAAGCACGTAGTATCATCCTAGGTAAAGTATCTACAGAGCAATACAATGAGCTTTCTCAAATTGCTAAGAAGTACGGCGTTAGTCAAGGGAAGACACGTGACCAAATCATTACCGAAGAAGAACAATTAAAAGCTAAAGAAAAGGGAAGTGAATAAATATGACTAAAGCAACACTATCAGTCGTAGCTTTATCATTAGTTGCTTCAATAGGTTTAGCACCATTAACAGCATCCGCACCTATATCTGTATCGGCAGCGGCGGTGATTCCAAGTGCAACGACTAAGACTGCAAATCCTACGGTTAAAGTGCAGAGCATGACCGTGAATATGATTTTTGATGGCGTGAGTATTCAGCCACCAGCAGGCCAGTATGTATTCATGTACAACAATACAACTTATGTTCCATTGCGCTTTATGTCATATGCTTTACAGAAGAGTGTAGCTTGGGATGCTAAAAACGTTAAAGTTACCGTAGCAGAGCCTAGCAGCTCAGAGCTTGTTGTGATTAAAGAATATCTAATGAATGCAAAGAACGGGAATAGTACTTCAGCAGCAGCGAAGAATATTGTCCTCAATCAAGTTAAGGCAAGTTATGTATTTAACGATGCAATCAAGGCTTTGCCTACAGGTCAATCCAGCTTCATCCTGAATGGTTCTTTATATGTGCCTCTACGTTTTTTATCGGAATCTGTAGGTCATAACATTAGCTGGGATCAGAAGACGAAGACCATTACTGCAGCTTCCAAGGCTTATCAGGAACAAGCCCCTAATGGGTCGACAAACAATGACAATGGCAAGGACCCATCTCCAGTAGCGACACCAGTGCCAACGGATACAACAGGTGCACCAGGTGGTGGTTCTGCAGGAACTGGAAAGGTTTCATATGAAACTATCACTAGTGACACAGAAGCTAAGCTTACGGCGCTTAAAAATCAAAGTCAATCGACATTAATGAGTATTGCATTTGAGTATGTTGGAGCAACAGATGAGGCGAGTAAGAAAAGTATAAAAGCTAAAGGGGTACAACAACTAGCCTCATTCACTGCTAGCTTCAATAGTATAGTTGCTGATGCTGAACAAAAACTGAACAGCAATGGGTACAGTACAGAAATTATTAGTCAATATAAAAGTGAATTTAAATCACAGCTTCAGTTAGGGAAAGATCTGGCTGCGGGAATGGCGGATTAAATATCCGCTGTTTCTTTATCAATATAAATGTAGAGGTTGAGGGATAGATGAAGCCTTACTTAGTTGTAAAAAAAACACTTGATTGGATCACAGCTTGTTTTTTAATCATTTTATCTTCACCTATTATGTTAGCAGCAACAATAGCTATCATGATTGGTTCGAAAGGTCCTGTTTTATTTCGTCAGAAGCGACCTGGTAAGATGGGAAAGATATTTACAGTGTATAAGTTCAGGACAATGTCATTAGAGATTGACCAAGATGGAAATCTATTACCTGACATACTAAGAATGACTAGAGTAGGTTCCTTTTTGAGGAAATGTAGTATAGATGAATTACCGCAATTATTCAATATTCTCAAAGGCGACATGAGCTTTATTGGTCCCCGTCCTTTACTAGTGCAATATCTTAAACATTATACTCCTGAACAAAATCGTAGACATGAAGTGGTCCCTGGCATTTCTGGGTGGGCCCAGGTGAACGGTAGGAATACCATCAGTTGGGAAGAAAAATTTCAATATGACGTTTGGTATGTAGATCATATTAGTCTCAGTTTGGATACTAAAATTGTCTTTAAAACCATAAAAAACGTTCTAGTAAGAGAAGGAATAAATAATTCTCAGAATGATACGATGCCGATGTTCTCTGGAAGTACACTAGATATCTAAGTAGAAAGAGCGAAAGCTGGGTGAGTATGGATGTCTAAGTTATTGATTTTGGGAGCAGGTGGGCATGGCAAGGTTGTTGCTGATGCGGCGTTGAGTACTGGCAATTGGGATGAAATAGCCTTCCTAGATAATAATAAAGAGCTTAATGATGTATTGGGGAAAGCTGTATTGGGTGGATTTGAAAGTTATATGGATCATAGAGAAGATTATTCAGCAGCGTTTGTAGCCATAGGAAATAATGTGACAAGAATGATATGGCTGGAAAGACTTGAACGTGCAGGCTATGAAATTCCGAGTATCATTCATCCATCTAGTACAATAAGCAGATTCAGCCAGATAGAAAGAGGCAGTGTCATTATGGCTGGAGTAGTAGTAAATGCTAGTACTAAAGTTGGTAAAGGTTGTATTCTAAATACTTCTTCTTCTATAGACCATGATTGTATATTAGAAAATGGGGTGCACATCTCTCCAGGTGTTAATGTTTGTGGAACTGTTCATGTGAAAAGCTGTAGTTGGTTGGGTGTAGGTTCTAAAGTGCTAAATAATGTAACTATCGGATTTAATGTAATTGTAGCTGCTGGAACCATAGTAATAAAGGATATACCGGACAATGTAATGGTGGCAGGAGTGCCTGCAAAAATAAAGAAAAACTTGGAGATGAAAAGCGATGTCGGAAAGGATTTTTTTATCCCCCCCTCATATGAGTGGGAACGAAATGAAGTACATACAAGAAGCGTTCGATACTAACTGGATAGCTCCCCTGGGGACAAATGTTGATAAATTTGAAGAAGAATTATGCGAGTACGTAGGCGTAGATCATGGATTGGCTTTATCTTCTGGCACAGCAGGTATTCATTTAGCACTGAAGTATTTTGGTGTCGGTCCAGGAGATTATGTGTTTTGCTCAGCCCTAACCTTTGCAGGAAGCTGTAACCCTATTCTATATCAATATGCTAATCCAGTTTTTATTGACTCTGAACCAGAAACTTGGAATATGTCTCCTATTGCTTTAGAGAAAGCGTTTGAGTGGGCTAAAAAAGAAAATAAAATGCCTAAGGCAGTTATTATAGTTGATTTATATGGTCAGAGTGCTGATTATGATTTGCTACTTCCGATATGTGAAAAGTATGATGTTCCAGTTATAGAGGACGCAGCAGAAGCGCTAGGTGCAACGTACAAAGGGAAAAAATGTGGTTCATTTGGTCATATTGGTATTTTTTCATTTAATGGTAACAAGATTATTACTACCTCAGGTGGTGGCATGGTTGTTTCCAATGACGAAGAGGCTATAAAGAAAATACGTTTTTGGTCTACACAGTCAAAAGAAGCTTCAAGGTATTATGAGCATAAAGAAGTTGGCTATAACTATAGAATGTCCAATATTTGTGCGGGAATCGGGCGGGGGCAGTTGGAAGCTCTAGATAGCTTTATAAGGAATCGGAAATCTATAAATTTAGAATATAACCAATTAATGAAAAGCTTACCGATTGCATTTATGCCTATAGATGATGCAGGTGAACCAAATTATTGGTTGTCGGTGTTCACTATTTTTTCCAAGCACCCTAGCATTAGAGAAGTTATTTTAGATGAATTTGAAAAAAACAACATAGAAGTCCGGTCTGTTTGGAAGCCAATGCACCTACAACCTCTATTTCAAAATTATCATTATTTTAGACATGCTGAAGATGTATCTCAAAGTCTCTTTGAAACAGGTATCTGTCTCCCTTCAGGAACTGGGATGTCTCAAGATGATATTAGAAGAGTTGCGAATATATTGAGTGAAGTTTTCGATTCTGTACTTATTAAATGAAAGTTTTAATAATTGCTGGTTATACACCATCGCTAATTAACTTTAGAGGAGACTTAATAAAAGCGATTGTGAAAAATGGACATGAAGTAGTTGGTGTAGGGCCCGAAACTGGATTTGAAGCAGAAATAGAGCAACTAGGAGCCCGATTTGTACAACTTCCAATTGTAAGAACTGGAACTAATCCATTAAATGATATTGTTCTTATAAAGGAAATTTATAAATTAATTAAGAGAGAAAAACCGGATGTAGTTTTTAGTTACACTATTAAACCGGTTATATTTGGTTCTATCGCAGCGCGTGTAGCAGGTGTGGGGAAAATTTATTCAATGCTAACTGGTCTAGGCTATGTTTTTATAGCTAGTGGTTTTAAAGCTTTTATCGTTAAGACTATAAGTAAATTTTTATATCGGAGCGCATTGAAAAGTTGCGATAAGGTTTTATTTCAAAATCCAGATGATTTAAACGAATTTGTATCTAGTAAACTTGTTAGTAGTGGGAAGACAGGTCTAATTAATGGCTCAGGTGTGAATTTAGCTCATTTTCATCCTGTACCATTACCTAAAAATATATCATTCTTAATGATTTGTAGAATTATCAAAGACAAAGGTGTAATAGAATACTTAAAAGCTGCTGAAATAGTGAAAAAAACTTATCCTAAAGTTGAATTTTCTTTAGTCGGACCATTTGATGTGAATCCTAATGCGTTAGCTTATGATGACATACAACCATATATAGTTTCTAACATTGTTAATTATCTTGGTGAAACTAAGGATGTTAGACCATTTCTTGAGCAATCATCTGTATTTGTCCTCCCCTCTTATAGAGAGGGAACTCCTAGGACGGTGTTGGAGGCAATGGCAATGGGGAGAGCAATTATAACAACGAATGCTCCTGGGTGTCGTGAAACAGTAGTTGATGGTCTAAATGGCTTTCTGGTTCCTGTTAAAGATGTCGAAAGTCTTGCTAATTCAATGATTTATTTGATAGAGAATCAAAATGATCTGAAGAGCAAAGCAAAGGAAAGCCTTAATATATGTAAACAGAAGTACGATGTAATAAAAGTAAATGATAGTATAATAAAACATTTAGGACTGGAATCTTGATCGATTTATAAAATTGTTTGGAGGACTTATATGACTTCACTATACGAGGGTATTAGAAGCAAGGAAGAAAAAATATCGATTATTGGGCTTGGTTACGTAGGTATGCCGCTCGCCATAGCTTTTGCTAAAGTAGCAGATGTTATAGGGTTTGATATTTCACGTAGTAAGGTAGAGGAGTACATACAAGGAATCGACGTAACCAAAGAGGTAGGAAATGAAGAAATAGCTAAAACATCAGCATATTTCACATGGGAAGAAAGATACTTGAAAAATGCAAAGTTTCATATAGTAGCAGTACCTACACCTATAAATAAGGATAAAACTCCTGATCTAACACCACTTATCTCTGCTAGTAGAACGTTGGGGAGAAATCTTACCAAGGGCTCAATTGTCGTTTTTGAATCTACTGTATATCCAGGTGTGACGGAGGATATATGCGTACCAATATTAGAGGAAACTTCCAATTTAAAGTGTGGTGTTGATTTTAAAGTTGGCTATTCTCCAGAGAGAATTAATCCAGGAGATAAATTACATAGGCTTGAAACTATTGTAAAAGTAGTCGCAGGGATGGATGGGAATTCATTAGAACAAATCTCAAATGTATACAGTATGGTTATAGAAGCAGGAGTGTACAAAGCGGAAAGTATCAAAGTTGCTGAAGCAGCAAAGGTAATTGAAAATTCGCAAAGAGATATCAACATAGCCTTTATGAATGAGCTCTCAATAATATTTAATAAACTAGGGATTGATACGGAAGCTGTTTTAAAGGCAGCAGGAACCAAGTGGAATTTTTTGAATTTTAGTCCTGGATTAGTAGGGGGTCACTGTATTGGCGTGGATCCATACTATTTGACTTATAAAGCAGAAGAAGTGGGTTATCATTCACAGATCATATTATCTGGGAGAAGAATAAATGATGGAATGGGTAAGTATGTTGCCGAGAATGTTGTTAAAAACCTTATTACAGCAGATTTGTCCATACATGACGCAAAGGTTGCAATATTAGGTTTTACATTTAAGGAAGATTGCCCTGATACAAGAAACAGCAAGGTTATTGATATAGTCAATGAATTAAAAGAATACAAAATAAATCCTGTTATTTATGACCCAGTTGCAGATAGTTTAGAAGCAGAACGAGAATATGGGATAAAATTCACGGATATTAGAGATATAAATAATATGGATGCCATTATTATTGCGGTATCACATAAACAGTTTTTGGATATGGATTTAAATGATTTAGATAAACTATTTAAAAAAGTAGACAATAACAAAAAAATAATTATTGATGTAAAGGCAGTACTAGATCGAATAGAAACAGAAAACTTAAATTACCGATATTGGAGATTATAAAAATGGGATATAAAAATTTGGAGTTTCCTATAGGTAGTAGATTTTTAGTTACTGGTGGAGCTGGATTTATAGGTTCTAATTTATGTGAAGCTATTTTAGATATGGGATACTTTGTAAGATGTCTAGACAATTTCTCTACAGGAAAGAGAGAGAATATAGCTCCTTTCTTAGAAAACCCCTTATTTGAACTTTTAGAAGGGGATATTAGAGATTTGGATACTTGTATGCAAGCATGCAAGGGTATTGATTTTATTACACACCAAGCGTCATGGGGAAGTGTACCAAGGAGTATTGAAATGCCGCTTCTTTATGAGGAAATTAACATAAAGGGTACACTAAATATGATGGAAGCAGCAAGACAAAATAAAGCAAAGAAATTTGTTTATGCATCTAGTTCCTCAGTTTATGGTGATGAACCAAATCTTCCTAAGGTTGAAGATAGGGTAGGTAAGGTATTGTCTCCTTATGCACTCACTAAAAAAGTTGGTGAAGAATATGGAAGATTGTACACTCAGATATATGGACTAGAAACAGTAGGATTTAGATATTTTAATGTCTTTGGTAGAAGACAAGATCCACACGGTTATTATGCTGCTGTCATTCCTAAATTTGTAAAAGCACTATTGAATAATGAGATTTCTACTATAAATGGTGATGGAGGACAGTCAAGAGATTTTACTTATATCGAAAATGTAATAGAAGCAAACTTAAAAGGGATGCTTGCTCCTAAGGAGGCTGCAGGCGAGGTTTATAATATTGCCTTTGGTGGTAGAGTGTTCTTGGTAGATTTGTATAATAAGCTATCTGAATTGTTAGAAAAAAATATTCAACCTAATTTCGGACCAGACCGAGCTGGTGATGTTAAGCATTCGAATGCAGATATATCTAAAGCGAAAAAACTTTTAGGATATAATCCGGAGTATGATTTTAATTCTGGTATTGAATTGGCAGTGAATTGGTATAAGTTTAATCTGTGATAAATTGTTTAAAAATGACGTTGAATTTATTTCTTTAACTAGTAAATGGGGGAAGAATGAGAACTTATATATTTGTAAGAAATAAAAAATATCGTCCTAGTACATATTATAGAATTTATCAATATATAGATGAATCTATAGAGGTGAATTGTAAAATCATTGAATACGAATCAAATTTATTTTATGAAGTTAAGGCGAAAAATCGTATTATTAATTTGATTTATTTAATACTGTTTTCTTTTATACCTGGATATTTCCGGAGGATTATAGCGCTTTTAAAAATTTCTACAGTAAATGCCCCTTATAAAGTATTTGTTCAAAGAGAATGTTTTCCTAGAACAATAACACCTCTCGGGAAACTTTTATTAGGTAGGGCCATTAGAAGAGCAGATAAAGTTTATTGGGATTTTGATGATAACATATTTGATGCCAAGGAAATATCAAAATTTGAAGGGAAATTACTCAATGAATATGCGGATTTAGTTATAGTGGGTAACCGTTTTTTGGAATCTAAAGTGAAAGAAAATAAAAATATTTTAGTTTTAAATACAACTGACAAAATGATGGAAAATATACACTTAGAGAATATTAATGAAGAAAGAAAAAGAAAATTTAATGATGAACTGATATTAGTATGGGTAGGGACTAAAAGTAATTTGATTTTCTTGGAACAAATAATTATTGAACTTGATAAAGCAGCGATGAAAATACCAAATAAAAAGGTAATTCTTAGAGTTATTAGTGATAGAGAGCTAGGGGTTAAAACTAAATATCTAATAGTTGATAATATTAAATGGAGTAGATCCTTGGCATTTAGCGAAATGCTTAAGAGCCATATTGGAATAATGCCGCTATCAGAAAATAAGTTAACTCTAGGCAAATGTGCTTTTAAAGCAGTTCAGGCTATAGGATGTGGTTTGCCTGTTATCGTATCCAATGTGGGAATGAATAAAGATGTTGTTACTAAAGGAAACGGTATTCTAATTAACACTAAGACTGAATGGGTAGATGCTATAGTTAGTCTGGGTTCGGAAGTTGATATATGGGAAGGTTACTCTATACGCTCAAGAGAACTTTGGCTTGAAAATTTTAATTCGAAAAAAATACAAAAATATATATTAAATAAATTATTTTAATAAGTAAAATAAACTTTTACGGAAATATATATTAATTTCCTGGAAGTTTCGCGTGAAATTTAGCAGGAATCAGATTTCTTAGTGGAAAATGAGTGTAAAATTGATTTCCGTTTAGTAGAAAGACTTAAGGTGGAAAAATCATGAGTATTATCAAACAAGTTATTCGATATATCCCAGGAACACTTATACCTGCTTTATTAACACTTCTTTCGACAATAGTATTTACAAAGATATTAACAACATCTGAATACGGAATTTATATGTTGGGACTTTCGGCTATAAACATATTAACGTCTGTATTCGCAGAATGGTTAAAACAATCGATCGCAAGATATTTACCAGGGGTGGAGGAAGATGATAAGGTAATAAATATAAAAAATTCTATTCTTATTAGTTTATTTTTATTATTAGTTATAATACTAGTTATTTCTTTGTTGTTAACTCCTATATTCTTTTCAAATATTTATTTATATGGAATTATAGTATTTTCTACTATATTTAATATCTTCTACTTTATATTTTTAGTTGTTTTACAGAGCCAATTGAAGGCAGGTATGTACAGTTTATTTAATTTATTACTCTCTGTGCTAAAGTTAATCATTCCGATATTTCTTATTTGGTTATTAGAAAACTCAGCGCAGCAAATACTGGTTGGAAATATGTTAGCTTTAATTATCGTTACTATTCCTATGTTTATGTATATAAAATTTGATCTGCTTAAAGCATTACGATCTTATAATCATTTAGAGACAAACAAGCAAATCAAAGCTTTCTTCTCTTATGGACTCCCAATGCTTATGTTTTTTCTGAGTGCTCAACTTTTGAATTCTGGCGATAGATTTATTATTAGCTTTTTTTATAGTTCAGAGCAGGTAGGGATATATTCTGCAAATTATACTTTAATATATGGAGGTATTGGACTAGTAAGTACACCCTTTATATTAGCCTTGTCCCCTATCATAATGAAATATAAAAAATTAAATGAAAGTTCAAAAGTACAAAATCTTATTTCAAAGATGACAACTTATTATTTGTTAGGAGCAATACCTGTTATAGTTTTGATTTTTTTGATAGGAAATGAAATAGTATCACTTCTTATCAACAATAAATATGCTACTAGTAACCAATTGATAGGTGTTATATCTATAGGATTTGTATTATGGCAATTATCCATATATGGTCATAAAGTGTATGAAGTTTCTGATAAAACGTTCAAGATGATGATTTACTCTATAATTACTGCAGTTGTAAATATCTTTTTGAATCTAATATTTGTCCCAATATTTGGTATAGTGGGGGCTGCTTGGGCGACTTTAATAAGTTATTTACTATATAGTGGGCTTGTATACTACGGATCTCAAAAATTTCTTCCATGGATAATTCCATGGAAAATCTGGATTAATATATTTTTAGCTTTAATTTTGGGGCTTATTGGTATTTATTTAATTACAAAATGTGGTTTTAGCAGTGGAACAATAGTTAATAAGTTAGTTTTATTTATTGTGTACTTAACAATATATATATCATATTTGTTAATGTTTTATTGGAGAAAACTAAAAACATTAGTTAAACAAAGGAATGGAGTATATTAATGTGGTTAGTATTATTTGTCATAATTGTTTTCCTTATTGCAGTCGTCTTTCTGTGGAAAAAAAATCCGTATCATCCTTTGCTGGTTTATGTAGGGATATGGTTGTTGGTTATTGGACTTTGGTGCCTTGATGATATATTCTCCATAATTGGATATATCAAGATCTCTAAGGAAGCATGGTTCAATTTCTTAGTTATACATTTTGCTTTTGCACTAGGAAGTATAACTGCTACTCTTATGCTACTCCATTCACGAAACAAAATTAATATTTCAGTTCTTAACCCTACTCCTACTCCACATAATCCTAACTATTCCAAAAAAGTAGTTTATATATCTTATCTATTTTTTCTGCTAAGTGGTATTGGATATTTAAGCTATATAAGCCTAGTTTTAAAATCCGTAAATTTAGGATCTGGTATTATAGGGGTATTTAGACAGTGGAACTATGAAGTGGCTTATGGTAATTTGGGTCAATTTGGAGGTCTTATGGGTCGATTATATACATTACCACAAATAGCCATACCTTTTAATGTATATATAATATCTTTTATTCCAAAAAACAGAAAAAAAATAATTATTCTTCTTAGCATTGTCGAATTCTTTTTCTTACTGTCCCCTAGGAGAGCTTTATTATTTCAAACAGCTATTTTGGTACTTTTAATATTATTAATCACGAAAAAAATTAGAATCACAATAAAAACGTTCTCATTATCTATGTTTTTATTGTTCTTATTTTCATATTCACAGTTTATGCTGAATAAAAGTATGGGCAATGGTTTGCTTGGAGGGTTGAAAGATATATACGTATATATCACTGGTAACATTCCCTCATTTGAAATATTAATGAATATAAAAAGAGAAGATAATGGCAATATGTCTTTTGCAAATTTTTATAATATATTTAATTCAATAGGATATCATTTTAATAATGTTGATATGAGTATAGCTTTTGTAAATATTCCAATTCCTTTTAATACCGTACCTTATAACTATTATTTTTTAATGGATTTCGGAATTTGGGGATCATTTCTTGTCATATTTTTAGTAGCATATGTCATAACGTATTTATTTTATAAGACGCGTTATTCGAAAGATAGTTTGAATATCCAGAAATTCAGTATTTTATATATATATTGTTATTTGCTGATGGGAGTGATTTTTTCATTTAGAGAGAATGTATGGATTACTTACAATTCTCTTTTCTTAATTACGCTATCACTATTTTTAGCGGTTGTTTTTAAAAAAAATGATAAAAAAAAAGAAAGTAAGGTGGGGGAATAATGCCGCGTGTATTAATAGTGGCGCAAGCTGTTCCACCAAATGGTGGTTCTCATGCTACAAGAATTAAATACTTTATTAAAGAATTAGCTGAGCTAGGATGGGAGATTGAAATATTAACCACAAGAATATATCCTGGAACTCCACTAATTGATAATTCATTACAAGAAAGTATTCCAAGTCACGTGTCTTTTACAAGATCGTTCCCTGGTCCATTACATGCATATGCATATAGAAAAAAACGCTCTGTTTCAGGAACTGTTAAAGGGAGTAAAAAAAAAAGTATGAAAAAGAAGTTGCTTATCCCTGATACTTATATTGAATGGCTTCCAGGAGCATTGGTCGACGTATTTATAAGAAAGAAAATAAAAAAGAAACCCGATATTATATTAAGTTCAGCCGTTCCCTATACATCTCACCTAATCGCACTTTTTATTTCGAAAAAGTGGAAAACTCCTCTAATAGCTGATTATGGCGATCCATGGGTTTACGATCCCGGAAATCCCAGAAAAGGAGTAAGGTATTTAATTGAAAGATTCCTCGAATCTTTAGTTATATCAAACTCAAATATTATTAGCGTAACAACAGATTTGACGAAAGAACTTTATATTGATAAATATAAAGTTGAGCCAAGTAAATTGAAAGTGATTCCCATGGGATATGACAAGGATGATTTTTCTTTACCGGTGCCTCTTGCAAACAATGAAAAAGTTCGTTTTCTATATACTGGAAGATTAGAACCCGAGAGCAGAGATGCAAATTTATTTTTTCTTACATTAAAGAAATTATATGAAAGTGGTCATTTAAGGCAATGTTCATTTGAATTTATTGGAGTGTTTAACAGAGATTTTTTGGATATTGTGAAAAATATGGGACTAGATGATTTGATTAAATTTCATCCATGGATGAATCACAGAGATTGTATGAAGTATTTATGTACCGCTGATTATTTACTACTATTTGGAAATAATAATAATATTCAAGTTCCTGGAAAAACATTTAATTATATTGGTAGTGGAACTCCAATTATATATTTATCTAACTTGAATGGTGAGAAAGATTCAGTTGATGAAATTCTTAAAGAAAGTGGTACAACATATTGGAAAGTTGAAAATAGTCAATCTTCCATTCAGGAAGTTTTATTAGAATTACAATCAAAATTTAGTTATGAAAAACGAAATACGGCCAATGATCTTTTTAGCTGGAAAAATCGAGTTAAAGAATTATCAGAGATTATGGTAAGATTATTATAAAAAAGAGTTTAATCATAGATTTATTCGTTAGTACAATTCGATTTTAAAAGTTATACCTGATTATTAATAACTATTTTTAGAAATAGAGGGATGTTATGAAAGGCATTATCCTAGCAGGCGGCAGTGGCACGCGGCTATACCCATTAACAATGGTTACGAGTAAACAACTACTCCCCGTTTACGACAAACCAATGATCTACTATCCACTTTCCACATTAATGCTAGCGGGCATTAAAGAGATTCTAATTATTTCAACTCCAGAGGACACACCTAGATTTGAAAGCTTATTAGGTGACGGTTCACAAATTGGTATATCTCTACAATACATAGTTCAACCAAGTCCTGACGGTTTAGCTCAGGCTTTTATTTTAGGTGAGTCTTTTATTGGTAACGATTCGGTTGCTATGATCCTTGGCGATAATATCTATTATGGAAATGGAATGCGGAAAATGCTACAACGTGCTTCTTCTAAAGAGCGAGGAGCTACTGTATTTGGTTATCATGTACAAGATCCAGAGCGTTTTGGTGTAGTGGAATTTAATGATGATGGAAAAGTATTGAGCGTGGAAGAAAAACCAACTGAGCCGAAATCTAACTACGCAATTACTGGTCTATATTTCTATGATAATAGAGTTATTGAAATTGCTAAGAATGTTAAGGTCTCTTCACGTGGGGAATTTGAGATTACCTCCATTAATGAAGCTTATTTAAATCTTGGTCAGCTTGATGTGGAACTTCTAGGTCGGGGATTTACCTGGTTAGATACCGGAACTCATCAAAGTCTTGTCGACGCAACTAATTTTGTACGGACTATTGAAGATCATCAAGGAATCAAGATCGCCGCTCCTGAGGAAATTGCATATATTAATGGATGGATTACCAAAGAACATTTGTGGAATTGCGGGGAGAAGTTGAGTAAGACTGGGTATGGTCAATACTTGATGAAGGTAGCTACAGGTAAAATACAATACTAATAACTGAAAGTGTGGCAGCGATGAAAATTACAGAAACCATATTGCAAGGCGTATTAGTCGTTGAGCCAGCTGTTTTTGGGGACCACCGAGGTTGGTTTATGGAGACATATAGCGGAGCTAAGTTTAAAGAGCACAGTATTGAGATGGATTTTGTACAAGATAACCAATCTTACTCTGCAACTAAAGGAACATTACGTGGTTTGCATTATCAATTACATCCTAAAGCACAGACAAAGCTGGTTCGTTGTACACGTGGTGCTATTTTTGATGTAGCCGTAGATATCAGAAAAGGTAGTCCTACTTATAGTAAATGGTTTGGCATTGAACTGAGTGCTGAGAACAAGAAGCAACTGCTTATTCCAAAAGGGTTCGCTCATGGATTCATGACGCTAACAGAAGACGTAGAGGTTCAGTATAAGTGCGATGAGCTTTATGCCCCGGAATGTGATGGTGGTATTCTGTGGAATGATCCTTCTATTGGCATTGAATGGCCTCTTCATATTACACCGGTATTATCTGCCAAAGATGAGAAGGCGCCTTTATTAAAAGAGGCTAATTTGAATTTTTTTTACAATAACTAATAAAGCTAATAGATCGGGAGTGCGTTCATTGAGTAAGCAAAAGATGCTGGTTACGGGTGGTGCCGGATTTATTGGAGGCAACTTCGTACAGTATATGGTAGATAAATATCCGCATTATGATATTGTGAATTTGGATTTGCTAACTTATGCGGGTGATCTAACAAAACATAAGGATATTGAGTCCAAATCCAACTATCGGTTTGTTCAAGCTGATATTGCTGACCGAGAGGCAATATTGTCTCTTTTTGAGTTGGAGAAATTCGATTATGTTGTTCATTTTGCTGCGGAGAGTCATGTGGATCGCTCAATTACTGATCCTGCGATATTCGTTCGTACGAATGTTATGGGGACACAGATACTATTGGATGCAGCTAAAAAATTTGGCATTACTAAATTCCTCCATGTCTCTACGGATGAAGTGTATGGCGAACTCGATTTTGATCCTACTGTATTTTTTACCGAAGAAACACCTTTGCAGCCTAACAGTCCTTATAGTGCTAGTAAAACGGCGTCTGATTTACTAGTCCGTGCGTATTATGAGACCTTTGGTTTACCAATGAACATAACACGCTGCTCGAATAATTACGGCCCGTATCATTTTCCTGAAAAACTGATTCCACTAACCATCTCAAGAGTATTAAACGAAGAGAAGGTTCCTGTATATGGAGATGGAAAAAATATTCGCGACTGGCTCCATGTCTGGGATCACTGTGCGGCCATTGACCTTGTCGTGCACCAAGGAGTATGCGGTGAAGTTTATAATGTAGGTGGTCATAATGAGAGAACTAATCTTGAAGTAGTTAAGACGATTATCAGTACCTTGAGGAAATCTGAAGATTTGATTGAATTTGTAACAGATAGATTAGGACATGATAAACGCTACGCCATTGATCCAACGAAACTTGAGAATTTAGGTTGGAAGCCAACTTATACTTTTGAGACCGGAATTGCGCAGACGATCCAATGGTATATTGATAATGCTGAATGGTGGCAACAAATCCTTAGTAACGAATCGCATAAGTGATTTATGCACGAATTAACGGTTAAGAAAAGAAAAGGTAATTTAATGAATAAAAGATTGGTCCTTTTCGTATGCTTACTATTGTTAATTACTGGTTTCTTCAGTGCAGGCCGCTTCTTAGCTCTATCTGACCCTCCCAAACAATCAGATGTAATCATCGTACTTAGCGGAGGCCAAGGTCGTGTGGAAAAGGCTGCTGAGTTATATAAAGCAGGCTATGCTCCTTATGTAATTCTTTCCAATGCTAAAGAGGCAACGAGTAAATCGGGTGACATGGTCCAAACCGCCCTAGCCTTAGGCATACCCCAGGATGTTATTTATACTGAGAATGTGGCAAAAAGCACTCATCAGAATGCCGAGTACACTCTTCCTATAATGAAAGAATACAGTTTTAAATCTGCGATTGTTGTTTCCTCTGACTTTCACATGCGGAGGGTGAAATTTCTTTTTGGTCGTGTGTACAAAAAATCGGAGATTGAGCTGACGTATGTGGGTCCTGCATCAGGATATAACGCTAAACGCTGGTGGAGTGACCGAAAGAGTAGGGAAACAACGTTCAACGAGTATGTAAAAATGATCGGCAACACCTTTGGTTACAATGGGCCAGAGGCAAAAAGTATTCTTGATCAGATTAAGAACTGGTTTCGTTAATCTCACCAAAGGCTAAATGAGCAACGAGGATTCAAACTTTTCCCCATTGGTAAAGCTTTTTCTTTTGGCTCATCATTTATCTTCACATTTTGTAAAAAGTGGAGAAGTAGCCTCAATAAAAGTTACCAAACCCGAGAAATTTTGACTCATTGATTCAGGGCTGTATTATTGGAGGATATAAGACGATTTTTAGAATTAATATCTCATATTATTCCCTACCCACTTCCACCAACTAATAATTAATCACAAAATAACCCATCCTAACCGTAGCGAACCTGCGGTTTTTTATTTATAATAATTATTATCTGGATTTCATAAAGCGTTCAAAAAATCTATAAAAAGTCGTATTTTCGTGTGATATACTTAACACAGTGTTTTGAGATGTTGTGAAAGTGAATATTATGTAAAATATTCTTTAATATAACTGTACACAGTAATGAATAGAGACTAGGATGGTGAACTATCGATGCACATCGTCGTCGTTGGCCTGAATTATCGTACGGCTCCCGTGGAGGTTAGGGAACAGTTTGCTTTTGCGGAGAGTGATCTTCCGGCAGCGCTTCATCAACTGATGAAGACGAAGGGTGTGCTGGAAGGGGTCGTAGTAGCCACCTGCAACCGTACGGAAATTTATGTGGTCATGGACCGCCTTCATATGGGAGGTTATTTCCTCCGCGGCTTTATGGAGCAGTGGTTTGGAGTGAAAAACGAGCAATTTGCACAGCATATGTATATATATGAAGACGAGCAGGCGATTGCGCATTTGTTCCGCGTGACCTGCGGCCTGGATTCCATGGTGATTGGCGAGACGCAGATCCTGGGACAGGTGCGAAGTTCTTTTCTCACGGCTCAGGCTGAGGGTGTAACTGGAACTTGGTTCAATCGGTTATTTAAACAAGCGGTGACACTCGGCAAGAGAGCACATAGTGAAACGTCAATCGGCGAAAGCGCAGTATCTGTCAGTTATGCGGCAGTGGAGCTGGGCAAGCGGATTTTTGGTATGTTCACTGGTAAAAGAGTGCTGATTCTCGGCGCCGGCAAAATGAGCGAGCTCACTGTAAAGCATTTATATAGTAGTGGTGCGGCTGAGGTGATTGTCGCTAACCGTACGCTGTCACGTGCGATTGAACTGGCAGAGAAGTTCTCGGGTAAGCCGAGCACGATTGAAGATGCGTTAAAAACTCTTAATGAAGTAGATATCGTGATCAGCTCAACGGGAGCTGATGGGTATGTACTTTCGGCAGATCAGGTAGCGAATGCTATGAAGCGTCGCCCTTCGCGGCCGCTTTTTATGATTGATATAGCTGTACCCCGTGATATTGATCCTGCGTCGGCTAATGTGCCAGATGTTTTTTTGTATGATATTGACGATCTGGAGGGCATAGTGGAGAGTAACCTGGAAATGCGCCGGAGTGAAGCTGCGAAGATTGAAGTAATGATCAGCGAGGAAATGGATGAGTTCCAGCTGTGGCTTAAGACGCTTGGCGTAAGACCGGTGATCCGGGCGCTTCAGGATAAGTCGAATGCGATTCATGAGGAAACGATGGAGAGTCTGTTTAATAAGCTGCCTGAGCTGGACGAGCATCAGCGCAAGGTGATTCGTCGTTTGACCAAAAGCATTGTGAACCAGATGATGCATGATCCAATCAATGTAATTAAAGAGATGTCCGGTGGTAAGCAGGGAAATGAAGCGCTTGATTATTTCTCCAAAATCTTTGCGCTACAGGAACAGCTCGAATCCAATTCAGATGGCGGAGATTCCGCCCCGGTTAAGCAGTCTAGTTCCACAGAACGTACTGCCGGTAGCGGCGATTTTTCTGTGCCTAAGACGGTGCTTGCTCCGGCAGGCCTGTTGGGTAGGTGAGTGATATGCAACTGCTGAACGGAATATATGATGCCGCTCTGCTGCTATATGCCCTGAGCCTGCTGTTTGTTTTCTCGGATTGCCTTTATCGCAACCCGAGTGGGAAGCGGTTAGGCACGGGGCTTCTTGTTGTTGTGGGTCTTTTGCAAGCTGCAGGACTCGGGATTCGTTTCTCTCAGGAAAAGGGACTGCCCATTTTCACACCTTATGATTTCTTGTTCTGGTTTGCATTTAGTATTGTGTTGACTTCGCTTGCGGTGGCTTTCACACGTGGAGGGGAGTTTACGATTCTGCTGCTTAGTATGGCTGGATTCTGTGTTTTTCTCCTAAATCGGGTGTGGCTGACGGCGGGGGGACATACGCTTGAGACTTGGAGCTCGGTGTATGGCTGGTTGACAATGCATGTAATTTTGGCCAATTTGAGTTTTGCCGCACTGACACTTGGGACGGTATTTGCAATATTGTACTTATTCCTGCACACCAGACTCAAAAGTAAGCAATGGAGTGACCGAATTCGTCGTTTACCGAACTTAGAGACTACAGATAAATATTCTTACACCGCTATTCTGGTGGGGACTCCTTTGCTGGCAATCTCTCTGGTGGTGGCTAGCTTATCTATTGTTTCTGAGGGACGGACACTATTATTGAAGGATTTAAAAGTACTAACGACACTTATTGGCCTTGGAATTTACATATTTTATATTATATTTAAGAAATCCGGGCGGAAAAGTGGAGTAAGTATGGCTCGCTGGGCGATTTTAGGATATGCTTTTATTATCTTGAATTTTTTGTTGAATTCTTTATCTGGTTTTCACGGTTGGAGCGGGGAGTGAAGAGCATGACTCGGTATTTGCCCATAATGCTGGATTGTGAAAAGCAACAGGTTGTGGTTATTGGCGGTGGTGCCGTGGCTGAACGGAAGGTGAGTGGGCTACTGGAAGCTGGAGCGGTGGTTAAGATGATTAGTCCCTCTTTGACAGATACGCTTGCCTCTCTAGTGAAAAAGGGTCTCATGACCTGGCATGACCGCCCTTATGCTCCCGGAGATCTCCGTGGGGCCTTTCTCGTATATGCAGCCACTAACGATAGAGCAGTTAATGAAGAGGTTGCGCAGGAGTCTAGGCGACTTGGCATTCATGTGAATGTGGCTAGCCATGCGGAAGCGGGGGATTTTATCACGCCCGGAGTTGTACGTAAGGGGCGTTTGACGGTAGCTGTATCTACTTCGGGTGCTGGTCCGCTTGCGGCTGCGAAGATTAAAAGTGTGCTTGAAGAGGCGCTGGATGCGGCGTATGAGCCATATTTGGATTTTATACATACCATGCGAACCCGGATTAAGGAACAAGAATCTTCTGCTGAAGTTCGTGGAAGGCTTTTGCGGAAGCTTGGGACGCTCGATGTGTTGAATGAGATGAAGAATGGTAGCTTTATCGCGTGGAGCCCGGAGGATATAGATGCTTGGATTGCTAGTCATCGGGTAGAGTAAAAGTGCGCGTGGACACTGTGAAGATTACAAAACTAGGTTAGATTAATGATATGAGTAAAAATAGCTACTGGTCGGGATAGTTCGGATTGTGGTATGAGTACGGCAATAGGTAGCTGGGATGGTTGAAAGAGCGGTATAAGTACCGCTGAATTGAGCGAAAGTGGCTGAAATGGTCGAAAGAGGGGCAAAAATACCCCTTAATTGAGTAATAGTCGCCGATAGAGATAAATGAAGGGTATAAATACCCCTGAATTGCACTAAAACGCTCATATCAGCCAAAAGAGGAGTAAAAATACCCCTAAATTGAGCTATAACCGACGAAGGAGCTAAATAAAGGGCAAAAATGCCCTTTAATAGTGCGGAGTAGCTTTTGGTTAGTTTGGATTACAATATACGGTCTATGGTGAAGAGTAAGAGGCAGACGTAATCAGGAGGAATGGACAATGCGTAAGATTATTGTGGGGAGTAGACAGAGTGCGCTTGCGCTGACGCAGACAGGGCACGTGATTGCGGATCTGGAGCGACTGAGCGAGGAGCATGGTTTTGGATTCACTTTTGAAGTGAAAAAGATTGTTACCAAAGGGGACCGCATCCTAGATGTCACCTTGTCCAAGGTAGGCGGCAAAGGGTTGTTCGTGAAGGAAATCGAGCAGGCCATGCTGGAAAAGGAAATCGACATGGCGGTGCACAGTATGAAGGACATGCCCTCCGAGCTGCCGGAGGGGCTGATCAACGGTGCTGTGCCGAAGCGCGTCGATCCGCGCGATGCACTGATCTCTAACGGAGGCGTCTCGCTAGACGAGTTGCCTCAGGGCGCACGCGTAGGCACAAGCAGCCTACGCCGTTCCAGCCAGCTAGCTGCGCTGCGGCCTGATCTGGTCATTGAGCCCGTGCGCGGCAACATTGACTCGCGGTTGGGCAAGCTGGAGAGCGGCGAATACGACGCGATCCTGCTTGCAGCCGCGGGGCTGTCGCGCATGGGCTGGCAGGATCGCGTGAGCGCCTACCTGCCGCCGGAAGTTTGCCTGCCCGCTGTAGGGCAGGGCGCACTCGGCATCGAGTGCCGCGCAGATGACGCCGACCTGCGGAAGCTGCTGGCGTTATACAACGACGCCGATACAGCGTTGACGGTGGCGGCGGAGCGTACGTTCCTTGGCGCGCTGAACGGCGGCTGCCAAGTGCCAATTGGCGCTTATGCGGTGCTTGACGCAGCCGCGGAAGCCACTACTGCGGAGCACAAAATAATCTCCTTAACCGGAATGGTGGGAACACCTGACGGTTCAACGATTTTGAAAGAAACTTGCACTGGGGTAGACCCGGTACAGCTCGGCGAAGAAGTCGCTAAGAAGCTGATTGCAAGAGGAGCGGAGAAGATACTGTCAGACGTTAGGGGATGAGGGGATTGACGGGGAAGGTTTATTTGGTAGGTGCAGGTCCCGGGGACGCAAAGCTGATTACTGTAAAAGGCCTCGAGTGTATTCGAAAAAGCGACGTGCTGGTGTACGATCGGCTGGCAAGTCCTAGATTGCTGAAATGCATGAAGCCCGGCGGCGAGAAGATTTATGTTGGCAAGCTGCCGGATCGCCACACGATGAAGCAGGAAGAGATTAATCAATTGTTAGTTGATCTGGCTTTACAGGGGAAAACAGTGGTGCGGCTGAAGGGTGGGGACCCTACGATTTTTGGCCGCGTAGGTGAAGAAGCGGAGCTGCTGCGCAAAAATGGGATCTATTACGAAATCGTACCGGGTATCACGTCGGCGATCAGCGTACCTGCTTATGCGGGTATACCTGTCACGCACCGCGATCATGCTTCTTCCCTGTCGATTATCACCGGACATGAGAGTCCAGATAAACTGGATCATTCCATTCATTGGGATAAAGTAACGAATGCCACGGGGACGTTAGTGTTCCTGATGGGCGTAGCTAAAATAGGATATATCAGCGCCCAGCTGATCAAGCATGGGCGCCCGCCAGAAACACCAGTGGCGCTGGTGCGTTGGGGTACCCGCGCAGATCAGGAGACGCTGACGGGAACCCTCGCCGATATTGAGGCGAAGGTGAAGGCGGCGGATTTTCAGCCGCCGGCCGTCATCGTCGTTGGCGACGTGGTGCTGCAGCGTGAGCAGCTCAAGTGGGCCGAGGCGATGCCGTTGTTCGGCAAACGCATCGTGGTAACACGGGCTCGCAGCCAAGCGAGCGAGCTGGTGGATATGATTGAGGAACTCGGCGGGGAACCCTACGAGTTCCCGGTGATCGAGACGATCATGCCGGAAGGCGCAGAGAAGAAGGAGAAGATTGCAGCAGCGTTTGGCGCGCTGGAATCGTACGACTGGGTATTCTTCACTAGCCCGAACGGCGTGGAGTTTTTTTGGCGCCACTTGGCGGAGCAGGGGGCGGACATTCGGGGGCTTCACCGGGCAAGGATTGCAGCGGTAGGGCCGGGTACAGCCGCCGCGCTGGCGCAGCGCGGGGTGATTGCTGAGGAGCTTCCGGCGAAGTTTCAGGCGGAAGGTCTGATTGAGAAGTTCGGTCCCCAGCTGCTGCCGGGGCAGAACGTGCTGTTGCCGCGCGGCGATCTGGGGCGCGACTGGCTGCCGGACAAGCTGAGAGAGCTTGGCCTTCAAGTCACAGACGTCGATACCTATGAGACGGTTGTGACGGGTGAGGATGACGACGAGTTGCTGAAGCTGCTGGAGGAGGGGCGCGTTCACGCGGTGACTTTTACCAGTTCTTCAACGGTGCGCAATTTCATCCACATTCTGAAAAGAATGGGGCTCGAAGATCCACTCCCATTGCTAGCTAACGTGAAAATAGCCTGCATCGGGCCATTAACCGAGCAGACTGCCGTGGAAGCGGGGCTTACCCCGGGACTGCTACCTGAAGAAGCAACTATTAATAGTCTGGTGCAGGAACTCTGTCGATGGAATGCGGAGACTAGAATCAATTAGTTTCATAGAAATAGGTGAGCTATAGCCCTATTAATATAAGTAATCTTAGACTGGTTGTAGTTTGTACAATAGAATCTCTTAAATTAAGAATCAATTTCAATTCTAAGTCTTTTCTATTGCACATTCTGCAATGAAATCAGATTGTTAACTAACTGGCAGTTAGACGGGCAAACTATAAATGTCCGTTGTGTCTATATATTTTATTTTCAGGAGGATGAACAAATGAGCTTTCCAATTACACGTCACCGTCGTCTACGCGGTTCTGCTGGAATTCGTGGTATGGTGCGGGAGACAGTACTGAATGTGCTGGATTTTGTACAGCCTATATTTGTGACTTATGGAACAGGTGTGAAGAATGAGATTAGCTCGATGCCGGGCGTGTACCATTTTTCGCTGGATACTTTAAAAGCAGAAGTGGACGAGATTGCCGCACTAGGCATTCCGGCTGTACTGTTATTCGGGATTCCTGAAACGAAGGATGCAATCGGTTCTTCCGGTTTCGCAGAGGATGGAATTGTGCAAGAGGCTACTCGCTTGATCAAGCAGTGGTACCCTGAGCTGTTGGTCGTTGCAGATACCTGCCTTTGTGAATTTACGGATCACGGACATTGCGGGATGGTGCATACGCATACGGTAAATGGTGTGGTACACGGTGATGTCATCAACGATGCATCGCTAGAGCTTTTGACCCGTACGGCGGTATCTCAAGCTAAAGCTGGAGCAGATATTATCGCCCCTTCGAATATGATGGATGGATTCGTACACGCGATTCGTGCGGGACTAGATGAGAATGGCTTTGAGCATGTGCCGATTATGTCGTATTCGGTCAAATATGCTTCGGCATTTTATGGCCCTTTCCGCGAAGCTGCGGATTCAGCACCACAGTTCGGAAATCGCAAAACGTATCAAATGGACCCTGCCAATCTGCGCGAAGCGCTCCGTGAAGCAGAATCCGATGTGCTGGAAGGTGCAGATATGTTAATGGTGAAGCCAGCTCTGGCTTACTTGGACGTGATTCGTACGATCCGCGACCAGTTCGATTTACCTCTCGTGGCTTACAATGTGAGTGGCGAATATTCCATGGTAAAAGCAGCAGCGCTGCAAGGCTGGATTGACGAGCAAGCCGTTGTGCTGGAAATGCTGACTGGCATGAAACGGGCCGGAGCGGATATTATTATTACTTATTTTGCAAAAGATGCTGCGCGCTGGCTGCGTGGTTAATCTATACCTGTGTGACCAAGAACAGAATAGGAGTGAAGATAGATGAGTAATGAGCCAATGGCGCGTAAAGAGGAAGCGTCCCGCAAGGCTTTTGATGAAGCAAAACAATATATTCCCGGTGGGGTGAACAGCCCTGTAAGGGCGTTCAAATCCGTAGGCTTGACTCCGATTTATGTGGATCATGGGATCGGATCGCGTATTTATGATATCGACGGCAACAGCTTTATCGACTATGTATGCTCATGGGGACCGCTGATTATGGGTCATGCGCATCCTGAGGTTGTAAAGGCATTGCAGGAGACGGCGGTAAAAGGGACAAGCTTTGGTGCACCAACTTTACTTGAAACTGAAATGGCAAAAACGGTTGTCGAACGTGTAGCCTCTGTAGATATCGTACGTATGGTTAACTCCGGAACGGAAGCGACGATGAGTGCGATTCGTTTGGCACGTGGTTATACAGGACGCAGTAAAATTTTGAAATTCGAAGGATCCTACCATGGTCACGCGGATAGTCTGCTTATTAAAGCGGGTTCCGGTGTAGCCACATTAGGTCTGCCGGACAGCCCAGGTGTTCCCGAAGGTGTGGCAGTAAATACGATTACAGTTCCATACAATGATTTGGAGTCCACTCAGATTGCTTTCGAACGTTTTGGCAGTGAGATTGCCGCAGTGATCGTAGAGCCGATTGCCGGCAACATGGGTGTTGTACCACCACTTCCGGGATTTCTGGAAGGACTTCGCAAGTTAACTTCAGACCATGGATCTTTGCTTATCTTTGATGAGGTAATGACAGGCTTCCGTGTCAATCGTGGCTGTGCTCAAGGCTTGTTCAACATTACTCCGGATATTACCTGCTTCGGCAAAGTTATCGGTGGAGGACTTCCAGTCGGCGCTTATGGCGGCAAAAGAGAGATTATGGAGCAAATCGCTCCTACGGGACCGATCTATCAGGCTGGCACACTTAGTGGTAATCCATTAGCGATGGCGGCAGGACTCACTACGCTGCAGCTACTGACATCGGAAGTTTATGATCGTCTGGAACAATTAGGGGCGCGTCTGGAGGCAGGCTTGAAAAAGAATGCAATCGAGACCGGTGTTCCGCTGACAATTAACCGCGTGGGCTCGATGGTCTGTCCGTTTTTCACGGAAGGACCAGTAACTAACTTTGAAACGGCCAAGACTAGCAACACGGATCTATTCCGTCGTTATTTTGGTCATATGCTGAGCCAAGGCATTAGCGTGCCACCTTCACAGTTTGAAGGCATGTTCGTGTCGGCTGCGCATAGTGAGCAGGATATTGATGATACCATTGAGGGCCACTATAATGCCCTGAAGGCCCTTTGAGTATTGGAGCCGGAGAAAGAACCGGTGGTGGAGCTTGGACTAGACGTGGGGAGTGGCTGGAAGTAACACCCGGCAAAATCATTACAGGAGCCGAGGATTCTGAAGCTGCAATTGATAAGTGGCTGCTGGAAACTGTAGGTATGCCTGAGAAGCTTCATCTGCGTCTGCGCCGCGAGGGGGGCATTCAGTGGAAGGGAGATCGACTGCGACTGGCACTTTTTCCGGATCGTGAAGCCGGCATTGAACCAGTATGGGAAGAGCTTGAAGTGTTGTATGAGGATGATTTTTGCTTGGTTGCGCACAAGCCGGCAGGCATGGCAGTTCATCCGGATGGCAGTGGCTTAGGTGTAACGCTGGATCATCTTGTAGCTGCGCATTATGTCGCCTCCGGTGATAGTGTAGCTGTAAGGCATATTCACCGACTGGACAAGGATACAACAGGTCCGGTGATGTACGCGAAGAATGAGTTCGCACAGCTTGTCCTAGACGAGAATATGCGTGACAAAAGCATCTCGCGGCTCTACGCCGCGATCGTCGAAGGCACAGTGCCGCCTACACTTAAAGTGATCGACGCGCCGATAGGACGCGATCGTCATCATGCGGCGCGGAGAAGAGTCTCACCCGGCGGACAGTCCGCCGTGACTCGAATCATTGGACGCGAAGCACTGCATGGCGGGAGCCTGGTGCATGTGCAGCTGGAGACCGGACGGACGCATCAGATTCGCGTCCATCTCAGCCATATGGGTCATCCCTTGTATGGGGATGCGCTATATGGCGGCCCGGTCTGGGCTTCCAGTGCCGCCGGCCGACATGCGCTCCATGGCGAGCTGCTGTCTTTCCGCCACCCTTGGAGCGGTGAACAACTGGAAGTAAGCGATCCGTGGCCGGAGGATATGCTTCAGCTGCGGGAGCTGCTGTCTGAAGCGCCTTGACGGCTTCGTTATAAACCTGAGAATCGTGGTATCAGCAAATGCTGGTATTACGGTTCTTTTTTTATCTATTTTTTCGTAGGGTATATAATTTTCTGTTTTTTCAGAAAGAAGCATCTATCTATGTCCTAATAGCAAAAGCAGCATATAATACTTTGTTCATGCGGAGTAGTTCATCTATTGGCCGGCAGATAGGTTTGAATGGTCCCTGAATTTATGAAATTAATAGCATCCTGTCCGGTTAGTGCCACCAAAGTTGTCATGCCTTTCTGTTTGAAGCATATACATGTGGGGAGTAACATTTTGGGCTTATGCTCTGGGCCTGTCTCAGGGTTAGATTATGCCAAGAAGGAGGACATATCCCGTGTTTGATCAGTCCCACGGCTTGCGGTTTGATATTTATGAACGCATTCACCTATCGGAAGAGCTTCCGGGAATAGCTGAGCTGGAGGAGGTTGAACTACTTCCGGAAATCCAGGTGATTCAGCGGGAGGATCGTGCCGAGTTATATGGTCAGCTGTTGCTTACCGGACTCTACCGGAGTGAAGATGACCGAACACAACGTCTGGAGCATGCTATTCCCGTAGAAATCACTGTTCCGCTTACACGCGTCAGCTCGATTGAAGATATCGGGGTGGAGATCGAGAATTTTGATATTGATCTGCTCACGATGCGCACAGTGAATATAACAGGCGTATTATCACTGCGGGGAATCGGTGGTGCGGAGCCTCAACCACAACCGGCCTGGCAGCAGGAAGAGTACACAGTTGCTTATTCCCCTCTCAGTGATGACAGGGTAATCGAAGCATCTGCAGAGAACCAAGAGCACGAAACTGATGCACTTTATGAAAATTCACAGTGGACCTTTGGCGAGGATGCATCGGAGGTTGCCGTAGAAGAACATGAGCATGCTGAAGCGAATGCAGGTGCATCAGAGCCCTCTTTGGTCTCGAGTGGAGCTGGTCATTCGTCCCCTATAGTGAATTTCTCATCCGCTCATGAGAAGGACAAGGGCGCGAAAGCGCGGACGCATAGTCTGGATTCGCAAACAGAGGATTCCAAAGCAGGAATAGCGGATTACTGGTTTAAAGCTGAGTCACAGAATGAAGCTGAGGCCACTCAGCTGGATCAAGTTAGCCAGGCGAGTCAAGCGGATCAGGAGCAAGAAGCTGAATATACTTTTGCTTCAAGAGAAACCGCTGTTCCAGCAGCTATTGCTGATGCAGACCAAGATATCGCTGTATTTGCTTCTGAAAACGTGGCAAACCATGAGCTTCACGCACAAGAAGAGAATGCGCAGCCGATCAGTGATAATACGAACGAAGGCTTAGTTTCTCAGGAGACTGTGCCACATACCGAGGAGAAACAAGATCTTAAGATTGCGCTTGGAAGCAAGAAAGAAGCAGAGGCTCCAGTCAAAGAACATCTCACCTTCTCTTCATTACTCAGCTCTAGTCGTTCTCGTAAAGAACAAGAGGCTCTCCTATCTGAAGGAAATGCATCGGCTGCAGCGATCATTCCAGAGGCCGGAAATAATACGGAGTGGAAGAGCAGATTCATTGCTGGAGCAGATGGCGCTAACCTATTCCGTAAGGTTCGCCTTTGCATCGTGCAGCGTGAAGAAACGCTGGATACAATCGCAGAGAAGTATCAGCTAAGTGCGCGGGAGCTGGGAATGTATAATCGATTGTCTGGGCAGAGTGTAGAAGAAGGGCAAGTGTTGTACATTCCGTAATTGAATTAAAATGCGTACTCATATGAATAGGTGAATCCCGATCTGATAGTAGATCGGGATTTTTGTCAAATATAAGAATATATAAGTTTCACGTTATACATTATCCTTATATTTCTCAAATAAACGCTTACCGTCCGTAAAAGGACGTCGAAGGCGTTTATTCTTGTGTGACCGGAGAACGTTAGAATGCGGGGGATCTAATCAACGCAGTGTGATGAATCGAAATGAAAATTCGACATATGCACGCTATAAGTCGAAATTCCGCTTAAAGTCCCGCTGTAGAAGCCTATTCAGGTTGACTAGGGATGACTCAAAATGTATTATGGAGTAAGCAATATCTAAGTAAAGACTGGGAACGGGAAGAGTAGGCGGTCAGCCCTTCAGAGAGCGGAATGCAAGTGCTGTGACATTCCGTAGGATACAGCCACCGAAGTCGCCCCGGAGTCGCCCTTCTGAGCTTGTCTTCATGGATATGAAAGATAAGTTAGGATGTGGCCGGTAGCAGCCGTTATCTGTACGAGTGTCGCGCTAAGCTTCTGAACCGTAAGGTGAAAGAAGTGCAGGTTTATTTTTCATTGGCGCGAAACAAAGGTGGTACCGCGAAAGAATGGCCTTTCGTCCTTTGAGACGAGGGGTCTTTTTGTTTTTTAGAAACCAACTACAAGTAACCAAGTGGAGGTATCAGAGAATGGCTGACCAAAACAATCTAACAGCGGCAGAGTTGCCGAACTTGCAAGATACAGCGGCAGATGCTGCCGCTGCAAATGATTCTAAGAATGAAATGCCAACCACGTATGATCCGAAATCGGCAGAAACCAAGTGGTATTCCTACTGGACAGAGGGTGGATATTTCCGTGCAGGCGGGCGTCCAGATGCAAAAGCATACAGCATTGTAATCCCGCCGCCAAACGTAACGGGAATGCTGCACATTGGTCATGCGCTTGATTTTACGCTTCAGGATATCCTGATTCGTACAAAACGGATGCAAGGCTTCGATACGTTGTGGCTACCAGGTACGGACCATGCCGGTATCGCAACGCAGACAAAGGTAGAGCAAAAGCTGCGTGAGCAGGGAATTTCTAGACATGATCTCGGCCGCGAGAAGTTTCTGGAGCAGGTGTGGGAGTGGAAAGATAAATATGCGAACACCATTCATGAGCAGTGGGCTAAGATGGGGCTTTCCCTTGACTATTCCCGCGAACGTTTTACCCTGGATGAAGGGTTGTCGAAAGCTGTACGCGAGGTATTCGTTAAGCTCTATAATAAAGGCTTGATCTACCGCGGCAAACGCATTATCAACTGGGACCCGGCGGCTCGTACAGCATTGTCGGATATCGAGGTTGAATATAAAGAAGTTAATGGTCACTTGTATCATCTGCGTTACCCGCTCAAAGACGGTAGCGGATTTATTACAGTAGCGACCACACGTCCGGAGACCATGCTGGGTGATACAGCGGTTGCTGTTCATCCGGAAGACGATCGTTATAAAGATCTGATCGGCAAAACGTTGATCCTGCCGATTATTGGCCGTGAGATTCCGATTATCGCTGATGATTATGTAGACAAAGAGTTTGGTAGTGGTGCGGTTAAGATTACACCAGCTCATGATCCGAATGACTTCGAGATGGGTCAACGTCACAATTTACCGCAGATTAACGTGATGGATGAGAGCGGTACGATGAATGAAGAAGCAGGACCTTACCAAGGTCAAGACCGGAGTGTATGTCGTAAGGCTATCACTGCTGACCTGAAGGAGCAAGGTGTGCTGATCAATATCGAAGATCATGTGCATCAAGTAGGACACAGTGAACGCTCTGGAGCGGTTGTTGAGCCGTACTTGTCCACACAATGGTTCGTGAAGATGCAGCCACTGGCTGAAGCTGCCATCAATGCACAGAAGGATGGGAACGGGGTTAACTTTGTACCGGACCGCTTCGAGAGAACTTACCTGAACTGGATCGAGAACGTACGTGATTGGTGTATTTCCCGTCAGCTGTGGTGGGGACATCGTATTCCAGCATGGTATTCCGAGTCTACTGGTGAATTGGTTGTGGCAAATGACGAGGAAGAAGCGCGCCGGATCAGTGGTCTAACCGACTTGAAACAGGACGAAGATGTACTGGATACCTGGTTTAGCTCTAATCTGTGGCCTTTCGCCACACTAGGATGGCCAGATGAGAACAGTGCAGATTTCAAACGCTACTATCCGAACGATGTGCTCGTAACAGGCTACGATATTATTTATTTCTGGGTAGCGCGGATGATCTTCTCAGCTCTTGAATTTACCGGAGAAAAACCTTTCTCAGATGTATTGATGCATGGTCTGGTACGGGATTCCGAAGGTCAAAAAATGTCCAAATCACTCGGGAATGGCGTAGACCCCCTTGAAGTAATCGAGAAGTATGGCGCAGATGCAATGCGTTACATGATTTCTACCGGAAGTACAGCTGGACAGGATCTACGCTTCCGTTGGGAAAAGGTTGAGCAGGCACGTAATTTCGCCAATAAGATCTGGAATGCATCACGCTTCGCGTTGATGAATTTGGAAGGCGTAAGCTTTGAGAATATTGACATTTCGGGTGAGCTAAGTACTGCTGATCGCTGGATTTTGCACCGTCTGAACGAAACTTCTCGTGAGATTACGCGTCTAATTGACTCGTACGAGTTCGGTGAGACCGGTCGCCAGCTGTACAACTTCATTTGGGACGATCTATGTGACTGGTATATTGAGTTCGCGAAGCTGTCACTTTACGGATCAGACGCCGCGGCCAAAGCGAAGACACAGTCTGTACTTGCCTATGTACTAGACCGCACAATGCGCTTGATTCATCCGTTTATGCCGTTTATTTCGGAAGAAATTTGGCAGCACCTTCCGCATGAAGGGGAGACGATTACGCTGGCTGCATGGCCGGAGTATGATGCTGCTCTGGAGAATCCGCAAGCCGTAGCGGAAATGAACCTGCTGATGGATGTAATCCGGGCCGTTCGTAATATCCGGGCTGAAGTGAATGTACCGATGAGCAAAAAGGTTGAATTGATCATCAAAGCGGGTAATGAAGAGACGCTGAGTATTATCACCCGTAACGACAACTACATTGGACGCTTCTGTAATACATCTTCCTTCGAAGCTGGACTGAATCCAGAAACGCCGGATAAGGTAATGTCCGCTGTAGTAACAGGAGCAGAACTGCTTCTGCCATTGTCGGGACTCATTGATATTGAACAAGAAATCGCCCGTCTGGAAAAAGAAGTACAGACGCTGAACAGCGAAGTAGAACGCGTAGAGAAAAAGCTGAGCAATCAAGGCTTCGTGGCCAAAGCTCCTGCTAAAGTTATCGAAGAGGAACGGGCGAAGCAGGCAGATTATTCTGCTAAACGTGAGAAAGTACTTGCCCGCATCGCAGAGCTGAGAGGATAAGAGACATGGATGACCTAAATCGGGGCGGAAGTACCGCCCCTCTTGCGACATACACCGAAGCGGTTGATTGGATCAAGAGCCTAATCCCTTTTGGGATACGGCCAGGTTTAGATAGAATCGAGATGTTGATGGACAAGCTGGGAAATCCGCACCGTCGGCTGAAGTTTATTCATGTGGCGGGTACGAACGGCAAAGGTTCAACTTGTGCTTTTTTGACTAGTGCACTTATACAAAGCGGCTATTCAGTAGGCACCTTTACATCTCCGTATATTACAAAGTTCACGAACAGGTTCCAATATAATAATACGGACATCTCTGAAGAAACGCTTGTCGAGCTGGTTAACCAATTACGTCCACTAGTCCAAGAAATTTCGGAAACGGAGTTTGGCTCACCTACGATGTTCGAGGTAACTACAGCTGTGGCCATTCTATTTTTTGCGGGCGTCTCTTGTCCTGATGTTGTCGTATGGGAGACCGGGCTTGGGGGAAGGCTGGATGTAACGAACATCGTGACTCCGATTGTTTCTGTGATTACTAATGTTGGTCATGATCACATGGATATTTTGGGAGATACGCTAGAGAAGATTGCAATGGAGAAAGCCGGAATTATTAAGACGGGCGTACCTGTTGTTAGCTGCGTAACTCAGCCGGAAGTCGTAGCGGTTCTGAAAGAGAAAGCAGCGGCTTGCCGCTCTACTCTTTATCTTGCCGGAGAAGATTTTAGCTATGAGGCTAATGAAATCCGGGAGGATGTGCAGACTTTTCATTTTAAGGGTCCCTTTCGTTCGCTTGAACTTGGGATCGTAATGAAAGGCGAGCACCAGATTAGCAATGCGGCAGCTGCCATGATGGTACTTGAGGTTCTGCGTCAGTATATGGCCTTTATGCTTGAGGATGAAGATGTGCTTGAAGGTTTGCGCCACGCATTCTGGGCTGGAAGGCTGGAAGAGGTAAGCAAGTCTCCAAGGATTGTACTGGACGGAGCACATAATCCGGAAGGTGCGGAGAGTCTTGCAAAAAGTCTGCCTCAGCTCTATCAATACGGTAAATTAAATTTACTTATGGGAATGCTGTCAAATAAGCATCATGAATCCTACTTTAAGCATATACTGCCTATAGTGGATACGCTCATCCTGACCGAACCGGATTTCCAGAACAAAATGGACGCGGAGAATCTGCAAGTTATCGCAGAAAGTCTGCGGGAGAAATATGCCAAGGAAAACTTGGCAATCATAGTAGAACATAATTGGGGAAAAGCGCTGCAGCTACTGAAGTCGATTACAGCGGAGGATGACCTTGCCGTCGTATCTGGTACGCTGTATTTAATCTCTGACGTACGCGGTACACTTTTGCAGCAACCCGATACTGAAAAAGGCTGGTGACGACTGTTGGATACTACTGAACGTGTGCATTTTATAGGGATCGGCGGCTACGGAATGAGCGCGATTGCCCGGGTAATGCTAGAAATGGGATATACAGTTACGGGCTCCGATGTGGCTGCCCAAGAATTAACGGATAAATTGATTGCTAAAGGTGCCAAGATTTATATTGGGCATACAGCAGAACAAGTAAAAGGTGCGGATCTAGTCGTATACTCTACGGCTTTGTCTAGTGATAATGTGGAATGGGTGGAAGCTGAGCGTCTTAAGATTCCAATTCTGCATCGTTCGCAAATGTTAGCCCGTTTATTGAATGAACGTAAAGGGGTAGCCGTTGCTGGAGCACACGGGAAAACTACCACCTCCTCCATGATTGCACTTGTGATGGAAGAGTGCGACGTTGATCCAACGTATATTATCGGTGGAGAGATTATGAATGTAGGTACGAATGCAAAGGCGGGACAAGGTGAGTTTGTAGTAGCGGAAGCGGATGAGAGTGATGGCTCTTTCCTGCACTATCACCCTTGGCTTGGGATCGTTACGAATGTTGAAGCGGATCACTTAGAAAATTACGACGGAGATTTTAACCGTCTTAAGGCTGCATACGTGCAGTTCATGAACCAAACGCGCGAAGATGGAACTGCTATAGTATGCGCTGACGACGAGAATGTGATTTCTCTTTTACCTGAAGTAACAGGTAAGGTGATTACTTATGGCATCAAGTCGAACACTGCGGATTATATTGCCACTGATATCGTTTTAGGCGATCGTCAAGTATCGTACACGATGAATCATAATGGAGAAGTGCTTGGACGGATTGAACTCTCCGTTCCCGGACAGTACAATCTTTATAATTCAATGGCAGCGGTAATCGCTTGTTTGAAATCAGGGATTTCTTTCGAGAAAATCGCTGAAGCAATTGTGAAATTCCATGGTGCGAAGCGCCGTTTTCAAGTGCTCGGAGAAGTCAATGACATTCTGGTCATTGATGATTATGCGCATCATCCTACAGAGATTCAGGCAACGATCAGTGCTGCTAAGGCAACAGGGAAACGGATTATTGCGGTATTCCAGCCTCAGCGCTATACACGTACTTTCTTCCTGTTAGATGCTTTCAGCCGTGCCTTTAGCGAAGCTGACGAAGTCATCATCACTGATATTTACTCTCCGGCTGGAGAGAAACAAATCGAAGGTGTTACTTCTGCGAAGCTGGTTGAGCTTATCGTTAAGAACAGTAATGCGGGCGCGAGACATCTGCCAACCAAAGAAGATGTGCTAGCTGATCTGACACCTCGTATTGCTCCAGGTGATCTGGTGATTACGATGGGCGCAGGCGATATCTGGAAGGTCGGATACGCACTGGCAGACGGTTTGAAGAAGAAGCATTAAGTTTGCAAATTGAGGCTAATTCGAGGATATTTATATTCTCTATTCAATAGCACTTCCCCAAAATTTCGTTCAGATAATCCTTGTGTTTATCTGAAGGGAGTTTAGAGGGAAGTGTTTTTTTGGTATTGTTAACGTATTTACTGATATAGTTATAAAGTGCTATAGTGCTGTCAGAAGAGGATCGATTTTTCAACGTATATTTGGGATCCCCACAAAGTACCCGAGTACGCATCGAAGCAAAGCCGCACTTTGTGGGGATATTTTCGCATAGGTGGTGACGTATGAGCTCCCTGCTTGAAATTAGAACACTGATTTATTTGTTTATTTTCGGAAATTTATTTATATTACTGCTTATAACCAATTATCGAAGTACCGCTGTTAAAGATACAGCCTCCACCTTGTTCATCCGATCAAAGGAAGTGCAGCTACTCTTTTGGTGTTCGATTTTATTATGGGATTATCTCCCTCATGCGTTGTCCATTCCGCTTAGCAATGCTCTAATCCTTGGAGGGTGCTGTCTAGAAATTACAGCGTTACTGCTGATGATGGGAGTACTGGGGCCAAAAATAAAGCGATATTACATCATCCTTTCGGTATTGAGCATAATTAGTTTTAGTATCATCGCATTATTTTTTAATCATTCCAACTTGCGCATCGCTTGTACTTCACTTTGGTCTATACTATTTATAGTTTATCCAGCTTATCATCTAACTGTGAATAAAAAGGCTACCCCTCTTCAAAAAATATTAGGCGTATTATTTTATGTATTTGCAGCGATTATGCTGATGCGGGCGCTTGTTGCATTGATTTGGGAGCCCGAGATGAATGTGTTCTCAACAAATCTCACGCAATATTTGTATTATTTGGGGATGTATTTATTATTTATCGTAGGGGCTGCCGGTTATATTCTTCTCTCAAATGAGCATTCCTTCGTCAAACTAAAAAGAATAGCCAGTTATGATGATTTGACGGGGATCCTAAACCGTGGAGCATTTCTTCAGGAAGCGGAGATAAAGCTTGAAAAGGCATTTCGAGCGCAGGAGTACTTCTCATTTTTGCTATTGGATTTGGATTATTTTAAACAGGTCAACGATACTTATGGTCATGATACCGGTGACATTGTGCTGGAAGAGTTCGCATCGACGATTAAAGATAATCTCGGAAATGGCGATTTGTTTGGCAGACTAGGGGGCGAGGAATTCGCAGTCATACTCTGTGGGGTAGATGAGCAGAGCTGCGACCAGAAAGCTGAAGCGCTTCGTGAGGCGATAATGAATACTTCCACTAATAAGGTTCAACAGGGGTACACAGTTAGTATAGGTGTAATTACGATCATGCCAGATCAGGAGATTTCGATAAATAAGTTGTACAAGCTAAGCGACAAGGCATTATATCAGGCCAAACAAGAGGGAAGAAATAGAGTCATCAGATACCGATATGTATACTGAGAGTCAGGAATACTAGGGGAGGTGAACTTCACTTATATGCATCTGGATCTCCAGACACTGCTGGTGTGTCTCTTTTTGTGGCAATCGTTCACGGTGCTGCTTATCGTGGTGTATCGTTTGCGTTATCCGCAGGAACAGACTTCTTCATTGTTTATCACAGCAAAATATTTGCAACTAGCAGCCTTGATCCTCTTATTACTGAAGGATTTTATAGATACACCACTTAGTCTACCGATCATAGCACTTCTTGCTTTGGCTGGAGGCACGCTCGAAAGCTTGGCGCTTCTAATGCTTCTCAGAGTATTCGGGAGCAAAGTGGAGAGATATTATTCTATATTATTCGGAGTATCCATTCTAGTTGTGGTGCTTATGTATTTGTTGATGCCAAAGGATCCTCTCGTTATTCCAGTCGCTTGTCTGGCTGGAGTTCTGATTATAGCCTATCCTGCTTATATACTATGTCTGAAGGTCATGGAGACTTCGCTACAAATAATAATGGGACTGCTATATTGTCTTGTCATCTTGTCGTTGGCGGGGAGAGCCTTAGAACCGCTGTATTCCGTATTAGGAATCAATACACAAGTTGCACAATTTCTTTATTTGTTTTTTTATCTCGGGATTTATTTGTATATGTTTCTAGGAACCGCGGGAATTATGCTGCTTTATAGAGAAGATTCCTTTGCAGAAATGGAGCGGGTAGCAACTTATGATGAGTTGACCGGTATTTTGAATCGCAGGTCGTTCGTTTTGCGTGCTCGGCCTTTAATAGCTGCTTCAGCGATGAAGAAACTGCCCTATTCTTTTTTACTGCTGGATGTCGATCACTTTAAGAGCATAAATGATAATTACGGCCATAATACAGGTGACCAAGTACTAACTGATTTGGCGTCTAAAATAGAGCAACAGCTTGGTCATGGTGATCTGATCGGAAGATTTGGGGGAGAAGAGTTCGCAGTGCTCCTGCACAGAGCCGATGAGAAGAGTAGTGATGTTATTGCTGAAGGAATGCGCACAGCTGTTATAGGTTCAATGATTCATGGCGTACCGCTGCACTACACGATAAGTATTGGAGTCATTACGATAGAATCGGGTGAACGTTTTTCTCTAAATAATCTCTACAAACTTTGTGATAATGCATTGTATCAAGCTAAGAAAAAGGGTCGGAACTGCGTTGTTAGAAGCTATGAAATATAAAAGTGTCTTCCTTTCGTCATTAGATGAGGAAGACACTTTTTTGTTTGCATAGGGAATAGTTCAGAATACCTAACGAGTATAAAATTTTGGAATAGAAAATTCATGTTCGTGTATTACTGGAAAAGAAGTTTTTTTGCTTGAATCTTCAAAAAAATAGCGATATATATAGGTTTATCGCAATGATTTTCGAATAAAGCATGAAAATATATAAAAATTTTAAAGGTTTCCCTATAAATCGACAAAAATTTTATGTGAAATGAGTTACTATTGAACTGCATCTAAAGTTGCAGTGATAAGTAGAGATGATTTATATAAAAAATTCAAGGAGCCAGAGTCATGCGAGAAAGAATGCTGTTCCTTTCAGCACAAAATCAAAGCGCAGAGGATCTAGAAGGAGAAATGAGAACAGGGAGTATTCTCGAGATTTTGCTAGGGAAATTTGATATTGATTTGCTGACGTATGCCAGTACGCACAAGGATATGTCTACAAATGATGGAACTGCACTAACGGTTCATTACATTAACGGGTGCATTAACTCGTGGAGATCTATGCTGCGTCCCTTACATATATTACGGAATTTCACTAATCGGAGTCATGCGGAGAAAGACATGAAGAGTACCATCTTGGAGCTTTGTAGATCGAATAATTACAGACATGTATTTATATCGCATAGCTTGCTGGGAAATTGCATTGATATGGTTCGTAATCTGCTTCCTGAGGCCAGTGTTATTACAGATACGTATCGTTTTGAGAGCGGGCTTGCCGTTGGAAAAGAAATTGGGAAGCCGAGCAGCAGTAATCCTTATTATAAACTAAATGAGGCTTTGGTTCGGCGGAATAAGCGGAGACTAATGAATAAAACGGGTGTACTCTTGGCAACCTCGGAATGGGATGCCCTTTCATTCAAATCTCTATCCTTTGCGGATGCCCGTAAAGTTCATGTTGTTCCTCATTTCATAAAAATGAATGAATACGACGTTTTTACTGAGCCTGTTGCAAAAGAAAATTCAATGGTTCTGCACTGGAATATGAACACCAGACAAGGGATTAAGGCTGCTCAAAACTTCTTTAAGAAAAGCTACCCTTTGATTAAAGAGCAAGTGCCTGATATCAAGTGTTACATCACGGGTCATGAGGTTCATACGGATGTGTTGACGCTTGTAAAGGATGATGTATCGGTCATTATCACTGGACCTTTGAAACCGTCTGCTGATTATATACGTCGTGCTAAAGCGGTTCTTGTGCCGATCCTTGAAGGTTGTGAAGTCTCCAGAAACATTCTGGAATCATGGGCACTCAAAACGCCGGTGGTTACTAGTTCTATAGTATGCGAGCGATTGAACTGTGAGCATAACCGTAATATTTTGCTTGCTAATACCTCAGTTGATGTTGTTGCTAGCGTAATAACGTTGTTAAAGAATCCTGAGATGGCAACGATTATTGCTGATCGGGCGCATCGCACATTGTTGAAGGATTACGAAGTGAATTATGTGAAGAACAAGATTCTTAGTCTTGTGTAAAAGGTACGCCCGAGAAGGCTCTGCCTGCAGTATATAAAAAACCCGCGAGGACGTTTTAGGGTCCTACGCGGGTTATTTCATTTTTGTATGATTTTACAGCAGGTTGCGGCGTAATTCTTCTGGAGATTTCGGAGACAACATTCCAAGTGGAATATCGAATACTGTACGCGCTCCACTCTGTCCTTCTTGACTCATACGCTGAGCGGCTCTGGCATAGGCCACGAGAACACTAGCTGTAAATTCTGGATTGCTCTCCAGCTTCAGGCCGAATTCAACAATCTGCTTCGTACCTTCCCCTGTTACACCACTGCGAATAACAAACCCGCCGTGCGGAATTCCGCTATGCTGAGCTGCCAATTCTTCTTCAGTGATGAAAGTAACCGTAGTATCATAATCTGCAAAATAGTTCGGCATATTCACGATTTCTGCACGAATGCGTTCTTGATCTGCCCCTGCTTCAGCCACTACAAAACACTCTCTAAGGTGTTTTTGACGAGTGGTAAGCTCTGGTGTTTCACCAGCGCGAATGGCCTCAATAATCTCTTGTACAGGAACGGTATATTGTACACCAGCTTTAACTCCATCTACTCTGCGGATCGCATCGGAGTGGCCTTGGCTAACGCCTTTGCCCCAGAAGGTGTATTCTTTACCTTGTGGAAGAATAGCTTCAGCGAGCAGACGATTCATTGAGAATAAGCCTGGATCCCAACCAGTAGAAATTACGCTGAGTGTTCCACCTTGTTTAGCTGCGGCGTCAACGGTCTCGTAGAACTCGGGGATTTTGGCATGAGTATCAAAGCTGTCCACGGTATTAAACATCCGGGCAATGGCTGGTGTTTGTTCTGGCAGATCGGTAGCCGATCCTCCGCATAGAATCATAACATCCACTTTACCCTTATATTGTTCGACGGCAGAGATGTGTTCGAACTTCACACCGGCTTCTCCGGCTTCCAGTTGTCCAGGTTCTCTGCGCGTAAAGATCGCAACTAGCTCGATATCTTCACTTTGGTTGATAGCCTTACGTACACCTTTTCCTAAATTTCCGTAGCCTACAATAGCTGCTTGAATTTTTTGTTTCAGAAGAAGCCCTCCTAATCAGTAGTGAACTAAAGCATCATTTCTAGCTTACCTAGTATAGTGCACACTTTTAGCTCTTTTTATATAGTATATAAAAGGTACATGTAATGTAAACTGAATCTGCATAATCTTTCATAATTCCTATGGCTTAAAAATAGCATATCTCTCTATTGTCTATCATATATTTACTTATAGATTAGATGAGGTGAGGTGTAACTGTTGAATAACGGAAGAATGACATTCCGATTTGACGTGAACAAGGACGAGCCTAAACCAAAGCCTAAAGTGGTAGAGCGCTGGTCAAATGGCGGATTGGGCACAGCTGAAGAGTACGCTGAGGGACTGCGTCAAGAGGTAGGTCCAGCACAGCAAACATGGCTTTATGAGCCTGATTTTCGTTCTACGCATGAGGCACCGCCGGAAGATTCCTATGACTATTACTCGGGTACTGTAGATCCACGTCAGGAAGAATGGGACGAACAGGATAAGGATTTTAGATATACACAGCAATCGTATCTTCTGTCAGATATGGTTTCGGATAGCAGGGATAAATTAGAGAATGTATCCTCTGGCAGTTACGGAGGCTCTTATCATACTCGACGTCCTTCGTATTGGTGGAAATTGGCTCTTTCTGTTACGGGAGCCATCGGCACAGGGGTACTGCTTGGTTATGCTGCACTTTCTTTCTTTTACGGAGGGAATATGGACAGTAGCTCTGGAAATGGGACAGCAGACATGGCGGCTACTTCAGTGCAGTCCAGTGGAGCTAAAGATCCGGCAGGTGTAGGTACATCAGGATTACCAGTGACGGGTACTGAAAATGCAGGGAAGAACACCATCCCAGTTCAAGTAGCTGCGCAAAGCTATTATCTGCTGCAGTACGGAGTATTCAGTACACCTGCAGGCGCTGAAGAGGCTCGCCAGGAGCTGTTAACTGCAGGTTTGGCCGCGGGTATGGATCCTGCCGACGGCAATCGTGTGTATGCTGGAATATCATCCGACCGTGAACAGGCCAAGCTACTTAGCAGCGGACTAAAGAATCAGGGTATTGAACTGTATGTGAGAGAGGTGGCACTTCCCGGGGCTGAACAGCTTGTCTATACCGGTAATGCAGAGGAAGTGAAGAACTATTTCTCCGTGAGTGGGCAGCTGCTCAGTGAACTAAGCAGTCAATCTGCTTCTTTACTTAGCGCTGGCCAAACTAGTACGACAGCAAATACCCCCGCTATGAGTGATCTCCATCTGCAATGGAGTGAAGCAGTAAAAGTGCTGGAACAAGGCGTATCTCCTGAAGCCAAAAGCATTTGCGCAGCGTTAGAGAAATCAATGAGCCAAGGGATATCAGCTTGGAGTGAATATAACAAGAACAAGGCTCAGGGCCTACTTTGGGAAGTGCAAGAATCGATGCTGAGCTTTTTGACTAGCCAGAAACAGCTACTAACTGCAATGAATTAACTGATAGATTGTTGATATTAAAGACAGCAAGCCTCCAGATGTGGGGGCTTGCTGTTTTGGCGCGAAAGAGGAAATTATCCCTATATAACTTAAACTATAATTGATACGGAGGATGGTATCGCTCCGCAACTTTTAGTGCAAATGGTGGTAAACATTACCGTAAGGGATTTTACGTTTGTATTGATCACAATTTCACCGTATAATAATTAGGGTGTCAAAAAATGGCGAGGGAAGACTGAGATGAAGAAGAAAAATGTAGGAACACTGCTGTTATTTCTAATTCTAGGCTGGCTGGCTGGAGCCTGGATCGCCAAGCTACTGCAGCCGGTAAAGGCTCTTTCTTTTCTAACAACATCGACTGTGCTTAAGTGGTCTCCGCGAGCCGATTTGGACATCATAACCTATGACATCACTATTCATTTGAAATTGTGCATGCTAAGTCTCGTCGGTATTATTACAGCTGTATGGCTGTACCGAAGACTGTAACTCTCGTTACTGATCAAGAAGGGACGTTTACAACGTGGACAACTCACAACACATTATTTTAGCCTCAGGTTCACCGCGTCGACGAGAGCTTTTGTCTTTACTGGGCTTGCCTTTTGAGGTCATTACCAGCGAAGCTGACGAAAGCACACCACCGGACTTTACGCCGGAGCAAATCGTGCGCAGTTTGGCTCTACGAAAAGCAGAGGCTGTAGTGGCTGCAGCAGGAGAGCGTAACGCAGTAATTATTGGTAGTGATACGATTGTTGTACTAGATAACACTGTGCTAGGCAAACCGGTGGACGAGCTGGACAGTAAATCGATGCTTACCAGACTTCAGGGCCGGAATCATAAGGTATACACGGGTGTAGCCTGTATTGGACTTCCGCATGGAAAGACTATAGTGGAGCACCGTGTTACTTCCGTAACGATGAGAGCAATGACGGAGAATGAAATTATTGCTTATATAGCTACGGGGGAGCCCGCTGATAAGGCTGGCTCTTATGCGATACAAGGGCTTGGCTCCACCTTGGTGGAACGAATTGAAGGCTGTTATTTCAATGTTGTCGGATTGCCGCTGTCGCTTCTTGGCGAAATGCTGTCCGAGTTCGGTATAACTGTATTGAACCGGTGGAAGCTTGGGAAAGAGGGATAGGGATGGAGTCGCAATCAGTAATGCTGCGGGACCTCCCCCATGAAGAACGACCAAGAGAGCGCATGATGCATTATGGGGCGGAATCATTAAGTCAAGCGGAGTTGTTAGCCATTCTGCTGCGTACGGGAACACGCCGTGAATCGGCTATTCATATTGCACAGCAGATGCTGGGGAAAATCGGTGGCCTGCGTGGGCTAGTTGACCTTAGCATCGAAGAACTGACCGAAATCAAAGGTATCGGCCCTGCCAAGGCCGTGCAACTAAAAGCAGGCATCGAACTTGGAAGGCGCCTTGCGAACTCCAGGTTTAACATGCCAGTCATTATCCGTTGTCCTGAGGACGCTGCGGAGATACTGACTGAGCAATTGCGTTATCTGCAGAAGGAGCATTTTGTCTGCTTGTTTCTGAATACGAAGAATCATGTGATAGGACAAGAAACGTTGTCTATGGGCAGTCTTAATGCTTCGATTGTTCATCCTCGTGAGGTATTCCGAGCAGCTATAAAATGTAGTAGTGCCTCTATCATATGTGCACATAATCATCCTAGTGGTGATCCAACGCCTAGTCCGGAGGATATCTCCTTGACCTCAAGACTGCTTCAGGCAGGCGAGATTGTCGGGATTGACGTGTTAGATCATCTAATTATCGGTGATAGCAGCTTTGTAAGCTTGAAAGAAAAAGGACACATGTAATATAAATGTGAAGATTTACTTAGGAAAAGGAGAATTAGCATGTTGGGTAGTTTTACGAAAGATTTAGGAATTGACTTGGGGACAGCGAATACGCTTGTCTATGTACGCGGTAAGGGGATCGTTGTAAGAGAGCCTTCCGTTGTAGCCATTAACACTGACACTAAGACGATTGAAGCCGTGGGTGAATCCGCTAAAAAGATGATCGGTCGTACACCGGGAAACATTCGTGCGATCCGTCCGATGAAGGATGGCGTTATCGCTGATTTTGACACAACGGCTACGATGATAAAATATTTTATTCGTCAAGCACAGAAACAACGTTCTATGTTCCAACGTCACCCTAATGTAATGGTCTGCGTACCATCCGGCATTACTGCTGTAGAGCAACGTGCCGTAGAAGATGCTACTAGACAAGCTGGTGCTCGCGAAGCTTACATTATCGAGGAACCTTTTGCTGCAGCGATTGGTGCAGATCTACCGGTATGGGAGCCAACAGGAAGTATGGTTGTTGATATCGGCGGAGGTACTACTGAAGTTGCTGTAATTTCACTCGGCGGTATTGTTACTAGTCGTTCCGTACGTGTTGCGGGTGATGAAGCGGATGAGTCCATCATTCAGTACATCAAACGTCAGTACAATCTGATGATTGGTGAACGTACGTCGGAACAGCTTAAAATGGACGTAGGTTCTGCCTTGCCACTTGAGAAAGCTGAGACTATGGAAATTCGCGGACGCGATCTCGTTACAGGCCTGCCAAAGACGCTTACAATTACTTCTGATGAGATCTGTGAAGCATTGTCCGATACAGTGAGTTCTATTATTGAAGCTGTTAAAGTAACTTTGGAAAAATGTCCACCGGAGCTCGCAGCAGATATCATGGATCGCGGGATTGTCTTGACAGGTGGAGGCGCCTTGCTTCGTAACTTGGATAAACTGCTTGCGCGTGAAACCGGAATGCCAGTTATTGTCGCTGAGAACCCTCTGGATTGTGTAGCGATTGGAACAGGAAAGGCGCTTGATAATATCCATTTGTTCAAGAGTCGCAGCAGTTCCAGTCTTCGCTCTAAGAGATAAGCCTATGTATTGCCACTTGTGTACGTCAACCCCTGTTATGGGAGAAATACTGTTGTTAGAGGGTGTTGAAACTGTTTAAACTCTTAAGCAATAAACGTCTGTTTATTCTGTTGATTACACTGGTGCTGTTCATTGTGGTGATGGGCTTCAGCTTGGCATCAAGGAGTTCCTTGTCCTGGCCGGAGAACTTTCTTAGAGATACTACTGGTTTCGTGCAAAAAATGTTCTACAAGCCCGCTGGATATGTAGCGGGCTTGTTTGAAGATATCGGAAATCTGAAAGATCTTTCTAAGGAAAATGAGCAGCTGAAGATTCTAGCCGCCCAATATGCACGTGATAAAGCGCAATACAATTTCATTCAGGTAGAAAATGAGCAGTTAAAGGAACAGTTGAAGTTCACGAAAGCTCAGGAGGAATTGTATAAATATCAATACCATATTGCGCAGGTGGTTAGTCAGACAACAGAACCAAGCAATAGTACGATTGTAATCGATTTAGGTGCTAAAGATGGCGTTCGACCAAATATGTCTGTGATTTCGGTGGATGGTTTGGTGGGTGTTATTAGTCAAGTCAGCAATTTCACCTCTACGGTGAAGCTGATGACCATGATGGATACGAATGACCCTAATTCTCAGCCGCCAATTGCGGCAACCGCTATTAACAAAGAGGGCAAAACCTTTGGTATGATTGAAAGCTATGATCCGAAGACAAACAAGTTATTGATGAACAAGATCCCGCCAGGTGATCCTATTGCGCCAAAGGATGTTATCGTTTCTTCTGGTATTGGGGGATTGTATCCGCGAGGATTGACCATCGGTACCGTTGAAAGCGTTGAGGTTGGTGAATTTGGATTAACCTCCACAGCAGTGATTAAGCCTTCAGCAGAATTTCAAGACTGGAAGCAGCTGATTGTTGTTTTTACGGAGGAGCGTGCTGAATAGTGAATATGCGCAGATCTGTTCTTGTTCTGTTACTGTTCCTCTTGTTCATTCTGGAGGGAACCATTCTGCCTTGGCTGATTCCAGATGTATGGCAGATGCGAATTATTCCGAATCTAGTGTTCGTTGTGCTATTGTTCGTGGCTGTATATCATCATCGTCATACAGCGCTTATACTGGGCCTAACTTTCGGACTATTACATGATGTCGTTTTTTATGGCAGAATTCTAGGAGCACATTCTTTTGCGATGGGTCTGTCGGCTTATTTAATTGGCCTTCTGTTTCAGATTCCGCGTGCGCCACTGCCTCTTATGATGACTGTGATTCTGCTCGGAAGCTTGCTAGAGGATAGTGTGTTATTTGGTATTTATAGTGTATTCAATCTCAATCAGGAGCCTTATAGCTGGGCTATTTTGAATCATATGCTACCAACGATGCTCTTTCATTTTGCTATTGCTCTGATCCTCTACATACCGTTACGACGCCAGCTTGAGCTGATCAAGAAAGAGAAGAGTACGGAAGAAGCGGCATAAAGAAGCTTCTATATTCTTTCTTAACAAAGCAGGAATTTAAGGGGCCCGGCACGAATGAATGAGGATAGGGGGCCAGGCATATGACAGTAAAATCCAAGCATGTAAGGATTAAGGGCATCAAGGATGGCCTGATATTCCTGCTAGACGACAAGTGTCCCTTCGAAGATCTTCTGAGCGAGCTTCGCTATAAGTTGGAGCACAGCCATCAAAATATTTTGACTGGACCGATTGTCCATGTAGATATTAAGCTGGGCAATCGTCCCGTAACTGAGGAAGATAAGGAAGCTGTGCTGGAGATTCTGAAGGGACAGGGAAATCTACTGATTCGTTCCATAGAGGCGCTTCCAGTGCCCGGCAGTGAGGATAATGACGCGTTGTTTCTTATGAGCGGGATTCTTCGTTCCGGTCAGGTGCTGCACCATGATGGAAATCTTTTATATCTGGGGGATGTGAACCCAGGAGGAACTATTACCTGTTCAGGCGATATCTATATTCTAGGATCACTTAGAGGTATGGCGCATGCTGGAGTAGATGGAAATGAAGAGGCGATTATCGCTGCTTCATTAATGTCTCCGACACAACTGCGAATTGCTGATATTATCAGTCGTCCTCCCGATGAGTGGGAAACCCGAGAAAGCAGTATGGAGTTTGCATATTTAACGAACGGAGCTATGCAAATCGATAAAATTCATAATTTAGTCAAAGTACGTCAGGATTTAAATGTGTTTAAAGGGGTGTAGCCTCCATGGGAGAAGCGATAGTCGTAACCTCGGGCAAAGGCGGAGTTGGCAAAACAACCACAACAGCCAATATTGGAACCGCACTTGCACTGCAGGGTAAAAAAGTATGTCTCGTCGATACCGACATTGGACTGCGTAATCTGGATGTAGTAATGGGGCTTGAGAATCGTATTATTTATGATCTTGTGGATGTAGCGGAGGGTCGTTGTCGCCTAAATCAAGCACTCGTTAAAGACAAACGCTTTGATGAGTTGTATATGTTGCCCGCAGCTCAAACGAAGGATAAAACGTCCGTCACTCCTGAACAAGTAAAAGATATTATTCTCGAACTGAAGAAGGAATATGAATATATTTTGATTGATTGTCCAGCAGGGATTGAACATGGCTTCCGCAATGCGATTGCCGGTGCGGATAAAGCGATCGTGGTTACCACACCAGAGCATGCTGCTGTGCGGGATGCGGATCGTATTATCGGACTGCTTGAGCAGTCACATGTCGAATCGCCAAAGCTGGTGGTAAATCGTATTCGCCCAGGTCTTGTGAAGTCTGGGGATATGCTTGATATTGAGGATATTTTACAGGTGTTGAATATTGATCTTATCGGAATTGTTCCGGATGATGAACTGGTCATTAAGGCCGCAAATAGTGGAGAGCCTACAGTTATGAATCCCGATTCGTCAGCAGCTATTGCCTACCGCAATATTGCTCGTAGAATTTTAGGTGATGCTGTGCCGCTAATGCAGCTTGATCGGAAACCGGGAGCATTTAAGAAGTTCAAGAAATTTTTCGGTATGGCTTAATTCTGCACCAAGCAATCTTACTATAGAAGCATTAACGGTCCCACCACTAGAGAAATCTATGGGTGGGATTTATTTATTTAGTGGTATTTAAGTGCTCCGCCTTGGGCGGGCTTGTTCTAAAGAGACTTCCGTGCTTCATAAAATGGAAGTAAAACAAGCCCGTCCGGAGGGATAAACATGGATCTCAAATCAGATATCAAGAATCGCCGCAAGGAGCGTATCCGTAGTTTGCTGGAGGAAATCCCGAATATAGAAGCAGCAGAGGTGCCTCCGTTATTCGTTATGCCCGAAAAGAGTACGAGCTTCAAGGAGTGGGGTACGGGGTTTAAGAAAAATGAGGAGCAATCATCTATAGAGCCTGATCCGGAAGTGATGTGGAAAGAGAGACGGGGTGGCTGGGAGGAACCAGGAGGAGGAGGTTCTAAATTTTCTTCCGGTTTTATTCGACGGGTTATAGCGAGTGTGCTTGTGTTTGGAGCGGTTTGGGGAGTTTTTACAGTTCACCAGCCATGGTCCTATAAAGTCCAAGCCTTTATTAGTGATGCCTTGAGTAATGACATGGATTTCACAGCAGTGCGGGTCTGGTATGAGGAGAATTTTAATGGTGCACCGGCGTTCATACCGATATTTGGTGACAAAGACGAACCTGCTCAAAAGGCAGCAGCTCAACATGAGCTTAGTGCCCCGGTAGCTGGAAGCATTGTGGAGCCCTTTGCTTCCACGCTAAAAGGTGTAGAAATTATGCCTCAAATCGATTCAACCTCAAATGTGACGGTGAAGAGTATAGACATGGGACGTGTTCTTTCCATTTCCAAAGAATTGGACGGTGGCATTCGAATTGCAGTTCAACATTCTGGAGGAATCACAGCAGAATACGGACATTTAAATGGCACTAAGCTGGAGATTGATGACTGGATTCAGAGTGGAGATGAACTCGGGTGGATGCTGGAGAAAGAGGGCTCCTCAGCTCCAACGCTATTCTTTGCAGTGATGAAAGACAAGACTTATATTGATCCTACAGAAGTGGTATCGTTTGATTAGGATCTTAGGGATCGATCTGTCACTACATCCATTGTTCGTAATCATTATGTTGTTCTCTGTACTCACAGGACAATTTCTGGAGTTGCTAACTTTATTTACGATCGTCCTCATTCATGAAATAGGACATGTGGTGGCTGCCCTTTTAGTTGGTGTTACAGTCAAATCGGTTCAGCTTCTTCCGTTTGGCGGAGTTGCGGTTATTGAGGATCATGGGCGGCTCACCGCTAGTCGTGAGATTGGTATTGCACTTGCCGGTCCGCTGCAAAATGGCATCATGATTGTTATGGCTCTTGGGCTTCAGCAAGCAGGTTATGGTAATCAGGAATTTTTAGTCTATTTTATAAATGCTAATGCCATTATTGCGCTCTTTAATCTTTTGCCTGTTCTGCCACTTGACGGAGGCAAAGTACTTCAGGCTACAGTTAGTTTATTTCTTCCTTATTACTATACTTTGCTATGGAGCGGACGAGTGAGTGTTGCTGCAAGCATTTTTGTGATTGTTTATGCGCTATTGCCTCTTGGAGCGGGCGGAGGCTTGAGGCTGAATATGGTTATGATCGGTGCTTTTTTATTGTATTCAAATCTCACGGATCATCAGAATTTACCGTACCGATTTGTTGCATTTTTGATGAATAGGGAGGCGGTTTATGAGTATCATTTGCGGACAGGAAGTGTGGCTCGTCCAATTGTTGCCTTATCTGCGAAACCTTTAGATGCTATATTGCGTCTATTTAAACGTAATCAATATCATTTTATCTATGTATTAAACGGCGAAGGAAATGTTGTTGCTGTTGTGCCGGAACAGCGCTTAATATCTACCTACTTCGGAATGTAGTGTATTTATGCAGAGCGTGAGAAGGGATGAATGAATGAACGAAACCAGAGGTGAAGCCATGAAACAGATGATCGTTCACTGCACGCAGCACATTACCCGAATGGCTCTTCTGGAGAACGGAAGGCTTGTGGAGTACGCGGCTGAACGCGATCAGCAGCAAGGGCTGGTCGGAAGTTATTATAAAGGCCGTGTGATTAACGTACTTCCAGGTATGCAGGCTGCTTTTGTTGACATTGGACAGAAGAAGAATGCTTTTTTATATGTTGATGATGTATTGCACCCTCATTTGGATAGACAGCCGGATGTGAAGCCTTCTATCGAGACGCTTTTGCAGCCGGGTCAGGATATTGTTGTACAAGTAAGAAAAGAGCCTAGTGGCGGCAAAGGTGCACGTGTAACGACCCATTATACATTGCCCGGTCGCTGGATGGTGTACATGCCTTTTGCCGATTATGTTGGGGTATCCAAAAAAATAAGTCGCGATGCAGAACGTAGCCGGCTCAAAGGAATTGGTGAACGTCTGCGAATGAAAGAAGAGGGGGTTATTATGCGGACCGTCTCTCAGGATGAGCCGCATGAAGCAGTGGAGGGTGATCTTTCATTTTTACGTGCGCAATGGGATAACATTACACGTCGGGCACAAACTGCAGAAGCCCCAGCTCTACTTCATCGTGATCTTAGTATTGTTCAGCGCTTTATAAGAGATGCGTTTAATCCACAGCGTGATCAGCTGATTATAGATTCTCCAGTTGCAGTTAAAGAAGCCAAGGCATTTCTGGATGACATGGCACCTGATGGGTACAAGCCTGTGAGTTTATATAATGGACCGGAGTCCATTTTTACAGCTTATGGGGTTCAGGAACAGTTGCACAAGAGCTTCAGTCGCAAGATCACGCTGGAGGGCGGAGCGACAATGATCTGGGATGAGACGGAGGCGCTCACCGTTATTGACGTGAACACCGCGCAATACATTGGAGGAGTATCCTTTGAAGAGACGGTGACGAATACTAATTTGCTTGCAGCAGAGGAGATTGGTCGTCTGATCCGTTTGCGAGATACGGGCGGAATTATTATTGTTGATTTTATTGATATGGAAGAAGAAATACACCGTAAAATGGTTACTGAGCGGCTGGAGAAAGTGATCTGCAAGGATCGAACCAAAACCCATATTCTCGGTTGGACAAGACTTGGACTCCTCGAGATGACCCGGAAGAAGGCAAGACATGATTCAGCCAGCTTCGCACCTATCCTTTGTCAGTGCTGCGGAGGGACTGGGAAAGTTGGAGAATGGATGGAATGAGTTGACGATGGGCGATAAGTATGATAATATCTTCAAGTATGTGTTTGATTGATTCGGTCCTGCACATGCTGTAACCGCTCCGATCGGGTACATAAGTGCAGTTCCCACGGGAATCTGCCACCTAGACTAGGCGAGTCTGAGACATGAGGAGGTGCAAGTAAAATGTATGCAATTATCGAAACTGGCGGTAAACAATACAAAGTCCAAGAGGGCGATGTTTTGTTCATTGAGAAGTTGGAAGCTGAAGACGGCGCAAGTGTAACTTTTGACCGTGTATTGGCTGTTTCTAACGAAGGTGGTCTGACTGCAGGAACTCCGCTCGTAAGCGGCGCGTCTGTAACAGCTAAAGTCGAGAAACATGGTAAAGGCGCTAAGGTTGTAGTTTACAAATACAAACCTAAGAAGAACTACCACAAGAAACAAGGCCATCGTCAACCGTACACGAAAGTAACTATCGAGAAGATTCAAGCGTAAGAAGGTGCGTGAATGATTAACGTACGGATTACACGATCTTCGGATCTAGGAACTATCGTTGGCTTTGAGGTAAAAGGGCACGCGGGTTATGCAAAGCGTGGCGAAGATATCGTATGTGCCGGAGTTTCGGCCGTAACGGTTGGAACCGTCAATTCGATTGAGACTTTGACCGGAATCTCCATGGATACATCCATGAAGAACGGATTCCTAAGTGGAACATTAAGTTCCATTGATGATTTCGATACTTCCGCGAAGGTGCAATTGCTGCTTGAATCCATGGTCGTGATGCTAAATGATATCGCAGAATCATACGGAAAGTATCTTCAAATAGAGCAAGTAAATATTTAAAGAAGGAGGTTGACAACATGTTGAAATTGAATCTTCAATTGTTCGCATCGAAAAAAGGTGTAGGTTCCACAAAAAACGGACGGGATTCCCATTCCAAACGTCTTGGCGTGAAACGTGCTGACGGTCAAGCAGTAACCGGCGGCAACATCTTGGTTCGTCAACGCGGAACAAAAATTCACCCAGGCACTAACGTAGGCATCGGTAAAGATGATACGTTGTTCGCATTGGTGGATGGCGTAGTGAAGTTCGAACGTTGGGGCCGCGATCGCAAAAAAGTGAGCGTATACCCAGTTGATGTCGCTCCGGTAGCAGCGGCACTGGAAGCGTAAGCTTACGGAACCATATTTGCATGTAGAAGCCTCCGGCATGAGTGCCGGAGGCTTTTTTGTAGAATATTCAGAAGCGTTTGTGGATACCTCTTTGAGCACTTTAGAAATGTATACCTTCAGAGTTTTAAGAAAACATAAACATCCTTAGACATATGTGAAATCTCACGGTTATCTCTGGTGAACTACAGGGAACTGCTGTGTTATACTAGGAAATGGTAATTGATGAGGGTAATAATCTAAACGAAGTCATGAATTTTGCGAACTGAGGGACGGGGAGAAAGAATGAAATCCTGGAAAAGTGCAATCTGGGCAGTCATGTTATCCGTAATGCTTCCTTTAGGACTCGTGTATTGGCATACCTCCCTTTTGACGTGTCTGTTGCTTGGAATTTGGGTAGCAGCAACGGTTGCTTTCAGTTTGATTTGGAGTCAGCGTCATTGGGAACGGGAACTGCGTATACAAGAGAACACTCTGCAACAGGCGGCGATTCGGACACTGAATCATCATCGTCATGATTGGATGAATGATTTGCAGATTCTTTACGGATATATTCAGCTTGGAAAGCCTGATAAATCCGTGGAGTGTGTGGAAAGAATAAAGGAACGCATAGCGCTTGATAGTCGTATCGCGAAGCTGGGCATTCCTTCATTGGTCTTCTATATCCAATCTTTCCGAACTTACCGGACTAGTCTGGAACTGGAAGTTCAAGTGGAGGAAGGATTGCAACTGGAGGAGAAGCTAAACCGGGAAGCAGGAGATGAGCTGACTTCAGTGATCATGCAGACCGTACGAGCTTATCAATATAACGGACTGGCTCCTCAGGGTGAAACGCGCAAGCTGCGTCTTGGCTTTATTCAGGATGGAGGAGACATTCTTATCTCCTTCGAAGGTGAGGGAGAGCATGGCAATCCCGAGCAGCTCAAAGGGCAAATTTATAATATAGTACAAGGGAAAATCATGAAAGCGGAGCAGTTTAAGCCCAGCAAGGCTTATGTAGAGCTGCGTTTGCCGCTTGAAATGTGAGGAAGGTGAACATTAATGTTCGTAGATAAAGCTAAGATTTATGTTAAGGGCGGAGACGGCGGGGATGGTATCGTTGCGTTTCGCCGGGAAAAGTATGTACCGGATGGTGGTCCAGCAGGTGGTGACGGTGGCCGTGGTGGCGACGTTATCTTCCGCGTAGATGAGGGCTTGCGTACGCTGATGGATTTCCGTTATCAGCGCCATTTTAAAGCGGACAAAGGGATTAAAGGACGTAACAGAAGTCAGCATGGGGCGAACGCTGATCATATGATCGTGCGGATTCCACCTGGAACCATGTTAATTGACGATGATACTCAAGAGATCATCGCCGATTTGACTCGTCATGGTCAGCAAGTTGTTGTTGCCCGTGGGGGTCGTGGGGGTCGTGGGAATGCTCGTTTTGCAACAGCAGCTAATAAGGCTCCAGAGCTAGCAGAGAACGGTGAAGAAGGTCAAGAGCGGTATATTGTCATGGAACTTAAGGTTATGGCTGATGTGGGACTTGTAGGCTTCCCGAGTGTGGGCAAATCTACGCTACTGTCGGTCGTATCCGCAGCTCAACCAAAGATTGGTGCATACCATTTCACTACGATTACACCGAACTTAGGTGTAGTAGATGTTGGGGATGGACGAAGCTTTGTAATGGCGGATCTGCCAGGATTAATTGAGGGAGCTAGTGAAGGCATAGGGCTTGGTCATGAATTCCTGCGTCACGTTGAACGTACACGGATCATTATTCACGTAGTGGATATGTCTGGTTCAGAGGGACGTGATCCCTTCGAGGATTGGGTTCTCATTAATGACGAGCTGAAGCAATATAATGCGGCTCTAATTGATCGTCCTCAAATCGTGGCCGCGAATAAAATGGATATGCCAGAGTCAGAGGAGAATCTCATCGCTTTCCGAGAACGCGTAGCTGAGCTGCGTCCGGATCTTGAGGTTATGCCAATCTCCTCGCTTACCCGTCAGGGTGTTCAGGAACTGTTATATCGTGCAACGGATATTCTTGATAGTATTCCGGTGGCACCGGTAGTTGAAGAAGTATCAGGAACAACTGAACGTAAGGTTTATAAGCTAGAAGCGGAAGATAATAACTCGTTCACCATTACACGTGATAATGAAACATATGTGGTCAACAGCCCTCGTATCGAGAAAATGTTGAAACGTATGCAGCTTAGCACACATGATGCGATTCTAAAACTCGCCCGGACATTGCGACATATGGGTGTAGATGCAGAGCTTCGTAAACGTGGAGCTGTAGAGGGGACTATTGTCCGTATTGGTGAGTTCGAATTCGAGTTCGTAGAGAATAGCAGTTACTATTAATATTTAGCTGATTACAAAGCGCGACTTGTGTTCTCCTGTAGAGGAAGACACAAGCCGCGCTTTTTTTATTTCCATATCGAGTATATTTTTTTCGTGAAAAGAACCCAAATCACGATATATATCGTATACAATTAATATCGAAATACACAATTTCCCATCCGGGAACGCATACGTTATTCATATATCATAGATGATGAAAGAGGGAATAGCAGATGGCAATTATAGAAGTGGTGAAGTACGACGGTCCTCCAGGGATTTTCGCATGGAAATATCCTAACCAAGAGCTAGGGACATGGACTCAGCTAATCGTTAATGAATCTCAGGAAGCGATCCTATTCAAGGGCGGACAAGCGCTTGATTCCTTTACGGCAGGGCGGCACACCCTGAGCACCGCCAATATTCCTATTTTATCTAATATCGTCAATCTTCCTTTCGGTGGGAAGTCGCCGTTCACAGCAGAAGTATGGTATGTGAACAAGACCAATTCGATGAATGTTAAATGGGGAACCAGCGCACCTTTACAACTCCAGGATCCTAAATACAAAATTATGATTTCTGTTCGTTCCTTCGGACAGTTTGGTGTAAAGGTTGATAACCCGCGCAAATTTTTGTTGCAGCTTGTTGGAACGCTTCCTCAGTTTGATCACAATACGCTCGTGAATTATTTTCGCGGCTTGCTTATGTCGAATATAAATGAACTGATTTCATCCTACCTTGTACATAAGCAAATCAGTATATTGGAGATTAATGCCTATGTTGCAGAGATCTCAAAGCATATCCAGGGGCGGCTAGCATCAACTTTTCTGGATAATGGACTTGAGCTGAATAATTTCTATATTGATTCCATTAATATTCCTGATGATGATCCGGCAACGATTCGATTAAAGGAAGCTTTAGCTAAAAAAGCAGAAATGGATATTATCGGCTTCAACTATCAACAGGAGCGTGGCTTTAACACGATGGAAAAAGCAGCAGGTAATCCTGGCAATCTTGGAGTAGGCATGATGAACACCGGGATGGGGCTTGGACTTGGTATGGGATTCGCTGGACCGGCTATGGATATGGTGAATCGTATGACCCGAGGGATGAGTTTTGATTCAGGGACTACAGTTGTGCGCCAAGAGCGCTCCTGTTCGAAGTGTGGGGTTATGAATTCTGTTGAGGGAAGGTTCTGCAGTGGCTGTGGGCATGCTCTGGAGAGCATTCAGCAAAGCGCATCGTCCGGAAACAAGATCAATTGTTTGGAATGTGGACATGAATTGAAAGCAGGAGCCAAGTTCTGTCCTGGTTGTGGCAATCCTTATCGTGCTTGTCCAACCTGTGGAGCAGATAATCCTGAGGGTGCATCTTCCTGTGTCTCTTGTGGAAAAGAAATGCCTAAAGCCTGTGGTAAATGTGGAGAAATGGTATCACCAGGGGTGAAATTCTGTCCTCACTGTGGAGATAGTTTGGTTATTAAATGCGGAGGTTGTGGGCATGAGCTGAAGCCTGGACAGAAATTTTGTGCAGAGTGTGGAACAAAAGCAGGCTGAAGGAGGACGTTATGAACAAGGGCAAAAGCTATATTCGTATCATCACCATTATTTATGTGGCTGCTATAATACTAACGGTGTTCTCCTTTATAGGGTTAGGCTTCTCTGAATCACTGTTTCGATTCGTGATTTCGCTAGTTGCTGTTCTGCTGGCGGAGAGTGTGGTGTATGGCTATTGTATTTTTTGGCTCCGTACTGCAGGTAGTGTGCAGCGGACATCACCCGTTCTTCTCAGCGGTGCATTCATCACGGGGATTTATGCGGTTGGAGTATTCGCATCGGCTATTGTCTTCGATTGGCTACTGGAGTTGTCCCCTCTGTGGTATGCTGCGGTTCAATTGCTGGTTCTTTTGATTGGTGGAATCACACTGGCTGTGATCGGGATTTATGGATGGAATGCCGGAACAGAAGAACAGCAAATGCAGAGGTCCTTGCAAGCTTTTCGGCAGCATCAGAGTGAAATAAACGAGATCAGTACGCTGGCAAGCAGCTGGAAGAATCCTGAAACTGAACAGCTTGTAAAAGTGCTCAATAAGTTACGAGATCAATTCAAGTTCAGTGATCCTGTATCAGATCCATCTTTATATGCTACTGAGGATATCATGCATCAGCAGATCTCCCTGTTGCATGATCATGTGAAGCTTCTGCTCATGACAAATGAGCCACATGAGAACTGGCAAGCTGAAATCAACGAAATGGCCGACAGTATTAAAGCTACACTAGAGCGGCGAAATCGGGAATTAGCGGCACTTAAATAGGAGGAAATAACTACATGAACAGATTGAACATACAAGAGCCGTCACCGACCCCAGCGGGGAGTGCAGCGGTTCCTCTGATTAAATTAGACCGGACTGGGTTTGATTATGTCATTCTTGCAGCGGCTTATCTATTCACACCCATTGGACTCGTTCTTGCATTGTTACGTTTGATGCTAACTCATTATAAAAATCATCGGAGACCCACCAATCTAAATCTTCTCATGCATGTATTTATCGGCGGATTTGTTGAACTCTCTATTGCAATGTTTGTGGATACCATGAGTGGAAACACTGGAGCTTCCGAATTATTAACGATCCAGATTTTCCTTGCAGTCATATTTTTGATTCCGGCACTTATTCTTGCGAGTGTGACAGCAAAAGCTAAATATACACTTTCTAAGCTTAACACTTCTTATATAGAGCTGATTCAAAATAAAAATATCCGATATGTCGGCAGTATATCTGAACGGATAGGTCAAAGCGATAGCGATGTACGGAGAGATGTCCAGTATCTAAAGAATAAAGGATTATTGGATATTGATATTGTACTTTCAGAGGGGCGCCAGACGCCAGATCCATCCATGGCAGCACCTAATCTTGTTCATTCTGGAAGGACATCAGGCTTCGGAGCTCAAGCTTCGGGACAGCAGATTCATTCTCAACCGCAGTCCTCACCGCTGCTGCCTAAGTCCATCCGTTGTCCGGGCTGCGGAGCACAGAACACGGTTCAGCCTAGTCAGTCTAAGAGCTGTGAATACTGTGGCACGATGATATCGTACAGTTAATGCCAAGGTTCTCCCTGAGCATTGTAGATATAACTTAACTAGGGGAGATAAAAGATGGGTAAATTGGATATACGAAGGCAGCCACCAACAACTGGCAAACCGATATATAAGCACGAATATGAGCGGACGGCGTTTGATTATACGACTATTGTGTTTGCGTATGTATTTGCTCCGGTTGGCTTTATATTGGCTGCCGTTCGGTTATTATCTACACATTCCAAGAGACAGCGCAAAGCAAGCAATATTAACCTGTTTTATCATGCGTGTATGGGTGCCTTTGTAGAATTGGCGATCTATTTCATTATTAGCAAGCTACTCGGTCAAATCGATTATGTCGCACTCTTGATCAGGCTGGTAATTATCTACGCATTGTTTAGGATTCCCGCCATCAAATTGTCGGTTAGGGCCGTAGGATGGAGAGAGGGATTCACCTATCTTTGCAATGACTATATCGCTTTGGTTCTTGTGGACGGCATAAGGCATATCGGCAGCCTATCCGATATTCGCGGATTCAGTGAAGAGAACGTCCGCGAGGTTTTGGAATATTTAAAAGATCAGGGAGTACTTTCTCCAGATATTGTTTATTATGAAGGACGTGTAGACAATCCATTTGTAAAATTGCCGCCGAAGCTTATTTATTCCAAACGGGCACAAGCACTGGTGCGTGCGCCTGAGAATAACCTTCGCTACCGTAACAAGCGAGACCGGACAGTGTTTGATCGAATCATCATGGCGATTGCCTATTTGTTTGCTCCGCTTGGGTTTGTACTTGCGATGCTTCGTTTTGTAAGCACTCATTATAAGAATGAGCGGAAATCATTTAACTACAAATTGCTCTATCATGTATGTATGGGAGCTTTTATGGAACTTGCCGTCCTCTTCGCCGTGGGGACCTACAAAGGGGATTTTAAGTGGTTCACTTTATTGATCATTCTGGTGGTCCTCTACTTGATCTTTATAATTCCGGCGGACAGCTTTGCAGGGAGGGCTACCTTCGCAACAGAAAACTTTGATTTTCTGTGCAAGAAGTATCTCATGCTGATCATAGTGGATGATGTTAGACATATTGGTAATTTAGCTGATATCACGAAACAAAGTGAAGATGATGTACGTAGAGACCTACGGTATTTGGTGAGATGGGGGTTACTTGCTTCTGATCTTGTCTATTATGAAGGACGTGTTAAGCTCTTAGATAAACAACCGCCCAATCTTGTACATCCTGACCGGGCACAGCCCTCCGCGGCATCAGAGAACCAGCCATCATCTGGGCGGCAGTCATTACCGGAGAATAGGCCTAATCCACCTGTCCAACTGCCGAAATCCATCGTTTGTCCGAGTTGCGGTGCTAAGAGTAGAGTACTTCCTGGGCAGGATAAGATCTGTGACTATTGCGGGACGACGATTCCATACAGTTAGCGTACATACGATTGCCTGCTGCCCCCGGGAATCCGGGGGTTTTGCTGCACCGAACTCCCTGGCCTCAGAGTATACATATAAAGTTATTGCATTTTATAAGTCTTTTCCGATATAATGTCCACTAAGAAAACACAAAAGTCTTTGAGGTGAGGACGTTCGTGAAAGAACGCTATTATTTGGTCCGTGAGGACATATTACCTGATGCCGTACTTAAGACTATGCAGGTCAAACAATTGCTTGAGGCCGGGGATGCGAAGACCGTACATGAGGGTGTAGAACAGGTAGGATTGAGCCGGAGCGCTTTTTATAAATACAAGGATGGCATTCACCTGATCCATCAGCTCGAACGTGAGCGAATTGTTACGATCTCCATGGATTTGGAACATGAATCGGGGATGCTCTCCAAGGTTCTAGGATCTGTGGCGGGGCATGGGGCTAACGTGCTGACGATTCACCAGAGTATTCCCCTACAAGGACGAGCTAATGTGGTGATTTCCGTGGAAATCTCACATTTGAATGAGGAGCTCGGAGAGATGCTTGATAGTCTGAAGAATATTCCGGGAGTGAAGCGCGCCCTAATCGTTGGACAGGGATAGAGAAATTATATACGTAAAACTTTTAGGAGGATACTGATGAAGCCGGTTAAAGTAGGATTGCTGGGTCTGGGAACAGTTGGTACAGGTGTAGTTCGTATCGTGGAAGGAAATCAGGAGGATTTGAGCAGTCAAGTAGGCTCTCCAATACTCATTGAGCGCATAGCGGTGAATAATTCCAATAAGCTACGTGATATTGAGGTCGACCCTGCCAAAATAACAACAGATCCATGGGATGTTATTCGTGACCCTGAGATCGATGTAATCGTTGAAGTGATGGGTGGTATCGATGGAACAAAGGAATATATTCTTGAAGCTTTGGACCGCGGTAAACATGTCGTAACTGCGAATAAGGACTTGATGGCGCTGCACGGTTCGGAGATTCTGGCTAAGGCGCAAGAGAAGCAATGTGATGTCTTTTATGAGGCTAGTGTTGCAGGTGGTATTCCGATTATTCGGACGCTTATCGAAGGCTTTTCTTCAGATAAGATCATGAAGATTATAGGTATTGTGAATGGAACAACTAATTACATACTAACCAAAATGAGCCAAGAAGGCGCATCCTACAATGATGTGTTAAAAGAAGCGCAGGATTTAGGATATGCAGAGGCTGATCCAACTTCCGATGTTGAAGGTCTGGATGCTGCCCGCAAAATGGCGATTCTCGGGACCCTAGGCTTCCGTACTAACGTGGAGCTACATGACGTCAGTGTGAGCGGGATTTCAGAAGTGAGTAAAGCCGATATTGCCTTTGCAAAGCGTCTCGGATACGAAATCAAGCTGCTAGGCATTGCTGAACGTCAGGATGAGGAATTCAGTATCAGTGTTCAACCGACATTGATTCGAGCAAGTCATCCACTTGCATCTGTAAATGGTGTCTTCAATGCAGTTTATGTGTATGGTGAGGCAGTAGGAGAGACAATGTTCTATGGTGCGGGCGCGGGTGCAATGCCAACGGCAACTTCGGTAGTAGCTGACTTGGTAGCCATTATTAAGAACCTCAAGCTGGGTGTTAATGGATTGAAGCAAAAAGTACCTTATAAGCAGAAGAAGCTTAAGAGTGATGAGGATATCTTTTATAAAAACTTCCTACTTTTACACGTTGATGATAAAGCAGGCGTATTGGCCAAGATTACTCAGGTGTTTGCCGAGTATGACGTGAGTCTTGATTCGGTAGTTCAGCAGGCCAATCCAAATAATCCTGATGCGGAGATTATTATTGTTACCCATAACGCCAGCAAAGCAAGTATGAATAAAGTGCTGCGCCACTTTAATGAACTGAAAGTCATCCACCGGATCAAGAGTCACTACCGTGTGGAAGGTTAGCACTGTAGATGGACTATACTTTCTATATTTAAACAATGAGTAAGGAGATTGCACCTGTTATGAGTACTTATGGAGTAGCAAGGGTTAAAGTACCTGCTAGTACTGCCAATCTTGGTCCGGGCTTCGATACTCTTGGCATGGCATTGCCGCTGTATGCCTGGATTGAGATGGAGGAAGCAGAGGAGACAGTTTTTCATCTATATGGTGACGAGATGAAGGGAGTGGCTCGGGATAAGAGTAATTTACTCTATAAGGTCGCTCAAATGGTATTTGCAGAGGCTGGCGTTACGGTGCCTGAAATATCTATTTCGATGTACTCTGAGATTCCGCTTACGCGTGGACTCGGCAGCAGTGCCTCGGCCATCATTGGGGGCATGGTCGCAGCTAATACGATGATCGGCTCTCCGCTCGATGATGCCAAGCTGTTTGATATGGCTACCCAGCTTGAGAAGCATCCTGACAATGTAGGAGCTTCCTTGTTTGGTGGCATCATTACCGCAGTGTGGGATGGTGATCATGCGGATTACGTTCGCCTTGATCCACCTCAAGACCTTGAGGTTCTCGTGGTTATTCCAGAATTCGAGCTGGAAACCACAAAAGCACGGGGAGTGCTTCCAACAGAAATCTCAGTTAGTGATGCTGTGTACAACATCAGCAGAACCTCTTTAATGACAGCCTCGTTTGCATCAGGTCGGCTTGACCTGATCAGTAGAGCGATGCAGGATCGTCTGCATCAGCCCTATCGTGCAGCGCTTATTCCAGGCATGGAGAAGCTGCTCGCGGAAGCACCTAACCATGGTGCTTTAGGAATCGCACTTAGCGGTGCCGGTCCTACCCTACTGTGTTTAGTTGATCGCCATGAGACTCGTAAGCGAGAGCTTGAGGCTTTCCTGATGAATACGATGCAAGAACACGGTATCTCTGCTCAGACTTGCTGGCTGATGCCTTGTACTTCAGGTGTTACATCAGAGCTTCTTGAAAGAAACGAGATGCAAAACGTATCATTTTTGGATATGATAAAAGGAGAAGTACGGTTATGAAATCAATGGCGGTATTGCCGCAGGGCTCGGTATCTCACGAAGCGCTGCTGCATTTGTTTAACGGCGAGCCTGTAAAAATTGTGCATCACAAGCTAATTTCCGATGTCTTTCTCTCTACGGCTGGTGGCACCACTGATTACAGCGTTATCCCGATTGAGAATACTATTGAAGGCTCAGTTAGTCTACATATTGATTGGCTCATTAATGAGGTCGATCTGCCTATGCAGGCTGAATGGATCTTTCCATCGATACAGAATCTCATCGGTCACCCGCTGGAATTCAGAGATACGAACGGCAATAAGGATTTCACTAAAATTAAAAAAATCCTTTCGCATCCTGTTGCAATGGCACAATGCATGCAATTTGTTCGGAAGCATGCACCTTGGGCTGAACTGGAGTCGGTCGGAAGCACCTCTGAAGCTGTTGAAATCGTTAAGAACAATCCTGACAAGGGCTGGGCTGCGATTGGTACTGCTCTTGGCGCAGCAACTCATGGGCTGGAGATTGTTGATCGGAAAGTTACAGATCACAACAACAACTACACGCGATTTGTCCTTGTCGGTCCGCAGAAGGTTGATCTTCCACGGAGCAGCAATGGTGTAAAGACGAGTGTCCTAGTTACGCTGCCGGAGGATTTTCCCGGTGCTTTGCATCAGGTCCTCGCTGCCTTTTCTTGGCGGAAGCTGAATTTATCGCGTATTGAATCACGACCAACGAAAAAGAAGTTGGGTACTTATTATTTTTATATTGATGTGCTGGAACCGATAGAATCAGTCCTGCTGCCAGGAGCGATTGAAGAGATTAGCGCTTTAGGCTGTCAGGTTCGGATTCTGGGCTCGTATCCCACATACACCTATGAGGAAGAGAAAGCGGAGGTGCAGTAAATTCATGGCTGAACAATGGATCTATCTGGATGGACAACACGTAACTAAGGAAAATGCAAAGGTATCCGTTTTTGATCACGGTTTTTTGTATGGAGACGGCATATTTGAAGGTATTCGTATCTACAATGGTAATATTTTTAAATGTAAAGAGCATTTGGACAGACTATATGATTCGGCGAAGTCGATCATGCTGGACATTCCGCTCACTTATGACGAGATGCTGGAAGCTATGGCTGAAACGATTCGCCTTAACGACATGCGTAACGGTTATATTCGACTGATCGTATCCCGTGGTCCTGGTAACTTGGGTCTTGATCCACGCCGTTGCCCTAAAGCCAGCGTAATCATTATCGTTGAACAATTAGCTATTTACCCAGAGCAAGCGTACATTAATGGGCTTCGCGCTGTTTCTGTATCCCAACGTCGTAATATTCCGGATGCACTGAATCCGAAGATTAAATCGCTTAACTATCTCAACAATATCCTAGTGAAAATCCAGTCCAATCTGGCAGAAGCCGATGAAGCAATCATGATGAATGCTCAAGGATATGTTACTGAAGGATCTGGAGATAATATTTTCATCATCAAAAATGGTGTGGTCTTTACTCCTCCATGCTATTTGGGAGCGCTTGAAGGAATCACACGTCTGGCGATCATCGAGTTATGTGAGAAATTGGGTATTAAGCTAAAAGAAGAACCATTCACTATGCATGATGTTTACATAGCGGACGAGGTATTCTTCACAGGTACTGCTGCTGAAGTTATTGCTGCGCGTGAAATTGACGGCCGAATCATTGGTGAAGGACAAGCGGGTCCAATCACTTTGAGATTGCTTGAAGAGTTCCGCAATGTTGTTGACAAAGATGGCTACAAGGTTTGGGAATAACAGTTAATCGTACAATTTGCTCTTTACATGCTAGTCGAGTAATGAGTATTGAATAGGCATTAGATATCCTTTCATGTATATGAAGAAGATGGCCGGAGGTCTCTGGTAAATCTTTTCATGTCTCATGAAAGGATTTTTTTTATTTCAGGGATGTCATTCGCCCATGGGCTGCATAAGATGTAGTAACGAAGGAGGCGGCTGTACCGCATATAACTCTGTAAGAGAGCAATGTTCCATCCAAAGGGTGTTTGCTTTCAAAGCCAGTTTTGCTGTGTAGCTGTAAGAAAGCAATACTCCACAAAACTTTTAGGAGGTTAATGCTACGTGAAAATACACATTGTCAAACAAGGCGATAGTCTGTATGCATTATCGCAAAAGTACGGAGTGCCGTTACAAAAAATTATTGAAGCTAATCCACAGATCAGTAATCCGAATGTGCTGGCACTTGGTGAAAAAGTAAAAATACCTACGGCTCCTGTATCCGTACCGGATAACAGTGAAGTTTACTACAAGCATACAGTCAAACAAGGTGATACCTTATGGAAATTATCTAAGGCGTGGGGAATCCCTTTAAAAGATATGGTTGAAGCAAACCCCCAGCTGAAGAATCCGAATGTACTGATGTTAGGGGAAGTAGTCAACATTCCAAAAAAGACATCAAACGCTTCACCCGTACAGCCAGGCTACATGCCTTCTAATGCTTCTGAGAAAACACAAGTTGGCGGGAAGGAATATACGGGTCCCAAAGAACAGCCAGTAGTTGAGGTAGTTCCTGCACCAAAACCGGAAACTAAACCAGAGGTCAAACCAGAAACTAAACCGGAAGCAAAAGCAGAAAATAAACCAGAGGCAAAAGCAGAAAATAAACCAGAAGCTAAAGCGGAAACTAAACCTGCACCTAAATCATCGCCAAATATCTCGCCTTTGTACAATTCTGCACCACACCCATCGATGAACATGGCCCCTATTAATACTCAAAATGCTGCACCTAATGCTGCGCCGAATATGCAAATGGGAGTTGCTCCTGTGCAAGAAATTGAAATGCAGAGCCTATTTGTTCAGATTACAGTTCCAAATCAAGAGCCTGTAGCTCATCATGAGGCAGCAAAAGCTGAGATAAAGCCAGTGGCTTGCAAAGAGGAAAAGGCAGATGCTTGTGACAACATGGGATATCCAGGACTAGGAGGAAATCCTTATCTCTATGATTCTTATCAAAATAGCCCAAATATGAACATGAATTGGGCACCAAGTTATGTTCAACCGGCGTCATATGGACCTGAATGCATGTCTCCATACTACTTTTCAGAAAATATGTATTCACCTAACATGAGTCCAGAACAATGGAATCCGAATGCTGCGCCTAATGTGAGTCCAGAACAATGGAATCCGAATGCTGCGCCTAATGTGAGCCCAGAACAATGGAATCCGAATGCTTGGCCTAACATGAGTCCAGAACAATGGAATCCGAATGCTGCGTCTAACATGAGTCCAGAACAATGGAATCCGAACGCTTGGCCTAATATGAGTCCGGAACAATGGAATCCGAATGCTGCACCTAACGTGAGTCCAGAACAATGGAATCCAAATGCTGCGCCTAACGTGAGTCCAGAACAATGGAATCCAAATGCTGCACCTAACAATATGGAGGCTAATGTTTCAGGGATGAACCCGATGTATGGGATGTCACCGAACCTTCCTTGGCCAACTACTTGTGGGTGTGGGGGAATGCATGTTCAACCCTATTCATATGAAATGCCCGTATATAATACCTATCCTGCATATGGAAACCCAAATGCATTCTCTGCTTATGGAGCGGGAACACCTAATCAGGGAATAGTTCCAGCATCTCCTCTTGGAGCTTTTGGCGGGCCGATAATGTCGAGTATTCCGTCTAATCCGCAGTATCCAGGTATTGGTAATTATTCACAGCATAATCGGGTTCCGGAAATCCAAGATCCTGAAACGTTTGTACAGGACACTCCCGAAGTTGCTAGAACAGTGAGTGAGGAATCTACTTCTGGTGCTTCTCTCAAGAGCAAGGGAACTGCAACGAAGGAAACGGCATCAAAAGCAAAGACCTCGAGTCAAAGCAGCAATAAGAAAAACAAAACAGCTGTGAAGTCTCAACGTTCAAATGCTGGTGGTCGTACAGAGAGCTCAAAGAAACGCAGAAATCCGTGGATTTCTAATTAATACAGTTCTGAACTAACATCCAATCTCTATTTAACGTGTAGGTTCTGATTATTAGAATCTGCACGTTTTTTATGAGAAGATGGGAACGAGAAGTAGGACTGAGGCGAAAGTACTTATTTATGTTTTTTTGAATTTAGGGGTTGTTTTTAGAGTGGGTTATATGTTACATTATAAATCCAGTCGCAAAGAGGAGATATAAACTTTCGGTTGGTGAATGTTAATCCGGATGAAATTACAAAAGACTTTGAAAAAAAGTGTTGCAATTCATCGGAAAACATGATATATTATAAAAGTTGCTGCTGAGACATTAAACGGCGCCAACGAGAACTTGATCTTTGAAAACTGAACAACGAGTGAGTGGGAAATCACGAAAGTGATATCCAAAATTAGAGAATTAATTTTCTCGTCAGATGTTTCAAAATGAGCATATCGCTCTTTTCAATACTAATTGGAGAGTTTGATCCTGGCTCAGGACGAACGCTGGCGGCGTGCCTAATACATGCAAGTCGAGCGGAGTTACTTTGAAAGCTTGCTTTCAAAGTAACTTAGCGGCGGACGGGTGAGTAACACGTAGGCAACCTGCCCCTTAGACTGGGATAACTACCGGAAACGGTAGCTAATACCGGATAATTTCTTTTTTCTCCTGAAGGAAGAATGAAAGACGGAGCAATCTGTCACTGAGGGATGGGCCTGCGGCGCATTAGCTAGTTGGTGGGGTAACGGCCCACCAAGGCGACGATGCGTAGCCGACCTGAGAGGGTGAACGGCCACACTGGGACTGAGACACGGCCCAGACTCCTACGGGAGGCAGCAGTAGGGAATCTTCCGCAATGGACGAAAGTCTGACGGAGCAACGCCGCGTGAGTGATGAAGGTTTTCGGATCGTAAAGCTCTGTTGCCAGGGAAGAACGTCCGGTAGAGTAACTGCTATCGGAGTGACGGTACCTGAGAAGAAAGCCCCGGCTAACTACGTGCCAGCAGCCGCGGTAATACGTAGGGGGCAAGCGTTGTCCGGAATTATTGGGCGTAAAGCGCGCGCAGGCGGTCATTTAAGTCTGGTGTTTAAACCTTGGGCTCAACCTGAGGTCGCACTGGAAACTGGGTGACTTGAGTACAGAAGAGGAAAGTGGAATTCCACGTGTAGCGGTGAAATGCGTAGATATGTGGAGGAACACCAGTGGCGAAGGCGACTTTCTGGGCTGTAACTGACGCTGAGGCGCGAAAGCGTGGGGAGCAAACAGGATTAGATACCCTGGTAGTCCACGCCGTAAACGATGAGTGCTAGGTGTTAGGGGTTTCGATACCCTTGGTGCCGAAGTTAACACAGTAAGCACTCCGCCTGGGGAGTACGGTCGCAAGACTGAAACTCAAAGGAATTGACGGGGACCCGCACAAGCAGTGGAGTATGTGGTTTAATTCGAAGCAACGCGAAGAACCTTACCAGGTCTTGACATCCCTCTGAATCCACTAGAGATAGTGGCGGCCTTCGGGACAGAGGAGACAGGTGGTGCATGGTTGTCGTCAGCTCGTGTCGTGAGATGTTGGGTTAAGTCCCGCAACGAGCGCAACCCTTAACTTTAGTTGCCAGCAGGTAAGGCTGGGCACTCTAGAGTGACTGCCGGTGACAAACCGGAGGAAGGTGGGGATGACGTCAAATCATCATGCCCCTTATGACCTGGGCTACACACGTACTACAATGGCCGGTACAACGGGAAGCGAAGCCGCGAGGTGAAGCCAATCCCATCAAAGCCGGTCTCAGTTCGGATTGCAGGCTGCAACTCGCCTGCATGAAGTCGGAATTGCTAGTAATCGCGGATCAGCATGCCGCGGTGAATACGTTCCCGGGTCTTGTACACACCGCCCGTCACACCACGAGAGTTTACAACACCCGAAGTCGGTGGGGTAACCCGCAAGGGAGCCAGCCGCCGAAGGTGGGGTAGATGATTGGGGTGAAGTCGTAACAAGGTAGCCGTATCGGAAGGTGCGGCTGGATCACCTCCTTTCTATGGAGAATCGTCTTCTGCAATGAAGACATTCAAATCGGAAGTTAAACTTCCACAACTCACTCGTTGCTCAGTTTTGAGAGTTTAAGCTCTCAGTAAGACTTGATCCTTGAAAACTGGATACCGAAACGAATTTGCGTTTTAGAACATCTTTTAGCAACTTGTGCAAACAAGTAAATGTTATTAGTGAGATTTTTCTTAGGAAAAATCGAGGTTAAGCTAATAAGAGCACACGGAGGATGCCTAGGCGCCAGGAGCCGACGAAGGACGTGGCGAACAACGAAACTGCCTCGGGGAGCTGTAAGCAAGCTTTGATCCGGGGGTGTCCGAATGGGGAAACCCAGCTGTGGTAATTCGCAGTTACTCATCTCTGAACACATAGGAGATGTAGAGGCAGACCAGGGGAACTGAAACATCTAAGTACCCTGAGGAAGAGAAAACAATAGTGATTCCGTCAGTAGCGGCGAGCGAACGCGGAACAGCCTAAACCTAAGAGCTTGCTCTTAGGGGTTGTGGGACGTCTCACATGGAGTTACAAAGGAATATGGTAGGTGAAGAGGTCTGGAAAGGCCCGCGATAGAGGTAAAAGCCCTGTAGCCTAAACTGTGTTCTCTCCGAGACGGATCCCGAGTAGTGCGGGGCACGTGAAACCCCGTATGAATCCAGCAGGACCATCTGCTAAGGCTAAATACTACCTGGCGACCGATAGTGAAACAGTACCGTGAGGGAAAGGTGAAAAGCACCCCGGAAGGGGAGTGAAATAGAACCTGAAACCGTGTGCTTACAAAAAGTCAGAGCCCTATTAATGGGTGATGGCGTGCCTTTTGTAGAATGAACCGGCGAGTTACGTTTAACATGCAAGGTTAAGTCGAGAAGACGGAGCCGCAGCGAAAGCGAGTCTGAATAGGGCGATTTAGTATGTGGACGTAGACCCGAAACCGTGTGATCTACCCCTGTCCAGGGTGAAGGTGCGGTAACACGCACTGGAGGCCCGAACCCACGCATGTTGAAAAATGCGGGGATGAGGTGGGGGTAGCGGAGAAATTCCAATCGAACTCGGAGATAGCTGGTTCTCCCCGAAATAGCTTTAGGGCTAGCCTCGGTATAAGAGTAGTGGAGGTAGAGCACTGATTGGGTGCGGGGTCCGCAAGGATTACCAAGCTCAGTCAAACTCCGAATGCCATATACTTATTGCCGGGAGTCAGACAGTGAGTGCTAAGATCCATTGTCAAAAGGGAAACAGCCCAGACCATCAGCTAAGGTCCCCAAGTGTGTGTTAAGTGGGAAAGGATGTGGAGTTGCACAGACAACCAGGATGTTGGCTTAGAAGCAGCCACCATTGAAAGAGTGCGTAATAGCTCACTGGTCGAGTGACTCTGCGCCGAAAATGTAACGGGGCTAAACACACCACCGAAGCTATGGCTAGATACGTATGTATCTGGGGTAGGGGAGCGTTGTATGTGGGTTGAAGGTGTACCGTAAGGAGCGCTGGACAGCATACAAGTGAGAATGCCGGTATGAGTAACGAAAAGATCAGTGAGAATCTGATCCGCCGAAAGCCCAAGGTTTCCTGAGGAAGGCTCGTCCGCTCAGGGTAAGTCGGGACCTAAGGCGAGGCCGAAAGGCGTAGTCGAAGGACAACAGTTTGAAATTACTGTACCACCGTAATCCGCTATGAGCGATGGGGTGACGCAGGAGGGTAGTGACGCGGACTGATGGATATGTCCGTCTAAGCAGTGAGGCTGATGTGTAGGCAAATCCGCACATCGTTAAGGCTGGGCTGTGATGGGGAGCGAAAATTACAGTAGCGAAGGTCATGATCTCACACTGCCAAGAAAAGCCTCTAGCCAGGAGAAGGTGCCCGTACCGCAAACCGACACAGGTAGGCGAGAAGAGAATTCTAAGGCGCGCGGAAGAACTCTCGTTAAGGAACTCGGCAAAATGACCCCGTAACTTCGGGAGAAGGGGTGCCCCGGTAGTGTGAATAGCACGAGGGGGCCGCAGTGAAAAGGCCCAAGCGACTGTTTAGCAAAAACACAGGTCTGTGCGAAGCCGCAAGGCGAAGTATACGGGCTGACGCCTGCCCGGTGCTGGAAGGTTAAGGGGAGTGGTTAGGGGTAACCCGAAGCTATGAACCGAAGCCCCAGTAAACGGCGGCCGTAACTATAACGGTCCTAAGGTAGCGAAATTCCTTGTCAGGTAAATTCTGACCCGCACGAATGGCGTAACGACTTGGGCGCTGTCTCAACGAGAGATCCGGTGAAATTTTAATACCTGTGAAGATGCAGGTTACCCGCGACAAGACGGAAAGACCCCATGGAGCTTTACTGCAGCTTGATATTGAATTTGGGTACGATCTGTACAGGATAGGTGGGAGCCGTAGAAATCGGAGCGCAAGCTTCGGTGGAGGCGCCGTTGGGATACCACCCTGATCGTATCTAGGTTCTAACCTAGTACCCTTACCGGGTACGGGGACCGTGTCAGGCGGGCAGTTTGACTGGGGCGGTCGCCTCCTAAAGAGTAACGGAGGCGTTCCAAGGTTCCCTCAGAATGGTTGGAAATCATTCGAAGAGTGCAAAGGCATAAGGGAGCTTGACTGCGAGACCTACAAGTCGAGCAGGGACGAAAGTCGGACTTAGTGATCCGGTGGTACCGCATGGAAGGGCCATCGCTCAACGGATAAAAGCTACCCTGGGGATAACAGGCTTATCTCCCCCAAGAGTCCACATCGACGGGGAGGTTTGGCACCTCGATGTCGGCTCATCGCATCCTGGGGCTGAAGTAGGTCCCAAGGGTTGGGCTGTTCGCCCATTAAAGCGGTACGCGAGCTGGGTTCAGAACGTCGTGAGACAGTTCGGTCCCTATCTGTCGTGGGCGCAGGAAATTTGAGAGGAGCTGTCCTTAGTACGAGAGGACCGGGATGGACGTACCGCTGGTGCACCAGTTGTTCCGCCAGGAGCATGGCTGGGTAGCTACGTACGGACGGGATAAGCGCTGAAAGCATCTAAGCGTGAAGCCCCCCTCAAGATGAGATTTCCCAATTAGTAAGACCCCTTGAAGACGACGAGGTAGATAGGTTGGAGGTGGAAGTGCAGTAATGCATGGAGCTGACCAATACTAATCGGTCGAGGGCTTATCCTAAAAATACCCCAAAAAGTGAAGAAAAGGCTGTGAAGCTAATTCCGAGTACTTTCCGGGGGCCCCGTAAGAAGGGCAAACGCAAATTCAATTCGGATTCAGTTTTCAGGAATCAAGTTCTAAACCATATGGTCCTAGTGGCTGTATGTTGATGAATTTGTTTTCAGCATTTGGCGATGCTGAGACCTGAATAATGCATTTGTACCGCAAATGCCCGTTTGGTGGCGATAGCGGAGGGGTTCCACGCGTACCCATCCCGAACACGACCGTTAAGCCCTCCAGCGCCGATGGTACTTGGACCGAAGGGTCCTGGGAGAGTAGGACGTTGCCAAGCACGCAAGACCACTGTTGAGTAATCGACAGTGGTCTTTTTGTTGTGCCTTGTAGAGTGAATTTGCTTGTAAGGGTTTTTATGATAAAGTGGTTTAATAGAGTCACTAATAGATTATTCATGGGGGATAAAGATCTTGATTATATGGATCAATGGAGCTTTTGGTGCGGGGAAGACAGAAACTGCATATGAATTACATCGCAGACTTCCTGATTCTTTTGTATACGATCCAGAGAATGCAGGGTATTACATAAGAGCAAACATTCCCGATGTGATGACAAAAAGTGATTTTCAGGACTATTATCTTTGGCGTGAAATTAACCACTCCATGTTAAAATACATAGCTAGCGAATATAGGGGAACGATTATCGTACCTATGACCATAGTCAACCCAGAATATTGGATGGACATTGCTGGTAATCTAATAAATGAGGGATTAGAGGTTCATCATTTTACTTTGTGTGCCTCACGAGAGACGCTGCTCAAGAGATTGGGTGGTAGAGGTGAACGGAATGACTCATGGGCCGTTCAACAGATCGACAGATGCCTCACAGGGCTTAATAAGGACGTATTTAAAGACCATTTAGACACAAATAACCTGACTACTCTAGGAGTCGTAAAGATGATAGCTAGTAAGCTTGATATCACTTTAACGCCTATTATAGAAGAAAAGTGAAAATATATTAATTTAGGTATTGCTATACTTCGAAATACATGATATAATCTTTTTTGTTGTCAAAACATTTTGTTTTCAATACGGCCCGTTGGTCAAGGGGTTAAGACACCTCCCTTTCACGGAGGTAACATGGGTTCGAATCCCATACGGGTCACCAATTTCTTTAAAACGTAATTGTTCTTCTGAAATAAAATGTTGCATTACAGGTTGGATTGTGTTATGATAATTGAGTTGCTTCTTTACATGGAGGCTTAGCTCAGCTGGGAGAGCATCTGCCTTACAAGCAGAGGGTCGGGGGTTCGATCCCCTCAGCCTCCACCATGAAGCTTTCTTATGGTAATGAATAGCTAAATATTTTTAATGACGCGGGGTGGAGCAGCCCGGTAGCTCGTCGGGCTCATAACCCGAAGGCCGCAGGTTCAAATCCTGCCCCCGCAACCAATTTTCATCAAGCAATTATATCTTTTGGAACCGTGGTGTAGTTGGCCTAACATGCCTGCCTGTCACGCAGGAGATCGCGAGTTCGAATCTCGTCGGTTCCGCCATTTTTCTTGCTTCATGAGCCATTAGCTCAGTTGGTAGAGCACCTGACTTTTAATCAGGGTGTCGAAGGTTCGAGTCCTTCATGGCTCACTTCTTAAGTGAGTCGGACACTAATACATATCGTGTGCGGACGTGGCTCAGCGGTAGAGCATCGCCTTGCCAAGGCGAGGGTCGCGGGTTCGATTCCCGTCGTCCGCTCCATATAAATTTTGCGCCCTTAGCTCAGCTGGATAGAGCGTTTGACTACGAATCAAAAGGCCGGGAGTTCGAATCTCTCAGGGCGCGCCATATTTTAACTTCATACTTTGCCGGCGTGGCGGAATGGCAGACGCGCTCGACTCAAAATCGAGAGGGAAACCGTGGAGGTTCGAGTCCTCTCGCCGGTATCAATTAGCAAGCGAAGCTCTTATGCGTTAAGCTAAGGGCTTTTGCTTTTCAAGTATAGTAAGGTAAATCATTATATTGTGGACTCTTAGCTCAGTTGGTAGAGCAGTAGACTCTTAATCTATTTGTCCAGGGTTCGAGCCCCTGAGAGTCCATCCTTAAAAGAAACGGCAGAGATGCCGTTTCTTTTTTTATAAGAGTTACACGGTTTCAATTATAGTCACAAAAAAAAGCCACAAAGTACGATATTAGCGTACTTCGTGGCTTTTGATATTTATGGAAGGATATTACCCGCAGCGCGGTAAATTTCATACCATTCTGGTCTGGTGAGTGTAATATCGGATGCTTTGGCAATATCCCGCAATCGCTGCGTATTGGTTGTACCTACAACAGGCTGCATATTTGCCGGATGTCTTAGAATCCAGGCAATGGCAATAGCGGTATTGGTAACCTCTTTTTCAGCTGCTAAGCGGTTAATGACCTCGTTCAATTCAGGGAACTTGTCGTTGTCCAAGAATACACCTTCAAAGAACCCATATTGGAAAGGTGACCATGGCTGAATGGTCATGTCGTGTAGACGGCTGTACTCTAAGATCCCGCCATCATGAACAACCGAACCGGAGTTAGTCATATTCACATTGAAGCCGGTATCAAACATACCCGTAAACATAATGCTCAATTGCAGCTGGTTGAACAGCAGCGGTTGCTTTACATTTTTCTTAAGTAGCTCGATTTGTAACGGGTTCTGGTTGCTGACACCAAAATGCTTGACCAATCCCTTGCTCTCCAGAATGTCAAAAGCCTCAGCCACTTCTTCCGGCTCGAACAGCGTGTCAGGACGGTGAAGCAAGAGCACATCGATATAATCGGTCTTCAAGCGTTTAAGGCTACCCTCTACGGATTGTAGGATATGCTCTTTGGAAAAATCAAAATAGCCCTTGCGGATTCCGCATTTGGTTTGGATCAGCATTTTATCACGCATACCAGGATTGTTCTGAAGTACCCCTGCGAATACCTCTTCAGCTTTGCCGTCCGCATAAATGTCGGCATGATCAAAGAAGTCTATTCCGAGCTCCAACGCACTATGTACATGTGTATCAGCCTCTTTTGCAGACAAATCCGCAATCCGCATACAGCCCAGCGAAATTTGGGATACGTCAAGTACACCATTCGCTACACTAATTTTCTTAACCATGAGTGATTCACTCCTTAGAATGTAAGTTAGAACTTGCAGTATTCTATCAAACCATATCACAAAGTGGGAGGCTAAGCCAATATGCCCTACGACGTATAGGTAGGTTGTAAGCAAAGTACAAAAAAGAGGCCGCCACATCAGTAGACTTCACTACTTTTGCAGACAACCTCTTTGTTTATACATCCAGAATTAGCATATGGATGTATTCAGAATCATTTTAATACATATTCGGAATGTCGACATTAGGATCAATATCTGCTTCGTAGTCTACGCCATCTGTTCTAAAGCCAAACAGATTGAAGAAATCTTGGCGGTAGCCTTCAAGATCAGCCAGCTCACCTGCATTATCAGTTGTCAGCTCGTCCCAACGTTTCATAACCTCTGTCTGGACATCCTCACGCATTTCCCAGTCGTCAATGCGGATCAAGCAGCTTCCGTCAGCAGTAGCCTTGCCTTCACCGTATAGGTGCTCAGAGAACAAGCGATACATTTGTTCAATACAGTTCTCGTGCAGGCCTTTTTCCTTCATCACTTCATAAAGTGCAGAGATATAAAGGGGTACTACAGGAATAGCTGAGCTGGACTGAGTTACGAGCGCCTTATTAACGGATACAAAGGCACGTCCGCCTTTTGATGAAAGAAGGTCATTCATTTGGATCGCAGTCTGTTCCAGATCGTGCTTGGCTTGGCCAATTGTTCCGTCCCGATAGATAGGGTGAGTGATTTCAGGCCCGATGTAGGAGTAAGCAACGGTAGTAGCACCATCTGCAAGGACATCAGCTGCTTGAAGCTGATCGATCCACATTCTCCAGTCTTCGCCGCCCATTACAGCGATGGTCTGACGTACTTCCTCTTCATTAGCAGGCTCAATGGTGGTCATGGATACTTCGCCTGTGTGGAAGTTCAAAGTTTTATTCGAATAAGCTGTTCCCACTGGTTTAATAACGGAGGAGAAGGTTTCTCCTGTTACCGGATGGGTACGACGAGGTGAAGCGACACTATAAATAACTAAATCGATGGTGCCGTATTCAGCTTTAATCAATGCAATGGTCTTCTCTTTAATCGCATCAGAGAAGGCATCGCCAACTATGCTGTGTGATTTAAGTCCAAGCTCTGCTGCTTGTTGTTCAAAGGCAGCGGAGTTGTACCAGCCTGCAGATGCGGTGCGCTGACCTTCCGCAGCTTTATCGAAGAACACACCAATGGTATTGGCGCCAGCACCAAAAGCAGCTGAAATTCTAGAAGCCAGTCCGTATCCGGTAGAGGCACCGATGACAAGTACATTCGCAGGTCCCTCAATTTTCTTTTGTGCTTTTACATATTCAATTTGTTGTTCTATTTGTTTGGCGCATCCCTCTGGATGGGCTGTTGTGCATATAAATCCGCGTGTTTTAGGTTGAATAATCATCAAGGAATTCCCCTTTGTATAAAAATTTAAGTCTACTGATACACAGAGAAAGTATAGCAAACAATATTTACTAATACAAAGAATTTAGGATATTCGATAAGAATCCGCTACCCTGTATTTTTGTTTGTTAGCTAGCTGTGCTATCGAGTCTTGATCATTTATTAAGGCTTGCGGACTCCAGTGACGTTATTCCTTAGAAAAGGGGCTGCCCCAGTAGCCATTTCATGACTTCAAGGACAACCCCCTTTACATTACTTACATATAAGGATCTATTACGTACGGAAGATTGAATCAATCGCTTTGATCTCATCTGGTGTCAGCTGAACTTTTAGAGTCTGGAGATTCGATACGATCTGTTCCGGACGTTTAGCTCCGGGAATAAGTGCGTCGATGGAAGGTACGGTCAAATACCAGGCTAGCACCACATGTGCGACTTCAACACCTTTGGCATCGGCAATTTGGCGAACCTTGTCCACCTTCTCCAGGTTTTTGGCAAAGGTCGCTCCTTGAAACATTGGGTTGTTCTTTCTATTGTCGCTGAACGTATCGCCTTGCTTATACTTGCCGCCAAGAAGGCCGGACGCGAGTGGGAAGTAAGGAACGAAAGAAATGCCAAGCTCCTGCGTGTAAGGGAGCAGTTCTTTTTCTGCATCACGGTGCAGCAGGTTGTAATGGGATTGGAGAACATCCACATGCCCGTCCTTGTTGGCTTCTCTCAGCTGTTCAATGGAGAAGTTGGAGACCCCGATCGCTTTGATCTTTCCTTCATCCTTCAGCTTCTTAAGCTCGCCAACAGCTTCATCCTTAGGAGTGCTTTCATCAGGGAAATGAATATAGTAAAGATCGATATAATCGGTCTGGAGGCGTTTCAAGCTGTCTTCCACAGACTGTCTTAGAAAAGCTGGAGAGTTGTCGATCGTAACCTTATCGCCAGTAATCTTGTGAGCGCCCTTAGTAGCAATAACCACATTGTCACGGCCGCCTCTTTCTCTCAGCACTTCTCCAATAAGTTCCTCGGATCTACCTGGACCATAGATAAAGGCAGTATCAATGAAATTGATCCCATGGTCAAGAGCGTTGCGAACGATGTCTTTACCAGTCTCATCATTTAAGCCGGGAAATAAATTATGCCCACCAACAGCATTGGCACCCAGTCCGAGAGGGAGTACCTGCAAATTTGTTCTACCTAAAGTTATTTTACTAGACATAATCAATCGTCAGCTCCTTAAAATAGAATATGAACTATATTAAGTATAGCTAATAGCCCGTGGTAAGACAAATTGCTGATTTCCAGCTTTATACATGAATATTTAAAGCGTATAAGTTATGATATAAAGAATAATTTTGCGTTCCCACATTTGTTGCCACAATGAAGTAAAGGAGGTTTGTCTTATGCTAGTTATTAATCAAAATGAAGTGGCTGAGCTATTAGCAATGGAGTCTTGCATCACAGTGATGGAATCCGTTTTGAAGGACTTGTCCGTAGGACAAGCCATACAGAGCTTAAGACAAGTACTCCCGCTGCACCAAGGCAATCTGATTGGCTTAATGCCGGGCTTTTTGCAGAGTGAAGAAGTAGCAGGTGCCAAAATCATCAGTGTGTTTCCAAGCAACCATGGCTCAGGTTTACCTTCCCATCAAGGGCTTGTTACGTTATTCGATTCTTCTACCGGTGTTCTGAAAGCTGTAGTAGATGGACAGAAGATTACCGCAATTCGCACAGCGGCTGTTAGCGCAGTAGCCACTCGTTATTTGGCTAGAGAAGATGCAGAGGTGCTTGCCATTCTAGGTACGGGCGAGCAAGCCAAAAGCCATCTGGAAGCGATGCTACTGGTTCGATCGATTCGTGAGGTCAGAGTTTGGAGTAGGACACTTGCAAAGGCAAGAGATTTCCAAGCAGAAATGAGCCGTAAATATGGTGTGGACATCCTTGTGGCTGAGTCTATTCAAGAGGCAGTTAATCCAGCAGATATCATTTGTACCGTAACGGCATCTACAGAGCCTGTGCTCAAAGGAGAATGGCTGAAGCCTGGAGTACATATCAATGCGGTTGGAGCCTGTAGAGCAGCGGATCGTGAGCTGGATTCGGAGACCGTACGGTTAGCTAAGTTATATGTAGACCGATTGGAATCCGCGCATAATGAATCTGGGGATTATTTAATTCCGCTGAACGAAGGCGTGATTACTTCAGGCCATATTATCGGTGAAATCGGTGAACTGATCAGCGGGAATATTGAGGGCAGAGCTACAGCTGATGAGATCACTCTTTTTAAAGGACTAGGACTTGCAATAGAGGATTTAGCAGCAGCCAACTTCATTTATAATGAAGCTGTTAAATTACAAAAAGGCATTGAAATTGCATTCTAAGGAGCGACCACATGATGAGCACATATGAAGGTTTGTATGATTTCAAGTTGACGGAGCAAGACGAAGAGCGGGCCGTACATTTGCATGAGCAGAACATTAATATTGATTTGCTATTTCAAGGTCCCTTATCTCCAAACGCAATTCCAGAGTCTGTGTCTAAAAAAATAAAAGAGCTGTGTGAGCCCTATAAAGATGAGCCGATGATATATAGCAGCATGCCAGCAAAAATGATCACAAAGCTGTTGGCCAGCGGTGAGATCCCTGAGTATAAAAGTGAATGGTATAAATCGGGAATTACCGCGGGTAACCGGGAACTTCATTTAGAGTCCTTAGAAAGCATGATCAATAGCATGGCTGAAGTTCAGCTTCAGTTTGACTCCGCAGATTGGTTAGTTAAAGCTTTAACCGCAGAGGATATACGTGCAGCCAAGCGTAATGGCCATAAGGCGGGTATTATCACAGCTCAAGAAACGGATGGCCTAGGTACTAATCTGGACCTATTAGATGTGTTACATAATTTTGGCTTAAGAATTTTACAATTAACTTATAACAATCAGAATCAGGTCGGTGCAGGCTGTGCAGAACAGTCGAACGCTGGGATTACGAATTATGGAAAAAGATTCATTGAGCGTCTGAACAAGCTCGGGATCATTGTAGATACGGGACATTGTGGAAAACAGACCACGCTCGATGCTTGCCAGTATTCTAAGACTCCGGTCATTGCTTCACACACGGGTGTGGAGGCTATCTATCCACATATGCGCTGTAAAAGTGATGAAGAGATTATCGCGATAGCGAAGACGGGTGGAGTCATCGGTATTTTTGCTATGCCGTGGTTTGTTCATGAAGATCCTAACCATACGACCATTGATCATGTGTTGGATCATATCGAATATGTGATTCGGCTTGTAGGCGTGGATCATGTCGGGATTGGAACGGATTGGCCGATGAGCGATGTGCTCTGGTCATTGGTTTATTTTAAAGAACATATTGCACCTAAGCTAGGATTTGCCAAAGGAGACGGACCTTCTACTGAAACCGTTGCTGGGCTTGAAAAATATAGCTATTTTATCAATTTTACTAGAGGTCTAGTGGCTCGCGGTTATAAGGATGAGGATATTGCAAAGATTATGGGTGGCAACTGGCTGCGTGTATTTGAAAAAATTTGGGGATAGGGGATAAATAGATGACAACATACTTGAACACAACTACATTTAACTTCTACTGTTCTGGCATTTATTCAGGGAAAATACATTTTACGGAACAACAAATTATGCTCGCTAAGGTTGATCCACGCAGACGAACACAAATGCAATACAATGCGCTGGATAGCCAGTTCAAGACCGTTCTTCCATTTCAAAAAATCCACGAACACATGGACGCTTACGCTAAAGCAGAATGGGTCAATGATGAGGTAGTTCTAAGTAATGGTGATCTTTATCAAAAGCATATTCAGTATCAGGCTGTATTGGATGGCCGTGAGCTTACTTCACAAGTATGGGCGCTACGAAAAGAGACGGCACTGGATATTGTGACCTTGGATGGTGAGATTATTGCCTTTCTTACGCCGAATCGGTATGGCATCGAGCTGATTGTTAAAGCAGGATATGAGACGCTGACGCCTCTGGTTGTTTATGATGATCCCCTTTTGTCCAAGCCAGAGTATGGTGTAAATGATTTGGGTACGGATCTGATTCCGATGCGTGATGGCGTGAGACTGGCTACGGATGTGTTTCTTCCTGAGGGCATTCAGCCGGGAACCAAGCTGCCGACGATTCTTGTGAGAACCTGCTATGACCGTAACGGGAAAAAAGAGATTTTTATGAGATGGGCTAACAAAGGTTATGCAGTGGTGTCACAGGACGTTAGGGGTCGGGCGGATTCGGAAGGGGAATTGATCCCTTTTTATAATGAACGGGATGATGGTTACGATACGATCGATTGGATTATCGCGCAGGATTGGTCAGATGGCAATGTTGGAATGTGGGGCGCGTCCTATCTCGGTTTTGTGGTTGTCTCGGCGGCGACCAGTGGGCACCCTAATTTGAAGGCTGTTGTGGATGAAGTGAATGTTGGCTCACCGTTTGTAGATACAGCGCGTAAGGGTGGGACGCTTTGCTCTTGGCCACTCTTGTCTTGGACGCTTGCACAATCTGTGGGTACCCGGACGGATTTTGATATTTTTGGGGGCATTACGGTGAACCCAGAAGCGGCCGTCGATGCGAGACCGATTAAGGAGATTCCACAGCAAATGATCGGCAAAGCATCTGGACCATGGGATTTGTGGAGCCAGCATCCGGAGTATGATGATTTCTGGAGAAACTGTACCTTTACGGAACGCGGGGATCAAGTGCAGGTCCCTATGTATGTGATCTCAGGCTGGTATGATGGCGACAGCCCTGGCATATCGGAGACTTGGAGAATGCTGACTGAACATGATGTGCCAAATCGTAAAATCCGTCTGGGTGCATGGGAGCATGGGCCAAACCGAGCCAGAGATTATGAGGGTGTAAGCTTCGGCAATGATGCAGTCGTCTATGATTATGATGTTTCTGTATTGCGCTGGTTCGACCGCTTCCTCAAAGGCATTCCGAACGGAATAGATCAGGAGCCTAGAGCCTCTTATTATGTCGTTGGTGAGAATCAGTGGAGAACGTCGGAGGATTGGACACCAGTTGAAGCTACAACTACGCCGTTTTATCTTTCCAGTGCTGGTCGGGCTAATTCAGGACAAGGAGATGGGAAGCTGCTCACAGCGCCAGAGGAACACTCTCCAGAAGATACTTATGTCTATAACCCAAATGATCCTATGAATGATAGCGGTGAGCGGGAGCCTGAAAATTTGCGGAAATATGAGCTACGAAATGATATTCTTGTGTACACTAGTGAGGTGTTGACGGAAGAATTGACTATTGCTGGCGAATTGTCTGCTGTCATCTACGCCGCTAGCACAGGTAAGGATACGGATTGGGTAGTTACGCTTAGTGATGTGAATGAACATGGAGACTCTATCCGGTTATCTAACTATATTGTCAGAGCTAAATATCGTCATGGGTTTGATGCACCAGAGCTACTCACGCCAGGGCAAGTGGAGGCATACGATATTTTCATGCCGAATATTGCTCACAGATTTGCCGTAGGACACCGAATTCGTTTTTCGATTACCTCTTCCAGTAAATTCGTTGCTTTCCCGAATACGAATACTGGTGGTAACCCGTATGAAGATTCAGAGGCGATTACAGTGCTGCAGACTGTTTACCATAATAGTGAATATCCAAGCCATGTGAAGCTGCCGGTTATTCCTAACGCTTGAACGGTACTGCAAGGTCAACCTTGCAATTAGGATAAAATAGCGATTATTCACAGAAAAGCGCATAAATGATCCCTTCTCAGGTCACAATAGGGAAAAACCAGAATGAAGGGATTAACGTGTCGCGCATAAAAAAACAACTTTGGCAGCGATGGAGACGTTGGAAAAAGGCGCTTTGGGTAGGGGCAGCTTGTTTAGCTCTTACTGTACTGGCATGGCGCAGTATGCAGGTACCTGAGGAAATCAGTGGACTGCTGACGGATTCTAGTTGGACGGATAGTGCCGAAAGCGAGTTGGCCGCAGCTGTATTTAAAGTAGGCGTGGACAGCAGTGAGGAGAAAGAGAAGGGCACCATAAAAAACGAACAACTGTTGCAGACGATCGCTCAAAGCGGACGCAGCAGAACCGTTCATTTAAAAATATCGTATGTATCTGGGGAAGAAGTTCAGACATTGCCAGGTGTAAAAACCCCGCTTCAGCTTAAAAAAATAATTCACGAACACCCTGCATGGAGCGGCTTCATCAGCAGTGATGGAGATTTGTGGCTGGAACAAAAAGTGAATGATCTATCGACCCTAACGAAAAAAGAAGCCTATATCGGGGTCGATGCATTTGGGAACTTGAAATTATTTAAAGGCCCTCCGGTACAGGAAAAGGTTCTGAAGACCTTTTTTCAAATGGATATGGGTTCCTTGAAATCCTCTCTGCCGGAAAGTATTTGGAAAGAGCTTCATGAGGGCATTCGTGTACAAGATATTGAAGAGTACAACAGCGTATTGTCCACCTTCAGTGACTATGCGCGTGAGGCTGCCGAACATGTCATGCAGAATAAGCAATAGCATCCTTAAGCATATCAGCTGTCCTAAAGTCATTATTAATGGCTTTAGGGCAGCTTTTTTTTGCAAATATAAGAAAGTTTGAGGTTCTCATTGTAGGCCTAAAGTTGTCATTTCGCATTAGAGGGTAAACTTTTTTTCTCCCGGAAGGGGTATTTTTGCTATAATGGTTTGAAGGAATACATATGTTCGCTTCGTAGCGGAGTAATGGATGAAAACGGTGGAATAAACTGCCTGTTATAGAGGAGAGATCGTGCTTGCGCATTTTGGGAATTGATCCAGGGCTGGCGATTGTCGGTTTTGGCTTTGTGGATAAGGAAGGTCATAAGTTGACCCCGGTCCAATATGGTTGTATCCAGACTGAGGCTCACACACCTGAGGAAGAACGACTGCTGCATGTCTATGAAGGCATGGGTCAGCTCATTGATAAATATAAACCTGATGCTGTAGCGATAGAGAAGTTGTTCTTTGCACGTAATGTTACAACAGCATTGCCAGTAGCACAGGCCCGCGGAGTGACGATATTAGCTGCAGTACAGCGTGGCTTACCCGTCTCGGAATATACACCTATGATGGTGAAGCAGGCTGTAGTTGGTTATGGTAAGGCAGAGAAACGGCAGGTACAGGAAATGGTGAAGCTGCTACTGAAATTATCGGCGATCCCTAAACCGGATGATGTAGCGGATGCACTCGCGGTAGCGGTATGTCATGCCCATTCGAGCAGTCTTAATTCTAAATTAAATGAGGTATTGCGAAAATGATAGATTTCTTAAGAGGACCCGTCGTTCATTTAGAGTCGGAATATGTGGTGCTGGATGTGCAGGGCGTAGGATATCGGGTGTTCTGCCCGAACCCTTATGCTTTTGCTAAAGTAGAAGGGCCTGTAATGATCTATATTCATTATCAAACACGTGAGGATGCGACGCTTCTGTTCGGGTTCCCGACTCGGGAGGAGCAAAAATTGTTCCGCAAGTTGATTGAGGTATCTGGGATCGGTCCGAAGGTTGCGCTCGGAATACTGACAGGTGGAACTCCAGATCAGTTGATCTCGGCAATTTACCAAGAGAATATAACCTTCTTAACGAAACTGCCGGGCATTGGCAAGAAGACGGCGCAGCGGATGATCCTAGATTTGAAGGACAAGCTGGACGGACTCAGTATGGCTTCCATGCAAACGGGATTATTTGCAGTTCCAATGGAAGAAGCATCGGATGGGTTAGCTTGGCAAGAGGCTAGGGATGCCCTTAAGGGATTGGGTTATACCGAAAGTGAATTGGACCGTGTGTGGCTCGCTATGAAAAAAGAGGGCGCAGAGACAGGGACTGTAGATGTGTTGATGAAGAAAGCACTTGGGCTATTATATATTGCTAAGTAAAGCCGAACACATCCTTGAAGAAAGGGAGCGATAGGAATGGATGACCGGATTATATCCGCTAATTTGATGATGGACGAGCAAGCCGTAGAATTAAGTTTACGCCCTCGTTATCTGGGAGAATATATCGGACAGAATCAGGTAAAAGAAAACCTGAAAATATATATCGAAGCAGCCAAAATGAGAAGTGAAGCGCTGGATCATGTGCTGCTCTACGGGCCTCCAGGTCTCGGTAAAACAACACTCGCGAACATTATCGCCAATGAGCTGGGTGTGAATTTACGAACAACGTCCGGTCCTGCGATAGAGCGGCCGGGAGATTTAGCCGCCCTGCTGACGAACCTGCAGGAAGGCGATGTGCTGTTCATCGATGAAATTCACCGCTTACACCGGACGGTGGAGGAGGTTATGTATCCGGCGATGGAGGACTTCGCGCTGGACATCATGATCGGCAAAGGGCCAAGTGCCCGTTCGGTACGATTGGATTTGCCGCCTTTCACACTTATAGGTGCTACCACCCGTGCTGGCCTGCTGTCAGCGCCACTACGTGATCGTTTCGGAGTGGTCAGCCGCTTGGAGTTCTATACCATAGATGAGCTAAGCTTCATTGTTGCTCGAAATGCAGATCTTTTAGGGATTGAGATTGTCGGAGATGCGGCGGAAGAGATAGCGCTTCGTTCCCGTGGAACGCCGCGGATTGCGAACCGATTATTGAAGCGAGTCCGTGATTTTGCTCAAGTGCGCGGCGATGGGATTATAACCCCTGAGATTTCTGGGGAAGCCCTGAAGATGCTACAAGTGGATCCACGTGGGCTGGACAGCATCGACCACAAGATGTTAAGAGCGATGATTTCAAGCTTTCGTGGCGGTCCTGTAGGGCTGGATACGATTGCTGCTACAATTGGTGAGGAAAGTCAGACGATTGAGGATGTTTATGAGCCCTACCTGCTGCAGATAGGATTCTTGCAGCGGAGCCCTCGTGGAAGAATTGTAACCCCGGCCGCTTATCATCACTTAGGCCTTCCGCTCCCTCCGGAGCAGCATTGAGTCAGTAACTACATTTAAAAGGAGGATGCTGGATGAAGCATACGAAGATGAAATGGAGAGGAATAGCTCCACTAAGCAAAGGATTGCTAGCAGCTGCGATTGCTGTGGGAAGTCTCTTGATCCCTGCGGGTGCCAGTCATGCCGATTCTAATAGTACGATACGAGTTGCCCTTTATGCCGATATTGGTAGTAAATATAAATCTACCGTGCCAGTAGTAACTATGTTATCGACACAAAGCTTCACTTTGATGTCAAACCAACCAGGGAGCACTCCTTTGTTATCGGTGCCTGCCCAGAGCAGAATTCGTGTTAGTGTGGATGGTTATAGAGTAAAGGTAATGGAGACTTCAAGCTGGAAAACAGCTGCCGATGCGGCTAAAAAGCTTCAGTCCACCTCTGATAAGCCTCAAATTTATATGATTTCTAGAAATGGAACCAATGTATATCAGTTGTATACAGGTGTCTATGCCAGTGAAGCTGCTGCCAAGGATGGACTTGCCCGTGTAGTAAAGGCAGGACTCGGCATTCCTGCTGATCAAACCCCTGCGGTGAAAGGGGATAAGCATTTATCGGCGGGTCGCTATTCTTCGGAACAAGAAGCTGATACTGCTCTAAGTAGTATTACAGCTGCTGGTTTTGATGCCTGGAAGGTGTTTCTCTCAGGAAGTGATGGCAGTGCTCAGTTTGAGGTATGGGTAGGCGAAGCTGCGAATGACAAAGATTTGGGTGCTGTTCAGACCGCAGTGTCAGCAGCATTGCCACAGCTTGCTATGTCTGCTGCAACTTCACCTGGGTTAATCATGCGTCTGGATGCTGGGCTGGACCTTAGTAGCGAGACACAAGCTAATCATTATATGGTTTCCGGAAATGATGCTAAATTTTTGGCCGTTGGCAGTGAGGCTGGAATTCAGCTCGAAGAAAGATCCAAGCGTACCTACCGTGGAAATATGGAACTAAGTAATTTGAGAGGTTCCCTAGCGGTTATCAATGAAGTGCCACTGGAACAATATTTGTATGCAGTGGTTGGAGGAGAGGTTTCCTCCAGCTGGCCGGATGAAGCTCTAAAGGCTCAGGCTGTCGCCGCCCGAAGCTATGCAATGGCGCAAGGCAACCGTTTCGAAGTAGCGAATGTAGTAGATTCTACATTGAGTCAGGTATATAACGGAATCGGATCAGAGGCTCCAGTTATTATTAAGGCAGTGGATGCTACTGCCGGTGAAGTATTGATGAGTGGTGGTAAAGTTATAGAGGCTGTGTTCTCCTCGAACAGTGGCGGAATAACCTCTGATCCATCAGAGGTATGGGGCAATGGTGGAGATGCATTTGCCAGCGTTCCCAGCAAAGAGGATGTCGCAGCTACCGCGACCGCTAAGAAGTGGTATTATTTACTGCTCGCTAATGGTACCTCTGGATACGCACGTGAGGATAACATTAAATTGACAGGAAATAAAACTGCAGCGGGACTGGATATAGCGACAGCTACCACTAAAGATGTCAATGTACGCCCCCTTCCTGCTGTTGAAAGTAGTGTAAGTGCGGTAGGTAAACTGAATCCAGGCGAGAATGCTGTTGTTCTAGACAAAGTCTATGAGTCCGGTAGTTATAGCTGGATCAAAGGGCCATACACCTCTGCCGACCTTTTAAAAAGCTTGCAGGGTAAAACAACTAGCGCGCTCCCTTCTAGCATCCTTAATTTGCAGGTCACTCAGCGCGGCCCTTCTGGAAGAGCGATTCAGGTGAAAGCAAATGGTCAGGCACTGGATGTGAAATATCCTGATATGTTCCGTTCTGCGTTCAATGGATTGCCAAGTACATTGTTTGATATTGTACCAGCCGGAAGTTATACTGTATTAGGCGCTGACGGTGCTACCAGCACGATTGGAAGTTCACAGAACGCAGGTGTACTCTCTGCATCAGGTAAGGTTAATGTGAACGGTAGTGGAACTGTAGTGATGGGTGGGGATTCCTCAGCCAGAGCGATTACTAACAGTTCGGGCTTTCTGTTCATTGGCCAAGGATACGGTCATGGTCTAGGCATGTCGCAATGGGGCGTGAAAGGCATGGCTGACAGCGGGTATGATTACAAGCAGATATTGCAACACTATTATCAGAACGTTACTATAGTTAAGGAATGAAGACAGACCATGAATGTAGACGCATATGATTTTCATTTACCGGAAGAATTAATTGCCCAGACACCACTCTCTGACCGTAGCTCTTCTAGACTGCTCTTAGTAAATAAGGAGGATGGGGAGCTGGCTCACCGGCATTTTACCGATATTATTAATTATTTTCAACCGGGAGATACGCTTGTTCTGAATGATACGAGAGTCATTCCTGCCAGATTGTTTGGGGCTAAAGAAGATACGGGGGCTAAAGCTGAAGTGCTTCTCCTTAAGAATCTGGGAGACGATCGTTGGGAAGCTCTTGTAAAGCCAGGTAAAAAGCTCAAGACAGGAGCGGTTATCATCTTTAGTGATGAGCTTCGTGCTGTTATTGAGGACGAGGCTGATATGGGTGGACGAACGCTTCGGTTCATTTATCAGGGTATTTTTCAGGAGATTCTGGACAGGCTGGGAACAATGCCACTGCCTCCTTATATTAAGGAAACACTCGATGATCGGGAACGATATCAGACCGTTTATGCTAAGCATGAAGGATCAGCTGCTGCTCCTACAGCAGGGCTTCATTTTACCAAAGAACTGTTGGATCAGATTGAAGCCAAGGGTGTAAATATTGCTTATATTACACTTCATGTAGGTCTCGGAACGTTCCGTCCGATGTCTGTTGAGAAGGTTGAAGAGCATGTTATGCATTCAGAGTATTTTGTAATGTCTCAAGAAACAGCAGACTCTATAAATGCTACCAAGGAACAAGGTGGTCGCATTATAGCGGTAGGGACAACTTCTTGTCGGACACTTGAAACAGTCGGAAGACAATGCGAAGGCGGTCCACTAGTGGAATGTAGTGGCTGGACGGATATTTTCATCTATCCGGGCTATAAGTTTAGTGTAGTTAGTGCGTTAATTACTAATTTTCATTTGCCGAAGTCAACTTTGGTGATGTTGGTTAGTGCTTTGGCAGGTCGGGAACATATTCTAGCTGCTTATGAAGAAGCGATAGAGCAGAAGTACCGGTTTTTTAGCTTTGGAGATGCAATGTTTATTTACTAAGGTAAGAGGATGGGTTAACTTATGGCAGCAATTACTTATGAGCACATCAAAACGTGCAAACAATCCGGAGCAAGACTTGGAAGAGTTCATACTCCACATGGTGTGATTGAGACACCTGCATTTATGCCAGTCGGCACACAAGCTACAGTCAAGACAATGAGTCCTGAAGAACTGAAAGAGATGGATGCTCATATTATTTTGAGCAATACGTACCATTTGTTCCTGAGACCGGGCCATGATATTGTTCGTGAAGCAGGCGGACTGCACAAGTTCATGAACTGGGACCGTCCCATTTTAACGGATAGCGGCGGATTTCAAGTGTTCTCGCTTAGTGACATGCGCAAGATTACCGAAGAAGGCGTTCATTTCCGTTCCCATCTAAATGGGGATAAGAAGTTCTTGTCTCCTGAAGTAGCTATGGAAGTTCAGAACGCACTTGGCTCTGATATCATGATGGCATTCGATGAGTGTCCTCCATTCCCAGCGGAATATGACTACGTGAAAAAATCATTGGAGCGTACATCACGCTGGGCAGAACGTTGCCTGAAAAGTCATGCTCGCCCGAATGATCAAGGGCTGTTCGCTATCGTTCAAGGAGGTATGTATGAGGATCTTCGCCGTCAGAGCGCGGCAGATTTGACTTCCATGGATTTCCCGGGGTATGCTATTGGAGGGCTCAGCGTCGGAGAGTCCAAGCAGCTAATGTATGAAGTGCTGGATTATACAGTTCCCCTGCTGCCACAAGGCAAACCTCGCTATTTGATGGGCGTTGGTTCACCGGATGCGCTGTTGGAAGGTTCAATCCGGGGAGTGGACATGTTCGACTGTGTTCTGCCTACCCGTATTGCTCGTAATGGAACAACGATGACCAGTCAGGGAAGACTCGTTGTACGCAACGCAAAGTATGCCCGCGATTTTGGGCCGCTTGATCCGGAGTGCAACTGCTATACATGCCGGAATTATTCCCGCGCTTATTTGCGCCATCTAATCAAAGCCGATGAAACCTTCGGACTTAGATTGACGACATACCATAACTTGCACTTCCTGTTGGATTTGATGCGTAAAGTGCGCGAAGCCATCAAGGAAGATCGGCTGCTTGATTTTCGCGATGAGTTTTTTGCTAAATACGGATTATATGATAATCTTAAAGGCTTCTAAAGCTTCGTTGAGGTCCATGTTTTAATGTGCTTTGAAAGGGGGGAGAAATATGTTTCAATATGCAGCAGCAACAGGCGGAGGTAGTATACTGGGTCTTGTAGGTCCATTCGTACTTATGTTTGTAGTATTCTACTTCTTGCTGATTCGTCCGCAACAGAAGAAGACCAAAACACGTAATGCAATGTTGAAGTCTCTGAAAAAGGGCGATAAAATCGTTACTATTGGTGGTCTTCACGGTACGATCATGGAGATTTCCGATGATATCGTGGTTCTACGGGTCAATGATGTAACTAAACTGACCTTTGATCGCGGTTCCATTAGTCACTCCGTTGCCACGGACGTGGAGGAGAAAGTATAGTTTCGTTATTTAAAAGTACATAAAAAGCGGTGTCTTCTCATTAAGAGAATGACACCGCTTTTTTGATGTTCATCTTTCATCGTGATCTATGGGTTTAACGCATATCCGTTATTCGGCTGCGAACGGTGAGCGATTCTTCACGTCCCCGTAAGGTTAATTTGGCAAGCTGTACACCAACTGATGAAGCTAGGACTGCTAGCAGAGTGCCGCCTATCATATCTGTAAGCCAATGAATGCCCAGATAGAATATACCAAAGACGATTACGACTGCGGAAATACTCGTAATGACCATCCACCGGCGGTTTCCTGAACGGAATGCCAGTAATGCCATCGTAACGGAAATGGACGTATGTAGACTCGGGAAGCAGTTGTTGAGACCGGATAGAGGGCGGTACTCTTCTTCAAACTTCGGAAATACATCCAGCATAGTAAATCTAACGCCTGCAGGTACATAGGACCATACCTCATTTACAGGGAAGTATAGGTAGAATGGAATTGCTACAGCATAGTTAATGATAATAGCATAGCAGGTAGCGTACAGCATCACACGGTTCTTATCTAACAGATAGACACCTAGAGAAGCTGCTAGTACAGATTGAAGCATAAAAATGTAGAAGAAAACTATGATAGGCGTTAGCCATGGACTATAGAATATATCCTGAACAGCTTGGACAAAATGCCCCTCTAGCCCAAATATAAATGATGTATAGTCTGAGGTAAGATGCATTTTTTCTTCAATTTGTAGTTCGTATTTATTCAAGACCAGTACACCAAACATGCCTACCATCAGTAGCAAAAACTTGTAGGATCGCAGCATCTCTTTTCCGATTTCAACTAATGCCATGATTGGATTTCGACGAGCGCCAATCCATACTAATATCACTACTAATGCAACTGTGTACAAAACAATATGATTCATTGATTGGTAAAACAAAGCATTCGAAGCCTCCTTGATTCTCTTTATGAAGTCAGATGATCACAGTTTAACATATTTCCAAGGAATGTTTCGAATTTTATGGAATAATAATTTTAGCTTTTCTGTAAATTAACCCCAAACATTCCGCCAAGTGCACCAATTGCTGCCGCAGCTAGAACCCAAAGAAGATCAATACCAGAGGGTGAGCTATCCAGTGCCAGAAATCCAATTAACAGAACGATAATCCCGTAAAAGATTCCTGTAAGACTTCCTTGATACCAGCCTTTGTTCGTGGCTCTGCGACCGGCGGTTAGTCCTCCGAATGCTGCGGCTATGCCGTGCACTATATAAGTGTACATTGAGAGATCCTGCTCCTTCAGACCGCTGCCCCATAATAAAAGAGAGAGGACAAACGCGCCAAGCAGCATCCAAAGGAATGATCGACATAGGCCAGACAATACAGGATTGGCTATTCTCCATGAGAACAGGCGCCGGATTAAATACATGGTACAACCTCCTAAAGTTTTTTTAGAAAAATAATCTACATAAGTTATTATTCATTGTATGGGGAGGCTTGCCCCAATAGTACAAGAATGGGCATTGTAGCCTTTTTACCATTAATTAATATGTGAGCTTCCGAATGTTCCCTGTGCTGAGCGGTCAGAATAGGGTTACATTAATCCGCCCGAGAAAACAAGTCTGCGGGTGAGAGTGGAGGGGAGCGAAGCTATATGTCCCAGCATATCACTACCCATATTTTCTTGACCGTGCTGATGTATTTCTTCATATTCCTGTGCATGCGTATCATGGGGAAGAGGGAAATCGGTAAGCTGTCTGTATTTGATCTAACGATCTCAATTATGATTGCTGAGATTGCTGTTTTTGTGATCGAGGATATTAATCGCCCGATTTACGAAGGTCTGGTTCCGATGGCCACACTGGTTATCATTCAAGTTGTGGTTGCTCAGCTCAGTCTTAAGAGTAGAAAGATTCGGCTGTTAATGGACGGTAAACCGAGCATACTTATTTCTGGAGGCAAGCTGCACCGGGGAGAGATGCGTAAACAAAGGTACAATATTGATGATCTATTGCAGCAATTGCGTGGTCAGAACATCGCCAGTCCTGCTGATGTGGAATTTGCGATTCTGGAGCCCAGTGGACAGCTTACCGTTTTCGAGAAAGACAAAGGACTTTCATCTTCCAATCAAACAGGCAATAGCAGTTCAGTTGCTGAGAATAATAAGACCGATGAGGATGCAGATGTAAGCAGTCAGAAAGTTAAACTGCCAAAGAACAAAATCAGATATGAAGGGCTTCCTATTCCATTGATTATGGATGGAAAGGTCCAGGATCATAATTTAGAGATGATAGGAAAAACAAGGTTCTGGTTAAGAACACAGATCCGCCAAAAGGGAGTATCAGATTTTCGGGATGTATTTCTTTGCTCCATAGACCATAAAGGCCGAGTTTATGTTGACCGTTTGGATAATCGCTAACCATTCTAAAGCCAACGCTTAATGAAAGGCAGTCGATCCAAATCACGAAGGGAAATAAGGCCAGCTAATAGACTGAGACCGAAATACAGGGCCATTCCTACCGCAGAGGCAAATAAAAATTGAATCCATTGTGCTTCTGCAATGGGAATGGAGATGTATACATAACGCACGCCTGCTCCCATAATGATCATTGCACATAAGGTCTTAATGGTATCGGTTATTCGTAAGGATAATGAAATTAGACTGACTACGCTGTACCCGTGCAGCAGAGTAACAAGAACGCTGTTCACAATAATGGCGATGATTGCGCCGTAGATTCCGTATTCTGGCTGTGAAGCTAATATAACAATCAGAATGATTTTGACTACTGCCCCAATAAGAGTATTTATGAGTGCCCTTCCCGGTCTGTCCATAGCTTGAAGTGCAGCTTGTAAGGGGGCTTGAACATAGATGAACAAAGCGAAAGGGGCCATTAGTTTTAGCATAGGAGCGGTGTCCGGATTTCCGTATAACAAGTTGCATAGTGGGACTGCCAGTACATACATAAGAACAGCAAAGGGAGCCCCTGTTACAAGAGCGAGTCGAAGAGCTTGGTGCATTCGTTTGTGAATGGTAGGCAAGTCCTTTCTCGCGGCAGCCTCGGATAAGGAGGGAACCAAAGACACTGCGAGAGAGGAAGTTAACGCACCGGGAAGTAGCAGTAAGGGGATAACCATTCCCTGTAAAGACCCATATTGAGCAGTCGCGGCGGCTGTTGCGATTCCGGCTAGTGCAAGACTACGTACGGTAATTATAGATTCCAGTAGATAGGAAAAAGAACCGACAAGCCGGCTTGCCGTAACAGGAATTGATACACCTAGTAAACGCCGTAGTATGGGGGAAGTTGATTGTACGGCATCTGGATCAGGAGGTATAACTTCCTTCTCAAGCGTTTGCTGTTCTAAGATGGGGGTTGTTTTTTTATCCTTTTTCGTGATGACATAATATTGCCACAGAATGGCTAACATTCCGCCAATCTCTCCCACCGTTACGCCTAGCATCGCCCCTGCAGCTGCAAAAGCGATACCTTTAGGTAACAGCAGCCAGGAGAACCACAGCATAAAAAATATTCGCACGATAGACTCAAAAACTGAAGAAAGTGCGGAAGGAATCATGTTCTGCCTACCTTGAAAATAACCGCGGTATATTGCAGATACAGCAACAATTGCAATCATTGGGATCATGGCAATAAAAGTATAATAAACTCTGTGGTCTGTTAAGATCACATTGGAGACCCATGAAGCACTGACCAGCGCAACAATGGTAAAGAAGATTCCTAGTCCGACACTAAGAGTAAGGCCAGTCCGTAAAATTTGCCGCGATTTCTCAGGGCGGTTCTCTCCCTCTGCTTCCGCTACCATCTTTGCAATTGCTAGGGGAAGTCCGCCTGTAATAACAGTAGCCAGCACGATAAAGAATGGGTACGCGAGCTGATATAGACCCACACCTTCTGCTCCAATGATGCGTGGCAAAGCAATTCGGGGTATAAATCCAAGCATTCGATTAATGATGCCGGCGGCAAGCAAGATTAAAGTTCCTTGTATAAAGCTCTGTTTCCTCAAAGGTCACGCCTTCTTCCCCAAATGAAATGAAACGCTGGCCCAACTTGTCTATTCTTATGGATATGCTATACCCCTATCCCGGCATGCCTTGTTTTAGTAGTTGTAACTTTTTGTGACGGAAGGAGGAAAGCAGAGAACTTGGGTCGAATACCTATGGTAAGCATACGAACACGAGCGATCTTTGGAGGTGTCATCACGTGGAATCGGAACAGTGGAATCATGATCAACATAGTGAAGAAATCGAAGCCATGTGCCGCAGCAAAGCTGAAGAATTCCGGCTCCTCGGCTATGAGTATGTAACCAGCAAGGATATTTGGGATTGTATCAGTCGTAATTATGATAAGGACGGAATGCCTCCCTTACATAAGCTGGTAAATGATATTTATTCCTTAAAAGCCAATAGTTACATGACTTATTTGACTCTTGCAGCTTATCGGGGGTTGAACTGAACAATACACATCTCGCTTCTTTTCTTTGCGAAAAGCCTTATAAAGCAGTAAAGTAAGAGAATAATAATAACTTCACATCTCCTATATAAACGGATGTCTTGCTGATATGTGCAGGGGCGGCCGTTTCTTTGTGTGAGTATAGCTATGACTATGCTGTGAATTGACGGTCATTTCACGTGTAGCTATAATAGGAATATTGAGTGAATGAAAGGGGAACTAGCTAGAGCATGAAGAGACTAATGGGCTTTATTATTACCGTGCTCGTTTTGACAGGCGTCATGGCATTTACTACTCCTGGACTGCTGGACAAGGTTAGACTTGGTCTTGACCTGAAAGGCGGATTTGAGATTTTGTACCATGCAGAGCCTATGGAAGCGGGAGCAGCGTTGTCCCGAGCTTCACTGTTGAAAACAGCAGAAAGTTTGGAAAAACGGGCCAATGCGCTCGGAACCAGTGAACCAGAGGTTACAACTGAAGGTACTGACCGTATTCGTCTGAAAATTGCAGGCGTTACTGATGAAGCCGAGGTTCGTAAGAAGATGAAGGAGCCTGCAGTTCTGACTTTCCGTAGTGCTGCTGAAGGTGACGCTGAAGGTACTTACAGCAAGATCGAACTGGTAGGTAGTGATTTTGTTGAAGGTGCGGCAGAGGTTGGACGGGATAACCTGAATCAGCCAATCATCAGTATCAAAATAAAGGACAAGGATAAATTCGCAGAGATTACCAAACGCCTCTTAGGAAAGAATCTCGCAATTTATTTGGATGAGAACAAACTATCTGATCCTACGGTACAAGCAGTACTTACAGATGGTAGTGCGTCTATTTCCGGTCAGTATACAATTAAAGAAGCACGTGAACTGGCTGACACTATTAATCTTGGTGCGTTGCCACTGAAACTTACTGAGAAATACTCCCAAAGTGTGGGTGCAACACTTGGTAAACAATCGCTTGATCAAACGATCAAAGCCGGTCTTTTGGGTTCTTTGATTATTCTTATCTTCATGATCGGTATGTATCGCTTGCCAGGTCTCTTGGCTAGTTTTGCGCTGATCTTGCATACATGGCTGCTAATTGTAGTCTTTGTCTTAGCAGACTTCACATTGACGTTGCCTGGTATAGCCGCATTTATTCTGGGTATAGGGATGGCCGTCGATGCTAATATCATTACAAATGAACGGATAAGAGAAGAAATGCGCAGTGGTAAAAGTGTACTTTCCTCTGTTAAAGCAGGTAATAAATCCTCTTTCCGGACAGTAATGGACTCCAATGTCACAACTGTTATTGTGGCAGGTGTCATGTTCGCCTTCGGTACAGGTGCAGTCAAAGGTTTCGCATTGGTACTGATCGTGGAAATCGTTCTGAGTATCGCTACGAATCTTTATTTCTCCCACTGGTTGCTTAGCCAGCTTGTTAAAGCCGGTAAGCTGAACAAACCGAAGAGTTTCGGTGTTAAGGAGAGTGATATTCGTGCGCTTTAAGAAAGAGCTTGATTTCGTACATTTGAGTAAATTTTTCTATGTTTTTTCCATCGCCCTTACAGTGGCAGGTTTGATTTTCCTAGCAACCTTTGGATTGAATTACAGCGTTGATTTCAAAGCAGGATCTAATGTTGATATCTCTCTGTCTAAGAATTTGACATTGGAAGAGGTTAATTCAGCAGTTGAAAAAACTGGGATTTCAAGTGAGCCAAGCATTACGATAGGAAGTGAACGGGTTAACGTTCGTTATGATCAAGTGCTCGATGAGCAACAAGATGAAGCTCTTAAAGCAGAGATCTTGAAGCTGGACGAAAAAGCATCGTTTGAGATTAACACCGTGGATACTGAAATGTCTAAAGAACTTGCACGCAATGCGATCTATGCGGTTCTCATTTCTTGTCTAGGGATTATCATTTATGTAAGTATTCGTTTTGAATGGCGGTTTGCATTGGCAGCTATTGTTTCATTGATCCATGATGCCTTTATGGTCGTTGCAATCTTCTCCATCTTCCGCTTGGAAGTGGATTTGACGTTTATTATTGCGGTGCTTACGATTATCGGTTATTCCATCAATGATACGATCGTTATCTTTGACCGTATCCGTGAGAATTTGCGTTTTGGTAAACAAAAAACCTATGAGGATTTAAAAGAGCTTGTGAATAAGAGTGTGGCTCAAACGCTTATGCGTTCTCTTTACACAGCATTTACCGTATTTATTGCGGCGTTCTTCCTGTTGATTCTTGGAGGCGAGTCCATCAAGATGTTCTCGCTTGCGATGGTTATCGGATTGCTATTCGGAGCGTACTCCTCTATCTTTATTGCAAGTCCGGTCTGGCTACTGCTTAAGAAGCGTGAGAAGATAAAGGTAAAGAGCCCGGCTAAAGGGTAATGTCTCAAGAGAAATAACATGGCTACACTTGAATGAAAAAAACATCAACTTTATAATTTAAGAAAGCCGCGTCAAATGCGACGCGGCTTTCGAAATCTTTAGGGTAGTATGTCATGTGTATTGTATCATCATGAGATTACTTGCTAGTGGTAAGGGGGGCCTCGTATGAATAAAGAACGATCACCGCAAAGCAAGACGGTTGCTTGGACAGGGATCATCAGCGATGTTACTTTGGCAGTAGCTAAGGGGAGTTTTGGCTATATTTCAGGTAGCAAGGCTTTAATGGGCGATGCATTATATTCTGGAGCAGATGCTGCAGCTAAATTGGCGGATATTCTCCCATGGCGCTCTGAACAAAGCAGAAAGAGCAAGCAGCGGATAGAAGAGCGACGAGGGAATAAGGAGCCGCTTTTAGCTATACTTTTTTCGGTATTAATCCTTATGGGGGGGCTGCAAATCGCCTTCTCTGCAATCCGTGACTTAACCGAGGGACAGTCATCCACTCGCGGAGAACTTGCACTTGTAACTGTCTTACTATCTATTGTGCTTAAAGAAGCTGTATTTCAATATCAATATCGGTACTTTAAAAAAATAGGTGATGGCAGTCATGCTGCTTATGCCAATAGTCATCGTTTCAGTTTGTATACTTCTATCACAGTATTAGTTGGGATATCGTTATCAATGGGGGGTACCTATTGGCATCCTCTACTCTATATGGACCCTATTGCTGCACTTTTAACAGGATGCTTAATTCTACGTAAAGGTTATTTGCTCATTGTTAATACTGTTAGTGTTAAGAATGCGCAGGAGCTACCTTCTGAGGAGGCAGCTAATTTTATTGAAACCGTACAACGTGTTCATGGTGTTATTCGTGTAGAACATTTGAAGGCACTTGAGCAAGGGAATTATGTGAATCTGCAAGTGAAGATCAGTGTAAATCCGCGTATTACGGTGATGGAAGCACAGGATATTTCGGAATGTGCAAGAAAGTTGCTGCAGCACAGGTTTGTTCATGTTGGTGAGGTACATATGGACGTAGTTCCTTATGATCCTGGCTATCCATACAAAAGTAATTATGAATTGGTGGATAATGATATTCCGACGCTGCTTCAGTAGTTCGCAAGGTGAGAGAAAGGTGAGCGCTATTGCTTTATTCAAAAACAAGATGGCAATCTCCGGCAGCCGATCCCGACGTCGTAAGGGATATGGCCCGGAGCCTTTCTATTTCTCCGCTCTTATCCTCACTATTAGTGACTAGAGGAATTGATACGCCACATGAGGCTCTATCGTTCATGGATGGCGGTGTGGAAGCTCCGCATGATCCGTTCCTCCTAAAAGGAATGGCCGAAGCGGTTCCCAGAATTAGAAAGGCTTTAAAAGAAGAAGAACATATTCTGATTTACGGCGATTACGACGCTGATGGTGTGTCCAGTACAGCATTAATGATTCATTTGCTGCGTTACTTAGGCGCTTCCTTTGATATTTATATCCCACACCGTTCTAATGAGGGCTATGGGCTGCATAATCATGCTTTGGATTGGGCTTTACAGCAGGGTGTATCCTTGATCATTACTGTAGATACTGGCATTAGCGCCTATCATCAGATTGCTTACGCTAATGAACTCGGGATTGATGTGATTGTTACGGATCACCATGAGCCACCAGAGCTTCTCCCAGAGGCTTATACGTTGATTAATCCGAAGCTGCCCGACTGCCCCTACCCGTTCAAAGGATTGGCAGGTGTAGGTGTAGCTTATAAGCTCGCCCAGGCTATGCTAGGGGAGGAAACTCCCGAAGAATGGGCAGAGATAGCTGCTATCGGTACTGTAGCGGATTTAATGCCGCTGCTGGGTGAGAATCGTGAGATTGTTCGAAACGGCTTGGTGAGTATGCGAAATTCTCGATTCCCAGGTATTCGTGCCTTACTCGATGTTAGCGGCGTAACCATGAGTACTGTGAGCGCGGTTAATATCGCTTTTGGAATGGCGCCTCGTATCAATGCGAGTGGTCGTCTGGATCATGCTGGACGGGCAGTGGCGTTGCTTACAACCGAGCATACTGATGAGGCAGAGCAACTGGCTGGAGAGCTTGATCTGCTTAATAAAGAACGCCAATTGGTCGTAGAAAGAATTGTAGTGGAGGCCACTGCAAAACTGGAGCAGATGACTCAGGGTGGAGAAATACCAGACATCATAGTCCTTGCTGAACAAGGTTGGAATGTGGGTGTGGTAGGCATAGTGGCTTCCAAACTGCTGGAGCGTTACTATCGACCTGTAATTATTCTGGATATTCATCCGGAGACCGGCATGTGCAAAGGTTCTGCCCGCTCTATTCCTGGACTTGATATATATGCGGCCTTATCCTCTTGTTCTAACTTAATGGATCATTTCGGTGGTCATCCAGCAGCTGCGGGAATGAGTCTGCATCGGGACGGCTTAGAAGCCTTCGCTGCGGCATTAAATGAATACGCTGCTACTGTGTTAACACCGGAGCATTTCGTTCCTGTTACTTCTGCTGATGCAGAAGTGTCGATTTCCCATTTGTCCCTACAGACCGCGCTTGAATTGGAAAGGCTTGCACCTTTCGGGATGTCGAATCCATTGCCAAAGTTCATCATTCGCGGGGCTACAGTGAAAGAGACACGCACCATGGGGCAAGACGGAAAACACTTGAAGATCGTCTTGCAACAGGGTAAGAGTACGATCGAAGCCTTGGCTTTTGGTAAAGGGGATTTGGCTAAGCTGCTCCCTGTGGGCACCCCGATCAATGTGCTGGCTGAACTGTCGATCAACGAATGGAATGGCTCGAGGAAACCACAGCTGATGCTACAGGATTTATCAGTTCAGGATGCTCAATTATTTGATCTTCGTGGTGCTGCTGACGCTGTACGGCAGGCTGCACATATTAGAGAGCTGCTGCTTCCCTATAGCGGTGCTGGCCCATATCGTGCTGCAGCAGTGTTTCAGAGTGGACGTATGTCTTCACAGACTGAATTGATAGGAATGTCCTTCTGGGTATATGATAAAGAAGCTGGCATTAGCGCCGCTATTAAGGATGATTCGATTCAGGAATCAGGGCATGTCTCACTGTTATGTCTACTGGATATGCCGGAGACTCCTGAACAACTAGACGCGTTACTAAAGGCTTTTCCTAATGCTGATAATATTGCGTTATTGCATTCTATAAAGGATGGCCGAGAACGACTTATCATTCCGACACGGGATCATTTTAAAATACTCTATAAACTGCTGGCTTCGATCACTGCTGTTGCAACGCCAGAACATGAAGTGCTGCTGCGGCTAAGTCGACAATCCTCATTAAGTATTCGAATGCTCAATAAAATGTTAGATGTGTTTGAGGAGCTTGAGTTTATTGAAAGAAGTCAGGGAAGTGTAACCTTTATTACGCAACCTGCAGCTAAAAGCCTTACTGCATCAAGACATTTTGTTAGACTGGGGCAGATGGCGGAAATGGAGCAGTACTTCATGGAAGGTAGCTTGTCTGAACTACAGGATTGGATGTTATCACGCCGTTTAGGCGTATCATAAAGACTAAACAAAACAAAGCAGACGCTTACGAAGCAAGTTTTGCCGAAACGGACTCAAAGTAGCATATGCTAACAAAACTTTTAGGAGATGAAAAATTTGGATTTTAAAGATAGTATTCGCGTGATTCCTGATTTCCCAAAAGAAGGTATTAGTTTTAAAGATATCACCACCTTGTTAAAAGACGGTGATGCATATCGCCAGGCAATTGATGCCTTGAAAGCTCTTGTATCCCACTTAGAAATCGATGTGATCGCTGGACCGGAAGCACGTGGTTTTGTAGTTGGTGCACCTCTTGCTTATGCATTGGGCGTAGGTTTTGTGCCGATTCGTAAGAGTGGTAAACTGCCGTATGAGACTATCGAGGTTGGATATGATCTTGAATATGGTAAAGACACACTTGCTGTTCACACGGATGCCATTAAGCCTGGACAAAATGTATTGATTGCTGATGATTTGTTAGCAACAGGAGGTACTATAGCTACTTCGGTTAACCTTGTGGAGCAGCTTGGTGGTAAAGTGGTAGGCGCAGCGTTTTTGATTGAATTGGTTGAGCTTGCTGGACGTAATAAGCTTTCTGGAATTGAAGTTATTACATTAGTTGATTACGAAGATTAATACGATAAACTTGTCTTTTCCCGGGAAATAAATCGGGATTTATGTATCGAATAATGTGGAAAAGTGCAAACAACAGCAATTCTCTGTTACTACTAGCGGAGGGTTGCTGTTTTTCGATTTTTTGGTCAAAAGAGATACGAAAAAAGACTGCCCAATCCATAAAATGGATCTGGAGCAGTCTTTTTGAATTATTAATTCATAAATAAATTAGTGAGCAGCTTTATCGCTTTCTCCACCTTCATTAGACAGTCCAAGAACTTCAATGAGTTTGAAGAATAGGGCTAGAACGATACCAACAATCGTAGCTAGAGCCATACCACTGAGTTTTACGCTACCCATAGTAAGGGTTGTACCACTAATTCCGACAACAAGCACCAACGTAGCCATAATCATGTTAGTGGCTTTGGAAAAATCAACTTTTTGCTCTACGAAGATTCGCAGACCGGATGCGGCAATTACACCGAACAATAGTAGTGATACGCCGCCCATTACAGGTGTTGGGATATTAGCGATAACGGAGGAAAAAGTACCGGAGAACGATAGCAGAATTGCAATCACTGCTGCGCCACCGATCACATATACAGAATAAACTTTAGTTAATGCCATAACCCCGATATTCTCACCGTAGGTTGTATTTGGAGTAGAACCGATAAAACCGGAGATAATTGTAGATATCCCGTTCCCCATCAGGGAGCGGTCAAGTCCAGGATCTTTAGCCAAGTCTCTGCCAACAATATTGCTGGTTACAAGTAAGTGTCCGATATGTTCAACGATTACTACTAGCGATACTGGGATGATAGTCAGGATTACATTCCAATCGAAGGATGGAGTAACAATGGTAGGGTGCGCTAAAAAATTCGCATTAGATATTGCAGCGGTATCCACCATTTTCATAATATAAGCTAAACCATAACCAGTTACGATACCGATGAGGATGTGAATGATTTTTGGGAAACCGCGGAAGAGTACAGCTCCAATTACGGTTACGCCCAGTGTCACCATAGAAAGTGTGATTGCTTTGCCATCTGGAGTCCAGTCTGCAACTGCAACACCTTCAGGGGCAATAAGTCCTGCCATTCGCGCGGCAACAGGCACAAGTTCAAGTCCGATCGTTGCTACGATAGCTCCCATTACTGCTGGAGGGAAGACAACATCGATCCATTTTGTTCCTGCATAACGGATGATCAAAGCAACGAGCACAAAGATAACACCTGTGATGATGAAAGCGCCCAAAGCAAGCGAGTACCCTTTCATATGATCATCTTTATGATCAGCAAGCACTGATAATACGGGTGCGATAAATGCAAAGCTGGAGCCAAGGTAGGCAGGTATTTTACCACGGCAAATCCAAATGTATAGCAGTGTGCCGATACCGTTCATCAGCAAAATCATGCCAGGGTCAACCCCGAACAAGTTAGGTACTAGCACTGTACTGCCAAACATGGCGAACAAATGCTGTAGGCTTAACAGAAAACCGGGGCCCCATGGAAGTTTTTCATTAACTTGAATTTCGCGTTGCAATGGAGTTCACTCCTCTTTCTTAATGGATATGATGTTGTCCAGCGAAAATCCGCCTTTACTAGATTAAATAGAACTGGACATTTTTACAACAACATTTTCACAAGTGTTATTAATTTGTCCGATTTTCATAACTTTTACTTCTTGAATACCATGAGATGGCAAGTGTTGACGTAATCCCTCGTAAGCGTCATAATTATAGACAACTTTGAACAAGAGCGTAAGTTGCTTGCGAAATGATTGGAACCTGCAGATTTCAGAATGATTGCGGGTTCATTTTATTATAGAAAGGAAACGGATACGACGAGAATGGGCATAGAGCGATTAATTGATAAGGCTGGCGCCTATATAAAAGATAAAGATCTTCTCCGCATCCGGGAAGCTTATGAATTTGCCGATCAGGCTCATCACGGGCAGATCCGCAAGTCGGGGGAGCCATACATTCTGCATCCGCTGGCGGTGGCAGATATTGTCGTCAATATGCAAATGGATGTTATATCTATTGTTGCGGCGCTTTTGCATGATGTTGTGGAAGATACGACGGTCTCATTGGAACAAATCCGCGCGAAATTTGGCGATACCTGCGCGATGCTTGTCGATGGCTTAACTAAGCTGGAACGCATCCGTTTTCGCTCAAAGGAAGAGCAGCAGAACGAGAATTACCGTAAGATGTTTATTGCGATGGCGCAGGATATCCGGGTCATCGTTATCAAACTAGCGGATCGCCTGCATAATATGCGTACGTTAAAGTATCAATCTGAAGAGAGCCAGCGACGTATTTCTTACGAAACGCTGGAGATTTTCTGTCCTGTGGCTGATCGTTTGGGGATTTCCGCGATTAAGTGGGAGATGGAGGATATTGCGCTTCGTTACTTGAATCCGCAGCAGTATTATCGCATTGCTAATCTAGTGCATAAGAAGCGGGCTGAACGTGAGCAATTTATCGACAGCGTAATTGGCCGTATTCGTGCCAAGCTGGATGAAATGGGCATTGAAGGTGATCTTTCAGGTCGTCCGAAGCATATCTACAGTGTCTATAACAAAATGAGTACGAAAAACAAACAGTTTAATGAGATCTATGACCTGCTGGCCATCCGTATCATTGTGGATAATATCAAGGATTGTTATGCAACCCTCGGAATTATTCATACCCTTTGGAAGCCAATGCCAGGTCGATTTAAAGATTATATAGCTATGCCCAAAGCCAATATGTATCAATCTTTGCATACTACAGTGGTAGGTCCTGGCGGAGAGCCAACCGAAGTGCAAATTCGCACTTGGGAAATGCATCGCACGGCTGAATTCGGGATAGCAGCACACTGGGCATACAAAGAAGGAACCAGCAATAATGTGAATCCTGAGAATCGGATGCCTTTTTTTCGCGAAATATTGGAGCTTCAGCATGAGGCCAAGGATGCCGAAGAGTTCGTAAAATCACTCAAAATGGACTTTTTCTCGGATCTTGTGTTCGTGTTTACGCCTAAAGGCGAGGTTATTGAGCTTCCTGCGGGTTCTGTACCACTTGATTTCGCATTCCGTATTCATACGGAAGTGGGTAATCGTACGATTGGTTCTAAGGTGAACGGGCGGATCGTACCATTGGATCACAAGTTGAAGACGGGCGATATTGTAGAGATACTGACATCGAAGCATTCGTACGGACCAAGCCGCGACTGGCTCAAGATTGCTCAATCCTCACATGCGCGAAGCAAAATTAAGCAATGGTTCAAAAAAGAGAAACGTGAGGAAAATGTCGAAAAAGGTCGCGAAGCGATTGAACGTGAGCTGAAGCGTCTGAATGTCGAAGTTTCTGAGTGGATTTCTGATGATAAGCTTTTAGAAGCAGCGAAGAAATTTGCTTTTAACGATGTTGAGGATATGCTGTCTGCCGTTGGATTTGGTGGGATTACCGCTTCGCAGATTGCTTCCCGTCTGACGGAAAAGCTGCGCAAAGAGCAGGAAGAAGCTGCTAATCATTTAGAGCTTACTTCAGAGATGAAGGAGATCAAGTCTTCCGGCGAAAAACGTAATCAACCGACCAATGGTGTTAGTGTAAAGGGAATTGAAAATTTACTTGTCCGTTTTGCACGATGTTGTAATCCGGTACCGGGTGACGACATTGTAGGGTATGTTACACGGGGCCGGGGTGTATCTGTACATCGCCAGGATTGTCCTAACATTCCGGGTGAAGGTGACGGAGAAGAAGCAGCAAGGGTGATTGAAGTGGAATGGGAAGGTACGATGGAAGCAAACTACAGTGTGGATATTGAGATTACAGGTCATGATCGTAATGGACTGCTCAATGAAGTGCTGCAGGCAGTTTCCGAGAGTAAAACGAACATTTCTGCAGTCACTGGGCGCTCTGACAAGAATAAAATGGCAATGATTCATATGACCATTCTCATTCGTAACACGGAACATCTGCAATCCGTTGTAGATAAAGTGAAACGAGTCAAGGATGTATATACAGTGAATCGGATCATGCAATAGGGCAAGGAGCGGAGTAGTACGATGAGAGTTGTAGTACAGCGTTGTAAGGACGCCAAAGTAACCGTGGATAAGGCAGTGACCGGAGAAATTGGCAAAGGCTTAATGCTGCTAGTTGGCGTTACGCATGAGGATACAGAAAAGGATGCCAAATATTTGGCGGATAAAATAGCAGGACTACGAATTTTTGAAGATGATGCTGGTAAAATGAACTACAGTGTCACAGAGACTGAGGGAGCGATTCTTTCAGTATCCCAGTTTACTTTATACGGGGATTGTCGTAAGGGGAGACGGCCGAATTTCATGGGAGCAGCAGCTCCCGCGGAGGCCGAGCGACTTTATGATTACTTTAACCAAGAGCTTAGAGCTGGCGGCCTTCAAGTGGAGACGGGGGTATTTGGAGCGATGATGGATGTGTCGCTGACCAATTGGGGCCCGGTTACTCTCATTTTAGATAGCCGCAGTTAATGAAAAAAAAAGATGTCGAAAATTGCTTCTAGCGGAGCTAACTTTCGACATCTTTTTTTATTGTGGATGAGCAGTGAGTAAGATACTTGTGCGGATAGAGCCTCTTGGAGCTGGATAAACTAAAGGTAGACAGTTATCCCGCACGATGCAAGGAGCTTAGCAATGAGACATTCACAGAAGGCATGGGTATGGAGAAGTATCCCGGCACTAGCGACAGGGAGTCCTGTAGAAGCCTATGCATTAGCCAAAAAGACAGAAGATGAAATTGAATCTCAAGTGATCAAAGGAAGAAGCCGTAATCTCTTACCGCGTACCTGAAATGGGTGGTGGAGGCGGCTTTTTGATGCGGTTAACCGGGGATATTTTCTGATTAGAGGTTAGAAATCATTGTGATAAGGGTAATAGACGACAAGAAAGATCAATAAGTACCTATTCATTTGCACAAGCAGAGAGGAGAACTTATCACATGAGTAATGTTGCATTTTTACTAGCTAATGATTTTGAAGATTCTGAGATGAAGGTCCCTTACGATGAAGTTATAAAGGCAGGACATCAAGCTGACATTATTGGTTTAAAGAAGGGTGAGACCTTACTAGGCAAAAAGAAGGAAGTCTCCTACGCAACCGATAAAGCTATAGCTGACGTTCAAGCAGGTAATTATGACGCGATAGTAATTCCTGGAGGTTCTTCCCCAGAAAATTTACGGCAAAATGCAGATATTTTGAAGTTTGTGAAAGAAGCAAACGAAGCTGGTAAGCCTATCGCTTCTATTTGCCACGGACCCCAAATTCTGATCAGTGCAGACTTGCTTAAAGGACGTACCATCACCTGTTATCCTCCGTTGAAAGATGATGTTGTGAACGCTGGTGCGGAGTTTAAAGATGAAGAAGTGGTAGTTGATCGTAATTACATTACTTCGCGTACCCCGAAAGATGAGCCTGCCTTCGTTCGTGAAATATTGAAGGTCCTGCAATAGCAATTAATAACACAGAGTCTTATAATCTAAAGGAGGTAATGGTAATGACCAGAAAAATCCAAGCATATTTTAGAACGGAAAATGAAGCAGAAGGTGCTAAAATAGCATTGATTAGTTACAAGGTAGATGGCTTGGAGGTATGGCCACTCACGGACCCTATTGGGGAAGATCGTAGAATTCTGTTTCCGATAGCCCCGTTTAGTAATACGACGTTAGCCGCAGGTACAGTGGGGACGCTTGGAACGGGTAGCACTCCGGCAGCTGGAGCTATGTTGGCCCCTGGTGTTGCCGCCTCCGAAACGCGTGATGAGCCTGAGACCCATTATAGCGTGGATGAAGACCAGGTTAGTGCGGATGTAGCAGATGGAGAGCTCGAAGATGGGGATTTAAGTAAACTTCGTTATGTGATGGACCTAAGTGTTGCAGAAGAGAATTATAATGAGGTTGTGGAAACCCTTCGGGGCAAAGGAGCATTTGTAGAGCAATTCGATTAACAACAATCTATTAAAATAAACCGCTTTCATGAATGTAATATAATCGTAATATTACATACATGTTTCCTTAATATAGCGTGTTTATAATAAAGGCATGACCCCCTTTTTAATAATATATGATGATGGACCTGCAGCATTTGGCTGCAGGTCATTTTTTTTGTAACGGTTGAAGTTAAAGGTCAAAAGTTGAAAGTTGTCGAATTTTTTATTCATCTTCGCATTTCCTGCCTTGACTTTAGCGCAGTAGTTCAGTAGAATTTAAAAATATACGATTTTATCATATGGTTTTGATGACGGGAACAAGTAATTCGAGGACCCACAACTCCAGAGAGGAATCCCCTGTAGATTCAGATGATATCCAGTACAATGGATGATCTATCGTTTCTGCTTGGCTGCAAGGATTCTGTTGATGAGCGAATGAATGACCTCCCCGAGAACGTACGGCGAAAGTGGGCAATGTATATTGCCGCTATCAGTAGCCGTTATGCGTAGGCGGGCGTTAACCGCTTTGAGCGGATTCAGAATGGTTCTGATCCGGAATGTGGGTGGTACCACGGGTGTATTATTGGTTATGATAATCCCTCGTCCCTGTTTTTTATAAACAGGGCGGGGGATTTTTTGTTTTGTTTAGCATGATGAAGTGATGAAGAGAGCAGATTTAGAGGGGTATTTTTTAGGAGGGATAGACTGTGGCTAAAGAAAGATTCGAGAAACCTACAGGAACGCAGGATGTGCTTCCGGGAGCTGTGGAGAAATGGCAGTATATTGAGGGGAAGGCTAGAGATTTATGCCGTCGTTTCAATTACCGTGAAATCCGTACGCCGATGTTCGAGTATACGGGGTTATTCGAGCGTGGAGTAGGCGAAACAACGGATATTGTAGAAGGCGAGATGTACACGTTCAAGGATAAAGGCGATCGTGATCTGGCGCTGCGTCCAGAAGGAACGGCTGGTGTCGTTAGAGCTTATGTTCAGAACAAGCTTTACGGTGAACCTGATGTAAGTAAGCTGTATTATATCGGACCTATGTTCCGTTATGAGCGTCCACAGGCAGGTAGATATCGTCAATTCCATCAGTTTGGTATTGAGGCTTTTGGAGCTGTGGATCCGGCTATTGATGCGGAAGTAGTCTCCTTAGGCTATCAATTCTATAAGGATCTTGGCCTTAAGGATGTAAGAGTGGAAATCAATTCTGTCGGTAACGCACCTAGCCGCGCAGCTTATCGGGAGAAATTATTGGGTTTCTTAAGACCAATGAAGGATACCCTTTGCAGTGACTGTCAGCGTCGTATTGAGCGTAATCCGCTTCGCGTGCTGGATTGTAAGGTAGATCAAGATAAATTTACAGATGCGCCTTCCATTTTGGATAGTCTGGACGAAGAGTGCACGACTCATTTTGAAAAGGTGAAGATGCACCTTGATATCATGGGTGTGGAATTCACCATTAACCCTCGACTTGTAAGAGGACTGGATTATTACACGCATACAGCGTTTGAATATAAAGCAGCAGGTATTGGTTCGATTGATACCGTGGGCGGCGGAGGCCGTTACAACGGTTTGGTTGAAGAAATTGGTGGACCGGATCAACCGGGTATTGGTTTTGGGATTGGACTTGAACGAATTCTCCTCATTTTGGAGGATCAGAAGGTAGAGCTGGAGACGGCGAAGCCACTGGATGTGTACTTCGTAGCTCTCGGTGAGGAAGCTGATATCGAAATCTCTAAGCAGCTATATATTCTGCGCAGCCAAGGGTTCTCAGCAGAACGTGACTACCTAGGCCGGAAAATGAAGGCACAGATGAAATCCGCAGACCGTATGTCGGCACGTTATACTGCGATTCTTGGCGAAGATGAGCTGAAGAATGGTGTAATTACCGTGAAGTCGATGAATACAGGGGAGCAACGCACCGTGAAGCTGGATGAGCTGGGTCAGGCACTGGTTTAGACCATCTGACTAACGTCTTATGGTGACTGTATAGAGAAAGATTAAAAATGTATTTTTAACCATGAAGGGGAATGATAAATTATGCAAAGAAGTCATCAGTGTGGACAATTAACACCAGAACATATTGGACAGACGGTAACCTTGAACGGATGGGTGCAGACTCGCCGTGACCTTGGGGGCGTATTATTTATTGATCTGCGTGACAGAAGCGGTATTGTACAAGTTGTATTTAACCCAGACTACTCTGGCGAAGCCTTACAAATTGCTGATAAGGTTCGTAGTGAATACGTCCTGGCTGTTAAAGGTAAAGTTGTTAAACGTGATGAGGAAACCATTAACCGCAACCTGCCAACAGGTGAAATTGAAGTGCAAATTACGGACATTGAAGTGCTGAACGCAGCTAAGACACCTCCGTTCTTCATCGAAGATGGTGTGGAAGTAGACGAGTCTCTGCGTCTCAAATATCGCTATTTAGACCTTCGTCGTCCGGAGATGCAAAGAACCTTGCTGCTTCGCTCGAAAGCTTCTAAGATTTTCCGTGATTTCCTTGACAGTGAAGGATTCATCGACGTAGAAACACCGATCCTAACTAAGAGCTCACCGGAAGGCGCGCGTGATTATCTGGTACCAAGCCGTGTGCATGAAGGCGAATTCTTCGCATTGCCGCAATCTCCACAAATCTACAAGCAATTGTTGATGGTCGGCGGCGTTGAGCGCTATTACCAAATTGCTCGTTGTTTCCGTGATGAAGATTTGCGTGCTGACCGTCAGCCTGAATTCACTCAAGTCGACATTGAGACTTCATTCCTGTCACAAGATGAATTGCTTGGTATGATGGAGAAGCTGATGCAGCGTCTGTTCAAGGAAACTGTAGGAGCAGATATTGAGCTTCCGTTCCAACGGTTGACTTATGCTGATGCTATGGGCAAATACGGTTCTGACAAACCTGATCTGCGTTTTGGATTAGAGCTTGTAGAAATGAACGATATTGTTGCTACTAGCGGTGTTAAGGTATTCGCTTCTGTAATCGAAAAAGGCGGCGAAGTGAAATGTCTAAATGCTAAAGGCTGTGGCACTTGGACTCGTAAAGAAATCGATGACCTTGGACCTTATGCTGCTCGCTATGGCGCGAAAGGCTTGGCATGGATTCAAGTGAAAGACGGGGAATTCAAAGGGCCGATTGTGAAATTCTTCTCCGAAGAAGAAATTGCGGCTGTGAAGGAACGTACAGGCGCTGAAGAAGGCGACCTTCTCCTCTTCTCCGCTGATAATAAAAAGGTTGTAGCAGACGTTCTAGGCGCCCTTCGTGTTAAAATTGGACGTCAGCTCGGTCTGATTGACGATAACGTGTTCAAGTTCGCTTGGGTTACAGACTTCCCACTCCTTGGATATGACGAAGATCAGAAACGTTATGTAGCAGAACACCATCCGTTCACTCGTCCACGTGAAGAGGATCTGCATCTATTTGACACAGATCCAGGTGCGATCCGTGCACAAGCTTATGACATCGTTCTGAACGGTTATGAAGTAGGCGGAGGCTCCATGCGGATTTACAAACGCGAAGTACAGGAGAAAATGTTCGAAGCCCTTGGATTTACGAAAGAGGTTGCTTATGAGAAGTTCGGCTACCTGATGGATGCGTTCGAATATGGTACACCTCCACACGGTGGTATCGCTTTCGGTTTAGATCGTCTAGTTATGCTGCTGTCCGGTCGTACAAATCTGCGTGAAACCATCGCATTCCCGAAAACGGCAAGTGCAACAGATCTACTTATGGATGCACCTTCGCCAGTAGATGGTTCACAATTGGAGCAGCTGCACATTAAGCTGGCGCTTAAACCGAAGAAAGAAAAAGAATAATTAACTAATCGAAGCGGGCGAGGCAGATTTCTGCTTCGCCAAAGCTTTTGAAGGAGGCTGAACCTCATGCTACATCAGTTCTCACGCACGGAACTGGCGATCGGACCGGAAGGTCTGGAAATAATGAAGAACAGCACGGTAGCGGTGCTTGGCATCGGCGGTGTTGGCGGTATAGCAGTTGAGGCTTTGGCGCGTACCGGCATCGGCAGACTGATTCTGATAGATAAGGACACTGTAGACATCACCAATGTAAACCGCCAGATTCATGCACTCACAACTACGGTTGGGCAGAAGAAGGCTGAACTGATGGTAGACCGTGTGAAGCTGATCAATCCGGAATGCGAAGCGATTGCGCTCAACATGTTCTATACGGAAGAAACCTATGAGGAATTGTTCAAATTAAAACCTGATTATGTACTTGATGCTTCGGATACGATTATTTATAAGGTTCACATAATCAAAGAATGTCTGTCCCGTGGAATTCCAATGATCTCAAGCATGGGCGCTGCCAACAAAATGGATCCTACAAGATTCCAGGTAGCGGACATTTCCAAGACAACTTATGACCCTATTGCGCGTGTCATTCGTCAGAAGCTGCGTAAGGAAGGAATTAAGAAAGGCGTGAAGGTGGTTTTCTCTACTGAGCCGCCAATGAAGCCACGTCAGGATGTTACGGATAAGATCGTTCCGGAGAATGCGCCGGATCGACGTAAAGCGAAACAACCACCAGCTAGTAACGCCTTCGTTCCGCCGGTAGCAGGCCTGATCATGGTCAGTGTTGCCGTGCGTGATTTGCTTGAGGCTGGAGGCGTCAGCGTGTAAGTGAATCGCTGAGCTGATGCTGTTTCAATTATAGCGATAGTAGTAGTAAAATGGACCAAAAGGGCGACCAGCTGAAATCCAGTTGCGTACGCCCTTTTGTTGTGGTTAACAGGCGGGTCTGCAAGATGCAGACCACAAATAGGCATAATAATTGAACCGGGATGAACCGTTGATTATAAGCCTTATTATCCGGGTAATATCCGCCTGCGGAACTTAATATCAGTGGAGGTTTTTGTACATGAAATCAAATTTTTGGCGAAATAGTGTAGGGCTTGCACCTGAGAATGACTGGAAACGGGAGTGGGCTGCAGGGATCCTTTCGTATTTTGCTTCGGTATACATTGTAATGGTGAATGCGACCATTCTTCATGACGCGGGTATGCCGCTTAGACCAGCAATGGTGGCTACACTATTGACTGCCATTACAGGCTGTCTACTGATGGCCTTCGGTGGGAAGACACCAATCATCGTGGTACCAGGGATGGGGATAAACGCATTTTTCACATACACACTTGTACATTCAATGAATTTAGGTTGGAGAGAGGCACTTACTGTAGTTGTAATAACCGGTGTGTTATTCGCTATCGTGGCCTTCACATCGCTTTATCGTATTCTAAGTGAGGCGATTCCTCAAAACCTACAGCATGCCATTACAGTCGGGATAGGGCTTTTTCTGACCTTTATAGGACTGCAAAAAAGCGGGATTGTGATTGCGCATCAGACCACGTTTGTTGCTATAGGACATTTTAGCGATCCAGCAGTTATCACTTCCTGTGTAACCTTGTTACTCGCTTTAGTACTGTTTATCCGCGGGACCAACGGTGGTTTGCTTATCAGTATGCTGGTTGGTACAGGTCTAGCCTACTTGCTGGGAGCGGCTCACGCGCCTGAGAAGCAGGCATCCGGTCATGTATTTACGGGTTATGAAAGCTTATTTCTGGGAATGGACTGGAGCGGCATAGTGAGCCTTGTGTTCTGGATTGCTGTTTTCTTACTGCTCTTAATTGTTGTATTTGAAAATATTGGGCTAGTCGCCTCACAGACTATGATGGCAGGGCGTCCTGAGCGCTTCAAGAGTAGCTTACGAGCACTCTCTATTGCCAATATCGCTGCAGGTCTCTTCGGAAGCAGTCCTGTAGTAGCCGCTGCGGAATCTAATGCAGGTATTGCTGCAGGTGGACGTTCGGGACTGACCTCACTCGTGGCAGGGCTGCTGTTCGGGGCGACATTCCTGTTCCTCCCTCTGCTCTCCTACATTCCAGATAGTGCTATCGCTCCGATCTTGATTGTAATCGGTGGGCTTATGGTACAGAATGTGCGTGAAATGGACTTGGGAGATTTAACAGAGCTCTTTCCTTCTTTCCTAATCATGGTCATGATTCCATTCACCTATAGCATCGTAGATGGTATGGCTTTTGGATTTATTACTTATCCGATCGTGAAGCTTGCGGTGGGCAAGGGAAAGGAAGTACCTCCTGCGCTGTATGGGATTGCGGGTTTATTTGTAGCTAACTTTATTTTGCAAGCTGTGCTGTAGTCGTATGTTCGCTTGAAAGATTTGGTATTTTAGTGCTGATTATGCTACAATGGGTATCCTTTTTGCGTGAGAAGAGGGAATGAGGAGAATGAAAATTTAAGCTCGATAAACTTTTAGGAGGTAACTGAAATTGGAAGACAACTTTCAAAGTGCCTATCAAGAGGAAGAAGACAGGCTGAATCAAGCGCTTACTGAGATTGACACCTTACTGGAGAAACTTAACCAGACTCCGGTGTACACGGGACATGATTATACGGAACAGGTGTTAGAAGCGAACCGTGATCAGAAGCGCAAAGATCTTGCCAAGCTTCGGCAGGAGCCTTATTTCGGACGGCTTGATTTTCAGGGCAATGATGAGAAGCAGCGGAAGGCACTCTATATAGGCAAAATCGGCGTAGACCGCGAGCAGGTAAGCGACCGTCCGCTAGTCATCGACTGGCGCGCACCGGTAGCAAGCCTGTTCTATTCGTTTACCGGTGGTACGGAGCCTGCCTCTTATGAAGCTCCTGAGGGGCTGATAGAAGGACTGGTATACCTCAAGCGCAACGTGGTGATCCGGAAGCAGATTCTGGAGCGCGTCGCAGATACGTACAACCGGGAGAGTGACGCACCTGTGGTGTCAGATGAGTTTCTCGTCTATCGCCTGGGTGAGAACAAAGATAATCGTCTCCGCGATATCGTATCGACCATTCAGGAGGAACAGGACGAGATTATCCGGGCCGCCAAAAATACAGCATTGATCATACAGGGCGTAGCGGGAAGTGGTAAAACTACAGTTGCACTACACCGTTTAGCCTTTCTGCTGTATCAATACAAAGATCAGGTCTCTGCAGAAAAAATGATTATTTTTGCACCGAACCGAATGTTTCTGGATTATATTTCGGATGTACTGCCTGAACTTGGTGTAGGAAATATTGCCCAGAGCACTTTCCCGGATTGGGCTGCAAATGTACTAGGTCTGGAGCTTCCAGAGCAAGATGCTACGGAGACGATGAATCGTTGGTTCGAAACTCCGGGCGGCATGCCTGTGATTACAGAAGAGACACCTGGACGCTTCAAGGGTTCTACGGTGTTGATGGGAATAATAGAGTCCAGCATCAAGCTATTGGAAAGCAGCTCGGTACCTGAGGGTGATTTTATCCCATGGGAAGGTGCTGTGCTGCGCCGCTCCATGATCTTGCGCTGGCATAATGAGGAGTACGCTCCTTATCCGCCAGCGAAGCGTAAGGAACGTGTAATGGCACGGATACATCGCTGGATTGAGATGGAGCTGAAGAAGAGTCCTTCAGCTGCAGCTATGAAGGATCGCAAGAAAAAAGGTGCTGCACGAGAAAAAGCATACAGTGCAAAATGGCCTAAGTATGATCCGCTGACGATCTACAAGCAAATCTTTCGTGCGGCTAAAGTCCCGGAAGATTGGCCGGTGGATCCACCTGAGAATATTCCAGCAGCTGTGCTGAAGGAAACGGCAAAAGAGCTGAAAAAAGGGATTATACGTGAAGAGGATTTACCACCTCTGTTATATATTTATTATCTTTTGAATGGGAACGAAGGTGGCGCTCGTTTTGATCATGTGGTGATCGATGAAGCCCAAGATTTCTCCCCCTTCCAAATTGCGGTGCTGGATTTATACGTGCGTGGACATTCCTTTACCATTCTAGGCGATCTGTCGCAGGGTATACACGCTTATAAAGGCGTACACGCATGGGAAGAGATGCAGACCTTATTTGCCCCTGAGAACACGGCTTACCATGCGTTGACACGCAGCTATCGTTCAACCATGGAAATTATAGACTTCGCTAATGGAATTCTATCCTCGGGAGTAGAAAGTTCGTTGTTGGCTGTTCCTGTCTTTCGTAGTGGTGACCCTGTTCGGATGATCGCCTACGGGGAAATAGTCGGAGAACGGGAAGCTGAAGGAAATGCTCGTTTGAGCACTATACAATCGGCACTGAAGTCCCTGTCTGGAAGGGAATATCGTACGGTGGCTGTGCTGACACGTAGTCTACGTGAAGCCACAGAGCTGTATGCTGAACTAGAGCAGCATTTTGAAGATATTCATCTGATCGACGGTAGCATGACGCAATATCAGGGTGGATTATCGGTACTACCTGTGTATTTATCTAAAGGATTGGAATTTGATGCGGTCATCTTAGCAGATGCCGATCAAGACCATTACGGAGCGACAGCATGGGATGCGAAGCTGATGTATGTAGGCTGTACACGAGCGCTTCACGAGCTGTGGTTACTCCATAATGGGGAAATGCCTTCCTATGTGCAAACGGCGGTTGAAAGCGATTCTGAGGGGAACTAAGTCTGGTGGAGAACAGTTATAACTGTTTTTGAACTTGTAACTCCCCTACGGGTATGGCTTAATAATAAGTGTCCGGCCGGGCAAGAACACTTCTGGAAGGAGGCTGAGTGAAATGATTTCAGTATACGAGGTGGTTTCCGTCTAAGACGGAAACCCGCTTAAAGCGAGGAGGCCGTAAGGCCTCCTTATTTCAAAACATGAGATATATGTACCGATTATTCATTAGGATTACGAAATGTGAATTAGAATGTAGACGCTACCAAGAGGTTTTTATATAATGAAATTACGGATTTTTCCAAATATGAGGAGAAGAAAGGAGGCAGGTGACGTGGAAATTACTTTATCAGTAGTTGACGGACGCATAGGAACACACCTGTTGAAGGAGGAAATGCAAGTTGAGTTATGTAAATGGGAAGGATGTGCTCCCCCCTGGCTTGCTCAAAGAGCTTCAGGGATACATCCAAGGTGAACTGCTCTACATCCCGAAGAAAACGGAAGAGCGGGTTAGATGGGGCGAGAACAGCGGTTCGAGGAAAGAGATAGCAAACCGCAATGAGGAAATTTTCAGTTGTCATCGAAAAGGCGATTCCGTAGCAGAGCTTCAGAAGAAGTATCATCTGTCGGAAGAGAGCATTCGGAAAATCATATCAAAAATGCGGCTGGCAATAAATTGCTAGCGTACAGTTCAAGCATAAACGCCTTTGGCGTCCCTATAAGGACGGTAAGCGTTTATGCGAGAAATAATAAGGATAAAGTATAGCGTGGAACCTATACTTTCGTATATTTTGAAAAAAGAGCATGGCTCCCGCCTTTCTAAGACGAGATCATGCTCTTTTTATTTTTTTGTGAAAAATAAGTCTATGGTATGATAATGGGAGATATACATTGGCTTTTATAAGAATATAGCAAGGAAGTGGAGTTATGGATTTATTTTCTGTGGGAGAGGACAACGGGAGCGGACGGTTGCTTGCGGACCGAATGAGACCGGAGAATCTGGATGAATATATTGGTCAAGAACATATCATAGGCCGGGGAAAGCTGCTGCGAAGAGCGATCGAGGCAGACCAGGTCTCTTCGATTTTGCTCTATGGACCTCCTGGATGTGGCAAAACAACATTAGCTCATATCATTTCTCATCACACACAAGGTGAATTCGTACGCCTGAATGCGGTCGAGGCTTCTGTGAAGGATGTGCGGGAGGTCATTGAACGAGCCCAAAATAATAAAACCCTTTATGGTTCTAAGACGATTCTTTTTCTGGATGAGGTGCATCGGTTTAACAGTTCACGTCAGGACGCGCTATTGCCAGCAGTAGAAAAAGGTACCATTACATTTATTGGCGCAACTACGGAGAACCCGTTCCATTACGTTAACGGAGCACTTATGAGCCGTTCTACCTTGTTTCAGCTAGAGGCGCTAACGAGTGAACACAGTCTGGTCGCGATGCGCAGAGCTTTAGCAGACAAGGATAGAGGGCTTGGATTTATGGAGCTTCAGGTCGATGAAGAAGCATTACTGCATATTGCTACCATGGCTAATGGAGATATCAGGCGGGCTTTAAATGCTCTGGAACTTGCAGCGTTAACTACTGCTCCAGAGGTAGACGGGAGTGTGCATATCACGCTGGAGGTGGCAGAAGAGTCGATTCGGCGCCCCATTGTGAAGGCAGATGAATCGACGCAGTATGATGTTCTATCTGCTTTTCACAAAAGTATTCGAGGTTCTAGTGATGCTGCCTTGTTCTGGTTTCTGTATGCGGTAGAGAAATTGGGGATGGACCCGATGACTTTTATTCGTCGACTAATTGCAGCGAGCAGTGAGGATATTGGCTTAGCTAATCCCCAGGCTATGGTCCAAGCGGTGAGTGCGCTTGAAGCCTATAGAAATAACGGTTGGCCAGAAGCGAAGCTGAACATTGCGCAAGCCATTCTTTTCGCGGTGGAGAGTCCGAAGTCTAATGCCGTCTATACTGCTATTTCAAATGCAATGGCGAGTATGGATGAGATTAAATCCGCTGAGGTACCGCTACATTTACGTGATACACACTATAAAGGTGCTACAGCACTAGGGCATGAAGGGTATCAATATCCGCACAATTTTCCGGGGCATTATGTGAAGCAGGAGTATCTGCCTAAGGAGATTTCTCAGCGTGTCTTTTATCAAGCGACCGAGCAAGGAAATGAAATTAAAATCCGTCACAACCAACGACTCCGACGAGAACAATAGTCCACCAGTGACTGTAGTATCTTCCATTTTAATGCTAATAAGCAAATAAATTTAATGTAACACGAAAAAAATTTATTCCAAAAAAAGGCGGCCTAGAGCCGTTTTTTTGTTGTCTGCGTTACTTTTAATCACATGAACGAATTTTTTTTATAGGAAAAGATTGATAATTTACCATAAGTTAATTAAAATGAACTACAAAGTTACGGAGAAACAAGTTTTTATTCCGATGGAAGTACTTGTTCTATTCTTAATGGTGTTAATAATCATAACAGTCAATGTTTGATATGTTTCATGAAAAGAATGCTGTTATATCAAAATTTACATAATATTTCATTGGGTAAATTTTGAAACTTTTGCCGTTAGGGGGATTAATTTGAGCGAAGAATTACTAGAAATCAAGAATTTGTCCACATCGTTCAGAATCGTAGATGACTATTATGCTGCAGTAGACGATGTTACCCTGTCCGTTCGCAAAAATGAGATTCTTGCCATTGTTGGAGAATCCGGCTCAGGAAAAAGTGCGCTCGCCTTTTCAATTATGGGATTGCACACAAGGGCCAAAATAGACGGACAAATCAAATACAAGGGTCAGGATATCGTTACTATGTCTCCTGCTGCACTCAACAAGCTGCGCGGTCAAGAAATGTCTATGATTTTTCAAGATCCTTTATCCGCATTAAATCCACTCATGATTATCGGTTCACAGATTGAAGAAGTACTCATCCTACATGATTCCAAGCTTTCGAAGAAGCAAAGAAAAGAGAAGGTCATTGATCTTTTGACCAAGGTTGGAATCTCCCGTCCCGAACATACATATCAGCAGTATCCCCACGAATTATCTGGTGGAATGAGGCAGAGGGTTGTGATTGCTATTGCGATTGCCAACGGCCCCAAGCTTTTGATCGCCGATGAGCCGACTACGGCACTAGATGTAACCATCCAATTGCAAATTCTTGAACTTATAAAAAAATTAAAAAACGATATGCAAGCAGGCATTATCTTAATTACCCATGATCTAGGGGTTGTGAGTGAAATGGCTGACCGGGTTGCGGTAATGTACGCCGGGCAAATCGTAGAAATCGCAGATATTTATACATTAACGTCTAATCCAAAGCATCCGTATACAAGATCCTTGTTGAACTCCATTCCAACCGTTAAAGAAGAGAAGTCTAGACTTCATGTGATTCAGGGAATTGTCCCACCATTACAGAATCTTCCGCGTAAAGGATGCCGTTTCGCGGCCCGAACACCTTGGATTCCGGAATGGGAGCATGAGGAAAATCCGCAGCTGCATGAAGTAGCCCCAGGGCATTTTGTTCGCTGCACCTGCCATAATAACTTTCATTTCCCGGATACTAACGAGGAGGCAATCTACAATGGGACTTCTTGAGGTTAAAAATTTAGCAGTTCATTTTCCAATCCACGGCGGCGTTTTTCGAAGGGAAATTGGCGTAGTCAAGGCAGTTGATAATGTTAGTTTTACTATTGAAGCAGGCAAAACTTACGGTTTGGTTGGTGAATCCGGATCAGGTAAGACGACTACTGGTCGTGGAATCATTGGACTCAATTCTATTACTAGCGGCAGTGTGATTTTTGAAGGACAGGATTTGGCTTCAAAGGGTGTACGTAAGCAAAAAAATATTCGCAAGGACATTCAGATGATCTTTCAGGATCCGTACTCTTCCTTGAATCCAAAGAAACGTGTGCTGGATATTATTGCTGAACCCTTACGTAATTTCGAAAAGATGTCTCCGGGCGAAGAAAAAAGACGTGTGCAGGAATTGCTTATGCAGGTTGGATTAAGTCCTGAAAATATTCTTAAATATCCGCATGAATTCTCAGGCGGTCAGCGGCAGCGGATCGGTATTGCAAGAGCTATTGCGCTCAAACCGAAGTTGATTATTGCGGATGAACCTGTCTCTGCGCTGGATGTTTCCGTACAGGCACAGGTGCTCAATTTTATGCAGGATATTCAAAAAGAACTGAATCTTACGTTTCTGTTCATCAGTCATGATCTCGGAATCATTAGGCATATGTGTGATCACATTGGGATTATGTATAAAGGACGTCATGTGGAGCAAGGGACTGCTAAAGATATTTTTGACAATCCTCGCCATATTTATACCAAACGTCTAATTGCTGCCATTCCTGATATTGATCCTAAGCAAAGAGAGAAGCAGACGGAGTTTAGAAAATCAGTAAGTCTGGAATATGAACAAGCGCACCGGAATTATTTTGATGAACAAGGCATGCCTTATCCATTGAAATCCATTTCCGAGACTCATCTGGTAGCCTTGCCTGAGAAAGGTTGAGAATATGTGGAAGATTATTGTTCGTAGAATTCTTATTATGATTCCTCAAATATTTCTATTAAGTATTCTTGTTTTTCTAATGGCGAAGGCGATGCCGGGAGATGCGTTATCAGGGATGCTTGATCCAAATATTGATCCTGCGGCCATCGATGCGATGAGAGAAAAACTAGGCTTAAATGATCCGTGGTACATCCAGTACTGGGATTGGATCACTAAAGCGATTCAAGGTGATTTTGGTCAATCCTTCCGTTTCAAAATGCCTGTATCAGAGCTTATCGGTCAACGCCTCATGAATACACTTTGGCTGGCGATTGTCACGCTGATCCTTACATACCTTATTGCTATTCCACTTGGTATTACTAGCGGTCGTTATAACGATTCATGGCTGGATCGCCTCATTACTGGATACACCTATATTGGCTTTGCCGCACCATTGTTTATTTTCGCTCTCTTAATGGTATGGCTCTTCGGATTTCATCTTCATTGGTTTCCTACTAGCGGCAGTGTTAGTCCTGGAGAAGTTCCGGGTACGCTAAGCCACTTCTGGAGTAAGTTATACCATTTGCTACTCCCTGCTTTATCAATGGCGCTGATTGCAACGGTAGGAACGGTACAGTATTTGCGAAATGAGATCATTGATACGAAACAAAAGGATTTCATCCTCACGGCAAGAGCCAAAGGCGCTTCAGAGTCTCGTGTATATAATCGCCATATTTTGCGTAATTCCTTACTGCCGATTGCTGCATTTTTCGGGTATGAGATTACTGGGCTCATTGGTGGTACGGTGTTCGTTGAAAGTATCTTCAGCTATCCGGGTATGGGTATGCTGTTCCTCAGTTCGATAACGATCCGGGATTTCAGCGTAGTAACGGCCCTAGTTCTTCTGTATGGGGTTGCTGCCATCGTCGGTGCGTTGTTATCAGACATTATCTTAAGTATCGTAGATCCTCGTATCCGGATTAAATAAGAAGATGAACACTTTGAGGTGAATGAAATGGCAAAGACAAGCGCAGAGATAGCTCTGCTGCAGGAAACAGATAAAAGTCCATCAGGCTTCAGAATTGTTTGGCGAGAGATTATCCGGGATAAATTGGCTTTGGTCTCACTGGTTTTCCTATTTGCGATTATCGCCGCTGTTTATGGGATTTCCTTATTTTTAGATCAAAAAGAAATTGTTACGGTTGACTTGTTCGCCCTGTATGAGAAGCCTTCGGCTGTACACTGGCTGGGGACCGATTATGGGGGACGGGATGTATTCGGTCAATTAATTATAGGCACACGAAATTCCATGTCGATTGCTTTTATGGTTACTTTTTTTACGGGAGTCATCGGTATTCTAGTAGGTTTGATCTCAGGTTACTTTGGTGGAACGATAGATAATATTTCGATGCGTGTTGTAGATTTCTTCATGATTTTGCCTTTTATAATGATTGTTATAGCTTTTGTGAGTGCAGTTCCTAAATACAATACGTTAACCTTCTCCTTTATCATGACTGCCTTTCTATGGATGGGGATTGCCAGGTTAATTCGTTCCAAGACGTTACAAGAGAAGGAACTGGATTACGTTCAGGCATCTAAGACCCTAGGTTCCTCCAATCTTAAAATAATGTTCACACAAGTGCTGCCGAACTTAAGCTCAATCATTATCGTCACGATGACTTTAAATTTGGCAGCTAATATTGGATTGGAATCAGGCCTATCCTTTCTAGGTTTTGGTTTTCCAGAAAGTACACCCAGTCTGGGTACTCTTGTAAGCTATGCGAGAAATCCGCAAACGCTTGAGTTCAGATGGTGGATCTGGTTACCCGCATCACTGCTGATCTTGGTACTGATGTTGAGTATAAATAATGTGGGTCAAGCGCTCAAACGTGCGACCGACGCAAGACAAAGAAAAGGATAATAAGGGAGGAAATGATTAAATGAGAAAAGCCATTCGTTCAAAAGCTTTACTAGTTTCATTAATGTTAGTAATGTTGTTCGCTCTTGCGGCTTGCGGCTCCAAGAACAACAACGGAGCGGCTGAGTCAACAGCAGCACCAAGTGCCAGTGCTCCTGCGGAAACCGCAGAAGCGACGGCAGCACCTGAAGCAGAAGACGGACTTTATAACATTAAGGATTTCAGTAACATTAAGACTAATCAAGGTGAAGCTATTGATGGCGGAACAATTACTTTTGGACTCGTTTCCGACAGTCCGTTTGAAGGTACCTTGAACTTGAACTTCTATTCTGGAGCTCCAGATTCTGAAGTGCTGAATTGGTTCGATGAAGGCTTGTTAACTTGGGACAAAGACTATGTGTACACGAATGATGGTGCAGCAACTTATGAAGTAGCAGAAGATGGACGGACCTTTACCTTTACGATTCGCGACAATGTGAACTGGCAGGATGGAAAGCCAGTGACAGCAGAAGATTGGCTGTTCGCGCATGAGGTTATTGGTAATCCGAAATATGATGGTCCACGTTACGGCTCTGACTTTACGAATATTGAAGGTATGGAAGAATACCACTCCGGAAAAGCAAAGACCATTTCTGGTATTAAAGTTCTGGGTGAGAAGAAGCTGCAAATTACTTATCTTAAATCTTCCCCTTCCCTGTTAACGGGTGGCATATGGATTTATCCATTAGCTAAACATATCTTTGGTGGTATGGATGTTGCCAAAATCTCCTCATCCCCTGAAGTTCGTCAAAAGCCAATTGGCTTCGGAGCTTTTAAAGTGGAAAGTATCGTTCCTGGTGAGTCTGTAGTATTCGTTAAGAATGAAGATTACTGGCGCGGCGCACCTAAATTGGATAAAGTAATTTTGAAGGTAATCAACCCTACGACTGTTGTGCAAGAACTGAAGTCTGGTGGAGTTGACTTGGTGGATGCCTTCCCTATCGATCAATTCCCAGATAATGCAAAAATGTCAAATGTCGAGTATCTCGGTGCTGTTGACCGTGCATATACGTATATTGGATTTAAGCTAGGTAAATGGGATGCAGAGAAAAAAGTCGTTGCTACCGATCCTAAAGCTAAAATGGCGGATGTGAACCTGCGTAAAGCTATGTGGGCTGCTGTAGACAATGATACAGTGGGTAAGAAATTCTATAGTGGTCTTCGCTGGAATGCAACAACTTTAATTCCACCTTCCCATCCGGAATTCCATGATGCTTCTAATCCAGGTGTACCTTATGATCCAGAAGCTGCAAAGAAGATCTTGGATGACGCTGGTTACAAACTTAACGGTGAATTTAGAACGAATCCGGATGGCAGTGAACTGAAGATTAATTTCATCTCGATGACAGGATCGGACATTGCAGAACCATTGGCTCAATATTATGTACAATCCTGGAAAGCGATTGGTCTGAATGTGAATTTGGAGATGGTAGAATTTAATACGTTCTATGATCGTGTTGGACAAAATGGTGAGGATGATCCTTCTGTGGATGTTTACCAAGGTGCTTGGACTGTAGGGATTGATGTTGACCCAACAGGTCTTTATGGTAAAGACGCGATCTTTAACTTCCCGCGTTACTCGAGTGCAGAGAATGATCGTTTGCTCACCGAAGGAGTCTCCGAGGATGCATTCGATGTAAATAAACGTAAAGAGATCTATAAAGAATGGCAACAGTTTATGGTTAACGAGATTCCTGTATTCCCTACGCTTTATCGTGCGGCCCTAGTTCCGGTCAACAACCGTATACTGAATTATGGAATTGGTGATGGAACTGGACTTTACTATAATGACATTGCAGTTTCTGCGGATAAAGCTGCAGTAGCTCAGTAAATAGAAACAACACAGAACAGCAGTTCAGGGAGAGTTTCCTGAACTGCTATTTGTTTGATTCTATTTGAATCGCTCATTTGGTTATTATTCGCTTCAAAGTGGTTAGTTGTATTTCATGCAACTAAAACCTAAATTTTAGAGCTAAGAATGTAATATAACTGTACTTCATACATCTATTTTCCGGATGTGAAGATAAATAAGGGTTATCGGGGATTTTAACTGTACATACTACAACTAAATCGAAAAGGGATTCTGAACACAAGAAATAGCTGTATAAAATACAGCTATTTCTTGTGTTTTCGTATATTAGAGTTAATGTTGTAAGTTATAGAATACACTTAAACTTGCGCTGAAGGAACAACCTTCTCGGCATATTCTATCGTTCCGCCACCGAGACATTGCTCACCGAGATAGAAGACAACGGCTTGTCCAGGTGTTATCGCTTTTTGTGGAACATCAAAGTCTACGTTTATCGTTCCGTCTTCCCGTGCTGTAAGGGTCACGCCCTGATCAGGCTGGCGATAGCGGAATTTGGCGGTGCATTTTAGCGGCTCAAGACCTAGCTCTTGCCCGTTAATCCAGTTTACACCGGAGGCAATCAGACTAGTGGAGTACAGGCTGTGGTGCTTGTCTCCTTGAACTACATAAAGAATGTTGCGGCTAAGGTCTTTTTCGGCTACAAACCAAGGTTCACCGTTACCGGAGCCACCAATGCCAAGGCCTTGGCGTTGACCCAATGTATAGTACATAAGTCCATCGTGGCGGCCTTTGATTTCTCCAGTTGTTATATCTACCATATCACCCGATTGTGCTGGAAGATACTGGCTGAGGAATTCGCGGAAGTTACGCTCACCGATGAAGCAAACGCCTGTGCTATCTTTTTTCTTGGCAGTATAGAGTCCGGCTTCTTCGGCAATTCTCCGAACTTCCGGTTTCGGAAGATGACCAATCGGGAACATTGCTTTAGAGAGTTGATACTGTCCCAGCGCATTCAAGAAATAGGTCTGGTCTTTATTGTTGTCTACACCGCGGAGTAGCTTGTACACACCATCTTCTTCTATAACTCGTGCATAATGTCCAGTCGCTACATAATCGGCGCCAAGCTGAAGGGCTTTGTTCAGGAACTCTCCGAACTTGATCTCTCGGTTGCACATGACGTCTGGATTCGGCGTCCGGCCGGCCTTATATTCATCGAGGAAATAAGAAAATACTTTGTCGAAGTATTCCTTCTCGAAATTAACGGTATAGTAAGGAATATCAATCTGCTCGCATACGCGGCGAACATCCTCTGCATCGCTTTCGGCCGTACATACTCCGAATTCGTCGGTATCGTCCCAATTTTTCATGAAGATGCCGATGACGTCATAGCCCTGCTGCTTGAGCAGAAGCGCCGTGACGGAGGAATCGACCCCTCCGGACATGCCGACGACGACACGGGTGTCTTGTTTTGCTTTTGTCATCGTAATCACCATTTCTGTACCCAAAATACCGGTCATTCATGGAACACCCGGCTCAAAATGTATTATAACATACCTGTCTACTGTAAAGCCTAAAATAAGAGGCTGAGAATAGAAAAATGTCCACCAGGGGTGAACATTCTTGCAAAATGTTTCGTTTGCCATTTCATTTGTGACTTCGAATATGATAACATAAACTAAGAGTAATCATCGGAATACCTTGATATGACAAACGCATGACTTACCGAATCAATAGTATACAATAACTAGACACTAAACCGAAAGAGGTGCCCCTTTGAAAATATCAACCAAAGGACGTTACGGACTAACAATTATGATGGAGCTTGCACTGAAATTTGGTGAAGGACCGACCTCACTTAAGAGCATCGCTGAGAAAAATGGACTTTCTGAACACTATCTGGAGCAGCTAATTGCTCCTCTGCGTAACGCAGGACTTGTAAAAAGTATTCGTGGTGCATACGGTGGATACATTTTATCACGTGAGGCTAGTGCTATCACAGCGGGTGACATCATTCGTGTGCTAGAGGGCCCAATTTCTCCAGTAGATTTTACTGAAGAAGATGATGCAGCAAAACGCGATTTATGGCTACGTATTCGCGATAGCATCGCCGACGTACTAGATTCCACGACTCTTCATGACTTGATTAATTATAAAGAAGAGAGCTTGGCGGACAACTATATGTTCTACATATAGTTAATGTATTTGGAATAAAAAACTTAAAGTTATAGCATTATCGATGTTTAAGCCCCCTTTTTGGGGGCTTTTTTAATGGGAAAATCACATTCAGAGTAATCAATGAAGCTTGGCTTCTTGATTACCGGGAGAATGGACAAGGTTACTCTCGTTACGCAAAAAAAGGATGCCCTATATTTGCTCGGCATCCTTTTAATTAATCATCAGAAGTTTATTAATAGCTTATTGATTATCACCAAACCAGATGTTCTCTGTACCGGTCCGCGTGTCCGTCCATACGCTCACTAGACGGCCTGTTTGGGGGACAATGGCATTGCCGATGTAGTCCCCAATTAGGGGGATGCCGGTGACGTCAAAGGAAGTTGTTGTTATACGGGTGTTTGTAAACGTCATCCCCCCATCTCTAGATGTAGCTAGATAAACATCAAGGTTGAGAGGATTGACTCGATTAGTGTAATAGGTAACGAATATTGCACCATCCGCAGGGGATACGGTGATGGCTGGGAAAAAGTTTTGGGAGCCTACTGGACTGCCCGTAATGGGTATTGGTGTACCCCAATCCACACCGAAATTAGTGGAAGTAGCAAGGAAAATATCGGAATAACCTTCTCGGAAATCTTGCCATACAGCATAGACATTCCCTCGCGTCGTCGGTGCATTAGAAATATCCGCTGCGAGGGAAGGGTATGTCAAACATCTAAATGTATATCCCGGCAATGGATCTGGTGGGACTACAACGGTGGCGACCATGGTTTCAGGGGTGAAAGTGACCCCGCCGTCTGGGGATGTGCGAATATTAAGATCAGTATTACCGGGAGGCTGATTGATCCATCCCACGACAACAATCCCATTTAATGTAATCGCTATACCGGGGAATTCTTCGAATTCTTCGACCGAAGACAGCAGGGAGGGGCTGGAATAGGTATTACCGTTATCTAGGGAACGATTGAAGAATATCGTATTTCCCGGTATGAATTGTGTGTTGTAATCATGCGTATAACCAGTATATACATTTCCAAAAAAAGGACTTGATCCAGCTTTGTCGGTGACAACGACCACCTGATCATCATTTACAAACTGCCCAAACCCTTGATTCACGATGACTGGCGGTCCGAATGAAGAAGCATTGTCGGCAGATGTATAGGATACGATCGACCCGCTGAGACCGTCTGAATCGAAGGCGTGGGCTAATACTACGAAAGTGGTCGGAAAAATATAATCAATATGTGGTGCTTCGATGCCTGCAAATCCTGTCGGTAACGGCAATAACGTTGTTGTCCAAGTGGCACCTGCGTCAATAGATTTGTATAAACCTATATTAGGAGGGCCTGATCGAAGATCTACAGCTACGGCAACCATAACTGAAGGATTAAGCCAATTTACCGCGATAGTGGGCTCAAACTGAACGCTTGCGCTCGGCGAAATTTGAATATTAGCCATGCTAAGCTCCTTTCGTCATAGAGTTTTCGTTACTTACGGGTTCAGCTGAGCTATGAAAGTAAGTTCGGATTGCAGCACTCTTTGATGGGGGATGACGTTTCCTGACGAATCCGTTCCGAACACCGTGATAATCGTGTCTGCCGGTGCGTTTCCAGTTACGAGAAATTGGACTTCATAAGCTGAATTGCCTGCGATATTAAAACTGAGAAACTGGCTGGTGTTCGCATTAACATTTAATGAGTTGGAGTAGACTAAACCTTTACTAACCAAGGTATTCCATACGTAAACGTGATAGACTACGTTAGATGAAAAACTAAGGTTGTCATTATCGATATTAATGACCACGTTGGATGCTGGGGTAGTACCTGTGTTCGTAATGATGCCTGTTGTTGTTGCCATGAGCTTCACCTCTTTATTAGTTTGCTATATATATATGAATTGAGATTCATTGTGTTTGGACAAGGGAATCAGAAAAATCGCGGAAATTGGAAATATGAGAGGTATGCTATTATTCCATGAATCTCCCCTTCCTCTTGCCTCGCAACTTACAAATTATTCCTGAATAAATTGATAGAAAATGAGGGGAGGAGTGATGGAAATGGCTTTTACAACAGGTCTTATTACTAATACGAGAGCTACTGGTACTGCAGCAAGTAATGTAGTGGTCAGCGTTCGCAACACAAGTAACGCGAGTGCAATGATGATCGTCGAAGTTTTCGGCGTTCCATATTCAACGCTTGCACTAACACCACTGTATGTCACAGGTTATTATGTTCCAGCAATGAGTTCTGATGTCAGAGAGTTCTTCATTGCAGGGAATGTCGCTTACGAGGTTCAGGTAAGTAGTCCTTATCCATTGGCTAATGTGGTGTGCTCCATGTACGGATTGGATGAGTTCGGAAATCTTGTTACAGAACAGAGAGTGCTTCAATCTGAATTAACGGAGATTACCGCACTTTCTTTACCTGTATAACAGTATTTTGGGGAAATCAAGAAGCAACCACCGATGAGAATTGGGTGGTTGCTTCTTTTTTAGGCGCAATAAATCCTCTTAGAGGCATTCACACAGGCACAAAGGTGGAATTTAAATATACTAATTTTATACTCCAATGTAGAGAGAGGTAAAAATCATGGCGGATGTAGGAGTAGTTATGCCTTTGTATACCCAAAAGCCGGAATTCCTCCGGCAAGCTCTGGAGTCTGTTCTGCGCCAAACCTTCACCGAATTTCGACTGATCATTGTAATTGATGGTGCACCAGATATGGAACCGCTTGTGAGATCAATAATTGCTGAGGATCCAAGGGTAACTATTATCTCTTATGTACAGAACAGGGGTATTGCACATGCGCTGAATACGGGCTTTGATCTTTTATTTAGCGAACCGAGTATTCAGTATTTGAGCTGGGTCTCCAGCGATAATGTTTATGAACCCCGTTTTCTCGAAATCCTTCGAGGGGCACTAGTGAAGGGGCCGCAGGAACTAGGAATCGTGTACAGTTCTTTTCAAAGTATAGATAACGAGGGAAACCTACTTCATAACGAGCATCAGCTAGCTACTCAGCGAAATTACCAGTCACAGCCCAAAGAGAGATTGCTGGATTACTCGCTTATTGGTGTTTCTTTCATGTACAAATCGCAGGTTGCGAAGCTTGTTGGGGGGTACGGAATGGAGCCGGTGGAGGATTATGATTACTGGCTGAGACTTGCTGAACATTGTGATATTCGCTTTATCCCCGTGGAGCTGGTGAATTATCGTGTGGACTCTACCTTTAGTGTATCTGCACAGTTACATTCCACTGAAAATCATCGGAGATGGAGATATACGTACCACTTGACCCGCCATCAGGCGCGATTCCGTAGAGGGATTCGTCCTATGATTACCGTTTTATATCCTGTAGTAAATGCTGGTGCGGAGGAAATAGCGAGGATAGAGAATTTGTATGAACAGACGTATAGCAATTATGAGTGTCGGGTGCTGGATTTATCACTTACGGGTCAACCATCTGTTCTAATAGGTTCAATCCCTCATCCTGCAACAGAGTTTGTTTACATGCCAGGAGTTGTGGAGTCGCACGCGATTTGTGGAGCGCTAGAGCACTTGGCCACTCCCTACACGATAGTTCTTGGTCCCAAGATTTTCATTGGAGCACTCGATATTGAATACATGCTGGAGGCTTTGATTACTACCGGTGGAGACACGATCTCCAATTATTATACAGATGATCATAGCTTGATTGGATTCCGGCATAGACATGTCCCATCGACTAAAAATCACTACTATAATGAGCTGTTTCGAAGCACAGACTTGTATGATTTGTTGAAGATCTATTTTTCCTAAAATAATATGTGAATGAGTGATCGTAATGAAGATTTTGTTCACCTTCTTCAACCCGAGCGGCGGCATGCAGACCCTGAACCGAGTGCGCTGCCAAGCATTACATGATCGCGGTGTAGAGTGTCATTTGTTGTACACACACCCTGGAAAAGGGCAGCAAAATATCCCTAATATTCAAACCTATATTACCAATAATGATGACGAGATCAGGGGACTGCTCACTCGGGAAGCTTTTGACTTGATTGTAGTGTGTACGGATATTTACTTAGCGGAGAGGTTTAGAGGGTTTGGTTACAAGGGGCCGCTTGTTTTTGAGGTGCAGGGATTGGGGACCTTAGATGAAGCGGAGCAAGTTATTAGTAATTTTAATGAGCGGATTCACAAGCTAACCGATGCACTGCTCTATCCAGAAACCACTCATTTGCAGACGCTTTTTAAAGGTGGATTTCCATCTGTTAGTCAATATTGCTTTGACAATCCGATCGATTGCGATCAGTTTGGATATACCAATTATCCCGCAAAAAGCTTTCCCATCCTCGGCTGGGTGGGACGAATTCAAACGAATAAGAACTGGAGAGAATTTCTACAAATCGGACAACGGCTGCTGGCGATCCATCCCGAGCTTTATTTATGGATTTTTCAGGACGATACTTTGTTTGAGCCGGAGCAAAAAGAGAGCTTCGAACAATTTGTAGCCGAGACAGGGATTTCCTCACGTTTGATTTCGCATTCCAATGTTCCTCACGGGCAAATGGCAGATTATATGAGCATTATTGGTGACTCGGGTGGACTGCTATGTTCAACCTCTATTCTCGAGGGGTTTGGGTACGCAGTAGCCGAGGCGATGTTGTGTCGTTGTCCTGTTCTTACTACGGATTCGGATGGCATTCGGAGACTTGTCATTAATAATCATACTGGAAAAATATACACAAGAGGGCAGCTGGATGAAGCTGTGAATGCTGCTTTATCTTTAATGCATGATCCAGCATTGCGGGACAGAATTAGGATGAATGGCGAATGGCATATCCGAAACAATCTTTCCTCCGGGCTGTATGCGGATAGATTTCTCCAGATGTCTCATCAATTGATGAGACGCCGGTCTAAGATCGAGCGTCGATGGTCTTAACTCTGCGGTTATGCCGCAGGGTTAAGATGTTTTTTTTAATATAAGAATTTATATGCTTACGTTATAAATTATCCTTCTATTTCTGCGCCTCTTCAATTAATTCCTTTGCATCAGTCCTAACATTTCCGACAGCCATGGAAACTGGATAGGCTCGCATTAGTTGTTGATCATACGGTTTCAGGAGCTTTATTAGAGAGGTAGTGTCCTGATTGCCCCGATCCAGCCACTCTGTCTCATCCTCAGGCTTCAAAATAACCGGCATGCGATTATGGATTTCAGCCATAAGCTCGTTCGGAGTAGTCGTTATAATCGTGCAGGTACTTAGTTTATTACCCTCAGGGTCCATCCAAATATCATATAATCCGGCCATAGAGAAAATACCTCCATCGCGCATCACGATCCGCATGGGTTGTTTGCTGCTGCCCTGCACCTTCCATTCGTAGAAGCCGTCAGATGGGATGATGCAGCGGCGTGAGCTTACTAAGCGCTTGAAAGAAGGTTTCTCCAGCAGCGATTCTGCCCGGGCATTGATCATTTTATTGCCGATTTTGTCATCCTTTGCCCATGAAGGAACCAGGCCCCAACGCAGTTCCCCGAGCTTATTGCTGGAACCTGTATTAATGACTGCCGGAATTTGCTGCATGGGCGCGGCGTTATATTTAGGGGCATAGTGGATAATGGTTGAATCATTCGCAAAATATCTGACCATCAACTCTTCCATAGTGACGGTTATTGTATAGCGTCCGCACATTATTTACACTCCCCAGTCAGTAGATTAGAAGTTCACTCCGTTTACAGCTTAATTTCATCATGTTATGCTCGGAATATTTCTTATTATAAACGAAGCGGAATGAATGAAGAAAGAGGTGCTCATTGGTGATTTTGGTAAGCTCTTGTCTAGCTGGCATGAAGGTGAGATATAATGGTACGGATTGTTTGGATGAGAAAATTCAGAAGCTTTTGAATGATAATCAAGCTATTGCTGTGTGTCCAGAGTTGCTGGGAGGATTCTCAACGCCTAGAGAACCAGCCGAAATCATTGGTGGGAATGGCGAGGATGTGCTGGCAGGGACGGCTAAAGTAGTGGATCGATCAGGTACAGATGTTACAGATATGTATTTAAAGGGTGCTTATATCACGCTTGCAAAAGCCCAAGAGGTATCAGCTACGATGGTAGTGCTTAAAGAAAACAGTCCTTCTTGCGGCAGCAGTATGATTTATAATGGGGAATTCAAAGGGAAGAAAATAGCCGGAAATGGCGTTACTACAGCTTTACTTAGAAAAAATGGCATTGAGGTAACCTCTGAAGAGAACTGGCTACTATAATCCTAGCTTCATAGGGAAATGATTACAATATTGTGTTCTTTCGCTTGTGGAAAACTCACTTCTCGCGCGGTATAATTTAATAGTTCCAAGTATAAACGCCTTCGGCGTCCTTTTTAGGACATTTAGCGTTTAAGCGAGAAATATAAGGATAATGTATAATGTGAAACTTATACCTTCTTATATTTTTAGAAGAACTAGTTTCCTATACTCTAGAAGCGGAGAAATGAATATGAAATCCATCTATTTGGACCACGCCGCATCAACCCCGGTTCATCCCGAGGTGGCTAAGGTCATGCTGAATATAATGACAGAACAATACGGAAATGCATCGAGTGTACATCAGTTCGGGCGTTCAGCTAAAAGAATATTGAACGGGGCGCGCGATAATATCGCCGCCTTTTTGGGCTGTTCACCTGACGAGTGGGTGTTCACTGGAGGCGGCACCGAGAGCGACAATTTAGCGCTCTATGGAGCAGCAGCTGCAGTTTCCCATAAAGGAAAACATATTATCACCACCCAGATCGAGCATCATGCAGTGTTACATACCTGCGAAGAGCTAGAGAAGGAAGGCTTCAAAGTTACCTATCTCCCTGTGGATTCGACGGGCAGGGTATCTGTTACAGACGTAGAGGCTGCATTGCAGGAAGACACGGTGTTGATCAGCGTAATGTATGCCAATAATGAAGTCGGCACCGTTCAGCCTATCCAGGAGATTGGTCAGCTTGCTAGAGAACGGGGAATTCTGTTCCATGTAGATGCTGTACAAGCTCTAGGTGCACTCCCTATTACACTCCGAGAGCTTCCAGTAGATTACATGAGCTTTACTGCTCATAAGATCAATGGGCCTCAAGGGATCGGTGGTTTATACGTTCGAAGCGGAGCGCCACTGCATCCAAGACTTCATGGCGGCCTTCAGGAGCGCGGCAGACGTGCCGGAACAGAGAATCTAGCCGGAGCAGCTGGGTTTGCCAAAGCCGTTGAAATAGCGGTTAAGGGGCTGTCAGAACGTCAACAGAATATGAAGCTCCTACGCAGTAGACTGCTCGAGGAGCTGGATACTCTGATTGGACGGGAGCGTTACTCGCTTAACGGTAATACCGAGGAGTTTTTGCCTAGTATTCTGAATTTGAGCTTCCCAGGGGCTGGGACAGATGTTATGCTGATGAACCTGGATATGGAGGGGATTGCGGCAGCAAGTGGTTCGGCTTGCACCTCAGGATCCCTGGAAATATCTCATGTTCTGAAAGCAATGGGACTTCCCCAAAATATTTTAGAGTCTGCGATTCGATTTAGTATCGGTTTGGGTAATACTACTGAAGAAATCGAGTACGTTGCTCGAAAAGTTGAAACCATTTTGAATCGCCTACGTAAATGAGACTAGTTACTCTAGGTTTCGATCTGTATCGGGGCGATTCGGGCTTTTGGCTTTCTGAGAACTCGTAAGTACACTCAAAGTGAGGGGACCGAGGCAGCCATGAGACTACAAGATCTGATCGGCTTGGCTGTATTTGAAGTTGAAGAGGGGAATGAAATCGGCAAGATTGTCGATATTCTACTCGATTCAAACTGGAATATTACGGGTATTGAACTGGAAAGCAAATCTTTTTTTGGTGGCCATGTGAAATTTGTGGCATGGAAAGATATTGTGGCCTACGGCGAGGATGCTGTCATGATTCGTAGTAAAGAGTCGATTGATAAGACAGATGCCGATCATATACCTTGTACTTTTCTATTAGGAAAGAACAAACTTAAGGATTTGAAAGTACTGACTACAACTGGAACTATACTTGGACGAATATCGGATGTTTATTTTGACCAAAAGTTGGGAAACACAATAGGAGCGCTGGAAATCAGTGACGGGCTTGTGACTGATTTGATCGAAGGCCGCAAATGGCTGCCTTGTTCTGATGAGATGTCCATTGGTGAGAATGCTTTAATGGTTCCTGCAATGAGCGAAGAACGGCTACAAAAAGCCATTAATATTGTTAACGGATAGGTGGAATGTATTATATGAAGTGTCCAAATTGTAACTCCAAAGATATCGGAAAGATTGGTTCCCACCAGTTCTATTGCTGGGGCTGTTTCATTGAATTGACGGTAAACGGCGAGAAAATGTCGGTGTATCAAGTTGAAGAAGATGGCACACTCAGCTCGCTGGACGATCTCTTCTCCGGGGATGATATGACTCAGGATTTCCCGCAAATTCATGCGTCGTCTTAACTATGAATCTTGCTTTGTAAGCAAGAATGATCTATGTACTTAAAGCGTCAATCTCCTTTCAGTTGAAATCAGCTGCAGGGTTATTGGCGCTTTTTTTGGGGCTCCCCGCAAAGTACCTGATTCAGCATCGAAGCAAAAGCCTCGCTTTGTGGGGTTATTTTGGGGGTTCCCCGCAAAGCATCGAAGCACAGGCCTCACTTTGTGGGGTTATTTTGTGTGCTTGATGGTTATTTTGCTGCGGCCATACATATACTTATTTACGAAGCTAGTCCAGGCTACAGTCGCAGGAGGGTACACTCATGGAGCAATGGTCCCAAAGTAAGTGGTTCCGCTGGATGATCGGAGTGCTGCTCTCCCTGATCATTTTGTATTTTGTTTGGTTGCTTCGTCCGATGCTGCAGGGGATATTTGTATTTTTGAAGGCAATCCTCGCTCCATTTCTGGCAGCTATGATTATTTCCTACGTATTGAATCCCGTCGTTAGTATGCTGGCCGGACGGAAGATGCCGCGTAGTGTAGCTGTTCTACTAATATATGCAGTATTCCTAACGGCGATTGCAGTGATCGCAATTAACCTTATCCCAATGTTTATCGAGCAGCTTGAAGAGTTGAATGAACATTTGCCAGAGATGACGCTGCAAGCCCAAGGGCTGATGCGACATATGAATTCTAGACTAATCCCGCCCGGGGTCGAGATGGGGATGAACAACTGGTTTTTCCAATTGGAAAGTCGTCTCGCCGAAGGGATTTCTAATTTTCTCGATAATATAGGGACAACGATTAATGTGCTATTCAATGCTTTCATCGTACCGTTTCTAGTGTTCTATATTCTGAAGGATTTTGATGTGTTTGAGCGGACGGTGGTGTCTTGTCTGCCCCGCGCACGCCGTAAGTCTATTGTAACTTTGTTAAAAGATATCGATGATGCACTCGGCAACTACATTCGTGGACAGTTTCTGGTCTGCATTATTATAGGTGTGCTTGCTTATATCGGTTATGCCATCATCGGAATGCCGTATGCTTTACTGTTTGCGAGTGTTGTGGCAGTGTTCAATATTGTTCCGTATATGGGTCCCTTTTTGGGGGCTGCACCAGCCATTGTAATGGCTTCGACTGTTTCTTTTCGTTTAGTGCTGTTGGTTGCAGTGGTTAACACAGTGTGCCAAATCGTGGAAAGTAACATTATTTCACCACAGGTGGTGGGAAAGAAGCTGCATTTGCATCCGCTGCTCATTATTTTTGCGCTTCTGGTTGGCGGTGAATTGGCGGGAATGATCGGACTTATCCTTGCTGTACCGTTCTTCGCGGCTGCAAAAGTCGTTATTCAACACTTTATGACGTATTTAATCAAACGAAAGCCCGTGTAAATAGGGTAAAACATTGACTATAGTCAACAGTTTTGTATATAATGTTGGGGAATATTACTGATGAACAGTCGGTATATATAGTTGATCGATGATGAGGAGTATTAATTCTATACCGTTATTGCAGAGAGCCGGCACTAAGGTGCGAGCCGGTTAACGGAACGGAGTGAACTCACCTCGGAGTAACGGCGCAAGTTTCAGGATATCCACTAGACATAATGGATGTCCTAGGTGAACCGCCGTCGCCTCACCCCCGCTAAAGGGTGCAAAGTGAGTGGCAGAATAAAGTATATTCAGCCGCTAACTAGGGTGGTACCACGGGAATTATAACCTCTCGTCCCTAGCGATAATACGCTAGGGATGGGAGGTTTTTTTGTAAATATAAGAGGGTATAGGTTTCACGAAATACTTCATGTCTTATATTTCTCGCATAAACGCTTGTCGTCCTTATAAGGATGCCGATGGCAGTTTATGCTTGGTTAAGAAATCTAAGTAGTAACACTCCAAGGAGGAGCAGACAATGAGCGACAATCAAACAAACAGTATACCTGCCGGCGGTTACCGGGCGCAGGCTATTGAGCCCAAGTGGCAAAAGTTCTGGGATGAGAACAAAAGTTTTAAGACAGGTGAAGATCCAACCAAACCGAATTTCTATGCACTGGATATGTTCCCGTACCCTTCAGGTGCAGGACTGCACGTAGGTCATCCAGAAGGCTACACAGCAACGGATATCGTATCCCGTTACAAACGGATGCGTGGTTTTAACGTGCTGCACCCAATGGGCTGGGATGCTTTTGGACTTCCTGCAGAGCAGTATGCAATGGATACAGGTCAGCATCCACGTGATTTTACAGATAAGAACATCGATAATTTCCGTCGTCAGATCAAATCGCTGGGTTTCTCCTACGACTGGGATCGCGAGATCAGCACTACAGATCCAGATTATTACAAATGGACGCAGTGGATTTTCATCCAGTTGTACAACAAAGGCTTGGCTTATGTAGCAGAAGTACCTGTTAACTGGTGTGAAGCCTTGGGTACAGTGCTTGCCAACGAAGAAGTTATCGATGGTAAAAGTGAGCGCGGAGGACATCCGGTTGTTCGCAAACCGATGCGTCAGTGGATTCTGAGAATTACTGAGTACGCTGAGCGTCTGCTTGAAGATCTGGAAGAGCTGGATTGGTCTGAGAGCATCAAGGATATGCAGCGTAACTGGATCGGCAAATCCACAGGTGCAGAAGTGAACTTTGAAATTGAAGGTCACGACGCTAGCCTGACAGTGTTTACAACACGTCCAGATACATTGTTCGGAGCAAGCTACTGCGTATTGGCACCAGAGCATGAATTGGTTGATGTTATTACAACAGAAGCACAACGTGCAGCGATTGCAGAATATCGTGTGAAAGCTTCTCATAAGAGTGATCTGGAGCGTACAGATTTGGCTAAAGAAAAGAGCGGTGTATTCACGGGTGCGTATGCAATTAATCCTGTGAATGGCGCCAAGGCACCGATCTGGATAGCAGATTATGTACTTGCCGGATATGGAACGGGTGCGATCATGGCGGTTCCAGGTCACGATACGCGCGACTGGGAATTTGCTAAACAATTCGGCCTGAATATCGTGGAAGTCGTACAAGGTGGCAACGTTGAAGAAGAGGCGTATTCCGGAGACGGACCGCATGTCAATTCTGATTTCTTGAATGGACTTAAGAATGAAGAAGCGATTGCGAAGATGATTGCTTGGCTGGAAGAGAAGGGCGTAGGTAAAGGTAAAGTAACCTATCGTCTGCGTGATTGGCTGTTCAGCCGTCAACGCTACTGGGGAGAGCCGATTCCAATTCTGCATTTGGAAGACGGTACAATGAAGACTGTTCCGGTTGATCAGCTGCCGCTGGTACTGCCTGATGTAGATGCGATTAAACCATCGGGTACTGGGGAGTCTCCACTTGCGAATGTAACAGAGTGGGTGGAAACGATCGATCCTGAGACTGGTATGAAGGCTCGCCGTGAAACCAACACCATGCCGCAATGGGCGGGCAGCTGCTGGTACTACCTGCGTTATATTGATCCGAAAAACGATCAAGAGCTGTGCTCCCCTGAGAAGCAAAAAGCATGGCTTCCAGTGGATCTGTACATTGGCGGAGCGGAGCATGCCGTACTTCACTTGCTCTATGCACGTTTCTGGCACAAGGTGCTTTATGATATCGGCGTAGTGGAAACGAAAGAACCGTTCCATAAGCTGGTTAACCAAGGCATGATTCTTGGAAATAATAATGAAAAAATGAGTAAATCACGCGGAAATGTCATCAACCCAGATGAAATTGTTGAAGCTTTCGGTGCAGATACACTGCGTGTCTATGAAATGTTTATGGGCCCTCTGGAAGCAACCAAACCTTGGAATGAAAAGGGTGTTGAAGGGGTTCACCGGTTCTTGTCCCGTGTATGGCGCCTGTTCGTGAATGAGGAAGGTAAGCTCAATGCTAAAATCACAGCAGATGGCGGTACGGAAGAGTTCAAACGTACTTGGCACAAAACGATTAAGAAAGTCACTGAGGATTTCGAACATCTGCGTTTCAATACGGCGATTAGCCAGTTGATGATTTTCATTAACGATGCCTACAAGCAAGAAACCTTGTCCCATGAAGCTGCCGAACACTTTGTGCAAATGTTGTCACCACTGGCGCCGCATATTGCTGAAGAGCTGTGGCAACTGCTTGGTCATGAAGGAAGCATCAGCTACGTGGCTTGGCCAACTTATGATGAAGCATGGACAGTCGATGCTGAGGTTGAAATCGTTATTCAAGTTAATGGTAAAATCGTACAACGCGCCCTGATTCCGCTGGATATGGGTCAGGAAGAAATGCAAGCTCATGCGCTGTCACTTCCTAATGTGAGTGCAGCTGTAGAAGGTAAAACCGTACGCAAGATTATTGCGGTTCCTGGCAAACTTGTAAATATTGTAGTGGGTTAAGCGAAGAACGCAATTCTGCCCGCAGCATCGGAGAAATCCGTGCTGCGGGCTTTGTTGTTCTAACGTTCTTTAGGACCCTGATTAATAGTGTCGTGTCCGAATAGCTCATCAAGCTTAATAACATCCTCATCATATTTATCATGCGTTGTCGTGATGAGGCGTTCAAATACACCATCTAGACTGGTACGTAAGTGGTTTAACGCTTCTGCGGTAATGCCACCGCGAACAGCGACCCGTTCTTGAAGCTCTTGCGGGGTAAACTCCCCTTCTGTCAGTAATTTGCCTGTTCCAAGCAGCATTTCACCAGCGAGTCGGCTGATTAATGTCTCTTCAATTCCAGTGGCCTCAACGGCTGCTTCTATCCAGCGCTCAATGAAATAGCTTAAGAACGCAGGTCCACAGCTGGAGAAATCAGAAGCGATTCGGGTATGTGCTTCTTGGATTTCTAAGGGAACACCTATGAAAGACAATAGCTGTAGCAGTACAAGCCTGTCTTCTTTATTAAGCCTGCTGCCAAATATGCACAGTGAAGTCCCACTCTTGACGCAGTGCGTAATGCTTGGGATGATCTTGGCAATTTTGGACGGCAAAGCGGATTCCAGATGATGCAATTGAACTGGACTTGTAATGGATACGACAATTTGCTCACTCCGGAGACATGAGCCGATCTCATCTGTTAATGTTTTAAATTCAAGTGGCTTTACGCATAAAAAAACGATATCACTTCCTAACGCTGTCTCCCTATTGCTTCCGCAAATGGAAATGCCGGGGTGACGCTTCTCAAGCTCCAGCAGCTTATTCAGGCTGCGGTTGCTGGCAAGCACATCACACGGTTCTAGCGCTCCGGAAGAAAGAAAGGCGTCGATCAGCAGGCTGCCCATGCTGCCTGTTCCGATAAATCCTACTTTCACCTGTGGTTCCTCCTTTCTAGCATTGCTTTTTACTAACTGACATGAATTCTCTTCGTTATATGTATGCAGGATAGCCTTGGACAAATGACAGGTTTTGTATGAATTATTAAAGGGAATTCCAATTAAAGGAATGTATGAAGATTCACAAAAAAGTATAGGACGAATTTTCGTGGGGGGGAGCGCATTTTGAATAAAGGGAATATAGTGCTCGGAGTGGTTGTAGCTCTACTGGGTGGTGGGTTGCTATGGTCTGCAGGGAACAAGGGGGATTCCGGCATTGCCGGATGGGAAACCTTGAATGGAAGCATGGAACAAGCGATTGGAGTCGCTGAGCCAGATGAAGCTTCGGCTACAGAGGGCAAAGTGGGAGGCCAACAGACGAAGGTAGATAAGCAAAGTGCTGGGAAAGTTACAGTGGGAGCCGAAGCTACTGGGAAGACTGATGCTTCTGGGAAAAATGATAGTGCTGGAAAGGCTGAAGTTAGTGATAAGTCTGATGCTGCTCAGAAGGTGAAGGATACTGCACAAGTAGATCATACTGTCCCGACTCCAGTAGATGAAAAAGGGACAACAGTTACTGGAGAGAATGCTTTGGAGGCGCTTGAAGTTACCACGTCAGTCGTTTCACAGGATGGTAAAATAAATGTGAACACTGCGGGTGCTAAGGAGCTGATGGATCTTCCGGGCATCGGAGAGAAGAAGGCCCAGACTATAATCGAATACCGCAACCGTGAAGGGGCTTTTCGTAGTCTGTCAGATTTGGGGAAGGTGAAGGGGATCGGGCCCAAAATGCTTGAAAAGCTAAAGCCTTTAGTAATATTTTGAAGATAAAAGGGTATTGAAGGTACTGTTGAATGTGCTACAACCGTTGTCCTAGTGAATACTTGCGGGGATGTGCTACAATAGTTAACAACTATTTAGAAGGATATGGAGATTGATTATGACTGCTGCTTATCGTAAAGACTGGGATACTTATTTCATGGACATTGCCTGCATGGTCTCAACTCGTTCACGCTGTAATCGCCGACATGTGGGTGCTGTGCTGGTACAAGGCAAGAAGTTGCTAGGAACAGCGTACAACGGGGCGCCAATGGGCGTACCTGATTGTTCAGAGGCAGGCTGTATGCTCTCGGAGCAATATGAAATGGAAATCGTGGATGGCGTAGAGACAATGGTGAAGAAACAGCGCTGTATTCGCACGATTCATGCGGAACAGAATCTTTTGCTATTTACAGACCGAATCGATCGGGAAGGCAGTACCGTCTATGTGACAGATGAGCCTTGCTGGACCTGCGCCAATATGCTGGCGAACAGCGGTATCGTGGAAATCGTGTATTACCGACCTTACCGTAAGGATATGGAAAAGGTTGAAGCGATGATGGCTGCCAAGGGTATCATATTTCGTCAATTGGAGAACTATGAGCCGCCAAGTGAAACGATGATCAAAGTATCGGAATAGCTGATCTGTATAACACCAATTTAATAAGATGGCTTGAGGAAGAACCTCTCGTGCGCTTTTATGGCGTATGCAGAGGTTCTTTTTTTGTATCCAGTATTGTGAAAGGGGGATGGGCACGTGAAGGAAAGACCCTTGTTAAGCTTTACAGTATGTTGGGTGGCTGGAAGCGCAGCGGCTTGCTTAAGCTCAGTGAACGGACTGCTGTTAGCATGGGCTGGATTAATACTTTTATTGGTGAGTCTGAGGGTGTGGGGAACAGTAAGTTGGAAATACATAGCCGTGTTGTGTTTATCCATTTCTTTAGCGGCTGGATATTGGGAGTGGAACGAAGCTCGCAATATTAGCGGAATGCCTGAAGCGCTGGGTAGCACGATTGCAGAGCTGAATGGGAGCCCCGTGGAAGCTAGAGGCACGATCATTTCTGTCGTGGAACGGGATGGGGATCGGGTTGATTTTACAATGAAGCTCTCATTTATGAACTTGCTTGCAGAAGGGGATGAAAAAGCATCTGATCCTGTGGAAGAGCAGGGTGAAAAGGTGGAGGGTGAGTTAATAGCGGTGCAGATCAAACTTCTGGCTGAGCAAGAAATTGCTGTCGCTGCGGAGTGGCGAAGAGGGGATGAGGTGCTGCTTAATGGCGTGCTGGAAGAGCCGGCAGTAGCGCGTAATTTTGGAGGCTTCGATTATCGTGCTTATTTACATACGAAGAAGATTCATTGGCTATTGAAGGGGCAGGGAGCGGAAAATATAAGGGTAACCGTGCCAGATTCATGGAGTCCGTTAACGATTTTTCGCATAAATGACAGCGCGCGAACGGCCCTTGGGGCGGAGCTGGACCATCTTTTTCAAGGACGCCACTCTGGGTACATGAAGGGCTTAATCATTGGGATGCAGGATGATCTCGATCCGGATACCTTTAAGCAGTTCTCCCAGCTCGGTTTGACGCATATTCTCGCTATTTCAGGTATGCATGTAGCGGTGTATGTAGGCGTTCTTTTATTTCTGTTCAGACGCTTACGCTTGACAAAAGAGACCGCACTAACGCTCACTTTCATACTCGTTCCGGTATACGTCCTCTTGTCTGGTACGGGTCCGTCCATTGTGCGTGCGGGGCTGATGAGTATGATTGCCTTGCTCGCTGCAAGAGTTGGAATGTTGAAGGATGGACTGAATATTTTGGCGGCATCGGCACTGGTTATGTTGATCTGGAATCCTTATATGCTGCTCAGTGTCAGCTTCCAGCTGTCTTTTCTGGTGACCCTGGGTTTGATGGTCTACGTTCCGCTTATGAATCCTCTTTTGAGCATACTGCCACGCTGGCTTAAAGGTGCGGTCTCGGTGACGTTAGTGGCCCAAATAGTTTCTTTCCCGCTCACGATTTATTATTTTAATCAGTTTTCGCTACTGTCCTTTGTCGCCAATTTGGTCTTTGTACCTTTTATTACCTTTGTAGTATTGCCGCTAGGGACGTTTGCGCTACTGCTTGGACGCCTGTGGGAAGATGCTGCAAAAGTACTGGCACATGTTACGGAGATGCTGAACAACTTTACTTTTTACGCTGTGGAGTGGATCAACGAATTTACTGGTGGAGTACTGATTTGGGGCTCGCCTTCACTGCTGTGGATCGGGGTATACTATGTTTTGTTGTATGGTCTGCTGTATGTTGCCAAGCTAAGAAAGGAAGCTCGTTCTGCACCGCAATATATGGAGGATGAGACTAGACCATTAGCGGAGGCTGGTTTATCTGTGAACAGTCACGGTGGGTTTGGAAGAGTGGGGAATGCACAGCTTGCTGTTGGTGCTTCTAAGGTTGGACGCTGGAGCGGAGCGATTGTTCTACTATTGGCGGTTGGACTGGGGATGTTGCTGTATAGGGGTTATCAGTCGGATGGTCAAGCAGGTAGAAGTACAATTAGTTATCTGGATATCGGACAAGGCGACAGCATTCTCATCACTTCACCGAGCGGAGCACATATTCTAGTGGACGGTGGTGGAACCATAAACTTTGGTCAAAAAGAAGAGTGGCGCGTTCGCCGAAGTCCGTTCGAGGTTGGCGCTAAAGTGCTGGCGCCTCTGCTGAAAAAACGTGGTATCCACCGTTTAGATGCGATTATTTTGACACATGGAGATCAAGATCATGCCGGAGGACTCCAAGCCGTGTTGGAAGAAATTCCAGTTTCGGCGTTGCTTTTTAATGGAACGTTTGTTGATCGCGAGTTTTATTTGGGAATGATGAGGACTGCACTAGAGAGGGATGTTCAGTTGTATGCTGTGCATCAAGGAATGACTCTTTCCCCGGATGATCAGACGGAGCTGTCCTTTTTATGGCCGGAGGGTAGGGATGGAGAAGCGTCGGGTACTCCTTATCAGAATGGCATTCCTTTACTTGAAGATCAGAACCACGATTCGGTAGCTTTTCGCTTAGAGATGAATGGTAGGAACTTTCTATTCACCGGAGATATGGATCTGGATGCCGAGGAGGAGATTGTAGAGCAGGCTAAGCAAAAGGGGATCAGCGCTGGACCTGTCATTGATGTGCTGAAGGTGGCTCACCATGGGAGCAAGACATCTTCTGGCGAAGCTTGGCTTGACTTCTGGCAGCCTGCAGCAGCGGTGATTTCTGCGGGTGTTAATAATCTGTATGGTCACCCGAAAGCTGAGGTGTTGGAGCGATTGGAAGATCACCATGCATCTATATTCCGGACGGATCAGCAGGGGGAGATACAGATGCGGGTGCGGGCGGAGGGGGTTGAAGTGCGATATAAGTTGGTGGAGGCATTGCATTTTGTGCAATAGAACGCAATCCAAGATAGCTGGATCTTCATTCTACTGTACTTTGTACACTCAAAATGAAGGAAAACGCCTAATTCTCTGAATTTTAATAGTATCTATTGCATGAAGTGCAACAGAATCTCTTTATGGGGTTGGAAAATCAAGTTCTATTGCACGAAATGCAATAGAAAGCTATTTACAGATAAATTCAGCTCTCCCCAATCGGACACGTGAGCACCACTGATGACGTTTAAGCGTTCATCGGTGGTGCTTTTTAATAGACAGATATAGAGATTATGCTGTTAAGTAATATATAACCTAATTATTTATTTTAAAGGGAACTTTTTCAAGTTTGGAAAGTCTTATTAGGCAAGGGGTGAGACGAAACATGCTAAGCGAAGATATGCCATATGCAGAAGCGTATGCGTCCGAGATGACCTTGCGGGAAATGATGGAGGAGTATGGATCGGATGTGTGGAATTATGCTTTTTTCTTAACTAGAAGCCGTGAGCAAGCGAATGATATTAGCCAAGAAGTGTTCTTGAAGGCATATAAAAATGTGGGGAAGTACCGGGGACAATCGTCGATGAAAACTTGGCTACTTACGATTACTAGAAATACAGCCTTTAGTTGGAGCAAAAATAGCTTTTGGCGCAGATTCATACCATTTGGGGATCAACCTGTCACTATAAGTGCTCCGTCTGCGGAAAGAGAAGCGCTTGGCAATCAGTATGCGAACCGAATCTGGGAAATTATTATGACCCTACCAGATAAGAACAGAGAGGTGCTTGTACTGGATATTCAGCATGGACTATCGATCGGCGAAATGTCCGATTTACTGAATGTACCACAAGGGACTGTGAAATCTCGACTCGCGCGAGCGAGGGAGAAGGTTAAGCAAGCCATTCAGAAGGAGGAGAGAGAATGAAAGGCAAAGCTGATAATAGTAATCCAGTGATGATCGGACAGACTGATTGGTATGCACAAGCAGGCAAAAAGCCTTTTATTGAAGAAGGCTTTACACCTGAGCTGATGATTCAGATCGAACAGGCTGCTACGCTTAAAAATAAAAATCACAGACGTTATCGAATAAACAAAAGTGTGCTACTGACCAGTGTGGCTATGATTTTGTTGATAGGTGCACTTAACTTGCCTATAGGCGCATGGAAGAGTCATGGTCCAGTCCAATCTTCATCGGTGCAGTCACAAGCTACAGGGATACTACCTTCTTCTACTCCTGCTACTAATGACAAAGCGTTAGAGCCTCCGACAAGTCCAGCAGAGTTTGAGATTAGCGGTAAGAAATACTACATGCCTTTGCCAATGAGCAGAGATAAGAGCAAAGCATATGCCGTTGAGACAACAGCGGGAATCCTCTGGTCGCCGCCACCCCCGATGGTTGACTACAAGAAGCCAAAGTACACACATCCTACAGAACCGTTCACCCTTTATCTGAGCTCGAAGGACCAGACGGAGCTATCGGCTTCTTCGGCTACTAGGATATATACTTTTCCTCTTTATGCGGGAGGGGCAAGTACCTATCAATATTTGAGTGGTGTTTTTGGAGCAGGAGACTATGTCCTGTTAACTTCCTACAAAAAGACTCTTGGTGTAGGTATGTATGAGGATGGTGAATTTTCGATGCTTAATGTTAAAAAAGCAGCGGCGGGAGAATCTGTGGTTCCCATAGCGCTTGAATCCTTCGAAGATACACTATTAGATTACAAGTCAATCATTGCTGTTGATAAGGAGCATGAGCAGCTCGTACTTAGTTACTTAGAATATGCAGGGGATAAAAAGTACAAAGAGAAAACCGTACTTTATGATATGGAGACCATGAGCATTCCAACATCTGCTACAGCAATTGGTTTTAAAGAGATTAAGGGAGAAACATTAATCATGGATTATAAAGTGGGCGGGGAACAACGTAAAGCGGATATTCTTATGAAAGCTGGATTGGGGTGGCTGGATGAGAATTGGGCTTTTTTATCGGAAGAGCAACAAAATAAGCTTTATATGGATTTTATGAACAACACTCCTTAGTAGATAATTCACCCAATAAAAGCTATACTTTTTGATAAAGTAATTTTCTTTTGAGAAGAGTGGAGCCGAAGCGATGAAGAAGTTAACGATTGATGATGTGGCTCAAAAAGCGGGAGTGTCGAAGAGTACGGTCTCCCAATTTTTGAACAAACGTTTTAAATATATGAGTGAAGCGACGAAGAATCGGATTGAGGCTGTGATTGAGGAGCTCAATTATCAACCGAATGGACTTGCGCGCAGTCTGAAACAGAATCGGACGCATATGGTCGGAATCATCGTTGCTAATATCGATTATTCGCTGTCTATTCAATGTATCCGGGCGATCGAGAACGAGCTGCAGCAACACGGAATCCAAGTAATCATATGCAATGCCGATGAGAATGCGGAAAAAGAAAGCAAGTACGTCGAAACCTTAGTTGCCCGCCAGGTGGACGGTTTGATAATTTTTCCGACGGGGAACAATCCATCTGCATACAGCCGGCTAATAGAGGCGGATTTTCCGTTAGTGTTTATGGATCGTCTGGTAGATGGAATCACTACGCAGAGCTTGCTGCTCGACAATGAAATGGCGGCCAAGATAGGTGTGGGACAGCTTACACAGCAAGGTCATGAGCGAATTGCTCTGGTCACCCTGCCGCTAGGGGAACATGCGATTACCCCGCGTAAAGAGCGGATCAGTGGTTATAAAAAGGCGATGGAAGAAGCGGACCTAACGCTGCGTGAGGAGTATATCTGTAGTGTGCCAAAAGAAGAATTAGCTACAGGACTGAAGCGCCTTTTAGCGTTGCCGGACCCTCCGACAGCGCTATTGGCTACGAATGATATCACGCTAGCAGAGATTTTGAAATATGCGAATCGAAATGCCATTGCTATTCCGGAACAATTGTCTGTCATCGGTATAGATGATGCGGAGTTCGCGCAAATTTATAATCCGGTCATTACAACAATTCGTCAGCCTGCTTACGAAATGGGTATGCAAGCTGCTAAGATTATACTCTCTTGTATCGAGGATAAAGGCGCTTCTGTTCCTATCACTTATCGTTTTCCGCCGACCTTGCAACAAGGACAGTCCGTAAAGTCTTATAAATAAGCATAGGCTATAAAAATACAAAGAAATGCCGTTCCACAGTTCAACTGTGAGACGGCATTTTTTAATGAATATACTCAAATCTATGTGCTTAAACCTCCTGCTGCATAAACTTCGCAAGCTCCTCACGGGTCGGAAGTCCATCCATATCGCCAGGCGACATAACGGCTAACGCACCGATCGCATTGCCACGTTTGACGGCCTCAGCAATCGGAAACTTTTCCAGCATCGCACTGATTACACCAACGGCAAAACCATCACCTGCACCTACGGTATCAACGACCTGCTCTACCTTAAACCCGTCTACATAACCTTCTCCTTCAGCGGATTTATAGTAAGCGCCTTCAGGTCCGAGCTTGATGACGACTAAGCTGACGCCACGCGCCAGATAATAGTCTGCAATCTCTTCTGGCGTACTTAGACCTGTAAGAATCTTGCCTTCACCGAGTCCTGGAAGGAACCAATCACAGCGTGTAGCCAGATCATTGATCGTCTTCACCATTGTTTCTGTATCCGGCCATAAGCTAGGGCGCAGATTTGGATCGAGGGAGACCGTCTTTCCTTGTCGTTTCATAAACTCCATAGCATGAACAGAGAATTCATGACAGCTCTTGGATAAGGCGGTGGAGATACTTGTTACGTGTAAATGTCCTGCAGCGTTAAAGTATGCCTCGTCAAAATCAACCAGACTAAGCTTGGAGGCCGCGGAATTTTTGCGGAAGTATTCGACTTTAGGATCGCCAGTAACAACCTTTGATTTGATTAACATACCCGTTGAATTTTCTTTAGTAAAAGTAATGTTGGTGGTATCAATGTTCTCTTTCTTCATTGCTTGAGCAATGAAATGACCAAAGTTATCTTCGCCAAGCTTCGTAACATAACCTGTAGGATGATTTAAGCGCGATAAGCCTGTAGCTACATTGCTCTCGGCACCTGCCAACGCTTTGGAGAACGAAAATACTTCATGCAGGGGACCCGTTTCATTCGCATAAAACATCGCCATCGGCTCCCCGAAAGTGACGGCATCCAACTGTTTACTCATTTGAGTTCCTCCTAGGGTAATGAATTTATCCCAGTATAATGATGTATAATTTGAAATTATCACATAAATCGGTTTTGTACAATAAAAGAATGATTTTTAATCCAAAAGTTGTTTTGGACAAAAGAAAACAAATGACCAATAATTCCTTATAAAACAAGGGTTTATTGGTCATTTCGATAAATTTATATCTCTAAATCCATAAAAAAGTATTGACTGTTAACTGTATTATTATTACTATCTGATTATAGATTATATCGTTTTGATTAGTAAATTTAATAAAAAAGTTTATCTAAATTAGTATTTCATATTCATCTATGATCGTACCAAGAGAAAGGGAGTCTACTGATGAAGAAAATGAAAGTATTGCAGAATGTGGCGTCGGTTGGAGTTGTAGCCGTTATTCGTGCTGATAGTGCTGAGGAAGCTTTTAAAATGTCCGTTGCTTGTATCGAAGGCGGTTTGAATAATATTGAGGTAACTTTTACTACTCCGGATGCGGATGTGGCGATTAAACGATTGGTAGCGGAGTACGGAGATCGCGCAGTGATTGGAGCAGGAACTGTACTTGATCCATTAACGGCGAGAATAGCCATTCTTGCAGGCTCGGAATTTGTGGTCAGTCCCTCTTTTGAAGCAGAGACAGCTAAAATGTGTAATCTTTATGGTATTCCGTACATGCCTGGCTGCATGACATTAAATGAAATGAAGGAAGCATTGAAGTTTGGTGTGGATGTGCTTAAGCTGTTCCCTGGCAGTGCGTTTGGTCCGGATTATGTGAAAGCGGTTAAAGGCCCTATGCCGCATGTGAACATTATGCCAACAGGTGGCGTGGATCTGAATAATATGGAAAAATGGATTGCCAACGGCTGTATTGCAGTAGGTATCGGGGGTAATTTGACTGCACCTGCGAAGGATGGTCGATACGATCAGATTACCGATCTTGCAGCTCAGTATGTGGCAAAATTTAAAGAGGTAAAAGATATTTAATTCTGTTTTTCTTAATTCGAATAGATAGATTTATTGAAGGTTGTATAGCTGACGCATGTCAGCCGTACAACCTTTTTTATATACATATTTTCCGACATTCAGATTTTCTTACATTATATGTATTCATAAAGTATAGAATGAGGACAAAGGCAATAAACTATAAAGTAGAAGAGTTATGATGATTGACTGACGTCTACGAATTGGAATGGTTTATTATCGGACCGGGAGTGAGTATATGCCTGCTTATCATGATAAAAAGCTGTATCTTGCAGCTGATGAAGAGGATGCGGAATACGTAGAAATTGCGTCGGCATTTCATGGTTGTAAGGTGACGGAAGGCCAGATCTATAGATTAGAGAGGAATTACAATAACCCTCATATTTTTGAGAATGGAGAGGCGTATGTTGTGGATGATGAAACTAGGGACAACTACGCAGTGTTCATGCTCTGCAAGATTGTGTTATATAAATAGAGTTATGTGCTCGATACTAAGGTTATTTCTTGTTTACTGACGGCTTCTTTTCCGACAGGAGGATAAGCCGTTTCTTTTGGAAATGGGGGATATTTCTTACCTAAACGCTTGCCGGCCTTATTGGGATGCCGAAGGCGTTTATACTTGTGTCATTTTTGTTATAAAGTTATTCAAAAGAGTATTTGAATGATTGAAGTTTCCCCTGTATGCTTAGTAGGAATTATTGGCTGCGAAATGCTATGAAATGTGCGATAGCACTTTATAAAAGATGGCTTAACATGACGTTCTAAGAAAAGTTTGGTATTCTAAAAATATTAATTACAGGGTTGCAACAAATTCGCAGTCTTGCGCGTCAGTAAGATTGCATAGAGAGGGGGAACCTTCGTGGTGGAGCAGGGACTCATCAGAGCCGCTCAAGCGGGCGATCGCGACGCTCTAATCACCCTATTGCGAGAAATTGAAGGGCATGTATATAAAACCGCCTTCTACATTTTGCATAATGAACAAGATGCGCTGGATGCATCTCAGGAGGCCTTGATCCGGGTTTATACCAAAATCGGTTCATATGAGGAAAAGGCCCAGTTCAAAACGTGGGTTCAGCGAATCGTTACCAATATTTGCATTGATAAATTCAGAAGAACTAAACCTACAGTTTCTATTGATGAGCATGAAATGGTGTTTCAGGATAAACACAATGTGGAACGTGAGGTTCTATCCTCTTATTTAGCTGAGGATATACGTGAAGCGATTGATCAATTGCCCGAGCATCATCGGACAGTCATCGTCCTGCGCTATTTACAAGATTTTTCTTACAACGAGATTGCAGACTGCCTGGATTTGCCTTTGAATACAGTGAAATCATATCTGTTTAGGGCCAGACAGCAGCTGCAGAATAGACTTCAGGAGTACCAGAAAGGTGGTGTATCGGGATGAAATGCGCGGAGGTGATGGAATGGATGCACCGCTATATAGACCAAGACTTGAGCCAAGATGAGATTGTTGAGATGTTCCGTCATATCGATAATTGTCCTTCCTGCGCGGAAGTCTTTGAGCGGCTGACACTTCTCTCCAAAGAATTGGAGCAGTTGCCAGACGTGAAACCCCCGTTTAGTCTGGTTGACTCTATTTTACCTCAGCTTGCAGAATTGGATCGAAGCAGTCGTGAACAAAGCGCTGTGAGAACCGAGGAACCAGTTGTAGTTCCATTTTCACGAGAAAGCTCCCGCGGTAAACCTTCCAAGGGAACCTCTATAGCAGCACGGACAGGCATTGGAGCTATCGCAGCTGCCGTAATATTAGGGATCGCTATTTTTAATATGCCGGATAAAATGCCTGGGGCAGAGGTAGAACAAATGATGCAGGATAGTAGTAAAGCGACCAGCGATAGTGCTAATAATATGGCTATTGATTCGCAAGCCTCTACTTCTGCTGAATCATATGAGGCTGCGCCTGCTAATAGCGGAACGGATTCGGGGGCTCTACCAGCTGCTCCTGATGTGAATGAAGATAACGCTGCATTAGATAGAGCGATGGGGCCGGTAGACCCTGCGTCGATGCCGACTTCTCCAACAGAAACTAATGCTGGATCTGGAGGACGGTCGATACCAGAACCAACAAATAATGTGAAGCCCAATCCTACGGAGAAGATTATGACGCCGAAGCCGGATACTGTAACGAAAGTTCAAACTCCGGATACTAGTGCTGGCGGTAATAATCAGTCCAAAGCTGATAAGAAGGATCAACCTGCTTCTATAGATAAAGGGATCGCAGCTGATTCAGCGACATCTACGGAGGAATCATTAAAGACTTCTGATGACTTCGGAATGGGCGTTATGGGTTTTAACATTTCTAATGATTCTAATGATTCTAATGATTCTAATGTACAGACTTGGACTTCCCCTGATGGGCATTATGCCATTGAGTTTGCTGGATTACAGCTTGTTATTTATAAGAATTCACCCGAAGGTTCAGTGGAAGATAGGATAGCAGTGACTTCTTATCCATTAGAAGGAAATTGGATTTCTGGAGAATGGTCGGCGGATAGCTCGCAGTTCACGTATGTGACGGAGAAAGATGGTGTGAATACCACTAAGGTGTACACTGTACAGGAAGCAGCAGCTTCTTCAACGCCGGTTACATCACCTGGGGCGACACCATCGAAGACTCCATCTTCAACGTCAACAAATTAAATTGAGGCTGGAACATTTTTCGAAGTTTCAGAATATACTATAGCAACCGGACAGGAACTAGAAAGTATAGGATTTGAAGAACATCGGTATGACCGTCGGATGGGAAGTTTCTAGGGCTTCTCACTCCGGCGTTTATATAGATGCGCCGCTTAAACGGAGGGGCTTTGGCCATGGCTGCCAGAGTTTCTCCGTTTTTGCATGTGCATTTATGTTGTTTTTTTTGCTACAATAGGAATCTGGGCAAATTGGGCTAGATGAATGGAAAAGGAAGTGGCGGAATGGATGCCAAAACGGCGATAAAAGAAATCAAACAAGGGAAAATCTCACCGCTGTACCTTTTGTACGGCAGTGAAAAATTTCGAATGAATGAATTCGCGGCATTGCTGGAAGACCAGCTGATTGCCAAAGAGGATCGCGATTTTGCGGTTATTCCCTTTGATCTCTCTGAGACGCCGGTGCAGGCTGTGGTAGAAGAAGCTGAGACTGTACCTTTTATGGTAGAACGTAAATTATTGCTGGTGCGGGACGCATCGTTATTTACAGCGGGAAAAGAAAATGCCAAACTTGAGCATCGTATAGATATTTTAAGTGATTATTTGCAGCATCCTGTAGATTTCAGTGTGATCGTCTTTATGGTGAATAGTGACAAGCTGGACGAGCGTAAGAAAATTGTGAAGACTGTTAAAACGGCGGGTACGGTATTAGCTTTCAACCCGCTAGGGGCAGAAGAACTGCTGCGCTGGGTAGAGAAAGGGATTCGTGAGCGGGGTTGTACGATGGCACCTGGCACCGCAGAGATTCTTATCACTAATGCCGGGACAGGTTTGCAGGGCTTATCCGCGGAAATGGACAAGCTATGTTTGTTCGCTGGTAAGGGCGGAACCGTAGATGCAGAAGCAGTAGAAAGTCTGGTGCATCGCGGAACGGAACAAAATGTGTTTACGCTTGTAGAGGACATCGCTAATCTGCGTCTAGATAAGGCGCTTGATACGCTGTATGAGCTGTTGAAGCAGCGGGAAGAACCCATTAAGATTGCTGCGCTGGTTGCGCGGCAGTTCCGAATTATTTTGCAGGTGAAGGATTTATCAGCACATAGTTATTCGCAAGGTCAGATTGCGTCTCAAATTGGACTTCATCCTTATGCAGTAAAGCTTGCAGGGGAGCAGGCCCACAAGTTCTCAAGTGAACGTCTGCGGCAAATTTTAAGTGCACTAGCTGATCTGGATTATAAGATGAAGACAGGAGCTATAGATAAAGTGCTTGGTCTGGAGTTGTTTATGTTGCGGCTAGGTACTTGAACAAAGCAGTGGAAAAAGTATATGGAGATGATCCATCTATGAAAAATGCCTAATCGGAATGAAAGTAACTTATTCAAAAGAGAAAAGTTGATCATTTAAGAAAACTACCTTCCTAAGGTGGTTTTTTTCATTCAACTAACGTCTAAAGGAAACTATTACTTATATTTATAGAATAGTAGGCACAAAAAAACCCAACCGTATGAAACATAGCGGTCAGGTTCTTCAATTGCTCATTATGAATGTCGTCTTAGGCTTGAGCCTTAAGAGCGTTCAATTTCTTCGCCAAGCGGGATTTTTTGCGGGCAGCCGCATTTTTATGAACCAGACCTTTAGTTACGGCCTTGTCCAGCTTTTTGGAAGCAGCTTGGAAAGCAGCTTGAGCAGTTTCAACTTCCGTACCTGTCAGTGCTACATCAGCAGTTTTCACAGCTGTACGAAGCGCGGATTTTTGGGAAGCGTTCAGTGCACGGCGTTTTTCGTTCGTGTTTACGCGTTTAACCGCGGATTTAATATTTGGCATTGCATTCACCTCCTGTAAGACATTCGAAATCATTATCAAATGATTCACAACTTAAAATAGTTTAGCATGACCGGTAGTAAAAAGCAATACTTAAAGCTTTCAAATTAAACCATTTTAACCTGCATAAACAAGGGCTTTCTCTCGCACACTATCGACAAAAGAGCATAGGCAGAAGCTTGCAATTTGAGTTTTTGTTAGAAGTAACTCAAAGAAGTGTCTACTCACAAAACTAAGTATCGCTTCCGATGTGAGTTTTGTCCGAAGTAATTCAATGGAGCGATACTAACAAAACTTTTAGGAGGCTGGAACAATGGAACCGGATCTGCAGCTATATTCGGTACGCACGGACTTGGCGTTAGAGGCAAAGGAAATGGCTCAAGGGCCACAAAGGACGCCAATCCCTGGTGTAAACGAAGAAGTGGAAGAGTCTGATGGGATAAAAGTTACCCGGCTTGGTGTGGCTAACGCTGCCGGATCACAGGCGATAGGTCGCGCGATTGGAAATTATGTCACGCTTGAGGTACCAGCATTGCGCAACGGAGATACTGGCTTGCAGCAAAAAGTAGCTGAAGTCTTTGCTCGCGAATTCGAGGACTTCCTGACTAGGATTGGGATTGGTAAGGATGCATCTGTACTAATTGTTGGATTGGGGAACTGGAATGTGACTCCAGATTCATTGGGGCCGCTGGTGGTGGAGAATGCGCTCATTACTCGGCAATTTTATGAGCTCGTGCCGGATCAGGTCTCTCCAGGCTACCGTAAGGTAAGTGCTATTGCTCCCGGGGTGTTAGGGTTGACCGGTATCGAGTCGAGTGAGGTTGTACAGGGGATCGTGGATCGTACAAAGCCAGATCTTATTATTGCCATTGATGCGCTGGCATCCCGTTCGCTGGAACGGATCAATACGACGATTCAAATTGCCGACATCGGTATCCACCCCGGTTCGGGGATTGGCAATAAACGGCGCGGATTGACGCAGGAAATTCTGGGTGTTCCTTGTATTGCTATCGGTGTTCCTACAGTTTGCTATGCTTCGACCATTGTAAATAATGTACTGGAGATGATGAAGAATCATTTCGGGCAAGGAGCTGGTCACACCAAGGAAATTATGGGGATGCTAGACGATATTTCTGAGCAGGAACGATTGTCATTAGTGAAGGAAGTACTTGAGCCACTAGGACATGATTTGATCGTTACACCTAAGGAAATCGATGAATTTATTGAAGGCATCGCCAATATTGTAGCCAGTGGTCTGAACGCGGCCCTGCATGATGCGGTCGATCCTGAGAATGTCGGCGCTTATACCCACTAATTGAATCATAGCTAGCACAAGTCCGGCGGGATGCTGATGTACAGTATCTCGCCGGACTCTATGTCTATTCTCTCATTTAGGGTTCTACTATTTCTCTTTCGCTCATAGATTTGGAGTATAAGAGATTACAGAGGGCTGGAGGAGGACATAAATATAATGAATAAAAAATGGTTTCAGCTTTGGAACATCGGCCGTTTACGTGGAAGAGTGCTGGATGCTTTATCGCTGGGAAGAACGATGCTGCTGTTGGCCGGAGGTTCGCTAGTATTTTTCATGCTGCTTGGCGCTGGTGGATTGGCCGGACAGAAGTTGAACTCTTCACCCATTCCATCTATGAAGGGGCTTGCGGCCTCCCTATCGAGTGGATTTTTCATGGAGCTGTTGGGGATGGAGGTCCCCCATTTACCGCAAGGGAAAGAGCCTTCTGCTTTTTCAGGTGAAAAAGTAACTTCCTTTGTATTTCAATTGCTGACCAGTGTGAACCCAAGTGATCCGAAGAGTCTTGTTTCTCGTGAAGTGCCAGGCTTGGCAGCGGATGATCCATTTCTTTTGCGAAAAGGCTCGGGTGGCTCTACAGGAGCTCCTGTTGATTATCATCCGGGAACGGATGAACTGGCTGAGGGTGGAGGGGAAGAGGTTGATCCATCGGTTCCAAACGAAGTGGACAAGCCCGAAGATACTCCAGCACAGCAGCCTGAAGCGACAATAGCTCCGTCTCCTGAACCATCAGGAGCTGCGGGAGGTACGGATAAGAGTGAACCGCAAAGCGAGACAGATAATACCAAGGATACGTCAGTTAAACGGATTCTTATCTATCATTCACATCCTCGGGAGGCCTATAATCCTCTACTAGGAGTAGCGAACGAAAATCCAAGCTCTGCGGTTTCAACTAAAAATGTAATGCTGGTAGGATCATATATTACGAAAAGATTGGAACAACGCGGGATTGGTACAGTTCATGCCAAAGAAGATTTTCTAACAAAAATTGCCGACTATAACTGGAATTTTTCCTACAAATACTCTCGAATGCTGGTTAAATCTGCGATGAGCTCAAATCAAGAAATGAGTGAACTTATCGACATTCACCGCGACTCGCAGCGTCATGGCAAAACAACTGCAGTGATTGATGGGAAAAGTTACGCTCAGGTGTATTTTATTATTGGACATGCGAATAAAGATTGGAAGAAGAACGAAGAGTTTGCGAACAAGATTCATCAAACGATTGAAAAGAGTTACCCAGGAATATCTCGCGGAATATGGGGAAAAGCTGCGGGTAAAGGAAACAACGGGGAGTACAACCAAACCCTCTCACCTAACAGTGTCTTGATTGAAGTGGGCGGTATTGATAATACAGCAGAGGAATTAAAGCGTACGGCTGATATTTTGGCAGACGCTATTGCGGATGTGTACTGGAGCAGTCATGACTCGGAGAAGGTAAACGCTGCTGGCAAGGCGACGAATCCCACAACCCAAGAGAGCAAGGGACAAACCAATGCTACAGCACCTCAAAAGTCGAACGGAGCTTCTTAAGCTACAGACATTTAATTTAGAATAAACAGCTTTATTACCAAGTATTTAAAAAGGAGTGGCTTACATGTCTCGTTTCGGTAAAAAACTGGTTATGGTCGGTATTTGGGCAGGGGTCGGCATACTCTTAGGTATGCAGTTTAGTGGCAGCGGAGGGGCAGCCGTCTCTAAGCTGCTGCCAGGCTGGACCGACCTATCGACTACGCCAACCAGTCAAGTGACGGGCATGCAATCACAGCCGATTAAGAATGGGGTTACACAAGGTGGGCAGACTTATGTGTATGTTCCGATGATGATCGACCCTATCACAGGTGCATATACGCCTGTTTCTCCATTGCCTCAGAATAGCAATCCTGCGCCAACTACAGATCTTCCTCAGAAGGTGGTAGATGGGTATAATACGAAAACTCCAGAGCAGATTCTGATTCCTGAGGAACAAAAGCCGACAGTCGATGTGATAGCGGATAAAACGGCAGGCCTTCTGCAGCAAGCTTCTCAGAAGGGCATACGCTGGGTAGTCTCATTGTTCGATTCGGCGGAAGAATCACAATGATTTCACGAGAAACAGTTATTTCACGGGTACGTGAATAGCTGTTTCTTCTGTTTTACGTAAGGGCGGGATTGATGGAGTAAGCTTGTACTGTTATAATAAGTGGATTAATATCAGGCTGTCTGTGGGGGTAAGGAATGACTGACGTTCAGAAAAGACAACAACAAATTCGCAATTTCTCGATTATTGCACATATAGACCATGGTAAATCGACACTAGCTGACCGCATTTTGGAATACACGGGGGCACTAACCACGCGTGAAATGCAGGAACAGGTACTCGATCAGATGGATCTGGAGCGCGAACGTGGTATCACAATCAAGCTGCAAGCCGTGCGTTTAACCTATCGTGCAGACGATGGTGTAGAGTATTATCTCAATTTGATTGATACACCGGGACACGTCGATTTCACCTATGAAGTTTCCCGCAGTCTTGCAGCATGTGAAGGCGCACTGCTGGTTGTGGATGCGGCTCAAGGAATTGAAGCACAGACACTGGCCAATGTGTATTTAGCACTGGATAATAACCTTGAAATCCTACCTGTGCTCAACAAAATTGACTTGCCAAACGCTGACCCAGACCGGGTAAAGCAGGAGATTGAGGATGTTATCGGGCTGGATACCAGTGAAGCGGTTATGGCATCTGCCAAAGCCGGTATCGGGATCAAGGAAATTCTGGAGCAGGTGGTGAAGCAGGTTCCTGCGCCATCCGGTAATTCAGAAGAGCCGCTTAAAGCGTTGATTTTTGACTCTCATTACGATCCTTACAAAGGCGTTATCGTCTATGTGCGCGTAATGGACGGTAAGATCCGTGCGGGATCGAAGATTAAGATGATGGCAACTGAGAAGACCTTCGAGGTCATTGAAGTTGGCGCATTTATGCCGCGTATGACCATTGTCGATGAATTGAACATCGGGGATGTCGGATTTATCGTAGCTGGGATCAAGCATGTTGGAGATACCCGTGTCGGTGATACTGTCACTGACGCAAAGAATCCTACTGCTGAGCCGCTTCCAGGTTACCGTAAGATCAACCCGATGGTATATTGCGGTTTGTATCCGATTGAGACCTCCGATTATAACGATCTTCGTGAGGCATTGGAGAAGCTCCAGCTTAATGATGCTTCGCTAAGCTTTGAGCCGGAAAGCTCGAGCGCGCTTGGATTTGGTTTCCGTTGCGGATTCCTTGGACTCTTGCATATGGAGATCATTCAAGAGCGGATTGAGCGCGAGTTCAATTTGCCGCTAATTACAACAGCACCGAGTGTTATTTATCGAATTATGCTGACCAATGGCGAAATGATTCAGATCGACAACCCGTCACATTATCCGGAAATCGGAACGATTGACTACATTGAAGAGCCATATGTTAAAGCAGCGATCATTGTGCCTAACGACTTCGTAGGTACTGTAATGGAGCTGTGCCAGAACAAACGCGGCGAGTTCGTAAATATGGAATATCTAGATACTAATCGTGTAACGATTACGTACGAGATTCCGCTGTCAGAGATCGTTTATGATTTCTTTGATCAGTTGAAATCCGGTACGAAAGGATATGCTTCTTACGACTATGAAATTTGCGGATACCGTCGTTCGAATCTGGTCAAGATGGATATCTTGCTTAACAATGAGCAGGTCGATGCCTTGTCCTTTATCGTTCACCGTGATCGTGCATACAACCGCGGTCGTATCATTTGTGAGAAACTACGTGGGATTATCCCTCGTCAAATGTTCGAAGTGCCGATTCAAGCCTCTGTGGGTACGAAGGTGGTTGCGCGTGAAACCGTTAAGGCGATGCGCAAAAACGTACTTGCAAAATGTTACGGCGGTGATATTTCGCGTAAGCGGAAGCTGCTAGAGAAACAAAAAGAAGGTAAGAAACGCATGAAGCAAGTAGGTAGCGTAGAGGTACCACAAGAAGCATTCATGGCAGTACTGAAGATCGACGAGTAGAAATTAGGTAGAGCCGGGAGAATATCCCGGCTCTATTTTTTTGCGCAGGAGAAGATTACAATAGGGTGGAAGGATTGTAAGCACATACACTGTAAGGGGAGTCCTCTTTTGAAACGATTATATTTGAAACTTACGCCAAGTACCTTTAAGAATCGGATTTTGTTAGCTTTCTTACTGTTGGTACTAACACCCATTGCCATGCTCGTACTGTATAACTTCAAAGAGACAGAACAAATGCTGCAGGATAATGCGGAAACGAAGAACATAGAGCAGCTTATTGGGATTAAGAATGGTTTTGTTGATCTCATGAGTCTCGTTATGAAAACAGGGTCATTACTTGAACAAGATACAACGATTTTATCGATAATGAAGAATCCCGAGCAATCGGATGAAATCACGAGAAAAAAGCTCGTTGAAAACAAGTTTGGAGCGATTGAAAATACATTCTTCATGAGTGGAGCGACGGTGTATTATACTTTAATCGACCTTCATGGAAACGCATACACTTCCTTTATGCCGAGGGAAACTTTGAGCTACGACGAAATCCAATCGGAGGATTGGGTTCAAGCATTGAAGCGAGAAGGAGCGAATCGATATATATGGAATCCGAATGACAAGAATAATGTGGTCCGGGAAAGTACAACAAGTAAGAAAATGCTTAGCCTCTATGAGGTTATGCGTGATAATGGTTTTAACATTTATGCCTATGCAAGGCTAAGTATCGATTATGAGGAGTGGTTTACTAGATCAACGTTAGGGAGTAAACAGGAAGGTTCTTTTTTTCTGCTCGATGCCTCAGGGAGAATGATGCTTAATCCGGATAAGGATGAGACCTTTTCTCCAGATATTGCGCAGAGTATTGTGAAGAGTGACCACCAGCGGCAGACAGAGCGTGCTGCATCTATCATCGATCCGAAGGAGAAGAGCTTATACACATACAGCTACATCGAAGAGTTGAATGGTTATGTCGTTAAAAAGGTACAGCTAGCACAGCTATTTCTTGAGGTGTATAAGCAGAAGCAACGATTTTTTGCTGTATTTGGAGTCATACTACTGCTATTTGTTCTATTAACTTATTTTATATCATCGACGATTACAGTGCCGCTAAAGAAGCTGCAGAAGAAGATGGAGATGACCGCTAAAACCAATCTCAAAATGAAATTACCCGAGCAAGGGCGGGGAGAGATTCTTGCACTGACTCAGAGTTTCAATATAATGATCCATGATTTAAATGAGCTGTTGCAGCGTCTTCAGCTTGAAGAAAAACAGAAGCAATTCGTTCGATTTCAGGTGTTACTTTCGCAGATGAATCCACATTTCCTACTAAATACATTGAATACGATAAAGAGCATCGCCTTAGATAAAGATGATGATGAAATTTATGAAATTTGTGTTGCGCTAGGCAAAATATTGGAAACAACATTAAATACTGAAGTGGATTTGATTCTGTTAAAGGATGAGATTGTACTAATTGAATCTTACATGGAGATTCAGCGGCAACGCTTCGGACATGGGATTGAGATTCAATATGATATCAACGAGGAACTACAGTACGCATTAATCCCTAAATTCTGTCTTCAGCCCTTAATTGAAAATAGCTTGATTCACGGCTTCGGTCAGTCTGTGAAACAAGGGAGAATTGATATTTCCGCTAAGGTGACTGGACAACAACTATATCTGCAGGTTAAAGATAACGGCATGGGGATAGAAAGAGCACAGCTGAATAAGGCTGCACGCAAACGAAAAGGAATCGGTGTTCAGAATATTAGGGAGAGCTTAGAGCTGTTGTTCAAGAATCAACGGACAGGCATGGACATTGTATCATCAGACACAGGAACTGAAGTGATTATCCATTTTCCACTTCTTATTTCAAAACCTTACGATGGAGGTAAGCTCACATGTGGAGAACGTTAATTGTGGATGATGAACAACCCGCGGTTAAAAGTATACGGAAGTTATTCTTAAAGGCTGGAATCCCGTTTGAAATTATAGGTGAGGCGGAGAATGGAGAAGTAGGCTTGCAAATGATTCGTGAGCTTCGACCTGATGTGGTAGTGACGGATATCAATATGCCAGTGATGGATGGGGTGAAGCTCCTTCAAGTTGCGCGAGAGGAAGGCTTCGACTGCCGATTTGTAATGTTGACCGCATTGAGTGAATTTGAATACGCTCGGCAAGCGCTCGTATTTGGAGCTTCGGACTACATTCTGAAGCTATCTTTAGATCTCCAAGGTTTGAAGCAGACCATGGGTAAGGTTCATGCCGAGCTGGAGCGAATGGTGAAGATGAAAAAGGCCGATAAATGGTTTCCTGAGAAGCAACAAACGGGACCGACAGATCATGTGGAGATGAACAAAATAATTGCTTATATTGAAGAGCATTATTCTGAAGACATCTCGCTCAAATCCATGTCAGAGTTGATACGAATGGATGCCAGCTATATAAGTGACTTATTCAAGAAAAAGACAGGGAAAACATTGACGAATTATATTCAAGAGCGGCGTATTCAGGCTGGAAAAATGCTGCTTGCAGAGACGAAGCTAACAATTAGTGAGATTGGGCAGCAGGTGGGCTTTGAGAACGATAATTATTTTATTAAAATTTTCAAAAAGTGGTGTGGCGTCACGCCAAATGAATTTCGCAAAGAACCAAAAAACGTTCTATAGTTTCCCAAATGTAGTTCATCCCCCAGAATCCGCTCTGATGATAAAGTTATAGACGTAGAGCACAACACATAATCCTTCCAAGGGGGAAGATATCGATGAAGAAAAAGTGGTATCCTGCAGTGCTTTCTGTCTTATTAGCAGGTACGATGCTGGCTGGTTGTGGTACTAGTGGAAGTAATGATGCGCAGGGCAGTGCAAATGGACAAACAGCAAAGGAGAAAATAAAACTTACGATGTGGGGGGCAGTTCCTGCAGAAGCCGGGCCTCAAGCTGTAATTGATAACTGGAATAAAGATCATCCAGACATTCAAGTCGAGTATATCCGTAATGTAAATGATGATGCTGGAAACTTAAAGCTGGATACTGCCTTGATGACCAATCAAAACATAGACCTTTTCATGAACTACGATCTTGCTCATTTACAGAAACGTATGGATGCAGGCGTTGCCTTGGATCTAAGCACGAAGACAGATTATGATATCGACAGCCAGATCGGCGAGGACGCAGCAATGTGGAAAATCAATGATAAGTACTATGGGATTCCTACAAAGAAAAACATGGCGTTTGTGTGGTTGAACAAAGATATGCTGGATGCAGCAGGATTACCGATTCCTGCGGTGGACTGGACCTGGTCAGATCTTGAGGAGTATGCGAAGAAGCTAACGAAGCCTGGTGTGTACGGATTATTGCAGGCAGATTCCTCCTTCTCAACAACGATGGACGGTACGCTTGCTGGAATGGGTGTGAAACAGGCGGATGGTACTTCAAACTTTGGGAATGATCTATGGAAAGAACACCTGGAAATATTGCATAACATGATGTTCGTGGACAAATCCACACCGGAATATGGCGAGCAACTGACCAGTAAAATGCCGGTTGACACCATGTTCTTGCAAGGCAAAGCGGCAATGCTGGCAGCAGGTGAGTTTATTTTCCGAAATGCGAACAACTTGAAAGACTATCCGCATGATTTCAAAACCGCGTTCGCCGCTATTCCAAAAGTGAATAAAGATCAAAAGGATTATAAATATTCGGGCGGTGTGGGTGACATGCTTGCTCTTAATGCGAAATCCAAGAACCTGGATGCAGCTTGGGAGTTCGCAAAATGGTATGCGGATGGCGGTATGCTGCCAATGGCAAGCGGGGGTCGTATTCCAGCCTCTAAGAGTGTAGATAGTAAGGAAGCAATGAGCCTTCTCATGAAGGGTGTGGAAGACAAATATGATACAGATTCAATGAATAAAATTGTATTCGGCAAATTCCCGTCCTTCCAGCTAAATGTAACTCAACAAGCCATTGATGCACGTAAAGAAGAGTATGAAAAATACTTCTTAAATAAGCAAGATATTGAAACCACGATGAAGAATATGCAAACCCGTTCGCAAGAGTTATTGAAATAATGAAATAGTTAGCACAAAAGAGAAGGAGGAAGATTTCTTCGTTCTTCTCTTTCGTGTACCCATTTTTCAGCATACGAAAGGCGGCGATACCGTGAAGCGGAGAAGCTGGATGGACAGACAAGGCTGGATCGGCATGACCTTTATTCTTCCGAATATGATTGGTATTCTCTTATTCTTTATTATTCCTGCAATCTATTCCTTTGTCCTCATGTTTACGAATTATCAATTTTCAAATCCGAATTGGCAATTTACTGGGCTGGATAATCTCAAACGATTGTTCCATGACGATAATTTCTATGCCTCGATCAAATATACGGTGATATTCCTGATATCGGTTCCAGTATCGATGGTGCTCGCATTTATTGTAGCGCTATTTCTAAACCGCAGTGTGTATCTTAAAGGCGTATTACGTGGAATGTTCTTCCTACCGTATATCTCCAGTGGAGTAGCCGTTGCATTTGTCTGGATGCTGCTATTTCAGCCTTCACAAGGACCCATCAATGAAATGCTTCGCTGGATTGGCATAACATCGCCGCCAGGATGGTTTGCGGATACGGAAACCGCAATGTATGCCATTGATATCGTACAAATCTGGCTGATGCTTGGCTACAATATGATCATATATTTAGCTGCATTACAGGAAATTTCGACAGAACAGCTGGAGGCTGCCCGGATCGATGGTGCAAGCACATTCAAAACAACATGGAAAATTGTATGGCCTCTTGTTAGTCCCACAACTTTCTTATTAATGATTACCGGATTAATTATGACGATGAAATCGTTCTCGATTATTCAAGCCATTACGGCTGGAGGTCCTAGCGGAAGTACGACGGTCTTATCACTATTCGTTTATAAAACAGCGTTCAGTTATTACGATATGGGATACGCTTCAGCCATTTCATGGTTCTTGTTCGCCGTCATTCTCGTCATTACAGTCATTCAGTGGATCGGCCAAAAGCGCTGGGTTCATTACTAAATGATCCCACAAAGTGAAGCTTTGCGGGGGGCCCCGAAACCATAATTTAAAGGAGCAGGCGGTATGAATGAAAACGCAGGAAACATGAAGGTGAAACTGCCAGTAACGGTCATCATGTTTGTTCTAGGACTATTTATGATTGTGCCTTTCCTATGGATGCTCAGCACATCCTTTCAGACACCTGCCGAGGTGTTTAACAAATGGCTGCCTTCATCTCTCAACTGGAGCAATCATATTCGGGTATGGACAGGAAGTCATGATTTTGTTCCGTATTATTTAAATTCACTTAAGATTTCAATTATTGGAACTGTGGGGGCTGTGTTTCTATCTGCCCTTGCCGCTTACGGATTTTCACGTACTTCGTTCAAAGGTCGAGATGGACTATTTGTCATATATTTATCCATGATGATGGTTCCACCTCAGGTGCTTTTTGTTCCAAAGTTTATCATGTTTAACTGGGTTGGGATTTACAATACGCATTGGGCGCTGATCTTACCAGCCATGTTCTCAATCTTCGGTGTATTTATGCTTCGGCAGTTCTTTATGAGCATTCCTAAGGAAATTACGGAATCCGCTTTTTTGGATGGGGCGGGGCATTATAAGATATTTTTCCGCTTAATTCTGCCATTAGCGAAGCCAGCAATAGCAACGTTTGCTATTCTCGATTTCTCCTGGCAATGGAATGATTATGAGAATGCGCTTGTATTCTTGCAAAGCCCTAAACTATATACCATTCCGCTTGGATTGCAGAATTTTATTCTTGAGAACAATGTGGACTACAACGGGATGATGGCTGCTTCATCGGCTGCGATTATTCCAATGATTATTATCTTCTTTGTGGGTCAGAAATACATTATTCAAGGGATTTCAAGTTCGGCTGTGAAAGGCTAACTATAGGAGGGGTACTAACATGAGAACAGAAACGGTTAAATCCGATGTAACAGTGGTCGGTGGTGGACTTGCAGGAATGAACGCGGCGATCGCTGCAGCGCGCCTAGGGTTAAAGGTAGCACTAGTGCAGAATCGTCCTGTACTTGGTGGTAACTCGAGTTCAGAGGTTCGGGTATGGGTATGTGGTGCAACAGGACATGGTGTAAATCGATATGCACGTGAGACAGGCATTATGGGTGAGTTATTCATCGAGAATCAATACCGGAACCCGGAGGGAAATCCATACTTATGGGATCTAACCTTACTCGAAGCCGTGAAGGCAGAGTCGAATATCAGCCTGTTCCTAAATACCGATGTACGCGAAGTGGAAGCGGAAGGTGAGGCAGAGGATCGGACGATTCGCAGTGTGATTGGTTGGATGATGGGATCTGAGCGGTTGATTACGTTCAAGAGTGAGGCGTTCATCGATTGCACGGGCGATGGTTTGGTTGGCTTCCTGGCAGGAGCTGACTTCCGATTAGGACGTGAAGCCCGCCATGAGTTTAATGAGGAATGGGCACCTGAAGTGCCTGATAACATTACATTAGGCAGTACATTATTGTTTTATACACAGGATACAGGAAAACCGGTACGTTATGTTGCTCCATCGTTCGCGAAGGATATTACAACAACGTCGATTCCGATCCGTCGGGTCATTCGGAGTGGAGATTCAGGCTGTCACTACTGGTGGATTGAGTGGGGTGGTGAGCTTGATACGGTGGATGAGAATGAACGTATACGTGATGAGCTATCCTCTGTTATTTATGGGATTTGGGATTACATTAAAAACTCAGGTCATTTTGATGCCGAAAATATGACGCTGGAGTGGGTTGGCTCAATTCCGGGTAAACGTGAATACAGACGGTTTGTTGGCGATACGATCTTAACGCAAAATGATATTCTTGCGCAGCGTGAATTTGAAGACCGGATTGGATTCGGAGGATGGTCGATTGATCTGCATCCACCGCAAGGGATGTACGCAGAAGAGAGCGGCTCGAAACATCTGCATGCGGATGGGATTTATCATATTCCATTTAGTTCGCTCTATTCGAAGAATGTGCGAAATCTACTCTTCGCGGGTCGGAATATCAGCGCATCTCATGTGGCTTTTGGAACAACACGCGTCATGGCAACCTGTGCGATCATGGGTGAAGCGGCTGGAGCAGGTGCAGCATTATCCGTCATCAAAGGTGTAACCCCTCGTGAAATTCGCAAGCAGCATATGCATGAATTGCAACAGGTGATGTTAAAGCAAGATGCTTCGATTATTGGATTGCGCAACGAAGATCCGCTAGACCTCGCGAGAAATAGTGAGATTCATGCGTCTAGTACGATGAAAGGCATATTACTGGATCGTCCAGCTGAAGCTTATGAGCTTTCTCATGACGTAGGAATTTTGTTTCCGGTTGAAGGAAATATCCTTGGGTTGAAGCTGCTTGTGTCAGCAAGTACTCAGTCAGAGTTGACCGTTGAGCTATGGACGACTGGGCGTGCGGAAAATTACGTTCCAGCAGAGTGTAGACAGGTTGATGTTGTAATAGTACAAGCTGGAGAGCAGCAATGGATTGATGTTCCGGTACAAGAGGAGCAGTGGAGTTCAATCGGCGAATGTAATATCTTCACTATTATTCGAGCTAATGAGCATATTCAATTGCATATTTCAGAAACCCCAATCACAGGTGTTATTACATTTGAGCGAGGCGTTAAACCTGTAGTCGATTCAGCGCTGGAGGATCATCAGCCAGATCAGCCGGTGATGGAGTGGAGCATGAAACAGCTTGTACGCAGGCATTTCTGCTTTGCGGTAGAAACATCCGCATATGCTGCATCCAAAGTCACTGACGGGTATGTTCGACCTTTTGCAGGGCCACATAGCTGGGTTTCTGAGCCGATGACTGCTGGTAGAACGGAGTGGGTAGAGGCGCGTCTCCCGGATGCTGCTTCAGTCTCTGAAATTCATTTTACCTTTAACGATGATGTTAATGAGGATCTTATCAACTTACATCACCATGAAACGCCATTTCTGGTGATTCCTGAACTAGTAAAGGCTTACGATGTAGAGTTACTCATTGATGGCGTGTGGCAAGTCATGTTCCGCGTCAAAGACAATCATCGCCGGAAGAACGTACATCGTTTAGAGAAGCCTGTCCTTACGGATGCTGTTCGGATCGTTGTTCATGAAACCAACGGAGGAGAACGTGCAGAACTCGTGGAAATGCGGATATATTAAGAAGAAACGGCTTAGCCGTCCTTATAGGGACGGTATCCGTTTCTGCGAGAAATACAAAATATATAGGATAACGTAAAACTTATACTTTTTTGTATTTTAAAATAGAGATCATTTATAAATGATCGCCCTTGGAGGGAAGCCGTTAGGCTTCCCTTTTCTTGTTTTTTAGATTACACTAGTCAAACGATATTTTTATATAAAGGAGACAGCTAATGACCACGAATACTAATGGCCGTCCCCCTGAGGCCGTATACATTCATATTCCTTTTTGTACCAATAAGTGCTTTTATTGTGATTTTAATTCCTACGTTCTCAAGGATCAGCCGGTTATGGATTATCTCCAAGCCTTGGATCGAGAAATGGAGCTGACCGTCAAGAACACTCCACCGGGAGTTATCAAAACGATCTTTGTCGGCGGTGGTACCCCAACAGTACTGAAGCCGGATGAGATGGCTTATTTTCTAAAATCAGTTCGGACACATTTCCCAAACTGGGATAAAGATATCGAGTTCTCTATGGAAGCAAATCCGGGAACTACGGATATAGATAAGTTGACGGTTATGAAAGAAGGCGGCGTGAATCGGGTGAGCTTTGGTGTTCAGGCGTTTCAGAACGAACTCCTTACGGGTATTGGCCGGATTCATAATGTTGACGATGTATACCGCAGCTTGGAAAATGCTCGTGCAGTTGGTCTTAACAACCTGTCGGTTGACCTTATGTTTGGTTTGCCGAACCAAACTGTAGAGATGCTGGGCGAAAGTATTCGTAAGGCCTTGGAGCTTGAATTACCCCACTATTCTATTTACAGCTTGAAGGTGGAGGAGAACACTCTTTTTCACACCCTATTTAATAAGAACAAACTTCCTCTTCCTAATGAAGAAGATGAACTGCAAATGTACCTCTTGTTGATGTCATCTATGAAGGAAGCAGGCTATAACCAATACGAAATCAGTAACTTCGCAAAACCAGGTATGGAGAGTCGTCACAATATCACTTACTGGCGTAATGAAGATTATTATGGTCTCGGGGCAGGTGCACATGGATATGTGGGGCGCCAGCGTCATATTAATGTTAAGGGTGTAAATCCTTATGTTGAAGCTACACGTAAAGGGTTGCCTCGATTAGACGCATACCCAATCACTGAAGCAGAAGCGATGGAGGACTTTATGATGGTTGGCTTACGTATGCATGAAGGCGTCTCTAATGAGGCTTTTCAAGCGCAATTTGGGCGTTCGATAGAGGATGTATTTGCGAAATCCTTGCATAAGATGCTGCATGCGGGTCTACTTGAGCACGAAGAGGGGACTTACCGACTCAGCAAGCAAGGGATCCTTTTCGGGAACGATGTTTTCGCGGAATTTGTAGGCGCACTGACAGAAGTTTAATTTTAAAATACCCCTTGAATTGTAATTCACTCTGTTGTATATTTATTCATATTATCAACAGAGGGGTGAATTAAAGTGCTTGCCAAGACGGAAATGATCCGCCATTCGTCTCCAGCAGGAGACGCACAGGTGATTTGCAGAAATGCTGTGATAGAAGATGTTGAACCGTTGTATCTGATGATAGAAGAATACGCACAGCGCGGGATCATGTTGCCCCGTTCCAGGCAGGCGCTGACACGCCAGATCGATCAATTCGTTGTTGCAGAAATTGGCGGCAGATTCGTTGGCTGTGGGTCACTCTTCAGACTCGGGAATGATCTTGTAGAGATTCGCTCGATCGGTCTGAATGACGAAGGTAAGGGCAAAGGTGTAGGCTCAATGATTTTAGAGAAGTTGGTTGAGGAAGCCAGAAACCAGAAAATCCCTAAGGTCATGGCACTAACCTACGCCGTAGATTTCTTTCTTAGAAACGGATTCGAAGTTGTTGAGAAAGAGATTTTTCCCGAAAAGGTATGGACAGATTGCGTGAATTGTAAAAAGCAGCATGCCTGCGATGAAATAGCAGTACTTAAGATGCTGAACTGACTTGACAATGTCAATGTCAGTTTGGTATTTTTGTATTAGTGGTTAGCACTCATCTGAGTCGAGTGCTAACGAATCGGAGCCAACAGCCGATAGGAGGGGATAACATGTTAACTGATCGCCAGAGAATGATACTAAATGCAATTGTAGATGATTATATTTCATCGGCAGAACCAGTAGGATCTCGCAGCATTTCTAAACGGGGTGATGTAGGGTACAGCCCTGCAACTATTCGAAATGAAATGGCTGACCTAGAGGATTTGGGTTATCTCGAGCAGCCTCATACATCGGCGGGGAGAATACCTTCCCATAAAGGATACCGATATTATGTGGATCATTTGGTACCGTGGAATTCCGCCGAAACGGCAGAGATGGGCACGATCCGCGCTTTTTTTGCCGAGAAGCTGAATGCAATGGAGCAGGTAATCCAACATGCGGCGATGATTCTTTCCAATATGACGAATTACACTTCCATCCTTCTGGGACCGGAGGTTTTTCATACATCATTGCGTCATTTTCAGTTGTTACCACTAGATGATAAAACCGCTGTAGCGATTATTGTTACAAGTACGGGTCAAGTTGAGAACCGTACGGTGAACATTCCGCCGGAGATATCCGTTTCCGAGATGGAGAAAGTGGTTAACCTACTGAATAGTAAGCTGGTCAATGTACCACTCTATAAGCTGAAGACTCGGCTGTATTCCGAGCTTGGCGAGGAAATGCAGCGTCACATCTCACATTATGAAGAATTAATGCAAGTGCTAGACATTGCGCTGGAAAGTGATCAAGAGCAGCGTATCTATCTTAGTGGAGCGACGAATATGCTTACACAGCCTGAGTTCAAGGATGTTGACAAGGTGAAAAGCATTCTTGATCTGCTGGAAGAGACGCCTACATTGCTCAAAATGCTGGCCCCTACAACTGGCGGCACTGGTATCCAGGTCCGAATAGGGACGGAGAACAATCATGAAGCGTTCGCTAACTGCAGTCTGATCACCGCCACTTATTCTCTTGATGGGCAGGCACTGGGGAGCATTGGTATCCTTGGTCCGACACGAATGGAATATGCAAGAGTGATGGGGATCTTGGGCATTTTATCCCGAGATTTGACAGCGATGCTGGCACACTGGTATAAGTGAACAGAGTCAACATTGATTACGTGAATGATTTTAATGAATGATTTTAAGGAGGTGAAGACAACTTGAAAAAGGAACAAGTTCAAGATGCTAATGAATTCAAAGATGAATTGATAAATGAGGAACCTGAGGCTGATGTAGCTTCGGAAACCGACTCATTTACGGCAGAAGAAATTAGTGAAGGTGCTTCAGACACAGGTTCGGAGGTAAAACGTCTGCAGGATCTCGCTGATGAATATCAAGGACGTGCGCTGCGTGCGCAGGCTGATTTCGATAACTTCCGTCGTCGTACTCAGAAGGAGAAAGAAGAGTTGGCTCAATATGCCACCTCCAAGCTCGTGACTGAATTGCTTTCAGTACTGGACAATTTTGAGCGTGCTTTAGTGACTACTCCTAGCAGCCCAGAATCCGAAGCTTTCGTGAAGGGTGTTAATATGATTTTCCGTCAGCTAGATGGGGTATTGAAGTCCGAGGGACTTACGGCTATGGAGACAGTAGGACAGCCTTTTAATCCTGAATACCATCAGGCTATTATGCAGGTGGAGAGCGAGGAGTACGAAGAGGGTATCGTAACGGAAGAGGTCCAAAAGGGATACCTCCTGAAAGATAAAGTCCTTCGTCCTGCTATGGTCAAAGTCAGCATGTAATCTGTATATATAGGACGGGCAGTATCTGTCCACCATGTACCAATCGAATTTTTTAAATATTTTATTATTTTAATGAGCGAATGCTCCATATACCTTTAGAGGAGGCAAATTATTGTGAGTAAAGTTATCGGTATTGACTTAGGAACCACGAACTCTTGCGTTGCCGTAATGGAAGGCGGCGAAGCCGTTGTAATTCCAAACCCAGAGGGCGCACGTACAACCCCTTCGGTGGTAGGTTTTAAGAAAGACGGCGAGCGTATCGTCGGTGAAACAGCTAAACGCCAAGCAATTACTAACCCTGATCGTACGATCAGCTCTGTTAAACGTCACATGGGTACTAACCATAAAGAAAGCATCGATGGTAAAGACTACTCCCCACAAGAAATTTCAGCAATGATTCTTCAAAAGCTGAAATCCGATGCAGAAGCATATCTTGGCCAAACTGTTACTCAAGCAGTTATCACAGTTCCTGCTTATTTCAATGACAGCCAACGTCAAGCTACTAAAGATGCAGGTAAAATTGCAGGCTTGGAAGTTTTGCGTATTGTGAATGAGCCAACAGCTGCAGCTTTGGCATATGGTCTGGAGAAATCCGAAGATCAAACTATCCTTGTTTATGACCTTGGTGGCGGTACGTTCGACGTATCTATCCTTGAACTGGGCGATGGATTCTTTGAAGTAAAAGCTACAAGCGGCGACAACAAACTTGGTGGCGATGACTTTGACCAAGTGGTTATGGATCATCTGGTATCCGAATTTAAGAAAGAGCAAGGCATTGATCTGAGCAAAGATAAATCTGCTGTACAACGTTTGAAAGATGCAGCTGAAAAAGCGAAGAAAGAATTGTCGGGCGTACTGACAACCACTATTTCTCTTCCGTTCATCACTGTAGTTGACGGAGTACCTCAGCATTTGGAGATCAACTTGACTCGTGCGAAGTTTGATGAGCTTACTGCTGGTCTAGTAGAACGTACTTTGGGACCAACTCGTCAAGCATTGTCTGATGCTGGTATGACGCCTGCAGACCTTACCAGAATCGTTCTGGTTGGTGGTTCTACACGTATTCCTGCTGTACAAGATGCAATTAAGAAGCTTACAGGTAAAGATCCACACAAAGGTGTGAATCCGGATGAAGTTGTAGCTCTTGGTGCTGCTGTTCAAGCGGGTGTATTGACTGGTGATGTTAAGGACGTTGTATTGCTCGACGTAACTCCGCTTTCCCTCGGTATCGAAACTGCAGGTGGCGTGTTCACGAAGATGATCGAGCGTAACACTACAATTCCTACAAGTAAATCCCAAGTATTCTCGACCTTTGCTGACAACCAACCTAGCGTTGAGATTCACGTGCTACAAGGTGAGCGCCAAATGGCGAATGGCAACAAAACATTGGGACGCTTCATGCTGAACGAGATTCCACCAGCACCACGTGGCGTACCACAAATCGAAGTTTCTTTCGATATTGATGCCAACGGTATCGTGAATGTGTCTGCAACTGATAAAGGCACTAACAAGAGCCAAAAGATCACTATCACTTCTTCCAGCGGTCTGAGCGACGCAGAAGTAGAACAAATGATGAAGGATGCCGAGCTTCACGCTGAGGAAGACCGTAAGCGTAAAGAATTGGTAGAAGCGAAGAACAGCGCTGACCAACTCGTGTATTCCACTGAGAAAGTGATCAAAGATCTTGGTGATAAAGCTGATGCTTCCGAAGTTGAAAAAGCAAACGAAGCTAAAGATAAAGTGAAAGCAGCACTTGAAACTGACAATCTTGAAGAAATCAATGCAGCTACAGAAGCATTGACTGAGATTGTACAACAGTTGTCCATGAAGCTGTACGAACAAGCTGCTCAAGCAGAGCAAGGTGCTGAAGGTGGCGCTGGAGCTGCTGAAGGCGCTCCTAAGAAAGACAATGTAGTTGACGCTGATTACGAGGTTGTTGACGAAGATAAGAATCAAGGGTAACCTTAAACGATAAATGTATAGGGCGTAACTGATAAATTCTTATATAGTTAAGAAGGGAAGGTCAAAACCGGGTCATCCCGTGTTTTGACTTTCCTTTTGTAATATCAGTTTGCACACTCTTCGCGAATGCGCCTTCTGATATTGTAAGAATAAACATCTGCTGGAACTGGATGGTCAGATCCTGGGGTTTTATCGTATAATGGTTTCTTTGGCAGGTAATTAGGAATTTGAGTATGTAATGTACGGAGGTGAAAGCAGTGGCAGATAAACGCGATTATTATGAAGTGCTTGGCCTCAGTAGAGATGCTTCAGACGACGAGGTGAAGAAAGCGTACCGGAAATTGGCGCGCCAATATCACCCAGACGTGAATAAAGCAGATGACGCTGAAGCTAAGTTTAAAGAAGTAAAAGAAGCTTACGATGTTCTTAGCGACGGACAACAGCGAGCTAGATATGACCAATATGGCCATATTGATCCTAACCAAGGTATGGGCGGCTTCGGAGGCGGCGGTGGCGACTTCGGAGGATTAGGCGATATCTTTGATATGTTCTTTGGCGGCGGCGGACGTCGTGATCCTAACGCACCACAGCGTGGTGGGGATTTGCAGTATACGATGACCATTGAATTCAAGGAAGCGGTATTCGGTAAAGAAACTGATATCACTATTCCACGTACGGAAACTTGCGATACCTGCTACGGCTCCGGGGCTAAACCGGGTACTAAACCAGAGACTTGTTCCACTTGTCATGGTAGTGGGCAACAGGAATTCGTACAGAATACACCACTTGGACAGATGCGTAATCGTCGTCCATGTTCGCATTGCAGTGGTACAGGTAAGATTATTAAGGAAAAATGTACGACTTGTAGCGGACAGGGTAAAGTTAAGAAGCAGCGTAAGATTCATGTACGCATCCCTGCCGGTGTCGATGACGGTGCGCAGCTGCGCATGACTGGCGAAGGCGAGGGCGGCTTACGCGGTGGTCCTGCTGGAGACTTGTATATTGTCATCCGTGTCAAATCGCATGATTTCTTCGTACGTGAGAACGATGATATTATGTGCGAGGTTCCACTTACATTTGCACAGGCTGCACTTGGCGATGAGATTGAGATTCCTACCTTAACGGAAAAAGTGAAGCTGAAGATTCCTGCGGGAACGCAGACCGGTACTTTCTTCCGCCTTAAAGGTAAAGGTGTCCCACGTCTACGTGGATCTGGCCAAGGTGACCAGCACGTTAGAGTCATTGTTGTGACACCCAGCAAGCTGAATGATGAGCAAAAAGATTTGTTGCGACAGTTCGCCTCTCTAAATGGAGAAAACACACATGAGCATGAGCAATCTTTCTTTGATCGTGTGAAGCGTGCGTTCCGCGGGGACTGATATTTCTAACTTCATTAATTGAGCAAATAAATAATACAGCAGAGCAGCTATCCTCCCGTTATTTGGGGATCGCTGCTCTGTTTTTTTGATTAAGACAGTTTGCTCATGTCGACTGTTAGTAGGGACAAGCTAGCCAATCTCATACGGTGCTTTTCAAGCCAATAGCGACTATGGGGTCCGTTAGCATGCCAAATATCGCATAATCCAGCGTTTAAGGTCATCTGAGTCCGATGACTGACTCGGAAACGCAAATGTGACCTATAGACGAAAAAGCCCCAGCAGTCATTGGCTGCTGGGGCTTTCTTTTAAAGTGCAACTAGATGTTGTTCGAAGAACGTAGGTCCTCAAGCACACGGCTCAGAATTGTTGCTGCTTGTGCACGAGTCAATGTACCTTGTGGATTGAAGCTGTCCGCAGTAACACCTTTGAGATAACCTTTGGTTACAGCATAGGCTACAGCGTTGCGTGCCTCCGCAGCGATCTTATCCGCATCCTTAAAGCTTAAAGGTGTCTTGGCTACTGTAAGATCAGCACCAAGAGCCTTAGCGATGATAAGAGCTGCTTCCTCGCGAGTCAGCACATCACGAGATCCACTTTCTTTGATGCGAGTACTCCAAGTGTCACCTTTTCCAAGTAGACGGTCGAAGAGCGTTAGAAGCTCTGCCTGATTTAAAGTGTCAGCAGGTTTAAAGCTGCCATCGGCTCCTTTGCCGGCAATGATACCATGTGAAGCAAGGATTTCGATATCGGTTTGAGCCCAGTGTGTGCCAATATCTTTAAAGCTTATTTTTCGGGATGCTGCACTGTAAGAACCGTCACCAGTAACGTTAAACTGTAGAATCCCTTCTTTAGAGATAGAACCAGGTAGTAGATAGGACCATTTATGATCCTTTGATTCTACATAAGCGGCAGTCTTTCGTGCATCATGAAGACTGCTGGCCTTTAGATTAAGCTGAAGGATGATCGGCTTTCCGGTTGTCCAACCATTTTTGATAGTGAGAATGGAAGAACCGATATTTATTGCTGCTGAGCTACCTGCTAAAATTGCTGTGTTGCCTGCATCTGTCAGGCTAATCGTAAGGGTCAAGCCGTTGCTGTTGATGAAATCCAGAAGAGTCGCCGCTGGAATAAGTACATTGAACCCACTACCGTTTAGGCGGAGTGCATACTCTGATTTCTTTAACTGCTCGGCTTGGGCCGAGGTAAGAGAAATGACAACTTGGCTATATTTATTGAAGCTTACATCGCTAAGATCAAGAACAGAAGTTTTATCTTTTGCATTCTGGATCGAATTGGCTAATGCAGTGTCTAAGATGTTGAACACCGCTGAAGGCTTGCCACCTGCTGGATCTGCAGTCTCTACTAGCTTCCCAGATTTCAATGCGATTCCAGAAGCGGGAGCACTGGTTGCCGTAGGTACATTCGATTCAGGTGTAGGTGTTGGCTTCGGTGTTTCAGGTGTGTTAACAGTTATGCTTACCGTTCTCAAACCAGATGGGATCGTTGATGTTGTAGCATCATTCCAGACCTGTACATCGTATAGCTCCAAGTCGTATTTTCCCGCTTTAGATGGTTTGAAGGTTATTTTGCCTAGTGAGCCAGAGCCGTGATAAGCACCACCTGATAGATTGACGCTATACTGTGTCAGTTTGCGGCCGTCTCCGAGATCATAGGTTTCTGAGAATTCTGTAAGTGCAACACTAGAGAAATTCTCCTCTTGATACGTAGCCAGTTGTACGCTTGGCTGGATCGCTGGTGTTTCGAGAGAACCATCGTAGATGACAGCGAATGAAGCCCCATAGATGCCATAAACCTCATCAGTCACGGAATACCCTAGATCAACGGTTACCGGCTGTCCCAAATCAATAGTGGCTGCAGATAGAGACGGATTTACATTGAAAATACCATCCCCTGTGCTATAAAGCAGTCGCTGAGCATAATCATCGTCGTCTGCGCCATTACCTACTTTATCAACCACATAGATTTTGTACTCATTAAGCCCTTCGTTAACCGGAACGTCAATGGAAAAAGCACCATTACCTGCAATTACTCCACCGAATTTATAAGTATTTCCATCATAATGTTTACCTTCGGCGTACACGGTAAACCAGTTTCCAATAGGTTTTGTATTAGAAATATAATAGGCCATTAGGTCATCATCAATGAACCCACTAATTTCTGCCGCACCAGGATCGGTTGGCGCCTCACGTTCGTACTCCTCAAGTGTGATGCCGGAAACTAATGGCTTCTCGGTATCAATTGTGAACTTGATCTTTTGTGTCTCGAGCAGTTGTCCATTGGGAAGCACAGGAGTGATGTAGTAGTGACCATCTGGTAAAGTGGAATTGGCGGAGGTCTCCAGGTCTGTTAACGTTCCATCCCAATTTGTAATTTCGTACACGCCACGATAGACCTTTTCATCGATAGAATAAACTGCACCTAAAACTGTCGCAGGAGCATCTATTGAAGAGGCTACAAAACTTATGCCATCCAGCTCTTCATTGACAGAGAAGGTAAAGGTGGTATCGTCTGAGCGTCCATCCCCATTAGGAGAAATCTGTGGATCTTCAAAAGAAAGTTGATTAACAGGCTCTAAATTGAATTTATCGCCAACAAGTGCATTAAAGGGAAGACGAAGAGTTTCTGTATCAGAGGTTAGGAACAGGATGCCTTCATATGCTCCCTCTTTTGCAGTGTCAGAAACCTTCAGTGTAAATTGTGCATAATGATCTACACCTGAGGTAATACTTTTTGGTGCAATATTAATACTAATGTCACCAGGCGCTTCTGTAAGCCATTCGGTGGACAGCGTGTAGGTTGATCCAATCCCTTTAAAGTCCTCTACATAAACTGATTTTGTTACGCTAGCCCCTTTTGGGAGCAGGGCAAAGGACAAGGAACCTGTGTAATAAGGGATTTCTACAGTACCTGGAAGACCACTAATTAAGCTCTCCCCGACTTTAGCAATAGATTCAGCTTTAGCTGATTTCTCCAAATTAATTAATCCGGCACCTTGTTGATATAGTGAGTAAGGATTCCCATCACGGTTAAAGATAGGATCAGCATTGTTCATTAGCAGTGCTTTAATTTCATTTGGCTTAAGATCAGAGTTTTCACTCAGTAGCAAAGCTACAGCTCCTACAACATGTGGGGTTGCCATGCTGGTGCCGCTTTTTAAGCCATAAGCGTGTTCGTAATCCCCACTCCAGCTAGGAATTGTGGAGTTGATATTTACTCCAGGAGCTACAACATCAGGTTTGATTAGATAATCCGGCATCCCCGGGCCCATAGAGCTGAAGTTTGCTAACTGATTTACTTCAAGCCCTATATAGTAACTGATGATATCTTTAGCAGCATCCAATTGAGCTTTTATCTTTTTGCCATCTGCTTGAGTAATTCCGTAGGTAGGAATGTAATTCCCAGGCGCACCAAGGGTGGGACTGATTTCACCAGCAGCATTATTGGCAATTAGGACAAGCTTGGCTCCAGCTGCTTTGGCATTTAGAGATTTATCTCCGAAGCTCAGCACACCACGATCGACGAGGACTACCTTATCTTTGACATCCAATTTTGTGTAATCGGAAGGACTCCCAAGACCAGCATAAACGATCTTACTGCCAGCAGTATTATCAACTAAGTCTGGGGAGTAAGTTGCTAAGGTCCCTGGAATTTTTTTAACATCGCCAATATCAAAGAATGGGGTATTCACTGGGGTAGTAGAAGCACCTACACTAAGTGCGAGTTGAGATCCAGCAGGTTCGCCCAATGTTCCTACATCCGGTCCAGCGTTACCGGCGGCAACAACAACATTCACGCCCGACTTTATGGCGTTGTCTATCGCGATTGAACTTGCGGAATAGCTTTGGTTGACATCAGAGCCCAAGGAGAGGTTAATTATATCGGCTCCATCAGCGACCGCTTTCTCAATACCCGCGATTACAACCGCTGTTGGACCGGAACCGTAAGGGCCAAGTACGCGATATGCGTACAAATCTACCTCAGGTGCAACATCCAAAATTGTACCGGCTACATGAGTGCCATGCGAGGTTTCATATGGGCTACCATTTTTTGGAGGGAAGTTGGCATCAGGAGGTGTTTCTGACGGATCATTATCCTGATCATAGGCATCGTAACCGCCCTTATAATTATCCTTTAATAAAGGGTGATATTTATCGATGCCGGTATCTACAACCGCTACCTGTACCCCTTCTCCTGTGTAACCTAATGCATGTAGTGCATCCGCACCTATAAGATTGCCACTGTCCGAATAAGAACGTGTAACAGGCAAAGTCGCTACCTCAACACTGTCTGCTAACGCATGTACTTCATCATTTGGATAAACAGCCGCAACGCCCGGAAGCTCTAGCAGCTTGTTTACTTGATTGGCTGGCAACGTAATAGAATACCCGTTAAAAATTTCACTGTATTCAAAACCGATGTCGGCATCGATTTTCTGCGCTGAGGAAATAAAGCTTTTATGCTCTGAGATAATTTTACTGCGTTGTAAGGAGACTGAGGATCGTAAAGAAGAAGTTTTAGCCTCATTTTCATACACACTGACTGGTTTATTAGTTAATTCCACAATTACGGATACTGGTGCTGAACCTTTGAGCACACCCGCGTAGTTATGAGGGGTCACACTTTGAGACTGTACATTATTAGCTAGGTTAGTTGATGTTTCAAGGGATGAGTTCGCAAATGCAGCGGATGGAAAAAGGACAGAAACAGCCAGTCCGAAGCTCGCCGCCCCAATACCAAATTTTTGAATAGAGTGTTTAAAGGTACGTTTCAAATAAGTTCATCCTCCCAAATGAATTTTTATATTGCAGTGTGTATCTGTAGTTCTCCTCCTCAGCGTAAAATGTAAAAAATTATGAAAATTAAATTTATTCTACAGCTATAACTTCAAATCGAATATACATCTTTAGCACTATATTGCAGGGAAGCGTCGAGGAAAATGTCGAATTCCCAGTAAATAAGTGGAGTATGAGAAAAAAAGGGCATAAAAGAAGTGAAATGAAGACAATATAAAGGAATGCAACAGATATCTGAATTTCAAGCGAGAGCGGGGATAAGATGTCGGAAAGATCTATTTTGGCTTATTTTAAAAGTCCTGAAGAAGCGGAGGGTGTTGCTCGTAAGCTCCGTGCACTTCGGGCCATTGAAATTTCCGTTGATCGCTTCAGTAGATATGGAGGCACGAGCTTTAGCTCAGGGGTAAACCCAGTGACAGGCAATGTTGCCAGAATGGACTCCATGACTGCTGAGCGTGCACACACAGGCATACTAGCTGCTGCTGATACCAGCGCCAGTGGGATGAGTCATGGCGGAGATGGAGGACCGACGGGTAGAGATATTTTACTTACGGTGATCTTGAATTCGGAGTCCCATGATCAAGCATTACGCTTAATTGAAGAAGCAGGCGGGATGATTTGAATAATAATTTTCTTAATAAGAAGGGAGACGATCGATACTATGGATAGAGAGAACTCGCAAATATTCTCAAAGACCGAGAAGATGAAAATGCTGTACGAGGCGAAGGCAGAGGACGTAGAGTTTTCAGCAGCGGAGGCAGATCTGGAGGATATCGAAGCCCAGGCCCGGGCTCTAGAAGCAGACAAACGTCAGCTGCATGAAATTATGAAAAAAGAATAGATGCTAAAAGCTAAGGCAGATACCTCACAATGTGGGGTATTTTTGCGTTCTGATGTGTATAATTAGGAGAATAGCCCAAGCAGGGGGGAGAATATGGACAACGTTATTTTATGGATAGGTTTAGCACTACTTATCGCATTCTTAACTTTTATGAATCAGAAGCAACTGTACTCTTCAAAAGTAAAACAGGCCTACCGTGAGCTGCGGGAGCTGACTGAAAAAGTTCGGCTGGAACGATCAGAGGCAAGCGATTTATATCGTTGGGAAGTAGAATTAGCCGAGATGGAGAAACACCCGAACGAACTTAATAAACTGGATGCTGAGATTGGGCTTCGCCAGGCGTTTGTGATGTATTTGGAAAGACACAGTCCTCTGGATGTAAGACTTCCAAGTTTAAAGGAGGCTGCATCCTATCAGAAGGATTCGGTATGGGGAATTAAGATCGGAGATTACGGATCCAAGAAATAAGGAAATGTACATATAAGAGGCTATGTTTGCTGGACCGTTTGGTATGTGCATTTTGCAAGAGACAAATTAGTATTAATAGGAACTTGCTTCGAACCCTGGCTGGAATTACGGCTGGGGTTTTTGTGGTTAAAAATAATTACGGAAAAACTCCCTGTATTTTTCTCCAGACGCCTAAAAATATGAGCCTTTAGGGAGAATCTCCCACAAATAACTCTTAAAACTAGAAAAAGGCTTGATTTTATAAGATTATAGGGAGCATTTCCCTAAAAAAGAGATAAATCTTCGATATTCGTGTATTTATAGGGAGGTTTTCCTTAATTATCATCACTTAAAAGTATTTCAGGGATCAATCTATTAGAAATGAGCAATACTCGCTCGCCATTGGCCTTTTTTAACAACGAATTTTAATAAATTTAATAAGAATCATGTATTTCTCTCTGCGCAATAAGAGCGTATAATTGTTCAGATATACTTCATGATGACGCGACGAGTAACTTATAGATATCCAGGAGGAATTATTATATGGGAATGGTACACTCTCAGGGAGTTACCGATGAGCTTGTTGTCCGATCTTTAGAAAAAAATTTAGCGATTATAAGGTTTGATCTTGATCGACGAGTGGCTTATGTGAATGACGTTTTTGCTAGTTCGATGGGGTATAACAAAGAAGAGATGTATGGGATGCGTCATAAAGAGTTTTGCTTTCCTCACTTTGTAAATAGTTCGGGCTATGAGCTGTTTTGGCAGGATCTTTTTTCAGGAAAAAGTGTTCAGGATAAGATCGAACGAATGGATGCAAAAGGAAATGCGGTATGGCTGGAAGCTACATATATGCCTGTCTTTGATGAAAATAATGAACAGGTCATTGGCGTATCTAAGATAGCGACTAATATCACGGATCGACAAAATAACATGAGTGTTGTGGTACAGCGGATGCAAGAGATGTCGGACAGCTTAAATCATAGAGCCGAGAAAGGCATTGAACGTAGTCAAGAACTATTGCTGAGTATCGATAAAATAGCCGAAGTATCCATTGAAAATACACAGACTCTAGCTAATCTGGAGACACAAGCGGTATCGATTCAGGGAATTGTACAAACTATTCGTAACATTGCTTCGCAAACGCAACTGTTAGCGCTTAACGCAGCAATTGAAGCGGCACATGCCGGGGAGTTTGGGCGTGGTTTTGACGTGGTTGCAAAAGAAGTTAGGAAGCTATCTTCCATGGTGCAGGATTCGATCATTCAAGTGAAAGATAGTGTGGATGCCATTACGCTGGAAATCAATAAGATCTCCAAAGGAACAAATCAGGTGCAAGAAAATATAGAAGCTAGTCAACAGCAGATTCAAATAGCCTTAGATGATTTCAATAATATTTCTTCCTCAGCCCAGGATTTAGATACACAAGCACGAGAGGTTATGAATATCATTTAATTTCTGTATGCTGTTAGCGTGAATATAAAGGAAAGCCAGTTCTCAGATTTATGGGGAGTGGCTTTTTGTGTTGCGAGTATAATTGCTATCTTTCATCTGTTATTACTAGCATCTATAGTTTATGCTCAGAAAAACGAACCTTTTCCAGAGATTGGTTGTCATATAGATATCACAGATAAGAAAGGAGGGCGCGAGATTTGGAGACTAACCGGGAATTATTCGAAGCCTACAACAAGGATGTATATCGGACCTGCTACTATATGGTGCATGACGCCGCGGATGCGGAGGACTTGACGCAGGATGTGTTCATTACCGTATTTCACACGAATCGTGAGAACGTAGAGCATTTGAAGGCTTGGATTATGAAAATAACGGTCAACCATTGCCTGAATCATTTGAAACGGAAGCGTACTTTACAACAAAAAATCTCAGACAATCTTTATTTATTTAAGAAGTCTCCTGAAATCCCTGTAGAACGATTGATTGAGCAGCGGGAGACGACAATGGAATGGGCGAAATATTTGAGCCAGCTCCCAGTCAAACTTCGGATGGTGATTACGCTTAGGTACATGCATGATTTCAGCTTGGCTGAAGTATCAGACCTGCTATCCATCCCGCTCGGGACGACCAAATCAAGGCTGCATAAAGGGCTAAAGGTATTGCGGAGAATTTTGCTGGAGGCTGGGGTTCAAATTGAACGGAAAGAGGGCGAATCTTATGAAAAAGTTGGAGAATATGCTGGAGCATCAGTTAAATGAGGGTCAAAGTGTAACATATCCTGATTTTGAAAGCATGTGGGAGAGAATTGAACATAAAAATACAACATCTTTTCACGCTCGGATGAGCAGTGGTAGCCAGAAACAGGGGAGAAACTGGAGCAAAATAGCACTTGTTTCATCGTTTTCAGTACTTCTAGCGGCGGCGCCAGTATATGCGGCAGTTCATTATAATTGGGATACAATGCTCCGTGAAAAAGGTGGTATTCAGGCGGCACTGGCACAAAACCTCGGTCAAAAGCTGGATCAATCGGTGACAAAGGACGGAGTGACGCTAAAGCTACATACCGCCATCGTGGATGAGAATCGAACGGTCATCTTATTCACATTGGATGTTGGACAACGACAGGACAGTGAAACTTGGCGTGTGACTGAGATGACCCTGAAAGGTACTGAGGGGGGAAATAGTTCTGGAGAGTACAATTATCTGAACTGGGACGAAAAGAACCGAATTTATAACGGTTATTTCGAAAGTGAATGGACACCAGAGAAGGACACCGTGAATGTTCAGCTAGTTACAAATGATATTCAGGCTTTTAGTGAACAATCGTTAGATTTGCCGCTGGATATTCACTCGACGGAGACACAGAGCTTCCCTATTGGACAGGAAGGGATGCGCAGCATAGAGGTGAAGCCATTTACCCAAGGTCAAGAGAAAATGTTATTCTCTTCAGCGATTATTTTTGATCAACCGGAAGCAAAAGAATGGGCCTTTCCAAATATTGTTGCATACAAAAACGGAACGCTCATAAATTCGCTGACTGGAGGTACTTTCGGTACACCGGGAGAAAACGGGGAATATACGTCCCAGCAATATTTTAAGGCGGAGGATGTTTCCGGTGGTCAAACGACTTATAAGCTGCAATATATGAAGAAAGAAAAAGATGTTAATGGACCACTTTCATTCGATCTTCAATTAAGCAAAAAGCAGATGGAGAGCGGGACGATAAAAACCAGTCTAAATCTGCCGCTCGAGGCAGGTGAGACTGATTACACGCTGGAGAATATGGTTGTGTCGCCTACTCAAATTCGAGTCACAGTTAGAAGTAAGGATCTAGACAATGGCTTCCCTTATAAAAAGTATGCTCTTGAAGTAGCAGGCAAGACGCTTGAAGGGAATTTATGGAGATCTCCAGAGGGTGAGCCGGAGCTGACAGTGCTTCGTTTCGAACGGCCAGTCGACCTTGAAATTACGAAAGAGACTCCGATTACCTTTGTAGCTAAATATAAGGTGACTCAGCATGGCAGCTATAAAATTACCAATAATAATGATGACAAAATACCGCTTCTTTTAACGAACATCTCTCAAAAGAAACAGACGATTATCCAGCAACTCAACGGGTATCCGGTGAAGTGGACCTACTATATGCAGGGATCCGATCTTTATGTAGAAACTGGAAGTGAAGATGCTCGCTTCGGTGGAATTAACCAGACACATATCGGGTTGGGTAAAGAGCGCATCCTAGGTAAACCGCTAACCGTCAATTTCGCGGGGGATGGAAACAACAAGGCCATTGATGTGTATAAGAATTTTAAAGGTACAGAAGCTACTATCTATATGTTCTACTATACAACTGATGATCCGGATAAAGAAACGAGAGTGCAGATCCGGTTATAAGAGTTAGAAGAAGCATAATTAAAGGAAATAGAATAACTTTTTTAGGGGATGAACCTTGTGTTCTTCCCTTTTTTTCGTTTACAGTGAGTAGACGTTGTAAAGGTTTAGCTATGAATAATTAAAGGGGGAGGAAATGATGGAAGTAACTCGCTGTGCTTGGGTCAATGATGATCCTCTATATATTGCCTATCATGATGAAGAGTGGGGAAAGCCTCTATATGGTGACCAAAAGCTGTTTGAATTGCTTATGCTGGAAGGGATGCAGGCAGGGCTGAGCTGGTACACGGTACTAAAAAAACGGGCGCGTTTCAGAGAGGTATTTGACGGATTTGATCCAAATAAGATTGTCCATTATGATAAAGCCAAAATGGCAGAGCTAATGAGTGATCCAGGGATTATTAGAAATCGATTGAAAATTGATGCTATCATTCGTAATGCGGGTGTGTATTTGCAAATTTGCGAGGAATATGGCAGCTTTGCAGAGTATCTCTGGAGCTTTGTCGGAGGTGTGCCAACTATTAATCATTGGAAGACTCGTGCAGATGTACCTGCTTCGACGGCTCAGTCTGATGAGATGAGTAAGGCATTAAAGAAGAAAGGCATGAAGTTTGTGGGTACTACAATATGCTATGCTTTTATGCAGGCATCGGGGATGGTGGATGATCATTCGCTCAACTGCTTTTTTAGGCGTAAAGAGGACGTCGCAGGTCGTTGAGCTGTAGTTTGGCGTTACACCAATAAGAAATGTTATACTATGAAGCGAATGCTTTCGAAGCGAGTTTTGCACGAAGTAAATCAATGAAGCAAATGCTCACAAAACTAAGCCTATGCTTTCGAAGTGAGTTTTGCACGAAGTAAATCAATGAAGCAAATGCTCACAAAACTTTTAGGAGGATTACATAAAGATGTTATGGCATGAAGTGACGATACATACAACAGAAGAAGCACAGGAAATGATTTCGAATTTTTTATATGAAGCTGGTGCGGGTGGGGTTTCTATCGAGGAATCCGGCACACTGAATAAAGAACGGGATACACGTTACGGTGAATTGTACGACCAACCTTTGAATGATATTCCTGAAGGGGAAGCGGTCATAAAAGGGTATTATGCCGATTCCACAGATATGGATGCTGTTATAGAAGAATTGACTCCACGGGTAGCCGAATTGCATGAGTACGGGATTGATCCAGGCAAAGCGTTGATTTCTTGGAAGACTGTGGATGAAGACGAATGGGCGCATGCTTGGAAGCAATATTTCAAACCGCTACGCGTATCCAAACGTCTTACCATTAAACCAACCTGGGAGGAATATACGCCTGAGAGTCCAGATGAAGCCATCATTGAGATCGACCCTGGGATGGCATTTGGTACTGGGACTCACCCTACAACAGCTCTGTGCCTCCGTGCACTTGAAAAGAATATTAGCGGCGGTGAAGAAGTTATCGATGTCGGCACCGGTTCAGGAATTCTGGCTGTAGGTGCGATGCTGCTAGGTGCAAAATCCGTATTGGCCTTAGATTTAGATCCGGTGGCTGTGGAAAGTGCACGGGAGAATGTAGCCCTTAACAAGCTTGAATCATCCATAACGGTAAAAGAGAGCGATCTTCTATCGCTGCTGGGCGGGGAAGGCGTAGCTGATACAGCGGCTGGAGAGATGTGGCCATCCGCTAGACCTGGTCACTCACTAGAAGGAGCCGTTCCTGCTAAGCAAGAGCAAGAAGGCAGCCTTGGCGTGACATTGCCTGTACAAATTGTAGTTGCGAATATTTTGGCGGAAATCATCGTATTGTTTACGGATGATGTGTACCGCGCGCTTCAGCCTGGAGGCCTCTACATTACCTCAGGTATATATAAAGATAAAGAAGGACTTGTAGCGAACGCGCTGAAAGCTTCTGGTTTTGAGATTATTGAAATATCCCGTGAGGAAGATTGGGTGGCGTTTACAGCCGGAAAGAGGTAAAGATGGATATATTACAAAATATAATTCGAGTAGATTTAGATCAGCTTCCTTTCCTGCTCATTACAATTTTAATTGCTTTTACAGTACATGAATTCAGTCATGCTTATTTCGCGAATAAGTTCGGTGACCCAACAGCAAGATTACTTGGCCGTATGACGCTTAATCCTGCTGTTCATTTCGATTTCTTTGGTATTTTGCTGCTGCTTGTTGCTGGCTTCGGTTGGGCACGTCCAGTTCCGGTAAACCGCGATAACTTTAGTCGTCCTCGTCTCATGGGAGTCATCGTGTCAGCTGCGGGACCAATCAGTAACCTGCTCTTAGGAATTATTGGTGCTATAATATACGGTGCACTTGCGGCAACTGGAGTTTTGGAGACGATCTCGAATGATCGCGTGCTTGAGGCTGTAAATCGGTTCTTTGGCGCTTTCATTCAATGGAATTTCTTCTTGTTTCTATTCAACCTTATTCCGCTACCGCCACTGGATGGTTATCGGATTGTGGAAGATATCGCCCCACGTTCGATCCGCGGCAAATTACAGCAATTTGAACAATGGGCTGTATTTCTCTTTTTATTGATATTGTTTATTCCCGGTCTACGGACGTATACGATTGACCCACTTGCCACGTGGGCTAGTGAAATGTCGATAACCTTTGTACAGCTGTCTCTAAGAATTTTTGGCAGCTAAGGCAAGGGATGAAGTCTGTTCAACCTTTGTCAAACATTGTATTATGTAATTTGATCAAAATTTGATCGTTAATTTTCGTCTGACCAAGCCTTATATTTCTTGAAGAAACGGGTGACGTTCTTATAAGGGCGACTAAGCCGTTTCTTCAAATATATGAAAGTATAAGTATCACTCTATACTTTATGACTTATATTTTTCGATTAAACGCTTACCGTCCTTATAAGGACGCCGAAGGCGTTTATACTTGTTACTGAATTTATGAACAGGATGATGATGAGATGCAGCGATATTTCGTTACACCGGAGCAGTTTGGTGCGGATACCGTGAGAATTGATGGGGAAGACGCCCGTCATATCGCTAAAGTGATGCGTGGTAAGGCAGGGGACAAGCTTATTGTTAGCGATGGTGTTTCCCGTGAGGCATTAGTAGAGATTGCGCAGATTGAAATTGGGGAAGTCACTGTGAACATTTTGGAGTCCCTGGAGATGACGCATGAACCTCGAATTAAAATTACAGTCGCTCAGAGCTTGCCTAAAGCCGATAAGATGGAAACTGTCATTCAGAAGTGTACAGAGATTGGTGCTGTAGGCTTTGTTCCTTTTCTGTCAGAACGCACAATAGTGCAATACGACGAGCGTAAAGAAAGCAAACGACTGGATCGCTGGCGTAAAATTTGTAAGGAAGCTGCCGAACAGGCTCATCGGAACATCGTTCCGTCTGTAGGGTCACCGTTGTCCTGGAAGCAGCTTTTGCAGACTTTTAGTGAGTATGATGCTGTTTATTTCTGTTATGAAAAAGAGGAAGGCTTACAGCTTCGAAGCAGCGTCGCTCCATGGTTAGCATCGCTTTCGCCGCAGTCTGGCGGGAAAGTTATGGTTGTGGTAGGTCCTGAAGGAGGTTTTACTCCGGAGGAATGCCTCAAGGCAGAAGAAGCCGGTGCAGTATCCGTAGGACTAGGACGGCGAATTCTGCGCTGTGAGACAGCGGGCATGGTTGCCGCTGCTTGTATATTATATGAATCTGGAGAAATGGGAGGAGCTTAAGAGATGCCATCCGTAGCGTTTTATACTTTAGGTTGTAAAGTGAATTTCTATGATACCGAAGCCATTTGGCAGCTATTTAAAAATGAAGGTTACGAGCAGGTTGATTTCGAGGGTCCCGCCGATGTATATCTGATTAATACTTGTACAGTAACTAACACAGGTGACAAAAAAAGCCGTCAAATGATCCGACGTGCCGTGCGCCGTAATCCAGAGGCCATCGTAGCCGTAACAGGCTGCTACGCACAAACCTCTCCTGGGGAGATTCTAGATATTCCTGGAGTTGACCTTGTCATCGGTAACCAGGACCGCGATCAGATCATGACACATGTGAAGAATATTGAAGCCTCACGTCAGCCGGTCAATGCTGTGCGTAATATTATGAAGACACGTGAGTTCGAAGAGATGGATGTGCCAGGCTTTGCGGATCGGACGCGTGCTTTTATGAAGATTCAGGATGGTTGTAACAACTTCTGCACCTTCTGCATCATTCCATGGTCGCGTGGACTTTCCCGCAGTCGTGATCCAAAAAGCATCGTAGCTCAAGCGCATCAATTGGTAGAAGCAGGGTATAAGGAGTTTGTACTAACGGGTATTCATACTGGTGGTTACGGTGATGATCTTGATAATTACCGTCTAGCCGATTTACTGTGGGATCTAGATAAGGTAGATGGTCTGGAACGAGTGCGTATCAGTTCTATCGAAGCTAGTCAGATTGATGAGAAGCTGCTTGAGGTGCTGAACCGTTCCTCCAAAATGTGCCGTCATCTGCATATTCCGTTACAAGCCGGTCATAATGATGTGCTGAAAGCGATGCGCCGTAAATATACGACAGAAGAGTATTACGCCAAAATGCAATTGATCCGCCAGGCGATGCCAGATGTCGGGATTACCACTGACGTTATCGTTGGATTCCCGGGTGAGACCGATGAGATGTTCCGTGCCGGATACGATTTCATGAAGGCTGTAAATTACTCGGAGATGCATGTATTCCCTTATTCCAAGCGGACAGGTACTCCTGCAGCGCGGATGGAGAATCAGATCGATGAGGAGATCAAAAATTTACGCGTGCAGGAGCTGATTGATCTATCCGAAGAAATGCAATTAGCATATGCCCGTAAGTTTGTAGGACAGACGCTAAGTGTGATTCCGGAAAGATCCGCTAAAGGAGCTCCGGGCCGCAATATCCAGCATGGATTCAGCGACAACTATTTGCAGGTCTTCTTTGATGGAGAGGATTCACTTCAAGGAGAACTTTGTGAGGTGAAGATCACCGAAGCTGGTGTGAACGAATGCCGAGGCGAATTGGTCGGGGTTAGTCAGAGCGGTCTTAAGCTGGCTGTTCGTTAAGGAATAGACGTTATTTAAAAGACAGTAAAGGAGCAATTCTCCGTTAATGGAGAATTGCTCCTTTGTGTGTTTGGCGTTAGCTGAGAAATGCAACCGCATAGCAGAGGAATAGCTGCTACATGGGAGAGGCATAGCTCTCTCCTAATCTTGGGGTTTTCTATGGAGATACCAGCATACTTTTTAGCCATTTGAGCATACTTTCGGACTCCAGGGACAATATTCTTGGAAAAGTGGTACATATATTAGCAGTGATTTTGTAAAGAAGCCCAAAACTGCGCCCCTATCGCCCGGAAGGCGTGAAAGGTGAGAAAGAGGGGTATAAATCCCCCAGATATCGCCCAAAAGGTGTGAAACGTGAGAAAGAGGGGTATAAATCCCCCAGATATCGCCCGAAAGGCGCGAAAGATGAAAAAGAGGGGTATAAATCCCCCAGATATCGCTCGAAAGGTGTGAAACGTGAGAAAGAGGGGTATAAATCCCCCAGATATCGTCTGGAAGGTGTGAAACGTGAGAAAGAGGGGTATAAATCCCCCAGATATCGCTGAGAAGGTGGTGCGGAGCGCCTGAAAGAGAAACTCTCGCTTACAATCACTATAAATGACTTGTACTATGTCATCTTTTTAACTCTTTTGTGGACGAAACTGGCATGATGAATCTTGATTGTTACGCAGAAATAATGCAGCTATTCCTGATAACGAATTCTTACGAGTAGCGCCAAGAAGTGGTCAGATAAGAGACGGAGGGGAGCAGCAGCCACGGTAACTCATTGCTTTTGGGGTCCCCTGCATGATCAAAAAAACATCCGCAGGATCATGATCGAAACAATCCCAACCAGTACAGTTCCTAGCAAACTCCGGGTCTTAATAGCGATCCAAAAAGTAGGGATTGCGGCAAAAAGCTCAACGTTATTAGCTATAGGCGAGAATTTTCCATCATTTAAGAGGATCTCCTGCCCTATTAGTGCCGCCATAACAGAGATAGGAACATAATTTAACCAGCGCATTCCCCATTCAGGCAATTCGAATCGGCTTAGAATCATTAATGGAACCACCCTGGGTATGAAGGTTACCAAAGCCGCCCCTAGAATAATCAAAAATACATCCCATCTCACTTCCATTTTTCAAGCACCATCCCTACTGTTGACGCAATGACCGTTGCAATAATGACACCCACACTACCGGAGAATACGAAGGAGCTAGCTACAGCGATGATTACTGCTAGGATTGCGACAACTAAATCAAGTTTTATTTTATTACGATCAATCATGGAAATAACAAGGATGCCAATGAACATGGCAGGTAAAGCAAACTGTAGACCGAATTGATCTGGATCAGAAATCCACTGTGCCAAAAAAGCTCCTGCTATATTCGCAATAAACCAATTTAAATAGGCAGTGAGATTAAGGCCATGCATCCATTTTTCACTGATTTGTTGCTTATTCACTGTTTGATTAATAGCAACTCCAAAGGTCTCATCTGTCAGCAGGGTTCCAACCAGCATATTTCTCAGTGGGGTAAGATGCCGGAAATAAGGTGAAAGAGCTGCACTAAGCAAAATATGACGAAGATTCACGATAAATATCGTAACGATAATAGCAACAGGCGAGCTGCTTACAGCTATCATTCCAGCAGCTATAAACTGTGCTGAACCGGCATAAAGCATCAGACTTATCAAGGTAATCTTTTACCCCTTTAAGGAAGCTATCCTCCTCTTTTGGAGTAGGGATTGTCTCTAGTTGAAAGTTCTCTATACTCATCGTAGCCCCCTTGGTTCAAAAAAAGAATGTAGTAGCTAGCATATTACTTCCTAATATATTGATCAACACTTCACCTGATTATCTAGTCTGAAAGTCCTGAATTTGGCTTTATGGAGTTATAGGGTAAACACTTGGTGTACAATTGTCGATATAAGTAAAAGAGTGTGGGGATAAACCACCAAACGACATTATAACCTAAGGGAGAGAACAAATGACTGTGTACAGGAAAATGACGAAAATGCTCCTCATCATGATATTGTTAGCTACTGCGGTTTTTCCGGTAAGTGTCTTTGCAGCTGCCGGCGACATCAACTCGATTGAGTTTGAAAGCTCAGCCAAAGTGCAGCTTACGGTTGGACAAACGCCAAAGCAACTGAAGGTATATGCGAATGTGGAAGGGTCCTCCTCCAAAAGAGATGTGACCGGTGCAGTGGTATGGAATTCTTCTAACACTAACGCTGTAAAAGTAGTAAATGGCTTATTGACTCCAATAGATAGCGGAAAGGCTATTATTACAGCTACTTATAATCATGCACTCGCTACTATAGAAGTAGAGGTTTCACATCCGATCAAAGAATTGAAGCTTGAATATAGCTCCGAAGGGAACTATAAATTGGGTGACGAAGAGGATAAACTGTTGGTCAAAGCCAATGCGATTGGTGGCGAAACAGCGACTTCTGCCAAGGATGTAACGGCTGATACCACTTGGAGCAGCTCCAATACAAGCGTATTGACGATTGCAGAAGGTAAAATCACACTGGCGGGTGAAGGTACCTCAACCATTACTGCCAAATACAAGGATCTAACAGCAACCTTTAAAGCTGTAGTCAAATTGCCTTATTCTGAAATTGAGCTTAAAAATGATAAGGGCATCGTAATTAAGGAAATTGAAATGCTCGTTGGCGATAATCCGGTGAAAGTAGCTGCGTTTACCAAAGAGACTACAAAGACGACCGCAAATGATATTTCAGAGAAAGCGGAATGGTCATCTTCTAATACAAGTGTCGCTACTGTAGACAAGGGAGAAATCAAAGTACTGTCCGCAGGAAAAGCTGTAATTACAGTATCTTATCTGGGGATTACACAAACTGTGGATGTATATGTACGTGCTCCTTACGAGGCGTTATTGCTTACTCCATCAGGCGATCAATTCTTGTTTATGGGTGAGAGCTTGAACGTTAAAGCAGAAGTTAGAGATGCTGCGAATTCCACTCCGAATGTATCCAGTAGTGCAGTATGGAGTTCGGACAACCAACTCGCGGCGACGGTTACTGCGGGTACTGATGCTGCAGCGATCACCGCAAAAGCAGTGGGAACATCGGTTATTAAAGCAGAGTACAGAGGGATTAGTAAAAGCTTTAAGTTGACGGTATATCCTACGATTACTGAGTTGGAAGCTGATAAAAAGGAACTGGACATGTACACAGAGGATTCCGTTAGTTTGCCAAAGGTCAACGGAACCAAGCTAGATGGAACGAAACTGGATCTCAGTCAAGAAATCGAGTGGACTTCTGCCAACGATGAGATCGCCACCATCAAGGATGGCAAGCTCGTTGCTGAAAAGGCTGGTACTGTTAATATTGTCGGCAAAATAAAATCAGAGAATCCTACCTCCTCCAAAGCGGCTATCCGGGAAAAAAGTGTTGTAGTGAGTGTTACAGTTAAAGATAAGGTTCATATTTTGCTCGGACCAGAGGAAAACGTTGTGATTGTTACTGGTGAAGAGAAGGCTGTTCCTGAAGTCAAAGCTGTGATGGAAAATGGGAATGAACTCGATGCTACAAGTACTATGGAATGGGAGATTACCGGTACGAATGCAATTATCAAGACAACCTCTTCCGGCAAGGTAATCAAAGGACTGGTGAAGGGTTCTGCCACTTTAAAGGGAACCTACGCTAATAAGACTATTAGTATCCCGGTTACTATTGAACAAAAGGTTACTAAAATTGTTGTAGAACCGAATGCGATTGAATTGAATATTAAAGGTTCTAAATCCATAAAGGTAACGGCTTACTACTCTAATGGTAAGACGGGGAATATCTCCAGCAGCATGAATTGGGAGTCCTCGAATGAAGCAGTTGCTACGGTTAAAAGTACATCTGTTAAAGCCATAACAGAGGGAACTGCGACGTTATCAGGTTCTTACCAAGGGCTCGCTGCTAGTGTCAAAATTAATGTAGTTCCTAAGCTATTGAAGTTGACTGTCAACGAAAATAGACTGAAGATGGCTCCGGGAGCTGTTCAGAATGCGGTTGTGATTGCGCAGTATGATACGGGGAAGACTGCTATTGTTACTGGAAGTGCGGCGTGGACTAGCTCTAAGCCTTCTGTAGCTAGAGTATCTGCTAGCGGTCAGATTGTAGCTGTGAGCAAAGGAACGGCATCCATTAAAGGAAAGATTGGCACCAAGACAGTGACGGTAACCGTTACTGTGAAATAGATAAAGCAAATCATATAATAACTCTATAAGTGGTCTGGGTCTGCAAAGCCAACATTAATGTTGCTTTGCAGATTTTTTTATTTTAATCTATATTAATTCCGACTATTCCGATGTATAATTACATAAAATAAAAGAGAAGCGTTGGGGGAGATGAAAATATGGCAAAACAAAAGGTGTTATCGATTAAGACGATTGTTGCGATTGGTATCGGTTCTGCTTTATTCGTTATTTTGGGCAGGTTCGGTTCGATTCCATCCGGAATTCCAAACACTAACATTGAGACTACATACGCTTTACTGGCATTGTTCGCACTGTTGTACGGTCCGTTTGCCGGATTACTCATTGGCCTGATCGGACATACATTGAAGGATGCGATTTTTTATGGTTCCCCTTGGTTCAGTTGGGTGATCGCTTCTGGAATTGTTGGGCTCGTTGTTGGTCTGCTTGTGGCTAGAATTGGGATTCATGACGGGGAGTTCGGACGAAAGGAACTGATTCGTTTTAATCTAGCCCAGATTGTAGCAAACGCAATCGCCTGGTTCTTAGTAGCTCCTGTACTGGATATTCTAATCTATGCAGAACCAGCGAATAAAGTATTCACACAAGGACTTATCGCCGGAGCATCCAATATAGTCACTGTAGCAGTGATTGGCTCACTACTCGCAATTGCATATGCAAAGACAAGAACGAAGCAAGGCAGCTTGACCAGAGAAGCCTGAGTAGCATATAATCCAAACCAAAAGCCGGTGGAGATCACCGGCTTTTTTATGGCTGTAAAACATATAATGGAAGTGAAATTCTTCAAACGAAGCTAAGAGGAAGGTCAAGGATGAAAAAAGCAGTGATTGAATTTAAGGATTTTAGTTTTCAATATCGAGCACAGCAGGAGCCTACACTCACAGATATCAACTTAACGATTGCCGAAGGGGAGAAGGTACTTATTGTGGGACCCTCTGGTTCTGGAAAAAGTACACTGGCTCATTGTATAAACGGACTCATCCCTTTTGCCTATAAAGGTGAAATGTCTGGGTCATTGCGAATTATGGGTCTGGAGCAGAAAGAACTTAGTATTGCGGCATTGTCGGATCAGGTCGGGACTGTACTACAAGACCCGGATGGACAATTTGTTGGATTAACGGTTGGTGAGGATATCGCCTTCAGTCTGGAGAATCACGCGGTTCAACAGGCCGAAATGATAGAAAAGGTAGTGGCTGCGGCAACAGCCGTGGATATCCACGAATATTTGGGAGCGTCACCTCAGGAATTGTCAGGTGGTCAGAAGCAGAAAACAACCTTAGCTGGTGTTCTGGTTGGTAATGTGGACATCCTGTTGTTTGATGAGCCTTTGGCAAACTTAGATCCATATACCGGCACAAAAGCGATTGAGCTTATTGACCGAGTGCAAAAAGAGACCCGTAAAACGGTTATTATTATCGAGCACAGACTCGAGGAAGTACTTCACCGTGCGGTGGACCGCATTATTGTGATCCATGACGGACGCATTGCGGCGGATATGCCAGCCGCTGAGCTATTAAGCACTCGCTTACTTTCAGAAGTAGGTATTCGGGAACCTCTCTATTTAACGGCTTTAAAGTATGCAGGATGTACGATTGCATCAGATATGAATCCACAGCATATAGATGAAATTCGGCTGGACTCTTGCTCCAGCAAGCTTGAGTACTGGTATGATAATAATAATTCGCAGCAGGATAAACGTGAGAGTCTACCTATCCTTGAGTTACATGATGTTTCATTCGGTTATGAGAAGAGCAGACCAGTACTTCATAAACTTAACCTTCTTATTCATAAAGGAGAAATGGTCTGTATAGCTGGGAGAAATGGTGCCGGGAAATCCACGGTATCTAAGCTTATCTGTGGCTTTTATAAGCCCACTTCCGGTTCGATATTGATGAACGGAAGGGATATTGCCAAGGATACGATTAAGGAGCGGGCAGAGCGGATCGGTTTCGTGATGCAGAATCCTAATCATATGATTTCTAAGACGCTTTTATATGATGAGGTTGCGCTAGGCCTTAAATTACGAGGGGTGTCCGAGGAGATTATTCGTGAGCGAGTGCATCATGTTTTGAAAATATGCGGTCTATACGCTTTTCGTAGCTGGCCCATCTCTGCGCTCAGCTACGGACAGAAGAAACGTGTGACTATTGCTTCTATTATGATCCTGGAGCCGGAAGTGATCATATTAGATGAGCCGACTGCAGCACAGGATTATAGGCACTACAACGAAATGATGGAATTTCTTTTGACGCTTCGGGAACAGGGAATGACGGTCATTATGATTACGCATGATATGCATCTTATGCTGGAGTATGCCGATAGAGCTGTAGTGTTGTCTGATGGTGTTAAGCTTGCTGATGATAGCCCTGAGCTAGTATTAACCAATATAGAAGTAGTGAAGAATGCTAATTTGAAAGAGACCTCACTATTTACATTGGCTATGAAGGTCCAATTGGATCAGCCAGAAGAGTTCGTAAGAAGATTTATTGCATACGACAGGAGGAGCCGGGGCGGATGAAGGCCACAATGTTAACTTTTACGAAGCAAGATTCACCTATTCACCGTCTTACAGGCGCTACTAAGCTGATTTTATTTATAGTGTGGTCTGTGACAGGGATGATTACATATGATACAAGATGTTTAATAGTGATGCTATTATTTAGTTTGATTGCCTTTAGAGTCTCTAAAGTTCAATTTCAGGATTATGCTTTCGTACTTTATTTTATCCTGATCTTCTTTGTGCTTAATCATATAGCTATCTTTATTTTTTCTCCTTTGGAAGGTGTAAAGGTTTACGGTTCACGTCATGATATTGTTCATCTTGTAGGTCGGTATACCGTTACATATGAGCAGCTATTCTATCAATTAAATATTGCCCTTAAGTATGCAGTAGTCATTCCTATGGCACTGTTGTTCCTTCTAACGACAAATCCTAGTGAATTCGCAGCATCTTTAAACCGGATTGGCGTGAATTATAAAATTGCATATTCTGTATCGCTTGCGCTGCGGTACATTCCGGATATCCAAAGAGATTATGAGAATATATCGTTCTCTGCTCAGGCACGGGGAATAGACATTTCTCGAAAAGAAAAGTTGCCTAAGCGGCTTAAAAATATCATTTCGATTCTAATGCCCTTGATTCTGACTAGCATTGAGCGAATTGAGAATATTAGTACGGCTATGGAGTTACGTGGCTTCGGAACTAATAGAAAACGGACTTGGTACAGCAGTCGTCCGTTCTCAAGAAATGACTATATTGCTTTAATCTTATTCGCTCTGATCGCAATATCTTCGACGGTAATCACTTTTTACGATGGATCGCGGTTTTATAATATTTTCGATTGAAGTATAATAGTACAGTTGTGGAAAGTTTGGGATCAGGCGTTACAGTATATTGTTACGATTGAAGACGTTTCTCCAGTCTTGACCATACAGGCAGGTAACATAATGGCAGTGCGATTAGCGAGCATACTACATTAAAAATAGTCTGTGCATGGGCGATTTGTGAGGCGGCTCCTCCGCCAATCCATGCAGCAGTTGTTTGTAGGGGACCGATTAGAGGTAGAAACAGTAGCGCACCGCCTACATTGAGCGCAACATGCGACCAAGCGACGAAGACGCCGGAAGATGAGCCGCCGATGGAAGCAATGACTGCCGTGACGCAGGTACCGACATTAGCACCGAGCACGATGGCTATGCCGAGCTCTGGCGGCATGGCACCCGAGGCGGCAATACCCATGGCCATGGCGATAACTGCTGCGCTGCTATGTAACAGGGCAGTTAAGCAGGCACCTGCGGCGAGTCCCCATAGGGCACTTGTGGCGGCATGATTCAGGAACCAGAGGAATAGGCCACTCTCTTGAAGAGTTCCGCCGATGGATTGCATGACTGCGATTCCCCATAAGACTAAGGCGAATCCTGATACAGCCAGGCTGATGAATTGCAGCGGCTCTGATATTTTCCGGCACAGTGCTACCGCCCGTGACGTATGTGGTAACTCGCCTGCTATAACCGCAGCTGCCCACAGACTCAGCGAGGCAGCCAGCAATGGGGAGGCCATGGAATTGATCTGAAGTCCGATCAGTTCTGTGGTCAAAGTAGTGCCGATGTTGCTACCTAAGATAATGCCTAGTGTACGAGCATAGGTGAGCAGGCCGGCATTCACCATACCGATCGTTAGCACGGTTACAGCCGTGCTGCTCTGAAGCAGGGCCGACAGCAAGCTACTGGCAATCATTCCTTTGATTGGTGTAGAGGTAGCCTTATTAAGGCTTCTAGTCATCAGAGGGCCTGCGAGCTTGGACAAGGCTGTTTCCATAAGCTTCATGCCAGCCAGAAAGATAATAAGACCATATATGATAGGGAAAAGCAGTTCACGGAACATAGGGCATACTCCTTTGGACGAGGGTTGTACACCAATATATGAAAGTAACAAGTAGGACATGTATAAAATCATTTTTAGAGAAACAGGGAGTTGAAGTCATTGGCATCGGTTATTTTAGAACGCAATCGCAAAAAAAGATTAGAACAGGGCCATCCATGGGTCTACGCAGGTGAAGTTGCATCAGTTGAAGGAAACCCAGAAGCAGGGGGATTAGTAGATGTCCTAAATCATCAAGGCCGGTTTCTGGCTGTAGGATATTACAATCCAGCATCGCAGATTCGGGTGAGAATTGTATCACAGGGACCGTTGGCTATAATGGACACCGCTTTTTTCGCAGAACGGTTTACAAATTGTCTACAGCATAGAGAACGTTTCCTTCCTGGGGCAGATGCTTACCGTTTGGTTTATGGAGAGGCGGACTTTTTGCCAGGGCTTATTGTGGATCGATTCGGGGATATTCTGGTTGTGCAGCTCCTTACACTTGGAATGGACAAGCGCCGTGCAGAGATTGTTGAAGCACTTGTACAGATTATGGCACCGCGTGGTATTTATGAACGCAGTGATGTTAGCGTGCGCGAACTGGAAGGGATGGAGCAGACTACAGGTGTGCTGTACGGGGAATGCCCACGTCATGTTACCGTAAGTGAGAATGGCCTTAAGCTGGTAGTAGATATCGAAGAGGGCCAAAAGACAGGCTACTTCTTTGATCAGCGTGAGAATAGAGCATCCATTGCCCCACTCATGAAGGGCTGGGGTGGACGAAGTGGCATTACGCTGCAAGAAATCGAAGCAGAAGATGGCTCGTTACAAACTTTGCCGGTAAACAAGAGTGGTAAACACGTAACCTTCCCTTATTGGGATGGTGCTACAGTGCTGGAATGTTTCTCTCACACAGGCAGCTTCACTCTGCATGCTTGCAAGTATGGTGCGAAAAAAGTAACCTGCCTTGACGTTTCCGCTCATGCCATAGAGAGTGCCAAGGTCAATGTGGAGCTGAATGGCTTTAGTGATCGAGTGGAATTTGTAGTGGATGATGCTTTTGCTTACCTGCGCAATCAGGTAAAAGGTCTGGAGGAACGTTCGGAGCGGGCGACGATTGCAAGCGGAACGGAAACAACAGTAGCGTCCACAAATGCTAAATCCAGAGGCAAAACAACCAAAACGGATACCTCCAAGCCGATGACAGCAGGTGGAGGTAAAACTTGGGATGTAGTTATCCTAGACCCTCCAGCGTTTGCGAAAACTAAAAGTGCAGTAGCAGGTGCTTGCCGTGGTTACAAGGATATTAATCTACACGGCATGAAGCTGGTGAACGAAGGCGGATATTTGGTTACTGCAAGTTGTTCTTACCACATGCAGCCGGATCTATTCCTTGAGACAATTGCCGACGCGGCTAAAGATGCAGGTAAAGTATTGAGACTTGTGGAATGGCGTGCCGCAGGCAAAGACCATCCGCAGATTCTAGGCGTTAACGAAGGACACTATCTGAAGTTTGCGATTTTTGAAGTGCGGAGTAAGAAATAAGCTGGCTGTTCAAATATAAGTAATGGATTTTAATCCGTAAAGGAGTCTTCGATCGAGGCCTCTTTTTACGGATTTTTTGCTATGTTCTAAGAAGAGTAAGATTCGGGATTAACAAGGTATGTCCGCTTAGTCCGAAAAGTTGCCAAAACAGCACGAAATTCATGAATAGCGACTCCTGAATCCGAATGTAATCCAGAAAGTATAAGCCGCTGTAATGCGGCTTATACTTTATTTGGATGGAAGTCACGATCAAGCTTAATTTTGGGCCTCGGGTACATCATCAGATAATCGATTTACGGGTCGGATCAACAATTTTATCAAGGTGATTTTCCATTACAAGACGGATATTTTATCGGTTATAGGCCGGTGGAATAGTCGAAGAGGTAGGACCAGAAGTTTCAAAAGTGAAACAGGGGTTATCCCTTGTATTTGATTTCATACGAGCCAATATTTAACTACTGGCTACTCAGAAAATTGTAAGGTAATATCGCCGTTATTTGTATAAGCAGATAATTTTTTCGAACCATTCTCTTTATTGGCAGGCAAATTGCTATCTCCTTTCTTTACCTTGCTTAAGATCGCGAAATCATCATATGACCCTGAAATTGAACCGCTAATATTTCCGTTTTTTGTTTCAAGGGTTATAGCCGTTCCTACATTCAATTTGTCCAGTTGGATATTTCCGTTATTTATGTTTACTTCCACTGTCCCTAAAAACACGATTGTCGGTAATACAATACTTTCATTTGATGTTTTTAAAGTCAAATTTTTTAAAGTTGCATCAGGTATCGATACCTGAATAGTTCTGGTTACTTGCGAGCCTTTTCCTCCGATATAGTCGTTCCATTCCTTATTACTGTCACTTACCATTGACAGTTCTTTATCGTCAGATAGATCAATCTTGTAAAAATCTTTCTCACTTTCATAGTAAACAATATGAATTTGTTCATCTTTAGATTTGAGGATATTTATTTTTTTGTCCTTTACATCAATTGTTAAGGTATCAATCTTTTGGGCAGGTATGGTGTAATTTTTTTCCTCCATGGAAGTGGAGTCGGAGGAACATCCTGCTAATGATATCAATAGTGTCACCAATGTGCCTATAGTAGTTAGTAATTTTTTTGCAGTACTTTTCATTGTAAAATGCTCCTTCGTTAAATCATTTTTCTTTTAAATATAGCCAGTCCTACGAATGCCAATCTTAAGCTGCCATGCAGACAAATTCCGATATACAACAAAGGATAATCCTTTGATACATGATTTAGTTCTTCATATTTGCCTTCCTCTCTGGTAATAAATTCATTTTGTATTTCGTTGCGTTTATCAGTCGCATATGTTTTAATCATCATAAACTTTTGTGTTACAAAAAGGTCAAGAGGGTAGATATGAACAACTATTTTACAATTAAGCAAGCAGCAGAGATCGTAGAGATGACCACTGAGACCTTGCGGCACTATGATCGTATTGGATTAGTCAAGCCATGCCATAAAGATGAATTGTCGGGATATCGATACTATTCCGAGCAGGAGCTCGTAAAGCTGCAAACCATTGAACTGCTCAAAGCAATGGACCTTACTTTAATGGATATTAAAGATATTTTGCAGCAGAATGATCTCTCTAAAGTAATTGCATTTCTAAAACAAGCAGAAAAAAGAGCAGACGATAAAATTGCTCGTCTGCAGTATGCAAAATCGAAAATTAAACGTGCCTATCTACATTATGAAAATAAGTTCCACGATGGTTATAGTCAAAGTGAAAATTACTTTGTCAGACACATAGAGGAAAGGGTAATTATGCTTTCGAATAAAATGGAAAGCCCCACACTTAAGAATTTATGGGACTATCACAGACATTTCTATCAACAAATTGAAACGTCTCTGCATTCACAATTTCTGTTTGAAGATATGGCAGGAATGTTCACGACTGAAGGAATAACACGATTATTTGCTGTTTGCTTGAAATATCCGTCTTTAGAGGGGCTGACTGTGCTACCAGAAGGGGACTATCTGTGTGCAATTTGTACCGAAGAGAATAAGAATGCTGTATTACAAAATTTACTTGAAAGGGCAAAGACGGAATACGATGTGTGTCCAGATTTTGTTCTTCATAACATTATTGTGACTGGAATATTGCAGTGGGATTATCAGATACAACTGTTCATTAAGAAACGCTCATGTTAGATGAAATACAAAGGAAAGGTTTAGGAAAAGAAAAATATTTGATTGAAAGTCGCTAATTTAGCGGCTTTTTTTGATTAAGGAATCATGTTTCTTGCTTAACAAACTAGAAATACTAAACAGCAAGTCACCAAAATACAATAGTTGCTGTTTACTTCGTAGCTTTTTTATTGTAAATCATTAGAAAATACTAGCAAACGCATGTTCTGATATGTGCAGCTATGTTATACTGAGGGGACGAGGAACGACTGAACTTTTTCATTTGAACATTATCAAACGGTGAGTATTTCACCTTGTATCATATACATTTTCTCCGCTACGGAAGGAGTCTATCATTTATGTCGGTAACCTTTTTACTAGGCCGCTCTGGTAGTGGCAAGACAACAAAAATATGGGAGTCTATTTCTTCTTCATTAGAGAAGGAGCCTCTTGGCGCGCCGATCATTATTCTTGTACCGGAACAAGGTTCCTTTGGAGCAGAACGGGGGCTTTTGACCGTAGGGAATGTGAAGGGAAGCATTCGGGCGCAGACACTGAGCTTTTCTCGGCTTGCCTATCGAGTGAAACAGGAAACTGGAGGCAGCGCTAGTCTGCCGATCAGTGAAGAAGGTAAAAAGATGTTGATTTACAAAATCATCAGTCGCCGTAAAGAGGAACTGAAATTATTCGGTGCCTCTGCCGACAGACCGGGTTTTGTCGAACGGTTGAATCAACTGCATACGGAGATGAAGCGTTGCTGCTTGGCTTCCTCTGATTTAGAGGAGCAGTTATCCGCAATGCGAGGCGCTATTGCAAGAAGTCCTATTCTTGAAGGCAAGCTGGATGATTTACAGCTGGTATTCAGCGATTTAGAGAAGGAAATGTCACGCCTCTATATCGACGAAGAGGATCGTTTAGCGGAACTAGCTGAGCATATTCCTGATTCCTCTTACATTCGCGGGGCGGAGATTTGGGTAGATGGGTTCCACGGCTTTACCCCGCAGGAATTCGTAGTGCTTCGTGAATTGATGCAGCAAGCATCGAAGCTGACCGTGTCCCTTACACTTGATCGTTCGTATCCCTATGGAGATCAGTTGAATGAGCTTGAATTGTTTCACCCAACTGCGGTTACTTACATTAAACTGTGTGGAATAGCTGAAGAGCTAGGCATTGATGTGTGGGACGAGCTTCTGGAGCCAGCGGTTCTTCCGCGTTTTGAAGAAAGTCCTGTTCTTGCTCATCTCGAAAGGGGATATGACCGCCGAAAGGTCTGGATGGGTGCAGATGAACTGGCAAATGAAGCGATATCTATAGGCGCAGCAGTTTCTCACAGAGCAGAGGTTGAGGGAGCACTGCGTGAAATGATCAGACTGGCGCGAGATGAAGGTGCAAAATATGGTGAAATGGCCGTATTGATGCGTAATATTGGAGATTACGAGCAACTGATTAAACCGTTGTTCCAAGATTACGGAGTACCTTTTTTTCTGGATCAGAAGGTAAATGAGCTGCACCATCCATTGGTAGAGTTTGTACGTTCCGCATTGGATGTGGTGCGTCGACGCTGGCGCTTCGAGGATGTATTCCGCTGTGTAAAGACAGAGCTTTTGCTACCGCTGGACGGTAGTATTACGCGTGAGGATATGGACGCCTTAGAGAATTATGTGCTGGCTTGTGGGATTCAAGGGTATCGCTGGACGGATGGCCGTTCATGGAAAGGGATTCCTAGCTTGTCGCTGGAAGGCGGCAGACAGATGGATGAAGAACTGCTTGCTACAATGGAGCGATGCCGTGCTCGTATAACGGGTCCTCTATTTGCTTTTGAGAAACGGATACAGAAGAGTAGAAGCGGCCTTGAACTATGTACCGCAGTGTACAAGCTGCTTGATGAGACGGATGTTGCTCGGAAGCTGGAGAAACTTAGTGTCGGTGCTATGGAGAAGGGGCAACCCGAGAAGGCTAGAGAACATAGTCAGCTGTGGGGTGCAGTGCTTGATCTGCTAGATCAGATCGTCGAGATGATGGGCAACGAGAGACTTGAATTTGATGTGTTCACCGGAGTCCTAGAGACAGGACTTGCTGAGCTTAAGATGGGACTTGTTCCTCCCGCGCTTGATCAAGTACTGGTTGGTAACATGGATCGGACTCGACCAACGGGAGTTAAATACGCTTTTTTGCTTGGATTTAATGAAGGTGTTGTGCCTGCGCAGTTTAAGGAGGATGGAATTCTCTCGGAAGGCGAACGCTCTGTGCTTGAGAACGCCGGTATGGAGCTTGCTCCTGGTGCTTCTCGTAAGCTGCTGGACGAGCGGTTTTTGATCTATAATGCGCTAACGACAGGAAGTCGAAAGCTCTGGATTAGCTACGCCACTGCTGATGATGAGGGCAAGGCGCTTCTTCCCTCTGAGGTAATCCGTCATTTGCATAGAATGTTCCCAAGGGTTCATGAGCACAGCTTGGCAGCACTTCCACCTGCAGGACTACCAGAAGAAGTCAGAGATTCCATTCACCTCGGTTACATTGGTCATCCAGAACAGAGTCTTCGTGCATTGATTATGCAGCTACGCCAGTGGCGCCAGGGGACGGAGATACCTGAATTATGGTGGGATGTGTATAACTGGTTCGCTGCTGATGATATTCGTAGTCTCGAATTGAAACGTCTGCTCAGTTCATTGTTCTACCGTAACGTGGGAACGAAGCTAAAACGTGGAACAAGCCTTAGATTGTACGGTGGATCGACACTGCGAGGCAGTGTGTCCCGGATGGAGAAGTTTGTTGCTTGTTCCTTCTCCCATTTTGCATCTTACGGACTTAGACTGAAGGAACGCCAGCTATATAAGCTGCAAGCACCTGATATTGGACAACTGTTCCATGCTGCGTTAAGTGACATGGCGGTAAGACTGAAAGAAGAGGGCCGCGGCTGGGGAAGCTTGTCTCCAGAGGAATGTCGGCGTGAGGCAAGTGAGACGGTAGAACGTTTATCGCCGATGCTGCAGGGTGAAATTCTGATGAGCTCTAAACGTTACGGATACATCTCACGCAAGCTGAAAAATATTGTTGGACGTGCTTCTGTAATTCTGGGCGAGCATGCCCGCCGAGGCAGCTTTGAGCCGGTAGGGCTGGAGCTGGATTTTGGACCGGATAAGGAGTTGCCTCCTTTAAGAATTACGCTGCCGAATGGCTGTGTGATGGAGGTTGTTGGACGGATTGACCGTGTAGACATGGCCCGAGGAGAGAATGGAATTCTTCTGCGGGTGATTGACTATAAATCGAGTCAAAAAGACCTCAAGCTGCACGAGGTGTACTATGGATTATCGCTACAGATGCTGACCTATCTGGATGTGCTGCTTACGTACTCGGAGCAATGGCTCGGGCAACCGGCGCTTCCAGCAGGGACACTGTATTTCCACGTACATGACCCACTGTTAACCTCATCTAACGGGATGAACAAGGAACAGGCAGAACAAGAATTGCTGAAACGCTTCAAGATGAAAGGACTGCTTACAGCAGACCGCGAGGTAGTATCCCTGATGGATACGACTTTAGACAAAGGGTATTCTTCTATCGTGCCTGTAGCAGTAAAAGCTGATGGCAGTTTTTATAGTAGTGCTTCTGTAGCTACACCAGAGCAATGGGGACACTTATTATCATCCGTTCGGGGAACGATCTCGGATATCGGGACACGCATTACGGAAGGTGATGTGGCGATTGAGCCATACCGGATTGGGCAAGAGACAGCCTGCACATTCTGTTCCTTTAGACCCGTCTGCCAGTTCGATGAAGCCGTGGAAGGCAATGGCTACAACAATCTGGGTAAGCCAGGGAAGGACGTTATTTGGGATCTGCTGTCCCGCAAAGGAGGAACTACACCGTGAGTATGAAGTCTGAAATAGAAGCGAAACCGGAAGGAAGCATATGGAGTGATGACCAGTGGCGCGCCATCGCTGAGAGCGGTGATGATATCCTCGTTGCCGCGGCGGCAGGTTCCGGTAAGACAGCGGTACTTGTAGAACGGATTATTCGCAAAATCAGCAAGGAAGAGAATGGCTTTAGCGTAGATAGATTGCTAGTAGCTACGTTTACCAAAGCTGCTGCTGCCGAGATGCGCCAGCGGATTAGGGAAGCACTAGATCGGGAGCTTGAGGAGAATGGAGAGAATGACCATTTACGCCGTCAGCTGTCGTTGCTCGGGAAAGCCTCGATTACAACACTACACTCCTTCTGTCTGGAAGTGATCCGGCGTTATTATCAGATTATTCCTATAGATCCTGGTTTCCGTATCCTGAACGAACATGAAGCAGAGATGATGCGGCAGGAGCTGCTTCAAGAGCTGCTGGAGGAAAAATACGGTGAAGTAGGTGAAGATGGCGCGGATAGCGTATTTGTACAGCTTGCTGACTGGTTCAGTGGTGAACGCAGCGATGATGCGGTACATGCGCTCATACAGCGACTGCATGATTATGCCCGCAGCCATCCTTGGCCAGAGCAGTGGCTTCGTGATACCGCAGCTGATTTCTCATTACCAGACACAGATAGCTTAGGTCGAACTCCTTGGGTGCTAAGTATTCTTGAAGAAGCGAAGCTGACCCTTGCGGGTGCAGCCAGTCAGCTTATCCAAGGCCGGGAGATCGCGCTACAGCCGGGTGGTCCGGCGCCTTATGCCGAGAATTTGACGACTGACCTTGAGATGGTAAATGCATTGCAGGAGGCTGTGAATGAACGGCCATGGGCAGAATTATATGATATTTTCATGGAAGTATACTTTGGAAAATTGAAAGCTTGTAAGAAGGATTCGACAGATCCTGGACTGCAGGAAATGGTTAAAGAACTGCGCGATAGTGTGAAGAAGAGTATTTTAGATCTTCAGAAGGCATTGTTTGGCCGTCCTGCAGATGTTTTTTTGAGAGAACTGAACGAGGCGGCTCCTCTTATGGCAGAGCTTGCTGAGACGGTGATAGCGTTCGGTGAACGTTATCGAATCGAAAAAGCAGGACGGGGTCTCGTCGACTTTAGTGATTTGGAGCATTATTGTCTGCAAATTTTGCGCCATCATGATTCTCTACCAGGCCATTCCCTGCCTTCTGATGCAGCGATGGAGTACCGTGCCCAATTCGATGAGGTCCTGTTAGATGAATATCAGGATACGAATAGTGTGCAAGAAGAGATTGTGCGGCTTATCTCCCGCGAAACACCTGGTAACCGATTTATGGTCGGAGATATGAAGCAAAGTATTTATCGGTTCCGTCTGGCAGAGCCGGGGCTGTTCCTGGATAAATACCGTAGCTTTGGCTCTAAGAATGCCGGAGGTGGCAGTAATACAGTTGGCGAATCCGAGTTAAGCGAGTTATCTGAGAAGCCTAATGAATCGTCCGGCGGTTCGGTTATCGATCTAGCCCGTAATTTCCGTAGTCGTATGGAGGTTGTAAATGCCGTAAATATGATTTTTCGGCAGATTATGAACGAGACAGTGGCGGAGATTAATTATGACGAACGTGCTGAGCTTGTGTATGGAGCGAATTTCCCGGGTGCAGCAGAGAAGGGGCCAGATACTTTTTTTGCACCAGAGCTATTATTGATCGATCGCGGAGCGGCAGCAGGTAAATTAGAAGAGACTGAGGACGGTGAGACTCCACTTCAGGAAAGTGAAGCTATTGAAAGTGAGACTGCGCAACTGGAAGCACGGGCGATTGCTCGCCGCATTTTACAGATGACTGGCCTGAATGGCGGATCTCCGCTGCTTATTTATGATAAAGGGCTTAAGATTATGCGCCCAGTGATTTATGGTGATATCGTGATTTTGCTTCGTTCGGCGAGAATATGGACCCCTTTAATTATTGAAGAGCTTCGGATGGAGGGAATCCCTGCTTACGGGGATCTGAATAAAGGCTATTTTGAAGCTACAGAAGTAGAAATTGCACTCTCACTCTTAAAAATAGTCGATAATCCTCAGCAGGATATTCCACTCGCTGGTGTGCTTCGTTCACCTGTTGTTGGTTTAACTGAAGAGGAACTGGCTAAAGTTCGGATGTACAGCCATGGTTCTTTCTATCGTGCTGTACAAATGGCAGCGAACATGCAAGATGCAAACGAAGCTGAGGAAGAATACGATCTTTTCTCGGCTCATGTGATAGAAACAGCAAGTGCAGCGGAAGAGAAAGTTACCTCAGATAATAATGATGAAATCATTAATGAGGTGGAATCTGGAAGTGGAGCTTTACCGCAAATCAGCCTAAAGCTGAAGCAAAAGCTTAAGAATTTTCTAGAACGGCTTGAAAGCTGGAGAGATGCAGCTAGACAAGGCAGTCTCAGTGAGCTGATCTGGCGTATTTATGGTGAGAGCGGCTATCTGGAATGGGTTGGAGGCTTGCCTGGAGGCTCACAGCGACAGAACAATCTTAAAGCTTTGTATGATCGGGCTGTTCAATTTGAGAATGATACTGCGGCGCGTGGGTTGTTCCGTTTTCTGGTGTTCATTTCACGGCTTCGTGAGAATGGCGGAGATCTTGGTGTAGCTGGTGGTGGCGAAGAGGGCAATGGGGTCAGAATTATGACCATCCATAAATCCAAAGGCTTAGAGTTTCCTGTTGTTTTTATAGCGGGTATGGCCAAGCAGTTTAATCGACAGGATCTGCATTCTCCTTTCCTGATGCACAAAGAGCTTGGCTTCGGGCCACGTTTTGTGGAGCGGGAAACACGGGTCAGCTACCCAACGCTTCCTTATTTGGCTATTAATCGTCGTACACGACTTGAATTATTGGCTGAGGAAATGCGGGTATTATATGTAGCTTTAACTCGTCCGAGAGATAAGATGATTCTAGTCGGTACCGTAAGAGATTTACCACGGAAAATTGCTAGCTGGAGCAGTGTGCAGAATCGGGATGAGCTACTGCTTGCTGATCATTTACTAGCCCGGGGTCGCAGCTATTTGGACTGGGTTGGACCGGCATTGATCCGGCATCCGGCGGCGGCTATTCTTCGGAAGCTAGGCGGCTCTGAAGGCACAGTCTCGACAGTGCTGCACAGCGATGTCTCGAACTGGAGCATCAGTGTGCAGAATGCTTCCGAACTGAATTCCGGGGCGTTCCTTCCTTCGGATAACTCAGAGGACAAAGCAGAAGAACGTCAATCTGTACTCAAGGCGCTGCAAAAAGGTGAATCTGTAAGTGTCTATGGATCAGTGAATAGCGATGAAATTGCTAGAAGACTAGAATGGCCCTATCCGTTTGCGGCTGCCTCTGGTATTCCTGCCAAAACCTCTGTTACAGAGTTGAAATCTTTGTTGTCGATGCAGGACCAGCCTTCTTATGATCTCCTAGAGGAAGGTGGCTATCCTGTCACCTCAACAGAAAACAATAAACGTACAGATGTGGCAGGAGCAGACAGTCTGCATTTGCGGCGTCCGAAATTTATGGAAAAGCGCAGTCTAACCCCAGCGGAGCGTGGGACAGCCTACCATACGGTTATGCAGCATATTCCGCTGGAGGGTTCTGTTGATTCTAAAGTTGTGGAAGAAACATTAGCCCGTTTGCAGAGATTAGCTATTCTAACTGCTGAGCAGGTGGAGGCGGTATCCCCCGATCAGATAGAGACTTTTTATACGAATGAGCTTGGTCGTAGATTAATAGATTCTTCTTGGAAGCTTAGAGAAATGCCGTTCAGTTATATGCTTCCCGCAGGCGAGGCTTATGGAGGGCTCGATTATATGAATAAAGCCGTCTCAGAGCTAAGCCATGGAAATAATAATGAAGGCTTTAGTGAAGGAGTGCTGATCCAAGGGGTGATTGACTGCCTGTTCCGCGAGGAGGACCGGATTATTCTGTTAGACTATAAGACGGACTCTGTTTTAGAACATCAGGGTGGGTTAGAAGCGCTTAAGGAAAAATATCGTTTTCAGCTAGAGTTATACAGCAAGGCATTACATGATATTTTGGGAGAACCGATCAGCGAGATTTGGCTGTACTTTTTTGACGGCGGACATGCTGTGAAATTATAAATCTATTTATTACCGCATAGGAGCGGGGAAAGAGGACGAAGATGCGGATATTGCACACGGGAGATTGGCACCTCGGCCGAACGCTGGAAGGAAGAAGCCGGCAGAAGGAGCAAGAGCAGTTCATAGATGAATTGGTGGAGATCGCCGATTTTCATAAAGTGGATTTGATAATGATGGCGGGAGATGTGTACGATTCCGTTAATCCACCAGCGGCTTCAGAACAACTATTCTATGAGGCTGCCGCAAGGCTGACTTCAGGGGGCAGGCCCCTTGTTGTGATCGCCGGAAATCATGATCAACCGGAGCGCGTATCTTCAGTTTCACCGCTTGTACTAAGGCAGGGGATTACATTAGTGGGGCTTCCTACCTCAGAGCCAGTGACTGTTCATGCTGCACGCACGGGTGAGATCGCCAAAATCGCAGCTCTTCCTTATCCCTCCGAGGCGCGTCTCGGTGAACTGCTTGCAGGAGATAGCGGAGAAGAGGAGCTTCGACTGGCTTATAGTGCACGGGTTGGCAAGCTCATGCAGCTGTTGGGACGGGAATTCACGCCGCAGACTGTAAATTTGGCGATGAGCCATATTTATGTGCTTGGTGGTGTGGAAAGTGATTCGGAACGTCCAATTCAAGTGGGCGGAGCGTATACCGTTGATCCTTCTGCTTTGGCTTGTGGAGCGCAATATACTGCACTAGGTCATCTTCATCGCGCACAACGTGTCAAAGGGGAAGGAATGATCCGTTACAGCGGATCTCCGCTGGCATACAGTTTTTCTGAAGCAGGACAGGCTAAATCGGTGACGCTTATTGATGTTGCGCCGGGTGGTGAGCCAACCTTTGAAGAAATTTATCTTCGCTGTGGGCGTCCGCTTGTAAGATGGAGCTCCACTGGTGGATTGCAGGAGGTATATAACTGGCTGGATGAAGGTAGAGATGCTTCTGCTTTTATAGATTTGGAGATTCGGCTTAGTGAAGCCATGTCGATGAATGATATTCAGCGCCTGCGCAAATCACGCGAGGGGATCATTCATATTCGTCCAATCTACCCGCAAATGGAGATGGAGCTCGAACAAACTGCCCGTTCACGAATGCCGGTGCAAGAATTGTTCCGTAAATTCTATCAGCGTCAGACAGGTGGAGCAGAACCGGAGGATAGCTTGATAGAGCTGTTCTTACAGCTAACCGAAGAAGAACGGCGTCAGCCGGAGGAAGGAGAGGAGAACTAAGGTGAAACCTATTCTATTAAAAGTAGCAGGATTACAGAGTTATAGAGAAATGCAAGAAATAGATTTTGAAAGTCTGTGTGAGACGGGTCTGTTTGGGATTTTTGGACCTACGGGCAGCGGCAAGTCTAGCTTGCTGGATGCTATTACTTTGGCGATGTACGGGAAAGTGGAACGTGCCGTTAATGGAACACAGGGGATTATGAACCACTCTGAAGATTCACTTAGCGTGGCGTTTACCTTTGAGCTCACTTCTTCCGCGGGGGCACATCGTTATCGTGTTGAAAGGAAGTTCAAGCGGACTGGTGAACAAACTGTCAGCAACACGATTAGCCGTTTCATTGAAATCACACCTGACGGTGATAATGTTATGGCGGATAAGCTCGCAGATGTTACACGCTGTGTGGAGGAGCATATCGGTCTAAAAATGGATGACTTCACGCGAGCGGTTGTATTGCCGCAGGGGAAATTTGCCGAATTCTTATCGCTTCGTGGCGTAGATCGCCGGCAAATGCTGCAGCGCCTGTTCCACCTGGAACAGTATGGCGATCAGCTTGCGATCAAGCTTAGCCGCCGGGTGAAGGAGAATGAGGCTGCGCTTCGCGCGCTGGAAGCGGAGCAGCAGGGCCTTGGCAGTGCAGGCAAAGGGGATGTAGAGGCAGCGGCGGAGCGCCTCGAGCAGGCCACCCTTTATGCTGCGGAATGCCGCCGCAAACTGGAGGCGGCGCTGCAGGTCTCGGAGCGTTTTGCGCGTATACGCGAGCTCCAAGAGGAACGGACCCGCCGCGAGTTGCAGCGGCAGGGGCTGCTCGCCAAGGAGGAGGAGATTCTCCTCCTTGAACAGAAGCTCGGCCAAGCTGACGAGGCCGAGGCAAGGCTTCCCGCGCTGAAAGCATGGCGCAGCGCGGAAGAAGCCTTTAAGAGCCGATTGGCCCGCGCGGAGGGCCAAGAGGTGCTGGCCGCCGCCGCCGAGCAGGAGGCGGCGCGTGCCGCTGCCGTCGCGGCTGCTGCGCAGGCCGCGCTTGCGGCGGAAGAGCCGGCCCTCCGGGAGGGGGCCGGCATCTACCGCCGCGCGCTCGAGCTCGAGTCCGAGCTCGGCGGCCTACGGCGCGAACTCGCGGCTCTGCGCGAGCGCCGCGAAGAGGCCTCCCGCAAGCTGGCGGAGCTGCGGGAGGGAATGGCCCGGGAGCGTGAGCTTTTGGCCAAGGGCCAAAAGCGCCAGCAAGAGCTGCAGCAGAGCTTGCAGCCGCTCGGTGTCCGCTCCCAGGAGCGGCAGTCTCTGCAAGAAGCGATGCAGAGACTGCAAGGGCTGCACTCCGCCGAATCCCAGTGGGATAAGGCGGAGAAGGAGCGCCGCGAGCGTGCCGCTGCACTTGCGACTGCGCAGGCGCGACTCGCGGAGGCCGAGGGCCGTCGCAAGCTGCAGGAAGCTGCTCGCGGGCAACTGATCCGCGAGGCGGCGCTGCATCAAGAGAAGCTGCTGGCGATAGAAGAAGCTGCGCGTACTGCAGCGGACCGCCTGGAGCAACATGTCAGCTCTTTGGAAGCGGCTATGAAGGATCAAGAGCTTCACAGACTGTCGTTAGCACTAGCTAAGGAGCTGGAAGAAGGACAACCCTGCCCTGTATGCGGCAGCGAGCATCATCCTGCACCTGCATTATTGCAGGATAGCTTAGAGCAACAAGAACTGGAAATGAAGCTTCAGCAAGTTCGAACATTGTCTAGACGGGCTTTGGAAGCTCGTCATCTGTTCCGTGGTCTTCGTGAACAGGATCAAGTATGGCTGGAGCAGGTATTTGGAAATGAAGTCATCGAAGCGGCAAATCACCCTGCAGCTGCAGGTTCAGAAGTAAGTAGTGCAGTTACTTCCACCGATTTAATCATTCCAGATGAAAAAGCCTTGGCAGAACTTGAAGCTGCACATTTGGGATTAAAAGGACAGTCAGGTGAAGTACGCCGAACTGCGGTACAGTGGCAGCAATCGATGCAGGAGGTCCAGCAGCTGTGCCTCAAAGAAGCGGCAGCTGTCGCAGGTGAACGGAGCTGGGTAGAAGGAATTGCTGCCAAAGCTGAGGAACTCAGCGCCCAGCTAACGGCTCTACGGCAGAACTGGACACAGCAGTTCCCGGATCTGGCACCTGGAGAAGTGGAACAAGCTTACCGTGATCTGTTAGCTAAGGATGCACAAGCTGAAGAAATTAGATCTCGACTTGATATCAGTGTCAAGTTTCTGGAGGAGAAAAGTGCTTCAGTGCAGAACCTTCAAGAGACCATAACGGGGCTGGATAAAGAGCTGGCTCAGTGGATCACACAGATCGAAGGCAAGGAAGAATTGCAGCGTGAAAAAGAACAGCGTCTACTGGAGTGGACGAATGGTCGTTCTGCTGCTCCTCTTCTAGCGGAATGTGAAGGACGTCTGCAGGAATTGTTAACTGCTCTGGAGACAAGCAAGCAGTCACATCTCGCAGCGGCGGAGAAGGCTCAGCATGAGGTTAAGGAAGCAGCGATTACTCGCCAGGCTGCGGAATCTGCGCGTGAACATTACGTAGCAGCTACCAGTCATTGGGAACAAAGCTTGGCTTCTTCACCGTTTAGTTCAGCCACTGAGGTTGAAGGAGCAGCGCTCACATCCGAAGCAAGGGAAATGGCTTATTCCCGCGTACGTGCTCATCGTGCCGAAGAAGCTGAGGTCTCGTTGCAACTGCGTAATATTGAAGAGAAGCTTGACGGAGCCAGCTTAAGTGAAGAAGAATGGCAAGAAAGTCAGGGGATCTTAAGAGAAAGCAAGGCTGAGGATGAAGTATCTCTTCAGTCAAGAGCACGTGCAGAGCGTGATCTGGAGGACCTGCGGCATCGACATATTCGCTGGATGGAGCTCGAAGCTAAGCGGATTGAGCACGCTTCTATGCAAGATCAACTCTCCAAACTACAGACGGTCTTACGTGGGAACGCCTTTGTTGAGTACATTGCTGAGGAACAATTGATGCAGGTGTGTCAGTCCGCTTCCCAGCGGCTTCGATTCCTGAGTAAGCAGCGTTATGCATTGGAGGTTGATTCGGGTGGCGGCTTTGTGATCCGTGATGACGGGAACGGCGGGGTGAGAAGACCTGTCTCAACCCTGTCTGGTGGAGAGACCTTCCTAACATCCCTTTCGCTGGCACTTGCTCTTTCAGCTCAGATCCAGCTGCGTGGGCAATATCCGTTGCAATTTTTCTTCCTAGATGAAGGGTTTGGTACTCTCGACCCAGAGCTGCTGGATACAGTGATTACATCACTTGAAAGGTTGCATAATGACCAGCTGTCTGTCGGTATTATCAGCCACGTTCCAGAGCTTCGTGCAAGGTTGCCGCGCAAGCTGGTGGTAGTTCCTGCTGAACAAGGTGGAGGGGGATCGCGTATCCTTTTGGAAAAAATGTGAAGCATTTTAAACTGTGTGATCGATATCACAGATACAGCATCAACGCGCTGTTATAATACAGCTAAGCCGACATTACTTTAGAAACACCTCGGCGGACGTATGACCGGGAATGTACTCCTTTTCATACGTCCGCCGCCGAATCAGCTTTATAAGCTGTGAAGGGTGTTTCTCTTTTTTTTGCCTTTTTAGGCCCTACGGGTATATATATAGCTCAACTTCATTTGTAAACGGATTTCATTCTGTAATAGATACAGTTTTAGAGTGTGGATGTTGAATCTTCTAGCGTCTTTCGTAATTGGTGATTATCCTGTATGATTATCTTATGATGAAGTGAAATTTCACCAATTTTTAGGAGGCAAGCACTCTATGGAGACCGTGTTTAGCAAAATTATTGAGGGTACTATTCCTTCCAAAAAAGTATTTGAGAACGAACGTATTCTTGCATTCTACGACATCGAGCCGGCTGCACCGGTACATGTGTTGATCATTCCAAAGAAGTTCATTGCTTCCATGAATGATGTCACACCTGAGGATCTTCCGCTAATTGCAGAAATTCACAGTGTAGCGCAACAGATCGCTATCGACCTTGGGATTGCCGAATCTGGTTATCGTTTGATCAATAATTGTGGTCCAGATAGTGGACAAGCTGTGCCTCATCTTCATTATCACTTGCTTGGTGGGGCCAAGCTGGGAGCTCTCACAGGAAACTCAGCTTCTCACGCATAGTACAATCATTAAATGTTGAAGAACTTGCCAGAAAAAAAGAATAACACGAAGGTTGACACCCTATTTCCGTTTGACCTATAATGGAATTTGATAAACCGTGTTATGCTCTTGGACGGTATGGTCGGAGGGAGGGGAAACTGTGTCTGAAACGAAAGTTCGCAAAAACGAGACAATTGATGCTGCACTTCGTCGCTTTAAACGTTCCATCGCAAAAGATGGTGTCTTGGCTGAGGTGAAGAAACGCAAACATTACGAAAAGCCAAGCGTTAAGAAAAAGCTGAAGTCTGAGGCTGCTCGTAAGAGAAAGTTTTAGGAGGATTACCCACGCATGAATCTTAGCGAGAGATTGAACGAAGATATGAAGCAAGCGATGAAGAGTAAGGACAAGTTCACGCTCTCCACGATTCGAATGGTTCGTTCTACAATAAAGTATCTTGAAATAGATTTGAAGAGAACATTGGACGACAACGAAGTGCTTGATATCCTTAGTCGTGAAATCAAACAGCGCAAAGATGCCCTCCAAGAATTTGAATCAGCGGGTCGCGACGAGCTTGCCGCGAGTACGAAGGCAGAAATCGAGATTATTATTAAGTATCTTCCCGAGCAACTTTCCGAAGAAGAAATTAAAGCAATTGTACAGCAGACCATCCAGGAAACCGGTGCTTCTTCGAAAAGCGAAATGGGTAAGGTCATGAGCGCACTGATGCCTAAGGTCAAAGGTCGCGCCGATGGTAAACTCGTGAACCAAGCGGTTCAGCAATTTCTGCAATAATATAGCGCCAGCACCCCTTGTAAAAGGGGTGCTTTTCTTTGTTTTGAAACGTAGTTACGCTTACAACGTAATAAAGTTTATGTGTCCCGGGTCAAGTTGAAGAAGGGAGGTAAAAACATTGAAAAGATTACGGAAAATTATGTTAGCCAGCATTCCAGTTGTTTTACTGCTACTGCTCTTAACGCCGTTTATCCCGAATGTCAGCGCTGATGTAACAGTACCAAAAGCACCGAATGCTGCGAATGGTGAGATGAAGAAAGGCCCTGTGTTTATTATTCCGGTTGATCAGAAAATTGAAAGAGGTCTGCAAAGCTTTTTGGAAAGAGGGTTCGCAGAAGCTGCTAATTATGGAGCGGTTCTAATTGTACTGGAGGTGGATACACCGGGTGGACTGGTGAGTTCAGCAGAACAGATTGGGACGATGGTAAGAGATAGTGACATACCTACGGCTGCTTTTATTAAAGGTGATGCCGCTTCCGCAGGCAGTTACATAGCACTTAACGCAGGTGCAATCATCATGAAGCCGGGCAGCATGATCGGTTCTGCATCTCTAGTAGATAGTAGCGGCCAGAAAGTAGATGACGCGAAGATGGTCTCCTACTGGAAATCAAAAATGATTGGAGCCGCTGCTCTAAATGAGCGTGATCCTGATATTGCTGCGGGAATGGTCGATAGTAATTTGGTTGTGGATAAGCCAGATCTTGGCGTATCTAAAGCGCAGGGCGAAATTATTGCCTTGTCTAGTGACGAAGCTTTAAAAGCTGGTTATGCTGATCAAATTACAACCACTCCAGAAGAGGCGATTACTTGGTTAGGTTATACTACAGATGACATTTTTCGTGTGGAGCATACGGGTGCCGAGAAAATGTCGCAATTTCTGACGAATCCGATTATTATGACGATTTTGCTATTCATCGGGATCACAGGCATTGTGATTGAGTTGATCGTTCCGGGCTTCGGTGCACCTGGGATTATTGGGACATTAGCCTTTGTTTTATATTTTTTCGGAAATTCTGTAGCAGGGTTTGCCGGATCAGAGACTTGGCTTTTGTTCATAATCGGACTTGTCATGCTTGTGCTGGAGCTATTCGTGCCGAGCTTTGGGATATTGGGGATACTTGGTTCCGTGAGCCTTGTGGCAGGTGTCGTACGCGCAGCATACAGCTTCACACATGCATTGTTTAGTCTCGGTATCGCATTCGCGGCTGCAACAGTAGTCATTGTGATTGTGGCTGTCGCCTTTAAAGAACGTGGAATTTGGAATAGGTTTATTTTAAAGGATACGCTCTCTAAAGATCAGGGATTTGTACCTGTTGAAGAAAAGTTAAGCTTAGTTGGAGCTATAGGAAACAGTATTACTCCACTTCGTCCATCCGGAACGGCTATGATTGGCGGCGAGCGAGTAGATGTCGTTACTGAAGGCAGCTTTATTAGTGTTAATGCACCGGTCTCTGTTGTAAAAGTTGAGGGCGGACGGATTGTGGTGAAGGAAATTAAGGAATAAGGTAAAAGATAAAGGGTATGGCGAATAGTAGCTCCACAATAATTTACTGGAGGTTGTAAAGTTATGGAAGCATCTTTAATTACTTTTTTGTTGATTGCGGTAGTCGTAGTCATTTTGTTGAGTGTCTTTTTAAGCTTCTTCCCGGTCATGCTCTGGATTTCTGCACTGGCGTCAGGGGTTAGGATTAGTATTATTACCCTAGTAGCGATGAGACTGCGTCGTGTAACACCAAGTCGAATCGTTAATCCAATGATTAAAGCGACTAAGGCAGGTCTTGGACTGAATATTAATCAACTGGAGAGCCACTATCTCGCAGGTGGTAACGTAGACCGGGTGGTTAATGCGCTTATTGCAGCACAACGTGCAGATATTCCTTTGGAATTTACACGCGCAGCGGCTATTGATCTTGCAGGACGCGATGTGCTTCAGGCTGTGCAAATGAGCGTTAACCCTCGTGTAATTGAAACACCAGTTGTTGCGGCTGTCGCTAAAAACGGGATTGAAGTTAAGGTAAAAGCACGTGTAACTGTACGTGCCAATATCGACCGTCTCGTGGGTGGTGCGGGTGAAGAAACAATCATTGCCCGTGTTGGTGAAGGGATTGTAACGACAGTAGGTTCAAGTGATTCACATAAAGATGTCTTGGAAAATCCGGATTTGATTTCTCGGACGGTATTGTCGAAAGGTCTGGATTCAGGTACTGCTTTTGAGATCCTCTCTATTGATATTGCGGATATCGATGTAGGCAAGAACATCGGTGCGTATCTTCAAACCGAACAAGCAGAAGCGGATAAACGTATTGCACAAGCTAAGGCAGAAGAACGCAGAGCAATGGCTGTCGCTCATGAGCAAGAGATGAAAGCACGTGTAGTTGAGATGAAGGCGCTTGTTGTGGAAGCTGAATCTCAGGTGCCTATGGCGATGGCTGAGGCACTCAGAAATGGTCAAATCGGTGTGATGGACTACATGAACATCAAAAATATCGAGGCAGATACCCAAATGCGCGGTTCCCTCGGCAAAATGAATGATCAGGACGATAATAACCGTCCTAACAATAATAAATAAAAGGGGATGTGAATCTCCATGAGCTGGATCTATATTGTTGCGGTTATTATCTTCGCGATTGTATCCAATGTGAACAAAGCTACGAAGAACAAACCCAAAGGTACTACACGCGGAGGGATGCCGACCTTTGGCGGAGGAGACGGGAATCCTCTCCACCGTAATAAGGATGTAGACGGGAACAGAGATCAGCCAGAACAGTCTGGTAGCGGGTTTCCTGCTCCTGTTACTACATCCTCCCGTGAGTATGACGCATCACCTGCCTTTCCAGAGCCTGCGTACATCCCGACACCAGATTATTCTACTGGAGAAGGTATGTCTTTGGAGCATGCTGATGACGGAGTTGAGTTACGCACACAAAGAATGCAGGAAGAGGTGCGGCGTCTTCAATCTGCTTTTGATGGAATAGCGGGAGCAGATCCCAGGTCGAAGAAGACGAAGAGTTCATCCCCTGATACAGATGTTCAGTCAAATAGAACAGGGAATAGGGATGAGCTGCGTAATGGTGTGGTTTGGGCGGAGATTCTAGGACCTCCGCGTGCTCGCCAGCCGCATTCCTCCCGAAGATCGTAATTTTCGGTCAAGTAACAATTAAGCCTTAGCTTTCTTATCTTAACGATAGGAAAGCTGAGGCTTTTTTATGTTTTTTATACCTGAAAGGTGCTCCTTTATGAGTTCTTCTCATAAACAAAAGCGTTGCCGCATAAGGTGTACAGAAGGCAGGAAGGGGGAGCGTCTACTTATGACCCGTATTGGCCGCAGGCTGCGGGGATGGACAAACGGGGTGTTGGATTTACCACAGGACTTACTACAGGAAATGCCCCGGATCACCCTGATCGGCAATAAGGAACTGTATATCGAGAATCATCGCGGCGTGCTGCATTTTTCCTCAGGCCAGCTTAAGCTCGCGTTAGCTAAAGGATCGCTTGAAATCACAGGCGAGGATCTTGTCATTCGCAATATTCTTGGTCAGGAGCTGGCGGTAGAAGGCATTATCGGAGAGATCAGATATAAAGAAAGCGAGGGGAAATCATGAAGGAACCACCTCTTTCATCACTGCGGGGATTCGTTACACTGCATGTGACGGGGCCTCAGGTGGAGAGATTCATTAATGTCATTTCTGAAGCAGGTATAGTGATTTGGGATGTGAGGCCCGCTGAGGGCGGCGCTTCCCTTAAGCTGCTTCTGAATGATTTTTATGTCCTCCGTCCGATTTTAAAGAAGACAGGCTGTCGGATGCACGTTACAGGAAGAAGCGGACTGCCTTTTTTGATGGCGCGGCTTTGGAAACGTAAATTTTTTGGCATGGGAATATTGGTATTCGGGATTATGCTCTTTATGTTATCCACGATGATATGGAGCATTAGAGTCGAGGGAAATGAAAAAATTGCCTCCGAGGATATATTGGCAGCTGCTCGCCAGGAGGGGGTGTATCCTTTTCAATGGATATGGCGTCTGGATGAGCCGGACAAGCTCTCTAAGGGGCTCCTAGCCCAATTACCCGGCGTTTCATGGATAGGGGTGCAGCGGACGGGGACGAGCATTAAAATTCAGGTGGTAGAATCTAAACAGCCGGATATCAAACCTCTACTTAGTCAGCGGCATTTGATTAGCAGAACAGATGCGGTGGTAACTGAAATATATGCGGAGCAGGGCAGACCGGTTGTGGCTCGTAACTCACGGGTTAAAAAAGGGGATATCCTGATCTCGGGTGCTTTAGGCGACGAAGAGAATGTACAGTATGTGGTGGCTAAAGGTGAGGTTAAGGGTCTAGTGTGGCATGAATACAATATAGAAGTGCCTCTTACAACAACAAATAGCTCATATACAGGGGAGCGTAAGGATCGAACCTATCTGGTGCTTGGTAAATGGGCTATCCAGCTATGGGGTTATGGCGATTCTCCTTTTGAGAAATCACGAACACTTACTGAGCACGATCCGCTGTCCTGGCGGTCCATTAAGCTGCCGCTGGGCCTAATGACTGAGAAAGAAATGGAGATTAGTGAAACAAGTGAGACATTAACTCCAGAGGCTGGATTTGAAAAGGGAATAGAGCGAGCGAAGAATGATATTTTGGCGCGTTATGGCGTTGATAGCGTCATCAAAAGTCAAAAAGTTTTGCATGAGAAGAAAGAGAATGGTAAAGTTTATATGAAAGTGATCTTTGAAGTAGAAGAAAAAATTTCCGAAGAACTGCCAATAGTAAACAATTGAGGAGAATGAGGCTACTTGTCAGAACAGACTGCAAGCATTCGTATTACTTTGCAAAATGCGGGAGAGGCGCAATCGCTGTTCGGCCCGCAAGATGGATTCCTAAAAATCATCGAGAGTGAAATTCCTGCTATTATTGATTCCCGTGAAGCAGAGTTAACGATACGTGGTGCGGAGCGGGAAGTAGACATGCTGGGACAATTGTTTAATGTGTTGCTGTCCCTCATTCGGAGCGGTTACATACTTACTGAACGTGATGTGCAGTACGCTGTGGAGCTGGCGAAAGACTTTCGGGTCGATCAATTGCTCGATTTGTTCAAGGGAGAAATTACAACAACTTTTCGTGGAAAGCCTATCCGTGTCAAAACGATTGGCCAGAAGCATTATGTGACAACGATCAAGAAGCGTGATATTGTATTCGGAATCGGTCCTGCAGGAACGGGTAAGACCTACTTGGCGGTAGTGCTTGCAGTTACGGCACTTAAAGAAGGTTCTGTTAAGCGTATCATTCTTACGCGCCCAGCAGTAGAAGCAGGAGAGAGTCTAGGGTTCCTCCCAGGGGATTTGCAAGAAAAGGTAGATCCATACCTTCGTCCGTTATATGATGCCTTATACGACGTTATGGGGCCCGATCAGGTGGCTAAGGCACTTGAACGGGGATTGATTGAAATTGCTCCGCTCGCTTATATGCGTGGTCGTACGCTGGATGATTCATTTATTATTTTGGATGAAGCCCAGAATACAACGCCTGAGCAAATGAAAATGTTTTTGACTCGACTCGGCTTCGGGTCCAAAATGGTGATTACGGGTGACGTTACCCAGATTGACCTGCCTCGCGGCAAGAAATCCGGTTTGATTGAGGCTAAAGCGATTTTATCCGGCATAGAAGAACTCGGTTTTGTTTATTTTGCGGAGCAGGATGTAGTACGGCATTCCCTGGTGCAGAAAATTATCGTTGCCTATGACCGCTCTGCCGAAAACCTCCAATAAAGGGGATTGTCTTCATGGCTTCAAAGCAACCATCTAAATTAAGCGGATTTGTATATACGAACAACGGATGGAAGTATAGCGCGGCGACACGCTATGCTCTTTTCCTGTTACTCGGACTTGTGTTCTACTTCAGCCTGTCGCCCGATCTACTACCTAAGCGGTACGATATTAAAGAGAATACGCTCAGCGCGAAGGAGATAACAGCGCCTAAGCAAATTTTGGACAAGAAGGCAACACTAAAGGCGGCGGAAGAAGCGGCCGAAGGTGTATCTCCAAAGTATAAAATCATCCCGATGAGGGCCGATAATCTTGTGACATCGCTACTGGACCGGATTGATCGCCTGAATCAGGATGATTTGATTTCGCAAAGCGATAAGACTGAGATTTATCGTGATGAGATCCCGCAGAGAGCCAATGATTTTATTTTGAATTTCATAGCCTCAAATCGGGGTGGAGGCACTTATTCCGATCATCTTTTGGAGGAAATGCAATCTGTCATAAAAGAGCAGACCTATGTCATTCCAGATGAAACTTACATTAAGATTCCGCGACTGACCTCTCAGGACATTATCGAAATGAAGCCTGTCGCTCGTGATATTGTGACTAGGCTGATGAACGATCAAATCACGGACGCCCAGACTGCGCGCGCCAAAGTGGCGGAGCAGGTCAGTATCAGCTCTCTGAGTCAGCGTACGGCGCGTGAGGTTGTGCAAGAGTTAGTCCGGCTCGTTATTACAAGCAATAAGTTCTATGACGAAGATGCAACGAAGGAAGCGAAGGTACAGGCTCGTGAGAACACACCTGATGTGTTTATTGAGCAAGGGGAGGTTCTTGTCGCTAAAGGGCAAAAAATCACCCCTGAGCTGTACGCCCTATTGGATGAGAATGGCCTGCTAAGCAATGAGGTCAACTATTGGCCTCAGGTTGGATTGCTATTACTTGCTACCATGCTATCTGCGGGTCTGATGGTGTTTATCCGTTACTCTGGCGGAACTGCGGGCTTCAAGTATAATAATTCCCAGTTATTAATGCTGGTGCTTGTGTTTGTTATTACGATCATCTCCATGCGGTTGACCGCAATTTTGCAGACGGATGTCCATTCCTATCTCGGGTATCTGGCTCCAGTAGCCATTGGTGCTATGCTGATTACCATGCTTCTGGATATGACATTAGCGTACTTCTGTTCTATTCTGATCAGTATACTCGCCAGTATCATTTTGAATGTTCAGCAGAATTCGGTGTTTGATTTTACCTTTGGCTTCTTTTCAATTGTTGTTTGTTATGTAGCTATTTTTGCCACTCATCGTGCAGGCCAGCGTTCCACATTATTAAAAGGCGGGATTATGGTATCCCTTTTTGGCTGTGTGACCGTCTTTATGCTGACCCTCTTAGCTGGTGGTGAATGGAAAGATGTAAGCACGCTGTATGCCGTTGGTTTTGCTTTTGCGAGTGGACTTTTGACTGCAGTGCTTGTGATTGGTCTGATGCCTTTCTTTGAAGCTACCTTTGGTATTCTATCTGCCCTGAAGCTGGTAGAGTTGTCTAATCCGAACCATCCCTTATTGCGCAAGCTTCTTACGGAAACACCAGGAACCTATCACCATAGCGTAATGGTAGGTAACTTGTCAGAAGCGGCCGCAGAAGCGATTGGAGCAGACGGCCTATTGTGCCGGGTAGGATCGTATTATCATGATATTGGTAAAACAAAACGTCCGTTTTATTTTATTGAAAATCAGAATAATATGGAAAACCCACATGATTCTATTGAACCGAAGCTTAGTAAATCTATCATTGTAGCTCACGCCCGCGATGGGGTGGAGATGCAACGAGAATATAAGCTGCCCAAACCGATTCGTGATATTGCTGAGCAGCATCATGGGACGACGTTCCTGCATTATTTTTACCATAAAGCCCTGAAGCTGGCGGAAGAAAAAGGTGTAGAGCCTGATTTTACCGAGGAAGATTTCCGTTATCCTGGCCCGAAAGCCCAGTCGAAGGAATCGGCTGTTGTAGGAATTGCCGACAGTGTTGAAGCTGCGGTGCGATCCTTGCGCAAACCAACCGTCCTTCAGGTGGAAACGATGATTGAGAAAATTATTAAAAGTCGACTGGATGATCATCAGTTTGACGAATGTGATTTAACGATTAAAGAATTGGACATTATTGCACGGACGCTGAAAGAAACGGTCATGGGGATTTTCCATTCACGGATCGAATACCCAGAAGATGTGCGTAAGCCGAAAAAAGAGGAAGGGGCAGCTAACCCATGAGTTTGGAGATCGTTTGGGATAACGAGCAAGAAGAATACGAGATAAAGGACGATCTCATAGCACTGCTGGAGAGCATTTTGCAAAAAGCAGGTGAGGCGGAAGGGATCGATCAGGGAGAGGTTGCGCTTACTTTTGTCGATAACACTCGTATTCATGAGTTGAACTTGGAATACCGGGGAATTGACCGTCCGACGGACGTACTTTCTTTTGCGATGAATGAAAGCGGAGAGGACGAGCTGGACATTATATACGAAGTAGAAGAAGGCGAAGCGCTGGAAGATGTTCCGGATGTACTGGGAGATATCATCATTTCCGTAACTCGTGCTCAGGAGCAAGCGCAGGAATATGGTCATTCGCTGGAGCGTGAGCTTGGTTTCCTCTTTGTGCACGGATTTCTGCATTTGTTAGGATATGATCATCAGGATGAAGCTTCAGAGGCTGAAATGATGTCTAAGCAAGAGAAAGTACTAGCTCAGGTTGGGTTGACTCGCTAATGGTGAAGAACACGGCGGTAGGACATAAGAAGTTCTGGCACTCTTTTCGGTTTGCATCGCAAGGTATCGTATCGGCATTCAAATCCGAGCTTAACATGAAGGTGCATTGCTGTTTGGCTGTGGTTGTACTTGTTGCCGCTGCCGTGTTCAGACTTCCGCTGGCCAGTTGGATGTTGCTGCTCTTCTCCATCACGCTTGTCTTAACCGCCGAGTTGCTCAATACAGCAATTGAAGCGACGGTAGACTTGATCTCGCCGGAGATTCACCCACTGGCTAAGAGAGCAAAAGATACCGCCGCAGGAGCTGTGCTTCTTACGGCGGTGTTTGCTGTCTTAGTCGGGGTCTATGTTTTTTACCACCCGGTGATGGACTGGATTACCGGACTTATGTCATAATCAGGTTACAATTCAATTCAGGGGAGAGGCGGACCCGCGTTTTGCGATTCCGCCTCTTTGGTTACTGGATGTTTAGGAAGCGAGTTTTGTACGAAGAAAATTCAATGAAGTATTGCTAACAAAACTAAGTGGATGCTTTCAAAGCAAGTTTTGTACGAAGTGATTCCACGATGTAGCGCTAACAAAACTTTAGGAGGACCCAAATATGGATTCCGCTCTTCTTATGCAAGAAGCGATTAAAGCACGTGCTAAGGCATATATTCCTTACTCCCGATTCGGAGTTGGAGCCGCCCTTCTTGATCAGGATGGTCATATTCATCACGGATGTAATGTAGAAAATGCTGCTTTTGGCCCAACCAATTGTGCAGAGCGCACCGCGTTATTCCGTGCCATCGCTGACGGTCATGCTATCGGTTCTTTCAAGGCAATTGCCGTTGTTGCCGATTCCGATGGCCCCGTATCTCCTTGTGGTGTATGCCGCCAAGTTATGATCGAGTTGTGTTCACCCGACATGAAGGTTATCCTTGGAAACATGAAGGGCGATATTGTTGAGACGACGGTGGGAGAATTACTTCCCGGCGCTTTTGGTCCCGTAGATCTGAAGCAAGGACAAGCTCCAGAGTAAATTTAGCTCATTGTTGAGTGTTAAGCTACTTTAGTTGCATTATATACAATTAAACTGCCACTATTTCGGTCCAAGCCTAATTTAGTTGCAGAATATACAATTAAATTTACGCTTTAATCCACATTTGGCTTTTGAGGTAGAACTTAGTTGCACAGAATGCAATTAAAACACCAAAAGCATAACTCAAACTCAAATTAGTTGTACAAAATACAATTAAAAGTGTGCGCTAACAATCAAGTTAGGCTAAAATCGTGCAAATTATGTGTTGTTAGAGTAACATTACGAGGTAAGCGCCGCGGCAACGCCGCCAGCGATTCTAATTACGTAAGGTTACTTGTAACACAGCCTAAAGCCAATCATCTCAGTAATCTTTATCCATGGTGAGCTTAATGCGAACCGTGTGAATAAGCGACAGTGAAGCGTGTCCCCGATAGGGGACGAAAGCGCTCATGCACGACCGTTTCTAATCCCGCCGAACGTTGCAGGTACGTCTATTTCCGGGTGTCCAGAGGGCCAGGGCCCTTGGAGTCCCCCTTGGCTAAGGGGGATTTAGGGGGAATCGAAAAAGCTTTAAAAAAGATTGAATGATTGAAAAAGATTGAACTAGAAGGAAAGTATGGAAGGAAGATAATATGAAATTCAAATCAGGCTTTGTCGCAATTATCGGCAGACCGAACGTAGGCAAATCGACACTCATGAACCAGGTTATTGGACAGAAGATTGCAATCATGTCGGATAAGCCACAGACCACTAGAAATAAAATCCATGGGGTCTATACAACGAATAATTCGCAAATCGTGTTCCTGGACACACCAGGTATTCATAAAAGACAGTCCAAGCTAGGCGACTACATGAACCAAACTGCAATGAGCACGCTGGGTGAAGTTGAGGCTGTGCTGTTCCTTGTGGATGCTGCAGATGGTTTGGGTGGTGGAGACCGATACATTGCTGAGCAATTAAACGGACTTAAGACGCCAGTTATTCTTGTACTGAACAAGATCGATAAAATAGAGCCGGAAGCATTGCTCCCACTTATGGCTCAGTATAACAAGCTGCATAACTTTGCTGAAATCATTCCAATTTCTGCCAAGATGGGTAGCAATGTTAACACGCTATTAGAGCAAGTCGCTAAGTATTTACCAGAAGGTCCGCAATACTACCCAGAAGATCAAATTACGGATCACCCTGAGCAATTTGTGTGCGCAGAACTAATTCGTGAGAAGATTCTGCATTTGACGCGCGAAGAAGTACCGCATTCCATTGCTGTGGCTATCGAAGATATGAGGGTTGAGCCGAATGGTGTTGTGCATGTGTCTGCCGTTATTTTTGTTGAACGTGATTCTCAGAAGGGGATCATTATCGGTAAGCAAGGTGCGCTGCTGAAAGAGGTTGGCAGACGTGCTCGAACTGACATTGAGAACCTTTTGGGTTCGAAGATTTTTCTGGAGCTATGGGTAAAAGTGAAAAAAGACTGGCGTAATCAGGACCGCGTTCTGCGGGATTTGGGCTTCCATAAAGACCTTTAAGATCTTTATCCGTCATTCCTCGTTTGGCAGGAATTGCAAGGATAGAACCTGGCTCATCGCACATCCTAATTCTTGAAGAGACATCGTCTTTCCCAAGAAAGGATGAATACGAATGCGAAACTTTTCGTGGAAGTATTTTGCAATGACAGGAGACGTCGATGCTTACCTGCTATACAAGGAAGCTGGCTATCCACTTGAAGACAGTGGATTACAGCTAGTGGAAGAAGAGAAGGTCTGTGATGAAGAAGCGCAATAAGGACTGGTTGCTTGCCGAATGGTTGGGGGAAGAGGCATGCTACACAGGGTGGAAGGGATCGTCATCCGCAGCATGGACTACGGCGAGGGGAACGCAATTATTACGCTTTGCACCGAGAACGCCGGGAAAGTAGGAGTTCTGGTACGAGGTGCTAAGAAGGTTAAGAGCCGCCATGCTGCCCTGATCCAGCTGTTCACCGTCGGGGAATTTGTTTTTTTTAGAAATAACGGAGGTCTTGGAACGCTGAATTCCGGCGAGATCACGAAGTCTCACCACCCTCTGCGTGAGGATTTGATTAAAGCAGCATATGCATCATACGCTTGTGAACTGCTTGATAAAGTCCTGCATGATGAGGAGACGGGGAGCTTCTGGTTTCGCCAGCTTACGGCCTGCTTGAACGCACTTGAAGAAGATAAGGAACCTGGAGTTATCATAAATGTTTATGAAATGAAGATTTTGCAAGCAGCCGGTTATGGTCCAGAGTTCGACACCTGTGTGATATGTGGAGCAGAAAAGCCTGATGAACAACTGCTGATAAGCCCTCGCCTTGGTGGAGCACTCTGCCGCAGCTGTAAACATAATGATCCGCCAGCAATGGAGGTCTCTGCTCGTGCGTTGAAATTACTACGCTTATTCGCCAGACTTGATCTAACTAGATTAGGGAATGTGGATGTCAAAGAAAGCAGCCGTGATGAGCTAAAAAAAATTATGCGTGCCTTTATGGATGTGCAGCTTGGATTAAAGCTAAAATCACAGAATTTCCTGGATCAGCTCGACAAGTACAAGATTTGACGAAATCCGATTTTTCCGTTACTATAGGAACAGTTTAATTATAAGATTATCGCCGTTTTGCTCCACTTCGGGAGAACGTGCATTGATCGGGAAAGTAATGAGCGATATTGTTGCGATTCAGCGAGCTGGGGGTAGTGAGAGCCTGGCGGGACAATGTTCATGAACATGGCACCCGGGAGTACGGATATGGCGAATGAAAGTGGATTTCGTTCTTGTCTTTAGCAAGTGATATTGCTGAATCAAGGAATGGAATCAAGTAGGGTGGAACCGCGGGAGAATAAGTTAAGCTCTCGTCCCTATGTCTGTTAATCAGGCATGGGGGCGGGGGTTTTTTGTTGCTGTCAGGAGCGAAAAATGCCGCCTCCATGGTAAGAAGTTTTAAGCAAGATGAACTAAAAAACTTGTAAAGCGAAGGAGACGGTATTATGAACTTTCAGCAGATGATTTTGACGCTGCAGCAGTTCTGGGCTGAACAGAACTGTATTATCGTACAGCCTTATGACACTGAAAAAGGCGCCGGTACGATGAACCCTATGACATTTTTACGCTCACTAGGTCCTGAACCATGGAGAGTTGCGTACGTAGAGCCTTCACGTCGCCCATCCGATGGACGTTATGGGGAGAATCCGAACCGTTTGTATCAGCATCATCAATTTCAAGTCATTATCAAACCATCGCCTGATAACATTCAAGAGATTTACTTGGATAGTTTGAAAGCACTCGGCATTGATCCGCTCTTGCATGATATCCGTTTTGTTGAGGATAACTGGGAGAACCCTTCACTGGGTTGTGCAGGTCTAGGATGGGAAGTATGGCTAGATGGTATGGAAATCACTCAGTTTACGTACTTCCAACAGGTCGGTGGAATTGAGGCCAATCCAGTTGCCGTAGAAATTACTTACGGAATGGAGCGGCTAGCATCCTACATTCAAGATAAAGAAAATGTATTTGATCTTGAATGGGTTAGCGGCATGACTTATGGTGATGTTTTTCATCAACCGGAGTTTGAACATTCTACTTACACCTTTGAAGTATCTGATGTAAAAATGCTATTTTCACTGTTCAACATGTACGAAGAAGAAGCGCGTAGAGCGATGGAGCAGCATCTTGTGTTCCCTGCCTATGATTACGTGTTGAAATGCTCACATAGCTTTAATCTGCTGGATGCACGTGGAGCCATCAGTGTTACTGAACGGACTGGATTTATTACCCGAGTGCGTAATCTTGCCCGCTCTGTAGCCGCAACATATCTTGAGGAACGCGAGAAGCTTGGCTTCCCGCTGCTGAAGAAAGAAGGTGCTGACCGTGTCTAAAGATATCCTGTTTGAGATCGGTCTGGAGGAAATTCCTGCACGTTTTATCCGCGCTGCGATGGAACAGCTGCAAGATAGAACATCCAAGTGGTTGGATTCTGCACGGATTACACATGCTGGAGTTACTGCTTATGCAACGCCACGTCGTCTCGCTGTTTTTGTTAAGGATGCGGCTGAGAAGCAAGAGGATATCAGCGAAGAAGTCAAAGGACCATCACGCAAAATCGCACTGGATGCAAACGGGGACTGGAGCAAAGCTGCTTTAGGGTTTGCCCGTAGTCAGGATGTATCTCCGGAGCAATTTACGTTCAAAGAGCTTGCTGGAGTTGAGTATATCTATGCTACTAGAAATAGTGCTGGGGTAGAGACAGCTTCGTTGCTTTCTGAAGGTCTTTTAGGGATCGTAAATGCGATGACTTTTCCTAAAAATATGCGTTGGGGAGCTTATGATTTTAAATTCGTGCGTCCGATCCGCTGGTTAGTTGCTCTTTTCGGGAAAGATATTATTGATTTGGAAATTACGGATGTAAAAGCGGGTAATGTGAGCCGTGGACATCGTTTTCTGGGTACAGAGACTGTAATTTCGGAGCCTGCACAATATGTTGAGAGCATGCGTGCGCAGCATGTCCTTGTAGACGTGAAGGAACGGGAAGAATTGATCCTGAAACAAATCAATCAATTGGCTGAAGAAAAAAGCTGGACGATTGCGATCAAAGAGGATCTTTTGGAGGAAGTACTGTTCCTAGTTGAAACACCAACCGTGTTGTTCGGAACCTTCGACCCATCTTTCTTGAACATTCCACAGGATGTGCTGATTACTTCGATGCGTGAGCATCAGCGGTATTTCCCGGTATTTGATGCAGCGGGCAAACTTCTACCTTTCTTCGTAACGGTGCGTAACGGGAATGCAGTATCTTTGGATGTTATTGCTAAGGGTAATGAGAAGGTACTCCGTGCTCGTCTATCAGATGCCAAATTCTTCTATCAAGAAGATCAAAAGATGAAGATTGATGATGCACTAGCCAAATTGGAGAATATCGTCTACCATGAAGAGCTTGGCAGTGTTGGAGATAAAGTGCGTCGTATTCGCCAAATCTCCGATCGTCTTGCTGTAAAGTTGGGATTGTCTGATATAACCCTTTCTGAAGTAAGTCGGACTGCTGATATTTGCAAATTCGACCTTGTGACTCAAATGGTTTATGAATTCCCAGAACTTCAAGGCACCATGGGTGAAGATTATGCACGCAAAGCAGGAGAACCTGAAACTGTGGCAAAAGCAATCTTTGAGCATTATCAGCCAAGGTTCGCGGGTGATGCAGTACCATCGACAGATGCCGGTTCAGTTGTCAGCATTGCGGACAAGATCGATACGATTGTAGGTTGCTTCTCTATCGGTATTATCCCAACAGGCTCACAGGATCCTTACGCACTGCGTCGCCAGGCTGCAGGGATTGTTCAAATCGTGCTGGAGCATAAATTGCCGATTACGCTGCGCGAGATTTTTGAAGCAGCGATTGAAATTCATAAAAATTCAGGGAATTCGAAACATTCTGACGATGAACTACGTATAAACCTGTACGAGTTCTTCGGTCTGCGTGTTAAACGACTTTTATCCGACAATGTACGCTATGATGTTGTGGACGCTGTTACAGCAGCTGGCTTTGACAACGTGGTAGATGTTGTGGGCAGAAGCCGTGCGCTTATGGGTGCTGTGTTAGACCAAGCAGACTTTAAAATTACAGTAGATTCACTCACTCGTGTCAGTAATTTGGCAGCTAAAGCAACCAGCGAAGTGATTGATCCTTCTTTACTTAAAGAAGATGCTGAGCTGAAGCTGTACAAGACATGGCAGGAATTACACACACCGTATCTTGAAGCGATGTCCGCGAATAATGCCGAAGAAGCACTCCGTATTCTCTCGGGTCTAAAAGATGCTGTTACAGCATTTTTCGATTCCGTTATGGTTATGGCAGAGGATGAGCAGGTACGTGCTAACCGTTTAGCTTTGCTAGCTGGTATTGATGCTGACTCCAAGGCGTTTGCTGATTTTGGCAAGCTCGTTTGGTAAACGACTGAGCACCGGAGTTCCCGGCTGAATTCAAGATTCGACATTTGATCAAAGGACAGCTTTTTGAACAACATCTATAAGAAAAGTTTGTGTCTTATGGTATAGAATGTTGGTTTGGGGTATAAATATACGGAACGGTGCCAATGCGTCATTTGACATCCGTTCCGTATTTATGCATAGAAAGAAGGATTTCTTGCGGTAAGGGCGTATATATATTACACGGGAAATTGGTGATGATCATGGAGAAGAAGTCCCGGTCTAGAACTATAGTCGTGGATGGGGATGCTTGTCCGGTCAAAAAAGAGATTGCTGAAGTTGGCCGCGCCTTTGGTGTGCCGGTACTGATGGTATCTTCTTATGACCATGCACTGAAAGCTGAAGAGGGTGTAACGGTTGTGCAGGTGGACCGGGGAGATCAGAGCGCCGATCTATATATTGCCAATCATATTTCTGCTGGAGATGTGGTATTGACTGGGGACTATGGTCTCGCAGCACTTGCGCTCGGGAAACGTTGCAGTGTTCTTTCTTTTCGTGGCCAGGAATATGACGATTCCAAAATGGATTTTATGTTGGAAGGCAGGCATGCCAGGGCCGTGGAACGAAGACGGGGACATTATTCTAAGGGTCCAAAACCTATAACGGCAGAAGAAAAAATATATTTTCAACATAAAATGACAAAACTTTTAATACTTTTGCAGGAGAATGTGGAGCAATAGCGAATTATATTTATTTGTTAAGAATTGAAGGTGGTTGAAGTGGCTAGCGGACACGGGAATATTCCGGAAGAAGTTATCGAAAGCGTGCTTGCACGTCATGATATTGTCGATACAGTCGGTAAGGTAGTCCATTTGTCCAAGCAGGGGAAATATTTATGGGGCCTCTGCCCGTTCCATTCGGAGAAAACCCCTTCCTTTACAGTTACCCCCGACCGGGGAGTATTTCATTGCTTTGGCTGCGGCATGGGTGGAAATGCCATCAAATTTAGGATGGAAATCGAAGGATTAACCTTCCCCGAAGCCGTCAAAATAATGGCTGAAGAAAGTGATATTCCCGTTCCTGAAGGTAAGGGAGGCCTAATGTCTCCTCCTGATCCGGAACGCGATCGGTTGATTCAAGCTTATGAATGGTCTGCAAAGTTTTATCATTACTTGCTGAAGAATACGGAACACGGCAAAGCCGCTATGGAGTATTTAAGAGCCCGGAACTTCAGCGATAAAATGATTGACCAGTTTCAGATCGGATATGCTCCGGACCGCTGGGATACTTTGCTACAATTTTTGGAGAAACGGAATTTTGACCTTGCTGAGATGGAGAAAGGTGGACTCTTGTCTGCCCGAGGTGAGGGTAAAGGCTATATAGACCGTTTCCGTGGTCGGATTATTTTTCCGATTGCGAACCGCACAGGCAAGGTGATTGCGTTTGCCGGAAGAATTTTTGGTGAAGGACAACCCAAGTATCTTAATTCTCCAGAGAGTAGATTGTTTAACAAAAGCCGGATTTTATACAATTTGCACCAGTCCAAAGCATCCATCCGCAAAACGCGGCAAATCGTCCTCTTTGAAGGATACGGAGATGTCATTTCGGCCTGGGAAGCAGGTGTGCATAACGGTGTAGCAACAATGGGAACATCTTTAACTGAAAGTCATGTAGCACTGATGAAGAGTCTGGCCGATGAAATTGTACTGTCTTATGACGGTGACCGGGCAGGACAAGCAGCTGCTATGAAGTCCATTCCAATGCTTGAAGGCAGTGGCTTGCGTGTAAAGATCGCCTTACTGCCAAGCGGACTCGATCCAGATGAATTCATCTCAATGCATGGTGGAGAAAGGTTTATGGATCAGGTTATTGATTCAGCGGTTTCATCCATAAAATTTAAGCTTATATATCTGAAAAAAAACCATATACTCCTAGAGGAAGATGGCAAAATTGCCTACGTCAAAGAAGCTTTGGAGGTCATTGCTTCGTTACATTCCTCGACAGAGAGAGAGGTTTACCTAAGGGAAATCGCTTCTGAGCTGGAACTTTCATATGATAGTTTGAAGCAGGATTGTAATTTACTTAGGGCATCGATGCAAAAAAACATCCCTGAAGGGGATAATAACGACAAAAGGTGGAATAATGGTAGGCATAAAAAAGGGCAAGTGCAGACACCAACTTTGCTGCCCGCTTATCATGTCGCGGAACGGCGTCTATTGTCCTTTATGATTCAGGACCCGGAAGCTGCCACGTATGTGGGCGAACGCCTCGGAGAAGATTTCAACATCGATGATCATGCGGCAATTGCCGCTTATCTATATGCCTATTACGCGCAAGGCAAACCACCCGGCATTAGTCGGTTTCTATCATCGCTTCAGGATGATCGTCTAGAGAAAACTGCTACATCAATTTCCATGATGGATACACCTCCAGACTGGAATATGCAGGTGCTGGATGATTGTATCCGTGAAGTACGGAAATACCCACTGCAGCGCAAGATGGATCAGAAGCGTGAAGAGATGATTCAGGCGGAAAAGTCAGGTGACTTTTTGCGTGCGGCACAAATAGCAAGTGAGATTATAGCCCTAGAGAGACAATGAAATGTTGACAGGATGTACCTAGGGAGGAGGGAGTCGAATTATGGCGAACGATCAGCATACTGAATTGGAAGCAGAATTTACTTTGGATCAGGTTAAGGATCAGCTTATTGAGCAAGGCAAGAAAAGATCATCATTGCTATACAAAGATATTATGGAGAAATTATCGCCGTTTGATCAAGACCCCGAGCAAATGGAGGAGTTCTATGAACAACTCAGTGATTTGGGGATTGAAGTTGTAAACGAGAACGATGAGGAGGTTAACAGCCTCCGGCCAAATGAGGACAATGAAGACAAAGAGGGCGATGAGTTCAGCTTTGATGATGATTTGTCACTGCCGCCAGGGATCAAGATTAATGACCCTGTCCGTATGTATCTAAAAGAAATTGGACGCGTTCCGCTGTTGTCGGCTGACGATGAAGTAGAGCTTGCTATGCGTATTAAGAATGGTGACGAGGAAGCTAAACGTCGTCTTGCGGAAGCAAATCTTCGTCTCGTAGTAAGTATTGCTAAACGTTATGTTGGACGCGGTATGCTGTTCCTTGATTTGATTCAGGAAGGTAATATGGGTCTGATCAAAGCGGTAGAGAAATTTGACCATAACAAAGGGTTCAAATTTAGTACGTATGCAACTTGGTGGATTCGTCAGGCCATTACCCGCGCGATTGCGGATCAGGCACGTACGATTCGTATTCCTGTACACATGGTCGAGACGATCAACAAGCTGATTCGTGTCTCTCGTCAATTGCTGCAAGAACTGGGACGTGAACCTTCGCCAGAGGAAATTGCGGCTGAGATGGAGCTGACGGTTGAGAAAGTTAGAGAAATCATGAAGATTGCCCAAGAGCCAGTATCGCTCGAAACACCGATCGGTGAAGAAGACGATTCTCATCTGGGAGATTTCATTGAGGATCAGGAAGCCTTGGCTCCTGCGGATGCAGCAGCTTATGAACTGCTGAAGGAACAGCTGGAGGATGTACTGGACACGCTCACGGAGCGTGAAGAGAATGTACTTCGTCTGCGTTTTGGCCTAGATGATGGCCGGACGAGAACACTTGAAGAAGTGGGCAAAGTGTTCGGCGTTACCCGCGAACGGATTCGCCAGATTGAAGCTAAAGCATTGCGTAAGCTTCGTCACCCTAGCCGCAGTAAACGGCTTAAGGATTTCCTTGAATAGTATTTCATGAACTGGACCTTCTGCTGCTCAGTAGCAGGAGGTTCTTTTATTTGAATTACGACCCTAAAAGTGCTGACCCTGTGTATCTGGAAAGAAGGATGAGCCAGTGAATTTGGAAAAACGCGAAATTATTATAAAAGAGATTCAGTATTGGAGAAACAACAGATTGCTACCAGAGCAATATTGCGACTTCTTAACCAACCTGTATGATGATGAAGCTGCGGCGAAGGATAGTAATCCGATTTCGCTGAAGAATCTACAGCAGGGAAACATCAAAATTTGGCTGTTTGGTTTTGGAATTATTTCCTTGATTTTCTTGATTAGTCTTTATTTTAGCGTTTTTCCCTGGCCTTTGCAACTTGCAACAGCACTATCCGTATTAATTATTTGTTATGGATACTCAGCGGTTTACAGGACCCGAAATCATGTTATTAGTCTTATCCTGGCGGGGCTGGGCAGTGTGTTATCGCTTGGTTTTGGGCTATGGCTGATTGCTTTGCATGATCTTGATCCTCAGCTCTGGAGACCGATTCTGATTGGGGCTTGCGGCTTGTTATGGTGTATTCTGGGATTTGTGCTCCGTATAGGCTTGCTGCAGTATTGCGGTTATGCTTTTTGGGCCTTATTATATGCGGGATTCTTCGGTGGAAAACGCCCTGAGGCTTCGATGCTAGAGCTTGAGCTCTTATGGCTTCCACTCTGTGTAATGATGGTGTGGCTGAGCTGGCTATTACATCACAAAGTTAAAGGCGTTGCCAGTGTTTTTTTTGCAGTGGGAGTATCACTATGGATGATGCCGGAACTCGATGCTCTTTTATTGAGGCAGGATTATCCACAGTGGATTTCGTTTATGCTAATTTTAAAAATTGCGGTAGGCTTGGCCCTGCTGTTCTTGTTTCGAAAAAAATGGATAACGTGGGTGGCAACATGAACAATGTGAAATTATCAGATCGACTTCAGCAATTGCTGGAACAAATTCCGCAAGGAAGCAGGTTGGCAGACATCGGCTCTGATCATGCTCTGCTTCCTGTGGCTGCTGTAGAAAGCGGTAAGGCTGTATTCGCAGTAGCAGGTGAGGTAAACCCGGGTCCCTTTGATGCTGCTTGTAAGGGCGTTGCAGAGGCCGGACTAGGGAAGATAATCTCGGTGCGTCGAGGAGATGGCCTTGAGGTACTGGAACCTGGTGAAGTTAATTGTATCACGATCGCTGGCATGGGAGGGGCTTTAATTGCCTCGATTTTAGACCGTGGTCAGAGTCAAGGCAAGCTTAAGGATGTTACAACACTGGTACTTCAACCGAATGTGGGCGAGGATATTTTGCGCCGCTGGCTGTTAAATAATGAATGGGTTCTTACCTCTGAAAGTATTCTGGAAGAAGACGGCAAGTTATATGAAGTATTAACAGCTGTTCCAGAGGATACTAATGCTGGAATTACGAATGCCAATGTATATCGAGAGGTAACGTTAGGCGATTCCGCTATGGTTCGTGGTCAGGAGACCTTGCTACAGATGGGACCTTTTCTGATTCAAGCACCGAATGAAGTGTTTTTTGCCAAATGGCAGGGAGAGGTTCAAAAATTGGAAGGCATTCTTACTTCATTGTCACGTTCAGAACTCGAATCTGCGGAGAATAAACGAAAATTAATTCGAGAACAGATCAAGGAGATTACGGAGGTGCTGCAATGCTTGCTAAAGGACAAACAGTAATTCAATATATGGAGCAGCTGGCTCCAAAGCATTTAGCTGAAGATTGGGACAAAGTCGGTCTGCAACTAGGTTCCTTACAGAAAGAAATAACCAATGTACTGGTTGCACTGGATGTGAACGATGAAGTCGTTGAAGAGGCAATTCGTCTCGGCTGTAATCTAATCATTGCCCACCATGCGATTATTTTTCGTCCGCTGCAAGGGATTCAAACAGACACTCCAATGGGCCGAATGTATGAAAAATTGATTAAAAATGACATCGCGGTATACATCAGTCATACTAATCTGGATGTTACCGAAGGTGGAATGAACGATTGGATGGCGGAAGCTCTTGGTATAGAGAACGGAGTGCCTATTAAAGACATTCATTCCGAGCAATTGTCAAAGCTGGTTGTGTTTGTGCCGAAGGATCATCATCAGAAGGTACTGGATGCCATTTTGAATGCAGGAGCAGGGGCAATCGGCAACTATAGTCATTGCAGCTTCAATATCGAGGGATACGGGACTTTTATTCCGGGAGAAGGCACAGATCCTTATATCGGGGAAAAAGGGAAGCTGGAGCGTGCTGAGGAGATCCGTATTGAGACAATCGTGCCACACAATATCCGCAATAAAGTGGTACAGGCTATGCTCAAGGCTCATCCTTATGAAGAGGTTGCCTATGATTTGTACACGATGGATCTTAAAGGCCGCAGTTTAGGGCTTGGGCGGGTTGGAAAGCTCAAAGAGCCTACCACACTTGGGCAATTCGTTGAGACGGTAAAAAAAGGTCTGAAAGTTGACCATGTACGTGTTGTGGGTGATTTGGATCGTCCAATTCGTAAAGCGGCTGTTCTCGGCGGTTCGGGTGGAAAGTATTATAACAGTGCTATTTTCCGCGGTGCGGATGTGTTGGTTACGGGAGATCTTGATTACCATACAGCACAGGATGCCGTGCTCGCTGGGATCACTCTGATTGATCCAGGACATAATGCAGAGAAGATCATGAAAGAGAAAGTAGCAGAGTGGATGACTGGGAAACTGGTGGAGCATAAGTACGATACAGCTGTACATGCTTCGCAGGTGAATACGGAGCCATTTAAGTTCCTATAAAATTGCCATTTAATAATGCTTGTGCCAGACAGGTGATGTCTGTATAATATATAATGTTGTTCGGAAAGTTTGACAGACAATCGCCGGTGACGTGAAGACGTCACGGGAGGAAAGTCCGGGCTCCATAAGGCAGGATGCTGGATAACGTCCAGTCGGCGCGAGTCGAAGGATAGTGCCACAGAAATGGACCGCCGATGGCCGCCTTAGGGCGGCACAGGCAAGGATGGAACCGAGGTGTAAGAGACCCCGAGGAACGCTGGTGACTTCGTTCCTGGTAAACCCCATCTGGAGCAAGACCTAATGAGACGCAGCAGATTCCTTTATTGGAATAGGCAGCCTTAGCCTGAGGCGCGTCTAGGTTGGTCGCTGGAGCTGTGCAGTAATGTACGGCCTAGATAGATGATTGTCGCTTATGGTGGGAGGGTAGTTCCCGATTGAACCACGACGAGCACAGAACCCGGCTTACGGCAAACTTTCCTAACTGCAACGTTATGATAACAACAACAACCATACAAGCGGCGGCGTATCTCGGGAAACCGGATCACGTCGCTTTTTTAAAATATAAGAAAGTATAAGTTTCACTTTATACATTATCCTTATATTTCTCGCAACGCTTACCATCCTTATAAAGACGCCGAAGGTGTTTATGCTCGTGGCAAGAAGATATGTAGAAAGTGGGAAACGTGTAGCATGGGTAATTATCAGATTTGCGGGTTCTGCGGACATTTATATGAACGAAACAATAAGAGGATGTGCAATAGTTGTGATGAGATGTATCAGAGAATCAGGCGTATCGTAGAGACTTCACCCGACACGATGGTATTAAATATATCCCTTCAAACAGGGGTAAGTGTCAGTCGAATCATGTCTTTCGTTGAAAATGGATATTTTAGGCTCAATAAAGATAGCATAGAAGTATTTAAGAAGTAAATTATTCTAAGCATGGCTGGAAAATAAAAAAAACCCGTCTTCCTCATCCCATAAAGGATGAAGAAGACGGGTTTTGTCATGCTCATGATCGAATGCCGGTCTGACTTTCCTGCCATTGTACCAACGCCTTCTCCAGACGCTGAACAGCAACGGGTACAAGCTCAGGTGGCGTATGTGTGAAATTCAGACGCATCTTATTCTTATGGGGCTGTGATGAATAGAACACTTCACCTGGAACAAAAGCAACACCGTTCTCTACTGCTAGAGGAAGTAATTCCTTCGTGTTGATCTCTTGGGAAAGTGTTAGCCATAGGAACATACCGCCTCGTGGCTCCAGAAAATGAGCTCCTTCCCAGTTCTGCGATCGGAGTTCCGCGGATAAGAGCTTCATTCGGGAATAATATTCTCGTGAGATGACACGGATATGCTGCTCAATATCGAAATGCAGCAGCAGTTCATCTAAAGCGCGCTGGTCAATGGTGCTAGAATGCAGATCTGCTGCTTGCTTTGCTTTGGCGATGGTCTTGATTAGATTGGAATTGCCGATAATCCAGCCGGTACGCAGGGCAGGGGCTACGATTTTGGAAAAAGTTCCAGTGTAAGCGACACAATAATCGCCACCATAACTTCTGTCGATGGACGCTAGTGAGGGTGGATAAAGATCATTATTCTCCTCAAAGGTTATTTCACCGTAGGGATTATCCTCCAAGATAAGAACATTGTAGCGGCGGCAAATTTCCACCACTTTCTCACGGCGTTCCTTACTCCAGGTTGCTCCTGAAGGATTGTTGAAGGTCGGAACTGCATATAGGAGTTTGGGCCGTAGTTTCTGAATTTGATCTTCCAGGTGATCTGGCAAAATGCCTTGCTCGTCGTTATTTATCGTATGAATATCAGCTCGGTAAGAGCCAAGTACCTGTAAGGCTGCCAGATAAGTAGGAGCTTCAACAAGGACAGCATCACCGGGATCAAGCAGTATTTTACATAGTAGATCTATGGCTTGCTGGGAACCTGTGGTCAGAATCATCTCAGACGCTGTTACAGGGATTCCTTGCCGAGTAAGTCTTTCAGCGATTTTGTCACGTAGTGGAGTAAAGCCCTCGGTTAGTCCGTATTGAAGCACTGAGGTATCGCTGGAGAGTACACGGTTATAAGCGTCTCGTACTGCCTCCAAGGGAAACAAATCCTCCCCAGGCAGCCCGCCTGCAAGTGAAATGATGTCATTGCCCTGTGTAACCTTTAAAATCTCACGAACGGCTGATGATCCTAGATGATTGGCTGCGGCCGAGTATTTGATATCCATAAATGAGTTCTCCACCTTTCGATTTGGTGCTATCATAATAGGAGTACTGTATAACAGTAAAGCGTTGAATATAACAGTGGAGGTGAGGGGTTCATGCATATCGATTTGATTCGCAGCGGCAGTAAATCTCTGCCTCATCAAATCAGTGAAACCCTAAGTCAGCGGATTTCATCAGGATTGCTCCAGCAAGGTGTCCGGCTGCCCTCCGTAAGAAGTTTGGCTACAGCTTTGAGAGTAAGCCAGGTTACAGTAAGCAAGGCATACGATGTGCTTGAGAAGCGGGGACTTATTTATTGCAGACAAGGAAAAGGCTGCTTTGTAGCCGACCCTGAACACACTAGACGTCAGGAAGATGGTCGCTGGCAGGATGTATATGATGATTATTTGCCGCGAGCTCAGCTTTGGCGCAATTTTGATTACTCTGAAGTTAAGTATCCCTTTCACATAGCTGCAATTCATAGTGAGTTACTTCCTCTAAAAAATATTGGTGACTCCTTCGCATCATTAGTTACTCAGCAGCCGGAGCTTATGGCAACCTATGGGAACTTCCAAGGTGATCTGGAGCTGCGAGGAATTATGAGAGATCATTTAAAAACACGTGGAATTGCACTTACTTCCTCTGATGTAATGATCACAAGCGGAACTCAGCAAGGCATTGATCTGGTGGCGCGTACCTTTGTCGGACCTGGGGACACAGTGTATCTTGAGGCTCCTAGTTATACAGGGGCTATAGATGTTTTTGCAGGACGAGGTGCAGAGATGATTTTTGTACCTACGGACGGTGAAGGGATGCGGGTGGATATTCTCACAAGAATGTGTGATCAAAGACCACCTAAGCTAATTTATACAATCCCTACTTTTCAGAATCCAAGTGGAGTAACCATGAGCATAGCAAGAAGACAACGTCTGCTGGAATTAGCCCGCAGTTACCGTTGTCTTATTGTTGAGGACGATCCATTTAGTGATTTATATTTCCATGCGCCTCCGCCGCCTACGATCAAATCGATGGATTCCGAAGGGCATGTAGTTTATATGAAGAGTTTCAGTAAAGTTATTGCACCCGGCTGCAGAATTGCCTGTGTAGCCGCTAGTGGGAATATTCTGTCACGGCTTATCGCCGCCAAGTCCGCAAGTGATTTAGGGAGTCCGCTGCTTACACAAAGGGCGGTACTGCCATTCATAGCTGGCAAGTATGAAACCTATGCTGCTCAGTTACGAGTTACACTCCGTGGTCGCATGGAAAAGGCGGCGAAGCTTCTGAAGCTTTACGCGCCGCCTGGAGTAAAATACATTCTCCCAGAGGGTGGTCTTAATCTCTGGCTGGAGTTGCCGGCTTCACCTGATATCGGAAGGCTACATGAGCTGGCCGAACAGGAGAGCATTTCTTTTTTACCGGGTGATGTTTGTTACTCTGCGGAGACCCCTTCCCGGCATATCCGTTTGTGTTATTCACAAATGAATGAAACGGATATGGAGGAAGGCTTACGATTATTTCTCCGTTTGCTTGGTAGATTTTTGCAGATGGGTGGTTAAGGTTGTTACTTAGAGTTACTTAATCTTTGTTTCAATTGATTCATTTGTTTTTGTACATGCTGTGGCCATAGCTGTAGTGGAACCTGATTGCCGCTAGCGGCTTGCAATGTTTTATAGATATCGACCTGACCCCAGCCAAAATATTTGTCATGCCCGGGAGTGCCTAAATCAACAGCATTTTTGGTCATAAGATCCATAACTTCCGTATTTGTTAGATTCGGATTTAGTGAACGCACTAGACCCGCCAGCGCAGCGACATGAGGACTGGCCATCGATGTACCGGATAACGCGGCATACTGGCTATCTGGGTAAGTGCTTGCTATGCTTTCTCCGGGTGCTGCGACATCAATATAATCGCCGTAGTTGGAGAAGGAAGCTTTTTCCCCTGAAGCATTTGTTGCAGCTACTGCAATCACTTCGGGATACGCAGCAGGAAAACCTGGTCGTTCTGTATTATCGTTGCCTGCAGCAGATACGAGGACGATATCTCGGTCGTAGGCATATTTGATCGCGTCATGAAGAAACTGGGAATCCGCATAGTTACCTAAACTTAAGTTTATGACTTTCGCACCGTTGTCCGCAGCCCAAATGATTCCTTCTGCAACAGAATAAGTGGTGCCTGCTCCTGAATTATCGAGTGCTTTTACCGGAAGGATCTTGTTGTACCAGCTGATTCCAGCTACTCCCTCTCCATTATTGACCAGGGCGCCTATAATTCCAGATACATGTGTGCCATGTCCTACATCATCTTCAGGAGTGGAATCATTGGTGATCGCGTTATACCCTGTCAAAAGCTTACCCTTCAAATCCGGATGATTGATCTGGACTCCGGTATCCACTACGGCTACGATCACTTCTTTACTTCCCTTAGAAAGATTCCAGCCCAGCTCCGTTTCGATCGCTGGCAGATTCCATTGATAGGTGGAGAATAACATGTCATTTGGAGTAACTGCTCCCTCTGCGTTTTTAGATATCGTATCATTGGTTAAATACATATAGTGAGGCTCCGTATATTCGGGGTGCCATTTATTGGTGAAATAGTCTTTGAGCTCATAATAAGTCATCTTCTCCGAACGGAAAATGTAGGCATACCCAAGCTTACGTGGCTTCTTGCCGTTGATATCAGCGGTTATCGTTTGAAGCTCCCCCGGAGTAGGTGAGTTGTTGCGGAAACGGACGACAATTTCATTCTCATAAAAATGGCTAGCGTTTTCGTTATCATGACCGGTCTTAACGGTGATATCTTTTAAATTATCGGTATGAACGGATTCTACACGGTACTTACCTTCCTTCGGATAAGGAATGAGACGCAGGTTCTTCAACTGATGGTCTGCCACACGACCAAGCACCTTTTGGTTAATAAGTGCAATGATGCCTACATTTTTTTCTTTGTTCCGCTGAGCGATAAAGTAATATTTCTCCTTACCGATTGTAAACGTTGGAGATTCATAGGATTGATGACCATGGATCGCTGATTTCGCCGTCTTAAGATATTTTTGCAGCTGCTGATTCTCCTGTTCGGTTCCTTGAGGAAATGAAGAGGACTTAAAGGTTTCCGTTTTATGCTTGCGAAAATCAATCCACATAAGCATAGTGATAAATCCGTGGTTCTGCTGCAAACGTTTTGCATACACTGATTTATCATGAAGCGAAGTCATTCCATCCGTTTCAGAGAGGAGCTTAGTCAAATGTCTGCTGACATCCACTCTATTCAGATGATCCGTCGCATCAACATCTTGAGATAAGGAGCTTTTCTTCAATGATTTTTCCTGTGAAGGGTTTGGTGCTGAATGTAGGGCTGAAGTTGGAGCAGGATTTGGTACAGCAACATTAGCGACTTCTCTGGTCGTCGTCCCATTAGTGGCAGGACGTAGCGCAAAGGTAAGTAATACAACTGTGAACGCAGCTGTTACCAAACCTGCAACCGTTAGATTTTTACGTGACATGATTTCCGCTCCTCTACGCATTGTAATGCCTATAGGTTTAGAAGAGAGCGTATGTTTTATGCATCTTAGAAAAGGATACCTTCCTAACGTTTTTTATGATAATATCAGAGAGAATAAGCATCTTGAGTTCGCATCCTGATATTGCAGGAGATACGTTGATAGATGTTCTTTTGATTTTCAGAAGGTTAGACTTCTCTGTGTTTGCATCCTGATATTGCAAGAATAAAGAGATATGTCTAAAGACTATTTCTTCATAAGATTAACTTTATTGACTACAAGAGCAGGGAATAATAAGGGGGAGCAACCGCCATGTCAGCAGCCAATGTGCAGAAATTATGTGAATCGACGAGAGACAAACTTAAAGATGTAATTGATAAGATGGAAATTTTTCTGAACGAGCATGCATTGCCTCAGCTTGTAACAGAAGATGATGAAGAAACTGTACAATTTTATCAAGGATTTCTGTCCGATGTCCGTCATCTGTTAGTGTTCTCGGAAATGTCTTATGAGAAGCTGGGAGTTGCGCTGCGTCGTGCTACATTCGATGAATCTTTTGCGCAGAAAGCGCTTTATAATGTATATCACTATGGCGTGAATAACTTCTTCTATCCAAAGAACGAAAGCTATTCTGAAGATGGACGTTATGCTTATACTGGACAGGATGCTATCCGTTTCCGTAAAAAGCCAGTTCGTCCGGCGCGTGATATCATTCTAGAAATTACCAAGACCTATGAAGAGCTACGCGATGACCTTACTTATTATGAGAACGACTATTTGACTGAGAAACGTATGCAAAATCAGGTTTAACAGTTAACTCGTTCGTGTAAAGGATCAGCACTTCGTCATAATGACGAGGGCTGATCCTTTTTTGACGTATTAGAATTTATATATTTGGGGCCCCCACAAAGTACCTGAGTACGCATCGAAGCACCCCCCCACTTTGTGGGGAAATTTTGCGTGGGCATCGTTACATCAACTGGAAACCGTCCTGTCGAATAGGGGGTGAATCGTGCGGACATAATGAAGCCGAGGTGATAAATATGTCGAGTGTAAAGCCATTAGTCAAATGCAGTGTAAGCAATTGTCATTATTGGGGCGAGCATAATTTATGCCGGGCAGAAGAAATTATTATTGAGATCGACAAGCACGCTGGCAGTGGATTTAAAGAAGAATATGCTGAAGAAATGACGAATGAAGGTCACCACGATCAAGTCGCAACATCGTCTGCAACATGCTGTTTAACATTTAAGCCGAACTCCTAGGAGGCCGCCCTAATGGACAGAGAAAAGGAACATGAATCAGGTTCATCAAATGAACAATCCGGTCCGAGAAAAGTTATTTTGCGTCCACGCAGAGTAGACTATCCACGCCGGGACAGAGAACATCAAGAGGAATATGCCGCAGAGGTGAATCCGGTTTCGATGCCGATCCGGGATACAACACCACGCGTGGCGAGTGAAGCTAAGGAGCATGATGAGGAATATAGTGGAAGCAAAGCGATAGGTTATACTGGGCTAGCTATGGGTATTGCCTCCTTGTTTCTCTGGTCCATCATACTTGGGCCCATTTCAGTTGTGATTGGTTATTATGCATATGCCAAGGAGCAAAAAACGCTTGGGGCATGGGCGATGGGGTTAGGGATTGTATCCACACTTAGTTACTTTGTGATGATACCCTTTGCTCGCTAAAAATGAACTGGTAAGTTTGAATTATAACAGGCTTTAGACCTAAATATCAGGGTCTGAAGTCTGTTTTTCATTCCAGCATATAGCAATAATCTCGGATAAAATGTAATATTAAGCCGTAATTCATCGAAATCTAAGGTTAGACCAATAGATATGATTCAACAGGATCAAAGGAGTGCGCCGGTATGGAGATTAATCCCGCTGTAACCAATGGGTTAGGGCAGCTTAAATGGGTAAGCTTAAAGAGTGCAACCGACAAGAGTAGCTCAGCAAATGAAACTAAAAGATCGGGCGCGTCAGCCTCTCAATTTGCAGCAATGCTTCAAGCTTTATCTTCTAACTCGTCTAATGGCGGGGATACAAACTTCTTGACGTCACTTCCGGATGCTTCATCAGTTAGTAGCTTGTTATGGCAACAGATCGGAACAGCTGAAAGCATCGATAGTGTAATTTCCGGGGAAATAACGGATACTAAACCAACAAGCTATGATGATCTGATTCAAACGGCGAGTGCTAAGTACGGGGTGCCAGTCGATTTGATAAAAGCTGTGATTGATACAGAATCTTCCTTTAATCCAAACGTTGTCTCTTCGGCTGGTGCTAAAGGATTAATGCAATTAATGGATGGAACAGCGCGTGGTTTAGGGGTTTCTGATTCATTCAATCCTGCTCAAAATATTGATGGTGGTGTACGCTATCTGTCTTATCAATTGAAACGCTTTGACGGACAGGAAAAGATGGCATTAGCGGCTTACAATGCAGGGCCTGCAAGGGTAATTAACCTTGGAGTAAGCAATGATCAAGAATTATTGGAGAAACTTACACTGCTCCCTATAGAGACGCAGTCTTATCTCACTAAAATAGAACGCGCTCGCGCGGAATACGCTGTATAATAAAAAGGATCAAACAGGTATTTCCCTTAAACCACATGCTGGTATTTGGGATCACCGTTTGATCCTTTTTCGAAATTTAAAAAAGAATGATTCTGTACTTTGAAGAAGTAAAGGAGACAATCGATATATGCTTTACTGGGATTATGCCGCCGCCACACCACCCTATGAAGACGTGGTGAAGACGATGGAACAAATTATGAAGCTGCATTATGCTAACCCGTCCTCCTTACACCGTGCCGGTAGTGAAGCGGCAAAGCTGATCAGGCGTTCACGAGAAGTATGTGCAGCTGCGTTATCTGTACAACCAAAGGAGATCCTATTTACATCTGGGGCTACGGAGAGTAACAATTTAGCCATTAAAGGTGCTGCTTTGCAATATCAATCAAGAGGACGTCATCTGATAACTACAGAAATAGAGCATCCCTCTGTGTATGAAAGTTGTCTGCAGCTGCAGCAAAATGGCTGGGAGATTACTTTTGTAGCGCCTGACAGCACTGGAATGATTGATCCAGAGCGAGTGGCTGCTGCAGTACGGCGTGGTACCATACTCGTAAGTGTGATGCATGTAAATAATGAAATTGGAACAGTACAGCCGCTGATGGAGATTGGCAGGCTGATTAAATCCGTAAATCCACGAACCTTATTTCATGTGGATGGCGTTCAGGGATATGGTAAGCTTGCTGTTGACCTCAAAGGATGGAAAGCGGATCTTTACAGCTTGTCTCCTCACAAAATTCGAGGTCCTCGCGGAGCGGGGCTTCTCTATATTAAAGAAGGAATTCAGCTGTTCCCCTTACTTTCAGGTGGTTCTCATGAAGAGGGACTACGTGCTGGAACTGAGAATGTACCTGCAATTGTTGCTTCTTCCAAAGCCGTGCGGATGGGTGTTGAGCAGCGCGAAACCTTCTATGCCCGATTGCTCCCACTTCGGGATCGGCTGTTACGCTTCTTGCACAGCGTTCCTGAATTTGTTATAAACAGCAGAGGGGATGGTGCCCCTCATATTGTGCATTTCTCATACCCTGGCATGAAAGGGGAAGTGTTCGCCCGTAAGCTGGAGGAACTAGGGATGGCTGTTTCTACTCGATCAGCTTGCTCCTCCCGGCTGGCAGAACCTAGTCGTGTTCTATTGTCTATGGGGAAAGATGTCTCTGTAGCTTCAGGTGGCATCCGCATCAGTTTCGGTGATAGTCACACTGAAGATGATGTCGCGGCGCTTGAGAAAGCACTAATTACTGCGGTACGAGCTTTAAAGATTGCTGAAGGAGGTATGAAGTAACTAATGAGTGTGATGAATCAAGTATCTGCTAAAGGCAGTGCCAATAGTATTGATTATGCCGATATGCTGCTTTTGCGTTTCGGGGAGTTTACATTAAAGGGCAAGAACCGTGCCAGATTTGAGAAAACGGTACTACGTCATGTGAAAGAAATGATTAAGCCATATCCAAAGGTGGTTCTAACCAAAGAATTTGGAAGAATTTACGTGGAACTGAATGGAGAAACTGCTGCCCCATTGGTAGAAGCATTGAAGAATGTATTCGGAATCGCTTCTGTCAGTCCGGTAAAGGTGGCCAAGTCAGATCTCGAGGATATTGTGGCTGTCAGCCGTCATTTTTTGGAGATCATCGCTCCTGCACCGGGAACTACATTTAAAGTTAATGCACGCCGGGTGTGGAAAGAGTTCCCATATGGCTCCATGGAGATGAATAAGCTAGTCTCGACACCACTGCTGCAAGGCTATTCCGGACTTACTGTGGATGTAAAGTCACCTCAATTGGAGCTGAAAGTCGAAATTCGTCAAGGTCATACTTTTATATTTTGTGAAAATATTGCTGGTGTTGGTGGATTTCCGCTTGGTACGAATGGAAAAGCGATGTTATTGCTGTCCGGAGGCATTGATAGTCCTGTAGCCGGTTGGTCATCCATGCGTCGTGGACTCGAAGTGGAGTGCGTACATTTCTATAGTTATCCTTATACGAGTGAGCTTGCCCGGCAAAAGGTGGTTGATCTTACGCGGGTATTGTCACGATATGCGGGAGTCATCAAGCTACACTTAGTACCTTTTACAGAGGTGCAGACATCTTTTACCGGAATAGGTCAGGATAATCTGATTATTACGTTGATGCGTCGAGCTATGCTGAGAATTACTACACAGCTTGCTGAACGTGAGGGTGCCCTCGCGATCGTAACCGGTGAAAGTCTTGGACAGGTTGCTAGCCAGACGTTACCAAGTATGAATGTGATCGGTCGTGCGACAGAACTTCCTCTTTTACGTCCGCTGGTAATGATGGACAAAAGTGATATTGTAGAGCTGTCTAAGAATATCGGCACCTATGACCTGTCAATTCTTCCTTATGAGGATTGCTGTACATTATTTGTACCTAAATCACCTACAACGAATCCGAATTTACGGATTGTAGATAAGATTGAAGCTACGCTCCCAGGTTACTCTGCATTGCTGGACGCAGCGATTGAAGCCACGGAGACCGTGCTGATCACTCCGTATGGAGATGAGAAGCCTAAAGATGTAGTAAGTGCTCAAGCTGAATTACAGGAAGAATGGTTCTAATATTATAAACAAAAGGCTGTCTCATTCGTAGCAACATCTACGGTTGAGGCAGCTTTTTTGAATTATTATGGCTTGATTGGCGTCTCCAGTGTCCTCCAATTAAGATGCCAACAATGATCACAAATATAAACAGAGCTCTCAATAGTGGATGCTGCTCAAAAAATGGGGATAGCTGCTGCTCATCTGTAATCATGCTTGAGGCTGTAAACCCTAGGACTGCTGAGCCAATATAAATAATCCATGGATATTTGTTGATTAATTTAATAAAGAGAGTGCTTCCCCAGACCACAATTGGAACGCTGATTAACAGTCCTATGACAACTAGAGAGATATTGTGCTTAGCGACTCCCGCAATGGCGATGACATTATCCAGCCCCATCGCAGCATCGGCTAGAATGATTGTACCCACAGCGGCCCCTAAGCTTTGACCAGCCTTGATATTCGTTGAATTGTTCTCATCTGTTAACAGCTTATAGGCAATTAGAATAAGTAAAATCCCGCCTGCCAGCAGTAACCAAGGGATTTTTAATAGCCATACGACCAGAACCGTTGCGAAAATCCGTAATACGACGGCACCTGCTGTTCCAAGCACAATTGCTTTTTTTTGAGTGCTGTTCGGCAAATTACGCGCTGCAAGTCCGATGACTATGGCATTGTCTCCCGCCAGAATGAGATCTAGAAAAATAATATTGAGCAGTGATAATACAAACTCCCATATGGATGTATTCAAGGCATAGTCACCCCTAAAGTTAGTTAAGATGAGCACGAAGATATGCTTAGTTTTGTATACGCAAAAAAAGGGGCATACATGCTTTCATCCTCAAAAAAAAGTTGGACAGGAAGCATAGCTTGTCACTTCCGAACATACATGTAGTTACATGTGATTCGGGGAGGTAAAAGCGAATGGAATCATTATTGCTCCTTGGTGAAATATTGATGATCAATCTTGTGCTGAGTGGAGATAATGCTATGGTCATCGCGATGGCCAGTAAGGACCTTCCGGAGAAGCACCGGAAGATTGCGGTATGGTGGGGAGCTGCGGGAGCTGTTATTCTGCGCTGCTTGCTAACTTTTGCTGCGGTATTACTGTTGAAAATCCCTTATATCCAGGCTGGAGGAGGAATTCTGCTGCTATGGATTGCGTTCAAGCTGCTGCTGGAAGAAGAGGAGGTCCTTAGAGTCGCGGAAACATCCTCCGTATGGAAATCCATCCGAACGATTCTCGTGGCTGATTTTATTATGAGTCTTGATAATGTCCTGGCAATTGCCGGTCTAGCCAAAGGGGATTTGGCTTTAATTGTCATCGGGATTGCGTTCAGCATTCCGATTGTAGTATGGGGAAGTGGCCTCATTGTGGGGTGGCTGCATAGATTTCCGATACTCGTATTTATCGGCGCTTATATTTTAGCCTTTACAGCAGGTGATATGATGCTTCAGGATGCAAAATTAGGGACAATGCTCTCCTTTTTGCTCCCATCCACGCATTCCATACTGCCGATCGCTTTAGGAATATTAGTAGTTGTTACAGGAGCAATTAAACGAAGAACAACATCAGTAGGTTAATAAATTGCAATAAAAGGCAATACTACAAGGACATCTCCATAAATTGGAATCGTCCTTTTTTGACGTATCAGAAAGTATATATTTGGGGCCCCCGCAAAGTACCTGAGTACGCATCGAAGCAAAGCGCCACTTTGTGGGGATATTTTGCATGGTCAGTGATGGCATTTTGTGTATGTTTCAGATAATATATGAATAAGAATCCTGTCGTTTTCTGGGTATGAGACGGCAAGGTAATGAGGTAGACGTGAATTTGAAGGGATGGGTGAAGGATGTCTTCCAAGAATGACATGAGACTAGGTATATTCATTGTAGCTGCGGGCGTCTTGATTTTATTCGGTAAGCTGGGGGTCTTCGGATTTTTGGGACGAGCCCTTTGGCCGCTAGTGATTTTACTTCCAGGATTGGTTCTACATATGTTATTTTTTAGCCGCCGCGCTTCGGCAACAGTATTGATTCCCGCGGGAATATTAACGGTATATGGTTTATTGTTTGGTCTTTGCAATATATGGGGATGGGGGCTTATGAAATATTTATGGCCTGTGCTTCTGCTCGGCATTGCCGTAGGTCTGTATGAATATTCCATAAATTCTCCAAGACGGTCAGGGGGACTATCTGCAATTGCTGTAATATTAGGCGTTCTAAGCATAGCGCTTTGTATTTTCAGTCTTATGGGTACGGGTGTAATCTATCTAATTGGTATTGTATTCATCGTGGCAGGAATTTGGCTGATTACAGGTCGGGGTAGAACTCGTGGCCGAAATAGATGGTATCGAAGTTAATTAATGTTGGATCTTGTGAAAAAAAACGGAATTTGCCAACTGTTTTTTTCATAAAAAGACTTGCTTTTCATAGTGCTTTCACTATAATATTAATGTTATGTTGAAGCGTCGGCTTTCTGCCTGGCGCTTCTTTTGTGAGACTGCCGTGACATGCTAAGAATTTTAACAGTTTTAATTTGATAAATGAGAGGATTTGGATACAAATCATGCATTCAAGAAAAGATATTCGCAACATTGCGATCATTGCCCACGTTGACCATGGCAAAACAACACTCGTCGATCAGCTACTTCAGCAATCGGGGATCTTCAGCGCACACGAACACGTACAAGAACGCGCTATGGACTCTAACGATATCGAGCGGGAACGCGGAATTACAATCCTAGCTAAAAATACAGCAATTACTTATAAAGAGTTTTTGATCAATATTGTGGATACACCTGGACACGCTGACTTCGGTGGCGAAGTAGAACGGATTATGAAAATGGTTGACGGTGTATTGCTGGTTGTTGATGCTTATGAAGGCTGCATGCCGCAAACGAAATTCGTTCTGCGTAAAGCATTGGAACAAAAACTTACACCGATCGTTGTCGTGAACAAGATTGACCGTCCAGCTGCTCGTCCTAAGGAAGTTATTGATGAAGTTCTCGATTTGTTCATCGAACTGGAAGCAAATGACGAACAATTGGAATTCCCGGTTGTCTATGCATCTGCTCTTAATGGTACATCAAGCATGGTTCCTGAGAAGCAAGATGAGACAATGCTTTCACTTTACGAAACAATCGTTGAGCATATCCCAGCTCCAACTGAAAGTGTAGAAGACCCGCTTCAATTCCTCGTAACATTGATGGATTATAACGAATACTTGGGTCGTATTGCTATTGGCCGTGTAAACCGCGGTGTGATCAAACAAGGTCAATCTGTAACTGTAATTATGCGTGACGGTAAGAGTAAAACCGCACGTATTGAGAAATTGTTCGGGTTCCAAGGTTTAAAACGTATTGAAACAGAAGAAGCGGGCGCAGGGGATATCGTTGCTATCGCAGGGATCAAGGACATTAACATTGGTGAGACCATTGCTGATCCAGCGAATCCAGAAGCACTGCCTGTTCTTAAGATCGACGAGCCTACGATGCAAATGACTTTCCTTGTGAATAACAGTCCTTTTGCTGGTAAAGAAGGTAAATGGGTAACTTCCCGTAAACTGCGTGAGCGTCTCTTTAAAGAACTTGAGACAGATGTGAGTTTGCGTGTGGATGAAACGGATAGTCCTGATGCATTTATCGTTTCTGGACGCGGTGAGCTTCACCTTGGTATTCTGATCGAGAATATGCGTCGTGAAGGTTATGAAATGCAAGTTTCTAAACCACAAGTAATCATTAAAGAAATCGATGGTGTTAAATCGGAGCCACTTGAGCGTCTTATGATTGACATTCCTGAAGAAAGCATGGGCTCTGTTATGGAAAGTCTGGGCACTCGCAAAGCCGAAATGGTCAACATGATTAACAACGGTACGGGTCAAGTACGTCTGGAGTTCCTGATTCCTGCACGTGGTTTGATTGGTTACAACACTTACTTCTTGACTTTGACACGTGGTTACGGCGTTATGAACCATGCTTTTGACAGCTATGCTCCACTGGTTGCTGGTCAAGTTGGCGGACGTCATCAAGGTGTGCTTGTAGCCAGTGAGACTGGATCAACAACACAATATGGAATAGTGGGCGTTGAGGATCGTGGTATTCTCTTCTTGGATGCAGGTACAGAAATTTATGAAGGTATGATCGTAGGCGAGCATACCCGTGATAACGATATTATCGTTAACATCTGTAGAGAAAAAGCACTTACCAACATGCGTACCTCAGGTAAGGACGATACTGTAAAAATGAAGACACCACGTACCTTCTCTTTGGAAGGCGCACTTGAATATTTGAATGATGATGAATATTGTGAAATCACACCTAAATCCATTCGCTTGCGCAAAAAGATTCTAAACAAAGGCGAACGCGAACGTGTAGAGAAGCAACGTAAAATGGCACAAGCAAACGCGTAAGATCAGCTTATTATAGTAAAGAGCCGTCGGAGGTTTAACTTTCGGCGGTTTTTTTTATAACAAAAACTTCCCTTACTGATGATATAATGTAAACGTATCTTAAATTTGGGAGGAGTGCGGTATCTATGCAAGTCTGGTTTGCTGAGCATCCAATCGTCGCTTATATTGTTATTTTTATATTGCTTACATTTGTGTATAATCAGGTATTTCGTGTGAATCAAAAGTTATCGATTGGCAAAGAGATTATGCTGTACATAATGATGGCAATCGGCTCCGGCATGCTCCTCATTTTTCAACATGATAAGCTACCGATCATTCAGTGTCTGCTGGTCGCCGTCGGATTAATGCTGATGGTACGGATACGTTATATCGTAGAAGCTCGACAGAAGAGAAAGGCTGCAGCTGCAGCAAAAAGACAGTAATCGAAACTTTTACTGCTTATGCAACGTCTATTTAAGTGTAGCAATTTTAATTCCAAATGAAATGAAGAGGACTTTATTCTACTATGAGTACACGAAACAGCAGTTTACCTCCACGAGCAAGTGGTCAACAACCGAATAATAGAAAACAGCCTGTGAAGGGTGCTCCTAAGAAAAAAAAGAAGAAACCGCAAAAGAGAGGCTTTTTTGGCAGATTAGTTAGAATCCTGTTAACCTTACTCATTATTGCGATTCTTGGCGTATTGGGCTACGGGGGCTATCTGTATTGGAAGCTTGAAAATGGGGTCTTTAATGCAGGTAGTAAAGGAACGGTTGCCCCAGGACATTCGGCTACAGAAAAACCACTGACGATGCTTATCCTGGGTACGGATAATAGACCAAAACATCAATCTAGATTGACAGATGTTATTATGGTTGCAGCGCTTAATCCTAAGACGAAATCAGCAACCATTGTCTCTCTTCCACGCGATACCTTAGTTGAGCTCAATGGATACAAGCAAACGAAGATTAACGAATTCTATGCCCGCTTTAAGGGGAAAGAAGATTCTTCTGGTATTTTGGCAGAAGATGAGATGAAGACAATGATGGGTAAATATCTAGATATTGACGTAGATTATACAACGATTCTGGATTTTCAAGGCTTCCGCGATGTGGTGGACGAGCTTGGTGGAGTCAAAGTCAACATTAGCGATAATATGTGTTATACAGACAGCGTTGACGGTACGAATATCAATTTGAAAAAAGGTCCGGCGGAGCTTGATGGAGATAAAGCGCTAGATTATGTGCGATACCGTAAATCTAATTGCAAGCCTAAGACTAAGGGTTCAGATGATTTTGATCGAAACAAACGTCAGAATGAGGTCCTTCATTCACTGGTGGATCAGATGCAATCGCTTGGTGGAGTATTAAAGATAGGCAAGGTGCTTGACGCAGTGGATAGTAATATGAAGACTGATATCGAAAATTCGCAGATTAAAGATATGATTGCGACTTATTGGAAGATTTCCAAAGATGATATCGAATTCAAGCCCGTGACTGGAACGTGGCGAAGTCCGTATGTATATATTAATGATGAGGAGCTTGAGGCTGCCAAGAAAAGCTTGCAGGATCGATTAGCAGGAGTTTCTGCTAATTCCACTTCAGAATCCACTGAGGCGCCTTAAAGTCCTTAATAACACTTCGCCCTAAAATTGAATGCAAGTTTCAGCCTGTGCTATAATATAATAAATTGAATGAATTTACGCCGCATAGGGGGCCAGTACTTATGTCCGAAGCCGTTGCTCAGCTGAACGAAACCTTGTTATCGATGCTGCAATCGGAAACTTTTGTTCTTCTCAACACAGTTGATGCGGAATCAGGAGGTCCAACGTCCACGGCCATTTCGTGGATTTATGCAGTTAGTCCTAGTACTGTGCGTCTGGCTGTAGATCATCGTTCCAGACTCGTGAACAACATGAAGGTCAACCCGTTAGTAACCGTCACTGTGTTCGGTGAGGGTACTGTCTATGCTATTAACGGCACTGCCGTTGTAAAGCAGGATCCACTTCAGGATGTACCTTTCAAGATGTGCTGCTTTGATGTTGAAATTATGGCGGTGCGTAACGCGCTTTTTTATGGAGCGCAGCTTGAATCCGCCCCAAGATATGCAAAGGTTTATGATGGACGTGCCGCTGAGAAGCTGGACGGACAAGTATTTGCTGCAATGAAAAAAGCCTAGTGAGAATATCACTGGGCTTTTTTTGTCCTCTACTGTGCATTTTTAATCGGCTTAGTATCCTCTGGCAGCTGCGGCATGATTCGACCGATGATATCAGCCAGTTCGGATGAGAATCCGGAAATTGGATGTCCCTGAGAGATATGGCGGCTCATGTCCGCTAAGCGGCTGGAGAGATCCATATCGGCAGTGACAAGTGCACGTACACTTCTCGGGTCTTTGCGGATAGCTTCCGCTACAGAATATTTAATGCTTCCAACACGTGATCGGTCTAGAGAACCTTCTACGTCAAGACCTACAATGGCTACCTTGTTCATGACTACACAGTGTGCACCATTCACACCAGGAACTCTTTTGGCTAACTGTTCAAAATGGTCCTTAAGTGCAATTTCACTTTCGCCCTTAACACTGACGGTGTGACCAGCTTTTGAGGTGGCCTTAGGATTAGTTGCACCATCGTTGGCCAATTGCCGAACCTCATGGTTTCCCGTACCCTTTACAGCATTCGCAGATTGTTTATTCTGAGGAGAGGGTGATGTCTTTTTATTAGCGATACCGCAGCTTGTCAATAGCAGCAGTACCAGCAACAGACACATTGATTTTCTCATATGTGATTACTCCTTTCAGCCAAGATCGTTTCTGTACCTTATCTTTTCCCTTGGCGGAAAGAGTTATGTATGATCAATCAAACCAGGCGCTGTGGAGGGGATAATATGAACAAGATATTTGTGCTAGATACCAACGTGCTTTTGCACGACCCCAATTCGATTTTCTCTTTCAAGGAGCATGAGGTGGTTATTCCGGCGGTTGTGCTGGAAGAAATCGACTCCAAAAAGCGCAACGCTGACGAAATCGGTCGAAATGCCCGCACGGTTTCCCGATTGCTCGATGGACTTCGTGAGCTAGGTCATTTGCATAGTGGTGTGGAGCTGGAGCATGGAGGCAAGCTGAAGGTAGAACTTAACCATCGCAGTTTTGTGAAGGTACAGGAAATGTTTGGTGAGGTATCTAACGACAATCGGATTTTGGCTGTAGCTCTCAACTATTTAATCGAAGAGAAAGAGAAGCCTGATCCGCGTCCCGTAGTGCTTGTGAGTAAGGATGTGCTGGTTCGCATTAAAGCGGATGTGCTAGGAATCACGCCAGAGGATTACTTGTCAGATCGTACTGGAGATTTAAATGAACTTTACACTGGTTACCAATCTCTGCAGGTACATCCGGCATTGATTGATGAATATTACAGTCACCGCTCTTTAACGGTTAAACAGCTCGGGTTGTCATATCCCTTGTACCCTCATGAATTTGTGATCCTCAAGGATGAGATAGGCACGGGCAAATCAGCTCTTCTTAAAGTGAATAGTGATGCGACCCGTCTGGAGCCGCTTTATCTGGGCAATGATTCAGTTTGGGGGATCAGCGCACGAAATGCTCAGCAACGAATGGCATTGGAGCTGCTTCTCAATGATGAAATCCCGCTTGTAACCATTACGGGTAAGGCTGGTACAGGGAAGACATTATTGGCGCTTGCTGCCGGACTATTCAAAGTTGAGGATGAGCATAAATACAAAAAACTGCTTATTGCTCGTCCAGTAGTTCCTATGGGTAAAGACATTGGTTATTTACCCGGAGAGAAGGATGAGAAGCTCAGACCCTGGATGCAGCCTATTTATGATAATCTGGAGTTTCTGTTCGACACCAAAAAAGCTGGCGATATCGATAAAATCTTAATGGGCTTAGGCAGCATTCAGGTAGAAGCCTTAACTTATATTCGTGGCCGTTCAATCCCTGCGCAGTTCATTATTATTGATGAAGCTCAGAACCTTTCCCGTCATGAGGTGAAGACAATCGTCTCCAGAGCGGGTGAAGGAAGTAAAGTGATTCTTATGGGTGATCCGGAGCAAATCGATCATCCGTATCTGGATGCTGCGAGTAACGGACTTAGTTATATTGTTGAGAAGTTTAAGCAGCAAGGGATTAGCGGACATATTACTTTGGAAAAAGGCGAGCGTTCCCGCTTGGCCCAATTGGCAGCGGATCTTCTCTAACCTATTCCTATCTTCAATCTCAGCCGGGAGAAGCATAACTCCCGGCTTTTTCCTGCCCGCCCAGAAACGGCGGAGGAATTTGGTAGGTTATAGTGGTGATTAGAGCCATGGAAAGAAAGTTTGGAACTGTAGAAGCGAAGCGTTCGCCTTTATCCTCGGATTTCAACCGCAATATGCGGTAATTAAATCAGGAAATCTGAGGATAACAGCTATCGGAAGTCCAAAGCTTTCTTGTAATGGCGGATGGATCACCTCTAAGCTTTTAATTGTCTCCGTTCGTTTCCCCTATATAATAGAAAGAGAACGTTTTCACATTCTAAAGACAAGCAGCGGAGGGTTTGGTAAAATAGGGGTGACGAATCATGGGGAAGGTGGGGAATTGTGCTGAAACGCAAAAATTATTGGCTGCTTTTTGCAATTTTACTACTATCGCTGACAAGCTTGTCACCCAGTATGGAATTGAATACCAATAACGACCCACATCCTATGAAAAAACCACAAAGTCAGTCGACAAACCCCTCTTCAGGGGAAGAGGGAACTATAGATAGCCTGCGCATAACAGTATCGTTAAATAGTGAGGAATTCAATGAACTGGAGCTTTTAAGCAATCGTTATACTTTAGAAAGTGGAGTAAAGGTAATATTAAGAAATATTGATAGCGAGGATGCAGACGAAGTTTTGAAGCATGATCTAACCATCGGGGATAGCCCGGATATCGTTATGGCGGATGGACGAAGTATTCTCGACTGGGCAACACGTGGATATTTATTGCCGGTGGATGTGTATCAGAGCATTCCGGGAACTGCACCGTTAACTCAGTTAATCCCATGGATGCAATGGAACGGATATAATTGGGGAGTGCCGCTGGATATTGACCCTTATGTACTTGTTTATTCACCACAGCGTCTTGCGGAACTGGGATTCACTACCTTACCAAGAAGTCTGGAACAGTGGAACACGTTGCTTCAGAATGTGCTTAAAGAGCAAGGAAAATATTTGCTCGCAATGGATACACGTAATCCATATGGATTGTCCGCTGTTATGGAGAGTATGAACAGCAGCTTGCTATCGGATAACCAAGAAGTGATAAATTGGACTCAGAATGCTCGGAGTTATTTTTACCTTACCAGTCGATATAACAAAGATGTTTGGGATATGATTCAGAGCGGAAGCGTTGCTGTTGCTGCTCTACCGCTATCTGAGTGGAAAAAACATGGGAATTCGTCTTTAGTTGCTGAAGCACCACTGACCGCAAGTAACGGGAGAGGACTTGAATCTTATTACAGCCGTTCCTTTGCACTTCCAGCTCAATCCCCAAATCCAAAGGAAGCCGTGAATTGGCTGACGTTTATCACTTCTGAGGATTCTCAAATGGATTGGCTGGAGAACACGGGAAGCTTGCCTGCGCTGGATGTCCTATATCGTTCAGAACATGATTTCAAATACAGGCTTCCTTTTGGAGTCGAATTATTACTGACAGAAGAAACCGCCCCGGAGGTCGAATTCCAAGGCGGCTGGAGTAAGATTGTTGAAGCAGTATCCTTACTGCTAACAGGAAAAATGGATGCGGCTGGGTACAAAGATTTCATCAAGGAAGGCTTAGAATGAGATAGAAAGTTTAACTTGGAGGACGCCTTCTTTACTATCTACTTCTGTGGCGCGGAGGAAAGAAACGATTTTTCCAGGGTAAAAGCCTAAATCAAATTCCTCCTCAAGTGTTCTTCTAGTGGTGTCAGGTAATTCGAGACCATTAAATACAACATGATCTACTTGGAATATAAGTCCATTGATGGGTTCTTCCTGTATGATGTAGTGACCGGTTAATGAAAGGGCTAAAGCACCACTTTTTCCTGTGGCAGTAATCGTTCCGTCATTAAAATGAAATGCGAAATCGTTAAATAGCTTATTCTGGGACTGAAGGAATTCGTTTAAATCCTCTTCCTTCAGATTCAGAACATAAGTCATCCCCTTACGAGTAAGAACTCCCTCTCGATTCTGGACAAACTGCGGTAATTTATTCATTGCGGAAGACAATGCTTTGAAGTAGGTCTTTACCTCGCGCAAACCAATATTCTCCCAATATAATGTGAATTCTTGAAGTAGAGCGCTCATATTATCAGGATCACTACTGTCTTTAATCCCGCCTTCAATTTCTTTATTGAGCGCGGCTACCCGAATTTTCTGTTCCTCCAGAGCGGTTCGCAGCTGTGCAAGATCCTTCGAGCTGCGCTGTGCAGTCTGGAGGGTCTTCTTTAGATCCTTATATTGGTCCTCGTATTGTGTGAGAATGTTGCGGTCATTTCCGATAATAATTTCATAATAATCAAATAGTGCCAGAAATCTGCTAATGCTCTTCGCGGATAGAAATGCGGCCAAGAGACCGTCTCTATCCCCCATATAATAAGAACGAAGGACCGCACCTGCACGCTCTTGTTGGTTTGCGATGGCAGATTTTTTCTGGATAGCTTGCTCTTCTAGGTAATCTACCTTTTCTTCAAGCGCTTTTTGTTCGGCTGTAATCTTGATGATCTCCCGTTCGATTTCTGCGGAAGATAAAGTCTGCTCCAGAAGTTTACGCGTTTCTTCATTATCTGGTATAGAGGAATTGAAAAAAGAACCGCTAGGATCGGCAGACAGGTACATCGTAGATTGTAACGGAAATAATGTACAGCAGAAGAGAATTAGTATGGTTGCCATCATGCGGCTTTGGGCATTGCGGGAGCGCACCACACCACCACCTTTTTTTTGAATTTAAGATAAGAAATTATCTGTTTCACTCCATAAATCATCCTTCTATTTCTCGTAGAAACGGAAACTGTCCGTAAAAGACGGCAAAACCGGTTCTTCTTGAATGGATATATGTATGTACTAATAATATGTTTAACCCTTCTAAAATAGCATACATACAAAAAATCCCCACAAAGTGAGGCTATCCTTCAATGCGTACACAGGTATATGGGGGACCTCATATATAATATATTAACTGATAAACAAAAAAACGGAAGTGATCCTTATTAGATAAGGACCTCATCCGCTTCAAGAGAGCACTGCAATTTATAGTGGAAGACCCATTTGAAAGATCGTCCAATAGCTGAAACCGGTGAAAGTCAAAATCATGTATGCCCAGAAAAGTAGGACATAAGTTTTTTCAGTAAACTTCAAATAACCGAGAATTACGAAAAAAGCGGTTTGCAAAAAGAAAAGCAAGGCCATTTCTGTCAGACCTCCGGCGAAAGCCATCAATCCAATAGCCAATGTAAAAAAACCTAATACCCGAAACATGCGGTCCAAGAGAGAGTCCCCCTTCCAGTATGTATCTCACGAATATTCCTTCGACTTATTATACCCGTTCAGTAAAAATGTGTAAACGAATTCATTGAAAAAAATACACTAATCTTGAAAAAATGTGATTTTTATAATTGACTGAAGTGATTAGTGCTTGAAAAAAGAGAATTTATTACTTAAAGCGTATGATGTGAGCAGATAATGGAAATACAATTTAGTATCAAATAGATTCTATGAACTCTATGAGAAGCATAGAAATGGAGTAAGCAGCTTTTATCCCTATTCACTACCCGGCAGAGCTGTCGGTTATGGAGATGGTTATTTCAAGATGTTGTTAGGAGGTTTGGTTGGATGACAGCCGTTAGACAGGATGCTTGGAGTGCAGAAGATGATCTAATACTGGCAGAAGTAACCTTGCGCCACATTCGGGAGGGCAGTACACAACTTGCTGCTTTTGAAGAAGTGGGTGAGAAAATCGGCAGAACGTCGGCTGCTTGCGGATTCCGCTGGAACAGCTGTGTTCGAAAAAGCTATGAAGGTGCAATTGGAATCGCTAAAGGCCAACGTCAAAAGAGAAGTTACCTGAAAAAGCAACCGTCGGTAAGAGGAGCGCAGGTAGCGGGTCTTATTCTCGGGGATACCGATGAGGAATTCGGACGAGGCGAAGGATTAAGTGAAAACACATTATCCATTGATGCGGTTATACGTTTCCTGAGACAATGGAAAGGTACGATCCAGGAGGCAGGACGCCAGCTGAAAATGCTGGAGAGAGATTTGCGCGAGAAGGAAGATGAATTAACAGAATTAAGATCTGAGAATGAGCGGTTGTCAAAAGAGGTTAATCTTGCTCAAAGTGACTACCGGGTAGTCAATGATGATTACAAAGCTTTAATTCAGATTATGGATCGTGCGCGTAGGCTAGCTTTCTTAAACGAAGAAGAAGAAGAAATGAAGACTCGTTTCAAAATGGATGGGAACGGAAATTTAGAACGTATTGAATAAAAGATAGGCAAACTAAAACACCCGTAAGTGGTTCGCTTTATTAGCGCCATTTGCGGGCGTTTTGGTTTTGTATTGTCATTTATGGAGGACGACAACGGCGGTTCTTCTTGGTATATTAAGGCTATACTTAGAAAAATTGCGCTTGAGATCAACAGGAGGATCAGATGAAAATCGATATAATCGGTGCGGGTTCACTTGGGCTGCTTTTGGCAGGGAGGCTGGCCCAGTCCGGGAATGAAGTGAGATTGTGGTGTCGAGGGGTAGAGCAGTGCCGGAAATTAAAAGATGAGGGCTTAACTGTGAGCTATGAGGATGGACGCGATCCAATTTCGATTTCGGGGGATCGATTTGTGTCCGCACCAATAGAGGGATTTGCAGATGCCTATCTCCGTGAGCCCAGTGATTGGATCATAGTAACGGTTAAACAGGACATACTACATAATGTTTTACCTGAATTTCTATCCCCTCTTAGGGAACAACAGGTACACATCATTTGTGTTCAAAATGGCATTGGACATATGGAGATGCTCAGTAACTTGCTGCCGAAAGCTAATTTATATGCTGCCGTAACAACAGAAGCTGCGAAGCGAAAGTCTTTAACTGAGGTCATTCATGCAGGTGCGGGGGAGGTATGGATAGGGAAATGGAGCTTAAAGAATGGAGAAGCCCATAGTATACATACTGATTTACAAGTGAATTATTTAATAGAAGTTCTCATTATGGCAGGATTCTCAGCCTTTTTGTCGAATGAAGTGGATACCATGATTTACCGGAAGCTCCTAATCAATGCCGTTATTAATCCGCTCACAGCGATTTGGCGTATTCCAAATGGTGAACTGCTTGCTTCAGAAGAGCGCCTGCAGTTAATGAGAGAACTTTTTAGAGAAGCTACTATGGTATATGATGCCTGCGGAATTATTTATGATCATGATGCGTGGGATAACATCCTTAAAGTGTGCAGGACAACGGCTGGCAATACTTCGTCCATGCTGGCAGATGTTCTAGCTTCAAGAAGCACAGAAATTCATTGGATCAATGGAAGTCTTGTAGAAATGGCAGAACGCACTGGAACATTGGTTCCTTTACATCGCTTGATCTGCCAATTAGTAGAGGGAATATAGGTATGATCTCGGAGGAGAGGTGAAGCTATGGGATTGCTGATGAATTCGGTCGTTACTTTAAGCTTGATTCCAATAATACCGTTTTTAATTGTTTATTTCATTGGAAGAGGCTTAAAAAAAGATAAAAAGAAAACTTTTATGCTCGCTATGGACGTGACTACATTTTTTTTATTATTATCGGTCTCCGCATTATTTAACAACTTGTTTAACAACGGTTTTGGGTTTTATCTTATACTACTTATTGTATTAATATCCACTGGATTGATTGGCGGCGCTCAGAATCGACTGAAAGGAAAAGTAGATGGGAAGCGGTTATTTCGGGCAGTTTGGAGACTTTCCTTCTTTTTTATGAGCGTCGGATATTTATTATTTATGTTTGTAGGGCTAATTAAGTACATATCACAAGCGATGTAATGTTCCACTGCTCCGGTGAAGCGGCAACGTCACAAAAGTTTAAAGTTTTAATAAAAAAAGAGTTTTCTGAAAACATACCACTAGATTTTTTTGACCACTGGTTGTATAATCATAAACCATATACCACATTCTATTTAGGGGGAACTGCTAGATGAAGAAGAGTAAAAGTCTATTGCTAATGCTTGCATTAGTACTTGTTATCGGCACAGTGCTTGCTGGCTGCGGCGGAAACAACGCGAACAGCGGCAATAAAGGTAATGCTGGTAACACTGGTAACACGGGAACTGGTAATGCGGCTACAGAAGAGAAATTGGCTGCGGACCAAACACTGAGAATCAACCTAAGCTCTGAGCCTCCAACATTTGACCCAGGATTGGCTCAAGATAGCCAAGCTCACACTGTCCTGACAACAATGTACGAAGGTCTGACTCGCATGAATGCTGAATCTGGTCAAGCTGAACCAGGTGTTGCTGAAAGCTGGGATGTTTCCGCTGACGGTCTGGTATATACTTTCAAACTCCGTGATTCACAATGGAGTAATGGCGATCCTGTAACAACAGAAGACTTCGTTCGCGCTTGGAAACGCGTACTCGATCCTGCTGCTGCATCCGCTGCACCTTACGCTTATCAATTGTACTACATCAAAAATGCTCAAAAGTTCTACAACAAGGAAATTACCGATTTCAGTCAAGTAGGTGTCAAAGCGGTTGATGAGAAAACTCTCGAAGTTACTCTTGAAGCCCCAACTCCTTACTTCCTTGGATTGCTTTCCTTCTACACTTATTACCCTGTACACAAATCCATTGAGAGTAATCCAAAATGGGCAACAAGCAAAGATACTATGATCGTTAACGGTGCTTTCACTCTTACTGAGTGGACTACAGGTCAAACACTTGTTGTAACTAAAAACGATAAATACTGGGATAAAGATTCCATTAAACTTAACAAAATCGACTTCTCCCTTGTAAACAGCGGTGCAACTGAACTGCTCAGCTACAAGAACGGTGAATACGATCGTGCCGGTGGACCAACTGGTGAAATTCCATCAGAACAAATTCCAATCGTGCAAAAAGAACTTCCTAAAGAATTCAGCCGTAAAGGTATTGCTTCCGTATACTACTACGAATTCAATATCACTGAAAAACCTTTCACAAACGCTAAAATCCGTAAAGCTCTTGCAATGTCGATTAACCGTCAAGCTTTGATTGACAATGTAGTACAAGGTGGACAATTCCCAGCATTCGGTTATGTACCTCCGGGTATCGCTGGTGCTGATGGTGAATACCGTACAGCAGTTAAAGATAGCTACTTCACTGAAGATCTAGAACAAGCTAAAACTTTGCTTGCTGAAGGTCTGAAAGAAGAAGGTATGGATAAACTGCCTACATTCTCTTTGACTTACAACACAAGTGAAGGTCACAAGAAAATCGCTTTGGCGATTGCTGATATGTGGAAAAACAATCTTGGTATCGACGTACAAACCGTTAACCAAGAGTGGGCTGTATTTATTGAAAACCGTCAAAACCTGAACTACCAAGTTGCACGTGCTGGTTGGACTGCGGATTACAATGATCCAATGACTTTCCTTGATATGTGGGTAACAGGTGGCGGTAACAATGATACTGGTTACGCTAACCCTGAGTATGACAAATTGATCAGCGAAGCTAAAGCAAGTACTGACTTGAAAGTACGTCAAGACAAGTTTGCAGCAGCTGAGAAATTGCTCATCGAGCAAGATCAAGTTTTGATTCCGTTGTACTACTACACTAACAACTCCCTGACTAAAGAGTACCTCAAAGGTGTTACTCTTGACTTCAGTGGTGCAATTGACTTGACTCGTGGATACTTGCTTGAGCACTAAGATTTAGCTCATGTAATTTAAACAGAATAGTTAGTTGACTGAAGTAACACAATACTTCGGGATATATATGTGGAACTCCATATATATCCCTTTTTTTTGTATTTCCGTCTATTTGTTATTTATTGTTATTTATAACATATTTAGAAAATGGACAAAAATCCGTTTTTTTCATAAAATCAATATAATGCTCTCAAAAAATTTGTCGGAGGAGGTGTGATGGGGATGGTTCGTTATGTCGCAAATAAATTCTTCTATATGTTGGTTTCATTATTTGTACTGATTTCAGCAACTTTTTTCTTGATGAAAGCTATTCCAGGGGATCCGTTTACTTCTGAGAAAAAAGTACCGCCAGAAATTAAAGCGCGTTTGATGGAGCAATATGGTCTGGACAAGCCGCTCTCTCATCAGTATTTTAAGTATTTAGGTGATATTATCCAAGGTGATCTGGGTGTATCCATGAAGCGCCTGAATCAAGATGTATCACATTTGATCGGTCAAACCTTTTCAGCGTCGCTGAAGCTGGGACTCGTCGCAATTGTTGTGGCGGTTATTGTTGGGGTTCTTCTCGGCATGTTAGCGGCACTCTATCACAGAAAGTTTCTTGACAGCGCCGCGATGGTGTTGGCAGTTCTGGGGATTGCGGTTCCGAGCTTTGTAGTCGCGTCATTATTACAGTATGTGTTCGCTTTCAAATTGGGTTGGGTACCGGTTTCAGGTTTTAAAGGACCAATCTATTATTTCCTTCCTGTAGCAGCGCTCTCGGCACAGCCAATAGCATTTATAGCGCGCTTGACACGTTCAAGTATGCTTGAAGTTCTGAATGCGGATTATATCAAAACGGCTAAGGCTAAGGGATTAAGCTGGATGGCTATTCTAAGCCGTCACGTACTTCGTAATGGTATCTTGCCGGTTGTTACTTACATGGGACCTATGACAGCTAACATCGTAACTGGTTCGGTTGTTATCGAGCAGATCTTTGGTGTTGGGGGTATTGGTAAACAGTTCGTGGAAGCGATTGGTGTCCGTGACTATACCGTTATTATGGGAATAACCATTTTCTATGGTGTACTACTCATGGTGGCCCGTTTCATTACTGATATTGCTTATGTATTGATTGACCCACGTATGAAATTAAGTGGAGGAAAGGAGGGCTAAAGAGTGGCATCTGATAATAACTTGTTAAAGAACATGAATCTAAAACCGGAAGACTTTCAAAAAGTCGGTGTAGATGAAAAAGAAGCCGAGGTAATTCAGCGGGAGAGTCTCTCTGCCTGGAAAGATTCTTGGCAACGGTTGCGTCAAAACAAAATGGCGATGACCGCGCTTGGGATTCTAGGCTTGATCGTGCTTGCGGCGATTATCGCTCCCTTATTCTCGAAATATAACTATTACTCCAATGACTTGATGAATACCAATAAGCCCCCTTCCTCCGATCACTGGTTTGGAACGGATGATCTTGGACGTGATATTTTCGTTCGTACTTGGTACGGCGCACGGATCTCCTTGATCGTTGGTCTAGCTGCGGCAGCCATCGACTTGTTTATCGGTGTTATCTATGGAGGTATTATGGGCTTCTTCGGCGGCCGTGTAGATAATATCATGAACAAATTCTCTGAAATTTTGTACTCCATTCCTTATCTGCTTGTTGTAATTTTGCTTTTGGTTGTGCTTGAACCAAGTCTTGGTACCATCATCCTGGCCTTAACCATCACGGGTTGGATTACGATGTCGTGGATTGTACGCGGTGAAATTATGCAGCTTAAGAATCGCGAGTTCGTATTGGCTTCTCGTTCCATGGGTGCAGGTTCTGCGAGACTGTTGTTCAAACACCTTCTGCCGAACGCAGTGGGTCCGATTATTGTAACGATTACACTTTCTGTACCAAATGCAATTTTTGCTGAGGCTTTCCTAAGCTTCTTGGGTCTTGGTGTACAAGCTCCTATCGCTTCACTTGGATCTATGATTAACGATTCACTCACCGGTTGGTTGTACTATCCATGGCGCTTCCTGTTCCCTGCCATTCTGATCAGTTTAACCATGCTTTCTTTCAACATTTTCGGTGATGGTCTTCGTGACGCGCTTGATCCTAAGCTGAAAAAATAGGAGGGTTATGGATGGAACCTATTTTACAAGTCAAAGATTTGCATGTTTCGTTTTTTGTTAAAGGCGGAGAAGTGCAAGCTGTCCGTGGTATGAATTTTGAAATTGGCAAAGGTGAAACGGTTGCCATCGTCGGCGAGTCCGGCAGCGGTAAGAGTGTAACTGCACAATCGATTATGCGGTTGATCCCTTCCCCACCCTCTAAAGTGAAAAAGGGAGAAATTATTTTCCAAGGACAAAATCTGCTAGACAAAAGCATGAAAGAAATGGAATCCATTCGCGGTAAAGATATTGGCATGATTTTTCAAGACCCGATGACTTCTTTGAACCCAACCATCAAAGTGGGCAAACAGATCACTGAAGTTTTGATTAAACATCAGAAAATGTCAGCGGCCGAAGCGAAAAAGCAAGGTATTGAGATGCTCAAATTAGTTGGCATCACAAATGCTGAGGCTCGCTTTAACCAATATCCCCACGAGTTTTCAGGCGGTATGCGCCAGCGTGTAATGATTGCAATCGCGCTAGCCTGCCGTCCGGCTTTACTCATAGCGGACGAGCCTACAACGGCTCTTGACGTAACCATTCAGGCGCAGATCATGGAAGTTATGAGAGAGATGCAGCAAAAACTAGGTACCTCCATCATTTTGATTACCCATGATCTTGGCGTCGTTGCCGGTATGTGTGATCGGGTTATTGTAATGTATGCAGGTGAAGTTGTGGAGACCGGAACAAGATGGGAAATCTTTAAGAATCCACAGCATCCATATACCAAAGGTCTGCTGCGCTCGATGCCGCGTCTGGACCAAAAGAAGGGCGAGCCGCTCATTCCGATCATCGGCACACCGCCAGATCTGATCAAGCCGCCGATCGGCTGTCCGTTCACCGCGCGTTGCAATGAAGCAATGCATGTTTGCGAACAAATCGATCCCGGCGCCACAGAATTCAGCGAAACGCATATGGCGCGTTGCTGGAATCTGCATTCGATGGCCAAGGAGGTGCAGTACTCTTGAGTAAGAACCTAATAGAGGTAGAAGGTCTTAAGAAATATTTTAATGTAGGTCAAGGCAAGGTTCTTAAGGCTGTTGATAATATTAACTTCTCCATCCGTGAGGGCGAGACGCTTGGAATGGTAGGAGAATCCGGTTGTGGTAAGACTACTGCTGGACGTACAATTCTTCGCTTGTATGAGCCAACTGCCGGAAGTGTGAAATATAATGGTACAGACATTTATAAATTGCCTTCTAACAAAATGAAAGCAATGCGCCGTGACATGCAGATGATTTTCCAAGATCCGTACGCATCACTTAACCCGCGCTTTACGGTTTCTGATATCATCGGCGAGGCACTGGACATTCACGGAATGGCTGGCAGTCGTGCAGAACGTAAAAAACGGATCGAAGAGCTGCTCGATATGGTTGGTCTTAACCATGATCACGCTACTCGTTATCCGCATGAATTCTCTGGTGGACAACGCCAACGTATTGGGATTGCCCGTTCGTTAGCGGTAAATCCTAAGTTCATCGTTTGTGATGAGCCGATTTCCGCGCTTGACGTATCCATTCAGGCTCAGGTCGTAAACTTGCTTAAAGAATTGCAAGATCGTCTGGGATTGACTTATCTTTTCATCGCGCATGATCTGTCCATGGTTAAACATATCAGTGATCGCGTAGCAGTTATGTATTTGGGTAAAATGGTAGAATTGGCGGAAAGTGAAGAGCTTTATGCAAATCCTATCCACCCTTATACCAAATCTCTCTTGTCAGCTATTCCAATTCCGGATCCGGAAATTGAAGTGAACAAGAAACGTATTCACTTGCATGATGAGCTTGGTAGTCCTATTTATTCTGCTAACGAAAAGAGCAATGATAGTGACTTTGAATTAGTAGAAGTATCCAAAGGACACTGGGTAAGCAAAAAATTTGCTTAAATCTATAGCGAGTATTAGACAGGCGGGAGCGTTATGCTCTCGCCTCTTGTATGTAGTGGGGATATTTAATAATCATTTTAATGGATAAGAAAATAAAACGGCTGCTCTTGCATTGCTTTTTTGCAGGTATGTAATTCTTTTGACGCGGCCCCTGACTTTGGATACAATCATATAGAGTTTACGAACTTGGATTTACATATAACTGCTCAGTAGAACTGGAGGCACTAGCAAATGAATATTGTTAAGGAACCGCTCCCGGGTGGATCTGCACTCGCGCGCGACTATATAGAAAATTTTGAAAAAGTTAGTCATTTGTATGGTGGGGATTTCCGAAGCAAAGAGAGTAGAAGCATTCGGGCAGAATGGCTGGATCGTAGTGAGGGTCTCCGTGCAGACCGGACACAAGTTGCTGCATGTCTACGGCAATATAATGAAAAGCATAATTCACATGATGCGGTGATGTCTTCCCTGGCACTTTTAGAACAGCCAGGAACGTTAGTGGTTACTGGCGGACAGCAAAGCGGATTATTTACAGGACCACTACTTGTAGTATATAAAGCAATGACAACCATTATGGCGGCAAAAGAAGCAGCAGAACAGCTCGGTCGACCTGTAGTCCCATTATTCTGGATTGCAGGAGAGGATCATGACTGGGATGAAGTGAATCATACGTATGTATTGAATCGTACGCACGAGATTACAAAGATTAAGATAGAGAAATCAGAGGAGAAACGCTCCTCGGTGAGTAATATTCGTGTAGAAGATGAAAGCTGGCAGCAAGTAGTGGAACAGCTGGATGCGCTACTTCAAGACAGTGACTTTAAACCGCAAATTATGGAATTTATTCGATCTTCTTCGTTTAGAGCAGATAGTATGACGGATGCTTTTGCCAAACTGATGGGTTCTTTATTTGGTAAATTTGGTCTGATCCTGCTTGATTCTGCTGATCCTAACCTTCGTAAGTTAGAAGAGCCTTTCTTTACTTCGCTAATTATGCAGAATGATGCACTGGAAACAGCGTATATGAATTCTGCTTCTGATATCGTGAACGCTGGGTATGAGCTTCAAGCTGACGTTACGGCAGGCAATGCCAACCTCTTTTATATACATGAAGGTGTACGATTATTGCTTCATAAGAAAGATGGCATTTTTGCCGATCGCAAGGGCCAGGTATCGTTCACCCGGGATGAACTACTGGAGGAAGTGAAGGTACATCCGGAACTATTCAGTAACAACGTGCTGACACGTCCGCTTATGCAGGATTATGTGTTGCCGGTTCTAGCAACGGTGCTAGGTCAAGGTGAGATTGCTTATTGGGCCATTCCGCATCGTGCGTTTGAGATCATTGGGGGACAAATGCCCCTGATCATCCCGCGAATGTCTTTCACAGTGGTGGAAGGTACGCTTCATAAGCATATGGATAAATATCAACTAAGCTTTGAGGACGTAAGACAGGGACTAGATCGTAAAAGACATGAGTGGTTGGCTGCACAGGATGAGCTGGGGATTGAACAACGTTTCGAAGAAACCAAAGCTACTTTCTCCGCCATGTACGAACCACTGATTGAGCAGCTTGGAACCATTCAGGCAGGTCTGCTAAAACTAGGGAATAACAATAAAGATAAGATTTTAGATCAGATCACTTTTTTACAAGCGAAAGCCCAAGATGCAATGGCAAAACAGAATGAAGCTGCAATCCGTCAATGGGAGCGAATCGAGCTGTCGTTAATGCCACTGGGTAAACTGCAAGAAAGAGTGTACAATATCATGTATTACTTGAACCGCTACGGACTTCCATGGTTAGATGAGCTGATGGCTATTGAACCGGATTATAGTGGGACGCATCGTATCATTTATATGTAGAGAAGTATTGCTCCATAAAACAAAGCGTATGCTTACGATGCAAGTTTTGTACGAAGTAGATTCAATGTAGTAACGCTCACAAAACTTTTAGGAGGTTTCATTATGAGTTCATCAAAACAAAATAGTATCGTGGCTGATATGTCACTCGCACCCGAAGGTCATTTGAAAATCGACTGGGTTCGTCAACATATGCCGGTATTGAACCGTATCCGTGAGCAGTTCGAAGCTGAGCAGCCATTCAAAGGACTAAAAGTATCTATTACGCTTCATTTGGAAGCTAAAACCGCTTATCTGGCGAAGGTAGTCAAAGCAGGCGGTGCAGAAGTAACCATTACTGGATCGAATCCACTGTCTACACAGGATGATGTATGTGCGGCGCTTGTAGAGGACGGAATTACCGTATTTGCTAAATACAACCCGTCACCTGAAGAGTTCAAAGCCCTTAATATCAAGGCGCTGGAAAGCAAACCGGATTTGATTATTGATGATGGTGGGGATTTTGCTACATTGCTGCATTCGGAGCGTCCTGATCTAATGGAGAATATTCGTGGGGGTGCTGAAGAAACAACAACCGGCATCATTCGTCTAAAAGCTCTTCAAAAGCAAGGTGTGTTGAAGTTCCCAATGGTCGCAGTAAATGATGCTTATTGCAAATATTTGTTTGATAACCGCTATGGCACAGGCCAATCCGCATGGGATGGAATTATTCGAACAACCAACCTGATCGTTGCGGGCAAAACCGTAGTTGTTGTCGGATACGGCTGGTGCGGTAAAGGTGTTGCTATGCGTGCCAAAGGTTTGGGCGCAAAAGTGGTTGTCACAGAAGTGGATGCTATTAAAGCCGTTGAAGCACATATGGACGGTTTCGAAGTTATGCCTATGCTGGAAGCTGCTAAGGTTGGTGATTTCTTCGTTACAGTAACTGGTAATCGTTATGTCATTCGCGGTGAACATTATGATGTGATGAAGGATGGCGCAATTATGTGCAATGCAGGTCATTTCGACGTTGAAGTGAATAAGCCTGAATTGTCTGAAAGATCCGTATCTCAGCGTACGGTTCGCAAAAATATCGAAGAGTACCAGCTTCACGACGGACGTAAACTATATCTGCTTGCAGAAGGCAGACTTGTAAATCTGGGTGCTGCGGATGGACACCCTGCCGAAATTATGGATACGACCTTTGCGCTACAAGCGCTGTCGTTGAAATATGTAAATGATAATTATAAGAGCATCGGCGTAAAAGTTGAGAATGTTCCTTACGAGCTGGATGAGCAGGTAGCACGCTACAAGCTGCAAAGTCTGGGCATTAACATTGATAGTCTGACTTCTGCACAAGTGGATTATTTGGACAGCTGGAATCTGAACGATTAATTACGGAACGCACAACAATAAAGTATATTAACCAAGTGTACCTTGAACTGAAGCAACTTTTGTAAAATATAAGAGAGTATAAGTTTTACGCTATACATTATCCTTATATTTCTCGCTTAAACGCTTCGGCGTCCTTATAAGGACACCGAAGACGTTTATGCTTGAAAAGCCATGCAGCGGACAAGATTCCGATTGTATGGCTTTTTTCTGTGGCGAAATGTTTTTTGGGTAACGATCCGTCTGATTTAGCAAAAAATTCCTTTCACCAGAAAAAGGTTTTTGATTTTTAATGGCGAATCTATTATGCTTAAGTGGTGAAAAGTGGGGTAAAGTGGGGATTCGGGGATTAGGGGTGGGAAAAAGGATGTTCATGGGAGAGTATCAACACAGCATTGACGACAAAGGCCGAATTATTATTCCGGCTAAACTCCGTGAATTGCTTGGAACCTCCTTTGTGACGACCCGTGGTCTAGACTCCTGTTTATTTGTTTATCCCATGGAAGAATGGGCAATCATGGAACAAAAGCTAAAAAGCCTTTCACTGATGAAATCAGATGCCCGTGCATTCAGTCGCTTTTTTTTCTCAGGCGCAACAGAATGTGTATGGGATAAACAGGGAAGGGTAAATCTGCCGGCCAATTTAAGGCAGTATGCCAAACTGGACAAAGACTGTGTTATTCTGGGCGTTTCGAACCGGGTGGAAATCTGGAACAAAGAGCTATGGGAGCAGTACTTCGAACAGTCCGAGGAATCGTTCAACGAAATTGCCGAAAAATTGGTGGATTTCAATTTTGATCTATAAAACACAATATCGAATACTGTCCTGGAGGGATGCAGCTTGTTTCACCACATCACGGTGCTTAAAGAAGAAGCGACAGAAGGGCTGCACATCAAAAAAGACGGAATCTATGTAGATTGCACTCTCGGTGGAGCAGGCCACAGCGCACTAATTGCTTCCAAACTTAGCGGCGAAGGCCGATTAATCTGTTTGGATCAAGATGATTGGGCTCTGGAGAACGCAAAAGAAAGACTTGCTGAATACGGAGACAAGGTTGTACTCATTAAGACCAATTTCCGTGATCTGGAGAGTGTACTTAAGGATGTGCCCTTTGTACCACAAAAAGATGGCATTCCCCAAGTGGATGGGGTCCTCTTTGATCTTGGCGTATCCTCTCCCCAGTTTGATGAGGGAGAACGCGGATTTAGTTACAATCATGATGCTCCGCTGGACATGCGAATGGATCAGACGGCGCTATTAACGGCTGCTGATATTGTGAATACGTGGTCTGAGCAGGAGATTGCCCGTGTGCTTTTCCAATATGGAGAAGAGAAGTTCTCGCGGAGAATTGCTAAGAAAATTGTAGACAGAAGAGAAGAAAGTCCTGTGGAGACCACAGGAGAATTAGCTGAGCTTATCAAGGAAGGTATTCCGGCGGCTGCACGAAGAACGGGAGGACACCCCGCTAAACGTAGCTTTCAAGGTTTACGGATTGCTGTAAACGACGAGTTGGGTGCTTTTGAAGAAGGATTACATAGCGCAGTACGTTGCCTTGCACCAGAAGGTAGAGTATCCGTTATCACTTTTCATTCACTCGAGGACCGAATTTGCAAGCAAATACTAAGCAGCTATTTAAGCAGATGTACATGCCCGCCTGACTTTCCGTTTTGTGTATGTGGCGCGAAAGGCACGCTTAAGTTAATCAACCGCAAACCGCTTGTGCCTTCTGAAGAAGAGCTTGAGCTTAATACTCGAGCCCGTTCAGCTAAGCTGCGCATTGCAGAAAAATTGTAATTGACGATAAAGGAGAGTCAGAGATGGCCTATACCCGCGGCAATTTAGCAGTTCAGCCCAAAAGAAAAGAAGAGGTAAACCCCCTTTACCGCGAGAAGACAAAAGTAGTTACCAAACGAAGAGTACTTCCGCTGCAAGAGAAACTTTTGTATATGCTGACGCTAGGAGTATGCGTTTTGGTGGCTATCACCCTGATTTCACGTTACGTTCATATTTATGATTTGAACTTGCAGGCCCAGAAATTAGATAAGGATATAGCGACTGCTAAGAAGCAAATTTCCACGTTTGAGATGGAGAAGCAGAACTTGGAGCAGAAGGTTGCCCAAAAGGCAAAGGATCTTGGATACGTAGCACCGGATGAAAATGATACAATCTTTATTCCGGCGAATCCGATATCGACAGAAGGCGATAATTAGTGAGCGATTGGCAAGATCGCAATAAAAAAATTGTGAGGTTCGCTTATGGTAAAGAGAATAAAACTTCGCACGCTGTTTATAGGAGGGTGTATTACCCTCTTTTTTCTTGTTTTGATAGCTAGAGTGTTCTGGATTCAAGTTATGGAGGGTTCAGAATGGCAAGAAAAGGCTGCTACACTTTGGGCGCACACTTCGACTATCAAAGCAGAGCGAGGAACGATTTCTGACCGTAATGGGAGTGTGCTCGCAAGTGATGTTCCTGCTTATACTGTGGTTGTAAACCCGGCAGTCATTGCTGAAAAGGGAATTGGTGATGAGGTCGTCAAGGGATTGCATGAGCTACTCGGCAAGCCAGAAGATGAGCTGCGGAAGCTGGTTGAAGCGAAAGACGAGAACGGTAAATACCTCAAGAATCGTGAGGTTCGTAACGAAGGCTGGAAGATCGATCAGGAACTTGCTGATAAGGTGAAAGAATTTTATGTAGCCCTAGGTAAAGAGCATAAAATTCAAGAGACTGGGATTGGTCTTGTTAGAGAGCAGAAACGATATTACCCTAAAGGTTCGCTTGCTGCGCATATATTAGGCTATACAGATCGAGATGGCAAGGCGATTATGGGTCTGGAAAAATCCCTGGATGAACAGCTTAAGGGTGCCGATGGCAAGCTGCTTTATCAAAGTGACGGTCAAGGGGTTAAGCTGCCGGATTCAAAAGATACCTATAAACCTGTAGTAAATGGAAGTAATTTCAAACTTACAATCGACAGTACAATCCAGCAATATATACAAGCGGCCATGGAAAAGGCATATGCGCAATATAAGCCGAAAAGTATGAGTGTCATTGCTGCTGATCCGAATACGATGGAGATTTTGGGGATGGCGAATATGCCTACCTTTGATCCTAATAAATATATGGATACGGGTGCTGATGCAGCGGGTTTCTACAATCATGCTATCAAATCAACTTATGAGCCTGGTTCGACCTTTAAAATTGTAACACTTGCTGCAGCTGTAGAAGAGAAGCTTTTTGATCCCGTAGCTACATTTCTGTCAGGATCTATCAGAATTAAGGGATACAGTAAGGCATTACATGATATTAATCGTTCCGGCTGGGGGCAAATCAGTTTCCTGGAAGGTGTGAAGCGGTCTAGTAACGTTCTTTTTGTAAAACTTTATGAAATGCTCGGACAAGATAGACTTTTACAATATATTGATGATTTTGGCTTTAATGGGAAGACAGGAATCGATTTGCCAGGGGAAGCCAGTGGGGTCGTTAACCCTAACCTTGGACGTCCTATCGAAATTGCTACACTTGCATATGGGCATGGTAAAGTGCTAGTTACCCCGCTTCAACAATTGGTTGCTGTATCTGCTATCGCCAATGGTGGGAAACTGATGACTCCATATGTGGTAAAAGAGGTTACGGACCCAAACACCGGTGACACTAAGGTTACTCAGCCTAGTGTAGTGCGTCAGGTGATTGATGAGGCAAGCGCCAAGAAAACCGGTGAATACTTGGAGCAGGTAGTTGCCGACCAAGTCAAAGGTACAGGACGCAACGCTCACATAGAAGGTTACCGTGTCGCAGGTAAGACAGGAACGGCTATCAAGGTTGAAGGTAAGGACTACGTGAAGTCCAAAGTACTGGTCTCCTTTATTGGTTATGCGCCTGTGAATGATCCAAAGATCGCTGTTATTGTTATTATTGATGAACCGAACGTTGAGGTTGGTGGCGGTAAAGCTGCAGCTCCTGTATTTAAAGAAATCGTATCTCAGTCTCTGCAATACATGGGAGTTCCAAAGTTAGCGACTGAAACTAGCGATAAGGATAGTAAAAAAACAGTTGAATCTGAAGCGCCTGTGCTCCGGACCACACCTGATCTGATGGGCAAAACGATGAAGGAAGCAAGAGAGACGCTTCTGGATCAAGGATTCGATTTTGAAGTGGTCGGTGCAGAAGCATCTGTGGAAACCCAATATCCAGAGGCTGGAACGAAGCTTACTCAAGGACAGCGTATATACCTATTAAGCAAGCAAGGGGACAAGCCTACCATTCCAAAATTACAAGGAGAGTCGCTGCGTGATGCGCTTGAGATTCTAACACTTCTAAAAGTGGAGATTGCGGTAGAAGGCGAAGGATATGTCTCGGAACAGATTGAAGGAACAAAGAACGGCAAAACATTGGTTACTTTGAAGCTGAAACCATTAAATGATAAGAGTGAAGAGGATCCTACAACTTCGACTGCTGATGAGGGTACGGAATCGGAGAGTGGGCCATAGGCTTGTTCTAACCCCTGTTTGTCCCGAATAGTCATGAAGATAAGAGCTCATGTCTATAGGTGAAAGCGGGGGAGAACGGAATGAAGGTTTCGAAGGTCGTAACACGGCGGAGAATGTTGTGGACGCTGCTGGGACTGGCAGTGTTATTCGGTTCGCTGGTCGTGCGTCTTGCTTATGTGCAATTATCCCAAGGCGAGAAATTAAGTGACAAGGTAGAAGATTCCTTGCGCCGCAATATTCCTTTTACAGCCAAGCGTGGTGAAATTTTGGATCGTGAAGGTATTCCACTGGCCTATAATATCAGTACGCCTACGGTTTATGCGGTGCCTGTGCAGGTGAAGGAGAAGCAAAAGACAGCGCAGCAATTGGCGCCTCTGCTTGGGATGACCGAGGAGAAGCTGATGAGCTTGCTGACTAAAAAATCAATGTCGGTGAAACTACAGCCCGGCGGCCGCAAAATTACGATGGAACTTGCCGCGAGCATCCGTGATTTGCAGTTGCCGGGCATCGTTGTCGCTGAGGATAGCAAAAGATATTATCCGTACGGCGATCTTGCCGCGCATATACTAGGCTTTACAGGTATTGATAACCAAGGGATTACCGGGGTCGAGAACATATACGATAATTTACTTAAAGGAATAGCAGGTAATATTTCGTATTTGTCTGACGCAGGTGGAAGACTCATGCCTGGATCATCGGAGAAGTATTCTGCCCCTCAGGATGGACTTAATCTGCAATTGACGATTGATAAACAGATTCAATCCATTATGGAACGTGAGCTGGATCAAGCTATGGTAAAATATCAGGCGCAGGGTGCTTGGGCTATAGCGATGAATCCGAAGAATGGTGAAATTCTGGCCATGGCTAGTAGACCGGGTTATGAACCGGGTTTATATAAGGAATATGATCCGCAGATCTATAATCGGAATTTGCCCATTTGGATGACTTACGAGCCTGGTTCGACGTTCAAAATCATCACACTTGCTGCAGCACTGCAAGAAGGTAAGGTAGACCTGCAAAATGATCATTTCTATGATCCTGGGTTTATCGAAGTGGCGGGTGCGAAGCTACGCTGTTGGAAAAAAGGCGGCCATGGCAGCCAAACCTTCCTTCAGGTGGTTGAGAACTCCTGTAACCCTGGTTTTGTTGCTCTTGGGCAACGGCTGGGCAAAGAAACCCTCTTCAAATATATTCGTGATTTTGGTTTCGGCAGCAAAACAGGAATTGATCTAAACGGAGAATCTAATGGGATTCTGTTCAAGCTTAGTCAAGTAGGTCCGGTGGAGCTTTCGACTACGGCCTTCGGCCAAGGGGTCTCGGTTACACCTATTCAGCAGATTGCTGCGGTATCCGCGGCTATCAATGGTGGCAATCTCTATAAACCACATGTAACAAAATCATGGGTTAATCCGGAAACGGGAGAGACTGTATCAGAGGTGAAGCCTGAGCTTGTGCGGCAGGTCATTTCGGAGGAGACATCCAAGAAGGTGCGGGCAGCACTTGAGAGCGTGGTTGCCAAAGGCACGGGACGGCCGGCTTTTATCGACGGCTATCGTGTAGGTGGCAAGACGGGTACTGCACAGAAGGTTGTAAATGGACGTTATTCTCCGACAGAGCACATTGTTTCTTTTATTGGCTTTGCGCCGGCGGATGATCCACAGATCGTTGTCTACACTGCAGTGGATAATCCGAAAGGGATTCAATTTGGGGGTGTAGTTGCAGCTCCAATCGTGCAAAATATTTTGGAAGACTCGCTGCACTATATGAAGGTTCCTGAGCGCAGTGATCAGCTTCCAAAAACTTATAAGTATGGTGAAACTCCGATTGTGACCGTGCCTGACCTTACAGGTGCAACCGTACAAGATATCTATGAGGATTTAAATATGAATTTTAATCTGGCGCGTTCAGGCTCTGGCAATACGGTCATCAATCAGGCTCCGAAAGCTGGGGCAAGAGTAGAACAGGGCTCAACCATCCGGATTTATATGGGAGCTTCTAGTGAATAATGATAAAGGTATAAGGGTTCAGTTTGTATCCGAAAATGTAGAGTGAGGGATTACTATGAAAGTTAATGAATTATCTGCTTGTCTTGCTACTTCGCGTCTATATGGGGACGGGGAGGTGGAGATTACTGATCTTCAGACGGATTCCCGCCGTGTAAGTCCGGGTGATCTGTTTATCTGTTTACCGGGTCACACCGTAGACGGACATAAATTTGCGCCGCAAGCCGTAGCCTCTGGAGCATCTGCTATCGTATGTGAGCATAAGCTAGAGCTTGATATCCCACAGATCGTTGTGGATGACTGCCGTTTTGCGATGTCTGTCATGTCGAATGCATTCTTTGGCTCACCTAGCAGCCGAATGAGAATGATCGGGGTTACGGGTACAAATGGGAAGACAACTACGACTTATCTTATTGAGCGGATTATGCAAGACCAGAATATGAAGACGGGTCTGATTGGGACCATTCAAATGCGCTATGACGGCAAAAGCTACCCTATGTCAGGGACCACTCCAGAATCGCTAGATCTGCAGCGCTCGCTTCATGATATGGCCTCCAAAGGTGTGGAATGTTGCGTAATGGAAGTCTCCTCCCATGCGCTTCAGCAAGGACGTGTGAAGGGTGCGGACTTCCGTACAGCAATATTTACGAACTTAACCCAGGATCATCTGGATTATCATCATACAATGGAGGAGTATCGGGCGGTTAAAGGTCTATTCTTCTCTAGACTAGGAAATGTGATCTCTCCTTGGAAAGAAGAACGCAAATATGCGGTGCTTAATGCTGATGATGAGGCGAGCCACTATTTTGCAACCCAAACTGCAGCGGAAGTGATTACATATGGCATTGATAACAACGCTAATGTCCGAGCTTCGCAAATCTCGATCACTGCAAAAGGAACTTTTTTCCATGTAGATACGTTTAAGGGTGAGACGGACATTTCGCTTCGTATGGTTGGTAAGTTCAATGTCTATAATGCACTTGCGGCGATTACGGCAGCGTTGTTGGAAGATGTGTCACTGTCAGATATCAAGACTAGTCTTGAGGCGATTGATGGGGTAGCTGGACGGGTGGAGTCAGTAGATGAGGGGCAAGAATATGCCGTTATCGTTGACTATGCACATACACCAGACGGGCTGGAAAATGTATTAAGAACGGTCTGCGAATTTGCTACAGGTAAAGTGCTTACTGTGTTTGGCTGCGGAGGAGACAGAGACCGCACGAAACGTCCTTTAATGGGTAAGATAGCTGCAAAATATAGCGACATGATATTCGTAACCTCTGACAACCCTCGGACGGAGGACCCTGAGCTAATTCTGAAGGATATAGAAGCAGGACTAGTAGAGGATGGAGTCACCTCTGACCGGTATCATATGATTGTTGATCGCCGAGAAGCAATTGGGAAGGCTATTGAAATGGCAAGCTCTGGCGATGTAGTATTGATTGCGGGGAAAGGTCATGAGACCTATCAACTGATTGGCGGAGTGGTTCACGATTTCGATGACCGCATCGTCGCGAAAGAAGTTATAAGGGGTCGAAGCTATTGATTACAAGAAACTTGGGACAAATTGCTGTGATGTGCGCAGGGGAACTTCCTGCTGCCGAAGCTATGAATATACCTCTTACGGGCGTCGTTACTGACTCCCGTAAGATTACTACAGGCTGCCTGTTTGTCCCTTTAACGGGAGACAAATTCGACGGTCATCATTATGCAGCTACAGCTCTTGCTGCTGGTGCTGCTGGGACCTTGTGGCAGCGTGATAAAGGTCCAGCACCTGAGGGTGGCGGAGTCATTGTTGTTGAAGATACGCTAGAGGCGCTTCAGAAGCTGTCCGCTGCGTATTTAAATGAGGTCGCTCCGAAGGTTGTCGCAGTTACGGGCAGTAATGGCAAAACAACGACAAAAGATATCATTATGGCCTTGCTCGAAATGCAGTACAAGGTGCACAAGACAGAGGGGAACTTCAATAATCATATTGGTCTTCCGCTCACGATTCTATCCATGGCTGAGGATACAGAGATTGCAGTGCTTGAAATGGGTATGAGCTCGCGGGGAGAAATTGCTCTGCTGGCTTCTTTGGCTGCACCAGATGTTGCAGTCATTACTAATATAGGTGAGTCACATCTGCTGCAACTGGGATCCCGCAAAGAAATCGCCCGTGCCAAGCTGGAAATAGTCGAAGGGCTAAAGCCAGGTGGACTGCTAATTTATAACGGTGATGAACCGCTGCTGACTGAGGTAATGCAAGAGTCCACTTTTGAGGCTCCGGAGGGGATGGTGTCCTTCCGTTTCGGCCTGAACGGAGATAATGATGATTATCCGACTGGGATGATGTCCCATAGTGGTGGTATGACGTTTACGTCAAGCCTTCATAAGGAACATGCTTTTACATTACCGCTGCCAGGCCAGCATAACGTTGTTAACGCGTTGGCTGCACTAGCGGTTGCTCGCCATTTTGGAATTACAGAACAAAATGTTGAGAATGGGTTAAGTAATCTTAAGTTGACGGGCATGCGGATTGAAGTGATTCGGACTTCTTCCGGGCTTACACTTTTGAATGATGCTTATAATGCCAGTCCGACTTCTATGAAGGCGGCCATTGATGTGCTTCAAACTATGAAATGCAGTGGCAAAAAAATCGCAGTACTGGGGGACATGCTGGAACTTGGGCCGGATGAAATACAGTTTCATAAAGAAATTGGCTACTACCTAGACCCCGCAGTGACTGATTTTGTATATACCTATGGTCCATTGTCAGTTCATATTGCAGAAGCTGCAAAGGAAAGATTCGGAAACGAGCGTGTGCTGGCTTTTACGGATAAGTCAGAATTAACAGCCGTCCTTATCGAGAAAAGCAGCTCCAAGGATATTGTACTATTCAAAGGATCTAGAGGGATGAGGCTTGAGGAAGTGCTTCAGAGCCTTAATAAAGAGATTAAAGAGACCTAAAAAAATGGAGGGGGTGCACCCATGGATTATCAACTATTGTTATTGACTATTGCTGTTTCCTTTATCCTTGCGGTCATTGCCGCTCCGCTCTTCATTCCGCTACTGCGCAGGATGAAATTCGGACAGCAGGTGCGAGATGACGGACCGCAATCCCATTTAAAGAAAGCGGGAACGCCGACGATGGGCGGTATCGTAATCATCGTGGCTTTTACATTGGCTTATCTGAAATTTTCCGTGGTGAATAACGATTTCTACGTACTACTAGTGGCTACGCTTGGTTTTGGACTGATCGGATTTTTGGATGATTATATCAAAATCGTATTCAAGCGTTCTTTGGGCCTTACGGCGCGTCAAAAATTGTTCGGGCAGCTGTTGGTAGGTGCTGTGATGTGCGGTCTGCTGATTTCTGCAGGACATAGCACAAGTATCAGCGTTCCAGGTACTGATTTCAGCTTTGACTGGGGCGGCTTTTTCTACTATCCATTCATTATTATTATGATGATGGCAGTAACGAATGCTGTTAACTTTACCGATGGAGTAGATGGTTTGCTGTCTGGTGTAAGTGCTATTGCTTTGGCAGCTTATGCTGTTGTAGCGATGCAGGCTACGTCAATTGCAGCTGGCGTGTGTGCAGCGGCAATGATCGGGGCCGTTCTTGGATTTCTGGTCTTTAATGCCCATCCAGCTAAGGTGTTCATGGGAGATACCGGTTCATTTGGTATTGGCGGCGCGATAGGTGCGATTGCGATTGTCACAAAGAGCGAACTGCTGTTTTTAATTATTGGCGGTGTGTTTGTGGTGGAAATGTTATCTGTCGTGATACAGGTGGTTTCTTTTAAAACCCGTGGCAAACGTGTATTCAGAATGAGCCCGATTCACCATCATTTTGAACTTGGTGGCTGGTCGGAATGGCGTGTGGTAATTTCGTTCTGGGCGGTAAGCTTGATATTAGCCGCTGTTGGACTATTTATTAGCAAGGGGTTGTAGCGAATGAAACATCCAGATATGTATCGTGGTGAAGAAGTTGTGGTTCTTGGGCTCGCAAAAAGCGGTGTCCAGGTTGCTAAAGTGCTGCATGATCGAGGCGCTGTAGTTACGGTGAACGATAAAAAGGAAAGAGATCAAAGTCCCGAAGCTTCCGAATTGGAATCTTTGGGAATTTGTGTTATAAGCGGTGGGCATCCGGATGGACTGATTCATGAAGGTGTAAGTCTGGTCATTAAGAATCCAGGCATTCCTTATTCTGCGCCTCCTGTGCAAAAGGCTCTTGAGCTTGGCATTGAAGTAGTTACAGAGGTAGAGGTTGCTTACCGTCTTTGTGCAGCGCCGATGATTGGCATCACGGGATCCAATGGCAAGACGACAACGACGACCTGGGTAGGTCAAATGCTGGACGCTGCAGGTATGAATCCGATTGTTGCAGGTAACATTGGCACGCCTCTCTGTGAGGCTGCGCAAGAAGCTACAGAGGATAACTGGATGGTGGTCGAACTCAGCAGCTTCCAGCTCAAAGGTACGGAGACTTTCCGCCCCAAAATAGGTTGTTTGTTGAATATTGCGGAGACCCACCTGGATTATCATGGGAGCATGAAGGATTATGTCGATTCCAAAGCAAAGCTGTTCGCCAATCAAGTAGATACGGATACGGCTGTGCTGAACTGGGACGATCCTTTTTGCCGGGAACTTGTGCCGTATATGAAAGCTACTATTCTTCCGTTCTCTATGTCCGAGGAGCTCACTCATGGTGTGTTTGTTAGCCCATCCTATATTACGGGTCAAGATGACGATCTGAAGCGCCGCATCATCTATCGCGAATCTGCAGACCAAGAAACAATCATTGCTGATGTAGATTCCATTAGTATTCCGGGACGTTTCAACGTGGGAAATGCACTGGCTGCATGTGGAATTGCCATTGCTGCTGGAGCTGACCCCTCTTTATTGGGTGAAGTGCTTGCTTCATTTCGCGGTGTGGAGCACCGGCTGGAGTATGTGGCTGATAAGGCTGGAGCCACTTATTATAATAACTCCAAAGCAACAAACTCCAAAGCGACGATTATGGCATTAACGTCCTTTGAGCGCCCTGTAGTGCTGATCGCTGGTGGATTAGACCGTGGTTCCGATTATTTGGAGCTGCTGCCTGTCCTGAGCGGTCGTGTTAAAGCGCTAGTGGCGTTAGGAGAAACTAAGGACAAGCTAACGAATGTAGCGCAGCTGGCAGGATTAAAGCAGATTATCTCCGTCGATAATGGGGAGAGTGCCGCTGCCGTGCTTGAGCAAGCTGTGCAGGAAGCTTCCGCTCTGGCGGAAGAAGGAGATATCGTTCTTTTGTCTCCTGCCTGTGCGAGTTGGGATATGTTTACATCCTATGAAGAGCGCGGGCGTATTTTTAAAGAGGCGGTGCATAACCTTTAAGTAGGGGGGTGGATAAGCCCCATCCCTACTACGGATGCAAGAGGTGTGCTTCTGATGAACAAAACTCGTCATGCTCCCGATATTTGGTTGCTGATTCCTATTCTATCTTTGCTGGTGATCGGCATGGTGATGGTATACAGCGCCGGGTCCGTTCTGGGCTTCCGCAATTATGGAGATTCGTTTTACTTTGTAAAAAGACAGCTTTTGTTTGCAGGACTAGGATTAGTCGCAATGTTCGTTACGGCGAATACCGATTACAGGGTGCTGAAAAAGCTGGCTAAGCCGGCACTTCTGATCTGCTTTTTCTTACTTGTTATTGTGCTTATCCCTGGTATTGGTGTAGTACGCGGGGGAGCGCGCAGCTGGCTAGGAATTAGCTCCTTCGGGATCCAGCCTTCCGAATTCATGAAGATGGGGATGATTCTATTCTTAGCCAATTGGCTAGGAAAAGAGGAATACGACATCACTTCCTTCACACGCGGCTTGCTCCCACCACTTGCGCTCATTGGGTCAGCCTTCGCGCTGATCATGCTCCAGCCGGATTTGGGTACAGGTACCGTCATGTTTGGTGCAGCCTTGATGATGGTCTTCACAGCAGGGGCTAGAATGAAGCATTTACTTTCACTTGGAGTAGCTGGTGCGGCAGGGTTTGTTGCTTTGATTGCAGCAGCGCCTTACCGGTTGCAGCGGATTACCGCTTTTCTTGATCCTTGGTCCGACCCCCTTGGTGCAGGCTACCAGATCATTCAGTCGTTATATGCGATTGGTCCTGGTGGGCTCGGTGGCCTTGGATTAGGAATGAGTCGGCAGAAGTACAGCTATGTACCTGAGCCACAAACAGATTTTATTTTTTCTATATTGGCCGAGGAGCTGGGGTTTATCGGTGGTTTGGCTGTGTTGATCCTATTTCTTATTCTAATCTGGCGCGGGATGAAGGTGGCGATGAGTCTGCCTGACCGTTTTGGAAGCTATCTGGCCGTTGGCATCGTCTGTATGGTGGCTGTGCAAGTCATTATTAATATTGGTGTTGTTATTGGTCTAATGCCTGTAACGGGCATCACGCTTCCTCTGATTAGCTATGGCGGATCTTCACTTACACTGATGCTAACATCCCTTGGCATTCTATTGAACTTATCCCGTTTTGCGAGGTGAAAGAGATGCGTATCGTATTAAGCGGCGGAGGCACGGGTGGACATATCTATCCTGCGGTCGCTGTTGCTAGGCAAATGGAGTTGGAAGATAGCAAATCTACCTTCCTGTATATTGGTGGAACGCGTGGCTTAGAGAGCAAGCTTGTCCCTCAAGAGAATATCCCTTTCAAATCTATTGACATCACTGGTTTTCGGCGCAAGCTATCCATAGACAATGTCAAGACCGTGATGCGTTTCTTGAAGGGTGTCAAGGCTTCCAAAGAGATGTTAAGAGAATTTAAACCAGATGTTGTGATTGGAACAGGCGGTTATGTGTGTGGTCCAGTCGTTTATGCTGCATCCCGGTTGGGCATCCCTACATTGATCCATGAACAAAATGCCATACCAGGTCTAACCAATCGCTTTCTGAGTCGGTATGCGAGTACAGTTGCCGTAAGCTTTGAAGGAACAGAGTCCTCTTTTCCGGGCAGCAAAAATGTGATCTATACTGGCAATCCACGTGCCACAACAGTTACTACAGCAAGTCCGCAACGTGGATTCGCATCGCTGGGGATTTCGGATGGCAGTACTGTTGTTTTGGTGGTTGGTGGCAGTCAGGGAGCTAAGGCTATTAATAGAGCCATGATTGAAATGGCCCCTAAAGTGGGTAAGGGTAATGGTGTTCATTATGTGTATGTTACAGGTGAACCTTATTTCGAAGAGACTCGGGCGGAATTGCGTCAAAAGCTGGGTAGCATACCAAACTGGTTGCATGTCCTTCCTTACGTTCATAATATGCCAGAGGTGTTGGCTTGTACCTCCTTGATCGTTAATCGGGCGGGAGCCTCTTTTCTCGCTGAGATTACAGCGCTGGGTATTCCCTCTGTACTCATTCCATCTCCTAATGTGACGAATAACCATCAGGAGGCGAATGCAAGACAGTTGGAACGTGAAGGTGCTGCTGTGGTGCTGCTTGAGAAAGATTTAAACGGCACGGCACTATATGAGGCGGTTCAAAAAATCATCGGAACTGAAGCCGTGCGTGAGCAGATGTCCGTGGCCTCCAAACGACTCGGCAAAAGAGATTCTGCGGCAGTAATCACAAGCGAGCTCCGAAGACTTGCGGGTAAGAAGTCTTAAGATATCATCGTTTTCCATGCGGGTTTTCCTTATTGGCAGCTCTCTGTCACACACTTGGAGGAACGAACATAGGATAATCCTATAATCGTGACAATCACCCAGGACACTTCCAAACCTGAGATGTAGTGCAGGATATTCTTGAAATATAAGAAAGTATAAGTTTCACGTTATACATTATCCTTATATTTCTCGCTTAAACGCCTATCGTCCTTATAAAGGACGCCGAAGACGTTTATACTTGTACATTTCATATGAGCTTGTAACGGAAGTGTTTGTGGTGGGTGAGCGGTAATCTCGGAGGTGATACATTGGACAAATTGGTGATTGAGGGTGGAAGTCCCCTGTCAGGCACCATTCGTATCCATGGAGCAAAAAATGCGGCGCTGCCGATTCTAGCGGCAAGCCTGCTGGCCGAAGGAGTTCACTCACTGCATAATGTGCCGAAGCTGCTGGACATCGAGACTATGCTAGACATCCTAGATCGGCTGGGCTGCAGGTGCGTGCATCAAGAGGATACGGTGACGATAGATACGTCTGCCGTCGGGACATCTCATATCCCTGAGGATTTAATGCGGCAGATGAGATCTTCCATTTTTCTAATGGGACCGCTGTTATCCAGATTTGGAGAGGTAACGATCTATCAGCCTGGGGGCTGTGCGATCGGAGAGCGTAAAATCGATCTTCATCTACAGGGACTTAAGGCGTTAGGGGCGGAGATCGAAGAGAGCAACGGAAGAATATTCTGTCGGGGTTCTAAGCTTATAGGGAGTGATATTCATCTCGACTATCCAAGTGTAGGAGCAACGGAGAATATTATGATGGCTGCCGCAAAGGCAGAGGGAACAACAACAATATCGGGGGCAGCGAGAGAGCCGGAGATACAGGACCTACAGCAGTTTCTAAATAGCATGGGTGCTCAGATTATCGGTGCAGGTACGGACACCATCACAATTCAAGGGGTGAAAAACCTATATCCCTGTACGTACGAGGTGATACCTGATCGGATTGTGGCTGGAACCGTAATGATTGCTGCGGCAGCTACACGAGGAAATGTGACTTTGACACATGCCAATGCGGGGCATCTGACTTCGCTTATTCATGTGCTCAAGCGGGCTGGTGTTCAAATCACAGTGTGCAATGATATAATTAATATCAGTTGTATGGGGCGTCCACGTGCTGTTGAGAGAATTGTGACTTCTCCTTATCCTTCTTTCCCAACCGATCTGCAATCTCAGGTCATGGTGCTGTTGTCTCTCGCTGATGGCTTCAGTGTAATCAAGGAGACGGTGTTTGAGGGACGATTCAAGCATGTTGAAGAAATGGCGCGGATGGGCGCTGATATTTCTATTGATTTGAATCGTGCGTTTATTCGCGGCGTTCAGAGATTGTATGGTGCTACTGTGGAAGCTACTGACTTGCGTGCAGGTGCGGCTCTGGTCATTGCTGGGCTTGCTGCACAAGGGACTACAGTCGTTGAACAAGCACACCATATTGACCGCGGGTATGATGGAATAGAGAAGCTGTTTCAGAAGCTTGGCGCGCGTATAAGCCGCAAGGTACCCGTACCGGATCCACTTGATTTGGCCAATTAAAGCTCCCTGTCTCCTTCAGTTCTACCAAGGAAGGAGACAGGGCCTTATTACGGAGATATGAGAATGACAACAACCCGATTACCTCTTCTTAAAGAGGACAAGCCTAAGAAAAAAATGAGCCGTAAGATTACGGCGATCCTGCTGCTACTGTTCACTGCGCTTCTTGCTGTGATTTTTTTCAGATCGTCTATTAGTCACATTACAGTGATAGATTTTCAGGGAAGCAAGTATTCTACTAGTGAGGAATTACTCTCGCAAAGTGGAATTCATATAGGTGGACAATTCTTTGCCGTTTCTACGAAGTCTGTGGAACAATCTTTGCTGGAGCTTAAGACGGTTAAGGCTGTGGCCGTAAAGAAGGATTTCCCCGGGGTAATCACAGTGAAGATTGAAGAATTCCCTGCGGTGGCCTATGAACTGGAACAGGGCGGCATCTTGAAGGCGATTCTGTCGAGTGGAGCAGCGGTGACTGTTAATGAGACTGGTATTGCTGTAGAGAAACCTATATTAACCAACTGGGATCCAGCTGATCCTAATAAGGCTATCCTATGCCAAACGCTTGGAAGCATTTCTAATGAATTGACAAGTGATATCTCTGAGATTGTTCCCTCGCCAACCTTATCATTTCCGGATCGTATCAAGCTCTATACTAGATCCCGTTTCGAGGTGATCACTTCCATCTCTTTATTGAAGAGCAAAGTGTCATACTTGAATCAGGTAATTGAGACAAAGGAGCCTGGACTTATCACGATGCTTGAAGCTGACTCGTATGTTCCTTTTCAGGTCGAAAGTGAGGAGCAAAAGGGCGATGAGCAAAAAGATGTGCAAGAGTAGAGTAGAGGTAAATAGTCCCTACTAATAGAGTTCAAAAAATGCTACAATCGGAGTTACGGGCAAGAAGCTATATCCCTCTTTTTTCTTCGATTTTTTTGAAATATAATCTTTTATATGGTTAGTAATAACCAAATAGGTATATATTTCTTGTGATAATTATCATTCTTATAAAAAATTATGAGTAACTAATCACATTTAGGGATGTTGGAATATTATTCCGTTCAAAAAATTTGTAGAAAAAAGAGGGAAAGGGTTAGGTATGTTGAATATGTACAGAGAAGTTTCCCGGGACCGGGATAAGATTATGCAAATTATTTCGATTATAACAGGAGGTGCCATAGGACTTGAGCAACAATGACATCATTGTTAGTTTGGACATCGGTACATCCAAAGTTCGGGCAATAATTGGGGAAGTTACCAATGGAACCTTTAATATTATTGGCGTTGGATCTGCTGATTCGGAAGGAATACGTAAAGGCGCGATTGTAGATATCGACCAAACTGTGCAATCGATCAAAAGTGCTATAGATCATGCAGAGCAAATGGTGGGTATTCAAATATCAGAAGTTTATGTAGGCATTTCCGGTAATCATATTGGCCTGCAATCCAGCCACGGTGTCGTGGCCGTTCAGAATGAGGATCGTGAAATCGGTGAGGATGATATCGATCGCGTTATTAAAGCTGCGGAAGTCATCGCTATGCCTCCGGAGCGAGAAGTGATTGATGTTGTTCCTAAACAATTTATCGTCGATGGTCTCGAAGGTATTCAGGACCCGCGCGGGATGATTGGTGTTCGTCTAGAAGTGGACGCAACCATCATTACGGGTGCTAAGACGCCAATACATAATCTACTACGATGTGTTGAGAAATCAGGGCTGAAAGTGAAGGATCTTGTGCTGATGTCTCTTGGTGCTGGTGGATTGGCGCTGTCCAAAGACGAGAAATCGATGGGATCTGTTCTGGTTGATATCGGGGCCGGGTCGACAACGATAGCCATATACGAAGAAAGTTCCCTTTGTGCAACCTCTACGATTCCGATCGGCGGAGAATTTGTAACTAATGACATTGCATACGGACTACGTACACTTACTGATCAAGCGGAGAAAGTAAAGCTAAAGTATGGTTGCGCATGGATTGACGATGCAGCCTCTGACGTTGTCTTCAAGGTGCTGCGCATTGGCAGTAATGTAGAGAAGGAATTTAACCAAGAGGATTTAGCGGCAATTATCGAACCACGGGTGCAAGAAATCTTCCATCTGATTAAACAGGAAGTGAAACGGCTTGGTTACAGTGAACTACCTGGAGGTTATATATTAACGGGTGGAACTGTTTCGATGCCTGGCGTATTAAAGGCGGCTCAGACTGAACTGGCTGCATCTGTACGCATCGCTGTACCGGATTATATCGGTGTACGGGACCCTGGGTTTACCGGAGGTGTTGGTATCCTGCATAATGTTGTCCGTAGCTTCCGTGGAAGAAGCAGTGGTGGAAGCAGCAACAAAAAGACGGTCAACCGGAGTAAGCAGAACGCCACTCCAAATCAGGAAACGGTTCAGAAGACCGGGTTTGTCGAGCGTCTAAAGAACATGTTCAGCGAGTTTATATAAGTGTAAGTCCAGATATACTTGGACCGGCCATCCAAGCACATTGAGGGGGAGATGGAACAATATGTTAGAATTTGATTTTGAAATGGAGAGCTTGGCGCAAATAAAAGTCATCGGCGTAGGCGGCGGAGGTAGTAATGCTGTCAACCGGATGATTGAAAATGGCGTTCAGGGTGTAGAATTTATTACGGTTAATACAGACGCCCAAGCGTTGCATATGGCCAAATCGGAGCACAAGCTGCAAATCGGGGACAAGCTGACCCGCGGGTTGGGTGCAGGAGCTAATCCTGAAGTCGGTAAGAAAGCAGCGGAAGAATCCCGTGACTTGATCTCTAATACCCTTAAGGGCGCAGATATGGTGTTTGTTACTGCAGGGATGGGTGGCGGTACAGGAACAGGTGCAGCACCAGTTATAGCTGAGATTGCTAGAGAGTGTGGAGCCTTGACTGTGGGGGTAGTTACTCGCCCGTTCACTTTTGAAGGAAGAAAACGTTATAACCAGGCAATGCTTGGAATCGAAGCTTTGAAAGAAAAAGTCGACACGCTAATCGTCATTCCAAATGACCGTTTGCTTGAGATCGTTGATAAGAAAACACCGATGTTGGAAGCTTTCCGTGAAGCAGATAATGTTCTCCGGCAGGCTGTTCAAGGTATCTCTGACCTAATTAAGGTTCCTGGTCTGATTAACCTTGACTTTGCGGATGTAAAGACGATCATGACAGAGCGCGGTTCAGCGCTTATGGGTATTGGTATTGCAAATGGTGAGAACCGTGCGTCTGAAGCAGCACGTAAAGCCATCATGAGCCCACTCTTGGAAACGTCTATTGAAGGCGCCCGCGGCGTAATCATGAACATTACGGGAGGATCCAACCTCTCTCTATATGAAGTTAATGAAGCGGCTGAGATCGTTACATCCGCCTCTGATCCTGAAGTGAATATGATCTTTGGTGCGATTATTGATGAAGGCCTGAAGGATGATATCAAAGTAACAGTAATTGCTACTGGCTTTGAACATAAACCATCGCCTGAAACTCCAGGACGTCGTCCGGTCTCGACGAATAACGAGCCTGCGGCAGCACCGGATAAGAGTTCAGCTAATTTACGTCCTTTCGGCAATCAGAGTTCTTCTGACCAGCTCGATATTCCGACGTTCCTGCGTAATCGTACTCGGGGCAACAATGACTAATTAAATAGAATCAAGATTATACGAGAACACCGTATCGCTTAGCTGATTAGCTATAGCGGTACGGTGTTTTTTTTGCGTAAATGCAATAAGGATCAAGCAAGACTATGAACGACACTGTGTAGCTCCAAGGGGGTGATGGTTGACTAAGTAGTTACAGTAGGTGGTAACTGGTAGTCGGAGAGCGGCAACCATTAACCATCAGATAATCCTGCAAAAATACAGTATTTAATAATAAGTAGATGGTTGAAGCGTTGATTCCTGCGAATCTGCAGTAATTCCTGCGCCAAATAAAGATTTCTAGCCAAAAGTGAGGATAATCCTGTATATTTGCAGTTTTTGGACTTCATGAAGCGGAGTTTTGCACAAAAAGTTGTATATTTGCAGGATTCCTCTATTCCATTAAATGATCCAGCGAATGATGGAGCGAATGACGCAGTGAATAAAAGATATAAGAAATTCCATAAAGAAGGAATAAATCCCCACGCGCTATAACTCGACAAAAAAACCGTAAGAATGCCCCCCAAGTTTAGACAGACTTTGAATGCGAGACTTTCTATACTAATCATATCGTCCAAAAACAGAGCCTGATCCAATTTGGCTAGAGGATAGATTCCGCCATTAAGCAGGTGAATGCACTGGTTGTTTATATTGACTTGATATTCGCCGCCAATCTAGTGATCGACGGAATTCTTTTGTGGCTGACAGGCTGGATGGTTAAGCTGAGAATCTCATGGTGGCGTTTAATCCTCTCAGCTCTCGTTGGCGCACTGTATGTAGTGATGATGTTTGTACCGGAGCTGTCTTTCATGTATACCTTCCTTATCAAGTTTGGATTGTCGGTGGTTATGTTATGGATTGCCTTTGGTTTTGGGAGTCTGCAAAGCTACCTTCGCACTATGGGAGCTTTCTATATTATCAATTTTGCAGCCGCAGGTGGAATTGTTGGTATTCACTATTTGCTGCAGAGCTCCAGCGACATTTGGAATGGTATTATGTTCACTGCTTCAGGAGGGCATGCCTACGGCTTAAAGATCGGCTTTTGGTTTGTCATTGCAGTATTCCCCCTGGTGTTAATCTGCTTCAAGGCAGTGCATTCTTCACGAATCAGAAGGGAGCAGCTTGAAACCTATATCGGTGAGGTGGTTGTTGAAATTGATGGTGTAAGTGTTTCCTGTCCTGGCCTGCTAGACACAGGTAATCGTCTCTGTGATCCTTTGACCCGCATACCGGTGATGGTGATGGAATCGACGCTCTGGGAGGGGCATCTGCCTGCTGCATGGAAAGGGAGACTCACTCAGGATGGTGCGGACAGACTTTTGCTAGAAACGGACGGGCAGTCGTTTGCTTGGCAGGATAGGATGCGACTAGTACCTTACAGGGGGATTAACCGAGGGGCATCATTTATGCTCGCACTGAAGCCAGACCTTGTGACGATAAAGCTCGGTGAAGATATCTTTTATAGTAAAAGAGTCTTAATTGGGCTGGATGGCGGGACGCTCTCAGGAGATGGAGCCTATCGGGCGGTCATACATCCGGATTTAACTCAAAAAGAGAGCGCCACTGATGCAGCACTACCTTCCTAATCTTTAAAGCTAGCTGAACCAAACTTCTGATGGCTGAAAGCGGTAATTAAAAGCTTCATACGCTAACCGTGTACTTCTTGGAGGAGGAACAATAATGGTCAAATGGAAAATTGCTCTGCAGCTGCAATATTACCGCATGCTGTTTCTACTGGGGCTGAAGAGTCAGGAAATCTATTATATCGGCGGGAGCGAGGCTCTACCTCCACCGCTGACACGGGAAGAAGAAGAGTATCTGCTTCAGCGGCTATCTAGCGGCGATGCTGCTGTTCGTGCGATGCTGATTGAGCGTAACCTGCGCCTCGTAGTGTATATCGCTCGTAAATTTGAGAATACCGGAATCAATATTGAAGACCTGGTTTCGATAGGGGCTATCGGATTAATTAAGGCGGTTAACACTTTTGATCCCGAGAAAAAAATAAAACTAGCAACATATGCATCACGTTGCATAGAGAATGAAATTTTGATGTATTTGCGGCGTAATAGCAAGACACGGAGTGAGGTTTCTTTTGATGAGCCTCTTAATATCGATTGGGATGGTAATGAGTTGCTGCTCTCAGATGTTTTAGGGACGGAAAATGATACCATCTATCGGAACATTGAAGAACAGGTCGATCGCAAGCTGCTGCAAAAGGCGCTGGAAAAGCTGAGCGAACGGGAAAGACTCATTATGGAGCTGCGTTTCGGACTGCGTGGGGGCGAAGAAAAGACGCAAAAAGATGTGGCGGATCTGCTCGGCATTTCCCAATCTTACATCTCTCGTCTGGAGAAACGAATTATTAAGCGGCTGCGTAAGGAGTTTAACAAGATGGTGTAAGGTGAAATTAGCAAGGAATAAAATGGCCAACCCGGGAGATAATGTACAGTAATGTTTCTCCTTGGGAGGTAAATCATCATGACCCGAAATAAAGTCGAGATTTGCGGTGTGGATACTGCTAAGCTGCCTGTTCTAACGAATGTGGAAATGCGGCAACTGTTCACTTCGCTGCAGCAGCAGGGCGAGCGATCCGCCAGAGAGAAATTGGTAAATGGTAATCTTAGGCTCGTTCTAAGTGTTATCCAGAGGTTCAATAATAGGGGAGAATTTGTTGACGATTTGTTCCAGGTGGGCTGCATCGGTCTGATGAAAGCCATCGATAATTTCGATTTATCACAAAACGTTAAGTTCTCCACATATGCGGTTCCGATGATTATTGGTGAGATCCGCCGTTACTTGCGTGATAACAATCCGATTCGAGTATCGCGTTCACTCAGAGACATTGCTTATAAGGCGCTGCAGGTACGCGATAGTCTGACCAATCAGAATTCGCGGGAACCGACGATATTCGAAATCTCTGAAGCACTTGGCGTACCGAAGGAAGATGTAGTCTTTGCCCTTGATGCTATTCAGGATCCAGTGTCCTTATTCGAACCGATCTATCATGACGGTGGCGATCCTATTTATGTAATGGACCAGATTAGCGATGATAAGAATAAGGATGTGTCGTGGATCGAAGAAATCGCCTTACGTGAAGCGATGCGTAAGTTAGGTCAAAGGGAGAAACGAATTTTATCCATGCGGTTTTTCGAAGGGAAAACACAGATGGAGGTCGCAGATGAGATTGGTATCTCACAGGCACAAGTCTCACGTCTAGAGAAATCTGCGATTCAGCAAATGCAAAAGCATGTGAAGTCTTAAATCGTCTGAAATGAGGAGATATCCAGAATCCCTGATACGGATTTTGGGTGATCTCCTCTTTTTACTGTTTCAGGAATTATATTGAGCCCCCGCAAAGTACCTTGGTAAGCATCTAAGCATAGCCTCACTTTGTGGGGATATTTCATGCATGTGGCCAAGCTTTCATAACATATATTGGACTATAGGTCTGATTGTACAGGGGTGGTGAGATGAACGAGGATTATTTAGGATCAGCCAAAAAAATGAAAATCTCTGATTTTCAGACTAAGGACGTTATTAACATTGTGGACGGCAAGCGGCTGGGCCAAATCAGTGACTTAGAGCTTGATTTACGCCGAGGTGTCATTGATGCAATCGTAATTCCCGGATACACTCGGTTTATGGGGTTGTTCGGAGGCGGAACCGATCTGATTATTCCATGGCGAAATATTGTCAAAATCGGGTCTGATGTAGTGCTTGTGAAGATTGAAGAATCAAGAATGCCTCAAGGGCAGGACGAACGAGAAACGATGTATTTGGAACGAGGGGACCGAGGCGAACGGCGCACTTATTAATTAGGTGCGTTTTTTGTTTTTTATAAAATGATTCGAAATGGCATGGCTTAAAAGTTAGTAAATTTAATGTTCTAGCTTAAGCGGCATTTTGTAGGGGTATTTACATGTGGTACACTAAGGCGGAGGTGAGGATATGGAACCGTTTGTGCAGGGGAAGGAAACACTTATGCTGCTCCATCTGGAGCCTTGGCGTGTGAAGCATAAAGAAATTACAGCAGGTTTTACGGGTAGACAGGGAGGGGCTAGCAAAAAGCCTTATGACAGCCTGAATTGTGCATTTCATGTTGGGGATGCTCCGGAAGATGTCTTAACGAATCGTAGGGCGCTTGCGAAAGCTCTTGATTTCAAACCTGAAGCTTGGACCTGTGGAGAACAAACCCATGGAGCAGAAATAGCAGTGGTAAGGGAAGCCGATCGTGGGCGGGGTCAAAAGGATAGAACCTCGGCATTTCAGGCAACCGATGGTTTGCTTACGGATGTACCGGGAGTTTTTCTGACTTCTTTTTATGCGGATTGTGTACCCCTTTATTTTTATGATCCTGTGCACCAAGTCGTCGGTCTTGCCCATGCAGGCTGGAAGGGAACTGTGGCCCAGATTGCAGCCGCTATGGTGAGTAAAATGGAGACCATTTACGGAAGCCATGCGCAGGACATTATTGCAGCGATCGGACCATCCATTGGAGACTGCTGTTATGAGGTGGACGATTATGTGATGGAGCATGTTCATCGACTGGAAGGTGATCTGAGTAAACCAACAGAAACAGCCAGTACTGTGGAGCTGTACAGAACATCTGACACAGATGAGAACAAATACATGCTAAACTTGAAAGAAATGAATCGACGCATTATGATTAAAGCAGGAATATTGCCGACTCATATCGAATGTACATCTTGGTGTACAAGCTGTAATCAAGATTTGTTCTTTTCTTATCGTAAAGAAGATGGGGTTACAGGCAGGATGACGAGCTGGATCGGAATAAAGGAGAGTTGAAAGTTGGCTTTAACACTGCAGGAGAGAATTGCTGAGGTAGAGGAACGTGTAGCACGTGCCTGCGCGGCAAGCGGCCGGGATCGAAATGACGTCAAGGTAATTGCAGTGACGAAATATGTTTCTCTGGAAATGGTGTCCTCCGTATTGGAGGCAGGCCTGGAGCATATTGCCGAGAGTCGCTGGCAGGATGCTGAGCACAAATGGAAGGTTTTAGGGGACCAAGGGACATGGCATTTTATCGGGCATTTGCAGACCAATAAGGTTAAAGACGTTATTGGCAAGTTTCAATATATACACTCTTTGGACCGGATATCTCTGGCGCAAGAATTACACAAAAAGGCGATTGCCGCAGATCAAGAAGTGAATGTCTTTCTTCAAGTAAACATCTCTGGAGAAGATACGAAATTTGGTCTGTCGCCTGAGGCGGTACCTGGATTTTTGCGTGAAATTGCTAGTCTAGACCGTGTAAAAGTAATTGGACTAATGACGATGGCACCTTTAGAAGGTGATCCGGAGCTTACCCGCCCTGTATTTCGCGGACTTCGTGAGCTGCGCGATGAGCTCAATCAACTTGCTTTGACACCTGAACCGATTACGGAGCTATCAATGGGAATGTCGAATGATTTTGAAGTGGCGATACAGGAAGGAGCCACCTGGGTACGCCTAGGTACGGTGTTAGTAGGCCATTAGGAGGGATCGTGATGAGCGTTATGAACCGATTTATGAGTTTTTTGGGCTTGCAGGAGGAAGAAGAAGTTGTGGAGCGGGAGCAAATCCACGAAGAGGATGAGTATGAGCCAGCCCCTGTCGAAACCCGCAAAAATCAAAGGGGCAACGTTGTCAGTATCCATTCGCAGAAGAATGTAAAAGTTGTACTTTATGAGCCACGTTCGTACGATGAGGCTCAGGAAATTGCGGACCATCTCCGTTCTCACCGGACGGTAGTGATCAATCTTCAGCGTGTCCGTAATGATCAGGCAATGAGAATTATTGATTTTTTAAGTGGAACTGTTTATGCCCTTGGGGGAGGAATCTCTAAAATTGGGGGCAATATATTTATGTGCACGCCAGATACCGTTGAAATTCAAGGTGCCATTACGGAAATCCTAGGTGACGATCCAGACTATAACAGAATGAGGTGAATGAGCTTTGCCCCAAATTGATTACATTATTGATATGCTGTTTAATATTTATTTTTACATGATTATTTTCTACGTACTGATGTCTTGGTTACCAAACGTTCGTGAGAACTTTATCGGAGAACTGCTGAGCAAGCTTGTTGAGCCGTATTTGACACCATTTCGTCGGTTTATTCCGCCACTCTTTGGTACGCTTGATATTTCCCCGATCATTGCACTATTCGTCTTGGAATTTGCGGCAGGTGGACTCAAGTCCATTTTGCACTTAATTTTTTAGGCAGAAGTGATGAAGACAGAAGTTTACGGGCATTTTCATCCCGATGAAAGACAATTTGTGGACAAGGCTTGGGAATGGGTTACCCATGCTGGAGAATATCATGAGACGAAACTGACCGAATTTCTAGATCCGCGCCAAGGATTTATTCTGCAAAGTCTCGTCAATCGACATCCAGATGTTATCGTTAGATGGGAAGGCGGCCACCCTGAGGCAGAGCGGAAGCGAGCACTCATTGCGCCTGATTACCGTGATCTGGATCATGAGGACATGGAGCTGAGCGTTCTTGCGATAACCTCTGGTGAGCAAAAGTTTCTGGCGTTAGAGCATGGGGACTACATGGGCTCTATTCTGGGTCTTGGAGTAAAACGTGGAAAAATCGGTGATATTCATGTTCTGGACGATGGTTGTCATGTGGTAGTAGCTGCAGATATTGCAGATTATTTAGACATGAATTTAACTGGAGTACACCGAATACAGGTGAGCACGGAGGTATTGCCACTTTCTGCCTTGCGTAATAGTGAGGTGAAGCTGGAAATGATGGATTTGACTGTAGCGTCCCTACGATTGGATGGCATAGCCGCAGATGTAACACGGCTTAGTCGAAGCAAAATTCTTGCTCCCATCAAGGCTGGGCGCGTTCGGGTAAATTGGAAAGTGGAAGAAGACCCTTCCTGCGGACTTAAAGATGGTGACATGGTATCTATTCAAGGATTTGGTCGATTCAAGGTTCTAGAGGTTGGTAGTTTGACGAAAAAGGGCCGATACCGTGTTCAGGTTGGTAAATTTGTGTGAATCCCTTGCAGGAATCCGGCTTTACTTGTCGAAATTGATTATTTCGAGGGAATCAAACATTTTTAAAGCAGGACGCCGATATTTTATAAAAGAGGCGAACCATGAATGGCAGTTGGAACGTCGATACATCCTCTGCCTTTACTTGAAGTACAGTCTTTCTTCTTTGTCTGCTGCGCAGGTATGGTTCAGAGACTTAGAAGGTCCGAAATTTCTAGGAGGTGCACAGCATGCCATTAACACCGCTCGATATACATAACAAGGAGTTCTCTCGGAGACTTCGCGGTTATGATGAGGACGAGGTCAACGAATTTCTGGATCAAGTAATTAAGGATTACGAAAGTGTCATCCGTGAGAACAAAGAGCTGCAGAATCAGCTTTTGTCCATTCAAGAGCGTTTAGATCATTTTGTGAATATTGAAGAGAGTTTATCGAAAACGATCTTAGTCGCTCAGGAAGCGGCGGATGATGTGAAGAACAACTCCAAGAAGGAATCGCAGCTCATTATCAAGGAAGCGGAAAAGAACGCGGATCGGATTATTAACGAAGCGTTATCCAAATCCCGTAAGGTTGCTATTGAGACTGAAGAATTGCGTAAGCAAGCTTCGATCTATCGCACTCGTTTCCGCACATTGGTGGAAGCACAGCTCGAGCTGTTGTCACAGGATGACTGGAATGCCTTGGAGAGTCGTGAGGCAAGCGAGAACGTAACCTTTAAGGATGATGTTCTACATCGTATCTAATGCACTATGATGAATGAATGCTGCTTGAATTTATAGGGGGGAATTCCCTCTAATTTATAATTTCATGCTATAATCGGCTAAATAGAGGGAGTTATTCCCTCTATTTTTATTTTCCGCTAAAATCGATCATAATAAAGTATTCCGCCTGCACAGGTATACTCCTAATTGCGGATTTGGCTAGCGGTTGTTGACATTTAGACTTAAAAAGTCTATAAATAGAACATATCTGTATAATGTTTATATGTATTCGATGACGGGACAAGTACGACAAGGTAACGTTCTCCAGAGAGTCGGCGATTGCTGAGAGCCGATTGTTCGAACCCTGCCGGAAGATCTTCCCCTAGAAGTTAAGCTGAAGCGTTGATCGTGCGTAAGCTTAGCCGTCCGCCGGACGTTACACCGGACCTGTGCATGAGATTTACGCGCAGGACTGAGATTGTGCTGAATACACTCCCCTTAAGGATGTGCTCATGCGCAGAATTAGGGTGGTATCGCGAGCGTTGTCTCGCCCCTTTGGGGGTGGGATGACGCTTATTTTGTTGTTCCGGGGTGGCCATCCCCCTAAATCCCCCTTTCTAAGGGGGACCCCAAGGGCTGCCGCCTTCTGGACACCCGCAATGTAAAGCCTCGTGCAAACGGGTACGGTGGTGGAAGCGAACGGACTCATGTGGCTGAAGGAGCGGCCCTTCTTAGGCTCCCCTGGCGGGTTCGCCTGCGGGGCCTTCACTGCTAGAGCAGACCGGCGTTTCACTCGCCGGTCCCAGTGGCACCCCGAGCCAGTGCTGCCCTGCGGGATCGCAGCTCGGGTACCGAAGACAAGAGCTGAATGCGCCAGCTGAACCAGACTGCCCAAGGATCGAAAAGAGCTTTACAGACTAAACCATGAAAGGATTGACCATCACATGCAAAAAGTAGATGTCAAAGAAAAAGCGCGGGCAAGAGATGTCCGCATACTCAAGAAATGGAGCGACGAAAATACGTTCCGTAAATCGATGGAGAATCGTGAAGGACGTCCGAACTATGTATTTTACGAAGGTCCTCCAACAGCGAACGGTGCACCGCATATCGGGCACGTGCTGGGCCGTGTAATCAAGGATTTCATCGGTCGTTACCAAACGATGAAAGGTTACCGCGTGGTACGTAAAGCGGGCTGGGATACACACGGTTTGCCAGTAGAACTAGGCGTACAAAAGAAGCTTGGCATCTCCGGCAAACAAGAGATCGAGGAATATGGCGTAGAAAAATTCATTCAGGAATGTAAAGACAGCGTCTTCGGTTATGAGAAGCAATGGCGCGAGTTTACAGAGGGTATCGGATACTGGACGGATCTAGATAATCCTTACGTAACTTTGAATAACACGTATATCGAGAGCGTGTGGAACATCTTGGCTACTGTGCATGACAAAGGGTTGCTCTACCGCGGACACCGCGTTAGTCCTTACTGCCCAAGCTGTCAGACTACCCTAAGCTCCCATGAAGTAGCCCAAGGCTACAAGACTGTCAAGGATCTCAGTGCGACTGCAAAGTTTAAACTGGATGACAGTGGAGACTACGTACTAGCTTGGACGACTACACCTTGGACGCTGCCAGCACATATGGCGTTAGCCATGAACCCTGACATGGATTATGTACGTGTACAACAAGAAGACGGTATCTACATTGTTGCCAAAAATTTGGTGGAGGAAGTAATGAAAGGCGAGCACACAGTCCTTTCTACACATAAAGGTTCCGATTTTATCGGTAAAACTTACGCTCCTCCATTCGGATACATCAAGGCAGAGAAAAGCAATGTCATCGTAGGTGCTTCCTTCGTTACAGATTCCAGTGGTACAGGGATCGTACACATGGCACCAGCGCATGGTGAAGATGACTACAAGACTTGCCGCGAGAACGGCATCAGCTTCGTGAACGTAGTTGATAATTCCGGTAAGTATACGGATGTAGTGTCTGATTTTGCTGGACGCTTCGTGAAAGATTGCGATTTGGATATCGTTAAAGCTTTGTCTGAAAAAGGACTGCTTTACGGCAAAGAAAAATACGAGCACAGCTATCCGTTCTGCTGGCGTTGTGATACACCACTCTTGTACTACGCAACAGACAGCTGGTTCATCAACACTACAGCGATCAAAGATCAGCTGATTGCTAACAACAACAGTGTAGATTGGTATCCTGATCATGTACGTGAAGGCCGTTTCGGGAAGTTCCTGGATGAACTGGTGGACTGGAATATCAGCCGTAATCGTTACTGGGGCACACCGCTTAATGTTTGGGTATGTCAAGAAACGGGCAAAGAGTTCGCTCCACACAGCATTGAAGAACTGAGAGCGATGGCGATTGGCGATGTACCTGAGGATATCGAGCTGCATAAGCCTTTTGTAGATAAGATCAAGCTACGCAGTCCTTTCAGCGAAGGCGCAGAGATGGTTCGCACACCAGAAGTTATCGATGTTTGGTTCGATAGTGGTTCGATGCCATTTGCGCAAAGTCATTATCCATTTGAGAACGAGGATAAGCTGAATGATCAATATCCAGCGGATATGATCTGTGAAGGGATCGACCAGACACGTGGATGGTTCTACAGCTTACTAGCTGTATCTACCTTGTTTAAAGGTAAAGCTCCATATAAAGCTGTTATTGCTCACGGTCATATCCTTGATGAGAATGGTCAAAAAATGTCCAAATCAAAAGGCAATGTTATTGATCCTTGGGATATCATGAACGATTACGGCACGGATGCTTTCCGTTGGGCGATTCTATCCGATAGTGCACCGTGGAATAACAAACGTTTCTCTCGTGGTCTTGTAGGGGAAACCAAATCGAAAGTTGTAGATACACTGGTGAATACGCATGCGTTCTTGACGCTTTATGCCGGCATCGATGGTTATGATCCTGCCGATCATCCTTTTAAAGTATCGGAACATAAGCTGGACCGCTGGATTTTGTCCCGTCTGAACAGCTTGATTCTTTTGGTAGACAAAGGACTTGCAGTTAATGACTTCGTGAATACATCCAAAGGTATTGAGAACTTTATAGATGAGCTGAGTAACTGGTATATCCGTCGTTCCCGTGATCGTTTCTGGGGTAGTGGTCTAGGTGAAGATAAGCTGGATGCTTACCGTACACTGACCCATGTGCTTTTGAAGACAGCGTCTTTGATGGCTCCATTTACACCGATGTTGTCTGAAGATATCTTCACGAACCTTGGCGGCGGAGAAAGTGTGCATTTAGCAGATTATCCGGTTGCTGATGAGAGCTTGATCGATAAAGAGCTGGAAGAGGATATGGAAAGTGCGAGACAAATCGTTGAGCTGGCGCGTAACGTGCGTAACGAAACAGGCATTAAGAATCGTCAACCGCTGTCTGAGCTGATCGTTTCGATGAACCGTGACTTCCATTTGGCTGAGTATGAAGAGATCATCAAAGACGAGATCAACATCAAGAACATCGTGCTAGAGACTAGCGACAGTGGATTTGTTGACTTCACACTCAAGCTGAATCTTAAAGTTGCCGGTAAAAAATACGGTAAAAACGTCGGCTTCCTGCAAGGCTTCCTAAAAGCTTTGGACAGTGACTCTACCCGCAAAGCGGTGCAAGATGGCTCAATCGCGATTGCGACGCCAGAGGGAGAAGAACTGGTGATCACTTCTGAAGAGCTACTCGTTGAAAAAGAAGCTAAAGCAGGTTTCGCCGCAGCTTCCGGATATGGAATTACGGTTGCGCTCAATACCGAAATCACACCTGAGCTTGAACAAGAAGGCTGGGTTCGTGAGATCATTCGTGCGGTTCAAGATTACCGTAAACGTTTGGATCTGCCGATCGAGAAACGGATCGCACTCACGCTGAGTGTAGACGATGAGCTTAAAGCAGCAGTTACAGCCTTTGAGAATGTATTGCGAGACAATGTACTTGTGACTACGGTTGATTTTGGCGGAGAACACGCTTTTGAAACGGTAGATGTCGGTGGTAAATCCATCGGTATCCATATTGAAGTGTAAATCTGCATTACCTGTCCCAAAACAGCATATACTAGCGGCACAAGTGTAAACAGAGAACTTCTGTTTATGCGGGAAATATAGTCTTTATATTTCGCCCGCGAAAATAACGAGCCTCGTGCTCAAGGAGATGTATTCTCTTTGACCGGGCTCGTTTACTTTGTGGCGAATATAGACGTATGAGAGGAGCTGTGGCTGTGGAGGATCAGAAGAACAGAATCTCCGTCAAGACATCCGGCAACAAGAACAGCCCAGATAAGGGAGTGGAGAAAAAGGTTATTCCTGAGGAAAACCCTGAGCGTTTAACAGCAGATCATCGCAATCCAGAAGACATTCCACTGGAAGAAAAAATGAATACAATGTATCGATTAACCTTTGAATGGGCCCATATCTTAGAGAAATCACGAATTTATCAGTATACGGAGCTGTTATATTCACCTTGGACTCTAATTTGGAAAAATATTTTATATGGAGCGGCTCGTGGAGTAGGGATCGCGCTTGGCTTTACTTTTTTTGCGGCAACGATCATCTATGTTCTTCAGGTTCTTGGAGCCTTGAATCTACCGATCATCGGAGATTATATTGCGGATATTGTACGAATTGTTCAGCGTCAGCTGGAATTCAAATAGCTTTTTAAGGCGTAGCTGTCTTTACTTGGTTTGTAGGAGAGAGTGGGGTTCGGTCAATCTTCTTTGGTGGATTTATCCAACCTTGGACTTCTATGTTTCTCCCCAGTCCGTACCTTTCCTTTTTTAATCTTTGGAGAGGGCTGCGCTGCTTTTTTTCCTCGTGTAAGATGCGTAAGCCTCTCATTAATAATAAATATCGTCGGTCATCTTCATGACTGAGTTGCTGTACATTTTTAAAATAGTCGTGATTCACTTACGTTACACTCCTTGTATGTCGATTTCAGCATGCGTTAGATCAGTTTACCAGCTGAATCTGAACATTTTCTTAACAAAATGAAGTAGAGCTGAAAAAAACAAAAAAACAGCGGGCCATTCCCAATGAAACTGGAACCGCACGCTGTTCATTTTTCTTGTGGGGGACAATGCTTTTACTCCTCGCCTTCGAGCGGATCAAGCATGTAACTTCCCTCGCCACTATCCTTGTAACGCTCGTAGCTACGTCCCGGTACTACAACTATGTTGTTGCCTGTAATATCGGTGGCGATAAAGTTCTCCCAAGGCTCTACGCAGCCTTCAAGCTCATCGGCTTCAATCTCCATATCATTATAGGAGTCAATGTTGCTGCCCTCCGCCATGGCGGGGGAATCGGAGTTGCCATAGCTTTCTACAATCTGCCAGGCATCCTCACCGTCAAAGCCGTTTTGATCCTCTCGTTCATCGAGACTCGTACGCCCAAATGGAGGAGACAAAAATTCTTCTTCAATGGGCCGAGTAAAAGGTGCATTTTGACGTGGGGCGTGCTCTTTACAATAAAGCGTGGAGGGAATAGCGGATAGACGCTCAAAAGGGATCGGTTTACCGCTAGCCTTACATATCCCATAGGTGCCTTCATCCATAGCGTTGAGAGCAGCTTCAATATCATCCAGCTCATGCTCGTCCCGCTCTAGCAGTGAAATATCCATGGAGCGATTATACAAATCGGTGGCTGCATCGCCTGGATGGTTGTCATTCTCGGAAAGTTCTCCGGTGCCATCCCGCATGGATTCCTGTAAGCCGTAATTTTCATTATTCTGAAGCCTGTGCTGAATAGTATCACGGTCTTTTTCTAATCGGGCGCGTAGCTCTGAGAGCTGCTGTACTGTCAGGTGCGTCATGATGAGTAAGCTCCTTTCTGTACTTTTTTAAGAATCCTTCCGACAAACCGATTTGCACCGGATGGTTCTTTGTTAGGTTGACCTGAGAGGCGTTATTTTAGCGATGGAAAATAGTCCCCAAGATTAAGCGCCCGAGAGGTGTCACGCAATAGACGATCTTCTAAGGGCTGTGCTACAATATACAAGTCTTATAACAGTATTCGTACCGCATTTGGCGGGAAAAATAAGAACGGAGTGACAACTTCTGTGGTGTACTATTTGATTGCTCTTATTGTATTTTTGGTGGATCAGGGAACGAAGTATCTCATTGCCACACGTCTGGAGCTTGGGGAACAGATTCCGGTGATCGGGAATTTCTTCCTAATTACCTCACATCGTAATCGCGGGGCTGCTTTTGGGATTCTACAAGGTCAGCAATGGTTCTTCTTTTTAGTTACGGTTGTAGTGGTTGCAGGTATCGTTTGGTACTTGAACAAAACTAGACATTCGCGGAAAATGCTATCGGTTGCCCTTGGACTTGTTCTGGGTGGAGCGATAGGTAACTTCCTAGACCGGATGATCAGTGGTGAGGTTGTCGATTTCCTTCTGTTTAATTTTGGAAGCTATAGCTTCCCGATTTTTAACGTTGCGGATTCATGTATCGTCATTGGGGTTGGGTTGATTCTTTTGGACTCCTTCCGCGATCTTAAGAATGGTGAAGAAATCACGGAAATCAAAGAAGTAAAAGAAGCAAAGGAAGTAAAAGAAGGGAATGAATGATTTGAGTAAAGACGTCAATCACCAAGCGGCATCTACGAGCGAAGAAGAGAGGGACGTCACGGAGTGGACCGTTTCAGCAGAGAACGCGCGGGAGCGAATCGATAAATATATAACGGAATCTTGGGAAGAGGATATTTCTCGTTCTCAGGTGCAGCTGTGGATCAGTGGTGGCCATGTTACGGTTAATGGGGCACCGGTTAAAGCTAACTATAAGCTCTCAGAAGGCGATAAAGTTTCCATTGTCGTACCAGAAGCGGAAGTTACAGACTTGATCCCAGAGAATATTCCACTTGAAGTTGTATACGAAGACAGCGATGTCATTGTTATAAATAAGCCGCGTGGTATGGTTGTACATCCGGCTGCCGGGCACCCGTCAGGCACCTTGGTAAATGCACTGATGTATCACTGCAAGGATCTGTCCGGTATTAATGGTGAGATTCGTCCAGGTATTGTACATCGTATTGATAAGGATACCTCTGGTCTTATTATGGTGGCTAAAAATGATGCCAGTCACGCGTCGCTCGCAGCACAGCTTAAAGAGCACAGTGTAACACGCCGCTATATAGCAGTTGTACACGGCAATTTGTCGCATGACAAAGGAACGGTTGACGCTCCGATCGGTAGAGATCCACATGATCGCAAGCTATACACTGTGACGGAAAAGAACAGCAAGAAATCTGTGACCCATTTTACAGTGATGGAACGTTTCGGTGACTGTACACTACTGGAGCTGCAGCTGGAGACTGGCCGCACGCATCAGATCAGAGTGCATATGAAATTCATTGGTCATCCGCTTGTGGGGGATCCGATTTATGGACGCAGTAAAGGAACAGCTATGAATGGACAGGCGTTACATGCGGCGGTGCTTGGATTTATTCATCCTACGACAGGTGAATATAAAGAATTCAGCAGACCTATTCCGGAAGACATGGAAGATGTTCTGTTCACATTGCGCAGCAGATAAGTACAAATGAAGTGATAATTAGTCTATGGTATTGAACTCTGCTTTCCATCATATTTAATAACATAAGGATAAAGAGAAGGTTATGCCTTATTCTTTATCCTTATTTTTTATCACAGAAACGGATCTCTAGAAACATAAGCCATCCAAGGGACGGCGAAGCCGTTTCTTCTAAAATTAGAATAGATATCCAGGAGATGAGATGAAAGTATGAGTATTGAACAATACCAAGACAGCTTCATTCAGACTAATTTTGCAGACCGTATCGGCGGTGCGAACTACGGCAAGGACACTTCGATTTATAAATTCGAGAAAATCAAACGTGCCAAAGCATCCGCGAAACAGGATTTTCCTGATATTGAATTGATCGACATGGGCGTAGGCGAACCAGATGAGATGGCTGATGCAGGTATCGTGGCTAAGCTTGCTGAAGAAGCAGCTAAGGAAGAGAACCGTGGTTATGCGGACAATGGAATTGCTGAGTTTAAGACAGCTGCTGCTGATTATTTGCGGGAAGTATTCCGTGTTGAAGGTATTGATCCCGTTACGGAGGTAGTTCACTCTATCGGTTCTAAGCCTGCATTGGCGATGTTGCCTTCTTGCTTCATTAACCCAGGAGATATTACGATCATGACGGTGCCGGGTTATCCAGTGCTGGGTACACACACTAAATACTTGGGTGGACAAGTGTTTACAGTAGAGCTGAAGAAGGAGAATAACTTTCTTCCAGATCTGAACGAAATTCCAGAAGAAGTTGCTCATAAAGCTAAGCTTCTTTACTTGAACTATCCAAACAATCCGACGGGCGCTAGTGCGACTCCTGAGTTTTTTGCTGAGGTAGTTGCATGGGCTAAAAAATATGATGTAGTCGTTATCCACGATGCACCATATGCTGCCTTGACCTATGACGGTTTGAAGCCGCTTAGCTTCTTGTCAGTTCCGGGTGCGAAGGATGTTGGCGTGGAACTACATTCCCTGTCCAAGTCCTACAATATGACAGGCTGGAGAATCGGTTTTGTGGCCGGTAATCCGCTAGTAGTTAAAGCCTTCAGTGATGTGAAGGATAATAATGATTCCGGTCAATTTATCGCGATTCAAAAAGCTGCGGCTTACGGTCTTGCTCATCCAGAGATTACTGAAGCGATTGCTGCCAAGTATTCTCGTCGTCACAACCTGTTGGTAGATGCACTGAACAGCCTGGGCTTCCATGCTGAGAAACCAAAGGGCTCCTTCTTCCTTTATGTTGCAGCACCTAAGGGTGTCAAAGGTGGTCGCCGTTTCGAATCCGGTGAGGATTTCTCGCAATTCCTGATCCGTGAGAAGCTAATCTCCACCGTGCCTTGGGATGATGCAGGTCCGTTTGTACGTTTCTCTGTTACCTTTATTGCTAAAGGGGAAGAGGAAGAAAGACGTGTCATCTCTGAAATCCAAAGACGCTTAAGCGATGTGGAGTTTGAATTTTAAACATTAGTTAGACATTGAAGCCGCCTAGGGGAAACCTTGGGTGGTTTTTCTTTATGTAGTGGCAAGTCTACTGTGGATTAGACTACTGTAGAATAGAGCTACTGTAAGATAGGGAATTCTTCCCTCTAATTTTGTGTTTTAGCTTCAATCCGCTAGAATATAGGGAATTTCCCCCTCTATTTCAGCATATTTGGTTGTATTCAAGGAAATCCTTCAATTTATAGGGAGGATTTCCGCATAAACTGATCATAATGACTATTGTGGCCTAATTATAGGGAGGTTTTCCGGTTTTCCCTATAATACCGCCTTCCTTTTGTTGTTAATAGAAGCAGGCTTGGAAAGTGTTGTAGTTTAGGCAGATAAAGTTGACATGCAGGGTTTGTTCTGTCATAATTCTCATTAAATGAATAGCGCCTTTAATTCAGTCCTGTGAGGCTGGCAAGGTAACGTGAATCGAGGTTCGCGACTCTTAGAAAGGTATCCGAGTGTATACACCGGACTGTCTTTTTATGCGCGCGGCCATCATCTTCTTCATCTGCGGATTTCACTCCTTGCCTGTTAATAGGCAAGGAGTTTTTTGATTTCCAGGAACTTGAACAGGCGAAACAAGTGGAGGGTGACAAGATTATGGTTACTGAGAAAAATGTAATTATGGACGAAACGGCGATCCGCCGGGCATTATCGCGTATTGCTCATGAGATTTTGGAGAAGAACAAAGGGATTGAAAATTGTCTGCTGGTCGGTATCCGAACACGAGGCGTGTACCTAGCACAGCGCATCGCTGAGCGGATCAAGGAAATTGAAGGCGTCGAGATTCCTTACGGCGAACTCGACATCACACATTATCGGGATGACCGTGAAGTAGGAGGCAGTGAAGCAGTAGTGAAGAGTAACGTCATTATTACTTCCGGCAATGATGGCATCCATGATAAGAAGGTTATTTTGTTCGACGATGTGCTTTACACCGGACGCACCATCCGCGCGGCGATGGACGCTTTGATGGATTGCGGACGCCCACGAATGATTCAACTGGCAGTACTGGCTGACCGTGGACACCGCGAGCTGCCGATCCGACCAGACTACATCGGTAAGAATGTACCTACCTCAAAGCATGAGCAGATTGAAGTGGCGCTGAAGGAATACGACGGCAAAGACGAGGTCTACATTATTTCAAACCGGGAGGAACGATAACATCATGACACTTACCAAGGTAAAGGAACGTAGTCTGCTGGGAATAAAAGAGCTTGACCGGTCGGAAATCACTGGGCTGCTCGACCGAACAGCATACTGGGACAATCAAAGTGAGAAGTTAACTCCCATTTTGAACTCGCATTTTATTTCTAACATGTTCTTTGAGAACAGCACACGCACTCGTTTCTCCTTTGAAATGGCAGAGAAACGACTGGGTGCACAAGTACTGAATTTTACGGCTGCAGCTTCTAGTGTAGAAAAAGGGGAGTCGATCTACGATACAGTACGCACACTGGAATCGATGGGGATCGATGCCGGAGTTGTGCGTTTGAAGCCTGCAGGTGTGCTGCAGCAGTTAGCTGAGAAGGTGTCCATACCGCTTATTAATGCGGGTGACGGCAACAATGAACATCCAACACAAGCGCTGCTTGATCTTTACACCATGACCAAAACGTTTGGAGATTTAAAGGGTCTCACGGTTTCTATTATCGGGGACATCATGCATAGCCGGGTAGCACGCTCCAATCTGTGGGGACTTACAAAGCTAGGGGCTAAAGTGCAATTCTGTGCACCGGAGAATATGAAGGCTCCTGAGCTTATGGAATACGCACCTTATGTAACGATAGAAGAAGCTCTTAAAGCAGATGTAGTCATGATGCTTCGTGTGCAGCTGGAACGTCATTCTTCTGGCATCGTACTTTCCGCGGAAGATTACCGCAGACATTATGGTTTAACGGAAGAACGCGCAGCTAAGCTCGCAAAAGATACAATCATTATGCACCCAGCTCCGGTTAACCGGAATGTCGAGATTGATGATGCAGTTGTAGAGAGCAGTCAATCAAGGATTTTCCCACAAATGTCTAATGGGGTTCCGGTTCGGATGGCAGTTCTCGAAAGAGCTTTATTATAAAGTTTAAAGAATGATGATGAATAAGGACTAATAAATATACACAAACATGAATTTTTATTATATAATAACGAGAGGGCCCGCAGTCGGGATCTGTGGGTAAAGGTAGAATCATGACAGTGATTATTAGAAACGCCAGCGTATTGACTAAGGAAGGCTTGTTAGAGCGGAAACATATTGTACTTGAAGAAGGTGTTATCTCGGCCTTAATCGATGGAAATGAAGCTGCTCCAGAAGCTGGAGAGATCATTGATGCTGAAGGTAAGCTGCTCATTCCAGGACTCATTGATATGCATGTGCACTTACGCGAACCGGGATTTGAACACAAGGAAACAGTGGAAACCGGAAGTCGTTCGGCTGCCAAAGGCGGATTTACAACCATCGCTTGTATGCCTAATACCCGTCCAGTAACAGATACCCCGGAAATCGTACAATTTGTCAAAGACAAAGCGCGTGAAGCAGGACTCGTTAAAGTCCTTCCTTATGCAGCCATTACGAAAAATGAGCTCGGACGTGAGCTGACTGATTTTGCAGCGCTTAAAGAAGCTGGAGCTATTGGTTATACCGATGACGGCGTGGGCGTGCAAAGTGCTCAAATGATGAAAGATGCTATGAACATCGCCGCAGCACTGGATATGCCAGTCATTGCTCACTGCGAGGATAATTCACTGGTTGAAGGCTGCTGTGTAGCCGAAGGTGAGTTCGCAAGAAAGCATGGCCTGAAAGGAATTCCAAATGAGTCAGAAGCCATCCATGTTGGACGCGATATTTTGCTGGCTGAAGCGACAGGCGTTCATTACCATGTGTGCCATGTAAGTACTGAACAATCGGTGCGACTGATTCGCCAAGCGAAAGAAATCGGCATTAAAGTAACTGCTGAAGTGTGTCCGCATCACTTGCTGCTCTCTGAAGAAGATATTCCAGGCCTTGATGCCAATTGGAAAATGAACCCGCCGCTTCGCTCCCGCCGCGATGTTGAAGCATGTATCGAAGGTTTGCTTGACGGCACACTAGATATGATTGTTACGGATCATGCGCCGCATAGTGAGGAAGAGAAGGCTAAAGGCATGCAACTTGCACCTTTTGGTATCGTTGGATTCGAAACAGCTTTCCCACTACTATACACAGCGTTTGTAGCAACAGGGAAATGGGATTTATCCTTACTAGTACAAAGAATGACTGCTGATCCTGCACGGGTATTCAGACTGAACACCGGTGTGATGGATATCGGAGCTCCTGCAGATTTGACACTGATTGATTTGGAGCAGGAGAAAGAAGTAGACCCAGGATCTTTCGCAAGTAAAGGACGGAATACTCCTTTCGGTGGCTGGAAGCTTAAGGGCTGGCCAGTAATGACATGGGTAGACGGCAAAGCCGTATGGACTGAGAAAAACTAGCGGACTGGTGGGGCGGAGTTGCTGATCTTTACGGATGCAGCGATTGTGTACACGTTCACTCCGGAAGGCTTGTAAGGCATAGGCATTAGACTACAGAAACAAGAAGGAGTGGAATGGAATGCAGGCGAGATTGCTGCTGCAAGACGGAACTTTATTTACAGGTACCGCATTTGGCGCTGAGGGCGAGAAGACAGGCGAGGTTGTTTTTAATACAGGAATTACAGGATATCAAGAGGTGCTGTCTGACCCGTCATATTGCGGACAAATCGTTACAATGACTTACCCATTGATCGGGAACTACGGGATTACTCGGGATGACTTTGAATCTGTTCGACCTTTTGTACACGGCTTTGTAGTGCGCCGTCATGAAGAGGTACCTAGTAACTGGCGTGCTGAATATAGTGTGGACGACTTGTTGAAAGAATACGATATTCCAGGGATCAGCGAGATTGATACTCGGATGTTGACTCGGATTATTCGCCACTACGGAACAATGAAAGCGATCCTGACCACCTCTAACAAACGTGTAGAGGAACTGATGGAAATGATGGGAAATACTACGATTGAGGAATTGCGCAATCAGGTAGCTCGTACATCAACTGCAAGTTCATACAGCAGCCCAGGCAACAAAGAAAGAATTGTACTTGTGGATTACGGTGCGAAGGCTGGTATCCTACGTGAGCTTAACGAACGTGGTTGTGATGTTGTTGTAGTGCCACATGATGTAAAAGCGGAAGAAGTTCGCCGTCTGAACCCAGATGGTATCCTACTGTCCAACGGCCCTGGGGACCCGAAAGATGTACCTCACGCTGTCAAGACGATTTCCGAATTGCTTGGTGAATATCCGATCTTCGGCATCTGCCTTGGTCATCAGTTGTTTGCACTTGCTTGTGGAGCGGATACAGAGAAGCTGAAATTCGGTCACCGCGGTGGGAATCACCCAGTGAAGGAACTGGAAAGCGGACGTTGCTTCATCACTTCCCAGAACCATGGTTATACCGTGAATGAGGAATCTGTGAAGAACACTGAACTAGAAGTTACTCACATTAATAATAATGATAAGACTGTTGAAGGTATTAAACATACTCGTTACCCAGTATTTTCGGTGCAATATCATCCAGAAGCGGCGCCAGGACCACATGACAGCAGCTACTTGTTCGATCGCTTCCTTCAATTGATTGCCGATCATAAAGCAAAGACACCTGTTGTTTCACGTCAGGCACAACTTGCGGCAAACGCCAGAATCACGGCGCCAAAAACTAACTTACAGCTTGAAGCCGTGAAAGGAGCTCTATAACATGCCAAAGAACGATAAACTTAAAAAAATACTAGTGATCGGTTCCGGACCGATCGTCATCGGCCAAGCAGCGGAGTTTGACTACGCAGGAACTCAGGCTTGCCAAGCCCTTAAAGAAGAAGGCGTGGAAGTCGTACTGATTAACAGCAATCCAGCAACGATTATGACAGATACAAATATTGCAGATAAAGTGTACATCGAGCCTATTACGCTTGAATTCGTAACTGCAATTATTCGCCAAGAGCGTCCAGATGGATTGCTTCCAACGCTGGGCGGTCAAACTGGCCTAAATATGGCTGTAGAATTGGCTCGTGCAGGTGTGCTTGAGCAAGAGAATGTTAAGCTTCTCGGTACACAGCTTGATTCCATTGAGAAAGCAGAAGATCGCGATTTGTTCCGTGATCTAATGCGTGAATTGGATCAACCTGTACCGGACAGCACCATTATCACTACTGTAGATGAAGCAATGAAATTCGCTGAGGAAATTGGATTCCCTCTGATTGTACGTCCAGCTTATACGCTTGGCGGCACAGGCGGCGGGATCTGCGATAACGAAGAAGAGCTGCGTGAAACTGTCAAAGCAGGAATTCGTTACAGCCCGATCGGACAATGTCTGGTTGAGAAGAGTATTGCGGGCATGAAGGAAGTTGAATACGAGGTTATGCGTGATGCTAATGACAACTGTATCGTTGTCTGCAACATGGAGAACTTTGATCCTGTAGGCGTACATACAGGTGACAGTATCGTTGTGGCACCTAGCCAGACGTTATCGGATCGTGAATACCAAATGCTGCGCACAGCTTCGCTCAAAATCATCCGCGCCCTGAATATTGAGGGTGGGTGTAACGTACAATTCGCACTTGATCCGCAAAGTTATCAATATTATGTAATCGAAGTAAACCCGCGTGTCAGCCGTTCCTCGGCTTTGGCGTCCAAAGCAACAGGATATCCAATTGCCAAAATGGCTGCCAAAATCGCGATGGGTTACACGCTGGATGAAATCGTCAATCCGGTAACCGGACAGACTTATGCATGCTTCGAGCCAACACTTGACTATATTGTAAGTAAAATTCCACGCTGGCCGTTCGACAAGTTCATTCATGCGAACCGTAAGCTGGGTACGCAAATGAAAGCGACAGGCGAAGTAATGGCGATCGGCCGTACTTTTGAAGAGTCGATTCATAAAGCGATCCGTTCCTTGGAAATTGGTGTTCACCGGTTCCGTCTGCCAGGTGCAGAGACACTGGAAGAGAGCGTGCTGCGTGAACGTCTTGCGAAGCCTGACGATGAGCGTCTGTTCCTGATTGCTGAAGCTTTCCGCCGTGGTTACGGTTTGCAAGAAATCCAGGATATTACGAACGTGGACTGGTGGTTCCTCTCCAAAATTGAAGGTTTGATTAACTTTGAAGAGGTTATTCGCGGCGAAGAAACTTTGTCTGCGGAAACTCTATACCAAGCGAAACGTAAAGGCTTTACAGACCGTGCGATTGCTGAGATTCGTGCAGAAGGACAAGCGAATGGGAAATTCACCAAAGAAGCTGATGTGCGCGCGCTACGTTTGGAGCAAGGTTTAACACCTGTGTTCAAAATGGTAGATACTTGTGCGGCTGAGTTCGAAGCTTCTACACCTTATTACTACTCGACTTATGAGACTGAGAACGAGGTCATTCATTCTGATAAGCAAAAGGTTATCGTGCTGGGATCTGGTCCAATCCGGATCGGTCAAGGGATTGAGTTCGATTACTCCACAGTTCATGCGGTATGGGCCATTCAAAAGGCTGGATATGAAGCGGTTATCATCAATAATAACCCTGAGACTGTATCTACAGACTTTAATACTTCGGACCGGTTGTACTTTGAACCATTATTCTTCGAAGATGTCATGAACGTAATTGCGCAAGAGAATCCGATTGGAGTTATTGTTCAATTCGGAGGTCAAACAGCGATTAACCTTGCGGCACCTCTAAGTGCTGCTGGTGTGAAGATTCTTGGAACTAGCCTTGATAGCATTGATGAAGCTGAGAACCGTAAGAAATTCGAAGCTTTGCTGGCACGCCTTGATATCGCTCAACCGAAAGGTAAGACGGTTACCGACGTGGATCAAGCTGTAGAAACTGCACAATCCCTTGGGTATCCGGTGCTGGTACGTCCTTCCTACGTACTAGGCGGACGTGCAATGGAAATCGTATATAACGATACTGAACTGCTTAGCTACATGGTAGAAGCGGTGAAAGTGAATCCGGAGCATCCGGTATTGATTGACCGTTACATGTTAGGTAAAGAGGTTGAGGTAGACGCGATTTGTGATGGTGAGACAGTAGTAATTCCGGGCATCATGGAACATGTCGAACGCGCAGGTGTTCACTCCGGTGACTCTATCGCTGTATATCCTCCGCAATATCTGGATGAAGGTCTAAAAGAGAAAATCGCCGAAATCACAATCAAAATCGCTAAGGAACTGAAGACGATTGGACTGGTCAACATCCAGTTTGTTATCTATCAGAACGAAGTATACGTAATCGAAGTAAATCCACGCTCCTCGCGTACGGTTCCTTTCCTGAGTAAGGTGACAGGAATTCCAATGGCGCATTTGGCAACCAAAATCATTCTCGGCAGCAAGCTGAAGGATGACGGTTATACAGAAGGTTTGTGGCCGGAAAGCGATTATGTATCGGTTAAAGTACCAGTGTTCTCTTTTGCGAAACTACGCAGAGTAGAACCTACACTCGGACCTGAAATGAAATCGACCGGTGAAGTTATGGGCCGTGATAAGTTGTATGCAAAAGCTTTATACAAAGGTCTGATCGGAGCAGGGATGAAAATTCCAGCTACTGGCGCTATCATCGTTACGGTGGCAGATAAAGATAAAGCAGAAGCTGTAGAACTTATGAAAGGCTTCCACTCCATGGGTTACAAAATCATTGCTACTGGAGGCACGGCACAAGCGCTTGAAGAAGCAGGCCTCAACGTAATGAATGTAAATAAGCTGGATGAAGGTGCGCCAAACATTCTCGACTTGATTCGTGGTGGGCAAGCTAACTTCGTCTTTAATACACTGACTAAAGGTAAAACGCCAGAACGTGACGGATTCCGAATCCGCCGTGAAGCGGTTGAGAACGGCGTCGTATGTATGACTTCACTGGATACAGTGACGGCACTTCTCAGAATGCTGCAGACGATTAACTTCTCGTCACAGTCCATGCCTGCTTTTGTCGGACAATTGAACTAATCTCATAAAGATGCATAGGGCGGTTTGCGTTTACGCAGACCGTTCCGCTATGCCTAGGGTCTAATAAATAAAGGGTGTGGATGTAGTCTGCACTGGATAGGAGCATGGTTATGGGAGTAGGAGAAGTAGAGTGGAAAGCGATGGCGAACCGTCTGATGATCGCTTTGGATTATCCTGATGTGACTGGAGCAAGAGCCTTGATCGATAAGCTGGAAGGAATTCCTTGCTATATGAAGGTAGGCATGCAGCTGTTCTATGCGGCAGGACCAGAATTTATTCAAGAGCTGAAATCTCGTGGCTATTCTGTGTTCGTTGACGTGAAAATGCATGATATCCCTAACACGGTAAAAGGTGGCGCTCAAAGTCTTACGAATCTTGGCGCTGATATGTTTAACGTACACGCGGCAGGAGGCTCAGCCATGATGGCTGCAGCACGCGAAGGAGCGGCTTCAGCAGTTAGTGCTAATGCTGCCCTTAAGATGCCTTTGATTATTGCAGTTACCCAGCTAACCAGTACGAGTCAAGAAGTGATGAATAACGAAATTGGGATCGCTGGAGAGGTAGCGGATACTGTGGTAAGATACGCCAAGCTGGCTGCCGATGCGGGTCTAGATGGCGTAGTAGCATCGCCACAAGAGTCCGCAGCTATCGCAGAAGCTTGCGGCCCAGCATTTTGCACGGTTACACCGGGTATCCGGCCAGCAGGTGCTTCCTTGGACGATCAGTCCCGGGTTATGACGCCTGGAAAAGCCATTCGTCAGGGTAGTCACTACCTTGTTGTAGGACGGCCGATTACAGCTTCACCAGATCCACGTCAAGCAGCACTAAACATTATTGAGGAGATGACCCTAGCATGAGCTCATTAAATAGAAGTGAACAAGTAGCAAGTTATTTGCTGGAGATTGGAGCAGTAGCGCTGCGTCCACAGGAGCCTTTTACATGGACCTCTGGTATCAAATCGCCGATCTATTGCGACAATCGTCTGACTATGGCTTACCCAGAAGTTCGTAACTATATTGCAGATGCCTTCGCCCAGCTTATTAAGAGCGAGTATCCGGACGCTGAAGTGATCGCAGGTACAGCAACCGCGGGTATTCCACACGCAGCTTGGGTAGCAGATAAGCTCAATCTGCCTATGGCTTATATCCGTGATAAAGCTAAAGGCCACGGCAAGCAGAATCAGATCGAAGGTCTGATTAAGCCGGGACAAAAGGTTGTTGTTATTGAAGATCTGATCTCCACAGGTGGAAGTTCCATCAAAGCGGCCCAGGCCGTGCAAGAAGCTGGCGCAGAAGTGCTGGCTGTACTCGCAATCTTCAGCTATGAGCTGCACCGTGCAGTGGATGCTTTTGCTGCAGCTGAAATGCCATTACAAAGCTTGTCCAACTACAGCATATTGATTGATGTGGCTCTTGCACAAGGTAAAATTGAATCGACGGACGTAGAAGTACTGAAATCTTGGAGAAAAGATCCTTCATCATTTGGTGTTTAAGCTTAAATAAATGAGTATAGTTTAGGCGAGCCTCTCACTTTTCAGTGAGGGGCTTTTATTTTTTAACAGACACAACATACTCAACTGTCATCCAAGACACGAATAGTTGTATTTTGTACACTTAAACTAACTTTTCTTAGAGGAATTGGCACTGTAGTTGCACTTTGTGCAATTATAATCAGCCTAGTATCTGCCGAAACCTTCTAGTAGTGGAGATCGTGTATCTGCAAAAGCTCCTAGTAACATTTTTATGAGAATAATATGAAGAAATCGTAGTATAACTTTAAACGTCCTGTAACTTCCCTTCTTGATTAAAGCTTTATACTGTTACTAGGATTATGGATTATTTATCCATAAGATGTAGAAGAATCAAGTATTTTATGGGAGGATATAATAATGAATCATATAAACAACAATAAACGGCTGTGGCGCCGCTGGTTAAGCCTTGGGGTATGCGCTGCGCTGATACTACCACTAATCTCTGATGGGTGGAATACGGCTTGGGCTGAGCCTTCTAAGGCTTCAGTGGAGCAACGTGTATTGCGTATTGGGAGTCTATGGTCTGGGGAGGACGATTCGTTTTTTCGTCAGCAGTTTACAGATATGTATGAATTGCAGCATCCAGAAATCAAATTGGAGATTATTCCGGCTATAGATACGAATGACCTTCGGTACAATAACACCTCCTCAGACGCAAGCTCTGACAATTTGGAAAATATCCGGGCGATTATGGGCGGGGATAAGCCTGTTGATGTGATCGTCGGTGATAGCGCATTAGTGAAGAGTTTGGTGGATCATAATCTTGTCCAATCGCTGGAGCCGCTTATAGCGCGTGATCAGTATGATTTAAGCAATATGGCGCCTACAATGCTGAATGGAGTTCGTGAGCTGGGTAGAGGAAGTCTTTTTGCGTTGGCGCCGATCTTCTCGTCTAGTGCGCTTTTTTATAACAAGGGAATCTTTGATGCTGCTGGTGTGGGCTATCCAACGGACAAGATGACTTGGAATGAACTGTTTACGCTAGCAGATAAGGTGACGAAGAAGTCATCTAATAAAGAAACTCGGATATACGGGTTCTCGATGAACCGTTACTTAAGTGATCCATTCTGGGATATGCAGAGCTATGTCGCACCGCTAGAACTTACGATGTACGATAATAAGGGTCAGCACATGACTGTAAATACCACACAGTGGAATCAGGCTTGGACTACTTACAGCCAGTTGGTTAAGAAACAAATTGTACCTGAGCTAAATGGGTTGGATTTTGCAGGAACAGAAGGGAATGCCTACAGTCCAATCCAAGGCGATCTGTTCCTCACAGGTAAAGCAGCAATGGTCGTTGGAGAATATGGTTATCTCAATGAACTGGCGGGAGTGGCCCGTAATGCTGCTAAGATCAAAAATTACAGTCCCATCAAATGGGGTGTGGTTACTGTACCTACCTTTCAGGAAAAACCGGATGTTGCCATTGGAACATGGCTTGGTAATATGATGGCTATTAGTTCTACGGCTACTAATAAGGAAGATGCCTGGGATTTGATTAAGTTCGTCAACAGTAATGAGGTTGCGAAAATCAAAGCCCATAACAAGAGTGAACTGACTTCCCGTAAGGATTATATTACCGCTCAGACCCCTTCTGTAAATTTGGAAGCTTTTTATACGCTTAAGCCTTTACCTGCAACGGATCCTTTATTGATCAGTTTACAGATGCAGAAGCCTGGGATTAGCCGGATTAGTGATGTTGGACGTCAATTATTCATTGATGTTTATCAGGGGAAGAAAACCGTCGAGAATGCACTCAAAGCTTGGGAGAAGCAAGGGAATACCATGCTGGATACACTTGAAAAAGATCCCACGGTCTATTTTGACTCGATCGGTGAATGACTCTGGAATATGTCCTAAGCCACCAGTTTTCTGGTGGCTTATTTTGTGGAACTTGGGCATGATAAGTTCAGAGCGGTGTATCATAAATTTGCGAAAAGGAGAAGAGGGCATCATGAATTGGATATACTTCGCGAAACTGTTCAGGACCAGATTTCAAGCAGGTTGTTTGGCTAAAAGATTGGAGCAAGATGGCTGGATTTACGGTTATCATGACCCGCGTTTTGTAGAAATTTATCGATCCCGTAAGGGAAGGTACGGGGTTAGATTTCTGCCTTGAGAACTTTTATAAATTCTTCCTTGACGTAGACCCGATTTGTACTGTATATTATTTATTGTCGCTGTTTGAATATTTTTTCTGACGCGGGGTGGAGCAGCCCGGTAGCTCGTCGGGCTCATAACCCGAAGGCCGCAGGTTCAAATCCTGCCCCCGCAACCAATTTATTTACAACAGCAATTCTACATTCGGATATTTTTAGATCCGGGCCCTTAGCTCAGTTGGTTAGAGCGGTCGGCTCATAACCGATTGGTCGGGGGTTCGAGTCCCTCAGGGCCCACTTATCAAAAACCCTTACTTTGTAAGGGTTTTTTGCTGTCCATAGGGTTAATGATATAAAGAAAATAGGATGGGGAAAGGCTGGGAGTATAAGTTTGCTAACGGATTTGCTAACGTGAATTATTTTTCTGCAGTTTCGAGCTGTTTTTCAGCGTATTTATTCAGTCCTGCTTCAATTTTGTCAACGGCCTCTTCCTGCATGATTGGGAGTAGGTGTGAGTATCGTTCGTTGAACATCGCTGGAGTCATACCCAGTGGTTCAGCAGAGCGAAGGCAGTAACAAGCGTTGCTTCCCAAATCATTGCAAACGGATCTCTGGTGTTGGATGCCATCAAGCTGACTGACGACAAGATGAATGCTAATATGGTTATCCCTAAGATGCTGGAGGGATGATTGATGTTTCGATACAGTTTGGAGCACAAGGAATTTATCAGCACCAACATTCATGGACGATATGTTCTGGAATTGACTTCAATGTTTAATGAGAAGTTCGAAGTGTAGATCCAGCCTTCGCAAATGCGAGCCTTTATCAAAAATAACGGGTTGAAGAGCGGAATCGATGCCAGGATCAAACTAGGTAGCGTTCCACCCAATAAGGGAAAGAAGAAGTTATGGACCGGTGGCGAGGATACTCAATTCAAGAAGGGCCATAAGCCGCACAATTATGTTCCTGTAGGCTCTGAGAGGGTTAACGGGGATGATTATGTAGATATAAAGATTGCTGATCCGAATATGTGGCGCGGGAAGCACCTACTAATTTGGGAGCAGCAATGCGGGCACGCTGTTCCGAGGGGACATGCTGTCATATTCGGGGATGGGGACAGGCGAAATTTCGATTCGGATAATTTGATTCTGGTTACCCGCGGACAGCTGGCCATCATGAATAACAGAGGGTTTATTCAAAAGGATGCTGAGCTCACGAGGACCGGTATTATTTTGGCTGGGTAAAGGTGCTGAACTTATTGAAATGCACCTGCAGTAAGACTGGAATTGGGAGGGGCATGAAAGTCAGCCTCATGAAGATGAATGAGGCCGATCAAACCATTACCCATAAACTGTTGCAGTAGCGTTAATAGGACCACCTACAATAAATTCATTAGCTGTATCCGCGTAACCGAATACTTGGATAACATGGTGGCCTGGAGTTACATTCGACACTATCGTTGAAAAAGTAATCTGTTGGGATTCGTTCACGGCCTCAATCATCGTTTGTCCCGTAAGCACACCATCAAGGTAGACTTCAAAAGTTGCAACAACTGAATTAGTGGGTGGATCGGAACCAATACACGAAAGAATGTTTAGAACGTTTATTGGTGTTGCTACGAATATACCAAATTCGAGTAATAACCCCGGTACGGTAGTAAGAGAGATTCCAGTGTCGTCCAAATTCGTAAGCAGAGAACTATTAAAGTTGATAACACTAAGCATTTTTGTTCCTCCTTCTTTTAGTTATATAAAATAATATGTTTGGATATGAAAAAAAGAGTGGTTAAAACGGAAAAGAAAAATATCAAAACGCAACCTAGGTTGAAGTAGAGAGCTTTTGGCGAGGTCCGGGTGACCCTGAGAAAAAGGGAAGAGGAGAAGACAGATATACAGTGCAGATAAGTGTATGGAATGCGGAAAACCCATCGAATATGAGCCTGAATACTGTTGCGATGGACGGGAGTGCGGATGCAGGGGCTTGCCTATTGAACCACCATTATGTAATACCTGCTGGGATAAGTTCTTGATAAATAAGGGAGGAGGAGGGAGTTATGACAATCAGAGCATTAACGAATCGTCATAAGTGGTCCTTATTTTCATTAGTTGATTTCCGATATATAGTAATATAGGGAAATAAGTACTGAGGAGAAATAAGATGACAAACTCAACGATCAAGAAGTACAAAAACATTGAAAGCTACTTTAAAGAGGAATTTGGAATAAAGATGATTTCATGGAAAGGAATAACAATAAAGGGGTTAGAAGCAGCCAAGAAAAATTTGCTGGATAAGGAAGTTAGTGAGCTTAGAGTACTGAAATCCGATGCCAGTTCGTTAAGTGAGTGGATTAAAACTTTAACAATCTTATTCACGGTTTTGGGTCTTGTTTTTACAATGGTTGCAGGAGTAATTACTAATACTAATCAGAGTTACGACAACATTGATAACTCTATAACCGATGCTGCTAGAGATATGACTATAGAACAAATCAAAGAAGCTAATGTTCCTAATCTAAAAAATAAACAAATCGCCAACGCTTATGATGAAGCGGCAAAGATTAAGCGTGAAAGAACTGCTGATACTTACTTTTTAACCGCTGTAATGTATCTTGTTTTTATTATATTTATTTTAATATGTTTAATGTATTTCAATTTCATGGCAAAAAAAATTTTTGCTATGAATAACATCATTAATGAAGCTATAGAGGAGAAAAAGGAAATACTTCATATTGTAAAGGAATTAAAAAGAGAAGATGATGCACGTAATAAAGAAATCGAAGCTGAGACGGCAAAAGAGAAACTTAGAATTGTAAAACTGAGACAAGAACGTCTTGATATGAAATATAAAAAATAGCCGCTTTTTGACCGTTATTTGACCGCACATTGACCGTTCATTTGGCTTTGATCATGATATATTTGTATTGTGAAAATTAGGCGAGAGTGACACGCACGGCTACAGAAATGTAGCAGTAACCGGGGCGTACCTCCTCTCGCTTTTTGTATTTTTGATTTTCTCAAAATAGTGGGTAAAACATAGAAATAGAAAGGAATGCACTATCAGAGTGTCTCTTTTCGAAAACAGCAAGTTTTCTGACAGTTTGTGATTACAGCGCACTCTTGTTAGGATTATTTCAACAATATTCCAGAAAGAAGGCGAAGAAAATAACTGTCCAAAATATAACTTTAAACGAAATACTACCAAATACAAAGCTAGGAATTAAATGGGCCATAGAGTGGTTGAAGTCCCAAAAAGCAAAAGAAGTAAATAGCACTGGATCATTGGTTACGGGCCTTATTGGTGATATTTCATATGGTTTTTGGATAATTCCCCGTGATCATAAGGATATTAAAAACCCTCTAGAACAGGTCACAATCAAAAAAACAGAGTACAACAAGTTTAAAGAAAATTTAATTAGAGTTGATAAGGCTTTTTTACTAATACCACGAACTTACAGACGGCTAATAAGCGAGGGGAAAAGCGAATATTGGAAGGATATATCCTATTTCGTTCAAATTCCACACCAAGTATTAGTAGATGAGATCGTAAATAAAAAACCAAGAACTCCAACATCTGAAACTACAATAAATATTGGATTCTCTGAGAAGCAAATTGATAAATGGGAGGCAAGAGGGGTTTTATATTTCCCCTTCTTCGAATAGCGAGAGATTAAGAGTTTTAGATACAACCATAGTTAAGACATTTCTTTGATCTTTTCTACTTGACTCTAAATTATATCTAATATTAAAATGGTCTTGTTCTCCTTTGTAACAATGGAGATAAAGATTTTAAGCAAAGAGCACAGCGCATTTGCTACGGACCGGAGCGGACGCCATGCTTTTATTTTGTATTGCAGGAATTTTATTCCTTCTGTCGAAATTCAGTGGCAGGAGGTGTTATATGATCAATTTTGGAGATTCAGTGGGAAAAACTTTTAATGCGATGGCTTGGGCAATAGCTGAAGGATTAGGTTTGTATTTGGTTTTTCCTATGCTGGTAACTGCGATACTCTTACGGATTTTGAGAGTAAAAGGTGAAGCGCATAAGTTTTTAGTTGGGATTGTTGGTCTAGTAGGGCTTTATCTCTTCTTCCAATATGGAATAGATGATTTTGGCGCAAAAATACAGCAAGTTAGCACACAATAATACATATTCGTGAAGTCGCTCATTACTGGGCGGCTTTTTTTCTATTGGGGGTAATTAATTTGAAGAAGCAACAGCAGCGGCGTTTAAAAGATCCGCCTCGGCAGCCAACTAAGTGTAAGGGTTGCATATGGGGGCGCTGGGAAGGAACTGCACAGTTTTGTTCTAGGGTGAAATGCCAGAAGGGAAAAACTCCCTGAGCGTCGAAATATGATGTCGAAAGGAGATGCAGTGATGATGCAAGCAAAAAAGCCTATTGAACTTTTAGGGAAGATGATCAGAGGAGTATTTACATCGTTCAAAGTAAGCTGAAGAATGGAACTGCTGATTTTTCTGACCTTGGAGAAGTAATGAGAGTTGTACAACAAAATCCAACTGCTTTAAATTCTTTCGGGATAACTATGATTGTAAGAATAGCAGAACTTCATCTCAAAAGACCGGATTTCGTGGATTATGGATACACTCTCGATAATTTAAATTCAGCTTTTGGAATCCGATAATAATTAAGAGTAGCACCTAATGTAGAGTTGGGTGCTTTTTCATGCTTAGAATTGACCTTCTGTGAGCCATTCTCAGGCTTTATATCAAGAACGTGTGTTTGTGTGGTGAAGCTCAGAAAAAAGCATGATGAGCAGGTTCTCTTCGTCTCCGACTGAGTTTGCGCCAATCCCTAGATGGAAAACCAACTCAACACAAATAATTGTAAAAAGAATTAAAAAAGGATATTAGGAAACGATAATTCCATTACGATATGGAGGTAATTTGATAATGGGATTTCGAAGTTTAAAGATATCTACCGATGTTGTTACACATGCAGCGAAAAACCTCGTGCAAAGTACAAATGATGCTGCTGCAAAAGCTGCTTCAAGAGCTGCTGCAAGAGCCGCTCGAATAGCTGAGAGAGAAGCACGTAGAGCTATAAGAGAAGCGGAGGAAAGAGCAGAACTTGAAGCAAAACGAATAGCCGAGGAATTGGAAAAGAAAGCACGTGAAGCTGAAGAAGCAGCGAAAGCTCAGGCAGCAGCTCAACTTGAAGCTGCTGCAAAAGAATTAAGGGAAAGAACAGAGGCCTTGATTAAAAACCAAGTAAATAGTGCACTATCAAATATTAATCAAAATCTGGAAGGCCTTAATGAACAAGGAAAACAATTAGTAGCAAAGCTTCAGGAGTTACGAGACTTAACTGATTTAGATAAGCTAAAAGCTGAAGTGCTTAACAGAGCGGAAGAACTCGGTGAAGAATATTTAAAAGAAAAATTAGCACCAATTGAGAGTCAACTTTCAATTAGTGCTATTCCGGATCTGGAACTCAACTTAGATAAAGCTACTTTATTAGTGCAGCTAAACATTTACTTTTTATTACCAGAAGACAAAGATAAATCTACCTCTGAATTTGCTATTGCTTCAATTAATTCGGAAATTTCACAATCAATATCCCAACTAACTGCTCCAAGTGTTTCTGCTAAGTTTAATTTTAATAAAGAAAGAATTTCAGACGTAATACAAAATAAAATTGAATCAGAGAAGGACCAGCTTGTACAAATGTTTTTTGAAATGTTTTTCTCTGAATATTTAACAGTATTCAAAAAAATACAAGAAGTATTGCCTGACCTTTTTTAATAAGGATAATCGTGTGACAGTACCCTAATTTGGGTGCTGTTTTTTAATTTGTTTTTATTTAATTGGAGGTTTCTATGGACATCAGAATTATTCCGATCGAGCAGCTCAATGCAGCTGTCTATAACCCCCGGGACCTTAAGCCAGGCGACTCAGAGTATGAAAAGCTTCGACGCAGCCTAGACGAATTCGGGTATGTAGACCCGATCGTTTGGAACGAACAGACCGGCAACATGGTCGGCGGCCATCAGCGGTATAAGGTGCTTGTCAGTGAACAGGGTCTCACAGAGTTGCCCGTATCCGTGGTCAATCTGGATCCTGAGCGTGAACGGCTACTGAATCTGGCACTGAATAAAGTGTCTGGTCGCTGGGATGACGAGGCGCTGGCGCAATTACTAGGTGAGCTGCAAGAGGGTGGGGCTGATCTGGCGCTGTCCGGTTTTGATGCGGGAGAAGCCGAAAGATTAATTGCTGATTTCACAGAGCCGGCTGCCGATCAGCTTGGAGACTTTCAGAACCGTGAGTTAGATGTCAGTGAATTCGATGAGTCACGCTTTGACTGCAAGTGTCCTCGTTGCGGATTCGTCTTTGATAAAGAGGATGTATCATGAGTCGCCCAGCATGGGATTGGCGGTTATCAGATCTTGCCAGCGTGCCGAAGCATGGACATACCGTGTTCTCTTGCTTCAGCTGCGGTGGTGGCTCAACGATGGGATATAAGTTGGCTGGATACACGGTGCTGGGTAATGTAGAAATCGACCCGCAAATGATGCGGATCTATCGGCAGAATCATAATCCCCGTTATCCGTACCATATGCCTATTCAGGACTTTTAAGGAGGTGTCAGATTCAGAGCTGCCGCCGGAATTATTTGACCTGGACATTCTGGATGGTTCGCCGCCATGTAGTGTGTTTTCCATGGCAGGAGATCGAGAGGACAAGTGGGGTGGGGTGCATGCTTTCCGCGAGGGACAGGCAGTGCAGCGACTGGATGATCTTTTCTTTGATTTTTTGGATGTTGCAGAGAAACTCCGACCTAGGTTAAAGAGAAGAAGGAAAAATGAGCAATTTCAACACGATTCTGCTTAAAGATCAGAAGGTAGCAAACACTTATTTTTTCTTAGTCTTAATATTAAAATGTAAGGTTGAAATAACAACTATTAATAAAATCACACCTACTACATTAATAAATATAGGCTCATTATTCGAAAGTGACCTTATTAAAATTTTTATATTGATTCCTAGAGCAGCGAACCAACATAAATATACAAATAATTTATTGGTTTTTTTCATACATTTACCTCTCGCTCGTGTGATTACATTAATTATATAAAATTTCGAAAAAATATACATTAAAATAGTCAGGTTGTCGAGAAAACCTGGTTTTACGCAGGGGGGTTAAATTCATCTTGTTATTCTAAAAACTAAGATCCTTAGATCGTTTTAAATCAATTTTTGTTTTGAAAGATGAATCTACCCATATAAAAATCGAAGTGCCGAAAAGTCCTACGGACTTTTTCGGCACTCTAACTGCATTGAAAATACAGTTTTTTTTAAAATCTAAAGAAGGGAATAGGCATTTGCCATGGCTTGATTCATAGAACTCCAAGCGCTATATCCTTGGTAGGCAGTCCATACCACAACACCCCCAGCAGCTATTGCGGCTATTGCATTTGCAAAAGGTATAGCTCCAACTACCCCAAGAATTTCTAAGGCATACATTCCCCCGTAATTATTATAACTATCATAAGAATTTGAAACTTGTGTGGCATACATTTTGAAATCTGAAATCTTAGGATTGTTAGTAGTATTCTTCATTAAGTATACCTCTTTATATGCGTTTTTGACGTCTCTCATATCAAAAGAAACGCCTGAGCCAGTATACATGTAGACTTGAGTTGATGGGTTATCACCATTGTAATATGTATACTTCCAATGCCCGCCTGAGTCCCTTGTAGAAATTTGGGGTTGCTCATAAGGTTCTTGTACCACTAATTCGTTGTTAACATAGTTGTTACCATCTTTATCTACAGAGAAAACAGTTACGATGGTTTCACCTTTTATTTTATCTTTAAATTCAAAATCATTGTCAAAATTATAGGAAACAGTTTCTGAAATAGTAATACTTTTTGTACCTTCGGAGTCATATACAGGGGTATCTATTGTGATTTTTTTAGTCTCTGTGCCCACAATATTCCCATCATAATCCTTGTAATCAGAAGTGAATACTTTTGTTCCCGAATCAACGCTTGTCTGTGCTTCTGCAGCTGAAACTGGAATACTGACACTTAATAAAAATACGACTAGAGCAAGTGGCAAAATACGGTAAAAAAACCTAAACATAATTAAATCCTCCTAATATTTTATTTTTGGAACAAATTAACTATACATATTTTAGGAGAATATAGCAAATTTATTAGAAAAATATTTTATCGTGTAAATAATAGAATATATAGGAATTTTTCTGAAATCTAGTGAAAATAGAGCTTTTTGCAGTAGTGATTATAATAGAATTCTGAAATGTAGTTAAGCACTTTAGTGTTTTGCTAATATTAACTTAGCGACGTTTATTATTTGTTTTGGAATCTATGATAAAGTAGTAAGTATAGTTAAGATCCGGGGATCAAGCTGCAAATGGAATATGGCTATGATTGGATTAAGATCGACGATGGTGTCTCAGTTATAGGTAATTTTTTCTATAGAAGAAATAGAAACGCAGTTAAGCTCATTTTAACCTTTCCCCAAGCTCAGTTGGTTAGAGCGGTCGGCTCATAACCGATTGGTCGGGGGTTCGAGTCCCTCAGGGCCCACTTAGAGAAAACCCTTAATTTGTAAGGGTTTTTTGCTGTCCATAGGTTCCCTTGTAAGTAGAAGTAGAAGTAGAAGTAGAAGAGTTGGAAAAGCGATAAAATTGGAAATGGTCACATTTTGGTCACGGCGTTGTTTGATCCTCTGGTTTCTTGCTCATTTTCATCTTCGTATCTATCAGGTCTGCAGCATCTCTTTGCATATCGGGGAGTAGATGGGAATAAAGTTAGTTTAACATCGCTAGAGTCATACCCAGCCGTTGAGCTACCTTGGATCTATATAGCCTCCACCAGCTAGCAACATACTAAGTGATTTTCCCCGAATAATTTCCCATATTCTTTTTTTATAATCCTCGATTTGTTTGTAGCGTTCTTAAGGTCATCAATAATATTCTGAAAAAGTTTTACCCGTCGTATGGAATCATTCGTCTTCGGGCGTTGAATGACTAAACCATCACGTGTCCAGTTGGCCGTCTGAATCACCTTGAGTTCTTTCTTTTCGAAGTCGATATCACCCCAGCGAAGTCCAAGGATCTCACCACGTCTCATTCCAGTATAAATTGCCAATGAAAACACAATAGACTGGCGGGCGCCTCATCAAGCTAACAGGCAGTAAAGTTTAACTTAAAATAAACTTTCCGTTTCCCGCAGTTAACTTAAGGTGTAATCTGAAAGCACCTTTTTTTGAAGGTGATACTCATCAAGAACCGTATTTATGAAGGAGTGACTTAATGCAAGCTATTAAATCTATAATAGAGTGTCCAGAGCGTCATATAGAGATTGCTGAATATGTTAAAGAAAAATATAATTCGAAAAGATTTATCGCCATGGATTGCTCCTTTATTCATTGACGAGAATGAGCGAGGGCAAGGTTTAGGTTCAGTATTGTTGGAGCATGCCAGAAAAATGGTGGGGCAATTGGGATATACGAAGGTTTATATAACGACTGACCATATTCGTTACTATGAGAAATATGGATTCAGAGAAATCGGTTTGGATAATTTCGAATGGGGACGACCCACCAAAATCTATGAGCACGACACTATAAAGTAATTTATCGCAACATGGTTTGTTTGGGACTTAACTAATGGGAAACGATAGTTGAATCTACAGAGGGATGGTATCAAACATGGACTATGAAATCAAAATAGCAACCTTGGAACATAAAGAAATACTCAGCAACCTGTTACAATTCTATATTTATGATTTCTCAGAATTTATGGAGTTGCAGTTTGAGGCAAACGGTAAATATGGTAATTATCCAATTGATGAATATTGGTCTAAAGACCCCAATTATCCATATTTAATCAGTCTCAATGGGAAATTTGTTGGATTTGTCTTAGTCAAATTAAAAAATCGGGAAGAAGATGACGCATATTTTTCTATTGCTGAATTTTTTATTGCGAAGAAGTATCGTAGGCTGGGATTAGGGAGATTGGTTGCTAAAGATATATTTGATATGCACCAGGGAAAATGGGAAGTTTACCAAATAGATAACAACAAGCCCGCTCAACTCTTTTGGAAAAAGGCAATAGAAGAATATACAGGAGGAAAATTTACTGAACGAATTGAAGTAGGAAGAAGAACACAAGTATTCTTTAGTTAATGATATTCAGGACTAGCAAGGGCTTACGCTAACGGGAAACGTGAGTCCAAAAACCAACAGTAGTCTAGGACTTTTTCTTACTAGTCATATATACATAATGTTCCAAATAATTTATATTAAGGTTCTAGGGTTTGGGAGTAATGGCATTGCAATTTGGAAGAACCTCGCCGGCATTGGCGAGGTTCTTATATTAATGGGGGTTGCTGGTTGACAAAAATGATAATTTTGTTGGTTATTCTTGCTATCATTACTGCTGTTTTTGTATTCAAAGTTTTATCAAGAAAGAAGAGTTACCCTCCCCAAAGTATAGTAATTGATCCACTTAAGATTACGATCCAGGACATAGACCGAATGGAAGACGGAACTGGCTTTGTAGAATATCTGTATCGTTTATTTTTGGCCATGGGTTATAGTGATGCATATAAAACGAGAGGAGGCAGAGATTTTGGATCTGACTTAGTGTTTACAGACGGGGAGGGGGTTCGAAATGTTGTTCAGGCAAAGTGTTATTCTTATCCAGTAGGGTTAGAAGCTGTTCAAGAGATCTATAGTTCCATGAGATATTACAGGGCAAAAAAGTCCATGGTAATATCCTCAAATCAATATACCTCAGCGTGTGAAGAACTTGCTAGTTATAACGCCGTAAGATTACATAGTAGAAGTGACCTTATAGAAATTATAAACTTTTTCAAGTCAGGGCAGATTGATAAGGCAAAGGATATCCTTGAGTCAGAGCCCAGGATTATACTGGAGTCATGGGATAATAAAGTAATTAAGAAGGACTTCAAAGTTGAAAAACGATGGGTTGCGAAGAAATAGATAGTTCGTAGAACAAGGAGCTTTTATACAGATGAACAATGAAGATTTTCAATACAGAAATACATACTTTTTCGTAGGGAATCCAACGATTCTATGGATCACCATACTTGGCTTGGTGTTGTTAGGATTTGTATTGTTTTATTTGATTAAGAAATACATAAAGCAGAGAAAATGAAACCAGGTATTTCATTATTGTTCAATAATTATGATGTTGCGAATGAGGAATAACAATCTTTGATGGTTGTAATGATGTGTGGAGCCCTCATATCTATTGGTGGATATAACTATTTAAAAAACAGAAAATGTTGAGTTTGTAGTTGTGCTTAAAAGTCCATAAAGAAACCCAGGACAAACTCCAGGGTCTAATGGGCACATTGGTCACAAATTTGGTCACAAACTCATTTTAATTAAGTTTAATCGATATTAGCTAATCCCAATAAAAACAAGAGTTCTTAAATAGAGTTTAAGGCATTTATCCCTTTCCTCTATATCAGTTGGTTAGAGCGGTCGGCTCATAACCGATTGGTCGGGGGTTCGAGTCCTTCAGGGCCCGCTTATCAAAAAACCTTACTTTGTAAGGTTTTTTTGCTGGCTATAGGTACATAAATTCAAAAGGCAGGGAATTAGGAAGGCTGGAATTTTGAGCTTGCTAACGGATGCACTGATACCAGATTTATCGCCATGCGCTTGCAGGGATAGTTTAAATCTTTTGAATGCACTAAAGAGCAGAGGGATTTAATAAATCTTAAATAGAGGTCTGACATTCATTTGAAAAAAGTGCTATAATTATTAAATCAGTGTGTAGAGATATTGGTCTTTTTATTGGGCCAAAAATATATGTCTCATGATACGTCTGCCATCTGAAATATGATTCACGGAGATGACAAACATGCATGGAGACACAAGACTGCCCAGAAACGGAAAAGAAGGTATATTATTTTTACTCATTATTTCAATCATTTCAGTAAACACTATTGCCCCTATTATTGTGGGGTTGGAACGGGGCTTCAGTAAGGAAGTGTATATAGATACACTAAAGGTTATTCCGTTTATGTGGATGATCGTAGTTTTATCCGTAAGATTAGTTGCCGGGCCGATTGTTGGGAAAGTGATGCCGAAATTCATGGGACAAACCGATGGATTTAATGCTAGGGTGCTGTTGAATACTTTATTGAATGTTACGGTGTTATCTATTTTATTATCGATAATCGGTACATGGGTTGGGACGAAACAAATAAGTCTAGAGCCACTTAAAAACTTCCTTCACATCTGGCCAAGAAACTTTGGTATAGCATTTTGGGTTGAACTGTTGGTTGCTCAGCCGATAGCAAGATTTGCGATGAAAACATTACACACAAGACAGGATCGTAAAACAGAAAGTGTAAATGCGTAACTAGCTGGAACGTTGTATACGAATAAGAATCTCAGGAACGTCCATGGTGGGCGTTCTTTTTTTGAGTCCCGTTATCATAGCAGTATTGAACATGTAAAAGAGCCATCATAGGATTAATCTACAACGGCTCTTTTATACTTAGAATCTGATATTCTGACATGACGCAATGCAAACCATGCAGCCAACACAAAAAGGGCGCTGTCGCAAGCCATGAAATGGTTTTGAAGCAGCGCCTTTTTTTTGTATCCAGTTAGACTTTTCTGATAGGTATGGTGCCCGAAAAGTTGTCCCAATCGTTGTTCCTATCGCTATACTCTCGGTTTCCGACCATCATTCTTATGGTTTCATACTATCCCATAGCTGCTGGAATGCCCCGGACTCGACCTCGAAGAATACAGGTGCCTGACCGTAACGTACTAGCCCTTGACCAAACAGCGTCAGCTCTACCCGGGCGTTGTCTTCCAGCTGGAGATAGAGAACCTTGCGGTCTTCGCTGTCGTAGATGCCTTGCGCGATAAGTGGCTCTGCTGCCAGCGGTTTGGCTGCTTGGAGTGCCTTCAAGAAGCCATTAAGCGCCTCGTCGTCAGCAAGCGGTGTGTACTGCTGCTGTCCGTTGTTCCAACTGTCGAAGCTTTCCCACTGTGCGGAAGTAATTCGACCTTCCAGATTTAGCTTGCCAAATAGATCTGCGCCGCTGTTTACGGTGATCCCGTTTGTATGCTCATACAGTTCGGCGAATACCTCGCCGTTGATTTCCGAATAGGACATAATCAGGAAATTGGAATCATATCCCTTCACGGAATAGATATCCGTTTCGCCAATGTTAGAAGCCAACTCAATATATTTGTCTTTACCGCTCCATTCATCGATGCCACCTGTAGTACGTCCCAGCTTGTCACCACGCAGAGCGGCAGCATCGGCTGCGTTGATTCGAGTCGCAGACTGTGTATAAATGTTATCTTTATATACGACTAGAGCGATCATATCTGCCATAACGCCAGATTTGGTATCTGGCAGTTCCAACTTGGGGATAACAATGCTTCCGGACGCATTTATGCCAGAATTGTCTGGTTGGTTTGGACCTGGAGTTACCTGAGCGATTTGCCCTTGAGTACTCTGGCCATTTAACTGCTGCCATATATTAGGTGCAGCTAAGCCGATCCCGGCGGCGAGGACGATACTTGCCGCGATATAAACCGTCTTGCGTGGACGTTTCCGCTCCTGCTGTTGCTCCAGTTTGTCGATCAATTCTTTTTTCATCTCTTCACCTGGTTTCATAGAATCCACCGCTTTCTTGTATAATGTTCGAAACTGATCTTCTTTCATTGTGATTCCACTCCTTCCAGCTCCAGTTTTAACAGTTGCCGTCCCCGCTGAAGTCTCATCTTCACGGCAGACTGACTAATCTGCAGAATCTTGCTGATTTCCTGGATGGGATAGTCCTCGTAATAATAAAGATGGATTACGGTTTTATACTTCATAGGCATCGCCATAACTAACTGCAGTAGAGCCAAATCCTCGGGAGTGTCTACCGCAATCGGCTCAGCATTTTCCAGTTTAACCTCGCGCTTGCGCCAGCCTCTGCCCAGTAATGTTTTACAATGATTGGTGATTACCCGGATCAGCCATGCTTTCTGATGTTCAGCGTCTATGAACTTTGGTGCTTTTTCTATCAGTTTGATGAAGGTGTCCTGAGTGGCCTCTTCGGCATCTTGGCGGTTGCCTAAATGGACCAAAGCAATCCGGAACAGCATATCTGCGTAGATTTCGTAACTCTTTATCACATGATTTCCCGGCCGGGTCATGGATCGTTGCATGATTCTATGCCCCCTTTACCTATAACACCATTTAGGACGGCATTTGGTCACATTATGTTCCTGAGAAAATTTGTTAGCGTCTAGATCAAGGGTTAGAATCTAAAAAAGGCGCGATTGCCCCAGCAGCCATATCATGACTACTGAGACAATCGCGCCTTTATAATAGAAGTTCCCCTTTACGGGAGGCCCTCCTCAATATGTTTATATGTATAGTTTGGATCAAACCTTTTTACAAGAGCCATGCTATATTGATAAATCCGATCCTTCTCTTTTCGATAAAAGTATCTTGCGTTAGGTTCATCTGCAAAAATCACCGTTGTACTTACGACGGGAGCCTTACTAATCTGGGTGTGTACTTTATAAAGATCTTCATTCTTATAATCTCTCGTAGCTACCAAATAATGAATCACTTCATTGTCCATATGATTTCGGAAGGCCTGAAGCGCTAAAGAAGCGACTCCATATACAATAACGAAGGTAATAAGAATTATTTTTGTTCTTTTCTTCATTAATTCCCTCCATTTAGCTAAAATGTATATATTATAAGATAATATATTGTGACTGGTATGTCATATCTATTGTATCTTGTAATCTACACATTAGAAGGGTGGAGAGAAAGATGACGCAGCAAGAAGAAAAAATACAGGAGCTGGAGCGGCGAATTAAGGTATTGGAGAATCATACTAGTCCCAGCCTACCAGGTCTCAGAATCTTATGGTTTATTATTTGGGGAGTTGTGGGTATGTTCCTCATTCTAATTCTTATTGGTTTGATTCAATTTGTCGCATAACAGAGCTTATAATTACATATAAGGCAGCAAATTTCCTGCCGATAGTTAAACCCGCGTAGGTAAAGAATTGCCTGGGTATACTATACTTGCTGCCTTTTTATTATGAACTTACACAAATCATCTTCAGTCTTCTTTGGGTTCTTGCAATAAAATGGAGAAGGTCCCCGTTTCATGATCCACTTCAATCGACTCGATCCCAACAAAATCCGGAATTTCGGGGTGTACTGCATCTACGTTATAATCTGGATGAGTCATCAATAATTCAATTACTTTAATGGCTTCCATATCGATCCCCCTTGCGAGAAATTCCACCATAATTAATGGTCCTTCATTGCGACTACCCTTATTATCTCCGCAGTCATTATTGAATATGTGTTAATCGTTCTTCGTTTCTTCCCATCACGGCCAATAATTGCCCCTGAAAAACACGTCTTTGAATTTGATCAATCCGCTGTAAAGCCAGCTCGCTTGGCACTTGAAATTCTGCTGCAAGATAGCTGATTGCATCTTCCCGTTGCTCAGGCAATGTCATGCGGGAGATCATGGAGTAGGGCATAGCTGCATAAAGAATAAATCGCTCAGATTCATCCTCCTGTGCCCGCGTAAAATGTTCTGGCATCAATATTTGATCAGTACCATGGCGGAGCAGATGACAGAGCTCATGGAGAAACTCTAGCCGCTGCAGACTGGCTGGAAGCCGGTTGTCAATAAACATGGTGTACATCCCCGCTGATGCTTCGATGCTCTTGCTTCTTACATCCAAATAATGAACCCAAATATTAAGCCGTTCTGCAATATAAGCAATCGAAATTTGCGAAGGCTGAGTAAGGTTCAGACGCTTGTATAAATCTTCTGTCCACTTCTCCAGCGCAGTCATTTGATAATAGGATTTCATGTTATTCATATCATTCACCTCATTCAGAATCAGTTATAGGATCGTATGTTCGCATAAATGAGCAAAAGAAAAGCCCGAAGGCTATGTAAAGTAAAAAACATAAGGACACATAAGAACGAGTGTTCTCGTGTGTCCTTAGCATAAAGCAATTAAACACTAATATCAAGTGTTTTTCCTAAATTCGGAGCAACGCTTTTGCCCAGCATTTCCACCATCGTTTGACTCTGGGTTTCAGCCTGATTTTTGGCAATATTCATGACTTGTATTCCTACATTTTGAGCTAAGGATGCCTGGCTCATTGCCATTGATAATGCGGCTATATCCATATTGCACCTCCTTCGTGTATATCCTGTTTATCGACAGTGCCTACCTAATTCATTAGGTGAATAGCATTTGTTTGCCAGTTCGCCCAAACGGCTTATCTCCTTTTTACATATCTTGTGCTGTAGTCATTAATCATTAGGAGGAATTAATTATGGGAATGGAACATTGTGGTTGTAACGTAGGTCCTGTAGTAAGCCCAGTAAATGTAGGTCCGGTGTGTAGTCCTTTTACTTCAACAGGAGCTATTCTGGTACTCTTCATCTTGCTGGTTATCATCACTAAAGCTTGCTTATTCTAAGCTAGCTGATGCACATTGTAGCCCCATCCGGTATACCGGATGGGGCTATTCTTTTGAAGCACTGTTCACGTTAGCTTATTATTTGAACATAAATTCTACGCGGGTTCCATCCGCATAATCTTCTAACTGATTGCCAACCCAGCTTCCTGCGCCGCGGTTATCTTTTGGGGTTATGTATTCAATGTCGGCCCCTTTGCCGCCTTCATTACACATGGCCATGGGCCATTCATCGCGGTCGTAGCCTTTTTTGGTGGGGATCCCTTTTAAGGATTCTTTGCGGTTGTCTTCAGCCTGCTCACGGTTAATCGTGCACGTCGCGGACTCCCCTTTAGCAATCGCGTCCTGAATGTGCTTAGCAGTCTCAGGATAACGATCTGATGGGAAGATCAGCTGAACAACTTCTGAATCAGATGTGGACGAGGGGGCTGACGGATCTCCGTTCTGTTCATACCAGTAACCGCCCAAAGCAAGTAACACAATAATGATGAGACTGGTGAGTAATTTCTGTATTTTCAAATCTGCTCCTCCTTTTTTGGAACTTAAAATAGTATATCTTATATCATAATGCAGTGCGATTTAATATACTTAGGAAAAATAAGAGGAGGACGGAATTGGATATGGAGTATTTGATTACGATTGAAGATCAGACGCTTATAGCCTCTGCTGAAGATATTATTACTAGACGCTATGAATGGGGAAGACACCATGTAGGGGCGGCGCTCCGTACTAAGACGGGGGAAATCTTTACAGCGGTACATGTAGAAGCTAGCATGGGACGAATTACAGTCTGTGCAGAAGCGATGGTGATTGGAAAAGCGATATCCGAAGGCTACAAGGAATTTGATACGATTGTTGCGGTAAGGCATTCTGATCCGGACAGCGAGGAAAGAGAAATTAAAGTAGTTTCTCCCTGCGGGATGTGCCGTGAGTTAATTGCTGATTACGGGAAGGATTGCAAAGTTATTGTATCCGAGGACGGCCGGTTAGCTAAATATGATATTTCTGAATTACTACCGCTGAGATATACAAGGTAAATTGGAGATATAGTCAGGAGCCGCCGGGCTCCTTTTTTTATTGAACCGTGAATTTATTCAGCAGTTCCTTACACTGCCCTAAATTAATTTACAACTTCATGTCCATTCGCTGAGTTCATGTCACTATTGTCCCCATACTATAACTTAAAAAAGTTAAAAGGATGTGAGAGTGGATGGAACAGCGCAATCTTCGAAATATGGTTGATTCGGCATCGAGGTTTGTGAGCGATGTTCAGTGGCAAATCGCGTATCGTAAATTGCAAATGGCTCCGGCGGATTCGGAAACGGTACCTTCTGCTCAGAAATTGTTGAATACCCTTTATTTTCTGCAAGGAAAAGGATGGATTAGTGGACAACATGATTATTTGGAGAGCGCCGATGAGTTCAATGGGAAGCTGAAAAATACTAGCGGGCAATTCGCCGCCCTTCACGGCTATGAGCTGGGGGCAATCAATAATCAGACGGCGGCACTAATAGACAATCAGCGGGATTGGGTCGTTAGCAGCGCTATTCGCTGGTATAAAGCCGGTGGAATCGTAACGATTAGCTATCACGCACAGTTGCCAGGGACTGCGCCAGCTTGGGATAACGTATCTACGAGCATAAGCAACGCTGATTTTGACAAATATATAACCCCGGGTACCTCTCAGTACAACGCACTGATCGCTGATCTGGATAAGATAGCCCTTTCTTTAAAAAAACTAAATGATGAAGGAGTTCCTGTGCTCTGGCGGCCGTATCATGAAATGAATGGCGGATGGTTCTGGTGGGGGAAGAAGATCAACTACGTGGGACTGTGGAACCTTATGTTTGACCGTTTCACCAGCTATCATAAGCTGCATAATTTATTGTGGGTCTGGAGCCCAAACGCCAAAAATCAGTGGAGTGATGACCCTGCCGAATACTACCCAAGCGGTGACAAAGTAGATGTGCTGGCACTAGATATCTATGATGGGGATTTTAAGGGGAGTCACTATGATAGTCTATGGGATCTGGGTCGTGGAAAAGTGATTGCGATTGGAGAAAATGGAGAGCTACCGTCCCCTGTACTACTATCTAAATCACAGCCTAAATGGTCTTATCAGATGACCTGGGGCAAGCTTCTTTATGAGAAGAATACCGATGCGGTAATTAGAGCCTTTATGAATGACAGCTTTGTATTCACGCGGGAAGAGTATGCTGTTGAGGCGGCAATTGTAGCCGCTAAGGGAGACAGTGTGCTGCAGAGTGGACTATGGGGGCAATATTACAATAATATGACTCTTAGCGGCGCACCTGCGCTGACGCGAACCGATGCTAACATCCAATTTTCGTGGAAACAGGGTTCGCCTGATCCAGCCATTCGTGTCGACGCTTTCTCTGTACGGTGGAGTGGAAAACTGACTGCAGCCTATAGTGAAACCTATACCATTTACTCCTCCTCTGATGACGGGGTACGGGTGTGGATTGATGGAGGGCTGATCATTGATAGCTGGGTGAATCAGAGTGGACAGGAGCGAAAAGGCAGTGTGAATCTGATAGCTGGCAAGCTACATGAAATAAAAGTGGAGTACTATGAGAATGAGGGGGACGCGCGAATTGTATTGCAGTGGGAAAGTCCTAGCCAACCCAAAGGGATTATTCCAGCAGGAGCGTTTTATCTTCCATAAGACGATATCCGAACTGATTCGAGCATCGGAATATTAGCGAAAAAGCCCCGGATTTCGGGGCTTTTTTAATGTGAAAGGTTCTTAGATTTGTTCACGGTAGCTAATGTTGTTGGCGATCTTCTCGTCACGAACAGCTTTGCGCAGAACATCTTTGACGGTTTGGGCATCATGGATTTTTCGGAAAAGAAGCTGAGGCGCTGAGGCATCATCAGAAAATACAGTTAATGTACCGATGCCGAGCATCCGGTCCATGATAGATTGTGCTACGGATAAATCGCGTACACGCAGTAATTCGATTTCTTCGACATTTTTACCGATAAGTCCGGTCTTTACCATAATGCGCTGGCTTGTAATGGTGTACGTAGTCGTGTTTAGGCGTACGATTCCTTTGAGGCGATCAGAGATACTGGCTGGTTTGCCTTTCCAGAGCACGACTTCTTGAGTAGCGTTTGGATTTGCTGATGGACGACGGGTGGTCACTGGAGCAGTTCCGTCAATGCTAGATCCGCATTCTCCACAAAATTTAGCGCCCTGCTTATATTCTGATCCGCAGGTTGTGCAATAAGGCATAAATACTCTCCTTCCCTGATTACAATTGAAATAATTATAACATAATAGTCATTTTACATAAATTTCATTTGCGCTTTACACAAACCGACATTATTCTGTTAAGTGGAGGGATAAATAATGAAAAAAGTGTTACTAATAGGAACGCTAATGCTGACTGTCATCCTTAGCGCCTGCAGCAATAATAATTCAACTTCATCGGCTCCTGCCTCGGAAGAAGAAGTGCAGGAAACCGTGCAAAACTTCTACAATGAAATGTCTAAACTTGATGAATTAGGAAAATCATCTTTAGCGGAGTTCAACGAAGCTATTGCTGCTTATTCAGCAGGAGAACTTTCGGATAGGCAGTTGGAGAAGAAGATTAACGAATTCCAAAAGACCGCAACAGACCTATCCAATCAGGCTGAGAAAGTGAAAATTTCCTCTAGCTTGCCCGAAGACATTCGTAAACTGCTTGATGAGTCCAAAATTGCTTTTCAAAGTGCTTATTCTCTAAAAGAACAGGCCTCTCAAGGTGCTGATTCCGCAGAGGTCACTGCTGAGAAGTTCGAGGAATTGAATCAGAACGCTGACGTCGCGATGCTATACGGCATTTCCAAGCTTAATGAAGCAAGAGAAGCAACAGGACTCATCGATGCTGATGGTCAGTCCACCGCTGAATCAGAGAAAGTTCAAGAATAGATCGAAATTTAGACGCTGAACAGTTCAACTGTCAGCGTCTTTTTGATGCGATTTTGAGCTTGAGTAGAGGTAACACTGCCAATCCTATAAATAAGCCAGCTACGATTCCTTTTGTGAGGTCTGAGAGGGTACTGCTTCGATATACGAGGGGGTATAGACACAGGAATAATACGGGAATTAGGATGAGCAGGGCATTGTTTTTTTTCAAGTGGAAAGCTCCTCTCAATTAGATATTCAATATTATACAACTTTTAGATAAAAGAGGAGGATTTTAAAGTGGGATCTTTTTCCTGATTATTGATTATTCAGCGAAGGTGTGGATATAATACAAACATACGTTCGTGTGTAGCGGAATAAGTATAGAAATTAGGGAGGGGTTACCATGGGCAAAAAGCTGGAGAAAAACGGACTGTGGGAAAGTAGTCGCATGATGCTGCCGGAGCATAAGGTAAGAATTATTAGGGATGAACGGGAGACCCTGCGCCGCATTAAGCCTATTCTGGATGAGCAGAAGCTGGAGGAGATCGAATGTACACTTGCCTTATCGTTACGGAGTCATGTGCGCGTCACTGTTGTGCTGTTTGATCCTTTTGAGAATACGACAATTAGTGGTTTTGTGACTTCCATTCACACCCACTCGCGTGAGTTTAAGCTACAGTGGGCGGAGGAATGGAAGTGGATCAATGTAGATGATCTAGTGGAGGTTTACATCGTCTAATGCTGAGAACCGCTGACTTCACTTTTTTCATAAGCAATTAGGGTCACCGTTGGGTTGCCGGTCAGATTTGCAATGGAAGCTTCGGCATTTCGAATAATTTCGAGTGCTTCTTCCTGCTCGCTCAGGGCAGCAACTTTATAGCTATCACTATGAATGTCCATATGTGTTCCCACCTTTCGCTAATATTTTGCCCTTTTTTGTAGAAATGATCCAAGGTGAAGAAGCTATGAATAGGTGCTTTTCAGGGGAGATCTCGGGGATACCGGGGTCTTTTTTTTGCAGATGCAAGCAGGGGTATTAGTACAAGCGAATGGGGAAGCGGGATCATTGATTATACCAAGGGGTGATTCTATGCTGACTTTAGATCAAGTGAGGGACAAATCGGCAGCGAGGCTTGTTGGGCTTCATCCTGTTTTGGCAGCAGGGGCGAAGGCTTTGATTCAGCAAAGCTATGCCAGAGGAGTGCCCATCGTTATTACTCAGGGATTGCGGTCGATTGCTGAACAAAATGCCTTGTATGCGCAGGGGAGAAGTAAGCCTGGACCTATAGTTACCAACGCCAAGGGTGGAACCAGCTATCACAATTATGGCCTTGCGTTTGATTTTGCGCTTTTGCTGCCGGATGGAAATAGTATTTCCTGGGATATGAATCGTGATGGTGATAAAGATAAAATAGCGGACTGGCAAGAGGTTGTACAGGTGGGAAAACAGCTAGGGCTTGAGTGGGGAGGAGACTGGACGTCTTTTAAAGATTATTCACATCTGCAAATGGCCTTCGGCTTAACTACGACTCAACTTCGGGCAGGTAAACGTCCTACGACGGATCAGGTCAATGAAGCTTTAAAAAGAATTACTGGGGAGGATGACCAGGTGAACAAAGACGTTAAAGTAACGATAACCTTAAACGGTACTAAACTTACGGAGGGTGTTCTTGATACCGGCGTAACATATGTACCCGTGCGTGCTCTGGCTGAGGCGCTTGGAGCAAAGGTTACGTATGACGCAGCGAGCAAGACAGTGAATGTTGTAAAAGAGTAAAGCTATTCATGTATAGACAGTGCCACCCAAGGGGAAATTATCAGTGATAACTAACCATAAAGGGAGGCATAACACTGTGAACAAGCTGATAACAAGCCTTGCATGCGGTACTGTACTGTCAATGAGTATAATGGGAGCTAGTTACGCTAATCCAATCGGGTCAGCCGCTTTAGGCGGTATCCCGAACGCGAATACGGGCATGGATGGTACCGTGAATAACACTCGGATGATGAATACGGAAGGCAATCTAATGAACGGTACCACGGGAACGATGAATCAGCATGAGAGCATTATGAAAGATAAGATTCGCACAGGGGAAAATTATAGACCTAACACCAATAACTACAATGAAAATTACACCCGGGATAACTACAACAGAAATACGGTAACTCCACTATCCAACACTACAACGGATGGTAGATATCGGGCAACCAGTACAACTACAAATACTGGGACTACCAGCAGAGGATCTAACTGGGGCTGGCTCGGATTGTTTGGACTCTTGGGCCTTGTCGGAATGAGAAGCAGAAGTGACGAACGCAGATAATCGACATGCCAAATAACCCGTGTCGGCACACGCTGGAACGGGTTATTTTTAATGTGATAAAACTTTTTTTGAAAAAGGGATTGCGCGTTATCGATATTCATGATATTATATTTCTTGTCGCGTTATACGTAAACATCGTATGAAGCAACAACACATAATATGCCGGGGTGGCGGAACAGGCAGACGCACAGGACTTAAAATCCTGCGGTACGTGAGTACCGTACGGGTTCGACCCCCGTCCTCGGCATCACAGTGAAAACCTTGAGAAATCAAGGTTTTTTTTGTTTTTCTTGATTATTTGCAAAAGGGAATTGTATTTAGAACAATTATTAAGCGCACAGGATTTACTCCTTTAATTATGGAGTTTTGTCATGAAAGGTACCCAATTTACTAGCAAGTTCCTCTTCCCCGGTTAAGACCTCGACCATGATGCCCGCCCCCAAGCGAAATCCATACTTGAAAATAGATGTTAACTCCATGCCATGAGTTTGAGCATATAAGTCTAATAACGTTTCTAACTCGTCGAATTCCTCCTCTGAAAGTCGCTCCTTCCAAATCTCTATGATTTCAGATGTTTTTTGGCTTAACTTAAAGTATTGCGGGTCATTAGATATGATATTTTCATCTGGATGCAAGCTACCATGATATAGCTTCTCTAAAAGACTTCTCATTTCCTCATCCCCTTCTTTTATAATGTACTTTGTATTCAACAGTGATTTTTATAAATGGAGTATTGTTTTTGACATATCAGAGTTTTTCTTGAATGAATCATATCATAGATTATCATCATTTTGTAGAGTATACTACGTGGATTTTATGGTTAAGACAACTAGATAATGAATCTAAAAGAGGTATTACCTTGAAATCAGAAGAAATATTTGGACAAGTATTAAGGAGCACTCGGAAGAAGCAAAAGATGAGTCAAGAAAAATTAGCGTTCCAAAGTAACCTTGACCGAACCTACATATCTATGCTGGAACGTGGCGTTCACCAGCCTACCCTAAATTCTTTGCTATCTCTTGCTGAAGCTTTGAACATGAAGGCATCGGAGTTAGTGGAGCTTGTGGAGCAAAAGATTGCTGAAACCAAATGAATATATTTTTAATGAGAAAGAATGATTGATGCTGGTCATTCTTTTTTTATATTTACGCGTGCCTACCAAGCGAGTAATGCTCATGTTTGTAATAACTGTAACAGTTTCATGGGATAGCATTTCTTGTATATCGAATATCTTAAGTCTGTATTGCAGGGAAGACTGAAATATAAAAAATAGATGGTCGTAAAAAAATTCATGGATTGGATGTGTAATGTGAAATATGTTCACTTTTGAAAAAGGTCAAAGATGGATATATGTATTACTACTAGAAGAAGGAAAGCTTTACGTAGGACAAACCGACAATCTAATAAAAAGAATGAAAAAACATGGCACAAAAAAAGGCGCTGAGTGGACTAATATTTATAAACCTATTAATTTCCTTAAAATAATAGATAACGGTATTTGTACAGAGGATGAGGTACTGAAAAAAGAAAATGAAGTAACAATTGAAATGATGAACGAATACGGATGGCTAAATGTTAGAGGGGGGATCTATTCTAGTGTTAATGAACTTCTGATCTATGAAAGGTTAGTAGATAATAATTCATTGCCTTTTGATATAGAACAACCTTTACATAATCCAAAACATATATTGAAAATATCTAAAGGAATGAATCGAAATAGAATTAAACTTGATCTTTTCAAAGAATTTGATGAAGTAACAAAGGCAACAATATTCGCCTCTATAAGTGGTACATTTGGCTCAAGGACAAAAAATGATGATAAACTTTTTGCCTTTGATGTAGAAAAAATTACAGAATTATGGTTATCAAAGAATGAAACGAAATATCTACGAATATCGCGTGACGAAGTATATGAACAATTTGAAAAGCTAAAAAGAAATAAGATCGATTATAAAACAAAAAACGAAGGGAATTTACATATTGGAAAATAATTGAATAATACTTTTGTACTGATTTTCAATTGTTTGGCTCACTGCATACAGCAGATTCCACTACACGTTCCCAAAAATCACTCATCGTTTTATTCCTCCAATAATTCATTTTGATTAATATTTCCAGCTTTAAGGCCGCTGAGTGTTCCATATCCAATACCGAAAAAATAACCAACGGATGTTCCTGCACTGGGGAATATTGCTGTACCAAGTGCTACGCCTACTCCTTCAATAAGTGCACCTGCTACGCTCAGCGCTGACTTCCCGGATTTTCAAGTGCTCTATCGATCTTTCTCACCTTCTCTCAGAGATTAACTCAAAATAAACGGGAAGAGCGGCAGCTCTCCCCGTTGTACTGATGATTCTATTTTGTTTACTGCTTAGTCCTTGGTGAATTAAGCACTCGACTAACTTAAAGAGATATTCGACGGAGTTGCCGCCCAACCAATAAATAGAGACAAGATGATTTTGTAAACGATATAATTAGAAATTTTTGTGAATAAAGTGATGTTACGTTGTAGCTTGCTTATGAATTTCAACCAGAAGGTATGGAAAGAAGAACATATATTTCAATCAAGACTTTAAATCCTCTAATACAATATTAATGATGCTTCTTGAAAAGTAGCATTTTCTTGTTTTTTGAAGAATGGAATTGCTGAATTAACAGCATTTTGAAAAATAGGGTTGGCATTATAAGCATGTATGTATTCTATGATACCTTAATTATTCCCATTGGTGATCATACTCTTTTTTCTGAACTTTGAAATAATAGAATACGTCTGTTTTTTCTCGTCAATCCAGATTGTATGCACAGTCTTATTTTTAAATACAAAGCGAAACGTCCCCGCCCTTTTTCAATAATGAAATCAGGAAGGACAAAAGTACTTAACCGCTCGTATAACTGTTCATTTGTAATCAGTGATGACATAGGATGATTAGTGAAGTTTAACTTCAATAATCTCACTCCAGCTATTCCATTTACAATCATATAGGCCAAAGCCCATCCAATAATAAAACCAATAAACAAACCAAAGCCCAGACCTCCGATTATCATAAAAGCAATACATGATACAGAAATTAAGCTGTAATACCATTTTCTATAGCCCTTCATAGGATTCTCTAAGACTATAGGTTCTTGGGCAAATGTATGCTTTCCTGGAGCGCTATTCATCATTATATTTCCTCCAATTTGATTGATAAGCTATTTCAATAACTTAAAGACCAACTGACCTTTAAGTTTCTTTCTTGTTTTCAATAATCATATTTGTGTTGTCCATCAATACTTCCAGTAGACACTGCTTAATGGTTTCAGGGGTTATAGTTAAAGCTGATGGATGGCAACCGCTTCTCACACCTCCCTTCGGATCATACAAAGTTAATAGATCAACTAAAGTGATCTCCAGAAAATCGATATTTGTTCTAGTATTTTGATCGTAGGGTTCTTTTCTCCACGTTCGATCTGCCCAAAGTAAGATGTGTTTACCCTTGCACTTAGTGCAAGCTGCTCCTGACTGAAACTATTTTTTAAACGTAAAATCCTGATATTTTCCCCGATTGATTCGATGCTGTTCATTTCCCTTCACCCCTAATAAAACGATAGAATTTTTTGGTAAGAGGCTCAACAGGATTTAGTGCGGATTTCAATGCCTATAGTAGAGAATTGATACAGAGTGTGGTTAAATCGTGGATAAAATCATTTAGAGGAGGTTTTTTACATCTCATTATCTGAGGGATATACAAATCGGAGTTAATGAAATTTAGAAATGACCCTGTTCTTTCAGACTGTAAAAGCGATTGCCGCCAATAATGACGTGATCAAGGACTTCTATTCCTATGATTTCCCCTGCGGCTATGAGCCGTTTAGTCAGATTAACGTCTTCGATTGATGGTTCCGGGTCTCCGCTCGGGTGGTTGTGAGCGCAAATGAGAGAGGTGCTACAGCGTCTAATCGCTGCGTGGAATGCTTCTTTAGGATGAACAATCGCGGCATTCAGAGAGCCTATGGAGATGACCTCATTGAAGATGAGGCGGTTCTTGGTATTGAGGAAAAGGCAGATGAAGTGTTCCTTCTGTTCGTAACGTAATTCTGATTCGAGTAAATGGAAAACATCTTTAGGACTACGAATGACATGTTGATTCTCATCAGGTAAAGCCAATAACTTTGCAAGTTTTAACATAGCGGTAATTTGCCTGGCTTTTCCTTTGCCGATTCCTTTTATAGAAACTAATTGTTGTTCTGATACATCCATTAGTTCTGTAGCTGTAGGAAAGCGCTGGAAAAGCTCTTGAATTGTGTAGCTGTCGTTGCTTTCTCTTAATGATTCTGATACTAGTTGTCTTAAATCATGTTCCTTAGCCTGTTGCATAATGCTTAACCTCCCCAGTAATTTCTGATTATCGTATGTATAATATAGATTTAAAATATTCAAATTTACGAAAAATTTACATTATTTCCTTAAATAGAACGCTAGTTTGGAAGGAGGTGGTAGAATTATGGCGAATTATGTATTTTGACTTAGATCAATAGTCCACATTCGAGTTTTTCGGAGGTTAATGATGCAAATTGCTCAGATAAAAATCAAAAATTTTAGAAGCTTTGGACCAAATGAAAGTACTATCGATCTTTCTGAAATAACAACATTCGTTGGCAGTAATAGCGTTGGTAAAACCGCATTGATTCAGTCCTTACAAAAAATGTTCGGATCATCTCAAACTGAACGATCCATTACAAAGGGTGACTTCCATACCCCTCTTTCTTTAACTACTCAAACGGACATAATGGAATTATTCATTGAAGTGAAAATAATGTTTCCAGAACTAGAAGAGGGAGATATAACGGTAACAAATGCAATCCCGCCATTCTTTCATCAATTAATTATTAAGGCTCCACAAGATATTCCCTATTTAAGAATGAGACTTACGGGTAAATGGACACCCGGGAATACACCAGACGGTGAGATTGAACAAAAGCTGAACTTTATTACTGTTCCAGAGGAACAAGAAATAACAGAAGATGACATTGTAGCAGTGTCACCACACCAACGGTCAACTATTCAATTTATATATGTCCCTGCAATACGCGAGCCTGTTACGCAATTAAAGAATGCCTCTGGGACGATATTATGGAGAATTATGAGAAACATTAAGTGGCCTGAAAATATTGACCAACAGATAAAGGATCAGATGGTTCCGGTAAATGATTTGTTTAGTAGTATAACGGGAGTTGAAGAAATTAGAGAGATAATTAGTGAAGAATGGAAAAAATACCATCGGGATTTTCGTTATCAAAATGCTTCACTTGAATTCAGCAGTGCAACGCTTGCTACTATACTAAAAAGAATCGAAGTGGAGTTCTCTCCTACTCAAGAATTAGGAAATTACTCAATTGATAAACTAGGTGATGGCTTGCGTTCATTATTTTATATATCCCTTGTTTCATCACTGTTAGAAGTCGAACAAAAATTAGTCGTTAACTCTTCAACTTCGCTAACGATTTTGGCTGTTGAAGAACCAGAGAATCATATGTCTCCACATTTACTTGGTCGTGTTATGGACAATCTCAACAGAATTTCTAAAAGAGATAACGCACAAGTTCTACTTTCATCACATAGCTCCTCAATCATTAAAAGAGTTAGTCCTGAAAATATACGCCACTTTAGGATTAATCTTGTTCAAGGGGATACAATTGTCAATAAAATAGCACTCCCTGATCGTCTGAGCGATTCATATACTTACATTAAAGAGGCTGTTATAGCTTATCCAGAGCTATATTTCGCACGACTTGTAATTTTAGGAGAAGGAGATTCTGAAGAAATTGTTATACCTAAACTTCTTAAAGTAAATGGAATAATGACAGATGATGAAGGAATTTCTATAGTTCCCTTAGGTGGGAGACACGTCAACCATATGTGGAGACTTTTAAATCACTTATCAATCCCTCATATTACCTTGTTAGATTTAGACCGTGAACGTAACGGGGGAGGATGGGGAAGGATCAAGTATGTACTAAATCAATCGATAGCAAATGGTAAAGAGGAAAGTGAAGTTTTATCGGTAACGAGAGATGGAAAACCTTATAAAATAACTACTGAAGAACTTGAAAATTTTCATAATCGACCATTGAATTCGAAAACAATAAATTCCATAAATAAATTTTGGTTACCTCGTTTGGAAGAAGAAGGTTATAATGTATTCTTTTCTTCACCACTTGATTTGGATTTTTCAATGCTTGAAGCTTTTCCTGAAGCATATAAAAAAACAGTTCCTCTAGGTCCCAGGTTTCCTGATGAATTTGAAGAACCAGATAAATACAAACAAAAAATAATTAGTGGAATTCAAGCAACATTAAAAAACGAGTCTTCTACAGGCTTCTCCTATACTGAAGAACAACATGAATTAATGGTTTGGTATAATACATTATTTTTAGGACGAGGTAAGCCTAGTACACATATCGAAGCATTATTGAAAATAGCAGATACTGATTTAAAAAATAACTGCCCTCCATATTTTAATAGACTCATAAAACGCATTTTTAAGTTACTCAATTTATCAGAGCGAAAAGAGAATGGAAAATGATAAAAAAGGACGATTGGATTCCGTCAGAGGGGATAGTTTTAGAACCAGCGGCGGAACTTGCGATAAAATCAGAAAAGAATTCAGTGGTTTTAGCTGGCCCTGGTGCAGGCAAAACAGAACTGCTTGCTCAAAAGGCAAGCTACTTCCTACAAACAGAAATATGTAATCCTCCTCAAAAAATATTAGCAATAAGCTTCAAAGTTGATGCAGCGGAAAATCTACAAAAAAGAGTAGAAGTAAGATGTGGTAAAGAATTGTCTAAAAGATTTGAATCCAAAACTTTTGATTCTTTCGCTAAATTAATTGTAGATAGATTTAGACTTTCAATAGCTGAGGAATATAGGCCCCAAAAAGACTATAATATTATCCTCGATTCGAAAGAATTTAAGGAAATAATAATAGGTTTTCTGACAGAACGAAATCCCATACGTCCTAACTGGATTCATGAAGTGCATTTCGATAAATTATTTAAAGCACTTGCATCTCAAACATTACCTCTTTCTCAAATCGATAGTGATTCATCTAATTGGATATTGAGAAATATTTGGAATTTACTGATACATGGTAAAAACACTTTAAATAGTTCAATAACATTTCCGATGATAACTCGACTTGCAGAATTTATTTTAAGAACAAATCCTTTCATAAAAAAAGTACTGCAATCAACTTACAGTCATATATTCTTGGATGAATTTCAAGATACAACTTATCTACAATACGAGTTAATATCTACTGCTTTTAATTCTCCCATTAATTTCTTGACTGCTGTTGGAGATAATAAACAACGTATAATGGGTTGGGCTGGTGCCATGAGTAATTCCTTTGAAAATTTCTCTTCTGATTTTGAAGCTTTAACATTTGAATTAACGCAAAATCATCGTTCTGCACCAAAGTTAGTTGAAATACAAAATACTATAGCCAGCATGATGAAAGAAAATACAGTAAGAGTAAAAAGTGCTAAAAAGAAATGCGATTCTGAAGGGATATGTGAAGTTTGGTGTTTCACTCATTATGAAGTTGAGGCCAAGCATCTCTCATTAGATATAGAGGAAAAAATAAAGACTGGAATAATAACAACCCCTCGTGATATTTGCATTTTAACTAAACAACATGAGCATATATATGCTAAAGCTATAATGAACGAGTTGAATTTGAAAGGTATTCATTCAAGGCTAGAAAAAGAATACCAAGAAATAATTGACGATGAATGTGTAAAACTTATTATTGATATATTAAAGCTGGCTTGTTTTGAGAAATCCCCAAGGTCTTGGAATAATACGATGGACTTATTAATTAATCTAAACGGTTATGACTCTGAAGAAAACGCTAGAGAACTTATTAACTATGAATTTTCTTTACAACTATTTATCAGTTCTTTAAAAGAAGACTTAGAGATTGTTTTTTTTGATGAAGTTGCTTTGAAAGTATTTGTTAATGATCTTATAAGTAGAATAGTTACTTTTGTAGGAATTGAGAAGTTAAAGGCGGCTTTTCCAAAGTACGCTAGAGGAAACCTTATGTCTAATATTTTAAATAAATTATCTGAAAAACTTGTTGAGTCAAATTTAAAACGTACTAATTGGAGAGATGCTATTAAAGAATTTTTAGGAGACTTCAGTATTCCTATAATGACTATTCATAAAAGTAAAGGTCTTGAATATCATACAGTATATTTTATTGGTCTTGAGGACAGTGCCTTTTGGAGTTTCAAGTCACAACAAGATGCTGACCTGTGTGCTTTTTTTGTAGCCTTGTCCAGAGCAAAACAAGAAGTTTATTTTACTTTTTCTAATATCAGAGAAGTTATGCATTACAAAGAACTCAAAGAGATAGAGCAATTCACTTCAAATATCTCGACTTTATATCAAATGCTATCAAATTCAAATGTAGAAATACTTGATTTTACATAGTAATAATATATGTAAAATCATAAGCGTTACTCCAAAATTCATGAGTGAAAAGAAAAATAAGGGTTTCAATGGAGGAGATAAGGTGCATATAAATGAAATTTGGATTTCTAAGTTAGATAGTTTGAGTGATTTTTCTTTAGGGTTTCCTACACCATCAGACTATCATTGTATTTACTAGAATGGGGGCATAGAATGAGTGAATTTATTATAGAATATGAATTAGAAAAGATAAAAAATCACAATACAAGGGGTTACCTAAAAGAAGTGATTTCTTGTTATAATACAGGCAATTATAGAGCTACAATAGTTACATTATATTCTGTCGTAATATATGATGTTTTACAAAAAATAATAGAATTAAATAGTATATATAATTCCGAAGAAGCACAAGCAATATTAGAAGACATAGAAAAATCCCGAAAAAAGAATGAACGTTCTCCTGAATGGGAAGAAATGATTATGAATCGAGTTACTGAACATTGTGACGATAATAAACATGATGATAACAAGAAATATCTTAATTTTTTTGACTCACATACTTATGGTAAATATAAAAGGCTAAGAAATGATCGACATAAATGTGCACATCCAGCCCATGACTCAAATCATGAATTGCGTAATTTCAATAGGGACGATGCTAGAGTGCATTTAAGAAATATGTTTGAACATATATTTTTAAAAGATACTGTAGTATTTGCAAATTTCATAGAATTAATTGAAAACGATATAAGTTATTATGGAGACAAAGTTAGTTATCAAAACTTAGATAGCAATATTACAAATTACTTTATTACAAAATATTTCATTAATTTCTCAGACGCTGCAACAAAACAAACATTCAATTATCTATTTAATTATATGCTAAAAAATGGGCAATCAAATAGTAGACGAATATTAGCGATGAATTTACTACTTGACTTAATAAAACAAAGACGGGATTTATGTTTAAATTTTTATAGGGAAAATATGAAGAGTGTTGCATTAGAATTTAATTATACAGAAGAAAAAATATCGTTTAGAGATTACGGAGAATCTTCACTTGAAAATTCAGAAAATAATATTTCAAAAATTATAAATCTATTTTTCGAGTATCCAGAGTTCTATTATATTTTAGAAGATTATGAAAAAAACAAGTTTATCATTAAATGTAAAGAAAACATCAATTATTACTTTATCTCATATTTCATAGAAAACGAGAACATAGACGAGCATTTAATTAAATCTAAAGAGTTATTGTCAAAGTTGAATATTGAAAATAAACCAAAATTTATAGGTGACTATCCTAAAGTCAAACCATATTCAATACTAAAAATGCATAATAAATTTAATAATTCACCGTATCTCAAAGAATTAAATAATTTTATTGTAGATAATATTAAAAAATCAAACGATTATTATTATAGTATTGAAGTTTTAACGGAAATATTGCCACTTACAATTAATAAATTTAACAGAGAAAGCTTGAAAGAGTTATTATCAAATATTTCTAATAACAATGATTTTACCGGTTTAGGTGGAAGGAATCAGTATGGTAGTTCATTTCGCTCCCTTAATGATTATCTGGAACCATATGTTGAAACAATAATAAAAAAATTAGGCAAAGAGTTTGATTATATAGATTATTGCACTCATGAATTACTGGAATATTTAAATCAAAAGAAGGAAGTCTATTTTCCTACGAAATAAAGAATTTTATGGGTCTGTAAAATAATTTGTGAAAGTTCAAGATGCTTAAATGAGCTCAAAAGCTTGTTTATTCAAGAAATGCTAGTGTTAGAAAACAGTCATGGTCAGTATGATGAACAAGACAATGGTCAAGATTTGATCAAAAATAATCTGTTTTTATAAATTGGATGTCACTGGCTAAATTATGTCCAAGCCTCCCCTTAATGCGACTGTTTTTTGCCCAAGAGAACGTATTTAAAAACCAGTGCTTTTCATCTTGAGGGGGAGGGTCTAAGAATATGAGAGTTCAAATACCACTGATCCTTAATTTAGACATTTCTTAGTATAAGGTGGTCACACTTGTTCTTTTGATTGAGCGACTGTATACAGCATCCCAAGAATATCAAACCTAAAAAGTCTTTTTCTTATATGCATTATTCTGCTGTGTCCAGATCTTACAGAAACACCATCTCTCCACTGGCAGCGAAGAAATCCGTTTTCATTCAAAAGGGCAGTAATGCAATGTTTCTGCCCTCCATTTTGCTAACATTTTTGCTAACATATCTACATATCCAAATCTCCGAATGCAGAGAGTATAGAACACAAAAAAGTGCCTTAAACCCGCATGGCTGAAGGCTTTCATGCTCGATCTTCCCGTGGTGTGGAAAATGGACTAATGGGACTGTTTCAGGACTTAAAATCCTGCGGTACGTGAGTACCGTACGGGTTCGACCCCCGTCCTCGGCATCACAGTGAAAACCTTGAGAAATCAAGGTTTTTTTGTTTTTCTATAGTTTGAATCTGTTGAGTTTCGGCTGCCGTCATTATTAAGCCCCAAGTCTAAAGTTAGTCGTCACGTATTTTTCCCTCGTTTTTCTATACTTCCCTAGTAAGATATCAATTAACGGAACAGGCAGCATTGAGCAAAATCATCAATCAAACCCTACACGTATTTCCTAAATTATTCATGATCGCAACACCGAAATAATATTAGAGCCAAGAATAACGTTTACTTTCGCTTAGATGATGTGAACACAGTGCTTGAATTTAAATGCAAAATATTCGCATGGTTATCGAAGCTTATTGGGCATCTATTAGTCTTCCAGTATATGGTATAGTAAATGAAAAAAATAACTAAGGAAGGTTCTCGAATAATGAATTCAGATATTAACAATTTGGTTATCGTAACAGAAAAATTAGAGCAATTCGGCATTAACTATTCCTTGGGTGGGAGTGGTTTATTACTAAGTTTAGGTCTATTCAATTTCGCTCATGATTGGGATATTATGACTGACGCACCTAAAGAAACTATCATAGATGCTCTACGAAACTTCAAAGTTGAGGAACTAAAGAGTGGGGATTATCCTTTCGGAAGTGAGTATAAACTATTAATTCACAAAAGAAACCCTCAGGTTGAAATATTAGGGAACTTCTCGATTTATTCTACTAAAGGGCTTTGTAAAATGCCAACAGTTCCGACTTCGAGTTGGAATGGTGTTCAAGTTTCTGCTCCTGAAGTATGGTTTGTTGCCTATGCTCTAATGAATCGTATGGATAAGGCAAACCTGCTATTCTCATTTTTGAAGAACAACGGAGCAAGGAATGAAATACTTAACAAACTAATGAAAGAGCCACTACCTGATGAATTATTGCACAACTTAGAGTCTCTTTTCATTAAGCACAATGAAGGACTCCAATATGAAAAAAACTATTTCTTGAAGTGTATTTACTCATATTTATATTGAGTCAAACTTTTGGAGTATTGTAAAATCTCCTCAATAAATAGAGAGCCAAACTCTTTAAGGTCTTCATTATTCACGTAATATGGAAATACTTTTTTCAGTGCTTGTCAATTCACAAGCTCTGGAGAGGAGCTTTTTAATATGTAATATTTCATGAAGCACCGTATATCGAACGGTACGTACAGTGGTGTGAGAGATTGGAGTTCGTTGATTATTGTCGAATAACATCTTAATTTGTTGTATTATTGATAAAGCTAGTTTTCAAGATTCAAGGAGGGTTATAGTTTGCTTACACTGAGAAGAGCCGAGCCGCGTCAAAGTAAAAAGCTCAGTCTCACATCGCTGCTTACGGGCTTGGTTACGCTGGTGGTTCTACTAACCTCAAGCATTCTTCTGATCGGTTCTTACGAGTCCAAAAAACAATCATTGATGGAGACTACGCTCCATTTGAATTACTACAACGCTGACCGAATGACCAAGACAATGGATTCCTTATTTCAGTCCATGCGCAGCAGTTTGGAATATAGCGCTGCCACACTCTCCGATGACGATGGCTCAACGCCGAAGCAAGTAGATGATAATTTAGAACTGATGCGCAATAGTAGCAATTACTTCAATTCTATCGCCGTGGTCGATGCCGACGGGCTGGTCCGCAACGTAGTACCGACTAGTTTGGGGACAACAGGCGACCATATTACTTCTAAAGTCGGTTTGGAAGCTCTGGCGTTCAAAAAACCTTACATATCCTCCCCCTATATGACCCAAACCACCAAGAGACTAATCGTTTTTATGAGTCAGCCGATTTTCAGCAACAATGGCATATATCGCGGTATTTTGAGCGGCACGTTTTATCTGCAAGAGAACAATATTTTGTCTATGATTTTTGGCGACAACAACGTGGACGATTCTGGCTCTTATTATTATATTGTGGATTCAAGCGGGCATCTGTTGTACCACCCGGATAAGCAGCTCATTGGGGAGGATGTCAGCCGTAACAAGGTTGTACAGAAACTTATGAAAGGGGAAAGCGGGGAACAGCAAGTGCGCAACACCCGTAACGTTGAAATGCTTGCCGGATACTCCAGCGTACCGGCCAATGGCTGGGGAATTGTGGTCGTTTCGCCGATTAGTGTCATTCATCATCAACTGATGGGCCACCTTCGGACAATTCTCGGGTATTCGTTGTTTCCGTTCATTATACTCCTAATGGGCGTCATTCTCGTAGCGTGCAAGTTGGCCCGGCCTTTTGTCTCCCTGGCGAATCTGGTGAGCAGGATGGGCAAGGAGAAGATTGTATTGCCGGAAGCGAAGCCGCAATGGAGCCGAGAGGCAGATCTGCTGACCAAGGCTGTGTTGCTTGCCGCGACGGATATTCAGAAGCAGACGGATCAACTGACCCAAGAGGCTACGACGGATGCACTGACCGGTTTAATGAACCGGAGATCGTTAGAGTATACGATGGACCAGTGGATTGCCTCAGGGCAACCGTTTTCGCTCATTGTGCTGGATGTAGACAAATTTAAACTCGTGAACGATACCTACGGCCATCTCATCGGTGACGAAGTGCTGAAACATGTAGCCAAAGTTATAGTTACTTCGTTTCGCCCAGACGATGTTTGCCACCGCTACGGCGGTGAAGAGTTCGTCATCTTACTGGCCCACACTAGACCTGAGGAAGCCTTCACCGTAGCTGAAAGAGTCCGGCGGGCACTGGAACAAAGCAGGGGTCCAATCCCGACACGGGTTACGATCTCCCAGGGAATCGCCCATTATCCTGTTCATGCATTGGAGCGGGAGGGGCTGCTGGAGAAGGCGGATCAGGCGTTATACCTGGCCAAGAGCAGGGGAAGAAACCGGACGATGATCGCTGATGTTTGAAACAATTGCTCGAAATATGCGGTACGTGCTTTATCCTCTGGATCATAGTGAAAGTTGAAAATGCGGCACCAGCAACAATGGAAGAAGCATTGATAATATTCCCGAGGAAAGAAAACCAGAGTGGGAGTATTATGATCGTTGGGTATTTCCTAAGAGCAAGTAATTAAGAAAGCCAGAAACGCACATAATTCTGACTATTAAAGGGCTAGGTGTTGAACTTTAAGCACTGAAAACTCCAGTGTTATCAAGGCTTTGGCGGAACAGGCAGACGCACAGGACTTTAAATCCTGCGGTACGTGAGTACCGTACGGGTTCGACCCCCGTCCTCGGCATTACTAAGAGCAAGGGTTTTAGCTCATTTGAGCTGGAACCCTTGTTTGTTTTTAAGCGGGTTTGCTGGCATTTTGCTAACGCTGGTTCATTCTGGTTTTATAACGGCAGCCTCTTTACCGCATTTCCGTCAAAAGAGCGGTTGCCAACAATATGCAATTTTCCCTTTTCGTACTCGTTTCTTTCGGTTCCGCGAAAAGGGTGTGTACAATGATTTGAATTCATCAGATCCAATGCAAGCGCATATTTATAAGGGTTACCAGGTTGGATACAGTCCGGCTGTAAACATAATAGCCATCGTATTATCAAGCACAAGCTTGAGCGTGTCAAATATGATGTTTTCAATTCAAACAACAACTCGGTTTTGAATGGTCTCATTTCCATAGCCGGAAAAGCAGCAGTTGCATGCGCTGGGGTAATAAAAGGAGGCAGTTATGCAGGATTTTGCAATGTCGATGTTATGGTTATGGATTTGCTATTTTATAGTGACTATTGTTGGAGTCTTACATACCGTATTTAATATTTTCGCGTTAAAAATGAGTCCAATGGACGAAAAAGGTATGGGGGAGGGATATGAAAAAACAAAGCCTTGGCATCCTCTTTATAATGTCATTCTGTTTTCTATCTTTGGTTGGCTATATATGCGGGGGTTATCTGTACCCAACCTTGAAGAAGCTCTTATTACAGGGGCAATATGGGCCGGAGTTTGCATTATAATTGATGTTTTGGGCTGGGTGATCATTAAGCACCCTTGGAGTCTTTCTTTCAAAGAATTCTATATTCATTATCAGCCATGGATTACACTTATATATTTGGTTATTTTTATGGGTCCTGTAATCGGATATTTGTTCGTTTAATTAAATTTCATATGGAGCATGAGGGCATGGCATTGAAATCGGGCGGTCATTGATTTCTGTTTTGCATGCTACACTTGTTCGAGTCATTGAATCGGATAAAATTGTTCAGGCACATGAGAAGGCTCTTAACTTTCTCATGTGTTTGTTTTTATTTGGCAGACCTGATCTCATCTTGCAAAGTTATAGTGCTTCCAAGGGCGATGGCTTCATCGACCGCGAATGACAGTCTGATATCTATTAAGGCATCCGCTAATGAGTATGCTGAAATTCCCGTGTGCAGGAAGCTGGACATATTCAATAAGGCTTGTCCTATCCCAATCTCTTCATCAGAAAGGGGAGAGGGATGAAACGGGTTCTGAAATAGACTAAGCTGTCCTGCACGCAATTCATGCAAGGAGAGACTTTCCAGACTGCCTTCCTGTCCGCTTTGAATCCGACTAATGTTCATATACTCCGTCTCTTCGGTTCCCAGGCGACGGATAATCTCATTATCGCGAATTTCCCCATGTGATCCGCGGATGAGTACCCGGTTGGTACGGAGGGGCGAGAAATATTGGGAGCGAGTGAAGTCAAGCACAGCGCTTTTGCCGGAGGGAAACACCATAATTGCGATATCCTGCTGCTCTGTCTTCAGGTCATCTTCGGCCTCCCTCCCCCTATAAGAGAAGTCCATGATTGGAACCTCTAGCCGGCGAGCTGTGATTTCACATGCTGTGCCAGTGATCGAGAGCCATTTACGGATCAGGCTGATTCCATGATAACCATGCGCAACAGAGACTTGAACATGACCTACCTCGCCCAAATGTCCGGTTTGAATATAGGCGGTTCTTGCCTGATGGTGAGGCAACAGCGGATATTGCTCAGCTATTTGAATCAGAGGGGAATCCATGGCGCTGAATCGAAGCAGTTCATATTCAGCCGGCGTAGAGGCGGTGGGTGTTTCGGCCAACACAGGTACTTGCAGCGCTGCAAGCTCCAACAGCAGTGAGGCGGCAGCGGTCTTGGACACCGCCAGGACCACAAAATCGCTCTCGGCCGCAAGGTGTTCTATCGAGCTGTATACGGTCAGTTTCCATTTGTCGATCAGTTGCTGGTATTTGGCAGGGTTGCGGATCAATACACCTGTTACCTGAAATTGCTGCGGAAGCAGGTGAGCCAACTTAAGATACATTTCCGCCCGCCAGCCGCTTCCGATTATTCCAAAACGAATAGGTCTGTTCATCTTTAAAATACACCTCTAATGGTTGATTAGTATGTAAACACCTTCGTAGCACAGGCATCAGTTGTCTCTTATTATTGTATATAAAAAAATGATAGAGTACATAGGATTATGTATAATGTGAAACTAGTACTTTTTGTTGTCTTTAGTTAAGCTATCTTATGCATTTACATACAAAGGAGCGATTATCCAATAGCCGGATGATCGCTCCTTTGTATAATCCACTTATAAAATTTCAATCAATGACCCATTCCGTGATTGTTAACGGTGTAAATTGTAGAACCGGAATCGACAGCGGAAGCACCTGCAGAGGCGATCATTAAGCTGGAACTAATCAAGACCACGACTGTAAGCAAGAACATTTTCTTTTTCATTAGTAAACTCTTTGACTATTATTTTTTCCATTATGTTGTGATACATTTGAAGTTGTGATTGATGAGCATGTTCTCTTAGGAGCTCAAAGAGTGCTACTGATTTCTTGAGGTTTGTATCGTTTTCAATTTTGATACTAAAAATTAGAGTTTCTAGAATAGTGTTGATTGCTTCGTTCATATTCTCTTGTTCGTAGTAATACATCACCAGCAAATAAATGTATTCCTCGTAATATCTTATATCCACATTAGTCACATACTTTTCTATGTCATTTACGTTGTTTTTAAGATCACTCAGAATCCAATCTACGGAATAGTTATATTTTATCGAGGATTCCAAGATGGTAATTAGTCCCGGTAGTAACTCTTCCTCAGCACTGTTTCTAATAAATTCAACATACTCCTTTAGGACTCCTGTCTGGCCTTCCAAAAGGTCGAGCACGTAGGTATTGGCTTTTGCAATATTACAGTAGTATTTGACTTCATTAATTCCTTCATCATCTAACCCTTTGATCCATCCTAATTCAGCATATTTTTGAATACACATTCTAGCTTCAGGATACTTACCGAGCTTTTGCAGTGCGATTCCTTTTGAACATAAGCTAAATCCAAAATAATAGGGAATACTCCGCTTCAGGTTTTGTTCTCTCAATGTGTCACTGCTTGTCTCATATATGAATGCAATCTGGGTAATCAATCTATCTGCAATTTGAATCATAGCACCCCAATTTTCCAATGAAAAAGATGCCTTAAGCATACTAGTTAAGAAATCAGCATTTAATCCATCCAAATCCAACTTCAATGCGATCTTCCTTTCTTCTGTATATCATTCATCTGTTATTGCTATGTCGTTTGTATCTCTAGACTATTCTTTATTTTACCAATAAAGTAAGTGATTTTCATCACTGGAACGAGGAAACAAGAGTTTGTTTTGTGATTGTCCAAATATAACTAAGGTACAGTGTTCTCACTAAGTTCCATAGAATCGAGGGAATTATGTTTGTTAGGCTGTTTATTTGCCCCTCTATTTAGGGGTTATTTGTACGTAAAATACCGAAATGTACCTATCTTGGAAATCCATATTCAATTATGATCTTTCCGAAAGAAAGCGCTATCAAAGTAATTTTGACCACATTTCATGAGGGGGTAAGGATGATTTGAAGCGAATGGGAAAAAGATTGGGTATGAGTCTGCTAGTATTCATTATTGCAGCAGCACAGTTCGGTTTTACAGGAATGAAAGGCAATGTTGCGCAAGCGGCGGAAAAGAGTATGGCTCAAAAGCCGTATATGGGCTGGAGCAGTTACAGTATGCAAGTTTATGATGGGGCAGGAAACTGGACATCGGCGGAGAGCGTTAAGAAGCAATCGGATGCGATGCATGAGAAGCTGCAAGCCCATGGATATGAATATATTAATATTGATGCGGGCTGGAATGGCGATATGGATGAATACGGGAGACCTATTCCTAGTGAAGTCCTTTATCCGAACGGATTTCAGGAGGTCATTGACTATGTTCATAATAATGGACAAAAGATTGGGATCTATCTGATCCCGGGGGTATCTATCGATGCATATAACCGAAATCTTGAGGTGTATGGGACAGGCGGCGAATGTCGTATTCAGGATATTACGGCCAAGCCGCTTACCATTATGGATTATTGGAATTCCTACACCTATAAAATTGATTTCACGAATCCCTGTGCCCAGAAGTATGTGGATTCCATTGCAGATATGCTTGGTGAGTGGGGGATCGATTTCGTCAAATTCGACAGCGTAACCCCTGGGTCGGGGATTGACAACTTGAGCCGGGATGCACGCGGCGATGTAGAAGCATGGTCCAAGGCTTTGGATAGAAATAACATCTGGTTTGAGCTATCCTGGGCGCTCGACCACAATTACGTAGAATTCTGGAAAAAATATGCTAACGGTTGGCGAATTGATTGGGATGTTGAATCTTATGACGGCAGTGGGTTGACAGCATGGCCGAGTATTTCCCGATTATTCCCCAAAGCAGCACTTTGGTGGCGGGATGCAGGCCCTGGCGGCTGGAATGACTTCGATTCTCTGAATGTTGGTAACGGCTCCATGGATGGTCTGACCAAGGATGAGCGGAAGACTGCGATGACGTTTTGGTCCATTTCTTCCGTACCGCTCTATACAGGGAATGACATGACACGGCTGGATAGTTATGGACTAGAACTGCTTACCAATGATGAGGTAATTGCCGTAAATCAGGCCGGACGTCCTGGTCATCCGGTATCGATGGATACCCAGCAGCAGGTCTGGTACGCCAATAATGGAGATGGGACTTACAGCGTTGCTTTGTTCAATCTGGGTAGTCGGGGTGCGGAGGTTAAAGTCAAATGGAGTGATCTTGGCCTTGATGGTCCGGCTTCAGTGCGCGACCTATGGAGCCATTCCGAACTGGGAACCTTTGAGAAGGAATTCAGCGGTGGCATCCTTGAACCCCATGCCTCTCGCATGCTTAAAGTAACCGCGCTAAGCGGTACATCAGCTGTCAATAACGATGATACAGGGATGCGCTACAGCGGAGATTGGAAGCGAAATGGAGGCAAGGAGCTGTTAGAGGGGAAGCAGGATCTGAGCATTACAATCAAGGATTCCAGTGCTACTGCTACGAACACTCCTCAAGAGGATGCTCTTAACTCTGGGGCTGACCCTGCTGCGGATTCAGCTTCGGCAAGCAATACCACCGTTACGGATGTGGTTTACATTAATGATAATGACAGCGGCATTAAATACAACGGCACATGGCAGGTAAGCTCATCCCGAGAACATGGAGATTATAATGGCGATGTGCATTATACCGAGAAAGACGGTGATTTTTTTGAGTACACCTTTACGGGAACGGGCATTGAGCTGCTGACGGAAAAGCATGAATCGCAAGGAGAAATGATTGTTACATTAGACGATGGGGTTGCACAGACTGTAAATGCGTATACAAGTGGACCGAGAGAGGTACAACAATCTCTTTATAGTGTATCAGGACTTTCTAACGGCTCTCACACGCTTAAGGTAAGCAAGGGATCGGGAAATTATATGCTGCTCGACGCGCTGAGAGTGACAACAGAAAGTCCGGCTGGGGGTCAGAACAGTTCTATCACTCCGACTTCCGCTGGTTTTGATAAAGCAACGGAACAACAGAAGGATGTCACAGTCACGCTTAATCTGCATGGTAATACGCTGAGTGGTATTGAGAATAATGGAGTGGCACTCCGCGAAGAAGATTATACGGTGACTAATGACAAATTGACCATTAAGAAGGAATATCTTGCACAGCAATCTGCTGGCATAACAAGTCTTAACATCATCTTTAACGCCGGTGATCCACAGACGCTAGCGGTACACATTAGCGATTCTACAGGCATCCGTTATGTGATGGTTAATAATGACGATCCGGGAATCAAATATAACGGTACTTGGTCCCGCAGTAGTGGAAGAGGAATGGGCGACTACAATGACGATGTGCAGTATGCGGAGCAAAATGGTGATTCTTTTGAATATACCTTCAGAGGAACAGGGATTCAACTGTTCACTGAGGTAGACGAATCACAAGGGGATATGGATATCTATGTAGACGATCAATTCAAGGGCACGGTAAGCGCTTATCGAAACGGGCGATTGTCACAGCAGATTCTGTACAGTATCTCTGGGCTTACAGATGGACAACACACACTCAAGGCTGTGAAAAAATCAGGCAGATTCATGCTGCTTGACATGCTCAAGGTAGAGATTCCGAATATGATTAATCCGGTCGCAGCGAGCTTTGATAAATCGCTTTCTGCTCAGCAGGACATTGAGATTACACTTCTACAACAGCCGGAAAGCTTTATAGGCATTACGAATGGATCATATCATCTGGTTCCTGGGACCGATTATACGGTAGCTGGTGACCGTGTTACACTGAACAAATCTTATCTCGCATCACAACCAGTGGGAAAGCTGAACCTCAGCTTTACTATTGGTGGCGATTATCTTAATGATGTGCATTCAACGACAGTGGAAGGCGATTCCTTTGAATATACCTTCAAGGGCACTGGAATCCGCTTGATCACACCTACGGGTCCAGATCAAGGTGAAGTAGATATTTATGTGGACGGACAATGGATTCAGACCGTGAATACTTATAGTCAGAGTCGACTGACACAACAGGAGATTTACAGTATTTCTGGATTGGCAAGCGGCTTACACACACTTAAAGCTGTGAAGAAATCAGGTAATCTCATGCTGACAGATCAATTGAAATTCACAGTCTCAACCAGTGATGGCGGAACAACGAACCCTACAGAACCTCCAACACCAACGCCGACAGCAACACCTACACCGACCGATGCAGGGGGGCCGTCTATACCAGCTCAGCCTTCATCCACACCTACCCTGACTCCGACGCCAACTCCGGCATCTGGAACTGATGGGAAGGATGATGCCGAGACGATGCGACATTCGGCGTATATCAACGGATATCCGGGAGGCTTCTTTAAACCCGATGCTCCCATTACCCGTGCTGAGATGGCAACCATCCTAGCGAAGGTTGCTGAGAAAGAGGCCACTGGATCAGGCGTAACATTCAGTGATGTTCCCTCCAGCTATTGGGGGGCAGATGCTATTGCGAAAGTAGCTAAGATGGGACTAATGAACGGTTATATTGATGGTACTTTTAAGCCTAATCAACCATTGACGCGTGCAGAAATGGCTAGTTTAACAGCCATGCTGAGCCCGAATTCTACAACATCGGGTCGCGGCTTCTCTGACATCACCGGTCACTGGGCACAGGCAGCGATAAAGAAAGCCCAAGATATAGGCATAATGAATGGCTACAGTGACGGAACTTTCCGCCCGAATTCCAAGCTTACTCGTGCGGAAGCCGTTACAGCTATCAACAGAGTTTTGGGCAGGGGCCCGCTTATGGGTGTCACACAGTCAGGGTGGAACGATGTTCCAGTCTCCCACTGGGCATTCGGTGATATTGAGGAGGCATCGACCGACCATATCTCGAAGCCTAGTACACAAGGCGGAGAACAGTGGACAGAATAAGTTGAGCGATGAATGAACGGAGGGGCCTTCTTTGGCCCCTTTTTTCTGAATGATATGAGATGAGAAAAAGAAGGGGAGATGAGCATGAATATTCTAATTACCGGAGCAAGTGGATTTATCGGAACGGCTCTAGCCAAGTATTTGGCAGATAAACATACAGTGATTTGTCTGTCACGCCAAGCTCCGGAAGGGGCTTTTGCGTATGTTCAGGGTTCTTTTGATTCGGCGGAGGATTTGAGCAGGCTGGACTCGTATGATATTCAGGCGGTGATTCATCTTGCCGCAGTTACTGGCGGCTCTACTGAGGAGGAAAGCCTTGCTGTTAATGTGCTGGGAACAAGGAGATTGTACCGATATCTGCTTGACCACGGTTGCCAAAAGTTCATCACAGCGAGCTCCATTGCCGTGGTGGGTGGACTCACTGAGGATTTTATTTCGCTTGAGCTGCCTATCCCAGATGATCATCCCTGTTTGGCAGCGGATGCCTATGGGCTAAGCAAGGCTATGGTCGAGGAGTTGACCCGGTATTTTCATCGCAATCATAAAGATACCGACTTTATCAATCTTCGCTTTGGAGCTGTAGCCTCCCCAGGTTGGATTCCTCCTGTCTTGAAGACAGGATCCAAGCCAACGCTCCCGTTCATCACACTGGGGCATGTCCATGCTGAGGATGTGGTGGAGGGAATTACTGCGGCACTGGAATCTCCACTTAAGCCGGGGGTAAGAACTCTCAATCTGGTTGGGCCGGATGCTAGCAGCAATTTGCCAGTGGCTGAGCTCCTTACCCCGTTGGTGGGGAATGATTATAATTTGGATTATTATCATTTTTCCGGTCAAGAATATAAGCCTTTGTATGCTATGGATCGTTTCAAGGAGGAATTCGGTTTTGTGCCTTCACGTTCTACCCGCCATACGATGGGTACAACTTAGAAGGGTTAACACACTGGAAAGATAAAAAAATTCGGATGGTGAATAAAAAGCAGTGATAACGGCGTATATCGGTGCTTTTTATCCAGTTCTGAAAGTTTTAGTACCTGTAAAATTGGGTTTGCACACTTGACTATTAAGTAAAATGTTTTAATCTATGGTAATGATAGCGCTATCGAAATGATATTAGGGGAGGGGTCACTACGCTTAAATATTCCAATATCTTTCGTAAATTCTTAATCTCCTATGTAGTCATTTTGGTCATTCCCAGCATTGGCGGATATATGTCCTATCTGACTTCGATTTCTGTGACAGAGTCTATCTCTATTGAGAACGGGATCACCCAGCTCCAGAAAAGTCAGGAAATATTGGAGCGCCGCATGGCGGAAGTAGAAGGGTTTACCAGGCAATTGGCAGTCAACCAAGAGCTAAACGTTCTGATGAATGAAAGAGACAATGAGACGAACGTGTATGGCATTTGGAGAACGATGCGGAATGTCCTGACTTTCGGTCAGACGAATGATTTTTTGCAAAACTATTATATTTACCTCGCCAATTATAATCTTATTCTAACCCCAGGTTCTTCTTACCGGCCGGAACATTACTACTCTAATTTCAACTATAAGGATCTTTCGCTACAGGATTGGACCAAAGAAGTGCTTGAGAAAACCCACCGCAGTGAAATCAAGCCACTCAGTGACTATGTTAGCAGGGGCATGCAAACCTCCGTTATTACCTATATGCAGTCACTCCCTCTGGATAGTTTCAACGATTCCTCACCAGCTGTCGCGGTAGTGATCATAGACGAGAAAATCATTTCTAGTCTATTATCTGGTCTAACTGAGCGATACGGAGGCTGGGTTCATATCAGCGATGCTGAAGGAAATACGATTGTTCTGCAGGGAAGTGATGAGCAGAAAATGGCCCATATGACCGCTGATTCGGATTTTGATAAAAACAAGGTTAGTCAGTTCTATGAAGACGATCTAGTGATCACGACTCGTTCTGATTCGAACGGCTGGGTATACCAGACAGGGATTCCCCGGCATATTTTGATGGAGAATGCTAACAAGATCAAGCAAATGTCCATACAAATTACGGGAGGAACATTACTCATCGGCTTGATAGTTGGACTAATATTAGCTTACCGTAACAGCGCTCCAATCAACCATATGCTTAGCGTCATGAAGGAGCAATTTGGCAAGGAAGAGGCCTCCGCCAAGAATGAATTTGACTTTTTAAGCGGAAATATTGCCAATATGATCACCAAGAACAAGTTGCTGGAAACCGAACTTAATCGTCAGCTGCCGTTGGTCAGGGATGCATTTCTGAAGCGGTTATTAGCAGGTGAATTCAAAACGCATGATGAGATTCTCACTGCCGCCGAGCAGGTGGGGATTAACTTGAAACAGAACACTGGATATGTAGGAATTGTTCAGATTAACGGCTATGCCGGTATGGACAGCGTTGAGATTCTCAATGAGCTGAATGCTTCCCGTTTGCTGCTGAAGCAGTCCCTATCGGATCTCGGAGTGGATGTACTAATGACGGATATGGGCTCCGACAAAGTGGTAACTCTGTTTTTCTCCAAGGAAGAAGAGACCGACAAAGCGTATGAGGCAGAAAATATCACTAACATTCTGGAGAATTTGGCGCAGTACGTTTTTAATGAGTACCGTATTACTACTCAGGGGGGCTTCGGTGATCTTTTCACAGAAATAACGGAGGTTAGCCTTTCCTTTGACCAAGCCAAGCAAGCTCTGGAATATGCCGTCTACATGAATAAAAAAGGAATTGTATGGAGTAGCGAAGCCCAAAATGAGAATACGACCTACTATTATCCACTGGATACAGAGCAACGTCTGATCAGTACCATTCGGGCTGGAGAGCTAGAAGAGGCTAAACGGATTGTCCGTGCGATTGTTGCCCAGAACATGGAACAGCGTGAATTATCCATGGAAATGAAGCAACAGCTTGTTGGTGAAATAAAAGGGACGTTTCTTAAGCTTCTGGATCAAAAGGCTTTTACAGAATACCCGGACATCGAGAGTGTGAAGCGGAGGGTCATAGACATTGGTTCATCGGAACGACTCGAAATGATTCAGACCGAATTTTTTGTCATTATGGAAGAACTGTGCGGACTTATTGCAAATAAAAAGAAGGATGTTCATATTCAGATTATTAAGCAGATCAAGGAATATACCGTAGAAAATTATTCGGATACAGAGCTGAGTCTGTACCGGGTAGCTGAACAGGTGGAACGGCCTGAAAAATACATTTCTCAATTGTTTAAAGAGGTTACCGGTGTCAATTTCTCTGATCATCTGATAAAAGTGAGAATGGATCAGGCTGTGATTTTGCTCAAAGATAGTCGGTATACGGTCGATGAGATTGCTATGCGGGTGGGCTATAACAGTTCACATTCTTTCAGACGGGCCTTCAAGCGGTTAATCGGCGTTTCACCGAGCGCTTATAGACAGTCTATTGATGAATAAACAGTTGTTTGGTGAAAATTAAGTATTAGACTGATTCATTAAAAGAAGCAGCGGCGGACCAAGACTTGATAAATAAAGTCTTAGACTGCCGCTGTTGTCGTTCAACTAACGTTTCCCGATAGCTTTGAGGATCGCCGACGGTCTATGGATCACCGATCTCTGATCTCCGATATACGTGTCTACTTTACTTTATTTAATAAGCTTGTCACCATTCTGCTCAATGTCCCTTGATCGACGAAAGGAGCAAGACTTGCCAGCAGATCTGGGCTAAGATGTTCAGCTTCGACTCCACCAATCAACTTCTCGAGATTCTCCCTGTCCAGAAAAGGTGTGAGGCTTATGATCTGGTCCGCATCGATAGTGCCGTCTGCAACCCGGTCTACCAAGCGGTTTAATGTTTCTCTGCTAATAAAGGGTGCCAGCCCTTGAACGGAATGCCAGCTCAAGCTGCTCTCTTCTGCTTGTTGTACCAAGCGATCTACATGTTCTCTTTCCAGAAATGGGGCAATCCCAACAAGATTGTGCACTTCTAAGGAACCGTCAATCGATTTATCTACCAGTCGACTTAATGTGTCGCTGCTGACGAACGGAGCGAGTCCAGTAATGGTATTCCACACAATTTCGCCCTCTTCTGCCTGACGAACCAGTTCATCCAATGTACCTGTTCCAAGGAACGGAGCCAGCTTCATGATCACGTCTAACTTAAGGACGCTGCTGTCTAATCGTTCTGTAACCTTATGCAGAGCGCTTGCTTTTACAAATGGCGCTACTTCTACAAGCTCCTCCACCTCCGCCTCTCCGGTATTGACCATCTCTGCAACTTGTTCCGGCCTGTTCTCTGCGATCTCCTCAACCATCGTTCCTAGGTGCGGGTGCTCCCGAATTTCTGTATTGTCTCCTGCATTTAAAATGTCGTCTACCGTTTTGCCGAATAACCTCGCAAACTTCGGAAGCGTTCCGATATCGGGTAGCGAGTCGCCCCGTTCCCATTTCGATACCGCTTGATGACTTACATTCAGTTGATCGGCAAGTTCCAATTGGGTCAAATCCTGGTCTTTGCGAAGCTTCGAAATATAAGCTCCAATTTTACGCAAGTCGAGCATTGTATACCTCCAATAAAACAAAATGTACAGTGCGCACTGTCAAAAACAGCATAGCATTTCTGCAAACGCAATCCTATCAAGCGTTGGTTGAATTGTCTCATGCGCTTTATTCAACTGCCGGTAGAATTGTCCAGATTGAAAATCTCCAGAGAGGGGCCTGATTCCGGAAAAATGGCCGTTCTACAGCTATTTTGTTCTCCCTGAATAGGGTTATTTGTACGCTGAAATGCCCAAGTGTACCTTTTCTTTGGGGATAAAAGTCAATTATGATCAACTCGTAGAAAGCGCTATCATAAACTACTGGCGGTTGCTTAGGGGGGATTGTTCTGGAGAAAGAAATGGTATTACATCACAAGTCGTTACCGAAGCGTAAGGGCTCTGTATTTTTACAAAATGCTCGTAGAAGTATGAAAAAGCACTGGCAGCTACATTTGCTCGTGATTCCACCTCTGTTATTTTTCCTCATTTTTAAGTATTATCCAATGCTGAACGCGGTTCTAGCCTTCAAGGACTACAACGTGATTAAAGGTATATGGGGAAGTCCATGGGTTGGATTTCATAATTTTCGTTTATTTTTTGATAATCCGCAGTTTTGGACGCTGCTCAAGAACACCATCATGCTTAGTGGTTACCTGCTGCTGGCGGGATTTCCAATTCCGATTATCCTTGCGCTCATGATTAATGAATTGCGCGGGGGAAGGTTCAAAAAGTTCGTCCAGCTGGTCTCTTTTGCGCCTTATTTCATCTCGACGGTTGTCATGGTGTCCATTATTATGCTATTTATGGCACCTCGTCTTGGATTTGCGAACATCGCTCTCAACTTCTTCGGTTTGGAGTCGATCAATTTCCTTGGAGAACCGGGAATGTTTCGTTCGATTTATGTCTGGTCTGATATTTGGCAGACTGCGGGCTATAGTGCCGTTATCTATTTAGCAGCGCTTGCCGGTATAGATCCTACGCTTTATGAGGCAGCCAAAGTCGATGGCGCTTCACGCTTTCAAAAAATTCGTTATATTGATCTGCCAGGTATTGTGCCTACCATCGTCATCATCCTGATTTTGAATGTTGGGAATGTCATGGCTATTGGCTTTGAGAAGGTCTATCTTCTGCAGAACCCGCTCAATCTGGCGAATTCCGAGATCATTGCCACTTATGTCTACCGGGTCGGTTTGCTGAACGCCAATTATAGCTTTGCAACTGCGGTTGGTCTATTCAACTCGGTAATCAACCTTATTTTGTTGCTTACGGTGAATGGCTTGGCTAAACGCATCACAAACAACAGCATCTGGTAGGAAAGGAGCAACCACATGGCAGCAGTTCAACAAAAAATTAAAGAATCAACTGGCGATAAGCTATTTCTGACCACTATTTATATTCTACTCAGCCTCGTGGTCATCGCGGTGATTTATCCGCTAATTTTTATCATCAGCAGCTCGATTAGCAGTCCAGCAGCCGTTACCTCCGGTCGAGTCTGGTTATGGCCTGTAGATATTTCCTTCAAAGGTTTCAAGGTTCTGCTAAATACACCCGAGATCATTACAGGCTACGGCAACTCCATTTTTTATACAGCCGCAGGGACGTTCATTAGTGTTGTGCTTACGATCATGATCGCGTACCCTTTATCACGCAGAGGTTTCTTCGGACGCAACACTTTGATGATGATCATCACCTTTACGATGATATTCAGCGGCGGGCTGATTCCGACCTATATGGTCGTGAAGGAACTCCATTTGATTGATACCCGCTGGGCACTGCTGATACCAAACGCGATTTGGGTATGGCAGGTCATTATTGCCCGGTCATTCTTTCAATCCTCCATTCCGGAGGAGCTGCTGGAAGCCAGCGAAATCGACGGTTGCAGTGATATGCGGTTTGTCTGGAGCGTTGTCATTCCGTTATCGAAGCCCATTATCGCGGTGTTAGTCCTTATGTATGCGGTAGGACAGTGGAATGCATACTTTGACGCTTTGATTTATTTGAAATCAGCGAATTTGTTCCCGCTTCAGCTTGTCTTACGAAGCATCATCATCCAGAACAACAGTGCAGGTACAATGGATGCGATGAAAATGGTGGAGCGGCAGCAGCTTGCTGAGCTACTCAAATATGCACTTATAGTTATCGCTACTCTGCCTGTACTTGTTATCTATCCGTTTGTTCAGCGTTATTTTGTCCAAGGAATGCTGGTCGGTTCAGTTAAAGGCTAATTCACAGCTTTCAGAATCTGGAGAGGGGGAGAGGCACGCAGTAAAATGACAGAAAGATATCGTACCTGTCTAAATTATAAAAGGGAGTGATCGGATTTGAAGAAAAGTATGATGACCTTGTCATTGGTGCTGGTATTAATTCTTACGGTGGTGTTAAGCGGATGTGCTAATAAAAATACAGATAACACATCCTCCGCACCTGCTGACTCAGGTAACTCGGAATCAGCAAGCAAACCGGTGGAAATCAGCGTGTTCTCGGTTCAGGAATCCGGGATCGATGTTCCTACCAATAAATTTTCGAAATTTGTGGAAGACAAATTCAATATTAAATTCAAATGGGAAATCAACCCTTCAGACGGAGCCAAGGAAAAGCGCCAAATCTCACTTGCTAGTGGCGATTACCCTGATGCTTACCTGCTCACTCACTATATCGATCAGTTCTCACAGGCAGATCTTCTGAAGTATGGCAAACAGGGCGTGCTGATTCCTCTGAACGATCTAATTGATAAATATGCTCCGAATATTAAAGCGGCTATGGAAAAGAACGATAATTTAAGAACGCTTAACACAGCGCCTGATGGTAACATCTACGGGCTTGTCGCTTACACAGAATGCTTTCACTGCTCCTATCCGAGCAAAATGTGGCTCAATACCGAGTGGCTGAAGAAGCTGAATCTGGAAATGCCGAAGACAACCGAAGAATTCAAAAAAGTGCTGGAAGCTTTCAAAACACAAGATCCGAACGGGAATGGAAAAGCAGATGAAGTGCCGCTGAGTGGCTCCATTGAGGAGTTTGGTGTACGCATTGTACCATTCCTCATGAATGCCTTTGTATACGATGATGACCGCAATTATCTGAACATGATGGATGGAAAAGTTCAATCTGCGGCTGTCACACCGGAGTGGAAGGAAGGCCTGACCTATATCAAATCTCTGTTTGACGCAGGTTTGATTGATCCAGGGGCATTCACACAGAATGCGGAAGCCTTTAAGAAAATCGGTGAAAATGCCGATGCGGAAATTCTGGGCGCTGGTGCGGGCATGCACCCTGCGATTTTCGTCAATATTGATCCGGGCAATAGAAGCTCGGCACACTACAATCCTGTACCACCGATTAGCGGACCGGAAGGTATCTCCTATGCGACTCATGATGCAGGTGGCGTATCCCCAGGAGCGAAATTTGTCATCACCAACAAAGCTAGCGAGGAAGCACAGATCGCTTTAATTAAAATGGTAGACTACATGTTTACTTCTGAAGGACAGACCAATGGTGGCAGCGGTATGAAGGGCATTGATTGGACTGATCCAGAAGAAGGCGATGTAGCGCTGGACAAAGATGTTAAACCAGTGATCAAGACCATTCCTATGGCGGAGGGCGAAGCGCCGCGCAATGCGGGCTGGAGCGGTATGGGGCACTTCTATATGCCAAAAGAGTACCGTGATACCTTCGTTCAAGCTACTGACATCTACGCTTCCAGCGGTTATGAACGCAGATTGTATGATGCGACTCTGCTGTATGAAGGACATGAGCCTAAAGAATTATTCCCGATCTGGTCGATTTGGATTGATCCAAGTGAAATCGATGAAGCGAGTTTACTGCAAACCAACATCAAGAATTACATTGAGCAAAATCAGCTTCAATTCATCACGGGCAACAAGGATCTTAATAAAGATTGGGATGCATATATAAAAGGTCTGAAAGACTTGAAGCTAGATCGTTATCTCGAAATCTTGCAAAAGGCTTACGAAACTTCTAAAAAATAAAATATTGAAATCAGAATCAGGTGCTGTAAGATATACCCCAGCACCTGATTTCTTGATTTCAAGGAAAAATATACATTTTTATTTACGGAGGATTAGTCATGACAGAAGAGAAACATTGCAATCATCAATTTGTAGTTCCAAGACGGGGACTACCGAATACAAGCGTAAGACTTGCGGGAAAGGAGCCGGTGACTGTCGCCTTTTTGGGTGGTTCCATTACAGAGGGGGCAGGTGCTTCCGACGCGGACACATTTAGCTGGAGAGCGCTGACTGGTAAGTATCTGCAGGTGCGATTTGCGAATCATGAATTCCGCTTCATCAATGCAGGAGTGGGTGGAACGAATTCCACGCTGGGCGCTCACCGATTACAGTCGCATGTTCTGCAATACGGCAAGATTGATCTACTATTCGTTGAATTTAGCGTCAATGACGGCAACGACCGGGAAGAATCCATTAGAGGTCTGGAAGGAATTGTGCGCCAGTGCAGACGGTTGTCGCCCGGCACTGACATTTGCTTCTTGTATACGGCAGCAGAGAAGAATCTGTCAGGGAGCAATCCCTTTAACATTGCCGTCCACGAAGAAGTAGCTGAGCATTACGATCTTCCATCTGTTAATTTTGCAGCTAGAGTTTATGCACAGACCCAGGCCGGACAAATGGAATGGACTGAGCTGGCTCCGGATGGATATCATCCCAATGATGACGGACATGCGCTGTATGCTTCTTTTTTACAGGAATATTTGGATGCAGCTCTTGTTCCTGACAACACACATTCAAATACCGGAAGCGCGTTAAGTATTGCTCCTCTGGAGGAGCGAAATTATGAATACGGTAATTTACTGGATTTCAGAGGCGCTGATCATGCAGATGGGTTCGAGCTACGCGAGCTTACCTCTGATGATCCACTGATGAACTGGCGATTTGGAACGGAGCATTTATATACAGACAGCAAAGAGGCATCTTTTTCTTACGCAGTAACCGGACAGAGTGTGGGTCTGCTGCTGCTCTACGGCCCGGACAGTGGGATATTCGAATATTCGCTCAATGGAGGTCCCTTTCATGCGTTTAACTTATTCGATGAATGGTGTCCGCTTGCGTTTCGGCCTATTATTGCTATGTTCGGAATCGAGGAACAACGTCAGGAATTGCAAGTAACCGTGCGAATTACAGGGGAAAAGGATGAACAGAGTAAAGGCACTAGTCTGCGCATTTTGCAGCTAATGTACAATTGATTATTCTAACCTAGAGGATTATACTGCCTCTTATTAAGCGTTTACAATTCTAGGAAAGTGGGTGTTGATCATTTCTTCTACAGAACACAGCGTCGATTCTTCTCCTATCGTAATCTGCCTGACTGATTTTGGTGTTCTGCCGGATTCCGGCTTGGATGCTCAGCCAGCCATGACAAGAGCTATTGAGGCAGCCGCCGAAATAACTGGGCCGGTCCTGCTGGATTGTCCAAAAGGCTGCTATCATTTCTATCCGGAAGAGGCCATCCGAGCACCCTACTACATTTCCAACACTACCAGTGAAGAAGAGAATCCGGATGTCACCAAGACTATAGGAATTCTCTTAAAGGGGCTGCACAATTTAACATTTGAGGGCAATGGCTCTCTATTTATCTTCCATGGCAAGCAGACTATGTTCTTGCTGGATGGCTGCAAAAATATAGAGATTCGTAATTTACATACCGACTATGCTCGGCCGACTGTGACAGAGATGACGATTACTGAAAGCGGTACTCATTATTTCGATGTCCAGGTTCACTCCGATTCACGGTATGAGATCAGGGATGGCAAGCTGGTCTGGATCGGTGAGGGCTGGAGCTTCTCGGAAGGACCAATGCAGACCTATGATCCACTTAGCAATACGACTTGGCGGGTGGACAACTGGTCGGGGCTGGCTGATTCGGTTGAAGAGCTGGAGCCGATGAAGCTCCGCTTGCATTTTGATCATGGGCCTGAGGTTGTCCCCGGGCAGGTTCTGCAAAGCCGTGATGGTATTCGCGATCAGGTAGGTGTCTTCATTGTGGAGAGCGCTAACATCACCTTCAGCGATGTGGGTCTGCATTTTTTACACGGACTTGGTGTTGTAGGGCAGTTCAGCGACACTCTCACCTTTCAACGCATGGATATTTCGCCGCGCCTGGAGACAGGCCGAACGGTTACTGGCTTTGCGGATTTCATCCACATGTCCAGCTGCCGAGGTAAAATAACTATTGTGGACAGCCGTTTTGCCGGTTCTCATGATGACGTCGTCAATGTCCATGGTACCTATCTACGGATCGTGGAGAAGCTGTCTACGAATAGGGTGAAGGTTCGGTTCATGCATCCGCAGACTTACGGTTTTATGGCCTTCCATCCAGGAGACGAAATTGAATTTGTTCGTTCTGGCTCTCTGACCACCTATGCTGCTAATGAAGTGATAGAGGTTACGCGTCTCAACCCACGCGAGCTAATATTGACTTTAGCACAGTCTATTCCTGAAGGAATTGGCAGCCATGATGTGATCGAGAATGTAACCTGGACACCTGAGGTTGAAGTCGTAAATAATCACCTCGCGCGGGTACCGACCCGCGGTATCCTTGTGACAACCCGGCGTAAAGTAGGGATTAAGGGGAATGTTTTTGATCGGATGCAAATGAGTGCGATTCTGGTTGCCCTGGATGCGGAGTCTTGGTATGAGTCTGGCAAGGTGGAGGAGGTAACCATCGCTGAGAATCATTTTATTGAATGCGGGGGCATCGAGCATCCGGTTATTTTCATTTCGCCAGAGAACACAGAGGTTGATGAGAGCACTCCTGTTCATGAGGGTATAGTTATTAAGAACAACAGGTTCGAGACTGGTGAAACGTTAGTCCTTAGTGCCAAGAGCACCCGCGGACTGGTCTTCAGTGCTAACGAAATTGTCATGGGTGGGGAAAGTACGAACTGTCTTTCCAGTGTTGCGGATGCGATACGTTTAACCGCCTGTAGCGAGGTCGATATTCAGGATAATTAATTCAATGAGCTAGGGCAGGTTGTGTTAGATCGCGATATGGATCGGTAGATCGATGTATAGAAAACGCTTTATCTGATCTTTATAATGAGGGCAGACTTGGGGGAATACATTATTTAATTCATGACAGATCGTGAGGGAGAGAACCAATGAAACTTCAATATGACAAGCCAGCAAATGTATGGACCGAAGGGCTTCCGATTGGGAATGGCCGTCTGGGTGGTATGATCTTCGGCGGTGTGGAGCAGGAGAAAGTCAGTCTAAACGAGGATACATTATGGTCGGGATTCCCGAAGGATGGGAATAATCCAGGTGCTAAGGAAGCTTTGCCAAAGGTTCGAAAGCTGATTCAGGAGGGCCGGTATACAGAAGCGGACACCCTGACTAGAGAGATGCTAGGTCCGTACACCCAATCGTATCTGCCTTTTGGAGATTTACTACTTCGTTTTGAGCATGGTGGTGTTTATCAATCCTATCGGCGGACATTAGATATTGAACATGCGGTTCACCGCGTTGAATACAAGATTGGTAATGTTACTTATACCCGTGAGATGTTCGCTTCACATCCTGATCAGTTGCTCGTGCTGCGTCTGACTGCAAGTGCACCGGGAGCGCTGAATGTACATGCTACACTAGATAGTTCGCTTCGGCATAGCCTTCACGCTCAGGGTGATAACTTTGTACTCTCGGGAACTGCACCGGAGCATGTTGATCCAAGCTATTTTTGGAGTGACAATCCGATCCAATACGGAGAACCTGGCAAGAGCAAGGGCATGGCCTTTGAAGGACAACTCTCCGTAGTAGCAGAGGATGGGGAAGTTACCGTTGACGGTAGTGGAATTCATCTGTTGGGAGGAACGGCTGCAACCTTCTATTTCAGCGCGGCTACAGGCTTTAATGGCTTTGACAAAATCCCGGGAGCTGAGGGGAAAGATGCTTCTGCTATTGCAGCTTCTTACTTGGCAGATGTGAATGGAAAGTCTTACGACAGCTTGCTTCAAGCGCATGTCGAGGATTACCGATCACTTTTTGACAGAGTGAAGCTCCAATTAGGTAAGACACAAGCCCCGGAGTCGATGTCCACGGAGCAACGGATTACGACATACGCGGCACAAGACCCTGGTCTTGTCGAGTTGCTGTTTCATTATGGGCGCTATTTGATGATCGCAAGCTCGCGCCCCGGAACACAGGCTACTAATCTGCAGGGAATATGGAATGCGGTTACCCGTCCGCCGTGGAGTAGCAATTATACACTGAACATCAATACAGAGATGAATTATTGGCCAGCTGAAATTTGTAATCTGGCGGAATGTCATGAGCCGTTGTTGGATATGATCGGAAATTTGGCGAAGATGGGTGCGGAGACTGCTCAAGTCAACTATGGTGCCCGAGGCTGGGTGGCTCATCATAATACGGATCTTTGGGCACAGACAGCACCGGTCGGGGATTATGGTGACGGAGATCCAAGCTGGGCTTACTGGACGATGAGTGGCGTTTGGCTGACACAACATCTCTGGGAGCATTATGCTTTTGGCGGGGACGAGGAATATTTACGGACTTCCGCTTATCCTGTGATGAAGGAGGCGGCTCTGTTTGCACTGGATTGGCTTATTGACGATGGTAACGGAAGGCTTATGACCTCCCCATCCACTTCACCAGAGCATAAATTCCAGACAGCGGAGGGCTTGGCTGCAGTCAGCGCAGGTGCTACTATGGATATTTCGCTCATCTGGGAGCTGTTTACGAATTGTATCGAGGCTTCGGAAACGCTTGGAACGGATGAGGATTTGCGTGCAGAATTGGTAAGTGCTCGTGAACGTTTATTGCCACTGCAGGTTGGTAAGTACGGACAGTTGCAGGAATGGTCCTTAGACTTTGAGGATGAAGATATGTATCACAGACATACCTCGCATTTGGTCGGTATCTATCCGGGCCGGCAGTTGTCAGAAGAAGAGACCCCTGAGCTGTTCGCTGCCGCCAAAACTTCGCTTGAACGGCGTGGGGACGAGAGCACGGGCTGGAGTCTGGGCTGGAGAGTTGCGCTCTGGAGCCGCTTCCGGGACGGCAACCGCTCACTACGACTGCTCTCAAACATGCTGCGGCTGGTGAAGGATGGGGAGTCCGAACAGTATAGTCACGGCGGTGTTTATGCCAATCTGCTTGGCGCACATCCACCGTTCCAAATTGATGGTAACTTCGCCGCTTCTGCCGGAATTGCTGAGATGCTACTGCAATCTCACCTGGAGTATCTCGATCTGCTGCCTGCACTGCCAGATGAATGGCAGGAGGGAAGCGTGGCGGGGCTACGTGCCCGCGGTGGTTTTGAAGTTAGCATTCAGTGGGATAGAGGCCATCTCGTGGAAGCACAGATTACCTCCCTTCTAGGCAATGAATGTGTGATCCGCACAGATGCTTCGCTTATGGTGAGTAATGGCGGCAACGAGATGGAATTTGACCGCTCCGTAGATGGAACGGTGAGCTTTCCAACGACCGCAGGTCAGACCTACAAGCTTATAGTTGGTAAGCAATAATAGTTAGTTTCATACGAATATGGACAGCAGCAGGGACATGAATTACAGGTCCTGCTGCTGTTTTTTTTGTACGAATATAATACTGATCAACAATTAGGGAAAAACTCCCTGAAATTCGGAGATTTTTGCTCGTAAGACTAACAATCAGGGAATTTGTCCCTGAAATTCATCCGATCTGGTGGTGAATTTGGAATTCACTCTGTTTTTTAGGGAGGTTTTCCCTCATTACATTGAAATATAGTGTTTTCTGGCTTTTTTTAGGGAGGTTTTCCCTAATCTATCTCTTCTAGCTGCCCGAAGGTGAAAACGGAGTGTGGATACGAAATTGTTGAGCATGAGCAGTATTTTATGTACAGCCTCTTCTTCTTGTCATCGACATGAATACTAGGGGGATTTAGGTTTGTGCTAGATGTGTTAGATCGCGGTATGGATCGGAAGATCGTTGTATAGAAAACGCTTTATCTGATCTTTATAATGAGGGCATACTTGGGGGACACAGGTACAGAGCCTGCCGCCTTCAAGGTCCAAAACGCAGTAACAAGGAGGCAAATCATGCTAACTGATAGTGCTACAACGGTAAAAGTGAATACGGACACAGCATCTCTTATCCGTGTAACCAATGATGAGGTGAATCTAGAGATTGATCTCGGGACGGGTGAAGCATCCGTTGCCCGCGGAAACACTTCTCATGTAAAAGGGATTCGCAGTGCATTCCGCTGGCAGGGCAGGGAATATAACACTGAACATTATCAGAGCCACACACTGAAGTCTCAGGAAGTGGTAGTTCGTGAGGGCTTTGGAAAAGGTGTTCACGTAGTCATTTTGCACGAAACGTCCCTGCTGCCACAGCTGGAGCAGCATTTCTATATTTATGAATCTTCATCATTTGTATTGATGCAAATCGTAATCGCAAGCGATGAAGAGATCAAGGCAAACCGGATGGCTGTCCTTCAGACCAAATCGGTGTCACTTGGCGGGGAGTCAGGGCAACCCGAAGAACCAAGCATTCTGCGTGTGCCGTACGACAACGACAAGTGGGTCAGATATACAGTAGTGAAGCCGCCGATGGATACGGAAAGCTATGAAGTAACTGCATTGTTCGCGCCGGAAAGCCGGCAGGGAATTATTATGGGTTCCATTACGCACAAGGTGTGGAAGACAGGGATTCGTATCAAAAGCGAACGGAGCGGAGGGATCGAGGAGCTGGATCTTTACGGCGGCGCTGTAAGTGAAATGACCCGCGATTTCCAGCCACATGGTTATGTGAAAGGAACAAGAGTAGAGTCACCGCTCGTTTTCGTAGGGTTCTATGATGATTATAGAAAAGGGCTTGAAGCGTACGGTCAGGCTAATACCTGGATAGAGGCTCCTTTGTCATGGGATGGCGGCGTTCCTATCGGCTGGAATAGCTGGTCTGCGGCAATGGCTGAGCTTGATTATGATCTGTATACATCCACCAGTAATTTTCTGAAAAATGAAGTGCAGCCGCTAGGATTCCAGAATGAGGACACACTGTACATCAACTTTGATGCTTTCTGGGACAATTTCACACCAGAAGAAATGAAGAATGCACTGGACCTGGTTCGGGAGAATGGTCATAGACCGGGAACTTACTGGACGCCTTTTGCCTTCTGGGGAAGTCCGGCTCAGTTTGGAGATCTCGTGGAAGGTACAAACGGCAAATACACTTATGGTGATATCTTGCTGCGAGACAGCGAAGGAGAAATTTTGCCGGATGTTGATGGAGGGCTGGCCATTGACCCGACACATCCAGGCAACCTGCAAAGAATAGATTGGTATACGAATAAATTCATCTCGGAAGGCTTCGAGTATGTCAAGCTAGACTTCTTGGCACATGGTGCACTGGAAGGGCAACATTACAATCCGGAAATTACGACGGGAATTGCGGCATATCACTATGGGATGACTTACTTGCAGAACAAGCTCTCACCAGAGGTGATCGGTCGGCCGTTCTTTATCAATCTATCCATCGCGCCATTGTTCCCTTATGCATTTGCGCATAGCCGCCGGGTTTCCTGTGATGTCTTCGGCACGCTACACGATACGGAATATTTGCTGAACTCGTTGACACATGGGTGGTGGATGAGTCATACCTTGTACCATTACAATGACCCGGATCATTCCGTGCTCTACAAGAGCCACAACCAAGATGCCACTGGCTGGCATGAAGGACGGAGCCGACTGACTGCTTCGGTCATCGCTGGAACGGTACTTCTGCTAGGCGATGATTTCCGAAAAGAAGAAGCTGCCGCACGGGCCAAAGCGTGGCTGGGCAATAAAGAGATTATGGATGTCGCCCGCCTAGGGAAGACTTTCCACCCTGTCGAAGGGGATCTTGGCAAGCAAGCTTCCGATACTTTCGTACTTGAAGATGCAGAAGATGATGTATTCTATCTTGCTGTCTTCAACTATGATGCTGTGAATTCTGCTCATAAATCTATCTCCTTGGAGCGTGCAGGGTTGAAGGGTCAAACAGCTTACCAACTGCTTGATCTATGGGAAGGCACACAAGGGGAAACAGCGGGAGAGCTTGTAGTTACGCTCGAACCGGCAGAGTCCAAAATCTTCAAATTAACGGCAAAAGCCAACTGATTATACACATTGAAAAAAGAATACGCGTAACCGCTTCTCGCGGATAGCGCGTATTCTTTTTTGTTGGAGTCTTACATTCGTATTCGGCTTTGCGGATTAAGGCGGTATTGTGTTGGATTAATGCCGTAGCAGGTACTGAAATGTCTGGAGAAAGGATGGATGGAAGGATAACCCAGCTTCTCAGCGATCGCAGTCACACTAAGCTCACTCTCCAGAAGCAGTCCTGCCGCCCGCCTCATGACTAAATTATGATGGTAGACGCGTGGCGTCATTCCGGTCTCCCGTAGAAACAGCTCATGGAAATATGTCCGCTTGAGCCCGCAGAACTGTGCCCAATCTTCGATAGACTTACCACGCTCGGGGTGGGTGTTCAAATATTCCAGCAGGCGGACAATACGATAATCACTTGGCTGATGCTGATGGAGGGCATTATACCAGCTCAAGATCCAGCCGTACAGATAGCTATTGGCCATCTCATTACGATAGAACAGCACGTTATTGTAAGACTTGGCAATCATCACAAGACTATCGTATAGCAGAGGATATTTAGCTAGTGGAAATACACAAGGCAACTCGTTCAGCTCGGCGCAGGGTGCTTCGGTGGCTTTTTTTTCAAATTGTAAGACTTCAGGGGCATGGATAAATAAAAGGTTATTAGATACTGGAGAGCGGTTGTCCCATAAATCAAAATAGATGTTGTAGGACGACAGTGGATGAGAAGGCATGATATGAAAAGCATGGGGCTGACCGGGACGGAGAAAGACAAGTGTCCTCCGTTCAATCGGATAACGTATTCCGTCGATTTCCATCTCACCGGGGCCATCAGTAAACAAGTGGAACGCGTATGCATTACCGACTCTCAGATGCTCATTGCTGCTGCCGTCGTACACATAAGGCATGATTGCGCCGACATACGGAGTCATTTCAGATAGTTTATTCATGCGGCCCCTCTTTTCTTATCTTACCGTACAAATCGTCAAATAATCGAACAGGTCAACAAAGACAGTGATTCATCCAAATGATACGATAAATACAATGAATCCGCAACATATTGGATAGGTTTATGAAAGTATGATTCATCTTGAAAGAGATGGAATTATGAATAGTTTTACACTATATAGCGGATTAATTAACAACATTTTTTAGAGGGTTGTCGCGCTTGCACAGATTCTACTATGGACAGGAGAAAATAAAATGAGCGATTTTAGATTATGGTATTCTACCCCTGCAACGGATTGGTCACAAGGATTGCCACTGGGCAACGGAAGAATAGGTGCGGTAGTGATAGCTGCTCCGTATCGTGAGGTATGGAACATGACCGAGGTTACCTACTGGTCGGGTCAAGCTGAGTCAGAGCCTGCTCCTTTCGGAGGCAAAGCTGCGCTGGAAGAGATGCGGAAGTATTTCTTTGCTGGCGATTATAACGAAGGTGACCGTCTAGCCAAACAACATCTGCAGCCGAAGAAACGAAATTTCGGTACGAACCTTGGTTTATGCGAGGTTGTCATTGACTTTGCAGAACAGGACACGGATTCCGGGTCAGCAGCGGCTATCGAGCGAGAGCTGGATTTGACCTGTGCGGTGGCCCAGACAGTGGTTCAAAGTAGTGGAACAACGCTGCATCGTGAGATTTTTGCCTCCCATGCTGATGATCTGGTAGTCTCAAGAATTTGGAGCGATGAACCGGGAGGTGTATCCTTTACGATCGGTCTGGAGGGTGGTTCAGAGTCGTTTACGACTCAAGTCGTGAATGACGACACTATTGAATTCAGAGGACAAGCCACAGAGAATGTGCATAGTGACGGCACTTGCGGGGTATGGGCAAAGGGACAAATTAAGGTAAGCATTTCCGGTGGTACGATGTACAGAGGGGACGGTCAATTGAGAATTGCCGGAGCCAATGAGGCGCGAATTTATTTTGCCGTCAGCACCGATTACAACCGTAGTAACTCGGAGTGGGAAATGGAGAGCAGCAGCACATTACAGCAGGCTTTGATTAAAGGATATGCGCAGTTAAAAGAAGATCATATCGAAGATTATGAGCAAGAATATGGTAAGGTGGATATCCAATTAGGTACCACTGGGAAGGTGAATCTGCCGACTGACAGGCGTATTCGATTACTGGCACAGGGCCAGGAGGAGGATTCGCAGTTGTTCGCGTTGTTCCTGCAGTACGGACGTTACCTGACTATTGCTGGAGCTCGGGCAGACTCCCCGTTACCGCTGAATTTACAGGGAATATGGAATGATGGTGAGGCTTGCCGTATGGGGTGGAGCTGTGACTATCATTTGGACATCAATACGCAAATGAATTACTTTCCGACGGAAGTCGTAAATCTTGGGGACAGTCATTTACCATTAATGCGCTATATTGAGGGTTTGTCTCATGCTGGAAAGTCAAGCGCTCGCGATTTCTATGGCAGCAAAGGCTGGGTAGCACATGTATTCTCGAATGTCTGGGGATTCACGGCTCCGGGCTGGGAGACATCTTGGGGGCTAAACGTTACAGGTGGACTATGGATTGCGACGCATCTGATGGAGCATTATGAATACAGTCAAGACCGTGTGTTTCTGGAGCAACAGGCATATCCAGTGCTAAAAGAAGCCGCAGCATTCTTCCTAGATTATATGACCATTCATCCAAAATACGGCTGGCTGGTGACCGGACCTTCTAATTCGCCGGAGAATCATTTCTATCCTACGGATAGCAGCGAGGGCGCACAGCAGCTGTCTATGGGTACCACTATGGATCAGATGCTGGTGAAAGACCTTTTTGAGTTCTGTTTGAAGTCTGCGAAACTACTGAATACGGATGAGGAACTACAGGAGCAGCTGGAGCAAGCGATATCCAAGCTGCCACCATTTCAGATCGGCAAGAGAGGACAGCTGCAAGAATGGCTCGAGGACTACGAGGAAGCGCAGCCGGAGCATCGGCATTTGGCCCATTTGTTCGCGGTATATCCAAGTAATCAGATCACACCAGGTAAGACACCTGAACTTAGCGCTGCGGTGAGAGTAACACTTGAGAATCGGATGGTTCAGGAAGAACTGGAGGATGTGGAATTTACCGCCGCATTGTTCGGTCTCGGCTTTGCCAGATTGTATGATGGGGAAAAGGCCTTTAATCATATTTCTCATTTGATTGGTGGACTCAGTTTCGATAATTTATTTAGTTTTTCCAAATCGGGCATTGGAGGAGCGGAGTGCAATATTTTTGTGATCGATGGGAATTTCGGGGGTACGGCTGTTATTGCCGAGATGCTGCTGCAAAGCCATGAGGGTGAGATTCATCTGCTGCCTGCACTTCCAAAAGCATGGGGTACAGGATCGGTATCTGGACTGCGGGCCAAAGGAAATGCTGAGGTTGATGTAGCTTGGGACAATGGTCAATTGGTGGAAGCTACGATACGTACCTACTCACCAGGAACCGTGACACTTCGGTTGGGAGATAGAAGAGCTACTGTTCAAGGAGAAATAGGAGGAAGCTACTATTTTAACAGTCAGTTAGAGTTGGTATAATGATTCAGCGGGGGTGATATGAACCCCCGCTTTAATTATGCTGGGTTATTAGCGCATGATTAAAGGGCTATCCGGTCTGTTATGGACCGGATAGCCCTTTTGCCGATGTCTGCAAATTAACGATTTATGCCTGAAAATAACTTTCATTTATTTGGATCATAGTAGCCTAAGGGGAAAAGAATATAATAGAAGAAACAGATGCAGACAACAAAGAGGAGGGGACATCAGTGTATAGTATTTTTCTAGTTGATGATGAAGAAATAGGCCTTGAGATGATGAGAGATTATATCCGCTGGGAAGAAATGGGTATTTATGTCGTCGGAACTGCGAGTAATGGTAGAGAGGCTCTAGAGAAGATAGAGGCCATTAGACCTGATATTATTCTTACAGATGTCCAGATGCCGATTATGAACGGTATTGAAATGGCTAAAAAAATACATGAGAGCTATGACTGGATGCAGTTAATGTTCCTGACTGGGCATGACGAATTCAACTATGTAAAATCGGCTCTAAATGTAGGTGCTGTTGGATATTTACTGAAGCCCCTCGACTTGAATGAAATTGGAAGCGTTATCGCAAAGGTGAAGCAGCGCTGTGAGGAAGTTCAAATGAAGAAACGTTCCATGGAGGCGGCTAAAACGAACCTTCTTAAGGAGCTTTCCTATGAAAAAAATGCGGAACATGCCGCTGATCTGGCGACCAGCTATTGCAAGCTTACCCGTGAGTCTGAGAGGAATCGCTACGCAATGGCGCTGTTCAGTATCGATCCGATTGAGGCAGAGGGGGAACAGCAGAGTCTGGAGGATTGTAAGAACCGGTTGGTAGCTTTTCTGGATCATTTCTTCAAGTCGAAGAATATAGAGACGGTATTTGTGCCCTACAAAGATGGGGAGGTAGGTGTGTTTATGGAAGCACGCCAACAGCCTGGGTATTATGCGTGGGAGGATCTGGCCGCGGCTATCCGAAGTGGACTGGATTTCACAGTGACGGCAGCAGTCGGTGCACAGGAAACCGAATTAACGGAGGTTCATTGTCTGTATAAGCAGACGCGTGAAATCCTAAACGAGCGTTTCTATAAAGGTACGGGTTCAATTATTCATGCCTTGGCGATTTCAAACCAGTTTGATAGTGAGCATGTGCCACCTTTTAATAGGAAAGAGTGGTTTGAAGCTATCAATCAGCTAGATTTCGAGCAAGCCGCACAGAAGCTGCATCAGTATTTCGAGGGGCTAGCCACACTAAGAATCAAGAAAAAAAATATCTGCGATTGGGCGATTGATCTTGTCGACGAGCTGCTGGAGCAACTGCATCAACCTGTTCCTGAGGGGGTTAAACGGGCGGAGTTATATCATTCCATCTATAATGCACTGACTTTAAATGAGATTGAGGATTTGATCCTGGGCACTGCAGGCAATGCTATGAGCTTGCTGGGTGAGCGGCTTATGGACAAAAACACGAAGCTAGTTCACAAGGTTCGCAGTATGATCGACCAGAATTTTGATCAGCCGATTACGATCAATAGCTTATCTGATCAGGTTTATTTATCGCCCAACTATTTACGCTCCATTTTTAAAGACAAGACTGGTATCACGATTCACGATTATTTAACACGTATCCGGCTCGATAAGGCTACAGAGTTGCTGGCTGACGGCTCGCTCAAAATTCAGGATATCGCCCAAAGAGTCGGTTACGAAAGCACATCTTATTTTATCTCCCTATTTCTGAAGAACCAAGGGGTTACACCTAACGAGTATAGGAAGAGTCTATAATTGTGCCAGCGCTTCAGTTCGGCAAATAGGAAATAAAGTTACTTTCCCTTACGAATAGTAAACTTGCGATATGGATATTAATCCCTCTGCTTTTTACAATTAAGCATGTATTATAACTAGCACATGTGAGGGGCTTCATTCATCAAGGCAATCAAAGGAGTTTTAGTTCATCGAAAATCGGTAGCGCTTTCAAGATGCTTCTTAACCAACTCCTTTAATGACTTGATGGACAGATATAGCCCGAATATCACAAAAGTGCAAGGAGACCTACAAACGGAGGGATTAAATGTTTGGGAAAGCAATGAAAAGAGGATTTTTGTTCTTTGTCATCATCTGCTTGGTAATAGGCAGTGGCGGTCAGTTTGTCAGTACGGTTTATGCCGATGATACGGAGAATACTACCTATGAAGCTGAAGCTGATGGAAATGCTATGACTGGCAATGCTTCTATTTCTGAACACCCAGCGGCTTCCGGGGGGCAGAAAGTCGGAGGCATGTATCAAGGAAGCACTTTGCAGTTCAATCATGTGACTGTAAGTGAGAGTGGGAATTATAAAATTACAGTGTACTATATCTCTGGCGATTCGCGGCCATTCAATATCAGTGCCAATGGCGGCGATAAGCAGTTTGAAGAACCACCCAAGACAGTGGACTGGGATACGGTGGGAACTTATGATGTGACACTTCCGCTGAATGCTGGAGAGAACAGCATCCTGATTGATGACAACAACTGGTATTCTCCAGACATCGACAAGATCGTAATTCGTGGACTGGACGACAGCGACCCAGGTGAAGGATCTGGAGGCGACTGGAAGGAGAAGCTGCATGGTGCAATCATAGAAGCTGAAGCGCCTGAAAATATAATTACAGGCAACGCCAAAATAGCGGACAGCAGCGTTGGTTCCGGTGGAAAAATTGTAAAGGATATGAATAAAAACAGTACTTTACAGTTCACAAATGTCACTGTGCCGGCAGCGGGAACGTATTTGATCCGTATTTCCTATATTTCCGGTGACCAGCGGCCTGTCTATATGCAGGTGAATGATGGACTGGATGAATTGGTTGATCTGCCAAAGACAGCAAGTTGGGATACGGTAGGAACTTATGATGTAGAAGCCTCCTTGCAGGAAGGGCTGAACACGATCACTTTCTCGGATCATGACTGGTACTCTCCAGATTTCGACCGGATTGAAGTCATTCCGTATACGATCAGTTATGAAGCGGAGTCTCCGGTCAATGATTTAACTGGAGAAGCGCGAGTTGGCGATAGCCCGAATGCTTCCGGTGGACAGAAGGTAGGGTATCTGAATGGCGGCAGTTCCTTAACTTTCAATAAGATTACGGCTCCGATGACAGGGGATTATCGGATCACGGTAGCTTATTTCTCAGGTGACCCGCGCAGCTTATACCTCAGCGCTAATGGTGGGGCAGAGCAGTATTATGAACTGCCAAAGACACCAGACTGGGATACGGCGCTCACATATGAGCTTACACTGCCTCTGAACGAAGGCGAGAATACAATCAAATTCTCAGACGGCAACTGGTACGCGCCAGATCTGGATCGAATTATTGTAGAACCGGCATTGGGTACAGATCCTAATCCTCCAGTTGAAGAGGATGGTGATCTGGGGACACCAGGGACTTCGAATAACTACGGGGCCATCACCGTTACCGAATATACTTATGGAACTCTCGTATCGAATGGACAATATGAGGTTTCTTTTAATACTAAGTCTGGATACGCAAGCTACAAGTGGACGGATGGTCAGAAGCTGCAAGGAATCTATAGCAGCATCAAACTCGGTGATACTCTCATTGAGACTACAAGCTATGAGAATCATGCAAGTGCTGGTGCTCCAGTAGAAATTCAGGATGGCTTTGGCAAAGGAGTGAAGCTTACTTTTGTTCACACCTCAGCTGGACAGCCAACGCTCAAACAGGTTTACAAGTTTTATGACGATCAGAAGTATTTCTTAACTCGTCTGGATGCCATTAGCGATACGGCGCTACAGACTAATTATATGTCGCCTATTACCGTAAAACGTTCAGGTGGAGTAGATATCGGTGCCAGTGCAGATAACCGGGTACTGACCGTTCCTTTTGACAATGATGCTTGGATTCGTTATAAATCTCAATCTATGAACCGAGCGGATACCAGCTATGAAATGACGACTATTTTTAATAACTCGACACGCAGCGGCCTTGTGCTCGGGTCGGTAACTCATGATACGTGGAAGACCGGGATCGACTGGAAAGGTTCTTCTAATCGGCTGAATGAGCTAGCGGTTTATGGCGGGGCAGCCAGCGACGTTACACGGGATACCCAGCCTCATGGCATGCTTACAGGTGCAGAATTGTCTTCGCCGATGATTATGGTGGGGGCATTCAGTGATTATCGCACAGGACTCGAGGAATACGGAAAAGCTAATGCGATCATCACACCTCCACTGTTGCTGAATCCTGAGTTGCCGCAAGGCGTACCTGTTGGTTTTAACAGCTGGGGAGCTTACGAAGGTACACTTTCATACCAAGACGTTGTGGATGTCTCCAATTATTATAAGGAGCACCTAAATGATTTCAATAATAACGGTAATGTATTTATTAATATGGATTCCTATTGGGACAATTTGAATGATAAGCAGCTTGCTGACGCTGTATCAGTAATTAAGGGCAATGGTCAGCATGCAGGTATTTATTGGGCACCATTTGTATATTGGGGCAACAATATGAGCCAGCCGGTAGAGGGTACCGACAATAAGTATACGTATGGCGATATTGTCCTCAAAGATGCCGAGGGTAAACCGCTGCCGACGCTGGATGGGGCTTTTCCTCTGGATGTGACACATCCAGGTGCTAAACTGCGCATGAATTATTTTTTGGACAAATTTAAGGATCTGGGCTTTACCTTCATCAAATTGGATTTCTTGACGCACGGTTCGCTTGAGGGACAACATTTCGATCCAACCATAACGACAGGGATTCAAGCTTACAATGAAGGAATGCTTTATGTGAAGGATCGTTTGGATGGAAAAATGTTCATTAGCGCATCTATTGCGCCAATCTTTCCAAGCCAATATGCACACAGCAGACGTATTTCCTGCGACACCTACGGCAAGATCAATGAAACGGAGTACATGCTGAATTCGTTAACTTATGGCTTCTGGCAAAATGGCACGATCTACACCTATACGGATCCCGATCATTTGGCGTTGGCCCGCGCTTCCAGCTTAACTGAAGCTCGCAGTCGAATGAACTCTGGCGTTATCGCCGGTACCGTACTTCTCGGCTCTGATGATGTTAACGATCCAAAGGCACAGGAGTACATGACTGCTTTGTTTAACAACAAGGAGGTTCTCGAATTAGCGTTAAAAGGAAAAGTGTTCAAGCCGCTGGAAGGAAATACGAATGCAAATGCAGCGGATACTTTTGTGATGAAAGACGGCAACGATTATTATCTGGCTGTATTCAACTACAGCGCCAATGCTTCTGCAGACAAAACGGTGAATCTTGGTAGAGCCGGACTGGACGTAGCGGATTCGTACACGATGCAAGACCTATGGACGGGAGAGGTTTCGACTATTTCAGGAACACTCGCGTTGTCTTTGCAGCCGACAGAATCGAAACTGGTAAAATTGACAGCTGCACCTAAGAAAGTAACAGGTGTATCGCTAGATAAGACAGAGCTAACATTAACCGCTGGTGAAACCGGAAAGTTGACGGCTACGCTATCTCCGGAAGAGGCGGCGAATAAAGCAGTACACTGGACTTCGAGCGATACGTCTGTAGCTGCCGTAGTGTATGGAACGGTAACAGCTGTAAATGCTGGGAAAACCACAATTACTGTGGAAACAGTAGACGGCGGCTTCAAAGCTGCGGCAGAAGTTACAGTCAAAGCAGCCTCCACTGTAGAACCGGGAAATCCTGAAGTCCCTGCGAATCCGGGTAACAACAACGGTACTCCTGGTAGCATTGTAGATCAAGAGAATGGCGCGGGCACTCTAATCCTTACATCAGAGATGCTGAAAGTGGATCGTGCATCTGGTAATGTCATCGTGGAGATTAAGGGAGATACACAGCAGATACAATTATCCTCCGATGTAGTTCGCCAGTTGGCGAATCATACGCTGGTTTTGAAGTCGGGTAAGTTCTCCATAAAGGTGCCTGCGGATCTGCTCCGCCAGTTGCAGAGCAAGCTACCGGAAGGTCAGCGGGATGATAGCACGATAACCCTGAAATTAGCACCACTCAGCAGCAAGGCGAATGAGATCATTGCTGCAGCGGAGGGAACTACTCAAGCACAGGTTAGACTCATGGGTGATATCTATGAGTTCAGTCTGTCGGTGACCACGAAAACTGGCACAACAGAAATGCTTTCTGCGTTCGAACAACCCATTACGCTAAGCCTGACAGTGGGAGAAGGCTTTGATTCCAAGCGTGGAGGCATTTACTATATTGCGGATAACGGTAAGCTGGAATATATCTCTGCGAATTATGCTGATGGTGTATTGACAGCACAAGTTAACCACTTCAGTAAATATGCTGTGCTGGAGCTCAAACGGACCTTTGTCGATGTGCCAGCCAATCACTGGGCTAGTCCTGCAATCCAAGAGCTGGCGGCGAAGCTGTATGTTCAAGGGACTAGCAAAGACAAGTTTGAACCAAACCGTGCGATTACGCGTGCCGAGTTCACCTCTATGCTCGTTCATTCCCTAGGGTTGACCACAAGGGGAGATGTTAGCTTTGCTGATGTTGCACCGTCTGCTTGGTACGCGGAGTCCATTTCTATCGCTTACAAGGCGGGCATCGTGAGCGGCAGGAGTGCGACCAAGTTCGAGCCGGCTGCACAGATTACCCGTGAAGAAATCACGGTCATGTTAATGAAAGCTTATGAGCTGAAGAATGGCAAAGTAACTGTTGCTTCAACTGATGTGACATTCAAAGATATGAAGCAGGTCTCCTCTTGGGCAGCCGCTTCTGTAAAGGGAGCAGCCAGCCTAGGACTGGTTCAAGGTCAAAATGAAGGTCTATTTGCACCAAAAGGGATCGCTTCCCGAGCAGAAGCGACCCAAGTGATTTATAACTTGATTATGAAGTAAAATATTGCAAATATACAAATGAACGAAGGAGTTAAGCAATCTCTAGATGCTTAGCTCCTTCGTTTTTGGTGTTCACTGAAGCTTTATTAAAATGATAATGGTTATATCGAGGGGCTCGTGGCAAGCTCGTGGTAACTAGGCTAGGTGAGAGCGATTAGGGAAAATCTCCCTAAAAATAGCCAAAAAATTCTTGGATGCGATGTAATTAGGGAAATCCTCCCTAATAATCGGGCGAATTCTGAATTCACCTCCAAATCAGCAAATAATCAGGGAGGATTTCCCTGATTATCAGTATAATGAGCAAAAATCGCCAAATTTCAGGGAGGATTTCCCTAATTGTTAATCAATATTTCTGATTTCTCAATAAGCTTTGCGGTTATTCAGATGCGTCGTTCCTTACATTTCCTTTTGTGGTAAGCGAATTTGCACAGTGGTTCCTATTCCGAGCCTACTAAACACAGTAACGCCGTAATGTTCACCAAATCTCAGTTTTATCCGTCGATCTACGTTTGAAATCCCATAACCTCGCCCGGGTTTATCGTCAAGTAAAGTGTGAAGTGTCTCACGGCTCATCCCCATGCCATCATCAATTACAGATAGAATAATATCACTATTTTCGACTATGCCTTTGATATGAATATTTAGCGGGCTTTCCTGATTCCACACCGCATGAAGCACCGCATTTTCTACAAAAGGCTGCAAGGCTAGCTTGACTGTAGAGTAAGGTAAGATCGCTTCATCAATATTGTAGGTGATGTTCAGTTGTCCTTTGAATCGGATCAGTTGAATGGCATTGTAGCTTTGCGTCAGCTTCAATTCTTCATTAATAGTTAAGATGCTCTTTCCTTTATTCAGGGAGATGCGATAAAACTTGGCGAGATGAAGCACCAAATCCTGAATGCGAGTATCTTGATGTTTTAGGGCAAGAGACGAAATGGAGCCCAGTGTATTGTACAGAAAATGGGGGTTGATCTGGGCCTGAAGCAGGTCAAGCTCTGCCTCCTTATTCTGTAGCTCCTTCTGATACACTTCGGTGATTAGACTTTTTAAGCGTGTAGTCATTTGCTTGAAGGCAAAATGAAGCTGGCCAATCTCATCATTGCCTAAATATTCATCATTCGTAGGGTTGAAGTCACCACGTTCTAGCCGCCGGATCATTCGGATTAACATTCGAATACGCTTGCTAAACATCGATGCAGTAATATAAATCAGCAATAATGCGACGACTATAAAGCCTAAAGAGATTTTGATGATGAGCTCTGACAGTGATTTCGCATCCTGAATGATACTGTCATAAGGGAATATAGAGACGGTTTTCCATCCATTTGTGAGCGTGTTATAGACGGCGAAAGCCTTTTCCCCTTTATAGGTAGTATCAAATCTGCCAGAAGGCAATTCATCAAAGTTCTGGTCAAGCATTTCCGGCAGACTTGTATTTAATAATTGTTTGTCGGCGGCTGATAAAATAAGGCCCTTGTCATTAACGATAAAAATATCTTTGCCGCCTGCTTCTTTCTCCATTAAAGAATAGATCACCGATTCGGATATTTCGAAGACCAGAATACCGTAGGGATATTGGTTGCGATTATTGTTCAGTAACCTAGCCAGTGTAAACATTGCGGGATTATCTTGTGACTGCGGTGAGGACAGATGAATAATATTCCCGTGAGACTGCATCAGCTGCTTGTACAGCTCTGTCTCCTTCACTTCGGGTGTAACCGGCTTGATATAGTAATTATCTTTGGGCAGTGATGGATTGTCGGAATAAATGAAAACGCTACCAAAATCGGGATAAGCAGCCATTACCGTGTCTATACGATTGCCAATATATTGATAGACGTCCAGATAAGATGGATCATCTTGATATTCGCTCGTGAGGTAAGTGGCTAGCCTATTATCCAAGTAAATAGAAGCGGAAATATGCTCATAGCTGTCCAGTTTGTTCTCCAGGTTCTTGTTGATTTGGGCCGTTGAATTCATCATATTGATGTAGATTTGATCGGTCAGCTTTGATTTTGTAAGTTCGAATGAAAAATAGACAAAAAGCATCATTGGAATAATGGTGACCAGAACGAACACGAGGAATAGCTTGGAGCGAAAGCTAAGGTCGATAAAAGGCATATAAATATACTTTTTGTAAAAATGACGCATCGTAGAAGTCCCTTCTTTACTGTGAATTCACGGAAAGCCAAGTTTATCATATCAGACTGAATATCGAAATCCAATGCTCGAATGTTCAGAAACTCCTTTAAAAAGCGCTATCATTCGGAGGATTGAAGTATAGAAAGGAGCCCTATACGGACTTAAGATAAATAGGAGAGAAGCTGAATCGAGATGTAGCAGGGTATGCTGCACTAAATAAAAAGGGAGGGTATTTGATGCATAAAGCAAGCGCTATCAAAACAGTCAGGGGCAATAATTTTTGGTACAGATTAAAAGAGCAGAAATGGTTATTTTTGCTAATGCTCCCTGCCATAATTGCGACATTGCTATTTTCCTATGGACCTATGTTTGGTATGTATATGGCATTTACAAACTATCAACCGGGTGGAGGAACATTTTTTCAACAATTTTTCCATGCTGACTTTGTTGGCTTTAAGTGGTTTGAATATTTCTTTACCACAGGAGACTTCTACCGTGTAATGCGTAATACGCTTGCGACAAGCCTCTTGACCTTGTTATTCGGGTTTCCTGCGCCGATCATACTCGCGCTTGTGCTGAATGAAGCAAAACAGGGATTTTTCAAACGCTTTACACAGACGGTTTCTTATCTCCCGCATTTTATCTCATGGGTTATCGCCGCTAACATTGTAATTACGCTGCTAGCTTCCGATGGGATGTTCAATAATCTTTTAGTAACGCTCGGGATTGTTAACGAACCGGTAGCTTTTCTACAAAACGGACCCTTATTCTGGTGGATTATCGCCTTATCTAATATGTGGAAAGAAATGGGTTTTAGCGCCATTATGTACCTAGCTGCAATATCCGCTATTAATCCAGAGCTTTACGAAGCCGCAAGAGTAGATGGAGCTAGCCGATTCAAGCAAATGTGGAATATTACGCTCCCTGCTTTACGTCCAACTATTGTGATATTGGCCATTCTTGCAGTCGGAGGTATTTTGAATGCCGGCTTTGAACAACAATATCTGTTGCAAAATAACACTGTACTTGAGTACTCGGAAGTTATCGATATTTATGCATACAAATACGGGTTACAAAACAGCATGTTCTCCTACGGGGCTGCCGTGGGGGTATTCAAATCCGTTATTGCCTTCATTCTTGTTGTAATCGTGAATCGAATTTCTAGAAAAGTGAACGACCAAGCGTTGTTCTAAATAACAAAATGGAGAGGAGCGCTTGAGATGTTTTTGAACAGATACGGAGATCATATCTTTAAGTGTTTTGTATATTTGATTCTTATCCTTGTGTTGCTAGTTACCTTCTTACCTTTTTGGAATATTCTCGTTCTTTCATTAAATGCTGCTGAGGATACTGTTCGTGGCGGCGTCTACTTTTGGCCAAGAGATATCACCTTTGATAGCTACAAACAAATTTTGAAAGATACCGAAATTATGAATGGGATATGGGTAACAGTTAAACGGACCGTAATTGGTGCACCACTGTCGGTTCTTGTGATTACGATGCTTGCTTATCCGCTAAGCCGGCGGAATTTGATGGGACGCAAGGGTTGGAACCTTTACTTCGTCTTTACGATGTATTTCGGAGGCGGTTTGATTCCTTATTACATGGTGCTTAAAGCCCTGAATATGATCGACACTTTCTCCGTTTTTATTCTGCCAGGCTTGATGAATGTCTTCTATATGATTATTGTCCGTACCTTTATGGAGGGATTACCTGGTGAGATTGAGGAGTCAGCGAAGGTAGATGGAGCGAACGACTTAATGATTTTCTTCCGGATTGTGCTGCCGTTAACAACACCAGTACTCGCGACAGTGGGCCTCTTTCAGGCAATATCGCATTGGAACTCGTGGTTTGACTCCTATGCATTTACTTACAGCTCAGACCTGAAGACCTTGCAAGCTGTCCTCGTCAAAATACTGAGTCAATTCCAGACCGGAGGTATGGTATCGCAATCGCAAATGCTGGCAAACTCCGCCAAGCGAAATGCTGTTTCAAGCGATACGATCCGGATGGCAGCGACGATGGTTGCAACATTGCCTATCGTTCTAGTATATCCGTTCCTGCAAAAGTATTTTGTTAAGGGTATGACTTTGGGAGCTGTTAAGAGTTAATATGATTAAATAACCGAACGCCAGCCGGAGAGGAGTTGTCCAGCTGGCGGCCCTGAAGGGGGGTGAGCGGACAGACTTGCTTGGTTGCTTGATAGACTTGTGACGTAACTTAATTAATGGGAGGAATTAGGGTGTCTATGATAAAGAAAAACAAATTGTTGAGCGTAAGTATAACTGCTGCATTATCTGCTTCACTATTAGCGGGCTGTGGCTCTAATGATGGAACAGACAATACAAACAAAGCGGCTGGAGACAATACAAAACAAGAGCCGATTACACTTACATGGTTTGATTCAAATACTAAGGGAGAGCCTTTTACTGATGCTGTCGCCCAAGAAATCACTAAAAAGACTGGCATTGAGATCTCTATTCAGCAGCCAACAGGAAATCCGACAGAGAAGCTAAGCTTGATGCTTGCCAGCGGTGACTATCCGGATGTGGTCGTGATGAGCCGTGGGGATGCTTCACTTGATAAATACATTACAAGCGGTGCCTTTATTCCACTCGATGAGCTGATTGAGAAGAATGGCCCTGATATCAAGGAAATGTATGGCGACACACTGACCAAGACTCGTTATAAAGATGGAAAGAACTATTACTTGGCTAACTGGTATGGACTAGATAGTGATCCAGTCTTCGGGATGCTGATGAGAAAAAATCTGCTTGCAGATCTGGCACCGGACAAAGCAGATGGCTCAACACCGCTTACAACAGATGAATTAGAAGCGATTTTGAAGGATTTTAAAGCGAAAAACAAAATGATTGATGGAAAAGAATCGATTCCAATGACCATGAACGGCGAGAATATGGGCGCCAACCTTGGAACATTCAAAGGCATGTGGGGTCTGAAAACTTACTATGATAACAATGGAACATTGCAATATGATGTTAAGGATCCAAAGTATCGTGAAATGTTGCTCTACGTAAATAAATTATACAGAGAAGGTCTGATTGAGAAGGAATTTGCGATTAGCAAAACGCAAACTTGGGTTCAAAAGCTGGCTACTGGCGCAGTATTCTCCACACCAGGCGCTTACTGGGATCCAGGTAACGGGAACGGAACTTTGAAGAAGGATGGCGGAGAAGATAATCAGCTCTTCCCATACAAGGTTGTTGCCCCTGGAGTAGACCCTGCCCAAACGACATTTGGACCAAGAAGCTCACTTGGATGGGATGCTATCGCTATTACTAAGAACAACAAGCACCCTGAAGAAACAATGAAGCTGTTCAATTTCTTGGCAAGTGATGAAGGACAGCATTTGCTGCTGTGGGGCCAAGAAGGCGTTCAATACACCATGGTGGATGGCAAGAGAAAACCGGACCCTGCATTCTTGGATAGCTTCAAGGAAAACTGGGACGACACAGTCAAGAAGAGCGGTGTCCGCAAATGGTTGTGGTTTATCAAGAATGGTCTGGATGCAAATGAACAGCCTTACGATATGGCCGTTAAATATCAACGCAGTGAAGTAGATCAGATGGCAATCAAGAGTCTTGGGGATTCCGTATGGGATACAGCGGCATATGACAACTTGAGCCCTGATGGCGGAACACCTGAAGCACTGACTGCACAGAAGGTAAAAGATATTATGGATCAAAGCATTACGAGAGTAATCATTGCTCCTACTGAAGCCGAAGCCAACGCGACATTCGATAAGATGCTTGCGGAAATGAAAAAGGCTGGGGATGAGAAAGTAGAAGAAATCATTAACCAGAAGTACGCAGAGCGTATGGAGCTGTGGAATTCAAAATAATTATTGTAAGGGCTTCCTCTCTGCATTCAGACAGAGGGGGAGCCTTTTTCTATGTTTTCAAATGTTAATTAAACTAGTCTATTAGCATGCGCATTTTTGCGGAAAACCAGCGGGGCCTGGTGATAGTACTTTTTGAATTGATGATAGAAATGGCTGACATTGTCAAAGCCGGACTCCAGAGCAATTTCGACCACACGTAGTTCAGTAGTAAGTAGCAGATTACGTGCCACGTTGAGCCTAAGTTGGTTGATATATTCTGTTGGTGTCTGGTTCAAGTACTGGCGAAAGGCCCGGTTGACATGACCGGCGCTTCTGCCCGACAACTCGTACAGGGCATGAAGGCCTTTGTTTAAGTTTTCTTTTAGATGCATCTTGGAAACGGCATGTTCGAGCCACAGTGGGAATTCTGGCTGCTCGATGGTTTCTGGAGAGAAAAAATGCTGGGTAAGTGTATCTACGAGTATTCCTTTCAGATAAATCCTGGACTTTACTTTGTCTAAGGTAGAAAGCATTCGGATGCGTTCGAAAGAACGAATGAAATCATCCATCTCCAGTTGAGATAACATGGCGATTCTAGGGAGCGGAGTATTTAATAGCCCGTGCAGGAATTCTTCTTCATTCAGGTAACTAAAGGCATCATTAATGAAGCTTTTTCGGCAGGGAATGTTCAGAAAGCGGCAATCGCTATCCCCGTCAGCTTCATAGCAATGGGTATCATCGGGCCGGATGAAGACAAGGCAGCCAGATTGAAGAAGCTGGGTAGCCCCGTTGACGATATGCCGGCATCGGCCTTCAGTGAGTATGAAAAATTCATAAAAATCATGCGTATGTTCTGGGGATACCTGACTCAGAGATTCTACCCAGAAGGGATCAGCTAGCAATTCGGGGTTTATATGGCTTGCCTCAGTGTATTTGATCATGTTTTTCCTCCAGGGTTAGTGATGTTAAAATAGCACACTATTTTTGCGAACACAATAGAAGAAATATATACATATTATTGTTAACATTTTAATACGAGAAGTTAAAATAGCACATTTGCGGAGGCGAAAATATGCAACTTGTCAATCTAAACGGAAAATGGGAAATGAAACGGCTTCATGAACCGAAATGGCTGGAAGCCAGCGTGCCAGGCTCTGTCTACCATGATTTGTTGAATGCCGGTGAAATGCCAGATCCGTTCTACCGCGAGCAGGAGTATGAGGTTCTGGAACTGTCCAATTACGATTACGAATATAAGCGTAGTTTTCAGCTGGAAGCAGGCGTACTAGAGCATGACCGAGTATTTCTGCTGTGTGAAGGGCTCGATACGCTTTGTGAGCTTTCCCTGAATGGAACTAATATTCTGAACAGTGACAATATGCACCGGACGTATGAAGTAGATATCAAGGCTGTATTAACGCCTGGTGATAATACTATCCACGCCATTTTTCGCTCCCCAGTAGAATTCACTTTACGGAAGCAAGCAGAATTGCCACTCAGTGGATGTGCTGATGCGGTAGAGGGGATATCGCATCTGCGCAAAGCGCACTCCATGTTCGGCTGGGACTGGGGTCCAAAGTTACCCGATCTAGGAATCTGGCGTAGTCTCTCTATTCAGGGTTACAACAGTGCTCGCCTTGATGATGTTTATATTACGCAATTCCATGAGAAGGATAAGGTCATGCTGGATGTTCGAGTTAGAACAGAGAGCTGGCAAGCGGCTGATCGAGAAATTGTGGTTAAAGTTCACACACCAGCGGGTCTGTGCATTGAGCATCGTGTGTCTGAAATGATTGGGACGGATCAACATATTGCACTGGAAATTATGGAGCCAGAGCTGTGGTGGCCGAATAATCTCGGTGCTCAGCCACTGTATAACGTAGAGGTTGTAATTGAGGAAAAGTCACAGGAGTTAGATCGTAGAGAATTGCGGATTGGACTTAGAACTATTACTGTGAAGCAGGAAGAAGATCAGTGGGGAGAATCGTTTGCTTTTGAAGTCAACGGTGTGCTCATTTTCTCTACAGGTGCCGACTATATTCTGGAAGATAATCTTCTACCTCGCGTGACTAGGGAGCGCACGGATCGCTTGCTCCAAAGCTGTGTCGCTGCCAATTTCAATACGATTCGCGTATGGGGTGGCGGGTATTACCCGGATGATTATTTCTATGATCTCTGCGATGAATATGGCCTCATTGTCTGGCAGGATCATCTGTATGCCTGCGGCATTTATGCTCTGACGGAAGCCTTCGAGGAGAATATCACTCACGAGACCATCGATAACATGAAACGTCTTCGCCATCATGCTTCGCTAGGCTTGTGGTGCGGCAACAACGAGCAGGAGCTGGCTTGGGACGAATGGGACTGGGAGAAGCATTACTCACTGCAGCTTAAGGCAGATTATATTAAGCAATATGAGGTGCTTCTACCGGCAATCGCTAAAGAAATTGATCCGAATACCTTCTACTGGCGTGCTTCACCATCCTCCAAAGGTAGCTTTGACAAGCCAAATGACGAGAATTACGGAGATATGCATTATTGGGGAGTCTGGCATGGGAAGGAACCGTTTACCGATTACCGGAAGCTATATCCGCGCTATATGTCTGAATTCGGGTTACAGTCGTTTCCGGGCCTGAAGACCATCGAGTCGTTCACGCTGCCGGAGGATCGCAATATCTTCTCTTATGTCATGGAGTCCCATCAGAAGAACAATACCGGGAATGAGAAAATTCTCTATTATATTGGGGAGACCTACAAATATCCGAAAGATTTTGATTCTGTATTGTATGCCTCACAGCTGATCCAAGCAGAAGGGATGCGTTGCGGCGTTGAGCACTGGCGTAGACATAGAGGTCGCTGCATGGGTGCATTGTACTGGCAGTTGAATGACTGCTGGCCGGTAGCTTCTTGGTCCAGTATCGACTATTATGGCCGGTGGAAGGCTATGCATTATGCGGCTAAACATTTCTTCGCGCCGATTCTTGTTTCTGCCCATGACGAAGGAACGAAGGTCTCCCTTCATGTCTCTAACGAAAGCAGAGAACGAGTTATTGGTGAACTGAGTTGGAGACTGCTTACTACGACATCGGAGGTCTTGCTGGAAGGCACAAAGCCAGTGGAGATTGCCGCGTTAAGTACTGCTGAGTTCGAACAGCTTGATTTCGGCCACATACTGGATACGAAAGGGAAGAAACGTGAGACTTATCTGGAATATTCTTTTGAGGTAGAGAGCGAGACAAAGAGTGGCGGCACGGTCCTGTTTGTTAAGCCGAAGCATTTTAGCTTCGTTGACCCTGAGCTTGAAGCTATGCTTACCGAGGAAGAAGAAAAATTTGTCATTACCGTGAAGGCTAAGACGTATGCTCGTTTTGTCGGCCTAGACTTCAAGGAGAGAGATGCCATCTTCAGCGACAACTATTTTGATATGTCGGGTGGTACAACTAGGACCATTACCATCGCTAAAAAAGATCTCGACAAGCCAGCTACGGTGGAAGAACTTCGTGCACAGCTTACTGTACGTTCCGTATTTGATATTTAATTAGGAAGATTCACAGGAAGTAGGCCCTTATCTTGGGGCCTCTTTTTTTATGTATTTTTTTTACTATAGCCGCTAATAATCATTTATTGTTCTGCAAAGCTTAATAACATGAAATTGAATTTTTTATAGATCAATATTTTACTACTTAAGGTATAGATATTAAGATTGTATCCCCTTCCAATTATCTTTAAAATAGACTTCAAACAACAAGATAAATTAAGTCAGTTATATTACAACAAGATCTGATAAGAAGAGTAGGAGGATATTATGAGCATTTATTATGATGACAGCCGCAAGGTGTTTCATTTACAGTCTGAGCAGTCCAGCTACGTTATTGAAGTCGTTAGAGGTGAGCTTCCAGCGCATATCTATTGGGGTCCTAAATTAGAAGGAATAGTGCAGCCGCTGAATTTGGTGGAACGTTGCTCCTTTAGCCCGACCTATACGATGGAGGACAAGAGGATTTCCCTCGACACTATTCCAAGTGAATTTCCGTCTTATGGGAATGGTGATTTCCGGGAACCAGCGCTTGAGGTTCATTTGGTAGATGGTACGACCGTTACGGATTTCCTTTATAAGAGCTATAAGATCAATAAAGGGAAGCCTGAGTTAAAGGGATTGCCTTCCACTTATGTTGAAAGTGAAGAAGAAGCAGAGACACTGGAACTTTTTCTTCAAGATGACAAAAGCGGACTGATTGCTGTATTGAGCTACACCGTGTTTAATAATCAGGATGTGATCACACGTTCTGTGCGGATTGAGAATCAAGGTAAGGACAATGTGGTGCTGAAGCGTGTGTTAAGCGCAAATGTTGACTTCCATGATTCTGATTATGACATGCTGCAATTATCTGGTACTTGGACAAGAGAACGTCATATCCACAAAAGACCACTCGTACCTGGTATCCAGCGAATTGACAGTAAGCGCGGCGCTAGTAGCTCCCAGCAGAACCCTTTTATGGCCTTGCTTGCAAAAGATGCAACAGAGGATCACGGTGAAGTATACGGGTTCAGCCTTGTGTATAGCGGAAGCTTTCTTGCGCAAGCGGAAGTGGATCAATACGGCATTTCCAGAGTGGGCATAGGCATTCAACCGTTTAATTTTCAATGGTTGCTTGAACCGGGAGAATCCTTCCAGGCTCCTGAAGCAGTGCTGGTAAGATCCAGTCAAGGACTTGGTGGATTATCAAGAACATATCACCGTCTGTACCGGACCCGGTTATGCAGAGGTGAATTCCGTGATCGTAAGCGCCCTATTCTCATCAACAACTGGGAAGCGACCTATTTTAATTTTAACGCAGATAAAATCAAAGAAATTGCTCAAGCAGGTAAAGATCTTGGCCTTGAACTGTTTGTTCTGGATGACGGCTGGTTTGGGAAGCGAGACAATGATGATAGCTCACTCGGAGATTGGGTAGAGGATCGCCGCAAGCTTCCAGAGGGTCTCGGAAAACTCGGGGAAGACATTACGGCAATGGGCATGGAGTTCGGATTATGGTTCGAACCGGAAATGGTGTCGCCAGAAAGCGATCTTTATCGCGAGCATCCGGATTGGTGTCTTCATGTACCAGGTCACAAAAGAACGTTAGCTCGCCAGCAGCTCGTTCTGGATTTATCCCGTAAGGATGTATGTGATTATATCGTTGATTCGGTTAGCTCCGTGCTGTCATCGGCTCCGATTACTTATGTGAAATGGGATATGAACCGGAATATGACGGAGATTGGATCTGCTCTTCTGCCAGCGGAACGTCAACGCGAAACGGCTCACCGCTATATTCTCGGACTGTATGATGTGCTGGAGCGTATCGTCACCCGTTTCCCTCATATTTTGTTCGAAAGCTGCTCCGGCGGCGGCGGACGATATGATCCGGGAATGCTGTACTATATGCCACAGACCTGGACCAGTGATGATTCGGACGCGATTGAAAGATTGAAGATCCAATATGGAACAAGCATGGTGTATCCTGCAAGCTCTATGTGTGCTCACGTATCGGCTGTTCCTAACCATCAGGTGCACCGTATCACACCACTCGAAACACGCGGTCATGTTGCGATGTCTGGTAACTTTGGCTACGAACTAGACATGACCAAGCTAACTGATGATGAGCGGGAGGATATCCGGAAACAGGTTTCTGAGTACAAGGAACTGAGAATGCTGATTCAGTTCGGTGATTTCTATCGACTGCTTAGTCCATTTGAGGGGAATCAGACTGCGTGGATGTTTGTTTCGGATGATAAAAAAGAAGCTTTTGCCACGTACTTCAGAGTTCTGGCCGAGCCTAATGCACCTCTCCGCAGATTGCGGTTGAAAGGACTCGACCCAGCTAAGAACTACAAACTTGAGCTTAACGGTGAAGTGTACAGAGGGGATGAGCTGATGCACTTCGGACTCTCACTTCCACAGCTTGAGGGCGATTTCAAAAGCTTATTATTTGTACTCAAAGAGGTTTAATAAGAAAAGGAGTAAGCCACTGGCTTGCTCCTTTGTTATATGGATCAATTTTCGAAAAATACATGTTTGGTTTGGAACGCCAGATCCTGTTCGCGGTAAGTCGAAGGATTGACCCCAAAATAGGACCGGAAAACTTTTCCGAAGTAGCTGGCATTATCAAATCCGCTTTCCGTCGCAATCTGGTTGATACTCAAATCTGTTGTTTTAAGCTTGGAAGCTGCCAACTCGATCCGCCGTCTTTTTAAATACTCAAAGGGTGAAAGATTGATGTTTTTTTGAAACAGTCTGCAAAGATGATGTTTGGAAACACCAACATGAGCGGCAACATCGTCTAAGCTTAGATTATTATTATGCAGATCATCCTTCATGAATTGAATAGCGGCGTGAAGCTTGTCATTTTTTATATAGGTGGTTAACAAATTTGGTTTCTTGAGGTATTTCTCCATGGACAAGATCCACTGAAAGACTTTTCCCGTTAAAAGATGCAAATCTCTTTCTTCATGAACCTGAATGTCCTTGAATGTACTCCACAATAAATCTATCGAAACCGATTCTTGGGGGAGTTCTACAATTGGACCGCAATGAGCAGCGAGTTGGTTCCAAAGTGAAATCGCTAAAGGCCCCCGTAGATTGAGCCATAAAACTTCCCAAGGCTCGGTGCCTTCTTCCGGATAATAATACCTGTGTATGCTGGGGACAGTCACTAGAAAAGCTTTGCCCTTCGTTAACCGATGAACAACCCCATCTATTTCAATTCTACCTTCTCCCGATAATGTGTACTGAAAAATAACACAACTTCTCTCCGTCCGGTTCTGGCCGTTGAAGGAGTAGGCAGGTGAATCGAGTTGTTCCCAACCGATAGAATCAAACAGAAGCATGGAAGCTTCTTCTTCCGAGCGAAAGGTGTAGGAGGAACGGAACATTAGCAAAATTCCTTTCTAGAAAAAGCTTTTGAGTACAGATCAATAATTTACTACTGTTGTTTACTCTATCAAAGTGTAAACTTTTTTCGTTGTCTGTTCAATCTCTATTGAATACGCAAGTCTGGATACTCATTTTTTATAGCACATGGATGCAATCTAATGAACTGTGATCTCGTTCGGTCTGGATTAGATTATTCTCAGCTTTAAAAAATCAGATCCGGTATGGTGGGGGAAATTACCTCACCTTTTTTGTTGCTTAAAATTCCCGATTACGCATATAATACAAACAAGTGTTCTTATTTTTATGGAGGCGATCGCATGCAAATCAGCATCGGCCAAATAATTGAAATTATATATCAGGATAAGGCGAGAAATATCAGCCAGCGGAAAATTGAAATACACAGTATCCGTGACGGACGCATACGAGCAAGCTGTCTGACTACAGGGACGCCTCGCATGTTCTTGGTAGCAAATATTCTTTCATGGCAACCCGTGCAGGAACAACGCCATGCCTAAGAATCGCGTCATTCTACTGTCTGATTGCCAGGCATTTTACGCCTCTGTGGAGAAAGCTGCCCACCCTGAATATCGAGATAAACCTGTTGCAGTGGGGGATCCAGCAAGAATGAACGGTATTGTGTTGGCGGCCTGCCCGCTTGCTAAAGCGAAGGGGGTAACAACGGCTTCGCGTGTAGGTGAAGCTTTAGCAAAATGCCCAGAGCTAATCGTAATAAGGCCACGCATGGGGACTTACATTAAAGTATCACTCTTGATATCAGAGATTTACCGAACATATACCGATCTGGTAGAACCCTACAGTATCGATGAGCAGTTTCTGGATGTCACAGGATCTCTTGCGTATTTCGGAGGATCGCTGCAGGATATGATTCATAAAATTCAGCACCATGTTTTACTTTCGACGGGAGTCTGGACACGGGTAGGTATTGGATCTACAAAGGTTATGGCAAAGATGGCGACAGATAACTACGCCAAAAAGATGAAGGATGGGATATATGAACTTTCTTTTGACCAATTAGAGACGACCCTTTGGAAACTTCCCGTGCAGGATATGTTTATGGTAGCGGCTAGAATGACCAAGAATTTTTGGCGTATGGGTATATCCACAATTGGAGATATTGCGCGAATGGAACTGTCAGAATTTAAGCGACGAATGCGAACTACCATGGGTAAGCAAAGTGATATTCAAGCGGAATATTATTGGCAAACTGCGCGCGGGCTAGATCCTAGTCCAGTGGTCACAGGAATGCGTCATCAAATCAAATCAGTGGGACATGGTAAGGCTCTGCGCTGGAATTTATACACCAGGCATACGGATATTGAGGTTGTGCTGCTTGAGCTCGTCATTGAAGTATGCCAGCGAGCACGGCGGTATGGTTATATGGGATCGGTAGTATCTATTTCAGTTTTAGAGACGGACGGAGAGCGTTCAAATGCTTACGAGCGTCAGATGACATTGCCCGAACCAACATCACTAACCCACGAAGTAGCTGCTGCTGCGCAAAAATTATTTGCAGACAACTGGTCGGGCCTTCCCATAGGTCGATTAGCGATTTCCTTGACTAACCTATCAGATGATAGCGTCGTCCAACTTACACTCTTTGATGACAGGGTTCGGGCTTACAACAAAGAACGTGCAATCGATCAAATAAAAGCTCGTTATGGCAGTAAAGCTCTTATCAGAGCTTCATCTATGCTTGAATCCGGTGTTGCCCTAGAAAGAGCTGAACAGATTGGAGGTCACTATAAATGAGTAAACTTGAGGGTAATGAACGCTGGAAAACGAAAATGATCATGACCGAGCATGTTGAGCAGTATGAGGAACAGCAGCGTGAGAACCCAGATAAAATGATAACTATGGAGGAACGTACGATGGTTCGAGACCTCATTTTGCTTCCTTATATAGATACTATGGTTAGCAAGAGCCTGAAAGAGATCGAGCCCTCCAGCAACATTCTTAAACGTGCCTATCTGATGGCTGGTCAAGCCATTCAACGCCGGATCATGCAGGATACTTATCGGCTGCAAAAAGAGCTGAAACAGCGGAATATCAGGGTGCTGGCAGATGAACAGGAGGAATTCTTGGTGTATTACAAAATCTTTTGCCGAGGATATCAGGAACGCTTTGGATTAACTCGAGATGTTATGCGTACAGAGATAAGCTTAAGGTTGACTAAATACACAGCTGAACTCGGAGCAATATTAAAAGATCATTTGAAATAAAACAAGGCTTTGTCAGTAATTATACTGGCGTGGTCTTGTTTTATGTGAACCAGAAATTAATCCCGGAGACCTTCTGCTGATGGAATAATCGCCCAGGGATATGATAAGCTCATGTAGAGTTATCATATCCCTAAACAGAGGAGGGAAATCTATGAGCTGTTTGATCACAGGGAACACTTATTATGGATTTCAGGTTGTTAATGAGGAATTTATCCCGGAGAACGAATCCAACGTATTCACGCTGGAACATCTGAAGAGCGGCGCCAGGCTGCTGTTCGTGCAGAATCAGGATGACAACAAGGTGTTTAGTGTAAGCTTCAGGACCCCGCCTGAAGATAGTACGGGGGTCTTTCATATTTTGGAGCATTCCGTATTATGTGGTTCAGAGAAATATCCGGTCAAGGAACCTTTTGTAGAATTACTGAAAGGCTCGATGCAGACGTTCCTGAACGCATTTACGTTTGGGGATAAGACGATGTATCCAGTAGCGAGCCGGAACGATCAGGACTTCTCTAATTTGGTGGAGGTTTATCTGGATAGTGTTTTTCAACCGAATATTTATAAGCAACAAGAAATTTTTGAGCAAGAGGGCTGGCACTACGAGCTTCAGCATCCCGAAGATGAGTTAATCTATAAAGGCGTGGTTTACAACGAGATGAAAGGTTCATATTCCTCGCCGACTACGGTATTGATGGATAGAATCAAAAAGTCATTGTATCCGGACACGATTTACCGTCATTCTTCAGGTGGAGATCCACAGGAAATTCCTGCGCTAACCTATGAGCAGTTTCTCAAGGCGCACAGCAATTATTATCATCCGTCCAACAGTTATTTTTATCTCTACGGAGACGTTAATATTGAAGAGAAGCTGCAATTCATAGACCAGGAATATCTTGGGTCTTATGAACGAAACAGCTTCGATACTTCCATTGCCCTACAACAGCCCATTGGAATGACGGAGCTGGTAGCGGATTATCCGATTCTGGAAGCAGAAGCAGCCACTGATAAGACTTATTTGAGTCTAAATTATGTGATTGGAACTTCTACTGATCGGGAACTGAACCTCGCTTTTGATATTTTAAAAAGCATGCTGATGGACAGCAACGCAGCTCCGCTCAAGCAAGCCTTGCTCGAAAGCGGATTGGGCAAAGACGCGTTTGCTTTTTATTCCGACAGTATGGTTCAACCGCTGCTTGGTATTACGCTAACGCATTCCAATGCCTCCTCCAAAGATGCTTTTGTGGAGCTGGTGAAGACTACATTAAAGCGTTTGGTCCAGGACGGACTAGATGAGAAGCTGGTGCTTGCAGCGGTTAACAGTAAGGAATTTGAACTGCGGGAAGCGGACTTTAACCAGTATCCGAAGGGTCTTACTTACAATATCGAAGTGATGAAGTCCTGGCTCTATGACGGTCAGCCGACTACTCACATGCGCTATGAAGAGGTGATCACGGCCATTCGGGAAAAGCTTGCGGACCGTTATTTTGAGAAGCTGATTGAGGACTATTTGCTGAACAGTGATCATTGCAGTGTGGTGGTACTGAACCCGTCCAAGACGATCGCAGCGGAAAAGGAAGCATCCACTCAGCATCAATTGAGTGAATACAAAGCGTCACTGCAACCAGATCAGTTGGAGCAGCTTGTTCAGAGTACACAGCATCTTCTGGCGCGGCAGAGTCGTGCGGATGCAGCCGAAGATTTACAGAAGCTACCGAGCTTGTCTTTACAGGATATTAACTGCAGCGTAGAACCTCAGGTGCCGACCCATGAACAAATCCATGAGGGCATAAAGGTGATCCACCATGAGGTAGCTACCCATAAGATTGCCTACTGCAAGCTTTATTGGGATACGGGTGTTATAGCTCCTGAACGAATTCCTTATTTGGTGCTATTGGCAGAGGTACTGGGCCAAATGGAGACTGCCTCTTACGCTATTAAAGAGCTCACCAGTGAAATCGGGATGAAAACCGGGGGCATATATTTCAGGAATGAGCTCTTTGGCGCTGCAAAAGCTACGGGGGCGAGTTATCAGCCTAAATTCTCTGCGCTGGTGAAGGTGATGGCGGGGCATATTGGTGAATCACTGGACCTGCTGCGAGAGATACTCTATACAAGTGCGCTCGACAATCTGACCAAGCTGCAGGAAATCGTCCGCCGGGAAGCCTCGCAGATGGAATCGATTCTGAATCAAAGAGGGAATGAGATTGCGGCCAGCCGTCTGATGTCCTATTTCTCAAATATGGGAGCGTATCAGGAACAACAGAGCGGCGTTACTTATTATCGCTTTATCCGCGAGCTTGCCGAGACGTTCGATCAGCAGGGAGCTCAGGTGGCAGACACACTGAAGGGCATCTGTGGGGATTTGTTCAATAAAAACAATTTGATCATCAGCGTGACTGGTACGCCTGATTTGTACGAAGAATTCATAGCTAATGCAGCGAAGCTGGGTATCCAGGATCGGCCAGTAGTAAATAGGCCTAAGATTACGGCACAGGGACATGCGGACAATGAAGGATTCATGTCTTCCAGCCAGGTGCAATATGTGGTCAAGGGATACGATTTCACTAGGCTAGGATTCACATATTCAGGGAAAATGCAGGTGCTCAAGAAAATTATGAGCCTTACCTATCTGTGGAATGCCGTACGTGTGAAGGGCGGTGCGTATGGCGGGAACCTGGTTCTGCGCAGAGATGGGATAATGATGTTCACCTCCTACCGTGATCCGAATTTGCAGGAGACGCTGGAGGTTTATGATCAGGCTTATCGATTTGTTGAGGGGTATGAAGCAGATCCCGATGAGATGACCAAAGCGATCATTGGTACCTTATCTATGCTGGATCAGCCTCTTAGTCCCAGCGCACAGGGACGGCGGGCGGACCGGCATTATTTTGAACAGGTGACAGAGGCTGAACTGCAGCGAGAGCGGGATGAAATCTTGTCGACAACACCAGAAGATATCAGACAGTACACCGATTTACTTAAGGCTGTGACGGAACAGAACTATTTCACTGTAGTCGGCAATGCGTCCAAGCTGAAATCGAAAACCGCTTTATTCGGAAAGCTGGAAGAACTTGTGAAGTGAGTTTCTCTAATCGCTCCTTTTCAGTACATGTCTACGGGCATGTTCTGGAGAGGGGCGTTTTTTAATAAGGTGAACTAAAAAAACATTCTACAAAGGAACAGCGGCCGGAAGTCCAAACATTCACCGCCGTCATGTACTTACCTTAAAGGAAGAATAAAATCAGTTTATTTAGTTAGAACATTGACAGTTAGAGTTCTAACTATTATGATAATGATGTTACTTAGAGTTCTAACTAATACGAATGCGGAGGAAATAACAATGAGCAAACCCGTTGAAAACACACCATTTTCTAATTTGATTCGAGAGATCGGGATGAAACTAAAAAGTACAGCTGACGCCAGGCTGAATGAGCTAGGGCTGAATTCACAGCAAGGACGCATGATCGGTTATATTTTTGAGCATCAAGAAAAAGGTGTGATTCAAAAGGATTTGGCGGAAGTCTTTAATAGAAAAGGGGCGAGTATCACCAGCATGCTTCAAGGGTTAGAAAAGAAAGGCTATATCAAGCGTGTCACACCTGAAAATGATGAACGGCAGAAGAGCATTTTTGTTTTGGAAAAGGGCGCTCTTTTGGTCGAGGAGTTCAATGAGATTTTCTCAGGGGTAGAAGCAAGCATTACAAAAGCACTCAGTCCGGAAGAAACAGCAAACTTAAAGTCTTTACTGCAAAAAGTTAATTCAAGTCTATAAACGTTCGGAGGGTTAATCATGGAAACAGAAGTCTCCAATCAATATTATTTAGAATCGGCGCCGATCAAGAAGGCAATTGCTCATTTATCCATTCCTATGATGATCGGGATGTCTGTTGGTACCATCTATAATGTAATCAATGCTTATTTCGTTGGCTTACTCCACAATACTAGTATGCTGACTGCCATTACGCTGGGTCTACCCATTTTCACAGTCTTAATGGCCTTTGGGAATATGCTTGGCGTAGGTGGCGGAACATTTATTACAAGGCTCGCGGGGCAAAAGGATACGGAGAAGGGAAAGAAGGTTGCCGGATACACTTTTTATGGAAGCATTATAGTGGGTATTCTTATTGCTCTAATAGCGATGTTAGCGATTGATCCAATTACGCGATTACTAGGCGCAGATGCTGCTACTCTAGACTTTACTAAGGCTTATGCTTTGACCCTTTTTGCCGGTGGATTTGCCATTGTGCTTAATTTTGCCTTGGAACAGCTAGTCCGTTCCGAAGGTGCCTCCAAAGAATCGATGTACGGTATCTTTATTAGTACGGCTTTAAGTTTAATTTTTGATCCACTCTTTATTCTTGTGCTGAAATGGCATGTGGCAGGTGCTGCGTTGGCGATGGTTTTAGCGAATGTGGGTTCCGCGATTTATTATGTCTATTTTTTAGAAACGAAAAGTGAGCATTTAAGAGGATTTTTGAAGCATTTCAAGATATCTGTTCGAGATCAATTAGAAGTATACAAAATAGGTGTATCAGAGTTATTGCAATTTAGTTTTGTGATTGTGAGCACGCTTTTGTTAAATAACTTCGCGATTCAATATGGAGAGAATGTGGTTGCCGGATTTGGTGTGGCCTTAAGAATTGTGCAAGTTCCGGAGTTCTTATCAATGGGCCTATTCTTAGGTTTAATTCCACTATTTGCGTTTAACTTTGCTAGTCAAAATATGGCGAGACTTAAATCAACGATTAAACATGCTTTTGCCTATATCGGAGGTATTGCTTTTGTCTTTGTAGGTCTAGTGTTTCTGTTTAGAGGAACGATCCTGCACTTCTTCTCGAATGACCCTTCAGTGTTAAGTATGGGAACTTATATTTTGGTAGCCATGCTGATTTCTGCTTTATTTAATGGATTTACAGGTTTGTTTATGAGTATTTTTCAAGCGACAGGACAGGGAGTACCAACCAACATTATGGCCATCACACAAGGCGTATTGTTTATCCCTATGATTATCGTGTTACATTCTGTTTTTGGACTTCATGGCGTGATCTGGTCAATGACCATAACAGAAGTTATAACGAGCTTAATGGGCGTCATCTTGTTTATGATTTTTAGTAAGAAGCTGAAAAGCACGGGTGGGGATGGAAAAGGTGTTGTAGAGGTTGCGTCCGTGTAAAACGATCTTTACTTTACGTGGAAAAATAGAAATGTAGTGGATGGCGGGAGCTTGGCTCGCGCTTTTTTTGCAAATATAAGAAAGTATAAGTTTTACAATATACTTTATGTCTTATATTTCTCGCATAAACGCCTTTGGCGTCCTTATAAGGACGCCAAAGGCGTTTATACTTGGTTGTCTAGAAAACTTCGCAACTAAAGGATCGGTAAAATTAGTTCCAAAATGAACAATTCTAGTTCTTATGATTACGGCTTACTTTTTCTACAATTATGGATAAGTAAAGGAGGAGAACTATGATACGAAAATTTCATCTTAAAATGGATACGCGCGAAGCAATCGCTGGGTATTTATTCGTCGCTCCACTGATGTTGGGGCTGATCATCTTGACGTTGATCCCAGTGCTGGGCTCACTGCTGTTAAGCTTCACGAACTGGAACTTTGTAGCTGGGTTAGGGGGGATTAAGTTTGCGGGTGTGGATAATTTCATAAGACTGTTTCATGATGATGCTTTTATGAAAAGCTTGCTGAACAATCTGCTCTTTATTATCACAGTACCGGTTACGATCATCGTTGCTCTGCTGTTAGCGATCCTGATTGATAAACAGGTGTTCCTGAAGGACTTGTTTAAAGTGATTTACTTCCTTCCCTACATCTCCAGTGTAGTTGCCATCGCTATGGTTTGGCAGGTAATGTTTCATCCCTCATTAGGACCTGTCAATCAATTCCTGATGTCACTGGGGTGGAGTAATCCGCCAAAATGGTTAGCTGATATCCATTATGCTTTGCCGTCGCTTATGTTGATCCAGATTTGGATTCAGCTCGGGTACAACATTATTATTTTTATCGCTGGGTTACAGAGTATTCCGAAGGACCTTTATGAAGCAGCTGATATTGATGGGGCCAATAGCTGGCGGAAATTCCGTAATATCACGGTTCCCTGTATTTCGCCAACTACCTTTTTCCTGCTGGTTACAGGGGTCATTGGTTCATTTAAAATCTTCGATCTGATCCAAGTGCTGACACAGGGTGGACCGGCCAACTCCACGACCGTTATCGTTTATGAGCTATATGACACTGCCTTCAATCAATTGAAGACTGGTTATGCCTCTAGCATGGCACTTGTCCTGTTCCTCATCTGCCTGATCATTACAGCCCTGCAGATGTTAGCGCAAAAAAAATGGGTCAATTATTAAAGGCAGAAAGGAGAAATTACAGTGAGAAAAGAGCTTCTATCCAGAACGTTCTGGACAATCGCAATGGGACTGCTAGGTATCGCATTTCTTTTACCGTTTCTATGGATGTTATCCACGTCCTTTAAACTGGAGAAAGATGTGTTTGATTTTCCGATACAATGGCTGCCACAGCAGTGGAACCTCATTGAGAATTATAAACAAGTTTGGTCAGGTGATTTCGCTCGTTATTACGGAAATTCCATTTATATTACGCTGGCAACGACTATAATTAATGTGCTGATATGCGCACTGGCTGCTTATGGGTTCTCCAAGCTACGTTTTCCGGGTAGAGATGCGATGTTTGTAGTTGTATTGGCCCTTTACATGGTTCCTCCGCAGGCTTCGCTGGTTCCACAGTTTCTACTATTTAACTGGCTGAATCTGATTGATACGCATTTAGGATTGATCTTAATTAACAGCTTTAGTATTATCGGTGCGTTTATGCTCAAGCAATTTTTTATGGGGGTAAACAACGAGTATCTTGAATCGGCGCGGATGGATGGAGCAGGTCATTTTCGTTCTTTTCTACAAATTGCATTTCCGCTGATCCGTCCCGCTGTAGCTACTTATGCTATTCTGCGTTTTATCTGGACCTGGAACGACTATCAGTATCCACTCATTTTTTTGAAATCTAAAGAGCTGTTTACTATTCAGTTAGGTATTCGGTTGTTTGGGGACCAATACGGGGATGTTTATTCCCTCATGATGGCTGGTGCGGTATCTGCAATTCTGCCACTGCTGATTATTTTTGCTCTCGGTCAGAAGCAGGTTATTGAGGGGATTGCCCTCGGAGGCGTGAAAGGATAATAAAAGTCAAAATAGTTTCTCTTCGGTAGAATATGAGAACTTTCCTCGTCTATCCTGCATGTTAGGATGTTCTTGTAAGCAGTTACATAGCTTTGGCTGTAAAGCGAGGTATACCCAACACATTTATAGGAGGGTCTATATGAAAAAGAAATTATTATCCGTGCTTATGATCACATCTATGGCGTTGTCATTGGCCGCTTGCGGTGGAAATGCGAAAACAAATAATGCAGGAGCAACAGATGCGCCTGATGCTGGTGGAAATAAGGAGCCTGCAGCAGAGAAGGTTACGTTGAAGCTGAGTACCTGGCAGACGGAAGCCAAAGCGAAGTGGAGCACGATTATCGCAGAGTTTGAGAAGGCGCATCCCGACATTCATGTAGAAGTGGATCTACTGAATGAAAAAGGCGATTCTGTAGCCTCTATGCAGAAGCTGGATTTGATGGCCGCTGCAAGTGACCCGCTGGATATTGTCGAACTGCCGTATACCAACTATTCGCAGCGTGCAGATATCGGTGTGTTAGCACCGATGGACGAATATATTCAGAAAGAAGGGTATAAGCTCTCCGATGAATATCTAGTGGACACTACGGTCAATGGCAAAGTCTATGCGTTACCGTCATCTATGCAGCGCTGGTTCGTGCTTCTTAACAAAGAAATGCTAGATGAGGCTGGTCTGCCGGTTCCAACCGATTGGACTTGGGCGGATTTCGAAGAGTATGCCAAGAAATTGACCAAGGGTGAGGACGCAACGAAGCGTTTTGGCGCATATCTGCACAATTGGCCAGATTATTTCCAACTCCAGCTGATGAGTAAACCTGAGGATAATACTTTTCTAAAATCTGACGGAACCTCCAATGCCCTGGACCCGCAATTTAAGGCTAATCTGCAGATGATGAAGAAAATGATGTACGAAGATAAGAGTGCTACTCCTTACGAGGATATTATTTCGCAGAAGCTTGCCTACCGGAATCAGTATTTTAATGGTTTAGCAGCGATGCTTCCGATGGGTGACTGGATGGTTGCGGAATCGGGTGGAACGGATGCCATTCCAGCGACCTTCGTTACCGCGTTTGCGCCGATCCCTCGACTGGATAGTGAGAGCAAACATTACTCACCTGTTCAGCCAACCTATATGGGGATCGCTGCTAAATCCAAGCATAAGGAAGCTGCTTACACCTTTGTACGCTGGTATACCTCAGAAGGACTGGAAATTGGCGGACGTGTCTTCTCTGGCTGGGCGAAGTCGGATACGAACAAATTGGTGGATACGATTGTGAGTGGTTCTAAGGATCCATCTATGATTGATGTTGAATCCCTGAAATATACGATGGAGAATTCGGCACCTGGTGCGACGCAAGTTCCGGCTAAATATGCGGATGAAGCTAAGAACAACGTTATTCCAGAAGCGGAAATGTATCTCCTTGGCCAACAGGATCTGGATGTCACCGTTACCAATATCGATAAGAAAATTTCGGAAGTCGTTCAGAACAACAGCGGAAAGTAGGCGGAGACTGATTGTACGCTTCCCCAAGGGGGCTTATAATGTGGGGGCAGGAAAGCATTTCTGCCTCCTGCTCCAAATTTAAAACAGATATGGGGCCTGTCATCCGTGTTTAGAAAGCATCAATCACTTCGAATGAAACTTGTCTGGTCTTCAATGATTTGCGTACTGATCCCGCTAGTCTGCATTTACATGGTTACAGATTATTTAACCCGGGATCTGATTCTGGAGAAGGCCGTTGGCAGCGCAAGAGAATCTCTCAATGCGTCCAGTGCCAATATGAATGCCATTTTTGAACAAACGCTGGAGCAGTCCAATTTTGTGCTTCAGAACAGCGAAATCAGGCAGATGATGTCTGCTGTTCCAGAGTCGCTCCATTCAGCGAAAGAGATCATCCAGTATAACCGTATGTCGCGGATGCTGGATGATATGTTCGTTCTTTCAGAGTATTTGAAAGTGACGCTGATCGGTAAGAATGGATTTATTTATACGAGTTATCCTTATAGCGACTTTAATCCGAAAACCTTTTATAGCGAGCGTTGGATGTCACTATTGAAACAAACTCAGCCGATTTCGACTTTCTGGAGAGCGGAGCACGACACATACTACAACTATTCTGATAAGGGCTCAGCCAATTGGGTAACTATTGCGAGACCTATACAATCGACCTCCAGCAGCACGATCGGATATATGATTATTAACATCAATGAGCGTAAACTCCGCCCTTATCTGAACAATGACAATGGCAAAGAGATGATGCTTTTGGATGACAAGGGAACTGTAGTCTCACATGCTGATCCAGCCCGAATTGGTGAAACAATGACGTGGTGGAAAAAGGAAGGTCGGCTTGATACTGTCGAGATCAGTGGGGAGAAATTTTTGTATGTTGACCAGGAGCTGAGCAGCAACAGATGGCAGATGGTGAGCATTATCCCTATGAAGGCGGCATTGTCAAAGAATAAACAGATTTTATTTATCAGCTTAGCCGTGCAAATTCTATTCTTTACCTTCTTTTCCGTTCTCTTAACCGTTCTAATCTCTAAGCTGACTCAGCCCATCGTGAAATTAAGTGCTTTTGTAAAGCGAATAGGTCGTGGTCAATTGGACGAACGTTCGCTAATCCGTGGGAATAATGAGGCGGCACAGCTGGCCCGTACCATCGACCAAATGCTAGATCGAATCGAGTCCATGATTGAACAAATCACCTATGAGCAAACAGGGAAAAGAAAAGCTGAACTGGAAATGCTGCAGGCACAGATCAATCCGCACTTTATGTTTAATCTGTTGAATTCGATCCGGTTAAATATTCTGATGCAAGGAGACAAGGAGAACGCCGAGTTGATTGGTTCGTTGTCGTCTTTGCTCCGTATGACCTTTAACAGAGACAATGAGTTTATCCCGCTTCGTGAGGAGACAGATACGATATCTCATTATGTGACTTTGATGAATTTTCGTCATGCGAATCAGGTCAGGCTGGAAATGAATTTAGCAGACGGAACTGCTGAAGCACTGGTGCCTCGGTTTATGATTCAGCCTATGATCGAGAATGCCATCATCCATGGTTTCGAGCAGTTTGGTGGTGAGATCTTTATTGAAGCTCGTATTATTGCAACTACAGGAACCTTGGTTATCACCATTAAGGATAATGGTATCGGAATGTCACAGGAGAATTTAAAAAGACTTCGTGAAACCGCATACAGTAGTGAGCAAATTGCAGAAGAGGACAGAAAAGGATTCTCCGGCATAGGCTTACGTAATGTGGCCCAACGCCTCAGTATGATTTATGGTGCTTCATTTAAGTTGAATATATCAAGCGAACCTGATGTGGGTACGGAGATTTGTTTGGAGTTTCCACTGAACTACGGAAAGGTGGGTATAGAGAATGCTGACGGCAATTTTGGTGGATGATGACTATCCGGTTATCCGTTATTTGTCGCAAGCCGTGTCATGGAGTGAGCTCGGGATTGAACTCACCGGATGTTATTATAGCGGTCTTGAGGCTTGGGAAAAAGCACGGCAGAATCCACCGGATCTGATTATCACCGATATTGGTATGCCTAAGATGAACGGACTGGAGATGCTTGAGAAATTCAGAGCGATGAAGCCCGGAATTCGTGCGATTATTCTGTCCTGCCACAACGAGTTCAAATACGCTCAGCAGGCGCTGAAACTAAACGTAGGAGAATATATTTTAAAAGAATCACTGAATATCGAGCAGCTGGAACATGCACTCAGAACACTTGTGAAGGAAGTGGGTCTGAACAGGCAGCAGCATACCGAGATGCAGGTATATAAGCAAAAGCAATCACAAAACCGTGCTGCGCTAAAAGAAAAGTTTCTAAAAGATACATTATACCAATCTTGGGACAAGGTAGCTTGGATCGAGCAAGCCCGGTCAAACGGAATTATGATCCATGCCAAGACCTACATTCCAATGCTTATAGTGATTGACCGTCCAGAGGAAGCTTCACGGGTGCGCCGTATGAGTGAATATACGATTTCTTTTGCCGTCGAGAATATTATGCAGGAAGTGCTTGAGGCTGATCACAGTTTATTTATTTCGAGATACAGTCATAAGGAGATTGTTATTCTTTTCTGCAGCGATCAGTCTTCCAGAGACCACCAAGCGATCTATCATTCCATTCAAAATGCAGCCTCTGCGGTACAGAAATATCTCAAGCTGTCTGTCTCCTGCATATTTGGTGCTGAGGCACGCAGTCCTGAGGAAATTCGCGGAACACTGCAGCGGATGTTAAAGGAGAAGATCCAGCGGTTTTATTTTCCAGCAGCGGGCATCCACCGTTTTGAAGAGATTAGCTTTTCGCGGGATGATATTTATGCCGAATATGGAAGTCTGTACGCTGTTATTAATGATGATATTGCCCTGAGTAGGGAAACAGAGCTTCGTGTTCATGTAAAGGAATGGCGAGAATGGGTGGCAACGCAAAAGTTTCATCCAAATGAAGTTAAGGAATGTGTTCTCCGGTTGCTGATGGACTTGCAATTGAAGACGAAACAGCTGCTGCAGTCTCCATTGCCTATGGCGGAAGAAAAGCTGTTTAGCGTGGTGAGTGACATTGATACCCTCGAGCATTTGGAAGAGTGGTTAGTTCAGTACTTGGAAGAATTAGCGCGGAAAATAAGTATATTCTCTATTAAGTCCAAACGGAGCGAAGTTATTAAAGCCCAGCAGTTCGTGATCAGTCATGTAACGGAGAAAATAACGCTGGAGGACATGGCTGGACGCTTGAACTTGAATGCCAGCTATTTCAGCCGCTTGTTTAAACGGGAAACAAACCAGAATTTCATCGAATATGTAAATATGCTAAAGCTTCAGAAGGCAAAAGAGCTGCTTAATCAGTCTGGAAAGACTGTGGAAGAGATCTCCGAGTATCTGGGATATGCCAACAAAAGTTATTTTATCAAGCTGTTTAAACGGGAAATGGGCATGAGGCCTAGTGAATATGCGGCTTGGCATTGAGTTTGGATTGGAGGAACCATTACTGTGGAACTGAAGGGTACTAAAAATGAATTACAAATGTTCTTAAATGACCTATATGCTCCGCTGGATAGTCGATTTACTTCTGGATGTGCAGGAATCGATATGGGAGCTACAGGATCAATATACAATGAAGCTACCGCACTTATGGAAGCCTTCGCTCGTCCGTTATGGGGGCTTGTTCCCCATGCCAGCGGGGGAGGGGAGAGTGCGCTTTGGCCGAAGTTCCTCGAGGGGATCGTCAATGGGACTGACCCTGAACATGAAGAATACTGGGGTGAATTCTCAACCAAAGACCAGCGTATGGTGGAACAAGCTGTGCTGGGACTGGGGCTTGCTCTTGCGCCGCATAAGCTGTGGGAGCCGCTGAGTGATGTTCAGAAAATGCAGGTATATAACTGGTTGAACCAGATCAATCATGTGGATCGTTCGAACCCGAATAACTGGCTGATGTTCACGGTTCTTGTGAATGTGGGCTTTAAGAAAGTCGGATTGCCCTACGATCAAGAGATAATGAATCATTATTTGGAGAAGATTGATACCTATTACTTGAGTGATGGCTGGTATTCCGACGGGCTGACCGATCAGAGAGACTATTATATTGCTTTTGCTATGCATTATTATACGCTGATATATGCTAAATTGATGGCGGATGATGATCCTCAGAGGGCTGCAGTTTACCGGGAAAGATCCGCGCAATTTGCCAAAGATTTTATGTATTGGTTTGCTGAGGACGGAAGTGCGATTCCTTTCGGACGTAGTCTGACCTATCGTTTTGCGCAGGTCTCTTTCTGGAGTGCGCTGGTGTATGCCGAGGTCCTTCCTTTTTCATATGGCGTTCTCAAAGGAATTATAATGCGTCATTTTCGTTGGTGGTTTGAGAAGCCTATTATGGGAATAGACGGATTACTAAGTATCGGATATGCTTACCCGAATCTGGTAATGACGGAGAACTACAATGCCCCCGGATCACCGTATTGGGCCTTTAAAGCTATGCTTATTCTTGCCTTGCCGGACGATCATCCTTTTTGGCAAGCGGAAGAAGAACCACTGCCTGTATTGAAAGAGATGTTACCACTCGAAGAGGCACGTATGCTGGTGAGTCGTCCGGAAGGAAATAAGCATGTTATTGCCTATACCTCTGGTCAGATGGCTAACTTTGATATGGCCCATAGCGCAGCTAAATATTCCAAGTTTGCTTACTCCACGCTGTTCGGATTCAGTGTGCCGAAGGCGGGTTATGGCTTAGTTCAAGGCGCTTACGACTCTACGTTAGCATTGTGTGAATGCGATGAACATTACCGGGTACGCAGATTCTGCGAGACGTGGGAAATTGGAGAGAATTATGTATATTCACGCTGGCATCCCTGGAGCGATGTACATGTGAAGACATGGATTATTCCAGCGGGTCTGTGGCATGTCCGTATTCACAGCATTCACAGTGCCCGGTGTCTCGACGTAGCGGAGGGTGGATTTGCCATTGGCCAGTCTGCTGGCTTCTCACGCAGTGATCGGGAAACCATTCATGTATCTAACACTGCTGTCTCGGTGCAATTGCCCTGGGGAATCAGTGCCATACATATGCTAAGCGGTTTTGACCGGGGAGAATGCGTGCTACCCGAACCGAATACTAATCTGCTGAAGCCTCGGACGTTTCTTCCGAGCTTGATCTCCAGACTGGAGCCGGGAGATCAGGTACTGATATCTGCTGTCTTTGGAGCAACGAATACTCCGGAGAATCAGGAGAGTCTGTCATCACCGCCGATTATTCAGCAGCAGTCGGACGGAAGGATTGTTATCTACGATCCTCGTAACCATGCAGTGCTTCATACGGTTGATTTATTGGAAAGGAGAGACAAAGATGTGGACAACGGCAATTGAGGATGCTATTCGTAAGATCAAGAGTAATATCGCGGGCCATCCGGGTAAACTGCCTCATATCGCAGAGGGGCAACAATACGAATGGGGAGACAATGACGATTGGATAGAGGGATTTTACGTTGGCATGATGTGGCTTGCTTATGAATATAGCAAAGATTCATTCTATAAGGAGGCGGCAGCTTCTTGGTTAGAAGACTTTAAGCATCGTTTGGATCATCACATCGCCCTGGACCATCATGATATTGGCTTTTTGTACTCACTGACTGCAGTAGCAGAGTGGAAAATAACAGGCAGCGAAGAGGCCCGAGCTGTCGGTCTACAGGCTGCGGATACTCTATGCAAGCGCTGGCGTGAAAACGCTGGAATCCTTCAGGCCTGGGGTTTAGAGAGTGACCCCGAGAATGCGGGACGTATCATTATTGACTGCTTGATGAATTTGCCTCTGCTGTTCTGGGCTGCGGAGGAAGCGGGAGACAATCGCTATTATGATATTGCACTCGAACATGCGTTAAAGAGCCGGAAATTTCTTGTGCGTGGGGATGCTTCCTCTTATCATACTTTTTACTTTGATCCAGCTACAGGAAGTGCAATTCGTGGAGGAACACATCAAGGCTATGAGGATGGATCGACCTGGACACGTGGTCAAGCGTGGGGAATATACGGATTTGCCCTGGCTTATCGTTATACACGAGAGGAAGACTTCCTTAATACTTCTAAAAGTCTGGCTCATTACTTTATCAGCCATCTTCCAGAGGATAATGTGGCGTATTGGGATTTTGATGTGCCGGTGGAAGCGAGTACCCCTCGCGACAGCTCGGCTTCAGCCATTGCGGCTTCCGGTCTTTTGGAGCTGCTGGATCTTCTGGACGCAGATGACCCGGACCGCGCTATTTATGAAGCAGCCTTACTCCGCAGCATGAAATCCTTAGTAGAACATTATGCGACATCTGGAAATCCGGAGGCGGAGGGGCTTCTAAAGCATGGCTCCTATCATGTCAGAGGCGGACGTGTGCCTGATGGCTATATGATTTGGGGAGATTATTATTATTTAGAAGCATTGATCCGCATGCAGACCGGAATCCGAGGATATTGGTAGTAGGATGAATGGAACAACGGTCCATTCACGTAGTGACCACAACGAGCGTCAACATACATCCTAATCTGCAAATAAAGGGAGAGTTCCACAGCCATTTCATGGCTTGTGGGACTCTCCCTTTTTGTGATGTGCGTGTATTTATTCTCCATACAACATTCCTGTCTATATGAACTGATTATGTATTTGGATGTTGTGTGGATTCCCGAATGATCAGATGGGTAGGAAGGAGAATTTCTATAAAAGGCTCCTCGGGATGATCAATGCGCCAGAAGAGTTGTTCTATAGCTTTTCGTCCAAAGTAAGACAAATCTACATCCATCGTTGTAGTCAAAGGAGTTGTTATCCGTGATAACTGTCCATTATCAAAGCTCACAATAGATACATCTTGGGGGATCTGATACCCAAGCTTGTACATCACGGAATTGATCAAGAACCCAAAGCCGTCATTGACACAGAACCAAGCTGTAGGCTGCTTATCCAACTTTTGTACAGCGTTGAACACATCATCCATTTCTTCAATGGCACAATCGAACACCCATATTGGGTTGTATTCAATTGCAGATTGGTATAGAGCCAGGCGATAACCTTCTAAACGCTCGTAATAGCTTGGTGAGAATTGAATATTGCCGATGAAGCCAATACGGGTATGTCCCAATTCAATTAAATGCTGCACCGCTGTATAAGCGGCATAACGATTATTGGTGAGAATACTATCGGCCTTAAGATCAGGGTGATGGTGGTCAATTAACACGGTGGGAATCCCTGTGCCCGTCACTGCTTGAATATATGGGGTCGTAATATGGGACAGAATCAAGATTCCTTCTACGGAAGGATCAAATAATATAGGAGGCAGAATCAATTGTTCGGAAGCGTGATGATCAATAGATTGAATAACCATACGCTTATTTCGCTTCGCTGCTTCCTTCTCAATACTCAAATAAATTTCTCCAAAAAAGTTACGTTTGGAAAATGCAAATTCTGATGCCAAAATGACAAAGGTTCCAGCTTCTTCTTCTGTGCTTTTGCGCCCTCGCGAATAGGTGTAACCCATTTCATTCGCAGTATCGATAATTAATTGTCTCGTTTCCTCACTCACACCGTCTTTACCGGACAGAGCCTGAGAAACAGAGTTCTTCGATATATTCAATCGATCGGCGATATCTTGCATTGTTACCTTCACCTTCATGCGAAGATACGTCCTTTCTAATTAGAAGTGTAATGAATATTCTTCCATACTGTCTCTCATAATACTAAAGATTATGCTGTAAAACTACATTACAACTATAAATTATTTTAACATTACAAACCATTTTAGTAAAGTTAATTTGTAATGTGATTAATTGTGTCTTTTTCATTAATACTCGAATAACAGGTTGACATTTTCGTTAAAAACCATAATAATAGCAAATGTAACGCTTACAAAGTCGCTTACAGGTATATGTTTATCTTATTTTGTAACGTTACAAAATCATATCTAGGAATTACAAAATGCTGCACTGATGTGCATCGATACTCAGGGAGGGTTTATTTTATGAAGAAGAAGCTTTCAGTAATGCTTGCACTTACGCTTGTATTCACGATTCTTGCCGGTTGTGGATCGAAGAGCAGTAATTCAGGCACTTCAGCAGATGGAGTAACAACTATTGAGTTCTGGGCTGCACCTAACCCGACTCAACAAGCATATTGGCAGAAAATCGCCAAAGAGTATGAGACTGTTAACCCTAAGGTGAAAATTAACGTAAGTGCCATCAAGGAGTCCCCTACTTCTGAGGCAAGTATCCAAGCCGCAATCGCAGGTGGAAGCGCTCCGACGATGACTGAGAATATTAGCCGTGGTTTTGCAGCACAACTTGCGAACAGCAAGGCGTTAGTTCCATTGGATACGATTGCTGGCTTCAATGATATTGTGACAAAACGTAATATGACCAAAACGATTGAGCCTTGGGAATTTGCCGATGGCCATCAATATGTTCTTCCAATCTACTCGAATGCGATGATGTTCGGATGGAGAACGGATATCTTGAAAGAAGCTGGTGTGAACGAAATTCCGAGAACATACAGTGAAGTGATTGACGCAACGAAAAAATTAAAAGCAAAATACCCGGATAAATATCTTTGGGCGAAACCAGACTTAGCAGATCCTACATCATGGAAAAGATGGTTCGACTTCTTTATGTTGTACAATGCAGCATCTGATGGTAACAAATTCATTGAGGGTAGCCAATTTGTTGGCGATGAAAAAGCTGGTGTAGACGTACTTTCTTACGTGGACAATCTTCGTAAGGAGAAAGGGCTCTTGACTCAGAACGTAACGGAACCTTTCGAAAATGGCGTGGGTGTATTTACGGATGTCGGTCCTTGGACATTTAACATGTGGGCTGAGAAATATCCGGAGCTTGAGTACAAAAAGAACTTTGAAGTCACATTGCCTCCTGTTCCGGACGGTATGGATCCAGCAAATGCGAAAACTTTTGCGGATGCTAAAGGAATTGTTATCTATGCATCGGCAAGTCCAGAGCAACAGGCTGCTGCAATAGAATTCATCAAGTGGGTATACTCGGATGTTCAAAACGATGTTGCCTTTTTCCAAGAAACGAACTTGCCTCCAGCACGTGATGATGTAGGTACGAATGAAGCATTTAAACCTGTATTTGAAAAAACGCCTGTATTGCAAGAGTATGCAAAAGCAATCCCGAATGCTGTTCCATCCATGGACAATCCGAAATTCAACGAATTGCAAACCTTTATTGGTCAAGAGGCCTTTAACAAAATCGTTCGTGGTGAGATTGATCCAAAAACGGGTTGGGACAATATGAAGAAGGCGATTGAAGGGGAACTTCAATAATGATTGAAAAAAATAATAATCGGTTAGGCTGGCTTTTTGCCAGCCCTTACCTTATTTTTTCGACTGTGTTTTTCTTGGGCCCGCTTATTTGGTCTCTATATTTGTCTTTTACTAACTGGGACTTGATTTCACCAACTTATGATTTTGTAGGATTCAAGAACTTTACCAAAGCATTAGGCACACCAGGGGTAAGATCGGCATTTTGGGTAACGTACAAATTTATGATCGTATTTGTACCGATTGTCACAGCCATGTCGCTTTTTGTAGCGGTAATTGTAAAAGGCTTACCTAAATTAAAAACCGTATTTCTTATTGGATTCTTCTTGCCTTACCTATCCTCAGGGGTTGTTGCATCCCTTATTGTTAAAGGTTTTTTGTCACATACAAGTCCTGTTCAGACGTTTCTAAGGGATCGGTTAGGTCTTGATATTGACTGGCTCGGCGGATCTTTCTCGGCATTGTTCGTCGTTGCGATGATTATGGCTTGGAAATTTACAGGTTACTATGCGTTAATTCTTACTTCAGGTTTAGAAAGCATTGATCAGGAAGTATATGAAGCAGCGGCAATTGATGGCGTGAAGGACAGCCAAAGGTTCTGGAAAATTACGTTGCCTTTGCTTTACCCTGCGATTTATACAACCTTAATTTTATCCTTTGGTGCAACATTCGGTATCTTTACTGAGGTCTACCAATTAACAGGCGGCGGACCGAACTATGCAACGAATACATGGCAAATGGAAATATACAGTCAAGCATTTAAGAACCTGCAGGCAGGTTACGCATCAGCTATCGCGATTATGGCTGCGGTTGCGACATTTATATCTATATTCGTAATCCGAAAAATTCTGGAAATGTGGGGTAAGCGCAATGGTTGGGTCTAATTCAAACATCAAGCTCCGGCTGTCGATCCGCTATCTGATTGCGATCGTACTGCTCGTGATTATGGTATTCCCCTATTTATATATGGTATTGAACTCACTTGCAGATTGGTCACAGGTAGACCGGAAGCTGATACCGACGAAATTTACGCTGCGCTCGTATCAATGGCTCTTTACAGGTGGTGAGACCGGGATTACAAGACCATGGATTCACGCCTTCTTTAACAGTGTGTTCGTTTCCCTGGTATCTACAGCCTTAATGATGATGTTCGCGATTATGGTCGCTTATGCGTTGGCGAAGCTGAAATTCCGCGGGAGAGACTCTATTAACAACTTTGTGTTGTTTCATATGTTCTTTCCGGCAATCATTCTGATCATCCCTAACTTTTTGATTATTCAAAAAGTAGGACTGTTCGATACGTATTGGGCGCTCATTATTCCCAAGGCGATGAGTTTATGGGGGATCTTCATGTACACCAACTTCTTTAAGGCGGTACCCGACGCTTTCATTGAAGCTGCCAAGCTGGATGGGGCATCCGATTTCAAAATCCTGTATAAGATTATGATGCCGATGTCGAAGTCCATTACGACCGTTGTATTCCTATTCCTGCTAATGGAACGCTGGACAGAGCTCCTATGGGATATGATCGTCGTCCGAAGTGACGGCATGTTAACATTGAACGTTTTATTATCTCAGATGTTCGGTCCGTATCAATCGTATCCGGGTCCGATGTATGCCGGTGCAGTGATGCTCACCTTGCCAATCATTATTTTGTTCATTATTTTCGGCAAGAAGTTCCAGGAAGGCATGCAATTTAACTTGAAATAGGTCTGCACAGGAGGGGTTATCGGTTGGAACAGCCGTGGTGGAAAGGGACGGTATTCTATGAAGTGTATATGCCAAGCTTCTGTGATAGTAACGGGGATGGGATTGGTGATTTCGGCGGTCTTACTTCCAAGCTGGATTATTTGCGGGAACTTGGCATCGGAGGGATTTGGCTAACGCCGTACTATAAGTCTCCAAAAGTAGATAACGGGTATGACATTGCAGATTATTGTCAGATTGATCCAGACTTTGGAACGATGGAAGATTTCGAACGGTTTATTCAGGAAGCGAAGGCTCGCGGGATCAGAGTGATTGCCGATCTTGTCCTGAATCATACATCTTCAGAGCATGCATGGTTCAAGGAATCCCGATCTTCAAGGACGAACCCGAAGCGGGATTGGTACATTTGGAAGGACGCTGTGAACGGCGGCGTACCTAATAACTGGGAATCATTTTTTGGTGGAACCGCGTGGGAATGGGATGCTGCAACTGAACAGTATTACTATCATGGGTTTGCGAAAGAACAGGTCGATTTGAACTGGGCGAATCCCGAAGTTAAAGAAGCGATGAAGGATATTATGGCTTATTGGCTAGGCAAAGGCGTAAGTGGCTTCCGGTTAGATGTTATCAACTTCTTATCGGTGTCCGATCAATTCCCGGATAACCCGATGGATGAAGTAACGGGTGAGCAGAAGCATGTACATGATCAGAATCAAGATGGAATTATGGATGCTATCGAGGAAATTAGCAGGTTTGTTCATGCGCATAGCGGAATGTTCATGGTAGGTGAAGTCGGCTCTGAAGATATGGACATGCTGAAGCGTTACAGCGGAACGGGTAAGTTTGATGTGGTCTTTAATTTCAATCTGGGAAGCCAAAAGGAATTTAGTCCAGAGAATTTGTTCGCCGAGCTTAAGACGATGGAGAAGGTGCACCGTACAGATCAGATTCCAACGTTATTCTTCGGTAGTCATGATATGGACCGCGTAATTTCGCGTTTTGGTGAAGGGGACGCGGAGATTGAGGAAGAACGGGCCCGCCTTATGGCAACGTTGGCCTTGACCGCAAAAGGGGTACCTTTCTTATATTTCGGTGAAGAGATTGGGATGCGGAATTTCGTAGCCCATAAGCTGGAAGATATGCGGGACATCCAAGGATTGAAGGCATATGAAATCGCACTACAGCGGGGGATAACCCGGGCGGAAGCCCTGAAAATTGCGAATGCAAAGGGAAGAGATGCGTCTCGCTCACCAATGCAATGGAACGCAAGTCCACATGGCGGGTTTACGTCAGGAACACCATGGATTGGCATGGGCCCAAATTATCAACAATTAAACGTGGAGTCCGAATGCAATCAACCGAATTCATTATTACATTATTATAAAAAGCTTCTCCACTTGCGCAATACACAGGATGTATTTCAATTCGGGGATTATGACGTACTGGAACGCAGAGGCAATCTTATTTTATATGTAAGAACATTGAAAGAAACCAATACCAGAGCGCTCGTAGCCTTGAATTACGATAATCAGAGCATACAGATTGATCCTAGTGAGCTGCTGGATGGGCAAGCAACTAATATATTATCAAGCCGCCGAGACATAGTGAGCGGTACAGACTTGGTAACTCTGTTGCCGAATGAAGCCGCAATATGGATGCGTGCGCCGCTATTATTTGACTAGAGAGGAACTTTATTATTATGAAACTGCTCAAGAATGCTGTGAAGACATGTGAACAACTGCTCATGGAATACGCGATGAAAGATGTATCCGTAACCAATACACAGAAATTAACATTCACAGGTGTAGATCATAAAGATGTCTACAATATTACAGCTCCATTCCAAGATGAGGGTGAGTGGGTGATTGCGGGTCGGGTTGAATCCCGTGACAGCGAGCATTCCGATGTCGTTTTTTTTGTCGAACGTGATGGACAATGGGTACCCCGTGAAGGAGCGCCTACCCTTGAACTTCAAGATCCTTTTTTCACGAAAATTAATGGCGAATTGATAGTTGGAGGCGTTCAAATTTATCCGCATCCGGTAAAGGCTGATGCCTTAATGTGGCGTACAGTATTCTACCGCGGGAAGAACATCGCGAGCTTAGAACCCTTCTTTAAAGGACCGGATGGCATGAAAGATCTGCGCCTAGTGGATCTGAAAGATAGCATCGGAGTACTGACCCGCCCTCAAGGAGATAAAGGAGGACGCGGTAAAATCGGCTTTACCCGCATTGCATCGTTAGAAGCGTTATCCATTCCATTGATCGAAGAAACACCGTTATTGGATGGACAGTTTGTTGATGAAGAGTGGGGCGGTGCGAATGAAGCACACTTGCTAAAGAACGGACTGCTCGGTGTTCTTGGGCATATCGCATCTTTTGATGATTCGGGCGATCGTCACTATTACCCGATGGTATTCGCTATCGATCCGGCAACAGGTGAGTACTCGGATATTCAATTAATCGCTGTACGCAATCAGTTCTTGCCAGGCGTTGCCAAACGTCCTGATTTGGAGGATGTCGTGTTCAGCGGCGGGCTCGTACGTCATGAGGACGGTACAGCTAATATATATGCAGGAATCAGCGATGCGGAAGCACAACGAGCAACAATCCCTGATCCTTTTGCTCAATTTGAAATTTTATAAGTATGAAATCCATTTGGTTAAGGGAGTTATTACAACATGAAAATCTATCGTTATGAACAAAATCCACTTATTACACCGGCGGACGTTAAGCCGTATCACGATGACTTTGAAGTGATTGGTGCATTTAATGCCGGTATTGCTAGCTATAATGGTGAAATATTAATGTTTCTCCGTGTAGCAGAACGCCCAATTAGCAAGGATCCAAAAATTGTGAAAGCTCCGATTTATAATCCGGAGACCAATGAATTGGATATTTTGGATCTGAATACAGATGATGAGCGCTTCGACTTCTCTGATCCGCGTGTGATTAAGAATAAATCCGCTAGTGCTACATTTCAGTACTTGACTTCATTATCTTATATCCGAATCGCTCGAAGTAAGGATGGACATCATTTTACGGTGGATGAGAAGCCATTTGTGTACCCTTCCAATTCACTGGAGACCTTCGGGGTAGAAGATCCTCGGGTAACCCAAATTGGGGATACCTACTATATTTATTTCTCGGCAGTCTCCCCTGTGGGCGTTGGAGAATCGCTGGTATCAACTAAAGATTTCGTGAATGTAACTCACCACGGCATGATCTTTGGGCCGGATAATAAAGACGTATTGATTTTCCCAGAGAAAATTAACGGCAAATATTATGCATTGCACCGTCCAACAACGAAAAGTACGGGAGATCCGGAAATATGGATCGCAGAATCGGACAACTTATTATATTGGGGTAACCATAAGCATCTGATCGGTTTGCGTGAGGGGATGTGGGATAGCGGCCGGATTGGCGGCGGTGCGGTTCCATTCAAGACCGAGAAAGGCTGGCTGGAGCTGTATCATGGAGCCACGCTGGAACATCGTTATTGCATGGGAGCAGTTTTGTTAGATCTAAATGACCCCTCGAAGGTGATTGCGCGCTCCAATGCTCCTATCATGGAGCCGGAAGCGGATTATGAGAAGAACGGATTCTTCGGCGATGTTGTATTCTCTTGCGGTGCACTCGTGGAAGGCGATGTTGTTAAAATGTATTACGGAGTCGCGGATACATCAATGGCTTGCGCAGAACTTAGTGTACAAGAAATTTTAGATAGCTTGATATACGTATAACAATAAAACGTCAAAACCGAAGTGGTTTTGGCGTTTTAATTTGGGAGAGAGGATGAAGAGAATGAACATTAAATTAACTGAAAACTGGAAACTTCGTGATTTTCATGTGGGGGAAGCCCGGGATCTTGAAGTTGCATCGCCAGAGTTTATTGATTATTTCTGGATGACCACCTCAGTGCCCGGTGACATCCATACGACGCTTCGGGAGAAAGGCATTATTGATGATCCTTTCTTTGGCCACCAAGATCAGAAATGCCGTTGGATTGAAGAAAAGGTATGGTGGTATCGTACGGTCTTTTCATACGATTCTGATCTTAAACCTGGTGAGAAGATGGAGCTATTATTCGAAGGGTTAGATACCTATGCAACCGTATATCTCAACGGTGTGGAGCTTGGATCAACAGATAATATGTTCATTAGCCATTCATTTGATGTAACCCGTGAATTAAATAAAGGGAAAAATACGCTTGCCGTAAAATTTGATCCTATTCATGTACACGCTGGCGATAAAGTCCAATATTATTGGTCGGGCTATAGTAAGAAGCGGATTTGGACACGTAAAGCGCAGAGTCATTTTGGCTGGGACTGGGGTCCGCGTCTGGTCTGTGCAGGCATATGGAAAGAGGTACAGTTGATCAAACGGCGTCATGCACATTTAGATCATGTGTTTGCCCGTACAACTTCGATAGAGGGTCAAGTAGGTGTTGTTGATGTGGATTTATGCGCACATGCCTTTGATCGCGGATGTTCGTATACGGCGCGTGTGGAACTATTAGACGGGACGGAGCGTGTTACGGAAGCGAATGTCGCTTTGGACAGAGCTTCAGGGATTGCAGTTGACGGGGCGATTACAGCGCGTACGCTTCATCATTCAGTTACCTTGCAGGTTATGGATCCAAAGTTATGGTGGACCCATGATCTAGGAACGCCTTTCTTATATCATCTACGCGTTACGTTATTTGCTGATGGGGAGCAAATAGATACCTATGAGCAGCCATTTGGGATTCGAAAGATCGAATTGATGCAGCTGGATGAAGAAGGGCACCATGCTTTCACTTTTGTATTGAACGGCGTAAAAGTTTTTGCTAAAGGTGCTAATTGGATTCCTATTGATAGCTTTATTGCGACCGTGCCAGACAGCCGCTATGCACATCTGCTTCAGATGGCCAAGGATGCCAATATGAATATGATTCGTGCTTGGGGTGGAGGCATTTATGAGCGGGATATTTTCTTTGACGAATGTGATCGGTTAGGAATTTTAATCTGGCAGGACTTCATGTTCGCTTGTGCACTGTATCCAGATTACAATCGTAATTTCATGAATAATGTTCACCGCGAAATTGAGCAGGTCGTAAAACGTCTTCGCAGTCGTACGAGCCTTGCTCTATGGTGTGGGAATAACGAGAATGATTGGTTGTATGAGGCACTGTCCTCTAACGGCGAGATCACACATCCCTTTTATGGAGAAAAAATTTATCATGAGCTCATGCCTGCAGTACTAGAGCAACTCGATCCCACACGAACGTTTTGGCCTAGCTCGCCTTTTGGCGGCAATGATCACAATTCACGTGATGTGGGCGATACCCATAACTGGCAAGTTTGGCATGGGAATAATGAGCCGCGACAGTTTGGTGAACCGCAGACACAGGATTATAGTGTTGAAGGGATATCGTTCAAACGATTCAAGTCAGATTTCACGAAATTCGCCAGTGAATTCGGGCTGCATGCCGCTTCCAATCGTTACACCCTAGCAAAGAACATGCCGGACAATCAGTTCTATTGGGATAGCGATGAAATGAAGTATCGTAATAAAGATGTCCATTATCCTAAGGGCATTATGCTCATGGAAGGTTATACAGGAGTTCCAAAGGATATCAAAGAATATATTCAATTCTCGATGCTGACCCAGGCAGAGGGATTGAGGTATGGCATTGAGCATTACCGCCGTAATAAGCCGGATACAAGCGGGGCTTTATTCTGGCAGTTCAATGATTGCTGGCCGGGAACAAGCTGGTCTGTTATCGATTATTATGGTTTACCAAAGGCGAGCTACCACTATGCGCGTAAATTCTTTGCACCGGTACTCTTATGTGTGGATCATGATCCGAATGGACTGCTGCAGTTATGGGCTCTCAATGATCGCCGCGAAGCTTATCAGGATGAGGCGGAATTAACGATCTATCGGATGGATGGTACAATTGTATATCAGCGTGCATTCGACGTTACCGTTGATTCGAACAGTAAAGTTAATTTTGCCAAGTTAACTGAAGCTGAGGTACTGCAGCAACATAGCGCTTGCGAGGTTGTGGTCGTACTTCGTTCGAAGAAACGGTTAACAGAAGATTATGTACTCTATTTAAGAGACTATAAGGATATGGATTATCAACCCGCACATGTTCAGATCTCCGTGGATGAAGCGAAAGGACATATCCACTTGATCTCAGATCGCGTTGCCCGGATGGTGATGATCGAACTAGATGCACCCTGGGTGATTATGGACGATAATTTCTTTGATCTGATTCCGGGTGAGGAGAAGACGGTTCGTGTGCATCATGTGGATGCCGGGGCACTGCCTTGGGAGACTTTACGTGTAACGGCAATGAATGATGCGGGTTAACAAAAACTTGGATTTAAGGAGATGAGTTAAGATGAAGGCGGCTGTATTTCAAGGAACCAAGCACATTGAATTTAAGGACTGGGAAGCTCCGGCTGTTGGCTCTAAAGAAGTTAAACTTCGTGTGAAATGCTGCGGGATCTGTGGTACAGATCAGCATATTTATCATGGATACCCAGGGTCTGCGGAGGTGACAGCTCCGATTGTGTTAGGACATGAGCTTGCGGGCGAAATAGTGGCTGTAGGTAATGAGGTTACGACCTTACAAGTGGGGGACCGTGTATCGGTTGATCCGAACATCTATTGTGGAAACTGTTATTTTTGCCGGAATGGAAAAGTACATTTATGCGATAACTTACAGGCTGTTGGGGTGACTCGTGACGGTGGTATGGGCGAGTATTGTGTTGTTCCTGTAGCGAACTGTTACTTGCTACCTGATGAAATGAGCTGGATCGAAGGGGCGATGATTGAACCTTTAGGTTGTGTACTTCACGGTTATAAGAAGCTGGATATCCGTAAGGCACACCAAGTCCTGATTATCGGCGGAGGTTTTATTGGTCAATTGTTCTTGCAGCTCGTCAAGGCTGCGGGTGTTAAAGGGATTATTGTCAGTGAGCCAGAAGTGTTCAAGCATGACCGATTAGTCGAATTAGGTGCGGATGAAGCCGTATCTCCTGCAGCAGAAGGTGTGATGGAAGCTCTCCATCATCAATTTGATATTGTGATCGAATGTGTAGGCCGGGCGGATTCCATGGAGCTGGCGGTTAAGGCATCGCGTAAGGGTGGACAAGTCTTAATGTTTGGAGTTGCTTCCCCGGACACGTTGATTCAAGTCTCACCATTCGAAATTTTTACAAAAGAGTTGAACATCATGGGTTCTTTCATTAATCCATATACCCATGAGGAATCGATTGCGTTAATTGAGAAGGGGATCGTTCAGATTGAGTCGTTGATTAGCCATCAGTTTTCGCTGAAAGATATACCAGAAATCATGGGCGAATATCCGAAACTGTGTGTTTCTAAAGGGATTATTGTGCACGAGAGGTAGTATTTAATCATAGTAAGCGTACAACAACGATGACTATTGGCTATTTGCCATAGGTCATCGTTTTTTTGTGGGCAAAAACTGGCTGCGACGAGGTCTCTCTCTATAAAATATTGAAATTAATATTCAGTTGAGAATCCCTTCACTATCAGTTTACGATTCAGAGTTAGAGTTAAAGGAGGCCGTGAGAAAAAGGAGCTTTGTCATGAACACAGATCCTAAAGTACTTATTGTTACGTCGGCATTTGGGGACGGGCATATGAAAGTGGCTGAGGCCATCGAACATTCATTTAGACGTCGGGGGATTAGTAGGATTACAACTATGGATCTATTCGCTGCAGTCCACCCTACCTTAAATGAGCTATCCCGAAGATTCTATTTAAACAACACGGGGTATACGCAAGAATTTTATGGATTCTTGTACACAATGACGAGCAAGATGAGACCAGAGCAGTTCATGGGTAGACTCATCCATTCTATGGGCAAACGAAAAGTACAAAGGATCATCGACGAGATACAGCCGGATATTATTATTCATACCTTTCCTTATTTGGCTGCTGCTGAACTAGCTACAACAACAGGAAGTCGAACACCTCTGTTCACGGTTATGACGGATTATGTAGTTCATGGCAGGTGGCTTCACCCACGAACGACGAAATATTTTATCGCTTCAGAAAGCATGAAGGCGACTCTGATGTCAGCAGGGATCGCTGAAGAGAAGCTTGTGGTCAGTGGGATTCCCATTCGCGAGGCTTTTGAACAGTCTCAGGATCGTGAAGCGCTTTTGCGCAAACATGGGTTAAACGGAAATCGTCAATATCTATTACTAGCGGCAGGAGCTTACGGCGTATTAAGTGACATTGGCGGTTTAATAAAACGAGTACTGCTTCAATCAAGCTTCGATGTCATCGTATTGTGCGGGAATAATCATAAGCTTCGAGAAGCTACGGGGGAGCTTTTTCAAGAGAACCCTCGAGTTCACATTTTGGGATATACCGAAGAAATGCAGGAGCTGATGTGCATAGCTTCCTGTCTATTGACCAAGGCTGGCGGGATTACCTTGACTGAGGCGATGGCTCAAACACTTCCAGTTATCGTCTACCGACCTCTCCCCGGTCAGGAGGCAGGCAATGCAGAATGGTTATCTGGGCAGCATTTGATAGAGATTGCACGAAATGAGGAGCAGGTAGTAGAGCAGCTCCAGCGATTGGAGCATATGGCGTACAGAGATGAAAGCGAACAGCATATGAAGGTCTTTTCGCGGAAATCAGCCTCGGATGCTATCGTTACCGAAGCTTTAGAGGCTATTAAATTGCGTCAGCCCTCTGTTCCCGCAGCAAAATCCATGCTTGTTGAAGGGCAGGCGAAGACGATTCATGGATATTATTAGGAAGAAAGAAAGACAACAGCAGACGTTTACCCGCCTCGCAATGATTCTCTTTTTTATAGAGTGGATAAGAGGGGCTGTCCTAATCACGTTCTTACCCACTTATATATTGACGAGCTGGGGGCTTACAACGTCAGTAGTTGGCATTGCGGTCTCCGTACACTATTTAACGGACAGCTTGATCAAAAGCTTCATCGGCTATCTCTTGGATAGATATCCTGGGCGTACCGTGCTTCATGGAGGGTTCTTTCTTGGGTTCGTTGGACTGTTATTGATGGTGACAACGCATAGTCCGTGGATGCTTATTGTAGCCTCTGCTTGCTTAGGTGCTGGATTCTCACCGATCTGGATCCTATGTATGAGCCAGGTATCAGAGGAAAAACGAGCACAACAGATGGGAACCTTGTACGTATACTGGATGGCTGGTCTAGGTCTGGGTCCCGTAATGATGAATTTGTTAATTGGTGGTGGTCTGTCACTGTCCCTTGCTGTCATTGGATTATTTTTCGTAGCGGGCTGGATCATGGTAGGTCTTGTAAAGATGAACAAGGTCTCGGTGCAGAGTGTGAATATATCCGTAAGTGAGCAGTTTGTATCTCTATGGAACAAAGTAAAAAAGGGAGGATTTCTGGTCCCTGGCATGCTGCTGCAGACTACAGCGGGCGGGATACTAGTTCCTTTTCTAACAAGCTTTGCTATTTCGCATCTGGGTCTGTCCCATTCTCAGCTGTCTATCGTGTTATTTATGGGAGGAGCAGGCGTAGTTCTATTTCTTGTGCCCATGGGAAAATGGTTTGATCAAGTCGGAGGGAAGTGGTTCCTTGTCATTGGGTTCGGCGTATTTGCGGTTGCCTTGTTCGGCTTAACTTCTATTAATTCCTTCTCCGCCGCTATTGGGCTCTCGCTTCTGCTAGGGTGTGCTTATGCTGCTTTGCTTCCCTCTTGGAATGCTTTAATGGCCAGTTACATTCCCGAAGATTCTGTAGGGATCAGCTGGGGACTATTGTTTTCCATAGAGGGTTTAGGCGTGGTTATTGGTCCGCTAATTGGAGGCTGGCTGGGAAGCTCAGGAAATCAATTGCTGCCTTTTCAAGTCAGTGCCTGTTTGTTTGGATTGATTAGTGTTGTCTACTTGCTATCCCCCGCCCGATTATTTATTCACAGAAACAGAGGGATGGAGAAGCTTCCAAATGTATCGTAGTTAAGATTTATTTAACGACTCTTCACAACGAATTTAGGAATTGCACCTAAGCTTAATATACAAGACTAAATAAGTAATGAAGGGAAGGAACAAAGAATTTCAATAAAATTATTAGTATATCTTCCTTAGGACAATCAAACAGACATTTTAGTAAATTCGATAATACACTATAAAGTAAACCATTCCTTCCATAATGTAGAACTGATCTTTCTCAATACGCTCAATCACGCTTCAGTACTTATATAGGATTTTTATGTAAAGGGAACATGAACCGATACGAAATCGAATTCGAATTCTTTCGGAAAGGAGGGATTAAAGGAATGGTAATTTTGTCGACTGGTCCCATTTCCAATAATCTCATTGGTGGTGTTAGACCGTCCAGCTTCGTTACGATTAAAATAGATAATCGTAACGAGGCGGATTATTCAACGATCTTAATTGAGGGATTTTATTTAAACGGTACGAGAACTATATATGTTCAAGAATTGATGTTAGTACTAACAAACACTGTAATCACTCGTAACTATTCTGTAGAATTTGACGCTTTCGAATTTGTGTTTACGATCGTAGGTCCAGCTGAAAATGAAACGCAGGTTTCCTTATGGGGTAAAGATGAATCCCGGGAATTGGTAGCAGCCCATCGTATTCTATCGGACGAACTTTTAGGTAGCGTTGAAGGTGTAACGGGAGCAACGGGAGCGACAGGTGCAACGGGAACAACCGGAGTGACGGGAGTGACTGGAGCAACCGGAGTAACGGGAGCAACCGGAGTAACGGGAGCAACGGGAACAACCGGAGTGACGGGAGTGACTGGAGCAACCGGAGTAACGGGAGCAACCGGAGTAACGGGAGCAACAGGAACAACCGGAGTGACGGGAGCAACCGGAGTATCGGGAGCAACAGGAGCAACGGGAGTGACTGGAGCGACAGGAGTAACGGGAGCAACGGGAGTGACGGGAGCGACAGGTGCAACGGGAACAACCGGAGTGACGGGAGTGACTGGAGCAACCGGAGTATCGGGAGCAACAGGAGTGACTGGAGCAACCGGAGTATCGGGAGCAACGGGAGCAACGGGGCCTGTACCTGTATCGGCATTTAGAGTTAATAAAGATGATCAGCAACAATTAATTGGAGACACTGTTATCACCTTCCAAACTGTAGAATTTGATTTAAATGGTGAGTTTAACCCACTAACCTCAACATTTACGCCTATTCAGAATGGTATATATTTAATTATCGGATCGATATTCTTCGTAAATAATCTAGTTGCTGATTTCAAAGCATCTGTTCGTATTGAGAAAAACGGAGTGGTTGTTGCTGAAGATTCAGAAGTAAGTCTCGGTTCCTTTGGTAACGCAATTTACGTGGAAGTCTCTTCTATACTTTTATTACAGGCTGGTGATCAAGTACGTATCAGGGCTAACGCGTTGTCTGGCACAATATTTGCACAAGGGGGTATCGGTCTACCAGAACGTTGCCACTTTGAAGCTGCGAGATTTCCCTCGCCCACATAGAATCTTTTCTGTATCCCACAACCTGCCCATCGGAAGATAATGCAATAGGGTACTTGCTTAACGCGGGGGATTTGCTCTCGCTTTTTTTGCGGTTCACTGAGAAATGTCTATTTATTGAAGGCAAAGTTAAGCAACATCTGAGGTAGTTCTATGGTTTTTGAAGTATAAAAAATGTATTCGACTCTTATCCGGATATGCGGGACTATTTGGAGTAATTAATCAATTTATCCTCTCCTGCAACTCCCCTGACTTCCGGCGCCGCCGACTCATGAATACCAAAGACAATGCAATGATCGTGAGAATAATCCCAAGTACTTGAAATCCCTCAAAGCTGAACTTGCCTCTCATTACGATGCCTATCAACAAGGAAGAGAGAATGGTTCCCAAATATCTTGAAGTATTAAATAAACCCGATGCTACGCCGATCATTTCCTTGGGTGAACTTTGGAACAAAGCTGCTTGCATACCTACATTATTCAACCCATTGCTAATCCCGAATGCAGCCAAAGCCAGGCACACGCTAATAACCGGTGAAGATTGATTCAATGTCACGAGCCATACCGATCCCGCAGTCATCAATATTGCAGACACTAGTAGTGCCGGTCCTGGTCCGGATTTATCGATCCATCGTCCTGCTATTGGAGAAGTAACTAGAGAGCACAGGCCTAAGGTTAGCATAAGTATCCCTGTTTGATACTCGCTGACATGGCGAACCATTTGCAAGTAGGACGGAACTCCGAAAAAGAGTGAGTAAAAGAGTACATTGACGAGCATGAATTCCACATTAACCCATGTCATTGCAGGATATTTAGCAAATGTGCGTAAAGGGATAAAAGGCGAAGTCGCTTTTAACTCATGTCGTACGAACACCCCTAGCAGAGCGAGTCCTATCAGTGAAACAATGACATTTCCTACAGCGATGTGCCCGGATGATTTTGCTGAGAGCAATCCAATGAGCAGGGCAACCAGACCCATTGTGAAGAGCAGAATCCCTGATCCATCTATCCAAACGAACCATTTGCGAAGAGACATGCCCGGTGCAACGGTTAATGACGAGTTTTCCTTAGGGATATTTCTCCAAGACAATAGAAAGCTCACTACCACAAATGGAATATTGACGAAAAAGATAGCGGGCCAGCCCCACCAGTGTATTATAACCCCTCCAATAAAGGGTCCAATGGCTGCCGCACCAGATAGGAAGATGGACAAAACAGACAGCGCTGTCGCTTGTTTTTCCGTTACATGAATTCGCACTATAGCCATCCCAACGGCAACCATCATGCTTGTTCCAATGGCTTGCACAATGCGGAACACGAGGAGCCACGCGAAGTTTGGTGCGAATGGAGCTAATAATGAGGCAATGAAGGCTACTACAAGCCCGGTAAGAAATATCTTCCTCCTACCAAATAAATCGCTGGCCTTTCCCATGACGGGTTGAGCGATGCTACTAGCGATGTAGAAAGAAAAAATAATCCAGGAAACACCTGTATAGTCAAGTTGGAATACATTTTGCAATCTTGGAATAGCAACAGAAACCATTGAAGAGTTTAATGGGTTCAATAGTATCCCTAGACCCACTGAAATCATTAACCACCAATTCCGAGCACTCATTTTGTGTCCCCCTAAAGCGTATTAATGTCATCCTACTTGATTTTAATTATTCATTCCAACGCATTTTATGTTATATTCTCATTGACTTAAAGGAATGGATGGGGTGCGAAATGGAACTTCTACAGCTGCAATATTTTCTCGCGGTAGCTCGGTTGGAACATGTGACTGAAGCTGCGCGAAATCTGCACGTTACTCAATCATCACTTAGCAAAACAATACAGCGCTTGGAGGAGGATCTAGGAGTCCCTTTATTCGATCGAGTAGGGCGGAACCTGCGTCTGAATGAGTTCGGAAGCAGATTCCTTCGCCGTGCAGAAAGAGCTTTGTTTGAATTGGAGCAGGGGAAGCAGGAGCTTAGCGATTTATCTCACCCGGAACATAACACGCTTGAATTAGCAGTGACCACCGCCAGTACATTACCCAATATCCTTCGTGAGTTTCGAAAAAAGCGACCTGATATTCAATTTCATGTGCAGATGCTGACTACGAAGGAAATGGTTACACTTTTGGATAGAGGAGAGGTGGATTTCTGCTTGTCCTCACCCCCTTTAGAAGGGGACGACATCGAATGCCAAGTCGTATTTATCGACCCAATCCTTGTAGCGGTTCCTAAGGGGCATCGGTTGGCAGATCGAAGCAGCGTATCTTTGATAGAGCTGAGAGATGAATGGTTCGTCGGGGTTAAGAGTGGTTATGGAACTCGGGATTTAATAGACTCTGTGTGCCAATCAGTTGGATTTACGCCTAAATATGTGTATGAGGGGGATGAACCTGCAAGGTTGATCACTCTTGTGGAAGCTGAGATTGGACTTGCCTTCATACCAAGTACAGCAAGAAATTCACGGGAAGACATCAGATATCTCCAAATAGAGAATCACGAATTGGTACGGGAAATTGCTCTAATATGGCACAAGAGTCGGTATATTTCTCATGCTGCTTTGGAATTTCGTGAGGTAGTTGCAGAATATTTCGGATCGTTATCCAAAGAGGTTTAAGACAATTGGGGATGGGTATTTAGAGGTATTTAACTGGATGCAAAAGAACAATTGCATCCAGCTCAAGGACGCATAGTCTATAGAAATATTTTATAATGAAGATGTAGAAAAATCTGGTAGTGTTTAGTTATCTGATGTTGGTTCTTCCATAAACCATGAGATATGGGTGCATCTCTTACAAATAAGTATAGCAGCGTTTTTATTCGCCCAGTCAAATCCTAGAAAGGATGCTCCGCTTGTGTTAAGCAGTTTATAATCCAGATGAAAGGTATCGTTTTGACAACAAGGACAGGTTATTCGCGCGCCTGCAGCACTGTATCTCATTTTAAAAACCTCCTGTGAATTTGTATAGTTCTTTAACGCACCTGAGGTTATTAAGGTTTCATGTACTCGAACTTACTAGTCAATTTGGGGTGGAATTATGAATAGCTGGGAAATAGCTCTGTCAAAGGTATGTGAGCTTTATTTTTCATCGGAAGTGAATTTGAAATTAGAATGGATCTTGGTTGGTTCGGTGGGTTCGGTTTTACAGGGCTGTGAAATGACTCCGGGAGACGTTGATATTTATACAAAAAATAAAGAAGGGATTGCACAATTTGCAGAACTTCTGAAGGAATATTCCTTGCTGGATAAATGTGAATTCCCTCATGGGGAGAACTGGTTATCCTCTTTAGAAGAACCTACATACACTCAGACCTTTTCTTCAGGCTTTTCATGGACAAAAGGGAGTTGGATCATCGATGGGTTTAAAGTGGAAGTCGTTCATATCTCCAATTCAGCGGGAATTCCTGATTCTATGGATGGCGATGGGATATGGGAAGGTGGACAATTCATTTGGAATCATTTTAGGAATGTGACAATCGGACGGTACACTATTCCTACGGTTCCTCTAGAAATACAGCTAGAATCTAATTTAAGAAGACAACGATCAGACAGGACACAAGCGATTATTACTGCATTGCAAAAATATGGCTACGATCATGAACTAATCGAAAAAGCTCTATCAAAGAAACACTTACCTTATTTTCATTCTCAAATGAATTGAGCAAAGGAGATTATTTTTAAAAAAGGAATTAACTGGTATAATATGGTTTATAATCGAGAAAGGTGTTGATTTCTATGTCTGACTTTTTTGATCCAGGACCTAATCCAAATGTGACGGACCCTGGCGGTCATAAAGCAAACCATGATGTCAATGCGCAAAAATATCATACACAAGGTGTTCCTGGATTTTGGAGCGAGGTAATCAATCTCTTCATCGTGGTGGCAATAATTGCAGTTATTTTCTTACTCATATGGATCTTCTAATGGCCATGTAATGAAAAGATGACAGTCCTCATTTAACTTGAGGGCTGTCATTATCGTTATTGGGCTGAGTATCCTCCATCGATGACTATTTCCGAACCTGTAATGTATGAAGATTCATTGCATAAACATTCAAAAATAGCCCGCCTGCGGTCATAACGCCACTTTTTGCAACGCCAACCATTTAAGCAAGTACTACTAATACCCACCACGCAAAATGGATTTTTTTTTGATTCATGATGTCCTCCTCGTTTTCTCTATGATGAAATAACCTACATTTGCTCCATGCCGGACATTCACCCAATCATTCTTAAAAAATGCGATATTTCCTATAGACATATCATAGTTGTCGTCTATACAAATCTCATTCCTCAGACGGAGAAAGTATCCATCTGGAGCCAGTTATCTAAATTTAGATACTCAAATAAAATAAATTTAACAATGGAATCACTCTTTTAAATCGTACGGGAGAGGATGGTTATAAGGTGGAGAAAATTATAGAAGTACGGGGGATTAGCAAGGTCTACGAGAAAAGAAAGACGAAAGAGAAAATACATGCCGTTCGTGATGTTTCTTTTCATGTAAATCGTGGAGAGGTTCTAGGTTTACTAGGCCCCAACGGTGCTGGGAAAACATCAACGATAAAGATGCTCTGTGGTTTGTTAGAATCGGATGGGGGTTCTATATCCATTAATGGCTTAGATATTTGCAAGAAGAGACTTAAAGCGCTAGAGCATATCAGTGCTGTATTAGAAGGGAACCGGAATTTATATTGGCGTCTTACGGTTCGGGAAAATTTAGAATATTTTGCAGGTAACCGGGGGTGCTCTCGGAAGCAAATTGCCGATCAGACAGATAAATTATTAGAACAATTCAACCTTAAAGAAAAGGAGAATGAGCTGGTTAATGGATTATCTCGGGGGATGCAACAAAAGCTGGCAATCGCTGTGGCGTTATTAGCTAATACGGATGTCATCTTGCTGGATGAGCCAACGCTCGGTTTGGATGTTGAGGTTAGTTATGAATTACGAAATATTCTAAAAACGATAGTGAGGGAAGAGAAACGTACGATCATTATTAGCTCACATGATATGCCTGTCGTTCAGGAGCTGTGTGACCGTGCCATTATCATTAACAAAGGTGAAGTTGTGATTGACGACAGGGTGGAGAATTTACTTAAGTTATTTGAAACAAGGGCATATTCCATTAAATTAGGTGAGCAATTAAGCCCTGAACAGGAGAACAAACTGTTGAGTATATTCCCTTTAAGTACTTATAAAGCAAGCTCTCATGAAACGATCGTGGAAGTGAATTTAGAGCATGGTCAGGATATCTACGAGTTGTTCGATCTTCTGAAAGAGGAAGGAACGATGGTGGAAAGTATTGATCGAATAACCATTGATTTTGAACAAGTGTTTATTCAGATTGTGAAGGGAGGTAAGACTCATGAAATGGCTCCATTTATTTAATGCTAATTTTCGTAAGGAATATATTGAGTTGAAACGATATTTACCGAACACGATTGCATTAGTAGTCACTTTTTATATTATATTTCTGGCTGCATTTTTTGGAATTATGTTCATAGGAGATCCAGCCAGTTTTGATACGAATGTTCAATATTCAATTGTAAGTGTGGTCTTTTGGAGCTTAACGATGATGACGATGAACTTTATTGGTTATTCGGTAATCACAGAAGCGACGCGTGGAACGTTAGAGCAGTTATATATGTCTCCCATGGGTGTGTGGAAAATTATGCTCACGCGGATCGTCAGTCAATTGGGCTTACAGTCCGTCATTATGATTCTCTTGCTGTTTGGTGCGATGCTAACCTCGGGACAATGGTTGAGTCTTAATCCCATGACAACGATCCCAATCATTATAGTTACTATGATAAGCATGGTAGGCGTTAGTTTTATGATTGCTGGTTTGGCTATTATTGTGAAACAAATTCAAGCATTTCTACAGATTTTCCAATTTGTCTTGATGGGACTTGTATTTGTTCCGATCACTGTAGCTCCGTTTTTAGCTTTTGCCCCATTCGTTAAAGGCGTGAATATGGTAAGAACGGTGATGCTGGAGAATCTAACGTTAACGGATCTATCTTTATCTGACTATGGCGTATTAATATTAAATTCGCTGGTTTATTTGATTCTAGGGCTCGTTGTGTTTGATCGCTGTGAGAAAATAGCCATGAAGAAGGGGCTTCTGGGGCAATACTAGCGCACACAATCGTTTATTTATTAGGTATAGCTAATACTTATAACCTGCCATAACTCATTGGTGTAACGGTATAGGCAATCGGATATGCTATATTAATTTTAATAATTTGTTCACGAGGAGATTAATATATGAGCACTCAAACCGAACCTAAAAAGCGAACCGTTACTCCATTTCGATATGATATTGTTGGCAGCTTCCTGCGCCCTCAGGCGTTGAAAGAGGCTAGATTAAAATTCAAGAACAGCGAAATTACAGCAGAGCAGTTGAAGGAAGTAGAGAACGACGAGATTGTGAAGCTCGTGCAAAAACAAAAAGAGGTAGGTCTTCAAGCGGTAACCGACGGCGAATTCCGCCGCTCTTGGTGGCATCTCGACTTCTTCTGGGGCTTTGACGGTGTAGAGCGGACCATTATTGATCAAGGCTACCAATTTAATGGCGCGGAGTCGAGACCAGAAACTGCCCGACTGACCGGAAAAATAAGCTACAGCAGCCACCCTTTTGTATCACATTATGAATTCTTAAAAGGCGCTGCTGGTGAGGATGTTGTTGCGCGTCAATCGATTCCTGCAGCAGCGCAATTCCTGTTTGAGCTGGATCGGGTAGAAAATAAGGAAAGCACGAATGAATTATACCCGAATCGTGAAGAGCTAATTTCGGATATTGCCAAAGCATACAAAGCGTCAATTCTTGCCTTTTATGCAGCGGGCTGCCGCAGCATTCAAATCGACGATTGCACGTGGGGAGCGCTGTGCGACGAACAGTTTATAGCATTTATGAATCAGGTTGGTGCGAATGTAGCTGAATATGCGAACGAGCTTGCGAAGTTGAATGAAGAAGTGGTGTCTGGTCTGCCGGAAGATCTCGTTGTAACGACACATGTATGCCGAGGCAATTATGTTTCTACTTATGCTGGAGTAGGCGGAGGTTATGAACCTATCGCGCAAACACTTCTGAACATCAATAACTACTCAGGTTACTATCTGGAGTTTGATACTGAACGTGCAGGTGACTTCAAACCATTACGCTTCCTAAAAGACAATCAGCAGGTCGTGCTTGGCCTATTCTCTTCCAAATTTGGTGAGCTGGAGAGTAAGGAAGATATTCTAAAGCGTATTGAGGAAGCGAAGCAATATGTCGATCTAAACCGGATTTGCCTGAGCCCGCAATGCGGCTTTGCTTCCACGGAAGAAGGTAACCACCTTACAGAAGAGCAGCAATGGCGCAAGCTTGCTTATATTAAAGAGATCGCTGAAGAGATCTGGAATTAACTCTAATTAAAAAGTAGACAGAGACAATACACCTTTAACCATTCGGATGTTCATCCGTACGGTTAAAGGTGTATTTTGATTTAAAGAGTGTACATGGATTTACTTGGCGTGCTGTCACTATACCAGTGGATTGTGAGTAATTAGGGAAAAGCTCCCTAATAAAAGCCGATAATTGCTTTAAATGAATGGAATCAGGGAATTCCTCCCTAAAAATCGGGCCAAAATATACTTTTACCGCTAAATTAGTTGAATTATAGGGAGGAATTCCCTAATTGTTGGCCTAATGATCAAAATTCACTGAATTTTAGGGAGAAATTCCCTAATCTATCAATGCCTTGATATGAAAGAGGGCACCGCAAAGTAAAAAAAGGGAAGTCTCGTAGAGGAGACTCCCTTTTTGTACTCATCTTATTTTGTATAGTTATCGAAATAACCTTGGATATAAATCATCGGTGTTCCTTTATCGCCACTACCAGAAGTCAAATCAGATAATGAACCAATCAGGTCCGTTAATCTACGAGGAGTAGTCCCTTGTGCTTCCATCGCACCAACCAGGTCATCATTTTTATTCTGGATGTATTTAGAAATGGCTTGTTTCAGCTCTTCACCACGAAGATGAGAGAAGTTGTTATCGGCCAAATATTTCAATTTCACTTCATTTGGTGTTCCATCAAGTCCGGCAGTGTAAGCAGGGGATACAACTGGATCTGCCAGTTCCCATATTTTACCGACTGGATCTTTGAATGCACCATCGCCATAAACCATAACTTCTACAGTTTTACCTGTAATTTCTTTGATTTTTGCTTGGATACCATCTACGATAGGTTGGCAGTTGTTTGGAAATAGTTTTACGCTTTCTTCTGTTGCTTTATTGGATCCAAGCAGACCATAAGCTTCGTTAAAGCCACTGCCATCAATGGATTGTGTAAGAATATCATCCAAGCCAAATACTTTTTCAGCACCGTTGTTTGTGAGAATGCGTTTGGTTCTGAAGCGAGTGTGAATATCACAAGTTAATACATTTTTTGTATAGTTTAAAATGGTTTTTGGGTTGTTGGAGAAGATGACTTCGCAAGCCACACCTTCAGCTTCAATCAAACCTTTATAATATTCGATATAGTCAACACCTGTGAATGGGTGCTTAATATAGCCGAAAAACTCACGGAATTGAGCCTCTGTTAACACATCCGTCCATGGATTAACGCCCTTAGCATCTAATTCGTCGATGTCTACAAGATGGTTGCCCACTTCATCAGATGGATAGCTTAGCATTAAGACTACTTTTTTTGCTCCTTTGGCAATTCCACGCAAGCAGTTAGCAAATCGGTTACGGCTAAGGATAGGGAAAATAACACCCACAGTTTCTTCACCGAATTTTGCCTTTATATCAGCAGCAATATTATCAATTGTCGCATAGTTTCCTTGTGCCCGAGCCACAATGGATTCCGTTACGGTTACAATATCACGATCCTCGATCGAGAAACCTTCGACTGTTGCTGCATTCAATACCGTCTGAACTACGATTTCTTCAATGTTATCCCCATTGTTAATGATAGGCCCGCGGAGTCCACGTACCACTGTTCCAACTACTCTTTCCAATATGATCTCTCCTCTTATAAGGGTATACTCTATATATAAATAATGGTTATAAACCCTATATTACTATACCCTTTTAGAGCGATATAAGTAAAATTAATGTTTATAATATCTAATATAAAAATGATTTATAGATATAGAAGCTTTTAGAGGTTTTTTACATTGCCGTTAGAGATAGAAAATCAATTTCTCGGGGAGGGAGAGCCGTATGAACAAAATGGACCGTCTGTTAGCTATAGTGCTTGAATTGCAGCGTAATAAAGTGTTGCGAGCGGAGGATTTGGCGGCTACGTTTGAAACGAGCGTGAGAACTATTTATCGGGATATTCAGGCACTTAGTGAAGCGGGCGTATCCATAATAGGAGCGCCAGGGCAAGGCTACTCCTTGATTGAGGGCTATTTCCTGCCACCCGTTAGTTTCACGCTAGACGAAGCAGTGACATTGCTTATCGGGACTGACTTTATCGAGCAGTGGTTTGATGCCCACTATGGCAATAAGGCTAGAAGTTCTAAAGCGAAAATAGAAGCTATCCTGCCAGAAGCCATCCGCACTGAAGCATCACAGATCCGCAAAAGTTTTCGTTTATTTGCATCCGCAGCAGATATAGCACCAATACAAGAAAAGGCATGTCTGGAAGCTATTCGTCGAGCGATATTGGAGGAAAGGAAAATAAGATTTCGTTATTCCAAAAGAATCGCCGAAGCCGATGGGAACCGTCAAAGTATTCGTACGGTTGCTCCTTACGGACTTGTGCTTCATCAAGGATCATGGGTACTCGTCGCCTGGTGTGAATTGCGTCAAGACATCCGTCATTTCCGGTTATCCCGAATGAGGGAGCTTATTGAACTGGAAGATAAATTTATACGGCCAGCGGATTTTCAATTGGAGGTATACCAACCTCCTGATGATCGCAACGTTCATGTGGTTATCTTAGTCCATTCTGACATAGCTGATAAGGTAAGGGAATCGAACAATTTTTATATGGAAACTATAGAGGATCATGCGGAAGGCTTACGGGTTACTTTTCGGGTTCGAGAGCCAGCGGAATTGCTGCAATGGGTGCTGGGCTGGGGAGGTGGCATGGTTGTGCTAGAGCCGGAATCTTTTCGCCATCAAGTTAGAAACGAACTAGAAATAATGTTAAAACGCTACTGACATAACGCTGTCAGTAGCGTTTTTATATACTTGGATAATCAATGACTACAGGAGCTGATATATAATGATTACAACAAAAGAAGCCTTACAACGTTTTGAAGAAACTGCGACATACTATATTCAAGAAGTAGAGCGATTCAATCTGGAGCAGCTGATGCAAAAGCCGAGTGAAAACGAGTGGTCCATCGGACAGATGGTTCAACATCTCATTAACTCGGCACTGTATATGCAGCTTCGTAATATTGATCAATGTCTAGTGCCCAACCAAGATCCCTTGGTATCTCATGTGGGGAAAACCGAGGATGGTGCGGCTATATTTGCACAAGGCAGTTTTCCGCCCATTCGTATTCAGGTTCCGCCTTCCGCCCAATATACGCCGGAGCAGCCGGAGAGCAAGGAACAATTAATTCAAGGGTTACATTCAGTCATCCAAAGAATGAGAGAGATCGAACCGTCTCTTGAAAAAGCGTCCAAACAAAATACCGTATCTCACCCGCGATTTGGTGGACTATCCGCGGAGGAATGGTTCCTGCTTATTGAGATGCACTATCGTCATCATCTTCTGCAGCTGGAGAGATTAAACAATGAATTGATTCGGAAAGTGTTGTAATACCAAAAATGAGGCCGTTGCTGATCTACAGCAACGGCCTTTCGTCGTAAAAGAAAGGATCTTAATTTCCTGAGCCAAGCGTCGCTTGAACATAATCTTTATATTCACTCGGATTAACTCCAAAATGCTTCTTGAAAAGTCTGGTGAAATAAAATTGATCATGTATACCGATTTGCGTAGAAATCTCTTTGACATAAGGGTTGCCCTTTAGAATTAACTCTGCGGCTTTCTCCATTTTTACGGTGTTAATGTAATGAATGATACTTTGGCCGACTTCTTCTTTAAAGATTCTGGATAGATAGTTCTCACTTAAGTTGACCTGCTTGGCAATCAGAGATAAGGTCAGCTTTTTCTGATAATTTGCATTGATATAATCAATTGTTTGTTTAACATCCCTATTATGGGTAGTCACAATCTGTTGTTTTTGATGTGAGAATAATTGAAATAAAAGCTCCATTTGCGTTAGAATCTCAGCACTTCGTTTACTGTTTGCAATATTCTCAATATATGTTTTCAAAAGCTTTGGATCTTCAACGATAATGTGAGCATCGCATAATGGAAGATAGTGCAGACAATTGACGATGAATGTTTTGGCTTCAGCCGGCTTTATTTGTTTCGATCTGCAGGTCTCAAGGAAATTTTGAGTGGCTTGATTAACGGCTTCAACGCCCGAACGTTTCCAGGCCTGTATTAAATTCGTAGAGAACTCATGAACGTTTTCGAAATCGAGCGTATCATTTAAATGGACAATCTCGGGATCAATAATCGTTATTTCGTTGTAAAATTGGATTTCCAAGGATTCTTTACATCGCTCTAGCATTACTTTCGCCTCAGCGTATCCTCTAATGGGCTGGGAATAAACAATGGTAGGGGTAATGGAAATATACATTTTGATCAACTGAATGACTCTATGGATAAAGTCGGTACGGATAATTTGCTGATTGTCCAAGGTATCAGTGGAGATTAGCAGCAACAATGCATTCGATTCAAGCTGAATAATTTCGAATTGATCTACGGTTTCCAGGATATCTAAGATGATGTTTTCAATGAAGGATACCGATAGCTGGTTTTTACGTGCGCTAGGGCTGGCGCTATTTTGCTCAAAGGTGATGTAGAACAAGTAGCAGCTATTTTCACTAAAAGCGAGTGTTATAGAATTTTGCTGCTCAAGCTGATTCATATCATAATATGGGTCGGTAAAATAATCTTTTAAAATCGCATTCTTCACACTCTTTAAATTGTGTTGCAATAGCTGAGATTGTGTCTCTAGCTGCTGCTTGGACTGAAGCTGTTCTTGGATTAGCTGCGTGGATTTCTCCAGCAACTGGATGAGGTCCGCAGTCTTCATACTAATCTTAAGCATATAATCTACAGCGCCAAGAACTAATGCTTCACGAACCAACTCATACTCCCCATGGTTACTTGCCACCAGGATTTTTCCGGCAAACCCTCTGTTATTGAGTTCTTTTATCAGCTGCAAACCATCCATATTGGGCATTTTGAGATCTGTAATGATGATATGTGGATTAAACTTCTCAACAAGGGTTAAAGCTTCAACTCCGTCAGAGGCTGTAGCACAGATCATATATCCAAGCTCTTCCCATGGAATCATGGTTCTGAGCGCGACTTTTACAATAGGTTCATCATCCACCAGCATTACATTATACATTGGATACACTAGTATCACCCCTTATCTTCTTCGTAGGTTTGTTTGGGGATAATCAGGCGGCAACAGGTTCCTTGACCCACCAAGCTTGTGATGAATAGTCCGTAGCTCTCACCATATTGAAGCTTAATGCGATCGGCTACATTAGAAATTCCGATACCGGACAGCGTATCAGCCTTTTCCGATTTTTTCGTGTCAAAGCCTTTTCCGTTATCAATGATTTCTATAACAAGTGTGTATTCATTTTTTGCGTATGCCCTAATGCGGATAAGAACTTTTCCTCCAATATCCGTAACCCCATGGATGATAGCGTTCTCAGCGATCGGCTGCAGAATAAGTTTAGGGATCAGACTATGTAATACCGATTCATCTAGATCATATTCAACATCAAATCGATCAGCATAACGTATTTTTTGAATAGCAAAGTAATTGTCCAGATTATTAAGCTCTTGTTTGATGGTTATTTCCTCATCTTGATCGATGATGGTACTGCGCAGTAATTCTGCGAGAGAGGAGATACCATCACTTAGCACCGGAACCTGGTTAATCATTGCGAGCCATCGCAAGGAATTTAGAGTGTTGAATAAAAAATGAGGGTTAATCTGTGATTGCAGCATTTGTAATTCAAGCGAACGCTGCCTCTTTTGATCTTTCTGTTGATCCTCTATCAGTTGCTCAATCCGGCTGACCATGCTATTAATCCTATTAGCCAGAACACCCATCTCATCGTTGCTGTGATCTTCTATACGATTGGATAAATTGCCATAAAAAATTTGATTACAGAAGACAATAATTTGTTTGATAGGCTTTAGGATACTTTTATACAAGACGATGATAATTAGGATACAAAGGATTACAATGATGCTGACGACGATAAGGAGTCCAGTGGTGATTTTACTTGTCTCAGAATTAATATAAGAGAAAGGAACCGTAGAAATCATGTACCAGCCTAATTGATTATTATTGATATAGGAGATCTGATGCATTTTGCCATTGACTAAGCCTTGAAAGGAATGGTTCTTCTGAGCCTCTTGTTCCTTGATTTGCTTAAACAGTTGACCTTTATCATAGGCTTCTCCAAGTGTTGTACCCTTTAGGTTGGAGGACATCACTATTCCTTCTCTATTCATGATAAGCAGATTAGAACCTGTTCCTAAGTCCACACTGGAAAGAATGACTTTTGAGAATAACTCCCCGCCGATAAAAACAAACACATAACCTAATGGAACGCCAATGTCTTCTTGATCAAAAATTTTACGCCCCAGGACAATCGTATGGGAAGCACGATAGCTTTTTACATAATTAAGACTGTCATAAGGGGCATTCAGATCTACCTGTTTCATGATTTCCCCATACTTTGGATTGGGAATGCCGTCATAGCCTAATTCATAAATAGGTTCGTTCTTGGAATCTATGATCCGAACGTTCTGAACATATCCCGGATAAATGGTTCTGTACACATTATCCATAGCGTGGTTAATAGTAGCATTGCTAGGAGCGGGTTCATTAGGTGCTGCCGTTAAACGCTCCTGAATAATAGGATTGGTAGAAACAGATCCGGCAAGATATTGATAGTTATTAAGCTCGCTTAACATCGTTCGATTGAGCAGTGTCAAAGCCTGAAAGGTAGATTTGCTTAATTTATTGTTAATGGATTTGGAGTAGATAGTATAGGAATAGAAACCTATAAAGATGATTGGAATCACGGAAACGATTAAGAAGATAACGGTTAAGCGATTTTGAATTTTAATTTTTCTTATGATTTGTGGGGGACTAGGAAAATACCGCTTCCCTTTGTTATGACTCAGGTGGATGACCTCCCATTCGATATCCTTTACTTACAAGTTAACATAAAAAGAAGAATGGAATATATATGCATGGGCGAAAAGCAAGAATAATCTATGGAATCGTTAGTATTATCCATTCCTTTAACCGCTAAGTTTACAAGTCATGTGATTCTGATGAATAAGCATATCTGAAACCTGAATGAGAGATGGATAAAATAATACATAGGTACGTTTGTATTGTAAATGTAAATAAAACGTAAACACTTCTATACTTAAGTTATCAGATAAAGCGTTTTCAATATTTAATCTGTGGTTGGGTCATTAGTAAGAACATCTTAAGGAGGGCGTTTATGAGAAAGACAATGAGTACGTTATTAGCAGTTTCGCTGCTGGGTGTGGGATTGATTGGCTGTGGGAATAGCACGAATACACCAGCTGCCTCAAAGGATTCGAATTCTACAAAAGCTACGAGTACAGCGGAAGCGACAAGTACAACGAACGCCGAGAATACTTCTAAAGAGGATGCTAAGAAGGATTTTGATAACAAGGAACTGAGTATTGCTGTATTTCAAGGGGGATATGGCGCCGATTATTGGAATGAAATTGTCAGTAAATTCGAGAGTACTTATCCAGGGGTAAAAGTGAATATGACGATCAACCCTAAGGTTGGTGAAGTGATCAGACCACAGATTGTTGCCGGTAATCCTCCTGACTTCCTATCTGTTACGGATACAGAGCAAAGTGGGATTATGCTTTCCCTGATTAAAGAAAAAGGACTTCTAGACATCACTGATGTATTCGAAAGCAAGGCCTTAGATAAAGATGAGACGCTAAAGGATATGATTCTTCCAGGAATGCTGGACAGCACAAGATTTCAGCCGTATCAAGACGGGAAGATCTATCTGGCACCTTTTAACGCTGGACCGATGGGCTTGATTTACAACAAAACTTTGTTCGCGGAAAAAGGCTGGAGTGTTCCTGAGACTTGGGACGAGTTCTTTGCATTAGGCGATGAGCTGAAAAAAGAAGAGAACTTCTTGGTCAATGCAGATGGAACGAAAACGAAAAGAGCGTTGTTCACTTACCAAGGTATCTATCCGGACTATTTGGAAGAAATTCTGTATCCTGCGATTGCTAGTGCGGGCGGTAAAGAAACGTTAGATAAAGTCTTTGCTTATGAGGAAGGTTCATTTAAGAACGACACGATCAAAAAAGTATTGGATATATTCTACAAAATATCTAAAGACGGATATCTGATGGATGGCACAGTTGCCTTGAACCATACCCAATCGCAGACTGATATGATGATGGGGAAAGCGTTGTTTATTGTAAACGGCAACTGGATGGAAAATGAAATGAAGGATTCACCAAGGGAGAATGGCTTTGAATTTGGGATGACAACCGTCCCTGTATTTAATAAAGGAGATCAGAAGTACGTGCTTTCCAGCTATGAGCAATTCTCCATTCCAGCAAAAGCTAAAAATCCAGAGCTGGCTAAAGAATTCTTAAAGTTCCTGTATACGGATGAGTCCGTTAAATTATTCGCGGAAAAAGCTAATGGTGCGTACGCACTTAATGGTGCGAAGGAGCTGTCGAAGCCATACTTGACCAAAGGTGTATATGACATGTTTGAGGCTTACAATGGTTCCATTTCAATTCTGCAAGGCTGGCAATCCTTACCGAAGGGCTCCAAAGTTAGTGTAGTCACTGAAATGTTCAAGAATACGATGACGCCAGTCATGACAGGTCAAATGACCACTGACCAATGGATGGATAATGTTGAAAAAGCTTTTGCACAGATTCGTAAAGAGAAAGAAGCTAGTAAATAATTTATAGCATCTCATGCCAATGCATCCTGTTAAGAATGGATAAGGACATCTATGAACAGGATGCATTTTGCATGAAGAGGAGTGAGAAAGATGTCTGAGATGCAACTAACGGAAGTAGCTCCTAGAAACAGAAAAATAAAGACTAAGTCAACGAAAACTAAAAATCCGAAGCTATTCATAGCCGTATGTACCATTCCTGCGCTCCTGTTGACTCTCGTATTTATGATCATTCCAACCTTTCGGGCATTCGTTATGTCTTTTACGGATGCAACCGGGATGAGTGATGAGAACAAGTTTATCTTTCTGGATAACTATAAATATATGTTCCAAGATGAGATGTTCCTCAAAGCGCTTAGTAATACGTTCAAGCTGATGCTGGTCGTGCCGGTGGTTACCTTAGCCTTTGGCTTAGTGCTTGCTTTTCTATTGACGCAGACGAAGCTGAAAGAGAGAGGCTTTTACCGGACGGTATTCTTTTTCCCCAGCATTATCTCTTTGACGGTAGTCGGGATCATATGGTCCTTTGTGTTTCATCCGAACATGGGGATCTTGAACAATATTCTCTCAAGTATTGGGCTAGATCAACTGACTATGACTTGGCTTGGGGATAGCCGAACTGCATTATGGTGCGTAGCGGTCACTCTGATCTGGCAGGCGGTTGGTTACTATATGGTGATGTATATCGCTGCAATAGATGGGATTTCTGCGGATGTGTTCGAGTCGGCGACCATTGATGGTGCAGGATATTTCCGGAAGCTTGTCAGCATTACGATCCCACTGTTAAAAGAAATCATTGGTATAACCTTCGTGCTGTCCCTGGCGGGTACGATCAATTTAAGCTTTATCGTCGTAACAATCATGACCGGGGGTGGGCCGGCCGGTGGTACTACTGTATTGCTCCATTACATGTACACTCAAGGGTTCCAAAATGCGAATTTTGGTTATGCCATGGCTATCGCGATTTTTACGCTTGCGTTTGCCTTTGTCCTTTCTTTTCTGTCTAGACTACTTACAAATCGAGCAGAAGGGTAGGGGAGAAGGGTGAATAGTAATCAACAGAGTCTTATAAAAATGAACATTATCAATTGGATCACTCGGCTGTTTCTGATTGTAGCTACTATTGTTTTGTTATATCCGTTTGTATGGAATCTTTTAGCCTCATTTAAGAGCAATACGGAATTTCTAACCGATCCTTTCTCCTTTCCACAAGCCTTACACTTGGATAACTATGTACGTGCTTTTCAGAAATCCAAGATGGGAAGTTATTTCTTGAATTCTATCTTTCTTGTGGTACTTTCCACTGCGATTCTAGTTATTTTTGTGGTCCCTATAGCTTATGTATTAACGAGATTTAAGTTTTGGGGTTCCAAAATGATTCTTAATATTTATATGGCCTGTATCTTTCTCCAAGCTTCTTATATCATGGTTCCTTTATTTATTCAGGTGAATTCTTTCGGGATGCTGGACAATCGCGGGATGCTCGGTTTGATCTATGCTGTCCTTCAGTTTCCTTTTGCGATCTTTGTGTTAAGCGGATTTCTGCGATCTGTCCCTAGAGATTATGAAGAGGCCGCCAAGATTGACGGTTGCGGGAATACAGGGGTACTCGTCAGAATCATTGCGCCACTAGCTAAGCCGGGAATTGTAACGGTCTGTATGCTGGCAGCGATGGGCTTTTGGAATGAGTATCCACTGGCATTAGTTCTAATTCAAACGGATAGCAAAAAAACATTACCGGTGGGTTTAGCCAATCTGTTTGAGGTTCAAAGGTATGCTACAGATTGGAGCGCACTATTTGCCGCATTGATCTTGGTACTCATTCCAACGATTCTCCTATATGTGGTAGGACAAAAACAATTGCTCCAAGGAATAAGCGCTGGTGGAATTAAGGGCTGAACTACAAAGTCATGGAGGGAATTTGTGTGGACAAAGGAAGATTTACACTACCTGGTGAAACAGGAATGGAAGAGGTCATAGCCGATCTTGTAGAGAGATGGGGCGTAGATGCTGTACGTGACAGTGATGGCACGAGTCTATCGCAGGACATTCTTGATATGGGTCTGCAAATCTATTCAACGCTTTGTCTGGTACGTGAGGACAACGAGTGGGCAAAGCAGCATCCACAGTATAGACAGCAGATTTATCTGATGTCTGCACCATTGATTGCGACATCGAAGGTGAAGACCATTGATATTATGGCAGATTTTTTTGCAGATCAATTTGTTCCTAATACAGATGTGGATATTAAAAAGTATTGGCAGGTTGTAAACCGGACCACAGGAGAAATAGTACCTTCGGCACATTGGAGTTATGCAGAGGGGATCGTCACGCTTGAGCAGGCGGAACAGTTTCACAAATATACCGTCAGTTTCTTGGCCTATCAGATTTGGGAACCGGTCTCTATGTACAATCACATCACGAATAACTGGACGGAAGAGCATCGCTTACCACTGGATGTTCGTTATCCCGAGGCTCAAGAGCATGTATTGAAGGTGCTGAAAGATTGGCTAGCAAAGCATCCGAAGACTGATATCGTTCGTTTTACTACCTTTTTTTATAATTTCGACCTGATTTTTAATAAGGAAGGTAAGGAGAAGCAAGTTAATTGGTTTGGCTATCTAAGCTGCGTAAGTCCATTAGCATTAGATCAGTTTGAACAAGCTTATGGATATCGTCTGACTGCGGAAGATTTTGTGGATCAAGGACGATATAATACACCGTTTATGAATCCGACGCCAAGGTATTTGGACTGGATGGAATTTAATCAGAAATTCATTGCAGGTTATGCCAAACAATGTGTTGATATGGTGCATGATTTCGGTAAGAAAGCCATTATGTTCTTTGGGGATCACTGGGCAGGGACAGAGCCTTATGGTAAATATTTTTCCGAGATTGGGCTAGATGCAGTGGTCGGGGCTGCCGGAGATGGGGTTACGACCCGTATGATCGCGGATATTCCTATTAAGGATACCGAAGCCCGGTTCTACCCTTACTTCTTCCCAGATATATTCTTTGAAGGTGGAGATCCTGTTGGAGAGTCCATGCCGATCTGGATAAAATGTCGCCGGGCACTTATGCGTAAATCGGTTGGAAGAATGGGGTATGGCGGATATCTAAGTCTGGCGTACCAATTCCCTAATTTTATTGATCATGTGACGGAGATTGCGACTCAGTTTAAAGGAATTCATGCAAATGCTGAAGGGACTCAGCCGTATAAGGCATCGTTTAAAGTGGCGATTCTTAATACTTGGGGCTACATTCGCAGCTGGCAGACGCACCAAGTGGCTCACTCTTTATGGAATCAAAGATGTTATTCCTACATAGGGGCACTGGAGTCACTCGCAGGCTTGCCTTTCGACATTGAATTTATAAGCTTTGATGATATTAGACAACACGGAATTGATCCTAGTATCGGTGTGATCATTAACGCGGGTGATGTCCATACTTCTTGGAGTGGCGGAGATCATTGGAGCGATCCAAAAGTGGTGTCTAGCATTCGTGAATGGGTGCATCAAGGCGGCGGTTTTATTGGAATTGGTGATCCAACGGCATATGAGCATCAAGGGGTTCTCTTTCAACTAGCAGATATTTTAGGTGTTCAAAAGGAGATGGGTTTTACAGCAAGCGTTAATAAGCCTAAGGTAACGCCAGTAAAGGAGCATTTCATTACGGAAGATCTGGAAGGCGACATTGATTATGGTGAAGGGATGACCATGATTTATCAAGCGGAGATTGGAGCACAAGTCTTGGATATACACGACAATAGCTGCAATCTTGCCGTGAATTCATTTGGGCAGGGTCGAGGCGTTTATATTGCAGGGCTGCCGTATAGTATCCAGAATACTAGATTACTGAGCCGGGCGATCTTTTGGGCTGCACATCAAGAGGAACAATTGTATTCTTGGTTCTCATTGAATCCGAATGTAGAGTGTCATGCTTACCCTGAGACTGGCCGCTATTGTGCTGTAAATAACACAGCGGAGACCCAAAAGACGACAATCCTGATGGAGAACGATTTGAGAATAGAGCTGGAATTGAACGGAATGGAAAGTGTGTGGCTGGATATGAATATGTAACTTCACTTTAAGACATACATTTAAGGAGTCAGTCGTAACTACGGAGAATATTTGGACTTGCGGCCGCTGTTGTCTCAAACTTTCCTGAATTGTACCGCTTCGATAGAGTAATTGGGGAATTTCTCCCTGAAATTCCGGGATTTTTGGTCATTAGATTAATAATCAGGGAAAACCTCCCTAATTTTTGCTGATTCGATAGCAATTAAAGGAATCCCCCTTATTATTAGGGAGGAATTCCCTGATTTCGTTCGTTTAGAGCGAATTTTGATTATTTTCAGGGAGTTTTTCCCTAATTAGTTTTAGAGCCGCCCCCTTCTTCGATTTTTCAGGGAAGGGGGCTTTTGCTTTTTAATCATAAGCATGAATCCATCAACCGCAATGTTTTTGGCGAGTTCTTCTTACTTGGATTGAGATGTTCTGGGGTTTCCGTATCTAGAGAATCCGGGACAACTTGCGATACGCCCGCGGAGAAATCCCCTCATTCGCCGTGAACACCCTGCTGAAATAATGGATATCGGGATAGCCAACCTGATCGCCCACCCTCTCAATTGGCCAATCCGTTTCTCGCAGCAGCTTACGCGCTTCCCTATGCCGGATCGAGCGGAGGTATTCTCCGGGGGGCATACCTGCGACCTCACGAAAGAGCTTGGCAAAGTGGTCCTCATGCATATTCATGGATGTGGCCATGGATTTATTGGTCCAGCGTTCTGCTAACCGCTCTTCTATCTCGTCTATTAATGCCCTGATCCGCTCGGTGTGAACTGATGACTTAGCTGCATCTCGGGAGCTTTGCGTTCGAAGCAGCGAAGTCAGAATACCAAGTAGTAGCCCTCGACAGACCCACTCATAGCCGGCAGGCCGCATAGTGAATTCATGAACGAGCTGTTCCATGGCATGAACACATTCGGGTGGCGGGGAGTAGATCGGTTCTTGTGACAATGGCATGAAGGGGACAGTTACGGCTTCAAAGGCGAATTTATCGTGTATGACTTCATCCTCATTAACTACCATATCTTCATCATGTGTAATAATTGATTCCCCAAAGAAATCAAAATGGATTCCAATAAGCTTAGTATCTGAATCTGACAGGATAATATTCTGATGATATACCCCAGATGAGAGGAAAATTAGCTGCCCAGCGTTCAGTATATATTCTTCCGTATCCATCTTTGTTAATAATTTGCCCTGGCGAACATATAGTAGCTCGAAGTCATATAGCCTTCTTCTTTGGAAGGTGCAAGGTGGAAGTGTCTGCAATTGTGCATAGTGAATTCCGGGTGCCCAATCACGAGAGGGTACCTGCTTTCTCAGTGGGTAAGAGGGATCTTTGTCAGACATGTCACTGCCTCCTGAATCTTTAATAGAATAGACCGGAATAATGCAAAAAGTCTCTTTTTCGCCTAAATAAATCGAATTTTAAATCTAGTATAATATAAATAATTAAAGGATACAAAGTGCATCTAAGCCTAGGGAGTGGAAAACGGAAAAGAACAAATAGGAGGAGGATTCAAATGAAAAAGGGAATAAACATCTGGTCGTTTCGCGAAGGAACTGAAATTAAAGAATGCGTACGTCTAGCCAAAGCGGCTGGATTTGAGGGGATCGAGCTGTCATTAAATGAGTCAGGTGAACTTGGCCTGCAAACCACTGAGAAAGAAGCGCGTATCCTTCGTGATTCTATTAATGAAACGGGTCTGGAGATCACGGGGCTGGCAACAGGTCTATATTGGTCTTATGCGATGACTAGTGAATCTGAAGCGAATCGAACCAAGGCAATCGACGTATGCAAAAAGCAACTGGAGCTGGCGGCTGCGCTAGGTGTAGATACAATTCTTGTCATCCCTGGCGCTGTTGGTGTGGATTTCATCGAGGGCTGTGAGGTTGTTGATTATGAAAAAGCTTATGATAGAGCGCTGGAAGCGATTAGTCATTTAGCCAAGGATGCTGAGCAAGCAGGCGTTTCTATTGGTCTTGAAAATGTGTGGAATAAATTCTTGCTGTCTCCGCTTGAATTACGTACTTTTATTGATACGGTCGGTTCCAGTTATGTAGGTTCCTATCTTGATGTTGGAAATATCGTGCATTCCGGTTATCCAGAGCAGTGGATACGGATTCTAGGCCATAGAATTAAAAAGGTGCATTTCAAGGATTACCGTCGGACGGCTGGTGGGCTTCACGGATTTGTTGATCTGCTCGCTGGGGATGTGGATTATCCAGCAGTCATGAAAGCGCTTGAAGACATTGGATACAACAATTATGTTACCGGTGAAATGATACCGTCATACACACATTATACGGAGCAAATTATTTTTAATACTTCTGCAGCTATGGATGCCATTCTCGGACGTACCACTTTCAAAGCTTAAAGTATGGGGGAAGGCGATGCTCAGCCTATAGCAATCATTGAGGCTGAGATACAATCCGCTGGGCTGGAAGGTGCTTGGATAGAGCTTGTTTAATTATTAATCATTTAGCTGGGGAGGCTTCACTATGTTGAAAATAGGTTTGATTGGCTTTGGATTTATGGGCCGGATGCATTTTGATAATTATGTTCGCTTAACGGAAGAGGGGCATTCCATTGCCCTTAAAGCCATCTGTGACTTGCGAATTGAGGAATTGAAAGACGGTAAAGCGGACGGCAATATGAGTACCGCTCGAGAAGTGTATGATTTAACAGCTTACAGTCTCTATGATGATCTGGAGAAAATGATAGCGAATGAGGAACTGGATATGATCGATATCGCAGTTCCTACTTACCTGCATGCTGAAATGGCTTGTTCTTTGCTGGAACGAGGATATCATGTCTTTTGTGAGAAGCCGATGGCTAGAACTTCAGTAGAAGCACAGAAAATGGTAGAAGCAGCGGAGCACAGTGGAAAGAAATTGATGATCGGACAGTGCCTGCGTTTTTGGCCAGGGTATGAATATTTGAAAGAAGTTGTGGAAACTGAGCAATTTGGTAAAGTGACAGAAGGATATTTCTACCGTGGTTCAGGGGCTCCTAAAGATTGGTTTCTGGATGAGAAGCTAAGCGGTGGATGCATTGTGGATATGCATATTCACGATACGGATATGATTAACTATCTGTTTGGCAGACCGGATAAAGTATCGACTTTGGGCCGGAATGTTCTACCGGGAAGTGGGTATGATATTGCTTCTACACACTATTTTTATAAGGATGCAAAGGTGATCAATGCTCAGGTGGACTGGACGCTGGAGGGCGACTTTGGATTCTACATGGGGTACAGGGTTAACTTCGAGCGAGGAAATGTTGTATTTGATGGTAGTGGAGTCAAGGTGAATCCCAATGATGGAGCAGGCTTTACGGTAGAGCTTTCCCCGGATGCGGGCTACTACAGAGAGCTGGTCTATTTCTTGGATGCGATTATTCAAGATAAGCCTATTATCATTTGTACGCCTGAGAGTGCAGCAGAATCTTTGGAAATCATAGAGGCGGAAGTACAGTCAGCAAATGCCGAAGGGGAATGGATTGTACTTAACTAGCAAGATATAGAGGATGCAAAGGCGTGACGAGAGGAAAGATCATTATAGATGATTTCTCCAGTCACGTCTTTTTGGTATGCATTCTCATCTAACCTTTATTGCGCTGGAATTTTGTGTTGTCCCTAGCATAGTGTGATACGGAGCCGTCATATCTTCTAAGGCGTACCTGTACATCGGAGAACTCTTCAACGATTCCTGAGGCAACCTCAGAATACATTCCATCAGGGTCAAGCTGTAGGGCAGTGATATAAGTTTGGGATAAAGCGGCTATGAAAAAATCAATATTTTTATTAAGTGTATGTGGCATGGTATTCCCTCCGGTGATATCTTCAACATGTATGAATATAAATAATCCTAAGGAACTATTTTAACACGATTTGCGGATGAATTTGAGGAGGAATTACTTGATTTCGGTCAAAAATATGCGAAATTTGGTTGTAATTGTATTAAAATCCGAAGATCATCCGAGGGCAGGTAGCGAAGTTGTTTCGCTGTCTGTCTTTTTTTTACTTTCTGGTTTGAAAAGAAACCTGCGGACGGATATGATTTGTGTAGTGAAAGGATGATCGTCAAATGACAGAACAGCTACAAAGAGCCAAGGAGTTATACACACGATTTCTGGGTCATTTTTTAGATATGCATAAGGCAGGTTTGCTTAAGGAGTATAAGAGTTTTGAAATTCCTAGAGAACAAGAGATAGAATGGCTCAATGAAATGGCCTTGGCGTACGCCGAGCAGTTGTCGATCCGAGATTGGGATGCAATTACTGCCCTAGACGCTTTATCGAGAAACTATCAAGACAGCTGGATTGTGGAGAAGGTATCTTCTTTTGCCTCGCGGAATATGATGAGTGCGGATAGTCTGGTTAGATTGATCTACGCAGAGAAACTGGTAGGGATTATTGGTTCTCATAAACAAGTGATCCCAAAAGAACTATTATTTGAGGCCTGTAAAGTTGCTGTGCAAATTCTCGAAAATGTAATCTCACAGCCGCTGGTCATTGACCCTGGACATGAGCTTAAGGAGCTTGGCCTTAAAGATAAGAGAGCTTTGAACAGTCGTGCAGAGCAAAGCTTAGGACAGGTGAAGGTGCTAATTAATTAACCGTTGGAGGGGAAATATGAGATTACTCGTAGCGCAACCTAATCACGAACCACATTTGCAGCATTTGCTCAAAGAAATGAGCAGACAGGATTCTTTTGACGCGGTGTTGTATCCAGAAGGTTATGTAGCAGATGAAGCCAGTGTAAAGACCTTATGTGAAGTTGCCAAAACATATAAAAAGCTGATCATTACAGGATATAGGAACAGCAATAACAAGGATAGAGCGCTAATGATTCATCCATCTGGGGACATCATTTTGGAACGAGCCAAATCGCCGATGGATGAACAGCTGTATCGCCCGTCAGTTGCGGAAGCGGATGGTCTCAGTATTGGTTATTTGCTGTGTGTTGAGCTTCTGCAAGGATACGTGGGTTTGGAAGGACAGGCTAAGTCGTTAGATTTCATCGCACATCCGATTGGGGTAGGCATGTTCAGCGAAGAACAATTTGAATTATGGATCGAGGAAGCCACTAGGATTGCTGTGAAATATAACACGATGATTATTGGGACAAGCCATGCTGACGGATCTTACCGAAATTGTGGAATTTCGATTCCCATCTCATATTGGATCGACTCTACCGGACAACCTATTTATATTTCGCGTAATGATACGAGAAGTCGAATGATTAATCTCGATACTAGGCAGGTTAATGTTCTAGATTAGGGAATAGCCGAAGTTGACACACTGTTGTCAAATTGGGTGTGCTACGATTTCATAACAGATTAACTTCTGATGATTTATAGAAGAAAATGAGGGATACACGATGGCTGAACCTTTAAAAGCGATGTACAATGAACAATTCCTGCTTGGTTTTGGCGAAAAGATTCGCAGTGTACATAGTGTTTTTGATACTGATGCATTTGTAATTTCGGCTATGGCGGAACCTTGGGATACGCTCGAACTGAAGGCAAGGATGCGGCGGATTACGGAGACACTGGGAAGTCATTTACAGCTTCCTTATGAGGAAGCGCTGGCGATTCTGTTCGCTATTACTGAGGATTGTGTGGGATTTCCATACTTGATCTTTCCAGATTTTGTAGAGGTATTTGGTCAAGGGGCTGAGCATTGGGAGTTGTCTATGCAGGCGCTGGAAAGGTTCACACCGAAATCATCAGCAGAGTTTGCGGTTAGACCGTTTCTCTTGCGTGAACCGGAGCGGATGATGGCGCAAATGCTAGTATGGTCGAAGCACCCCGATGAGCATGTGCGACGATTAGCAAGTGAGGGTTGTCGCCCTCGTCTACCATGGGGACAGGCGCTCCCAATGTTTAAGGTAGATCCAGCCCCTGTGTTACCTGTACTTGAGCAACTGAAGAAGGATTCCTCCTTATATGTGCGCAAAAGCGTGGCTAACAATCTGAACGATATTGCGAAGGATCACCCGGAGGTGGTACTTGAGACAGCTCGCCGCTGGATAGGTATAGATCCCCTCACAGACTGGATTGTGCGGCATGGTTGTCGTTCTTTAATCCGTAAAGCTAATCCGGAGATTATGGCTTTATTCGGATATGCGGAGCAAGCAGACGAAGCAACACCACTCATAACGAGTGCTTCTATAACGATTGATCCTACCCAATTGCGAATTGGAGAAAACTCTGAATTACAATACGAACTTCAAGTTTGTGAAGGAACTCCTGCCCGTGTTCGAATAGAATATGGCATCTATTTCGTGAAGGCTACAGGTCGAACCTCTCGTAAATCTTTCTTACTATCGGATAAAACAGTACCTGGGGGTACATTTCTGTCAGGCAAACGGACGCATCGCTGGGCGGATTTAACCACTCGTCGTCATTATCCCGGGGAACATCGGATTGTCCTGTTGGTTAACGGGCGGGAAGTTGCAGATACGTTGTTGAAACTTGAGGGGGATCAGTAAATGAAAAAAGAAGTATTGATTTTTATTTCTAATGGATATGCAGATTGGGAAGCTGGCTATATAAGTGCCGAACTAAACAAGCCAGAAAGTGAATACAAAGTTAAGACAGTTTCTTTAAATAGCGACAATGTACAATCTATGGGCGGATTTACTGTTATTCCAGACTATACTATAGATAGTTTACCCGCCCAGTTTGAAATGTTAATTTTAATTGGGGGTACAGGCTGGAAAGATAATTCAGCGATTACTCCAGTGATTGAAAGTTGTATTCAGAATAGAACTCCTATAGCGGCTATATGTGACGCATCCACCTTTTTGGCAGAACATGGCTATTTAGATGAGATTCCTCACACTGGAAATTCATTAGATTACTTAAAAGAGTTCGCTCCTAATTATAAAGGACACGCAAATTTTTTAGAAAAACAGACCGTTTCGAGTGACAATATCATTACTGCTAATGGTACGGCTTCTTTGGAATTTACAAGGGAAGTCTTGAAGAAGTTAAAGGTTATGCCATTAGAACAAATCGATGGATGGTATACCTTTTTCAAAAATGGGTTTTATCAAGAATAATGAAGTCATGAAAAAAAGGTGTTCTCAGGTCTTATCGACTTGAGAGCACCTTTTTACTTATTTTTTCACTTCTGTAACACCCGTTACTTTTCCTTGATCCGAGGTATCGAAGGTGGATTGATACTTAGCATCTGCGAAGTAAACATTCCCTTCAACCGTTGCATTTACTAAACTGAAGCCATCTGCTTCGACGTATACATCACCAATAAATGTACCGCCTTGAATACGGGCGTTTTTACTTTTGATCGTAAGTTTTGGTGCAGTTAGTTTATAGGAGTTAGTAATATTGTGCTCTGCATCTTGTGTGTAGAGAGCGATTTTTCGAGCAGGTTCATCTTTATTCGTGAATTGTCCGTCCAGCACGAGATCCTCGGTGAAGGTTAAGTCTTTCAGCGTAGCAGCAATCCAAGTACCGTCCGCACTGATTGCCTTTTTAAAGGCCTCTTCATTATCCACTACCGACGCAGAGGTTACAGCATCAGTGGTGTTATTAGTGTTGCCAGCGTTATTGGTGTTACCAGGTGTAGTTGTGGCGGTAGGGGTAACGTTGGCATTGTTATTGGTTGAGTTTCCGCATCCGACCAACAGCACAATTGCAAATACTGCGGCTACGCTTGCTATCTTTCTCATCTGTATAACCTCCCTGAGTAATTGTACTGATATCCTACGAGCTTAATATAGACTGATTAGTTAGTATTAATGTGGTGTAAGCACAAACGCTTACCGTCCTTGAGAGACGATGAAGACTTTTCTGCTTGAGTACACAATAATATTTACCGATCATTCTACAAATGGTAATATAGGCCTGGACATCTCTGGCGTATAGTATGACCTGGAAAATATGAATTATTCGAAGGAATTCACGAAAAATAACATTCTTCTTTTGATGAAGAAGCATTTTGGATTACAATAAGTTAAGGTGAAAAAAGGAGCTGTACCAATGGCTAAACAGAAATATTATGTAGTATGGGAAGGCAAGCAGCCGGGAGTCTATAGCACTTGGGCGGAATGCCAGGCGCAGACCGATCACTATACCGGAGCCAAATATAAATCGTATGAATCTAAAGCGGCGGCAGATGCGGCATACACAGCGGGCTGGAAAGGTAATTGGGGAACAGGGTCATCAGCATCCGGTGCGGCTAAGTCTAAGGGGACAAGTTCTTTTAAACGAAGTGCTACAGTGGAAACCTCAGCGGAGATCGATTACAACAGTATTTCTGTGGATGTAGGAACTCGTGGCAATCCGGGTCCAGTCGAATATAAGGGTGTGGATACGCAAACCGGAGATATTATCTTCTCTTGTGGGCCGATCAAGAAGGGCACTAATAATCTAGGTGAGTTTTTAGCGATTGTGCATGCTTTGGCGCTCCTGAAGAAAGAGGGAAGTAATAAGACAGTCTACAGCGACTCTGTGAATGCAATGAAGTGGGTAAAGCAGAAGAAAGTAGCGACAACCTTGCCACGCGATGCTTCAACCGAGGAAATATGGGTACTTATTGATCGGGCAGAACGTTGGTTGCAAACCAATACATATGACAATAAAGTGCTTAAGTGGCAGACTAAAGAGTGGGGCGAAATTAAAGCAGATTATGGTCGGAAATAGTTACAGTAAGGTTCTGGGTTTCGGCTAGAGGAGGAGAATTGGGGATGTTCGGCAACGATTGGGATGAGATATTACAGGATGAAATGCAAAAGCCCTATTTTCTGGAGCTAATGGCTAATCTGGAAAGTGAATATAAGGAACATACAGTCTATCCGCCAAAAGAATTACTGTTCACGGCGTTAAAGCATACACCTTATAGTGAGACAAGGGTTGTTATTTTGGGACAGGACCCATACCATGGAGCGGGACAAGCACACGGTTTAAGCTTCTCGGTAAATCCGGGGGTGCGTATACCGCCTTCACTGCGTAATATTTATACGGAGTTATCGGAGGATATCGGTGTACCAATTCCAAATCACGGATCCTTACTGCGATGGGCAGAACAGGGAGTGCTTATGCTCAACTCGGTACTAACGGTACGTGAGGGAGAGCCGAATTCTCATAAAGGTCTAGGCTGGGAGACATTCACAGACACCATAATGAAGAAGTTAAATGAAAGAACTACGCCGATGGTGTTTATTTTATGGGGAAGTCATTCACAGAAAAAAGGTGCCTTCATAGACCAAAGTCGTCATGAGGTTATTCAGTCTCCACATCCGAGTCCGCTCTCGTCGTATCGTGGATTCTTTGGTAGCCGTCCTTTTTCGAAGGTCAATCAGTTTTTGGAGTCGAAGGGAATGAAAGGAATCGATTGGTTCATTTCGGACATATAACTAATGGGATGTTGGGAAGGGGGAGGGAGCAATGAAGCATTGGGTTGGTAAACCGGTTATCATGTACTGCGGGGACGAACCTTACACGATCATGAAAGGCATTCTTCGCAAATGGGATCTTTCCGCTTCTGTTGCGGTCATCGGTCATCAGGAAATTGCCGTGCCATTTCGGGATATTGTGGTCATCAAAGCTTTGGCTCCTAGAGAAAGAGCACTGCCTCCAGTCTTGCATTCTGTGGGTTATGTGATGAGGGAAAGGCAGCAATTTGATAATGCAGTATATTTTAAATCGGCTGTAAGTGTTTGGAAAGAAGATCGGCTGATTGCTCTGAATACGACCATCATTTCGCATACCAAAGGTTCAGTTACACTTCAGGATGGACAGAACCTTATGAAAGGCAATCACATCTTTGTAGTTCGTTCTTTGCGAGGTTAATTTCAGTAATCCTATAAAGAAGCACAAAAAGGTACATCTCCAATTGGAGACGTACCTTTTTTTATTTATGGAACCTCATTCAGTTCGTAAGTGCTATAGATTCTCATGCTTGAGAGGCTCAGCCTCTTCCTCTCGGTCTGCAACAATAATCTCATACACTCGTAAAAAAATAATTTTGGCAATCATATAGACGGGCAGCGCAATAAGCACACCAATAATACCGTAGAAATCCCCACCTATAAGAACAAGAAGGACCGTGGTCAGTGGATGCACATCTAATGATTTGCCGTAAATGATCGGTGAGAGTACATTATCTTGGATTTGCTGTGCAATGAATATGACGACCAGCGACCATATTGCCATCGTGGGTGATTCAATGAATCCAACAATAACTACGGGTACTCCCGCAAGGAAAGAACCCACATAAGGAATGAAATTGAGCGGTACTGAAATTACTGCGAGCAGCAGTGAATAAGGCAATCCGATGATAAGGAAACCGATATACAACATAATACCGAGTACGACGTTTAGCACCACACGTGTGACGATGAAACTGCTCAGTGCGCTGTCGATATCCCCGAACATTTCTTTGCTTTCTTTACGGTACTTTCTAGGGATTAAGCCCTGTAGTTTTGGTGACAGCTTATAATCATCTTTTAGCATGTAATACAAAATGATGGGCAAGGTAGCGATTAGAATAACAATGCTGGAAACTACGCCGATCAAATTGGACATCGAATTGGTCACCCAAGTAATAGCCTCGCTAAGATATTCTGATATACGGGCAGCTACGTCGGAGTCCCCTTGGAAAAAGCGTGAGAGTGTCGGATTATCCCTTAAAGCATTGAACTGATCCTGTAATCCCTGAACAAGGTAAGGCGTGTTATCAATAAAGTTCTGAATTTGTTCTTGCAGTGTCGGCCAGACTAGAACCCAGAAGAGAATAAACAATCCGGCAAACAAGAAATAAATGAGCAGGATGGAGAATGCCCGGTTTAATTTTCTTTTCTCAAGAACTCTTACTAACGGTCGTAATAAGTAGTACATGAAACCTGATAGTACCATGGGAACGAGTAATAATCTGATAATGGCAGCCAGTGGTGCGAATAGAAACATTACTTTGGAGCCCAAGTACAAAATAAGTAAAAAAGCGATAATAGCAAGACTTGTCCGAAAATACTTCTGTTGTTGCAATAGGAACATCCCCCAAGTTCAAAATATAATCTATGTAGTTTAATAACCCTAATTCACATGACTTGATTCAAAAGAATGGATTACTCTCCTATAGGTAGTTCTTGGCATATCCGTGGAGGATGACCCAATGACTGAGGCTACGCCAAGTAAGTTGTTCACAACACATAACTGTACATCATCATATAAATCACTCGGGGGGCTTTGTGGATCATCTTAACTTCCGTCTATAAGGTTTCTTCTTCGTGGAAAGGGTGAATATTTCTGGTACTTCAATCTCGCCTCCGGTTTCCTTCGTAACTTGTCTTGCCTTGACGAGAGATAAAAAAGCAAAAAAATCCCCTAAAGTGGCCAGTGCGGCAGCAATGATTTCATAATCTTCAGCACTTAATTCTGCTGTTTCCTCACTATTACCGTTCCCGTTGTTTTTTCCATTACTATTTCCGTTACTCTTAGCGTTGCTGTTACCGCCCATTTTTTTGTTGTTTCTTCCGTTGGCCATTTCTGATCACCCGCTTTTTCCTATATGTAGTATTAATATGTTTTAAACACCAGTGAGGAGATAGGCAATTGGTATGTAATTTTCTTATGGGCCTGTTTCAGCTTAAGCGAAGCGTGAAATCATTCCATTTATTACATTTTGCCGGAGTATGATTTTTAATGTTAAAGCGCTTTACAGATGATGAAAACGCTGTTAAAATCATAAACGAGCACAAATGATCAATAACAGTCAGATATAATCAAATAATGGTCATGGATTTCCAAAGATAAGCGCATTTAATAAATGGGATAGCACTGTAACTTAAAGGAGCGAACCACGATGTTGTTTGAGGAAGAGAGAAAACAAAGAATCGTGCTTTTTGTGGAAAAGAATTCAAGAGCTTCGGTACAGGAGCTAAGTCAGGAACTGGGCGTGTCTGAGTCTACTGTGCGCCGTGACCTGAAAGAGCTTGAAGAAGCCAAGTTGTTGAAACGAACGCACGGCGGGGCAGTTTCCCTGCAGAGCGTTAACTTTGAGGCGACTTATCCAGATAAGGAAGATCGATTGTTGGATGAGAAGCAGAGGATAGCACGCAAGGCTGTAGAGATGATTCAGGAAGGCGATGCTATTCTGCTGGATGCTGGAACTACAACGCTACAGATTGCCAAAGAGCTGAGGGCTTTTTCTAATATCAAAGTCATTACGAATTCGATTATGGCGCTTAATGAACTGCGGGATTGTCGCAATATAGAAGTCTCGATTACAGGCGGAATGTTGCGGCCGGATACATTGGCTTTTGTAGGACCGATGACAGAGCGCTCTTTAGAGATGGTAAGAGTTGATAAAACCTTTCTTGCAACCAACGGATTAGACTTACGAGAAGGAATCACTACACCTAATATGCTTGAAGCAGCGACCAAACGTAAGATGATCTCGGTTGCGAAGCAAGTAATTCTTCTGGCTGATCATAGCAAGCTCGGTCAAGTATCCTTCTGTAAGGTTGCCGACGTGACGGAAATGGATCACTGCATTATTGATTCTGGTGCGTCTGATAAGTTCATCCGTGAGATTACGCAAATGGGCGTAGATTTCTCGCTGGTATGACCTTAGGTGGAGGATGTTCTACGGTTAGAAAATGTCTTAATTTGAGTGGTATGGAATCATTGTAAGATCGTTTGGAGAAATTACATTTGCCGCATGTTTAGCCGGTAATCTATGGCTTAGAAAACCAAAATAATTGAGGGATAATTATGATCTATACAGTAACGCTTAATCCTTCCATCGATTACATCGTGGAAGTTGAAGATTTGAGACTAGGTGGCTTGAACCGGATGAAACGTGATTTGAAGCTTCCTGGAGGTAAAGGGATCAACGTATCACGCGTGTTAAATCAGCTTGAGGTTCAGAATAAAGCTATAGGCTTTCTTGGTGGATTCACTGGACGATATATTGAGGAATGGTTGCGGAAAGAGTCGATTTCAAGTGATTTCGTATTTGTTTCTGATGATACCCGAATAAATATCAAGCTTAAGCATGGAGAGGAAACGGAGATTAATGGTGCAGGGCCCGTCATCCGAGATACGGAGGCAGAGGCATTATTACAGAAGATGGCTGTTCTGAATGCAGGTGATGTTGTGATATTGTCCGGAAGTGTTCCTCCTTCACTGGGTGCTGATTTCTATGACAAGTTGATATCTGTATGCAAGCAAAGAGGGGCCGAGTTTGTCATTGATACTACAGGTTCAGCGCTGAAAAAGGCACTCCCTTATCAGCCGTTGCTCGTTAAGCCTAATCATCATGAGCTTGCAGAGCTATTCGGCGTTACGATACAGACTAAGGAAGAAATTATAACTTATGGTCGCAAGCTGCTCGAAGCTGGCGCGAAGCATGTGTTAGTTTCAATGGCTGGTGAAGGTGCCTTGTTCATTACGGAACAGGGGGTATACCACGCCAATGCTCCAAAAGGAGCAGTAAAGAATTCTGTAGGCGCAGGCGATTCTATGATCGCTGGATTCGTTGGCACATTTTCTTTGACTGGAGATTTAATGGAAGCTTTCCGTGCAGGTGTTGCCTCAGGTAGCGCAACAGCTTTCTCTGATGACCTGGCAGATAGAGCATTCATTGAGCAGCTGAGACCGCTGATCAACATCTCAGAAGTGTAAGCTAACAGCATTCAAAGTACTCAAGGGAGTTGGAAGATATGAGAATTACGGATTTGATGATAAAAGATACAATGATTATGAATTTAAAAGCAACCACTAAAGAAGGTGCAATTGATGAATTGATTGCCAGTCTTGCCGCAAGTGGTCGTATCAATGATCCTGTTCTATTTAAAGAGATGATCCTGAAGCGTGAAGAGCAGTCAAGTACTGGGATTGGTGGCGGTATCGCAATGCCACATGCCAAGACTAAAGCGGTGAATGAAGCGACAGTTGTGTTTGCTAAGAGTGCGACGGGCGTCGAATTCGAATCGCTTGATGATGAGCCGGCTCGGATCTTCTTTATGATTGCCGCCCCAGAAGGAGCGGGCAACATGCATCTTCGTACTTTGGCCTCGCTGTCCAGACTGTTGATCGATAGTGAATTCATTGAACAGCTGATGAATACCCGAACTCCAGATGAGGTATCCGCCTTGTTCGATGCGAAGCAGGCGGAAGGAGAAGCCAAGGAGAAAGAGAGCGAAGCTGCTGAAGCTGTCAAGAAGTCAGAACCTGAAAAGCTAATCGTCGGCAACCCGGATTCCCAAGCATTCGTCGTAGCTGTTACTGCTTGTCCTACTGGAATTGCGCATACCTTTATGGCTGAAGATGCGCTCAAGAAGAAGGCTCTGGAAATGGGAGTTAATATCCGTGTAGAGACAAATGGTTCAGAAGGTGCCAAAAATGTCTTAACACCCGACGAGATTCGGCGTGCAAGTGGTGTAATTGTGGCAGCCGATAAACAAGTGGAAATGGCCCGTTTTGATGGTAAGCCAGTACTGCAAAGACCGGTTAGTGACGGTATTCGCAAATCGGAAGAGCTCATTCGCAAAGCAATGAACGGCGATGCACCGATTTACCATAATGAAGGTCGTAGTGGTAATGAAGGAGAGTCGAAAGAGAAATCCGGCAGTATCGGCAGTAAAATATACAAGGACTTGATGAACGGTATCTCTCACATGCTGCCGTTTGTAGTCGGCGGTGGTATTCTGCTGGCGATCTCCTTCCTGATTGAACAAGTCGGTGGAGAGAATCACCCTCTATTTCAGCTGCTGCAGACGATTGGTGGCGGTGATGGTGCCTTCCATTTCCTAATTCCGGTTCTTGCTGGATTTATTGCGATTAGTATTGGTGACCGTCCAGCCCTGATGCCAGGTATGGTTGGCGGTTATATGGCCCTGAATTCCAACGCTGGATTCCTCGGCGGTCTGGCTGCAGGTTTCTTAGCTGGTTATGTTGTTATCGGTCTGCGCAAAGTGTTTGCAGGTCTGCCAAAAACGCTCGACGGATTAAAGCCGATTCTGTTATATCCGGTATTTGGTCTATTGATAACCGGTGGATTGATGTATTACCTGTTCGATCCAATCTTTAGCTGGATGAACGTAGGACTCATTAATTGGCTTAACGATCTTGGAACCGTTAATGCAGTAATTCTGGGTCTCGTTCTCGGTGGAATGATGGCTATTGATATGGGAGGTCCTTTCAATAAAGCGGCCTACACTTTTGCCATTGGGGTATTCACTACCAGTGGAAATACTAACGGATTCATGATGGCGGCTGTAATGGCAGGCGGTATGGTTCCTCCACTTGCAATAGCGCTTGCTACTACTTTCTTTAAGAACAAATTTACAGAATCAGAACGTAAGTCAGGGTTAACAAACTATGTATTGGGCTTATCGTTCATTACAGAAGGGGCGATTCCATTCGCCGCTGCCGATCCACTGCGTGTCCTGACTTCTTGTATCCTAGGTTCAGCCGTAGCAGGTGGCCTCACTCAGTTTTGGAATATCAACGTTCCAGCACCGCATGGTGGGATCTTTGTAGCCGCGCTTTCGAGTCATGCGTTGTTGTTCCTATTGGCCGTTCTGATCGGATCTGTTATTTCCGGATTAATGCTCGGATTATGGAAGAAACCTCTTGAGGCAAAGTAATAAAATAAATAATTTGAACTGCTGGGTGCCAGACGCTTCTTCTGGTGCTCGGCAGTTTTTTGAAATATAAGAATTTTTAAGTTTACGCTAAAAACTATACTTCTATTTTTCGCAGAAACGATCATCGTCTCTAAGAGGAAGCCAAAGGCGTTTCTTCTTACCTAAACTTTGACCACGTATACCCCTCTACCCTTACGAGAATAATCTCCTTCATTGAGGTTTATTTTTGTATAATTGAAAATATATATAACAAGAGGGCAAAGGAGCGAGCGAGATGATACTGCACAAGGGGGAGGTCTTGTTCCGTCAAGGGGACAGCTGCGAATTCTTATATAAGGTGAAAAGTGGGCTGTTCAAGGTAACAAGGCTTCATGAAAATGGGAACATGGTGTTATTCAACATCTTGTATCCTGGTGAGATGGTTCCCCATCATTCACTCATTTCGCCAAAGGAGGCGCATGGAACAGCGGTTGCGATGATGAAGAGCGAGGTGGAGGCAGTTCCTTCAGCGGAATGGTATCAACAGGTACGGGATGAGCCAGGTCGAGCGATGGAGATCGCTATCCTTCTTCAGGAGAAGGTACGGTTTATGCAGACTCGGCTAGATCACCTTACTGTTGGAACACCCGCAGAACGTATGGAGCTCTTAACCCGTTGGTTCAATGACTACTCTCATGGCGCAGCGCTAACAGAGCTTTTGACACAGGAAGAAATTGGACAATTGATCGGTGTGAGACGCGAAACAGTCAATCGTTTGTTGCGTACCGTGGAGTGATTCCTGCCTATTTTTATAGCGAAGTGTTTAGAGTGGGGGATCTCCGTGGTATAATGTATTCAGAACTTATTAAATTACAGAAAGGATCAGGATACCATGTGTCCCCGAAGGACGATTCCCCAAAGGACGATTTGGAAACGTTATGATCTGTCTTATACTTAGCTTCCCTGTAGAAGGTGCGTGAACCGTTGTTACTCGACGAACCGCCTCTGCGAGGGGAAGGAGTATATATATGCGAAGGAGCAATACCTCCGGTTTTACCCGTCGTAGAGGTTGGTGGGACGTTTAGCCGCCATATACGATAAGGGGAGACCTGTATGAGGAACCACAATTACGGAGTGAATGTACTGCTCCGGTTGACAGTCATTTTGTTTGGAACATTTTTGCTTGCATTTGCTTATTATCACATCAATTTTCAGAACCATTTGTCTGAGGGCGGATTCGTAGGATTATCGCTACTCGGCAAATATGTATTAGGAATTTCACCTTCAATTTCAACTCTGCTTCTAGACGTTCCAGTACTCTTGATTGCATGGATGTTCAAAGGGAAAGCGTTCGTGTGCAACACCTTTGTTTCTGTAGGAGCTTTTACAATCTTTTACGGACTCATGGAACGTTATTCCGGTTTGGTCATCAACTTGCAGAGCAACTTGGCATTAGCAGCTCTTTTGTCTGGCGTACTGACAGGTTTAGGCGCGGGAATTATTCTGCGAAGCGGCGGCGCAAGTGGTGGAGACGATATTTTGTCGCTGCTGATCAGTGAATGGAAGGGAATTAAAGTAGGTACAGTATTCATCATGTTGGACGTAGTCGTTCTGGCATTATCACTCTTCTATATGCCTGTTAGAGAAACGATGTATACGGTGATGGCGGTAGTTGTAGCTGGTTATGTGATCACCTTTACAACCTCTTTAGGTAAACCAAAGTTAGTGAAGGCGCCAAAGATTCAGTCTACGCTGCGTAAGCCACATGATGGTACGGTAATATGAATAAGACTGTATAAACAGCTTATTTCGGGGATATACTATATTTAAGGTCAGCCAGAATTTCTGGTTGACTTTTTTTGTTGTATAAGTGACGTGATTTAAAGGGTTGAAGATCTCAGTGGCGTTGCTTGGACGTTTCGCTCATAACAAAAGGTGGCGTACAGTGAAAATCCTGTACGCCACCTTTTAGTTAATTTAAGACTCTCTTGTGCTCGTCTTTGAATCGTGTAGAGACATTTGCGACCAGCTTGCCCTTTTATTTAGCCCACGGCATTCGTGATAGCTTCGCATTCGTCCGAGCAATGACCACTGTGCTGTGCTTCACAGTCCTCACAGCAAATATGCTGAAGGTGGCAAGCATCGTTGGCGCAGTTGATGAATTGGTCAGCTGGCTGACCGCAGTGATGGCAACGTCCGACAATGATATCCCCGTCGGTATGATTAATCTGTACGGAGATCCGCTCATCGAAGACATAACATTTTCCATCGAACAGTTCGCCCTGTACCTCAGGGTCTTTACCATAAGTCACAATGCCGCCATCCAGCTGGTACACCTGCTGGAAGCCTTCCTTCATCATAAACCCGCTTAATTTCTCGCAGCGGATTCCGCCTGTACAGTAGGTCAGGATTGGTTTATCTTTTAGCTCGCTCATATTCTCGCGAATCCAGTCCGGGAATTCTTTGAAGCTGTCTACTTCAGGGCGGATGGAACCGCGGAAATGACCAAGATCGAATTCGTAGCCGGTACGACCATCCAGAATTACCACATCATCGCGCTGCATCATTTCATAGAAATCTTTAGGCGCCAGATGCTCTCCGGTGATCACGTTAGGGTCCAGTTCATCCTCGACCCGGAACGTCACGAGTTCCTTTTTATAACGAACGAAGATCTTTTTGAAGGCATGACCATCAGCCTCATCGATCTTGAAGACGATATCGCTAAACAGCGGATTTGCGCGCAAATCCTTCATGTATTGCTCGGTTTGGGCAATCGTACCGGACAGTGTCCCGTTAATGCCCTCATCTGAGATGAGAATTCGTCCCTTTACGTCAAGCTCTTTGCAGTAAGCCAAATGCTCCTGAGCGAATTGTTCGGCATCCGGCACTTTTACAAATTTATAGTATAGCAAAATTGCATATTCCGATTGTGGTTTCATTCTTTTCACCTTTATCATTAGAATTAGACTACTAAATAAACGTTTAAGTATAAAAAGTATTGTAACATATTATCAAGACTTGAAAAAGATACTCTTGATTGGGTAATGGTTAAAACTTGGATATTAGTAAGAAAAACAGCGCAATGAATATGTCTGAAGCATCATACCTATGGGGGATTAGTCTGCGAAGTGGCGGCGCGAGTGGATAAGATGGTATTTTGTCGCTGCTGATCAGTGGATGTAGGAGTCAAAGTAGGTACTGTATTCATCCTGTTGGATGTAGTCGTTTTGTCGGCTGGGATAACCTGCATTTTTCGGGGATACTACGATTAAGATCAGCCAGAATGTTGGTTGACTTTTTTTGCTGGATATAGGCGAATAACATGGATAGTTATGATTGGCGAAACCGTGAATCACAACGCGCGTATTAGTTTTCATTCGAAGAGTCACATGGTGACTTTAATAATAAGGAGGAACTGCGGGATGAGTGCTCACGAGATTGATTATGTCATTATGGGCGAGGAAATTCAGTGTGTGGAGGTGCAGCTTGACCCAGGAGAGAGTGTAATTGCCGAAGCTGGAAGCTTCATGATGATGGATCAGGAAATTACGATGGAGACGATCTTTGGTGATGGTAGTGGGGGGACGCGCGGAAGCGGACTGATGGGTAAGCTGATGGGTGCGGGCAAGCGTCTGTTGACAGGGGAAAGCTTGTTCATGACCGTATTCACACACAGCGGTTCTTATGGACGAAAAAGTGTCACCTTTGCTGCCCCATATCCAGGGAAAATCATCCCGCTCGATCTTCAGCAATACGCTGGAAAAGTGATCTGTCAAAAGGATTCATTCCTCTGTGCGGCGAAGGGAGTCTCGATCGGTATTGAATTTCAGCGCAAGCTGGGCACCGGATTTTTTGGTGGAGAAGGCTTTATTATGCAAAAGCTGGAGGGCGACGGTCTTGCATTCGTACACTCTGGCGGCTACGTTATGGAACGCACACTGCAGCCGGGAGAGACGCTCAAGTTGGACACAGGTTGTCTTGTCGCTATGACGTCTTCCGTGGATTACAATATTGAATTTGTAAAAGGTGTCAAAACCGCCCTATTCGGCGGCGAGGGCCTGTTCTTCGCCACGCTGCGCGGACCCGGCAAGGTGTGGGTGCAGTCACTGCCGTTCAGCCGTATGGCTGACCGCATTCTGTCCGCAGCTGGTAACAGCGGACGCAAAGAAGAAGGCAGCGTACTTGGGGGACTCGGCAATCTGCTGGATGGCAGATAGGCTTGGGCGAGGTTGAGGGTAGAACTTTCGAGGCAGAGAATGAGCGGTTTTAGGGAGTGGGCTTATTAGGGGGAGACAAGGGCAGAAGTACCCTTGTCTTGTGCGTGTTGGCCCGAATAGCGCGAAAGAGGGGCAAAAATCACCGCTACTGTATCTGCAACTAACTATATAGTGAGACCCGTGAATGATTATGCTCATTCACGGGTCTTTTTTTAGAGGTTGGGCTTGGGATAGTTTAATTCATAACCATCAAATACCTGCCTCGCGTTAGGCATGACGATTTGCCTCACGTTACGCATGACGATCTATCGCACAATCCCCCTAACAATTTGACTAACCCTGTCCGCGATGTATATATTATTTGGCAAAGCCCTTATAAGAGGTTGTTCAAAAAGTCCTCTTTTGATCACGAAGTATTCCAAGAAGATTATTCGACATCGAATATTGAATTCAGGCGAAACTTCCGGTGCTCACGTAGCTTCCACTACGCTCCGCTCCTCAGTTTCTACCTTCATCCAATCTTCTCGGTGCTGAAAACCGTACTTTTTGAACACGTACTATAATGTTAAAGCTGTTACCGGAGGCATGATATGTTCAAAATATTTATTATAGAAGATGACCGTGGACTGGTGGCTCTGCTGCAGGATTATTTACATAAGTTTGGATATGAAACACAGGCTGTGAATGATTTCGAGCGTGTTCGCACTCAGTTTGAGATGTTCGCTCCGCACTTGGTTCTTTTAGATGTTAATTTGCCAAAATACGATGGGTATTATTGGTGCCGCCAGATTCGTGGGATTTCCACCTGCCCTATCCTTTTTATATCTGCCCGCGATGGCAAAATGGATCAGGTGATGGCGTTGGAGAACGGAGCCGACGATTATATTACGAAGCCCTTTGATTACGAAATTGCGATGGCCAAAATTAAAAGCCAGCTGCGACGCGCCTACGGTACCTATGCGGGAAGCAACAATGAGCGTACCCTAACCGTTGCCGGAATGGCACTGGATGTGGAGCGACTAGTCCTTACCCGAGGAGAAGCCAAAGTGGATTTAAGTCACACGGAAGCCAAGATACTAGATGAGCTGATGCAAAAGTCGGGAACTATCGTTACCCGCGACAGACTGCTCGAAAAAATCTGGGATGATCAAGCCTTTGTGGATGAGAATACGCTTAATGTCTATGTCACCCGTGTACGTAAAAAGCTTGCCGCTCTTGAGATTACGGACGGTCTACAAACCGTTCGAGGTCAAGGCTACCGCTTGATTCCGAATTGGGGGGATGAGGATTGAAGCTATTTTTAAGGGAGCAGATCCCTTTAATTGTTGTCTATCTAGCACAGCTCATCTTGATCACACTAGTATATCGGCTGGATGGGGGCAGTGGGGTGAGTGTTAGTCTGTACGCTGCTCTTCTCAGCACTTGTCTGCTGCTTGGCTACCTCGCTTATCGGTATATCAGCAATCGTACGTTCTATGAACGACTGGAGACTGTACCCACCTCTCTAGATGAAGCTGGCGGTCCATCACAGGATTCTCCGCTTGCCGTGAGTTTACGAGGACTACTAGGGTCACAATTCCGCCTCTATAAAAATGATTTACACAGCTACCGCCACAAGCTGGAGGAACATATTCACTTTATTAATCAGTGGGTGCATGGGATGAAGACGCCATTGTCTGTCATCCATTTGATGATTCAAGATAAAGACGGACCGCCTTTTACGGCGATAGGTGATGAACTGGATCGTCTGAAAAAAGGACTGGACACTGTACTTTATACGGCTCGGCTAGATACTTTTGAGCATGATTTTTACGTGGAACGTTTGGATTTGGAAACCCTCGTACGTAGCGTGACCTCAGAGCAGAAGCGTCTGTTCATACGTAACCGTATATTTCCTACTATTAAAATAGATGAACGAATCGCCGTAACCACAGATGAGAAATGGCTAAGTTTTGTGCTTACGCAAATTATTACGAATGCAATACGGTATACGACGGAAGTCGGCAAACATGTATATTTCCATGGGTACATACAAGAAGAAAAGAGAGCAGTACTGGAGATACGAGATGAAGGGGTTGGCATTCCAGCAGGTGATCTGCCGCGTGTGTTTGATCCTTATTTTACAGGTGTGAATGGACGAACCTTTCAAGAATCCACGGGGATGGGTCTATATCTTGTGAAACAGATCTGCGGAAAACTTGGTCACGAGGTGAGTATTTGCTCAGAAGAAGGTAAGGGCACGACCGTGCGGATAGTGTTTAGGGAGTCCTACCTTACAAAAATGTAAGGTCATTGTAAGTTAGAGAAATGGCAGCCTGTGTATACACTTTGTATAATGAAGGCAATCCAGTCGAAAGAAGGAGAGGTAACACTTGCCCATTCTAGATGTTCATAATTTATCAAAAATATATGAGGGTAAAGTGTCCACTCAGGCATTGAATCATATCCGTTTTTCTGTTGAAAAAGGGGAGTTTGTTGGCATTATGGGACCTTCGGGGAGTGGAAAAACAACACTGCTCAACACGATCGCCACCATCGACCAGCCGACCTCCGGTCAGATTCTGATCAACGGCCGTGATCCCAATCTGCTTAGCAGAAAAGAAAAGGCACTCTTTCGCCGCCATGAGCTTGGTTTCGTCTTTCAGCATTTCAATCTGCTAGATACGCTCACTGTAGAGGAGAACATTGTGCTGCCTCTCACGCTTGCTGGTGTCCGTGTTACGGAAATGGAGAGCAGATTGAAAGAAGTAGCAAGTATGCTGGACATTGAGCATTTGCTGCAAAAAAGGACATACGAGATTTCAGGTGGACAGATGCAGCGGACCGCCATCGCCCGGGCGATGATTCATCGTCCTTCATTGATTTTAGCAGATGAGCCTACAGGGAATCTGGATTCCAAAGCTTCAGGTGAAGTCATGAATATGCTGACAGAGGTGAATCAGGAAGAAGGGGCAACCGTGCTGATGGTCACACATGACGCAGTGGCCGCGAGCTTTTGTAACCGAGTCATCTTTATTAAAGACGGACGTTTCTATAGTGAAATGTACAGGGGGAGCAGCCGAGGCGCCTTCTTCCAAAGTATCATTGATATGTTGTCTCTGCTTGGGGGAACTAGCCATGACCTTTCGGCAATTCGCTTATAGGAATGTTACACGTAACAAGCGTAAATATGCGGCTTATTTTGTCGTCAGTGCTTTTTCAGTGATGATCTTTTTTGTGTGCGCATTGTTTATTTACCATCCGGATATTTCTAAGAGCTTGGTTTATAGTACAGCTGCTCATACAATGATGGCGGCAGAAGCCATTATTTATGTGTTTTGCTCCTTGTTCGTTCTTGTATCGGTCGGATCGTTCCTGCAGTCACGTAAGATGGAGTTTGGGATTTTATTGATGCATGGAATGACGAAGCGACAGCTGAACATGATGGTATTTTTGGAAAATATGATGATCGGCACCTCTGCCATCCTGACAGGTACTTTACTAGGGTTAATTCTGGGTAAGTTGTTTTTGATGATCGGATCTACTTTTCTAGGGATACCTCTTTTAACGTTTCATCTTCCATGGCAGGCGCTTGTACTAACGATATGTAGCTTTGCGCTGTTATTTATTCTAATCTCGCTAAGCACGTTCTTCTTTATTGGGAATGAATCACTGATGCGGCTGTTTCAGGGAGAACGAAAAGCAGAAGAGGAACCTAAAGTTTCCTTGGTGTTATCTTTACTGTCTGCTTTATTGCTGTTAACGGGCTATTTTATGGCAGCTACAGCACAAGCGGCTTCGGTTGAAAAGGTGATGTTCCCGGTCGTTATAATTACGGTTGCGGGTACCTATCTCTTTTATACTCAGCTCAGTATTTACACTGTTAAACTACTTAAGACGATCCGGCGCCTGTATTGGAACCACACGAATATCATTACTTTATCGGGCTTGTCTTACCGCTGGAAAGAGAATGCCCGAATGTTCTTTATGGTGACGATTGTATCCGCAGTATCTTTTACTTCAGTGGGAGTATTCGCATCGATCCATACGCTTTCCAGAGAGTTGAAATTGGACTATCCCGCAGCAGTTGGTTATGTAGCCAAAGGCAATCAATTGCAGGATCCTTTTGATCAGCATTTGGACGAAATTAAGGAAGAGCTTACAACGCTCGGTTTACCCTATGAGACACTTAGTATTCCGATTAAATACGCAGAGGTGGAATCTCAGACCGGGCCAGATCGCACGTTAAAGCTTCCCTTGATTGCTTACAGTGATTATAAGCTTGCTCTGCTTCGTGCAGGGTTTACGACGGATGAGCAGCCTCTAAGTGGAGATGAAGGACTGGTGATGATCGGTTCGCAACGAGACCGGAGTCTGCAAGCGGGTAGAGTAAAGCCGATATACAGCTTGAAGCAAGGTCTTTCCATTCGAGAAATGGGTTATACCCAGCATGTTCCGATTGCCGAATATCTATTGCCGGAGCTGGATGGAAGGGATGGGGGAGATTTCAGTGGTGTTGTGATTAGCGATGAGCTTTACAAGGCTATTCATCCCGTACAGACCGATTTGTATACAGGATTTTACATGGATGATTTCCCGCGAACAGTAGGTATAGCGGCGGATCTTGCTCATAAAGGGAAACGGTCCTATGAAAGTAACTCGCCATACGCGATTGTTGTTAGCGGCACGCTGTTTGAAATACAGAGAACATTGTACAACACGATGCTATTCGCTTCTTTACTGGTGGGCACTGTCTTTTTCATTGCAGCAGGCAGCTTCCTTTACTTCCGGCTGTATACAGATCTAGATCATGATCGCCATCAATATTCTACATTGTCCAAAATGGGACTTACAGATCAAGAGCTAAACCGAATTGTAACGATACAATTGTCGTTGTTGTTTTTTGTTCCGGTTGGGGTAGCCATTTTGCATAGTGTGTTTGCCTTTATTGCGCTTCAGCGGTTGTTTTACTTATCTATTGCTGTGGAGACCGGGGCGGTGTTATTGGGATATTTGGCTGTCCAGGGACTTTACTTCTTTTTTATTCGCAGCCGTTATTTACGCAACTTGAAGAAGAACTTGATCTGAATAATGGGGGTTACGAAATGCAAGCATGGATTACAGATTTTATGGAGCAGTTTGGTTACTTTGGTATTTTCCTGATGCTCGCTTTTGAAAATATATTTCCACCGATTCCTTCCGAAGTGATCCTTCCTTTTGGCGGATTCATGACAACCACAACGAATTTGACCATTCCTGGTGTAATTATTGCTGCTACGCTTGGCTCACTGCTGGGTGCAGTAATTCTCTATTATATCGGTCGTTTGTTGGATGTAAATCGATTGGAAAAGATCGTTGAACGCTGGGGCGGCCTACTCCGGATTAGCAAAAAGGACATCCACAAGGCTGACGCTTGGTTTGACAAATATGGCTATTGGACCGTATTATTTTGTCGGATGGTTCCACTAGTGCGTAGTTTGATTTCGATCCCTGCAGGGATGTCGGGCATGAAATTTGGAGTGTTTATGATCTTCACAACGATTGGTACGCTGGGATGGAATCTATTGCTGGTGCTTATTGGTGCGGCATTGGGTGAGTCATGGGAAGACATCGCCATGTATATGGATATGTACTCCAACGTAGTGTACGTGCTTCTTGCAGGTGGAGTAGTGATCCTTGGGTATTTGTTCTTCCGCAAGCGCAGCCGGAAAATGAACACCGAAGGTTGAGCCGAGAAGGACTTATAGATAAAAGTTATGATTAAAAGGAGGAGAACAAATGGAGCTATTAACGATTATTAAAGCTATTATTTTGGGAATTGTTGAAGGATTGACTGAATTTGCTCCGGTATCCTCCACAGGTCATATGATTATTGTTGATGATATGTGGTTAAAATCGACAGAGTTATTTGGGCAATATACGGCCAATACGTTCAAAGTGGTTATACAGCTGGGGTCAATATTAGCAGTTGTAGTTATTTTTAGAAATAGGTTCATTGAATTGCTGGGCTTAAAGCACTTCAGCCGCAAGCAGTTGGATCCTGTAACCGAGCAACAACCACAGCTTGAAAAAGGCGGCCACCTGAAGCTTACACAGGTGCTTGTAGGTTTAGTGCCAGCAGGCGTGCTGGGGGTTCTGTTTAATGATTATATTGACGAGCATTTATTCTCTACATCCACCGTGTTAATCGGTCTAGTAGTCGGTGCTGTATTAATGATTATTGCGGATCTATTCGGACCAAAGAAGATTCAAACGGAGAGTGTCGATCAGATTACATATAAGCAGGCGCTAGGTGTTGGTCTGGTCCAGTGCTTCTCCTTGTGGCCGGGATTTTCTCGTTCCGGGTCGACGATTTCTGGTGGTGTTCTTCTGGGTATGAGTCATCGCGCTGCTGCTGATTTCACGTTTATTATGGCTGTTCCAATCATGGCAGGCGCCAGTTTACTCTCACTGATGAAGAACTGGCAATATTTCACCATCGATGCCCTGCCGTTCTTCATTGCAGGCTTTATCAGTGCCTTTGTATTTGCACTATTATCGATGCGTTTCTTCTTGAAATTGATCAACCGGATTAAGCTTTTACCATTTGCTATATATCGCATAGTACTTGCTGCAGTAGTATATTTCGTGTTTTTCTAAATCCGTTATAAGGAATCGATATAACAAAAGCCCCCGTAATCTATTGCAGATGACGGGGGCTTTCACGTATGATGACATCAGATTTAAGACACTCACTTTATCCTTATAATTCTCGCATAAACGCTTACCGTCCTTAAAAGGACGCTGAAGGCGTTTTAGCTTATGGATGATAAGAAAGTATAAGTATCACGAAATACTTTCTTATAATTCTCGCATAAACGCCTACCGTCCGTATAAGGACACCGAAGGCGTTTTAGCTTGACAATATCGGAGACAGGTGCTTGCCGGAAATTAGTAATTCGGTAGGCTTAATAGGGAAATTCGGTTTGAAGCCGATGCGGTCCCGCCACTGTAACGGAAGAGTCCATAGCAACATATGTCACTGGCAATTTACTACTGCTGGGAAGACTGCTAAGGATGCTGACACCGCTAGCCAGGAGACCTGCCTGTTTCAACAGCACTGCTTCACCTACGGAGGATAGGAAGGTGTTAGACGTTAACCATAGGTATATTATGGGCGTCTTTCCCTTTGACTTTTTTAGGGAAGGGCGCTCTTTTTTAAAGGAATGCAAGTGATATCGAGTCCAAAATAAGAAGATGGAGAAGGGGAGCTGCAAAGTGACGAACAAAGTAAAAGTAAGCAATCTTGGCTATCCAAGAATCGGAAAAAACCGCGAGTGGAAGAAAACGTTGGAAGCCTTCTGGGCGGGAAAAATAAATGAGGAAGCGTTCCGTACTGAAATGACAGGAATTCAGCTTCAGCATTTGAAGACTCAGCAGGAGGCAGGAATTGATTTAATTCCGGTAAATGATTTTACGTTCTACGATCATGTGCTAGATACAGCTGTAATGTTCGGGATCGTACCTCCACGTTATGCGTATGATGGTGGCGATATTGGGCTTGATCTTTATTTTGCGATGGCTAGAGGAAATGCTGAGGCTACCGCTTGCGAGATGACTAAATGGTTCAATACGAACTATCATTACATCGTTCCAGAGATCGGTGCACAAACGCCGCGTCTGACCGAGAATAAACCACTGGCTGCTTATCGTTTTGCCAAGTCCCAAGCGGGAATTGAGGGTAAACCTGTGGTTTTAGGCCTTTATACATTCCTTAAGTTGTCAAAAGGATTTGCATCTGCGGATATTGCGAAGATTGCTGCTCGGTTTCTTCCGGTTTACGTTCAGCTGTTGCAGGAACTGAAGCAAGAAGGAGTAAGCTGGGTACAAATTGATGAACCAGCGATTGTTACAGGAATAAATGAATCAGAATTATCCTTACTTCACTCGATTTACACAGAAATTGCTGAATCCGTGCCTGGATTAAATATTATTCTGCAGACTTACTTTGAAGCTGCTGAACCGCTGGAGGCACTGTTCAAGCTTCCGGTGCAAGGTTTAGGTCTCGATTTTGTCCATGATGGCGGGACGAACCTGGCATCGATTGAACGTCTTGGCTGGCCTGAGGATAAGTGGCTGGGAGCGGGTATTATTGACGGACGCAACATCTGGCGCTCGGATCTGGATGCTAAGCTGCAGCTGATCGAGAAGCTGAGTGTACATGTATCACTTGATCGTCTTATTATACAGCCTTCTTGCAGTTTGCTGCATGTTCCGGTTACTGTTCAGGGTGAGGTGAAGCTGAAGGCCACCGTTAAGGCTGCTTTAGCTTTTGCTGATGAGAAGCTTAGAGAGCTTGGCCTGCTTGCTGCAGCCTTAGAGGGTACAACAGAAGCTGCTGCTGCGTTGACGGCCAGTCGTGAAGCCCTTACTGCCTTCCGTGCACTTCCTGAACGCGGTCGTAAGGATGTGGCCGAGCAAGTTCTCGGACTTACAGATTTACCAGACCAACGTAGCCTACCTTTTGCTGAACGCCTGAAGGTGCAGCAGGAGAAGTGGCAGCTGCCACTTCTGCCAACGACAACAATCGGAAGCTTTCCACAGACCGTAGAAGTGCGCCAGGCAAGGTTGAAATGGCGTAAAGGCGTATGGAATCAAGAGCGTTACGACGGGTTCGTTCGTGAGCAGATTGCAGATGCAATCACTTTCCAAGAAAAGCTGGGTCTGGATGTACTCGTGCACGGTGAGTTCGAAAGAACCGATATGGTGGAGTTTTTCGGGGAGAAGTTGGATGGTTACTTATTTACTAGTAATGGCTGGGTTCAATCCTACGGATCACGCTGCGTTAAGCCACCAGTTATTTATGCGGATATAGCTTTTATCCAGCCTATGACTGTAAAAGAAAGCGTCTATGCTCAGTCGTTAACTTCCCTTCCTGTTAAAGGTATGTTGACTGGTCCTGTTACGATTCTCAATTGGTCTTTCGTACGTGATGATCTTAGTCGGGAAGCAGTAGCGAATCAAATTGCCTTAGCGCTCCGTCATGAAGTTAAAGCATTGGAGGATGCAGGCATAGAGATGATTCAAGTAGATGAACCGGCTATCCGTGAAGGACTTCCTTTGAAGGCTGAAGATCATGAGGCATACTTGAATTGGGCGGTGAAGTCGTTCCGTATCGCGACGAATCATGTGAAGGCTACGACACAAATTCATACCCACATGTGCTATAGCGAATTTAATGACATGATAGACTCCATTTCAGCGATGGATGCGGATGTTATCTCTATTGAGACTTCACGTAGCCATGGGGAACTGATCGTTAGCTTTGAGGAGCAGGCGTATGATAAAGGAATTGGTCTTGGTGTATATGATATCCATAGTCCACGGGTTCCTGCAGTAGAAGAGATGACAGCTAATATTGATCGTGCGCTGCGGGTGCTTGATCCTGAACAGTTCTGGATTAATCCCGATTGCGGTCTTAAGACACGTGGCTGGCAGGAGACGGAAGATGCACTTCGTAACATGGTAAAGGCTGCCGCTATTGCAAGAGAAAATGCAGGAGTTAGTGCTTCCAAATAACATAAGAAGTATACAATAAATCATAGCCGGGGAATTTCTCCCTGGCTTTTTATTTCAGCCACTTGATAATAATTCTCATTCTTGATAGAATGAGAAAAGAAAAGAAGGAACCGTGGAGGGTCCCTTCAAATTATCACCTTATTTGCTTTCGAAAGTCTTGCAATCTGTTTCTTCTGCACGTGTAGGTTCTTGGGAGCTGTGGAAAGCTACAAAGATAGAATCAGCACTGCATTTGTTCTCTTCTGCCCAGTGGGTGCAGGAGTTAACTTCGCAAATTACGTCTTTTGCCATGAGGGTTCACCTCCCCTTTTAGTAATAGACAGCATTATTAAAAAACTTCTCTGTTCAACAAGGTGGAGCTTGTCCGAACAGAACCGTGTTCTGCCCTCATTCATTATGAATAGAGGGTTTTTGGTATTTTTTTACGTGTTTAGACGTGGTAATTGTACCAAATAAAGTGCGTGTAAGCAAATGAGTTATTCGAATGGTTATGGTGTCCCATATGTCACTAGAAGTGGTTTGACTAGAAGAATCTCTCAGCCTGTATACAACAGTGCTTCTGTAAATTCGTTGTTAAACATTAGCTTTTCAGTATCTCAAGGCTATATTGCGAATACAAGCTTTAGTGTAACCGCAAAACAAACAGTGGCAAGCTTATTAAGCGGTTTTATGCCATTAAACAAAGCACTTCTAACCCAGGTTGATTTTTGCTCGAAAAATAATAGCTTTAACTAAAAGAGTTGCAGAAATGCGACTCTTTTTTTTATTTAGAGAACATAATTCATAAGAAACTGTACACAATTCCATTTTTCAGTGCAACCTTCCAAGTTTTGGAACGTCTTAGTAAAGAGTGACGGAAGAGATCTGCTTAGAACAAGACATTCCGTAACGATATTATGATCCGTGCAAGCGGTATCTATTACATTTTTGGAGGAATGAGAATGCGCAAATGGGGTCTGCATTACTTATGTTTATTAATTCTTACGGTAGTCTTGGCGGGTTGTGGCTCAGCGGATAGAAATTCAGCGGCAGATAGTTTGGCAAAAGAAAATGGTAGTACGAGTAACGACGCAGCAGTAGAGGTACAATCGCAAAGCTCGATGGCCTCAACAGCGGATCAAAGCACTTCGGCAGCTCCTGAGGCAGAAGCAACTGGCAGCGAGAATATGGCTGTAAAGGGCTCCACATCAGAAAATACAGATCAAGCAAGTGCAGGATTTACTGGTAGCGATGTAGTAGCGGGCTTGAACAAGAAGCTGATCTATAAAGCGAATCTTAATATGGAAGTAGAAGACTATGGAAAAGCACAGACTGAAATACGTAATTTAGTAACCCTGGCCAATGGATATATTATTGAGTTTAATGAAAATATGTCGCAGTACGAGCAAGGTGGGACGTTTATCCTTAAGGTGCCTGCCTCCGGATTCTCACCTTTTCTGAATAAATTAGAACAAGTAAAACACGAATCTCTACAGCGCAGCATTCAAGGTCAGGATGTCTCAGAAGAGTATGTTGATCTGGAGTCACGTTTGAAGGCAAAGCAGCTAATGGAAGCACAATATACAGAGTTTATGAAAAAAGCGACGAAATCCACTGATCTGGTCGCCTTCGCGAACGAGCTTGGTTCGATTCAAGAAAGCATTGAGCAGATTAAAGGTAGAATGCGTTATATCAATCAGAATGTATCCTTCTCTACGGTAGAATTGAGAGTGTATCAGACGGATGAAAGTATTGCTGTCAAAGAGAAGAAGGAGCAAGGGCCGTTACTGGAACGTGCTTCAGATGCTCTAAATGGAAGCTTAAATGCACTATCTGTGATGTTTCAGTGGATTGTCGTTATCCTTGCAGGAGCGTTACCGATACTTATCGGGGCTGCCATTATTTTAGCTATTGTATTAGTTTCCCGTAAAAATATTCGTGAGCGTCGGGAGCAGCAGACCGAGAGAATTCGTCAGCGAAATAAGGAGCTGAACAGAGAGCAAGCCATCCCTGCGGCAACAGAGCCTAAGGAGGCAGTTTCAGAGGATAATTCGAAGGCTAATAAGGACTCAGAGGACTCAAAGAAAGAATAGCCCTACAAGCATAAACGCTCTCGGCGTCTTTATAAAGACGGTAAGCGTTTAAGCGAGAAATATAAGAATAATGTATAACTTGAAAATTATACTTTCTTATATTTTAAGAGAAAAAAACGGTTGTCATCCTAAAAGGACGACAACCGTTTCTTTATGTGCTGAGGATTGATGTTTAGGCAGGCTGGAAGAGTATGCGATACTCCCCGTATCCTTCCTTCTCCAAATCCTCTTTCGGTACAAATCGTAGCGCCGCCGAATTTATGCAGTAGCGTAAACCGTTTTCTCCGGGACCATCGTCAAAGACATGGCCTAGATGCGAATCCGCTACTTTGCTGCGCACTTCAGTGCGGACCATCAAATGACTGAGATCCGTCTTTTCTTTCACAGCGTAGTCCCGGATGGGACGAGTAAAGCTTGGCCAGCCGCAACCGGAATCGTATTTATCCTGCGAGCTGAATAACGGTTCGCCAGATACGATGTCTACATAAATACCATCTCCATGGTGATCCCAAAAATCATTCCGGAAAGGAGATTCTGTTGCACTGTTCTGAGTGACTTCATATTGAAGAGGGGTTAAACGTTCTTTCAAACTTTGTTTGTCCTCTTTATGTGTCCAGTGGGTTTCGATAAAATCCTCTCGGCCAGAACCTTTGCGATAACGTTTGTAGTGGCCTGGATTCTTATGATGGTAACCTTGATGATATTCTTCGGCAGGATAGAAGGTGGTTGCCGGGAGAATCGGGGTTACGATCGGACTAGAGAAGCGACCGCTTGCTTGCAGAGCTGCCTTGGAAGCTTCTGCTTGTTCTTTTTGTTCCTCCGAATGGGTAAAGATTGCTGTTCCGTAAGAAGTCCCGCGATCATGGAATTGTCCACCTGCGTCGGTAGGGTCAATTTGCTGCCAGAACAGCTCAAGTAACTTGCTATAAGGGAAAATATCTGGATTGAACGTAATTTGTACAGCTTCAACATGTCCTGTCGTTTCAGAACAAACCTCTTCATAGGTTGGGTTCACTGTATGACCGCCGGTATAGCCAGAGACGACACTAATGATACCTGGCAATTCTTCGAACGGCGAGACCATGCACCAAAAGCATCCACCTGCAAAGGTTGCTTTTTCTGTCTTGGTATTTATATGGTTAGTCTGATGTTCACTCATTGATATCCCTCCATTCACATAATGCAATTAAATAGATCACAATTTAATTATAAAGCAAATACTAACTGCCTGCCAGTTTGTAACCGATAAGTTCTTTCGCTATCGGTTATTCTTCGCTTCTTGAGAGCGCGGACGCAAGCTCAGTCCAGCGATAATTAGCACAGCGACATAGGCGATGATGGCAATAACCGCACTTACAGGGTCCTGGAACAGATGATCTCCGAGGAAAGCGTATAATGCAATCCCCGGTATTTTTCCTATGCCGGAAGCTGCAATATAGCTCCAAAAAGGCAGACCAGCTGCTCCAGCGTAGATGTTAACAGCTGTTTGGGGAATGATAGGCACGAGTCGTGCTAGGACAATCGAAGCGAAAGGTCGCCGCTCAATTCCTACTGTGAACTTTTCGAGTGCGGGAATAGAGGCTAAATAAGCTCTCGCTTGGCTTTGAAACAAGTACTTCACAACGCCAAAAAGGATTGCGGCAGCCAAATTTGTAGCTAGCCAGCAAATCAAGGCACCCGCTAAACTTCCGTATGCATAACCGAAGAATCCGATGACAGCTTTATAAGGGACAACTGGAAACAGGGCCAGTAAAGTTGCAATCCCTATAGAACTGAAAAGATTATGATCCTCTTTCATCCAGCTTAGGATGTCATATCTGTAGATAAACGCAAGGATTGTACCCGAAACATAAAGAACAATCGAGAACCATTTCTTCATAGATAATATGCCCCTTCTTCCACTCATTCATCTCATCATACGGGATATGAAGTAAATATTGAAGCAAAGATCAATTGTCAGAGAATGAGAAGCAGGTATAATAGCATTTGTAGAGAACAAAGAGAAAAGAACGATATATTGAAGTGTTAAGAGGGGGATGGATCAGTGATTGTACCTGAACGTAAAAGAGTCGCCATAATAGGAATCGGCAATATAGCCCGCAAAGTATATTTACCACTGCTCTCTCAGCATGATTATGCCGAGGTAGTTGGTGTTCTTAGTCATTCACCGACAACGGTAGAGCAGGCCGTTCATACCTACCGTTTTCCTAAAGGGACGACTAATCTGGAAGAGCTGCTATCTTGGGATCTGGATGCAGTATTTGTACATAGCCCAACAACTACTCATTATGATATAGTAACAAAATGTCTCGAACGTGGGATTTCGGTATATGTAGATAAACCACTTTCCTATGATCTAGAAGAGTCCAGAAGGATGGCAGAGCTAGCACAAGATAAGGGGCTTTTGCTAGGAGTGGGCTTTAATCGCCGTTTTGCCCCAATGTATGTCACCGCCAAGCAATGGCTTGAAGAAGTTGGCGGAATTAGCCATTGCAGTGCGATTAAACATCGAACGAAGCTACAGACAAGCACCAGCCGCGAAACCGTGCATGATGATCTTATCCATATGCTTGATTTGCTGTTGTGGTTGTGTGGAGATCAGTATGAACTGCTTCGTAGTCATCTTCACTCTAGTGGTGAAGGTCGTCTGCTGCAGGCATCTGGAATGCTAGGCTGGAAAGATAGTGCAGTTGGGATGTACAGTATGGTTCGTGAAGCTGGTGTGGATTTGGAGAAGCTTGAGCTGCACGGAAATGGCAGATCGGTGGAAGTAGTGGATCTAGAAAAAGCCATTCTTTTTGAAAAAGATACCTTACCGCATATTCAAGGCTTTGGAAGCTGGGATACTGTACTCGATAGAAGAGGTTTTAGTGGAGTGGTGAATAATTTTCTTAGCAACATAAATACACCGGAGCTATGCAGCATTGCTGCTTCAGCGGTACTGCCTAGTCATATGCTGGCGGCACAGCTTGCTGAATGAGGTCTCTGAGAAAGGAGAAGAATATATGGAGGATAACCGTAAATTAGTGGAGGAACAGATCATCGAAAGCTATAAGCGCGAAGAAGAGATGATGATTCTTGTATTCGCTCAGTGGTGTGTAAATAATGGACTCGATCCACATGCTCTATACTTGCAGGCTTATCCGCAGCAGGAAGGGAATGAAGCCTTGCGTCAGGCACTTGCCCTCACGGTTTCCGCGGAGGAAGCGGGGGACATTTCTGATGACACCGTTTTGGGTGTGCTTTCGCTTTTTGGAAATGATGACTTGGCACAAATCGTAACTGAAGCTATTGCTCTAAGGGGATCTAAAGGACCAATGGGGGATTGACATTGGGGATATAATAATAGAGTCAGATGAACTTTTTTCGGTAAACGATGTTCATCATGGTTAAAATGTGTTAATATTATATATACTAACTAATAGTAAGTTTCGCTAGTGAGAGGTGAGAACAATGGAAGAACATCAATTTGCGATGTGTCCCAGATTTGAAACAGCCTTCTCTTTCTTAGGCAAACGTTGGAATGGACTTATTATTCAGACATTGATGAGTGGACCGAAGCGTTTTAAAGATATCTCCGGCCTCATTCCTTCAATGAGCGATAAGATGCTGTCCGAGCGGATGAAGGATTTGGAAGGTGAGGGTATCCTGGTTAGGCATGTATACCCAGAAACACCCGTACGTATTGAGTACGAATTAACAGACAAAGGCCGTGCATTGCAGCCTGTTATGCAGCAGATTCAGTCTTGGGCTGAGAGCTGGGTAGACTAAAATTCACAGTAATGTTGTGGCCCTTTTTCCGGAATGGTGGAAAAGGGGCTTTTCAATTTCTAAATATTAGACAGTGACAGTTTTGTTCCAATCCTTTATGCTTGAAAAAAACTTGCACAGTTTAAAAATAATTGTAATATAATAGAAAAACATTGTATGATCCTTGAATGGAAACGCTCGCGTATTGGTTTTTGCTCAAATCTACTCAGCTGGAGTACAGGCATAGCAAAACTATTAGGAGGCGAGGGAGATGAAGACGAAGACGACCCTGTTTTCCCGGGAAATAACGTATGGAAAAAAGGATGTTGCTGAGCTAGAGAATGCTTCTATCAAAGTACAGCTCATCTATGACAAGACGTTGTTCATGCTGCATAGCCATCTTCCTGATTCCTTATGGGATGCGTGGATTGGCGTGCCATACAGCATTATCTCTTCACTCTACAAAGGAAACAATGATAGTGGGACTATTTTTCAAAAATGGATTCAAAGTCCGACCGGCTGGAAGTGTATTGGTTGTGAACGGCACTGTCTGGAGTCCACGGAACCTCCACAAGATGTAAATGCGGCGAATCATGGGCGACAATATAAGTTCCATAACGGTATTCGCCAGAGTATGGTGCTTCAAGCTTTAATTTGGTCCATGTACGAGAATACCGTATTATTCAAACCCTTTTTAGGCGACGAGCCTTTTTTTGACGATGATGATTTGCATACGATATCCTCTTATTTCGTTCCAACTTATCTTAATGAGTTCCACCTTATTGAGCGGTCTAAGCCATGTAAAGAATACAAAGATCAGGATATACGAGTCTTTCAGGAATGGATTTCCGCACCTGATCTTGTCCTTAAATGGAATGGTGGCTTGACGGAAGGCAGATGGATGACCGGTGTTTATATGGATCACTCCCGTTTTGCCGGATTGGGACCTTATTTGAAGGATTCAAAGGGACAGCGGACGTATATGCAGGCTTATGTGCAATAAAGTGAGTTGAAAAAGCACCTTTGTAGGCAAAGGTGCTTTTTTTTGCGTTTACTTTGCATGTACATCAATCTCCAATTTCGTTCAAAAATAAGATACAATTTCCGTGCGTACAATCACAAGTCAAAGTTCCTTTCAGGGTTAAGGTGAACAAGTGGATAAGATTTATTCAGAACCTAATCCCATAACCCAAGGAGGAGCTATAATGGAAACTAAACAACTTAATGATAGTATTTCGGATTCGAAGCAAGCACAATCGGTACAAGCTGGGTTTACCCCAGATGCACTAGTGAGGGATATTGTATTACAGTTCCCTAAAGCGGCAGATTATTTCAAAGCAAACCGGATTGATTTCTGTTGCGGTGGAGCTAAACCTCTTGCTGAAGCAGCTGCTGAGCGTGGTCTGGATCACGAGATAATCATCGGCGATCTAAACAAGCTGTTCGAAGAGTATCCAGTACCCCAAGAGGAAATCGCTTGGAATACTGCACCTTCAGAAGAGTTAATTGACCATATTATTAACAAACACCACCGTTATCTTCGTGAAGAGCTACCCCTCATTAGCCAAAATGTAACTAAGGTGTATCGAGTGCATGGCGGAGATTCTCCCCATTTGGTGGAGTTATATAACTTGTTCAACACACTTAAGGAAGATTTACTTGAGCATACGGCTAAAGAAGAAGAAGATGAGTTTCCTAAGCTGTTGACATACGCTGCTAATCCTAGTGAAGAAGGCTTGACATCGCTTCGTGAGTCATTGTCTGAGCTGGAGAGTGAGCATGATGGTGCGGGCGATATTTTGAGAAAAATACGTAGTATTACAGATGATTTCACTCCACCGGCGCATGCTTGCACGACCTATCGATTGACATATGCCCGGCTGGAAGAGTTGGAGAGTATGACTTTTGAACACGTACATTTGGAGAATAATATATTGTTCCCTAGGTTTCAGTGAAGATGAATAGTGTGCTAAAGAGTCCCTTAGGGGGCTTTTTTTATAGGGAATTATAGAATGTAAAGAAATGCGGATAACTCCGTTGAAAAAGGTAGAAGAAATGATCGTGAAAAATATGGGTAAGATCGATTGATGGATGGATGGATGGATGGATGGCAGGCAGGCAGGCAGGCAGGCAGGCGGAAGGATTGCTTAAAAGCGGACTACGAGATAGCGCCGAATGAGCAAAAAGAAGGGGATAAATCCCCCAGAATATGCGAAATGACGCCGAATGAGCAAAAAGAGGGGGATAAATCCCCCAGAATATGTGAAATGGCGCCGAGTGAGCAGAAAGAGGGGGATAAATCCCCTAGAATATGCGAGATAGCGCCGAATGAGCAGAAAGAGGGGGATAGAGGTTAGCTTTTTAAAAAGTTTTTGTCAATTTTAGAAGTAAGCTTGTTATTACTTATTTGAGAACATGGCTTGTTTAAGTTATCCTTAAAAAGACAGTATACATAACTTTACAAGCCTGAGACGCTATATGGTCATTAGGCGGGACAAGGCGGTGCCAGGATGCCCATGCGATCTTTGTGGAAATTGATGTTAGGATTAGTCATTGTATTCATAATAGGTGGATGCTCTACTAACAATGACGGCAATAGTAATGCTAATAATGGTGTGGCAGGATCAGAGGGACCGACAATATCGATAAGGGTTGGAGATAATGAACTGCTTACTAAACCATCAGATAGGTTACTTAGTGGGAGTTATAGAAATGGAATATCGATCATGGAGCTACTGAAAGGTAGTAATGTTGCCACATTTGCTGAGGATAACTCAAGCATTGTTTCGGTAAAGGATTTTTCGCTAGAGGCGGGAATGGTTTGGGAGCTTCAGATGGGCGGTCAAATCATTGGGAATGCGGATTGGAATAATACTGTAGGGTATGATTCACAGCTAGTCTTCACCGCGAAGTCGAAGGACCATCAAGCACCACTTCAAACTGTAAGGCTGACCTTGAACGGTGGAAGTGTTGAAGTAGACTTGCATCATACGTATATTATGTTATTTGAAGAGGATTTAACTGTAAGAGATTTGCTCAAAAGCTGTAGTAGCGTACAGTTGGCCGATGACAATAAAAAGGTGCTTTCCGTCGACGATTATACTCCTCTTAGTAATGAAGAATGGAAGCTGAAGGTGAACGGAAAACAACTACTTGATGATGGAATGGATATGAAGCTCAGGGCTCATGATGAATTGGAGATTTTATTGACTTTACGCTAAAAAATCGTAAATTAAGCCAGATCAACGGTTGTTCAGAATCGTTAATCTGGCTTTTTATGTGGAAAATTTATCTAACAATTATCAGTAGACTAAAGTGTGAAAATATTCACAATTAAAGTGACTGCAATCACAATGACGACTTGAATTTGAACCGTATAATTCCAATATGTAGAAGAGAAATTGATCAGGTATTCATAAGCTTGAGGAGGCACCTTACCATGACAACGATAAGAGAAAAACTAGTATTAGTCGGCAACGGTATGGCAGGCATAGGTACGATTGAGCAGATATTGAAGCTGGGTGGAGCTTATGACATCACGGTTTTTGGAAGTGAACCTCACCCCAATTACAATCGGATCATGTTGTCTTATGTTCTTGAAGGAAGTAAGACCCTTAATGATATCATCCTAAACGACTGGAATTGGTATGAAGACAATAATATAACTCTACACACGGGAACAACGGTCACACGAATTGATGAAGGCTCGAAGCAAGTTGTTACGGATAGTGGGATGATAGTCCCCTACGACAAGGTAATTATTGCGACAGGCTCGAATTCGTTTATTTTACCTGTACCTGGCAGTGATAAAGAGGGCGTTGTAGGATTCCGAGACATTTCAGACTGTGATGCGATGCTGGCAGCGGCCAAACAATACAGCAAAGCGGCTGTCATCGGCGGGGGTTTGCTTGGGTTGGAAGCGGCAAAAGGTCTTGTGAACCTTGGTATGGATGTTACCGTAGTTCATTTGATGGAAGATCTGATGGAGCGTCAGCTTGATCGGAATGCCTCCTCGATGCTGCAAGCTGAGCTTGAGCGTCAAGGCGTGAAATTTGCTATGGGCAAACAAACGATAGAATTGAGCGGGGAACAGAGAGTAAGTGGATTGCGTTTTAGTGATGGCAGTACGCTTGCTGCAGATTTTGTGGTAATGGCTGTTGGAATCAAACCGAACGTGACATTGGCAAAAGATAGCGGAATCTCCGTAAATCGTGGGATCGTGGTGGATGATTATTTGCAAACTTCCATGCAGAATGTATATTCCATCGGCGAATGTGCTGAGCATCGTGGTATGTGTTACGGACTGGTGGCTCCACTATTTGAACAAGGCATGGTTCTAGCTAAACATTTATGTGGTAGCGATACCAAGCCTTATGAAGGTTCGATTGTTTCCACGAAGCTTAAAATATCTGGGGTGGATGTATTTTCTGCAGGTGAGTTTTTGGATTCTCCTGAACACACTGTGATTTCAAGCAAAGATGAATGGAAGAGAACTTATAAGAAAATTTTGCTCAAAAATAATGTGATTGTCGGTGCGGTTTTGTTCGGTGATGTAACGGAGTCCGCGAATCTGCAAAAGCTAGTAAAACAAGGCGCGGTAATGACCGATGAGATTTATACGGAGGTTATGGGAACAGGCTGCTGCGGTGGCGGAGCTAAGAAGAGCACATCCGTAGAAGCAATGGCGGACGAAGAAATTGTCTGCGGCTGTAATGGTGTAACTAAAAAAGCGATCGTAGATGCTGTCACTGAACATGGTTTTACTACTGTGGATGAGATCAAAGCATGCACTGGCGCTACTCGCTCTTGTGGTGGTTGTAAACCCGTAGTAGAACAAATCCTGCAATTTGTCTTAGGCGACAGTTTCCAGCAAGCTGCTAAGCAAGGTATTTGTGGGTGCACAACGCTTAGCCGTGATGAAATTGTTGCTGAAATTACAGCTAAAGGTCTTAAAACAACAAAAGAGGTCATGAATGTACTCGGTTGGAAACAAGAGGAAGGCTGCTCCAAGTGTCGTCCGGCGATTAACTATTATCTAGGGATGATGAACCCTGATACCCATCAAGATGAGAAAGAATCCCGATTTGTAAATGAAAGAATGGGTGCCAATATTCAAAAAGATGGAACCTACACCGTGATACCACGCATGTATGGTGGGGTAACTACGCCGGAGGATTTGAAGAAAATCGCTGATGTTTCCCTTAAATATGATGTGAAAGTTGTGAAGGTAACTGGAGGGCAACGCCTGGATCTAATCGGTGTGAAAAAGGAAGATTTGCCTAAAGTATGGGAAGAGCTCGATATGCCATCAGGTTATGGTTATGCCAAGTCGCTACGTACGGTTAAGACTTGTGTGGGCTCCCAGTTCTGCCGCTTTGGCACACAAGATTCGCTGGGAATGGGCGCGCTCATAGAACGTAAGTATGAACGTCTTGATTTTCCTGCCAAGTTTAAAATAGCTGTCAACGGCTGTCCACGTAACTGTGCGGAATCCTGCACGAAGGATATTGGCATCGTTGGAAATGATGGTGGTTGGGAAGTGTTTATCGGTGGTAACGGTGGGATCAAGCCACGGATCGCAGACTCCTTCTGCAAAATTAAGACCGATGAAGAGTTGATCGAAGTGTGCTCCGCTGTGATGCAATATTACCGTGAGACCGGCAATTATTTGGAGAGAACTTCCGAGTGGGTTGAGCGTATGGGACTTGAGCAGATTCAAATGGTTATTTTGAATAATGAAGATAACCGCAAAGAGCTGGCCGCACGGATTGACTTTGCTCTGACTCAGGTTACGGATCCTTGGAAAAAAATGCTCAATGACAGCAGCACTCGTGCTGCGCTTTTTGAAGAAACAAGAGTCTAGCGGGATATAACGCACACAGAAGGGGAGAGACCAATGAATAAGACAACACAAACGTATCCAATAGGATCAGTACAGGATTTCCTGCTGCAGATTGGCCGTGTGGTGATTGCTGGAAATGTGGAGCTGGCTGTATTTCGTACCTCTGACGGAGCGATCTATGCACTTGAGAATCGGAGCCCTCATCCAAAAGGGGGGCCGCTTGCGGAAGGGATCGTTTCGGGTCACTTTCTTTATGATCCACTGTATGATTGGAAAATAGATCTTCGCACGGGTGAAGTTCAGGCACCGGATCAAGGTATCGTTATGACTTATCCAGTCTCCCTTGTCGGAGACATTGTGACAGTGAGCTTGTAGACACCGAAGCTTGTAGTAAAGGATGAAATAGAAAACGGTGGGGTGGAGTATTATGTTTACTCAAAGTGTGGAAAACATTGTCGAGGCGGCAGTCAGCAAGCGAGACCAAATGAATGAAAGTTTACCAAGATATTTTCTAGCAGCCCTTTTGGCAGGAGCATATGTAGGCATTGGGATTATCCTTATTTTTTCGCTGGGAGCGCCTCTAGCGGCTGCCAAATCGCCTTTCCAACCCCTCATTATGGGTGCATCCTTCGGTATTGCCTTGACTCTTGTTGTGTTTGCAGGCTCAGAGCTGTTTACCGGAAATAATATGTTCTTTACGGTTAGTACACTAGCTGGTAGAACAAGTATCTGGGATACTGTCAAGAACTGGGTGCTTGTGTTTGTAGGGAATGTGGTAGGGGCAGTGATTTTAGCACTTTTGATTCGAGGAACTGGACTATTCAGTGCGGCTCCCCCAGAGCATCTGATCTTTGCGGCTGCAGTCAAGAAAATGAGCCTTCCGTTTTCGGAGCTATTTTTCCGTGGAATTCTATGTAACTGGCTGGTCTGTCTAGCGCTATGGATGGCCTCACGCGCTAAAAGTGAAACTGCGAAGCTGGTTCTAATCTGGTGGTGTTTGTTTGCCTTTATTGCGAGTGGATATGAGCACAGTGTGGCTAATATGACGCTGCTGAGTGTTGCTGTGTTGCTCCCGAATCACCCGGACACCGTTACAATTGCCGGATGGATGCACAATATGATACCCGTTACATTAGGGAATATAATTGGTGGTGGCGTATTCGTCGGCATGGCCTACTGGATGATCTCTCCCGTGCGTGGTACTCAGATCAAGCGTTAAGAGTATATTTATGGTTATAGGGCTGACCTAATTTCGGGTTCAGCTCTTTTTCTAAATATAAGAAAGTATAAGTTTCACGCTATAAATTATCCTTATATTTCTCGCATAAACGCTTACCGTCCATTAGGGACGCCGAAGGCGTTTTTGCTTGTCTTGTGGGATAAAAAAAGACGCCTATGTTAGGCGCCTTTGACCACTCTATTTTATAATGTGCAGAATAATTGGGTCATGTATGTTTCATTGAGGAGAATAGAGGGTACATTATAATGGAATTAAATTCGGCAGATCTCGTTTGGACACATTTCGCAGTGGCAAATTTCCTGCAGCATGCCAAGATCCTTGATGACAATCATACCGTTCTCGTACTCAACCGCGTCTTTTTTACGCAAGTCACTCAGCATCCGGTTTACACTCTCACGAGTGGCACCGATCATGTTGGACAGATCTGTATGCGTAATTTTTTTGTTGATGAGGATGTTCTCACCATCGCTGCTCTTCTCACCATAAGTATTACCAAGTCGAATGAGAGTGGAGCAAAGTGCGCCTGGTTTGCCATACATCATCAGATCACGGAATTTCGTTTGAGTTAGACGGTGATGAATGCCCATCCATTTCATAAAGTCGATGGCAAAATCACAATGTTGGCAAATGAGAATTTCTAAATCCTTTTGCTCGATAACGCCAACTTCACTTTCTTCAATCACTTCTGCAGTAAAGCTGTGCTTGGTGCTGAAGAATGGGTCCGCTTGACCTACCATATCGCCGGCTTGGTACATATAAAGAATAAGTTCTTTACCTTCATCCGTTGATTTAGTTAATTTCACACGTCCACGTTTGATATAAAACAATTTATCCGAGTAGTCGCCTTCCCAGAAAAGATGTGAACCCTCTGGAACAACGCGTTCTTTCATAGTAACAAGAAGTCTGTTGAAATTCTGTTCGGAGAAACAGTTTGTATTTCCGTGGGCTTCGATGACATTGTAATGTTCTTTTAGCATAATCGACATCCCCTTTATTCCCTCAGTTTTTCAGTAAATTTTAAATTAATTATACCTCTAAAATCTTCGATTTGGTTAAGAAAAACCATTTAAAAGTGTCGAATTTTCAACATTGTGATTATTTTCACTTCAAAAGTGCTAGATGTAATATGATTTTTAACTAAAAAGGAGTAAGAAGTATATGTTCTTTATATATCAGCAGTGGCAATCCATTATTCTCAAATAATGGGTCTGTTGCTGTTTTTTTTGCTCTTATTAGATTCTACATATTATACTGCAAAAATTCATGATATAGAAATCCGTTCGATTTCAACTCCGTATAAATGCACACATCTTCATTAAGGTCAGACATTGGCGCAACGGGTATGGAACGATATCCTGAGAATGGAGCAAAAACCAGGAGAAGGGGAAATCATACATGGCTAAAGTGGCGGACAAATATCTTAAGGTAGATCCTTGGGCAATTATTGAAGAGGGCTTTGATCCAGAACGAAATCGGACCTCGGAATCTATTTTTTCACTGGGAAATGAGTATATGGGTGTGCGGGGGTATGCTGAGGAAGGTTACTCTGGGGATTCCCTGCAAGGCAGTTATTTCAACGGGCTAAATGAACAATTGGACATTGGCAATCATTATAAGGGGATTATTCGCTCGCTGAGATATATGGTAAATGCGGTGGACTGGCTGTATACACGGATCACTGTGAATGGTGAACAGCTTGATCTGGCAAAAAGTAAAATATCGGATTATGTGCGCAAACTGGATCTTCGTAGTGGGACTTATCGGCGGGAGCTAATCTGGCACCTAGATGATGGAAAAATCTTAAAAGTTGTCTTTACACGCTTGGTAAGTATGACGATGTCTCATCTGGGACTACAGCGGGTGGAATTTGAGCCCCTTAATTTCTCGGGCAGCGTGGACATTTGTGCAGGTCTTGATTTCAGCATTATTCATGAGGAACGCGGTGAATGTATGTGGAGTAGTCTCCGCAGTGGAGAACAAGGATCTACCACAGCTATTATGGCGAGAACAGTGAATACAGCTAACAAGCTATTCTCTAGCTTTTCGTTACAATCTTCACAGCCGCTTCAGCTTACGCGAGTTGAACATGATAAATTTATTGGACAAAGCTTTACTATGGATCTTGCTCAGGGAGAAGCGACCCATTTTACAAAGCTGGTTATCAACTGTTCGGATAGTGAATCTGCCCATACAGCTGAAGAGCTGTGGAGCAAAGGGCTAGCTCTTGCTGAAAGTGCAAGCCAACTGAGCGATACTCAAATATTCGCGGATCAGACGGCATATTGGAATGGTATCTGGGAGACAAGTGATATTCGGATTGAGGGCGATCCTGAGAATCAGCAGGGCATTCGTTTTTGCATTTTCCAGCTTTATCAGACTTATCATGGTGATCATCCAGGGTTCAACATCGGCGCTAAAGGATTGACTGGAGAAGTGTATCGTGGTTTGGCGTTCTGGGATACAGAGTCGTATTGCTTACCATTCTATATGTTTAATAATCCTAAGGCTGCACGGAGTTTACTGGACTTTAGATATAAGACATTACCTCAGGCTATGCAACGTGCTAAAGATGTTGATTGCGATGGCGCTTGCTACCCTATTGCTACAATAGACGGAACAGAAAGCTGTGATCTCTGGCAGCATTCAAATCTTCAGCTTCATGTAGGGACTGCTATTTCCTATGGTATCTGGCATTATGTCAAAAATACTGGGGATAAAGAATTCCTGCACAGTAAAGGTGCTGAAATGCTGATCCAGATCAGTAGATTCTATGCTACACGCGGTCAATGGGGTCAACAGAGTGGAAAATATGGATATTTTGGCGTAATGGGTCCTGATGAGTTCCAATTGATGGTGAATAATAACTGCTATATTAATTTGATGGCCCAAAAATCATTTGAATACACGCTAGACACCCTGAGTGAAATGAAAAAACAGGCACCAGAGGCTTTTGCATTGGTTGCGGAAAAGACGGTGCTCCGTGACGAAGAGCTTAGCGATTGGAAAAATAAAGCAGACAATATGAAGATTCCGGTTGACGAAGTGACAGGAGTATTTGAGGAGCATGATGGATTCTTCGATATGCCACATATTGATATTCATTCCATTCCTGTAACAGAGTTTCCGCTCTACTCGAACTGGTCGTATGATCGATTGTACCGTTATGACATGATTAAGCAACCGGATGTTCTCATGTTTATGTTCTTATATAATGGACAATTCTCTAAAGAAGCGAAGCTGGCTAACTATGAATATTACGAGTCTAGATGTATTCATGAGTCTTCACTTTCACCTTCGATCCATTCCATACTGGCAAGCGAAATCGGCAAGCCAGAAGAAGCCTATTCGTTCTTTGAATTTGCGACAAGACTGGATTTAGACAATTACAACCGTAACACACGCGAAGGATTGCACACGACTTCGATTGCAGCCGCTTGGATGAATATTGTGTATGGCTTTGGAGGTATGCGTTCAGATGGGGATCGTTTGTCCTTCCAGCCTTCATTGCCGGAGCGCTGGAACGAGTATAGCTTCCAAGTGATGTATGAAGGGGTATTACTACGTATTTTGGTCAACAAGACTTCAGTAACGCTCACCGCAATTAATGGGGGTAGCACTGATATTACAGTGTATGGGCAGTCAATTACGGTGGACGCTTCCGGGACGACGCTTCCGCTAGGTGAAGGGATGTTGGCTCGATGAGCTGGGCGGTTAGGGATAGCTGTTTTGACAAGCAACTTGTGACGACGAACGGGAACAAATATATGTTAGGCAATGGCTATATGGGATATCGCGGGACACTAGAGGAATTCGGTAAAACTGAGTTAGTTGCCGTAACTTTAGCTGGTCTATATGACAAAGCGGGAGAGAAGTGGAGAGAACCTGTCAATGCTCCAAATGGATTATGGACCAAGATTGTCTGCAACGGTCAACCTTTAAGTGTGCTAGAGCGTGAACCGAGCTCTCATGTTCAGGAGCTGAATATTCGTAGTGCCATTCATCATCGGAGCACTGGCTATAGTCTATCTGATGGTGGGATGTTGACATTTACAGCAGATCGTTTCGTAAGCCAGGACAATCTTCACCTGCTCGTTAGTAAATACTCTATCCATAGTACACAGGACTGCCAAATTGTGATTGAGACCGGGATTGACGTAGATGTATGGGATATCAATGGTCCCCACCTCTATGGTCAAAAAGTACAGTCACAGGGTGAGGTACTAGTCTCTTCCTCCACTAGTGGAGAATTGAACATTCCGGTAGTTGTGGCGGAGAGAGCCGTATTTAATTTCGGAGATCAGCAACTGGATGAGGGCGCTAGTATTCGCCGGATTTCTTTTGAAGCGCGTGCGGGTGAGACCTATGAATGGTTTAAGTACGTTGCGGTATATACTGGACTTGATGTTAGTGTACCGGAGTCAGAAGCAGTAAAGTCTGTCCTAGCTGCAGAATCGCTCGGTTATGACGAGTTATTACAGGCTCATCGCCAGCAGTGGGAAGAAAGATGGTCACTTAGCGATGTCATTATCGAAGGTGATGAGGATGCCCAGTTTGCTCTAAGATACAGTATTTATCAGCTGTTAATTATTGCACCTACAGTTTCGGAAAAGGTTTCTATCCCGGCTCGAGGTTTATCGGGTCAGGTCTATAAAGGGGCCGTATTCTGGGATACGGAGATGTTTATGCTGCCTTTCTTCCTGCATACTGATCCAACGGTTGCTCGCAACCTGATGATGTACCGGATTCATACCTTGGACGGAGCTCGCCGGAAGGCCGCGGAATATGGTTTTTTGGGAGCATTCTATGCTTGGGAAAGTCAGGATACAGGAGACGATGCTTGTACTCTGTTTAATGTGAATGATGTATTTACCGGTCGACCAATGCGGACTTATTTCCGCGATAAGCAGGTTCATATCAGTGGAGATGTTGTACATGGGATCTGGAAATACGTTCAATTTACAGGTGACGAGAGTCTGCTGACTAGCGGAGGGGCGGAAGTGATCTGGGAATGTGCCCGGTTCTTCTACTCTTATGCTTACTATAATTCAGTAAAAGAACGCTTCGAGATTCTAGATGTAACAGGTCCAGACGAATATCATGAGCGTGTGAACAATAATGCTTTTACGAATGCTCTGGTTAAGGAGACACTGGAGATTGCCTTGCGCACAGCAGAATTGCTGCAAGATAAGTATCCGGAAGTGTACAATCAACTCTCTACAGAGTTTAGCGAAGGTCCGTTTCTGACAGAGTTCAAAGCTATGCTGGATAGCTTCTATGTTCCTCAGCCAGACCCTGCCAGTCTTGTCATCGAACAATTCGACCGTTACTTCACCTTAGAAGATGTTAGGCTGCCAGATTTGAAATCCCGTGTACTTAACAAAAATGAGTATTTGGGTGGCGGTAATGGATTAGCCACAACCACAACAATACTGAAGCAAGCGGATGTCGTACTGATGTTAAATCTATTCAAACATTCCTTCACCAAGGAAGTGAAACAAGCGAACTGGGAATTCTACGAACCGCGCACCGAGCATGGGTCAAGTCTTAGTCCTTGTATCTACGCTTTGGTAGCTGCCGATATTGGTTCGCCGGATTGGGGATATCCATATTTTATGCGCACGGCTACTGTTGATCTCACGGGAGAATCTAAGCAGTACGTAGGCGATCTTTATATCGGTGGTACCCACCCAGCCGCTAACGGTGGTGCTTGGATGGCTGCGGTGCTTGGTTTTGCAGGGTTGGATTATGATGGGGGAACTGTCCATATCAAACCTTCACTGCCTAAACATTGGCAGTCTGTTGAGCTTCCGGTTACGCTTCGGGGGAATACCTTTAAGCTGCGGATCAGCAAGGATGAAGTTACAGTTATCACAGCAGCCGACTACAGCGGGACTCTGGTGTTCTCGGTACAAGGGCGAGAAGGAAAGCCCTGTGGTGCAGGTGAGAGCTTGCGGCTAACCTTGGCTGAAGCAACAGTATAGACATTAACTAACAACGGAGAGGAAGTAAATCCATGTTGCAAAATATGAAGGGTGCCATTTTCGATCTGGACGGTGTTATCGTTGATACGGCCAAATATCATTATTTGGCTTGGGCGAGTCTTGCTGACGAGCTAGGCTTTACATTTACAGAGGAGGATAACGAACGTCTTAAGGGCGTGAGCCGGATGAGATCGCTCGATATCCTTCTGGAAGTTGGTGGCCTACAATTTGAAGAAGCGGAAAAGCTTGCGATGGCGGAGAAGAAGAATCGCCTATATGTAGAGTACATCTCTAAGCTTGAGGAGTCGGAACTGCTTCCTGGGGTCAAAGAATACTTAACAGGACTGAGAACGCGCGGGATTGGAATTGCGTTAGGTTCAGCTAGTAAGAATGCAGAGTTTATTTTGAATAAGCTGAACATTACGGATCTGTTCGATGCCGTAGTTGACGGTAACAAAGTGTCACTTGCCAAGCCGGACCCGGAGGTATTCTTGATCGCTGGTCAGGAGCTAGGCTTACAGCCGGACGAATGTGTCGTGTTTGAGGATGCGGAAGCGGGCGTTCAAGCAGGTAAGGCTGCAGGTATGAAGGTAGTAGGCATAGGTAAGCCGGAAGTGCTGAAGGAAGCCGATATGGTGGTAAAAGGATTGTATGAGTTGTTGACAGACTAAGCTATCTTTAGTCTTTTGAATAATTGGTGCTGGACCCGCCCCCAAGTAGTGAATTCTACTGGGGGTGGGCCTTTTTTACGTAAATGTAAGGAACGAATCAAGTGGATAAGAAGCACAGTATACTTCAATGATGTGGATGGTTGACTAATTAGTAACTTAACTGGGGATTAAACCTGCAAAAGTGCATTATTAAATGATACGAGGATGGAAAAAGCATTAATCGTAGCGCACTTACACGAACCCTTACGGACCCCAGAGCCCTTTTTTGCAAGATTTCCGTACATTTGTGATGCTATCGGACCCCATAGTCGTTATGTGTTCGAAAATGCTAGATATTCCTCCTAATCAAGGCGGATAACGGCTTTCTAGTCCGAATGTCTCTCAAAAAGGCATGATTTGACCATATAACTGCATCTGAGTCCGCTGGACCAATGCAAAGTTTCAGCATGAACGCAGAATGCTCAAAAAGGATGGCAAACGGGGATTGAAGGTATGACATATAGAAGTACCTCAAAACTCCTCAAAGCCCCACGCAGTAGCCCCTGCCGCCCTCCTTTTTTCTGTTTGCGGGTTTTAAGAATTCTCGTGATGAAGTTGCGGAGTGGAGGTTTGGAGCTGGAGAAACGAAGTGGTCGCCTTTATCATCGGATTTCTACCGCCCAGCGGTATAAAATCAGGAAATCTGAGGATAACAGCGATCGTAAGCCCAAACGCTCCACGCAGTGACGTCTATATCACCGTACCCTCATAATCCTTCCTAGAAATGACCAGTTATAAGTGTCCCCCAAAGCCCCACGCAGTGGTCCCTGCCCGCCCTCCCTTTTTTCTGTTTTCGGTTTTTTTGAGAGGGAAGAAGGTCATGGAGAGGAATTTTGGAACTGGAGGAGCGAAAGCGTCCGCCTTTGTCTCCGGATTTTATCCGCCAGTGGCGGTATAAATCAGAAAATCTGGAGACAACAGCGGCCGTAAGTCCAAAGTTTCCTCGTAATGACACCATGATTCCCTCTCATTCAAATCCGTACAACAGAAAAAAACTACATACAAATGACCATAAAAAACTTTAAAATGAACATATGTAAGCGTTTATCCCTTTGATATAGTTATTTAACCCGGAGGTGTGACTATAGTGTTGTCTAGGCTGATTAGATTGATTCGAAAGCTGAGCGTCAAGCAGCAGCTCATCCTACTATTCCTGATTATGATTTCTCCTATTTTCTTTTTGAACATATATGGGAATTTGAAGGCAGAACAAATACTGAAGCGCCATGTTACGAATGCATATGTGGAATTGAACAAGCAGAACTTTACGATCATTAATCGGGATATCGATACAGTAAATAAAATCACTACCACCGTGATTCAAAATCCTCTGATTCAGCAAATGAATATGACTGGCTCGGATACCATACTGGAGCGGGTCAAACGATATGAGACAATAGAGAAGCTGTTGGTCAGTTACTCTCAGGGGGCTGAACGTGGTGATGGCATCTATTACTCCCTTTATATATACGATCCGAATGATTATTACTTTTTTGCTCCCAATTTTCCACAGGTTAAGAAGGCGGGAGTTTATTTCTTTTCTAAAGCCGAAGAGCCTTACTGGTTTGAGGAGGTTGTTCAGAAGAAAGGACGCGGCTCATTGAAGTTCACGGAGAGGCTAAGCGCTCAAGCGGAGAATTTAAAGACACTTACTTACATGAGAGCTGTAAACAACATTTCCAGAAAAGCGGAGACTATAGGGGTTTTGGTCATCACCAAAATGGACTCTAAAATTGGAGAATCTCTCAAATCGATATCTTTGCCTGACGGCGAAATTTACTTAACAGACTTAAACAACCGTGTTCTCGCCTCTACTACGAATAATACTGGAGAAGTAATTGCGTTGCCGGAGACGGTTGTTGCCGAGGATCTGGAAGGTACTGTGGATGTGATTACCTCCGATTTTATCTATGTGGTTAACAATAACCATGCGCTTGGACAAAAACTGGTCTACAAAGTTCCGGTAAAGGCGCTACTGCAGCAACAGAACGAAATGAAAAGTGTTATTCAATATATCACCGTGGCTTATGCAGTATTTGGACTAATTATGATTACGTACTTCTGGCGTTCATTAATGACTCCTTTGCAAAAGCTGGCTTTTTTCGTGCGAAAATACGAGCCGGGTAATCGAGTTCCAGAGACACCACGGAGGGGGAGTAACGATGAGGTCAGTGTGCTGATTGCTTCTACTTATGATATGGCCCGAAGGCTGAACGGATTAATCACATACAAATATCAGATGGAGCTTAAACAGAAGGAATCCCAGCTTCAACTTCTATATCAACAAATCAACCCTCATTTGCTTTACAACACCCTAGAGAGCATTTATTGGAAAAGCTCTTTAGAAGGAAATGTCGAATCCGCCGAGATGATCAAGGAATTGTCCAAACTAATGAAGATCAGTCTTAGTCGGGGAAGGGAGCTGATCAGCCTTGAAGAAGAGCTGGAGCATGCAACGGCCTATATCAAGCTACAGCAGCACCGTTATGATTATGTATTTCAAGTTGTGATGAATATTCACCCGGATACGAAAAGCAACCTAATTCCAAAAATCACGCTGCAGCCATTAATAGAAAATGCTATTATTCATGGGGTTAAAAATATGGGTGAGGATGGTGAGATCACCATCACAGCAGTATGTGAGGATGAAACCGTTAGGATCTCTATTGAAGATAACGGCTATAAGTCTGTTGACTATGAAGCCATAGAAGCTGTATTGAATGATGAAAGCCCCAATCCCACTAGCGGTTATGGTATCCGCAATATTAACCAGCGTATTCATTTACATTTTGGCTCTGATTATGGCATCAGCTATACCCCTCGTACAGAAGGCGGAACGCTAGTAACAGTTAAGCTTCCGAAATCGGAGAATCAGGACTAAGGAAGGGGAGCATGCAGATATGTTCAATATATTGGTTGTGGATGACGAACCATTGATTTGTAAAGGATTGAGCAATTTATTAGCTTCATCCGGGCTGGATATTTCTAATATCTATACAGCTAATAGCGGATTTGAAGCACTAGACTGTATACGTATGGAGGAAATTGATCTGCTCGTTACGGACATACAGATGGGTGCGATGAGTGGAATTGATTTGATGCAGCATGCCAAACTAGCCAAACCATGGGTACAGACCATCGTGATTTCTGCTCATGAGACGTTTCAATATGCTCAAATGGCTGTTAGGCTCGGGGCAAAGGATTATTTAATCAAGCCTTTGAATAGTGAGCAGTTTTTGGATTCGGTCCGAAATGTGCTCCTTAAGATGGGGAAGCCTTCACCAGAACTAGATGTCTTCATGTCTGGAATTAACGAAAGCTTTCGACTGGAAGAGCCGCTGCCGGAATATAGCAAGCTCTTGAACGAATTGCTCATTGACCCTGGGGTTGTACTAGCTGAAGGAGATAACCTGCTGAAGCTGGATAACCTGAAGCTACAAGGGCCGTATTTTTCCGTCTTAAAACTTAAGGTGCCACTGTCTGGAGTGAATCAGGAGAAGCAGTATACTATGCGGGACAGACGGCTTCTTTGTTATGCTGCGCTGAACATTGCCAAAGAATTAATGGATCAGGAATGGAACTCGATAGCCTTTTATGCGCCGGATGGAGAAATTACGATCATTATTCAATGGGATGAAAAAAGCTATGAGGATTCTTCTGCCGGCCAAATCAACAGGCTAGATATACTTGGTCGTAGTCTACATTTTAATATCCATAAATATTTACATCTGAACGTAGTCATTGGCATTAGCCAGATTTTAAAGGGGCTTTCGTTTATGGCCGTGTTGAACCGTCAGGCCTCTAATGCAATTCTTTGGAATAATGAGCATAGTGACCATTACGTGTTCTATTATGGGGATTTCAACTGGAACAGTTACACGAGTGATCCTTCTGTAGAAGAACTTCATACGCATAGCAATCTGATCGTACAAAAAGCAAAAGAATATATTGACGAGAACTATGCTCAAAAAGGACTTACTATTCACGATGTGGCTAAAAAGAATCATGTTAGCCCCAATTATTTGAGCTACCTATTTAAGAAAAATACAGGTTATAACCTGTGGGAATATGTAATTAAGCTCCGGATGGAAGAAAGTCGGGAGATGATTTTGAATACCGATCTTCGCAGATACGAAATTGCGGAACGTGTGGGTTATGAATCGCCCGAGCATTTTAGTAAAATTTTCAAAAAATATTATGGGATTAGCCCCAGTGAATTGAAGAAGTAAAAACACTCATGACTTCGGTAGATATAGACATGTTCAGTACAACCCTCATTTCCTACAATTTAAGGTAGGAAGCATTTTGCGAAAAATGCTGATAGAACAATGGAATGAGGGAGCCTGATGAATCAAACCGCAGTAGTAACCGAAAACCCGGCGACGCTGAAGGGGACACCGTACAAGCAAAACCGCTGGAAGAAAAACTTTTGGGGATATATGTTCCTCGTACCTGCCGTAATTATTTTTATTATGTTCTTGTGGGTTCCAATTTTTAAAGGCTTACTGTACAGCTTCTACCATGTTGATTTTGTGAAAGGTAATAGCTTTGTAGGCTTTGAGAACTACAGTAGAGCACTTAGTGATCCAGATGTTTTGACCGCATTAAAGAACACTGGGTATTACATGTTTCTATGTCTTATTATCGGTTTTTGGGTTCCGATTGCTTTTGCCATCATGATCTCGGAGCTGAGAAAGTTTGGGGGCTTTGTACGTGTAGCGGCTTACCTTCCTTTCGTAATGCCTGGTGTGGTTCTCTATGGACTGTGGAGATGGCTTTATGATCCGGTGGGCCCGATTAATGCGTTACTAGGCACAATGGGTGTGGATCAGGTTGCCTTCTTAACAGATACAAGATGGTCGATGATTTCCCTTGTGTTTATGGAAACATGGCAGCAGTTCGGATCAGGGATGCTAATATACTTAGCTGCTGTACTCAGCATTCCAAGAGATTGGTATGAAGCCGCTGAGATTGATGGAGCAGGTATATGGGCACGTATAAAGTACATCACATTGCCTTCACTGCGTAATTTAATCTTTTTGATGCTGATCCTGCAAATTATTGGTACTTCACAAGGGTATCAGTCACAGATGGCGCTGCTTGATGGCGGGCCAAATAATACTACGCTTACCTATGCGCTGTTGATCGTGAAATATGCATTTACAAGACTCGATTATGGAACAGCTACTGCGCTTGGCATGTTAATGTTCATTGTCCTAGGTGGTTTGGGCATTTTACAGTTCAAGCTTAACAAGGAGGACTACTAAGATGAAAAGCGCAGATAGAGGAATTCTTTCAGAACACGATTTGAAAAAAACAAGTAATAAGATTGTTTATGGCTTGATGTGCGTAGTCATTTTGGTTATGGTTTTTAGCATGCTGTACCCGATTTGTATGACGTTATTCAACGGGTTGAAGTCGAATCAAGAAGTGAATTCATTCCCGCCGCATTTTTTCCCTCAGGAATGGCACTTCAGTAATCTTAAAGATGCGATGAATTACATTGATCTACCCATGTTCCTTAGAAACACCATTTATATCTTTTTAGGGAATATGGTCGTGACGCTTGTCGTATTGGGAATGTCAGCATTTAGTATTTCTCGTATGAATGTTCCTTACAAAAGAGCTATTTACTTCTTCTTCCTGATGACATTGTTTATTCCGGCGACCAGTTACATGATCCCGAACTTTGTCAATTTGAAGGAGCTTGGATTGCTAAATCAGTACGCGGCCTTCTGGTTGCCTGCGGGAGCGAACACGTTCTACTTTCTATTGTTAAAGAACTTTTTTGACGGGATTCATCCAGAAATCTTTGAAGCAGCACGAATTGATGGGGCCTCTGAGCCGAGAAGCTTTTTCTCCATTGCCGTGCCACTATCCATTCCGATTTTTGCTACATTAGCGATCTTTATCTTTTCTACCGCGTGGAATGACTGGTTCTGGCCATCTCTGGTTATGCACAGTGAAGAGAAATATACGCTTGCGACAGCCATTTATAAATACGTTATTAATGTGAAGGCACTCAATACTAATATTAAATTTGCAATCCTGTTTATAGTATCCTTGCCTCCAATCATTGTCTTCTTGATTTTCCAGAAATTCATTATGCGTGGGGTTGCTTTGTCGGCAGTGAAAGGATAAGCAATTATCGACGAATTTAACCATGGATCGTAAACATGCACATGAAAGGAATATAAATGCACCTCGTTTGTAAACGGTTTCTAATTTATGATCGATATGTAAGATAATTATGAATTGAAAAGGGGAGTTTCAATGCGTAAGTACTCTAGCGTTCTACTAAGCGTACTTGTAGCCGGATCGTTGCTATCTGCTTGCAGCGGCAACAATAACGGAAACACAGCGGGGAACAAAGGCGGGGAAGCATCTGCTGCGCCAACAAATGCGGTAACGGATAATACAGCAACCGCTACAGATGCGCCAGTGGATGACATTACTCAAAGAAAAGTGACGATCAAGATTCACTATCCAACACCTGATTTGACTGAAATAAGAGCACAGGAAGACGACAAAATCAAACGTTTCCAAGAGGTATATCCGAACGTAGAAATCGTTAAAGACGACTGGCAGTACAATGTAAGTGAAATCGGAATTAAAATGGCTGCGAATGAAGCACCAACCTTCTTTAATACTTTTGCTACAGAAGCTAAATTCCTGGTTGAAAAGGGCTGGGTTGCTGACATCACAGATCTGTGGAACAAATATGAATTTAAAGATCAAATTAACACCGTGCTTCAAAATCAATTTATTATCGACGGCAAAGTTTTCGGAGTAACACAAAAAGGTTATGTAACAACCACTATGATCAACAAAAAAATGCTGGATGAAAAAGGTGTAGCCATTCCACCTATGGATTGGACTTGGGATGATATGCTGAATACGGCTAAAGGAGTAGCTGATGCCAAAAAAGGTATTTCCGGTATTGCTCCAATGGGTAAGGGGAACGAATCAGGTTGGAACTGGACCAACTTCCTGTTTGAAGCTGGCGGAGAGATTCAAAAAATTGAAGGCGGTAAGGTTATAGCTACATTTAATTCCGATGCTGGCGTTAAAGCACTGGATTTCTACAAGAAACTTAGATGGGAAGCTAACGCGATTCCACAGGACTGGGCACTTGGTTGGGGCGATGCTGTAGGTGCGTTCCAACAAAGTCGTACAGCAATGGTAATGGCCGGGTCTGATGGCGTTATCGAGCAAGCGTTGAACCAAGGTGGACTGAAACCTGAGGATGTGCTTACGTATCCTATGCCAGCTATGGAAAAAGGCGGAAAGCACACAGGGGTACTTGGTGGTGACTATCTAGTAATTAATCCAAATGCTACGCCAGATGAACAAGAAATGGCATTCCGCTACATTACTTTTGATTATTTCTCTGACAAAGGTTTGGAAGCGCTGGATGCAATTCTTCAACAACGTACAACCGATGGCAAATACTTTATCCCGCCGCTCTTAGACTACTACTCAGCTGATTCTGAGTTTGGTAAGAAGACCAAAGCGGTTTATGACAAGTACACAAATGTATACCAATATAGCCCTGACATTATGGGACTTTTGGATGGTAAACCTGAAGCTCAATACAACACACAGGACTATTACGCAACCATGTCCAATGTTATTCAAGAGCTGTTCTCCAAAAAAGGAACGGATTCCAAGAGCCAGTTAGAAGCAGCAGCTAAAACAGTGCAAGAGAAATTCTTTGATACGATTAAAGCGGAATAGTCTAATGCAAAAACCGGCCCCTTTGGGGTCGGTTTTTTTGTTCTGAAGATTTATAAATTTATAAATCTTCAGAAATAGTGATAATCAATTGGAAATTATTACAGTGTAGGGAAATCGTAATTGACTGTGATGAAGAGAATACATTTTTGTGTACTGATTTTAGATATATGGAATAAAAAGGAGCTAAAATTTTGCTTGTTAAAGTATAATTCTAAGATTTAAAGGGTTTTATAGCACATAATATGGTAAAAAGACTATAATATGATCGAATGAAAGCGCTTTGAAAACAAATCAAAAAAACTTTATACTTTGTGAAAGATTTCACTATACAAGGTGGAAATCATGTGATAAGATAAATGTGTAGAGAAAAACAACTAAAAATTGACAGGAGGACGAGGGAGATGGCAGTTAAGAACGAAGTCGCCGCCCAAGTTAAACAAGTTACCGCTGAAGAGTATATTCAGAATTTAGTGGATAAAGCAAAAAAAGCGCATGAGGCGTTCATGGCGCTAGACCAAGAGCAAGTTGACACAATCGTTCATGCAATGGCGTTGGCTGGACTCGACAAACATATGTACCTCGCAAAATTGGCCGTAGAAGAAACTGGACGCGGCGTATACGAAGACAAAATTACGAAGAACATCTTCTCAACTGAATATATCTGGCACGGAATTAAATACGATAAAACAGTAGGCGTTATTGAAGACAACGCTTATGATAGCTTCCAAAAAATTGCTGAACCCGTCGGAATTGTTATGGGTATCACACCGGTAACCAACCCTACATCCACCACGATGTTTAAAGCGTTGATTTCGATTAAGACACGGAACCCTATTATATTCGGTTTCCACCCATCTGCGCAAGAGTGTAGTGCAGCTGCTGCAAAAATTCTTCATGATGCTGCCGTGAAAGCTGGCGCTCCTGAGAACTGTATCCAATGGATTGAAATGCCAACAATGGACAAGACAAACGCATTGATGAACAACCCAGACGTTGCTCTTATCTTGGCAACTGGTGGTTCTGCAATGGTAAAAGCAGCTTACAGCTGTGGTAAACCAGCACTTGGCGTAGGCCCTGGTAACGTACCTGCTTTCATTGAAAAGAGCGCGGATATTGATCAAGCCGTAACGGACATCATTCTTTCTAAAACATTTGATAATGGTATGATCTGTGCTTCCGAGCAAGCTGTTATTATCGAAGAACCAATCTTCGATCAAGTGAAGAAAAAGATGATTGCTAATGGCTGCTACTTTGTGAATAAAGAAGAAGCTGCCAAACTGACTAGTGGAGCAATGAACGTAGATAAATGTGCGGTTAACCCAGCAATCGTAGGTCAATCCGCAGTGAAGATTGCTGAAATGTGTGGCATTCAAGTCCCTGCCGGCACAAAGATTCTGGTAGCAGAACTTGAAGGTGTAGGCACTAAATATCCACTTTCCGCTGAAAAATTAAGCCCGGTTCTTGCTTGCTACAAAGTTAAGAATGCAGATCAAGGTATCGAACGCGCAGCTCAAATTGTTGAATTTGGTGGTATGGGACATAGCTCGGCTATCCACTCCAACAATGAAGAAGTAATCATGAAGTTCTCTAACCGTCTGCAAACAGGACGTATTCTCGTTAACTCGCCTTCCACACATGGTGCGATCGGCGATATCTACAACACTAATATCCCTTCGTTGACTCTGGGCTGCGGATCTTATGGACGTAACTCCGTGTCGCAAAACGTTACAGCAATCAATTTGATCAACGTGAAAAGGGTGAATCGTCGTACCGTGAATATGCAATGGTTTAAAGTACCTGACAAGATCTATTTCGAAAAAGGCGCTACTCAGTACCTGACCAAAATGCCTGATATCACACGTGTCGCAATTATCACTGACCCAATGATGGTTAAGCTTGGATATGTTGAAAGAGTTGAACATTACCTGCGTCAACGTCAAACCCCTGTAGCTATCGAAGTGTTCTCTGAAGTTGAACCAGATCCATCGACAACTACAGTTGAAAAAGGTACTGCAATGATGAACAGATTCCAACCGGACTGCATTATCGCACTTGGCGGCGGTTCCCCAATGGATGCTGCAAAAGGAATGTGGTTATTCTATGAACATCCAGACGCAGACTTTAATGGTCTGAAACAAAAATTCATGGATATCCGTAAACGGGTATACAAATTCCCTAAACTTGGTAACAAAGCTAAATTTGTAGCTATTCCAACTACTTCGGGTACAGGTTCGGAAGTAACATCTTTCGCAGTTATTACCGATAAAACAACTGAACAGCACACTAAATATCCTTTGGCTGACTACGAGTTAACTCCAGATGTAGCTATCATTGATCCAGAGTTCGTATACAGCTTGCCAAAAACTGCTGTTGCTGATACAGGTATGGACGTATTGACACATGCTATCGAAGCTTATGTATCAGTTATGGCGAGTGACTACACTGATGGTCTAGCTATTAAAGCCATCCAACTGGTATTCCAATACCTTGAAAAATCGGCGCTGGAAGGCGACAGAGTAGCACGTGAGAAAATGCATAACGCATCAACACTTGCTGGTATGGCCTTTGCCAATGCATTCTTGGGTATTAACCACAGTTTGGCACATAAATGGGGCGGACAGTACCACACTGCTCACGGTCGTACTAACGCGATCCTTATGCCACACGTTATCCGCTACAATGCTAAAAAACCTACGAAGTTCGCTTCGTTCCCTAAATATTCGCACTTCGTAGCTGATGAGCGTTATGCTGAAATTGCCCGTATTCTGGGATTGCCAGCTCGCACAACTGAAGAAGGTGTAACTAGCCTGATCAATGCTATTCGCGATATGAATAAAAAATTGGGCATCGAAGAATCGTTCCAACAACTGGGCTTTGATCCTAAGGACTTCGAATCCCGCGTAGATTACTTGGCTGACCGTGCTTTTGAAGATCAATGTACAACTGCCAATCCTAAGCTGCCACTGGTTTCTGAGCTTGCTGATGTATACCGTAATGCGTTCTACGGAAGATTTGATAATTAATAAATGGTTAAATAGAGAATAGGATAGTTGTGGACTTAGATAAAGGTGACAAATATCACTCGAAAGGTGATATTTGTCACAGTGTTTTTATAGAAAATAAACTAGAATGTTTATATAAACAACGGTCCCACATATGAAATGTTGATTGTGAAATTTGGAACAACCACATCTTTTTGGGGATCACGAGACACGGGATCAACCTTCAAGCCCGCGATCTCTACAAATATAATAAATATAGATGGAGGGATTTAGCATGTCGGTGATTGAAAAAGAAGTAAATGAAGTGAAATCCGGTTGGAGAAGTTTTACAAAAGGTAAATGGTCCAAGAAAGTTGACGTTAACAACTTTATCGCTAGTAACATTAAGCCTTATGAAGGTAACGAAGAGTTCCTCGTAGGTCCTACTAGTAACACAACTGAACTGTGGAAGATTATTTCCCAACTGAGCAAGGAAGAAAGAGAAAGAGGCGGCGTATGGGATGTTTCCCTAGATACTGTCTCCACAATCACTTCACATGCTCCAGGCTACATTGACAAGGACAAGGAACAAATTGTAGGCGTGCAGACTGACGCTCCTTTCAGACGTTCCATCCAGCCATTCGGCGGGATCAAGATGATGGTTGATGCTACGAAGGCTTATGGCTTCGAGCTTCCACAAAACATCGTTGACATGTTCACGAACATTCGCAAAACGCATAACCAAGGCGTATTTGATGCATATACACCAGACATGAGAGCAGTGCGTAAATCCGGCGTTATCACAGGTCTTCCTGATGCTTACGGCCGTGGACGTATTATCGGCGACTACCGCCGCATAGCTCTGTACGGTATTGATTTCTTGATTAAAGACAAAAAGCAACAACTAGCTGAGCTTGAAGTTGATTCCATGACAGAAGAAGTAATTCGTTTACGTGAAGAACTGTCCGAGCAAATTCGTGCACTGGGCGAATTGAAAGAAATGGCAGCTGCTCACGGCATGGATATTTCCAAACCAGCGATGAACTTCAAAGAAGCTACTCAATGGGTATACTTTGGATATCTGGCAGCAGTTAAAGAACAAAATGGTGCAGCGATGTCCCTGGGACGTGTTTCTTCCTTCCTAGACATCTATGCAGAACGCGATATTGAAGAAGGTACTTTGACTGAAGAACAAGTCCAAGAAATTGTCGATCATTTCGTAATGAAACTGCGTATCGTAAAATTCTTGCGTACACCTGACTATAATGACCTGTTCTCTGGAGACCCTACTTGGGTAACTGAATCCATCGGTGGTATGGCTGAAGATGGAACCACTCGTGTTACCAAGAACAGCTTCCGTTTCCTGAACACCCTGTACAACTTGGGTCCAGCTCCGGAACCAAACTTAACTGTACTTTGGTCCGAAAGATTGCCTGAAGGCTTCAAAAAATATTGTGCTAAGGTTTCTATCGAAACTAGTGCAATTCAGTATGAAAATGACGATCTAATGCGTCCATACTGGGGTGAAGATTATGCGATTGCATGCTGCGTATCTCCAATGCGTATCGGTAAACAAATGCAGTTCTTCGGCGCTCGTGCCAACCTTGCAAAAGCTTTGCTGTATGCTATTAATGGTGGTAAAGACGAAAAATCCGGAGCACAAGTTGGACCGGAATTCCCAGCTATCACTTCTGAATATCTGGATTATGACGAAGTAATGAAACGCTTCAAACCGATGATGGAGTGGTTGGCTAAGACTTATGTTAACACTTTGAACATCATTCACTATATGCATGACAAATATTCTTACGAACGTATCGAAATGGCACTGCATGATCGCGACATTCTGCGTACAATGGCTTGCGGTATCGCTGGTCTGTCCGTTGCAGCAGACTCACTGAGTGCGATTAAATACGCGAAGGTTAAACCAATCCGTAACGAACAAGGTATTGCAATTGACTTCGAAACTGAAGGCGAATTCCCTTGCTACGGTAACAATGACGATGCTGTAGACAACATCGCAGTAGAATTGGTTGAAACCTTCATGTCTATGATCCGTAAACACAAAACATATCGTGATGCTGTACCGACTCAATCGGTATTGACCATTACTTCGAATGTAGTGTACGGTAAGAAGACAGGTACAACACCTGACGGACGTAAAAAAGGCGAACCATTCGCACCAGGTGCTAACCCAATGCACGGACGCGACAAGAAAGGTGCTCTGGCTTCACTGAACTCTGTTGCCAAACTGCCTTACTCCGATGCACAAGATGGTATCTCCAATACGTTCTCTATCGTACCTAAGGCACTGGGTAAAGATGATGAATCCTGTAAGTCTAACCTGGTACACATGATGGACGGATACTTCCATAATAACGCTCAGCATTTGAACGTTAACGTATTTAACCGTGAACAGCTGATGGACGCTATGGATCACCCTGAGAACTATCCACAATTGACTATCCGCGTATCCGGTTATGCAGTTAACTTCATCAAGTTGACTCGCGAACAACAAATGGACGTAATTAACCGTACTTTCCACGGTTCAATGTAATTTGTTTATATTTATAAAGATCTTTCATTGAGATATGCACTAAAATATTTGCAAGGAATTACCGCTCTTGTTTCAAGGGCGGTAATATCTTGTTCAAGAATCATTAAAATTTTAAATTTTACGGTCGCGATTAAGGAGAACACAGTCTTAAGGGCAGGGATTCTTCTTCGTGAAAGATGGACTGTTAGTCAGTCCTGGAGAAAGGATGACATCCTATGATTAAAGGTCGCATACACTCCTTGGAAACCTTTGGAACCGTTGACGGACCTGGTATTCGATTTGTCTTATTTATGCAAGGGTGCTTGCTGAAATGCCAGTATTGCCATAACCCTGATACTTGGGCTTTAGATGAAGGTAAGGAAATGACTCTAGAAGAAGTGCTTTCGGAGATCGAGCCATATTTAAACTACTATCGTTCATCCGGTGGTGGGTTAACTGTATCCGGCGGAGAACCAACTTTGCAGGCACAATTTGTAAAACAGTTATTTACGGAAGTTAAGAAGCGTTGGAATTTGCACACCACATTAGATAGTAATGGTTATAACGAAGGTGACAAGATTAATGACTTATTGGATGTTACAGACTTGGTGATGCTCGATTTGAAGCATATTGATGAAGAAGCACACATTAAGTTAACTGGTAAATCTAATGATCGGACCTTGAAGCTTGCACGTTGGCTGTCAGATCATAACCGTAAGATGTGGATTAGACATGTATATGTTCCAGGCATTCATGACCGTGAAGAGGACCTTATCAATCTAGGTCGTTATATTGGAACCTTAAATGGCGTTGAGAAATTTGAAATCTTACCTTATCATCAAATGGGTATCTATAAATGGGAAATGCTCGGTAAGGCTTATGAATTGGATGGAGTGCCATCCCCTACGGATGAAGAAGTTCAGCGGGCGTACCGCTTAGTCGAAGAAGGTCGTAAGCAGACAGCATTGGTATAATTTATACCTACATTAAGTGGAGCCGTTCCTTCAGTGATTTACTGCTGAAGGAACGGCTTTTTTTGTTATGAGGGACGTCTGATGTCATTTAAAGGGGTAATTTTGTATTTTCGTTTTAAAAAAATGATATATTTACAGCTGTTAATTAACGAGTTGGAAATACGTTATGATATATATTGTATCATTACATTGAGTTTTTATGATTATTTTCAAAGTATATGTATGGTTAAATCACGCTATAAAGCTTTTAATCGTAATTATTACTGAAATAAAGTTATATTATATTACATATCGTGTAGTTGATTCCGCTTTCATTAGAGATTTTTATCCCTATAGTGGATGAATCTTAACCTTACGAGAATGGAATCTGTTTTCTATAATAAGAAGTGTAAAGCACAACATTATATGGGGGGTCACAAGAAATGAAAAAAGGTATGACTTTGCTATTGTCCCTGATTTTTGTATCATCAGCTTTACTGGCAGGTTGCGGAGGCAACAACAATGCATCATCTAACAAAGGAGATGGAAACGCTACCGCGACGAATTCAGCGGATGCTACAAATGCTCCAGCAACAGAAGAACCGGTTAGTAGCGAGCCGTTCGAAATGACGATTCGTCACACTCAAATCGGTGCCGACAAACAGAAACGTTTAGCTATTCTGCAAGAAGTAGTGAAAAAGGTAGAAGGCGATGTACCGGGTCTGACCTTTAAGCTTGATGGAGTAGATTCAGATGTAAACCGTAAAGAAAAATTACGTGGTGAAATGGCTGCAGGTAATCCACCAGAGATCTTCGATCTTTTCGGAAGCCCTGACTCTAAGATCTATGCTAAAGAAGGTAAATTACTCGATCTGACTCCAATCCTAGAGGAACTTGGAATTAAGGATAAATTCTCAAATCTTGATCCTTTCACTTATGAAGGAAAAATTTACGGATTGCCTATCGGTGGATCTGGTGAAGGGTTCTTCTACAACAAAGAATACTACAATAGCAAGGGTTGGAAAGCTCCAACAACATTTGCTGAATTGGAACAACAATTGGCTGACATCAAGGCTGACGGCAAAGTACCTTTGGCTGGTGCATCTAAGGCTGGGTGGGTACCACTTATGCTAGCTAACCACTTGTGGTCACGTTATGCAGGTCCAGATGTAACCGCTAAGTTTGCAACAGGCGAAGCTAAATGGACTGATCCAAACGTTGTAAAAGGTTTTGCGAAGTACAAAGAATGGGTTGACAAAGGATACTTCAAAAAAGGCGAACTTGGTTTCGAGTATGCTGAGTATACAACACAATTCACTAGTAGTGAAGCAATCCTCTTGTATGATGGTACTTGGAAATCTTCCGTATTTAAAGAAGGACAATCTGGCGAAGGTTTGATCGGTAAAGTTGGATTCTTCAATATTCCTCCAGTTGATGGTGGCGTAGGTGACCAAACTGCATTGATGCGTGATGTAAACAATGGCTACGGTTTCTCTGCTTCTGCTGAGAAAGATCCACGTCAATTGGCTGCTGTGAAATCTTTCATCAAAAACTTGTTTAACGAAGAAATGCAATTACGTGGTCTTGTTGAAGATGGCGTATTGCCAGCAATGAAGATTGATCAAAACGTGCTGAATGAAAATATTACGGATGATCTGATGAGCGAAATCGTAGGTGTACTTAATAACTCACAATCTTCGTTCCCAGCATTTGACTCACTTGTTCAAGCTGATGTAACTACAGAAATCAGTAACATTCAAATTCAAAAGCTAATTGGTGGTCAGACAACTCCAGAGAAAATGGGCGAAGCTTTACAGAAGGTACAAGAAGAAGCAAACGCAGCAGTTGAATAAGTAGCTGCAAATTGAATGTACCCTGGTGCCAGAACCAGGGTACATTTTTAAACTCAAAGAATTTATGTGTTTGCAAAGATCTAAAACATTCATTGTTCGCCAGATGTCAAAGCAACCGGAGGTAGTCATGAATAAAGCACTAAGAAATCCATTGGTATTTTTCCTTTTTATTCTTCCAGCACTGATCTTGTTCACGATGTTCTTCATCTATCCCATCTTTAGTTCAATCTATTACAGCTTTACTAGCTGGAATGGGGTATCTGACACAGTCAAGTCTGCCGGAATCAGTAATTTTGAGAAGGCATTAGGAGACGAACGATTCTGGATATCTGTCAAAAATAACGGTTTCTTTATTCTTTTCTCCTGTTTTGTACAGGTACCGTTAATCATATTCTTCTCGTTATTGATATCGAATGTAAAGAAGCTAAAAGGCTTGTATAAGACAGCGGTCTTCATGCCTTCTATTATGTCTACAGCAGTTATCGGTATTCTATGGGGCTTCATTTATGAGCCCAACATTGGACTTTTAAATAAGGTTCTAGGCTTAGTTGGTATTGATCCACTATACTGGCTGTCGGATGAAAGATTCGCAATGTTATCCATCCTGATCACGAATGCTTGGCAATGGACCGGATTCTACATTGTAATGGTACTTGCAGCTATTCTGTCGATACCAGGTGAATTGGATGAAGCAGCTGCCATTGATGGCGCAACTGGATTCCAACGTGCTACACGTATCACACTTCCTTTAATTGTTCCGATCATTTCTGTTGTAATCATGTTGTCCATTGCTGGAGCAATGAAAGCGGCGGATATCGTCATTGTAATGACTAAGGGTGGACCTGCTGGTTCAACCGATGTAATGGCAACTTACATGATTAAATATGCTATCACTAACTTTAAGTACGGGTACGGTAATGCCATTGCAGTCCTGATCTTTGTATTTACATTGGTGGTTACAGCTATTTATCAGCTGCTGATAGCCCGACGCACAGAAAGGATTGAATACTGATGCCACGCGCCCTGAAAAAAAGTCTGCCACACGTCGCACTATTGTCCTATCTACTAGTTATTCTATTTCCTTTCCTGTTCGTGTTATTCTCCTCTGTGAAAAAGGATAACAATGCAATAGCGCTTAACCCTTTTGGGATTCCAAAGGAGTTCGTCTTCAATAACTACGTTGAAGCTTGGGTAAATGCCAAGATCAGCACCTACTTTTTTAACAGTTTGTACATTTCCATATTGGCTTCTGTAGTATCTATCATTCTAGCGTCTATGTTTGCTTTTGCAGTTACTCGGATGCGCCAAGGCAAATGGAATACGATTTTGTTCACCTTAGTTATGGTGGGAATGCTCATTCCAAACAACGCATTGATGCTTCCTATTTATACGATTGTACGTAAGATGGGAATTCTGAATACGCACTGGGCGTTGATTATCCCTTATATCGCGAATGCAATTCCGTTTACGATAATTATATTGGCTGCATTTATGCGCTCGTTGCCTAGAGAAATTGAAGAGGCAGCGGTCATGGATGGGTTGAAGGCACCAGGTATCTTTGCTAAAATTATTGTACCTCTAACCGTACCTGCCATGGTTACTGTATTCATTGTTAATTTCCTGGGCAATTGGAACGAATTCTTGCTGGCAAACTACTTCCTATCAAATGATGAACTACGTACGCTCCCAGTGGGTATGGTTCAATTCCGTGATCAATATCAGATGAACTATGCACAAATGTCAGCGGGTATCGTCTTCAGCGTTCTGCCAGTAATTGTGATTTATGCGATTTTACAGGAAAAAATTATTGAAGGCGTAACTGCGGGTGGCGTAAAAGGATAACTTTTTTTCTCAGTCAGGAGCACTAGCCGATGAATTTGCGCTATAAATTATTTACGGCATTTTTGGGCCTGATAATCATTCCCTTATTTATTCTAGGCATGCTTATGTTTTTCGTGACTTATAACTCAATTGAGAAGAAGTACAGTCAACAGTCGGAATACTCACTCAAAGCAATTAGTTACAGTATTTCAAATGTGTTAAAAGATATGGATAACGTTACAGACAACGGAATTGCTACCTCGGTTTTTCATATGGCACTTAGCGCAGAAGATCCTTCTAATCAAGATTTGACTGATGCTGAGCAACTCAATTTGAATGCAAGCCAGCGCAATTTCCGTAGTCTGTTGTTTAACCATCCATCGATTAGCTATGCTTTTTTATACAATTTTAACGGTAGAGGTAACTCTGAAATCGTGTCGCTTTTTAATAAGGAAAATTTCCGAACGCTACCCTATGATACTTTCAAAAAAAGTGATTTGTACCAGGAAGTAATGGATTTGAATGGCGTGCCAAAATGGCTGGCTCCTCATGAGTATCCCGAACTTACAGGAACTGAACCTGTGTTTACACAAATTCGACTCGTGAAGGAACTGAGCTTCTTTCAGAACATAGGTATTCTTGTTGTACAGATCAAAAATTGGGAGCTCGAATCGATATTTCGCAATTTAAAAATTGGGGATAGTAATCAGGATGTTTCGTTTATGCTAGTAAATGATGACGGAATGATTCTATTTGACCCAGATCAAAAGCTGGATGGGCAGGATATTCAGTCATTCGCGAATAAAGAGATTACCTTCAAAAAAGGGTTTCAGAGTTTTAAAACAGAGTATAACGGGGAGAAAAGTATTCTCTCCATGTATCATTTAAAAGATTATCCCTGGAGTCTAGTGTCTGTAACCTCATGGGACTCTTTATCTCGAGAAGTTACAGTATTTGCACGCTGGTTTGTTGGGGTTATCTTCCTTTGCTTTTTGGCAGCGGTGATCTTCAATCTATTCTTTATGAATCGCATTACTGGTGCAATAGCCGTAATTGTTCGTTTTATGCGACGTGTTGAGGATGGAGATCTAACTTCGCGGGTAGAAGTGAAGGGGAATGATGAGTTAACGCTTCTTGGTAAGGGCTTTAATGATCTTATGGATAAAATTAACCGATTGTTTAACAGAATCCATTTGGAACAGCGTCGCAAGAATCAAGCCGAGATGCGTGTTCTACAGGCTCAGATTAAACCGCATTTTTTATTCAATACGTTAGAGTCGATTAATGTTCTGGCTATACAGAATGAAGGCAAAAAAGTCAGTGAGATGGTCTACCGACTGGCAAGTATTTTACGTATTAGCATTCAGGATCGAGAAGAAATTACACTGGATGAAGAGATTAAACATCTGCGCAATTATTTGGATATTCAAAAATTTAGATTTGAGGATTTATTTGAATACGATATTGATATCCCACAAGAATTGATGAGTTGCGGCATTTTAAAGCTTACTTTGCAACCGCTTGTAGAGAATAGCATTCAACATGGATTTGAGGGTATTGATTACAAAGGTCAAGTTTCTGTGAAAGTTTGGGAGAAGCAAGGGGACTTAATTTTACGAATTGAAGATAACGGTATTGGAATTACACCATCTCAGTTGTCTATTTTCCAATATATTGTGAATGATCCTGTGGAGCAAGAGGTTGAAGTTGAACGGGAAAACCGGATGAATCTTGAACGTAGAGGCCTTGGCATTCGCAGTGTAGCGGATCGCATCCGCATTGAATACGGTGACAGATATGGAATATTTATTTGTTCCAGTCCAGGATATGGTACTATTATTCAATGTGTCATACCTAAATACGAGCAGGGGGAAGATCATTATGCTAAAAGTATTATTGGTAGATGACGAAGCCCCAATTCTGAATAATCTGAAGAGAGTGTTGCCATGGCAGGAGATGGGAATGGAGGTCGTCGGTATGGCGCGAAGCGGTATGGACGCCTTGCGCATTGCTGAAGAGGAGCAACCCGATCTTGTGTTGAGTGACATTCGTATGCCAGTGATGGACGGGCTAACTTTTGTAGGAAAGCTGCGGGAATTGGGATTGGATAGTGAGGTACTGCTTCTTACCGGGTATCAGGAATTTGACTATGCACGGGAAGCGATCCGGCTTGGGGTAAAAGAATACATTTGTAAGCCGATACATTATGAGGAGCTTGGCAATAAGGTACGTGAGATCGGAGCTAATATCCGTAGTAAACAGTTTAAGAATAAACTGTATAATAGCATCCCTTTGTTTCAAGAGATTCCTGAAGTTGACAATGGCAAAAAAACGCCGGATCAGCTAATGAACTTGGCCGCTCAATACATCACTGAACATCTTCATTCAGATATCGGGATTGAGGAAGTGGCGAATAAGATTGGCATTAGTGGCAGTTACTTCTGCCTCTTGTTTAAGAACCGTTTTGCAATGACTTTCGTGGAATACGTAACACAACAGCGAATTGAAGCTGCCAAGTTTATGCTTACTAACAGTGATAAGAGCATTACGGTGATTGGTTCCGGAGTCGGTTATCAGGAACGACGTTATTTCACGAAGGTATTTCAGAAGCAGACGGGGATGTCTCCTAAGGAGTATCGTGACCGGTGCCGAACCGAAGTGTTATGAGGTCGGCGGCGTATGGTGATGTTTAGCGTCACTGCAAGGAATGTCTGTTACTCAGCATGGTGAGGTAAGCGTCACTACGGAGGAATGTTTGGACTTTCGGTCGCTGTTATCCTCGGATTTCTTGATTGGAAACCGCTGCTCGCGGTTGAAATCCAATGAAAGCATATGCTTCCGAGGTAGCTTTCCAAGGAAAGCTTTTAGGCGAACGCTACGCTCCTACAGTTCCAAACTTCCTCTCCGCTCCTTCTCCCTCACCACACTTCGTTGTGGGTATGGGGTCGTCCCACTCCTGCGGTTGTGGGGACTCCTTAGGGGAAAGAAGAGATTATCGACCAGCCTGCGGCTGTGATAAAGGTACATAAGTTATAACCAATTTAATGATTTTAAACAGTAGAGATGATTATCCTTAGTTATTGAGGATAATCATCTCTTTTTTTATAGAAATATAATATGCTCCCTATACTCCCAAAATTTATCATATGTTTTAATTAGAGTGTAAGAAGGAAGTGCAAGGCGATAGCCAAGCAAGCGTGAAATAGGCTCTAGATTGGGATGATGGGGAAATGGGGGAACAGAACATGAGTGTGACGAATCCTTCCGTCAGCTTATCAGAAGTAAAAAAACGCGGCAGGGGGAGAGTGCCGAATTTTCTGAGAGTGATGAAGAAATATTGGGTGTTCTATTTGATGATGCTCCCAGCCATTATTATTCTGATCATCAATAACTACATACCGATGTTAGGGACGGTAATTGCTTTTAAGGATATTAATTACCAGAAAGGGATTCTAGGCAGCGACTGGGTGGGGATAGCGAACTTTAAGTATCTATTCTCTACGGAGACGGCTTGGGTCATTACAAGAAATACCCTATTGTACAACATTGCGTTTATTGTACTCACACTATTTTTTTCTCTGGCTTTTGCGATTATGTTTAACGAAATGCGCAGCAGATGGCTATCAAAATTCCATCAGAGTGCGATGTTTCTCCCATATTTTCTCTCATGGGTCGTCGTCAGTTATTTAGTATACGGCTTTCTAAGTGCTGAGCACGGGTTCATGAACAAGACACTGCTTCCGTTCTTTGGGGTTGATCCAATTGAATGGTATTCGCAGTCGCAATATTGGCCGGGGATTCTAGTGATAGTAAAGCTGTGGAAAGAGATTGGCTATACGACGGTCATTTATATGGCTGCGATCATCGGCATAGATCACGAATATTATGAGGCTGCGCTGATTGACGGTGCTTCTAAATGGAAGCAGATTCGCAAAATCACGCTGCCGCTGATCAGTCCGGTTATCATCGTAATGACGCTACTGCAGATTGGTAGGATTTTTAACGCAGACTTCGGATTGTTCTTTCAGGTGACTAGAAACGCAGGAGCATTATACTCCACTACGCAAGTTATCGACACCTATGTATATCAGACCTTCCTGGCGATTGGTGATATTGGGATGTCCTCTGCCGCGGGTCTCGTTCAATCTATTGTAGGATTTCTACTGATATTCTTAGCAAATCTAGCAGTACGACGAATAAGTAAAGATGATGCGTTATTTTAGAGGGAGGTGGGCGTGTTGAGCCAGACAGAAACTGCAATCGGGCCGTCGGGTCGTACAGGAAAGAGAGCTAAACGGCAAAGACAACCCAATGAAATTTCTAATATCTCCAATTTGTTAATTAATATATTCTTCTGGATCTATACGGCGATTTGTGTGGTCCCACTGATCCTCGTGATTATCGTATCGTTCTCAGATGAACAATCGGTTGTGCAGCACGGCTACAGTTTTTTCCCGAACAAGTGGGATATCTCGTCATATGAATTTCTGTTAAAAGATTATTGGCAAATCATAGATGCGGCTGCCGTTTCCTTATTTGTGACGGTGGTTGGAACGATTCTGAGTCTCGTAATTATGGCAATGTATGCCTATCCTATCTCGCGTGGGGATTTTCCACATCGTAATTTCTTTTCGTTCTTTATGTTTTTTACACTTTTGTTTAATGGAGGCTTAGTGCCCTGGTATCTAGTTTATACTCAAATGATGCATTTGAAAGATACGCTATGGATTCTGATTATGCCACTGCTGGTTTCAGCATTCTTTGTCATCATTTTACGAACCTTTTTTGCAAACACAATCCCGCCGGCACTAGTTGAATCCGCTAAAATTGACGGGGCACCGGAGTTTCGGATCTTCGTTCAAATCATTCTGCCTTTGTCGTTACCGGTGCTAGCTACAGTGGGATTATTTCAAACCTTGGCGTATTGGAATGACTGGTATCTAAGCTTGATCTTTATTTCACCCGAAGGGCATGTCAATCTGCAATATCTAATGTATAAGACGATGTTGAACGTTCAGTTCCTGACTGCAAGCCCTCAAGCGATGGCTGCCTTAGCTGCACAAGGTGTAGAAATCAATCTGCCGACAGAGACAGTAAGAATGGCAATGGCTGTTATTGGGATCGGTCCTATCGTATTCGTTTACTCCTTCTTCCAAAAGTATTTTATCAAAGGACTTACCGTTGGTGCTGTTAAAGGCTAATGAGGATTGGAATGGCTTAATTCGGCGTTCCATGCAAGTGTGTGAACGTCCGATTCAGCATATATAAATATTTTGAGGGAGGTTATGGTGTACATGAAGGCTATTCGAACAAGCACACTTTTAACGCTGATGCTTATCGTAGTACTCAGTCTTAGCTTAGCTGGATGCGGAGGGAATAACGGGAATAATGAAGGAGCCTCACCAGCGCCAAGTGAAAATGCAACCGCTACCAATGCTGCGGCAACAGATGAGCCCGCTGCAGATCCTACAGCTGAACTGGAGAAGAAATTAGATCCTTATACTGTTAAGTTAATCTATGTCGGTGCCGTTCAAAAGGATGAGCAGGTTGTAGAAGACGCTATCAATAAGCTTCTGGAACCTAAAATTAACGCCAAATTGGATATCGCACCGATCGACTGGGGTCCATGGGACAATGATGTTAATCTGAAGATTGCCAGTCAGGAGAAATTCGATATTATTTTTACAGCCCAATGGAAAAATTATGTAACAAATTCAGCTAAAGGTGCTTACCTCCCACTTAATGATGATAACGGCAAGTACGGTAATCTATTGAATGAATATGGCCAAGGGATTCTTAAAAATCTCGACCCGCAATTCTTAAAAGGTTCTGCGATCAATGGTGTGAATTATGCTGTTCCTACGAATAAGGAGCTAGCAGCACAAGGCGGGATCGTTTATCGCTCCGATATTGCTGATGAACTGGGTATTGATATGTCGAATGTAAAGACCATTCAAGATTTGGATGCCGTGCTCAAAGTCGTAAAGGAGAAGAGACCTGACCTAACTCCACTGTACTTCAAGCAAGGAGAGACCTTTAACTCCCAGTACATGGCGCAGTATGATACGCTTGGTGATGCTTCAATTCCGGGCGTTCTGCTTAAGGATTCATCGGACACTAAAATTCAATCCATGATTGAACTGGATCGTTATAAAGAAATCATCAAGCTTACTCGTGAATATATGAAGAAAGGTTATATTAACAAAGATGCGGCCGTGGCTACAAATTCTACACAAGATGCAATGAAGGCCGGTAATGTCTTTATGACAGTACAATCACTTAAACCTGGTAAAGATAGTGAATTGGCTAATGCTACAGGTTTGGTCGGAAAACTGAAACAAATTGCTTTTAACGAACCGACGATTTCTACTAGTGATGCAGCAGGATCAATGTTAGCGATCTCCGCTTCCTCGGGTGATCCAGCTCGTGCCATGATGGTATTAGATCTTTTGCACACGGATAAAGAAATCAATAATCTGCTCGTATTTGGTGTAAAAGGTGTCCATTATGATGTCGTTAGCGGTGATACGATTAAAGCTACAGACAAAACGGGTGACTATAATACCGCTGCTGCCTGGATGCTTGGAAGCCAATTCCTGAATCCTGTATGGGAAAGTGAAGCTCCAGACAAATGGGAGCAATTCAAGGCCTTCAACTCCAAAGGTAAAGCTTCCGTTGCGCTCGGTTTTAACTTCGACGCATCCTCTATGAAGACTGAAATGGCAGCTTGTAAAGCTGTTATGGATGAATATGACATCAGTTTGGATACGGGTTCTGTTGATCCCGATACCGTATTGACTAAGTACGCCGACAAGCTGAAGAAAGCCGGACTTGATAAGATTATTGCAGAGAAACAAAAACAACTAGATGCTTTCTTGGCTGCTCAAAAATAAATACTTTAAATGAAACTAAAAGGCTATCCCCGGCATGATTAATGCGCTGGGGATAGCCTTTATTGTACGCTTGGTGAATAGGTTAGCGGAAAGAAGTATCTATTTTTTGCACTACCTGAATGGCAAGTGACCAAGCCTGCTCGGGATCTAGCTTACCTTGCTCGGCTTTGGTTAAATACTCGAGCATATTTGTTTCTACATCGGCGTGGTGCGGACCGTAGTAGGTGGGAACTACTTCTTGTGCTGCTGTAGAGAGGACACGTCCAACCTCAGAATTAGGAAAATAGGGATCAGACAGGTTATGGATCTCGGGATCGTCATAAATTTCGGGCGTGGAGGGAAATGCCCCTTCTGACTTAAATGAAATTAGCTGTTGTGCGGGCTCGGTTAACCATTTGATAAGCGCGAATGACTCCTCTGGATGACTGCCTGTTCTAGGCAAGGTAAGGACGGAACCTCCTCGATTAGCGCTATTTCCTGGGATGGTCGTTACATTCCATAATCCGCTGGCTGTTGGAGCACTACTCTTGATATGATCAATCATCCAAGCCGGACAGAGCATCACTGCAAAGTCGCCGTTTAGCAGACCTGCGCCCCAGCGCTGTGTATCTACAGCAATACCTGCGGATAGATTCAGCTTCAGAGCTTGAATTGCAAAGTCCCAAGCCCCTTTTACTGCTGGATTATTTCCTATGATCAGCTCTTGGGAAGTGGGGCTGTAATATTGAAGCTTGGACTGACGCAGAAGGGTTAGATAAAGATTCTCTAAGTCATTGACAAAGGCTTTGCCTGTTGCCTCATGGACTCTAGTGCCGGCTTTGAGGAATTGGTCCCAAGTTTGGATTCGCTTTGCTACTTCTTCAGGTTTGGTAGGGAGTCCAGATAACGCGAAGATGTCAGTTCGATACAACATAGCATAGGGACCAATATCAGTCGGTAATCCGAAGATAAAATCATTACCGAGCACCTCCTGCCATTTCCAACTCAGAAATTGATTCTTTAGATCATTCGCTCCAAATGTTGTTAGATTATAAAAATAATCGGGGAACTGCTTGAAACGATCCAAATAGCTAATATCAATGGCCGCCACATCAGGGGAACTATATCCTGCTGCGAATGAAGTTTGCAGCTTGGCGGGAAGCTGCGTGGAGGTTGAGGTCTGAATATGGATTTCTAGCTCGGGATGCTGCAATTGATACTCTGCTATAAGCGGCTCAAGACCTGATCCAGCCGTAAGCCAGATGTTCAGCTGGATCGGGTCTTGAAGGTCGATATCCTCCTTAGAAGGAGAGATCTGGCAACCGCTTGTATGAAGCAGCAATCCAAAGCTTAACAGGATAGTCAACAACTTAGCATTCACATGCAAGAGAACACACCTCGTCTTTATTTGTTGTGCTTCTGAAATTCCTGAGGAGTCATACCCATGTATTTCTTGAATATGAGGCTGAAGTACGCAGGATCTTTAAAGCCAACTAATTCGCTAACTTCGTAAACTTTGAGCGTAACATTATTTAGCAGTTCTATCGCTTTTTGAATACGAAGCTTGGTAAGAAAACTAGAGAAGCATTCTCCTACATCGTCTTTGAACAGACGGCCCAGATAGGTTGGATTCATGTATAATTCATCTGCAATCATTTTGAGAGAGAGGTTCTCTTGGATTCGCGAATTCATAGCCTCAATCATCATAGAGATTACCCTGCGTGTAGCCTTCACCTGTAGTTGTTCCGTAAGCTGAGGAGAAGCTGAGCACATGGATACATCACTATAATAGATAACGGGTCGGGTACTATCCTTTTTGAGCTGTTGGCATGCCTGCAGGCTCTCATGATAAGCTGTTGCGAGGGCTCCAAGATCATAGTGAGGGTTGGAGACACCCGCGCTGAAAGGCGATTTCAAGAGGCTAGACAGCTTAATCATCATTTCCTGAGTTAGCGCCTCATCGATTCTTTCGGATTGTTCATCGGGATAAAACAACATGATTATCGCTTCTTGCTCCTCTTGAATGCCGACAACATTAGCGTAAAGCGAAAAACACTCTTCTAATATATTGATTACGGCCGCATACATCGCTTGTTCAGACCAGTACTGTGGCATAACATCACCTAGGTGATTTACAGTAATGATGACAAAAGAATGAAAGGGAGGTATGAGCTGTTCTTCAAAGTAGGGTAATGGAATGCCATAAAGTAGATCAGAAAGGCGTTTCTCCCGAAGATTCTTTTCTCGCAGCTGCGAGACTTGCCTGTGTTGCTTCTTCAATTCCAGACGTTCATACACACTTGTTACGACTTCGAGGATATTTTCAACTGAATTTGGCTTGACCAGATATTCTCGTACACCGTACCTTATGGCTTGGCTGGCATAGGAGAAATCCTGATAACCAGTGAGCAGTATCGTCTCGGTGTCAGGGTAACATTCATGGATATGCTTAGAAAGCTCGAGTCCATCCATGCCAGGCATACGTATGTCTGATATTACAAGGTCAATTGCCTGCTCTTTTAACAGTTGTATCGCTTCTAATCCGTTCTCTACTGAACCAATGATGCTAAAATTATGGTTCGCACTTCCCAGCATTTCTGACAGGGATCGTCGGACAAAACTTTCGTCGTCAACAATTAACACTTTCATCACTTCGCCCCCTACCCTTGATCGAACTGTAATGGAACAGTGACTTTTACGAGTAAGCCTCCGAGCTCGCTGGTTGATAAATGAAGGCCAAATCCATGTCCATAGATTAGTTCTATACGATGATTCAGATTGGAGAGACCGATACCCGTGTGGAGCAGCTTCTCCGGATTAACCTCGCCGCTGATTAAGGCCTCTTCCATTCTTACCTCGCTCATGCCTTCTCCGTTATCTTCTACTGTTAGCACAAGTGAGTTGCCTTCACTATAGGCCCGAATACGTATAAGCCATACTTCGCGTAGTGTAGGTTCAAGTCCATGCGTGATAGCATTCTCTACAAGGGGCTGAAGGGTTAGCTTCATAAGCTGCCTATTCATGACCTCAGGATTCACGTGCAGATCAACCTGTAGTTTGTCCTCGTAGCGTAGTTTTTGCAGGTAAATGAACCTTTCTAGTTGTTGTAAATCCTCATCAACCGTAACAAATTCCGATCCACGATCAATGCTGTATCGAAGCAAATCGCTTAGTGCAATAACCATCTGTGACTCTTCTCGCATATGTTTATTAGCCAGTGACCAATAGATGGTGTTCAATGTATTGTAGAGAAAATGAGGGCGAAACTGTGCTTTAAGAGCTACGATCTGAGCTTGTTTTTCACTGATTTGTTTGCTTGAGAGGTCAGCAATCGTATGGTCTAGGTTTTGAAGCATGGAGTTATAGCTTGAGTATAGGATAGCCATTTCTTTATTCATGGTTGTTTTTACAAACGGTAGCGTGGTTCCGCGTTCAACGTTGCTTAGCTTGGTTGCGAGATTACGAAGCGGCTTAGACAGTGTCCACGAGAAAAAGAAGGTAAATAATAACGCTGCGGCCATCCCGAGCAGGCCAATTAAAATAATATTTCTGCGAATGCCATTTAAATCTTTAACAGCTTCTTTAGAATCAATGTAAGCAAAAATGCTCCACTCGCTGTAGGGGGAATAAGCGTAGGATACGAACATATTGCGGGAGTTTATGGTATTTGGGATGATTCGTGCTTTATGATTACTGAATTGACTTAGAATTCTATCATCCATATACAGACCTATCTCATCTGGATCGGTGGAATAAACAATGGTGTTGAAGGAATCAACAATTTGAATTTTCTCATTCTTACCAAGATGAAATTGGCTGACAGCGTTATGGATAACCTCCACAGGAAGGACGAGAAATAGGGTTCCTAGCCGATTTAAATCATTCCAATCATTAATTTGCCTAGCTCCCATGACCACTGGGATCGTGCCGTTCTGCCATACATCTACACCAAACCAGAGCATACGGCCGTTATTCTGGGCTATAGCTGGAAACCAATAGGCGCCGCGGATTTCTCTCTCGCTGTCCCAGATTACTTTTAAGGAGCTGCTATTGGTATATACCTGATTATCTGAAAGTCCGAGCAGCTTGAACTGGATGTCATAATTGATGGAACGTGTCTGTTGATCGATGTAGCGGGTGATATCCATAGCGTCAGTAGGAGGTGTGCGGGATTCTGCTAAGTCTCCTAGTGTTTCTTGAATCAAGGGACTGAACATGATCGTAGAAGAGAGTTTGTCGTTATCTTGAAGGATAGCGTCCATTTTACCTTGAAGTTGTTTGACGGACTCCAGAATATATTGGTTCGACCGGTTAAGAACGGCTTGGGATGACGATCGGTAGGACAAAAAAATCGTAAAGGCTACGATAGTGAAAATGATCAGTGAGAAACCCATGATTAATTGAACGAGGATGGAGATTTTCTTGGACATGTCATCACCCGCATGAAAAGATATTCTTCCATACATTGTAACAAAAGCAAATGAAAGCGAATATACCTTGCCGTAAAATACACATATTTATATGGATAATCTCATATTTTTCGGGTAGCGGATGAAAGGTTGTTTTTGCTTGTTTTAATACTGGGTTAATCTTTCTTTACTTTAAAATGAAACTTTTTGCGGTCGGATGCGTCTAATACTATGTTTTGTTATAACGAACGTGGCAAAAAGCAATTCTTCCGCTCCGCTGAGAGCGGTTGCGTTTTTGCGGGGAATATAAGAGGAGTATGAAAAAGACAGAGACCTACTTATATTTACAAATAGGAGCAGAGGAGTCATATCATGGATTTGAAGAAATTAACGTTAGTTGCTGTTTTGGCCATATCTCAGGCCGCCTCGGCAGTGCCGGCTTTTGCTGAATCTGTCAATAGTACCTCAGGTAATACCAATGCAGTAGGAGCAGCTGCCACATCCGCGACGGATGTAATGCCAGAAGCTACTGACCCATTACCGCCAATGCCAACTGAGGTACCAGGGGGAGTCGTATCACCTACACCAACTCCAACTCCAATCCCTGGGGCAACAGCTGAACCGACGACAACAACTGAACCGACAACAACATCCGAACCTACAGCAACAACTGCACCAACTGCTACACCACTCCCAAGTGCAACACCTGAAACCACTACACAACCTACACCAACGGATGGTGTTCGTGCTGCAGCTAGTAATCAGCTTGTACTTATGATGAACAGCAACAAAATGTACCAAAACGGCGTTGAGTATTTGGCTAATCAGCCAATGGCCGTGAAGAATGGCGTCTCATACGTTTCGATCCGAGCTATGGTAGAACGCGTAGGTGTGAAATACATTTACGATTATAAAACGAAAGAGACCATTGTTACCAAAGGAAGCGACGTAATGCGCTTTAAAACGGACAGTAAGATCTATTCCGTTAATGGTAAAAATGTGACGATGAAAGGTCCAGCTTACCAAACTAATGGTACATTCATGGTTCCTTTGACGTCCATCACCGGGGCATTAGGCATTCCTTATACCGTTGATAATGTGCAAAAACGAGTAATTCTTACGTTGAACACGAAGCCAAAAGCTTCTTTTACAGTGCCAACTGAAATTTATGCTGGTGATCCTGTGAATTTTGTAACTTCCAGCTCTTCACCGAATGGTACGGCCATTGTCGATGAACGCTGGGAAGGAAATAAGCAAGATATCTATGATACACCAGGATTTTATGTAGTATCCTATTCCGTTATGGATGCGAATGGACAGTGGAGTGATCCTTACTCTGTGACCATCAACGTACTAAAACCAAATACACCGCCAGTCGCTAATTTCACGACAGACAAAGATTCTTACAAGATGGGTGAAATGATCACTTATTCGGATCTAAGCAGCGACCCAGACGGTGATCCAATTGAAGTGACTTGGACGAACAAAGCAGAAGCTTTCTTTACACCAGGTCCAGCAACAGTCGCTATTCAAGTTAAAGATTCACATGGCGCAATCAGCACTTTTGAGAAAACCATTAATATTTCAGATGAAATCTTGTACAGTAAAGAAGATTTCTATAGATTATTCGGTGCTCCGGGTAGCGTATTTAACATCGACGGATCGATGGTTCCAACTTGGCAGAAGGTAGCCTATAATCTTTCTTCTGAGCCATATAACCTTATTCGCAGTAATAGTCCAGAAACAGTGAATACGGAAGGGATCACGTATAAAGAAACATCATTCGGCGGAACTCGCTTTTTGGTCCACCACAAGAATAATATGAATATTAAAACGAAAGTGTATGTGATTGCTAAGAATAACAATCTGTACCCTACGACAATTACAACAGAGTATGTAGGCTTTGGCGGTCCAAGTTCATTTCCAGAAGGCACTGGTAAAATGTCTGTGGAACGTTACTGGAAGTCTATGATTACTAGGGAACATTATAAGACAACGGTCCTTCAACCAGGAGAAAGCGTATCGATTCTTACGGACCTAAACAAAATTGCAATGAAACCAGGCGAGATTGTATCCCTCCAAGCGGATTTATTTAGCGATTATCCTATTGAATATAATGTCATGATGATCGAAGCGAATAAAGATCCTCTAACTACACTTCCTACACTTCCAATATTGGATCGTGATGGGGTGCATAACCGAGGAACTTATGCTGATTCTACACGCATCATCACGGTTACCGACGAAGTAGGAACAACTCCTGCGAGACTTCTTCTCGGTGACAATTCGAGTGATTTGAATTTGACCGGTGTAGACCCAATGAATGGTACTGAAGCATCCAATGCAGGTAATTTTGGTGTGTTATACAAAATCAAATTCGACCGTGTTGCACCTAATTCATTGATTACGTTTAATCCACGTGGCGGTAATTACATGGGACCAGTCATGGTTAATGGTCAAATCGTACAAATGCCGAATTCAGGAAGTCTCTCTAGTGCTGACATGAACAGTGTGATTTATCGTACTGGCGATTATGGCGGCTCCGTGGAGATTTTGTTCACAGCAGCTTCTGGTAGTAACTTGCCGGTGAATTTCCTGGTTACACCGCTGCCAGCGAAGAAATAACAAAATGGGTCCATCCATTAAGTTATTTGGGATTCACCTGAAATAAAAGTCCGGCTGAATATTCCGCAAAGGAATACTCAGCTGGACTTTTTGTATTTATATGTATGATTTTACTCTGATGAGCGCTCATACGCTTGGTTGTTTCATTGACGGGGCATTTATTTTGGGGCATTATTAAGAGAGTGAAATATAAATGAACTGAAATGTTATGGGAGATGAGCGTATGCTGTCGACAGAACAAATATTAGAGGTCATGTCGGGGCAAGGTCTGCGAATCACCGACCAACGCAAAACGCTTGCCAAGTTATTCGGCGAGAATAAGGGTTATTTGTCAGCGAAGGATGTCTATGAGCATATGGGCCGCAAGTATAGCGGACTTAGCTTTGATACCGTGTACCGCAATCTGCGTGTAATGGAAGAGCTTGGTGTACTTGAACAAATCGTCTTTGAAGACGGAGTGAAATTCAAGGGAAGCTGTAATCATCAGGATCACCATCATCATATGATCTGCCTTCAATGCGAGAAAACCTACCCGATTAATTTCTGCCCGATGAATTTAACGGATACTCCTGATCAATTCCGGGTAGTCAAGCATAAATTTGAGGTGTTCGGTTATTGCAAGGAATGTGAAGAGAACCGGGAAGAAGAACTAGTCGCAGCAGCTAATCGCAAAAAAGGGGTCTAAGAATGGCGACCCTTCGTAGAACGATCCAGGCTCCCATTCGGGTGTACCGCAAGTACATTTCCCCGATTAAGCCTGCCACTTGTCGCTTCTATCCAACCTGCTCTGCCTATGCACTAGAAGCTATTGAAGTCCATGGTCCACTTAAAGGTTCATGGCTTGCTGCCAAGCGGATTGCTAGATGCCATCCCTTCAATCCAGGGGGACTTGATCCGGTTCCGCCTCTTGAAGAACACCCCACGAAGAAGGATTCTGCTCGCGCGACTTGACACGAGCCATTGCCATTGGGTATATTCACAGGTAATAGTATGAATTCCGAGGAACGGATGAGTAAATCGGTACGCCCATTACAGAGAGCCGGAACGAGCTGAAAGCCGGTATGGAGCGTTAGATTGAATATGGTCCGGGAGGAACTGTGTTCGAGCGGGAACTGCAATTGAGGTTCACGTAAGATAACGGCGTGTTCCAGCGTTAATGGACAGTTCCCGAGAGGGAACTGGCGAAGCCTGATCTCTGTGAAGAGACAGGAAATTTGGGTGGTATCGCGTGAGTTATACTCTCGCCCCATTAAAGGGGCGGGAGTTTTTTGTCTTTTTATGAAAGAAAGGATGATTAATCAATGAGCGAAAAGAAAACTTTTTACTTAACTACACCTATCTACTATCCGAGTGATAAGCTGCATATCGGACATGCTTATTCTACCGTAGCTGGAGATGCAATGGCCCGCTACAAACGTCTACGCGGCTATGATGTAAGGTATCTTACAGGTACAGACGAGCATGGTCAAAAGATTGAACGGAAGGCAGAGGAAGCAGGTAAAACCCCTCAGCAGTTCGTAGATGACATCGTTGTTGGCATTAAGGAATTATGGCGCAAGCTAGACATCTCCAATGATGACTTCATCCGTACAACGGAAGAGCGTCATAAAAAGGTTGTTCAGGATATTTTTGATCGACTGCTCAAGCAAGGTGACATCTATAAAGGCGAATATGAAGGCTGGTACAGTATTCCGGATGAAACCTTCTATACAGAAACACAATTGGTTGATATCGTTCGAGATGACAATGGCGTAATCATTGGTGCAAAAAGCCCTGATAGCGGTCATCCGGTTGAACTGGTGAAGGAAGCGAGTTATTTCTTCCGGATGAGTAAATATGCAGATCGATTGCTGCAATTTTATGAGGAGAATCCGGAGTTTATTTTGCCGGAATCCCGTAAAAACGAAATGATCAACAACTTTATCAAGCCTGGTCTGGAGGATCTTGCGGTTTCCCGTACGACTTTCGATTGGGGTGTTAAGGTTAAAGGCGATGAAAAGCATGTAGTGTACGTATGGATCGATGCATTGACAAATTACATTACTGCTTTGGGTTACGGTTCCGAGGATTGTAGTCTGTACGATAATTTCTGGCCTGCTGATGTGCATATTGTCGGCAAAGAAATCGTCCGTTTCCATACGATTTACTGGCCGATCATTCTAATGGCGCTGGGTGAGCCTCTTCCGAAAAAGGTATTTGCTCATGGCTGGCTGCTCATGAAGGATGGCAAAATGTCAAAATCCAAAGGGAACGTAGTAGATCCAGTTACATTAATTGATCGTTACGGCCTGGATGCACTTCGTTATTACCTGCTACGGGAAGTACCGTTTGGTTCGGATGGTACATTCACACCGGAAAGCTTTGTAGATCGGGTTAACTATGATCTTGCTAATGACCTTGGTAACCTGTTGAACCGGACAGGTGCGATGGTAGAGAAGTATTTCGGTGGAGAGCTTCCAGCGTATGAAGGAAATGTAACAGCATTTGATGGTGAGCTTCAAGCTGCGGCAGAGAATACTTATGCCAAAGTAGAAGAAGCGATGGAAAAAATGGAGTTCTCCGTAGCGCTAACAGCGATCGGGATCTTTATCAGCCGCACCAATAAATATATTGATGAGACACAGCCTTGGGTGCTTGCTAAGGATGAGAGCAGAACAGCTGAGTTGGCTTCCGTAATGAGACATCTTGTGGAAGGTCTTCGCACCGCTTCCATTCTACTGCAGCCGTTCTTGACGCAAACCCCAGCGAAAATTTGGGAACAGCTTGGCATCGAAGTTGGTGAATTAACGACATGGGACAGCGGCAAGACCTTTGGTCTGATTCCGGCAGGAACAAAGCTGGTGAAAGGCAATCCAATCTTTCCACGCCTGGATGTGGAGCAAGAGGTAGCTTATATCGCCGAAGCCATGGGCGCTGGTAAACCGGCTGCTGAAGCGACCGAAGCAGCACCTGCGGCTCCTGCGGTATCCGAGCCTGAGGAAGAGCATAAAGAAGAGATCGGCATCGACGATTTCGCCAAGGCTGAGCTTCGGGTAGCTCAGGTCATTGCAGCTGAGCCTGTGAAGAAAGCGGACAAGCTGCTGAAGCTGCAGCTGGATCTAGGTTATGAGCAGCGTCAAGTCGTTTCTGGTATCGCGAAGTTTTACACACCGGAAGAGCTGGTAGGCCAAAAAGTGATTTGTATTGTGAACCTGAAGCCAGTGAAACTGCGCGGAGAATTGTCCCAAGGGATGATTTTAGCGGCTTCTAAAGGTGATCAGTTAACCATCGCCACAGTTCCAGATAGCATGCCAAATGGAGCTATTGTGAAGTAAGATTCGTTATGTAGAATCTATATATGTAATTGTTATATATGAAAGGGAATGCTCCTTCAGCCAGCTAGGCTGTGGGAACATTCCTTTTTTCAACGTATAAGAAGGGATAAAATTCAGAATCATCTTATTAGGATTTATTGTTGACTTATCGTAATGATTACTATTATACTTCTAATAGTAAAGATTACGATTTGAGAGGGAGATCAATTTAATGGTTGCTATGAAGTCACGAATAAGTCTGCTTATACTTGCATTGGTGCTTGTATTTACACTCACTGCATGTGGACCTAAGAGCAGTGGAAGTATAGTTGAAGGGAAAGTAAATGTTGTAACTACTTTTTATCCTATTTATGAGTTTACTCGGGAAATTGGTGGAGATGATATAAATGCTATTAATCTTCTTCCGGTTGGTGTAGAGCCGCATGATTGGACACCACGCAGTCAGGATATTGTCAATACCTCCAAAGCGCAATTGTTCTTGTACAATGGAGCAGGGCTTGAGGGATGGGTTCCTAATTTTCTAAAAGGACTTGATAGCAGCAGTAAAGTGGAAGCTGTTGAAGTAAGTAAAGGTGTTGATTTAATAATGACCGATGAAGATGACGGACATGACCATGGGGGAAGCGGCGAAGAGGATCATCACGAAGATGATGCTGATCATAATAGCCATTCTTCTGAGGATAGCCTTCATACGGACCCACATACCTGGGTAAGTCCGAAATCAGCGATCATCATGGCGCGCAATATAAAAGAAAGCCTTCAATCTGTGGACCCTGAGCATAAAGATGCTTATGAAGAGCGTTACAATAAGCTTGCTGAACGTTTACAGGCTTTGGATAGTAAATTTGAACAGGAGCTTACCAAGCTGCCTAACCACAAAATTGTAGTTTCGCACCAAGCTTTTGCCTATCTTGCCCGTGACTATAAGCTTGAGCAGCATGCGATTATGGGATTATCCCCAGACGCTGAGCCGCGTGGACAGGATTTAGTAAACCTGGCGAAGATGGTTAAAGAGGAGAAGATTCAATACATCTTTTTTGAAGAGCTTGTCTCCGATAAACTGGCTAAGACGTTAGCGGCTGAAGCTGGTGTGTCTACTATGGTTCTTAATCCGGTAGAGGGTCTTACTGCGGAGCAAGAAAAGAACGGGGATAACTACTTCACCTTGATGGAGAAAAATTTGCAAAATCTGATTATGGCTTTACAATAAAAAGGAAAGTATAAGGAAAAGGCGGTGCTAAAGCATGCAATCGGTATCCTTGGACTGCCATCAGCATATCATCGATATACAGGATCTTTCTTTTTCATATGGTGAACAGAAGGTGATCTCGAATCTTAACTATAGTGTAAGAGAACGAGACTTCCTTGGTATCATTGGTTCTAATGGCGCTGGTAAAACAACACTGATGAAGATGATCGTCGGTTTGCTTCCGGCAAGCAGTGGTGAAATCAAACTATTTGGAACGCCTGTCCGCAAGTTTAAAGACTGGGAACGGATAGGTTATGTTCCACAAAAGAACGCCTTCAACCCGCTGTTTCCAGCAACGGTGCGTGAAGTAGTGCTATCTGGTTTGTACAACAACAAGAATCTTATTCGAAGAGTATCTAAGGCTCAGCATCGTCAGTGCGAAGATGCACTTGAAGTAATGCGGATACAGGATATTGCGGAGAAAAGAGTAGGCCAGCTGTCAGGCGGTCAGCAGCAGCGTGTATTTCTAGCACGTGCGTTGATCAACCATCCGGATCTGCTGATTTTGGATGAGCCTACAGTCGGTATTGATGCTGAATCACAAGCAGGATTCTTTGAATTAATTACACATATGCATGCCCATCATCATATGACATTCCTAATGGTGTCGCATGATATTGACATGATTAAGAATTACTTAGGGAATGAACCTGTGCAAACGAACGGTAAGATTAACTTTTTCTCCCGTCATTCTCATGATTTGCAGAATTGTACAGAGGAGAACCTGCAGCACACGCTCTCTTAGGTCATAGTTAAACTCTGGTAGAAAAAGGGAACCCTCGATTATTGGGGGCGTACATAGAGCATCGGATATGTTCAGTAGCCCCACCTCCTACGCCAGTTGCACTTGACGGATGTCCAGAGGGCAGAGCCCTTGGGGCCCTCCCAAGGAAGGGAGGGTTTGGGAGGGATCGAAAAAAAGATTTTAATAAAAGATTTTAAAAATGTTTCAATTGTTCTACGAAGGAGAGTTAAAGTTGGAAATTCTATTTAGCGATTTTTTTCAGCGAGCGCTTGCGGGCGGTCTTCTGATTGGCATTACAGCGCCGCTTATAGGCGTTTTTCTTGTGCTCAGACGTTTATCTATGATTGGGGATACGCTGGCTCATGTTACGATAGCCGGTGTGGCACTTGGTTTTTTGACAGGATTTTACCCGCTGGGAGCAGGTCTTATTTTTGCAGTGGTGGCTTCCTTCGCTATAGAGAAGCTGCGCAAGGCTTATAAGAGTTATGCAGAGCTCTCGATAGCCATAATTATGTCGGGCGGAGTGGCTTTAGCCTCACTCTTTTTCACTTTAGGAAAAGGTTATAATGCAGATGTTATGAGTTACTTGTTCGGTAGCATTTATACGCTAGACAATACCGATTTAATCGTAGTAGGGATCGTAACGATAGCAGTTGTAGTAGTAGTATCTCTGTTCTTTAAGGAGTTCTTCTTACTTAGCTTTGAAGAGGATGCTGCGAGTGTCAGCGGACTCCCAGTGAAGCTGCTTAACATGTTGATTACCATTCTGACGGCGCTTGTAATCAGTACTGCGATTAAAATTGTTGGATCTTTGCTGGTATCAGCTCTACTGACCATTCCTGTGGCCATCAGCTTATTGTTATCTCGAAGCTTTAAATCCTCAGTCATTCTATCCGTCATCATTTCGGAAATTGCTGTTGTAGGCGGACTAGTGGTTGCAGGAGTTTGGAATCTGGCGCCTGGTGCAACCATTGTGCTTTTACTCATATCACTATTAGTGTTGACTTTGATTGGTAAAAAGGGTTTGCCAGCATAAACAGCGAATAAAATATAGGGTATGCCCTGAAGTGACTCGAATGCTGGAAGGAGAGCCGCTACCTTGTCTAATATCAATGCAGGAATAGCCTTAGCAGCAGGGGTAGCATCATTTATATCACCCTGCTGCTTACCGCTTTATCCCTCTTATTTATCGTATATTACCGGATTATCCGTTCAGCAATTGAAGTCAGGCAGCAATACCAAAGAGGTCCGTATACGCACAATAACCCATACATTGGCATTTATTTTAGGTTTTTCAGCGGTTTTTTACACCTTGGGATTTGGTGCAGGACTATTTGGACAATTTTTTAATGGACAGCGTGATCTGATCCGGCAATTATCGGCGATTTTGATTATTGTGATGGGATTATTTTTGCTTGGGATCTTTCAGCCGCAATTTCTACTTCGCGAACGTAAGCTTGATTTAAAATGGAAGCCGGCGGGTTATGTGGGATCCTTTATTTTTGGGATCGGTTTTTCAGCGGGCTGGTCTCCATGTATTGGACCGATTCTGACTGCGATTATCGCACTTTCTGCAAGTGAGCCTGGCACGTGGTTTACGTTAATTACGGCTTATAGCATAGGGTTCGCATTGCCATTCTTTGTCTTAGCCTTCTTTCTTGGGGGAGCCAGACGTATCCTTAAATATTCAAATGTGCTGATGAAGATTGGTGGCGTTCTCATGGTATTTATGGGCGTTCTGCTCTTTACAGATCAAATGTTTCGGATCACAGTTTGGCTACAGGGAATCACACCAGATTGGCTCATTTTTTAAGTGAAATAATCAATTCCTGCTTCTGGAAAATGTTCGAATATCCGCTCTGTGATAAACTCTCGCAGGGCGGTTTGCTGTTCATCTGGATAAACATATTTATTTTGTCCCCAGCGTCCCCATTTCTTCTTACGCTTCTCCATGTCCATTTCTAGCTTGGATTTGGGGTAGCGCTTCTCTATAACCGTCTTTGCGGTTTTGGTGAATCGATGCTGAATCATTTCGAAGGTTAGTCCTTTTCCGATTTCAGGGGGAAGGGTCTGGGCTAACTTGGCCAGTAGCTCAGCATAACCTTCTTGCCAGCCGTCATACCAAATAATTGGAGCAATGATAAAGCCAAGTGGATAACCCGCCCGTGCTACCTTTCCAGCGGCTTCAATACGCTCCTCAAAGCGGGAGGTGGCAGGCTCGAAATTTTTGATTACATAATCTGCGTTGACGCTGAAGCGAACTCGGGTATGTCCGTTATGCTCCAAAGCAAGCAGTGGTTCAACATGTTGGTATTTGGTCACAAAGCGCAGGCGGCCAAGGGGTTCTTTTGCCATAAATGTAATTAGTTCTGCCAGAGAGCCGGTAATATGCTCAAGTCCTAAAGGATCTGATGTGCAGGCAGCTTCAAAAGTGGTGATTTCTGGATTGCGCTCCTCAATATATTTTTTGGCAGCATCTATAATGTCACCTGTGTTTACATATACGCGAATGTAGGGCTTTGCCCCTAAGGTAGTCTGCAAATAGCAATAATGGCAGTGCCCCATACAGCCGGTGGCAATGGGAATAGCATAATCAGCCGATGGCTTTGATTGGTCAAATTTCAAAGTTTTGCGTAGGCCGACAACAAGCGTTCTTTTGGCAATTTTATATTGCTCGACCTCCGTTTCACCAGGAAAATTCATAATCCGATTATGTGATGTGGTCATACGATAGGGGATATCGTTAGCTTTTACCCATTCCATTATTTTTTCACCTTTAGGGTAATTTAAAGCATTCGGTTCGAAGAAAACAAGTTCTGGAAGAAAAAGTGCAGTAGGTTTTCTGGGTCTTTTTAAAGTAGAGGGCTCTGGCGTCACTATAGTCATAAATTCACGCTCCTTTTGAATGACGAGTATGTTTATTATGTCTAACTCAGCCCCAATAGAAGCATGGCAAACATGTGCAACTCATCTGTAAGTTCCTTTGAAGGACTTGCCAAGGTGCGTTAGAAACATGTATCATTGTTAGAGCAAGGTTTGGCCCGGCGCCATGCTCATTATAGAAAAGAGGTAAAGTTTAATGCCAACACCCAGCATGGAGGATTATTTGGAGCGCATATACAAGCTCATAGATGAGAAAGGTTATGCGCGGGTCTCGGATATTGCCGAGGGACTGGAAGTACACCCCTCCTCTGTGACCAAGATGATCCAAAAACTGGATAAGGACGAATATCTCATCTATGAGAAATATCGTGGGCTTGTCCTAACCAACAAAGGGAAAAAAGTAGGAAAACGTCTGGTTGATCGCCATCAACTATTGGAGGAATTCCTCGGATTGATCGGAGTACAGCAGGAATACATTTATAATGATGTTGAAGGAATCGAGCATCACTTAAGTTGGGATTCGATTACGCGTATTGAAACATTGGTAGAATATTTCCGCCGCGACGAAGAACGTGTACAGACTTTATATGCGATTCACAACGAACTGACAAGCGATTCTTGAAATGTTTTTCCCGAAACGGATACTGTCCTAAAAGTTATGCGCAGCAAGGCTTTCGTGAGCATAATCAGTGGATAGTATAGCCGTTTCTATTTTGTTTAGTGCAACCTTTCCCAGTTTTTAGCGTCAAAACGGATACAGTCCTTTTAAAAATATAAGAGAGTATGAGTTTTATTCGGTACTTCTTATATTTTTTGCAGAGACAGATACCCCCTTTTTAGAAGGAGGCATTCTCTCATCTGCTTGAAGGATTTATCCGTTTTTTCTTATTTTTTGGATACATATTTTTTAGATTTGGGGAGGAATTATGAATTATCGTAAATGGATGTTGAGTTTGTTAGTACTTATGTTGTTTCTGCCTTTATGGTCTCCTGGTGCACGCGCGGCAGCGGTGCAAATTACGATTGAACTGGATGGAGAGGCGCTGGTTAGTGATGTGCCTCCGTATATCACAACTTCCAATGTAACGATGGTGCCAATAAGTGTGATCAGTAAAGGATTAAATGCCGGCGTAGTATGGAATCAAAATAGTAAGACTGTAACGATCACTCAAGGAGATACGATTCTCAAGCTGACCAGTGGCCTGAAAAACGCATGGGTAAACGATACTTCGGTAGCGCTGGATACATCCGTGCAGATTAAGCAGGGGCGGGTAATGGTACCCATTCGTTTTGTAAGTGAGCAATTGGGACTGCAGGTGTTATGGGATCAGGTTAATAAGCATATTTCCTTGATCTCCAACACTGAACCACCACAATCTGTCGATCCAGAAAAACCAACGACACCAACGACACCAACAGTGCCGACGTTACCGACTATCCCTGGTGGATCGACTGGTAAGGAGATGAAGGGGGCTTGGATCTCTACCGTATTCAACCTGGACTGGCCTTCAACGTCTTCGGCAGGAAATGAAGCGAAACAAAAGCAGGAGTTTGATAATTTGTTAGACAAGCTAAAGGCTGTTGGCTTTAATGCTGTATTTGTTCAGGTTAGACCTTCAGCAGATAGTCTGTATCCATCGACTTTAGTTCCTTGGTCTAAGGTATTGACGGGTACACAAGGGAAGAATCCGGGATATGATCCTCTAAGCTATATGGTCAGTGCTGCGCATTCCCGCGGCATGCAGTTTCATGCTTGGTTCAACCCATTCCGTGCAACGACGGATGCTTCCATCTCAGCGTTAGCAAGTAACCATGTGGCAAAAGCACATCCAGAATGGATTGTGAATGCCGATGGTAAGAAATACATTAATCCAGGTATTCCGGAGGCTCGCCAACATATCATCGACACGGTGATGGAAGTGGTTAAAGGTTACGATATTGATGGTGTCCATTTGGATGATTACTTTTATCCTTCAAATGTTACTTTTGCCGATGATGCTGCTTATTCTACCTATAATACGAAAAAGCTTTCTAAAGCTGATTGGCGCCGAGATAATATTAATGAATTTGTCCGTCAGTTGGGAGAACAAATTCATAAGGTGAAGCCAAAGGCTTCTTATGGAATCAGTCCTTTTGGAGTATGGCGAAATATTAAAAATGATAGTACAGGTTCGGACACGACTGCAGGGGTATCTGCTTATGACAGCATGTATGCGGATGTTCGGACATGGATTAAGCAGGGCTGGATTGATTATGTCGCTCCGCAAATTTATTGGAGTTTGTCCTTTAGCACAGCTCGTTATGACAAGTTAGTAGATTGGTGGGTAAAAGAAGTCGAGAATACGAATGTTAAACTCTACATCGGGTTAGCTGGTTATAAGGTCGGAGCCAGTGATCAAAAGGCTGAATGGCAAAGTGGAGATCAAATTATTAATCAGCTCAAATATAATGAGAAGTACGAAGAGGTTGCAGGTAGTATTATGTTTAGAGCGAATGACGTCGTAGTCCGCAATCCGTTCGGATTGTCGAGCTTACTGACCTTTTATTTTAAATCCTAATAGTTTAGCTGTTATTCATAAGGAGTCATGAATGTTCCCCTGTGCTCATAGATAAGCAATAGAATCTATGGGAAACGGGGGATTTTTGTGTATGGAGATTAACGCAGTATTTGAAGGAGGAGGCGTAAAGGGGATTTCTCTTGCGGGAGCAGTTGAAGCTACAGAAAGGGCAGGCTGGACTTTTAAAAGGGTAGCAGGAACCTCCTCAGGTTCGATTGTAGCCACTTTACTAGCAGCGGGCTATGAAGGGGAGGAAATGTGTCGGATAATCCAAGGAACATCCTTTTCATCGTTTCTGAAGCGAGGTCCCATTTATAATACGGCTATCGTTGGTCCTGCGCTGCGAGTGTTATTGAAGAAAGGATTATATTCTGGAGAAGCCTTGGAGTCCTGGATAAGAGCATTATTACTGAAAAAGGGGATCATCACCTTCCGTGATCTGCCTGCCGGTAAATTATCTATCATCGCATCCGATATCACAAATGGAAGGATATTGGTCTTGCCAGATGGCTTGGAGCAGTATGGGATCTCTCCGGAGCATTTTGAAGTGGCCAAGGCAGTGCGAATGAGCTGCAGCATTCCTTATTTTTTTGATCCTGTGATGTTAAGACTAAACGGGCAGGCAGCAAGAGGGAAATCCTTTGCCGAGCAGTTTGTGTATGTTGTAGATGGTGGGCTCTTGAGTAACTTTCCTTTGTGGCTATTTGACAGCAAGAATAATGGGAGCAAACAACCTGGGAGCAGAATTCCTACGGTAGGTTATCAAACGGTAGGTAAGACCGATCCACAGCCGCATAAAATTAGAGGGCCATTCAGTATGCTCCAAGCTATGGTAACCACCATGCTCTCTGCTCATGATGAGAAGTTTATTGAAGGGGATAAATTTGTTCGTACGGTAAAAATTCCTACGCTTGGGATTGGGACGACTCAATTTGAAATTACAAAAGCGCAAAGCGATGAAATGTATGCTGCTGGACTTAAAGCAGGAGAAGATTTCTTTAAGGAGTGGCGACCAAGATAACGAACATGATAATAACCATATGAGAAAAAAGCATCCCGCACGTTACTTAAAACGTGGAGATGCTTTTTGGAGTTCTTATGAAGTTAGTGATACTTCGGAAGCTGATCGTCATTTTTCCCTTTACTTCCTTCGATCACTTGGAAAGGATAGCTTTTGCGTTTGCCTGGTGCAGCTTGAGTCTTGCGAATTCCTGCTACCTTTGACATGGTTTTCTGGGAAGGCTTCACTTTAACCTTAGATCCACTGCTGCTACGAGCGTATTTGCCTGGTCCCATTTTTTTGTAAGCATAATAAATGATTGCTAACAGTACTAGGGGGAGAATCAGCTTCGACAGCGTAAAGAAGGGCTCAGTCAAGACTCCAATCACAAAACCGAAAATCGCAAGCGTAACCGTAATCCAAAAAATTAAAGCATGCCTGATCATAGATCACTCATCCTTTCGCAGGATCCAATATGCCGCCTGACACACTTGCCTCCGAATATCCTCTTGCTTCAATCGCAGCATCAAGCTCACGCATACGGTTAAAAGAGGCAATAGATACTTCTACCTGATCGTCTTTTGGCTCTTTGGTTGTAAGGAGTTGCAGCCACAATCCAGGGTAACCCAGATATTTAAGGCCTGGTACTTCTCTTACCGCATTGGTTCCCTTTAGAACTTCGAACGATACACCAATTACGACTGGCAACAAGATAATCCGTTGGATCACTCGTTCCCAAAGATTATCCCATGGGACTACGGAGTAAATGATCACACCGAGGATAATCGTCAGCATCATAAAGCTACTTCCACAGCGGTAATGCAGACGGCTGTATTTCTGAACGTTCTGAACAGTCAGTTCTTCGCCTGCTTCAAAAGCGCTGATGACTTTATGTTCGGCGCCGTGATACTGGAACAGTCGCTTGATCACAGGTGTTTGAGAAATCGCCCATAAATAGACCAGCAAGAGAATCATTTTGATGCCGCCTTCTATGAGGTTGTGCAGTACGTAGTTATCAAATACATTTTTAAATAAAAAATCCTCTACAAATACCGGAACAAGCGTAAAAATGAGCTTTCCGAACAAGAAGGAGAGAATACCCATTACAGCAACCCCAAAAATCATTCCAAGGCTCCAGCCCTCATCCTTTTTCTTCGGCTTCGCTTCTTCCTTCTCGATATCTTCCGGTTCCAATTCATCTTCAGCGTAGGATTCGGCTGAATAGTTCAAGTGCTTAGAGCCTTTAGCGCTGGCATCTATTATACTGACAAGGCCGCGAAGCAGCGGAATCTTGCGCAGTTTCGTGACCCAGCTCTTATCGCTTTTGGGTACTTCTAAAAATGTGATTTCCTGATTCTTGCGTCGTACGGCTGTTACATTGATATGCTTACCGCCGAACATGACGCCTTCAATGACGGCTTGGCCGCCGTAACTGGGAGTTTCCTGGGACAACCAATTCACCTTCTCGTATTTAATATGATTTATATAATACATTGTAACTAATTTTTGAAGACATTACTAGTTGGATCGCCTTTTGCTGTACATACTATCTTCTAGAGAGAACGAGAGATAAATCGGCATTGAAAATAAAGAAAGCGAGGCAATTTCATGAGCAAATCTCATCAACAACAATCGGGGCATACAAATATTTGGCTTTTTGCACTCGAATTAGGTTTTTTTGCAGGATTAATTTGGGGTGGGCTTCATTGGCTAGTCTATTGGTTCAGTTTTACCAAAGTCAGCCCTGGCTTTATCGCAGAGCCTTTTTTCAGACATGCGTTTTTGACAACAGCATTTGGACATTTCGTGGGATATATGATGTTTATTGTATTTTCGGTCATCGCCTCCATGCTGTATGTACTGCTTCTCCGCAAGCTGAAGGGACCTTGGCCAGGCCTGGTCTACGGCGTTTTATGGTGGGCGATTATATTTATTCCTGGTTCGCAGATGTTTCTTATGCAGCCCCCATTCAAGCTGCCGTGGAACACTGTCATTAGTGAGTTCTGCATTTTTCTGCTATGGGGAATGTTCATTGGATATACAGCAGCGATCGAGTATACGGACGAACGGAAGCGTGAGCAAAGTACAGCGCTTGCCTAACGGCGCGAAAAAACTTCTCAAGGGGATATCCCTATGTTAAAATACAATGTGGCTATTTCGAGAGGAGAATGAAAATGGGTAACAAGCGTGTCTCCAAGCTGCGTAAGGTTTTGCAGGATCAAGGATTGGATGCAATGTTGATAACTAGCGGTTATAACCGCCGCTATTTAAGTGGATTTACCGGATCGTCCGGTTATGTACTGGTGACAAGTGATGATTGTTATCTGCTGACTGACTTCAGGTATATGACACAGGCCGCGGACCAAGCAATGGGGGTTAAAGTTGTAGAACATACAACTAAGTTCATTGATACAGTTCGCGAGCTTCTGCCTTCTGGTAAAGAGGTACGTATCGGTTTCGAACAGGATGATGTTTCATTCAGCGCGTACACCTCATATGCAGAAGCACTTAAGCCGGCAGTGTTAGTTCCAATTTCCAAAGCTGTGGAAGACCTTCGTATGTTCAAGGATGAGGAAGAGCTTGCCGTTATGCAACGTGCAGCAGATCTGGCCGATGCTACATTCAGTCATATTCTGAACGTGATCAAGCCGGGCATGACTGAGCGCGATGTTGATTTGGAAATGGAATTTTATATGCGTACCCATGGTGCAACTTCTTCATCGTTTGATACGATTGTTGCTTCAGGTGAACGCTCGTCCATGCCACACGGCGTAGCAAGCAGCCGTGTAATTCAAGGCAATGAATTCATTACCCTTGATTTCGGTGCATTACTTGATGGCTATTGCTCAGATGTGACAAGAACTATCGCACTCGGAGCACCGGATCCGAAGCTGAAAGAGATCTATGATATTGTGCTGGAAGCTCAGCTACATACTTTAGCACATATCAAGCCGGGTATGACTGGACGGGAATGTGATGCCTTGGCACGTGATATCATTGCTAGCTACGGATATGGTGAACAATTTGGACACAGCACAGGCCATGGACTTGGAATGGAAGTTCATGAGTGGCCGCGTTTGTCCAAACTTAGCGACGATATTATGCAGCCGGGGATGGTAGTAACTGTGGAGCCTGGTATTTATTTGCCGGGAATTGGCGGAGTACGTATTGAAGACGACATTGTGATCACGGAGAGCGGAATATCACTGCTGACCCATTCGTCTAAAGAATATACAGTACTGTAAGTAAGTGTGAAGTATTAGATTGATTATAAATTTTGGAGGGATTTTTAGTGATTTCAGTAAATGATTTTAAAACAGGTTTGACCGTAGAGGTAGAGGGAGATATTTTTACCGTTATTGATTTCCAACACGTTAAGCCAGGTAAAGGCGCAGCATTTGTTCGTTCCAAGCTTAAGAACTTGCGTAACGGTAATACAGTAGAGCGTACATTCCGTGCAGGTGAAACGATTGGCCGTGCTATTATCGAAAACCGTGGTGTACAATATCTCTATGCCAGTGGATCGGACCACGTTTTCATGGATAACGAAACTTATGACCAATTCGAATTGTCCGAAAAGCAATTGGAATGGGAATTGAATTTCCTTAAAGAGAACATGACTGTAAACATCGTTAGTTACAAAGGTGAGATTCTTGGGATCAACCTTCCTACCAGCGTAGAGTTGAAGGTTGTTGAAACTGAGCCTGGCGTTAAAGGAAACACTGCTCAAGGTGCTACGAAATCGGCCAAGCTTGAAACCGGACATAGTGTTCAGGTTCCATTGTTCATCAACGAGGAAGACATCTTGCTGGTTGATACTCGTGAAGGTAAATATATCTCCCGCGCGTAGGAAACAGAACAATAACCTAGATATTACCAGAAGAGCCTCCCCGTTTATACGGTGGAGGTTTTTTTATGAACAGTAACGGATAAAGATGCTATGGAAACCTACATTAAAATACTGGAAGTTGAGTAAAATAAGCACAGCTGAAGGGCAGATGCTGACCTTATCTTTTTTTTCACAGCGGGGAAATTTAATAAATTTTTTATGAAACCATTAACGCAAGGCACTGTTTTCGTATTATACTGATTTAAAGCGGGAAACCGATTAGAAGCAACTACATAGACCGATATGGGGAGTGAATGGGACTTTGTCACTTTATGTTATGAAATTCGGAGGCAGCTCCGTCGGCGACACTGAACGAATGAAACGCGTCGCCAAGCGCATCGCAGACAAGCAAGATGAGGGACATCGCTGCGTTGTGGTTGTATCTGCAATGGGGGATACAACAGATGATTTGATCGATACGGCGAAGCAACTAAACGGGCAGCCGCCCGCACGTGAAATGGATATGTTGATGACGACAGGTGAACAAATCTCCGTCGCTCTATTGTCCATTGCCCTGCATGGGATCGGGCGGAATGCAGTTTCTTATACAGGATGGCAGGCTGGATTCCGAACAGACGAAACTCACGGCAGAGCTCGTATCAATGAAATTGACCCGCGTCGTGTATTAGCGTCTTTGGAGCGTGAACAGATCGTGATCGTTGCAGGCTTTCAGGGAATGACTGTGGACGGTGAGATCACCACATTAGGCCGCGGTGGTTCGGACACAACAGCCGTAGCATTGGCTGCTGCTATTCAAGCAGATGTATGCGAGATCTATACCGATGTAGATGGTATCTACTCCACAGACCCGCGTATTGTGAAGACGGCACGTAAGCTGAAGGAAATCTCTTACGATGAAATGCTGGAACTTGCCAATCTGGGAGCAGCTGTATTACATCCACGTGCAGTGGAGTACGCTAAGCGTCATCAAGTTAAGCTGGTCGTTAGATCGAGCTTTAATCATAATGAAGGTACCGTTGTGAAGGAGGAAATAAGCATGGAGCAGGGAATCGTAGTAAGTGGTATTGCATTTGATAAGAATGTAGCACGTGTCAGTATTCTTGGAGTTCCTGATGTACCAGGTGTACTCGCTCAGGTCTTCGGCAAGCTTGCTGAAGAGGGCGTTAACGTAGATATCATCGTACAAAGTGGTGTACAGAATGAGCAGGCTGACTTCTCATTTACAGTTTCTCTTGATGAACTGGATCGGGCGAAGGAAGTAATTAAAGAAATTCATAAAACTTTGCCTTATCGTGAAGTTACCTCCGAGGATAACCTGGTGAAGGTATCCATCGTTGGTGCTGGTATGGTCAGCCATCCAGGGGTAGCGGCTCAAATGTTTGATGTACTCTCCCAAGAGGGTGTAAGCATCAAGATGGTCAGCACTTCTGAGATCAAAGTATCTTGCGTCATTGAATCAGGCAATTTGCCATCAATCATACAGGCGCTTCATACCGCCTACAATCTTGATACAACTGAGCAGGCTTTCGTCGGAGGTCCTAAAGATCGCCGATAAGAGCTGCTGGGGAAATAAAAAGGGATGTTTACAGCTAAATGGCTGTAAGCATCTTTTTTTATTGTTTAGGAAATTATACAATACAAAAAATGTGGATAACTCCGAAGAAAGAGGAAGGAGGGGTGAACGTGAAGAAGCAGGAGACATGGAATAAACGAGGAGTCCTCCGTCAGATTCTAAAAACCGAGCGGACCTTATATCCTCCGAAATGCATGTTTTAGTCGAGCCTACGGACAAATGTATGCGAATAATCGAATACAAATGTGCCGCCGGTAAAGTAAACGTGCCAATTGTATGCGAAAAATCGAATACAATATGCCGCCGGTAACGTAAACAAGCCAAATGTATGCGAAAACCGAATACAATGTGCCGCCGGTAAAGTAAACGAGCCAAATGTATGCGAAAAACCGAATACAATGTGCCGCCGGTAACGTAAGCAAGCCAAATGTATGTGAAAAATCGAATACAATGTGCTGCCGGTAGCGTAAACGAGCCAAATGTATGCGAAAAAGCGAATACAATGTGCCGTCGGTAGCGTAAACGAGCCAAATGTATGCGAAAAATCGAATACAATATGCCGCCGGTAACGTAAACAAGCCAAATATATGCGAAAAACCGAATACAGTGTACCGCCGGTAACGTAAACGAGCCAAATGTATGCGAAAAATCGAATACAATATGCCGCCGGTAACGTAAATGTGCCAATTGTATGCGAAAAATCGAATACAATGTGCCGCCGGTAGCGTAAACGAGCCAATTGTATGCGAAAAATCGAATACAATGTGCCGCCGGTAACGTAAACGAGCCAGCGCTGTTATTCGCCCCAGATCACCGGGAAGGGGCTTGTTATTAGGAATAAGTGCAATACGGTCCGTCCCTAATAGATGTGCTCATTTCATCGAAATAAAGCCATTCGGTCCGCAAGCGGAACCACACTACGAAGGTGTATATGGATACGAGTATGGAATTACGGATGTACTCAGCTTGTAACTCTACCTCCAAGGACGACGTCAGGCGTTTTTCTTGTTTAGACTTATAAACCGAGTTTGTTGCGGTATTCCTGCGGTGTTATGCCATAATGCTTCTTGAATAGATGAATGAAATAGCTAGGTTTTTGATAGCCAAGCAAGGTTGAAATTTCATAGATTTTTTCAGGCGACTGCTCTAGCAAGAGAATTGCCTTCTCCATACGAATACGAAGCGTATATTCACTGATTCCTTCACCAGTTTCAAGCTTGTAAATCTTCGAGAGATATGAAGGGTTCAGATATACGCTTGAAGATATAGTCTGTAGTGAAGCTGTACCAGGGTTCTGCGCGATGTAATCCTGTACCTTGCGGATAATGGAGTTTCGGGAATCCTTCTCCACACTGCTAACCGAGCGTCGGTAGCTGGCGATGACCCGTTCACTCCAGTTGCGTAGCTCATCGACTGTTTGCATAGGCTGCCCGCTAGTTACGGTATAGAAATCTTCACCGATCGTGTCAGCCAGCCATTTTTTGGTGCGATGAATAAGAGAAGAAATGGAGGAGGCAATGGCAAAATAAGCTTCAAGGATATGCTCCTGCGAGTCTCGCCATTCTTCTTCCAGCTCTTTCAGGATTGCCGCCAGCTTATCGTTGGCTGCTTCCCATTGGCCCATTTCCAACAGCAAACCTAGAGTCGGCGTTACATAGAGCTCATTTAGCTGCTGCATTTCACCGCGGTTTGGTTCCTTGGCTAGTGAAATGAACAATTCGGTATCCCTTCCGATGAAATGCCTGAAACTCGCCAGTGAGGACTGATACATGGTCCGGATATCTTGCGGAAATTGGCCTCTTTTACTCGTTAGAACGGATACGCCTACCTTTAAGTAGGATTTAGCCGCACGTTGGAGCTGAAAGGCCTGTGTTTCAATCCAGACATCGAGTGCCTCTTCTTCGCTTATCTTTGTTGATTCAATCGTATTTGGAAGGGACTTGTCTGACAGCAAGCAGACGATAAATCCGTGCATATCTGTACAATGCCATAACGCCATACGGGGGCCGAACAGCTCAGCAGCAATGTTAGTCAGTGCATATTCAATGAGTGTCTCATCACTTTGATCGTACTCACCTTCTGTTGTGTCTATCCTCAGCAGCATCATGCTGTAGGAAGTGCCTCTGGCAATGGGAACTTCATACATTTGAAGTTTTTTGGAAAGTGGACCAATGGCCGGGTCCTGCTTGCCGGTAATCAGATCCCTCAGTAGATATTCCCGTAGCTTAGGCAGCTGTTCTCTAAGCGTATAATTAATTTTTTGAATCGAAATGACTTCTTGCCACTCTTGTTCAAGCTCGTCTAGTGCTTTGCGAACGGCGCTCATTAATTCTTCGTCTTCAACTGGTTTAAGGAGATAATCGCTGGATCTCAGCTTCAGCGCCTGTTTGGTATATTCAAAATCGGCAAAACCTGTGAGCAGAATGCATTTTGTATGTTTCCAGTTACGTCTGATTTCGGCAATGAGATCGAGCCCTGACATTCCCGGCATGCAGATATCAGTTACAACGACGTCGATCGAATGTTCATAGAGTAGTTCTAGTGCTTCACGTCCAGAGTAGGCTTTATGAACAATGTCGATGCCTATTTCGTGCCAGGGAAGCATATCAGCTAAATCATCTGCAAGGGCTGTCTGATCATCTATGATTAACAGTTGGTGCATTTCATGTTCCTCCTTGATGTAAGCCAGTTATGAAGCACTATCGTAATCTGACTGATTAGGCCAGTATAGCTGGGTTTCAACTCCGCCTTCCTCCCGCCTGATAATACGCAGCCCGGCTTCTTTCCCGAACTGCAGCTGTATTCGTTGCCTTGTATTCCATAAAGCACAGCCCTTATCTTCGACAGGAGGAAACGCAATCTGCCGCTGCAATGAGATAAGCTTTTCTTCCGTAAGACCAATCCCGTCATCCTGAACTGCGATAATATTATACTCTTCGGTGACATAGGCACTGATATGAATACTTCCGCAGCCTACCGGCTCTATCCCGTGCAATACGGCATTTTCAACTAGTGGCTGAAGGATAAGACGCGGCAGCTTAAGCCCTGCAAAGTCACTGGGGATATCAATCTCGTATTTTAAATCCTGAACTTTGATCGCCTGAATGGCGAGGTAGCTTTGAACCAAATCGATTTCCTCTTTCAGCTCGGCGGTTTGCCGCTCTGAGTAGGTCGTGTAGCGATAATATTTACTTAGATGCATCGTTAGCTGCATAACCGTCTCTTTCTCACCTAGACGTGTCAGACTGCGAATGAGTGTGAAGCAATTGTATAGGAAATGCGGATTAATCTGCGATTGCAGCTGCTTCAGGTTGGCGTCTCTTGAAGCTATCTGCTCCAGGTAAACATTCTGTATAAGCTGTTCAATCTGCGTGGCCATATCATTAAAGCTGACCAGTAGGAAGTGAAATTCATTATTTGGATGCAAGACATTGATCGTTGTGTAATCCCCACGTTTGACTCTGCGCACTCCACGGATAAGTTCACGAATAGGCACTTGAACGGTGTTGTATAAGAAGTACGCTGCGATAGTACTGCCTACAAGCAAGAAGAAAATCGAGCTGTAGAATAAATAGCTGTTTGTTGTAATCGGCCGTACTACATCCTGAATTGGCAAATAATCCACCAGATACTGTCTGAGCTCCGGCATCCAGACGCAACTGACGGCGTATTCGCTTCCAGAGAGTGTAAGCCGTGTGAACGGATGTTTAGCGAGAACCTTCAGATCGATCTTTTCAATTAGCTCTTTCTGTAGCTTCTGATCCGCATCTATGGCTTGTATCACACTATGATCGGATGAAATAAAAAAAGGATCACCTTTGCCTCCTTTTTTGAAACGATCCAGTGCCTTGATCAAATCCGTGGCAGGAAAGCTCATTTCTACAATCAGCTTCGCCTGATCCAAGGAGGAATTAAATGGCTCGGTAATATGACGAACAAAGCGTTGCTGCCCACGATAGAAGGAGGGCACATCGGTCGTTATTTTCCAAGTCCGAGAAAAGTTGCGCCGTAGTTGGTTGTTGTCAAACACATTGGAAACATTGGAGGAAACAAAAGTTCGTGTGTCGGGGGCATAGATGCTAAGTGTTGTGTCCCATATTGAGGAAGCGATTACAAGTTTCAGCTTGTCATCAATTTTGAGCTTTTCATTAGTCTGCTCATACAGTGTCATAATTTCGATGAATTCGAGCGCGCGTACATTGATATCTTCGCTGAGGATAAGTCCGCCTTTTGAGAGCTGCGCGGCGACATTGTCAGTCTGCACGGCAAAGTATGTAAGGTCCTTGTACATCGATTTCTCAATTTCGTCCGAGACCACACGCAGGCTTGTCTGGTTGGAGAACCAATATAGTCCCACGAGCGGAATTAGCAGGATCAGGACCAAAGAGATGATTTTTGTAAATGTATTAAAGCGTGTGTTCATGCTTGCGACTCCTTCGCTTCATGAAAGTAAGGAAACAAAAAATCAGGCATTGTTCCAAAATTCTCGGCGCAGACGACCTTATAAGGCGATTGTATACTTACTATTGCAGGATGATGTTGCAGATGTCAATCCTAAAAAATGATGGTAGAGAGGATTATGGGGATGGAAACAGCAAAAAAGATGAATGTAAAAGGCACACTGGTCTCGCGGCCCTGGCTGAAAGGATTCCTAAAACGAACATGGCCACTGCATGTAATGTTGATACCTGCTGTTGTGCTACAGTTCATCTTCGGTTATTTGCCACTTGGGGGACTTGTGATCGCTTTCAAAGACTTCAAGCCTTATGACGGAATATGGGGATCAAAGTGGGTTGGACTTGAACATTTTCGCTTTATGTTTGAATACCCGGACAGTAAGAAAGTTATTGTTAATACCGTTCTGATCGCCGGTTTGAAAATTATATTGAATGTCATCGTGCCGTTTACATTTGCGCTTCTGTTGAATGAAGTCCGGCGAAATTCGGTCAAAAGAACGGTGCAAACGCTCGTATACTTACCTTATTTCATCTCTTGGGTATTTCTCGGAGGCATCTTGACGGATATGTTATCCGCTGACGGGATGATTAATTCTGTATTACAGAATTGGTTTGGCATTGAGCCTATCCTATTTCTAGCCAGCGGCAACTGGTTCCGTTTTATCGTAGTGGTGACCGATGTGTGGCAACAATTTGGGTATGGTACGATCGTCTATTTGGCAGCGTTAGCGGGTGTGAATCCGTCGCTATATGAAGCAGCTGAGGTAGATGGCGCGAACCGTTGGAGACAAACTTTAAGCGTAACGATTCCGTCGCTGGTACCTATTATCATTGTCGTTGCTACTTTGGCTATTGGTAATATACTTAACGCTGGTTTTGACCAAATCTTTAATATGTATAACCCGCTTGTATACGATAAAGGCGATATCATTGATACGTTTGTGTACCGAACCGGTATCTTAAATGGCCAGTATAGCTTTGCTACTGCTGTTGGCGTGTTTAAATCATTGGTTGGTTTTTTACTCATAGTGGTTGGTTACAGAGTGGCCTATAAATTGGCTGACTATAAAATATTCTAGGAGGTTCAGGGATGTATTACAAAACAAGAGGATACCAGTTGTTCACAATACTTAACTATTGCATTCTTGTCATAGCTGGACTGCTCTGTATCCTGCCGATTATTCATATTTTAGCGATTAGCTTCAGTGCAAGCGCACCGGCTAATGCTCATCTGGTCGGACTTTGGCCAGTCGATTTTAATATCGAATCCTACACCAAAACCTTGAACAATCCCAATTTCTTACGGGCATTTTTTATTTCAGTGGGTCGGACGATTCTTGGCACATTTATGACGATGAGCGTGATTACCCTTGCTGCTTATTCCTTATCGAAGGATTCGTCAGTACTCAAAAGCCGTAACATCTACGCTTGGTATTTTGTCTTCACGATGCTGTTCACAGGCGGGATGATCCCTTTATATATGGTCGTGCGGAATTTACACATGATGGACACGATCTGGGCGCTTGTGTTACCGGGTGCAGTGCAAGTATTTAATATGATTCTGCTCATGAATTTCTTCAAGGCGACGCCAAAAGAGCTGGAGGAGGCTGCGTTGATTGATGGAGCAGGACACTTTACCGTACTGTTCCGTGTGTATCTCCCATTGGCTATGGCTTCTATTGCCACATTGTCGTTGTTCTCAGTTGTCGGTAGCTGGAATGCATGGTTTGATGGTTTACTATATATCAATAATTACCGTAACTATCCGCTTGCCACATTCCTACAGACGGTTATTGTATCGCAGGACTTCAGTAAGCTGACGGCGAATCCTCGTGATCTGCTGAATATCTCTCAGCGGACAGTGAAAGCTGCACAGATTTTCATAGGCATGTTGCCAGTACTGTTGATTTATCCATTCCTACAGCGGTTTTTCGTGAAGGGGATAGTATTAGGAGCGATTAAAGAGTAATAGTAAAAAGATAAAAAAATTAGTATCAGCACCAAATATCGGGTATTTCCAAATTTTTCATCGAGAATTATAGTTTGATATGTAGAGCAGGGGGAAGCGCTCTCAATACGATCTAGGGGGAAAAGAAGAAAATGCAATACAAACGGATAAGCAACATATTACTGGCTTCGGTAATGGCGCTAAGTCTGGCGGCTTGCTCAAGTAATAATAACAACAGTCCGGCAGCTTCAAACGATGCGACAAAGAAAGAAAACAGCACTACTGAAAATGCAGCACAGCCAAAAAGTAATGTTGACGAAACCGGTTGGGATGGCAGTAAATATGTTGAGCCAATTACACTTACAACGGTTAAGGCCATTGGTAATAACTATTACTATAAAACCGGCGAGAGTATGGAGAACAACGTTCTTAACACTTATATGAAAGATAATCTGGGCATTGATGTGAAATATGATTGGGTTGTCACCGACACCAACCAAGCCTATCAGACGAAGATTAGACTTATGTTGTCTTCAGGTGATAAAATGCCGGACGTGATCACTTACCGTGGCGATATGGAAACGGTCAATATGCTGATTGACTCCGGACAGTTCACAGATGTTGGTGGTTTGATCGACAAGTATGCTGGCGATGTATACAAGAAGGGTATGGAGCTGAATCCGGATACATTGTTACCAGTAACACGCGATGGCAAAGTTATGGCACTTCCGGTTCTGGATTACGCTTATAATGACGACATGGTTCTCTGGCTGCGTCAAGATTGGATGGATAAGCTGGGTCTGCAGGCTCCTAAGACACTTGCTGATTTCGAGAACATCATGGACGCTTTTGTAAACAAAGATCCTGATGGCAACGGTAAGAAAGACACTCTTGGTCTCGCAACCGGTTTTAAAAATACTTACTTGAACTGGATCGCTGATATCAGCTGGTTGTTCGGTGATTTCGGCACCATGCCAGAACAATGGAACAAAGGTGCAGATGGTACGCTGAGCTATGGCTCGATCGATCCAGGTGCGAAGCAAGCACTGTCTACACTGAAGACATGGATGGAAAAGGGCTATATCACTAAAGATGCAGGTCTTGTCGATGAAAATGGTGGTTACGAACAATTCACTAAAGGTCAAGCGGGTGCAATTGTAGGCCGCAACTGGCTTCCTGACTGGCCGTTTGGTGATCTGCTGAACAACGTACCTGGTGCAAAATATAAAGCTTATGCTATTCCTGCCGGCCCTGATGGAAAAATTGGTACACAAAGTGGTAACCCGTCTGTTAACGGATGGATGCTGATCAATAAGGATTCGAAGCATCAAGAAGCACTGCTGCGTTATTATAACTTCTTATTCGATAACTGGGCGAATCCACAAAAAGGTGGCATTTTCGAAAATGGTTTTGCTGAAGGTTATGACTATGCCAAGCAAGCAGATGGTACTGTAGTTAAAGACCCGGCGAAATATCCGGATCTATTCCCTGGCTATGGCGACCGGACACATTTAGTTGAACCGATCTACTACTCTCTTACTTTTGACGGTGCCCGTGAGCCGGGATTGTACGCAGAGACGATGAACAAACTGGCAAACGGTGGTACGCCTGAAACTCCGTATGAGATTGCTACAGCTGCGGTTCGTAAACCGGAGAATATTGAAGCCATGAAGATCGTCTTGGAGCAAAAGGATATTCGTATGAAGAATTACTTCCAAGGACCTCTGACTGAAACCATGAAATCCAAAAATGAGCTATTAAAGAAATTGGTACTTCAAACGTACTCCAAGATCATTTACGGTCAATCCCCTATCGAAGAGTTCGATACGATGGTGGCCAACTGGAAGAAATCTGGCGGCGATGAAATTACTAAGGAAGTGAATGACTGGTATATTTCCGCTAGTAAAAAATAAGCACATAGCATCACTTATAGATGAAAAGGAACGCTGCAGATTTGAATGCAGCGTTCCTTTTCATTTATAAAACAGCAAGGGAGGTAGGTCCCTTAATTTATCCTAATCGTTTGAACCGGCCCTGAATCTCTACAGTCTCCACAACATTGACGAAGGAGCTTGGGTCTGCCTCAAGAATAGTTCTCCGTAGATTTGCAAGTTCATACCGAGTCGTTACTGTCATTAGCATGGTATTTCCCTCATGACTGTATCCACCCTCTGCATTGACGACAGTGATGCCATGAGGTAACTCTCTGAGACGGGTTAACATCATCTCCCGTTCTTTGGTAACGATAAAGCAGGTCAGCTTCACATGGCGAATATGGATCATATCGACTACTCTACTCTTTACAAAAATACAGAGCATAGCGTATAAGGCGGAATCCCAGCTTTTAAAGAAGCCTAAACTCAGAATAACTAATCCATCCATTAAGAACATGATATTCCCCATGGGAATATCCCGTTTACGTGAAATAATCGAGCCTAATATATCAAATCCCCCAGAAGAGCCCCCAGTACGGAGAGAAAAACCAACGCCCCCAGCAATAATTACTCCGCCGAAAATACTTGCAAGAATGGGGTCCTTGGTCATTTGCACCTCAGGAATAATGGTAATGAACCAGGTGGTGGCCACGACGGAAAGCAAGCTTAGTAAGATGTACTTTTTCCCCACTGCAATAAATCCCCAGACAATTAAAGGAAGGTTTATTACAAAATAAAGTTTAGAAATGTACTTCGGATCCGATAAATAACCGACGACCGAAGCCACCCCTGCTACCCCACCGCTCAGAAGCTGATGAGGAATTAGAAACAATCGCATCCCGCTTGCAATTAAAAAGGCTGAAAAAATAATGATAGCTACTTCCTTGAGTGGTCTGACTACGGTCCGCATGTTTTGCGGTAACCCGTAACTTCGAACTTGCATGACACAAATCCCCTCTTTTTCTTATGTCTTTATAGTCTGCTCTTTTTGAAAATATAAACCCACTATATTTCCAATTAACAAGGATACCACAGATGGAAGTGTTCGTAAAAAATAATTTTATCGTACTGATTATATTTATTTATATAGGTGTGTACTATGAACTCTTTCACAGTTGGACTTGCAATTCTGTCATTTCTCCTTGTCTAAAGTGAGTAATTATCGCATATCCATGGATAAGAGAAGGACAAACAAGCCCTGAATATCATTCTGTGTGAAATAGTAAAAGTTAGGAGTGGAGTGGATTGGACAAGTATGTAAGCTGGATGGCGACTCTTCGGCTGTTCTCGGGTAGTGCGGAGATTATAGCTGCACTGATTATGCTGCGGTTGAATCAGGTAGACAAGGCGCTTGCAGTCAATTCTGGACTAGCTTTGGTAGGCCCGACGATCTTGATATTGACGACAGCGATCGGACTTACAGGGATGGCTCAGCAGTTGTCCTGGAGCAAACTGGGCTGGGTCGGTTGCGGTGTAGCCTTTCTCTTAATCGGGATTCTAAAAAAATGATAGATGATAGGCATATTGAGCGCGTACAAGCATAAATATGGAATAAAGCAATTAGATAGAGGACAACTTGGGGGTACTTTGTATGGCAGATGATTGGTTGCAATTGTTTCCTGAAAAAGTAAGAGCACTATTAAAGTGCCTTCCCCTTCCGCTACTTGGAATGGTGGAAGAGATTCGGGTCCGTGAAGGTCGTCCGCTGGAGATTAACTATTCAGGTAAATATCACTTTCTTAGAGCAAATGGCAGCGTAACGCAAAGGCCGGAAGAAGCCTATAGGCCGGATCGGGAGGACACTCATAGACTGCTAGATCTGATCAGCAACCATTCACTATATACGATGGAAGAAGAGCTGAGAAAGGGATTTATTACGATTCCTGGCGGCCATCGAATAGGACTTGCTGGTCGGACGGTGCTGAGTGGTGGTGGTGTGGAGCATCTACGCGACATTACAAGCTTCAATGTCCGCATAGCCCGTGAGGTTCCTGGAGTCGCGGATAAAGTGCTACCCTATCTGCTGGACAAGGGGAGGCAGCGAATGATGCACACCTTGATCCTCTCGCCTCCACAGCACGGGAAGACAACACTTCTTCGCGATATCGCGAGACAAATCTCATTAGGAGATTTGGGGAAGCGTGAAGGCGGAAGACCCGGTTTGAAGGTGGGGATTGTCGATGAACGTTCTGAGATTGCAGGAAGCAGACGCGGGATTCCCGCCTTTGATGTTGGTCCGCGCACAGATATTCTCGACGGCTGTCCCAAAGCTGAAGGCATGATGATGATGATTCGTTCCTTGTCACCGGATGTATTGATCGCTGATGAGATTGGTCGTCCTGAAGACGCTGAAGCAGTCACTGAAGCGCTGCATGCTGGAATATCAGTCGTTGCTTCGGCTCACGGTAAAGAAGTAATAGAACTGGCTCGTAGGCCCGGGCTTGGCGGGCTATTGGAACAAAAGATGTTCGAAAGATACGTCATTCTGCATCGCTCAGAAGCAGGGCTCTCCTTTCGTGTTCTGGATGGACAGAAACGCGGATTACTTCTTATCTCACCCGGGGATCGATTAGGTGGTGATTTACATGCTTAAGCTATTCGGTGCCGTTCTGATTGTGCTGGCTGGTACGCTAGCAGGGCTCCAATTTGCAAAACAATATGCAGACAGGCCAAGACATATCAGAGGCTTGATAGCAGCGCTACAGCGGCTGGAAACAGAAATTATGTACGGCTTTACCCCATTGCCTGAAGCTATGCGGCGTATTGGGATTCAGTCTAAGGAACCGCTCAAAACGTTGTTTATTAAAACAGCTGAGGAGATGAGCCCACCCCTTGATCGAAGTGCCCAGGATGCCATTCAGAGGGCTATGGACTCGCATTGGAAGTCTACCGCATTGAAGGGGACAGAAAAAGAGATTCTCCGCCAGCTCAGTTGTACTCTCGGTACAAGCGATAGGTCCAATCAGAGCACTCATATCGCGTTAGCATTGCAGCAATTGAAGCAGGAGGAGTCGGTGGCCAGAGAGGATCAAGGCAAATATGAAAAATTGAGTAAAAGCCTGGGTCTGCTGCTTGGAGCATTGATCGTCATTTTGATCTTTTAGCGAGGTGCCAGGAATGAATATTGAAGTCAATGCGATTTTTCAAATTGCCGGCATTGGCATAATTATCGCCATGATACACACGGTGCTTAAACAGATGGGAAAAGAAGATTTCGCACATTGGGTTACCGTAATCGGGTTCGTCGTTGTGCTATTTATGGTTATTCGAATGCTGGACGGACTGTTGCAGGAAATAAAAACGATCTTTCTTTTTCAATAGGCGTGCTATGGAGATCATTCAAGTTGTTGGAATAGGGCTGATATCGACCATATTGATTCTCGTGCTGAAGGAACAAAAACCGATGTTTGCCTTTCTCCTCGCTACTGCCACAGGGATTCTGATCTTCCTGTTTCTAATCGGCAAGATTGGAATGATACTTTCCACACTGGAGCGGGTGGCAGAGTCATCGGGGATGGAAATGATCTATTTGAAGACCGTGTTCAAAATCATCGGAATTTCATATATCGCTGAATTTGGAGCACAGATTGTGCGTGATGCAGGGCAGGAATCGATTGCTTCCAAAATAGAGCTCGCCGGAAAAGTCCTCATTATGGTACTAGCTGTACCCATTATCAGCATCATTATTGAAACGGTCATGAAGCTGCTACCTGCTTAAAGCAATTGAAGGAAGCTAAGCAACGATTAGGGAGGAGAAGTTATGCAAAAGTGCAGTGTTTTTCGTCCTCCAAAATTAAAAATAATACTGCTGCTGCTCCCATGCTTCTTCATTCTATGGTTTGCAGGTACAGCTCAGGTGGCCATAGCTTCTCCAGCAACTCCAGCACCTGGATCGGGGAACTCCTCCCCAGTAGACCAGTGGGTCAAGGGTCAGGTGAACAATCTGCCAACAGATAAGGTGGAGTCGTACTGGGATCAACTGATGAAGGATTACGGAGGTTTTTTTCCAGACGGGGCAACACCATCACTTATGGACATGCTGCTTCCAGGGGATAAGGGACTCAGCTTACAAGGTGTATTATCTGGGCTTCTTGGATTTATGTGGCATGAGGTGCTGTACAACGGAAGGCTGCTGGTCACGATTGTCATGGTCAGTGTGCTCAGCATGATACTGGAGACGCTACAAACCGCTTTTGAGCGAAAAACGGTCAGCAAGGTGGCTTATACGCTCTGTTATATGGTAGTGCTCGTTATTGCCGTGAACAGCTTCAATATCGCTATAGGTTATGCGAAGGATGCTATCGACCGGATGATTGATTTTATGATGGCCATGATTCCGCTACTGTTCGCGTTACTAGCTTCCATGGGGAACATTGTTACCGTCTCGGTCACACATCCACTAATTGTTTTTATGATTCATACCGTTGGCACACTGATCCACACCATTGTCTTTCCACTATTATTCTTCTCGGCGGTGCTGCATCTCGTAAGTGCATTGTCGGAGAAATACAAGCTGACCCAGTTGGCGAATCTGCTAAGAAATATCGGAGCCGGATTACTAGGAGTACTGCTCACTGTGTTCCTCGGTGTGATTTCAGTCAGGGGAATTACGAGTTCAGTGACAGATGGTGTTACGATCCGGGCCGCTAAATATATTACAGGCAACTTTGTTCCGGTCATCGGAAAAATGTTCGCAGATGCAACAGACACAGTGATCTCAGCTTCACTCCTGGTGAAGAACGCTATTGGGCTATCCGGAGTGATCATCATTTTGTTCCTTTGCGCTTTTCCGGCGATCAAAATTCTGGTGCTTGCGCTGATCTACAATGTAGCTGCTGCTGTAATGCAGCCATTAGGAGAGACGCCGATTGTGGTCTGCCTCCAGACCATCGGAAAAAGCATGGTGTACGTATTCGCTGCTTTGGCAGCTGTATCGTTAATGTTTTTTATGGCCGTCACGATCATGCTAACCGCTGGCAATTTAACCGTCATGATGAGGTGAGCTTGAAGGCTATGCTAACAAAACTTAGCGGGTGCTTACGAAGCTAGTTTTGTACGAAGAAATTCTCTGAAGGCTATGCTAACAAAACTTTTAGGAGGGAAACGATGAGCTGGTTGGGCGATTGGCTACGAGAGATCATACTTGTCGTGCTGCTAGCATCATTCGTTGAATTACTGCTCCCAAGCAAATCCATGGAGCGTTATTCAAGGCTGGTGCTGAGCCTCCTGATCTTGCTTACCATGCTTAGCCCGATCGTTTCTCTCCTTAAAGGTGATGCAATAGCCGAGCTGAGTATAGCCATGGGGCGACAGGAGAAAGAGGGAGGCTTATTCACAGGAGGGGGAAGTGGAGATCCCTCTTTGGAAAAGATTCTGGCAGATGGTCAAAAGCTTGCACAAGGGCGACAGGATCAAAGCTTAAAGCTGGCCGCAGAAGAGGTTGCTGAGCAAATGAGGGAGCAGATCATAAGCGAGACCGGCAAACGCGGGGTTAATGTCACTGTAACGCTCGGCATGGGGAAATCCGGCAGCTCCGGTAATGAAGATATTCCTGTCATCTCTGCAGTGAAGGTCTCAATGTCCCAAGCAACAGCTAATTCCATAGGGGCTTCCGGTAATTCCAGCGCAGCCGCTGCTCCGCCGATTGCAATCGCTCCTGTAGAGCCTGTAGAAGTAAAGATCGGTACGAATCCAGAGAATGGATCAGCTTCTGCAGATGAGCCCAAAGCAGTGAACGGAAATGTAACAGAAAATAACACGCCTTCAACTGAAACGGAGTCCATCGTAAAGCTGTTGGAACAAAAATGGGATTTAGATCCCAAAGTAATCCAAGTAGATGGCGGCGTTGTGAATAACGTCAAGTTATGAGTCTGTAGCTTCTAAACTATCAATGTTAGGAGGGATAGGAGTGGGCAATTGGCTGAAAAAGCTGGAGCAATGGGCTGGGGGTGGGGCTGGCAGTCCGAAGAGAAGTCATACTTTTCGCTGGCTAATCATTCTGGGTCTGCTGGGCGCAGCGATTATGCTGTTTAATTCCTTCGTCAATGTGAAGAAGATTGATAACGAGAATACGGGGCGTGAGCCACCGTTGAATCAGTCCTCCCAAACGGCGCTGGTGCAGAGTGATCCTGGAGCGACTAACTCGTTCGAGAGTATTGAACAGACACTGGAGAACCGGACGAAGGAGATTTTGGAAAAAATCGTTGGTGTCGGTACCGTTGATATCATGGTCACTGTGGAATCCACGGAAGAAATTGTCGTGGTGCGAAATATGAACGACTCCCAGCAGCTTAGTGAGGAGACGGATGCCAGTGGTGGAAAACGTCACACGACACAATATACGAGGGATGGCGAAATCGTAACCTACTCGCAATCGGGTGATGAAACACCTATTGTGACGAAGCGGATTAAGCCTCAGGTACGCGGCGTACTGGTAGTTGCCAAAGGTGCAGAGAACAAAGTCGTTCGTGGACTTATCGAGCAGGCTATCGAAAAAGGCTTGAATGTCCCAATTCAGCGGATTTCAGTAGTACCACGCAAACAAGAGTAGCAGGAGAAAGTCAAGAAGTGAGTGCTTCCGAAGCAGCCACTAGATTAAATTTTAGGAGGAATTAAGAATGAACGGCAAAAGACAAACAATATGGTTGGTTTCTATGCTCAGTTTGATGGTTGTACTCTCGGCATACTATTTATTTACTGAAGATTCAGGTGCATCGGTTCCAAAAGACACAGCAGGAACTATGCAGGTAGACTCCTTGAAAAAAGATACAGCAAACGCAGCATTACCAACGGTTGGCGACAAAGGTATCGTTGTGAACGAAGTGGTCAATCAAGGAGATGTTGTTGCTGATGGAGGCGTTGTAGATAACGCTACAGCCACTGACGATAGTGCAGCTACTGCAACTACTGATGACAGTGCAACTACAGCGGTTAAGGATGATAGCAGTAAAGCTAAAGCTGCAGCAGACAGCGATAACTCTGAGAAAGCTTCGACGGACACTGCTGCAAAAGACTCCAGTAAAACTTCTGACACGGCAGCTAAGGACACAGCAGCTAAGGACACAGCAACTAAGGATACGGCAGCTAAGGATACAGCGGCTACTACAACATCCAAAACCCCTGCTAAGAATGATAAAGAAATCCTGGATGAAGTAGCTTCACAAAGTGTATCGGCGAGCAGCATGTTCACTAACTACCTGTATGAACGTGAGCAAAAGAATCTAAAGAGCCAACAAGACTTACTGGCTTTGATTAACAATATGGAGAAGACGCCTGCTGATAATGCAGTTGCTCAAGAACAGCTCCTTAACCTTGAAGAAAAAGAATCTAAAATTACGGGCATCGAAGAACAGCTTCAACAAAAATATGGGGAAGCCATCGTGAAGGAAGAAGCTGGGGACAGCTATAAAGTAGTCGTACTGAGTGACAAGCTGGATGTAAAACAAGCGGTTAGCATCGTTGATCTCGTAATGAAGGAACTGAGTGTGTCTCAGGATAAAGTTAGTGTTCAATACGTTTCCGAGAAATAATAAGACGTGAAATTATAGGAAAAATGACGAAAGAGCTCGGGTTCTCCCGGGCTCTTTCCATTTCTAGCGTTTATGATATAATACATAAAGTTATCTTGTCCGCTTAAGAAGTGGCTTCGAGAGAAAGCTGAAGGAGTGAACTAATGTATGTTCAAGTTGAGCGAAATTAAGGAATTAATTAAATTGCTGGACCAGACCTCCTCTGTACATGAGTTGGAGATCGAAAGCGAAGGAATGAAGCTTGCAATTCGCAAACCGGATCGCCCTGAAGCTGATGGAACAGCAGTACAGGCGACTCCTTATAATGCCTATCCCTTTACGCCTGCCCCGCAGCCGCAGAGCGTGCAGCAAGTGTCCTATCCAGTAATCAGTGAGGTTCCTCCAGCGCAGCAGCCACAAGCCGTCGCAGAAGGCAAACTACATAAAATTGTATCTCCAATGGTGGGAACATTTTATAGTGCCGCTTCTCCGGAAATGCCATCGTTCGTTAATGTTGGAGACCGTGTTGGTGAGAAAACAACGGTATGCATTATCGAAGCGATGAAGCTGATGAATGAGCTGGAAGCGGAGATTAAAGGTGAAATCGTGTCCGTACTGGCCGAGAATGGTCAGCTTGTAGAATACGGTCAACCACTATTCTTGGTTAAACCGGAATAAATACCGCAGATTACTTATGGAGCGGAAGCTTCGCAAAACTTTGGGAGGAAACGCATGAACATTCAAAAAGTGTTGATTGCCAACCGCGGCGAAATCGCGGTCCGCATTATTAGGGCCTGCCGAGAACTGGGCATTTCCACCGTCGCGGTCTATTCGGAACCTGACCGGGATTCACTGCATGTCCGGTTGGCTGATGAAGCTTACTGCATCGGTCCGATGCCGTCCAAGGACAGCTATCTGAACTTTACAAATATTATGAGTGTAGCCACCTTAACAGAATGTGATGCCATCCATCCTGGTTATGGATTTTTAGCTGAGAATGCAGATTTTGCAGAAATTTGTGAATCTTGCAATATTATCTTCATTGGGCCATCTCCAGATGCAATCAACCGTATGGGTGATAAAGCTGTGGCGAAGGAAACCATGAAGCTGGCTGGAGTTCCGATCATCCCGGGCTCAGATGGCCTTGTAGGTGATGTTGAGGAAGCCGTCATGCTGGGTCGTGATATCGGATACCCGATTATCATTAAGGCTACCGCAGGTGGCGGGGGTAAGGGCATTCGGATTGCTGAGGACGAGGAATCATTGGTGAAGCAGATTACTGCTGCACAACAGGAAGCGCAGAAGGCGTTCGGCAACGCTGGTGTATATTTGGAAAAGTACCTTACAGGTATGAAGCACGTAGAAATTCAAATTATTGCAGATAAGCATGGTAATGTAGTGCATTTAGGTGAACGCGACTGTTCCGTACAGCGTCGTCGCCAAAAGCTGATTGAAGAGGCACCTTGTTCTGTACTTACACCGGATATCCGTGAAGCGATGGGGAATGCAGCAGTTCGTGCAGCACTCGCTGTGAATTATTCGGGAGCGGGAACGCTTGAATTCTTGCTTGGACCGGATGGACAGTTCTACTTCATGGAGATGAATACTCGTATTCAGGTAGAGCATCCGGTAACGGAAATGGTTACGGGTGTGGATTTGATCAAGGAAATGATTTCGGTTGCAGAAGGAAATCCTTTGTCATTTACACAGGAAGATATCGTGATTAATGGCTGGTCTATTGAATGCCGTATCAATGCGGAAGATCCAGAACGTAATTTTATGCCTTCACCAGGTAAAATCGGCTTTTATTTGCCGCCTGGAGGTCTCGGTGTTCGTGTAGACAGTGCGGCGTACCCTGGTTATACGATTTCCCCTTTCTATGATTCTATGATTGCAAAGCTGATTGTATGGGCACCCACACGTCAGGAAGCGATTGCAAAGATGAAGCGCGCCTTGGCTGAATTTGCCGTGGAGGGAATCCATACTACGATCCCTTTCCATCAGAAACTGTTGGAGCATCCTGTATTTCTGGATGGTAATTTTGACATCAAGTTTCTGGAAGAGTATGAAATTTAGGACGACTTCGCTTTGTTTGTCATAAAGTTCGTCAAATGATATAGTATGTTTAATAAGAGACGTGCTTTACGCTTGAATTTATGAGAATCTTTGTTGAAAGGTGTGAAGTCTAAAATGAGTACATTGCCGACAGAATACGAACGGACAGAAATCGGTGAGATCCAGATTGCTCCTGAAGTGATCGAGGTGATCGCAGGTTTAGCGACCGTTGAGGTTAAAGGTGTAGCTGGCATGAGCGGTGGTTTCGCCGGTGGTATTGTTGAGCTTCTCGGACGTAAGAACTTGTCTAAAGGAGTTAAAGTAGAGGTTGGACAACGCGAAGCTGCAGTGGATGTTTCTGTAATCATTGAATATGGTAACCGTCTTCCTGAAGTGGCTGCTGAAATTCAGCGTAATGTTAAGCGTTCCATCGAGACTATGACTGGTCTGACTGTTGTGGAAGTGAATGTGCATATTCATGATGTACAATTCAAGAACAACAACACTGTAGACAAGAACGAGGAAGCTGAAACGGTTCTTCGCGTGAAATAACAGTCGTCGTTCTTCCATAAACCCCCGACAGTAAAGTCGAGGGTTTACTCTAATTTAAGGAGGTTATGAGACTCGTGGCAAAAATTTTGGACAGACTTTTGCTGTTTGTCTACAGCTTAAGTATCGGAATATTATCTGTTATTGCCATCCTCCTTTTGAGCGGTGCTATTCCTAAAACTTTGGAGATTGAGAATGGACCAGCAGCTTATATTACTGCAATTGTAGTAGCAGTTGTCTTGTTCCTTCTGAGCATCCGATTTTTCTACATCTCTTTGCGTCGTGATCGCGCTTCTTTACCTTCTGTTGATCAGCGTACAGAGTATGGGGATATCCAGATTTCAGTGGAGACCATTGAGAATCTGAGTCTGAAGGCTGCCGGTAAAGTGAAGGGAATCAGAGATCTCAAATCGCGTATTCGCGTTTCTCAGGCGGGCCTTGAAATTACAATTCGCGCAGTAGTGGATGGTGAACATTCATTGCCGCTACTAACCACAGAAGTGCAACGTCAGGTGCATGATTTTGTGCAGGAGACAACCGGTATTCCGGTTGCTGATGTGTCTGTATACATTGCTAACCTCACGCAGTCTCCAAGCTTCAAAAGTCGAGTGGAATAGAGGTGAATTTCCCTTATGTCTTGGAAAGAAGTATGGGAAAGTCACGGGGGTAGAATCGCCGGAGTGACTTTCGGCATTGGTCTAGGTTTGATATATTTAATTTGCGGTTTTTGGGATATGTTGTTCTTTGCACTGGTAGTGTTCATCGGATATACGTTCGGCAAAAGAAAGGATAACGCAGAGGCTCCCCTGTTTCAGTGGCAGGAGCTGATTACGCGTCTATCCGGACGCTGGCGTCCCTTCAAGTGAACCGCGATAGTCTTTTTCCCGGAGCAGGAAGCCGTAAGTTTGTGTTGTCCAATGCCCCTGGAAGAAAGACTTTGCGGTTTTTTTAATTGTGAAAGATATCTTTAACGGACATCGGACAATAATCCTCTAAGGATTAGGGATAGAATTCGAAGGATTTGGGCTTAAAATAATTATAGGCGATGTGATTAAAGTCTGAATTATTATCACACTTGAGGTGTGAAGTTATATTTATGGTTGCCCGACGTTATAGAAGTTTGAGTAAAGATGTTAATGCGATATAAGATTTTAGGAGGAACACATGAAAAGACGTATAGCGAGAGAGATTATTGTCCAAAGCCTGTATCAGATGGAAATGAACGATGTAGAGAGCGCGGAAGCTGTGGAAATGCTGCTGGAGGAAGCTTCAGAGGAGAATGAAACAGAGCGTGTAATTACGGACGAAATTCAGCTTAAGCACTATGTGGTGGAGCATGTAAACGGTGTGTGGGAGCACAAGGTTGCAATTGACGATATGCTTGAGCATTACTTGAAAGGCTGGCAAATGAGCCGTCTGTCACGTGTGGATCGTCAAATTTTACGTCTTGCGGCGTATGAAATGGTGTTCGCGAATGATGTTCCGGCTAAGGTTGCTGTAAATGAGGCTATAGATTTGGCCAAGCATTTTGGAACGGATGATTCCGGTAAGTTTGTAAACGGTGTGCTTGGTAAGATGATCCAGGAGATCGATACAATTAAAGCTGACCATTCTTAATTTTTAAAAATATAAGCAAGTATAAGTTATTCACCTATTCTTTATGTTTTATATTTCTCGCATAAACGCTTACCGTCCACATAAGGACGCCGAAGGCGTTTATGCTTGTACAATAGTAAAGTATATAAAAGGGGAGAGACTATCATGACAGCAGCAATCATCAGTGGTAAACAAGTATCTGAGGAAATTCGTATTGGTATTGCCCAGGAGGTTGCTGAACTGGCGAAACGTGGCGTGAAGCCCGGTCTGGCAGTAATTCTAGTAGGTGAAGATCCAGGATCACAAGTTTATGTTCGCAACAAGGAAAAATCTTGTATCAGCCTTGGTTTCCATTCGGAAGTGCATAAACTGGATGAGTCTACTACTCAAGAAGAATTGCTGGCTCTCGTAGCGCAGCTTAATGGACGCGATGATATTGATGGGATTCTAGTTCAACTTCCATTGCCTAAGCATATTGAGGAAAAAGCTGTTATTGATGCGATCTCCGTGGAGAAAGACGTTGACGGCTTCCACCCTGTAAATGTAGGTAACCTAGTGATTGGTGCTGACAGTCTGCTTCCTTGTACACCTGCAGGTGTAATTGAACTAATCAAACGTACAGGAACAGGAATGGCTGGTAAACATGCTGTGGTCATTGGCCGCAGTAATATTGTAGGTAAGCCAGTGTCTTTGTTATTGCAACGTGAGAATGCTACTGTGACGATGTGCCATTCCCGTACAGCTAATATGCAAGAAATTAGCCGTCAAGCAGATATTCTAGTTGTTGCGATCGGACGCGCGAATTTCATTGACGCTTCGTACGTGAAACCGGGTGCTGTTGTCATTGATGTGGGTATGAACCGTTTGGATAACGGTAAGCTTGCGGGTGACGTTGATTATGATAGTGCAAAAGAAGTTGCCGGATACATCACACCTGTTCCGGGTGGGGTTGGACCGATGACGATTACAATGCTGATGAGCAACACGCTGATTGCGGCTAAACGCCGTCACGGCTTGGAATAGGGGTAGGAATTCATGGCGGCAGAGCGGCAGGTCTATTCGATAAAAGAACTCAACCGTTACATCCGCATGAAGCTAGACTCGGATAATTTACTTTCGGATGTATTGATTCGCGGAGAGATTTCCAACTTTACGCATCATGGTAGCGGTCATATGTATTTCACGCTAAAGGATGAGAGCAGTCGGATCAAGGCGATTATGTTTGCTTCTCATAACCAGCGCCTACCCTTTATTCCGAAGGAAGGTGCTCGGGTAATTGCTAGAGGTAATGTGACCGTATATGAACGGGACGGGCAGTACCAGTTCTATGCCACACACATGCAGCCTGATGGAATTGGTAGTCTATATTTAGCCTATGAGCAGCTGAAGAGCAAGCTTGAGCAAGAGGGGCTGTTTGCAGAAGCGCGTAAACGCCCTTTGCCTCGCTTTCCAAAGTGCATTGGCGTCATTACTTCGCCAACGGGAGCAGCTGTGCGGGATATCGTGATTACACTCCAGCGGCGGTTTCCGCAGGTGGCTATTGTGATCTATCCCGTACTGGTGCAAGGCAAAGGCGCCGCGCCATCGATCGTGAAGGCGATTGGAGCGCTGAACCGCATGGGTGAGGCCGACGTGCTTATCGTCGGCCGCGGCGGCGGTTCGCTCGAGGAGCTGTGGGCGTTTAACGAAGAGGAAGTCGCGCGAGCGATATCGGCATCAAGGATTCCGGTCATCTCGGCCGTTGGCCACGAGACCGATTTCACGATTGCCGATTTCGCCGCCGACCTCCGCGCGGCTACGCCCACAGCGGCCGCGGAGCTGGCCGTGCCACACGCCGGCGAGCTAGCTGCGCAGCTTCGCCAGCAACAGCAGCGGCTCCGCCAAGCGCTGCAAAGACGCGCCCAGCGCGGACGCGAGCGTCACGCGGGGCTGGAACGCTCGCTGGCGCTGGCAGGCCCGCGCCGCTCGCTGATGCAGCACACGCAGCGGCTGGATCAGCTGCGTGAGCGGCTCCAGCGCTCAGCGGATGCACGGCTTAGCCGTTCCCGCGAGCGCAAAGCTGTGCTGCATCATAGTCTGCAGCGGTTCCATCCGCACGGCAGTGTTGCCGTTGCGCGTCAGCGCACCGAAAGCATGCGCCGTGAGCTGATGGGTGCTATGCAGGCCCGCCTGCAGGAGAAGCGAGCTAGCTATGTAGCGGAGATTCGTCATCTGGATGCACTGAGCCCTCTTAAAGTTATGTCGAGAGGCTACAGCTTAGTCTATGACGAAGCAGAAGAACATTTAATCAAATCGCTGACCGAAGTACAGCTTGGCGATCTTGTAGTGATAAAGATGAATGACGGACAGCTGAACTGCCAGGTATGGGGAATGAAGGAGGATGGCAAAGACGATGACGAAGGAAGCGGAACTTGATTTTGAAGGCGCCATAGACCGGCTGGAGGAAATCGTACGTGAGCTTGAACACGGCGACGTTCCCCTGGAGAAGGCCATCGATTTATTTCAGCAAGGTATGAAGTTATCTCAGCTTTGCGGCAGCAAGCTTGAGCAGGTTGAGCGTAAGATCGAAATGATTACCCTAGAGGACGGAGAACTGCGAAAGAAGCCGTTTGGTGCACGTCTGGAAGGGGACGCCGATGACTCGCTTTGAGCATGAGCTTGAGAGAAACTCTGAAGGAGAAACACTGCATCAGCCACTGGAGGATTACATCGCGTCCTTAAGCGATCTAGTCTCACATGAACTAGAGGTTATTCTCCCCACGCAATGGATGGTTCCAGAGAATTTGCAGCAAGCCATGAAGTACTCACTTATGGCTGGGGGTAAACGCCTCCGGCCACTGCTGGTGATTATCGCATGTGAAGCACTGGGAGGAAGTCGAGAGGCTGCCCTGCCTGTCGCTGCTGCTATAGAGATGGTACATACCTACTCGTTAATTCATGATGATTTGCCTGCCATGGATAATGATGATTATCGGCGCGGGAAGCTGACGAATCATAAAGTCTTTGGGGAAGCGACCGCTATTCTTGCGGGTGATGCCCTTCTGACCCATGCTTTCTACAGTGTGGTACAAGCCTCGCGTAAATTTGGCGTCCCTGCGGAAAGTGTACTATCCATCGTGGAGGATTTGGCGGAAATGGCAGGTCCTCGTGGTATGGTTGGCGGTCAGATTGCAGATATGGAAGGCGAGCAGGGTCTAACCGATCTTGCACAGCTAAAGTACATTCATCTGCATAAGACAGGAGATTTGATTATCTTTTCGCTACTAGCTGGCGGTCGTATTGCAGGTGCTAACGAGCAGCAGCTTGAGGCTTTGCATAAATTTGGAACAGCCATTGGACTCGCTTTTCAAATCCAGGATGACATTCTAGATTTGGTTGGAGACGAAGGTAAACTTGGCAAAAAAACAGGCAGTGATGTTAAGCAGCATAAAGTAACTTATCCTTATTTTATTGGCCTCGAAGCATCGCGAGAAGAAGTGAAGCAGCTTACAGAAACAGCCCGTAATGCTGTTCTGAACGGTGGCTTTCATGACAGCCAGCGCCTGCTGGAAATTGCAGATTACTTAATGGCACGTGATCACTAATTATGAACTTTCGAAACGGCTGTATTTCGACAGCCGTTTCGTTTGTGTTATAATGGGTTTTATATAATTTACAACATCTAGGAAAGCGGGGAACTATACGTGCTGCTTCCACAAATAAATGATCCTAAGCAACTAAAATCATTGTCAGTCGATGAATTAACTACCTTAGCGGAGGAAATTCGTCGATTTCTGATTGAGAAGCTTACAGCAACTGGGGGGCACCTCGGATCCAATCTAGGAGTCGTGGAGCTCACTTTGGCTTTGCATTATTGTTATAACAGCCCTCGTGACAAAATGATTTACGACGTTGGGCACCAGGCTTATGTTCACAAGATCCTGACTGGTCGTCAAGACCGCTTCGATACCCTGCGTAAATATCAGGGCTTGTGCGGCTTCGTTAAGCGCTCCGAAAGTGAGCATGATGTATGGGAAGCTGGACATAGCAGTACCTCATTATCGGCAGCAATGGGGATGGCGATGGCTCGCGATCTCAAGGGTGAAGACAATAAGGTTATTGCCGTGATTGGTGACGGTGCTCTTACTGGTGGAATGGCGTTTGAAGCACTTAACCATATTGGCCATGAGAAGCGTAAGCTGATGGTTATTTTGAACGATAATGAAATGTCAATTGCTCCTAATGTAGGGGCGATGCATAATTATCTAAGTAAAATACGTTCAGATCGCCACTATTTGCGTGCCAAAGATGAAGTAGAGGGGCTGCTTAAGAAGATTCCGGCCATCGGAGGACGATTAGCAAAGACTGCTGAACAGTTAAAAAATAGTCTCAAATATATGATGGTACCTGGAGTATTGTTTGAAGAGCTCGGCTTTACGTATCTCGGTCCTGTAGACGGACATGATCTGGAGAAGATGATTGACACCTTCCACCAAGCAGATAACGTGGCTGGACCTGTGTTGGTACATGTACTAACAACTAAAGGTAAGGGCTACAAACCGGCTGAGACCGATTTCTATAAATCACATGCCATTTCACCATACAAAATTGAGTCGGGTCAGGCGCTTAAAGCTGTGGGTCCTCCAATGTACACGGAAGTATTTGGCGAGACGCTGATCGAACTGGGTCGGGAAGATTCCCGTCTGATTGCTGTTACACCTGCGATGCCAGGAGGCTCGGGTTTATTTCCTTTTGCTAAGGAATTTCCCGATCGTATGATTGATGTCGGGATTGCCGAGCAACATGCGGCTACGCTTTGTGCAGCTTTGGCTATGGAAGGGATGAAGCCGGTATATGCGGTTTATTCTACCTTCATGCAGCGTGCCTATGATCAGATCGTCCATGATATTTGCCGACATAACGCGAATGTTATGTTCGCCATTGACCGCGCGGGGTTTGTAGGTGCGGATGGTGAGACTCATCAGGGTGTGTACGATGTTGCTTTTATGCGCCATATTCCGAATATGGTGATGATGATGCCAAAAGACGAAAATGAGCTGCGTCATATGATGAAGACGGCGCTTGAATATAATGACGGTCCGATTGCTTATCGCTATCCGCGTATTAATGGTACAGGTGTAGCAATGGATCCTGAGCTGCGTACTATTCCAATCGGATCATGGGAACGACTGCGTACAGGCGAAGGTTATGCTGTTGTAGCCTGCGGACCTATGGTTCAAGTGGCTGAAGAAGCCGCTGATTTACTCAAGCGGGAAGGGATTCAGGTAGGCGTCGTAAATGCGCGGTTCCTGAAGCCACTCGACAACTCCATGCTGCTTGATTTGGCTCACGCTGGAACCAACATGGTTGTTATTGAAGAGGCTTGCCAAGCGGGAAGCCTCGGCAGCTCGGTATTAGAATTCTACGCAGAGAATGAAATTTATGACGCTCGTGTACATCTGATGGGTGTACCTGACATCTTTGTGGAGCACGGCTCTATTAAAGAACAGCGCCAGGAAACAGGTCTTACTGTAGAAGCGCTATGTGCACGTATCAAGTCCATGATGGCTTTGAGTGCTTATAACTACAAAACAACTTCGTCTTCCTAAATGGAAGCCGGAAATTAGCAACCCTTTGAACGATCGGGAGATGACCATGGAACACCGTAAAGAACGGATAGATGTACTACTTGTTGAGCAAGGTTTTTATGAAAGCCGTGAGAAGGCTAAAGCAGCCATTATGGCAGGACTGGTGCTCGCGGATGAAGAACGCATTGAAAAGGCTGGTATGAAGGTGTCACGGGAGGCCACCCTTAAGGTTAAAGGCTCTGTGCATCCATATGTCAGTCGTGGGGGCCTAAAGCTGGAGAAGGCTCTACGCCAATTTAATATTGATCTTACGGGACGGACCATGCTGGACATCGGTGCTTCTACTGGAGGCTTTACGGATTGTGCACTTCAGAATGGAGTAAGCCATGTGTACGCGATTGATGTTGGCTATAATCAGCTGGATTGGTCGCTTCGTAATGATGAACGCGTTAGTGTGATGGAACGAACGAATTTCCGATATATGACGCCTCCAGATTTGGTGGGTCCGATTCCAGATTTTGCGAGTATTGATGTTTCATTTATCTCCTTAAAAATAATTCTTCCACCGCTCAAAGCTTTGCTTAAGCGCCCGGCGGATATTGCTGCGCTGATCAAGCCACAGTTTGAGGCAGGACGGGAGAAGGTTGGTAAATCAGGTGTAATTCGTGATTCTGCTGTTCATAAAGAGGTATTAATTAATGTACTGACCATGGCGGCAGAGCTGGGTTACCAGCTGCAGGGATTAACTTTTTCACCGATTACAGGCGGGGAAGGCAATATTGAGTTTCTTGCTCACTGGAGACTAACGCCTGAATTGGCGGAAGCTGAAGAAGGTACATTACAGCCTTCAGATGCTGCATCATCAGTCATTCCAGTGGAGGATTTTCCATCCCTAGCGGATGAAGTGATTAAGCAGGCTACGGGTACTTTTAATGTAAATTCGACTCATGGAAACTCATCGCGCCGGTGAGTTTCTTTTTCCATATGGAAAATAACAATTATTCGGAAAGCTTCTAAAAAGGTAGCTTAGAAGAAGGAATTGGCATGGCTTCACGCGAATAAATCACCGAGGTGATTGATAGTGGCGGGTAGCTCTGACAAGGTCGTCATGGCGTTTATTGGAGTAGCATTATCGATTTTTATAATTTATCGGATATATATATGGCTGCAAAATTCTCCGCGTTCTTTCATGAAGGATCAGATCCCGTTTAATAAAGTGATTATTCCTCACCCGTCTATAGACATACTAGAGGATGAAGGGTACGAGGTCGTTGGAGGGAAGCTCAAAATCCCGTTGTCCTTCAACGTAAACGGGGCGCAGATGTATAGCCGGTTATTTATAGATTATGTGGCGACTAAAGAGGAAGGATCAATATATTTGGTTATCCTTTCTAGACCACGCAAACCTTTGGATTTCACAGGCAGTGGCTTACGAGATACCTTGCTTCCGTACTTGCTGATTTATCCGGAATGTAGCGGAGTTTTGTATGTTAATACTGCAGCGGGATCTATTCAAGTGATTAAGCTTGGCAGAGATGACGGAGAATCAAACTGAGTCCATATTTAACTAGGTGTATGCTTCCGAAGTAGTTTTGCCGAAGCAATTCGGGGAGCATCGCTTACAAAACTAAGTCTATGCTTCCGATGTAGTTTTGTCGCTGCTAATCTGGAAGTGTCGCTTACAAAACTTTTAGGAGGCAACAATGAAGGGTCAACGACATATTAAGATACGTGAGATTATTACGCAAAAGGATATCGAGACACAGGACGAGCTGGTAGAAGCCTTGCGTGAATCTGGTTTCCAGGTTACCCAAGCTACAGTATCTCGAGACATTAAAGAGCTATTGCTCATCAAGGTGCCTATGGATGATGGAAGATACAAATATTCGCTTCCAACTGACCAACGGTACAATCCAATACAGAAGCTGAAGCGCGTTTTGGTGGATAATTTTGTGCAGATCGATTCATCGGCTAATCTTGTGGTGATGAAATGCTTACCGGGGACGGCTAACTCAGTCGCTGCTTTGATTGATAATATTGACTGGCCACAAATTATGGGGACCATCTCTGGTGATGATACCATTCTAATTATTTGCCGCCAGCCTGAGGACAGTAAGACTGTAATTTCACAAATCATGGGTTACATTTCTTAAATTATAAGAAAGTATAAATTTCATTATATTCTTATCATCTTCTCGGAGGTGCTCTATTAGTGTTAGAAACCTTGTCTATCCGCAATCTAGCCGTCGTTGAGGCGGTAGATGTGCATTTTTATCCTGGCTTCCATGTGCTCACAGGGGAGACTGGGGCAGGTAAATCCATTATTATTGATGCGCTTGGACTGATTGCCGGAGGGCGCGGCTCCGCGGATTCTATTCGTTACGGTTGTGAAAAGGCAGAGATGGAAGCGCTCTTCAGCCTCCCAAGCGGTCATCCCGTCTGGGATACTTTAGAGCGTCTTGGCATTGAGGCTCAGCGTGAGGAGCATCTTATAATACGCCGTGAGCTCACCTCTCAGGGTAAAAGTACATCACGAGTAAACGGACAGATGGTCAATCTTACTATGCTACGTGAAATTGGCGAGCAGCTGGTTAATATTCATGGACAGCATGAACACCAAAACTTATTGAAGGCAGAACGACATTTGGGACTTTTAGATACATACGGAGAACCCATTATCGGGCCGCTAAAAGCGGTATATCAGGAAAAGTATTCAGCCTTTGCAAAAGTGGAGAAAGAGCTCCGAGAGCTGCAGGAATCCAGCCAAAAGGCTTATCAAATGCTTGATTTGTACCGTTTTCAGTTAGAAGAAATTTCATCTGCAGCATTAAAACCGGGAGAAGATGAATTACTTGCCGAAGAACGGGTCAAACTATCCCACAGTGAGAAAATGATGGATTCCGTATCCGGTGCATATGAGCTTCTCTACGATAGACAAGGCTTAGAATCCATAGGTAATGTCATTTCCAGACTCGAGGATGCGGTTCGTTATGATGAAAAGGGTCTTAAATCCGTGCTTGAGCAGCTGCAATCTTCTTATTATCAACTAGAGGATGCTGCATTTCAGCTTCGTGATTACCGAGAAGAGATCGAATTCAATCCACAGCGACTCGAAGAAATCGAGAATCGTCTCGATTTAATTACCGGCCTTCGCCGTAAATACGGAGATAGTGTAGAACAGATCTTGGCTTATTATGAACAAATCCATCGGGAAACCGATCTGCTTGAGAATAAAGATGAATATCTGGAGAAACTGACGACCAAACGCGATGCATTGCTGTCTGTATTGATGGAAGCAGCTACTGAATTAAGTGAAGCACGGAAGCTGTGTGCGTCTGATTTAGCCACGCAAGTGGAGAGTGAGCTTAAAGATCTTCAGATGGAAAGAACTTCGCTACAGGTTAAATTAGACACGTTGGAGGACCCACGTGGAGTTGATTATAAGGGTCGGCGTATTCGTCTTACAAGACAAGGGATCGACAGTGCGGAATTTATGATTTCCCCTAACCCTGGCGAGCCGTTAAGACCTCTTGGCAAAATTGCCTCGGGTGGTGAGTTGTCGCGAATTATGTTGGCAATGAAGAGTATTTTTGCGCGTCATGATGCGATTCCAGTTCTGATTTTTGATGAGGTAGATACCGGTGTGAGTGGTCGGGCTGCTCAATCCATTGCAGATAAACTGTATAAGCTGTCCTCCACTTGTCAGGTGTTCTCCATTACGCACTTACCGCAGGTGGCTTGTATGGCTGATCATCAGTACTTAATCCGCAAAAAGGTTGAGGACGGAAGAACCATGACGGAAGTGGAATCACTCTCGAATGATGGACGTGTAATGGAGCTGGCCCGAATGCTGGGTGGGGTGGAAATTACCGAAAAAACATTGCACCATTCGCAGGAAATGCTTAATTTGGCCGAGGCAAGTAAGGCTGCAACAAGCTAAGCGGAACAATGATTGACAGTAATAAAAGCCTGGGGGCAAGGTTATCTTATAGGTACGCAATTGGCGACCACCTTTTTCGTCAAGCGAAAGAAGCAAAAGGGAGCGTGACAGCCATTGAAGCCTAACCTCAGGAAGTTAATGCCAGGCCTTTTATTTGCCTTCTTTCTTAGTTTATCGGGCATAACGGGAACCCACCAAAGTTTTGCCGCACCACTGAACAGTGAACCTGCCAAGGTGACTGCGCATGGAATGAAACCGGAACTGAAGGTGATCCCGGGAGGTCAAACGATCGGAGTAAAGGTGAAATCAGCAGGTGTTCTGGTTGTTGGACATCATCTGATTGAAGTATCCGAGAAATCCAAGCTTTCCCCAGGTGAGGTCAGCGGTTTGGTGCCAGGTGATTTGATGATCTCCATTGATGGAGAGAAGTTGGACGAGTTATCTAAGGTGGCCAAGCTTGTGGATCGTGCTGGAAAAGCGAATAATTCTCTGACGATTGTCTTTAAACGCGCTGGGAAAGAGCATACAGCCAAGCTGAAACCCGCGTATGATATTAATGACAAAGTCTGGAGGTTAGGCCTGTACATTCGAGATTCTGCAGCGGGTGTCGGCACGTTAACTTTTTATGCCCCGAAACAGGGGGTTTATGGAGCTTTAGGACATGTGATTACGGACATGAATACAGGAACACCAATTGTTGTTGGCAGCGGTCATATTGTTCAGTCCAGTGTAACTTCGATTTCTAAAAGCCAGGATGGCGATCCGGGAGAGAAACGAGCCCATTTCTTAAAAGAAAGCCAAGTGCTTGGTAATGTGGAGAGTAACACAGATTTTGGCATCTTCGGTAAAATGAGTCGTAATCCCGAGCATAGTCTTTATAAAGAACCTATTCCTGTGGCAATGAGCAATCAAGTCAAGGAAGGTCCAGCTGAAATTCTTACCGTTGTAGATGGGCAGCAGGTAGAACGATTTAAGGTTGAGATCATTCATGTGGCACATCAGCAGACGCCGGCGACAAAGGGTATGGTCATTCGTATCACAGATCCGCGACTGATCGATAAGACAGGTGGTATCGTTCAGGGGATGAGCGGAAGTCCAATCGTTCAAAATGGACGGCTCATCGGCGCTGTAACTCATGTGTTTGTAAATGATCCTAAGTCCGGCTACGGTTGCTTCATCGAATGGATGCTTAAGGATTCTGGTGTAACCCTACAGGAGAATAGGTATCCATTAAATCTTAAGGCGGTTTAGCCTTAAGATTTTTTTGTCGAAGGATTACGAAGATCATCGAACTTTGAAATAAAATATTTAATTATAATCCATGCCAGAAAAAAAATAAAGAAAAATAATTTTCGACAGAAGGGAATTCAATCTCCATGTCGAAAATGTTAAGAGACAAGAAAAAAATGTTATTTTCGAATAGCAGATATAATTAAGGAGGAAGCAGCCAGTGCAGAATATTGAAGTGTTGTTGGCCGATGATAACAGGGAGTTTACGAATTTGCTTTCCGAATACATTTCTGAACAAGAAGATATGACGGTAACGGGTATCGCCTACAATGGTGAAGAAGTGCTTCAAATGCTAAGCGAAGCACGCAAAGTTCCCGATGTCCTTATTCTTGATATCATCATGCCACATTTAGACGGTCTGGGTGTCTTAGAACGTCTGCGTGATATGGATCTGAATCCTCAACCGAAGATCATCATGCTGACCGCTTTTGGTCAGGAGAACATCACTCAAAGAGCTGTACAGCTTGGTGCATCCTATTATATTTTGAAACCGTTCGATATGGAGGTCCTGGCAAATCGTGTACGTCAGCTTGTAGGGGTCCAAGGCAGCATGAGCTCATCCTCTAACATGTACAACTATTCGTCGACGTCCAGATCGAATGTAGTGCCGCTTACGAAGGGCAAGAATCTTGATGCTAACATTACCTCGATCATCCATGAAATCGGTGTTCCAGCACATATCAAGGGCTATCAGTACCTGCGCGAAGCGATCACCATGGTATATAACAATATCGAGATCCTTGGTGCGATTACAAAAACACTCTATCCAGCCATAGCAGAGAAATTCAAGACCACGCCTTCACGCGTTGAACGTGCCATTCGCCATGCGATTGAAGTGGCTTGGACCCGTGGCAACATCGACTCCATCAGCCATTTATTCGGCTACACGATTAATATCTCCAAATCTAAGCCTACTAACTCGGAATTTATTGCCATGGTAGCAGACAAGCTGCGGATTGAGCATAAGGTTAGTTGAAAGGGTTAGGGGCACTGCGGGGTAAGGGATTGTGGGTTGCTGGAAGGTGTTTACAGACAGTATATAAAAACCGATAGACTTGTTTTGAATCCGATAAACTTTTTCCATCTCACCCGATAAACCTTTTTGGTTTATTGGGTTTTGTTTTTGTAGGAAAAGAGATGGAGGATTTGTATGGAGTTATCGGATTTGGAGTTTTTTTTAGAAGACTTTTTAGATTGTCAAAACAAGAATTTATCACGTAAGACCGTTAACTCTTATGAACAATCTTTGAAGTTATTTGTTGCTTATTTAAAGAATCAGCATGATGTTGATAAGGTGAAAGAAGTACGTGTTGGACATATTAGGCAGTACATTGCTTATTTACAAGAGCGGGGTAAATATACGGTAGTAAATCGTGAATCTTCCAAATTGGTCAATTTTCCAGAAAACAGAGTAGACTTTAAAAAAGAAGTTTCATCAATCACAATTAATAACTACATTCGTAACATTAAGGTTTTCTTCAATTGGTTGAAACAAGAAGGAGAGTTGCTTAAAAATCCTGTTGAGAATATCTCACAAATTAAAACTGTAAGAAGACAGAAAAAGGGGATAAGTCAAGAAGAGTTTAATGGATTGATTGAAAAGTTTGATTATACTAAGTTTCATGGATATCTAAATAAAATCATCGTATTATTGTTACAAGATATACTGGCATGAGAATTGGTGAATGCTTAGAAGTAACAGTAGATGCAATCGACTTTAAGAGTAAAATGATTCTATTGACTAAAACTAAAGGTAGAATAGAACGGTATGTTTATTTTTCCAATGTGATGCAAAGAGAATTAAAGCAATATCTAAAATTTAAAGACCGATACACAGAATCGAAATTACTATTTCCAACAACCAAAGGGACTCCTTTAAGTATCCAATCGTTTGAGAAGCAATTAAAGGATGCTAGCAAGATGGCTGGGATAGATGTTCATCCTCACATGATTCGGAATAATTTCGCAAGGCACTATCTGTTAAATGGCGGAGATTTCTTTACGCTGTCTCGTATTCTTGGACATAGTTCAGTTACGGTTACAGAGCAAGCTTATATGGATTTAACACGTGAAGAAATAGCGAGGAAGTATCAAAATCATTCACCACTTAGCAAGTGGAAATTGCAAAATTAATACACTATGAGGAGTGAGGATTATGGAATACATCTTTAAAGCCGATCTTTTTAATCTTTAACTTACTGATCAGATACATCTTGCTATGTTACCAGTAATAACAGAATTAAAACATGGAGATAATTATGCATTAACAATTAGCTTCATGTTGAATTGCTAAATGATTCTCGTATGGATTATGTAGATGTTCCTTTGAAAAAGTGGGAGACAAGTAAAACTAGGGAAGATAAGATATATCAATTACTCGGATTTCAGTTGGGGAAAATTGATGAGTTACTATGTAATAATGGACTTAAAGTAATCAGATCTACTATTCAAGGTGAGAAATTAGAATTTAACGACATTATCAAAGTTCAATTATCTCTAAAAGAGCAAAAGCATAACCTTTCTAAAAATAGAAAAACAAACAACCCACTAAAGGTGAAAAGTGTAGTACCTTGTTTACCATTTACTCAAGGTATTGTTTCCGATTTTGCAAGCGAGAGACTTTCAAAGATGTATATTGATTTAATGAAAGTAATACGTAGCAAAAAATTAATGTCTGAAATCCTAGAAATTGAAGTCACGGAAGATGAGAGAAAGCTATATAGTGCTTTTTGTGAGCAATATGGGGAGTTATGGCTGCCTACAGATGATACAAAACAAGCGCTTTTCGATAAGTTGAGAAAACGAGTAGAAAAAGTATTAGAAAAACAGTCTGATAAAGAACATTCCGAAATGTAAGTCTCACAATATAGGATTAAGCAGTTAATGCTTAGTCCTTTTTTGTTTTTATCGAACAAATTAATTGATGCTCATACACTAATTGATATGGTAAAATAATCCTATATTATCTTTATTATATTTTTATAAGAGCAGAGATCCCCAATAATATTATGTAGTGAATTTTAAGTTCCGAAGAAATTTTTGATTCTTTTCAACTTATGAATAAGACAAGCTAATATATCTTTAAGAGTGAGGTTTAAAAATGTTTTTTGGTACTTATAAGTTTATTGCGAATATGATTAGAACGAACCTACGATAGTTTGATTAAATAACTATTTCATGAGGCAGTGAGATGTTTAATAGTGTCAGAGATGAGGTTTAGTTTAGTCTAGAACGATACATCATAAATGATAAGTGCGTAAACGAAATCATGATAAAGTACGGATGTCTATGGATGAGTTTGAAGAAATTGATTCATTACTAAATATTTTATCTTCATTCACATATTAAAATTAATTTCGAGAGGTGTAAAGACATGAAAACTAAATTTTTAACTACTATATTTGTTTTGATTGCATTTCCTTTGTTATTGACTGGTTGTATTTATGCTAATGCTACTGTAGATATAAAAGCAGATGGATCAGGTAAGGTAAAAATGGTTGCTGGATATTCTAAAGAAATCCTTAACAAACTTGGACAAACACCAAAGGATTTTTCTGGTAAATATAACGAATACTACGAATTAACATCTAGTGGTAAAAAATATCTTGCTGAAACTTGGGAAGACGCATTTTTAGGACCAGATGACATGAACACAGCAGGCGTAGGTACTATTTCTCAAGAGATGGGACTTGTTGAGTTAGTTAAGCTTAATGGTGGACTTCAGTTAAATGTAAATCTTAATAGTTTTCTAGGTCCTGACATGAAAACTGATCGCATGCTCCCCAAGTTAAAAGATATTACAAAAGAATCTCTTAAGGACATGAAACTTTCTGATCTTATTGCTCAAGATGCTGATGGATTAGTACTTAAAGCAACATTTAACATGCCTTTTAATGTAAAGCAAATTGCCGGAAGTACTGATGGAGTTGTTGTAAAGGGCAAAACAATCAGCCTTGACTATCTGAAGATGATTGATTCTGGTAGTCGTGAATGGAAATTTGAATCTTTAAATCCAAATGCAGATAAAAATAAACCATTATTTTCTGATGTTAAGAGCGGTGCCTGGTATGCAAAACCTATTGAATCAGCAGCAAAAAATGGCCTTCTAAACGGATTTTCTAACGGAACATTCAAACCAAATAACTACCTAACCCTTGCAGAGCTATGCAAGATTACTCTAGCTATAGCTGGATATAAAATGGACAACAATCCAGAATACTGGGCTATGGGTCATGTTCTGTTTGCGCAGGACAATGGTTTTGTTCTTTCAGATGCTCCAGTAACGGCTGAAAATTGGGACGTTCCAGCAACTAGAGAAGAAGCAGTTTATGCCATTACGTTAGTAACAGGATTTCAAGAAGCGGTAGGAAATGTAAAAAGCGAGGACATCAAAGACTGGAACAATATTGACTCAAGAATGAAGAAAACCATTCTTGCTGCGCACAATGCAGGAATTGTTAAGGGAAATCCTAACGGGTCATTTAATGCCAAGGGCAATATTACCCGTGCGGAAATTGCACAAATTTTATCCAATATTAGCGAACAAAAGTAAATAAATAATGGTTTGAACTTATTTAGGGAGCATTAACATGAAGATCGCAAAGTTTTTAGAAAGAGTTAATTTCTTAAAAATATTAAGGAATTTATTTGAACCTACTCAGTATTTCAATAAGCAAAGCGATTCGGAATTGGATTACGGCTAAGCAGGCGTCTTACACCATTCCGCCTAAAGCGAATAGTCAAAATTCATGGAAAGTCGATTGGTATCGGTACAAAGAACAGCACTTGGTTGAGTGCTTTTTCAATAAAATTAAACACTTTCGCCGTGTGGCAACTCGTTACGACAAGTTGGCCAAGTCACTCTTGTCGTTTGTATGCGTGGCTGCCATTTTTAAATTGACTGAATGATGAGTTTTCAGACACATCCTAGCACAAAGTAATAGATATTTATTGATTAGTAAATCATCAGAGAGCATTGTTCTATCTGATCTACCAACTAATTATCTGGATTCGTTGATAAAAAAGACTTCGAATAACCCGAATAATGCTATGGTTTTAACTGAGATTCATCGAATTATAAATTCAAGAAAAGTCACGATCAAATGACTGTTTTGGGGAAAGATGGTGGATTATTTTTGGCAAATGAGGAGAAGAAACATATCACCGATATGACCTTATTAGAGCTATTAAACAAATATCAAAAAGAAAAAGAAGAATTTAAACAATACGCAGATAAGACATTTATGAAAGACGTAGACGAGAAGGATGAAGTCACAAAGAAACGATATATTAAGATATATGATGAATATAGAGAAGAGATAATGAATACTGCTTGCTTTATAGCAGAAAAACTATTGAAGTAATTGAGAAAAAGTTAAAGTAGTTTTCAATGAAATGGCTATTTTACGGACATATATTGAGGAGGGAACATCGCTATGAAACGCCATGTTCAAATTTTATTTATATCCTGCATTCTTTTCGTTCTAGTGGGTTGCTCTAACGAGTTAAAGGAAGCAAAGGAAAATGCTAATGCTGGTATGCATATATACTTGAGTTCACAGCAAGACTTAGAAGGCGATAATAAAATTGAAATTGGACTCAAATGGCTATTTGGGATTTTAGATGATACCGATATTCCAAAAGAAAAAATGGATGACGAGCTAACTGAAATAAGAGAAGAGGTTATGAATATACTCTCTACTACGTACATGATAACAGATGAGGAAGTCCATAACATTTCAAGTACTAAAGATGAAGATCAGCGAAGTAGCGAAATTGAGAAGATATCAAGGATAATAGCTGAGGACATGAATCAAAAGTAACCATGGACAGTTTGGATATAATAAAGGGCATGTTTCATTAAATCTAAAGGAGTGCTCAGATGTTGAAGATGAATCTAGTTGAAAATGGTGTTGATTCATTGAAAAGCTATTAGATTTGCACGATAATATCGGTTTAGAGCACAATTTAAAAGATTCCGTTCTTTCTCTTAATTATGGTATTGAAATTTTACTAAAGTATGTTTTAGGAGAAAAGAATGAATATTTAATCTTTACTGATTTAGAAAGTATATGAGTGCTAAAGCGAAGATGAAGAAGGACGACAGTTTGCTAACAGTGTTTGACGCAAAACCAAATCTTAGAACTGTAACAATGTTTGAGGCAATTAATCGAATTAAGTTTCTTTGCGATATTGATATTCCTGAAGATCTGGAAATCCCCCTTATTTATCTGAATAGATAAGAAATAATATTATGCATTATGAAAAAAACTTAACTGATGATCAATAAAACAAACTATTCAAAAGCTACAGATGGGCTTTGATCATTGTATTTAATTTTTAGAGATACAATTTCCGATATAGGAGTGGTTTATGATAGAGCTAGAATCGAACTTACAAGAGAGCAGTACGAACTTACGATGATGGATATTCAAGTCGATATGATGCGAGATGAAAGATGGTGAAATGCAAGTTTTATTTACTAATTTGGAGGTTGTAAAATGGAACCCTGGAGTTTGAACGAAGAAGAGTATAAGATTCTTCTTTCATATATTGGATGTGGAGAAATTCCAAAAGCAGATATACTAATCTTCGGAAATGAAGAGGGCACAGGTGGATATAGTGTAACTGCAAATGTTAAAGCCAGAACACAGTTGTTTGGAAGAGATGAAATCTCCGGCTCGATAAAACATTGTATTGAAGAGAATAACTGGAGGGAAGGGTTTTATCAACCGGATGCACAAACTGGAGGAAAATTAGTTGAACAGTTTCTTCTTCCGCATGAGAAAAAACATTTAAATGACTTTACTGGCGGTGTATTCAATGCTGCTATTGCAAGACTATGTTTGGCGAGTGAACGGAGCGGTGAAGATAATTGGTTCCAAGGATCTGCTAACACTACAGCATTCAACACAATCAAAGAGTATATTCGCCAAAATCTTTACAAACCTAGAACCGAAGGTATTCAGACTGCTCTGTTAGATTGGAGACCGTTACCAAGACTTACAGAGAGCAGATGGTATACAATTGAGTATGGAGCGGTAGCGTTATCGCCCGAAAATAAGCCTAATCAAGAAAATCCATATTTAGCAGTATTCAATAAACCCAAGGCTAAGTATAACCCGAAAAGATATTCTACATCAGGCTTTAGTGACTTTAAAGAGGATATGGAATTTAGAACAAGAATAATAAAAAACGCTCTAATAAAATCAGATGCACAGATTCTACTTGGTATCGGCGGAGCTGGAGGCTTTAAAAAAGATGCTCTTGAATTAATGTTTGGTTCGAACATATTCACACCAGTACCATTTTCATGCGATATGAGAAACAGCAAGGGGCAACTGCAAAAGGCTTTTCAAGCAAATGTTCCTTTGCAAAACAAACACTTACATATATTCTTGATACCATTTCCATCTGCAGGGCAAGGATTTGTCTCACAACAGAATGCACTTAGCATGCTAGAAGAATTATCTATTAAAATGAATAAAATACTGTTGACTAAGTAATGAGATAGTGACTTAAAGTAAAAGGATTATTTCATGAGGAGTGAACGCATATGGCTAGAAGTCAGCTTTTGAAAGATTTGGTGGGCAGTAACGCAGATTTGGAAAGTGTACTCACCAGATTGAAAATTATATTAACTGATATTGATAATGAACTTTTAATGAATTGGATTGACGGAGAATTAAGAGGTTATACTGAAAATCATGAACTTCCAGGATATAGAACTATTAGTGGTGTTATTATAGGAACTTATGTTATCAATTATCGTACACAGTATACAAATTCAGAGGTTCCACTTGAATTATTGCTTTCACAAGAGATGGTTGATGAAATAAAAGTAGTGAATATTACAGATGGTATTGCGAGTATACAAAAATTGCTTAATGGGGAAAGCAGAGATAGATACGCTAAACAAATACCCACAGCTTTCTGTCACAAGATTTCAAAAGGGACGTTTCAGATTGCTCAGATGAGAGTTAATATTCCTTCTAATAATGTAGAAGGGATTGTTGCAAATGTAAAATCCAAACTGGTTGATGTGGTTATGGAACTTGAAAAACAATTCGATAATTTAGATGATCTCGATATTAAATCTCAAGTTGAAGAAGATCAAATTAAAAGAGAGCAAGTTATATATAACATAGGTCAGATAGTGTACGAAGGCTCAGTAGAAATAGGAGATGGAAATAAAATTAAAAAATCGGGCATTGGAAAATGGCTGGGGGGTGAGAAGTAGTGGGAGACATAAAAATTGGAAATGGCAACAAGATAAATAAAACAACAATTGGTCATCAACAGAACTCTAATAACAACTTGAACAACAAACCTCCAAAGAAAAAGTCTTTCGCTGAAAGACATCCTATATTACTCTCTGTTATTATTTCGCTAATTACAGGTTTTGTACTATTGTTTTCATTTTGGAAGCAGATTGTTTATTTTATCGAGAATCTATTCTAGTGAAACGATGATTTTATTATAAAGGATAATAATGGAGGGGAATATAATCGACTGGAGCATCTTGCTGACAAGTACTGCAGTTAATGCAGTAATTGTTGGCGTTGTCGGAGTTTGGTTGAGGGGACGTATAGATCAAAAAGTTGAAAGAAATAAGCAACATTTTGAAAGAGAAAAGATGGTATTGTCTAATGAAACACAAAAAAGCATCGAAATTTTAAAGTCAAATATAGGTCAATTGAGCAGTCTAAAGCAAAAAAACCTAGATCATTATCACTCTGTGAGTCAAGGTGTGCAAAATAAAAGAATTGAGGCGATTCAAAGCGTGTGGTGTGAATACTTAGATATTCGCAATAGTACTTCGCCTTTAATTAATTTCTATTCGCTTTTGTTGCCAAAGGAGTACCTCAATGAAATTAATAAGATAGACGAAGAAGATAAATTACGATTGAAAACTATTGAGGAAACATATCTCCCAAATGGATTAGACACTCTTCCTTCTTTGTATAAACTGGAAGTTCAACGTCCCCTACTTGGTGAGATAGTATATTTTAAATTTCGGTCAAGTATTTTGATTTTATACAGACTAAGATATCTATATTCAAGCATGGTCAGAAAAAAAGAAGCGATTCTTTGGACTGAGGATAGGTTGTTTATAGATCATGTTAATGTAGTTTTTAGCACAGACACCTTAACTCCTGGAGAAATTCCACTAGTTTTAGATAATCCTTTAAAACTGTTACAGTTGTTTGGTGCAATTGAATTAGAGATAAACAGAACTATTGAAAAAGTAATCTCGGGTGATGTTAGTGCAGAACTTAGCATGGAGAGAGTGAAGAAGTTAAATCAGGGATACCAATAAAATTGGCATTTTATGTTCCAATAGAAGTTACAAGATTGCTTTTACAAAAAAATCCTCTACAGCTTGCAATCCTTTTTTGTGTTCTTCTGGATCACCTGAAACAAGAATATCAATTTCAAAACCTCTCTTGTTTTTCTTTTTGTAGATTCTTTTCGAACCATCTTCAAATTCTTCGTAGTTATATAATTCTCCACTGAAAAAGATCTTTTTACTCTAATTCATCTCTCCTCAAAATACATTTTAGTTTCCTGTTTCAAATTGCACATTTATATTCGTATAATTTACTTTTATTAAATGTATTTGACGGTCTTCATAAAGAAGATAAGATTCCCTTGATGTTGGAAAAGATAATGGATTCGACGTACTTAGTGGAATTAAGCAGAACAATAATTACGTATTATGATTTCTCAATTATAAAAAGTGAAAACCATGATTTTTTATTAAGTGATCATTATGTGACTACTTCGGCATTAAGTATTAAGGGGCAGTATGTGAACGTAAGTAATCGACATCTGGGATTAAAAGATGTGCTAGTACTAATACCCTTATCTAGCAAATACTACATTGCTTACTTCAATGGAGATAAGCCAAGTTATCTAAAAACAAACCAGATTAATTTACTGGATCATGAGCAAGTTAAACAAATAAACAGAACAATCTTAAATAATTCCTACACTAAATGTATAGGACAGAATAGAGAATCAATAGAGGCAATTGTAGACGATTTTAAATATGAATCCCCTTCACGAGCTGTAGTAGGATATGAGTCAGGAAAACAGACTGCAGCACTGAGAAAGAAAGAAAGAAGTATTCTTTTATGATAGAGATATTGAACAATGGACTTTCTTCCGAGAACTAAAACATACTATTAATAGATTCACTGAAAGGAATGAGATTTGTAAATGTGGAAGTGGACTCAAATATAAAAAATGTTGTTTGAATAAAAGTGAAAGAAATTATTCGATTGTTAACAATATGCACAAAGAAGGACACCTCATAAAAATCAAAGCTCATCCAGAAGCATTGGTAGAAAAAGCTATTGACGAGTATAGTTTTATGTCTAAATAAAATATGACTTTGATTAAAAGGTAGGTGATACGTCTGATCTATATAACAGGAGATATTCACGGCTCAATAAGCGTTGGTAGTCGCTTTAATACCAAGAACTTTCCCCAAGGCAAGAAGTTAACCAAACAAGACTATGTAATTATAGTAGGAGATTTTGGCCTATTATGGGCTAATGACAGGGAAGATTTATTTTGGTTAAAGTGGCTAACCAATAAGCCATGGACAACATTATTCATTGATGGAAATCATGAAAATTTTAATCTACTCGAAGATTACCCCATAAGCGAATGGAATGGTGGCAAAGTTCATCATATTACACCAAGTATTATTCATTTAATGAGAGGTCAAGTATTTGAGATAGAAGATAAGAAGTTTTTCACTTTTGGAGGAGCTGCCTCTCATGATAAGGAGTATCGCAAGCCAGATAAATCATGGTGGGAACGTGAGATGCCAAGCGAAGATGAGTACAAAGAAGGGCTTGATAGTCTCAATATGAACTATTGGGTTGTTGATTATGTATTAACACATACCTGTTCCTACGATGCTTTAGAATGGATTTCTCAACGTTACGGAGTGCACATGGAAATAGATCAGATGCATAAATATTTCAATGAGATTAAGTCTAAATTGGAATATCAAAAGTGGTTCTTTGGACATTTTCATTATGATTCTGAGCTGCCAGATAGTCAGAGATTATTATATAGCGATATCATTAGAATTTAGTAGGATGAAAGTGGCACTTCATTAGAGGCCTGACCTGAGAAGGGAAGGGAATTGATAGGGGGGATTTAACAAATGAACTACCCTTGGAGTAAAGATATTGACTGGAAGTTACAGTCAAAAGACAAACGAGTGTACATTATGCGAGACCATAATTGGGCATTTGCTGCTTGGGAAATATCTAAAATAGAGAATAGAATTCAAGAAGGTTCAATAGTTGTTCATGTTGATTCACATTTTGATGATGTGCCAGATGGTTTAATAGTAAAAGGTTTATTTGAAGCAAAATCCAAAGAGGATATCATGAAGGTAAGTAGAAGCTATGACAGATCATCGAGGCAAGTTCCTGAGTCGAATTTGATGCACATAGACAATTTTATTTGGGCATCTGTAGGTAGAGAAACCATTGAAGAAGTGATTTTTGTTTCAAGAGACAACCTAGAACTTAACGATATCTCAAATGTACGAGAAGAGTATGCACATTGTCTCCACAGCAACTGCAAGTATAGTTCAAAACTATTCCGTCATAGTGGAGAATTTTTGAGTTCATATGACAAGAAAAGCTTTGCAGAGTACATAGGAAATAGGTCTGCTATTCTAGACCTTGATATTGATGCTTTTAATAATAGCGACATCATAGGAGATTCCGATTTTATTTCAGAAGCAACAATAAGAGAGTACGTTAAAGGCTTAAATGAGTTATATTCATGGAATTTAATAACAATCTCTATTTCGCCTGATTATTCTGGAGGAGCTACAGGGGCATCATATTTGTTGGATATAGTCTTGAGTGAGTTGGAGATAGGTTTAACCGATATGGAGAAATGGTAGGGTAAGTTTATAAAACAAATATTTTATCTAAAAGGAGACATATGAACTTGAAAAAATAGTGGGAGTGTGAAATATGAAAAAAATATTATTGGTTTGTATTATGATAATGTTGATGCTAGCATCGGCTTGTGCAAATGTTGAAATGACATCAAATCCAAATACCTCTAGTGAGCCTAAATCTGAAACAGATGAGTCTATTATTCCAAAAAACACATCCGTTTATTGTGCTCAAGAAAGTATAAATTTGGATAGTGAAACTGAAAAATATTTCTATGGAACTTGGAAAGTTGAGAAGCTTTTAGGATTTGCAAATTCATATAATGATGCTTCTGAATATCCAACAGGGCAAAAATTTATTGGAGATGAAATTATCATCAAAAAAGACTTTTTTTCATCAAAAGGACTTAAAAACTATAGTGTTTATCAATATGAACTAAAAAAACCATTATATGAGATTACAGCGACATGTTATAACTCTGACTCTTTTTATAGATTATATAAAATAGATATCCCAGACTTAAATATAAATGATGTAGTAAAAGTAATAAATATAAGTGACCCTTCTACAAACCTTGGAATACCTTTAAGTTTTTTTGTTGTTAATAACGATAGGCTTATCTTGTTAGCAGAGGCAACTATTTTTGAGCTTAAAAAAATTACTGATTAAATGAATGCGATTCTGAAAATACTTGATATGGAATGGCGTTTATTATTTACGTTGTATTATAAATAGAGATCCCAACAAATTTCTATGACCAAAAATGTGTTGGGAAAGATTTTTAATGATAAGTGAACCACTGTCCGATTCAAGAGATATCAACAAATCAATGCAGTAAAAAGACACTGAGATCTTATCCATCAGTGTCTTTTTAATAGACATTTTCCCGCCAGAGGGTTGTAGTTTAAAGCAGCTTAATCAGCTCTTCTAGCTCGTCAACCATACCTTTTGCAAGTTCAAAATTATTGTCTTTTAAAGCTAATTCTATTTTCATTTCAACTGCTTTTTTATTTTGTTCATTTTCTAAATAATCTTTATCAAAATGACTGGCATAAATCATCTTTCTGAATTTTCGCATACTCATTTTTCTAATCGTCTTCTCGTCAATGATTAATACATAATCCATACCATTTACTACAGAATAGAAATCATGAGAAATCATGAGAATCGCACCTTTATAGTCTTCAATGGCTTTCTCCAGTGCGATTTGTGTATAGGTGTCTAAATGGCTTGTCGGTTCATCAAGAAGCAATAAGTTTGCTTTGCTAGCAGAAACTTTTGCTAATTGCAGTATATTTTTTTCGCCACCAGATAAAGATTCTATCTTTTGATTAAGAATTTCTCCTTCAAAGCCATAGTTTGAAAGATGTGCTCTAATCTCGTCATAAGTTGCAAACCCAGCATCGATGAAGTCTTCTAGTATGGTATTAGAATCCTTTAGCACTTCGTCTTGAAGCTGAGAAAGATAAGCCACTTTAATATCAGCATTTATTTCAATTGAATCATGATTATTTTTAAAGATATCTCGGAGTAAAGTCGTTTTCCCGGTACCGTTTGGACCGATAAGGGCTACTTTATCTGTAGGTTTCATCTCAAAATTAACATTTTCTAAAATCAACTCATCAAAGGAAACACTATAATTATTCACATTTAAAACAGTGATGTCTTCTTCAATTTCATTGTCCACACCAAAACTGATTTTCGGTTGCTTAATATCAACGAATGGCGCTTTAATTTTTCGCGCTTCCAATCTTTCTTGAAACTTAACCCTAGCTTTTAACGCTCTCCCTCTAGATGCTTCTGAATTATAGGTTGCGATCGCTCTAAGATTATCAATAATGTTATCGTATCTCTCTATTTCTTCTTGTTCAGCGACTGCGATTTCTTGTAACTCAATTTTCGTCTGAAGTAATGAGAAGTTATACTCAATATATCGCCCATCGAACTCTTGGATCTCCATGTTTTCAAGGTGTATAATTTTGTTAAAACAATGATTTAATAGATAACGGTTATGCGTAACAACTAGCAATATTCCTTTGTGAGCATTAATAAGATTTTTAAGTGCATTTAGGTTTTCAAAATCTAAAAATACATCGGGCTCATCCATAATCATTAAGTCTGGACTAGTCAGCATTTCCTTCATCACTTGAATAAGCTTGAATTCCCCACCACTTAGATCGGATACCCTAGCATCTTTTAGCTTCAAGAGGTTGGCTAAATTTAGTTTCTTATTAATATTGCTTTCAAAATCATTTCCATCCATTGAATCAAAGGCATCTAGAGCTAATTGATACTTTTCGAGTAATGAATCAATATCTGATGATGTTTCCATCTCAGTGAGAATAGCTGTTATTTCATTTTGTATCTTAATAAATTCTTCTCCTATATATTCAAAAACGGTTATTTCTTTAGTTCTGTCTACTTGTGAGAACTGACTTACATATCCAATTTTGCAGGTTGGGTCAATTTCTAACTTGCCTTCGAACAAATATTTTTCTGGATCCATCAGTATATCGATCAGTGTACTTTTACCACTGCCACTTGTTCCTATAAAAGCGCAATGTTGTGCCTCTTCAAGCGTAAATGAAATGTTTTTATATAGCTCTTTTTGCGGGAATGCGAAGGATAAGTTATCAACTTTTATCATAGTGTTACCTTTCTTTATAACTAAAATAGTGACTACTAATAGAGGTATTGAGGAGCATAAGATTTTGAGTTTACCGTTGATAGAGTAACATTGTTTACAACTAACATCAATCATTTCGAAATAAAGTTGTTCGTGAAATCGAAAAACACAACTTAGAACAATAGGATCAAGCTTACTCAGATGGCTTCTTATAGCTAGATTACATATGGTCAGTAGTTGAGTTGGCTGTGGCAGAGTCTCTTAGTATATCTTTCATGTTACGAATTCATTGGTTATAATTGGAAGAATAATAAGCTCAGGAGGTTCGTAGATATGAAGAAGAAAATAGTAGGGATTGTAGCAGCGGCGTTGTTACTTGGTGGTTCAATAGGATTCGCAGCGAGCTCGTCTTTAATTGGCGCTAAAGTTTCCGGAATGTATACGATAAAACAAGACGGAAAGAAGATTGCAGATGCGATTGTAGTAAATAACTCGGCCTACGTACCTGTGCGCACGATGTCCGAAGCGACCGGAGCAGGGTTGACGGTTGAAGGAAAGACGATAATATTGGAGAGTAAGGAGACTGAGAAGGCAGCGCTAAAAGCAAGTATTGCAGCGGCTAAACTCCGGGAAAGATTAGCAGGGGCAGAATCAAGCGTTCAAGTTCTCAAAGAAGCCATCCAACTGGCGGAAACTACTGCGGCCGACCGAACAAGCGCAGCAGACCAAGAGGCTCGAAGAAACTATATCGCGGAGTTGAATAAACGTGTGGATTTCATGGAAACAGAAATTGTGCAGCTCAAGGAGCAGCTCGGCGAATAATAAATGAATAATGATGAAGAGTCTCGCCATTACTGGTGCGGCACGTTCGACGATGAAATTGGCCGTGCACTTGCGGATTAACGCGCAGTGAAATGTCCGACATAGGCGTAGATAGTGGCTGAAACAGCAACAAGTAAATAAATTCTCTTAGCGATTCTTCTATGATCTGAAGAATCGTTGTTTTGTAATGACGGGAGAGTTTGTTTTCTTCGAACAAATGGATGATAATAAAGGAATGAGCTAGGCTAATCGCATGACATCGTTTTTATAAACTACATAACTTTATACCCTAAAAGCGAGGCGTAACGAAATGAATACATCTGAGTTTCAACAGTATGTGAAGAAGTTCAGTGAAACCAAAGGTTTTGACACGAGCTCCATTGAGCAGAGAATGCTGTACTTAATGACTGAGGTGGGGGAATTGTCCAAAGAGGTGCTATCCGTATCCTTCGACCCCGGTGCAGAGAAGAAAGAAAACTTGGGATTTGAGATGTACGATGTGGTGTGGAATATTTTTGATCTGGCCAATAAACTGGATATTGATCTAGAGCAGGCATTTAAACGTAAGCTGGAAATCAATGAACAGAGATCATGGGAGTAATACAAAACAATCCAAGGACATCCCGCTCGGGAAGCCTTGGATTTTTTGATTTATAATTTTTTATTTAAATGAAGCATAACCTTCATCAGCCATTACAACACTACCGTTAATTGCACTAGCTTCTGGTAAGGAGAGCAAGTATACAGTGTCTGCAACTTGTTCAGGCAATGTTAATTTGTTACCCATTACTTTGCTCTTCATCTGGTCGACCATTCCTTGATCTTTATATCCTTGGATAATTGGCGTATCTACAGCGCCTGGAGCAACGGCAAGCACGCGGATGCCATGAACGGACATTTCAAGTGCTGCGGATTTAGTCATCATAATGACCGCACCTTTGGAAGCGTGATACGCGAATGTACCTGGGGAAGCTAGGAATCCAAATACAGAAGCTGTATTGATGATGACCCCTTTGATGCCGAGCTCACGCATTTTTTTACCTGCTGCGATAATACCGTGGGCAACACCATGCTGATTGACATTAATAACACTATGATAATCTTTAAGGTCTTGGTCTAGTACAGGAGTGACGCGGCCGATCCCGGCATTGTTGAACATAACGTCAATTCTTCCATATGTGGCAACGGTTTTCTCAACCAGTGCTTCTACCTCTTCGTATTTTGAAACATCCGTTTTGACGAAAATAGCTTCGCCACCATCCTTGATAATCTGTGCGACCGTTTCTTCACCTAATTGTTGATTGAAATCGGCAACGACCACTTGATCACCTTTTCTTGCAAATTTAATTGCGGTTTGTTTCCCGATTCCACTGGCTCCACCTGTAATTACGGCTACTCTTTTGTCTGTCATTTGGGACTCCTCCTCGAGAAATATAGTTATACTAGAAATATAGGTTCATAAGGTGAAAAGGTTATTTACTAACTTATTTACATTGTAGCACTTGTCTAAATTAATTAAAATTTAAGTAAATTTAATAGGTGTTAAGTAAATATTAACTTAGGGAGTGATTCAAATGAATTTAGAGCAATGCGAGAATATCGTAGAAGTCGCAAAGATTGGTTCACTAACCAAAGCTGCTCAGAATCGTCATATCACCCTGTCTGCCATAAGCCAGTCCATAACACTGCTGGAAGCGGAGCTTGGAGTTACTTTGTTCATTCGTTCGCGAGGCCAACGAGCAGTTCCCACAGCAGAGGGACAAGCCATTATCGGCAAAGCAAATGAAGTCTTGATGAAAGTAAATGAATTAAAAGCTGAAGCACAGATCTACAGCGATGCGCTTAGTGGTCATTTGAAGATTGCTACGATTCCGGGACCCATGCATCTAATCGTGAAGGTCATATCCGGTTTTAAAGCGGATTTTCCAAATGTGAAAATAGAGATTTTTGAAAAGGGACCTAAAGAAATTCTGGATAATGTGCTTCAGGATGAAATGGATATCGGACTGATGGTCTCGCCAGAGGGCTTATCAGAGAAACATAAAGGGGTCGTATTCGAGGAATTAATGGAAGGTAAGATTGTTGTAGGCGTACATCCTCAATCACCACTAGCTTTAAATACAATAATTACGCCCGAACAGTTAGTAGGCCAGACGTTGGTTTTATACGATGATCATTACATACAGGACTTTGTGGAGCGTTATTTACTGAAAGTTGGGCCAATGAATATTCTTTTTACAAGCAATAACACCCGTGCCATTGATAATGCAGTTGCGTCAGGACTCGCGATCACGATTGGGATGGATTATTCTTTTCTAAAAACATTTGAGGGTTCTCAGAAGATCATGAAGACGATCGAGCTACGATCACCAGATCGTAATACTCCGGGGTCCATTGTTTCAGCTTCTAAACAAGGATCGAAAACGGTCAGAAGATTCATCAACAGGTTAAAACATGAATTTGAGGAGGGGATTAGAAGAAGTTAACAGTATGCCTTGGTAGATTTTATCTAACCTTTACGCTTCCTAGTTAATATGAACCCTATGATGTTGTCCATTTCAGATCGTAATAAGGACAGCCAAGTGGGGAGGATGTCAACACAGTGAGAAGGTATCTAAGGCAAATTAATGTGGCAGTTATTTTTGTTTTGTTGATTTCGTTGTTGCAGCCGGGAGTATTTGTTCACGCTTCCATTTCTGATCTACCAGCAACAAACTACGGAACCGTTATTGATATACGGCAAACAGAGCTTGCACCTGGGGCGATGTACACCTGGATGGATCTTCAGAATGAACGTGGTTTACAAAAGATACATGCAGTGGAGTTCAACCCAGGGCAAGGCCATTTAGAACTGCGGGCAGGTACGAAGGATGGAAAGGTATACGGTATGAAGGGTGTTACAGAAATGGCCGCTTATGCGGATTCGCCTGGAAACCGGGTGATCGCAGGGATTAACGGTGATTTTTATGAAATCTCCGGTTTTGCCACGGGTGTTCCAAATGGATTATTTATGGATGATGGTGTAATCCTGAACAGTTCGATTTCAGCTTTTACTTTCGGTTTAAAAGAAGATGGCAGCTCGATTTATGGGGTGCCGAAGCTGACCAAGAACGTAACGATTAATGGAAAAACAACTAATCTAACCAGCATCAACCGTTATCGAAATACGAATGAGCTGGTTCTTTATACGGAAGATTATAATACAACTACAAAGTCGACCAATGAGGGTGACGAGGTTGTTCTAGATATTGTCGAGGGAGAAGTGAAGAGCGGTCAGACCTTGAAGCTGAAGGTATCTGAGATTCGCAACAATCAAGGCAATACGCCGCTTACCAAAGGAAAAGTAGTTTTGTCTGCTAACGGAACGTCTCGTGCTGTTCTGCAGGGGTTATCGGTTGGCGATAACGTTACTGCGACCTTTGCGCTTAGCGGAGAATGGAATGATGTGAAGGTAGCCATTGGCGGCGAAGGGCCGCTGGTAAAAGACGGAATAGTTCAACAAGGTGTAGGGCCTTTAGGAATTCATCCACGTACAGCCATTGGGACAAAAGCGGACGGAAGTCTCGTTCTATTCGAAGTGGATGGAAGATCTCCAGGTTTTAGCGAAGGTGTAGATACGGATGAGCTTGGCTACATTCTGAAGGATATGGGCGTAGTGAACGCCATGAATCTGGATGGTGGCGGCTCTTCTACTTTTGTGGCCAGAATGCCGGGTGCATCTGGTGTCAAAATGATGAATCAGGGCTCTGATGGCTATGAACGTAAAACCGGCAACGGTTTGCTGGTCGTCAACACAGCCCCAGAGCAATCTACAGCTTCTAAGCTGGTTGTGCAGCCGAATGCGGAACGTATTTTGCAAGGCTCCAGCTTTATGTTCAAAGCAGCAGGAGTGGACGAGAACGGCCATCCGGCACCTTATTCGGGTACGCTGAATTGGCAGGTGGACGCTAACCTTGGTACTGTCGATGCGAACGGAGTCTTCACCGCAGGAACGACTGCCGGGACAGGAACGGTAATTGTAGAGGCTGGGGCAGTCAAAGGCAGTGGGGAAATCGAAGTCGTGGATAAGCTCACAGACCTTAGGTTTCCTGATGAGATCAAAACTTATTCTTCAGGTGCTGCTGCGCAATTAACTGTGAAGGCGCTACGTAATGGACAGGTAATTCAAGCTGACAACCATAGTTTTGAATGGCGGGTTGAGGGCGAGATCGGAAGTGTGGACGAGAAGGGTTTGTTTCAAGCGACGAGTGAAAACGGGAAGAACGGGAAGATTTATGCTAAGTACGGGGACGCCCAGACCTCTTTTGAAGTAAATGTGGGGTTGCCGCCTGTAATGCTGGAGGATTTTGAGAATGGCATTGATAAATATATAGCCTCCAGTGCAGCGGCTAACAGTGTAGCGATTCAGGAAGTGACGGATCAGGATTTTGTCCGCAACGGGGATAAAGCCTTGAAGCTGGAATATGATTTTGTTAATAAAACAGGTACATCCGGTGCTTATTTAGCCGCAAGCTCAACCGCCAATCGGATTCAGATTCCGGGGTATCCTGAGAAGATCAGTATGTGGATCTACGGAGATGGCAAAAAGCACTGGCTGCGGGGACAAATTCGTGATGGCAATAATGCGGCAGTGCCCGTGGATTTTACCGATCAGGTAAATGGTGTGAACTGGACGGGTTGGAAATACGTCGAAGTATCCGTGCCTAAGGGGAAAGCCACCCCGTTAACGATGGATATGCCTGTTCGCTATATGGAGACAAGCAATCTTAACAAGAGCGCAGGTGCAATTTACGTTGATGATATTCGTGCCATATATGGTCCGATAGAGGAGGATAGAACACCTCCTGTGCTTAAAGATGCCTATCCTGGCGTGAACGAAATTGTCAAAACAGCTACGCCGACCCTTTCCGTCAATGGTGAGGATGATGGTTATGATCCTGTGGTGCATCCGGGAACGACCCTAATCGATCCGGACAAAACACATGTATATGTGGATGATCAATTAGTGGAGCATGGCTTTTATCCTCCAAAAGGTCAAATCACCTATAAACCAAAGGTTCCACTTACAGAAGGCCGTCATAAAGTAAAAGTTGCCATCCGCGATTTGAGCGGTAACCAGACGATAAAAGAATGGTATTTCACAGTGAATTTGGGCTCTCCATTCTATGTGTACAAAACACCAGAAGTCGTTTATGCCGGGAACACTTACACTTTGGATGTAGCGGCAGAGAAAGCAGGCAAGCTGAAGGAAGGAAATATTACGTTTGCTTTTAATCCGGCTGCAGTTAAAGATTTGCAGGTAATTCGTGGGGATAAGGTATCAGAAACGCAAATGGAGTCAATCATTGATCCAGCTTTGGGCACTGTGCGTCTTAACCTAACGAATATCAATTCCTCCAATCTACGAGATACGGATCTCATCGGACAAATTCAATATACGGTTCGATATGATTATGTGGGTCCCTTTACTCAGGAGCAGCTCGCTGGGGATACAAGCAAACCTTTTGTAATTGAAAATACATCCGGATCTGTAACTTCGACAGAAGGTACCGGGGTTCCTATTTCTTTTATTGGAGCGGCTGTTGAATCTGTTGTAAAGACACAGTTGATGCTCACTTGGAACCATTATGATCTTGCGAAGGGCTTTGATGCGTCTTTTGCGGTAAAAGATCTGAATGGAAGTGTTGTTGAAGGTGCGAAGCTGTTGTTCGATGGATTGGAGGTACAAGGCGCAACTTCAGGGGGAAGTGGGACACTTACTACTGGCCTTGTCACTTCAGCAGAAGGAACTTTTAAATTGCAGGCGGTAAAAGGAAATACCTATAGTCCTGTAATGACGTTCAAGGTTGCTCCATATGACGGTACTGCTGCCCCGCGTAATGTTAATGTTACGATGGGCCAGGATGCAGCGACTTCTCGCCAGTTTACTTGGCAGACAGAACCGCTAACCGTGAGTACTGTAGTAGAACTTGTGGAAAAAGCAGAGTTCACAAGCTTTCAAGCCGTGAATGTAACAAAAATTACCGGCAACAGTTTAATTTACAACACCAACAATGATGGAACGATGCGAGTTCATAAAGCGGAGGCAGTAGGGCTTATCCCTGGAACCGAATATGTATATCGTGTGGGGGATGGGGAGTCGAATGTAAGTGAGCAAGGAACCTTCGTTACAAGCGGAGGGGAGAGCGCTTCTACAAAATTCCTGTTTATCGGAGATTCTCAAGCAGATTCTAAAGCGGGATTTGGTCTTTGGGGCAATACGATAGAGGCTGCTTTTGCCTATATGCCGGATGCTGAAATGTTGGTTCACGCTGGAGATATGGTGGATAAAGGCTTTGAACAAGAGCAGTGGAACTGGTGGTTTGATGCAGCCCAAAAGCAGCTGATGAATACCACGCTTGTTCCGATTATTGGAAACCATGAAGTGATGGGAACCAATGGCGATGGGGATTATCTGGCGCAATTCAATAACCCGCAAAACGGTGCGGCGAGCGTAAAAGGTACGAATTATTCTTTTGACATTCAGGATACACATTTTGTGGTTATGAATACAGAGCATTCAGGTGCTCCGTTCACTGAACAGGCAGAGTGGCTGGATCAGGATCTATCTGCTACAGATAAAAAGTGGAAGGTGATTTTTTTCCATCAAGGGCCCTATGGCAGCATCTATTCGAATGAACAGGTGCAAGCAAAGTGGGTGCCGGTGTTTGATAAGCATAATGTGGATCTAGTGATGAACGGCCATGATCATATTTACTTGCGAACTTTTCCAATGAAGGATGGTAAGCAGGTAGCAGAAGGCGAAGGCACACGATATGTTATCGGCGGTTCCTCCGGTCCTAAGTTCTATGCGCTGACGCCACGTTTTTGGCAGGAAAAAATATATGACGAAGATGAGCAAATCTATACGGCTGTTGAGATTGAGAAGAACGAGATTACGGTTACCGCAAGAACAGTAGACGGGGTTGAGATTGACCGTTTAGTGATCGGCAAATTGGTTCCGGAATCCATTACGCTTGATCAAACTGTTGTAGAGCTTGAGCCTGGGGCTAGCCTGCAATTGCAAGCTAAGGTAGTGCCGGATGAGGCTAATCATCTGACAAAAATTTGGTCCATAGTTCCTGACACGACAGAATCAGTAGTTACCGTAGATGGAAATGGCTTGGTTACAGCTCTAAAACCAGGGACAGCTAAGGTGAGAGTCACAGTGGCAGGTTACCCGAATGTTTTTGCGGAAAGTAAGATAACTGTAGATGCGCTGCAAGCGATTAAGCTTCAGGGCAAAGGACAACTTAAACCAGCAGAGGTCGACCAGACAGTCACCGAAGCTGTCTATGCATCCGGTAAACGAATCCCAATATTGGATGGACTTCATTATTCCAGCTCGAATGAGCATATTGCTACAATCAATGAACAGGGCTTGGTCCAGGCTCATCAGGAAGGCTCTACTGTGATCTCAGTAACCTACAGGGAGTTCGCCTCGGAGTATAGTCTCGTCGTAACAAATGATGAGGCTCCTATTCTTACAGAAATAACGATAAAAGGGCCGGATTCGCTGGAACAGGGAAATAAAGGCTCCGTTGTTGTTCAGGCGGTATATAGTGACGGAAGCAAGCAAGAATTGGTCGAGGGCGTAAGGTATGATACATCTGATCATTCCATTGCAATGATTAGTGAGAATGGGGAGCTTCACGCATTGAGTGCTGGTATAACAAAAGTCAGCGCTGTTTATAAGGGGTTCAGCACTGAATATATTTTGACAGTGACTGAGAGCACGCCAGGTACGACTCCGACACCAAGCCCAGAGCCAACACCAACACCAGGAGGCTGGGTGCCGGGACCTGCTGTGACACCAACGCCAACTGCTACACCGACACCAACTCCGTCGGCATCTGCACAAACAGGTGTAGTAACTATAACAGCCTCTCAACTGTCAGAGAACAAGAATGCTCAAGGTGAAGTTGTGGTTTCTGTTGACGGATCGGTTACGGAATTGCTTTTGCCAGGCAATGTGGTTGAACTGCTTGGACGCGCACCGCTTAGAGTGGTTATGCAGGATTTATCCGTTACGATTCCTGCTACAGTACTGGCAGAACTTAGTAAGCTAATCTCAGCTGAGGCTCTTGCCAAGAGTACGATTTCACTACGGTTGAACACTTTAGCTAGTAATACAGCCGTGGATCTGTTGGATCGTGCAGGTACACTAGCTGGAGCACAATTGAGAGCGAAAAGTGATCTGCAAGAATGGTCGCTCAGCATCCTCACAGAAAATGGCCAGTCCTTCTCATTAAGACAGTTTGCAGAGCCGATCACGATTTCATATAAGGTCGGTGCGACTGTAGAGCAAAGCTTACTGGGTATTTATTTTATGGATGATGCCGGTAAGTTGGAGTATATGAGCAGTACATGGATGAATGGTTATCTATCTGCTGCTGTCAGTCATTTTAGTAAATATGTTGTATTAGAATATGACAAAACATTCAATGATCTGAAGCCGGATCACTGGGCTTACCTTGCTGTGAAGCAGCTTGCGGCAAAACAGCTTGTACAGGGGGTAGCTGTGGATCGTTTCGATCCAAACCGTGCGGTTACACGTGCGGAGTTTACAGCGATGTTAGTCCGTGCGCTTGGCTTAAAAGGTCAAGCAGTAGCTGGTTTCACTGATGTACCTGCTGATAAATGGTACGCAGAAGCAGTAGGGTTAGCAAAACAAGCTGGAATTGTTAACGGTCAGACCGCTTTACTGTTTGAACCGGATGCCAAGATCTCTCGTCAAGAGATGGCAGCGATGCTGGCTCGTGCATATGCATACGCCAATAACAGCGTATCTGTAGCTAGTCTTAACGTTTCAGCATTTAATGATATTGGCACCGCACCACAATGGGCTCAAGAGGCTATCAGCGAGGTGTACAGACTTGGATTGATGCAGGGACGTGCTGTAGCGCAATTTGCTCCGAAGCAAAACGGCACACGTGCCGAAAGTGCACAGATGATCCTCAATCTGTTGAGTGTTTTGGAGTAACGATTATGGCCAGTTCCAGGTTGTTGGGACTGGCTGTTTTTTAACAAATTGGATTAGCTGGAAGCACACAATGGTTTGCATACAGTAGATGGTTTGGGATCATTATGGACTGTATTGCAGCTATTTCAACTTTTTGGTGGTCTTTTTCCAAGTTTTCGGACATCATAACTCTTATTGTCATACTTTTGCACCGAACCGTAGTATATTTAAATGAACAGTTGCATCTGAGTCCGATAGCTGAGTGAAATGGCATAAATCAGCTTAATAAGATCTCCTCGGTCCGATACGCTGTAATTCCCAACCAACGATTACAATCCAGAGCCTGGCAGATGAGTATCAAATCTTCTCCGATATTTTGGGAATCTAGTATTATATTGGGTTTTTGGTACTGAGAATCACCCTTCAGAGGCAAGTAATTACTAGTATTAATTGTTATAAGCCAACACAAATTGTTATGTTGTGTTATGATAGTAGGGAGGTGACTCCCATGAATGATTTTGAGAACTATCCCGATGAGCTGGGTAATTTCATTCGGCACATCAGAAAGACGAGAGGGTTAACCTTAAGAGGACTGGAAGAAAAGAGCGGCATAAGTTACTCACAGCTTAGCAAGATCGAGCGTGGAGAGAGCATTCCGCTAAAAGACAATCTGGACAAGATCATCGAAGCACTTGGAACAGATCTGAAGAATCGGATGTATCATTTGGCAGACTATATGCCAGATATTGAATATATCAAGACCTTAAAGCATGGTTATGAGCTGCCACAGCTTAAACAGTCTCAGGACTACATTTATGAGACGGCATTTAACAAGCTTAAGGAATTCAGGGCAAAGGAAGGTAAAGAAACATCTTACGTTTCCTTTGATTCTAATGAAGTCATAGTTTATGAAACGGAATATGGGGCAGGAATGGTAATAGAGAAGATTGAGAAATACAATCTTACCGACGTCCTGAACGATAAGTTTGAGGGTTGCCTCGACTCCTTAAGAAAGAGCCCTCGGAAAGGGCGTCAAGCCTTTCTATTTGGCGAGTGGTTACGGGAGTGCGTTTATGAGCTGAAGGAAGAAGAACAGGATCAGGTCATACAAGCGCTCAAAGAATTTACGCAGTTTAAAGTACAACAGATAAAGGGTGCTTATAAATAATGTGTGTTTCATAAATGATCTCAAAAATGAATAATGTTGCCCTTTCTTGCAGCCATCTATTCATCTTGATCCATAAACTAACAACTAAAAATGGTTTGACAGAAAAGGGGATATTAATAATGAAAATTAACATGAAGTTTACCAGCAAGGGAAAAGTCGCTATAGAGAATTTTAATAACGAGGAATTGCTGGAGATCTTCGCACGATACATCAAGACATTATCCAAAAAGTATGATATCGAAGTTGATGTTCCTCTTGAAGAGAATCAAAATATTGTTGGTGATGGCGCTGTAATTGCGACTGCACAAAATGTGAAATGCGATGTAGAAACATTTTTCAAAGAGCTGGGTAGAGATATTAAAGTTCCTTTGAAGAAAAGACTTGGCGGAAAATTGGAAAATGTATTTAAAACGGAAATTACGGAGTAGAAGATTACTCTATTTCAGGGAGTAGTCCTTACTGAACATAAAGAAGGTAGGGCCTTCAGGAGGCTCTACCTTCTTTATGTTGATGATGTTAACATGAAGACAATCTAGAGAACACTCGCAGTGAAGCCTTAGGAAGTTATGTAATTATGTCATAATTTGCGAATTAATTTGTGTATGGGGATGTTATGATTTTTCAGTTTGAATGAGATCTCTACTGTCTAAGATCTCTCTAACAATCTCTATGAAATCTGGTAAAGCTTGTGCCTCAAGCGCTAATTTATAGATGTTAAGTAATTCTTCATCAGATATTGATTCAAGAGATGAGGGGCGTGGTGAGGGATGAAAATAGTAATTCATTTGGTTCCTCCATCATATATTTGTTTTTATTACACATTTATATATATGGTATCATTTGGAATACAATCCGTCTCCTGTCATTCATCCTACGAATTTTCCTTTACATCTTAGGGGAATTATGGCATAATGACTATTTTTATGTGATAATAGATTGGTTTACTTTGAATTTTAATAAACAAAAACAATCCCGACATGTATAGTACATGTCGGGATTGTTTTAATCAGAGTCTTTCTTATGAGTAGATAAGTACTTCTTTAGGCGAGGTTCATTGGATTCCGAAACGGTAGTGAACTGCTTACCTTGATTAAAGCATACAATCTTGCGTCCGGGATCATAGCCTTCTATGTTGTTGATATTAACGACGTTGCTGCGGTCAAGGCGTTCGAATCCCTTACCCTCATACGCTACGGAAAGATCGGAAAGCGTGGTGGGGAGAATAAATTCGCCTTCTTTCGTATGGACGAATATTGTATTCTTATAATTCGAGAAATACAATATATCTTCCTCTAGAATATCACTAGAGGAACCGTCTTTCTGTAAGACACGCATCTTTTCCCCATCCTTGTTTGATTACTTGCGCAGTTCTTTCGGAACTTCAGGACTGTAAAGTGCTGGTTTTAGAATTGTTGCAAAAACAACAGCAGAAGTAGCTAGTATGTTAGATGCATAACGAGCTAAATTTTTCTTCATTCGATTGGCCTCCTTTGTAATGGAATTATAACTGTAAAGGATTGAACTAAAAATGCCAATCCAATGACAGACGAATGGATCCAAAAATTCAAAGAAACCAGAATTATGGAAATGATCTTTAAACCCAAATACCATTCTTTAGGAATCTGAGCATTAGCATCAGGATTTGGAGCACATAGAATCATTACAAGCAAAGAAAAAAGATTAATCCAAATAAAATGGTTATGTATTAGATAAGTGATATGAGGGATCAGTGAACAGATAAAGATAGATACAATATTGCAGGCCCTTGCGGTTTTTAGATGCACACCACCAGAAGACATTCTTAGGAGTATGAAGCTAAATAAGGCTAAGAATGTTTCCTTTAGCTGTCCTGTGAGCCCGCCAATGCATAACGAGGTTATAATGATTAATAAAGTATTCAGAATAATGCTAAGGGCATAATGCATGATTTCAATGGAATGTGTTTGCTCGGGATTACTTTTCTTAATGACCTCAACAATCTTAAGAGTTAAATGATTCATAATTATTTCTATCCTTTTTGTAGGAGAAATAAAGATATCCCCATAATATTATTCCATAGAAAATTGGGATCAAGAAAAAGAAAAAGGATTCAAGAAAGTAGCTGATTGAAGTAATGACAATTAGTGTAGGAAGATTAAGAGCGAATAGTATTTTTTCGCTAGTCGTTGGTTTGATTTTTACATCGGGTTTATCAGGTACAAAGTCAAATCCAATACGTTTATGACCCACATACATACCAATGAGAATCGCGGTTAATGCTGATAAGATCTGCATTGTAATCATGTTTATTGTAATCGGGTTCGAAGTATTTAGAGACATGTTGATTACAGAGTCTAATAGATACATAAGACTGGGTTGAATCACAAAGTATGTTTGATAGACCATCCCGGTTAATATAGAAGCATAGAAGGGATGAATCCGGAATAACAGCCACATAAAACAAAGCATTAGCGCATATTGTGTGAGGATATCTAATTGAAATAACTCATAGTTGATTCTAATTGAATAAGAAAAAAAGCCCATGATAAAACTAGCAAACACCATCTCTTTATGATAAATGTCAATTTTAAAGATTTTGAAAGCCAGAAAGAACATTGCATATGTCTCTAGTCCTGAAAATAATATAAACAGAATAAAATCTATCATGCCGACACTCCCGATGTCTTCTAGTATAACTAACCCTATTATTGCAAGTATCGTATAAAATGGACTAAAATACAACAACTACAGTATAATTTTCCTCCTATTTTTTCAAAAAAATTCAAAATGAGAGGGGTTTAGACATGGATCGACGTCCAAAAAGCAGTGAGTATCTTGAGGAATTATCAAAGTATGTCGATTTAGTGCCAGTTGAAGGGGACATTTGTACTGTTTTTAGAGCGCAGACGGATGAGATTTGTAGCTTTATTTCGAACCTTACGGAAGAACAAGGAGAGCATCGTTACGCTCCTGATAAATGGAGTATTAAGCAAATGGTTGGCCATCTAGCGGATACTGGAAGAATTATGTCTTATCGTTTGTTGCGCGTTGCAAGAGGAGATACGACTCCGCTGGCGGGCTTTGATGAAAAGGACTATGTGCCTACCGCAAATTTTGAAGCAAACACTCTAGAAAAACTACTGGCTCATTACAAGCTTGTCCGAGAGTCAACGCAAGCTCTTTTGGACACTTTGCCGGAAGAAGCATGGACTCGTAAGGGAACGGTTAACAATGCAACCATCTCCGCGAGAGCAGTGGCGTGCGTAATGATTGGGCATGATCATCATCATTTGAATATTCTTAAAGAAAGATATCTGGTTTAATCGAGTTTTATTTTAAAAAAAGCATTCCTGAGGCCATTGCGGCTTCGGAATGCTTTTTTAGCTAAAGGTATATATTTGGGGCCCCCCGAAATGTACCTGAGTAAGCATCGAAGCAAAGCCTCACTTTGTGGGTATATTTTATAGTGGAGGATTCTTGTGACATTTACGGCATACTGGATAGTAGGCTTCATTGCCGCCAATTTGGATTTGCTTGCCGCTGTATACAGGCTTACCATTTTCTACTCTTAGAGCCATCGTTGCTTTGCGCTCGCAGAACCAGCAAATGGTCTTCATTTCCTCGATTTTATCAGCGTAAATCAGCATGTATTTGCTGCCTTCAAATAGCTGGTTCTGGAAATCATTTTTAAGTCCAAACGCCATAACGGGAATGCCTAGTTCATCTACAATCCGTACTAGCTGTAGAATGCAGTCCTTGCTTAGAAATTGACATTCATCAATTAGTACACAGTGGGGTTTGGGCTGGTTACTGCTGACGATATTATAAATATCGGTATTCTCGTCGACGGGTATGGCCTGTTTCCGCAGCCCAATACGGGAGGAGATAAAACCAACTTCGTCCCGATCGTCTATGGATGGAGTGAAAATGAGCACCGATTTCCCTTGCTCTTCATAATTATGCGCAACCTTGAGTATCTCAATAGATTTACCGCTGTTCATTGCTCCGTATTTGAAAAACAATTGTGCCACTTCCATCTATCCTTTCGTATAAGCCAATTATCTAATCTTAAAAATGCGACCTTATTAGAGTATCATATTCGTGTCAGCTGTATCCAGTGAAAACATTGCGATAGAATTGAATGTGGTATGATAAAAGGAATCATGTGATTGGAAAGGAAGTAATATGTGTGACTGAAAAAATAGACGAATACAAGGAACGGTTAGCTCTGATTCAGCAGAATGGAAATCTTTCTATCGAGGCTGAGGCTTTGCTGGAAGAGATGATGGCAGATTTGGTGGAATTGAATCGAAGCAATAAAGCGCTGCGGCGGGCAATAATGAAAACTGGGCAGGCTTCCACAATGTCGACTCGTTTAAGGGATGCACTGCACGAATAGAAAAAGAGGGTATGCGAATGGGTTTGATTTTCTCTTTTCTTAAAAAATATAAAGTCGCTGCAATAGCTGCCCTAGTGATGATGCTTATTGAACTAGCGGTGGAATTGTCACAGCCTTTACTCATTTCCAAAATTATTGACCAGGGCATTAAAGAACAAAATTCCTCTGTAGTATGGCTCTGGGGCGGTGTATTGATCGGCAGCGCGGTAGTTGCGTTTATAGCTGGGGTATTAAGTTCTTTTTTTGCTGCCCATGCGAGTCAGAGCTTTGCGTTTGATCTTAGGGACAAGTTATATGAAAAGGTACAATCGTTTACATATGAAGTATTCAATCGGTTTGCCACCTCGTCGCTGATCACGCGTCTGACCGGCGATGTATCGCAGCTGCAGGACACTATATTTATGAGCCTCCGCTTTATGACACGGGTGCCACTGGTTGTGGTGGGCAGTGTGATTATGGCATTGGTTGTTCATGTGAAGCTGGGGTTATTTCTCACTGTAGCTCTACCTTTGTTGCTTCTCTTCCTTTACTTCATCATGAGAAAAGCTTCTTTGTTATTTCGCAACGTACAAAATCGGCTAGACGGTGTGAATGGTGTAATCCAGGAGAATTTAACGGGAATTCGCTTAATCCGTGTGTTCGTGCGCATGGGACATGAGATTGGACGTTTCACGGTCTTTAGCGGGAATTTGATGAAATCCACGGTATCTGCGCTACGTTTGACAGAGACAACGATGCCATTTGTTATGCTTATTGTGAATGCAGCGATTATGTCGATCCTATGGTTTGGACGGATTGAGATTGCAAATGGGGATGCTACTTTAGGAGAAACTGTTGCAGTTATTAACTACTCTTTACGAACCATAGGAGCGTTGTCAGCTATATCTGGACTTGTCGTTACAATTTCCCGAGCACGTGCCTCCTCGCAGCGTATTACAGAAGTGATGTCAGCAGGCGCTGGAGTTAAGGAAGGCGGAGCCGCAAAGGGCGAACCAATACAGGGTCACGTCCAATTTGAAGGCATCAGCTTCAAGTATCCTGAGAGTGATATTTCGGTGCTAGAGGATATTACTTTTGAAGTTGCTGCTGGTGAGCGGGTAGCGATTATGGGAGCTACCGGATCAGGAAAGTCTTCTCTTGTCGGTCTAATCCCACGTTTATATGAAGAGACAGAAGGTACCATTCGCATTGATGGGCAAAAGAGCACCGATATCGATATTTCAAGATTGCGGCGATCGATCGGTTACGTTCCTCAAGAACTGCAGCTCTTCAGCGGATCGATTCGCGATAATATCGCTTGGGGCAATGAACATGCCACACAGGAACAAATCGAACACGCAGCAGCTGCCGCACAAATTCACGCAACAGTGATGGATCTGCCCAATGGCTATGATACAATGCTTGGTCAGCGAGGGGTAAATCTGTCTGGTGGACAAAAGCAACGCTTGACCATTGCTCGGGCGCTTGTGAGGAAACCTGCTATTTTGATCCTCGATGACAGTACGAGTGCGCTTGATGCTGTGACAGAAGGACTTTTGCTGGAGGCACTGAAAGAGATTTCATGTACAACCTTCCTGATTACTCAGAAGATCAGTTCTACTGCATCTGCAGATTTGATTCTGCTGTTGGATGAAGGACGCTTAATCGGTAAGGGAACACATGAGGAGCTTATGATAAGCTCTGCGCTGTACCGCAAGATTTATGAATCACAGGTAGAGGAGGCGAAGCAGCATGTTCAAAGCAATTCTTGAACCCTTTCGTCACCCAAAACCTGTCATTGAGCTTGGAGCAGGAAGAAGCCTTGGTTCAGCTGCTGGAGGGAAGCCAAAAGCAAAGGCGAAGGATTGGGGCGGCACGCTCATGCGGATTTGGAGCTACCTTGCCGAGCGTAAAGCTAAGCTTTTTCTCGTTCTCTTAATGGTAGTCTTCAGCTCGGCTTTAGCACTGCTCGGGCCTTATATGATTGGTAAAGCTGTGGATGATTATCTGGAAGGTACTGGCGGACGATCGTGGACGATTTTTCTTATCAGCTTAGCTAGTGTTTATATCTTCTATTCATTAACTTCTTGGCTGCAAAATATATGGATGATTGAAATTGCCCAGGAGACCGTATTTCGGATGCGCACGGAGTTGTTTTCCCATCTTCATCGGTTGCCCATCTCTTTTTTTAATCGGAGACAGCAGGGCGAAATTATGAGTCGCCTCACCAACGATATTGAGAATGTCAGCTCTACGCTGAATAGCTCAGCTATTCAGATCTTTTCTAGTGTTTTGACATTGCTCGGCACGGTGGGGGTAATGCTCTGGCTCAGTCCTCTATTGACGCTGCTCACGTTCCTGGTTGTGCCGTTGATGTTATTAGGCATGCGCTGGATTACTCGGCGTACGGGTCCGCTTTTTAAGGAACGTCAGCGCAATGTGGGTGAGTTAAACGGTTATATAGAAGAGACGTTATCCGGTCAACGGATTATCAAGGCTTTTTCACAAGAGGAACGGGTCATTGCCGGATTTCATGAACGCAATGAGCGAATTATGCTCTCTGGATACTGGGCACAGTCGATTTCTGGCTTCATTCCTAAGCTGATGAATGGACTTAATAATTTGAGCTTCGCTATTGTGGCTGGAGTCGGTGGTTTGTTAGCGATTCGCGGAGCGATTACGGTCGGTGTGATTATTGTGTTTGTAGAATATACGCGTCAATTTACTCGCCCTCTTAATGACTTAGCGAATCAGTGGAATACACTACTGTCAGCGGTTGCGGGAGCGGAAAGAGTGTTTGAAGTGCTGGACGAAGAGACGGAAGCTAAAGATGAAGGTGCAGCCACTTCGCTGGTTAAAGTTGAAGGTGCAGTGAAGTTCGAAAAGGTATCTTTTTCATATGACGGAAGTTCTAACACACTGCATGATATTAGCTTTGAAGCGAAGCCTGGTGAGATGATTGCCTTAGTAGGACCTACCGGTGCCGGCAAAACAACACTTATCGGGCTGTTATCTCGTTTCTATGATCCTAATCAGGGTAAGATTACGCTGGATGGCTTAGATGTCACTTCGATTCGGCGTGAAAGCCTGAGGAGCCATATGGCGTTTGTATTGCAGGACTCCTTTTTATTCAAGGGCAGCATCCGCGATAATATTCGTTACGGTAGACTGGATGCTTCCGATGAAGAGGTCGAGGCGGCGGCCAAGCTGGCTAACGCTCATTCTTTTATTATCCGAATGCCGGAAGGTTATGATCGAATGCTCTCTGCAGATGGTAGCGGCATAAGCCAAGGACAGAAGCAATTGCTATCCATTGCAAGAGCCATTCTTGCCAATCCTTCGATGCTTGTTCTTGATGAAGCTACTAGCAGTATCGATACGGTGACCGAGATCAAGATTCAGGAAGGACTTCAGGCGCTAATGAAGGGACGGACTAGCTTCGTTATTGCCCATAGACTGGGCACCATCCGTGCAGCTGATCGAATTCTTGTTCTTCAAGGGGGCAGATTGCTGCAGCAGGGCACCCATGAGGAGTTGTTGAAGCAAGGTGGCTTGTACAGCGAGTTGGTGCAAGGCGGTCGTATAGAAGTACTTGATAAGGCTAGGCTTTAAGCTGTGCATAAAAAGGCGGGGGTTTTCAAGGAAGCGCAGGTCGCGTCCATGAAAACTCTCGCCTTTATGTAATGTGTGGATATTCATTATACATTGAAGTGAGTTGTCGGATGGTTTAATTGCAGAATGTGCAATAGATTTCGATTGTACAATGAGGGGATGATTATGCTGCTTATGAGATCGTTTCTTGCGCGGCAGCTTGTTTCGCTTTTTGTTTCTCCTTGAACCGAGGGCCAACATAATTACGTTTGCGGTCTCTTGCCAGAATCCAGCCGCCAAGGAAAGTCATACCTGCTGCAAAGAGCAGAAACCCTCCGCCGAAATGCAGCCAAGCGAAATCTGGAACAACGGAGTCATCGCCATGCATAGAGATATAATCAAAAATATCGTCCTTCATCATTAAGAAGCCCTTCATTGCGATTAAACCAGGAAACACAAGAATAAGGATGGCAATGAAGCGTGAAATTAATAGTTTCATAAGTGTCTCCTACCCCTCTTAGCCCATTAGATTCAACCATATGATAACGCTTTAGTAAGAAAAAGTCCATTTGGATATGACGTTTATAAGTTTTGTAATACGCTAAAAAGAGAGTACAATATACAATGTAAAATGAACTTACGTGTAATGACTGGAGGATACATATCATGACAATTTCATGTGACGTGGCCATACTTGGCGGAGGAACCGGGGGATATGTGGCAGCCATTCGCGCTGCACAGCTTGGAAAGTCCGTCGTCGTCATCGAAATGGACAAACTGGGAGGAACCTGCCTTCACCGTGGCTGCATCCCTAGCAAATCGCTGCTCAGAAGTGCAGAAGTATATGCTGAAATCAATGAGAGCGAGAGCTATGGCATTGAGACAAGCGGAGTACAGCTTGTATTCCCAAAAGTACAAAAGCGCAAGGAAGCGGTAGTTGAACAACTTCATCAGGGCGTACAATATTTGATGCGCAAAAATAAAATACAAGTTATTAAAGGCAAGGGGCGCGTAACGGGTCCCTCTATTTTTTCCCCGCGTAGTGGTGCTGTTGCTGTGGAACTAGAAGACGGTGAAATGGAAACAGTGGTCTCTAACCATCTTATTATTGCTACAGGATCTCGTCCGCGTGTATTACCTGGTCTGGAACCAGACGGGAAAGTTATTCTTAGCAGTGACGAAGCGCTGACCCTCGACGAGTTACCCTCTTCCATCATTATTGTTGGAGGCGGAGTAATAGGGGTGGAATGGGCCTCTATGCTGGTTGATTTCGGAGTGCAGGTAACGGTAGTTGAAGCTGCTGGTCAGTTACTGCCACAAGAGGATGAAGAGGTAGCTAAAGAGCTGCAACGTTTACTTAAAAAACGTGGGGTTAAAATACTGACTGAAGCTACAGTGGATGCTGCAACCTGCAAGGTAACGGACGATGGAATTTCGATTGATGCCCGTAAGGGAGAGCAAACTCAAAGTCTATCCGCAGAAAAGCTACTTGTATCCGTAGGTAGAGTAGCGAATGTAGAGAATATTGGTCTGGAAAATACTGATATTCGCTTTGATAAAGGAATTATTGCTGTAAATGCTAGTATGCAGACGGCTGAGCCACATATTTATGCGATTGGTGACTGTATTGGTGGACTACAACTAGCTCATGCAGCCAGCCATGAAGGCATTATGGCGGTCAACCATCTCGCTGGTGAGAAACTTCACCCTTATCATACACATCTTGTACCGCGTTGTGTCTACACACGTCCTGAAGTTGCGAGTGTGGGTCACACTGAGAAGGAAGCTAAAGCATTGGGACATGATGTAGTAACTGGTAAATTCCCCTTCTCGGCCATTGGCAAGGCGATTGTGTACGGTCAGAAGGACGGGTTTGTTAAAGTTGTGGCGGACCGAAGCAGTGGAGATATTCTCGGTGTGCAGATGATAGGTCCGCATGTTACCGATCTAATCGGGGAAGCTGCATTGGCTCAACTGCTGGATGCAACACCTTGGGAGGTTGGCGAGGCTATTCATGCTCATCCTACACTTTCGGAGATCGTTGGAGAAGCAATGTTAGCTGTAGATGGAAGATCTATCGGGATTTAGCTTTTCTTTTTGGGTAGAAAGGGATTATAATAAACTCAAGCCAAGTCTTAGTACCAGGTTTTAAGATCAGGATACAATTGGTCTTAAATCCTGTAAGACTCAGGCTTTATGAATAAGGAGGTATCTCTTTATGGAATCCCAAGATACTGTAGAAACGATTAACAGACATAAGCAGCTTGGACTAAGTGACGGCCAGGTCATCGATATGTACAGATATATGCTGCTCGCACGTAAATACGACGAGCGCAGTCTGCTGCTTCAGCGCGCTGGCAAGATTAACTTTCATGTCTCCGGCATTGGCCAGGAGGCGGGTCAGGTAGCAGCAGCATTTGCGCTGGACCGGCAGAATGATTATTTTTTACCTTATTACCGTGATTATGCTTTCGTACTCTCCGTGGGTATGACTACTCGTGAATTGATGCTGTCTGTGTTCGCAAAGGCAGAAGATCCAAACAGTGGTGGGCGGCAAATGCCAGGTCACTTTGGTAGTAAGCGTCTGCGTATTGTGACAGGCTCAAGTCCTGTAACCACGCAGGTCCCTCATGCGGTTGGTTTTGCTTTGGCAGCCAAAATGCAAAAGAAAAAATTCGTCTCATTTGTAACCTTCGGGGAAGGCTCTAGCAACCAAGGCGATTTTCATGAAGCTTGTAACTTTGCCGGAGTGAATAAGCTACCGGTTATTATCATGTGTCAGAATAATCAGTACGCGATCTCTATTCCTGCTCACAAACAGCTTGGCGGTAAGGTCAGCGATCGTGCTCTGGGTTATGGGTTTCCAGGTGTGCGTGTAGACGGCAATGATCCACTGGAAGTATATCGTGTCGTTAAGGAAGCTCGGGAAAGAGCACTTGCGGGTGAAGGTCCTACGTTAATCGAAGCCATGATGTACCGTTTATCTCCACACTCCACCTCGGACAATGATTTGGCTTATCGGACCAAAGAAGAGGTTGATGAGAATTGGAAGAAGGACGGCGTAGCAGGATTCCGAAATTACCTGATTGGTCTGGGACTTTGGAGTGACGAGCAAGAACAAGATCTTATTGCTGAATGCAATCTTGAGCTTAAAGCAGCTATCGAATATGCTGACAACGCTCCGTTCCCGAAACCGGAAGATACACTGCTGCATGTTTACAGTGATTCCGACCTGAAAGGAGGAGCATAAATCATGGCTATAATGGAATATATCGATGCCATTCGGCTCGCGATGAAGGAAGAAATGGAACGCGATGAATCCGTGTTTGTGCTTGGTGAGGACGTGGGGCTCAAAGGTGGCGTATTTACCACAACAAAAGGCCTGCAAGAACAGTTCGGAGAAGAACGTGTACTAGATACACCGTTAGCGGAATCAGCTATAGCTGGTGTGGCGATTGGTGCAGCTATGTATGGTATGAAGCCGATTGCTGAAATGCAGTACTCTGACTTCATGCTTCCAGCAACGAATCAAATCATTAGCGAAGCGGCCAAAATCCGCTATCGTTCAAATAACGATTGGAATTGCCCGGTTGTCATACGTGCGCCTATCGGCGGCGGTGTATTCGGCGGTTTGTACCATTCTCAGTGTCCGGAATCGATTTTCTTCGGTACACCAGGATTGAAGATTGTCGCACCTTACTCTGCTTACGATGCAAAAGGACTTTTGAAGGCAGCCGTACGTGATCCTGATCCGGTTTTATTCTTCGAGAACAAAAAGTGCTATAAGCTGATCAAGGAAGAAGTGCCAGAAGGTGATTACACCGTTCCAATTGGCGAAGCTAATCTGCTGCGTAAGGGAACAGATATTACGGTTATTGGTTATAGTTTGCCATTGCATTTTGCGATGCAAGCAGCAGAAGAATTGGAGCGCGAAGAAGGCATTACAGCGCATATTCTGGATCTGCGGACCTTGCAGCCTCTTGATCGTGAGGCGATCATAGCTGCTGCTCGTGAGACAGGGAAGGTTCTTATTGTGCACGAGGACAATAAAACGGGCGGTATTGGTGGCGAAGTGGCGGCGATTATCGCTGAGCATTGTCTATTTGAACTAGACGCGCCGATCTTCCGTCTTTGTGGTCCCGATGTTCCAGCGATGCCAATCAGCCCTCCAATGGAGAAGTTCTTCATGCTTAGCAAAGAAAAAGTGAAGGCGGAAATGCTTCGACTGGCGCAATATTAAAATAGTTGAGTGGACGCGAAGCTTCGTAAAACTTAAAGATTATGCTTACGAAGTGAGTTTTACTTCGTAAAACATTTGAGGAGTGAAAAGATGTCTGACAACCAAAAGTTGACTGACGTGATCATGCCGCAGCTGGCGGAATCGCTAGTATCGGCGACGATCGGCAAATGGCTGAAGAAACCGGGCGATCCGGTAGAGCAATACGAACCAATATGTGAGCTTATTACAGATAAAGTAAATGCTGAATTGCCTTCAACGATAGATGGAATTATGGGTGAACTATTGGCGGAAGAAGGTCAGGTTGTCAATGTCGGCGAAGTCATTTGTCGTATTGCCGTGCCTGTGACTGCATCTGCTGCTGCAAACGTGACTAACACTAACACAGTTGCAGCTAATTCCTCTAATAATGTTGCAGAACAAAATGCGACTTCAACTGCTAACGATACGATGCGTGCACGCTACTCTCCTGCGGTACAGACTTTGGCGGCTGAGCATAACATCGATCTGACTTTAGTTATGGGTACTGGTATGGGTGGCCGAATTACCCGTAAGGATGTGCTGGCCTTCATCGAAAGTGGCGGAGCTACATCTCCAGCTTCGATTTCTGCTAGTCAACCAACCCCAGTGGTATCACAACCGCCTGCTCCACAGTTCATTCAAGCCCAAGAGAAGAAGGCGGAAGAGCCTCTTCGCCATTCGGGTCTACATTTGAGCGAATCTCCTCGTATTCCAACAATTGAAGTCGAGGGTGGCCGAGGCAGCAGTTCGGAATACCTGATTGATGTAACACCAATCCGGAATACAATCGCTACAAGAATGCGCCAAAGTGTCTCGGAGATTCCGCATGCTTGGACAATGATTGAGGTAGATGTGACTAATCTGGTCGCACTGCGCAATAAACATAAGGATGAGTTCAAGCGTAAGGAAGGTATCAATCTAACCTATCTGGCTTTCATGATGAAGGCTGTTGTGAGTGCGATTAAGGATTACCCGATTATGAACTCTGTCTGGGCTGTAGACAAAATTATTGTCAAACGTGATATCAATATCTCGTTAGCGGTAGGTACTGAAGATTCGGTTATCACTCCTGTAATTAAGAAGGCCGATCAGAAAAACGTTGCCGGGCTGGCACGTGAGATTGATGAATTGGCACAAAAAACCCGCGAAGGCAAACTGAGTCTGGAAGATTTGCAGGGAGGGACTTTCACTGTAAATAATACCGGCTCATTTGGCTCGATTCTTTCTTATCCAATCATTAACTATCCGCAGGCAGCGATTTTAACGTTTGAATCGATTGTAAAAAGACCTGTGGTCATTAACGATATGATAGGTGTACGGTCAATGGCTAATATTTGTCTGTCGCTAGATCATCGGATTCTGGACGGAGTGATTTGCGGTCGTTTCTTGCAACGCGTCAAGGATAACATTGAAGGATATACCCCAGATACGAAACTTTACTAAAAAATAATAACGAGCCAAACTGTGCAGGCATGAGACTGAAAAAGGGGACCTGACGGTATGAATAATTCGGATATTCGTAAGCTGCAGATTTCATATGACCCTATTATGGAGTATGGGGAGGCTTGGGATCTGCAAAAGGAAAGTGTGCACGCCATTGATGCTGGTGAGCAACCGGAACGATTGATTCTTTTGCAGCATCCGCCTACCTATACTATTGGTTCACAGAATCATCCCGAACATCTTCTTCTAGATGAAGAGCAGCTCAAAGAAAAAGGAATTGCGCTGTTTGAAATCGACCGGGGAGGAGATATTACATATCACGGACCGGGTCAGCTTGTAGGTTATCCGATCCTTATGCTCGGTGAAGAAGGTAAGGTAGATTTACGCGGGTACTTGCGCAGTCTGGAGGCAGTGATTATTGATTATTTGGCATCCTACGGAATTGTAGGGGAACGGAAGCCGGAGTATACAGGGGTATGGGTTGGCGACGAGAAGATCTGTGCCATTGGTGTCAAGTTTAACAAAAGCAAATTCCGAAGAGGGTTTGTAACTAGCCATGGTTTTGCTTTTAACATTTCTGAAGGAATATCTGGATACGGCTTTCAAGGAATTATTCCATGCGGTATCACTGAATTTGGAGTAACTTCCCTAGAGGAGTGTGCAGGTCGTCATTTTGAACTACAAGATGTGGCCAAAGAATTGGTTCCATATTTCCTAAGACACTTTCCTTATGAAGAGCAGGATGAGTTCTTTGGCACTATGGCTTAAGGTTTAATAACGAACTAACAGGCAAGCCAAATAGCGGCAAGGGGGTCCCTAGCCGCTATTATCAATGTTCCTTGTGAAGAGATTATCCTGCAAGGAAAGGCTCGATAACCATAAAGAGCGTAGAGGCAATCATGGCGAACAACATGACGTAGATGAAGATTTTGAACCACTTATTACGTTGCATGAGTAACTCCTTTAGATTTAGTTTAAGTTAATAGCATGAAGATGGATGGTCTTTCTGTACAACCATTGTAACGTATTCACGAAAGAGAGGGAAGTCCAGTGATTTCACAAGACAGATTGATTCAAGAATTTATGGAGCTTGTCCAAGTTGATAGTGAAACAAGAAATGAGCGGCAGATTGCCGATGTGCTCAAGAGCAAATTTAACGCTCTTGGCTTAGAGGTTACCGAAGATGATTCCCAGGAAAGAACTGGACATGGAGCGGGTAATCTGTTCATTACCTGGCCGGCTGAGAACGGTGGATCTGCGCCAAAGTTACTGTTCACTTGTCACATGGATACAGTTGTTCCTGGACAAAATATCAAGCCTACGCTCGGCGCGGATGGATGGATTACAAGTGACGGTACTACGATCCTTGGAGCAGATGACAAAGCTGGGCTAGCTGCACTGTTCGAAGCGATCAGAGTGATTCAAGAGCAAAAATTGCCACATGGTCAGATTCAGTTCGTAATTACTGCGGGTGAAGAATCTGGATTGCTAGGTGCACGTTCGATGGATCCGAGCAATTTGGATGCAGACTTCGGTTTCGCACTCGATTCCAATGGTGAAGTCGGTGCGATTGCAGTTGCGGCACCTACACAAGCTAAGATTACGATGCAAATCTTCGGAAAATCAGCTCATGCAGGTGTTAATCCAGAAGACGGCATCAGTGCGATTCAAGTAGCGAGCAAAGCGATTGCTGCCATGAAGCTTGGTCGGATCGACAACGAAACGACTGCGAATATCGGTAAATTCGCTGGCGGCGGACCTACGAATGTGGTGTGCGATCACGTTCAATTGGACGCAGAAGCACGTAGTATCGTGCAGGAAAAAGTTGGCGATCAAATCGCTTCGATGCGTGAAGCACTGGAGACCACGGTCCGCGAATACGGAGCAGAATGCGAATTCCGCAGTGAAATTATTTATCCGGCGTTCAGCTTTAATGAAAATGATCCAGTGGTACAGCTTGCGCAGCGGGCTATCACTTCTATGGGTCTTACGCCGCGTCTGTTCCACTCTGGTGGAGGAAGTGACGCTAACGTATTCAATGGCTTAGATGTTCCGACCATTAATCTCGCAGTAGGATACGAGCATATCCATACCACTAAGGAACGGATTAAAGCCGAAGATATCGTTAAAGTGGCTGAGCTTGTAGTAAATATTGTTAAAGAGAGTGTGAAGGGCTAACCTTCTTATAAAATAACAGAGCAGCGATCCTACCGTAACGGTGGATTGCTGCTCTGTATTTTTTTATGGGGGGTTTAATGCAGCCAGATTTAGGGGGATCCAAAAAAGTTATTTGAGGCTAAAGGACCCAGATGACGCTATAAGCAAATTTATCGCCTTTTGGGACACCTCTATATTCGGATGCACATGTATGATTAAATCCTAAAGGAGAGAGTGAATTTAACCTGCTTTGGTTGGAATGATCTTGGATTGATCCTTTAGGGAGAGAATGTATGAGAGAGGCATATCGGGCCCATACCGCTCTATCCACCTAGCTAAAATGGCCTTGATTTCCTCCGGTTTACCTACCATTGTAACTGCGGATGAGCTTGTACGGCTGAAGATTTCGTTCATCTGAAATTCCTTCTTTCCCTTTAAGTTTGCTATAATACACCGTATGCACAATAGAGAAAAAGGAGACCAGAAACTTTATGGGAGAACAACATTTGCACAGCAAACCCGAGCTTGATGAAGTGACATTGTCTACGCAGCCTGTTTTTGATGGGAAGATTATATCTTTACAGGTGGACACAGTGAGACTGCCCGATGGAAATACTGCGACACGTGAAGTTGTGAAGCATCCCGGCGCCGTAGCGGTGCTTGCTTTAAACAACAACAAAATGCTTGTTGTAGAGCAATACCGTCAGCCCATGCAACGCACTGAAGTAGAAATTCCGGCTGGGAAGCTGGATAAAGGTGAAGATCCATTAGTTGCGGCTGGTCGTGAACTTCAAGAAGAGACTGGATTTCACAGTGGAGATCTGAAATTGCTTAAATCCTTCTATACTTCTCCCGGCTTCGCCGATGAGATTATTCATTTGTATGTGACAACTAATGCAAAGCCAGGGGATATGTCCCTGGACGAGGACGAATTTCTAGAAGTTTCGGAGCTTACCCTGGAGGAAGCGTATCAATATATGGCTGACGGGCGCATCGCGGACGCGAAGACGATGATGGCAGTGTATGCTTGGCATCTATACACGCTGACAGGCCAATGGAATTAACAACTGAATTGAAAAGTTTCTATTGCGATCTGCATGTTCATATTGGACGAACGTCGGAAGGACAAGCGGTCAAAATCAGCGGTAGCCGCGAGCTTACCTTTGCGGGCATTGCCAAAGAGGCTGCAGAGCGCAAGGGACTAGAAATGATTGGTATTATTGATAGTCATTCACCAGGCGTTCTACGTGATATTCAGCGTTCCTTGGAATCTGGAGAGATGACGTTAGCTGAAGGTGGAGGGATTGCTTACCGAGGGACTACGATCATTCTGGGAACAGAGATTGAAATCCGCGAGCCTGGGCGAAAAGAGTGCCATGTGCTCGCCTACATGCCGGACGTGGAGCGCATGACCGATTTTAGTGCGTGGATGAGCCGCTATATGCGGAATGTGAATCTAAGTTCCCAGCGCCTGTATGCTCCGGCTAGGGAGCTTCAGGATGAGATTTATGGGCGGGGAGGCATTCTTATCCCTGCACATATTTTCACGCCTCACAAGGGCTTGTACGGCTGTGCAGCGGAGCGTATGGCAGACATCTTTGATCTGGATCGCATAGCAGCAGTTGAGCTAGGGCTGAGTGCAGATTCGGAAATGGCGGGTTATCTTTCTGAGCTGGATGACTTCACATTCCTAACGAACTCTGATGCGCATTCACTGGGCAAACTAGGTCGAGAGTATAATGTAATGGCGTTGGCACGACCTTCTTTTGCTGAACTACGACTCGCACTAGAACGTAAGGAAGGGCGTAAGGTAACTGCCAATTTCGGACTTAACCCCCGGCTGGGTAAATACCACCGAACCTACTGCGGAGGTTGTGGCAGTATTATTGACGAAGCTTATGTCACATCGGAACGCTGCCAGTATTGTGGCAGTCTTAAATTGGTGAGAGGTGTATTCGACCGGATCCTAGATATCGCAGACCGCAAGACGCCTCTAGTACCCGCAAGCCGTCCACCTTATCACTATCAGGTTCCACTTGAATTTATACCAGGCCTCGGGAAGGCTAAGATGAACGCGTTACTGCAAGCTTTTGGCACGGAGATGAACATTTTACATGGTTGTGGAGAAGCGGAAATTGCTAGCGTAGTAGGAGAGGATTTGGCGGCTATGATCGTTCGGGCCCGCTCAGGCATATTGGAATTATCAGCAGGCGGTGGGGGAACATACGGTAAAGTCGTACAACCTGGAAAGTAGAGTTATTGTCCTAAGGACAAGTCATATCGCGGGACGTTTTCTCATATGGTGTAACATGTAACCGGAAAGGGGAACGTCTCGATGCGTAATTTAAGGCTGATGATGAAGGAACAGACGCCTCTGTATATTTTTGTCGGCGTATTATTTCTGGTGGGTGTTGTATTTGGAGCTCTTATCGTTAGTGCGCTTACGATGGATCAGCAACAGGAGCTGGGGGATTATCTAGGAAATTTCTTTGTAACGGTTGATCAGCAGGGTCTACCCGCAGCACCTGATTCGTACTGGAGTATAGCGGCCTTAAATCTGAAATGGATTGGGCTGATCTGGATCCTTGGATTATCAGTCATTGGGCTGCCGGGAATCTTGATTCTTGATTTTCTTAAAGGGGTATTGATCGGCTTTACGGTCGGTTGTCTAGTAAGTCAATATTCATGGCATGGAATGCTGTTCGCATTAGTCTCCGTGGCTCCGCACAATCTGGTACTGATTCCTGTGTTGTTAGTAAGTAGTGCAGCGGCGATCGCCTTTTCCTTGCAGATGATTCGTAGCCGAGTGCTAGGACAACGTCGGACACCAGTGACTCGACCTTTTACTATGTACACCATATTGTCACTTGTAATGGCACTGTTGATTCTGGGCATTTCTAGTTTTGAGACCTATGTTACGCCGATCATGATGCGCTGGGTTACGCCTTCACTTGTACAAGCAGTGACTACCTTGGGCTTGCAGTAAAAGCGTTTGACTTCTCAAAGCGACACCCCCTATAATGGAAGAAGTGGTTTGAAGACCGGTGAGGTTATTTTCCAAGGGGGAGGGAGACAATGGAAGCTCGGATAGACAAAATTAAGCAACAGTTACAATCCCAAGGATACAAGCTTACACCCCAACGGGAAGCGACCTTAAGAGTGCTGCTGGAGAATGAGGAAGATCATCTTAGCGCAGAAGATGTTTTTATGCTCGTGAAAGAGAAAGCTCCCGAGATCGGTCTTGCGACTGTATATCGTACCCTGGAACTTCTTAGCGAGCTTCACGTCGTAGAAAAGATTAACTTCGGAGACGGTGTCGCCCGTTATGATCTGCGAACAGATACTGCGAAGCACCATCATCATCATTTAATTTGTGTGCAATGCGGTAGTATGGATGAGATTCGCGAGGATTGGCTAGGTCCGCTAGAAGAGCGACTGGAGAAAGAATTTAATTTCACAGTGCTTGATCATAGACTTGATTTTCATGGGATATGCTATCGGTGTAGCGATAAGAATAATTCAAACGGAAATCCGTCCTAAGTCATCTTATAATGAAATTCACTTCATAAGCTCTCCCCGGTTTTTTTACCGGAGAGAGCTTTTTAAATGATTGGTCTATTGGAGGTATACATATCAGTCCGTTTTGGTGCATAAGGTGAAGGACGAGCAGATCTTAACTGTATGTTAGAGGGAGGCGTCCATATGATCGTTTCTGTGCCCAAAACAGTTCGAAAGCTGTATTTTATGATCATGTTTGTGGCTCTAAGCTATTTGCTCTACAGTGCTATGAGCTGGCTTGGTGAATGGATCAGTCCGATAGAGAATTATGGAATTCCTGAAGGCTCCGCTGTTCGGGCTTTTGATCATGCCGATCGTGGTGATGATGGTCTGGATACAAGACAGCGTTTGCGCTTCTATTACTGGTATGGAGAATGAAAGCTTCGCAGGAAGCAGGAACAAGCGAGAAGAATGTCGAAGAAAACAAGGTGGATTCATGCAGCGTATACTAAATGTACACATCTGCAGAACCCTCATGCTGAATGTGCTGCAGGAAGTCACTATGAGTAGCTGCGCCAGGACAGGAGCGTGAAATAATGAAGTCACACTTGCAGCCGTTTTTACATTATTTGTCCGGAGATAAAGGCTTGTCCCCGAATACACTGGAATCTTACGGTAGGGATGTATCGCAGTTTCTGGAGTTCGCTGAAGAGCGGGGGGCTAGTCAACCTGATGAGATCCGAAGATCGCATGTGATATTATATCTTGGCTCATTACGCGGAGCTGGTCGAGCAACAGCAACGTTGAACAGGAGTGCAGTGTCCCTCCGTGCTTTTTTTCATTATTTGCTGAAGGAACGTTTGATTGAGCAGGATCCAACACTGGACATGGAGACCATGAAGCCTGATAAGAAACCTCCTATGGTGCTTACCATTTCGGAAATAGAGCAGTTATTGGCTGCGCCGGATGTAAGTACGCCACAAGGGATGCGCGATAAGGCTATGCTGGAATTACTCTATGCAACAGGCATTAAGGTCTCTGAATTAATCTCACTTAACGTGGATGATGTGCACACGGATATGAAATTTGCGCGTTGTACAGGAACTTCTGGCAAGGAGCGGGTAGTTCCCATTGGAACCCTTGCAGCTGAGAGTGTAGCGGCTTACACTTCACTTATGCGGGACAAGCTGCTTCGTGATCACCAGGAGGAACCAGCTATGTTCCTGAATAGTCTAGGCGGAAGATTAACCCGGCAAGGCTTTTGGAAAATCATAAAAAAATATGCACGGGAAGCAAACATTGAGCAGGATATTACCCCGCATACACTCAGGCATTCCTTCGCAGCCCATTTACTGGAAGGCGGAGCAGATTTGCGTTCCGTACAACAAATGCTGGGTCATGCCGATATTTCGACGACTCAGATTTATAACGGTATAGCCCGTAAGAATATGAAGGAAGTATATGAGAGCCACCATCCTAGAGCTCGATAATTCTGCTTTAAAGATGCTTTTTGTGAGTAAGATGGTTATGATGGAATCATACTGAAAGGATAGACTGGGGAATGATCCGCAGGTTATCTTTTAGCAGAAACGGATACCTGATAAGCGGTACATTGTATCGCTAGCTTCGGAAGCGTATGTCTTCTGGAAGACGGTACAGCCGTTTCTTCTTGTTGGTACGAAAGAATATCTACATTAAAAAAGGAGTGAAGACAACAATGTCCTCATTTAAACGAATTGGTTTTATTGTTCTAGATAGTGTTGGTATCGGTGAAGCGCCAGATGCTGCGAATTTCGGTGATGCTGGGTCGCACACGCTTGGTCATATATTGGATCGTGTTCCTGGTTTGAAGCTTCCTAATCTCCAGAAGCTCGGGTTAGCTAATATTGCTCCGCTGCCACCGCTAGAGCCTGTAGCTTCACCAACAGGTTACTACGGAAAAATGCAGGAAGTATCTGTAGGCAAGGATACGATGACCGGACACTGGGAGCTAATGGGGCTGAAGATTGAGGTTCCTTTCAATACGTATCCTGACGGTTTTCCAGCAGAATTGATTGAGAAGTTCGAAGCGGCAACTGGTCGTAAGGTAATCGGGAATAAACCGGCTTCCGGAACGGAGATTCTTGTTGAATACGGCGAAGAGCAAATGAAAACCGGTGCTTGGATTGTCTATACCTCTGCGGACAGCGTATTCCAGCTTGCTGCACATGAAGATATCATTCCACTCGAAGAGCTGTACAGCGCTTGTAAAATAGCCCGTGAGCTGACGATGGCTCCAGAATTCTCGGTTGGTCGCGTGATTGCTCGTCCATATGTTGGCGAACCAGGGAAATTCGTTCGTACGCCAAACCGGCATGACTATGCTGTGAAGCCGCCAGAACCAACAGTAATGAACGCGCTGACTGATATCGGTAAGGATGTTATCGCGGTTGGTAAGATCAACGATATCTTTACAGGAGAAGGAGTTACGGCTTCTTATCCAACGAAGAGCAATGAACATGGAATCGAAGTTACTATTGAGCAGCTTCGTCAACCGTTTGACGGTTTCCTGTTTACGAATCTGGTGGATTTTGATTCTTTGTATGGACATCGTCGTGACCCAGAAGGATACGGTCGTGCACTGGAAGTGTTCGATCAGGCCCTGCCTGAAATTCTATCTACGCTCGGTGAAGATGATCTATTGATTATTTCTGCAGACCATGGTAACGATCCGATCCATAGTGGAACTGACCATACCCGTGAATATGTACCGCTCTTAATCTATAGCCCGCGGTTTAAACATCCAGAAAGTTTGGGCATTCGTGAAACCTTCTCTGATGTAGCTGCAACCATTGCTGATAACTTTGGTGCGAAGGCGCCGCAGTATGGGACAAGCTTTTTAGCGAAACTGCAATAAAAGGGTTGTGGGTTGCTCCACAACATCAATGAAGGAGGATCATCCATGAGCGCATTAACTCAAAAAGAAATTCAAGAAGCAGCCATTTATATAAAAGACAAATGTCCGGTGGCTCCGGAAATTGGATTGATCCTTGGTTCAGGCCTCGGTGTGCTTGCAGACCTTATTACTGATGGAGTAAGCATTCCATATGATGAGATTCCTCACTTTCCTGTTTCTACTGTAGAAGGACATGAGGGCGAGCTATTAATTGGTATGATCGAAGGCCGCCGAGTCGTGATGATGAAGGGCCGCTTTCATATGTATGAGGGTTATGGACCGGAGGTAACGGCATTCCCTGTACGAGTTATGAAAGAGCTTGGTATAGCCAGTTTACTAGTAACGAATGCAGCTGGTGGAGTGAACACTGATTTCACGCCGGGTGATCTTATGCTTCTTACGGATCATCTTAATATGACTGGAAGGAATCCTTTAATAGGACCTAATGATCCTGCACTTGGTGTGCGCTTCCCGGATATGTCGACCGCCTACAGTCGTCGCCTGATCCAGGTAGCGAAGGAAACGGCAGCTCAGCAGAATTTCGAGTTCAAAGAAGGCGTATATGCAGGTCTATTGGGACCTTGCTACGAAACGCCTGCTGAAATCGTAATGCTTCGTACGCTAGGTGCCGATGCTGTGGGCATGTCTACTGTATCGGAGACCATTGTTGCTCGTCATGCAGGTATCGAGGTATTGGGCATCTCCTGTATTACTAACATGGCCGCGGGAATCCTGGATCAACCTCTCAATCATGAAGAGGTGATGGAAACTGCAGAACGTGTGCGTGAACGTTTCTTGAAACTGGTCTTAGGCTTTATTCCGAAAATGTAATTTCGGGCACTGCATTTTGAATTACTGGGAGGTCATCTTTATGACACAAGTGATTAAATTTAAGCCATTGACGCATGAACAGGTAGTTAATGTAACTAAACCAAAATATATCGGATTTGCTCGCGCAAATGTCCGTGAAATGCAGGTGTAAAATGAGAGCTGTCGACATTATTCAGAAAAAAAGAGACGGTGGAGAGCTGAGCCGTGAGGAAATATCCTTTCTAATTCAAGGCTATAGTAAAGGTGAAGTTCCTGATTATCAACTTGCCGCTTGGGCCATGGCGGTTTATTTTCAAGGCATGAACGCACGGGAGACCGGCGATCTAACGATGGAAATGGCGATGTCCGGTGATCAAGTGGATCTGAGCCCAATCGCAGGCATTAAGGTTGATAAGCACTCCACAGGTGGAGTGGGAGATAAAACCACCGTGGTGCTTGCACCGTTGGTAGCCTCTGCTGGAGTACCGGTAGCGAAGATGTCCGGCCGCGGACTTGGGCATACAGGAGGTACACTTGATAAGCTGGAGTCGATCACTGGCTTTTCTATAGAGATGGATCGCGAGCGTTTCTTTGATCAAGTAGGGGAGATCGGAGCTGCCGTGATCGGCCAGTCGGGCAACATTACACCCGCTGACAAAAAGCTGTATGCCCTTCGGGATGTAACGGCAACTGTTGAATCCATCCCTCTTATTGCAAGCTCAGTGATGAGTAAGAAGATTGCAGCGGGTGCAGACGCCATTGTACTGGATGTCAAAACCGGCAGCGGTGCTTTTATGAAGACGCTTGATGATTCTATTGCGCTTGCCCAGGCTATGGTGGATATCGGCACCCATTTGGGTCGTAATACCGTTGCGATCATCAGTGATATGGATCAGCCACTGGGTTATGGGATCGGAAATGCGCTGGAAATTAAGGAAGGAATCGAGACCTTGAAGGGTCACGGTCCTAAAGATTTGCAGGAAGTCTGCCTTATTCTGGGCAGTCAGATGCTTGTTCTTGGCGGTAAAGCCAAGGATGAAGCGGAGGCTCGTTCGATTCTGATGACACATATTGAAGATGGCACAGCGCTGGAGAAATTCAAACAGATCGTGAGTGCGCAAGGCGGAGATGTTTCGCAAATCGATGATCCGGAGAAACTCCCTGCTGCTAAACGATTCATTGAAGTGAAAGCGAAGACTAAGGGTTACATTGAGGGGATTCAAGCAGAAGAAATCGGCATTGCTGCTATGCTGCTTGGTGCAGGACGTGAAACCAAGGAATCTGTAATAGATTTGGCTGTAGGTATTCAACTCTCTAAAAAAGTTGGAGATGCTGTAGAGATTGGGGATACACTTGCAGTATTGCATATCAATGATGCCAGTGATAAGAAAGTAGAGGAAGCTGAGGGCAAGGTGCTGGAAGCTTACCGTATTACTTCTGAATCGGTTCCACCATTGCCACTGGTATTCGCGCTTGTTACGAAGGATGGAGTAACACGGTACTAGCCAAGGAAATGTAATTATTTTCATGACAAAGACCTGAAATAGAGAGTAAAATAGCGAGCCTCCGTTAATAGGAGGCTCGCTGTTTTACGTTTTTGACGGAGCAGCTACAAATGCTTATCGATAAGATTGAAAATCTGAGAAGCCCCGCTGCTTGTATTACATAATACGACCACAGTCTCTCCACTAGCCGGATAGAAAGCCGATCGGAAGGAAACACCGGGATCGTAGCCCATAATGTGAAATTTGAACACTTTTTCTTCTCGGAGGGTTATCCATACACCATAACCATAATAGCCTTCACCATCCACATGTATGTGGGGAGTAAGCAACAATGAAGTGAGTACTGGACTCAAAAGGGTATGGTTCATTAGCCCATTCCAGAATAACTGCATGTCAGGAGCGGTTACGAAAGCTCCACCGTCAGCGCCTCCTTTTACCGGGATTGAATAGATGTTGCTTCTCCAGCTACCGTTCTCTTCTTCTATGTATCCTAGTGCACAGTTGGCTGGTAAGGCATCTAACGTAAAGTAACCGGATTGCTCCATTCCGCAAGGCTTAAAGATGTGAAGCTCCACATAATCGGAAAAGGACATTCCACTCAATTCCTCCACCAGAAGACCTAGCACGATATATCCGGCATTGTTGTAGTGGAAACGTTCACCAGGGGTCCACATCATGGGGAGGTTTCTAAACATCGGTACAAAATCTTCCAGTTGCCGTAAAGTGTACATAGGTTGTGTCTTCCACAGTTCTTCGAAGTCATCCATGATTGTTTCATCAAAATAATCTGGAATCCCAGAGCTATGCGTAAGCAACTGATGTATGGTGATTTCAGAACTAAAGAGAGGGAACTCTACCTTCTTCAGATAGTCTGATAATCTGCTTTCGAAAGAAATCAATCCTCTTTCGACCAGTTGACAGACGGCAATTGCTGTGAATATTTTACACCCGGAAGCGATCCCGAACCGAGTATGAATATTGTTTTCGCGCTTATCCGACTTATTGGCATAACCGTGACAGCTGCTGGCGATTTCTTTATCATATTGTTTTGCTAGTACTACGCCTGAGAAATCGTTCTGTTTTGCTTCTGTCTCAATATAAGTTTCTAGTGGGTTCATTCGTATATTCACTCCTCTGTAAGACAGTATAGGTTCTTAGTTAGCATTCGTTGAAAGTCTACGATTTACCTTTAAAAGTCCTAAAATGAGAGCTAAAAAAATGGAAATACTTTAAATTTGAAATATTATTTAATCTCCCCTATAATAAAAATGCTCTGCAACTGCTGCTGGGCTTTTTTTAATTGATGACATCCTTACTTCTTGAGATAAATAATTGTGGTTATTTCCTTAAAAATGGAATAATTTTCACCCTTTCTGACGAAACTGGAACACAGTACCTGTGATATGAAGGTTAACGTTCAGGAGGGGAACCATTGTGAGAAAAATGCGTTTTGCTGTGCTTGTGCTCTGTATCGCTGTATCGGTTCTAGGACCTATGTCAGGCGCTTATGCAGAAGAAAAAACCAAGGACTCTGGCAGTAATGCTGCCGCTGTAGACCTCGCACCGGGAGCGCGTTCTGCTATTTTGATGGACGCTGGTACCGGAACCGTTATTTATGAGAAGAACAGCCATGATAAGCTGCCTCCCGCAAGCATTACGAAGATTATGACAATGTTACTAACGGTGGAAGCGCTGGATGAAGGAAGGCTGCAGCTGACTGATAAGGTGCGAACAAGTGAATATGCGGCTTCTATGGGCGGATCGCAGATTTTTCTGGAGCCTGGTGAAGAAATGTCGGTAGACGATATGCTTAAAGGTATCGCTATGGCTTCTGGTAATGATGCTTCTGTGGCGATGGCGGAGAAAATAGCTGGTTCAGAGAGTGCTTTTGTCGATCTGATGAATAAACGTGCAGAGGAACTGGGTCTAAAAGATACCCATTTTGCCAACTGCAACGGTCTTCCAGCCGCCAATCACTATTCCTCAGCTTACGATATTGCGGTCATCAGTCGTGAGCTTTTGAAGCATGATCAAATTATCAAATATACCGGTTCCTATCAGGATTACTTACGTAAGGATTCAACCAAACCGTTCTGGTTGGTGAACACGAACAAGCTAGTGCGTTTCTACACTGGTGCTGATGGTTTGAAGACTGGTTATACTGCTGAGGCAAAATTCTGTCTGTCCGCTACAGCAGCAAGAGATGGCTTACGTGCTGTCGCTGTTGTGCTAGGCGAGCCGAACACAAAGACACGCAATAGTGAAGTGTCAGGCATGTTCGATTACCTGTTCTCGCAATATAAAGTACACACGATCCACAAAGAAGGAGATGCCATCGGCACCCTAAAGATTGAAAAGGGCGTAAAATCTGAGTTGCCGATAACAGCCAAAGAGACGTACAGTGTTCTTTTGAAAAAAGGTGTGACTCAAGAAGGCATTCGCCACGAACTAGTATTGCCGGAAAGCGTGAAGGCTCCAGTAGCTGAAGGTCAATCTGTGGGCAAGCTAGTGGTCTACCAAGGAACCCAAGTGATTAAGGAGTATGAATTAAAAGCAGGGGAAGCTGTGCCGAAAGCAGGCTGGTGGAAGCTCTTTAAACGCACAACAGGCTCGATGTTCGGCGTAGATTAAAAACAGTTTTTTTGTAGATTACCCCCATGTACTCTGTAGATTCATAGGGGTTTTCTTCTAGTTTTGTCGTGAGGCAGGATTCCTGATTTGCCGCGTAGAAAACCTTGTCCTTGAAGGGAATAGGTACTGTCTTTCAAGGTCAGTTTTCAAAGCAACGAAGAGGAGAGTGGCAAGCATGAATTCTCATGTGGAGATGGAGCATCACAGGGGTGTGTTGATTGTCCGTTTATCAGGGGAGTTGGATCATCACGCAGCCGATTTTGTAAGAATGGATATGGATGAAGCGATTATGCGTGGTCAGGTATCGCATTTGGTTCTTAGTCTTAAGCATCTGCAGTTTATGGACAGTTCAGGCCTAGGCGTGATTCTGGGAAGGTATAAACTGATCCACAGTAAAGGTGGAAAAATGGTTGTGTGTGATGCAACGGCACCTGTGAAGAGGCTGCTGGAAATGTCAGGCCTGTTCAAAATCATGCCCCTATATGACGACGAGAGTACTGCACTCTCGGATTTGGAGGTTGCGTTATGACAAATAGTAAGGCTGGTAACTTCATGAACGTGCAGTTCGCTGCACGCTCGGAGAACGAATCGTTCGCGCGTGTAGTCGTAGCGGCGTTCGTTTCCCGGCTTGATCCTACGATGGACGAGCTGAATGATCTGAAGACAGTCGTGTCGGAAGCGGTCACCAACTGTATTATTCATGGGTATGATAGTGATCCGGAAGGTATTGTGACCATTTCGGCATCGCTGGACAACGAAACGGTACATCTAACCATTGAGGATCAAGGACGGGGCATTGAGGATTTGGAGCTGGCCCAACAGCCGCTGTATACCTCTAAGCCAGAGCTGGAGCGGTCGGGCATGGGCTTTACTATTATGGAGAATTTCATGGATGAATTTGAAGTCACTAGTGAACCGGGACACGGTACTTCTATCTCAATGAAGAAAACCATCGTCTCGAAAAAAGCTTTATACAATTAGGGGTTGGAGCCATGGATGCAGAGTCAAAAAAAGCTCCGCCGACCTATTTGGACGATGCGGAGGTCAAACGTCTTATCGCGCTCAGTCAGGCCGGAGATAGTCTTGCCCGTGACACGCTTGTAAGCTGTAATATCCGACTGGTCTGGTCGGTAGTACAGCGGTTTATGAACCGCGGGTATGAGCCTGACGATTTGTTCCAGATCGGTTGCATTGGACTCCTGAAGTCCGTTGATAAATTTGACCTCAGCTATGAGGTCAAGTTCTCCACTTATGCGGTGCCGATGATTATCGGTGAGATTCAGCGCTTCCTTCGTGACGATGGCACCTTGAAGGTCAGTCGTTCCCTTAAGGAAATGGCTAATAAAGTTCGTAAGATGAAGGATGAAATGTCTAAAACGCTTGATCGTCTGCCTACGATTGGTGAAGTTGCGGAAGCGCTAGGAGTTACACCGGAAGAAGTGGTATTCGCTCAAGAAGCCAATAAACCACCGACCTCTATCCATGAGACGGTGTTTGAGAATGATGGAGATCCGATCACGCTGATTGATCAAATCGCTGACGAATCACAGGAGCGTTGGTTCGATAAGCTGGCATTAAATGAAGCTATCGGAGGCCTCAGTGAACGTGAACGTCTGATTGTCTATCTTCGCTACTATCGTGATCAAACGCAGTCGGAGGTCGCCAGTCGTTTAGGGATCTCTCAAGTGCAGGTATCCCGGCTGGAGAAGAAAATATTGCAGAATATCCGTGAGCAGATTGCTCAGTAGGATAAAGTTATTCATGTAATGACGCTTGTAAAATAGCGAATTAGAACAAAAAGCCGCCCCGAAAAGGGGGGGCTTTTTATGTGGAGGTGATCTTAATATGCATTCACTCGGTGACGAGAATGTGATCACATGGTCTATGGATATGGAAGAAAATCTGCTGACGATGTCGAGAATTTTAGAGGAATGGGCTGGTTGCACAAGTAAGACTAAACAGCACAGCCCTAGTTTTTTACGGGAACTTGTGAATGTAGTGGATCGTGATCGATATGATGCCTACATGGAAAGATTAAATGCTGGTCATATCAGTAGTCTTGAGTATCGGATGCAACTACCTACTGAAGGACTGAAGTGGGTTCAAAATATCGGCACGCCTATCCTAAATAAGGAGAACAAGGTCTGCCGAATTGATGGGGTTATGCTGGACATTACTGAACAAAAAATGGCACAAATTCAATTAGAAAGCACATTTTCTTTGTATCAACAGATGTTCTCTAATCTAGATGTGGCGGTTTGGTCTTACGATTACGTATCTAAGAAAGTGTTATTTATATCGGATGCCATTCTCAATATCACCGGTTATTCCGTTGAGCAGGCAAAAGAGGATGATTTTTGGCTTCGTATTGCTTATAAGGAAGAAAACCCCTTGATTCAAGAGATCATATCATCAGTTGGTCAAGGGATTCCACAACTTAGTGAATATCGAATTATCCACGCAAGTGGTGAGCCTCGATGGCTACAGGTCAGAATCATACCCAGTCTAGATGAATCCCAAGCGGTAGTTCGGCTTGATGGGATCTTGGCAGATATTACTGAAAGAAAGTTAATGAAGGAGGCTTTACTCAAAAGTGAACAGCGCTATAAATCCTTATTTGACTATAACTCAGACGTCGTATGTGAGGTGAATCTGCAAGGTAATATTTTGGCAATCAATTCTGCGGCACAGCAAATTACTGGAGAAGCTTTAAGTATGGTCGGAGAGAACTTGTCCATCATGAATCTATTTGGAGTAGAAAATATAACGAGGATGTCGGATTATTTCGGAAGAACAGTACGGGGATCTGCTCAGCATTATGTTGTTGCCTCTTCGCGTAAGGATGGATCAGTGAGCCACTGGACTATGAAAAACATCCCAATTTATGTGAATAGTCGTATTGTGGGTGCTTTTGTTGTCGCTAAAGATATAACATCAACAGTAGAAGTAGAACAAAAGCTGGCACAGCGAGAAGCAGAGTACAGACTAATTATTAATAACATGAAGGATATGATGGGGGTTTTGGATCAAAAAGGTAATTTCATTGTAGCCTCGCCTTCCTGCGAAACCCTAATCGGTATTCCTGTAGGTTTAATCAAGGACACTACCATCCTAGAGTATATCGATCCAGATGAGCAAGAAAGCTTGCGTGAACAGATATCAAATATTTTTCGGACAAAAGCAAGCAAGATGTTTTACAATCGTTTTATTCACACAAAAGGTTATATCTTAAATTTAGAATGTCTTGCTACTCCTGTTCTAGGTGAGGATGGAGAAGTAATGAGTATCGTAATTGTAGCAAGAGACATTACTAAGAGAGTCCAGATGGAAAATGAATTAAGGGAAAGCGAGGAGTTCAATCAGCAGCTGATCAAGATGTCGCCTGAAGCGGTTGTTCTGCATAGCGATTATAAGTTTGTTTATGTAAATTTCTCTTGTCTTGGATTATTTGGAGTTAGCGATGAGAGTCAATTGATCGGTAAAAATATTTTCATTTGGGCGCACCCGGAGTATCTGCGGCTGTCGAAAGAACGCATGCGAGAGATCTATAAAGAACCCTATAAGATCTTAGCTCCTATTGAACAAAAGGTCGTACGTTCAGATGGAACGATTATCGATGTAGAGGTAACAGCTAGCTCCATTTTGTACAAAGGAAAAGTCGCATGTATCTCTATATTTAGGGATATTAGTGATCGAAAAAAAGCAGATGAGGACAGAGAACATACAGAGCAGATTATTCGAGAGAGTGAGGAACGGTATTTTCGCCTGCAAATGAGTCTCGATCAGTTCTCCCAAGATCTTTTTGGTGTGATGAAGATTAGTCATATGGAGCAGCGGTTACTTAGAGAAGTCAGAGAAACTCTGCAGATATCAAATATAAAATTTATCGCAGTTGAATCTAACCATGATAAATTATGTGAAATTATCGAGACTGAGCAAGGGTATTCACTCAAGATCGGGGAGTCCCGAGGAAAAAGCTACTTGCTATCGATTAACGAGAAGACGCTTTTACTAGAAATCGGCTCTATTCGAGTGTGGCTTGAGACGATTACCCGTTATGTCAGTGTTCTCTTTGATCATTTTTTGCTTATCGAAGATTTAACGAAGGATCTTGAGCTAGCAGCTTCCAAGCAAGTGGCTCCTACATGGCTTCTCCGATTTATGTTTAATTTGTCCGAGAATGAGCGAAAAAGACTTGCCCAGGACTTACACGACTCAGCGCTTCAAGAACAGATTATCTGGTATCGTAAGCTGGATTTTCTTTTAGGTGAAAGGTCCATTAATGGGGAACTTAGAGAACAACTAGAACAGATCTCAGAAGGTTTACTTGATGTTATTTATCAACTGCGGATTATTTGTAACGAGCTCCGACCTCCTGCATTAATCAATGAAGGTCTTATCTCCTCGCTGGAGACGTTGTTTGAATTTACGCAGCTACGTACCAACTATCAGATTTATTTCGAGTCTGAAGGGTTCACGCATAAGTTAGATGATGAAGTGCTTATAGGTCTGTACCGTATTGTGCAAGAGCTTTTAGCTAATGCAGCAAAGCACTCTTTTGCGACAGAAGTCTACATCACCTTAGCTAGTGAAGACAATCATATTCATTTGGATTATAAAGATAACGGAATCGGAATGAATTTATTTGGTGAGGATTCACTTACAAGTATGGGGATTTATGGGATGAAGGAAAGGGTTCGAAGTATGGATGGGTCAATAGTATTCCGATCGCCAGATAAAAAGGGATTAGCGGTCAATATATCTATACCTGCAGATTAATCATGCGGCATAACAATTGGATAGAGGGGTAGTCATAGGCATGATTCAAATATTGTTAGTGGATGATCATCCATCTGTGATGGAAGGGACTAAAATGATATTAGAGCAAGAGGGAGACATGAAGGTTACTCTAGCTAATTCAGCGAATGAAGTGCTTGAAATGGTGAGTAGTCATTCCTTTGACGTAATGTTATTTGATCTTCATATCGCGGATGTGAATGGGATTGATTTGGCGAAGCAAGTATTAACAATGAACGCGGATGCGATTATCTTAATCTACACCGGATATGAATTTACTAACAAATTTAACCTGATGATCGAATCGGGGATCTTTGGTTTTATCTCAAAAACAACCAATAGAGAGCAGTTGATTACAGCGGTAAGATGTGCATTAAGAGGGGAAGTCATTCTACCGCGGACCTTAGTCAAGCAGTTAAGAAAAGTACCGCCTAAAGGATTAGAAATCAATGATGAACAAGCAACCTCCATGATTAGCAAAAGGGAACATGAAATGCTGACGGAAATCGCAAAAGGAAAAAGTAATAAGGAAATAGCGGAGATTGTGCTTATGAGTCAGCGGTCACTAGAATATAGTTTAACGAATTTGTTCCAAAAGCTAAATGTGAAATCTAGAATTGAAGCGGCTATTAAAGCTAAACGGCTCGGAATATTGAAGGAATCAGATTTTACTAATTCATTGTGAAAATACGTAACAACCCTATAGATTGAAATCCCGATCACTAGATAGTGAGGCGGGATTTTTTGTTTTGCGCGTCATTGCGGAGGTGCGCAATAATTTTGCGTGATCACGCTATTTTTTTTCGGTTACCATATTCTGCTTACCGTTTATGATGAAATAGTTCCTAAGAATTACTAAAAATTGACTAACGTAATGAGGTGCAGAAGGATGAAATGGTTTTATAATTTGAGAACAGCAGTGAAGCTAATCTCAGCATTTGTGTTGGTATCAGTCATTTTATGCTTTGTAGGATTCTATGGAATAAGTAATTTGAGTAAGATGGATGAGTCCATCGAGGATATGTATAAAAATCGCTTAACACCGATTGCCTATCTCGGTGAAGCGAATGAACTTTTTTTAACGAATAGAATAAACATCCGGGATATAAATACGATGGCCCAAACCGAGGTGAAGAAAAAAGAATATCGGGATAAATTACATAAGAATGTCCAAAGCATTGAAGACATCATGAGTAAATATAGTAAGACAAGATTGAGAGAAGAAGAATTAGAGAAAATGAAGGATTATCCTGAGATCTGGCAACGCTATACCACCAGCGTGGATCATGCAATTGAATTGGATAAGAAGATCATTAGTAATGAAGAATATACGAATTATTTGCTGACAGGAGATTTACAGCTGGCCACTACAGAGATGACGGATTTCTTGCAAGGTTTAATTGACATCAATATGAAGCAGGCACAGGAATCCAGTGATACTGCCAATGAATTATATCAATCCTCTCGGTTGATTACCTTTAGTGTTACTATCATTGCACTTTTAATCAGCGTGGGTTTTGGCTATCTAATCTCGCAAATTATAGCACGGCCTCTTAATCAAGTGATGCGCCTGCTAGGTAAAGTAGCCAATGGAGACTTAAGCGAAACTTCGAATCTAAATTCTAAGGATGAGATCGGAAAACTTGCGAATTCTGTGAATGAAATGGTTCTGAACTTAAGACATACTGTGGGGGGGATTTTATCCTCTGCGGAAAGTGTCTCGGCGGCAGCACAGCAAATATCAGCAAGTACTGAGGAAGTAGCTAGCGGCAGTATGAGTCAAGCCACTGCAGCGCAATCGATGAATGAGTTGTTCCGAGAATTGTCTGAAGCGATTAATTCAGTAGCTCAGAGTGCAGAGCAAGCCTCAGAACTGTCAGATCATACGATGCGTATTGCTCAGGATGGAGGTGCGGTGGTTACTGACTCCATTCAAGGGATGACGTTACTTAACAACCAAATGTCTAGACTAGAAGAAGGCTCAGATAAAATTGGCGAGATCATTGCGGTCATTGATGATATTGCAAAACAGACAAATTTGCTGGCTCTTAACGCAGCTATAGAAGCGGCTCGTGCAGGTGAACAGGGCCGAGGTTTTGCCGTTGTAGCGAATGAAGTAAGAAAGCTAGCAGAGCGGAGCAGTGAGGCTACTAAGCAAGTCACGGACATAATTAAAGAAATGCAAAAAAATACACACCAAAGTGTGAATGCGGTAGTCGAAGGCGTAGCTTTTTCACAAAAAAATGGGGAAGCCTTTGATCATATTCTCTCTATGGTGAACGATACCGCTCATAAAGTAACAGAAATCGCTGCTGCCAGTGAGGAACAGGCCGCGCAGTCATCAGAGGTGTTGTACTCGATTGAGAGCATATCGGCAGCAACGGAAGAAATGGCGGCAAGCAGTAGTGAAACGGCAACAACGGCTAATGCATTAGCACAGCTTGCGGAGGAACTAAATGCACTCGTATCTATTTTTAAAGTTAAATAAACCGTGTCATGGGGATCATCATTGATAGGAGAGGAGAAGTAGTGCAAAAGTTAAAGGTGCTCGTTGTAGCTACTTCAGTAATGATGCGTAAACAGATCTCGAACCTTATTGCGGAGGATTCAATTATCGAGGTCATTGGAGCAGCTCGAAATGCATCCGAAGCGGTTAGCATGGTTCAAGAACTCAGGCCTGATGTCGTGACGATTGATATAGAAGTGCCGGAATTGAATAGTTTAGTAGCGCTCTCTAGTATTATGTCACAACGTCCAACCCCTATCCTTATCCTAAGCTCGGGGTCAAAGGATGGAATAACAGCAACCATCACAGGTCTACAGAACGGAGCAGTGGACTTTATATCCAAGCCCACTCAAATCCATGGACCTGATTTATCCCAAATAAAAGACGAGCTAATATTCAAAATTAAACAAGCTGCTCAAATTCCTTTGAGAACCCTTATCCTTAACAATATTACTGTTTCGAAAGTGATGATAGGACTACAGGCAGAAGACAATTCTAAGAACGGATGTACGGATGAATTCGATCAAATCGTAGCCATAGGATGTGGAGTTGGTGGTCCGAAGGCGCTTGAAAGCGTAATTAGCTCGCTCCCGGCAAACTTCCCATATCCTTTATTAATCGTTCAGCATATGCCACCCAAGTATACGAAAGTATTAGCAGAACGATTGAATCGATTCTCAAGTGTACGGGTGGTTGAGGCGAAAGATGATCAATTGGTACTTGGAGGAACGGCATATATTGCACCTGGTAATTGTCATATGACTGTAGTTCAGCAAGGGCAAGTATGTAGAATCAAACTTCACAAGAAAGCTCCATTGAACGGATACCGTCCATCCATTGATGTATTGTTCGAATCGATTTCTGGACTGAAAAGCTTGAAGCAGCATTTGATTCTAATGACGGGAAGGGGAAACGATGGCGCAAGAGGCATGCTGAATGCCAAACAAGCTGGCGCCCAATCTACCCTTGTAGAGTCGCAAGAGACTTCGATTGTAAATGAAATGCCTGAAGCGGCGGTTGAGCTCAAGTGCGTGGATTATGAAGTTCCTTCATTTTTGTTAGCCTCGAAGATTATGGAGGTTACGGGGATGTTGGACGAACAAATTTGATGAATAAATTATTACCATAGGCGTTGGTAGGAGGAAAATCCACCAACGCTTTTTTATGTAAACCTAGGGTTTCATCCCAAGTGGGGATAAAAATTCTATAGATTTATTCCATGTTGACACCTACAAATGATAACGATTATCATTTGAGTTGTGAATGGCTTTATTTGTATTGGCGAAGAAGGAGAGGCTTTCGATGGCTTTAAAAATATTGAATTTGGAGATTCATGATCTTTTTGAACAATTTACAGAGCGGATAGAAGGGCATGTTGAGCACAACCAGTGGGAACAACGTCTTACCATACCCTCGCATATCGGTCAGGGAAGCATTACGCGTACGCGAATTCGTCCAGGTATGGAGATCATGTATACGGATATAACTTACGAACAAGATATGAAGCTCTACATTCAGGAAGCTTGTCCGTTGTTCGAACTAAGCTATAACGTGAGTGGAGAAATCTATTGCGAATGGAACGGCAAGGAAAGTCATACGGAGAAACAAACAGGCAATGTTCTTTTTTTAGAGGATGTTCAGGTGTATGAAGAGAAAAAAGCTGGGGTCTCCAATCAATTGTTAGAAATACGGCTAGCTCCTAGCGAACTGCTGTATTATGCCGGAGATCTAGCGGAGAAACAACAGATGGAGACCTGGCTTAAACATCATCGTGGAAATATTGACCGTTATCCTGACACTGCGGCGATTCGAAAATGTGTCTTTGAAATGATCCATTGTACATATCATGGAACATTGAGACGATTATATATGGAGAGCAAAGCGCTTGAATTTATCGCTTTATTTGGGGAGTCCGATGGTTACGGCTCTATGAGCGGGAGTATGACGTTCCGGCCTGATGATATTATAAATCTAAAGCGGGTACATGAGTTGGTGCAAATCCATTTCGAACAACCGCTGTCCATACGTGAGTTAGCCAAGCGGGTAGGCATCAATGAATTCAAGCTAAAAAAGGGTTTCCGTGAGTTATTTGGCATGACGATCTTCGAGCTTGTTCGTATAAAGCGGATGGAGAAGGCGCTTTGGTACATGGAGGTAGAAGGTTTGAATATAGGAAAAACAGCCGTTTCGGTCGGATATAGTAATGTCAGCAATTTCACGACAACCTTCCGTAAGCACTATGGCTGCAATCCAAGCGAGTACTTAAAACGTATCGAACAACAGACTTTGGAGCGAAATAGGATCTAGAAGGATTTGTACTTATAGATGGCTTCAAGCAGTAGAACATAGGGTTCGGAATCGAACACTATATTCTGCCTGCTTGAGGTTTTTTTGTGTTTGCTCCCTTATCAAGGAGTAAACCTCCCTTAACAGGTAGAGAAAAAGACTATTCTAATTGATAATCATTATCATAGATTTCATAAAGAGGTGGTAATACAATGCAAGGAGTTGATTCGCGACGTTGGTATGCGCTATGGGTTATTCTACTTCCAACTTTACTCATTTCATTGAATACTTATATGATTCAAGTCGCCCTTCCATTAATGCAAAATCGCTTGAATGCGAGCTTCTCTGAAGCACAGCTTATCGTCACCGGATTTTCGCTAGGATTAGCTGTGGCGTTGATCATTAGTGGAAAGCTTGGGGATGTATACGGCAGAAAACGAATGCTGATTATCGGAGTGAGTGGATTTACGATTATGGCAGTGTTGGGTGGTTTGACCTCAGATCCGACACTTCTGATTGTTATTCGCATCGTACAAGGTATGGCAGCTGCGCTTGTCCAGCCTCAGGTTTTGTCTACACTTCAGGTCAGCTTTCTGCCAAAGGAAAAAGGGCTTGTTTTCGGTATTTATGGTGCAATGATTGGCATTGGATTCGCTTTCGGATTTATTCTCGGAGGCACTATTGTGAATTGGAATCCGTTCGATCTCGGTTGGCGAACGGTATTTTTTTTCAATGTGCCTTTCGGACTTCTCGTCTTGCTGTTAATGCCGATTGTTCCTGAAACACGGGCCGAGCAGACGCACAGTATTGATTGGACGGGAAGCTTCCTACTACTGATCGGTTTGTTTCTGCTGATCTATCCGTTATCTGAGGGACAAAAACAAGGGTGGCCCTTGTGGATCTCAGGCTGTCTAATTATAGCTTTATTCGTGTTGTTTACTTTTATCTGGGTTGAAAATCGGAAAGGAAAGCAGGGGAATTGTTTATTAGTCGATCTGTCTATTTTCAGACATAGAACATTTAGTATAGGTCTGGCGACCGTGCTTGTCCTTTATCTAGGCTTGTTCTCCTTCTTTTTTGTTTTAAGCTACTATATGCAATTTGGCTTGCACTATAATGTTCAAGATACAAGTTTGGTTTTTTTGGCTATAGGTATAGGCTTTTTTCTGACTTCCCTGATATCGTCTCGAATGGTCAGAAGATGGGGGATGAGTGTACTTAAAATAGGAGCGTTGATGATGGGATGCTCTAGTTTATTGCTTATATGGGAGCTAAATGTGGATGTGACGCATCTACTGGGCGCACGAAATATTTTAATATTATTGATATATGGCTTCGGTCTCGGAATGGCTACTACACCATTAGTCAACGTCACGCTCAGTTCAGTACCAGCAAGGATTACGGGCACAGGATCAGGTCTGATCACTACATTTATGTATTTAGCAAACTCGTTAGGGGTGGCTCTAATCGGTATTTTGTTCTCCACTTCGTTGAAACATTCTCTTTTGGAAGCAGATTTATCGGATTATGTAAGGGCGTTTTCCTTCTCACTGGCAGCTATCGGAGGACTTGCTTTTACTGGTTTTGTTTGTCTTTGTTTCTTGCGAGAGCGGAAATGATAGAGGAGGAATCAAGTTTTCTTGTTCTGTGAGCAATCTAACAACCGTTCTCTTCACTTAGTTTTATAGTATTTACAGGAATAACATAATTCCATTTAATGTTAATCCGCCAAGCTATGAAGGGGACGGTGCGAGCATGCCTATTCTAGAGGTAGAGAATCTCTCAAAAGAATATAAAGACAAGGGCAAAATGAATGTGTTTCGGGCGCTAAACGGCATAAGCCTGAGTGTGGATAGCGGAGAGCTTGTTGCGATTATGGGGCCTTCGGGGAGTGGTAAAACGACGCTGCTAAACATCCTTAGCGGGATCGACACGGAATATAGTGGGGTAGTCCGGATTGCAGAGACTAGTATAAGCGAGATGTCTAAGAACGAGCTTGCACTGTTTCGCCAGCAGCGAATGGGGTTCGTTTTTCAAGATTACAATCTGCTGGATAGCCTGACCCTACGGGAAAATATAATGGTGCCCATGGTTCTGGATGACCAAGAGGGAGACGACATCAATACCAAGACAGATGAGACGTTATTGCTCTTTGATCTGGGCGAGGTGAAGGATAAATATCCGTATATGGTTTCAGGAGGACAGCAACAACGAGCGGCGATTAGCAGAGCGATTATTAATGATCCAGAGGTGATCTTTGCGGATGAGCCGACGGGGAATTTGGATTCCAAATCCTCAAGTATAGTGATGAAGACCTTCGCCAAACTGAATGCTCTGAAAGGAGCAACAATTGTGATGGTCACACATGATCCTTTTGCGGCCAGCTATTGTAATCGCGTGCTCTTTATCAAGGATGGGAAGGCTCTATTAGAGATTACTAGGGACAATAAAGAGCGGAGAGCATTTTTTGATAGGATTCTGGAGAGTCTGGCCTTCATTGGAGGGGGAGAAGATGACCTTTAGGAGAATGGCTATTCAGATTTTTAAGGCGAACCTTAGAAGGTATTTGTTATTTTTCCTATGTAGCAGCTTTACGATTATGGTCTTTTTCGCCTTTTACTCCCTGTACACGAACCCTGATTTTAATGACCCCTATCAAGTAAATGGAATGGTGTCTGGTAATTTATATGCTCCTTTCTTGGTTATGAGAGTGTTTGCTGTTCTATTTATTGTATATGCGCAAATGGCCTTTTTGAAATTTAGAAAAAGCGACTTTGGGCTGTTAATGGTGCTTGGAATGACGAGCCACAATATCCGTAAAATTATTTTGTTAGAAAATAGCATGATCGCATTAGCTTCGATTCTCACGGGTTTAGGTGCAGGGTCGGTCTTCTCCGGTCTTTTCTTCTTCATCATCTCGTTGTTTGTTAATATAGGGGGCAGTTCTTTTTCACTTACACTGGAAAGTTATCTGTATACCATTAAATTCTTCGGGATTATTTACATAGCTGTGATTGGAATACAATTAATATTAACGCTGAGATACAACATTGTACGCCTTTTAAAAGAATCCAGAACCGCAGAACGTAGCCTTCTTCATGGTAAAATCACAGGGATCATCGGAGTCGTACTACTGGGGATCTCCGTTTATGATATGATTACTCATTACAGTCCTGATGATGCCCGTATGATGTTAATCAATCTGGGAGTAAGTATGGTGGGTGTCTATTTGCTGCTGTCAGGACTTGGGGACTGGATGAAACTTTTTATATCGCGATCAAGCAGAACCTATCACAAGCACCTGCTGTTTAGTTCCAATTTGATCTATACCCTTGGTCGCTCCAAAATAGTGCTTTCTCTTATCACCTTCCTCGTCTTCATCACGATTTCTCTAAGCGGTATTATTTTTTATTTGACCTGGAATGCTGAGGATATTCCTGTTGCAAACAATCCATATGATATTGCCTATTCAGAAGTATTCGGAAAAAATAGTATCTCACCAAAAATACTAAGCGAGATCACGGATCATGGCGCCACGCCGCTGCTTTCACACCAAAAGCTGGAGTATATCGACTTGTTTAATTTCAAAATATTTCTGGACCAGAATATAAATGCATTAATCGGCAGTGATTATCATGTGGAGAAAGATCACTTTCTTAATCTTGCCTTAGTTGCTCGAGGAGAAGAATGGAAGAATCAAAGACCAGAGATGCCCACCTTCGAAATGAAGCTTTCTTCCGGGAATCATACGTTGTACTCACAAGGACTTATATTTAAAATGCTATTTAACCCTGTGCCGAATCTTATGAATGGTCTTCATGTTATTGTAAACGAAGAGGACTATATGGCGCTGAAAGCGGAAAATAAAAAAGCGATCGGTAACCTTCAGCTCCTGAATTTTAAGGATTGGAAAAAAACTGTGGATATAGATGCTAAGTTAAATGCCGCTTTAGCCAAATATAACAAAGACAATACAGAGTCCTGGTATGGCAATGAACGGCAAGAGGCCCTCGTATTCTCTACGAAGTCTAGAATAAGTGACTATCTACAGTTACAGGAGTCTGGCCGATTTGGAATCTTCGTAATTTCATTTGTTGGTTTAATATTTTTCGGCGCCTCCGGGATAGTGCTGCATTTCAGTATTCAAACCGATTTAGAGCGTGAGAGGATCAAATTCAGGAAGCTGAATAAGATTGGAATTACTTCTAAGGACGTGGCACGCATTATAGGCGGCCCTTTAAAAGTGCTGTTTTTTCTCCCGTATGCATTAGGTATTGCATTGTCTTCTTTTTATGTTGTTAGTTCTTCCAGAGTTGAAATGTCTACAGCTCTGGAGCCGATGTGGTTTTGTTTGTTGGTAGGCGGAGCGTATCTTTTATTTCAAGTCCTTTTTTATCGTATATACACCAAATTATACACTCGCAATATGCTGGCTCATATCGGACTGCTTGATGTTCCCACAACGAATAATACAAGATGTAAATTTAATTCCAATTATGATAATATTAACAAATAAAATCGTGGGGGGATTCCATTTGAAAAAGATTTTTTCCAGAATTGCAGTCGCATTAATGATCTTGATCCTTGTTGCGATAGTCACTTGCTTTTATATTGGTGAATTCACCTATGCGTATGGATTAATTTTGGTGCTGTTTTTCGTATTTGCGGGGATGGGGCAGCTCTATAAGCTTAAAAATGATGAGTATATGTACAAAAAATTAAATAACACTGATGAGTATAATGAATATACTAGATGATATAAATTTAATAGAAACTTCTTATGTATAACCAAAACACCCCACTTTAGGCGATGCCTAATAAGTGGGGTGTTTCTTTATGTGTCTATTCTTATTTCTTACCGTTGCGCTCAAGAATCATATCAACGAACAGATCGATTTGTGCGGTAATGGCAATAGGATCATAGCGATAAAAAGTATCAAAATCGTTGTAGAACAGATGGTCGTTCTTCGCAGCAGCAAGTCCGTTCCAAACGGGCGATTCCTTCAGCTCTTTCAGCTTATCACCTTTTTTATCAGGATCATAAGTAGTTAGGAACATGTAATCCGCTGCATATTCTGGCAACAGCTCCATGGATAGCTGCAGTGTTTGGTTGTCATTGCTGTTCTTAGTAGGCATTTTCAGCTTAAGTGCATTATAGAGGGCTTGTCCACCACGGCCTGCATTGTTACCGAAGGTCCATAGCTCACCTTTGTCAGTCAGCTCATAAATTCCGAATGTATCATTTTCATTCACGACACCTTTAAGCTTTTCGCGGCCTTCAGCAGCCTTTTTCTCAAAGTCAGCAATGAATTGCTCAGCTTTATCAGGTGCTCCTACAATATCTCCAAACAGTTTTACGGTTTCATAGATGTTCGTAGCAGTTCCGTATGGAATATGAATGGTTGGAGCGATTTTGGATAAAGCATCATAGTTGTCATCGTACATAACTACAATTAGATCAGGTGCAAGTTCTAGTGCTTTCTCAGCATTGACTGGAGCACCAACATCTTGTGTGTTTTTGAGCAGGTCTTTCAAGAAGGGGTTATCAAAAGTACTAGGTTCAACGCCAATGACGTTAGCTCCAACGGAGAGTAATTCCCCACCATAATAATCTGTAACGATCCGCTGAGGTTTAACTGGGATTTGAACAGTACCTTTAGTAGTTTCATAGCTGCGCATTTCGGCAGCGGAAGCATCAGGAACAGCTGTTGCCTCTACACTCGGGGCTGTTGTTGCTTCAGTTGTCGCTGTTGGTGTATTAGATGAAGCCTTGTTGTTTCCCCCGCAAGCCGTCACAAATACAGACAATAACATTACGAGTGCCAGGATGGGGAAAAGGGTCTTTCTTTTTAGCATGGTAAACCTCCCTAAGTATATGTACCAAATAATAATGAGAATCATTATCATCATTATTATCAATTTGAACTGTATCAAAGCTTAGAATTTCTGTCAATGCAATAAATTAAATGGTACCAATTAAATCTATCTATTGCCAAACCTAGGAAATGTAATTTACAATAGTCTAATGATAATGAGAATCAATTTCACAGAAATAGGGTGGCATTCATGAATCAACAGATAACTACCAGGATAGGAGCCGATAAAGGAGTAGTTAAACGAGAATTTCGTTCACGTCCTTGGGCGGCAACATTAATCTTGGTCGGCGGTCTGGCGCTATTATTATTAGGAATCGCTGTTTCCGTCTCCTTCGGTGCAGCAGATATTAAGCTGTCTGTGGTATGGTCAGCTGTGTTTCACTTTGATCCGGAGATCATGGATCATCAGATTATTAGAGAATTAAGATTACCTCGTGTACTTGGCGGAGCAATGATAGGGGCTAGCTTTGCAGTTGCAGGTGCCATTATGCAAGGGATGACGCGAAATCCATTGGCTGATTCAGGTCTGATGGGTATCAACTCAGGCGCAGGATTTGCGCTTGCACTATGTTTTGCTTTTTTTCCAAATTTATCGTTTATGTATTTGATTCTATATTCTTTCGTGGGTGCCGGCGTAGGCGCGGGTGTCGTATACGGAATAGGATCACTTGCTAAGGGAGGATTAACTCCTGCTCGTTTGGTGCTGGCCGGTGCTGCTTTTAGTGCACTTTTGTCTGCGCTGAGTGAAGGGGTAGCTTTATATTTTCACATCGGTCAAGATTTAGCCTTCTGGTACGCGGGAGGTGTGGCTGGAACGAAATGGATCCAACTCAAAATCATGTTCCCTTGGATAGGGGCCGCTTTAATTGGTGCAATGGTAATCTCTCGATCGATCACGATGCTCAGTTTAGGTGACGATGTTGCGAAAGGTCTAGGTCAGCGTACAGGGCTTGTGAAGTTGGCAGGTGCATTAATCGTATTGATTTTGGCTGGATCATCGGTTGCAGTAGTTGGTGCAGTTGGTTTCATTGGACTAATTATTCCGCATTTGACACGATTTTTTGTGGGTGTCGATTACAGATGGATTATTCCTTGTTCAGCGATCCTCGGCAGTCTACTTGCTGTATTTGCAGATTTAACTGCGCGGATGATTAATCCACCTAATGAAACGCCACTTGGCGCTATTATTGCACTGATTGGTGTACCATTCTTCCTTTATCTTGCACGTAAAGAAAGGAGGGAGCTGTAATGATGGAAAAGACGACATTCGGTTCCTTCGAAGCCGCCAAAAACAAACGGGGCTTAATTATCATGATTTCGTTGGCTGTACTAATTGTGATTGCTTTTATTATTAGTATGAATACAGGTTACATACGTTTGACTCCTATGGAGTTGATTAATACATTGTTCGGTAAAGGAACCGACAAGCAGGAGTTAATCTTGTTTCAGTTTCGGCTGCCACGTATTGTGATTTCCGTTCTAATTGGGGCAGGTCTGGCTGTATCCGGTGCTGTGATGCAGGGCGTCTTTCGTAATGCGTTGGCGGACCCTGGTATCTTAGGGATTAATGCTGGTGCAGGAATTATGGTTATGCTGTTGATCTCTTTTTACCCTACGGCAACCGCGGCTCCAGTGTATCTGCTGCCAATGGTAGCGTTCGTCGGTGCGGGGCTTACAGCTGCCTTAATCTATGCTCTAGCTTATAAACGGCACCAAGGAATATCGCCTATGCGTCTACTGTTGACTGGTGTAGCTGTCGCAGCTGGGATGAGTGCAGCTATGATCGTGCTTACGCTAAGGCTTGATCCAGAAAAATACCAATTCGTCGCGACCTGGCTAGCAGGCAGCATTTGGGGAACAAGCTGGAAGTTTGTACTGTCACTCCTACCGTGGATTCTTATTCTGGTGCCTTATGTCATATATAAGGCAAGGGTGATGAACGTACTGAATCTAGGGGAGCAGACCGCTGTGGGACTTGGTGCCGCAGTAACGAAGGAACAATTTCGGCTTCTTGCGGCTGCGGTAGGATTAGCAGCAGCGAGTGTCGCTGTCAGCGGTGGAATTGGTTTTGTGGGATTGGTCGGACCCCATTTGGCGAGACGGTTAGTTGGGCCTAAGCATCAACTCATGCTTCCAACTTCGGCACTGCTTGGGTCACTACTCGTTATTACAGCGGATACCATTGGACGCTGGATCCTTCAGCCGTCTGAGATTCCTACGGGTATCGTTGTAGCTGTAATTGGAGCACCATACTTTTTGTATTTGTTAGCCCGTACGAAATCTTGATGAAAGTAGGCTGATCTCTCACCAGAAGGAGCGAATTATTAACATGTTGCGTCGTTTTTTTGCTTACTATAGGCCCTATAAGGGATTGTTTATTCTTGATTTTTCTTGTGCTATTGCTGCTGCACTACTTGAACTGGTCTTTCCGTTAGCCGTTAACCGGGTAGTAGATGATCTGCTGCCAAGCGGCAATTGGAGATGGATACTCTATTCATGCCTCGGCTTGCTGGGGATATATATTGTCAGTGCCTTTATGCATTTTGTCGTCACTTACTGGGGGCATAAGCTGGGGATTAATATCGAATCGGATATGAGAAAAAAGCTTTTTGACCGAGTTCAGAAGTTATCTTTCAATTTCTTTGACAACAACAAGACCGGCCACCTAGTATCCCGGATGACAAATGATTTGATGGACATCGGTGAGATTGCCCACCACGGGCCAGAGGATCTCTTTATAGCAGTAATGACGCTGCTCGGTGTGTTCGGCATTATGCTCAGTATCAATTGGCAATTAGCTATTCTGACGTTTGTAATCGTTCCGCTTATGATTTATTTATCCATGTACTTCAGCCGGAAAATGTCTAAAGCCTTCCACATCATGTTCGCGGACATTGCTGACTATAACGCACGCGTGGAGAACAATGTAAGCGGGATCCGCGTTGTGCAAGCTTTTGCTAATGAGAATCATGAAATTTCCCGTTTTGCGGTCAATAACGAACGCTTCCGTATAACAAAGCTGATGACCTATCGAATTATGGCTTGGAATTCATCCTTTAGCTTTGTTCTCATGAAACTGGTCTCGTTATTTGTTCTCGTATGCGGAACATATTTTGTAATCCAGAAGCAAATGACCTACGGTGAATTTATTGCTTTTGTGATGTTGTCCAATGTATTTTTAGGACCATTACAACAGATTAACTCGGTCATTGAGACCTATCCCAAAGGCATTGCAGGTTTTAAACGTTATCTCGAACTGCTGGAGACGGAGCCGGATGTTGATGATGCGATTGACGCTAAGACAGTTCATGATCTTAAGGGGAATATAACCTTCCATGATGTGGCTTTCGCCTACAGCGATAAAGAGAACATACTCCAAAATGTGAATCTGTCGATTCAAGCAGGAGAGACCGTTGCTCTGGTCGGTCCATCTGGTGCGGGTAAGACAACGCTTTGTAGTCTACTACCTCGCTTCTATGATGTAAGTGAGGGTAACATTAGCATTGATGGAATTGATATTCGTTCCATGAAGCTTGAATCTCTTCGTTCACACATCGGGATTGTACAGCAAGATGTATTTCTGTTTGACGGAACCATCCGTGAGAATATCGCTTACGGGCGGTTGGGTGCCTCCGATGAAGAAATCTGGGAGGCTGCACGGCGCGCCCAACTGGAAGAGCTGATCAAATCCCAGCCTGCTGGGCTGGATACTATGATCGGGGAGCGGGGCGTTAAGCTCTCTGGAGGTCAGAAGCAGCGGCTATCCATTGCCCGGATGTTCCTGAAGAATCCAACGATTCTCATTCTAGACGAAGCCACTTCGGCGTTGGATACCGAGACGGAGTCCGCAATTCAGGAAGCACTTGCGGAGTTGTCACAAGGTCGTACGACGCTTGTTATTGCTCATCGATTGGCAACGATCAAGAATGCCGACCGTATTGTTGTTGTTGCGGAAGGTGGTATCGCTGAACAAGGCAGACATGAAGAACTGTTACAGACTACCGGAATTTACAGTCGACTACATGAGGCACAGTTTGGAGCGTAAGAAGCTAAGGGCATCAATAGAATATACTTTTGGAGGGACATAATGAACAATCAACTGGAATTATACGATGTAACGATTATTGGCGGCGGACCTGCTGGGATGTATACAGCTTTTTATAGTGGAATGAGAGACCTCAAGACGAAGTTGATTGAAGCGAAGGATGAGCTCGGAGGAAGAATGCTTATTTATCCTGAAAAAATGATCTGGGACGTAGGCGGAGTAACGCCGACTCTCTGTCATCAGCTGATCGGGCAGCTCAAGGAGCAGGCGCAGACCTTTGAACCCACCATTGTGCTGGGACAGCAAATTATGAATCAAGAGAGACAAGAAGACGGGACATACATCTTAACCTCGTCTACCGGGGAACAACACTGGACACGAACCGTTATTCTGGCAATTGGCTACGGAATCCTACAAATGGCTAAGCTCGAAATCGAAGGTGCGGATCGCTATGAGGTGACGAATCTTCATTATACCGTTCAGGAGCTAGAGCCATTCCGTGGCAAAAGAGTGCTGATCTCCGGCGGAGGAGACTCTGCAGTAGATTGGGCAAATGAACTGGAGTCCATTGCAGCAAGTGTAACGATTGTGCACCGTCGTGAACAGTTTGGGGGTCATGAGAAAAATATTGTGCGGATGAAGGAATCTTCGGTCAATGTCCGCGTGCCCTATGCAGTAAGCCAATTACACAGCAGTAATGGGGAAACGATAGATCAGGTGACGATCAACCACATAGAGACAGGTGAATCAGAGCAATTTGAAGTGGATGCAGTGATCGTAAACCATGGTCTTAAGAGCGATTTTGGTCCGTTAAAAGAGTGGGGCCTTGATATGGGCGAATGGTGTGCGAATGTATCTGATAAGCTGGAGACCAATCTCCCAGGCATATTTGCAGCTGGTGACTTTGTGGATTATACAAGTAAGGTACGTTTAATTGCCGGTGCTTTCACCGATGCAGTTCTGGCGCTTAATAGTGCCAAGCTGTTCATAGATCCAACTGCGGCTAAAGTTGCTTATGTTTCTTCTCACAATGAGCGGTTCAAAGAGAAGAATAAGGCGCTTGGTGTCGTTGACGACCATTAATAGCGGTAAATTCTTAAGGAATAGGTTTGATTTTAATTGTTGAGCGTATAGGGCTTCTTATCCATTTCGAGCGGAGAGAAGCCTTATGCGCCTTCTTTATATTTCAAGGTTTAATAGCCTGATGATCTGGAAGGGAGCAGAAATGAAGCTATCTAATAATAACCCGGTTCACAGAATTTATATGTTAAAAGAGGCTGGGAAACGCCAATGCGGTGGTGGTCATATCAGTAATCTCCAGATTGCCCAGTCCCCACTCTTCCTGACACCAATAGAAGCTACCGTTCTAATAATCATTGAAGGAGAGACAGTAGCTCTTAAAATAGGTGAAATTCTTTTTTTAAGCGCAGGTGCGACTTATCATATTAATGCTCCATTAGAGTCCGTTATCTCTGTTCTAGCAATCTCCTATGAGGTATATGGGCTAAGCAATAGCACTGAGCAAGAATTGGTCTATGGACTTTGCCGTGAATTTTTTCCGGTCAATGGGATCTTACCAGTACGTACGACGAATAAAATAACCCGCTTATTCAGCGAATTGGAAGACGTTGCTGCCAATAATTTAGAAGCACAGGCAGATAGAATTCAATCCTTGCTGCATCAGCTGCATCAACTGGTTGTAGAGGCTGATACTGAAGCAGACATTACGGATAGTTCATATTTCAGAATGCTCTCTTATATTCACCAGAACCTCCAAAAGGAGATTACGCGAGAGATGATGTCTAGAATGATGGGATTTAATCCTCGCTATTTCTCAGTATGGTTCCGCAAGCAGACGGGCTGGAGCTTCACCGAATATGTAGCTCATTTAAGAGTGAATAAAGCGAAAAAATATTTGATGTCCAGCCAAGCAACAATACAGCAAATTTCTCAAAAAGTAGGCTATTCAGATGGACTATATCTGAGCCGGAAATTCAAGCAAGTCACCGGGATGACTCCAACAGATTTCCGTTTGCGTCCCAAACCGAAGCGGATAGTAGCGTTGCAATTTTTCGGGGATTTACTTGCGCTGGGATTGAAGCCTGTCGCGGTTGAAAAAGATGTGATGAACTACTCATTGCTTTTACAGCCGGAACTGGCGGATGTACGATCGTTTGAGTTGCAGGGATGTTCGGCGGAAGCGGACTTGTCTGGACTGGAAGCTGATATAGTCATTGCACCGACCTATCTGAGCCCCCGTCAGCTTAAATGGATGGAAAAGTTGGGTCCACTAGTTACGGTGGAATGTGATGAAATGGACCGCTTAGAACAGATTCGTTTATTCGGCAGACTGCTGGGAGAAGAGGAGAGGGCAGAGGCATGGATAAGGCACTATCATTTGAAAATAGATTTGGCCAAGCAGCGCTTGTCCTCACTAATTGAATCTGGTGAAACGGTAGCGGTGTATGAGATTAGGCAAGATAACAGTATTTATATCTGGAATCATACAGCCCGAGGTGTGTACAATCTGTATCCAATGCTAGGGTTAGCTCCGCCGGACAAGGTAAGGTCAGATGTTCTGGAGCGGAATGATCATCTATGCATCTCACTATCGGAATTGCCAATATACGCGGCTGACCATATGTTTGTGGTTGTATCAGGACGAGAGGACTGGATGTCGAGAACACGTAAACGCATTAGCAAGAGTGTGGTTTGGCGCAATCTTCCAGCATTCAGGAATGAACGCATATATTACCTCAAGCTTGAGGAATTTTGGGGCAGCGAAGGGCTTGCACTCGAACGTCAGTTGGAGATACAGACAGATTTGTTAATCGGCCATAAGTTAAGCTGACAATCGTCCATAGCCAAATTGATGTATTAGCGTGTATATATGTTTTCCCACGGAGACGTTATATTAAACATGAATCTAAATGATATTGATTATCAATATCACAATAATATAAAGTCTCAAGGGGGATTTACATTGTACAGAGTAATATCGTTAGGAAAAACAAGTATGATAGCCGTTGTACTTACGCTGGTGCTAATGTTGAGCGCATGCGGACAAGCTGCTAATCAGGGGAATGCTCCAGCTAGCACGTCTGCTGAAGTGGCTAAAAGCACTAATGATTCTGTAGTTGCCAGCACGGAGCCGGCTGCTGATGCAGAGTACTGGACATACGAAAGCGATAAAGGTCCGGTGCAGATCCCACGCAATCCACAAAGAATTGTAATTCCGGTACAAGACTTTATCGGTGATCTTCTGACGCTGGGGGTGACGCCCATTGCCGTAGCTGGGAATGACATCTTGAATCATCCATATTTCAAAGAGGCGCTTACAGGTGTAGAAGTAGTGGGTGATGACATGACGGTGTCCCTGGAGAAAATAACGAGCCTGGAACCGGATTTGATTATCACTTATCAGGAAGATACCTATGAGCAAATCTCCAAGATTGCTCCGACTGTCTTTATTCCTTGGGGCAAATACGACTATAAGGAACGATTGATCGAGATCGGGAAAATCTTGAACAAGGAGCAGCAGGCTGTAAAATGGGTGGCGGATTTCAATCAGAAGCTGGAAGCGAAGAAAGCGGAATTGGCCGATCTGATCGCAGCTGATAAAAAGGTGGCAATCTTTGAAATTGCCGGTAAAGAGCTGTATCTATACGGTTCGTCATATGGGCGTGGTGGAGAGATTATATACAACGGATTGGGGCTGCATGCACCTGATCTTGTCGAAGAGGTAGCCTTTAAGGAAGGCTGGGCTTCCCTTTCTCTCGAAACGCTGCCCGAGTATCTAGAAGAAGCTGATTATATATTCCAAGGCTTCAGCCGTGGTGTGGAGCAGGATAAACTGGACATTCTGGACAGTGTCTTCTGGCAAAGTTTACCTGCTGTTAAGGCGGGTCATGTGTTCACTTACGATCTCAAAACTTATTATCTCTCTGATGCTTATGCGCTGGACAAGCAGCTGGATGAGATAGTCACGTTGTTGAAGTCCCTACAATAAGTTAAATTTGAAGCGTGAGATAAAACTACTCACAGATAAAACGCCTTTAGATGCTTATAAGTTATCTTAGTAGGAATTTTGTACAACAATAAAGGGATGTCCGCTTAGCCGCTATGGCTTCGGACATCCCTTTTTCTCATGCATTATTTATTATTTATTAGCCAATCGGCCAGCTCTTCGGTCTGGGTTAATACCGCGATAGGGTCATAATACCAGGAACGTTCTTCTTTCCAAACATAGAGGTGTCCATTTTTGACTGCAGGAAGGTTGCCCCAAAATGAATCAGCCTTGTAATCAGCTTCTGTAAGGTTATTTGAGGTTAAGATAATATAATCTCCGGCATATTTAGTTAATGCTTCTTTAGAAATTTCCGCCCATTGCTTCTCCATAATCTCCGCTGCTACTTCTGTAGGCGGCTTGCGACCAAGCGCTTGATAGATGGGCTGTCCGCCTCGGCCAAAGTTATCGCCATAGACCCAGATGGATTTTCCACCGTCTTCCATGATGGAGAAGGTTGCATCTGCCGGGAGGGCCTTGTCCACTTTTGCTTTAGCTTCGGCTATCCGTTTGTCATAATCTGCAAGCCAATTCTTTGCTTCTTGTTCCTTTCCAAGGAGTTCTCCGAAATAGGTTAATTCTGCATGAGCATCTTTTAAATCCCCGTAAGGCACAATGATGGTAGGAGCAATTTTGCTAAGCGTTTCATAGCTTTCTGCTTGTCCCGAAATAATCAAGTCAGGATTTAGTGCGATGATTTTTTCAGGTGACATTTTACCGTACGCCCCTGTGTCTGTAACACCGGTAAGAGCCTCCTTATAATACATATTCTCTAAGGTCAAGCCTGGAGCTCCGATAGGAATGGTATCAAGAGCTATTAGACTTCCCAAGTATTCCTCAGCGACAATTCGTTTAGGATGAACAGGGATTTCAACATCACCTTTTACGGTACTTACTGTCTTGACAGTAGGGGTTTCAGCACTTTCTGCTTCTTGATTAGTTTCGGTTGGTGCTTGTGTTGCTGCTGTTGTATTACTGGTACCACCTGTATTCTCCACCGTAGTATTGGAATTTCCACAAGCTGATAGGACTAGAATTAACGTCAGCATGAAGGGAAATAGAAGCCAATGATTCTGTTTCGAAGTATTCTTTTGTAGATTATGCAATTTGTTGTTCCTCCTATGGTAATTGATTATCATTCTCAATAAGAACTTTACAATCTTCTCTGGTTATTTACTATGGACGAATATGATCTTCGTTTGTGCATATTTATGATGTCATCACATGCAGCAATTCTTTAAGCTGTGCTTGAGAAGACAGCGGATCAAATCCATAGAACATGTCACCCTGGTTCAGGATGTATACCCGATTGTTACGGACTGCATCTAACTGCTTCCAATCACGAGAACGCAGAAGGCGAGAGAGGCGTTTTCTTCCCTCAGAAGATGATGGGATACTAGTGATAATAATATAGTCTGCAGGATAGGTTCCGATTTCCTCAATAGAAGACACTAGATACCCTGAATCCATTATTCCGTTCTCCATAATGATGGATGGTGGCTTGAATCCAAGATCTCCGTACAAAATCTGACATCCCCTACCGTAACTGCTACTGAAACAATAAGCTGCTCGGGAACTAAGCTCCCAAACGATAGCTGTCCCTCTTTCCGATCCTATCGAATGATTCAGTTTCTTATTGGCAGTATGGCAGAGCCCATCGTAATGACCTAACCATTCTTCTGCTCGCTGTCGCCGGTTGACTACATCAGCGATCAAACCAAATTGCTCTCGCCAGCTCATTTGCATAAAGGGTAATTCAATGACCGGAGCAACTGGAGTCAGCATCTTATTCTCAGGAATATTGTAGCTGATAATGATATCTGGCTTTGCTAAAGCTATCGAATCAAATAGAAGGGAAGAGTTACCTTCGTTCATCGTAAGTTGTTTGGAGGCTGGCACTTGCTCTAAGCTCCGATGCCAATCCGAATAAACACCGAGTTGAGGCATAATTTCCAGTACCCGTAGGATAGCTGTGTGATTGTAGTTTAAAGCAACAATTTTTTTGTTCTTGTTCTGATAGGCTGTAGGTGAAAGACCCACAAGCTGCTTGAATTTACGGCTCAGATAAGTTCCTTCTTCATAACCAACCTCATGCGCCAGTGTTGTTAGATTTGGGGAACTGGTGAGGATTCGCTGCTGTGCTCTGCGGATTCTTAACAGTGTAATATAAGCGCTGAAAGTTTGGCCCATAATTTTACGAAAGGTACGTGAGAAGTGTTCAGGGCTTACCCCAGCTAACGTAGCCATCTGCTCCCGAGTAATATCTTCGTTGTAATGAGCTTCTATGTATTCAAACACATTTTCAATCCAGCTTCCTGACGTCTCCTTTTTTGCAGCCAATTCATGATGAAGATCCACGATGAATTGAGTGAATAATTGCTGGACCTTAAACGGTTTCCGATCATCAGGTTCTATCCAAGCACTGTAAAGCTCACCAGACAGTGCGATCAATTGTGTGGAGGCGTGGTGTAAAGCTGGGCTGCCATTTAGAAAATAATGCTCTTGCCTATGGTTGGGCATACTGGTGTACTCTATCCACATCCCCTGTAACTGTTGCTCATTCTCTAGCTTCAAATTTGAAGTTGCAGCAAAGATCATGATGCTTCCGGATTCGAGGCTATGAAGTTCGCCATCTATCTCAAGCTGACCTTTACCTTCCCAGACAAACATAATACAGGAATTCGTAGCTGGGATGTTATCGGTTGCGTAGTGGGAAAGACTTGTTAGGCTACTAATCTTAACAGGCATATAAAAAGGATGGGAATGATGTGGCATCCCGCCGGATTGGATGGGCATGGTAGAAATCGCTCCCTTTTCAATGATAATCATTCTCAATTATAGTATACCAGTCTTTCTTTCTATTGACTATAATGGCTCTTATGATAGTGTTTAGAATAATCCGCTAACGAATATTTTTAGGTATGAAAGGAATGGGGATTTCATGACAACTTGGAATTTACAAGGAACCGTAAGTCACTTGTTGATATGTAATGGTAGCAGCTGCAAGAAACATAAAGGTGAAGAGGTAGCTGAAGCGATAGAAGATGAGATTGAAAAGCAAGGTGCACAGAGTCTTATACATACGACGGTAACCCGTTGTAATGGTAGATGTTCAGATTCCTGCGTCGTGATCGCATACCCTGAAGGCGTGTGGTATAAAGAGATCACACCTAAATCAGCGAAATCGCTAGTACGGAAGCATTTACAGGGCGAGAGACTTGAAGATCATCTGCTGTACACATATGATGGTCAGCTGATGGCTGCAAATGACAAGGGAGCTAAAGGGAAGAAGAAAAAATAGCTGTCCACTGATCGAAGGTTCGCAGCTAAGTGAAATCTAAGTAGAAATGATTGAAGTACCGTCAATGCGCTGGCGGTATTTTTTTGTCTTTTCAGGAAAGCAACTTCGTTTCTTTTTGTTTAGTAGAGGATTATGATTGAATGAAAGGAAGATCTGGGGGGAATAGACATGTTTAAGAGGTTTACAGTGGATGATCATGCAGAAACGGCGCAGTTGTTTGCGGAATCTTTTTGTGAATTACATGAAGAAACTTTTCATACATATATGATGCTTGCGACTGAAGAATACAGTACTACGATTGCAGAATTCATGGCGTAGCAGATGCCAAAAACCTGGATTCTAACAAAGTATATCAATCGATTGGTTTTGTGAAGGCGGGCAGAATTGCAGATATCAAATTTGACTTGCGCCCCTAACGTTGACTATGCTATTAAAAAGTGAATAAAATAACACTTCATATAAGGTGGCGCATGGGGGAGAGGGTTCGATGGAGAGGCTGCAGGTGTGGCCGGGAAAGTTTAAGAAGTTTTTTCTGAACAATAAATTTGTGGTAACCTTACTTATTTTATTGTTAACTGGGGTAACTATCCTGGTGTTCTCAAAGATACCGTTTATTTTTACGCCTATATCTGTATTGCTGCACACGGTGGCTGCACCATTGTTACTATCCGGTATCGCTTATTACTTGTTGAATCCGTTAGTAGACCTAATGGGAAAAAGATTCAGGATGAAACGTGTGTATGCAATCATCATTCTTTATCTGTTAATTGCGGGTATTATTACGTTGATTCTGGTGATGGTGATTCCGATTCTCCGAACGCAATTATCTGGTTTGATTGACGATTTTCCAAGGTATAGTGACTTGATCCAGGAACGATTTATGAATCTGACGGGAAGCGAATTCTTTGGTCAAGTTCAAGATAGTATAGGAACTAACCTAAGTGAAATCACCAGTAAAATTACGGCTTGGGGCACTTCTTTTCTGAATAATGCGCTAACAGGTGTAGGGAGCTTCGTCGGAGCCGTTACGGAGATTGTGCTGGCGGTGGTGACGACACCGTTTATTCTATTCTACTTGCTTCGTGATGGAAAAAGATTGCCAGATTACATTTTGAAATTTGTACCTACCGCGCTGCAGCCGCAGACTCGGATGGTAATGTCGGAGATGAACGCCCAGGTATCTTCCTATATTAGAGGGCAAATTATAGTAAGCTGCTGCATTGGTGCGCTGCTCTATATTGGCTACTTGATTATTGGTCTGGAGTATTCACTTGTCCTTGCCATTGCCGCTGCTTGTACAGCAGTTGTTCCCTATTTGGGTCCGGCAATTGCTATTACACCAGCCTTAATTGTGGCCATGGTCACTTCACCATTTATGCTGCTGAAGATGATCATCGTTTGGACGGCTGTACAGCTGATTGAAGGGAAGTTTATCTCTCCGCAGATTATGGGCAAGACACTGAAGATTCATCCGATCACGATCATTTTTGTGATTATTTTTGCCGGCAAAATGTTCGGCGTTCTTGGCATTATCCTTGCAGTTCCTGGTTACGCGGTGCTCAAGGTTGTATTTACACATATTTTTCAATGGTTCCGGTTCCAGTCCGGATTGTATAAGCAGATTGAAGAGAATAAGGAATAATGTGGAAGGGTGAAATGTAATGGTAGGACCGATAGTAGTAACCTCTTACGGTAAGCTTCAAGGACGAGAGGAGGATGGCGTGAACGTTTGGCGTGGAATCCCTTTTGCCGCTCCACCAGTTGGAGAGCTTCGATTTCGTGCGCCGCAGCCACCAGAAGCTTGGAGCGGAATTAGAGATGCTTCTGAATTTGGTCCAGTTAGCCATCAGCCAGCGGATACGAGAGGTACGCGTTTCGGTGGCTTAACACCTCGTCATTCTGAAGATTGTTTATATTTAAATGTATGGTCACCTGCATCCCCAGGCGAGGCACTTCCTGTGATGTTCTGGATCCACGGGGGTACATTTGTGACTGGTGCTGGAAGTCAGCCACAGTTTGATGGCACTAGTTTCGCGAAGAACGGTAATGTAATCTTGGTGACGATTAATTATCGACTGGGACCGTTTGGTTTTATGCATCTGTCTTCGCTTGGTGATGGATTTGCGTCTAATCAAGGCTTGCTGGATCAAATTGCCGCGCTGGAATGGGTAAAGCTTAATATTGCCGCCTTTGGAGGCGACCCTCAGCGAGTTACGGTATTTGGAGAATCAGCTGGCAGCATGAGTATCGCTGCCCTTCTGGCTATGCCTGCTGCAAAGGGATTATTTGCTGGAGCGATCATGCAAAGTGGGGCTGCTCAAACCTTGCCAAATCAGCAAGGAAAAGATATTGCTGTAGCATTACTTACTGAACTAGGCATTTCTCCTAATGGAGATACTAGCCTACTTAATACGTTCTCAGCGGAACAAATTATAGAAGCAGCCACAAGAATGACCATTAAATTAACGGGTGGTTCAATAGGCATGTTATTTCAGCCTGTCATTGATGGGGATACGCTTCCTGTAGATCCTGCACAGGCTGTGGCAGAAGGATCAGCCCAGGGTATTCCTTTGTTGATTGGAACCAATCGAGATGAGGGGAATTTATTTTTCAGGGGAGAAACACCAGGTGCAGACTTTGATGAATCGCTCAAGGCGCTGGAGCAGATGATGGGAACTGGAAGTCTGGCGGAGGTTGCCAGCCACTATTCTTCTACATGGGAGGGACAGGCGGAGATTCTAACGGATCTATATTTCTGGGGAACCTCTATATCCTTAGCTGAGAATCAATTGGCCTATGCGCCTGTGTGGATGTATCGTTTTGATGGGACGGTCCCTGGCCATCCATTGTTAAACAAAGCTGTACATGGTGCGGAAATTGTCTATGCTTTTAACAATTTGTCTCATGTAACTCGCTTGGGTGCGGAAATTACACCGGCGATGCAAAAATTGGCTGAAAGTATGCATACGGCATGGATTGCCTTTGCTCATCGAGGAAACCCAGCTACATCTGAGCTATCATGGCCTGAGTATAATCTGGAAGAACGTCCTACACTGATCTTTGATGAAGAGATGCGAGTAACTCAAGATCCCGATTCAGAGAAACGCAAGAGAATTGTCTCTATTCTGGTTTGAGAAGTCTGAGGAGATGAACGGGGATGAAGGTCCAAGGATTTAATCATGTGACGGTAAATGTGAGTGATTTATCACGTTCATTGAATTTTTATACTGGTATTTTGGGTCTTCAGCTAATACACAAAGGCAATACAGATGCCTATCTGGAATGGGGAAGCGCATGGATTTGCCTCATTGAAAAGCCAGAATACACTGAATTAATGGGCAGTGTAATTGGGATAGACCACATTGCCTTTAGTATAGCGGAAGAACATTTCGAGGAGGCTGTACAGGTACTCCGTACCCACGAAGTACGAATCATTAGAGGACCTGTTAAAAGGGGAGTAGGCTGGACCGTCAACTTTCTCGATCCAGATGGGATTCAGTTAGAGCTACACACTTCTAATCTAAGAGAACGAATGAGTGTTTGGAATAACAAACAAGAATAAAAATAGAAAGGGGAGCTTCTTAGCCAATTGCCTAAGAAGCTCCCCTTTTTTCTATCGACCTAAATATTCCTTAATCCCTAGAACTACTGCTTCGGCTATCCTATTCTGAACATCTACTGTGAAGAGTAATGCTTCGTCCTTGGTATTACTTAAGTAACCACATTCTAATAAAATGGCTGGCATTTTAGTTTCTCTTGTTACATGATAATTTGCTTGACGAACCCCTCGATCCTGAAGACCTGTAGCAACAGTAAGATATTTATGAACGGTTTGCGCGAATAATAAACTATCTTTACGTGTGTAATAGGTCTCTGTACCACTAGGATTGCTCTTACTGCCCACTGGGATACTATTGGCATGAACAGAGATAAACAAATCTGCTTTTACCTTATTGGCGAGGTTGGATCTGTCCTGCAGGGTCGGGTATGTATCATCACTTCGAGTGAGCACAACCTCAATATTTGGCTCTTTCTTTAGTAATTCTGCAATTTTCAGTGCTGTTGGCAAGGTGAAATCCTTCTCTTTGCGGTTACTTCCAGTGCCGGGATCTTTCCCACCATGTCCTGCATCAATAACAATTATCTTCTTGTCTGTGTTTCCAGTAGAAGGTGGAGGCGTTGTGACCGGTACTTCAGGTACAGTGGTTGCAGGAGGCGTTGTGCTTGTCCCATTTAGATCCACTATAATAAGTCCATCGTTAGCATTCGTTACACTGTAGTTATTCGCACTGTTCAGATCAATCACGATCCGGATCGTAGAGGGAGAACTACTGAATAATGAATAACGAATGGTTGAGACGTTAGGATATTCGGTAATCGTCAACTGCCCACTTTGGTTTTTTCCGACAGAAAGGTTCTGATGAAAGCTGTCGCCAAAGCTGGTATTCGGTAAATCTACGACAATTCGGTCTTTATCTGTCATTGTGAATACATTTGGTGTTACACTGCCGTTCATCGCGATGATGAGCTTGTTATCGATGAAGCTAAGATTTGTGACTGCTGCCGTCAAGGTGTTTTCATCAGTTGTTGTGTTACCATTCGATCCATTATCAGAGGGTGCGGTTACAGATGTGTCTGGAACTGTAATTTCTGGTTCGCTTCCGCCAATCTCTGGTACTGGAGAAGTTAAGTATACCGTTTTGGTCACATTATCCCAACCGACAGTAGTTCCTGTCTGTTCACCAACAAATCTTAAAGGAACGAGGGTCGTGTTGCCACTGAGAAAAGGAGGGTTGTCCAGTTTTACCTGTTTCCCCGAAGCCTCTGCCATCGCATTATTCACGATAAGCTTTAATGTCGTTCCCTTTTGCTCAATGGTTGCAGTCTTGGTCACATTATCCCATTTCACGGTATAACCAAGCTGCTCCGTAACGAGGCGAAGTGGAACCATCACGCTTCCATTTACAATTTGAACTTGTGCTTCTTTTGAAATCTTAAGATCATTGCCGTCTAGATTGATGTGTGTCTCTGCAGAGCCGGCATAACCAGTTCCTGGATGAACCAGCACCAACAAAAGCAGCAGTAACGCCAAAAAACCAAACTTCTTCATCTGCAATCCCTACCATCCCCGTTTCTTGGTTTCTAGCAATTCTTACTTTTTCTTCCTATGATGCAGTTTCGGCTTATATAAATCTTAAACGACAATAGTTTCCAAAAGTTGCGCTCTTTTAGAGTGAAAAAGGAAAAATTTCGGTATAAAAAGCGAAAAGAGAGCTTTCCCAAACATTTGGGTTAGCTCTCTTTCCCTAACAATATTTTATTGCAAAGAAGTATAACCCGTTTTTTCTACCAATTCCTGACCTTGAGCAGATTGCATCCAATCTAGAAAGGGCTGAATATTGGGGTTGTCACTTCCAGCAGTCACAGCATAAAATTCTGTAGCCAAAGGGTACTGTCCACTGCGAATACTCTCTTTGTCGGGCTTAACACCATCGATGGCGAGTAGTGCAATTTCCCCACTTTGATTCATTTCTGAGGCGTAAAATAAGAAGCTGTACCCAAGTGCATTTTTATAATTGCGATAACTGGAGGTTTGTTTAATAATTCCGCTCATAATATCCGCCACGTCTTCCTTAGGAGGTGTCATGAGTGTAGTGTCTCCCATAAACTTTTGCAGCATCGTCTGGCTCCCACTATCCTCTGGGCGTTGAAAAGCGCGAATACGGTTATTAGCTCCGCCTACATCTTTCCAATTGGTGATCTTGCCTGCGTAGATATCTTTAAGCTGGGCGGTGGAAAGTCCAGTTACTTCGTTTCGTTTATTCACAAAAAATACGAAAGCCTCGCGGCCGATGGGTGTGAGCTTCAGCTCGACGCCTTTTCGCTTCGCATGTTTCTGTTGGGCAAGAGAAGGAGCAGCGACAAAGATAATATCAGTTTCACCTTCGATTAGTCTTTTGTAAGCTTCCGGTGTGCTACTGCAAATCACTTGACTTGTTTGAAAATCATATGGATTATAACTTGCCGCAGGATAAGCAGATTGCACGAAAGCTGAATACAGTGGGTATAGTGCGGTAGCGCCATCCAATTTTGGTAAGTTGTTATCGATATGATATGAAGAAGGTTTATCCAAATTCACTGCTTTGGTATTCTCAGCAAAAGGTTCGTATTGTACCAAATTAACTTCCCGATCATCGACCGTGGCAATGCTGTTGATATATGCTTGTTTGATCTCATATCCTGCGGTTACGAGCACACTAAGTCCGAGGATGGATAGCAATATAATATTGCTTGTTTTTCGGGACAACACATTAAATATAAGGAGTACAACATAAATAGCTATCACAACAGATAAAATCGCCACAAGTGGAGTATAAAACATTAGTCCCCCGAAAAGCGCGGTAATTATGGAACCTATGAATCCTAAAAAAGCTATGACTCCGACAGCGAAAAAGGAGAACAATAACTTCGTCCAGAATGACTCCTTCATCCAAAATGATTCTTTCATAACAACCTCCTTAGAAAAATTCCTAAACTATGGAAAAATAAACATAATTTCATTATACAGATTTTTTTGGATGAGACAGTAGAACAATAACGAATAAAATATGTAAGAAAAGCTGTGATACATGAAAATTTTATGTATATTTTCATAAAGTACTGGACGAATGGCAAGAAGAGGTTTATTCTGAGATTGTGAAAAAAACAACGGAATACAAGATTCTCGGGGTAGGGTGAAATTCCCAACCGGCGGTAATGTTCAAAGCGAACTGAGCCCGCGACTCACTTGTTCTGCTTGCAGAGAAGTGACTGATCTGGTGTGAATCCAGAGCCGACGGTAAAGTCCGGATGGGAGAGGATCATAAGATAAAGGCGCTAGGAGTCTATCCTGTACGTCTTTATTGATAATGCCCCCGAGTCGACCTTTTATGGTGATTCGGGGGTTTTTGGTCTCTTATCGAGGGTTTGTATCGACAAGGAGAATGGAATTATGAGTAATGTAACAGCTTCATCATCAGCTAATAAGGTAAGCAGCACGTCGCCGTTACGCAGTGGGTTTTGGCTCGTTGTGTTCGGTGCAGCACTATGGGGCGTTGATCCGCTCTTTCGTATTATCCTCTTAAAATCTTTGACCTCATCGCAAATTGTTCTTTTGGAGCATGTGGTGCTTTTCTTGGCTGCTTCCCCTGTTCTTTGGCGTCACCGGGCGGAGCTAAAAGGTATTGGATTTCGCCAGATTGGAGCTTTGCTAATTGTTTCCTGGGGAGGTTCTGCTGGGGCGACAATTCTATTTACGATGGCACTCTCCAGTGGGGATTTAAATGCTGTGCTGTTGCTGCAAAAGCTTCAGCCAATATTCGCTATCGGTCTTGCAGCCTTAATTCTTAAAGAACGTCTGCCTAAAAATTTCGGAATCCTCATTATTGTGGCACTGGTAGGAACCTATCTGCTGACCTTTGGCTGGAGTATTCCATTCGGACATGTGAACAACTTTATCGGTGTTAGCAGTCTGATGGCCTTAGGAGCGGCCGCATTGTGGGGTGGCTCAACAGTAATGGGACGTTATCTGCTTGGGTCTATGAAATATGAGACCGTGACTTCCCTAAGATTTATATTGGCGCTGCCGTTGCTTTTCGTTATCACCACATTAGAAGGTGCTCCTTGGCAGATTAATGGTGGATTTGGTGCATCTGCTGCCATAGCCATTAATTTGTTGCTGCAGGCTCTGCTGCCAGGACTACTCAGTATGCTGATGTATTACAAAGGACTCAGCACTACCAAAGCTTCCTTTGCTACATTGGCTGAACTAAGCTTTCCTATGACGGGAGTAATCATTAACTGGATCGTATTCCAGCAGCTCGTCACGCTACCGCAAATTATCGGGTTCGCGTTGATCTGGACCGCTTTATTCTTCATATCGAGTCAACAATCTAAAGCACAAACGCTCTGAACAGACTCTGATTGTATAGATTGAACTAAATAAAGTATAAAGGGATGACTGGAATGCCTAGAGGCTTTCGGATCATCCCTTTTTGTATGTCTCTACAATACATTAGACTGCAAAAACTGCAGAAATGTTTCGTACGTAGCATATAGCGTAATAATTTAAGCCTTTACAATAGAGAGGACGATAACAGTGCTTGAACAAGCTATCACCTGTCTACCTCATTTTGCAGGGAGAAATTATCTATGCGTTAATGAAGATTATTTGTACAATAGAGGCTATGACATTTGAGTCGGAGTGTGAAGGAAAGTGTATAGATATAATTTATTTACCAAAATCGTAAGTATCATGGTCATCATGCTGATTCCTATTACGATCCTCTATTTTTATTCCAATAAGACGACCACGGATGTGCTACGTACGGAGTTAAATACTTCGAACAGCAATCAGCTCAGTTTTTTTCAGAATCAAGTTGAGAGCAATATGGAGCTGTTGTCCTCCTGGCCGATCCTGCTCATTCATGATCCTGATATTTTGAGCTTGAAGGATACTTATTTGAAGGGAACACATTTGAACTTGGATGCGATAAACCTGATTAAGCGGATCCAGACCAAAATCAGTATTCAGGAAAGCTCCTCCAACTGGAAGAGTAAGTTGTACCTATATTCACCGTCCATCCACCGAATGGTGTCAGAGAATGATGCTATACCGTATTCGGATGAGGATTTGAAGCGGGAAGTTAAGTCAGGCTGGCATGTAGAAAAGATCGTTGAGCAAGATGGCGACCATTTTGTGTTCTCTTGGTTTTCTTTTACCCCCTTCATGTCAGAGTTCACTCCTGAAAAGGTCAATACGATTATGAAAGTGGAGTTTGACAGCCGAAACATTGAAGATATGCTGGATAAATTCAAAAGTGATGGCAGGAGAGATCCTTTTTATTATAAACAGGGTACTGGACTTATCTTTAACCGTAGTGCTGACAAGCTGCTAGCTAATGAATTGGTAAAAAGGCTGGAGCAAGAGCAGCTGAAGCAAAGTGAAAATCGTACAGTGAACATTAATGGTGAGTCCTACAGTGTAAACATAGTCTATTCGGATAAAATGGGCTGGTATTTGATCGACTATATGCCGCTGTCAGAAATACTACATCCGATCCAAACCTCCAATCGCTTATTTTATTTTGCTATTGGTGCATTGTTATTAATGAGCTGTCTTGTAGCCTATCTACTATATGTTCAGGTGCAGGTGCCCGTTAGATTATTGGTTGGAGGCTTCCAGAGATTGAAGCAAGGAGACTACTCTGCTCGGGTGGAGATCAAAGGTAAGAATGAGTTCAGCTTCCTGTCCGGAAGGTTTAATAGCATGGTGGAACAGATTCAGAAGCTGATTGAGAATGTGTTAATGGAAAAGATCCATGTCCGAGAAGCTAGATTAAAGCAGCTTCAATCCCAGATCAATCCGCATTTCTTTTATAATTGTTTCTCATTTATTACGAGTATGGCGAAGCTCGATAATATGGGTGCTGTCGTCGGTATGTCGCATAATTTATCCCGGTATTACAGATATACGACCCGCCAAGAACGCGATCTTGTCGCTTTATCTGAAGAAACGGAATTTGTGACTCACTATCTGGAGATCCAAAAAATGAGGATGAGCAGACTTCAATATGATGTTCATATCCCGCCGCAAATGCGGAAAAGAGATCTTCCTCCGTTGGTTCTTCAGCCTTTGGTCGAGAATGCGGTTATCCATGGGATTGAACCTGTCTCTAAAGAGGGGCTGGTGCGAATTACGGGCACATGCAACGGAAGAGTTATGACATTAACGGTTGAGGATGACGGAAAAGGCATGACCCCGGAGGAAATTATCGTATTGGAAAATAAGCTAGGCAAAGCGATGGATGAAGAAATGGGCTGCGGGCTTTGGAATGTGCATCAGAGAATGCGGCTGCGTTTTGGTGAGGATGCAGGATTGACGATTGCACCATCATCACTCGGAGGATTGCAGGTTAAACTTCAGTGGTTGTTACCGCTAACTGACAATAATATGGATGACATCTAGGAGGGTATATGATGATAGAGATATTGTTAGTCGATGATGAGCCTTATGTAACAGAAAGTCTGGCCCGCACGATTCCGTGGGACGAGATTGGCGTAAAGCAAGTGCATCAGGCGGCATCGGGTGCCGAGGCTCTGGAAATATTGGAACAGCAGGACATAGATATCATGGTTACTGATATTTCAATGCCTGGAATGTCCGGTTTGCAATTAATTGAAACGGTGAGCGAGAGATGGCCGGATATCCGGTCGATTCTGCTGACAGGTTTTTCTGATTTTCAGTACGCTAAGAAGGCGATTCAGCTACAGGCTTTTGATTATATTTTGAAGCCAGTAAGTGATGAGGAATTTATCAATAGTATCTCCGGAGCGATTGAGTCTCTAAAAGATGAATGGGAGGCACATGATAAATATCATTTGCTACTCTATAATCGCAAAGCCGATTACAGTGTCTTACGGGCTAACTTGATGCATGAATTACTGCTTGGTAGAGTGCTGTCTGAGCGGACACTTGCATTAAAGCTTAAAGAATATGAAATCTCTTTCGAATCAGATGTTGAAGCGGCGATGTTATTGATTCAGCTGGGTAAGCATTATGCGGCAATGGATCATCATTCCGTCTCCTTAATGGAATATGCCATCGGCAATATTGCCGAGGAGCTCTTTAAGGAGCAGTTCCATGTCTGGTTTTGCAAAGCACCCCATGATTGTTTAATTTTGCTTGTGGAACTGAAGCCAGTCATCCAGCGAGAGTTAGAGAAGTCGAATAATTACGATGCTGCGAGACAACAAATCCTTAAGTCAGCGATCACTAACTTCAGAATTAGTGTGAGTAACTACCTGAAGGGTGAGATATCGCTTATCGTAACGGAGTGGTTTGCTTTTCCCGAAGGGATGACGGCTGCCTATCGAAGTGGCTTAAGTTCAATGTATTTGACAACACATAATGAAACAGGATCGGTACTTTATCTGGGGGATCGTCATCTTCAGGAGATGATGAGCATCAAATCACTCGAAAGCCTTTATCGTCCGCCAACGCTCATTCATTTGCTGGAATCTAAACAATGGGATACAGCCCGCCAGAAGATAGCTGATGTGTTCCGAGATATGGAGAATGCACGCTTTTCAAGTGAGCATCTGTATGAAGTCTTTCTGTCCATTACTAATGCGTTCATGTACATTGCCCACAAAGGGGGGCAGTTCATCTCGCAAATCGATCAATATGCGTTCGATCCGATGCTGACACAGAGCATTATTGTTTCTTTTGACAAGCTGAAGGACTGGGCTTTTGATATGTTAAACAAGCTGCAGAAGGAACTCTCAGAAAGTGATCAGAACACGAAAAGTTACATTATAAAGCAGGTACATGAGCTTGTAGGAAACCATTCTGGGCATGATCTGTCGGTCAAGACGATAGCGGATCATGTGTATCTGCACCCCGTATACTTATCTAAAATATATAAGGCAGAGACAGGAGAAGGGCTCGGAGACTATATTATCCGCATGCGGATGGAACGTGCACTTTATTTACTTAAGAATACGAATAAAAAAATCTATGAAATCACTACCGAACTCGGATATCAGAATCCGCAATATTTCAGCAAAATGTTCAAAAAGCATTACAATATGACACCAAATGAATTTCGTGACGGATAGAGAGGTTGAGAAAGGTGCAGAAACCTTGTTTAAATGACGTATTCGACATCATTTCTGTTCCCTATAATTAAGTCATAACCAACACTTAAGGAATCTAAGGGGGAACAAAATGAGCGCGATGAAGAGAAAAAAATGGCTGCCGCTCCTGTGTATGAGTATGCTTTTAGTAGGGAGTCTCGCAGGTTGTTCAGGCAATAATGCTGCTGATGGAAAGAATACAGCCGGTGATACGACTACCAATACAACATCTAATTCTGAAAACGCCTACAAGGATAAATATGATCCTGAGGTAACCATTACTACGGTATGGGGTGTTGACCCTGAGCTTAAATTCAAGAACGGGGAAAGCATTGAGAATAACGTAGCTACGAAGTGGACAAAAGAAAAGTTCGGCATCAATATTAAATCACTTTGGTCCATTACAGATACGAATGGTGCTTTTGGAACCAAACTGCGCCTGTCGATGTCATCTGGTCAGGAAATGCCCGATGTTGTAACGATCGGTACGGGTGATAGCACGATTGCTCAGGATTTGATCGATTCCGGTATGTATGCTGAAGTGGGAACACTGTTTGATAAATACGCTTCAGCTACTTGGAAAGAAGCCATGGCACAGGATCCGAACGTATGGAACCAATACAGCCGTGATGGCAAAAGAATGGGTCTGCCTGTTCTCGATTACGCGTACAACCATGATTACATTCTTTGGATCCGCCAAGATTGGCTGGACAAGCTAAATATGCAAGCACCTAAAACGATAGATGAGCTAGAAAAAGTTATGGATGCATTCAAGAATCAGAACCCTGATGGCTTGGCACCAGACAAGGTAACTCCGCTTAGTATCGGCTTTAAGACATCGATGAACACTTGGATGGGCGATCCTTCCTGGATCTTCGGTGCTTATGGAACGCTTCCGCAGCAATGGAATCTTGATGCTGATGGTAAATTGGAATACGGCTCTGTAAATGCAGGTATGAAGCAAGGGCTGGAAAAAATGAAGGAATGGCTCGCAAAAGGTTACATTCCTCAAGAAGCAGCGCTTTGGGATGAGAACAAAACAGCTGAGCCGGCAGTGGCGGGTACAGCAGGTATTCTCCCAGGACCTTACTGGATGAGCGGTTGGCCGCTTCAAGATACTGTGAAGAATGCTCCGGATGCTGTATGGGCTCCAATTGAAATTCCAGCGGGACCAGATGGTAAAGTTATGCGTCATGGAACACAGTTCACCAACGGTGTAACTCTGATTAGCACTAAGATGAAAAATCCAGAAGCATTCTTCACCTATCAAAACTATCTGTTCGATAACTTCGCTGATCCTAAGCCTGGTAGCGAGCTGGATAATGGCCTCTTCGCAGGATATGACTATGAACTAGATGCAAACGGTAAGATGATTGAAAATGATAAAATTGCTGGTGGTTATGTGAACAGCGTTCGTTATATGCTGGTTCGTGACGGTGCCCGGATTCCGGATGCCCAAATGAAAGCCCTTCTTAATCTTGCGGATGGTGCTGAACCAACCACTCGTTTGGAGAAGGATGTAGCTGTGAACTATGGTAAGGATACCCCTGCAGCTGCAAAGGTTCTGCTGGCACAAGAGGATAAATCCTTCAAAAATATGTTCACTGGTCCTACTACTGAAACTATGAAATCGAAGATGGATTATCTGAACAAAATCGAGAACCAAACGTTTAATGAGATCATCTATGGCAACAAGCCACTAGAAGCTTTCGATACCTTCGTAGCGACCTGGAAATCAGGCGGCGGCGACCAAATCACTAAAGAAGTAAATGAATGGTATGACAGCGTAAAATAATGCTCTGTGAAGGGTATAAGTAGCACAATTAGGGACTGTTTCCTCAGCTGTATATTTAGCTGTGGGAACGGTCTGTTTTTGCGTTAGCGGTTATCCGAATTTGTATAAATTTGCTTCTGTTTCTATACGGTAAAGAGATTGGTTTTGTACCATATATATTGGTTTTGCTCGCTATTTGGGGAATCCTGTCGTTGCTATAATTTGAGTATGGTTACAGAAGAACTTGACACGATATGGGGGACCAAGGATGAGAACACTTAAAAAAACATGGCCATTTCACTTAATGTTGCTGCCGGCGATGATATTCCTGATCATCTTCAGTTTTATACCGATGGGCGGAATTGTGATGGCGTTTCAAGATTATAAGCCATGGCTAAAAATTTCGGGATCAGCGTGGGTTGGATTAGATAATTTCCGCTATCTATTTGAACGTAATGACAGCATGCAGGTCATTTGGAACACATTGATTATTGCCGTTCTGAAGATGATCTTCAATCTGGCTGTGCCATTTGTTTTCGCCATTCTTTTGAATGAGATTCGCAAGGTTTATATACAGCGTACAATTCAGACATTGGTTTATTTACCTCACTTCTTGTCTTGGGTCATCCTTGGCGGGATCTTGCTAGATTTGCTTGCAACAGATGGCTTCGTCAATCAGATCCTCGGGAGTATGGGGATTAAACCCATCTTTTTCTTAGGAGATAATAACTGGTTCAGGTTCACGGTCATTCTCACAGATGTATGGAAGGAATTTGGTTATAACACGATCGTCTTCCTGGCTGCTCTAGCAGGAATTAACCCTTCATTATATGAAGCTGCTGAAATAGATGGTGCAACCCGCTGGAAACAGACACGTTTTATCACAATGCCTTCTCTACTGCCAATGGTTGTTGTGGTAGGTACTCTGGCTCTCGGAAATGTATTGAATGCAGGGTTTGACCAGATCTTTAACCTCTACAATCCGCTGGTCTATCAGAAAGGCGATATTATCGACACCTTCGTATACCGGACAGCTATTCTGAATGGTGAGATGGGCTTTGGTACAGCAATCGGACTGTTCAAGTCAGCCATTAGTATGGTCCTAATCCTTGTATCATACAGTCTGGCTAAAAAATGGGCAGGATATCGCATTTTCTAAACTACCAATGGAAGAGGGAGACCTATGTATTACAAAACTAGAGGTTATCGTATTTTCAACATATTCAATACTTGTTTTCTGATCATACTCGCACTCATGTGTATTGTTCCTCTGATTCACGTATTAGCTGTATCTTTCAGTGCCAAGTCTGCGGCTGATGCCAATCTGGTGGGCTTGTGGCCAAAGCAGTTCTCTCTGGAAGCTTATAAAAAGACAATGAATAATCCGATATTCCTACACTCTATATGGGTATCCGTACAAAGAACTGTACTCGGAACCGGACTTACGCTTCTGATTACTTTTCTGGCAGCTTATCCGCTATCTAAGGAAAACTCAGCCTTCAAAGGCCGGAATGTTTATTCCTGGTTGTTCGTGTTCAGCATGGTGTTTAATGGTGGTCTGATTCCATTCTATATTGTTATTCAAAAGATTGGCTTAATGGATTCCTTCTGGGTACTCGTTCTGCCAGGTGCGGTGAATACATTCTTGGTAATTCTGATGCTGAACTTCTTCCGCGGTATTCCTAAAGATTTGGAGGAAGCTTCGCTAATTGACGGCGCAGGACATTTCCGTACCTTGTTCAGCATTTACTTACCGATTTCATTACCATCGATTGCGACGATTGCACTGTTTAGTATGGTGTTCCACTGGAACTCCTGGTTCGATGGACTATTGTATTTGAACAATTCTAAGCAGTTTCCGCTGGCGACCTTTCTGCAGACCGTTATCATTCAACGGGATATGAGCTCCATGAGCATTAATCCGAAGGAGATGGAATTAATCTCGCAGACAACGGTTAGAGCCGCGCAAATCTTTATCGGGGCTGCTCCTATTCTAATCGTATATCCATTCTTGCAGAAGTATTTTGTTAAAGGAATGACACTTGGTTCTGTAAAGGAGTAGGGATGATGATAACGACATTTATCAATGGAATGGACATCTCGTTTTTGGATGAAATAGAGCAGGGTGGAGGCAAATTCCATAGTCGCTCTGTTCGGACTGCTGAGGAAGGTGAGGATTTACTCCACATCCTTAAGGACAATGGAGTAAATGCCATACGGTTGCGGATTTGGAATGACCCTCCAGGTGTCTTTTGCAATTTGGAACGGACGCTGGTTATGGCAAAGCGGATCAAAGAAGCAGGGCTGGATTTTCTACTGGATTTTCATTATTCAGATAAATGGGCGGATCCAGCTAACCAATGGAAGCCAAAAGCTTGGGAGGCACTTGACTTCAGTGGTTTGACATCCGCCGTGTATGAGTATACACGCGAGACCCTTGAAGCTTTACAGTCCCAAGGCACACTGCCCGATATGGTGCAGATCGGTAATGAAATTACGCCAGGCATGTTATGGGGAGAAGGCAAGGTTGATGGAGATTGTGATACTCCGGAGCAGTGGGAGCAGTTCACTACGCTAGTTAAAGCAGGTATAGCGGGTGCGAAATCCGTCGATTCTGACTTGTCCATCATGATCCATATTGACCGGGGTGCTGATCATCCGGCGAGCCGTAACTTTTTTGATCGTTTCTTAGAACATGGTGTAAATTATGATGTTATCGGATTATCATTCTACTCTTGGTGGCATGGTACTTTGGACGACTTACAGCTTAACCTGAACGAATTAGCGCTGCGTTATAACAAGGATATCATTGTGGTGGAAACAGCCTATCCATGGACACTGAATGCACCTGAAGGATTTCCAGTAATTGTGAATGAGGAAGCCCAGCTCCATGATGGTTATCCAGCCACAGAAGAGGGTCAAGCTAAGTATATGAAGGATTTCATAAACGTAATTGAGAATACACCTAACGGAAAAGGAATCGGCTTTTATTACTGGGAGCCTGCTTGGATTCCTTCGCAAAAGGAATGGTCTGTTGGGCATGAGAATGGGTGGTCCAATTTAGCTCTGTTTGATTTTGAAGGCAAGAAACTGGATTCGCTCCATTTCTAAAGATTATTAGAAAAGAAGACAGCCAATGGTTAAGCACCGTGGCTGTCTTCTTTTTTAATTCAAAAAGGCATCTAAAGCCACCGTAGGCTTACCAGAAGAATCAAAGGCACCTTTTGTGTAAGCGTACCATGTACCATAACTCTCCGGTTCCCAATAGAACACGCCAAGCCCTTTGCCGCCACTTACCGATTTTGTTTTGCTAATGATGTCGGTAAGAAAAGCTTTCGCCGTTGTTGGAGCACTAACGTCCATGCCGACCTCTGAAATGATCACCTCTTTACCATACCGGGCAACCATATCATTCATATTCGTTAATGTCTGAGCGTTCAGTGTAGACCAGTTGCTTGTAGTGGGATATAGTGACATGCCGATCACATCATAGTTGGCACCGTTAGACTTCAGACCGTCAAACATCCAGCGGAATAAGGAATTGTCGTAGCCGTTAGAGAGGTGGACGATGACTTTTGAACTACTACTGACCGCTTTTACTGCACTATATCCTGAATTGATCAACGCGGCAAAATTACTCATACTTACAGAAGCTTTTCCATCCTCCCAAAGCATTCCATTATTCGTCTCGTTCCCTACCTGTACCCATTCCGGCGTAACACCGCTAGCTTTGAGTGTATTCATAACATCATACGTGTGGTCATATACCGCTGTCTTTAGAGCTGTAAAGTTCTTGCTGGTCCAGGCAGCAGGTTTCTTCTGATTGCCGGGATCTGCCCATGTATCACTGTAATGAAAGTCAATCATGATTCGGAAACCCATGTTCTTGGCCCGAACGGCCTGTTTCACAACATCGGCTTTGTTAGAGAAATTAATGGAAGGGTTAACCCAGACCCGTAGTCTAATGGAGTTCATTCCGTGATCTTTGAGGATTTGCAGTAGGTCTTGTTTCACACCGTTATCATTGTAAAAAGACCAATTATAGTACTCCATCTCCGATAGCCAGCCTACATCAGCCCCTTTTGCAAAAGTCGTAGCAGCTTCCGCTGGTTTGTTATTCCCAAAGTTGAAACACATACTAAACACGAGAGACAGGCAAAAGAACAATTTGAACGTAGTTTTTGAGTTCTGTTTGTTCATGATCATAACCTCCGGATTAGGATTTTAACAACAGGCGCCCTTAGTTTAGCGATGTTTGTATCCGTTTACATAAAACTCCTCCCTTTCTCTTTTATAACAAGATTGTAAGGTGGGGTAAGCATTCCCGATACCAATAAAAATTCAACATTTCAGCATCTTTGGAAATTGATTCAGAGCTACAAGAGTAAAAATAAGGCTTTACTCCCATACTACCGTTATCTTGCACCGGAGCTACTTGACCACAACCTTTAGGAGGAATGCGGATGAAAAAACATTCTGCTCCCGCCATCTATATACAGCTTAAGAACCGGGTGACGGTGCCCAAAGGTAAAGGTGTCACATTGGGTGATATTGCATTTTTGATTGCGGAGCCAGAGCTGAAAGAGTCGCTGGAATCTATTCTGCTAATGAAGCCAGAGCGAAGTGACGGCAATCTAATTTTGATTGATCTTCTGATGGTTATTCCCCGCATTTATGAGCTTTTGCCGGAAGCGGATATTGAGCCGATCGGTGAAGGGAGAACGATTGTTCAGATTGAAGGTCCAGTGGAGAGGCGGAAGCCTTCAGTAGCGATGTTTGTCTTAGTGTGGCTGCTGCTGTTCTTCGGATCTGCGCTGACAATCATGAATTTTCATGCGGATGTAAACATGCAGGAGGTTCAAATCCGAATCGTGGAGATGATAACCGGCCATCGGGATGAACATCCGGTTGTATTTCAGATTGCGTATTCTGTAGGAATCGGCTTTGGGATGGTCATTTTTTTCAACCATTTATTTAAGAAAAAGTGGAATGAAGAGCCTACACCGCTAGAAGTGGAAATGTACCTGTATCAGAAAAATATCGACCAATACGTCATCAATGAGGAGTATAGCAAAATGAGGCGCCGTGGAGAAAATCAACCAGAGAACGTGGAGGACGGAAGATGACGGCACCTATAACACTAGGGTTGAATTTGCTGCTGGGTATTGCAGGGGGGATCGCTGTAGGTGGTGGTGTGATCGCTTTATTTGTGGTTCTCGACATGGTGCCCCGTCTGGCTCAATTAACTTCTTCTTACGATAAAGTACATTGGTACGAGGGTGCGATGGTAGTTGGATCATTGCTAGGAACCGTAAGTGATTTTTGGAATTGGAAAATATCCTCAGGTCCTTTAGTTGAACTTGGTATAGGACTTTTTGACGGGATTTTTGTCGGGATGCTCGCTGCAGCATTGACCGAGGTATTAAATGTGCTGCCGATACTCGCTAAACGCTTGAACATGACACATTATTTGTTCGGGCTGTTAATGGCGATGGTAAGCGGGAAGGTCGCGGGTTCTTTGTTCGACTGGTTTGTATACCGACAGTAAACGGAGGTTATGGAATGAGCAAATTTATTCACAGCGGTGATTCTCTGCCAGAAGAGGATCATCAGGAAGAAAACGCTGCGGCTGCCGCAGCAATGAAGAATACCGCAGAGGATCTAGTTGATGATCATACCGAGGTTAACGGAGCTTCTATGACCAGTGAAGACGCAGATCCGGCGGAAAATACTACAGCAACTGATCCGAGTCAAGAACAGCAGGATGCAGAAGCATCTGCGGAGCTAGGGGCAGAAGAGCAGAGTACCGAAGCGTCAGCACAGCCCGATTCCGGGCAACAGGATACAGAAGCATCTGCGGAGCTAGGGTCAGAAGAGCAAAGCGCTGAAGCATCAGCTCAGCCGGATTCCGGGCAACAGGATGCAGAAGCATCTACGGAGCTAGGGGCAGAAGAGCAAAGCACTGAAGCATCAGAACAGCCGGATTCCGGGCAGCAGGATGCAGAGGCATCGGATGAGCTTGGGGCAGAAGAGCAAAGCGCTGAAGCTGCACAGCCGGATTCCGGGCAGCAGGATGCAGAGGCGTCAGATGAGCTCGGGAATCAGGAGCAGAATGAGCCTAGTAAAGGATTTTTTGCCAGGTTATTCGGCTTAGATTCAGACTCTGAATCCGAAGATGAGGCGCAAGATCAGAATACCCAACAAACAGGCGGATCAGAGTCCGCAACAGAGTCCGGGGAAGAATCTCAAGCCAAAGTGACGCCAAAGTCCAAACTATCTAAAAAGCAAGCGCAACAAGAGTCACAAGACAGCAATAAAAAGGGAAGCAGCAAGCTACAGAAGAAACGAGATCGCGAGCACTCCAACTCATTAAAAGAATCCGTCATTTACTGGCAAGGTAATGATGAAATCCCAATGTCCTTGCAAGATACGAAACAAACACTTACTGAGGTAATGGGACTGGGCACAAGCTTTGATGTAACGTTCAGACAGATGTCCTTTGGCGGACATAAGACAGCTCTACTCTGTTTAAGTGGTTTTACCAACACAGATGTGACCGATGATATTCTAAAACGTCTGACCTATCTCACCTCTGAGAATCTGTCTACGGGTGTGCTGTCTAGCTTTATGAATGAATATGTCCCTCACATCCAGGTGGAAGAGGGGAATTCTTTAAGCGAAAGTATCGAGAAGGTACTTGAAGGCTTGAGCGTGCTATTCGTCGAAGGTGAGAACAAAGTTATCATCATGGATACTCGTTCTTACCCTAGTCGCAGTCCAGCCGAGCCTTCGATTGATCGGGTGGTGCGCGGTGCGCGCGACGGTTTTACAGAGACTTTACTGAGCAATATCTCGCTTGTCAGAAGACGGGTTCGAGATCCAGGGCTGAAATATGAGCTATTTCGGGTTGGACGACGGACACAAACAGATGTATGCGTGGCTTACATTGATGATATCGTTGATAAAACACAGGTTATGTCTGTTATCGACAAAATCAAAAGCATTGATATTGATGGTATTCCTCTGGCAGATAAACAATTAGAGGAGGCGATTATCGGCGGTGGATGGAATCCATATCCTATGGTGCGTTATTCTGAACGCCCCGACGTCGTAGCTTCCAATTTATTGGAGGGACGGGTAATACTGTTTGTAGATACCTCACCAATTGTTATTGTTCTTCCGACTACTTTTTTTGATCTTTGTCAGCATGCAGAGGAGAATCGTCAGACTCCTTTTATGGGAACGTACTTGCGGTGGGTCCGTTTCATCGGTATATTTGCGTCCATGTTCCTGCTGCCGCTATGGATGTTGCTTGTCATTCATCCTGAACTAAAGCCGGCTATGCTGGATTTCATTGGACCTCAAAAGACCGCCAGAATTCCAATACTCGCCCAGTTTCTAATTGTGGAGCTTGGGGTTGATTTACTGCGGATGGCTGCAGTACACACACCAACGCCTTTAGGTTCAGCGATGGGTCTGATTGCAGCTATATTGATTGGCGATATAGCGGTTCAGAGTGGTTTGTTTGTAAACGAGGTAGTTCTGTATATGGCTGTAGCCTCCATTGGTATGTTTGCAACCCCGAGTTATGAGCTGGGTCTTGCGAATCGAATCGTCAGGCTTGCGTTGCTAGTTGCCGTAGCGGCATTCCAGGTGCCAGGATTTATGATTGGCACGACGCTACTGACTATTTTCCTTACTACCCATCGCTCCTATAACTCGTCTTATATGTGGCCGTTTATACCTTTTAATGCAAAGGCAATGAGTGAAATTCTAGTGCGTAAGCCAGTCTTAAGCTCGAAGACAAGGCCGTCTTTCAACAAAACTAGAGACAATACAAGGGTGCCGCCTACTCAAAAGAATGATTAACAATCGTAGGAAAATACAAAACTACTGCAAATTAGTCCATTCAATGGAGTTCCCACTGTCTGTTATACTGAATACACTAAAGACAGGGTGGAACCTTGATATTCCACAGAAATTGGAGGACTAAAGAATGTTTCTACACGGTACTAGCCGAATTAACGATGCTGGGCATTTGGAGATCGGCGGATGTGATGTAACTGAATTGAAGGCGGAATATGGAACCCCGCTATATATATTGGACGAGCAATTGGTGAGACAACGTTGCCGGGAATATATGGATGCTTTTAAATCCTCTGGACTTGGGTTCCAAGTAGCTTATGCAAGTAAGGCGTTCTCAGTAATGGCTATGGTTCGTTTGGCTGATGAAGAAGGCTTATCGCTTGATGTTGTATCTGATGGCGAACTTTATACTGCTTTGCAAGCTGGCTTTCCTGCAGAACGCATTCATTTTCACGGCAACAATAAGACGTCTGAAGAGATCGAAATGGCGATTGATGCCGGGATCGGCTGTTTTGTAGTCGATAATCTGGTAGAGCTTAATCTTTTGCAGTCGATTGCATCACGTAAAGAAGTTAAGGTTAACATCTTGTTACGTGTGACACCAGGTGTCGAAGCTCATACGCATGAGTATATAACAACAGGCCAGACCGATTCCAAATTTGGATTTGATATCGGTAATGGATCAGCTTATGAAGCAGTTAAAGCGGCAGTCAGCAAAAAGAATTTAGTGCTGCTTGGCGTACATTCCCATATTGGTTCTCAAATTTTTGAAACGGATGGATTCCAGCTTGCTGTTGAACGTGTAGCGAGTTTTGCTCGTAGTGTTAAAGAAGGTTTGGAAGTGGACTTCCGTGTAGTAAACCTAGGTGGAGGTTTTGGTATTCGTTATGTTGAGGGGGATACCCCATTACATGTTTCTGAATATGTAACTGCAATTACGGATGCCGTGAAGACTCATTTTGCTGGAATCTATAATGCTTTGCCTGAAATTTGGGTGGAGCCGGGCCGTAGTATTGTTGGAGATGCAGGTACTACACTTTATACAGTAGGTACGAACAAGGATATCCCAGGCGTGCGTAAGTACGTTGCCGTCGACGGTGGGATGACTGATAATCCACGTCCTGCATTGTACCAATCTAAATATGAGGCATTACTTGCTAATCGTGCGAATGAAGAGGCTACAGAAACTGTATCCATCGCTGGTAAATGCTGCGAGAGCGGAGATATGCTGATCTGGGATGTAGAGCTGCCTGAGGCTGAAAGCGGCGATCTGTTGGCTGTAGCCTGCACAGGCGCTTACAATTACTCCATGGCGAGCAACTACAACCGGCTTCGTCGTCCGGCTTTAGTGTTCGTTCAGAACGGACACAGCGATCTTGTAGTGCGCCGCGAAAGCTATAATGATCTTATTGCCAACGATATTGTTCCTGAGCGTATCGCTAAACAAGCTGCTGTTGCTAAGTAACAGCCGTTAATGTTAGGTAGGGAAAACTGGTAAGGCATAAAGAGCAAGCAGGAATTACTCCTGCTTGCTTTGCTTTGTGCGTAGTTTCATAGTAATATAATTGAGGTATTCTAAATTTGTTAATTTTGAAAGGGGTCATTTACATATGGCAAAGCAAGCGAAAATTACTCTTGAAAATGGCGGCGTAGTGCTGATTGACTTGTTCGATCAAGATGCACCAAACACTGTAGCTAACTTTGAAAAGCTAGCAAAAGATGGTTTCTACAATGGATTGACATTCCACCGTGTTATCCCTGGTTTTGTAGCTCAAGGCGGATGTCCTAACGGAACTGGATCTGGTGGTCCAGGATACACAATCAACTGCGAAATCAACCCAAACAAACACGAGCGCGGAACACTTGCTATGGCACATGCGGGTAAGAACACAGGCGGAAGCCAGTTCTACATCTGCTATGCACCGCAACCACACTTGGATGGAGTTCACACTGTATTCGGTAAAGTAGTTGAAGGTATGGATCTTGTTGATACTTTCAAAGGACGCGACAAAATGACTTCGGTAGAAATCATCGAAGCTTAAGAATTCTTAATTTAAAAAGGCTAGTCTCCGGATTATCGGAGGCTGGCCTTTTCTTATTTAATAAGGAATCCGGCTTATTCGTTTACGTCTCGATTTACGCTGCTCTGGCACCCAGAAGAATACCAAATACATGAGCAGAAACACAATGAAGGCAAACAACTCTTCAACAAGCAGGTAATAAGGATAAGGTCCGAAATAATCCAATACAGAATAAGTGCTGGGCTTATGAGATAAGAACATGTAGTTAGATCCTAGGATGTAATTGGCGATCCACACACAAGCGGCCACAATGTTTAGTCCAAGCATGGTGAACAGGAGAGATTTCCAAGTGGGCTTATAGCCCTCAATCCAGGTCATATAAAGTGAAGCGAGAACAATACCACCATGTGCTATAAAGAACAGTAGAAATCGGAAATGAGGGAATGGATAGACCAGATTCGGTGTGAGTAAAGCAATGAATGCTCCACCAATCCCAGCAAAATACAGAAAGGAATATAGTGCTCGGCTACGAGTTATCAGCATGATAACGGATAGTAGTAAAGTAATTCCGCATAGTTCGAGCGGGAGTGAGCTGCTGGATTGCCATACGCCTTGAGAGAGGTACCATATTTGAAGTCCTGTTTCTGAGAACAAAAGAATAATAATCAGCAGCAAGCGCACACTTTGCCGAAGTCTCACATCAGTCCGAATCTCGAATCTTAAACTGTAAAACAGTATACAGACCAATGTAATGATAGACAGAGCAATCCAATGTGAAGGGGAGAACATAATGAAATCCTCCGTACGCTGTCGATCAAAATAAGATGAAAGATGCATGAACCTACCTCCTTCGTACCTAAAAAGCACTTCAAAAAACAACTTTGTAAATTTTTGATATTTTCTGTTTCTGAACATCCATAAAATGGTTATATATGTATGCACTCTGTCAGCTAACCCACAAAAGGATGGCTTTTCATTATTTTAACATAAGATGGGGCAATGGGCGCGGAATTACATAAGAAGCATTCGAGCATGAGGAATGGCAGAGATTACGCTTCAAGAGGAGATACAAACACAGAAAAATCAAATTGGAAAAGGAATTGGAGGCTTTAGGATAATGTTAAAGAAAAGAATAAGTGTGATGATCGTTATTCTGATGCTTGTAGCGCAATATGCCTATGGCATCGGGTTCACTCCACAAGTACAAGCAGCGGCAATCGATCAAGAGCGGAATATCATCACGAGTGTCTCAATGGCTGTATATGGTGAAGACGGGCAGACGGTTACGGATAGCGTCTATGAGCAAGAAGCTAATGTAACATTAGATTATACGTGGTCTCTTCCTAAAGCTCATCCCTACAAGCAAGGTGACACCTTTACCTTTCAGCTTCCAGAGCAGTTTCAGCTTTTTAATGATATTAGCGGCTTGTTGGTCTCAGAGGATGGAGATGTAGGAACTTTTACAGTTGAGCAGTTATCACACCAAGTAACAATGACCTTTAACGACTACATAGAAACGCATGATGATGTGCAAGGAACGCTTCGGATCAATACTAAGTTTGATAAACAAAAAATCTCAGGAAGTACTGTTCAGCAGATTTTATTTCCGGTGAGCGGTGGTGTTCAGACGGTTACTGTGAATTTTAAACCGAATGTAGGATCGACCATTGAGAAGAGGGGGATTCCTCAGGGTTTTAATGCAGACCATATTCTATGGTCTGTTGACGTAAATAAATCATTAAAAACTGTTGGAAATGCAGTCGTAACGGACCCTATACCAACAGGTTTGTCACTTAGCACTCCGGTTACTGTGAGTGTGTATCAACTGAGTATCCAGTTGGACGGTTCGGTAACACAAGGTGCACTACTCGATACCAGTAAATATTCTACAGAGTTCACTGGAGGATCGTTAAATGTTCGTTTCATTGATCCTGCGATTTCGAGTGCTTACCGTATTGAATACTCCACAGCTATTACTGATGAGCATCGGCTAAGCTTCACGAATACAGCGACTTTTACAGGAGATGGGCAAGTTCCTGCAAGTTCCTCTGCTACTGTTCAAGTAGAACGAGGAGGAAGTTTGAACAAGTACTCTAGCGGATATGACTGGAGCAATCAAATCATTTCCTGGGCAATCGAATATAACTATAATAAAAAAACGATTCCGCAAGGAAATGCTGTACTAAAGGATTTGTTTGATGATTCTCAAGCGTTAGTAGCCAATTCGATAAAAGTATACACGGTGCAACTGGATTCAGCGGGTACAGCAACGTTGAGTAATCTTTTGACCAAGGATATTGATTACACTGTAGTTGCAGCTTCAGACGTGAAGAAGTCAGGGTTCACCTTGCAATTTAAACAAGATGTAACATCTGCTTATCGAATCGAGTATAAGACCAAAGCTGTAAAGCGTGTGTTTGAAGATACTATAATCACTAATACAGTTACGGACAGTACCTATACTGGAGAAGCTACACGCTTAATACGGCCAGCCATTTTGTATAAGAACTTATCAGGCGTAGATTATCAGAATAAAACGGTTGGATGGAAAGTCACATTAAACAGTGATAATTATCCAATGGGTCAGGTTGAAGTTACGGAGTCATTCCCGTTTGGCGGACTGAAGTTTATTCCGGAATCACTCGTAATTAGAAATTCTAATGGGAATGTATTGAATCCTTCCAAATATAGTTTGGTTTACAATGCTCCTGTTCAGGCTAATAAAGGATTCAAGGTTGTCTTTAATTCGCAGATTACTGGTCTTTATACGATTAGCTATACAACGGAATTTAATAAGGATTGGATTTGGTCTAATACTGAAAATTTCAATAACAAGGTTAGGATGGACTGGTTAGACACGTCCGAAATTCCTCGCACAACAGAAGCAGAAGGGCTATTTATTCCAAGAATCGAAGCGAAAAGCAATGGTTTGAAATTTGGTTCTTATAATGCTTCAACTAAAGAATTAGCTTGGACATTAGGGGTCAATTATAATAGCAAAACGGTTGCAGAGCCAGAAGTCGTGGATATTTTGAAATCGGGTCAAACCCTGGTTCCTGGATCGCTGAAAGTATACACCATGAATGTTGCTAAGAATGGAGACCCAACGAAAGGTGTCGAGGTAAACAGTAGCAAATACACTTACAGTGTTAATGGTAATAATGAGCTGAAGCTCTCTTTTACAGATGCTATTCAATCCGCTTATTATATAGAATTTCATACAAGTATGGAAGGCAAAGTCATTGGCACTTCTATTGATAATAAAGCCAATCTCTATGATGGGGCAAAAAAGGTATCCAAGGATTTGAACGCTACCGTAAAGATTCCTTATGGAGACGAATATCTCTTGAAAAATGGTGTTCAGAATGGCGAAAAAATCGATTGGAGCATTCAAATTAATCGTAGTCAGTCTACTGTGAAGAATGCGTTAATCAACGATACTCCTAGCGCTAATCAGATTCTGCTGCAGGATTCATTCCATCTGTATCCTACAATCGTAGCTGAAAACGGGGATGTAACAAAAAGCGAGCCTGAATTGATTCAGGGTATCGATTACAGTTTAGAAATAAAAACGGATGTAGACGGCAAGCAGTCGTTTGATTTAAGCTTCGCCAAGGAGATTAGTAAACCTTATATTCTAGACTATCAATCCCTGATTATGGCGAATACAGGAGACAAAGTAATTAATACTGTTCGTTTCAGTGGTTTTAATGTTATCGAAATAAGCAAAGATTCTTCTAAAGAAATTATCGTCGGTGTGTCGAGTGGATCAGGATCAGGCAGCGGGGTTAGAGGTTCCTTGATGATTAAGAAGCTGGATGCAGAGGACAACATGAAGACGCTGGCAGATGCAACTTTTGCACTCTATCGCCTTAACGGCTCAGACCGGGTATTTATTAATAGCTTAACCACAGATTCCGCTGGTACAGCAACATTCAATAAATTATGGTTGGGTAACTACGTATTGATTGAGACGACAGCTCCTAGTGGCTATGTACTTGATCCTAAAGAACATCCAGTGTCCATTCATTCTTCATCAACGAATCAACTCGTAATTACGAATCAAAAAGCAGTGGAGCCTACACCTACTGCAACGCCAGAACCAACTATAGTCCCAACCGCAACACCAACAGCTTCATCGGAACCGACGGCTACTCCGTCAACAGAGCCGACATCAGGACCTACGTCTACACCAACCTCAGGAACCCCAGGAGGTCCGTTGACACCTACACCTACGAGTTCGCTGGTGCCAGGAGTAATCATCAATGATCCGGCAGTACCTGCTGGCCCTGGGAATACGAGCGATCTGGAATCCGCGACATCAGAAGAAGTAGGAGCTCCTGATTTAGTTATTACAGATGAAAATGTTCCTTTGGGTGAAGTCGACATTATTGATGAGGAAGTTCCGAAAGGTACAGTCAACTACAGCACTTCAAGTGTCCCTCAGCTTCCAAAGACGGGGGAAAGTAGCCCTGCGCCGCTCTACATGACAGGTATTGGATTAATAGCCATAGGCTATATTCTAAACCGTGTGTTTAGACGTGGAGTAAACTTAAAGTAAGTGAATAAGTATGATTTGAAATTGAACTGAAAGAAGCACCCGGCGTGATTAAAGTCGGGTGCTTTTGTTTGTGTTCAGAACCTATTCACTCGCAGGGAAGGAAGTCTCGAATTCGGTTTGTTTACGTGAGCTTTTGGCTGAAATTGTTCCACCGTGGAGCTCTGTGATGCTCTTGGCAATCGCGAGTCCTAAGCCGCTTCCGCCAGTCTCCCTGGAACGTGACTTATCTACACGATAAAATCGCTTGAATAAGTGGGGGAGGTCCGTGGCAGGGATCGGGTTACCGTAATTCGTGCATGTAGCAATCACACTGTCATCTTTTCTATAAACGGAAATATCTAGAATCTTACCTTCTTTACCGTATCTAACCGCATTGGTAAATAGATTCTCATATAATCGTACTAACTCGTCCGCATCACCATGGATAATTAAAGGGCCCATATCCGTATGAATACGGTAGGTCATATCCGCTTGCTCCAATACGGGAGCGAATTCCTCGACAAGCTTTTCGAGCAGCTTGCCGAGATCTACAGGCTCCATATTAAGGGGAAGCCCGTTGCTGCTAACACGTGTATATTCGAATAAATCGTCGATTAGCTTTTTAAGAGTCAGGGATTTCTCATAGGCGATATTCACATAATAACGCAGCTCAACCTCGTTCTTATAACGATCCTTCTCCACATATTCCAGGAATCCCAGTACAGAAGTTAGAGGGGTTCGAAGATCATGGGATACACCAGTGATTAGGTCGTTTTTGGCTTTCGCTGCTGCTCGTTCTTCATCTATAGCGGATTTTAGCTTGCCCGCCATGAGGTTCATATTTTCGGCGAGTTTACCGAGTTCATCCGTTCCTGTTACTGGTATCTTGAAAGATAAATTGCCGTCAGCAATCGCTTGAACCCCGCTTGAAATGTTATGAAGATGGCTTGTTGTATTTCTGGATAGCTTCAGGATGAAAAAAATAAATAAAGGAACCCCAATAAGAATCACTATAGGAGTAGAACCGATGTTATTGGTCACCCAGCGGATGAGTTTAACGCCCCAGAAGGAATGAGAAGGATTGAGCCATAGCAAAAGGGATGTCCCATAATAGCCGACCAATAAAATTGCTGCTGTAAGAGCTAGACTCGTTAGGCTAAAGCCAACTATTTTCCAAGATAAGGTATCGAATCTTTTAAAGTTCATCTAGAAGAACCTCCTTTTTCCAGTTTGTAGCCAACGCCCTATACCGTCTTTAAATACTGTGATTTTCTTGAATTAGCTTCAATTTTTTCTCTGATTTTTCGAATGTGTACGATGAGTGTATTACTGAGTTCAGTGATTTTATCTAGTTCCTGACCCTTGGCAGATCGGGAATTTTTCTGTTTCCCGAATTTTTATACAGGCCTCTATACCGTCCGTACTACAAGAAGTATACAATATTTTCGATTGAAATCCTTATTTGAAGGCTAGCGAGGATCGATGGGAAACAGTTTGTTTAGCTCTTTGAAAAACTTAAGGCTATTATAAAACCGTCCACATACCAAAGATGAAACAGGCGAACTTCCCAATGGCGGCATGTAAAAGTAAAAAGTAAACTTAATAGTTTCTTAACAAGCCTTAAGATTTGGGAAGCGGCTATGCTATAATAATTTCAAATTCAATAGGTTGGAGGAGAATTGGAAGATGTGGAAAGAGTTTAAAGCTTTTGCCCTGAAAGGAAATGTACTAGATTTAGCCATTGCTGTCGTTATCGGAGCAGCTTTTGGTAAGATTGTGACTTCATTAGTATCTGACATCATTATGCCAATTGTTGGCTTGATAACAGGTGGTATAGATCTGAAGGATCGGGCTCTAAGTGTTATGGTTATGCATAATGAACTGCTTATCCCTTATGGGCAATTTTTGCAGGCGGTAGTTGATTTCTTTATTATTTCCTTCTCAATCTTTATGGTGATTAAACTGGCTAATAAATTCCAGCGCAAAGAAGCCGTTAAAGTTGAAGTGGTGGAGACGCCAGCACCCGCAGAAGATATCGTGTTGCTAACGGAAATTCGTGATTTGTTGAAACAACAAGAACGCGGATTGTAATTGGAAAAAGAAAAAGCGCCTGGAGATACAGTCCAGGCGCTTTTTCTTTTGTTATGTAAATGTATGGAATGGGTTTTAACTGTACATTTGCAGGCTATGTATAACCATGTCGTTTCTTCTAGTAATCACCATACCTCTCAGAATTAAGTTACAAATTTTAAGTAAATATATAAAACGCACTTGCATTTCGAAGGTGTAAGTGATAATTTTGTTAGTAAGGAAAAGTTGAACCTCAATTAAATAAAGGATCAATCCTTCAGGGCAGGGTGTAATTCCCTACCGGCGGTGATGTTGTTGTAGAGTGCTTATTTATTAAGTTTATCTACCACACTTAGTCCGCTACCCGGCTCGCGTTGTTGACGCGAACGGTGGACCCGGTGAAATTCCGGGACCGACAGTATAGTCTGGATGGAAGAAGGAGAGGTTAACCGCTTGTCTGTAATAGACAGGTGGACTGCAGTGTTTTCATTTATTATGTGCGATATTTCACAATTGCCGTCGTTTGACGGTTATTTACGCACACTTTTATTTGGACTGCCGATAAACTCTCGCATAACCCATCTTTACTCCTCCTGGAGAATGAGATGGGTTTTTCTGTTTTTACGCATCAGATAGACAGTAAGTGGATAGGGGGAACGAGATGGATAATATGAATGACGAGTTTTATATGTCGTTAGCGCTGGATATGGCAGAACGGGCCCAAGGACAGACGGGAATTAACCCTGTTGTTGGCTGTGTTGTTGTAAAGAATGGAGCGATGATTGGACTTGGAACTCATTTGCAGCGCGGAACAGGTCATGCTGAGGTTCATGCCTTGAATATGGCGGCTGGCCAAGCACAGGGCAGCACTGCCTACGTAACACTGGAACCATGCAGTCACTATGGCAAGACTCCGCCCTGCAGCCAAAGGCTGATCGACGAGGGAGTAGCCAGAGTGGTAGTCGCTTGTGAAGACCCTAACCCTCAGGTTGCCGGTCGCGGCGTTCAAATGCTGCGTGAGCATGGCATTGAAGTAGAAGTAGGATTGCTGCGTGAACGTGCGCTGCGGTTGAATGAGCGTTTTATCAAGTATATTTTGACAAAACAGCCTTTTGTTACGCTCAAGAGTGCCAGCACGCTGGATGGTAACCTAGCTACCAAATCTGGTGACAGTAAATGGATTTCAAATGGTGAAGCGCGGGAGATCGTACATACGCTGCGGCATCGGCATCAGGGAATAATGGTCGGTGTGAACACAGTGATTGCAGATAATCCTTCGCTAACTACAAGAACGGAAGTGCCGGGTATTCATCCGATACGGATTGTGATTGATTCTGGACTACGTATTCCTTTGGATTCAACAGTTGTAAGTGACGGTCTAGCGCCTACTATCATCGTGACAACTGAAGCCGCAGATGATGAAAAGAGAGCAGCACTTCTTCAAGCGGGGGTGCAAATCATTGTTAGCGGAGCAGGACCACGGGTGGATTTGAAGGCTGCTATGGTAACACTCGGTGAAATGGAAATCGGATCGATTTTACTTGAAGGTGGAGGCACGCTAAATGGTGCGATGCTGGAGAGTGGGCTCGTTGATCGAGTGATTCTCTTTTTCGCTCCAAAGATTGTTGGCGGTGGTGCTGAAGCGAAAGGGACGTTCGTATTTCCTGGTATAGAGCTAATGAAGGATGCGATTTCTCTGGAGGGATTGGAAGTAAAAGTGCTCGGAGATAATGTATGTATCAGCGGTACTCCGGTACGCTAAAGTGAATGGTTACAAAACTTAATCGTGTGCTTCCGGAGCAAGTTTTGTTCGGAGAGATAGCGGAGAAGTGTTACTCACACAAAACTCCTAGGAGGGAAAGCATGTTCACTGGATTAGTCGAAGAAGTTGGCACTCTGAGAAGTGTCTCTACCGGTGGAGAAATGATGGTGCTGAACATTGCCGCTTCCGTCATCATGGATGATTTGAAGATTGGTGATAGCGTATCGGTTAATGGCGTCTGTCTTACAGCGACAACTTTAGGCGAGAACTATTTTACAGTGGATGTCATGCCTCAGACCTATCGAAACAGTAATCTGAAGGAGCTACGTCCTGGCAGTCGGATGAATCTGGAGCGAGCAATGGCAGCCGGTGGTCGATTTGGAGGTCATATTGTTCAGGGACATGTAGATGGCACTGCTGTCATCAAAAGCGTAAAACGTGATCAAAATGCAGTAGTCTATGAGATTGCGCCGGATCGTAAATCGCTGTTTAAATATATCATCCCTAAAGGGTCGATCACGATTGATGGCATTAGCTTAACAGTAGTAAAAACGACGGCTTCATCGCTTACTGTATCCATTATTCCGCATACGTTAGGGGAAACTGTGCTAACTTATAAGCGGGCAGGAGATAGTGTGAATATTGAGTGTGATGTCCTGGGCAAATATGTAGATCATCTTCTTCATTATGGCTCAGCTGCACAGGATGAAGAAAGTGATAGCAGTTCCGGGATTAGCCGCGATTTCTTGGCGGCAAACGGATTTGTTTAAATAATGAGTAAGCTTACGAAGAAGGGAATAATCCTTCGTAAAGCTATTAGGAGGATAGGATCATGAGCGAACAATCGAAGAAGGATAGTGTCTTGGATCCGATTGAAGAAGCGATATATGATTTAATGCGCGGCAAAGTCATCATCGTGGTGGATGATGAAGATCGTGAGAATGAAGGGGATTTTATAGCTCTTGCTGAACGGGCGACACCAGAAGTCATCAATTTTATGATCACTGAGGGACGTGGTTTGGTCTGCATGCCAATTACCGCTGAGCGTGCGGAAGAGCTTGAACTACAGGCTATGGTCAGTCACAATACAGATAATCACGGCACAGCCTTTACTGTATCGGTTGACCATATAGATACAACTACTGGTATATCAGCAGGGGAAAGATCCTTGACTGTAAAGGCCATGATTGACCCTAAAGCGAAGCCGTCTGATTTCCGTAGACCTGGCCATATGTTCCCGCTGATTGCGAAAAAAGGTGGCGTACTACGCCGTTCCGGACATACAGAGGCTGCTGTTGATTTAGCCCGTATGTGTGGTGCATATCCAGCCAGTGTGATTTGTGAAATCATCAAAGAAGATGGCTCGATGGCCCGGTTGCCTGATCTGGTTGAGATTGCTAAGAAGCATGATCTTAAGTTGATCAGCATCAAAGACCTCATTCACTATCGGAACGAGAAGGAACAGCTCGTCAATCGCGAGGTGTCTGTACGTCTGCCTACCGATTTCGGTGAGTTTCAGACCATTGCCTATACAAATGAAGTGGATGATAAAGAACATGTAGCATTGGTGAAGGGCGATATTTCCGGTGATGAGCCAGTGTTAGTACGAGTACATTCCGAATGCTTGACGGGTGACGTATTCCACTCCCATCGCTGCGATTGTGGTCCCCAATTTGAAGCAGCGCTTCGGCAGATCGAAGCTGCTGGTAGAGGTGTGTTGCTCTATATGCGTCAAGAAGGCAGAGGCATTGGTCTTATTAATAAGCTTAAAGCCTACAAGCTTCAAGAAGAAGGACTCGATACTGTAGATGCCAATCTAAAGCTTGGTTTTCCAGCAGATTTGCGTGATTACGGGATTGGAGCACAAATTCTGAAGGATCTAGGTATAAGTCAAATTCGTCTCTTAACGAACAATCCTCGAAAGATCAAAGGGTTAGAAGGTTATGGATTGGAAGTTGTTGAGCGAGTGCCAATTCAAATGCCGGAGAATAAGGATAATACTAATTATCTCCATACGAAGCAGGCGAAACTTGGGCATTTGCTGTCTTTTGACGACATTGAACAAAATGAGGATTCGAAAGTATAATCACACACAATAAAAAACGAAGGGTAGATGAATGATATGCCGAAATATTTAGAAGGACATTTAGTTTCCGAGGGGTTAAAATACGGAGTCGTAGTAGGACGTTTTAATGAATTTATTACTAGCAAGCTTTTGTCAGGTGCACTTGATGCATTTAAACGCCATGGTGCTAACGATGATGAAGTAGATGTTGCTTGGGTTCCAGGCGTGTTTGAAATTCCGTTAATCGCTCAAAAAATGGCGGAAAGCGGTAAATACGACGCTGTAATCACTTTAGGAACTGTTATCCGTGGCTCTACAACGCACTATGATTATGTATGTAATGAAGTTGCAAAAGGGGTAGCTGCGATCAATCTTAAAACCGGCGTGCCGACGATTTTTGGCGTAGTAACTACTGAGAATATTGAACAGGCCATTGAGCGTTCAGGAACCAAAGCAGGGAATAAAGGCTGGGATGCTGCGACTGCTGCGATTGAAATGGCGAATCTTAACAAACTGTTTAAGTAAGTCAGCTATTGACGAATCAGTCGAATTCGTGCTTATTTATAGTATAAGAAGAAAGCATGGATTATAGAGCCCTTTCTACTTGTGTAGCGTCCTTTAGGGCGCTGCACTTTACTTTTTTTGGCGGGAGGATGCTTCGTGACTGTATTGTACAAGCTGGAAACGTTTGAAGGTCCGCTGGATCTGCTTTTGCATTTAATTGATAAGGCGGAAATCGACATCCAGGACATTCCGGTCGCCGAGATCACCGAACAGTATATGGAATACCTGCGAAGTATGCAGGAGCTTGAACTGGATATTACGAGTGAATTTCTCGTGATGGCCGCAACCCTATTATCTATAAAGAGCAAGCTATTGCTGCCCAAACCACCGGTCATTGAGATCGATGATTTTGAATATTACGAAGAAGATGAATTTGATCCACGAGCTGAACTTGTTCAGCGACTGATTGAGTATCGTAAATTCAAGAGTATTGCTGTTCATTTAATGGATATGGAGAGCGAGCGGAGCTTGATTTTTACGAAGGAGCCGGAGGATCTGGGTCCATACGTGCCTGAAGAGATTGACCATACGCTAAAAGGACTACATACTTCCGACCTTATAGCTGCTTTCCGTAAAGCACTTAGTAAGGCGGCAAGAAGGTCATCTTACCAGCGGATCACCCGGGACGAAATATCGGTAAAAGATCGTATACGTGATGTATCGGATGCGCTGCAGCGCAGAGGGAAGGGCGGTAGGCTCCACTTCTCAGCACTGCTTCACGATGAAATGGCGCGGCACGAAATCGTAGTAACTTTTCTTGCGATTCTGGAACTAATGAAAATGAAGGCGATTTTTTGCTATCAGGAGAAATTGTTTGAGGACATCGTAATGGAGTGGAGAGGAGGAGAACACTTCAATGGATTACAAAACGCTGAAATCGATTATTGAGGGCCTGTTGTTTCTATCAGGTGATGAAGGGATCTCCGTACGGCAAGTAGCCGAGATTACAGAGCAGCGGCCAGAGCTTGCAGCTGGAGCATTAGAAGAACTGAAAGAGGATTATGTAACGCAGGAGCGGGGGTTACAGGTAGTCCAAATCGCCGGGAATTATCGGCTGGCTACCTTGCCTGAGCATGCCCATTATTTCGAGCGATTAGCTTATTCCCCTTCAAGATCAACCTTGTCACAGGCTGCATTAGAGACATTGGCGATCGTGGCCTATCGTCAGCCCATTACACGGGTGGAGATCGAAGAGATTCGAGGCGTGAAATCCGAACGTGCAATTCATACGCTGAATAATAAGGATTTGATCCATGAGGTTGGCCGTGCCGAGGCTGTAGGACGCCCAATTTTGTATGGGACTACTAAATCATTCTTGGAGAGCTTTGGCCTAGCAAGTCTGAATGAGCTGCCTGAACCATCAAACTTCGAATCCACTGATAATTTGGAAGAGGAGACGCAGCTACTGTTCAATAAGCTGGATACTCAAATGACGTTCGAGGATATTGAGCAACCATAGTTTTTTTGTTATTTCGCAATGATTTGTATTGCTGGGACTGCCCATAAACCATTCATATGGTTTATGGGCAGTCTCTATTTTTTTGTAAAGCCACTTTTTTTAACCAAACCCCGAATTTTTTCCAGATTAAATTGCCATACTAAACCAAAGGTTCCCATTATTAAGGTTTCTTGGAGGTAAATACGTGACGTTATGGCTTGGAATACCCCTCGGATTGCTGGTACTGGCAATGATCCTGGTTCTGTCTTCATCTATCGATTTCCGCATCCGGTGCTATAAACATGACAAAAATGATCTGATCGAGTTAGATGTTAAGACACTTTTTGGTCTGATCAAACTCCACTATGAACTGCCTCGATTGGTCTTTAAGGGATTGGAGCAAGGCGTGCTTGGGAAGTTTAAAGAGACGGGTACCGCGACTACAGGTGTTGACACTGTAAAGGAAGAACAATTCGATAAAGAAAGAATTGAGCGCTGGCGGGACAATGTACAGCTAGCAGTGAAATCCACACGTGGATTGAAGAAGTGGTTCAAGGAAACTGTATCACATGTCAAAATATCAAAGCTCGACTGGTCCACAGACTTCTCACTAGGTGATGCGGCAGACACTGCCATAGTATCAGGAGCCGTCTGGGGATTGAAATGGAGCATCGTTGGATTTATTTCGCAGAGGGTCAAATTGAAACACAATCCACGAGTGTTTGTGAAGCCTGTTTTTCAAGATGAGCATTCTTTTTCAATGGAGTTCGTATGTGAGGGTAAATTGTCCGTTTCCTATGCCGTATACGCATCATTGCAGCTTCTTCTTCGTGTCTTGAGGGAGGCGGGGGGAATCAGTAAGTGGAGAAAATTACTAAAACGGATGCGTAGGGAGTCTCATGGGCAAAGTTTAGAATGAAAGTTACATACAAATGCGTGGATGTGGGGATGATAAGCGCTGTAGAAGCAAGAGAAATCGTACTCAATTAAAGGAGGAAACAATATGAGCGACCATCCTATTCAGGGTCTAATGCAAACAGCGATGGAAAATATCAAGGGCATGGTAGATGTTAATACGATTGTTGGAGATCCAGTACAAACACCTGACGGGAGTATTATTCTGCCGATTAGTAAGGTGGCCTTTGGGTTTGCTGCAGGGGGTAGTGATTATCGAGTAGAGGATTCTATAAGTGGATCAAGCTCCCAAGGCGGTGTCAAAATGCTTCCTTTTGGTGGCGGTAGTGGGGGCGGTGTCTCCATCAGACCGATCGCTTTTCTAGTGGTTGGTAAGGATGGGGTAAACATTGTGCCACTCGACAATCAAACGCATTTGTTCGAAAAAATTATCGATGCCACGCCTGGGCTCATCGACAAAATCCAGACCATGTTCCAAAGCAGCAGTTCTTCAGGTCAAGCTGGGTCAACTGCTACACAAGCACCACAAGCACAAGCATCACAAGCACAAGCATCACAAGCACCTGCTAAACCCGATCCAAGTACATCCCAATCTTCAACACATTAGGTACACATAATTCAATAAATAGCCTCGGGGATATCGCCTTACATCAGGCGGTGTCCCTTTTTGTGTGGAGAGGACATACCCTAAGGCTGGTCCGCATACACTTGTACAACATAAGCATGAAATGAATGACTTTACTTAAGAACCGATAAGAATCCGGAGGATAAATATGAAGACAATAACCCGTAAATTTCCAATCGCCTTATTACTGAGCATTTTGCTGCTGTTTCTGACACCGCTAACTTTGATTCATGCGGAGAACAGCTCCATATCTACGCATGCAAGGGCAGCGGCGCTGATTGATGTGGAATCCGGGCGTATTTTGTATAGCAGTCGAGGAGATGAGCCGATGCTTATTGCCAGCCTGACTAAAATAATGACTGCCCTCGTCGCTATTGAGAATGGTGATTTAGCATCCAAAGTCAAAGTTGGTAAAAATGCTTTCGCCAAAGAAGGCTCCTCTATTTATTTACAGCAAGGTGAAGAGATGACGCTGGAAAATATGCTGTATGGTCTAATGCTGCGATCTGGGAATGATGCGGCAACAGCGATCGCTGAACATATCGGCGGTTCTGAAGAAGGGTTTGTATACCTGATGAACAATAAGGCTGAAGAGCTCGGATTAAAAAATACTCATTTTGCTAATCCGCATGGTCTAGATGCTGAAGGCCATTATTCGAGTGCTAACGACTTAGCTGTGCTGACGGCGTATGCTCTTCATAATCCTGTATTTAAACAAATTGTGAAGACACAGGAGAAAACTGCGGACAATCCAAATGAGAAATGGGATTACAAGTGGAGAAACAAGAATAAAATGCTGTACTTATATGAGGGCGCAGATGGTGTGAAGACAGGATATACCAAAAAAGCGCTACGCTGCCTTGTCAGCTCAGCGACCAGAAACGGCCAGCAGCTTGTCGCAGTGACCATAAATGATGGGGATGACTGGAATGATCACGCCTCACTGCTAAACTTCGGGTTTAATCATTATCCACTAAAAACAATGATCGAACGCGGGGATCCCGTGAGCGGTTATGACTTCGTGACAGCCAAAAAATTTGCCTATCCGCTCGGACAAGGCGAGCAGGATAGAGTGACCACTAAACTTGTCTTGAATCAGATCCCTGCTACGTCAGCCAAAGCTGCAAGATCAAACTTTGGATTACAAGGGGTTCTCGTTCTAGATTTAGGTGGCAAGGAAATAGGCCGGGTTCCAGTGTATACACGGGAGTCCTTACCACCTGAGGATTCCGCTTATACTAAAAAATATAGTACAACGCAAGCACACACTTATCCTGCTGATAATTGGTTTCAGGCTATAGGGAGTGCACTGAAGGCGTTATTTAAATTGGGCGAAAGTTCCAAGTAAGCAGATAGCTGAATAATGAAGAGGGAGGCGTATCCATGATTAACGGGATCTGGCTAGGAATGATCATCATCGGTTTTCTGTTCGCCGCCGTTAACGGCAGAATGGATGAATTTACAGCCGCCGTATTCGACGGAGCCAAGAGTGGGGTTACAGTAAGTTTCGGCTTAATAAGTGTGCTTGTATTCTGGCTAGGAATCATGCGGATCGCAGAGGATGCTGGTTTGCTTAAAAAAATAGCCAAGATTCTTGGGCCAATCGTAGCCTTCCTCTTTCCAGATGTGCCGAAGGGCCATCCTGCAATCGGATATATTCTCTCCAACATGAGCGCTAATTTGCTTGGACTTGGCAATGCGGCTACACCTATGGGGATCAAGGCGATGCAGGAGCTCCAGAAGCTCAACCCGGATAAAGAAACGGCCACACCAGCCATGTGTACCTTACTGGCGCTTAACACAGCAAGCATTACGCTAATTCCCGCGACACTAATTGCGATCCGATTGAATTACAATTCGGCAGATCCTGCGGGAATAGTAGGCACAACCCTCGCCGCAACGGCTGTGGCGACTCTTGCGGCTATAGTGGCTGACCGGTTTTTCCGAAGGATGACATTGCTGCGCAAACCTCCAAAGCCGCCGTCAGCAAAGTCTGGTTCTGCTCCATTGGCCAAGACGTCGCTGCCTAATTCTTCATTGAAAGGGTGAGCATGACTTGTACCAGTTAATCAGTCTCCTATCGGCATGGGCGATTCCGGTCATGATTACGTTCATCCCGCTCTATGCTTTTACGCGTAAAGTCCCGGTGTATGAGTCATTTGTTGAAGGGGCCAAGGATGGATTTGGAACGGCAATCGCGATTATTCCTCATCTTGTGGGAATGCTTGTGGCGATCAGCGTCTTTCGTGCATCGGGCGCACTCGACTTCCTAATGGGATTCATATCTCCTGCTCTGCGGGGACTTGGCGTACCTCCAGAAGTACTGCCGCTCGGCCTTCTGCGGCCCCTCACTGGGACAGGCTCGCTTGCTTATACCACGGATCTGATTCGCGTTCATGGTCCGGATTCTCTAATCGGCATGATTGCCTCCACCATACAAGGCAGCACGGACACAACGCTCTATGTATTAACGGTTTATTTTGGAGCCGTTGGTGTGCGTAACGGACGTTATGCACTTAAGGTAGGTCTATTCTCCGATGTTGTTGGCTTCGTCGCCGCGATCGCGGTCTGCCTCCTGCTTTTTGGGTAGGAGGCGTCACCCCCTTTCCTTCCTCGACATATGCTATTGCAGCAATGTGGAGGGAGGCAATCCGCTATGAACTACAAAGGTTTTATTCTGCATCAGTCTCGCTGTACTTCCATTAATGGCAAAGGCTTTGATTTCTGGGTTGGTGTGGACGGAGCCATTTATGCAGCACCGCTGCTGACCGATCCGGAGTATATTCACATTTGCTTGGAAGGTGATTTCAGCAGGGAAGATGGCATTCCTCCATTATCTGGAAGGAAGGAACAGCTATTTGCCACAGGTAAACTCATTTTAGAACTGGTAGAGCGCTACCAAATCACCCCTTTAATCATCGAACCCCACAATAATTACTGCCCAGGCGCATTTTTTCCATGGAATGAACTTGTGATTTATCCCTCTGATGGTTATCATTAATCTGAGGTGACTAGTCGAAAATGGAAAGATTACAGAAAATTTTGGCGCAGGCAGGTGTGGCGTCCAGACGTAAGTGTGAAGAAATGATTTTGGCCGGTAAAGTGGAAGTCAACGGGGAACTCGTAACTACGCTTGGCACGAAGGTGGACCCCGCAACAGATATTATTAAAGTCTCCGGTAGACTGATCCGGGGCGAGAACAAAATTTATATTATGTTCAACAAACCTAAAGGAGTCATTACAAGTGCTTCCGATCCAAAGGGTCGCAAGGTTGTAACAGACTACCTTAAAGGAATTACAGAACGGGTTTACCCTGTAGGCCGTCTGGATTATGATACGGAAGGACTGCTGCTGTTAACGAATGATGGAGATTTCGCTAACTTGCTTACCCATCCTAAGCATCATGTACCCAAGACGTATCACGCTACGGTCAAGGGTATTCCGCACGGTACTGCACTGGACAAGCTAAAGGCTGGGATCAAGCTGGAAGATGGTATGACAGCGCCTGCCGAAGTAGAGTACAAAGATATTGATGAAGCGAATAAAGAAGCAGTAATCAGCATTACGATTCACGAGGGACGTAACCGTCAGGTACGACGCATGTTTGATGCGATTTCACACCCCGTTCTCCGTCTGAAGCGGATTTCATTCGGGGATATTATGCTGCAAAATCTTAAACGTGGATCCTACCGTCATTTGACTAAAGATGAAATTAACCATCTGCAGCAAATTGCCAAAGCAGGATTACTCAAAGAAAGAACTCCACGTAAAGAGTCATAAAGACACACAATATTCACAATTAAACCCCCTAATACTGTGACGAAATTCGCTATAATGTTCATAGGATGTTCACACCTTACAACATAAGTATGAGTTGCGTCACAGAAGGGGGCTTTACATGTGGGTAAAGCGAGAAAACCAATTCAAATCGTAATTCTGTTTCTAATCGTTCTAGTGGGTGGTTATGCAATTGGTTCCTCTGTATTTGGTGGAAGCGGAAAACCAGAGGAAGGTAGTAAAGCGCCTGCCATTGATTTGCTGGGTCTTGATGGACTTGGGCATACGTTAGACGAGTATAAGGGGAAGGCTATTGTGCTGAATTTCTGGGGCTCATGGTGCACGCCATGTGTAAAAGAAATGCCGGCTCTCCAAGCACAATGGGAAAAATGGAAGGACAAAGATGTAGTCGTTATTGGAATCAACGTAGGTGAAGATCAGATGACTGTCGAGAATTTTGTGAAGCAAGTCAATATTGATTTTCCGATTTTGATGGACACGGGACGAGACGCTGTACGAAGTTATGGTATTTCTCCACTCCCCACTACTTTTTTTATTAATGCAAAGGGTAAAATTGACAGCATTCATATTGGTCAGCTTGATTTAGATTCACTAGATGATCAAATTGGGAAGCTGGTGGATTGATGAGTGAACGCGAGGCTTTTATAACCAATACCAAATGTGAATGTGGCCATCAGAACCCTGTAGGCACTGTTCTATGTGAAGCATGCGGAAAGCCGCTTGGCAAAGAATCGGACTGGGGCGAGAATCTGGAAATGCGTTATGATGGTGTAGCCCGTCGTTCGCAGCGTGTTAATCCAAGCATTATTGATCGAGTTTGGAACTTTTTTTCATCTGTCAAAATAGCGATATATCTAATCGTTTTGACACTGTTAGGCTCTATGCTGGGAACCATTTTCCCTCAGGAGAGTACTTTCCTTAATATTGATGCATCGAGTTATTATAAGCAGGAGTACGGAACTGCTGGGGACATCTACTATAAGCTTGGACTTTCACATACATACGAATCCTGGTGGTTTGTGACTCTACTCGTAATGATTGGTGCTTCACTAGTCATTTGTAGTTTGGACAGAGTACTTCCGCTATATAAGGCATTAACTAGGCAGAAGATTCGGAAACATCGTCAGTTCTTAACTCGGCAAAAGGCTGTGCTAGTTACTGAAGTGCAAGAAGAACCAGAAGCTTGGGTTGCTCGGGTGGTTCAGCCTATGCGTAAAAAGGGCTACCGAGTCAAGACGGATGGAGGAGCTCTGCTGGCAGAAAAACACCGCTTCAGCCGCTGGGGGCCTTACGTAATACATATTGGTTTGATTATTTTTTTACTTGCTGTACTGGCAAGAGGATTGCCGGGTCTCAACATGGATCAGCATCTTGCTTTCCCGCAAGGGGAAATTACACAGATTCCGGATACTACCTATTATTTAAAAAACGAGAAATTCACCGTAGAGTTCTACACCGATGAAGAGATGCCTGAGGAGTTTCGAGGCAAAAAAATCCTTCCAAAATTATTCCAAACTAAAGCAGTGCTATATAAATGTACCGCGGATTGCGCAGATCCTACTAAGGAACCGCAGCTTACTGAGGTGACAACGCATAATATCCAAGTAAACTCACCTTTGGATTATAAAGGATTGAAAGCGTATCAGTTTGATTATGATCTAACACCTGTGCTGCGTTCTGTACAGCCAGTGCTTAAGAATTCCACCACTGGGGAGTCGTACGGTAAATTCAAACTGGATATGAAGAATCCGCAGCGTACAATTACAGCGGGACCCTATACGATGACTTTAAAAGAGAAGTATATGGATTTTGGACTGAATGAGGATGGTCAGCCGATATCTAAGTCGCCTTATCCGAATGCACCAGCATTCTTATTCTTGATTCAAGGACCGAATTTGCCAGCGGAAGGGCAGCAGTACTTCTATTTTCCTAAGCAGGTAGATAAGTCTCAGTTTCAGCAGGTGGCTATTAACGATAAGCTTGGTGGCAGCAATAGATTTCTTGAGCTTGAAGTGGACAACATGAGCGATGTTGATTTTTCGGAATCGACTACATACTTGAATATACGTATTGATCGTGCAATGCCTTTTGTATGGTTAGGTGCAGCAATCGTGATGCTGGGTTTAATCCTTGGATTTTACTGGCAGCATAGACGCATCTGGCTTACCGTTGTAAACGGAGAGCTAATACTCGGAGGACATACGAACAAGAATTGGTTCGGTTTCCGTCGTGAGATCGTTTCTATTTTAGAAAAAGTAGATATGGTAGTCGATGAAAAATCAATAGATAATGGAGGAGGCCTTACATGAGCTTGCTCGATATCAGCAGTGCCGTCTTTATTGCCGCATTCTTATTATACAGCGGGTCGTTTATGTTATTCACTATCGCTATCATGGGTCGCAAGTGGTCGGGCCGCAAGCCAGAGGAACATACTGCTCGATGGGGTAAAATAGCTTTTATTGTTTCTTCTATAGGTCTTATCTTTCATCTTATTTATTTCTTTACACGTTGGTTTGGTGCAGGACATATTCCAGTCAGCAATATGTATGAGTTCATGACTTTCTTATCCATGATGGTTATGGTAGCCTTTACAGTGATGTACGCGATCTATCGCAAAGTTATTCTCGGTCTGTTTGCAGTTCCAATTAGCATTATTGTGATGGCGTACGCAGCTGTATTTCCACAGGAGGTTCAGCCGTTAATTCCATCCCTGCAATCGAACTATCTCAAGATTCACGTAACACTGGCAGCACTAGGTGAATCCTTTTTCGCGGTAGGTTTTGCGGCAGGGCTGATGTATCTGCTACGGACTGTTAATTTTTCCAGTAAAGAGAAGGCGGATCGTAAGCAACAGAGACTGATTGAATTTACTCTCTTTTCAATCATTGTTATAATTGGGTTTCTGGGTTCAGTTTTTGCTTTCCGCGGAGCAGGTTATGAGACTGTTTTTGTTCGTCCCAACGTTACGATTGACAGTGCAGGGCAGGAAAATAGTACAATAGAGAAAGTGAGTTATCGAATGCCGCCGATTGTGGCTCCTCACAATAGCGAAATTGAAAGCTTCCAGTCGTTTCTTGGCATGAAAGAACCTCTCTTTGAAGCTCCTTCATGGATGAATGGTGTGAATGCTGGCCGGAAGTTTAATACTGTAATCTGGTCGATTCTTTCCGGATTACTCCTTTACGGAATTCTTCGCTTGATCGTACGCAAGCCACTAGGCGCAGCGATTCACCCGGTTATGGAGGGGATTGATGAAGGCGATCTAGATGAGATAACGTATAGGGCGATAGCCATTGGCTTTCCTATTTTCACATTAGGCGCTTTGATTTTTGCAATGATATGGGCGCAAATAGCCTGGGGAAGATTCTGGGGATGGGACCCCAAAGAAGTCTGGGCACTCGTTACTTGGCTCTTCTATAGTGCTTATCTTCATTTACGATTGGCTCGTGGATGGCAAGGGCGAAAATCTGCCTGGCTTGCCGTTCTAGGCTTTTTGGTCGTAATGTTTACCTTAGTTGGCGTTAATCTAGTCATCGCCGGACTTCATTCTTATGCGGGGACGGACTGAGCATAGTTTACCTGCTAACACAGCACAATGGATTTAAGGTTACGTTCTACTGTATTTGATGAAGGGGTTGTTGTGAAATGGCAGATCATTTAAACAGAATTCTGGTAGTGGATGATGAGGAACGCATTCGCCGCCTGCTAAAGATGTATCTTGAAAAAGAAGGTTATGAAATCGACGAGGCTGAAGATGGCGAAATCGCTCTTCGCAAAGCAACAGCAAATGACTACGGTCTAATTTTGCTGGATGTTATGCTGCCTGGCATTGATGGAATGGAAGTGCTGACCCGACTCAGAGGGGTCAAATCGACACCTGTCTTAATGCTTACAGCTAAAGGCGAAGAGATTAATCGTGTACAGGGCTTTGAAATGGGCGCGGATGATTATGTCGTGAAGCCATTTAGTCCTCGCGAAGTGATTTATCGCGTGAAGGCCATTATGCGCCGTTCTTCAGCAACAGCATTTTTGTCCAAAGAGAGCAACTCCAGTAATAACATTGTATTCACTCATCTTATTATTGAGCATGACGCACACCGAGTAACTGCTGGTGGTGAAGAAGTGAGTCTGACACCGAAAGAATACGAACTGCTGCATTATTTGGCGATTTCACCGGATAAAGTGTTCTCTCGTGAAGAACTGCTTAAAGATGTTTGGAATTATGAGTTTTTCGGAGATTTGCGTACAGTCGATACTCATGTTAAGCGTCTTCGTGAAAAACTGAATAAAGTATCACCGGAATCCGCGGCGATGATTACAACTGTATGGGGTGTAGGCTACAAACTTGAGGTACCTAAATAAGTGAACTTCTGGAGAAGTCTTGTCGGCAAGCTGTGGGTCACGATCATCTGCCTGGTCGCTGTCGTGCTTATTACACTCGGGTTGTTTCTACTTCCCTATATCGACAGCAACTTTGCTAATTCCGGCGATATCAAACGTTTATTTATGTATACGTGCATGATCGGATTTTCTTTGACGACATTCTTCGCGTTGTTCTTGTTTACCAAGATCACTCAACCGATGCAACGTGTCATCGAGGCTGCAAACAACATTCGACGTGGTGAATACGGAACAAGGCTGACGCTGGTCACAAGTGACGAGATTGGCCAATTGGCGACTTCCTTCAACCATATGGCTGAGGAGTTGGAAGAGAATATTCGCAGTCTGCACCATGAGAAGGGTCATCTATCCAGTGTATTACGCAGCATGAGTGATGCTGTAATCACCTTTGACATCGAAGGCCAGATTATTCTGACCAATCCGCACGGTCAATCGCTACTTGAGAGCTGGAGCGATTTAGAGTGGGAACAAGAGAGTGACATTGAACCTCATACGGAAACGGCTGAGAGTAATGTTCCACCTCCCCTGCGTCCTTTATTTTTGAGCACGTTGAAACAAGGCGGCGATGAGCGTTCTAATGTACATGTCCGGCAGGGCGTGTGGTCCGTCCATATGGCACCTTTATATTCTGAGGGTAGCATTCGTGGAGTGGTTGCTGTTCTGCGTGATGTGACTGAAGAAGTACGACTCGAAAAAATGCGCCGTGACTTCGTGGCAAACGTCTCTCATGAGATTCGGACGCCATTATCGATGATGCAAGGTTATAGTGAGGCTTTACTTGACGGCATGGCTTCTTCACCAGAGGAAAGCAGTGAACTGATTCAAGTCATTCATGATGAATCGCTCCGTATGGGACGTCTTGTAAAGGATCTGCTCGACCTTGCGCGAATGGAAGCTGGACATACGGATATGTTGAAGGCAGAAGTAGATGTGAACGAACTGCTGGAACGAGTGTATCGCAAATTTTCCGTACGTGCGAAAGAGCGTGATATTCATCTGCAGCTAAATAAAGAGAGCGATGTCCTTGTTCTTAAGGCAGCGGATGAAGATAAGCTTGAGCAGGTCTTAACCAATTTGCTCGATAATGCTTTTCGTCATACGCAGGGTGGCAAGAAGATTACAGTTCATACAGGAACTTGTGTCTTAGAAGGGCGTCGCTATTTTGAAATTAAAATTCAGGATGAAGGCGTCGGCATTCCGCAGGAAGATCTGCCTTATATATTTGATCGTTTCTACAAAGCCGATAAGGCACGTGTACGGGGAGAATCAGGTGGAACGGGACTCGGGCTTGCGATTGTTAAAAATATTGTTGAGTCGCATCACGGAACCATTTCAGCTTCCAGTAAGTTGGGCGAAAGTACAACCTTTACCCTAAGACTTCCTGTCGAAAAACAGTAATTCCAAACACAATGTGTGATAGCGCCTCTGACAGCAGAGGTGCTTTTTGTTGAAACAAACACATTAATCTTGTTCATCGTGGAACATATCTCATTGTTTATGCTTGGGAGGCCATCAAATGATTTTATCTTTAGACCAAGGGACTACCAGTTCACGAGCCATAGTGTTCGATGAGGACGCTAGAATCGTCTCACAAGGGCAATATGAGGTTAAACAATCTTTCCCACACCCTGGCTGGGTGGAGCATGACCCAGAGCAAATCTGGGCGTCACAGCTTGCAGCTGCAAGAGATGCGATTACTCAGGGCGGGATAACACCTCAGGAAATATATTCCATTGGAATTACAAATCAGAGGGAAACGGCCCTGATCTGGGATAGAGCAACAGGCAAGCCAATTTATCCTGCGATTGTGTGGCAGGACAGACGTACTGCAGAGCTGTGTGAAGAGATCAAGAGTAAGGGGTTAGAGGGACTCATTGCTAGCAAGACGGGACTCGTTGTGGATGCTTATTTTTCTGCAACTAAATTCTCCTGGATTCTTGATCATGTAGACGGCGCACGAGAGCGGGCGAATAATGGCGAGCTACTAGCTGGGACAGTAGACAGCTGGCTAATCTGGAAGCTTACTGGCGGGGCTGTACATGCTACTGATGTAACTAATGCATCGCGTACGATGCTATATAATCTACATGAGTGCTGCTGGGACGAAGAGCTAATGGAGGAGCTTCGTGTACCACGCTCCATCCTGCCAGAAGTGAGGATGTCCGGTAGTGAATTTGGAGCAGCAGACGCGCAGTGGTTCGGGACAGAAATACCTATTCACTCTGTATTGGGGGATCAACAAGCTGCTTTGTTTGGACATACTTGTCTTGAACCCGGCAGTGCCAAAAACACATATGGAACAGGATGCTTTATTCTGATGAATACAGGTACAGAAGCTGTAGTCTCCAGTCATGGGTTGTTGACCACTGTAGCTTGGGGAATGGGGGATGAACTCTATTATGCACTCGAGGGCAGTGTGTTTGTAGCCGGAGCGGCTGTACAATGGCTTCAGGAGGGGTTAGGACTCATAACGGAGCCGGCAGGCTCGGAAGACAAGGCACGGGAAGTAGAGGACAGTGAAGGGGTTGTCGTCGTACCTGCTTTTACTGGACTAGGTGCCCCTTATTGGGATATGTATGCACGTGGAGCAGTCTTCGGTCTAACTAGAGGAACCACCTCGGGGCATTTGGTAAGAGCAACGTTAGAGTCATTAGCATTTCAGTCTAGAGATGTAATTGGGGCGATGGAAAAAGATGCAGGCATGCCATTGACCGGACTTCGTGTAGATGGTGGAGCGGTTCGTAATGATTTGCTGATGCAGTTTCAGTCTGATATCCTCGGTAGTGAAGTTACTCGAACTACATATGCGGAGACGACTGCGCTGGGAGCAGCACTTCTGGCTGGATTAACCTCAGGAGTTTGGAGAAGAGAGCAGCTAGAAAGCTTTAACAAAGCTGAGAGGGTCTTTTCACCTGTAATGGGTATAGATGAGCGTGAACGACGTTACAACGCCTGGAAAGACGCTGTAGCGCGTACCATGGGCTGGGAAAAACATGAAAGATATCAGTGATCAGGGAGATGCATATGTCTATGTTTAATGGAACAGAATCTGATCTACCGAGTGGACTATCTAAGCCTGCACTTCGAGCACTTCATGGTGCTGGGTATACACAGATTCACCAAATCAGTAAGCTCACTGAGTCAGAGCTTCTGCAGCTCCATGGGATGGGACCAAAAGGGATTGATGTACTACGGCGTGCGCTCACTGAAAAGGGGTTATCCTTTGCCAGCGAGTCCTAAAGAACAGATCAACCTAAAAAGCGGCAAGCTAAGGATAATCCTTGGCCTGCCGCTTTTTAGGTTGTAACGCTTAATATTCAATAACAAATGCAACGTTTTGCCATCCAGCGCCCACTGTCCAGAACAGAACTTTATCTCCGCGTTCGATCTTTCCTGTAGTAATAGCTTTGTGTAGAGCGATAAACGGGCTACTGGTTGAGGTGTACCCGAATTCATCACCTATGTAAACCGCAACCTCACGATCAATACCCACTTTTTCACAAACACCAACGATATTAGGCAGTGAAAGCTGTGAGAAACAGGCCGCTTTAATAGATTCAGGCGCTATGTTGTTATCAGATAGAAGCGTGCGAATCGATTCAGAAGCAGCATCTACGCAAATGGAATCATCAAATGGAATGAACTTCACATTGAATTCTCCAGCCGCTACGCCTTTTCTACCCAGATTAGCCAAGCCTTCAGCCGGGAACATGGAGTTGCCATAAACGCATGTGTCTGTTTGATAGACAGAATCAATGAAGCCTACCGCATTATCATCGCGCACAAGAAGGACTGCCGCAGCTGCATCACCGAAGTTAGCATAATAGACTGGATCATTCTTATCTGCATGAGGTGCTACATAATCGGATCCGATGACCAAAGCACGTTTAATTCTAGGATTGGCTTGCATTTGACGGCTCACCTGTTCTACGGAAGCAGTCATACCTGCACAGTTAGCGTTGCTATCTATACAAATTGTATGGGATGCGCCGTTAATTAAACGGTGAATCATTAAAGAGTTAGTAGGAAAGATATATTCAGGAGTTTGACTTGCATAGGCAATAAGATCGATATCAGCGCCAGTGAGACCATTTTTATCCAACACATTACTGGCAGCCTCAAAAGCCATCGTAAGAGAATTTTCTTCCTCATTCTTAATGCTATAGCGCGTATCACGACCTAAAGTGGTCAGTAGACCTCGGATATCAATACCCTTTTCGTCAAAATGCTTAATAAAAAAGTCGTTACCAACTTTATTACTAGGATGATAGATATCAATGTCTTGAATACGAATTCCGGTCATATGAATGAATCCTCCTGAAAAACTCTATAGTTTTTTTAGTTATAAGAAGAATTAAGCTGTAACGGTGGAAATGATCTCGATGTTATCTAGTCCTGCTTTACGACCCAGACGAGCAAGCTGCATTTTAAGAATTGGGTTATTCTCAAGGGTTAGATTTACTTTTACAAATCCATCATTCTTAAACATTACGAAGCAACCTTCCAAAAGAGGTACAACATCAGGTGCAGTTACGTTTAGCTTTCTGCAGTCGATTTGTAATTCATAGTCTGCTGGAGTGATAGGATTAATAGTTTGTTGATATGCTTGGATAGATTTCAGACCATCTTCTTCAGAAAATGTTCCTTCCAGCTCAATATTGATCACTTTTTTAGTAGTGTCTGTCTTTAAAATAAACTGTCCCACGTTAACATCTCTCCCGATATTTTAATTTACTGAAAATAGTTACTTTATTTCTTCAATCGTTTCGAGAAGAATATTAAAAGCGGTGATGATTCTAGGTGCCCCTATAGCGGGTACTAAGTGTAATAGAATACCTTTGAGTTGTTCTACAGTAACTCCCACACGAAGAGCCATGACATAATGAACACCCAATTGATCAAACTGACCCATCGAAATCAGGGCAGAGATAACTGCGATTTCCTTCCAGTCAGCTTCGATTGTGTTGCGTTGAAAAATATCGCCGTAGGCATTCCCCATAATAAATTCAGCCAAATCGGGGAAATGTTCTTTAATCGGAGCCAGTGCTTTAGCTCCGTAGTCTCCAGAGAGATTCGTGAAGTGGTTCAGACCACTGTTTACATTGTCTTTCATAAGTGACCTCCTAATTTAGGTTCAAAGTACGGTGAGCAGTCGGAGGGACCTCATCACGGTCTGTTAACAGTTCAATGACGGCAACACGGTTGATGGCAACAGCGTCCTTGATAGCTGTTTCGAACTCCTCCGCTGTCTCACATTTGTAACCCGTAGCACCTAGTGATTCTGCGAATTTCACAGCGTCCATAGGGACTTCGTAGATAGTTCCGTCAATACGTCCTGTAGTTTTTTCCATACCTTTTAGAGCCATATCTAGCTGTTTATTATTCACAACAATGAATATGACAGGAATATCCTTGCAGACAGCAGCGTTAATCTCTGCGCCTAGCATCATAAAGCAGCCGTCTCCTGTAATGCAGAAGATCGTTTCTTCTGGAGCAGCAACCTTTGCACCAATCGCCATCCCGATGGAATTACCCATACAAGCAAAGTAAGCATCGAAAACAAAACTGCCCGGTTTCTTAACCTTGTACCATTTCGCAGCATGGAAACCGTGACTTCCATCATCAACAAAGACTGTGCTGTTATAAGGAATCAAATCACTCATCGTACTCAAGACCGATGCAAGTGAAAGGTTTGGTAAAATCGGAGGCTCTTCGGTATAATCGGAATTTGTCGGTGCTTCGCGTTTTGTGATGTTGTTCGTGTCAATATTATTGAGATAGTAAACTAGATTGTCGCGTAGATCTCCAGTCACTGGAATCGTTTTAGAGAACAATATTTTTCCGACAAAAGTCGGATCACTATCAAACTGAATTAATGTTGCAGGATGATTTTCCCTTTTAAGATTACAAATAGTCATATCACTTAAACGTGACCCGAGAACGATAAATAGATCACTTTGATTCAGCAAGTCATCCCCATGGGTACAACCGCCTACTCCAATTGGACCGTGATAGAGTGGATGATCCCAAGCTATAGCCCCTTTACCACCTGGAGATGTAACTACAGGAATATTAAATGTTTCCGCTAATTGAATTAGCTCACTATGTGCTCCTGAGCGGTTAACGCCTTTACCCGCGATAATTATTGGATTCTTAGAGCTATTTATAGCATCAAGTACACGGTCGATATTAGCATGGCTAACCAGTGATTCGCGTTCAGGGATTACAATATTACATTCCTCTAGCAATTCCGTTTGTACATCAAAGGGAATACAAAGGTGAACTGGACCACGATTACCGCTCAAAGCAATGGATATGGCATGATTAAAGATTGTGTTAAAGTGATCTCCACGTTCAATAAGCTTGCTATATAAGGTGGCAGGTCTAAACATATCAGCTAAATCAGCTAGAAAAGAAGTAGAGTCCTGACATTGGGGAATTCCAAGCTCTTTAATAGATTGATGGCCAGTAATAAATAGGACAGGTAGGTTGTTAGCCTTAGCATGTGCTGCTGCAGTTAATAGGTTTGTTCCACCAGGACCTGAAGTACCAAAAGCTACACCTAGTTTTCCAGTTTTAAGCGCATACCCGGCTGCTTCGAAGCCGGAACTGGACTCATGTCTCCCAGGAATAAATTCAATACCGTAATCTACCATTTTAAGAACAATAGGACAAATGGATTTCCCAATAATACCAAAGGAATGGGTAACACCTAGGTTCCGTAGTGCTTCCGACATGTAATCTGCGACTGTCTTCAAAAAATACACCTCACAAGTTGATTGTTATTTTAAAATCAAACATTAGAAAACCTGTGCTCTGAATTAGGGCACAGGTTGGTGGCATAAATCGCCATAGAGACTGAACAATTGTTCAGTCGTCTTGGTTTTCTGCAACCTGGCAGTCATGGCCTCTGATTAAAAATGAGGCTGTAGATCCATGGTTTTGCGTCATCCTCTTTCGAAGATTTTGCCAATATTAATTTTAAAATTTATAAGAAGAATTTTCCTTTACAATATATTCCTAGAGTACCTTTGTCAATATATTTTCGCAAATTAACTCGAATTTTGACGAAAGTCTTGTCCAACCTATGAAATAATAGATATAAAAAAACTCCCCCTAAGTCAAAACTTAGGAGGAGTTTTTGGACTTGTTTATATGATTTGCAAGTGACTTAAAACTTGAAAATATGGATAGTCTTCTGTAGATTAAACACAGCCTGTGTCATTTTCTCAGTTTCTTCAGCGACGGACTGCAGGGCATTAATTTGTTCATTCATAGCGGCGGATACTTCCTCGGTGCCGGCAGCGGTTTGCTGTGTGATCGCAGAGATATTCTCTATTGCACTTGAGATTTTCAAGGCACTTTCCAACATCAGATCACTTTCAGCAGAGAAGGAAGAGATTTGCTCGGTAATATACTGCACACTTTGCACAATTTGAGCAAAGATATGAGCAGATTGAGTGATCATCTCATTCTGTACCTGTACGACTTCTTCGTTGATAGCGATATTGTCAATCGCTTGTTTGATATCAGTTTCGATGCTCCGAACTAAGCCAAAGACTTCCTTCGTTGAAGCCGTTGATTCCTCGGCAAGTTTACGAACCTCCTGTGCGACTACAGCAAATCCTCGACCATGCTCTCCGGCGCGTGCTGCTTCGATGGAGGCATTCAGCGATAAGAGGTTGGTCTGCTCAGCGATCTCTGTGATGGTTTTTGTAATCATCGTAATTCCGCGAGCATTATGAGACAGGGCTTCGATAGTATCAGCTACTTTTTGAGTAGCCTGGATGTTTTTGCGCATGCCTTCAGCTTGAGTATCAACGGACTGCCGTCCTTGTTCAACTAGTTCTAATGTATGTATTGAACGTCTGTTCATTTCTTTCGTAGAGTTCGTATAATTGGATACTTTATTCTCAATATCTTTAATGGATTCTGTCATTTCAGCGATATCCGTAGATATTTCATTTGCACCAAGAGCTAGCTCGTTAGACGAAGAGGCTACCTGTGCCATGACAATTTTCAAATTCTGATTCTTATCTTCGATTCCACGGCTTGCATCCATAACTTGACGAGTGATTTGTGATGCTTCTGTCAAAATCTTCTTGAGCTTGTCAATCATAGTATTAAAGGAACGACTTACGTCCCCCATAGACCCGTTCTCATCGGCTCTACTAGTAAAATCCCCTTTTGAAATACTATGAGATACATTCGCGATGTCATCAAAAGAAGATGTAAGCGTTCTCTCGATAAAGCGGGCCACGGGGAAAGTTAGAGCAGCAAGAACTACGATTAGAACAATACCCAAAATAATGTTGCCTAAGATCATAAAAGTAACTAAAACAGGAATGGCAAATAGTGCGGCAACGAGGTAACATCCGGCAACAATTCTTTGTTTTAACGGAAGTTTATGCATCCAGTTCATTGGTATAATGTCCTCCTTATTAATATTATGTATTGGTGTTATTATATGGGATTTAAAGGTGATTGGTCTATAGTAAGAACTGACATAAATCTTCATTTCGGAGTAGTTCTTTAGATTTCGTGTCAAAAATCCTCATAAATAGCGGAAATTTTTGCGATAGCAGACTTTACCATCTCTAAAAGTTCTTGCGGTGAAAGTACAATAACCGAGGGACTAAAAGAAAGGATTATCCGGCAGGCCGACTCGATCGTATTAAATTCGGCATCTACGTTCACCCACTCTGCATTGCTTGTTGGCTCTATCAATTGGACAGTGACGAATCTTTCTCGCTGTAATTCTTTTAAGACAGATGTTCTAACCCTTAGCATTACTTGATACTTTGGCAGTGCTGCTTTAAAGGCCGTGGTGGACTCTTCCCAGTACTGTTTTAAATCAAAGTCATCAGGTCTTTTAAACCACTCATGAGTCTCCTCAACGTTAACTAATCTGGACACACGAAAGGTCCGTAGTTCTTCTTTGCTTTTGGCTACGACATACCATACTCCGCGTTTTGCAACTAACCCAAGAGGTTCAATGAAACGGACCGTTCTCTCGTTGCTCCGGAGATAAGTGATTTTTACTTTGCGGTCCTCCCAAAGTGCTCTCTGCAGTACAGAAAGGAACGGATAAGTCTCATCCGAAGGATGCCAACTGGCGCCATCAATATGAATACGCTCGCTTAGGTAATTTGCTGAGTTACTAAGTCGATGTGAGGATGCAGCCTCTAGTTTGAGAAGAGCGGAAGAGTAGTCGTCTTGTATCCCCAGATCCTTCATTATAGATGCGTCAGCGGACAGAAGCAGTGAACCAATCTCTTGTGGCTTCATTCCCGTTAGGGAGGTTCGGTAGCCTTCAGTAAGCATCCAACCTCCTTCACGACCACGTTCAGCTAAAATGGGTATTCCTGAAGCACTTAATGCTTCCATATCACGAAACACAGTTCGTTCTGATACCTCGAGTGTTTGGGCCAATTCTCTAGAAGTCATTTTTCCACGATTTTGCAACAGAAGTAATATTGATAACAAACGGTCGGCTCTCATTAGGCTATTGTACCTCCTCGAATTATTGATTAGACGATCACCATTAATCATTTCTAAATCATGATTATATTATATATGTCAGTTGATGTCATATATACGGGCTATACTTATAAAACGTAAGGAATGTTCACAGAATATTGAAATCCGAATTCATGTGGAAAGGGTTGAGGGCTATGACATTGAAAGGGAAAGTCGCATTGGTTACCGGGAGCAGCAGAGGTGCTGGGAGAGGGATCGCTCTAGAATTAGCAAGAAGAGGTGCTTTTGTCTATATTACAGGGAGGACCACAGATGTATCCGTCACAGAGCATATTAAGGGGAGCATAGATAGCGTACTTAGAGAAATAAAAGAGAGTGGAGGTTCTGGTGCGGTAATACAATGTGACCATACGAAGGATCAAGAAACAGAAGCAGTGATCCGTCAGATCGCTGAAGAGCAGGGGCGGCTCGATATCTTAGTTAACAACGTGTGGGGAGGCAATGATTTAGCTATCGAGCAAAAGCCTTTTTGGGAGCTGCCTACAGCTCATTGGGACAATATGTTTAATGCCGGTGTGAGAGCACAGATGATCACAAATTATTACGCAATTCCCTTCATGCGCAAGGCAAAAACTGGTGGTCTAATTATCCATACAACCTTCTGGTATCATTATAAATATTTAGGCAACTTTTATTATGATCTTTCTAAAAATGCACTTTTACGTATGGCTTTCGGATTGTCGAAGGAATTAAAGGATGACGGCATTGCGGTTATTCCACTTTCACCTGGATGGATGAGAACAGAAGCGGTTCTAGAAGCCATGAATACAGATGAGGAACATTGGCAAGAAGTTGAGGAACTGAAAATGAGTGAATCGACGACATATATTGGTCGAGCAGTGACTGCACTAGCCGCTGATCCAGAGGTTATGTCTATGTCCGGTGAGCCGCAGCTGGTTGGAAAGCTTGCTGAAAAGTATGGTTTTACTGATATTGATGGAAGGATAATCCCTTCGTTCATAATATAGGAAGAAAGAGAATCGTAAAATATAAGAAAGGCCACTCCAGTACATTCTGGAATGGCCTTTCTATATTATAGATTAAAGAAGGATGATTTCTTCAGCGGTGTTAATTTCTGGTAAACCAGCGAGTTTCACAAGGACTTGCTTAGGAACGGCTTTGTCAACGGTCAGCAGCATGATTGCAGCGCCCCCAACAATTTTACGTCCCACTTGCATGGAAGCGATGTTTACATCGTTCTCACCAAGCAATGTACCCACGAGTCCGATAATCCCTACTTTGTCGTTATGGGATACAAAGATTTGATGACCTTCAGGAGCAATATCAACTGGGAACTTATTCACTTGAACAATACGTTCTCCATAACCTTGCAGCAGGGTGCCGGCCACAAGATACTCTTGGTCAAGATCAGCTTTTAGAGTAACAGTAATCAGATTGGTAAAGCCTTTAGTTTTAGAAGCTTTAGTTATTACTACGTTCACGTCGCGTGTTTTCGCTAAATGCATGGAGTTTACGATATTAACGTCCTCTGCAAAGTGGCGGGAGAGCACACCTTTTACAATGTAGCGGGTTAGTGGTTGGGTATCTACATCCGAAAGATCACCAGCGTATTCAACATGGATCTCACGGATAGCAGCAGCTGCAATTTGGGTAACAAAACTGCCCAGTTTTTCCCCAAGCGTGAAGTAAGGTTGAAGCTTATTCATTACACTTGGAGCCACTGGAGGAATGTTGACCGCGTTAATGAACGGTTCATTACGCAGAATATGCAACACTTGCTCCGAAACATCGATCGCCACATTTTCTTGAGCTTCAATCGTAGAAGCGCCAAGGTGAGGAGTCACGATGATTTTTGGATGAGACAGGAAAGGATGATCTGCTTGCGGCGGCTCTTTCTCGAATACGTCGAACGCAGCGCCAGCAACAATACCGCTATCTATAGCTTCTACTAATGCCATTTCATCAATTACACCACCACGTGCACAGTTGATGATGCGCATTCCCTTTTTCATCACTTCGAATTGTGGGCGAGAAATCATATGGCGTGTTTCCGGAGTAAGTGGAGTGTGCACAGTAATGAAGTCTGCTCCGCGAACAACATCGTCTACGGAAGCCAATTTAACTTCCATCTTTTCAGCACGTTCAGCTGTTAGGAAAGGATCGAAAGCAAGAATTTCCATACCGAAAGCTTTAGCACGTTTAGCCACTTCGCTACCGATTCTGCCCATTCCGAGTACACCTAAAGTTTTGCCACGAAGCTCTACACCTACGAATGTTTTTCTATCCCAGGTTCCACCGATTGTTTTTGCATAAGCTTGTGGAATATGACGGGCCAGAGCCATCATCATTGCGAAAGCATGCTCACAAGTCGTAATTGTATTTCCATCAGGAGCATTGATTACAACAATACCACGCTTTGTTGCAGCATCCAGTTTGATATTATCTACACCAACACCTGCACGACCAATTACTTTTAGATTTTTTCCTGCTTCGATGATTTTGTCTGTTACAGTAGTTTGACTGCGGACAAGGAGGCCATCGTATTCACCGATAATTGCAATGAGTTCGTCTTCGCTGAGTCCTGTTTTTTTGTCAACAACTACATCTTCTGCGTCCATCAATTGCTGAATGCCCAAATCACTGATTGGATCCGATACTAATACTTTAAACATGGTTTCTTATCCCCCTTAAAGTTGAAAAGCTTTATATGTCGAGGACGCCTTTTTGGGCAATCCACAATACCTGAAGATTCACGAACTAGTAGAGAAAAAACATGTGATAATAGTAGATCAACGCGGTGTCGCATAAAAGAAGCTGCGTGCAGAAGTACCGCGGAATCGGTAACTTTGGGCAAAAGGATAGTATAGATTAGGTATTTAGAAATTAAAAAAACTCCCGACCCCCATACTACTGCCGTAGTAAGGGACGAGAGTTATCTTCGTGGTACCACCCTAATTCACTGCAACTTGGAAGAAGCAGCCTCATTGGCCTGCAAAGGCCACACTGGTAACGGAGTTGATCCGATTGCACCTACTTTAAGGTTCGATACAATATCTCAGGAGCGCTAAAGACATCTGTTTGTCACCGGTTTGCACCAACCACCGGCTCTCTGAAGACTTCCAGAATCTTTGTTCCATCATCGTTTTTGATTGATTAATTTTTTCATAATGTAACACGGTAATGTAGATGTGTCAATAGGCTTTGAAAGTAGGCTTTCTTGAAGTGAACTTCATTTTTCGTTATGATTCAATGACTGGTTCTATTCATAAAAAAACGGGAGCTGTGGAATCGTCTCCTTGCTATAGTACTGCTCTCGCCACTTCATAAAATCCTCTACCTGTATAGCACCTGTGGAAATAAGCAGGGTTACTGAGGACTGAACATCCGTAAGATTCAATGAACTGGCTGTACCAGAATGTATCAAATCGTCTATTTTTGCAGTAATGTCCTGAGGATCGTAGGCTGCAAAAATTCCGCGATTTAACATCATATCAGCGATGGATGCGTTCTTTTGAAGAAGAGGCATTTTTTTCCACTGGATAAAGGACATGGTCTTTAGCTCACCAGCAACAGAAGGGATTTTCTGGTTTGTCTTAGAGCCCCACTTTAGCATAGAATCATAAAAGTTCTTTTGTGCGAGCAATCCGAATTTAACCGCACCGGCAGTATAAGGATCATTTTTCAGCAATTTTGCCGTCTCTGCACCAGATGCACTTGCACTTATTTCACCAGAAGCTTTTGAGAATAAAGTTAAGCTTTTGAGTATGTTTAGCTGTGATTGATGTAATAAGGGAGAGTCGGAAAAGATAGAATCCTGGTTAACTCTTTCATATTGTTTATCTGCTAGAAGGCTAAGATTCTTCATAGCTGCTGCATTTACACGGGCATCTGTACTGCGTGCCAACTTGTCCACTTGTGTGTTCCAATTCTGCTTGAATTCCCGATAAGGCAAAAATACGTTATGATAGAAAGTAACAAGATCCTTCTGTTGGTAAGAGCCCGTGAATTCTTCTAATCCATATCCATTACTGCTCTTTTGTTGCTCATATTTAGCTTCCGTTTTGTCTGCGCCAACCTTGACGCCTGTGAAAAATGCGGCGAAGGCGCAAATAAGGAAAAACAAAAAAAATAGAGTGTACAACATTTGTGTACGGGAGTTACGTTGGCTCATAATAAGTGCTCCTTTTTCTGGGGGAATTATCCTATGTATTATGTATTGATAGCAACATTATGGACGGTTTCTCTTTCGGAGCTGCCCCAAAAAATTAAAGAACAGGCAGGTCACGATGAAAAAATTCAAATTTGGCGAGATTAAGATAAAAAAAGTAGAGCCAGGTCAGTTAACAGACCGTCTTCTGCTCCTCAATCTCTACATTACTCAGGGGCTTACATTAATTATCGGTTTGATATGGATATTATTTCAGAAAAGAAATCCTTTTCAGCTATTAATTTTTCCAGAAAACGTACAATTTGTGGCATGGGGTCTTGGACTTGCTGCTGTAATGCTGGTAGTTGATTATTTATTGACTCATATTGTACCTGAAGAAAGCATGGATGACGGGGGAATAAACGACCTTTTATTTCGAAATCGGCCCGTATGGCACATTGTTGTAATTGCAGCTATGGTATCGATCTGTGAAGAGCTTCTGTTCAGAGGAGCCATTCAGTATTCCATTGGTCCTTATTGGACGAGTATTTTGTTTGCTCTTATTCATGTTCGCTATTTGCGCCACTTTGTACCTACCGGATGGGTATTCTTAAGCAGCTATGGTCTTGGATATATATACATTCAATCAGGAAGCCTATGGGCACCTATACTATGTCATTTCTTCATCGACCTTTTCTCTGGTCTGGTGATCCGCTACAGGAGGGAATCATGAGTGAGGAATTGAGCCGGTTGAAGTCTCGTCAGAAAAAGCGCAGTGGCGAAGGCAAAACTTCTGGCAAAAGTAAAAAAACGAATCCGCGATCGGAGGGGGCTCCTAGAAAGAGCAATCATTCCCGGACAACAACGGCAACTTTGTCAAGGAAAGCGCGCCGTCCTGCGGCTTCTGCGAAGGGATCTAACGCTGGAAACAAAGAGCAGGAAGAATCTGTTCCATCACGTTCGAATACGTATTCATCAGAACGGGTTCGGCTTAGTAAAATGTTTGTTAACTCTCTGATTTTCATTTTTGTAATATTGCTGGTAGCGCTCCTCTGGTGGGGAATTGAAGGGGCGCCGCCTTTGAGTACTTTATGGTGATTTTTTGGATTTGGGGATTGGTTGTGGTTGTGCTTTTGATCGCGCTAATCATTGCAGTGATTATGGTGAGTAACGCCTTTAGAAACAGAATTATTACCGAGGAAATAATTTTGAAGTCGCTCCCAGATGAGTTTGATGGATTTCGTCTCTTATTTATAACTGATATCCATCGCCGCCGCCTTCCAACAGCACTGCTGACTCCGTTAAAGGGAAAGGTGGGTGCTGTTTTATTAGGCGGTGATCTAACGGAAAAAAACAGTCCTCTGGATCGACTGACTGATAATATGACTTTAGTGACTTCTATTGCTCCTACCTATGTAGTACATGGAAATCATGATTATCGAGCTGATATTTCACTAGTTGATCAGATTATCCGGGGCAGTGGTGCAAAGCTGTTAATGGATGAGAATGTGCGTATTGAACGTGAGGGAGCTTCTCTTTGGTTAACGGGAGTGGATTTTCCGAAAAAGGGTGGTAACACTTCTTATCGTCCATTACCTGAATTAACGTCACGTGCTTCTTCAATAAATAACACTTGTCGTATCATTCTTGTTCACGATCCGCTCTGGTTGTCCAAACGTCAAAGTGTGCCAGCGGATCTGATATTAGCAGGCCACACGCATGGAGGGCAGGTCATTCTTCCTTTTTTGGGTCAAAGGCATGTGGAAAATTTCTATCATAAATATGATGCAGGAATGTTTCAATGGCCCAGAAGAGATGGGACAGGAAGGGATGCGAAGCTGCTGATTAGCAGAGGGTTTGGAACCTCTCACTTGCCGATCCGCTGGGGAAGTCCTGCTGAGATGCACGTGCTAACGCTCCGTAAAGAGAAACATTAGAAAACTGTCTTTGTACCGATTGAACGGGCGGACAAAAAAACAGGTAATCTCCTTTCCAACAAGGGGATTACCTGTTTTTATTTATCCTAATTAGGAATTAGCGCATCTTAAGCTCAATACTGCGAGGATCTACAAAGCTATAACCCTTGCCTTCAAGAGTAGTAAGCAGTTTATCCAACGCTTCAACTGTCCAAGGTAGCTCATGCATCAGAATATTACTGCCAGAATGCAATTGATCCGTCACATTTTTGATTAACTTATCTGTTTTTCCGGTTTCTTTCTCTTTCATTTCCCAGTCCAGTGATCCATTGGACCAGGTCATATACAACATCCCATTCTCAGCGGAAATCTTCTTCCCTACATCTCCGCCAGCACCATGTGGAGGACGGAAAAACTGAGGGGCTTCACCAATAATCTCCTTGACCGCATTTTGAACGTCTTCGATTTGCTTTTTGACCTCAGTGTAAGACTTGTCCTTCAACACAATATGATCCCAGCTATGGTTGCCGATAATCCCTCCGCGGTTATGAATTAACTCTAGAAGCTCGGGATGCGCTTTAACGCGGTATCCATTCACGAAGAAGATCGCTTTGGCCTGATGTTTGTCCAGAACATCCATTAACGGATTAATCATTTCCGCATCTTTGGGACCGTCATCAAAAGTGAGTAACACGACTTTTTTATTTGTAGTTTCCTCATTTGGGACGATGTCGTAATTTTTGTTCATATGGTACAGCAGTGGAATTTCAGCGGAGGCTTCATCCTTACTGGCTGTATTATTACTACCTGTAGTTCCTCCATCTGCTGACGCTTCAGGGGTAGGGCTGGCTGTAACTTCAGGGGAAGGCGCTGTAGTTTCTGCGCTCTGTGTAGCTGCCGCCGTAGGCGTATTGTTTGTGGTGTTTGTATCCTTTCCATTCGCACCGCTGTTGCCACAGGCTGTCAGCAGTAAGGTAGCCAGTAGGAGCACTGATGTCATTTTACCCACTTTTTTCAACTCGCTTTCTTCTTATTAGGTTGCATGAGCGGCAATCTTTCCGCGAACACTAAACATGATTTTACCATACAAGGAGGCTGGAAATATGAATACTTCGTCATTTTTATGTGGGGTGCTGATGGGCGTCGCAGCCAGTATGATTATGTCCAAAAAGCGGAATTCTCTAATGTCTTCGCTGGGGCAATCGGGCGGTTCCATGAGTGGAGCAGCAGATAAAGCAAAAGAAAAAATAATTGGTATGGCTACGACAGGGTTTGGAAACACTGCTGCTTCAAGCAGCAATGCAAGCAGTAATACAAGCAGCAATGCTCAAAGTAATGGTTCGAACAGCGGAACCTCTGAGCATAAAACGGAATCACCGGCAAAATCAAAAGAATCCAATCTCAAATTACTGAAGGATTTCATTCGCAACAATCCTGAAGTGAAGAGCGAAGTGGAGCAAATTCTTAAAGAAACGCATACTGCCATACCGGGATTGTAACCGTAAAGGACTCCTTCAGAATCATTTTGAGGATGAAATATTCCGCAGAATGATTCTTTTTTATATTCAAGGGCTTGAAAGTGGTTTATGAATTAGAATAAGCTCTTCAGTAGTGGCAATGCTTTAAGAGGATTTTATATATTTATTTTCGTGCATTTATCTCTGCAAAATGATAACATACATACATAGTAACCATTTTTGGCTCATTACTCGGGACTCATCATACATTATAATAAATGAGCTTGCAAAAGGAGGATCCTGTCATGAGAATAGAGCGATTAAGTCAAGATAAGATACGGATTTTCCTCACTTTTGACGACCTGAGCGAGCGGGGCATCCAGAAGGAAGACATGTGGCAGGAAGTTCCTAAGGTTCATGACCTGTTTACGGAGATGATGGACCAAGCATATAGTGAACTAGGTTTTGATGCTACCGGTCCGCTTGCCGTAGAAGTTTTCGCATTGCCCGCCCAAGGCATGGTCGTTATAGTGACCCGAGGAAAATATGATCACCATCAGTACGGTGCGTCCGGGGAAGAAGAATTGCCAGAAGAGATTTACGAAATGGAAGTTACTCTTGAACAAAGCGACTCCATTGTATATGCATTCCGCGATTTCGAGGTTCTTGTTGAAGCGGCACATGTGCTCATTGGTAATATTACTTCCCAGGGGAAACTGTATTCTTATAACAATAAATGGTATCTGTACTTCGATCCTAAGGAATTTGAAGAAACAGCGTTGTCAGGTCTTGTTGGCGTACTAGCTGAGTTTGGAGATTCCTCACCGGTTACTGAAGCTGTCCTCGATGAATACGGGAAGACAGTAATGCCGGAGAATGCAGTCCAGTTATTGTGCACTCATTTTAAGCGTCAGGATTAAATAGCATGATAGGGCTGATAAGCATCATTTTAGCTGATTAGCCCTATTCTTGTTCTTGATGGTATGGCGGTCATTCTTGAATTAAAGCTGTTATCTGCCTTGCTGTAATCAGCAGAATAAGGCGCTAGGGATATAGGGAGGTTATTCGGTGCTCGTGTTATCGGTTATTTCGTCGGCAGTAGCGCCGGGACTTGCTCTGCTGACCTTTTTTTATTTGAAAGATAAGTATGATCAAGAACCGCTTCATATCGTTATTAAGGTGTTCCTTCTAGGCCTTCTGATTGTATTCCCTGTTATGATCATTCAGAGAGGACTAATGCTGGGACTGAATGGCGGTCCTTATGTGGAGTCGTTTCTCATATCCGCTGGCGTGGAAGAATGTCTAAAATGGTTTGTGCTTTACCATATGATTTACAATCACACCGAATTTGACGAGCCATATGATGGGATACTATACGCCGTAGCGATTTCGCTCGGCTTCGCAACAATAGAAAATATAATGTACGCTTGGTATAGCAATGCATCAATCGGTTCCATGTTCCTGAGAGCACTGCTTCCGGTTTCTGGACACGCTATGTTTGGTGTAATCATGGGCTATCATTTAGGGAGAGCCAAGTTCTCAAAGGGAGCTAAAACAAAAGGGATTCTGTTAATCTCTATCTTGCTGCCATGGTTGTGGCATGGGATTTATGACTTTATTTTGAGTACGACAGCTAACTACTGGATATGGTTTATTGTTCCTCTGATGGCTATTCTATGGTACGGAGGGATGGGGAAAGTGGATAGGGCGAATAGCCGGTCCCCTTTCCGCTTTCTGAAACGAGAAGAAGAGGTTAACCTATAATCGAGATGGACACACTTATATTCAAAGGATTGTTCCTTAGCGGGAGATTCCAGAGAGGAGAGAGGTGTCTTTTTTTGCGTATAAAAGTCCGTATACTTTGCAAACAATGCGGTGAGACCTACATATTAAGAGGGATAAAAGAGCAGGGTGTGATTCAAACCGGCTTTAAGCAATGCCTTTGCAGTAATAGCAGTGGCTTTGAAATCGAAGAGAGAGCATAAGCGCTATGCTATGCAAATTTGGAGTGAAATCCCTCTATTCAAACACTTTAGTCATATTGTGTTACAGAAGGGTGCATAAGACTCCTAGTTTATTGTCAAACTAACGCCAATAAGCTATCGAAAGGAGTCTTGTAGCCCTATGTACAAAAGATTAAGTGCTGTAATGTTCCCGCTGACTGCGCTGCTGTTAATTGGAGCGCTCGTGTGGGGTTATCAGGAGAATCAGGAGAAGAATGCGATCCTAATTAAGGCGGAGAACCAATATCAGCGTGCCTTTCATGATTTGTCTTACCACGTGGAGCGTCTTCATGGAGAGCTGGGAAACACACTAGCTGTTAACTCCGCTTCTAACGGGATGCACCGCAAAGGACTTGTTAATGTGTGGCGGATGACCAGTGAGGCGCAAAATGAAATTAATCAGTTGCCACTCACATTACTGCCATTTAGCAAAACGGAGGAGTTTCTGTCCAAAATCTCAAACTTTTCTTATAAAGCTGGGATTCGTGATTTCGCTAAGAAGCCTTTGACAGATGGTGAATTGAGCAATTTAAAAGCATTGTATAAGAGCTCTGGAGAAATCTCAAAAGATTTGCAAGATGTTCAGAATAAAGTGATTGGTAGCCGTTTGCGCTGGATGGATGTTGAAACCGCATTGGCTACAGAGAATAAGGCAGAAGATAATTCGATTATTGACGGCTTTAAGTCGGTGGACAAACGTGTCGAAGGTTACCCGGACCTGGATTGGGGTCCTTCAGTTGCAAGCATTTACGATAAACGCTCTGTAAAAATGCTCGGAGGTACCCCTGTTTCAGTTGAAGATATCAAACGTAAAGCCATTAAGTTTGCTAATGCAGGCTCAAATGCTAAGGTAGACGTTAAAGAAAACGGAAAAAATACGAAGTGGCCTTCTTATACGGCTACAGTCAGTGGTTCGAATAATAAGCAGATTATCAGTATGGATTTCACCAAAAATGGTGGTTTACTGATCTCTTATTACGATAACCGTGAGATAGGACCTGCTAAGGTGACCCTAGAAGAAGCAGTTACTAAGGCGGAGCAGTTTCTTAAGAAAAAAGGATATCCTCATATGACTGCGGTTAATGCTGACCGTTATGATAATATCGGGAATTTAACCTTTGTAACGAGCCAAAATGATGTCTTGATTTATCCTGAGAAAATGACGATCCGCATTGGACTTGATACTGGGACAGCGGTTGGATTTGAGGCTAGCGAATATGTCAATGAGCATAAGGACAATCGTAAAATTCCAAAGCCAAAGCTGACTCTGGCGGAAGCGAAGAAATTTCTGAATTCGGATTTCAATGAGAATTACCATCGCATGGCGTGGATTAAAAATGATGACTCCGTAGAAGTCTTGACTTACGAATTTGGCGGAGAGGTAAATGGTACTCAGTATCGTATTTATCTTAATGCGGACGACGGCATTGAAGAGTCCGTGGAAGAAATCAGGCCTTCTTCAGGAGTAGAACAAAAGTGAAAAAACAGGGCGCATCCATTATTTGGATGGGCCCTTCTTTATTTTTGAAATTCAAATAATATTTATCTCATTGGGTGATATTCCCATGCTATAATCATTGTTAACTATACTGATTTGGCGGTGACATCTTTGTATCCTAAAATTAATGAATATCTATACATACAGGTTGCTTCCAGTGACGCTGCTGAAGCAGAAGTTGAATATAGATCGAGAATTGCAGAGACAGAGGACGACGCATTCCTGATTGAAATTCCTATGCAGGAGAGTGACGGTCGTCTGAAACGACTTTTTATGGGGGACGAGCTTTCGGTTTATTTTATTACTGAGGGTGGCATTAAAAATTACTTTAATACTCATGTTCTCGGGTTTAAAGAAGATGTAATTCGTATGGTCCGGATACAAAAACCAGAGGCGGATTCGATTTTCAAAATTCAGAGACGAAGCTTTTTTCGGGTGAATGCAGATCTTGAATTAGCTGTGAAGGATAGCTTTGGCAAAAGATTCCTTGTACGTACAGATGATATCGGCGGAGGAGGAACGTCTTTCTTGGTGGATCACCAAGTGAAGCTCGAGGTGGGAGCGAAATTATCCTGCTGGGTTCTAGTGCCTTATCGAAATGGTAGTATTGAGCATGTGGACTTTGAAGGTGAAGTGGTTCGGATTAAAAAGCTTGAAAACGGGCGCCAATTGGCCATGCTGAAATTTGTGGCTATTACGGATAATGAGCGTCAGAAAATAATACGTTACTGCTTTGAACGACAGTTTGATTTCCGCAACCGATAGGCATTTTTCTTAGCTCTATTAAGTGTTCTGATTTTGCACTGAAGTATAAACTGTGGTATAATTTTATAAGTCGCAGGCAATGCCTGCTTTTTTCTTGATAATATCATCAAGCATATCCATTTGTATGTGCTCCTTGATATTGCAGGAACGAACTTGACATCGCTAGATGCTTTTCTTATGAAAGAGTGTTTGAGGAGGAATGCCCCGTTGGATAGGCAGGGTACACATACTTACGACAGAATTAACGTCGCCATCGACGGACCTGCCGGGGCAGGCAAGAGTACTGTAGCCCGATTGGTAGCGCAGAAGTTGTCTTATATTTATGTCGATACAGGCGCAATGTACCGGGCAATCACCTGGTATATGATCCGAGAAGGCATAGAACCGGAAGATCAGAATCAAGTGAACCAGAAAGTTCACGATATGGTTATTGAGCTTATTCCGGAAAAAGACATCCAGAAGGTGCTGATTAATGGGGAAGACGTAACGCCGCATATTCGGAGTCTTCAGGTTAGCGGCCTTGTGTCGCAGTATTCGAAGATCGAAGGTGTAAGGTCCAGACTGAGTCATTTGCAGCGTCAGATGGCGCTTCGCAAAGGCGTTGTAATGGATGGCCGCGATATCGGTACGACCGTGCTGCCCGATGCCGAAGTAAAGATTTTTATGACGGCAAGTGTGGAAGAAAGAGCTCTCCGTCGTTATAAGGAATTGAGAGACGCGGAATCGGTGACGCTTCAGCAGCTTGAACATGATATTGCACAGCGGGATCGTCTGGATGAAGGACGGGAGATTTCACCGCTGCGACGTGCGGAAGATGCGATTCTTCTCGACACGACCTTTATGGATATCGATCAAGTCGTGGAGGCCATTGTATCCCATTGTAGATCTCATGTTGACGGGGAGAGAAATCATTTATGATTTATGTATTTTGCCGAAGATTGCTTCGCTTGATTTACGCAATTGTTTTCCCGCTTAAGATTGTGGGGGAAGAGAATGTGCCAAAGGAGGGCGGGGTGCTGCTCTGTGCCAACCATATTAGTTTGCTGGATCCGATGACTATCGGGATTAAGTTAGACCGTCAAGTAAAGTATATGGCTAAGGCAGAACTTTTTGAGGTTCCTGTGCTTGGCTGGCTCATTAACAAATTGGGTGCTTTTCCGGTCAAACGTGGTGGTGTAAGCAAAGAATCCATTAAAACGGCCCTTAACACACTTCGCGGTGGTAATGTCATGGGTATCTTCCCGGAGGGTACGCGTAACTCTGACGCCGGAGTTGCCAAGAAAGGTGCTGCAAGCTTTGCACTTCGAAGCGGTGCTGCAGTTGTTCCAGCCGCTATTGTCGGTGAGTACAAACCCTTTCGACGGATGGTTGTAGTCTATGGGGCTCCTATAGATCTCAGTCAATTTGCCGGTGCAGGAAGTGAATCTCTCGAGGCTGTTACCGATGTCATTATGGAACGCATCAATGAGATGAAGAAGTCGGGTATACCAACTGTTGGTTAAGGGATAAACGGAATCACAAATTTCGTCCTGTGCTATGATTAAATAACGGCATAGTCGCTATTTTTTGGAACATACTATCTTCAAGTGTAATTTGTAATACCAAGCAATGCTTGTTTTGAACTCTGCTATACGCAGGTTTAAATAAATGGGGTTTTGAATCGAGGAGGCTAATCACATGTCTGAAGAAATTAAAAATCAGGAAGCTACGGAGAGCAATGAAACCGTAGAAGCGGTGGAATCCGCTGTGACAGAAAATAACGGAGCTGTAGAAGTTGCTGCCGTTAACGAAGAAGAAGTGACTAACCAAGCTGACTTGGAAATCATTTCTCTGAAAAAAGGCGATACCGTGAAAGGAACAATCGTCAAAATTGAAGATAACCAAGCTTATGTAAGCATTGGATATAAATACGACGGTGTGATTCCGATTCGCGAATTGTCCGCAGTACAACTGGACAACGCTGCTGCAGCAGTAGAAGTTGGACAGGAAGTAGAATGTAAAGTTGTTAGCATCAACGACAACAAGGAAAGCCTTGTTCTTTCCAAACGTGCTGTTGATAGCGAAAAATCATGGGAAGATCTTGAGAAGTACTTTGCTTCCCAAGAAGCTTTCGAAGTTACTGTGGCTGACGTTGTTAAAGGCGGTCTAGTAGCTGATGTTGGAGCACGTGGATTTATCCCAGCTTCCATGGTTGAGCGTCACTTCGTTGAAGATTTCAGCGATTACAAAGGCCGTACCCTTCGCGTTAAAGTGAAAGAACTTGACCGTGAGAACAGTAAAGTAATCCTGTCCGCTAAAGAAGTTCTTGAAGAAGAGTTCGAAGCTAATAAGCTTAAAATTATGGCTGAACTGTCTGAAGGTCAAATCATTGAAGGTACTGTACAACGTCTGACCCAATTCGGCGCATTTGTTGATGTTGGCGGAGTAGACGGTCTTGTACACGTATCCGAAATCGCTTGGAATCACGTAGAGAAGCCTTCTGATGTAGTTTCTGAAGGTGATAAAGTACGTGTTAAAGTACTTAAGGTTGATCCTGAAAAAGGAAAAATCAGCCTGAGCATTAAAGCTGCTGCTCCAGGTCCTTGGGACTCTGCTGCTGGCGAAATCAACATCGGTGATGTTGTAACAGGCGTTGTAAAACGTCTTGTGAACTTCGGAGCATTCGTTGAATTGCTTCCAGGTGTGGAAGGTCTTGTGCACATTTCACAAATCTCCCACAAACACATTGCTACTCCACACGAAGTATTGAAAGAAGGACAAGAAGTACAAGTGAAAGTACTGGACTTCAATCCATCCGAGAAACGTGTTAGCCTGAGCATCAAAGAAACTGAAGAAGCTCCAGCACCTACTGCTAGACCTGAACGCAGCAACAGCAGAGACAGAGCTCCTAAAGAAGTTTTGAATAACCCTAACGTTTCTCTAAGCAACGAAGGCCTTAGCTTTACGCTTGCTGAACGTTTTGGTGACAAGTTGGACAAATTCAAAGGTAATAACTAATCCTGCTTTTTGAATATACGGGTAAAGTAATCGGCGAGCCCTCGATACGGGGGTTCGCCGATTCTCTTTTTCCAGTGACAGAAAGAATTTATTAAAGCTAACATGAGTGTTAGCCAATTTTAATGTTTTTTGCTATGATGAGTATCGTAAGGATGACAGGAGGAATGAATATGGCAAGACCCGTTGTGGCAATCGTTGGGAGGCCTAACGTCGGGAAATCGACGATTTTTAATCGGCTGATTGGCGATAGATTGGCCATTGTAGAAGATAAACCGGGGATTACACGTGACCGGATTTATGGTATTTCAGATTGGAACGGCAAGTCGTTCAGTGTGATTGATACCGGAGGTATTGAAATTGATGGAGATGACACGATTCTGAAATCAATCCGCGTTCAAGCGGAGCTGGCGATTGAAGAAGCGGATGTTATTGTATTTATGTGTGAGGCGAAGAGTGGTGTGACGAATTCAGATGAAGAGGTAGCTCAGATTCTGTTCCGTTCAGGTAAACCGATCGTTCTTGCCATCAATAAAGTGGATAATATGAAGCGTGCAGATGATATTTATGAGTTCTATAGCCTAGGTTTTGGAGATCCAATCGGAATTTCCGGTAGTCATGGTACAGGGCTCGGTGACTTATTGGACGCTGTCGTAGAACGTCTGCCAGAGAAAATAGATGATGAGTATGATGACGATGTCATTCGTGTAGCTTTGATTGGCCGTCCGAATGTAGGTAAATCCTCTTTGGTTAACGCAATTCTGGGTGAAGAACGCGTTATCGTTAGTGATATTGCAGGTACTACTCGCGATGCCATTGATACGCCTTTTGAACGTGATGGACAACGTTATGTGCTTATCGATACTGCAGGTATGCGCAAAAAAGGCAAGGTATATGAGAATATTGAGAAATACAGTGTTATGCGTGCGATGCGTGCGATTGAACGGGCTGATGTGGTTCTCGTTGTAATTAACGGTGAAGAGGGCATCATCGACCAGGACAAGCATATCGCTGGTTATGCACATGAAGCTGGTAAAGCGTCTATTTTTGTTGTAAACAAATGGGATGCCATTGAGAAAGACGACAAGACTATGCAGAACTTCGAGTCTAAGATTCGTGACCATTTCTTGTTTATGAGTTACGCACCGGTTGTTTTCTTGTCGGCTTTAACTAAACAGCGCCTGCAAAAACTGCTACCAGTGGTGCAGCATGTATCTCAACAGCATGCACTACGCATTACTACGCATCTGGTGAACGATGTTGTATCGGATGCCATTGCGATTAACCCTCCTCCAACTGACAAAGGCCGTCGCTTACGTATTAACTACGTAACGCAGGTTGCGGTGAAGCCACCGACGATCGTGGTGTTCGTAAATGACCCATCGCTGATGCACTTCTCCTATGAACGTTACTTGGAGAATAAAATCCGCGCGGCGTTTAATTTCGAGGGAACGCCAATCCGTCTCTTTACACGGCGCAAATCCGAAAACGAAGGTTAGGGGAGAAGAAGTGTGGCGCTTGAACTTCTGGTTATCGTTGTAAGCTATTTGCTTGGTTCTGTCAGCTTTAGTGTGCTGTTCGCCAAGCTACTAAAGGGAATTGATATCCGTCAATATGGGAGCGGCAATGCGGGGGCTACCAATACACTGCGTGTACTGGGAAAAGGTCCTGCGATATCTGTGCTAGTGCTGGATGTACTGAAGGGTGTTGCCGCAGTTTGGTTAGGAACTTGGGTAGGCGGCTGGGGAACCTGGGTTGCTGCTCTTTGCGGAATCGCTGCCATTGTCGGACATAACTGGCCGCTTTACTTTCGTTTCCGTGGGGGAAAGGGCATCGCTACTACGATCGGTGTTATGGCCACACTATGTTTATGGCCTGCACTGCTCGCTGGTGTTATCGCCATAGGATCTATCTTTATCACTCGTTACGTGTCACTTGGCTCGTTGATTTTTGTCGCGCTGACACCGGTCTTTCTATTGTTGACAGGATTTACACAGCCTGTGCTCTGGACCAGTATTATCATTGCGGTTTTTGCCTTCTGGCGGCACCGGACGAACATTGTTAAGATTGTAGAGGGCCGTGAGAACAAGATAGGCTCAAAAGTAAAAGGAGGGAATCGTGTTGTCTGATAAAGTAACCGTACTAGTAGCGGGGAGCTGGGGAACTGCGCTGGCAAGTGTGCTGGCTGCGAATCACTCGGAAGTTTATCTGTGGACACGTAACTCTGATCAAGCTGCCGAGATCAATGGTTCTCATATCAATAATAAGTATTTACCGGGGATTTCTCTGCCCGCAAACATCATTGCAACCACCGATCTGGAGACCGCAGTTTCCGGTTCTAAAGCGGTTGTTATTGTAGCCCCATCTTCAGGTATGCGACAGGTTGCTCGCAGTCTGAAGCCGTTCTGGAAGGATGAAATGCTATGCGTTCATGCTACGAAGGGCTTTGAGACTGAAAGCAAGAAACGGATGTCGATCGTTATTGCTGAAGAACTAGGCTGTGACGAAGGGCAGATTGTCGTTCTCTCCGGACCGAGTCATGCAGAGGAAGTAGTGCGCCTGTGTCCTACTACAGTTGTTGTGGCTTCACCTGATGATAAGCGTACTGCTGAAGCACAGGAATTGTTCATAAACAATGATTTTCGTGTATATACGAACCGTGATCAGGTAGGAGTAGAACTTGCCGGCGCACTAAAGAATATTATTGCACTCGGTGCAGGTCTATCCGATGGTCTAGGATTTGGGGATAATGCTAAGGCGGCGCTTCTGACACGTGGACTGGCCGAGATTTCTCGGGTGGGCGTCGAGCTTGGAGCGAATCCTTTGACCTTTGCAGGGCTTGCAGGTGTTGGCGATCTTGTAGTGACTGCTACGAGCCAGCACAGCCGTAACTGGCGTGCTGGCTTTATGCTCGGGCAAGGGAAACCACTGGATGAGGTACTGGAGTCGATGGGAATGGTTGTCGAAGGTATTCGTACCACGGAGGCAGCTTATGCCATTTCCATCAAGCTAGGGGTCCAAATGCCCATTACAGATCAAATTTATCATGTCCTTTTTAAAGGTAGAAGTCCACGTAGTGCTGTTGAAGCTCTGATGGGCCGTGATCGTAAACCTGAGCTTGAGGCAATATCTCAGGAAACTTGGGAGCAGTGGCATTCCTGATCCTGTTCACCTTTTTCCGCAATTTCTCATATGTTGTATTGGGGATTGACGGAGGAGGGATGAAAAGTGAGCAGAGATTTTTCCAAGGATGCATTGAACGCCATTAACAAAAAGGCGGGCAAGAACATTACGGAAAGTGCCGTCAAAAAGCTAGCCAGTACGGTCAAACCAGGAACTACGCAGAATGAAGCCCAGCTCCGCCAGTTAATTAAGCAGGTGTCATCGATGGCGAAAGTGCCGGTCAGTGAAGCTACTGTGCAGGAAATTATTAATGCCGTCAAAAAAGGCGGCGCAGGTTCCGGCACAATGGAGTCTTTAATGAAAATGATGCTTAAAAAATAGCTTTAGGTTGGGTGAGCAAAAGATCCAGAATCCATGAGATTCTGTTATCTTTTGCTCTTTTTTTATTTATTGTAAAACTCTCTCAGCTAAAATATCTTAATAATAATATATAAAAAATGATGTTTTTTTACAGAATAGGATAAGGTCATGATATAATAATCCCTAATATATTACAGGCGAATGGGGGCTTTGACCTTGGATCCGATGACAAAAATGTGGTTGTCCCTGATTGCAATGCTGATTATGGGACTGTCTGTATTTCTAATAACTTTTGCTCGGAGCAAAACAAAGGGACTGCTTAAAGCACTGCTATCTATCCTTGCGTTTGTCATCATGTTAGTTGGCCTATTGGGCGGAGTTGTTTCGATTATGTAAGCAGTTACATAATGTTGAGGAAGGAAGTAACATCATGAAATCGCAAAATGGCGTCACCGTTATGTTTCAACCTGAAGGTCGTAAAGCTGTGGTGAATCGTGGTATCTCGGTACTGGAGGCAGCTCGTAAAGCCGGAGTGACGATTACCACTCGCTGTGGAGGCAAAGCAGGCTGTTTGATGTGCAAGGTTAAAATTGCGACTGAAGAGGCCACAGCGCTGAGACCGCCAGGGGATATTGAACGACGTAAGCTTGGAACTACGTTAGAAGAAGGAGTGCGTCTGGCTTGTCAGGCTGCCGTATGGAGCGATGTGACCGTTCAGGTGCCAGAAGATCCACTTAAGGCTGCTGTACGCCGTAAGCTTGAAGCTGCGCGGCGTGGGGAAGAAGATGAGCTGTGGTAGTGTTAGATTGTCACCGTGGGAGGGACTCGGTTGGAGTTTATACGAAGAAAGAAGAAGCTAAAGGCAGGAGCAAGACTTTTTCTGGTAGTGATGTCAATCGCTCTTACTCTTTCCGGATGTCTGTATCCTGGAGAAGAAAAGCGTGCTAGCGTTAATTATCGAGAAAGTGTTAAGCGGATACAAGCAGCCGTTGATGATTTTCAACAAGAGGAAGGTGTGCTTCCGATCCTTAATGCGGATGAAGCTACTCCAAGATATGAAAAGTTCCGGATAGACCTAGGCAAGCTGAACAATAAGGGATATTTGGATGATATTCCGGCTACGGCTTTTGAACAGGGCGGAAGCGCTTATTTTCTTATTTTGAATGAGGAAAGTGATCCAGTTGTTAAGGTGATGGACCTTGTTACCGTTCAAAAGGTGAATGATGTGCAGCGTCAGATTAATCGTTATAAATCAGCTCATGACGGCTCTTTGCCCGTACTTGATGAGCTATATCCTGGACTTTACACCATTGATCATAAGAAGGCAGGAACAAGCTCCATATCATTAACTAGCGTCTATTCCGGGCAGGTTCTTGATTTCATCATGGATAAGGCTGGAACGGTCTATGTAGATTATGTCTTTGATATTATAGCTGCCATCGAAAAGAATGGTGGGGAACATGACGAGAAAAAAGATTTGCGACTAGATCTGGAGGAAGCTTCCTATTACGTGCCCGTGAAGTCTTTGCCGTATCTATGGATTAACAATCAGCCTGTCCCGCAGTCTCCTAGTTGAAGTGAAAGTTAAAGCTTAAGAGCGTCTAAGCTTCGGTTATATCCGAAGGATTAGGCGTTTTTGTGTTGTTCAGATATTGCCTTAACAGAAGCTTAATTGTCTTACATAAATCGTAGATGGAATTAAGGTTCAGTTTAATGGCGCGTAAGACTGGATTGCTAGAATGAAGGTAAGAAAGGAGATTCAGTTCAAGCTAGAAATAAATCATGAAATAATCGTAACCGTATAAAATTAGAGGCAAAAGGATGTAGATGAGATGAAACAAAAATTCATATGGACGCTTGCAGCGACCTTAGTCCTGACCCCACTTATCCCTACAGGCGCGTTGGCTTCTAGCAGCGTAGTTGAGGTTCCTTCTAAGACGCTTGAGAAGCTCGCTTCTGAGAAAGCAGCGCTTCTAACTGAACAATATGGGATAACCAGCGTGCAGTATGCCTTGATCGACAATGGAGTGATCAAAGTATCGGGACAAAGTGGATTTAACGACGCAGAAGGGAAAATCCCTTTAACGAAGGAAACAATCTATGGTATTGGCTCTACGAGCAAAATGTTTACGGCGTCAGCGGTCATGAAACTAGTTGATGAAGGCAAGATCAATCTCGATACTCCTGTCATACAATATATAACGGATTTTAAGATGGAAGATGAACGTTATAAAAAGATTACCCCACGCATGTTGTTGAATCACTCATCCGGTTTGCAGGGTTCGACTTTAACTAGTGCATTTCTATTTGATGATCCAGATACGTACGTACACGATACGCTGCTAGAGCACTTGTCTACACAGAAATTAAAGGCAGAGCCCGGAGCTTTCTCTGTTTATTGCAATGATGGATTCACGCTGGCTGAGATTCTTGTAGAAAGAGTCAGTAAAATGACTTTCACGGAATTCATTCATCACAATTTTGCAGTACCTTTGGGTATGAACCATACCATGACGCCACAAGATAAGGTAGATTCAAGCAAATTTGCCGGCCTTTACTCTCCTGCATATGAGGGGCAGCTTCCAACGGAGACGACCAATGCGATTGGTACAGGCGGAGTCTACTCTACTGCGGAGGATTTGGTCCGATTCTCGCAAATCTTTACTGGGAAGCGAGCAGATGTACTCTCAACCAAATCAGTACAGGCCATGGAGCAAGAAGAGTATAGAAAGGGATTTTGGCCCAAAGACGGGGATAATTCTGCTGACTACGGACTTGGTTGGGATAGTGTGCGATTATTCCCTTTTAACGATTATGGTATAAAAGCTCTTGTTAAAGGAGGAGATACACAGATGTATCAATCCTCTCTCGTCGTGCTTCCTGTACAGAATATGGCTGCAGCAGTCATTACCTCGGGCGGGAGCTCCTCAATTAATCAACTGCTGGCAAGTGAACTGCTCCTTCAGGCGATGAAAGAGAAGGGCGCAATTAAAGAAATCAAGCCAGATAAATCATTTGGCAAGCCAGTTAAGGCTGACATGCCAAAAGATCTTGTGAAATACGCAGGTTATTACAGTACTCTAGGTGATCAGTGGAAGGCAGCTATCAAAGACGGGGAACTCTTGTTATCAGGAATGACTGCTCCGGAACAAAAATTTATTTACACCACGGATGGAACTTTTGTTGATGAGGAAGGCAACACAAAGGTTAATTTTGTAAAGGAAAGCAACGGACGGACTTATTTGTGGATGAGCCAGTATATTTCGGTTCCTGAATTAGGCCAGCTTGCGTATTCTGAATATAAGGCGGAGAAATTGGAAGTTGCAGCACTGAATAAACAAACCGCAGATGCATGGGCAAAAAGAGAAGGTAAGTTATACTATCCAGTCAACGAGAAATTCAGTTCCATCACCTATATGAACATGATTAGGCCAACAATACAGACAAGTGAGGGTTATTTCAAAGCTATGAAGATAACAGGTCCAAATACGGCTGGGAGCCAGCACCAAATTCCTGGCATCGCGGGCCGAGATACATTTGATATTCTTTTCTATGCCAAAGAGGGCATAGAGTACTTTAATGCGGCTGGAACCTTGTATATGAGTGAGGACGGAGTGAAGCCGCTCTATAAAGGCAAATCGTCGATAGCTACGATACAAGCTGATGGTTATGCTAGATGGTTCAGTGTTCCCGAAACAGCGGCTGGAAAGAAAATGGTAGTTAAGATGCCAGCAAAAGGTGCTTTTATGGTATACGATGAAACGGGAGCCCTAGTGAATAACACGGTCATTAGTAGTAACAATGAGGTTGTACTACCTATTAAGGGCAATATTGTATTTGCCGGGAATGCCGGAGCTTCATTTGGTATTACGCTACTGAAATAGAGAGTAGATACGCATATATTGGATTGGGCCAGCTATTATAGCTGGCTATTTTGTTAGTTCTATCAATGAACCCTACCTCATATGATGGATGAGAAAGCTTCCGGGCGTCAGACGCCTTGCGGCGCGCACAACTAATTTTTAGAAATTACATTGCAAAATGCGCGATTATGGGTCATAAATTCGTTCCGGATACATATTATGATACTAGTCCAAATGCATGTCCGAGCATTCGGAGTTTAGCGCGGGGCCAGTACGTCCCGGTCGAAAGCAGCTAGGCTTCGGGCGGGCATACGATAAGTCCGGTTGATGTCCTGCAAGGGTCAGATTACCGGCGGAACGCGAAGTCGATGCTCTTCAGGCATTTTTTCTTCGGAGTAATATGAGGAGGGGATCTCTTTTGGAAAAAGTGGATATTTTCAAGGACATTGCCGAGCGTACCGGCGGAGACATTTATCTTGGCGTCGTCGGCGCGGTTCGCACGGGGAAATCGACATTTATCAAGCGCTTCATGGAAACAATTGTTCTGCCTAACATCACGAATGAGGCAGATCGGGTAAGAGCTGTGGATGAGCTTCCGCAAAGCGCAGCAGGCAAAACAATTATGACCACTGAACCTAAGTTCGTGCCTAACAACGCAGTCCAAATCAAGGTTGCGGAAGGGCTTGAGGTTAACGTTCGACTGGTAGACTGTGTGGGTTACGCTGTAGAAGGCGCTAAAGGCTACGAGGATGAGAATGGACCACGAATGATCTCTACACCTTGGTTTGAGGAGCCAATTCCTTTTCAGGAAGCGGCAGAAATCGGGACCCGTAAGGTCATCCAGGAGCATTCAACGCTTGGTGTTGTAGTAACAACAGATGGTACGATTGCAGAAATTCCGCGGAACTCGTACGTGGACTCTGAAGAGCGCGTCATTGCAGAGCTGAAGGAAGTGGGTAAGCCATTTGTGCTTGTCATTAACTCCACTCGCCCACGCAGTGAGGAAGCACAGCAGCTCCGTAGCGAGCTAGCCATCAAATACGATATCCCTGTCATGACACTCAGCGCAGCAAACATGACCGAAGAGGATGTAACAGGCGTACTGCGTGAAGTATTGTACGAATTCCCTGTTCATGAAGTAAATGTGAACTTGCCAAGCTGGGTCATGGTGCTTGGAGAGAATCACTGGCTGCGTAGTAGCTATGAGAACTCCGTTCGCGATACGGTAAAAGACATTCGCCGCTTGCGGGATGTTGACCGGCTCGTATCTCAGTTCACAGAGTATGATTTTATCGATAAAGCAGGCCTAAGTGGTATGAACATGGGTCAGGGTGTAGCAGAGATCGATCTGTATGCCCCAGAAGAGCTGTATGATCAGGTTCTGATGGAGGTAGTAGGGGTTGAAATCCGTGGCAAGGATCACTTGCTCCAGCTGATGCAGGAATTCTCACACGCGAAAAGGGAGTACGACCGTTTCTCGGAAGCTTTAGAAATGGTCAAGACTACCGGTTATGGTATTGCTGCTCCTTCACTAGCTGAAATGGCGCTAGATGAACCAGAGCTGATTCGTCAAGGCTCTCGCTTTGGGGTTCGCTTAAAAGCCACCGCACCATCTATTCATATGATTCGTGTTGATGTTGAATCTGAGTTCTCACCAATCATTGGTACAGAGAAACAAAGTGAAGAGTTGGTTCGTTATTTGATGCAGGATTTCGAGAACGACCCGATTAAGATTTGGGAATCCGATATTTTTGGGCGCTCCTTGCATTCCATTGTGAGGGAAGGTATTCAAGGCAAGATCGCGATGATGCCGGATAATGCGCGCTACAAATTGCAAGAAACGCTTGGTCGGATCATCAATGAAGGCTCAGGCGGACTTATTGCAATTATTCTCTAACTTAAATTTAAGCAGATTGGAAGAGTGGGAGAGATCCCACTCTTTTTATGCGTAAAAATAACGAAACTTGATTCCTAGTTCCTATAATAACGGTGAATCTGACTCAATTTTTTTTCTGAAAAGAAGAATTAACCTGGTCTTATAGGTCTATAAAATTAGATGGCAATTGGACGTTTATGCAAGCATAGATGATAATTTCTACTCCTTTTTTGTCTAACTGCTTGAATTTATGGATGGGCTGTATTACTATAAGTTTGTTGCGCTTCAAGGTCTATGGGCGCCAGTGTTCAGTAATAAACGGGATTATCACGTATATTTTACGTTTAAACGGAAACAGTGTATGATACCGGAAATTTACTCAGGGAGGTGAGAAAACATGAATAAATCTGATTTGATCAATGTAGTTACAGAAGCAACTGAACTTCCCAAGAAGGATGCTACTAAAGCTGTAGATGCGGTTTTCGAAGCAATTACAGAAGCGCTGCAAAGCGGTGATAAAGTGCAACTGGTTGGATTCGGAAACTTTGAAGTGCGCGAACGTTCCGCACGTAAAGGCCGTAACCCACAAACTGGTGAAGAAATCGAAATTCCTGCAAGCAAGGTACCGGCATTCAAACCTGGTAAAGCGCTGAAAGACGGAATCAAATAAAGATTTCTACATATCAATCCCATAGTCTTTTTAAGTAACAACTATGCCGCCCTCCAAGGCGGCATTTGTTTTTTGGAATAGCATGAGCTGTACATTAGGTTTAGAGGAGGATCAGCGATGACGGATAAAAATACGAGCGAAAATCCGCTTCCGACAGGTAGCGACTATATTGTGGTTAAGGCCAAAGAAAATGGCGTTCAAGTCATTGGGCTAACTAGAGGTACGGATACACGCTTTCATCATACAGAGAAGCTAGACAAGGGTGAGGTGTTGATTGCCCAATTTACCGATCATACCTCAGCAATGAAAATCCGCGGAAAAGCTGAAATTTTAACGAAACACGGACAATTGGAAAGTGAAAGCTGAAAAGCAGGCATAGCCTGCTTTTTTTCAAAATATAGTAAGGGTGAATGATCATATCCACTAAAAAAGTGGGTACTATGGATAAGGGGGCGTGTCCATGAACAAAGCCTGGTTGATTGGTGCCGTATTACTCTTGACTGCGACCTCTGCTGTTATTTTGCCGAAACTGGCAGACTTAGACTCATCCGTACAGCAGAGAAATGGGACAGTGGAGACTTTTACTGGCAGCCATAACATAGTGCTGGGCAATGACAATCTTGTTGATGTTCTGGGCGCTCTTCCGTTGACCTTATCCATAGATAGCGTTGGCTGGGAAGATCATGTTCTGTCACTGGATCTGAAAGTGAGCGGGAACGATCATGAACCTGAGGAACTCTATCAAAATATGGCTCAGGCCATTTCCTTTGCTATTCAGGAAACCTCGAATGTGGATCAACTTCTACTTCGCATTGTGGTAGAAGATAAATGGCTTGGTAGCCGCCGACTGCTGTTAGCTGGTGATATCAGACGTTCTGAATGGTCTTATACGCTGCAAGATGAACTTCAGTCTGCGGGTAATCTTCCTATATCGGATCGTCTCAAAACGGGCTTCCGCATTAGTGAAACCGAGCTCTGGAAGAAACAGTTCATTTATCCTTGAAAGGATTAAAAGAAACTCAGGCGTACCACAGTGCGTGACAAAAAAACATGTGATATAATAGACAAGATTGTGAACAAACGAATTATTATTATGTCAATGGCTTCGGAGGCTGAAATGAAACCGTACTGCATACCGCAACTGGCTAAACCCTACACCGACTACGACATGATTCAGAAGCATACGGATTTGCCGCCGTTTTCTGATGGCCGGGGTCATTTGTTATATATTTTTCTAAATCATGCTTCTTCTGCAAAAGGAAGTGCCGGAGAGTTGTACACGCTTGTGACAGCGCTTGTTCAACTAGGTCTGGACACGCATGAGGTCATTGACCGTTCGAATGATAGACGGGGGGGAGACCCTATGCGTTCCCGTCAATTGAAGGTACTAGCTGGCGATTACTTTAGCAGCTGGTTTTACCATTTGCTTGCAAAGAGTGATCAGATCGAGATGATTGGAATCTTGAGTAAGGCGATTGCAGATTTCAATGTCTTGAAAGCGAATCTCTACGTGAAGATGAGAGGCATACGCCTTTCGGCTGAACAATACTTGCGGCACATGGTACAGCTGAATATGCGGCTGTTCCTTTCTTTTACGCCTATGATTGAGAACTCCTTAGTGGAGCTGTGGGAAAAACTGCTGGCAGAATTCAGTCAGTGCGAGACCGTTGCTATTGAGCTTCTTCGTAGTGATGATCCTGCGAATGCAGGGAATGGCTATTGCTATTGGAAGATGATGGAGACTGCAACAGAGGAAGAACGTAAGCAACTTCAAGACCTGAACCTTGATCAGAAGGAATGGAAGATGCTAAAAATGAAATATAAATGTGATTCGCAACTGACGGACAAGCTTCATCAATCGCTTCAGTCTATTCAGGGACTATTGCAAAGCGTTAAAGACGAGAGTTTACTTAGAGAGCTAGAGATCGCGCTGGATCGTTTTCTCCTGCAGATGAAGGTCACAGGACAAGCAGCCGTGGAGGGTTAAGGGATGACTATGGAAAAAACGACAACTGCTGTGGGTGACAACAGCAAACCAAAAGAGCAGTTTGTACATTCCGTATTTGAGAGTATTGCTGGAAAATACGATTTGATGAATGACATCCTAAGCTTTCGCCGCCACAAGGCATGGCGTAAATTCACGATGAAGAAGATGGGGATGAAGCGCGGGGATTCGGCCGTTGACCTATGTTGCGGAACCTGTGATTGGAGCATCGCTTTGGCGGAAGCCTCACAGACTGGCAATGTAATCGGACTGGATTTCAGTGCAGGTATGCTTGAAGTAGGTCGCCGCAAAGTGGAAGAGCGCAAGCTTCAGGACCGTATTTCGCTGGTGCAGGGCAATGCTATGGAGCTGCCTTTTGAAGACAATGCGTTTGATTATGCAACGATTGGATTCGGACTACGCAATGTGCCAGATCCTGTTCAAGTGCTTAACGAAATGAAGCGGGTAGTAAAACCTGGTGGAATGGTTGTATGTTTGGAGCTATCCAAGCCGATGAAACAGCCGTTTAAAGGTGTATATTTCTTTTATTTCCAGCGTGTACTTCCATTGCTTGGTAAGTTATTCGCGAAAAGGTACGAGCAATACAAATGGCTGCCAGAATCATTGGCAATGTTCCCAGACCGGGAGCAACTGGCCACTATTTTCCGTGAAACCGGACTTCAAAAAGTGGAATCCTTCCCCTTGACCGGAGGCATCGCGGCATTACATATTGGGCTCAAGGAGAACAGGAATGTTTAAGAAAATCGGTATCTTTTTACAAATGATTAAGTTTGAACATACGGTATTTGCTTTACCCTTTGCCTTTATGGGTGCTTTACTGGGATCCGTTGTCATGAATGATAGCCTCCCATCCTGGAGTCAAATTGGCTGGATTGTAATCGCTATGTTTGGAGCACGAAGTGCAGCTATGGGATTGAATCGATTGATAGACCGAATCAGTGATGCCAAGAATCCACGCACAGCGGGAAGAGCGATTCCTGCAGGGTTACTTAAGATCGGTGAAGTTGTCATTTTTATAGGCATTTCGTTTTTCTTGCTCTTTTGGGCAGCCTTTAAATTGAATCCTTTGTCAGCTAAGCTGTTACCTATCGCTGTATTCCTTCTTGTTATTTATTCATTCACTAAGCGCTTTACATGGGCATGCCATCTTATCCTCGGCCTTACCATTGCGCTTGCACCGCTGGGCGGCTGGGTAGCTGTGACCGGTAGTGTGAATTGGACTTCAATGGTATTTTACTTCACAATTGTGTTTTGGACGGCTGGTTTTGATGTTATATACTCTTGTCAGGATGTTGAATTTGATCTTAAAGAAGGCTTAAAATCCATTCCAGTGCGATTTGGGGTCCAAGGTGCACTCGTTATTGCCCGTGTGTTTCACATTCTTACGGCGATTGGATTCGTATCGCTGCTGTTTTTGACGGATTTAAGCTGGTGGTATGTGGCTGGTATGATCCTCGCATATATTATTCTCTTTTATGAGCATTATATTGTATCTCCGAGTGATCTCAGTCGTTTACAGACCGCTTTTTTCACTATGAACGGCGTGCTAAGCATCGTGGTGTTCTCTTTCACTTTGATTGACTTGGTGGTGCATTTCAAAAAATGACGCTTACTAAACCGAAAAACTTCGTGGTTGGAATTACAGGGGCAAGCGGTGCTATTTATGGTATTCGTCTGATCGAAACGTTGCTATCGCTAGGCTACTCCGTTCATTTGGTAGTAAGTAATGCGGGCTGGCGCGTTTTTAAAGAAGAACTAGGTTATATCGCATCAGACCGGGAAGGCTTTTTGAACGAAAAGTTCAAAGGCTATCCCGGTTCTCTACTTTATCATCCTGTCGCTGATATCGGTGCATCTATTGCAAGTGGTTCGTTTCGTGTGGAAGGGATGATTATTATGCCTTGTTCCATGGGAACATTGTCTGCGGTTGCTAATGGAACCTCCGACAATCTGATGACTCGTGCTGCTGATGTTATGCTTAAGGAAGGACGTCCACTGGTCCTTGTTCCTCGTGAGACACCTCTGCATGCTATTCATCTTGAGAATATGTTGAAGCTGTCCCGTCTGGGGGTTCGGATCATTCCGGCAATGCCGGCGTTTTACTTTGGGCCACAAAGTATGGATGATCTGATTAATTTCATGGTGGGTAAAGTGCTTGACAGCTTTAATATTGAACATCAATTATTTCGCAGATGGGGGGATTGAAAGGATGGAGAATAACAGCCACACCATCATAGGCAAAATCAGCTATACTAACTCATGGCCGGTATTTCACAATTTTCATCCCTCTGCACTGAAATATCCGGCAGAGATGGTGAGTGAGGTACCTGCCATTCTTAATCAGGGGATGAGTCGTGGAACGATTCATGTGGGTGCATTATCCTCTTTTGCGTATGCTGAAGCCAGTGATAAGTTATTGCTGTTACCTGATTTATCGGTAAGTGCGGACGGTCCTGTGAGGTCTATTTTTCTTTTTTCTCGAGTGCCACTTGCACAGATAGGTACAGGTACGATTGCTGTTACGAACACTTCTGCAACATCGGTAAATTTGCTGAAAATTTTAATGGAAAAGGCTTTTGGCAATAAACCAGAATATATTAGCGCTAATCCTGATTTGGATGCTATGATGCATCAAGCAGATGCCTGCTTACTCATTGGTGATCATGCGATTAAAGCCTCTTGGCAGGATCAAGGGTATATCGTTACGGATCTGGCGGAGCTTTGGAAAGAATGGACGGGCTTAGGGATGACCTTTGCGGTCTGGGCAGTGAATCGAAAAGCTGCGAATGACAAACCGGAAGCCATTGCGGAGATTGCAGAAGCTTTTGCTGAGAGTAAACTGCGGGGATTAAGTGATTTAGATCCTATAGTACTTGCAGCCTGTTCGACAATTGGAGGAACTAAGTCTTATTGGGAAGGGTACTTTCGCAATTTAAGCTATGATTTTGGAGAAAGGCAGCAGAAAGGTCTGAACCTCTATTTCCGCTATGCCTATGAGATGGGTCTGCTGCCGCAGGCAGTGAAGATGGAGATTTGGAGTCATAAACTGTTGACACGGGTGAAGGAATGAAACGACTGCAAATATTCGGATTACTGAACAGAGACATGGATCAGATTGAAAAAGATTTGTACCGTAGCGTACAGGGTGATGACGACCTACTAACCGAGACTTCTCTGCATTTATTAAAAGCTGGCGGTAAAAGATTGCGTCCCGTATTTGTTTTGATGGGTGGGAAATTTGGAAAGTATGATCTTGAGAAGCTGAAGCGTGTGGCGATACCACTAGAACTAATTCATAGCGCTTCACTAGTTCACGATGATGTCATTGACGATGCAGAACTGCGCCGAGGTGAACTTACTGTTAAGGCCAAATGGGGCGATAAAATTGCCATGTACACCGGTGACTACATATATGCGAAAGCACTGGTGATGACGACGGAGCTGAAGAATCCGCGAATTCATCAGATTTTGTCCAAGGCTATGATAGAAATGTCGATCGGTGAGATGGAGCAGATTCGTGACTTCTTCAACAGTGAGCAAAGTGTGCGTCATTACCTGCGGCGGATTCGCCGCAAAACAGCGCTGTTGATTGCAGTCAGTTGCCAATTAGGTGCACTTGCTGCTGATGCTGAACCAGAGGTGGCTCGTCTACTTTATAATTATGGATATAATGTAGGGATGGCTTTCCAGATTCGTGATGATTTACTTGACCTCTCAGGCACCGAAAAGCAAATCGGTAAACCTCCAGGAAGTGATATGCGGCAAGGGAACATCACCCTTCCTGTCATTTATAGCCTGGAGGATGAAAGATTGCGAGCTCCGCTTCTTGAAGAGTTGAAGTCTATTCGTGAAGGGCACAGCACAGTAGGGCGTGCTATTGATCTTATTCTTTCTGGAGACGGAATTGCCCGTTCCGAGGAGCTGGCTTCGCGATATATCGCGAAGGCACTTGCTGCACTAGATCAGTTGCCAAACAACAAGACTAAGCGTAATCTGCGCGATATTGCCTTTTTTGTAACAGGTAGAGCTTATTAGTATTTTGGTGATCATGAAATTAAACGTTTCCAGAAAGCTCGGATTCTGTTAAGATAGCGTCAAAACAACCCAACTAATGGGAAATTGGAGAGTGCCTCTATGGAAAAGACGTATCTGATGGTCAAACCGGATGGAGTACAACGTGGATTAATTGGGCGTATTGTCTCACGCTTTGAAGATAAGGGCTTTAAGCTGGTCGCTGCAAAGCTGATTACAGTTAGTGAAGACCAAGCAAAAAGACATTATGCGGAGCATGCTGGCAAGGACTTTTTTGGAGAGTTGGTTTCTTTTATAACTTCAGGTCCAGTGTTTGCAATGGTATGGGAAGGTGATGATGTTGTAGCATTATCCCGTATGCTCATTGGTAAGACGAAAGTAGGAGAAGCCTTGCCGGGTACGATTCGAGGCGACTTTGCCAGCCATACACCGCTTAATTTAATTCATGGATCAGACTCGCCTGAAAGTGCAGAACGAGAAATTGCTAATTTCTTTACTCCAGATGAATTGAATCTTTATAACAAAGAGATCGCAGTCTGGATGTAGGAGCCAAGCGGGAGGCGGGGGATTAACATGTCTGATCGTAATGTTGCAGCATTAACAGCAGATTCAGATTACATCGGGTTTATTCATCATGTTAAGCAAAGCACCGGAATTGATCTGGCTCAGTATAAAGAAGCGCAGATGAAGCGGCGTTTAACGACTCTTCGTGTGAAGAATGGATATCAAACCTTTAGTGATTTTTTTGCCGCAATGATGAAGGACAAGGAATTATTTTATGAATTTTTGGACCGAATGACGATTAATGTCTCCGAGTTTTGGCGGAATCCGAATCGGTGGGAAGTACTGCGAGATATCATTCTTCCTGACATACAACAATCTGGTCGCAGATTGAAACTGTGGAGCGCTGCATGTTCCACTGGAGAAGAACCCTATACGCTGGCTATGATTTTATCGGATAAGAATTTATTGGGACAGACTGGCATTCTGGCTACGGATATTGACGACGGTGCGCTTTCCAAAGCAAAGCAAGGTTTGTATCTGGAACGTTCTTTAAAGGATGTGCCTAAGGATGTTGCTGCTCGTTATTTTAAACCCGAGGGTCATTTATTCAAAGTTAGCGACACGCTTAAGAAAAACATAGATTTCCGTAAACAGAACCTACTGCTGGACAAGTTCGATGAGGGTTTTGATCTTATCATTTGTCGCAATGTAATGATCTATTTTACTGAAGAGGCGAAGAATAAGCTCTACCATAAGTTCTCGGCTAGTTTACGTCCAGGCGGGTATTTGTTTGTAGGTAGTACAGAGCAGATCTTTACGCCAGCGCAATATGGCTTTGAATCGACGGAAACCTTTTTCTATCGTAAAAAATAAATACTTCTTGCTCCTTCGTCTGTGTACTTTTATAGGTATACTTTCGCTATCGTTCAGTGATACTGGGTAGTAGAATCTGTAAGCTAAGCGAAAGGATCGTTAAACCGATGGACAAAAGCAAGGTCATTGCCGCGTACAAACGAGGCTTTATTACCGTTCGTGAGTGCGGGCAAATTCTCGGTGTAGAAGAAATGCAATTGAAGCGCCTTCTGCAACTGGAAGAGCGTAAGTCTACATTTCCTTCAACAAGTCAGCGGATCGGAAGCTAACAAGTGCCGGACCGAGCCGAGGAGCGCCATTCATACTCTTTAGAGTATGAATGGCGCTTTTTCTTTACACAAAAACCAATTCATTTTGTCGCGAATGGAGTCGTTTTAGGGATATCCCTTTCTTGTCAAAGAGGATTGCCTATACTATAATGAGCAAAGATCATTAGGATTTTAGCGGTTTACAGTTTAAAAGTATAAAAGGGGGAACGCAGCATGAGTTTGCGCTATTTAACAGCGGGGGAAACGCACGGCCCCCAGCTTACGGCCATTATTGAGGGATTGCCAAGTAATTTGACATTGGATTTTGAAGAGCTTAATTTTCAATTGCAGCGTCGACAAAAGGGTTATGGACGTGGACGTCGCATGCAGATTGAGAAAGATACGGCACAAATTGTAGGTGGAGTGCGTCATGGCTATACTACAGGTGCTCCAGTAGCCTTGGTAGTAGAAAATAAAGACTGGACCCACTGGAAGAACATCATGAATATCGAGCCTATTCCTGGCAGTGACGAAGAAAAACGCCGCGTAAATCGGCCGCGTCCTGGCCATGCAGACCTGAACGGCGGATTGAAGTACAACCATACGGATCTTCGTAACGTACTGGAGCGCTCCAGTGCTCGCGAAACAGCAGCCAGAGTCGCATGTGGCGCTGTAGCCAGACAGCTGCTTGCAGCTTTTGGCGTGAAGGTAGCAGGGCAAGTTATTCGTATCGGTGAAATTGAAGCGCCTGCTAACGATCTGCCTATCGATGAGCTGATTGAGCGGACAGAACAGTCCTCTGTTAGAGTTGTCGACAAAGAAACGGAACAGAAGATGGAGGCCTACATAGATCAGATTAAGGAAGAGGGCGACTCCATCGGTGGAATCGTTGAATGTATCGTCGAAGGACTTCCTATCGGACTTGGCAGTTATGTACAGTCTGATCGGAAGCTTGACGGAGCAATCGCTGGGGCGGTAATGTCGATTAATGCATTCAAAGGCGTTGAAATTGGCATTGGGTTTGAAGCTGGCAAATTGCGTGGATCGCAAGTCCATGATGAAATTATGTATGAAGCTTCTAAAGGATACTACCGTGCAAGTAATCGCTTAGGTGGTTTTGAAGGTGGTATGACTAACGGCATGCCGGTTGTAGTACGCGGTGTCATGAAGCCGATCCCTACCCTTTATAAACCGCTTCAAAGTGTAGATATTGACACGAAAGAACCATTTACAGCGCAAGTTGAACGCTCCGATGCTTGTGCAGTTCCAGCGGCGTGTGTTGTTCTGGAAAACGTAGTGGCTTGGGAAATCGCAAAAGCATTCCTTGATAAATTCGGTGGCGACTCACTGGAAGAAATTAAAGCGAACTATGAAAATTACCTATCACAGCTGGAGAGCTACTAATTATGCGTACTATTAATGTAGATTTGGGCGACCGCTCGTATCCTATTCTTATCGGTAGTGGTTTACTAAAGGACATCGCCCATTATTGTGCTGAGGCCGGATTTTCGGAGCGTAGTCCACTGTTAGTAGTGAGTGATACTGAAGTAGCGCCAAGGTACTTGCCGGCTCTTGAAGAAGCTTTGCGTTCTCACGGCTATACTGTGGTTAGTCACATAATGACGGCAGGTGAAGCCTCTAAATCATTAGCCGTGTATGAAGAAGTCATGACAACCGCGATTCAAGCAGGATTAGACCGCAATTCAGCAGTTCTAGCTTTAGGCGGCGGCGTGGTTGGCGATTTAGCAGGATTTGTAGCAGCAACCTATATGCGTGGAATCGGCTTTCTGCAAATTCCGACGACAATCCTAGCTCATGATAGTAGTGTGGGTGGTAAAGTGGCGGTCAATCATCCATTAGCCAAAAATATGATAGGTGCTTTTTATCAACCGTCAATGGTACTCTACGATTTGGATACACTAAGTACTCTTCCAGCACGGCAAGTGTCATCAGGTCTGGCTGAAGTGGTAAAGCACGGTCTCCTCGTGGACAAAGAGTTCGCATATTGGTGTCGTGATCATGCCGAAGAGCTGCTAGAGCTGAATGTCGAAGCCTTAGGTTATGCTTTAGAGCGTGGCTGTGCAATTAAGGCAGATGTAGTGGCGAATGATGAGCGTGAGCATGGACTTCGAGCGATATTGAACCTTGGACATACGATTGGACATGCCATTGAAGCAGTTGGTGGGTATGGTGTGTTTCTGCACGGAGAAGCGATTGCGATTGGGATGGCGGGTTCAGCGCTATTGGCTGCGAAGCTTGGGCGGGATACTTCCATTTATGAGGATACTGTATCTATGCTGACCGCGCTGTCACTGCCTGTACGGCTTCCTTCCGAGTATGATGAAGATGAACTGATGGACGCTATGATGCATGATAAGAAATTCAAGGAAGGCAAGATGACCTTTATCGTGCCTGATTCCATAGGCTCTGTAAGCATTGTGAACGATGTGCAGGAGTCGCTTGTGCGAGAGGTTCTCGCAGAGCTTAAGAAGGAGGGAAGACCGTGGTAAACCGAGGAATTCGCGGAGCAACAACCGTGACTAAGAACGAAGAGGCAGAGATTTTACGTGAGACCGTTGTATTGCTGCGGGAGATCGTAGAACGTAATGATGTTATAGCTGAGAATATAAGCAATGTATGGATTACGATGACCAATGATCTGGATGCTACTTTTCCTGCAAGAGCTATTCGTGAGATTGAAGGCTGGGAAATGGTTCCACTTATGTGTTCAACGGAAATCCCGGTTAAAGGAAGCTTGCCGATGTGTATCCGGTTGATGGTACAGATTAATACGGATAAATCGCAGCGTGAGATTCGCCACGTTTATCTGAATGAGGCTCAGAAGCTACGTCCGGATTTATCAGAGAGCAAGTCTTAAATTATAGTTGTGGGTTGTCAATGACCCTCGTCATCATGTATAGTGTAGTTAGCCGAGTATAGAAGAGTTTAGTTTAGTTGAGATGAGTATAGTTGAGCAGAGTGCGAGAAGTTTTTTAGATTAGCATGTATCGTGTAAGCAGAGTCTTTATTTTGATATGCACTGAAGTCATTTATCAGTGATATATCTTATTTAGGGATAAGTCTGTAAACACTACATAATTATGCTAATCCATGCTCAAAAACATATACTTACTTACACAAACCCTCTACTTCGGTAGAGGGTTTTTTTGTATTTCGGAACCATTCATATATCTAAGGGGGCATCTAACAATGACGAATCCAAGTGTTCAAGAGGTGGTAAAGCTGTCGCGGGATTATAATCTGATTCCTGTTGTAAAGCGACTGCTCGCGGATATGGAAACACCTATCCGATTATTCCAACGTTTCGCTGAACGTGATCGCGCGTTCTTACTTGAAAGTGTAGAGGGTGGAAAACAATGGGCACGGTATTCGTTCATCGGTAGCGATCCCTTTTTGATGATATCCGGTAAAAAGGGTGCAATTAACGTTGAAGTCGGCGGAGAGAAGAAGCAACTATACGGAAAGCCGATTGAGGAGCTTAAAGCGTTACTTCGTTCATACCGTAGTCCTAAGCTTGACGAAATGCCTCCATTTACTGGAGGGGCTATCGGATTTTTCGGATATGATCTGCTGCAATATTATGAGAAGTTACCTCAGCATCCTGTGGATGATCTCCAAATGGATGATATAAGATTTATGTTTTGCGATCGGATCATTGTTTTTGACCATGTGAAGCAACAGATTCTGCTTGTTGGTAACCTGCATGTAAAAGACGGAGATACAGATTCGGATATCAGATCCAATTATGAAAGTCTGAGTCGTAAGCTGGAGGCTATGGCCGAAGATCTACAAAAAGAAGGCCCTAAGGAAAATGTGAATCGTCGCAGCATTCCGCAGGATATCGAGCTTGGAGAGATTCATTCTAATCTCACTAAAGAGCAGTACATCAACAATGTAGAACAGGCGAAGGAATATATTCGCTCAGGCGATATTTTTCAAGTGGTATTGTCACAGCGGTTGCATATTGAAACGGAAGTTTCTCCATTGCATGTATACCGGATGCTCAGAACTCTTAACCCCTCTCCTTATATGTACTATTTGAAAATGGACGAGGAGATTATTGTTGGTACTTCACCTGAAGCACTCGTAAAGGTAGATGGAAATCGTGTGGAGACACGGCCGATTGCTGGAACTAGACCAAGGGGTGACAGTGAAGCAGCAGACCGGGCGTTTGCTGCGGAGCTCTTGGAGGATGAAAAAGAACGTGCGGAACATCTGATGCTTGTTGATCTGGGTCGTAATGATCTAGGGAGAGTATCCAAATTTGGTTCAGTAAAATGTGATTCCTTTATGGAGATTGAAAGATACTCCCATGTCATGCACATGGTATCGAATGTGTCAGGCACGCTCAGTGAGGATAAAGATTTCTTTGATGCCTTTCTCTCCTGTCTGCCTGCCGGAACGGTTTCTGGGGCACCGAAGCTGCGAGCAATGGAGATTATAGCAGAGCTGGAAAAAGAAGCTCGAGGTGCTTATGCCGGAGCAATTGGATATTTAGGGTTCTCAGGAAACATGGATTCTTGTATCACCATTCGTACCATCATCTTCCGGAAAGGTCGTGCGTACGTACAGGCCGGAGCAGGTATCGTTTGGGATTCGGTTCCCGAGAAAGAGTATGAAGAAACGGTGAATAAGGCGAAGGGCATGCTGAAAGCTATTCGTATGGCAGAAGCTATGTTTCCAACCGAAGTGAAAGAAAAACAAGTTATCAACCAAGATTATATGTACGAATATACCCCTGAACAAGTGGTTTGATTTATATAGTAACTCATTAAGGCTGGGAGGAAGAACATTATGGATGCAACGAAATTAATTCAATCAGGAATCGCCGGACTAATCGAAGGCAAGAATCTGACACGTACAGAAGCACGGGATATAATGGGTGCTATAATGCTAGGAGATGCTTCACAAGCGCAAATCGGTTCACTGCTGACCGCTTTACGAATTAAAGGAGAAACCGTGGAGGAGATTACGGGTTTTGCAGAAGCTATGAGAGGGTTCGGCACATCCGTACTGACTGATCGCGCACGCTTGTTAGATACTTGTGGTACGGGCGGTTCCGGCATCCATAAATTTAATATTTCAACCGCCTCAGCAATTATTTCATCAGCGGCTTCTGTAAGAGTTGCCAAGCATGGAAATCGCTCTGCTTCAGGCAGAGCGGGAAGTGCGGATGTACTTGAAGCCCTTGGCGTAAACATTCATCTGAATGCAGACCAAGCCCGAGAATGTCTGGATCGTATCGGCATTTGCTTTTTATTCGCACAAATTTATCATCCTTCGATGCGGCATGCAGCAGCTCCTCGCAAGGAGCTTGGTGTACGTACGATCTTCAATATGCTGGGTCCTCTTACGAATCCCGCTGGAGCTGACCGTCAGCTCCTAGGGATTTATGACCGAAATAAGACGGAGACGGTGGCTAATGTACTGAAGGAGCTGGGTTCCAAGCGCGCAATGGTTGTAAGCAGTTCGGATGGTCTGGACGAGATCAGCATCTCAGCCTCTACATTAGTGTCTGAACTAAAAGAGGGTGTAGTGAGCACTTATGAAATTACTCCGGAGGGATTAGGTCTTAACAGACATCCACTTGAAGCTGTTTTGGGTGGAGACGCAGCAGAGAACGCAGCAATTATTACCTCTGTGCTCCAAGGTGAGATCAATCCCTACCGAGATATCGTGTTAGCTAATGCAGGAGCATGTATATATGTTGCGGGTCTGGCAGATACCATGGCCGGAGGCGTCGAGAAAGCTAAAGAAGTAGTGGATTCGGGTAAGGCATTATCCAAGCTGAAACAGCTTGTTGTGATGACGGAGGAGCTTAATTATGTATCTTGATAAAATTGTCGCTACAAAGATCAAAGAGGTGGAGGCGCTCAGTAATAGCTTTTCTCTAGCTCAAGCTGAACGTGATATAGCAGCACTCCCTCAGACTAGAGGCTTTCGTAAGGCTCTGACCCAGGGGAAGAACAGGGATATAGGTTTGATTGCGGAGGTAAAGAAGGCATCCCCTTCAAAAGGGCTGATTCGTGAGGATTTCGATCCTGTTTCCATTGCAAAAGGTTATGAAGCGGGCGGCGCTGATTGTTTATCTGTTTTGACGGATACGGATTATTTTCAGGGAAGCGCTGCTTACTTGCAGCACGTGAAGGAAGCTGTAAATCTGCCGCTGCTACGCAAAGATTTCATTATCGATGAGAAACAAATTTATGAAGCGCGTATTCTTGGAGCAGATGCGGTGTTGTTAATCGTTGCTATTTTGACACCGGATAAACTGTCTCATTTTATAGAAATAGCTACTGGACTTGGAATGGATGTATTAATCGAAGTTCATGATCGGAATGAGCTTGCGGTGGTATTAAGTACAGACAAGATAACACATCCTAATATTCTGCTGGGTATTAATAATCGTAATCTGCGTACCTTTGAGACGTCCTTAGAGACAACGGCAGAGCTGGCAGCACTAGTACCTCAAGGGGTTCCTGTGATCAGTGAAAGCGGAATTGCAGGGCCAAGTGATATTGACTACTTAAGAACGACTGGCGCTCACGGGGTCCTCGTAGGGGAATATCTAATGCGTCAAGCAAATGTAGAAGAAGCGGTAAATGGATTGCTAGGAATGCTTCCAAATGGAAAGGACCGTGTCCAGCATGGCTGAGACATTGGTAAAAATCTGTGGACTTCAGGACGTTGAAGTGCTAAAATCTATGTTACACTTACCACTAGATTATATTGGATTTGTATTCGCTCCTAGTCGTCGCAGGGTTACTCTGGAGCGTGCTTCCGAACTGATTGCTGAACTTCCGCAATGGAAGACTAGTGAAAAACCTAAAGCTGCTGGGGTTTTTGTTAATCCAGAGCTGGATGAGCTGAGCGAACTGCTCTCCGTTGTGTCACTAGCTGTCATTCAGCTACATGGGCAGGAAAGTCCAGCCTTTTGTCAAAAGGTTCGGCAAGCTTTTCCACAAGTTCAGGTGTGGAAGGCATTGTCTGTTGCTGATAAAGAGTGTGATGACGCTGATAACAAATATACATTGGAACAATACGCAGGCTTCGTTGATGCTGTATTGTTAGATACTTATGATCCTCAGCAGAGCGGCGGCTCTGGGCGCACGTTCGCTTGGGAGAGGTTGCCTGATTATCAGGAAATCGCGCTACGAAATGGTTTGCCGTTATTTGTGGCTGGTGGACTTCATCCTAATAACGTAGGAGAATTGCTAGATACTTATGCTCCGTACGGAGTAGACGTATCTAGTGGAGTAGAGAGTGAAGGCCTTAAAGATATTATTAAAATGACAGCTTTTGTGGAAAGGGTGAAGCAATCATGACACAAGTACCGGACCAGCATGGACGTTTCGGTTCATTCGGAGGGCGCTTCGTGCCCGAAACTTTGATGACTGCATTGATTGAGCTGGAGGAAGCCTATGAGAAGTATTCGGCAGACCCTGCTTTTCAAGAAGAAATAGATTATCTATTAAAGCAATATTCCGGACGGGAGACCCCACTGTATTATGCGGAACGTCTAAGTAAACATCTGGGAGAAGCAAAAATATATTTGAAGCGTGAAGATTTGAATCATACGGGTGCTCATAAGATTAACAATGCGATTGGTCAGGGAATTCTGGCTAAAATGATGGGTAAAACCAAGGTGATCGCTGAGACCGGAGCTGGTCAGCATGGTGTAGCTACTGCTACAGTTGCAGCCCTACTTGGTATGGAATGTAAGGTGTTTATGGGGGAAGAGGATACTCGTCGCCAGGCACTCAATGTATTCCGTATGAAGCTGCTTGGTGCTGAGGTAATTCCCGTTACTTCCGGATCGCGTACCTTAAAAGATGCCGGCAACGAAGCGCTTCGCTACTGGGTTAGCAATGTGGAAGATACTTTTTACATTCTCGGTTCTGCCGTAGGCCCACATCCTTATCCGATGATGGTTCGTAACTTTCAGCGGGTTATTGGTGATGAAACGCGGCGCCAGATTCTGGAGGCTGAAGGAAGACTGCCGGATGTGCTTGTTGCTGCAGTAGGCGGCGGTAGTAATGCTATCGGCATGTTCTATCCATTCGTAGAGGATAAAGGTGTCGGTATGATTGGTGTTGAGGCAGCAGGCAAGGGAATTGACACACCATTTCATGCGGCGACGATGAGTAAGGGGACTCATGGCGTATTCCAGGGTTCGATGAGTTACCTTCTGCAGGATGAACATGGTCAAGTAACAGAGGCTCATTCCATCTCCGCAGGGCTGGATTATCCTGGTGTAGGTCCTGAACACTCCTATTTAAAAGATATCGAACGCGCAAAATATGTTCCGATTACGGATGCAGAGGCGCTTGATGCACTGAAGCTGCTATGTGTAACGGAAGGTATTATTCCAGCTTTGGAGTCAGCACATGCGATAGCCCATGTAGTGAAGATGGGTCCAACCCTTACCAAGGATGATATTGTTGTTATCTGCCTGTCAGGCCGGGGAGACAAAGATGTGGAATCGATCATGGCGTACACAGAAGGGAAGGGAAACGAATGACAACCGAAACTACAAACCGGATGGATTTGGTATTCCGGAAGCTTAAAGCTGAAGAACGGACGGCATTAATTCCTTTTCTGACGGTTGGAGACCCTGATCTGGAGACTACGCTTGCCATCATCGCAGAACTGGAGGCGGCAGGTGCAGACATTTTGGAGCTGGGAGTACCTTACTCTGATCCGCTAGCAGATGGCCCTGTCATTCAGCGAGCGTCTGCACGAGCTCTGCGGGGGGAGGTTCACCTGCGTAACTGTATGGAGACCGCGTTAAAAGCTCGTCAAGCCGGAAGCAGCTTGCCCTTTATTTTGTTTTCCTATTACAATCCTATCCTGCAAATGGGGCTGGATACATTTTTCGCAGAACTGAATGCTCATGAGATTAGTGGTCTTATTATTCCAGATCTTCCTGTCGAGGAATCAGAGGAGATGCGTCGCTGCAGTAGTGAAGTTGGCGTTAATCTCATTCCACTAGTTGCACCGACCTCAAGTGAACGTATTGCGAAGATTGTCTCAGGTGCGAGTGGATTTATCTATTGTGTATCCTCGTTAGGTGTGACAGGGGAACGATCCACTTTCCATGCTGATGTAGAGGCGTTTATTGATTCCGTGCGTCAAGCTACGGATCTGCCGGTGGCTGTAGGATTTGGGATCTCAACTGGCGAACAGGTTGCCCGCTTTGCTCAGATTTGCGATGGCGTGGTAGTAGGTAGTGCGATTGTTCGTAAAATAGAAGAGGTCATTCCGCTGCTCGATAATCCCGCTACACGGAATGAGGGGCTGTTGCAAATTCGAGAATTTGTGGCACAATTAAAAAGACCATAACAGTGTCATTTTGACCTGTGTATAGTGGAGTAATCAACTATGGAGAGCGAGGACTATTCATGAATCCAAAACCGAATATAGTTAATCTCCCTGTCTACAAACCAGGGAAACCTATAGACGAAGTTAAGAAGGAGCTTGGCTTAAGTGAGGTTATTAAGCTTGCATCCAATGAGAACCCGTATGGAGCTTCCCCGAGTGCTAAAGAAGCTATTCTAGCAGAGCTTGAGAATCTTTATCTATATCCAGACGGATCGGCCGTTGAGTTGACGGCAGCACTTGCCAACCGTCTTGGTGTGAACAGCGATAATATTATTTTTGGCTGTGGTTCTGATGAGATTATTGCTCTTATTGCTCGTGCTTTCTTCTTGCCAGGTGATGAGACAATCATGGCTGACCAGACCTTCTCTGTGTATAAGAGTAACGCAGATATCGAAGGCGCTGTGTCCATCGAGGTACCACTTGTAAATGGTACACATGATCTGGATGGGATGCTGGCCCGTATTACGGACCGTACGAAGGTTATCTGGATTTGTAATCCGAATAACCCAACAGGAACGATTGTACCAGAGGAAGCCTTGGTTTCTTTCCTTGATGCTGTTCCTTCCAATGTAATGGTTGTTCTTGATGAAGCATACTGTGAGTACGTAACAGATCTTTCTTACTCCAACGGTATCCAATTATTAAATCGTTATACGAATTTGGTTGTGCTCCGCACATTCTCCAAAATTTATGGCTTAGCCGCATTGCGTATTGGTTATGGCGTTGCTAGTCCTGAGATTATTTCATTGATCAACAAGGTACGCGAGCCTTTCAATACCACTCGTCTTGCGCAAGCCGCGGCTCTTGCTGCCTTGAATGACCAAGAATACGTGGAGGAATGCCGTCGTCTTAATAGCGCGGGTATTGTCCAATTACAAGGTGAATTCAAACGTCTGGGCCTTGAATCCTTCCCTGCACACGGGAACTTCATTATGGTAGATGTTCGCAAACCTGCAACCGAGGTTTTCGATGCTTTGATGCGTAAAGGAATCATAGTAAGAGCGGGTCATCAAGTTTACCCTACTTATATTCGTGTTACTGTGGGCTCTGCTGAACAGAACACAGCGTTTATAACTGCGCTGGAACAAACGCTTATAGAGTCTGGTGTGCGGGCTTAGTAATAAACAGCAAGACTAGACTAAAAAAGGCAGGTAGTTCAAAGAACATGACGACAAAAATAGCTATATTCGGTGTCGGTCTGATCGGAGGCTCACTGGCCCTTTGCTTTAAAGGCAAGGAGGGCCTGACCGTCGTAGGACATGCCCACCGTCCTGAATCCGCGAGTAAATATATAAGCAGAGGTGTGGTTGATCAAGCCACGCTTTCTGTTGAAGAAGCGGCACTTGATGCTGATTTCATTTTTTTATGTGTACCGGTAGGGATGTTAGAGGATTATCTGCAGCAACTAAGTAAGTTGCCTCTAAAACCCGGCTGCATTATTACAGATGTAGGAAGCACGAAAGCTAGTATTGCCGCATGTGCGGTCTCCTTAGATATTCCTGGAGTACATTTTATCGGCGGACACCCAATGGCAGGATCAGAACGCTCAGGTGTTGAGGCAGCTTCATCACTGCTATTTGAGAATGCCTATTATGTGTTGACGCCCCCTCCAGGAGTGCCAGATGAGGCTTATCATGCACTGGAGTCTTTACTACACCACACAAGAGCACAGATTGTACGCCTTGATCCAGAGCGCCATGATGAGATTGTAGGTGCCATTAGTCATTTACCGCATATTATTGCTGTTGCTTTGGTAAATCAGATTCGTGCCTATGACGATACCGACTCCTTATATAGCACGCTAGCTGCAGGGGGCTTTCGGGATATCACTCGGATTGCGTCCAGCGATCCTATAATTTGGCGAGACATATTGCTGAACAATCGTTCCGTAATGCTTCGTTTATTGAAGGATTGGAACGAGGAAGTTTCTTCTTTTGTTCGTCTCCTGGAAAGTGAAGATGGCGTAGGGATTGAAGAGGCCTTCGAAGAAGCGAATGGCTTCCGCAGTCAGTTGCCTGAACGGCGTAAAGGCATGATCGCACCTTTATTTGACCTACATATTGATGTACCGGATCATCCGGGGATTATCGGTCGTATCGCTACTGAGCTGGGGGACCAAGGCATTAACCTTAGCAACGTACAAATCATCGAGAGTCGTGAAGATGTGCCGGGTATTATGCGCCTATCTTTTCGTCAGGAGAACGATATGGAACGAGCGAAAGTGCTCCTGCAGGAGCACGATTATACCGTATATGTGTAGTTAGTAGCCCTTCCAATATGGAGGGGCTTTTATTTCGTGATGGGATCTGAAAGAGCATAATGCTGAAAACAGCTACTGCTTCAAGTGGATGCAGAAGAGGGTATTAATAATGAGTGGGGCTAATACAGCGCTTACAGGACAAAAAAAGACCGCTTACAAAGTAAGCGGCTACAGTTCACAATAAATTGGAACCGTGTAGTATTTGGATAGGAGTGGAGAGAAACCATACTGTACTTTTATTATATGTATACGTTTACATTTTGTCAACAGTTTATTAAAAAGAGATTAAAGTCACATTACAGTGATCAAAGTCTTATGGTTGAACTTCATGTTCGTTTATAATCTGTTGTCAGGTCATGCTGACGAGATTACTGCTCTGAAGTCTATTAATGTCATCCTATGAGAATCTGTGATACAATAGATCTGGTATATTTCTAGATTCGTTATAAAATTTATATGCTCATAGAAATATGCCATTTTTCTTTTTATATTCATCACAATCATCATGCCTTAATTATTGGGTGTTTGAATATACATAGGTGTATTTCAAAATTGAAGAACGGATAAGTTGCACGTCATATATTTTCCCTTAAATTCCCACAAGGAACGTTTGTCTTACATAAAAGGTCGACAATATCGTTTCTTCTTGTAATAAACTAAAAAGTTGTAGTAAACCAGCGCAACTTTTAAAGCCCAAACCGGTATAATAAGTACGGACCGGACGGGAAAAGACGTGCAAGGGCGAGGAGGGCCAATCTCACCATGACGGATTCCCAGTTGATCCAGGAAATTAAACAAGGCAACACAGAATTATATTCAGAATTAATGCGTCGTTATCAACGAAAAATATTGGCATTTGTATATCATATGCTTAGAAACTCACAAATGGAGCTAATTGCAGAGGACCTTTGTTCGGAGACTTTCTACAAGGCATTCCGTAGCTTGCATTCCTTTCGAGAGGTAGATGCTTCCTTTTCAACGTGGTTGTACACTATTGCTCGTAATACCGTGCTAAGTGAGCTTCGTAAGAATCGTGCCGGAAATGTATCCCTAGAAGAGAGTGGATATACTCCCGTTGCACCGTTTGAAGTAGCGCCTGAGCAGGCTGCATTGCGTAAAGAACGGATGAATTTGGTTCGTGAGGCAATTAATAATCTTCCGGAGAAACAACGCTCTGCGCTAATCCTGCGTGAATACGATCAGATGGATTATCAAGAAATTGCAGAAATTTTGGATCAGAGTGTAAGCTCCGTGAAATCATTGTTGTTTCGTGCCAGAAGTAGTGTGAAGCTTCAACTCGAATCCTATTTCAATGAGCCTGAAGTTGAAGAGCAGGTTGAGAGGGTGTAAGGCGAATGAATTGCAGGGAAGCGCAAGAATGTATTCCGCTCTTGTGGGACGCTCCCCCCACACATCCTAGGCGGATTTTGCTCGAACAACATATTGAAACTTGTCCTTACTGCGCTGCTGAATGGTCTCTGTGGCAAGAGAGTAGCCAGCTTATGCATGATTTGAAAGAAGAGATTAGTGAAGAGCGTGCAGAAGTTATAAATGTTAAAGTTATGGAGCGGATTTATCTAGAGAGTCCTTGGTTGATGCCAGGGGATGGGAAATCCGCAGGGACATCTGCCATTGTTCGTCATAGGCTTAGTCTCTGGATCGCTTGCTTCCTGGCGGTATTTTTGTCTAGTGTTCTTTACTTTACTATGTTTAGAACACCTGCAGATATCACTGTGGCTCAAAGTGGAATTGTAGAGACTGGCGTTGCTGGCTCTATGGAATGGACTTCTACTTATCCCATTTTAGGCTCTGAAGGTGGGATTATTGAACCGCTTGTAGTAAATATGGGACCTACTCATCCTCAATATTGGATGATGTTATCCATGCTTGGCGTGGGTTTTGCAGTGTTTTCGTTAACCCGGCTGAATCGATATCGCAGATCATAAAGGGTCTATTGATGTATGACTTAGCTATTGCAGTATATAATAGTGTTAAGAACGATGTAGGAGTCCCTTTATGTAAAGATAAGGGGCTTTTTTGTATTCTAATACGCATAAAAGAAGACTTTTTATTTCATCCATGTTACATTAAGAGACAAATACTTGGGTGAAAAGGGGGAGGCAATATGCTAATCGGCTTGATACGCCATGGATTGACGGACTGGAACGCAATTGGAAAGATACAGGGGCAAAGTGATATTCCGCTTAATGATGAAGGACGGATGCAAGCTGCTATGCTTGCTGACCGCTTATTACAAGAGCCGTATCGCTGGGATTATTGCATTACAAGTAATCTTTCCCGGGCAGCAGAGACAGGCAAGATCATCGCTGATAAATTAAATGTACCGTTGCTTGATCCTGATGATCGGATCCGGGAACGTGCCTACGGGCAAGTAGAAGGGCTTACTGCCGCTGAGCGTGAAGAGAAGTGGGGGAAAGATTGGAGTCAGCTTTCACTTGGTCAAGAAACTGACGAACAGCTTCAAGCACGTGCACTTGCCTTTATGGAGGATATTTCTGCGCAGCATCCCAATCGGAACATACTAGTTATATCTCATGGAGGGTTCCTCGCTCAACTGTATACTGCATTTTACAAAGATAAGTATTCTGAGCGGATTGGGAATTTATCTCTGACGATTTTGGAGAAGAAAGAACGGGAATGGAACCCTATTCTATATAATTGTACTCGCCATATCCTGCAAAATCAGCGTTAACCCGTGCATCGGGTTATTTTTTTTGCGCAAAGGGGAATAAAAAGGGCTGTATTTCCCATAATGGTAGTAAAACGGTGAGGCGATAAAACATGAATCTGGCGGATATGCTCACTTATGCAGATATTGGACAGCTGACCGCCATAGCGGGACGCTACCGGTGTGAATGCAAGCAGAATTCCAAACATGACTTGATCCAGAGTATTTTGATTATGCTTGGAAGCAGAAGTTTTATGGAGTCTCATATCCGGGAATGTGCTCCGGAGGATCTACGGTTTCTGAATACATTACTTTTTGATGAACGCAGCTACTTTAGTCTGGAAGATTTGTTGGCTGTAGCTAGACAGGCTTCTTTTGATGCTCCAGAAGGCAAGACCGGAGGCTTCCGGGAAATGGTGTCTCGTTTCAAAAGCGGAGGCTGGCTCTTTAGCGGTTCCTCCCAGCAAACCAGATACTTGTTCCAAGTGCCAAAAGACTTGAAAGAGCGCTTTCGTGAGACGATGAGCGCACATATCAAGGATAAGGTTGCGGTTAGCTCTGAACCAGCCATGTATCGAAATGAAGGAGAATTGTTATTAAGTGATCTGGTTATGCTTCTGAGATATATCAAGGAAAATGAGCCAGAGCTTAATCAGGAAGGGGCAATGTATAGGCGGTATCAGCAAGGAGTGATGAATGCACTTCATATTCCGGAGGATCTTCTTAGCAAAGGCGGCTGGAGATTTGGTTATGGTAGGGCATGTGAGCATTATCCGCCTAGATTAGCGCTCCTGTATGATTATGTTCGTCATCGCCGCTGGATCACTGAAGAAGGTTTTCGGCTAAGGCTTACGGCGACAGGAGAGGCAGTGTTAGCCGATGGGAAATGTGACTCGTTGATGCAGATATTCTCTTTTTGGTTAAAACTATATAAGGGGGCTGTACCAAACCTGCCTTCACTTGTGTATTGGGTAAGCATTAGTGCTGGGAATTGGGTGAGCGTACCTTCATTAGTGGATGGTATTGGGTGGTTAATTAAACCGTTCTTTTATGACAATGCTGCCTCTATTCTGGAGCAACGAATTATTCGGATGATGGTGCACCTTGGGATGCTTAAATTAGGGGAGACTACTGCTGGTCTCACTGTGATGATGACGCCGTGGGGGATGGAGATAGCCGTACCTAAACATCTATAGTAGTATGAAGGCATACAAGCAAATGCTTATGGGGATTACATACGTAGATGAGGACTTCGCTTTGGTTGTTGATAGGAACAATAGATGAAGTATTGATCAGAATGGGTAAATATGTAGAACGTAGACAGGATTGTTGAATATGATTTAGTAGGTGCCGTCACTTTTGAAACCGAAAACAAAATCATCTTGATGGATATCAAAATATTAAAGTAATAAGGATCTCTTAAACAGCGGAGGTGTATCGAATGGACAAAATGAAGGCTACGTACGAAGTGATGCTAGGACTTGCGGCAGAAATGGTGTGGGATGAAGCGCTGCGAAAGCGTCGCTCCGACATCTTGCACCGTGAGATTGACACGGCGCTGGCTACAGGAGATAAATTGGCTTTTCGAAATCTTACAGAAGAACTTAAAAGTTTGGCATAAAGAAATGCGCTTAGCGCATTTCTTTTTTTATTAAATAGGTACCTGTTCAACTCACTTTCTGTATCAATTAGAGGTGAAGGAAGACGGGGGAAAATCTAAATCTAGACGTTTGTCTTCCTCTTTCAATATAATGGGATTTATAACATCGGGCAAATTTGTGAAAAGTGGATGCGAATAAGGATCGCAAATAGGGAGATGACATTAATGAAATTCAGTGATTTTGAAGTTGAACAGTGGGAAGAAAATCGAAAGTTCTATGATACATGTCTCATACCTTTTACAGGATTAAGTGGGTCCGAGAGTCCCCCTGAGACGGTTCAAGCATTAGAAAGATTACGTGATTTTATGGATTTGGTGGAAATACCGTTTAAGGGACGGATTGTAACTTACCCGGCGATTCAGTATGGAGGGGAAGGATATGTCGATCTAATTAATGAGGTTTGCCGAAAAGTCAAATCCAGTGGTTTCCAGTATGCCGTGGTGTTAACAGCAGATATAGCACTTCTGGAACAAAAAATTTTTGAAAGCGATTTAGTACTCTCTCTGCCTATCATTGAGGGCTCTCTGGAAGGTAAGATTAATAGTGATATTGGGATGAAAATTCAAAAGATGTGGGGACGGTGAGTCTCTTTTAAATGTGACAGAAAATCAACAATTGTAAGTGAAAATCACTTTTTGGCCTGTCACAAATTAGACAATATTCTTGACGGGTTTTAGTGCCTAAGCTATTATTAGGTTGAATCGAAATGGTATGTGATGTATTTCATTGAAAAGATTTGAAAACGGATTATTTATAGTAAGGCATCTCTGATCGGACACCTTAGATACTTTCTTATATCTTGAGAAGGGGGTTATATAACAGTATGAGCAGCCATAATGATCAACAGGATATTTGGCCTGAACAACCACCCAGCCGTAAAGAGATGTCGCGCAGGCAATTTTTGACCTACACGCTAGGTGGCGCTACTGCTTTTATGGGGGCAGGTACAATTCTCCCAATGGTCCGTTTTGTCGTGGACCCAATATTACATAAGAAGGGCGCAGGTGATTTTATAAAGGTTGCTGAAATTAGCAAAATCACCGAAGAGCCTCAAGAGTTTACGTTTGAATTGAAACAGAAAGACGGATGGTACGACAGCACAGCGACGCTGACTGCGTGGATCCGTAAAGACGCAAAGGGTGATATTTATGCGCTTTCACCCATTTGTAAACATTTAGGATGTACGGTTGGATGGAACAATGATAAGGCACATCCGGACGAGTATCACTGTCCTTGCCACGGTGCGCGTTATACCAAACTCGGCAAAAATCTCGAAGTAGCTCCAAAACCGCTTGATCAGTATAAAACGAAATTTGATAACGGGTGGGTTCTTTTGGGTGATATTGTGCCTAATACAGTAGCTAGTGAGGAGGCGTAGGTTCTAATGTTTAAAAATGTCTATAACTGGATTGACGAACGTTTGGATGTTACGCCAATTTGGAGAGACGTGGCCGACCACGAGGTTCCTGAGCATGTTAACCCGGCCCATCACTTCTCTGCGTTTGTGTATTGTTTTGGCGGACTGACCTTTTTTATTACAGTGATTCAGATCTTATCGGGTATGTTCTTAACGATGTATTATGTTCCAGATATTATCAATGCTTATGCAAGTGTTGAGTATTTACAATCTAGTGTTGCCTTTGGACAAATTGTTCGCGGAATGCATCACTGGGGTGCCAGTCTTGTCATTGTTATGATGTTCCTTCATACGATGCGCGTCTTCTTTACAGGCTCTTATAAAGCTCCGCGTGAGATGAACTGGGTAGTTGGAATGCTCATCTTCTTCGTAATGTTGGGGCTTGGTTTAACGGGTTACTTATTGCCTTGGGATAATAAAGCTTACTTCGCGACTAAAGTAACACTCGAAATTGCTAACTCTGTTCCAGTGATGGGACCCGTATTGAAAGAACTTATGCAAGGCGGTACGATTGTTGGTGCAGAAACGTTGACTCGGTTCTTCGCACTTCATGTATTCTTCCTCCCAGCGGTGCTTCTTAGTCTGCTCGTAGGACACTTTATTATGATCCGCAGACAAGGGATTTCTGGACCGTTGTAAGTTAATCTGAGAGAGGAGGAATACGGATGGCACATGGAAACAATTCTAAGGAAAAGGTTGTATATGTCGGTGATACCAGAGTTCGTAAAGGCAATGGATTTATCACACCTCCAGACTATTCAGCCTATCCTGGTAAATCGGAAGCCTTTATCCCTAACTTTCTACTGAAAGAATGGATGGTTGGCGTCGTTGTACTTGTAGGAATATTAGTGCTTACTATTTCAGAGCCAGCGCCGCTAGGGTTTCCAGCGAATGCGAGTGCTACGGTTATCCCAATTCCTGACTGGTATTTCTTGTTTCTCTATCAGTATTTGAAGCTTCCTTATGCTTCAGGTGATTATATCGTTCTGGGTACATTAGGTGTAACCGGTGTAGCTTTTGGTTCACTTCTTTTAGCACCATTTCTTGACACGGGCAGAGAACGTCGCTTCTATCGTAGACCGATCGCTTCATCTTTGATGTTCTTATCGCTAGCGGCGATTGTGTACTTAACAAATACCGCTTGGACGGAATACAAACATGAAATGGCTGAAACTGGTCAAATTCCTGAAGATGTTCAACGGGAAGAGAAGGCGGCAGAGAATAGGGCGAAGGGGCTTCCAACCTCGAGTGCGGTTAAGGCAAAGGAAGTAGCGATTGTAGATAAGGATGATCCGGCTATGGGGCTGTTTAAGCAAGCTACTTGCATCTCTTGTCATGCGGCGGATTTGAAAGGGGCAGGCGGGCCTTCACTTCGCGGCGTTGGGGACACCCATGATAAAGAAGCAATCCTTACTATTATAAAAGAGGGTCAAGGACAGATGCCGAAGATGTATGATATTGCTCTGGAAGCGGGGCTTTCGGATCAAGACATTGATGCCTTGGCAGACTGGCTTGCCAAACAAAAAAGCGAACAGTAAAATAAAAATAACGCAAAACCTGATCGAAACTGCGGTCAGGTTTTTGTATGTCTAAATGTAAAGTTTCCACTACTTGGGAGGTTAATGATCTGTATGTCCGTTCTTGATAAACTGTTTAAGCACCGAGGAATCATTTGGTTGTTATTTATTGTGAATCTTCTCGGTACCATTTATGGCTACATATGGTATGGCAATCAATTGGAGTTCACGGCGGCTAACTTTCCGCTTTGGTTGCTCCCGTTTGTTCCAGATAGTCCAACCGCGAGCTTGTTCTTTACCTTGGCGCTGTTGCTAATGCTCTTTCCTCCAAAAAGCTATACGGGAAACAATGTAAGGGAGCTTATTGAGGCGTTAGCAGTTGTGACGTCTGTGAAGTATGGGATTTGGGCAGTAAGTATGATCTTTGCTGGAGGTTATCAAGGAGATATTCTGGTTTGGAAAGACTGGATGCTGGTGATCTCTCATTTGGGGATGGCGGTAGAAGCTTTGATCTATGCACGATTCTTTTCTTTCCGCAAAATGATTCCGCTAGCGCTGTTCTGGACCCTTGCTAACGATATGCTGGACTATTCCTATGGAATATACCCATGGTTACCTTCTGTACTGAATGATGATGTCACACAGGTGCAATATTTCACGATGGCGCTTACGGTGTTTAGTGTAATTGTTGCTTGGTTGTTTAGTAGTAGACAAAGACCAGTAGACTCTATCTATCAGTTTAAGAACAGGTTCTAGTAAGCAGTTCTAACCCTTGTCCGCCTGCCATACATTTAGAATTATAAGAAGTATAAGTTTTATACTATACTTTATCCTTATAATTTTACGAGAAACGAATATCGTCTAATAAAGACGACAACGTCGTTTCTTCTTAGGTAGGAGGGGGATGTCTCATGCTCCGAGGGAGATATTATGTGTTGGTTATTCTAGTGTTTTGCTGGTTACTGACCAGCATGAATGTTGAAAAAGCTTCAGCAGCGCAAGGGAATGCTGGTGAAGGTTCTGGCAAGGTTTCGAAGCAAAGCGCCGACGTTAGTTCGGGCAACGGTTTGACAGTGATGAGCGGAAAGACTGGAGCACAGCAGCTAGAACAAGCCGCTGAGGCATTGTATGGGTATGTCTTGGAAGGGGATGTGATGAAGGTCCGACAAGAGACCGAAGAGATCTCTAGGATCATAGTGTCCTCTTCTTTTGAAGGAATGACCTCTGTAGAGGGCATTAATGCGTTGTCAGGGGTCATTATGGACCTGAAGGCTGCTGTGGCAAGTGCAAAAGTATCTCAGCAGCAATTGGAGGCTACAGCTACCAGGTTACGATTAGCTGCCAACAGTCTGAATCAACCCGGACAACCCATTTGGCTTCAGTATTATAAGCTAATTCGCGAGGATTTAAATGCGATGGAGCAAAGTGGTGCTACAAATGATCTGACGGGATGGAAAACTGCTGTAGAGAGGCTACAGGGTAGGTATGAAAATATCCGGCCAGCGGTGATCGTCTCTCGGAAACCTGAAGTTGTAAATGCATTTGATTCTTGGCTCTCATATGCCGCAGGCATTCCTTCTTCCTCACAAAAAATCGAACGGGCCCGTTTGCTTGAAATTGTGTCTTATGGTCAAGATACTGTGCGGGTAATGTTCGGAAAAGAGAAGGATGAGCCGGCTTTGTCAGTACCCCTGGCCTCACAAGAATTTGGGATTTGGGGAGGACTAGCCGCAGGGTTTATTATCGCTGTATTAGCTTATGCGGGTTATCGTAAGTACCGTGGAGAGAATCAGAACTTCAAACCAATTTAGTGGAATGGTTATATAAATAAGTAAAAGGAGCGGGGAAGAGTCCCCCGCTCCTTTTTTAACGAATCAAAACTTATATATTTGGGGCCCCCGCAAAGTACCTGAGTATGTATCGAAGCAAGGCCCCACTTTGTGGGGATATTTTATGTTTCTCTGAATCCCTCGCCTTGTACGTCGTGCACATCGCTAATAATTACGAACGCGTGCGGATCAATCGATTTGACCAGTAAACTAAGACGGCGAATTTCCTGCCTTGAAACTACACAGTACACCATATGTTTGGCTTGCTTAGAATACGCACCGATTGCAGGGATGAGTGTTACACCTCGTTCTAGTTCAGCAGTTATTAGATCAGCAATTTGGGGTGCCTCATCACTAATGATTGTAAATGCTTTGGCGGCATAAGCGCCTTCCTGGATAAAATCGATGACACGGGATGCTATGAACACTGCAACGAGTGTGTATAGAATTTTTTCTTTGGGAATATAGAAGATGGAAGAGCCGATAATGAAAATGTCGATGGCCAGAATAATCTGCCCCATACTCCAGCCGAAATTCCGTCCCAGAATTCTTGCCACAATGTCTACGCCACCTGTAGTGCCACCAAAACGGAACACAATCCCAAGCCCGGTTCCAAGTGTTACCCCTGCGTATAGTGCAGCAAGAATAAAGTCATGTTCGGTACTGAAAGGGACAATCCATCCAGCAGAGATCAATCTTTCGAAGATCCACAAGAAAAGGGACAAAGATCCGATTCCTACCCCTGTGTATACAATTTGGCGGCCACCTAGGACTTTCCAACCGAGCAGAAACAATGGGAGATTGATTAGCAGTGTTGTTAAAAAGATTGGAATGTCAAAGGCATAATTAAGCAGCAGTGTGATTCCCGTTACGCCGCCTTCCATTAGTTGACTGGGAATGATGAAATACAGTAGTCCGAATGCATATACTGCGGTTCCGAGCATGATAGGGGCAACTGTTTTGCTGATTGAAATTACCTTGTTTGAATTCATGGAATCCCTCGTTAGGCCTTGTTTAGGCAGTTTTTCTTTTCCTATAATAAGTATACCTTTTCTTGCGGGTGTTAAAATATTCAAAAAAGATTTGTCTTCAAAACGTCTTTACGATAACATAGGGGCAAACAGAAGGCAAGATATACAGAGGGGGCAAAGATACATTTTATGGACAAAAGTCTTGGTGACATTCAGCGTGAAGTAGACGCTTATATATCGCAATTTAAAGAAGGGTACTTCAGTCCGCTATCTATGTTAGCCCGCATGTCCGAGGAAGTCGGAGAGTTGGCGCGGGAAGTCAATCATGAATTCGGTGAGAAGCCGAAGAAGTCTGATGAAGCAGAGAATTCTATAGAGCTTGAACTTGGAGATATTTTGTTTATTACTGTTTGTTTTGCAAATTCTCTTGGGATTGATCTGACTGAAGCACATAATAAGGTCATGCATAAGTTTAATACCCGAGACGCTGGTCGTTGGACACCAAAAGACACCGATTAGGCCTCTATAACATATGCTGTACCAAACGAACGGGATTTAGCCGTGAGGATGGTGAGGATATGGATCAAAGGGATTATGTAAGAGAAGCCTATCGCTCTATATTGCGTAGTGACTTTGCAGAAGCTATTGTTTGCTTTGAAGCCGCGATTGCAGCAAGTCCGGCTGATGCTGAAGTCAGATATCGTTGTTCCATAACGTATGCCCGCAGTGGTATGCTAGATAAAGCTTTAGTTCATGCTCAGGCGGCTATGAAGTTAGATGGCAGCAAACCTGAGTATAGTCTACATCTACAGCATCTTCAAGCTATGATGCATGTACAGGAAGCTAAGCGGTTGATAGAAGATGAAGATAACAAAACTCGTAACCCGTATCATCCGATTACGCTACTCAAAGAGGCCATCACCCTTGATCCATTATATGGGGATGCTTATGTATGGCTTGCCATCGCACATAGTCGGGTGAATGAACATATGCAGGCTATGGCCGCCTTGAAAGAAGTGATTTCTTTACATCCGGATGATTCTGGCTTGCGAGAATTAATGGTAGACCTTCAGAAATCCATACAATCGTATATGCAGTAACTATATAACTAGTGAAAGCGAGGATGAAAAGATATGAGCAACAAGATCAGAGTTATCGTATCCGGAGCAGGCGGGAGAATGGGTAAAGAGGTTGTTAAACTTGTGCTGCAGGACGAAGAGTTGGAGCTAGCGGCTGCGGTAGATCGTTCAACGATGGATATCGATGCAGGCCGTTTAGTAGGTCTCGAAGACTCAGGAGTTATTGTAACTTCAGATCTTGAGGCTGCCCTCGCGGGAAGCAACGGAGATGTTGTGGTCGATTTCACTACACCACAATCCGCGTATATGAATACAGTGCTAGCCATTAAATATGGAGTGCGTCCGGTTATCGGTACAACCGGATTCACACCGGAGCAAATTGTGGAACTGGACAAGCAGTGTCAAGACCAAGGGATAGGTGGACTTATTGCTCCAAACTTCTCTATAGGGGCTATTCTGTTGATGAGATTTGCGGCTCAAGCTTCAAAATACTTTCCGCATCTGGAGATTATCGAGTATCATGGTGACCAAAAACTGGATGCTCCATCCGGGACTGCAGTCAAAACAGCAGAGATGATTTCAGAAGTACGGGAAGAGCTTCGTCAAGGAAACCCTAAAGAAGAAGAAACGATTGAGGGTGCACGTGGGGGTTACTATAATGGATTCCGGATACATAGTGTCCGTCTTCCTGGTGTGTTTGCCCAAGAAGAAGTGATTTTTGGTGGGTTCGGACAATCCTTAAAGATCCGGCATGATTCATATGAGCGAGCAGGCTATATGCCAGGCGTTAAGATGGGTATTCAAAAGGTTATGGGATATACTGGCTTGATCTATGGATTTGAGCACTTTATAGAATAGACAGGGGAGAACACCATGTTAAAGATCGCATTTATTGCACATGATCGTAAAAAAGATGAAATCGTAAATTTTGTATTAGCCTATGAGCATGTATTTGTAGGTCATGAACTATTTTCTACGGGGACTACTGGCCAACGGATCATGGATGTGACTAGCTTGAAGATTCATCGCTATATGTCAGGACCATTGGGTGGAGATCAGCAAATTGGGGCAATGGTAGCCCAAGATGAATTGGATCTTATTATTTTCTTGCGCGACCCATTAATGGCACAGCCACATGAACCAGATATTACAGCTTTACTTCGTCTATGTGACGTATATGGTATCCCTGTAGCAACGAATATCGCAACAGCTGAGGTGCTTGTGAAGGCGATTGATCGCGGTGACTTTGCTTGGCGTGAACTCGTCCATAAATACAAACCAGGTGTTGATGAATGAAGCTGGACATTCTTGTATTTGGGGCTCATGCGGATGATGCGGAGATCGGAATGGCAGGTACGATTGCGAAGCATACCGCTGCAGGACTAAAAGTAGGTCTGTGCGATTTAACAGCTGCGGAAATGTCCTCGAACGGTACTGTAGAGCTACGCAAGGAAGAGGCACAGCAAGCTGCTGATCTGCTTGGCGTGTCTGTGCGGACGAATTTGGGTTTATCTGACAGAGGGCTGTTTATAACAGAAGAGCATGTGGCCGCTGTGACAGCCGAAATTCGCCGGTTTGCTCCTACGATTGTTTTTGCTCCTTATTGGGAAGATCGTCATCCGGATCATATTGCGTGCAGTAAGCTAGTAGAAGAGGCTGTTTTTAATGCTAAACTACGTAAATATATGCCGGACAAGCCGGCAGTTCCGGCTCCACAGCTGTTTTTTTATTTTATAAATGATTTAGGACGTACGGATCTTATTGTAGATGTTACTAAACAATATGGGCTGAAGGAGCAGGCGTTGTCCTGCTATCGCTCCCAGTTCACCAAGCCGCTCGGTGCCGATGCTGTATCCACACCGCTAACGGAAGGTTATATTGAACGTGTTCGTTCCAGAGACATGTTGCTTGGACAGCGGAGACTTATTCCCTATGCGGAAGGATTTGCAACAAAAGTTCCCTATGCAGTAGATCTGTTTACTGCAGGGGATCAAACTATATAAGGTATAGAAGGGGACGGAATATGGATCGTTTGAAAATAGGCATCACTTGTTATCCGTCTCTTGGCGGCTCAGGCGTAGTAGCGACTGAATTAGGAAAACTCTTGGCCGAGAAGGGACATGAAGTTCATTTTATTACACACAGCATTCCGTTTCGGTTAGGGAAATTCCAGAAAAATATATTTTACCATGAGGTAGAGGTTAATGATTATTATGTATTCAAATATCCTCCTTATGATTTAGCACTTGCTACGAAGATGGCTCAGGTTGCCAAAATGCAGAATTTAGATCTGTTTCATGTTCATTACGCCGTTCCGCATGCTGTTTGTGCTTTCCTTGCTAAGCAGATGCTTGGTAATGATATAAAAGTTGTAACGACTTTGCATGGCACTGATATTACGGTACTTGGACAGGATGAATCGCTAAAAGATCTAATCCGTCTTGGAATTAATGAAAGTGATGCCGTAACAGCCGTATCGAAGGATCTCATTAGAGAAACACGAGAAGTGCTGGATATTACGCGCGAGATCGACCTCACTTATAACTTCGTTGATCATCGTGTCTATTATCCACGGGATGTATCGAATCTGCGAGAAGATTTTGCTTCTCCTGAGGAGAAGATCTTGATGCACATCAGTAACTTCCGCCCAGTTAAAAGGGTAAGCGATGTTGTCGATATCTTTGCTAAAGTGAATCGTGAAATCCCTTCACGTCTGCTGCTTGTTGGCGAAGGGCCGGATCTTCCTAAGATTCAAGCTAAGATCAGTGAAATGGGTCTGGATGATAAAGTCCGCTTCTTAGGAAGACAGGATGAGATTGCTCAAGTTATTTCGTTGGCTGATCTTCTTCTGTTACCTTCTGAGAAGGAAAGCTTTGGTCTGGTCGCCCTGGAAGCGATGGCCTGTGGTGTTCCGACTATAGGTTCGCAAACCGGAGGCATTCCGGAGCTCATAGAACATGGCAAGACAGGATTCATTGCTCCAATTGGTGATACAGAAACTATGGCGAAATATGCAATCAAACTCCTATCGGATGATCGCATGGTGGAGCAGTTCAGACAAGCTTGTCTGGAAACGGCCTGCAAAGATTTCTGTAAGGATTCGATTACAAGTCAGTATGAGGATATATATTACCGTGTGCTCGGGCGCAAGGTACCTAGACTGGATACAGTCAGGGGGTAAGGAGTTCGTAATGAAATGGAAAATGGCGCCATCTGCTATGGCTCTTGCGGCGGAAAATGTAATTTCTGAGCTAACGCAAAACGGCCATGAGGCTTTTTGGGTTGGAGGCTGCATTCGCGATGAGCTATTGGGTAGGCCAGTGCATGATATGGATATTACAACTTCAGCAGTGCCGGAGGAAGTGATAGCCATCTTCGCACGCAGTATTCCGACAGGGCTAGCACATGGGACGGTCACTGTGCTTCAGGATGGGCATGGATTTGAGGTGACGACATACCGAACTGAAAGCGGATATGTCGATCATCGTCGTCCGGACCATGTTGAATTTGTTAGTGATGTGAAGGAAGATCTTCGTCGTCGTGATTTTACGATTAACGCGATATGCTGCGGGCTGGGTGGAGATTTGATTGATCCCTTCGGAGGCGAGAAGGATCTAGCTCTCCGTGTGATCCGCTGTGTGGGTGATGCAGAGGAACGGTTCGATGAGGATGCGCTTCGCATGCTTCGCTGCGTTCGTTTCGCATCGGTGTTAGATTTCTCCATCGCTAAGAATACGTGGAGGGGGCTCCTGCGTCAGCGAGATAAGCTGGCGCATATTGCTGTGGAGCGTGTCCGCGCGGAGCTGGACCGCATCGTAGAGGGGCCGCATCCTCGGCGCGGCCTTGCTATGCTAGCGCGCTGTGAGCTGCTCGCGCGCGGCAAAGCCCCGTTCCCCTGGACCGGAACCGATCTGGCGGCTGCTGCCGCCTTAACGGCCGGGATAGGGGAACTGAGAGCGCCCACCTGCGGTGGGCGCTTCTCCTCCATGCCCTGAAGCAGTCGGCCCAGGAGGCCGATGAGCTGCTGCGGGCATGGACGTTCTCTGGGACGACGCGTACCAGCGTCGTCCAGGTGCTGCGGGTCCGCGAAGCTTGGACCGCTGCCCTGGAGGCTGTGCCGCCAGGGGAACCGGGCGGCACGGATCTACTGCGGCGGCGCTGGATCGCCGCCGTGCTGACCTTCGGCGTGGAAGCCGCCGGAGGGTGGCTCTCGCTGCTGGCGATCCTGCCAGCAGCTGCCCTTCCCGCTGTGAACTCGCCAGCGGACACGGAAATCTCGCCCGCTGTCACTACGGCGCCTGCAAGAGAGTGGATCGCACAAATGCCATTGAAGAGTCTCTCGGAGCTTGCTGTTACAGGCAATGAGTTGGCGGAAGCGCTTGAGAAACGTCCAGGACCTTGGCTTGGCAATATGCTGAGTGCACTTCTGCAGGCGACTGCTTCGGGAGATCTTCTTAACAATAAACAAGAATTGCTGCTTGAAGCAAAAAGGATGGATGGACATGAGCTATGAAAAAACGCTGTCGCTAAACGGGTTGAAGCAGGAAGCTTCTGATTCGAATTGGCTAGACAGAGTTCAGCTCCTGGAGTCTGTCGTATCTACTCAGGAGGAAGCCAAACGATTGGCGGAAAACGGTGCGCCAGAAGGAACAACCGTAATCGCTGAAGAACAGACCGGTGCTAGAGGGCGAATGGGTAGAAAATGGTTTTCTCCTCGTGGCAAAGGCATTTGGATGAGTATTGTATTGCGTCCGAAGTTACCTTTGTTACAGACTCCTCAGTTAACACTGCTTGCTGGGGTTGCAGTCTGTAAGGCAATTCGCCGTGTAACCGGAGTAGACGCCGGGATTAAATGGCCAAATGATTTGCTTGCGGGCGGTAGAAAGATATGTGGAATTTTGCTCGAGTCTTCGCTAAGAGAAGGAGAGCTTCATTATTGCATCGCCGGGATTGGAATTTCTGCGAACTTGACTGAAGACGATTATCCTGATCATCTGAAGGAAGTAGCGACTTCTCTTCGGATTCAGCGGGGCGGTGTCCCTATTGACCGTTCGGAGCTGGTAAGAGCTGTATTGAATGAGTTAGAGCTGCATTTCAATCTTTACATGGAACAAGGTTTTAAACCTATCAAAGAGCTGTGGGAGTCGATGTCAGTTACTTTGGGTCGCCAAATCGCTCTGAATAGCCCTCAGGGACGCTCTGAAAGCGTTGTGGTAGGTTTGGATGAGTTAGGTGGACTAATCCTTAAAAACAGCGCAGGAGAGATTTCTAGCGTATGCTCAGGTGAAATCGAGCTTTTATAAATCTTTTTTATATGACAGGGTGTCATCCCCTGTCATATTTTTTTCGTGTATTTCCGAGTCCTTTTTGTTATACTATGGGGCAGAGGCGGTATCGTTTTGCGAACTGTACTCTTGATCTGATGAACTTATAATGGTTTTATTATTGGAATCACCTTCATAACTGCGTTAGACGGTTACGTTGGATTCTGCTCTGAGCCGTAAGGACCGAGACAGAAGGGACGATCGCGAGTGACTCTTTTTTGCCCTTCGGACCTTTTTAGCAAATCGTTGCTAAAAGGTTTTTTTGTTGCGATTTTTACGGGGATGTAATTTCAAAAAGGAGGACGAAGAGAGAAATGGCAAACAAACAAGCACTTAATATTGTGAAAATGAAAAAAATGAAAGCAGATGGTGAGCGGTTAAGCATGCTGACTGCTTATGATTACCCATCGGCTCTACTTGCTGAAGAAGCCGGTATCGATCTTATTCTGGTGGGTGACTCCCTGGGAAATGTGGTACTTGGATATGATACAACTTTACCGGTTACGATTGACGATATGGTCTACCACACTCGTTCGGTAACTCGGGGCGCACAAAAAACATTCATTGTGGCAGATATGCCATTTATGACCTACCACGGAAGTATAGATGAAACCTTGCGGGGTGTGCGCAGACTGATGCAGGAAGGGCGGGCTCATGCCGTCAAAATGGAAGGCGGTCTCGAAATTTGTGAGACAGTTACTGCGGTTGTAGCTGCGGGAGTTCCTGTGCTGGGGCATATTGGACTTACACCACAATCGGTAAATATGATTGGTGGCTACCGCATTCAAGGTAAGGACGCCAAAGATGCAAAACGTCTGATGGATGAAGCTAAGGCCCTTGAAGCAGCAGGTGCTTTTGCAGTGGTACTGGAGCTGGTGACAGAAGAAGTAGCACAAGCAATTTCTGAGGCACTGAGCATTCCGACCATTGGGATTGGTGCAGGTCGTTATTGTGATGGACAGGTATTGGTTTTCCATGATTTGTTGCGTTATGCCTCACCCTACCGTGAGAAACGTTTTGTCAAAACCTACGCGGATGTGGGTAGCCTGATTCGTGAGGGTATCAGCCAATATGTGCAAGAAGTGAAGGATCGCTCGTACCCAGATGAAGGTCATGTTTTTAAAGCAGATGAAACCGTTCTGGAATCTTTATACGGCGGTGCCGGAAAGGATGGGGAATAAGATGAGAGTCGTCAGAAGCATTAAGCAACTGCGCGAAGCTTTGGAATATATGAGACAAGGTGGGCATACCCCGATTGGGTTTGTTCCAACCATGGGATACCTGCATGAAGGACATGCCAGTCTGCTTCGGCGGGCAGGAGAAATGAGCAACACGGTCGTTATGAGCATATTTGTGAACCCGCTGCAGTTCGGACCGAATGAGGATTATGATTCCTATCCGCGCGATGAAGAGCGTGATTTGGAGCTTGCGGAACGCGAAGGTGTCGATATTGTATTTATCCCCAGTGTGGAAGAAATGTATCCGCAGCCTACCCGGACTACTGTCTCGGTATCAGAGCTCACCACTCGACTTTGTGGGGCTTCGCGTCCAGGACATTTTAATGGCGTAACAACAGTTGTTAATAAGCTATTCAATATCGTGCAGCCAGATTATGCTTTCTTCGGGCTAAAGGATGCTCAGCAAGTAGCTGTGCTCCGCAGAATGGTATCTGATTTGAATATGAATGTTGAAATTGTACCTTGCCCTATCGTTCGTGAAGGAGATGGACTTGCACTTAGCTCGCGTAACGTATTCTTATCTCCAGAGGAACGTTCTCAAGCACTGGTGTTATCTCGTTCCTTGCGTGAAGCACGTCAGTCCATTGAAGAAGGAAAAGTAACAACCGTTGATGAAGTGCGGGAATTGTTGACCTCGGTTATTTCCAGCTCTCCTTTGGCGGTCATTGATTATGCGGAAATACTGACTTTCCCTAATCTGGAAGGCTTAGAGAACGAAGTTTTATTAAAGGATGTAAATGGGGAAATTATTATAGCGCTTGCCGTGAAGTTTGGCAGAACGCGATTAATTGACAATAATGTATTTATTCCAAAGGAGGTTGCCGCTCTTGTTTAGACATATGATGAAATCCAAAATTCACCGCGCGACGGTGACAGAAGCGAACTTGAATTATGTGGGAAGTATCACCATTGATGAGAACTTAATGGAAGCGGCAGATATTCTTGAGAATGAAAAAGTGCAGATCGTGGACAACAATAATGGTTCACGGTTAGAAACTTATGTTATTCCAGGGCCTCGCGGCAGTGGTGTGATCTGCCTAAATGGTGCAGCTGCACGTCTTGTTCAACCGGGAGATACAGTAATTATTATTTCGTATGCGATGCTGTCTTCGGAAGAACTGGAGTCGCATAAGCCAACGGTGGTATTCGTGGATGAGAACAACAGACCAGTGAAGCTGGCTGATCATGAATTGCATGCTACAATCGCTTAAATTATGGACTTACGCCATGTAATGAATGGCAGGGATGAAAGACCCCGTTCTCGCAGAAAATGAAGTCAGGCAAGCTGAACTGATTTCATCTTCAGTAAGGGGGGATAGCCCATGTTTCAACATTTGTTTGCTGAAATGAACAAGGTGCTTCAGGAGATCGTTACAGATTACCCTACAGCGGAGGGTGCCCGCCGGAATGAGCTTTTATGCAATTATAATATGCTGCATCGACTTAGTGATAAAGTGATGGATGAATGGCTGGCCTTTGCAGAGAAGCTAAGTCACTTTCGTGAAAGTGTAGATTTTACGACTGTGGTTGAAGAGGAAGTGCCAGAGCAGGAAGCACCCGAGCTGTGCATGGATACTTTTGTTAGAGGTCAAGGGTATTATAAGCTGCTGATGTATGGGAAATGTATTGAACAGTTTAAGGAAGTTATTGTGCAATATCCGGATAGCTTGGCTGCTCGATTATATTTAGCCATCTCTTACCTGCAGGAAGGGGAGGGGGAAGCTGCTTGGAGCCATCTGAACCATATGCTCGGTTTGATACGGGAAACCAAGCTGAAGGCAATGGTTTATAACGCTTTAGGTTGCATCAGGGCCTCTCAAGAACGTTTCAATGAAGCGCAGGAGCTGTTTGCCCTTTCTTTGCAACTTGACCCGGCACTTCCTGAACCAACCGTTAATTTGGAGGTTTGCCGCCGCCGAGGAGGTAAGCTTCATTTCGGAAATCAGCTTGTTTCATTATTGTAAATTATTACGTTTACGGTTTATTATTCCGCGTTTTCATTCAAGCGATGCATCCCCTGAACCAGTGGTGTGCATCGCCTTTTTTCGCAACTTCTGTTATGCTGATTAAGAGTCTCAATTGAAAGGGAATAGAATTATAATGAAATTTGCCGTGCTTGATTTTGAAACAACGGGAACCCAATCCGTGGGTGAAATTATCCAGGTTGGCCTTGCAATTATAGAAGAAGACCGGTCCATCTCCCGGGTATATGGTTCCTACGTCAAGCCCAGAACGCCGATACCTCCTTTTATAACTGGTCTAACGGGGATTACCGACGATGATGTAAAGGATGCACCTGAGCTGGATGAGATGATGATGGAGCTTGTCCCACTCTTGGATGATGTTGTGCTTGTAGGGCATAATGTCGCATTCGACTTCCATTTTTTGCAAAATGCCTTAGACCGATGTGGGTATTTACCATTTCAAGGGCGGATTTTAGATACGATTGATTTTCTGAAAATCTGCTTTCCTTCCCTCACATCCTATCAACTAGGATCAGTTAGTGCACATTTTGGAGTGACGCACGATCGTCCGCATCAGGCAGACAGTGATGCACTCGCAACTGCTCTTGTATTGCTGAAATGTCTGGAGGAGCTCTACGATTTGCCTCTGCTGACGATTCAGAGACTCTGTGAGCTGTTTAGGGAAGAGGATAGTGATCTGGGTTGGTATTTTGATGGTCTGCTGCGTGAACGGGAAGCGGAGACGCTTCAGCCCGAAGGTGATCTGACTTTCTATCGTCAATTAGCGCTTGCTGTAGGAGACTGGAACGAATTAGCTCCACCTCGAGACGAGCATGCTGAGAATCCACTACACAATTTATCTTTTACAGATTATATGGATGAAGTAACGAAACGACTTAAAGAAACTTTGCCACAGTATGAAAGCCGAGAAGCTCAGGATATTATGATCAATGAGGTGATGACGGCACTTGCCGAAGATAAGCATCTATTGATCGAAGCAGGGACAGGAACCGGTAAATCCCTTGGTTATTTATTGCCTGCCATATACCAAAGCGTACGCACTAATGAAAAAGTCATGGTCAGCACTCATACTATTAATCTGCAGGATCAATTGCGTGAGCGTGATATTCCTTTGTTAACGCAGGTAGTTCCTTTTCCATTTAAAGCTGCAATTTTTAAGGGCAGAGGGCATTATTTGTGTCTTCGTAAGTTCGAACATAAAATTAATAAAAAAGACTTTATAAGTCCGAGGGAAGATGCGCTTACTGCGGCTCAGATGATCGTTTGGCTGACACAAAGTGAATCAGGAGATGACGAAGAGCTCAATCTAAGTGGACGTGGCGGAGATTTTTGGGAGACGGTAGCAAGCGATACCGATTCTTGTCTGGGTCGCTCGTGTCCTTGGTTCCGTAAGTGTTATTATCATCGGGCTAAGCATGAAGCTGGTATTGCAGACGTGGTCATTACGAACCACTCTAAGCTTTTCGCAGATGTTAAGGCTGGGCATCAACTACTTCCGGCTTATGAACATCTTGTAATAGATGAGGCCCATCATCTGGAGGACGTGGCTGGCAAGCATTTAGGCATGCATATGAAGCATTTCACGGTGGCACATACACTATCGCGTCTTTATAAGGATAGTCGAAATGGCCAACTTCCTACACTTCGCCAAATGCTTCAGTCATCAGGCAGTGAGGAAGCTTCTGAATGGAGCGGAGTGATCGATAGAATCTATCCGGACCTTCTTACCGTAAAAGAAACCTGGGATCTGCTTAGTGATAAACTATTCAGCCTCTTGCCGGAACGCAGCGATGCAGCGGCGGGAGAAGCCGGCCAGTTAGTCATGCGGCTACTTCCTACCCGTAAACCGAAAGATTGGGATGAATTGGTTGCTTTAGAGAATACTATGAATCTGACATTAAGCGAAATTATCCGTAAAGGTGATAAAATGCTTAATGAGATGCGAGATCAAGAAGGTCAATCTTCCTCAGATAGCCTAGTTACCGATATTAGCGGCTTATTTAAGGATTTAGCTTCTATACGTGAGCAAGTACGGTTTTTTATGGGATTAAATGATGAGAATGTAGTATATTGGCTGGAGGCGAATGGAAATTATCGCAGTAAATCGCTACAGCTGTATGCCGTTCCTGTTGATGTTAGTACTCAGCTTAAGGAGCTGTTTTTCGACAAGAAAAAAAGTATCGTACTAACTTCGGCGACACTCTCTGTGGATAAATCATTCCAGTTTATGATTGATAATCTCGGACTTAATGAAGCTGCGGAAGAGGGGCGTCTGATGACATCACTCCTGCCTTCTCCCTTTAAGTATCGGGAGCAGGCGCTGTTAGTTATTCCGCGGGATTTCCCAAGTGTGAAGGGGAGTGTAGGCGATGCCCGATTTGTCGATACACTCGTACAGTCACTAGCAGAAGCAGCTATTACAACACGTGGGCGGATGCTTGTCCTGTTTACTTCTTACAAGATGCTACGCCAGGTTTACGATCCTCTGAAAGAGGCTCTAGCCTCACAAGAGATCACGGTGTTAGGTCAAGGCGTGGAGGGGGGCAGCCGTAGCAAGCTGATCCGCCGTTTTCAGGACAGTGCAGCTTCTGTACTGTTAGGAACAAGCAGCTTTTGGGAAGGTGTAGATATTCCAGGTGAAGCATTAACATGCTTGGCCATCGTGAGACTCCCATTTCAACCGCCAAACCACCCCCTAGCGGAAGCGAAGTCTGAGTTATTACAAGCCCAGAAAAAGAATCCGTTCATGAAGTTGTCTGTTCCTCAGGCGGTTATTCGCTTCAAGCAAGGATTTGGGAGGCTGGTACGGACAGCGCAAGATCGGGGTATTGTTATTGTGTATGACACAAGGGTGATCGAATCTCACTATGGGAAGTATTTCCTCTATTCGTTGCCTGGCCCGAAAATGGAGCATATGCTTACGGATCAAATGGTTCCTCGTATAGCGGAGTGGTTGGAAGACGGAGGCGTTTCTTGAAAAGAACGTCATCGATCTTATTAATCACTCTACAAGGAAGGGCGGTATAAGAATACCGCTCTTCCTTGAGACGAGGTGCAGATATTTCGATAGGATTTGAACAGAATATCACTTAAATTAGGAGGTAAATTATGAAATCGGATAAAATATCAGAAGCCGTTGTTCGCAGACTTCCTGTGTACTTGCGTTTCTTGAATGATCTCCAGAAACGTGAAATATTAACCGTTTCCTCACAAGAACTAGGACAAAAACTTGATTTGAATCCTGCTCAAATTCGTAAAGATTTAGCTTATTTTGGAGACTTTGGTAGAAAAGGTATCGGGTATGACGTAACTTATCTTATTGAAAAAATCCGTCATATTCTGAAGCTGGATCAACAATTGAATGTGGCTTTAGTAGGTGCCGGTAACCTTGGACATGCATTATCTAATTACAATGCTTATCTGAAAGATACTATGAAGATTACCGCTATATTTGACTCCTATGCACCTAAGGTAGGGCGGAAAATCAACTCTCTTACCGTTCAACCGATGGAGGAGCTTGGTCAGACGGTTCGTGAGCAAGGTATTCGAATTGGGATCATTACTGTGCCTGATTCAGAAGCGCAGAATGTAGCAGATATTCTCATTGAGTCTGGCATTGAGGCGATTTTGAATTTTGCACCAGTGATTCTAAAAACACCATCGAATATCCGGGTTCATGCTGCCGATTTTACAACGGATTTGCAAAGCCTTGCTTATTATTTGAAAGACGGAAAGGAAGAAAGCGGAAATGAAGAGCAGTAAAACGATTATTAAGGGCGGGCGTTTTCTTATTCCGGGAACGGATGAGCCGGTTCTGAATGGATATATGACTATTGAAGATGATTTGATCACTTACATAGGAAAAGAAGAGCCTTTAATGGAAGATGATGTGCAAGTTGTTGATGGCAGTCGTCTGCTGTTTATGCCAGGTCTGGTAAACACACATGGCCATGCGGCAATGTCATTGCTTCGTGGTTATGGAGATGATTTAGCACTTCAGGTGTGGCTTCAAGAGAAGATGTGGCCGATGGAAGCGAAATTCACTGGAGAAGATGTATACTGGGGAACCTCCTTGTCGGTACTGGAAATGCTAAAAGGTGGTACTACAACCTTCTTGGATATGTATGATCATATGGATCGAGTAGCAGAGGTAGTCGAATTATCAGGCATTCGTTCTGTACTGATGAGAGGCGTAATCGGATTATGCCCAGAGGAAGTACAAAATCACAAGCTTGCGGAAGCGATTTCTTTTGCACGAAATTGGCATGGTAAGGCTGATGGTAGAATTACGACGATGATCTCGCCACACGCCCCATATACTTGCCCACCGGACTTCTTTGTTAAGTTTGTTCAAGCGGCACATGATTTGGATTTACCGATGCATACCCATATGTCCGAGACCAAACGCGAAGTGGAGCAGAATGTGGTGGATTACGGACTTCGGCCAGTAGCGCATTTAGAGAAGCTTGGAATGTTCACACGTCCGTCTATTGTTGCACATGGCGTTCATTTGAATGATGAAGAGATCGAGATACTGGCTCGTCATGATGTAGGCGTGTCTCATAACCCAGGAAGTAATCTGAAACTGGCTAGTGGAGTGGCTCGGGTTACGGATCTTCTAAAGGCTGGTGTGAAGGTATCACTGGGTACAGATGGTGCGGCAAGCAATAATAACCTGGATATGTTTGAAGAGATGCGTCTTGCAGCCCTCATCCATAAAGGTGTAAGTGGTGATCCGACGGCTGTTCCAGCTCCGGAAGCGCTGCGTATAGCTACAGAGTATGGCGCAAAGTCTATCTTTTTAAATGATGTGGGTAGACTCGCTGTTGGCATGAAAGCGGACTTTATCGCGATTGATATAGACCAGCCGCATTTGCTACCACACACAGATCTGTTGTCTCATGCTGTATACTCTGCCAGTGCCAAGGATGTTGAGCATGTATGGGTGAATGGTAAACAGGTTGTAAAACACGGAGAATGTGTAACGCTAGATGAGGAAGCAATCCGTCGTAAGGCACAAGAATCATTTGATGGACTGCTTAAACGGTAGTCTAAGATCATAACGAATAACTGAAAGGCTGTGACTTTCTGCGATTGCAAAGTTACAGCCTTTTGTGTTTCTGATAATTAGATCATTGAATTGGATATGAAACTTTGGATAAACACACAGGTGTGTTATATAATCAAAAAAGATATATTACTAGAAAGGGAGCTGTACCTTGAAGAAAAGGAAAAAATGGATCCTCCTGGGGTCAGTTCTGATTCTGCTCCTTCTGTTCGGACTTATCCAGTTCTATGCTTATATTATGAAAGATCAATGGAACGAGCGAGATATCGCTAAGGATGTCGCTAAAACCAGTGCTGGTCTGACAGAGGTAACCAAAGCGCAGAAATCCGTGTGGGATGATAATGCGGTGTACTGGGTCTTAACAGGGAAGAATGAAGCCGGGACCGAGTTGATGGTTTGGGTACGTTTTACTGTAGACGGGAAGTTTGCTGAAGGAACCGACGCAGTATATGCTGAAGAACTAAGTAAAGGGACCTCTGAAGCGAAAATGCGTAGCCTTATAAAAGCCGATCTTCCGGACATCAGCATTGAGCGGTTGTTGCCAGGAGTATATAACGGGGAGTATGCTTGGCAGCTTTTTTATAAACAAAGCGGTCGATATTATTATCAATTTTATCGGTTCTCAGATGGGGCTCGAATGGGTGAAGGTTACAGTTTACCTAGCCGCTAAATTAAACAAAAGCATTATAGGAGAAACAAGCGGACCATTTATGGTTCGCTTGTTTTTTAAAATGACATATTATTTGATATACTATAAGTACACGAATTGTGATATACTATAAGAGTAGTTTTTATGTATTGGTATTTAAAGATTCATACGAAAAAAGGTCTGTTAGTTAAGAGTAACAGCCCTTTTTTTGTCGAATTAAATCAATAAATTTAATAAAATGGAAAGAATTAAAAAATAAAATTTTAAATATCTTCACACTTTTTTTCAATATAGTATATACACCTGTGATATACTACTGTTTGTAATTAGAACAGTGTTAGTAGAACGTCAGGCTCTGATGAGCTCTTAGCAGCTATGACTTTGGATCATTCTGTTTACATTTTTTCATCTTTGAGAGGAGGACGTTTCTTGAAATTACGTCTTGTACCTGTACTGATAACGTCTCTACTGTCGGCTATGCTATTATTCGGAGGATTCTTTTTATATCGTCAGTTTGCTTTACAGGAACCGCTCCAAAAGATTGTAACCGGATTTGAGGGAGTAAATACTTCACATATTAGTATTAACCGCGATGAGGTCACTTTGAAACTTGATTTGCAGCCGGGCACGAATTTACGTGATCTAGTATCGTATGTATCCAAAGAAGGAAAATCAGTGATTGAAGGACGTAAACTTAAACTCGATGTGGAGCAAAATTCAAGTGAACTATTGGATGATTACTGGGATAAAGCGATGTTCTCTGTAGCTGAAGCCATGGAGAGCCGTAAATATACGATTATACCTACAGAACTTGATAGATTGAAACAGCAAAATACGGAATTTAAAGATGTGATAGCATCTACTGATATCGACGACAACAATGTGTACGTAAGCTTGAGTAATGGAAAAGAAAGCAAATTTATTATTTTGCCGCGAAAACCTGCGACCTTGGGGGTATGGAATAATGCCTAAGTACCTTAAAGAAATTTTACTCGGATTTATTCCTGTGCTGTTTATTTTCATGGCTTTTTTAGGTATTAATATATTCCCGATTGTTATAGCAGCTGGAATGCTTACTGCATTACTTATAATTGCTCATTTGCGTGGCGGGCTTACGGTGAACGCTGGTGCGGGGAAGAAACGCCAGAAGGAAGGGCCTTCAAAGCTCACTTTTGAAGAAATTGGTGGGCAAGACAATGCGAAGCAAGAGCTTCGTGAGGCACTCGATTTTTTGATCCGGCACGAGGAGATTAGTAAATTTGGGATTCGTCCTTTGAAAGGGATTCTGCTCACTGGCCCTCCAGGAACAGGTAAGACCCTTATGGCCAGAGCAGCAGCGCATTATACAAACTCCGTATTCGTAGCTGCATCAGGTAGTGAATTTGTAGAAATGTATGTTGGTGTCGGGGCTGGTCGGATCCGCGATTTGTTCAAGGATGCTCGTAACCGTGCTGTTAAGGAGAACAAACAAAGTGCCATTATTTTTATTGATGAAATTGACGTAATTGGCGGTAAACGTGAAGGCGGCCAGCAACGTGAATATGATCAGACCTTGAATCAGCTGTTGACTGAGATGGATGGTATTTATAATAACGAAACTCCGCGTATTCTACTGGTAGCTGCAACAAACCGGAAAGAAATGCTTGATTCGGCATTGCTACGTCCTGGACGCTTCGACCGTCATATTCAAGTGGACATGCCTGACAAAAAGGGCCGCAAATCGATTCTGGAATTGCATGCGAAGAATAAACCTCTTCATCCAGATGTGAGTCTCGACAAAATTGCTGAAGAAGCCTATGGCTTTTCCGGTGCTCAGCTTGAAAGTGTTATGAATGAGGCCGCGATTTATATGATGCGTGAGGACTTGACGAAAGTTGAGCAGCGGCATCTGTCGATGGCGATTGACAAGGTAATGATGGGTGAAAAAACGGATAGAGAAACAAATCACGAAGAGAAAAAGAGAGTTGCCATTCATGAATTGGGACATGCCATCATGGCAGAGCTCCTTCGTCCCGGAAGCGTTAGTCAGGTTACGCTGACTCCGCGTGGGCAAGCCCTTGGTTATGTGCGACATAATCCTCAGCAAGAGCAGTATTTGTACACCAAAGATTATCTCGAAGATCAGATTATGATTGCACTTGGTGGAGCAGCTGCTGAAGAAATGTATTATGGTGGACGAAGCACAGGTTCACGCGGTGATTTCGATCAGGCGCTGAATATTGTGGAAACGATGATGAAGTCAGGTTTAACTTCGCTGGGTATCGCTAAGCTGGAAATGGTTACCACTGAAGAGCTTATGAAGGAAAATAGTAAGATATTGGATGAGCTGATGACGCGCACTCGTGAGCACCTTGAAAAGCAACGAAATGTATTTGATTACTCTCTTGACATTTTAATGAAGGAAGAAGTACTCTCTGGAGAGCAATTTCGATGTCAATTTCGTGACAGCGTCCTTTTACCAGCATAAATATTTATGCTGGTTATTTTTTTTTACTTTTCAGGCATGCTAAGATATCATTATATGTCGGGCTTTATAAATTTTTGCGACAGACAAGGTACAATACAAAAGTATAGATACCTGAAAGGATGGAGACTTTTTTATGAATTTCAAAAAAATAGGTGTCATCGGCGGTGGCACAATGGGACAAGGTATTGCTGAAATGTTAGCAGCCAAAGGCCTGGATGTATTACTAGTGGAGAAAACCGCGGAGAAACTGGACTACTCTTACGAAATGATCGAGACAAGTCTAGATAAGCAACTGGAGAAATGGGCGATCACTCAAGCTGAGAAGAAGCTGATTCTTAGCCGCATTCAAAAAGTGACACATTTCGCGGAGCTCAGCTCTTGTGACATGGTTATCGAAACCATTGTTGAGGATTTGGAAGAAAAGAAAAAGATTTTGAATCAATTGGATCAAGTATGCCCGAACCACATTATTCTTGCCAGCAATACATCAACACTTAGCTTGACTGAACTTGCAAGTTCTACGATGTATCCGGAACGCGTGATCGGAATGCATTTCATATATCCTGTAGCTAAAGTGGATCTTGTAGAAATCGTACGTGGTCTGAAAACTTCAGATGCTACTTTTGAAGATACAAAATCCTTTGTTGATGAGATTGTTGAGAAAAAAGGTGTAATGATTTATGAATCCCCAGGATTTGTAACATCACGCCTCATTTGCTTGTTTATCAATGAAGCTATGCATGTGCTGCAAGAAGGCGTTGCCTCCGCACAGGATATTGACGATGCTATGCGTATTGGTTATCAATTCCAATATGGACCGCTTGAAATGGCTGACAGATTTGGCCTGGATTCGGTACTTGCGGCACTCGAAAATATGTTCCGTGAATACGGAGAACTGAAATACCGTCCTTCTACAATTCTTAAGAAGATGGTACGTGCAGGACAACTGGGTATGAAATCAGGAGAAGGCTTCTTCAAGTACGACAAGGATGGTGACCGTGTATGAATATTTTAGTTATTAACTCAGGTAGTTCTTCTTTGAAATATCAGCTGTATAACATGACCGATGAATCGGTTTTGGCTAAGGGTTTGGTTGAACGTATCGGGATGGATTCCTCCATTCTGAATCATAAACCTACTGGCAAAGCGGAAGTGACAGAAGTAAGCGAAATTCTGGAACATAATACTGCGATCCGCAAAGTCCTTGCTTGTCTTACAGACAAAGAGCATGGTGTAATTGAATCTATTAAAGAAATTGATGCTGTAGGTCACCGCGTAGTGCATGGTGGAGAGTTCTTTAAATCCTCCGCACTTGTGGATGCTGACGCAAAAACGAAAATTCGTCAATTGTTTGACCTTGCACCACTGCATAACCCAGCAGCAATGATGGGGATTACGGCTTCTGAAGTAAATATGCCAGGTGTACCGCAGGTTGTTGTCTTCGATACTGCATTCCACCAAACCATGCCTGAAAAAGCTTATATGTACGCTATTCCTAGAGTATTGTACAATAAATATAAAGTTCGTCGTTATGGCGCACACGGTACATCACACGACTTCGTAAGCAAGGCTGCTGCGGAGTACTTAGAGCGTCCGCTGGAAGATCTGAAGATCATTACATGTCATATCGGTAACGGCGGTAGTGTAACTGCAGTTCAAGGTGGAGTGTCCGTGGATACTTCCATGGGTATGACCCCTCTGGAAGGTTTGATGATGGGTACTCGCAGTGGTGATCTTGACCCAGCAATTGTCCCTTACGTGATGAACAAGGAAGAATTGTCCGTAGGCGAAGTTAACTCCATGTTGAATAAACATAGTGGCCTCTTAGCAATTTCGGGCGTAAGCAGTGACATGCGCGATATTATTGATGGTATGGAAAAAGGTGAGCCTAATTCCACACTAGCTTTTGAAATGTATGAGTACCGCTTGCGCAAGTATATCGGTTCATATACGGCTGCCATGAACGGTGTAGATGCGATCGTATTTACTGCCGGTGTTGGTGAAAATGCTTCATTGCTTCGTGAGAAACTGCTAAATAACCTTACGTTCCTGGGTATTGAGTTGGATGCTGAAGCTAACAAAGTTCGTTCCGGCGATCCACGTCGTATCTCTACGGAAGATTCCAAGGTACAAGTACTAGTAGTTCCGACAAACGAAGAACTTGTCATTGCACGTGATACACACCGTATTGTGCAAGGAATTAACGGCTAAATTAGAGGAGAGATTGAAGGCATGGCTAACAAGAGTGTAATTAAGAACGTGAATGAACATGTTGGAGAGAGTGTTGTTATCGGTTGTTGGGTAAACAACAAGCGCTCCAGTGGTAAAATTCAGTTCCTCCAGCTTCGCGATGGTACAGGTTATATTCAGGGAGTTGTAGTAAAATCAGAAGTGCCTGAAGAGGTATGGGATGCAGCTAAGAGCCTCACACAGGAAAGCTCTTTGTATGTGACCGGAATTATCCGCGAGGAACCTCGCAGTCAATCTGGTTTTGAAATGACTGTAACTGGAATTGAAGTCCTGCATCTTACAGAGAATTATCCAATTACTCCGAAAGAGCATGGCGTAGATTTCTTGATGGATCACCGTCACCTCTGGCTGCGTGCCTCGAAGCAGCGGGCTGTTCTGGTAATTCGTGCGGAAATTATTCGTGCAATCCAACAGTTCTTCAACGAGAGTGGATTTACAAAGGTGGATCCTCCGATTCTGACGCCAACGTCAGCAGAAGGAACTACTAACTTGTTCCACACGAAGTACTTCGATGAGGACGCCTATCTAACACAAAGCGGACAGTTGTATATGGAAGCTGCAGCAATGGCACTAGGCCGTGTATATTCCTTTGGACCAACTTTCCGTGCAGAGAAATCTAAGACTCGTCGCCACTTAATTGAGTTCTGGATGATCGAACCAGAAATGGCCTTTACAGATCACGAAGAAAGCTTGAAGGTTCAGGAAGAATTTATTAGCTTCGTAGTGCAATCTGTATTGAAGAATTGCCGTGCGGAGTTGGAAGCGGTAGGTCGCGATATTTCCAAGCTGGAGAATATCAAAGCACCATTCCCACGCATTACTTATGACGATGCGATCAAGTTCTTGAACGATAAAGGCTTTGAAGATATTGCTTGGGGTGATGATTTCGGTGCACCTCATGAAACAGCAATCGCAGAAGCATACGATAAACCTGTATTTATTACTCATTATCCTGCTTCTTTCAAAGCGTTCTATATGAAGCCAGATCCAAACCGTCCGGAAGTCGTACTGTGTGCGGATATGATCGCTCCAGAAGGCTACGGAGAGATTATTGGTGGTTCACAGCGGATCGATGATCCTGCGCTCCTTGAAGAGCGTTACAAAGAGCATAATCTTTCGATGGACTCTTACAAATGGTACATGGATCTGCGTACTTACGGATCTGTACCTCACTCTGGTTTTGGACTTGGACTTGAGCGTACTGTAGCTTGGATCTGTGGCCTTGACCATGTACGTGAGACTATTCCATTCCCACGTACACTGTACCGTCTCTACCCATAAGTTCTTATATTTGAAGGGGGACGTTCATGGACGGCAAAGGATGGAGTACCTGGGGCGAAGGCGTCTCCTTCGGTCTGGAGAACGGAATGGCCGTCATACCTTACGCATTACTGAAGTATTACCGGAAGCTGAATTTAAGCGGAAGTGAAGCTATGCTGCTGATACATCTGCTTTCTTTCAGGCAGGTGGAAGGGATTGACTTCCCTTCTCTTGAGGAGCTTCAGGTTGTAACTGGCCGTAGCATATCTGTACTAGCAGGAGAGTTGCAGAAGCTTATGAAGGAAGGTTTTATTAGCATCGATGGAGACAACGATGAGCTAAGAGACATCCATTATGAACGCTACAATTTCTCAGGGTTATACGGAAAGCTTGGTGCTTATCTAGCGACAGTTGTACAAGAGCATGAGCAAGATAAGCACGTAGGTGGCTATGCAACGTCGGCACCTCGAGCTGCTTCAGGGGGTGGATTCGGCGGAAAGCCCCCCTCATCTCCTTCTCAACTTGGGGCTGAAGAGGAAAGCCGAAATCTATTCAGTATTTTCGAAAAGGAATTCGGACGTCCGCTATCTCCAATGGAGTGTGAGACGATATCCAGTTGGGTGGATCAAGACCGGTATCCCGAGGAGCTGATTCTGTTAGCGCTGAAGGAATCTGTATTTGCAGGAAAGGTTCATTTCCGTTATATTGATCGAATATTGCTGGAATGGGCCCGCAACCGGGTCAAGAACGCTCAGGATGTTAAGAACTATACACAAAAATTCCGCAATGGCGGAAGATAGATAGATTAGGAGAGAACCGCACTGCTTTAGCCCATCGCTAAAGTCAGTGCGGTTCTTTTTAATATTTTTATTAAAAAGTGCAGGGGTAGTTGTAATCGGGTGCGTCTATTGCTGTGGGAAGGAGGGGAGAGTCATTGAAGAAGAGGTATTAATCCAGCGGATTTGCCAAGGTAACGAGGATGCGTTCCGTCAATTTGTAAATACATACAGTCAGCAAATTTACAAAATTACTTATTCTGTATTACGCGATGTCAAAATGGCTGAAGATGCTGCTCAGGAAGCTTTTTTACAAATGTACAAATCTCTCCCTGACTACCGTTATCAAGGCTTAAAGTCATGGATTACACGGATCGCCTTAAATAAGGCAATTGATGCGAAACGTAAACGTGATCGACTTAGGGAACTTCCTGTTGACTATGAGCTTGTACTGAGCCAGACCGCTTCCAACGAAGAGGATGTGTTGTCAGGTGTTATACGCCGTGATCGGATGGATCGGCTGCTCGGTGAAATCAATAGCCTGCCTGAAACTCATCGTGAAATTATGGTGGCTTATTATCTGGAACATAAAAGATATGATCAGATTGCTGCAGAGCAGGGAATTTCCCTGAAGACGGTAGAGTCCAGATTGTATAGGGCGAGACAATGGATCCGAAATCATTGGAAGGAGGACGAATGGCTATGATGAAGCGTGGAGACGATCTAATCCAACGGGAACAAGCGAAATCTTATATTGAAGGTCACATGGACGAGGCGACCAGAGAAGATTGGGAACAGTTGCTGCTGGAAGATACGGAAAGTTTTACTTCATACATGGAAATGTTGGATGAGCTACAGGAGGATCTGCCTTCATTGGAGAATTCGTCTATTTTTACAGAGAGGGTTATGGCAGATTGGGCTAGTATGACGGAATCGTCAGCAGCATTGGAACAAGTGACGGTTGAAGAAGGGGTACGGCGAAATCGCTGGTATGAAAAGACAATCTTTCATTATGCGGTTGCCGCGTCACTTACGCTGTTGATAATGACATCTGGTATGTTTGATAAGCTGCACACAGGTCAAATGGAGCTTATGATCCCTAAAAAAGATAATTCCCCATCATTTAGCGAGCAAGTCATACAGGCAACTAGCGGATGGTTGGATCAGCTAATGGGCAGCAGAAAGTGATGAGAGGAGAAATGAAATATGCAACAGCAGCGTAGTAAATTAAAAGCTTTTTTTCTTAATTTGATTCCTGGAGCAGGTCATTATTATATGGGAAAACGCCCACAGGGAATTGTTTATCTTCTGTTAAGCTTTGGCATCTTATTTATGTCATTCTTAATAGCTGTGGCTGAAGGTGCCGAGGATATTCTATTAATGGGTGTGATAGGGTTCCTACTTATTGGGACGGTTTCGATGGTGCATCTGGTGGTTAAAATGCTCCAGATGCCTGCTCCGGCAATGACTCCAGATGGATCGAATTTTGATTTTTCTTCAATGCCCGTTAAGACAGACGATAATGAGCGTGTACATGTAATTTTATTATCGTTCATTCCAGGATTGGGTCATTTTCATATGGGGTTGATGCAGCGAGGATTGTCTTTCCTCATTTCTTTCTTCGGTTTCATGACCGTGATGTTATTCCTGGCAGGGATTACGTCAAGTGATGTTTTCCTTCTCCTGTTTGGCGTATTACCAGTGATTTGGTTATATTGTATGTTTGATGCGGTTCAGTTAATCCATCGTAAGCAAGCTGGAGAAGAAATGGTAGATCGTACTTTATTCGAAGAGATGGAGGCTGGTCGTGAGGAGGGGCGCCGGAGCAAAGTTTTGGCTACATTGCTTTCTGCTTTTCCGGGTGCCGGACAAATGTATCTAGGGCTGCAAAAAAGAGGATTACAGCTCATGCTGCTATTTCTAGGGAGTATTTATGTCATGGACCTACTGCGTTTAACGCTGCTATTCTTCCTCATTCCAGTCATTTGGTTTTACAGTTTGTTCGATGGCTTACAGCTTGTCAGCCGACATGGACGTGAACCTTTACAGGATAAGCCAGTCATAGAAGGATTTTTAAATCATCAAGGATGGCTTGGAGCTGCTCTGATGTGTCTAGGACTGTATTACATTGTAGTTAATGTCGCAGTTCCTGCGCTTGATATCAGATTTCCTGGATGGCGTTTAGAGTATATAGTCAATGAATATTTCAGGACCTTTATCGTATCTGTGCTGTTGATTGGCGGTGGTTTGAAGCTGATGGCGGGAAGCAAGAACAATAAAGGGAGAAAAGGGACAGGTGGTCATTCTTGAATAATCCGACAGAATTACAGCAAGGAGTTATTGTTTCAAGTGAGCGTCCGGTTGCTGAAGATAAATCAAGACGCTGGCGTGTTGGAACGTTGTCGATGGGATTGAGCCTTTTATTTCTGGGAGCACTAATCATGGTCTCGCAGTGGAGGGGCGCCGAAGTGTTTGAGACGACGCTTGCTTGGTGGCCGATCATTTTTATACTATTAGGCTTAGAAATTGTGATATACACTTTATGGTTTCGTGGAAAAGGAAAAATGTATTATGATGTGCTAAGCGTTCTGTTCGTAGGGTTTATAGCTGTATGTTGTTTGGTTTTTGCGGGATTTAGTTCTTTAGGATTAACACAGGAATTTCGCCGTACCGTTTCAGCTGTGCAAGAAAGTTACGCATTGCCAGATTGGAAGGGAGCCGTTCCAAAGGGCGTTAGTACCATCATTATCCAAGCTGCAGAGCCTTATGGGATTAAAGTAGATCAAACGGGTGGAAACGAGCTGAATGTATTCGGGAGTTATTCTTCAAATAAAGGAAAGCTACAAGAAGCACAAGAACAACAGCTGCTTCAAACTAAGCATGTTGGGAATACGCTATACATCATTTTAGGGGAAACTCCTAGAGATCTGCTATTCGATAATTCTAGGAACACGCTGGACGTGACTGTTGGGGCTCCGGCTAATGTTAAAGTGATTGTTCGAGATACTTATGGAAATGTTGTAACGGGCTAATCATGGCCTTAAATTGAAAAAAAAGATCGCTTCCTGACCAATGTGGTATGGGAAGCGATCTTTTTATTTTACGAATGCAGCTCTTTCTCAAGCGCAGCGCCCATTTCACGGGAACGTTCGGCACAGCGATTTACTGCCGCGATGACAGTTTCGAAAAATTCTCCCTGCTCGAGTACTTCTATCGCTGCTTGTGTAGAGCCATTCGGGGATGTGACCTTTTTACGAAGTGCAGCTGGATCCTCGCCCGTCTGTTGTACCATTCTAGCAGCGCCAAGAACCGTTTGAACGGTTAACTCCGTGCTTTGATCAAGCGGCAGTCCGCCCCGTATACCTGCGGCGATCATAGCCTCCATCATATAATAAATATAGGCAGGCCCACTGCCGGAGATACCCGTTAAGGTCTCCATGCGTTCTTCATCAATGACTGTTGTTAGTCCGACAGCTTCAAAGATGTTGAGTGCTAGGCGTCGTCCTTTCTCATCTACTTCTTTGGAAAAGGCTATGCCAGTGGCACCAAGACCTATGGAACTAGAAGTATTCGGCATAGTACGGACGATGGGTTGCTCTTTGCCAAGCAGACCTTGCATCGTTCGAATGGACAGCCCAGCAATTACAGAGACTATGATCTGATCAGGTGAGAGAAGTGGGCTGAGTCCCCGAAGTGCTTCTGCAGCGTCTTTTGGTTTCATAGCCAACACGATTACTGGTGAGTTCCGTAGGTAATCTGTTTTTTGTTCAGGATCATTTGTACCGATTACACCGTAACGACTTCTTAGTTCTGCCAGACGTTCACTACTGCTACGGTTAAGCATAATAACATTATCGGATTTTACGATACTACGGCTAATCATCCCGCGAACGATGGCTTCTGCCATAGAGCCTGCGCCATAAAATACAATATTATGATTCATAAGTGGAATGGAAGGTTGCTGACACATGGCTCAAAATCCTCCTAAAAGTGGTGTAATTAAAAACGGATGCATGGACACTAACCCCGAATTTGACCTGTTCCGTAAATCTTATATTTGGTTGAAGTAAGAGCAGGCAGACCCATCGGTCCACGGGCATGGAGTTTCTGTGTACTAATGCCGATCTCTGCACCAAATCCAAATTCAAAGCCGTCTGTGAAGCGGGTTGAAGCATTGTGGTAAACAGCTGCAGCATCAACCTCCTGTAAGAAGCGTGAAGCGTTATCCGGATCTTCAGTTACGATACATTCCGAGTGCTTCGTGCCATACTGGGCGATATGCTGCATAGCTTCGTCTAAATCGCTGACGATTTTGATATTCAAGATATAATCATTATATTCAGTAGCATAGTCCTCTAATGTTGCAGGTAATGCCCATGGGACAAAGGATAATGTTTCCTGGCAGCCACGTAATTCAACGTTAACATCACGGAAAGCTTCGGCCAAAGAAAGCAGATACTCGTTTGCGTAATCCTTATGAACGAGTAGCGTCTCCATGGAATTGCAAACTGAAGGGCGCTGTGCTTTGGCATTCAGACTAATGTTCTGAGCCATTTCTGGCAAAGCGCTTGCGTCGAGATAAGTATGGCAGATGCCTGCACCCGTTTCAATGACGGGCACGGTTGCGTTAAGCACAACATTTTGAATCAGAGAACTTCCTCCGCGAGGGATAATCACGTCAAGTAGTCCGTTGAGCTTAAGCATTTCATCAACGGAGGAACGGTTGGGATCTTCGATCAACTGTAGCGCATTTTTCGGCATTGAAGTATTTGCTAGAGCGTTGTGAAGAACCTCGACAATTTGTCGGTTGGAGGACAGGGCGGAGGAGCCACCACGCAACACAACAGCGTTACCAGTCTTTAGACACAGACCAGCGGCATCAACGGTTACGTTTGGACGTGCTTCATAGATGATGCCGATGACACCGAGTGGAACACGGAGTTTCTGGATGTTGAGACCATTTGGACGTTCAATAGTTTCTAGCGTGTCACCAATTGGATCAGGTAATACAGCGATTTGTTGAAGTCCTTCTGCGATACTGTTAATTCGGCCTACATCTAACGCTAGTCGATCAAGCATGGACTCGGGAGTACCACTTAAGCGTCCGCGTTCCAGATCTTCCCGGTTGGCAGCAATGATAGCTGGAGCTTCACGACGCAGCGCATCAGCCATAACTAAGAGTGCTTCATTTTTTTGGCCGGTAGTTAGACTCACTAATACTCCGGTGGTTTCCTTGGCTAATTTTGCTTTATTGACAACTTCACTCATGACGATTCCTCCTTAAATTTGTATGGGCAAAATTTTTACCTCAATGTAATCCATTCGTCACGGTGAATGACCTCCAGCCGGTGTACTTCTCCCAGCTTCGGTACAATCTGACGGCTGGGTAAACCTTGAATACTGCGCAGCTGAGTGTCATCGTAATTCACAATCCCGCGTCCCAGCAATTTGGAGTCTGGTCCAAGGACTTCTACAACATCCCCAGCGTGAAAGTTACCTTCGATCTGCTTGACGCCGACAGGCAGCAGACTATGACCGCCATGAAGCAGCGCTTCAACGGCGCCTTCGTCAACGTACAGGGAGCCGAGTGGGGTGGACATAAAGCCAAGCCATTGCTTTTTAACAGGTAAAGAAGATAACTTGGTTGCAAAATAAGTACCTCGGCCCGAGCCTGTCGCTGCGAGTTGTAAATCCCCTGGTTCGGTAGCTCTCCCAACAAAGACGGACACACCGCCTCGTGTAGCGATCTTGGCAGCATCGATTTTTGAACGCATGCCACCTGTCCCCACACTAGAGCCAGCTCCACCAGCAATAGCATAAATCTCCGGCGTAATATCATCAACGAACTGATAGCGAACAGCGTCGGGATGTTTCCGAGGATCTCCACTATATAAGCCATCCATGTCAGTTAAGACGAGCAATCTGGTGGCTTTCAGCAGGTTAGCTACCAGCGCGGACAAAGTATCGTTATCACCGAATTTTAACTCATCAACGGAGACGGTGTCATTCTCGTTAAATACGGGTACCGCTCCTAGGCGAAGCAGCTCTTCTACCGTCATCATCGCGTTGTTCATAGCTCTGCGACTACAAAAGTCGGTACGGGTTAGTAGGATCTGTGCTGTGGTTATTCCATGCTCGGCAAAAGCTTCCTGATATGCCTGCATGAGCAGTACTTGGCCTACAGCAGCAGCTGCTTGCTTCTCATGCAGCAGCTTCGGACGTGTAGGATAACCGATACTGCGAAAGCCTGCGGCTACAGCACCGGAGGTTACTAATAACACCTCGCAGCCGTTTCTCTTCAATTCGGCAATCTCTGAAGCGAAGAAGGACACGGCTTCGCGATTCAATCCGCCTTCTGTTCCAGTCAGTGAGCTGCTGCCTATTTTGACTACGATTCGTGTCGTCATATCTGTTCACTTCCTCAGTATTTTTATAGATGCTGAAAACGACAAAAAGCCCCCATCCTTAGACTTAGCAAAGGACGAAAGCTTGTAAACTTCCGCGGTACCACCTTCATTGATGAGGGATCATCCGACTTCATTCTCGTAACGGGAGGATCCGTCCTGCTTAGCACAGGCCGCTCGGGGGTAGGATTCGGAACGAAAACCGCGGTAAATTCTTTCAGCCTGTCGGAATTTACTCTCTAGGCGCGGTTAGACTCATTCTTACTGGTCCCGTCTGCACGTTTCACTTATTTTCAATAGAATACCATGGAGATGGTTGCTTTGCAAAGGAAAAACGAAGGAACTATTTCTCGCATTAGAAAGCTTTGATTATTCAGTTTAACCTCTAAGTAAGGGGGTGGAATACTTATAATCTGTTACCAAGAGGTGGATTAAATTGACTAAAGACAACAATCCTGAGCAGGCGCAGAATCAAGTTCTAAGCGAAAAAGCAGAGTTCCAGAATAGTGTAACTCGTGAATTTGTGGAAGATCATACAGGGACACCTAACGATAATGGGCCAGTTAATGAAAGTGTGGCTCGGTGTCAGATGATCAGAGCGGCCTTCCAAGGGTCTATTCTTCGGTTAATTCAGATACCGTAGATTTAAATGTTTCTACAAAAGCCTTAGCGGCTTTAGATAAATAACGTCCGCGTCGATAGGCTACGACAAGTGTTCGGCTAGGGGCAGGATCAGTGAGCGGTAAGTAGACAGGGACGAATTCACTCCGCGGTGCACGGGCAATAAAATGAGGCACAAGAGTTACACCCATTCCAGTGGCGACCAGTGACTGAACTGTTTCCATGTTATTGCTCTCAAAAACAATTTTTGGTTCGAAGCCAGCGTTTCGGCACAGATCCATAGTCATTTTACGGAAGCCTTGGCCTTCTTTAAGTACGATAAATGGCTCGTCCTTTAGTTCTTCCAAAGAGGTCTTAGTTCCATCTAAGCTACGTTTAGCTAGCGGGTGTTCGGGTGGGACTGCAAGATCGATCCTTTCCTCACCCAGTTCTTCGTAAGCAAGTGCCGGAATTTCGAGCGGCAATGAGAGCAGGCTTAAATCAGTCTGACCACTCGCAGTGAGCTTCTCTAGGTTCATGGAGGAGTCTTCGAGCAGAGTGATTTCTACTTCCGGGTAATTTTGTTTAAAAACCGGAAGCACATGCGGTAGTAAATGTGCACCAGTGATCGGCATACTGCCTACAACGACGCGCCCGGTACGCAGTTCAGAAATATCAGACATTTCTTGTCGCAGCAGTTCTACGCCATCAATGATGATTTGAGCTTGCTCTACGAATTTAGATCCAGCATAGGTCAGTTCAACAGAGCTGGTATTTCGCTGGAACAGCATTACACCGAGCTCTTTTTCCAGCTTGGAAAGCTGCTGACTGAGTGATGGTTGGGCAATGTGCAGCTTGTCCGCTGCACGGGAGAAGTTTTTTTCGGCTGCGATTTGCAGTACATATTGTAGTTGTCTCAGTTCCATGTATAAACTCCTTTGGGAGATTGTTTTTACTTATAAGTATAAACTATGAAACTGAAGTTTTATATAGGTTCACATGTAAGTTAGTGCACGAACGCACTGACCGGCAAATAGGAAGGGGTGGATTACCAGTATTCGCTGGAGTCCTTTATGTTTGCCGGTCTAATTTCGATGCTACGCTATTACGTCTTACTATACTTTGCGGGCTGGAGAGATGCTTTGAGGGTTGTTAAATATATTTCCCGGGTCATATTTAGCTTTGACTCTCCGTAATCTAGGATAGTTCGCTCCATAATATACTGGTCCGGAATTTTTAATTCCCTGGTCTGGAACGTTGATGTAGCTCCCCACGATAAATGGCTGCAGCTTCCGACGTGTATTTCGTACTACGAATATATTTCTGGCAGCTTCCGATTTCTTGATCCATGAGCTATTCCACTCAACATAGAATTTCGCTTTACGCCAGTAAAAGGCTGTAGATTTGGGTGACTTACAGCTCACAGCTCCACCCCAGTTGAGGAAAAAGAAACCTGCGAATTCCCCCTCCACTTTCTCTAAGAATTCACGCATGGACTTAATTGCCTTGTCCGGGAAGGGTTTTCTTACGAAACCGCTGGAGAACTGGTTGCTGACTCTTTGAGTTAGCACTGGATCAGGCGCTAACATAAAACTCACTACTTTTGTATAGGGCAAAGAGCGGATGATTTGATTCGTAGGCGTTCCAACGCTCGTAACGGGCTTTAAGAGGCGGGAAGCCTCTGCCTTTGATCCGAGGAACAGCCCATTCATAGTGACATTACCGCCTTTTTTCGGACCAATGGATAATTCACTGCCCAGTTTGGTATTAACGCAAGGAGCCCAGAGTTGCCAAGCTTTGAATACCTTCTCGAACTGATCCCAAGGCCAGGTGATACGAAAAACGGTAGCTGAAGCTGGAGCAGGACGTACTTTAAATTTGTAACTGGTGTAAACTCCGAAATTTCCCCCGCCACCTCCGCGGGAAGCCCAGAGGAGATCAGAGTTACTATTCTTATTGGCACGAATAATTTTCCCTTTGGCATCAACCATTTCGAGTTCGATTAGATTATCACTAACAAGGCCCACGGTTCGCTGGAGCGGCCCGATACCCCCGCCTAGGGTGATGCCTCCGATTCCAACCGTAGGGCTATCACCGAATGGAGCCATATATCCTTGCCCAGCAAGCGTGTGTGCAATTCTCCCCACTGTATTTCCGGTACCCACAACAACAGTTCCTGATTTTTTATTTAGTTTGATTTTCTTCATTTCACTTACATCGATGACAATTCCTCCGGTGACCTGTGAAAGATTAACCTCCAGAGAATGTCTACCGCTTCTTGCGCGGATGGGGACTTTATTCTCGTTAGCCCATTTTATGGCGTTCGCAACATCTTGTGTTTTTTGTGCGAAAACAAACACTTTCGGGAATTTGTCAGTATGCGGATCCCAATTCTTACGTGCCGTTTCATACCCTTGATCACCTTTGAAAATAACTCGCCCGGTAAGTCTCGTTCCTGACCTCAATTGTTCCAACTCCTTCTGCGCTAACAAATGCACTGCATTTCAACAACCAGGATCCGATATAGTATGAAGGGCATTCGTCTAAGGAGTGGGCTGACTAGGGTCTCAGCAAAAAATCATCTTCAATTTATAGGTTAAACCTATCACTTCTATAGATATCATATCTTGGAATTATAAAGATGGTGATGTTATATTTAGATCATTCAAGAGAGACTCCACGCTCTCTTCCAATGAACGATTCTATTAATGAGGTGAAATTATGAGCAACAAGACAATGTTTGAAAAGATTTGGGATAATCATGTTATTCATCAAGAGGAAGGTAAACCTAGCATTATTTATATCGATCTGCATTTGGTTCATGAAGTAACTTCTCCACAAGCTTTCGAAGGACTTCGCCTCAGTAACCGCAAGGTTCGCCGTCCTGAGCTGACTTTCGCTACAATGGATCACAACGTTCCTACCAAGGATCGTTTTAATATTAAAGATCCAATTTCCAAGCAGCAAATTGATACACTTTCTAAAAACTGTGCTGATTTTGGTGTTAGATTGTTCGACCTGAATGATATCGATCAAGGCGTTGTACACGTAATGGGACCTGAGATCGGCTTGACGCACCCTGGTAAAACTATCGTTTGCGGTGACAGCCATACCTCCACACATGGAGCATTTGGTGCGCTGGCTTTTGGTATCGGTACTAGTGAAGTTGAACATGTAATGGCTACCCAATGTTTGCAGCAATCCAAAGCTAAGACTATGGAAGTTCGTTTCACAGGTAAACGCAATCCTGGTGTAACAGCAAAGGATATGATCCTTGGTGTTATTGCTAAGTATGGTACTGATTTTGCAACAGGTTATGTAATTGAATACACAGGTGAAGCTATTCGTGAGCTGTCGATGGAAGAACGTATGACCGTCTGCAACATGTCGATCGAAGGCGGAGCAAGAGCAGGCTTGATCGCTCCTGACGAAACTACTTTTAACTATCTGCGTGGACGTCAATATGTGCCGCAAGGCGAAGCATATGACGCTGCTGTTGAAGGATGGAAGAGTCTTGTTAGTGACGAAGGTGCTCAGTATGATACGGTGGTTGAATTCGATGTGGAGACATTGATTCCACAAGTGACTTGGGGTACTAGCCCGGGCATGGGTACAGATATCAACTCTAGCGTGCCAAATCCGGCTGACTTTACCACTGAAAATGAACGCAAAGCTGCTGAAAAAGCGCTTGAATATATGGATTTGACTCCTGGAACTCCTATTTCTGAAATTCCAATTGATTACGTATTTATCGGTTCTTGTACTAACGGACGGATCGAAGATTTGAGAGCGGCAGCCGTGGTAGCAAAAGGCCATAAAGTCTCTGACAAGGTTACTGCCATTGTTGTTCCTGGATCTGGTCGTGTTAAAATGCAGGCTGAGAAGGAAGGGCTTGATAAAGTCTTTACTGACGCGGGCTTTGAATGGCGCGAAGCGGGATGCAGCATGTGCCTTGCGATGAACCCTGATGTACTGCAACCTGGGCAACGCTGTGCATCTACCTCGAACCGTAACTTTGAAGGACGTCAAGGTCGCGGTGGACGCACGCATCTGGTATCCCCAGCTATGGCTGCTGCAGCTGCGATAAAAGGCCGTTTCACTGATGTACGTGATTGGAACTATAAGACGGAAGCTGTCAGCTCATAGAACTAGAGAGAACACGGGAGGATAAAACTATGGATGCTTTTAAAAAATTAACAGGAATTGTTGCACCAGTAGATCGGGTGAATGTAGATACGGATGCTATTATCCCAAAGCAGTTCTTGAAACGGATTGAACGGACAGGATTTGGACAATTTTTGTTCTACGAATGGCGTTTTGATGAAGCTGGTAACGATAACGCTGCCTTTGAAATGAATAAGCCACGCTATAAAGGTGCTTCTGTCTTGATCTCACGTGCTAACTTTGGCTGTGGTTCCTCACGGGAACATGCACCTTGGGCGATTATGGATTATGGGTTCAGAGTTGTCATTGCACCTTCTTATGCAGATATCTTCTACAACAACTGCTTTAAGAATGGCATTTTGCCGATCAAGCTTTCGGAAGATCAAGTGGATGAGCTGTTTAATCGGACAGCCGAGCATGATGGCTACCAATTGACCGTGGATCTTGAGAGCAATACACTTCACGATGAATTTGGACTGAGCATCAGCTTTGATCTGGATGAGCACCGTCGTCAGTTCTTGCTGCAAGGTCTGGATGATATCGGATTAACCCTTCAGCATGCAGATGAAATTGCTGCGTATGAAGAGCGTCATGCGGCTAAGTTATTCTCTTAATAATAGGATATAACTGGTTTGATTCTTAACTTTTACAAAAATTACGCAAAACTTCTATTTCCGGGTGTCGGAAATAGAAGTTTTTTTGCTATAATCGAAATATTGATTGGTGATAAAGGAAACATTTGGTGATTACTGTCGTCTTAATACTTATCTAGATCTATTACTTGCAGAAGGAGCGGGAAAATGAGAAGAGTTGGGTATCGAACGTTGCTACTATTGTTGCTGCCATTATTATTACTATCTTTCACTGGACGTGAAGCTGCCGCAGCTGGTAGCAGCTCAGGCAGAATTATTATGGACAATCAAGAGCTTGCTTTACCAAAAGGAATTAAACTTGAGAACGTCAATGGTAGCGTTATGATTCCCGTCAGAGTGGTAGTGGAGAATCTTGGATTTGAGGTATTGTGGGAGCAGCAGGCCCGCAAAGTAACGGTTCACCAAGATGGAAAAAGCATTGAGCTGGCTGTAGGAAAAAAAACAGCTGATGCGGATGGAGTAACGTTTGATTTAAACGCAGCACCCAAGCAAAGCGGTGGTACAGTTCTCGTTCCGATTCGCTTCGTAAGTGAGCAGTTCGGTCTAAAGGTTGGCTGGGATAATAGCGATAAAACGGTCTATTTGACGGGTGGACAAGCTTCGGTGGCTACACCTGAGGGAACCGTTACTAGTCCAACAGCAACAAGTACTCCTTCTCCAACTCAGATTACTACACCCGGCGTGGATAATGGCACAAGCGCTGGAAGTGTTTTGCCCTCACCGACACCACAATCATCCTCAGTACCAGGAAGCACTGGTGTGAATGCAGCAGGTCCGCTTGTAAATGGGGCAGCCTTCACTGAGAATCGATTAATCATCGCTGTTTCTGGGGCTCCTAAACCTAGCATCACAAAAATGAGCAGTCCAGATCGAATCGTCGTAGATTTTCCCGGTGCAGCTTTTGCTCCTGATTTCGTAGGAGGTCTACCGAGTATTACCACAAACGGAAGTCCGCAAGGGAAGCTGGATGTTACTGGTTACCCTCTAGTTTCTGAGATCCGGTATGCGTTGTTCAGTGTAAGTCCTTCTACTGTTAGGTTCGTGATTCAAACGGTCGGGAGCCAGCCTTATCAATTAAGTACGGATGAAAGTACTGGACTGGTGACACTGGATTTGAATGTTACAGGCAGTGAAGGGAACACCTCAGGTGGTAGTGGAATGACAGGAAAGCCAGTTGTAGTTCTCGACGCGGGTCATGGAGGGTCACAATCAGGAGCAGTCAGCCTCACAGGTAAACTGGAAAAAGACTTCAATTTAGCTGTTATCCGTAAAGTACAAGCACTGTTAATGCAAGAAGCTTTGGTTGACGTCGTATTTACTAGGACTGAAGATATTACGTTAGGTCTTCAGGACCGTGTGAATATCGCAGAAGCTGCAAAGGCTAATCTATTTATTTCAGTGCATGGGAATTCACTGGAGCAGGGTTATCCGAATAGAGATAAAATAAATGGCAGTGAAACGTACTATTCGCGTAGTGGGAGTCTGCCGCTTGCACAGATTATGCACAAACATCTGATAGCTGGTACTGGATTCAAGGACAACGGAGTAAGAACGAAAAGTCTGCATGTTACAAGAGAAACCAGTATGCCGGCAGTACTTCTAGAAGTGGGGTATCTTACTAATTCAGGAAATGAATCAGGGATGTATAGTGAGCAGCTTCAAGACAAATTAGCGAGGGAAATTGTAGCTGGTATTAAGGAATATTTAGGACTTTAATGCTTAATGTTGGTGAGATTTCTCAATTTTTATGGAATATATTCGCAACCTTTATAGATTATTAGCGTCTAATAGAGGTCTGAGGTTGACGTAGACAGGCCATCACGATCGCCATTCACAGGCGAATACTAGATTTAGAGGTGAAGAATGAAGAAATTCAGTTTGATGTTGTTTTTGTTGCTCTTAGTTTTTGTTTTGCCTGAGAACGGACATGCTGCTGCCGGGAATAGCAAGATTTTTCTGGACGGTAAGGAGCTGACCGCAGGGCAAAATGTCCCGGTTGAGAATGTGAATGATACAATCATGGTGCCGTTAAGGTTGATCTCTGAAAGCCTTGGATATAACGTGGGATGGGATCAGAAGAGCAAGACGGTTACGATTGAACAGCAAGGAAAGGTCATCAAACTGGTTGTGAATCAAAAGACAGCCTCAGTTGATGACAAGACACTAACGCTTACCACGGCACCAATCCTTCGTAGTAATACGACACTTGTACCGATTCGATTCATAAGTGAACAGTTTGGATTGAATGTCTCGTGGGACAACGTGAAGAAGAGTGTATATCTTATTACCCCAGGATCCTCAAATGATAACGGCAGTTCAGGTGGAAATACTGAAAATGGTGGATCTGAGGTTGTACCGCCGGTAGATCCTTCTAAGAATTTAACGATGGTAAATGGTGTGAGCTTTAGCGAAAATCGTTTGAGCATAGCCATGGAGGGTAATTCAGTACCGAAAGTGACAGTGATGACTGGGCCGGATCGGTTAGTTGTTGATTTACCTAATGCCACCTTCTCAGACCTATTTGGCACAGGACAGATCCTTGATCCTGACCTAAACGGTAGCTTGGAAGTGAAAGATTATCCCGATGTATCAGGAGTACGTTACTCCCTTTATAGCACGAATCCTTATACAGTACGTTTTGTAATCGATTTGAACTATGCAAAGAATTACAACGTTAGCGTAACTGGAGACGATTCTAAGCTGGTTGTAATCGATCTAAATGCGGAAAGCACTGATGATACTACTACACAACCAGGAAATAATGGCAGAAAGCTAGTAGTATTAGATGCAGGGCATGGGGCTAAAGATTCTGGAGCAGTGGGTGTTACAGGTAAATACGAGAAGAATTTTAATTTGGCCATCGTACTTAAGACAGCTGAATTGCTGAAAAAAGAAAGTAATATTGACGTCGTGTTAACACGAAGTAATGATACTTTCTTGGAGCTTAAAGAAAGAGCAGCTATGGCGAATAATTTAAAAGCTGATATCTTCATATCTGTACACGCCAATAGCTCAGGTTCCTCATCAGCTAGTGGAACAGAAACGTATTATCAACGGGAAGCCAGTAAAGCATTGGCGAACGTGATGCATAAATATCTTGTTCAAGCTACAGGGCTTAGCGATCGCGGTGTACGTTATGGGAATTTCCATGTTATCCGTGAAACGAAAATGCCTGCAGTATTACTTGAAGTGGGATACCTTAGCAACAAAAAAGATGAAGCATTGCTCTTTACAGATGCACTTCAAAACAAAGTTGCGGCTTCAATAGTGAGTGGGATTAAGGAATATTTGGGTATAAAATAACAGACCAGTGGCAGACGAGCGCCGCAAAGTCAGCTTTCTGCTTTTATTTTAAAAGGCAAGAAGTGGTTTTGCGGTACCTGTCTGCCCGTATTCATCTAGAGGAGGCGTTTATTAATGATGAAACAAAAATGGAGTACAATTGGGATCGCTACACTGCTTCTGCTAGTGATTGCTGGCTGTGGAGACAAGCCTACTGCGGCTCCAGCAAATGGTGTGGAGCAAGAGACTTCAAATGTTGTAAGTGGTGCGGGGGAAAGTACACCGGCTCCAAGCGATGAACCAGGAAATGAAGTGACTAGCACTCCGCAACCGACAGCAGATAATAGCAACACAGAAACTCAGGCAACTGCAAAGCCAGTAGCAGATGAGAAGCAAAAACAGAGCCAGAGTATCGATGCATATTATACGGACTCACAAGTTATGGATCTGATTCCTGCTAAGACTAGCATTAGCTTCTCTGACGATGCCCAGAAATATACAGAGACGTTCAAAGCATTGCAAAGCAACGAGAATACTGACCTTGTATCATTATGGGGCAAAATTGAACTGAAATCGTTAAAGTTTGTTGATGGTCAAATTGTGATGGATCTTCATAAACCTGATGAAGCACAGCTGGGTGCTGGTGGGGAGTCCTTAGCGATTTCATCACTTGCCAAAACCTATTTTCAATTTGAAGAAGTAAAAAGCATCGAAGTTTTGGTGGATGGTGAAAAGGTTGAAAGCTTGATGGGTCATGTTGACCTAATGCATCCTATGACTAGAGATAATAGCTAATTGTTATTACAACAAAGGATAAAAGCATCTAACTGACGAATTTTAAATTATACTATTTATTTGAGTCATAGAGAGGGGAATAATCTATTGTCCGCGCAAAAAAGGTCAAAACGACCATTGAAGGCTTATTCTACGAAAGCAGTATCGGCTGTTATGGCTGGAACCATGATTTTTAGTGGCGCAAGCACAGTGTTTGCAGACACAGCTGCTACGACAGCAGCAACAACCACTACACAATCTGTAGGCATTTTTAGCGATGTGAAGACAGGCTTCTGGGCTGAAAAGCATATTTATAAATTAGCATCACAAGGAATTGTGGTTGGAAATAATGGTTTATTTCGCCCGGGAGATTCTGTAACTCAGCAGGAAGCAGTGCTTATGGCATTACGTTTTATGAAGTTGCAGGATAAAGTGGATACTTCTTCAGCTGTGGCCTTGCCTACTGATTTTAAGGTTTCAAATTATTACAAAGATTATGTTGTTCTAGCTTTCCAGCAAGGTCTTTTGGACAAAACTACGGAAATGTCTCCTGATAATTTGAAAACTTCATGGGGTGAACGTAAAGCCTCCCGCGAATGGATTGCTGAACTGTTAATTCGTGCACTAGGAAAAAGTGCAGATGCAGCCGTAGCAGCTAGTGCGCCGACAGGCTTTGCGGATGATGCTAAAGTGTCTGCAAACAAAAGAGGGTACATCAACGTTGCTGTTGATCTGAAACTAGCCAATGGTCTTGACGGTAATCGCTTTGATCCACAAGGGGCTGTGACCCGTGCTCAATTGGCGACTTTTTTCAGTCGGGCAGAAGACCATAATTCACTTGAGTATGATAACACTTACACAGGAACAATTAGTCAATTGAAAGACGGGAAACTGACCGTGTTTAATAACGGCAAGTCTTCTACATATACCCTGGGAGCGAGCACCGCTTATTACACAAGCGCTTCTGAAAGTAGAATAAATCTAAGTGATATCCAACCTTACACAAAGGTTACTGTAATTGGAGCGACATATAACGCAGCTTATGTGGAAGTGACTGACCCTACACAACAAGTGGAGAGTCTTTCCGGAAGCTTCGCAATGGTAGCACCTGGTAATAAGCTATGGCTGAAATCAGCTACTGGGTTCACTGAATATTACTACGATGAAACGACTACCTTTGTAGACGCAAGTGGGACTCCAATTGAACCTGCTTCGCTGGTAGCAGACAGTGTAGTTACTTTGCAACGTGAGACTTACAGTGGATCACACAGAGTGGTCAATGTTCAAGTGACTTCAGGGGTAGTTAACAAAACGACAACAGGAACCATTCAAAGTATAGATCTAACTGGGAAAAGCATTACGTTTAAAAATGCTGCTGGTACGGTGGAAACCTTTAAATGGGAAGATGGAACTTCATTATTCACTTATCAAGCATCCGTGTTGCAGCCTGCAGAATTGAAGACAGGTTCTGCTGTTAAATATACGGTTAAAGAAAATGTGATACGGTCTGTAGAAGTGACAGAAGGTGTTGAACGGACAGTTCAAGGTGTACTTACAGAACTGACCAGTTCAACTGTTGTTTATAAAAAAGAAGATGGCACTCGAGAAGTCAAACTGCTGGCAACAAAACCATCAATTGTTATTCCGAACATGAATAGCGCTGTGGCCGATGATCTTATAGCTGACACAGTAGGTGGAGACAAAATTCAGCTTACGCTGAACAGCAGTGATCAAGTCATAAAGATTGAAGTGTTAAGCCGTCAAATTGAGCAGTATAGTGGAGCGACGGTTATTGATTATAATACTAAAACTCAGCTGTTGACAGTTATGGATACCAATAAAAAAGCGCATGTCGTTCAGTTGGATGAAAAAACAAAACTGTTAATTGAAGGTGCACTTCCTAACTTAACTAATATCGGTACGAAGCTTATTGAGAACCGTAAAGTAAATGTAAAAGCTATAGGACAACGGGCTTTGTCGTTGGAAATTGTCACAAAGTATGAAGGAACCTTGACGGCTGTTAATACTTCCTCGAGAACTATTGTATTGAAGCTTAATGATGGGCAAACTTTAACGATGCCTTATCCACAATTAATTGATCTCTTTGGTAAGAATAGTCCAACTTTAAGTGATGTTCCTGTTGGTAGTAATGTGACAGCCTCACTGACAACTGGCCAGGACATTATTGCAGTACTGAAAGTGAAGACAGCTTTACAAGTTGAAGCAGCAACTGTTAATGCCGGAACCAATCGTTTGAGTGTTAAATGGAGCGGTGGAACAAGTGAGATCAATACTGCTGTACTTCCAATAACAAATGAAGCTGGCGAGAGCATTAAGCTGACAGCTGTGAAATCGGGAGATTTTCTTAATGTGACTTTTGATGGAAGCACTCCCCTCGCTATTCAGACAGTTAAGCTTACAACGGGTCAGATTAATTCAGTCGATGCTGCAGCGAATAGTTTGGTGGTTAAAGAGTATGCTGGTGCAGCACAAAACTTTACTGTAAGCGGTGGGGTTAGAATCATACGTGATGGCGCCACAACAACTGCTCTTAGTAATGTAACAACAGCGGACAGAGTGGAGATTCGTAAAGACACAGATGGAGCGACAGTCATTCGTGTGTTACCACAGTTAACTCGTTCATTCTCTCGTTATGACAGTACGACGAACTCATTGGTGACTAAGAGAGCTAATCTGAACGATAAGTATCAGTTCACTCTTGCTTCAAATGTATATATTCATCAAGGAGATACGACATTGTCCGTGCAATCTCTGAAAGAAAATGATAATATTATAATGTATTTCAATAATGATATCGTGGTTGAAATTGTGAAACAATAGTAGCAATGGTGGATTTCTGAGTGAATCACCGTCTTGACACAGGAGCTTTGCCTGCGTCAAGACGTTTTTTTTGAAATATAAGAAAGTATAAGAGTTGTATTTTCTTGAAATGTATGAAACCATACGTTATAATACAGACTTTGCTTATATTTCTTTACATTAGAGAGGACACGCTCATGTGAGTTTTAATGAGCGTAATCACTCCGTGGAGGGGACACTATGAAAGTTGCAGAGGTCCGCCACATTTTGGATACGATTGGAGACTTGTTCCCTGATGCTCATTGCGAGCTAAATCATAGTAACGCTTTTGAATTAACGATAGCGGTACTGTTATCAGCCCAATGTACGGATGCGACGGTGAACAAAGTGACCGTGGACCTGTTCCAAAAGTACAAAGCCCCCATCGATTATATTTCTGTACCGCTGGAGGAGTTGGAGGGGGATATCCGGCGCATCGGCCTATATCGTAACAAAGCTAAGCATATCCAAAGCCTATGCTCTATACTCATAGAACAGTATGGTGGCGAGGTGCCTGAGGCTCATGACTTGCTTGTAACTTTACCCGGTGTAGGTCGTAAAACTGCAAATGTAGTAGTATCCAATGCTTTTGGAGTTCCTGCCATTGCAGTGGACACGCATGTGGAGAGGGTTGCTAAACGACTTGCATTAGCAGGCTGGAAAGATTCTGTGCTGGAAGTGGAAAAGAAGCTGATGAAGGCTGTGCCACGTGACGAATGGACGATCACTCATCACCGGCTTATCTTTTTCGGACGATATCACTGCAAGGCACAGAACCCAAAATGTCAAGTTTGCCCGCTCCTTGATGTATGTCGAGAGGGCAAAAAACGTATGAAAACAGCTGTTGTCAGGAAAGCTAAAGATCATACGCCAAAAAGTTAGAGTTGAAGAAGAGGATGGGATAGAGATGAAATGCATTTCTGTATACACAGATAATTTTGAAGTGTTCTCGGATATTTTTGATCGCGTAGTGGAAAGCCCACTCGAAGAGAACGAAGAGCAAGAAGTAGAAGGTATCACGATCAGTCATTCCGGTGACGTTCCTGAACACTATTTTGAGCGTATGTCAGTGAAACCTGAGGTTGTTGTAATGAGAGATAAATCTCGTGGTTTGACTATTCTGCAACACGGAAAAGTATTCGAAATTCTGTTGCCTGTTTCGGAAACTGCATAAATTTAGAAGTGATAAAAGGAGTCGGCCCTAGGGTTGGCTCCTTTTTTGCTTCTTACTTTTCTAGCGAAAAAGCAGAAAGATGTTTGAATAACCTCATTTCGTAAGAGATGATAGGTTATTTTGTAAGTAGTGTGTATTTAATTTGTGTCAAACTGGTGATAAACTGTAATTATTATTTATAAAAAAGGTTCTGCGTGACATCACAGAAATTACACCTGTATAAACATTGAATAAGCATAAACGTCTTCGGCGTCGTTATAAGGACGGTAAGCGTTTAAGCGAGAAATATAAGGATAATGTGAAACTTTTACTTTCTTATATTTTAAAAATGAGTCTGATTTCGTATTCTTGAATGGGTTATATTCAAAGCATGATTAGATGGTAACAGTGGAGGTGGAGAGTCAGTGAGAGCGGAACAGGTTAGAATCGAGAAAGAGACATTAAGTGAAACGGCATCGCTGCTTTTCCAGTTGCGTGGATTAATGCATCGCTGGGGTGATGAAGGCTCTGAACGTATATATGAAGATTTACAACATAAAGAGGGTGGGAATGAGCTGACCCTTGCTTTTTGCGGGCATTTTTCGGCAGGAAAATCCAGTATGATCAATCTTCTTTGCGGCAGTTCAGTGCTGCCTTCTGGACCTGTGCCGACTAGTGCGAATATTGTCTCTATTCGCAGTGGAGTTCCACGAGTACTTATTTATCCTAGAGTTGAAGGAAGTAAACATGATCCTGCTCCTATAGAGACAACTCCAGAAAAATTACAAGAATACTGTCGAAATGGTGGTGAATATTCCGCAATTGAAGTGTGGAATGAGATACCACTGCTAGGCAAGGATGGCGTACTATTGGATACACCTGGTGTAGATTCGACGGATGATGGTCATCAGGCGGCCACCCGCTCTGCGCTGCATTTAGCTGATGTCGTATTTTATGTGATGGATTATAACCATGTACAGTCAGAGAATAATTTGGCCTTTGCTAAAAATCTTAGTGACTGGGGTAAACCTTTGTATCTGATTGTTAATCAGATCGACAAGCACAGGGAACAAGAGATTTCCATTGAGGAATATAAACGTCAACTTGAAAATGCTTTTGAACAATGGGGGATTCATTGTGCGGGAATTCTATTCACCTCTCTCAAAAAGAAAGAGCATCCTCTTAATCATTGGGATCATCTACTCAGTCTTATAACCGAGCTGTTGGAACAAAAGGAACAGCTGCTTCAATATAGCTTGTCTCGTTCTATTCATCATACAGCGGATTCTTCTCTAACTGCATTCCGTGAAGATCAGCAGGAGGAAAGAGCAGTTCTCCTTGAAGAACTAGAAGGTACGAATGCAGAGACAGTGACGAATGAACTGAAGTCACTCGAAGAAGAGAAGGAACGACTTGAGGCGTTGCCTCAGCAGTCACGAGCGAGTTTGCGAACTGGCCTAGACACCTTACTTAATAATGCTAATCTAATGCCTGCAGATGTAAGAGAGGCGTCGGGAAGCTATATGGAAAGTGCTAGCCCTACGTTTCGATTAGGGTTATTTTCTACGGCTGCACGGCGGGAGAAGGAACAAAGTAAACGACTGGCAGTCTGGCAAGGACTGTTGACCCGAGAGGTTTCCGCTCAGCTGGAATGGCATTTGATTCAGCTGGTACGTGATTGGGCGGAGAATCTCGGGCTGTGGGAGGAGGAGGCGGAGACGACTCTGAAGCAAGGGTTCCCGGCGGTGAGCCAGGAGTGGCTGGCGGCTGCAGTTAAGCCGGGAACGGGGTATAGCGGCGAGGCGCTGCTCAATTTCTGCCGCACACTTGCGGCTGATATTAAGAGCCAGTTCCGCCGTGCCGCGTTAGCGGTGAGCGATGTGCTGTTAGCGAAGCTGCCGCCGCTCATGGAGGAGCAGCGTGCCGTACTCCAGCGCCGCGAACTGGCTCTTGCGCGGCAGGCGCGCGCCGTTGACGCGCTAGCCGCGCTGGACCGCGCGGCAGCTGCCCGCGCGCACGAGCTCGCGGCGCTGCTGCCGCCGCGCCGGCCCCTCACCCCCGGCATCCTGCCGGAGGTGAGGGTAACCCCGCGAGCGGCTGCGCAGAGCGCCGCACCGCGGGAGGTCCAGCCGCCGCAAAACGTCGCGGCTGGAAGTGCCGCCGCCGCAAATTGGGCGGCGGGAACGGCTTCGCCGGCGGGCGGACGCCGCCGGCTATCGGCAGCCGCTGACGCGCTGGCGGCTGCGGCAGAGCTGCTGCGCCGCGAGCCAGCGATGGCATCGGCGGCGCGGAGTCTGGCCGCACGGGCGGAGGATCTCGCCGGCGGCCGCTTTACCCTCGCGCTGTTCGGTGCATTCAGCGCGGGTAAGTCCTCTTTCGCCAACGCTTTGCTCGGCGAAGAAGTGCTGCCCGTGTCTCCACATCCCGCCACGGCTGCGGTCAACCGCATATTGGCGCCGGAAGGTGACTTCCGCCATGCCAGCGCGGTTGTCACAATGAAGACCATGGCAGATTTCTGGGATGACATCTGCCATTCCTTCAGTGTGCTGCAACTAGGAGAACCACAGCAAAACTCATGGACAACAGTTCTAGCAAGCTTGCCTGCTAGGGGAGTTCATCCCTCTGCGTTGCCACATGCTGGATTTCTAAGGGCAGCAGCGGCTGGCTGGGCAGAAGCTGAGCCCTTGCTGGGAACGGTGCGAACGGTTGATTTAGAAGAATACCGAGGCCTTGTAGCGGAGGAGACCCGAGCCTGTTTTGTGCAGGGGATTGATTTGTATTATGCCTGTCCATTGACCGAAAGCGGAATTGTACTCGTGGATACACCAGGAGCCGACTCATTGCATGCTCGTCATACAGGCGTAACCTTTAATTACATGAAAAACGCAGACGCGATTTGTTTTGTTACCTATTACAACCACGCCTTTTCAAAAGCAGATCGAGGTCTGCTTGCGCAGCTAGGCCGAATTAAAGATAGCTTTGCACTTGATAAAATGTTCTTTATTATCAACGCTTCTGATCTTGCTTCAGGCGAAGATGAATTGGAAGAGGTACGAGAACATGTTGCTCAAAATTTACGTGCAGGCGGCTTACGCTCGCCGAGAATTTATGCACTCTCTAGCTTGCTTGCTCTGGAAGGCAAAACCCAGCATGATTATGCACGCTATGAGGCTTCCCGTTTCCATCATTTTGAGCAAGCCTTATCAAACTTTGCGGGAGATGAACTTCCTCAACTTTCACTTAACGCAGCTGCAGAGAGCATCGCATCTGTTCGCCGCAGGGCGGAAGAGTGGCAGAATCTCGCTTCTATGGCGGCAAACGAGCGTGAAGCAGGATTAAAAGAAATGCAAGAACGTCGTCAGCTAGCTATGAAGAGACTTTCCCTATTGGAGACCGAAGAACGTCCTAGCAGAGATCTTGTTCATGAAGGTGAGGAACTGATCTATCATGTCTGTCAACGAATTAGCTTCTCCTTCACCAGAAATTTTCAGGAATCTTTCCACCCCTCATTATTACGTGAGGACGCAGGAAATTTAAAAGCTATCTTCGCTGCGTGTGGTGCAGAGCTGATGCGTACCACTAAGCGTGAATTGGAGCAAGAGCTATGGGCGACAACGCTGCGACTAGAAAGTACCGGGCGTAGACTTGTTCATGAAGCGGCTGAAGCGGCTGCTACTGAGCTGTTTTTCTCTACTCAAGAGTTTCATCTGATGGAGAATGAAGAAGCAGCATGGCCTTCTCCTAGTGAGCTGGAATGCCAGCTTCAGTCCGTGGAATGGCCAACCTTATGGGGACATTTCAAATCCCCTCGCTATTTCTTTGAAGGCGCTGGCCGGGAGCAAGTCAAAGGTGCGGCTGAGCCTCTTGTGAAAGAAGCTGTTAATGTTGCGGCGGCAGAGCAGAAGAAAAAATTGCTTGCGCATTATGTCGATTGCATAGCCAGAGAATTAAAGGTTGCTGCAGAACGCCTACAAGAAGGGTTAGCGGAGCAAGAGAAAGCGATGTTAGATCTCCTTAAAGGGGGTGAATCCGCAGATCATTGGGGTCAATTAGGTCACCAATTATCTCTCTTGGAACAATCTTTCGTTGATAGATTAGACAAAAATCTTTGAAATTTGTAGGAAATTGTCGAAGAACACTTGCAATCTGGCGTATGATGGATGAAAATAAAGAAGCCTGAAAATATACAATGAAACTGTTTTGTTTTCAGAAATTTATGGAAACGAGATAGTCAATTTGCCGAAAGAGGTTGAAATCGACAATGTGGGGAGCTCCTTTTTCAGCTCAAAGCCGCAAGCTGCTGCTACTGGGCAGCGGGGAACTGGGTAAGGAAGTCATAATCGAAGCTCAACGTCTTGGCGTAGAGACCGTAGCTGTAGACCGTTATAGCGATGCACCAGCGATGGGTGTAGCTCATCGTTCACATGTTATTGATATGCTGGATGCAGAGGCGCTTAAAACGCTTATTCGCTCAGAAAAACCGGATGTTATTGTTCCGGAGATTGAAGCAATCGCTACTCATGCTCTTCAAGAGCTTGAAGAGGAAGGTTTCTTCGTTGTTCCGACCGCACGAGCGGCTCGTCTGACCATGGACAGAGAAGGCATTCGCCGACTTGCTGCTGAAGAACTTGGATTGCCAACAGCGGATTATCGTTTTGCAGATAGTCTGGAAGAACTGCATCAAGCCGTTGCAGAACTAGGCACTCCTTGTGTCATCAAGCCGATTATGAGTTCTTCCGGCAAAGGTCAGAGTGTTTGCAAAAGACCGGAGGATGCGGAAGAATGCTGGAACACTGCTTTGGATGGAGCGAGAGCTAAAGGCACTCGTGTTATCGTAGAGGCATTCGTTACCTTTGAAAGTGAGATTACACTTTTAACGGTGCGGTCCGTGTCTGGCACGATATTTTGTCCACCTATTGGGCATATTCAGAAGGACGGGGATTATGTCGAATCATGGCAGCCTCACTTTATGAAGGCGGAACTTCTGGATGAAGCTCAGTCTATTGCCAAGGCAGTTACCGATCAGCTCGGAGGTTTTGGTATTTTTGGAGTGGAGCTTTTCTTGACGGATCGAGGCGTATTGTTTAGTGAAGTGTCCCCTAGACCTCATGATACGGGGATGGTAACGATGGCAACGCAGGATTTATCTCAATTTGCAGTGCATGTCAGAGCTATTCTTGGTTTTCCAGTCCAGTCAGTACAATTACTGACACCAGGTGCCTCAGCTACGCTGAAGGCTGAAGGAGAAGGACGAGCTTTTGTTGTGACCGGAATTGGTGAAGCTTTGGATCTACCTAGGACTCAGGTTCGGGTGTTTGGTAAACCAGAAGTCCGTCCAGGGCGGCGGATGGCTGTAGCGTTAAGTGCGGCGGAAAATGTGGAAATCGCGCGGACGGTAGCCAAGCAGGCAGCGTCTATGCTAAAAGTGGAGGTAAATGAGGATGAACAGTAGTACCATGGCACCTGTACTGGAAATTCGCAAATGCGGCTTGAATGATCTGGAGAGAGTGACAGCGCTTCTGCGTGAATTCGGCTATCCAACAACGCTTAGCGTGATGAAAGAGAGACTTGAAAGCATGGAGAATAACCATCTCCAATGCACGCTTGTTGCAGAACTAAACAATGAAGTTGTGGGAATGGTCGGTCTTAGACAGGTAATCTCGTATTACAAACAGACAGATTGTATCACTGAGATTACTGCACTTATCGTATCAGAAGAACTCAGAGGAAACGGACTCGGTAAAAGACTTGTGGCCGCAGCTGAAGAATGGGCACGTGAGCAAGGTTGCTGTCAGCTCTTCTTGAGAAGTGGTAACCGCGTAGAACGCGCACCGGCACATGCTTTTTATCGTCATCTAGGTTTCGAAAAGACAGCAGGCTATCGCTTTAACAAAGCGTTGCTATAATACTTATAGGTTCCGATCATCCCCATCCCAGCTACGGCGGGATGGTTTTTTTTGCTCAAAATCTATTTAAATAACTTAACCATAGATGGAATAGTTTGAATCATATAGAATGAATTTTATGACAGCTAAATAAATCGTGTCCAAAGAGGGATGAGAAATGTACAAGTTAATTCTTGCTGAAGATGAAGAAGATGTAAGGGAAGGGGTCATCAGTCAGATTGATTGGGAGCACTATGGCTTCGAAATTGTAGAACAGGCGGAGAATGGACGAGAGGCAGCGGATGCGATAGATCGTTTACTCCCGGATGTAGTTGTGACTGATATTCAAATGCCTTTTATGAACGGGCTGCAGCTGGCGGAATGGATTCGCGAGCGGCATCCTAATACCAAGATCATTATTCTGACAGGGTATGATGAATTTGAATATGCACAGAAGGCGATTAAACTGCAAATCGATGAGTATATTTTGAAACCGTTTTCTTCACAGGAGCTGATTGATGTTCTGCTAAAGGTCAGAGCCACTATAGAGGCTGAAATCGCAGAGAAGGAGAATGTTTTTGTACTCAGTGAGCATTATCGGAAAAGTCTGCCTGTGCTGCGTGAGCAGTTTTTATCTTCACTAGTTTCACGCAAGTTACGAATGAATGAAATAGACGAGAAAAGTTCGGAATACGGAATAGATCTACATGGAAAATGGTTCCAAGCCTCGGTAATTAGTGTGGATTATATTCGTCCAGAGCGGGAAACGGTTAGCCTTACCGCAGGTAAGCAAATTTCTTTGCGAGATACGGGAGAGAGAAATTTACAGCTCTTCGCTGTGCTGAATATTGCAGAAGAATTATGTAATAAGCATAATTTTGGCAGGGTGTTTATCCATCGTGATGAGGTAGTGCTTCTTTCCATTTGTGATGCAGGAGAAGAAACTGAAATTACGGGGAAGACTTTTGAAATTCTAGAAGAAATCCGCCACAATGTGCAGCGGTTTCTTAAGCTAACGGTAACCGCTGGTTCTGGAACGGTTTGTCACTCGCCTGCTATGCTATTTAACTCCTTTGGAGATGCCATGCAAGCGTTAGATTATCGTCTCATTCTTGGCAATAACAGAGTCATTTGGATCGAGGATGTGGAGTCACGTTCGAATACACTCTTGGCCTATGATGAATTGACCCAGCAGTCCTTAATCCGAACGATTAAGATGGGAACCGTACAGGAGCTTAAGGAGGTCGTGGAGGAGTTATTTGGCGGATTGAATGCTGAGCAGGTATCTACTCAGGATTATCAGATTTTTTTGCTGGAGATTATTACATCCATCCTGCGTGTAGCCAAAGAGTCCGGTAGTGATGCTGCTAAGTTCGTTGGATCTGGCATTTCCTCATTAACTGAGATGAATAAATTCAATAGTATGAGTGAAGCCAAGCAATGGATTATTACGATCTGCAGCCGGCTAATGGACTCTATTGCCTTAGAACGCCAATCTAGCTATAAGCTGCTCATTGATGAAGCTAAAGATTACATCCGTAGCCATTATGAGGAATCGGATATTTCTATCGGAAAGGTCTGTCAGCATTTACATATCAGTACGGGTTATTTTAGCAGTATTTTTAAGAAGGAAATGAAGATGACTTTCGTTAGTTATCTCTTGCAAATCCGATTAGAGGCAGCGAAGGAACTTTTACGCTCCACGGAACTGAAGGCTTTTGAAATCGCCGAGAAAATTGGCTTTGCTGATCCTAACTATTTCAGCTTTTGCTTCCGTAAAAAATATGGTCAGTCTCCCAAAGAGTATAAAAATAGCTCCAGAGGAGGGTAGTTATGCGGCAAGAAAAGCCATATTCTTTTCGACTGCGGCCGCAGCATCCAACAGGGGGGAAACGCCGGTTGTCCTCTAAGCTGCGTAGTATTCAAGTAACGATTACGCTCACTTTTACATCCGTTGCCGTTCTTGTAGCCGTCGTTGTCAGCCTTATGCTGTATAACAAGTTTGCGAAGACAGCAGAAGAGAATGCCAATATGAATATGCAGCAGATTATTGAGCAAGTGAACTACAATTTGGAGCTTTATGTAAAAGGAATGCGAAATATTTTTGAAACTGCAGAAGATCAAATTACGAATAGTCCCTCCGTGGACTCTGCTTTACTGATGGAAAGAATGGCCATGTTAATGGGAAGTAGAGAGGATCTGGTTTCTGCTGCGGTTTTTACACCACAGGGGAAATACGTCGTGGGTACAGCAGGACAGAAGTTGCGCAGCAACACACAATTAGAAACCCAGAGCTGGTTTACAACGGCCAAAAGAACATCTGAGATCTCCTATTCAGCGCCCCATATTCAGAACTTGTTTAAAGGTCAATATATTTGGGTTGTGTCGATCAGTAAACTCATTCAATATCAGGAAAATGGAGTCCTAAAAACGGGTATCCTCCTGATGGATTTTAACTTTCGCACCATAGATGAGCTGAGTAAGCAGGTTAAGCTTGGTAAAAGAGGATACGCTTACATCCTCGATCAGTTAGGCAACATCGTGTATCATCCGCAGCAGCAGCTTATTTATGCTGGTTTAAAGTATGAGAATGTGGAGCCGGTATTGGAATATGCTTATCGTAGCTATTTGGATGAGTCTACAGGTGAAAAACGATTTATTACAGTACGTACGTTAGAACAAACCGGGTGGAAAATAGTAGGTGTTGCTTATTATGACGAGATCGTGACCACCAAGCGTGATCTGAACAACTTTTTATCCTGGTTCTTAGCGGTAGTTATTTTATGTGTAATTATCGTATCTGTCGTTTTGTCTGCGCGAATTGCCCGCCCGATCCGTAAGCTGGAACGGACACTTCAGCAGGTAGGAGAAGGGGATCTTAATACTCGAATCGATGTGAGTGGCGCCTATGAGGTAGAACAGTTGTCTAAACGCTTTAACCTCATGCTACAGCGTATCCGTCAATTGATGGATCAAATTATTTATGAACAAGAGACGAAACGTAAGGGTGAGCTTGAAGTTCTGCAATCCCAGATTAATCCACACTTTTTGTACAATACTTTGAACTCTGTGATCCGGCTTGCTGAGCGTGGTAAGACGGAGGAGGTCGTTACAATGATTCAATCTTTATCTAAGTTTTTCCGAATTAGTCTAAGCAAAGGGAATAATATGATTACCGTGCAGGAAGAGCTTGATCATATTCGTCATTATCTCGTCATTCAGAGCTTTCGTTTTAAAAATAAATTCCGCTACGAGATCATTGCACAAGATGAAGTACTGCAGTGTCAGACGATTAAGCTGATTTTGCAGCCGATTGTAGAGAATGCCTTGTATCACGGAATAGAAATGATGCCTGATGAAGGCTTTATCTCTATCCAAGCAGAACTGAAGGACAATCTTGTCATTATAAGGATTAGTGATAATGGATTAGGAATGTCCAAGGAGACTATGAAGGTTATTTTGACAGGCGGCAGTAAGAGTATGAGTGGTTCCGGGGTAGGCGTAAGAAATGTGAACGAGCGTATTGAGTTGTACTATGGCCGTGAATATGGACTTTCTTTTGAAAGTGAAATTGAAGAAGGCACTACGGTTACCCTTATCTTCCCGGCACTAGCAAAAGGCGAAGGCAATGAAGGGCTTAAGGAGGATGAGACATCGTCATGAAAACCTTTCGTTTTTGGCTAACCTTGTTAATGTGTGCGGTGTTATGGACTACAGTTACCTCTTGTTTTAATTCAGCGCCCAATTACATCAACACAAATAAGACCCGTAATATCCATCTTATTGTGAAAATGAACAGGGGCGATTACTGGAATACGGTTAAATTGGGAGCAGAAGCTGCAGCGCAGGAATTCAACGTCAAACTAACCTTCAAAGCTCCGGACTCCGAGAGTGACATCACAGAACAGGTGAAAATGGTGCAGGACTCCATAAAAGAAAAAGCAGACGTGATTATTTTAGCTGCAAGTAGTTACATGGGGCTTGCTCAGGTTGTAGATCAGGCGGCTTATTCCAAAATCCCTGTCATATCCGTAGATGCGGAAGTAGGTTCAGCAAGAGTAAGGACATATATTGGCTCGAACGGCTATGAAGCGGGTCAAAAATCTGCAGAAAGATTGATCAAGCTGTTAAAAGGATACGGCGAGGTTGGCATTATTAACTTCACCAATTCAACGCAGAGTGAGAAGCTGGAGTCTTCTAACGGCATTGAGTATGGTGCAAGAGATGCGGAGGAGCGGGAGAAGGGATTTTTAAATTACACTGCACGTTATCCGAATATACAAGTGGTTGAGATTTCATACACGACCTCCAGTATTAAGGATGCAGAAGATCTTACACAACTGATGCTGCTGAAGCATCCGAATCTTCGGGGAATCGCGAGCCTGAATGAGACTGCTTCACAGGGGGCGGCAATGGCTATCCAAAGTCGGGGGCTGCAAAATATAAAAATGGTAGCCTTTGATAGCTCTCCTTCCATGATGGAATTACTGCAGGACGGTACTGTTCAAGCAACAGTGATCCAAAATCCTTTTAGCAACGGGTATTTGGCTGTAAAACATGCCGTTGAAGTGATCGAAGGAATCGATGTACCAGAACGCGTCGATACAGGAACAAAGTTAATTGATTTGGACAATATGCTGTGGCCAGAGAATCAAAAGCTGTTATTTCCGTTTGTTAGATAGAAGCTGATTTAAAATAGGCGCCGAAGGCGTTTATGCTTATACGTTTCGTGTAACGGATACCATCCTTGAATGGGGCGGTATTCGTTTTTTATTTTAGAATATAAGAAAGTATAAATTTTTAATGAAAATCATCCTTATATTTCTTCTTGGGTTCATTAGAATTTTTATAGTAATGAGTAGGATTTTATATTCGCAAGCGTTTTCAGGTGAGGCATAATATGGATGTACCCGAGACGATCAGGGGCAAACAAAAAAAGAAGTATAAATAGGAGGTCAATGAATAATGAAAAAAATCACTTCCGTTCTATTAGCTAGTGCTTTGCTGGGTGCTGCTCTGACAGGCTGTGGTGGCAACAACAAAACTACAGATAGTGCTACAGACAAGGCAACTAACGCTCCAAAGACTGAGAACTCGGGCACTACAACAGAAACGCCTAAAGTTGGGGTCGCCATTTACAAATTTGACGATACTTTTATGACAGGTGTTCGTAACGCTATCGATAGTGCTGCTAAAGGCATCGCTACAGTAGATATCGTAGATAGCCAAAATTCACAACCCACACAAAATGACAAGGTTGACTTATTCATCACTAAAAAATATAACGGGATGCTGATTAACCCAGTTGACCGTACAGCTGCTGGTGTCATTATCGAAAAAGCAAAAACAGCAAACATTCCAGTGGTATTCCTTAACCGCGAACCGCTTCCTGAAGATATGAAGAAATGGGATAAAGTTTATTATGTAGGTGCGAAAGCAGAAGAGTCCGGTACAATGTCCGGCCAACTGATTGTTGACTACTGGAAAGCACATCCTGAAGCGGACAAGAACGGCGACGGAGTTCTCCAATATGTAATGCTGAAAGGTGAACCAGGACACCAAGATGCTGAGCTTCGTACTACTTACTCTATTCAAGCTATCGAAGATGCAGGAATCAAGGTAGAGAAACTGGCTGAAGATACAGCAATGTGGGATCGCGTAAAAGGACAAGAAAAAATGGCGGCATTCCTTGGCTCCCACGGCGACAAAATTGAAGCGGTTCTTGCTAACAACGATGATATGGCCCTCGGTGCAATCGAAGCTCTGAAAGCTTCAGGCTACTTTACGGGTGACAAATTCATGCCGGTAGTAGGTGTGGATGCAACTGCTCCTGCGATTCAAGCGCTGGAAGATGGAACAATGCTCGGTACGGTGCTGAATGATGCGAATAACCAAGGTAAGGCTGCCATCACAGTTGCTGCTCTGCTTGCTAAAGGCGAAACGCCTTCGAAAGATAATGTAGGCTTTGATATCACTGACAACCAATATGTATGGATTTCCTACAAAAAGATTACGAAAGACAACATAGCTGACGCTAAGTAATTAACCTCGGCTACAGAGTTACTCATGATCATATGACAGCACGGGGAGCGGATAACCGCTCCTCGGTATTTCTTTTAGGCAGGGAACAGGATGGAACCGCTGTGCCTCTCATAAAAAAGAAAAAAAGCGTAGGGGGCGTAACAACATGGAAAAAGCTGAGTTTTTGCTGGAAATGAACAACATTACTAAAGAATTCCCCGGCGTTAAAGCGCTGGACGATGTTAGTTTAAAAGTAAGACCGGGTTCGGTGCATGCACTTATGGGTGAGAATGGTGCAGGTAAGTCCACACTTATGAAATGTCTTTTTGGTATTTATTCACCGGATGCCGGTGAGATCTTTTTGGATGGTGAGAAGGCTTCTATCAGCAGTTCAAATGATGCGTTAAAAAGTGGTATTTCGATGATTCACCAGGAGTTGCATCCCGTGCCGTTCCGAAGTGTTATGGAGAATATCTGGCTAGGACGTTTTCCAACTAAGGGAATCGGACCGATTCAGTTTATTGACCATAAGAAAATGTTCACTGACACGGAAAATTTGTTTAAAGATCTGGATATCGACCTGAATCCCGAAACATTAGTGGGTAAGCTTTCCGTATCCAAAATCCAATCCATTGAAATTGCGAAGGCTGTCTCTTTTCACTCCCGAGTTATTGTAATGGATGAACCCACTTCTTCCTTAACCAGTGTGGAGGTGGAACATTTATTCCGGATCATACGGGATCTCAGAAGTAGAGGAGTAGCTATTATCTATATATCTCACAAAATGGAAGAGATTCTCGCAATCTCTGACGAAGTTACTATTATGCGTGACGGTAAAAAAATCGGAACCTGGCCAGCGGCGGAATTAACTACAGATATTATCATTTCAAAAATGGTGGGCCGCGATTTGACCAGCCGTTTCCCTGAACGCTTCAACGTACCTGGTGAAGTATACATGAAAGTGGAAGGCTTAACCTCTCCGGAGGAAAGATCTTTTAAAGATGTGTCTTTCGAATTAAGACGTGGAGAGGTCCTTGGTGTTGGGGGTCTGGTAGGTGCCCAGAGAACTGAAGTAATTGAGGCGTTGTTCGGTTTGCGAGCCTTGAAATCCGGAACGATCTCTATTAAAGGCAAGGTTGTTACTATCAATTCTCCGAAAGATGCTAAGAAACACGGAATGGCTTTGCTTACCGAAGAGCGTCGTGTAACCGGTATCTTCCCAGTTTTATCTGTCCATGAGAATGGTGCGATTGCTAATCTCCATCGTTACCAAAAACCGTACCTCCTGCTGAATAGCAAGAAGAAAAAAGTTGAAGTAGATAAAATGATTGAAAAATTACGAACTAAAACACCTACAACCAAAACGCTAATCATGAATCTTTCTGGTGGTAATCAGCAAAAGGTGCTACTCGCCAGATGGCTGCTTACTGAGCCCGAAATCCTGCTTCTGGACGAGCCGACCCGTGGTATCGACGTAGGGGCTAAATTCGAGATTTACTCCATAATTGCCGACTTGGCCCAGCAAGGGAAGAGTATCATTATGATCTCCTCTGAAATGCCGGAGCTGCTCGGAATGTCTGATCGTGTAATGGTCATGTCGGAAGGACGGCTTACAGGAATATTAGAAGGCGAGCAAGCTACGGAAACCGAAGTTATGCGTCTCGCTGCACAGCATTAAGGAGTACGGATAGGAGAATATGTTTGCGTAATTTTAAGGGGGATCACTACTAATGAACGTTAAAAAAGCTCAATCCTTTGTGACTCAAAACGCAATTTACATTGTGCTGGTACTGCTGATTATGGGGATCATCATATATGATCCAAACTTTATGTCCATCAACACCCTACGTGACGTACTGATTCAGTCGTCTACACGCGTTATCATCGCGCTTGGGGTTGCCTTTATCCTTATTACGGCAGGTACTGACTTGTCAGCTGGACGGGTGGTTGGTTTTACGGCGGTTATCTCCGCTTCCATGCTGCAAATCCCAGACTATTCCCGTCGTTTTTTTCCAGATCTTCCGCAAGTGGAAGTATGGCTTCCAATCCTTATTGCTATCGTTGCTGGTCTTCTCTGTGGACTTATAAATGGTATTGTCGTTTCCAAGCTTCATGTTCCGCCATTTATCGCTACCTTGGGTACAATGCTAATCGTGTACGGGCTGAACTCCCTGTACTTTGATATGGACCCGAACCAATCCCAGCCAATCGGCGGTCTGCGTCCTGATTTCACCAAGATCGGCTCGGGCTTCATCGGGAGCGGCCAATATTCAATCCCGTATATCGTGCTGATAGCCTTGGGTGTCGCTGCCATTGTGTGGGTGGTATTCAATAAAACCAAGCTGGGTAAGAATATGTATGCTATTGGCGGAAATATGCAGGCAGCTAAAGTATCCGGTATCGATGTTTCCAAGAACCTGATTTACATCTATGCCATTGCTGGTGCGCTTTATGGTCTGGCAGGTGTTCTGGAAGCTGCTAGAACAGGTGGAGCAACTAATAACTACGGTAACATGTATGAGCTTGATGCCATTGCAGCTTGTGTAGTTGGTGGTGTATCTACAACCGGGGGTATCGGTACTGTGCCGGGTGTTCTAGTGGGGGTTATCATCTTTACTCTCATTAACTACGGTCTGACCTTTATCGGTATTAGCCCGTACTATCAGTTGATTATCAAAGGTTTGATTATTATAGCCGCTGTCGCATTTGATATGCGGAAGTACTCTTCGAAGAAGTAGCAGCGTGGTCGCGTGGTGATTAAGGGCTAACTCCGGGGAATATTGAGCTTCTGATCACTGTTGTTCTCAGATTCCTTGATTGATACCGCGTTAGCTCCGTTACCTATATCACCTCGCTGGGTAGGGCAGAAAAAGCGTTTGCTAGTTATCGCAAACGCTTTTTGGCATGCCTTTTTCGAAGGCTTCACTTCGAAAAAGTAGCAGGTAAAAACAAACAACTAACACTGTCACAAATAAAACTGCCACAACCAAAATCGTTATAACAAAAACTGCCGCAACAACACTGCTACAACAACACTTCTGCAACTAACAACGTCACAACCAACATCACTATATCCAATACCGCTACAACAATATCGTGCGAACACCTTCGCCTACTACCAACAGGAATCCTATAGCGACTTAGCCACGTCTAAGACCAACTTATATTACATGCAGACACTTCACTTGTTTTTGTTTGAAATGTGGCAAATGAACGGTAATAATCCCGTAGAATCGACGAAAACGAGCTACAAGTGGTACAAGAACGGTAATAATCCCGTAGAATCGGCGGAGTTGAGTTATTTGAAGCGGAAGCGTGAAGAAACAAGGGCGTAAATACCCCAGAAATAACGGAAAAGAGCCAAATTGGAAGAAAAAAGGGCATAAATACCCCAGAAATAGCGGAAAAGAGCCAAAGTGGAAGAATTAGGGGCATAAATACCCTAGAAATAGCGAAACGAGCTACTGTGGAAGAACAGGAGGTGTAACTGCCTTGAATCGATAGAAACGAGCTACATAGTGAGATAGTATTGACGAAACACGCTGATAGCAGCGGAGAGAACAGAATGATTGCGTACAAGCGGTAGCGTTCGCCTATGTCTCCGAATTTCATCCGAAACTGAGGTACAAATCAAGGGATTTGGAGACAGCAGCGATGGGAGTAACATTCCGTTCGTGGAGCGACCGCTTAGCATATACCGCATCATCACATCAATCGCACTTCCGTGCTCACTCAACACATCTCGCACAAAATCAAACCCACCCACATACTTACTCTGCACATCCTACGTTACTCCTAGCTCCAGGCGTGCTCCATCCCAGTCCCTCCGCCCGTTAGTGTCCGCTCACGCAAGCCCCGCCTCATCACTTGCACAGCTTTCAGTCTCGCCGTCACGTTCTCCCTCACGCAACACCTATTACACACCCTAACCCTTCTCCCACACCTCAAAGATCAAAATCACATAAACCAACATTCTCCCATATTCTATAGGCAAATGCCTTTGTTAAAGGGGAGCGACTCGATGTTAAGGATTAGATTGAATGAGCTGGGGAAAGGGAATGACAATGGTCCATTGCAAGCGGATGTATGGAGATGGGACGGCATTGGCTGGAACGAATATATTACGCAGCAAGAAGAAGATTTCATACGCACAGAAGAGGAGCTGTTCGTTACGATCCCGGCAGAGGCGGGATTATATCGTGTAGACTACTCTAATAAGCCTTATGAGACGCCGTATGTATTACCGGAGTGGGTTGATGACGAATTAAGGAATACTGGGCTACATCCGGCGCCTTTTAATCTTAAAGAGGGTATGCTCTGGGGATATATTAACGACGAAGGTCGTGCTCAGATTGAACCTAGATACGAATATGCTGAGGATTTTCAGAAGAACGGGCTAGCAATTGTACAACGAAAAAACAGTAGCGGACTGATCGACAGCTCTGGAAGGGAGCGGGTGAAGCCCATTTACTCGTTTATTGCCCCTTTTTCGGAAGGACGCGCAGTAGTATCAGATGCGAAAGGGTACACATTTATCGATGAAAAAGGTAAAGAGGTGACTCCAGCCCGTTATGATTATCTAAACTCATTGCATGAGGGACTTGCGTTATTTTCGAAACAAAATACAACGGGTGGTCCATCACTATATGGGTATGTAGATGCGCAAGGCAAAGAGGTTTTGCCTGCAATTTATGTGGACGCCAATGATTTCATGAATGGTGTGGCTTTGGTCAAGATTAAAGAGGGGGAGTACGCACTCATTGATCCTGAAGGAAAGATTCTCTATACGTACAATCATCCATTCGTAGGGAGTCCGGGTGATGGGCTGCTCTCCTATCAAGAGACTGAGAACGGTAAGTACGGCTATTTAAACACGGATGGAACAGTAGCTATTCAGCCACAATTCACTTCTGCCTTACCTTTCTCGGAGGGGCGTGCAGTAGTGAATACCGCTGAGAACTATGGCAACGCCTACGGGCTGATTGATAAACAAGGAAAAATGATTATCCCCGCGAAATATTATGAAGTCCTGCAGCTTGGTGAAGGCAGAGCAGCTATAGGAACACCAATATTCCCTAGTCAACCTTATCGAGGCTCACGGTACATTATCGCTGATGCAGAGACAGGAGCAATTCTGAGCAATCATACCCTGCTTGGTGTGAATAATCATCAGGACGGACTGGCATCTGTATATGATGCTAAGGAGACTTTTTTTATAGATCGAACTGGAAAAAGAGCAGCTCAGCCTCCAGTTATTCAAGGGACGGGAACACTTACCCTCAGTGGACGCTTAATTAGAGCAGATATAGATCAACGTACAGCATATTATGATCGTCAAGGGAAGCAGATTTGGAGGCAAAATGGAGTCATCCCACTGAGACCTCCATATTCCGTAGTCGAGAAGAAGTACAAACCGAACAGGGATTATCTGGTTTACTATCCGGTTGTTGAAGGAATTGCAAGCGCGGAAGTTTCTAGAGAGGTTAATGATAAATTACGGAAGCTTTCGCTAGTCGAAGACCCAGGTAGTAATGGAGCAATACAGGATTTCAGTTATAATGGTGATTTTTCAGTGTCCTTTTTCCGCAAAAACCTTCTAGTGCTGGAGTTAACGGGTTACCGTTATCCTTTTGGAGCAGCCCACGGCATGCCTACCAAAATCTATACACATACTAATGTACGTAACGGAAGGTTCTATAAGCTAGGTGATTTGTTCAAGCCAGGAAGTAGATACGTGGAGAAGCTCAGTAAAATCGTAGGTAAGCAGATTGAAAACGATCCTGAGTACTCCTATGTTTTTCCGGATACGTATAAAGGAATTACCTCAGATCAGCCTTTCTTTGTAGATAATGAAGCGTTATATCTTTATTTCGCACCTTATGAGATTGCTCCTTATTCTGCGGGTTTTCCTACTTTCCGTATTCCTTATGCAGAAATTATGGGACTTATCTCTACTGAGGGAGAATTTTGGCAATCGTTTCACTAGTTACTTATTATCTATTAGCACACAGAAGTTGCTATTCTCTCGAGAATGGCGACTTTTTTTGCTTTTTAACGCCAATATCGAATGCAATTCATGCTCAGGAAACTTACAATCAAGACTAGTAAATGTTAAAAATTAGAAGAGCACAGCTGATAGATTTATGCTACAATGACTGAGGAACAAATTACAACTTTGTAACATTTGTAGCTGGTCACTCTAAGCAGAAACATATATTACACACAAGAAAGAGGAGATGGCAGAATGAAGAACAAGAGATTAAGAGCAATTATTGGTGGTAGTGTAGCAGCTGTTATGGCACTTAGTATTTCTCTTCCACTCGAAGCGAATGCGGCCTCAACTGAGGTAACAGTAATTAAATCAGGAACTAGCTATGAGCAGGTTTTACAATATTTAAAACAAGCTAACCTACAGGGACTCCCTATTTTTAATAGCACAATCGTGGTAACCAAGCCTCAAACAGGAACGGTTCCAAATAAAGATACATCTACTGGAACTCCGGTTACTAAGCCTTCGGATACAACTACTGTAACTAAGCCTGTAACTAAGCCTTCGGATACGACTACTGTAACTAAACCTGTAACTAAACCTACAGAAACTACACCTACTACAGGTGCTGCGAGCAATAAAGGAACTTATGTTCAACAGATCGTAACGCTGGTAAATAAAGAGCGTGCAGCAGCTGGTTTGAAGCCTGTTTCTGGGTTGGACAGCCTTCATAAAGTAGCAGCTACAAAGGCTACGGATATGCGTACTAATAACTACTTTTCACACACTTCACCTACGTATGGTTCACCATTCGATATGATGAAATCCTTTGGTATCACTTATAACGCTGCAGGCGAGAACATCGCAATGGGCCAAAAAACACCAGAAGAAGTAATGAAAGCATGGATGAATAGTCCTGGTCACAAGGCTAATATTTTGAATGCTAACTTCAATTATATCGGTGTAGGGTATGACAATAACTATTGGGTTCAAGAATTTATTGGTAAATAATTGAAAAAAAAGTTGCTGGAATCAAACGTTCTCCGATGAAAATCGGGGAACGTTTTTTTGTACCCAAACTTTAATCGCTAAATTTTTTTGAGAATTTTCGTATTCAGATTCGGGTTAAATAAGCGGATTAGCTGGATTTATTTCTATTTTAGACATTTGCAAAACCGGTATGGAAGATTTATGTTTATGTACATAGTTAAGATCTTTGTAAAATGTGGAACAATACATAATAGAACGGCACACGGAGGGATGGCTTTGAATGATTCAAAGTGGACATGGCGCACGGTCAGCCTGATTTCCATAGTAACAACAATAATTCTAATTGTAGGTTTAGTTTATGCGGTCAGAGACATCATCTATCCGGTTGGAGAAGCGTCAGGGACCAACTTACCTCAGCAAACAGCCGCTCCAGTGACGGAGACGGTTAAGAAGCTCAAAGTTGTTGCTCTCGGAGATTCGCTAGCCAAGGGAACTGGTGATAACACTGGAGAAGGATTTGTTAAGCGTACGGTTAGTGGTTTATCCGCTAAAGGTGTCGAAGTTGATTTACTGGGTAATATGGGGATTAATGGTTTAACAACTGCAGGACTGCAAAGCAAGCTGGATGAAGATGGTATAGATTACGCGCTGCATATGGCAAATGTCATTCTGCTCTCGATCGGAGGAAATGATTTATTCAAGGACTCCAATATTTTGCAGAATAGTGACGCACTTCAAAGTGAATCTTCCACGACTGATCAAGAGCTGACTCCAGAGTCTTTGCTAGCAGCCCTTCCGGAAGCAGTAGAAAGATTAGGTAAGATTCTGGAGAAAATCACGGAAATCAATCCAAACGCTCAAATTTATTATATGGGGTTATACAATCCCTTTGGTGATATACCAGATCTACTTGTACCAGGTAATCAGGCGGTTGCGAAGTGGAATAATGCAGCAATGGATATTATTAATAAGCACAGCAATATGACATTGGTTCCAACCTTCGACTTGTTTAACAAGCATTTGGGCAAATACTTATCAACAGATCATTTTCATCCGAATGGGGATGGCTATCAACGAATTGGAGAGCGATTCATTCAGGCTATACACTAGAACAGAAGTGAGAGCCAGCTTTCTAAGAATGATGATTTGTATTAGATAAAATATCCTTTGAGCAAGTACTAGCCAAGGAAATGACAGTAACAAGGAGCTAAGGAGAATATGACAAAAGCGAACAGTGGAGAATCCAGCCCGGTCGTCTTGTCTGTAGACGGGGTACGGAAAAAAATAGGGCGAAAGTGGATTATAGATGATGTTACGTTTGATGTGAGAGAAGGAGAAATTTTTGGCTTCCTCGGACCCAATGGAGCTGGGAAGACAACTACGATTCGAATGCTTGTTGATTTGATTCGTCCAAGCGAGGGCAAAATCACGGTATGTGGTTACAATGTGAACCGAAATCCGGAAAAAGCGTTGCAATTTGTTGGCTCTATCGTTGAGAATCCTGAGGTATATACCTATTTGACGGGATGGGAGAATTTACAGCATTTTGCCCGAATGCAGCCAGGTATAGATAATGCACGCATTAGTGAAGTTGTAGATATCGTTCGGTTGGATCAACGAATCCATGATAAGGTAAGTACATATTCGCTTGGGATGAGACAACGACTTGGTATAGCGCAGGCTCTTCTGGGACGTCCGCGTCTGCTTATTCTGGACGAGCCTACAAATGGCTTAGATCCAAAGGGGATTAAGGAGCTGCGAGAATTTATACGTAAGCTAGCAGATGAGGGCTTGGCCGTATTTGTATCGAGTCATTTACTTAGTGAAATCCAGCTTCTCTGCGACCGTGTTGCGATTATTAGTAAAGGGCGAGTACTTGCAGTGGGTGCGGTAGATGAGCTGATCGCTCGAAATTCTCCGTATGTACTTTGGGAGCTGGAGCCTTTTGCTGAAGCTAGGGGATTACTGGCTGATCGCCCAGATATTCAGATTCAGAATCTGGAAGACGTTACCTTGGATGATTCAATAATTGCAGGTATGGGCCCAAATTCTTTAATCACAATTATGGATCAGGATTTGATCCCCGAGATTGTGGCTGTTATGGTAACTGCTGAAATCGAAGTTAGGGCTGTGCATAAAATCAATCCGACACTGGAACAGCTATTCTTGAAACTAACGGAGGGTGAGAACGTTGAATAATATGCTTCCGCTAATCCGTAATGAATGTTTAAAAATCATAAAAAAGAAACGGTTTTATGTTATACTGCTGATTCTGATTGTACTGGTGCCTATGTTCACCTACGCTCAAATGCGCTCAGCTGAGCGTAGCCGAGATAAATTCAACTCCGATTGGCGCCTGGAGATCCAGCAGCAGATCATTGATAATCAAAATTCTTTGGGTAGCGACCGAATTCCAGAGGAATGGAAGACTTATCGGCGAATATTTGTACAGCAGCTTCAATATTACCTTCACCATGATGTGAATCCGAACGAGCCAAGCGGCGTTACCTTTACCCGTGAGTTTTTGGATAATTCCGTTACTTTATTTATTCCGCTGCTCATTATGGCGGTAGCCTCAGATTTAGTTTCTGCGGAGCGAACTACAGGGACGATCAAAATGCTGCTGACAAGGCCAGTTAAGCGTTGGAAAGTTTTGTTTAGCAAATTGGCGGCACTGCTTATGTTTGTCTCGCTTATTGTACTCTCCACATTTGTGATCAGCTACCTTATCTCTGGTCTTGCTTTTGGATATAAGGGCTTTAATATCCCTGTCTTTACAGGCTTTAAGATCAGTGGGGACTCGGTGGATATGTCTACTGTACATGCAGTACCACAGTGGAAATATATGCTTATGCAAGGTGGATTGGTCTGGTTCGTAAGCGTCGTAGTTGCCCTGCTTGCTTTTATGATCTCTGTACTTGTAAGGAGCACTGCTGCTAGTATAGTGGTCATGATGGCAGCGCTGATCGCCGGGAATATTCTGACCAATATGGCTTCAGCCTGGACAACAGCGAAATATTTATTTATGGTAAATCTTGGACTGACTGGCTATTTGTCAGGAACTCCCGCACCCATAGAGGGGATGTCCTTGTCATTTTCCATGGCTGTACTGGCTGTATGGGGGGCTGCTTCGGTGATCATTTCATTCGCCGTCTTTACGAAAAGGGATATTTTGAATTAGAATGTACAAAGTGACGAAAACGTTTGTTTGCATTTCTAGAGATATAAGAAAGTATAAGTTTTCACTTATACTGTATGTCTTATATTTCTCGCTTAAAGGCTTACCGTCTTTATAAGGACGCCGAAGGCGTTAATGCTTGAGTATAGAGAAAAGAAGGAGGAGCATGAATGCTCGAACAGATCGATATGTTTGCTGAAGTTTCTAATAACGGCGAGAATAGCCGTACTGGATACGATGCTGACGACATTCAAGTGCTCGAAGGTCTGGTTGCAGTACGCAAACGACCTGGCATGTATATCGGCAGTACAAGTTCTTCGGGACTACATCATCTAGTATGGGAAATTGTAGATAATGCTGTGGATGAGCATTTAGCCAAGTATTGTACGAAGATTGACTTACTACTTCGCAAAGATGGCTCAGTAACGGTGACGGACAACGGTCGTGGGATTCCAACTGGAATGCATAAGACAGGAGTGCCAACGCCGCAAGTTGTATTTACAATTTTGCATGCAGGCGGTAAATTCGGTGGATCTGGTTACAAGAAATCAGGCGGTTTGCATGGCGTAGGGGCTTCAGTAACGAATGCTTTGTCTGAATGGCTTGAAGTAGAGATTTATCGTGAAGGCAAAATCCATCGTCAACGTTTTGAATATTGGGTGGACAAGAAGGGGAAAGAGCATGTTGGCGAACCAGTAACGGGCCTTGAAATTCTGGGCAACACCAACAAAACCGGTTCGAAAATTACTTTTAAACCGGATATTCGCGTCTTTCCAAATGGAATTGCCCTGAATTATGATACGCTGGCAGAGCGAGTACAGGAGATTGCTTTTCTGAATTCCGGTCTGCGTATTACGCTGCATGATGAGCGGAGCAATCGTCAGGACGAGTTCTTTTACGAGGGTGGAGCAAGCCAATTCGTACAGTTCCTAAATGAGGGCAAGGATGTTCTACATGATGTTATTCACTTCAGCGCTGAAAAGGACGATATCGAAGTGGAAGTAGCCCTTCAGTACAATGGAGGCTATACAGAAACCTTGGCTTCCTTCGTTAACTCCATTCCTACTCGTAGCGGCGGTACTCATGAGACAGGCTTTAAGACCGCGTATACTCGTGTGTTGAATGATTATGCCCGACGTACACAGCTGCTTAAAGAAAAGGATAAGAATTTAGAAGGAAATGATTTGCGCGAAGGTATGATGGCTGTCATTAGTGTCAAAATGTCCGAGGTTGAATTTGTTGGACAGACGAAGGATCAGCTTGGTAGTGCTTCTGCTCGTAGTGCAGTAGACTATATCGTATCTGAGAATATGGCTCGTTTCCTGGAAGAAAACCCACAGGTAGCACAGAGCCTTCTGAAAAAATCAATTCAGGCCTCGAAGGCTCGGGAAGCGGCTCGCAAAGCCCGCGATGAGATCCGTACAGGTAAGAAACGTAGCGAGAGCTCGAATCTTGGCGGAAAATTATCACCTGCGCAGTCTAAGGACGTTACACGAACTGAGCTGTTTATCGTAGAAGGTGATTCAGCTGGTGGCTCAGCGAAGCAAGGCCGTGATTCAAAGATTCAGGCGATCTTGCCGCTAAAAGGGAAACCGATGAATCCGGAAAAAGCCAAGCTGCTGGATATCCTGAAGAACGATGAATATAAAGCGATCATTTCCACGATTGGTGCAGGAATTGGTCCGGATTTTACCGTCGAAGACAGCAATTATTCCAAAATTATCATTATGACCGATGCGGATACAGATGGAGCGCATATTCAGGTGCTGCTGCTGACATTTTTCTATCGTTATATGAAGCCGTTAATAGATGCCGGAAAGGTTTTTATTGCTCAGCCTCCGCTTTATAAGCTGACCCGCAAAACGGGCAAGCTGGAAACCGTAAGGTATGCATGGAGTGATGAAGAGCTGCAAAATTACTTAAAGGAATTCGGCAAAAACTTCGAGCTTCAGCGTTATAAAGGATTGGGTGAAATGAACCCTGATCAGCTGTGGGAAACAACGATGAATCCAGAATCGCGTACACTGCTTCAGGTGCAGATTGAGGATGCTGCTAAGGCTGAGCGTCGTGTTTCTACACTGATGGGTGATAAAGTCGATCCTCGTAAACGCTGGATTGTTGAGAATGTCGATTTCACTGAAATTGTAGAGTAGTTGCAGTTAGTAGTGCTGCAAGTGACGATAATCCCGATTTTCAAAAAGCTTGGTGATTCTTGGAACGTTGGGGAATTTTGGAACTGTAGGAGCGATAGCGCCCGCCTTTGTCTCCCGATTTTATCCGCATTAGCGGTGTAATCAAAGAAATCTGGAGACAACAGCGGCCGGAAGTCCAAAAATCCCTGGAGTGTTCATGAGAATTACCACACTATTTTAAAACGGGCAGTTTGAGGAACAGAAGGTGAGCAAAGTGAGTAGTTTATCAGAACAATTTTTGCCGGCTTTTCTGGAAGAGGTCGTCGGTGACCGCTTTGGTCGGTATTCCAAATATATTATTCAGGACCGGGCGATTCCCGATGTCCGCGATGGACTTAAGCCTGTACAACGCCGTATTCTTTATGCGATGTACGATTCTGGCAACACGCCTGACAAGCCGTACCGCAAGTCGGCCAAAACCGTCGGGGATGTAATGGGTAATTACCATCCACATGGTGACTCCTCGATTTACGACGGTATGGTTCGTATGGCACAGCCATGGAAGATGGGGCATGTTCTCGTTGACGGTCATGGCAACTGGGGCTCGATGGACGATGACCCAGCTGCGGCAATGCGTTATACAGAAGCACGCTTATCTCCGATTGCAATGGAGATGATGCGTGATATCGAGAAGCGGACGGTGCTGTTTAAGGACAACTTTGACAATACAGCCAAAGAGCCTGTGGTTGTTCCTTCCCGGTATCCGAATTTACTCGTAAACGGCACGAGCGGGATTTCCGCAGGCTTTGCCACTGAGATTCCGCCACATAACCTACGTGAGGTTATTGATGCTTGTATCGCAGTGATGCAGAAGCCGGATATTGAACTTGAAGATATCATGACCTTTATGAAAGGTCCGGATTTCCCTACAGGCGGCACTATTATGGGCGGAGACGGCATCATGGATGCTTACCGCACTGGTAAAGGCCGTATTTATTTACGCTCCAAGACTGAGATTGAAAATATGCGTGGAGGCAAGCAACAAATCGTAATTACGGAAGTTCCATTCCAGATTGTAAAATCACGACTAGTTACCTCCATGGAGAATATTCGATTAGAGAAGAAAATCGATGGCATTGCTGAAGTTCGTGATGAGAGTGGACGAGAAGGACTTCGGATTGTAGTTGAACTCAAGAAAGAAGCGGATGCCCAAGGCGTTTTGGCGTATCTGCTCAAAAAAACCGATCTTCAAATCACCTATAACTTCAATATGGTGGCGATTGTCAACAAGGCTCCGCAACAGCTTGGTCTTAAAGCCATCCTGGAGGCTTATATCGCGCATCAGCGTGAAGTAGTGACTCATCGCACCCAATTTGATCTGGAACGCGCAGAAGACCGTGCTCATGTCTTAGAGGGCTTGGTTAAGGCGCTGAATATTCTGGATGAGGTCATCGCTGCCATCAAAGCATCGAAGAACCGTCAGGATGCTCAGAACAATCTCGTGTGGATGTTCGGGTTCAGTGAACGTCAAGCGGATTCTATTCTTACCTTACAATTGTATCGTCTGACGAATTTGGAGATTACTTCACTTCAAAAAGAATTGGATGAAATGATGGCAAAGATTACACATCTGCGTGGCATTTTGGAAAGTGACAAGAAGCTCGTAGCTGTAATCCGTAAGGAATTGCTGGAGATCCGTGATAAATACGGGATCGATCGCCGTTCGCTGATCCAAGGCGAAGTTGAGGAGCTTAAGGTTAGCCTTGAAGCGCTGGTCAACGCAGAGGATGTGTTAGTAGCACTTTCCGCTGACGGTTATATTAAGCGTACAAGTATGCTTTCCTTTACCCGCTCTGGTGGGGAACGTCATACATCAGGCGTTAAAGAAGGCGATCATATCGTTAAGCTGCTCGATGTGAATACCCGTGACAGTCTGCTGGTATTTACGCGCAAGGGGCAGTACTTCTTACTTCCTGTTCACCAGATTCCAGAGTTTAAATGGAAAGAACCTGGTACTGCGATTGTTAACGTTATCGGATTGTCTAAAGGGGATGGAATCATTAGCGTGATTCCGGTCAATAATCTTGATGATCCGCAGCAAAGCCTCGTGTTTATCACCCGCAGAGGTCAGGTTAAGCGTACAGAGCTCAAGGAATATTCTACAAGCCGCTCTGGAGCCGTAGCAGCCTGTAAGGTAGCAGACGGTGATGAGATCATTACAGTGGCTACTAGTACGAATGACAAGGACATTGTACTCGTGACTCGTGAAGGAATGAGTATTAGATTCCATGAGAATGAAGTTAATCCTATGGGCCGTGTTGCATCCGGTGTAAGAGGCATTCAGCTTCGTGAGGGCGATGAGGTGATTTCTTGCTTCTGGGTCAGTGAAGATGAAGGTGAAATCCTTTCTATCTCCGATATCGGATATGCGAAACGTTCATTACTAGTGGATTATCCATCTCAAAGCCGCGGTGGCAAAGGGATGCCAACCTTTGAATTTAAGGAAGGCAAGCGAGTACGACCAAATGGCAGTAAATTGGCAGGGGCTTTCTATTGCAGAGAACCGCTGGAACTTAATGCAATTACACGGGAGAATGCACATCATACATTCTCTTCTGAATCTGCACCACTTGGAGAGCGTCGTTCTACAGGCAAACAGATTGTTCCTGTGGAGAAAAAGGATGAGATTGTTAATCTTTTCCCGGCAGTTAAGTAAAACAAACTAGTAATAAACAGATTTGTTAAAATAACTTATCAAGGTGCTTAGTCAATTGTTCTTGAGAACTGACTAAGTGCCTTTTTTTAATTTTCTCGCTTATCAGTTTAGAAGATTTATTTTTCTTCTTTTGCAGGAAATGGAATTTGTTTCGCGAAAATGTAGTTATACCGGATAGAACCGCAAGGAAAGGAAGGAATCAGTGTGCACGCTTCTGAATTCAGTAAAATTTGGCATAAAATTTTAAAAGATTACAAACTACATATGGACAGTAATCTTGCCCCATCGCTAACGGATGCCCAACTCACAGTACTTGAACTGCTTCAGGAACGTGATGCCATGAAGCCTTCTGATCTGGCTCCACATCTGGCGACCAGTCCTGCAGCGGTTACTATGTTACTTGATCGGATGGAGAAAAATGGGCTTATCATTCGGGAGAGAGATGCTGCGGATCGCCGTATTGTATGGGTGAGTATAACGGAAATTGGAACGCAGGAGACTGTACGTGGTTTGAAGATCCGCAGTGATTTTTTTGCAGAAGCGCTTGATCCGATATCCTCTCATAACCAACAGCTACTACTCTATTTAATGGGCAAAATGGTTGTTACAACTGCACCAGAAGGTTCTACACCATGAATATATACAACAACACTTTATTTCAAAAAAAAGAAGGCCATCCATTAACGGATAGCCTTCTTTTGTAATTCCTTGGACCATAAATCCCAAGGATGGGTTTGCGGAGGCAGGGAAATAAGTTCTACTTCTTCTTTAGTAACAGGGTGTGGAAAACCTACAAGTGCAGACCACAGTGCAATTTGCTGTCCAGGTCTGTTCACCGAAGCTCCATACTTCTGATCACCGTATAAGGGGCAGCCGATGGAGCTAAGCTGCACTCGAATTTGATGTGAACGACCGGTAAGTAAATCGATCTTGAGCAGGCTGTAACCCTCAGCGCTGCCAAGTACTGTGTAATCCAGAATGGCTTCCTTACCGCCGGGTGTTCCTTTCCGGACTACAGTGACGGTATTGCTCTTGGCGTCTTTAAGCAGCGTATCGGTAAGACGGCCATGAGATGCTGGTGGTTTTCCGTGCACGACCGTTAAGTACACCTTATGAAAGCTGTGAGTTCTGACACACTCGGATAGTCTTGAGGCTGCTTTTGATGTCTTGGCAAAGATCATTGCACCCCCAACCGGACGATCCAGGCGGTGGACTAGCCCCATATAGACGTTGCCAGGCTTGTTAAAGCGTTCCTTCACATCTTCTTTGAGCAGGTTGAGCAGATCAGGATCTCCAGTAGCATCCTCCTGAACAGGAATATTCACGGGCTTCACTATGCCTAGAAGATGATTATCTTCGTACAACACTTCAAAGCGCTTCGACATTCCGTCCAGCGGCTCGTTGCTTCCAGATAAATGCTGTGTCATGGCTTACGCCTCCCAGCGTCCCAGAATGCCGCATGGCAGGTTCATGCCGGAGGAAGTGATCGGAAGACCGATTTCACCGGAGGTGAGCTTCCCACCATAACGTTTACCCATGGTCATCGACAACATATTACGTAGGACAGTTGGAGAAATCCCAGTGGTGTATGAATTGATTAGCATAAACAAAGGTTTGTCGCTCATAATTTGCATACAGCTCTCAAGGAATGGATATAAGCTGGATTCCAGCTTCCACATTTCTCCGCCAGGTCCTCTTCCATAGGAAGGCGGGTCCATTATAATCGCATCATACTTACTACCACGACGTTGTTCACGTTGTACGAATTTGAATACGTCATCCGTGATGTAGCGAACTGGACGATCACCCAGGCCGGACAGCTGGACATTTTCTTTGGCCCATTGCACCATTCCTTTGGCTGCATCCACGTGAACAACAGAAGCACCGGCACTTGCTGCGGCTACAGTAGCTCCACCAGTGTAAGCAAATAGATTCAGTACAGAGATCGGACGGTTAGCAGCCGCAATCTTGTCCATCATCCAGCTCCAGTTGGCCGCTTGTTCAGGAAATAACCCTGTATGCTTAAAATTTGTAGGACGCAAATGGAATTTTAATTTTCCGTAACTAATTTTCCAATCATCCGGAATTGTTTTCTTCATTTCCCATTGTCCACCACCCGCTGAGGAACGGTGATAATGACCGTGTACATCACGCCATTTCGCTGTCTCATTGGAGAGTGGCCAAATAATTTGTGGATCCGGACGGCGCAGGATAATGTCACCCCAACGTTCAAGCTTCTCTCCACCGCCAGTGTCAATTACTTCATAGTCTTTCCAGTCGCTAGCTATATACATTTTTTAATCCATCCTTCAAAAATTCATTTAGCCTTTATTGTACATCATTTCACCATATAGCTACAAACAAAATACGCACAAGACCAACACTCTACTTATTTTATCCAATGAAGATTATGTGTATAATATTTCCATGCTCACAGCTATTATTCTGGCAGATCAAGCAATGATTGTGTATGATCAGATATCAGAGTCTTTACAATATTTATGATCGGAGAATAGCAGCTTATGTTCAATCTTGCGCCTCTATATTTCCCGATAACTGCAAATCCAGCACAAACTAGTGAATTTCTACCCAGTCAAGCTTTGCAGCCATATATTCGCTGTTTCTGGGGTTCTGTTACACCGCGTATTCCTACAGAGGCATCCGTTCACGTAGTGGACAAGGCATCTGGTTACGAACCTCGAATGGAAACAATTATTCCAGATACATGCATGGACATTATTTGGAATCTGAATGAGTCGAAAGGCTTAACAACTACCGTTTTTTCCGGTATCAATGATGCTCCTTTTGAAGTCCCTTCAGACAGAGGGGAAGGTATGATCTCAACCTTTGGTATCCGATTTCATTTCTGGGCCGTTCATTTTTTTGCAGATGACCATCTCCGGGATGTCCTGAATGCATTTGTAGATGTGGACCAATACTTTTGTACTTTTAAAAAAGAGCTAGGATTTCTGCTGGAACAAGCAAATTCTATGAATGAAAGGATAGCGGCAGCTGAGGCTTATCTTTTTCAGCGTCTTGAGCGTGGTGGACGGACTAATGATCGGATGATGAATGCAATTTATACCCTAATTAAACAAAAGGGTGTGGTAACAGCTGAGGATTTGGAAACCAGCTCTAATCTAAGCCGACGCCAACTTGAAAGACTTTTTCAAGAATACATAGGTGTATCACCTAAAAAAACAGCTGACCTTGTACGATTTCAAAATGTATGGCGGGAAATGTATCAACTGCCTGTGCAGACGAAGAATATGCAGGATCTTATTTTTACGTATGGATTCAGCCACCAGCCTCATTTTATAAACAGTTTCAAGAAATATGCAGGAAGAACACCACTTGAGGCTTTAGTCTATGCGGGCAGATAAATGTCGCAATTTTGCAATACAAAGGGTGCTAGCCTTGTTAAACTCAAGTAAGAAATGAAAACAATGATGATGAGAACGAAAGGGGACAAATTATGATTTCGTCTTTTGAAGGTACTAACATCTACACTAAGGATACTGCTGCGTTGGCTGCATTTTATTCGGAGGTGCTAGGGATTCCAATTCCGTTCGAAGGCTACGGAAATTTTGATGGCGCAAAGATTGGATTCGACAAGAAGCAGCCTGGAATCATCATTTGGGATGAGACGAAATGGGAAAAGCTCACGACTGGCTTTGTTAATTTAGTATTCGGCTGCGATAATCTCGATGAGACGTACGAGCAGTTAAAGGTTAAGGGACTGGATTGTCAGCCACCGGTTACGATGGCGTATGGCGGGAAAGAAATGAATTTCCGCGATCCAGATGGGAATCACATTACCTTGCTCGAAGGAGCATACTAAATAATTTTGAACAAAAAAGGGATTGAACGCAAACATCAACCGTGTGAATAAACGGGAGTTTGCGTTTTTTTTATTTTATTCATTTGACAATGATAATCATTATCAAATAGAATGAGGGTGAAGCACACATCATTTAAATTTTATGTTTAGTAATGGGAGGAACAGAAAGATGACTAAAGTGCTAGTGGCATACGCCAGTCTAACTGGAAACACTGAGGAAATGGCTGAATTGATTGTAGAGGGAATACGCCAAGCAGGCGGTGAAGCCGTTTTGAAATCGGTCACTGAATGTAACGCGGTTGAGATAAATTCATATGAAGGCGTTCTGTTAGGAGCATACACTTGGGGAGATGGTGAGCTACCTGATGAAGCTCTTGATTTCTATGAGGAGATGGATGAGCTTGATTTGACCGCTATGAAATCAGCAGTTTTTGGCAGTGGAGACACAGGTTACGCGATTTATTGTGGAGCCGTGGACTTATTCGTGGAGAAGTTAAAGGAACGTGGAGCTGTGATATTACAGGATAGTCTTAAGATTGAATATGGCCCGAACGCTGCTGAAAAAGAAGCTTGCCGTCAATTCGGTCGTCAATTTATCGAAGCTTGTATGGTGGCATCATAGGATGGGCGGGCCAGCGGGAAGTTGGATGAAGAAACAAGTGAATTTACATACGCCTCCATATAAACGACTGCATGATTATCGAGTGGAGCACATTATGCTTGGAGGGGCCGAGAATTTATCAAGCGGAGCTCCAGCGACCGGGCTCCCACGCTGGCGCCAGCAGGTTCAATATGCTGTAGGGCATACACTTAACGACTTTTATAGTTTGCTGCCTGAAGTTCGAAGGGAGACACCGATACAATTTCTGTTAGAGCGTCGTTGGCCACCTAGGGGGGATGCTTTTCCTTCATTACTGCAATATTGGGATATCAAGACGAGTATAGCGGATGAACTAATGCGTATCGTTTCGACCAATCATTTACTGGAAATTCCGGTAATGCTATACGAGCAGTGGTATGTGCCAGTCCCGGAGCTGAGCTTGGAGCTTTCGATGATTACTCAATTAGCTTGGAATTCTACTCAGAATGGTCGAAGCCTGAACATTCAGAAATTTATGGTGAATGGCAATGAGGATACTATTGCGGGCTTTTTGCATATGACAAACGTCTTTTGTTATGCGGCTTACGGTGAACCTGCGGAGACCGTGGAAATCTACTCCTTGCTAGAGGGTCGTAAATACTCTTACAAGGGAAATGCAGTCCCGTATAAGGAGTCTTTGGATTATGTTCGATTGTTATCTGTATTTCTGGAGCAGGAAGTGCACGCTGATGGCTCATTAAACTGTAGCGACCGTAGAAATGATAGAGGCGAAGCTAATGTTGGAGGCTTTGGGCTGATGTGATTACTCCTAATAATAAAATAAGGCCTCCTGCTCTACAGGCGAGAACGCCCATTAGACAGGAGGCTTTAATTCTATGGATTAGCCGATATAACGGTAATAATCCTGTTTATTCTGAATGATAAAGCCACAGCTTTCATATAGCTTAAGCGCATTGGGATTATCTAGAGCGACCTCGAGATTAATTCCATTATAGTTTTTACGTTCTCGTTCGATCGTTTGAAGAAGTGCACTTCGTCCAATGCCTAGCCCCCGTAGCTTCTTGCTGACAGTAAATCCATAAATCCAGGTTTCATTATCTTCGGTCCACAGCCGCATTTTACCAACAGGTTGTCCGTCCATTTCGATCATAATATGTTCTTGCAGGCCTTCCTGTTTCTGCAGGTCATAGAGTTCGGCAGCATCTTCAGTCTTTATGTCAAAGCCTCCACAATCCAGCTCAACGAGAATTGGGGCTTCGTCTTCACGAGCAGGGCGTAAGATCACAGTCCCTGTGGCTGAGCTTGCTTCAGAAGAAGCAACCGAATTTCCGCCCCATTTCATTTGGTATTCCGCGTGATTAAACTCTAGTGGTAGCGTTTGAAGGAATGCTACACCAGATGATGAGGCAGCAGGAGCGTTTAGAAGTAGGGTATCAACATTGCCTCGTTTGATAATAGTTTGCGCTCGGTTCCACAGTGAGGTGAAGATGCCCCGTCGGCGGTAGCCTGGTCGAACCATACCACAGACCTCCATATCGCTTCCGAATCCATAAAGTCCTAAGAAGCCGACGAGTAAATCATCTTCATAAGTCACGAGCCATTCCGTATCTCCTACGCTTGATGGCTGGCGAAGCATATCCCAATTCAATTTCAATGAAATTCCATCATATTGCTCACAGCGTTCTTGTAATTCTTCTATATTTCTCAAAGTATCAGTAGTAGTCAAACCCGTTTCCTCCTAAAGTGTATTTGAACTAAGTGTATTAGTTCGAATAGGTTAATAAAGCTTCACGGAAACGGGAACGGAGATCAGTCTCGCTCGCCTGTGTTCCCGCTCAGCACGTCCTTATACTCCGGATGCTTCTCAAATTGATGAGCTGCATAGGAGCACACAGGAACAATTTTCAAATTTTCATTTCGAGCCTTATCTACAACAGCCCGTACAAGTTCTTCACCGGTACCTTGACCGCGCAGTTCCTCAGAGACACGAGTGTGGTCAATGACCAATTCCCCAGCATCTTTATCCAAACTGTATGTGATCTCGGCAAGGTCCTTACCGTCATTCGCAACAAAAAAACGTCCTGTTCCAGTTTGAATTTGCATCTTATGGCTTCACTCCTAAAATGTTATTGACTATATTTTACTACCATGATTTGCAAAAAGCGAGGAACGAAGCAGATTGATTGCTCGCCCTGGACGTTTGATGGTGTTCCATAGATGGATTTATCGAGGAAGTTAGGATTATTGGTGTGAATGATGCGCTCATGTTACTCAAGGCAGTTGCTTTGTAATGTTTGTTCTGCAAGTAGTCTGGCTTTGCGGAATGGGGACAGGAGGCAGACGTGATCGAGTGACTTTTGGCGAGCCTAGAAGGTGGGAGGACTAGAATTTCTGGACAAGCTGGTGTGCTGGATACGCAAGCCGGCCCAGACATTCCCGGCACTCTGACGCAGGAACATCCAGGACAGCCGGACTCATGGGAATCCTTGAGACCTCAGCGTGCCCAAAATTCCTGTTATCATAATCATCCACTGGAGCTTTCGGACTCAGATGACGCTATTTGCAAATTTTTAGCCGTTTGAGTAAAGTTTCAGACTCCATTGCAGCTATTCCTTAGGAAAAAGCACAAATTAGGCGATTTTAATGCCAATAACGCCTATGGAGTCCGATAGAACCCCAAATTGGGGGGAATACTGCTTATAAGGTCCACTGTGCCCGATAGCAACATCGTGAGGGTATGTGTTCACCGATGGAGCCGAACTGTAATGTCCTGCTGCATATGAGTAGCAATTCCCTTTTAGACTCTCGCAATCTCAAAATCAAAGGAGATGAAAATAAATTCTGCATTCAAACAGTAGTCAAGCAGCAGTCAATGAATTTTTATACACTCCCGTTTATAAAGTAGCTTGCGTATTCTCAGGATAATACAATAAGATTAAGAGAATATCTCACTACTGAAAAGAACCGCTAGCAGGAGGAATCATTGTGGAATACAAAGTTGAGGTTGAATTTGGATCGATTTATGAGTTATTGAATAGCTTACATACTTATCTCTGCAAAAAATCCTATAAGAAGATTGACCTAGGGGTAGCGTGGGTTACTGAAATTGAAAGCACCCTAAGTGAGGAACTATTATCCCGTCTGAAGGAAACTGAACTAAACAATGAATGGAAAATGTTGAATCTGCTCATTTACTGTTGTCCATTCAAGGATGGTGTAGACAGTGTACTGAACTGGATTGAAGGGTTAACAGTTGGCGAGTTATATGAGACCTTATCAAAATATGTAAAGGTATTTCCAAGCCATATGGAGGATTACCGTAATCGCGTAGTATTTTTACTCTCCGAATGGAACCGCCAGTACTTTAGTCAATGTAATCCTGCGATTCTAAGCAAATTACAGGAGCATACGGATTTGAAGAACATGGAGCTTAATGAACTGGATACTGCTGATTTTGTGAACAAAACGACCAACGGATTCTATTTCATGCCTACTGATGGGCTTAAGAAGCTTGTATTAATTCCACAGTATCATTTTCAGCCTGCTAATATCATCTATTGCTACGGTGAACTAACAATCTGTCATTATGCGGCCTGGATTTCGATGGAGAACGAGGAAATTTCACCTTTTATGTATAGAGCCATTCGTAGTCTGGGTGAAAAAAGCCGCCTGAAAATTCTCCAAGCTCTTAGCGGTGGTCGCAAAACATTCACCGAAATTGTTAAGCATGCGGGAATCTCGAAGGGGATTGTTCACGATCATATTTTTAATCTTCGTTGTGCGGGTTTGCTTCATGCCTATATTGAAGGGGAGAATGTCACCGGATATAGTCTGCGTCTGGAAGGCATTCATCGGATGAATGAGCAGCTATTTGAGTATTTAAAATAATCATTTCACAAAATAAATATAACCATCTAAAAGTCAGAATTCTCTTATGCAGAGAGGGTTTTGGCTTTTTTTAGTTGTCTTAATTTTCATTTGATTCTGTTTATAGAGAATTTTTTTAAAGTTCTCTCTTTACAGAACTCGAAAACCTTTCTATAATGAACATCAGAAGTTATTCATACTTAACAGGTAGGAATTATAGTTATTATTCTATTAGAGAGAAAAGGGAGATAGGTACATGAGAAAAAATGCGATTGTAATCACTTCATTACTGCTTACGGGTTCACTGTTACTTTCTGCTTGCGCTAACAACAGTAATAACGAATCCTCGTCTGGTAACAACGCGGCTGCAGGGTCCAATTCAACCAATGTGGAAGCAACAACTCCGGCAGAGACTGTTCCTGCGGGTGCGCTAAGCGAGCCTTTTACCGCAACCGATTTGTCCAAACTTCCAGCAGTTGCACAGAAACGTACAGACACCATTATCGTAGGGTTAACGGACCCAAGCGGAGCTTTTACTCCGTATTTTCAGCAAAGTGGTTATGATGGCAATGTATCTTCACTGCTATACGCTTCTCTCGTAACTGTAGACAATAAAGGCGTTCCAACACCGGAGCTTGCAGAGAGCTGGGATGTTTCGGATGATCAGCTTACATACACGTTCCACTTGAGAAAAGATCTGAAATTCAGCGACGGTTCACCATTGACAGCAGATGATGTGGCTTTTACTTGGACGATCCAATACGACAAATCGTATGACGGTAGCTCCCAGCTTCCATCCCTAAATGTTAAAGGCGGCAAAGCCTATAAAGATGGTTCTGCTACAGCAATAGAAGGGATAAAAGTGATTGATCCACAGACGGTCTCAGTGACACTTGAGCAACCAAACGCAACAGCGCTGGTACAGCTCGGCTCGAATGTTCTGTCGAAAGCTTACTATGGCAAGGACTATAAATTTGGAGATCTTGAATACATCAAGAAGCTGCATGAGAAGCCACTTGGAGATGGACCTTACAAGCTGGAGAAATTTATTCCGGGGCAAGAAGTGCGTTTTGTAGCGAATGAGAATTATTTCAAAGGTAAACCAAAGACGGAGCATTTCATTTATAAAACTACGGAAGGCGATGTATGGCAGTTCGTAGAAACAGGTGAGGTAGACTACGCTTCTTTTAGTGCGACAGACGAGAATATCGAGAAGCTGAAAGCGCTCGGTTTTGTGAATATTATTCCTTACACTCCAAGTACCTATGGTTATTTGCAAGTCAATCTGAAGCATGAACAGCTCAAGGATAAGCTTGTACGTCAAGCCATTGTGTACGGTCTGGATCGTCAGAGTATTTATGTAGATGCAGCGCAAGGTGCAGGCTCAATTGCCAACATCCCGGCATCCCCTATTTCTTGGTCTTACACGGAGGAAGGCATTAATCCTTACAAATATGATCCGGAAAAAGCAAAACAATTGCTGGATGAAGCAGGCTGGACAGTAGGCGCGGGTGGTATCCGTGAAAAAGATGGCAAACCGCTTACCATTCACTACCTCGGCTCTAAGAGCAAAAATACAGATATTTTCATTGCTGTAGCTAAAGAGAATTTTGAAGCACTGGGTATCGATTTCCAGCCTGAGGTTTTTGCAGACTTTAACTCTTTGGTATCTAAGGTAGAAGGCGGGGACTACGATCTCGTATCCTTCTCCACTAGTATGTTGACTGATCCGGCTGACGGATTTATGCAATTCTTCGATGGAGAAATCACGGATTATGACAATCCGAAATTCCTGGAGCTATACAATAAAGCCTTAGCTACTACTGATATTGAAGCACGCAAAGCGGTATACAAAGAGCTGTATCAGCTCTTCAATGATGAACTGCCTATTATTTTCACAAGTTACAAAAAGACTGTATACGCCTATAACGGACGTATTGAGAATCTATCGGTCAGCCCGTTCATCGGTCTTGCTGGCAGTCTGCCAACTTGGAGCCTGAAATAAATAATCCAGTGTCCCCTGCTCTGATGAGCAGGGGACAAATCATAAGGAGTCTGTCATGAGCGCTTATTTATCGAAAAGACTGTTGTACATGGTCATTATCTTATTTGCGGCATCATTATTGATCTTCTGCCTGTATGCTTCAACTCCCGGAGACTTCATAACCGGAAATATCAAATTGACTGCAGAACGTAAAGCTGAGCTGCGTGAGATTTACGGCTTAAACAAGCCGATGCTTGAGCGCTATGGAATCTGGATGAAGAATGCGCTGCATGGCGATTTCGGGTATTCCTTAGCCCAACAGAAGCCTGTGCTGCAGCTTTTTAATGATTATATTTGGAATTCCTTTTTACTGGCTGCCGTTTCCACGTTTCTGACGTGGGTGATTGCAGTTATTATTGGTGTGATTTCAGCCTATAAGCAATATTCATGGTTCGATACTCTCGTGATGATCGCTATATTCGCAGCAATGTCACTGCCGTCATTTTTTATAGGCTTATTCTTGATCAAAATTCTGGCCGTCGATCTGAAGTGGCTGCCTCCGGGTGGAATAATCACTACGGGCAGTAATGCTACGGGTCTGGCGTATTTTAAGGAGATTGTAACGCATATGACCCTTCCGGTTGTTGTTATGACCCTCCTTGGATTGGGCTCACTCACCCGTTATTTCCGCAGTAATATGATCGATGTCTTAAAACAGGATTATATCCGCACCGCCCGTGCTAAAGGCCTAAGGGAGCGAAAGGTGCTCTTTACACATGCTCTACGAAATGCTTTATTGCCTGCGATTACTCTGGTTGGTTTCGAGCTTCCAGCACTATTTGGCGGATCACTTATTATAGAAAAAATATTCAATTGGCCTGGGATTGGCCAGCTGTATATGCAGTCCTTCGGACTTAGGGATTATCCTTTGCTGATGGGCTTTACGATGTTTATTGCCATACTTACCGTCATAGGAACGTTGCTTTCGGATGTTTTGTACCGGATTGCTGATCCTAGAGTTCGGCTATAGAGAGGAGGAAGCTGACGTGGCAGTTCAAAGTAATGTAGCGGGTATCTCGAAACCACAGACCACCAAAGGAAAATCCTCTTTATTCCGGCAATCCCTTCGGAGGTTGCTGAAGAACAAGCTGGCGGTATCCGGGTTTGTGGTAGTGATCTTTATGTTTGCGCTTTGTTTTCTTGGTCCTCTGTTCTCTCCCTATACGGATAACAAAATTAATATGGCACTGATGAACAAGGCCCCTAATATGAAGCATTGGCTTGGCACTGACGCGCTGGGCAGAGATATTTTGACCCGGGTGATGCAGGCAGGACGCATTTCACTAACCGTAGGACTGGCATCAATGGTTCTTTCGGTGTTCATCGGGGCCCTTTTGGGAGCCATAGCTGGGTATTACCGCGGAATCGCCGATCAAATCATAATGCGGATTGCGGATCTTCTATTGACGGTTCCGAGTTTGCCGCTGCTCTTTATTTTTGGAGCATTATTATCGGAGTGGAAGATTCCAACGGACTACCGGATGTATATCGTTATGCTTATGCTCAGCATTGTGAGCTGGCCAGGTATGGCGCGTATGGTACGGGGGCAAATGCTTAGTCTGCGAGAACGTGAGTTTATGCAAGCAGCTGTAGTATTAGGCCTTCGGGATCGCCGTAAATTATTTAACCATTTGCTGCCGAACATTATCCCGCTGCTGATCGTTATGGCAACGCTCAACATCGGTGGCGCTATTCTGAGTGAATCGGTTCTTAGCTTTTTTGGGCTAGGTGTTATGCCGCCAACGCCAACCTGGGGCAATATGATTGACGCAGCGAATAATATGATCGACTTCAAGGATCGGCCGTGGCTGTGGATTCCGCCTGGGCTATCCATCTTCGCGACAGTAATCGCGATCAATATTTTTGGTGACGGACTCCGGGACGTACTTGATCCTAAACAGAAGAGGTAGGTGACCCTCACATGAGTGATTTAATGAATATAGACGGTCTAAGTACATACTTCTTCACGGAAGAAGGAAAAGTGAAAGCCGTTGATGATGTAAGCTTCCGTGTCCGTGAAGGAGAGACGGTCTGTATCGTCGGAGAATCGGGCTGCGGCAAAAGTGTAACTGCAATGTCCATCATGGGTCTTGTTGAAGAGCCAGGGGGCAAGGTAACCCATGGCAAAATTGATTTTCAGGGTGAAGATTTGTTGCAAATGGACAAAAACACACTGCGAGCCATCCGTGGCAACGAGATCGCGATGATCTTCCAGGAGCCCATGTCCTCCCTTAATCCTGTAATCAAGATCGGTGAACAAATTATGGAGCCGTTGATCGTGCATTTGAAGATGAATAAGAAGCAGGCGCGTATCCGGGCGATTGAACTAATAAAACAGGTAGGCATATCACGACCTGAGCAAATTGCTGATAGTTATCCACATGAATTAAGTGGAGGGATGCTGCAGCGGATAATGATCGCTATTGCTATCGCATGCAGTCCAAAGCTATTGATTGCAGATGAACCGACAACGGCGCTGGATGTAACGATTCAAGCACAAATTCTGGATATGCTTCGTGAAATTAAAGACAACTCCGGCATGTCTATTCTATTAATCACCCATGATCTGGGTGTAGTCGCGGAGATGGCTGATTACGTGATTGTTATGTACTCCGGAAAGATTGTGGAGGAGGGGGAGGTTGTTGAATTGTTCAACAATCCCAAACACCCTTATACGAAAGGGCTGCTCAAATCGAAGCCAGTTATCAATCAGCGGCAGGATGAGCTGTATTCCATACCAGGTCAAGTGCCAAATCCGCTAGAGCTGGTACCCTCTTGTTATTTTCATGACCGCTGTGAGCATTGCATGCCTGTATGTGTCAGCCAGCAGCCCCAGCTTAAAGAAGTGGCCAGCAGACAAAAGGTAGCTTGCTGGTTGTATGAGGAGGCGGTTGTTCATGCCTGAGGCATTGCTTGAGGTCAATCATCTGAAGAAATATTTCCCTGTTACCAAGGGATTGCTTAACCGCACGGTTGGGCATGTAAAAGCCGTTGATGATATTAGCATCACGCTTCAGCCAGGGGAGACGTTTGGGCTTGTAGGAGAATCCGGGAGCGGGAAGAGTACAGTCGGACGGACGATTTTACGGCTAACGGATAAAACGGCAGGCGAGATCAAATTCAAAGGGATAGATATTCATTCTTTGTCTCCCACTGAATTGCGAAATATCAGACCCCAAATGCAGCTAATCTTTCAAGACCCGTATAGCTCACTTAACCCTCGGGTCCGCATAGGAGATGCTATCGGAGAAGCTTTACTGGATCATGGCTTATGCTCAAAATCAGAGGTTCGTGATCGGGTGCTTGAGGCGCTTGAGGCATGTGGTTTATCCTCTTATCATATTGATCGCTTTCCGCATGAATTCTCAGGAGGACAGCGACAACGGATCGGAATCGCGCGTGCGCTTGTGCTGAATCCTGAGCTAATCATTGCAGACGAGCCAGTCTCGGCCTTGGATGTGTCCATCCAAGCACAGATTATTAATTTATTTAGTAAGCTGCAGCAGAGCCGTGGGCTCACCTATTTGTTTATTTCCCATGATTTGAGTGTGGTTGAGCATTTATGTTCAAGAATCGGTGTTATGTATCTGGGATCTATGATGGAGACGGCTTCTAGAGATGAATTATTTAAGAATCCGCTTCACCCGTATACCAAGGCATTGCTATCAGCTGTTCCAATACCTATTCCCAAGCTGAAAAGGGAAAGAATTGTCCTTAAGGGGGATATTCCAAGTCCGGTGAACCCACCTTCTGGCTGTAAATTCCATACCCGGTGTCCCTATGCTCAAGAGGTTTGCAGATCTGAAATCCCGGAATTCCGGGATGCTGGCAATAACCACTTTGTAGCTTGTCATTTGGTCTGATAGCTGTCAAAGATACAATGATGATTCGCTCCTAAGTCTTGAATAATTAAAGTTGAATTGTATAATAATACAATTTGACCTTATTTTTGCCTGAGCACAAAAAGTCTTAGAGGGTTTCGAAGCCAGGTTAATGGGGTAATAGAGAGTGGTTAGGTTAGACGTACATATCTAATCGGTCTAGTATAAAATCCCTACTTAGGAGGAATCATCGTGAATACAACAGTACGTTTGACAGAAAGATCCGGCTCGACTTCTTCACAGCGCAGAAAAGGCTTTGTACCGGTAGTCGTGTACGGTGCAGGTTCAGATAGCCAGTCCTTTACAGCGGATGCTAAGACAATTACCGGGATTTTGGCTAATAACCCTCGGGCAGTATTAACCTTGGAATTACCAGACTCGGGTAAAAAGAACGTTGTCATCCAAGAAATCCAGCGCCAGCCAGTATCCAAACAACTGCTGCATATTGATTTTCAACAAATTGATATGAAGGCTAAATTGGATACAAAAGTGGCATTCCACTTTACAGGTGATCCAGTAGGTGTGAAGAGTGGCGGCGTGCAGCAAATTGAATTGCATGAGCTGGATATTCGCACACTTCCAGATAAATTAACGGCATCCTTTGAGGTGGATATCAGTGGACTAGATATTGGTGATCAATTGCTGGTGTCTGATCTTCCGAAGCATGAAGGCTGGGAAGTATTGACGCCTGAGGACACTTTGATTGTCCGGATCGCACCTCCAGCAGCTCAAGAGCCAACCGATGAAGATGCTGCTGAACCAGCTGCAGTCGAAGCTTCTGGTGAAGATAAAGCAGAATAGAATAGTGATTAAATCATAAAGAGCAGATAGAATCCTACCCAAGGAGCTGTCTGCTCTTTTTGTTTTGTCTTCGTGAACACGAATTAATAAAATAAGTGCGGTCTTTCGTATAGTTTCTTAAATGGGATTTATGGTTGTTTCGCCTCATTTAGTTAAAATTTTACAGAAAATCGTTGACGAATAGGCCGCGAAGGCTGAAAATGAGGACAATTACCATGGTAAAGAATTCAAAAGTTCCTGTTGCCGCTGTTTGAAAACGCTTTAGTATTATGCTTCAAAGAACTCTCATTGCCCAGTTCATCATGATTATGAGGAGGAAAGTTATGAAGATGAGGAAGCTGTTTTCGATCTTAATGACAAGTCTGTTGGTGCTTGGGGTAGCTCTACCTTTTGGTGGAAAAGCGAGTGCAGATGCCACAAGTGATGCTTCAAATCGTGCTTTAATCTGGTTGAAGGCCCAGCAGGATGCAACAGCGGGATATGCTTTTGAAGGCTTGGTAGATAGCTTTGAGGATTTCTGGGGACCTAACAACCCCAAACAGATTGTATATACGTATGATCAAGCTGTTGCAGCTATTGCCTTTATTGTAAAAGGTGAACGGACACGGGCAGAGCAAGTGTTGAACAAAATGCGAGACATTCAAGACCCTTCAGGTTTCTGGTTGAATTCTTATTGGTATAACAATGGCTTCGGAGAAGAAATTCGTAAACATGTGGGGCCGGTTGTATGGATGGCAATGGCAGCTATGGCTTATGAAAAGCAATATAATGACACGCGATATCGTCCGATGGCGCTCAAAGCGCTCGATTGGAGCTTACAGTATAAAAAGGCAAATGGCAGTATTGCTGGAGGATGGAGTGCTTGGAGTAACTCCGATGAGCCTTGGAGCTCAACCGAGCACAATATCGATATTTACCGAGTGCTGCAGTATTATGCTTCGGTGGATTCCTCAAAGGCTGCCACATACAATAGCGCAGCTTCTGGAGTCAAAACCTTCCTGGATAATTATGTGTGGGATGACAGTGTCAAACGCTTCAAGGGAGGCTGGAAAAACGATACGAATCTGATTGACCCTAAAATTCCATTGGACGTGAATCCATGGGGAGTACTGGCTTTAGGCGTATCCGGAACGCATAACTATGGAGCAAGCTTAGCCTATGTTGAAAATGCCTCCGGCACCCCGGGGACCCTTGCAAATCCGCGTTACAAGCAGACGCTTACTTACAATGATGCTGGGAATACGCTGACCGGCTATGATTTTGACTGGACGGATGAAGTTTTACCCGCATATGACGATAACGGGAATCAAATCGGTAACACGGGTGCTGATGTATGGTTTGAAGGAAGCGCATTCATGTCGCTCGCCTACTTTATGCAAGGCAATGTATCCAAAGCGGATGCCATTAACACTGAAATTATTAAAAAGCAAGGCACAAGCGGCGCTTCACTAGGGGGAATCCCCTATTCGCTGAAAGGGACCAGCAACAGCTATTGGGTGATGGCACAGCAAAACTGCGTGTCCAGCACGGGTTGGTTAATTCTATCACTACACCGGTTTAATCCATTCACAGGTCAATACTTGACAGGTGGTGGTAATACTGGAGATACGACAGCACCTACTGCACCTGCTAATCTGACAGTAACCAGCAAGACGGATACAGCAGTTAACCTGAGTTGGTCTGCTTCAACTGATAATGTTGGTGTAACGGGATATCTTGTTTATCGTGGAACACAGCAGGTAGCCTCTGTGGCAGATACTACAGCTACTGTTACTGGACTAACTCCAAGCACAGCCTATACGTTTACAGTAAAAGCTACGGATGCAGCGGGTAATCTATCATCCGCTAGTAATGCCGCAACAGTTACTACAAATCCCACTGGAGGCAGCGGAGGCGGTGATCATGTGACGGCTGACTTTACAGCAGGGGTAACGAGACTTTCTTCAACAGAAGCGAGCATTTATATTACACCTGTAACCAGTGCTCTTTATGTAGATGTGCATTATAAGGTTAACGGGGGGCCACAGCTTAATTACCGGATGACCAACAGCTCAGGTACATGGGAGCAGACAGTAAGTGGGTTAAGTGCTGGCAGCAGTATTGAGTATTGGTTCACTTACGAGAAATCCGGCCCACAATATGATTCAGCTCATTATACTTTTGTTCAGTAGTGAGATTATGAAAGACTTGAACAATAAAATTCGTAGATAGAGCAAGTAAAATAAAGAAGGCTGTCCCAGATGCCATAGTATTGGCTCGGGAGGGCTTTCTTTTCTTTGTTTTAGGCTATGTTAAATCATATTGTTGATATTTAAGTTTTACGAACGTTTGTTCTGTTATTGAGATGACACTATGGTAAGGAGTTGATTACCCATTGGATTTGAAGGAAATGAAGTAAATTCTAACGGAATCATTCCAAGGTATCGTCGAAATGGACGAGGGGGTTAGTGCAACAAATTTACTTTTACAACGTATATATAGTGCTTCCATATTTAGGGATATTAAGGGGATTAAGAGGTATGTTACTGAAGTATATCTACGAACTAACAAGGTTTTCCATTGGTATTAATTCAAATAATTAGAGGTGATTTCATGAACAAATCTGGATTTATATTTTTTATTGCTGCAATTATATTTTTAATATCAGGATGTCAAAAGGCTGGTTTCAACGATGAATTAGCTAAAGCGCAGGTGCAGGTTAGTGCATTAGGATCTTCATTTAGTATCCCTACACTGGATGGATATGAAGTTAGTTATATACAACATAAATTCCCTTCAAAGGACAAACAAGGCAACTTTATTGGAGATAATCAAGAAGTTTTAGTCACATATACGAAAAACAAAGGGAAACTGGAGAAGTTAACAAAGGAACAAAAAGCGTCCAATGAAAGAGAAATCATCTACGGACCTTATCAAGGAGAAACACTCATTGAAATAACCTATAGCAATAATCAAGTTGATTTGAATGATGCTGATATTATTGGTATTAGCGGCAATCAGGTGCAAAAAATAAAAAAAGATGATTATACGTTTTTAGCATTCAATGCTTCAAAAGGTTCAATCACTTTAAAGTTCAACAGTTTGGATGAGGATACAATTCTAAGCATTGCTCAACAAGTAGTAAATGAAAATAAATAGGATGGAGTGCTGCTGTACATGGAATGCTTAGGATGTAGAATCGCTAACGGTATTGAACCTGACTTGAATATTGTTTATGAAAATGAATTTATTACTTGTGTGCTTGATATTGCTCCTTTTAATGAAGGACATACTCTAATCCTCCCCAAAAAGCATTACTGTGATGTCGAAGAGATGGAGTCAGAGACTGCTTATGCTATCATGGATGCTTCGAAAAAACTTTCAATTGCTTTGAAAAGCGTGTTTAAACCTGACGGTATAAGAATTTGTCAAGATGGAGGGAAGTTTAACGACCTTACCCATTACCATATGCATCTCATTCCGAGGTACGAAGGTGATGGATTTATCTGGGGTGAACCATTACACCCACATGGTGCTGAAAAACGATTAAGCCAAACCAAAAAAAAGATTCTGAAGACATTAAGTGAGGAAAAGAGAAGGAGTCGATAAAGACTCCTTCTCTTTTTGTCATAAATTAATATGCCTAGCTTAAATCAAAGAATACAGTGCGGGTAAAAGAGCGAAGATCCTCCTCTAGACGGAGGTACGCTCTTTTTTTATGCCGTAAAATCTTGGAGGGAAACTTTAATGCAATGATTTGTTTCAGTAGGAGATTTAAGGGGGAGTGTTTTATTTACAACGTAACAGTGTTATGTTACGATGTTTTCGAGGAGTGATCGAAATGGAAGATGATTTGATTTCGAAGAAGCAACTACTGGATTTAACCGGTATTTCATATGGGCAATTGTATCGCTGGAAAAGGAAGCAGTTAATCCCCGAGGAATGGTTTATTCGCAAATCTACCTTTACTGGACAAGAGACTTTTTTTCCTAAAGAGATGATCTTGTCGCGAATTCACAACATTGTGAATATGAAAGATGGGCTTTCTTTGGATGAAATGGCTGATAAGCTATCGGATAAGGCATCCTTTGAGAAGGTGAGTTTAACTGCTAAGGAAATTATAGAACGTAACATTGTTTCGACAACAACACTGAGGAAATTTGGAGAAAGTCTCGGTGATGAAAGTAAATATACTTTTGAGGAGCTCGTTCATTTATTCGCTGTAGACCGCCTGCTTAGTGCTGGGGAAATGAGTATGGAGGAGGCGGAGCTTCTGTTTCGCACTTTGCAGGAGAAAGTTTCAAGGCTCGAGAGTGGAAGCTGGGAGTTGTTTTTTGTCCGGAAAATGGGGGTTTCATCCTTCATTCTGGCACAAGCGCCTGCGGAGTTATGGTTTGATGAAGGGGTTAGATTAGTCAGTAAAATGACATATGCAGATTTGATCGAACAATTGAAAGGTAAGCTTGCCTACAAGCTTGTTGAATAGGAGGAAGAGTAATGGACAAAAATCAGCTGCCTGATTTGATAATAAACGGGGTTAGTGGTGGGGCCGGAGGTACTTACAACAACGTAAACATGGATGGTGTAGGTAAAGTAGTCGGACCGATTGTGGCGCGAATGTTTAAAGGAAATGGGCATATGAATTTGAATGATGATCTCGCAGCAGAAGAAGCAGAATGCAACGGGGTCATCAAAGTGATGGGTAATATGCGTTTTGGCACCCTAAAGGTGGATGGGGTTCTTAATGTAGGTAAGAGTTTTCGAGGTGAAAGCTGTACCCTTAACGGAATGGTGAGTGTCAAAGGGGATTGTGAACTTGAGGATTTTGTAGGTGAAGGTAGCTTTAGTGTTGGTGGTTTACTAAGTGCCGGTCATGTGGATTTCAAACTGCAGAGTCAAGGGAAGGCTAATGAAATTGGTGTGGAAAGCCTCGTGATACGGCAAGTGAATAATGGGTTTTGGAGTAAGATGTTTAGCGGAATCATCCCTAAACTTCGGCCTGAGCTATGTGCTCGAACGATTGAGGGAGATTTTATAGATGTAGAATATACAACTGCGGATATCATCAGAGGAAATATTGTCATTATTGGCCCAGGCTGTACACTCGGACGGGTAGAGTATCGCGAACAAATTACAGTGCATCCAGAGGCTAAGGTTGGAAAGGTGGAGAAGGCCCTGTGAATGATAATCTGAAAATAATTGGAACGACATCTTCAGCCGGTGGTTCTTTCAAAGATGTTAAGATCACTGGAGAATGCAAATTCGCTGGAGATGTGAATTGCGAGAAGATGAATCTGACTGGAAATGCCAATATAGCTGGAAATCTGCATATGAAGCAAATGAAAATCACTGGCGAAATTGCACTCGAGGGTAATCTTGAAGGGGATTCCTTACGTGGACAGGGTGAAATAAAAGCAGCCTCCGTAAAAATCGATGAGCTTCATCTCTACGGAAATTTGGATGTGAAGGGTGATTGTGAAGGGGAAAAATTACAAATTTCTGGTGCCTTAAGCGTAGCTGGATTACTTAGTGCTGAGCATTTGGAGATTAAATTGTTTGGTCCAAGTAGTGCGAAGGAGGTTGGGGGCAGTATCTTAACCATTAAGAAGAGTAAAACGGGAAGATTGCTGCATATGATGAAGCCAACTTCGAAAATACTGTTTGAAGCGGGGCTAATCGAAGGCGATGCTATTGATCTGGTCAATACAAAGGCTAGTATGGTAAGGGGAGAACGTGTAATCATTGGTCCGGATTGTGAAATAGAAACGGTGGAATTCCGCGATACACTAGAAGTTCATAAGCACGCAACAGTGAAGCATCAAGTGAAGATTTAAAGACAATTTTATAGTTATTTTTTGAGAAAAAGAGGAGTGGAACATATGAGTGCTGCCAAATCGCCCAATCTGGGTATTGTAATCGCAGGTCTCCTATTAGGAATTCTTATGGCCTCCATGGACAGCACCATCGTTGCAACTGCAATGGGTAATATTGTTGGGGAGCTTGGCGGAATGGACAAATTTGTCTGGGTGACATCAGCCTATCTCGTAGCCGAGATGGCGGGTATGCCCATTTTCGGCAAGCTGTCTGATATGTATGGTCGTAAGAAGTTTTTTATTTTTGGAATTATCGTATTCATGGCGGGTTCGGCTCTCTGTGGAACGGCTGATACAATAACTCAGTTAGCTGCGTACCGGGCTATTCAGGGCATTGGTGGCGGGGCGCTGGTGCCAATCGCTTTTGCCATCATGTTCGATACTGTTCCGCTGGAGACGCGGGGCAAGCTCGGCGGGGCATTCGGAGCAGTATTTGGATTGTCGAGTATATTTGGTCCATTACTGGGGGCGTATATTACCGATCATATTGCTTGGCAGTGGATATTTTACATTAACTTACCCCTTGGACTGTTGGCTTTTGCGATGGTCGTATTCTTTTATAAAGAATCGCATGAGCATTCTAAACAGCCCATTGACTGGTTGGGCGCGGGTACGCTGCTTGGTTCAGTCATTTGCTTAATGTTTGCGCTGGAGCTAGGCGGGAAAGAGTATGCTTGGAATTCTTCCATGATTTTTGGTTTATTTGCAGCCTTTGCCATCCTTGCAGCAGTGTTTCTTGTTGTAGAGACTAGAGCGAAAGAACCGATTATTTCCTTTGCCTTGTTTAAAAAAAGATTATACGCGGTGAGCATTATCTGTGCACTATTTAGCGGTGCAGCCTTTATTGTGGCTTCTGTGTATATTCCGATCTTTATTCAAGGGGTATTGGGCGGATCAGCTACAAATTCAGGACTTGTATTGCTACCAATGATGGTTGGCTCAGTGGTTACAGCTACGATGGGCGGATTTCTGATGTCAAAAACCAGTTACCGCAGCCTGCTGATTCCTACATTCGCACTTTTGGTGATCGGTACTGGACTTGTAGCGACACTCACGCCGGATGCTTCACGACTGCTTGTTACTTTATATATGATTTTAATTGGGCTAGGGATTGGTGCTTCATTCTCAGTGCTAAGTACGGCATCTATTCATGGATTGACGGCACAGCAACGTGGATCTGCCAGCGCAACGCTGAATTTCATTCGTTCTCTGGGCATGACCATAGGCATTACCACCTTCGGTATCATTCAAAGTCACTATTTCTCAGGCAGTCTTACCAAGCTACTCTCGGCTAATGGTGGAGGAGCGGCTCCGGCGGGAGCTATGGATTTTAAAGATCCGCATGCTTTGCTCTCACCTGAGACTAGGGCGCTCATTCCACCTGAAATTCTGGGTAAGATTACAGCTGGGTTATCCTCATCCATTGTAAACACCTTTGCTTGGGCGGTAATTCCCGCAGCTTTAGCGTTATTGGCTTCGTTCTATATGGGACGTCAGAAGATGGATGCCTCTGCGGAGGGGGATGTTCAGGCGTCTGGGCATTAGCATGTAGTCTAGATAATATTCGTTTGATTATGTTTCAGTGAAAATAGACATATAAAAAAACGACCACCACTTCGGGTACTTCCTAAGTGGTGGTCGTTTTTTGTCTAAAGTCATATATGCCCTCCATCACTAGTCCCGCAAACAGGTAGAAAATGGTCGATTGTACTGCGAATTTGGTTCACAAGTATCTGACGGTTTCCCTGATAAGGCGTTCTGCTCTCTATCTCGCCAGAAGCTCAGATTCTGATACTCTGAAAACGTAATCAAAATCTGGGTATAGGAGATTCCGATATGGGGGTACCTGCTGGTGAACTGCTTCCCAGCGTCGATCCGGTTCATCGATCCCGCTGGAAGATGAAGAACAAACATAAGTTGTTTTTCATGGCTTTTCCATTTCTTGTTGTCACCTTTATTTTCTATTATCTGCCGATCAGCGGATGGATTTATGCCTTTTATGATTTCATTCCCGGAATACCGTTGTCTGACACGCCTTACGTTGGTTTGAAATGGTTCAAGACGATTGTATCTAATCCGACACAGACCGCAGAGGTTCTGCGGGTGCTGAAGAACACGCTTGCCATGAGTTCACTCGGATTAATTACATCCATCTTTCCAGTGATCTTTGCCATTATGTTGACTGAGATTAAGTCAGGCTGGTACCGCAAGTTGGTGCAGACACTAACCACGATTCCAAACTTTATCAGCTGGATTCTGGTATATGCATTGGCATTCTCGTTGTTCTCTGTAGATAACGGTGTCATCACTCACATTTTAGTGCAGCTTGGAGTGGTAGATGAAGGGTATAACTTCTTAGCCTCCAGCTCAAATATTTGGGTCACGATGATCGTTTGGTACTGGTGGAAATCGTTAGGCTGGGGTGCCATTCTCTATCTTGCTGCAATCGCAGGCATTGATCAGGAATTGTACGAAGCTGTTGAGGTGGATGGTGCAAGTCGGTTCCGCAAAATTTGGCATATCACCATTCCAGGTCTGATTCCAACCTTTTTTGTACTGCTTCTGCTCTCCATAGGTAATCTAGTCAATAACGGGATGGAGCAGTACTTTGCCTTTCAAAATGCGATGAATAAGGATTCTATTGAGGTGCTGGATCTTTATGTATACAACATCGCCTTCGCGAACAACTTTCCTTTTGCCACGGCCGTCAGCATGTTGAAATCGGTTGTCAGTGTAATTCTACTATTCGCAGCGAACACGTTGTCTAAGATGGTGCGTGACGAATCTATCATTTAAGTCAGGGGTGATCCCACTTGAGAAAGAAAAAACTAACGGCTGGAGAACTTATCTTCCAGATTATGATCTATACGCTCTTTGGATTGTTCACCCTGTCATGCATCTACCCATTCTATTATTTGTTCATCAATACGATCAGCTCGAATGATCTTAGCGCAGCGGGGGATATCAAATTTTATCCAAGACAGATCCATTTTGATAACTATAGTAAGGTGCTAAGAATCAGCGGTTTAGGACATGCGGCAACAGTCTCCGTGTATAGAACGGTTGTCGGGACGTTGCTTACTGTGGGGTCTTCAGCTTTTTTAGGATATTTGTTCACCAAAAAGGAAATGTGGGGCCGGAGTATTTGGTACCGGAGTGTCGTGGTTACGATGTATTTTAGCGCAGGTCTGATCCCTTGGTATATAACAATGCACAATTTGCATCTGACCAATAATTATCTGGCTTATATTTTGCCTACGATTATTACCCCATTCAACATCATTTTGGTCAAAACCTTCGTTGAGGCCATTCCTCCATCCCTTGAGGAGTCAGCGTCTATGGATGGTGCTGGTTACATGCGGGTGTTCTGGAGCATTATTGTACCGCTTACTACGCCAATTTTGGCTACGATTACGATTTTTTCCGCAGTGAATCAGTGGAACTCATTTATTGATACGGCGTTTCTGATGACAGATACGAAGTACTTTACGCTCCAATTCTTGTTATGGCGTTATTTGAACGAGTCCAGCTCGCTCGCAGCTTTAATTCGTAATTCACCAGATATGGCCGCTAGTGTAGCGAATATGCAGACTCCAACCTCTGTACGGATGACCGTAACGATGATCGTCGTATTGCCGATTCTAATCGTGTACCCATTCTTCCAGCGCTTTTTCGTCAAAGGGATTATGATCGGTGCGGTTAAGGGCTAATGAGCTACCGGATCGGTAACGAAATGGGGTTTTCCTCTGCTAGGAGCAGAGTTGAACTATAAGTGAAGATACGAAAGGGAGGGTATAAAGCAATGAGACTAAGAAGAGCATCGCTTGTCATGCTATCCGTAATCCTGGTCTTTGTTCTGGCAGCATGTGGCGGGGGGAATAATACGGCTAACTCGGGTAAAAACACGAGCACAGAGAAGCCTACTTCCGCTGCAACGAATGCGCCGGCGGAAGAAACAGCAGCACCGGATGACGGAGCACTTGATCATTCCAAGCCGCTGAAGCTGACCGTATTCTCTACAACAGCTAACTATGCGGGTCCACAAACCGGATGGTTTGCCAAAATCATCAAAGATAAGTTCAATATTGAGATGGATATTGTAGCTTCAAACCTTACAGGTGGAGATACCAAAATCTCTGCAATGATGGCTTCCGGAGATCTTGGGGATATCATTATTTTCGGTGATGACAAAAACCATTATCCAAATGCGATCAAAGGAAAGCTTCTCTTAGACTGGACACAAGACGGACTTCTGGACAAATACGGAAAAGACATTGGGAGTACATTTCCAAAAGCTATTGAGAAAGCAAAGGTTGCTTTTGGTAGTGGATCATCCGTTTTTGGCATCGGAAACAGCGTAGCTTCTAATCCATCTGGACCTTCTGAAGGGAGAGATATGACTTGGGGGCCAGACCTGCGATGGGATCTTTATCAACAAATCGGAGCACCTGAAATTTCAAAGATTGAAGATTATTTGCCCGTGCTGAAAAAAATGCAAGAGCTTGAGCCCAAAAATGAGCAAGGAAAGAAAACCTATGCTTTCTCGATGTGGTCTGACTGGGACGGCAACTATAAAATGACACTGGCGAAACAGTTCGCCAACATGATGGGCTATGACGAAATTCCTGATACCGCTGTATATGTTAAAGCAGACGAAGAGAAATATTATGACTTCTTATCCGAAGACAGCTGGTATATGAAGTCGCTCAAACTGTATTTTGAAGCTAACCAAATGGGTCTGGTGGATCCAGATTCTATGACACAAAAATTCGACGATGTTGTAGCGAAATACAAGGATGGTCGTCTGTTGTTCTCTTGGTTCCCTTGGCTAGGGGCAGCAAACTACAATACACCGGAAAGAACAGCAGAAGGTAAAGGTTTTGCATTAGTTCCGTTCAAGGATGAGCTGATGTATTCCACTGGCTTCAATGTATACGGTGGTAACGGTATTATAGCAATCGGTGCAAAAGCTAAAGAACCTGCTAGAATTATGGAATTTATTAACTGGATGTATACTCCGGAAGGTGCAATGATCTCTGCAGGAAGCGGAACAGCGGTGCCTAACGGACCTAAAGGTCTAACCTGGGATATGGATGCAAGCGGTAAACCTGTCGTGACTGACTTTGGTTGGAAGGCTTATGCCGATCAACAGAATACACAAGTGCCTGCAGAATATGGTGGTGGTGACTACTATTACGGCTCTAATCAAATGAACTTCTCTTTTGTAGTTCCGGCGATGGTGAATCCAGACAACAAAGAGCCATACGATCACAATCTATGGACGACAACCCTAGAGCGTAATCCGTCTAAGCTTGATAGTGACTGGAGAGCGAAGATGGGCGTTCTGACGCCTAAAGAGTATTTTGAGAAAAATAATCTATTGGCCGTAGCACCACAAGGCTTCACTGGAAAAGAACCATTGATGATGGACAAAACACTGGAGCAAAAGAACAAACAAATTGGTACGGTCATTCAACAAATTTCTTGGAAAATGGTTTTTGCTAAAGATCAAGCTGAATATGACAAATTGAATAAAGAAATGCATGATAAGGTGAATGGTCTCGGCTATGCCGAAGTTATGGATTTCTCGATTAAAAAGGCAGAGGAATTGTTCGAGGCTCGTAAAAGCGTAAAATAAGGTGTGATTAGAAAAATACAAATAGGGCGGGGCGGCGTGGAGGCTGTTCTGCCCTATTCTATTCAATTAAGGATAAATGTGGTATTCTCACATTGATATATATAGAACGCTTACAGGAAGAAGGAAGAGGATCATTCGGATGGTAAGAGTACTTAAGCGTAATCATACCCCAGTTGTCAAATCCTTACGGAATACCTTATTCATCTATCTAGTTATCGGAACACTTCTTCCGCTTCTCTTAGTAGGATTCGTAACCTACACCTCTATTTACTCTATTCTTTCAGGGAAAATTGGCAATGGTATAAGTGCAAGCTTGAAACAGGAAGCCTCTAGCTTGGAGAATGCCATCGACAATATGGATTTTGCCTCTAAACAGTTTGCGCTGGATGGTCAGATTGTGGAAGAAATGTCCTCATTTATTCAGGAAAAGCAAATTTATCGCAAATCGCAAATGATGAACTCCATCAACCAGAAGATCAACCTCGTTAATTTCACGAATCCCTACATTGGACTTACAGCCTACATTATGCCAAGCAGTGATGATCCGGTTCTGTTCACGAATATGAGTGCGCGCAGAAATTTCGATATCAGTACGTTACCTTCTTTTATGCGATATAACGGGGCCGATTATTATGGACCGCATTCTACGATGTATGCCGTCGGCGATAATCTCGTGTTCTCAGAACAGCGCATTGTACGCGTACCAGGTGAACATAAGCTATATATTTATTTAGAGACGAATTACAGCCTGCTTCGCAAAATATTTAATCAGGAATCTTACGGAATGAAAGTAAACCATCTACTTGTGAATCAAGAGGGCACTAGCACTTATGTCATTGATGGTAAATTACCTCAAGGAATTATCAAAGCTGCTGGAAGCAACTCTAATCTATCACATGAAACACTTACCGGATATCATCTGTTTCGATACGCTAGTCCACAGGGATGGAAGCTTATTGCAGTAGTTAAAAAGTCCGAATTCAACAGTGAAATTTATTCTTGGTTCTATAAAATGATCCTGCTCGCGTTCTCGACACTACTCTTTGCCGGAGTTCTGGCTTGGATGATTTGGAAAAAGATTTATGGTCCTTTGCGCAAGGTTAACCTTGAAATTAATCGAATGGCGGAAAATGTTACCTCTCCGGTTGCCTACACGAATGTGGAAGAGTTTGATTTTGTGCTTAGTAACTTCCAGCAGATGAAGAAACAGGTGAATGAGCTGATTGTTGCGGTAGCCCATAATGAGAAGCAGAAAAGCCAATTCGAGATTGAAAAGCTACTTAGCCAGATTAACCCTCACTTTTTGCATAATACATTGAATACGGTGCAGTGGATGGCAAGGCTTAACGGTCAGAAGGAGATCGACAAGCTGGTTACTCTTCTTGTAAAGGTGCTGCATTATAATCTGGGCAAACAAAGCATCATTGTTACCCTTGGAGAGGAAATTGAAGCGATCCGAAATTATATGGAACTGCAGCGCATCCGTTATGACTATGAATTCGAATTTAACGTAGAGGCTGATGAGGATGTATTGTCTGTGGCTGTCCCCAGATTCTTACTTCAACCTCTTGTTGAGAACTCGATTTATCATGGACTAAGCGATAATGGCAGGGTGGACGTCTTGATTACAGAGCATGGTGAAGGAGAAGTTCAGCTGTGTGTAAGAGACAATGGGGCTGGAATGGATGTGGATACGTTAGATCAACTGCTGTCAGAGGATGGCGCCAAGAAACGGGGGCTCGGAATCGGATTCTCGTACGTGAACCGGATGCTCAGAACCTACTATGGAGAACAAATGAAGCTAGAGATGTATAGCAAGCTAGGGGAAGGTACGGTTGTATCTATCGTGATTCCGAGGAAAGGTAAGGAGGACTTCGATGATTAAGGCTGTAGTGGTTGATGACGAGAGACTTGTGCGGAAAGGATTCATATCTTTAATTGATTGGTCATCCTTAGGGGTTGTGATTGTCGGTGAGGCGGGAGATGGCAAATCGGCCTTGGAGCTACTTCAACAACAGGATGTGGATCTGTTATTTGTAGATTTGACCATGCCCGGCATTTCTGGGTTCGAGCTAATTAAACTAGTAAGGCAGCGTTTCGCAGGTATTCGCTGTGTTGTGCTTACTTGCCATCATGAGTTTGACTATGTGCAGGAGGCCATGCGTTTAGGAGCCGTTGATTATATTGTCAAAACTCTATTGGAGATGGAAAATGCGGACGAGACTATACGTCGCCTGGTCGATCGCATCAAATGGGAGGACAATACAAGGGATGCACTGGTTCATGGTGAAGGTAAAAGGATAGCTGCAGACAAGGCACTGCTCTATTTACCATTAAGCAGCCACTGTAATGAAGAAGAGTTATTTCACCTATCCTTCGTGAAGAATAATCCGCTGATTACCTTTCATGAGATGTGGATGTCGCCCTTGTTTCACCGGTTCTCGGAAGTGGAGGGGAAGCGTGAGCTTAAGAACCAGCTTTCTGGGAGATGGCAGACCGCGCTCATCAGTGGGTTAAGAGATCAGTCACTACAGGAATTGGAGGAGCAGCTCACCACGAAGCTTCGGCATATGCTATTTTATCATTCTAGTGCTGAAGAACTGACCTTTCTAAATTATGAGGAACTAAAAAAGGAAATAGCGGTTCCCCATTTAAAACCGGATGAAGCTGATCTATTCGTGCAAGCTCAAAATCTCAAGTGGACGATTAATGGAAACGAATGGGAGAATTTTGTAACGAACATACTCCTGCAGAAGCCAAGACAGGATAGATTTCTAACATTCGCCCATTCCCTTTTGCAAAGCTGGAGTTCTTTACTTTTGAAGTCAGAGGATGCTGTTCAACTGGAACGGGATATTTCGTTTAATTTGAACTGGTGTCATTGGAAGACCTGGCTGCGCCGATTTTCTGATCATGTGGGAAGGAGAATGCTCGAGCTAGGATTGACTAAAGAGGTGATGTCTTGCCTTATTCGCGCAGTTCGTTACATGCAGAGCCATGCAGGTGACAAAATCAATCAGAGCGACGTAGCGGCGGAAATTAATATGAGCCGTGGTTATTTCAGTCAATGTTTCGCTCGTTTTGCCGGGGAGACATTCGGTGAATGTTTACGGGGAATGCGGCTTGAGTTGGCTAAATCATTATTGCGGGAGACTTCATTACCCGTCTGTGAGATTGCTTCAAGGTCTGGCTTTGAAGATGACCGTTACTTCAGTAGACTGTTCAAAGAACGTATTGGTCAACTCCCGAGTGAATATCGTGCGGAGGGGAAGGACCAATGATGAGATTGTGTAGATCTATCCTCTTACTTGTAATGATGATCGGACTTACATCATGCCGTGACCAGAACAAAACAGTAGATTCTACTCGAAGTCCTCAGGGTGAGGTCGAAGATGCTTCTATAGCGTATAGCAAATACGAAGATCCGATCGTGATTCGTGTAGGATTTAAGGTTCCCGATTCCAGGCTAAATACAGGTGACAGCAACGACAACAATCCTATCACCCGTTATTTGGAGAGCATTACGAATATCAAGGTAGTTCACTCTTGGGAAGCGAAGGGTGAAGATGCTTTTAATCAAAAAGCACAGCTTGCGATCGATAGCAATGATTTGCCGGATGCGATGGTTGTTGATCGAGATCAATTGAAGAAACTCATTGATAATGACATGATAGAGGATCTTACAGAGACCTACAATGTATATGGCTCTGATTTAATTAAGGATATGTACAATTCTACTCAGGGTGAGGCATTATCCGATGCTTCTCGATACGGCAAATTATACGGATTGCCTAATGTAGCCATAGATGCGGATTCGCCTGTTCTGCTCTGGGTGCGTCAGGATTGGCTGGATAAACTGGAGCTGCAGGCACCGCAAACCTTCGAAGATATTGAGAACATAGCGAAGGCTTTTATTGAGAAGGACCCCGATGGCAATGGCAAAAGAGATACGGTCGGACTTAGCGGCTACAAGAATATCATCTATGGGACAAAGCCATTAGTAAATGGTCTGGATGCTGTGTTTAGTGCATTGCATGCTTTTCCCACCAATTGGATCAAGGATAACGCTGGGAATATTGTATATGGATCCATTACACCTGAGACCAAACAAGCGCTTGCCAAACTGGCTGATTGGTATAAAAGAGGGCTCTTGGACCCTAATTTTGCACTTTATAAAGAAACGCAAGAGCCTATTATTACAGGGAAATCAGGCATGTTCTTTGGCCCGTGGTGGATGCCATATTATCCTTTGTCAGAGGCGGTTGCTCTCGATACGAAGGCAGAATGGAGAGCGTATGCTGCTCCACTTGATGAGTCTGGTAAGTTTGTTGCTCATTTGGCTCCGGTAACAGACCGTTACCTTGTTGTGCGTAAAGGTTTCGAGCATCCAGAGGCGATTATGAAGCAGTTGAACGTGTTTACAAGACTTGAGAGAAGACAAGACCCTAATTCGGAGGAAGTTAAGAAGCTGGATGATTTCTCTGCGCAAACAGGAATTCAGCTGCGTGCTTATTATCCGTTTGACCTTTTAATTGATTATTCGGATGCGATAGAGAAACATTATGCAGATATCCAGCAAGCTTTGCATGGCAAAATAGACCCGGAAACATTAAATCCAGATACCCGTCTCATTTATGATCAATGGGTGGAGGACACTGAACAACCAAAGAAAGATCTGGAAGGCTGGAAAGCAGCGAATGCATATAAATATGGAGTTGCCGTCTTAACCTCAACTGCTATTGAGGGAGTGCGGGGAGTATTTTACGGAAACACCCAACTAATGAAGAGTAAGTGGACGGAGCTGCAAAATCTGGAGAGCGAGACATTTTTGAATATCATTGTGGGCGATTCACCGCTTAGTGACTTTGATGTTTTTGTAGCGAAATGGAAGAGCCTCGGCGGGGAGGCGATTACGAAAGAAGTTGCTGAAACTGTAAAGGTGAAGTGAGCACGGGATGATATAGATTTTTTCTCTAAAAGTAGCGGAGTGAATGGACTGATTGTGGAAAAGTGGAGTGTCCTCACCAAGGAAACGGGAGCACTGATCGATAATTAGGGAATTTCTCCCTGTAATTCTGAGATTTCTGCTCATCTGACTAATAATTAGGGAAAATCTCCCTATAATTTTGCTGATTTGTTGGAAAATACCGATATTACTCTGATTTTTAGGGAGCTTTTCCCTAATAATTCTCAAAAAAAGAAGCTGTCCTTTAAGTAGCCTTTACTACTTTTGAGACAGTTTCTTTTTTTGTCCTATTCTTCGTCAGTGCTGATTTTTTGAAGTAAGTTGCGAAGCTGCTCTACTTCCTCGTTGGTTAATTTACCAACTAGGCTCTTGTTGTAATCATCTAAAATAGACTGAAGAATTGGCGAGAAATCGATTGCTTTAGGCGTTGGATACAGTAGTTGAGAGCGTCGATCATTAGGATCTGGTTTACGTTCAATATAACCCGAATTCTCTAATTGCTTCACGGAGCGTGCGGTGGTGGCTTTATCGAATTTTAGTTCAGAAGTTAGTTGATCTTGTGTAATCCCTGGTCTGGAAGTAATTAGTTTTAGAAAACTATGTTGCCCGCCACTACCTATTCCATAGGGCATGAATTTTTTTACCAATTGCTTTTGATTTTGACGATGAAAATAGGAAATCAACTTTCCTATAGGCTCTTTTTCCAAGATATAGACACCTCTTTGGGTTTATAGTTCGCGCATTTGCTACTCTGAGACAAAGTGTACAATAAAGTCGTTGCGTGCGCAACTAAATTGATGTACACTGGGTAAGTAAGTTTTGTTGCGTACGCAACTAAACGTTGATTTTATATTCAATGAGGTGTTAGTTTATGAGTTCTATTAGCGCAACCTATCAGGAAGACAAGGAAATTCAGAAGAAACGCTGGATGATTTTAATTGTTCTGAATATTTTCACCTTCATGTCCACACTTGATGGTAGTATTGTCAACATCGCTCTGCCAGAATTATCGAAACAATTGAAGCTGCCTATGGCACAAATCGAATGGGTAACCACAGGATATTTGATGGCAATTTGTGCTGCGATTCTTTTCTTCGGGAAGCTTGGAGATATTGTCGGGAAGATTCGAATCTTTAAGATTGGTACGATAGTTTTTGTTATTGGTTCTATGCTGTGTGGATTTAGTTTAAGTTTACCTGCTTTACTTGCTTCGCGTGTCATTCAGGCTATCGGAGCTTCGATGACAATGGCGAACAGCCAGGGAATAGTTACGGATATCTTTCCTGCCAATGAGCGGGGTAAAGCGCTTGGTTTCATAGGTACATTCGTGTCTCTGGGAAGTATAGCTGGCCCTAGCTTAGGTGGGATTATGGTTTCGACATTAGGCTGGGAGTATATCTTTTGGGTGAACATTCCTATTGGAGTGATCGCTATCCTGTTAGGCTGGAAGGTATTGCCTAAGGATTTAACTAGGACGAAATCTACAATAGACGTTCCGGGTAGTTTACTCTTCGCTATTTTTATCATAAGTTTGTTCGCAGGGCTTTTATTGGGACAGCAGCTCGGTTATGGCGATAGCTTAATTGTGACGTCTTTAATCGTAGCTATAGTCAGCTTCATTGCTTTCTTATGGACGGAGCTTCGCCGGAAAGAACCGCTTCTGCAATTGTCATTATTTAAGAATCCGTTGTTTTCATTAAGTATTTTATGTGGGTTTCTCGTGTTTACAGCGAACTTCTGCTTTAATATCATCGCGCCGTTTTATGCACAGAATATGCTGAATCTATCGCCCTTTGAAGCGGGATTCCTGTTGATGCTGTTACCGATATGTATGGTAGTCGTAGCACCAATAAGCGGTGCTTTATCGGATAAAATCGGGTCTGAATTCCTAACTTTTGCAGGGCTGGTAGTCATGGTTATTGCTCAGTTTGGATTAGCTGAGCTTCATGAAGGAAGCTCTGTTGTGCTGGTAGGCGTGTGGATCGCTATGTTAGGAATAGGGAGTGGTCTGTTTCAGTCGCCAAATAATTCACTTGTGATGTCTAAGGTGCCTAGAACTCAGCTTGGTTCTGCGGGCAGCGTCAACTCGCTTGTTCGTAATGTGGGGATGGTCGTTGGTATTACGATAGCTACGACGATTCTCTTTCATGTGATGAGCAGTGAAGCTGGTTATCGGGTAACAGGTCTAGTTCCAGGTCGACCAGAGTTATTCATCAGTGGGATGCATGTAGTGTTCATGACTTCGGCATCCATATGCTTTGTGGCTGCACTGCTAACGGGTTGGAGAATGATTAGTGCAAGAAGCGCCAGAGTGCAGACTTCGGAAAGACCATAAGGAATAAAAGAAGAAGATCCTTCTGACGCTACGGCGTGGAAGGATCTTCTTTGTGATGATATTGAAGGGCTTTCTTAATGGCTTGCAAGTATTGATACCGATAATGATCATCCGGTTCTAAATAGGCACCCTCAGCCCACTCGTTCCAAGCGTTAATATAAATAAAATCACTTTTGAACATCTTCTTGGTCCTCTCAATTTGTCGTGACAGGTATTGACCGAATTTGTGAGGATTTGCACCTAAAGTACTTTGTCCGGCAGCACCTTTGCGTGGTGTATTATCCCAGTTAACAAATGCTCCCGGATATATAATTTCCCCATCCCTATGAGGTGTCCGTTCTAACATAGATTCCCATAATTCATCGTAATCAATGACAATATGCTTTTGATCCTCCACCTGCTTGGAACTCCATAAGTGCTTTACACCACCATGTGCGAATGTGTAGTGAGGCTCGAATTCTAGACTGGCGTCGAACCCGTGCTCTGTCTTTAGGGGGAATCCGCCCAGTGTCCGGACAAGATGAAGGCCCTTAAGTCCGTTTTGCTGTGCTAAATCACGCCAACATTGAAGCATTTCATCACACCGAGGGATGCTGGAGGATCTATAGATAATAAATACTGGTTTGCCGTCTACGCAAATATATCGTTCATCTTTGAAAGCCTCTAACAAAGCATAAAAATGCATTCGCCAATCCCGTTCTTCTCCATATTCCTGTGGCATCAAGACATCTTCTTCAGTGCCATCCCAGCTTCGTGTCCAAGGTTCGTTAGCCCAAGACAGACAAAAGGGGAAGTCAGGCTCTTTGCTGGCAAGAATCTGCTGAACCGGTTGTTCCAGAAGTCGCCTGCCATTGAACCAATAGTGATAATAACAAAAACCGTAAATGCCATGAGCTTTTGCAGTTTCTGCCTGCCATTGTTTCACATTAGGGTCCGTTAAATCGTAGTAGTTATTATTTAATGGTTTTTTCGGTTGATCATGTTCAGGATAAAGGGCTGTAGCCTTCCTGACATTTGTCCATTCTGTAAATCCCTCTCCCCACCAGGAATCGTTCTCTGCTATCTGATGAAACTGAGGCAATACAAAAGCGATGCATTTCAAGTCAAGTCACCCCCTATGGTTCCGTGAATATTTTTTTGAGAAGCAGCTTTCCCTGCTGAAGATACGAATGATTGTACTTCACTTCTTTTAGAGCACGAGTGGCCGAACTTCTCCTTGCATCACTATGAGCAATATAGTACTTGAAGCTCTCAGAGAGCTCTTTAAAGTTTTGGAAACGAATAAGGCCTTCTTCTGTGATGGGGTAACTTTGAAAATGGGGATGATCTTCCACGAACTGAAATACACCGCAAGCAGCGACCTCCATAATTTGCTGCACAGATCCTGTGCAATTGATGATGATCCTTGCTCCATTATAATAGTTAGATATTTCTGTTTTATCGTAGGTGATGTCTATGAAATTTTTGGTGGGCTCCCACCCGCTACCAAAGGTCATTATCTTGAGACCATGAAGTAGTTCCGAATGAGCTAGGGTGTCAAGAACACTATTCATTTGAAAATGGCCGAGAATGAGTACGTCACTGTGGTAACGGTTCTCCACACGTCTTGGATAATAGAGTTCTGTATCTGGAGCATAAGGGAGGTAGCACGAATGTTTCTCACGTAAACCTTGATAATAGATTAGATTAGCTATGTTCTGTGTGAAAATATAATCGAATAACAGCGCTAGATTACGTTCTGTTCGCGTAAGGCAGGTCGCATCTGCCATCCATACGGCCTTAGGAGCGTTATAAGCTTTGAGGGCAGGAATATTCTCCTCAGGGAACAGGGATTCTGATCCCAAGGCTAGTATCAGATCAGGCTGATACTGGGCTAAATATTCTTCTAGATTATGATGTAACTTAATGGCAAGTACTTCTTTGACCAGATGCCTTAGCTGATCTTTAAAAAGTCGTACATTAGGCATTTTATCACTTATCTCTGAGGGGACCAGAAGCAATACTCTTAATTGCTTTAGTTCCCGTGTTATGGTTTCCGCTCTGTAAGAGTTCTCGAGAATGAGATTATGGTGTTGCGATTGATGAACTTGGCTGATGGAGACTTCGTGAGTTGAGGTCCTTTGAGGAGTGAGCCTAGTAGCTGTCTTCTTCATAATTCCTCCTGTATTCATTGGAGCCAGTCGTTCGCTCTAGCACCTAGTCTTGCTAGTCATTATATGTGTGGGGGGTTCATTTGACTTTAGGTATAAGACCATTAATCTGAATCTTGAAGGAAAAAGCGGATTTAGTAAAAGATGTATATCTATCTATGACCGGATTGTCTTGTCTAACATAAGATATACTATAAAACCTGAAAGGGATGATCGTCTTGCCAACCTTCGATAATATTCTTGTTACAGGAAGTCAGACCATTCAAAATGATCTGCATGTCAACGGGAATGAGACTATCGATTCAAACTTGCAATTAAATGGTAGTCAGACTATTATGGGAAGCCTTCAGGTGAATGGCAGTCAGTCCCTGCTCGGTCATTTGGGGGTTACCGGTGAGATTAGCGGTGCAGGCACCATCAAAACTGCGACCCGTTTGATCGCGGTGAATCAGGCTTTGTCACCAGTTTCAGCACCTACGAGCCTTCAGCAAGTCAGATATTTCGCTGTGGGAGTTGCAAGTCAGACAGGACTCGTGCTGAAGGGCACGGATGGAAATGACTATGTATTATTTATCGATTTGACCGGGGGAACACCTAATATTGGGATCCAGCGGGCTTAAATCTGATAACATTAACATCTTCAAGCTCTGAACGATATAAAACAGCAAGTCGCCTAGGTACAAATAGGGACTTGCTGTTTGAGGTTTCTATTAGTTCTTAAAGCTGTGAATTGGAGCAGGAATTCGTCCGCCTCGGTTGATAAAGTTGGCACAATTGAATCCGTTAACAGCCATGACAGGCGCATATCCAAGTAGGCCACCAAATTCTACGATTTCGCCTACATCCTTGCCAATGACAGGAATGACGCGAACAGCGGTTGTTTTGTTGTTGACCATTCCGATAGCAGCTTCATCGGCGATGATGCCAGAGATCGTCTCTTTGGTAGTACTTCCCGGAATAGCAATCATGTCCAGTCCCACAGAACATACACAGGTCATGGCTTCTAGCTTCTCAAGCGTAAGAGCACCACGCTGTACGGCTTGAATCATTCCGTGATCTTCACTAACTGGAATAAAGGCTCCACTGAGTCCGCCAACATAGGAGGAGGCCATCACGCCACCTTTTTTAACATTGTCATTTAGAATCGCCAGAGCGGCTGTTGTTCCTGGTGCACCAGCTTCTTCCAGACCCATGACTTGAAAGATCTCCGCAATGGAATCCCCAATTTCTGGTGTTGGAGCCAGAGATAAATCGATAATCCCAAAAGGCACGTTCATCCGTTTCGATGCTTCCTGCGCAACTAGTTGTCCCACACGCGTAACTTTAAACGCAGTCCGTTTGATCGTTTCACACAGGGTTTCGAAGTCCTGCCCCTTCACTTCCTCTAATGCACGCTTGATTACACCCGGGCCACTGACGCCAACGTTAATGACACATTCCCGTTCACCAACCCCATGAAAGGCTCCAGCCATAAAAGGATTGTCCTCGACAGCATTACAGAAGACAACCAGCTTAGCACAGCCGATGGAATCCCGATCCTTGGTGCGTTCCGCAGTTTGAATAATGATATCACCCATTAATTTCACAGCATCCATATTGATTCCACTTCTGGAGGAGCCGACGTTGACGGAAGAACAGACTCTTTCAGTGACTGCGAGTGCTTCTGGGATACTGTCGATTAGAATACGATCACCTTTGGTGCACCCTTTTTGCACAAGCGCAGAGAAGCCGCCAATAAAGTTAACGCCAACTTCTTTGGCAGCCTTGTCCAAAATTTCCGCTACAGGCACATACGTATCCGTCTTCACGGCACCAGCAGCAATAGCAATAGGGGTCACAGAAATCCGTTTATTAACAATGGGTACACCGAATTGTCTTTCCAGATCTTCACCTGTTTTGACGAGCTTCTCGGCGGATCTAGTGATTTTGTCGTATACGTTTTGGTTAAAAGTTCTCATATCTGTATGTGCACAATCCATGAGGCTGATCCCCATCGTTATAGTACGTACATCCAGATTCATTTCACGGATCATCTTATTCGTTTCTTGTACTTCCACCAGTGATATCATGGTCATCCTCCTAAATGCGGTGCATAATATTAAAAATATCCTCATGCTGAAGCTTGATTTCCACGCCGATCGCTTCTCCGATCAAATGTAAATCCTCAACAATATCCTCAAATGCTTTAGTCGCGCCAGAAATGTCTACAATCATCATCATGTTAAAATAATCTTGTACAATCGTCTGAGAAATATCCAGAATGTTCAAATTGTGCTCGGCAAGATATGTACATACCTTGGCAATAATCCCTACTTTGTCTTTTCCTAATACAGTAATAATCCCCTTCATAAATACAGCCTCCCTTTGTATATGGTGATTACGCCGTGTAAACGGAATGAACCATTCCAATCATTATTACAAATGCTGAAGCAAGCTTCAACCAAAGGTTTTTTGTCCATTTGATCATTTTTATATAAAGTCCTATGAATTTAAAGAAAATTCGATTGACAGTATATGAAAAATATGATGAAGTGAGAGATTGATACGATACTCTGAAGGAGTAAATATGACTACACAAAAATATAAAAATATGGTTGAAGAGCGGACCAAACAAACCCTCCAGGAATGGTCGGAACTGTCGGAAGTTAACGAGAAGGACATTTATCGTTTTTTGCATAATTTGAAAGGTACGGCAGGAACAGTGGGGTTACAAGAAGTTGAACAGTTTGCCGATGCAACGTTGCCCTATTTCATGGAAAGTAGCCTTAAGAGCTGGTCTATTGAAGAGTGGGGCGATTATTTGTATCCGCTTATTCCACTGTTTAACCAAGATTCATCGGTTTCTCTAGGTTCAGTTAAGACGTTAGACAAAAAAGGAAATGATGATGCGCTCCCACATAATGATATTTTGCTTATTGATGATGATGTAGAATTAGTGGCTTATTTAAAAGAATCATTGGAGAAGCAGAACTATTATGTAAGCATAGCCTTGTCCGCTGAACGAGGTCTCAAGATTTTTTATGAAACCAAACCGGATCTAATTCTTCTGGATATTCTTTTGCCTGATATCAGCGGAATTGAGGTCTTGAATCAAATTATCGGCAAAGCCAAAAAAGAACGTATTCCAATCATCATTATAAGTGGGGAGTACTCCAAAGCGACTCAACTGCATGCGTATAGGCTGGGTGTGATGGATTTTTTATCGAAGCCTGTAGATATTGATTTATTTCTGGCTTTGATTAAAAACCGCTTTGAGTTAAAGCGGGAGTGGCAGGAATCCATCATTGTGGATGAATTGACGGGTGCGTTTAATCGAAAACACTTTAATCAAGTGATGAAGCAGCTGATTTGCGATTTTAAGCGCACGGAACGGGTGTTTTCTTTAGCACTGATTGATCTGGACTATTTCAAAAAGATTAATGATACATATGGTCATCTAATCGGAGATGAGGTATTACAGTCCTTGTCTGAGCTTGTAAAGGGTTCGATTCGCATGGAAGATACCTTTTGCCGCTTCGGTGGAGAAGAGTTTGCTGTGTTTCTGCCAAATACGGATGCAAGTTCTGCATTGACAGTAATAAACCGTATTCAGGAGCAATTTGCTGCCACCGACTTTTTTGCGAAGAATGAAGTCTTTCATGTGACCTTCTCGAGTGGGATATCAGAGGTAACAGAAGCTGAGAATATTGCCGATAAAATTGTAGAAGAAGCAGACCAAGCTCTCTATGCCAGCAAAGATGCCGGAAGGAATCAGACTACACTCTACACGGACCATTTATCGTCGACTAAAAAGCATTCGGTTCTAAATGTAATTGTTGTGGATGATGATGCGTTGATTCGAAAAATAGTGACTCATCAGATTGATACTTGGGAGCCGGAGGATATTGCTGAGGTGAATATCAGCAGTTATGCGAATGGGCTGGATTTCTTGCAATCGGATTGGTATTCCATAGATGAGAAATATATCATTCTACTAGATGGTGTGATGCCGGATCTTGATGGCGTTGAAGTCCTGGAAAGAATTCGCAAGACGTATCCGGAAGTGAATATATTAGTGATCATGCTGACAGGGAGAAATAATCAGGCGGATATTGTACATGCTCTGCAGATGGGTGCCGATGATTATGTAGTAAAACCTGTCCATATGCCTGAGCTGTTGTCCCGAATGGAACGGTTAGCTCATAGATTTTTGTTCTAACACGAAGGGAATTGTGCGAATATGCAAAAAATAATGGTAGTGGATGATGAAGAAGTATTACGGATGTTAATCGAGGATACATTGGAAGATTTGGAGAATGTTGAGATTCACACAGCGGAGAATGGGTTGGAAGCTCTAACTAAGCTGTCTACGGATCCTTATGATTTGGTGATTCTGGATTATATGATGCCGGAAATGACAGGGATTGAAGTGCTTCAGCAGCTGGATGAGGAGAAAAAGAAAACTACAGCTATATTAATGTTAACGGCCAAAGCTCAAGATGTAGATCGAATTCGAGCAGTTGAAGCAGGTGCGCGTTACTTCATGCCGAAACCATTTAGTCCGATGGAACTCTTGCAGATTGTGGAGGGGATCCTGAGTGGTGAAGAAAAGTAACGCTAATCACAGCATCAAAAATAAATATTTCCGCATCATTGTATTAGTGTTTTCTTTAATCATTCTTATGGGAACTGTTTTTTTTATTTTCATAAACTATGAGCAAGATGAATTAAGTAGAGAACGTGAAAGTTTGCAGTATAAAGCAGACACGATCAGCGAGATGGCGAGCACGTTAAATGAGGTGTTTTTCCGAGCTAGGGGATTCACTTTGCTTAAGGACGAGAATGAATTAAAGCTCTTAAATGCAGCCTTAGTAAAATTTGATCAAATACTGGATACGTATTCTAATCTTAATTTATCCGCCGAAGAAGCCTTGTTTAGAGATGGTTTAAAATCATTTTATGTCCAGTATAAAAATAAAACCTTACCGGAAGCAATTCGGCTTGTCGAGGCTGATGATTATGCAGCTTTGAGAGTACTATCCGGAGATGGTATTACTAAATCAGTGAATGATTTTCTTACGTATACGAAAGAGTACAGACAGCGATCCGATGCAGCATTAAATACCATGGCTATGGATTATATCAAACGAGCTAACGAATTCACTTTTATCGCCTTCTTTTTTAGCACGATTATTCTACTGTTCTTTACCTTTATGATCTGGCGGATTCTTAAGAATTTGATTAATCCTATTTTGAAGCTGGAAGGGGCCACTCATTCCTTGGCTGCCGGTGAGGAAATTCTTCTCGGCAAGCTTAAGCATCAAGATGAGATTGGTCGGCTTTATAATGCATTTCTAAATATGGCCAGAAGTATTCAGGACAAAGAAGAAGAATTGATGATGCAGAATGAAGAGCTACACGCGCAGCAAGATGAACTTCAGGATCAGCAGTACAGACTGCAACGTTCGCTTAGTGAAATAGAGAGTATGATGAAGGCACTCGATCAATCCTCAGCGGTGGGGATCCTTACAGATAAAGGCGTATTTACCTACGCGAATGATAATTTAAGCAAATATACCGGCTATAAAAATTCTGAAATTATCGGTTTTACCTATAAGTTATTTGAACTCTATAATATATCTAGAGAACAAATGCAGAAGATCTTCAACAAATTATATACGGGCGGGGTATGGAGCAATGAACTCCAGATTCTGACTAAAGACGGATTGCCAATCTGGATGCATCTGACTGTCGTGCCGTATCTGAACAATGAGGGTGTGATTTATCAGTACATTTTTATCGCGTATGATGTCACCTCTATGAAAAGTGTACAGCTGGAGTTAGCGGAAACGCTGAAGAATACAGAACAGACCAAAAAAATGCTTGAACTTAATAATCAGCTGAATCATGACATTACGTACACCTTAGATAAACAAGAATTTGCAGATAAGTTTATTCAGTTCATGCATCACCTGTATTCATTTGATTCGAGTTTCTTCCTTCTTGTAAAAGATAAGATCGCGGCTGTTAAAGGGATTCCTCAGGAAAATGTAGCGCGTTATCTCGATAATGAGAACAATGAAATGTTATATCGTTTGAAGACGGAAAAAACCTATCTGATTAAGCGTCTAGCTACGCAATCGGAACAGGGAATTTCTGCGAATGAGGTCTACTGTTATGATTTCTATACCACTGTTGTAAATGCAGAAGATGAGATTCTAGCTGTATTTTGCGGAACCCGGATTGGACATTCTTTCAGTAAAGAAGAGATTAATGAGGTTCAAGGAATGATGAACCGCGTAGCTCTGGCGATTGAACGTTTATTCATGTACGAAGAGATTGAACATGGGCGAAAGCTGAACCGCGATATCGTGAATAACGTAAACGAAGGCATTCAGTTCGTGAGTACAGAAGGCATGATGCTTCAGATGAATAAGGCGCTGTGCAACATCGTTAACTATGACTGGATTGAAGGTACACTGACTCCTAGAAAAGAATGGATGGATTATTTCATCGAACGCTCGAATGAGAACCATGAGCTTCGGTCGTTTTTTGAACAAGCAATCTCTGAGGATGCTCTGGAGTCCAGCAGTATGCAATACTCTATTGGAACGGAATCCAAGAAGCATATTGATGTTTATGCGATTCCTGTTTTCCGCCGGGAGCTTAGAATTGGTACATTGTTTGTATATAGAGATATCACTAGGGAGTACGAGCTGGATCTTATGAAATCTGATCTTGTCAGTACGGTAAGTCATGAGCTGAGAACACCATTGTCGAGTGTATTAGGATTCACGGAACTGCTATTGTCCAAAACCATGAAGCCTGAGAAGCAGCTGAAGTATTTGGAGACGATTCATAAGGAAGCGAAGCGGTTGACTGAGCTTATTAATGATTTTCTGGATCTGCAGAGAATGGAGTCAGGGAAGCAGCAGTATATCACGGAGCATGTAAATCTTAGTGAAATTGTCCTTGGGGTTATAGATCAATATAAACTTAGTAGCACACATCATGTGCTATTGGTGGATGAGGCTCTGAATGCGGAGGTAGATGTGGACAAGGATAAGATCGTTCAAGTTCTAACGAATTTGTTAAGTAATGCGATCAAGTTCTCACCCTCTAACAATGAAGTGAAGGTACTGCTGCATAATGAGCCGGATCATATTATTGTGCGTATCCAGGATAATGGTCTGGGCATTCCAAAGGATCAAATCGGACAGCTATTCCAAAAATTCAGACGAGTGGACAACAGTGCCTCCAAAAGAATTGGTGGAACAGGTCTCGGTCTTGCCATCTGTAAAGAAATTATTGAGAAACAAAAGGGAACCATCGGTATTGATTCGGTAGAGGGAGAAGGGACAACCGTTTGGTTTAGCCTCCCAATCCTTAATGCAGAAGCAAGTCGGCAGCAAGATGAGCTGAATAAATGGAATGCCGATAAAGAGCTCAAACCTAATGTAATGATTGTTGAAGATGATTATAGTCTTTCGTTGCTTTTATCAGAAGAGCTAAAAGGGAAGGGGTTCCGTGTTACCCATCACTATCATCCACAGCAAGCTTTTGATCAAGCCTTGAAAACACCATTTGTTGCGATCGTGGTTGATTTGATGCTTGGTGAAGAACTGGACGGCTGGGATTTGATCCGAATGCTAAAAGAGGATTCGAGAACAGAGAATATTCCGATTGTTATCTCTTCTGCTCTGGATCAATCAGATAAGAACCAATTGAATGATGTGATACAGAAGTATTTGACGAAGCCTTATCCGCCAGGTGAGTTATCAAATACGCTTGAAGAGATTGTGAAGATAAAGACAGGGGTAGGCGAGGTATTATTTCCCGAAAGTAAGAAGGATTTATAGTTTTTATTTATCACAATATTTTATAAATAGTATCATTTTTTATAATGAAACCGATCAAAACAGGGCAAATCATACTGTTTTGATCGGTTTTTACGTACTTTATTGATACTTTTTCAATAATTAACAATTTTTAGGTGAAAATGACTTCATTGATCGTTTACAAATATTGTGATAGCCTGATTTTATGAGGTTCTAAAAAAGGCTCAGATAAATTCAATTGAGGCACGGATCATAACCAGATTTCATGTTTAGGAGAGGTGGATATTGTTGCAACTACAGGTAACGAACAGTCCTTTTAACGAGAACCAAGTCGAGCTTCTCAATCGTCTTCTACCAACCTTAACGGAGACGCAGCAAATATGGCTTAGTGGATTTTTGTCCGCGATTGGACGTACTACGGCGGTAGCGCCAGCAGGTGCTGAACTTCAAGTGCCATCGAATACGATTGGAAATACAGAGGTTGGCGCTGCTGTAACGAGCCAACCAGCAGCCTCACGGGAAGTGACCATATTATTTGGTTCGCAAACGGGGAATTGCCAGCGACTTGCGGGGAGCTTGTCCCGCAAGCTGGAAGAGCAAGGGTTTCAGGTCACACTCTCCGCGATGAACAATTTCAAACCTACAGCGCTTAAAAAGGTTGAGAATCTACTTCTATTGGTGAGTACTCATGGAGAAGGTGAACCACCTGATAATGCAAGGATTTTTCATGAATTTCTTTACAGTAAAAGAGCTCCTCAATTAGAGAACCTGCGGTTTTCAGTTCTGGCTCTGGGAGACACCTCTTATGAATTTTTCTGTCAGACGGGTAAAGAGTTCGATCAGAGGTTAGAGGAGCTTGGTGGTAAGCGCCTAAGTCCACGTGTAGATTGTGATCTCGATTATGACGATTCCGTTGCCGAATGGTTTGAAGGTGTAATTGGTGCATTAAATGCAAATTTAAATGCTCCAGCCATTGCTGCAAAAGCGGTTCAAGCCGCGGAGGACGCAGAGTCACAAGAACCTCTATATACTCGTAATAATCCTTTTAAGGCAGAGGTACTGGAGAATCTGAATTTGAACGGACGCGGTTCGGACCGGGAGACTCGCCATTTGGAACTATCGCTTGAAGGCTCTAATATACAGTTTGAACCTGGGGATGCACTGGGAGTATACCCAGAGAATCATCCTGAACTGGTGGACGCTATTATTCATACTATGGGCTGGAATCCTAATGATAAGGTTCCGTTTAATAAGAAAGGTGATGAAGGAGCCTTACGTGAGGCACTTCTGCATCATTATGAAATCACTGTATTGACCAAACCTTTGCTGGAGCAAGCGGCAAAGCTGTCTGCTTCAAACAAGCTGAGTGAGTTATTAGCTCCAGACCGTGCTTCGGAGCTTAAAGCGTATATTCAAGGACGCGATCTACTCGATTTGATCCAGGACTTCTCACCGTGGGAAGGTCCAGCCAGCAGTTTTGTGACGATTTTGCGGAAGCTTCCTGCACGCCTATATTCTATCGCCAGCAGTTATAAAGCTAACCCGGATGAGGTTCATCTAACCGTCAGAGCTGTACGTTATGAGGCTCACGGTAGGGAACGTTACGGTGTCTGCTCAGTGCATTGCGCAGAAAGAGTAGAGCCGGGAGATACTTTGCCTATTTACATTCAGCATAATCCTAACTTTAAGCTGCCGACTAATCCGGATGCGCCGATCATCATGATCGGACCAGGCACAGGTGTTGCACCCTTCCGCTCTTTCCTCGAGGAACGTGGAGAACTGGGAGCGGAAGGGAAATCTTGGCTGTTCTATGGGGATCGGCATTTTGTAACAGATTTCCTGTATCAGACTGATTGGCAGAGAATGCTAAAGGATGGCGTTCTAAGTAAGCTGGATGTCGCCTTCTCACGTGATACCGAAGAGAAAGTATATGTACAACATCGCATTTTACAAAAGAGTCGTGAGGTTTATGAATGGCTGCAAGAAGGTGCTCATATCTACGTTTGTGGTGACGAGAAGTACATGGCGCATGATGTTCATTCTGCACTGCTTACGGTGATTCAGAGTGAGGGCGGACTGAGCCCTGAAGCGGCAGCGGCTTATCTGGAAGATATGCAACAGACGCAGCGTTACCAGCGTGATGTCTATTAATGGATAGATGGAGTTATCGAATGACTTCGGGGGGAGATAACAACAATGGCAAACAATGAGAAGGTTAAGCCGATCGGCGGGCCTCCAAGTGATGTTGAGCATATTAAATCGGAGAGTAACTATCTGCGGGGTGCATTAGTTGAGACACTAAGCAATCCGATTACGGGTGGTCTACCTGAAGATGATAATCGGCTGCTTAAATTTCACGGAAGCTATATGCAGGATGACAGAGATTTGCGCAATGAACGGGAACGTCAGAAGCTGGAGCCAGCATTCCAGTTTATGCTTCGCGTAGTTGCCCCAGGTGGTGTAGCTACACCGGAACAATGGCTGGTGATGGATGATCTGGCACAGAAGTATGGTAACGGAACCTTACGTCTGACTACAAGACAGGCATTTCAAATGCATGGCGTTCTCAAATGGAACTTAAAAAAGACCATTCGAAGCATCAATGATACGCTAATGACAACCCTTGCAGCTTGTGGGGATGTCAACCGTAACGTAATGAGCAATCCGAATCCTTATCAATCTGAGGTGCATGCAGAAGTCTATGAATGGGCGCGCAAAGTTAGTGATCATCTATCCCCACGTACTCCCGCTTACCATGAAATTTGGCTAGACGGTGAAAAGGTAGTGGATAGTTTAGGAGATCGGGCAGAAGTTGAACCGATCTATGGTCCGGTATATTTACCGCGTAAATTCAAGATTGGTCTTGCGGTGCCCCCTTCAAATGATGTAGATGTGTTCTCACAGGATCTAGGCTTCATCGCTATTCTTGAGAATGATAAGCTGGTAGGGTTCAACGTTTCTGTAGGCGGCGGTATGGGAATGACGCATGGCGATACCAGCACGTATCCTCAGCTTGGCCGCATCATTGGTTTTTGCCGTCCTGATCAATTGATCGATGTAGCGGAGAAGACAGTAACGATTCAGCGAGACTATGGAAATCGTTCTGTCCGCAAAAATGCACGGTTCAAGTATACGATTGACCGCCACGGTCTGGAATGGTTTGTCGATGAGCTGCATGAAAGACTCGGATGGCAGCTTGAGGCGGCACGTGAGTACCATTTCGACCATAATGGAGACCGCTATGGCTGGGTGAAGGGTACGAATGGAAAATGGAATTTGACGCTTTATATCCAAAGCGGACGGATTCATGACCAAGAAGGGTACACATTGATGACTGGACTGCGGGAAATTGCCAAGATTCATACCGGGGATTTCCGGCTTACGCCGAATCAGAATTTAACGATTGCTAACGTAACCACTGCCAAAAAGCGAAAAGTGGCTGAGCTGGCTAAACAGCATGGACTTACGGACGGAGCTCATCTGTCTGCGCTACGACGCAGTTCGATGTCTTGTGTGGCGCTACCAACCTGCGGACTTGCAATGGCTGAAGCAGAACGTTATTTGCCTTCGTTGATTGATAAGCTAGAGCTTGTCCTTGATGAAGCTGGTCTACGCGATGAGGAAATCGTGATCCGAATGACAGGCTGTCCTAATGGGTGTGCAAGACCGGCACTAGGCGAAATCTCGTTTATTGGTAAAGGTCCAGGCAGATATAATATGTACTTGGGAGCAGGTTTTACGGGAGATCGCTTGAACAAAATGTATAAAGAAAACATAGATGAAAAAGAGATTCTGGAGACGCTAGAGCCAATTCTTCATCGTTATTCAAAAGAACGTCTGCATAGCGAGCATTTTGGAGATTTCGTGATCCGTGCAGGTTATGTCAAAGCGGTTTCGTCAGGTCTTAATTTTCATGACTAATCTAATTTAGACTGAAATGGGTGTCCCAGAGCCTGCATTATGGCTGCTGGGACACCTCTTTGTTGGTTGGCCTTACCTAGAATAAGGGGAGTTTTTTAGTTTCAGACAGGAATAAATATTTTTTTTGGTTAATGATTTGGATTTCTCGTGTTTTTCTTTCATAATATAAAGGGGAAACTAAATACAAAAGAAGAGCCATTGCCCGAGAGTGATGTGTTCTGTACAGAAGAGGCGATATTATGATTATCATGAAAACGATGGAAGAAATCGAAAAAATGCGTGCGGCGGGAAAAATTCTCGCTGAATGTCATCGTCAAATTGCGCAAATTCTACAGCCGGGAATTACTACCTGGGAGATTGATGAATTTGCAGAAAAATTTATACTGTCTCAAGGAGCAACTCCTGAGCAAAAAGGATATAACGGATATCCGTACGCAACCTGTGCCTCTGTAAATGATGTAATCTGCCACGGATTTCCGAAAAAGGAACCACTTAAAGATGGAGATATAGTAACCATAGACATGGTAGTTAACTTAGATGGCTGGTTGGCAGATTCCGCTTGGTCATATGGGATTGGCAACATTAGTGAGCAGGCGACTAAATTGCTAGACACCACAAAGGAATCTTTATTCCGTGGTATCGAGCAGGCAGTTGCAGGCAACCGTATCGGGGATGTCGCTCATGCTATTCAAGTTTACGCAGAGTCTAATGGTTTTTCTGTTGTGCGTGATTTTATTGGCCATGGGATTGGTTCAGAAATGCATGAAGCACCAGAGGTACCTCACTATGGTCCAGCTGGCAGAGGACCTCGTCTTAAAGAGGGGATGGTATTTACCATTGAACCGATGCTGAACACAGGCAGCTACAGAACAAAAATTGATGCGGATGGTTGGACTGCACGTACCATTGACGGCGGTCTGTCAGCACAGTATGAACATACATTAGCTATCACCCCTCAAGGAACCATTATTCTGACTGAACTATAATTTAGGGTGGGAAATAGACCTGATTAGCTTCATCTTCTCATGATGTTGCTGATCAGGTCTATTTGTTGTTCAATTAATCAGTTAATCAGTAATGTTGCGAGTATAATATTCAATGATATCTTTTCGACGAATAATTCCGACAAACACGCCTTCTTTATCAATCACAGGAACAAAATTCTGATCTGCGGCGAGCGTCAGCATATCCTCCATTTCGGCATTTATGAGAACGCTCTCGTTATGAACATGCTTCTGGATATCGCTTACTGGAACTTCTCCTATATTGTCAAAAGTTAGACCTGCTGTGTTTTTCAGCTTCCACAATAGATCCCCTTCCGAAAGTGTTCCTACATATTTTCCTTCATTATCAATAATAGGGATAGCCGTATAATGGTGCTGCTCTAATTGTTCTAAGGCTTCCAGCATGGATAGTGAGTTAGTGATATAGGCAACTTGATCTTTAGGCAACAAAAAAGAGGATATTTCCATCGGCATGAACTCCTTTGTATTGAGATTTTTTTAGTTAGGCTACTTTTATTTAAACATACTTTTTGAAGGGATAGGTGTTTTAAATTTTATTATTTAATTATAGGTGAAAAGACCTATTTAGTGATAGTCGTATTTTGTCGATTAAAGATAAGGTATATTATCCTAGAGTGGAGTTGTTCAGATGGCGTTATATCGTAGGCTTTCTTTAACGGTAAAATTTGTTCTGGTAGTAAGTTTAGTTATCATTGTTATCTTTTTCTTTAGTCTAATCGCGAATCTGCTTAATCTGCGAAGTGTGAGCATATCGAACGGTGAACTAGAGGCGGAAGTTGCTGGGCGAAGTTATGCGGAAACTATTCAGAATAGTATGGTAGACATAGAGTCGGCAGCAAAGGTATTCACAGAAGTACTGGTTGAATCAAGAGAACATCAAACTTTGAGTCGTGAAGAAGTTATTTCTACAATGAAATCGATGCTTGAGAATAGACCCGAGCTTTTTGCAATTAGTACAGTGTGGGAACCCAATGCCTTCGATCAAAATGATCAGGCTAATATCAATAAGACGCCATATGATGATGGTACGGGGCGTTTTATTCCTTATGTTCTTAGGAATCAAGGTTCAATAACGGTTGAACCCTTAAAGAATTACGATGTAGAAGGTGCGGGTGATTATTACCTTATACCTAAAAAAGAGAAAAAACCGATCTACATTGAACCCTATTCCTATGAGACGACTGGTGGGGCTATAGAGATGATTTCGGTTATGCTGCCCATTTTGGACAAATCGGGCACTTTTCTTGGGACGGTAGGATTTGATGTTTCGTTATCAAAGCTCCAGGAGGATGCTGAGAAATATAAACCTATGGGTGGATACGTTTCTCTAGTCACGGGTAATGGTAAATATGCAGCTAATCCTAATGATCCAGAAAGTGTACTTAAAGATTTCGGTGATACGGAAGAGAAAGCTGCACTGTGGAGACAAGTGAAGAATGGGAAGTCGGTTCAGGGGTACACCAATAATTCGAAAGGAGAAAATGTACTTCGTATTTTTGTTCCGATTCCACTGCCAGAAAGCGATCAGGTATGGTATACGCAGACTGCGATTCCTAAAGCTACAATCATGGCTGATTACGAACAAACGAAAACAGAATCATTTATTATCATGATTGTTGGGATGCTGATTCTAGGAATAGTTATAGTCTTACAATTATGGTTAATGGTGATCAAACCGCTTCGAGTATTATCTGAGAAATTGCAGCTTATGGCTCAAGGGGACTTAACACAAACATTGCAGGTTCGAAATGATGATGAATTCGGTAAGATGTCTTCACATTTTAATCAGATGACATATAAGCTTCGAGAAATGTTTGGACTTGTGGCTGATTTATCGATGTCAGTGGGTGCTACTTCTGAAGAGTTGACAGCGAACGCGGAACAGACAGGGAAAGCTGCTGAACAGATTGCTGTGGCTATTGGACGAGTCGCCGAGGGAGCGCAACTGCAGAATGGTTATGCAGGAGAATCTTCTCTGGCCATGAGCGATCTTAGCATTGGAGTGCAACGAATCGCTGACTCTTCATCAGCGGTGTCTGCATCTGCAGATGAAGTAACCGATCAAACGAAGAGAGGCAGTGCACAGCTTCAAATGGCGGTGAACCAGATGACAGAGCTTAAGCAATCCGTGGACGAGACCAGTCTGGCGATTGAACGACTAGGTGAAAGATCTGTACAGATTAGTGGGATTATTGGTTTGATCTCGAATATTAGTAAACAGACTAATCTATTGGCATTAAACGCAGCAATTGAAGCATCCAGAGTGGGTGAACAAGGTCGTGGATTTGCTGTAGTAGCTTCGGAAATACGGATGTTGGCGGATCAAACGAAACAAGCTGCCGAACAAGTTACTGAATTAGTCGAACATGTGGTCCAAGATACTAATCAAGCCTCACAGGCTATGGCTGTTGGTAATGAGCAAGTACGTATCGGTGTGCAGGGTGTATCTGACAGTGATCTTTTGTTTACATCGATTCTTGCTGAAATGACACAGGTTACAGATCAGATTCAGGAAGTATCTGCAGCTGCACAGCAGATGACTGCTGGTACAGAGCAAATTTCAGCTAGTGTAAAAGTATTAGCCGAACTTGCATCAGAAGCGTCCGCAGATTCACAAAGTGTAGCAGCAGCCTCAGAGGAGCAGCTTGCTTCTATGGAAGAAATCTCAGCTTCGACGGAATCTCTCAGCTCAATGGTGCAAGATTTGCTGGACAAATTGTCTTATTTTAAAATTTAAACTGATGTGATATCGTGATTACAGGTGGGAAACCCTGTCCTTTTCTAAAGGATTAGGGTTTTTCCATTTATTACATAATCTAAAAGGTATCTACATGCCATCGGATGTGCTATAATCAATATATCGAAAGTAGTTACCTGCTAATTCACATAGCGTAGAGGGTTATTCTTAAGATGACAATAACCTTGTACCATATGTGAATTTTTATTTTTTTAGAGATTTTGTAAGAGATTTTTTTGGGATAAGAATAACATGTAAATTAAAAAAAGGTGGTAATTATATTATGCAAACAGGAACAGTGAAATGGTTTAACGCAGACAAAGGCTTTGGTTTTATCGAGGTTGAAGGCGGAGAAGACGTATTCGTACATTTTAGCGCAATCACTGGTGACGGATTCAAATCTTTGGATGAAGGACAACGTGTAGAATTTAACGTAGTTCAAGGCAATCGTGGTCAACAAGCTGAGAATGTTGTAAAACTCTAAAGTTGTGAAAAAAATCCCCAAACTTATAGTTTGGGGATTTTTTTAAATATAAGAAATTATAAGTTTCACACAATACTTTATGTCTTATATTTCTCGCTTAGTAGAAAGGTGGCGGATGTAAGTGCAGGTGTTTGAAGACTGGAATTTAAAAGTGAAGAAAACCTTTAACGCTACAAGCAACAAAGAAGTATTGACTGTGTCTGAAGCCGGTAGCTTGCTTGGTCTGTCTAAAGATCAAATGAAAAGCTATGTAGACCAGCATAAGTTAACCAAAGTCCCAATTATGAGAAGTGTTGTCAGGTATCTTTTACTGAAAAGTGAAATCGATACGATCCTGAACAAAACCTAATGTAACCTCAATATACTTTGCAGACCCATCCTTGATAGGATGTGGTCTTTTTTTTGCCTCAAAAATTTCTTATAAAAAGAAACTTATCGATCCAATGATCGTCTATAATAATGGGATATTTAGGTAATGGAGGGTAGGCAGAAATAAAAAGTGATGTTCATTAATGGTGAGAAGTCGCATAAACAGAAAGGGTAATTCATTCAAATGAAAAATAAACAGAGCACTCATCCACCTGCTTCATTTGCTTTAAGTAGAATCGAGAAAAAGAAAGTGAAAAAGAATAAAATCAGCAAGAAAATGAAGATTTGGTATTTTTCGATCGCTACCTTACTTCTTGTTGGGCTGGGATCCTTTATTTTCCGTAAAGAACTAATGATTTTTGGGTTTAATAATGTTGTAGCACCAACTATTGAACACACCCTTGAAGAGTCCTATGTGCCGTTGGAAGACACTGAAGAATCTGGATTACAAGCAACGACGGAAAATAAAGACCGTCCTTTCTCTATCCTTCTACTAGGCACCGATCAGCGTGGCAAAGAAAACGGACTTTCTGATTCCATTATTTATACAGTTATTCGACCTGTAGACCATAAAGCACTGCTCGTCTCCATTCCCCGTGATTCATATACTGAAATTATTGGAGCAGAAAATATCAAAGGAGCACGAAAAGAAACCAAGATTAATGCAGCGCATTCCTACGGTGGTCCTCAGATGAGTGTGGATACCGTTAAGAATCTACTGAACGCACCTATTGATTACTATGCTACTATTAATTTTAATGGGCTTGTGGGTGTTACAGATGCGCTTGGAGGAGTGGTGCTTCCAATCACCAAGGTGATAGAGAATAAGAGCCCCGATCATGAGAAACTAAGAATTGAGCCGAACAAACCGATCTATTCCGGTAAGGAAGCTTTAATGTATGTAAGATATCGGGAAGATTCTGATTTTAAGCGAACAGAGAGACAACGGATTTTCCTAAAAGCAGCGCTTGATCGGATGAAAAGAATAGATAATATTCTTAATATACAGAACATTATTGAAATTGCTGGCAGTAACTTTAAAACCAATATGAAGTCAGATTTTATTTTGGATTTGGCTAAGAAGGTAATTCTTGAAGGTGGAACCCCTGAAATAACGAGTCATATGCTCCAAGGGGAAGGAAAACATACGGATCAATGGTATTATATACTCGATGAAAATGATGTAAAGCGTACCCATGATATGATTGAGATTTGGCTGAATCCAGAATCTACTGAGGCTGATCTAATAACTGCTTCTAAGGATGATGCTGCATAATATTTTTGCTATTCTATTTTATATTCACACGGAGGTTAGCTTCTATGGCAGTAAAATCAAAGGAGCAAATGATACTCGAATTTAAGTCTCTTATTCCATTCGTGAAATCATTAGAAGAGGTGCCAGATAAACATTGGGATAAGCCCATAGCTACTGGTAAATGGACCGTGAAGGATATTCTCTGTCACCTCATGCTCTGGGATAAATATTTCTATGAAGGCGCTATTAAGAAGATTATTTTGAAAGAACCACTAACAACGAAACATTTGGATTTTAACGAATTTAATGCTAACGCGATTGAGTATGCCAAATTGTTATCCAAGCAAACCTTGATTGAACAATTTGTGCTCTACAGATCTAGAATTTTAGATGCAGTCTCTGGATTATCGGATGAAGAATGCGATTTGGAATATAAGGATGGAGACCGCAAGAAGTTTAGTGTTCGCAAGTATATGAGAAGTTTTATTCCACATGATAAGCATCATAAAAAACAGATTGAACAATTTCTAAAATACATACAGCAAGGTTGAAAGCTTGCCTTTTATGGTTTAAGCTTTAGCGCGATTCTGAACCAATTTCATGGATTGGCGAATGAGTATTGGGCCGAACATGCTGCCGGCTGAGGCGGCTATAAAGGAATGTAAGGGAAACCTAATGGCAAAGTAAATGACCGTTCCAGCTACAAAGTCAATAAGAATGAATTTCTTGATCTCTGATAGTGGGATTGTGACGAATACAAATGATTCTTTATTTTTCAAGTGGTTGACCTCCTATTTGATAACGCAGCATATAAATCCACTGTTCATTCTATTTTGAGAACAAGATGTCCCATTCGAAATATTTAGACTAACGGCATAGAAGAGTAAAGGGTGAAGACTCGAATGGATAATCAGGATCATCAAAAAGAGCGGAAACCGCTATTATATATACAGACAGCAAATCATGTTATGGAAGAAATAAGGAAGAGAAGGCTTCAGTCACATGATCTTGTCCCATCTGAAGGGGAAATTGCGAAGTTGTACGGTGTCAGTCGCATGACGGCGAAGCTTGCTCTGCAGATCTTGGAGAAAAAAGGGATCGTTTATCGCCATGCCCGTCGTGGGACATTCATATCCGCTGATTACCAGCATACACATTCCGGTGAACAGATGCTGGAGAAGGTGATCGAGGAGAAGAAACCGATACGAAGGATTGCATTGGTGATTCCTAATATGGATGATTATATTGGTAGAATAATTACTTCCGTCGAAAAAGAAGCGCGTGAAGCGAATTGTCATTTACTCATTCGAATGACTGGGGACAAAGAAGACGAAAGCATATGCTTGCAAGAGCTGTACGATGATCAAGTGGAGGGTATTATTTTATATCCGCGTGGGAGTACGCAGTGCAGTGAGAAAGTATTGGAGCTTAGTCTATTAAACTACCCTCTAGTTATCATTGATCGTATCTTTCGAGAGGTGCAGATTGACTGTGTCTACCATGATCATTACCAAGGGGCTTATAAAACCACCCAGTATTTGATTGAGAAAGGCCATCAGGAAATCGGATATCTTTCAATGGCATTTGATGGTGTGACGAGCAGGGAAGACCGGTATAGAGGTTATCTTCAAGCTATGCTGGATCATGATCTGCCGGTAAACAGCCGTAAAATTTACTTGAGCTGCTCAGAAGATTATATGCATCAGTTGAATGCTCCGAATGTGCAGTTGGCGTCGTTTTTAGGTAATAATTCCGCTTTAACGGCAGTCGTATGTGCAGACGACTATATCGCTGCATCATGCTTGTATACGGCAATCTCCATGCAAATATTGGTTCCGGATCATTTGTCTATCATAGGGTTTACCGACATTCAATTGGCAAGCTTGCTGCCGGTTCCATTAACTACAGCAAGACAAGCTACAGAGAAACTCGGACAAGCAGCTGTCCAGCGAGTTGTTAAACGGATGGATAATTCACGTGAAGGGGCGCTAACGATTAAGATTGATACCACCATCGTCGAGCGAAGCTCCGTTAGACCCAACGTTATTAAATAATTCGCTTGTAAATTAACTTTTGAGGCTCTTTCCCCACATTTTTGTGGAGGGAAGAGTTTTTTATATCAGTGATATAAAATTGCGACATTGTATTTTTCATATTATTTAATGTTATTATTTCGGACTATTTGGTTGTATAGATCAGTGACATATAATAATCTGAAAATAGATCGTTGGAAATTCCAGTTTTCTATAAGCCATAATCTAATGGAAGCAGGTCGGGAAAATGAATAACACTAAGAAGGTCCATGTTGTATTTAAAACGCATTTGGATATTGGGTTCACGAATTTGGCTGCGCATGTATTAAGACAATACATGGAAGAGTATATTCCGAAAGCGATCGCTTTGGCCGATACATTAGAGGCTGAAGGAGGCCGCGCGCAATTTGTATGGACGACTGGATCCTGGCTAATTCGTTATTATTTGGATCGCGCACCTGCTTCGGAAAGAGAAGCGATGGAGAAGGCAATTCGTAAAGGACATATAGTGTGGCATGGGTTACCGTTCACTACACATACAGAGCTTATGGATAAGGAGCTTTTCCGATACGGGCTAACGATCAGCCAAGAGCTTGATCAACAATTTGGAAAACAAACGATAGCCGCCAAAATGACGGATGTGCCAGGTCATACCCTGTCCATGGTTCCGTATATGCAGAAAGCAGGCATTCAGTATATGCATCTCGGAGTTAACCCAGCATCTATGCGTCCTGATGTACCAAAGCTGTTTCGCTGGCAGGCAGAGGATGGCAGCGAATTAATTGTGAACTATGCCGGAAGCTACGGAGAGCCGGTTGAGATTGAAGGGATCGACGATATATTGCTATTTGCGCATACGGGTGACAATTGTGGGCCGCCAAGTGCTGAGGAAATCGAAGAGCAGTTTCGTGAAATCCAAGAACGATACCCTGACGCTGAGATTATAGCGTCTTCACTAGATGCATTTGCAAGAAGTCTTATGCAGGTTCGCGAGCAGCTTCCTGTGGTTAGTGAAGAAATCGGTGATACTTGGATTCATGGTGCAGGGACAGATCCATTAAAACTTGCCAAGCTTCGCGAGCTTCAACGTTTGAGAAGCAAATGGCTGTCCGAAGGAAGCTTAGACGAGCATAGTACTGCCTATAAAGGAATGAGCAATGCTATGTTGATGGTAGCAGAGCATACATGGGGTTTAGACGTAAAGAAATGGCTTCCTGACTTTCGAAACTATGCGAAAATAGATTTCAATAATGCTAGAATCAAGGACGAGATTGATGTAGATGATATTCCTGCGAAATTCAATTATATTGGTGCATTCGCTATGGATGAATTCGATAAACATTCTAGTGGTTTATTTGCCTCAGAACAGAGTGTCCGAAAGTATTCGATGATCGAACATTCTTGGGCGGAGCAACGGGGCTATCTGGATCAGGCAGTCGCATGCCTGGATAAAGATAAACAAGCGGAGGCAAAGGAAGCGTTCGGTAGGCTAGAGCCTACGAGGAAAGATTGTTCCGCTGATGCTGAGCAGGTTAGTGTCCAAGAGGTGTACGCGGTTGAAGGTTACAAACTGACCTTTGGCGTGAATGGCTCACTTGTTCATTTATCGGACGCTAATGAGAAAGTATGGGTAGACGAAAGCCATCCCTTCGGCGTTTACGCCTATGAGACGTTTGGAACGGAGGACTACGCCAGATACTTCCGTACCTATATGCAAAATTTAGGCTTCACCCATCCATGGTCTGATGCCGACTTTAATAAGCCTGGCTTTGAATTTGTTCGACCATTACCTTGTCATCAGCTATATGAACCCATCGTGACTGATATGAAGCGAGTAAACGGCAAACGGTTCTTGCTACGTTTACGCATGCCGGTACAAGCCTATGAATTATATGGTGCGCCGAAGGAACTTGAATTAGTGTATGATTTTGAGCATGAAGGTACGGTTGACGTATCACTGCAATGGTTCGGAAAAGAAGCGAACCGCCTTCCAGAAGCAAGCTGGTTCGGTTGTGCATTGAATGTCGATAATCCTAATCTTTGGATGATGGATAAGATGGGCTTGCCAGTCTCACCTTTGCGTGTAGTGAAGGACGGGAATCGTAATCTTCATGCCATTGGACATGGCGTTAGTTATCAGGGTGCAGATGGGAGCGCCTTTATCGAAACCATGGATGCTGCTTTGGCTGCACCGGGTCAAAAAAGACTGCTACAATTTGATAATTCTTTTGTTTCTCTAGATAAAGGATGGCATTTTAATTTGCACAACAATATCTGGGGTACCAATTTTCCTATGTGGTACGGTGAAGATGCAGTATTTCGTTTTCGTCTAAATTTACAATCGAACCGTAAGTAAAAGAATAGAAGAATACTTGTGACTGAAATGCACCCCTTAGAATAAAGATTGGAAAACCCTCTGGGTTCGATGTCTTTCTATGAGGTGCATTTTTGCTCAGTTTCTGCAACTGATAAGATCTCAATGTTAAAAAGACAAATTTCCACTTGGAAAATTTGGTTTTCATAGGTGATATCCCATATTCCGCCGATTTCTTCTACCGCATTCTTTACGCTTTTTAGACCGATACCATGAAAATGCTTGTCTCGTTTTGTTGTGGCTAATTCCCCGAAATGATTCATACGTATTGAATGCTGATATGGATTCTGTATTCTGATAAATAAAGTACCCTTATGATAATGAAGCTGGAATTTAATATAGGGCTGAGTCACACCTGGATGCTTGCATGCTTCTATGGCATTATCAAGGGTGTTCCCTAGAATAATGCTAAATGCATAAGCATCAAGGTCAAGCTGAGGTGGAATCTTAATATCCGTTTGAAAGGAGATACCCAGCTTTTTGGCAAATTGCGACTTGTAATTAATGATAGAGTCGATTAGGATGGAGCCGGTATTACTTTCACCTGAAGAGAGTTCTATTACTCCAAGAAGCTTATCCACATCATTCAGTCCGGCTTCTTTTTCCCCAGCTTGTAATTGAGACCTCAGGCCGAGCAAGATATTCCTGAAATCATGTTGAAACGTAAAGACTTCTTGCTGCCTTTCTTTCGTGAGCAGATACTGGTTCAAATAGTAGGTGTTTTGCTGTTCCAACAAGTAGTTTTTATTCTGTGCCGATTGTATGGTTAATACACGATCACACAAAAGAATGATCAGGAAGTTGATTAATAGCAATCCTCCGGACAAAGTCGGATACAACGCCGGATATTCCCGCAATGACAGCTCGCCCGATAATTTTGCAATACTGAGGATGCTGATAAACGGAAAGCAGAACAGCCCGATCCAATACCAACTGCTTAGACTGCCCTCGCCAAAAGCTTTGGTAAAACGAAGCGTGATCTGTACCAGTATAAACATCAGAATCTTCGACAAAAACAAGGTAAAGATGTATCCGCTTGTCGTATACACAGGTGCAGTAGCTGCATCTGAAAGAATAATCAGTGCGACTATAAATAAAGCAGCACCAATTCGCCATTGTATTTTTCCTTTATACAAAAAGGACAAGAGAACGATCCCCACTATATTAAGCCCTAGCATCCATAAGCCGGGGAATGGGCTGTAATGAAGGAGGAGTACGAAAATATAATAAGCAGTGTATACGGAATAAAGGATTACTTTGGATTCCCAAAGCCGTGGGAAACAATGATCATAGAAATAATGAATGATAAATGGGAGAGCTGCCAGTGTGAGGGCATAGAACAGCTCATCCAGTAGAATATTATTCAAGCAGACTCCCCCTGAATTGCAAATAACTCTTTTTCACTACGGTGCTTTGCTTATCGCTAATCGGAAGTTCTTCCCCACTCGTTAATACAATTTTTTTGCCCTGAATTTGTTTTATGTAATCGAAATTCACAAGATACGATTGATGAATCCGCACAAACTGCTTCGAAGGTAGCTTTCCTTCTTCTATAGATAAAGTACTGTAATATTCCGTTTGATCTTCCGTTGTTTGCAAAATGATTTTTCGGCGATCACTTGCCAAGTACATAATATTACGGATTGGAATAAGTAGTTTAGTTCCGCTTTGGTGTACAGGCAGTAATTTTGGTTGATTTTGCTGACGCTTGACCTTTATTTGCTGAATCATAGAGATTAGTTTTTTTTCAAAAGACTCGTTATGTATAGGCTTCTTTATAAAACCAGAAGGTTGAACGTCAAATAGTTGAACATGATACTCTTCGTGGCTCGATACGTAAATCAACCGAACCCTATCATTATCACAATCTCTCCGTAATATATGACCCGCTGTTATTCCGCTTATTCCCTTCATTTCTATATCCATAAAAATAAGATCAAATGGACAACCATGTTGAATGGCTTTCGTGAAACTTTCACCAGAATAGAATATGGATACCTCTATCTTTACGGTCTGCTGAATGGGATGGTTAAGGATCAATCTCTCAATACATTCTGTTGTCTTAAAATCATCATCACAAATAGCAATATGTATCATGTGAAATTCCCCTCCTGTGTATAAATAATAATACATTATATGGGAGTATAATCAACCTTTATCCTTTTAGGGATCACTTGGAAGTGGTGAAAGTTACATTTATTCCAGTGTTTTTTACTATTGCGATTAGTAATTCTAGTAAACATGCTAATTTAATATCAATTAGTAGTAGACGGTATGGAGGAGTTGAAAAATGAATACAACAATCTTTGAAGCTGAGGGATTAACTAAACAGTACGGCAGTGCAAATGCGCTTCAAAATATAAATATGCAGATTAAACAGGGTGATATCTATGGTTTTGTAGGTGAGAATGGAGCAGGTAAAACCACACTCATGAAAATAATTAGTGGCTTAGTTTACCCTACAAAAGGGACTATCCAATTGATGGGTAAAAGTAGTGAGAAGGACATCGCACGAGTCAGGAAAAAAATGGGGGTTTTAATAGAGCTACCTGCCCTCTACCCCCATATGAATGCTGAAGAGAATTTAAGCTTTTATTGCAAGATTCATGGTATTTCGGATTTTAAGAGAATTAAAGATGTGCTGAATTTAGTGGGACTAACGGATGTTGAAAACAAAAATACAACGGAATATTCTCTGGGCATGCGTCAACGCTTAGGGCTGGCAATTTCCCTTCTCAATGAACCGGAATTTTTAGTGTTGGATGAACCGATTAATGGACTTGATCCTACAGGAATTGTAGAGATGAGAAAATTATTGGCTAAGCTGGCACATGAAAAAGGGGTTACCATCTTGATTTCCAGCCATATCTTGAGTGAGCTCCAATTGTTAGCTACCCAATTCGGGTTTATTCATAAAGGGCAGTTCATTAAGGAAGTCTCTGTGGAAGAACTCTTGCAATCAGCCGAAGCACAAATTTGTATTAAGACCGTTGAAATAGCTGCAGCAATAAACGTGCTTAAGAACGATCTTAATATTCATTCGATCACATTGTCAGAAGCCGGAGAAATATTGGTTCCCAAGGATTTGACAGATCTTGAACAGTTAATGTCAACGTTAATTAGAAATGGAATTCCACTTGAAGGAATCAACCTGTCCACAGCAAATCTTGAGCATTATTATATGGATCTGATAGGAGAATGAGCAATGAGGGATTTTCTGAAAGCTGAGTCTTACTTTATAAGAAGGGATATCATGTTTAAGGGAATTTCTCTTCTGTTCCTTATAGCAAGTCTGGTACTAGCAATCTGGATTGGCGGTAAAGGTGGTTTTGAAATCGGTAATCTCGCGGAACCCTTAACGATTGTGACACCTTTATCTTTATTTTTTTATTTTATTATTCCAGTTTACGTATGTTTTTTTGCAACCGAAGGATTTGAATATGGATCTATCAAAGTTATCCTGGCTTCCGGACAAAGTAGGTTTATCTATATCACGGGGAAATACCTTTCTGTTTTTAAAATTATTATATGGTGGATTTTACAATTTACAGTAGTGTTTTATCTCGCTTATATGATAGCTGCTTTGATAATTGGGACTGACATCGGTAATCGTAATTTTTCTGCTGACTTGATTCAAGTTTCCCGTGTACTGGGATTAAATATCCTTTATTTATCAGCTTATGCTGCTCTAATCATTATGGTAGGTATTCTTATTAAAAGAACGGCTTCAGCGGTGGTTGTAACTTTTCTAATTATATTCGGAGACTTCATGATATCCGGTTATTTCCGTGATGCTTCCTCCGCATTGTTAAGGGGGATTTCAGACCATGCTTTAACGACTCAGGTTATGAAGTTTTCCGGAATCTACGTCGTTAATTCACAACATATAGTCCTAACTGGAGCAAAGAGCTTTATGGAAGTGGTGTTGATTCCTGTGATTATCATAGCTATTAGTTTGTCTGTCACCTATATTTCGTTTGGAAAAAGAGATATACACGCGTAGATAAAGGAGGAATTGAAATGGACAGGGGTAATAGATCACCAAAAACGATCGTTATTATAGGTGCGTTGCTAGCTATTGTAGTTTTTGTTGTTCTTTTTGTTGGTATTGAGATGGGATGAGGCTAGTCTCAGTATATGTTGCGGGGAGTTATGTGAAATGAAATACAATGTAGTATGGATCAGCATTAAAGAGTTATTTCATCCTTACCGTAAAAACATTTGGATAATCAGTATTGTTATGTTGGTGACTTCTATAGGGAGCTTTTTGACTCCTTGGTTTACCAAGCAACTTATTGACATTGGTATTCTAGGTTTGGATTTTTATCGAGTTATTCAATACGTAGGGCTAATTTTTTTAGTATTCCTTATCCAACAATTACTTGGTATTTTTCAATTCTATTACTATAAGGAAATAAGTGTGAGAATACCATATGACTTGAATAAGAAAGCTTGTAAACATGTGTTATCCGTACGCACGAAATTTTTTAAAGACAGAAATTTCTCAGTAGTGATGTCTGAGCTTTTTCAAGATATCGCCAACATATCGTCTTTGACAGACACGCAATTTTTAACATCTTTCGTTAATCTATTTAAAGTTTTCGCCGGCTTAACAGCATTGTTTTATATTAACTGGAAATTAACTCTAGTTATGCTCGCTACAATTCCAGTCAAAATGCTAATCAGCAGTTTTTTATATAAAAAGCAAGTGAAGGTGTATGAAATCATTATGCACTTGCAATCAAATTTCTCAGAATGGTTAGGGGATGCAATTAGTGGCATTGAAGCGATAAAAGTATGGGGGATTACTGGAAAACGACTAGCGAAACTGAAAGTGAATCTGGATGGAAGTAAAAATGCTAAATCCAAGTTAATGCGTTATGGATTTATTGATAGTATATCGGGTTCATTTATGACGACATTGTTTACTTGTGGTCTTTACTTGTACGGTGCTTGGTTAATCCAAAAAGATGAAATCACTATTGGCGGTCTGGTATCTTTCATTTCGTACTCATCATTGGTATTCGAACCAATTACTATCATATCGTATTTGATTACTCAATTATCCAGCGTGAAACCAGCTTTTGAGCGGTTTTTAAAATTTCTAAATACGGATGCTGAAATTGATAAACCGGAAGCGAAGGAATTATTAGAATCAATATCTATCAATGATCTGAAATTCGAAAACGTATCCTTGGTTTATGAGAATGAAAAAGCTCTGGATCAAGTGAATTTCACCATTCAAAAAGGTGAGAAAGTAGCGATTATTGGTTTGAATGGCAGTGGCAAATCATCCGTTGTAAATCTGCTGCTAAGATTCTATGAGCCTACTGAAGGCAGCATCAAAATAAACGATAAAGATGTGAAAGAGTATACTTTTGAATCCTATCGCTCAATATGGAGCTTGATGGCTCAAAACAATTATCTTTTCAATGATACTGTGGCGAACAATATCAACATTTCTGAAGAGCTTACACTTACTGAGATATTGGAAAGCTGCAAACAGTCAGGGGCATATTCATTTATCCAAGACCTGCCCGAAAAAATGGACACTCGAATTGGTTACAATGGCGCTAAACTATCGGGTGGACAAAAACAAAAAATAGCACTCGCCCGAACATTAGCACGTAAGGATACAAAAATTCTGCTATTGGATGAAGCAACCTCAAGCTATGACTATTACTCGGAGCAGGTTTTTAACGAGGAATTGTTATCTTCAGATCGTTATATGATGACTATCATTATCACGCATCGACCGGAAGTATTAAAGAGATTAGATAAGATCATTTATTTAAATGGTGGCAAGGTTCTTGGGATAGGAACTTTTGATGAGTTGTATACATCTCAGGAGAGTTTTAGAGATATGATTACTAGTACGCATAGGGAGGAAACCCCGGATGCCTTTTATTCCTTTTCAAACGAGAGCGAATCTACATTACGTCTATGACATGAATAGAAACAGTATTTATAAAATCAAACAGAATCAGTATGAAGCGTTAAGTCATATTTCTGAAGGCAGTTATGAGGAAGCTGATGTAAATGTGCTTAAAGATTTTCAAAAGAGAGGGCTTTTAGCTGAATCTCCGATTCTACAAATTGAGCATCCGGCAAGTCAAATGTTGGAGTACCAGTTAGAGCGCTGTGTTAACTCAATCACTTTTCAAATGTCTCAAAATTGCAACTTGCGTTGTGGTTACTGTCCTTACTCAAGCAATGAAATTTATAATAATCGTTCACATTCTGCCCTGAATATAACCTGGGATACTCTGCAGCAAGGGATTGATTTCCTTGTAGCCCATTCTAAAGACGTGGACCACTTGCATGTAGCTTTTTATGGTGGGGAGCCTTTGATTGAAAAAAAACTCATCATAGATACTATGAAATATACACAGGAAAAAGTCAGCGGCAAAGAAATTTCCTTTGGTATGACTACTAATGGCACACTTCTGGATGATAGTTTTGCAAGGGAAGTTCGTGATTTTAACATATCCATTATGATTAGCCTAGATGGACCGAAGGATGTTCATAATGAAAATAGGACGTTTGTAAATGGACGTGGTTCCTATGAGATTGTATATCGTAATGTTGTACATATTCGAGATAACTATCCTGATCTATATCAAAAACTGAAGTTCAATACAGTTATTAGTCCAGATGGTAAGTTCGAAGAAATCTTTGATTATTTTAGAGCGGGAGAAGGAGTTAGTGACCTCTCTAAAGTTAACTTTAATACACTATCCATGAACTATACAGAGACGGAATTCGTTTATGGTGAGGCTTATTTTGAAGAACGAAATTACGAAGCTTTGAAGGCATATCTATTGCTGCTAGGAAAAGTAAAAGAAGAGCCTGTGGCCTATCATAAACGTGATATTGAAACCATTTATAGCTACAAAGAGTTTCTTTCGCCAATCAATGAGACCCCAAAAATTGCTCATCCTAGCGGGACTTGTATACCAGGCTTGAAAAAACTTTTTGTAGATGTAAACGGTAATTTTTTTCCTTGTGAGCGTATAGATGAAAATTCTTCACTAATGAAAATGGGAAATCTTCAGGATGGTTTTGATATTAAAAAGGTTCGAGAAATTTTGAATGTTGGAGCAGTTACGGAACAACACTGTAAAGAATGCTGGGCCTTTCATTGCTGCTCTATATGCCCCGCTGCAGCGGATAATGGAAAGGATGAACATTATTCAGAAAGCTATAAGCTTAGCAAATGCAACAGGGTTAAAGCATCGGCATTAGAGAATTTGAAGAACTATACGATGATGAGGGAATTTAAATATCAGTTTAAAAGAGAGGATATTTCACTGTGAAGAAAAAACTGGCGGTTTACCCTTTTCATAAAGGTCTGATGCCTTTATTGCTAACAGAAAGTGAGCTTCAGAATTTCGAGCTGATATATGCCGTAGTTCCAAAAGGCTGGGAGTCATTCGATGAAGTGGACGACACTAAAAAGGCTTTAATATGTGATGAAGAGAGCTTTTATTTAAATGATCTGATTAACTCTGTTGATGTACTGTTATTATGTAAGCCTCAATTTCAAGTTGATGAATCAGGTTACTGCCGGTTAACTTCTCTTGCAGAAGAGAAGGGAAAGCATATTATGTACGTGGCTGAATTTAAAACTGTATTAAACCAATCAACCATAGAGGGTTGGGAATGTCTGAATCTAGAGCATCCTTCTATATCGAAACAGAAAGCATTAGCGAGTATCGACGTCCCAGTTATTTTAATTATGGGGATGGGGGAAAACTGCGGAAAATGGAATTTGCAGCTTAAACTAAGTGAAAACTTTCGCAATTCGGGATATAAGATGAGTTTGATTTCCAGCAATGCACTATCTAGATTATGGGGATACCATACAATCCCAGACATTATAGACGGCAATGATCTAACGTTTTCAGAACAGGTCGAGAGTATTAATGCCTATATTAAATATATAGAACAAGCTGAGAATCCAGATGTCATTATTATTGGAGTTCCAGGAAGCATTCTTAAGTATAGCACTTCAGTTCCCAATGGATATGGGTATATACCTTTCCTAATCAGTAATGCAGTCACACCAGATATCACAATATTAAGTTTGTATAACGGAAATTACGAAGAATCTCATTTGAAAGAAATGAAGTCCACTTGTTTATATAAATATGGCGTTAATATTGATTACTATCATATTTCTGAGAATGTTTGTTTATATAATCCAGAAGCAAGACAACTAGAATACTATTCTGTAGATTATCGAGACTCAATGGAAAACAATTCCTATTCTCAAGAGGGGATGTATACTTTTAATCTTTCTAATTCTACAAGTCAGGAAGAGGCTTTTAGAAGAATTATAAGTGAGCTGCAAAATAATATTCCGATGATTTAAAGGAGGGGAAGGAGTTGTTGTATCTAAACGAACAGGTTATAGAAGAAACAGTCAAAAATTATGTCAAAGAATTCGATAGAACGACCAATCTATTAGGTGTAACTTCTGTTAGAAATATCATTTATATTTTAACAGATCTCGAGAACGAACTTGGATTCCAAATCAATGATTCTTTTGTCCGTGAAATCAAAGACTTATCTGTAGAAAAACTTATTGAAGTTATACCGAAACATCTAAAGTAGTGGCATAGAAATTTCGCTCTATCATTCTCAATGCTGACATAAGAGATGTATTCAAAACAGACCCTATGACAAACTGAAAGGAGGGGACTAAACAATGGAACTGAATAAAAACGCTTCTCAACAAGTAGCTCCTATGGTCTCTACATTTGCAGCTTGCTGGTGTATGTGCCTATGCCTTATTTTTACAGAAAAAAGACATAGTGACCAATTAGATGCTTTGAATGCTGTTAAAAATTAGTGAATTTATGCATCATTAATTGAGATCCTGTTTTTGACGAAGTTTTATTAGAAAATTGGCTGTTTTGGATACATCCTTTATGTCAGCATTTAAACTCTAATCTAAAATCTCCGGCAACCATATTGCCAGGAGATTTTTTTGTTCAGGGCTTGTTTTGATTGGGCTGATATCGGAAGAGTACTGAAAGTCACAGAGGATTATTTTAATTATCGATATAATGAAAGCGTTATCTTTTTATTGCAGTTTACTTAAATTAAAAGGAGATAAGCTATGAGAGTGAGCAAAGTTTCTTTTAACCAGCTTGTGTTTATTTGTTTAGGGATTCAATACATGTTAATGCATTTGTTCTCTGCAGGCGAGGCGATTGTCATCACATCCATAGAGCTTGTTATATACATGATTTTTACCGTTGTTGGCCTTGTAGGATTTTTTATGCGGAGCAGAAAAGTGGATAGTGAGGCTATTTCCGGATTGGTCGCATTATTCTTCAGTGTATTATGGATGGTATCTTTATTCTCGCAATTTAAGAAAGAAAGCTACCCAGATGCTTTAACGGTAATTAATTCGCTTGGCGTAGCTACTGCCCTACTTGTGCTTCTGGCTGAGTTCATCATTATAGCTAAGGCCTAGCGTAAACACGAACAAAAAAACAAGACAGGTCTATAAAGACTTGTCTTGTTTTTTGTGCATTCCCAGAAATGAAAGCTCACCCTGTACATTCCGCTTAAATTCATATTCTGAATCATGCTTCGTATGATGGAATCTTGTTTCCGAGATTGGATAAAACGGAGTGACTTCTACATCATTCCAGACAAAATAGTAATCTTGCCCACTACGCTCCACGCTCGCTTTGCAGCCATATCCCTCATAGGTTCCCATATATGAAGCATAAATGTTGTCATCAAGCGGGAAGGCATGTGGAGAGACAGGCACCCTTTCAGGTTCGCCGAAGACTAATCCAGCTAGCGATTCTGTTAACTTAGTGACGGGTACGCAATCATAATTAGTCAACATGATGACGCTTGTTTGATCTTCAGGATATCTATGCAGTTCACTTCGGAAGCCGCGATAGGCACCGCCGTGATACATTCTTTTTCGATCAAAACGTTCGTCCAAGAACCAACCAAATCGATATTTGAGATTACTGGAATGAAAAGCCATCTCTAGGGTGTTATGAGACACTAATTGATCGGAGTACAAGGCTTGATCCCACAGGAAAAGATCGGCAGCCGTCGAATACATCCCGCCAGCGGATAAGATAGAACTCATATCTATGTATTCCCCCTGAGTATACTCTCCCCAAGAAGAATGATAAGGTGAGGCTAATTTTTGAATAATCAGCTGATTGTTATAAACTCCTGTATTTACCATGCCCAGAGGCTGTAATATAAAAGTAGTGATATAATCTTCAAATGTCATCCCTGTAATCTTCTCAATAATCATCCCCAGCAAATAATAACCTGAGTTGTTATAGGCAAATGAAGTGCCAGGCATAAATGCAGGGGGCTGACTCACAAATAGCTGTAACATCTCCTGTGGAGTCAGCTTTAGCTTATTTAATTTTTGATTATATTCGGGTATGGAAGTGTAGTTGGCTATACCAGAGGTATGTCCCAGCAGGTGAAGGATGGTAATCCCCTCTAGTGCATGCTGCTGAGGGAGATATTTTAGGATTGGATCTTCCAGTCTGAGAAGTTTTTGTTCTTTTAGCATCAGGATAGCCATGCCAGTGAATGATTTGGTAAGTGACCAGATCCGGAATTTGGTATCTAAAGTGTTCGGGACCTGATGTTCAAGATTCGCATATCCGTACGCTTTATGTAACTTGATTTCTCCACGCTGAGCTATTAAGACGGTGCCACTTAATGGCCAGCTTTGTTCGTATTTATCTAAATAGTGCTCCAGACGCTGGAATTGTGTATCCACAGGTAACCCCTCCTTAAAGGCATATTCTAACATAATAATAAATTCAGTTGAAGCGGAGAGAAATTGATGAGATATGATTGTTTGATTATTGATGATGAAATTGAGCTTGCGGAGACCACCTGCGAATATTTTAATTTGTTTGATGTTCAAACCGCATTTGTTACGAGCGCCGATGCCTGTCGGAGCTTTTTGAGTGAGCATCAGGTGTCGATGTTACTCCTTGATATTAATTTAGGCGGTGAATCCGGCTTCCAGTTATGCAAAGAACTGCGTCAGACGACCGGGATTCCCATCCTGTTTATTAGTGCCCGCTCCAGTGAGGATGATGTATTAATTGCGCTAGATATCGGGGGAGATGATTATATTCATAAGCCGTATACCCTGAGAGTGCTGCTGGCAAAAGTAAAGGCGGTGCTTAAACGTTACAACAACGAAGTTGTAGCCGAGTCCTCCCTTCTTGAATCCGGACCCATCCAGATTGATCCCGAACTCAGAAGGGCAAGTCTTAACGGCGTACCCCTCAAGCTGAAAACAATGGAATATAAATTGCTAAAGTTTTTGATCCAGCATAAAAATCGGGTAATCCCTAAAGAGGAGCTATTTACAGGGGTATGGGGGGATGTTTTTGCGGGAGATGGCACCTTAAATGTACATATCCGTCATCTTCGTGAGAAGATTGAGCAGAATCCTAACGATCCGCAGTACATCCGTACCGTATGGGGCATCGGTTATGCTTTTGAGGATAAATAGTGATGACTAAAAAATTGCTACTGGCGCTAATGCTCACTATACTCGCTGCAAGTATAACTCTCATATTCCTGATATTTAATTTGAAGGTGGGGACCTCAACAGACCGAGTGGCGATCAATACCATTGTTAAGCTTACAGAGCAGCATTGGGATAAGCTTGAGCCGAAACTGTACAAGGAAAGTCCCTATGATTTCGCCATTATTGATACCTCTGGTAAATTAAAATATCAGACTGAAAATACGATTTCTGTTAGCGTTAACGAAGCTATCAATAATCGGGATACCTTAGTCGACGTTGTTGTTCAGGATCAGCTGGTGGGTAAAGTAATTATTAATAATGATTACCGTACGATTTTTATACATATGAAACAACAATTTATACAAGTTTCTGTTGCAATGCTGCTTTTGCTTACAATTCTAGGCATCCTCTATATTTGGTTCCTGAATAGATCCATTCTTCGTCCATTTCGCAAAATGCAGCTATTCGCGAACCATATCGCAAGAGGTGATCTTGAAGTGCCTCTGGAGATGGATCGTAATCATCTATTTGGTGCTTTTACCGAAAGCTTCGATATGATGCGGGAAGAGCTTGCGGCGGCTAGGCACAGTGAATATTTAGCGAATAAGAGTAAGAAGGAGCTGGTTGCTAGTCTCAGTCATGATATTAAGACACCCGTCGCTTCGATGAAGGCGATTACGGAACTGATGTTATTAAGCGCAAGAGATGAGAAGACAAGCAGACAGCTAAACACCTTGTATTCCAAAGCGGATCAGATTGATCGTCTGGTCACAGACATGTTCCATTCCACCTTGGAGGAACTGAATGAACTAAACGTCAGCTTAACGGAGGAGAATAGTCACCTCCTGACCCAAATTATAAATAATGTGAACTTCTACGAACGGATTTCAGCAGCATCTGTGCCAGACTGCATCATTATGGTTGATCCCTTACGGCTGCAGCAGGTCATCGATAATGTGGTGAACAATTCCTATAAGTATGCCTACGCCGGTACACCCATCGATATTCAATTCGAGATTAGGGATCATTATCTGGAGATTGATGTTCTGGATTATGGTCCGGGTATCCCTGAGGAGGAATTGCCTTTAATATTCAATAAATTCTTTAGGGGCAGTCTGGCCGTGAGCCAGAACGGTGCAGGTCTAGGTCTGTACATTTCTCGTTATATGATGCAAAAAATGCAGGGCGACATTGTATGCTCCAATCGGGAGGATGGATTTACTGTAAAGCTGCTGATTCCTTTAGCAGGATAGAATTAAGAATTCGCTAAGGATTGCACAAAGACATGTTAAGAACATTTAACGTACGATTAGGTTGCAATTACGAATGAGTCTGTGATTGCAGCCATTATAATGTGCGTAGAGCTAGGGTTACTATTAGCGCAATTAATGAGCATGAACGTAAATGGAGTGTTCAACATGAACGAAGTGAATAATAAAGTATTGATGCAGACCCATAAGCTTGGAAAAACCTTTTCCCATGGAGGAACTCAGCAGCATGTATTAAAAAATCTGGATCTGACCTTATATCATGGTGATTTCACGATTATCATGGGCAGCTCTGGTTCTGGTAAATCAACACTGCTGTATGCCATTTCGGGAATGGATAAGCCAACGCTTGGAGAGGTCTTGTTTGAAGGTCAAGATATTACGGCGATGAGTAATGATCAGCTGGCGATATTCCGGCGGAAGAATTGTGGATTTGTGTTTCAGCAGATCCATCTGCTCGATTCAATGAGTGTCCTCGACAATGTATTATCAAGTGCTTTTCTTGTCCAAAAGGATAGAGCTGGGGCTGTGGAAAAAGCCAAAAAGCTGCTCTTAGATGTAGGCCTGGATGACACCATCTGGGGTAAGTTTCCAGCGCAAATTTCAGGAGGAGAAGCTCAGCGTGCCGGTATTATCCGGGCCCTTATCAACAGTCCAAAAGCGGTCTTTGCGGATGAGCCGACTGGAGCGTTAAATAGCTCAGCAGGAATAGGGGTACTGCGTGTCCTAACCGAGGTAAATAAGCAGGGGCAAAGCATAATTATGGTAACCCATGATCTCAAAACTGCGCTGCGTGGTAATCGGATCTTGTATCTGCAGGATGGGGTAGTCATCGGAGATTTGCGCCTTTCCCCTTATAGCGAAGATAGTGGACCTGAACGGCAGCAGCAATTACAGTCCTTTCTGACCGAATTGGGGTGGTAGGGATGAGAAGCTTAATAGGAAAGCTTGCTTGGTCCAATATTCGTAAAAGAAAAAGTGCAACGATTACGCTCTTCGTATTGATTATGATTGCTGCGCTGCTGCTGAACATTGGCCTCACAGTCAGCTTGAAGCTTAATTCTTTTCAGCAAGAAAAAATATCGAAGCTAAATACACCTGATATCACCGCTTATTTTCCTTTAAATGAGAATGTGAAGAATTATGAATCTCTGGTGGATAGCTATCCTTATACTGAAAAATGGGAGAATGAGGCGGCGCTTCTGCTACCTGATGTAAAGATAAACTACGGGGGAAACAATACAGCTATTGCTTTCTTGATTCTTAATAAGGATTCGCAGCGCTCTATGGGACTATTTAATACCACTTCTCGGTTGGAACCTGCGGATCAAAATACAATTTATTTGCCGTATATCTTTCACGGAGGCTCAGGGTATAACCTTGGGGATACGATCTCGTTTGAATACGATAACAACAAATTTACTTATACCATCGGTGGATTTACGGAGGAACCCCTTTTTGGGACATTGACGAATGGGGCTTTGAAAATATTTTTAAACGATGAAGGTTATAAGCAATTAGAGGAACGGCTTGGGAAAGAAGTTCAATTTAATTTTTTATCTGTACAATTAAACGAACGGGCGAAAGAAGTCAAGCTGGAGCAAAAGTTGAGTGAACAGATTTTTGGATCTGGAAACACAAGTTCATTTTTAGTCATGCGAACTGATGTGGGGCTCGAAGGTAACCGTGTTTTTGTGAATATTTTAGCCGCTATTCTGATTGTATTTGCATTGATTATGGTTGTAATCTCGTTGATTGTGATCAGGTTTCAGATCTTCGGGAATATTGAGGATAACCTAACCAACATCGGTGTTTTGAAAGCGAACGGTTATACGTCAAGGCAGATCATATCCTCATTTCTGTTACAGTTCGTCTCAGTGTCTATAATGGCCTCCATACCGGGAAGTTTGATTTCTGTTCTAGTCATGCCCTTAGTAGGTAATATGATTTCGTCTTCGGTTGGACTGTTGTGGCCGACAACTTTTGAATTATTAAGTGCTTTGTTGAGTTTGCTTATCGTTACGGTGCTGATTTTCTTAGTTGCCTACCTGTCTAGTAGAAAGATTCGAAGGATTACTCCGATAGCAGCTCTTCAGAGCGGGCTTCTTACCCACAATTTTAAGAAAAATCATTTTCCACTAGCGAGCACTTCATTGAATTTGCAATTCGCCTTAAGTCTGAAGTCTTTATTTAGACAGACCAAGCAGAATTTTATGATCGTGCTGATCGTTGCAGGGTTGACCTTTTCGAGTATATTTTGCTCCATCCTTAATTTTAACTTTAAAGGGGATACTTCAGCCGTTTTAGATTTAGTGGGTCTAGAACGTACCAATTTGCAACTTGATCTAAAAAAAGCTGATCATGATCCAAAGATATTTGCAGAAGTAGAGGCCATGCCTGAGGTTCAGAAGATCTCCATATTGGAAGGTAGAGTAGCTTCTATAGATGATTCCAGTTTTATGCTCCGTGTATCTGATGATTATGCCAAGCTGGAGACGCAGACGGTCTATAAAGGTAGGCAGCCCATTTTTGATAATGAAATTGCGATATCCGGTGTAATTGCAAAAATGAAAAATAAATCGATTGGGGACGAGATTCCAGTTACGTTTAATGGGGTAACCCAAAATTATTTGGTGACTGGTCTTAGCCAGCAGATTAATCAGTTAGGTATGGTTGCTACCATAACAGAAGATGGAATGAGAAAATTGCAGCCGAATTATTCCGTCCAGTCCATTAATGTATACTTAAAGGAAGGGGAAGATCCTCAAGTCTTCATTCAAAAGCTTGAAGAACGTCTCCCTGGACAATGGAACGTAACGAACATTTTAGACATGTTAGAAAGCACGCTCAGTACATTCACTTCAGCAGTATCTTCTATGACAGCAGTCATTACCGCGGTCACAATTATAGTGGTTAGTTTAATTTTGTATTTGGTGATTAAGACGTTGATTATGAAACGTAAGCGGGAATTCGGTATTCTTAAAGGTATCGGATATACGACCTTTAATCTGATGACACAGATTACGTTCAGTCTTTTTCCGGTGATTGTAGTTGGAGTATTATTGGGGAGTTTAGCAGGTTATTTTTTCTCGGATTCGGCGTTTGTATTATTGCTTTCAAGTCTAGGCATTTATAACGTTCAGCTGGCGGTTAGTCTGCCTCAAGTGCTTCTACTGTGTGCTGTCATTCTAGTTGTTGCTTATGTGGTATCCATGTTAGTTGCGAGACGGATTCGGAAGGTCAGTGTATATGATTTGATTATGGACTAAGAGCTTGAACAAAAAACAACGAGATGGAGGTAGGCCGCACCTGTATTAATAGGTTTCACAGCCACTCCATACTCGTTGTTATTTTTATTACATATTCATTCGTCCGTCATCATAATTGAATTGCCAATCGATGCCGAATTTATCTTTTAGACTACCATAACACGAGCTCCAGAAGGTTTCTTGTAATTCCATACCTACTTTTCCGCCTTCTTTAAGCTTATGGAAATATTTTTTTATGCCATCCAAATCCTTACTAACTACCGAAAGACTAATGTTATTTCCTTCCACAAAAGGCATGCCCGGAAAAACATCAGAGAACATTACATTACTGCCTTCGATATTCAAGCGAGTGTGCATAACTAAATCTTTGGCTTCTTCAGGAAGAGTGAAATTGGGATCAGGTGGTGTTTCGCCAAAGGTCATGATTTGTGGACGTTCAACGCCAAATACCTCCGCGTAAAATTCTGCGGCTTGACGGCAATTCCCGTTGAAATTCAGATAAACATCGATAGACATTTACTTCACTCCTTAAAAGTTTTATTGGCATCGAAAGCATAGTTTAAAGTTAAAATTTAAGATATCTCGCGACTTCCATATTGTATCATTTACCAGTGTATAAACAAATATACTTATAGTCTCATTTGGTATGAACTTTTATATGATTATAAAAAGGAGCCGCTGGAGTGTTATCCAGCGGCTCTTTCCTTATGATTTAATTCGTTTACCGAGCAGAATTAGTAGCCATATGATACCGGCTCCTACTATGGCATGACCGAGACCGGCAATATGCGGTAAGAAGCTGATATCAGTCCCGTTAATTTGCAGCATCCCGCGAGTGGCCATAGTACCGATCGTGATCAGGAGACCAATGTTATATACAATGTACCATGCGCCAAAGGATTTAGCTTCATGGATATTAAATAACTTGGCTAGGATCAATGCGATTATAAAGAAGAAGAAGCCCAGTACAAGGATATGAGTATGAAGTGCAACTAAGATGGTGTTTCCTTCGAAATCATTCATTTTGGTAATTTCACGATAAGCAACACCTGCTATCAAACCAAGAATGGCATAGAAAAAAGACGTGTAATACAATTTTTTCATGATCATGACTCCTTTATGTTTATTGTTATATTGAAATCATATCTTTCAAATAAGAACGCAGTATGAACAAATGATTATATAGTGATTAATTTCACGGAATTGACAAAAATAAATCTCTTAAGCATGTCCCACATAGTTTCCACACAATATTCATCTATAATCATTAATATTATTGAACCCCACTATTCATTGAATTCAGGGTGTTCGATGGCACGGGAGGATGAATATGAAAAAAGCGGATTGGATCATAGCCATTCTAGTTATGGGAATGGGTCTGATGTGCATGTTGGTTTCAGCAAATTTTTTTCGTATTGATTTTTTCCGTATTATAAAGTAGGAGATGGTTTTTTTGAAAAGAGGAGTATTTGCAGTAATCTGTGTTGTTATTTTGTCATTTGGAATTGGAACAGCAGCTTATGCTGCCGGGTTTGCTCCAAGCACTTTTAAAGAGATGTTGCCCTTTATGAAAGAAAGACATCCTAACTTAGGTGATTCCGAGCTAGAACAAATGTATAAGAGCTGTCATCAACAAGAGGGCATTTCTAATACTCGTGGAATGATGTAAGGCTATGCTGATATAGAGTCAACTATAAACAACGCCTTTTAAAAAGAACCCTTTGTTGCATACAACAAAGGGTTCTTTTTTTATCTTTATCATCGCATAAGTATCGTATTACAATCTTAAGTTGCGGGGTTCAATGCTCCCTGATACTCATACATTAAATTGTCAATAATCTGCTGTACGGACAATATCTCTTTAATCTCATGAACTCTGGACCCGGCAAACACTAATCCGTTCTTAACATCTCCTCTAAGCGAAGTTAGCAGGGATTCCATGGTACAGAAGCGATGCGAACATACCTTTAGACAATTAGAGCATTTTGCTATTTTTAATTTGGCATCATCACTAATACGTTCTGTGAATTCATTACGAATCGCTCTGCCATCTAGCCCAACTGTAGACTTAATTAGAATAGTATCACCTTGCTGAGCATCTACATATTTTTGCTTAAAGGCCAGAGGAGCATCACATTCATGGCTCGCCACGAAACGAGTCCCCATCTGAACACCAGAAGCGCCAATCCGAAGGGCTTTTGCGATATCATCTCCCGTCAGAATCCCACCAGCAGCAATAACCGGAATCGAAACGGCTTCTACAACCTCAGGAAGAATTTCGAACATGGATCTCTCTGTGCCCAAATGGCCCCCGGCTTCAAATCCTTCCACTACGACTGCAGAAGCACCAAGTCTTTCGGATATTCTGGCTAATTTGGCGGAGGAAACAATAGACACCACAGGAGTACCATACTCTTTACCCCAAGCATAAATATCTCTGGAAATCCCGGCTCCAGAAATAATAAAGTCCACTTTTTCTTCCAAAGCGACCTTCATTTTATCAGCAAAATCCTTCATCGCGAATAGAACATTCACACCGATATATCCAATCCCTTTTGAGAGCTCTCTTGTTTTGCGAATATGCATTCTCAGTTCATCAGTGGTGATTCCTGTACCGGAAATGGTGCCGATCCCGCCTGCATTGGCTACAGCAGCAGCTAAGCCACTTAAGGATATGCCTACGCCCATACCCCCTTGAATTACAGGAACCTTGGATTTAATATGCCCAAATTGGATTGTTGGCAGTTTCATATACGCACCTCTTTCACTAGTTGTAGACCGTTATAAAATGTCTACTGGAGTAACAGTTATAAAGGTATCACAGTTAAATCTTTGCAGATGTGACTGTGCGCATGCTCAAACTATGTTAAATATCATGTTCATATTATAGGAGGGGGAAATATAGAAATCCGTTTATGATACAATAAATAGCAATATTATAAGGAGAGAAGGACTATGTATGGAGTTTGAATATTTGCTTCGTGTAGTTGGAGCTGGAATTTGTGGTGTTTTAGTTGGCTTTGAACGAAAAAGTCGGATGAAAGAAGCGGGAGTTAGAACGCATTTTATTGTTGCTTTAGGTGCTGCACTTATGATGATCATTTCAAAATATGGATTTCAGGATCAAGCTGATTGGTCCTATGTTAAGCTCGATCCCGCACGTATAGCTGCCCAGGTAGTAAGTGGAGTGGGATTTCTTGGTGCAGGAATGATTTTCATGCATAGACACACTGTGAAGGGCCTGACAACTGCAGCGGGGATTTGGGCAACGGCGGGACTAGGGCTGGCGATTGGATCGGGTCTTTATATTCTTGGTGGAGGAGCAACGATTATTATCTTACTTGGGCAAAAGATTTTGCATGGCCGATACAGTTGGCTGGCCTCACCGAAAACGCAACAGATTGTGATCTGTCTGACTAATTCAGAAGGAGCCGTGAGTAGAATTCAACAGCTACTTGAAGAAAAAAATATTACCATTTTAAGCTTTCACGCTGAAAATAATAGTCTTGCCTCCGAATTGAATTTAGAAATTATCGTAAAATTTCCTGAATCGTTTAATGCTGTGAAATTGTTGTCACTGATACAAGAGGACGCGTCTGTTAAGGCGATAGAGTTTCAATAATTTTTTTAACACTCCGCATCAAAAGTTGGTTTCTATATGAAGAACTTGCTTTTGATGCGGGTTCAATCTCCATTTCACTATCAATCCGCGCACGATTCTACTCTTTTTCCAATATTCAGATTCACAAAACTTCTGCATCGATCCCTAACCTCTTTTTGTTTTTAAGATATTTCCTCCAACTCTAAATTAAGTTTTTCCTATTATTAGTTTCCACTCGGTCTATTATGAGAGAGGTTTTGGTCTTTTATGTTATGTTTGTGTTATGTATTTATTGGAGATTGTTATAAAAATCACATATTAAACGCTTTCATTTATTTCGAATAAAAAAATATGTCATTTATATTGACATACAATCAATGAGCCTTTATTATTAATCCCATCACTGGAGAAACTAAACTGAAATTTAATCAAATAATACATTAGCGTAGCTTAATTGGCAAATTTTTTCTTATTTTTATAGTTTTATTAGTTTGATTAATGCACTGAAGAAAATAATTAGGAGAATGTCTGTGAAAAAGCACGATCAGGATTTTATGAAGCGGCAAAATCGTTTGACGGTCTTCGAAATCATAAAAAATCAACAACCAATTTCTCGCGCTTCCATCGCCAAACAAACGGGTATGAGCCCTACAACTGTAAGTCGAATTGTTGGGGAATTAACTGAACAGGGCTATCTACTGGATTCGGATCAGGTATCGTCAGGATTAGGTCGGAAATCAACGTTGCTAGCCATGGTTGACGCTTCTGTATTGTCGGTTGGGGTTGAGCTGGATCGCAGTCTTATGATTGTAGGTATCGTAGATTTGCAAGGTAAGCTTCTATGCAGCAAGCAATACCCGCGTACTCCGGACGAGAGTCCAGACAAGACACTGGAACGAATCAATGAAGCGATTGAACAACTGACGCAGCAGCATGTGATTGACAGAACGCGTATCGTCGGTATTGGCGTTGGACTTCCTGGCATTGTGAATAACGAAGAAGGTATTGTTGTCTTCTCTGTTCAGCTTGGATGGAAGAATGTTGCCTTAGCAAAACGCCTAAAGGAACTAACCGGTTTTGAAATTGCTGTAGATAATGAGTTGAAAGTTAGAGCTCTTGCTGAACACCTCAAAGGCGCTGCTGTTGGATCTGTCCGTACCGCACTATTGGGCTTCGGGCAAGGCGTTGGCTCGGCGATGATCCTTGAGGGAGAGATTTATCGCGGGGTGATGAACAGTGCTGGTGAAATAGGGCATACGACAGTGGATCCTAACGGAATGATGTGCGAGTGCGGTAAGGCGGGTTGCTTACAGACCTATATAAATATCAGTTCATTGTTGTCGGAAGCCAATCGGATTCGTCCGATTCGCACGATCGAGGAGTTATTTGAAGCAAAGGATGCAGGAGAGCATTGGGCGGTTCATTTGATCGAGCGTGCGCTCATGTATATGGCGATTACTATCAACAATGTCGTATGCATGTATAACCCCGATAGTGTGATCCTGAGTGGAGAACTCGTAGACAAATTTCCGGATATTTATGAAGCAGTCGAGAAGCTATATCTTTCACGCTTCACATGGGAGCCCCTTCGTGGGTCTTTCTCCATTCATCGTTCGATGTTGAACGAGAATGGTGTAATTATCGGATCTGGACTACTATCGCAAAATCGTTTTTTCGCATTGGATTAAAATAATTACATCGAAGGAGGTTGTACAGATGGGGTTTACAACATTAGTAGAAGAATATCGCGGTGGCTTACTGGAGAATGTCCATTATGGTGCAGTTAGCGTGGTCGATGAGAAAGGTAATATTTTGTATAAAGCAGGTAATCCGGAGCATATGACCTATCTTCGTTCAGCTGCTAAACCATTCCAAGCTTTACCGGTTATGAAGCGCCGGATCGATGAAGTTTACGGTTTGACAAGTAAGGAAGCCTCACTCTTTACTGCTTCGCATCGGGGAGAGGCCTTTCATATTGAAGCACTTGAATCTCTTTTTCAGAAAATGGGATTAAAAGAAGAGGGACTTCATTGTTGTTCTACATACCCACTGAATGAGGAAGCCAAAGCAGAACGCCATCGGGCGAATGAGCCCACTCGTAAAATCTTTCATAATTGCTCAGGTAAACATGCAGGGTTAATGGGCCTTAGCAAATATATGGGTTGGGATATAGATACTTATTATGATCCTAACCATCCCGTGCAACAGGAGATCATTGATATCATGGCTTATATCGCAGAAGTATCGAAGGAATCCATTCCTCAAGGGATTGATGGTTGTGGTCTTCCTATCTTCGCACTCCCTCTTCATAAAATCGCTTATTCATATTTAAAGCTAGCCTGTCCTGATTTGATTGAGAATACGGAAATACGTAACGCAGCTGCTGCGACTGCAAAGCTTATGAACGACAATCCGGTGATGATTGCAGATACGAAATTCGTCTGCTCGGAGCTTCTAAAGGATGATAATCTGACGGCAAAGGGCGGCGCTAAAGGTGTATATGGGATTGGACTCCGAAAGGAACGAATCGGTATCTCGCTAAAAGTATCCGATGGCTCCGAGCAAGTATGGCCTTGTATCATCGCATCGATTCTGGAACGTTTAGGCTATAGCAATCAAGATACGATTGATCGTTTATATGCACTCGTGCCGAACACTATTGTCAATGATGGCGGTACAATTGTGGGCGAGCGACGTGCTGTATTCCAATGGGAAGTCTGATTATAAGGATCGAGAATAATCTTCAAGTCTCATGAATAATCGGACTGGGAGCTTTTCTAATACATCGTTTCTAAAGGGGAGTGTATAACATGAAAGTAAAAGGAAAAGTATGGTCAATGTTCATGCTGCTGCTTATTACAGTAGTAGTGACTGCAGGGTGCGGCAACAAAGCGAACAACGAGGGAAAAGGCGGCAATACCGCTGGTGGAACTGAAACTAGCACCCCAACTACAAAAAATGATAAAGACATTGTAATTGCCATCAATTCTAACTTTATTACGCTAGACCCTCATAACGCAAGCGATACACATTCAATCAGCGCTGCCAGAACGATGTACGAAGGTCTAATGGGTTTTGATGAGAATATGAACGTAGTTCCTGTCCTTGCTGCTAGCCATTCCATAAGTGAAGACGGGTTGGTCTACACGTTCAACTTGCAAGAGAACGTTAAATTCCAAGACGGTACTGACTTCAATGCTGAAGCGGTTAAAGTAAACATCGCCCGTATTCAAGATGAGAAGAACAATCTGAGACTGCGCAAAAGCTTTGCAAAGGTAGCAAAAGTGGAGACTCCTGATGCCAAAACCGTGGTTATTACACTCAGCGAGCCATACAACGCATTTTTAAATAAAGTTGCTATGGCACCTATTATTAGCCCGAAAGCTTTAGAAGAAAACGGAGCTGATATTTCGAAAAAACCTGTAGGAACGGGTCCGTTTAAGTTCAAAGAATGGGTGCAAGGTGATCGGCTAGTTGTTGAGAAGAATCCGGATTACTGGCAAAAGGACTTGCCGAAAGTGGATAGTATAACCTTTAGACCCGTACCAGAGAATGGATCACGGATTGCGATGCTGAAGACTGGAGAGGCTGATTTCATTTATCCAATGCCTACCGAGCAAGTATCCGAGGTTGAAGGCATTGAAGGAATTACTATAGATACCATCGATTCAACCATTGTTCGTTATGTTACTTTGAATACGATGAAGAAACCTTTCGATGATGTAAAGGTACGTCAAGCCATTAACTATGCTATCAACAAAGATGCGTATATCAAGGTGGTGAAATCGGGTCTTGGCGCTAAGCTTGATTCCACGATGTCATCCAAAACACAATATTATTCCCCACAAACAGGTTATGACTATGACATTGAAAAAGCTAAGCAACTGCTTGCGGAAGCGGGTTATCCAGACGGATTCGAAACCGAAATTTGGGGTGAGAATGAATCCGAAACTATGAAGGGTATGCAATTTATCCAACAACAGCTAGCGCTTGTAGGCATTAAAGTAGAAGTGAAGTCTATGGAAGGCGGTACTTTATCCGACCAAATTAACGCTGCTAAAACACCTGAAGAAGCAAAAATTCAAATGTGGTATGTCAGCTGGTCTCCATCCTCCGGTGATGCAGATGGTGCTACTAGAGGGTTGTTCAGTAGTGAAATGTTCCCACCTGCTGGCTCGAATACAGCTTATTATAAAAATGAAAATGTAGATAAATGGATTGCTGAAGCAAACAAATCTGTTGATCCAGAAGCGGCTAAATCCATTTATGCAAATATTCAAAAAACAGTATGGGAAGATGCTCCGTGGGCATTCATGGGCGTTGACCAAATCATCTCAGGCAAAAGATCGAATCTGGAAGGTGTCAAAGTCTTCCCGGATGGTTCCATTAATGTCCTAAATGCAGAAGTGAAATAATTCAAGTCAAACGCAAGATTTAATTTCCCAAGAATTGAACGAGGCCGCTTCTTAAGAATGGTAGGAAGCGGCCTTAACTAAATCATTTGTCGATACTGAAGGGGGCTTATGAGTTGGGTAGATATGCTTTACAAAGACTCCTCGGGGTTATTCCGTTGCTATTCATTGTATCGGTATTAGTCTTTCTGTTTATTCACTTAATTCCGGGCGATCCGGCCCGGCTTATTGCGGGTAAAGACGCCACACTTGAAGAGATTCATGGCATTCAAGAGCAACTAGGTCTCAATCTGCCGCTGTGGAATCAATACATAAACTACATGAGCGATCTACTAAGTGGTAATCTGGGCAATTCGATTCGATCAGGGATTCCAGTAACCGATATGCTAGAAAGTAGAATAATGCCTACCTTGTGGTTAACGTTTCTCAGCATGGCTTGGGCGCTTGTCATTGGTCTTCTAATTGGTGTTATTTCAGCGGTTTATCGTAATAGATGGCCTGATCACTTAGGCACATTGACAGCCATTTCAGGGATGTCGATTCCTGGATTCTGGTTAGGTTTGGTACTCATTCAAATTTTCTCGGTAGAGCTTGGCTGGTTTCCGACCGGTGGTGTGGATTCCTGGAAATCGTATATTCTTCCTTCCATTACACTTGGAATGGGAATTATGTCGATGCTGGCTCGTTACTCGCGGTCATCGATGCTAGAAACGTTACGGGAGGATTATATCCGTACTGGACGTGCGAAAGGCTTACGCGAGTATGTTGTTATTAGCAGGCATGCGCTGCGCAATTCTCTAATACAGGTCGTTACTGTAGCTGGACTTCAATTTGGATTCTTGCTTGGTGGATCGGTAATGGTTGAGACAGTTTTCAGTATTCCTGGTCTGGGTAGACTGCTGGTGGATTCCATTTTGTTCCGGGATTATACAGTTATTCAAGCTTTGCTGCTGCTGTTTTCAACACAATTTATCCTTATCAATTTAATTGTAGATTTATTGTATGGCGTACTCAATCCGAAAATCAGGTTTTCTCAGTAAGCTAGAGTAACTGAGAGGCAGAATTACGATAGTTTTCTATAGGGTGAATATAGGATTAGGAGGGATATCATGAGCGACAATTCAGCGGTAATGGGAACTAATTCTCCTATACCCGGAGAGGTAATAGCCCCGGAGAAAACAAAAGGCCGCGCGGGTGTTTTTATTCGCAAGTTCAGCAAACAAAAGATGCCCCTTGTGGCTGCATTTTTTATCATATTGCTTTTTTTAATTGCCATTTTCGGGCCATTTCTGACCCCTTATAATCCTGATGAACCGAACTATGATGCGCTAATGCAGGGTCCGTCTGCCAAGCACTGGGCGGGAACGGATGAATACGGCCGTGATATTCTAAGTCGCTTAATTGATGGTACAAGGTTGACTTTGGCGGTCAGTCTGAGCTCCGTATTGATTGCAGGTGTACTTGGAACTATCCTTGGTCTTGTCAGTGGATATTATGGCGGTTGGCTGGATCGGATTATTATGCGTGGCAGTGACGTATTGTTCTCATTCCCTGATTTACTACTTGCCATTGGGATCGTCGCTATACTTGGGCCTGGTTTATCCAACGTTGTGATTGCCGTTGCAGTCTTTGGTACACCCTCGTTCGCCCGCATTATTCGGAGCGTAACATTGTCTGCGAAGGAAACGTTGTTTGTTGAAGCTGCCCGTTCAATGGGTGCAAAGAATCGAAGAATCATTTGGCGACATATTTTTCCTGAAACAGTCCCTAGTATCATTGTTAATTTATCCATGAAAATTGGCGGGGCAATCTTAGCCGCTGCGTCACTGAGCTTTCTTGGAATGGGTGCGAAGCCAACGGAGCCCGATTGGGGGGCAATGTTAAGTATGGGGCGCGATTATTTAAGTATTGCTCCACATATCGTTTATTTTCCGGGTTTAGCTATATTTTTGACAGTACTTGCATTTAACCTGGTCGGGGACGGACTGCGCGATGCTCTTGATCCCAAAATGAAAAACTAAGGAGGGACAAGACATGACTCAAAATTTGCTGGAAGTACAAGGGCTGAAAACGGAGTTTAAACGCGGCGATGGAAGTATAACGGCAGTTGCAGGTGTTGACTTTGTGATTAAGAAAGGTGAAGTGCTGGGTCTAGTTGGAGAATCCGGCTGTGGCAAAAGCGTTACCTCACTGTCGATTATGCGGCTCCTTAAGGATACGCCAGGCAGAATTTCTGGCGGTTCTGTTCGTTTCGAGGGAACGGATCTGACAAAGGTTACGGACAAAGAGATGCGCCAGATACGGGGAAATGAAATGGCGATGATTTTTCAGGAGCCGATGACTTCGCTTAATCCTGTGCTGAAGATTGGTTTGCAATTGATGGAGCCGATAATGTTGCATTTGGGTTATGGTCGGAAGAAGGCTCGTGAACATGCCATTCATATGTTGCGGTTAGTTGGTATACCACGTGCGGAAGACTTGGTGGATGAATATCCGCATCAGCTTTCTGGCGGTATGAGGCAGCGTGTAATGATTGCGATGGCGATGTCTTGCCACCCGAAACTGCTGATTGCAGATGAACCAACAACGGCGCTTGATGTAACGATTCAAGCTCAAATCCTTGATCTAATGAAGCACCTGAAAGAAGAACAGGATATGGGAATGCTGCTCATAACCCATGACCTTGGTGTAGTGGCAGAACTATGCGACCGTGTAGTTGTTATGTATGCTGGTCGTGTAGTGGAGGAAGCTTCTGTTCATGAACTATTTGCAAGACCGCAGCATCCATATACGAAGGGATTAATTCAATCCGTTCCTAAGCTGCGTCAAAACGTACGTCGCTTGGATTCCATTAAAGGGAATGTACCTGATCTATCACAAATGCCAGCAGGTTGTAAGTTTGCGCCACGCTGCGATTATGTCACAGAGCGTTGTCTCTCGCAGGAGCCAGAGTTACTCCCGATTGAGGGACTAGAGCGAAAGAGTCGTTGTTGGCTTACACAGCAGGAGAACACGGAAGGAGGGGGACGTTTGTGAAGGAGACTCCACTCATTGAAGTTAAAAGTCTGAAGAAGTTTTTCTCGGTGAAAAAGGGCTTTTTCGGAACTACTAGATATTTGCACGCAGTTGATGGGATCTCATTCGCTATACGTAAAGGAGAAACGTTCAGCCTTGTGGGTGAAAGTGGCTGTGGTAAATCTACTACGGGTAGATTAGTGACTCGCTTGCTGGAGCCGAATGACGGTGAAGTGTGGTTTAAGGGTCAAAATATTAGCCATATCTCAGACAATCAAATGCGGCCTATTCGTAAAGATATACAAATGGTGTTCCAAGACCCCTATGCTTCGCTTAATCCACGGATGAAGGTGAAGGATCTTGTGGCTGAACCTCTGCTCATTCATACAAAGCTCTCGTCCAAAGAACGGGATAAACTAGCATGCGAGTTACTAGAGACAGTGGGATTGAATAGTATCCACGCCGAGCGCTACGCTTTTGAGTTCAGCGGTGGGCAGCGACAACGGATTGGAATTGCCCGGGCGTTATCTGTTCGCCCAAGCTTAATCGTGGCGGATGAGCCTGTGTCAGCACTGGATGTTTCGATTCAGTCACAAGTGCTAAATCTGTTGCAGGATCTGCAGGAAGAGTATGGTCTGACATATTTATTCATTTCACATGATCTAAGTGTTGTTGAGCATATTAGTGATCGAATTGGAGTTATGTATCTTGGTTCGCTCGTAGAGACGGCGGATAAGGATACCTTGTATGATCGTCCAATGCATCCATACACACAAGCACTGCTATCTTCTGTACCTGTACCCGATCCTACCTTAAAGAAGGAGCGCATTATTCTGAAGGGAGATCTTCCAAGTCCGGTTGACCCACCGTCGGGATGCCGTTTTCATACAAGATGTCCCTCCTGCATGGAAATCTGTAAGCAGCATGTACCGATATTCCGAGAAGTCGAACCAGGTCATGAGGTTGCGTGTCATTTATTTGATGAAGAAATGCTGAAATTAGAGCGGTAGCTGAAATTGTGAGATAACTTTACGGAAAAGAAGGGACAGCGATGAATATCTTATTCGATTCCGCTAATGTGGCGGATACTATTGTCTATTTAGCTTATGACGAGGAGTCTTTTCCTTTTAAGCTGGGATCGCCCCACAAACAGTGCAGCAGTGTGACTTGGTTACATGCTCGCACTGAGGAAGAGTCTGATGTGTTAGCGGTAGGAATGGGAAAGCGCAAGGATATTACGCTTGAGAGGATTCGCCGAGCGGGTGGAGCTGCTGCTCGTGCAATTCTGAAGGAAGGACGCAGTAGTGCTTCGCTTGTTCGCTTAGCATCGGAGGCTATAAATAGGAATAAGGATATTACTGCTGCTGATGAATTACAAGCTTGGATGGAAGGCTGGATTCTCGGCTTGTACCGTTTCCAAACTTATCGGGGAACTACCAAGGTGGAAGGCTCTGTTGAATTACAGCTTCAATCGATAGATTGGCCTGAGCTGTCATCGATTGAATTGGAAGCTGTACGGGTTTCTGCACAGATACGCGCTGAAGGAGCCGTAGTTGCTCGCGATCTTGTGAATGAGGTACCTGGGACACTGAACCCTGATCGTTTTGCGGAATGGATGGCAGAATTTTTCGACCGTGATGATGCTGCTTTGAAAGTCCATATCTATCGAGGACAGGAGCTCGTGGAACTTCAGATGAATGGATTGCTCGCAGTTGGAGCGGGGAGTAAGCACGCTCCAGCCCTAGTTGAAATTCGTTACAAGAGTAACCCTGAATTACCGATGTTAGCACTGGTAGGTAAAGGTGTAACCTTTGACTTAGGCGGCATGAATGTGAAGACGGCTAGCGATATCAGCGATGCACGCATGGATATGGGCGGTGCGGCTGCTGTTATTGGGGCTATGGATATTTTGATACGGAAGCGTGCAAATGTAAATGTGACCGCACTTATTCCAGTCGTTGATAATGTGCCAGATGCTGAGGCGATGTTACCTTCGTCTGTTATCCGCTACCCTAACGGGCTAACCGTTCAGGTTGCGAATACGGATGGCGAGGGTCGACTTATCATAGCGGATGCGCTTATTCATGCCGCGAATATCGGAGCAACCCAAGCTATTGATATCGCTACCTTAACTGGAAATGTCGGTGCGGCGCTCGGATTAGGCATCGCGGGCATATGGGGCGATGCAGATATAACGCAGAGTCTAGTTGAGATTGGTGAGCGCAATGGAGAACGACTGTGGCCCATGCCGTTAATGGATGAATATGAAGCAGATCTTCGGAGTAATTACGCCGATCTCCGCAATGTTAGTACTTCCCCTTTTGCAGGTGCGATTACAGCAGCCCTATTTATTCGGCGCTTTGTAGCAGAATCTATGAGCTGGGTTCATATTGATATGGCTGGGACGGTACAGTACAAACAGGATGTGGGGTACTCTGAAGCTGGAGCGACGGGATATGGTGTACGCCTGCTCGCCGATTATGTCATGAAGCAAGTGCATCATTAACAACTGGAAGAGTGGGTGAAAGTTATGAGATTGGAAATCATCGCTACTTGTATGGATGATGCTCTGACGGCTGAGGCGAATGGCGCAGATCGTCTTGAGCTTATTACTGCCATTACGGAAGGTGGATTAACACCAGGAATAGGGTTGGTGGAGCGGGTAGCCAAATCGGTTAGCATTCCTGTCTTTGTTATGGTCCGTCCGCACAGTCGATCATTTAACTATTCCAAGGATGATATTTTGACCATGGCTGCAGAGATCAGGCAGATTGCAGCCAGTGGTGCTTCGGGAGTTGTTCTTGGCGCATTAACACCGGAAAAAAAGATCGATGAGCATGCGCTTGAAATATTATTGCCGTTGACAGATGGCTTACAAGTAACCTTCCATCGTGCTTTTGACGAGCTGGAGGACCAAATTGCAGGTTATCGGACACTTTGTAATTACCCGCAAATCACTCGTATACTTACCTCTGCTGGACCAGGTCCGGCACCTGAAGCCATTCCCGCTATGCGTAGGCTAGTAGAGGAATCAAGAGGTAGTTCGATAAGTATTTTGGCTGGAAGTGGTTTGAAGCCAGAAGGTATTACATCGTTTATTCAACAGACCGGAGTCACAGAAGTACATTTTGGATCGGCTGTTCGTCATGGCAAAGATGCTTTGTCGCCAATCGATCCAGTAGCCCTGCGGGCGTTAGCTAAGAATATTCATTCGAACGGCTAATAATAGATAGTGAAAAGGTGAATGGTTATGCATAAGGCTGAGAGCTATGTAGTAGGAATTGATTTAGGCGGAACAAAAATTGCCGCAGCATTATTCGATTCAAAGGGTACCGTGTTGAATCGGGAATTAATGGAGACAGCTGGCGCGTGCACCGCTGAAGAGGTGGTGCAGCGAATGATCGGAATGATCCGCTCTGTATCCGAAGGGCGACCGCTGATTGGAGTCGGACTGGCTTCTCCTGGAGCTGTGAATAGCCAGGATGGAATCGTAATTCACGGTACCAATCTTCCTGAATGGGATAATGTTCCACTGAAACATTGGATGGAGTCAGAACTTGGCATAGAAGTGAAAGTGGTAAACGATGCGAACGCTGCGGCTTGGGGCGAGTATGTAAGAGGAGCTGGCAAAGGCTCGAACAACATGGTGTATGTTACCTTCAGCACAGGAATTGGAGCTGGAATTGTTATGGATGGTGAGCTACTGCTCGGAACGAACTCATTTGCTGGAGAACTCGGTCATAATATTATTGACCCGCACGGAACGGAATGTAGCTGTGGAAGATATGGATGCTGGGAAGTATTTGCTTCGGGTACAGCGATTCGGGATATGGCACTGCGGAGTATGGAGAGCAGAACGTCGATGATTACAGAGCTGGCTAGTAGAAGTGGTGAAAAGATTAATTCTCGACACGTCTTCGAAGCGATGGCACTAAAAGATCCGGTGGCTGTTGAGGTGATTGAGCGAACGATTCATTATATGGCGATTGGATTAGCTAACGCGGTACATACGTTTAATCCTGATCGTATTGTAATTGGTGGAGGCGTAAGCAAAGCTGGTGAACTACTGTTTCCAGCGCTGAGAGAGAAAACAGAGGAACTTGTCATGAAGCCGTATAAAGGAACTTATACTATTGAATCAGCAGGTCTGAGGGATGATGTAGGTCTTATAGGCGCTGCAGCATTATTTCATACCGTCTAGACTATCTGAACTATTTATCAAAGCTAGCGAAAACGGAGGGGCTGAAGAGATGGGTACAAGAGAAGAAAGAACGAGATGGTTCTTACAGGATAGATTCGGTATGTTCATTCATTGGGGATTATATTCAATTCCAGCACGAGGTGAGTGGATTCGTGGAAACGAGCGAATGAGTAGAGAGCATTATATGACGTATTTCGATGAATTTGACGCATCTCGATATGACCCGAAGAAGTGGGCCAGCGCAGCAAAAGCAGCGGGGCAGAAGTATGCGGTTCTTACGACCAAGCACCACGACGGATTCTGCTTGTTTGATAGCAAGCTAACAGATTTTAAAGCGACTAACACGCCTGCTGGACGTGATCTCGTTCGAGAATATGTAGACGCTTTCCGGGCGGAAGGTATTGCTGTAGGTCTGTATTACTCTATTATTGATTGGCATCATGATGACTACCCTGGATATGGTGATAAAGCGCATCCTGATCGGGATAACGAAGCGGCTAAAGACAAGCCGATTGATTTTGATCGATACTTGGAGTATATGCATGGACAAGTGAAGGAACTGTTGACGAATTACGGCAAAATCGACATCATGTGGTTTGATTTCTCCTATGACAATATGACCGGAGAGAAATGGAAAGCAACGAAGCTAATCCGTATGATTCGCTCTATCCAGCCGGATATTATTATCGACAATCGTTTGGGTGGGAATATCCGCGCGGCCGAGCCAGAAGAATATGCTGGAGATTTCTTTTCTCCAGAGCAGATCATTCCTCCCGGTGGCATTGTTGACGTGAATGGTCAATCCATTCCATGGGAAGCATGCATTACGCTTAATGATAACTGGGGCTACCATTCCGAAGATAAAAATTATAAATCAACCCAGCAGGTCATTCGCTCAATGGTCGAATGTATCAGTAAGAATGGTAACCTCCTCCTTAATGTTGGACCAGATGCTAAAGGTGAAATGACACGGGAATCACTGGTTATCCTTGACGAAGTTGGGGAGTGGATGCGCCTTAATGGCGATAGTATTTATGGATGCGGGAAGTCTTCGCTGCCTAAGCCAGAGTGGGGACGTTATACGCAAAAGGGCAACAAGTTGTATGCGCACGTCTACGACCGTGGAATTGGCCCGATCTATTTCCAAGGCTTGAAAGGGAAGATTAAAAAGGCTAGATTACTACGTGATGGTACCGAGCTAAAGGTGGAGGTGCCGTGGATGGCTGAGGAATATTCGGATGTTGACGGTGGGGCGTTTATTACATTAAAAGGGGCTAAGCTTCCCGACGAGATGGATACGGTTATTGAGCTTGAGCTTCTTTAATTAAACCAGATAGAGTGTCCCATAAGTCATGAATGGCTGCTGGGGCACTCTATTGTCCGAAACTCTGTTTTAAAGGCTGGAAATTCGCAAATAACGTCCTCTGGGTCCGTAACACTTAGAGTGTGCTGACTGACACTGTGAAAGCTGTTGAAGCAGGCAGCCAACGAATCAGAATACAAAGCGGCGATTCTCCAAATAACAGGAGAATCGCCGTTCTGTGAATACTAAAGGCGAGCCTTGCGGAAGCCTTCATATATATTGAGGACCGCAATTAAAATCAAGACCGCTATTCCTCCACCTACTAGCCCCGTTTCAAACTGGTTAGCTGTAGTGGTTAATAAATTAGACATGTAGTTAATGAATTCTTGGTTAAATACATTCGGATTTATAAGGATAATAGCGAATACAATAAGCACAATGAGCTCGAGAGCCGTATTACATAATGCTAATTCTCTAGTCCATTGTCTCTTGATTAATTTATATATAGTTAATGCGACTTCTAATCCGATCACAATAAGAATAATAGGCCAATAATCAAGTAACACATGCTGATTAAAAGCTGGGGCTACGAAGTTAAGTGCGCCTTCACCGCCTCTATAGACTCTGATCAGGTGTTCAGCATTAAAATAAACAGTAGCCCAAATGGCAGTCCACAGTAAACTTCCGAACACTTCGAAGCTTGTAATTGCTTTTTTCTTATGGACAAGCGCGATATCCTTCAAATCATCAGGAGTCCATTTCCTTAATTTTGTAGTAAGTGGATGACCTTCCTTTCCTTTATCCGCCCGTTCGATAATAGCGAACACAACAGTTATCCAAAAAAAGACTTGGATTCCTACTTCAAGGAAGGTTCCAATTCCTCTACTTATAACTGCAGTAACAATATCCGCAACTGTTTTATCTCCGCTATAGCCAATCAAGTAATCAGCAACCAGAGCGATTAAAGAAACAACTACAGCGATGGGTATAATCATTTTTAACAACGTAACATATAAATCGAAATAGCGTGGGCCGATGAGATACATGGGCTGATCGCGATACTCACTAGCTAAAATAGCGGGATTGCCCAATTTTGTAAGGACGGCTTTTACCTCTTTTTCGTCATAATCATCCGGTAACATATCCTCGATGGTAGATCGTAATTCGAGAGCGATATCCTCCCGATTTTGTTCCGGTAACCTCCGAGTCACTTCATGAATGTAAATCTCAATTAGATTCATGGTCATCCTCCCCTTGTAATAGGCCGTAGAGCTCTTTCGAATTCTTAAGCCATTCTTCCTTTAGCTGTAAAAAAATTTCTACGCCATAGTCACTTAGAACATAATACTTACGGGGTCTGCTCTCGGATGTGTCCCAGCTGCTCGTCACTAATTCCTGTTTCTCTAATCGGCGAAGTAATGGATATAGAGTGCTTTGATCGATGATGATGCTGGATTCCTCCAACAATTGAACGAGCGAATATCCATACTGGGGTGTTCGTAATTGACTTAAAACGGCTAGCGTTAACGTACCTCTTCTAAGCTCTGTGATTAAAGAATTTAATAAAGTACTCATTCACCCACCTCATTATTTAAAATATAAGGATTTATAATCGCTTATAAATTGTTCTTATATTTTAGGTTTAAACGCTTGCTGTCCTTGAGAGGACGTCGAAGCCGCTTATACTTACTATGTGTCATACAGTATTTGATCTATACTATGCATCATACACTATTGTTGTTCTAACATCAATTGAATAAAAAAATCTTCTAAATAAATAAGAAAATTTTTCTATTTTGTGAAGCAGTTTGATTAAAAGGAGGTTGTGAAATGATTCCATTTTTTAGTGACATCCCTAATGCTTCTAAAGGGGAGGTAGTTGAACCGGTTCATAGGGGGTGGTCAAAGGGAAGTTACTAATATGCTGAGCCGAGCGGAGAGTGTTCTGGAGTGGTATGATGATTTTCAAACCTATATTCCGAAGTGGTATTTGGCAAGCGTGTAGGATTTTTACTGAGCTTGACTCCTTGTCAGTTTACTAGTATACTCATATTAACAAATCAATTAACACATAAAATAAACAAACGATGGACGTGACCAAATGAGAAACAATGGATTCACTGAAGATAACCAATTAAGCTTATTGATCTGGTTGCGGCTGGTTAGGGTATATGAGAATAGTAACGATCTTTCCAATGAATTCTTGAAGCAATTTAACTTAACAGTTAATCAATTCGATACCTTGGTACAAATATTATTACATCAGCCTGTAACACAGATGGAAATTGCCGAGCATCTAACCATTACTAAAGGTGGGGTATCCCATATGCTTGGCAGATTAGAGAAAGAAGGATGGATTGAACGCAAACAGGATTGGAAAGTGAAGTACATTACTTTAACGGAAAAGGGCCAAACACTTATTGAGAAGGTACTGCCCTTGCAATCGGATTTCCAAGCCTCGTTATTCGATCCACTGACAGATGAGGAGAAGAAAGTGTTTTACAGCATGCTTAAAAAGATTCATCGCCATAGCCAAGATGAGAATCGACTCCCGCGAGGTGTTCAGTAGTGTCGCAAAAGCTTTATTGATAATAAAGCTTACTTTTTTCCTCATCAGTATACTAGTAAACTTAAATTCAACAAAACTCATTAGGAGGTTTTTAAAATGAAACAACAACCCATAAACGGACAACATCATGTGTCTATGCTTACTAAGGACGCTAAACAAAACTTATGGTTTTATACAGAGGTACTGGGATTGAGACTTGTAAAGAAAACGGTCAATCAAGATGATCCATCCATGTACCATCTATTTTATGGAAATCGTAATGGTGCTCCTGGAACCGAAGTATCTTTTTTTGAAATGCCAAATGCAGGTCAGACCCGCAAAGGGACGAACAGTATTAGTTCTTTCTCCCTTCTTGTTCCTAGCGATGAAGCCTTGTCATATTGGGCTAGTCGATTAGATTCTTTTGAAGTTCCTCATGAAGCGATTGTAAGTATCGGGGAACGTAAGTCGCTTACTTTTTATGATAGAGATGAATTGACGGTCCATTTAGTATCGGCTGAAAAAGATAACGGTATCGAGCTAGTTGAGCCGTGGATTACAGAAGACATCCCTCCAAAGTATGCCATCGTTGGGTTAGGACCCGTTGAATTGACTGTACGTGAGGCTGGCCGCACAAAGACGGTTTTGGAAGATATCTTGGGCTATACACAAGTTCGGACAGTACCATCGATGGGTGATTCCAAGATTATGGTAGATATATATGAAACGGGGAAGGGTGGTTTATACACCGAGCTCCAGGTCAAAGAAGTAAATGACAAAGATCGGGAGAGACCGGGTAAAGGGAGCATCCATCATGTGGCTATAAGAGTGAAGGATATCGAAGAACTAACCGAATGGGCCGCCAAGATCACTGCTGCAGGCTTTAAAAATACAGGGGTCATTGATCGTTATTACTTCCATTCCTTGTATTTCCGGGATCCGAACCATATTCTTTTTGAGCTTGCTACAGATGGCCCGGGATTTGAGATTGATGAAACTTTTGACGCGCTAGGAGAGAGTTTGACCTTACCTTCATTTCTGGAAGAACGTCGTGAAGAGATTGAATCGAAGCTTCATCCTATTCGCTAAACCTAATACAACTATGAAAAGAGGACATAATCATGATGGAACAATATAGAATCGATGAGAAAAAAGGGTTGGAGCTAGGTTTATACACGTTAGGTGATCACACCACAGATGCCTTAACAGGAGAAGCAATTAGTGAACGACAACGGATTCAAGAGATCGTAGCGGCTGCCAAATTAGCTGAGGATGCTGGATTAGATGTATTTGGAGTAGGCGAGAGTCATCAACCTAAATTCATTACCTCAGCTGCCTCGGTTGTCCTTGGAGCCATTGCAAATGCAACCGAACGTATAAAGCTTGTCAGTTCAGCAACTGTACTAAGTACAGCAGATCCTGTACGTGTATATGAGGACTTTGCAACATTGGATTTGTTATCAGGCGGTAGAGCAGAGATTGTTGCTGGACGTGGATCGCGTCTCGGGGCCTATGAACTTTTTGGTTATGACGTAAGAGATTATGAAGAATTGTTCGAAGAGAAAATTGAATTGCTCATGAAAATAAATGAGTCCGATCGTATAACGTGGGAAGGGAAATTCCGTCCTGCATTAAATGATATGGAAATCTTCCCTAAGCCCTTAAATGGAAAGTTGCCAATTTGGCGAGCGGTTGGGGGACCTCCAGCAAGTGCAATTAAGGCGGGAAGAATGGGGATCCCGATGATGCTGACCACCCTTGGTGGCCCGTCATCTGCCTTTAAGGGTTCTGTAGAAGCGTATCGTATGGTTGCTGCAGAGTCAGGGTTTAATCCAGCAGACCTTCCCATCAGCACAACTTCTTTAATGTATATTGATCCGGACTCACAAAAAGCATTCCGCGATTATTATCCATATATCAATCACTTGATGAAAGAGCTTCGTGGGTCTTACTATCCGAAAGAACAATTTGCGGAAGCGATGAGTGTGAGAAATGCACTGCTCGTGGGAAGCCCGCAACAAATTGTGGAGAAGATCCTCTATCAACATGAGATGTATGGCCATAATCGTTTTCTAGCTCAGATTGATGTCGGTGGGTTACCTTATGCTCAAGTGGAACAAATGATTGACCTGTTCGCATCTGAAGTAGCACCAGCCGTAAGACGTGCTACAGCTAAGAAATAAGAAAGAGGGGATAGTATGAATATCATTGGGATTTCAGGATCCATTGTTGGATCGAAGACTAGAATTGCTGTACAGCAAGCACTTAACAACATCACAGAAAAGCATCCGGATTTCGACGTAGAACTAATCGATCTAGGAGATTATAAGCTGGAATTTAGTGATGGACGCAGCTACATGGATTATACAGGTGATACCAAAGTTGTTCTGGAGAAAATCATGGCCGCCGACGCGTATATCATTGGCACCCCAGTTTTTCAAGCTTCGATTCCAGGAACACTTAAGAATCTATTTGATTTACTCCCGGTTAATGGGTTTAAGGATAAAGTTATCGGTATTGTAGTAACTGCAGGTTCTTCAAAACATTACTTAGTGGCAGAACAACAACTGAAACCGATCCTCTCTTATATGAGAGCGGTGGTGGTTCCTAAGTATGTTTTTATTGAAGAGAAACAATATGACCGGAAAGTAATTGTGGATGATGATATTATTTTTAGACTGAATCGACTAGCTAATGAATTGGTGAACACCACGAACGCGATGCAGCAAGTGAAGCAAGCGGAAGAAGCAGCGTTTTTCTTTTAAAAAGAAGGGCTCTGTTTAAGAAAATACCTTCAGTCTGTAATATAAAAGGGTATTTTATCCCTAACGTTGTATTTCGTGCAACAGAATGGATCCAAAAGAAAGGGGATCTGAATTCTGTTGCATTTTTTACAATTAAATATAGGTTAAAACTCTTTTTTGAAGGTTTTCAGCAAATTCTAATGTACGAAGTGCAACAGAAACCTTTTTTTGAGGTCTGTATATGACTTTCTATTGCACATTATGCAATGGAATGGAGTTCATATTCTAATTTAATCTCGTATTTCAATAGAATCAATAGTAATATCGACATAGACATGAGCAAGAACTTAACCATTTTGTTAAATAACTGGAAGTATATAATTTGAGGATTCATTTCTGAAAAGGGGGAGTAGTGTGACGAATAACCTTATTGCAAATAGTAGGTTGTATAATCAAATGATTGCAGGCTCTTTACATCACACACCAGAGCAGGTCGTGAAAAAAATGGGGGCTATGCAAGCGCAAGACTATATGCAGGCGGTTTGGGCCATCGGACTACGTTCTCCTGCTACGAAATTAGCTGATATAGAGCGTGCAATCTCTGACCGCAAGATTATTCTTACTTGGACGCTGCGAGGTACGCTTCATTTCGTCCCAGCAGAAGATGTAAAATGGATGCTACAGCTCTCTGCACCGCGTTTAGCATCACAAACGAAGCGGCGAATGGCTGAGCTTGGACTTGATGATCAGACACTGGAGCGCTGTAGAGAAATTATTGTGAATGCTCTAAAGGGCGGGAAGCATATGGATCGTTCGGTCCTACTTCAGCTAATAGAAGAGGAAGGCATCTACACGGGGGATCAACGCGGTTATCACATGCTCTGGAATAGTGCCTATCAAGGACTGATTTGTTTTGGTCCGATGAATGGTAAACAGCAAACGATTGTATTGTTAGAGGAATGGGTGCCAGATTGCCGAGAGCTATCTTACGAACAATCGTTGCAAGAACTCGCCTTGCGGTATTTTACAGCCCGTGGATTAGCGACCGTTCAGGACTTCGCTTGGTGGGCAGGCATAACCCTTACAGATGCCAGACGAGGGCTAGAATCTGTGAAAAAAGAACTTCAATCGACAGATATAAATGGCAATGAGCATTGGATGTCTAACCATCGAGTAGTTTCAGCGGATGAAGAGTCAGGTATCTATTTACTTCCAGGTTTCGATGAGTACATTCTTGGTTATAAAGACCGGAGTGCTGTACTTGAACCTGAGACGGCTCCTTTAATTGTTCCTGGCAACAACGGTGTTTTCCTGCCTATGATTGTTGTTGGTGGCCAAGTTATAGGTACATGGAAACGTTCGATTAAGAAAAAAGGAATTGAGATAGTCATTCATCCATTTAGAGAACTTGGAAATGCTGAAGAAGCTGTGTTTAAAGCTGCTGAAAGATATGCTGCTTTTATCGGGCTGCCGATACTCAATTTTAGCGTGTCTTCTACATTGACATGAGAATGAAAATATCGTTCAGGGGTGAAGATCAAGTTCATGAATGAGGGCGAGTTTAGGTGCTTTATAGAAGACGAATACATATGGAACAGGTGCAGGCACTAACGCACTTATTAGCCCCTGAAAGTTGATTTTTCAGATAGTTCTGATAAGAACGTAACCCGGCAGGTGCGACCTGCCGGGTTTATTCATAAATCTAATTGACTATATGAACTAAATTCGTCTAGCTAATTCTGCACCCTCCCAAATAGCATTAAGCGCTCTGCGAGCTTGTACTGCATCCCCAATTACATGATAAGGAATGGAGCTTTCCTCCAAGAAGTTCTGAAGGGGTTGCTTGTTTAGGGCGCGTGATCCTACTGCGATTACTACATAATCGGCTGGCAGGCTGAGAAGCTCCCCATCTTTTTCAACCATCACGCTATTCTTTTGGATCGTCATGCACTTGCTGTTGGTCATTAATCTAACACCGTGGCCATATAAGCTTTCCATTACACAGATTTTACGAAGGATACCCAGATCATTTGCTACATCGGCTTGCATTTCTACAACAGTGATTTGATTTCCGCGTTCGACCAGGAGCTCAGCGACCTCGAGACCGACCAAACCCCCTCCAATAATAACAACTCGACCTTCAGGATGAGCTGTTCCCCATAATACATCATGTGAATTTACTACATGACTACTCAGAACACCTTCTACTGGAGGAATAATCGGGGCTGATCCGATTGCAAGAATGACTTCATCCGGACTGATTTCTTGAATAAGCTCTGGAGTAACCTCCGTATTCATTCGGATTTCTACACCTTCACGTTTAGCCGTCTCTCCCATATTCAGAGCAGCCGCGGCCATTTCTTCTTTACGCGGTGCGGCACCAGCGATATAAAGCTGTCCGCCTAGAATGTCATTTTTTTCGCATAAAATTGGAGAATGCCCACGACGTTTCAGTGTGATTGCTGCTTCTAATCCGGCTGGCCCACCACCGGCTATAAGCACTTTTTTTGGTGTGCTCGCTCGCTGCAATTCATATTCACTTTCTCTTCCGGTAGCAGGATTAAATACACAGCTGATGAAAGGCACCTTCGGATTTACGAATCCATCGAAGCAACCTTGATCACAACCCACACATTTAACAATGGTGTCCGCGCGTCCAGCTAATGCTTTGTTACAGAATTCAGGATCTGCCAATTGAGCGCGGCCAATAGCTACGAAATCAGCCAGTCCTTCGGCAATAATTCGATTAGCAATAGCTGGATCATTAATACGACCTACAGCTATAACTGGAATGTTAACCACGGATTTAATTTGTGCTGCGTTATCTACATTGAAGCCCACAGGTAAATCGATAGGTGGTACTTCATATTTAATAGCTGCGCCTGCTGGAACTCCGCGCGATACATTAATCGCATCAATACCAGCATCCTCAGCGAGCTTCGAGAAGAGCTTCATATCTTCCAGTGTAAGTCCGCCGGGAAGATCCTCGATAGCAGAGATTCTCATCAAGATAGGGAACCTAGGTCCAACGGCTTCTCGAATGGCACGGATACAAGCGAGCGGAAAGCGACAACGATTCTCCCAGGAACCGCCGTACTCATCCTGACGGAAGTTCATCGCTGGGCTTAGAAATTGTTGTGGCAAATAACCATGACCAGCATGGAATTCTACACTGTCAAATCCAGCTTTTTTCGCACGTGAAGCAGCATCTGCGAAAGCTTGAACCATCTCACTAACTTCGTGATTCTCCAGCTCACGGGGGATATGTGTTACACCCTCGAAAGGGACAGGGGAGGAGGAGACTTGAATCAGGTTGGGAGTTACTTTCCCTCCATGCCATAACTGAAGACAGCTTTTGCCGCCTGCATCACGAATAGCATGAGCCAATTGGGTCATACCAGGAATGAATTTATCATCAAAAATGGCTGGAGCATCCTCAGAAGCAGCCGTTGGGTGAACGGTTGTTACTTCAACTGTATTTAAGCCGTTACCTCCTTTTGCGCGTGCTACATGGTAATCAATCAAGCGCTCGCTGACATACCCACCCGGAGCATTCATTTTTGTTCCCATGGCAGGCAAAATGACCCGGTTCTTAAGCTCCATATTTCCTATCGTACCTTTGCTGAACAAATGTGCGAATTCCATGCTATAACTTCCTCTCTAAACATAGGTTAAAAATAACTAGGTTATTTTAACCTATACTATCGAACGGAACGATAAAAGTATGTGCATAAAATCACGAAGTATTTGGCACAAATGCAGTCCTTGAGGTAAGATAAGAAAATGACCGGAAATGAAGTCCGGTAGTTCGGAGGATGAATATGGATATTGAAGTCTTGATTCTGGCTCAATTAATGAAAGGGTCAAAACATGGTTATGAGATTAAAAAAAATATCATTTTCGTAATGAGTAACGATAAAATCGTTAATAATAATTCGCTGTATCCGAAGCTGAAATTGTTTGAAAAGCGAGGTTGGGTGATTAAAAAAACGGAAATGCAGGAAAACCGGCCTAAAAGGTATGTGTATTCCATCACAGCCGAGGGTGAGGAGCGGTTTCATATCTGCTTGAACGAATTTTCACTGGAGACTATTCGTATTGATAATGAATGGTCTATTCGTCTTGCTTATTATGAGCTACTGGATCAGGAGGCCCGCCGAAGATTACTTGATTACAGAGAGACTTACATGAAAGAGAAGCTGGAACATTTACAACAGTTATCCCTAGTGGTTGGGGACGGTGAAGATTTGGATTACTCTGAAGAGCTATATTTTTATACCCGAAGTATGGTATTACATGAGCTAGAGTTAATCCATGAGCTTTCCCATAAACTGGACGCCTTGGATATGCATTGATCCGTATCTCGCTGTCGATCATCATTGTAACTGAAATTAATGAAGAAGGGGGTTTTCCTTGAGAAAAGTATACTTATTAACCCTTGGTCTTGTACTCCTGTTTATTTTTTCAGCCTGCGATCAAGAACAGGCAAGTGATTCTGTAATTAAGGAAGTAACGGTTACAACCAAGGGGAGAGTCATTCAATCTGTCTTAAAGCCACTTGAAAGGAACACTAATTCAGAAGAAGTTAATGTATCTTTCCAATGCCTTATGGCTGAACCGGATGTTTCAATTCCCTATGTGAAGCTTGGAGAAATCATAGAAATCGAATTTAGCAATACAGCCCCAAACAGCTACAAATTGACAGATTATATTTTGAAAGATAATGGTACTTTAAAGTATAAAAAAGAAACAGCAGAGCCGGTAAATGTTGAATGGGCGGATAAGACAGCTACTTTTAAGCTCGATTCGAATATGGCGGCTTTTCTTAGTTCAGATAGTAAGGATTATGAATCAGGGGCAACTATACGGGGATTTCGACTGACAGGCGAGTGGCTAGACCAGACTAAGGAAATCACGTTTGTTATTCGAACAGATGCTAAGTAGGTATGGAGATCATCATAGTGTATAAGGGAGAACCCGGGATTGCGATTCAACAACATAAAAGACTAACCAGAAAGTCTGGCTAGTCTTTTATGTTGTTCGATCTTTTTATTTCACTTTAATACCCATGGCTTGCGCAACCTTAGTGAATACTTCGGTATTTTCGTATACTCCTGTAAACAACTGAGCGTTTTTGCCCATGGCCGTAATTGGAATATCCACTGCTGTATGACCTGAAGTCGTCCAGTCTACAACGAAATTCTGTTTGGAGTTAGCGATGGCAAACGGACCATCTTCTTTGGAAATGCCGTCACCTGATTCATCTTCAGCGTCTACGGCTTCAATAGAGAATCCACCTGTTTCATGGTCGGCGAGAACTAGGACAAGGGTATCCGGATTCTTTTTAGCGAAATCTTTGGCAATCTGTACGGACTTATCTAACTCTTGTCCCGCTTTAATCGTCATCTTGGCATTGTTTTGGTGTGCAAATTCGTCAGTACCCTCTTCTTCAACCATCAGGAAAAATCCTTTTTTATTTGCTGCAAGTGTGTCTATCGCTTTTTTCGTCATTTCAGGGAGGGATACAACCGGGTTGTAGATATCTCCTTCACCCTCTGGCTTTTGCTGGAACATTTCCTCATTTGCAAATAACCCGAGAAGTTTGCCGCTTTTCGCCTTTTGCATATCGGTTTTGTTCGTTACGTAGGAGTATCCAAGCTGTTTAGCTTTGTCTACAAGGTTCCCTTGTGTTCCTTTGCTCTTCTCTGAAGGATCTTCAGCTGGCTCATCTGCGAACTTACCTGGATTCCCAGCAGGATACCAGAAGTCTTCGCCTCCACCGAGAAGAACGTCAACTTTGCTCTTGGTCAGAAGCTGCAGAGCGATATCACTTTGTTTGGAGCGATCTTCAACATGAGCACCGAAGGCAGCGCCTGTAGCATCAGTAATTTGGCTGGTAGTTACAACGCCTGTAGATTTCCCTGCTGATTTTGCATATTCCATAATGGTTTGTACGGACTTTTTATCTGCATTCATCCCAATGGCACCGTTATAAGTCTTGACTCCGCTGGCATAGGCTGTGGCTGAAGCAGCTGAATCTGTAACAGGGACAGTGGAGCTTGTATGAATTAGTCCAGCATATGGCATAGAATCCATCGCTAGATTTCCTTTTTCACCTACTGTAGCTAGGCGGATGGCATTGCGCTGGGCAGTACCCATTCCGTCACCGACAAACAGAATCACATTTCTTGTGTTTGATGAAGCTGCATTGGCCTGATTTGGTGCTTGTGTAGTGACTACGTTGGAAACGAAGAGAGCAGTTGCTGCAGTCGCTACAATTGCCGTCTTAACGCCGTACTTTTTCGGTGATTTCATAATTTCCCTCCTAATGTATGTTTACAACCTCATACTATAGTAATTACATTAAGAGAATGTTTTCGGATATTGTAAAAAATGTAAATTGTGGCGTGCTTGAAAGCATAGGATTTACAGTAGGCAAGATTTCAAAATAAAATATATCTAGGTGTATTATTACAATATTGAATATATTCATCTCCGAATACAGATTTTAAATGCTGCTCTTCCTGAAGAATAAGTAAATGAATGGCTACAATGTTAAGAAAGAATATAATTAGTGTTAATGAATTTGGATACATAAGATACAATCCAAGAAACATGAGATCAAAACCGACAAATGCGGCGTTTCTACTAAATTTATATATACCGTGCGTGATGAGTTTTGTTACAGTAGACTTATCAATCCCAACTCTCCACGAAGTACGCATGGCAATCATTGCTTGTATGAAAATGGAACATCCGAGGGCTACTACACCAACACCGATAAAGTGAATCGCCGGATGATTAAAATGTTCTCCTACTAGTGTAACTATGTATGACTCCGCTAAGGAAAACGTAAACCACGCTGCTCCCCACACAAAAGTAGTAGTCTTAACGAACAGCTCGGTATAATGGATCATAGATCGTTTATTTCCTTTAGCTAATACGTTTCCTTTAATGTGGTTCTTTTTGTAAAGTATAAGGAGCTTCAAAAGGTAAGAAATAAGGAATATGGAGAAAAGAATTAGGGATAGGATATTTTTTAGATTACTCATTGTAATTTCCTCCTCACCAATACATATGAATGATTGCTCATATGTTTGCTTATATCTTATTTCCTGATGCTGTGCATGTCAACTAAATATTGATTTAGGGGGATAATGTGAAGACGTCAACGTATAAAAGATGGTGGTTAGGGGTCCTGATTATTGCGGCTATTGCATTAGTAAGTACTGGAATCGGAATGCTGGTTAAGCCATCGGGGTTGTCAACATATACTTCAAAAGAGTATAAGGTCACTTTGAAGTATCCCTCCGAGTGGGAACTAAATCCAGAATATGCTGAGAGGTATCAGGGGAACGACGGATTTTTTCAGTTATCCGCTATTTCTGGAGAGGGGTTATCCATCGATGAAGTAGCAAACAAGGATGCATTTCATCAACTGAAGCCTTATGGCTCTGATCCACAAATCATTGAACTGACACTAGAGGGGTTAAAAGCGGAAGAGAAAGCACGATTAATTGTGCCTTCTGCTGATCAGGAAGAGGAATGGAATCAACAGGCTGCTATTATTTTGAAATATCCAGAAGCGGTGAAAATAGGAGATTCTTTGTACAATTATTTTATTTTATGGGCGGATATAAAACATGTGGAGGACATAGGTCAGACTGTTCGATTTACTGGAAAACCGTAAAGTGTTTGCGCACGAAGAACGTCTGCTGGCTTAATTACCGGTATCTCTAAGAAATATTCCAACTGCCATTTTTGTGTTTTTTGAGCTTGACGACTCGTGGGATTATCCCATGGCGGGTACACTCGTAGTGCTCTTTTGCCACCCTCACCTTTATTGGATAATATATCTTGTTTACCTAACACAGCTTTTGGAAATACAAATTGACCAAAGTGATTTTCATTGCGCGTACTTATAACGAAGAGATCAGCAGGATCTGATATATCATAGGGTTGGATGGGGCCATCTCCAATTCTCTCCCATAACGTGACAAACTGCCCGATCTTTGTAGGTGTGATTTTTGCAACACGGAATCTAATGGATTGCGCGTTTATATTAAATATATACGCCCCATAATCAGCATTATGTGGTTCATGAATGAGGTCAGAGCAATCAAGATTGCACGGGTTATATAGAAGCTCTTGGGTAGCAAGCAGATCACTATGAATGATACCTGAAAAGCTGTGATTCTTAAATTTCATCTGTTCAAATCTCCCGGTTGAGTTCCTTAGAAACTCCTAATGTTCTCTATCTTAATGCAAGAATAGGGAGTTCACAACCGTGAACAGAGCACCTTTCCCTTGAGATTGGAGGTAGTCGTATGAAATCCATACATAAATTAATTGAAATTTTTAAGCTGAGTGTTTTGAATATAGAGTCTGTTCCAGAGTCGTTTAGTTCTGAAGTGTATAAACTTACTCTTAATAATCTAGACAACGTATACGTGAAAATTCCATACAACAGGGATAAACTGGTTCGCGAATATGAGATGCTTGAAAGACTAAAGGGTGTTATACCTGTTCCAAAAGTATTGGATTTCTGGGACGGAGATAATAGAAGTGTCGGTGCATTGCTTCTCTCCGCTATAGATGGGGTGCCTTGTACGAGTAACATTGATCAGAGTCTGGCGTTTCAAATCGGTAATTATCATGCCATGCTTCATGAAGTTACCATGCCAGCGTATGGATGTTATGGATCCGATGGTTTTCAGATGGTAGAGAACAATAGCTGGAGATTATACCTGAAAAATAATTTTGAAAAGTGGAAAGAACCTTGTAAGGAACTCCTTCATCCTGATTTATTTGAGAAATGTATTACTCACTTTGATAGCGTATATTCGGTGTTACCTGAACCTGATGGGCCTTGTGTTGTTCATATGGATTTTCGACCAGGCAATATATTAATAAAAGATAATGAAGTCGTTGGTATAATTGATTACGAGAGCGCTCGTGGTGGTTCCTCCGAAATTGATTTTACAAAAATAAACCGATACGTCTGGGAAGTAAACCCGCTAACACGGCTCCCTTATGTGCAAGGCTACGAATCGATTCATCCTTTACCTGATCTCGAAAATATTATACCGTTTTATAATTTTTATGATGCTTTTAGTGCGGTAGTTTGGTGTAAAACCAGAGGAATTGAGAACAATAAGGCATTTCTTCAGGAAAGTATAGAGGTATTGCAAAGATCTATAGAAGGAATGAAATGATTGGAAAAAATGTGAATGACTTTATTGCATGTTGGGAAAGTGCTGTGCATGCTTTATTGAATAATCCTATGCTTGGTAACTAAATAGAAGAGAAATGTTTAATCGTATGGGGGAGTAGAAGCTTTGGAAATAAAAAATAAACAAGTTGAACAACGGTATTGTCCTTTATGTAAAGAATTAAATCATTGTGGTGCTAATAGTGGTGATTGTTGGTGTTTTCATACGGAAATTCCTGCAGAACTACTAGAAAGGGTACCTTTGGAACTGAGTGGTAAAGCCTGTATCTGTCAAAGATGCGTAGAGGCGTTTAAAAAACATTAAATTGAAATTTAACTAACTCAAGACGAAAACAGTAATTATATTGTGTATACTTAAATAGTAATATAAAAAAACATATGGGGGACACAGATGAGAAAGCCTATAATTGCAGTTGATATGGATGACACGATATGCCATCTGGTCAAACGAGCTATATACCATAACAACAATGATTTCCCCACTCATGTACTGAAGTACGAGGAAATGCTTGATTGGAATACGGATCATTTACGTCATCCAGATTGTACACAAGATGTATTCTATGGGCGGCCTGGTTTATATGAGGAGCTTGAATTATTCGACGAGCATGTTGTAGGTGAAATGGAGAAGCTACACAATGCTTATGATGTTATTATTGTTACGGCGGCCCAGCCCAATGCAGTTGTTGAAAAATGGAACTGGCTGCAGAAGCATATGCCGTTTATTCCCATCGAAAATTTCTTCCCATGTAAACGAAAGAATCTTATTAATTATGATCTTCTGATCGATGACGGGGTTCACAACTTGGTTCCTGCATTGCAGGACGGAAGGAAAGTACTCTGTATTCCGCATCCATGGAATTTGAGAGCCCGTGAACAATATGGATTTCCATTATTGACCTCCTGGGAAGGTGCGAAAGAGAAGATTGATCAGATTTTTGAAAATTCAAGAGACTAGCTGATTTGAGGAGAGTTGCTCACATAGAGCAATTCTCTTTTTTTATGCTTTTTAGATTTTTTTGCCTATTTTTTTTCGCAACTACTTCATCTGTCGTAGTAATTATGGTATACTGCAACTACTACGACAGATGAAGTAATCATAGGGGGTACCATTTTTGATCAGCAGTGATGTTATACGTGGTTACAATGATACGATGATCCTCTACATGCTGCTCGATGGGGAATCCTACGGGTACGAGATTTCTAAGAATATTAGGCAGCTGACTCAAGAGAAGTATGTCATGAAGGAGACAACGCTGTATTCCGCCTTTACCCGGCTAGAGAAGAACGGATACATTGAATCCTTTTATCTGGATGAGAGTCTTGGCAAGCGGCGCACATATTACCGGATTACCCCACTGGGTCTCGCCTATTACCGAGAAAAATGTGAGGAATGGAAGGTTACGCAGGAAGTTGTAAACCAATTTATCAAGGAGTGGTGATAGTGCATGGAGACGATCATAGTATATCTGGATAATATGTTTGCGGGTCTGCCGAAGACTCCGGAACTGGAGCATTTGAAGCAGGAGCTGCTGTCCGGGATGGAAGATAAGTACCTGGAGCTGAAGCGGGATGGCAAGTCTGAGAATGAGGCGATCGGTATCGTTATTTCGGAATTCGGCAATATTGAGGAGCTGACTGCTGAGCTAGGCATCCGTCCAGCCGGACAGGAGAAGACTGTGCCCATGCTTAGTGAAGAAGAGGTTTATGCTTATGCGGCTGCTAAACGTAGCTCTGGATTATGGACCGGTCTCGGTGTTTTTCTCTGCGCATGCGGGGTGGCGCTGTTGATTACTCTTAGTACATTGTTTGAAAATAATGCTGATATGGCTGATAAAGGTTCGATGCTGGGGATGGTCGGAATGTTCGTGCTGGTCGCTGTGGCCGTTGGGATGTTCATTTATAGCGGCATGAAACTCGAGCGCTTCGAAAGTCTAGAGCAAGGCTTTCAGCTACCTTATGCGCTCAAAACGGCGCTTCAGCGCAGTCAAGCCCTTTATGCTCCGACTTATCGCCTTGCTTTGATTGTGGGCGTCTGTCTTTGTGTGCTGTCGCCGACCTTTATCTTCGCAACTTCGTATTTCAACGATGATTTCGCTGCTTATGGAGTTTCTGCCTTTCTGGTGATTGCAGCAACTGCGGTGTTCTTGTTCGTCTATTATGGAAATATCCAAGAAACTTATACGAAGCTACTGAATGAGCCACATATCGATGCAAAGTAGAAGGGAAAAGAACAATTTGTGAGAGGGCTGTGTTGTGGCCGTTGGCGACGGCGATTTTTCTGTTTACGGGCTTTGTCTATGGACGCTGGGACGTCAACTGGGCAGTATTTCCAATTACTGGAATCATGTCCGGCATGTTCAGCAATGTGTATCATACCTAAAGCGCAAAAATGTCTCCTGATTATACTGACTGCACATTAAGGTAACCTCATTCTTTGGAGGTTACCTTTTTTCTTTTGTCCAATTTGCTGGAACATCATTGACATGATGTATTAAATGTATTTAAATGTATTTAAATGTAATAGACCGACGGTCGGTCTATAAAAAGGAGGACTCAGAATAAATGAGAATTTCCAAAGAAGCGGAAGAACGCAGAAATGAAATATTAGATAAGGCAGAAATGCTTTTTTTTACGAAAGGTTATGCGAGAACTACAGTGAACGACATCTTGCAGGAGATCGGGATTGCCAAGGGCACGTTCTACTATTATTTCAAGTCGAAGGAGGAGGTTATGGAAGCAGTGGTCACACGATTCATCGATGCTGGAGTGGACATTGCGAAGATCATTGCTGCTGATTCAAAGCTCTCCGTACATGAAAAGCTACTACAAATCATAATGGCACAGAAACCTGATTCGGAGAGAAAAGGTCACATGATTGAACAGTTTCATCAAGCTGAGAATGCACTAATCCATCAGAAAAGCTTGGCTGAAACTATTTTGAAGCTAACACCTGTGTTGACAGAGGTGATTGAGCAGGGAATCGAGGAGAGCTTGTTCCACTGTCCTTATCCAAAAGAAACGATGGAATTTCTGTTGGTTGCCTCACAATTTTTATTGGATGAAGGGATTTTCAAGTGGCAGCCGGAAGAGATCATTCTCAAAATTCAGAGCTTTATTTATATTATGGAGACTACGTTGGGAGCTGAAAAAGGAAGCTTTTCCTACGTAACGCAAATGTTTGAGTAAGGTCCGTGCAGGGAGGATGAATGAGACGTAGGGGAGAGATCGTCAATGCTGCTACAAATTGTGAAAAAAGATTTTCAAAGAAATAAAATCATAACGATCGTCTTATTTATTTTTATGATGTTATCGGCGTTACTTGCTGCTTGTGCTTCTCAAGTCATTATGGAATTGTCCGGTTCTTTAAGTAATTTGCTGGATAAATCAAAGGCTCCCCATTTTGTTCAAATGCATTCTGGTCCAATAGATAACGCAGGTATTCAAAAATTCGCCTCTACAAATCCTCTTGTTAAGAATCAACAAACAGTAGAAATGCTAAGGATAGATGGCTCGCAGATTGTCTTGGGTAACAGCAATAAGTCGGAAGAGAACAGCGTAATGGATATAGGTTTTGTTAAGCAGAACCCATCATTTGATTTGCTGCTGAATTTAGAGAATCAAGTGATTAGGGTAGCTGAAGGAGAAATCGCAGTTCCTATTTATTATATGAAGCAGAATGATCTGAACATTGGTGATCAGGTTACCCTTTCCAATGGACAGTTAGATCAAAAATTTATGGTTACGGATTTTGTTCGAGACATCCAAATGAATCCCGCAATTGTTAGCTCAAAGCGCTTTGTCGTAAATGACACGGATTATAATGTACTTAAGAAGAACCATGGAGAAGTTGAGTACTTAATTGAATTTCAAATCACCGATTTAAGTAGACTTAGCGAGTTCCGGAATACCTATCAATCCTCAGATATGCCCGGTAAAGGACCAATGATAGACTATCCTTTGTTTAAGACGCTGAATGCGCTGACAGATGGGATTATTGCAGTTGTCATTATTTTGGTAAGTATCCTTCTTCTGATTATTGCCGTCCTATGTTTAAGGTTCACGATGATCGCGACCTTAGAGGAGGATTATAGAGAGATTGGCGTCATGAAAGCAATTGGGATTTCACAGCGAGATATTAGAAGGATCTATTTGGCAAAATATATGGTTATGGCAGCATGCGCTTCACTGCTAGGATATTTATTATCTTTGGGTGTGGTGCGATTATTTACAGCGAATATCACATTGTACTTGGGGACTGCTCCGAAAACGATACTTCAGCCTATTGTTCCAGTCTTAGCGGTCGGTTTGATCTTCGGCATGATTGTGTTCTTTTGCAGAGTTATTCTTAGAAGGTTTAATCGTATAACAGTAGTAGAGGCTTTAAGGTCAGGGACTGTGGGAGAGTTGAAAGGTAATAAAAGTAGAGTAGTGCTGAGTAAGCGCAGGCATATAAATGTGAATGTTTTTCTTGGCCTAAAGGATGTTTATGGACGCTTCACCATGTTCGGATTGCTATTCTTCGTATTTGTGATCTGTCTGTTTATCATTCTTGTGCCAGTGAATATATTGAATACCCTTCAGTCCCCTCGGTTTATTTCTTATATGGGTGTAGGTCAGAGTGACATGAGAATCGATTTACAGCCATCTGATCAAATAGAGAAGCGATTTAATGAACTGATAACGACGCTAAATAAGGACTCCGATATAGCTAAATTCTCACCATTAATTACTTCTCGATTTAAAGTGCTAGGCAGCGATGGCGTATGGGAGAATATTAATGTTGAAACAGGAGATTTCTCTATTTTTCCGCTCACCTATGTTAACGGAGGAACCCCTGAAAGTGGGGATGAGATTGCCCTTTCTGATCTGAATGCCAAGGAATGGAACAAAAGGGTTGGGGATAGCGTTCTTTTGGAGGTAGATGGCACTTCGAAAAAATTGACGGTTAGCGGGATCTACCAAGATATAACGAATGGAGGTCGAACTGCAAAAGCCCGATTACCTTATGACCCGAAGTCCGTGCTATGGTATATCGTAGCTTTAGATGTGAATCCGAATGTTTCCGTTCAGGAGAAAATGGATCAATATGCAAAGTTATTTTATCCAGCCAAAGTTACTCATCTAGAAAGCTATTTATCTCAGACGCTCGGGAATACGATTCGCCAATTAAAGCTGGTCACTGGCTTATCCATTGCCATCTCGATATCAATTTCAGTATTGATTACAGCTTTATTTCTAAAAATGCTTCTAGCGAAGGACGTCTCGCAAATTGCAATTTTGAGAAGCATTGGCTTTACGTTAGAAGATATTCGAAAGCAATATCAGGTAAGGCTACTACTGGTTTCTGGTCTTGGAATCATTCTCGGAACCTTTGCAGCTAATACCATCGGTCAAAAATTCACTCAATTACTCGGATCCTTTATGGGAGCATCCCAAATACAGTTTGTAGTTAATCCGGTAATAGCTTATCTTGTTCTCCCTCTTTTTTTCATGCTCATTGTAGCACTCACAACCGTAGTAAGCACGATATCGATGAAGAAATCCAATTTATCTAAACTGATTGTCGAATGAGGGTGAGGTGGTAGTATGTTCATATTAGAGACGAAGGGTTTAAATAAAACCTTTGTAACCGGGCAAGGAACCCCGCAGACGGTATTAAAAGATGTTCATCTACAGGTATCAAAGGGAGAATTCGTAGCTATAATGGGGCCTTCTGGCTCAGGGAAATCAACATTGCTCTATACGATCAGCGGTATGGACCGGATGACTTCAGGAAGTGTTGTTTTTAAAGGGCAGGACATCAGTGGTCTTTCTGAGAGTGAATTAGCTGAACTGCGTTTAAATCAAATGGGATTTATTTTTCAGCAGATGCATCTTTTAAAAAACCTGACTATTCGGGACAATATCATCTTATCCGCTTATCGAGCTAAAATCGTTAGTCGTAGAACCATCAATAACAGAGCCGCTGAGTTAATGAAAAAAACCGGAATCTCCGCACTCGCTGAGCGTGATATTACACAAGTGTCGGGTGGACAACTGCAAAGAGCAGCGATCTGCAGGTCAATCATCAATGAGCCTGATATTCTATTTGGTGATGAGCCAACAGGTGCACTGAACTCTAAAGCTGCTAGTGAAATTATGGAGATATTAATAGATATTAATCAGACGGGTACAACGATTCTACTGGCTACACATGATGCGAAAGTCGCTGCTCAGGCAGAACGTGTCCTGTATATGCTGGATGGCAGCATAGCTTCTGAGCAATGGCTTGGTAAATTCAATCGCATAAATGGGGACTTAAAAGAGCGGGAAGAGAAGTTGTCGGCTTGGTTATTGAAATTGGGATTCTGATTGATAGGAAAGGGATACATAACATGGGAAATCTGAATTATAACTTAAATTTCGAAATGCTATGTGCAAAATACGGGTTAGGTCATTTAAAAAATGAACCAGAACAGGTAACAGGTGGTCTTCTACACAGAATGTATCGTCTACAAACGGACAAAGCGCTCTATGCAGTGAAAGCTCTAAATCCTCAAATTATGCATCGGGATACAGCCATGAACAACTATACTCTTTCTGAAAAGGTTGCAAATATGGCTTATCAAAATGGGATAAATGCAGTACCAGCTATCGTGTCCAAAGATAGTTTTATGCATGAATTCGAGGGTCAATTCTATTTATTATTTCCATGGGTCGAAGGTAAGGCATTGCCATCAGGAGGTATTAATATAGGGTGTTGTAAAAAGATTGGCGAAAACCTTGCTAAAATTCATAAGATCGATTTCGCTACACTTCTTGATCATCATCCTAATGAAAATCTTGAGGCAGTAAATACATCCACTGTTCGTTGGAATGAATATGCACTAAAAGCAAAACAGGATGGTTTGGAATGGTCTAGCTTGCTATTAGATAACCTGAACCAAATAAATCATTGGGAACAACTTGTAGATTCTTCAGCGGAACAATTATTAAATCATATGATTATCAGCCATCGGGATTTAGATCAAAAAAATGTACTATGGGATGAGCATCAGATACCCATTATTATTGACTGGGAAGCAGCAGGACCTATCCATCCAACCCAAGAGCTAATAGATGTAGCCCTTTATTGGTCAGGCTTTGAATCGGGAAGTGTAAGCAAAGATGCTTTCTGCACGCTCATTAGTACCTATCGGGAGCAAGGTGGCGAGATTTATGCTAACTGGTCCGACGTGCTAAACTATGGTTTTCATGGGAAGCTAGAATGGTTAGCTTATAATGTCAGACGATCACTCGGACTGGAGAGTACAGATGATGCGGAGCGAGAGCTTGGAACCCGTGAAGTAATAAATACAATCACTGCTTTAAATGACTATGATCACTTTATTCCTCAGTGTATCGAATGGTGTAACCAAGACTACTAAAGGAGAACTTATATATGAATGTAGTAAACGCTACTATGGAGGATATAAGAGGATGGCTGGAGCTGGCGGCAGAGGTGGAGTCCCTTTTTGGGCCGATGGTAGATGATCCGAATTTCACTCTAGCGTTAGAAAAAAATATCAGTCGACAAAGCGCTTTTTGTGTACGAGAAAACAATGGTTCGCCAGGTTCAAGATTACTTGGAGCTGTGTTATTCTCTTCATCCAATGCCCCTAATTACAAGATTGGTTGGTTATCTGTTTCAGCCATAGAGAGAAATAAAGGAGTTGCGACAGCCCTTCTTAACAATATTCTCGAAAGTATCGAAACCCCAGCAGAGATATTCGTTACTACATTTGGTGAGGATCATCCAGAGGGTCAACCTGCTAGAAGATTTTATCAGAAGTTTGGTTTCTTTCCTATGCAGGATGGGGTTCCAAATGGCCTCGAAGGTGGCTCAAGACAAAATTTCAAGCTGACGATCGCTCACAAGGATTCATTATGAAAAAAATAATTTATTTATCGGTGATTTCATTTTTCTTGCTAGCGATTTCTTTCAGCCCATTGTTCAACTATATCCGTGAGTATTTGATTTCAGATCAAATCAATCAGCGTTATGAGATCAACCATGCTGAGAAAGGGTATAACACGTTAAACGTTCAAGAACTAACGGTTGATGATAAGCATATTAAGATCCAAGAAGAAAATACAGGCAGGAAAGCAGAATTGACCCTTTGGGATGAAGAGGAGAGTGTCCCGCCTGGAGATATTGTGAAAGTTCAGTTTTTATTAAATGGTCAAAAAATCTCAACCGCTGATGAAATATGGCTGTCTAATCGGGAACGAGGAAGCAGATATTTCTCATGGATAGATATTCTCACTGTTACGGATCGAAAGACTGGCGAGAAAGAAATTAATATAGTCCAAAGACTTACAGATGATAGTCAGCCGATGGAAAAGAGAAAATGGAAAATAATCACGATCTCACATGATGGCAGTATAGAAGAAAAGGTGCTGAGTTATGCTCAAAGAAGTGACAATCATCTAGGGGTGAAGCTTATCGAGTTCTCGGGTACATCACTTATGGGTATGGGCTACTATTCGGATATTACTAAAAGTTATCCAAGTGTATTTTTCCCTCTAATTTATCCATTTTTAACAGGTGTCGTGGGAATCTTTCTATTGATCATTATAGTTGTTCAATTACTGATCGAGCTTCATAATAGGCGCGTTATTAGGAAAAACGGGCGATAACGGTCATAAGATATGTTCTAAAATTACTTATAATTTCGAATCACCTTTAACTTGGTCAAGGTTAATAAAGCAAATAGTAGTAGCAGGACTCCGATGGAACCCATGACAGGGGCTGGACTGAAGTGATCGGACAGGAATGAAACGGCTGTAAGACCAAGTGAGGGTGCTACACTCATAATGGACCCAAGTACACCGAAGACTCTACCTTGTATATCCTCCGAAACTTCCAGCCTGAGGATGGTATTTATCAGCAATGTACAGAATGAGAACATAAAGCCAATAAGAAGAATGATGGGAATGGCTAAGGCAGCAGTAGTGACGAACGATAACAGGAGGTACAGGGGACCCAGACATAGCAGTCCAGTCATGATAAAGAAGCCGCGATTCTTTAATTTGGAGCTGAGAAACAAGATCATGCTGGAACCAATCATATAACCTAGTGGAATACAGGCTTCCATGAGTCCAAACTGAAAGGGACTAGAATTCCATACTTTGACGGCCATAACTTGCGTTAGCATCAGTGAAGGCATAAAGAACAAAGTGAGCGTGGGGAGCATGATGATTATTGCTCGGGCGAAGGGGTATCTCCAAATATAACGAACGCCATCCGCAAGATCCTGTGTGAATTTTCTTTCTTCTTTAGGTCCGGTATTCACTCGGTTTGGGAGTGGAAGGGAGCGGACAGCAAGAACTAGTAGAAAGGAAACGAAAAATGTAGCTCCATCAAATAATATGGCATCTGCCGCTCCAAAACTTGCTACAAAAATACCTCCAGCCGAATACCCAATCGTCCTACAGATGTTCTCCGACAGGTTCAGAATCCCGACCGCTTTTTGCACATGTTCTTTACCAACAACAGTAGTAATAGAAGCTTGATACGCAGGAGATTGGAATAATGCTGAGACTGTCGTAAGTCCCGTTAATATAGCCACGATAATGAATGATGTAGAAGACATGGAAATGGCCAGAGCAAGCGTAACTGCTAGACCGCAGCTTATCAAATCAGTGATTAACATAATGGTTCTGCGATTGATCCTGTCTGCGAGTGTGCCTCCTATCGATCCGAGTAAAGAACTGAGCAATAGATTGATTATCGTAATAATGGCAATCATTTTAGCGCTTCCGGTCGTCTGAAGTACCCATAAACTTAAAGCAATGCTGTGAAAGGTATTTCCAAACAAAGAAATGGAATAGGAGCTGAGTAGCAGCATAAATCTCCGGTTTCCCCAAAGGGTTGGATAGGATTGAGCGGTGGTAGATGCATGTTTTGCTAATACAGGATCTGTCATTGGAAACTCTCCTCTCGACTTAAACGCTTAAGTGAATATCGAAAAAAAATTAATCAACAAAATAACGATTATTCTCTTGTTTGGAGTAGTCAGGACGATGTAACAACTCCTGCATTAGTTCAAAAGCAGTGGCTGATTTATCCCCAGTGAATATGAATTTCTGAACGTCTTCTCCAAGCATTTCTGGGCAATTACAGGTACATAGAACAGAAAGACGTGCGAATACCCCGGATTTTTCAACACAACTTCCGATAAACTCATTAATAACTATGGCCTCTTTGTAGATCCCCTCCGATAAGATTGTATTCAATTCTTCCATATTTTGAACTTTGAATATTGCTTTCTCAGGTAAAGGAAGACTATCTTGGATAAAGTTAGTGAGCAGGGAGTTATTGAAGCTCTCCATAATTAAACAAACCTGTGAAAGATCCTCCGGCATTACCTTCCGTAGAGCTGAACGATAATTGTAAAGAACTTGCTTAAACAGCTTATCTTCAATCATGCTGTCGATCAAAATCAAGGGGATACCTTCTACAAAATGTTTGGAAATCGAATAGAAGGATTCATCGTGCACATCGATCAGAAAGACGGCTTCGAGCTTTCTTTCAACGATGATATTCAGAGAAGGATGGTCAGTACCAAGAGAATATAGCAGCGTATGATATCCGGCATCCGTTAAACGCTGTTCCAAAGCACGAATAAATGTGAATTGGGCATAGAGTTTCCAAGGTGGCATATAAGCAGAATTATGGACAAGTACCCCTACTAATCCCGTTTTTTTATTGGCAAGCGAACGGGCTGCTAGATTAGGAATGTAATGAAGTTCTTCGGCAAGTGACAGAATTTGATTGCGGGTCTTCTCAGGAATGGTTTGGTTATCGACGCGGTTCAGAACATAGCTTACAGTCGCAACGGAGACATTAGCTTGTAGCGCGATGTCTTTCATTGTAGTCTTTTTCACCAGTAAACTTCTCCCTTGCTGAGATATTTATTTCCAAATATTATCATTAACACTTGAATAGAGTCAACGATTGACTTTATACCAAGAAGCAAATGATGCTTGTGTTCATTTTTATAATTTGGGTAAATAGATTTAAGAACCTAAATCAGTCAGCGAGAAGAGGTGTGACTAATGGGAACGAATCTTAATCGGGAAGAGAGCGCTCTGTGAAACCGCTTTAGATACTGACACAAATTTGTGAAATTATTCACTTAATTATTAAGAATTTTAATATATAATTAATTCATAATCAAAATTAGGGGGAATCGAAAATGAGACTATTTAAAATGATTTTAGTGGCTGGGGTTTCGGTAGCAGTATTGGCAGGTTGTGGAGCAAATGAGGATAAAGCAACTAATTCGGCGGCAACTTCAGCTCCGGCTGCTGAGCAGACAGATGCCGTCACTACAGCTTCGATCGTGAATCAAGCAGATGCATTTACTAAGGCTGTTAGCAAAGATGGAAACTGGATTGTTGCGATTCTAAATGATGTAACGATTCCTGATGAGGTTGTTGTAGCTGGAGAATTCCGTAATAAAGGAGCCGCAGATGGCGATATCTACCGTAAGATTGCCCTTTATTCGCAAGATGCTGATCACAAGATCACTGCTACTTATACACTAACCGTACCAAAGTTTACAGTACAAAGTGAGAATTTGAAAGTTGAAGGCGGAACGATTAAAGGCGATGTTTATGTAGAAGCGAAAGGCTTTACTCTGCCTGAAACCGCCACTATTGATGGTAACCTCTACTTCGCGAGCGAAGATCTGAAAACATCAGCTGTTATTGATGGAAAAGTGACTGGAACAACAGAAGTTAAATAATTTCGTAATCAACTTATACAGTAGAAGCCAATCCATAGACTATGGGTTGGCTTTTTTCTTTTTGTGATTATGTGATCTTCGGTTGATTTTCTTAATATTGAATTTATAATATTACTACCACTACTAGGAGGAACACATATGTCTAAGGAGTATTCACGCACATATATCGAAAGTGTAAAGCTTGAAATGTTAAATAGATTGGGACTTAAGCAAGTGTTCTTTAAGGAGCAAATAGGTGACGGCCTGATTTTTGAAGCGGTTGGTTTTGATAAAGGGAGCAAGCATCGTTTTTGTGTTAGACCGAAGACGAAAACAATTGACGAATTTATTTCAGGAAAATGGATGAAGGTCCGCAGCTTTACAATCAAAAGTGTGGAAATTTAAAATTGAAGTCTAAAAAGGGAACCCCATTAAATCGGAGTTTCCTTTTTTATTTTTGAGAAGGATTCATTGATAATGTGAAGTATCGCCGTACAGATCGATAGTTGTATTGTTGTCAGTTAGGGTTACTTTACACAATGCTGTAGAGAGAATATCCGGTAGTTCCCCTAATTCCTGCAATGATTTATTGAGAAAATGAGCCATAATGACTTTCAGGGTCATCCGATGCGTGACAATAAGTACCTCATGTCCTTCATTATCGTTAATGATACGCTCAATAGTCGGCGTTACTCTTTGTTCAAGCTGACTATAGGTCTCACCTGGGGCTAGAGGAATAAAAAGATCAGGTCTGGTGAAAAAATGATTGTACTGTAATGGATATTCTTGTTCAATCTGATCTGTGTTCATTCCTTCCCAAATGCCCATGTTAATTTCCATTAATGAAGCTTGCTGTTGAATCGGTAAACTCCGATTTCCTCGTAAAATCTGCGCAGTATGCAATGCTCTTGGACTAGTACTAGAATAAATGGCTCCTAAATTCTCACCTTCCAAACGTTCTCTCAACCATTCCGCTTGCTGTTCACCCAAGGTTGTTAACGCTGAATTTTGATGTCCTTGCATTCTTTTCTGCAAATTCCATTCGGTCTGCCCGTGACGGGTTAAAAATAATACTGTCTCTTTCATTAACGAAACCTCCCTTTTGAATAGTTGTAAGTATAAGATAAATAATTATAAATAAACAATATATAATAGTTAATATTCATAATGTATAGTTATAATAAGAAAGCCGAAGGTCCGTTAAATATGATTATATTTTATATAGTTAGGAAGAAATCAGGATGAACTATCATGTATTAAAATTGTTTTATTATGTTGCAATAACAGGGAGTGTGACCAAAGCCTCTGAACGTTTGCACATCAGTCAACCCGCTATATCAGCGCAGATCCGCAAATTTGAACGGGAGAATAATATCGTATTATTAGAGGTCATAGGAAAGAGAATGGTGCTAACACCGATTGGGAGAAAACTGATCGAACCACTTGAAAAGTTATTTGCTATGGGTGAACAGGTACAGCAGATTATTGAGGATTATCATAAATTTCCTGCGGGCCATATTCGGATTGCAGGTAATTACCTGGCCACAAGCATACTCATCCCCCGGTGGGCATCATTATACAAACAATCTTTTCCGGAGGTTAAAATTCAGATCTCTACTGCTAATTCTCATGAAGTCATGGAACAATTAAATAACTTTGAAGCAGACGTGGCGATTTATAGTGATATGGCGTTTCCTTCTCATCATACAGGGGTGTTCGAACATCGGGAGTTGTACAAGGACGAGTATGTGTTCGTAGTTTCTTCAAATCATTCTTTAGCCAAGCAGGAGGTTAGCTTTGAGGAAGTGATGGCTGAGGCATTTATTATGAGGGAGGAAGGTAGTGCAGCCAGAGAGAGAATTGTACAATTATGTGAAGAAAGAAAGGTACAACAACCGAAGATCGAACTGCAATTTAATGGAGTAAATGAGGTTATTCAAGCCGTGATTGCCGGTTATGGGATTAGTTTTGTATCTGCGTTGTTAGCAAAGCCTTATCTTGATCAGGGTATGTTAGCCAAGGTCGAAGTGGAAAATGTAGTCTCTAAGCATTCGATATGGATGAGCCACAGAAAGAAAGAGCTTCAAGAAAGCTATATCCAGTCATTTATTAAGCTCGTCATGAAACGATTAAAAGAAGAGGATAACTTATACTCGGTTCCAACGCATACACCTTGATTAAAATAACTTATGAATTACGATGTATGCATTGAACTGAGATCAAAGATTGGAATGTAATTGAAGCAACTCAGGTGCACTAATGTCTTCTGCTTCAGAAGATTTAAATTGAATGTTATATAATTGTGAGTATAGCCCATTCATTTCTAATAAAGACTCATGTGTACCTTCCTCAACAATCGAACCCTGATTTAATACGATAATTCTAGATGCTTCACGTATGGTGGATAGTCTGTGTGCAATAACCAATGTGGTTCGATTCTTCATTAACAAATCAAGAGATTGCTGAATCATTCGCTCAGATTCGTTATCGAGTGCGGAAGTTGCTTCATCTAGAAGTAGGAGTGGAGCATCACGAAGAAAAGCTCTGGCAATGGCTATGCGTTGTCTTTGTCCACCAGATAAAGTCGATCCATGTTCACCTAGGATAGTGTCATAACCATGGGGCATCTTCGTAATAAACTCTTCTGCACCTGCGAGCCGAGCGGCTTCTCGAATATCCTCTTCGCTAGCTGTACTAGTACTGAAGGCGATATTGTCTCGTATAGTTCCTGAGAACAAATAAGGGGTTTGGGGAACATAGGTAATCATTGCTCGTGCTTCTTCAAGCTGATCATGTACAGACTTTCCATAAACCGTGATGCTTCCTGCAGTAGGCTCATAAAGTCCATTACATAATCGAACGAGCGTCGTCTTCCCTGACCCGCTTGGCCCGACAACCGCGATAGTTTCTCCATGTTGTATATGAATATTAAGCCCTGTAAATAGGGAGGCTTCATTATCCGTTTTACCCGAATAGTTGTAGTGGACATCCTCTATTTGTAATGCAGCTACCTCTACGGAAGCGAATGTTGAGGAGCTGGATTCTGGCAAAGGATGAGTAGCTCCTTCATCAGGTGCATCAAGTATATCGAATACGCGGTCAGCTGCACCTAAAGCCTCCTGGACACCTCCCCATGTTTGAGACATATGGACAAAAGGCCATTGAACCCTACCCATCAAAATAATAAAAGCGAGTACTTCACCTGCTGATGTTCCGCCACTTAGAGCTGATAACGCAATTAAAGCGGCGCATGTCACCATTACGAGATTGTTGATAAAGGCAGAAGATTGCCATAAGAGACCATTTAGAAGCGATTTTCGCAGCTGCATTCTTCTTAACTGCTCACGTTCTAACGCATATTTATTTAAGAGAGTTTCTTCAAGCGAAAAGGCTCTTACGACCTTCATTCCTTGAAGCGTTTCTTGTAAGATTCCTCGTAATTCCGCCTCTTTTGCATATATTTGAGTAGATAATTTTCGTAATCTGCGATCAAAGAAACGTCCGGAAAGAAAAACAAGGGGACCCGATCCAAGAGCTAACAGGGCGATCCAGACATCCATTTTAGCCAAATATAGAAAGGAAATGAAACAGAGAAGTAGATTATAGCCTAGATCGTATACGATGCTGTTTATCATCCCCATGGCCATCCCTGCATCCTTAGTGTTACGAGAAGTCAAATCACCTGAATGCATGGACTGAAGGTAACGGAATGGAAGTCGGTGACTTTTATCAAACAGCTTCGCACGAATATCCCAAGCCATCCGACTTTGCATAACAAAGCGGAAGTAATGCTGCACCATAAGACAGCAGATAATGATGACACAAGCAATGGCACAGATTACAGTTATACGTGTTAATGCATCCATATTGGCGTTGTTGATCGTATCAATAAATACTTGCTGAATGGCTGCAAATCCTATGTCCATTACGAGTTTAGCAGAGAGCAGGAGTACAGCCACAATAAATCCAATTCGATAAGGGCTAGCGTAAGAGATTAATCTACGCAGAGCATACCCCAATTTTAGATTCTTGGATTCCATCTCATTCATATCTCTACCTCCCTGACCAGAGTAGAAATATCAGCCTTCTTCATTGAGGTCTCAACCATATTGTAATACTGACCTTGTAAAGTCATTAACTCCAGATGAGTCCCAGCTTCAACAATAGAACCCGCCTCCATATAATAAATGTGATCTGCATTTCTGATGGTAGATAGTCTATGCGCGATAACAACCGTTGTACGATCATGCATGAGTTCTTGCAGGGCCTGGCCGACAATCTCCTCATTATGGCTATCAAGTGCAGCTGTGGGTTCATCAAGAAGGAGAAGCTTAGGCGCTCGGACAAACGCTCTGGCAATAGATAGCCGCTGCCTTTCGCCGCCAGATAAGGTATGGCCCCGTTCCCCAATAGAAGTCTGATATTGAAGTGGGGTTCTCATAATAAATTCATGTATCCCCGCACTTTTTGCTGCTTTAATAATTTCTTCATAGGTTGCGTCAGGTCTTCCCCATGCAATATTTTCATATAGAGTTCCAGTGAATAGATAAGGCTCTTGAGAAACATAAGCCAAATGATTACGCCAAGACCGAGGGGGAATGCTGCTTAACGGCAACTTACCAGATTGGATGACCCCTTCATTAGGTTCATAGGTTGCGAGTATTAATTGAAGGAGGGTGCTTTTCCCACTGCCACTAGGACCGGCAAACGCAGTTACTTTACCTGGTTCTATGGTTAGATTAACTTTAGTTAATACTTGATGATTACCATAATGAAAACCTACATTCTCAAAGGTGATAGGGTACAAGCCACTAATTGCTTGGTTGTTATTCATCGGCGTTTCATTATGAGAATCTTCCTGATTACATTCACGGCTTGCGTCTTCTTCTGGTAAATCAATGACTTCAAACAATCGTTTACCTTGCGCCAGCGAGGCTTGTAATTCTGTCCATAGATTAGCCAGCTTTGATACAGGGTTTGTAATTTGCTCGAAACAAATCAGAAATGCCGCCACTGCTCCCACATCCAATCTCCCTTGGATAACTAGATATCCGCCGTAGGAGAGAACATATAGCAATCCACTAAGAATAACGGCAAAGGGCATATTATAGCCCACAGCTTCTAAGCGTGTGACAGGTAAATGAATGTTGAAATATTGCCTAACACGTTGTGTGAATTGATTATGCAGCTTAGGTGCAAGGGAGAAGGCACGCACAACCTCAGCACCCTGTACCGTATCTTGAATAAACATTTGTTGAGCGGTTTCAATTTGCTGTCTTTGCTCGTGCATGGAACGTAGGCGGGAAGTGAAGGGAATCATCACAAGTGGAACAAGCGAGCAAATCAATATAGTTCCGAGCGTTAAGACATATTGGAGTGAGAGCAGATAAGTTAGGAGAAATGTAATTTGCATCAGATTACTGAATAGTTCAATGGTCTTCTGATTGATACCTTGCTGAGCAGCTGGGGCAGAATCATTGATACGACTAATGAGATCAGCAGAATGATAACGATCCAAATCTTTCATCTGTACGTTTAATAATCTAGCTAGCAGTGATACCTGAAGCTTGGAGGTCGACTTGAATTCAAGCACACCTGATAAATAAGTCAATAAGAAGCTGGCTAAAGCATCTACAATAACGATTACTAGAGCAAAGATAGCACCAGACATCAAAAAGGACATGTTCTGATTCGTAGCAGCGTTGATTATACGTCGTAAAGATTCGGCTATCCCAACTGTTGCAAGGGAAACGACGGCAGCTAAGAGACATAATATGAGGTACCAGCCTAAATAGGGTTTTCCAAGTTTCAGTAAACGCATAAAAGTGTTAGAAACTACTTTGGATTTTTTGATCGAGTCTACTTCTATGTTTGTAGATCCATTCAATTTAGACCCTCCCCACTATGGTTTTAATTTGCTGTGGTTCACTTAAAAGATAGGAGGTTCCTCATCGAGCATGACTTTTGTGGTGACGGCAAGTAATTCTCTCAATTTATCCATTCGAAGATGGTAATATAATCGATGATCGGTTCTTTTTAGTTCGATAAGGTCTAAAAAGAATAGGAAGTTGGCATGATAAGTTACTGCCGCGGGCGTTATGCCAAGTGCTGATGCAATTTCTTGTCCATAGTGAGGGCGATTCCTTAAGAGCAGCAAGAAGTCTAAACGTCGTTTATCCGAGAATGCTTTTAAAAAAAGTTCAGTTTTCTCTCGATCAGCAGCTGGTCCGAATACATGATCATTAAAAATGCCGAATATAACCCAAGCGATACGAGAACTTCCTGCGTAAAAGAAGAGAACATGATTCCCAACTTGTGAGAAAAAGCTGACATGAAAAGTAGTGGGAACATCATAAACTGCAGGTTCATTTTTGTTGATATCACGAATGAATCTTTCAGGATTCGCTAGGAACAAACCTTCATAACGCTGAGAGGCTTGTTCAGACTCCCTTTTTAACTCCTCTTTCCAAAGTGAAAAGACATCCTTGTAGAACTGGTTTAAGAGCTGCATATAACGTAGCTTAGTTTCTTCGGGATAAGCAAGGCACTCTAGTAATGGCCCCTGCGCTTCAATCACATCCAGCTGCGGTTTTGTTCTTGCCACAAGCTCAGCCATTAAGCGGGTATCCTTCTTGACGATTTCCCAATCGTTTCCTTCTAGCAACTCATCTAATTTATCGTAATACACACCATATACCATTTCAGCGACTACCTTTTCTGCAGGACTCTTTTCCAGTCGATTTATCCATGCTTCAGCTGTTTGTGGTTCTGGACAAGTGCAAATGGATTCATAGAAAGCAAAATCGAGTGCTTTATGAAAAAAGTTGTACTGGAAAAAAAACTGAAGTTCTCGGTAGGAGTGAGGTGACAACCGTGCTCGTGCATCTTTATGATAAGACAACGCTTGTGGGTCCATTTCAAGTTTGTAATCCTCAGCTGCCTTAAGCAACTGCTCTTCACAAGCAATCATTCCCATAGAAACAATGAATTCCAAAGCTTCGTTGTACGCAAATTTTATGTTCGAAAGTAAGGTATCTTTCATGTTATCTTCCATCATAACCTCCGATATTTCTCGTTATAGAATTTAAATGTTGGGATGATACGACTAATATTTAATGATGACTTAATGTTAAAATAAACCATTCATTTTCTTTTGTAAAGGGATATTTTACAATTCGTACTAACTGCTAGGATTCGGTTGTCGTGCATGGTAAACTATGGATAAAAAATAGGAGGGGCCATGATGGAGCCAATCGTGTTCAAACAAATTGAATTTGTACGTAGTGTTACTGTTCGTGCAGTTGAAGAACTTTCCGAGGAACTACTAGATATCATTCCACAGGGCTTTAATAACAACGTTAGATGGAACTTGGGACATATTTATTTGGTGCAAGAGAAGTTCGCTTTTCATTCCGCTAGGGAGCTTATGCAATTGCCGGAAAGCTTTGAACGATTATTTGCAAAAGGTACTAAACCTGCAGAGTGGAGCGAGAAACCACCAACACTTGAAGTGTTAATTGAGATGCTTTCGGAGCAACCCAAACGTATTCAGGAAGCTATGCACAATCGCTTAAGTGAGCAAGTAACCCCTCTTACAACGGGTAGTGGATTAACTTTAAATACAATCGGAGAATTCATAAATTTCACGCTTTACCATGAAGGGATGCATTTTAATACAATCAAACTATTAAATCGATTTGCTGATAAAAGACTTTAGAGATCTTTAGTAGACAAAAGTCTAAGGTCAAGGAGGTATTCGATGGAGGTTGGAAGAATTTTAGGTATTGCATATAATGTGATCCCAGTTAAAGACTTGGAGAAATCTGCAGCTTGGTTTGTGAAACATTTGTCGTATCACTTCATAACAATTTGAGTTCTGAAGATGTGAAAGTCGGAAACATTAGCGATGAAGGTGAGTATGGGAAGTTTTTTGTATTTGAAGATCTGGATGGTAATTTATTTGATGTCTGGGAACACCATGATTGTGAACTGGTTTATTAGCCTCACAAAGGATAGCGAGTTCAATCGATATCTTTTGTTATATATTGGAACGAAAAAAGATTTGTAATGAAAACGGTTTTATGATAATCTAATTAATGTAATACATGTAACCGGTTACACATTGGGGGATGAAATGAATCATGATGACAATTAAAGATGTTGCAAAAATAGCTGGAGTGTCGGTAGCAACCGTTTCTAGGGTGTTAAATGAATCTGGTTATGTGAATATCGATACTCGAAAAAAAGTTGAGGCAGCTATCAAAGAAATGAATTATACCCCTAATGAGGTTGCAAGGTCATTGTATAAACGGAAATCCAAATTAATAGGACTTCTATTGCCTGACATTACGAACCCATTCTTCCCGCAATTAGCACGTGGGATAGAAGATCGGATGCAGGAGCATGGTTATCGAATAATCTTTGGTAATAGTGATGAGAACGAGGAAAAGGAATTGGATTATATTCAAACCTTTATCCAAAATAATGTCATTGGCATGATCTCATCAACCAATTTTCCCGAGAAAGATATTTATTCTAATTTGAAAATTCCGGTTGTATTTCTTGACCGTACTTCTAATGACAGTCCCTCCGTATATGCAGATGGCAGAAAAGGCGGACGCCTTGCTGCTCAAGAAATCATTGCACGGGGAAGCACCAAAATTACAGTTATGCAAGGACCGGCGCATATTAAACCGGCGCAAGATCGATTTCAAGGTGCAATTGAAGTACTTGATGAAATGGGAATCACTTATCAAGTGATCCAGACTTCATCCTTCTCCCACACGGAAGCGGAACAATGGGCTGTAGAGTTGTTTGATAAATATATAGATACAGATGGTGTAATTGCCAGTAATGATATCGTGGCGACAGCTGTTATTCATGAAGCACATCGCTTAGGTAAAAGAGTGCCACAGGATCTCCAAATCATTGGATTCGATGATATCCCACTCAGCAGCCTGTTGTCGCCTTCGTTATCCACTATCCGTCAGCCTGCACATGACATGGGCCGTGAAGCAGCTGGTTTACTTATTAAGTTAATTGAGCAAGATAAAGTAGAAGATAAAATCATTCAATTACCCGTTAGCTTTGTGGAGCGGGAAACAACAAGAAGAAAAGAATAGATGACAACATAAGAAAGGTTGATGGACATGGCTAAAATTTGTGTAATCGGAAGTTGTTCAATGGATTTGGTGGTGACCTCATCCAAGCGACCTCACGCAGGGGAAACTGTTCTTGGAGAGAGCTTCGCTACCGTTCCAGGAGGCAAGGGAGCGAATCAAGCTGTAGCTGCTTCACGTTTGGGCGCAGAAGTTACGATGGTTGGTTGTGTAGGTGAAGATTTCTATGGTACGGAAATCATGGAGAATCTTAAGAGAAATCGGGTTCTTACAACCAATGTGGAACCGGTTACACATATCGAAAGCGGGACAGCTCACATCATTTTAGCAGAAGGTGATAACAGCATTATCGTTGTAAAAGGAGCTAATGATTTAGTCACTCCTGAGTTGGTTGAGCGAGCACTTGATGCTATAAAAGGGTCTGATATGGTGCTAATCCAACAAGAGATACCCGAAGAAACGGTGTCTTATGTAAGTGAGCTTTGCCATAAATTCAATGTACCTATGCTGCTTAATCCAGCTCCTGCTCGTCCCATCAGTGACACGATTATAGAAAATGCCACCTATCTGACACCGAACGAACATGAATGTACGATTTTATTCCCTGGGATGAGTACTACAGATGCTTTACGGAAGTATCCCAACAAGCTGTTTATAACAGAAGGAAGCAATGGCGTACGATTTTACGATGGAGAACAAGAAATTCTGGTTCCTACTTACAAAGTGAACGCTATAGATACGACCGGAGCTGGAGATACTTTTAATGCGGCATTTGCAGTTGCTTTAGCTGAAGGCAGCTCCATTCTGGATAGTGTAAAGTTTGCCAATAGAGCGGCTTCCTTATCCGTTACTAAATTTGGTGCACAAGGTGGCATGCCGACAAGAGCAGAAGTGGAGGCGAATCTTTAGTTATGAAGAAACAAGGGATATTAAACAGTCATATTTCCAAAGTGCTTACTGACTTAGGCCACACTGATACAATTGTCATCGCAGATGTGGGGCTTCCAGTTCCACCAGGTGTTCCGAAGATTGATTTGGCGGTTAAACTAGGGGTTCCTAGCTTCCAAGATATCGTTGATATCATTTCAGAGGATATGGTCATCGAAAAGGTGATCGTTGCAGAGGAATTAGAGACTGATAATAAAGTCACCTCTCAATACTTGAATAATAAATTTAAGGAAATACCGATAGAAGCGTATTCACATGAGCAATTTAAGCAGCTGACGATGCAGGCTAAGGTTATTATTCGCACGGGTGAAGCTAAGCCGTATGCAAACTGTATTCTACAAGCTGGGGTCTATTTTGGATAAAAAGGGGGTTCTAAGTGTATGCACATTACGATGAAAGATATTCATAAGTCTTTTGGCGCTAACCGTGTATTGACCGGTGTGAATTTTGAACTTAAGGATGGTGAAGTTCATGCCCTGATGGGTGAGAATGGCGCAGGTAAGTCTACGCTGATGAATATTCTGATCGGTCTGCACCAACGTGACCAAGGTACCATTCGTATAGATGATCAGGAGAAATACTTTACGAATCCCAAAGAGGCAGAACAATATGGAATCGCATTTATCCATCAGGAGCTAAATGTATGGCCAGATATGACGGTTCTGGATAATCTGTTCATTGGCAAGGAACGAACATCCAAATTCGGCCTGTTAAATAGGAAAGAGATGAAAGCGTTAGCAAATGAACAGTTTGCTAAGCTCTCTGTGACCATTCCTTTGAACCAAGAGGCGGGGGAATGTTCAGTAGGTGAAAAACAGATGATTGAGATCGCTAAAGCGCTTATGACTCATGCGAAAGTTATTGTTATGGACGAACCTACCGCTGCATTAACCGAGAGAGAAATACAGAAACTATTTGAAGTCATTGCCTCGTTAAAGAAAGAAGGCGTCTCTATCGTCTACATTTCGCATCGGATGGAAGAGATTTTTACGATATGTGATCGAATCACCGTTATGCGAGACGGGAAAACCGTAGACACGAAGCCCATTCCTGAAACTAATTTTGACGATGTAGTTCGGAAGATGGTAGGTCGTGAATTAACGGACCGGTTCCCTGAGCGTACTTCTAAACCCGGAGAAGTGGTTCTTGAAGTTAAGAATGCTTCAAAGAAAGGGCAATTTAAAAATGCTAATTTCTCTGTGCGAGCTGGCGAAATCATAGGATTCTCTGGATTAATGGGATCTGGACGTACAGAGATGATGAGAACCTTATTCGGATTAGAATCATTAGACCAAGGTGAGATTTGGGTGAAGGGACAGAAGATTACCATTCGGAATCCCAATGACGCTATGCAAGCTGGAATCGGCTTTGTTACAGAAGACCGCAAAGATGAGGGGTTAATCCTAGATTTCTCTATTCGAGATAATATGGTACTGACGAATTTATACGACTTTGCCCCTAAAGGTGTAATCAATGCTAAGAAGGAACAAGAATTCGTGGACATGCTTATTAAACGGCTACACATTAAGACACAATCATCATCCACTTTGGTCCGGAATTTATCTGGGGGTAATCAACAAAAAGTAGTTATCGCCAAATGGATTGGTATTGGCCTCAGTGTTCTTATCCTTGATGAGCCTACACGCGGCGTCGATGTTGGGGCAAAACGGGAAATTTATCAGCTTATGAACGAATTAACTGAACGAGGTGTCGCCATTATTATGGTATCCTCAGAACTTCCTGAAGTCTTAGGGATGAGTGACCGCATCGTAGTTGTTCATGAAGGGGAAATCAGTGGAGAACTTTCACAACAAGAAGCTACGCAAGAAAAAATCATGACGTTAGCTACAGGGGGGCAATAGTAATGACTACTATCAAAGATGAGAGTGTAAAGAAAGGTTTCCAAATTGGGCAAATCACGCAGAAATTAGGGCCATTACTAGGGCTAATCATTCTAATTATTATCGTAACCGTGCTGAATCCAAGCTTTATGGAACCCCTTAATATACTGAACTTGCTTAGACAAGTCGCAATTAATGCGCTTATCGCTTTTGGAATGACCTTTGTTATTCTAACGGGTGGTATCGATTTATCAGTAGGGTCTATTCTAGCTTTATCCAGTGCCTTCACAGCCAACTTGATGTTGTCAGGCTGGGATCCAATCTTAGCTATTGTTGTGGGTTGTTTAGCGGGTGGACTGATGGGGATGGTCAACGGACTGATGATTACGAAAGGCAGAATGGCGCCTTTTATTGCTACACTCGCGACCATGACTATTTTCCGCGGATTAACGCTTGTATACACGGACGGTAATCCGATCACAGGTCTTGGTGACAGCATGACGTTCCAATTGTTTGGTCGTGGATATTTACTAGGAATACCTGTACCTGCTATCACGATGATTATCGTATTCGCTGTGTTGTGGATTGTACTGCATAAAACTCCATTTGGCCGTAAAACGTATGCTATTGGGGGTAATGAGAAAGCTTCCATTATTTCAGGGATCAAAGTAGACCGCATCAAAATAATGATCTATTCCTTAACCGGTATGTTATCAGCATTGGCTGGTGCCATCTTGACCTCTAGGTTGAACTCAGCGCAACCAACAGCAGGTACATCTTATGAGTTGGATGCGATCGCGGCAGTAGTATTAGGGGGGACGAGCTTAACAGGTGGCCGTGGACGTATCGTAGGCACATTAATTGGTGCTCTTATTATCGGGATTCTGAACAATGGCTTGAACTTGCTCGGCGTATCATCATTTTACCAAATGGTAGTTAAAGGGATCGTTATTGCGATTGCTGTACTCATAGACCGTAAGAAAGCCGTATAAGGGGGATTCCACATGAAAAAGCTCACATTAATTATTACTTCCTTACTCTTGATTCTTATGACGGGCTGTTCCTTAGAGCCTCCAGAGTGGGCAAAGCCGAACAGCGGCGGAGGCCCAGGGGATATGAAGATTGGACTATCCATTTCTACCTTGAACAATCCGTTCTTTGTATCTGTTAAAGATGGAGTTTTGGCAGAAGCTAAGAAGCTTGGTATGGAGGTTCTCGTTATCGATGCGCAGAATGATTCGGCCAAGCAAAGTAATGACGTTGAAGATTTAATGCAAAAAGGTGTAAATGCGCTGTTAATCAATCCAGTAGACTCTTCAGCGATCTCGACGGTTGTTCAGACAGCTAACAGTCTAGATATTCCAGTCGTTACTTTGGACCGTTCTGCAGATAAGGGAGACATTAAAGCCCTTGTTGCCTCTGATAATGTAAAAGGTGGATCAATGGCAGCTGAATATATTGTAGAGCAGCTTGGAAAAGGTGCAAAGGTTATAGAACTAGAAGGATCACCGGGAGCATCAGCTACCCGTGAACGCGGGAAAGGATTCCATGAAATTGCCGACACGCAGCTTGAGGTGATTGCGAAGCAAACTGCTGATTTTGACCGTACGAAAGGGTTGACCGTTATGGAGAACCTTCTCCAAGGAAATCCAGATGTACAAGCGGTTTTCGCTCATAATGATGAAATGGCTCTTGGTGCTATAGAAGCGATTCAGAGTTCAGGTAAGAATATTCCTGTCATCGGTTTTGATGGAAATGAAGATGCACTTAAATCCATTGAGGCGGGTAAACTCACAGGAACCGTTGCTCAGCAGCCTGCATTAATTGGGCAGTTAGCGATTCAAGCAGCGAAAGACGTATTAGATGGCAAGACGGTTGAGAAGCTGATTGCCGCACCTCTAAAACTGGTCGTAAAAGAATAAGTAAATGACTATAGAAAAACACTGCATTCGCCGATTTGGTGAGTGCAGTGTTTTTGATACATATATAAGCTTATTTTTCCTCAATTACTCTATCCGGTAACTGTGTTACATAACTATCTGATAGATGGAGAAGCTCTAAAGCACGATCGAACTCATCCTCGGTCGTTTGTTGCGTGTGGTTACCATCGCCAGATAAGGTATAATGCTGACCATCCTCGAAGCCACTGCCAGATAGGAAGAGCTCTTCATTATTTACGAACGATCCTGTTGGCAAATAATAGCGCTGAGGAAGTAGGTTATAAGTCGATTGATTCAATAAATCTTGTCCGAAATGAATATGATCCGCAAGAGAAATACCCAATAAATTAGATACAGTAGGCAAAATATCCACTTGACCGCCCAACTGTTCTTTTACACTTGGCGTTGTAATCCCCGTCGCTGATAGGATCAACGGAATATTAATTAATTCGCGTTCCGTATATTCATGACCAAGGATTTCCTGTAATAAGACGTGATCGTCCTCTTTTAGAGAGAAGATAGGAAGTCCGCGGTGATCTCCGTACAATGCAATCAAGCTGTTATCCCATACCCCATTTTGTTTGAGCTCATCAATAAAAAGTCCAAGTGCATAGTCAGCATAATTTTGAGCACGAATATAATCCCCGACTAATGTTCCTTCGAATCGTTCTGGAAGGGCCATTTTGTATTTATCCTCAGGGATCGAGAACGGATTATGCGCTGACATCGAAATAACATGGGAGTAGAATGGCTGATCCTTCTGATCCATCCTTGCTAGCTCTGCAGCTGTTTTCTCATACAACACCTCATCAGAAGCTCCATAAAATACCGTGTCCTCTTCACCATAATATTCCTTATCGTAATATCGATTAAATCCTAAGGCAGTATAAAGCTCGCCACGGTTCCAAAAGTCGACTTCATTGGTATGGAATGTTGCCGTATCATAACCTTGCGCTTGAAGCAGCTTAGGTAAGCTTGGAAGCTCTTTTGGCGCATACATTTGAGTGGCTGGACCATCAGGTGGAACATAGAAAGAAGTATTTACAATGAATTCGGCGTCAGAAGTATTTCCTTGTCCAACCTGCTGGTAGAAACGCGGAAAGTAATAACTGCTAGCCGCAAGCTTATTCATATTCGGCGTAATTTCTACTCCATCAATCTTTAGATTGATTAAGAAGTTCTGGAAAGACTCCATCTGAAGAATGACCAGGTTCTTTCCTTTGGCGGCTCCAAATTGAACCGGATTTGAGGTTGCTTGAATTCCTTTGGTCTCGTTAATCGCTGCTTGTGTAATCTTAGCGACGTCGATTTGTTCTTCTTCTTGATTGGCTAATAGAGAGTAAGCTTCATAATTGAGAATGCCCATTTGCTCGGCTTTAACGGTTTCGTTCATACTGGCTCGGTTAGGAAAAATATTCATTGCGCAAATGACGATGGAAACACAGAATAAGATCGCAACCGCTTTCCGGTTACTTTTACGCGACATGGCTTTTTTCCAATTAAGTGCCTTCTGTTTTCTCAACATGACCAAACCAATGACAATGATATCCACAAAAATAAGCATATATTGCGGACGCATGACCGAGAAAATACTTTTCTTAACGGCTCCAACTTGCTTGACCTGATCTAATACTTGTGAAGTAGCAATAATGCCAAAATGATTATGATATACAATGAGTGAGAAAAATAGTGTAGTGATCAACACATTGACCAGCATGTAGATGGCAATTTTTCGTTTCGTTGCGAACCATTCAATCAAGCAAAAGACTAGAAGCACAAAAGGGATTTCTTTAAGCCATGTGGTCCACGTAGGCCCGTCTTCAAAGAGAAAATACCAAGCAAAATAACTTTTAACTAGCATAATGAGAGAGAAAAATAATAGGGATCTTTTACTGAGTGTACGAGGTTCTTTAAACGGCATCTCTTATGCCCATCCTTTTCTTTTAGATTAGTTCATTCTATTACTTGAAGTGTTTAAAATCAACTAGATTGGGGTATAGAAGAGACTTATTTTCCTTAATATTACATTTAGGTGAATGAAACCATACATAGTATATAAAAAATTATTTTTATGGGAAATGAACTTTTTAAGTTACTCCTAACTCTTATAGGGGAGAGAGGTGAAGGCATGGATGTTGCTCGTTGGGTGAAAAAAGCCAAAAAGGGGAATAAAGAAGCATTGCTCCACTTAATCATGTCTGAAAAAGACGTTTATTATAGGCTAGCGTTCAGCTATATGGGGAATGCGCATGATGCCATGGATGCCATGGAGGAAATGATCGTCACACTTTATGAAAAGATCGGTCAACTAAAGAAAGAGGAAGCATTTTATAGCTGGAGTAAGACGATTTTGGTGAATGGCTGTAAACGACTACTTCATAAGCGCGGCAAGCTGGTGCTGTTAGAGGATTGGAGTAAGGTTGACGATAGGGAAATAGGCCAAGTAGTGAGTAGTAATGATCCTTATCGCAGAAGTGAGCAGCAAATGGATATGGAGACCTTGTTGTTACTAGTAAATGAACATCAAAGAGAAGCGATTCAATTAAAGTATTTTCATGATCTCGATTATCAAACGATAGCTGACATTACGAAGGTTCCGATAGGAACGGTTAAATCAAGAATTTACCATGGATTACAAACGCTCAAAAATCAGTACAGAGGTGATGTTGATGAACAATAATGTCGAGCAACAATTAGCTGATGAGAAGACGCGCATAGCATCCATTACCGCACCTGAAGATTTAGAAATGAGATTAAGAAAGGCTTTGAATTCGGCTCCCGCAAAAAGAACGAAAAGAATAGCACCGATTTGGAAGGTTGCGGCGGTTGTTTTATTGGTGACAGTGATCTCTGGACAAAACTACAATGCTTTTGCTTATTATGGCAAACAGCTTTTTGGCTTTGATGAATTGCTTAATGGCACAACTTTACAACAGCTAAATGAAAAAGGGTTGGGCCAAAACATCAACAAGAAAACTACGTTACTAGACGGAACAACTCTTACCATTAACGGAATTATGGCGGACGCCAATCAATTCATTATGTATTACACCTTAACTAACCCAAATGGACTAGAGGATATGTCTGTAGACGCTTTTAGACCCTCAAAAATAAGTGGTTTTTTAACCGATTCAAACGTAGTAAGTGGGACTGCGTTAATCAATGAAGGTCATACGGAGATTAAAGGTCAGATGTCGTTTGACAGCGTAAATCCATTTTCAAAAAAACTAACGTTACACTTTTGGCAGCAGCTAGTAGAGAACGGCCAGATGAGCGAAGGAACAGTTGCGTTCCCTTATAACCCTAATGAGGCCATGGAAACTCAGATTAAACAATCGATCAATAAAAAGATTAAAGTCGACAAAGGTACGATTACCTTCAAATCAATCACAGCTACACCAACGATGACTGTAGTAAAAGGGAAGCTGGATGTCGATAATTTTGATCGAGTGAAGCTTGGATTACATGGGATACAATTAATTGTCGATGGAACACCTGTTGAGATCCTGGGTAGTGGTAATCAAACCTCATTAGGTGGAAGAACATTTGATATTCGCTTCGACACATTGCCTAAGGAGCTACATTCCATGCAGCTAGTCGTTAAAGAATTTGCTGGGTATCAGACGATAGATGAAAAGTATCTCCTGACTGCGAGAAGTGACAAGCCATTAATGCTGGGTGATAAAGAACTATGGTTAAAGGATGTATCCAAAACCTCTAAAGGTATCGAAATAACGATTGCTACGGATGATGATGTAATGCTGGATGGTGTGTCTATTGAAACGAACAACGGGAGTACAACTTTAAAAACAACGATTAATCAAAAAGAGGTAAAACAAACGGATGGTAAACTAATGAAAGAACGAACTTTATTATTTGATACACAAAGTGAGCCTGAGTCATTACTAATAGAAGGATTGCATTATTTGAAAGCATATAATAAGGTGATTGAGATTCCAGTAAAGTGAAGAAATGTGCAATATCCATTTTTTATAACATATGGTAATCTATATGGACGTGAGAAAAGGAGGGGCACATGGATAATACAGAGGTTTATAGAGTGAGGCGTCCGTCGTTAATACCACTTCTGGTGTATATCAGTCTGCTAATGGGGATTCAATTATTTCAAATTTATAATCTAAACTATCGCTATACAAGTAGTGACAACTTAGTGCTTTCTTGTTTACTTTATGGTCAGGCTATTTTGTGTTTCATTGTTGCAATTGTTTTAGTCTACAGGATATTTACGATCAGAAGAGTTGTTGAAATTCAGATTCAACCGGAATCTATATTAATAGAAGATCTAGGAATAGAAGCAGAGCGGATTAATGACATATATATAAAAGGATATTTTAGTCCTGTAGTTGGGATTAGACCTAAAGTGAATAAATTTGTTCCTTATAAATTATGCTTTAATTTTCTGTCACAAAAAGATGAAGATGAAATAATGAAACAGTTAAAAGCTTGGGCCGAACGAAATCAGATCAAAGTAACTCATAAAAATTTTTCGAGATGGTTATAAGCTCTTCTAGACTAATATACGAAATGAAAGACACTGACTCCTTGTTGGTGTCTTTTTTTTGATTAAACCGTTATGTCATATGACATGTAACAAAGCTAATTGGTGACAGAACGTTTCTAGCTAGAATGACAATCTGTTTGTGATACTCAGAACAGGTTCACTAATCACAAATAACCAAATTGAGGAGAATGGATTATGAAGAAAAAGACACGCAGGCTCAGCGTCATCGCACTACTATTATCAACAACTGTATTTACAGCATGTTCAGCTCCAGTCTCCACTAACGCAACAAGTTCGAAAGGATCTTTTAATGGAAAAGAAATCGAGGCTTTCGCGGACCCTATATTTGCGCAGAAAATGAAGGAATACAATGTGAACGGATCCAATTTTGTAGTGGTTAAAGACGGAAAGGTGCTCGTGAATAAAGGGTACGGATATGCGGACAAAGAAAAGAAAACACTTGTTGATAAGAATACCGTCTTTCAGATCGCATCCGTGTCGAAGACATTTACCGCTTTAGCAACTTTGCAGCTAGTGGAACAAGGAAAGATGAATCTTGATCACGATATCAATGCGTATCTTGGCGGAATGAAAGTACCAAATGAAACGGAAACTCCGTTAACCTTAAGAAATATGTTATCTTACACAACGGGCTTTGATTACCCGGATAAAGCTAACTTTGTTGCACCGGAATATGTAGATCAGGACATCCCCATGAAAAAGTTTATGACGGAGTATATGCCGACTGTCGTTCGGACGCCGGGTGAAGCGTATACCTATGATAATTTTGCCTTTTTACTTGCGGGCTATGCGATTGAGAACGTAAGTGGTACCCCGTTTTATAAGTATATGGAGAACCATGTGTTCAAACCGTTAGGAATGAACTCTACTAGTGCTCGATTTACCCCAGAGCTTTTAGCTAGAATGGCCACGCATTATGGACTAGATGGTAAACCTCATCCAACCTTTGGGCATGCGCCTACCGATGGGCCACAGGGCAGCATCCTTTCCACAGGAGAAGATATGGCTAAATATTTAACTCTGTTTCAACAACAAGGTAGTGTGAATGGGAAGCAAATCATTAGTAAAGAAACCACGAAGATGATGCAAACCTACTCTGTATTTGCGAATGAATCGCTTCCGATGACGACGGTTGGAGGATTTGAAGGGTATCGTAATGATCTGATGAATGGCTATCATGTGGTTCTCAAAGGTGGAAATATGCCTGGTCATCAATCACTGATCGTATTATTGCCTGAGGAGAATACCGCTTTCTACATGTCTTATAACAATGACACAATGATGAGCTTAGATATTTATGAAGCCTTGATGGATCACTATTTTCCTGAAAAGAAAGCACCAGAGGCGCCAACGTATCTCCCATTGCCTGCATCAGAAGCTACTAAATATACTGGAACTTATTTGAACACCAGATTCTATTTCTTGAAATCGAACTTCACCTATGCAGATGGCAATCTAATTATGGAGACTGGAACAAGCGGTACACATACGTTACGAATGATTAATCCGCTATTGTTCGAAGATGAATTAGGTAACAAATTGGCCTTTAAAAAAGATCATAAAGATCAGATCGAATACTTTTATTATACGAATCCTAATAGCCCAGACTTTGTTTCAGATGCTCGTAAGGTTCACACGAAGCCAGCATTCGCTGATGTATCTGAGGAGAGCGTTTATAAATCTTACATCGACAACCTGTATTCGCTTGATGTGATAAGTGCTAAATCTGGCAACAATTTCGAACCACAGGGAACGATGACGCAAGGTGAGTTTATGGATGCTCTAATTCTTGCCCATGGATGGTACGGATTTCCTCATTTAATTGAGGGGAATAAAGAATTAACGAAAAAAGGAATCCCTGGTTTTGATCGTAATGCTGTCATCACAAGACAAGTAGCAGCCGTTATGATTCAAAATCTAAAACAAGCTAAGCAAGCTTCAGAAATTACGCTTAAAGGTGACACAGACTCATGGGCCACTGATTCGATCATAGCATTAGTGTCACAAGGCATTGTAGATCCTGATACAAAAGTGAATGATGACGGGTCTGTCGATTTTCGTTCTAAAAATCCTTTGCTTCGCCAAGAAGCGAGTGCTTTACTTGATCTTGCTTTTGGATACTATACGTTGCCAATCAAACACTAAGAATTGGACACCTCAGAGAGACTCTTTGGTGTGTTTTTTTTAATGATAGGTTTAAGAGCTAAATGAAATTATCGGTAGTATAAGGTTGTTTTAAATGCTAAAATTACCCAAAAGAATTTTCTTACAGCAAGGAGGTATTCTGTTGGATTACAAAGGGTCATCGGTGTATGACAATGAAGATTTTTTCTATAACTATTTATTGAGAAGAAACAGAGCGGATAGCCCAAATAACATTATTGAAAAGCCGGTTATATATGATCTTATGGGCGATGTACTTGGGAAAAAGGTGCTCGATTTAGGATGCGGGGATGCTAAGTTCGGATATGAGTTGCTTGAGCAGGGATGTAACTTTTACGAAGGTGTGGAAGGTTCAAGTAATATGGTCAAAGCGGCAAAAGAACTGTTAAATACATCTAAAAGTGAGATTCACCATGCTACTATGGAGAGTTGGAATTACCCAAAAGAGAACTATGATTTGGTAATCTCTCGGTTAGCTATTCATTATTTACAAGACCTAGAACCAATCTTTGATAGTATCCGTAGTGCGCTTATCCCTAATGGTCAGTTTATTTTTAGTGTACAGCATCCGGTTCTAACATCATCCATGAAAAGTGCAACAACTTCAGAAAGAAAGTCGGACTGGATCGTCGATAACTATTTTGAAATGGGTAAGAGAATGGAGCCTTGGATTGGAGAAAGTGTAGTTAAGCACCACAGAACTTTTGAAGAGTATTTTCAGTCACTGAAAAATGTAGGATTTAAAATAGAGGATATTAGTGAATGTAAACCAAATCCTCAGTTTTTTGATAGTGAAGGCGAGTATAAGAGAAGGATGAGAATCCCACTTTTTCTCGTGTTTAAATGTATAAAATAGTTTGTTGAAGTAACGCTAGTCTAATGAGCATATGAATGAAAAGAATTGCAATAAGGAGGACTAAGATGAAACGGATGCAGTTTATACGCCCAACCGAGCATTACGATCAAAGAATAACTGATATCGATGAGCAGATTTGTGCATTGATAAAACAACGTAAGGAACGCTCGGATAATAATCCAGGATTCCCACCCTTTGAGTATATTTCAGATTGGGCGGCGAGGTTTGAACTCTACGAGGATTTTTTGAAATCGGTATTTGGGACATTATTTAGTGAAGATCATTTTAAGCCGATGGTCGAGCCAACGGGTTTTAGAAAACATATTGCTGTTCTACAATCTATTGAGGCAGATGAGTTCTTCTATACACTGACCTCTATACGACAATACAGTAATGCAAGTGTTGTCACGCTTAGTATAGATTGGGATATTACCTCTGAATTATATGCCAATAAACTTAACCATTTTGAGCTGTATATAGGAGAAGCGTATGACAGTAGAATGACGAATGGCGGAAGTTCATCAGGACATGCAGCTTATAACTACGTAGTATCTCCGCCACTCCCCGACGATATCTCCGGTATTAAATTAGAGTTCAGGGAATTTAGTTCACCCTTAAAGAAGGATGGGACAGGTACTGAAATTGTGTTTAAGCTAGAATAACCATACAAAGTATTTTAACAATAGAATCAAGCAGGAAGAGGTACGTATCTATGAATCAAATGATCTGGCTAACTGGACTATCGGGTTCAGGTAAATCTACGCTTGCAGAGGAACTGAAAAATCACATTGAGAATTGCTACATTCTGGACGGTGATACATTGAGGAGAGGTATTAATCAGGATCTTCAATTTAGCGAAGAGGATCGATTGGAAGTTGGTAGAAGAATTGGTGAGATTGGTAAGATTCTGCTTGATGCGAACCTGAATGTAATCGTTGCCTCGATCTCTCCCTACCGCTCTACACGCGATAAGGTCCGTTCTCTCATAGGGGATTGCTACAATGAAGTTTATGTTCAATGTCCTTTGGAAGTATGTGAGGAGAGAGATCCGAAAGGTCTATATAAACAAGCAAGAGCCGGACAAATCAAGCATTTTACGGGTATTGATTCTCCATATGAGGAGCCCGTTAGCCCGGATGTGATCGTAGAGACAGACAAGTTTTCCTTAGATGAATGTGTGTCGAAAATCCTTCAACACACATCAGCTATGGGGAGGAAATAAAACATTTATTAAATTTGATAGAAAGACGAGCAAACGAATCAATTGTTGCTCGTCTTTTTTACGTTCCATTGTCAGTAACACTGCTGGAAAATAGTTCTGCGAATATCATTGTAAATGATAATCATTATCATATATGATGGGGGTATAAATCTCTCAACATGGAGTGATAGAGAAGGGGGAGCGCAAGACGGTGACATTGAATGATCAAGCTTTGCTATGGAATCAGGCATTCATCAAGATCATAGATATACGACATACAAGAATGGAACAAGGCGAGGAGCTGCATGCGTACAGAATGCCCTCAAGCGTCTTCTTATATGTGACTAGAGGTAGCGCACATCTCCAACTGGACGGCATAGCACACCGCATCAGCCGGTTTTCCTTGCTCCATGGGGGCAAGGGTCTCTACCTTGATATTACGGCAGATGAGCTGCTGGAATACTATATTATTTTGTATAAAGCGGTACTAGCACTACCATCCCGTCAAGAAACGATCAAGCTGATGGAGAAGCACAATCCGTTTCAAATGCAATATGTATTTAAGCCCCATTATCCGATTTCCGTTTTCCATCATGTCATCTCCATGAGCAAGGAGTGGCATCGTTCAGATCTACTCAATAAGCTTCAAGTTAAAGCGATATTTTATCAAATGGTTTATGAAATTTTAGAGCAGATGGAACGCCAGAATATCATAGCCGTTAAGCCTGACTTAGTGGCCCAAGCGGTTCGTTATATTCATGAACGCTATCGGGAGCCGATAACCCTAGAGACGCTGCTTGAACACCTTAGTTGCAGCTCCAGACAGCTACTGCACGCCTTTAAGAAGCAAGTGAGAACGAGCCCGATCGATTATTTGATTCAATTGCGGATGAGCAAAGCGAAGCAGTTGCTTCTATCCACAGATTTCACGCTGAAGGAAATTGCCGAGAGTGTAGGCTATACCGACAGCTATTATTTCAGCCGTATCTTCAAGAAATACGAGGGTGTTTCTCCCACCAGCTTTAAAGAAGCAGCGTTGCAACAGGAGCAGCGTCGAAATAATCCATCCTTCGTGTTCAGATCTCCCATTGTTGCTAGAAGGCAGCAACGTTATATTGGTAATGAGTTTGAGAATCATTATCAATATAAAAGAGAAGGGGAAATACCGATGTATCGTAAGTCAAGAACAACAATGGCAGCAACCTTATTATTTTGTTTCGTTCTCTTTTTGAGTGCATGCTCGACAGGGGGAACGAATGTCACACCGACAAGCAACAGCACTTCTACTAATAATGTTGCAACTTCCGCAAGTCCAGCTGCGAGTCCGTCGACGGATGTAAGTAATGACACAAGAGTGATTAAGCATGCGATGGGGGAAGAAACGCTTACCGGCGCCCCTGAACGTGTTGTCATATTGACCAATGAAGGAACAGAGGCACTTTTGGCACTGGACATCAAACCGGTCGGAGCCGTTCAGTCTTGGATTGGTGACCCTTGGTACGACCATATCAAGAAAGACATGGAAGGCGTTACGGTTGTGGGAGACGAGCTTCAGCCGAATATTGAATTGATCGCGAGCCTCAAGCCGGATCTGATTATCGGTAATAAGGTCAGACAAGAGAAAATCTACGATCAATTAAAGCAGATAGCTCCGACGATATTCTCCGATGACCTGGCAGGAGATTGGAAGATTAATTTCAAGCTCTACTCCGAAGCTTTAAACAAGCAGGAAGAAGGAGCGCAGGCGATGGCGGACTTCGATAAACGAGTTGCGGAAGTCAAGGCGAAGCTCGGTAGCAAAGCAGACACGAAAGTGTCGGTGGTGCGCTTCTCCGCGAAACAAGTGCGTATTTATCAGAAGCAAACGTTCTCCGGCGTGCTCTTGAGCCAATTAGGAATTGCACGGCCTGAGTCGCAGGATAAAGACTCCTTTATCGAAGTTATGACCAAAGAGACGATTCCTAGCATGGATGGTGATGTGCTTTTCTATTTTGTGTCTGAGACTCCGGGCAAGGACGATGCATCGAAGGTCGTGGAGGAATGGAAAAAAGATCCGTTGTTCCAAAATTTGAGCGTTTCAAAGAACAACAAGGTGATTCAAGTCGATGAAGCGATCTGGAACTCAGCAGGCGGATATGAAGCAGCCAATCTGTTGCTGGACGAACTCGTTAAATACTTTGATGTGAAATAATAAAGGCGGATCGAATCAACAAGCTGGCGCTGTATTCGCGTCAGCTTGTTGACGATTCCGGCAGTTTAGTTGTTAAGACTGCCAATGAATAGGAGGCTCGGTGCAGACGTGAATGGTTCTTTCCTAAGCAAGCGAAAGCTCGCCGGCCTCGTTGTCGGCGCGATTCTGCTTCTAATTAGTATGTTATGCAGTGTATTGTACGGTCTTCATCAATTCAGCTTAAAAGATCTATGGCTGGCTTACAGTCAATTCAACGGTTCGAACGAACATCTTATTCTGACGAAGGTTCGTGTTCCCCGAACCCTGATTGCGGCACTGGTGGGGGCAAGTTTAGCAGTAGCCGGGGCAATTATGCAGGTTCTGACAAGAAATCCGCTGGCTTCACCCTCTGTCTTCGGTGTAAATGCGGGCGCTGTGCTATTTATTGTCATCGGGCTACTCGTATTCGGTTCCTCGTTAACGATGAGCGGCATGGTCTGGCTTGCTTTCGCAGGTGCGGTCGCAACATCGGCGGTTGTCTATACGCTTGGATTGCAAGGAGGCGGTTTCGAGCCGGTAAAGCTGACCTTGGCCGGCGCTTGTATGGCAGCTTTCGCTTCCTCTATTACATCCGGCATTATTCTAATTAATAAGCAGTCGTTGGAATCTGCCCTATTCTGGATGATCGGCTCTGTAGAAGGAAGAAATCTGGAGCATTTATTGATGGTTCTGCCTTATATGGCAATAGGAATGACGATCTCACTATTACTCTCGGGCTCGTTAAATATTATGGCGATTGGAGACGATAGCGCGAAGAGCTTGGGACAGCGTCTAACGCTGGTCCGCGTGCTGTCTGCTACGGCAATTGTACTATTGGCGGGAAGCTCGGTAGCAGTAGCTGGTCCGATTGCTTTCATAGGACTTATTGTCCCTCACTTATGCAGATACATCGTTGGGCATGATTTTAGATGGCTGCTTCCTTATACCGCATTAGTTGGGGCAATTCTTTTGGTGACTGCGGATTTAGCATCGCGCTTTATTCTGGAATCCAGAGAAGTTCCGGTTGGTGTCGCAACGGCGATTATCGGCGTTCCCTTTCTGATCCATGTGGCTAGGAGGAAACAGCATGCTTAAAGCGCGTATAGCGAAGCATTCGTTCTTGTTGTTTTTCGGTTTAACTTGTATCGTTGCCGCCTTGTCGCTCCTTAGTTTATCCGTTGGGGGAGTTAGCGTACCATTAAAAGAGGTACTTGCTTCTCTTACGGGGCGAAACGCAGAAGCCAGTAACCTGATCATTATGCAGTTCCGTTTGCCTCGAATAGTAGCCGCTATACTCATTGGCGCAGCATTGGCAGTAGCGGGTGCGCTATTACAGGGCGTCATCCGCAATCCTCTCGCTTCGCCCGATCTGCTGGGTGTAACCGGAGGGGCATCGGTAGCTGTAGTTGCTTTCATGACTTTCGTGACCGGCTACAGTATCCACTGGGTACCGTTCATAGCCATTGGCGGCGCGTTGGTTGCGACAACTATTAATTATGTATTTGCTTGGAAAAAAGGCGTGTCGCCGTTTCGGCTGGTGCTGATCGGCATTGGCATTTCTACCGCAATGGGCGCGCTCACTACGTTTCTGCTAATTAGCGGGCCGGCTTATTTGGCCGCACAAGTGCTGAATTGGATGACGGGAAGCATCTACGGCACCAATTGGAGTTATATTGAAGTGCTGTGGCCGTGGGTAGCGGTATTCATTCCTTTATCGCTACTGCTCGCGAAGGAATTAAATGTGCAATCCTTAGGTGAGGATGTCGCTCGCGGGCTTGGAAGCAGGCTTCAGCTAAGCCGGATGATTCTCTTATTTTATAGCGTTGCACTTGCCGGTGCTGCAGTTGGCGTAGCCGGGACGATATCGTTCATCGGATTGATGGCACCGCATATCTCCAGAATGCTTGTTGGAAATTCTTACAAGCTGATCATCCCGGTATCCGCGTTAATAGGTGCAATCATTTTACTGTTGGCGGATTTGGCAGGAAGAATGCTTTTTCAACCGCTAGATGTTCCGGCAGGCGTGTTCACAGCAGGCATTGGAGCTCCTTTTTTCATGTATCTGCTGTTTAAGCGCAAGAAGATTTAGATCTTCTTTCAAGAGGATGAGAACAGAGGGAGGCAAAGAATGGGTCAGAAATTGGAGCTTTTTGACGTAACTATAATCGGTGGAGGACCGGCGGGGTTGTATGCTGCCTTTTACAGTGGAATGCGCGACATGAAGACGAAACTGATTGAGGCGAGAGAGGAACTCGGAGGAAGGACATTAATGTATCCGGAGAAGATCGTCTGGGATGTCGGCGGCATGGCCCCCGTTCGCGCAGCGCAGCTGACAAAGCACATGATCCAGCAAGCTCAAACTTTTGATCCGACCATTGTACTGGGTCAACAAATTACCGGGTTGGAGAGATTGGTTGATGGCACGATGCGTATAACATCTGCGACCGGAGAGCAGCATTGGAGCCGGACGCTGATTTTGGCCATAGGCCATGGTGCGCTAAAGCTTGCTAAGCTTAACCTGCCCGGAGCGGAAAATTACGAAAAGGATAATCTCCATTATAACGTTACGGATGTGGCAAGCTTTCGCGGTAAAAGAGTGCTAATCTCCGGAGGCGGTGATTCAGCTGTCGATTGGGCTAATGAACTAGTAGGAATCGCTTCATCGGTTACGCTCGTGCACAGGCGGGAACGATTCAGTGGTATGGAACGGAATGTGAGGCGGATGAAGGCATCGAGCGTTCAAGTTCTTACGCCATATGCCATTAAGGATTTATATGGGAATGGCAATCGCCTTGATGCTGTTTCAATCGCTCCATTAAATGCGGACGGGGAATGGACGGATGAAACAGAACAGGAGCGTCTTGCGGTGGATGCCGTCCTAATTAATCATGGGCTACGCGGGGATTTAGGCCCTATTGTAGATTGGGGGTTAGTGAGAGAGGATTGGAATTTTAATGCGGACGAGAAGCTGGCAACCAATCTTCCGGGAGTGTTCGTGGCTGGAGATACGGCAAATTACGGCAGCAAGCTTTATCTTATTGCCGGAGCTTTTACGGATGCAGCGTTAGCCGTGAACAGCGCCAAGTTGTATATCGAGCCGGATGCGTCAACAAGAGCGCAGGTCTCCTCACATAACAGTAAGTTTGATGAGAAGAACAGGGCGTTAGAACTTGTAGAGGAACGAAGCTGAAGGGCTGACTTACAAGCGATGTAAATTCATTAATAGTTTTGGAAAGTTTATCTATGTTTGAAGCAGAATTTCAGCTACTATTGTTAAAGGATAGAACAGTAACTGTTCCTACACTAATTCACATAATTAATAAGACGGTACACTATCTCCCTTATAGATTAGTGATGCTGAATCTGCTTATGTCTATGGATCTCTACCTATCTATCCTTCTAATTTATGATCGGAGATGGTATAGATGAACTCATTGAAAAATAAAATAGCAATCGTTACTGGAGCAAGCAGATCCACAGGAATCGGAACAGCCATATGCCGTTCACTTGCAAGCCAGGGGGCAGATATTTTCTTTACGCATTGGCATCCTTTTGATGAAACGGAAGGGAATGGTGGAGAAAAGGAATGGCCGGAGCAACTTTGTGCAGAACTGAAAAGCTTGGGAGTCATGGCGAGTCACATGGAAGCAGATTTTTCCAATCCTGAAATCTCAATAAAGATTATGGATCAGGTAGAACAAACTTTAGGAAATGCTTCCATTTTGATTAACAATGCAGCTTATTGCGTGCCCACGAATTATCAGAACCTGAGCATCACTTCGTTAGATCAACACTATGTAGTGAACAATCGTGGCACGGTTTTACTCAGTACTGAATTTGCCAGAAGATTCGAAAAGAATCATTCAAAGGGGACTCCAGGTAGAATTATTTTTATGGTTTCTAAAGGGCCTGACCCTGATAATCTGGCTTATATATTGACAAAGGGTGCATTAATTGGATTAATTGAACCTCTTTCTGTTGGTTTAGCTCCGCTTCATATCACAGTCAATGGTTTTGATCCGGGTCCTACGGATTCCGGGTGGATAACGGATGAGATGAAAACTCATTTTTTACCTATGTTTCCAATGGGAAGAATCGGTTTGCCAGAAGATGCAGCTAGAGGCATTAGTTTCTTAGCGAGTGATGATTCGCAGTGGATTACGGGGCAAGTAATAAAGTCTGAAGGTGGATTTCTAGGAAAATAAAAGACATAAGTACTTCATCCTGGCTACCGATTGAACGGTAGCCTTTTTTAGCTAGTGGGCAGACTCTCGCTACAAAACATGGAAAATGATGATATAATATCCAAACTCAATAATTTAGATATGAAGGGAGAAGCCCAGCATGATTACTCTCAGAAAGATCACACTAGAAAACCGACGTACTATTTTCAATTTGGAGGTTTCAGACGATCAACGTCGCTTCGTAGCGTCCAATTTATCAAGCATGGCTTCGTGTTATGTCCTTGTAACCAATGGTGGTCATCCATTTCCGTTTGCGATTTACGCGGATGAAGAGCCGGTTGGTTTTGTGATGATGACTTATGGTATTACTGGATATGAAGTGCCATCCTTTGTAAATGATAGCTATTGTATCCTGCGACTAATGATTGATAAACGATACCAGAATCAGGGGTACGGCCGAGAAGCCATGACAAGAATTTTAGAATTTATCCGCACTTTACCGGCTGGCCCCGCACAATATTGTTGGATTTCTTATAAGGCTGATAACTTGCCCGCTAAAAGGCTCTATGAAAGCTTCGGTTTCCGTGACAGCGGCGAAATTATTGAAGAAGAGCTAACAACCATATTGCGACTTTGATTTGCTTTTTACTTGGAGATTTCGAACCGTTTTGTGAAATCATCGTTACTTTGAAGCAGTATCAAATCACAATTCACGTATCGAATCACAATTCACGTATCGGAGATGGAACTGGCTCCCATGTATTGATCGATGTCTCATAGCAATGAGAGAAACTGCTACTCGAAAATGCTAGTAACGGTTTATACTAATTATCTATATTCCAACAGTTCAATTACATTGCCAAACGGATCTACAATGGCGCTATAGATGCCTGGAGGACACTCGCGAGGTTCATCGTATAGCACTTTGATACCAAGCAGCTTATATTGCTGAATAGAAGCGACTAGGTCCTCGACTTGGAGTCCAATTACAACTTGTGATTCTCTTGGATACTGAACTTGAGTATTGAGCTCCACTTGACAGAGTACAATCGGGATAGGTTCGTGCTTCAAGCTAATAAGGCAATCATCATATTGGGTGGAGATTTCGAATCCTAATTTATTACAATAGAAATCAATGGCAACAGTCATATCTGCTATGTTAATAGAAATAACACTGATATTAGGCATACAATTATTCCTCCAATAGGTTAGAATACGTGCACAAACAAGGGATAGGATCATTTATTGACAGCACAATATTCCTTGACCTGCCTCTAACTTGCTCTTAAGACTTGAAAGCATCTGTGCCCAAGCCTGCTCATGCCAGCTTCTAGCGGTTCGTGACGGTTCAGATTCTGTCCATCCCGAATGACATATCGTAACAAGTGTACCATCGGAAAGAGCTTTCAATTTCACCTCAATCTGTGTTAGATTTGCGGACTTATTCATGACTTCAGCGAACGGATCAGGACCTTTCCATTCAAAGACGAGTGTATGAGGTGCTTCTATCCGAAGTATTATACAGCCAGCAGTACTCATCGATCGCTTGTTGCTAGGATCGAAGTAAAGTTCGTATTTCCCGCCTTCCTTCAATTCGACTAATACTTCTGGTGCAAACCATTTCGATAGACGATCCGCTTCAGTCCATGCCTTCCATACCAATTCTAGATTACTGTTAACGACGATTTGTGATACTAGACTCATCTGGTCACCTCTTATCAGGAAGATTACTGTCAATTTGATTAAGTATATGTGATTAATCAGCTTGTAAAGTCTTCTAGTTTGCTCGCTCTCGGTTAAATTTCTCAAACAATAACAGCGGCAAATTAACGACGATTGGTGGATCATGCGGGAGAGGATCTCTTAAGAGGATGTGTACGTGCAACTTCGTTGTAATATTCACTTCAACAGGTTCATCAAATTTCCCTCGCAAACATGTATCTAACTTAAAATAGTCAACAGGATTACGACTCCATGGAATACCTGCTGCAAGTATGTAATACGTACCAGGTGAGATATCAGTAAATATGCATTCGCGATTGCGCATATTGAGCGCAGTACTGACGATGGGTTTCTGATCGGGAATGGGGCGTGGAAATAAACCTACAAATAATAGACCGCGAAAATCCGGTGGTGTCTCTAGTTGACAGTGAATGCACATTTGTGGTGAGGATGGCAATGTATCAGATGTTAAGGGTGTGTGTTCATATTGATTCATATGGGAGAATAACTCAGACGAAGTGGCTGCAAACTTCTTAGGTGATAGGCCGACGAATTGCTTGAACCGATGATGGAAGGAGCCGGCACTTCGGAAGCCTATCGAGAGCATAATCTTCGTTAGCAACGAAGGTTGTTTCAGCAGCGCTTGTTTACCAGATTCTATCCGCAAGGCGGACAAGTATTGGCGTGGTGAAATTCCTGTTACCTTCTTAAATATTCTAGTGAAGTGATAGGCGCTATAACCGACTAGATGAGCGAGTTGCTCTGAAGTTACTTTTTCATCAAGATGCTCCTTCATGTATTGAATAGCTAGCTCCGTCGCGTGGATATAGCTATGATGTGGTAGATGAGTAGGCTCTACGTTAACCATCTCCTTCATTATCATAGGGGGTTCATAGTGTGTAATATTAAAAAAAACTATATATGTAGTATTTTAGGTTTTATTTGAACGCAGTACAATGCTTAGTTGAAAATATGTAATAAGGAAAGCTCGAGGTGTGAAATGGACAGAGTAGCGAATATAAGAACTGAAGAGAAGAGATATCATGACTTGTGTTACGATAGTTATAATTTGTTCGAGCCAGGTTCCTGGCTACATAGACCCGTAAAAACGGTAATCGATCTATTAGAAGAATACAGAGATCAAGAATACTTAAGTGTATTAGATTTAGGAGCTGGGATTGGTAGGAATAGTATCCCCATAGCGGAATCCATGAAAAATAGAAATGGGAAGGTAGTTTGTGTTGATTTATTGGAGTCGGCCATAGAAAAATTGGAAGGTTATAGTCGAAAATTTGGAGTCGAACCATTTATTGTAACAAGACTATCTGACATTGAATATTTCATTATCGATCAAGAGGAATATGACATTATCTTAGCTGTATCTGCCTTGGAACATATAAGTTCGGAAAAAGCTCTGGAAAGTAAACTTAACGAAATGATTATTGGAACTAAAAGAAATGGAATCAATTGCATTATTATCGGATCGAACATACAAGAGGTAAACCTTGAAAATGGACAAGAACTAGACCCGATGTTTGAAGTGAATATACCTACAGAAAGAATGATTGATTTATTAGTTCAGCAGTACACTGGATGGGAAGTTAAACAACGATTTGTAAAACAAATAGAATATGAAATTGATAGAAAAGGCCACCCCGTAAAACTGACAACAGATTGTATAACCTTTGTTGCTAAAAAAATATTATAAACACTAGGAGATTGTTATGCCTTTCACTTTTGCTCATCCTATTTTTGCACTTCCTTTTAAATATGTGAACCCAAAATACTTTAGTGCTACCGGCTTGATTCTAGGAAGTATGTCACCTGATTTTGAATATTTTATTATGCTTGAGCCCCATCAAAGTATAGGGCATTCTATAACAGGATTATTTTTACAGGCAATTCCCCTATGTGTGATTTTTGCACTAATTTTCCATTTTATAGTTAAGGAGATATTAATATTGCATCTTCCTTCGAACTATAATATAGATCAACGAGCGTACAATACCTTGAGCAAGTGGAGATTGACCTCTAAGGGCTGGGTAGTGTTCATCATATCTGTGATTATTGGTTTCTTTACTCACGTGTTCATCGATGGTTTTACACATTTCAATGGTTACTTTGTAGAACAATTTCCCCCATTAAGGGATATAGTGATTTATAATTTCACTCTTTATAAAATATTGCAGCATTCGTTTTCTATATTCGGATTACTCATGGTAACTTGGATCATAGTTAGGTCGTTGTATCGACATCGAGAAACGGTAACAATGATACCAACAGTTACAACAATACAAAAAAATATTTTCTGGACATCAGTAGTTGTTGTAGCGATAGCAGTAACTAGTATGAAGTTACTTTTTAGTTCGAGCAGGAATATAATTGGTATTCTTGTGGTTTCGCCTATTACAGGGGGATGTTTAGGAATATTGCTTGTATCGATCGTAATAAGAGGTTTACAAAAGACAAAATAATCATAATTCGATTCGTTAAATAAATTACGAGTAAGAATATCATCGCATCATTAAAGCATCCATTGGATGTTTTTTGAAATAATAGAATTTGTAAAATTTTGAGACTGCGGAGAAATGTGAAACAAATTCAATGGATGGTCCTATATTCAACTGTTGGCCATGGGGAGCCCTGTTTTTTATTAAGCACACGCCTCTTTGGTATGTAGAACGGACCGAGTGGATCTTATATCCTCCGAAATGCATGTTTTAGTCGAACTTACGGACAAATGTATGCGAAAAACCGAATACAATGTGCCGCCGGTAACGTAAACGATCTAAATGTATGCGAAAAATCGAATACAATGTGCCGCCGGTAACGTAACGAGCTAAATGTATGCGAAAAACCGAATACAATGTGCCGCCGGTAACGTAAACGAGCCAAATGTATGCGAAAAACCAAATACAATGTGCCGCCGGTAACGTAAACGAGCCAGCGCCGTTATTCGCCCTGATTCACCCGGAATGGGCTTGTTATTAGGGAATAAGTGCAATATGGCCCGTCCCTAATATATGTGCTTATTTCATCGAAATAAAGGCTATACGGTTGGTAAGCGGAACCTCACACGGATACGAGTATGGAATTACGGATGTACTCAGCTTGTAACTTTACCTCCAAGGACGCCGTCAGGTGCTTTTTTTTATTATTTGAAAAATGGTTGAGAAATACATAGTTAATAAGGGGAACTTTACTTATAATATTATTTTAGCGTATTTTTCCAGTACGCTGTATTTTAAGCAACACTAGGCTGAAAGGAAGTTATCCCTTGTTTGAGACTTTGCTTTTGAATTTCTTGTTTTTATTGTTTCCAATCTTAATTTTTCTACTTTTCTTTGAAAATCGTGCTTTTGCTTATAATAGTAAGATTCTAGTTCTACTGTCGGCAGTGACCATGTGTCTCTGTATAGCCAAACCTTTTAAACTCGATATGGGCTTTATTTTTGATTTGAGATATATCCCGTTTATCATTGTGGCTCTTTTTGGTGGATACAAGAACGTTCTACCGCTATATATCCTTTTAAATATCTATCGATTCTATGTGGGGGGAGAGGGTACGTTACAATCCTTTCTTTTCGCCACTTCAATCCTAATCCTAGTTCCTCTATATAGTAAAAGGTTCTTAAAACTAGATTCGAAAAGTCGCATCATCGCGGCAACAATAATTTCTTTTCTGACAATGGGATTTTACCTAATTATATTAGGTTTTACACAGGGGAGTTTAAATAGGGAATATTGGTTTCTCACCTTAAATGCCTTTACGACGCATATCGGGGTGATGTGTATCAATATGATCTTAATAGAAAAGATTATTACTAATATTAAGAATCGCGACCGAATTATGCAATCTGAAAGATTAAATGTCGTGAGCGAGCTAGCGGCAAGTGTATCACATGAAATCAGAAACCCGCTTACAGTGACCAGCGGTTTTTTGCAGCTGTTGAATAAATCTAAGACGATCACAAGGGAGGAGAAACAGTACGTAGAGTTATCTCTATTAGAATTACAGAGGGCTGAAAAAATCGTGAGTGACTATCTTTCATTTGCTAAGCCGCAATCCGATAATATGGTTTATTCCAACATGCAGGAGGAGGCAGAATATACTAAAAATATCATCATGCCTTATGCCACTATGCACAAAGTAGAGGTCAAATTTAATTTTAATAATTCACTATTCAAAAATTATGATCGGAACCAAATACAGCAATGTCTTATTAATCTATATAAAAACGGAATCGAAGCCATGAAGGAAAAGGACGGTGGTACGCTGTTCATCGATATTTCGGAAAAAAAACAAAATATTATTATCAGTATTCGCGATACTGGCATTGGAATGACAAAGGAAGAAATATCGCGTCTCGGTAAACCGTATTATTCGACCAAAGCCGAAGGGACAGGACTGGGAATGCTTATGGTCTACAGTACCATTGATAAAGTGAAAGGCATTGTTGAAGTTGATAGTGAAAAAGGCAAAGGCACAACGTTCCTTATCACCATTCCAACATAAGGGCAAGTTGCATAGCGTCTCGCTTGCTGTTTATCCCCCACTAGGAGTGTGTAATACCTTTCATGAATGGATTTCGTGTCATAAGGGCAACGACCTTGTGCGAGGTCCCAGCTGGAGGTGCAGCAATGGAGATATTTGTAACTATAGGTGTCAAACTGATCATTAGTTTCTTTGGTTTGTGGATCATTACCTTTATTACTGGCCGCAAGACGCTTAGTCAATTGACGCCACTTGATTTCCTGTCATCATTGATTTTAAGTGAGATTGTAGGGAATACGATATATGATAATGAGGTGAAGATCTGGCATCTGCTGTTTGCGCTTTTCATCTGGACCGCTTTGTCTTATTTGTTTGAAAAGGCAACGACCCATTTTGTGAAGTTCGGGAACATGGCGGAAGGCCGGACGGTGTTGCTTATTGACGATGGCAAAGTGAATCAGGATTTGATGGAGAAATACGATATTGAGTTTACCCAACTGCTGTTTATGCTGCGGCAGCAAAATATTTTTTCTCTAAATGAAGTGAAGTATGCTCTGCTCGAAACGAATGGTTCACTGTCGGTTATGCGCAAGTCTGAAGAGGAGCAATCGGAGCAGTCTTCCTCCTTTTCCATTACAGTTATTGATAAAGGTAGGCTGCTAGAAGATTCGATGCGTGGCAGAACTATGAATAAGATACAGATCCAGGAATGGATCAGGGAGCATGGCTATCAATGCGTTGAGGACATTGCTTATGCTGAATACAAGGAAGACGGATCACTTTATATCATACCTAAAAACAAACCATAAACCTTGTTAATAGTAATATATTTTAATGGAGGTACATCTTTATGGGGATTTCTTTATGTAAAGCAGACGTAAGTGATGCGGAATTTATTCATCAAATGCAAGTCAAAGCCTTTATGCCATTACTGGAGAAATATAAGGATTATGAAACCAGCCCAGCCAATGAATCCGTAGAACAAATGATAAACCGAATTAATCAGTCTTTTACAGATTACTATATAATTAAGACTTCTGATATTGCTGTGGGCGGTGTCCGAATCGTTAAAAAGGAAAACAATACTTACCGTGTCAGCCCCATATTTATTATGCCAGAATACCAGGGGATGGGGATCGCCCAGCAGGTTTTTGCAATCATTGAACAGAGATATAATGACGCGAAAAAATGGGAGCTGGATAGTATTGAGCAAGAGCAGAGGAACTGTTATTTATATGAAAAGGTAGGATATAAACGAACAGAAGAAACAAAGCGAATAAACGATAAATTAACTTTAGTATTCTATGAAAAAACTATTGATTAAAATATAGACAGCGGACAGCTCGTGTCCACTGTCTTTTTTGATTAAAATTAATAAACTCTAATACGCTTCACAAATAACGATAAAATTAATCCGATAACTGCAATTGCTGCGATAAATAAGTATGCATGTGTAATTCCTGCGGTTAAAATTTCAGGCTGTGCAGCAGTTGGATGTGTATTAGCGAATCGTGTTTGTCCGCTAGACATTAGTGTAACAGCGAACGTTGTACCAAGAGCACCTGCGATTTGTTGAAGTGTGTTCATAACAGCAGCCCCATCCGGATAGTATTTCACGGGTAACTGATTTAAGCCATTGGTTTGAGCGGGCATAATGACCATAGCTAATCCGATAAACATAGCGCAGTGTATTAAAATAAAGGTCAGGTTACTGGTTTCAGTAGAATTGCTTGTAAATAGAAAACCTGCAATGGTTGCGATGGAGAATCCAAGCGGCAGCAATAATTTCGGACCGAATTTATCAAATATTCTACCCGTAACTGGAGCCATAGCTCCGTTAATCACACTGCCTGGAAGGAGTAGAATTCCTGCAGCTGTAGCTGATAACAATAAACCACCTTTTAAATATAACGGTAATAAAATGGCAGAGGATAAAATGATCATCATTCCTAAAAAGACCATTATCAGACCTATTGTAAACATAGGATATTTAAACACTCGTAAATTTAGCATCGGCGTTTCCAACTTAAACTGTCTTAATACAAACAGGATTAAGCTGATGACACCAACGATAAGAGGCAGATAGACAATGATTTCACTTAAATCATGATCAGCGATGTTGCTAAATCCAAATACGATGCCACCAAATCCGAAAGTAGAAAGTAGAATGGATAAAATATCTATTTTAGGTTTAGAGATTTTGGCTACATTTTTGATAAATGTTAATCCGAATCCAAATGTAAATAATAATAAAGGTAAACTTGTCCAAAAGATAAACTCCCAGCCCAAATGATCCACGATCAAACCAGACAAAGTTGGCCCGATGGCCGGTGCGCACATAATAACAAGTCCCATCATCCCCATGACAGTTCCACGTTTATGTGCAGGGAAAATTATTAGAATAATGTTCGTCATTAGGGGCAGCAATAAACCAGTTCCCAAGGCTTGCACTAAACGTGCAATTAATAAGGAGGTGAAATTGGGAGAGAGGGCAGCAATTAAAGTACCGACGATAGATAATAGCAAGGAAGCTGTGAATAATTGTCTAGTGGTAAACCATTGCATTAATAGGGCGGATATCGGAACAAGGATTCCTAGTACAAGTAAGTATCCTGTGGTTAGCCATTGAACCGTTGAGGCGTTGATTGAAAATTCATCCATTAAGTTGGTAAAAGCCATATTTAATGCGGTTTCACTAAATAGCCCGACGAATGCACCTAGCATAAGTGAGAAAGCCATTAGGGCGGGGCGTTTAACTTGAACAGCTGCTGTTGATTCCATGATAGGGATAAACCTCTTTTCAGAAATGGATTCGTATTATTTTTGAAGAATAGATGATATGTCAACTATAGAGCAGAGGATATGCATTTATGCCTCTCTTACATTATTCTGCACACGAGTTAACAAAGTTGTTAGCGCTGAGTACTCCGCAGGAGAGAATCCTGTCGCTATAATTTCGTTTAATTTGATCGTCACCTCATTGATTGTAGTCTCTAATTTCCTGCCTTCGTCTGTGACAAAAACATTTACCGAACGACGGTCTTGCGTACTTGTTACTTTATGAATGTACCCCTTGTTCTCTAAGCTAGCGATCATTCGGGCAACACTGGCTTTATCCTTCCCAAGTTTATTAGCAATCTCGTTCTGAGATAGACCTTCTTTCTCAAGCAACAAAGCCATAAGTAAATGTTGTTCAGGCGCAAGCCGAACGGGAGCAAGCAATTTTGTTAAATAATTGGCTATTTCTAAATGCAAATCGCGAATAACTAACCCTAGCGGGTCTTTGGAATCCATATGATCTCTCCTAATTAGAAAAATAGATGATATATCAACGTTTATGATTTGTTTATATTAACATAAAGTAACACATACATGTCAAGTCAAAGAGAAATCAAGTACATAGGATTAACAAAATTTATAGTAGAATTATAGACTTTGGTACAAGCGTGAAGACCTCTTCCACAATATATGCCTTAACTCAAATACGCGGCTAACTGATCTTGCGGTTTTGAAATCAAGAGATATGAGGGATAATAACTATTTTAGTCATACCTCTCCAACTTATGGTACCCCCTCTCAAATGCTAGATCGATTTGGAGTGGAGTGGCGTGCTTATGCAGAAAATATCGCGGCGGGCCAAGCAACACCTGAAGCAGTAATGAGAACGTGGATGAATAGTACTGGTCATAGAGCTAATATTTTGGATCCTCGCTTTACGGATATTGGGGTTGGTTATGTAGGGGGAACTGCGACTAGTCAATATCAACATTATTGGACACGACTGTTTATTCAGAAACCATAAGAGATCACAGAGAAGCCACTCTATAATGAAATACGCCTCTGATTGTGTGTCTAACCATTGAGGTGAAGTTCATTTACGGGGTGGTTTGTTTTGTGTTTTTGAACTGCTTTACAGAAACCTTTCTGGAAGAATGTCGTCTAACAAGATATGGAATTTTGAGGAGGGGAACTATGCGTAAAAGATGGATACTTATAGGCGTCTTGCTGCTTATGGCAATCACTCCATTAATTGATGTCACAAAGGTACAAGCCTCAAAAGTATTGTTTGACGGAACTAGTAGTGCGGAGCAACTAAAAGCACTAGCTTCAATTAATAAAATTCGGCAACAAATGGGGTTGGATGAAGTGAAACTTGATCCTGCCCTCGTTAAGGCGGCGATTAATCATGCTCGCTACGCTAATGCTAATTTTACAATAAAGTCTGAAGGCGATTTATCTATAGAAGTGAAAGGTCGTGAGTTCTTTACCCAACAAACACCTAAAGAGAGAGTGTTAACGTCGGGTTTAAGCGGAGAAGTACCGGAGATTATGGAAACCGTATATATGAAAGAGCGGGCCTATGATGAATTTGATATGGCTTCAGAGATTAACGAGCTAGCAGTTATGCATGATCGCAGGGAAGTGATGCTGACCCCGGCAGTTGCTTCTATTGGCATTGCACGAGTGGGTAAGTCTACCGTGATTGTTGGTGCTGTGAAGTCAGAAGGCGTAATGACTACACCAGCGACTGCGAGCGTATTTCCTTATGATGGAATGACGCGAGTGTGGTCAGGCAACATTTACAAAATGAATGCACAGCAGTTAATTCAAGGAGAAGCTACAACACTTACGGTCTTTAGTAGTCTACGGGATGTAGCGGACATAAAGGCTAAACTAAGCACACAGGCAGGCAACCGCCACATTAGTATCCCGCTTAGTGTGAAGAAACTCAATTCTGGTTACGGGTATGTATTAACAGCGCAGCGTCAGTTGAGGGGGGATCGGGAGTATACCGCGGAGGTTTCATTTCAATCTGGTGGCGAAACACTGGTGAAAGAGTGGACCTTCAAGACAAGCCCTTTCCTGTATCAGTTGAACATTGATGATATGCCACTTCTATCAGCACCACCGCTAAACATTGTGAATGGCATTTCAGAAGTACCCATGCGTTATCTCTTTGAGTTATTTGGAGCCAGGGTAGAATGGAACAAGGCAACCCGCATGATTACCGCTGAAAAAAATGGACTTTCTCTGAAGATGACCATCGACGATCATACAGCCTACATTAATGGACAAGCTGTGCAGATGAATAGCCCACCTCATCTATACGGTTACTCGACCTATGTTCCCCTCCGATTTATATCCGAAACGTTCGGATATGACGTTGAATACGATCCGATCGAACGTTCGGTGGACATTTGGACAGGGCTTTTATGAATATAAATAATCTATTTTTCCACATACTATATTGTAATTACAGATACTTCAACGACCCCAAGAGAAATTGGAGCAAGCTCGTTAGAACCCTTCAACATCATGAACTTCTCTTAGTGACTGGAGGGAAGGGTAGCTTTATGATGGAGCGAAAACGACATTCGTTTAAAGCTGGTATGTTATTCTATATTTCTCCAGATGTTAAGCATTCAATAGAGATAGATGCTGAAGATCCCTTATGCTTTCTGTCCGTTCATTTCAACTATGCAAAGGTGAGCATGAACGAGGAGAAATGGGGAATTAGTGGTGATGTGGATTCACTCCATCTGCAAGCTGTATCCGAATTGAAGGATTATTATCTGGTGGAAGATATCTTCGGAAAAATGATTCAGAGCTGGAACACTAAGCTGCCAGGTTATGAATTTGTAACGAAAACTTTGTTACAGCAGCTTATCATTGCTATTGCTCAAAATACACAAAAACAAAGTCGAAATTACGCTACATCATTAAAGGTAGAAAAAATTATTAATTATATGCATCAAAAGATCAATGAGAAAGTTAATTTGAGCGAATTGTCAGATTTGGTACAGCTTTCTCCTGCTTATTTATCGCGAGCCTTTAAAGAGATTACAGGTTATTCGATCATTGAGTTTTTTAATAAAATGAAAATTGATAAAGCGAAAGAGCTGATTCTCGAAGGAAACATAAAAATCAAAGCGGTTGCGCAAACCCTTGGATTTACGGATGAATTTTATTTTAGCAGAATTTTCAAAAGAATGACAGGTATCAGCCCTTCGGAATTTCAGAGCAAAAATGTCCATGGAGTTTAGAATAATGCATGGTATAGAGCCAATCTGACTGTTAACATGAGGTTGTTATTGTTAGCAGAAAGAAGGCTTTTTTATGTTCATGTGGAAAAGGAATTTGATCGTTTGCTGGTTTGGTATGTTTGTAACGGGTGTAGGTATGAGCCAGATTGCGCCAGTATTGCCACTTTACATTAAGCATCTTGGTGTAGACAATGCCGATTCCGTTGCTCAGTTTTCTGGCATTGCTTTTGGGATTACCTTTATCGTTTCAGCCATATTTTCACCCATTTGGGGGCTGGCGGCAGACAGGTTCGGACGGAAACCAATGCTTTTGCGGGCAAGTCTTGGGATGGCGATTGTGATCAGCTGTATGGGTTTTGCGCCTAATGTGTATGTATTAATTGCACTAAGATTATTACAGGGCACAATAACGGGTTATAGTACAGCTTGCACTACATTAATCGCGACTCAGACGGATAAGGAACATGCAGGATATGCTTTAGGAACTCTTTCAACAGCCAGTATTGCTGGAGCTTTACTTGGCCCAACGATTGGTGGTTTCATTGCAGAGAGCATGGGTTTACAAAGTTCATTTTTTGTTACGGGTGGACTGATGCTGGTTGCCTTCATTACTACCGCTTTGTTCGTGAAGGAATCTTTTCATCGTGAAGATAAAAAGACGCTAAGTATCAAGGAGGTCTGGAGCAGTGTTCCAGAGAAGAGCCTAACGCTAACCTTGTTTGTAACCTTCTTTATTCTAACTGTTGCTTTATACTCTGTAGAACCAATTATTACGGTATATGTTACTCAGCTCTCCAAGAGTGCTAGTCATGTGGCTCTGCTTGCAGGGATGACCTTCTCAGCTTCAGGGCTGGCTAACATCATTGCTGCTCCAAGGCTTGGCAAGTTGTCTGACCGAATAGGTGCTCAAAAAGTTATACTAGTTGCGCTTATAGCGGCAGGACTTCTGTTTATCCCACAAGCGTTTGTTCAGAATCCTTGGCAGTTAATGGGTCTGCGTTTTCTACTAGGATTAGCGGCAGGTGGGTTAATACCTTCTGTGAATATCCTCGTTAAGAAAATAACACCAGATGCGCTTACAGGCAGAGTATTTGGATTTAACATGTCGGCAGGTTATCTTGGCACATTTGCGGGTTCGGTTCTAGGTGGGCAAGTGGCAGCCTGGTTTGGGATCCGAGATGTATTCTTTATTACGAGTGTTTTGCTATTGATAAATGCAGGCTGGGTTTATTTTAAAGTGTATAAAAAACTAAGTTTAAATGGGAGAGAAGACAATGGAAGACTTAAAGAGATCAGAAACTGAATGTATTGATGCAAAGAAAACGGCGCTGGTTGTAATCGACTTGCAGAATGGAATTGTTAACATGCCGAATAAGGCTCCCTATACAGGTGAGCAGGTGGTTCAGAAGGGCAGCAGTTTAGTTCAAGCCTTCACGGAAAAGGGGTCGTTTGTAGTACTTGTAAGAGTATCCTCGTTAGATGGACAGGATATGTTAAGACCTCAAACAGATTTGAAGATGAGTGCAGGAGCCTTTCCTGAAGGCTGGGATACCTTGGTGCCTGAATTAGCTAATTTCAAAAATGCACATGTGATTTCTAAACGTCAATGGGGGGCGTTCTTCGGAACGGATCTTGACTTGCAGCTACGTCGCCGCGGTATAGATACGATTGTATTGTGTGGTATTTCTACATCCATCGGTGTGGATACGACAGCTAGAGAAGCTTATCAGCTTGGTTACAACCAAGTTTTTGTGGAAGATGCAATGACTGCTTCTACGAAAGAAGAGCATGACTATGTGTGTAAAACGATTTTCCCTAGGATCGGCAAGATTCGGTCTAGTGGTGAAGTAATATCCCTGTTAAAATAGGATGAAAAGCCCTCATGCTCTCTGTAATCCCAGAGATTGTCATGAGGGCTTTTGTTTGAAATCATGTACTTACATGAAGATAAGGAGTAGTATCCCAGCCAAGAAGCAGTAATAAGAGAAGTACTTCAAATTACCTTTAGCCATAATCCCCATAAACCAGCGCATAGAAAAATACGTAACGATTAGTGTAGTGATAAATGCAATTAAGTATGGAATTGCTAGTTGCGCTCGGTTCGGGTCACTGGCAATATCAGATGCACCCATAACAAGTCCGCCCAGACTGATTGGAATATACAGCATAAAAGAAAAGCGTAAAGCAGTTTCTTGCTTCATTCCCACAGCAATGGAAGAGATGACCGTTGCGCCTGAACGACTTATGCCAGGAATAAGAGCTACAGCTTGGGCAAGTCCGACTATGACTGCATCCTTGGCTTTTAAATCCCCATCTTGTTTACGACCGCGAAGATTACGAATTAACCATAAAGCAACCCCGGTTACCAGCAAGGCGATGGACACGGTGTGTACTGACGAGAAGATCTCCTCAATTTGGTCCTTAAAGAACAAGGCTACGATAACCGCAGGCATGGTGCCAATGATAATGTACAAAGAGAACATAAAATCTGACTTATATTCCTCTTTGCGGGTCAGAATAAATTGAACGAATCCAGTGATCAATCTTCCGATATCTTTGCGGAAAATAAAGCAAATCGCAATTAGAGAAGCCGTATTTGTCAGGATTTCAAATGATAGCCCATTCTGTTTTAAGCCCAGCAATTTCTGCGCGATGATTAAATGGCCGCTCGAGGAAACGGGGATTGGCTCAGTTGCCCCTTGAACAAACCCTAGAAACAAGTATTTAAGCCACAGTATAATATCTTCCATTTTTCCTCCCAGTATTTTTGTAATCTTTTTAATCATATCTCATTCAATGAAGAAATGACAATAGAACCATCGTGCCATATCGAAGTTCATCGCCTTAAATGAGGGCTTGACTAAACCAGTTATAATATTCTTGAATGGCTTCTTCACTAACCGAGCCTATCGCGAAAGTAAACTAAATGAGGTGGAACTATTTGTAGTTCATTAATTAAAATTCATCGGCAGGACATTCCGAAAGCCGCCAGCGTTCTGGCAGAAACCTTCGCAAAGGATGATCCATTGTATCAGCATATTTTGCCTGATGAAACAACCAGACTCCGCGTATTAAACATTTTTTTTCATCGTTATATTGAGATGTTGTATCCTTATTCGGATTTACTAACGACGTCAACAAATTATGAAGCTGTCGCTTTGGTGTTCCATTCGGAGCGTCAGAGCGGGACATTGATTTCGAACGTCAACTATATGAAACAAATTGGGATAGCGATTCTCAAGTGTTTACCGATTTGCCGAATCATTGGTGTGCGAGGATTTATTCGAGGACTAACTACTTTGCGCAGTATGAGTTCCTTATGGCTATCGATGTTTGGTGATCAGAAGTATTTGCATTTGGATATGCTTGTAGTGCAAGAACGTTACCGTGGGCAAGGATATGTATCAAAGATTATGATGCCGCTGCTCGCCGAGTGCCGCGAGAAGAATGCATTATGCTCCTTAGAGACACAGACGCAAAGTAATCTTCCCATCTATGAGCATTATCAATTCCGCACGGTTAAGGTTATCCCCTTACCCAATAGTACATTAGAGCAGTATTGCATGGCGTATACTCCAGATTCTGCAGAGTAGAAATGCGTGGATAGAATCTATTATTTTGTTTAACAATAAATAGCACAACCTTCGATGAATTGATATAATAGAAACATATATTCGCGTACTTCAGAACCCTATACGGATGTATACGGGTTTTATTTTTATTTGGTGAGGATGGCAGAAAGATGAATTGGTCGGATTTTGGCGAACGAAATAAACGATTGAATCCCCTATGGAATCTGGGGGCTGGGATGAACCTTGGCGAAATCCAACCGTACAAAGAAATGGTATCTTTAAGCATCTTGCTGCAAGTCTATTATTTGGAGCTAGAATCCAATGAGAGAAGATCCAAGGAAGATATAATAGCGTTGGCTTGGACTGCATTGGAACGGTTCAATATTGCGAATCTCGGGACTACCGAATCCGTAGAACGTTTAGTAGACGGCCTGCTCTGGAGCGGAAATGGTGGGGATTTTGAATCCTATTATTATGATGATGCGGCTCGGCAAATGTCTGTGCAGAAATATAAGTATTTCATGGTGGATGAGGATGCGACCCGCAGTAGCTGGGAAGAGAACGGCAGAACAATCTATCGACTCTCCGAATACGCAATGGAGCTTATTTTTATGAGTCATGAGATTATTGAAGAGTTTCAGATCAGCATCAAGCTGCTTGAGATTCAAATGCATATTAAGCATGGACGTGTAACAAGGGCACTTCAGGATGTGAATGAGCTTATCTCCCGGGTCCGGAAGATGACCCATGAACAGCAGGAATACAGGAATGCATTGCGCCGTAACCCGAAGCATATTTTCAGTGAATTTGGAGTGGCTCGGCATCAGCGACTCGAAGAAATTCATCAGCAGTTCGAGGAAGAACGCAAGCATTTTGATAACATTCATCGTTCTCTGGCCCGGCTAGCCAATGACGAGAAAGATGTGATCGACTTCAATGAGATCCGTATTCTTTCTGAACGAGTCGAGCTCTCAAGGCGTGTACACGATGAGCTGGCTGAGATAGTCTTGAATATTTTCGAGGTGGAGACCAACTTAAGATTGAACTTCCCTGAACTATTCTGGGGAGCCGCCGGCTTTAACTTCCGTACGCATGTATGGGAGGAATGGGTTAAAGAGGAGGGTCTGCCAAGCGGTGACAGTCTTGATCTGCTGCTATGTGGATTGTTCGCTCCGAATCAGGATTTTGTCTATCCACTACCTTGGGCTTGGGAGGAACAAGAGGTTGGTTTTATCCCGGATATAGTAATAGATGAACTTGAAGATGAGTTCTATGCTGAGAATGCTCAATATATTCCTAAAGGTATTCCATGGGTGGAAGTCGTTGAACTGTGGAAGCCTGTGTTCAGTGCACTAGCCCAGCGAGGGAGCTTTACGTTTACTACAGAAGCTTTTACCGAGGAGGAATTAACAAGATGGGCACGCACACCAGATGCTGTCGATCTGTGGGTGCAGTTTTTTCATTCAGAGATTGTAGTACAGGAACAGGCTCCGGAGAACAGCAACGGATCTGATGAATGCCAGCTGCTAATCAGGTACGTACTAGCGGATGATCCTCAACTGGAGAGCTTGCACGGCAAGCTGTTGCGGACGAGCATTGCGCAAGATTCAGCTCTAAGGGTACGTTGGTCTGGTCTAGACATGAGCCCATATACTATTACGATCGTGGAGAGGTGAGAGGTTACAAGCATGAGTTATACATTAGAACAGGTACAGCAAGCTTCACGGCTATTTTTTGAATTACTTCGTAAAAAGGTAATCCCTCTCGATGATCCTGCGGCTGCGGAATGCCTACAGGATGCAGGAACATATGATGCGCTTCAATATGTTGCCAAGGAGGCAGGCTGCCGAGTGATGAATTCCGGACACCGTCTCCATTTGTTGGTCAATCCACTCGGGTCAGTGTTCGCCACCAACTTTACCCAGCTGAAGAATAAATACTCACGAATTGAGCGCAAAACTCATTTACATATCATTAATATCATCATCCTTGTGTTTCTTGCCGAGATGGATCAGGACGAGACTCACTTTAAGTCCGGGCAGGACAGTATGTCCTATATACAGATATCCGATCAGGTGTCTTCACTTTTCCAAGCATGGATGCAGATGGATGATGAAGGCCGGTTTAGTCAGCAGTGGCGCTTGGATATCCAAGCGATGTCGAAGGTGTGGACTAACCTCTATATGCAAACTAAGAGTCAGGAAGAGAGCGATCTTCTGACAAGAGGCGCAGGCTCACGAATTGGGCTGATTCATGAAGGCATGAAGCTCCTGGAAGAGGAGAAGCTCGTGTTCATCTCGGAGTCAGAGAAGCGGATATTCCCACGGGAAGAGCTGTATGAGAGAATGCGGTATTTATATCATGATGTTGACCGGTATCAGGAATTGAAGAAACTCATCGGACGAACTATAGCTGAGAAAGACGGTGCTATTAATGCCGCGGATTGAACGCATACGGATTACAGGACTTAAATACGAGAAAATGCTCAAGAAATATGATGATATGATTCTGGACCTCTGTAACGAAGAGGGGCCAGCCAATACGCTTATTACGCTTATGAATGGTGGCGGGAAGGGCGTACTGCTACAATCTATATTTCAGTTATTAATGCCTAAAACGCCATGGGGAAAAGATAGTGAGAACCAGGTTGAAGCATTTTTTCATAATCATAAAAAACAACTTAAACCTTACACCTTTCATGTAGCTATCGAATGGCATCTGGACAACAATGAGCGTAATGAATATATGACGACTGGTATTGCTATGACGGCACATAACTCACTGGATCAGCAGGATATTAAAGTGGATTACTTACTGTACGCACTTTCAGATTACGGCGAAGCGTCTGAACTTACCCTTTCGACGCTGCCACTCTTCGATGAAGAGACTGCTGAACCTACGAGTTTTGAAACGATCCAGCAATTTATACGAGATCGGCGAGGGGAAATTGTACCTTTCGGTAGCCATAGCTCGGATTTAAAAAAATATTATGATTTCCTGGCTACCCGGGATATCCATATCGCCGAGTGGCGCAATATGCGGCGGATCAATGGGGAAGAGGGCGGTATTAAAGGTTATTTTAAAAAGAATGATGCCTTTACCAACCATAACTTATTCGAAAAGCTAATTATCCCTGAGATAGGTTCCAGTCTAAATGAGGGACCCAAAGAAGAAGACAATACGCTGCAGCGGATGTTTATCGACACGGCGACAGTAGCTCAACGTCTACCGATGCTTGAACAGCGGGAACAAGTCTACACAGAGTTTCTTGGCATGGCCGCACCTTTATACGAGCTGGTGAAGCTAGGAGTAGAGGCAGAGAGTGTTGTTCAAGAAACTGAACTTCGTGGACGTCAGATCTATACGGTTATTCATGAAGAACAGAGAAATGCGGAAGAAGAGCGAAGTAAGGTTGGTAATGAACTGGCTGGGCGTTATCAGGATGCAAAGCAATTACGATTTGAGACGGACAATCTAAAGTTTTTGCGCAGCAAGGAAGAAATGGAACTGAAACAGGAAGAGTTCAAAAAGCTTAGTGATGATCAGAGACGTGCACGTGGACGGCTGGACGATTCCAAGACTCAGGAGAAAAAGCTTGAAGTGGCTCATTTCTTAGCTAAACGTATGCTCCACACACGACAAATTGAGCAATGGCAGAAAGAAATTCAAGCGATCGAAGGATCTCTGGAGATGAAAGAACGTCAAGAGGTCATTCAGACGGCTAAAGAAAAGCTTCGTAAACAATGGGATGTGGTGTCAAGCCTCTGGCAACAAACGATCAGAGGATTTGGAAACGCTGAGCGAGCACTGACGACTGAAGAAAAAGGTCTGCGCAAGGAGCGGGAGAGCTTCCTGTTGGAGTTAGCAGGCCTGGATATCCAGATTAATGAATTGACGCTATCTATCCGTCAATATACAGAAGAACTCGGAACATTCGCAGCTCAGCATGGTCAGGACGCTGCACATGCTCCGGTGGCGGCGCTTCAACGTACGATTTCAGCTGCCAAAACGATACTTCTGGATATGGAAGTGCTAGACGAACAGCATAAAGAGGCAGAGAACCGAAAGCTGGCACTGCATAAGAATCACGCAGAACTCAGCGAGAAGCATCGCTCTTATGAACGAGAGGTAGACGAGCTCGGGGCACTGCTTGATTCGCAGACCTATAAAGAATCACAGTTATGGTCACAAATCGTTGTGCTGCTGGAAATGTTTGATGAACATAATCGTTTGGGAGCTACTGGTCTTTTTGAAGAGAAGGATACGATTCAACTACGATTTATCCGAAAAATGGATGAAGTGGAGCAACAGACAAAACGTTCCAGACGAGAGTACTACAATCAGCTTATGGACGTGGAACTTCAGAACCAATCCTACTGGCTGCCGAATTCAGATATTCTCGCGGTCAAGGATACACTCGATTCGCTCAAGATTCAATCCACACCGGGCAGTTCCTATTTAAATGATCGTCCATACCTTGAACGTGAGGAAGAACTAGAGCGCTATCCACTCCTTCCTTATAGTCTGATTGTTACCCGGCGCGAAGCTGATAAAATCAAACCGGATTTGCTGAAGGACACGCTGCTGAAATCAGCGGTGCCAATCTTTATCCGTGAAGAGATGGTAGCTTCAGATCCAGTATCTTTTAAGCTTTTAGCTAACCAAGGCCCACAAATGGTACTGGAGCCAGATCGGTTCTTAAACTTTAAGAGCGGTATTCAGGCGAAGCTTAAGGAGCAAGAACAAGTGCTTCAGGACGCGGAGGCTTATTTATCGAAGTTGAAATCTGTGCGTCAGGAATATGAGCGGTTATATCAAACAGAGAACACTGTGACGATTACAGCCAAACGCAATACCCTTATGAAACTGCAAAGTGAACTTCAGCAGAGCATTATCAGTCTTAGCAACGAGATTAATGAGAACGAGAGCACGCTTGCTCGGATCGGTCGGGAACTTATCGAGAATAAGGTGCTTAGTGCAGAGCATGAGCAGAGAGCAGCAGCGTTGCAAGGTTGGATTGAACGTTCGAAGAAACATGAGCAGGATCAAAAGGAGAAGAAAAAGTATACAGATCGTAAGAGTCTAGTGAGCAAAGAGCTTGCGAGTAAGGACCAGCAACTCGAGCATCTTGAAGCGCAAATGGTAAGCCTTGGCGGAGAGCGCGAGAAATGGATGGGAGATGCCAAGTATGCTCTGTTTCCTAGACTGCAGCATTGGTTCCCTGAAATTGTATTTCCGACATATCATCAGCTTTCGGATGATATGGAACCCACACCAATAGATCCCGTAGAGCAGAACCTTCTGTTGCAGCAGCTCAGTACCGTTGAAAGTCTGCAGCAATCGCTGACGGAGAATGAGCTTGAAATTCGAACAAGAGCCGCCCAGATTAAAGCGGCGAGCGAGAATCTAACGGAGCTTGAAGCCAGCCTGAATCAAGTGGATGAGAATTGGCGGAAGGTAACAGAGCCTGCTGAATCTACTGAATCCATTATGGCTGCAAGAAACCGTCAAAAGTCGGAAACTGCTTCACTGGAAGAAGACTATCAGATGGTTCACGATTCTTTCATCCGTTGCCAGACTGAATTAGAGAATTTGCAGAAGGAATTGCGTAAGGTAGAAAAAGGAATCAAAGAGAAACATGAGCGTGCCGTGGAAATTTGGAATGAGCAACTCGAGCAAAAAGAGGCGGACATTCAGGAGCGTTCCCAAGAGAATGAGCTCATGCTTAACCAGTGTAAACGATCTTTGGAAAGAATGGATGCGCTTATTCAGACGTTATCCAATCAAATCAAGATCATGAATGCACATATTGAGGATCGGGTCAATCTACGGACTGTGCCAGAAGAATTAATGCTGAGGGTAAGAGAAGGCTGTGAGTCACTGGTTGCTGACTGGCTTCTTCGTATTAAGGATAGCCGAGTTAGACGGGACGAGGTCTCCAGAAAGGTGAAGGAAGAGAAAAATTCATTAACCGGAAAACTTGCCAAAAACGAACGGAATTCTGAACTGGAGACCAAGATTCTAGATCGTTTAAATACGGTCCATTGGGATAATTTCGCTATTGCTCAGCAAGTCCTAGATTCGATGTTACGTAGTTCACGCGATCAGATTGAGAGCATTCAAAGCGATAAGGAGGATATGGATCTGTCCCGCAAGATGTGGGTAGCCCGGGCTTCTTATCGTGTAGTACAAATCATTGATATTATGAAGCGAATGGAACGTCGGATGATTATTCATAATGAGAATAATTATGCTTTCCCGCTGGTACGCCTGAATTATAAGAATATCAATATACCGAGATCAAGTGATGAGGTAGAGCCGATGGTGAGCGACTATTTCAATCGGTGTATCAATGAACTACTCTCAAAATATCCAAAGATTGAACAAGTACCAGCGCTGGTAATCAAAGAGGTTATAAATGACGGACGAATCGTCTATGCGGCGCTTCAGAATCGCTTCCCGATTCTTCAGGTATATAAACCAGTAACGGAAAATTACTTCCTCTACGCCGCTCCGGAAGACTACCATTATTCCGACTGGGAAATCATCAATCGGGGTGCGCTGGATGAGGCTGTCGGCAGTGGTGGACAGCGCCAATCTGTACAGCTGCTGGTAGCCATGATGATCATGACACATAAACGTGTAAATCGTGAGAACAAAGGGTGGACGGTCTTTTTATATGACAATCCTTTTGGAGAAATGGTATCTAATAATGTGCTTGATCCCGTATTTGAGATTTCAAAGGCGCTCAAATTTCAGTGGCTGATTGTAACGCCACCGGAGCTAGTGAAGAATGACGTTAGCGTTCGCTTTGGTGTGTACTGGCAGCTCTATTTCGGAGGTGTCAAAGGGGATGTGTTAGAATCCACCCTAGTCAAGGGAGGAAGAAAGCTCGTTCCTGTTTCACTTTTTTGATCAGCAGCGTTTACCAGCGTCCATAATGAAAGGGGCGTACCGAAGTAGCATTAAGCTACTCCGGTACGCCCCTTTTTTCGCGTTTAGGATGAATTAGGGAAATTGTCCCTAATTAGTTTTTAGATCCACTCCATATATTGGAATAGCTTCGTATTTTAATCCTAGGAGATGAATGATTATTTCGGTTTGCGTTCAGAAATATATGAACCGGTTAGCGTCAAGAAGGTTCCCAGCAAAGTTGCCCAGGTGATCTTTTCATTCAGGATAAGGGCAGAGGCTGCCACCGTAACTACAGGCACAATATATATGTACACACTTGTTTTTACGGCTCCTAAAATGCCTACAGCTCGATTCCAGGTGACAAAACATAAAGCTGAGGCTCCCAGTCCTAAAAAGAGGATGTTAGTAATATTTTGGGTGTCTTTGAATCTACTTAGATCCAAATGAAAATCAAAGATAAATAAAGCTGGCAGCATAAATAGGATTCCATAAAAAAACACTTTACGGGTAGCCCCAATCGTATGAACCTGTAAATCGCTTATTTTTCGCATTAATACAGAGTAAATGGCCCAAACCATAGGGGCTATGAAAGCCAAGAGGTCTCCGATCGGGTTCAGTTTTAGAAGAAAACTTCCATTTAGCCCGATTAAAATAATTCCTGACAGCGCAATTACAAATCCTATTATAAACTGACGGTGAAATTTCTCTTCCTCCAAAAAGAAGTGAGCAATCACAGCTGTGAAGAATGGAGCAATTGAGACAATCACGCCTACATTGGAAGCAAGGGTGTAGACTAGGGCAATGTTCTCTAGAAGAAAATATAAAGTAATTCCACATAATCCTGCTGAAATAAATAGTAATTCTTCCTTAAAGGATTTCGTTCGCACTGGACGTGAATAGATCAGTAACAATACAAAGTAACCCAAAAGAAAGCGGAAGAACAGGATTTCAACAGGTGTAAAATCCGTTAATAGTATTTTTGAAGAGATAAAGGTCGTTCCCCAGATGATAATCGTAATTAGTGCCAGCAGATGTCCCGTATGGGTCTTGCGTTGATCCATCATATCATGCGTTCCGTTGATCGCGTTTGTCCCGGCTGTTGAATAAATATACGCATGTATTGCTTAGGGGTTAAGCCAATCAATTTTTTGAAAAAATTTGTGAAATGGCTCTGATCGCTGAATCCGGTTAGTGAGGCCACTTCTATGGGGAGTACTCCTTGTTCTAAAAGTCGTTTGGCCTGATTAATCCGAATGGTTTCCAAGTATCGATAAGGAGATATCCCTTTTTGTCTGGTAAATAAACGCAGTAAATGATATTTGCTTAAGCTTGTCAATTCACTTAATTGATTGAGGGTAATATTCTGCGCATAATGAGTCTCTATGTATTCGCAAATGGTTTTGATTTCAGAGGTAAGGTCTTGTGAAGAATAGAAGGGCTCTGCATCGGAATATTCCCTCAGAAGCTGCTCCAGGAGAAACAGAAACAATTCTTCTTTTTGAAAATCAGTTTGATCCTCTAATATCATTTGATGTAGATCGTGTAATGAGGTTGCTAGTTCACTTTGGTAAAGCGCATTATGTGTGAACCGAGGCAAGTAGTCCATGCCGGTAATTTCAAACACATACTTACGCATTATCTCAGGCTGAATATTGAAGGCGCGGTAATCAAAGGAGTTTCCGTCCATCGGTTCACAGGTGTGGGTATCCTGCGGATTAAAGATGATAACATCTCCGCTGTTAAGGATATGTTCTTCATTGTTACAAATCATAAGTCTTTTGCCTTGTTCAATAAAACCTATAACGTAATAGTCATGAAAATGGTTAGGGAATTTCTGCATGATCCCTTCAAAGCGATACGCCTCAAAATTCAAGCCGCTATCGAAGACGATGGTCCGAACTTCACGAGTCACTGCTGCACCTTCTTTTCCAGTTATGTATAAGCATTATAATGTGAAAATCAGGTGCATTCTTGCACGATGTTGCGATTCCGGAACTTCTTATGTTATATGACAGCTTCCTCTGGCTCTAAAATTTTTGGAATGGTTACCGTAAATGTTGTGCCTTGCTCAGGGACACTTTCTACAGTGATCGCTCCGCCATGATTATGTACAATATTCTGCGTGATCATAAATCCAAGGCCTGTTCCTGTTTCTTTTGTCGTATAAAATGGTTTACCAAGTGCTTTAATCTGTTCCTCTGTCATCCCGCACCCTTCATCTTGCACGCTGATTCGGGCTTCGCTTTCATTTGTAAGCACATGAATATATATATTTCCTCCACTATTCATGGCTTCCATCGCATTTTTAAGTAAATTAATAAATACCTGTTTCAGCTGATAAGCCTCACCATGGATCCATATGGAGTGATCTGTACAGACAGGGAGGATCTGAAGGTTTTTCAGTGCAGCTTGTCCATTCATTAGTGTGGTGACTTGTTCTAGTAAAGATAATAAATCCACTGGTTTACTGACATGCGTCGTTTGTGGCTTGGATAAAACCAGTAGCTCGTTGACGATAAATTCGATGCGTTTCAATTCTGACTCAATAATGAAAAAATATTTATCATTCATGCGCTCGGAAGAGCGAAGCAGCTTCATAAAGCCGTTAATGGCGGTAAGCGGATTTCTGATTTCATGAGCGATTCCAGCTGCTAATTGCCCTGCGGTAGATAATTTCTCGGATTGGATTAGCCGTTCTTCTTCCAGCATTTGCTGAGAGACATCTTTAAATATTCCGATAAATGCCATGTTTCCATTGAAGATAATCGGTAATGTGAATCCATCCACAAATTTCTGCTGACCATTTAAGCAATTAATTAAGTAGCAAACAGAGCCAATCGTGTCACCACTATAATATCTTTCCCTTCGTTCTTGGAGGATTGCATGATTGGTAAGGTCTACAATATTAGTAGTGGATGTACCCATCAATTGATTCAGGCTCTCCGCATGGATTAACTGTAAGCCCGCTGAATTCACATACTGAATAATCCCTTTTGCTGTAATAACAACGGTCAGAGGTAATCCCTCCAGGAGTTGCAGGAATGATTTATCTTTTTCTAGTAGACTGCTTTCCGCTTCTTGCAGCTGAGTTTCTATATGCCTGATCAAGGTCTTGTTCTCAAATTGAGTAAAATAATATAGGGGTGCACCATTAGCATCCGAAACGATAGATATGGAGATCTCTAATGATAACAGCTGTCCGGTTGGTAGGTAGTAGTCCTGTTGGAATCGATGCGGATGGATGTTCATAGAGGAAAGAGACCTTCCAAGCTCAGCAATTTCATGGATCTGACTTAGAAGGGTTCGGACGGATGGTGAAGGTGTTATTAACTCGTTATGATCATATCCCAATAGGGTACTTAGGGCTGAATTCCATTTTAGGAACGTTCCATCTAATGAAACTAGAGCCATTCCAATTACAGCATGAGTAAAAGCAAAATCAAAACTTTGGAATTCATTGGACCGCACTGCTATTCACCTCTCATATTCTTTCCACTATATGTAATAGTCATAGTATAAAACATATAATCAAATAAAATATATAAATTTTTATGTGATCGAGAATCGTTCGAAATAGCTATGTGTTGTTGTGAAAATAAGGGTGCAAGAGTCAAACGATTTCAGTTAGAATTAAAGGATATGTTGTATTTTTAGAAAGTGGAGGCGTTGTACCGTGAAATCAATCGTAGGTGAAATCAGAGAAGTTAATCGCTATCCAGTCAAGTCATTTGCAGGTGAACGATTGGAAACCTGTGTAATAGAATCGTATGGAATGTTAGGGGATCGCTTCTGTGCCTTTTATGATGAGTCAAAAGAGGGCTGGTGGCGGTATTTTACGGCTAGAAATAATCCTAAAATGCTTACCTACCAAGCGCAATTTATCAATGGAGAAATTCATGTAAGGGCTTCGGATGGACGAACCTTTGGGTGGGATGAGCATTTATTGGAAGAAATCCAAAGCCAAACTAAAACGCGAATTACCATGTCTAGTATAAAAGCTTCACATCCACAGCCAGAGCACCCGCAACTGTTATCGGTGGATGGCGCCAGTATTTTACTCATTACGGATGCTAGTTTGAAGAAGCTAGAGGCTGCGTGGGGACATTCCTTAGATCAGCGCCGGTTTCGTGGGAACTTTGTTATAGCTCTAAGCGATGAATCTCTTTTCGAAGGGGATTGGATCGGGCGGCAGCTCTCCATAGGAGATGTTCAGCTACAGGTAGATAGTTTTTGTGAAAGATGTATGGTTATCACGATGGACCCGGATAGTCAGGAAAGAGACCCTAAGTTATTGAAAAAACTAAACCAAGAGTTTGAACTACACTTCGGAGTGTACGCTTCTGTAGTTAAGACAGGGGAAATCAGAATCGGAGACAAAGTAGAATTAATGGATTAGATAATGATATAAACGTCCTTTACATTCTCATATGGATAATTTACCCTTTAAAGGAATGGAAAATTCATAGCGGGAGGGAATGTATGAAGAAGAAAATAATATCCCTGTTGATGGTATCTTTACTTTTAGTAGTTTATCTTCCTACGAATGCATTAGCAGCGGATAGCAGCAAAACGCAAACATATGTGAACACTCAGAAGCTCGCGGCAGAGAAGGCAGCATTCTTAACGGAAAAGATAGGAACGACAAGTCTCCAATATGCTCTTATCGATGGCGATAATATCGTTATGAGCGGCACAGCTGGATACAGCCATGTGGAGAGCAAGACAGCACCAAGCACTACAACGATGTATGGAATTGGCTCGACGAGTAAAATGTATACGACCGCTTCTATTATGAAGCTCGTTGATCAAGGAAAGGTAGATTTGGATGCACCTGTCGTATCGTATCTGAATAATTTTACAATGGAAGATTCACGCTATAAGCAAATCACCGTACGAATGCTGCTGAATCATTCATCAGGTCTTGGGGGTTCGAACTTATCAAACTCTTTCTTATTCAATGATTCTGATTCTATCGCCAAAGATAATTTGCTAGCGACTTTGACAACTCAACGCCTAAAGGCAGATCCAGGAGCCTACTCAGTATATTGTAATGATGGATTTACGCTGGCGGAGTTGATTGTTGAGAAAGTTAGTGGAATGGACTTCACTACATTCATCCATCAGAATTTTACAGGTCCTTTAGGGCTTGGGCATACGAAAACGCCAGTAGATTCTGTGGATTCTAGACAGCTGGCAAGTGTATACAATGCTACCTACCCTGCCGCTTTACCCCAAGAGACGATTAACGTGATTGGAACAGGGGGCATCTATTCTACGGCTGAAGATTTGGTGCGATTTGCAACTATTTTCACTGGAGGATCGAAAGAAATTCTGTCAGAAAAATCAGTAAAAGCGATGGAGCAAGAGGAGTACAAGCGTGGAATGTGGCCAAAAGGAAAAGATAATTCGTTTGCGTATGGATTGGGCTGGGACAGTGTAAATTTATATCCATTCAATCAGTACGAGATCAAAGCTCTGACAAAGGGTGGGGATACAACTCTGTATCATACTTCACTTGTTGTATTGCCTGATCAGCAGATGGCAGCAGCTGTGGTATCTTCTGGTGGGGATAGCACAACCGATCAGATGCTTGCTAACGAAATATTGCTCAGTGCGCTACAAGAAAAGGGAGTTATCAAGGAACTAAAACCTACACCTACATTTAAAGCTTCGAACAAAGAGGTTATGCCGCAGGGATTGCTGGAGTATGCTGGTGTCTATGCTGATTCTACACAACTGATGAAGATAGAGATTAGTAAAGCTGGGGAATTGAGTATATCTTCAATTATGGCACCTACATTTCCAGGTCAGAAATTTTCGTATAATACAAACGGTGAATTCTTAGATGCAACGGGTACTAATAAAGTCAGCTTTGTGAAGGAAAGCAATGGTCGTGTCTACCTTTGGATTCAAGGGTACGGGGTCATTCCAGGGCTTGGTGAGACTGCTCTTTCTCAATATTCGGCTGAAAAGCTAGAGGCAAACGCTTTATCCAATGAGGTCTTGTCAGCTTGGCAGCAGCGTCAAGGGAAATTGTATTTTGATGTCAGTGAGAAGTATAGCTCACAATTTTACATGAGTATGCCAGTAGCTGGAATTGCTATGTTCCCTGATGCACCGGGCTATATGGGCTCAAATAAAATAACTGGGCCGAATAAAGCTGAAATGACCGTGCAAATTCCAACTTTAGGTGGGCGCGATCTTGCGGATATTGTTTTTGAAAATAAAGAGGGCGTGGAGTATCTCAAGGTTGGAAACCAATTATTTATAACGCAGGATGCCATTAAACCTGTCTATGCCGGCCCGCAATCATTGGTAACCATTCAAGCAGATGGATATGCGAGATGGTATGAAGTACCTGAGACAGCATCAGGCAAGTTGATGACAGTAGGGCTACCACCTAAAGGTTCCTTTGCTGTCTATGATGCGAATGGTGTGTGTGTAAATTTCTCTACTGTCAGTGGTCTTACGAAAGTTAAACTTCCGAATAACGGGAAGATTGTATTTGTAAGCGATGTGGGTGCGAAGTTTGAATTGACAATCAAGTAGTAATAAACCATTTAAGTATATTTTATTAAAAAAGATCCTGTTATCCAGATAATATATCTGGATAACAGGATTTTTATTAGAAAATTCTATATTCCCTATTTAAAATTCTTAGAAAACTCTTTTATTTTATCTACAAAAATCCCCTTGAGCTGATCAGTACCTTCTTTGGGAGCCTTATAGGCTTTATAACCGCCAAAGGATTCGATGCAAACCGCAGCTTTTTTTAAATCATCTGGGAAATTCTTCTCAATTAACTCCTCCGTAGTCTTTGGTTTTTCGTTACAAATATAGTAGCCCATCTTCTTATTTAGTAACTCATCTTTATTTTTTTGATAAAATCACGAATCGCTTTATATATTTTCTCGTCTCTTACTCCAGCACCTAAAATAATGCTATCAAATGCCTCAAGACTTGGCTTCTCTATTTCAATATTACAGATCTTACTCTGAGGAAGCTCTTCTGATAATACCTTTGCGCATTGCTCTGTTGCCCCTGATTTTGTAGCGTATAGAATAAGTACTGCCATTGTGGTCCCTCTTTTCAGTTTAAATTGTTCAGGTTTCAAAATACTCTCGCAAATCTAATATCTTGATAATCGAGATATTATCTATACTATCGAAAATGCAGATCTTTTGTCAAGTTAGAAACAAGTTCTCATGCGTTAATCATACACCCTTATTATGGTATCATAGGAATAATTATGGTATCACTAACTACATCTTTTAAGAATCAAACGATAAAGAGGGGAGTGGAGATAAGTTGAGTATTATCGTAATGCTAGTCATCTATTTTTTGCTTGGAGTATTCGTGATTAAATTAGGCATCGATAACTCTAGAAGTACGCAAATATCAAAAGAAATATTAAATGAGTTAAGAGAAATCAAAGAACTAATGATAAGAAATAAATATGAATAACTTCTTAGAAGGAGGGCATCAGGATTGATCATTCCATTTTTATTATTAATTATTGCTTTTTCTGGTTTTTTTCTAAGGATATGGATTGTTGGCCCGGATAAAGAAAAACTTTCTGACGACGGTAATGAGCTAAATATAAAAGGTAAATTAATACTCGGACTTATTGGATTAATTTCGGTAATTGTCATAATGATAGCTGATGGCGTACAGGGGATGGGAATGAAGTGGTTTTGGATTGTATTCATAATTATTTCCCTAGGATTTCAGTCATTTATTGATTGGAAATTTTTAAAGCATACGAAACAACATATCGTTTCACTGATTTTGTTAGTTGAAGGTGTGGTGTTAGTTTATTTCCTTTTCTAATCGTTTGTACCATAAAGCCTAATCTCCTTTCAGTGTGTACAAGGGATTAGGCTTTTTTGCTTATTGTAGATAAACGATCCTTTTGATTTATTGATCACTTTTTCACATAAGAGGAGGGTTAAAATCTACCCTAGTTTTAGTTATTATTCGCCTATCCGAATTCATGAATGGAGCTTTATAATCTCAAATGTAAGCGTTTCCTAAATGAGTATAAAGGGGATGAGGAGATGACGACAAAAGGGACAAAACGTTTTATATGGGGATTTCTTATAGTATGGGTCATGTTAATGACGATCTTTACGTTTAATGATCTGAATCTATCCAAAGCTCTGTATAACGAACATGAATCGCGGTTTGGTTGGTTTTTTGAGGTATATGGAGAACATCCAGCTTTTCTAGTGTTATTCGCAGCTGGGAGTATTCTATTTAGTACGGTTAGAAATGAACGGTTGATAAAGAAGATTATGGTCCGTCTGGTGTCCGGATTTTTCATCCTACTTAGTGGATTTGGTATTATAACGATTACTTTAACTCGTGGGTATGGGCTGGATGGAGATCATGTTATGATCAACAGTTTAATTATAACCGTACTATTTGCAACGTTGTGTCAATGGCTATTGAACCGTATAGCTGTTCAAACGCTAAGACAGTATAATCGTGCTGCTTGGGCAGCTATCGTGATCGTATTCGCGGAGATTCTGCTTGTAAATGTCCTCAAAATCTTTTGGGGCAGGATGCGTTTTCGTAATATGGAGGGCGATTATTCTCTATTTACAAGCTGGTTTCTCCCCCAAGGCATTCAAGAGAACGGCGTCACAACGGAAGCATACAAATCCTTTCCTTCGGGTCACTCTGCCAATGGCTGGACCATGATGCTGTGGATGATGTTTATGCCTTTCGCTAATAAATGGCGCAATATCATGCTTGTCTGTGCGGTAGTGTGGGGAATCAGCACCTCGACTAGCCGCGTCATTATGGGAGATCATTTTGCAACGGATGTATTATTTGGAGCATTTATTACAATTACTTGTATGCTGCTGTTCTGTAAGCTCTTTAAGGTTGATCTGTATCCTAATAGTCAGCCTAACGCTACCGCTCTGTTAAAAGATAAAAATGCCCCCTATTTTCGTTAAAATACGGACAGTTTAAAAGAATCAGCTTCAGTACAATGCAATTAAGAAAGCGCTAACAAAATGCGGCGCAGGGGAGATGGTAGTATGAATGAAAATCAAATGCCATGGAGAGAGCGAATCAGTTATGGGCTAGGGGATACCGCGTCAAATCTGATATTCCAGATGACAACACTTTACCTCATGTACTTCTATACGGATGTGTTTGGTCTGAACCCTGGTGCAGTAGCTGTGGTATTTCTTGTTGCACGGGTAATCGACGCGATCGTCGAGCCGTTCATTGGTGTCATGATTGACCGCACGCAAACAAAGTGGGGGAAATGCAGACCCTATTTTCTTTGGCTTGCTGTTCCTTTCAGCTTGACTGCAGTACTTATGTTTTTGACGCCGGATTTTGGTGATACGGGCAAACTTGTATACGCATACATTTCGTACACCGTGCTCGGTATTATGTATTCCGGTATTAATCTACCACTGTCTGCAATCCTGCCAAGTCTGACTAGTAATTCTAATGAACGTACAGTGATCAATACGGTTCGTATGATATTCGCCGTGATTGGGGTTGTTACAGTTAGTGCTGGAACGATGCCGCTTGTGAAAGCTTTTGGTGGTGGCGATCAAGCAAAGGGTTTTCTGGTCACCATGATCTTGTTCTCAAGCATTGCACTGCTGCTGTTTCTAAACATGTTTGCGAACACTAAAGAACGCGTAAAAGCCATTGATGAAAAACCGCTTCCGATGCGAGAAGGTGTTAAAGCGCTCAAAGGCAATGTACCTTGGTTGATAATGCTTCTGATGAGCTTGTTCCTGTGGATCACAACATCGATACAAGGACAGACCAGCATTTATTATATGACCTATTATATGAAAAAGCCTGAACTCATTCCTATCGTGAATTCGATGCAATTGTTGATGATATTTTCGATGGTGATCGCTCCTTTTGTAGTGAAGAAAATTGGGAAAAGGAACACAATTATTATGGGATCAGTGGTTTCTATCATTGGCTACCTTATTGCAATTACTGGGGGGAATGCCCTTTCTGTTCCGGTGCTGTTGGCAGGGCTTCTTATAAGCGGGCTTGGCATGGGAGTAGGAGCAGGTCTGATTTTTGCAATGATGGCCGACACGGTTGATTATGGGGAGTGGAAATCAGGTGTTCGGGCACAAGGCCTACTTTATTCAGCTGCTAGTTTTGGGGTTAAGGTGGGGATGGGACTCGGTGGAGCACTTGGTGGGGTGATATTGTCGATGGGTGGTTATGTAGCTAACTCCACGGCGCAGTCAGAATCCGCATTAGCTGCGATTTCATTTAACTATTTGTGGGCACCGATTATTGGCCAAATTATTATGATTACTTTGCTGTTGTTCTATCGTCTTGACAAGGATCAACCCGTTATGATGCGTGAACTCGAGGAACGTCGCAATTCTTCTATCGCTATGTAAAGAAACTAGTCATTCATAAGGAGTGAAATGAACATGGTACCTAACATTCAAGAAATTATTGCACAAATGACTTTAGAGGAAAAAGCAGGTCTTTGCTCAGGACTAGATTTCTGGCAGACAAAAGCCGTCGAACGTCTAGGTATTCCATCCATCATGATGACAGATGGTCCACATGGTCTGCGTAAGCAAAAAGCTGGGAATGATCATTTGGGTATATTCGATAGTGTCCCTTCTACTTGTTTTCCGGCAGGAGCTGGAATGGCTTGCTCTTGGGACCGGGAGCTAATGAAGCAGGTAGGCGCAGCCATTGGGGAAGAGTGTCAGGCAGAAGATGTCTCTATTTTACTGGGGCCTGGAGCTAATATTAAACGTTCACCCTTATGCGGCCGCAATTTTGAATATTTCTCTGAAGATCCGTATTTATCCTCCGAGATGGCAATAGGCCATATCGAAGGCGTTCAGAGCCAAGGCGTAGGAACTTCGTTAAAACACTTTGCTGCAAATAATCAAGAGCATCGGCGTATGTCTGTAGATGCAATTGTAGATGAGCGTACACTAAGGGAAATCTATTTGGCGAGCTTCGAAAGCGTTGTGAAAAAAGCGCAGCCATGGACCGTTATGTGCTCCTACAATCAGGTGAACGGTGAGTATGCTTCAGAGAATCCGTATTTACTCACGGATATATTAAAAGAAGAATGGGGACATGAAGGGTTCGTAGTTTCTGACTGGGGTGCGGTGAATGAGCGAGCTAAAGGCTTAGCTGCAGGTTTGGAGCTAGAAATGCCGTCAAGTAATGGTGCCGGTGATCAGAAGATTATCGATGCGGTTCAGAGCGGAACATTATCTGAAGCAGCACTGGATCGTGCGGTGGGTCGCTTGCTTTCTATTATTTTCAAAGCTGTTGAGAATGACAAAGAAAATGCTTCTTATGATCCTGAGGCACATCACCAATTAGCTAGAGTTGCTGCCAGAGAAAGTATGGTGCTACTCAAAAATGAGGATGGGTTGCTTCCTCTGAAACGTGAGGGCTCCTATGCCGTGATCGGTGATTTCGCCCGTAATCCACGGTATCAAGGTGGTGGAAGCTCACATATCAAGCCAACTAGGTTGGATGATATATATTACAGCCTTCTAGAAGAAGCGGGTTCATATGCGAAATTGAGTTATTCTCAAGGTTACGTTTCTGATAGCGATGAGCCGAGTCTGGAACTTATTGGGCAAGCCATAGAAGCCGCTTCACAAGCAGATACGGCGATTGTGTTCGTCGGATTGCCAGAGCGCTATGAGTCTGAAGGCTACGACCGGACTCATCTTCGTATTCCAGAGAGTCAGATCCGCTTGATCGAAGCAGTCGCTGATGTTCAGCCTAACACTGTCGTTGTGTTGAGTAACGGATCGGCCATTGAAATGCCTTGGATCAGCAACGTCAAAGCTGTGCTTGAGGGTTATCTAGGTGGGCAAGCGCTTGGTGGTGCCATCTCCGATCTGTTATTCGGAAACGTAAGCCCATCAGGTAAGCTGGCAGAGACCTTCCCTTTACAGCTGGAACATAATCCTTCCTACTTAAATTTCCCTGGCGAAGGAGATACTGTTGAATACAAGGAAGGATTGTTCGTAGGATACCGCTACTATGATGCTAAGCGGATAACACCTTTATTCCCGTTTGGATATGGTCTCAGCTATACAACATTTGCATACTCTGATCTTTCGGTAAGTTCGCACTCTTTGAAAGATACTGACACGCTGCAAGTAAGCGTGAAGGTTACCAATACTGGCGCTATGCAAGGCAAAGAAGTAGTACAGCTATATGTAAAAGACGTACTCAGTAATGTGGTGCGGCCAGAGAAGGAGTTAAAGGGCTTCGCGAAGGTAGATCTGCAGCCTGGGGAAACGAAGCAGGTAAGCTTTACGCTTGATAGCAGAGCGTTTGCTTATTATAACGTGAAGCTGAAAGATTGGCATGTGGAAACCGGTGAATTTGAAGTTTTGGTGGGAGCTTCCTCCCAAGAGATCCTGCTTGTTGAGTCTGTGGTTGTTGAATCAACTGTATCCCTCGCTAAATCCTATACCCGTAATTCAACTATAGGTGATCTTATGGGAGATCCACAGGCTGCTGCTATTATTCAAGCCATGCTGTCACAAGCTGGTGAGATGATGCCCATGCTTCAGGATGGCTCGGAAATGATGATCGAGATGATGCGCAACATGCCGATTCGTGCAATGGTTATGTTCAGTCAAGGTGCTATGACGGAACAAGGGTTAGATGAGCTGATTAATCTATTGAATTCCAATAAATAAATCTGGGAGAGTGAGATAAAAGACATGATAGATTTGAAAGCTAAACCGTTTCATCTAGATGATGAGGGGATTAAATGGGTGGAACAAACCTTAGCCTCTCTGGATTTGGCGGGCAAGGTCGGGCAGTTATTTTGCCCGATCGGGTTCACCGATGATAAGACGCAGCTGGCACTTTTGACACAAGGGATTAAGATTGGCGGGATTATGTTCCGTCCCGGCCCAGGAGAGCTGGTGCAAGAAACACATCGCTACTTACAGGATACATCGGATATTCCGCTGCTAATTGCAGCTAATCTTGAAGCAGGAGGTAATGGTTCTGCGGCAGAGGGTACTTTCTTCGGTAAGCAGCTGCAAGTGGCGGCGACGGATAATACCGAAATGGCTCGTAAACTTGGTATCATTGCCGCGCGGGAGGGTGGTGCTGTAGGCTGTAACTGGGCTTTCGCACCCATTCTCGATATCGACTATAATTTCCGTAATCCGATAACCAATGTTAGAACATTCGGTTCTGATCCGCAGAGAGTAGCTCGCATGAGCAAGGCGTACACCGAAGCGATTCAAGAGCATGGCATGGCCGTATCTATTAAACACTTCCCTGGGGATGGCGTTGACGAAAGGGACCAGCATTTGTTGACCTCTATTAACTCACTTTCAGTGGAAGAGTGGGATGCTACCTTTGGGAAGGTATACGCGGATTGTATAGAAGCTGGCGCACATACGGTTATGGTAGGGCATATCGCTCATCCCGCCTATTCCAGAGAATTACGTCCGGGGATTACAGATTTGGAGATTATGCCTGCAACGTTAGCTCCTGAGCTTTTAAATGATTTATTGCGTAACAAGCTCGGCTTTAATGGATTAATTACTACAGATGCTACGCCAATGGCGGGATTCACAATGGCAATGAAGCGGGAGCTAGCGGTTCCGACATCCATCGCTGCGGGTTGTGATATGTTCCTCTTTAACAAGAGTTTAGAAGAAGACTTTGCCTATATGATGAAAGGAATTGAGACCGGCATTCTGACGGAGGAGCGCGTGAACGAAGCAGTGACTCGTATTCTTGCAGTGAAAGCTGCGCTGGGACTTCATAAGAAGAAACAACAAGGCACGCTCGTTCCAGAAAAAGAAGCCCTTGCCGTCCTTGCTTGCGAAGAGCATGTGCGTTGGGCTCAGGAATGTGCAGATGAGTCAGTAACATTAGTGAAGGATACACAGGAGATGCTCCCCATTAGTCCTGAGAGTCACAAACGTCTACTTGTATTCACACTAGGAGGCGAGGAAGGTTTATTCGGAGGGGCAGATATTGCACCGTACTTCATTTCCAAGCTAAAAGAGGAAGGATTCGAGGTAACGCTCTTTAATAAGAGTGAAGTTGATTTCAGTGCCATGTTCGGAGGTGTAAAAGCGTTAACGGATCACTATGATGCTGCGGTCTATATCTCAAATCTGGAGACCCATAGTAATCAAACCGTTGTACGGATTAATTGGGCACCTCCATTTGGGGCAGACATGCCATGGTTTATTCAAGAAATGCCAACGATGTTCATTTCTGTAGCGAATCCTTATCATTTGATCGACGTCCCGCGTATACCAACGTTCATTAATGCCTATTCACCAAGTAATTATGTGGTAGATGCACTGATTGAGAAGCTTGTGGGGCGTTCCTCCTTTAAAGGAGTTAATCCTGTGGATCCGTTTTGTGGCTATTGGGATACACAACTATAATTAGAATTCATAGAGATCTGTAATAGTATCAAGCGATTGAATAGGATAGTTCTATTCAATCGCTTTTTTTATAATATAATAGGGCATAAGACATATATTGAGAGAGTGAGAGGAGGGTGCTAGTTGCAAAGCTACACCTACGAAAATATTGAGATGGACGATCATCTTCCGGTCCACATGTTTTTGCACAGTACCCATCAGGTCCCGAATCATTGGCATGATAGCATTGAAATATTATTCGTACTCAAGGGGAAACTTGAACTTTTCACAAAGGACAGATTTAGAGAGTTAAATGAAGAAGATTTGTTCTTGATTAATGCTAATGAAATTCATGCGATTAAAGCTGAAGAGAATAATTTGGTGCTAGCTCTGCAAATTCCAGTTTCTTATTTACTTCTGATTGAACCTCAGATCGAAAGAATGTTATTCGATTGTAATTCTGCGGCTGCTAGCTATGAAGAACAATCTAAGTTTGATGAACTTCGTACATTGCTGGCTGAGATGATGCTGCTCCACAATAAGCGCCCACAAGGGTATCATCTACGCATACAGTCCTGTCTTCTTAATTTAACTTATTTACTCATGCAAGGATTTCGTGAACAAGACCAAAGTCCTGAGAAACATGATGATAAGCATCGTGAACGGCTATTGCGAATTACCTCTTATGTCAAAGAGAACTACAATCGGGCAATTAACATCCAGCAGTTGGCCCTTCAGGAGTATTTGACCGTTCCGTATTTATCGCGTTTTTTCAAAGAGTATATGGGTACTTCCTTTACCAAATATGTGAATGCGGTGCGTTTGGATAAAGCTGTAAAAGATTTGACGCTTACCAATCTATCTATCACACAGATCGCTCATGATCATGGGTTTCCCAACCTGAAATCCTTTAATGCGGTGTTTAAAGAGTTCTATCGACAGACGCCTGGAGAATACCGGAAGACCGTCTTGAACGGACGCAGTTCATTTCAGAAAAGCAGTGTAGCCCAGTTTAACTACTTTGACATGAATCCCACACAGGCGTTTGAGTCGCTATTCAAATATCTGCCTAACAAGAATTTATCAGCTACTTCCAATCTACCAGTTGCCCTTCATATACATAAGCAGACCCATGAGATTTCGGTAAAGTCTAACCAAAGCAAGGAGCTTGCGCATACTTGGAAGAAGCTCATGACGGTAGGAAAGGCCAAAGAGGTATTGTTTGCAGAGGTACAAAGACATATCAAGCAAATGCAACAGGAGATTGGGTTTCAGTATATACGGTTTCACGGTATTTTTGATGATGAGATGATGATTTATGGCGAGAATGAGCGGGGAGATGTGAGCTTAAACTTTGCTTATAGTGATTCATTATTTGATTTTTTACTGTGCTCCGGATTGAAACCGTTTTTAGAGCTCTCTTTTTTACCACGCCAGCTTGCGGGAGAGGGAGCTACTTCTGTTTTTTATAAAAAGAGCTTTGTGGGTAGTCCTAAGGACCTCGGTAAGTGGAATCAGATGATTCATCAGTTTATTACACATTACATCCATAGATATGGCATTCATGAAGTGAGGCAGTGGTATTTCGAGGTGTGGAACGAACCAGAAATCCATATTTTTTGGCCAGATACTTATGAAGCTTACTGTGAGCTGTTCATTTCAACATTTCAAACCATCAAATCCATAGATTCTGAGCTACGTGTGGGGGGGCCAGGTGTTTTATCTCTTACGTTAATGCAGTCAGATTGGCTGACAAGGTTTATGAATGATGTGTGCAGACGAGGCGTAAAGCCTGATTTTATATCCTTTCACAGTTATCCGTATGATGAATCGTTAAGATCAACTCAAGTGATTCAGGTGGATTATGAAGAGAATCCGGATGTGTGGTTTCAGACAATAGAGCTTTCAGCGGATACAGAATATTTATCGCGAGTCATTATTAAATTGAAGAAAACCGTATCGGAAGCTATGGGAAGAGATGTTCCTGAACTGCATATGACAGAATGGAATGCCACAGGCTCTCACCGTGATTTAGTGAATGATACATGCTTTAAGGCAGCCTATATCGTGAAAAATGTACTGGAAAATATGGATGGTCTCCATAGTTTTGGTTATTGGACGGCTACGGATTTGCTAGAGGAGTTCAAAATGTCGTCAGAAACGTTTCATGGAGGTTTGGGGCTGATGACATATAACGGGATACCAAAGCCATCCTTCTACGCGTTTAAACTACTTGCAAAATTAGGCCGCCAATTCATTCATCAAGGGAAAGGATATTACATTACTAGTAGTGATATGGGGCTGCAGGTGTTGATGTATGCTTACGCGCATATCGATTCATTGTACCAAAAAGGTGATGCCTCGCTCATTAATCGCACGAATAGATACGATGTGTTCGAAGAAGGTGGAGACATAGAGTTGACGTTGGAGCTTGCAGATATTCAGCCAGGCTCGTATACGATCAAAAGACATACAATTAACAGACAAAATGGAAGCGTTTTCGACCTGTGGGTACGAATGGGGGCGCCTCATCCTATAGATGCTGACACCCTTAATTATTTGAAGCAAGCCAGCTGCCCGCAACTGACCTTTGAACAAGTCGAAATAACGAGCACCTATTCGTTAATTAGTAAGTTGTCTCCGCATGAGGTGCAGTTGGTGGAATTGATGCGCTTATGATGGGGTTATTTACAACTGGACAGAATCCTAAGTTCGTTAGACAAAGTTCCTCGGAGTATTGCGGTTGAAGCTTGGATAGCTCTGTGAAATAGTAGCTGATCATATGATTACCACTTGCCGATCCATTCTGAAATGACAGTGATAAAAAAGTGTGGACATGACTGTAATAGTACTTCGTTTCCCGTTTAGGTAGCCTGTATACATGTGGAGGCGCGTAGGTAACAACATCAAAGAGATTGGCATAACGGTAACTCTTGCGGACATATTGTTTAAAAGCATTAACGAAGTTCGGATCGCCTACACGTGGTGAACCATAGGTGTACAGAATAGGTGAGCTGTGCGAGGTGTTGGCCGCAAGATCAATAGCACATAAAGTGGCGAGTGCTCCGCCAAGACTGTGACCAGTAATGTATAAGGTCTTATCGGGAGATAACTTAGCGAGTGTAGAGATAATCCCATCGCGTGCTGATGAGTAGATATTCGTGAAACCGCGGTGGGTAAGGGTATCTTCTTTAATGTAATTGAATCTCTCTTGTGAGGCCATAACGTTTGACATCCAATCGGTTGTGGAGCTGGTTCCTCGGAAGGCAACGATAATCTCTTGTGGAGATTCCAAAATAAATCCAAAGCGTTCCCACACCTCGCTGATGGATCTTGCTTCAATCGTATCCACGATCTGATAATCTAATGGAACGACGAACGAACCCTCTTTATTTGAGAACTGCGCATAGGTCTGTCCGCAGATAGCAGCTAGAAAGATAGCCCTTTGCTCTTGATCATTTTTGGTACCCATGTGCATCCCGCCCTTCTTCCTAAACTATATTAGGGGGACGAGGGAGAGATTCCTATATCATGCGAGACCCTGTACTAATGTGAAAGGGCTAAATTCTACACCGCTTGAATACTTACTTCAGATGATCTGTTATTAGGAGGTTTATCGATATGAATCTAACTTTAGTGTACGTAAATGATTAAATTACTTCGAAAGTCAAAAGTTCAGCGACGCTTAATGATTTCATTTCTGCTGCTGGCTATTATCCCACTGTGCACCTTCGGCTTTCTAGCTTACCATAAATCGAATGAAGCAATCACCTCTAAGACAACTACCTTTGTAAATGATATATTACGCCTCTTAGGAAGCAAGATCGGAACAGAAGTGGCCAAATATGAGACTTTCGCCGATCAAATCATGTTGAATGGAGATATTCAGCAAGCACTGCTCCGCTACAATAGATTGAGTGATCTTGATATTAGTAACATACATAAGAAGTTTGAAGACACTGTGTTAAGCGATAAATTTTGGCTGTTTGCTACAATCAAAACACTACAGATTCTAACTAATAATGGACAAGTTCTGTACGATTATGGATACGAAGAATTTACTACAGAGGATAAACAGCGAATATTTGCTCAGGCCAAACAGAATAAAAGTGCAGATATCTGGACCACAGCCCATACGACAGCTGGTGATAATATCCTTTCATTGTCTAGGAGGATTCCACTTTCATATGGATCGGGTGAAACTGTAGGGTTCGTCATTATGGGGATTGATGAGGAATTATTCTCACAGATTTTGTTTGGAAGCATTAATATGGGACAGGGTAGTGAACAAATCATTATGAATGATGCAGGAGAAATATTGACGAGCAACAACCACTTGTTTCAGTCGGATCAAGATTTGGAAGCTAATCGTACTTTAAATCATTTGATTAATTCCCGTATGGAGACGGGGACAGTAACGCTGCGGGCAGAACCCTACTTTTTCTTAAATACACATAATGAGGTACTTCATTGGAATGTAATTAGTTTAATTCCGCAAGCCTACTTGAATATGGGATCTGTAGAAATTAGAAATGAAATGTTCTTCATTGCCGTCATATGTGTAGTTGTTTCATCCTTATTTGCAACCTTCATCTCTGTTAGTATCTCCACCCCCCTTAAGAAGTTAGTGAGTGGAATGAACCAGGTCATGCGAGGTAATTTAAAGGTAGAAATAAACGACAATCATCCAGATGAAATCGGATACCTTTCAGGGAAATTTGAAGCCATGATCGAGGAAATCAAACTATTGATTGACCGTGTGGAGCAAGAACAGGCACAGAAGAGGGGTATTGAGCTACAAATGTTGCAGGCACAAATTAATCCGCATTTTCTATTTAATACATTGAGTTCGTTAAAATGGACGGCGATGCTAAGTCAGGCGGATAGTGTAAGCAATGGTTTAGGTGCACTGGCTGAATTACTTCGAAGTACAATTGTTCAGAAGAATGAACGGATAACGCTTGGGGAAGAGCTTCGGAACATCAAGAACTATGTAGTTATTCAACAAATTAGATACGGGATGTCATTACAGGTTGATGTGCAAATTCCTGAACAGTTATTAGATACTCAAGTGTTGAAATTTTTGCTTCAGCCCATTGTAGAGAATTCGATTATTCATGGACTAAGCGGCGAGAATATGGAACCTAGAATTACAATGACTGCTGAATTGAACGGAGAGGTGTTAAAGATTAAGTTAAGCGACAATGGGAAAGGGATGAGTGCTGAGAAGTTACAGGAGATATTGCAACTTAAAGATAATCATTCAGAGAATCGATTAGCAAATATCGGTATTGGAAATGTACGGGAGAGAATCAAATTACATTATGGAGACCCCTATGGATTAGAGATTTGGAGTAAGCCTGATCAAGGCACGGATGTTATCATCACGATACCTTATATTTCTACACTTCAGGAGGACTCAGCTGATGCGGATACTAATTGTGGATGATGAGAAAATAGTGAGGATTGCACTTAGTACACTAATTAAATGGGATGAATATGGTTTTAAATTAATGGGTGCTGTTGCAGATGGATACAAAGCTCTTGAGGTCATAGAGACAGAATCGATCGATATCGTGATTATGGATCTAGTGATGCCTAACATGGATGGACTTGAATTAATCCGAACGCTCAACGAACGCAAATTCACTGGGAAGTTTGTGGTGCTTAGTAATTATGATGATTATGCTTACGTGCGGGAAGCCATGAAACTTGGAGCAGAAGATTATATGTTGAAGCTGACGCTTAAGCCAGATGAGCTGATTGTCTTGCTGACGAAGATCTCGGAGCAATTATTAACGGAACGAGAGCTTAAAGAACAGGACATTCATATGAAAATTAAGCTTAATGAAACGCAGCTTCAGCAACGGAACAGCATATGGAGAGAGCTTCTTTTAGATCAGGAGCAGGACATGGTTTATTTGTTACAAGAAACACAGAAGTACGGGATACCCTTCGATAGACTTGCTGGTAATCTTATTATGATAAGAATCGATGATTATGTGGAGGCGCTAAGTAACGGCAAAATTAATAACAAGAGGCTACTTAGCTTTTCTATAGCGAATATTGTGAAAGAAACCGTGTCTGATCACTTTGCATTTGATTTCATAGAGATGGAGAGTAATCAGTATATTGTTATAGTTTATGAACAGAGCGGTTATTCTGACGAACCCAGTTGGTTACTGTTGATGAATAACTTAGTGCAGATGCTTAAGCTGTATTTGAATTTAAGTGTCAGCATTACATTAAGTGATGCATTCGTAGGTTTGAAGCAGTTGAGAGAACAATACACTTTGTGTCTGCGAGCATCTACAAACAACTTTTATACGGGGCCTGCATCTGTCTTGGTTGCTGGGCATTCAAAGTTAACCCAGTCACTACACTCCATTAATTATGTGGAATGGTTGGATCAAGTCAAAGCAGCAGTTGAAGTAGGGAACACAAAGCTAGTATTGGAGAATATAAGCATATTATTTAATGAGGCAAAACAAATCAAATGGGACCCTTCAGCCTTAAAATTTCACCTTTTGGGATTATTATCTGACCTAGACAACTTGATCTTAAAATGGAACACACAAGTACTATCGTCCACTGAACAAAATAGGGTAGGGGCAACAACGCTCTTAGAGAGTTTTGAGAGTGATATTTCACAAGCTGAGTCTATGGAAGGGCTTAGTCTATCTATTGAACAAGCGATGCAGGAAGCCATCAATCTATTGTATCAAGTTAAAAGTAATATTTATCGCAAAGAAGTACTTCGAATCACGGAGATTTTGCAGGAGAATGTTGAGAATAAAATAACGCTTGACCGTCTCGCTCAAGAAGTAAATATGAATGTTAATTACTTATGCCGTGTATTTAAGCAAGATACGGGTAGAAGCATTGTTCAATATATGAATGAACTAAAAATCAATAAAGCGATTGAATTGTTAAAGCTTCCGGATACGAGGATTAAAGAGGTGGCTTCACAGGTGGGGATAGATGATCCGTTTTATTTTAATCGAGTATTTAAGAAGATCGTGGGGCTTAGTCCTTCAGATTTCCGAAAGAAATTACTCGCAACTAAATAAGTCCAAGGAGGAGGCACCTGTTATGAAATATGTGGAATCTATTAAAAAGAGTTTAATTTTCGCAGGTGTGATCCTATTATTATGGGCTAGCGCAGGATGTACTCCTTCAGATTCGAGCCTGAGCAAAATGCAATCCTCTCAAGTGAAACATGAGTTTGCGAACAAAATTCTGAACTTAGCAGTATTTGAGGGAGGGCAAGGAAAGGATTATTGGCTCGCGGTGAAACAACGATTTGAATCAGATTATCCAGGGGTAACTATTAATTTGACTTCAAGCCCCAAGATCATGGAAATACTTAAACCGCAAATCGCAGTTGGTAATCCACCCGATATCATTTATATCTCACAGAGTGAGACGACAGGTATGATTGAAGAAATGTTAAGAGATAAATTATTACTCGATTTGACGGATGTATTTGAAGGGAATGCTCTCGATAATCAAGAACCTCTTAAGAATAAAATGCTGGATGGTATTTTAGATTATGCTAATCCCTTAGGGGATGGAAAAATTTATGCTGCACCGTTCTATACCTCACCAATGGGGCTAATCTATAACAAGACTCTTTTTGAGAAAAAAGGCTGGAAGCTCCCAGAGACATGGGATGAATTCTTGAAGTTAGGTGAGCTCGCTAAGAAGGATGGAAGATCACTATTTACCTACCAAGGTTTGTTTCCGGGTTATTTAGAGTCTATTTTCTGGCCGTCAGTGGCATCTGTAGGGGGGATGGAAGACGTCTGGAAGGCGGAAAATTATGAGAAGGATGCATTTAGGTCCGATTCCGTCAGACAAATAGCTGAGGTGTTGAGTGCTATAGCACAAAAAGGTTATGTCATGCCAGGAACCGTTAAGTTAAGCCATACACAAGCACAGGCTGCTTTTCTACAAGGTAAGGCATTGTTCATTCCTTGCGGAATATGGATAGAGAATGAAATGAAAGGCACTCCACGCGAAGAAGGATTCGAATTTGGTTTTCTCGCACCACCTGTGTTTAATAAGGGGGATCAGAGGTATGTCATGTCCTATTTGGATAGCCTGTTTATTCCCGCCAAGGCGAAGAATATTGAACTTGCCAAGGAGTTCCTGCGTTATCAATACAATGATGATATCGTTCAATTAAACGCGGAGAAATCCAAAGGTATAGTCACGGTTAAAAATGGTCTGGAAATCGTAAAGCCATACACTTCTCCAATATTCTATGATTCCGTTCAAATATCTCAAAAAGATGTAGCACCGATTGTTTTTCAATGGAAACAAGCATCGCAGCTAGTCATCAAAGACGTAGAGGCAATATGGAACCCCATAACTGGCCTAATGAGCAATACGCTGACTGTTAAACAGTGGCAAGATGAGGTTGAGAAAATAACCAAGAGTGTGCGGGAATTAAGTTCTTCTAAAGAATAAACCTGTTTATTGAGTGTCCTAAATCGTACAGGTTTTGTTCAATTCTGTTAATGGTAGCTTTAGCATTTAGCAGTGTAAAATTGGATTAACTATATGGGATTGGATGTGACGTGAATGAGTGTAGTCATTTCAACATTAACTCTTGAAGGCGCATTATTAGAAGGAGAGAATCCTCTTCCAATGTTCAGAAACAGAGACCATCATACAAAAGTGGGGGATAATGGTACACTTACGCCAGAATTGAGACAGCAGCTGGGTGAACATACAGGTGGGAGATATTTACCTTATCGCATGCAGGATCGCTATACACGTGAAAGAAAACCGATGGTTATGAAGTCGATTGTATTGGAAAATGACATCTTAAAAGCAGTCTTTTTACCTGAGTATGGAGGTAGACTCTATTCGCTTAAAGATAAACGTACGAATAAAGATATACTGTATACAAATCCTGTCTTTCAACCGGCTAATTTAGCGATTCTTAACGCTTGGTTCTCTGGAGGGATTGAATGGAATGTGGGACAGGTAGGTCACACCTTTACGACCGCATCTCCCGTACATGCTGCCAAATTGATGGATGATAATGGCAATGAATTTCTAAGAATTTATGAATATGAGCGTTGTAAGAACATTTTTTGGCATATTGATTTTCATCTTCCTCAAGGGGCTAAGGAACTCTCTGTCTATGTAAGAATCATTAATGATAGCAAAGCGTCGGTTCCTATGTATTATTGGACAAATATTGCAGCACCGGAAACCTTGCAATCAAGAGTATTCTCATCCACTAGTAAGGTTATCTATATTGATCACCAAGTAAAGGGGTTTGGATTGGGAGATTTGCCAGTGCTTCCTTCAGTTCCAAATGAAGACTCGTCATATCCAATGAGAATTCCTTTCTCTAACGAGTATTTTTTTCAGACAGAAGCAGATTATAAATCCCCGTGGGAAGCGATTGCCTATGAGGATGGTAGTTTATTCTACGAACGTTCGACTAGCCTCTTAAGATATCGTAAGTTATTTTGCTGGGGCAACCATGCAGGTGGTAGAAGATGGTGCGATTTCTTAGCGAAGCCAGGCGAAGGTAATTATGTTGAGATACAAGCAGGGCTTGCTCCAACACAGATGCATGGACTAGATATGCCTGCGAATTCAATATGGGATTTCACGCAAATATTCGGTGTTACTCAGGTGGATGCACATAAGGCAAATCAAAGGGATTGGTCTGAGGCTCGGGATTTTATTGAAACGCAAGTCAATGAACAATTGCAAGAAGATGAAGTGTATATTCTTCATGAGAAGTTGCAAACTTATGCTAATTTAACACCATCAGAACTATTGCACTCAGGCTCAGGCTGGGGAGCACTCGAGGATATTCGCAGAAAAGCTCATGCTGAAAGGTCGATTCCGGATGGATTTTTATTCTTGGAATCCAGTATTGCAGCACCGCAACTTCCATGGTTAGCCCTGTTACAAGAAGGTGGTTTGCCAGAGGGAGATGTGCAAGATATTCCGGCCTCTTGGATGGTCCAAGAAGAATGGATGGAATTGCTTCGTACCAGTCTAGAGCATGCAGATAATCAAACGTGGGATTCCTACTTGCATTACGGCACTATGCTCTATGAGCATGGATTGGAAGATCAAGCTGTAACTGCATGGCATCAATCGCTTGAATTGAAGCCATCTGCTTGGGTTTATCGTAATCTGGCGATTACCTCTGAACAGAGAGGAGAGGCAGATCAGGCTCTGGTCTATTATGAACTGGCGTATTCTTTATACAATGGCTTTCCAGACAGAGCATTTGCAGATGAGTATATTAGCATGTTGATTAGAAATAAACAATTTGCTAAGGCTTGGAGTGTGTACGAATCACTTCCTGAAGAGTTCAGGCAAAGTGATCGTCTCCAAATTATTATTGGAGCTGCAGCTCAGGAGTTGGATCATAATGAATTCCTATTAAACTTATTCCAGAAAGAATTTGCTGTGATTCGTGAAGGTGAAGTTACGATTGTGGAGCTGTGGTATAAATATCAAGCTAAGAAGCTAGCAGAGAGCCGAAACACTGTATTATCTGAAGAATTAATGAAGGAAGCTATAACCTTAAATCCACCGCCTAATAACATTGATTTTAGAATAGTTGGAGCTTAAACCAAGAGAGAGTTTCGATGATTTTAATCGAAGCTCTCTTTTTTTTTAGGATGCTGAAGGTGATTAAAATATAGATAAAATTGTGCATGCTTTGTTCAATATCGTCGATGTTAGACCTGAGTTGCTTCGTTATATACTTACTTGTGAAAGCACTTTCATATTTGAGGGGGATGCTACACACGTGAAAAAAAGACAAAAGAAGCTCACAGGTTTGTTGCTTGCTATGTCGATGGTTCTAACGTTATTGGCTGGTTGTGGATCAAGCAATACAACGAACAATGCTGCCCCGCCTGAAGCAACTAAGGAGAACACCCCTACAGCTACAACTGAGGCTACCACCGAAGTTAAAGCTTCTGGACTAGAAGGTAAGGTAGTATTCTGGTCGATGTGGAGCAGCACAGAACCACAAGCGAAGGTTATTGAGTCTGCAGTTGCTGAATTCAAGGCAGCTAATCCAGAAGTTGAAGTGGATCTGAAGTTTACCGGTCGTGATATCTTAAAATTGATCAAGCCTGCTTTGGATGGAGGAGAGCAAATTGATATTTGGGAAGCCGATCCAGGTAGCCCAGCTGGTATTCAAGGGATGAAAGATTACGTTATGAAGCTTGATGATTTGCTTGCGGAGCCATCCATCGGAATGGAAGGCAAGTCAGTAAAGGATTCAATGATTCCAAGCTTGTTAAGCTGGATACAATCGCTTTCCATTAAGTACGGTTTAGAAGAAGGTATTTATTCGATTCCGCAGCAGCCGTATGCAGTACTCTTTTTCTATAACAAGGAAGTGTATGAGAAAGCTGGGATAACAAAAGCGCCTGCCACTTGGGACGAATTCCTTGCAGATGCTGAAAAAATCAAAGCAGCAGGTTCAGCACCGCTTACCTTTGATGATGCATATCGGGACTTATTTATTGGATCCTATCTGGCAAATGCGATGGGGGCAGATTGGGTAAGCCAGCTTGTGCAGGATAAGACAGGTGAGATGTGGAATGATCCAATCATTCTTCAATTCGCTAAAGATATGGCTAATTTAAACGTTAAAGGTTTTTTCTCTAATAAAATTGCCGGAAGTAAATATCCTGCGGCTCAGCAAGATCTCGTGCTTGGTGGTTCTGCCGCTTATCTAAATGGAACATGGCTTCCGAATGAAGTGCTTGCCACCTCAGGACCAGATTTCAAATGGGGCACGTTTCAATTCCCAGATGTTCCAAATGGAAACGGTAAAGGTGGAAAACAAGGGTTGATCTTTGGATCTCAAGGGATGTTCATTAATAAATCGAGCAAGAATGCAGAGGCTGCTTTTGAGCTTATCAAACATATCGTTAGTAAGCAGATACAAGAAAAAATGGCGAAGGATGCACTTGCGATCCCAGCAACTATTGATTCTGAATGGCCTGCGATGCTTGCTGAAGCAGAAGCTGCTTTTCTAAATGCAAAAGAAAATATGCCTTGGGGTGGAGGTATTGGTGATGGAGGCGACTTTACGCTTGCTACCATTGTGCCTACCTTCATGGAACTCATCACTGGCAAACTGAAGCCAGAAGAATTCGGGCCGAAGCTAAGTGCGGAAGCTAAGAAATTCTACGCCGGTAAATAAAACATAACAGTTCCAAAATTCCCCTCCGTCACTTCGTTCCCTTTTCTCGAGTCTTTTTGTTCAATCTAGATTTTATGTAAATCTATATGTGGCGGTCAATAGCGGCAGCTGCATATAGATTTTTTTAGAGTATTAGGAAGAATAAGTTGCACATTATGATGCGGGGGATACAAAGATGAGAATTAGTAAACCGATTATGATGCTATTCCTTCTGCCTGCTATCCTGGTTTATATGTCGATCTTTTTTTATCCAACCTTGCGGGCAGTGTTTATGAGCTTTTACGAGATATCTAATATAAACAGTAGTATCAGTGAATGGAAATTTATTGGTTTAGACAATTACTGGGGGTTATTTCATAATTCCTATTTTTTAAATTCTTCATTAAATGTGCTTAAGATTTGGATTATTGGTGGACTCATTGTTTTCGTTATGGCTTTTTTTTTCTCAGTGCTTATTTCCTCCGGCGTTCGTTTCAAAGGCTTCTGGAGAGCCTTGATTTACCTGCCTAATACTGTATCTGTTGTTGTCATGTCAGTCATATGGCTTCAGTATGTGTATAATCCGACCTTTGGATTGTTGACACATGTATTTCGCCTTCTTGGACTTGAACAATTAGCTAATATTCAATGGACGGATGACAAGCATTTATTTTTATCCATGCTGATCGCTTTTTGTTTTGGATCAATTGGTTATTTCTTATTAATACTTGGTGCGGCCATGGATCGGATTCCTAATGATTACTACGAAGCAGCATTATTGGAAGGAGCAAACACAGTATATCAGTTCTTCCATATTACTCTTCCGTTACTCCGTGATGTGTTTAAGATCACGCTGGTGTTATGGACGGTTACAGCCATTAACTTCTTTGTATGGTCTTCCATTTTCGGGAGAAATGATCCACATACGATGACTCCTGGCTATTATATGTACTTGAAGGTATTTGGTGGGGAGAGAATTTCTGATACGCAAGCTTTCAATGTTGGAGCAGGAGCTGCGATTGGTGTGTTGATTACTGTTGCAATTATTGGCTTTTCCTTCTTGATTGGTCTGTTGTTTAGGAAGGATCGTTTAGAATACTAGGAAGGAGGAGACAATATGCGTCTTCACTCAATCACTCGAATCATACGATATGTTCCATTAGTAGTCTGGCTTATCTTTACAATTATTATTTTTGGATACGCATTCCTTGCTTCACTCAGCACGACAAGAGAGATATTTACGAACAAACTACTGGCGAGCGGATTTCATTTCTCTAACTATACCCGATTATTCGAAGAAACGAAGATCGGCTTGTACTTTTTGAACAGTCTAGTTTACACGGTAACCTCTTGCATAGGTATTATTGTTGTTGCAGCTCCGGCTGCTTATATATTGGGACGAATTCAGTTTAGGGGAAAAAGGTTAGTTGATTTAATGTTTATCTCGGCATTATCAGTTCCGGGGCTACTGATCTCGATCCCGTTGTTTTCGTTATTTTATTCATTGAATTTGACAGGCTCAACATTTACGTTAATCTTTGTATACATTTTTACGAATGTCCCTTTTGCTGTATTTTTGCTTACAGGGTTCTTTGCATCCATTCCGAAAGAATTGGAGGAATCAGCAGCGATCGATGGATGTGGGCCGATTAAAGCTTTTATCAAAATCATCTTACCTATGGCACAGGCTGGTATTTTGACGCTAACGATTTTTAATGTGATGGGGATCTGGAATGAATATTTTTATGCTCTGATCTTTGCTAATAATCCGGATCGACATCCAATAGCATTAGCTCTTCAATCCATCGTAGTAGGATATACAAATACTGGTAATTACTCGGGTATTTTTGCTGCATCACTTCTGGTGTTTCTGCCCACGTTTATACTTTATCTTCTTGTGTCCAGAAAGATCGTTGCTGGGATTACAATCGGTTCTGTAAAAGGTTGAGGTAATAACCACCTAATAATATAGGTGGTTATTTGCGCACCCATAAGTATTCCTTCGGAAACTTAACTTGCGACAAGGAAACCCATACAGTACACTTTCTTTAACTAGTACAAACCTAAGATAGCTTGGGAAAGAACTTTGAAAAAGGAAGTGTTAAATAGTGGATTTAGAGATGGTCATGCAGGAGCTGGAAGCGCTTGGAAAGGAACGAACCAAGAAAATATATATGTCTAATGGAGCAAAGGAACCGCTATTTGGCGTGGCTACCGGAGCAATGAAGCCAATCTTCAAGAAAACCAAAATAAATCAGCCATTGGCTGAGGAACTTTACGCGACAGGGAACTATGATGCCATGTATTTTGCTGGCATCATTGCTGATCCCAATGCAATGACGGAAGCGGATTATGACCGATGGATGGATGCGGCTTATTTTTATATGCTGTCCGACTTTGTAGTGGCAGTAACCTTGGCAGAAGCAGATATTGCACAACAAGTTGCTGATAAATGGATCGCGAGTGGTGAAGAGCTGAGAATGTCAGCGGGCTGGAGCTGTTACTGCTGGCTGCTTGGCAGTCGGCCGGATGTTGAGTTTTCCGAAAGCAAGCTTGCTGGTATGCTTGAGATGGTGGAAAATACGATTCATGATTCTCCAGAACGTACCCAATACGCAATGAATAATTTCATGTACACAGTGGCCGTATCTTATTCGCCACTTCATGATAAGGCCAGTGAAACCGCAAGAACTGTAGGGCCAATTGAAGTTGATAAGAATAAGGCAAAGAGTAAATTGATTCACGCGTACGCAAATATTCAAAAAGCAGTCGACAAAGCTCGGCTTGGTTTTAAACGCAAGCATGTAAGATGTTGATCTAGCAGAAGCTTCTAGAGAAGAAAAAGGAAAAAGGATTCCCTGAAACTTCACTCTGCGTTACTATATAGAAATGACTCCAAGTGGGAGAGAGAAGGGGGAAAAGCATACATGGGCAACTTATTGGAAATTTTGCACAAGGAAGTCGTACCGGCAGAAGGCTGCACAGAGCCGATCGCAGTTGCGTATGCCGTCTCCTTGGCGGCAGAGCTTCTCGAGGAAGAAATAACGGGGATTCAGCTGCATCTCAGTGGTAATATTATTAAAAATGCAATGGGAGTGGGTATCCCTGGGACGGGCCAGACAGGTCTGCCTATCGCAGCAGCCCTTGGTGCGGTGGTCGGACGTTCGCACAAGGAGCTGGAAATCCTATCAGGTCTGACTCAGGATGAGCTAAAGCTGGCAAATGACCTGCTTGATCGAAAGCTGCTAAAAGTGGAGATAATGGACACTCCTGAGAAATTATATATTGAAGCACAGGTGAAGACAGAGAATCATACAGCGACTGCCATCCTTGCTAAAGAACACACTAATATAGAATATCTGGCTCTGGACGGGAAAAAAGTGACACCTAAGAAGTCTAAAGCAGATTGTGGCAAGCCTGGTCTTTCCGATACTGAAGCCTATGAAGGCTCTGTAGATCGGATATTCGAGTTTATAACTACGGCTCCATTTTCAGACCTTAGCTTCCTCTTGGAAGGCGCTCGGATGAACAAAGCGATTTCCGAAGAGGGACTCCGAGGCGATTATGGGTTGCAAGTAGGGAAGAAGATGAATCAGCAATCTGCTGTGAATTTGTTCGGCAATGATGTAGCGAACAAAATAATAGCGGCTACTGCTGCGGCTTCAGATGCTCGCATGGATGGCAGCGCAATGCCTGTGATGACAACAGCGGGCAGCGGTAATCAAGGCATCGCCTGTACGCTTCCTGTTATATCTTTGGCGGAATTACTTGGCAAGGATGAAGAGACGCTAGCTCGGGCGCTTGCACTAAGTAATCTGGTCACTGTGCATATCAAGCATTATATTGGGCGGTTGTCGCCTTTATGTGGTTCAGGAATTGCAGGTGGAGTTGGAGCGAATAGCGGGATCATTTATCTCATGGACGGCACTCTTGAGCAGATCAAGCATGGGATACAGAATACGATAGCCTCTTTATCAGGTATGATTTGCGACGGTGCAAATTCAACCTGTGCGCTGAAGATATCCACCTCCACCAATACGGCGATTCAGGCAGCCACACTGGCGATGAACAATATTGCTCCTACAACCAAGGATGGAGTTATTTTCGAAGAGGTGGAAGACACTATCCGCAACATGGAGCGGCTGGTTCAGGAAGGTCTGGCGGATACTGACAAGACCATCTTAAATATCATGCTCTCCAAAGGCGGAGCGAATTAGCTTCCTTTAAGGTAATAACAGGTTAGAACATCATAATTTAAGACCGTCTGGTTCCCTACATGAATGGCAGGAGACTGGGCGGTCTTTTTATCTATTCTGTAAGGGTATTTGTTATTGCGAAGATTTGCATTAAATTTTAACATAACTTATTCTGAGATCATAAAGGCATAGACTGATGGTATAAAAAGGAGATATTATGACGGAGAAGATAGATATAGGATGGAACTTTGAGAACAGTTATGCTCATCTGCCGGAATCCATGTTTACAAGGATCAAACCAACTCCTGTGCGTAAGCCGGAGTTAGTTATTTTAAATGAAACATTGGCTACTGCCTTAGGGCTGAATAGCACAGCACTACATAGTAAGGAGGGTGTTCAGAATCTTGCAGGCAATGAAGTCCCTGAAGGTACTGTAACGCTTGCTCAAGCGTATGCTGGACATCAATTCGGACATTTTACCATGTTAGGTGACGGCCGAGCTGCGCTGATTGGTGAGCAGATCATACCCCAAGGTGAACGCGTAGACATTCAGCTTAAGGGCGCGGGAAGAACACCATATTCTCGTGGTGGCGATGGCCGAGCCGGACTTGGACCGATGCTTCGTGAATATATCATCAGCGAAGCCATGCATGGTTTGGGTATTCCTACCACTCGCAGCTTGGCAGTGGTAACTACTGGAGAAACGATCATTCGAGAAACAGAGCAGCCTGGTGCTATTCTGACCCGAGTTGCTGCAAGTCATCTACGGGTGGGCACCTTTCAATATGTTGCAGCGTGGGGTACTGTTGAGGATGTCCGTACTCTGGCAGATTACACATTACAAAGACATTATCCGGAAGCTGTTTCTCAAGAGAATCGTTATCTTTTCCTGCTTCGGGAAGTGATTGGACGTCAGGCTGAATTAATTGCCAAGTGGCAGCTGGTAGGATTTATTCACGGAGTAATGAACACCGACAACATGGCGCTTAGCGGAGAAACGATTGATTATGGTCCTTGCGCCTTCATGGATGTGTATCATCCAGAAACGGTATTCAGTTCCATTGACCAGCAGGGTCGTTATGCTTATGGCAATCAACCGGGTATTGCCTCTTGGAATCTCGCGAGATTCGCGGAGACTCTCCTTCCATTGCTGGCTGATGATCAAGAACAGGCGATTCAGCTCGCTGAAGAGGAAATTGCAGATTTTAAAGAGCGGTCTTACCATCACTGGCTCTCAGGTATGAGGGCGAAGCTCGGAATCTTCAACGAAGAGGTAGAGGATGTAGCGCTAATTGAGGATCTGCTAGATTTGATGCAGAAATATCGGGCAGACTATACCAATACCTTCTGTGCCCTAACTTTAGAGAAGCTGGAAGAAACCGCTCTGTTTGGTGCAGCGGAATTTACGAAGTGGCAAGAGTTATGGCAGGCTAGACTTAGCAGACAGCAGCAATCGAAAGAGGTTTCGCTGCAGCTAATGCGCAATAGTAATCCTGCGATCATTCCGCGGAACCACAGGGTAGAAGAAGCGCTCCAAGCGGCAGTACAACAGGAAGATTACAGTGTGATGGAGCGATTGCTTAAAGCCCTTTCCAATCCTTACGCGTATTCCCCTGAACAGGATGAATACTCGGCACTACCTGAGGAATCAGCACGTCCATATCGAACCTTCTGCGGCACTTGATTTGCTGATAATGATCTAAATAATGAGGTGAAGTAAGAATGTTTCATGCATATGATGTTCTGGCTAACCAGTTGCTAGCTAATGCGAATGATCCAAGTTGGTATGTGCCCTTTGAGGTAGCCGTAAAAGACTTAAGAGAAGAAGAAGCATTTTGGAAAGTAACGGAAGAAAGCAATAGTATTGCTGAGATAGTGCAGCATCTGCTCTACTGGAATGAAACTTGGCAAACAAGGTATAAAGAAAAGAGTGTCCATGCGGTTCCTTCAGTGGATAACAATAATACCTTTGTCGTTGCAGAAGGAGTAACGTTCCAAGAGCTTCAACAACAACTCTTAGAAGTTCTTTTACGTTGGCAGGAACTGATTACAAAGGAACAATTGGATGCCGATGTTCAAGAATTCCAAGGCAGTCAGTGGTGGGAAGTAATAGGCAATGTGACAACACATAACGCGTATCACGTGGGGCAAATCGTTTTTATTCGAAAGATCCAAAAGAGTTGGAATCGCACTATGAAGTGAATTGAAGGACGTTAACGGATGTACATTCATCTGGCTAACGTCTTTTTTGCGAATATCAATGAAGATAAGTTGCGAAAATACTTACATATACTTATAATTACGTATTTAATACTTGCAAATACTTACTTAATAACTTATGATGACTTTAGGAGGTGCATACATGATGTTTCAAGAGGAGAGATTGTTAAAAATACTCGAATATTTGAAACAACACCAATCGATGAGTGTTCAAGAGATCTGTACGCAATTTGATGTATCCAGAGATACCGCACGTAGGGATATTGTTAGATTAGTACAAGAAGGTGTTGTGATCCGAACGCATGGAGGGGTATCGTTACCTGAGTTACAAAAAGAATTGTTATCTTATCAGGATCGATTGATCGATGAATCTGAGAGTAAGCAGAGGATAGGGAAGGCTGCGGCGCAGCTTATCCAAGATCATGAGACTGTGATTTTAGATGTATCAACCACTGTGCAGTTTGTAGCAGAACAGATCAGCGCGAAGGATATTACGGTTGTCACGCACTCGATTGATAACGTAGGGATCTTGTCACAGCGGGAGGATCTGCAAATTTATGTTCTTGGTGGTTACTTGAATGTGAAAAACCGCTTGTTATATGGCCCTTCTATTATCGATAAACTTAGTGAAATCCGTGCTAATAAAGCCTTTATTGGAGCATCCGCGATCCGTGCTGATGGACTCTATTATCCATATGAAGAAGATGTGCGGGTGAAGAGAGAAATGGCCCGAAGATCAGATCAAGTCATCTTAGTGGCTGATCACACCAAATTTATTGGCAAATCATTTTTCCGTCTAGACTTTGAGTTCGTTGACATTCTAATTACCGATCGGGAACTCCCCAGTGAGATCAGAGAAATTCTAGATCAGAAGAACATCACAGTGATTGAATGTCCAGAAGAAACTGAAGAGGCTCGAGAGCAAGACTGATAACAAAACAGAGGAGGATATTTATGTCTTATATTCTGCAAAATGTACAAGTGGCGCTTCAGAATCGTATTGTCCCAGCGGCTAATGTGTGGATTTCTGAAGGGAAAATTATAAAGATAGATACAGAGGATCTTTCGATTCCAGAGGGACAACATGAACGGATTGACGGTGGTGGCCAATTATTAGTACCCGGGATGATAGATGTTCATATTCATGGCGCCAATGGCTTCGATATGATGGACGGTACGGAAAAGAGTATTCAAGAGGTCTCAAGTGCTTGTGCTTCATCTGGCTGTACCTCATTTTTGGCTACCTCCGTGAGTTCTACGCTAGAAGATCTTTTAGAAATGATTCGTAGTGTCAAGCGTGTGATTGGACATGAAGTGGGCGCAAAGATCGCAGGTATTCATTTAGAAGGACCTTACTTGAATCCGAAGCGAAAAGGAATGCAGAACGAAAAGTATCTACGCCACCCCAACTTAGAGGAAATGAACCTGATTTTTGAAGAGGCGGGTTCACTCATTAAGATGGTTACAATCGCTCCGGAGTTGCCGGGAGGGATGGAGCTCATTTCCTTTTTGAAAGAAAAGGGTGTAGTTATAGCCATCGCTCATTCGGATGCCACATATGAAGAAGCTAAACAAGCCTTTGCGTCGGGGGCAAGTCATGTTACGCATTGTTTTAATGGCATGCGGCCTATCCATCATCGAGATCCAGGGGTAATTGTGGCTGCTTTTGAAGAGAAGCATGTAAGTCTTCAAGCGATTGTGGACAACGTCCATCTGCATCCTGCAATTATTCGATTAATGCATACCTTGAAAGGACCAGAAGGAATGGTCTTGATTACAGATGCACTGCAAGCTATGGGATTAGGTGATGGGGATTATATGTTTGGAGGCCATCATGTTACGGTATCCGAGGGGGTAGCGAGACTGAAGGATGGAACGCTAGCTTCAAGCACAGTGACTATGAATGAAGCCTTACGTTATACTGTCGAAACTGGAATTCCATTGGTAGACGCCGTAAAGATGGCTTCAACTACGCCGGCCAATATTCTTGGACTTCAACAAAAGGGGACAATAACATCCGGCTTTGATGCTGATCTGGTCCTCTTGGATGATGAATTTAAAGTGTGTTGGACAATGGTGGATGGTCAAATTTTATAAATCATGATGAATACAGGTTACTTCTGCTCAATGCAGTTGTAACCTGTATTCATGTGCGGTTATGCCAAACACGCTTTTAAAATGCCGGTTCAAATGAGTTAAATCCACAAATCCACAATCTACTACAGCGGCATAGATATCCTTAGTTTTCTCAATGGACTGTTTGGCATGCTCTACCTTGCAATTCAAGAAGAATTGATAAGGTGATATTCCTGTATGTGTCTTAAACTCTCGGATAAATTGATATTTGGAAAGTCCAAACTCTTTACAGAGATCATCTAGTTTTAGTACATGTTCTAAACTGCAGTACATCATTTCCTTTGCTTTTTTGACAAATTTATTATTTATCCTGTGCTCTGTAACTAGTTCAGTATTAGATACTACATGAACCAGGTTTAACAACAGCTCACTGCACAAGGACTCCTCTTTGCCATTCTGGATGGCATGACTTAGCGCTAATATGCACTGTGCCAATTTGTCATCGTATAGAATGGGAGAGGCGAAGCGAAGTTCTTTTTTTCCAAGGATCTCTTGTATCAAGGTTGGTTTGATATATAGCATGACATAATCAATACCTGCTTTATCATATGAATTGCCGTCATGCGTTTGCTCGGGATTAAATAGCATTACGCCATTTTTATGAGAGGATTGCAAGCTACCATCAAGGTTATATTGCTGAATGCCACGTAAGGTGACACCGATTGCGTATTCCTCATGGCAATGTTTTTTATAAGTGAAATCACTCATGCTAGCTGACAATGTTAGGATATCTGCTGACTTTTTATAGTTGAATTTCTCCACGCTCTTAACCTCCACGACTTATAGGATTCCCGATATCATAATGGCAGAGTATACTAAAAATAGTGCCATCAGAGTATTTAGAACTTTTTGGTGATTTTGCAGAAATGCTCTGAAGATTGCCCCAAATACAACCCATGTCGTAAAAGCAAAAAATCCGATCACAGTTATTATTATAACAAACATAAATAAGGTGAGAGAAGAAGTATAGAATGGCATTACATAGCTGGGAATGACTGTTAAAGTAAATAAGAGCACTTTAGGATTCACAAGTTGCATAAGTAAACCCGACCGAAAATTGGCATTTGGATTAGGCTTGTCTTCCATTGCACCCATTTTAAAGATTTTATAAGCAAGATAGAGCATATATATACTTCCGACGACTTGCATAATGATCAGGATATTTGGGATGACCTCCACCAGAACACGATTCATCAAGGTAGAAAGGATAAGCAATAGACCAAAAGCCATCGTAGCCCCGTATACATACCGCATGGTTTTCTTAGCCCCTGAATGTTGCACGGAAGAAAGAATAACAATATTGGCAGGACCGGGTGAACATGTAACTACAATGCAATAGAGAAGAAAGGAAATTATATTCATGATGACCTCCAGTAAAAGTTGTCTTATGAATATAAACCTCATAACTTGATTGTTTATAGTACATTATTGCAGAGGAGATCAACATAATGAATGAGACAAAACATTTAACTATTAGTACACTCACTGAGGGCGATTATGTATCTACATGCCGGGTATTTGAAGAATCAATATCGGATGCCTTTAACAAAGAAGGATTAGGTCACTTACTAGAGGATATACAAAGTGAAACCGATCATAAAAAGCAAAAGGCGCTATCTTCACTGGAACAGGCAAACTCGGATATTTATTTCTTTATCGCTAAAATCAATGGGAAGGTTGTGGGTACGATTTCCTATGGTCCCTGTGGTGAGACTATTCAAATCTGTGCAGAACATCAGTTGGATCATTTGGGGGAATTGGGGAGTTTATACGTGTTGCCAAGCTATCAGGGGCAAGGGATTGGTTCGGCATTAATTAAGAAAATGATGATATTTCTAAACGAACAAGGGATCGAGCAATTTTGTTTGGACAGTGGCTATAAACGTGCACAAATCAAGTGGAAGCGTAAATTTGGGGAGCCTTATAAGGTAGTAAAAGATTATTGGGGACCCGATTCCGATCATATGGTTTGGTTGTGTAATGTAAGAAGTGATTAAATGGAAATTGTACACCATATGAAACGATAGCGTCGTAATATTATATATATAATGTCGCATTTTCCTACTAATAAAGGGTTTTGTTCTGTGATATTTTATTAGTAGATGTCAGAATAACATATATACGGGAGGCACAAGCAAATGACGATTAGAATTGGTAAGATTAGCTATTGGCATGTACATGCTTGGGACTATACGAAGCAAGCTCAAGAACATGAGGATACTGTATTGGCTGCAGTTTGGGATGAAGATGCAGAGCGTGGGAAAAAAGCTGCCGAAAGCTTAAATGTTCCTTTTTTCGAATCACTGGATGACCTGCTTGCGCAAGAGGATATAGATGCCGTCATAGTGGATGCGCCGACCAATGTGCACAGAGATGTAATTGTAGCTGCGGCTAAAGCGGGCAAACATATTTTTACGGAAAAAGTAATTGCCCCCACACATAAAGAAGTTGAAGAGATCATAAGCGCAGTGGAAGAGAACGAGGTGAAGCTGACCGTATCCTTGCCACGTCTAAATGATGGATACGCATTAACGATTCAAGAAGTTCTAAGTCAAGAACTGCTCGGAGAGATTACTTACGTTAGAGTTCGCTTATCTCATAATGGGGCTACAGAAAACTGGCTTCCCGATCATTTCTATAGCTTGGAACAATGTGGTGGCGGAGCTTTGATTGATCTGGGCTGTCATCCTATGTATTTGACGAAGCTTTTCTTAGGTCAAGATGTGACCGGTGTAAGTGCTAATTTTGGTTATGTAACGGGCAAGGAAGTAGAAGATAATGCAGTGGTAACATTATTTACGGATTCAGGAGCAATTGGTGTGGTCGAGGCTGGTTTCGTGAATAGTCATTCGCCGTTTACCATCGAGGTACATGGAACCGAGGGGACTCTTCTTTACGGAACACCAGAGGATAAGCTTCTTCTTAGAAGTAACAAATCCGCTGACAAAGAGGAAGGATGGAAAGAAGTAGCGCTACATGCTAATCGTGAAAGCGCATTCCATCAGTGGGTTAATCATATCCAAAAGGATACTTTCGCCACCGAGAATGTTCAAATTGCTGTGGAGCTTACGAGATTAATGGAGGCGGCGAATCGTTCTGCTAAAGAAGCTCGTATGATTCGGTTAGCAGATCTAGACGCTTAACCGGTCTCCACCTGTTAGGAGGATTTAACATTGAGTAACTTTCCCTATGAGATGATGTTTGAGAAGCATGATATGCTCGAAAGATTGGATATTTCAATCCAATGGGGACATTACGAGATAACAGTTCTTAGATTTCATTTGACCTCTTTTCCGCCGGGAAGAGTCATAGATTTCCATAATCATTCTGAATTCGAATTTCATTTTATTCCTAGAGGAAAGGGAGAAGTGACTCTTGGCGATTTAAAATACCCCTTGTCTGAGGGAATGTTTTATTTAACCGGACCGGGTGTCATGCACCGCCAAGAGGCGGATCCAGATGATTCTATGGAAGAACTGTGTCTACATGTGGACATCAAAGAGAAGATCAGAGAGGAGGTTGATCCTTGGGAGGTTGCGGAGGCTGAGACCTGTGTTCAGAAGCTAAAGCAGCTACCACTAGTTCCAGCGCAAGATTATCACAGCGCTATGAAATGTTTTCTTGAAGCCTATGAAGTTTGTGAAGGTAAACTAACGGGATATTACACTTCCATTAAACATCTCGTAATCAGCATTTTATTAAAGGCAGTAAGAGCGTATGATGCAGGTGGAATTCGAACAGAAGCACCTGTTAGAGATATGTCAACTTATCGGTACCAATACGCCATTCAATATATGGAAGCTAATTATTCAGGAGCTGTTACCTTGGAGAATGTTGCTGAAAAGCTGAATATTAGTTCAAGGCAGCTGCAGCGAGTGTTTAAACAAGTTAACGCCGATCAATCTTTCAGTAGGGCGCTTGAGGATATAAGGTTGAAAGCGGTCTGCCGTAAGCTTGAAGAAAGCAATTGTCCGATCGAACAAATCGCTCAAACGGAAGGGTTTACGAATGCTACATATTTGCATATTGTCTTCCGCAAGCGGTTAGGCATGACTCCAGCAACTTATCGAAATACAAAACAAACTAATTAGAAGTGAGGGTGAAAGATATGAGTAAAGTGTTTCGCGTAGGAATTATTGGATGTGGTGGAATTGCGAATGGCAAGCATCTTCCAAGTTTGAGCAAGCAAAGTAAAGTGGAAATCGTAGCTTTTTGTGACATTATTAAAGAACGTGCTGATGAAGCAGCGGAGAAATACGGTACTAGCGAAGCTGCTGTATATACGGATTACACAGAACTATTAAAAGATCATTCGATTGATATTATTCATGTGCTTACGCCGAATGATGCTCATGCAGAAATTTCAATTGCAGCCCTTGAAGCAGGAAAACATGTTATGTGCGAAAAACCAATGGCCAAGACGGCAGCAGATGCCAAACGAATGGTGGAAGCAGCGAAACGTACAGGCAAGAAACTAACCATTGGATATGACAACCGCTACAGAGAAGACAGCTTATATTTGAAAAAAGCATGTGAGTCCGGGGAGCTTGGTCATATCTATTTTGCAAAAGCACACGCCATCAGACGGAGAGCGGTACCGACATGGGGAGTATTCCTCGATGAAGAGAAGCAAGGTGGAGGACCTCTGATCGATATCGGAACCCATGCGCTGGATCTAACGCTGTGGATGATGGATAACTATAAACCAAAAGTCGTGCTGGGCACCAAATATCACGAACTGTCTCAAAAAGAAGAGGCCGCCAACGCTTGGGGACCTTGGGACCCTAAAAAGTTCACCGTGGAGGACTCAGCCTTTGGGATGGTCGTAATGGAGAATGGCGCTACAATTATGCTGGAAGCGAGCTGGGCACTCAATTCTCTGGATGTGCATGAAGCGAAATGCAGCTTGAGCGGGACTGAAGCAGGTGCAGATATGAAGGATGGACTTAGAATTAACGGAGAGAAATTCAGCAAGCTGTACACTAATAAAATTGAGCTTGGGGCAGGCGGCGTGGCTTACTATGAAGGTAAAGCAGAAAGTGCACCTGACATCGAATTAAGAAAGTGGATCGAAGCTATTGAACAGGATAAAGACCCGGTTGTAACACCTGAACAGGCATATGTTGTTTCGCAAATATTAGAAGCGATTTATGAATCTGCACAAACGGGTAAGGCTGTGTATTTGGATTAGATTTTTGACAAGCATAGCGATATAGAGTAATATCCACTTGTGATTTAATTACAGGGATCTGAGACAAGACTCTCTCTTTACTGGGAGAGTTTTTTTGTTTTTTTTGCATGTTTGAATACTGGGTTATAGGGGGGGAAGAGCATGAACACTGTAGAACGCAATCAAGTACTTATTGTGGAAGATGACGATAATATTAGACGGTTTATAGCTATCAATTTAACAAATAGTGGGTTTGTGGTTAGTGAGGCTGCTTGTGGAGAAGCAGCATTGCAGAGCTTTGAGGCGAACCGGCCAGACGTTATTGTTCTGGACATCATGTTGCCGGATTTGAATGGGTTTGAGATCTGCCGGAAGCTAAGAGAGCAGGACCCTGGGGTCATTATCATTTTTTTAACAGCAAGAGGACAAGATCTGGATAAAATCAATGGCCTTGAAATGGGTGCCGACGATTACATTGTGAAACCTTTTAATCCATTAGAACTGGTGGCACGGATCAAAGCGATATTGCGTCGTACAGAAACAGCTTTAAAACCGCAAAAAACTATCCTTCAAGCTGGACCGATTCGCCTGGATTTGAACTCGAACAAGATGTTTAAGCACGATGACATTATTGAATTAACCCCGAAGGAATTCCAGTTGATGAAGACCTTTTTAGAGCATCCGGATACAGCACTATCTAGGAATGAATTAATGAACCTGGTTTGGGGTGAGGATTTTATTGGTGATCCGAAGACAGTAGATGTTCACGTGCGTAAGCTAAGAGAGAAGATTGAAGAGGATGCCTCTAACCCGCATTGGATTGAGACTGTATGGGGGCTCGGATACCGCTTTAGAAAGGATGGTTGAAGAATGGGTATTCAGAAAAGATTAGTAGGAAGCTATTTTGTAGTGATCTGTCTTACTGTGCTCATTCTTGAGATTATTCTTAATTTATCTGTACGTTATTATTATTTTCATAATATAGAGCAAACCCTGATGAATCAAGCAGAACTGTCGGCTTCTTTTTATCAGCAATATTTTAGCGACGAGGATTTAGAGGCACAATCGGATAGGTTGTTAAAGGGCTTTGCCAGCCATTCCGATGCACAGGTACAGATTATTAATGCTGAAGGTCGGCTGTTGCAGGATTCTAATGGAATCCAAGGCGATTTTACGATGACAGATAATATGGATGTGCAAGCAGCCATACAAGGGCAGCCTGACAGTTGGAAGGGTGAGGACCCTGTAACCGAGGAAGCTATTTTTACGGTATCCTATCCTTTACAAGCCAAAGGTAACATCGTTGGGGAAGTAAGGTTTGTTACCTCCTTAACGGAAACGATACATACAGTTAATCAAATTGCGGTTTTGCTGATCGGGGTAGGTTTGCTCGTGATTGGTATTGTCACCTTGCTTGGATTATTACTATCTTGGACCATAACCAGATCCATTAAAGATCTGAAACAGGCAGCAGACCAAATGTCTGAAGGAGATTTTAGCATAAGAGTACAAAAGCGCTATCAAGACGAGCTTGGTTCCTTGGCAGATACATTGAATATGATGGCCAGTCGAATCTCGAAAAGTGAACAGCTTAAGAATGATTTTATCGCATCCGTATCCCATGAACTGCGTACGCCATTGACCTCGATCAAAGGCTGGGTAATCACCTTGAAGGCGGGTGGGGAGAGTAACCAGGCTCTGTTTCATGATGGGCTAGATATCATTGAATCTGAAAGTGACAGGTTAACTCATATGGTGGATGAATTATTGGATTTCTCCAAATTGGATAACGGAAGAATCGCAATTCACCTCACAACTGTGGATCTAACAGAGCTGTTGCAGCATATTGGCAGACAACTCACCCCTAGAGCAACCCGACAAGACATCTTGCTTCAAGTGAAAATAGAAGAGAATCTGCCTGTCATTCAAGCTGACGAGAATCGTGTGAAGCAAGTCATGATTAATCTCATTGATAATTCGCTCAAATTCACTAGTTCCTCAGGTCGAATTCTTATTACTGCCCATACGGTTCCAGGGAAAGTTGTAATTACAGTTGAGGATACTGGGTCAGGCATCGCAGAAGCGGATTTAGAGAATGTGCGGCGAAAATTCTACAAAGGGGATCAACAGGCGTCAGGCAGCGGTTTAGGACTGTCCATCTCGGAACAGATCATTACATTGCATCATGGCGAGCTGCGAATAAGCAGTATTTTAGGCAAGGGGACGATTGTCCAATTTGACTTGCCGATATAAATAGAGCTCAAATTTAACTATTTCATAACCACTTTCATCTCTTTCACAGATAAAATACTATATATGCGGACAAGCGAGGAGTCGATGATCCAAATGCCGAGCAAATTCATAACAATAGGTGCTATGTTAACAACGATACTTTTGCTCGGAGGATGCGGAGTGCCGGCAACACCAGGAGAGCTCATTAAGCCTCCATCATCAGAAGCAAGCCTGCAGCGAGACAAAACGAGCCAGGAATTTATCAAATGGCTTCCCGACAAAGCTCAATTGATAACTCCGTTGGATGGACAAGAGGATAATGCTATCTCTTTTGGGGATATGGATGGAGACGGTATCGACGAAGCAGTAGTTGTATATGAGTACAGCAAAAACAAAGGTTCTTCTATAAAAGCAATGCTGCTTAGGCAGGAAAATGAAGCGTGGCAAAAGATTTCGGAGGTTGAGGGGTTTGGGTATGGTCTGGATTATGCCGGATTCTATGATGTCGATGATGATGGCCATAACGAACTCGCGCTGGGCTGGTCATTGGGCGAGGCGGGGAACGGACTGGATATTTATACGCTGAGTGAAGATAAATTAAAGCTGTTATCGAAGAAGGCGTATCAGGACAAATTTGATCTGAGATAATCATTCCACTTTATAATCCGCTGCACTTCAGCTTCATCTTGAAACAAGATGTATTAGTGCTCAGGCGGATTATTTATGATGCTCATTTTACAACAAGAAAAATACAGAAATTAAATAGAGGTTGTATCATGTTTCTCACCACCAAAATTGCAAAGCTGGACAGATCCGTACTGTTTCTCGTAACATGCCTAGTTGGTATTGGTACTGTTGCTATTTATGGCGCGACTACGGATACACGGTTAGATGGTCTTTACATCAGTTCGTTGTATTTATTTGCTTTATTTTGCATACCCATGTTATTCATCGCATTGGTAGATTATAAGATTCTATTAGGCTGGTTAGCGTATCTCTTTTATAGTGTGGGTATTGGTCTACTTGTGCTAGTCAAGCTGGTTGGGGAAAACCTCAATGGTGCCGTGCGTTGGTTAAGTATTGGAAGCTTTCAGCTCCAGCCCTCCGAACTGGCAAAAATATGTACGGTGCTGCTCATTGCTCATCTATTGGGTAAACGAGAAGGACAGCAGCTTCGCTTTTTTCAAGATTTAGTGCCGGTTTGTTTCGTTTTTTTTATTCCTTTTATTTTGATCATGGATCAACCCGATTTGGGTACAGCGCTCGTTTTTGCGGGCATATTGCTTAGTATGCTTTGGATAGGTAACATCCGTGCTCTATATATGATCTTGATCCTCGGTGTGGTGATCATTTCGATTGGCACGATACTATGGCTCTATTATGCCAACTTCGATTTGTTATCCAAGATTGTCGAGCCCCATCAATTGTCACGAATTCAGGCTTTTTTGGACCCGCAGAGTGATCCCGATAAATCTTGGCATATCAAAAACGCAATGATAGCCATTGGCTCCGGTGGATTATCGGGTAGTGAAGGTATTTTTTTGCGAAAAGGATATATTCCATACGCGTATTCCGATTCGATCTATGTAGTCATCGGTGCAAAATACGGTTTTATAGGTTCATCCATTTTGCTGATGCTATATTTATTGCTCGTCTATCGAATGATCTTTATCGCACTCGAAAGCAGGGATCGCGCAGGGGCATATGTTGTCACCGGGTTTATCGCCATGATTATCTTTCAAGTTTCTGTTAACCTTGGAATGCATCTTGGATTGCTGCCCCTCACGGGGATATCCTTGCCGTTTATTAGTTATGGAGGTAGCTCGTTACTTACTAATATGATTGCGATTGGCATAGTGCTAAGTGTGAAAGTCCATAAGGATGAAAGCACGGATTGAAAAAGCTACTGGAACTGAGTGGAGGGAATTATGACTAACAAACGCAAATGGACAACAACTCGTAAAATTCTGACGAGCATTGGACTTGTCTTAGGCGCAACGATTATCGGAATTGGAGTATATGCAGGGTATTTATACAAAAAGACGGATAACGCGATAGAGCGCATGGCTGCTCCAGTCAACGTCCAGCCAACCGCTGCCCCAGAGGAAAAAAAGGCGACGGTATCGGTTGAACCTATGATTTTTCTGCTTGCCGGGGTAGATAGTCGGGACGGTGGTGGTGGGGTAATGAATACCGATGTGCTAATGCTTGTCAGCTTCAATCCTGACACGAAGTCGACGAGTTTCTTATCTATACCGAGGGATTTGTTGCTAAAACCTAAATCGTTGCCCTCTCGCAAAGCTAATTATTATTATGCTTACCATTACATAAAAGATAAAACTGAAGCTATCCCTAATACAAAAGAGTTTTTCAGCAATTTATTAGGTCTGCCAATTGATCACATGGTTGTGGTGAATTTTGATGTGCTGAAGGAGACGGTGGACTTGCTTGGCGGGCTAACCATTGATGTCGATATGGATATGAAATATATCGATTCGGCAGATGGAACGAACATCAACTTAAAGAAGGGCTTGCAGAAGCTGGATGGCAAACATGTGCTTGACTTTGTGCGTTACCGCAAATCGAATCAAGGAACGGCTGAATCCTCCGATTTTCAGCGCAATGATCGACAGCAGCAAGTAATTAAGCAGATTCTGGATAAGCTAGGGAATTTCCAAGGCGTGTCCCAATGGGGGAATGTATTGGACATCATCGGTGAAAATGTGAAGACTGATATTCCACAAGCAGATCTCCAGCAATGGTTGTTGAACTTCCCTAAACTCAAACCAGATCATATCAATTCCTTACATGTGGAATCTCTTTGGAAGAGTCCATACGTGTATGTGAATAAAGAGGATCTTAAACAAGCACTTACTACTCTGAGTACGGAAGCGGGCGTTAGCTCCGAAAGTTCATTGCACTTGGAGAATATTGGGACGGTAGATTGAAAGGCTATCACTTAAACTGCTCTAAGGAGCAGTTTTTTTGTGTCCAGTAATAATCCCGATAACCAGTAAAGTAATCCGCCAACGGGTAGAGGCCTGACTTCCAGGCGTAGTACCATGAACACAGCGATTATGAGTCGTATATTGTTTAGGTTTACTTGAGAGGAGAAGGGAATTTCATGAAATACAGACTGGGTATTATGTTTCTAATCGTACTTACAGGGATGATATCGATAGCCGCATTTAATCCGATTATTGGCCCGCTTGCTCGAAATTTGGGACTTAGTGATTTTCAATCAGGATGTTTGGTATCGGTAGCGGGACTTTGCTGGCTGCTCGGAGGATATTTCTGGGAAAAACAAACATTCATGAGCCGAAAATGGCTGCTCGCTTCGATTATGTTCATCTACATGGCAACACTAGTCATTTTTGCACTGCTGGCTGATTATGCAGTACATGCTGAGAGTAAAACAAGCCTATTTTGGAGTTTCTTTATACTTCGCGCAATCGCCGGTTTTTTCTTTGGAGGTATTCCGGCATTAGCACAAGCTTATGTTATGGGCTGGAGTACAAAAGAGACCCGTACTCAGGGAATGGCATTATTCGGTGCAGCCAATGGACTTGGCTTCGTAGTAGGACCTGCAATGAGCGGAGGAATGGCTTCGCTGGGACTCACCTCACCAATGTACGCCGCAGCCATATTATTATTCACCTTGGCTATATTATTTCTAGTGTTTATTCCTAAAGAAAAGAATATCGAGATCGAACGGCAGGCGATTTCACTTTCACCCAATGACAAACGGATACGCCTCTATTTATGGATTGGACTATTGCTATCGTTTGCTCTGAATATCGTGCAGGTTACTATCGGATTTTTTGTGCAAGACAGCCTTGGATACAGTACCCAGCAAGCCACTCAGTTAATTGGAACGGGTCTGGCTATCTCGGGAGTAATGGTGGTGATCTCGCAAATTGTGATCAGCAAATATCTCAAATGGCATCCTAAAAAGGTGCTGCTCGTAGGGCTATTATTTGTGGCTTTGGGTCTGCTAGGCTTGTTATTGTTTATCAGATTTGCTTATGTGGACTTTACATTCTTGGGAATTGGCATCGGCTTCACATTGCTCGGCTATAGTGCGGGTGCTTCAATGGCGGTTCAAGACCATGAGCAAAGAAGCGTTGCTTCCTTTATTGCGGCCCTGCAAGGTGGCGGATCATTCATAGGTCCAGTTATAGGCACAGCTTTATACACCGCTAATATGGCATTTCCTTATTCTTTCTGCGTGCTGTTGATTGGTATTGTAGGTATCGCGAATTTGAAAAAAAGATCAGCAGATCGTGTGGAGAGTTGTTAAATAGAAATGCCGCTCATAGAGTAGATTCTAAGCTGTCGAGGGAGTCTCGACAGCTTTTTTATTCTGCAGCTTTCTGCTGGCAGTGGCTTTATGTAGAAAATAAGGAGAAAGAGTTTTTTACCTCGTAACAGCCTTCCAATTAATAGTATAATAAGAACTCGTAGGAGTTATTTGAATAAAGTTGTATACATACTCTATTTGAGGGAGAAGGAGCTGAGAGCATGACTGTTAAGACTACAGCGGAACAAATCCGCATTATAGAATATGATCCTTCTTACGCTAAGGCGGTTGCAGAAATGTGGAACCGTAGCAACGAAAGCTGGGGTGGAGGCACCAATCAGAGAACAGAGGATACAGTACGCCGCGAGATGGAAATCTCGTCCAACCTGAATGTGTTTCTCGCCGTTGATGGCGAGGAAGTGGTCGGCTTCTGCAGTTTTGCTCATTACCGTCAAGACGAAGGAGCTTTGTATGTCCCATTGTTGAATGTACGACCTGATTATCACGGATACAAGGTAGGACGTAACCTGATTTTGAACGCTGTTCGTACAACAATTGAAGCGGGCTGGCCACGTCTTGATCTGTTTACTTGGGCAGGTAATACGAAGGCCGTACCGATGTATAAGAAATGTGGATTCTTTTGGGAAAAAAATGAGGATTACGTTCATCTGATGAACTTTATTCCGACGGTTCTGCAAACGGAAGCACTCGCTCCTTATTTTGAACAGCTGGATTGGTATGCAGATAGTACCCGTGAACTGCCCATTCAGCCGGATGGTCGCCGGGAGCGTGGTTTTGATTTCTTCGATTACACTTGGCAAAAGGGAGAACTCTCCTTACGTGCAGAATTCGAGAAGACCGGTCGCGGCCTGACGGCTCTTGATACACCTGACTATGAAATCTCCACGGAGATTGACGATCACGATCTTGTCTTCGGTTCCACCTACAAGATTCGCTATCACATCAAGAATCGTTCGGCGTCTGATCTGGCCATTGAGATCAAAGGCGAAAATGACAAAAATATTCGTTTTGCCTTGTCTGCTGAACCAACACTCGCGCCAGGAGAATCAGTTATCGTAGAAGGTGAGTTCGAGCTTGATCCGATTCGTGAAGAGCAAAACGATAAGAAGACTCACCCCGTGGTTATGAGCAAATGGATCATCGGTGGCAAGCGCGCTGAGTTCCGCATAGGTGTTGCTCCTAAATTCCCACTAAAAATGATGATGGAGTTGCCAAAGCGTGAGCTGTATCCGGGTCTTCCCGCTGAGTTATATTTGAACGTTGAGAATAATTTTGCAGCGGAAGCGGAATTTTCTTTTGATTTGCCAGAGGAAGAATTTTTGACGTGGGCGGATAGGACAGTAAGCTTCTCGGTTCCAGCTAAAAGTAAGGCTTCCATCCGAGTACCCTTTACCCTAAATTCATATGGCCTTTATTCACGGGATATTGAGGTGACGGCCGTTCCGGCTGGAGAGAAGGCAGTGTCCTTCATCAGCAAATTATCTGTGCTAATGAAAGGAACACATGGCCGCTTTGGTGGGGAAAACGGGGATCAGTGGGTGGCTGTAAACGGCGCCTATTCCGTACATCTTAATAATAACGACAATGGGATGTGGATTGAATATCCCGGCTCGAGCCATAATTTCTGGTTAACCCATCCGAAGTTAGGTAAACCATTCGCCGAAGAATTCTCGAAGAAACAGGCTAAAGAAGTAAAGATCTATTCCGAAGGAGAAGGCCAAGTTCTAGAGACCCTTTATGAATCGGATGAATTCCCGGGTCTGGAGATAAAAAGTGTGGCTAAGCTCTTTGCAAACGGAATTGCTGAGTTTTATAGCGAGGTACGCAATACTAGTAACCAAACGTTGGAAGAGGATATGTATCTGCTAACGAATTTCGGATTTTTTGGCAAACGGCTCATCCTGCCTTATCAGGGGCATTACGTAGATATGGGCGATGCTTATTCGGGTGATCCGAGTTATTGGGACAGCGCTCAAATTACGGAAAATTGGTTGTTTAGCAAGGAAGAAAATGTCACATGTGGCGTTTGCTGGGACCCTTCGCTGAAGCTGCTTCGTCCGGAGTATCCACTTGGACTGGAGCATAATCTTGGTCAAATCTCTGCTGGAGATGTCGTACGAACAAAGACGCTGGTGTTCGCTTTAAACACCTTCCTGAAGTGGTCGGATTTCCGCACCTTTACACGGAAGCAGCTGGATCCGATCACACCGGTGTTGGATGATCATCTTGAATTAACGCTCGGCGGTGGAAATCCGTTTGCGGCGGGGGCGCTTCATGCGGAGTTTATCGAACGAAAGATGACTCCGCTTAATGGAAGCCTCGAGCTGTATGTACTAACGGATAGAGGAGAGGAGCAGAAAGTCGCTGAGATGGTGCTGCAAAGAGATCAGAATCTGCACTCCGCGGGCTTTGAGCTCTCGCCTGAGGAAGCGGAATCTTCTTCAGAACACAGCCAATCAGGACAGAAGGTACGAGTCGTCTATCGTGGAGAGGATCGTATTCAAGAGCGAACAGGCCTCTGGTTCCCTCAAACGGAAACAGCAGCCGTTGTCTGTGGCACAGAAGAGGGACCAGCGGGTCCTATTTACACTGTGAGCAACGGAGTTCTTTCTATTGCAGCTGCTCCTGATTTCGGCAGTGTTGTGCATTCCTTGAAGCACCATGGAGAAGAATGGCTGGATAGCTCCTACCCGGAAGCAGCACCACGTTCCTGGTGGAATCCTTGGCATGGTGGACTCGGTGTAGGTATTTCAGGCATAGGTGGATTTAGTCGTTTGGAGGAGCCAAGAAGCGCAGCTTGGACCGAGCAAAGGGATGTTCAGGGCAATGTTTGGAAAGGATTACGTATCACTACTTCGATCGAGAAGCAGGAAAAGAACCGAGGGATTGTTGTTAATCAGCATTACCTTATGCTCCCCGGCGTCCCTGTGCTCTGTGTGTTACATTCGGTGACCAATGACAGCGGAATGACCCTGCCGAATTATTCGTTGTCGGAGGAGAATTATATCAAACCTTCGCCAGTCTATGCCGAAGGATGGATGGAATTCTCCAAGGAGGGCAAGTTCTTATTAGGAACGGTTGAAACCTATCTTGAGGCCAAGGGACTATTGCGAATTGGTGCATCTTCGCGTAAGGATATGCTGCATATGGTGAGCAGTCACCCGAATCAGAGTGCCTCGGCGTATGTGAACAATAAGGTATTTAATCACGGGGTGCATCATCATCTTCCGCTTCTAAATGGAGAAACCGTTTGGACACAGCCCTCCTTCCTGATCATGGGAGAACTCGCTCTGAATTCAGAGGATGTCCGCAGTCTTTTGAAGCTGACCTTTGCTAGACCTACTGACGAAAAGGAGATCTTAAATGCCGATCATTGATATTCACATTCATCTGTCGGACATCGACAGCTTTCATCAAACAGCACTGGATCTCTCCAAAGTCGATTACACTGCTGCCGGGCTCAAAGCGGAGTTTGATAAGAACGACGTTGTTCTCGGCATTGGAATGGGGGTCACGGAACAGACGAAGGGAGCTTTCCCTGACTCTACTTCCCCTAATCCGATGAGCCTTGACTTGGAGGATACTGTGCCGCCTTTCTTAATGGAATGCGTGGGGATCAATCCGAACATGCTCGGAGGAAAGGATGCTCAGGAGGAGCTCGACCGAATTGAGGCACGGCTGCAAGCGCCGGAGGTGGCTGGTATTAAGCTCTACGCCGGGTACTATCATCATTACGTTTATGACAAAATCTATTCGCCGATCTATGATCTGGCAGAAAAGTATGGCACGCCTGTGGTCATTCATACCGGTGATACGTACTCGATGAATGGATTGCTAAAGTATGCACATCCACTTACCGTAGACGAATTAGCGTTTCAACGACGTGATGTGAATTTCATGATCTGCCATCTTGGCGATCCGTGGGTAATGGATGCCGCCGAAGTGGTGGCCAAAAATCCAAACGTCTATGCCGATTTGTCCGGTCTTGTGGTCGGTGATCGGCCTCATTTTGAACGGTTCATGAATGAACCTCTGTTCATGGATCATTTTCGCCGGGCGCTGGTGTATTCCGACCACTATGAGAAAATGCTGTTCGGCACGGATTGGCCACTCGCTCCTATTGACCTGTATGCGGAATTTGTCCGCCGACTTGTCCCTGAGCAGCACCACGAGAAAGTATTTTACGAGAATGCCTTTGCCTTATTTCCACGCATCCAGCAGCGGATTGCGGCGCTCTAAGCATTACGAACAAGCCATCCTTTAGTTCTTCTAAAGGATGGCTTGTTTTTTGTAAAAGGATATTAACTCATCTAGCAACCCTATCATAGAGAACGTAGTCCCAAGGCTCAAGTGCCTTGGGATTTTTTTGCTAAGAGGGGTAGTATAAAATCATGCTTAACCGGGTTATTGTTTGTCCTGGATTATGATATACATGGGGTTTGTCTGCGAGGAATGTGATAGAATCACCTGATTTCAAGAGGTATTCATTGTTATTGACACGGAAAGACAATTCTCCGTCAAACACGGTGATTAATTCTTCGGTACCTTCCATATGAGAATTGGCATCAAGGTATCCACCCTTGTCTATCTCCACGGTATAACCTTCAAACCGTTTACTTTCTTCAAATGGAAAAGATAGATACACTCGATATTTTCCGTTATCTTCAAGCAGTGGCTGAATGTCACTTCTTAAGATTACTCTTGTGTCAGGCTTTGGGTAATCTATCAGCGCAGAAAATGAAATTTTTAAGCCATTGGCGATTTTCCAAAGGGTTGTAATGGTTGGTGTCGATTCCCCTCTTTCGATTTGACCAATCATTGTTTTGCTGACTCCTGTTAATTCGGCAACCTTTTCCAGGCTTAACTCTTTACTTTTTCTTATCTTTTTTATATTTTCTGCAATAATTAGATTTATTTCTTCCACTGTAATTACTCCTGTCTCCATTTACTTTATAACGATCGTGATATACAATAAAACGCACGAATGTACGTTATAACGTCTGATAGATACATTATAGCATACAAGTTGGAAGGGGAGATATAATTTAGTGTTTGTTTCTTTGTTTTTATATGCATTTGTTGCAAGTTTTACTCCGGGACCCAATAACATTATGGCAATGAGTTTTGCAAACCAAGTTGGGCTGAAAAAAACAATGAAATTTTGTTTAGGAGTGGGTACAGGATTTTTTATAATCATATTGTTATGTTCCTACTTTAATCTACTTTTGAATAATCTTCTTCCACAAATTAAATCTATTATGGCTGTAATAGGCGGAGTCTACATGCTGTATTTAGCAGTTAAAATGATTACAAGTAAACAACCAGAAAGTGATGCAGCTGGAGATAAACACAATAGCTTTATTGCGGGAATGCTTTTACAATTTATCAATCCGAAAGGGATATTATATGGGATCACAGTTACATCAACATTTATTCTTACCTATCCTTCTTCCTCTTTTAGGTTATTGAGTTATTCTTTAATTCTTGCTTTCATCGGTTATATGGGCACTTTTTGTTGGTGTTTGTGTGGTTCTCTTTTCAAAAAAATGATATCTAAATATAGAAGTCAATTTAATGTACTGATGGGACTGTTGTTAGTGTATTGTGCAGTTTCGATAGTATTGGGATGAAGGATTATTAAGGGAAAATCAATATTTGATCAATACTTTTTTATCTAGTTATCTTTTACTTCTAAAGCTTATGATATTGATGTATTGTGGATAGATACGAGGACAAAGGAGATGCAATATGCTACCATCACTCACATTTCTTAAACTTCAATTGGAAGGCGTTCTGCGTAATAAATTCGAGCAGGGGCATCAAACCTCCGGTTATTTAGCTAAGTTGGAAAAGCTCCCAGCAAGCTATGATGCCTATCTAGAATTCGCCCATAGCTTGGCTGTCATTCCAATGAGGGACAACTGGCCTTACTATGAGCCGAACGATTTAGATGAGATATGGCGGGAATGTGATCCGGCTCGACCTCTAGGTCAGGTCGGGATTTTGAATCTGAAGGATAGCTCCAAGCGTGTAGAAGTAGGTTTCCTCGCTTCAGTCTGTGGCTCAATGCTGGGCAAACCGATAGAGGTAAATCCCAGCTTGTCGGAATTACGTCAAGCCTTAACTTCTGTAGGGGAATGGCCACTGAATGATTACATTTCTGAAGAAATTCTCCATGCGCTGGATCGTCGTCATTGGTCTTGGTTTGAGACGACACGGGGGCGAATTCGTTATGTGGCACCTGATGATGATATCAATTACACATTAATGGGAATGATGGTGCTAGAACAATTCGGTGATGGTTTTACGAAAAGGAATTTAAGAGATTTATGGTTAAATCATCTTCCGCTAAGTACAACTTGGGGTCCGGAAAGAGCTATTTTGATGCGATCAGGCATTAGCTATTTGGAGCATGATAAGGAACTATTCAATCATTCTGAAATAGAGGCTTGGCCTGATTTTATGGTGCAGGGTACGGAACTATGCGGTGCGGCGATTCGTGCAGATGCTTACGGATATGCCTGTCCTGGTCAACCTGCTCTGGCTGCTGAGCTAGCTTGGCGGGATGCAAGTTTTACTCATCGCCGGACCGGCATTTACTCCACGATGTTCATTGCTGCTGCGATTGCTGTTGCTCACGTGCAGCGCGATCCCATTGAAATAATCAATACGGCTCTGCAATTCGTCCCTAAAAGAAGCCGATTCTACGAGATTACTAAAGATTGCCTTGAGATGGTAGCGAATGCAGATGACTGGCTGGAAGCGTATCAGAGCATTAACCATAAGTATGCGAATTATTGTCACTGTGATGTTTATCAGGAAATAGGCACCTTAATTAATACCCTGCGATTTGCAGACAATGTTGGTGATGGAATATGCAAGCAGGTGATGCAAGGAAACGATACGGATAGCTTTGGAGCAACGGCGGGCTCTCTGCTTGGGGTTTATTTCGGTCCTGATCACTTGGAATCAAGGTGGCTTAAACCTTTTCAAGATCGGATTCATACGGGGCTTTCTAATTTTCATGAGCAAAGTCTTTCTTGTTTAGCGGAACGGATGGGGCGTTTACCAGAGCTACTGCAAACCGGTCGTTATCAAGTTCAGCCTAGTGAGCTCTATGTGAGCAAGAATACGGATCTCGATACATAATAAGCTTACAAAAAGTCCACAGCAACAAATGTTGCTGGTGGATTTTTTTGCTTTTTATTTTTTTGAATTAGAGATGAATAATTCAATCGTGCTTTACAAAAACTTTATTCGATTAAGTCACTACTTTGCCAAATCAGGAGGGGTCGTTATTAAACCATTTATCGTAATAGTAGCGCTATTGCTCGTTACAGCTTGTTCGGGTAATCAATCTGCCAACAACCAAATGACTACTCAACAAACGAAGGTTGGACATCATGCTGGCAAAACAGCTACAACAACAACCTTAACTCAAGCGTCTTCTATTTCCACAGAGAATGCTAGGAAATCAACGATTAATGCTAAACAAGTACCCGGCGATGTAACGAAATGGCTGGATGGGTTTATCCGCACTACTCCACCTACAGGTGGTACAACAGGTGATCAAACCACTTATCCGCAAACTTCCGCTAAGCCACAGTATTCTGCTAATCCGCAACAATCGGCCAACCCACAATATTCTGCTAATCCGCAAACCTCCACCAATGCATCGGCATCAGTGCAGAAAGTGTTGGAACTGGTAAACAAAGAAAGAACAAACGCAGGCTTGAAACCCCTTAGTTTGAATAGTGAGCTGTCGAAAATGGCTTTGGCTAAAGCGCAGGATATGTCCGACAACAATTATTTTGACCATCAGTCACCAACCTACGGATCTCCGTTCGACATGATGAAGGCATTTGGGATCTCCTATAATACAGCAGGGGAAAATATCGCCAAAGGCCAGTCGAGCCCGGAAGAAGTAATGAATCAATGGATGAACAGCCCTGGTCACCGTGCCAACATCCTGAATAGTTCCTTTACTGAAATTGGAATAGGTTACTATAACAGTGAGTGGGTTCAAGAATTTATTGGTTAGTGTGATCAGCAATCTAAACGTCACATATTAAAAGCTAATTTTAAAACCCATGTCATCAGACATGGGTTTTATTTTTATAAAGGAGGGTAGTTAATTCCACATATGGCTGGAAGATCGAAATCGATGATCACTATTTCGTCTGGGTTTTGTCGACATGCTCGGATGGTTGACCTTGCGATGATGGAGATTGCTGTGGCAGCCATTTTTGTACCAGTGGCCACATTAAATAAGTTATTGTGCCTACAATCAAGAAATTAAAGATGATGAGTTCTGAGGTACTCATGACGCGAAAAGAGGCCATTAGATTACGAAATGTTTCTTGTATGTTAAAGAGTGAAATGAAGTCAAGCAGAAAGGTCAGTGCTATTACTAAGATTAATAAGAGTATAGTTACGACGAATATTTTCATACTACTTCCCTGCCTTCATTGTTAATCTTCCAATAATATTTGCTGTTAATGGGTAGAATAATCACGCAAAGAGCAGCAAATAATGGAGAGAAAGGTGAAGGGCATGGCAGAGGATGGCAATGCAAGTAGCAAAAGTGCTGGAAGCAATCCACAATGGACCGTCCCTTCAATTCCGATTGATTCAACAGAATTAAGAGTCAATTTAGAGCAGATTCGCCAAAAGACAGGGAATAGTGGAGATATAATTATTCGAGAATTTACGATTGGGGGCTCGGAGGAGGAGCTTCAAGCCGCAATTATTTATGTGGATGGCATTGTTAACAATACAACCATTAATCAATTTGTCATGGAAGTCTTGCTGAACGTCATGCTGAGTAATGAACAAAGGACATTAAATGATCTGGTCCAAGTAATCACTGATAAAATTGTTCCAATCGGTGGTCTGAAGACGCTTGTTCAATGGGATGAACTCTATGATGCTCTGTTGTGGGGGCAGACTATTTTATTAATTGATGGATCGAATGAAGCCCTAGCGATTGCTACATCGGGCGGTGAAGTCCGCGCTATAGATGAGCCCGGTACGGATACTTCTATTCGAGGATCTCGTGAAGGGTTTGTTGAAAGCTTAACGACAAATATTTCGATGGTTCGGCGTCGCATAAGAAATCCTAATTTATGGCTGGAATCGATGACATTAGGTCAAGTTACACATACCAGGATAGGGATCATGTACATAAATGGGATCGCGGATGATAGCATTGTTGAAGAGGCGAAGCGACGTCTCCGCAAGATCAAATTGGATAGCATTCTGGAATCAGGATATATTGAGAAAATGATAGAAGATCAGAGTTTTACTCCGTTTCCAACGGTCCTACCTACAGAACGCCCAGATACCGTCGCTGCTAATCTTTTAGAAGGAAAAATTGCAATTATGGTGGATGGAACGCCCTTTATGCTAATCATCCCAGCCGTTTTTAATCAATTCTTTCAAATTACAGAGGATTCTTATCATCGGTATGATATCAGTGTTGCATTGCGGCTGTTACGAATCGTAATGTTCATCATTTCGATGATTGGACCTTCTTTCTATATTGCAGCAACAACCTTTCATCAAGAAATGATACCAACGCAGTTAGTGATTTCGCTTGTTTCACAGCTAGAAGCAACGCCATTTACCGCGTTTGTTGAGGCGCTATTAATGGAGGTTATTTTTGAAATTCTGCGTGAAGCGGGTGTTCGTATGCCAAAAGCAATTGGATCAGCAGTATCCATCGTTGGAGCACTTGTCATTGGGCAGGCAGCTGTACAAGCAGGTTTAGTGTCAACGGCAATGGTTATTGTTGTTTCACTTACAGCTATCTCTAGTCTAGCGACGCCTGTTTTCTCAATTGCTGTATCCGCGAGATTGTTACGTTTTCTCCTCATGATCAGTGCAGCAACGTTCGGTTTCTTTGGAATGATTCTTACCTTGATTATGATCATTGCACATATGTGTAGTTTACGTTCATTTGGTGTACCTTACATGGCTCCTTATAGTCCAATGATGCATGTAAAAAATAGTCAGATTCATGCACCTTTACCGATTTGGATGAGACATTTGATTCCAAAATTGATGAAGAAGCCTACAACAGAGCAAGTGGGTGATCAAGATGGGACGTAGAATGGCACGGTTTTGTTTGTCGATGGTTATGATTGCTCTCCTTACGGGTTGCTGGGATAGTCGAGAGTTAACGGATATCGGTTTTGTGGTTGCGATGGCGATTGATAAAGGAGAAAAAAAGAACATTAGGGTTACGGTTCAGATCGTGAATCCTGTAAATGTCTCAAGTACACAAGGAGGAGGTAGCCCAATGCCTTTACCTCCAACCACATATTCAGCAGAAGGAAATAATGTATTTGATGCCACTCGCGTTCTCTCACAAAAACTTTCTAGGCAATTGCATTATGGTCATGCGATAGTTCTCTTGGTAGGTGAAGAATTAGCTACAACACAAGGGATAAAGAAGCTTTTTGACGGCATTGAGCGGGATAGTGAGTTTCGTCCTTCCGCTACAATGGTTATCGCGAGGGGAACGACGGGAGAAGAAATCATTAAACAACGAACGAGTCTCGATAATTCACCTGCCATTAAAATTAAGAAAATGGTAGCTGAAACCGAGAAAGCATTTGGTGAAAATATTGATGAGAAAATATACCAAGTCATTCAAGCCATCGTCTCATCTGGTAAAGAACCTACGATTACTGGCATTCAACTCGATTCTACAAATAAAGAAGATAAATTAATGGCTAATGGGATTGCTACTTTTAAAGATGGAAAATTAATGAGGTGGTTAGACGGAAATGAAAGCCGTGGATTCTTATGGGTGTTAGGCAGAGTTAATTCGACATTGTTAACCATGGATTGGAATGGTCAGCCACATACAATCGGGATCGAGAATATACGAACCAAATCATCATTTCATTCAAGCTTTGATAAATCCGGTAAACCAATTATTGAGGTGAAGATTGGCGCGGATGCAAATATTGGTGAGGTTGATGTCCCAATTGATGTAACTAACCCGAAATTGTTCTTGCAAATTGAGCGCCTGTACATGCAAGCCGTTCATGATGAAGCGGTAGCCACGATTAAATTAATGCAACAGCAAAAGTCGGACATTTTTGGATTTGGAGAAGTGGTGCATCGTGATCACCCTAAGCAATGGAGAACGTTAAAGCGGGATTGGAACGATGTGACCTTTCCCACCATTGAAGTAAAAGTGAAAGTGGAGGCTTATTTGCGTAATACTGGGTTGCGTAATAGAACCATAATGGAAAGTATCGATAATAGCTGATAAATGAATTGTTCATAGAGAGAAGGAGTGACATTGGAAAAAGCAAAGATCAGTCCCCGTCAATTGCTTATCCTTGTATTGATGTTTGAAATCGTGAGTGCGATTATCTCCGGATTTGGTGCGGAAGCCAAGCAAGATGCATGGATCACCGCAATCCTCGGAATGCTCGGGGGAATTTGTTTATTTCTAATCTATCATCGATTGTTTTTATTTTATCCGGATCTTCCGCTCACGGAATATGCGAAAAAAATATTAGGGCCCGTTGTGGGTCGTATCGTCGCCTTGTTATATGTCGTCTATTTCTTGTTTAATGGGAGTTTTGTAGTCCGTGAATTCGCCTCAATGGCTGTATCCTTTGTTTTTACACAGACTCCCTTTCTCGTTATTATTGCTTTGATGCTACTTTCGGTTATGTATGTCATTGGAAAAGGTATTGAGGTGTTGTCGAGGACAGCGGAGCTCTTTTTTTCTGTGTTACTTCTTGTTACTGTAACCGGTCTAATTTCGATTGTTACATCTGGGAATGTAAATCTTCAAAATTTAAGGCCTGTACTTGAAGAGGGATGGTTAACCGTACTGAGGCAATCGATTCCAAGCACCGTTGTATTTCCTTTTGGAGAGATTATAGTGTTCTTGATGTTGTTTCCCTATGTGAATAAACCGCAACAAGTGAAGAAAACAGTGATTACAGGATTATTGATCAGCGGATCTTTTATCGCGTTTGTTACGATGCTAAATGTGTCTGTCCTCGGTGCGGATCTATTTACAAGAACACAATACCCATTGCTGACAACCTCGGAGTTGATTGAGGGAAGAGCTTTATTAGAACGATTGGATGTATTGTTTCTCGTCACGGCTATTGTCGGTGGTTTTTTCCGTATCGGCATTTATTTATATGCGACGCTAATCGGTGCGGCAACATTGTTCGGTATTCCCTCCTATCGCAAATTAATGATCCCCGTGACTATGGTTATGTTTATTTGTTCCATTGCGATGGCAGGAAACTATGTAGAATTTATCTATACAGGATTACGTGTCGTCCGGTTCTATGTCCAGATTCCGATGCTGTTTATCATTCCACTAATACTTCTAGTGATGGGCTGGTTTCAAGAGAAGAAGAAGCTGAAATCTGCGAAATAAGGAGCTTATATTCTAGAGTTGCATTTATTAGCCTTTACAATTATACTCGTCATAGCAACTATAATCATGTCAATTATCTGGGGGCCATACCATTGGAATTAGAAAAATACATAGGCGTAATTGTACACCGGGCAGATTTAAAGCTGAATAACTATTATCAAAAAGTGGTAAATCCCTTTGATATTACGGTGGACCAATGGGAGATCCTCGTTATTCTTTGGGAGAGTGAAGGGATTACTCAAAAGGATATTGCTGAAAGACTCTATAAAGATCAAACTAACATTGCGCGTATGCTCTTCAAGCTTGAAAAGAAAGGCTTTGTTCATCGTGTAATCCATGAGACGGATAGAAGATCTTTACGTGTATATCTAACCTCTAAAGGGCGTGAAATAAAAGATGAGATTCTTGCTCCCTCTCTTGAAGCGTATAGAAAGACCATTGAAGGGTTAACTGAGGAAGAGGTTGAAACCTTTAGAAGGCTACTTTCTGTCATTCATAATAATGTAAAGGATTTATAGTAGATTTTGTTTGTGAAAAGAGAAGCTCTTCACGCCAATTAGTTGCTATGACGATTATCGTCAAGACCATTTGTTTTGAATCGTTTGTTTTTTATTACTTAATACTTGCTATAGCAACTAATGCTTCGACAATTATAAGGAGGATACAAAGATGAGAACAAGCAATAATAAAATCGGGATTTTTGATGCCCAGTACAGAGCGTTGACTATCGGTATTATTCTGGCAGTCACAACAGTAGCATTTGAAGGATTGGGGGTTACGACGATTGCACCAAAGGTGGCGCAAAGTTTGAATGCGATCCATTATTATGGTTGGATTTTTAGTGCATTTCTTTTATCCCAAATCATTGGCACAATGGTCATTGGACAGCAGATTGATAAGAATGGTGTATATAAATCATTTGTAGTTTCTATTCTAATCTTTGTTACGGGTATCGTCATTGCAGCAACTTCCTTCAATATTTACATGTTGATCGGCGGAAGAGCTTTTCAAGGTTTCGGAGCAGGTGCACTTTTAACTTGTGTATACTCCAGCATTACTTTAAGTTACCCTGACAGTCTAAGAACAAAAATACTTGCAGCTTTCTCTAGTGCTTATATTCTTCCAGCATTAATTGGTCCTTATATCGCAGGGCTTTTAGCCGAAAATCTTTCGTGGAGGTTTGTGTTCTGGCTTGTTCTGCCGTTCATTGTTCTATCTGTATGCTTAACGCTCCCATTATTTCGTAAGTTACAAACTGAAAATAATAATACTTCAACGACGAAAAGAGGGACGTATAAAGAAATATATGCAATTTTATTAACATTAGGAACAGGGCTGCTATTAGCAGGATTAGGATTTTTACCTTCTTGGAAGGGGATTGTGATTTCAATTGCAGGGGGCTTAATTATGATTCAACCTTTACGGAAACTGCTGCCTGAGGGTGCTTTAGTAGTTAAAAAAGGTTTGCCGGCAACCATTGTTACTAGAGGGCTGTTTGTTGCATGCTACTATGCTGTTGAAAGCTATGTTGTTCTAGCTCTAACAAATGTTAAAGGGTTATCGGCAGATATTGCGGGCTTAATCGTTGCTGCCGGGGCTATAAGTTGGTCAATAGCAGCGTGGATGCAATCCAAGCTTGATGAACAAGACCATGGGAGGGGCCGTAGAAAACGGGTGACGATTGGCGTTGCTTTTATGATAGTCGGAGTTGCGCTGGTCATAACCGTGATAGGCATTTCAGGTAATGGAATTGTGCTCGCAGTGTTCTCACAAATACTTACCGGTTTTGGAATAGGGCTGGCACATCCAACCACGGGAGCCATTGCACTACAGCATGCCGAAGATGGCGATGCAGGTTCAATTTCAGCAAATATTCAATTTATTGATGCGTTTAGTCCTGCTCTTAGCATCGGATTAGGCGGTGCCCTAATTACCATTAGTGAATCCTTTGGATGGGGCGTAATGACAGGAATCCTCTTGGCCTTATCGATCCAGCTTCTTTTCGTAATTTTAAGCTTTATAGCTACTTTCCGAATTGCGAAGAAGGCAAGCTGAGGCAGATATAATATATGACTGTGAAAGCGAGGGGGAAGATAAGGCTGTACTGACTGGAGCCTATTTAAACATCTCATATCCCAGCTTTATGGGATTGGTCCTGGCAATGGATCTACTTATAATTGTTAGTAATTCTTAGACAAATATGAGTGGGGACGGGATCAGTATGAATGTTGCAAAAAATACAGAGCTAGCGGGCACCCGCAGGTGGCGGCTGGGTATGATGGCGGCTATTTGTATGGGAGCTTTTATTTCCCATTTTACAGCCGGAATTATGAATGTATCGCTTCCTTTTTTTATAAATCATTTTCAGACGGAGCTTGCAAAGGGTTTGTGGATCACAACAGGGTACCTACTAGTGATTACTGCGTTTCTCCCTGTGATGGGAAAACTGGGTGATCGTTATGGGTTTCGCCGCATTCATAATCTCGGATATGTGATTTTTACAGTTGGTTCGATCTTGGTCGCTTTTTCACCTAATCTGCCAATATTGCTTACGCTTAGAGTTGTGCAGGGCATAGGTGCTGCGATGTTCCAAGCAACGAATATTGCGCTCATCACCATCCATATGCCGAAAGAGAAAAGAGGACATGCACTCGGAATTCTGAGTACGGCAGTCGCACTGGGCGGGATGACAGGCCCTATTGCGGGAGGGTTGATTGCGGAGTGGCTTAGCTGGCAGTGGCTTTTTTTGATCCATGTTCCTGTGGCGATTGTGGCTACAGTTATGGCATACCGGTACATTCCGAGCCGTGTGCAAGATCGTAAATCGGGAACTGTCAGCATCGTGGGGGCTAGCTTGTTCATGGTATGGATCACCTTGCTTCTTCTCGTGATAACAAATGGGAGCAAGTGGGGGTGGGTGTCTACGCAGACGATGGCGAGTTTGATGGGGTTTATCCTGCTGTTGGTCACGTTTCTATTATGGGAACGGAGGCAAAAGACACCTTTTTTACCTCTTCGGGCGCTGAGAATTCCTTCTGTGGCCGGTGGCTTGATCGTTAGCTGTGCCTCTTTTATTCTTTCTAATACCTTGCTTGTCCTTATTCCATTTTATTTGATGGGAGCAGCGGTTCAGTTTTCGTCCTCCACGACCGGTTACATTATGGCGGCTTATCCCATTGCATTGGCCTTTGCAGGTCCTCTTGCAGGCTACTGGTCCGATCGTTATGGTTCTCGTCGGCTGATGCTTATGGGGCTGAGTGCTATGGGAGGCGGGTTCGTCCTGTTGCTAGTATTTTTAGAGAATATCCCGGTCTATGGAATCGCTGCGATTCTATGTCTTATTGGACTTGGGATGGGGCTCATTGCTTCTCCGAATAATAGCTATATTATGCAGCAGACGCCTAAGGAACACGTAGGTTCAATTGGAGGAATAATTGCCTTAACACGAAATGCGGGGATGGTGTTTGGCTCAGCACTTGGACTTGGAATGGTGAGTGGAGAGTTAGGACAGGAGAGTCCGCTTCAGGCGTTCAAAATGGTTTTTGGGATTAATCTTTTCATTTGTATAGGCGTTATTATAATGATGGTTGTTATCAATAGACGGCCATTTAAATCTGCTTGATCTAAAAAAATGTGTGTGTAATCACAACTCAAGGTTTGGTGTTCTGTTACGTTGAGAGTAACGAAAGATTATCTAAATATGGAGGATAACGATATGTTTTGTTACCAGTGTGAACAGACACCGACTGGCGGTTGCACCGTTGTTGGAGTATGCGGCAAAAATGAAACCATTGCGAGTTTACAGGACACGATGATTTTTGCCTTAAAAGGAATTGCAGCTTATGCAACACATGCTCGGCAGCTAGGATATAGCGATCCTGAAGTGGATCGTATTACCCACGAAGCTTTGTACATGACCTTGACCAATTCCAACTTTAATACGCAGGAGCATTTGGAAATGGCGATGAAGGTTGGAGATGCGGCGGTTCGCGTCATGGATCTGCTGGATCGTGCGCATACGGACCGCTTCGGGATTCCACAACCAATCACAGTCAGCCAGAATAAAATTGAAGGTCAATGTATTGTGGTGACAGGGCATAACCTGTATGCACTCGAGGAATTGCTGCAGCAGACGGAAGGAAAGGGCATCAACATCTATACCCACTCGGAAATGCTACCTGCCCATGGCTATCCAGCGCTCAAGAAGTATAAACATCTGAAAGGCAACATCGGCAAAGCTTGGTACGATCAACGCAGACTTTTCGAGCAGTTTCCTGGTGCGATTCTTGCAACTACAAACTGTGTGATGCCGATTAAGGGTACGTATGCAGACCGCTTTTTCTCATATGAAGTAGCAGGGCTGGAAGGTGTAGCGAAAATCACGAATGACGATTTCTCCCCCCTGATTAATCGTGCGTTGTCATTACCTGCGGCTGATGTAGAGTCAGATCTGGTACTTACGACAGGATATCATCATGAAACAGTAATCGGGCTGGCACCAGAGATCATTCAGGCTGTCAAAGATGGGCATATCCGCCGGTTTTTCGTCATTGCAGGTTGTGACGCGCCAGGTAAAGGTGGGAATTACTACCGCGAGTTGGCGACATCCTTACCGAACGATACCGTCATTTTAACCACTTCTTGCGGAAAATTCCGCTTTAATGACGTAGATTATGGAACTGTTGGAGACACAGGCATTCCGCGTTATATTGACCTTGGGCAATGTAATAATTCTGGTTCTACGGTGAAAATTGCTTTAGCTCTGGCTGAGGCATTTGATTGTACGGTGAACGAGCTGCCTGTCAGCATCGTGCTGTCTTGGTTTGAGCAGAAAGCAGTAGCCATTCTGCTTGGTTTGTTCAGTCTTGGCATTCAGGATATTCGTATCGGACCGAAACCGCCTGAGTTTATCTCGGATGGGGTGTTGGATGTGTTGGTAGAGCTCTTTGGATTGAAGCTGATTACAACTGCCGAGGAAGATATGAACGCGATGTTGGCGTTGTCGTAGGTTTAATAATCATGTTATGTGGAATAGTTCGACAGAGGGTGTCCCAAAAGTCATAAAATGACGGAGGGACACCCTCCTTTTTTAATGTGGGGGCGTAGCGGTCATTTCCAAAATTCAGGTGAAAAGTAGGTAGACTCAGGACAAGCGATCACTATAATGGAAATAAGATACATTCATAGAACCGATTTATAGCATATAAACAAGAATTCGGCTGAGTAAATAAGCGATTAGAGGAGGCCATCTCGTGGGAAGATCATTCGCAAATTTGCATATCAGGTCGAACAACCTTGAGAACACGTCGAAGCATTAAGAAAGCTAAGCGAAAGGCATGGCGAATATTAGGTAAGTCAAATAATGAGGCTACAGAGATCAAAGTTGTCATGTACGTAAGCAAAAGCAACGAGAACTGGATCAGCGTGCTCCACGATTATTTTGTATGGGGTACGGTGAAGGAGATCGGCAAAACGTTGTTCTCGCTTATCGAGGAGCCAGTGATGACCGTCGGATATATGAATGAGGAAATATTCGAGTTGTCGTTTTTCGAGAATGGAAACCTTCAAGCCGAAAGAATCTTTTGTGAACAGTGGACGAGGGATGAATATGAACAACTCAAAGAAGAGCGTCTTAATGATGACTACTTGCGGAAAGCGTTGGATATCCGTATTGAGGATTTTGAGGACCTCATTAGTATTACGAGACCGGAACAAGCCGTAGATAAGCTGTCAGAAATCGTAAGAATGTCTTTATGGAGTGATTCGGAGTGGATCACGCATGAAGAAACTCTCAGAGAACGTTTTGGGACATATGAATTTTGAAAAAAGTATGAAGGAATACCGGAATCATGTTTGCGTTAAAGTTTATCTGTTATCTGGGTATTGTTCGTATGCCATTGATTCTCTGTAAACAGGAGGAGTATTTATGCACATCGTATCCCGGCCAACACCGCCATCTTTTACGAACAGGATGCTGGGCAGGCGTTTGAAGTTATGAAGCAGTGGCTCTTGTCGAAAGAGTGCGAAGCGATTTCAGAAAATAACAGATGAACTGCTGCCATTAGAGGAATTAGAAAATACATGGAAGTTCCTAATTTATTGATCAGACGATAGTTCTTTAACCGCGAATATTAGTTCAATTAGCAGTTAATTCACGTCGAATTGATCTTGATATGTTTTAGTGGAAAGGATGATAGAAATGCCAAATGATAACCAAGCTCGTCCTTCAGCTGGTTCTGTTAGAGAAGTTGGTAGTTATCCTATCGATCTGACAGGTCCATGCAGTCACACTCTTGTCATTAAGCCTGGTGTGGGTAGTCTATCTATTGGTCCGTCGCAATTGGGGAAGAAGGCAGACCTTCATGTCGCGTCTGATGCGCAAATCGATTGGACCGTATTCGATGCCTTTGCCACGCCGGCTGGCTCTCCCTGGCCACGATTTCTACATTATACAGGCAGTGACCCAGGCTTTTTTGACTGGGCAAAGAAACGGCCCATTGAAGAGATGACGTGGACACCGATCCTGTCTGCAGACACGGTGGTGGACACCAGTCAGTCCAATTTGTATGGCTTGCAAATCGAGTTGGCCCCATCCGGGAGTTCCCTTAGCCTAAAGCTTCCAAAGCGGTCTTTCCGTCTGAGTGTGTCCGGCGATCTAACACGCTTCTCGGCCACAGGCGATATGCCATCATCCCTGACACTAGCGCCGCGTACCGGCCGACGCAAGAATGATATTCCTTTCTTGCTGCCCGACCTGGGTGAGTTGCACCAGGTAACGAGCTTGACGCTACAGAACACACCGCTGGGACAGCCTATCTCGCTGGAGTGTCTAAATCGGTATCCAAACCTTAACTCATTGAGTTTGTGGGGGAACTTCTGCGACCTGGACATATTGGCTCAACATGCCAAATTAACGAATCTGGAGCTACGTTTCATGCCGGATCTGGGGGAGCTTCCTACCTTGAACTCCTGGCCGTTGCTTGACAGATTCATCGCCTACAATGTGGAAGAGATCGCTGGCAAGCATCTGAAACAGCAAATGAAAAAACGAGCTGAAGCACGCCCTTGGACCGACCATGCTTCAGTGAGCCAATTACGAAAGCCTGAGTGGTGGACGACAGAGTTCGGCCGCCCGTTCTCGTCCTGGCCTAAACGTCTGGCCAAGCTGGCTAATGAAGCTTATAACGTTGCACAGGCAACTTTGTCCGAGGCCCGAACCTTTGCCGAAGCCGAGGCAGCCATTTCTGCCTTCACCGCGCGCTTTAACAACCTCAAAGGCATCGAAACCACCGAACGAGAAGACCTTGCTGAAGCGGTATGGCAACTCAGCCAGTCTGATCATCTGATTGGTCAGCCAATAACAGAGGAGATGGCTCAACGCTGGTTCGATGCATCGCGCGATTACTGAATGAATTGAAAGTCATTACAAGCCTTGAACAGCTACAATCTTTTAAGAAAAGATTGAAAAAATATGTAATTAGGAGCAATGGAAGGTAAGTAAAAGAATGTACCTCTATTGCTCCTTCTCTCATTTAACCCTCCCAATTTAAAGAGTGCACTACATTATACTGGCGGGGTTTTGTTATATGATCAACCCCATTTCACGGAGTCTATCTTTAATTTTCTTTATACGAGCTTCTTTTTCGGTAGCTTCAGTTAATACCACCACAGATGTTTCGTTATACTTCTTTATAATCCTCTTTAAAGTTAATTCTTTCATATCCTTTTTACTCTGCATTGTAACACGAGGGACAATTCTATGGTTTTCTATGGTTTTGGGATCTGCAGAAATTCGTTCTAGTAAATTAAGTAGAAGCATCAGTCTTTTGTGTCCCAACCTCGGAACTTGGTATAGTTTTTTCCATGTGGAATTTAGTAGGTGATCAAGGTTTATATATCCCTTGGAGTATAGAGCATTTATGAGGCCCGTTAAATTTGGTCCCTGCTCTTCTGCATAAGCAACAGTTACAATACAAGCAATATCCTTCCTATAAAGATGCGCTGGAAGTGGGAAAAATTGTATTAACGCCGCATTTCCATCGATGATGTCATTCATGATGATTTACCTCCATTAAAAATATTTGGTCATTATTCACGTATAGAATTCTGGTGAAGGTTGTGCAAAATATTATTACACTCTGCATTATTAAAACCCAAGTTACTGATCATTTTCTGAACATCACCAAAGCCCATTGCCTGAGCTTGTAGAATATTCAGAAGATTTTACTATTTAAATAAGTAACAATCGACTCCAATATTCGCTGCTGCGCTTCGTAATCAACGCTAAGTAATGGTATGATGTAGGCATCAATTTTATGGGGTGCATTATGATGGATATTCGAATCAAAGAACTGCTTGATGCTACACAGCAAAAATATGGATTGGACAACTACTACTTACACTCTCATGAAATTTATCGCGACGTTACGATACTGGGAGAGACCAACTATTTTCTTAGTATGGAATGGTTTCCTGCACATATGAAGGAATGGAAGGGCGATTACAATCCGGAAGGAACTGCCGTCATCACGATTGACCTACAATCCCGCAACTATAAAAGTGTGATTTTTGTTGGCGGGATATCTTATGCGAATGGGACACCATTCCAAAATATAGATTTTAACGAAGTCATCCGGTGGATTGAAGATGAGGCAAGGATTGTATACGGTAAACAATTTCACTTAGAGAAGGAACAGATTGGAGAATATCATTTTATTGAGAAAATAGGTAGCATACCAGTCACTCCTGGTGGACGGATCGAGCTTCGCTTCGATGTGGAAGGCAGACTTGTTTTTTACAGTGTATATGGCCAGTTTCCTTCCAGCTCCCTTGTGCACAAAGAGAACTATACTCTCACACTTCAAACGATAGAGCCACAGGCGAGGAAACAACTACAGCTTATAGAATATCCGGTGTACGAGACGAAGCAACTCCTGCCGATCTATGGGATAGAAGAAATCTACATTACAAATGACGGAACAACCACCATCCCGTTTGAGTTTATATCAGGTACAAGAGCACGACTGAATATTGATCAAGTAATCCATTGGGAGCAACAGAATACGGAGCTGGAGCCGTTCGAAAGGACGGAGATACGCCTACTTGAGGTAGCTACCATTGAGCAGGCAATAGCTAGTGAGCCGCATCCGGACTCATTTCCTATCACAGACGCAGAACAAGCCGAATGTATACTCGCAGTCGAAGCTGGTTTAAGCCAGCTCTATCCAGATGAATCCGGAGAATGGATATTGAAGACTTTTCAACGGGAAAGAGGACATATTCAGGCAACACTGAGGATGAAGGCGCCAAGTAATCGTATATTCCAGCGTAAGATCCTCCTGTTCATCGATGTGCAGAATTATAAGGTTATAAATTATATGGATAACAAGCCAATGCTCGATATGTTTGATGAGTTCAAGAGCGAAGAGGGGATTTCTGTAAGCCATGACGAAGCTTATGACAAGCTCAAGGGATGGTTCGAATTAACACCCGTCTATGTGTATGATCCTGGGCAGAAGAAGTATGTGCTGTGCGGGAAGTTAGATTGTAATTATGCTGTGAAGGCCACTAGTGGAGATGTGGTGGAGTTGAGTAGTTTGGAATGATAGTGCAAGCTTTCTTATACTGAGTAGGACGAATAAAGGTAATGAAGTATAGTAAGGTGATGCAAATATAATAAAATGAGTAGAACTTACTAATTTTGTGAGTTACTTTGGGAGTTGAAAATATGACGACAGCTACAGGAACCAAGGAAAATCCTTGGAAGTTAAAGACACCACCGCAAACATCCGAGTATGAAATGTATAAGGTCGAAAAAGACGGTAAAGAAATTATAGTTTGCACTGTAGGGAAAACGGTTTTGCATTATGACTACCGCTGTATTGAAGATCTGCACGCCATGCTTATACAAAATGGTGATTGGATGGAGTTAGGAAGTGCTGATGAGCAAAAACCAGCAAAAGAAGGTACCGTTGAAGCATGGGGGCGTTCACCTGAAAACCCTGTCGGCGGTTGGTATGGATTAAAGAAGGGACTTCGGGGGCGATTCGGAATGTATATCCCACCGTTGCTCGAAGAATTGGGTCTTGCGGAAGTAGAGCATAATCCAAGAAACAATCGGATGAAAGCGATCTTGTAAACGAAGGAGAGCCTAAAGGCTCTTCTTTTTTTGAGCCATGCCCCTAACCGGTGGTCTTTCGTACACATTGCAGTGATTAATTTAGTTACAAAACGTTTTTTTTAGTTACATAAACTTTCAAGAGCAGGGCCTTTGCCGTTAAGCTGATTGTAAAAATATTCACAAGGGGGCAAAGCTATAACATGAATAAAAAAGTAACCACTGCTCTTATTCTCGTTCTCTCAGTCATGCTTGTTATCACAGGATGTGGCAACAGCAACAGCAGCAATGGAAACGGGAACAAGAACACCAGCAAGATCAACGAGACAAAGGAAACTGAAGCCGTTTCGGGAGCATCCAAAGCTAGCTATACACCGTACGATCAACTAAAAGATAAATATGACATCATCATTATTGGTGCAGGCGGTGCCGGAATGTCTGCTGCACTTGAGGCGAGAGCAAAAGGTATGAACCCGGTTATTTTTGAAAAAATGCCGGTTGCCGGCGGAAATACAACAAAATCATCTTCGGGAATGAATGCTTCTGAAACGAAATTCCAAAAAGAGCAAGGCATTGAAGACAGCAATGATCTGTTTTATGAAGAGTCCTTAAAAGGTGGCCATGATACGAACGATAAAGAGATGCTTCGTTTCTTCGTAGACAATTCCGCAAGTGCGATTGATTGGCTGGATTCTATCGGGATTAGATTGAATAATATCACGATTACAGGCGGGATGAACGAAAAACGCACACACCGTCCTGAAGATGGCTCTGCAGTAGGACAATACCTTGTCAAAGGCTTGGTGAAAAACGTACAAGAACAAGGCATTCCCCTTTTTGTGAACGCCAATGTCAAGGAAATTACCGAAAAAGACGGTAAGGTCAATGGCGTCAAAGTTATCTTTGACCAAACGGAAGAGAAAACGATTACAGCGTCTGCTGTCGTGGTGACAACCGGCGGTTTCGGCGCCAATTTAGACATGATTTCAGGAGTCAGATCTGATTTGGAGGGGTACGTTACCACCAACCAGCCTGGCAGCACCGGTGACGGTATCAAGATGATTGAGAAGCTCGGCGGTACCACAGTCGATATGGATCAAATCCAAGTTCACCCGACTGTGCAGCAGGAAAAATCCTATCTCATTGGGGAGGCTGTTCGTGGGGAAGGAGCGATCCTGGTTTCAAGTGTAGGTAAACGTTTCACAAACGAACTGGATACAAGAGATAATGTCACCGCTGCAATCAATAAGCTTCCTGAGAAGTCTGCGTTTCTTGTATTTGATTCCGGCGTAAAATCTCGCGCTAAAGCGATTGAACAATATGAAAAAATGGGCTTCGTTATCGAAGGAGATTCGATCGAGGCTTTGGCAACAAAAATGGACGTACCGGCAGATCAGTTGAAAACTGCACTAGAGACCTGGAACAGCGCGGTGACGAATAAACAGGATGCCGACTTCGGCAGAACAACCGGAATGGACAATGACTTGTCCGGCGCGCCATATTATGCAATTCAAATCGGCCCGGGAATTCACTACACGATGGGAGGCGTGAAAATCAACACCAACACAGAAGTTTTAAATAAAGACGGACAACCGATTCCAGGCCTTTTTGCAGCAGGAGAAGTTACCGGAGGCTTGCATGGTCAAAATCGGATCGGTGGTAACTCCGTTGCGGAAATCATTATTTTCGGCCGCCAAACGGGTATAAAATCCGCTGAATTCGTAAAAGCACAATAAGTTATCCCCCTGCCTCTTTTCGGCTAGGCAAACAAACGCTTGGGCTCATCTTAGCCATGCGTTTGTTGTTTTATAATAACGGTGTAGCGTATAAGGTCATAGCCAGCCTTGCACGTATACGTTAGAATGAAGAAAAATTTCCGGAGGGACAGCTGATGAAAATTGGCAAACACACACTTCGGCTGCAAACAACAATTACTTTGATGATTGGTGCAGTTCTTATCATAATGCTGCTAGTGGTCTATGTGCTATTTAGTATAAAGGTTTCCTCACAAACAAAATCCTCGTTGGAACAAAAGGCTGTGATCATTTCCCGTACGTTATCGCGTAACCCTCTAATTATTGAAGCGTTAAACAAATCACGCAGCTCGTCTGAATTGCAAAGCTACACTGAGGAAATCCGATTGTTGAACAATGTGGAATTTGTTGTGGTCATGGATATGAATGCGATCCGATATTCCCATCCGGACAAGGACAAAATTGGTAAGCATTTTATCGGTGGCGACGAAGCCGCAGTCTTGCAGGGGCAGGAAAGCATTTCGGAAGCCGAGGGTTCTTTGGGCCCATCTGTAAGAGCGTTTTCACCTGTCTTCTCTGCAAGTGGGAAACAATTAGGAGCGGTGGCAGTAGGGATATCACTGGGAAACATCAGACTTGCCATAAGAGAGAACGTGGGAATCCTTTATTGGGGATTGCTTATAGGCAGTCTAATAGGGGCTGCGGGAGCATTTCTGCTGGCACGTGTTATCAAAAAAATGATGTTTGGCATGGAACCGGCCGCTATTGCTAAGCTTTTGGAAGAGCGTAACTCCATGCTACAGTCAGTTAGGGAGGGAGTCATTGCCGTTGATAAAGAGTCACGTATTACTTTGATTAATACAGAAGCCAGGCGTTTGCTTGCAGCCATTGGCATGCAGGATGATCCCTTGAACCAGTCGGTAGAGAGCTTTTGGCCATCACTGCGGATGAATACAGTGCTCAAAACCGGTGAAGCCAGCCAGGACTTGGAGGTGGAGCATAGCGGTGTTACGTTACTGGCAAACGTGGTTCCCATTCATGTAAAGGGAGCTGTAGAAGGTGCAATTGCCACATTCCGTGATAAGACGGAGATCAGCATACTTATGGAAAGGTTATCTGGCATCTCCTTATATGCTGAGGCATTGCGTGCCCAGGCGCATGAGTTTATGAACAAGCTGCATGTAATATTAGGATTAACACATATGAAAAGGTATGATCGGTTGGAGGCGTATATAACAAGTACTGTCACAACAACACAGGCAGAGATGGGAACGGTGGTGAGACAAGTGAAGGACCCTGTGATGGCGGGATTTCTATTGGGTAAGCTGAGCCGGGCCAGAGAAGCCGGAGTTCGACTGGTGCTTCTGGAGGATGGGGTTCTGCCGGAGCCTAGCGATCCGGAACGCTCCTGCCAACTCATTACGATAGTCGGTAATCTTTTGGATAATGCAATGGAAGCGCCGGAAGGTAGAGGCAGCAAATATATTCATTTCAGCTTTCAATATCAGGATAAGACGCTGATAGTTACGGTTAGCGATAATGGAAGCGGTATCCCAGATGAGAAATTGCCGCTTATTTTTCAACAGGGGTATTCGACAAAAGGAAATGACCGAGGCATCGGCTTGTATCTGGTTGAGCGGAGCCTTAAAGCTATGGGAGGTAAGATTGTTTGTGAAACAGGAAAGGGAGAAGGGACTCGATTTACGGTTAGTTTACCCTATCGAGCAAAGAGTGATGGTCAATGATTAGTGTATTGATTGTAGAAGATGATCCGATGGTAGCCGAGATGAATAAATTCTATCTGGAGCAAGTGGAAGGTTTTCAGTGTAAAGGCTGGGCAAAATCAGTGGGTGAAGCTCTGATCAAATTGGCAGATGAGTCTTTCGAGCTGATTCTGCTGGATATTTACATGAAAGAGAGCAATGGATTGGAGCTGCTGTCCGCTCTCCGTCGAGGCAGTAAACGAATAGATGTGATTATCATTTCAGCTGCGAGCGATAAGGACAGTATCCGAGACGCGCTTCAGAACGGTGCAGTCGATTACCTTATCAAACCGTTTGAGTTTCAACGCTTTCTCGCAGCCCTTTCCGCCTACAAGGAGCAGCATTTTCTGTTCCGCAATCAGGATTCCTTGGATCAGTCTGAACTAGATAAGCTAACCGGGTATAGGAAAGAGCCCTCGGCCGTTCAGGATTTATCCAAGGGCTTTACCCGGCATACACTGCGGACGGTCTGGAAAGCGGTGGAGACCCATAATGCAAATTCCTTTAGCACTGAAGAGATTGCAGTTAGTTCCGGAATCTCGCGGGTTTCGGTTGGGAAATATCTTGCCGTCCTCGCGGATATGGGAGCGCTGAACAGTGAATTGACCTATGGCACCATAGGAAGACCTGTACAGCGATATCGCATGTCTTCCCGCGGCAGTTCTGTGATTTCTAAATTCATATAGCCTCTTGGAGTGGGCCGCCGGTTCCGTGTTTTATATGGAATCGGCGGTTTTTGATTGCTTATTTTTGATAGCGCTTACTTTAATAATTTTTATAATTCAATCAATAATTACGTAAAAACAAAAGCGCTTTCATTTCCGCTACTATAAGGCTAGAAAAGAGTTTAGGAGGAAATGAAAAATGCAAAATACGATTCCATCACCTGTTTCCAAAGGAAAGGAAGGTCCCCTGCCAGAAAAGGCTACCTTCATTCAAAAATGTAAGCAATTTAAGGTGGGTGTCTTTCCGCTCCCTGTGTATCTAGCTCTGGCAGTGGTCATTCTTCTTGCGAGTGTGGCGGGGAAGCTACCGAATGACATGATTGGTGGGTTCGCTGTCATTATGGTTCTGGGTATTCTGCTGAGTGATATCGGTATGAAGCTTCCCTTGTTGAAAAATATAGGCGGCCCCGCAATCATGGCCCTTATGATCCCATCCCTGTTGATTTACTTGAATTTGTTCAACTCTACTGTGACAGACGCTGTCACTACATTGATGAAAGAGGCAAACTTCCTGTACTTGTACATCTCCATCCTGGTGAGTGGCAGTATGCTCGGCATGCACCGCAAAACATTGGTAGCGGGTATTACGCGGATCTTCATCCCGCTGATCGTCGGGACGATTGCAGCGGTTCTCGGCGGACTACTGGTAGGAACGCTCACAGGTTATAGCATGTATCATACTTTCTTCTTTATTATCGTACCGATCCTTGGCGGTGGAATCGGTGAAGGCATTCTTCCTCTCTCGATTGCATACTCAAGCATTCTGGGTGGACACGAAGCGGGTTATTACGTATCGCAGATGATCCCGTCGGCAATTATCGGCAACGTATTCGCCATCATTGTGGCGGGCTTCCTGAAACGTCTGGGTGAGAAAAAGCCCCATCTAAGCGGTAACGGTACACTAGTCAAATCCGGTGACGATCTACAGCATGACAATCCGGATAACAAACCCAAAGATTTCATGATGATGGGTGCGGGACTTCTGATCGCATGCAGTTTCTTCATTGTTGGGGCATTGCTTGCAGATTATGTAGGGATACCCGGACCGATTGTCATGATTCTGATGGCTGTACTGATCAAATGTGTCAAGGCGCTTCCCGAAAGATTCGAAAATGGGGCTTACCAGTTGTATAAGTTCGTTGCTGGTAACCTGACATGGCCGCTCATGGTAGGTTTGGGCATGCTATACGTTCCTCTGAAGGATGTAGCTGCCATTATCTCTCTACCTTATGTGCTGACCTGCCTCGCCATCGTCTTCAGCATGGTGGTTTCCGGCTATTTTGTGGGAAGAAAAATCAATATGTACCCTGTCGATGCGGCAATTGTAACCGTCTGCCATAGCGGCTTGGGTGGAACCGGAGATGTAGCCATTCTCTCTGCCTCCAATCGTATGCAGCTCATGCCATTTGCCCAGATCTCCACCCGGATCGGTGGCGTCAGCACTGTTATTGTGGCAACTATTCTATTGCGGTTTTGGAGCTGATTAGGATGTCAAGCATACATCCAGAAAGCTTATAGAGAAAAATATATTGCAATTAACAGGAGGAACAGTAATGAAAATAATGGATGAAGTAATGAAGATGCATGTTGGCGGCAAGCTGGAGACCGGCTTGAAGAACCCTATTCGAAGCATGGAGGATTTATCCAAGGTATATACACCCGGAGTAGCTAAAGTGTGTCAGGCTATCGCCGCAGACCAAGATAAAGCATACGAATATACGATTAAGAAAAATTCGGTGGCTGTCGTTAGTGATGGAACAGCTGTACTTGGACTTGGCGATATCGGTCCCAAAGCAGCCATGCCGGTCATGGAAGGCAAAGCAGCGTTGTTCAAACAGTTTGCAGATGTGGACGCTTTCCCAATCTGCCTGGATACAAAAGATACCGAGGAAATTATCGCGATTGTCAAAGCAATCGCCCCTACCTTCGGAGGCATTAATCTCGAAGATATTTCTTCGCCTCGTTGCTTTGAGATTGAAGCGAGACTTAAGCAGGAGCTCGATATTCCAGTCTTCCACGACGATCAGCATGGAACGGCGATTGTGGTACTGGCTGGAATTTTGAATGCGTTAAGAGTATGCAACAAGAACATTAAGAATGTGAAGATAGTGGTGAACGGTATTGGAGCCGCCGGTATCGCCGTATCCAAGATGCTCCTGCATGCCGGTGCTGTAAATTTGATCGGTGTGGACCGCCAGGGTGCAATTAACCGTGCTGTCCATTACGATAAATCGCATTGGAGCGAGTTTGCACTAATTACAAATCCTCATCTGGAGAAAGGTTCCTTATCTGAAGTTATTCAGGGTGCTGATGTATTTATCGGACTATCCGCCCCAGGTGCCTTAAAGCTAGGTGATGTAAAAAGAATGGCTGCTGATCCGATTGTATTTGCCATGGCCAATCCTACTCCGGAGATTGATCCTGAAATTGCCGCGCCTTACGTCAAGGTTATGGCGACAGGGCGCTCCGATTTTCCTAACCAAATCAATAATGTTCTCTGTTTTCCCGGTATTTTTCGTGGAGCCCTTGACTGTGGCGCCACTGAAATCAATGAAGATATGAAACTGGCTGCTGCAGAGGCGATATCTTCAGTAATTGACGCCAGTGATCTTCATGAAACTTATATTATGCCGAATGCGTTTGATCCACGGGTAGTGGAACGTATCCGGGAAGCGGTTATTCGAGCGGCGCTCAAGAGTGGTGTGGCAAGAATAGGTACGTTAATGGAAAGCAATAATACATGATGTTAGGTAACTCTGCCTTATGCTTGTTTCTCCATTGGCTGGAAAAATATCCAAGCATGTCGGCGTAGGTATAACGCTTCGCGGTGGATTGCTGCTAGCGATCATTGGTTTGGCGTCTATGGGGATGATTTCTAATCTGCCGCTACTTATTGTGATGAGCATCCTTTTTGTGGGGGGATCGCACTAGCCGTTCCTTCACTTGTTTCGCTTGTTGGGCAAGTGGGCGGCAAGATGCGCGGGATAGCTGTATCTGTATATACTTTTATATTGTTTACAGGCACAAGCTTTGGTCCGATTATCTCGCTTCAATTGATGAATCATGCAAGTTATTTAATTACATTTCTTCTATTGGAATGTATTCTGTGCATTGGGTTGATAGCAGCATGTCTTATTCATCATGAGGAAGCAGGGGAGTTAAACAGCTAGTAAATTTGTGATCAATAAACAAAAAACGATGAAATGACATCATAACGATTCTTTATTCAAGGTAACTTCATTTGAAGTTACCTTTTTACTTTGAAGTCACATGGGACCCGCAATGTGGTCTGGAGAAGCTTATGTCCTAATGAAAATAGTTGTATAAAAATTTGATATACGCGCAGAGAATTCCCGGTGAATAACGTCAAATAGAAGTAGATGTTAAAAAAGATTAAATGTGATTCATTATGTTCCTTGTTGCAGTCGAACAGTCTTAAGATTTTTGTAAGAATCGGATAAGAAAAAAGAAAGTTCCGTTATGTACAATGTATGAAATGAGATACTATAACCGTATTAAGGATGGTGGATGAGTTGGGTTTCAAAATACGTAAAACCACAGTGCAATCCGTCTGGATGATGTGGGAAAAAGCTTTTGCGTTGCTTTCACATTTTCGCGGATCGCATAAGTCGAGTTTTGGTATATGTACAGTGATGCTAAAAAAACACCGGGGACAGCCAATTGTATGCCAGGACGCCACGGTCATCAACCAGGGGGAGTGGGTGGGAGAGCTCCACCTCGATAATGGAAGCATCCTGAAGTTGATCCAGTCCGAAGGATCGGATCGTGCTGCACTCCAAACGGCTCGCATGCTGCGTAAATCAATGCAGCAAATCAATGAAGCCTTCGAATCGCAGTCCGAGTTCAGGCAGGTCAAGGCTTTATTGGGGATTACACTGCTCCATCGGGGATTAACACACGGTCTTGGTTTTGAACAACAAAATATAAAGTCCGGTGTTTTTGAACGCATCACCACCATTTATCTTCGATTGCTGCTGTCTGCCATGCATCCGGAAGGGAGACAAAGAATCAGTCGGCGAACCGAACAACTGGTCCCGATGCTACTGATTCATTCACGGGCCTCACTGAAGAGTCGGTTCTCACCCGGACAGAACTATTCTGGATAAGTCTTAAGCTTGTTATATGGAGGTGTAATTATTCTTACATATTTAATAGGAGGGATACTATGTACCGCCACTCTTTACATGTTTATTCCGAGTTTGATTACGCGAGTGAGCGGCTTTGGTGTCTTTCGCAAAGGAACGGTAAAAAAACAGGTGGCATTCACTTTTGACGATGGGCCACATCCGAAATATACGCCGATATTGCTGGATTTATTGAAGTTGCATCAAGTGAAGGCTACTTTTTTCGTGCTAGGATCGAGAGCGGAGCAGTATCCAGACCTGATCAGAAGAATGGATCGGGAAGGCCATCAGATTGGCATCCATAATTATTGTCATACCTCTAACTGGCTGATGCTGCCCCGTACTATTAGGCGAGAACATCTGGACCGCTCTGCTGATATTATAGAGTCTATTGTCGGAACCCGACCCAATCATTACCGTCCACCCTGGGGATTAATCAATCTATTTGATTTCTTTCGATACAAACAGTATCGAATTGTTCTATGGTCGCTGAAGGCAGGCGACTGGAACACCCGGGTCTGTCAAACCCGGATGCAGGCCACTCTGTTAGGTGGAATCACCGATGGCTCCGTTGTCCTACTTCACGACAGTGGTGAGACTGTGGGCGCGGACCGGCATGCTCCTTATTTTATGCTGCAAGCTTTAGAGGAAGTGCTAAACCAACTGCAGGCAAGAAACCTGCAATTTGTTCGTCTTGACGAAATGTCTTGATGTATTCCAGTGTTTTTGCTGTTAAGACTTAAATTGTTTGCGGAAGCAGAGCGGCGAGATGCCCATCAATAATTTGAAGGTTCGTCCAAAATGGGAGGTGTTATCAAACCCAACCATTCCCGCAATTTCAGTAACATTAAAAGAAGAGCCAACCAGCAAATCACGCGCTTCTTTAATGCGGATGTTATTGATATATTCAATGAAGCTGAACCCGGTGGCTTCTTTAAAAGTTCGGCATAAGTAGGAAGAGCTTATGTCGAATTTCTGTGAAATCTCACAGAGCTTAAGCGGTTCCATATAATGTTGATTTACATAATTAACGATGTCCAGGACTTTCTTGTGTGTACGATTGGATTCCACCATTGGAGCAACACGGCTGTCGAATAGTTTACGATTAAGATAGAGGAGCAACTCCACCAATAATAGTTGTTGGTACTGTTCATATCCGCGGGCTTGTTTCTTCCCCTCCTGAATCATCTTCTGAAAAAGCTGTTCGATGAAATACTGATCTATACCGGTCATCTTCAAAGCGCGGTAATCACTTTTGAACAATTCGAGCAGTTCCTCACTTTGACCACCGGTACAAAAATGCTGCAGGAATTCTTTTTTAAACAGCAGTGTAACCCGTTCATACATATTGCAGCCGGAATTAACCAGTTTGTGCATTTCGTGAATATCCATAAATAGCAACGTACCGCCCGCAACCTGGTAGGTTCTGTCCCCTATAAAATAATAAAAATCCCCGGATATTAAATACAGAATCTCATATGCATCATGATAGTGTCTTGAAGGCATGCTGGTGTATACCTGTTTCTTGCGGCTGATCTCAAAAAGAGTAGACTCATAAAATACCGGTTTCATTCAGCACCTCCTAAGAGGATTGTAGACTTAATCTAGGGGTTATAGCAATATATGTATAAAAAATAATAATTACAAGAAAATACGTGCTGTTTGGACAAACTTTTTGAGATAAGCTTAAATTGAATTACCAAGTGTTGGAAAAAGGAGGGTTGTCATGCTCAGCTAGGTTGGGGATAAGGTTCGCTGCCACTCAAAGTTAAAGCGCTTAAACTATTTAATCAAAGGAGAGATTGCGGTGCTTAATTCAACGAATAGTAAGGTTTCCAAGAAGATGAAATTTTCATTGTTGATCCTGCTCAGTTTTTCAATGATTTTTTCTTATGGCTATCTGTCCAGTGCATCTCAACAGAAAAGTTATGCGGCAGGGAACCCTGATTCTAATTTCTCACCGGCAACACTTCAATTCTTGCGCGACAACACAGGTCTGGATGGTGAGCAGTGGAACAATATTATGATGCTTGTCAACAAACCGGAGCAGGACGATCTGAACTGGATCAATTTTTACGGATATTGTGAAGATATTGATGATGACCGCGGGTATACGATTGGAATATTCGGTGCGACTACAGGTGGCTCAAATGATACCGGTCCCGACGGTCCGGATCTGTTCAAGGCATATGATGCTGCCAAAGGCGCGAGTAATCCTTCGGTTAAAGGCGCATTGGCCCGGATAGGTGTCAAGGGTGCGATGAAAGGGAAGATCCTCGAAATCAATGAAAGCGAAGAGAGCTTCTGCAGAAAAATCGGCAATTTGCAAAATGATCCCGAGTGGAGAGAGGCTATGTGGAAAACGTTCTACAATATCTACATTAAATACAGTGTGGAACAGGCCCGCAATCGCGGCTTTAACTCGGCATTAACTATTGGTTCCTTCGTGGATGCAGCGCTGAACCATGGAGCTACCGGCGGTTCCGAGACTCTTCAAGGGCTTTTGGGTAAATCAGGAAGCAGCACGGATGAGAAGACTTTCATGACCAAATTCTATAAAGAACGGACCAAGATTGTGGATACTAATGAGTACAACTCCCCGCCTAACGGCAAGAACCGTGTGAAGCAGTGGAGCAATTTGCTCAACATGGGAGAGACAGACCTGAAGGGTGCAGATTCGGCAATCCTTCAAGTCACCGACTGGGAACTTCAATAAGAGGATTGTAAGGGTAGACAGAACCGCCGTTCTTCTCGGTGACGGCGGTTCGATGATAAGTGAGATTAATGAAGAGGGAGATGGGTCGAATGGATAACCACCAATCTTATCTCAAAAACAGATTTCCCAAGGTAATCAGTCTAATGGTTATAGGTTTGCTGCTTGCCATGGAGTTGACCGGTTTTGTTTCAGCAGGAAGGGAGGGAAATGAGGAAGATCTATCAAGCGAAGTAACTGCAGCTCAGGAAACGATTGCCCAGTGGATTTTTAAAGACAAAGGCGAGAACGGAGTATTTCCGGCTACAGGCGGGGTATATCAAACGGCTTCATCCATTCGTGATATAGGAACAAATACGGATGCATACACCTATGAGCCCAGTGAGAACAGCGTACGCAACCAGGGCTGGCATGAAGGAACGGGCACTAAATACTGGCTTGCCACGCTTTCTACCCAAGGCTTCGAAGGTATCTTCCTCTCTTCACAGCAAACTTCTTCAAGTACAGGACCTAGGGATTTTAAGGTGCAATACAGTATAGATCAGCAGGAATGGACAGATGTTGCGGGCGGCAACCTTGTTCTAGCCCAGAACAATTTTAATTGTTCCAATAATTCCTGCAAATTAACGAACCTCGCATTGCCTGCGGGAACTAACAATCAAGATGTACTCTATATCCGCTGGGTGGTTAACTCTACGAAAAGCGTAAGCGGGGGAACGGTATCCAGCTCAGGCTCAAGCAGAATCAAAGATGTGGTAATTATAGGAACACGTAGCAGCGGCGAACCTGGGGATACTCCCACACTTGAGGTAAGCAAAACTCCCGCTTCAGGGGCTGCAGATGTTTCCCTTAACGCAGAGATAACTGTGAAGTTTAATAAAGCCATCAGTCTCGACAGTGGTTATCAAGTTGTAATCACAGAAAACAATGTTCCTCTTAACAACGTTACTGCTTCGCTCCTCGGCCAAGACTCGATTAAAGTCAGCCACCCTAATTTTACTGCCGGCAAAACTTATAAAGTGACCATCCCAAAAGAGCTTGTTAAGGGGACTACGGATGGCCGGACACCGGAAAACGATATTACCTGGAGCTTTAAGACGAAGTCTCCGGATATCGGCAACAAAACACCAACTCTGCTGAACATGACTTTTAATGGGGACCCAAAGACAAGTATTGCCTTTGACTGGTATACAGCCGAAACTGTCAGAGGTACAGTAGTGCAAGTGGTGGAGGCCTCCAATGCGGGAGGAAGTGAGTTCCCGGAACAACTGGCAATATCTTATGAGGGCAGCTCAACAGTTATTGAAACCTTAATGACATCAGGAGACAGAAGTTCCAAGAAGTATAAAAAGTTCGCTAGTCACAAAGTTATTACAAGCGGTCTCAATCCTGGAACTAAGTATATATACCGGGCCGGTAACGGTGATGCGGACGGCTGGAGCGAGGCGGGTTCTTTTACCACGGACAAGGTGGATAATCAGGATTTCCATTTCCTCTACGTGACCGACACCCAAGGCTCAAGTAAATCGAATTTCGATCTGTGGCAGGATACTTTTAAGCGAGCTATTGAGAAAACGGTAGATCCCAAGTTTGTTCTTCTTACAGGGGATCTAACGGATGATGGTGATCTGGAGCAGCTGTGGCAGTGGTTCTTGGGTGTGCCGAAAAAAGAATTTGCCAATGTGCCATTTGCACCGATTATCGGCAACCATTTATCCGAATAATAACTTCTATAACCATTTTAATCTTCCAAAAGATGTCGGGACGGGTGCTCATGACGGGTCTGTATATGCTTTCGAATACGGCGATGCACTGTTTATGCAAATCAATTCCCAGTACGAAGGAGAGGTCAAGCCGTACAAAGCAGATATTCAGTTCACGAAGCAATTGGAATGGATGCGGAATCAGGTGGCAAAGACCGATAAGAAGTGGAAATTCGTCTCTATGCATAAGGGAGCTTATTCCTCAGGGGATAATGCTTCGGCAGAAAGCGACCGGGTAGAATTTTACCGGAAATATCTGATTCCTGTATTTGATGAGCTGGGTGTGGATATGGTGTTTGAGGGACATGACCATATGTATATGAGGTCTTTTCAAATGCTGAACAACGTTCCGATTAAGAATGTCATTACCGATGAGCAAGGAAATGTGCTGAATCCCAAAGGGACTGTGTATCTAATGGGCAACTCGGCTGCTTCGAAATTCTATGCTATTAATCCAGATGCAGACACTTTTTTTGCAGCAAAAAACGATCAGCCCAACAAGAAAATGTTCGTGGATGTTTCCATTACAAACGATGTGCTGAAATTTACATCCTACACAGCAGTTAAAGATAAACCCCTTGCCGTCTATGATGCTTACAGTATCAAGCGGACTGACGTCAAACCCGGCATTGTCGAAAATCCAAGCGCAGTAAGACAGTCAGGGAACCGTGCAGTTCTTTCGTGGAAAGCACCAACAAATAGCCCTGAGCCGGTGCGAGGTTACCGGATTTATGAGAAAAATGATAAAGTCAGCACAAATTGGAGCGTGTATGTGCCGACAGTAAGTGGTCAGACGAGTTACAGCTATACATTAAACGGCATAGATTCTGCTAAAGCCTACAATTTCGTGATTAAAGCAGTGGGGACAAGAAATAATTCGCTTCCAGCAGAGGCAGGAATGCAATGAATCCTCGAAAAAAAAATTACTAACCGAATGTACCCTGGTTAAAAGACACTAGCTCACGCTAGTGTCTTTTTCCTTCCAAGGGCAAAGACCTATAAATATTGCACCTTATGTATATTTTATCTGTGTTTCGGAATTTTAATCCCCTTTATAATAAGGTTTGTAACAGGGTTGGTAGGCCGGCCGAGCTTTACAAAACGAAAAAGAAGAGGAAGCTACAATGTCAAATGAAGCAGGGAAAAAAATAAAGCTTTCACGAATCGGAAATTCGCTAAGGCAACAGAAATATCTTCAACTTATGGTGCTACCTGGTCTTATATGGCTAATTGTTTTTTGCTACATCCCTATGGTCGGACTTTTTGCAGCATTTTTTGATTATAATCCTTTTCTGGGAATTCTAAAGAGTCCATTTGTAGGCTTCGCGCACTTTAAAGAACTGTTTCACGATGAGTTGTTCTGGAATTCGGTAAGAAACATGTTCGGGTTAAGTTTAACGAAGACGGTTTTTGCCATCATCATGCCGATTTTGTTTGCCTTAATGCTTAACGAAATCAAGAATATGACCCTGAAAAAAATCGTTCAGACGGCGAGTTATCTTCCGCACTTTATCTCGTGGGTAGTTGTTGCAGGACTGTTTATTATGTGGCTCAACACCGATGGCATTGTCAATCATGTACTGATGTCGCTTGGTTTCACCAATGAGCCCCAAGCTCATCTGAATTCTCCCGGAGGCTTCTGGATCTGGATGGCAATTATTGACACCTGGAAAGAGACCGGGTGGTGGGCGATTATATATCTCGCTGCCATTGCTGCGATTCCTGTAGAACAATATGAATCTGCTGTGGTGGATGGAGCAAGTCGCATCAGAAGAATGATTAGCATCACTATTCCGTCCATTAAATCCACAATTATGATGGTAGTTATCCTTAGTATTGGAAGCATGATTTACGGAGGACTCTCCGGATCAAATCTGCAGCAATCTCTACTCTTTGGGAATTCGCTCAATTATGACAATTCCATGATTTTGGAAACCTATATCGTAAATATGGGGCTTTCCCAAGGTCGCTTCTCTTATGCTATTGCTGCAGGGTTAATCTTATCATTGTTATCGTTTGTGCTGTTCAGTGGAGCAAATGCAGTCAGCCGTAAGTTAACAAACACCAGTTTATATTAACAAGCAAATTCCCGTATAAAGTGAACCGTCAGGAGCGAAGGAAATGAAGGGAAATACAGAAGACAAAGTCATCAACATAGTTCTGTTTATTCTTATGTCGATTGTCACCCTGGTAACGTTGTATCCATTGTACTACTCATTCATCATATCCTTGAATGATGCCAATGACATCGCCGAAAAAGGCTTCATCTATTTATCTCCAAGAAAATTCACACTTGAGAATTTCAAGATTGTTTTTACAGAGAGCAAGTTAGCTCATTCTTTCCTAATTACAGGGGCGAGAACGATTTTGGGTACAATTGCAAGCGTATTGTTTACTGCTTGCGTGTCTTACCCCTTATCTAAAAAATACTTGGCCCTTAGAAGCTTCTATATCCGGACGGGTGTAATCACCATGTATTTTTTTGGTGGAATCATTCCAACCTATCTGCTGCTCAACTCACTTGGATTAATTGATACCTTCTTGGTGTATATCATACCTTCCCTGTATTCATTTTTTAATGCCATTTTGTTTATTAACTTTTTTTCCTCCATTCCCGATGCGTTAGAGGAATCAGCCAAGATAGACGGTGCAAATGATTGGCGTGTTTTCTGGAAAATATTCCTTCCGTTGTCTGCGCCGATTCTGGCCACCGTGTCGTTGTTCTATGGAGTACAGCAATGGAATTCATGGTTTGATGCAGCCTACTACACCAATTCACCAGACCTGGCCACCCTGCAACTGGTTCTTTATCAGATCATCAGTCAATCGGAAGGAGCCGCGATTGCTGCAAATTATCTCGGAGCCGGTAAGCAGAATATTAACATTATTGATTCCATGAAGTATGCAACTATGGTTGTGTCCGTCGTTCCGGTAGCTCTCGCGTATCCATTCCTGCAGAAATATTTTGTCCAGGGCATGATGGTGGGCTCTGTAAAAGGATAATGCTCGATATCTAGGTCACTTGCCTTGATATACACACAAAAAAAAGGGGGAAAGAAGATGAGTAAGGGAAAAAGGATTGTGTCAATCTTTATGGCAGTAATGATGGCTGTTGTTTTTAGCGGGTGTCAATCGAATAAGGATGCGGAGAGTTCAAGTCAGCCAGCAACGGGTACAGAAGCAACTGCGGGTTCGGAAGAATTGACGCAGGAACCTCTAGTTATCAAGCATTTCTATAATTATGACTGGTTCAATGTCGATTGGACAAGTTCGCCCTCCGGTCAGGAAATTCAAAAGCAGGCCAATGTAAAGATTGAATTAAGCAAAGCAACTTCTGGTGATAATACCAAGCTAAATATGATGGTTGCTTCCGGTGACATTCCTGATTTGATTACAACCAACAAGGATGATCCCGCCATCGATTTAATGATCAAGAATGGCATGGTTTTGCCGATTTCTGATTTTATTGATCAATATGCGCCTGAGATTAGGGAGCAGAGTGAACCAGAGGTCTTTAAATACTACAACTATAAGGATGGAAAGCAATATTTCTTCCCGTCGTTTCTCGTTACCCCATATGACCTTCAACAATCAGATTATAATACGGTTAGCGGAGGTGATGGAGTAAGCGCTATCAGAAGTGATGTTTATGAGGCAATCGGAAAACCAGATATGTCAACGCCTGACGGATTCTTTAATGCAGTGAAAGTAGCAAAGGAAAAGTTTCCTAAGCTTACCGGCTGGTATTTCGGGGCTTTCAACAAAGATCTGACCTTCTTTAAAGCAGGTGAATTTCAAGGTTATATGTTCCCTGCTACCCAATTCGGCATCCATGTATATGATGTAAACGCGGATGGAAAGCTCACATCGGGTGTGCGTAATCCGAAATTCACTGAATTCGTAAAGTTCATGAATAAAATGTACACGAATGGATTAATGTCCTCTGAATCATTCGTAGATGCGCAGGATATTAAAGAAGCTAAGAAACAAAAAGGGGATACGATCGTATTCTCCGGGATCGTGAATGATTTTAACGAAACGATCAAAACTCAGGATAATCCGGAAGTGGGCTGGGAGCCTCTACCGTATTTCCCGGATGGTAAGTATTTCAAAGATGGCTCTGGTTGGACAGCTACGCTGATCTCCAAGAAAGTCGCTGACCCTGAACGGCTGGCTAAATTCATCTCTTTTATGACTTCTCAAACAGGTAGAGAGCTTGATGCTTATGGGGTAAAGGGCGTTCATTGGGAGATGAAGGAGATCGATGGGAAGCAAGTACCAAGACGGACTCCGGAATTCCAGACCTTATACGAAACCGACGGAAGCAAATATCAGAAGGAAACAGGGGTATCCACCTACTTTGCTTTCTCGGATGACTATATCCATGGCAGAATGGCTGCACTTACCGATTCCGAGAAGACAGATTACAGAAAGAACTTGGAGAGCATTGTCAAGCCGCACAAAGAAGCGGATATCGCATTGGGACTTATTCATCCATTGTCCACTTCTGAAGAAGGGATTATCCAAAATAAGCTCAATGAGCTCTCCAAAGCGTACTACCCTAAAATGGTTATGGCCAAGAACGAGGGTGCCGCTTTAGATACCTATAATGAGTTTGTGAAGAAGGCGGAAGACACCGGTTTGGCAAAACTGGAGGCTGCTTGGACCGCTAAGTATGCGGAGTTTAAATAAGTCAGCTTAGCAATAAAATAATGTTAATCAAAGAAGTGGATGAGTGTGACGAGAATCAGGCTCATCCTTCTTCTTTTCGCAAGGAAAACTCTTAAATCCACTACAAATCCGCGTTATACGTTTATTCGGGGGATACAATGAAGGAAACCATTAAAATCTGCAAAAAAGGGTATGACATTGTCATCGAGAAAGGTTCTGGCTGCATCAGGGAATTGTATGACAATAAAGATGCTAACCGGGTGAACCTTGTTGACCGCAACAGGCGGTTCGGGAGCTTGGCCGCAACCTTTAAAGACAAGAAATCATACCATACAGAAATAAGCCATGTCGCAGACGCCAAGAAACACATCGTTATAGATGACCAACTCATCACCCATTCTTTTTCTTATCTGAGAGGTTCCTGTGCCGTTTTTACCAATTTCGAATATAACTCCACCTTAAAATACGAATTTATGGACGAGTTTTTTATCCTTTCCATTGAAGCTGCAGACACGAATATCAGCCAATTCGGCATGAACCTTGATTTCAATTTTTTAGGGAAGTTAGGCACAGGATATGAGGATCAGGTGATCCCGACATCCCCCTATACCTCAGCAGACGGCAAAGCCTCCTATTATCTAATGACAAGGCCTAACGGCAGATGGGTTCTGGTTACCTCACCTCAACCCCTGGCTGGGTGGCGACTGGAGTATTCTCCCAATAATTTTGGACATTTTATTCTCGGATTGAAGATGTTTGAGAGCTTTGATGATGTTTTTGTTTCAGATTCAGGCACGAAACAAAAACATACGATAGCCCTTAGGATCGACTTTCCCGACACGTACAGGGAGGCCATGTCGCTTGCGAGCTCCGCCTTGGGATCCCCTGTTCCCTATTTTCCGGTTGCAGGGGGAACATTGGGGACAGAGCTTCCCATGACTATTGAAGGAGTATATAACAAAATTATCCTTCATTCACCATCAGGTAACAGCACGGATATTACAGAGCATGTAGTAGAAGATAGCGGCGGATATCAGGTTTCAATTAGGCTTTGTGAAGAGGGATTCTACAGGGTTGAAGCATTTGGAAATTCCCTGAACAGCCTGGACTGTGTATTATTCAGCTTCAGCGGTTGGAACGAGCTGTTCCGCAAGGCGAGCAGTACTATCGAACAACCCTATCACTGTGATGAGAATCTTGCTGAGGGAGGGGTGTGGTGCTGGGCTCTGTGTGAACATATCAAGCGGTTTGGGGTGGACCCGCAATTGGCGGACAGGGTTTTAGAACATATTGATCATAAAATATTGAATCTGTCCGGAGTCTCCCCTACGCCAGGATGCTCCATCGTACCTTATCCGCACAGGTTTGAGGGTCGGGAATATGGGCCTTACCATATCTTCGAGTCAACCCGAATACAAGAGCAGTTTTTTGGGGTGTCTATTCTTCTATCTGCTTATCAAGCATTTGGCAATTCAAGCTATCTGGAGTATGCGATTGATACCTTGCTGAACCTGCTCCATGAGCATATTGCCGAGAATGGGGCCATCCTGTGTTATGAGAAAGGAAGAGAGATCGATTATACCACCGTATGCGCCCCTGTAATTGCAGTGGTGGATATGGCGAAGGTGCTTGGGGAGAGGAGAGATCCCAGAGAGGCTGTCTTTCAAGCAGCAGCCGTGAAAATTGCGGATTATCTGCTGCAACGGGGATTTCATTTCCCTACGGAGGGGGATCAGGAATACTCACAGTCGGAGATGGAGGACGGCTCGATCTCCTGCACGGCATTATCCGTTCTGTATGTTTGCTTTCACATTGAATTCAAGCATGAATACATTCGATTTGCCGAAAGTATTCTACGGCTTCATGATGCCTGGAAGATGTACACGCCTGATGCCCGGATGTACCAGTCATCCTTCAGATGGTGGGAGACCATCTGGGAAGGCGATCAGGACGGCCCGTGCATCAATGCAGGACATGCCTGGACGATCTGGCGGGGAGAAGCCGATTTCTATTACTCACTCCTCACAGGGGATATGAACAGGCTGCTCTCTTCCTACAATGCTTACCTAACCAATCTCAGCAAGATTCAACAGGATGGCACTGTATATGCCTGTTATATTCCGGATTATATTCCTTATAGCACGGAACCTGGGGTGCTGGTCCACCGATACCCGCTGAAGCCAGACCATTCTCTCTCCAGGTATGTGTGGCCGCGGGCAGTGGATACCTGGTTTAAATCGAGCGGCATTCACAGCCAGAAGGGTAAGCCGATTGCTTTGAATGGTGAAGTTACGTTTCATGAAAATTGCCTGGTTTTTATGAGCACGGCTCCCGAGTTTAGTTATTTTTTTGTTGGTGATATAAGGGGAAGAATCAGGCTTGCTACAGAGAAAAGAATCACAATCATATCTCAAACGGAGTATTTGTCAGTATACCAGGGTCGTATTGAGGCTGCTCAGGGAATCCGTTGCGAGATTACACCGGAGAACAAATGGATTGAAATTGAATTAGGGTAATCTCCCATGTAAGAGGGCAGTAAAGCTCAAAAAATGTTCATTTTTTGTCGATTTCAGTAAGTATTGATATAATAAATACGGTCGCGGCAGTGGATATTGAGGGACAGAGAGGGACGAGTTATGTTAAGAATGCTTCGGGGACCCGTAAACACCAGCTATACTTGGAAGATCATGATTTCCTTTGTGCTTGTCCTTCTCATACCCGTAACCTTGTCGGCTGTTTTTATCTACATTCGGTCTGTCCAATATGTGGAGGATCAGTCTAAGACCGCCCTCAAGGAAGCCTTGGCAAAAGAAAAAGAGAATGTGCATCAAATTTTTAACGATTACCGAAAACTCGGGAGCCAAATTGCGCAATACCCTTTGCTGATTTCATATTTTGATGATTTATATATGTCCGATACCAACAAGATTGATTTTTCCTATCATTACCTCAATTCTTTTATGGATTGGGTCCGCAGCCTGGAGACTACGGAGTATCACTTCCGGTTCTTTACTGCGAATGACAACACCTTTCAGAATGAATGGATTTACCATTCTAAGCCTTACGGTAACGAAGCATGGTTTGAAGAAGCGATCCAGGCGACCTACAGCGCTCCATACTGGGAGAATCTCCACAAAGCCCGTATTTTGGATTATGACAAAGTCAAAAACCCAGCGATTCGCGATCAGGAAATCTCCTTGTTCGTGCCTATGTTATCCTATACAACCAACGATAGAAACACGCTGCTGGAAATTTTTATTGCACCTGACGCTATTTTTGGTGGTCTCGGCAAGATGGAGGAGTTCAAACAGGGAGCCGTGTTCGTATATGATAGCATAGGTCAACTGGTCTATGAATCCAATCATCACCCGGCAGGTGTTCTCTCACAGCTATCCTCCCAATTAAACAAGGCTGAACAAAGTACATCCAATTTCGTTACGAAGGTGGGAAGTCAGTCCTTTCTGACGGAAATCCAGACATTAGAGAATCCTAACTACAGAATTATTGGAATGTTTCCTCAGAATCTGGTTATCCAAGAAACCACGAAAGCGCGAAACACCTTCGTAGTTTGTCTCGTAGCCGCACTTATCTTGATGATTCTCATCTCCTATGTTTTTTCCAGAAAACTGATGAAGAAAATAAAAAGGCTCGTAAAGGTCATGAGGAGCGTCCAGAAGGGCAACCTGAATACCCAAGTGGTAATTGAAGGAAATGATGAAATTGACGAACTCGGCAAGGATTTTAATAGAATGCTTAACAGGATAAATGAACTGATCGAGACGGTATACAAAACGGAAATTCTTCAGAAGGATGCGCTGTTGAAAGCGCTTGAGAACCAAGTGAATCCCCACTTTCTGTATAATACGCTGGAGACCATCAAGATGATGGCCGAGATCAACAGGGAAAGGGAAATCTCCGATGCGTTAACCTCATTGGGCGCTATGGTCCGCTACAATTTGACAAAAGACAACAGGCTGGTCCTGATAACGGAAGAAATCGAACAAATCAGGAGCTATTGCAGTTTGCAGAATTTGATGATGAACGGCCGATTGGAGCTGGTATGCTCGATTGCAGAGCAGATATATTCGTTAAAGATGCTGAAGCTGATCCTTCAGCCGATCGTAGAGAATGCAATCCTCCACGGGTTTCGCAACTTTGATGGTCAATGTGTCATCAAAATTTCGGCCGAGGTATACCAAAATAATATCCGATTCACAATTTGCGATAATGGGAACGGCATTGAGCCCGGGAAGCTCAGAGCCTTGAGAGAACGGTTGGAAAACAACCATAAAAACAGGTTATCCCCAGGTGAGAATGGAATCGGTCTGTCCAATGTCAATGACCGGCTTAAGCTGGCGTATGGAAGCTGCTATGGTATAGAGATTGAAAGTGAAATGAGGGAAGGAACCCGAATTTATATCAGCATTCCGGTTATTGATTAACCAAGGAGGGATGAACGTGTATTCATTATTGATCGTAGATGATGAGAACATCATTAGAAAAGGGTTGCGAGTGATTATCGACGATCTTGGGTTCTCGTTCAGGGAAGTGGTGGAAGCCGAAAATGGAGTCCAAGCTTTGGCAATATATGAGAAACACAAGCCGGATATTATTATAGTCGATATTCAAATGCCTCATATGGACGGTATTGAATTTCTTAAAAAAATAAGGGATATAGGTGCTGATAGCCGGGTTATTATTTTCAGCGGCTACAGTGAATTTGAATATGCCAGGGAAGCTATTCGTTTTAAGGTTACCGAGTATTTGCTCAAACCGATCAAGAGACAGGATCTGGAGGCTGCCCTGAAGAGGGCTTTGGACGATCTGGACCAGGAAAAGGGAACGGAAGAACTGCCTCCTGGGAGCCTCTCCGAGACAGATGGGAATATGCTTAAAGATATGCTGCTAAGCGCTGGTGGGAGCGATGAGGTCTTTCAAATGTTTTTATCCGAACGAAAGATTGAAATGCCTTGCCCGCATTTCATCATTTTATATGCACAGTTTACCCACCTGCAACTTTTTTCAGATGCCGGACAGGGAAGTATTCTCCCTGCAACTATGCTCGGCAGTAAGCTGGTGGCAATGTTTCCTCAGGTACTGTCTGTTCCGCATGTGAAAAACAGTGTGATCTCTATCATCAACATAAAAAAAGGAGACGGTTTGAGAGAACTTCGAGCCTCCTTAAACGAAATAAATGAATATCTCCGGGAAAAAGGGCTTCGAGTAAACTGGGGAGTCAGCGGTATTAGCAGTAAATCTGTGCCTCTGTACACGCTGTTTAGGCAGGCCAAAGCCGCCTTCATGGAAAAATTGGTATACGGCGAAGGGAATATTTATTTTGCAGATGAACTGCCTAAACTCGCTGACAGGTTGCACTTTAACGAATCTGATATTACCCAAATGATATCCATGCTCAGAATGATGGACACCGGGAGGCTGGAAGTCTTCATCAATCAGAGGTGCAATGAGACAAGTATAAAAGGAATGGTAACGGTGAAGGAATACCAGGACAAGCTTTGCAGCTTGCTTATACAGGTGGGGTCCGGTATAAACGGTTCCGAAAAGGCCGGTGTTTTTATGGCTAATAACATCTATCAATTCGTGGAGGAACTGGAGGAATGTACTTCTTTACCGGCGGCCAATAAGCGCTTTATTGATACTTTAGTATTGATAAGTACCTATGACCATAAAGAAGGAACAAAATCAGGAGACAATAAATCAATTGCGCTTGTCAAACTATTCATCCAGAAGAATTTCCACAAGGTAATCAATCTCGATATGCTGGCAAATCAGGTTTCCATGAATCCTTCCTACTTCAGTGTATTGTTCAAAAAGGAGGAGGGCATATCCTTAACCGATTATATTGTGAATGTCAGAATAAACAAGGCAATGGAATACCTAATAGATCCCCAGTTCAAAGTGTACGAGGTCGCAACCAAAACCGGATTCAATGATGAGAAGTATTTCAGCAAGGTATTTAAGAAAAATGTGGGAATTACACCTAAGGAATATAAAGAAAAAAGCATATTCCACATGTAGGTTTATTTTTAACAACAATAAATGCGATTTCAATAAATATGGCACGCTTTCTTGAAATTTTCCATTCTTTTTTACAGGCAGTGTTGCTAATATTCAGATTGTAGTCCCCTACAACACAAGTTTAGAGGAGGAGAAAAAATGACTTGGGCTAAGAATAGGTTTTATTGGATGTTTTTTTTATCTTTTTTGGTAGCGTTTACAGTCGGTTATGTCCGGCATGCCGAAGCAGCAGGAACTAGTACAGTCTATCCGTTTCCGGCAAGTCTCGCTTCAAACAGCGATTTTCAGGTGTGGGTCGAAAACACTTCATCACCCGTATGGACTGCACCGGGAATGGCCGCTACCCCCAAAGCAGTTACCAGCTTCGCATTCACGGGTACGGTGACTGTTAAGGTACAGTACAAGTCCAATTTCACATCAGCTAATATTATGCCTTCCCAATACGGAATAACGTATACTAAACCGGCGGCCAACCAGCTTCAGTTCACGTTAAACGATTATAAAAAAAGCAAAATTATTATTCAGATCGACAACGATCCGAATAAAGAGCTTTTCTTGTTCGGGGATCCGCCTGTAGCGGCGCCTCCTGCCGGTGCAACCGTCTATCAAGCAGGGGCGCATTATCCCGCTAATAATGAACTCACGATGCAGGACAATCAGACGATTTTCCTCATGCCGGGAGCTGTTCTGCATGCCAGAATTGATACCGCTAACAATTCCAACCTAAAAATTCTGGGCCCAGGAATTGTTGTTGCCTATGATACAGGTGTGAATCCGAATGAATCAGAGTTTGAAAACAACATGGTATTCTATAAATCCAACAATGTCGAGTTGCGGGATTTCATCCTGGTACGAAATTTTAACGACAATCTGATCCATCAACTGGTTGTACGCAATACGGACAATGTGTCCATAGACAATGTTAAAGTTATTAGCGATGCTAGATGCTCTGACGGTTTATCGCTTGGTGGAAATAATGGGGTAGATGTTAAGAATTTCTTCAGTGTATCCGGTGATAATAATCTTGTCATTGGCTGGTGGGGCAAAACCGATAATGTAACGATCGATAATTACATTGCTTATTTCCCCGAACATGCCGGCATTGCTCAAACTTCAGCCATCTTCGCTCAGGGGATTGAGGGAACTAAGCCGGGCGAGGATACCAGCTCGATTGGAACTGTTCGCATTACTAACTTCTATGCCATAAAGCAAACAAATGTACTGGGAAGCATATGGGGTAAAATTCAGGACAATATCGATAATTTTACGATCGAAAATCTCTATACCGAGCCGGGTTCGACTAGGGACAACTTGCTGTATTTTGACCTGAATGTATCCTCCAATAAAAATTTCAACCTGAAGAATGTATACTTTGATAAAACCACTGGAGGCTATCTTAGTGATAAATATTATGTAAGATTTGACAACGTATATTATAAAGGCAATTTGGTCGCCAATACTTCCGCTGCTAATGTTACAGGCTCTGGGAAAGTTCAAGTGTTGAATGGGACATCCGGGAAGCACTATGAATTTGAAAATGGTCAATTGAATGGGCCAATTGCCGCCAATAAGAATTATGCATCCTTTGGAAAAGCTGTGGCCGTTATGAACAGTGTAGGGAGTTTCGCGGAAGTTACAATAGATGTGCCTGTAGCCGGAGACTATATACTGGATATTGCCTATGCGAACGGATCAGGGGCGGATGCCGCCCAAAGCGTCTATGTAAATGGAATTTACAAGTTCCAGGCATCATTCCCCAAGACAAATGCTGGATGGGACCAGTCTGCCTCCTCATGGAAGAAAGTATCTGGCGTCGGAACGGTAAACCTGCAAGCGGGGACCAACAAAATTAAAATCCAAAAGGATTCCAATGACCTCTACACAGCAGACCTTGACTATCTTGAGGTAACTTTAAAGCCTATCCATGTGGAGATGGAAACCGGAACCGTTGAACCGTTGGTGGAGGCGCGCTGATTGTAAACAAGTACTATGCCTCCGGATTGAAGGCTGTAGGGGTTATCGATGCTGTAGGAAGCTATGTCAATCTCACCGTAACCGTTCCGAGTGTATTTGTTTTACCAGGCTCAATTGGTTCCATTTGAGTACAAATGTTTTCATGTATTCCCTCCGATTTTAATATGGAAATATTACTAAGCCCAGCCAGCAGTTGTAATGAGGTAAGTTAATATTTAACGTTAGTTTATCATGAAAATTGTCGGCCATGTACGAGTGCCAAAATTTGTGAAAAGGTAATTGAACGATATGATCGAAACAGTAAAAAACCACGAAGTACAGTTTCACTGTATCTCGTGGTTTTTTAAGATTTAGGTATTCTATGCTTTTAACATCATTACTTCAACAACCATAACGCCGGGGAATTGGCAGGCTCCCAACTGGTTAGCGATGTATGGGCTTGACGACATTCATACACAGAACCATTATAGGTTACCAACGCACCGACTGTGTAAGAGGTATTAGGTGCCCAAGCTGGGGTTGTAGACGCTGTCGCGGTTGTTCCATTGATGGTGCTGGCCACTGATTGATTGTCTGCGGCGTCGAAGGCATATACATTGAACGTATATGTTGTGCCTGCGCTAAGACCTGTTACCGTATAATCCGTTGTGGAGCCAGGTACAGTGGTGATTAATGTCGTTCCTCTATAAATACGGTAGCCTGTAACACCAACATTATCCGTTGACGGATTCCACATTAACTGAATGCTGGAGGATGTTGGTGTCCCCATAACATGTAAGCCGCCGGGGGCTGTGGGTGCTTCCGTATCATTACCAACGGGTGCATTAGTAGTAACACTGACGGAATTGCTTCCATTTGAGACATTTCCAGCAGCGTCTTTTGCCTTGACACTAAAGGTATAGGCAGTATTCGCGGTTAATCCAGATACGGTGTAATTTAATGTAGTGCCGGATACGGTTGCAACCAATGAAGTTCCGTTAAATACTTGGTACCCTGTTACACCGGTATTATCCGTGGATGCGTTCCAGGCCAATGAAACGCTGGTGGATGTTTTTGCAGTTGCCGTCAAAGCTGTTGGTGCGGAAGGAGCTTGGGTATCGACAGGGTTGCTTCCGCTAAAGTTGACATCAATGACATTATAGAAGGCGTTCGGAGTATCTGCGACTTCCCACACAGCCAAGATGACGTGGTATCCACTACGTTCCGGAACGTTAAACGTGTCTGAGTAAGTGAAGGGTGGCTGTACACCTCCATAGTTCACCGAATAGAAAGGAGTAAGGTCGAATGAGTCCCGAGTAAGAGCGGCGTTAGGATTCCAGTCGGGCTTTGTAATATAGTATTTCCAGCTGGCCGTCGAATGAGCGGCAGTCAATTTCCAAGTGAATGTATTTTGTCCGGCAGAGATGTTGACTTTAGACCAGCGTGTAGCCGATTGTTCATCAAGCTTGGGAAAAGCTCCGTTAGCGCTTGCAATCTTCCCGTCTGCTGGCCCTGCAGCAGGGAACCCCTTAGGTGCCTCTAGACTTTGGGGCTCATAAACAATCGGGCCACAATCTGTATTTTGTCCTGATTTACAGAGTGCAGCCCGGCTAGCAGGTCCTTCAACATAACCGTGAGAAAAGGATCTTTCCGGGAATAACATTACAACCAATGAAAAAATCAAGATCATACTCCCATAAGCTAACAACTTTACCCTAGGTGAATGAGAAATACGGATAGATGACATTTTACTCCTCCTTTTTATATAAAAATATGCACTGCGAACAAATGATGCATTCAGTCCCGAACGTTTTGTCTCAATTACAACTCCTTTCTTTGTTGAACGTATTTATATAAACTCATAAAGAGCTCATATATCGACATGAAAGGTAAGAGAAAAAGGTGCGTAGGGCTAAATTCATTGAATGATAACAATTTTTGTAACACCATAGTGATTATATGCAAATAAATGGTATTTGTCTACCAAATTTAGAAAGAATATGCTATTTTTTAGTATGAAAATTCTCCCTCGGAACACGATCTATATTCCCCTTATCGTTCCATATAATTCTTGGAATTTGAAAGATTCATTTAGAATGATTAAACGACAAAATATATTATTTTCTTAATTTCTCTCTCTTTCTTTTCTTTTTTTTGTGATGAAAAATGAAAAATACTGTATGTAAAATAAAGCGGTAAATTATATATTATTCAGAAAATTACAATAACAACGCTTTCAAAGGTTGCTATTTTTGGTTTTATTTACTATTATTAGTTGGAATTACTTACAAAGGATGTAAGTAATTGAAATTAGTGTGGGATTAACTGTCTGGAGAACAGTTCAATTCATAGAATTATAAGCTTTAGATAGATAAAAAGGAGTGAGGAGATGCAATACTTTTTTTATTTGTTAACCTTCATTTTTATTGGGTTTCAAACTCTTTACACAGTCATCCCTTTATTTTTCAGTAAAGTTAAGAAGTTGAATAACGATTGTGATGAAAAATCGATTTCCGTTTTAGTTCCTGCTTATAACGAGGAGCTCACTATTAAGAATTGCATAGATGCAATGGAGGGCCTAAATTACTGTAATTATGAAGTCATCATTATTAATGATGGTTCAAAGGATAAGACGTTTCAAAAATTAAATGAGCTTTTGGATTTATCGATAAGTGATAGAGAAGCAGAGGGTAAGCTTTCATACGCTGCTATAAAAGGAATTTATTTTTCGGAGAAATATGAAAAAATATTTGTAATTGATAAATTAAATGGCGGAAAGGCAGATTCTCTTAACGCCGGCATCGATTGTGCGAATTCTGATGTTGTTATCACGCTGGATGCAGATAGCATGCTGGAAATAAACTCTCTTAAATATGTAAATCAATATTTTCAAGATGATAAGATCATCGCCTTAGGTGGCACGGTAAAGATCGTACAGGGCGCTGAGAAAAGGAACGGAGTTATCCAAGATAAATTTACTGGTAAAGGTATTATAAAAAGCCAAGTTATCAGCTACATCCATGGATTTTATGTTAGAAAACTAACACAATCGGTTTTTAATTCAATTGTCGTTATTTCAGGCGCATTTGGTGCTTTTTATAAGAGTATATTGGTGGACGTTAACGGGTTTAGAAGTACTGTAGGCGAAGATATTGATATTACCTTAAAAATTCACGAGTTCATTAAAGCGAATAACTTGAATAAGAAGCTCGTCTACGCGCCAGAAGCCGTATGCTACACGGAATGCCCAGAAAACTTAAGTAACTTTTATAAACAAAGAATACGCTGGCAAAAAGCTTTTGTAGATTGCATATTAATCTATTGGTCTAAATTATCGCGAAAGTTTAGCGTTGGCGTCAGTCTCTTTTTTGCTATTGATGGTTTTGTTCTAGGTACATTAACAGCATTTACAAGCGTTTTTTATCTTATACAATCGCTCTTTCTAGGTACAAATTTATTTAAGGCTTTTATTCTCTTGTTGTCTGTTATTGTCATTAATGCACTGCAAATCGGGATTTCTCTCTATTTATGCAAAAAATATGGCAGCAATTATTCAGTTAAAGATTATTTTAGGATGTTTTTGTTTAGCCAAGTTGAATTACTAACCTATCGAAATCTGCTGCTTTATATGAATATCGTAGGCACATTTAAATACTTTGATAATGACGAGGGCTGGGGATTCGTTGAGAGAAAAGGTGTTTCAAGTATCAGCTAGTCTCCTATTGTAACTATCAGCAAACTATTCATCGGGAGGTATTTATGAATCATATATTGAAAGATAAACGAATCATATTTATAGATGTATTAAGAATAATGTCCATCATAGCCGTCATCATTCTACACTACACTGCAGACTTACTTACAAGGACAAATGATTTCAATACAACCTCTTGGTGGATTAGCAACTTTTTTAATTCGATATCCAGATTTGCTGTGCCAGTGTTTTTTATGATAAGTGGTGCAATGATCCTTAGAGTGGAAGTGAAATCATATCGGCAGTTTTATATTAAAAAAGTACTTCCTTTAATCATTTCCTTAGTTAGCTGGTCACTCATTTATGCCGTTTACACCCAATATTTTATTCAAAAAAGCAGCATGGGCGTTTATGATTTTTTCATTCATTTTTCGTACGGTTTAATCTTTGATAAAAATTATATACATTTATGGTTTCTATACGCGATTATTGCGATCTATATAACAGTTCCATTAATTAGTAAGTTGGTAAAAGTGTGCAGTGAAAAGGATTTGAAATATTATCTGCTGATCTGGTTCCTGATAAGTATGGTTTATAAATTCATCTCCGATCTTGTATTCAGATTGACCTCCGAATATATCAATATTCCTATAACTAATATACCTTTTTTTATGGGTTATCTAGGATATTTTATCCTGGGATATTATCTCTTTAACTATACGATATCGATGAAAGCCAAAAATCTTTTCTTTAATTTAGGCATTATATCCTTTTTTGTTACGCCATTAGCGACCTATTTTTCTTCCTTGTACAGTGGTGTGTTAGATGAAATGTTCTATGGCAACTATTCACTCACGACATTTTTTATGGCTATTGGAACGTTTATCTATTTTAAAGAAAAAGAAACCGCGATTAGCGAGAAGTTAAATTACAAAGTCAAAAAAATAATCAGCTCCATTTCCAAGGCTAGCTTTAGTATCTACTTAATTCATTTGTTAGTTGAAATATTGGTATCCAGAAGAGCAGAAATACAAGCTACTATACTCCAATCCATATTTAACCTTGCTTTTAATGTCATTATTGTATTCTTAATTAGCTATATCACGGTTAAAGTCTTAAATCTAAATAAATATATTACACATGTATTATTTGGGGGAAGAAGTTAACATGATGAAAATAAGTATATATACAAAAGTCTTCCTGGCTATATTAGCTATAGGCATGGGAATTTACTATTACAATCTCAATGATTCAGACAAAAAAATAACCTCCGTGTACATACCGTTATGGAAAAATTTTAAAGATCTTAAGCTAAAAGACAAAAACATTGATATTGCTATTCTCGCCTTTGCCAAAATTAATAAAACCAATGTATATTTTGATCTAGACCCTGCTAAAAATGAGATCATTAAAGAAAATATAAAGAAACTGCAAGCAAATAATAAAAAAACGAGTTTCATACTTGGTGTTGGTGGGTATAAAGCGGACGGATTCTCCGATGCTTCATTGGATGAAAACCGGTACTCCTTTACTGAGAGTATGATCGCAATGGTTAAGGAGTTAGATTTAGATGGGATCGATATAGACTGGGAATATCCAGCCTTTGATTCCTGGAATACGACTAAAGCCCGACCTGAGGATACCAAGAACTTTACTAGTCTAATGAAGGAACTTGATGAAAAATTGGATAGACTCCCGCGTAAAAATAAAAATTACTATTTAACCTTTGCTGCAGGGAATGAAGAGTGGTTCTTCAAAAACGTTGAAGTTAAAAAAGTAGAAAAGTATGTGGATTTCATTAATGTCATGAGCTATGACTTGACTGGAGCTTGGTCAGATACAACAGGGTATAATTCGAATTTATTTATAGATAAGCATAAAAAGAGCAAAACCAGCGTGGATCGTATTATTCATTTATATTTAGATCGTGATGTTGATCCGAGCAAGCTTCTCCTAGGTATTCCAGCTTATTCCTACGGATGGGAGAATGTTAAAAGTGATGTGAATAAGGAGGCCTCATTTTTACTGGGTAAACCTATCAATATCGACAAAGTAGATTTAAGCTACAAGACGATAAAAGAAAAATATATGATCCAAGATGGATTTAAACGATACTTTGACGATACAGCGAAGACGGCCTATTTATATGATGGTGATACTTTTATTACGTATGAAGATAAAGAGGCCTTGCAGGCAAAAGTTAAATATATCAAAGATAAAAAACTGGCTGGTGTCATGGTGTGGGAGTATTCTCAAGACTCTGACGACGGCATTGTTAAGTACTTATCTGATAATCTGAATAAGTAGCAAGTGCTAAATAGAAGAGGAATAGTCTGAAGAGGCTTATTCCTCTTTTTTGTGTTTTCTTTCTTTAGCTATCCTAAAGCTGATTTGAAGTCTATGCCCGAAGTCGTCCGCATCTTTGCTGAACATCATCGTTGTTAAAGCTGTTCATTTCTCCTACGGTAACTCCTCCGAAAGACAGCTTCACTCTTCACCAGATCATGGTTCATTGCGCATTGGCGTGACTTCTGTTCCTTTTAACGGCATAGCCTTTGCATTTGTATCTTCAAAGTATAACGGCAGTCCTTCTGCTAGAATAGGCAAAAGGGTTTGGGTTGGGTCTTGGCGCTGATGATGAATATGCAGGTGGGGTTCTGATGTGGAACCACTATTTCCTACATGTCCAAGCACTTCACCGGCATTGACGTGATCTCCAACTGCAACGGTAACACTATCTTGTTTGAGGTGATTAAGTAATAAGTAGGTTCCCGTCGCATCAATCCTGAGATAAACGTGATTTCCTTCCATGGAAATGAATTTTTCAGTACCTGGCACAATATCAGATTCATCGTCAAAAGCTGCAATAACCGTTCCAGATACCGGTGATAGGACCTTTTGCTTCCAAATTCCGTAATCTTCCAGATTAGTACTTCCTGTATTATAGGGTTCCATGACTAAATCATAGGCCCAACGTTTCGAAGGCCAAGTGGCATGAGGCAGATTATTGTCGGTGGAATCACCACCCCAGCCAACAACTGTTTGCTCAGAAAATGGCCATTTAACTGTGACTGAAGGGTGGACGTTGATTATACGTACAGGATATACCAACTGTATAATATTCATGGTCAGGAGGAAATGTGAAGCTAATAAAGTACATAAAACGAGAGGCATCCATTTATCGGAAATTCTTTTCTTCTTGATAATAGAAACTAATATTAAAAAGATATTTAATAATACTCCTACGAAACCTAGCATTGGGATGATAAATTTAAGTGCCATCCATGCATAGACACCAGGTAAGCCGTTAATCAAAAATACGCAGATCCATGACAGTAATGCTGCAGCTAAAATTGTACTACCTAAATACCCGAATGCTTGAATGATTCTTTTCATATTCGCTCCTAACGTATAAGAAAGTATATAGTAGTTAGACGAATATAACTGGAAAATCACTTCGACTGCTATTATGGATAGTATCACCGCAGGGAAATCTGGAAAACAAACATTTGTACAACTGTAATTGTCTTGTACCGTTCTTTGATGTTGGTAATAGACTATATCAATCTCAGAGAAGGAGTTGATTTAGTTGGCCAACAGTGATATACGTCTTGCTCTTTGGTCGGGTACTAATTTTACCAATCGCAGGATTCGATTCAGACGTGGAGGAGTTGCGGTTCGTGATCTTGGAGCGTTTCGGTTTAACAACGTTCTCTCGAGTTTCCGTCTCAGAAATGTTGTGCAGAGCTCTGAAGTAACGCTTGTACTATTTTCACGAATTAACTTTCAGGGATCGTTCCGTGTGTTCCGTGGCAGCCAAAACGTAGCGAACTTGAATAATTTTAACTTTAACAATGTCACATCTTCGTTTATATTGGTAGGCCGTATCCTTACAAGCTCCGAAATTTCCCAAATTCAAAGCACTGGTAGAGCGCCTCGAGATATCCTCGTAATAAGACAATAATAATGCAAAGGGTGCCCTAGGGCGCCCTTTTTTTATAAATATCAGTAGCACAGGTCAAGTCAAAATATGCACAGAATTTAATATATAACAAGAGAATAGGTGCTGCTCCCGCAAACAATCCTCCTTTAAACTAGATACGTACTTAACAAAATCTGCTAGAGGAGGATTCAAATGCGCAAAAAGGTTATCGGGAGAATTTGCAGTACCGTTATGATTTGTAGTCTGCTTGCAGCAGGCAACGGAACGACCTACGCCAGTGGCGCCAATAACTCTGATGCTCCTACCAACAAATCGGTCAAGAACGTGATCCTGTTTATTACGGATGGGATGAGCTTATCCGATGTGAACTTGGCCAGATGGTATCAAGGAGGGCAGGCGCTTGCGATGGATAAGTATTTCAGTGGGCTGGTGAGAACCTATTCTACGGATTCACTGACCACAGATTCCGCTGCGGGAGCTACGGCTTATGCCACAGGACATAAGGTTAAGAGTGAGACCGTATCCATACTGCCCGACCGAATAACGATGCCGTTTGTGGGTGCAGTTAAGCCAGAGGACGTGAACAAACCTCTGCCTACCATTATGGATGCAGCGAGAATGGCAGGGAAAAGTACAGGAACGGTATTTACTTGTGAATTAACGGATGCGACGCCAGCTACATTTTTAAGTCATGCATACACGCGTGACAATGCGCAGTCTATAGCAGAACAGATGGTCTACAGTGGCGTAGATGTTCTTCTCGGGGGTGGGTCCGGGTATTTGGTACCCGGCAAAGAAGACATTAACCGTAAGGACGGAGAAGATTTAACCAAAATCCTGAAATCAAATGGGTATGAATACGTAACGGATAAAGCAGGTTTAATGAATTCTAAAACGAATAAAATCTGGGGTCTGTTCAACCCTGAAGCACTGGATGCTGATTTTGATCTGAACCCGCAAAAGCAACCGAGCCTTGCTGAAATGACCAAAGTAGCGATAGAGAAGTTGTCGCAGAACGATAATGGTTTTATTCTGATGGTCGAAGCAAGCCAGATTGACTGGTATGGTCATGATAACGATCCGGTGGGGATTATGAGTGAGACATTAGCGTTTGATAAAGCCTTTAAAGCCGCTGTTGACTTTGCAGAAAAAGACGGAAATACAGCAGTCTTGTCCGTTTCGGATCATGCTACTGGCGGGCTCAATATGACGAACTATGATTCCACCAAAGACCTAGTCTCCGTATTGAAGAAAGCGAAACACACCAGTTATTACATTGAAGGCAGTATTAATGAGCACAATTTCAAAAAGGTCCTAGCGGATAATTATGGACTTAGTGATTTAACCAAAGAAGAAGCGGATCAAGTCAGATTAGGAATGAAAGATAACCTTTCGCCGGTCATCGGTAAAATCTTGGGGAGTAAGATAGGCGTAACCTTCTCTACGGATGATCACACATCGGAAGAGGTTGGATTGTTCGCCTACCATCCGGCTAATTATAAACCGACCGATTTCGTGAACAGCGGTGTAATCCAGAATACGGATGTGAATAAGTATATTCAAGAAGTGACCGGACTAAATCTGGCGCAACTTCAGGATACACTGTACGTATCCAGTGATAAATTCAAGGCCAAAGGAGCTACGATCACCCTAGATAAGACCGATAAGACTAATCCGTTGGTTGTAGTGAAAAAAGCAGGCCAAGTTCTCAAGCTGCCTATAGATAAAAACATCGCCATTCTGGATGGCAAAACAACGAAACTCAATGTACTGACAGTAATGATTAAAGATAAAGTGTGGGTTTCACAGGATGCATTGGACTTGATTCTCTAATTATTAGAGTTCATGGCATGATTCTTCGACTAAAAGTTAAAGCGCTTAAACCCGAAAACCCCTTTTTTATGAGGGGTTTTTTGTTGCAGGCTTTGTTCCATAGGTCATCAAGCGCCAAAGCTTTTCTAAGGGTCCCATGGAAAAGAACTTGAACCAGATGGTGCTAAAAATAATTTGAATCATATAAATCAGAACAGCGATGTAAAGAATATCTTTTGGTGAAACGACTTCGAGACCTATCATTGAAATGATTGCCGTCCCTATAATGCTTTGAGCTACATAATTTGTAAATGCCATTTGACCCACCCGTGATATGGGTGTCAGGAATTTCACCATTTGTTTGTTTTCTAATAGTAGAAATAATGTTGTTAAGTAAAACAAAGTGGTTGGAAGTGATCCTAAGCCCGTAACTGAATCTACATTGCTGCTCCCGCTTTGAGAAGCGTTCCAAATCCATAATGAGAAACCAACGAACAAAAGAAATGATGCCATTTGAATCCATCTAATTGGTTTTGATAATTCTTGTATATGTGTCAGCCAACCTGACTTTGCAGTTAAAAAACCGGCTAAAAACATAATAAAGATTTGCATAGCGTCATTAGAAAAAATATCAAGGATAGATGAGACTGCCCCTTGAGACGGTAAAAATATTTTTACCATCAAGGAAATGATGTAAATGGATGTCATACCCATAAGCCACTTTTTAAGTGTAGAAACCGTTGTGTGATAAAAAGGGCTCAGAAACAATCCGATAATGGCGTATACGGGTAGAATGGTTCCCCAAAAGATAAATACATGAATGATTCCCAGCAGCAAGAGGATCAGTAAACGTCTAGCCATACGCCATCTAGGTTTATCTCCCCGGCTTTCGGCTCTTGAGGAGAAAATGTATAGACCTACTCCGAATAGGAATGAAAAAATAGATAAGAACTTTTTTTGTACGAAGATGATTATCAAAGTATTGATGATTCCATTAATGCCACTATAGTCTGGTAAGGGATCTCCTTCCATAATAACTTTAAAGGCTCCAACATTTATCAGCAGAATGCCAAAAAGAGCAAGCCCGCGAATGATGTCGAGTGAAATGATTCTTTCTTTTTGTGAAATCGAGGGATTCATTAATAGTTCTCCTTTGAAAATAGTTTCATTTGCTTAGAAGTCAGTATAAGTGGAGAACCTTACATTAAATTGATGCCAACATTACAGGATCCTTAAATTTGATAAAATGTTCCAACTCCAGTTGAATTAGAATCAGTTTTATGGTTAATATGAATACTAAATAATTATAGGGTGTGAACTAGAAATGTCAGCATATACTCAACCAATCTTTGTGGCGGCGATCTTTTTTGTGGTTTTAGCATTCGCCTTATTTATCCCATGGCTCATTTATACCTATAGAAAGTATAACTATCTGCCATTTTCTACCACGTTAATTTCATTTTCGTTTATTTTTTACTTTCTAGCAGCGTTATTTTTAGTCTTGTTGCCGTTGCCAGAGATACGCGATACTTGTTCACTACAAAAACCGGGCACACAACATTATTCACTTATGCCATTTCAATTTATAGTGAGCACCTTAGGGAATAGTGGTATTGTGTTATCACAGCCTGCAACTTATAGACTGTTATTTAGCCAACCCTCATTCTATCAAGCTTTTTTTAATTTCTTGCTATTATTACCTTTTGGTGTTTATTTGCGATATTTTTTTCAAGACAAGAAACACTGGAAAAAAGCGCTAGCAATCACGTTCTTATTAACATTATTTTATGAGATAACACAGGTAACAGGTATTTACGGGATTTATAATTGCCCTTATCGTATTTTTGATGTGGACGATTTATTGTTGAATACTACCGGCGGGGTACTGGGCTTCTTTATTGCTCCAGCCGTGTTGGCGTTATTCCCATCAAAAAAGAAAATTAATGAGAAAGCAGATAGATTATTGGCTCTTGATGAAGTAAGAGGGATGTCTGTGTTGCTGGCTGTTATTATTGATATATTTATCAGCAACATAGTAGTTAAAGTTGTGTTGAGTATGACCAACGTTAATATGGTTAGTGAATTTATTGCGAGCACAATTACACTTTCTGTAACTTTGTTTATTATTCCATGGATTTGGAATGGATCGACAATCGGTACAAAAATAATGCGTTATCGCTATGACAGTAAAATAAGTCGAGTGGAAACGAACAAGCGATTATTTAAACGCTTTGGTGCCATTTACGCGATGTACTTCATAACAGTCATTGCGAATACTTTGAATAACGTGGAACTATCAATGGATTCTCCATTCTATAAGGCATCTATATTCTTAACGTTAGGTGCAGCATTGACCTCTATCATTTTAACGATCGTGTTGTTCATTCATGTTATATTAGTCGTGTTTGGCAAACAAAAACGCCGCTTTTACTTTGATGAAGCTTCTGATTTATATACAACGAGAAAAAAATGAATTCTTTTCAATCGTAAAGGGGTACTCCGTAGTCTTAAATGGCTACTGGGTACCCTTTTTTTTGGATTTAAGCTTTTTGTAAGGTTGGCATGAATTTGCTGTAAGGTTCACAGCCTATAGTATAAGTATCAGCAAATTATGAGGTGAAATGAATGGAACCATTATTAAAAGTAGAAAACATAAAAAAAGTATACGGGAAGTTAAGTGCTGCTTACACAGCCTTAGAAAACGTGTCTTTTGACATTCATGAAGGTGAGTTTGTAGGGATTATGGGACCTTCGGGCGCTGGAAAATCAACCTTGCTAAATTTGTTAGCAACTATTGATTCCCCAACTGAAGGGAAGATTTATATGAAGAACAAGAGTATTCATGATATGAAGGAAGCAGCCTTGTCAGACTTCAGACGTGAACATCTCGGCTTCATCTTCCAAGATTACAATTTACTCGATTCCTTGACTGTAAAGGAGAACATATTGCTTCCTCTGGCGATTGCTAAAATTCCAGCGAAGAAAATCAATCACCTCGTGACTCAGATTTCTAAAGTATTTGGGATTGAAGATTTACTGGCAAAATATCCTTACCAAATCTCTGGTGGTCAAAAGCAAAGAACCGCTGCGGCTAGAGCGCTCGTGACAGAGCCTGCACTTATTTTGGCTGATGAACCAACAGGTGCGCTTGACTCTAAATCAGCAACAGATTTATTGGAAAGCTTAAGCACTTTAAATGAAAATAACAACTCGACCATTATGATGGTGACTCATGATGCCTTTGCCGCAAGCTTCTGCCGCCGGATCATTTTCATCAAGGATGGTTCATTTTCAACAGAAATATTTCGTCGTGATCAGACACGCAAAGCCTTCTTCCAAGAGATCTTAGATGTTCATGCGGCCATTGGGGGTGAGGTAGATGACGTTATTTAGTCTAGCAAGAAAAAATATAGCCCGAAACTTTTCACAATATTTTTTATATATTGCATCGATGGTGTTTAGTATCATCATTTACTTTACATTTGTGACTTTGAAATATAGCGATACGATAGCAGAACAGACGGCTTCATCCCAAAAACTTGGTTCACTAATGAGTGGGGCGGCAGTCATTCTCATCTTTTTCGTGTTCATATTTATAGCCTATTCCAATTCATTTTTTATGAAAAAACGTAAAAAAGAAGTCGCATTGTATGCGTTGCTAGGGGTACGTAATCGTCAAATAGGCTTTATGCTCTTTTTCGAAAATTTATTGTTAGGATTATTCTCTTTAGTAGTAGGAATTGTACTTGGGTTCCTATGTTCAAAAGGATTTATGACGATTTTGATTCATTTAATGGGTTATGACGTTGTAGCACCCTTTACATTTTCAGCGGCGGCAGCGATGAACACGGCTATCGTATTTCTAGTTATATTCTTAGTAACATCGTTTCAAGGCTATCGCTTGATCTATCAATTTAAGCTGATTGATTTATTTCATGCTTCCAAAAAGGGAGAAGTGGCGCCTAAACCATCTATGATAGTAGCTGTTCTTGGAGTGTTACTCATTGTCTTGGGCTATTGGCTTGCAATGCAGGACCTTTTCACTTCTAAGGTATGGGAAAAAATTGGATTCCCCTTGACTGTATTAATTATTTTAACAACGGTTATTTTGGGTACATTTTTATTGTTCCACAGTGTGACTGGCTTTGTGTTAGCAATGATTAAGAAAAATGAAAGGTGGCTTTGGAAAGGCCTTCATGTCATTACTATTTCGCAGCTGCTCTATCGTATTCGTGGGAACGCACGTACATTAACTGTGATTGCCGTGTTGAGTGCTACGACAGTAACTGCCGGTGGAGCGGTCTATGGCCTTTATTACAATACGAATGACTCGGCGAAAACGATTAATCCGAATACCTTTATGTATCAATCAACAGATGCAGAAATGGACAAGCAAGTGAGTGCTGTAGTATCAGATACAAAATACGATAAAAATATTGAAGCACTATCCATTACGTTTCATACGAAAGAGTTAAACTCGCCATCAACATTCGATAGCTCTGATAAAAGAGAATATACAGTTATCGATGAAAAAACATACAACCAATTAGCAAGTCTACAACATAAAGAAAAATTAGATGTAAAGGACAGCTACGCGGTTATTTTAGATATCGGATATGACAAAAGGTTCTCACCAATATATACAGGAAAAACTATAACAACAGGCAACGGCCATCCTCTCACATTCCAAAGCTTTAAAACACAAAGCGTATTGAATGTAGGTACAGCAGGTATAACCGTGGTAGTCTCGGATGACCAGTATAAAGCGATGCAAAATGATGGGAAAGCGCTGCACTATCGTGTCCTCGGGATAGATGATGCCTCTGTAGATTTATCTCAAAAAATTGAGAATCAATTACCTGAAGAAGCGTTATTTTCAAGTGGTCCACAAGATTACCAAACAAGTTTGGAAGGTGTGGGGTCTCTACTGTTTATCGGAAGTTTCCTTGGTCTAGTATTTCTAGCTGCTACAGGCAGTATCATTTATTTTAAGGTTTTAACAGAGGCAGAAGAGGATAAATCACAGTACAATATGCTGCATAAAATGGGTGTCAGTGCAAAAGAAATGCGAAAATCAATTGCGTCACAGGTATTCGTCATCTTTGTTGTACCGCTTGTAGTAGGGTTATTGCATAGTGTAGTGGCTTTAAAAGCATTCTCTAGTCTACTGATGATAGATTTAGCAAAACCAGTGTTGCTATGGATGATTGCTTATACCGTAATTTACGGGTTGTATTATTTCTTAACCGTAGCTTCTTACAATCGTATTATCACACTAAATAATAGAACAGAAGGATGATTGAGATGAAAAAAATTCTAATTACTATGGGTATTTTGTTTGTTATTGGAGTTGTAGGGGTCTTTGCTATAGCCAAGATTGATTTCAATCGCTTCAATGCTGAAAATTACTACTTACAAATCACAGAGGATGGGGAACCCCATGAATATAAACTGAGCGATGGTTCAGTCATGACCTCTTATTCTTATACACTAGAGGCTACAAATGCCAAAGGTAATACAATTCCACTGGAATTTAATGCACAAAAAAATCTTCGTAAAGGCGCCTACTTGAAAATGTATGTAAAAAAAGGTGATCAAGTCTCCTCATACGATGAAGTGAAATTAGAGGATATTCCGCTAAAGGCACTAAAAAACTAATAGATTGAAGAAGGGCTGTCTCCAATAAAGTAAGTGGAGAACAGCCCTTTTCTCTGCTAATGAGTAGGTAAGTCATTTGTATTATAAAAGTATAGTAATGGTGGTACCGGTATTTTCAACGCTCGTCAAATCGAGTTTCCCCTCATGAGCCCAAATAATATCTCTGGCGATGGCCATACCTAACCCAGTTCCATGCTTACTCGTTGTGTTTGTACCCCGATAGTAGCGTTCGAAAACCTGTTCCAGATCTTTAGCTGGAATACCCTGGCCATTATCAGAAATTGTAATTTGGGTATGCGGACTAATGGTTTCCACTCGAATCTTCACCACAACATTTTCATCGTTATGCACCAGCGCGTTGTAGATAAAGTTAAGGATCGCTCGTTTTAGTAATTTTTTATCTACTTTATGTACGGCTTTAACCATATTTGCCTCAAACTCTATCTGCGGTTCACCAAAGGTCGGGTCATTTAAAAGTTCAATCGTTAATTCTCGTAGAAACTGAACGAGATTCACCTCTTCAAATTGCAGGGATAGCTGGTGATTACGCAAACGTGTCGTTAAATTGAGGTCATCTAACAGATCTTTCATATACATCGATTTACTCTTGATAATTGACGTGTATTCCTGTAATTCTTGGGCTGTTAAATCTGTGGCACTGTCGTTAATAAATTCTGCATAACCTTGAATAGAAGCAAGTGGTGTCTTCATGTCATGTGAAACATTGCTAATCCATTCCTCACGCATTTGATCGAGACGTTTACGTTCCTCTTCATGTCGATCGAGCTTTTCAGATAGTTCATTCATATTACGAAAAACATCTTCATAAACACCTTTGGGAGTAGGCATTTTCTTAAAACGTCGTTCCCTGAGCTGTTGAATACCCTCTATTAATGTATGAAGGGGTGCAGTTAACTTTTTCCCAAATAGAAATCCAATGAGGATTACAATAAGCACATCAACGATTAAAAAAATGAAAAGAAAAACATTAACATCTTTGAAAATTTTAGCGTAGTCATAGGTCATTACGTACCGGCCTATTTTTGGATTATTAATCCCTAAAAAGTAACTGAAATTTTGGGCTTCGCTGACAAAAACCGTCGTGCGTGCATCTAATTCTTTATATTTATACATTTGTACAATTTCAATAGGAGAATACTCTGTTTTCAATTCTTTAGGGGTATAAAAGGCAGCTGCTTGCTCCCCTTGGTCATTCAAGAATTGTACCCAGGCGCTCATTTCTTGTAGTTTTTTGAGACCTTCTTCATTCACAACAGGTTTGCCAGCCTGTAATTCTACGTATTGTGAAAAGGTCCGGCTAAAGGTTTCTGCAGATGCTTCTTCAGTGCCAAAGTTATTATTATTTACCTTTATAACGAATAAGGAAAGGAACAAAATCGCGTTTACAATACCAACGATCACAACAATAGTCATAACCGATCTTAAAAAGCGGAGTGTCAATTTCCATTTCAACTAGTCTCACTCCTTGGTATTTAATTTATAACCTAACCCTTTAACCGTCAAAATAAAGGAAGGATTTGAAGGGTCGGCCTCAATTTTTTCGCGTAAGCGCCGAATATGTACCATCACTGTATTATCGGAACCAAAAAAATCTTCACCCCATACCTGTTCAAACAAGGTTTCTTTGCTTATGATCTGATTCGGATGATGCATGAAACAGCTCATTAAACCGACTTCTTTGGCGGTAAGCACAAGGGGTTCGCCATTCTTTTTTAATTCTGTCTCATTGGCACTGAGCTCAAAGGGGCCCACTTGCAAACTTTTCGGAGCCTTTTTTTCCTCTGTAAAGCCAGCTCTTCTCAGTTGTGCCTTTACCCGATAGGCAACTTCTTTGGGACTGAACGGTTTAGTAATATAATCATCGCCACCTATCGCCAGTCCTAACAGCTTATTAATTTCCTCATCCTTTGCAGACATAAATAAGATCGGTGCATTTGATGTTTCCCGAATTTTTCTGCATAAGTCATATCCTTCTCCATCTGGTAGCATAATATCTAGCAATATAAGCTCAGGATTATACTCCTGAAACTTGTCCCAGCCCTCTGCAACTGTCCCGGCAGTTACAACGTCTGCAATACCTTCTTTATGTAAAACTGCCTTCATCAGACGAGCTAAATCATCTTCATCGTCTATGATTAATACCCATTTATGACTTGCCATTTGTTTTCCTCCAAATCCGTCTTTATGTACATTATTACATTATAAAGGACTCTTTATTTCTTGCGCAAAAAAATCGCAAAAGAAAGGCTTGCATGAAGATGGGTATTACTTAGACGAACATAGCAAAGCAATATTCGGTGATTTATTAAAATTCATTCTAGATATAGCCAAATCAGGTAAGGAGGAAAAATTGTTTCGCCCCCTGCCTTCCATGGCATTGATCGCACTGTATATGGCCCTTTGAAGATGTTCGCTAAAATGATGGAAGAAGGTGAGTTACTGTATTCGCTTGAGCTCGAAGAAGAACTTGCAGACAGCTTTTGGAATGCCATTAGATGGCTTGATTGCAGCTCTGGGCGTTGATTACAGCATATTCCTGATGATGCGGTACAACGAGCTTGAAGGGGATGTTGGATCAAGAATTGAGTGGCATCACGTTATATGGTTGGTGTAGTATTGTCTGCTGCCTTTATTCTAGGAGGCACCTGCGCCGCGTTGATTCCTTCGGGCGTAATGACACTTATACAGGTAGCATTCGTATTAATCATTGCACTATTATTACTAAGTGTAGCGGCCATGCCGGTGTTCTTGACTGCATTAAAGCAGCTTGCTAGCAAATTAAATGGTTCAAGCAACGGTGCTACATCAAAGAATGTAGTTGATAAATCGAGTCATATTTAGACGGCAGTAAAATTTAAAAATACATGCGTTATACGTATGCTGAGAACAATAGAAAGAATCTTCGGGGACCTTTGTGGTCCCTTGTTTCACCATATCAGAAGGTATATAATTATCGACTATACCTTACAACTTTATTACGCTATAATCAACGTAAAGTCACCAGATGATCTAAGAGTAGGATGATTTTAATAGATTAATTAATATTTGCTTTTGATATGCCAAAACGTATTTTGTTATTGAAATAGGTTGTTTATATTGTTTATGATATTATTAAAGGTGTTAATTAAATCTAGAGTAGGTAGATTATGAGTCTAAATGACAACGTATTAATTAAAATTCGTGAGATGCGAGAGAGTTTTACACCAGTTGAACGATTGGTCGGAGATTACATTTTAGAAAATACGGAAGAGATCCCTCATTTGTCGATTAAGGAATTGGCTCAATCGAGTAAGACAAGCGATGCATCTGTCCTTCGTTTCTGTAAGACGATGGGTTACAGCGGATACCGCAATTTTATTGTGAGTATATCGGCATCTTTGGGTTCTCGTGATGAGGATTCAAAGGCTCAATATACAGATATTCAGCCAGGTGATGATCTCTCGACAATTATATCAAATATTTCATTGAATAATTGCAAGTCCATTGAGGATACGCTTAGTGTTATTGATCGAAAAGAAATTACAAGAGCTGTAGAATTACTATGTCATAGTAAGCGAATTGTTTTCTTTGGAATAGGTGCTTCGGGACTCGTTTGTATGGACGGGGAACAGAAGTTCTCTCGAATTAATAAGATGTGTCATGCCTATACAGATGGTCATAGTCAGCTCACGGCAGCAACTTTACTTGAGAAAGATGATGTTGCCATTTTCATTTCTAACTCTGGAGCAACTAGTGATATTATTGATGCACTGGAAATTGCCCAAAAGAATAGAGCGAAATGTATTGCGATTACGAAGTACAATAAAAGTGAGCTTGCGGAGCGGGCGGATATTGTACTGAGCATATCCACACCTGAAATAACAATCCGCAGTGGGGCTATGGGCTCGCGTATTGCGATGCTTACGATCATCGACATATTATTTGCTGGTGTCGCAAGTGCAGAATATGAAGAAGTAAAAACCTACTTAACAAAAACGCATAATATATTAAAGAAAAAACTTAGAAATTAGGTTCTGATAGAATGAATGTGGAGGAAAGCATTGATCATGGATCAATGCTTTCTTTTTTTTGTATTTCATTCACTTCGTATACTTAAATATACTATTTATCAATCCATGTCAGATTATCTACATGATGAATACGTTGATCTAATGAATATAATAAGTAGTTTAATTCAATAATTAATAGCTTGGCACACAATTATGAGGAAGAAAATGAATGGAATCGAAGACGAAACATCATCCGGTTGAACACGGATGATGTAACTTTATGTTTCGTTTGGAGCGACAATCAGCAAATAATACATTTTTTTTAAATCGATTTAACCTTAGAGCCATGGCGATCAAAGCAATTGGTAAAAATTTAAATTGCATCTTGTAAGCGCTTTATAAATGTGGTATAACATAGTGTGTAAGGAATGAAATAAAACATCAGAATTTATTTTCTTTATGAAATTATATTTCAAAATGTATTGACGAAGCGACGGTGTTGTATTAGTATAAGAACATAATAATTGTAAGTTAATCTAACGCGTTTTGTTAATTACATGACAGATTAAGGCTGGGAAGAAGGAGGATGGCTATGAATGACTACCTTGCGGGATTGACAACAGAGGCTGTGAATCCAGACACATTAATGATTGATGAATGTACTACGGAAGAAATGATCCAGTTAATGAATCAACAAGATGCACTGGTCCCCAGAGCTATAGCTGAGGAGATTCCGCAGATTGCAAAGGCGGTAGATATTCTACATCATAGGTTGTCTAATGGTGGAAGAATGTTTTACATAGGAGCTGGCTCATCAGGAAGATTAGGTGTTCTGGATGCTTCCGAATGTCCTCCTACCTTTGGTACAGATCCTTCCTTGGTGCAGGGCTATATTGCTGGTGGTGATATTGCTTTGCGTACTGCGGTTGAAGGCTGTGAAGACGATATGGATGAAGGGATCGCATTAATCGAAAGCATTGGTGTAACAAACAAAGATGTACTTATTGGGATTTCGGCAAGCGGTAGTGCAAACTACGTTATTGCAGCTTTAGCGAAAGCAAAGGAACTTGGAGCAGCCACTATCGGTGTTTGTAACAACAGAGGCTCAAAGTTCGAACCCATTGTAGATGTTTGTATAACACCTGTTGTAGGACCTGAGGTCATTAGCGGTTCGACTCGATTAAAGGCAGGAACTGCTCAGAAGTTGGTGCTTAATATGCTGACAACATGCACAATGGTCAAGTTAGGGAAAACGTACAACAACTTGATGGTTGATCTGAAGGCTAGTAATTTTAAGCTCGTAGATCGCTCGATTCGTATCATCATGAACACGACTGGTGTAGATACATCAACCGCCGCAGAAACACTTGAAAAAGCATCTATGAACTGTAAGCTGGCAATTATGATGATTAAATCGGGGTTAGATGCAAAAGAAGCAGAACAAGTACTTAACGCAAACGGAGGACGCTTGAAACAGGCAATCTCATCATTGGTTTAGGTGTGAAAAGTGGAATAACAGGATGGATGCTATTAATAATTGAGGAGGCTGTTTTCGATGAAAAAAAGATCACGTGGATTAACTCTGTTTTTGTCAGGAATCATGATGGTATCACTATTATCGGCTTGCGGAGGAAACGGAAATAACGCTCCAGCTTCTACAGATTCCGGTAACACAGGAACTAGTAACGGTGGTTCTGAGCCTAAAAAGGATACGATTACAGCACTTTTACCTCCGATATCAGCGAACTATCAAACACGTTTTGCTGATATGGAAAAAGAATTTAATACACTACATCCTAACTTGACTTTGAAAATCGAGCCAGCGAGCTGGGAAGATATGACGCAAAAACTTGATACTCAAGTAAATGCAGGTTCTCCTCCAGATATTGCTTTTATCGGTGCTTCGGGAATTTCGAAATATGCAGCACTTAATGTACTAATCGACCTTAACGGTGCCCTTTCTGATGAAGCCAAGGCAGATTATGACGAAGTTCCATTGAAATATTTCCAACTAGGTGACGCTCAATACGGCCTACCAGCGTATATGGAAATCCACACTATCGGTGGTAACAAACAATTCCTTGAAGAAGCCGGAATTGATTGGAAAAGCATTCAACAAAACGGTTGGACTTATGAAGAGTTCCGTAATGCAATTTCTAAAGGCGTAGTGAAAAATGATAAAGGTGAAACTACTCGTTATGGTTTCGTGTTCGCAACATCTGGTGTAGCATCTAAAGACTATCTAGCTATTCTTGCTAAAACTGCAGGTTTACCAGATTACTTCGATAAAGATCTTAAATATACGTATACAAGCAAAAACTTCTTGGGTCTACTTACATCTATTCGCGAAATGATCAACGATGGTTCTATGCCTAAAGAGCTAAGCTCTATCGATGCTGGTAAACGGTGGAACATGTTCCTAACGGGTCAAACGATGATCACAGGTAAAGGTTTATCTGCATTTGAAAACTCTGCTCGTCTAAACAATGAGAAGATTAAAGCGAACGATGGTTCAGCTGTTGCAGATTCTATTGAAGTTGATTATATTTCACTTCCAGTCCCAACATTCAACGGTGCCGATTATGTCCCTACTTCAATCGTTGATGGTTATATCGCACTTCGTGGTAAAAAAGCTCCATCTGAAGAGCACATCAAAAATATTGCCCTAGCAACGAATTTCTTGTCTTCTGGTTCAATTGCTGCTAACTACAGTAATGAGCTGTTCTTATCACCAATTACTGAATCTGCACGTAATGCAGAAGTACTTGAAAAATTCCCTCGTAACGAAGATAACGTTGCTGCAGGTAAAGCTATGATGGCAAAAGCGCTTCCGGCTCGTACAGATATTCCTACTGATCTGGCTGCTGAAGCATTAAAAATTGAAACAGAAGTTATTATTCCTAAACTACAAGCCTTACTTGCAAATGAGATTGCTCCACAAGAAATGTATGATGCAGTTAAAGCAGCTGCAATTAAATCTTTCGGTAAAGATGGTATTGTAGTTGACTAGTCTGTCGTAGGCTGACATGTGAAAGCTGTGCGTAGCTAGAACGTACAGCTTTCCTTCTAAATTAGCTAGAGCTTGTACTGTTTTTAGAAGAGAGGTGCGACCCAATGAATCAAACGTTGACTAAAAGAAAAAAATTGAAACTCGAAAGTGACTCAGGTTGGGGATACGCGTTTATCGCAGTAGCACTTATTGCGTTTTCTTTATTTACCGCATATCCAGTCATCAATGCTTTTATTATCAGCTTACAAAAATATGGTCCATTAGGATCCACTTTTGTTGGCATGGATAACTTCGTTAACTCGTTTTCAGATGAACTTTTCTGGAAAGCACTGAAAAACACGTTAGTATATACGCTATTAACTGTTCCGTTTAATATTCTTCTATCATTTTTAATTTCAATTTTGATTATTCCTTTCAAGAAAAAAACACAAACGATCTTTAAAGCACTATATTACTTGCCAGCCGTAGCATCTGGTGTAGCGCTTTCTGTTGTGTGGCTGTGGATCTTCGATCCGTTAAAATCAGGTATTGCCAATAAGCTCGTGAGTTTTTTAGGTATTGAAAATCAAAACTGGCTTGGTTCCAGTGCAACTGCAATGTTCTCACTTGTGTTAATGTCATGGTTATCAAGTCATGGTACAGCAATTATTATTTATATAGCCGCATTACTCGCTATTGATAACAGCTATTATGAAGCAGCTGAAATTGACGGGGCGTCTTTCCTGCAAAAGCTTTGGTTTATCGTTGTCCCTTTCCTTAAGCCAACAACGCTATTCCTACTTGTTACTGGTGTTATCGGTTCCTTCCAAGTATTCCAAAACGCTTATCTTATGACAGGCGGTGGACCAGACCATGCAACAACAATGGTAGGTTTGTTAATCTTTAACAATGCGTTCACATATTTTGAGTTTGGTGAGGCAGCGGCACAATCATTAGTTCTAGCAGCGATTATCGGATTTATATCTTTCCTTCAATTCAAGTTTATAGGTAAAGATGTAGAATACTAGGAAAAGGAGCAGAATACTATGGGTTTGTACAACAATAGCTTAAGAAGCAAAGGGTATCTGTTTATACGTAATGGTGCAAACATTACGTTCCTTATCCTATTTGCCGCAGCTACCATATTCCCGATATACTTTATGGTCATCTCCTCGTTCGGTGATCCGGTAGAAGCTGGTGCAATGAGCTATTCTATCCTACCATCGAAGATTTCATTTGAATCTTATAAATTCTTCTTTAACTTCAGCCCACATACATGGGACTGGTTATTGAACTCCTTTATAGTGGCAGCGTGTATCACGGTATCTAACGTATTTTTTGCTACACTTGCTGGATATGCTTTTGCAAAAATGAAATTTAAAGGGAAAAACATTTTGTTCGCTATTTTGCTGGGATCTATGATGATTCCTGTTCAAGTCACTCAGGTTCCACTATATATTTTGATCGTAAACATTTTTGAATTACAAAATACGTACACAGCGTTGATTATGCCGAGCATAGTAACGGTATACAATATCTTCTTGGTTAAGCAGTTCATGTCCTCCATTCCAGGTGAAATTATTGAATCTGCTAAAATCGAAGGTTGTTCCCAGCCTAAAATCTTCTGGTATATCATTATGCCTCTATCTAAAACAATTATGGCAGTACTAGCAATCCTAACGTTCATGGCGGCATGGAATGACTTTTTCTGGCCGTTCCTAGTAACGAATACGATGGATATGCAAACCATTCAGGTCGGCTTGAAAAACTTTCGCTTTGCGAATACAACTTACTTTGCACCGATGATGGCGGGGGCAACCATTTCAGCAGTTCCAATGTTTATTTTGTTCTTCAGTTTACAAAAATACTTCCTTGAAGGGGTAACAGTTGGAGCGGTGAAAGGTTAATGGACAAACAATCAAAAGTTGATGCAACATACTTAGTTGGCTTGATGTCCGGTACATCAGTAGATGGTATTGATGCAGCAGTAGTTAAGCTTTTCCCATCAGCCGAAAAAGAGCATGGAGTAGAGATTGAATTACTGGCTTTTGAAAACACACCTTTTGAGATGCAAGTTAGAAACTCCATATTTGAGCTTTTTGATCCCGCTAGCGCTACGATTGATAAGGTTGGAGCAATGAATATGTGGCTTGGCGAATTATACGCCCAAGCCACATTATCCGTTATAGGGAAATGCGGCCTTTCGCCTTCGCAAATATTCGCAGTAGGATCGCATGGTCAAACAATCTATCATGCTCCGGATGAGAATGTTATGGGCGGTTATAATCTGCATTGTACCGTTCAGATTGGGGATGGTGCAGTTATCGCCAATCGCACAGGAATTCCTTGCGTATCAGACTTTCGAGTTGCTGACATGGCAATGGGTGGACAAGGAGCTCCGTTAGTACCATTTACCGAATACTTATTGTTTAACAATCCAAAGAAAACACTTCTGATGCAAAATATTGGCGGAATAGGCAATGTGACTGTTTTGCCTGTAAATGCCTCACCGGATGAGGTATTTGCTTTTGATACGGGTCCTGGAAATATGATTATCGATGGCCTTGTATCGCAATTATTTGCACCAATGACAATGGATGTTAATGGCGAAATTGGTGCGGGCGGTCAAGTGATTGATGAGTTATTGAAATGGATGCAGCAGGATAAATATTATACGATGCCGTTACCAAAATCGACAGGCAGAGAACGGTTTGGCCAACAATACGTGGCACAAATTATTGAAATGATGAAGGTTAATCACTGGAAAGCAGAAGATGTTGTTGCAACAGCTACGTACTTAACTGCCTGGAGCATCGTCGATAGCTATGAACGGTATATTGCACCGCAGCACCAGGCTGAGCAATTGTTAATTGGCGGCGGTGGAAGCTATAACAAGACGCTTTTGCGTGATTTACAGCACTTATTTGCACCGCATAACGTGCAGGTGCTGACGCAGGAGGATATCGGTGGTAATAGTGATGCTAAGGAAGCAATTGCTTTTGCTCTGCTAGCGTATTACACGATGGAGCGCTTACCAAACAATATCCCGCTAGTAACTGGAGCTTCACAGCCAGTAGTAATGGGCAAAATTTCCTGGCCCTATATTGGACGTTCACAGGAGGCTTAAATGTTGCAAATCAGACCCTTTTCAATTGAAGATCACTCTGCAGTTGTAGAGCTTTGGAATCGTGAGGCTACAAAATATGATTATAAGCCATTTACAGAGCGAGAGTTTCAAGATACATTCATCGACCATCCTTATTTTGACGCTGACTGTATATGGGTAGGCTGTGACGAAAAAGGGATTGTTGGTTTTGCAGCTGGCTGCTGCGGTGACGATCTCCCTCTTGGAGATGTGGCCGGTTATATTACGAGTGTTATTATAGATACCCATGTGGCTTCTCTGGAGCTTTACGATGCTTTTCTATTGCGTTTAGAAGAAAGATTCCAAGAACTTGGGAAAAGACAAGCGGATGTATTGTTTTTCAACCCTGTTAAGCTGAAGTGGAGTATACCAAGTGCACCTCAGCATGAGCATAATAATGCCCCGGGTATCAGTAAGGACCAGCCATTATATGAAGCTTTAATGGCTAGAGGCTACGAAGATCGAGCTACGCAATGCGGCATGTATTTAAAACTCGGAAGCTTTATAGTTCCAGAAGATATTTTAGATAAGGAAACCAATGCAAATAGCAAGGACTATTACATTACGTCCTATGTCCCTGATTTACATACAGGGCTTGAAGCAACGCTTGCTGCCCTGCAAAATCCGCAGTGGAAGAAGGATATTGTTACTTATGTGAAGGTTGACGCACCACTTGTAGTAGCTGTGTACGGCAACGAGGTTGTGGGCTTTGCAGGTCCAATTATTTCACAGTCTAATGGTAGAGCATTTTTTTGCGGTATTGGAGTGCACCCAGAGCATGAGGGTCATGGCCTTGGCAGTGTATTATTTTTCAGAATGGTTGAAGCTTTTCAAAATGTGGGCTGTCAATATATCTCTCTATTCACTGGAAATAATAATCCGGCTCTTCGAATCTATCAAAAAGCGGGCTTTACTATTGAAAAACAATTTTCTATATTGCGGAGGGAACTTTAAAGATGAGCGAAAAATTCACAGTATTAGCAATTGGAGCGCATGTTGGTGATGTGGAACTAGCTTCTGGTGGTGTGCTCGCTAGTCATAGTTTAAAGGGAGATCGCATTGTGACACTAGCGTTAACTGCGGGTGAACGAGGGGTCCCGGCAGGACAGGATATGAAGGAATATCGTCAGCAAAAAGTGAAAGAGGCACAGGTTTTTGCGGATATGCTAGGCGGTGAAGCCATTGTATTCGATGATTATTGTGACGGAGAGTTGCCTGACAATCAAGAAATTCGTATGGAGGTTTGTGATGTAATTCGTCGCGTGAAGCCTAACATTATTATTACACACTGGAAAAACAGTATGCATAAGGACCATGCGCTAACGCATCATATCGTAAATGATGCCCGTTTCTTCGCAAGTCTATCATCCTTTGAACGAGCGCTCCCCGCGCACTTTGCAGCAAGATTATATTACTCCGAAAACTGGGAGGATGCGGTTGATTATGTCCCTTACGTATATGTGGATTTCGATCAAGCGGCATTTGATCTATGGATAGATGCTTTAAGCAAGCATTGGTTTGTGACGAATAGCAAATCTTTCAAATACATGGATTACTATAAAGCACTAGCAGTTGTTCGCGGCTGTGAAGCAAGAAAGACATATGCAGAAGCATTTATGGTGCCTGCTGAAACGGTGAAGGTTAGGCAGTCTAGTCTTTGGTAACTATTCAACTAGCTAAGAGGGAGTGTTTCTATGTATAGCAGGAAACATTCCCTTGTTCTATTCATTTATGCGAAAAAGCAGCTAGGAGGCAGCTTCATATGGTGTTAAATGGGATTGATTCTATAACGAATTATCGTTATTTGTTCGAAGGTAAGCGCGTAGGATTGATTACAGCGCCGACAGGTCTTACGAAGGATTTTGCATCAACGATTACTATACTACATGAAAATTTTAATCTTGCTGCGATGTTTTCACCTGAGCATGGCGTTCGCGGAGATTTGGATGCAGGGGCAGTAGTAGACACTTACATGGATCCTTTTACGAATGTTCCAGTCTATAGCTTGTACCGTAAAGACTCCAAGCGTTTAACAAAAGAAATGCTGAATGAAGTAGACATCATTGTATACGATATTCAAGATGTTGGTGTACGCTATTACACATTTATTTATACGATGCTGTATGCACTTGAAGATTGTGCAAATGCAGGTGTAGAATTTGTTGTTCTTGATCGTGTTAATCCGCTTAACGGGGTAACGGTAGAAGGGAATGTCTTGAAGCCCGGCTTCAAATCATTTGTTGGAAATTACGAGCTAGCCGTGCGATACGGCTTAACAGCAGGTGAGGTAGCAACGATGGCAAATGATCAAATGAATTGGAATGCATCGCTGCATGTCGTTCGTTTGGAAGGCTGGGAACGGAGCATGTCCTTCCCGGATACAGGACTAACTTGGGTTCATCCTTCACTTGGAATGCCACGATATGAAACAGCTTTATTATATACAGGAACATGTTTATTTGAAGGCACGAACTGCTCGGAAGGACGAGGCACAACGTTCCCGTTTGAAATGATTGGTGCTCCGTTCATTCAAGCGCAGCAATTGGCAGATGAGATGAATGCAAAAGGTATCCCGGGTGTGCTTTTTCGTCCAGTTCATTTCAAGCCAACGTCATCTAAACATTGTGGCGAGCTATGCGGCGGGGTACAAATTTACATTACAGATCTCCAAGTGCTGAGGCCTTTAGAAGTTGGGGTAACCTTATTATTTACGATAAGAGATTTGTACGAGCAATTTTCATTCCTGCCTCCTGTGAAGGAGGGCTCTCGTCCATTTATCGATTTGCTGGGGGGAGACAACATGTATCGTACGGAAAATATGCAAGCCAAGCAGCTGCTTGAACAGTTTGCAGCGGAAAGCAAGCAGTTTGCAGAAATAACACAGCAGTATCATTTATATCGCTAGAGGAAGGTGAATAATTGATGAGAACAATAGAACATATGAGCTTGCGCGAAAAGATTGGACAAATGTTCGTAACAGGCTTCCCTTCAACCGAGATCACTCCTGAGCTGAAGGAAGTTATTGAGCATTATAAAGTCGGCAATATTATTTTATTCTCACATAATATCGACAATAAATATCAATTAGGCGAGCTTGTTACTGAGCTGCAGCAATGGTACACGACACATACTGGTATCCCGGGTTTTATTACGATCGACCAAGAAGGCGGTCGAGTCACTCGTATGCCTAAAGACGCGACCAATGTTGCTGGAGCCATGGCAATTGCTTCTTCAGGACGACCTGAAAATGCGTATGCAGCAGGCAGAATGACTGCCAGAGAATTGAAAGCATTAGGTATTAATTTTAATCTAGCTCCAGTTATGGACGTTAACAATAATGCATTGAATCCAGTCATAAATGTTCGTGCCTATGGTGATTCTGTTGCAACAGTATCCCAGTATGGAATTCAAATGATGAAGGGATTGCTCGATGGAGGCGTCATGTCCTCACTTAAGCATTTTCCAGGTCATGGTGATACAAATGTCGATTCACATATTGGCTTGCCTACCATTGAAAAAACACTTGAGGAATTAGAGCAGCTTGAGCTGCTGCCGTTTAAGGCCGCAATTGAGCAAGGCGCTCAAGCGATTATGAGTGCACATATTTTATTTCCGAAAATTGAAAAATCCGATGTGCCCGGAACTATGTCTCATACCATTATTACAGAGATATTAAAAGGAAAATTAGGATATAAAGGGTTAGTTGTATCGGATTGTTTAGAAATGGACGCGATCAAACGATACTATGGTACGGCAAAAGGAGCGTTAGGAGCTGTTAAAGCAGGTATTGATTTGGTATTCATTAGTCATACTCCTGAGACAGTGAAGGAAGCGATTCATTTGATCGAAGAAGCTGTAGCCACCGGTGATTTGGATGAAGCGCTAATTGATGCAGCTGTTACAAAAATTTTAGCTTATAAAGCACAATATGCGACGATTGAGGAGCTAGATTATGAACTAGTTGGCTGCGATGTACATCGCCGAGCAAATGAGCTAATGCGTACGGAAACGATCTGCCTCATTAAAGGTGAGCTCCAGCCCATTCATACCGGTGACGAGCAAGTGTTATTTATGGGTTCCTATTCATACCGCACCGATCTTGCGTCCAGCAGCTTGAATCAAGCTCTTAGCTTTCCGCAATATATGGGGGAGCATTTTAATACAGCTTATGAGATTATCGACATTGACCCGAGCGAGGAGCAAATCAACGCTGCGCTGCCAAAGGTACAAGGCTACAAGCATATTGTTATCGGCTTGTTCAATGCGCGTGAAAACAAAGGTCAGCTTGCGCTTGTTCAGAAGCTGCTGGCAGCAGGCTGCAAAGTAACGGCCATTACATTAGGTCGCCCGTATGATTTACCGTTAATCGAAGGCGAGTTCTGCGGAATTGCGGCATTTGAGTATACACTTGATGCATTCAAATCACTCCTTCCAATCCTAAATGGTGAGGTTGTACCCACCGCCAATATTACGATACAGATGTAGACAAGCATAAACGCCTTCGGCGTCCTTTCAAGGACGGCAAACGTTTGTGCGAGAAATATAAGGATAATATATCGCGTGAAACATATAAATTCTTATCTTTGAAAAAAGTACAACAAGGGGACATAGGTATGGCATTTATCGTTGGAATTGATGGGGGTGGCACGAAAACAGCTGTCACCATTACGCATGACCAGGAAGACTCTTTATTCACCTTTACTGTAGGGCCTATTAATTATAACGGTGGTGATGCTGATGCTATTGCCGTCTCCTTTGAGGAAATTTTTAGTCAAACGAGGCTCTACTGCGGTAATTTACAAGAAGTTGCTCATATATGTATAGGTGCGGCAGGAATAAGTAATCCGCTGGTCATCAATTTTTTGGAGCAGCATGTGAGAAATAACGGTTATATCGGGCCATTAACGATTACAGGCGATCAAGAAACCGCATTATACGGGGCACAAAATGCGATGCAAGGCATCATTCTCATTGCCGGTACAGGATCGATTTGCTTTGGGGTCAATGAAAAAGGAGAGCAGCATCGCACAGGAGGCTTTGGTCATCTGATTGATGACGAGGGAAGCGGTTATAGCGTTGGGCGCGATCTATTATCCGTATTAGTTCAAGTGGAGGACGGAAGAATAACCGATACGTTCATCCCAGCGATGGTATATGAGCAGCTTGGATTAAGCACTGTGAAAGAGATTATTGGCTTTGTTTATGATAAAAATACGACGAAAAAAGATATTGCGCAGCTCGCACCGATTATGACGACGGCATGCGAGAAGGGCGATGCACATGCAATAGCGTTAGCGGAGAAATGTGCAGCCAATCTATATGAGCTTGTTGTGCCTGTTATTGAACGGCTTAAGCTATATGAAAGTCCGATTGCGATTGCAGGAAGTGTGCTGCAAAAGTCTCGCTTTGTGAAAGAAGCCTTGGAGCGAAAGCTCGCACAGAGCTACGCGCAAACAAAGCTGACTTTGCCGATTAAGGATGCAGCCTACGGTGCTGTCCTGTTAGGAAGATCAAAAATGAACAACGACTAGTCTTTGTCGCTATGGAAAAATAAGGGTGTGTCATAAGTCCGAGCAGTTGGACTTGCGACACACCCTTATTTTAAAATGGTAGGAATCAAAAATGGCTTAAAATTTATCGGTCAAATAAAACACGGCTTGTTGTTTCGGAAATAGAGCTTGAAGGATGTTAGCGTGCTCAGTACTGTCCTTTGCTGCGCCTGCTTCATTATAGCCGAACATGATATAAGTCATTAGCTCGCGTTCATCTACTTCTATTGAAGTATAGGGATTGGTATAATTACTAGCATCGGAAACAGAAAGCTGCGTTTGCTTATAATCCAAGTAGATACAGTCCTCATTGCTGCGAAGTGCAATATGCAGCTCCTGGTCTGCAATTATGTTGCTACGGTTTAGGCGATCTTCTAATTCAGGCTGAAGCTTATGGAAAGTTGAACTGAGATTGATCATTTTCCACATCGCCATATTGATTTGAATTGAATTTGCTTGATGCTGTTGGTAATAGGAATATAGCTTATGGTCCTCTGGGAGCATCGCTAATATTTGCTTTGCATTTTGGCGCAGCTGACATAAGGCATGAAACAAAGCTTCAACGCCGTTTTCGGCTTCGTTCAAATACAATAATTCATTAATAAATACTTGTTCAGTATCTTTCTTTTCAATGATGCCATAAGCGACGATTTTTCCATTTCTGCGAAGGAGCAAGCAGTCAACTTTCTTCCATTCCGGCCAGGTCAATAAATCATTCCAATACGTTCTACTTCGGATCACGGTGTAGGTACGATTCTTATTGAATTGTTCATAGATGAAACGGATATCATCGAGATAACAGGCTTCAAAAGGAATGATTTCATCACTGTTTTGCTGCTGCTCCAAACTTGCTGGTTTTTCAATTGCGAAAGCAGTCTCCGGAATAAGTCTCCAGCCAGCCTTTTCATAAAACGCATGCTTGCTAGCCAAAAGCAAGCTTATATCATAATCGGTTTCTTTCATATAGTTGGTCTGCGCATGAAGAATTTTGTGTGCAAGCCCCAGCCCGCGGTAATTTAGATCTGTACCGACACTCCCCATTGCACCGGTTTTCAAGATCGCTTGACCGACTCTAATATGAAACGGGAAAATTTGTACATTAGATGCAATCTTATCGTCAACCATCGCAAACCATGTTGTATCTGGATCATATGTGGTGTCTAGGTCTAATCTTTCTTGGAAATAAGCTCGGCCTACGGAAAAGCATTCATCTAAAATATCGTAAATCTTGTCAAGCTGCTCTCTAGTTGGATGGTTCATTACGATGATGTTTGGTGTCGTCGTCATCTTTCATTTCCTCCTGCGCCGTAATGTTGGGATAAATTTAATAAATGAAAAAAACGGTCTTTTTTGAAATTTAATTTCTTAACTTATAGTTTAATGTTGAAAAAAAATTTCGTCAATAATGGAACGTGTGGAATCATAGAAGTGATACAAAATTTAGATTGCTCAATATAGTCTAAATGAGTATTGGGAAAATAGCGACTTCGGCTGAGTAATTACAAGCACAAAGTGCACAAATGAAGGCGCAGCTTAAAAAGAAGAATGATAAACCGTTCAAGAACTTTTTGCGAAAAATCGGAAATATTTTCATACCAATGATTCCTGCATTTGTTGGAGCGGGTTTAATTGCGGGGGAAGTATGATTTCGCAAATTGAGCTAGACTTAAATGAATTGCCAGAATCAGAGAAAAAAGTAGTGGAGTACATTCTTGCAAATGCTAAAGAAGTGCTGCATATGACCATACATGAGTTAGCGACAAAAGCGGAGGCAAGTAGTGCGGCGGTTGTTCGTTTTTGTCGGTCGCTTGGAATAGAGGGCTTTCCAGCGCTGAAAATCCGTTTATCCGCGGAGGTAGAGAACACGCCGCATGTTAGATACTTTGATGTTGAATCGAATGAAACGTTGATTCCATCATTGATAAATTGCTGTCGAACACCATACTGACCTTTCAGAATACGGCCAGTTAACTGGATGCACAATCTATGAGCAGGCAGTGAACCTGTTACAACAAGTTGAAGTGATAGTGTTTTTCATTTTAATGATTTAAAGATTAATTCTCCAAGTTATTGGAGCTATTTTTGCACATAAATCAATTAATTTAATTCAATTGAATTAATCGAATGAATGAATTATACTTGCAATGTAACAGGTTCATTCATGACATCTATTGGAGGGGGGCCATTCGCATGTATACGGTTGGATGATGACAAAAGGCAACGATCAGCAATGAACTCTGGAAAGAAATAAACGTTAGGAGGAGAAAGAGGTATGAACAATCAAGATACTAGAATCCCTACCTACTCACTTGCGGAAAGAGATCGTAGATGGAACATTGCAAATCAGCTAATGGAAGAAGAGCATGTGGATGTATTGATTGTGTATGGAGATCGAGAAGGTGCGTTCCCTGCTGTATTTAACCCGGACACCTACTTTACGAATGAGCGTCCAGGTTCTATTGTCATTTTCCCTAAGAATGAAGAGCCGATCTCTGTTGTCTTTTTAGCCACTGCTGTGGAAGATCATATTCAAGCTGGATATACGAATACGCAAGGCTGGATACGCCCGGAAAATATATATGTCGGAAAAATGGGTGCGCACATTGTCAAGATTATGGAAGAGAGAGGACTTACAAATAAAGCATTTGGTGTGATTGGCTTAGAGCCTTATCCTCCCTATTACTTTGATGGAGCCATGCCCTATAATACTTGGCAAACGATCCTAAAAGGATTACCGAATGGGACCTTTAAGCCTGTGGGACACAAATTTTTCGCACTGTCTTCTGTGAAAAGTCAGGAGGAGATCGCGGTATTAAAATGGTCAGCGAACGTTGGGGAAAAAATGTGCCAGGCGATGCTTGAGGCAACGAAGCCAGGCGTGAGAGAAAATGAGATCTATGCGGCAGCGATGAATGCTTGTGCGACCCATGTCGGGTTCACGACAACGATATTAATGGGATCAGGACCAGAGTTCGTAGGATGGGGATTGCCCGCATGGACATATCGACCAGAGGAGCCGCGGGTGATCCAAGAAGGAGATATTATTTTGGCCGAGGTATTTTCATCATTCGGAATGCTAGAGACGCAGCATCAGCCTTCAATCGCTGTAGGAGCTGTGCATCCGGATTTTGAGCGGGCGGCAGCGGCAGCGAGACAATCGTATGAGAACGGAGTAAAAGAGCTGCGGCATGGGGCTACTTTCGGAGACGTGGTTAAAGCGATGAATGAGCCGATGCGTGAAGCAGGAGGTTGGCACGTTCATCCGCTTATTCATTCCATTAGTCCATTTGGTCTTATTGGGGTTGGCGATGAGATTGCACGGTTGCCTGAGGCGAGAGAGTACGGGAAAGTGCTGCCGATCCCATCCATAGGGTTAGAGACCGAACTCAAGACAGGAATGGTGTTTGCATTTGAGCCGAATTGTGCGATTGGTAAGAAGGTCATTAATCTTGGTGGAACGGTGATCGTGGGTGAAGCTGAGGGGATTGAACTAAATAAAAATTCTACTCAGCTGATGAGGGCAACTTGGTAAAATAGCAAAAGGGTACGTATAGAAGAATGTTTATGTCTTCGTTACGTACCCTCTTTTTAATGAGAATAGCCGCTGCATGTACGAATCGACATTTCGCCAAGCTCCTTGGCGATCAAAGCAATGTGTACTTCATCCAAGTCTTGAATCCCTTGGCGTCTCAAATAGGTTTCCTTCGCCACAGAGAACGCAACCGATTGTCCAACAATTGCATGTGCGATTAATATCGTTTTTGGATCTTTTGCGTCTAGATCCATTAATTTACTCACCAAGACGGCAATCATCTGATGTAGTGGCTGGAAGAATTGTTCATACAAAATGTCATAAGCCTCTGTAGGCTGCATCTGCTCTCTTGCGATAAATACACTTCTTGCATTGGCTTCATGATTACCAATCATCGTCTTGGAAAATTGCGTCATGACTTTTTTAAGAGCTTCTGCGGCTTCTTCTTTTGACCGTTTCTCAATCTCTTCTGTCTCAATTAAAGCCTGCTTCAAAAAATCATCTTGAACGGCTGTTGTCAAGCGACGGGCAACCGCTAAGTACAATCCTTTTTTTCCACCGAAATAATACGGAATCGCCGATTGGTTCACACCAGCTTCATCTGCAAGGGTCCGCGTACGTACGCCTTCATAGCCATTTAATCCAAAGATCCGCAGCCCTGCTTCTAATAAACGAGTTTGGGTGGAGTCTTCATTTCCTTTATTCATATCGTTTCTTAGGTTTGTATTCAATGTCCATTCCTCCATACTGTTGAGTATAATTAATTCAAATGAATTAATCAAACTAACTTCCTTTATGAAGTGACGGATTGTACCGAGCAGCACGGCACATATGCTTCCTCTCCATGACCAACAGCGAAAAAAGAAGAAATATTGAGCCGCTCTAGAAGAAAAAGAGTGAATAGCAGTCTCCAAGCTACTCTGACTGGCCCTTTATCGCTCAATTCATGTCCGCGCAAATCATAGCGAAGAATATGATAGTGTTGCTGCAAATAAGGAACAATCAAATCCCAGGAACGTAAATTCATACCCGCTCCGTGGATAATCAGGATAGCGTCTATTTGTTGGTTAAGAGAGTTAGAGTGAAGATATTCATAATAAATGTTCATACCATTTCGATCAAAATAAGGCATATGCTGTTCAGTTTCCTCTCATCATTAAATCGTAAGAGTAATCACATTCAGCACCGAGTGTCACTTTAGCGTCCATAGGAATCACTCGACAAGAGTTGGATAATGTTTATTTATTACCCACACAAGTCATCCAAATTGCGGAATATTTAAAGTAAGTGTCCGAAATCCTATCCTTTACCTACATAGAATTTCAAACAGATGTACTTGCCATAATTCAGTTGTCAGATGAGTAGCTCTGTGTAGCAAAAAAACTGGATAAATTGTTAATTTCATCCCTATAGTCACTAAAATCGATTATAATAAAATTTATGTTCAAGTCGATTACCTATCCTAAGTTAATAGGATAATCATACGCAAAAAGGCATAGTGATGAATCGCCTATGCTATAAGGGTTATAGAGTTTTCAAATACACACTTATGTATAAGAGGAGGCGAATGATATGACGATAATGCCTGTTATTGTAATGATCTTTGTATTTGTACCTGCCATTGTACTCATGGTAAGCATGCCTTATTTAACAAAAGAGACGATTAGTTTTGGGGTCACCGTCAGCCCTGTACAATTCCATAGTGAGCCTCTGCGCCAGATGCGGAAGTCATATGCTAGGATTAGTGCTACCTTGCATACCATCCTATTCATTGTTTGTATCATCTGTCTAATATACGGTGATGAACATTCCAAGCAACAAAGTTGGATCATTGTCACTTATTCACTCGCCATGGTCGTAATCTCCCTAGTCATAAACATTAGCTATCATTTCAAAATGAAAAGTTTACTACCTAAGCTGCCTATTGCTCTGGAACCATCGATCATGGCAGTGGACACTGGATTTCGGAAAAGAAACATTGGCTTGTCTAATAATTGGTTCCTCATTCATGTTTTAATTACTGTTGTTAGTATTGTAACTGTGCTATACAACTACGATCTGATTCCTGATCAGATTCCGATCCATTACAACAGCAGTTGGAACGTAGACCGCTATGCAGCTAAATCTTTTAGTTCTGTGTTTATGCCTACGATAATGCAAGTGTTCATAACACTTTTGTTCATATTTGAGAATTGGAGTATTCGCAGAGTAAAGCAGCAGGTTCAACCCAATGATCCTAACCGTTCCATCAGACAAGACGCAACTTACCGCCGTACTTGGTCATATTTTATGCTTACAGCAAGCTTCTTAATGGTTATCCTGTTTTCTGTCGTGCAACTAAACATGATATCTCTGCTTAACATGAATTTCGCTATCCCTATTATCCTAATCATAATAGCCCTTATTATCCTATACGCCTTGGCCTTAACGTTCTGGGCTGGTCAGGGCGAAAGCCGCTTGGAGCGATCTGCCGATAGCTCCAATGTCAGACCTGTCCATGATGATGATAAATGGCGATTTGGTATGATTTATTTCAATCCCAAAGATCCAAACCTAATCGTCAAGAAAAGGCTCGGAGTCGGCTGGGGATTAAATTTCGGTCACCCATTAAGTTGGCTGTTTTGGCTCGGAATTATTGTACTGTTAGTTGTGGTACGGTAACAAGGCTTGGAGGTTAATATACTCACTGGAGTATAGGCGAAGTTAGAGTTTCGAAACAGAATATTTACCGAAAAAAACGCCTAAAGGGCGTTTTTTTATTATCTTTAAGTATCTCAGTAATATCTTTTTTGAATTAAACCGCATATTAAAGAGTATTTCTCGTATTAATATCTCTTTGTTACAATCAGATTGTTATCTAAAGGAGGGTATAAAATGAACTATCGCAAATTAGGAACTAGTGGCTTACATCTAAGTGAGATTGCTTATGGTAATTGGATTACACATGGTGCTCAAGTGGACAATGATACTGCCCATGCTTGTGTTCGCGCTGCATTGGATGTAGGGATCACAACATTTGATACTGCAGATGTATATTCCGATACGAAAGCTGAGATGGTGCTAGGCCAAGCATTAAAAGGAGTGCACAGAGCTGATATCGAATTGTGTACCAAGGTGTGCCATCCCACAGGGACGGGACGTAACGCAAGAGGTCTGTCCCGCAAGCATATTATGGAGGCGTGCCATGCTTCACTGAACAGATTACAGACCGATTATATTGATATCTATTATGCGCATCGCTTTGACGCAACAGTATCCCTTGAAGAGTCCTTCTTGGCTTTTTCGGATCTGGTACGTCAAGGTAAAGTTCTCTATGTCGGGATAAGTGAGTGGACGGCGGATCAGATAGCAGAAGGTGCTGTTTTGGCGAGAGAATTAAAGGTGCCATTGGTGGCTAGTCAACCTCAATATTCGATGTTATGGCGCGTGATGGAGACGGAGGTAGTTCAAGCTTGTGAGCGGGAAGGGATTGGACAGGTGGTCTGGTCACCGCTTGCTCAAGGGATTCTTTCAGGTAAATATATGCCAGGGCATCCATTGCCAGAGGGTTCTCGTGCTTCAACAGCTGCGGGCTCACCATTTATGAACAAATTGGCGGGTCAGTGGCTTCGGACTGAGGTGCTTGAGGCGGTCTCGAATCTCTCTTCCATCGCCAGTGAAGTTGGGTTGACGCTTCCGCAGTTGGCTATAGCATGGGTGTTGCAAAATCCACAAGTCTCATCTGCAATTATTGGGGCATCAAAACCTGAGCAGGTTATAGAAAATGCCAAAGCTGCGGGAGTTCGTCTGGATAGGGAAGTTATGATGCAAATCGATAGGGTGCTAGAAGGACTCGTTGAACGTGATCCTAGAAAAACGGGCTGAATATTATATCATTCACCATTAATAACTTCTGAACTCATTTGTCCTATGATCTCTAGTAACGCGGATAAGGAGGCACGATCGGAATCGGTTCTCCAAGCGGCATAAAGGGGAATCGATGGTGTGCTTTCTTCAAAGGGACGAAATACGACACCTTCGCGCTGAAAAATAGCAACTGAAGAGGGCACAATGGAAACTCCAAGATTAGCAGCTACCAAGTTTACAATGGTGTACATCTGAATGGCTTCCTGTACAACATTCGGATACATGTCGTGTTGGGCGCAGAAGCTCATAATGAGGTCATGAAAAGGAGCTCCTAAATGACGTGGGAACGATATAAACGGCTCTAAAGATAAAGAGCGAATGGATAACACCGGTAAATGAGCTAGGTGATGCTTCTCTGGCAAAACGGCAACAAGCGATTCATTGACTAAGGGACGATGGTCGATATGCTTGCCTGACTCTGTATAACGTACAAATCCAATGTGAATCGTTCCTTCATGTAAAGCCTGCCACTGCTGAGCAGACGTCATCTCATGTAATGTGAGTTGTACTTGTGGATAACGTTCCCGAAACATTTTTAACATATCGACCAATACTCCACCAGCTGCAGAATCTATAAATCCAATGTTCAAATGTCCGATAATTCCTTGATCGACTAATTGTGTTGTTTTAATAGAGCGTTCCAGTTGAGATAGAATGGATTTAGCCTCCTCTAGAAATACCGCCCCCGCTGGCGTTAGACGAACTTGTCTTTTGTTCCGTTCTAATAGTTTCACACCAATCTCATTCTCCAGAGCTTGAATTTGCTGGCTTAAGGGAGGCTGCGTCATATTCAGCTTCTCTGCTGCACGGTTAAAATGCAGTTCCTCTGCTACTGCGATAAAGTATTGCAATTTTTTTATGTCCATACTGTTCAATCTCCCTTGAAATGCTTCTCCAAGCAAGTATAAGGATCTTTGAACGAAAATGAAAGGAAGGGCTCGTCGTCCCCCCATAAGCCTCTCACCCCATCTTAATTTTTGACAAAAAACATTATTGCAATTGGATCGTAGAATTTGTTAAAGGGGACTAGAGATGGTTTTATTCGAGTGCACGATGCGCTAGACTAGATATGACGAACTGTTTAGATTGGTCATAAGGGGGAGAACGACGATGATAAGAGGATTAACAACAGCAGGCTTGGGTGAACTCAGTTCTAATGAAGAATATATCAGACTTGCGAGCCAATTCGGCTTTCAGTCGATAGACGCAAATCCATTGGAGTTAGTGCAGCAGTATGGTAAGGATGGGGCTGTTCAATTGCTGGAAAGCCATGGCATCATGTTAGGATCATTTGGTTTAGTGGTAGATTGGCGCACAACAGAGGAAAGCTTTAGAGAAGGGTTGAAATCGCTTACCCAAATGGCTGAGGCCGCTGCTGCATTAAATTGTACGACATGTTGTACATATATTTTACCTTCGACAGATCTTCCGGTCGCAGCTTTTATGATTGCAGCCACAAGACGTTTAAGACTGTGCGCGGAAATATTAGGCGCTTATGGAATTACATTAGCATTAGAGTTCGTAGGCCCTCATCACTTACGTACACAATGGGCAAATCCACTGATCTGGACGATGCAAGATACGTTGAGCTGGATGGAGACGATTCAAGTAAGGAACATCGGATTGTTATTGGATTCTTACCATTGGCATACGAATGGATTAACGAGTGAGGATCTGCTGAAATTACAACCGCATCAAATTGCATATGTCCATATTAATGATGCTAAACCTCTACCGATAGAGGAATTGTTAGATTTCGATCGATTGTATCCAGGAGAAGGTTCTATTGATCTCACAGGATTCTTGGGAAGCCTGAAAAAGATCAGGTATGCCGGTGTGATCGCCCAAGAAGTTCTGGCGCCAGCTTCCGCGCAAAGTTCATCTGAATTATTTTCTCGTTCTAAAGCAGGCTTCGATAAAGTATTCTCATCACTGGAAAACGTACCCATATAGAATGAACTTGAAAATATTCAAAAAAGGGAAAAGTGGTCGAAGTCCAAACATTCTCTGGAGTCGCGACCAACCCGAAATAGGAAAATCATCAGATCAATCTATATAGCATTTGATGATCTCGCGTAAATTAAGTTCTATAAAAACTTCTGCCGAAGTGTTGGTAGAAGTTTTTTTCTGTTAGCAAACGCTCTCCCCATGTGATAGTATTTCACTAAAATACGGAGATGATTATTTAGCGGATCCAATGCTAGTGAGAGGGGAACAGTCGTGTCGATTCGGATAAAATTACTGTTATCTTATACGGGAATGCTAGTCGTTAGTTTACTTATCATCGTAATGACGGCAGCTTTATTTACAATTGCATCTACAGGAGATGTTCACAGTCTTCGGGATTTTTATAAAGTGCACTATCAATTAAATCCGTTGTCGGAGCAAGAGGAATCTATTTTTTTAGAATTAAAGTATTTAGCCAAGCATGACCCGGATGAATTGCAGAACAAGGATTTGTTACTGGAATATGATTTTAAGCTAAAGACTGAGAAAGCGGGACTATTTGTAAGGCGAGTGAATGACCCTGTTTTTGAATCGCGCACCTTCAATCAACCTGAATTAAAGGATGCTTTACCTCCTTACGATCTCAATAACTATCAGATTCGTAACACGTTTAATATTAAAGAAAGATTTTATGGCTATGCCAAATTTGACTTTAAATATTCGGATGGGGCGAAAGGCAGTGTTTTCGTCATCAAAGAGCATAGCCCTTTTGCGGAACTCACACGGAGGCTGTTACCGATCTTTTCATTGATATTAATTGGCGTTCTTGTGGTTGCGAATGTGCTATTATATCGCTGGATTACACGAAGTGTTATTAAGCCACTGAACAAGTTAAGGGATTCCGCAGAACGAATTCAAGAGGGTGACCTTCAATTTGAACTTAACCTGCAATCCAAAGATGAGATTGGGGAGTTAAATAAAGCGTTTGAGACGATGAGACAGAGGTTACAAGAGTCAGTGAGCCTTCGTCTGCAATATGAGGAGAATCGGAAAGAATTAATCTCAAATATTTCACATGATTTACGTACTCCGATTACGAATATTAAAGGGTTTATTGAAGGCATACGAGATGGTGTCGCCAATACACCTGAGAAGATGGACATGTACGTCGACATTATTTATAACAAAACCATTGGAATGGATAAATTGGTTGATGAATTGTTCCTATATTCCAAGCTGGATTTGAATCAGGTCCCATTTTCGTTCGAAGCTGTGGATATTATTGCATTCCTTGAGGATTGTATCGAAGAGATGCGCTACCATAACGAAAATAAAGGAGTTTCATTTCAGCTAGACGACCATAACTCCGAGCGTATTGAGGTTGTTGCAGATTTGGATAAATTAAAACGGGTATTACTGAATGTAATTGGAAATGCGCTGAAGTATATGGACAAGCCGGACCCTTTAATCCGTTTTTCTCTGCAAGTGAATAGTGAATGGGTGACTGTTGAAGTGAAGGATAATGGAATGGGTATTGATGCTGAAGCACTTCCACATATCTTTGAACGGTTTTATCGTGCAGAGCCTTCTCGGAATCTATCGACAGGCGGTAGCGGACTTGGTCTTGCGATAGCTCGTCAGATTATTGAAGGGCATGGTGGGTCGATATGGATGGAAAGTGAACCAGGTGTGGGATCAAGCTTGTTCTTTACTTTAAAGCGAACGACTGACGAAGGAGGATTTCATTCGCATGACACGGATTCTAATTATTGAAGATGAGGCAACGATAGCGCAATTGGAAAAAGATTATTTTGAGTTGAACGGTTTTTCCGTTGATATATGTCATACAGGTTCTGAGGGGCTTGGGCAGGCTCTTGAAGGGGATTACAATCTTATTATCGTAGATTTGCAGTTACCTGGCATCGATGGCTTTGAATTATGCCGCCGTATTAGGGAGGCTAAGGAAGTGCCGATCTTTATCGTATCTGCGAAGAAAGAGGAAATCGATAAGCTTCGGGCGTTTAATCTCGGAGCGGATGATTATATTACGAAGCCCTTTAGTCCAAGTGAATTAGTGGCAAGAGCGAAAGCGCACCTAACTAGATATGAACGCATGCTCAGCAAGCTAGAGCCAATGGAGAAGCATGAGATCCAAATCCGTGGAGTTCATATCGATAAAAATGCCCGCAGAGTGTTTGTACGTAATCATGAGGTTTTGTTTACCGCTCGGGAGTTCGATGTACTGGTCTTTTTAGCGAGTCATCCGAATCGGGTATTCAGCAAAGATGATTTATTCGAACGGGTCTGGGGGATGGACTCCAGCGGAGATATCGCAACGGTTACGGTTCATATTCGCAAAATACGGGAGAAGCTGGAATCGGACCCCTCGAACCCACAGTATATTGAAACAGTGTGGGGTGCGGGATACCGATTTACGGTGTAATGGCATTTTCTTGACGATTTTCGATATTTTTAAGCTCTAGTTAATACTTTATTAATAAATCGTTTCTGGGGAGTTTATTTCTTTCAATTATCATTTAGTTATAGACATGAACAACAAATAACTTAATGATCTTAGGGGGAAATATAGTGAAAATCGTAGCTAAAAAAGCAGCAGCATTAATGGTCGCAGCAACACTAGGCGCAACCTCTTTACCCTTTGCCGTGTTAAATGTACAAGCAGCACCTACATCAGGCAACATAGGAATATCCGCAGCTGCATCTAAGTTATCAGATAAAGAAATTCAAGAAGCCGTTGAAGTACTTGCGGGATTAGGTGTGTTACAGGGTTATGCAGATCATTCGATGGGTGTGAACAATCCAATCAATCGTGCAGAATTAGCGAAAATGGTAGTATTGACTTTTAAATTACAAAGCACTGAAGAGAACACTGCCCCATTCACCGATGTGAATTCGAACGTATGGTATTACAAATATGCGTCAGTACTTGTTGGTTTAGGGATAATGGAAACGGAAGATGGTAAATTTAGCCCTAATAAAACGGTAACGGATGAAGAAATCGTGCAAGTTGTATCGAAGGCGTTGAAGCGTGATGTCTTATCGGTTAACTACTGGGCTAATAAATTGCAATTCACTTCTGGACCTGTAACACGTGGCGAAACAGCGGCCTTACTGAATACAGCACGTAAAGCAATGCCATCCGATAAAGCTCAAATTACAAGTGTGAAATCGATCAATGAAATTACATTAATCGTAACCTTAGATGCTCCTTTGACAGCTGAGAATGAGGTGTTTGCTAAAGCAAAAGAAGATTTTGTATTCAATGACGGTCTAACCTTAACGAATATGCCGCGGCTGAAATCGGGTTCTGTTGCAACGTACATTGTTCCTACATCGGTGCAAAAAGCTGGAACAACCTATAACTTAACGTACAAAGGTAAGAATGCAGGATCATTTGTAGGAAACGCAGCCAAGGTGGATATGACAGCAACCACTCAGGTAACCAACGACACCTTTGAGATTGAAGCACTGAAAACAAATGGCGTCATTGACTATGGATATGTCATCTCTGCATACAGTGGTGGACGTGGTGCTAACGCATTTGTTTTGGATGAGAACAACAGAGCAAATGGCATCACGTATCAAATCATTCCTTCCATGCAAGGTAGACAAGTAACGATTACCCCAGAAGGTGGAGAATCCATCGTTGCCAAGTATGTTCCATTTACACAATCAACAGATGGTAAGATTGAGCCGAAATTCCGGCTTCCTGAAGGACAAGTCTTGAAACCGGGTGTGAAATATACCGTAACATCTGACTGGGCCAATATTGCAAATCCTTCATTCGAAGCAAAAGAAATATCTCCACTGCAAATCTCTGGCGCTGAAGCTGTCACCGATACATCCATCAATGTATCCTTGGCTCAAGACCCTGGCGATGAATTGTTTTCGGGCCGTAGTGTACAACTAACCGCTCCAAACGGAGACAAATGGGTTGCGACCTATAAATTCTCCAGTCGTAAAGGTGCTGTTGGTGTATTCGATATTACGAATAGCGGTAAATTGGCTGCTGGGACAGTGTATACTGTAACACCACTAGGCGCATGGGCAACTTCTCAAGCCACATTCACTTCGAAATAAGGGGAGTCTACATGAAAGGTGTTGAATGTCATGCGCTTTCTCGTCTTAACATTCTTCCTCTTTATATCAGGATGTCAGACCGATGATTTCAAGGTGTTAAACAACCAAGGGCAGCAATCAACTCAGGAGGTGAATAATGAAATGGATAAGCTGAATCAAGCACTGTTAGCAGCGACTCGTCAAGGAGATAAGGAGCTTATAACAAAACTACTAACAGACGGTGCAGATATTGATGTTACAGATAATGAGGGTAGAACGCCCGCTTTAATCGCTGTACACACGAATCAACTGGATATATTCAAATTATTGCTTGAAAAAGGTGCCAACATCAATATCCGCGACAATCGCTCGGATAATCCACTTCTTTATGCAGGCGCTGAAGGAATGCTTGATTTTGTGAAGGTATCTATTGCTGCAGGTGCTGATACCTCAATTGTGAATAGGTTTGGGGGGACCGCACTCATCCCTGCTGCAGACCGTGGTCATGTGGATATTGTGAAAGAACTTCTTACAAGTTCTGACGTCAATATTGATCATGTCAATAATCTGGGTTGGACTGCATTACTAGAAGCTATCATACTAGGCGATGGGGGCAAAGAACATCAGGCTATAGTGCAATTGTTAATACATCATGGTGCTGATATTCATATAGCAGATTCTAACGGAGTTAGTCCCTTACAGCATGCGCAAAATAGGGGTTATCATGAAATGGTAGAAATGCTAATGAACAAGAGTAGTGATTCGATATAATTTTTATAAAAGGAACTCCGCTCAAAACGGAGTTTCTTTTTTTTTGTCCTTTGAAACTAGGATTACCCACCTCTAGAAACCTCATAATATAGTATAATCAGACTATAATATTCAATAGCGGAAGATGGGAATATAGCACTATTAAATTTATCGAAGAATGAGGCGTACATGAGAACTTCGGAGAATAAAATTAAGTTAAGTCATATGTTATACATAGTAGTATTTATCGGTATTTTAATTATTGTACGTTGGGGCTGGTATAATCATTTTTCGTTATCCAATCCTCCTGCTGTGAAGCAAGGCGTGTTAGATTTACGTGGGGTGGACATTGAATCACTAAGCACCTTTCCGCTGGATGGTGAATGGGAATTTTATCCTGAACAATGGGTGAATGCTACCAATATCGACAACGCTACGAAGGGGCAGATGCTTCAGGTACCGGGTAACTGGAATGCTATATTTAAGCCTGAAGAGCAAAAAAAGGCATATGGATACGGAACTTATCATTTGCGAATTCTGCTGGATCAACCCTTATCTGAGCCACTTAGCTTTTGGTTCCAATCTATCTATACTGCATCTGAAGTGGAGATTAATGGAACAGTTCTCTCACGGTTTGGTGTGTTATCTGATGAGAAAGAAGGCCATGTTTCTGTCACGAAGTCATTCTTGATCAGTTATGTACCGACAGATCAGAAACAAATGGATCTGTTTGTTCAGGCATCAAATTATGAGTCTCCGTTAAAAGGAGGCATTGTTAGGTCTGTAGAGTTTGGCATTCAACATGAGATAGATACAGTCTACTGGAACTCCATCGGCTTGCAGCTAATCGTAGGGGTACTGCTTCTACTACATGGGCTGTATTTATTGATCATCTATTTGATGGATGTGCGAAAAACAGAGTTGATTATTTTCTTCTCGATGATGGTTGCAGCGGCTGTATCCATTGGGGTTGAACATAATGGACTATTGTTCCGGTTTCTTCAGGTTGATTTTGCCTGGACGTTGAAGCTAAAGGTTCTTTCGTATATAGGGTTCTGCTTGTTCCTGTTCCTGATGGGTAGAGAGCTTTATGGGAATCTGCGGAAAGGCAAGGCCTTTTATAGTTACATCTTCTCACTCCTCGTTTTTACACTATTTATAATCTTTGGTCCAGAAGAGACAGTGCTATATTCAATCGAAAAAGGGGTCTATATGATCCTGTATTACGTTCCAGTATGTTGGACGGCTTATTATTTTATAAAGATGGTATCCATTCGAGCTGAGGGTGCACTATTTTTATTATGTTCAGTGCTTGCTGTGATTAACAATATACTATGGGCGTCTGTTTATTACGTAGGAACCTCGCAATTTATGTTTTATCCGGTAGATTTAATTGCTGCACTAGCCACTTTTTCTGCCTATTGGTTTAGAAGATACTTTAATCAGTCCCATCAGAATGTGTTATTAAACGCTCAATTGGCAGAGACGAATAAATTAAAAGACCGTTTTCTGGCGAATACGTCACATGAACTACGGACTCCCCTACATGGAATTATGAATATTGCCCAGAGCGTGTTAACGAGGAAAAAACATGTGCTGGATGAAGAGAGTCAACGTGATATGGAACTGCTAATTATGGTTAGTCGGCGGATGTCGCTCATGCTGAATGATTTGCTTGATGTGGTGAGATTGCAGGATAAACGGATTGTGATGAATATAAAAGCAGTGCATGTAAGCTCCTTGGCTGAGGGCGTGCTGGATATGTTACGCTTCCTTACCGGTGGAACAAAGGTGGAGCTTAGCATGCATATTAATGAGGATTTGCCGCGTGTACATGCTGATGAGGAGCGATTGGTACAGATTCTGATAAATCTTGTTCATAATGCACTTAAGTATACCGAACAGGGTAAGGTTGAACTGGTCGCTGAACAAGTGGGTAGGGATGTATGGATACATGTTACGGATACAGGAATAGGTATGGATGAGGCATTGAAGAAACGTGTCTTTATGCGCTATGAACAAGGGGCTTACGGGGAAGGTGGTATTGGACTGGGACTTAGCATCTGCAAGGAACTGGTCGAGCTGCACGGGAGTGAATTATTGCTGCAATCGCAGCCGGGTCAGGGGAGTAAGTTCAGCTTCAAATTACCCGTAGTAGACGAGCGTGTTCAATCATCTATTTCGGATGTTCAACTAGAAAAGGATACGATAACATTATCACCATTCAGCGCATGGATAACAGCTGAGACATCTACTATGGTAGCTGCCACATATTCCACGAAGGAAGTAGAGCCACTCTCTAAGGTTGATTCAGACTCTGATATTATACGTGTTCTGGCAGTTGACGATGATTCGGTCAATCTAAAAGTTTTACAAAATATTTTGTCAGATGGAACCTATCAGATGGTTACTGCGACTTCTGCACGGGAAGCGCTGGATAAGTTAAACCATGATCGATTTGATCTGATCATCACTGATGTGATGATGCCGGGCATGTCTGGTTATGAATTGACAAGATTGATTCGTGAGCGGTTCACGATGTATGAATTACCTATTATACTACTGACTGCTCGTAGTGAGCGGGAGGATGTCTATGCGGGCTTCTTGGCTGGAGCAAATGATTATGTCACCAAACCGGTAGATGCGATGGAATTGAAGTATCGAGCCTTGTCCCTTTCATCTATGAAGCGAGCGGTCAATGATCGGTTGAGGATGGAGGGTGCTTATTTACAAGCGCAGATCCATCCACACTTTCTCTTCAATACACTGAATTCGATCATGTCCTTAAGTGACTTTGACACTGCCAAAATGAGAGAGTTATCAGATGCATTCACAACTTATTTGCGCATAAGTTTTGACTTCTTAAATGCAGGCAAGCTCGTTACGCTGTCACAGGAGCTTAAACTGGTGGAGAATTATATATATATCCAGCAGCAACGTTTTGAAGAGAGACTCCATGTGGAATGGGAAGTAGATGCAAATCTTGAAATGTTGATGCCTCCGCTTACGATTCAACCACTAGTTGAGAATGCTGTTCGACATGGCGTTTTAAGTCGCGCTAAAGGTGGAACACTGCGTATTCACATTGAGACACGTGCGGATGCTGTTCATTTTAACATTGTAGATACAGGGATTGGAATGGACGAAGCACAAGTCAGCGTGCTGTTAAATCCGAATGGCTATAAGAATCAAGGTATTGGGCTGCTTAATACGGATAGAAGATTGACGCAATTATATGGACAGGGCTTGCGCATTCAAAGTATTCCTGGCTTGGGAACTACGGTGTCATTTATCATTCCTGATAAGGATTGATTATGATCATGGGGTAACTCCTTGGAGTTATCCCTTTTTGGTGTTTTCTTTAGAAAATTATGTGAATATTTCACTATTGTTGCGTCATTGATTGTAAAAATAAAAACTACCTGCCATTATTACAGAGAAAGGAAAATTTGTAATCAAAAAATCATTCACGATAGGAGAATTAGAATGACTAATAACTTATTTGTAAACGAGACAAGAGAACAACTGAGCTGGATGAATCGTCCCGAAACTTGGGAATTTACAGATTTAGATGAACTGACATTAATAGCACCTCCCAAATCAGACTTTTTCCAAGACCCGGCAGGTAAACATATGGTAAGCTCAGCGCCATTCTTATCTATACCTGTTAGAGATTCTTTTGAATTGACAACCAGACTTCGTGTCGAAATGCGCCATAAATATGATTCAGGATGTCTCATGTTTATGATGGACCATTATAACTGGGCCAAAATTTGCTTTGAGTTTGACGGACAGTATCCCATAATCGTGTCTGTGGTGACAAGGGAAGGGATGTCAGATGATTGTAACTCCGTACAAGTTGCTGTGGATAATCCATATTTGCGTATCACCAAGCAAAATCATTGTGTTACTTTCTCCTATTCAGAGGACGGAGCGAACTGGGCACTGATCCGATATTTTGGAATGAATAAAGGTGCTGAATGCGTAGCAGGTGTTGTCGCGCAATCCCCGCAGGGTGAAGGCTGCTCGATGAAATTCGAGTATTTGAGTTTGTCTGAATCGAAGGGTGAAAGCCGCTTCTAATGGATCAATTTTTAATAAACAATCCTTTTCGGTCTAACTGTAATTGTTTTGAAGTGAATTGGATGATGAATTCCTCCACGGCGGATATGGTAGCAATGATACATACAAAGACATTCCAAATGGTGTGATCGATGTGGAGAAGCCATAGAGGAGTTATAAATAAGAGGAGTCCGGTCAGTTTATTGCCATAGGTGTGAATGCTTGCGTAAGTTTTGAATCTTCGGAGGGCAACTCCTATCGATGTTATACGGATGACCGCGATCATGAAGATCCATATCATGATTTCGAGCGTAAGTCCCAGAAGCGGATATAGTGTAAATAAGGAGACCGCTAACAGTATCATGTCGGCTGCGGAATCCAGTTTTGCTCCAAGGCTACTTGTTGTGTTCGTCATTCTAGCAATAGGTCCATCGATCAGATCGGTGACCCCGCAAAGGATATAAATTACAAGGAAGGCCAAACTTAGCGGCTTGAGGAATAACAACAACATTGCCAAAATGATTCTGCCAAACGTAATTCCATTGGGTATTCCCTTCATCATTCAATCCCACCTTTGTAAACGACCTTATCTTATTTCTATTTTACCAGAGGAGTGCAAATTCTATAAAAAACAAGCCGGAGCGATTGAATCACGCTCCGGCTTGTTTCTATGTTTGTTAAAGCTTATTGCGCGGATACAGACTTGAACCATTCGTTAACTTCTTTAGTGATTTGGTCACCGCCATTGGATTTCCAATTGGCAACGAATTGGTCAAAGGAGTCTACTGGCAGTTTGCCATAAATAATTTTGTTGAAAGTTTCCATTTCGGACTGACGAAGCAGGTTCCATTTGGAAACCATCGTTGGTGTAGCAGCACCAGTAAAGTAGTTTTGTTTACGAACGTCTAGTTGTGACATAACCACTTTTCCTGCCGCCCAGTTTTCTGGTTTACGGAACTCTGCCATTTGTTTTTCATAAGGTGTTACAGGTGTCTCGCCGTCAGCAAGTTTAACCAAAGTCTTCATAAACAGATCAGGAATACGGGCCGGACCTGTTAAGAATGGGAATTCATTGGAGAAGTCTTTAATCTTGTCTTTATCACTTGTTGGTTCTCCATCAATCATATCCCAGTCGTAACCTTTAGCAAAGCCATATTCATATTGACTGCCTGCAGCAGGGTTAGCTAAGTTATCAAGCAAGTAGTTATAGTACAAGAAAATAGCTTCTGGATGCTTAGCATCCTTGTTAATCATGATACTAGCATTTACACCGGAATTCTGCCATTTGGTTCCAATCAAACCATCTGGTCCTGCTGGAACCGGATAACCTTTAATCTTCGCTCCAGGTACATTCTTCATAAGATCGGGAGCTGGCCAGTCTGGAACCCAGTTGGCGCCTGGCAGAATACCAGCTGCACCTTTCGTGAAGCTCTCAGCGGATTTACCTTCATCCCAAAGGGCGGAGTCCGTGTGAATATATCCTTTATCCATCCATTCGCTAAGCTTTGCGAGTGCTTGCTTAGCACCTGGGTTAATGGAACCATATTCAAGATTGCCATCTTTATCTTTGTTCCATTGTTCCTCAATTGTACCGTATGCCCCGAATAACCAGTCTAGTTGGCCCATCCAGGTATTTGTGTTGTTTTTCAAAGAAATTGCAAGCGGGTACACATCTTTAGGCGCTAAGCCATCAGGGTTTTCGTTCTTAAATTTATCCATGATGTTCTCAAGATCGGCGATGGTCTTAGGCGCTTCCAGCTTCAGCTTTTCCATCCAATCTTCACGTAACCACAAGAGCGTATCATCATTGTCGGTATATTCAAGGATCGGCAGATTATATTTCTTACCGTCTTTAGTGAATGGGTACCAAAGTTCTGGATGTGCTGCAACGTGATCTTTCAGAATTTTGTTTGCATACTTATCAAACAACTCATCGATAGCGATGAACTGACCGGAATCAATAAGCTGATTGGTCAATACTGCGTTAGTTGGTGCAAAAACGAAATCAGGAAGCTTTTCGCCGGAAGCAATGGCAAGTTGAAGCTTTTGTCTGTATTGATCGTCATTTGCAGGATACCAAGTATCTTTATGCTTCATACCCAATGTTTCAAGCATCCAGCGATCGTGAACGTTGTTTTCTTTGGTATCACCTTGAACATACTTCTTAGGCATCAATACGGCACTGAACTCGATCGGTGGATCGTATTTGCCTTTTGCGAAAGCAGCATCTGCTTCGGATTGGGTATTATTGGTAGCGTTACCATTTTTGGCATTCTCATTAGATGTGCCGCTACTGCCACATGCTGTGAGAGTGATAAGTGCTGTGACCGTGAGAAGCGACCACATTTTCTTGAACTTGATCATTCTTCAATTCCCCCTACTGTGTATGATCTTTACAAGTGTAACTTTAACAACTTGTCGGGGATGTCATCTATATGAGATTTTTAGTTTCGATAGGACTCTATCATGTTATTTGTTAGTATCTCTATATTCCTGCGGCGTTACCCCAAACTGCCGTTTGAATACTTTGATAAAATAAGCAGGGTCCATATATCCAATCTCCATGCTGATTTCATAGACTTTTTTATTGGTGGTCTTCAGCTTATGACAGGCACGATCCATCCGCAAGCGCGAGATATAATCGCTAATGCCTTCACCTGTTTCAATCTTATAAATTTTTGATAAATGGGTCGGATGGAGATTTACATGGTCAGCCAGAACACGTAATGATACATCATCATGCAAGTTCTTATCCGTATAATCTTGAATTTTCTTTACATACTCGGAACGTATGTCTTTGATTTCGTTGGATGTGCCTTCTTTTAGATTGGCTAGAACACTTAGCGACCATTTTCTTAGTTTACTAATGCTGGTAAAAGCATCCCCACTTTGCAACGCTTCTATATCGGTCCCCATTAAGTTTGCTAGCGTATGACCATTGCGATGTGCAAGATTCGTGAAAGAAGCAGTAATTAAAAAGCCAGCCTCCATGCAATGCTCCCAGGATTCAGACCATTTCTCATCCAGCTCGGCACAGACGGCAAGCAATTTCTCTTCGGCCGCATCCCAATGTCCACTCTCCAGTAGATGAATCAAAGAGGGTGGGGTATAAAGAGCGTCTAAAGGCCCTTGTGCTGAGGGAAGCTCTAAGTCACTGACCCGCATAATGAATTCTCGCTCATCTCCGACAATTTGGCGGAAAGAGGAGGAGGCCTGATGAAAACGATTCGACAGCTGCTCAGGAAACTTGAACCACTCCGTGATTACAATGGATAGTGAGCCTTTCAGAAATTGCTTGACCTTATATTGAAGTTGTAAAGAAAGCTTCTCTAATATGGATTCTTTCCCAAGATCAGTTTCTTGTTCTTTAAGCTGGAGCAGAAACACAAGATATCCATGTTCCTCTTTAACGCCCCAGACTTCCATAAATTCTCCCATAATCTCTTCAGCCATATTAATAATCGCATATTCAATCAAGGTTTGATCGGTATTATCAAATTCTCTGAATTCTTCTTCCATTCGTACCAGCATCAATGCGGATTCTCCGGATTGAAAGGGCAGATCGTAACTCACGAGCTTCCGTTCCCATTCACCGGCTTGAAAACGATGACCTTGTAAGGCATCCAGTAGCAATCGCCCCCGTAAAACAGGGAGGTTCTCACGGAGGGTAAACTGGGTTCGTTTAAGAGAACTTATAAGCTCCCATTCAGCATTCAATTGATTGATCGCATTTTTGACTGCTCCGAGCAATTCGTCATCAGTCGGCGGTTTAAGCAAGTAATCCACGGTCTTGTTCTGAAGTGCTTTTTTGGCATAATCGAATTCTGAATGGCCGGATAAAATAATACATTTAATTTTTTTGTTATGTTTTCTTATCCGCTCTATCAATTCGATTCCCGTCATTTCTGGCATTTGAATATCTGAGATTACTATATCAATGGGATGCGTATCGATAATTTGTAGCGCTTCACGTGCGGAATAAGCTTTATGCACATGTTCAATTCCTAGCGTATGCCAGGGTTTAGTCATGGAAAGATTATCTACCCAGTGTGCTTCGTCGTCTACTATGATCATCTGCATGTTGTTAGTCTCCTTGATGTTCCTTTAATTTATAACTATCATCCTCAGTTGGGATTTCCCAGATAATTTCTGTTCGGAATCCACCGAGAGGGGATGGCTTGAAGGTAAGACTTGAATGATTGCCGAACAGGTGAATGATCCGCTGATTTGTATTCCAAAGACCACAACCCATTTCCTCCTGCAAAGGCTCCTGCATTTTACGGTTTAATGCTTCTAGCTGATCGGGATTCAAGCCAGGACCATCGTCATCGATATAAATTCTACAGAAACCGTTTGACTTCTCACCACTAATCTTGATCTCACCTGATGAATAGGACTTCGCTACTCCATGAATCACAGAATTCTCCACCATAGGTTGAAGCATTAGGCGAGGTACAGATTGGCTAAGCATATCCTCAGGAATATCAATATGATAATCAATTCTGCCATTACGCAGTTTCTGTATATCTAAATAGTTGACCAAGAGCTTGATTTCTTCCTCCAAAGAAGCCGTCTCCCGTTCCATCCGGGTGGTATAACGATAGTAAGCACTTAGATTATAAGCCATTGAGACGACTGCGTCCTCATCTTTCATCTGGGCCATATTGATAATATAACCAAGACAGTTATAGAGAAAATGCGGATTAATTTGTGCTTGAAGCTGCTTCAGGGTAGCTTCTCGAGCACGGATCTTTTCATTAAATACATTTTCTATCAGGTCTTGAATTTGATGGGACATATCGTTAAAACGACGGAACAGAAACGAAAACTCATTTTGCTCATTGCTATGAAGCCGTACGGAGTAATCTCCTTGCTGTACGCGCTGTAAACCACTGACTAGTTTTTTAATCGGATATTGAACGTTTCTATATAGCAGAATGGAAGAGGATACTCCCACAACAAACAGCAGAATCATTGTGATATAGAATAAATCTCGACTAAGAGAAATCGGTTTGAGAATTTGATAAAGGGGGACAACATCTACTAAATGCCAATCCAAAGAGGCTGATTTCACAGAACTGACCAAATAGTTCTTCCCATTTAGTTTCACTACATCCTGAGTTGTATTCTCCGGAGAGTGATTATCCAGGTAATTAACTAGTTCGTCGGATAGCTGCTTGTCCGCGCTACGGTTGAGGATCGGTTTCTCCCCTTTGTGATAGAAGAACGGATCGCCTTGCCCACCTGCTTTGTACGAATCGAGCATGTTCTGAATGTTCGTATAACTGAAGCTGGCTTCAATGACTAGGCTACTTCCTGTTAATGTCCCCGGCTGAGCTAAGGAATCCGTTAAGAACCAGTAAAAGGATTTTAAATCGCCTTGAGATTCCACACCATGATCACCATACGTCCATCGTCCGCTCATATTTGCTTTTAAATAATCCTCATCATACCCGATGGGTCTGTCGTAATTGGCGATGACATCTTTATTCTGCTGTGAATGAACGGCGTATCTGGTCGGCCAAATATCTGTAACCCCAGCTTGAAGCACCATCTTTTCCTGGAGAATATATCTGGTCTGCATCTGATCATATCGATCTTCCCATACATTTAGTCCATTGAATGCCCTGACGTTGGGATCTCTTGAGAGAATAAGGGTGAAGTCCATCATCTGATTAATTCGAGAATCGATCTGATTGGATAAAAAAGTGAGTTGTTTCGTATTGGACGTCTGCAACTCTTTGCCAACAACCTCGAAGGTGACGTTATTTGAAAAGGTATACATGATAATGATGGGAATGAATAGGAGTATGATCAAGCTGTTTATTTTGGCAAACAGACTAAATCGAGATTGTAAGTTTCCTCTAAGTATTGTAAAGCGCTTCCATAAATTCATAAATGCCCCTCCAGATGTTGTCCTAATAAAACCCTATCAAGCCTAACAATGTTATATAGTCAAACCTGAGAAACGCCTGATACTATTTATAGCAGAGATCCCCATCACACACAAAATATTTTTTTTGGGAACAGGAGAGAGCTATGGAGGCTAATATGGAGGTTAACTCGATACCACAGGCGAGCCTAGAAAGTCAGCCGAGTAAAAAAAGAAAAAAAGGCTTTAATCAACCATGGATTCTCCATTTTATGGTGTTGCCAGCGGCAATCATGGTTTTTATTTTTTCTTATATTCCGATGTCCGGAATTCTTATGGCATTTCAAGACTATAAACCTGCACTAGGTTTTTTTGATTCCGAGTGGGTCGGACTTAAGCATTTCAGGTACATGTGGGAGAATGATTATTTCCTGTCCATTACGTGGAATACGTTATTTTTTGCTTGCTCTAAAATTGTTTTGAACTTGATTATTCCGTTTATCTTCGCCTTATTGCTTAATGAGGTAAGAAGAATGGGCCTTAAAAGAACTATTCAAACACTCGTTTATCTTCCGCACTTTCTGTCTTGGGTTACACTTTCAGGGATTCTCATTGATATCCTTGCTCAGACAGGTATTGTCAATCAATTCCTCACATCTGTATTCGGCATCAAGCCGATTTTCTTCCTAGGAGACGGCAACTGGTTCAGGTTCACTATCATTGCTAGTGATGTTTGGAAAGAGTTTGGTTTCAATACGATTATCTTTTTAGCGGCACTTTCGGGTATCAATCCATCACTTTATGAAGCTGCTGAAGTGGATGGGGCGGGGCGTTGGAAACAAACGATGTATATCACAATTCCTGCGTTAATCCCAATCGCTATCGTAATCGCCACCTTGGCACTGGGTAATGTGCTCAACGCAAACTTTGACCAGATCTTTAACTTGTACAGTCCATTGATCTATCAGCAGGGAGATATCATTGATACTTTCGTGTATAGAGAAGGTCTACTAAGCGGACAGTTCAGTTTCGCAACCGCAGTTAATCTATTCAAATCGTTAATTAGCTTAGTCTTAATTGTAGTCTCTTACCGACTTGCTTATAGATTTGCAGGGTACAGAATTTTCTAGAAAGGATGACAACTGATGTACCATAAAACAATTCCATATCGAATATTCAGTATTATCAATAATGTGTGCTTGACTATCCTTTCCGTGCTCTGCCTGCTACCTTTGTACCACTTACTCATGGTATCTCTTAGTGCATCCGCACCTGCTAATGCTGGATTAGTCACATTCTGGCCGATTGGCTTTACCTTTGAAGCCTATGCAAAGACGTTTAATAATGTCAATTTCCTTAACTCCTTGTGGGTGTCTGTGGAACGGACAGTACTCGGAACAGGACTAGCGCTGGTAGTAAATACGGTTGCAGCTTATGCGCTGTCTAAGGAAACAAGAGTCTTTCGTGCAAGAAACGTTTATCTTTGGTATTTTGTTGTCACCATGCTGTTCAGCGGTGGTCTGATACCGGGTTACATTCTAATTCTGAAGCTTGGTCTTATGAATTCATTGATGGCACTTATTCTTCCTGGATTAGTTGCTGTATTTAACATCATTTTGCTTCTGAATTTCTTCCGTACCGTACCTAAAGATCTTGAGGAAGCAGCTTTTATTGATGGGGCAGGACACTTTCAGACCTTTGTGAAAATATATTTACCGGTCTCCTTACCTGTTATTGCAACCGTCTCTCTATTCCTTATGGTAGGACACTGGAACGCTTATTTTGACGGTATTATTTATATCAGAGATGCAGACAAGCTTCCGCTAGCGACGTTTATGCAGACGATTATCGTTCAGGCAGATATGTCTAAGCTTGATCCGGCAGCCGTTGCTAATTTATCACAACGAACCATCCGGGCCTCGCAGATTTTTATAAGTGCTTTGCCAATTCTATTGGTTTATCCTTTCCTGCAACGTTTCTTTGTAACTGGGATTGTGGTAGGTGCTGTAAAAGAATAATCTCTTTTTAGAAAAAGAGTTTGAAGAAGGAGCTACAGTTCTAGTCCAAGACTAGAACATGTAGCTCTTTTTTTATTTAGATGGATTTCATGGCTAAACTGGATAATTATTGAAAACAATAAAAATATTCAGAAAATTTTCATATGACGATCATGCTAACATAGGCTATAATGAGGTCTAAAAAAGAAAAAAAGAAAACGGGGCATAAGAATGAATCAATTTAAAGGTGAAAAAAATCTTCTCTCAGAGAAGAAGGAGCGTTTCTCTTCCGCCGGCTTTATTTTCGCAGCGATCGGGAGCTCAGTAGGTCTGGGGAACATGTGGAAATTTCCGTATATCACTGGGGAAAATGGGGGTGCGGCTTTCTTCCTTCTCTTCATTGTATGTTTAGTATTGATCGGTTTACCCGTATTGTTGGCAGAGTTGGCCATTGGTCGTAGCGGACGTGGAAGCGCGGCTACTGCATTTGTACGTGCCGGAGGCGGGAAGAACTGGATGGCAGTCGGATTTCTGCAAGTCCTTGCACCATTTTTAATTCTTTCCTTTTATATCATTGTTGCAGGATGGACGTTGAACTACGCAATGATTGCCTTCAATGGACAATTGTTCAGTTCCAGTAATTATGCAGGTGAATTCAGCTCCTTTATATCTGGACCTATGCCAATTGTTTGGCAGGGGATAGCAATCCTTATAACGGCGGGTGTTGTTATTCTTGGAGTATCAGGCGGGATCGAGAAATTTAATAAGGTATTGATTCCTGGTCTGGTTGTTCTCCTAATTGTATTGATGATTCGTGCGGTTACCTTACCAGGTGCAAACGAAGGAGTAGCCTTTTTCCTAAAACCAGACTTTTCGGTGCTGACGGCGGAATCTGCGCTAGTCGCTTTGGGACATGCTTTCTTTTCATTGTCGCTTGGGATGGGAATTCTCCTGACTTACGGCTCATATGTGGATAAAAAACAATCGCTAGGAACTGCTGCACTCGCAGTCGGAGCAGGAGATTTGTTATATGCGTTTATCGCAGGATTGATTATTTTTCCGACGACATTCTCATTTGGGATTGCTCCTGATCAAGGTCCTTCGCTAATTTTCATTGCTTTGCCAGCAGCTTTCTCAGCAATGCCATTTGGTGCATTCTTTGGTGGTTTGTTCTTTATCTTGCTGGCGATTGCCGCTTTAACTTCTGCCGTATCTCTGCTTGAGGTGCCTGTATCTTTCGCGATGGAGCGCTGGAATTGGAGCCGGAAACGTTCAGTTTGGATTTTGTCATTAGTATGTTTCCTCCTCAGTATTCCTTCGGCGATGTCACTGGGAATGGTCCCTGAGCTATCGTTTGGCGGCAAAGCGTTGTTCGATTGGGTGGATTTTGTAACTTCTAACATTATGTTGCCACTAGGCGGTCTGTTGGTTACCATCTTTGCCGGTTATTTCTGGAAAGGGGCAGCAGAAGCGGCTGGGCTTAAGGCAGGTTGGTTCCGCGTTTGGTTGTTTATGCTCCGGTATGTTGCGCCGATTCTGGTGTTCTTGGTGTTGCTTCATACTTCAGGGATTATTAAATTTTAATTTAATTCAATTTCTAAAAAATCATCAAAAAAAGCTCTACGACCCTTGTGGTTGTAGAGCTTTTTTTGATATTGAAGATAAATACATTATTCCTCTAAATCCTACTTGACTAGGTGGATTAATTGGAATATAGTATAAAAAAGATTAAACGAATCAATTCAAAACTAATAATTGTATACAATTATACAAATATATTGTTGAGGCTCTTGCCCGACAGATTATCGATGAGGAGCTACATAAATATGGCGATACGATCACGGAGGTTGTCAAAGGATAATACCTATGATGCATTAAAACAAAAAATTATTGATAGTGAATTAGAGCCGAATCAACCTGTACATGAAGAAAATTTGGCAGCGTTACTAGGGGTTAGTCGTACTCCACTAAGAGAGGCAATACAGAGATTGGAGAACGAGGATTTTCTCATTCGACAGCCAAATGGAAGACTGCGGGTGGCTTCTGTGACACTCAAAGAGGTTGAAGAAATATTCCAAATTCGCAGCATGCTTGAAGGCTATATCGCAAGAAATGCAGCTAAGCATGCTACAGAGAACGATATTGTTAATTTAACGACGATGATTACAAAAATGAAACACTCCTTTCAACTTGGCGACAATCAGAATTTTGTAACCTATGGATTTGAGTTTCATGATTATTTATCAGAAATCAGTGAACTAAAAACATTCGAGAAAGTTCTGAATCAATTAAGAGATCATTCCCTTCGCTATTGTCGATTCGTCTCCATGCATGGAGATTGGAATACACAGGCGGATGAAGAACATGATCTTATCTTGCAAATGATCGCTGACCACAATGAAGATGGCGCTGAAAAAGCAATGCGAGATCATATTTTAAGCAGTCTAACTACTGCACTTGACCGGATTAAAGGTATTGAAGAAAAGTTGGAAGCATAAAGAAAGGGGAGCACTTTACTATGAATATACTTAATGAGGTTGATCAAGCATTAGCGAATCAATTAATTGATGTTCGTAGAAACCTACATAGAGAGCCTGAATTAGCTTATGAAGAATTTAAGACCACAGAAAAATTACGGGAATGGCTGACCCATGCCAATATTCATATTCTAGACCTTCCTTTACAAACCGGACTTATCGCAGAGATCGGACAAGGTAATGGACCTGTTGTAGCTATTCGCTGTGATATTGATGCACTTCCGATAGAGGAACAGACCGGATTACCTTTTGCTTCTGAGATTCCTGGGAAAATGCATGCTTGTGGGCACGATTTTCACACGGCTACGATTCTAGGAGCTGCCTTATTGTTAAAGGCACGTGAAAGTGAATTGCCTGGCAAGGTTAGAGTATTGTTCCAACCAGCAGAAGAAACAGGGCATGGAGCGGAGAGTGTCTTAGCATCAGGAGGACTCAAGGGTGTTGACGCTATATTCGGTTTACATAATTCACCAGACCTGCCTACAGGAGCTTTTGGAACAAGAACAGGAGCTTTAACAGCAGGTGTTGATCGGTTTGAAATTACGATAAAAGGTGTCGGCGCTCATGCTGCTTATCCTGAAAAAGGTGTGGATTCCATTGTCACTGCGGCTCAGATCATTACCTCGCTACAAACCATCGTAAGCCGCCAAAACAGTACTACAGAACCGGTGGTGTTAAGTATCACCAGAATTAATGGGGGCTTCACATGGAATGTCCTGCCGGAAAAAGTGGAATTAGAAGGTACGGTGCGAACTTACAATGAAGAGATCCGTCACCAAATTCCAGTCCAAATGACTCGAATTATTGAAGGGATTGCTGCAGCTGCTGGAGCAGAGGCTAAGCTACATTGGTATCCAGGACCACCAGCAACGATTAATCATGGCGAATGGGCTGACTTTACCAAAGAGGTCGCTTCAGATGCCGGATATATAGTACATGATATCCCTCCGCAAATGGGAGGAGAAGATTTCTCTTTTTATTTACAACAGATACCGGGTGCTTTTGTAAATATAGGATCAGGCCCAGCCTATGCTTTACATCACCCTCAGTTCGATGTGGATGAAGCTGCGATTTTACCCGCTGCGAAGTACTTCGCTTTATTGGCAGAACAAGCGCTGGTGAAGCTACAAGTCAAAGCTTAATTAATCTCCTAGACCTAAATCCTAAAGATGATTGAGAGGAATGTATATGATTGAACTAAAACAGGTTTCCAAAACGTTCACTCGGAAAGGAATCACGATTGATGCTCTTAAAGGGATCGATTTAAAGGTCGATAAAGGCGATATCTTTGGCGTTATCGGCTATAGTGGTGCGGGGAAAAGTACATTAATTCGTTTAGTCAATTATTTGGAAAGACCTACTGAAGGACAGGTCTTCGTTGCTGGGCGTGATTTAGGAACCTATAACGATAAAGAGTTACGGGCGGCTAAGAAGAATATCGGCATGATTTTTCAACATTTTAATCTATTAGAATCTAAAAAAGTATTTGATAATGTAGCGATTCCTCTAGTTCTCTTAAAAAAGAATAAGAATGAAATCCGCCAGCGTGTACAAGAGTTGCTAGAGTTTGTTGGATTAAGTGACAAAGCAGGGAGTTACCCTAGTGAATTGTCAGGTGGACAGAAGCAGCGGGTCGGGATTGCCAGAGCGCTTGCCTCGAATCCATCCATCCTATTATGTGATGAAGCGACTTCTGCCTTAGATCCACAGACAACACATTCTATTTTACAGCTATTAAAAAAAATCAATGCAGAGTACAACATTACTGTGATGATCATTACACATGAAATGTCTGTCATTCAAGAGATTTGCAACAAGGTGGCGGTGATGGAAGAGGGCCGAATTATTGAGCAAGGAAGCGTTCTGGATGTATTCGGTAGTCCGAAGCATAAGACGACACAGAATTTTGTGAAGACGGTTATTCAAAATAGCATTACGCCAAGCGTCCAAAAATCCATCAAAACAGAACCCGGAAGTGTCCTTTATAAACTTAATTTTGTTGGAGAAAGCGCCTCTGAGCCTATCCTGTTCGAGATGATTCTATCCTTCGATATGAAGGTCAATATTTTATTTGCGAACACGACCGAGATTCAGGAAACGACACTGGGTACAGTAATTATTCAATGCAGTGGAGATACAGCTGAGATTAACAATGCGTTATCTTTCTTAAAACGTCATGGAGTCGGTGTAGAGGAGGTAGAATCTAATGTTTTCGACCACATTAACAGGTGATCAATTTCTGCAGGCGATTATTGAAACGATTCAGATGGTTGGCGTCTCCTTGTTTGTTGGTTCTTTGATAGGGATACCCTTTGGGATATTGCTTGTAATCACTCGTCCTGGTGGGGTTTTGGAGAACAAAGCGCTTTACGCCATACTAAATCCGATCATCAACATTATACGCTCTCTGCCTTTTATTATTTTACTTGTAGCGATTGTACCTTTCACACGTTTGATTGTTCATACTTCGATTGGGACAAGCGCAGCGATCGTACCTTTAATTATCTACATCGCACCTTATATTGGACGTTTGGTAGAGAACTCCTTGCTTGAAGTGAACCCGGGAATTCTCGAAGCTGCTGAAGCGATGGGTGCTACGCCATTTCAAGTGATTTGGTACTTTTTGTTGCCAGAGGCGGTTGGATCATTAATTCTGTCTTTGACAACGGCAACGATCGGGTTGATCGGTGCAACTGCAATGGCTGGAACGGTAGGGGGCGGCGGTGTCGGCGACTTGGCGATTGTATATGGATACCAACGTTTTGATACGGTTGTCGTGGTAGCTACTGTTGTTATTCTCATTATTTTAGTGCAAGGCATTCAATCTTTAGGCAACACGCTAGCAAGAAAAATTCGCCGTTATTAGTCATTACATATTCCGGGAGGGAGTTTGGCAGATGAGTGAATGGAGCAAGCAAGATCGATTTAAAGCGATATTATCTGGAGAAAAGGCAGATCGCCCAATTGTAAGTGGTTGGCGGCATTTTATCGACAAAGAACAAACTGCAGATGATTTAGCGCAAACTACAATTTCTTTTACGAAACAATATGATTGGGACTGGGTCAAGATCAATCCTAGAGCAACTTATTTGGCGGAAGCTTGGGGCAATCAATATGATTTTACGGATTATCAGACTGTATTTCCAAGGCAGCAAACAACAGCAATTCCATCAGCGGTTAATCTATGGGATATCGAAGTTAAAAAGGCGGTGAATACAGCTTCCTTGGCAGAACACTTAGAGGGGGTTAGGAAAATTCGTCAAGGACTACCTGATACCCCACTAATCCAAACGGTATTCTCTCCATTGACTGTATTGCTATTTATTGTAGGACGTTCTGCTTATGTTACAAAAACAGTGTTTGGCATTGAGCATCCAGTAACTTTGGAGTCGTTATTTAAGGAGCATCGTGCGGCAGCGCACCATGCGTTACATGCGATTTCATTAACCTTAGCCGATTATGTACAAGAGCTGCAGCAAGTGGGTTCTGACGGTTTGTTCTACGCTGTGACAGGCACCGCTCACCCAGGATTATTTGATGAAGCCATGTTTGACGAGTTCTCCAGACCTTATGACTCTATTGTCTTAGAAGCTGCAAGCTACGGCAAAAACATTCTTCATACTTGTGGGGCTTATGCCCAGCCTGAGAAATTTAATGATTATCGAATTGATGGGATCAGCTGGGATACTGTAGCCGAGGGGAACCCTGGTTTAGAGGCGGATCTTAAAGCTACTAAAGTAGGTGGCGTCGATCATGGGCTGTTCGCTGTAAACGATATCGCACAAATTAAGCAGCAGGCTAAAGAAGCACTGACATTAATGAAAGACCAGCCTTTTATTCTTTCTCCAAATTGCGCTATCCCACTTAATGTGACGGATGAGGCGTTAGCACAACTAAAACAATCTATATTTGAATAGGAGATGAAGTTATGAAAAAGTTGATAGTAGTGTTGATGATAGGGGTTCTAGCGGTGTTGACGGCTTGCGGGAATAGTCAATCCGATAATTCTGGAGATAAGAAGAAGCTTACCATTGGATTTGGTGTGGGAACCTATGAGGAGCAATTCCGCCAATCGATCCTTCCGATCCTAGAGAAACAAGGCTATAGCGTTGAAATTAAGTCCTTTTCGCAAAACATGCAGGTCAATCCTGCGATGAAGGAAGGCTCCATTGACGCAAGTATCTTCCAAAGCACAGCATACATGGAGGCAATCAACAAAGAAATCAAAGCAGACATGGTAGGGATTGCTTATGCGCCTGGTGCACCACAAGGTCTTTATTCCGTAAATCATACTACACTTGACGATGTTAAAGATGGTACAACCGTAGCTGTTCCGAATGATCCGGTGAACCAAGAGCGTGCACTGCGTATCCTGGAAGAATTGGGTTGGATCAAGATTAAAGATGGCGCAGGCGTAGCTGATTTTAACATCAACAGCATGGAACCGGATAAATATAACATTGATATTAAAATATTGGACCCTGCTCAAATCCTAGTTTCACTGCAAGATGTTGATTACGGCGTTGTAAACGGGAATTATATTGCTAATTCAGACAGAAAGATTACGGATGCCTTGAAAATCGAAAATACGCCTATGGAACACAGAATTATCGTATCGGTTAATAAAAAGGATGAAAATACACAGTGGGCGAAAGACTTGAAAGCAGCTTATGAATCTAAAGAGTTCGAAGAATATATTCGTGGAATAGAGAAATATGATGGTTTCATTCTGCCTGAAGCATGGGACAACAATTAAGTAAGGAAGTGAACGCAAGTGACACAAGAAAAGATTCATTTTATTGGTGGAGGACAGATGGCGGAAGCGATCATTCGCGCATGTATATCCAACAACACCCTGTCGGTAGATCAAATTAGTATATCTGACATTAATGAAGCTCGTCTTCAGTTTTTGAGTACCAAATACGGAATAGATACGAAGAGCTCACAGGAGCAAAGCCTATCTACTGCAGATCTGATTGTCGTTGCGGTGCGTCCACAGGATGATTTAACTACACTTGGACAAATCGTACAACAATTCGCTTCACCTACCGCAGTCATCGTATCGATTGTGGCAGGTGTGACGAATGTCCAATTAGCTGGTTATTTTGGAGCTGAGAGGTCCATTATCCGTGTCATTCCAAATACATTGACGGATACAGGCTACGGATATAGCGGTGTAGCATTAAATGCTTACGCTAGCCGTGATCAAGTGGAGCATTTCTTACTCGGATTTGGTAAAGTGCAATATCTAGATGAGACATTAATGGATATTTTCACTGGATTTGGTGTGGCTGGCCCCAACTATATTTATTATTTCATTGAGTCTTTTGTAGATGCAGGTGTGCTTGCCGGATTGCCGCGTGAGCAAGCCTGGAATGTTGCACTGGAGAATATGATGGGATCGGTAGCTATGCTGCAGCAGACAGGGCTGCATCCAAGACAACTGCTAGATATTAATAATTCACCTGGCGGAGTTGGGATGCATGGCTTGTACGAATTAAATAACAGTGATTTCGCAGCAGGTCTGCAAAGAAGTGTTCTGGCAGCTGTGAAGCGTACTACTGAGCTAGGAGTGAAGTAATCATGGCAACAGTGAAATGGGATCACTTAGTACACTACGTCAATGATCTGTCTAAACCGGTTGAAATCTTTAGAGCTCATGATTTGGTTGCTTTTAAGGGAGGTTCTCATAAAGATTGGGGAACCTATAACGCATTAAGTTATTTCGGGCTAACCTATCTAGAATTTCTGGGCATTGAGAATCTTGAGTTGGCAAAGGCAACTGAACATAATCTAGTGGTGAAAGACGCTGTAAAACTTCTGCCGGAGCATGAAGTCTTGAGCAGAGTAGTCATCCGGACAGATGATATTGAAGAAGTAGCGGATTCCCTTAAGGCAGCGGGTTTATCACTATCTCCAATCATCGATGGGAAGCGTCTAGATAACGAGGGAAGATTAATCGAGTGGCGCATGATGACTATCGGTGGTGACTTTCAAGGCCTAGTCTATCCGTTCATCATTCAATGGAGCGGGATAGATGCAGAGAGGTTAGAAAGATTATCATCGTCTGGAGTCATCCAGCCTCATCCTGCAGGTCATGTTGAAATCGTGCGCGCTGTATTCCATGTCTCCGATCCTGCAGCTACCGCTAAACACTGGGGATCGATATTCGGATTGCCTGTAACAGAGTCAGAGGACGGTACTTTTATCCTTACGATTGGAGAAAAGTCTTTTGCTTTCGTACATGGGGACGAGAACCAGTTCAAACAGGTGTTTTTTGAAACGGATTCGTTAGCGCTGAAAGGGAAGACGATTCAGATCGGTGACGGGGAGTATGTTTTTGTATAAGGCATTAGTTTCTATATAATTTAAGATGAAAAGACTTGCTCGAAGGTATTGATACCCTGAGCAAGTCTTTTTGCTATCCATTGATGTGATCTTTTTGTTTTAATCAATTTGTAAACCAGATAAAATTCCATTTTTTTGGTAATATGACCATGATAACGAAGATTGAAAACCTCGAGTATGCAGTTAAGAGATAACTTTCAACGGATTAATTCATGTACCAAAAGTATAGTGTCCACATTGATTGGGATTGCAATTGAAGAAGGATGTATCCCTTCTGTTGAGATTACTTTGAATAACAAATGTTTTTTGCGATGATAACTTTTTCAAGTACAGATAATCGGCAGTCATCGAAATATCGTTGTTGTCACAAAACGACTCCTTATCTCGTTTTATATGCAGACGGAATAAGGAGTGGTTGCAATGAAAGAATTGACATGCATCGTTATTGGCGGAGGATATGCAGGTATTAATGCAGTTAAAGCGATTCGGATAACATTTAAGCGGCAAGCAAGTAAACGAACACTCCGACTTATTTTAATCGATAAGAACCCTTATCACTTTCGCAAAGTATTGCTTTTTAAGCCCGCGGTCGGAGATGAAGAGATTACTATCCCTCTGACTAGGTTATTTCCCGAGGGGGTTGAATTCGTTCAGGCTACTGTAACGAAAATCGAATCAGGGGAAAGAAGGCTACTTTGTCAGGATGCTGTAGGAAATAAGAATTCGATAAAATATGACTTCCTCGTTCTGGCGGTGGGCAGCGTCGTGCGGCAACCCGACGCTGATCTAGGAGGTATAGCATTAGCGAGTTTAGACGCTGCGTGGAAGATCCGAGAGGCATGGCGCGCGAATATAAAGAAAGCTGTAAAGGAAAAAGCTCGAAAGAACGTCAGAGATTAATGACCATTGCCGTTGTTGGAGCGGGCATAAGCGGCATCGAGACATCTGCTGAACTAGCTTATTTTTTTCGTGATGATGCGGTATCATTGGGACTTGACCCGAATGCTGTAAGGATAAATTTATTTAACGCGAATAAGAGACTTTTCCCAGAAGGCCCGGCAAAAGTAGGGCTTAAACTGGAACGTTCACTTGACGCTTGCGGAGTAACTACCTTACATGGAAGTAGGGTATTACAGGAGAAAGAGGGAGTGCTAACCTTATCTAACGGCGAGACGATGTCCGCTGGCCTATGTGTCTGGACGCTGGGGCTGTTACCCAACCCAATGCTGCAAAGCATCGGGTTACCGATCACTCCGGAAGGATACGTGATCGTAGATGCAAGTTATCGGGTTCAAGGGGCCCAGGGTGTATACAGTATCGGCGACTGTGCGCGAATCGTAGACCCTGCTACCGGACGGGTGGACGGGAAGACGTGTAAGGAAGCGACCGCCCAAGCAGCAAGGCTTGGAAAGATTTTATCGGCGGATATTGCAGGGCGTCCGGCACCCATGCATAAGGAATTTATTGACTTTTTTTGTTTTGCCTTAGGTCCGGAGCAGGGAATGGTATGGACACATCAATGGGGGTTAGATATTATTTTTACAGGAAAGCTGGGTTGGCGAATAAGGAAATTCACATGGGATTCGGCAAGTCTGTTAAAATAATGTAACCAGAGGGTTAGTGGAAAAGGGTGGAATTTTAAGATGCAAGAGTTATATGAGCATTATAAAGGGCTGCTTTTTACGCTTGCCTACCAACTGACTGGATCGGTCTCCGATGCGGAGGACGCTGTGCAGGACGTATTCCTGAAGTTGTATGATGTAAAGCTGGATCGATTGGTTGAACCTAAAGCATATTTGTGCAAAATGGTAACTAATCGCTGTCGGGATTTATTCAATTCGGCGCGTAAGCGGCGAGAACAGTATTTCGGGCAATGGCTTCCTGAGCCCCTTATTACTCCGAATGATGAATCGTTTGAATCGGTTGTTCAAGGCGAGCTGCTGTCTTATGCTATGCTCGTCTTGCTTGAAAGGCTGTCCCTTACGGAACGAGCAGTGTTCGTGCTTCGTGAGGCGCTCGGCTTTGAATATGCTAATATTGCTGAGCTCGTTGGCAAAAGCGAAGCGAATTGCCGCAAGCTGATCAGCCGTGCGAGAGGAAAAATGGGGATTACCCCCGATGAACCAGTCAATCCCGAAGCTGCAAGCGAAGAGTGGGTCCGTCGACTCCTAGCGGCTCTCGAACAGGGTAACGTGGATAGGGTTGTATCCATGCTCGCCAAAGATGTCGTGTTGGTCTCAGATGGAGGGGGTAAAGCCTTCGCCGCCGTTCATCCTATTGAATCCCGCGATCTCGTCGCCCGTTTCCTTCTCGGCTTAACTCGTAAGGCTCCTCATTACGAAGGAGGCGTGCATGTAGAAATGAGGGATATAAATGGCCAAACAGGACTCGTTGTCCGTTCAGGAGATGGCATCGTAACTGTTGCGCTAATGCATGTCGAGAGAAATTCGATTCGCAACTTATACTTTGTTAGGAACCCAGATAAGCTGAGGCATTTATTGAAATGAAAAGAGGATTTGAAAAAAATCGCCGTTAGAACAGTTATGGAGATGCGGGGAAGTGAGCACTCCGGTAACACTAACGGAGTTGATTACTAATAACAAGGAATTCAGGAGTGTAACAACACTACTAGGATCAGAATAAAGGAATACAGTGGATTAGCTAACAAATCACTTAAAGTGCTTGTTAGAAGTTAAGTTTAGTGGTAATCAAAGTGAGGGTTATGTTATGCCAAAAAATGATAATATGCTAAAAATTCTATGGATGTTGAATTCGGGAGAGAAATTGACTGCAAAGCAGATATCGGAAAAGTTAGAGATGAATATAAGAACAGTTTATCGGTATATTGATGCACTATGTGCCAGTGGTGTCCCTATCATATCCGACACAGGGCACAATGGCGGGTATAGCTTGCTGCACAATTTTATCAAATCTCCTCTGCTATTTAGTATTGATGAAAAAAAGACACTGCTTCATGCTGCCCTATTTGCAAAAGAAGCCGGATATCCTTTGAGTGAGGCATTAGAGAATGCAACATCTAAGTTGAAAATGTATTCGAATCAGGAGCAGGAAAGTATACTAAGCCATCATTTAGCCGGATTTGAAGTAATAAACCGCAAGGGATACCCCGCTGTTCAGCCGGTATTGCAGGAATTGGAGCACGCTGTAGCAAATGAATGGTCTGTAGAAATTTCTTATCGTAACAGTCATGAAGAGCAGTCCCCAAATAGGGTAATAGACCCCTATGGCGTGGTTAATTGGAACAATAAGTGGTACACAATTGCATTTTGCCACCTGCGGAATGAGATCCGCAGCTTTCGGGTAGAACGAATTCTGAACATCACACGCACGCCATTCTCATTTAGGCGTCCCAATGATTTTTCAGCGCGTACTTTTTTTATGAAAAATCTGTTACCAGATGTAGTAGGTAATTCCGAATTAATTTCTTTAATTATTGGTGGCAGGGCAGAGGCGTTGGATGATTTATGCATACATTGGTTTTTGGAGCATCATTTGCAGGAGCGGACATCAACGCAAGCAATTTTTTTACTTGAGGAAGAATCACTGTATACATATGTTCCGTATATAATTCTTCCCTATGGGAAATCCATTCAAGTTATAGAGCCACAGAATCTAAAGAATAAACTTGTGGCGGTTGCTTCAGAGTTAATGGAATATTATCAAGTTTAACAACTTCACTGACAGCAGATGTCAGTGAAGTTGTTTTATTATAATGATAACCACTCATTAAAGATGAATGGTTGCTGTTACCTAATAAACTTTATGAGGAGCACTTAGAAATGAATAATACAGTATATCTTTATGTGTTTGATACCATGTCCGATTGGGAAATAGGTTATTTAACCGCCGAACTGCACTCTGGAAGACACTTCAGACAGGGGCTGGGTCCAGCAAAAATAGTCACCGTTGGGATAGAAAAGACTCCAGTAACTACAATGGGCGGATTGAAAATAATGCCTGACATTAAAGTGGATGAGTGCAGCATTAAAAGCGTAGATGCACTGATTTTACCTGGTGGAAATACATGGACAGAAGCTATTCACGTGCCCATATTAAAAATTGCCGAGATGTGTTTAAAGGAAGGGATAGTAGTTGGAGCAATTTGCGGTGCTACCTTAGGACTTGCTCAAGCAGGATTGTTAGATTCACGTTGGCACACAAGCAATGATTTGGCTTACCTTAAAATGATTTGCCAATCTTACACGGGCGAAGAATATTACAAAGTGGAATCTGCTGTCACCGATGGGAAATTGATCACCGCATCCGGAGTAGCTCCATTAGAATTTTCTGTTCATGTTTTAAAAGCGCTAGATGTATTTTCTCCAAAAACATTAGACGCTTGGTATAGACTTAATAAAACTCAGGAACCTAAATATTTCTACGAGTTAATGAATTCAATCCAATGACAGTATAGGGATATTAGGCATGTGGAGTGCTGTGTGTTGTTGATTCACTAATAATGTCTGAAGACCACATTTACCTATAAATAGAAGCCCAGGCGTATTCAACGCTTGGGCTTTTGCAGTTTGCTCTAAGCCGCGCTATCATCCAATAATTCTCTAGGGGGTCATGATTTTTATTTGATCGGAATGTACAGATCTACTTTGGAATCAGGATGATCATATCCTAAATATCGTTGATCGTATAGCTCAAAATCCTCACGCTCGTCCAGTTCCTCTTTCGTGTTAAGGAACCACGTTCCCCAAATATAATGGAACGTTTGGGCAAGCGTGCGCAGTGTACCAGTGTGAGTGAATACGGCGTAACGCCCCCTCTGGAATTACCTTTTGTACAAATTTTGCAGTAAGTCCTTCAAAAGAAGCCACTTCGATGCCAGCGACCTCCGTAAATAGCACCGTCTTTATATTCTGTTAAACCAAAGCCTTCGAGTTTACGAGTGTAAGCAATCTTATGTGCTGTATTTTCTGAAATAATATTGCCTAGCTTATACCCAATTTCATAGCTTGTTCCTTTCAAATCCAGTGTATGAACGGAAGTCGTTAACATCCTGTTCCCTCCTTTTTTCTACAGTTTAAGGTGGAAAGGGAAGCAGTGCATGATATTTTGTGCTGTTTTTTTCGCTCAATACCAAAATAAGTTTTTTTACTGCATAACAGAAGTTAATGGAGGATATAACAAAGGTCCAATTTCGTAATTATTTCCGGCGTGAGTAGGAATTTAAAATCCGTCAGCTCATGTTATTTAGGTGATAGTCCATACTTTTAGAATAGTGGCGCATATTATATTTTAGGAAGTAAAAGGGAGGGATAATCAATGAGCTGTGGAGTTGGAGGCAGATTTACTTCTACTGGAGAAATTTTGGTTCTTTATATCTTATTGGTAATTATATTATCTGCTTGTTTCTTTGTATAATAGCAGGCTATCAGAAAGAACAATAGCCACTGTTCCAAGGCTATTGTTCTTTTTTTGCAAATGTTGATGGACATGCCAATCCTTTATTTCGTTCCAATAACGAGAATAAATCCGATGAATTCATGATAACGGTCCATTATACTGTTGTACTTACTGATCACTTCCCAAATCGTGTGGTCAAGAAAGGAATCAGTATCCATTTGTTGATAATGGTCTGGATGCTCTGTAAGATCCTCACTTGATTTAGGAAACAAGAAGGGACCATCTATCTGTGAATGATAAAATCCCATAGTGTTTACTAATGCTGACCATTTATTAAAGTCCCATAGATTCTCAACATGATAAAATGTTCTAATCACTTGATTGATTTCTGTAGACATAGGTTTATATTGAATCATTTCTCTATCAAAAAGCTTGCCTCCAGTCCGCAAAACCCTATAATATTCCGAAAATGCCTTTTCTGTATCAGTGAAAATGGATACAGACTCAACAAGAATCACATCAAATGACTCGTTAGGAAAAGGAAGCGAACTTGCGTCACCTACTAAGAATTGAATTAAAGAATTCTCTTTTTCAGCCCGTATTTTTGCTTTTGAGATCATATCTGGGTGAATATCTATACCTATTACATCATGACCTTGTGCAGCTAAATAACAAGATGTTCTGCCAGTGCCACAACCAACTTCAAGGATTCGGGAAGCAGGTGGTAGCGGATATTGTTCAAACTGCTTTAAAGTTGCAGTAAACCCTCCAGGATGAGCATTTCCAACACCTAATTTAGCAAGCATATTCAAATATTCCATGAGTGTAAATTCCTTTCACTGCGGGTCTTATTTTATAATATGAAAAAAAAATAACTTTGTACCGCAGTGCTAAATATTAATGACTTAAGAACATACATAAAAAGAAAATGTAGGTTTATTTTTAAATTAAAATCCAGGTCGTTAAGCAATGTGCGTAATTGCTTGACAATCTGGATTTTTTTGCTAAAAAGGATATGATTGTCCGTTCTTTTAGTAGTCTCCGATTACAAGTTGAGGTTTTATTTAATTTATTCAAGAACACTTGAAAATAATGTAAATGTAGAGTATTGTAAGTGATAAGTAGTAAGTAGTAAGTAGTAAGTAAATCAAAACGCTCACCATACGGAATAAATATCATCCAGTAAATACGAATTTATGGATAGGGGTGGATGGTTATGATGGATTTAAAATTAGCACCGAGTTTTTCAGTGATCGCGCTTAATGCACAGAGAAGTCTTCATATGACTACTGTCAAGAAAGTGTCTTTACGCTGTATGGCAGCAGCGGTTATATTGGAGCTTTACTTAGAGGGATGTTTTACGCAATCAGAGAACAAGTTAACTTTGCCCAAGGAAGGATTGGATCAAGCTCATTCAACACTTTATAGAGAAACGGTTCTACAGCCCTTGCTTCATAAACATGCTGAAGTGAAGGGTGATCTTAATTGGTGGGTAAAAAAGGCCTCTATGCTGTCTAACAAACAATTGAAAAAGTTCGAGACCGCGATTTCAGATGATCTTAAAGCAATGGATTTGCTTGAAGATATCCCAAGTCTGTTAGGGAGCGACATGTATTTTGATACTGCCGAAGTTGAAGTTAGAGCGTATCGCAGTAATATGGAGGCGTACTCAAGCATTACAGAGAACATTCGCGCAGAGATTTTGGAAGAGGGTTCAGTAACGGATGAGGTCATTTGTATGCTGTGGCTGCTTCGTGAATGTGGATGCATGCATGATTTCTTCTCGCTAAATGAAATAGAAAAGGTAAATATCAAACTACATGATCTATACCAAAGTAATGTATGGGCAAAGGCATTGCTTCCAATACAAATTCGCCATGGAATTGAGCTGGGAATCAAACGCTTTTTAGAATTGAAGACAAAGTTTGCGAAGACTTTTATCGGTAGTAGCATCAATCTTTTATTCCCTGCCCTAGAGCCATCGCGAGCTGTCTTTATAGAAACAGAGTCTTGGTTTGATAATTCTAATCAAAGACTAGACGCAGTTATTACAAGATTATTGTCCTATGGACATGAAGTTAAGGTGATGGAGAGAGGATCGATTGCGACCCTTAAAATTGATAATTTGTTATACGATGCGATCCCGCATTTTGTAATGATGAAAGTGCCAATCCAAGGTGTGCGTCTTGTTCCGAAGCGCCCACTGTAAAGGAGTTGGTAATCAATGTCTAGACAACGCTCCATGGAGAATATTTTGGCTTCAGAGTATGTATCTATAGGTGAATTGGTAAGAATCACAAACTCTCGTTATAGTACACTCAAACATTACACAGAAGAAGGCATGCTTCCCTTTGAACAGGCCGAGGAGAATTTAACACGCAGATATAAAAGAGAGAAAACCGTCGCACGCATTCTTTGGATCAAAGAGATGAAAACAAACGGTTTATCTATCTCGCAAATTAAAGAAGCTTTAGGAATGAATTAAACATCGGGATTCCCGGTGTTTTTTGCTTTTTTAGTCAAAGAATTATAAACCCTCAGATAGCCGTGCCCCAATCATCTGAACAAATTGCTCAGCCGCAATAGACAGCTTTCGATCCCGTCGTACTGCAAAACCTATACTGCGAGGTAAAAGCGGATCTTCTAACTTCAACTCATGAAGCTTTCCACTATGAAGATCCTCTTGCACGAAAGAACGGCTGATAAAAGCTGCCCCATACCCTAATCTGGCGAACTCTGCTAGCAGTTCTATGCTCCCCAATTCAATATCTGGAATTACCGATAATCCCTTAGTCGCAAACCATTGTTCAACAAATACTCTAGTACTGCTCCCTTGAGAAAATAAGATTAAAGGCAGCTCTGACACTTCTCTCATGGTAAGTGAACGACTAGCTAATTCTTGATAGGCTTCACCTACTACAAAACAATCCTCCAACACAGCCAGCGTCTGTATATTTAGCAGTGGATCGTGAAGCGGCATATGGACAAAGGCACAGTCGATCTCACCATCTTTTAAACGCTTAGTGATGTCTGGCGTCTTCCCATGAGAGAGACGAATTCGTATACCTGGGTATGTGCTATGAAAGGTATTCAACTGCGGCAACAAAAGGTGCTTGATCAGATAATCACTGGCTCCGATTCGTATTTCTCCCTCATTTAACTGCTTCAAGCTCTCCAGATGCTTCTGTGCAGAATCCAGCATGGAAAAGGATTGCTCCACATATTCAAATAGCGCTCGTCCTTCTGCTGTGAGCTCTACACCTTTGGACAGCCTGTGAAACAGCTTCAGCCCTAAGGCTTCTTCCATTTGTTTAATGGCATAACTCACAGAAGGCTGTGTAATATGTAGTTCACCTGCAGCTTTTGTTAAATTTCGATGACGTGCCGTTTGCCAGAAAATACGATACCACTCCAAGTTGAACATGTGGTATAGATCACCTCTATATCATTATGGTAAAAATCCAATTTCATTTATTTCATTTCATTCATTATAATCAGGCTAGAGGAATAATTCAAAGGGGTGGATGAAGTGGAATCCAATCAACCGGACTTAGAAGCACGTTCTCCATGGTCAACGAATAGCGATAAACACATAGTGAAGATTAGCCCAGCGAAAGCGGTAATCAATGGGACGATAACCATATCAGGAAGCAAAAGTCTGACGAATCGGGCCTTGGTAATCGCTGCTTTAGCTGATGGACGTTCAGAAATAAAGGGAATATTAAGAAGTGATGACTCTTACTGGTGTATTGAATCATTAAAAAAACTGGGGATTCCCGTTGTGATAGAAGAAGAGACAGCTGTTGTGGATGGATGTGGCGGCAACTGGCCGAATCCGACTGGTGAGCTATATGTAGGAGCGGCAGGTACGGTTGCGAGATTCTTACCGGCTGCACTCGCGGCAGGGACTGGCACTTGGACAATGAATGGAAGTAAACGGCTTTGTGAGCGACCACTCGCGCCATTACTCAATGCATTAACAACCCTGGGTGCACAATTTGAGTATAAACAAGCCGACCGTTGTTTACCTTTTACATTAGAGGCAAAAGGTCTGCAAGGAGGAAAGGCAACCCTGCCCGGCTCCACTTCAAGTCAATTTATAAGTGGATTACTGCTAACCGCACCGTATGCCAAAGAACCGGTAACCGTGTATATTGATGGAGAAGTTGTGCAAAGAGACTATGTAGAGATGACCCTTACTATGATGGCCTCCTTTGGTGTAAAACCAGAAGCATCTCAGGACGGTCAATCGATAACGGTTCCTGCAGGAAAGTATCAAGGTCACACGATCACTTTAGAGCCTGATGTATCCACATGCTGTTACTTTTGGGCGGTAGCTGCACTTACGGCAGGACGTGTACGAATTGAAGGGATCAATGCTAGCAATACAAGTCAACCTGATATCGAGTTCTTAGACGTTCTGGAGGTAATGGGCTGTACCGTTGTTCGTGGGGAGAACTTTATTGAAGTACAAGGTGTCCCACGGCTTAAGGGTGGATTCACAGTGAGTATGAAGAAGTGGTCGGATCAAACACTAACAATGGCTGCTATGGCTATTTTTGCAGATGGTCCAATCACTCTAAAGGATGCCGCACATATCAGACATCATGAATGTGATCGGATAGCCGCGATATGTGAAGAAATAAGTAAGCTCGGAATACGTGTGGAAGAGTTTGAGGATGGTCTAACGGTATATCCGGGTCAGCCAATCCCAGCTTTACTAAATTCTCATGACGATCACCGGATGGCTATGGCGCTTTCTTTAATCGGCTTGAAGATAGAAAATATTCAGATTAACGACCCTGGTTGTGTCTCAAAGACCTGTCCAGATTATTTTGACCGTTTGTCAGCGTTAGGCGTACAGGTCCAATACTAAATAAGGAGTGCATATATAATGGCAGGAAATACATTCGGTGAAGTGTTCAAAATTACAACCTTTGGTGAATCACATGGTGTGTCGGTAGGGGTCATAGTGGATGGTGTAACACCAGGCGTCGAGATTAACGAAGCGTATATACAGAAACAGATGGATCGGAGAAAACCGGGCCAATCTTCAGTGACTACTCCTCGTAAAGAATATGATGTTGTCCACATACAATCTGGAGTATTTGAGGGGAAAACAACAGGTACACCGCTCTTTGTAGTTCTTCAAAACCACGATATGAGACCAGAAGCGTACAGCGAGATCCAGGACGCTTTTCGTCCGGGCCATGCCGATTTTACTTATTTAGAGAAATACGGCATTCGGGATCATCGCGGTAGCGGACGTGCTTCAGGTAGAGAAACTGCGGCAAGAGTGGCCGGAGGTGCGATAGCTCGTAAGTTGTTAGAGAGAAGAGGCGTACAGGTAGTAGCGTACACACAAGAAATCGGAGGCATAAGATGTGAATCCTTCGATGAGGGTGTGATTGAACAAAACGCTGTCCGTGCCTGTGATCCAATTGCAGCTGACAAAATGATTAAAAAAATTGAGGGGTTAGCCGAGATTGGGGATAGCTGTGGTGGCATTGTAGAATGCCGTATTCGTGGCGTGATTCCGGGTCTTGGAGAGCCTGTCTTTGATAAATTGGATGCAGAACTGGCGAAAGCTATGCTGTCCATTGGCGCTGTTAAAGGGATAGAATTTGGAGCTGGCTTCGAAGCAGCAACGATGCTGGGGAGTGAGCATAATGATGCGAGGAATAGCGATGGTTTTCTAACTAATCATTCCGGAGGAATCATCGGGGGGATTAGCACAGGACAAGAAATCGTATTTCGGATCAGTGTAAAGCCTACTTCGTCCATCTCTGTGCCACAGCAAACGACTAACATCAAAGGGGAAGAACAAGAGATACGCACTGAAGGCAGACATGATCCATGTATTTGTCCGAGAATCGTACCTGTCGTCGAGGCTATGGCTTGTTTAGTACTGGAGGATCAGTACAAACGACAAGCTGCTATGCTTGGATAATTCTAGAGCGGCATAATGGTGATGTTTGATTTTGACATGATCATTGAATTATTTTCCATTTAATGATATTTTTAAGATCGAATCATTGTCTCAGTCTACCCTGGAAGGAGCTGTACCATGGAACGATCAATTTTTATGAAAAGCATTGCTGCCCCTCTCGGCTTAATCCTGTTCTTGACCAGTATCGGTCTTGCCATTTCCTTTGCCTTCCCACAGCGGTCAAAAGCAGCGGTTGTTAAGTCTTCTGCTGCTTTTAGTTTGTTTGAGCAAAGAGTGAAGAAACCTTCATCTCTCAGTCTGGCCCAAGCCACCTTAGTCAATCGTATTGATGAGATGACGCCAGCAGAGGCTAATTTAGCCGTTTTACATTTGGAAAATGCCCTGAAAGCTTATCTACCTACAGCAATCAAACGAATGAATACGCCTGCTATTCAACAAGATATCAAAGATATTTATACTCCAGGCATGTCAATGGTGCTGGCTCGATCCAAGGTGAAGCAGTCCCAGACCCGTGTTGTTCTACAGGACTTGACTGCCATGGACTATAAGCTTGAATTGGGTGGTGGACGCTTTTATCCAATCATTCAATACAAAAGCTTCAAAGTGTTCAAACCTTACGTCTCCAAAGATTTGCAAGCCTATATCGAGCTGATGGCTACTGAGTCTGAGCAACCCTCTGCTGTGAACGGAACTTTGCTGATCAACTGGTACAAGGTCATAGAACGGGCTATGGCATATGAAGATTTTTTGTCAACCTATAAGTCTTCCAACCGTACAATAGCTATTAAGGAAGCCTATAACGTAGCCAAAGAATATGTGTTTAACGGTGCCCAAAACTCTCCGCTCTTTGATAAGATAACGCAAGTGATGAGTGAAGAAGCGGCAATTGCATACGAGAATACATTGTCAGAAGCGGGGCCAGAGCAGATTGAAGCCAGCCCACTACTGATCCAGCTTGAAGAATTTTTGATGCTACTGGAGAAGAACGGGGATAAGAAGACGCAGGCTGTTAAGGATTTTCTGAAATCGATTTAAGCTATAAAAATTTCAAAATAATAACTCTTGGAAGGCACTAACGTCCTGTTAGTGTTTTTTTTGCGAAAGGAGAACCTATGAACCGAATACTAGTCATTGGATCTGCTGGATCGGGCAAATCTACCTTGTCTCGCAAACTACATTACATACTTGATCTCCCTGTTGTACATTTGGATACCTATTACTGGAATGCCGACTGGGTTCCTAAACCAAATGAAGAGTGGAATAATATTGTCGAACAATTTATCAATGAAGAGCATTGGATCATGGATGGTAACTATTCAAGAACGATGGATATCCGAATTAACAAAGCCGATTTAATAATTTTCTTAGATATGCCTAGACTTCTATGCATCTACCGAATTATCAAACGACGAATTATATATCACAAGAAATCCAGACCGGATATGAATCAAGAATGCCCAGAAAAATTAGATTGGGATTTTGTGAAATGGGTTTGGAATTATAGAAAAAAAGGTCGAGTGAACACTATAAAGAAACTTGAGCAGATTAAAGGACGTAAAGAGGTTGTTATTCTGAGAACGAGGAAAGAGATGGATGAGTTTATAGGGAAGGTGGAGAAGGAAGGGGCTGGTCTGGGATGACTTGCAAACTGTTAGTTCAATCTGTAAATAAGTCATTAGAAATTGTTGATTTGTACTTTGTACAAGGATGGTGTAGATACTATCACAACGGGTCATCCTGCGGTTAGAAAGTTTAACAATTCTAAGTTATGAGATGATCCTGAATGGGTGGATGGTGTTTTTGAAAAGCTTGAACAATATAAATTCGAACTGAACTCTTGAGCATGTAATTGGGTGAAGAGCCAATAGAAATGATAAGCAATTAAAGCAGCGATGTGCTAAGGTTTTAATTCTCAGCCCTAGCACCGCTGCTTCATTTTTAGAGCATCTAATCCAATTCTGCTATCATCTCAAGGCTTTACCCAGGATCCCTTCAGATCCATTTCTCGAATACATTCAGCCGAGTCGTTCCTGTTGTCGTTAATCATTGGTGTGACCGGGTACACCTGCATTTCATCTGCTGAATAAGGCCGCAGAATCGGATTCAGTGCTTCCAGATCATTTGTCTCCTCATCAAGCCATCGAGTGATATCCTGTGGGGACAAAATCGCCGGCATCCGGCTCTCAAATTCGCTAATCAGTGGATTGGCATCTGTCATGACCAGAGAGCAGGTGCGAAGAGGCTCCCCGCGCGTATCCCGCCAAATTTCGTATAGACCAGCCACTCCGAACATACTGCGGTTATTCATGACTACCCGAACGGGATAAGTCTTCTTGCCTTCTTTTTTCCAATAGTAAAATCCGTTGCAAGGGATAATACAGCGCTGCTTGTCCACCATCTTGCGATAGGTTGGATTCTGATGCACATTTCGGAGATCCGCATTGATCGCATCTTTACCCCAATAAGGAACGAATCCCCAGCGGAACTCATCCAGAATTCGCTCACCATCCTGCTGTAATACGACAGGCATATCCTGTGTGGGACTAATATTATAGCGGTCTTTATAGTAGTACATCACCCGTTTGATCTCAAAATGATCCCTAATGTCTTGTAGTTCGGCCGCCAGAGAAAAACGTTGACACATGAAACATCAGCCTCCTTTTGTTTCGTAGTGTTTGTAAAAGGAGGTAAATTATTCATGATTTCCGTAGTCATTCATTCGCAATTTTTACAGTTGGCGCCTATTTTAGCGATCACTCTTTTTCTCCATGGCTTAACCTAGCTCCGTGGAAGCTTCCCTCCATACTGCGCTCTTAGCTGCTGCAATTTGTCTAATTTGCTTAGACTACCATCCCTATTTGCTAAACCTACCCCAAGGATCAGATTCTCAATAATATAAATGGGACCGACCATGGAGTGAAACTCCCAAACCTCAACTCTCCCGGCATAAAGTACAATATCTGCATCTTGGGATCGAGGATACACGAGTCTGTCGGTGATCAGAATGACCTGGTAATTAGCTTCACGTGCATGGTCCAAAATCACTTCGATTTCAGGTAACAGTTGAACAAATCCAAAGACAAGCAATACATCTTGTTGATCAGCATGCATTAAGGTCTCTAACAGCTCGTGTCCGCTGGGGGCCATTTTTTTCAGCTGTAGTCCGAAGCGCGCCATTCGATAGATCATCAGCTCCGCTAGTCCAGCACATGGACCGGGGCTATATACATAAACAATGCGAGCTGTAAATAGTGCCTCTACTGCACGTTGCAGCGCTTCGTCGCTCAAATAACGGCGTGTCTCTTGCAAATGATGTGAGCAATTATCCAACCATTAAGCAAGGCAACTACGAAATTGTGCTTTCGCCTTGTCTTCACACCAAAGTGAAAGCTTCGGTCATGATGAAGAAACTTTTGAGGAGCTCATTGGTGAAGCACCTTCCAGAGAGGATGCAGAGGTTGGTAACCTGGTCTAGCCGATTCCAAACATTCCTGTTATACTTTTTTCGTGAATGTAATCGGAGGTGGTACTGTGCTAATGTTGGTTTGCCCATTAGCTAGAAGTTCCTCACGCAAAGCCTAAATTAGGGCGATACTTTGCGTGAGGTGCGATAGGATGGATGATCGCCCAAACTAAATATTATCGTTTCTAATAATTGGCTTTGCACCTTATGAAATTTCAAAATATAAGGGGCTGAAGAGCAATGAATACACCATTTATTAGAAACCATCAATATAATTTTATTAAAAAACAAACAGACTTCCTTCTAAAAACACTGCGAACTGTAGCGGATCGAAGAGTCTTGGAGACGGTAAGATATCGTTCATCGTTGAATGTAGTAGAAGCTTTTTCAACACTAAGTGATAGTCAGCAACAGTTGCTGCAACAAATATCTGCCTTTGAGACTGCATACGATTTTCAGAAGTATCTTAGTGGATTAGAGCCTTATTTAGAACCTTTTCCACAGATTACACCGAAACAGATTCAGAAGCTATTCCCTAAGAATAAGAAGCTGAAGGTACCTGATTTATCAGTAATTGATTTTCGATATATGACATATTTGAGCTGGATAGATATTGCTACCAATAAATTATTTATTGTATATCCGTTCGAAGGGCAGTTTATCGGTATTGAGGGTAGAATGACACCAATGAACAAGAAGGGGTATTGCCTGTTCTGTAATCGGCAGCAACAGCTCGCCTTCTTTACGGTCAAGACCAGGCTTGCAAAATCTTCGCCGGATGATTACTCCTCCATTGGCCAATATATTTGCATAGAGAGCCAAGAATGTAATCATAGGATTACGGATACAGCAGCGTTAGAGAGATTCATTCTCTCCACTCGTGCATAATGTTAGGGTTAGCAAAGGCTGCTGTTGTAGGTAGCTTCAGACTATAGAGCAATAGGGTTTTGAAACGAATGATTTCCGTTTCGAAACCCTATTTACTGTTCGTTCAATTCTGAATTAATTTTTTTGAATATTGTTGAAATAGAAACAAAAAAATAATGTGATATAATATTGTTAATGCAAGAGTGGGTGGGAGGACAGGTCATGAACAAAGAAGATCAGATCCTAATGGGTGTCAGGGACCTATATAATAAGATTGTTTGGCTTAACAAAGATAAGATGGAGGCAAGTCTTAAGGGTTATACATCTTCCGAAGTACATTGTATTGAATACATTGAAAAAAATGTAGATTCCAACGTAACAAAACTTGCGGAGTCCTTTTTTATGACTCGCGGTGCCATAAGTAAATTAACTAAGAAACTCATAGGAAAAGGCCTGATCGAAAGCTACCAGAAGTCTGATAACAAAAAAGAAATCTATTTTAGGCTTACTGAGCAAGGAAAAGTAATTTATAAAATCCATGAGGACCTTCACAAAGAGTTTCAAGAGCGGGATAAAGCCGTCTTTGCGCAGATAACCGAGGAACAATTTGATAGTATGCTTAGTTTCGTGGAAAAGTATAGTAGTCATTTGGATGCGGAAATAAAGAAACAGGGTAAAGATATTAAATCGGAATAAAATTTCAATAATGAAAATGAAACCACATGCAGTCGGGCTCTATGGAGAACGGCTGCATTTTTATTGTTATTATTTTGTTGACAAGGAAACAAAATGGCGATACGATAAACATGTTTCCTAGGAATCAAAATAGTAACTTTAAGGAGTGAACATAAATGTCCATATTTAAATCACACAATGAACAGAACACAGGACAATCCGTAGATAAACACGCATTAATATTCGGTCTTATCTCTGTGTTTCTTTGCGGAATAGGCTTTAGTATCATAATGCCTGTCGTCCCATTCTTAGTGCAGCCTTATACAAGCAGTCCTGGAGAACAAGCAATAGTTGTTACGATGCTGACCTCGGTATATGCAGTCTGTGTATTTTTTGCAGCCCCCGTACTTGGAGCTTTGAGCGACAAATATGGCCGGCGTCCATTACTCTTAGTATGCCTGTTGGGTTCCGCCGTCGGGTACTTGGTTTTTGGCATAGGAGGGGCTCTATGGGTACTATTTGCTGGACGTATAATCGAAGGGATAACAGGCGGGAGCATAAGCACGATCTTTGCATATTTTGCAGACATTATTCCTTCGCAGCAGAGAACCAAATACTTCGGATGGGTAAGTGCAGTTGTAGGTGTAGGCACCGTCATTGGCCCAACGATAGGCGGATTACTTGCTAAGTTTGGTTATTCTGTTCCCTTGTATTTTGGAGCAATCATAACTTTATTGAATGTTGTTTATGGATTCTTTTTTATGCCAGAGAGCCTTGCCAAGAAGAATAGACTGAAGGAGATTACCTTTGTAAGACTGAATCCATTCTCACAGCTTGCAAACTTACTTTCCATGAAAAACTTAAATAGGCTGCTAGTCTCAGCGTTTTTACTCTGGATTCCTAACGGATCTTTACAGGCAGTATTTTCTCAATTTACGATGGATACTTTCAGCTGGAAGCCTGCACTAATCGGTCTTATGTTTTCGATTATGGGTCTCCAAGACATCATTTCACAAGGTTTGATCATGCCAAAGCTGTTGAAGAAACTTAGTGATAAACGTATAGCAATTCTTGGAATGGCTTCAGAAATTATCGGTTACAGTTTTATTGCGTTATCTGCGTTGTTCTCATTCTATCCTCTTTTTATCGCTGGAATGTTTATATTTGGCTTTGGGGATTCGATCTTTGGGCCTTCATTTAACGGGATGCTTTCCAAGTCTGTCGATTCTAGTGAACAAGGTAGGATTCAAGGAGGTAGCCAATCTATTCAGGCTTTAGCAAGAATGATTGGGCCTATCATTGGAGGTCAGATTTATGTATCACTAGGCCATGCCGCACCCGCATTTATGGGGATGATCCTTATAGCAGCAGCCATACTCGTTTTGTATAAGCGTCCGGATGTAATTATGTAAACTACCTACGTTTAAGAACATATAAAAATAGGGTTTCAGAACTCTGGGACAAGTTCTGAAACCCTATTTGTCATAGTTATTGTTTGTTTTTGGAATCTTTATTGATAACCCGTGCAGGACGAGTTACCCAGTTCGTACGATTCATCGGTTTAACTGTATCAATTCTGGCATTTGACGGTTCACTTGAAGCTTCAGTCGCTTCTGTTTCAGTAGATGTTGTAACTTCTTGATCCACGCTTTTTTTTCTTGATAGTCCTGTTCCATCATGCTTGCCTCGGTTCCATACTCTTCCCTTACTCATACATACACTCCATTTCTATACGCTTATTCATAAACCATATCATATTAGGACAAGTTAAGGAAGAAAGACATAAGCACAAATTGAAGGATTTTTCAAGTTATATTGGTTACTGGAGATTTCATTTGGCGATAGCTATAATAGTACTGATATTGAAAGGAGAGTACTTATATTATGGCAATCAAGATCATAACAGATAGCGGTTCTGACCTACCCCTTGACTACATGGAGAAGTATAATGTTTCCGTGGTCCATCTACCGGTTCATTTTGGGCATGAGTTAATGCCTGCGGATACGGATACGAAAACCTTTTATGCTAAAATGAGTGAATCCAAGGAGCTACCTACTACGGCAAGTCCAAGTCCAAACCAATTCCTTGAGACATTCAGGCAAGTAGAGGAAGGTACTGACATTATGGTCATTTGTATGTCCTCTAATATTAGTAGCACTTATCAGACGGCTATGATCGCTATGGAAATGTACCAAGAAGAAGGACACACCAATGCGATAGAGGTTATAGATTCCAAGACCTTTTCTGGCGGGTTGTCGCTGATCGTGGGCCTTGCGGCGAAGTGGTCACAGACTTGTTCAAGTCTGCAGGAACTGAAGGACAAGGTGCTTCAGCAAATGGATGAAGTTCGCGCATATTTTACACTGGATACACTTGAGAATGTAATGAAGGGCGGACGTCTAAGCCGGATATCAGGAGCGGTTGCTTCCGTGCTAAATATCAAACTACTGCTTAAAATCAGCGAAGAGGGTACTGTTGAGGTAGTGGAGAAGACCCGGGGTCTTCCAAAGGCATTAAACCGTCTGCTTGCGCATTTGGATGAGAAGCAGCATGACTACGAGAAGGCTGTTATCGCTATAGTACACAGTAACTGTGAGAAGCTTGCACTTGAGATTAAAGAACGCATCTTACAAAAGCACCCGTTCAAAGAAGTTTTACTCTCAAGTATGGGACCTGTAATGGGAACCTATGCGGGTGAAGGTGGAATTGGTGTTGCTTTTTAATAGGACTCCGAGGGCGTTTATATTTGCCAGCAGGTGTTCAGATTTCTGGAATTATACGATCGTACATGGGACGAGTTCCTGTGTGCGATTTTTATTTAAATATAAGAATTTGATGGATGTAATAATTTAGCTATTCTTTAGATTGCGTTTAGGTGGGTTTAATAATCGAAGATTATAGTTAGATGGGGTGATTACTGTGTATACAATTCTAATCGCAGATGATGAAGCAGAAATTGTGGAATTGTTGAGATTATATTTAGAGAAAGAGTACAACATTGTGGAAGCGAACAGTGGGACTGAAGCGTTAATGCAAGTGCAGAACCAAAAAATTGATTTAGCGATTCTTGATATTATGATGCCTGGTCTAGATGGACTGCAATTATTGAAGAAAATTCGAGAGTTCCATCATTTCCCGGTGTTGTTTTTATCTGCAAAAAGCGAACATTACGACAAAATACTGGGACTCGAACTCGGTGCCGACGATTATATTTCCAAACCGTTTAATCCATTGGAAATTGTAGCTCGTGCAGGAGCTTTACTGCGGCGGGTACATCATTTTGACGCACAGATTATTGAAGAAAAGGCAGCTGAACAAATTGTGTTGGGAGAATTGAGGCTGGATCAAAGCCAGTGTCTGCTCTATCGTTCAGGAGAACCCGTCGTTCTTACTTCTACTGAGTACAAAATTCTGGAATTAATGATGAAACAACCGGGTCGGGTCTTTACACGTAAAAAAATATATGAGGCGGTATGGGAAGATTTCTATGTGTACGAAGATAATAGTATCATGGTACATATCAGTAATATCCGGGAAAAGATTGAGGAAGACTCCAAAAAGCCGGTTTATTTAAAGACTATTAGAGGGCTGGGATACAAAATTGAAGCGCCTATGGAGCAATAGAGATCAACGACCTTTACAATCATCGCTGACGCTGGATTTTTTGTTATTCATCTGCATTTTGTTTTTTCTTGTGATTGTTTATTATTTGTTCATTAACCTTGATGTGACCCATATGTTCGAAAAAAATAAAATCGCTGATCCTGATTTGAAGGTTGAAGCGAGTGCCTATCGAGATAATCTGGAGCATGGGATAGAAACCAAACGGCTTCTGCGTAGCGGTGGGTGGATTGAGATCTTGGGTCAAGACAAGAAAGTCATCGACGTAGTTGGAGAGAAGAAAGACGATGTAACACAATATACCGATAACCAGCTCTTAAATAACCTGGAAAACGGAGAAGATCAGGCGTACTTCTACTCGTTGACTACACGTAATAATGAGAATGAATCAGAGTGGCTGCTTTTGAAAATCCCTAGAGAAGTTATCGACATTTCAATTAATAGTGATCCATTAGTTGAATACTTCAACCACTCGCTTTCATACTATGTTTTTTTAGGAGTTGGAATGGTTCTCTTGCTTATTATCGTGTACAGCTATTGGGTGGCACGAAGAATCAGGAAGCCGCTGCGTATTATTACGCTTGGTTTGAAGCAGATGATTGAAGGAAATTATGATACTCGTATCTCGCTATATGCAGAGAAAGAATTTTCGCAAATTGGGGAGACTTTTAATTATATGGCGGACGTAATTGAGAAGACAACGAAAGAAAAACGTCAAGCAGAAGAAAGTAAGAAACGCATGATGGTTGATCTTTCTCATGATCTGAAGACACCCATTACGAGTATACAGGGGTTTGCACAGGCGTTGGTTGAAGGTCGTGGTGAGGACGAAGAACGCCAGAAACGTTATTTAACCTATATCTATAATAAATCCTCGCAAGTGACCAAGCTGATTCAAAATATGGTGGAGCTACTTAAAATAGATTCCCCAGATTTTTTACTACGAATGGAGCGTCATGAATTGGGCGAGTTTATTCGTGAAATCGTTGCAGACTCCTATGGTGAGATTGAACAAAAGAACTTCATCCTGCAGCTGAATGTTCCTGAACAGGAAGTCTTCGCAAGCTTCGATGCGGAGCTACTCTCGAGCGTAGTTCATAATTTGATCTCCAATGCTTTGACCTATAACCCGCCAGGCACTCATCTGCGAGTGGAGGTTATCCCCTCGGAGAGCGAGGTTACCATTGAAATTGCAGATACCGGAGTAGGCATTCCTGAAGAGCTTTGGTCAACGCTTTTTGATCCGTTTGTTCGAGGAGATAAAGCGCGGTCAACTACAGGTGGAACGGGTCTTGGTTTATCCATTGCTATGAAAAATACAGAGAAAATGGGTGGAACGCTTCATCTCAGTCGCGGAAAGAAGGAACCAACGGTATTCACCATACGTATTTCCAAATAACGAGATGAAAGACACCCGAAAATAGAAGATAGGAGAGAACTATGGCTAAACTGAACACATTTATTCGAGTTTGTATAGCGATCCTTTTGGTGTTAGGTATCGTATTTTTAGGCTCACAAGTTAATTTTATTTTCAGTCCAATCTTGTCTTTGTTCAATGTTATTATCGTGCCCTTAATGTTGGCAGGATTTTTCTATTATTTACTCCGACCTCTAATCAATACTTTGGAGAGATATAAACTAAATCGCTCTGTTGCGATCATCATCGTATATGTGGTCATTGCATTGCTCTTGTTTGGTTTTAGTATTGGAGTATGGCCTTCACTTCGAACACAGCTAATTAATTTTGTCGATAATATGCCAAATCTGATCGCAGCCGTGAATCAGCAGTTATTGAGGCTCGAGGACAGTGGATTCTTGGCTTCTATTATCCCAGCAGATATGGATCTTGCTTCCCAATTGACTGAATATTTAAATAAAGGATTTAATCTGATTTCGAACTACGTAACGGGACTATTCTCCTTTGTTTCAAATTTCGCGATTATTTTATTTACCTTTCCTATTATGTTGTTTTACATGCTTAAGGAAGGTGGGAAATTTGGTCGTAAGATTGTAAGTTTCTTTCCAAAGAAGTATCGTGGAGAAGGGACTACAATGATGAGTGAAATTGACAGTGCGTTAAGTGGATTCATTGTTGGTCGGGTATTAGTCAATCTGGCACTTGGTGTTCTGATGTATATTGGTTTCCTTATTATTGGACTACAGTATGCATTGTTGTTGACAGTGATTGCTGTTGTGATGAATTTTGTACCTTTCATTGGTGCAATTCTCTCCAGTATCCCAATTTTCATTATCGGATTCATCCAATCGCCGTCCATTGCAGTATGGTCCATCATCATCGTTCTTGTAGCTCAGCAAATTCAGGATAATCTGATTGCTCCCTACATTTTTGGGAAAAAGCTTGATATTCATCCGCTGACAACGATCATCTTAGTGTTGGTTGGTGGAGATATAGGCGGGATTATTGCGATATTGCTGATTATTCCATTGTATATGATTGTGAAAATCCTCTTGACCAAAGTGTATAATTTGTTTGTTAAGAACCACAGGTCAGAGTCAGAGGTAGAAGTAGAGGTAGAGGAGAGCCTTTAATATCTCTTAAATTAACAAATATGGAGGTTGTTTATATGAATGAAGGAACGGAGCAAGGATTAATTCATATCTCAGATGATGTAGTCACATCGATCGTTGGACAGGTGGTTCTGGAAACGCCAGGTATTGCCGGGATGTCAGGAAGTAATATTTCGGATAACTGGGCCAAACGTTTGGGCGGTAAAAATGTGAAAAAAGGATTGTCTGTAGAAGTGAAGGAAGTAGACGTTGCCATCGACCTGCGGGTTATTGTTAATTACGGATGTGTGATTCAAGAGGTCTGTTATATGCTGCAAAAAAATGTGCGTAATGCTGTGGAGAATATGATGGGCTTGTCCCTTGTTTCGGTAAATGTGAAAGTTGAGAAGGTAGCCCTTCCAGTATAAGGATATCTCTCAAATAGGCACCGTGATATAGGCTTCTGCATAGAATGGAGCAAATCCATTTACGGAGGTCAGAGCATCCATGTCGACATATAACACTGGGCAAGAGCAGAATGTGATTTATCAGGCCGATCCTACGGTGATCCGGCACCTGCACGGTGTCCGTGATTCCTTGCATCAATCTTGCAAGCCCTACCTAAACCATAGGGTGAATGTACAGACTTTAGATGGCTTAGTGCATGAAGGCACTATTGCCGGAGTAGATAATAAACATTTGTATTTGAACGTTGCAGTTAATGGGCAAATGTCGCGCGGATATTATAACCCTTACCAACCGTATCATCCGGGTCATGGTCATGGTCATGGTCATGGTCCGTATCCCGGCCCGGGTCCTTACCCAGGTCCTCCTAATAATAATGTGATCTTGCCGCTTGTGTTGTTCGAACTGCTGGCTATTTCTTTACTCTAAAGTTGAATTCTATTGAATAAGAGCATGTACTGGTTTTGCGATCGTACGTTGACGCGACTAGTCATGTTCTTTTTTTGTGTATTTGATGTGTACTCTTGATATAATTGCTGTAATACTGGAGGTGTCATATGATTAAATATCCGATTTTGAACAAGAATGCGACAATAGGGGTAACAGCACCTTCATCTGGAGTAGGCGCTCAAAATGCAGAGTTAATTAAGTTGGCTTCAAGCCGTTTGGAATCTAAAGGATTTAATATGATTTGTGGGGATACGGTATGGACGCAAGAGAAAGCCAAATCCGCACCGGCCAAAGTTCGTGCTCAGGAGTTTAACGAGATGATGGGCAGTGAGCATATTGATATCCTTATTCCGCCTTGGGGCGGAGAATTGTTAATTGAGGTTCTTGAATTTATTGATTTTGATACTATGAAGGACAAGTGGATCTTAGGCTATTCAGATATTAGCGTGCTGTTGCTTGCAGTTACGTTAAGAACGGGGATTGCTACGGCCCACGGGACTAACCTTGTTGATTTAAGAGGAGAGTATTCAGATGATACCACAGCCATGTGGGAAGCGGTTCTAGAGACAAAATCAGGGGATTCTATCGCCCAGCATTCATCGCTTAAATATCAGGGGGAATGGCAACATGATGCTCCTACGCCTTATGTATTTCACTTGACAGAAGATACCCGTTGGAAGACAGTATCCTCTGGTCCTGTAACTATGAAAGGGCGTCTGCTAGGGGGATGTATAGATGTAATTAGGCATCTGATTGGCACACCATTTGGCAATCTGCGGCATTTCCAAGAACAAATGATTAACAATGAACCGATCCTATGGTATTTGGAAAACTGCGAACTGAATACGGTTGATGTACGTAGGTCATTAGTTCAGATGAAGCTAGCAGGTTGGTTTAAGAATTGTTCTGGCATTATGTTTGGCAGAAGTCCTGCTAATCGACCAGTAGAGAACTACACGGCCGAAGACATCTACGCAGAGCTTTCTGAGGAACTCCAGGTACCTATTGTGTATGATATCGATTGTGGTCATATTCCACCGCAAATTACGCTTATTAACGGTGCGTATGCTGAAGTTGATGTGACGGACGGAGTAGGAACGGTAAAGCAATTTTTCTATGAATAAATGCATACAAAAAAAAGGGACAACCATTTGGGTTGTCCCTTTTACTATTAGTTCTGTGTATTTACAATTGCAGTGATTTCCTCATCCAGGTCTAACCTTACATCTTCGCGGTATGCACGAATGCCATATTCGCTAAGCATGTAACGTAGGATCGCCTCGATCATGTTGGACTCAACTAAATATTGACTACGTCCCTGTACCCAAACCTCAGCAGAGTATCCGGTGTCTTCGTCCCAGCTCAGTTCTACTTGAACATCTTCAGGGCGAACCGCTTTACGTTCAGCCATGTGTAGGCAGAGGGCATTGATGATCTCATCCATGCTTAGAACCATTGTTGACATTAGTAACGCCCACCTTGATCTTCTAAGCGACGACGTTCTTTTCTGCGACGGAAGAAGGACATCACGAGCATTACGAGCACATAGATAGCAAGCATATTAATGACGAATCCTAGAATGTTACCGAAGGCACCCATACCGGCGAACATTCCGCCGAACAGTAACCCAGCCAAACCACCGATCATCATACCTTTCATTAAGCCACCACCGCTGAAGAATCCCCGTTTCGTATTCGCAGTAGATCCTGCTGTGGAGCTTTTAGTGCTATCGCTTTTTCTTACGTTATCGGTTGTTGATTTTTTTGGAGTTGTTGAATAGCTGCGAGTGCCGGATTTAAATCCGCCACCACCTCGCTTCGCATCCACAAAGTTCGGGGTAGCTACGGCGAAAAATAGAGTAAAGGCCATTACAATCATCATTACGCGTTTCATTGGTTTCATTTAGTACGAAAACCCTCCTGTGAGTATGAATTTGTGTGCATGTTCAGTATTACGCAGCTAGTCCTACTAGGTTTCAATTTTTATTTAAAATATAAGAAAGTATATGCTTGTCATAATTTATACTTTTTTAATCAGAAAAAAAGCGTGGATCCAGGATCCACGCAATTAGCAGATAGAAGGTAGTTACTTAAATCATTTATACCCATCAACGACAAGCTCAAGCGCTCCGGTAGCCGGATCGATGATCATGCCATGCACTGGTACATTTGGGGGTAGTAATGGATGCTTATTGATCAGATTCACAGTTTGGGATACCCCTTCTTGGATATTGTCAAACCCGCGTAACCACTTGGTAAGCTTAATCCCGGAATTCTCCAGCGTGTTTAGCACCTCTTCGGATACTCCGCGTTCTTTTATGGAATTGATCATATGATCTGCATTGAGGGAAGCCATACCGCATTCATAGTGCCCAACAACGATAACTTCCTCCGCGTCAAGTTCATATAACGCAACCATGACACTTCGCATAACACTACCAAAAGGCTGAGAAATAACCGCTCCGGCATTTTTGATGATTTTAACATCACCGTTTTTAAAATTCATCGCTTTTGGTAATAGTTCAACCAGACGGGTATCCATACAAGTGATAATCAACATTTTTTTATCTGGATAGCGGCTTGTTAAATACGCTTCATACTCTTTATTCTCTACAAAACTCTTATTAAAGTTAATAATATCGGATACATGGCTCATGGCTATTCTTCCTCCCTAAAATCACTGAATTGTACTTACATTACGCATATCTCTTACCAGGATATTTTTTCCGTAAATCTGTGAATCACTGTCTAGCTTAAAGGAAGAGAATCTTTCCTCGGCATCCAGACGCATCTTGTCTTCATAAAAGATTTCCTGCTGGCGGCTTACGATAAAGGGAAGGGAATCACTTTCCATCCTGGAATCGCCGTCCTCCACTTCTGAAACAATCAGTAATACATTAATTCCGTCACACCCGCAGCCTTCCGTATCATAAAAGAGCTTGAAAAATCCTGGCCGATCTTCAAGCCTTTCCTTCAACTTCCTTTCTGCGAGAGGTGTAACTTGAATCATCATAGCCTGTTCACGCTCCTTTGAATTTTGTGCGAAGCAAGATCTGCTTCTTATGTAACCCATTGAATATTTTAAATTAGAGATGTAATCTCTGAAGTTGATTATACTCATTCAAAAAAGTATCATCAAGAGGAGTCGGCAAAACAGAGAAAGCAGGTGTAATAAAATGGAACAGCAAGTGAAGGAACAGTGGGAGAAATTTAGCGAGTTATTATCAAAAATAAGTGGATATTCAGAGGCCATAGAATTACTTCACTGGGATTTACGCACCGGTGCGCCACGTAAGGGAGTAGAGGTTCGTTCGGGTACGATTGGGATGCTGAGTGGAGAACTGTTCAGACTCGGAATTTCGGAGGAGATGGGAGATTTTACAACATTTTTTACCCGTCCTGAAGTGATTTCCCAGCTATCACATGATCAGAAGAAGATCGTTACCGATTGCCGTAAAGAATATGAGCGCAGCAAGAGCATCCCTTCCAAAAGATTTGAGGAGTACGCTGTCCTGTCCGCACATTCCCAAACCATCTGGGAAGAAGCCAAGGAGAATGATGATTTCGCTACTTTTGAACCTTACTTAAGCAAGATAGTCGCTCTAAAGCAAGAATTTATCGATTATTGGGGTGTAAAAGGAACGCGGTACGATACGCTTCTTGATATGTATGAGCCTGATCTTACGGTAGAAAAAGTGGATGAAGTATTCAGCCGCCTGCGCAGCCGTTTGGTACCATTGGTAGAAGCTATCGCTGCTTCGCCCAATAAACCGGACACAAGCTTCTTACAGCAGATCTTCCCTAAAGAACAGCAGGAAAAGTTCGGCAACTTTATTTTAGAGCAAATGGGCTACGATTTTGACGCAGGTCGTTTAGATGAGAGTGTGCATCCTTTTGCAACAGGATTGAATCCAGGCGACGTTCGTATTACAACCGCTTATCTGCTTGATAATGTGACTAGTGCCATATTCAGCTCACTACATGAAGGTGGACATGCGCTTTATGAGCAAAATATCAGCAAGGATTTTGTTGGAACACCACTGGCACAAGGTGCATCGATGGGGATTCATGAATCTCAGTCGAGACTATGGGAGAACATGATCGGACGCAGCCGGGCTTTCTGGCAACGTTATTACGGGGATCTTCAGCAACAATTCCCGGAACAGCTTGCAAATGTGGAGTTGGAAGATTTCTACCGGGCGATCAACAGCGTGGAGAACTCATTTATCCGCATCGAAGCAGATGAACTTACATACAATCTGCACATTATCGTGCGTTATGAGATCGAGAAGCTTATTTTTAATGAAGGCCTTTCTGTAAAAGACTTGCCTCAAGTATGGAATGCTAAGTATCAAGAGTATCTGGGTATTACTCCACCTTCTAACGCACTTGGTGTGCTGCAAGATGTCCATTGGTCTGGCGGGGATTTCGGATACTTTGCTTCCTACTCCTTAGGTAATATGTACGCTGCACAGATTCTGAATACACTTCGCAAAGAGTTACCGGAGTTTGATGAGTTAATTGCTGCAGGGAACCTACTACCTATTAAAGAGTGGCTAACCGATAAGATCTATCGTTTCGGCAATAGCTTAACGCCTTCACAAATTATTGAGCAAGTAACGGGGGAACCACTGAGTCCAGATTATTTAGCTGATTATTTAGAAGCGAAGTATACGGAGATTTACAAACTGTAATCCAGTAGGGTACGCGTGGTATAATAGAAAGAAAGCTTAGACGGAAGGATATGGATATGGCAAATACTCACACCTACAGCCGGAGAGAAGAAGTCGCGAATGCGATTACGCACGGGATTGGAACGGTATTAAGCGTGGCTGCACTTGTTCTGCTTGTTGTTTTTGCAAGTCTGAAAGGAACGACATGGCATGTGGTCAGCTTCTCCATCTATGGAACGACAATGCTGCTTCTGTATCTGAATTCAACACTAGTGCATAGTCTCAAAGAGGGTAAGGCGAAGGATTTGTTCGAATTTTTCGATCATTCCGCTATTTATCTGTTTATTGCTGGCACGTATACCCCCTTTTTGTTAGTCGCCATTCGGGGAACGCTTGGATGGAGTTTGTTCGGCGTTATTTGGGGAATCGCAGTGTTCGGCGTTTTCTTCAAGGCATTTTTTGTTAAAAAGTTTCTATTCATGTCCACCATATTCTACATCGCAATGGGCTGGCTGATTGTAATCGCTTGGAACCCTCTTTCGGCTGTTGTAGCAGACGGAGGAATGATCCTGCTGATGGCTGGAGGTATACTCTATACATTAGGTACTGTTTTTTATGTATGGAGAGGGTTTCCATACCATCATGCGATTTGGCATGTATTTGTCCTTGCGGGTAGTGTCACACACTTCTTCGCCGTATTGATTTATGTACTGCCGATCCAATAATTTCAAGCGAATTTATTGCGTGAAAAAGGGATTTTTAATAAAGAAAGAGATGACAAGCAAAAATGCTTGACATCTCTCTTTCTTTTAGGTATCATAAGGGACGTTGTGAAGGTGTAAAGTGTTTTTCCTTGACGAAGGGAGTGCCCTTAATGAGTCAGGAGAATAGGCTCGAGAAAACGAATCGTATCAATCTGCTTTTTGCCTTTTATGAACGACTGCTTACAGATAAGCAGCAAACGTTTCTTAAATATTATTTTCACGACGATTTTTCCTTGGGAGAGATTGCCGCTGAATTTGAAATCAGCCGCCAAGCCGTTTATGAACATATTAAACGGGCGGAGCAAGTCCTAGAAAATTATGAAGAAAAACTTGGTTTATTAGTGAAGCATGAGAGTCGTACCAAATATTTAGAAGAACTGCGCAGACTGCCGGAGAATGGGATGCTGCCTGAGCAATATAAACTTCGGTTCGCGGAGATCGTGGATCGCTTGCAGAGGTTAGAGTAGCATGAAGGGAGAAACTGCATATGGCGTTTGAAGGTTTAACCGGAAGATTGCAGAATGTGTTCAGCAAGCTGCGCGGTAAAGGTAAAGTATCCGAAGATGACGTAAACGAAGCTATGCGCGAAGTACGGTTGGCCCTTCTGGAAGCCGACGTTAACTTCAAGGTAGTTAAAGAATTCGTGGCTAAGGTGAAAGAAAAGTCTATTGGCACAGAAGTGATGGACAGCTTTACACCTGGGATGGTCATTATCGACATCGTTAACAAGGAACTAACCGAGCTGATGGGCGGAAGCCAAGCGAAGCTGGCCAAGTCGAACAAGCCACCAACTGTCATTATGATGGCGGGTTTACAAGGGGCGGGTAAGACAACCACTTCGGGTAAGCTGGCGAAGCTGTTACAGAAGGGCAATCATCGTCCATTGCTTGTTGCGGCAGATATTTATCGCCCTGCTGCGATCAAACAGCTTCAAGTACTTGGAGAACAAATTAAAGTTCCAGTATTTTCGCTAGGTGACCAGACTAGTCCGGTAGAGATTGCCAGACAAGCTGTACAACATGCGAAGGATAACGGACTTGATTATGTAATTATTGATACTGCAGGCCGCCTGCACATTGATGAAGAATTGATGGAAGAACTGAAGCAGATTCACAACATTGTAAATCCTGATGAAGTTCTGTTAGTAGTAGATGCAATGACCGGTCAAGACGCCGTGAACGTAGCTGAGAGCTTTAATAAGCAGCTTGAGCTTACAGGGGTTGTATTGACGAAGCTTGACGGCGATAGCCGCGGTGGTGCTGCACTATCCGTCAAAGCCGTAACTGGTTGCCCGATCAAATTCGCTGCGCTAGGTGAGAAGATTGACGCATTGGAGCCGTTCCATCCGGAACGTATGGCTTCGCGGATTTTGGGTATGGGTGACATGTTGTCGCTGATTGAGAAAGCTCAAGCGAACATTGACACTGATAAAGCTAAGGAAATGGAACGTAAGATGCGTAATGCAGAATTTACGTTTGATGATTTCCTTGAGCAAATGGATCAGGTGAAGAAGCTTGGCCCGATCGATCAAATTCTTGACATGCTACCTGGCATGAACAAAGCCAAGGGCATTAAGGATTTGAAGGTTGACGACAAGCAAATGGGTCGCGTTGAAGCCATAGTTCATTCTATGACTAAGACGGAAAAGCGTCAGCCCGAGATCATCAACCATAACCGCCGCAAGCGTATTGCTGCTGGTAGCGGAACTTCGGTTGCCGAGGTCAACCGCCTCATTAAGCAATTTGATGAGATGCGTAAGATGATGAAGCAATTCTCAGGCATGATGGGCGGAGGCGGCAAAGCCTCTAAGAAGAATGCGATGAAGCAGCTTAAAGGTCTAGGTGGAAAAGGTATGAAGTTCCCTTTTAAATGATCTTGCTGTTCTAATATCTCGAAACTATTATAAGGAGGTGATTTTTCGTGGCAGTACGTATTCGTCTGAAAAGAATGGGAGCGCATAAAGCGCCTTTCTATCGTGTAGTGGTTTCCGATTCCCGGTCCCCTCGTGACGGTCGTTTTATCGAGGAAATCGGTTATTATAATCCGATTGAACAACCGGCAGTAGTTAAGATCGATGAGGAAAAAGCTCTTAAATGGCTTCAAACAGGTGCGCAAGCATCTGATACAGTACGCAACTTGCTTTCCAAAGCAGGCGTAATGAAGAAGTTTCATGAGCTTAAGCAACAGAAATAATGACTGATTGCGAGGGTCCTCTATGGAAGAATTAGTTGGAGTAATTGCTAAGGCTTTAGTGGATCATCCAGAAGATGTGACGGTACGAGCGGTGGAGAAGGATCACCTAATTGTCTATGAACTGTCCGTACATCCTGATGATGTTGGGAAGGTCATTGGCAAACAAGGAAGGATCGCTAAGGCGCTCCGTACAGTAGTCACATCTGCAGCAGTCAAGAGCGATAAACGCGTAACTGTAGATATTTTATCTTAAATGATGCGTACAATGAGGGGCTAGGGATAGTATATCCCGGCTCCTTTTTGTTCAAATATAGATTAGATGAAGCTCGTAAAGGAGAGGGTTGTATGACAGAAGAGTTAACCGTAGGCAGACTTGTGAATACGCATGGTATTCGTGGGGAGATTAAAGTGCTATCCCATACCGATTTCCCTGATGTTCGTTTTGCTGCAGGTAAGAAGCTGCAGGTGATCCCTGCAGATGGCAGTTCTAAATTCGAAGTAACTGTAGAATCCGCTCGTGAGCACAAGGGTATGTTCATCGTTAAGCTCAAAGGGTATACGAACATCAATGAAGTGGAAAAATATAAAGGAAGCCTCCTGAAGGTTCCGAGTAATGATCTGGTTGATCTCCCTGAGAACGAATACTACTTCCACCAAATCGTCGGTTGTGAGGTATACACGGATGAAGATGAAAACAAACCACTCGGTACGATTACAGAAATCTTGCAGCCTGGTGCGAATGACGTATGGGTTGTTAAGCCTGCAAAAGGACAAGACATTCTAATTCCTGTAATCAACGATGTAGTCCTGAATGTGGATATAGAAGCCAAACGAATTGTTGTCCATTTGATGGAAGGGTTATTGCCATGATGAGAATTGATGTGCTTACGCTCTTTCCAGAAATGTGCGAAGGCGTATTCAGCACAAGTATTCTTGGTAAAGCACGTGAAAAAGGAATCGTCTCCTTAAATGCTGTGAACTTCCGTGATTTCTCGGGAAATAAGCATAATAGTGTGGATGATACACCGTATGGCGGTGGCGGGGGTATGGTGCTCAAGCCTGATCCGATTTTTAACGCAGTCGAGCATATGCTTGGTATTACACCGAACGAGGAAGATCACAATCGATCTGATGAAGTGGGCTCTGTGAAGCCGCGTATCATCCTTATGTGCCCACAAGGAAAAACTTACAATCAGAAGATTGCAGAGGAACTGGCGCAAGAGCAGCACCTAATCTTCATATGTGGGCATTATGAGGGATATGATGAGCGGATTCGTGAGCATCTGGTAACTGATGAACTTTCAATGGGGGATTACGTGCTAACAGGTGGAGAGCTGCCTGCGTTGACGGTTGTAGATTCCATAGTCCGGCTTCAGCCAGGAGCACTTGGAAATGAAACCTCTGCGATATCTGACTCGTTCAGCACTGGACTGCTAGAATATCCACACTACACACGTCCTGCCGAGTTTCGCGGCTGGAAGGTACCGGATATTTTGCTGAGTGGTCATCATGCTAACATCGACATATGGCGGAGAGAGCAGGCACTGCTGCGCACGTTGGAACGCAGACCGGACCTGCTTGAGACTGCAGAACTTACATTGAAAGACAAAAAGACACTGGAACGTCTAAGGAATGTGGACAAACCGGAGTGATAATTTAATGAAACAGGTATATTTGACGTCTTTTTAACGTATCTTACGTTGAGGAGGCGTTTTTGTTATGTGTACCTGAGAACAAATAAAATAATAGTTTTCAAAATAATATGAGTATTGGTGCGTTAAAAGCTTCTTTTTAGGGTAATGAATAGAGGTGCCGCACTAATATATGCAGCTGATAACGCAGCAAGCTTAACTATTGAAGGGAATGAACTGAAGTGACTACGAAGACGCATGAAGAATTCAAGCCTAACGTGGACACAATCCACAAGGAAGCGGAGCCGCTCCGCACCGTGAATGATATTATCGATTTTTATACAAATCGCAATGCCCATTCGCCATTTAAAGAGTGAACATATAAGATTGAATGTTAGGGATTGATTGTTAGGCTTAATAAAACCATTAGATACAGTGAATTTTGTGTTCGCTGTCGCTAATGGTTTTATTCTTTTAGAAGTTAACAAAGCTTGAATCCTATTACTCCGGTTAAACTGTAAATAACCACTTTCCAATGAGATCTAGCATCTCAGCGAAAAGTGGTTATTTTTGAAATTATAAGAAAGTATAAGTTTCACGATATACTTTATTCTTATAATTCTCGCACAAACGCTTACCGTCCTTAAAAGGACGCCGTAGGCGTTTTAGCTTGCTATAAAAGTTCGTGGAGGCACATGTTATTCTTTGCGTAAGATTTTGTGTACTCCTGTAAGGAGTGAGTACAGCGCAACACATACGAGAACGGTAACAGCCCATGCGTAGTTACGAACGGTGTAAGTAAGTGAAGCTAAAATAACGAAAATGGTGATACGCAGTACGCCTTCTTTAATAAACTGTTTTCTTTCTACATTCATGAGATTGGCCTCCTCGAATGGATGGGATATTGCGGACTGCTAGCTGTAGATAGGTCTTACATTATCTATAGCCTTGAGGAATACGAAAGATACAAGGATCGAAAAAAGTAAATATTGACCCAAAGTCCGACCTATGTAAGTTCGCCGTTACCGACCTGTACTCCTACACATAGATTATATCATTACGAACAAGGAGGAGTACACTAGTGGAAGCTTATTATAATTGTTTGCGTTGTAAGGATAGAAGGGTGCGGATTCTGACTAGAGACGGTAGACAGCATGAAGGCGTTATTACAGATGTAGACAGATACAATGTTTACTTAAGAACTGACAATGGTTCTGTGCATACTTCTGCTTTTTGGGGAAATTCTTTTGCCGGAAATCAGATCTTAACTTTAAGTTTATTCACTCTGCTAGCCATCGCATTAATCTAATCATTAGGAACCAAAAACAGACCGCCCGATTATCCCGGACGGTCTGTTTACTGCTGATTACTGTACTGTAATTGCACCTATATTTGAGCTTAGGGACAATAAGGGGCCGCCTCCATTGATATCGGTCTTTCCACCTTCTACACCTTTGATTTGCCCGAGATCACTATTGGCTTCTAAGCTGCATTTCATACCATCGGCTAAGACAGCACTGAGGCTGCCGACCTCTGTTTTGGCTTTTAGGCTGCTATCATTCTTCATCCCTGCTATATCCATTCGTATGCTGCCAGTATCGGATTCTACAGTGGATTTGCCAGTGATTTTAGCTCTTTCAATATTGATTGCTCCAACGTTGCTGACGATTTGATAATTTCCCTCTAGATTGTGAAGACGAATTTGACCTACGTTATTTGTGATTTTATATTTATTCATGCTGGCGGGGAGCTCTATATTATAGCTTATGCTAAAATCTGAATATCCGTATTTGTCTTGCGCCCATGTCCATAAGTCCTTCTTAGGACTTGATTTGGAATGCGTGGACACCTTCAACGTATCACCACTGACCTCTACTAAGACTTCAGCATCATCCATAATCTTTTGACGGTCAGACGCATGGAGAGAGCTGTTGTGGGCTGAGATCGTTGCATTTACATGGATCAGATCTCCTGTAACGGCTGTAACTTCTATTTCTCCTACTGCATTGTCCATGCTGAGTACGGATGCTGAACCGATCGCTTGAGATACGGAGAGTTCTTTGCTAATGCTGTCTGCTTTAACTTCGTCAACTACCTTAGTAGCTGTTTCCTCAACGGCTTGCTGCACAGTTGCAGCTGCTTTTCCTAGCTCTTGCTTGACAACTTCACCAATGTTCTGGTGCACATCCTCAGAAATACTCTTTTCAACCTCATTTTTGGCAGATTGTCTGCCTGGTAATTCAGTGCAACCCGCCAAAAGTACGATAGATAATACGGCTACTGCTGCTAATACACTATTATTATTCCTTTTCCTCATTGAAAAAACTCCTCCTCATATATGGGTGTATGTGATCTGACATATGTGATTTCGTTATGTACTTCTGTAAGTATAGCTTATGGAATTTATCTGTAAAAACGGCTGGAGGCGGGTTATTATACTGGACCAAAGACTAGGTCTCAAAAGTGTTCACTACACTTCGATTTTTAATTGTGCTAAAATAAATGAAAGATCACTCGCTGAATAAATACGGTACGGGTACATATTTAAAAGGGCGCGGAAATCCTCATATAGAACCTTCAGCAGCAACTGGAATCGCTTTTTTCGGATAGAAGTGCATAGGTGTGCTAAGGCTACATTGTATACAGATATAGACCGTTACCTCACTTGCAGAACAGGGCGGTCTTTTTACTTTCTTTCTTTAATAAATCCTGAAGGGTGGAGGGAGCCAAATGAAATATGTAGCCATTTTGCTTGCCTTAGTAGTTTTGACAGGCGTATATTTTTTAGTCTGGAAACGGAAAATAAATACTGCAAAAAATTATCCGCGTACCACTCAGAGCAATGTAATCTCAATGGATAGTCATCGTAAAGCCAAACAAAGCCCAGGGGAGCAGCCTTGCTCTTCTTGTAAGAAGAAGAATGGAAAGCTAGTCTTCTATGCACAAGATAATGGAACTGTGGTTGGTCTATGTAAAGATTGCCAATCGAAGGCGAAAAAAAGAGATATGCTACCGCTTTAAATAGAAAAAAATAAGTTGTATTAGCCCGTCCTTTATGGTATTATTATCTCTGTTGTGTGGAATACGGTGGTCCGCTGCGGATAATGAGGGAGAGCAAAGATCTCTCCGGAAGAGGCAAGAACACCTGTACGGAAGGAGGAAGTCCTTAATGAATATCCTACAAGCTATTACGCAAGAGCAACTTCGTAAAGATATCCCGAGTTTTCGCCCGGGTGACACTTTGAAGGTGCATGTAAAAGTAATCGAGGGAACTCGTGAGCGTATCCAGTTGTTCGAAGGCGTTGTAATCAAACGTCGTGGCGGTGGAATCAGTGAGACTTTTACGGTTCGTAAAATTTCTTACGGTGTTGGTGTGGAAAGAACATTCCCAATCAACTCGCCTAAAATCGAGAAAATCGAAGTGGCTCGTCGTGGTAAAGTGCGTCGTGCTAAACTTTATTATCTTCGTGAACTACGTGGTAAAGCAGCGAGAATTAAAGAAATTCGTCGCTAGAATAGTGACAAAGGAAAGGGGCTTGAATTCAAGCCCCTTTCGTTTTATTATTTTATGAAAATATAAGAAAGCATCAGTTTCACGTTATACATTATTCTTATATTTCTCGTATAAACGCTTACCCGCCTTAAAGGACGCTGAGGGCTTTTAGCTTGGCATACAATGCGTGCGACATATACGCTTGGGGATCAGCTTCTCCGAAAAGGCCTCCTGAAGGAGTATCTGTGGAGGGGTTTTTGGCAGGAGCTTTTTTGTGTTGTATAGTAAGAGTAGTATTAAGAGAGGACGGTGAACTATGCAGCAGGAACAAAGTGAAACTTTGGAATCAAGCGCGCAGAACCCACGTAAACCTAAAAATGAAGTCTTGGAATGGGTCAAGGCCATTGCGATTGCTTTAGTGTTGGTTTTTCTGATTCGCTGGCTTTTGTTCAAGCCTTTTATTGTAGATGGACCTTCCATGCAGCCTAATTTCCATACTGGTGAACGTGTTATCGTAAATGAGATTTTGTACGATATTAGATCTCCGCAGCGGGGCGAGGTTATAGTATTCCACGTGCCATCTGAGGGTAGAGATTTTATTAAACGTGTAATCGGTGTCGCTGGAGATACTGTGAAAGTAGAAGGGGATGTAGTTACAGTTAACGGGGAAGTTGTTAATGAGACCTATATCCAAGATGCAATTGATGCAAAGCATAGTATCAACGCTCTGTATAATAATAAAGATTTCCCTAATGAAGAGTTCCCAGATGGTACTGTTCCTGAAGGACACGTGTTCGTTATGGGGGATAATCGCTCGGATAGTACGGATAGCCGAATGATCGGTTATGTACCTCTGGGGGATATTGTAGGCCGTGCAGATTTAATCTTCTGGCCGATAAAGGATATTTCACTGATTAACCATTAAGTTGACAGAAGTCAAAGGAGGTGACGGCAATGGCCATTCAATGGTTTCCTGGTCATATGACGAAGGCTAGGCGGCAAATCGAGGATAAGCTGAAGCTGATTGATGTTGTAATAGAATTGCTCGATTCCCGTCTGCCGCTTTCCAGCCGCAATCCGATGATTGACGATATTTTGCGGGACAAGCCAAGATTGATTATTTTGAACAAAGCGGATCTGGCAGATCCAGAAATTACACGGAAATGGCTGGCGTACTTCAAGGCACAAGGGCATGTTGCTTATCCTGTTGATGCATCTACTGGAACAGGTGTAAAGGATATTCCAGAGCAAGTCAAGCTGCTGCTAAAAGAAAAGATTGACCGGCAGATTGCAAAAGGAATGAATCCGCGAGCGATGCGTGCATTGATCGTTGGTATTCCTAACGTTGGTAAATCAACACTCATTAACCGGATGGCTGGTAAGAGTATTGCTGCTACTGGTGACCGCCCAGGGGTAACCAAGGGTCAACAGTGGATTAAGACAGGCGGCAACTTGGAGCTTCTGGATACCCCAGGAATTTTATGGCCGAGATTTGAGGACCAAGAAGTAGGTTATCGCCTAGCGGTAACAGGTGCAATAAAGGAAGAAATCCTGAATATTGAGGACATCGCCTTTTATGCAGTGAAATATTTGGTGAAGGACTACGGCTCTAGATTTCAAGAACGCTTTGGCATTGAGAAGCTTCCTGAGGATCTGGAGAATCCAGATGAGATCGTAGCTGTTATGGAAGCCGTGGGTCGTAAACGCGGTTGTCTAATCAGCGGTGGACGTGTAGATCTGGAAAAAGCTTCGCGGGCCTTGTTGCATGAGCTACGGGCAGGTAAGCTTGGACGCTTTACGCTGGAAACGCCTTAAATGGTGTGAATTCTGCGTTTAATGGACTAGGTATGGAAGAGCCATCCGAAATTTCGGAGGCTCTTTTTTTATGTTTTGGGTCCTTGACAAAGTACCTGAGTCCGCCTCAAGCTAAGCCCCGCTTTGTGGGGATATTTTATGGGGATGGATTAAATTGGAACGTCTATTTTAAGATGACCATGTAAGCTTTACTATGATAAGCTGACTTATATAGATCATAGAATAATTCATAATTGGCGGTGACAAATTAGTGAGTTCGTTAGATATGTTGGCCTATGAAAAAGAAGGCTGGGAACAGTCTTATCGCCGAATAGCAGGCGTAGATGAAGTAGGAAGAGGTTGCTTGTTTGGGGACGTCGTCGCAGCAGCGGTGATTTTGCCAGAGGGGCTTATTATTGATGGAGTAAATGATTCCAAAAAACTTACAGCTAAAAAGAGAGATGCTCTATACGAGATTATAATGGACCAAGCGCTGGCCGTGGGTGTGGGGTATGTAGACTCTACTGTCATTGATGAGATTAATATTAAGCAAGCTTCACGCCTGGCCATGAAAAAGGCGGTTGAGAGTCTAGAGCACACTCCTGACTATATGCTGATCGATGCTGAAAAGGTAGACCTCCCTTTGCCACAACAGGCAATTATTAAAGGAGATGCTAATAGTCAGTCCATTGCAGCAGCTTCAATTATCGCTAAAGTGACACGAGACAGGTTGTGTGAAGGTCTGTGGGAGGAATTATACCCTGATTATGGGATTGCGATACATAAAGGTTACGCGACCAAGCTTCACCGGGAACAAATTACGGCTCTAGGTCCAACACCTATGCATCGGCGCAGTTTTATTGGGCGGATTCTCGCGGAGCAGCAAACGTTATTCTAGAAGTAATGCTTAAAAAAGTAGGATGAATACCGATATAGTAAGAAGAGAGAAAATGGAGGGAGGAGAAACGGTATGAATATCGGAACATTGATCCGTGGATTGCTTGGAGAACAAAAACCGGGTGCGGCGAAGTCTTTAGAGTTAAAAGAAGGGCAAGTTGTTCGTGGTGTTGTCCTCTCTGTATCGGATTCAGGCAAAGAAGCGGTTGTGCAAATCCAAGGTACACCTGTTCGTGCAGAATTAGAAACACCACTACTGCCTGGAGAAACCTTGAATTTACAGGTTGGATCACCCGGAGAAGGCGGATTACCCGTATTGAAGCCGGTCTCCCTCGGTGAAACGGCGTTAGTCACTCCCCAAAGCATGGGTGAGGCCTTGGAGTCGCTAGGATTAGCTGATTCCAAAGCAGGTCGAGAAATCGTACTAGCGATGCAAGCAGGAGGCGTTCCACTTACAAAAGAGACAGCGGCTTTGCTGGATGCGGTAATGAGTGCAAAACCAGCTGGTGTGCCTGCTTCGGAGTGGCTTGACGCAGCTGTCATTTCTGTAAAGCGGGGACTACCCGTTACAGCTGAGAGTGTGAGAGGATTGCAGCAGGCTGTATTTGGCCCGCAGCTGCATCAGCTTTTATCAGCACTGGAAGATCAGATTACTATATGGGCAGGTCAAATTGCTAATGAAGAAACAATGACCGCAGAATCTAAAGCTGGAATGGGTACAATTACTGGAAAACTCGAACCCTCGGTAACTGCAGGTGCTGGAAGTGGGAATAACATGGGTGTTGTTGAGAGTGATGTCACAGAAGCTGACCCTATACAATTGGCAGCTAAAGGAAATGGACAAGCTACAACTAAAACTGCTGAAGGCACTATTGCTAGCGGAAGTACGGCTCTTTCAGAAGGAGCAGCTGAAGGTGCTCTGAAACCGGTTGAACAAGGTACGCCAGTCAAGGTGACTCTTAATATAGCTTCTGATAATGAAACGGGGATTGGAACTGGCAAGCCAGTTGTAGTTGATGAGACAGGTGAAGGAGCTCAGATCTCCAAGGGTGGTATTGTTACAGAGCCTATGGCTGGTAAATCAACACCTGCCATGACCTCTAGCGCTCTAAATAGTGCTTTAAGCGCTCAAGCTGATAGTGCGGTGAATAATCCTATCCGTTCCAGTGAAGTTGAGATTCAGGGTAATGCCTTGAATTTGAATAAGGATGGGGCATTGGATAGTGCTATACAGGCAGATAAGAGTCGGGCTGCCTCGATGGATAAGAGCGGGGCTATGCCGGGTGGCGCGAGTGTGAGCGCCGAAGGAACTGCTGCTGGTGCGGCGCCCCACGCAGCAAGTGGTACCGCCCTGCTTGCGAAGCTGCAGGGCGTGCTCACCGAGCTGCGCGGGAGCTTGCCGCAGCTCGCCATGGTCCCGCCTGCTGACGCGGCGGGAGCAAGCCATGCCCCCGCGGCTGCTGCGCCGCGCGGGGAGGCCCCGGCTGCGACGGCTTCGCCGGTGCAGCCAGACACCGCCCCACCCGCGGACGCGGAGTCGTGGGTGGGGCGGGTGCTGAAGCTGCTCGGTGCGGAGCATGAGCAGCAGGCGGTGCGCGGCGTCGCAGTAGCCGCCGCTGAGACGGCCCGCGCGGCGGCAGGTACGGCCGCGCTTGGCAGTGCGGGTGTCGGAGGCGAACAAGCCACCGACACCTTAAAGGGCGTGCTGCTGCAGATCATGAGCAGCAGCGAAGTGCCGCCCGCGGTAAAAGAAGCCGCGAGCGGACTAGTGCAGCAGCTGACAGGACAACAGCTGCTGCTCAATACAGATCGAACGGCTCCTTTCGCGCAAGTAACTTTGTTCTTGCCGCTGCAAGGTCCAGATGGGCAGGAGACAGCTTCCGTTCATATTCAGTCGCGCCGGGGACGCAAGGGTGAATTAGATGCTGCCAATTGCAGGCTCTGGTTTGATTTGGATATGAAGCAGATCGGCCAGACACTGGTTGATGTGCAGGTTGTTGATCGAATCGTTAGTCTTAAGTTGCATAATGATCATCCTTGGGTGCTTGAGCTGCTGGAACAGCGGCGTGATGACATTAAAACGGCAGTAGAATCTATTGGTTATCAGTTGTCGGGATTAAGAACTGAACCTTTACCAGAACTAAAGCTATCTACAGAACTTGCCAATCCCCATAGTAAGCTTGTTGATTATGTTCCTGATGCTTATAAAGGAGTGGATTACCGTATATGAACGAGAATGAGCCTGTACCTCCAATTTCACAAGGGCTCAAAAAAGCGGTCGCTCTCAAATATAGCCCAGGACAAAGCGAGGCACCTGTCGTTGTTGCCAAAGGACAAGGGGCGATAGCGGATCTGATTCTGCAAAAAGCTAAAGAGAGTGGGGTTGCTGTCCAAGAGGACGCAGCTCTCGTAGAAGTTCTTTCAAAGCTCGATCTAGATCAACAGATTCCATCTGAACTTTATCAGCTAGTGGCCGAAATCCTCAGCTTTGTGTATCAGAGCGACCGTTCCGCCGGTGAACGGAGACCGGAATGAAAGAGCCATACACAAGAGAACGCTACAACCGCAAACAAAAGGGAGCCGCTGCTGAAGACGGGGCTGTGCAGTACTTATCTACTTGTGGTTACAAGATCTTAGAACGAAATTGGCGTTGTCGAACCGGAGAACTTGATATTATTGCGGAGAGCGAAGGCTGTATTATTATTGTTGAAGTTCGCAGTCGTAGTGGAGAACTATATCAAGGGACTCCGGAGGAATCTGTGAATACACGAAAAATACATCAAGTGCGAAATACAGCACAGGTTTATTTGCATATGAAAGGTTATGATGATCGAAGAGTAACTTTTGACGTCATTAGCATTTTACTGAATGAAGATTTAAGCATCGCTTCTTTGGGGCATATACGTGAGGCTTTTTAAGCTGCACCCCATATTCTCACGCCATTCATTATGGGCACTAGCATTCTTATGAAAAAAGTCTTTACATAGCCTCCGCACAGTGGGTCATTTCTCAAAAGAAATGGGTAAACATTAGAGTAACTTTTTAATGTCATCATGAGGAGGGCTGTTTAAGTGAAGAATAAACCTTTTGAAATGCAGGTTAGTTTTGCTTGCCAATATTGCCAGCAGAAGATTGAAGTGAAATTTACCGCAGAGCCAGTATCCGTTGTCTGTTGTGCAAATTGCAATAAGAACTTCACGGTTATGCGGCCCACTATAGCTGAGGAAATATTAATCGATTGGAAAAATGAGGCGCTATTTCAAAAAATCCGTGCTGATAAATCACAAAACAGCAATAGCAGTCTCTTAGCGCTTGTTATAAAAGTCATAGAGCTTCTTACATGGCGTGATAAAGGAAATGGACAGGTGGAAGCGATTAAAGAGATGCGTGGCTGGCTCATTGAGAATGAAGAGACTCCCCCTCTAGCTGAACTGATCCAGAGCGATAATAAAAAACGATCACATAAGCGGCGTGACTGGAGATAATCATACAAACTATGATCAAAAAAGAAAGAAGGGTGAACATGGCTAACGTTTTTTTTACATCCGACCATCATTTTGGACATAAGTTGATTATTGATTTTGAATCCAGACCCTTTATAGATGTGGGGCAAATGAATGAAGCCATGATTGAGAGTTGGAATTCGGTAGTAAATCCGGATGATAAAGTGTTTCATTTGGGAGACTTTTCGTTTCTTAATAAGGAAGCGACACGTGCTATTGTGGAGAGGTTACATGGCTATAAGATTCTAATTCTCGGCAATCATGATCGGGGACGCGGTCGGGATTGGTGGCTTGAAGCAGGCTTTGACGAGGTTAGTGAATATCCGCTGATTTATAAGGATTTCTTTTTTCTCTCTCATGAGCCTATGTATATGAATAAACATATGCCTTACGTAAATGTGCATGGTCATATTCACGGCCAAAAATATGAAGGGAACAATTATTTTAACATTTGTGTAGAGCATTGGAACTATAAACCGTTGACTTTTGAACAGATTAGGGACTCTGTCATAGTTAGCGAAGAAGGTTAATGTGGGTCTATGTGATTATTTATGCGTATTTATGCAATCTGATGTTTATTAATAATTCTTGATTACGCAAAGATTTCCTATATATAATGAGATATAATAGCAAATTTATTACCGGAAAATAAGGAAGCACCTTTTTTCTTGAAGATGTGACACCCAAACAGGGGTGTATTTCAGGAGATGAGGTGTTTTTATGTATGGAAAAATGCACAGTGCATGTCTGTATGGAATTGAAGGGGTAATGATAGGTGTAGAAATTGATCTTGCGAATGGATTGCCACAGACGAATATCATTGGTCTGCCTGATTCTGCGATTCGTGAGGCAGTAGAACGAGTAAGAGCCGCTATTAAGAACTGTGGTTATCGTTATCCCCAGCAGCGCATTACGATAAATCTAGCACCAGCCGACTTACGCAAAGAAGGCTCTGCCTTTGATCTTGCGATTGCTCTGGGGATACTGATAACTAGTGGTCAACTGATAATGCCCTCAGCCAATGAGGTGCTTTTTATTGGAGAGCTTGCGCTTGATGGTAGTCTGCGTCCAGTATCAGGTGTTCTACCAATGGTGGAAGCAGCGCGCAAAAATGGATTTAAGGCTGTACTGCTTCCTGAAGGGAATGCTGCTGAGGCAGCTTTGATCAGTGGTATAAATATATACGCAATCGACCATTTGTGCGCATTACCGAACCCGGAAGAATCACTGTCCAATTCAGCAAAAGGTGAAGACGAACAGAACCAAAGGAATGGGGTAGTTTCCGAAGATATGCCTTCTTTATCATCTCTTCCTTTTCCTGTAACTGTGACCAAGGGGATAGATGCTAATGACCGACCTCCGGTTCTTGTCCTTTCTTTGGAACATCTTAAATATACCCCAGTTTACGGTACTTCTGAGGACTCCTCATATGGAATGAACGAGATGATGGATGATTACAGTGATGTGCTAGGGCAACAACATGTAAAAAGAGCCCTAACCATTGCGGCAGCGGGTATGCATAATATATTGCTCATCGGTCCACCAGGTACAGGGAAGACGATGCTGATTAAACGCCTTCCAAGCATCCTTCCGAAATTGTCTGAGAGTGAGGCACTAGAGGTAACCAAAATATTTAGCGCAGCAGGAACTTTAAAAGATGCCCACAACGGCTTACTGCGTAGTCGTCCTTTTCGCTCTCCGCATCATACCATATCGGCCGCAGGCCTTATTGGGGGTGGAGGCATTCCAAAGCCGGGAGAAGTTAGTCTTGCGCATCGAGGGATTCTCTTTTTAGATGAGTTGCCCGAATTCTCTCGGAATGTACTTGAAGTGTTACGCCAGCCGCTCGAAGACGGGGTTGTTACCATAAGTCGTGCTCGAGCTTCTTTTACCTATCCTGCAAAATTCATGCTGGCCGCATCGATGAATCCCTGTAGCTGCGGTTATTTTGGGAGTAATCTTTCTCAACAACATTGTACATGCAGCCCCGCTAGGATTGCTCAATATCGCGCAAAGATATCAGGACCCTTATTGGATCGTATTGATTTACAGGTGGATGTTCCTCGCCCGAAGGAATGGGATCGTCAAGGGCATGTTCTATCTTCGGCTGAGATGTATGCAGAGGTGATGGCGGCACAGACGATACAAGCTAAACGGTTTAAGCGTTTGCCTATTTCTTGGAATAGTGAACTTTCCGGCGCTTCCCTTCGGAGATATGCAAGTCTTAGCCGTGAAGGTGCCCAATTGCTGTATGACATTCTGGAGAATTTAGGTTTAAGCATGCGAGCGCATGATCGAATTATTAAGCTATCCCGTACAATAGCTGATCTGGAAGGCGCACCGGATATTACTTCCGCGCATCTTGCGGAGGCTGTGCAGTACCGTAATTTAGACCGGCAGGCGATGACAGAAGAATAAACTAAATAGAGCAGCGATTCCCGTTATTGGCGAATTGCTGCTCTGTTTTTGGGTTATTGAGTTCACCCGCGAAATTGTTAACGTCTCTGGAACCTTATGGACCCGAAAGATGTGATATGGGCATTTTTAGCTTTTGGAGCGTGTTTTCGGACTTCAGAGACACTAATTGAATTTAAAATCATCTGTGTCCGTTAGGGCTTCGTTTGAGAAAATAATTCTCTATAGTTCCTTTACAGCACATTCAATTCTACAGCGATATTGCCGCGGGTTGCGCGGGAGTATGGACAAGCGCCATGAGCAGCCTCTACTAAAGAGGTTGCGGTTTCTCTGTCAACGCCTTTAACTAGCACATCAAGCTTAACCGCTATGCCAAAACCTCCATCTTCAACTTTACCAAAGCTGACTGTGGCCGTTACTTCGCTACCTTCAATTTTCACTTTTCCGAGTCGGGCAACCATGTTCAGTGCACTATCGAAACAAGCGGAATAACCAGCTGCAAATAATTGCTCAGGATTTGTACCTTCGCCACCGGCACCTCCCATTTCGCGTGGTGTGCTGATTGTAAGGTTGAGCTTAGGGCTTTCTGATTCGATAAAACCGTTTCTTCCTCCTACGGCTTTAACAGTGGTTTCATACATTTTTTGCTGGATCGTCATCATTGTGTATCTCTCCAATTCCTTATTAGTTTGTGTACAATCTAATTTATCACAATTAACTATAATGTCAAATTATTTTTTCCTATTAACATGATGTTATGAGTGAATTATGATAAAATAAGGGTATAAGGCAGGTGATTAAGATATGAAAATGAATGAAGAAGATATGCAAAAGATGACGACTACACCTGAGCTGTTGATTGAGAATCAACTCTGTTTTACGATTTATGCTTGCTCTCGTGAGATCACAAAGCTGTATCAACCTTATTTGGATAAGATCGGTTTAACATACTCGCAATATCTGGTAATGCTTGTGTTATGGGAACGGCAGCAATGTACGGTTAAAGAAATTGGTGAGGCGCTATTTTTGGATTCGGGTACGCTGACACCTCTTTTAAAACGCCTACAAGCTGCAGGGTTGATCGTGCGTGAACGTTCGACACAAGATGAGCGAAAAGTTCTGATTTCACTAACGGAACAGGGCTGGGCACTTCAAAGCAACGCGGCTTGTATTCCCGGGAAAATGATGGAAGAAACGACTATGTCCGGCGATGAGACTGTAGAGCTGCTTGAGCAGTTCAAAAGCTTGTTAAATCGTGTTCATGAGGCGAACACTCAAGATAGTAAAAAGTAAGTATAATCAGGAGTCTGTGCGATCGTTCGCATTCCGGCATGAAATCAAGCGAAAAAATGTGTACAAATCATGAATATATTTAAGGAAAGCGTTTTAAAAACATGTTACACTATTCTGGGTTCCTTTATATGGCATATAGGTAAGTATAAGCTTAGTCTTATAGATTTACTCAATGTCTCTCACAGATATAAGGCCATTCTTTTACGAGTGGTAGAGCAGTTTCTGTTGGTTCCGGAATAGTGCTGCATGTTTAGCATCAGCCTATCCCTAACCCCGCGGCAATCAAAACGGAAGGCGAGATGACAACAGGCTGCCTGTTAAGTCACCACGCTACTTTAGGAGGCTACCGCTATGAATATCCACGAGTATCAGGGAAAAGAAGTGCTTAAGAAGTACGGTGTGGCCGTACCGAATGGAAAAGTAGCTTATACAGTGGAGGAAGCGGTAGAAGCCGCAGAGTCACTGAGTACACCGGTTGTTGTAGTTAAAGCTCAGATTCATGCAGGTGGACGAGGTAAAGCTGGAGGTGTAAAGGTTGCTAAGAATATCGATGAAGTGCGTACTTACGCAACCGAAATTCTCGGTAAGACTTTAGTTACTCACCAGACTGGTCCGGAGGGTAAGGTAGTAAAACGGCTGCTCATTGAAGAGGGCTGTCAAATTGTTAAAGAGTATTACATCGGTATCGTTGTTGATAGAGGAACTGGCCGAGTGGTTATGATGGCATCTGAAGAAGGTGGCACAGAGATTGAAGAGGTTGCAGCTACACATCCGGAGAAGATTTTCAAAGAAATCATTGATCCGGCAGTAGGTTTGCAGACTTTCCAAGCTCGTAAATTAGCTTACAGCATCTCTATTCCTAATGAACTGGTAGGCAAGACTGTTAAATTCATGCAAGCGCTATATCTAGCTTTTGTGGATAAAGATTGCTCTATTGCCGAAATTAACCCATTGGTAGTTACTGCGGATGGGAATGTGATGGCTCTAGATGCTAAATTGAATTTTGACCCCAATGCCTTGTTCCGCCACAAAGATATTCAAGAGCTTCGGGATCTAGATGAAGAAGATTTAAAAGAAATCGAAGCCTCTAAGTATGACCTGAGCTATATTGCACTAGATGGCAATATTGGTTGTATGGTGAACGGTGCAGGCCTAGCGATGGCAACGATGGATATAATTAAATATTACGGAGGCGAACCCGCCAACTTCCTTGATGTAGGGGGCGGTGCAACTACCGAGAAAGTTACAGAAGCCTTTAAAATCATTCTATCTGATGAAAAGGTAAATGGAATTTTCGTTAATATTTTCGGCGGTATTATGCGCTGTGACGTTATTGCTAACGGTGTTGTGGAAGCGGCAAGTCAATTGGGATTGACTAAACCGCTTGTTGTTCGTCTTGAAGGAACAAATGTTGGATTGGGTAAGCAAATCTTGGCAGGATCGGGACTTAACATTGTAGCTGCTGATTCTATGGCGGACGGTGCCCGTAAGATTGTATCTCTTGTGCAATAATGGCTCGGAAGTTGAAGCCAGTTATCGTATTTGACAATATAAGTAGGGATGTGACTTAAGGCATGAGCATTCTTGTAGATAAAAATACGAAAGTTATCACGCAAGGTATTACGGGAGCAACGGGCTTGTTCCATACTAAGGGTGCGCTTGATTATGGAACTCAGATGGTTGGAGGAGTAACGCCGGGTAAAGGTGGAACGACAGTTAATATCACCCTTGAAAATGGCAGTGAAGTTAGTCTTCCGGTATTTGATACAGTCGCAGCTGCTAAGGCAGCTACTGGTGCAACTGCTAGTGTGATTTATGTACCGCCAGCCTTCGCAGCAGACTCCATCATGGAGGCTGTAGATGCAGAGTTGGATTTGGTTATCTGTATTACCGAAGGTATTCCTGTGCTTGATATGGTAAAAGTCTCACGTTATATGGAAGGTCGTTCTACAGTGTTGATCGGCCCAAACTGTCCGGGTGTTATCACTCCTGGAGAGTGTAAGATTGGAATCATGCCTGGCTATATTCATATGCCTGGTTATGTAGGAGTGGTCTCGCGTAGCGGAACGCTAACCTATGAGGCGGTTCATCAGCTGACCACGCGTGGAATTGGGCAATCTTCGGCTGTAGGTATTGGCGGAGACCCGGTTAAAGGCTCTGAGTTTATTGATATTTTGAAGCTGTTTAATGAAGATCCGGGTACGAAGGCAGTTATTATGATCGGAGAGATCGGTGGAACTGCAGAGGAAGAAGCAGCAGAGTGGATTCGTGAACACATGACCAAGCCAGTTGTAGGCTTCATTGGAGGAGCAACTGCACCTCCAGGCAAGCGTATGGGGCATGCTGGTGCTATCATTTCTGGAGGGAAAGGTACAGCTAGCGAAAAAATTGCCGTACTGGAAGCTTGCGGAATCAAGGTAGCCCCTACACCTGCTGAAATGGGTTCGACACTCGTAAGTGTGCTTGAAGAGCGCGGTATTCTCAATGCTTTTACATCGCACTAATTAGTGTAGTTAAGACAGAGAAATCACTCCACGTAGTGAGGTTATTTCGTGTATAATTAATTAAAGAGGTAAGCAACCTTTTGTTCCTATTTAGGGATGAAAGGTTGCTTTTTTTAATTTAAATAGAAATTTATTGAATTTAAAGAAATACTTGCGTTTTCATGATGTGTAACACAAAATAGGGAAGGCTAGGCCTTCCATGTTAAGGGGCGAAAAATGATATGGAAGAACGGGAACTACTATTCGGCTTTAATGAAGTGGAAGGCATTGGCTGGAAAACTATCGACAAAATTCGCAGAGCTGGGCTTTTGTCAGAAAAAGCATTTTCTTGTAGCTCAGAAGACTGGGAAAAGGTTGGATTGAGCGAGAAAGTGTCGATTCAACTTGCTTCTATATATACGTTGGAGTGGATAGCAAACCGCCGCTTACTAATGGAAGAAAGTGCTGTGAACATGGTTACGATTTTTGATGCAGACTATCCCCATTTATTGAAGGAGACAGCTCAGCCACCATGGATTCTTTATTATCGTGGGCGTTTGGATCTGTTATCGACACCCAGTGTAGCGATGGTCGGTACTCGTGTGCCAACAGCTTATGGACGGAAGGTAGGAGAGATCCTCACGAAAGAGCTTAGTGAAGCAGGTCTAACAGTGGTTAGCGGATTAGCTAGGGGGATTGATAGCGTTTGTCATGAAGCTGCGCTAAGAAGCGGTGGAGGCACAATAGCGGTAGTGGCTACAGGACTTGATCGGGTCTACCCGCCTGAGAATAAGGAGCTTGAACGATTGATTTCCCGTGATGGGTTAGTGCTAACAGAGTATCCTCTTGGAACCAAAAGTCATCCTGGGTTATTTCCGCAGCGCAATAGAATTATTGCAGGCCTCACATACGGCACAGTGGTCGTAGAGGCGGATAGTAGAAGTGGATCACTCATTACTGCAGATGCTGCCTTGGAGGCAGGACGGGATGTTTTTGCTGTCCCTGGACCTATTACTTCTCCAAAAAGTAGAGGTGCTCTTGATCTGATTAAACAGGGGGCAAAGCTGGTAACCGGTGCACTAGATATTTTAGAAGAATACACTTCTTTTCTCCCGACAAACCTCTCAAAAACAGGTGAAAACGGTCCCTCTAAACAGGTGGCTGACGATTTGTTAATTGAAAAGAAATTGACAAATGAGGAGTTACACCTATACCATATACTGCATCAAGGCCCCTTTATTTTGGACGATCTGCTTGTGAGGACAGGATGGGATTTTGGACATTTGCATTCAGTTCTGTTATCTTTAATCATAAAAAAAGCGGTAGCACAATTACCAGGAGCTATTTATAAGGTAATTTAATATAGAGGTACGAGTGTTAACGAGGAGGAAGAGTCTATGGCAGATGCATTGGTTATTGTCGAATCGCCCGCGAAAGCGAAGACAATTGGCAAATATCTAGGTAGTAAGTATATTGTAAAGGCATCTATGGGACACATCAGAGATCTACCGAAGAGTCAAATTGGTGTTGAGGTGGAGAATGATTTCAATCCCAAATATATTACGATTCGTGGTAAAGGTTCTATATTGAAGGAATTGAAAGACGCTAGTAAAAAAGTGAAAAAAGTCTATCTCGCAGCTGACCCCGATCGCGAAGGAGAAGCAATTGCTTGGCACTTGGCACATGCCCTGGATTTAGATAATACACAGGAATGCCGAGTTGTATTTAATGAGATCACCAAACAAGCGGTGAAGGATGCTTTTAAGACGCCACGCAAGATTAACATGGATCTTGTGAATGCACAGCAGGCAAGACGTATACTGGATCGGCTAGTAGGTTACAAGATTAGCCCTCTATTATGGAAGAAAGTCAAAAAAGGGTTATCTGCTGGACGTGTTCAATCTGTAGCTGTAAAGATCATAATGGATCGTGAGAATGAAATCTCCGCTTTTGTACCTACTGAATATTGGAGTATTACAGCTAAACTTGGGATTCGAGATTCTGTCTTTGAAGCTAAGTTTCATAAGCTGAATGGTGTGAAGAAGGAACTTAATCAGGAAAGCGATGTTCAAGAGGTCCTTGAGGCAATCAAAAACGCAGCTTTTAAGGTAAGTAATGTGAAGGAGAAGGAAAGACAACGGCATCCTTCGGCTCCTTTTACAACAAGTTCCCTTCAACAGGAAGCAGCTCGTAAGCTTGGATTCCGTGCAGCTAAGACAATGTCTGTTGCCCAGCAATTATACGAAGGTGTGGAACTAGGCAAAGAGGGAACCGTAGGTTTGATCACCTATATGCGTACGGACTCGACACGTTTATCTGTCACTGCACAGGATGAAGCTAAAGAGCTGATTACTGCTAAGTATGGTGAAAAGTTCTTACCTGAAGCCCCTCGCCAGTATTCAAAGAAAGCGGCTGGAGCGCAAGAAGCGCATGAAGCGATCCGACCAACTTCAGCACTTCGTGAACCGGAAATGGTCAAAGAGTTCTTAAGCCGGGATCAATTCCGTCTTTACAAGCTGGTGTGGGAGCGGTTCGTATCCAGTCAAATGGCGTCTGCTCTTCTTGATACACTTTCGGTTGATATAGAAGCAGGTACAGCCACATTCAGAGCGGTGGGTTCGAAGGTTTCATTCCCAGGGTTCATGAAGGTTTACGTGGAAGGTAACGATGATGGAACTACAGATGAAGATAAGTATTTACCGCCTCTTGAAGCGGGAGATGCTTTAAATAAGCAAGAGATCGAGCCGAAGCAGCATTTTACACAGCCACCACCGCGATATACAGAAGCAAGGCTTGTAAAGACACTTGAGGAATTAGGGATAGGACGCCCAAGTACGTATGCACCAACGCTTGAAACGATTCAGAAGCGTGGTTATGTAGCGATTGAAGAGAAAAAATTCATGCCTACAGAGCTTGGAGAACTTGTCATCGAGCAGATGGAACAATTTTTCCCGGAAATATTGAACGTAGAGTTTACGGCTAATATGGAAGGCGATCTTGACCATGTGGAAGAAGGCTCAGAAGATTGGGTGAAGGTTCTTGCTGAATTTTACGAGTCTTTCGAGAAGCGCTTAGTGTTTGCCGAAGAAGAAATGAAAGAAATTGAGATTGAAGATGAAGTCTCTGATGAGATCTGCGAGAAATGTGGTAAACCACTTGTATATAAATTAGGACGCTTTGGGAAGTTCCTAGCATGTTCTGGCTTTCCAGATTGCCGAAATACGAAGCCGATTATCAAAGATATTGGTGTAACTTGCCCTAAATGTAATGAAGGAAAAGTTGTAGAGCGTCGTAGCAAAAAAGGACGTGTCTTCTATGGCTGCGATCAATATCCAGGGTGTGATTTCGTCTCTTGGGATAGACCATCCACTAAACCATGTCCATCTTGCGGGGCTTGGATGATTGAGAAACGCAATAAGCAAGGCACCAAACTGCAATGTACGTCTTGTGACCATACAGAGGCAGTTTTAGACAACGAAGAAGAGTTAGCAGAATAATAGTCTCTACAGGAGGAAATAAGACAGTGACAGATACAGCAAAGGTAACAGTAATTGGAGCAGGTCTCGCAGGAAGTGAAGCAGCCTGGCAAATAGCCTCTCAAGGCGTACCGGTAAGATTGTATGAAATGAGACCAGTGGTGAAGACGCCAGCACACCACACCAATCAATTCGCAGAACTAGTATGCAGCAACTCCTTGCGTGCAAATGGTTTAGGCAATGCGGTGGGTGTATTAAAGGAAGAAATGCGACGTTTAAACTCTCTTGTATTAGGTGCGGCTGATCGCCACGCTGTACCTGCTGGCGGTGCACTTGCCGTGGATCGGGATGGTTTCTCGGGAGAAATTACGAGTACATTGCATAATCATCCGCTCGTGGAAGTCATAAATGAAGAACTTACGCATATACCGGAGGAAGGGATTGTTGTTATTGCAACGGGTCCACTAACTTCCCCTGCATTATCTGCTGAAATTAAGGGTCTATTAGGTGAAGAGTATTTCTATTTTTATGATGCTGCAGCACCGATTGTTGAGAAGGACAGTATTGATATGAATAAAGTGTATCTGGCTTCCCGTTATGACAAAGGGGAGGCAGCATATCTGAACTGTCCTATGACTGAAGAGGAGTTTGACGTGTTTTATGATGCGTTGATTTCTGCAGAGACGGCGGCACTCAAGGATTTTGAGAAAGAGATATACTTTGAGGGCTGTATGCCTATCGAAATCATGATGAAGCGCGGTAAGCAAACTGCATTGTTTGGTCCGATGAAGCCTGTAGGGCTTATCAATCCGCACACAGGTAAGCTACCTTACGCGGTAGTACAACTTCGTCAGGATAACGCTGCTGGAACGCTTTACAATCTGGTGGGCTTTCAAACGCACTTGAAATGGGGCGAACAGAAGCGGGTATTCTCGCTGATTCCAGGTCTTGAGAACGCTGAATACGTTCGGTATGGGGTAATGCACAGAAATACCTTTATTAATTCTCCTAAACTCTTGCATCCTACTTATCAAATGAAGGGTAAAGAAAGGCTGTACTTTGCTGGACAGATGACTGGCGTGGAAGGCTATGTGGAATCAGCAGCTTCAGGTCTGATTGCTGGCATTAACGCTGCTAGAGCCGCACTTGGTCAAGAAGGACTGATCTTCCCACAAGACACGGTGCTTGGTAGTATGCCTGCCTATATCACTTCCGCTGATCCGGAGCATTTTCAGCCTATGAATGCCAATTTTGGTCTTCTGCCGAAGGTGGAGAAGAAAATCCGTAATAAGAAAGAAAAGAATGAGATGTTAGCGCATCGTGCACTAGACAGTCTTGCCGAGTACGCCAATGCTACGGGCCTTGCCTATAAAGAGCCGGAGGCTATCGACAACCAAGAATAAGCGCCTTGGGCGTCCTTATAAGGATGATAAGCGTTAGCGTTTAAGCGAGAAATATAAGGATAATGTATAACGTGAAACGTATACTTCTTATTTTTGAACAAAGCCCATCTTAAGGAGGTAACTACAATCATGGTACCCAGCTTTCATGCGACTACAATTTGTGCTGTAAGACATAACGGACAGGCAGCTATAGCAGGTGATGGTCAGGTTACATTCGGAGAGAGTGTAATTATGAAGACGACGGCCAGAAAAGTTCGTCGCTTATACAGAGGACAAGTAATAGCAGGGTTTGCAGGATCTGTGGCCGATGCTATCACTTTGTTCGAAAAATTCGAAGGCAAGTTGGAGGAGCATCATGGAAACCTGCAACGGGCAGCCGTAGAATTGGCGAAAGACTGGCGTCAAGATCGTATTCTTCGAAAACTTGAGGCATTGATGATTGTGATGGACAAGGAAGGAATGCTCTTGATCTCCGGAAATGGTGAAATTATCGAGCCAGATGATGATGTGCTCGCTATTGGTTCCGGTGGTAACTTTGCACTTGCTTCCGGTCGCGCGCTCAAACGTCATGCTCCAAATCTTGCTGCTGCGGATATCGCTCGTGAAGCTCTTCAGATTGCATCAGAAATATGTGTGTATACTAACTCCAATATTATTGTTGAGCAATTATAGGCTCAGTGCCATAGAGACAAGGAGGAATTCACGATGGTGAATCAATCGCTAACACCCCGTCAAATCGTAGCTGAATTGGATAAATATATTGTAGGTCAGAAACAAGCTAAGAAATCGGTAGCTGTTGCCCTTCGTAATCGTTATCGGCGCAGTCTGCTGGCTGAGGAATTGCGTGATGAAGTTGTTCCTAAGAACATCTTGATGATCGGACCTACTGGTGTAGGGAAAACTGAGATTGCTCGGCGTCTAGCTAAGCTCGTTAATGCTCCGTTCATCAAAGTGGAGGCAACCAAATTCACTGAGGTGGGTTATGTAGGGCGAGATGTGGAGTCTATGGTGCGTGATTTAGTTGAGACCTCTATTCGTATGGTGAAGTTAGAGCGTACGGAAAAGGTGAAGGATCGTGCAGAAGAACTGGCTAATGAGCGGATTGTCTCTATTTTAGTGCCTTCGTCTTCAAAAAATAAATCTCAGAAGAATCCTTTTGAGATGATTTTTGGCGGGAACTCTTCACAAGAGGATTCTAAAGAAGATTCCGAACCAGATGGAAGCTTAAGCGAACGCCGTCGCGGGGTTAGATTTAAGCTGCTAGCTGGTCAATTGGAAGAAGATATCATTGAAATAGATGTTGAGGATACAGCGCCATCTATGCTGGATATGTTTGCAGGGCAAGGGAACGACCAGATGGGGATGAATATGCAAGAAATGTTTGGCAGCTTGCTTCCGAAGCGGACGAAGAAACGCAAGCTTCCTATCCGTGAGGCTCGTAAAGTGCTAATTCAGGATGAAGCAACCAAACTGATTGATATGGATGATGTCATTCAGGAATCTGTGACACGCGCTGAACAATCGGGTATTATTTTTATCGATGAGATTGATAAGGTTGCAAGTCAAGGTAAGGGTTCGGGCCCTGATGTATCACGTGAAGGTGTGCAAAGAGATATCCTTCCAATTGTAGAGGGTTCTACAATCATGACAAAATACGGTCCTGTGAAGACGGACTACGTGCTCTTCATGGCTGCGGGGGCTTTTCATGTTGCTAAACCTTCTGATCTGATTCCAGAGCTTCAGGGGCGTTTTCCGATTCGCGTAGAACTAAGCAGTCTGACACTGGAGGATTTTGTTTCCATCTTAACAGAGCCAGAGAACGCTTTGACGAAACAATATGTTAATTTGTTAAAAACCGAGGACATTGAAGTGGAGTTCCAGAAAGATGCTATTTATGAAATTGCCAAAATAGCTGCTTCAGTGAATCAAAATATGGAGAACATAGGTGCTCGACGTCTTCATACGATTTTGGAGAAGTTATTGGAGGATCTATCTTTTGAAGCACCTGAGCTGACGCTGGACACTATGGTTATTACACCAGAGTATGTGCGTGAAAAATTGGCAAGTATTGCGCAGGATCGTGATCTAAGTCAGTATATTCTTTAATGCGACAAATTCTTATTCTTTTGGATTTGGGCATATTGAATTAGAAAATTACAATTTAGTGTCATTAATAGGTAAAAAAATGTAAAAAGATGCAATTAAAAAGATAATTTTGAGTTAAAAAAGGAATAAAATAGCAATAAAGTGCTAAAAGCCCTGTCTTTTCTAAAAAGATAGGGCTTATTTCTTATTGTAATAATATACAAATTAAATGAAAATCAATGTATGTGAAAATACTAATTAGTTATACTTTGCGACAAGGTTCGACGTAGAAACTGATAAATAGAGGATTTTTATACTTTATTTGTCGAAATCAAGCAGGTTTTTTAAGGAAAGTTGTGGAATTCATTTCATTATGATAGCTTTGAAAGGAGGAATTATCTTGGGATTGCTGAATAGTGTCAGTTTTCAACGATTGCAGGGAGGCATTGATGCTGCCTACAAACGACAAAATGTTCTAGCGAATAATGTGGCTAACGAAGATACGCCAAATTTCAAACGTTCTGATGTTTCATTCGAAAGTTTCCTTCAGCAACAAGAAAGTGGAATAAAACCTACACTTAACGCGAAGGTAACGGACTCCCGACATTTTCAATTTGGTAGTAATAGAATTGTACCAGCAGCTGTCGTTAGTACGGATGAAACTACCTCGATGAATAATAACGACAACAATGTGGATGTAGAACGAGAAATGGCGTTAAGTGCTGAGAACCAACTCAGGTATAGTTCTTATGTCGAGCAGATCAACAGTCAAATTTCGATGATGCGAGCTGTAATTCAAGGAGGATAAGATTGCATGAACTTTGGGAGTAGTTTTGGGATAAGTGCATCAGCATTAACAGCTCAACGATTGCGGATGGACGTGATTTCCTCCAACGTGGCCAATGCGGAAACTACAAGAGCATCGGTGGTTGATGGCAAAGCCGTTCCTTACCGTCGAAAGCTTGTTGTTATGGAAGCTACCGAAAGCAATAAGTTCTCGAATATACTAAATTCGAAATTGAACGGTAGTAGTAGTGAAGGTGTAAAGGTGCAGTCCATTATAGAAGATACTTCACCGTTAAAGCCAGTTTACAACCCAAGCCATCCTGATGCGGATGCCGAAGGTTATGTCTATATGCCAAACGTAGATATTACCAAAGAAATGGTAGATATGTTATCTGCATCACGTTCTTATGAAGCCAATGTCACGATGCTGAATGCATCTAAAGCTATGGTAAGTAAAGCACTCGAAATTGGGCGCTAAACGTAATTAACACAAGGAACGCTTCCGAAGTGAGTTTTGTACGAAGTGAATCTAGGAAGCCTATGCTTACAAAACTTTTAGGAGGGAAACAGTTGATACAGAATATCACTAATGGGGTTCAAGCTGTACAGCAGCTTGCCATGAAACCAACATCTACCGAAGTTTCATCCACTCCTGCTAATGCCATGGAGAGCTTTGGTTCTTATCTTGAGAATGCACTCACTAAAGTAGCAGATCAGGAACAACAAGCAAAGGATATGAGTAATAAATTTGTATTGGGAGAAGTGAACATAGACGAGGTGATGATTTCTTCCCAACAGGCTTTACTGAGTTTGCAGTTGACTACACAAGTCCGGAACAAAGTGATAGAAGCCTATCAAGAAATTATGAGAACTCAAATTTAATTAATTCCTAGCTTAGTTCCGGATGGGGTGACACTGTGAATGAAAGATTTGCCCAATATCGGGAGAAGGTGACCCTGTATTGGAACAGATTTAGTGGTAAACAGAAGATTTTATTCTTTTCTACATTGTTTATCATTCTAATAATAATCGTAGTATTAACCATGCAGCTTTCAAAGACAGAATATGAAGTAGCGTTTCAAGATTTGGACAGCACAGATTCAGCTGGAGTAATGAACTACTTGGATACAGCAGGTGTTTCATACCGATTAAGCCAAGATGGAAAAAGCATCTCCGTGCCAAGCACAGAAGCGGCTCGAATAAAGGTGGATATCGGTTCTCAGGGGATTGTTCAGGGGGGCTCTATCGGTTATAAGGTCTTTAATGAAAATTCGTCAATGATAGGGACGACAGATAGTGAGTTTAATGTGAAGTATAATAATGCATTAAACGGTGAAGTAGAACAGTTAATGAGACGTATGCAAGGAATTAAGGATGCTAAAGTGCTGATTAATCTGCCTAAAGAAACAGTTTTTGCTTCCCAGGCTGACCAAGAGCAAGCATCTGCATCCGTTGTGCTTTCATTTAATCCGGGATTCAGACCCACTCAAGATAATATTGATGGGTACTTTAACCTTGTAAAGACGGCTGTTCCAAATCTACCAATCGATAACATTACGATTGCTAATAATGAAGTCGAGTTAATGCCTACGGCCAAAGGTGGACAAGCTGGAGTTTCCAGCCAAGTCGAAGAGAACTTCGCTCTTCAGAAGAAATTCGAAGAAGAAGTAAAGAAAGATGTGAAACAATTCCTTAGCACTCTTACGGGTCCAGATAAAGTTGATGTTCTTGTATTTTCGAAGCTGAACTTTGACAAGGAAAACCGGAAGGAGAATCTCGTAACCCCTGTGGATACAGAGAACATGAAGGGGATTGAGATCAGTTCACAAATCATTAGTAATTCGTATTCGGGTCAAGGAAATACAACTGGCGGAGTGGCAGGCACTGGTTCACAAGATGTAGCGGGCTATCCTTCACAAGCCGGTACGGATACTTCTACTTCGGAAGAATCTTCTGAAACGAGGAACTATGAAGTAAACCGAATTACAAAGGATGTTATCGCAAGTCCCTTTACTGTTAAAGATTTAACCATAAATGTTGCAGTTGAACCACCTACAGGACAAAATACTTTGGACGCTGCTACATCAGCAGCAATTCAAAACATTTTGGTAAATATTGTTCGTGCTTCGCTCGCAGATTCAGGTACTACATATACAGACGCTGATTTAACCAAAAAGGTTTCGGTGTATTCTCAACAATTTGGCGGAACCGCTGCTAATACAACACCAGGTGGTCTTGCCACATGGATGTTATGGGCTATCGGAGCAGCTGCATTGCTGGTTGGAGCAGGTGGAGGATATCTAATCTATCGGAGTCGTAAGAAGACTGTGGAAGAGGAAGATGAAGACATTCCATTGCAGGTTCCTACCGAATTTCCATCTATTAATTTGGAAAGTGTGACGAATGACAGTCAAGTTCGTAAGCAATTGGAAAGTTTGGCTAAGAAAAAGCCAGACGAATTCGTAAATCTGCTGCGTACATGGCTTGCAGACGAACAGAGGTGAACTAATGGCAAAGGCTAGTCAGCAGGGGCTTAGTGGCCGTCAAAAGGCCGCGATCCTGCTTATCACACTAGGGCCCGAGGTATCGGCGCAAATATTCAAACATTTAAGAGACGAGGAGATTGAACAATTAACTCTTGAAATTGCCAATGTCCGTAAAGTGGACAGCAGTGAAAAAGAGTCGATCATGTCTGAGTTCCATCAGATATGCCTCGCCCAGGAATATATATCACAAGGCGGTATTAACTACGCCAAAGAGATTCTGGAGAAAGCACTTGGTTCCGCAAAAGCAATGGAGGTCATTAACCGTCTGACTGCGACTTTGCAGGTAAGACCTTTCGATTTTGCACGCAAGGCTGATCCAAACCAGATTTTGAACTTTATTCAGAATGAGAATGTCCAGACTATCGCACTTGTATTGTCTTATCTACAATTCGAACAAGCCGCAGCTATTCTCTCCTCATTACCTCAAGAGAAGCAGGCGGAGGTGGCTAGAAGAATTGCTGTAATGGACAGCACCTCTCCGGAGGTCATTACACAAATTGAACGAGTGCTGGAGCAGAAGCTTTCTGCTACAGTAACTCAGGATTATACAAATGCTGGCGGTATCGAATCAATCGTACAAATCTTGAATGGTGTTGACCGTGGGACAGAGCGCACAATTCTGGATTCTCTCGAAATTCAAGATCCAGAGCTCGCCGAGGAAATCAAGAAGCGGATGTTCGTATTCGAGGATATTGTCAATGTGGATAACCGTTCGATTCAGCGTATTATTCGTGATATTGATAATGCGGACCTGCAGCTTGCCCTTAAGGTTGCAAGTGAAGAAGTACGAGATGTTATTTTCCGGAATATGTCCAAACGTATGGCAGAGACATTCCGAGAAGAAATGGAGTACATGGGTCCTGTGCGTTTGCGTGATGTAGAAGAAGCGCAAACGCGTATTGTAGGTACGATCCGCAGACTCGAAGAGTCTGGAGAAATTATCATCGCTCGTGGCGGAGGAGATGACATCATTGTCTAAGCTGATTAAGCATTCTCAGTATGTTCCAGTTGATGTACTGAAAAGATTGGAGCAGGCCCGGCATTATGCGGGCCTAACTGAGGAGCCCGTTCCAGAGGAGACTGTAAGCGAGACTCACTATCATGATCCCGCTCGTGAAGAGGCTGAAGTGGCACGTAAGCAAATGCTTAAAGACGCCCAAGAATTTGCTGAAGAGCAAGTACGGAATGCCTCTCTTGAAGCGGAACAGATTGTTGAATCCTCAAAAGCGGAGGCTGAAGAGTGGTGGAAAGAGCGGCGTGAGCAGGATGAACATCTGGTCGAGGCCGTCAAAGCCGAGGCTTATCAGCTAGGGTATCAAGAAGGTGTTTCTCAAGCTGAGCAAGAGATGAAGCTCAAAATTGCAGCGATGATGGATGAAGCGCGTGCTGTTTTAACTGAAGCCTATAAAGCAAGGGATGTCATTATTCAGGAAGCTGAACCTTTCTTGGTTGAGCTAAGCTGTGATATTGCGGAGAAAATTGTGGACAGACAGTTAACGGTTGAGCCGCAGTTTGCAATGGATTTGATTCGGAAGAATCTAGCTCGTAAACGTGAGCAGGGGCTGATCTCACTGTGTGTATCACCTGCGCAGTTTGCTTTCGTAAACGCAGCAAGGGAAGAATTGTCATTAGCGGTTGACTCGCAGGCTGAACTACAGATCTTGCCTGACTCGACTGTGAAAGATCAAGGTTGTGTAATCCGCTCCTCCTTTGGCAGCATAGATGCCCGAATTGATACTCAGCTTGCAGAAATCAAGAAAGAGCTGGTTAGAATCGCGCTGGACACCGATGAGCAGAGAAATGGGGAAGAAGATGCTTGATAGTAACCGTTATAAGGAGCAACTTCGTAATCTCGATCCGGTGAGGATCAATGGGAAAGTGACGCAGGTTATCGGTCTTATGGTTGAATCGGAAGGACCTGATGCTAGCATTGGTGATGTGTGCTATATCTATCCTTCTAAAGGAAATAAGCCGCTGCAAGCTGAAGTCGTTGGTTTCCGTGACAACAAGGTGCTATTAATGCCACTTGGAGAACTGCAGGCCATTGGACCTGGTTGTGATGTAGTGGGAACAGGTAAGCCGCTTAGTGTTCAGGTGGGTTCAGAATTGCTGGGTAAGGTACTGGATGGTCTAGGGCAACCGCTTGATGGTTCCCTGATCCCAGCTCGAATGCCACATAGTTCGACCTTTAACATTCCGTCCAATCCACTCAATAGACCACGAGTGCAAGAACCTATTAGCATTGGTGTAAGAGCGATAGATGGTTTGCTAACAATTGGTAAAGGTCAGCGGGTGGGGATTTTCGCTGGTTCAGGGGTCGGCAAAAGTACGCTCATGGGAATGATTGCACGTAATACATCAGCAGATGTTAATGTTATCGCTCTGATTGGGGAACGTGGCAGGGAAGTACTGGATTTCATCGAACGCGATTTGGGACCTGAGGGTTTGCAGAGGTCAGTTGTTATTGTCGCTACATCTGATCAGCCTGCATTAATTCGAATTAAGGGAGCACTTATTGCTACTACGATTGCTGAGTATTTTCGGGATCGTGGACTTAATGTGATGCTGATGATGGATTCGGTCACTCGTTATGCTATGGCTCAACGTGAAGTTGGACTTGCAGTTGGAGAACCACCAGCTATGAGAGGTTACACACCATCTGTATTTGCAAGCTTACCTAAACTACTAGAACGCGCCGGAACTGGTCCTACAGGCTCTATCACAGCTTTTTACACTGTATTGGTTGATGGTGATGACATGAATGAGCCGATCGCTGATGCAGTGAGAGGAATACTCGATGGACATATCGTCCTTAACCGAAGTATTGCGAATAAAGGACATTTTCCAGCAATAGATGTGCTTTCCAGCATTAGTCGTGTAATGAAGGATATTGCGCCAGAAGAACAGATCGCTGCTGCAGAGAATGTTAAGCGACTAATGGCCGTGTACAAGGATTCAGAAGATTTAATTAATATCGGAGCGTATCAGAGAGGCTCCAATGCTCAAATCGATGAGTCGATGGAGTATATAGACAGTATATGGGAATTCACCAAACAAAGAGTGAATGAAAAAGTTACGCTGGCTGAAGTTCAACAGTCTTTAATTTCACACTTCTCGAGGAGTTGATTCAGTATCATGAGATTTCATTATACTTTTCAAAAAGTCGTTGACTTGAAGGGCAATGAGAAGACACAGGCAGAATGGATGCTCTCAAGCGCGCTTGGAGAATTGCAGGCACAAGAAAGAAGCCTGGATGAACTCACCTTTCAGCGGAGCGCTATTATGTTATCTTTACAAAATGCCGCAGAACAAAAGGCACCTATGGCGAAGATTCGTGAAATGCAAGAATATGTAGAATACCTGGATATATGCATTGCCCGTAAACATACGGACATTAGAAGTGCACATCAGGAAGTCTTGAAGAAGCAAGATCAGTTAAGCACAAAGGTATTAGACGAAAAAGTATGGTTAAAGGCAAAAGATAAGGCTGAGACACAGTTTCAGCAAAGTATGATTTTACGGGAACAAAACGAACTGGATGAGATGGCAACCGTCCGCTTCGCGATGAAATCCCTCTAACCCGGGAGGTTTCCGCTAGTGGCTAAAATTGATAATGACATGGAACTTGAAAATGAAGGGTCAGCGGGGAAATTTGAGCGGTTCTTATTTCTAATGATACCGATTATCTTCACGCTAGTACTGCTTGGAGTACTGTTGACGCTTTTTAATATGGACATTCGTAATAACGTGCTTGAAGTTGCGAATAAAATTCCGATTCTGGAAAAATGGGTTCCTGATCCGCCAACAGATCCTTCTAAACCGAAGGAAGAAAGCAAAAAGCAGGAAGTGAGCTCAAACTCAACGATTAAGGAGCTCAAAGCTCAGCTTGCCCAGCAGGCAGATGAGTTGAAGAAGGTCACAGATGAAAAAACAGCCCAGGATACCAAGGTTCAGGCGCTAGAGTCGCAAATTGAGGGAATGAAGACGGAAGCTGCTGCAGCTGCTGAAATAAACAGTGAGGAAACAGAAGACCCTTATCAGAAGCAGGTTACTGATCTGGCGAAGCTGTACGCGGGCATGAAAGCTTCCAAAGCTGCACCGATTATGGAGAATTTGACTACAGAAGAGATGGTGCAGATATTCAGCGTAATGAATAAAGCGAGTAAAACTGCGATTCTGGAAAAAATGGATCCTCAAAAAGCGGCAGATGTCACGATTAAGTTGAAAGAAACTACCTCTTCGAGTGATATGGCTATTGCTGCTCTTCAATCTAGATTGAAAAAAGAAGCTGGCACTACTCAAACGACTAAAACTAGTACAAATCTGGATAAGGAAAAGTTGAACCAAACCTTTAGTTCAATGACGCCTGCCAATGCAGCTTCTCTACTAGGAGAAATGTATAAGATTAGCCCGGATAAAGTAGTAACGATTATGAATACCGTAAGTGATAGTGTTCGCTCTTCGATTTTGGGGGAAATGACTAAAAATGATAGTGCGCAAACCGCGAAGATTGTTAACCGTTTGATGGGTGCTAAATAAATATTGAAAGGAGGTGAAAAATAATATGAGTTTAGTGGTTCAATCGCTTGTGAGCGCAAATGCTACAGCCGCAAGTGGCAGCTCATCGACTTCTACTGGCACAACAGCTGCTGTACCTTTCGCGCAGACTTTAGTGCAAACTATGGGAGGAAACACAGCTAACACCACATCGGTACCTACTGATCCGCTTCTGGGAAATCTAGCCTCTTTATTGCAAGGTCTTTTAAAGGAAGTACAGACAACTGGAGAAGATCAAGGGGGACAAGATACGGAGAATTCTGATCTTATCGAGAAGCTAACTGCTGATGTTGAAAATCTAGATGAAAGCATCAATAGCGATCCTGCTGTGCTGGTAGCTTTGCAAGCTTGGCTTCTTCAGGTATCAGCTCTTCTATCGGGAAGTCAAGCGACTGAGAGTGATGCTACATCTGATACGGAGTCGGCAGGAAGCTTGTCGCCGTTAGCTCAGCATGCGGATACGCTGCGATTTGCTGTTCAAGATGATTTGCAAAGTTTAGTTACTATGATTCAGGAAGCTGCTGTCAGTGGGAACGAAGAGGCTGCTAGTAAAGGAATAAGCCTGTTAAATAATTTTACAGCAATACTAGAACAGTCCTCCGCTAACACTATTAAGGGGAAGGGAAAGAACTCCAGTATAAATGAAAACTCTGGTGTATCTGTACAACAACCTATAGTGACTGAAAGCAAAGGTAATACGACGGACAAAACCATTCAAAACCTTAGTAATCGTGCTGGAGAAGTAGCTGCAATTAAGAATGAAGCAGTCCTAACTTCGCCTGTGACCTCAGGAGCTGTTCAAGATCCTGAAGCAGAGCTTACCGCTCCATTGATTAAAAACAGTACAACTGGAGAAACAAAGCAGGCAGAATCAACTCAAGATTCCACATCAGGAACTACTATCATAGAAGGAGATCATGAGGTTGTAACTGCTGGTCAATTAGCTCTTCGGGGAGGAATTACTGCTCCGTTGAAGGCTGAGGTTCCAGTAGCTCCTGTACCCGTTCATCAGTTTGCACAGGAAATGACCGGTTTTATTACAGGTAAATTGGAGATTGTGCAAAAAGGCGGAGTAGCTGAGGCTACGATATCACTCTTTCCAGAAAATCTAGGACAAGTAGATGTTAAGATTACTATGCAAAACGGCCATCTGGTTGCACAGTTTATGACTGAACATTCCGGAGCTAAGGATATGTTGGAACAGCAGATGAACCAGCTTCGAGCGGCATTGCAGTCTCAAGGCCTCCAAGTAGAAAAATTGGAAGTCACACAAAATAATACCCCCCTCAATTCAGGGTGGGGTCAAGAAGGACGCCAACCTGGTTCTGGAAGTGGTCAGCAGGGGAGACGCTCCAAAGAAAGTCGTGAGGAAGCTAATGATGCCATTCTTGCCGCAGAGCTAAATGGTGAATGGAAAGATTGGGTTTCAAACGCAGGGCAAGAAGATGATAATCAAGGGAACTCCTTCTCTGCCAAAGCTTAAACTTATCACAAGTGAAAGAGAGGTGAACGGTTATGACGACAACAACAACTCCTCCTGTTTCTACCAAAGACCAGTGGAATTATACAACTCCTGAATCTACTAAAACAACAGGAAATTCTGTCTTGGGTAAGGATCAGTTTTTGAAGATTTTGATCACCCAGCTGCAGAATCAAGATCCGATGCAGCCGATGCAAGATAAAGAATTTATTGCTCAAATGGCACAGTTTACATCTGTTGAGCAGCTGATGAATATCTCTACACAGCTTACATCAATGAATCAGTCTCTTGGATCAGTATCCGGCTTGATTGGTAAAGATATCACATGGACGGATACCGCCACAAATCTACCTAAGACAGGGAATGTTGAATCAATCGTTGTCAGCAAGGGGATTCAATATGCGGTTGTGGGGAAAGACAGAATTGCTTTATCCGATATTACACAAATTCAGAATCCCGCAACAACAGAGAATGGTTCTGGTACAGATAGTAATACTCCGGAGAATAATGGAGGAAGCGAGGCGACAATATGAGTGACAGGCTGACCATAGGCCAACTGTATCCTACGTCGTCCCTACATTCCTCAACGTTACAGCGATCTTCGATACCGAAGCAGACTGTGACTGGAGAAGCCACCTTTGAGAGCGTACTGCAACAGAAGCTACTAAAATTCAGCAATCATGCTGCTAAGCGTCTTGAACAAAGAGGAATTGAACTTGGAAGCAGACAACTGGATCAGATATCTTCTGCTGTGGATAAAGCTGCTGCCAAAGGCAGTAAAGAATCCTTGATATTAATGAAGGACTTGGCATTTATCGTAAGTGTCCCGAATCGTACGGTTGTAACCGCTATGGATGGAAATTCGATTAAAGATAACGTATTTACGCAAATTGATAGTGCAATTGTGATTTCATAACCGGCTGGTCCTAACGGAAAGCCGAGGCGGCCGCTGACCGACTGACGCGGTCCCATTCACTTAGTAAGTTATTAGGACTCTATAATCTGGGAGGACAACACAAATGTTAAGATCTATGTATTCAGGGGTTTCGGGGATGAGAGGCTTTCAGACTAAGCTTGATGTAATCGGTAATAACATTGCCAATGTCAATACAATTGGTTTTAAATCAGGACGGGTTATGTTCAAGGACATTATGAGTCAAACTGTTTCTGGTGTAACTGCTCCTAGTGATGATGGTGCAGGTGGTATGAATGCTAAACAAATCGGACTGGGCGTAAGTATCGCTTCTATCGATACACTCCATTTGTCCGGTAGTGCTCAAACTACTAACAACCCGACAGATTTACGCATTGACGGAGATGGTTTTTTCCTAGTAAAGCTATCAGAAGATCAAGAAACACCTTTCTTGACTCGTGCAGGAGATTTTCATGTAGATGCTGCACGTAATCTTGTAACTTCTGACGGACTTCATGTGCTAGATTCCGATGGTGGACCCATTCAATTGGGTGATGATGTAACAGCATTCTCCATTTCCAATGATGGAACGATTGTTCAGACCATGTCGGATGGAACGACTGAAGCAGGTGTGAAGATCGGTGTAGCTAAGGTTACGAATCCATCTGGATTAGAGAAGATTGGTGGCAATCTATACCGTATGTCACTTAATGCGAATGCAGAAGGTGAGCTTGTTCCTACAGTAGCAAATGATACTGAAACTGGAACAGGCGCTATCATTTCTGGTCAACTCGAAATGTCCAATGTGGATCTTACGAATGAATTTACAGAAATGATCGTATCGCAACGTGGATTCCAGGCGAACTCCCGTATCATTACGACTTCTGATGAAGTGCTGCAGGAAGTAGTTAACCTGAAGCGTTAATTTTATCAATAATTTAATATCTTTTTTAAAGATTAACGCGGAGTCGTGGGGGAGGTACCCCTCCCCCTATTTTTGTTAGGAGGCCTGTTATGATATCGGTAACGAGATTAAATGGAACACCGATGTGGATCAATGCCCTACTGGTAGAAATGGTAGAAGAAAGCCCGGATACATATATTACGCTAGTAACCGGAAAAAGACTGATCGTGCTTGAAAAAGCTGATGAAGTTATTACGAAGATCCGGGATTATAACAGGGACATAGGCACATATGCTGCCACCATTAAAGTCCAGTCAATGGAGGAGCTAACATGAAGAAGATGCTGCCATGGTTACTTACGATTTTACTTGCGATTACACTTATCGTGATCGCCGCATTTTTATTAATGGACAAGATCTTTCCGAAAGATTCGAATGATGTAAATGCTGCGGTTCAAAGTGTGGAAACCAAGTATTTAACTGCAGATGAAATCGTCGAATTAACGGCAGAGATCAAAGATATCAAAACAAATCTTGCTGATCCCGATTATATCGTTCAAATAGATTTCGCCTTCCAACTGAATTCTGCGAAATCAAAGGAAGCATTCGAAAAAATAAAAGAGATCAAAATCAAACCGATTATTATCAAAACGCTTGCAGATACCAAACCTGAGGAGCTTAATGGAGCAAATGGCAAAGACCAGCTTAGCAGCAAGCTTGTTAATCTGATCAATAAGACATTGACCGAAGGCAAAATCACTCAGATCGAAGTCACCAAATACCTTTTGGCTTCTATGTAGCTTCAGGCATGATAATTCTTTGATAGGGGGGTGATTGAATTGGTTGATGTACTATCACAAAACGAAATAGATGCTCTACTTGCTGCACTTTCTTCAGGTGAGATGGATGCCGATGAACTTAAAAAGGAAGAAACTCAGAAGAAGATCCGATCTTATGACTTTAAACGGGCTGTTCGATTTTCTAAAGATCATATTCGTAGTCTTACAAGGATTCATGACAATTTCGCACGCTATCTTACAACGTACTTTTCAGCCCAATTACGCACCTTTGTGCAGATTAATGTCGTTCAAGTAGAGCAGCTCCCTTATGATGAATTCATTCGTTCCATTCCGAAAATGACAATACTGAACATTTTTGAAGCCGAACCTTTAGAAGGTCGAATGGTAATGGAAGTTCATCCAAACATCGCTTTCGCTATGCTGGACAGATTGCTGGGCGGTTTTGGGACTGCGCCATCTAAGATTAATGCTTTAACTGAAATCGAAACAACGATTATGGAGCGTATCTTCAGCAGATGTTTTGAGAGTTTGCAGGAGGCTTGGAAGACTGTGCTGGATATCCATCCGCGCATGGAAGCGCTCGAAACGAACCCACAGTTCATGCAAATTGTATCGCCCAATGAGACCATTGCATTGATCTCGTTAAGCACAAAAATTGGAGATACAACAGGTATGATCAATCTGTGCATACCGCACGTCGTTCTGGAACCAATAATGTCTAGACTATCTGTTCACCAATGGTTTGTAACAGAGAAGAAGACCCGGGATGCAGATGAACTTGAAGCTATTAAAGCTAGAGTTCATAAGGCGAAACTGCCGATTGTCGCTGAACTTGGAGAATCGAGCTTATCTATATCTGAGTTTCTTGGGCTTAGCGTCGGTGACGTGATCTCCCTAAACAGGAATGTAGATTCTGGACTCTCGATTAAGGTAGGGGAGAAGCTTAAGTTCATCGGAAGTCCTGGAATGGTGAAAGACAGGGTAGCCGTGCAAATAGACGAGATTGTCAGTGAAGGAGTTGAAGAATTTGACGAGTAAAGATTATTTATCCCAAGAAGAAATCGACGCCCTTCTGAGACAATCTGCGGAAGGCTCATTGGCTCCTTCAGAGAAAACGGTAAATGACTATTTAACACCGTTTGAACAGGATGCTTTGGGTGAAATCGGTAATATAACGTTTGGTAGTGCAGCGACAGCTCTTTCCACATTACTAGGGAAAAAGGTTGATATTACAACCCCTCAAGTTTCCATCATTACACGCGGGGAATTTGAAGTGGCTTTTCCTAAACCACATGTAGCTGTACACGTGGAATATGTAGATGGATTTCAGGGTATTAACTCTCTTGTTATTAAGATTAGGGATGCACAGGTCATCGCAGATTTAATGCTTGGTGGAGAAGGCGAACCTAAAGATGAAGAATTGAATGAAATTCACATTAGTGCTGTGCAGGAAGCAATGAACCAAATGATGGGTTCTTCTGCCACATCAATGTCCACTATCTTCAATCGGTTTGTTAATATTTCACCTCCGGGTATCGACATTCTGAACATGTCCAGCGGTGAAGGTGTCGGCAGCTTACCCAATGACGAAACCTTAATTCGAATTTCGTTCCGACTTAAGATAGGAGATTTAATAGACTCTACTATTATGCAGCTCTTGCCTGTCCAGTTTGCTAAGGATATGGTGACGATGCTTCTGGGTGATGTAAGCCCTGCAGCGCAGGAGGCTGCAGTTACGTCGACAGAGACTCCAGCTAAGCCAGCTCAAGAGACGCCTCCTGTAGCTCCTCCAGTGCAACAGGCGCCTTCACAGCCCGTAGGAGAAACACCTCCGCCGTACCCGCCGCAGGGTATGCCTGGTTATCCAGGGATGCCAGAAGGCGGATATTATTATCCTCCAGCGGGAATGCCGGCGTATGGCATGCCAGGGATGCCACCCTATGGAATGCCGCCTCAAGGCATGCCTTATGGGCAGACACCACCGCTTAGTCCTGAAGCGAATCGCAATGTAAATGTACAGCCTGTACAATTTGCTAACCTTAACGGTGGAGCTTTTGGTCATATTGATGAAAACAATTTAAATTTATTGATGGACATACCGCTTAGAGTAACCGTAGAATTAGGAAGGACCCAGAAGCAGATTAAAGATATTTTAGAAATGTCTCAAGGCTCGATCATTGAGCTGGACAAGCTCGCCGGTGAGCCTGTAGATATTTTGGTTAACAACAAGCTTATTGCCAAAGGTGAAGTCGTAGTTATCGACGAAAACTTCGGCGTACGCGTTACGGATATCGTCAGCCAGTGGGACCGAATTCAGAAATTACAATAAGCATACTTAGGGAGGATTTTGTAAAAATGGCTAACCGAATTCTAATCGTGGACGATGCAGCATTTATGAGAATGATGATCCGTGACATTTTGTCGAAAAACGGATTTGAAGTAGTGGGCGAAGCTCAGGACGGTTCTCAAGCTATAGAGAAATTTAAAGAACTGCGTCCGGACCTCATCACGATGGATATAACTATGCCTGAGATGGACGGAATCGCCGCCCTGAAAGAAATCAAGAAGGTAGATCCGGCTGCTAAGGTCATCATGTGTTCAGCCATGGGCCAGCAGGCTATGGTTATCGATGCTATTCAAGCAGGAGCAAAAGACTTTATTGTGAAGCCTTTCCAAGCTGACCGAGTTATCGAAGCTATCAACAAAACGTTGGGTGTGTAGGAAAAAGACATGCCCCTCAATTCAGAACCGCTCGGGAGCAATAACACCCTGCTGAATTTGCTTAACGTTATTATTGTCCTTGCGGTAATCATTGTACTTATTGTGCTGCTGATCCGTTTTCTTGGACGTCGTAATCAGACCTTTATGAGCGGGCGCTCCATTCGAACGCTTGGTGCTGTAGGGCTGGGACCTAACAAGTCGATGCAGGTTATTGAACTGGGAAGCAGCCTTTACTTAATCGGGATTGGTGAGAACATATCCATCTTGGATAAAGTCACTGATCCGGATGAGGTGGCTTTGATCATTGCAGCATTTGAGGATCAGTCCTCCAACCAGAATAATTTTCTCGCACCGCTTATTGCCAAGGTTAAGGTTAAGCTGCGTGGGGAGGTTCCATCAGAAGAAATCGAGCTTAGTGAAACATCATCTTTTTACGAAACACTGCAATCCAAGCTTCGTTCTGCACCAGAGCGAAAAGAGAAAATGGAAGAGCTGTTACGGGATGATGTTACTAAGGATGAGTCGAGGAATTTATGAAAAAGAAGCTAATTCTTGCTATTCTGCTGTTCGGGTTCATTAGTATAGTTATGATGCGGCCGATACATGCTGATCCTATACCTAATGTTAATATTCAGGTCGGTAATGAAGATGGTTCAAGCGGTGGTACCAGTTCCATATCAATTCTTCTTCTCGTTACGGTTCTGAGTATTGCTCCGGCGTTTCTAGTTCTTATGACCAGTTTTACTAGAATTGTAATCGTGCTCGGTTTTGTTAGAACCTCACTTGGTACTCAGGCCATGCCTCCGAATCAGGTGCTGGTAGGGCTTGCTCTGTTTCTGACCCTGTTCATTATGTCGCCAACTTTGGCGCAAGTGAATGAAACGGCATTACAGCCGTATATGAAGGGGACGATTACCCAGACTGAGGCTTTTGATAAAGCTGCTGATCCGATGAAAGAGTTTATGTTTAAACAGACCAATTCCAAAGACCTTTTGTTATTTATGAAATATACCGGTTATACGGGATCGGCTAAACCGGCTACATACAGTGATATTCCACTGACGGTGATGGTGCCAGCTTTCGCAATTGGAGAATTGAAAAAAGCTTTTACAATGGGCTTCTTAATTTTCATTCCATTTCTGATTATTGATATTGTTGTGGCGAGTACGCTGATGGCCATGGGGATGATGATGCTTCCCCCGGTCATGATTTCATTACCTTTTAAAATTATGCTCTTTGTACTGGTAGACGGCTGGTACTTAGTCATTAAATCACTACTTCTTAGTTTTAACACCTGACCTTAAGAGGAGGCATGAGGATTGAGTACGGAGTTTATTATCGGTCTAGCAAGCCAAGCCGTATATTTAGTGCTGGAAGTCAGCGCTCCCATGCTGATTCTTGGTCTGGTGGTAGGGCTAATAATCAGTATCTTTCAAGCTACGACACAGATTCAGGAACAGACGCTAGCGTTTGTTCCAAAAATCGTCGCAGTACTGCTGGCTTTATTGCTATTTGGACCGTGGATCATCACGAAGCTAATTGACTTTACTAGCCAAATTCTAGGCAATCTCTATATGTATATTGGTTAACCAATGAACATGGATACCTTATTGCAAAGTTTACCCGTCTTTTTGCTTATTTTTTGTCGAATTACAGCCTTTTTTGTTGTCGTTCCTGTATTTTCTTCTCAAGGGGTACCGACAACTTTTAAGATTGGCATATCTTTTTTTGTAGCATTGGTAGTCTTTAGTGCTAATGGAACAGGGATTACGATTCCACAGGATTTTAGTTATATTTTGCTGATTATGAGAGAAGTATTAATAGGTTTATTGCTAGGTTTCATTGGATATTTGATGTTTATGGCGATTCAGACAGCAGGTTCTTTCATTGATATTCAGATTGGCTTCGGTATTGCCAACGTCATTGATCCTATGACAGGAACGTCAGCACCTATTCTCGGTAATTTCAAATATATGATAGCCCTGCTAATGTTTTTGAGTATGAATGGACATCACCATTTACTAGATGCCATTGTGTACAGCTATAAATGGATTCCTATGAATAATGATTTATTTCTACGCATGGTTGATGGTAGTTTGTCAGAGTTTCTGGTCCGAACATTTGCGCAGTCGTTTGTATTAGCTTTTCAAATGTCGGCTCCATTAGTAACTGCACTGTTTCTGACCGATGTTGGTCTTGCTTTTTTAGCGAGAACGGCTCCGCAATATAATGTATTTGTTATAGGGGTTCCTCTAAAAATCATCATAGGTATTGCACTTCTTTTAGTGCTGATGCCAGGTCTGGCTGTGTTGTTTCAGAATCTCTTCGAAATCATGTTCGAATCCATGGAGAATTTACTGGGTCTCATGGGGAAGAAGCCGTAGGTGACCGTAAGGGGAGAGTATTATGCCTAAGACGAAGCGTTATAGACTAGATCTTCAACTCTTCGCCGGTGAAAAGACGGAAAAAGCAACCCCGAAGAAACGGCAGGATGCTCGTAAAAAAGGCCAAGTAGCCAAAAGTGCTGAGCTGTCTGGTGCGGTTGTATTGCTAGCTGCGGTAGTTAGCTTGATGATGTTTGGTGGTTTTATGAAAGAGCGTTTTATGAAGCTATACACGGACGTATTTCAGAATCGAATGATGCTGGACGTTACGCCTGAGAATATAACGCTGCTATTTAATCAGTATGGCTTGCAAATCTTGATTTTGCTAGCTCCATTACTTGGAATTACGTTTGTTATGGCACTTGTTTCCAACTTGGCGCAGGTGGGCTTTATGGCTACAGGAGAGGGGATTACTCCTAAATTCAGTAAGATTAATCCGATAAAAGGATTCAAAAATATTTTCTCTATGCGTTCGTTTGTAGAATTCCTGAAATCAATATTTAAGCTTCTAATTATTTCTTATCTGGTATATAGCACATTATGGGGAGAAAAGAAGAACTTTGCATCCCTGTCGCATATCAGTGCGGAGGGAATTTTTAAGTTTGCGGCCAAGCTGACGATGAGTCTTGGTTTGAAAATAGGGGTTGCCCTGCTAATTATGGCTTTTCTAGATTTTATGTATCAGAAGTACGAGCACGAAAAAAGCCTGAAAATGTCTAAGCAGGATATCAAGGATGAATACAAAAAAATGGAGGGTGACCCTCTAATTAAAGGTAAGATCAGGGAACGCCAACGCAGAATGGCCATGCAGCGTATGATGCAGGAAGTTCCTAACGCGGATGTAATTATTACAAATCCAACTCACTTTGCTGTTGCGCTAAAATATGATGGTTCCAAAATGGAGGCGCCACAGATTATTGCAAAAGGGCAGGATTATGTAGCACTTCGTATACGGGAGCTGGCTAAAGAACATGGCGTCGTGACTATGGAAAACAAACCGCTGGCACGGGCATTATTCCAAAGAGCAGAAATTGGAGATGTCGTTCCAAATGATCTGTTTCAGGCTGTAGCTGAAGTGCTGGCATATGTATATAAACTTAAAGGTAAGAGGAAATAAGGCGGGGGGTTAGGACATTGAAAGCTAAAGATTTAACAGTTTTGCTAGGCATCATCGGTATTGTGCTTATGATGATTCTGCCTATCCCGTCCTGGCTTTTGGACGTTTTGCTAGTTATTAATATTTCAATAGCATTAATTATCATATTAGTTGCTATGAACACGAAGAATGCGCTCGAATTTTCAATTTTTCCTTCATTATTGCTTGTTACGACATTGTTTCGTCTGTCACTAAACATTTCGACAACGAAATTAATCCTGACTTACGCAGATGCCGGTTCTGTGGTATCTACTTTCGGAAGCTGGATCGCCGGTGGACAAATTGCCGTTGGATTTATCGTGTTTCTGATTTTGGTAGTGGTCCAGTTTATTGTTATTACTAAAGGTTCAGAGCGTGTAGCTGAGGTAGGGGCGAGATTTACCCTGGATGCGATGCCCGGCAAGCAGATGAGTATTGATGCCGATCTTAACGCAGGCATGATTAATGAAACACAGGCACGTGAGCGTCGCCGCAATGTTGAACGGGAAGCGGATTTTTTCGGAGCCATGGATGGTGCGAGTAAATTCGTTAAAGGAGACGCGATTGCGAGTATCATTATCCTGTTAATCAATCTTATTGGTGGATTTATTATCGGTATGGTTGTGCATGGAATGGATTTCTCCACTGCGTTATCTACTTATTCCGTATTGACGATCGGGGATGGTCTAGTCAGCCAGATTCCTGCTTTGCTCATTTCGACTGCAGCAGGTCTTATCGTTACTAGAGCTTCATCGGAAGGTAATCTGGCAGAAGAATTAACAGGTCAGTTACTCTCCTATCCAAAGTTATTATATATTGTTGCAGTTACTGTTGCTTTTCTAGGTCTCTTTACACCTATACATATGATTACTACGCTCCCGCTAGCTGGTTTGCTGGCTTTTGCAGCCTATAGTATGGGACAAAATTTAAATCGAAAACAGATTGCCGAAGAGCAGCTTGTTGAAGAGAAACAGATTGAAGAGGTACGAAGTCCGGAAAGTGTAATTAATTTACTCTCTGTAGATCCTATTGAATTCGAGTTCGGCTACGGTCTTATACCTTTGGCAGATACAGGTCAGGGTGGAGATTTACTAGATCGTATCATCATGATTCGACGGCAATGTGCACTTGAAATGGGTCTTGTAGTGCCTGTTATTCGCATTCGCGACAATATTCAACTAAAACCGAATGAATATGTCATAAAAATTAAAGGAAATACTGTCGGCGGCGGTGAATTATTACTTAATCACTACTTAGCCATGAGTCCAGGCTATGATGATGAATCTATAAACGGTATTGAGACCATTGAACCATCTTTTGGACTTCCAGCGTTGTGGATTGACGAATCGGTTAAAGAGCGGGCTGAATTGTCAGGTTATACCGTGGTAGATCCACCATCCGTTGTTGCAACTCATTTGACGGAGCTGATTAAGCGTTATGGACATGAGTTGTTAGGACGACAAGAAACTAAGATGTTGGTGGATAACCTTAGAGACAATTATCCTGTGCTTGTTGATGATCTTATTCCTTCGGTATTAGCGATTGGGGATGTGCAAAAGGTACTTGCCAAGCTGCTGCGCGAGAAAATATCGATCAGGGATTTGGTTACTATCTTTGAGACGTTGGCGGATTACGGGACGTACACCAAGGATCCTGATATTCTTACTGAATATGTTCGTCAATCCTTGTCCAGACAGATTACACAGCAATTCTCGCAAGTTGGAGAGACTCTGAAAGTTATTACGGTAGGACCTAACCTAGAGAAGAAAATTTCTGAGAGTGTGCAGCAATCTGAACAGGGCAGTTATCTGGCATTGGATCCAGCATCGACTCAAACGATCTATCAGCGGTTAAGTGAACAGATCAATCGACTGCTGCAGTCAGGACAACAGCCCATTGTACTCACATCACCAACCATTCGTATGTATTTGCGGCAGGTGATTGAACGGACAATGCAGGATATTCCTGTACTGTCTTATAGCGAACTAGAGCCTAACATTGAAATACAAAGCGTCGGAGTGGTGAATTTATGAGAGTGAAGCGTTATGTGGTCGATACGATGCCTGACGCCATGCATTCCATTCGTAGTGAGCTTGGAAGCGAGGCTGTAATTTTAAGTACTAAAGAAATTAAGATTGGCGGATTTTTAGGATTGTTTAAAAAGAAAAAAATAGAGGTAGTAGCGGCTGTTGAAAAAGCTCAAAAGGAGAGTGCTCCTGAAAAGCCTGTGAAGCCTGCGATGAACATTCCGCGCAGCGCTGTCCCGCAAGCTTACCAAAAAGCTTCATCTTCATCTTCATCTTCATCATCTGCTTCTACTGTAACGTTGGAAAAGCCGGAAGAGCCTCGGTCCTTTGCGGAAATCGCCGCTGCCTTGTCGGAAGCTATTGATGTAAAAGAATCGATAACCAAACATCCAGAGCCTGATCAGAAATCGCTTGAATCCAATCCAGATGAAACTACCTCTGTATCAGCCTTATATGAATCTTTAGGGTTAGATCAAACGCCAGAGGTTGCCTCGGCGCTGGAGAATGATGTTCTTCGTGAAATTAGAGATATGAAGCTTTGGATGGAACGAATCGCGAGGCAGTCTTCAGGGGCAAGAGATTTACCGGATAGTCTCCAGCAGCTTAGAGATCTTTTGATTGAGCAGGAGATGGATACTGTACTTGTTGAGGAGTGGATCAGTAATATCTCCGAACGTTGGGCGGATGAAGGGCGTACTTGGGGACCTGAGAAATTTCAGGAGTCCTTAAAAGAACAGCTCGATGGATTCCTGTCAGGGCGAATCGCTGATGGAATTGCACCTGATACCCAAATCGTATATATTGCAGGGCCCACAGGAGTAGGAAAAACTACTACCATAGCCAAGCTTGCGGCTGAACAGCTATTCAAAAACGGACGCAAGGTTGGTTTTATCACCTCTGATACGTATCGAATTTCAGCTGTGGAGCAGTTGCGTACATACGCAGCTATCCTGAATGTTCCGCTAGAGGTTGTACAATCTCCAGGAGATTTACAAAGAGCACTCTTTCGATTGGAGAGTTGTGATCTTGTAATTATGGATACAGCTGGACGGAATTATCGTAATGATATGCTTGTAGCAGAACTGCAAAGCTTGCTTGCGAAGGAATTAAGAAGTGAGACCTATCTTGTACTCAGCTTAACTTCGAAAAGCCGTGATATGAAATTGATTGCCGAGCATTTCGGCAGGTACAAGCTGGATAAAGTTATTTTTACCAAGCTAGATGAGACGGGAAGTTATGGACCACTCTTTAACGTCCTGAATGATTTCCCTCTCACATTATCTTATATGACCAATGGTCAAAATGTACCTGACGATTTATTGATGGCTTCCAAAGAACAACTTAGTGAGATGCTTCTTGGAACAGGTGAATCATGATGGATCAGGCACAATCCTTGAGACAGCTTGTATCCAGTCAGGAGCCTAAACTAGCTGAAAAAGGGGAAACATCCGCCCGTATCATTACTGTTTGTAGTGGTAAAGGTGGCGTAGGGAAATCGAATTTTACACTTAATTTCGCTTTAACTTTAAAAGCAATGGGAAAGAGAGTATTGCTGTTCGATGCAGATATTGGCATGGCTAACATAGACGTGTTAATGGGCGTGTCGGCGAAGTATAACCTATATCATCTGTTAAAAAGAGAAGCGGATATTGAGCAGATTATTCAGTTAGGACCGAACGGGCTTCCTTTTATAGCTGGTGGATCGGGCATGGATGAGTTATTTTCTCTTTCGGAATCGGACCTTAATTATTTCACAGCCCAGATAGCCCTTATTGCGGACAGCATGGATTATATTTTGTTCGATACAGGTGCTGGATTATCTAAGGAAACGATGAAGTTTATAACCTCTGCGGACGATTGCCTAGTAGTTACAACACCAGAGCCAACTGCTATAACAGACGCTTACGCATTAATGAAGGTTGTGAATCGGACGTATCCGGAGATTTCTTTTAAACTGATTGTGAATCAAGCGGGTGATGAGAGAGAAGCATCAGTGACAAGTGATAAGATCCGTATGGCGGCCAGTCGTTTTTTGCAATTAGATGTTTCCTATCTTGGTCATATAAGCTCAGATGCCCATGTAGTGCAGGCTGTCAAAAGGCAGACGCCATTTTCATTGGCTTTTCCAAACAGTGTTGCTGCAAAAGATATACATCGGCTAGCCCTAAGTTATTTGACCATAGATGGTAAAAAAGAAACAAAAGTTCAAGGTATTAAAGGCTTTATCCATAAATGGTTAAAGCGAAGTAAATAATTGTTCTGAATCTGGAACAGAGGTGGAAATGATATGAAGCCATATAAAGTTTTGGTTGTTGATGATTCTGCATTTATGCGCAAGATCATTTCCGATTTAATTGAAAATGACGCTGACTTTCAGGTGACGGCAACAGCCACAAATGGTCGCGAGGCTATCGAGAAAATAAACAAACTTCGGCCGGATCTAGTTACTATGGATGTGGAAATGCCGGAGATGAACGGCCTGGAAGCGCTGAAAATAATAATGGCGTCAGATCCGCTGCCAGTGATTATGCTGTCAGGCATCAATGAAGAGGGCATGAAGGAAACCATTCTTGCACTGGAATGGGGCGCTTTTGATTTCATTCGTAAACCTTCAATATCAAATTCCCAGGATATAACGGGCGTAGGGGAATCCCTAAGGGAGCAAATGAAAGAAGCTATGTTGGCTCGAGAGCAACGTGAAGCGCGAGCATCTGCTTTTAGGATGCCTGACATCACGCCTTTAGAGCCATTACTGCCGACTGCACCGAGATTGTTACCGGACAAATCCAAGGCAGCACTTAAATCTTCTCTCAAAGATGAAGAAATGAGAAAACCTCGGGGGAAACAGCCAGTAGATAGTACTATCCCTAAAAAAGCAACCAAACCAATCATCTCTGCTAAAACACCGTTAATCGAAAAGTCTAAACCAAAGACTAAAGTAGAGAATAAACCAATTCCGCCCAAACCGGTGATAGAGTCTTTAGTGGAGGTATCTACTGAGTCTCTGGGACTTTCTCCAGATCGAATGGTTGGTAGCAAGAATTTGCACAAATTAGTTGCTGTCGGTTGTTCTACAGGCGGACCTCGTGCACTGAAGGTACTCCTGGAGAAAATTCCAGCGGATTTTCCAGCTCCTATTGTCATTGTGCAGCATATGCCGCCTAACTTTACGAAATCACTAGCCCAGCGTCTGAATACATTCAGTCCGCTAGAAGTGTTAGAAGCAGAGCAGGGGATGATATTACGAAAAGGAGCAGCCTACATTGCGCCTGGAGGCTATCATTTACAAGTTACACCCACATCTAAAGGGCAATATGCAGTTGTACTCACGAAGGAGGAGGCGCGAAATGGCCACCGACCTTCAGTGGATGTTTTATTCGAATCATTGCTTCCACTCACATCTCTAGATCGGCACGTGTTGCTGATGACAGGGATGGGGAGTGATGGTGCTAGGATGATGAAATCTCTCTATGACTCAGGGGTTACCTCAACATTTGCTGAAAGTGAAGAGACCTGTGTCGTTTACGGGATGCCGCGATCTGCGGTGGAATTGCAGTGCGTCAAATATGTACTGCCTTTGCAAGAAATTGCTCCAAGGCTAGTGCAAGCCGTTAAATAACGGAAAAGCGAACTCGAAGGGGAGGTGCTCTACTATGGACATGAACCAATATTTATCCATGTTTATTGATGAGTCGAATGATCATCTGCAGTCATTGAACGAGAGCATGATGGGATTGGAAGCGAATCCTGAGGATCTTAGTATCGTCCAGGTAATATTCCGCTCTGCGCACACTTTAAAAGGTATGGCAGCGACTATGGGCTTTGAAGATTTGGCCTCACTTACACACCAAATGGAGAATGTGTTAGATCTTGTACGTAATAACAAGCTGCGCATGCAGGATTTCATTTTTGATACGTTATTCAAAAGTTTGGATGCCTTAGAGTCTATGGTTGAGGATATTACTAGCGGTGGCGAAGGTAAAGCAGATGTATCAGCCATTGTCTCATCCCTACAGGCTATCGTACGGGGTGAGATTCCTGTTGAAGGCGGTACAGCATCTGCTGCTAATATGCCTACTTCACAAGCAGCTGAAACTCCGATTCATTTAGATGAGTTCCAATTTTCTGTTCTAGAACAATCGATTCAGGAAGGGCATCATGCATTGTATGTGGACGTTACGATCCGTAAGGATTGTCAACTTAAGGCTGTACGTGCATACATGGTGTTTGATCTGCTCGAACGTTCGGGGGAAGTAGTTAAATCCTTCCCATCCGTTCAAGATATAGAACAAGAGAAATTTGACCAAAGCTTCTCACTCTATTACATAACCCAAAAAAACGCTGATCAGATTCAGGCAATGATTATGAATTTGTCTGAGATTGATAAAGTAACAGCAGTAGCACTAGATCAAGAATCCTTGAAAATGCTTGGTCAAGAAACGGCAGCTGCCGTGTCAGAGGTTGCCGCAACAGCCACTGTAGAGGAAACAGGTCCAGCTGCTTCAGTAGCATCTAAACCATTGCCTACCAAAGATGAAGCTAATAAGCCGGGAGCAACTAAAACAGGAGGGGCGCCTTCACGTACGATTCGTGTAGATATCGAACGCTTAGATGTACTCATGAATCTATTTAGTGAACTTCTGATTGACAGAGTTCGTTTAGAGCAGCTGGCTTCTGAGGTTCAGAATGGTGATCTTACGGAAACTGTCGAGCATATGGGCAGAGTAAGCGGAGATCTCCAGAATATTGTGATGAAGCTTCGTATGGTTCCAGTAGATACCGTATTTAACCGGTTCCCACGTATGCTTCGTGATCTAGCTAAGTCGCTGGACAAGAAAGTAGATCTAATTGTAACGGGTGCCGAAACAGAGCTTGACCGGACGGTAATTGATGAAATTGGTGATCCACTTGTACATTTATTGCGTAATGCGGTTGATCACGGAATTGAATCCATTGCTGACCGTATTGCTGCTGGTAAACCAGAGACTGGGACAGTTCATCTACGTGCTTTCCACAGCGGAAATCATGTCTTCATTGAAATTGAGGAAGATGGAACAGGTATTTATCCAGAGAAGGTTTTGAAGTCTGCTCTGAAAAAAGGCGTGATCACGCAAGAGCAAGCGAAGAACATGACGGATGATGAAGCTTATCAATTACTATTTGCACCAGGTTTCAGCACTGCAGAAGTTATTTCTGATGTCTCAGGTCGTGGCGTAGGACTGGATGTAGTAAAATCTAAGATTTCTTCCCTGGGTGGTAATGTAACGATCTATTCTTCACCAGGCAAAGGTACGAATTTTTCAGTTCAGTTGCCACTTACTCTATCTATTATTGCAGCCATGCTTATTCGATTGGGTTCTGAGAAGTATGCCATTCCATTATCCTCTATTGTGGAAACTGGAATCGTGCAGAACACTCAAATCCGTACGATTCATGGCAACAAAATGATAGAGTTCCGGAATTCTCATATTCCACTAGTTTCTCTAAGCCGCCTATTTTCGGTACCTGATTATGATGAGAGTACTGAAGAAGAGACAGAGATCGTAGTTGTACGTAAGGGAGAGCGTCTTGTAGCCTTAGCTGTACAGGATTTTATTGGTCAGAACGAGATCGTTATCAAGAATCTGGGTAAATATTTACCTGAAATTCAAGGGATATCTGGCGCAACGATACTTGGAGATGGCCAAGTCGCACTTATTATTGATCCGAACGCTTTTATTAAATAACTAGGATAGAACAGGGAGGTTCGTTCCATGGCTGAAGATATTAAAGTGATAGTGTTCAAATTAGGTTCAGAGGAATACGGTATCGAAGTTGAGAAGGTACAAACCATTGAGCGCATGATGCCAATAACTCGTGTGCCTAAAACGTATTCGTTTATCAAGGGTGTAATTAATTTACGTGGTGTTGTTATCCCTGTGATTGACCTTCGAGGCCGCTTTGGAATCGAAGAGGCGGAGCAAACAGATCAGTCACGTGTAATTATCGTATCTGTTAATGAAATGGAAGTAGGTTTCATTGTAGATTCAGCAAATGATGTAATAGATTTGAACAGGGATTCTATCGATACACCTCCAGATGTTGTTGGCGGCATCAAAGCGAAGTATTTAGATGGGGTGGCCAAGATAGGTGAAGAGCGCTTGCTGATTATGCTTAATCTGTCAGAAGTGCTTAACAAAGGCGAAATCGTTCAATTAGAAAGCCTAGAGGGCTAACCTGTGGAATTATTTAAGCACTATAAGGATTTTAAAATGGATGTGCTTAAGGAAGTCGGGAATATTGGAGCTGGGAATGCAGCCACCGCATTATCACAGCTCTTGAATAAGCCGATTGATATGGCTGTTCCCAAGGTACAGCTTCTCAACTTTGAAGAGATTACGGACAAAGTTGGTGGAGCTGAAGAACTAGTATATGCAGTTTTCTTACGTGTGGAGGGAGAAGCTCCGGGCAACCTGTTTTTCATACTTTCCCCGGAAGCCGCTTTGAACTTACTCAGTCGCATTGCAGGCATAGAGATTTTGAGTGACCAAGAACTTGGAGAAATGGAACTTTCCGCGCTGAGTGAAATTGGAAATATATTAGCAGGATCGTACCTATCTTCTCTTGCTGACTTTACCTCACTTTCTATGTATCCAACAGTTCCTGCACTTGCTATGGATATGGCTGGAGCCATCCTAAGCTACGGTTTGCTGCAATTTGGGCAAATGGGTGACGATGCATTGTTGATCGATACTACCTTTTTTGAGGGGAAAAACGAAATTGAAGGGCAATTTTTCCTTATTCCCGATCCGGAATCATTCCCGAAAATCTTCAAATCGCTAGGAGTTCCATTTGAAAATGATTGAAGAACAAAGCATCATTAAAGTAGGGATGGCAGATCTTAACATTGGAAGCCAGGATAGTTTGATTCGTACAACGGGTCTTGGCTCCTGCGTGGGATTGACATTGTTTGACCCTGGAAAAAAACTCGCGGGAATGGCGCATGTGATGCTCCCTACTTCTGAGATTGCTAGGGAAGGGCAATTAAACATCGCTAAGTTTGCAGATACTGCAGTGCCGGAGCTCTTATCCCGTTTGCTGGAGCTTGGTGCGGTTCGGAGTCGGATCGTAGCCAAGATGGCAGGAGGATCACAAATGTTTGCCTTTGCCGGGGGGAGCGACACCATGAGGATCGGGCCTCGTAATGTTGAATCTTGTAAACTTGCTCTTGAGCATTTGAAAATTCCGTTAATTGCGGAAGACACGGGCGGTAATTATGGCCGTACGATAGAAATTGCCTGCAACACTGGTGTATTGTTCATCCGCAGTGTGCAAAAAGGCGCTAAGGAAATATAAATATGAAGATGATAGGAAACATTTTTATAAACTTGCTGTTTGGTTTGATAGGTTTTGTATTCACTTTTTTTGTAACCTACAGTAATAATGTTCTCGGTACTAGTTTATTACGAAGCCTATTAGGATTTATCATCTGGTTTCTGCTTGCTTTCCTCCTAAGATGGGTATTGGGTTTTATCGTGTATCAATCATCACCTCCGGATGAACAGGATGTTGAGGGAGAAGAACTTGGTGCAAAGCTAGACATCAGTACCCCTAATGAGGATGAAGAGTTAATTAATCTACTCAAACCGAAGCCAGGACAAGGGAGTGGGAACAGTGAGGGGTTCAAGCCGCTCACACCCCCAAAACTAGTCTCTATGAAAGATCCTGAAGAATTGGCCAAGGCCGTTCGTCACCTGAAAGAAGAATAAGCGAGCGCTGTGGCGGAATCGGTTATCTTAAATATAAGAAAGTATAAGTTTCACTTTATACATTATCCTTATATTTCTCGCTTAAACGCTACCGTCCTCATAAGGATGCCGAAGGCGTTTATGCTTGTGACTAGGCAGGTTTCGCCGCGACAAGCTCTCTGACTAAACTTTGGGAAGGGTGAAAGCTATTGAACGAGCGTAAAGCTTCTCAATTGGAAACTGACGAGCTATGGGAACAGTGGAAAGAACACAGTGACCCTGAAGCCAAAAAGAAGCTGATAGAGAGTTATCTCCATATTGTTGATTATGTATCCAGCCGTTTGGCTGTAGGATTGCCCAAAAATGTATCTAAAGATGATTTAGCCAGCAATGGAGTAATGGGATTAATTGATGCGATTGAAAAATTCGACTACAAACGGGGATTGCAGTTTCAAACCTATGCTTCCTGGCGCGTACGTGGTGCGATTTTAGATTCCTTACGTCAAAGTGATTGGGTCCCTAGATCTGTGCGAGAAAAAGCTAAAAAAATCGAGGACGCTTATCAGCAGTTGGAACAGAAGTATTTGAGATCCGTTAGTGATGAGGAAATGAGTCTATACCTGAATATTAGTGTAACTGAATTTCAAAATATGTTGCAGGATGTGGCTGTAATGTCACTATGTTCACTGGAAGACCCGATTCGTGAAGAGGAATCAGAGACCCGAATGTCCATACTGGTGGACGATAAAGCTAAGAATCCGGATAGCAAGGTAAATGAGTTCTACTTACGCGAAGCCCTCACCAAAGGTATTGAGAAATTAACGGTGAAAGAACGGACCGTTGTGTCCCTTTTATATTATGAAGATTTATCATTGAGCGAAATCGCAGAGGTCATGTCACTATCTCCTTCACGGATTTCGCAGCTTCATTCCAAGGCTATTTTGCGGCTGAGGGGAACGCTTGAGAAGAATCGCGATCTACTTATGCAGAACGATTAACCGTTAGTGGTGACAAGGGGGAGCAAAATTGATCGGTCAAAATGCTTTGGATCAGTACTTAAGTATTACTTTTTCGGATGACAAAGGGATCGCGTATTTGCAGTTCTCCAAAAAGGATGAGAATTTTTCCTGCTCTCCTACAGAATTGGAAAGCTTCCTGCACAGTCACAATATTCGCTACGGGGTCCAGCGTGATATTGTTGGACGTATTTGTAGTCATCCGGAGGAGTTTTTTTGGAGTAAAGTCGCTATTGCTACAGGTGAACCTGCAGTAAATGGAGTCGACGGAAGTATTATGCTTACTGTTGATCTGGAAGAGGATCGCAAGCCGCTTGAAAAAGCGGATGGTAAGGTGGATTATAAAGATTTAGTTCGGCTTCGTAACGTCCTCAAAGGAAAGCTGATAGCTAGAATTATCCCTGCTCAGCCTGGTAAGCATGGTAAGACTGTAACTGGTGATGAGCTTGCTTTCAGAGCTGGAAGGGAAGCTCATTTTAAAGTGGGTAAGAACGTACTCGTTGATAACAATGGAACCTCGATGTATGCTGCAATTGACGGTCTTGTTACTTTAACCGATAGCGGTAAAATCAATGTATTTCCTGTGTATGAAGTGAATGGTGATGTGGACTACAGTACTGGGAACATTGATTTTGTAGGTACCGTTGTTATTCGAGGAAACGTACTTTCAGGATTTTCTGTAAAGTCCGCCGGTGATATTCGTGTGGTTGGTGGAGTTGAAGGAGCGGAATTAATCTCTGGGGGATCCATCGAAATTACGGGTGGAATTATCGGCTATAACAAAGGACATGTAACTGCTGGGAAAAATGTTAAGGTCTCTTTCATTCAAGATGGTAATGTAACAGCTGGTGAAGATGTCATTGTATCCCAGAGCATTATGCATTCCAATATACGTGCGGGCAGAGACGTTCTTTGTAATGGGGCTAAGGGATTGATAGTTGGCGGAACTGTACAGTCAGGGGAAAGAGTCGTAGCACGTACCATAGGCAATACCATGTCCACAGCGACTTCTATTGAGGTAGGAGTAGTACCTGAGCTCAGAAATGAGATTAACGAGCTACGTCAATCACTGCGTCAATTACTTGAAAATGAGGACAAAACGTCTAAAGCGTTGTATCTATTAAATCAATTGGCAACTAATGGTCAACTCCCTGCAGATAAAGTGGCACTTCGCGTTAAATTGAATGCTACTAAACAGTCTCATCAACGTGAGGAAAAAAGAATTAAAGAACGTGTACTAGAGATTGAAAGAATGCTAGAAGATACAGGCAGAGCTAGAGTTGAAGTGATCAAAACGATCTATGGCGGATCCAAAATTATGATCGGTAGATATACACGATTTGTAAAGGACCCCACAGAACGCGTTGTGTTTGTTTATAGTGAAGGTGATATATCCTTAACGCCATACAATTAATCAGGTGGGCAGCAATAGCGGCCGGCCATTCTTGAAATATAAGAAAGTATAAGTTTCACGTTATACATTATCCTTATATTTTTACGAGAAACGGTTATCGTCTTCATAAAGATGACAACATCGTTTCTTCTTATGAGAAGAGGGTTATGATGAGCCTAAAACCAGTGGAACTGCAAATTGCACTACCTCGGACTACGGAAGCGGGTAAGGTTCAGAATGAATCTCAGCAGCGCCCCGCTATTGATCAGCATCAACTGGCCGGACAAAATGTGAAACAAAGTCAGGAAATGACCATGCGAAGCGCTGAAGTGGATGAATCTTCTGAATCTGCTTTACGCGATGGCGGAGATAAAGGCAATCAACATTCCGGAGGGAATCCTTCCTCGGAGAAACGTTCGAAGTCAGGCACTCGTGATGCGGAACATCCTTACAAAGGACAGCGCATTGATCTGAGTCTTTAATAAGTAATTATATTTGATATGTAAAAGGAGATAAGGCACTTGCAACCATGGGTGTATATTGTGCTAGTAGGTGTCGCCGCTATTCTTTATGCCATTTTTACTTCCAGCGCGTATGAAGGAAGGAAAAGCAGAGCAGCAAAGCCTCAAAGAAACGGAGGCAGCGCTTGAGCTATATATGGCGGACATAGAGCGCGAGAATGAAGAGCTAGCACAGTTGGTCAGCAGTATTAAACAGCAATCACAAATTAATCATGTAGCAATGCAAGGGCAGATTAGTGATTTGCAGCATCAATTGACAGAATTACAACAAAGCTCTTTATTACTAGAGGGCCGAGTAACTAACGAAGAAAAGCGGTTAAGAGAGTTGGAAGTTTCGGTTGAGAAGGGTTCGTATGCTAAGGTTGCGGCGATCGGAGACCCGTCTGCCGGAGCTGAATTGAGTTCAATACAACCAGAAGTGAAAGCGAAACCCATTAGTTCTATTAAATTGCGGTATCCAAGATTATTTGAACTACATGAGCAGGGGAAATCGATAGACTCCATTGCCAAGACGGCTGGACTTCAGCGGGGAGAAGTGCAACTGATTCTGCAACTCGCCAAACAGGAGGAATCGGTATGATGAAGAACCGTTCTTTTTTGTTCGGTCTTGGCACAGGGCTAATTGCAGGCGCACTATTACTTCAGTTAATGATATCCGGTGGAGCGGCTCCACTCACCAAGGAACAGGTAATACAAGGTGCTGAGAAATTGAACTTGAAGGTTATCGACGAATCTACTGAACCTCCTTCTGATGAGTCTGCTTTGGAGGACGCTGTTCAAGGTCAGAAGACAGACGGCGTTAATGAGGGAAGTACGGAGAACGTGGAACCTTCTAAGCCTACAGTAGCGGCTTCTCCCGCTCCTGTAGTATCTCCTACAGTATCTGATAACCCTAATAAGGTTGTCCCTCCTAAAGAGCCCTCAACGCCTAAAGAAGGCACTATTGAGAAGCCAGAGGTCACTACTGCACCATCTGCTGTTGCACCTGATAAGCCTAAAGCCACTGCGAATGCAGGGGTTGTTGTTCGTATACCTTCAGGTAGCACACTGACAAAAACAGCAGATATTTTGGAGAAGGCTGAAGTCATTAAGGACAAGGCTAGTTTTCTTAAAGCCGCCAATCAACGCCAGATCAATACGAAGATTCAATCGGGTTCTTATACCTTTAATAAAGACGAGAGTCTAGATTCTATACTAGAAAAATTAATAAGTTTTCAATGATCGTTGCATACACTAATAAAATATGGTATAGTAATTGACGGTGTTAAAACACACGCCGGTTGATTTCGACAAGGGGTGCTTTCTTCTGAAGAAAGTCTTGCTGAAAGATGACGCACGGCGGAGGAGACACACAATAAACCAAACTTAGGAGGTGTGTGAAGATGGCAGTAATCTCCATGAAACAGCTTCTAGAAGCTGGGGTACACTTCGGTCACCAGACTCGTCGTTGGAACCCAAAGATGGATCGTTATATCTTCACTGAAAGAAACGGAATTTACATTATTGACTTGCAAAAAACAGTCAAGAAGGTAGAAGAAGCTTACAACTTTGTGAAAAGCGTCGCTGGTGACAACGGCACAATCCTATTCGTAGGAACAAAGAAACAAGCGCAAGATTCCGTAAAAGAAGAAGCAGAACGTTCCGGTATGTTCTTCATTAACCAACGTTGGTTGGGCGGAACTCTTACTAACTTCCAAACTATCCAAAAACGTATTGATCGTTTGAAGAAATTGGAATCTTGGGAAGAAGACGGCACTTTCGAAGTTCTACCTAAGAAAGAAGTTATCCTTCTTCGCAAAGAGAAAGATCGTCTTGAAAAATTCTTGGGCGGTATCAAGAACATGAAAGGTCTACCAAGCGCGTTGTTCATCATTGACCCGCGTAAAGAGCGTATTGCAGTTGCAGAAGCTCGCAAATTGGGTATTCCAATCGTAGCTATCGTTGATACTAACTGTGATCCAGACGAAATCGACTACGTAATTCCAGGTAACGACGACGCTATCCGCGCCGTGAAATTGTTGACTGGTAAAATGGCAGACGCTGTTGTTGAAGCTCACCAAGGCGAAGACACAACTACTGCTTAAGTAGCGACTAACACATACAAGAACTTAAATGAAAAGGGTGGTTGGCAGGTGGATAACCTCTCACTGCCCTTTTTTTAGGATAAAAGCCTTGAATAATGTAAGAAAACGACAATTACCTGGAGGGAATAAACAATGGCAGTTGATGCAAAAGCAGTAAAAGAACTTCGTGAAAGAACAGGCGCTGGTATGCTTGATTGTAAAAAAGCGCTTGAAGAAGCTAATAATGATATCACTAAAGCGGCTGAATTGCTTCGTGAAAAAGGTTTGTCCGCAGCAGCAAACAAAGCAGGACGTATTGCTACTGAAGGCGTTGTAGAATCTTACATCCACGCTGGCGGCCGTATTGGTGTACTTGTAGAAATCAACTGCGAAACTGACTTTGTAGGTAAAACAGATTCCTTTAAGGATTTTGCTCGCGATATCGCTATGCAAATCGCTGCAGCAAACCCACGTTATGTTCGTCGTGAAGAAGTTCCACAAGAAGATGTAGAAAAAGAAAAAGAAATCCTGAAAGCTCAAGCTTTGAATGAAGGTAAGCCTGAGAAAATCATTGAAAAAATGGTTGAAGGACGTATTGGTAAATATTACGAAGAATATTGCTTGCTTGAGCAAACCTTCGTTAAAGACCCAGACAAAACGATCTCCCAATTGCTGAACGAAAAAATCAGCACAATCGGAGAAAACATCTCGATCCGTCGTTTTGCTCGTTTTGAACTAGGCGAAGGTTTGGAAAAGAAAGTGGATAACTTTGTTGAAGAAGTTATGGCACAAGTAAATAATTAATATCAGCTTCATCATAAATGTGAAGAATTGAATAAAGGCAAGCATCAGAAGAGCGGAACACGTACACGTAGTGTTCCGTCTTTTGCAGAAAGTGAGGGTATACATTTGGAACAGCCGGTATTTAAGAGAGTAGTCCTTAAGGTAAGTGGAGAGTCTTTGGCAGGACAAAACGGATATGGTATTGATGCCGACATGATTATTTCCATCGCTGAACAGATCAAGGAAGTAGTAGAGCTTGGCGTTCAGGTTGCGATTGTTTGTGGTGGAGGTAACATTTGGCGCGGGATCGCTGGTAGTGCAAGTGGCATAGATCGCGCTACTGCAGATTATATGGGCATGCTGGCAACAGTAATGAATTCACTTGCTCTGCAGGATGCATTAGAACAAATCGATGTGCCAACAAGAGTGCAGACTTCGATCTCGATGCAGCAAATTGCTGAACCGTACATTCGTCGTCGTGCGATTCGCCACTTGGAGAAGGGCCGTGTTGTTATTTTTGCAGCAGGCACAGGAAACCCTTTCTTCTCTACAGATACTACTGCAGCACTTAGAGCAGCAGAAATCGAAGCAGAAGTTATTCTGATGGCGAAGAACAAGGTTGATGGTGTATATTCAGCAGATCCGTTTAAAGACAGCACAGCCGAGAAATTTGAACAGCTCACTTACATGGATGTTCTGAACAAAAACCTTGGTGTTATGGATTCAACAGCTTCATCTCTATGCATGGATAATAATATACCGCTCATTGTATTTGCCATTACTGAACAAGGCAATATCAAACGTGTCGTTCTCGGTGAGAAGATCGGAACGATTGTTAAAGGGAGTGTAGATTAATGCCACAATCGGTCAAAAAAAATGCCGAAGAGCGTATGGAAAAAGCGATTTCATCGCTGAAACGTGACTTGGCAACATTGCGTGCAGGACGTGCAACAACATCACTGCTAGATCGCATTCAAGTTGAATATTATGGTTCCCCAACTCCAATCAATCAGCTGGCGAACATCAGTACTCCGGATTCCCGGACACTGTTAATCCAGCCGTGGGACAAAACATCGATGTCTGACATTGAACGGGCGATTATGAAATCTGATATCGGTTTGACGCCTGCTAATGACGGCACAATCATTCGTCTTTCTATCCCTCCGCTGACTGAAGAACGTCGGACGGATTTGGTGAAATTGACGAAGAAATTTGGTGAAGAAGCGAAAGTAGCGATCCGCAACATTCGCCGTGATGCCAACGATGATATTAAGAAGATGGAGAAAAACGGTATCTCGGAAGATGAGTCTCGTGGCCATCAGGAAGACATTCAAAAGACAACGGATAAGTTCATAGCCGAGGTCGACAAAGTGCTTGTATCCAAAGAAAAAGAGATTATGGAAGTATAAAGATATTCTAGAGACTTAAGGCCCCTCCGTTAATGGTGGGGTTTGTCTCTTTCTGATAAGAGCTTGGAGGAAACGGAAATGATCAAACGGGTTCAAGCGTGGCTGAGCCGTAAAGACAGGCAACAGCCAGTCGAGATTTCACCGGATAACATTCCCCGGCACGTGGCTGTTATTATGGACGGCAATGGGCGTTGGGCTAAGCGTCGCGGGTTGCCGCGCGTTGTGGGTCATCAGAATGGCATGAAGGCTGTTAAACGTGCTACAATCGCTGCAGACGAACTGGGTGTTGAGTTTTTGACGATGTATGCGTTCTCGACAGAAAATTGGAAACGACCAAAGGAAGAAGTCGATTATCTGATGCGCTTGCCAGTGGAGTTTCTAGCCATTGAGCTTGATGAACTGATTGAGAAGAATGTCCAAGTACGTATGATGGGGGATACTGATGCATTACCTTCATATACACGTAAGGCTATGGAAGAAGCGGTTTCCCGAACACAGGGCAATACTGGACTTATATTGAATTTTGCTCTCAATTATGGGGGACGTAAAGAAATTGAGGACTGCATGCGCAGCATTGGTAAGGACATCCAATCAGGGGCTTTGTCACCGGAAGATATTACGACTGATCTAATCGATAGCCGAATGTTATCTGGTGGGTTACCAGATCCGGATTTGCTTATACGTACAAGCGGAGAAATGCGACTTAGCAATTTCATGCTATGGCAGCTTGCTTATAGTGAGCTGTGGTTTACTGATGTGTATTGGCCTGAATTTGATAAGGAGCATTTGCATCAGGCAGTTGCTGAATATCAACGCCGTACACGCCGTTATGGTGGACTGAAGTAGCTTGATAGGAGATGGAAACCTTTGAAGCAGCGATTGATTACCGGAATTGTTGCCGGAGCACTATTTTTAGGCTTATGCGTGTTGGGAAACTGGCCATACCAGTTGTTACTTACTGCCATGGCTTTTATCGGGTTTTATGAATTTGTGAAAATGATAGGGATACCTGCGCTTTCCGGTTCTACCGTTCTTGGTTATGCAGCCATTCTAAGTTTTATGATCCCTTGGAATTTGCTTGGGATCTCTGCACCCTTATCGTGGGAACAAGGAATTTGGATTCTGCTGCTGTTGTTCCTTTTAGTTACAGTTTTTACTAAAAATAAATTAGATATTCGAGTAACAGCCTTGCTGTTTACTGGTATAGTATACATTGGAATGGGTTTTTCTTATATGGCCATGGCTCGTGCATCGGATGACGGACATGGTTTGTTCTGGACTTTTTTACTCCTTTTCTGCATTTGGGGTAGTGATGCCGGGGCTTACTTTGTTGGAAGAAGCATGGGGAAGAACAAACTTTGGCCAGCCATCAGTCCCAACAAAACGGTGGAAGGTGCAGTAGGTGGGGTACTGATCTCGATGCTAATCGCGATCGTGTTTGCAATATTTGCTCCTGAACATCTAGCGATAGGACGAGCGCTACTTATAGGGCTTTCTTGTGCGGTCTTGGGTCAGCTTGGTGATCTTGTGCAATCTGCCTATAAGCGTGCGTATGGTATCAAAGATTCAGGCACACTTCTGCCAGGTCACGGCGGTATTCTTGATCGATGTGACAGCTGGATTATCGTATTTCCATTCGTACATATCCTAACGCTCATGCCTTACTATTAACGGAAGGAGAGGGTATAACTATGAAAAAAATAAGTGTTCTTGGTTCCACAGGTTCGATCGGCACTCAGACTCTAGATGTCATCGCTATGCACCCAGACTCTTTTCAAGTAGATGGCTTGGCAGCTGGAACGAATACAGCGTTATTGCTGGAACAAGTCCGTCGGTTTAATCCTCGTCGTGTTTCTGTTGCAACAAAGGAGTTGGCAGATGAGATTAGATCCAGTCTGCCTTCTGGCATACAGCTATACAGCGGGAATGAAGGTCTTGTTGAGGTGGCAGCTGGTGGAGATGCCGAAATGGTCGTAACGGCTGTTATGGGTAGTGTAGGCCTCCAATCCACGTTAGCTGCGATCGAAGCAGGCAAACATATTGGACTAGCTAATAAAGAGACTTTGGTAACAGCAGGACACCTCGTCACTGATCTAGCTAATCGTAAGGGTGTTAAGTTGTTACCTATTGATAGCGAGCATTCTGCTATTTTTCAGTGCTTAAATGGTGAGAATCTCGCGGATATTGCTTGCATCACTTTAACGGCTTCTGGTGGATCTTTCCGGGATTTCACTCGTGATCAACTCAAGAATGTAACAGTAGAAGATGCACTTCGTCATCCGAATTGGAGCATGGGCGCGAAAATCACGATTGATTCTGCTACAATGGTGAATAAAGGGCTTGAGGTGATTGAAGCGCATTGGTTATTTGGTCTACCTTATGAACAAGTAAATGTACTTTTGCATCCAGAGAGTATCATTCACTCATATGTGGAGTTCCGCGATAGCAGTATTATTGCTCAGCTTGGTAATCCCGATATGCGTGTCCCGATTCAATATGCGCTCACGTATCCCGAACGCTGGGAATCGCCGGCACAGCGTTTGTCGTTAGCTGAAGTTGGACGTTTGACTTTCCGAGAAATGGACTATGAACGATTCCCTGCGCTTAAGCTAGCCATGGATTGTGGAAAAGCTGGAGGGACAGCTACTACTGCTTTTAATGCTGCGAATGAAATTGCTGTTGCTCGTTTCTTGAGTCATGAGATCCCATTCCTGCGCATTGAGGAGATCATCGGGGAAGTGCTGCATCGTCATATTAACGAGGACAATCCGAATTTGGAACAAATTGAATCCTGTGATAAGCGTGTTCGTGAGCTGGCAGCAACGCTGTAGAAGGTAGAAAGATCTCTTTTTAAAAATATAAGAAAGTATAAGTTTCACTTTATACATTATCCTTATATTTCTCGCGTAAACGCGTACCGTCTCCTTAAGGGACGCCGATGGCGTTATTGCTTGACTGGAAATACTTACTTTGCCCTAAAAATAGGTTGGGACAGTTGATTCTCTTGTGCCTGATCGGAGAATAATGATAAATTAAGAGGACATACTTCGGTCTTACACCTAAAGGGGGATGATACGTTTGGAAATGGTTCAAGTCGTTTTATTAACGGTGCTCATGTTTTTTGTCCTGGTGACTGTACATGAATGGGGTCACTATTATTTTGCCAAACGCGCCGGTATTCTCGTGAGGGAATTTGCTATCGGTTTCGGTCCGAAACTGTTTTCTTATAAACGGAATGAGACACAGTTCACTTTGCGTTTACTGCCTTTTGGCGGTTATGCTCGGATGGCTGGTGAAGATCCGGAAATTATTGAAATTGGCTCAGGACAGACCATTGCAGTAAGACTCGGTCAGGATAATAAAGTAAAAAATATTTATCTGGACGCACTGGATACACGTAAAAATGTAATCCGTGGTGAGGCTTTGCATACTGATCTTGAAAATGATCTGCAAATCCGCTTGGATGTGGATGGCGAAGTTACTACTTATGATGTTCATCCTCAAGCGATGATGATTAAAGGAACGCAACAGACTCAAATTGCGCCTAAAGATCGCCAATTCGGTAGTAAAACCGTGGGTCAGCGTGCATTGGCTATTGTTGCGGGTCCTGTGATGAACTTCCTGTTAGCCTTTGTTCTGTTTGCCATCCATTTGCAAATGGTTGGAATTCCGGTGGAGAATCCTACTTATGTTAAGATCGGTGATGTCTCTGAAGGAATGCCTGCACAAGAGGCGGGATTGCAGAAGGGTGACATTATTGTCTCCATCAACGGTGAGAAGATTGGTGCCGATTACCAAAAAATGATTGACTTAACCTCGGAGTCCAAAGGGAAAGAAATGAAATGGATGCTGCAACGTGGTGATGAGACCCTTAATGTGACTCTCGTTCCTCGTAGCATGGAGGGACAAGAAGGCGGTAAAATCGGGATTACACCTGAGCTTCCTACCCGCAAAGCAGGGGTTGGAGAGACGTTGACAGGTTCAGGTAAAGCTATGGTCGATACGACGGAAGCTATCTTTCTGGGCTTTAAGCAATTGATCAATAAATTCAATATGGATGATATTGGAGGTCCGGTTCGTACCTTTGAAGTAACCGGTCAAATTGCCCAACAAGGCATTCAGTATCTTACCTATTGGGCTGCTATCCTAAGCTTGTATCTGGGGATTTTCAACCTATTGCCGATTCCAGCACTAGATGGAAGCCGTCTGGCGTTCCTAGGTGTGGAGGCATTACGCGGTAAACCTGTAGATCCGAGTCGTGAAGGTATGGTTCACTTTGTTGGATTTGCACTGTTATTTTTATTAATGATTGCTGTTACGTATAATGATATTTTACGTTTGATCAGCGGCTAATTTTCTTCGGGAGGCATTCCATTACATGGCAAAAGATAAGCAATTCGTTACGGAAATCACGCCGCAAAGCGAGGATTTCTCACGCTGGTATATTGATGTTATAAAAAAAGGAGACTTGATGGACTACTCTCCTGTTCGTGGCTGTATCGTATTTAAGCCAGAGGGCTATGAAATATGGGAGCATATTCAGGAGGAAATGAACCGTCGCCTCAAGGAAACTGGGCATCGTAATGCTTATTTTCCAGTGTTCATTCCAGAGAGTTTCTTTCAAAAGGAAAAGGATCATATTGAAGGCTTTAATCCCGAACTGCCATGGGTAACTGAGGCTGGTGGAGACGTGCTTGAAGAACGTCTGGCTGTCCGTCCTACTTCTGAGACCATGTTCGGGCACATGTATTCCAAATGGATTCAGTCCTATCGTGACCTTCCTGTACTTATCAATCAATGGGCGAACGTGGTTCGTTGGGAGAAGCGTACTTTACCATTTATCCGCACTACTGAGTTTCTTTGGCAAGAAGGGCATACTGCGCATGAGAATGAAGCCGAAGCTCGTGAAGAAACCATGAAGATGCTGGATAACTACCGTGATTTTGCCGAGACATTCCTTGCCATTCCGGTGATCACTGGACAAAAGACACCTTCCGAGCGTTTTGCTGGTGCAGTAGATACGTATTCTATTGAAGCGATGATGAAAGATGGACGTGCTGTTCAGGCTGCTACCTCACATTACTTGGGTACCAAGTTTGCAACAGCATTTGAGATCCAGTATTTGAGCCGCGACAATAATTTAGAATATGTGCATACGACCTCATGGGGATCCACTACACGCTTGATTGGTTCGCTGATTATGGTACATGGCGATGACCGTGGTCTTGTTCTGCCACCTAAGGTAGCGCCAACTCAAGTGATTATGATTCCGATCGGACCTCCTAAAACTCGTGAAGCCGTGATTGGACGGACAGACGAGCTGTTCAAGGAGCTGAAGAACGCAGGTGTTCGTGTACGTGTGGATGATCGTTCGGATGTAACGCCAGGTTGGAAGTTCAATGAATATGAAATGCGCGGTATACCTGTGCGCTTGGAGATTGGACCACGCGATATGGAGAATGGCGTTTGCGTTATCGTATCCCGTGTCACAGGTGAGAAGAAGGTAATTCAGCAGGAGAACCTTGTTGAAGAGGTACAAGCAATGCTCGAGCAGGTTCATAATGAAATGTTCGAACGTGCCCTGAAATTCCGTGAGGACCATTTCTATTCTGTAGATTCCTTGGAAGAAATGAAAGCTTCAATGGAAGAAAAACGCGGCTTTGCACTAGCTGGCTGGTGTGGTTCCGAAGAATGCGAGTCCAAAGTTAAGGAAGAGACAGGTGCGGGTAGCCGTAACATTCCTTTCGATCCGGCGGAGAAGAAACAAGTCTGCATTTGCTGTGGTAAACCAGCTGAGCATACTGTGGTTTTTGCAAAGGCATATTAATCTTTTGGTACCGATCAACAGTCTTGTAGTATTTTAATCTAGCTTCTGGAGAGAGGAGTCAGCGGGCCGAAAAAACCCAATGCTTTTTGAATCCAGAAGCTTTTTAAAATATAAGAATTTATAGGCTTACGTAATAAATTATCCTTTTATTTCTCGCATAAACACTTACCGTCCTCATAAGGACGCCGAAGGCGTTTATGCTTGAAATATAAGAAAGTATAAGTTTCACACTATACTTTATCCTTATATTTTTACGAGAAACAGTTATCGTCTTTAAAAGACGACAACGTCGTTTCTTCTTATCATATTGTACTTTCACTGAATATCATTGATTGTGTTTTACGGAGTTATCAAAGGTGGGAGGAAAGCATGGAACAAAACCAGGAGAGAAGAAAAAGATTCGAGCTCTTGATGAAGCAAGGTGAAATTCCACCTGCAATTATGGATCCCTACTTTTTAGATGGATATATAGAGCGTGTAGAGATCAGCCGTGGTAACCGAGACTGGCAAATTGTGATTGCGAAAGAAAGTCTGGTTCCAGCGCAGGTATACCGGACATTTTGCCTCAGAATGCGCGAGAAGCTACAGCATATAGCCAAAGTAAGCTTTTTATTCGTATATGATCAAAAAGTTAGTAGAGCAGAGCTAGTCCAAGAATATTGGGGATTGTTTCTGGAGTGGGTGACTCGCGAGATCCCTTCGGTTAATGGCTGGCTGACACGTTCTACCCAAGAGCTTAAAGATGACACTTTAATGCTGACGATGAGTGACTCCACTTCTATGGAGCTGGCTCGTAAAAAAGGCATCGATGGGGCAATTATTAAATTTTATGATAAGTATTTCGGTCTCTCCTTAAAAGTTAAAGTGCTAATGGCAGAGAACGAAAATAATAATGTTGAAGCATACGAAGAATTTCAGCAAAAGCTTCAGCAAGAACAACGCGAGATCGTTGAGCAGATGATGACTGCTGTAGAAACAGAAGCTCCTGCTGATGATAGCGATCCTAATGAAGTAATTAAGCTTCAAGTGGGGTATGAAATTAAGGAACAGGCCGTGCCGATTCTTGAAATTCAAGATGAAGAGAAGAAAATTACAATTCAGGGTACTATTTTTGGTCTGGATCGTAAGGAACTTCGCAATGGCAGTACTTTGTTCACCTTCAGTTTGACCGATTTCACGGATTCTCTACAAATGAAGATGTTCGCGAAGACTAAAGATGATCTGAAGGTTATGAGTCAGCTAGCAAACGGTAAATGGGTAAGAGCACGCGGAAAAGTTGAATATGACCGTTTTATGCAGATTCCTGAGCTCGTGATGATCCCTTCGGATTTAACGGAAGTTAAGGCACCGCCTGCGCGTAAAGATACGGCTCCTAAGAAACGGGTGGAATTCCACCTTCACACTACGATGAGTACGATGGATGCGGTCACTCCGATCACTACCTATGTCAAAACAGCTGCCCAGTGGGGGCATCCTGCGATTGCTATTTCTGATCATGGCGGAGTTCAGGCTTTTCCTGATGCGAACCATGCAGCTCATAAGCATAAGATAAAAATGATTTATGGCGTGGAAGCCAATGTTGTGAATGACTCTGTGAATATTGTCGAGAATGCTCAGCCTTTGGACTTGAAGACAGCTACCTATGTAGTGTTTGATATAGAGACCACGGGGTTATCGATTACCCGCAATAATATTACGGAGCTGGCGGCCATTAAAATGTGTGAGGGTAAAGAAGTAGACCGTTATTCTACTTTTGTTAATCCGCATGAGAAGATCCCTTATCATATTCAGCAATTGACCAATATTACGGATGAAATGGTTAAGGATGCTCCTGATCTTGAGCCAGTGCTGCGTAAGTTTGTTGAATTTGTGGGTGACAGTATCCTTGTTGCTCATAACGCCAGATTTGATATGGGTTTTATTCAGGCCTCGTTACGTAAAATAGGTGAACCTGTGCTTTCGAATCCATCTCTTGATACGCTTGAGCTCGCTCGGTTACTATATCCAAGCATGAAGAATCACAGGCTGAACACATTAGCCGATAAATATAAAGTTCTTCTGGAAAGCCATCACCGTGCGATTGATGATACCATAGCACTAGGCGGTATATTAACAGGATTGCTCGCAGATGCTGAAAAGATGAAGGGCATGACCCGCCTTGATCGACTAAACGATTATGTGGGTAATGATCTTTCGAACACAAGACCGTTCCACTGTAATATTTATGCACTTAATCAAGTAGGCAAAAAAAATCTCTATAAGCTCATTTCCATGTCACATACGGAATATTTCAAACGTGTACCTTGTATTCCGAAATCCAAGCTGGAAGAGCATAGAGATGGACTGCTCGTGATTTCTGGTTGTGAACGTGGAGAGTTTTTTGAAGCAGTACTCAACAAAACGACTGAGGAAGCCATGGAGGTTGCTCATTTTTATGATGTGCTGGAGATTCAGCCATTGACCATGTACATGCACTTGGTGGACAAGGGCTTTGTAGCAGGCCCTGATGAGCTTCGCGATGTAGTCCGCAAGGTTTGCGAAATAGGGGAACAGTTGAATAAACCTGTTATCGCAACGGGGAATGTGCATTATCTTGAACCCCGGGACAAGCTGTATCGTGATATTACGATTAATGGGATCACAGGCTTTAGTCCGCTTAAAGACCAACGCAAACCGGATGCGCACTTCCGCACAACGGATGAAATGCTGTCTGAATTCGAATTTCTCGGTGCTGAAAAAGCGATGGAGGTCGTGGTTACGAATACAGTTGAGCTGGCAGAACGTTTTGAAGAACTGGAGCTATTTCCAGACAAGCTATTTACACCAATTCTTGAAGGGGCGGACGAAGAAATTCGCGAGACCTGTTATAACACTGCCAAATCCATTTATGGCGAAGAATTACCTGAAGTAGTTATTGCCCGTTTGGAGAAAGAGCTTGCACCGATTATTAAATTCGGGTTCTCTGCCAACTATTTGATTTCTGAACGTCTCGTTAAAAAATCAAATCGAGATGGATATCTCGTAGGTTCGCGGGGTTCTGTAGGCTCTTCTGTAGTAGCTACATTTCTTGGAATTTCAGAAGTTAATCCTTTGCCTGCGCATTATATTTGCCTAAACCCTGAGTGTCGCCATAGTGAATGGTTCCTGGACGGTAGTGTGCGGAGCGGATTCGATTTACCAGATAAAGTTTGCCCGGATTGCGGTCAGAAGCTCAAAGGTGAAGGCCAGGATATTCCGTTCGAGACCTTCCTTGGATTTAAAGGGGATAAAGTTCCCGATATCGACTTGAACTTCTCAGGGGAATATCAGCCGAATGCACATAACTTTACCAAAGAAATGTTTGGTGAGAAAAATGTATTCCGTGCCGGAACGATTGGTACCGTAGCCGAGAAGACAGCCTTCGGATTTGCAAAAAAATACGAAGAACTTCACCAGAAACGTTGGCGTGGAGCTGAAGTTGGCCGTCTGGCGGCCGGCTGTACAGGCGTTAAACGTAGTACGGGACAGCATCCGGGTGGTATAGTCGTTGTTCCAGACTATATGGAGGTAGAAGATATTACGCCAGTACAATTCCCGGCGGATGATGTCAATGCCGAATGGAAGACCACACACTTTGATTATCACGCTTTTGACGCGAATTTGCTGAAGCTTGATATTCTGGGTCATGATGATCCGACGATGATGCGGATGCTGCAGGATTTGACAGGTGTTGATCCAACTTCTATCCCGATGAATGATCCGAAAGTAATGAGCATGTTTAACTCTACAGATGCGCTTGGAGTGAGACCTGACGAAATCAGATCACCGGTTGCGACCTATGGTGTGCCCGAAATGGGTACCAAGTTCGTACGTCAAATGCTTATTGAGTCGAAACCGTCCAGCTTTGCTGACTTACTGCAAATATCAGGTTTGTCTCATGGTACTGGAGTTTGGCTTGGTAACGCGCAAGAGCTTATAAAGAATAACACTTGTAACATTAAGACTGTTATCGGTTGTCGGGATGACATCATGCTCTTCTTAATTTATAAAGCGGGAATGGATGCGAGCTTGGCCTTTAAAATTACCGAGAGTGTTCGTAAAGGGAAAGGTTTATCTGACGAATGGATCGAGGAAATGAAAAAGTGCAAGGTTCCACAATGGTATATTGATTCTTGTCTGAAGATTCAATACATGTTCCCGAAGGCGCATGCTGCTGCATACGTAATTTCTGCAGTACGTACCGCCTACTTCAAGCTGTATCATCCTATTGAATATTATGCGACTTATTTCTCTGTACGTGCAGCAGATTTTGATATTGAATTGTGCTGTAAGGGATATGAAGCGATCAACCGTCAGATCGTAGAAATTGAGCAAAAAGGATTTCAAGCTTTGCCTAAGGAAAAGGCTATGTTGCCTGTCCTTGAGATGGCTTTGGAGATGACGGCACGTGGGTTTACATTCAAAAACATTGATCTTTACCGTTCGGAAGCGAATAAGTTTATTGTTGATGACAAGAGTTTGATTCCTCCGTTTTCCGCATTAGCGGGAATTGGTGAGAATGCTGCTATCAACATTGCCGCTGCGAAAGATGCCGGGGAATTCCTTTCTATTGAGGATTTCCAGCAAAAATCCAAGGCGAGTAAGACAGTTATTGAGCTGCTAACCAATATGGGCTGCTTCCGCGGCTTACCGGAGAGCAATCAACTTTCCCTATTTTAAAGGCTTTAACAACACTTATTTCATGGTAAGCAGAAACGTCTTTACCGTCCTTTTTGGGACGGTACCCGTTTCTGCGAAAAATACAAAACGTATAGGATGACGTGAAACTTATACTTTCTTGTATTTCTAGAAAAGAGAGCTCCAAAGGGGGAGTCAAGGGCTAGCACTTGTCAGTCCAGACTCACTATGGTATAATTTCTTTGGTAATAATGAGATAAGTCCGTTGTGTAAAGAGTGGGGAAACCCACTCTTTATCTTTGGTATATAGCAAAAGACAAGTTCGTGGAGGTAATTTTCTTTTGAGCACACCCAAATCTAAAATTAAACAAACGGTAGAGCAGATGCTCGGGCCCTATCTCGACGACAATGGTTTCGAACTGGTGGACGTTGAATACGTGAAGGAAGGCTCCAATTGGTTTCTGCGTATATTCGTAGATAAAGAAGGCGGCATTGATATTGATGACTGCGGAAGCATTAGCGAATATTTCAGTCAGCAGTTGGATGAGAATGATCCTATCCCTGAGGCATATTTCCTTGAGGTTTCCTCACCGGGAGCAGAGCGTCCTCTCAAAAAAGCTGCGGATGTAGCTAAAGCGGTAGGTAAGGACGTGTATGTGACTGTTTATGAGCCGATTCAAGGACTCAAAGAATTTGAAGGTCGTTTGCTCTCGTTCGAGAACGAGGAACTGCTCATCTCCGCGGGCAAAAAAGAACATGTAGTACCGTACGCCAAAGTCGCAAGCGCGAGATTGGCCATTATTTTTTAACGTCTTGAAAGGGGGGCCGGAAATTCATGAGTATGGAGTTTATTGAAGCAATGAATGAGCTGGAAAGGGAGAGAGGCATCAGTAAAGATGTGCTGTTCGAAGCGATCGAAGCGGCGCTGATCTCTAGTTATAAACGTAATTTCAATGCAGCACAGAACGTGCGTGTTGACATGAACCGCAACACAGGTGTCATTAAAGTGTTTGCCCGCAAGCTAATTGTTGAAGAGGTCCTGGATACAAGGACTGAAATCTCATTGCCGGCAGCCAGAGAAATTAACCCGCATTTTCAGCTTGAAGACATTGCTGAGCTTGAAGTAACACCACGTGATTTCGGGCGTATTGCTGCACAGACTGCAAAGCAGGTTGTAACACAACGGATTCGCGAAGCAGAGCGTGGACTCATCTATAATGCCTTTATTGACAAAGAAGATGATATTGTAACAGGACTTGTACAACGTCAAGATATGCGGAACATTTACATTGATCTTGGTAAAATCGAAGCGGTCTTGCCGCTTAGTGAATTGATGCCAGGTGAGAAGTTTAAACAAAGCGAGCGTATCAAGGCTTATATCACTAAAGTTGAGAACACCACTAAAGGACCGCAAATTATGCTGTCCCGCAGTCATCCCGGATTGCTGAAGCGTCTGTTCGAACTAGAAGTTCCGGAAATTTTTGATGGTGTAGTTGAAATTCGTTCCGTAGCTCGTGAAGCTGGCTTCCGTTCGAAGATTGCTGTGTATTCCCGCAATCCGGAAGTGGATCCAGTTGGTTCTTGCGTAGGCCCAAGAGGAACACGCGTTCAAACCATCGTTACTGAGCTTCGTGGCGAGAAGATCGATATCGTCCGTTACTCTGATCTGGTGCAGGAGTATGTCGCTAATGCACTCAGCCCTTCTAAGGTGCTTGAAGTTCAAGTCTTTGAAGCAGAGAAAATGGCACGGGTGATCGTTCCTGATTATCAATTATCACTGGCTATCGGTATTAAAGGGCAAAATGCACGTCTTGCCGCTAAGCTTACCGGCTGGAAAATTGATATCAAGAGTGAAAGTCAAGCGGAGCAGGAATACGGTAGACCGAGAACTTCTATTGATGAAATGCATCAGGATTCCGTCTCCATTGATTAATTAACCTGCTTGACGGGAGGCGTATGTATGAAACAAAGAAAGGTGCCGCTGCGCAAATGCGTTGCTACCCAAGAGATGATGCCGAAAAAAGAGCTGATTCGAGTGGTTAGAACGCCCGAGGGCGAAGTACTGATTGATCTGACAGGTAAGAAGTCAGGCCGTGGTGCTTACATATGCGGCAAGCTTGAATGCTTTAAGCTGGCACAGAAGAATAAAGCACTTGACCGCGCTTTGAAATGTCAAGTGAGTCCTGAAATCTATGACCAGCTTGCCCGGGAGTTTACTTCCGTGGAAGAGCAGTTTCTAGCAGCAAAGGATAGTGAGGATAATGAGTAAGGCGCTTTCTTATTTAGGGCTTGCCATGAGAGCAGGCAAGATAGTCACCGGCGATGAGGCTGTACTCAAAGCTGTACGGTCTTCAGAGGCGAAGCTGGTCGTTCTGGCAGGTGACGCTTCAGATAATACCCAAAAAAAGTTCCGTGATAAATGCGGAACCTACGATATTCCACTAGTAATCGCATTTCACCGAGACAGCCTCGGTGCAAGTATTGGTAAAGACCAGCGTGTAGTACTGGCCATTACGGATAAAGGATTCGCGGAAATGATCTCCAAGCAACTCGGAGATACTGTCGGAGGTGGATTTATTGACTAAAGAAGAGAACAAAGATAAATTGCGCGTGTACGAATACGCCAAGTCACTAAACATGAGCAGTAAAGAAATTATTACAATTCTGAAGCGTTTGAATGTCCCTGTGAATAATCATATGAGTGTCATGGAGAACGGTTCCGTGAACAAAGTAGAGCAATTCTTCAAGGATATCAAGTCGAACGCTGCAGCCAAACGGGATACCAGCTCCAGCAGCCGTCCGGTGACAACCGGTGCGGTAACTGCCGAACCCCAAAGTGCTCAGAATGCCAACAAAAATCAACAGGAAAAGCAGGTAGGTATGAACAGTAACCAAAACAACAACCAATCGACGACGTCCCCAAGGCCCCAAAGCGGACAAGATTCCCGCAGAACAACAACAGGTTCAACGCAGAATGCACGTCCGCAACAAAGCGGAGCTCCACGTACTAACAGTACTAGCGGAAGCCGTCCGCAAGGAAGTAGCACAGGCGGCAATCGTCCACAAGGTAGCAACACTGGTGGCAGCCGTCCGCAAGGAAGTAATACTGGCAGCCGTCCACAAGGTAGCAGTACCGGTGGTAGCCGTCCGCAAGGTAGCAGCACTGGTGGCAGCCGTCCGCAAGGTAGTAATACCGGTGGTAGCCGTCCACAAGGAAGCAATACTGGCAGTCGTCCGCAAGGACAAAGCAGTGCACCTCGCACTGACAGCCGCCCACAAGGTCAATCTGGCACTGGCGGTGGCTTCACACGCGGTGACGACAGAGGTCCTAAGAAGAACACAACTGGTGGTAGACCAAATACGAACAATAGACGGTTTGATGATGGCAAAGGCGGTAACTACCGCGGTCGTGGTGGTAAGAATGGCCGCGGCAAGAATCAGCCAATGGTTCACCGTGAGAAGATCGATAACACACCTAAGAAGATTATCGTTCGTGGTAGCATGACTGTTGGTGAAACAGCAAAATTGCTTCACAAAGACGCTTCTGAAGTAATTAAGAAGCTGATCTCTATGGGTGTTATGGCAACCATCAACCAAGAGCTGGATATCGACACCATCCTGCTACTCGCTGCTGAATTCGGCGTAGAAGTAGAAGTGAAGATTCCTGTTGATGAGGATAGCTTTGAAACTGTGGAAGAGAATGATGCTGAAGAAGAACTTCAGTCACGTCCTCCAGTAGTTACGATCATGGGTCACGTTGACCACGGTAAAACTACTTTGCTGGATGCCATTCGTTCGACGAGTGTATCTCTAGGCGAAGCAGGCGGAATCACACAGCATATCGGTGCTTATCAAGTTGAAATCAACCAGAAGAAAATCACGTTCCTAGATACACCTGGTCACGAAGCATTTACTGCTATGCGTGCTCGTGGTGCACAGGTAACAGATATGACTATTATCGTAGTTGCTGCTGATGACGGTGTTATGCCTCAGACCGTTGAAGCTATTGCACACGCTAAGGCTGCTGGACTTCCAATTATTGTCGCTGTTAATAAAATCGACAAGCCGGGTGCAGATCCTGACAAAGTGAAGCAAGAGCTTACAAGCTATGAACTCGTTCCTGAAGAGTGGGGCGGAGATACCATCTTCGTTAACCTTTCTGCAAAACAACGTATTAACTTGGAAGAACTGCTGGAAATGATTCTGCTCGTTGCTGAAGTAAATGAGTACAAAGCGAACCCTGACAAACGGGCACGCGGTACGGTTATAGAAGCTGAGCTTGATAAGAATCGTGGACCAGTTGCACGTGTTCTGGTACAGAACGGTACATTGAAAGTCGGCGATGCATTTGTAGCAGGTAACTGCTTCGGACGTGTACGTGCGATGGTTAATGATAAAGGACGTAAGATCAAGGAAGCTGGACCTTCCACTCCAGTAGAAATTACTGGTTTGACTGAGGTACCACAAGCTGGCGATCCGTTTATGGCTTTCGAAGACGAGCGTAAAGCCCGTGCGATTGCTGATAGACGTTCCACATCCCAACGTCAATCTGAGCTGAATACGAACACCCGTGTAACATTGGATGATTTGTTCCAGCACATTAAAGACGGCGAGATCAAAGACCTTAACGTTATCATTAAAGCTGACGTACAAGGTTCAGTCGAGGCACTTAAAGGTTCCCTGGCTAAGATCGAAGTGGAAGGCGTCCGCGTGAAGATCATTCACAGCGGTGCTGGTGCCATTACGGAATCCGATATTACACTTGCAGCAGCATCTAATGCTATTGTTATTGGCTTTAACGTTCGTCCGGACGCTCAGACCAAGGCAGCTGCTGAACAAGAAAAAGTAGATGTTCGTCTCCATAACATCATCTACAATGTAATCGAGGAAATCGAAAGTGCAATGAAGGGTATGCTTGATCCTATCTATAAAGAGAACGTTATCGGTCACGCTGAAGTACGTAGCGTCTTCAAAATCAGTAAAGTGGGTACCATTGCAGGTTGTATGGTAATTGATGGTAAAATTACCCGTAATGCTGAAATGCGCTTGATCCGTAGCGGAATCGTTGTATTTACAGGTAAAGTTGATACCTTGAAACGCTTTAAAGATGATGCCAAAGAAGTGGCGCAAGGTTATGAATGCGGCATAACTTTGGAACGCTATAATGACGTCCAAGAGGGCGACATTATCGAAGCGTTTCTTATGGAAACTGTAGAGCGCTAAGCGAAGAGGTGAATATAGATGTCTAAAATTAGAGCAGGACGAGTGGGCGAGCAGATCAAGAAAGAGCTTAGTCAACTTATCCAAAGCGGACTGAAAGATCCTCGAATCGGTTTTGTAACTGTAACTGGCGTAGACGTGACTAACGATCTGTCGCAAGCGAAAGTATACCTAAGCGTGTTCGGGGATGAAGAGCAGAAGTCAGGCTCCCTTAAAGCGATTGAGAAAGCTAATGGTTTTCTTCGCTCCGAGCTTGGCAAGGCGATTCGCCTTCGGCATACACCGGAACTGATCTTCAAGATCGATGAATCTGTCGCTTATGGCAGTCATATTGAGAAACTTCTTGGAGAGCTTCATAAGAACGATTAGAAATAGGTACTAAAAGGAGTTCAAAATAGCTTAAGGCTATTTTGAACAACCTTTATAAAGGAGACGGCGAATGCAGAGCTATGAACAAAGTCTCCAGCAGACCCGTGAGTTTCTGCTGGAACACGACGATTACCTTGTAGTGTCGCATGTTCAGCCGGACGGAGATGCAGTCAGCTCCACCCTAGCGGTGGGCTGGCTTCTCTCATGTCTGGGCAAAAAATACACTATGCTGAATGAAGGACCGATACCGAAGCGGATGGAATATTTATGGCATTCGGATGAAATCATCAATATGGCCTCTAGTGAGCCGCCCCGTCAATACAGCAATGTGATCTGTGTGGATTGTGCTGATTTTCAGCGAGTAGGATTGACTCATCGCTATTTTGCGAAGGATGCTCTAATCCTGAACATTGACCATCATCCCACTAACAACGGTTATGGACTTGTGAATTTAATCAAACCGGATGCTGCTGCGACTGCGGAAATTTTGTTCGATCTGCTGAAGACGTTCGAGATTGAATGGGACATTGATATCGCCACAGCTTTATACACAGGTCTTTTGACAGATACTGGTGGATTTCGATATACCAACACATCACCAAAAGTAATGGCAGCCGTATCTGAACTGCTTTCTTATGGCGTTAACGGTCCTGAACTGGCTGAGACATTACTTGAAGAAATGACATTGCCGCAGATTAAAATTTTAAATAAAGCGTTAAATACTCTTCAATTATCACCCGAAGGGGATATTGCCTGGCTCTATGTTACACCGGAGGACATGATCGAATGTGCTGCTGCTAATGAAGATTTAGAAGGTCTCGTGAACTACCCTCGCAATATTAGAGGTGTGGAAGTAGGGATTCTGTTCAAAGTCATTCATGAACATGCGGTTAAAGTTAGTTTGCGTTCTGCGGGTAAGGTCGACGTGGCTGATCTAGCGCAAACGTTTGGAGGTGGCGGTCATACCCGTGCTGCAGGTGCGCGTATAGAAGCTACACTCGAAACGGCAATATCGCAGGTGCTTGAGGAGGTAAGACGTCATTTATGAGTGAATTAGAAGGTGTACTGGCGGTTTACAAGCCAGCCGGGTTCACTTCACATGATGTTGTGGCCAAGGCACGTCGTATTCTCGGCATGAAACGGATCGGACATACGGGAACGCTTGATCCACAGGTAACAGGTGTGCTGCCACTTTGTCTGGGCCGTGCTACTCGTGTCGTGGAGTATATTCAGGAGTTGCCCAAAGAATATGTGGCAACACTGAGACTAGGGATGTCCAGTGATACTGAGGACTTAACTGGGACTATTATAGAAACTGTAGATGAGGTGCATGTAACTGAAGAAGAGATTCTATCAGTGCTTGCTTCATTTAAAGGGGTTATTTCTCAGGTTCCACCAATGTATTCTGCGGTTAAAGTTGACGGCAAACGTCTTTATGAGTTAGCAAGAGAAGGTAAAACCGTTGAACGTAAAAGCCGTGAAGTAGAGATTTATGAAATTGAAATGACGGATATGACTTGGGAAGGCAATCATCCCGATATCACATTCCGGGTGCTTTGCTCTAAGGGGACGTACATTCGTACGCTCTGTGTCGATATCGGACGAGCACTTGGACTGCCGGGTGTGATGGTGAAACTAGAGAGAACAATGTCGGCAGGGATTTCTGCCAGTCATTGTCTTACGCTAGAGGATATTGCGATTCACAAAGAAGCCGGAACATTGGAAGATCATTTAATCGCTGCAGACGAAGCCATTTCTCATATGCCAAAGCACACTGTAATGGATGAGAAAAAGAAGGCAGCTTTGCAGGGGCAGCGTTTGTCCTCACGATTTATCGCTCCAGAGGTGAAGACAAACAGTCAATTTCGGCTATACGATCTTCAAGGTGGATTTCTTGGCATTTATGAATTGGAAGATACAGGTGCAATTGCTCCAGTGAAGGTATTTGCACAAGCTTAAATCAATTTTACCAAGTGAATTGTAGGTGAGAAACAGCGTGAGAACCGTAACGTTAACCTATCCGATGTCTCCGGAGACTGCTGCAGAGTGGGCTCAGCCTCAAGTGGCTGCTCTAGGGCAGTTTGACGGATTGCATCGTGGACATGCTAGCGTCATTACATCCGCTGTGGCCCTAGCCCGTAAACAAGGTGTGCCGGCCGCAGTCCTTACATTTCATCCCCATCCTAAAGATGTTATGGGTAAGGGTGATTATGAAGGGTATTTGACGCCACCCGTAGAAAAGCAGGAGATTCTTGCTAGTTTGGGTGTCGATATCTTATATGTTATTGAATTTAACGAGCAGCTTTCCCGTGTAAGTCCACAGAATTTTGTCTCTGTTATGCTTTTGCCGCTACATATTGTAACTGCAGTTGTCGGCTTTGACTTTCGTTTTGGTTATCAAGGTGAAGGCGATGTTGAAATGCTTCGCAAGCTGGGTGAAGGTGTTATGAATGTAGAGGTTGCTCCCCCTTTTCTGTTAGATGGTGAGAAGGTCAGCAGCTCCGGCATTCGTAAAAGTCTCCAAAACGGGGATTTAGAGCTGGCAAACTCCTGGTTCGGACGTTGCTACTATCTGCGTGGTGAAGTGGGTCATGGTGAGAAGAGAGGTCGCACCATTGGTTTTCCAACGGCGAATTTGAAGCTCAGTGCTCATTTTGTCATTCCGACTAAAGGTGTATATGCGGTCCGAGTCTTTTATAAGGATAAAGTTTTGTACGGGGTCATGAATGTGGGCGTTAAACCTACCTTTCATGAGGGTGTATTGACGCCAAGCTTTGAGGTCCATCTGTTTGACTTCGAAGGTGATTTGTATGATCAAGAGCTTAAGGTGGAGTTAGTATCTTACATTCGTCCTGAACGAAAATTCGAATCCATTGGTGCATTGATTACTCAAATCGGTGAGGATGCAGAAACCGCGAAGAAGATTTTGGGTTATAATCTATAGTCATCCCGGACAAGCCGTTTACTTTTGTTAATGGAGATGCTATACTAATAAACGTTGCTGGCTTACAGCACCATAACCTTAGCTTGGTTGCACGTTCTCACCGACGGTGACGAGGCTAATGGCGATTATATTGAAGGAGGTGAACAGGATGGCATTAACTCAAGAACGTAAACATCAATTGATCGACGAGCACAAAACTCACGAATCCGATACTGGATCCCCTGAGGTGCAAGTTGCTATCCTAACGGAGAACATCGTTAATTTGACTGACCACTTGCGTACGCACAAGAAAGATCATCACTCCCGTCGCGGATTGTTGAAAATGGTTGGACAACGTCGTAAACTTCTGGCGTATTTGAAAAACAAAGACATCAGACGTTACAGCGCCCTGATCGAAAGACTGGGATTGCGTCGTTAATTTTCCATAAGATAACCCTTAAAGCAGCCTGGTTGTATACCGTATGTCCTTCTCGGAGCGACAGCGGGACAGCTGGGTTGCTTTTTGAAAATTTAGGGAAAACTTTATAGCAAGACTGATGAGATTATTCGTAAAAACGGCCACTTTACATCATCTGTAAGACTTAGCCGTTTCTTCTTATATGTATACAGAACAGGCTACATACCTTAAATTATAAGAAAGTATATGTTTCATGCTATACTTTATCCTTATAATTCTCGCATAAACGCTACCGTCTTATAAGGACGCCGAAGGCGTTTTTAGCTTGGGGACAAGCCTTTCCGATTCATTAGATCGATATGTGAACCTGCAATATTTGACTGCGGGTCTACTACTATTCAAGGAGGTATTTATGGAAAAACGTGTAGAAATGCAGCTAGGCGGAAGACGCCTTGTGCTGGAAACGGGCCGACTAGCTAAACAAGCAAACGCAGCCGTTATGGTGCGTTATGGGGATACTTCGGTATTATGTACCGTTACGGCTTCGAAAGAGCCGAAGGACCTGGATTTTTTCCCGCTTACAGTTAACTATGAGGAAAGATTATATGCGGTAGGTAAAATTCCGGGCGGATTTATTAAACGGGAAGGTAGACCGAGTGAGAAAGCGATTCTGTCCAGCCGTTTGACTGACCGTCCAATCAGACCACTGTTCCCTGAAGGTTTCCGTAACGATGTTCAGGTATTGAACATGGTAATGAGTGTGGATCAGGACTGCGCACCAGATATTGCTGCTATGATCGGTACTTCAGCTGCACTTAGTATTTCCGATGTGCCTTTTGATGGACCCATCGGCGGCGTTGCTGTAGGTCGGATTAATGGAGAATTTGTGATCAATCCGGATATGGCTCAGCAAGCGATCAGTGATATTTATGTAGTGGTTGCTGGAACGAAGGAAGCAATCATGATGGTTGAAGCAGAAGCGAACGAAGTGACGGAAGATGTGATGCTCGAAGCGATTATGTTCGGTCATGATGAAATCCGTAAGATCGTTGCAACCATTGAAGAACTGGTCAAAGTGGCTGGTAAAGAAAAAATGGCTGTGAAGCTGCATGCTGTGAATGCTGACGTGAATACTGAGGTCCGTGCATTTGCTGAGGCTCGTCTGGTGGAAGCCGTTAAAATTGCTGAAAAACATGCTCGTCAGGAAGCGATTGATGTCGTTAATGATGAAGCGGTTGCGTATTTCGTAGAGAAGTACATAGAAGCACCGGAGCTTCTGAAAGATGTTAAAGAAGTCCTACATGATATCGTGAAGGATGAAGTGAGACGTCTAATCACGCATGATAAGGTTCGTCCAGATGGACGTAAACTTGATGAAATCCGTCCGATTGAATGTGATACAAGTCTGTTGCCGCGTACACACGGTTCCGGTCTGTTCACTCGTGGACAAACACAAATCCTTAGCGTTTGTACCCTTGGAGCTCTAGGTGATGTACAAATCCTCGATGGAATCGATCCTACTGAAACGAAACGTTTCATGCACCATTACAACTTCCCTCCGTTCAGCGTAGGGGAAGCTCGTCCGCTTAGAGCACCAGGACGTCGTGAAATCGGTCACGGAGCACTTGGAGAACGTGCATTATCCAAGGTAATTCCTAGTGAAACTGAATTCCCGTACACGATTCGTCTAGTATCAGAAGCGATTGAATCTAATGGTTCTACCTCCCAGGCAAGTATCTGTGCCAGCATTCTGGCTATGATGGACGCTGGTGTGCCAATCAAAGCACCAGTAGCCGGAGTAGCAATGGGTCTGATCAAAGACGGAGATCATGTCTCCATCCTGACGGATATTCAAGGTATGGAAGATCATCTCGGAGATATGGACTTCAAGGTAGCTGGTACAGCAGAAGGTGTTACAGCTATTCAAATGGACATTAAGATTGCCGGTATCGACCGCAACATTCTTCAAGATGCACTTCAGCAGGCTAAAGAAGGCCGTTTGTTCATCTTGGACAAAATGAATGAAGCGATCTCTGCACCAAGACCTAATCTGTCCAAATATGCTCCAAAAATCATTATTATCAACATCAATCCGGACAAAATCCGTGATGTTATCGGTGCTGGTGGTAAGATTATCAATAAAATTATTGAAGAAACCGGCGTGAAAATCGACATCGAACAAGATGGCCGTGTCTTTATCGGTTCTTCAGATGAAGAAATGATCCAAAAGGCTCGTTCGATTATCGAAGGTCTTGTGCGTGAAGTACAAGTCGGAGAAATCTATGTGGGTACAGTTAGACGTATTGAGAAATTTGGTGCATTTGTTGAACTTATTCCGGGCAAAGACGGATTGGTACACATTTCCCAATTGTCTACTGAGCGTGTAGCTAAGGTAGAAGATGTTGTTGCTATTGGTGACACCATTACCGTTAAAGTTACCGAGATCGATCCACAAGGCCGGGTTAATTTGTCTCGTAAAGCAGTGTTGACTTCGGAAACTGGAGCTAAAGCGTAAGATTGATCTTAGTAATAACCTTTACTAAAGGGATCTAATTTCATTATTAAAAGAGACAGAAGCGATTTGCGTTCTGGCTCTTTTTTTATATGAACTAAGCTGAAAAACTGTAGCAAACATTCCTATCTATTAGTCTTGTATCTGTTCATGACATAAAATCCTCCCTTGTCTCATAGATTGGGACAAAGTGTCTTTGTAATCGTGTGGAACGAACCTGAAATTCGTTTCTACCGGGGAGGAAGTCGTCATGAAGACGGAAAAAGTGGCATTAGTGGTTGCTTGTGTAGCAATCGTGATAGGAATTGGTAGCACACAGGGACCAGTCAAAGACATGCTTGCGCAATTGAAGCCGCAGGATGATCTCGCGGTGTGGATGGATATCCCTAAGGCGGCGAACAACGATCTCCGTCTGAGGATTGAGACCGCCGCGGCCAAACTAAATGCACCTCCAGTGGATGCAGTGGTTGACCGGGTGTGGAAAGCCATTCCGGGCTATAACGGACTTGAGATTGATGTAGAGAGTACCTATCGGAATGCTCTTTTGGCACCAAAAGAGCCCATAAAGTTAGTGTACCGGCAGATCGAACCAAAAGTATCGTTAAATGAACTGGGAGCAGAACCTATATATCGAGGAAATCCGGCGAAGCCGATGGTATCACTGATGATTAATGTGGCTTGGGGGAATCAGTATATCGTGCCAATGCTGGATATTTTGGATGAAGAGAACGTGAAAGTTACGTTTTTTCTGGATGGAAGCTGGCTGAGTAAGAATCCAGAGCTTGCTACAGAAATGTTAAAGCGTGGTCATGAGATGGAGAATCACGCCTATACCCACCCCAATATGAGTACTTTAAGTCGAGCGCGGGCTACCGTTGAGATTGAGAAGACGCAAAAGCTGCTAAAGGAATCGCTTGGAGTCACTAATAAATGGTTCGCGCCTCCATCTGGTGATTTCGATCAAGAGACAGTAGAAATCGCTAGCAGCTTGGGCTTAAAGACTGTACTCTGGACTGTAGATACGGTGGATTGGCGCAATCCTTCTCCTGAATCTATAGTTGCCAAAATCACAAGCAAAGCTGAACCCGGCACACTTGTTCTAATGCATCCTACTGCCTCATCCTCCAAGGCGCTGAAGGCCATGATACGCGGGATAAAGGCAAAAGGGTTACAGCTAGGAACAGTTAGCCAAACGCTGTCAGCGGAGCGTCTAATCCCCTCTGATGTTGAGTGAGTGATCTATTTCTGGTAGGATTATAGGCACGTGTATTAATTTAGATAGAACATGGCTATTGCCAGGAGGACATGAAGTGGAAAAAATAGTATTATCCAATGGATTACGAGTAGTGATGGAAAAAATTCCGACCGGCCGGTCCGTTTCATTTGGAATATGGGTGAAGACAGGTTCGCGGAATGAACACCCTGGAAACAACGGGATATCCCATTTTGTAGAGCATATGCTTTTTAAAGGTACGGACCGATATAGTGCTAAGGATATTGCCGAACAGTTCGATGCTATTGGCGGCAATGTAAATGCGTTTACCTCTAAGGAATATACTTGCTATTATGCAAAAGTACTGGATGAGCATCTGCCTATCGCAGTAGATGTGCTAGCAGATATGTTTTTCCGTTCACGTATGGATGCTGAAGAGCTGGAGAAAGAAAAGAACGTCATCCTTGAGGAAATTTCTATGTGCGAAGATACACCAGACGATCTTGTGCATGATTTGATGTGTGCTGCTGCTTACAAGGATCATCCGCTTGCGTATTCTATCCTTGGCTTAAAGGAACGGCTGATGGAGATGAAGCCGGATGATCTTCGTGCCTACATGAAGGAGCAGTATACGATTGAGAATACGGTAATTAGTGTAGCGGGGAACATCAGCGATGGATTGATTGAGCTGCTGGAGCAGCATTTTGGCTCTTTTGCTAATCATGGCACATCTGCGCCGTTGACTCCACCGGATTATTATGGGGACTTGTTGTTTCACCGCAAAAAAACAGAACAGAATCATATCTGTCTTTCCCTACCAGGGGTCCGCTCTGGCGACCCATTGCAATATGCTATGGTGCTTATTAATAATGCCATTGGCGGCGGTATGAGCTCACGGATGTTCCAAGAGATTCGCGAAAAACGTGGCCTAGCCTATTCTGTATATTCATACCACAGTTCTCAAGCGGATTCTGGTTTGTTCACGGTCTATGCTGGAACAGCACCGAAGCAAACTAAGGATGTAACGGAGCTAATTAAGGAAATGATGTACGAACTTGCTACTGAGGGTCTTAGTGAAGATGAACTGAGAAAAGGCAAGGAGCAGCTTAAAGGTAGCCTTATTCTTAGCCTGGAAAGCACTAGTAGCCGGATGAATCGGATTGGAAAAAATGAACTTATGCTCGGAAAACATAACACATTAGACGATATGATCGCCAAGATTCAGTTAGTAACGATGGACAATATCAACAGTGTGCTTGATAATATGTTTGCTGAGCCGCTTTCTTTAGCGATGGTAGGTTCAACAGATAAAGCTATTGCAAATGTTAGGAGAGATGATCTTGTCTTATTACGTACAAATCAATAAACTAGCTGGAAACGAGGATGTTAATCTTCCTTGTAAAATGTCAGAACAGGCTTCCGGGTATGATCTATATGCCGCAGTTGGTAGCGAAGTCGTGCTTGCACCTGGAGAACGTGCATTAATTCCAACAGGCATATCATTAGCTATGCCAGACGGATTAGAAGCTCAAATTCGTCCACGAAGTGGACTAGCCTTGAAGCATGGGATTACGTGTTTGAACACACCTGGAACGATTGATGCTGATTATCGTGGAGAGATCAAAGTCTTGTTGATCAATCTAGGGCAAGAGCCATTTGCTATCGCTCGTAATGAGCGCATTGCCCAAATGGTATTTCAAGTGGTTCCAGTGGTCACTTTGGTTGAAGTAGATGCTTTATCCGAAACAGAACGTGGAGCCGGAGGCTTTGGTCACACTGGCAAATAATATGACTTATTAAAAAGCTTGCGAATTTATGCCTAATCGGCGTGATTCGCGAGCTTTTTTTCGTTTGAATATGACAATTTATAAGTTTCACATTTAAGCCTGCATGGTAATTCTTCTCCGCTTTTCACCCATTAAGAATGCCCAGCATAAGATGCTCTATAGTCGATAGTGTATGTTGAAAGGAGCGTCATCCCTATGCTTACTGGCGTCAGGATCGTGTTCCTGGGCGGGGACGCGAGACAGCTTGAAGTGATTCGGAAATGTGTGGAATTGGATGCGACGGTAAGCGCTGCCGGGTTCGATAAATGGGAAGCCCCTTGCCCAGGGGTGAGCCTGGAACAGATGACGGTAGAGCTGCTTAGTAATGCAGATGTATTAGTGTTGCCTACGGTTGGTTGTGATGATGAAGGGAATATCAGTGCTTTATTTGCTTCTGAACGCTTGATGCTCTTGGAAGAACATTTTGCTGCTCTGCCACCCCATTGTTTGGTGTATAGCGGTATGGCTAAAAGCTACTTACGCGGCATGTGCGCCAAGCATTCGTTAAAGTTAATTGAATTGCTTAATCGTGATGATGTAGCCATCTACAACTCCATCCCAACAGCGGAAGGGGCACTGGTTATGGCCATACAGAACACGGATTTTACCATTCACAGTTCTAAATCGATGGTACTGGGCTTGGGCAGAACGGGTTTTACAATGGCAAGAAGCCTGCAAGGATTGGGTGCTAGTGTCAAAGCTGGTGTTAGAAAACAGGAACATTATGCACGTGCTGAGGAAATGGGCTGGAAGCCGTTTATGACCAGTGAACTGTTGCTTCATGTGCCGGATGTTGATCTGATATTTAATACGATTCCAAGTATGATCATCACCGCACAAGTACTCTCACGTATCTCACCGCATTGCTTAATTGTCGACCTGGCTTCTGCTCCAGGTGGATGTGATTTTCGTTATGCCGAGAAAAGAGGAATTAAAGCGATGCTGGCACCTGGACTCCCTGGCATTGTAGCTCCTAAAAGCGCTGGGATTATTATGGCAAATGCGCTGGTTCAGTCGATATCGGACGAGGCTTTAATCAAGGGGGACGAATAAAATGGATTGGCACGGAAAAACAGTAGGGTATGCGATTACCGGATCTCACTGCACATTTGCGGAGGTAATGCCGCAAATTCAACGCTTCGTAGATGGAGGAGCAAACGTAGTGCCCATAGTTTCAGCATCCGTACTAGGCACCGACACCCGCTTTGGAACATCGCAAAATTGGCTAAAACAGTTGAAAGATATAACAGGTAATGATATCATTTCTACAATTGTTGAAGCGGAACCGCTGGGTCCTTCCAAGCTGCTGGATGTGCTGACGATAGCACCTTGCACTGGAAATACAACGAGTAAATTGGCAAATGCTATGACCGATAGTCCAGTGCTCATGGCTGCAAAATCGCAGATGCGCAATGGACGTCCACTTGTTCTCGCGATATCTACCAATGATGGCCTAGGTCTTAATGCCGCAAATATTGCAAAGCTTCTAGTGGCTAAACATATTTATTTTGTGCCATTCGGACAGGATAACCCTGAGGGCAAACCTAATTCGTTAGTAGCGCGTATGGATCTTATCCCAGAAGCTTGCTATGCCGCTTTGCAAGGTAAACAACTACAGCCGATGATTATTGAAAAGTTTCATTCCGTCTAGAATAGGGCGGAATCGGTGGAGCTAGTTGCGGACATAAAAAGGGGAGATGCACTAAATGAGCAATGAGAAGTTAAATGCCGCCTTGGTCGGAGTTACTTCTTAATCAATAGATACGGTCGTAAACATTCAAAGCCAAGATCTGCTAAACCCATTGCTGAGATCATTGCCACCAAAAAATATAAGCTTTACTGCTACCGTCCTCATTTCGAGGGCGGTACAACCATTTTTCAAAATAAAAGAAAATTACTTAAGAAATAAGCTTACGTACTGTAAAGGAATTTCTCATTAGAGACGAAATGAGTTCTATTTACGAACGATTAGTGTGTTTGCTTTGACAATAATGGAGGAATTATACATGGGTATTCTGGTACAAAAATTCGGAGGAACATCACTTTCAACACCACAAGCTAGAGAGCACGTCATTCGTAATGTCAAACGGGAGCTCGCTAGCGGCTATAGTTTGGTCATTGTCGTTTCGGCAATGGGCAGACGCGGAGAACCTTATGCAACAGATACTCTGCTGGATTGGGCTGTTCAGAATGGAGATTCACTCCCAGAGCGTGAGAAGGATCTCTTGATGTGCTGTGGTGAGATTATCTCTGCTACTACACTTTGTGGCCTGCTGGAGAATGAAGGGATTGCTTCTACGGTACTAACGGGAGCTCAGGCTGGTTTTATGACAGATAGCAACTATGGCAATGCAAGAATTCTAGATGTACGTCCTGATCGTATTCTTCGTGAACTGCGTGAAGATAAAGTAGTTATAGTGACCGGGTTCCAAGGACAGACTGAAGCTGGTGATTTGACGACTTTGGGCCGTGGAGGAAGTGACACCTCTGCGACTGCACTGGGTGCTGCCCTTCATGCAGATATGGTTGATATCTATACAGATGTTAACGGGATTCTTACAGCAGATCCGCGGATCGTTGAAGATGCAAAACCGCTAACGTATGTTAGTTATACAGAAATTTGTAATATGGCTCATCAAGGAGCAAAAGTGATCCATCCACGTGCGGTTGAGATTGCTATGCAGGCACAAATTCCAGTACGCGTTCGTTCAACATTTTCTGAAACTGAAGGTACGCTGGTTACGAATCCTGAAGGATTCAACGACATTCAGTCTGGCGGCATTGTAGATCGCTTCGTAACAGGGATTGCTTATGTCAGCAACGTCACACAGATTTCTGTGGAGTGTCCAGATGGAAATGGTACGGGCGTTCAACTGCAAATTTTTAAAAGTATGGCCGACAACGGAATAAGCGTTGATTTTATTAATGTAACACCTACTGAAGCTCTTTATACTGTGTTCGATGACAAATCAGAAAAGGCCATCTCAGTTCTTCAGCAATTGGGCTTGCGTCCTAAGAGTTTATCAGGTTGTGCAAAAGTTTCCGTTATCGGGGGCGGAATTAATGGTGTGCCTGGTATTATGGCGCGTATCGTTGAGGCACTTAGCTCACAAAATATTCAGATTCTCCAATCCGCAGATTCGAATACAACGATTTGGGTGCTGGTGAAGAAAGAGGATATGGTGCAGTCCCTGCGTTCGCTGCACGCTATGTTTGAATTGCACCGCTAAGGAGGAATTCAAAGTGGATTTCGGAAGATTAATAACAGCCATGGTAACCCCCTTTGACGGGGATGGAGAAATCAACTGGGATGTAACTTCACAGCTTGTCGATTATTTAATTGAGGAACAGAAATCAGAGGCATTGGTTGTCTGTGGTACAACTGGGGAATCCCCAACGTTAAGTGATGAGGAGAAACTGCAGCTGTTTTCTTTTGTACTAGAGAAGGCGAATGGTCGCTGTAAAATTATTGCTGGAACAGGCAGTAATAACACGAAGCACTCTATTCACCTCACGAAGGAAGCGGAGAAAATAGGTGTGGATGGCATACTTTTGGTCGTTCCTTATTACAATAAGCCTAATCAGGAAGGGCTCTATCAGCATTTTTCTGCGATTGCTACGGAGACTTCATTGCCAGTCATGCTGTATAATGTTCCCGGTCGCACGGGTGTAAGTATGAGCGTGGACACAACCCTTCGACTTGCTGAAATATCGAATATTGTTGCGACAAAAGAATGTGCATCTGTCGATCAAGTAACACTTATCGCTTCTGCGTGTTCCGATGACTTCCGTGTATATACTGGTGATGACTCTGCGGGCTTAGCTAGTCTAGCCGTAGGAGGATACGGAATTATCAGTGTAGCTAGTCATGTGGTTGGTGCACAGATGTCAGAAATGATCTATGCATTCACCTCAGGAAATGTTCAGCGAGCGGGAGAGATCCATCGGCAATTGTTCCCTATTTACAAGGGGTTGTTCGAATGTCCACAACCTTTACCGAATCCTTCAGCGGTCAAATATGCTTTAAGTCTGAAAGGTCTGCCTGTTGGAGGCGTCAGATTGCCGCTTATTTCACCTACTGAAGCTGAGGCGGCCTTTATCGAGGCACTATTTCACTAAGTGCTGAACAATGATATTCTAGTCTTTAAACCGGCTTCTCCTGTGGAGAGCCGGTTTTTATATTTATTATATTTTGCTAAAATAATGGGTCACATTTAAGGAAAGAATTTGGATACGAGATAGGGTGACTTGTCTTTTGCCAAAAAAATCATGTATAATGATCTTAAGTGACTGGGTGCGGTTAAAATTAAATATGCGGTAATCTTCCGTCAATGGTATACATTGTGAGACAGGATAGGTCCCAAGATGAGTCTGTGTAAATGATTGAAATGTCTTCGCGCGAGGGGCGCGACGGTGAATTTTGACGGCATTTGTCCGCTTCAATATGAACTTTACTGCCCGGAATCGGGAGCTTTCGCATTGCGCATTTTACAGATATCAGGAATATCCTTGTTAATTAAGGAAGCTATCAGCTGTTTGAAGAATGTGTTCAGCGCCGCTGAAATAATCGAAGTTCAATATTTACCAATAAAAGTATGACGTCCAACATCATAGGAGGGTTAGATTCATTTGTCCAAAAAAAACAACAACGATAAATTGATGATTTTCGCATTGGGCGGAGTCGGAGAAATCGGGAAAAACATGTATGTCATTCAATATGGAGCTGACATTGTAGTCGTGGATTCGGGACTTAAGTTCCCGGAAGAAGATATGCTCGGTATTGATATTGTAATTCCTGATATCTCTTATTTGACAGAGAACCGTGACAAGGTAAGAGGGATTGTACTTACCCACGGACACGAGGATCACATCGGTGGTCTCCCATATGTCCTGAAGAATTTGAATGTTCCGGTTTACGGAACAAGACTTACATTAGGCCTTGTAGAAAACAAATTGAAGGAAGCAAACTTACTGGGTGACACCAAACGAATTCTGATCAATGAAGATTCAGAAATTCAACTGGGAAGTTCGCTCAAAGTTACTTTCTTCAGAACCAATCACAGTATTCCTGATTCCGTCGGTGTATGCATAGAAACACCGGAAGGTAACGTAGTTCATACGGGAGATTTCAAATTTGACCACACTCCAGTCAACGGTCAATTTGCAAATCTGCATCGGATGGCTGAAATTGGTCAGAAGGGCGTGCTTGCTCTTTTGTCGGATAGTACAAATGCTGAGAAACCAGGCTTTACCCCATCTGAGAAAAATGTCGGTATCGTTCTGGAAGACATTTTCCGCAAAGCTGAACAACGTGTCGTTGTAGCAACTTTTGCTTCCAATGTGCACCGCATTCAACAAGTGGTTAATGCAGCAGAATCCACAGGTCGTAAGATTACAGTAATTGGCCGTAGTATGGTAAACGTTGTATCCATCGCTTCTGAGCTTGGATATCTGAACGTACCTGACGGTATGCTGATCGAGCCTGAAGAAATGAACAGAATGGCAGCGAACCGTGTCGTTGTTCTTTGCACAGGATCCCAAGGCGAGCCAATGTCCGCATTGACCCGTATGGCACGTTCCAGTCATCGTAAAGTAGATATCTTGCCAGGTGATACTGTTATTATTGCAGCAACACCGGTACCAGGTAACGAGAAATATGTAGGTCGTACCATTGATGAATTGTTCCGTCTTGGCGCTAACGTAATTTATAGCGGTTCCAATTCTGGCGTTCACGTATCCGGTCACGGTAGCCAGGAAGAGCTTAAGCTTATGCTCAACCTGATGAAACCAAAATATTTCATTCCAATTCACGGTGAATACCGTATGCAACGCAAACATGCGCTTTTGGCAGAATCTGTTGGCGTAGAGTCTCAGAACATTTTCATCACTGAAATCGGTGAGATTGTGGAAATTCAAGGCGGTGCCGCTCGTAAAGCTGGTAAAGTAACGGCTGGTAACGTATTGATTGACGGTCTGGGTGTAGGTGATGTAGGTAATATTGTATTGCGTGACCGTAAGTTGCTGTCTCAAGATGGTATTTTGGTTGTCGTGGTTACACTAAGCAAACAGAATGGTGCAATTGTCTCCGGACCTGACATCATTTCTCGTGGTTTCGTTTATGTTCGTGAGTCCGAAGGACTGCTTGACGAAGCGAACCGAATTGTTTCCAGTACACTGCAGCGCCTGATGAGTGAGAAAGTAAATGAGTGGGCATCGCTTAAAACAAGCGTAAAAGATTCACTCGGTCGTTTCTTATACGAGCAAACGCGTCGTAGACCGATGATTTTGCCAATTATCATGGAAGTGTAAGGAGAATTCTCCTTAAATAAATATATAGCTTGGGCATTGGCCCCTTTTCCCCGGAAATATTGGACGGTTTCTACGGGAAAAGGGGTTTTTGTATTGTTTATATTCACATCATGAGGAGAGGTTTGCATAATGCGGGGCCCTGAAATGTCATACTAATGAAAGTTAGTAAGGCTATAGCAGACCAGAGCTGCATAAGAAAAGGGAGAGCTGCGAAAATGAACTACATGAATGGATCAAATGGAGCAAAGAATGAGGAAGTTATACCACAAGAGGGAAATCCAAGTACAAATGAAAACATGCCGCCCACTACAATGGGTGCACTTAAAGAGCTTGGACAAACAGCGGTTCCTACGGGTGAACCGGATATCTTTTGCATAACGATCATCGGTCAGATTGAAGGCCATATTGTAATGCCTCCTCAGAACAAAACGACGAAATACGAACATATCATTCCCCAGCTGGTGGCAGCTGAACAGAATAAGAATATTAAAGGTCTGCTTATTATTTTAAATACTGTTGGTGGAGATGTAGAAGCTGGTCTAGCGATTGCCGAAATGATTTCTTCGCTCTCTAAACCAACGGTAACAGTAGTCATTGGAGGGGGCCATAGTATTGGCGTTCCGATCGCTGTATCCTCTACGTATTCAATTATTGCGGAAAGTGCAACAATGACGATACATCCGATTCGTATGAATGGCTTAGTAATTGGAGTGCCACAGACGTTCGAATATATGGAAAAAATGCAGGAGCGTGTAGTGAAATTCGTTACTTCTCATTCTCGGATTTCTGAAGAACAGTTCCGTGACCTCATGTTTAAAACAGGTGAGCTCAATCGTGATATTGGAACAGCCGTTGGGGGGTTGGACGCTGTTAAATATGGTCTCATGGATGAGGTGGGCGGGATCGGAGCTGCCTTAGCGCATCTTAACCGCATGATTGGTGGAGATTTCTCTGCAGCGCCTACAGCAGCGATTTCGGGAGGGCTTACGCAATGACACTCTATACGATAATGTCGATGGAACAGGTCTGGGAGGGGGCGTTTAATAATTACGCTACAACGCGAGAAGTAAGTGTTCAGGGGATGCTCATGCAGGTTGAGCCGATGGAGGAAGGACGCGCGCGCATAGTAAGATTGCTGGATTGTCCTTTGGAGCGATATTTAGATCCGTCGTTCTCTCCTGGAGCGATAATTACGTTAACATAAAGATTCATTTTTTGACAAAAGAGAACATAGGTACGCCACGCCATTATATGGTATAATGTTGTTCCGGGGGTGGCTGGCGTGGCTAAACGAAAAAAGAAAAAGAAAAAAGCGCTGCTCGGCAGCGTTTTAAAATATGAAATTTACGGAATTTTACTAATAACGATATCCGTTATTGCTCTGTCTGGTGAAGCGGCGGTAGGACGGTCACTTTCAAGTATGGCGGGTTATTTATTAGGGAGATTTTATTTTGTGTTGCCGCTTATTGGTATTTTTTATGGGCTTATGGTTATGATCCATCGAAGATGGCCTTCTTCTTGGAACAGTCGACATACAGGCGTGCTTCTGCTTCTGCTATCCATGTGCCTTATGAGCACTATTTCTGCAATGGAGCAGAAGCTTGGCCCGTTGTCCTTGCTCCATCCTGGCAACGTGATGACACAAATACATAATGATCTTTCGGGATCTCTTTCGCCCGGTGTTAACAATAGTAATGTCTATATGCTGGGTAAGGATATAAGTGGTGGATATATCGGTGGATTGGAGTATGCTGCACTGCTGTGGCTCTTTGGTAGTCTGGGAGCTAAGCTGCTCATGATCGTTATGCTTGCCATCAGCTTTATGTTAATTACAAATCTCTCCTATGTAGAGATTATTACTCTTTTGCGAGTTCGTACGGTTAAGTTTGTGGAGGGGATTCGTCTCCATGCGGCAAACCGTCCGAAGGCAGTCCCAGTAGCTGCTAGACCTTCCAAAGCAGCCGCACCCGCAAAGACTCGGCCGGTGAAGCAGCCTGTCTATGACGAAGATGACGAAGAGGAAGAAGACGATCGATATTTACCTAATCGTAAGCAACCTGTTCTATTGAAAAAAATATCCGGTTGGTTCACAGGCTCCACCCGTTCAGAGGCGGAAGCCGATTCTGAGGATGATGATCAAGGTCCAATTGTAACAAGTGCTTCGCACGGTCCGATCATTTCTGGGCTTTCAGAAGATAGTCGTGTGACTCCACTTGAGGATATCCATCATGATTTTGATGATGCAGATATGGATATGGAACCTGTGACTCCAATTATTCGCGACTTCTTTGAGCATATCCGCTCAGAAGGGCTGAATGAGGAAGATCGGGAGGAATGGAGTGAATTCTCTCCAGCAGCTCGTGGTGTTACCGTCAAAGCTCCTGTTGCCGGGGTTAATCCAGTTAGTCAACAGCCTTCAGATGAGCCTGAGGAGAATGTGACTATAGACTTGGATGGATTGCTAAGCGCTACTCCTGATGGACAGATCATTCCTGCTCCACCGGCACCACCTCCACCAAAACCTTATAAGCTGCCATCTTTCCGACTTTTAGCCAAACCTAACAACAGCGGCAAAGCGGGAGATCAGAATGATTATATGCAGACCGCCCGTAAGCTAGAAGCTACCCTAGAGAGTTTCGGTGTTAGAGCAAAGGTTCTCGAAGTAGTTAGAGGTCCAGCGGTTACACGGTATGAGATTCAGCCGGATATCGGTGTCAAAGTTAGCCGCATTGTTAATCTGACGGATGACATTGCGCTTGCTCTTGCAGCCAAAGATATACGTATGGAGGCGCCAATTCCGGGTAAATCAGCCATTGGGATAGAGGTACCGAATTCCGAAGTGTCTATTGTGACCATGCGTGAAGTTATGGAGACACAGATCTTTCAGGAAGCTGAATCCAGATTATCGATTGCTTTTGGACGTGATATTTCGGGTCAGACGATTATCGGTAATTTAGCGAAGATGCCCCATTTATTGGTGGCTGGTGCAACGGGTTCTGGTAAATCGGTTTGTATTAACGGGATTATTACGAGTATTTTATACAAAGCTAAACCTGATGAAGTCAAATTCCTGATGGTGGACCCGAAGATGGTAGAGCTGAATGTCTATAATGGGATTCCGCATCTTCTGGCTCCAGTCGTTACTGATCCGAAGCGGGCGAGCTTAGCTTTAAAGAAGATTGTTGTGGAAATGGAGAAAAGGTATGAACTCTTCTCCAAATCAGGTACACGCAACATGGAAGGCTATAATAAGCTGATGGCTGAGAACCCAGCTGCTATACTTCCGTATATCGTTGTTATTGTGGACGAGCTTGCGGATTTGATGATGGTTGCCGCTAACGATGTAGAGGATGCTATCTGTCGGCTTGCACAGATGGCGCGTGCAGCTGGTATACATCTAATTATCGCCACTCAGCGTCCTTCCGTGGATGTCATTACAGGTTTGATTAAGGCGAATATTCCATCTCGTATCGCTTTCGGCGTATCTTCCAATGTCGACTCACGTACCATTCTGGATATGCCAGGTGCGGAGAAGCTGTTAGGTCGGGGAGACATGCTGTTCTTACCGATGGGAGCTTCTAAACCGATTCGTGTGCAGGGTGCCTTTATGAGCGATCAAGAGGTTGAGACGATCGTTCAATATGTCAGCAGTCAAGGTGAAGCAGAATATGATGAGTCCATTGTTCCAGAGGTTGATGACACAATCGCTGAAGACCAGGAGCCACAGGATGAGTTATATGAGCAGGCCGTAACGATCGTGCTTGAAGCGAAGCAAGCTTCAGTCTCGCTACTACAGCGCCGGATGAGGGTTGGTTACACCCGTGCAGCCCGTTTGATTGACTCTATGGAGGCTCGTGGGGTAATAGGGCCTTACGAGGGCAGCAAGCCGCGTGAGGTGCTTGTATCACTTGAGCAGTATCAGCATAACAAGATCAGTTCTTAAGCTGAACAAGTCAGTTTAAACCTTAAATAGACAGTAAAAAGGGGTCGTCCCCAAGTAGTTTGTACTACTTGGGGACGGCCCCTTACTCGTGCTGAAGAAGTGTAAATGACACTTCAAATAATGGCTTTAGTGAAGCTACGAATGAGGCTCCGAGTGAAGCTTCATTAAAATAATTAGGGAATTTCTCCCTGAAATTCTGAGATTATTGGTTCTCAGACTTATAATTAGGGAAAAGCTCCCTATAATTTATTAATTTTGGTAAGAAATAAAGGAATTGGCCTGATTTTTAGGGAGGAATTCCCTAATTCCATTCATTATCAGAGAATATCCACTATTTTCAGGGAGTTTTTCCCTAAAAGTGCGAACTGTTACTTGGACTATTGTGAATTCATATCACTTAAATGTTGAAAAGTATGACGTATATCTATAATTTCAATTCATGCGTGGTTCCACAGTAAAATGTGGTCCTTTAAATTCATGATTCATATCAACTCCATGGTTTTCTTATTTCGAATATAGTTGATAATTATTCTCAATTATAATGAAAAGCTATTTCTTCTTTTTTAGTAATGCATAGGATGCGCTGACAGTCGTCATAATAACTTTAGCCATCCATGCAGAACTTACAAAAGAAAGGTAGAGCGAACCCTATGAAGAAACAAAAGATGTGGATATTTGCTGCTTTAACTCTTGCACTTGCTGCCGCGCCGTTTGCAGGAACGTTTTTCAAGGGGAATGGCATTGTTCAGACCAAGCAAAGTGCTGCTGCGTCATTTGTCCACGAGTTAAATAATCCTGACGAAGAAGCCTTGCCGGCTTTCAGTACAACACCCATTAAACTTGGGTCCACGGGTCAGGATGTCTATGAATTGCAGGGGCGATTAAAGCATTTAGGTTATTATGCCGGAAAAATAGACAGTCATTTTGGGCCAAAAACGAAGAATGCAGTAACTTGGTTTCAATGGAAATTCGGAATGAAGTCTGATGGCATTGTGGGTGCCAAAACTAAGCTGAAGCTGTATAACGCCACGAAGAACTGGAAGCCGACTGAGCCTTCTACGGGCACGGGAAATAAGACAGCACAGAATAACACTGGTAATAAAACAAATACGTCCAATAAAACGAATTCGCCAGGATTGTCTTCAGGTAATTCTTTGGGCTTATCGGAGAATGATCTGAAAATCATGGCTAATGCCGTGTATGGAGAAGCCAGAGGTGAGCCTTTCGAAGGTCAGGTTGCTGTTGCTGCGGTCATTTTAAACCGTGTGAACTCACCTAGTTTCCCGAATACGCCGTCTGGCGTTATTTTTCAACCGGGAGCATTTACAGCTGTGGCCGATGGTCAGATCTATTTGGAGCCCAATGAGCAAGCACGTAAAGCAGTGCAGCAAGCACTCAATGGTTGGGACCCTTCAGGTGGATGTTTGTATTACTTCAACCCTAAAACAGCGACCTCTAAATGGATTTGGACCCGTCCTCAGGTGAAGACGATTGGTCAGCATATTTTCTGTATGTAAAAAGAAGGATAGAGAATTCAGAGAGCAACCGGGAAGAGGCTTCCGGTTGCTTCCTTACTTTGGAATGGTTTAGAATGGTTAATAATTCATAAACATGATGTAGAGCAACTATCCACGCCGTAAAGGAGTTTTGGACTTGACTAATAATGTATTTCAGCATGGCACCGTAGGAGGCTTGCGCATTCACGTTATGCCAACCAAGGCATTTAAGACCTACGCGATCTCACTTTATGCTGGGATCCCACTTGATGAGAATACAGTAACCTCTACTGCACTAGCTCCATTCGTGCTTCGCAGAGGTACCGCGACTTATCCGGAGACCACACAATTCCGCGAGCGTTTGGAGGAACTGTATGGCGCTGGATTCGGGTTTGATATTTATAAAAGAGGCGATTATCAAATCGTTCAGTTCCGCATGGATACTATTAATGACTCTTTTGTGCAAAGCCAGGAGAGCTTACTTGAACAATCCTTCGCTTTCTTAGGTGAAGTACTGACTCGTCCATTAGTTGAAGACGGCAGCTTCCGACCTTCGTATGTTGCAACGGAGCGTGAAACCGTTCGCAAGAAGCTGGAGTCCATCGTAAATGACAAGATACGTTACGCTGCTGAGCGCTGTATTGAGGAAATGTGCCGTAACGAGCCATATCGTCTTCACCCTCTGGGGCAAAGAGCGGATCTGGATCAAATCACTCCGAAAAGTTTGTATGAATCGTATAATTCCTGGCTGGATGATGCCATCCTTGATCTCTATGTAGTGGGTGACACTACAGCTGAGGAAGTAGAAAAGCTTGTACAGCGTCATTTCGGTCGGGTTCAGTCCGAGGTGGGCTTATATAGCTCTAAGTTCGTACCTGTATCAGTTAATGAGGTGCGGACTGTAGAAGAGAAGCTGGATGTCAGTCAGGGCAAGTTGAACCTGGGTCTACGCACCTCTATTACTTATAAGGATGATAATTACGCGTCCGCACTTATGTACAACGGAATATTAGGAGGGTATCCCCACTCTAAACTCTTCGTTAACGTACGTGAGAAGGCAAGCCTTGCCTATTATGCTTCGTCTCGTTATGACGGCCACAAGGGCATTGGAACGATTCAATCAGGTATCGAAACGCAAAATTACGGCAAAGCCGTGGACATTATAGAGAAGCAATTGGAAGAGATGAAAGCTGGCAATATCAGTGATCTGGAACTGAGTCAGACCAAAGCTATGATCCGCAATCAGCTTTCCGAGATTCCGGATTCTGCTTTTGAAATGATCTCTTACGATTTCAACCGCCAGTTGTCAGGAAAAGAACGGACAGCGGATCAGCTATTGGAGCAGGTGGAACAAATCGGTGCTGAAGATGTAAAAGCTGCCGCTGAAACCTTTCAGCTGGATACGATATATTTCTTGACAGGAAAGGAGGAATAACGATGGAACAAATTCATTACGACAGACTTCAAGAGACCATTTATCATGAGGTCATGGATAACGGACTTCAGGTATATGTGTTGCCGAAACCAACCTTCAAAAAGACCTATGCTACATTTGCAACTAAATACGGTTCCGTTGACAATCATTTTCATGTCGCAGGTGGAGAAGAGACCACTGTTCCTGATGGTATAGCTCACTTTTTAGAGCACAAAATGTTCGAAGAGCCAGAAGGCGATATTTTTGCTACCTTTGCTTCAAATGGAGCCTCGGCCAATGCTTTTACAAGCTTTGATCAGACAGTTTATCTTTTCTCAGCAACAGAAAATATAGAGACCAATCTTAGTACGCTCGTTGATTTTGTTCAGCGACCTTATTTTACAGATGAGAATGTAGAAAAGGAAAAGGGAATTATTGGTCAAGAAATCAATATGTATGCTGATAATCCGGACTGGCGCGTGTATTTTGGCCTTATTGAAGCAATGTATTCGAAGCATCCGGTTCGGATTGACATTGCAGGTACGGTAGAATCGATTAGTACGATCACTAAAGAAACGCTGTACACATGTTATAACGCTTTTTATCACCCTAGCAATATGTTGTTGTTCGTGGTTGGGGGTGTGGACCCGGAGAAAGTATTTTCCTTGATTCGCGCTAACCAAAAGGGTAAAACCTACGGCAAGCAGGGTGAAATCAAGCGTATTTTTGAAGATGAACCCGAACAAGTCGCTACAAAACGGCTAGAAAGCAAGCTTGCTGTTTCGATGCCGAAAATCATGTTTGGTTTCAAGGAAAAAGTAGAAGATCTAACAGGTGAAGCTTCTCTGAAACGCGACCTGATAACGAAGCTAATGCTCGATTTGTTGGTAGGTAGTAGCACAGCATTGTATCAAAAGCTTTATGATGAGGAATTGATCTCGGACAGCTTTGGACATGAATTTAATAGTTCTCCGCAGTATGCTTTTTCTGCAATGGGTGGGGATACAAAGGATCCGGACTTGCTTTTAAAACGAATTAAAGAAGAAGTAGATCTAATCTTAAAGTCTGGCTTTGCGGAGAAGGATTTCGAGCGGGCACGGAAAAAGAAAATTGGCGGTTATTTGCGCATGCTGAACTCCCCTGAAAGTATCGCACATGAATTTACACGCTACCAGTTCCGTGGTGGTGACCTGTTTGAAGTTCTGCCTATGTATGAATCGATCACTCTGGCAGAAGTAAATGAGCGTCTGCAAGCCCATGTAAACTGGGAACAGCTTGCCGTTTCATTGGTGGTGAGTCCTTAGGTGAGCGTTTTGGGAGAGAGCAGCAAACCACTAGGGGAAATGACAGTGCTCATTACAGGGGGAAGCGGAGGGATCGGCGGCGCCATTGCGGAACGATTTGCTTCTGTGGGGATGAATATAGTTATTCATTACAGACACTCACATGAAGCTGCGAATGATGTCGCTCGGCGTTGTATGGCCCTTGGCGCAAAGGTAATGACAGTAAACGCGGATATGAAGGATCGTAGTCAGATAGTACGTATGGCGGAAAAGCTTGAGAGTAATGGGATGCAGCCGGATATTCTCGTCAATAATGCCGGTAAATCGCATTACGGAATGCTAGCTGATGTGACCGAAGAGGAATGGGATGACATTATGTCCATTAACTTGAAGGGAACCTATATGTGCAGTCAGATCTTTATGCCGTATATGGTATCGCAACGTTATGGTCGTATCATCAACGTTTCTTCCGTATGGGGAATCACTGGAGCTTCTTGCGAAGTAGCTTATTCGGCTAGCAAGGGTGGAGTGAATGCCTTTACAAAGGCTTTAGCTAAAGAGTTGGCTCCATCTGGTGTAACTGTTAACGCGGTAGCTCCAGGAGCTGTTAATACGAACATGCTGTCCAATTTACAGGAGGATGAAGTCCGGATGCTGGAGGATGAGATTCCAGTAGGGCGTTTGGCTACGCCAAATGAAATATCTTCACTAATTTATTTTTTGGCTTTGCCTGAGTCCGGGTATATCACTGGTCAGATTATTAGTCCAAATGGTGGATGGATTACCTGATCTTCAGTTGGAGAAAAGCTCCAGCATAATAACTTAGCTTCTAAGACATATTATAAGTGTTGTTTTTAAATCTCACGTAAGGCGGCTTACAGCCTGTATGCAGGTGTTTGACCGTAAACATGAAGGAGGATTTAAGATGACACAAGAAGATAGCGTAATCAAAAATTTTGACACCTGGAAGAAATTTCTGGGAAAACGAGTTGTACAGGCGGAGAAACTTGGGATGAGTGAAGACACAATCTCAAAGCTGGCTTTTGAAATTGGGGAATTCCTCGATGAAAAAGTGGATCCAGCAAACACTCAAAACCGTGCAATCAAAGAGCTATGGGACGTCGGCAACGATGAAGAAAAGCAGACGATTGCTAAACTCATGGTCAAGTTGGCGAAAAATCACGCCTAAGCTTGCGGAAAAGCTCCCCTTGTGGGAGCTTTTCTGCAATTATTACAGGACTGACCTTGCCTTTCATTTTTATTTTATATATCATTAACATGACCCGTGTTTCAGACCGCTTTGTCTGAACGGCATTTTTTTGATGTATATCAAAGTGCGGGAAAAGGAATCTATGAGGTGTACAAGTGGAATATAAACAATGGTATATGGAATACAAGATTCACAAGAACAGACCCGGTCTGCTTGGTGATATCGCTTCAATGTTAGGGATGCTAGAAGTCAACATTCTGACGATTAATGGCGTTGAAGGAAAGACTCGAGGAATGTTGCTGGAGACCAATGACGATGACAAAATAATGCTGATGGGCGAAATGCTCAAGAAAGTTGATAATATTACAGTTTCAGCTCTGCGGTCTCCAAGACTCGTAGACAAGCTGGCTGTGCGCCATGGGCGATATATTGAACGGGATTCAGATGATCGGAAGACGTTTCGTTTTACTCGGGATGAGCTTGGTCTATTGGTCGATTTTCTCGGGGAACTGTTTAAAAAAGATGGAAATCAGGTAATAGGACTTCGAGGTATGCCCCGTGTAGGAAAGACGGAATCAATTATTGCTGGCAGTGTCTGCGCGATGAAGCGTTGGACATTTGTCTCCTCGACACTTTTACGTCAGACGGTTCGAAGTCAATTAGCAGAAGATGAGATGAACCCACATAATGTATTTATCATTGATGGTATTGTTAGTACGATCCGCTCTAATGAGAAGCATTATAATTTATTACAAAATGTTATGAGTATGCCAAGCACGAAAGTGATCGAGCATCCAGATATTTTTGTGCGGGAATCTGAGTACACCTTTGATGATTTTGATATTATTATCGAGCTTCGCAATAATCCAAATGAAGAAATATTGTACGAGTCGTTTACGACTAGCTACAGTGATGATTTATAGAACAAGAATGAACAATGATATTCATTGAAATTTACAGGAGGTGATGGTATGTCGGAACTGGGCCGGCAATTGAAAGAGGCGCGTCTGCAAAAAGGGATGAGTCTTGACGATGTCCAGGAAGTAACGAAAATTCGCAAAAAGTATTTGGAAGCCATCGAGTCTGGAGACTATAAGGTGCTTCCAGGAAGTTTTTATGTTAGGGCGTTTATCAAAACGTACGCAGAGGCAGTAGGGATGAGTCCTGACGAACTGCTAGAGGAGCATGGGAATGTACCTGCCCCTCCCGAAGACACAGCCATGGAAACGGTGATTCAAAAACGCAGCCGTAGACCAGAAACCGAACGGAATGCAAAATGGCTGCCAACAGTGCTAATGTGGACATTTCCAATATTAATTATTGTTGTGATTTACATTTATGCATCTAGTTTGAACAAACCGGATCCTGATCAGATTGATCAGACGAATCTGACGAATGAACAGCAGGATCCTACGACTGCTAAAACATCTCCACCGGCTTCAGGAGGTGGAGTTGTGGCGCCAACTTCTTCGGCAGGAACAGAAGCAACAACTGAACCTACTGCAGAGCCAACGCCATTACCAACACCTACGCCTTCCCCGCAATCCATTACAGTTACACCGGATGGGAAAGCAGGAAAAACAACAAAATTCAAGGTTTCAGCTCCGGCTGGAAGTGAAGTGAAGGTTGAGATTTCAGCTACTGGGGTAAGCTGGCTTGAGGTGTATAAAGGTGAGAACTCTAAAGGTGAAAAACTCTCATTTGGTAACACAGCGGCAGGAGATCGTATGAGCTTTGTGCTTGGAAGTGAAGGAATGTATATTAAATCTGGTTATTCACCAGCTACTGAGATTACTGTCAATGGACAAGTAATTACGGATGAAAAGACCTCATCTCGTCTGCTACTTAATCTGGATGATGGTACAGGAAGTGAAACGACCCAGAATGAAGGCACCACCGATACTACCGACCAGACTAATGAAACAGGCCAATAAGAAAAATGATGCATAGACTTTGGCTTTGCGGGGAACATAAGACTGTTTCTAGTTCTTAGCCAAAGTGGGGTGTACATTCATGATTGTTAGCTGGATTGTAGCTGGACTTGGGGTTGTTGTCAGTCTTATCGGATACTATATGACACCAAGTGCTTGGGGTTATGGAATTCTCGGGTTCGGTCTTGCACATATCGTGCTTGGAATTCTGGATATGTTTCGAAGCCCGCTTCGAAGCAGATAGAGAATTTAGAATGTGCGTCTCCAAGGATATTTTCCATTGGAGACGTATTTCTACCTGAAACACAACTCATTTCGAAGGAAAAGCTCCACTATGTGGGGCTGTTTTCTGTGTCGGGTGAGGTACATATTATCCAATATTAGACTTAAGGGTATCATTCTTTTATAATAGTAGCAGACTAAAAAGTACAAAGGACGTGTAGTTATGAGTTCAGAAAGTTCATTTGATATCGTATCTAAAATGGATATGCAGGAATTAACCAATGCGATCCACCAAACAGAGAAAGAAATTGACAACCGCTTTGACTTTAAGAACAGCAAGAGTAGTCTGAAGCTGGAGAAAGACGCACTTATTATCGCCTCTGAGGACGAATATAAGTTAAACGCTGTTATTGATATTTTACAATCGAAGATGGTGAAGAGAGGTATCACGCTGAAAAACTTGGATTTCGGCAAAGTGGAGCCTGCTTCTCTGGGTAGTGTTCGTCAGCGTTTAGGTCTTAAGCAAGGAATTGATCAGGAGAACGCAAAAAAAATTAACATCCTGATTCGTGATTCGAAATTGAAGGTGAAGAGCCAGATTCAAGGAGATCAGATCCGTGTAACTGGTAAGAGTCGCGATGATTTACAACAAATTATCCAGATTTTGCGTAAAGCTGATTTGCCGCTGGACCTGCAGTTCAACAACTTAAAATAGCATTTTGTACCCCGCAGTGCTTATCAGCGCCATTATGCGGGGTGCTTTGTATTTTTTTTGACACCTATTTATAGCTATAATATACTTGCTTAAGTAGAAATAGATGAGCCTGACTCAGGCAATTTGTATGAACGATTTAGGGGAGGAACTTCAGTGAATTTGCCCAACCGCATCACGCTAGCACGTATTTGCCTGATCCCGATTATGATGTTTTTCTTACTGGTGGATTTCAGTTTTTATCCAGAACCGATACATTGGGGCTCTTTTCAGCTATCTGTTAATCATTTGGTGGCAGCTGTAATCTTTTTGCTTGCAGCGAGCACAGATGGAATAGACGGCTACATAGCAAGGAAATATAATATGGTCACCAATCTCGGTAAGCTCCTTGATCCGTTAGCGGACAAGCTGTTAGTTTCTGCAGTTCTGATTTCACTTGTGGAATTGGGCAGATGTGATTCATGGATCGCAATTGTTATCATTAGTCGTGAGTTCGCAGTAACCGGGCTTCGCCAGATAGCATTGTTAGAGGGAAAAGTGGTTGCCGCCAGCAAATGGGGTAAGATAAAGACGGTTGTACAAATTGTAGCGATCTCACTGCTGTTGTTAAATAATTTCCCATTTCAATTCGTCAGCATTCCTGTAGACGATATTGCCATCTGGGCTGCAGCCTTGATCACTATTTACTCTGGAATTGATTATTTTGTGAAGAATAAGGATCTATTACAGCTGCATAATGCTTAAGCGTTTTAGGCAGCTACATATAGGAGAGGTAATAGGTAAAGCACCTATTACCTTTTTTAAACCCTAAAAGCAGTGTATCTACATTATAACGAGGAGGCGAAAGCCAGGTATGAAAGCGGAGATTATTGCAGTAGGCACGGAGCTTTTGCTCGGTCAAATCGTAAATAGTAATGCCCAGTTTTTGTCTATTGAGCTAGCTGCTATTGGGATTGATGTATATTTTCAAACCGTAGTTGGGGATAACAGCAGTCGCTTGCAGCAAGCCATTGAGATCGCTCAAAGCAGAGCGGATGTTATCATATTTACCGGTGGTATTGGTCCTACAGAAGATGATCTAACGAAGGACGCGCTGGCTGCTTCCTTAGGTCGCACACTTCATATAGATCGCTTGGCAATGGATCATGTACAACGTTTCTTTGATGATCGAAAGATTGTAATGACGGAGAATAATCGTAAACAGGCACTTATAATTGAAGGAACTACACCTTTGCCAAATGAGATTGGTCTTGCTGTTGGCATTGCTTTTGAGCATGAAAAAAAATATTATATTGTGCTTCCTGGTCCGCCTCGCGAGATGAAGCCGATGTTCGTAGATAAAGCTGTACCGTGGCTCCAGCAGCACGCTCTAACGACAGAAATGCCACTTTATTCTAAAATGCTTAAATTTGCCGGTATCGGAGAATCACTGCTTGAGGATAAGCTCATTGATCTTATTCACAGCCAGACAGACCCAACCATAGCTCCTTACGCTAAAGAGGGAGAGGTAACCGTTCGTATTTCGACAAAGGCGCCTTCCGAGCATGAAGCTTACAAGAAGCTGGAGATTCTGGAGAAACAGATCAAAGAGATTTTGCCAGAACATTTATATGCAAATATTGATGTGCCACTGGAGCAATTGATTGTGGATTGGATGGCGGATGCAGGTCTGACTTTAAGTGCGGCAGAGAGTTGCACGGGAGGCTTGCTGATGGAGAGTATAACTAACATTCCAGGCAGTGCTTCGATGTTTGCGGGAGGAATCGTCTGTTATTCCAACGACCTGAAGAAAAAACTTCTGAATGTGCCAAGTGCTTATTTGGAGGGGCCAGATGCTCCAGGGGCAGTTAGTCGTGAAGTTGCCGAGGTGTTAGCTGATCAGGTGAGAATGATCGCAGATAGTGATTTCGGTTTATCTGTAACTGGTGTAGCAGGACCAGGCTATTCTGAACGTAAGCCAGTTGGACTTGTATTTATTGGTTTAGCTGAACGCGGGCGTAAGACAGAAGTATACGAGCTTAATCTTAAAGGTACACGTGAAAATATACGACTGCGTACTGTTAAAGCTCTGTTGTATCGTCTATGGCGCAGACTTGAGGAACGGAAGGTGGAGACACCTCTTGAAGGCTCAGACTTGTAATGGGAGATTAGCCCAGTTATAATTGAGACATACGGAAGAACCGTGGCACTGAGATTTCTTTGCTGCGGTTTTTTGTATATCTGCGGAGATTTTGATCGCTGTTTTGGTTTTGATCATAAGTCGTTGATGTCCGGTGAAGTAGAGAAATCAGTTAACTTCTATGTCCGGAGGGAGGCTTACAATAAAAGGGATAATTAACGCTTGAGACAAAAAAAACGAATGTATGTTCGAAAAAAAGCTTGGCAAGACCTCAAAAACACGTTATTATATTATTATAAACAGTGAAGGAAGTGGTCTGATTGTCAGATCGTCGTGCAGCGCTTGATATGGCGCTTCGTCAAATAGAAAAACAATTTGGTAAAGGTTCGATCATGAAACTGGGAGAATCCACTCATATGCAAGTGGAAGTTGTACCTAGCGGATCTTTGGCACTTGATATTGCGTTAGGTATAGGCGGACTTCCAAAGGGACGTATTATTGAAGTATACGGACCTGAATCCTCCGGTAAAACGACTGTTGCTCTTCATGCTATTGCAGAAGTGCAAAAACAAGGAGGACAAGCTGCATTTATCGATGCTGAGCATGCGCTCGATCCGAAGTATGCACGTAACTTGGGCGTAAACATTGATGAATTGTTGCTATCTCAGCCAGATACGGGTGAACAGGCACTTGAGATTGCTGAAGCACTTGTCCGTAGTGGTGCAGTAGACATTATTGTCGTTGACTCCGTAGCTGCGTTGGTTCCTAAAGCGGAAATCGAAGGTGATATGGGTGACTCTCACGTCGGCCTACAGGCTCGTTTGATGTCTCAAGCGCTTCGGAAGCTATCTGGTGCCATTAGTAAATCGAATACAATTGCTATCTTTATTAACCAGCTTCGTGAGAAAATTGGTGTTATGTTCGGTAACCCTGAGACAACACCGGGTGGTCGGGCGTTGAAATTCTACTCTTCCGTACGGTTGGATGTTCGCCGTGTCGAAAGTATTAAGATGGGTAACGACGTTGTAGGTAACCGCACCAAGATCAAGATTGTGAAGAATAAGGTAGCACCTCCATTTAAACAAGCTGATGTTGATATCATGTATGGTGAAGGGATTTCCAGAGAAGGAAGTCTTGTAGACATCGGTACTGAAATGGACATCGTGAATAAGAGTGGTGCTTGGTATTCCTATGAGGGTGAGCGTCTCGGTCAAGGACGTGAGAATGCCAAACAGTTCTTGAAAGAACATCAAGATATTGCACTTATCATTGAGAACAAGATCCGTGAAGCAAGTAACCTGTCCACTATTGTTGCTGCACCAAATGAAGCGGAAATCATTGCAGAGCAAGAGGAAGAAGAAAAGCTACTTCTCGAAATCGAACAATAGAATTTACTAAGGAATAGGACGCCCTGTGATTCATTGTTGCAGGGTGTCTTTTCTTAACAGTGTAAGAACATATATATTTGGGGTCCCCCCAAAGTACCTGAGTACGCACCGAAGTTAAGCCGCACTTTGTGGGGATATTTTATTGCTATGAGGTGACAAGCAACTATGGTAATACAGCTGGATATGGATTTTGAATCGGATGAGCAGGACGTACAGGTCCTATCTGATTTTCCTGATGGAGAACTTTTAGAAATTACTAAGGTAGAACGTCAGAAGAAGTCGGACCACCGCTACATCATACATTTCGGAGCCTATAACATGACTGTACACGAAGACGTCATGATTAAATATCGGATGATTACTGGAAATTCTTTTATGAAAGCCGATTTGGAGGAAATTGTTGTTGCTGATGAGCGACAACGAGCTTATGTAGAAGGACTTCGTTATCTAGAACGGAAGCCACGTACCGCTATGGAAATGACTCGCCGTTTACGGCAGAAGGAAATAGGGGAGACTATTATTGCGGAAGTGGTGCAACGGCTACAGCAGGAAAGATTTCTTGATGACCCCTTGTATGCAAAGCAATGGGCCGAGCAACGCATTACGAACCAGCGAAAAGGGAAAATGTGGATTCGCCAAGAGCTACGTGAGAAAGGAATCGACAAAACCTTGATCTCGGAAGCACTGGAGAATGTCAGTCCTGAACAAGAACTAGAGAGTGCACTTCAGATTGGTCGTAAGAAATGGAATCTTATTCGTGGTGAAGCCACAGATAAGCGCAGAAAGACTGGAGCCTTCTTAATGCGGCGTGGATTCTCGGGTGATATGGTGCGACAAGTGATCAATACTTTACTTGAGGAAGACAATTATGAGGGTGAAGATGAGGAATTTTACTAGACTCACTGATTCTCTTGACATTAATGCGCATATCGACTCTCTTGACAATGTCTTTTTATAAATAATAAAATATAACATGAATCGGCATAAAGTAAGAATCCTTTTTCCTTCCCAAAAAGGTGACTTTTTAAAACGGTTCGCGTACAACTCATATGAAATGTAATCGCCGGATAAGGCGGGCAGTGTGCATGTGCAGCATGTGCAGTATGGCAATCGGTTATTTACCGGTTTTTTGTATGGTGATGAACGGATAGTTTAACAACTGCACAATTCCCAGGGATATACCTTGGAGAGGAACCAACGAGGAGGTGAACAGATGCAAGCATGGATCTGGGTCATTATCGTTCTCGTTGTAGCTGCATTATTCTTTGGGTTCGGTTATTTTATTCGTAAATCCCTTGCAGAAGCTAAAATTCAAAGCGCAGAAAGAGAAGCCGTAGTCATCGTGGAGAACGCGAAGAAAGACGCAGAGGCGCTGAAGAAAGAAACAGTATTGGAAGCTAAGGACGAAGTCCATAGAATCCGTACTGAAGCTGAGAAAGAAACTCGTGAACGTCGGAATGAAATCCAACGGCAAGAGAGACGTTTGCTGCAAAAGGAAGAATCTCTGGATAAAAAAATGGAATCGCTTGAAAGAAAAGAAGAACAAGTAGCTAACAAAGAGAAACGAATTGATGAAACCCAACAGCAAATTGATGTTATTTACAAAAACCAAGTCACTGAATTGGAGAGAATTTCCAATTTAAGCATCGAGGATGCAAGAAGTATTATTCTTAGCAATGTTGAGCAAGAAGTTCGCCATGAAACGGCTCAAATGATCAAAGAGATTGAACAGCAGGCGAAAGAGGAAGCGGATAAGAAATCCCGCGAAATCATCACACTCGCTATCCAACGCTGTGCAGCTGATCACGTAGCGGAGACAACAGTTTCAGTTGTTACCCTGCCGAACGAAGAGATGAAGGGGCGGATTATCGGTCGTGAAGGCCGTAATATTCGTGCACTCGAAACTCTTACAGGTATCGACCTCATTATTGATGATACGCCGGAAGCAGTTATTTTGTCGGGATTTGATCCGATCCGCCGTGAAGTGGCCCGTACGGCACTTGAGAAGCTTGTGGCAGATGGACGTATCCATCCCGCTCGAATTGAAGAGATGGTGGAGAAATCCCGCAAAGAAGTGGACGAACGAATTCGCGAATATGGTGAACAAGCTACTTTCGAAGTGGGTGTTCACGGATTGCATCCAGATTTGATCAAGATTCTGGGTCGTCTGAAATTCCGTACAAGCTATGGTCAAAATGTATTGAAGCACTCCATGGAGGTTGCTTATTTAACTGGACTGATGGCCGGTGAGCTTGGGGAAGACATCGTGCTTGCAAAACGTGCAGGATTGCTCCATGATATCGGCAAAGCGCTGGATCATGAAGTAGAAGGATCGCATGTTGAGATCGGCGTTGAACTAGCGAAGAAATATAAGGAACATCCGGTTGTTATCAACAGTATCGCGTCTCATCATGGAGATTGCGAAGCTACCTCGGTTATTGCTATGTTGGTTGGTGCAGCTGATGCATTGTCAGCAGCAAGACCTGGCGCTCGCCGTGAAACACTGGAAACGTATATTAAACGTCTAGAAAAACTGGAAGAAATCTCAGAGTCATTCGAAGGCGTTGAGAAATCATTTGCTATTCAGGCGGGCCGTGAGGTACGCGTGATGGTACAGCCAGAGAAGATTGACGATGCAGAGGCATTCCGTCTTGCTCGCGATATTACGAAAATGATTGAAAGTGAACTGGATTATCCAGGACATATCAAAGTTACCGTTATTCGTGAGACACGGGCTGTTGAATACGCTAAATAGGTGGAATATAAGGTTAAGGGATAAGATGTAACTTATACTTTCTTATATTTGTTGAGAATTGGCCCCTAAGCGGGGCCTTTTTTCTTTTGAATATGAGGTCTTATCCATTTAGATATAGCGGTTAAGATTAGGAGGAGAGAATCATTAAAGTACTATTTATTGGAGATATCGTTGGAAATGTTGGCAGAAAGGCTCTTCGTGAGATGTTGCCCTCACTAAAAAGTAAATATCAGCCACATATCATTATTGTTAATGGTGAAAATTCTGCTGCCGGTAGAGGGATCACCAAGGCGATCGCTAATGAGTTTTTTAACTGGGGCGTTCACGGTATAACTATGGGAAACCACACATGGGACAACAAAGATATTTTTGAGTTCATCGATGATGAGGCTCGGATTATTCGTCCCGCTAATTTTCCGCCAGGAACACCGGGAAGAGGTTATACAGTCGTTAAAGGGAACGGTAAAGAACTGGCCATAGTAAATTTGCAAGGCCGGACATTCTTACCTGCTATCGATTGTCCTTTCCGTGTTGGGGAAGAAATTGTGGAAGAGCTTCGTAGAGATCACAAATGTATTTTAGTCGATTTCCATGCAGAGGTAACCTCTGAGAAAATCGCCATGGGATATTTTATGGATGGTCGCGCATCGATTGTTGTTGGGACTCATACTCATGTTCAGACAAATGATGATGTGATTTTACCAGGAGGAACTGCGTATTTGACCGATGCGGGAATGGTTGGTTCAAGCGAAGGAATTCTGGGTATGGAAAGAGATGCAGTACTTTATAAGTTCACAACTCAGCTTCCAGCACGATTTGTTGTCGATGAAGGCAAGTGGCAGCTTCACGGTTTATTTGCAGAATTAGATGAAAATACTGGTGCGGCAACTCGTCTGGAGAAGATACGGTTACGTGAAGATGAATGGGTTATGAGCTAAACGTAGAACAGAGTATGGTTTAATCCGAGTAATTTCGCTGAGTTAGGGTAAAGTGTGATATTTTTAATATCATAAAAGAGTATCTTTAATACCGTTTTTGGAAGACGTGGTCCGTAAAAAGAAGGAATTATTTCTTCTCTCGCGAATAACATCTAAAGTAGTGGAAGAACACCATTATTTTCCCAGGGGAGGTACTTACTATGGATGTATTAAAAGTATCAGCTAAATCCAATCCAAATTCCGTCGCCGGCGCATTAGCGGGTGTTCTTCGTGAACGTGGATCGGCCGAATTACAAGCTATTGGAGCTGGAGCACTGAATCAAGCAGTCAAAGCAGTTGCCATTGCCCGGGGATTTGTTGCACCAAGCGGAGTAGATTTGATCTGCATTCCTGCGTTCACTGATATAGTGATTGATGGGGAAGATCGAACCGCGATTAAACTGATTGTTGAACCCAGATAATAGACCTATAGAATGATTGAACCTGTTTACTTTTGTAAACAGGTTTTTGCTTTTGATTTATAGTCTGGCGTTTTTTTGCATAGTATCTGAAATAGGCATTTGGAAATGAAATGAACGGCTGGGACAGTGAGAAAGTGGGGTTGTAAAATGAGGGCTGATAAGTTTAAAGTAGCGGATTTCCATTGTGATGTGCTAAGCAAAATGCAAGCCTCCCCGGATATAAATTTTGACAATGATCCTCGATTAGATGTTACTGCAGAGCGGCTGGCTTCTGGCGGAGTGGCGTTGCAATGTTTTGCAATATTTCTTTCAACTAACAGAGGAAAACCAAGCTTTGAACATGTTCTAGGGCAAATTGATCTCTTTAGGCAAAAGATAGTGAACACAGATGGGCTTCAGTGGTTACAGTGGAAGGAGCAAGTAGGAAATCGATTAGTAGGCGCACCTCCACAAGCAATGCTCTCTCTGGAGGGCGTAGACGGCTTAGAAGGGAACTTGTTTTATGCTCAGCTCTGCTTCGAACTTGGAGTACGGTTTCTTGGTGTGACTTGGAATTATGCGAACTGGGCAGCAGATGGTGTGCTAGAGAAGCGTAATGGTGGATTTACGGAAAAAGGGAGAAAGCTGATAGAATGGTGCAACGAAAGTGGAATGCTGCTTGATGTGTCGCATTTGTCACAAGCGGGGTTCTGGGAGTTGGCTGATTTAAGCAATCGTCCGTTTATTGCTTCCCATTCGAATGCTGCGGCTATATGTGGGCATGTTAGAAATTTAAATGATGAACAGATTAAAGCTTTGATTGCAATGGATGGAAGAATGGGTCTGACTTTTTATCCTTGGTTTGTAAGTGATGATGGGAAGGCTCGTATGGATGATTTGTTAAAGCACATTGAACATGTATGTAGTCTCGGCGGTGAGAAGCATATGATGTTTGGCTCGGATTTTGACGGCATCGATACTTGGGTAGAGAAGTTGGAGCATCCGGGAAAATACCCTGATCTTATAGAGCAGCTGCTCCGTTATTATCCAGAGGATACTGTGAAAGGCTGGATGTATGAGAATGCGACCTCTTTTTTAAGCGTAAATTTGGCCTCTCAGGTGTCTAAACCATGACAATCTTGTGCAAAAAACATAAATTGTCGAAAAAAGGGGCCTCGTTATGATGCAGCCCTTTTTATTTTTGGGTAAGAAGATGTATAATGGTTAATGGCTTGTACAGATACTAGAGAAAATACAAGGAGTGACTTTACAATGAGTAAGACTGTACCCGTAGGTGTGTCGGCTAGACATATTCACCTTACGCAAGAGCACGTGGAGGCTCTGTTTGGCCCAGGATATCAATTAACTGAGTTCAAACCACTTTCCCAACCAGGACAATTTGCAGCAAATGAACAAGTAGCAGTTATCGGTAGCAAAGGTAAATTTGACAAGGTAAGAATTTTGGGACCTGCTCGTCCGGCTTCCCAATTAGAAATTTCCCGTACTGACTCCTTCGCACTTGGCGTGAAAGCTCCAGTTCGCGAATCTGGAAATATTGAAGGAACACCTGGCATTACGCTTAAAGGACCTGCTGGTGAAGTTGAATTAGAACAAGGCGTTATCATCGCAGCTCGTCACATTCACTTCCACACTTCTGAAGCTGAAGCTTGGGGCATTGCGGATAAGCAATTGCTTAAAGTTCGTCTCGGTGGAGACCGCGGTCTCGTATTGGAGAACGTAATTGCTCGTGTATCCGACAGCTTCAAACTTGATATGCATATTGATACTGACGAAGCTAATGCTGCTGGTGCCAACAATGGCGACACTGCTGAAATCGTAGACTAGTCTTCATACGAATGATAAGAAGCGGGGGAGAAATCCTTCGCTTTTTTTGTTGTGTGTTGGGAAACGTTATTTGGCTGATACGCATACTTAAACATTTTTCGAACTGTATAGCAGCTATTTCGGTATTTTGATGTGTTTTGCTAAGGTATCGGACTGCATAGTTCTTATTAGCTATTAATTGTACTGGTATCCTGAAATGGATTTTTAATGAAAATTGGTGTGATGATAAAGAATATCTATTATTATGTGACTAATTGTGTTATGATTATTGTTTATGACGTGACAAATGGATTTAATGTTAAGAATATATGTATTAGAAATTAAGGAGACCCAATGACATTTAACGAACTGAATATTATGCCTGCGATTTTAAAGGCTTTAACCAAAGAAAACTATACATCACCTACACCTATACAGGAGCAATCGATCCCAGCTGTATTAGCAGGTAGAGATTTACTTGGATGTGCTCAAACGGGAACAGGAAAGACAGCTGCATTTTCTGTACCTATTATTCAATTATTAAGCGAACAAACAAGTCCCAATAAATCAAGCAATGTGCGACGCATTCGCTCGCTGATCTTAACACCGACAAGAGAACTAGCGATTCAAATTGCTGATAACATAAAAGCATATAGCCAATACACAGATATCCGCTCTGCTGCCATCGTTGGCGGTGTATCACAGAAAGTACAAGAGCGTGCCCTGAATCAAGGGGCTGATATCTTAATTGCTACACCAGGAAGACTTATCGACCTGATCAATCAAAAACGTGTGGATTTACAGTATGTCCAAATTCTTGTCTTGGATGAGGCTGACCGCATGCTAGATATGGGTTTCATCCATGATGTGAAGCGAATTATCGCCAAAATGCCAACGAAGAAACAAACACTGTTCTTCTCGGCAACGATGCCTACTGAGATCTCCAAATTGATCAAAACCTTGCTTGTGAATCCAGTAAAAGTAGAAATCACACCCGTGTCATCTACTGCGGATAGAATCGATCAATCGATCTATTTATTAGAGAATGGAAATAAGCAGAATCAATTGAATCTTTTGTTACAGGATAAATCAATCATTTCTGCTCTGGTGTTTACTCGTACAAAACGTGGTGCGGACCGTGTTACACGCGATCTAGCGAAAGTGAACATTTCTGCACAAGCCATTCACGGCAATAAATCGCAGAATGATCGTCAGAATGCATTGCGGAATTTTAAAAGTGGTGCAACCCGCGTTCTTGTAGCTACGGATATCGCCGCGCGAGGAATTGATATTGATGAGCTGTCTCATGTAATCAACTTCAACTTGCCGAATATTCCAGAAACCTATGTGCACCGGATCGGTCGTACGGGTAGAGCTGGGTTAAGCGGAACGGCAATATCTTTTTGCGAATCTGAAGAGCTTCCGTTCCTTAGGGATATTGAAAAATTGATCGGAAAATCGATTCCAGAAGTGAAGGATCATCCGTATCCGATGTCTCGTAAAACGCAAATGAAGACAGAAAGATCTTCGAAACCGTCAGGTTCGAGATCTGCATCTTCTAAACCATCGACTTCCAGACCATCAACAGCTAAACCAGCGGGGGCAAAACCAGCGGCATCAAAACCTGCCAAAGCAAAACCTAAGTCTAACCCTCCATTAAAGCCAAAGTCCGAGTGGTTCACTAAAGGAAGACAAACGAGCAGCAGATAAGTTACTTTGAACGCTGTACGTTTTTTTTAGTAAGACCTCAAAACCGTCAGAGAAATCTGATGGTTTTTTTGTTAGTTGATGATAAGGGGAATTCAAGATGGGTATAGTTTTTGTAATATTAGGGTGGGGTGGAAGTTATGAAGAAGATATTTAAGGCACCTAATTCGATCGTATGCGAAGAAATCATTCCGAGTATTTTTAACTCATGGGACAAGGATGCTTTGTTACTTCGAGTAAATAATGGGAGTGGAAAGTTAATAACTAAATTTGGGGTGGATAACTCTGGTGAGCGATTGATGAAGTTAAAGATTCACAAGAGGTAGGGAATGACCTTAGTACTGCATTTGAAAAGGTTAAACCTCTACTGAGTATTCTAGAAAATGGTTATTACCTGATGTCTTATATAGAAATGATACCAACTAACGGAGAAGGAGAGTTTTTTGGAACTTATTTACTAAGAGGAGAACGTATAATGCGTCAGCTGATGTTTTTTACAAGTACCATTCAAGCACTGTGATTCCAAAATTCCTTTTAGCTTCTCAACGAATCGATTGTTTAAACATTGAAAGAGTTATGAATATAGGGAGCAAATTAAAAATGGGGAGATCATGACTGGGCTCGCATATTTTTATGAAGGTTTTATGAGTACATTAATTGACGGACATCATAGGTCCACTGCTGCATACATAGAAAATAAAACTTTAGAATATCTAACTATACTTAAAGTTTCGGGTTATGGAATTGATAGTCATGAGCCAAAACATTTTTATGTTAGTAGTATGGGATATGAGTTCAAATTGCTCAAAAATAATAAGAAAGTCTACAACAATTTAAAAAAGGATTTTTCTTCGAAAAAAGCTAAGCTTACAGCGGATGAGATTCAGTTCATTATTGAAGACTGCGAGAAAATTAAATGTGAGAGAGAAGTGTCAAATGAAAATAGAGTTCTAGACTGAAAAATAAAGTGTTAGACTCGGCAAATAAAGTATTAGACTGACACTGCGTTATTAAGGTAACGGGCAGGTTAGTTCAATAGGACACGACATAAATTTGTTTAACCAGACATCTTCATTTAGAATAAAAGAAGAGATAGAAGGGAGTGTCGCAAATGGAATACCTATCAATTACGATATCACTTGTGTCCTTAGTTGTATGTTTAACTGTGTATAACAAAGTAAGTGCCATGGAAGCTCGTATCAAAACAATGCACGTAAACGTTGACCAAATTGCCAAGTCTGAAGGTCTGCCCCCACATCTTGTTCAAAATGAGGTTCTCCAGCTCGTACGTAACGGCAAGGAAGTAGCAGCTGTTAAAAAAGCGAGAGAAGTGCTTGGTTTGTCACTATTAGAAGCGAAGCAATATGTGGATGCCCTAAAGGAATAGCTGCAACAATGCGTCCATTCAAATAATAGCCCAAAAAAGACTATCGACAAGTCCATTCGATAGTCTTTTTTATGATATATTATCAAAAATTAAACAGGAGTAGTAATATTGCTGTCGATGGTACCTTTGCGGTAATGGCTTTAAGCTAATGGGCAGGTTAGTTAAAAGGGCGTTTTATTGAAATTAACCGAAGTAAAGGAATAGTGAAATGTTTACGATTCTTCTTGAACTAACGGGACACGTTAGTCTAGAGATCCTGGGAGCAGTTTGCCACCGCGGCAGCTGCTCCTTTCTTCGTTAAGTTAACGGAGGATAGTTTGTAAATGCTGATATAAGGATGTACATATTTGCTTGTGTAAGAATGTTCTAAAATGATTGGTATAATCCTTAAAAACAGCTGCTAAGCGCTTTTCTAGGATTATATGCGTACAAGTGAGCTTCTTGTACATAGTTTTCTGTGAATATTACATGTATAGAAGTGAATGGTTTGTGAAACAAAACCATTCCAACTCTATATATGCCAACAACTGAAGCGAGAGCGGAAGGCGTTAGTTAGAGCCAAAGATTCTTAATTCTTTGTTATTATTCAAGCGTTTTGTACAATCTTATCCAAGCGAAACTGTACATTTAGATTCAATCATTTACACCCTATCCTATTCTTTGGAGGAGGCCGGGGGCAGGATAAAATCCTGTTCCCCGTTGTCGGCGGCGAAATGGCACGTCAAAAATCCAGCCTGTCAAGGGTTTAGGGTGGAGATTTTTTCTGTGCTGCGCCTGCGGCAGAATAAATACTACCCGCCCCTTGATAGGTTAGATTGGTGGAGTGGTGGTATTGGGATAATCTATAGATCATCCTGCACGGCAAAATGTGATATATTGGCTATAATCTATAGCTTAAAATGAGCTTAAAGGAAGGAATCGCTATCAATGATCATCGCTGTCGATGTGTATTATGAGGAAAATAAAGCGAAATCAGTGGGGGTTATTTTTCAATGTTGGGAAGATTCTAAACCACTCGAAGTCATCATGTCTTATACGGAAAACCCTCACAAATACGAAACGGGTTTTTTCTATAAACGAGAGCTCCCTTGCATACAGGAACTGTTGAAACTTACTGACATAAATCAAATACATACCATTGTTGTGGATGGCTATGTGTACTTAAACAATGAGAAAAAGCCCGGGCTCGGACATTATGTTTACACAAATTTTTCAGGGGAAATTCCAGTGATCGGTGTTGCAAAAAATGCCTTTCACGACAACGAAGCCTTTGTCAAAAAGCTTTACCGAGGCAACAGCTCCAAGCCTTTGTATATAACCTCTGTCGGCATGGAGCTAGCAGTCGCTGCCGAGCACATACAGAGTATGTACGGAGAATACCGATTTCCGCATCTGCTGAAATTGCTGGATAAGCAAACGAAGGAAGCCCGGCTATAATCAACAGGGGGGATTCAATATGTTGTTTTGGAAGAAAGAAACACAACTTGATCGAATAAAAAACAAACTCGAAAAGGCCATGCGCAAAGATACGGCTTTTTTGGTGTTTGGAGCATCTTCACATAAATACAAGGTTTATGAAGTGCTTACAGCAAAAGAGCTTGCGGACTGGCAAGCAAAGAATCAAGTCACACTTCCGGAGCCTTATGCCCAGTTTTTAACGAAAGTCGGAAATGGAGGTGCCGGGCCTTATTACGGGATTTATTCGATTGAAAAAGCAACTTCCTATACCGAAAGAAATGCATTCACTACAAAATGCGTTCTACACCCGAGAATGACAAAAGAAAAATGGAACCATCTGATCGAGCCACTGATCAGTGATGAAGACATCTCCGACCCGGAATACGACGCCGCCCGTGATAGGGTGATGGGCGGCATGTTGTGCATTGGCACACAAGGCTGTGAATACGATATGTATCTCGTACTTGAAGGGAAACACAGGGGGAAAATCATTTACACTGCAGTTTTTTATCCTGATCATCCCTTTTTCTTTGTCTATGAAGACAACTTTCTGGACTGGTATGAGCGCTGGCTGGACGAAATTATTCTGGATTATGATATCGCGTGGTTTGGCAGTAGAATGCCGGGCGATGAAAATGCGTTGATACAGGTTTATCAAAACGCCCCAAACGAAGAAATCAAATCAAAAGCGCTTGATGGAATGTTCAAGTTTAAGAAAATCTCGCAGCCAACCATTGATTTTTTAAGGAGCGTTGCTGAGCAAAGACAAAATGATCGCACCACAGCCATTCAGCTAATCTGCAAAACCTCTTTTGATGCGGGAAGAGACTATCTTCTGGAGCTGTTGTATTCTGAAAGAAATGAAGATTTTTTACAAGCTTTAATGATTCTGAATTGGTACGGTAAATCTTTTGATTTAGCGGAATTTATAAAAGTGATATTGCAAAGTCTTGACAGGGTTCACGATTCGGAAACGTTACGTCATGTGGGGTATGTTTTGGAATCTTCCGGCGCGATTACACTTCAGAACTTTGCGTCCTTTTTGTGCCACACCGACTCGAATATTCAATCTGCCGCAATCTATGCCACACGCAATTGCAATGACAAATCGGAAAGTTGGGAAATCATTGAACAGATGTTAGTGGGTGGCGATAAGGAGGTTGTGAAAAACACTATTTTATTTTGGGGCGTTATCCCTCATGAGAAGTTATTGCGTCATTATAAGGTTGCATGGCCGGAATATAAAAGCAATATTAATTTCAGAGAAAAATTTACAGGTTGTTTGAAAAAATTAAATTTGCCAGATGATTATTTTGACAAAGAATAATTACTCATTATTCATACAATGCGGATGCATGACCATAAATCAAACTTTATCCTATAAATATTAGTGGGTCTAATATCTACAAGACCAACAACCAATTAGTTTTAGGCAGGTCACGGTTTACACCGTGGCCTTATTTTTCTGTCGAATGACAAGAATATAAGCCGATTAATTACCGCGTAAATCGTGGTTTTATTGTTTTATCGGTACATATTCTTGTCAATGTACAATGTCAAGAATATGTACCGATTGCCAAAGAGCTATTAAGTTTTCTCACGAAGGCTCATTTATTCGTGAAATTTGTCAGCTTGATAAGTGACGATAGATAACGCTCTACAGGAATGCTAACGGGAAACGATAGTTCAACCATGACAAGGCTGCCAGCACGATTGGCAGCCTTGCTGCGCTAACGGGCAGGATAGCTCAGTAATTTCGCGAATACTCAACATACGGAATTATTCACGAAGTTCGCGAATAAGACGTTGTCTGAAACCCCTGATTATATAAACACAGAAACAAGAACACTAGTTTGCATTTCTGTTTTAGGATAGAATGAAAGTACACTAACGGGTACGTTAGTGGAATAGCGGTCGCTTCGGCAGCCGTTTTATATTTATTCAACTAACGGGCAGCAGAGCGTAAGCATTTCGAAGAATACTTCATACATAAGAAAATTCACGAAGTTCGTAAATAAGGCGTTATATGAAACCGCGGTGCAAGGAAAGGATTGAAATCATGGATCCGATCAATGAAGAAATTATAGAATGGTTTCACTCAGTCTTGAGGAATAAACTTTCAACAAAGGAATTTGAACAGTGGCTTTATGACAAAGAAGAGATACTTGAAGAATCATTAGGTAAAGATGTCTATTTTAGATTGATTAATCTAAATTATAATTCTAAATATGTGATGGATGAATTAGAAGGGCAACTTACAAAAATTCTTAATTATAGGTCAGTTGAAGAGTTTAAGATCAGAGATCTATTAAATCGATTTGTTTATATTGAGGAGGAATTCATTAGTTCTTGTTCACACATTTACAGGGAGTATTGTAATGGATATTCCTTTTTTAGGATGATAGCCCTTAAATATATTGTATTTGATTACGATGATCAACTTGCAGACCCAGTTAAAAGGTCAGAGTTTTCCCGACAATATAAAGATGAATTGTTAAATGAAGGATTGAGATTGCTTAGTTTTTTTGATTCTAATGAAATAGAAATAATTAGTGAGAATGAGTACGTAGATAAGAGACATAAGGATCTGAAGATTGAAGAGCAATATTGGACGTAATTCAAGGCTTAAAAAAGATGTTGTTATATTGCTTGAATCAATTGTTTTTTTTGCTATTGGCTTGTTACTTACTGTAAATGTAGCAAGTAAAATTTATGAGAGTTTTGGAATTGAATTCTTTACTCAACTCTCAGCAGCCCCCTTTTAATGCTAGATTGATGACTTTCAAGCTTCCAACAACATTGTACCATATATTGGGATTTTTATGTTATCGTGTCGTTAAGCTAACGAGGAACTAGAGTTCAATAATGAGGGCTGCCGAGAGGTAGCCCTTTGTTCAACTAACTGGCAGTTTAGCGCAACAACGCCTTATATTACCGTATATTAGCCTGTATTTATATCAAGTTTGTTGGTTGATTTTGTATTTCAAAATATGGTGTCCTTAATATGAAACGTTTCAAAATGTTTATCTATGTTTACGACACACAGTAAAATTCGCAAAATGCAGAGTCACCAAAAGTATAGTTTTTGACAAGGTATAACGATGTTAAGCAAATCCCAACTTGGGCATATTATCATTTAAGGGGGGAGACTAAATGTTGGGAAAATACTTTGTTTGCTTATTCTGTCTTGCTTGTAGTCAAACGCACAAGCGTCTCCATTTATGAAAATTGAAACAATTCCTGCTCCTGAAGGTAACTGGCATATATCCCAGAGGGTAGTGGAGAAATCCTTGCAGTGGTTCCTATTGATCAACGGGATAGCGATGATTATCGGTGGCGTGCTCGCGATGAGCATCTCCAACAAAGTATCACCGCAGAAGCTTCTGGCGTTCGGCATGTCGGTCGAAAGCTTGACGATGATCGCCATGGGGCTCTCAACGGATTACTGGTTCACGCTGGGGCTCCAGTTCATTAGCGGGTTCCTATTGCCGTGCATTCAGATCGGGATCAATACGATGATTTTACAAAATACGGAGGATTCGTTCATTGGCCGGGTAAACGGCATTCTGAATCCGCTGTTCATGGGTTCGATGGTTATTACGATGATGCTATCCGGCGCGATCAAAAACGCAATCACGCTCGTTCCCCTGTGCGTGTTTGCAGGCATATTCTTCCTTGTTGGCGTGGCGATTCTCGTTCCGCTGTTAAAGTTAAAGCGTGGCATTCAATCTGAACGGAATAAAGCTGTGGGTAACTAGTTTTGTTAGACATTAAATGAAATGAAGTCGATTTGTAATGGGATCTCTAAAGGGTATGCCCAAAAGTACATTCTGAAAATGCCCACATGTACGATTTCAATCCTCTGCTTGGACGTTATAATAACAGATATTCATGCAAGTAGAGGAAGGTGTTTACCATGGCAACGTTTTTGTATAAACTTGGAAGATTTGCTGCTCAAAAGAGAAAAACGGTCTTGTTTGGAACCTTAGCGGTACTCATCATCGCCGTTTCTCTTGGTCTTGGTATGGGAATTCATTTGAACGGTGAAATGACCATTCCCGGCACAAAATCCGAGGAAGCGATGAAAGTACTGAAAGAAGAGTTCTCACAAGGGAAAGGCCCTGAAGGCGGCACGATCCAAGTGATTTTCAAAGCCCCTGACGGTCAAACGCTAGAGTCGGAATCAACGCAAAACATGATAGCTAAGACGCTAAAGTCCATATCTGAAGATCCTGAGATTGCATCGATCGTCAGTCCATATGAGCCAGGAACAATTGGTTATAACAGAGAGATTGGATATGCGGTAATTACGTACAAATCTGAGGCGACTCAAGTCACCGATGCTTCTAAGGAACACATATTGGAAAGTGTTGAGCAAGCGTGTAGCGAGGGCTTGCAGACTGAACTCGGAGGAAGTGTCGAATTCAGCGAACTAGAAATTGGCGGCATATCCGAGATCATTGGCATCATTGCCGCATTTATGATCCTAGCCATTACATTCTCATCCTTGCTCGCTGCTGGGTTACCTATACTAACAGCAGTAATAGGACTGGGAATCGGTGTCATGTCCGTTATTATTGCGGCTAATTTTATCGAAATGGCATCGTTTTCCTTGATTCTGGCCATCATGCTCGGATTAGCTGTCGGAATCGACTATGGCTTATTCATTATTTCGAGATACAGACAAAATCTTGCGGAAGGCAAAGGGGTAGAGGAGTCCATTGCGCATGCCAATGCTACCGCCGGCAGCGCGGTTGTTTTCGCCGGATTAACGGTTATTATTACACTTGCTGGATTATCGGTCACGGGAATTCCATTCATCACTGTCATGGGCATAGCGGGAGCATTTACGGTACTTGTAGCCGTAGTGATTTCCGTCCTAGTCGTTCCAGCGCTCCTTGGATTTGCAGGTGAACGGATTCGTCCGAAGTCGAAAGCTGCTACCATTCAGGATCCCCCTAAAGTCAATGAACATTCCAATCGTTGGGGACGATTCATCACGAAGTATCCATTACCGATCGCTATTGCGGGCATTTTATTGTTAGGAGCCATAAGTCTGCCTGCACTGCATTTACAAACGGGGATTCCGGATAAAGGTTCTAAATCGACCGAAACAACGGACCGCCGTGGGTATGATTTGATCGCGGAAGGGTTTGGGCCCGGTATGAACGGACCGCTCGCTATTATTATTAAAGCGGAGACAACAGACAACGCGCAAGCAACATTTGCGAAGGTAGGGAAGGAACTAAGCGAGCTGCCGAATGTGGCAATGGCAACTCCACCGGTTACGAATGCAACGGGAGATGTAGCCATGGTAACGATTATCCCTGGAACCGATCCAAAAAGTGAAAGAACAACCGATTTGGTTCATTTGATCCGCGATAAGGCGTCTGAAATTAAGCAACAGGATCAAGTTGAGGTTATGGTTACAGGTTCAACGGCCGTGAATATTGATATATCCGAGAAATTGAATGATGCTTTTCCTAAATTTGCAGCTCTGATTGTGGGACTAGCATTGATTCTTCTCATGATGGTATTCCGTTCCGTCTTAGTTCCGATCAAAGCCGTGTTAGGTTATCTCCTTACGCTTACGGCCACACTTGGATTCGTCGTATTTGTCGTTCAGGATGGCAATCTCGCCAAGCTTTTCGACATTCCTGCAGCCGGTCCTGTATTAAACTTCTTACCTATCTTGGCTGCCGGAATTCTATTCGGTCTAGCCATGGATTATGAAGTGTTTCTGGTCAGTCGCATGCGCGAAGAATTTAACCATTCGGGAAATGCAAAAAAGGCCGTATTGTCTGGTCTCAAAAATAGCGGCAGCGTCGTAACGGCAGCCGGTCTAATCATGATTGCCGTGTTCGCAAGCTTCATCTTTGTTGAAGATGTCATGATTAAATCAATGGGCTTAGCGTTAGCATTCGGAATATTGTTCGATGCATTTATTGTACGGCTGACAATCGTGCCTGCGGTCATGACCCTTATGGGAAGCTCGGCTTGGTATCTCCCGAAATGGCTTGGACGCATTTTACCAAATATCGATGTTGAAGGCGAGTCCATTGCAAAAAAATCGGAAGTTAAAGAGAGAAATCGCCTATTTGAATCGAATTGAAATCTGTAATCATTTGTGCCTAATCGTACATGAGTGTATTTGTCCTTATGTACGATTTTTCTATGTTTAATATATGGTAAGGTATAATAGAAAACATGTTATTCGTAAATATGTTATTACTACAAGTACGAGTAGGGAGGACACATGGAAACGGGAAACGAGTTCAAGCAGTGGTCGCAAAAAAATCAATATAACGACTTACCCGATGCCATGTTTAATGCCAGAGTTCCGAGCATGACTTGGGTTTTTTTCATTTATTCCATATCCATGATTGTACAGGTTCTGCACGAGCCATCGTTTATTTCTTTGTCCTTCTTTTCGGGATTGATGCTTCTCCACGCCTCATTAATTTGGCACTTCTCATCTCTTACGGAAAAATATCCTTGGGTCTATTTCATGATTCAAGGCCTGATTATTCAGGGATGTGCGCTTATTATGGATCAAGCCACTGCTATGCTATTGCTTGGAATGTATCCTGTTTTGACGGGTCAAAGCATTGGTGTCTATAATCACAGAATCAAAATGGTAATGCTGTCCGTTATGTACTATGTTTTTTTCCTATCGACTTTCTTCATTATAGGACAAACCGAATTGTTGATTTTAATGTCGATCTTGTACGTGATGATGTCCGTCATTTTCGTTTCTTTTGCTGATTTATTTCTAAAGCAGGTTCATGCTCGGATCCGTACCCAGACCTTTCTTGAAGATCTGGAGCGTGCACATCGCAAGGTTGAGGAATTGACATTGGCGAACGAACGCCAACGAATGGCTCGGGATTTGCATGATACGCTGGCCCAAGGTCTGGCGGGTATCATTATGCAGCTGGATGCGGTCGACGCACATTTGACGAAAGGCAATTCCCAAAGAGCTCAAGAAATCGTCCAGCATTCCATGGTTCATGCAAAAAAAACATTATCGGAAGCCAGGTTAGCCATTGATAATCTCCGTTCAAAAACATTCGCAACGGTTGACTTTTCAGATGCCATTCGCGAAGAAATCGAAAGGTTCAATAATGCGACAGGTATTCCAGTATTTCTTGATATGAGCATGGAAGGCAGCATACCCAAGTTGATAATGGAGCATGGACTTCACATGATAGGCGAATGTTTAACGAATGTTGCACGGCATGCAGAAGCGAAGCATGTGTGGGTATACGTCCGTATAGAGGACGAGAACATGAATCTTGAAATCAAAGATGATGGGAAAGGCATTTCTTCGAATCATAGGGGTTCTAAGGCGGGGCATTACGGACTAATCGGCATGAAGGAGAGAGTTCGCATCTTAGGGGGTTCGCTTATTATTACCAATAATATTCCTTGCGGAACTTTGATAAAGATTGAGACAAAGGGTAAGAAAGGGGAGAATTCATGAAATACAACGTGATTATCGCCGATGATCATCTCGTGGTCAGAGAAGGGCTGAAGTTGATTATTGAGACAAATGATAATTTTCAAGTCATCGGAGAAGCGGCTAATGGAGAGGAGACTCTGAGTTTATTGGAATCCCTTACGCCCGATGTCATTCTTATGGACTTGAATATGCCTAAAATGAGTGGGTTGGAGACCATCAAGGAGTTAAAAGAAAGGAACATCAATATCCCTGTTGTTATATTAACGACTTATAACGAAGATGAACTGATGATTAACGGGCTGGAATTGGGGGCCAAGGGATATCTTCTAAAAGATACCGGTAGAGAGCATCTATTCCGGACGATAGAATCCGCAATTCGCGGCGACACGCTGCTGCAGCCTGAAATGATGGCAAGGCTACTCGCAGCAAGGAATAAACGCCATGATGAACAGGATACGTCTGCAGAGAAATTGTTGATCTCCGAGAAAGAACGAATCGTAATTCAGGCCATCGCGCGCGGTTACCGAAGCAAAGAAATAGCTGCCGATATGGGGATATCGGAGCGGACGGTCAAAGCTCACTTGACGAACATCTATAACAAACTGGGAGTGGATTCTAGATCCCAAGCCGTTGCTGTTGCGATTGAACGGGGTATCGTTCAAAGAGATTTAAGAAAGGAATGACATTTGTGTGATCTCGCCAACGCTGGATCCCAATCGGATTGTTGCTCCTAAGTATGTGCATACTTTCATCCTGTGCAAAAGGTAATGCTTATATCACGATACATCTTAATGGAATGGCCGAACTCGTAATGAATTTGTTGGTTAACAAAGACATGCTTACAATGATCGGCATGCCTGATTTGATGAAACAGATTACTGAACAATTTCAGGATAAAAGTATGGAAGTGAAGCCATTCGAGCAGGGTGGACAGGTCGGATTCACGGTATCCCGAACAATCAACCTTTGCGACATTTTCCATCATAATCTAAAAATTCATATTTAATTGTGTGGAAGATTGATATAATTTTATTGATAGAGGAAAATAAATAGATGGATTACGTCATAAACAAGACCTAGATAATATGGAGGAACTTTTAAATATGCAACAGATAAAGCAAACAGCATCTTGGCGACCTAGAAGTCTTATTCAGTGGCTACTGACATTCCTCTCAGTGGTAGTACTTCCTGTTATCGTTATGCTAGCATACTATCTCCTCGTTCCAAGCGATATGAATAAAATAATGAGTGGGCTTGCATGGGCTATGTCGCTATTTCCAGTGGTTCTATTAATCATAACATTGGTTATCATAGTTTTATTAGTACTAGCTTTCTGGAAAAAAGCCCTAATCGCTCGGACGATTTTGATTCCTCTATTGTTACTACTAATCTTTCTAATTGTACAACCAATCATTAGCATGTTGAGCTATGCTAAAAGCGAGAATATTTCGGTTTCTCTTAGCTCTCATTTTTTCAACAAGCAAGATATAACAAAAGAACCCATGCAGAATGTGGTATATGGAAAAACTACGGATGGTGTTGAGTTAAAGCTTGATGTGTGGACAGCCAAGGAAAATTCAGAAAACACACTGAAACCTGCCATTGTGCAAGTGCATGGAGGAGGATGGGTAGAGGGCGATAAAGGTCAGGCTCCACACTGGAATCAATGGCTGAATGAGTTAGGATATACAGTTTTTGATGTACAATATCGTATGCCTCCTCATGGAGGTTGGAAAGATGAAGTTGGGGATATAAAATCGGCACTAGGTTGGGTACTGACTAATGCAGATACCTACAAGATTGATTCCAAACGAATAAACTTAATGGGTTATTCAGCAGGAGGGAATCTAGCTATGCTTGCTGCCTACAGTATGGGGAGTGCACAGTTACCGCCTTCGACAAATGTTCCTGAAGTGCATATTAACTCTGTGATTAACTTTTATGGACCAGCAGATATGACAATATTTTATAAGAATAATCCGAGTATTGACTATGTTCAGGGTGTTATGAAGCAGTATATTGGAGGAGCCCCTTCCCAATACCCTGATCGTTACAAAATACTCTCACCTATCAACTATATTCAGGAAAATACACCACCTACCATTACATTTTTTGGAACGGGCGACCGTATTGTCCCAGAAAAACAAGGTAAAATTTTGGACAAGGCACTGGCTGTGAATGGTGTAGCTCATGAATTCTACCTTCTTCCAGAAGTTGATCATGCATTCGATACAAACCCAGGTAGTTTAAGCACTCAGTTTGCCCGAGAGAAAGTTACGGTATTTCTTCAAAAGTATAATAAATAAACATAGAATAGCTGAAAAAGTCTCCTTATTAGTAGCAGGGGGATAGAGGTTGGTGTTATGCTAAACATTCCTGTAGGGCATAAGAAATGGGCTTTTTCAAAAAGAGAGCGCCTCGGTATGATGGGCTTGTCGACGGGTTAAATACCCAACACCATCAAGGAGGTGCTCTTATTATGAAGTTTAAGCAATCAGACGGACAAAACAACGTATTGAACGAATTACCCCTTCGCATCTTATTATAGGGATCGATATGGCGAAAGAAACACATGTGACACAGGCAACGAACTTTCGGGGAATCTTGGTTTCTAAACGCATCTTTCGTTCTCCTCTTAGACGAATTAACGGCGTGTTGGGGATACCATGCTGATCATCTGCACGTTTGGAATCCTGGTGATCATTTTATCTTTTGTCAAACAAAAAAGACCTTGAACGAGTGAAAAATTATCAGAGTTTACCCAGATATTTTACTAAGCTAACGGGACACACTAGTTCAAATCAGAAAGATTAAAACCTTCTATTAGAAGCAAACTAGATTTAATAGCTCTAATAGGAGGTTTTGTTATGATCTTAAGTGAGTTGTGGCGACTGTATGAGACTGATAAACGTATCCAAGGATTTAGTCCGAAAACATTGAAAGCATACGCTCTCCAGCACAAAATGCTGATGAAGGAACTCGGTGACCTGGATATAGCCGAGATAACTTTAACTCTGCTGAAGGAGTACTTAGCGAAGCAATCTAATCGGTTGAAGCCAAGTAGCCTAGGACACCGGATTCGGTTTGTTCGTTCCCTTTTTCGCTATGCTTTTGAAGAAACATACTTGACTTCTAATCCCTCCCTAAAACTACGAGAACCTAAAATGGATAAACGAATACCTAAGTTTTTAATCGAGGAAGATATAATTCACTTAAAGATCGCTTGTCAATCACTGAGGGAAAGGGCGTTACTTGAGTTTCTCTACAGTACGGGCTGCCGAGTTGGAGAAGTGGAGAAGATAAATATCGAGGATCTTAACTGGGAAAACTGCTCTGCAATTGTTAATGGCAAGGGTTCAAAGCAGAGAGAGGTTTATTTCACGACAGAGTGCAAAGTGTGGCTGAAGAAGTATCTGGCCAGCCGTGAAGACAACTGTAAAGCCTTATTCGTAACCGATACACATCCGAGTAGACGGATGGCCATTCCTACGATCAGGTGGGCGTTGAAACGACTTGCAGACCGAGGAGAGCTTGAAGTAAATCTATATCCGCATCGATTTCGTCATACATATGCGTGCCAACTCCTCGATAATGGAGCGCCTTTAGATTTTATTCAAGGCATGCTGGGGCATGAAAAAGCATCGACCACTCAAATATATGCTCAGCTGCGCGGCGAACGACGGAGAGAACTTTATCGTCGATTTTTTTAGCATTTTGATAATAGCAGATTCCACCTTAAAGTCCGCCTTTATTCAACTAAAGGGCAGGATAGTTTCAAGATAATGTAGAAGATATTCAGAAAAAACAAGGTAGAGAGGATAATAAATTGAAACAAGAGATAATAATTAATCTTCCAATAGTAGCAGATGAAGTTCCCAATTTAAGAGAACTGGTTGGTTGGGACGGCAGATATTCAGATTATCCAACATTGTTCGAACGTTGTAACTTTTGGGCTGGTCTTAGGGATGAGGAAAATAAGCTTATAGCATTCGGCTATGTTGCTGGGATGGGGTTGCAACACGGGTACATGGAAGACATCATTGTACACCCAAAATACCAGAAAAAAGGAATTGGCGAATCCCTGGTTAAGAAATTACTTCAAGAAGCAGAACGTGTTGGGTTAGAGATTGTTACATTGACATTTGATACAAAACATACATCCTTTTATAGCAGGAGTGGATTCACTCCCTGTTCTGGAGGACTATGGAGGAGAAAAGATTGAACTAACGGAGATCTTTAGTTTAATGGTACATTTAATGAGCAGGCGCTACGGTAGCCTGCTGTTTTCATTGAAGTAACGGGCAGTTTAGTTGAACAAGATAAGTGGAGGTTTTATGTCGCATTTGACGCAAAATGCGTAGTAACAAAAAAAAGAAAAGGCATAACACCTAAGTGATTACACCTGTGAGATAAATTAATCCCAAACTCGTACTCTTGGAACCCTTGCCATTCTTAAGTAATCCAGCAATTGACCAGTATGGACTGATTCATGATAGGCGACTCTTAGCAACATGTCACCTAAACTTCTTATGTAACCTGAATCAGAACGATCAATTTTGATACTTGTTAAATCTTCTTCAGAAAATGACTTAATAGTTTCTATGAAGTGATTTCTAAATGGTTCTGCAAATTCCAATTCTGCATTTACAGTGGAAAAAGGTTGTTTTTCGAAAGGAGAATCAAATACAGCCAGACTGCCTTGATTTTGGATAGCTAGATGGTAATAATGTTCACCTTCTAGAACATGCCTAATCATCTCTATACAAGTCATTGCTTCGTCATCGGGTTTCCAATTTAGTTTTTCTTGGGGAATCGATGTCCAAACCTTAATACTTCTTCTTCGTACTTCGTTGAAATTTAAAAGAATTAAATCAATTGAGTTCATAATTTATCCTCCTTTAATTGGTATGTATTAAATATACACGAATGTACGTTCGAATAAAAGAAAGCGATTTTGGTTAAAGCACTACGTTACACTTCAAAGAAACACCACAATACCAATCTATTAAGGGGTGAGAGGATATGGACTATAAGTAAAAGAGCTTCATAGCTTCCGGTGAGATCCTCAAGGCTTATACGGATAAGACCAAGCCGGGTCCTTGGGTGATTGCATACAGCGGGGGAAAAGATTCCACCGTCACAACAGACCTTATGCTTAAGAATATGAAACAGCTCAAGATTTACAACCCATCAGAGCTTACGCGTGAAGTATATATCACAACGGCTCAGACGCATCTGGATTTTGTAACCGATCCGCTGAAGCAAACAGAACTCAGCAAGATTAGAAGATTCATTGAGGATAATGAGCTACCTGTAAAAATTGTTGAAGTATCTGCCCCAATCGAAAAGAGCTTCATGTATCTGGTGTTAGGTCGGGGATATCCACTACCCAAGAGCCGCATGAACCGGTGGTACACAGCAAGGTTAAAGATTGACCCATCACAGCAGGAGCATAAGGAAATCAATCTGATGCTAACGGTGACTGGTGTCAGGCTTAGTGAATCAGCAGAGCGGCGGAACAACATCGAGAACCGTCAGGTGTCAGAGTATTTCAGCGAGAAGGAATTTATGCCGATCGTCAATTTCACGCTGGATGATATTTGGAGTTATCTAGTCCGCGAGGGAATGTGCTGGGGTGATGCCGAAGCGCTGGGGCAGCTATACAAAGAGGCTACTGGAGAATGTGGATTAAGGCAGCGTAAAGCTGGGGCTGGAGAGAAGAACGATGATCCATGTGGCGCTCGTACAGGATGTATCATTTGCCCAGTGGTGACCATCGATAAGAGCAGCCAAAAGTTTGCAAAGCACAATCCGTGGTTGCAGCCTTACGTTGGCCTACGGAACTTGATGATTGAAATGTACAAGGATCCACGCAATAAAGCTGGGCGTAAGCGTGATGGAACGGTACTGGAATATGGTTACGGTACATTTACCGTCAAAGCCCGCATGAAACTTTACGAGGCAGTGCGGCAGGCTGAACAGGAGAATGAGGAACTAGCCCGGATGCATGGAGTGGAACAACAGAAGCTTATCTACTCTCAGGAGCTTGACGAACTGATCCACCAGCAATGGGAAGAGGACTTACGGGAATGTCCGTGGGTCGAGGATGCAGCTGAGGTTGGTAGATTTTACGAGACCAAGATCAAAGGGCTCCAGGTGGGTTATCAACTAATTTGGAACTATCTATACGACACATCAGAACCAATAGAACAAATAAAAAAAACTGACTTATGTCAGGTTAATGACTAGATATTCTTGTGTCTAAAGTATCCTACTGTGCAAACAACAGTTGTTAGTCCAAACAAAATAGTACGGGGAACGATATTTAGAGATGTTATCGACACGAAGCATGTTACAGCAGATAGCCAAATTATCAGGTATGTACTTTGGTTTCTGGTCATGTTAAGTCGCCCTTCCAATAAGTGAGATAAATTCAATATATACCATTGTAATGGGGGTTACAACAGATACAACGCATTCTATTTTAAGGGAGTAGGAGTATCCCTCCTCTCCCAAAGGTATGACGAAGTAGACGTAAACTGTGAAGGAGGAAGCTGGGAAAATGATAGCTAAGTGTAAAGGGTTGAGTTAACTATCCAGCTTGTTTGTTGATGTCTTTAATGTTTGTGCAGCCTCATCGAGATAGATATCTAAAAAAGTACCATCAGTAAATTTAATAACCACAGCATTAGTAGTGATGGCGACATCTTCAATCGTCCTACCTTTCAGTTTGTCAGGTATAACTTTCAAATTAGTCGATTCCACATTCATCAAATCCTTTCATTGATTACACATCTTAGTAATCGGTAATAAGTATATAAAACCTATATTAGTCTACCCTTCTCATAATAAAAGTAATACATGAATGATAGAAATAATGAATAGTAGACGTATACGGCGCACTATTAGACACGATAAAGAATACCCTCATTTCTGAGGGTATTCTGAAAGAGGAAGATAAATTAACCAAGGTGACTTTGGATCAGTCGAATCGAGTAATTGCGCTGTCAATTTTCCTTCTTGGCACCAGTTTCTAATCTGCCGTTCGGTTTTCCTGAAAATTTCAGATGCTCGCTTTGTGCTGATAATATTCTCGAACGGATCAACCATTCGCCTTAAATCATTTTCGGGACTTCACAAATGAATTCACATATATCATGCTTCGCAAGGAAGTTCGGATAATCCTTTCCAAACACTTGGAGTAAGGTCGTCAATAGAGATTAAATTGTTCTCTGGACCAAGGAAAACAGTAATATAATACCGGGTTCCGGAAGTATCCTGAAGAACAAGATGATATCCTCCGCTTCCAAAGAAGGGATTACACGTATTCAATACCGTCAATTTATCCTTTATAGCATACTCCTCTTGAATATATTTGCTACCAAATTCCCTAGCTTTATCTTCTATTCGCTGTTCTGCGAAGCTGAAATACGCCAATATAATTAACAGGATTAGGAGTAAGGCGAAAAAAACTAATATAATTGTTTTCTTCTTTTTCATTAATCCTCCTGCTTAATAAGTATTAGTCATACAATACATGTTACATGGAAAACTTCACTAAAGATAGGATCGGTTCATTCGTCGGAAAATCAATATAGTGTTCCTGATGATCCTCATCTCCGGTGTTATCATTTACAATGAACATACTGTCAAAGTTATCATATGAGAAGCCCTTACCTACAGTCCAGTGATATGGATAGGCATAATCATTATTTGGTTCATAGAATGTAAATTTTCTATCAAATTTCACGGCCACCGGACGGTTGTTATTAATTTCGGTTCTATAGCTCGAATAGCCAGTTATCGGATCGGCATCGGCTGATGCGTAAAATTCATCATGGTGAAATTCTAAGCCCATTTGCATAGTGGCGGACCCCATACCTATAATAGTCCCACCATGTTCATTATAAAAATGGTTTATCATATTGGTTTGGGAGCCGTAGAAATATGGAGAAGGTACCAAATTAAACCCTCTATAGACCCTCCAATATTCAGAAATAGCCGCCATGGTAGCAGGACCGCAAGCAGATGCCTGGTTGGTAACGCCTGTTCCATACTGATCAAAAGTGGTCATGGTCAATTTCTTTTGCATCATTGCCAATGCAGTTCCTCTCTCTGCCGAAGTTTTGAGATAATGATCCCAGGATGCTTCGGAGTTTGGATTTTTAGCGAGTCCAACATTGCTATCCACCATTGATTTTGATTCATTATTAACTTTTTCACTACTATTGATTATTATTTCTTCGGTGTTTAATGCTTGAGCCGCTGATATTCCTCCAAAATAATAAAGTTTACCGTTTGAATTCAGTTCCGTAATATCCAGACTACCCGCTGGACTAGCAGCTAGCACCGGTGAGTACTCTTTATTTGCTGACACCAGTACATATTGATGATTAAACTTATAATAATATGCTAAAAGTTCATCATTCATGTCATACATTGGACTAACTGAAGTTAATTGCGGCATTGATTCTGGAAAACCGTTGGATTGAATGAATGTTCCTACAACCAGATCGGCTTCGTCCCTAGAAACATTTACTTCGTTCGAAACTGAATAATTGCTCGCGAAAGACATAGATGGCATAGTAAGAATAAGAATAAGTGAAAATACTAAAGTTTTAATTGAGAGCGTCTTCATAATTATCTCCTTTTTATTTTAAATTTTTTTCTATATATGCTTAGAATAATCACCCCTTTGTAATTATGGAAATTTTTGTTATTTATGTGGCATCCATATAATAATATATTTTTTTTGAAATAGTACACAGTAAAGTTGATATCCCGTTAGGAATGCTGAGAAGAGCGGAGTTTTTTGTGCCTCCACTCGGGCTGATATTCCGCTATATGTGTCGTACCCATAGATAACTATTGCGTGTCGCTGTCTTTCGCTTTTTTACTCAAAGAAATTACATATCTGATAATCCATTAGGGCTGATCAAGACACCTGCTGCTGCTCGTCGTTCTCCGAGATGTATTTCCCAAAATGAGAAGAATGCTCTTCTCAAAGAAATGAGGTATAGACGGGGTGCTAGAGAATATGCAATTGTATTGACCTTTCTACGATTGGGCCTACGTGTTCATGAGCTTTGTGATCTGCAGCTCAGAGACTTAATGTTAAGCGAAAAAAAAGGAACCGCATATATAAGTGGAAAAGGAGATAAATATCGGGAGCTAGAGCTTGAAGCCGATCTTGAGGAGAGAATAGAGCGTAACAAGACTCCCCATAGACTTGAACATAAACCGACAAAGAGAGATATCACATTCTCTGAACAGGATCTAAAACAGACAATGGAGCAACATCGATTGAACTCGTTAGAGGGAGAAATTATAAAAGAAAACTATTTGAGAATAAACAATACGAAAATCAACGCTCGTGAAGTTGCTGAAATCATAAAAAATAGATTCGATTTATAACGATTCTTGTTAAACTAACGGGACACGATAACTCAATAACGACACACGGGCAGATCAGTGTGGGATTTATGTTATTTATTCAGGAGGATTTTTTATTGTGGGTTATGAACTGGATTTTAAAAAAAGGGTACATGAAGTTATTACACAGAAACAATTATGTTCAGTTATGAATGACACTAAGTGGGGAAACTTACAAAGTGATGTACTAAATAAACTCCCTTTTACCCCGCCATATCAAGCTAAGTATGTATTAGATGATGTACTTTATCCAGAGAACTTTGAAACCGACGTCTGGTATTTAGGGGATTGGATAGAAGGACTTTCACCTTTTTTTTCTGTAGAATGGATACGGGTTAGACCAAGGTATCAGAAGCACAAGGGGAATCTGCTTCCTCCTGAATTAATTGACATAAGTAAAGAATTTCTTTCGATTTTACATGAATTAAGAATTCCGTATAGAGAAGAAAACAATACATTTTTCATTTATGGATACATTTCAAATACTGACTCACTTTTCAAAGGTAATCAATTAAACTAACGGGGAACGTTAGTTCAATAACAGCGTCAGTCTAAGACTTTATTTATCAAGTCTTGTTCTGCCGCTGCTTCTTTTAATGAATCAGTCTAAAACTAATTTTTAAAAAACTGAGTAATCTCCAATTCAAAACCCCCGTTAAATCAACAACTCCAGTCTAATACTTTATTTTCACCGAACAAGAAGATTTAAGTGAGATGTTCGGCAGGAAAAACTATCCTGATTATCTAGCCATCGCATTTGGAAATATGGCAGGAGATGTCTCTGAAGGGTGTATTAGTGAACTTATGATGAAGAGGGGGAAGAATAGATAATATCAGAACATTAGTTACAGAGAATTTAAATTCACAAAAAAAATAGCCGCTAAACAGTTCCTCACTGTATAACGGCTGTTATCTTTTCTCTTATGCAGTCGCTTCAATTGCATTGTCCTGAACATAAGAACTAAGCTCTTGCTGAAGCGCTGTGCTGATGGAAGTCATTGGGAGGCGAAGCGTATCCGAATTGATTAGGCCATTCTGGCTAAGCATCCATTTAATTGGAGCGGGGTTCGATTCCTTGAACAAGAGACGGATGATCGGCAGTAGTTGTTCAAAGTTTTCTTTTGCCAAGTCGAATTGACCCGATTTGAAGGCTTCGTATATACGGATACATTCTGCTGGATAAACGTTCGCAGTAGCAAGCATACCACCAGCTGCCCCGGAGCTAAGCATTTCATAAAAGAGTGAATCGTCGCCGCCAAGCACAGGTTTGCTACCTGTACGAACTAGCTCAGTAACCATTTTGGTGCTACCTGAGCAGTCTTTTAATCCGACAACATTATTCATTTCTAGGATTGTGCGTGCAGTGTCTAGGGTCATAGCAGTACCAGTACGACTTGGAATGTCATAAGCCATGATCGGAATACCTACTTCTGCTGCTTTGCGGAAATGGGCAATGATGCCCTCTTGCGATGGACGACTATAATAAGGGACGACTACTAGTGCGCAATCCGCACCAAGGTTAGCTGCGATCTCTGTGCGTGCTACCGTAGAAGCTGTGTCATTGGTTCCTGTACCGACTACTAAGGGGATAGATGTTGATTGTAAAAGCTCACGAGAAGTGTTTACTAGAAGCTGCATTTCATTTACGGTTACAGTTGGCGATTCACCGGTGGTTCCATTAACGACCAGACCTTGTATGCTGTTGTTAATAATGTTCTTTACATAACGCTGATACGAATCCAGATCGACTTCACCAGCAGCATTGAACGGGGTGACCACGGGGACATAAATTCCATAAATCTGTTGTTCTGTAAGCATAAATTATCGGCCTCCAAAATATTTTAATTCCTCTACATACACTTTACCATGGAATGTTGCATCGTCGTTAGCTATAATAAATGATGTGTATCATCAAAAATATTGATGTTAGGGTGAGGTTATGGATTTAACCTATTTACGAACATTCCGCGAGGTAGCTAAACGTCAGAGCTTTACACGGGCTGCTGAAGAGCTAGGTTACGCGCAGTCGAGTGTTACGATGCAAATACAGAAAATAGAGAAGGAATACGGAGTGCCATTGATAGAAAGGCATGGTCGACAGCTGCGTCTTACCCCGCCTGGAGAAGAGTTGTTGAAGCTATTCGTGGAGATTTTGGATCTGTATGATCGTTCTAAAGAAACCATCGCCCAGCAAATTGGAGGTACGCTAACGATTGGTACAATTGATTCATTAGCTGCTTTCTACTTACCACCCTACTTACAGCAGTTGAGGACGAAATTTCCGAAACTTGATATCCATCTACAAACGATGCAGGAAGCTAACCTCTTGGCCAAAATAAAAGATGGGGAAGTAGACATTGGTTTGATGCTCGATCGTACCACTACGGATTCTTTACTTGATCGTACGATCATTAGAGATGAACCACTCGTGTTGATAGCCCCCATTAACCATCCCCTTGCCCAGATGGATACAGTAACGCTACAGGATCTAAATAACTGCGAATTAATTGTTTCTGAAGAGAGCTGTATTTACCGGAGTCTGTTCGAGAATTTGTTAAAAGAGCACGGGATTATATTCCGCATAGGTTTTGAGCTTTCGAATCTAGAAGCGATCAAACGATGTGTTATGAATGGTTTAGGGATTGCATTATTACCTAAAATTGTTGCAGAGGAAGAAATTGAGCGGGGGAACTTGGCTGAGCTGCCATTCGCACATCAAGAAATTCATTTTGATCTTCAGCTTTTGATGCATCCTAAGAAGTGGAAGTCTCAGCCATTGCAATTTCTAACGCAAATGTTACTTGCAAATCATTAGTTTATTCCAATCAGGGTCTTTCACCACAAACCATTGTTGATCTTGAATTTCGTTTACTATCTCTACACCGAGCTCCTTCATATAGTTGAAAGAGGCTTGCAAATCATCGGTTATAAGCATAAGAGCAGGTGTTGTAATTGGAGGAGCCCCTTCAGGCTCTAAACCTCCCCACATGGGCATGGTGTCCAGAATGATCCCAGTGCTTCCTTGCATAGTTAACGGGCATAAATGACCGTTCATAATCGGATGATTTGCTTCCTGGAGTCCTAGGACTTGGCAATACCAGCTACGGGCTTTTTCAATATCGTGTACGGGGATAAATACACTGCCAATCAAATTCTTAATGGGACTTGTTGCTGAAGAATTTACAATGGACTGCGCTTGTTTATTCATTCGAATTCCTCCTAGGTCTGATAATGATAACCCTTTATTTGGGATTTATGCATCTAGTCTATTTAAAACATAGAATCAGCCTACGCGCAAGTGGGTCATTAGTGATCAATAGAATCTTAAATTTGTATGCAAAAGATAGCATTCTTTAAAGAAAATCGCTGTAAATATTGACATTCAAAATCAGTTTATGTTATATAAAAAGAAGAATTAGCACTCATCTAACAAGAGTGCTAATCACGAAATGTTGGACAAGATGTTATTTTGAAAGGAGATCTACTTATTCATGGCCAAAAAAGAGTTTAAAGCCGAATCGAAAAGATTGCTGGAAATGATGATTAACTCCATTTATACACAACGGGAAATTTTTCTTCGCGAGTTGATTTCCAATGCAAGTGATGCAATTGATAAGATCTATTACAAAGCATTAGCTGATGAAAGCCTGGTCTTCAATAAAGAAGATTATTATATTAAAGTGACTGCCGATAAGGCGAACAGAACTTTGACGATCTCCGATACAGGTATCGGGATGACGCAAGAAGAGCTAGAGAATAACTTAGGAACAATCGCGAAGAGCGGATCTCTTGCATTTAAGAAAGAGAACGAAGCCAAAGATGGTCACAATATCATCGGACAGTTCGGTGTTGGCTTCTATGCTGCGTTTATGGTAGCAGATGACGTAATTGTGATCAGTAAGGCGCTTGGTAGCGACGAGGCCTTTAAATGGGAGTCTAAGGGTGCTGATGGCTATACTATCGAGCCTGTCGAGAAGGATTCTGTAGGTACTGAAGTGATTTTGAAGATTAAAGAGAATACCGAAGAAGATCAATACGATGAATATTTGGAAGAGTATCGCCTGAAATCCATCATTAAAAAATATTCTGACTTCATTCGTTTCCCAATTAAAATGGACGTGAAGGAGCAGAAGCCAAAAGAAGGCACAGAGAACGAGTTCGAGGAAGTTGTTCAAGAACAAACCGTGAACAGTATGGTGCCAATCTGGCGGAAGAACAAAAACGAGCTGACTACAGAAGATTACGATAACTTCTATGCAGAGAAACGTTACGGCTTCGATAAGCCGCTTAAACATATTCATATCAGTGCAGATGGTGCTGTAGTGTATAATGCGATCTTGTTTATCCCAGAAAATACACCATTTGATTATTACACAAAGGAATATGAAAAAGGTCTTGAGCTCTATTCCAATGGTGTATTGATCATGAACAAATGTGCGGATCTGCTGCCTGACTATTTTAGCTTTGTAAAAGGTATGGTAGATTCAGAGGATCTTTCGCTGAACATCTCCAGAGAAATGCTCCAGCATGACCGTCAGCTGACTCTGATCGCTAAGAACATTAAGAATAAAGTGAAGAGTCAACTGCAAAGCTTGCTGAAGGATGAAAGAGAGAAATACGAGCAGTTCTATAACGCTTTTGGCAGACAGCTTAAGTTTGGTGTGTATAACGATTATGGAATGCACAAAGATACACTTCAAGATTTGCTGATGTTCTACTCCTCCAAGGAGAAGAAGCTGGTAACACTGGACGAATATGTATCAAGAATGCCAGAAGATCAGAAGTACATCTACTATGCATCCGGAGAGTCGATCGACAGAATCGAAAAGCTCCCACAAACCGAGCTTGTATCGGATAAAGGGTATGAAATTCTCTACTTCACTGATGATATTGATGAATTTGCGATCAAGATGATCATGTCTTATAAAGAAAAAGAATTTAAATCCGTATCCAGTGGTGATCTGGGTATCGAAGCAGACGAAGCGGACAAGCCAACGGAAGCGGAAGAGAACGAAAACAAGGAGCTTTTTGAAGCGATGAAGGACATCTTGTCCGGCAAAGTGAAGAATGTTAAAGCTTCCAAACGTTTGAAGACTCATCCGGTATGCCTCTCTGCTGAAGGTGAACTGACAATCGAGATGGAAAAAATCCTGAAATCGATGCCGAATGGGCAAGAGGTTCAAGCGGATAAGGTACTCGAAATCAACATCCATCACGAAGTCTTCCAGTCTTTGAAAGCAGCAGCTGAGAACGATAAAGAGAAGCTCGGTTTATACACGAACCTGCTGTACAACCAAGCACTGTTGATCGAAGGTCTACAGGTTAGTGATCCTGTTCAATTCACCAATGATATTTGCAAAATCATGAAATAGATATTAGAAAAGCCATCCTATCGTATTACGATTGGGTGGCTTTTTTTGTGCGGAAAAGGTAGTAATCGATTTCAGAGTCATTATTTGTGCAACCGCTGATCGAATAGATTATTTCACCTTGTGTATTTTTTTTACTCGTCACTTCGGAGCAGGTATCGGTTCTAACTCCTGTGTTACTTCCACCGAATGCATCATTAGAAGTATCGTAGCTATAACTAATTACATTGCCATCAAACTTCAAATCCTTAAATATGGGATCGCCCTCATCTGTGTAACTTGTAACTCGTATATTGTCTGCTTTTTTGCTGGAGAGATTAGTTATAAATTGCTCGAATTTATCGAGGTTGTACACTTTTTCAAAAGAAACAATATCCCCTCTACTGATGGCTTTTTCGGAAGTATAGGGTTCACTTTTGGGAACAGAATTAACCTTATTATCGGAACAACCCCATACCCCTGCTAGTAAAAGAACAGAGAGTATAAGCAAGTTTACTTTTTTCATTGAAGGACCTCCTCCTTGTAACTTATTTATATAAAAGACGAAAATTAATTGAAAAAGTTACAGTGAGCTTGATGTTTCACATTGACAATAAACAGAAAATTAAGTATCATTTCCAGTAACTTGAATATTTAAAGGCAAAGAAGAGAAAGAGTACCACGGCAATTCTTTCTACAGAGAGCTCCGGTCGCTGAAAAGGAGTAAAGAAAAACCTTGGGAATATGGTCTCAGAGCTGCGCATCGAAACCTTTTGGGTTGTAGGCTGCGCCGGAACCTGCATCCGTTATAGTGCTAGGGTATAAACGTTTATTAACGTCGTACCTGAAGAGGTAAATGTCATGAGGCATTTATAAAATTAGGTGGTAACACGTGAGTAGAACTCTCGTCCTTTGTGGATGGGAGTTTTTTTGTTGTCTAAAAAAAGGAGGAGAAGGTTAATGAGTAATGTGTTTATTGGTGGTGCTTGGCCGTATGCGAATGGATCTTTACATCTTGGAAGATTATCAAGTGTGTTGCCTGGGGATGTGCTGGCACGCTATTTTCGCAGCAAGGGGGATAACGTTTTATATGTGTCAGGCAGCGATTGTCATGGCACACCTGTAGCGGTTCAGGCTGCTAATGAAGGGATCACACCCGAAGCTTTTGCCAGTCGATACCACGAAGAGTTTCTGCAGTGTTTTGAACAGCTGGGATTTAGTTATGATCTTTATACTCGAACGGATCAACAGCAGCATCATAAGGTTGTGCAAGAGTTGTTTGCGAAGCTACTAGAGAATGGTCATTTATATAAAAAAACCATTGCGCAATGTTACTGTGAGGTGGATCAGCGCTTTTTGCCAGACAGATACGTGGAAGGGACTTGTCCAGTATGTGGCCAGCGGGCGCGTGGAGATCAATGCGATTATTGTTCTACGATTCTAGACCCTGCCGATTTATTGGACAGAGTCTGTAAATTATGTGGGAATACACCGTCAGAACGACCGACAGAACATTTTTATCTTAGCTTATCTAAATTTCAATCTGAATTAACGGAATATGTAGAGGAAGCACAATTTTGGAGAGAAAACGCTATAAAACTGACCAAACGTTATTTAAAAGAAGAACTGCAGGACCGCGCGGTAACAAGAGACTTATCTTGGGGTGTAGATGTTCCTATAGCTGGATTTGAAGACAAGAAGATTTATGTTTGGATTGAGGCGGTAAGTGGTTATTTATCAGCCAGTAAGCAGTGGGCTGCACAGTCTGGGCGGAGCTGGGAGGATTTTTGGTCAGAGGAACAAGAGGACATCACCGCTTATTATGTCCATGGTAAAGATAATATTCCTTTTCACACCCTGATATGGCCAGCCGTCTTATTAGGAGCAAGAGAACTACATTTACCGGATCGGATTATATCCAGCGAATATTTAACCCTTGAAGGGCAGAAGTTCTCCACTAGCCGTAATTGGGCAGTCTGGGTACCTGATATTCTAGAGCGGTATCATCCTGACTCTATTCGTTATTTCTTAATTGCCAACGGGCCTGAGAAGCGGGATACGGATTTTTCCTGGAGAGAGTTTATTTATAGTCATAATGGTGAGCTGCTTGGAGCATTTGGTAACTTTGTGAATCGCTCATTGGCTTTTGTAGAGAAGTTTTATGAAGGGATCGTGCCAAGTGGAAAGTTAGATAAGGGGTGGAGCGACAACATTGACCTCTTGTATCTGGAGTCAGGACGCCTAATTGAAGCGGGAGATTTGAAGGATGCGCTCGAGTATATTTTCTTTTATGTACGTAAGGCAAATCAGTATTTTGATCGGCAAAAACCTTGGATTCAGGTAAAAGAAGATCAGGAGTCCTGTGGTTCTACAATATATACATGCGTGCAGATTATAGCTAATTTGGCGAATTTGCTGCATCCGTTTCTACCGTTTTCTTGTGAGAAGATCAGGGGATTCCTATCGCTTGAACTACCGAATTGGAAGCCCCGCTCGGTTCCCCCTTATCAACAGGTAACTGATTTGCAATTGTTGTTTGAACGAATTGATATAAGTCAAATTAAAGAAGAAGAGCAAAGATTAGAACAACAAAAAGTCAATAAATAGGAATGGTTAAGACAAGCTCCGGGCAGGATCTTTAACCCTTTAAAAACATCCCTGCTGATTAACCAATAAATTACATCACAGCATAGCAAAAAGGACGCCTTTTTTTGTGGAATCATTTGTACCATCAAATGACTCTGTAACAGAAAGAGGCGACCTCATATGAAAGTCTAAAATGCTTCCAAATCTTATTCAATCCGTACTTCTCGAGGAAGACTTTGTGATTCGTCTAACTGATAATATGATTATTCTCTTACTTACTTGTTCTCCATGCAAGGATACCCGCGTTCATACTCTTACAAGCCTCTAATGCTACTTCTGACGTATTAAGCTCATCCCCCCAAGCGATGTAGTAACGGAATTCATAGAATCCACCTAGTGTCGCCTTAAAGTTCGTTTCCCAATAATTATTCATGGGCCATGAATAGAGATGGGCTGGATCATGCGCGAGTCCAGGGTGTCCGCTCAATAGTCGATCCTCATAGTCTAAGGAGCCGAGTTGGATGAGAGGTGTATCTGGCATCGCAATGGCAACACCACGTGTGTCACGGACAAAAGCTACACCTTCATCGACACAATAGAAATCTGCTAAGGATCCAGGCAATTGATCAATTCGTGGACGTAAGGCTGCGCCTGTCTTTTCTATCCACAGCGCATCTTGCCCAGCAGCGGAAGCACTCCCAAACGGAAGTGAAATGTACACATTTTCTGGATCCCATACACTTTCCTTATGCATGCGTACGGCTACATCAGCACGTGCGCGATCACCGTATACGGTGACGAGTAAGGAATAGTGACTGCAACCATTCACGCGATAGGTCAATTGAACTTTTCCATAAAGTGCACCCTTTTCAACGATATTGACATCAACTAATGCTCCGACAGAGGTTATTGCATCAGCGCCTCTACGATTACGTCCCATCTTACGGCGTACATCATACATGCCAAATTCATTAGGTGCTTCTGTTACGTTGTAGACAGGGGAGAATGCATTGTGATTACGATCAGACCGCAGTAAATCTTGTTGACTGCTCTTGTCAAACCACTTCGTAATCCCTGCCCCGGGTTCCCATTCGATTCGAACGAAAGGTGACTCGATAAATTTAGGCGTCACATGTAGCTTCGGTGGAACCGGAGGAATAATATCCAGCATGCGATCGGATCCAACATAATCTGTTCGATATGCTGTTACGGGCGGATGCTCTTCGATTGCCTTAATCGTCAATTGTACCTTTTGATTAGGCTGCAAAGTTACTGGAATTGTAATGACGACCCCGCGGTGTCCCGTCACCATTTGAGCTTCGTAGACGGTTCCAGTCACTTCATCGATCACTTCAAAGCCATTTTTCAGCTCTGTAATGTACCAGCCCTCCATAATTAACTGGGCATAATCGGTTTGTATAAATTCACTTGGGTTATACAATTCAAATTTCATAGGACGATCTGGTCCTAATAGTGCATCTCCTTGTGCCTCAAGGATATCGTATAATGCGGTATGGGCAAGTGAACTCGCATTTGCGGCATAAGCTTCTTTACGACAGCCCAGCTCTTGTACGAATGGGTTCCAAGGTTCTGTCACAGAGGAATGGTATCCCCATGTATGTTCAGCAAATAAAGCCAACTCGTATTCAATCGCCTCAAGCCGTACTTGGTCAACAATCTCACGGGTAGGATCTATTTGCTTCACTTTCGTGTACACGCGTTGCGCCTCTCGGAAGATCTGAACATGCATCGGAGTAGTAGCTGAGCCATCTGTCCACCAATCCGGCCAATCTCCTCGAAAGGTCTCGATCTCATCCGGATGCTCGTTCGCATATGCTCTTAAATCTGTAAAGAAATCATCCAGTGTCGCTGGTTGAATCAAGATCCGATCACCATGCAACGCATTCCAATGGTTTACAAAATCCATTAATGCGGCATTCGGTGAGCCATTATCTGTAGGGAGCCCAGATACCATGACAGGTACTAACGGGAAGGTATAGCCATCTTCAACTAATTGCTCTAAATATCGATCAAACCGCGCTTCAGCGACTTCCAAGGACACGCCTTTTCGCACGTCATGCTCATCACGAATCGTATAGGAACCTCCTATACCAGGAATCAAGCCGAGGTCATTTCCGAACATATAATGCTCGCCACTCCACGTTAGAATTCGATCACCTTTTGGTGTTTCCCACCAGAATGGAATTTGTTTCTTCCATAATGGAAACATGGAGTGATGTGTATGAATACAGGTTATTAAATTCTCGATACCAGCATCGGCCAAGACTTGACTATATCCCCAACCAAAGCCAGTGATGTCTGCAGTCATAGCAGAACGTACGGGGAATTGAATCGATTGACCATAGTCAGTAATCCGTTGAATCATGACGGAGAGCATCTCTTGATTTAATTGCTCGCCGAAATTGAGATAGGTTCCAGATAGACCGATATAGCCTTTTTGTACCGCTTGCGCGAATTCTTCTTTTTCTGTTGGTGTCGCTTTTAAGAGGAAGGATTCAACAGGCCAGAACGTTTCGCATACCCATTTGTAGCCCTTCCAATCTAGGCGAGCACCGCTTTCGATGTCACGTACAATTTGTAACGCTTGCCGAATGTAATTGACATGATACTGCCGGATTTTCTCTTGACGTTCTGTATAGCCAACATCCGTATGGGAATGTTGAATGACGTAAATTTTCCATGGTTTGTGGGTGTTCATTGTAAAGCTCCTCTCAGGTATTTTATGATTAAAGATGAGATTGGAATTTCAGCTTGAAGCGGAATAACGCATCTTCTTCGTACCAAGCCTGGAAATTTGTACCCCAGACATTGTTGTGTAAATTGACATGCATTCCTCCAGTAAGTGAAGCAAATGTATGATCAAATTGCACAAGCCGTGGTTCTCCAGGAGATACGAGCGCGGCATCTAATGTCGTGATATCCACTTGACCGTCCGCTGCCGCATAATACATGCCCTGATCTACCGCATGCAGATTGCGATTTCCCCCTTTAACAACGTCTAGTGGGGAAGTGAGTTGTCCGATTTTATCAAGCTTCCATTGATTTGGATTATTGACGATCGGATTGAAGCTCATCCATGCTGCTTCTGGGAGGCGATATGCATCCTTATGGAACCATTGAAGCTTACATTCTACGGTAGCAGTGTGCTTCTTAAATATATATTCGATGGTCAACTCTCGTGGAGCACCCATTCCTTCACTAGCTGCTCTAGGCATCTTTAACGTAGCAAGGACAACATCCTGTTCTTCTCCACATAATGCTTGCAAGGATAATAGTTTGGGTTTCGTCACGGTATGCATTATCCATTCTTTCGTCAGATCCATACCTGGTTTCCCGAAATCTCCGGTTGCCCATACATGCGTATTTTTCCATCGCACGTGATATTCACGGTACCAACGATCATAATCCGCTTGGGAGAAAGTCTCATATGAGAATAATCCGATCGGGTTGTTCGGCCCAGCCCACTCTCGATTACGTTGGTCTAGCAAACTGATAATAGAACCGTTATCCTCAAACACGACCTCAAAGTCTCCTAAAGTATAGGATTGATCCGTGTACAGGATTGTCGCATCCGCATTAGCAATCTGTGGACGAACCGGTCGTAATGCGGCTAGAGCAGCTCGTGCTTCGATCTGACGTTTTACGCCCAGAGTAGATACGGCATTTTCTAAATATTCCCTTTGCTCTTGCCAAGACTGCTCCATGAGACTAAATGAGCGGGCACTAAGCTTCTCCACGGCTTCCACGCCGAACATCTCGATCATTTCAGCGCGTGAATTTTTTTCGTAAAAACGATATTCAAGTGGGTTTAAGTTCACATCAACCTTGTCTCGAGCTCGTGCTTGCTGAAAATCTTCCTTATCATAATGAATGTAATCTGCCAGATAACGCTTAATATCTACACCCCACGTATGCTCAGGAATCATAATTAATTCATCGCAGAAGTTGTGATATTCCTCGTCGGCTGCAGCAAGAGATCCTTCTAGTAGCCATTTACTCTTCAAGCGAAGTAGTTCACGATAACAAGCTAATTTGTAGGGATCAGTCGAAGATCCATGGATCCAGCTATCCCCAATCTCTTCTTCGACGATCGGTAACGTATCACGAATGGCCCATACCTTCTCCGCATATTGATCCAACGTGGATGCTCTGATATCCGCATGTGGATAGGCCTCACGAAGTTGAGTGAATTCCGCTTTAATTTGTTCAACGGTGGAAGGACCATGATTATCATGCGTATGAGCAAAGTATAAAACATCATTCAAGCCTTCTGTTTCGAAGGTTGTTCCATAATCTTTACTATATTGAACGACGATTTCAGAACCATCTGGATTTCTCCACAAAAACATCTCAGGAACATGAGGAACATGGCTTGATGGGTTTACACCTAAATGAAGATACTTCATACCCGCCTTGGCCATATGTGTAATCAGCGCACGTGTATGACCAGGGACATCCGTCATTTTGGCTGCAATGGTGTGGATACCAAAGCGTTGGTCAAGACGTGTGGCCATTTGAATACCGTAATCTAGAAGCTCGGCATCGTATAATTCGGTATAGGTCGTGAAAGGGAGGCCATGCCATCTTAAATAGCCTTTTGCAATAGCTTCCTCTACTTGCTGTTTCTCCTCGGTTGTTCCATGTTTGAGTAAGTGATGAATTAACCAAGAACCCGTTGTCCAAATAAAAGAACCTTGATCAGGATGTTCATTAAAGTACTGTGCTGTTGTGATCGCACTTGGGAAAAATAGTTTCATATAACGATCAGTAACATGTTTAGCGAGATCGGTATATCCGATATCTAAATGTGTCTTGAATACAACATGGATCTGTGGTGTGCTGTGTGGCACGTTTATCACTCCTTATTCGTGTTTACGCTTTCAGTTTAAAACAATTTATATCATTTGACTTTTCAATTTGTATCTAATAGGATCAGAAACATAAATGAGCAAATATACGATTCGGAGTAAGCTAATGTGATCAGAAGAGAGGCAGCGTGTATACGATGACAGACGCTATAAAGAGTGAACGCTGGGTATATTTAATCGATTGGGAAGAGGGTCCTGCAGCCCATGTTAAAGATCTGATCCTTCTGGGATACGACCATTTCAGTAGAGCCATGCCTTTGACAAATCACGTGCACGAAGATGCTTATGAGTTTGTATATATGGAGCAAGGAACCGCAGTGTGGGAAGTTAATGGACAATTTCACCCAACGAGCGCACAGCATATCATTTATACACGACCTGGTGAACGTCACCGTGCTAGTTTTGATTATATTGGGCCATGTAGGATCTGGTGGATCATCGTTCGTGATCCGCTGCAGCATGGTCATTGGTTCGGACTGGATGATGCTGAACGCCAAGTATTTGCACAATGGATACATCGCTGTCCTCGTATTCAGTTGGTTAGCAAGGAAATCGTAGATTATTTCAAAAGGGTCCAACAGTTAATTAACCAGCAGGATACAGAGCTTGTGGAATTTCAGATTCGTCATGGAGTTCTGGAAATTCTACAACGCATTTTGCATAACACTCCACTCAAAGCGCAGTCGCATGATATGCACGCGTATACGCTGGAGCTTAAGACAAGACTGGAACAGAATCCATCTGAACGCTATACGATAGGACAGCTTGCGTCGGAGATTGGTTTAAGTGAGTCGCACTTTTACCGTATATTTCGTGAAATGAACGGACAATCACCAACAGCGTTTATGGATCGGATTCGAATGGACTGTGCTTGTCGTATGTTAGAGGAATCGAAGGTGAGCATAACGGATGTTGCTATGGAGCTTGGGTTTAAGACGAGCCAACATTTCGCGACGGTCTTCAAGAAATTAATTGGTGTAACGCCGAAGGCATGGCGCACACATTCGAAAGTCTGCAATTAAGTATTGAATTTCTGTAAGATGCATCTTATAATGAACTTAAATCTAATATCTGATATTTCAGTTTGAACTTGAATCAATTGGAGTTGTCCTATGAATGTAAAAATTGAACGACTAGATTTAAATGAGCAAGTGTACCAAATTTTGAAGAATCAAATCCTTACGCGGGAATATAAAGGTGGTGCACGACTGGATCTCAATGATTTAAGTGAGAAGATGGGGGTTAGTAAAACTCCTGTGAAGCTTGCGATCCATCGATTGGCGAATGATGGACTTATTGAAGTCGTATCACGGTCAGGTACCTATGTGAGTCAATTAACGAGTGGGCGAATCGCTGAAGTGATGGATGCTCGCATCATGATTGAGAAATGGTGCATAGAACACCTATCGCAGGAAGATCGTGAGCATCTTGTTACGAAATTAACAGAGTTTGTGGAGCGTGCAAGTACCCATCTGAATAGTCCCCAATTTTTGTATGAACAATTTCTAGAAGCAGATGTTCTGTTTCATAAAGCTATTGTGACGATGAGCCATAATCAGTTAATTCTAAAACAATATGAGCTCTTAAATAGCTTTCTGTATATTTCACGTATATTTCATTTCCAGAACTTCGATCGATCTAATGAAGGTTTGCTAGAGCACGAGCAGATTATTGAGGAAATAAAGCAAGATCGCCTGGAACAAGCGACTCATTTACTCGTGTCGCACTTGGAGAAGAGTAAGAAACACATGATGTTTCTAATAGAAGAGAATGGTGGGGCTATCTAAACTGACTGGTATTTCCTGCACAAACGCTACTCGATCTTAAAAGGACGACGTAGTCGTTTATGCTTGTTTATACTGATATTTCAGATTTTAGATTGGAGGATCTAACCAAGCATGTAAAGGAGCAAAAGAAATGCGATTAGGTATTGGTTTATATCGTCATATGTTACATACAGATTATTATCGATTTGCGAAACAGGCAGGCTGTGAGGCGGTTGTTGTCCATCTCGTAAATTATTATGGAGATATTGATGATGAGGGACTTCCTTCAACAGATGGGCAACGAAATTATGGTGTAGCACGCTTAAATGACCCAATCTGGGAATATGAGAATCTTGTGAAATTAAAAGAAGAGCTCAATCAAGAAGGACTTGAATTCGCAGCGATTGAAAATTTTAATCCATCGGATTGGTATGATGTGTTACTTGCTGGCCCAAAACGAGACGAACAAATTGAACAGATTAAGCAGATCATCCGGAATGTAGGTCGAGCAGGGATTCCTGTAATTGGATATAACTTCAGTATTGCTGGTGTGTGGGGACATATTCAAAAGCCATCTGCACGAGGAGGAGCGCTAACATCGACGTTTCATCCTGACAGCAATGAGTTAAATCATCCAATCCCACTGGGTCAGGTATGGAATATGACGTATGACGCGAGTTTGTTAGATAAGGGATATCTCCCACCAACCTCGGAGCAAGAAATATGGGATCGTTTGGCTTATTTTCTAGAACGTGTTCTACCTGTTGCGGAAGAAGCTGGGGTTAAATTAGCATTACATCCAGATGATCCGCCGATGCCGCAAATCCGTCAACATGCTCGATTAGTGAATGAGCCTGATAAATATCAGAAAATGATAGACCTTGTTCCTAGCCAAAGTAATTCGATTGAGTTCTGTATGGGCTCTATTCAAGAAATGGTGAATGGAGATGTGTATGAAGCAATTGATCAATATGCTTCACAGGATAAAATTTCATACGTTCATTTTCGTAATGTTAAAGGGAAGGTGCCTCATTACACAGAGGTTTTTGTCGATGATGGTGATATTGATATGTTGAAAGCATTACGTGTATTGAAGAAGCATCAGTTTACAGGTGTACTTATACCCGACCATACGCCACTAATGACTTGTGATGCGCCTTGGCATGCGGGGATGGCGTATGCGTTAGGTTATATGCGTGCCATTATGCGTCAAGTTGAACAAGAATAAGAGCATAAATATTATAGAAAAGGGATGAATCTTATGAAAAATCAAGCCTATTTAGATCAATTGCAAGAAAAACTATATTCTGCCGTCATATCTGATATTTTGGATAGTCTACAGCTACGTAATCAGGCATTACCACAGCATATTCGTCCCCTAGACCCGGATATGGTCGTATGCGGTTACGCCAAAACAGTCCAAGTAGCAGACGTCTATCGAAAACCGGCTCAAGCCTATAAAAAGCAAATTGAAGTGCTAGATGGTATGCAGCCTGGTGAAGTTTTTGTTGGTGATGTCGGGGGTTCCGAGCGCTCTGCCTTCTTCGGTGAGTTAATGTCCGCAGCTACGAAGGTGGCTGGAGGTAGAGGTGCTGTTATTGATGGCCTGTGCCGTGATGTAAAGAAAATCAAACAACTAGGCTTCCCTGTGTTTGTAAAAGGGACGCATCCAACCGATTCTTATGCCCGCAATGAGGTGATTGATTTTGATGTACCGATCAAAATTGGTGACGTACAGATACAGCCAGGTGATCTTATTTTCGGAGATATAGATGGTATTGTTGTCGTTCCGAAGGATGTCGAGGATGAAGTCATTGCAAAAGCATTCGAGAAGGTGAACGGAGAGAATATGGTTCGTGAGCAAATTTTGAAGGGGATGAAAGTTTCCGAGGTATTTGAGAAGTTCGGGATCCTGTAATATGGACATTCGAACGATTTCAAACCCTGGTCACATGGACGTGTTACAGGTCGTGGGAGACGGATTAATCGTAGAGTTTCTGCCAGAGAAAGGTGGAGATATCTATAAAATTTGTATTGATCGTACGAATATATTATGGGAAAGCCCTTGGGGAATCTCCAAGCTAGGGAATCGCATCGATTTCTGTCATACGTCCAAGGAGCGCTGGTTACAAAGCTACCCGGGGGGCTGGCAAATTTTATTCCCCAATGCAGGGGATGATAGCTATAACTATGGAGTTATGCATAATTTTCACGGCGAGGCTTGTCAGGTACCCTGGACATATAAGCTCGGAGAAGTAACGGATACAAAGGTTCAGATTATATTCTCCACACTACTCTATAAATCACCTTTTGCGATGGAGCGAATTGTAACGATAGACCAAGTAGAGCAGTGCATTGAGTTGAAGGAATCCGTTACGAATCAGGGGCAGCAAGCTTTGTATGCCGAATGGGGACAGCATATCGCGTTCGGTGAGCCATTCATTGGACCTGGAACACGGCTTGAAGCACCTGCGAGATCGGTCGAATCGTATGAGCGGGATTCGGAATTATCTCGTTTGAAAAAAGGTGTATTTTCATGGCCGATCGAAGATATGGGTTGTGATCTAGGACATGTCCCTTCAGGAAAGGCTACAGATTTTACGATTCTAAAAGAGTTGACGATGGGATGCTATACGATTATAAATGATAAAATGGATTTACGTGATCGTGTAGAATGGGATGTAGACACGATGCCAAACCTGTGGTTGTGGCAAGAATTTAATGGTCTTCAAGACTATCCATTCTACGGGGCCTGTTATGTCATGGGTGTAGAACCAAATTCGGCTTCACATGAAGCGGGGTTACAGGAATCGATCCAACGTGGTGAAGCCATTGTGATCAAGGCGCAGCAGACAAAGTCATTTGCATTGAAATTATCATGGAGTAGCTCGATGAATGGAAGTCATACGACGTAGTGTAAGGAGATGTTCCTATGTTTGACGATTTACAGGGAAAGGTATTTATTGTCACAGGTGCAGCGCAAGGCATTGGTAGAGGGATCGCGCTTCGCTTGGGCAAAGAAAAATGTAAAGTCGTTATCAATTTTACGAGTGATCAAAGTAAAGCTTTAGCCGAGGAAGCGATTGCGCTCATTGAAGCCTCAGGCGGGCAAGCTGTTGCGTGCCAAGGTGATGTAGGACAAGTGGATACCGCCAATAAATTAGTTGATGTGGCGGTAGGTCATTTCGGAACATTACATGGAATTGTTAATAATGCAGGGGTACAGTCTCAATATCCATCGGAGCAATTACCTATAGATGAGTGGAATCGGATCATGGATGTGAATCTGCGCGGAACATTCCTAGGGTGCCAAGAAACGATTAAATATCTCCTGAAGAAAGATATGCAGGGAAGTATTGTGAATGTATCGAGCGTGCATCAACAGATTCCTAAGCCTCAATATGTACATTATGCTTCGTCCAAAGGTGGGTTAAAGCTACTAACTGAATCATTAGCACGTGAATATGCCGATCGAGGAATTCGGATTAATGCCGTTGCTCCTGGAGCGATTGATACGCCTATGAACGGTAAATTACTCAGTGATCCGCAGATTACTGAACAAATATTGAACAAAATTCCTTCACGTCAAATTGGAACACCGGAACAAATTGCTGCACCTGTAGCTTGGTTACTGTCTCAAGAAGCAAGCTATGTGACGGGAGTTACGATATTTGCTGATGGTGGAATGGTCCTGTATCCGTAGAGTATTTGATGAATATGGATGTGAAAAAGAGGCTGTCCCAAAAGCCATAGAAATGGCTACTTGGGACAGCTTTGATTTTATCTAGGATTAACGTCATTTTTCAAAGGAGTAATTTTTATTTAATTTAATCCTCCAACCTTTTCTTTAACATCTGTTCATCGTCTTTAACATAATTGCACTGTTCACACTTTTTAATCGCAGCGTTATTCCTTCTACCAGTCAGAACCTTCATACTATTGATTTTACCACTTATCTCTGCTACGGCAACCAATTCGTTAGTCTAGAAAGTTCTTCAGCATCGGTTAAAGATGCTAACCTCACCTTACTTGGAATGATGCTTCTGCCAAGTATTTAACTGCGCTTGAATGGCTTTGCGTACGTCGTCAATACCTGCTTCGTGCAACTCTTGATTGAATTTGGGCAGAAAGGTATCTACATCGACGCTGCCGGTCATGAGAATCGGATAATATTTATTCCAGACGATTTCGATCTCATCGACTTGCTCAGATAGCGAGGAAAGGTCTGGATTAAAGCCGAGTACTTTAGATTCCACCACTTTAGCATTGTACGCTCTGTATTGTTCCCATTTATCTAGCGGATCAGGATATTTTCCACCAAGTGTTTTTAAGATAAACCAATTGCCTTGTGTATACTGTATCCCAGTATAATTTGGTGAAACGAGGACAACCTGGCCCACTTTGTTTAAATTGTAATGGACTCCTTCGATCCCATAGTTGAATAAATTACGTAATTCGGGATCGGTATTTAATAAATTTAGAAATTTAATACTTTCCTCCGGATGCTTCGTATTTGCATTTACAGTCATCATGCCACCAAGAACGGATTCTGTCGTTGCCACTTCTTGTGTTACCGGATGAGCGACCACTTGATAGCCCAGATCCTTACTCCAAACACTCTCGGATAGCGGGCCTCCGCTTGCGGATTTCCAGAAAACTTTCAACCCGCGTTGAAGTGAACTTGGTTCACGCAGCGCAGCATCTTTATTAATGAAACCAAGTTGATAGTATCGTCGAACGGTCTTTAAAATTTGTTTGGCTTCATCCGTTTCGAAAATATTGACGATCGAAGCATTTGATTGTGTCGATTGAATCATTAACGGAATTTTATAGTTCGTTATATATTCATATCCATACATCTTAAAGAAATTATGAGCATCCCGGTTAAATTCCATGGGCAAGTAATCGGGCTCATTTATTTGAATCATACGTAACAGTGGCTCTAGCGATTCTAGCGTGTTGTATTTCGTAATATCAATGTGATATTTCTTTACAAGATCAGCGGGATACATCCAATGCTCAACTACGGCTAATTCTTTATTCGTCGGTATGCCGTAAATGCTGCCATCAGGTAAACGGACACCTTTCCAGAAGATTGGATCAATTGCATTATACATGTCCTTGCCTTGGTTCATTAAATAGTCATTCAGCTTCAACCACTTTCCCTGTTTTGCATACGTAGAGTAATCCGGCGCAAAGGCAATATCAAAGGGGGTATCGGATGAAATAATTGTATTTAATCGGCTATCGTATTCTTGCCAGCCAATTTTGTTATAGGTGATCGTAATGCCGATTTTACGCAAAAGGACTTCATTTATTTTGTCATTCACCTTACGTAGATCATTGTCCGGCTCGCCGATCGTATAATAAATAAGGTTAACGGGCGTTTCATTATTAGATATTGGAGCCTCTGTATGTTTGGTGCAACCGATTAATTGAATGATTAGTAATAGAAAAAGGCCAAAGATAAACCAACGTTTATACATGACATGCATCTCCTTGACTCGTTCTTGGTAGCAAATCGTTGTCTAACTTTTTTAGCGCAGATCGGAAGGAGATTTTCCGTAATAGCTATGGAAATGTGTGTAGAAATAATTCATATTATTATATCCGACTGAACATGCGATCCAATGGATTTTCTCATTCGTGGTCTGGATAAGCTCTTTAGCACGTTGCATGCGATACAGCATTAAATATTCGGAAAGCTTCATATTCGTTTCTTTAATGAACAATTGCCCGAGATAGGTGCTATTCATTTGAAAACGATCGGCGACAGATTTTAAGGTAATATTCTGATTAAAATCTTCTCTGACCATGAGCAAAATGCGATTTACTAGCTTCGATAACGAATCGTAAGGAACACCCATGACTGGATCCAAGTGGGCAGTGCTCGTCTGTGGATCCCCAATGCTACCATGAAGATCGTCAACAATTATTTTCTCGATAACTTGCTGGAGCTTTTCTTTCTCTAATGGCTTTAATAAATAATCTTTGACCCCACATCGGATAGCCTGTTGAGCGTAGCTAAAATCACTATACCCGCTCATAATTATATATTTCGTAGGAAGTTGAACTTCATTGAGTTGTCGAATGGCATCATAACCAAGATTTTTACCAATACATACATCAAAAATAGCGATATCAGGAATTAATTGTACGGCTCTGGATACAGCAGCATCCGTCGAAACACAGGTTTCGACATAATCAAATCCATAGTGCTTCCAATCTAGAATTCGTTTCATGCCTTCTAAAATTTGTGGCTCGTCATCAACGATTAAAAGTTTGTACATCTCTAGTCACCTCTTTAGAAATCTGTACAGAAATCCTTACGCCTGCTTCATCATTGTTCTCAATGTGCATTGAAAAACCTTCATCATAGTAAAAGTTCAATCTTGCATAAACATTATATAAACCAATACTCTTGGTCGATATTTCATGTTTACTAGACAGTATTCGTCGTATATCGGCTAAGCGTTCTTCCTCAATCCACACCCCGTTATCAATAAATTCCAATCTGTAGTAATGCTCATCTTCGCTACCCTTGACGACAAATAAATTAAATTCTTTCTCTTTGTCAAAGCCGTGAATGAAAAAGTTCTCCGCCAAAGGCTGCATCCAAAATTTAATGGTGGGTACATCGAGTAACGAATCTTCCATATCAATTTGGTAATAAAAGTGGTCAGGATACTTGAATTCCATAATTTTTAAATATTTTTGCAGTAGCTCTAGTTCGCTTCCAATCGAGATAATGTTCTCTTTTTTTACCATTTCACGATAAAGGGCACCTAAGGTAGCAATCGCGTCGGCTGTATGGGCATCATGATTGACTAATGCGGTAGAGCGAATGACCTCCAAAGTGTTATATAGAAAATGAGGATTAATTTGATGCTGTAGCGCTTTCATTTCAGCTTCCTGCTGTTTCAATTTCAGTAAATATTCATTGCGAATATGTTTATCTAACTGGTGAATCATATCATCCACTTCACGTGCAATCATACCATATTCATTTCGACGATAGCGTGCAGGTTTATTTGGAGTAAAGTTCGCTGTCTTAACGCGTTTTATAGACTGAATAATACGGTGCAGGAATCGTGCATCATCTCGAAGGTTATAGACAACAAGTAATAGAACACAAATCATGGCCGTTAGAATAACTAGAAATAATAAAATGAGCGTAGACGCATGCTGCTGTACCAATACCCTTAATTCGATGGTGCTAACAAACTTATAATTAAATTTGGTGGATGGAAAAGTGACATAGAAAATGGGAGACATCCAGTTTTTTAGTATTACACCATGCGTATTTTTATTGGCAATGGCCTGCTGAATGATCTGCTCAGACATTGTATTGTCGTTGCCAATCAGATACACTTCTCCTGAATCATTAATAGCTGCTGCATGACCAAGTTGATAATTATTAACGATGCTGAAAATTTGTTCGCTGCTTATTTGAAAGCGAATTTCGGCGGAACCCTCCGCAAGCTGAAGCAATTTTTTGCGATATACAAATCCCCGTTGAATGTTCTCTGCAAACATAAGATCATCATTGGATAGACCAAACTGGAAGCGGGGAATGCCATTACTATTAAAGTCTATAACATTGCCTTGCTTCACTGTATGAACACTAATTTGTGTAATATCTCCTTGCGCCCAATTGTACAGATAAGTTTTCACATCTTCAGGAAAAGAGATAAGCGGTCGTAGATTGAATGTACTGTTCTTTAATCGTTTAGTAAGATAATCATCAATGGTTGGACTTAGAAAATAACTAGCATCGTTCATCAAGTCTTGATTTGAATAAATACGCTGCATATAAGCTTCAATACGATCTGCGTCATTCTGTAAGTTGTTCTCTGTCCGAGAAAAGGCATTTGCCGCCTCGATGCGAGCATTACCAACGGATTGATTGATGACGATGGCACTGGTCAGTGCCCCTAACGTTAGTCCGATTAACAAAATGAATATCACATAGGACCAAAATTTACTACGATAAATTTTAATGCGTAGAAACGTATTCATGTGGCACCTCAATACATGTAGGTTGTAATTGAATATAGTACAAAAGGACCTATATAATCAAATACAAATTGCTTATTCTACAACAAAAGCACATGGTATAGTTGTCAAACTATACCATGTGTCGTATTAGTGTATGGTTTATTTGAAATAATTATCGATTTCTTCCTGTGCTTTTTGAATAATTTTATCCATTCCCGCTTTTTTCAATTCGGCTAACATTTTTGGTACAATCTTCTCTGGGTCAGAAGCACCTGTTAGCAATTCGTATTTATATTTATCAAATGTAGACTGTGCGTTCGCAACTTCTGTCTGAATTTCGCTGATATCGAGTGCGAAGCCTAGAACAGTGGATGCTACAGCTTGTTCGTTTAATTTCTTCACTTGGTCCCATTGATCTTCAGGTGCGCCTTTGGTTATAGCCATATTGAAGAAGGTACCTTGTGAGTAAGCAGCGAGTGGCCATGTATCCGATGTGCGCTCGATAACGTTATCTTTACCATCTACATACTTGAAATCAACGTCTTCTTCACCAAATGCTAGCATATTACGGAGCTTTGAATCTGTGTTTACTAATTGCAGATATTTCAAAGCTTCTTTTTTGTACTTGGAATTCGCAGAGATTGCGTTTAAGGAGCCTTGAATTGTACTTGTCGTATAAAGCGGACCAAATGTTTTGTTCATAACAAATTTTTCTACGCCCGCATTGATTTGCATCGCGATCTCTGCTCCTGGGAAGGCTTGTTGCGTACCAAATGGGTTATATTTTTCTTTTTCTGTTTTGGTTGGAGCATCTGGATTGATAATTCCATCTTGATACCATTTATGAAGCAATTTCAAATTTGCCATGACATCAGGCTGTTCGAAAACGGAGATCACCTTGCGAGAAGGATCATCTACTTTTACACCTACAGGGAAGAATCCTAACGTTAAATCATCATAGTTATTGAACATACCCGAGAAGGCTTCACTTTGAATAAGTCGAAGTGGGTAGAAGCTCTTGCCTTCACCAGCTTTTATATCATGAAGTGGCTTGTCTAAATCTTGCATAGATGTAATGTTCTGGTAATCGATATTGTATTTCTGTACGAGCTTGTCATCATAGCTCCAATATTGAGAAACAGAAGAGTCTTTATAAGTTGGAACTGCATAGTATTTCCCGCCAATTTTTGTGCCATCCCATACTTCGGACGGAATTAATTTGTACAGGTCTGGGGCTTCGCTTTGGACTAAATCCGTGATGTCCGTAAGAGCTCCCATCGAGACTTGTTTACTGTACTTCGTGTTATTCGTGAACATCATGTCGAACGGCTCACCTGTGTTCACAATGGTGTTCATCTTCGTATCCCATTCGCCCCAGCTGGCCACACGAAGATCGACTTTTACCCCGATTTTCTCCGCAGTATATTCATTCATCTTGTCAATTGCTTTACTAAAGTTCGCAGGAAGTGGCGTATTACCGATCTGCCACCATACCAGGGTCGGAATATCCTTTTTACCTGCTGCTTCTGTTGATGTAGAGTTGTTTGATGGTTCATTCGTCGATGAAGCCGAGTTGTTGGAACTACCGCATGCTGCTAAGGCGGATCCCATTAATGTCAGAATACAGAGTGTTGAGGCAATCTTGAAGATTTTCTTCACTTTAACTCCCCCTATGGATTGGTTGTTTGCTATATCATAAACCAGTATAAATTTGGCTTACTTCGTAATTTAGCCTTTGACTGCGCCGACTGTCAGACCAGAAATGAAATATCTCTGGAAGAATGGATATGCACAAGCAACAGGCAAGATGATGAGGATGGCGACCGCCATACGCGCGGACTCTTTAGGCATTTTCGCGATGAGCTCTGCAGAACTAACGCCCATACTTGAAGCATTTCTGGCAAGTGCATCGGCATTGGTCATTAGATTGTTAAGCAACGCCTGTAACGAGTAGAGATTCGGGTTATCAATATACAACATGGATTGGAACCAGTCGTTCCAATAGTTGAAGCATAGGAACAATCCTATCGTTGCGAGAACAGGTAGCGATATAGGCAATATGATCGAGAAGAAGATCCTAATTTGATTAGCACCATCAATTTCTGCCGATTCAATTACACCATCTGGAATCGTGCTTGTGAAAAAGGTTTTACAAATAATGACGTTAAAGGATGAGACTGCAAGCGGTAAGATCAGAGCCCAGAAACTATCCTTCAGCCCTAGTAAGTTTGCATTGATGAAATAACTGGATACGAGACCACCATTGAAAACCATCGGAATGAATACGATCCAAGTCAGAAAGCTTTTTAACTTGTATGACGGGCGTGAAATAACATAACCCATCGATGTTGTAAGAAGGACGCCAAGTACAGTACCTACTACAGTGACAAGGGTCGAGGTGCCTAGAGCACGTAGAATCATCGTTCCTTGCTTAGCAATAAAACTGTAAGCTTCAAAAGAAAAATCGGCTGGAAAGATACTGTAGCCAACGTCTCGGATATAAGATTCATTGGTTAATGAAATCGATAATACGACGATAACGGGCACAACACAGGCAAGTGCGATGACCAGAAAAATGGAGTTAAATAGGATGTTAATTCCTTTACTTGTTCGATTAAACTTATCAAGCCCGGATTCATAGGTTTTTGTTGCCATGTTCTTACCTCCTAAATCATTGCGCTATCTGGATCAATCTTCTTCACAATCCAGTTGGCGGACAGAATCGTAATACATCCCAAAACGGATTGAACAAATGCAGCAGCAGATGCCATACCGATCGTTGCGCTTTTCAGTTGCTTATAGACGAGGACATCAACGGTCGTGGCCACATTATATAAGGAGTTAGAATCACGCGTGACCTGGAAGAAGAGACCGAAGTCGGTATAGAATATCCGTCCGACCGACAGGATGAACATCATCACGATCACCAGTTTGAGTAAAGGTAGTGTGATGAAGCGAGTCTGTTGCCAAATTGAGGCTCCATCAATGACAGCGGCTTCATAATACGAACTATCGATCGCTGTAATGGTAGCGAGATAGATAATCATGCCATAGCCGATACCTTTCCATATATTTAATAGAACGAGAATGTAAGGCCAATACTCAGGCTGCATGTACCAATTCACGGGATCATGTCCGATGTTACCGAGAAATTGATTCAGGATCCCTTTGTCAAAGCTGAAGAATGCCCAACCGACTGCAGAGATGACGACCCAAGAGAGGAAATAAGGGAGGAACATCATCGTTTGATACACTTTGCTGGCTTTGCGATTATGGAGTAATCCAATCATGATCGCGAACAACACTGGGAGTACGATGCCCGTAATAATAAAAATGATGTTATACCCAATCGTATTGCGGATAATAATCCAGGCATCATTGGATTTAAATAAAAATTCGAAGTTTTTAAAACCGACCCAAGGACTATTTACTACATTGCTAATAAAGCCCCCAGAAATTTTGAACTGCTTGAAAGCGATGATAATGCCGAACATGGGTAAGTAACAGAACAGAATGTACCAAATCGTTGTGGGAATGGCTAATAGTGTTAATTCAAAATCTTGTTTCCTCCAAGTAAAGCGCTTTCTACGCTTCAGTTGTTCAGGTTTTGCGCTCATCTCGTTCACTCCTTCATGTAAGTCATTTGTAAATTCACACGCTCTTGAAACCGCTTTACGCAAGTTCATTGTATAAGAGCAATGCGATTATCATCCAGATAACAAACATGATTTATTAGTCAACAAACGTTAGATTATGTGTGAATTGAGTTGTACTACGCAAAAAAAACACATGTTGTGGAGATTTACATACATTGCCCTGTGTGCAGGTGAGCATGGTAATACAACGAAATGATCAACGAGAAAGCACAAGAATGACATACTGTTATGATGCCCACATAGCGTTGTGACGCGGTTATTCCCGCACTACAACACGTAATTTTTGACAAGCGAGAATGACATATTTACGATTGGGTCAATTGTTTATATTGTAAATGTAAGCGCTAACAACAATGCGATAGATAACAATGCAACAGATAATGATGCTCACTCGATGATCTGAGTGTTCTCATCATTACCTACAAGGAGGGGATGTCGCGATGCATGAAACGGAAAGCGTACACATGCGAACTGTGAATTCAGAACCGAAAGAAAAGCGTAAGGGCGGAAACGAGACATGGAAGAAGATTTGGCAGAATTGGGAGCTTTACATTTTTATCGCACCCGCATTCTTTTACTTCCTCATTTTTAGCTATGGACCGATGTATGGGATTCAGATTGCTTTTAAGAACTATATTCCATCAAAAGGCTATTTTGGCAGTGAATGGGTAGGCTTTGATCATTTCATTCGATTTTTTAACTCGTACTATTTCTGGGATTTGCTGTGGAACACGCTCAGTATTAGCTTGTATGAATTAGCCATTGGATTCCCAATCCCAATTATTCTGGCGCTTGCGTTTAACGAAGTGAAGGATGGCTTCTTCAAGCGACTTGTTCAGACCGTTACGTATGCACCTCATTTCATTTCTGTCGTTGTTATGGCGGGGATGATTATTACCTTCTTGTCTCCATCGAACGGAATGATTATTCATGCCATTGAAAGCTTAGGCTTTAGTGCACCGCAGTTTCTGACAAGCCCTGGTTGGTTTAAGACGATGTATGTATTCTCAGGCGTGTGGCAGAGTGCGGGGTGGGGGACGATTATTTATTTGGCGGCACTCTCGGGAGTAGACCCAGGCTTGCATGAAGCGGCAATTATTGACGGAGCCTCTCGCTTCCAGCGTGTTCGCCACATCAATATTCCAACGCTTATACCGACCATGACCATTCTATTAATTCTAAATATGGGTGGCTTGTTAAGTGTAGGTTTTGAGAAAATATTACTTCTGCAAAATTCATTGAATATGTCAAGCTCTGACGTGATTTCAACCTTTGTCTATCGATCTGGTCTTGTCGATGCGCAATATAGCTTCTCAACAGCTGTTGGTTTATTTAACTCCATTGTGAATTGCATCCTGCTTATTACGGTGAATCAAATTGTCCGCCGTACGAGCGAGAACAGTCTATGGTAGAAGGAGGTTGGAATTTATGGTATCAGGTATAAAGCTATCTAAGCGAGATCGAATATTTCTAATTTGCACCTATACGTATGTGACAATTGCATTGTTGTTAGTCGCATATCCCATCTTATATATTATTAGCGCATCTATCAGTGATCCGAAGATGGTTGCTTCAGGTGAAATGTGGCTTCTTCCAAAAGGTATTACCTTTAAGGGGTATGAAATTGTATTTCAGAACTCGAAGATTTGGACGGGGTATGGAAATACGATTTTGTATACATTGCTAGGCACAACGATTAACTTGGTCGTTACGATGCCAGCGGCATATGCACTCAGTCGTAAGGACTTTGTAGGCCGTGGGTTTTTCATGGGTATGTTCATGGTAACGATGTTCATTGGAGGGGGTCTCGTCCCTACATACATGTTGGTAAAAGGGCTAGGCATGGTCAACACGATGTGGGCACTAGTACTTCCTGGCGCAGCGTCAATCTGGAATATTATTGTCTCTCGTACCTTCTTCGCGAACTCCATTCCAGCTGAGCTTCAAGATGCGGCTCAAATCGATGGCGCGACGAATATTCGCTTATTCCTGCGGATTGTTCTCCCGTTATCGATGCCAATTATCGCAGTTATGGCCTTATTCTACGGGGTAGGGCATTGGAACAGCTATTTCGGCGCCATGATCTACCTGAATGATGATGCGAAGTATCCATTGCAGCTTGTGCTTCGTCAGATTCTCGTGCTTCAGGAAATGCAATCTCAAGTAGGTGGCATTATCGATGCGACAGCTGCAGCAGCCCAGAACAACAAGGCAGAAATTGCTTCACTTGTGAAGTATGGGGTCATTATCGTATCTACGCTTCCGATTATTGTTGTCTATCCATTCTTACAGCGTTATTTCGTGCAAGGTGTCATGATTGGCTCTGTTAAGGGTTGATCTTAAGATACAAATAACAAAGGGGAGGTTTTTGTATGACGATTTATCGTAAAGCTGGACTCATGATGTTAGTTCTTTCCATGTCAATGTCTATTCTTACTGCATGTGGATCAAGTAGCGATAAGGGGACAGCAAGCACAGAAGGCTCAGACACAGCCACAGAGGTTCATAAGACGGGCTTTCCTATCGTGGACAAACCGATTGAGCTATCCATTATGGCACCGGATATAGGACGTCAGGATTGGAACAAGATGCCTGTTATTCAGGAATACGAGAAGATGACGAATATTAAGTTAAAGATTCAAAACGCCCCACAAGACAGCTTTGAGACGAAAAAGAATTTGGTATTTGCAAGCGGTACGCTTCCCGATATTTTCTATGCGGCGGATCTAAAAGGATCGGATCAAGTTACCTACGGAAGTCAAGGATTGTTGCTGCCTTTAGAAAAATACATTGATGAGGGCTACGCACCTAATTTAAAAAAAATTCTCGATGCAAATCCGGATATTCGCAAATCAATGACAACACCAGATGGACATATCTATGCACTACGCAATATTCAGCCATCTGCGGTATGGTATCGTGGACCGATGTGGTATAACGGGAAGTTCTTGAAGAAGTTCGGCATGGAAAACAAATTACCGCAGACAACAGAAGAGCTATACAACTATTTGAAGAAGGTTAAAGAGGAAGATGCGAACGGAAACGGTAAAGACGATGAGGTTCCTCTATCCTCTGTGAAATTAGATGATTTACGGATGTTCTTCCTCGGATTCTGGGGGATGTATAACGAGGATATCTACGTAGATAAGGAGAACAAAGTACACTTTCCACAAGCTGAACCAGCCTACAAAGAATATTTAACCTTCTTGAATCGCTTATGGAACGAGGATTTGCTGGATCATGAAACATTCTCTCAAACCGATGAGCAGAAGAAAGCAAAAGGGAAAAACAATCAAGTGGCCTTATTCTCCGATTATTTCCCATACTTCACGCTTGGTGGTGAACCGAGTGAAGATAACCCGATGATGCAGCCTGTATCTAGTGATATTGCTGGAACACCTGTATACGGCAAGCATCCTGGTATTAACACCATTGGCGGTTTCGCGATTTCAAACACGAACCCGAACCCGGAAGCAAGTATGCGCTGGATTGATTACCAATTTAGCGAAGAAGGGTATTCCTTCTGGGCGTATGGACCTGAAGGTACGTTATTTAAATACAAAGATAAAGCAACAGGCGAGAAAGAATGGCTGCCAGTTCCAGATGGTACGGATCGTGAAGAATACCGCGGTACAATCACGCCAAACTACGGGATTAATACACCAGGTTCCTATGAGAACAGCTATGTTTTAGGTCTTCGTACTAGCTTTGATGACTGGATTGACAAAGAAACAGCTACAAAGCTTACACCTATTGCAAAGACTCCCTTCCCATCGGTATTCCTGACGGTAGACCAACAGACGGAAATCAAAACACTCCGTTCCGATTTGGATAAATACGTGAAGGAAATGGAAGCGAAATTCGTTACAGGCGCAGAGCCATTATCCAATTGGGACAAATATATCGCTCAAATGAAAAAAATGGGGTATGAGAAGCTCGAATCAACATATCAACAAGCATACGATACATGGGCTGCTAGCGAATAATTTGTGAAGCTTATACATTCTCATATTTTGAAGAACTTCCCGGTCATCCTAGGCATGACCGGGAAGTTATGATGAACCCTAAGCGAGGAAGGATTATACGGTATCGTAAGGCTCAGTATTGGGATGATTACTATTCATCTGTCGATACTGGCCCGGGGTATAACCGGTTTCCTTTTTGAATTTTCGAATAAAGTTTGGTGTGTCGAGGTAGCCGACTCGCTGGATAATATCTTTTAACGAATCACTTGTTATTACGAGCTGTTCCTTGACCTTATCTAATCGTTTTTGCCAAATATATTGGACGAAGTTGATGCCGACCTTATCCTTGAATGAACGACTGAGATGGGAAGGTGAAATCGTAAACGCAGCAGAAACAGATTCAAGGCTAAGTGAATGATCAACATAGTGCTGGTCGATAAAAGCAACGATATGATCCATGAGTGAATGTTCTTCTTTTTTATGCGTCTGCTCTACCTGTGTACAAATCTGAGTGGCTAAACGGTAGAAATTCTGCTCTATAAGATGGACGGGACCATTCATGAAATGGGGGGAAGCAGACTGCATCATGTTATCCATCTTTAGCTCAACTGCAGTTTTGAGCATGGTATTCAGCAGGTCGAACAATACGCATCGCATCAGCAGGATAGATCGTTGTTTATTATCAAGCCCATAGATGGCTGTGTGAATAATTTGTTTGGCGACTTCGTAGTTGCCCTGCTTCAAGCTTTGTGCAAGCTTTAATAGCTCGTTACTAGGGAGTAACACCGTTTGATCATGGGCACTGGATAGCTTTTCAAAATACACGGTGGTTCCATGCTCGGTCGATTTACGCAATTCGAAGGCGGAGCAAGCCTCAACAAAGGATTGATTAAGCTGCTGAGGGCTCTCATAACATTTGCCTACACCGATCATCGGGTGGATATCCATTATGCCTAACGTATATTCACGGATCGCATCCACGATGTGAACGATTTGTGCAGCGAGTGCCTCATCATCTTCGAGCTGTAAGCTCACAATGAGTGCGAGCTGATCCAATTGCGGGAGCTCTACACCGTATACTTGTGTAGCAAGCGCTGGAAATTCAATAAACGCAAGCTTGCGATGTACTTCTTGTCGCGCCTGAAGATGCTGCTGTTCTAAGTCATCCCAGCCCATCATCATGACAAAATGATGACTTTGGTCGAAGTGCAGATGAAAGGTATCGAATATTCCATGCGTCATCATTTGTGCATGTCCATGCTTTAATAGCATGGAGAGAACATGGTTGCGTGCATAGGGCTCTTGGAGATCAACCTTGGAGCTATACTGCTGTAATGTTGTTCGTATATACTCGAGCTCATTTCCGGAGGCCGGTGTATCTGTTTTTTTGTTCGTGAAGCGAACGAGCTCAGCAATCGGAAGATATTGCATCCGAGCGAATAATAGAGCGATGGCCGTTCCTACAATGGCGATCACAATGAATAAAATAATGATGAAGCTCCGAACATTAAGTACGCTACTGAAAAATTGATTACTCGCCATTAAAGTCACATATGACCAGCCATTGACATCCGATGTGACGGAAATAACCGAATGATCTTCGTTGTTTATCGATAGATTATGTATGCCGGGTGGAAGCTCTGATAACCGTTGGATATCCTGTTGGCTAGCTGTATCTCCATGGCCACTATAGGATAAAACACGTCCATGATTATCAAAAATATACGTTAATCCTCGATAGTTACCGAGAACGGAATCGATCAGATATGCCAACTCTTTCTCTTTAATGAGGTACATGACAGAAGCATATGGATCTGAGGTGTTGGGAATGATCGGCAGGATATAGGTTAATACAGATTGCTCGAGTGGTGAATTTTGATTCAGCATGTTCGTAAGTCGAATAGATGGAAATTTGGACGAGTTTAAAGTAGTCACAAGTTCATCATTCTTCCAGCTTCCAAACTGATAGGAGCTACGAAATACATCCAGGCTATACATGCCATGGTTAGAATAAATATTAGGGTCATGATGATAGTACAGAAATATATCCTCCACAATGGAATTGGAAGACTTGTAGCTATCTAGTGCCGCTATGGCATCACGACTTTCATAAGGATCCAGTATGCGATAATGAGCGAGACGAGCGTCGTATGACATCCGTGACGCCATATCTCTTAAATCATTCATGCGTCCATCCACCACCGTTTTAATTTGGGTGAGCTGATTAAAGTGAGCATTTTCAATCTCCTTTTGTAAATTATCGGTAGCATTTCGGTAAATGAAAACGATTACAAATATAAGCGGAATAAGAAGGATAAGTAGATACGAACCGGTGAATTTCAGAAACAATTTCGATTTGAAATAGTTATAGTTCAAAGTGTTTTCCCCCTTTTTATGGCGTATACATGGAGATGTTCCTATCAAGCTATGAATACAGCAAGATATAGATCGGCGCTTGAATACTTATTTATATTCCATAATAGGATGTTTATAGCGGATATTTATTATTATGTCAAATGTTTTTTTGAAAATATATCATACTAAATCAATAGAATCGCAGCCTCAGAAGAGCTGCATGGAGGTCGTGCAAAAATGAGTGACGCTAATGTTGTCGAAGAGCAAATTGTTGTTGAAGGAGTTCACAATTACAGCACAGAGGAGGAGTACGTTAAGCCGGAGGATTCGCAGCTATTAGATCAGCTGGAATGGTTCAAGGATCAGAAGCTGGGCTTGATGATGCATTGGGGACCTTATTCGCAGCTTGGACTTGTTGAATCGTGGGCGCTTAGTGATAAGGATGGAGATTGGTCACGAGATGATATTGATTGGGGAGTTGATTCGGCGGAATTGAAGCGGCAATACTTCGGGCTGAATAAAACCTTTAATCCGCTCCGTTTCGAACCTGAGAAGTGGGCAGAGGTTGCGGCAGAGGGTGGCTTTAAATATTTGAACTTTACGACGAAGCATCATGATGGCTTCTGTATGTGGGACACGCAGACAACAGACTATCGCATTACGGGCAAGGATTGTCCTTTCCATGCACATAAGTACGCGGATATTTGTAAGAACGTATTTGATGCTTTTCGGGCCAAGGGACTTGGGATCTCCGCCTACTTCTCCAAAGCCGATTGGCACACACCAACATACTGGGCCCCAGGTATGGAGACGGGGACGTTCATGAATCGAGGTCCTTCGTATCCAACACAAGATTATCCATGGCTATGGGAGCAATTCGTACAGTTCACACATGATCAGATCATGGAATTGATGACGAAATATGGCCGGATTGAAATGCTCTGGTTGGATGCGGGGTGGGTATGTCCACAGAATAAGAATAATCCACAGGATATTCGGTTGGGTGAAGTGGTGGAGAAGGCACGTCAGCAGCAGCCATGGCTGCTAAGTGCAGACCGTACCGTTGGCGGCCCGTATGAGAATGTCGTTACACCTGAACAAACGTTGCCCGAGCATCCCCTGCTTATTCCATGGGAGAGCTGTATTACGATGGGGACAGCGTTCTCTTATCGGTACGAGGATCACTACAAGACGACACGTCAATTAATCCATTTGCTCGTTGAAGTTGTAGCTAAAGGCGGAAACCTGGCACTTAATGTCGCTCCACAACCAGATGGCCGCTTGTCACCAACAGCGTTGGATCGGATGAAAGGAATGGGCGCTTGGCTCAAAGTCCATGGTGAGGCGATTTATGGAACACGCATATGTGCGCCATACTCTGCTGGAAATACACATTTCACGAAAAAAGGCGATATCACCTATGCCATTCATTTGTACCCGAAAGAGCAGGAAACGGTGAGCAAAGTAATTTGTATTCCACTCGAGCAGGCTGTAACGCAAATGGATCTTGTTGGCGGACAAGAAAATCTAACATTCGAACGAACAACAACGGGATTGATCGTTCATTTACCAGAGAGCGAGCTTACGAGAGTTGCCCCAATTGCACATGTATTTCGCATAAAATAACGAGTTGAACTATGGGAGGAAGAGCAGATGCAACAATGGTTTACGGACGCAAAGCTAGGAATTTTCATTCACTATGGGATTTATGCGGTGCAAGGTGTAGCGGAATCATGGTCGTTTTATAACGGGAAAATGTCACATGAGGAGTATATGAAGCAGTTGGATGGTTTTACAGCGTCCAAATTCGATGCGAAGCATTGGGCAGATATCATTGCGAGGTCAGGTGCAAAATATTCTGTGCTTACAACCAAGCATCATGATGGTGTTGCGTTGTTCGATACGCAGTACAGTGATTTGAGCGTCATGAAGGCGACACCAGCCAAGCGGGATATTGTAAAAGAATGGTCCAATGCGATCCGTGAACGTGGTCTGCATGTAGGCATGTATTATTCCTTAATTGACTGGTCTCATCCCGATTATCCTTCCGTATTCGAGAGTGGTATCGTACCGGCTGATTTGAGTCAGGTGAATCGTTTCTCAAGTCCGGTAGATGGCATACAGGATGAAGAGACATGGCAGAAATTCCTCGCGTTTAACAATAATCAGCTACGTGAAATCATGACGAATTACGGTACTGTCGATTTATTATGGTTCGATGGTGACTGGGAGCGTAGTGCAGAACAGTGGGGGCTGCCAGCATTCAAGCAATATTTGAGATCCTTGTCTCCGAATGTGATTATCAACTCACGCTTGCAAGGGCATGGCGATTATAAGACACCAGAGCAAGGCATTCCCATTACTCGCCCAGAAGGCGCTTGGGAATTCTGTACGACCATTAATACATCTTGGGGCTATGTCCACGATGATCATAAATATAAATCCTTGAACCAAATTATCCGCATGTTCTGCGATTGCATCAGTATGGGCGGAAATATGTTGCTGGATATTGGACCGATGGAGGATGGCACCATTGATCCAAGACAGGAGGACATTCTTCTGGGACTAGGTGACTGGATTCGTGCACACGAGGAGGCAATCTACGGTACGCAGGATGGAATTATGACACGCTATTATCTGGGTGGGAGTACCTTATCCGCGGACAAGAAGACCTTATATTTATTCGTCTACGATGCGCCGAAGGAGAATATCTGTCTCAAGGGACTATGCAATCCGATCAAGAAAATTACGGTACTACACTCGGGCAAAGAGCTGACTCACGAAATTCATGGTGGTGTACCCTGGTTCGATATTCCGGGAACGACTTGGATTCATATGACGCCAGCGGACACGCATGAGCAGGTAAGCGTGCTTAAGCTGGAATTTGATGAAGAGGTTAGGATGTACGGTGGAGCTGGCACTGTTGTTACGCATAACTAAATGCCGAAGGGAGGGAGAGGTCAACGATGATGAACCGAAGTGGAGTACCAGAACCGCAAGTTGTGACATATGCGCCTAAGCATTATTTATGCAAAAGAGCGACGGAGTCGCTTGTCTTAGATGGGAAGCTGGATAAGCCCTTTTGGCAGCATGCAACATGGACGGATGATTTCGTAGATATTGAAGGGGACCAACGTCCGCTACCCGCGAAGCAGACACGTGTAAAGATGCTATGGGATGATGAGTATTTTTACTTTGGTGCAGAGCTGATGGAGGATCAGATCTGGGGCACGCTGACTGAACGTGATTCCGTTATTTTCTATGATAATGATTTTGAGATCTTTATCGATCCAACAGGGGATTCACATCAATATTACGAGTTTGAGATTAACGCTTTGAACACGGTGTGGGACTTACTGCTTGTGAAACCATATCGTGACGGGGGACCTCCAATTAATGGATGGGATATCCAAGGTCTGAAAACAGCTATTCATATCGAGGGGGAGTTAAATAACCCGCATGCTGATCATCGGAAATGGACGATTGAAGTTGCTATGCCATGGCGTAGTTTGAAAGAATGTGCTGCGAATAGACAACCACCTGTTGCAGGTGAATTCTGGCGTGTTAATTTCTCTCGTGTTGAATGGCGGACTGAGGTTGTGGACGATCAGTACCGCAAGGTTATGAACCCGGATACTGGAAAGCCTTATCCGGAAGACAACTGGGTATGGTCACCTCAGGGGATTATCAATATGCATTATCCAGAGCTATGGGGTTATGTGATGTTCGTAGGTGTTGATGGCCCGCAGTCATTCGACATGCCTACGGATGAACTGGTGAAATGGCAGCTCCGTAAGCTGTATTATCGTGAACGTAATTATTTTGAAGCACATGGACACTATGCAGCAACGTTCGAGCTGCTGCGAGGTGAAGATGATTGGAGCATTGAGCCTCACATGGAGATAACGAGTAAATCATTCCATATCTCAGCTCTAACAACCGATGGAACCGCTCGCCTATATATTCGCGAAGACGGCTTACTGTGGAAGGAGTAATCATTCATGACCATGTTGACCCCTACCTCAGTATTTTCATTGTCGCAGGAAGCCTTAGCGTTCATTGAGCAGAAGTTTCAGGCCAAGAAGCAGCTCGCCAGATCACGTGAGCAGCAGCTATTCCATGTATTCGAGCACGAGCTAACGGCAGAAGAAGCTTGGGCATTAAAGCTACTCTTCGCGTATATGCCAGCCAATGACTTGGCGGATTATAACGGGGAGCTTTTCTTCAATCATGTAAGAACGATGCTGCAGATTCGCCGCGATATGCCATGGCAAGTACCTGATCATTTATTTTTACATTTCGTGCTACCGTATCGAGTGAATACTGAGAACATTGAAGAGCATCGCCATATTATTCATGAACAGTTAGCGGAACGAACACGTAATCTTCCCATGAAGGAAGCGATTCTAGAGGCCAATTACTGGTGCCACGAAGTGGCGACGTACATTGGGAGCGATCTGCGGACGATTTCACCATTAACGATGATGCGAAATGCACGCGGTCGTTGTGGGGAAGAATCTACGCTAGCTGTAGCAGCGCTTCGTAGTATCGGGATCCCTGCACGTCAAGTGTATACCCCGCGTTGGGCGCATTGTGACGATAACCACGCATGGGTGGAGGCATGGGCTGATGGTGAATGGTATTTCATTGGGGCTTGTGAGCCGGAAGCGCATCATAATCAAGGATGGTTTGGCCCACCAGCGCGCCGAGCCATGCTCATTAACACACGTATTTTCGCGAATTATGAAGGACCCGAAGATATTACACTCGCAGATGAATGGTTTACTGAAATTAATGTACTAGAAAATTATGCGCCTACGAAGACAATTACGGTACATGTCCAAGATGTATGCGGACAGCCCGTGCACGCTGCAGAGGTGCAATTCCAGTTATATAACATGGCGGAATTTTACCCAATTGCCAGCATTCCGTCTAATGCACAGGGGGAAGCTTCGTTCAAGACAGGTCTTGGTGACCTCATCATTCGTGCAGCGAAGGACGGCATTTGGGGAGAAATGAAAATATCCATGGCTGATTGTGAGCACATTGAGCTTGTATTGAATCAAGAGGATCAGCCACTTGTAGGAACGATCGTTGACTATGATATGGTTCCACCACCAGCGCGTGAAGGCGAGGTCATGGAGGACTTGTCCGAGGCACGGATAGAGCGACACAATAAGCGTTTGGAGGAAGGAATCGCGATTCGTGCACATTATGAAGCGACGTTCTTGAATGAAGAAGCTGCGAGGAAGCTCGGAGAATCGCTTGATCTATCAGCGGATCGAGTATGGAACGTACTTCAGACAGCACGTGGCAATAGTGCTGAGATCGCAGCTTATCTAAGTAAAGCAACACCTCTATATGGAGAATGGGCATTACGATTATTGGAGTGTGTTCATGACAAGGATCTCATCGATACATTCCTTCCAACCCTTATAGATCATGTGGCTGGTGCGCTTGCTGTACGTGGTGAGCTCACGGAGGACGTCTTCATTCCCTACATTTTGTGTCCTCGCGTTCATTACGAGATGATTACACCGTATCGTACATTTTTCCAACAAGCCTTCACTTCAGAAGAAGTGGAATTGTTCCGTGAGGACCCAACGAAGCTTGTTCAATTCATCGATGAAGCGTGGGATATATGGAATGATCTACCGAATTTGCAAGGGAAGGGTACTGCTGTTGGAACTTTCGAACTGAGTGTAGGAGATCGTAGCTCTCTCGATATTATGTTCGTATCTATATGTCGTAGCCTAGGCATTCCAGCGCGACTGCATCCCATTGAGGCTAAGCCGCAATTTATGGTGAATGGTCATTTTGTGGATGCCCCATTTACGAAAGGTATAGTTGGAAATGAGGCAGCAGTAGCGAACGGAACTCTAATTATTCTTCGTGATCAGGATGCAGCGTCAGACCAGCCAGCGGCTGCATACTATGAGAATTTTACGATCGCTCGTCTGGAGAACGGTTTTTATAAAACGTTAAGCTACCCGCACGGCGCCAATAACCTGTATGATACGCCCCTTGAGATGGAGCAGGGAGCATATCGTCTGACGACGGGGATTCGCTTGAAGGATGGAACCGTGCTGACCAAGCTCACCTATTTTGAAATGACAGAAGTCGAAGAGACGAAGCTGGTTATGAAGTATCGTCAAGCTACGCAGGACATTCCCGTGTATGGCAAGGTAGATCGATTCGAGAAGCTAGCTACATGGGATGGATCGGAGCAGATCTTCGCTGAGTTTCTGGGCAGTCAAGGCGCCTATGTCGCATGGCTGGAACCGGAACGGGAGCCTTCGAAGCATCTGCTTCGCGAGCTGTCGGAGTTGAAGCATGAGTTCGATATGATAGATGCTCCTATCATTCTTGTGGTGGGTGACAAGCAATGGACAACTTCATTTCAACCAGCCGATTATCCGAATCTTCCAGCAAGGACATTATTTGTACGTGATTCAACGTATCATCTATTACCTGAATTGTTTACAGTGGCCCAATCGAGTGAAGCGGGCTTCCCACATTTGATGATTCTAGATCGTGATGATCAGATTCGTTATATGTCTTCGGGATATAAGATTGCAGCCAGTAAGGAAGCGATGCAAATTTTATCGAGGATGTGAAAGGATGGATCAACAAATGATTGTAGCAGGCTACGTGAGTGATTCCAAATTACCTGAGCTAACGCGCGACCACGTGATGAAGCTGACGCATATGAACGTTGCATTCGGTTATGTGTTGGATGATCAGATTACAACGGCACATTTGCAATATACGAACCAGTTGCACGAGATTAAAGCGATGAATCCGAACGTACAGCTGCTGCTCTCTGTTGGCGGATGGGGAAATGGGGGCTTCTCCGAGGCGGCATCTACCGAAGAAGGACGTCAGAAATTCGCAGCTTCGGCTGTACGAGTAGTAACAGAACTTCCATTCGATGGTGTCGATCTGGACTGGGAATATCCCTGCTACAGTGAAGCCAATATTGCCTCGTCACCGGATGATAAACGTCATTTTACGCTACTGTTGAAGACCATTCGAGAAGCGTTAGATATGAAAGGTGCAGCTGAGGGCAGGCATTACTTGCTTACGATCGCTGCAGGAGCAGATCAATATTATATCGATGGTACAGAGATGGATCAAGTACAACAATATTTAGATTTTGTTCAATTGATGACCTACGATATGCGTGGAGGATTCCAGATTCTAACGGGACATCACACCAATCTGTACAATTCAACGGGAGATTTGTTCCGAATTAGTACAGAAGCATCCGTCAATATGTTCATGCAGGCAGGTGTACCCCGAGAGAAAATCGTCATTGGCGTAGCATTCTATTCCCGGATGTGGAAGCAGGTGCCGAACAGGAATGATGGATTTCTACAAATGGCGGGTACAACAGGAGGTTATGGTCCGGAATATACAGAACTTCTAGCCTATTATATCGACAAGAATGGGTTCACACGTCATTGGGATGATGAGGCCAAAGCGCCACATTTATTTAATGGAGATACGTTTATTTCCTATGATGACGTGGAATCGATCACACATAAATGTGAATATGTCCAACGTGAAAAGCTTGCGGGTGCGATGTTCTGGGAGTACAGCTGCGACAAGACACATACACTGCTGGATGCGATGTATGCAGGCCTATCGAGAGACTGAAATGATGCGCCCCATTCAATTAGTTAACAAACATGATTTCCTAGTCAACAAACGTTAGATTACGAATAAATAGACTTTTAATGCGCTTTATTATCATTTACAGTATGGGGGAAAGGTTGGACTCAATCGTTGAGGACAGGCCGTAGACTACATTCAAAGACGTGGGAGGAGTTTAGGAAATGAGCAAAATTATTGGTGAGGCACTACCAAATATGCCGTGGCAGGATAAGCCGAGTGGCTATAATGCCCCAGTGTGGCGGTATACTCAAAATCCGATTATTCAGCGTGATGCACAGGTGAACTCGAACAGTATTTTTAATTCTGCGGTGATTCCGTTCGAAGGTGGATTTGCAGGGGTGTTCCGCTGTGACTCTAGATCCGTAAGTATGGATATATTCGCTGGCTTTAGTCAGGACGGGCTACATTGGGAAATTAATGAGCAACCGCTCCAATTCGAAGGTGACGAATATGTAACGAAGCGGGAATATCGCTACGATCCGCGCGTGTGCAAAATCGAGGATAAATATTATATTTCATGGTGTAACGGGTATCATGGACCAACGATTGGTCTTGCTTATACGTATGATTTCAAAACATTTCATCAATTGGAAAACGCTTTCTTGCCATATAACCGTAATGGAGTGCTCTTCCCACGCTTAATAAATGGCAAGTATGCCATGATAAGCCGTCCAAGTGATACAGGCCATACGCCATTTGGAGATATTTTCTTTAGTGAGAGTCCAGATCTAACGTATTGGGGTAAACATCGTTATGTGATGGGGACGATTAATTCAGATGCATCCGCATGGCAATCGAAGAAAATTGGTCCAGGGCCGGTTCCGATTGAAACCGATCGTGGTTGGTTGTTGATCTATCATGGTGTCATTAATACATGTAACGGGTTCGTATATCGTATGGGCGCGGCATTATTAGATCTACACGAACCATGGAAGGTGCTCGCACGATCACGGAATTACATTCTTGGACCAGAAACATTGTATGAGTGTGTGGGAGATGTACCGAATGTCACTTTCCCTTGTGCCGCATTGTCAGATAGCGAGACAGGTCGCATTGCCATTTACTATGGTTGTGCCGATACCGTAACAGGCGTGGCATTTACAACAGTGGATGAGCTGCTGGACTATATGGATAAGTATCCGCTGTAACGACATCATCAGATGTAATGACAGAATTTCAATTGTAGAGGAGCTTATCAATGGAACAGTTTAGATTACCCAAAATTACGATGCCATCCTTAAACTTGCCACAATCGATTCAAGAAGTTCTACAAGAAGCAGAAGAGAAGCTTGCGCATCGACCGAAGCTACTTCAGCTATTTAAGAACTGCTTCCCGAATACTTTGGAAACGACGACGAAATTAAAAGAGGATGGAACGACTTTTGTCATCACAGGAGACATTCCAGCTTGTTGGTTACGGGATTCGGTAGAGCAGGTCATTCATTATGTACCGTTTGCCAAAGAGGACGAAGATCTTCAACGCATTCTTAAAGGCTTAGTAAAGCGTCATATACAGTACATTCATATTGATCCATACGCGAATGCATTTAATGAATCTGCGAATGATTGGCATTGGAATACGACGGATATAACAGACATGTCCCCTTGGGTATGGGAGCGTAAATTTGAAATTGACTCCTTATGTTTCTCGATGCGGCTTGCTTATGCGCTATGGAAGGAAACAGGGATTACAGATATATTCGATGCTGGGTTCAAATCGGCTATGCGTATCATGTATAACTTGTTCATCACAGAACAGCGTCACTTTGAAGAATCGCCATATCGCTTCACTCGAAATAACGGTATTCCTGAGGATTCCTTACGAAATAAAGGTCTTGGAATGCCTGTCAACTATACAGGAATGGTGTGGTCAGGCTTCCGCTCAAGCGATGATGTATGCGAATTCCACTACAACATTCCAGGAAATATGTTCGCGGTGGTTACACTTCGCCAAATGCAGGAATTTGCGGAGTGGGTATTCCGTGATATGGAATTTTTGCAAGAGTTGAAGGATTTAGAAGCAGATATCGATCATGGGATCAAAACATACGGTATTTATCGTCATCCGCAATTCGGACCGATTTATGCTTTTGAGACGGATGGCTATGGTAACCACTGTCTCATGGATGATGCGGGAACACCGGGATTGATTTCGATTCCTTACTTGGGCTATTGCACAACTGAGGATGAAATCTATCAGAACACGAGAAGATTTGTGTTATCCAAGGAAAACCCTTATTACTTTGAAGGTAAAGTAGCAAAAGGTATTGGTAGTCCACATACACCGGCAGGTTATGTTTGGCATTTGTCACTATCTATGCAAGGGCTCACAGCAACGACAGCAGAAGAGAAGCTAGCGATGATCGAGTTACTGGAGAAGACGGATGCGGATACAGGCTATATGCATGAAGGCTTCCATTCCGACGATCCAACGATTTTCACAAGAAAATGGTTTGCTTGGTCGAATAGCTTGTTCTCTCAACTCGTGTACAAGGCGATGCAGGAAGGTATCTTGTAGTGAGAGGGGGAGCAATGGCATGACGAAGAAAAGAACGGCACATATCGTTTCCCATTCGCACTGGGATCGTGAATGGTATTTACCCTATGAGAAGCATCATGTTCGTCTCGTTCAATTGGTAGATAGTTTGCTAGATCGGTTGGACGAGGAGTCAGAATTTCGTAGCTTTTTCATGGATGGGCAGACGATCATTCTCGAGGATTATCTTCAAGTTAGACCGGATCAGAAGGAGCGGCTGTTGCGTCATATTCAAAATGGTCGAATCCTTATTGGTCCATGGTATATATTGCAGGATGCGTTCCTCACCAGTAGTGAAGCCAATGTAAGAAATATGCAGATCGGTCATCAAGATGCACTGAAGTATGGGGAAGTATCCAAAATTGGATACTTTCCTGATACCTTCGGGTTGTGTGGACAGACACCACAGCTGATGCAGCAGTCAGGTATTCAGAACGCCTTCTTCGGTCGTGGTGTGAAGCCGACGGGCTTCAACAATGAGGTATCGGATGGAGATTATGAATCGTCTTACTCCGAATTGATCTGGGAAGGCCCAGATGGCTCCAAGGTACTCGGTATTCTATTTGCGAATTGGTACTCGAATGGAAATGAAGTCCCAGTAGATCCGGTAGAAGCCAAGGCATATTGGGATCGGAAGCTAGCGGATGCGGAAAAATATGCATCGACGAGCGAGCTACTATATATGAACGGCTGTGATCACCAGCCAGCTCAGCTGGACTTGCCGGAAGCCATTCGGACAGCTAGTGAACTCTATCCAGACACGGAGTTTATTCACTCCAATTTCAATGATTATCTGAATGCACTGCATCGTTCACTTGATTGTGAATTATCAACCGTCCAAGGTGAGCTTCGAAGTCAGCGTACAGATGGATGGGGAACGTTAGTGAATACGGCCTCCTCTCGTGTGTATTTGAAGCAAATGAACCAGCAGGGTCAGACATTGCTCGAGAAGGTTGCTGAGCCGTTATCTGCTTATGCTCATCAGTTGGGACATGCGTATCCACATCACTTATTCACTTATGCATGGAAGACGCTCATGCAGAATCATCCGCATGATAGTATTTGTGGCTGTAGTGTGGATGAGGTACATCGTGAGATGGTAACGCGATTCGACAAGAGCCGTCACGTTACAGAATCTATTGTACAGAACAGTATGGAGACGATCGCAAATCATGTGGATACATCATGCTTCGCCGAATACGGGGATCACGCATGTCCATTCATTGTGTTTAATACGACAGGCCATGACCGCAGTGGGGTAGTTACGGTGGAGCTGGATATTGCTCGTATCTATTTCCGGGAAGGCGAAACGATCGAGAAGATGCGTAATCAGATGACATCGCACGAGATTCATCCTCATCGCGTGATTGATCATGGTGGGCGTCAGCTAGAATATCAGCTAACCGATCTGGGGCTCCACTTCGGTTATGACTTGCCTGATGATAAATTTCGTCAGCCGTATTTCTCACGACGTGTTCGATTAGAGCTTCATGTCGAAGCAGTTCCTGCAAATGGTCATCAAGTTTATGCCTGGATGAAGGATGTAGTAGAGAGACCACATTCTGAAATAAAGGAAAGCTCGCTACTTCATGAACGGACGCTAGAGAATGAGTTTATTGCTGCACGGATTGAAGATAATGGCTCGATCACACTAACAGATAAGGCAAATGGTAAAGTATATCGCGGTCTCGGTATTTATGAGAATAGCGGCGATATCGGAAATGAATACATGTATTGTCAGCCGAAGAATACGAACGTATTGACGACAGAGTCGCTTATAGCTGATATTTCTATCGTATCCGATCAGCCATACGCATGTACGGTACAAATCGTTCATGATTGGGACATTCCAGTAAGTGCGGATGAATTGCTCGCAGCAGAGCAGCAAGGCATCGTGTGGTTCCCGAGTCGTCAGGCTGGACGTTCAACCGAAACCGTGAAGCTCCATATAACAACGACTGTAACGCTTGAGAAATATAGTAAGGGACTTCAAGTGAAGAGCTCCTTCGATAATCAAGCGAAGGATCATCGCATCAGAATGCTGTTCCCAACGGATCTCGTCAGCGATGTGCATCAGGCGGATTCGATGTTTGAGATCGCAACACGAAGCACAGAACCTTCGAGTGAGTGGACGAACCCAGACAATAGTCAACATCAGCAAGCGTTCGTTAGTGTGAAGGACGACGTGACGGGCTTAACCATCGCTAATAAAGGGTTAAATGAATACGAAGTGTTACGTGATGGACGGAATACGATTGCCGTTACATTGCTACGCTGCACAGGTGAGCTTGGAGATTGGGGCGTCTTCTACACACCAGAAGCACAATGTCTAGGTCCTGCTCAGGCGGAGCTCATGATTATTCCACATGGTTCTGCGGTAGCTGAAGAAGCGTATGCGCTTGCCTATCAATATCAAATACCATGGATGACTGTATCGACAGATATTCATAATGGTAGTCTTCAGCCGAAACATCAATGGTTGCAGGCGAGTGGAAATGACATGCAGCTCTCTTCCGTGAAGGTAGCTGAAGCAACGGGTGATCTTGCGATTCGTTGGTTCAACATGACCACTTCACCAACGACTTTAGCCTTCGAACCTCGTATGAACTATAGTCAGGCGTATAAAAGTAATATACTCGAATCACATGAGGAAGCGCTTACGGCCGATTCAAACGCTGTCATCCAGCTTGAAGTAAAGGCGGCCGAGATCGTAACTGTTGTTCTTAATAAATCGATATGAGCACCAAGTAGAGGAGAATAAAAGATGACTAACACAAAACCTTGGAAAATTTATGCAATTCATCATTCCCATACCGATATCGGCTACACAGAGCGTCAGGAGAAGATCCAACAATATCATGTAGACTTTATCCGGCAGGTGCTTCACATTTTGCGTGAAATTCAATCCGGTCGTCGACCTGAATGGGAGGGGTTTAAGTGGGTATGTGAAACGTTTTGGCCTATCGAAACCTTCCTGAGTCGGGCAACGGAGCAAGAAAAGGAAGAGTTCGTAGCCGGAGTTAAGCGTGGTGATATCGGCTTGTCCGGTACGTACTTGAATATGACGGAATTAATCGGCAAAGATTTGTTCACATCGATGATTGCCCGTGTACGAGATTTTGGATATTCCATTGAAGCTCCAATTACATCAGCGATGACTGCAGACATTAACGGCTTCAGCTGGGGGTATGGTCAGGCATTGTTAGATGCCGGTATTCATAATTTATCTACCTGCATTCATACCCATCACGGAATGTTTCCTTGCTGGAAGAAGCAGCAGCCTTTCTGGTGGGAAATGCCTTCCGGTGATCGCTTGCTGACCTGGAGTGGGGAGCATTATGTATTCGGTAATGATCTGGGGCTTGTACCTGGTATGGGCGGGAAATATACGATCAAAGATGAATTTGATATGAGTCATGGCGCTACATTCGAGATTGCTGAACAGCGTATACTTCGCTACATTGAGCGTTTGCAAGAGGATGGCTATGCCTTTAACTTCTTCCCGGCTATGTTCTCAGGGCTACCAACGGATAACAATCCACCGAATGCGGAGACGATGACCTTCATTCGTCAATGGAATGCGAAGCACGGCGAAAATATTGAGATTCAGATGGCAACTTTAGATGATTTCTTCGATGAAGTTCGTGCTCATGCACAGCAGCATGCGGAAGATATTCCTGTGTATCGTGGAGATTGGCCAGACTGGTGGACGGATGGCGTAGGTTCAACACCGAAGCATGTACAAGTATTCCGTGAAGCACAACGTGTATATCAAAAGGTTAGAAGGCTGGATCCGAACTGTGAAATCGTTACATCGGAGACGATGAAGGAGATGGAATATCAGTTAACGATGTTTGCTGAGCATACATGGGGCTATCATTCATCCATTTCCGAGCCTTGGAATCCGTTCGTTCAGGAATTAGGCTTGCGGAAGGAAGCCTTTGCTGCCAATGCAAGTACGATTGCGCATCGTGCGTTGTATGACATTCTTGAGGCGAAGGGCGATGCATTACTTGCTCCTGGGCGCCCTATGAAGTTTAAAATTCATAATCCATATCATTTCGTACAAGAAGATTATGCGCATCTCATTCTCGAAGGATGGTATCACGATGAGATCAAGGACGGCTTCGAGGTACGTGATATTACGACGAATGAGGTCATTCCATCTCAGCTTCGTCTGGCATCTCGAGGTGTGATCGTAACGATTCCGGTAACATTGCAGCCTAGTGAAGAGAGAGTACTTCAGATCGTCGCCGTGAAACCTGGTATCAGGACCGCTTTTATGAACGATTATTTGGCATCCGATCGCGTGATGGATCTGGATGTTACGCATGATGTGAAGAATTTCCGCATGACATCTTCCTATGTAGAAACTCCGTTTGTACACATCACGTGGAAAAAGGGAGAAGGGATCACCTCGTGGGTAGATAAAACGACAGGACAAGAGCTACTTCGAGCTGATCGTCAGCACGCAGCTTTTACGCCAGTCTATGATGTTACACCTGCAACAAAGGTCGTAGAAATGACCGAGGTGCGTCGATTGATGGGCCGTAATCGGAAGGGACCGGATGCGATCGTTTCAATAGGCGAGTTAATTAGTGCGGAGATCATTACGCAGGGTCCGGTATATGGCATTATTCAATTAACCTACAAGGTGGATGGCTGTGAGCATTATTCCTTGTTCTTAACAGTATACGCGGATCGTCCACGTGTGGATGTGGCCGTACGTATGCATAAAGAGAGCGTATGGAAGCCTGAAAACTTATATGTTTCACTTCCTTTTGGTGGCTCATTATCAACGGATAAGTATGACTTATGGGTGGATAAGATGGATGCGTTGACACGGATGCGGAAGGATCAATTACCAGGCAGCTTAGCAGATTACACAGCGGTTGGAGAAGGAGCTGTATATGTTGCCGGATCGCAAGGCGTTGTGATCGCGATGCCAGACACTCCATTAATTCAGCTAGGTTCGCTAGAACATGGGTATCGATTGCTTAACGGTGATGAGAAGCTAGAGCAGGATCCAGCTCATTTGTACGCTTGGGTGATGAATAACTATTGGGAAACTAATTTCTCTGCGACATTGGGTGGTTTCTATGAATTTAGATATTTCATCACTTGGGGCGAGAACTATAGCAAACCGGATGCTTCCATGGATGCATGCCGTGGAATGAATGCTGGCATTCTAGCTTGGCGCCAACACTAGCTCAACAAAACTGGAGGTATATATCGAATGAAATATAAAAACCCTTCGTTATCTATTGCTGAGCGTGTTGCAGATTTGTTGGCCGAAATGACGCTGGAGGAGAAGCTTGGACAGCTTCTCCAGCCTTTTGGCTGGAAGACATATGTAAAAGGCGACGGAGATGTTCAGCTCACGGATACATTTAAAGACGCAATTGCGAATGGTGGAGTCGGTTCACTATATGGTGTGCTTCGAGCAGATCCATGGACAGAGGTTACACTTGAAACAGGCTTGTCCCTGCGTGAAGGGGCCGAGGTTACTAATCTTATTCAGCGATATGCAATGGAGCATACGCGACTGGGCATTCCAATTCTATTTGGTGAGGAATGCTCCCATGGACATATGGCCATAGGGAACACGGTGTTCCCTGTACCACTGACCATAGGAAGTAGCTGGAATACAGAGTTGTTCCGACAGGTTTGTCAAGCTGTAGCGGTAGAGACTCGTGCACAAGGGGGAGCAGCTACCTATTCTCCTGTATTGGACGTGACACGTGATCCGCGATGGGGGCGGACAGAGGAATGCTTTGGTGAAGATCCTTATTTGATTAGTGAAATGGCAATAGCTGCGGTGAAAGGGTTGCAAGGGGATTCGTTAAATACGGATCATACCATTCTTGCAACCTTGAAGCATTTTGTAGCTTATGGTAGTCCAGATGGTGGGCGTAATGCGGATACCGTACGTATGGGCATGCGTGAGCTGATGGAGAAGGATTTACTTCCTTTTCAGCGTGCGGTTGCGGCAGGAGCCAAATCCATTATGACGGCCTATAACGAAATTGATGGGGTACCTTGTACGTCTAGTAAAGAGCTGTTGACGCATATTTTACGTGACAAGTGGGGCTTTGACGGCTTCGTCATCACGGATTGTGGAGCGATGAGCCAGCTCAGACATGGTCATCAAATCTGTGAGACGGAAGAGGAAGCGGCCAGCCTAGCATTGAAAGCGGGCGTAGATATGGAGATGTCCGGTGAGACCTTTGGCCAATATCTACAATCTGCTCTTGATCAGCAATTGATCGCGGTGTCAGATCTAGATCTTGCGGTGGAGCGAATCTTGCGCTTGAAATTTGAATTAGGATTATTCGAACGTCCTTATGTGAATCCAGCGTTGGCAGAGCAGGTTATTGGTCAATCCTCTCATCGAGAATTGGCTCGGCAAGCTGCACGCGAAGGCATTGTGTTACTGAAGAATAAGGAACAGGCATTACCGTTATCTCCATCCCGTGGCAAGATCGCCGTGATTGGACCGAACGCGAACAATATGTATAACCAGTTAGGCGATTATACGTCACCGCAGGAGCGGGAGCAGATTGTTACCGTGTTGGATGGCGTTCGCGCGAAGTGTTCAGGCTTTAGTGAGGTTGTGTATGCACCAGGCTGTCGAGTGAAGGACCCATCTCGGGAAGGATTCGAAGCGGCGATCGCAGCTGCGGCTTCAGCAGAGACAATTATTGCTGTTGTAGGCGGATCGAGTGCACGTGATTTTGGAGAAGGTACGATTGATTTGAAGACTGGGGCTGCGGTCATTACCGATACGTTTATGCTAAGTGATATGGATTGTGGAGAAGGCTTTGATCGTGCCCAACTGAATTTATGTGGAGTACAGCTCGAGCTGTTGCAGGAGCTTCACAGTTTAGGCAAGAAGCTGATTGTTGTGTATATCAATGGTCGCCCAATTGTTGAGCCATGGATTGATGAGCATGCTGATGCGATTGTGGAGGCATGGTACCCAGGGCAAGAGGGCGGTCATGCGATTGCGGATATCCTGTTTGGTGACTACAACCCATCAGGAAGATTAACGCTATCCATTCCGAAGCATCTGGGACAATTACCTGTGTACTATAATAAGAAGCGTTCGCGTGGGCATCGATATTTAGAGACGGACTTCCATCCGCAGTATGTATTTGGGTATGGGCTTAGCTACACGAGCTTTCACTATGACAATATACAATTGAATCAACCAAGTATTTCTGTTGATGGTACGTGTACGGTTTCAGTGGATGTGATGAATACGGGTGATATGGCTGGACACGAGGTCGTGCAATTGTACATCAAGGACTGTGTTAGTTCGATATCACGCCCGGATAAGGAGCTGAAGGGCTTCTGTAAAATTTATTTGGAGCCTGGGGAGAAGCGTACCGTTCACTTTACTATTTCATCACAGGAGCTGCAATTTGTCTCAGCAGATTTAACGTGGATCGTCGAGCCGGGTCGATTTGAACTTTATACGGGCTCGAATGTAGAGCAAACATTGTCCATCGATTTACAGGTTGTACAATGAGTGCGATGAAGCGGACGAACGATCAGGGGGATTATTAATGATTAGAATACAACGGTTCATTCGAGAGTTATCTGAACGACAGTGGCTCGAATCGATCCCCATTAAAGACTGGGACGTACAATCAACAGAATATATTTTACCGGGTAAATATTCGGAGGAACGCGCTTTTGTAGGAAGCGAAGCCTTTGATTTATTCCCAAGCAAACAAGGTACAACGTATATGCTGCGTACGACGTTATCCATTCCGAACGAATGGCCTGAGGATGCAGTAGGGTTATATTTTACCTCTGGATCAGGTGGGGAAGGGCTGCTTCGTATTAACGGACAGTCCTTTCAAGGGTTGGATCGAAATCACCCATTTGTAAAATTACCTGATCGGGTTGGCAAACAAATCGAAGTGGAGATTGAACTGTTTGATGCTGTACCGGAGCCTGTGGATCCCTTAAATCAGCAAGCAACCATTCATGCACCCATTCGCAAGATTCATAGCACGCTAGTCTATGTGAACACAACAGTGCAGTCGTTGATGTATTCTGTGAGCGTCATTATGAATGCTGCGGAATTGCTACCAGCGTCAGATTTTCGTCGTACTCGCGTGATGGAAGCTCTATATACAGCTATGGATGCATTTACTTTGCTATCACAAGAGAAGATTGCAGGCGGTGCCGCAGCTTCAATTGAACACCACCTTGTCGAACAAATAAGACAGATCGGTGGCAATAGCGAAGGTGTCATCCATATGGTAGGACAATCTCATATTGATATTGCATGGCTGTGGCCATGTCGTGAGACAGTGCGTAAGACGAGTCGGACGTTCTCAACTGTAAATGCTTTAATGGATGAATTTCCTGAATATCGGTATGCACAGAGTCAGCCGTTGCTCTTCGAGTATTTGAAGTTGAATGATCCAGTGTTATATGAGCGTGTAAAAGAACGAATTCGTGAAGGCCGCTGGGAGCTTGTCGGTGGCATGTGGGTGGAGCCGGATCTCAATATACCAAGTGGTGAATCATTGATGCGGCAAATGCTCTACGGTCAACGATTTTATCAGCAGGAATTTGGAAAGCGATCCTTTATAGAATGGTTACCGGATACCTTTGGCTACTGTGCATCATTACCGCAAATTTTGAAGCATGGTGGCATGCGTTACTTCATGACGACAAAGCTGAATTGGAATGATACGAACCCATTTCCGTATGACTTGTTTTATTGGGTAGGCATTGATGGAACGTCAATGCTATCGTTTTGCAATCATGGGGTGAACGAGGATACGCAGCCGAAGGATGTTCATGAACATTGGCAATCTTATAAAGAGAAAGCTAAGCATCCGGAACAAATGTTATTGTATGGGCATGGGGATGGCGGTGGTGGTGTCACGCGTGAGATGCTCGAATACATTCATCGCTCGGATCTCATGATCGGTCAGCCCTCATCTCAATTTAGTAGCGCGGAGGCATTCTTCACGGGTATTTCCGAAGCAAATCCAAATTTACCGAGCTGGTACGGTGACCTGTATCTTGAATTACATCGAGGTACGTATACGACACATGGGCGTAACAAACGTAATAATCGGAAGGCTGAGGTTCTGTATCGTGAAGCAGAGTTATGGTCTACGTTGGTGCGATCATCGCTGAGCTCAGAACAAGCAACGACGTTACAGCATGATTTACATGAGGGATGGAAGTTGATTTTATTAAATCAGTTCCATGATATTATTCCGGGTTCTGCCATTACAGAAACGTATGAGACATCGATGAAAGAGTATGTGGAAGTATTCGAGCGTGGGACAGCAAGCTTACAGACCGGGATGGCAGCCATTGCAGCAAATATTCAGATCCAAGGGACGATGGAAGGAACACCGTTCCTTGTATTGAATAGTATGGGCTGGAGCCGTGATTGTGTATTAGAGCTGACTACCCAGGATCTTATCGATCAAGGTGTTACGAATATTGAATGGCATCGCTTAACGATCGTGACTACGGATGGTGAATCATTGGATTATGAAGTTAGTAGCCATGGAACGACCAAGATCCTTCGAATTCGTGTACCGAATGTTCCAGCAATGGGCTACAATACGATTCTAGTACGTGAAAATGAAGTAGCTGCAGTGCCAGAATCGCCGAAAGTATTACCAAAGCTGCTTGATGAGTGGGAGACAGCCTACTATCGTATACGCTTCAATGAACAAGGAGAAATCATAAGCTTATACGATAAACAAGCGAATCGTGAAATCGTGAAGGCGGGAGAGCGGGCGAATCAGTTCCATTTCTTCCATGATCGTCCGACGCTATGGGATGCGTGGGACATTGATCCGCGCTATGAGCAACAGTCTGCTGGAGAGGCATTTCTGTTAGAGAAGAAGCTAATCAGCTCAGGAGCTGTTGCTGATGTTATAGGCTTCCGTTGGCGTATAGGACAATCCACGATTGAGCAGGAGATGGTTCTATATCATCATCATGCTCGCATTGAGTTTAGAACAAAGGTGGATTGGCAGGAAGCTCATAAGCTGCTGAAGGTGGGCTTCCCACTCGATGTTGTAACAAGTCGAGCCACTTATGAAATACCGTTCGGTGCTTTAGAGCGGAATACACATCGCAATACAAGCTGGGATCAAGCGCAATATGAAGTATGTGGTCATCGCTTCGCTGATGTGTCTGAGCATAGCTATGGTGTCAGTGTGCTGAATGATTGTAAGTATGGTTATGATACCCAAGGAAGTACGATTCGTCTTTCCTTGCTACGTGCGCCAAGATGGCCGGATATATCGGCAGATCAGGGATATCATGAGTTCACCTATGCACTGTATCCACATGCCGGCGATTGGCGCCAAGGACACACACTTCGAGCAGCAGCAGAGCTGAATCATCCACCTGCTTATATTGCAGCATCCACCGTAGATGCTACAGAGCTACAGAGCACGAATGTATGGGATCGATGTTGTTCATTGCTTCCTTTTACAAGTGAGCATGTTTTCTTGGAGACGGTCAAATGGGCTGAGGATGACGATGGCATCATTCTTCGTATGTATGAATCCGCTGGAGGTCGTGAGACGATCGAGCTGAAGTGGCCGTATCCACATCAAGCGGTGTATGTATCGAATGCCTTGGAAGAAGAAGTCATGTTAATGGACAGATGGCAACTGACCTTTACACCTTATGAAATAAAAACGATCAAGATTAAGACTGTATAGTCAAAATTGGACGAATCCTGCATCTGAAAGACATAGGAAGACGACTGCGGTTCGTTCTCTTCCTATGTCCATTTTGGAATGATATTGACGCTAGGCATCCATCAATCTATGTTCGGAGGTTGAATTAGCATGATCATGGCAACATCAGTACTAAACAATTCGACAGCATGGAAAAGACCTACAATAATTACGAAGCCTACCTATACTTCGGGCACGAAAGATCCTGTGATATGTCTCAATACATGTCTTGAGAATCAATGGTATTTCAGTATGAATCCACTCTCAACTGAACATATTGAGGCACAAAACCTCGATTCTTATGATTGGCATGAAATCATTGTTCCTGGTGAAGTTGCTATGCAAGGCTATAATATCGAAAATGACACACCATACTACTACACAACTTCTTTTATGATTCCAGAAGATTATGATGGAAAGCATGTAATCCTAAGGTTCCATGGTATATATTCCAAAGCTAAGGTATGGATAAACGGTTTGTATAACCGTGATCATCAGGGTGGATTTACGACATGGGATTGTGATATTACGGATCAGATCCGCGCTGGGCAAGCTACTACTATCGTCGTTGAATTCATCGATGACATATGGGACCCTTCAATTGGTAGCAAATACGCTCATCATAATATTGGTGGGATTCTAAGATCGATAGAGCTTATTGCAGTACCTAAGACGCATCTTACTAGATTTCATTATGAAATTGAATTTGACACCGCTTACAATAACGCGTTTTTGCATGTATCATTAGGTGCCGAACTGAATCAAGCTAATGCTGCTTATGTTCAATTGGAGCTAACAGACCAACAACAATCCCTCGTAACACTTGAAGAGCACTCTATCTTTTTTGAGCCTGAGCAACAACACCTCGATATATCCTTCAACATTCAACACCCAAAGAAATGGAATGCTGAGCAGCCCTATCTATACACCCTACATGCCAAGTTATTTGACGATGAGCATCAATTGATCGAGCAAGCTGAAGTACAGGTTGGATTCCGACAAATCTGCTTCGCAGGAAAGAACGGGACAGATCCGAAAGAAATCTACATTAATGGAGAACGAATTAAATTAAGAGGCACATGCCGCCATAGTATCCATCCAAAGCTCGGTAGAACAACAACACCAGAAATGGATATACAGGATGTCATATTGCTACGAGAGCAAAATGTTAACTACGTACGAACCTCCCACTATCCACCATCGGAGGAGTTTCTTGCGGCGTGCGATGAGCTTGGCATGTATGTAGAGGAAGAAACAGCCGTTAACTTCCAGTATGCAAATGGACCTGGACCATGGCGGGATGACGAACCATGGTATATGAATCAATTAGCAGAAATGATAGAACGTGATCGTTCTCATCCTAGCGTCATAATATGGTCCTTAGCTAATGAGAGTGGCTGGCGCGCTAATGAGGAAGGGGATAAATTCAGAAGACAGCTGCAGTACGTTCAGCAAGAGGAGACGACTCGGCCAACTAAATTCAGTTATCCGTTCTTAGTTGAGGATGGCAGTACAACCGATATTTACAGCGCACATTATATTGATTATACAAATGATATGGATTACCACTTAGTTACTTATGGGGTATCTGAGAAAGATATCGTAATTAACTATTCTTCTCCTGTTATTCATGATGAATATGCACATATCGCTTGCTATAACATCGAGGAACTTGAACGAGACAATAACGTACGCAACTTCTGGGGAGAGAGTGTATATAAGATATGGGAGAAGATTGTCAATACGCATGGTGCGCTTGGTGGTGCATTGTGGGCTAATATTGATGATATATTCTTCCTGCCTGATGGTGTCCCCGAACGACATCAACAGCATTCAATTGGTACTGCCGTAGGATACGGAGAATGGGGGAATATGAGTGATGTCTGGCGCAGACATAAGCCTGAGTATTGGATGACTAAGAAAGCCTACTCCCCAATTCGGATTAAGGAAGGCACCGTTGGGAATCCAGGATATGCCCCACTCATCATCTCAATTAGTAACTGGTTCAATCACACTAACCTGAATGAAGTGAACATTGGCTACAGCATTCACGTGGATGGGCAAATTATTGCCCAACCGTCTTTCTATGGACCTGATATTAAGCCATACTCAAGTGGGCAACTCGAACTCCCAGCACGAGATTGGAGCGATCGAGAGCGCATACATTTACAGTTCCAAACATCGGATGGCATTGTCGTAGATGAATATCTGCTCCCAATTGCAACAAGACAGTTCATATTCTGTGATGCCGAGTATGAAGCATTAAAGGTCGAAGAAACGGATGAGCAATATATCATTCGTAACAACATGGTTTCTTTCACATATTGCAAAGAATCAGCGATGCTCACTCAAGCAACTTTCCAAAACCGAGTCATACTTACAGGTGGACCGCATTTGAATTTGACCGGTGTCGATCTTGGTCATTGGATTCCAGGTTCCATTCATGTAGAAACTTGCGAGAATGACCAGCAGATTGTAGTCACAACTACTGGTCAATACACACTAGGCATAAAAGTTTTATTTGTTCAGAAGCTGTTCGCAAGTGGTAAAGTTGAAATTCGCTATACGCTGGACAATGTTGAACGTGAGCTTGAAATGCAAGAACTTGGCGTTGCATTTGATATGCCTGAGCACATCGATTATGTGGAATGGCAAAAATCAGGACGATTCAGTGTTTATCCTGAGCATCATATAGGGAGACTTACCGGCCGTGCCAACCGGGTTCGTGAAGCTAGTGATGAACAACCAGACATTTACGGAGAGCAACCTGCGTGGGAATGGAAGGACGATATGCGCAACTATTACTTGGAACTTAAAGACGATTCTACTAAAGGATTAGTTACTAATGATTTCCAAACGATGCGAGAGTATATTCACTTCTATGCTGTTGGTCTAGCAGATACGGACGCCACTCTACGCGTAGAATCAAACGGAAACGAGGCTGCTCGAATAGCTTATATGTATCAACCGCCTACACTAGTTAGCGATGCGGATACCGATTCATTAACCTATAAGGGCGAATGGCAGCACCTACAAGATTCAAAAGGTATCAAAGGTACGGTGTGGCATTCGAATACTCCGGGATCTACCATTGAATTCTCATTTTACGGTACAGGCGTTCAGTTCATGTATAAGAAACATAAAACCGGTGGAACGATGCATGTTCACGTAGATGATCAGCCCAAGCACATCATTGGTACACATAGTGATATTGGTATGCCACTGTACCAACAACGATTTACTTGCAGAGAACTTCCACTTGCTCACCATAAGATTACCATTGAAGTCCCCGTCGATTACGAGGGAGCGGAAGTTGTCATCGAGGCATTCGAAATTCTGAATGATACCATTCCTGCAAAAATCAAAGCACAGCTTATTATCAATCAAGGCTGGTACTACCCAGCGTTAGGCTGGGGGAATTATTGCGGAGAACCGATCCGTATTGAATCAGGTTATTCGCAAATGACTACGATCAGAATGACTAATAATCCTCAAATGATTATAGAGTACGGTAAATAGCGTATGGAGGTGTGAAAGGTCGGCTACTCAAATAATGGGTAGCCGACCTTCTGTCTTTTATGAGAATAATTGATCAATACCTTTGAACGTATTCTCTATAACATGCTCAGATGTATAAATAGATAGATAGATGATGTGGTAGTAGTCCCTGTTCGAGCGCAGGTCCAAATACATCAAAACTTTTCGCGATTTGTCCGCCAAGCACGAGTCGCTGTGCTCCAAAGCCCACGATATAGGGATCAAGCATCTCAGCTAGACACGAACCAAATTCTTCGAATACTTGTTGATAGGCGAGGTTTCCCTGTCTTGCCAGATCAGCGAGCTCCTTCACATCCATGCCTTCTATCCAAAATCCACGTTCCTGTGCGGCATGTAGAATACCAGGACGGGAGAACACTTCATCGATCATTGTATGGCGATAAGGCTTATCATAGAGCTCTCCATTACCAGGAACTCCCTCACCCTCAATTCGGATTTTTCCTTGATCAATGAAAGCAGAGCCCAGCCCTGTGCCGAGTGTTAAAGAGATAAAACGTTCTTGTGGAAATAAGGTACTGATCCCTAGCGCGAAAAGCTTAGCATCATTCTCGAAACGAATAGGTGCATGAACGAGTGCTGCTGCCCATGGCTGATCATTATTTGCTTCCAACAAGCTACGAATAATCTTCTTGAGATTCATACCGTAAAGCGATTCAAACTTGCATAAACCTTGGATATAGGAGATTCCTTGCTCATAATCAAATGGCCCGGGAAATGCAATTCCGAAATGCCACACTGCAGCAGATAAATCGTTCGATAATGTTGTTCCAAACATATATTGGTATTGCATGATCGTCATGAATTGCTGGAGCGTAGTGCTGGCATCCTCACTTGCAAGCGAAGGGACTTGGAATTGAGAAGCTTGAATGGAGCAGCCATTCATGACGAGACTGGACTTGATAAAGGTCCCGCCAACGTCGAGTGCGATAACGAATTTAGTCTTCAAGGAAGCTCACATCCCAAGATTTGGATACCACAGTTTTTATGAGCGTACAAGGCTGGCTACCTAAATCCTCAACTAGATAGGCACCGAATGCAGCAGGCAGGATATAGGACTCCGCATACCGGAATTCGACTGAGATTCATTGTCGCAGGATATAATTCTCACCTTCTACGAGATTGAACATGACCATTTGGTGATCCGTATGATCTTCCCATTTATCAGTTAAATGTAATCGGTGTACATAGAAAAGTAGATCCTCTCGTTGACCAAGTTCCACCATTTCGTTGCGACCTTGGGATTGTAATAGTACGGGCTTAGCGATTAAATTCTCCTGCACCCACGCTGTTTTCTTATAGAAATCAATATTCGGAAAGGCGTGATCAATATTAATCGGACGAGGTTTACCATCCATTCCTTTGCGCAAGAAATCATAGATTTTAAAACGTAAACCACCATGTTGTTGATGAAATCTCGAGGACAAGATTATTTTTTCCTGATGCATGCATTGTACCTGTTGGAATGAGGAATAGGTCGCCTTTTTCAGCTTCAAACTCGTTTACATAGTCTTTTAATGGGATAGGAATAGCCGTTTCCTGCGCTGTCTTCACCACTTGATAGAAATTTTCTTCGGTGCAAGTATCCGTTAATCCCAAATAGACATGGGATGTTCCTTGCTTCTCCATAATGTAATAGGATTCTTGCTGCTCCATAAATTCATTAAATTCACTTCGAATATACGATTGCTTAGGATGGACTTGGCAAGATAAATTGTCACCCTCTATCGTATCCAAGTAGTCGAAGCGAATCGGGAAGTAATCTCCGAATAATTGAACGTTGCGTTCGCCGAGAATGGCAAGATACTCATAGAATAATAGAGTTCTTCGGTGCGATCGCTACATATATAGTAACATGCCTGTTGTTTAACCATTCTTAAAGCTTTCAATAAACTTGGAAGCTAGTGATGATAAGTATTTATCTTTGATCCAGACGGCGGCGACCCGCGTGCGAAGCGACTCACTACTGATTTCTTTATAGATCAAATTACGATTACTCGTTAATTCGAAAGCGGATTTGGGGATAATTCCGATGCCGAGACCAGCATTTGCCCAGAGCAGTGTTGTTCGCGCATCATCATTCATACAGAAAATTAGCGGATCAAAACCATTCTCAAGACAGGTTTCCCGGATAAGCTGCTCAAAACGGCGGTAGATAATGAGCGGCTTATCTTTTAACTCACCGATCTCAACGAAGTTTTCATCTGTTTTCCAGTCATACTCTGGAGTCATTACGGCAATCATAGGCTCAGCTTGTGTGTAAAGACATTCTAAATTTGTAGCATTAAAGGGTGTCCGGACAATGCCGATCTCGACAATGCCCTTGTTCAAAAGGTCGATGATTCTGAAGGTATTCCCTTCATGGATTTCAAATTTAACGCCTTGATACGTTTTGTGGAACTCACATAGTCGATCTTGGAGCAGGGTCGCTCCTGAGGAAGACACAGTGCCAATGGCGAGAGTTCCTTTTAAGCCTTTGACAAAATCATTGAGCTCCCGGGCAGTGGAATCAGCCAGCTCCAGAATTTGTTGAGCCCGGTCACGCAAAATGGCTCCTGCTTCGGTAAGTTGTACACTGCGCGGACCTCGATCTACAAGCTTGACACCTAGTTCTTCCTCAAGCAGCTTAAGCTGCTGACTGAGCGGAGGCTGAGCCATTTGCAGCTTTCTGGCTGCAGAAGTAATCTGCCCTTCCTCAGCGATAGCCATAAAATATTTAAGCTGTCTAATATCCATAAAAAGAATCCTCCGAACTTGAGATATGTTAATCGTATGGGAGCGATACGAATCAAATATTATTAATATGTGAGTAGATATGCCATAATCATAACTGTTATTATACATATTTCAAGTGCTTAAATACTTCTTATGTTGGGTGTGGATGACGTTGTTTAAAATTGCAGTCTATTTAAAACCGTACAAAAAAGAAGCCATCATCGGTCCAATCTTCAAGCTGATGGAAGCGATTCTGGAGCTGATTTTGCCTACCATTGTCGCGTTAATCATCAATAACGGGGTAGGAAATCATGACAGTGCTTATGTATACCGTATGGGTGGCCTGATGGTGCTGATGTCTCTGCTTGGCTTCGGTTGCTCCATGGTGTGCCAATACTATGCAGCACGAGCATCTCAGGGATTCGGCACGACGCTTCGTAATAAAATGTTCAAACATATTACATCTTTATCGTACGCTGAGCTGGATACGTTCGGTACGCCTACGCTGATTAACAGAATTACCAATGACGTAAACCAGTTGCAGATTGCAGTGGCTATGCTGATTCGCCTGGTTATTCGTGCGCCGTTTATCTGCATCGGGGCTATCATAATGTCCATGATTTTGGATTTTAGATTATCGCTGATTTTAATAGCGGCAACGCCGATTTTTGGCATTATATTATATTTTATTATCACTCGAAGTGCACCTTTGTATCGAAAATACCAGCAGAAGCTGGATGCCCTTGCGCTCGTTCTTAGTGAGAATTTGTCGGGGATACGAGTCATTCGTGCTTTTGCGAAGAGACGTACGGAAAAAGAACGTTTTGATGCCTCATCTGAGGATTTAACCACTACAGCGATCCGGGTCTCTCGGATTTCCGCTTTACTTGGACCTATGACGACACTTGTAGTAAACGCGGCGATCATAGCTATTTTATGGGTAGGTGGAATTCACATTGATGGGGGGCGATTGTCTCAAGGTGAGATCATTGCCTTTATCAATTACGTCACTCAAATCTTGCTGGCACTTATAGTGGTCTCCAACTTGGTCATTATTTTTACAAAAGCCTCATCTTCTGCCAATCGTGTGAATGAAGTGCTGAGTGTCAAAGCATCCGTGTCCGAGGACGGGAATGTTGTGATGACTGAACCTGATCATACCGCTCCTGCCATATCATTCGATCATGTATCGTTTGGTTATAATACAACAGGAGAATTGGCATTAGAGGATATTTCGGTAGTCATTAACTGCGGAGAAACTGTGGGGCTGATTGGCAGTACGGGTTCTGGTAAATCTACTTTCGTGAACTTAATTCCACGTTTTTATGATGCAGTGCAAGGTGAAGTTAAAGTGGATGGAGTGAATGTCAGAGATTATAAGCTGCATCAGCTTCGTGAGAAAATAGGGATTGTGCCGCAAAAAGCAGTGTTGTTTACTGGAACAATCGCTGAGAATATTCGTTGGGGTAAGGAAGACGCAAACGAGGAAGAAATCATGCAAGCAGCCTCTGTTGCTCAGGCGGAAGAGTTTATTCGTAAATTGCCAGAAGGATTGAATACGCAGGTATCACGTGGCGGACTTAATTTATCCGGGGGGCAAAAGCAGCGCTTGACGATAGCTCGCGCAGTGGTAGGTAAGCCGTCGATTCTAATTCTGGATGACTCCTCCAGTGCGCTGGATTTCGCTACTGATGCGGCTCTACGTAAAGCGCTCAAAGAGAGCAGCCAGCAAATGACTGTACTCGTTGTCTCGCAGAGGGTGAGCACTGTAAGGCAAGCGGATAAAATTATGGTATTTGAGGAAGGGCGGATCGCCGGTGTCGGAACCCATGAGGAGTTGATGCGTGGTTGTGAAGTGTACAAAGAAATCTGCCTGTCCCAGCTATCGAGTGAGGAGTCGGGCCAATGAACAAAAACAACATTTGGAAAAGACTAATTGTATATACAGGACATTATAGAAAAATAGCTATTGGGGCAGTTATATGCGCGTTACTCAGTGTGATCGCCAGTCTAATCGGACCACTACTTATCGGTAAAGCCATTGATTTTATGATCGGACCGGGAGAGGTGGATTTTGACGCCGTACTTAGACTGCTTTTGATTCTGGCAGCGGTATATATTGTCGGCAGCTTTTTCGGATGGCTCCTTACCTATCTGACGAATCGAATCGCCTACCGGACTGTATATGACTTACGGCGGGAGCTTTTTGATAAATTAAATGTTTTGCCTTTAAAATTTCACGACAACCACCCGCAAGGAGACAGTATCAGCCGGTTTGTTAACGATATGGATGCCGTCTCTGATGGACTGCTGCAAGGTTTCTCCATACTGCTTACAGGGATCATCACCATTGTTGGGGCAATTGTGCTTATGTTGTACATCAGTCCTCTGATGACCTTAGTAGTTCTTCTGTCAGCACCCGCCACCTTTTTTGTGGCCAGATTTATTACGATGCGATCTCAAAAGATGTTTAAAGAGCAGGCGAAGATTCTCGGTGGTCTCAATGGCTATGTGGAGGAAATGATCGGCGGGCAAAAAGTAGTCACCGCTTATCATTATGAAGAACGTGCAATGTCTCAGTTTGAAGAACAAAACGAGACATTATATCAGACCGGTGTGAAGTCACAATTTTATGGCTCCTTATCCAATCCGACAACGCGGCTAGTAAATAACGTTACGTTCTCAGTTATAGCTATGATCGGTAGTGTTATGGTAATTCGGGGTCATTTCACGGTAGGGGATCTGTCCAGTTTCTTGATCTTCTCCAACTTGTTCGCTAAGCCGTTTAATGAAATAACAGGTGTGATTACACAGCTTCAATCGGCAACTGCCTCTGCGCAGCGGATCTTCGCCATTCTCGATCTAACACCAGAACCCGCTGATTCTAAGGGCGCCAAAATCATGAGTACAAGTCAAGGAACCATTACCTTCGAAAAAGTATCCTTTGCTTATAATCCAGAACGTCCCTTGATTAACGATTTCAGTCTAGAAGTGAAGCCCGGTACCCGAGTTGCGATTGTAGGTCAGACTGGAGCAGGGAAGACGACGCTGGTAAACCTGCTCATGCGTTTCTACGATGTGGACCGTGGGTCCATCAAGATTGATGGTGTGGATATTAAGACCATTACGCGTGACAGTCTGCGACGTAATTTTGGGATGGTGCTGCAGGATACTTGGCTCTTTGGGGGCACGATCAGAGATAATATTGCTTACGGAATACCTGGGGCTACAGAGGAGGAAATCATCGCTGCTGCTAAAGCTGCTAATGCTCATAGCTTCATTAAACGTCTGCCTGAAGGGTATGATACGAAGATCAGTGGCTCAGGGGATAATCTCTCCCAAGGACAGAAGCAGTTACTTACCATTGCACGAGTAATGCTTGTAGATCCGCCTATGCTCATCTTAGACGAGGCTACAAGCAGTATTGATACCTTAACTGAGGTACGGATTCAGAAAGCTTTTCTGACTATGATCGCTGGTCGGACCAGCTTTGTGATTGCCCACCGATTGTCAACGATTCGAGAGTCGGATCTTATTCTTTTTATGAAGGATGGAGACATTGTGGAGAGTGGTACGCATGATCAACTCCTAGCTAGCGGTGGATATTACGCCAGATTATATAACAGTCAGTTCGCCTCAGCGTAGACTTTGTGAAGAAAGAGAAGTATTCAACCCTATTTGGGGTGAGGATGCTTCTTTTTTGTCAGTAGCATGGCATTTACTGTCCCGTAAATGAAACCTCAGGTGGTTCCCTTCGTATCCTTAAATATGCAAATATTAGGGAGGGAATTCATTACAATGTCAATGTTTAAACGAATGCTCGCGAGTGCCGGAATTGGAGCGGCTAAAGTAGATCTCATGCTCCATCAAGATTTCGTGAACGCAGGTGATACGATCTGTGGTACCGTTCGAATTCAAGGTGGCCGAGTGGATCAGGAGGTCGATGACGTCTACGCATTCGTTAAGACGCGTTACTTGAAAGAGCTGAACGATAAGAAGATGGAAGTGGAAGCGACGGTATCCAAATTCCTGTTAGCAAGTAAATTCAAAGTAGTGGCGGAGCAGGTCTATGAATTTCCTGTCTCATTCCAGCTTCCGGCGATAACGCCAGTGACGTTAGGTAGATCGCCGGTTTGGATTCAAACCGGACTTGATATTAAAGAGGCAATTGATCCGAAGGATCAGGATTATCTTCAAGTAGGCCCTCATCCATATTGTGCGATTATTTTGGATGCGATGAATCAGCTCGGGTTCCATATTCGTGAAGTGACTTGTGAATATGCACCGCGTTACGGCAGGATCAATGGCTTAGATTTTGTTCAAGAATTTGAATTCGTTCCCCCCTCACAGTTCCGGAATCAACTAGACGAATTAGAAATCGTTTTCTTTCCAAATGAGGATGGCATTGAGTTGCTCCTACAGATTGATCGCAAGGCACGTGGTTTAGCTGGTTTGTTCGCCGATGCGCTTGATACAGATGAGAGCTTTGTGAAAATACGCTTTGATCACAATCAACTTGCTTACGGAGTTGACTATGTAGCTGATCAACTGCTCGCAACGATCCATAAGTACGTATAAACAGGATTATCAAAGAGAGGGGAGAACCCCTCTCTTTTTTCGTTTTTATAAAGAAAAATTTATTTATATGAAGGAATGAACTAAATGGACAGGATAAACGTACTATAGTAAAACTATCCTAACATTGTATGAAACGGTAGGCATTGATTGCATGATGAAAGTTACTAATACGAATACGAACGGAGAGGGAGTGCCAAGATGCTGACAATAAAGCATTTTACCAAGAGCTATAAGGGCGGTAAGAAGGCAGTGAATGACTTGAACTTAGTGGTCGAGAAAGGCGATATTTATGGCTTTATCGGTCATAACGGCGCGGGGAAAACAACGACGATTCGGGCAGTAGTAGGTGTTCTTGATTTTGAAGAGGGGGATATCGAAATAGGTGGACATTCCATCAAAAAAGATCCTTTAGCCTGCAAAGCGATCACTGCGTATATTCCAGATAATCCAGATCTATACGATCATCTGACCGGCATTCAATACTTGAATTTTATTGGTGATCTTTTTAGTGTATCGAAAGCAGATCGGGAGTTGTTGATTAAGAAATATGGCGATGAATTTGAGATTACATCTCATTTGGGGGATTTAATCTCCTCGTATTCTCATGGTATGAAGCAGAAGCTCGCGATCATCTCAGCACTGATACATAAACCGAAGCTGTTAGTTCTGGATGAGCCCTTTGTGGGACTTGATCCAAAAGCGGCACACACGCTTAAAAAAATCATGACGGAGATTTGCAGTCAGGGCAGTGCGATCTTTTTTTCAACGCATGTACTGGATGTAGCGGAGAAGCTCTGTAATAAGATTGCCATTATCAAAGCGGGAGAATTGATTACGCATGGGAAAACAGAAGAGGTGAAGGGTGACAGCAGCCTTGAAGATGTATTTTTGGAGTTGATTAAGCATGATTAATATCTGGAGATTGACGAAGATTCAGCTGATCTCTTCCTTTGGGTTAAATAAAGCTTTGCACACACGTGATGTGAAAGAAAGACAAAAAATGCTGTGGCTGACCATCGGGATCCTAATTGGAATTGTTATGATGGCTGTGGTTTCATTTGGTTATAGCTATATGATAGCAGAGACCCTTGAACAGATTGGCCGGCCAGAGCTGCTCCTTGCGATAATGATGGCAGTTACTTGCTTAATCGGATTTTTTACAACGATCTATAAGGCTAGTGGTGTATTATTTGGCTCCAAAGACTACGATCTCGTAATGTCGCTGCCAATCAAAACGAGTCATATTGTAGCAAGTCGGGTGGCTCAGCTTTATGTGTTAAACCTATTCTTCTCTTTGATGGTGATGGTACCTGCAGGCATTGTTTATGCTATAAAGGTGAATCCCGGCGTACTATATTATTTGTATTTTTTGATGACACTGTTATTTATTCCATTAGTGCCGATCATAGCTGCAACGATTATAGGTGCTCTGATCAGCTGGGTTTCCTCAAGATTTAAAGGAAGTCGTATAATAACGCTCATCCTAACTTTTGTTGTAATTATTGCTATAATTGTTGGTTCAGGTCAAATAAATGGTAACAATCCACAATTACTTGCGGATATGAGCGCTCAAATTGCTGATCAAATATACAACTTGTATCCTTTGACGCTTATGTATGTAAATGCGGTTTGCTCGTTTCAGTTTGATTCCTTAGTATTGTTTATTGGGTTTTCGCTGATTTCTTTTATGCTGTTTACCATCGTGCTTGGTAGCAAATATAAAGCGATCCACACAGGTCTTACGTCTTCTTTTTCAAAAAATAAATATCAAATGAAATCACTTGCAGTATCCTCGCCGCTTTATACATTGTATAAAAAAGAGCTGCGTCGCTATTTTAGTTCTTCTATCTATGTACTTAACACGAGTATAGGCATGGTAATGTTACTTGTATTGGCGATCGCCTTACTGTTCGTTAGTGCAGAGCAACTAGGACAACTCGTTGAGATACCAGAGCTTTCAAATTATCTGAATCGACTGGCTCCACTGTTTGTTTCCGTTTTTGTAACTTTAAGCTGTACGACATCCAGTTCTATTTCGCTCGAAGGTAATAATATTTGGATTTTAAAAAGCGCACCTGTGCCGACAATAACGATATTGCTAAGTAAAATTGCAGTGAATCTTACGATTACCGTGCCGATTGCGGTTGTAAGTAGTGTGCTCCTTATGATATCCCTAGGTACGGGATGGGTGGAAAGCTTGCTATTATTGGTTATTCCGGTCCTTTATGCTTGTCTTACTGCAATGACTGGTGTACTCGTTAATTTGAAGTTACCTAAACTGGAGTGGACAAATGAAGTATCGGTAGTCAAACAAAGCGCATCCGTCTTAGTGGCGATGTTGATAGGGTTTATAAGTTTACTGATTCCATTTGGTATGAGTCTGCTGCTATCTGATCTGAATGGCAATCTCGTATTGTTAGGGATTGGATTACTAATAATAGTGGTTTGTGGTGCGATGTATCGATATATTCAATCCAAAGGGGAGCTTTTATTTCGGGCTCTTTAAATCATAGGGGGATCCTAAAAGTCGTAACGGCTAGTGGGATGCCCTATTTTTTTTGCGCTCTACCATTATTTTAGCAGTGTTTATAGCTTCTATCCTTGGTATAATTCGAAGATTATATCCGAGGAGGATCATCTCGTGAACAATAGATTTGGTAGATTTGTAATTACGACCCTTGTAGTAGTGCTTGTAGCAGGAGTATTTATTCAACATATATCGGCTGATGATGAGGCGCCTTTTAAGGATATAGATACTAGTTATGCTAAAAATGAAATTATAGATTTGTATCACCGCAACATATTAACCGGCACAACGGCGACAAGCTTCTCACCTACTAAATCGATTACTAGAGCGGAATTCATTACGGTTCTTGACCGTCTGCTAAAGCTTGATCCGGCAGTCAGTCCAGTATCTCCTTATACAGATGTAGCTAAAAAAGCTTGGTATTACGGCTGGATACAGGCAGCTGTTCAGCTTGAGCTGGCTAACGGCACATCGGCAACTACTTTCACGCCAGCAAAAGCAGTTACCAGGCAGGAAGCGGCTGTATGGATGGCCAAAGCTTTAAAGCAAACAAACCATACTCATGCTCTAACTTCGTTCAATGATCGAAATAAGATTGCTAGCTGGGCAAGATCAGCTGTTGCTACTGTAAATGATCTAGGTTTGATGAAGGGGGATAATCGCAAGAATTTCCGCCCCTCTGATCCTATAACTAGACAGGAAACGGCCGTCCTCATTGACCGAGTGCTGCAAAATGAGAGTTGGGCAGCAGAACTCGATGATGAGCCGGAGGATCGAATCGTTATAGGCTGGCAATATGGGCAGACGACGGCACAATATGAGAATACGGTTCTGAAATCCAACGTTAACACCTTATCACCACGGTGGTATTATGTAGGAAAAACAGGTGCAGTAACGGATTCAACGGATGCTTCGCTGATCACATGGGCAAAGAAGAATAATAAGAAAATATGGGCGATGGTAGGCAATCGATCGGATCAAGAAGCGACCCATCAAATGTTGTCGAGTGTAACCACAAGGAATACGGCAGTAAATCAATTAGTAGCTTTAGTGAGCAAATATAGATTAGATGGACTAAACATTGATTTTGAAAATGTAGCGCCTGACGATCGTGAGTATTTGACCTCGTTCATTACATTATTAGCTGAGAAAATGCATGCTCTTAACGCGAAGCTATCAATAGACGTCTCTCCTGATCTTGGAACAGATTGGACAGATGCTTTTGACTACGCTGCACTAGGTAAGCAAGTGAACTATATGGTGATGATGGGTTATGACGAACATTATGACGGGAGTAAGCTTCCAGGGTCCAATGCTTCTATTCCTTTTGATCAACATGCAGTGGATACTGTACTAAAGGACGTACCCAGCCATAAGGTTATATTGGCACTGCCTTTATATAATCGGGACTGGACATTGAATCAGAATGGTACGGTTTCATCTTCAAAGTATATCTCGCTTCCGGAGCAAAATCAGATTATTAGTAGCTATGGAATGAAACCTGTATGGAATGAGACTTTAGGACAATATGTTGCCAACTATTCGAAGCAGTCCATAAAGCACACGATCTGGATTGAGGATGGCCGTTCTTTAATAGCGAAATACGATTTAAGCGTTAAGAACAATCTAGCCGGAATCGCTTATTGGTATATAGGTGGGGAAAGCGCAGATATATGGTCTAGCGTAAGTAATGCAGAGAAATTTTACGATTATACCTTTTAAAAAGAAAGACTGGATGCATATAGCTATCTTGCTATGGCATTCAGTCTTTTTATTTAGTTATCACAGCGCAACGACCGCGCGTTACGGTGAAAGCTCTTGGCACGCAACATATACACTAAATATATATATTTGAGGAATTATAAGTCATAATCATCCATATAAAAGTTACATTTTTCACTAGTATGAAATAATTAATAAATGCTATATTCTTCTTGAGCAATTATGCATATGGAGGAATTCAAAGGATGCCATCAATTACAGAAACAATTCAACTGATCGAATCAAAAGAATTTCAAAGAACATTAAAAAGTCTGTATGGTGATGTTCCATCTATCATTAACGATCAAAAGCAAAGATATAAAACCTTGGTTCAGGAATATGTAAAAAAATTTGCAGAGGGCGAAGTGTTTCTCTTTAGCTCACCAGGGCGCAGTGAAATTAGTGGCAATCATACAGATCATAATCTAGGTAAAGTAATTGCTGCCAGTATAAACATGGATTGTATTGGAGCGGCTGCGAAAAATGATCAAAATATTATTCGTATAAAAAGCATTACCTATAACGAAGACTTCATTATTGATTTAAATTCGAGTGGGAATAGCCTTAACCTTTCAGGAACATATACCTTAGTTAAAGGGATTTTGGACGGTTTTGAACGTTACGGTTATAAATTAGGCGGTTTTGATGTTTGTATCACAAGTGATGTCATAAGTGCAGCAGGTGTAAGCTCATCAGCTTCTTTTGAGATGTTGATATGTTCTATTATTAATTTCTTCTACAACAATAACGAGATGGATGTCGTTACCTGTGCCAAGATAGGCCAATATGCAGAGAATTCAGAGTGGAACAAACAATCGGGTTTGCTCGACCAAATTGCTTGTGGATATGGGGGACTAATTTCGATTGATTTTAAAACCATCGAGGCTCCGCTGATCACTACATTAAATTTTTCATCCATTGACAAAGGTTATGAGTTATTTATTGTCCCCACAGGTGCAAACCATGCAGATTTAAGTGAAGAATACTCCTCAATTCCAACAGAAATGAAGGCTGTTGCCCGAGAACTTGGGAAAAATGTGCTTCGTGATTTAGAAAAGCAAGATATATTGGACAACCTGGACAAACTTAGAGAGAGTGTTGGAGATAGAGCTGTATTGAGAGCACTGCATTTCTATGAGGAAAACATTCGAGTTGATCAACAAGTAAAAGCTTTGACAGACGATAATGCAAACAGCTTCATAAGACTCGTAAATGAATCTGGAAACTCATCCTGGAAATGGCTGCAAAATTGCTATTCTAACTCTACTCCTACTGAACAGGGTGTGACACTATATTTGGCATTAACTGAGCTGTTTATCAAGGAGAAGGGGGCAGGAGCCTGCAGGGTACATGGAGGCGGTTTTGCAGGAGTTATAATGGCTTTATTGCCAAAAGAATATACGGATTCCTATAAAGCATATATGCACTCATTTGGTGTTGAGCAGATTTATCCTGTCCGCATTCGTAAACATGGTGCTATTAATTTAAATCTATTATAGGCGTTTATCAGCCGGCACCTAGTTAGCATATAGCTATATACTTGGTGCCGATTTTTTTTCTGATGATGTTCTGGTTCACGAAATATGAGAATATTAAATGAGTGTTTTAGTCATTATAAAATCAATTTGTTCTTCATTACCCATATAGAAAGAGTGAGTCCCTGTTTGAACGAAATTCATTTTTTCATAGAATTTAATTGCATTCTCATTTTTTTCCCAAACGCCTAACCAAATCTTCTCTTTATTCTGATCTTTTGCTATGTCTAATGCCTTATTCATCAGGTATTTACCTAGTCCCCGTTTATGAAATTTCCCCCTGATATAAATCCTCTCGATTTCAAGCGAATCATTACCCATTTTTTCTGATTGGGCATCATTAAAGTTTAGCTTTAAATACCCAGCAACTTCCTTATTCAAAAAAATAAAATAGAATTCCGAACAATTATTTAATAATTCTTTTCCTAATTGTTTCAAATTAAAAGCACGATCTAAGTAAGCTTTCATAATTGCAGGTGAGTTTTGATTCTGAAATGTATCGTTAAATGTTTCAACACTGATTTCTTGGAGTAACCCTAAATCTTCAAACGTACACTTTTTTATATTTATGGTCATTTTTATTTGTCCTCCGTTTACTAAGTCAATAATCTCTTTTGCTTCCTTTTTTGACTAACTCCCAGTCTTTTTCTACATTTTTTCTAACTCTCTGCAGCATGGTGAAAATATGTTCTACTTCACTCTCGGAGAATCCAGATAATGCGACCTTATTGGAATAATCGTTTTCCCTTTTTATGTATGGGTACAAAGTAACCCCTTTCTCTGTAGGAAATAGTTTTTTTATTTTTTTATTTTGATTGTCTTCTTTCTTTTCAATAAATCCATTAATTTCTAATTTCTTAATTGCACGTGAAGCTGTTGTTCGATCTACTTTTATCATCTCAGCTAACTTTTCTTGAATTATTCCTGGGTTTTCACATATTCGAACAAGGTACAAATATTGCCCTTTTGTAAGGTCATGTTCTGCAAATTCTATATTGCTTATTGAATCTAATGCCCTAGCTATCATTCCAATTTCACGTAGGATTTCCTTCATAAATAACTCCTTAGCGCGTATTTTGTTGTAAATGCAATAAATAATATATATTAACTTATCTCATAATTGTTGCATTTGCAATAAAAAATAAATAAATAAAATAGCGAGGTGAGTAAAGTGAAGCGTGACTTCTATGTATTAGAAATTTATAAAACTAACTCTTGGTATTTCACGATTTGAAGCCCTTATAAAAAGACTGGATAGCAAGATGGTTATGTTGCCATCCAGTCTTTTTATTGGGTTATTACCGCACAAATGGTAGTCTCTCGTTATTGAACAGTGTCCGGTAACATTAGCAAATAACTCGATCTGGCCAAAGTCTGCATTTCGTATTTCATTAATTCAGTTTCGAGTGACGTATTTTTTGAAGTTTTTTACTTTAATAACTTTAACACTTTTTGATAAAAGCTTCTTGTCGCTGACGATCCAGGTGTGATCTTTGGAGTTTTTTCTACGAATTGCAGCGAAGTTATACTTATTACCTGCGTAAATCTTAAAGCCACGAGCTGCGCAATCAGCACAAAATTTAACGCATTCACCTCTGTTCCGATTTGGAAAAGAAATCTGATCGAACACCTTGCGTTTAATGAGTAGGGTCGCACCTTGAACATTGGTTACATATTTATTCTCCATTCGGAGGTAACGAAGCAAAAGTAACTTCTTATCATTCAAATACATATAGTGAGCCCGTTTTCCAACGATATCTGCTTTAGTCTTATGGAGTATTTGCATGCTATCAGTTAAATAGTTGGAAGCGTAATAATCGTCATCATCAAATTTTGCAATATAACTATAATTCGCTAATTGCACACCAAAATTCAAACAATAACCGAGAGAATGATGTTCCGGTACTTTAAAAACCCACACATTCTTATGTTTTTTTGCAGCAGCTGTATAGTCATCTATCTTCAAACTATCATTATTTATGATTACGATAAGTTCTTTAAGATTAAAATTTTGTCGTCGATAGTTATCAAACAGTGTATTTATACAGTCAGCTCGTTTCGTACAGGTCAGAATAGATACAGCAGATATAGTGGAATCTGTAGCCCGTTTCATAATTTGATCTTTGGACTGCGTCCAACAAATGCTTTGTAATTTTTAATATTACGGATGATCTTATGGTTTGCTATTAAAGTGCTATCACTGATGATCCATGTGTGCTTTGAAGAGTTTTTTCTACGGATGGCTACGAAGTTATTCTTACTCGCAGAATAAACCTTATAACCTTTCTTTCTACTTCTGCTGCAAAAAAGATCATCTTCACCCACGTTTTTATTAGGGAATTTCACATGATCGAATACTTTACGTTTGAAGACGAGTGTAGCGCCTGGGAGATGGGTAACTGTTCGATGTTCGTCATGCGCGAAACGAAGGATTAAAGTCTTTGAACCACTTAAATACATATAATGAGCTCGTTTTCCAAGAATATCAGCATTTGTTCTATTTAATGTCTGAATACTTTCTGTCAAATAATGAGGGGCATAATAATCGTCGTCATCGAATTTGGCGATGGTATGATATTTGCATTTTGTGACGGCATAGTTTAAGCATGAACCCAGAGTTTGATGTTCTGGCTTACGAAATATCTTTATGTTTTTGTATTTTTTAGCTAAGTGTTGGTAGGGGGAAAGTGGAATTGCATTGTTATTGATAATAATGATGAGTTCTTTTTGGGCATATCGTTGTCTGTTGTAATTTTGGAGTAGGTTGTTTAAATAATTTTGACGATTTGTACAGGTAATAATAGAAACACCTTTCATCTAACCAACCCCTCAGATGCTTTTTTTGGAAAAAGTCTCATAATACGATATGTCCAAGTTAGGATAGAGTAACGGCATATTAACCTCATGGATGCAAAAATGGATTTTTATAAAGAACACAAGATCACAGTCATGACTGTGTTATCGAGATCTAGCTCAGCTTGAAGCAACAATACAGTATCTCTCCCTAGTAAAGGCCATTTCCAAAATTCAGGTGAAAAGTAGGAAGACTCAGGACAAATGATCACTATAATGGAAATAAGAGACATACTTAGATACAATCTATAGGATATAAATAAGAATCAGTCTGAATAAGAAAGCGATTAGAGGAGGCCATCTCGTGGGAAGATCATTCGCAAATTTGCATATCAAGTCGAACAACCTTGATAAGACTGTCGAAGCATTAAGAGAGCTAAGCGAAGGGCATGCCACAGTATTAGGCAAGCCAAATACTGTGGCTCAAAAGTTCAATGTTGTCATGTACGTAAGCAAAAGCAACGAGTACTGGATCAGCGTGCTCCATGATTATTTTGTATGGGGTACGGTGAAGGAGATCGGCAAAACGCTGTCTCGGCTTATCGAGGAGCCAGTGATGACCGCCGGATATATAAATGAGGAAATATTCGAGTTGTCTTTGTTCGAGAATGGAGATATTGAGGCCGAAAGAATCTTTTGTGAACAGTGGACGAGGGATGAATATGAACAACTTAAAGAAGAGCGTCTTAACGATGACTATTTGCAGAAAGCGTTGGATATCCGCAATGAGGATTTTGACGACTTCATTAGCATTACGAGTCCGGCACAAGCCGTAGATAAGCTGTCAGAACTCGTAAGAATGTCATTATGGAGCGATTGGGAGTGGATCCCGCACGAAGAAACTCTCAAAGAACGATTTGCGAAATATGAATTTTGAAAATACATGAGCAAATGGCTAAAGTCATCTGAGATGACACTTTAGAACATGGCGGTGAGAGAAAAGAAATGGATAGATTAAAGAACAGCGGATTTTATAAACTTAGATTCTTCTTAAGGCCGGAAGAGTTTGAAAGCGTTTTGAAGCTTTTTGAACATAAGCAAGCGCAATTTTATCTAACCAATTATGCCCAGACAGAGCATGACCAGAATCAGGTGTATGAGGCGTATCAGTCATTTTATCATTATTTTACGGCAGAGGAAAAAAGGAATGATGGTCACCCATTCTTTGTTTATTCCATTTCTGTTGCGTCTGATAATGAAGGCTCCGGATTTTTTGCGAGAAATGAAGGTGTCCATTTTCCCTATTACGGACAATGGGCAGAGGATGAATTGCCGTGTATCTTGCTTTCATTTCCTAAAGGCTTTCAAATGGATTTGGAAGATGAAAACGGGAAGTATTATATCTATGAGGATATCAGGGATCATAAGCCGTTAACATATAAGTTTTTCGATGAAATAAAAGACTCTATTAATAAAATGACAAAGCCGCTTCGCTTCTCGGCGCATGACGCAGATGCTATGAAGGAGCAAAAGCCTTCTGTGCGTATAAGCCATGATGCGATTCACGATTTGAGCAAATCGTGGATTTTCAGTAAATACGGGCTTGTGATCAATGGCAAAAAAGGAGGATTAATGGATGCGGAAAATATGGAAAAAAAGAATTCTGATCAATAATCCTGCCCTGCTGGACCGGGATCTGATCGAGCGGGATTTGCACCACGGTAACCAAGTGATTATTCAATTTTCTCACCCGGATTTTTATGGCTCCATATTGGAAGAAGTGGATGAGCTTTGCGCGCGCTGGAATGAGGATTTCGGAGTGCGTTTCTACGCCCACTATTCGCTGTCTTTTGATTGTCATACTCTCTTGCGGATTCCTCATGTGAAAATGCTGCACCTCGATAGTCTCACCCAGGCACATAACACTGAAGCATTGGCGAAGCTGGATCACCTGCGCAGTTTGAGCATAGGCATATACGAGCTGGAGAATTCGGAAATTCTGGGGATTGATACGTTGCACTCTCTAAATAAATTAAACATTATCTCGGATAAAAAGACCCTCAACCTGCAATATTTTAGAGAGTTCTCTGATCTGGAGGAATTGCATGTAGGGGGTAAGGTTAAAAACCTTGATGCTATAGGTTATCTGGAGAACTTGAATTATCTCGCGCTGCATTCGATCAGCAAACTGCCGTTCCATTGTATTAACCGGCTGAGGAAGCTGGAGCACCTTCGCATTTTGCTTGGAGGCCGGGAGCACATTCATGAAATTGAAGAGAATACAATCGAGAACCTGGAGATTACTAGAGTCCGCGGCTTCCATGACCTGACCAATATTACAGCCTTTCAAGCGCTGAAGAGACTTGTTATTGAGGATCAAATCCAACTGAAGGAAATCAGCTTTAACCAGGATATGAAGGCACTGGAGGAACTTTCTATTAGGAATTGTAAAGGATTAACCCGTTTGACGGGAATGGAGCAACTACCTTTGCTGCACACGCTTCGTATTCTCAAGACGGCAATCGATTTTGATTCCTTTATCCATCAGAAACTTCCGAATTCTTTATCTTCAGTGGAGTTTGCAACTTTCAAAAGTAAAGCAGACCGGGAAATACAACAATCTTTAGCAAAATTGGGTTTTCAATAAAAGGTAGGATCGTTCAGTTAACAGGAGGAGTATTTATGTACATCGTATCTCAGCCAAAACCGCTATCTGACGGCCAAAACCAAGCACTTGCGAAGGAAGACGTTACTGTTTATCCACAGGGCTACCTCCGGTTTTTGCGGCGATTCGGTGAAGGGACTTACAGAGGGTGGTTGAATGTTCAGCTTCCCGATGCGGAGGTGCTTAAACCTTTTGCCGAGTACGGATTATGGGAGCATGACGAAAACAGCCCCATTAGTGAGCAACAGATCGGCGAGTGTATCGTTATAGGTACAACGGTGGACGGTGATTTTCTGGCAGTACATCCCCAGACAGCTAGGCTGCTCTGGCTACCTCGGCATGCGGAGCACGTAAAGGCGATTTCCCTGCAGGCACGGGAGCAGGAAGACGAAGGGATGTACGCCTTGGTGATGGATGAAATATATCGTCAGGTGTATGGAATCAGCCAAGGGGAGAGCATCTACTATGAACCGTGGACGGGCACTCGGAGCCATCTCTTTTTGCGTTTGCCACAAGGACAGGATCAGCTTACGCTGCCCGAACTGGCCGACTTATGCCAAAACGAATTTCCGCCGGATTTGTCCATTGAGAATGCCTATGCTTGTTTCCTATTCTACCGACAGCTGGGCGGCTATGTGCGATTGAATTATGCCTACCAGCAAGAGGTGGCTGTCTTCTATGAACAGGATGCGGGGCAGGCGTTTGAAGTTATGGAGCAGTGGCTCTTGTCGAAAGGCTGCGAAGCGATCTCAGAAAATAACAGATGATCCGGATACTCCTTAAGTGTGGGAGAGGGAGGTATGTATGAAACTAGTTTTTACTTTGGATACACATGGAACGTGTGTGGGTCAATTGAGAGATGAGCTGCTGCCCTTAGAGGAATTAGCAAATACATGGAAGTTTCCCTATGATATCTTTTTTGTATTGCGTGTTTTACCTGAAAGTTATGGTCGAACAACATCCAGACGTTTTGATAGCAGGGATCATACCCTCGAATTAGATATCAGCATAAGTTATGAACAGTACCAACGGATGTCCAAGCATGAGCAACGTGAGGTATTAGGCAGTCACCTTTGTAACTATTTGTCAGAGTCAGTCGCTAAATATAATAAGCATGCAGATAAGGAAACTCAAAATCAACTACTGGATCTCGTGAAAAAATGGATGCTTGAAAACAATTGGCTAAATGGAAAGCTAAATCAAGCACGGAAACTACTTTCGCAAGACATGGGTCTTTATGAAGTCAGCCAAAAATTGCAGATGCCATTAGAAGAGATTGAGTATATCCTTCTCCGTATGAATGACTATGAGCCAACTGACGTTCATCCTGATAACATTGTAGCAGGAAAAGCGCCGCCATATCATTTGTAGAAGATTGGATAGATATCCAAAACTTACAATAAACCCATGTATAAGGAGAGGGGATCGAACTTATGTATGAGCGTTTGGCAGAAAAACTGAAAACGACCTCCGCTTTAAAATGGTTTCCTGGCCATGGTGCGGAAGAAAGCTGGATAGCAGAAGCTGAAGAGGAATTAGGATTCTGCCTGCCGCCATCTTATCGCTGGTGGCTGGTTCATTACGGTAATGCCCGGTTGGGAGACGGCAATATTCTAGCGATCGCAGCTCCGGAACATAGAGAGTATTACGACGGCGACCTTCTTTACATACATAGACTGAATAAAGCCGAGGAATGGTGGGGAGGTCGGTTTCCCCACAGACTGGACTTGTTCGTGCCGGATAGCGACGAGCTTTATTTTTTTGATACGTCTACTAGAGATAAACAGGGGGAATTTCCGATCATGTGTTATGATCTCATGAATGATTTGATCGACAAGTATGCTTCAACGTTTGCGGAATTTCTAGAGCGGCTGATTGACGAGCGTTCTTAAATAACCTGAGCTGATCGATTAATGGAAAGGAGGACCATTATCATGAAGCCGATGCAAGAAATAGAGACGCTGGCGATAGAAATCGCCGCTGCTGCCAGAAAGTCATTTCGTGCTCTTTTTGAAAATGGCGAACATTATTATTACTGTACGCTACATACTACTGGCGAGGGACATGCGCCTAGCATCTCTGCCTGGTCGTGGGAAGCTTTGGAGATGGAATCGACCAGACAAGGAGACGAAAGTGACACACCGGGATCGACGATTGCTGAACTCATCAAATGGTCCTATGCCGATTCACCCTATTGTTGTTTCGGGGATGAGAACTTCGATCACGTTAAACAACGATTCATCGAGCGTCCTTTCATTGCGGATCTTGAGAATGACGAAGGGAATCGCGAGTTTGATTTGAGGCTGAAGGCCATGGAGCTGGCAATGAAAATGCTTGATGATGAAGGCATGTTTGCCATGAATCAGCTGCGAGAGTCAGTATGTGTCCTTGTCGAAGTCATGCCGCCGGATGAGATCAATACCGAAATCGCCCTACGTTTGAATCGGGCGGAATCACCGGTTATGCAAGCATGGTTGACGGAAGCGGCGGAGTAGAAACGTTAGTCTCCCGTACTTAGGAATCGTACCACTTTAAACGCGAGTAGTTCAATCAGTTGCTGCCACCAGTGAAAGTCGGCAGTCTTAACAACTAACTAGCCCACTCCTAGTAAGGTGTAATTAGTATATATTTTGCGACTGATCGGAAATCTAAAGCTGATTCTGAAGCCTGAATCTTGTGCTCTGATAGTTAGTAAAAAACGGGAGCGTATTAATCCGCGAATCAAACTGTTCAGTCTTGTCGTATTACCTGAATTAATTGCGGCAGTGACACGCGTTGCAAATGGAATATCAGTCGCCAACCTGAGGTATAAGGGAAGAATAGCTTGTACTACTACGAGATGTTCTCCCACTTTGTACTTACTTTGAGCGGGGTCAAGAAAAAAACCGTTGACGTATAGTCGATCCCGCATAGGTGTACGAAAGCCGAAACTGTACCCTGATCCTAATTCTGCAATTGGGGCATGGCTTACCTTTTGAAACAGTCTTTCCATCTGCACAAAATCAATCTTATTCACCGCTTGCACCCATGCAGCTGAGTATGCTGGATTGCGTACGATTTCGCGATAGAAGGGCAGCACATTTCGTATCGTTCGTCTTAAAATTGCAGGTGTTATAAATTCGTTTTGCTGTTTGCGAACGGGGATTTGACGTTTTCTTTTCTTATTCAATGTGCTTCCCTCCTTGAAAATTCAGTTATCTGCAACATATGCTTTACCGGAAAGGTACGTTTGGACATTTCATCGAAAAAGCACTCCAGGCTTTCGGGATTTAGATTTACTGCTAGAACGATAAGAAAATTACTTAGCAAGAAATGACGAGGCTGCCGGTAGGAACGGTTTAGTCGCGTTTTTTTTGTGTGCTGCAGCATGCATGGAAATGCTCGATATTCTCTCCCAAAATGTAGGTATACAAGGATGAAATCTGTTTTATTTTTCAATGCTCGGATATCCGCTATCATCTTCATTTGCTCCTTGACAACGAAGATTGTAATGCGTGAAGTGCGAGCAGTAATCGTTCCTTGCTACAAGTTGCTGTCTCAAAAATAAGGTTTTTACTTATGAGCCGGCAAACATCATGAAATGAAAAATCATGAAATACGAGGATCCATTCTTGCCGTGCCTTCCATAAGGTAACATACATAGTATGCAATGGAAGAGCGATAAGGAGGGGGACGGCATGGTTTCGAGAAAACGACTTATGGCATTTATTCAGAATGCGGAAAAGGCATGGGAGAAAGTAGTCTTTTCGTATGATCTAAACAGTCCACCGATTCGAATCGGTGATTTTGATTACTACAGACTTCCCTTGCGATTCTCGACCCGAATCAAAATTTTTCGGTATTATCGCCAATTTTGGAACAATGTGTACGCAAATCGCATGATCTGCTCCGCAGGTTTTAAAAACATTCGAGGACGTCTTTACTCTCCTGATGCAGATACGGGGGGATTGCCTAGCAGAGTGTTGGGTTTAAAAATTATAAAACAGACAAGCACAAATATAATAGTTGACGCTATTTTAGGTATTCCAGGCGACTCAATCGCTGATGGGGAAGCTATTCGTTATTTCATCTTGCGCAACCCATCCACCCAAGTACTTACGATCAATTTACGCAGAAGCCGATATGCCGATTACCGTTACGATCCATGCAAAAAAAAGAGTAGGATACTAAGAAGGAAAAAATGAAATAGCGCCTGTTATATAGGGAGATAAATTATTCATTGAAAAAACTGATTGCAGAAAGAAGAGCTAGAGCTTTTATATTGAGATGGATAGTAGCCAAATCGGTAAAATGAATTATTGAACTAACAGAAAACGTTACTTCAATAAAACAGCGACAGCCTAGGACTTTTTTCTCGTCCTGTGCTATCGCTGTTTTAATTTCTAGGTTCAGTGTAATATTTTACTTTCTGCTGACAACTGCATGATTCAGTGTGAACCCCTTGTCATTAACTCCCTATCCCTTTAGCGAGCCGGACGTGATGCCGTTAATGATATATTTTTGCATGAAAATGTAGAACAGAATGAGTGGTGCGACCGCTAGGAGCATCATCGGGAAGAAATTCGTCCAGTCGGTCGAGAATTGCCCAATATTGCGGAACACTTCTAAGAGTAATACACCCTTTGAACGGGATTGCAAGAACAAGAGCGGTGTCATGAAATCATTCCACACACCCAGCGTATTCACGATCGCTACAGTGGCAATCACCGGCATAAGCAGGGGGAACACAATCTGCAAGAAAGTTCTCCACACCCCACAGCCGTCTACTTTTGCTGCTTCTTCCAGTTCAAATGGAACGGTAGAACCGATAAAGCTTTTAATTAAAAAGATAGAGAGCGGGAGGCTGTAACAAATTTCTATAAGAATAACACCCGTGTGGGAATTCATAAGTCCAAGCTGGGATACTTGTTTATAAAGTGCCAAGACCCCCATTTGGTACGGTACCATCATTCCAACCATGAATAAAAGAAACACGAGGCGATTGAAGCGGTTCGTATGTCGTACCAAGCTGTAAGCAGCCATCGCAGAAAACATAACAATACCCGCGACGGAGGAAATCGTAATGAGAAGGTTATTTCCTAACACATGGAAGTAGTTCATTGCTTTAAAGGCGCGAACGTAGTTGTCGAATGTGATATTAATTGGAAGGCCCATCGGACTAGAGACTGCATCAGCTGGGGTTTTAAAAGTCGTGATAATCAAATAGTAAATAGGGATCAAAAAAATCGCGGCTATGACGATCAAGAGAATTTCAGTAACGGCAGACCCTTTAGTATATCGATTCATATTACCGCCGCTCCCACATTTTGATTAGTGTAAAGTGAAGAAAGGTGATCAAGCCAACGAGGATCACGAAGACGATTCCGAATGCGGCTCCGTAGCTATAGAAACCTTCACTGAGCCCTTTTTTGATCATGAGTGATACGATCGTTTCAGTAGAATACCCCGGGCCACCTCCAGTCAAGGCATAAACAATATCAAATACCTTCATCCCGTTTATCATCCCCATAACCGTATTGAAGGTGATCGCTGGAAGCAGTAGAGGAAGCGTGATATAACGGAACAATTGCCACCCGTTCGCTCTGTCGATCTTCGCCGCTTCATAATAATCTGTTGAGATGCTCTGTAAGTTGGCCAAATAAATAACCATTGTGTAACCCACCCACTGCCATACGGAGGCGATGATGACTGAGTAGAGCGCAAGACGCGGATCTCCGAGAAAATTGATGCGTTCGAAGCCAAGAGCAACTACTAGTTGATTAATCAAACCGAAGTCGGAAGGTGAGTACATAAAATTCCAGAGAAAACCGATAACCAATACGCTGAACACCGCAGGAAGGAAGAACGCAGCCCGCAGCAGATTTTTTGTTTTTAATTTTTTATTGAGAAATACCGCTAATGGAATGGCTAGCAAATTCTGTCCGAGCATCGCGAGTACTGCATAGATTAAAGTGTTGCTAATCCCTGTTAAATAGAGGGAATCTTTAAATAGAGCGATATAATTGTTTAGTCCAACATATTTGACAACAACGGGATGCACGTCTGACCAGTTCGTAAAGCTGTATACAGCGGTCTTTAACGTCGGATATATGAAAAAGGTACAATAAATAAGTAAGGCAGGAAGCAGAAGCAGAACATAATTGATTTCTCGTTTGAAAATGTTTGGTTTGTTCATATGCAACAACCTTTAGCTTATAGGATGTACAAGGAGCAAGTCGCTTTGCCCCTTGTAATTTATACGACCTATTTAGATTTCTCCAACAGTTCAACTGCTTTTTTGTCTACCGCTTCTAGTACTTGTCGAGGCGTTTTAGTACCTGCTATGATTTCTTGAATACCTTTTCCTAGATCTGAGAAAGCAGGGCCAGCAACGCCCCAATTATTAACAGGGTACATGACATTGCCCGCCTTGAAAGCTTCTTGAGCACCGTTGTACTCTGCTGGCATTTCAAAAGTAACCCCTTTCAAAAAAGAGGAACCTCCTTTATTATCGACCCAGTAAGCATTCTGACCTTCTGGTGTAGATAACAGGTCAAGCACCTTGTACGCTGCATCCTTGACTTTGGACTTCGCATTCAAACCAAACGATACCCCTGGACCACCGACCATCCAACCCGGGCCACCTTTTGTACCCAGGTTCGGGAACATATCAATCTTCATGTCAGGCGCCTTTTGCTTAAAGGTTTCCATATACCAAGGTCCTGCTTGGAACATAGCTGCCTTGCCACTTGTAAACTCGTCAATCGCTTGTTCTTCTTCAAGCCCAAGCATATCTTTGGTGAAGACACCACGTTTCAAGTATTCGGTCCATGTCGTCAAAGCAGGCTCCAGGGCATCGACCATTTTTGAGTTTCCTTTACCAAAATCATCGTTCCATTTTTTTCCTTCGGTTGTGCCGATAAATTCATTAAGTGCTAAACCAAGGAAGGACTGGCCTGCTACGTTAGGATTTTTTAGACCGATTGCTTGCGGTTTAATTCCATTTTTCTTAAGTACTTCAGCTACTTGGAAATACTCATCAAGCGTTGTTGGTACTTTTAGGTCATATTTGGCAAATAGATCAACATTATAGTAAACCCCGTTAAACCAACTAGCTTGCGGCAATCCGTACAGTTTATTATCAAATGTCGCGGTGGACGTGCCGGTTTCATAATACTTGCTAGCATAACGTTCTGTTAAATCTTCGAAATATCCTGTCTTGACGGTATTTGCGTCGATTACTCCACCGATAATGTCAGGACCTTCGCCTGCTGCAAGCTGGGTCTTGATGACATCTACGTAAGTCTTGTTATCGATGAACTGATACTCCACATCTATATCGGGAAGTTTATCTTTGAATAATTGCAGAAGTGCCTTTACACTGTCTTCTTTGTTCCAATATGATAATCTAACCTTCACTTTTTTTACCGGTTCGGGAGCCTTTGATTCTTTCGGCGCCGCCGTATCATTTGGTGTTGCACTTTCCTTTGTGCTGCTGTTGTTCGTACTGTTGGAACTGCAGCCTGTTATGAGGATTGACAAGGCGAGTAAAGCAGTAGTGGGAATTAACCACGTTCTCTTCATACAAAGACCTCCCAAATTTAAAATTTGTTTTGCGGTATAGATTTCATTGTAATGTAAATACCATTTCCATCGAAATAACAGATTTTTGCGAAATCTAACAGAATCCATCTGACAATAGAAACCAAATCATGTGGTTAATGTAACATGGTATGAATTGGAATGCCTAGTGTGCTATGCTTTGGTTTGTAGTGAGTATCCTCTGGAAGCGAGTAAATACCGCCCGATGAACGGTTAGGAGGAAAATATGTATCATATTCTAGTAGTCGATGATCAACAAGCCGAAATCGATGCTATTGAATGGCTTATTCAGAAGCATGCTCTACCCTTTTCTGTTGCTCAGGCCAACGATGGGGAAGTAGCGCTGGAATATATTAGGGGCCATCATGTAGATCTGTTATTCACGGATATTCGCATGCCATTCATGGACGGTTTAGAGTTAATCAAGCAGGCAAAGATAGTCATTCCGGACCTTAAGGTGCTTATTTACAGTGCTTATGGGGAATTTGAATATGCACAAAAAGCGATTCAACTTGGAACGGTTAGTTATATGTTGAAGCCGATCGATGTGAAGGAATTCCTCAAAATATTCCAATCCATAATCGCTATACTAGAGGACGAACGACTTCAGAGAGAGAAGGACGAGTTGCTGATCAAAGGCTTTCATAAAGGAGTGGCGTATGAGAAAGAAAAGCTCCTGTTTGATCTCATTCAAGGTCGTGAGAGTGACGTCCATTACGAGGAACGGGCAGCTTTTGCTGGACTAAATCATCTGGAAAATAAGCGGATGTATATGATTATGATTGGATTGCAAAATCACTTTTTTGATCAACATCATACAGAAGCGTTTGAATTTCTTCAATCGACTAGTAAACATGAGATGTTTTTATTACATATCAATGAATACCAAAGCATCATGCTCGTCGTAATTGATCCCGCTTCAAAGAACAGCGATAACGGGCAAGAGCTTATGACTTATGGAGAAAAGGTTAAAGAATGGCTGGAGACTCGCTTTGACCGGCGATGTTTAATTATTGTCGGTAGTCCGGTAGATAAGCTAGAGGGGCTTCATGACGAGTTCACCCAAATGGAAGAGTTAATGAATTTTCGGTTTTTTATGGATAGAAGTGTCGTTTGTTCCAAAGATGCCGAAAGCATTCATGACCATATAGACGACGAATCGTTAGAGCTTATGCTTAAGGAGATTTATACTTCCATTGCACGAAATGAATATCGTACACTCGAGCATCAAATAGAGTATCTCATTGCGAGTATGCGAAAAAGTAAGCGCTTTAGTTCTACGTATGCCAAACTTTTATTTACAGAAATATTGAAAAAAGTAGTAGAGCTTCAAGGCAAAAAAAGCAGCAGTTTACTAAAGGAAGGTTTGGAGCGAATCGCACTTTGCAATTCAATTGCTGAGTTGAGGCAAGTCATTTTATCCATTTTTCAGGAACATTTGCTGCAAATTGAAACGAATACAGATGATCAATGCCGCAAAGTAATTGAAGATGTACAGATACTCATCCAGATGGAGTACGGAAATAATATTGGGGTTGACTATTTAGCTAATCGTGTCTTTTTATCGCCAAGTTATTTAAGTTTCCTCTTTAAAAAAAGTACAGGTCAAAGCCTAATCAAATATATTACAGCTGTACGTATGGAGCGAGCGAAGGAGCTACTGCGAGATTCAACGATTAAAGTTGTTGATATTGCCAGTACCGTTGGATTTGCGAATACTTCCTATTTTAATTTAATGTTTAAGCAGCATAACGGCCTGACTCCTATTCAATATCGGGAGGGTGGCGGAAGAAGATGAGTCTGCACAAATTTATTCGTAATATCCGCCTGCGTCAGAAATTATTGCTTTCATATGTGATTGTTATCTTCCTGCCAACGATTGTACTGGGCTTGTATGCCTATCAAAGTTCCAAAGCTTCATTGAAAAGCCAGGTTCAGCAAAGCGCGGATAACGAGGCGAGGAAGCTGGCGTTAGAAATTAGTTACCGTCTTCTGAGACAGGATGTATCCATGAAATCGATTGTATTTCATCCTGCGCTTCTTGATTTGATGAGTAATCCAGATCAGGATTTGTACGCTCAATTTAAGACGTTGAATGATAAAATTGAACCTATTTTTTTTAATTTAATGTATATGGTTGGGGATATGACTGAGATTATGTTGTATTCTGAGAATCGGCAATCCGAATTAGGAAACTTCATTACGCCTTCTTCAGCAGTTAAGGATAAGGATTGGTATGAAGCGACAAAGAGCAGCGAGTCAACGAAGTGGTGGTTCGAGGATGGAGAATTGTTTGCCACTCGAGTGATTCGCGATATCGATCTTCAAATCGTGAGCGCTGAACTTTACGTCCGGTTTGATTACAATAAAATCTTCGGTGATTTCATTGGCAAGATGAATGAAGGTAGGGGCATCATTATTACCGATCAAAAGAATCAGCCGGTGTTAACAGAGCATGCCCCGCAGATGGATGATGTTCAGCTTCAATCCCTTTCAAGGAGTGGTACTTCAAAAGCAAGCTTAGGTGGCGAATCCTACCTAGTTATAAACAAAGATATTCCGCAAACCGATTGGGTCCTGCATTATTTGGTTTCCGATGATCAATACAATACAGGCATTCGCAATATTTTAAGCGCCACGGGTATCATTGTACTCATCTGTATGGTTTTCCTCAGTATCATTATCTTCTTGTTCTCAGAGACGCTGTTAAGAGGAATCGAGAAATTAAACACCAAAATGAAGATGGTGGAAGATGGTGATCTTACGGTTGTTGTATCCACGAATTCCAAAGATGAAATCGGGCAGCTTACCGATCGTTTCGGTTCTATGCTTAAACAAATTAATCAACTCATTTCGGAAGTATATCAAACAAAAGTCACGCAAAAGTCAGCCGAACTCAAAGCGTTGCAAGCTCAGATCAATCCCCACTTTCTATATAATTCTTTATCTTTAATTAATTCCAAAGCGCTGCGAATCGATGCTCAAGAAATTAGTGACTTGGTAAATAACCTTTCTAGTTATTACAGAACGACTTTAAATAAAGGGAAGCAAATTATTGCGATTCAAGATGAATGGACTAACGTTCAAGCATACATACATATTCAATTAGCTATGCACAATTCAAGATTTGACGTAGAATTCGATGCCGACGACAAGGTATTTCAATTTGAAATGATTCATTTGATTTTACAGCCGATAGTTGAAAATGCGATTATGCATGGCATCGATCTGAAGCGGGAGGGGCGAGGTAAACTCATCCTGCGGGCAAGTCTTGACGGTGAGGATATTGTTTTTGTCGTGGAGGATAATGGCGTCGGTATGGAACCGTATATGATCGCACGTATTCTTGAACATGAAAGTTCCGGCTATGGGATTAAAAATGTGCAAGAAAGATTACAGCTCTTATTTGGATCCCAGTACGGGATCAATATTCATAGTCAACCTGGGATTGGCACTTCCGTTATCGTACGCATACCGCAGTATCGTCACATCAGAGAAGAAGATTCATGATCACATAAGGGCCAATGCTCATAAAAGCATGGCCCTTTTTTTGTTTACAATCGAAATCTGTTAGATTTCAAAAAATACTCTTATTTAGCAAGACTTCAATTGAGATTATAATGCATAATGTGAGCGCTTTAAATGTGTTCTAAAATTAAATGAATATGAAAGGATGGTTGATCTATGTTCAAACGGACAATGTATACAATGATCTGTTTCATGATTCTAGGAAGTACATTTTTCCAGGGCAATGCGCCTAGTGTCCATGCTGACAGTAGCAACCTGGACGTGTGGGTGGAAAATGCATTGAAAGCCGTATATAGGACCAGCACGATTCCCGCAAATCATGACAACAGCATTGATCTTGTTTCAGCCAAAAACGAATACGAAAGTGAGCAAATTGCTGTAAGAGGCACAAGCGATTTTAAGATTACAGGAATTGAATTTTCCGATCTTGTATCTCCTGGAAATACAATCTCAAACAGCAACTTAAGCTATCATTTTGAAGAATACATGCTTGAGGATACCGTGCAGCCCAATCAATATCGACCGGATTTGGTAGGCACGCAAATCTACCCCTTATCCGAAATTCCCGACCCGCTTTCGAATGATACCTCTATAAATGTAGCAGCAAATTCAACTCAGCCCATCTTAATAACGAATTATGTCCCTGCCGATGCTGTTCCTGGCCTCTATTTCGGTATAGTTACGGTGAAATCAACTTTGGGCGATTATCAAGTACCTATTAACGTTGAAGTTGCTAACGCTGCAATCCCTCCAACCTCTGAGGCTAATTTCGTTAATTATCAATGGTCGATGACGAATGGTTTTATGATTGGAGGTAATCCACCTGAGATTGTAGATGATCCTTTAACTCAGTCTAGTTATGACGTTGGCGAGAACTATTATGGAGTGGAGACGTATAGCGATGAGTGGTTTGAGCTTATGGATAATTTCGCCAAGACCATGACGGACTATCGCCAGAACATGATTTGGGTTCGTACAGACTTATTATTAAATGAAAAGGGTACAAAAATGGTGTCTTTTAAAGACGGGATACCGGAGAATATCGACTGGTCTTTGTTCGATCGATATGTTCAAACCTTTATGGATAGAGGAATTACTCATTTTGCGAACATACACTTGATCCATGCGTTAGAACAAATGCCACAAAGTGAGAGACCAAACAATAATAATCCACAAGATCCGTGGAAAACGTCGATACCTGAATTCGATTCACTACCTGTTACAGACGCTTATCTTACGAACTACTTGACAGCATTGCACGATCATTTAGAGGAAAAAGGTTGGCTTAATGGCTTCACTTGGTATCAGCATACTAAGGACGAACCTAACGGTTCGAGCATTACAAACTATATGATCTATATCGCTAGAAAAATAAAAGAGGTCGTTCCGGATTTCAAGACTTTGGATGCTGATGCGGCCGGTACTCTAATGAACGATACCATCAAACCTTATGTGGATGTGTGGGTCCCGTTAACACCGGTTTTCCAGGACAAGAAAAATCTCTATAAAGCGGAGCAGGCGGCAGGCAAAGACATGTGGGTGTATACTTGTGATGCGAATCCGGCTCCGTGGTTGAACAGATTCTGGACGCAGCCCATATTGACTGGCAGACTGTTATTCTGGAATCTTAGTCAAGAAGGTGTACAAGGACACTTACATTGGGGATGGAACGTATGGTATGTCCCTCATTATGGAGATTCTACGATCGTATATCCAGACAAGGAACATATGACGGTTAAGAGCTCACTGCGTTACGAGGCCCAAAGAGACGGACTTGAGGAATACGAACTGATGCACCAACTCAAGCAAACCAATCCTGGGCTTGCAAAACGTATAGTAGATAGCGCTGTTAACCCATCTGATCCGAGAAAATATACCCTGGATAATGAATATATCAGCAAGCTTCATGATTATCTGGTTAAAGCGGCGGCCGGAGAAACATTGGGTGAAATTCCTGTGCCAACTAGTCCCTACGATGGGCAGGATGTACCTATGACTTACATGACCGATAACGCGACCGGTGAGATCACTTTTGATGGTGAATGGTTTGCAAAAAGCCGGAAATACGCTTATATGGGAGGCGTTCAAGGCACGTTAAAAGCGGATGATGAATTGACCTATACTTTTACAGGGGCTGGCATCGATCTTATCGCGGAGAAAAATGAAGGCTCTGGTAAAATTTCCGTATCCATCGACGATTCCGCGCCAGTGATTATAGACCTATATGAAAAAGTTCAACTCGATTCGATATCGGTATACAGCAATCATAACTTGTCAGCAGGCAAGCATACGATCAAGGTAGTGAATCTGGAGAACAAAAACCTATTCGTTGACGGCTTCAGAGTAAGCATGTATGAAGGACAGGAGCTCTATGACGGAACGCTGCAAAGTTTGGAAATGACTAACATGCCGTCGGTTATTTTTAATAAAAACAATATCAATTACCAGGCCATTATTCCGAGCGATGTAGATGTGATCACGATTACGCCAACACTTACGGATGCAAATGGCACCCTGGAAATCAACGGGTTACCTTACCGCAGCGGTGAGAGGCTTACATTCAACATCCCTACTGGCAAAAGTAAGATCCTTATTCGCTCTACCGCAAGTGATGGGGAAACCTCGAGAATGTATACTTTAAACTTTCTCAAAGGCAATGTAAATCAACCGACCACCAATATTGCGAGAAGTTATTCAGCGATTACAGCAACAGCTGATAGGGGAGGCAGCAGTGGCTATGGTGTGGCTAATATGGTTGATGGAAGTTACGGTTCCATGTTTGCTAGTATAAGCGGGTATACGAGCATTGTGCCATTCCCACATGAGATCAATCTGACTTGGACTCAACAAAAGACCTTTAATACGATGGTCATGGCCACGCCATCAGGGTTATTACAGGGGATAACGGATATTGATGTTGAGGCTACATCAGATGGAACGAATTGGACCACCTTTGCAAAGAGGGTACCGATTCAATGGTTTAGCAGCACAGACGACAACAAGATGGAATACGCATATGCGAATATCCCTACAGTTAATGACGCACTGAAGCTGAGAATACGGGTCAATGACGCTAACAATACGTATTGGGGCATATACGCGCTATATGAGCTTGAGCTTTATAATCTTCCAGACAACGGAGAGATTCACCCTACAGCAGACGGAACGCTTAGTAATTTAACAATCCCTAATGTTCCTACTTTTACATTTGACAATAGTACGATGACCTACTCAGTAATGATCCCGAATGATTTAAACTCCATCGAGATAACGCCAACACTTTCGGACGGAGCGGGTACCTTGCAGGTCAACGGAAAGACTGTCGCCAATAACACAGCGCAGACTTTTGACATTCCAGTCGGGAAAAGCGTAATTCATATCAGGTCCACTGCAAGCGACGGGACAACTACAAACCTCTACACGTTGAATTTTCTCAAAGGAAATGAGGATGGGATAGGTACCAATATTGCCAGAAGTTATTCTGAGATTACAGCAACGGCAGAACGTGAAGGCGAGGACTATAGTGCCAAAAAAATGGTTGACGGTATTATTTATACCATGTTCGCGAGTTCGCGAGGCTACAATAACGAACATCCGTTTCCGCATGAGATTAATCTTACTTGGGAACAACCGCAAACCTTTAACACCATCGTCATGGCTACGACATCTGGATTAATTCAGGGTATTTCCAATATCGATGTTCAGGCTTCTACAGACGGAATAAACTTTGAAACTATAGTAAGTGGGGTTCCGATCCAATGGAATAGCAACGAAGACGGCGGCGTTATGGAGCATACCTTTGCCAATATTCCTGAAGTACGAGATGCGCTTAAGCTCAGAATAAAGATCAACGATGCGAACTATACGACATGGGGTATGTACGCTATGTATGAGCTTGAGCTCTATAATCTCGCGGAGAACGGAGAAATTGGCGAGAGCAGTAATACGATTACGGCGAGCGCGGGGGACAACGGAACGATCAGTCCAAATGGCGCCGTTGTAGTCAATGAGGGTGATGATCAAACCTTTACCTTCAATCCGAACAATGGATACGAAGTCGACGAGGTATTGTTAGACGGTACCGCCGTGTCGGTGACCGGAAGCGTGTATACGGTTACTAACATAACCGCCGACCATACGATCAATGTTACGTTTAAGCAAAAAGAGACAGGTGGCGAGAACAGTAAGACGATCACGGCGAGTGCGGGGGAAAATGGAACGATCAGTCCGAACGGCGCCGTTGTAGTCAATGAGGGTAATGATCAAACCTTTACATTTAATCCGAATAATGGATACGAAGTCGACGAGGTACTGTTAGACGGTACCGCCGTGTCGGTGACCGAAAACGTGTATACGGTTACTAACATAACTGCCGATCATATGATCAATGTTACATTTAAGCAAAAGGTGACAGGTGGCGAAAATAGTAATCCTCCGACGAGTGGTGAGAATAGTAGTATTCCTTCTACCGGTGGTACAGTCAATGGGAATACCGATGCTCATACACTTGTAGTGAAATCGGAGGACCTTACCACTCCAGCCTCCAACGGAGTCGTGACGATTGTTGCCAAAGATAAAGAGAAAATTGTACTTCCTGCCAATGCAGCCGAACTGCTTGGACTACATCCATTAGTCATTCAAACGGGTTCATTCACATTGGAGGTCCCTGCTGAATTACTTAAACAGTTGACGGATAAATACTCCGCAGAAGCTAAACGAGACAGTACGATAGAGTTAATCATGACTCTCTTATCCGAATCTGATGCTAACAACCTTCTAGCGATAAGGCAGTCTTCCACGCATGCAAATATTAAAATTTCCGGCAATGTGATCAATTTTAGCTTATCGATTGTCGGAAAAGATGGTAAAGTGACAAGCTTGAACAGCTTCGATAAACCGATGACGATTCGATTTAAAGCGGATCCTTCCTTAAATCCGAATCTGACTGGCATTTACTATTTGGCAGACAACGGTACGCTGGAATATGTGCGAGGCACGTTTATAAACGGAGAATGGGTGGCCGATATTCACCATTTCAGTAAATATGCGGTGCTCGAATTCAAGAAATTATTTACCGATGTTAAGTCCACTCACTGGGCGGCCGATGCGATCAAACAGCTAGCAGCGAAGCAATTTATTGAAGGCACTAGCGCGGCAATGTTCGAGCCAGAGCGTTCTATAACACGGGCCGAATTTACGGCGATGCTTGTCAAAGCGTTGAACCTGACATCAGTGGGCGAATCGAAATTTACGGATGTATCGAAGGGTGCCTGGTACGAGGGAGCTGTTTCCATGGCGGTCAAAGCAGGCATTATTAAAGGAATTAGCACAACGTCTTTCAATCCCGATGCTAGCATCAAACGCGAAGAAATAGTCACTATGCTGATGCGGGCGTATGTTATCTTGAAAGACGTCGAGTTGAACGGAAAAACGGCTTCTTCCTTTACCGACGAATCCGCTGTGGCAACCTGGGCGCTTGAGTCAGTAAGAGCGGCGGCGGCACTTCATTTAATTAACGGTCGAGAAGCAAACAAATTCGTTCCGAGCGGGATCACTTCCCGTGCAGAAGCAGCAGCTTTGCTCAATAGAGTTATACACTAGCCGGGTAAACCCCCAATTTCTATATTGGGGGTTTACAATTAATAATTTTACTTTGATGTGACGCGGAGAACCGAAGGAGGCAACCCGATGAACGATATGGAAATCAAGGAACTTCAGCAAGCAGATGTGGCGGAACTGAAAGAAGGCGTCCACGGTTACAGCAGCGAGACGAATTGGGTGAAGCCGGAAAATCCAATTACGCTGGAAAGGTTGGAATGGTTCAAGGATCAGAAATTGGCCCTAATGATGCATTGGGGACCTTATTCGCAGATTGAGGTTGAGTCCTGGATTCTCAGCGACGAAGATGGTGATTGGGCGCGTAAAGATGTCGATTGGACGAGCGACTACGAAAAGATGAAGCGCGAATATTTCGGACTCAACCGCACGTTCAATCCGTTCCGCTTCCAGCCGGAGCTATGGGCGGAAATCGCTGCTGAAGGCGGGTTCAAATATTTGATTTTCACGACCAAACATCACGACGGATATTGCATGTGGGACACACATACGACGAATTACCGAATTACTGGCTCCGAAACGCCGTTTCATGCACATCGCTATGCCGACGTTTGCAAGCATGTGTTTGACGCTTTCCGCAGCAAGGGGCTTGCGATCGCCGCATATTTCTCGAAGGCGGATTGGCAATCGCCGTATTACTGGGCGCCAGGAATGGAACGGGGCAGCAATACGTGGAGAGGGCCTTCGTACTCCCCCGAGGAATATCCGTGGCTGTGGGAGCAATTCGTCGATTTCACCCATGAGCAAATCATGGAGCTGATGAGCCGTTACGGCCGGATCGATATTTTGTGGCTGGATGCGGGCTGGGTTAAAGATAGTGATCAGGTAAAGCAGGACATTCGATTGGGCGAGGTTGTCGAGCGCGCCCGTCAAACGCAGCCGTGGCTGTTATCCGCGGATCGTACAGTCGGAGGGCCTTACGAAAATTACGTGACGCCGGAGCAAACGATTCCGGAGCGTCCGCTGAACGTACCGTGGGAAAGCTGCATTACGATCGGCACACAGTGGGCTTTCAAATACGATGACCAGTATAAATCGGGGAGAGAGCTCGTTCGCATTCTGATGGAAGTCGTATCCAAAGGCGGCAATTTGGCGCTTAACGTAGGTCCTCAACCCGACGGACGATTGCCGGCTGGGGCGGTTAAGAGTATCAATGAGCTGGGCGGATGGATGAAGGTTTACGGTGAAGCGGTATACGGCACACGCGTGTGCGGACCGTATTTTGCCGGTTCCTGCGCGTTCACCTCGAAAGGAAATACCGTATACTGTACGTACTTGTATGAAAGCGCAGATCAAGCCGTAGCTAAGCTCGTTCATATTCCTTATAAGGAGCCCGTTTCAGGCATCGAACTTGTCGGAAGCGACGCTTTGCTGCAGGTTGAGCGTACGCCGGAAGGAATCTCGATCACACTTCCGGATTGCGAATTGAACGGGCAGGCTCCGATCGCCCATGTTTTCCGCATGCAGAAGGGCGAGGAGGCAAAGTGAACGATAAGATTCTTAGCTTTAAGTTATTATACGATGGGGTCTGTGGGCAATAATGCGAGCGCAGAGGTGAGAAGAAGTAGCCGGATGACAAATACATGTTCGAACGCTAACCCGCGTAAATCGCGGTTTTTTTCCTTTGTCAGCGTATATTCTTGCCAGAAATCATTGTCAAGAATAAGTACCGTTAGCTGATGCTAGAAATAGGCTTATGCTAAGGAAGAGGATACCGACCATGGACTGGGGCTAGACTTAAGTTGGAAATTATTCTCACCTTTTTATTGCATCTTCCTCGCCTTTTTGCTATATTTGATATTAACAAATTGTTATTATCAAAAAGTTACTAACAATAAACTGAATGGTGAAGATTAGGGGATTTAATGAAAGGGAGCGGATGAAAGTGGATAAAACATGGGGTGGTTGGAATCTGTTTGAAATCGTCTGGCTAGTTTTATTTACCTCTATTGCTGTTGCGTTTACCGTTATTTCTAAAGATTCCTTATTCGGATTTACGGTCTTTATGACCGGGGTGCTGTGTGTGGTGCTCGCGGCGAAAGGAAACCTGATGAGTTATGTTTTCGGAATGTACAATACCGTTGGTTACGCGTACTTGGCTTATATAAACGGTTTGTTTGGAGAGGTCATGCTGAATTTGTTATTCTTTGTACCTATGAATGTCATTGGCTTCTATATGTGGAAAAACAACCGCCAAGACGGCAAGCTATCCATGCGACAGATGGATCTTAAGTGGCTGTTCCTTGTTGGAGCGGTCTGCGTAATAGGCTGCCTGTTACTGGGAATCGGGCTATCGTTCATCCCAGGGCAGAACTCGCCTTATATAGATGCTATTACAACGGTATTATCCATTGTGGCTACCTTTTTAATGGTCAGAAGATTTAAGGAACAATGGCTGGTCTACATTGTTTTGAATATGTTTACGGTGCTGCTGTGGGTAATTCGGATGCTAGAAGGCAGTAGCGAAGGGGTGCTAATGATCGTCATGTGGAGTGCATATCTGATTAATGCGGCATACGGCTATTACAATTGGAATAAAGGGGCTAAGGAGGTATCGGTATGAAGACGCTTGGATTAACGCTAGGGAAGTTTGCCCCGTTGCATAAAGGACATCAATTCATGATCGAGACGGCGTTGCAAGAGGTCGACGAATTGATTGTGGTAATCTACGAAACGACGGTGACCCCGATTCCGCTTCATATCCGGGCGAACTGGATCCGCAAGCTCTATCCGACGGTCCGGGTAATCGAAGCTTGGGACGGTCCAGACGGGTATTCGAACGATCGGGAGCATGAGATTCGAGAGGAGCAGTATATTTTAGGGCTGTTGAAGGGCGAGCAAGTGACGCATTTTTACTCTAGTGAGTTTTACGGTGAGCATATGAGTGTCGCATTAGGCGCGGCGGACCGGCGGGTGGATGAAGCCCGTGAGCGGGTGCCGATTTCGGCCACGATGGTACGAGCCGACCCTTATAAATATCGCAGATTTGTAAGTGATGTAGTGTATAGGGGGTTAATCACGAAAGTGGTTTTTGTGGGAGCGATGTCGACTGGCAAATCTACAATCACCGAAGCGCTGGCGCGGCGGTATCGCACAACCTTTGCGAGCGAATATGGGCGTGATTACTGGACCGAGCATCAAGTAGATCGTAGAATCAGCCTAGAAGCGTTTGATGAGATCGCTTTGGGCCATATCGAACGTGAGGAGCAGGCGCTGCTGGAAGCTAACCGATATCTCTTTGTCGATACCAATGCAATTACCACATATATGTTTGCTTTGGATTACCACGGCCAGGCTCCTGAGTGCTTAGCCCGGATCGCATTAGAAAACGCGCAGCGCTACGATCTGTTTTTCCTGTGTGACGATGATATTCCTTATGAGAATACATGGGACCGTAGCGGGGATCAGAAGCGGCATGTTTTTCATAAGCAAATCATTGCCGATTTGAAAGAGCGGCGGATTCCCTATATCACGTTGCGAGGAAACCTAGAGGAACGAATGCACAAAGTAAGTGAGGTCTTGGCAAAGTTCGAGCCCTACCGGAATTATTTCGGAGAGATGAATGGCTAGAATAAAGAACAAAGGAGGCAAGGATACATGAATATGTTGGATCGCGATGGACTTACGGAACGTCAATTTTTAGAGCAGTACCATGTCGGGGATTTCGAGCGGCCTTCGGTGGCGGCGGACATGGTCATTTTCACCGTTACGAACACGGAGGCGGACAGCTATCGCAAGCTTCCGGAAAAAGAGCTGCGAATTCTGCTCATTCAGCGGGGAGGTCACCCGTTCCTGGGCAATTGGGCACTTCCAGGCGGTTTCGTCCGGCCGGACGAGACGACAGAGCAGGCGGCGGTGAGGGAGCTGAGTGAGGAAACCGGTGTGGATGACGTTTATTTGGAGCAGTTGTACACCTTCAGCGATGTTGGAAGGGACCCTCGTACCTGGGTGATGAGCTGTAGCTACATGGCCTTAATCAACAGTGATCAGGTACAGCTGAAAGCAGGAGATGACGCTGTCCATGCTGCCTGGTTCAAGGTAACCTATCGGCTTCTGCGCGAGCGGAAAGAGATTATTGAGGATGGGTATGTGAAAACGAAGGTATACGAGCTCAAGCTAAGTAGCGATGAAGAAGAGTTTACGGCAGTTGTGGGTCGGACGATGACATCAAAGTCGGCCTCTACGTCAACCGCATACTCCATTGTATCAAATGACGGATTGGCTTTTGATCATGCGAAGATTATAGCTTGCGCTATTGAGAGACTGCGGGGAAAAGTGAATTACACCGATATTGCGCTAAACTTGATGCCGGGTCTCTTCACTTTGACGGATCTACAGCAGGTTTATGAGGTGATCTTAGACAAAGAGCTGCTGAAAGCCGCATTCCGGCGTAAAGTAGCGGATCTCGTAGCGGAGACCGATCATTATACTGAAAATGCGGGACACCGTCCTTCCCGCTTATATCGGAGAAATATGGAGGAATATCAATGATATACAATATAGAGCAGTTAAGAAAAGCTTATATCGCGGGCAAAACGTTCAAGTTTGTGTTCTTCTGGGGCCATACACCGCCAAAGCACGACGGCGTCGACAAAAGCTGCTTCAGCCAATGGTGGATGAGTCCTTTCGTGGTAGAGGGGATCGAGTATTCCTGTGTCGAGCAGTTTATGATGTCCGAGAAAGCAAGACTGTTTGGAGATGACGATATGTTGGACGCGATCCTTAAAGCTAAGCATCCCAAGGAGATGAAAGCCTACGGGCGTGCAGTAAGAAACTTCGAAAATGACACTTGGGATAAAGAATGCTATGACATTGTCAAAAGAGGAAATATAGCCAAATTTTCGCAGAATCCGAAGCTTGGCGAATACCTCAAGTCAACGAAAAACCGTATTCTCGTCGAAGCTAGCCCACAGGATCGCATTTGGGGAATAGGCATGAGCCAGTCCAATCCGGATGCGGAGAATCCTATAAAATGGCGGGGTAGGAATCTACTTGGATTCGTGCTGACCGAAGTGAGGGACGAATTGCTGCGGGATTAACTTCATCCTATATTTAAATGAAAAGATAACGATATCCCTTTGGATTTCGTTATCTTTTTTGTTCACCCTCTAAAAGCCGAAGCTTCATCACCCCAGGTGTACAGCCATAAGTATTTCGGAAGATTCGGATAAAATAATTCGTCTCCATTCCCAGTTGAATCGCAATATCCTGAACGAGAATATCAGCATTCTCTGTCATTAACTGTATCGCACGTTCTAGTCGCAGATTCTGTAGATATTTATGTGGAGTTACGGCATATTCCTGTACGAATAGACGTTGGAAATGCTGGACGGAATACCCCACAGCAGCTGCTAGATTGGAGATAAGGAGTGGCTCAGTATAATGTTCGTTAATAAGTTCAACTGCTTTAGCCAACGCTTCATTACGCACAGACTCAAGTTCTAAACGACTGCCTGAGGAGTGTATGGATTCAGAACGACGTAACATCAGAAGTAATCGATATAGGGTTATAGATAGATCCTCCATCCCTTGCTCGTCTTGACGACTAGCCGTCTGATTGTTCACCGTATGCCAGATCTTTCCGATTTCCTCCCAACATTGTTCAAAACGAGCAGGATGATAAGGGAGATAAGGGAGAAGGCCAATCCCCTCCAGCATTCCCTGCGACTGACTCCCTTCGATTCCGATGAAACCCACATGCCATGGTTCATGTGAGGTAGGATAATATTCGTGTCCTCGATCCGGTGGGAAGGCGAAAGCCATTCCAGGTTCTAGTATGATTTCAGTACCGCTCTCCAGATCACGAAACAACCCAGTTCCGGTACGAATCAGAAAAATTTGATGAACAGGAAAACCTGTAGGGCGCACATGATGAAATTGTATATGACGACCTACAGAGTAGGGATATAAGGGAAGCGTCTCAGCGTCGCGCGGTAGTTCTATCAGTGAAAAAGGAAGCAGGATGATTCACCTCATATTCATTTTGTACTATCACTTCGAGAGTATATTCCTACTGATCGGGATGAATTTTCTTATATTATAAATAGTATAAATGATGATTCATGAATTTGATAGCTTAAGCATCTAGCGTCTCATCAGAGAATAGTCCCATTCAAAAAATGGGCAGAATTGAGAGGATGATCTTACATTATGACTAAAAAACACTCTCCGATTAGCAGCAAAGCTCCAGTGATGCTGCACGGTGCCGATTATAATCCTGAGCAATGGCTGAAGTACCCAGAAATTTTACTTGAGGATATTCGTCTGATGAAGCTTGCGAATTGCAATGTGATGTCTGTCGGGATTTTTTCTTGGGTATCCCTAGAGCCTGAAGAAGGTGTGTTCACTTTCGATTGGCTCGATAGTGTTTTGGATTCTTTTGCAGAGAATGGGATTTATGCTTTCCTGGCAACTCCTAGTGGAGCACGACCTGCTTGGATGTCTGAGAAGTACCCTGAAGTTCTAAGAGTGGAACGTAATCGTGTTCACAATTTACATGGCTTCCGTCATAATCATTGCTTCACCTCGCCTGTGTATCGGGAAAAGACTGCGATTTTAAATGCGAAGCTAGCAGAACGTTATAGCCAGCATCCTGCGGTTATCGGTTGGCATATTTCGAATGAGTTCGGTGGCGAATGTCACTGTGATCTTTGTCAGAATGCTTTTAGAGATTGGTTAAAGGTCAAATACAATAACAGTCTGGATGAGGTGAATCATGCTTGGTGGGCTACTTTTTGGAGTCATACCTACACTTCATGGACACAGATTGAATCCCCGGCTCCACATGGAGAGACGCAAGTACATGGCTTGAACCTCGACTGGCGGCGGTTTGTCAGTGAACGGACGATTGACTTCTGTCAGCATGAGATCAATGTTGTTCGTCCTTACAATCCTGCACTGCCTATTACAACGAATATGCATATGATCGATGGCATTGATTACCGCGAACTGGCTAAAATTCTGGATGTTGTCTCATGGGATGCTTATCCAGAATGGCATTATACCGAAGATGGTGACGATGCTAGACTGGCGGCATGGACGGCAATGCACTACGATTTAATGCGTTCTTTTAAAAAGAAACCGTTCCTGCTCATGGAAAGCACGCCATCTCTTACGAACTGGCAATCGGTCAGTAAGCTGAAGCGTCCAGGCATGCACAAGCTGTCTTCGCTTCAAGCGGTAGCACATGGTTCGGATTCTGTGCAATACTTCCAATGGCGTAAAAGCCGGGGCTCTAGTGAGAAGTTCCACGGTGCAGTTGTTGACCATAGCGGCCACTCCGAGACTCGTGTGTTTAAAGACGTTACAGAGGTAGGAAAGACGCTGGCGGGAATGACAGAAGTAGTAGGTACATCAACTCCAGTAAAAACAGCGATTATTTTCGATTGGGACAACCGCTGGGCGATCAAGGATGCGCAAGGCATTCGTAATTCCGGATTGCGTTATGAGGAGACTGTACTACAGCATTATCGTGCCCTTTGGGAGCTAGGCATTCCAGTTGATATGATCGGATCAGGGGATGATCTGTCCGCTTACAAGCTGGTGATCGCACCTATGTTATATCTGATCAGTGAAGAGAATGGAAAGCGTATCGAGAAGTTTGTTGAGCAAGGCGGAACTTTCCTTGCAACCTATTGGTCTGGTGTCGTTAACGAAACGGATTTATGTCATTTGGGTGGATTCCCAGGACCGCTACGTAGAACGCTCGGCATTTGGGCAGAAGAGACCGAAGGGCTGCATAGCCGTGATTTGAATGGTGTTGTAATGCAGGCGAGCAATGCACTTAATCTTAGTGGAGATTATGATGCGCATGAAATTGCTGAGCTGATCCACTTAGAAGGTGCGGAAGCATTAGGCACTTATCGCAGCGATTTCTATGCTGGCCGTCCAGCGCTTACGGTAAATCGTTTCGGTGAAGGAAATGCGTATCATCTCGCTACTCGTGTAAAAGATGCCTCTTTCTACGTTGAATTGTATGCTGCAATCACTGCAAAAGCGGGAATTACTCGTGCGCTTGATAGTGAGCTTCCAACTGGTGTGACAGCGCAGCTTCGTACGGATGGAGAGAGTGATTATATTTTTGTGCAAAACTACAGCGGCAGTCCGCAAGCGGTACAATTAGATGGAGCGGATTATACGGATTTGTGCTCAGGCACTGCTGCTCCGTCTGTGTTAAATCTAGCTGTAAATGATCTCGCAATGTTGAAGCGTAAATCGTTAGTATAAAAAGAAGGCAGGACCTGAGGGATTCAGGTTCTGCCTTTTTACTATCAATCCATAAATCGTCCCATCATAATCGTGTTATAGAATTTTCCGTCAGCAAGAATCTTATCATTTATTAATATTCCCTCGATCTCAAAGCCAAGCTTCTGATAAAGGGTGATAGCTTTGTCGTTCGTTTCGAGGACATTTAAAGTGATTTTTTGGATACCGTTAGCGTCGGCCCAAGCAATAGATTCTGCTAAAAGATTCTTTCCAATTCCATAACCCCAATAATTCTGCAGCACACATACTCCGAACTCGACTTTATGAGCGAATCTTGCTAATGAATGGCCTTCGCATCTAGAGAACCCAACGATTTGATTATTAACTACCGCGATTAGAAATAAGTTTCTTAGTTTCTCTGAATCAGATAGAATAAGCTGCTGAAACCCTATTTCGTCTATAAAAGCCTCCCCTGGTTCTCTGTCTAAATTCTCGGTCTCACCATCAATTTGTACTCTTAATTTGGACAATGTCATAGCATCCGTAGTGATTGCAGATCTAATAGTGTATTGGGTTCCTTTCACGGTAAATGTTCGTTGATCAATAATCATTTGTCCTCCGTTACTACTGGTGATTTTAGAAATATAGCTTCGATACCCTCGATAATACGAGTATAATAACCCACTTCATGGGGTACAAAATGGGTCATGTCTACATCCTGCTCAATGGTAATTCTATGTCCATGCGGATCGATTTGAAAACCGTTGACTTGTAGACTATGTATTTCTCCCTGCCAAAATCTGCGGAAATCAGAGAACTTAGCTTTGACAATGCCGGCGACCTCTTCTTTTTGTAGCTGAAAATCTTCTAGACGATAGGAATTGTTATAAACAAAGACATGCGCTCGTTCATTATCGATAAGTTTTTCTTTTTTCATACTATAAGGAATTGTCCCTAGCGGGATCAGGTCTTTTAAGGATAAATCCAGTCCCAGCTCTTCATGAACCTCGCGTGTTCCATCTTCTACAGTTTCGTTTGCCAGCAAATGTCCGGCGGCCGTGATGTCCAGTAGTCCCGCATAATCTTGTTTCTGTTCACTCCGAAGTTGTAAATAGATATAGGGTATTTCCTGATCTTTGCTTATAAACCAGCAGTGGAAAGTCTCATGCCAATGTCCTAACCGATGTACCTCTTCACGTGGAGCCGTACCTGTTCGGTTGCCTACTTCATCAAAAATGGTAAGTATCTCATTATGCATAGAAAAGCTCCTTTGTGATGATTTTTTCTTTCTAAAGCCTATCATAAAAACGTTCGAATTACCCTAAATGTTAGGGAGGTTCTTATTGACAACAGCTAGAATGAAATGTATATTTTTGGATGTTAATCAAAGGAGGAGTTAAATGAATTTAGTAACCATGAAGCAGAAGGATTTGGACACTTTTAGTGATGAAAGATTAGGATGGGCCTGTATGGAGCCTACCTTTCAGCAGATTCGCGCAAAATCACCATCGATCAAATCCGAAGTGATCTCAAAGCTCACAGATGGACAGAAAGCACTTTGTATGTTCAGAGTAATGCATGATCACAGCCGTAATTCCGAAGGGGAGTATTATGCTTGGATTTCTTACATGCAAGACCTGCCGGGGTATTGGACAGGGGTGATGGGAGGCATACGATTTTTTGGCGATGATCCGATGATTCTTTTGCTTCAGGAAACAAAGGCATTTCTCGAAGAAAGAAACAATCGATTAGGAATACAGTGGGTTGATGCTACCATCACGGATCTCGATCGAGATCCTGAGTTGTTGAATGAGATGAGTGGTTTATTTGAACGATTTAAGAACATAGCCGAAGATAGCCAAAGGTTGATTGGCGAGTATATTCGGGCACATCCGGGAGAATTTGTGGAGATAGAAGGCTAATAATTATGAAAAAAAGTAAATTATTTTTATTGTTTCTTATAGTAATAAATCTGCTTCTTTATGGAGTTCCCTTATATCACAGTTATAATTCATTTCAAAATCTTGTACTGGATCGAATCGATGCTACTCAAATCACCTCCATTAGAGTTCTTAAGAGTTCTAATGAACAAGAAATTAAAGTGGATGACCCGAAAGAAATTGAAAAGATCATACATGAGTTTTCTGACGTGAAATTAAAAAGAAGTGATGCATCAGAACGACCTGCGGAGACCTATTGGATAAGAATATATGTAAATAAAGATCAGCGCTTTGGAATGACACTCTATGGCACAGATTACTTGTATTTCAGCGATCGATCTAGTAATAGTAAGTATCACTCTGGAAATTTTAAGATTACTAGTAAATTTGATGGGGAATCCATTACAAGCTTGTTTAAGTAAAAATAACCCGCTGCCACAGGCAGCGGGTTAAATATTTCAGGTTATTTATCTAGCCATCCATCCGCCGTCAACATTAAGAATATGACCATTCAAATAGTCGGAAGCTGCGGAAGCTAAGAATACAGCAGGACCTTTAAGATCATCAGGTGTTCCCCAACGAGCTGCTGGAATACGATCTAAGATAGCATCCGAGCGGCTTTGGTCAGCACGGATCGGAGCTGTATTTTCAGTCGCCATGTAGCCTGGTGCAATCGCATTGATGTTCAGACCGGAGCCTGCCCATTCATTGGCAAAAGCTTTAGTAAGACCTGCAACCCCGTGCTTACTCGCGGTGTAGCCAGGGACATTGATTCCGCCTTGATAGGAGAGCATAGAGGCGATGTTAATGATTTTGCCGGATCCTCTTTCCAGGAAGTGGCGGCCAGCGATCTGAGACAGAAGGAACACTGTGTTCAAGTTCAGGTTAATAACATCGAACCAGTCTTTTTCACTATGGTCTTTTGCAGGAGTACGGCGGATCATTCCTGCACAGTTCACGAGAATGTCAACATGACCAGTCAGTTCAAGTGCTTGGTCAAATGTGTTTTGCAGGTTGCTATGATCACTTAAGTCAGATTCGATGCTAACTGCTTTTACACCAAAAGCTTTTGCAGCGTTTACGGTTTCTTGACTTGTATTAAGCGATACGGATGCAATATCCGCACCTGCTTCTGCGAAGGCAAGGGCAATGCCTTGTCCAAGACCTTGAGCAGCACCGGTTACGAGTGCTGTTTTACCTGCCAAGCTGAATAATGATGATGACATTATAAATTACGCCCCTTTGATTTAAATGAATTTGATTCCGTTATTACTCACATTCAATGGCAATGCCTGCGCTGCGGAACTGTTCTGCCGTTTCGGGAGAGAGTCCTTTATCTGTCAAGATAACGTCAACTTCCTGCAGAGAAGCGAATGTACGCAGCGCAGTTTGGCCGAATTTATGATGATCCACAACCGCGAACACTTTACGGGCAGTAGACACAAGGGCTTGCTTAAACTCAATTAAATCTCCTGTATAAATAGAAAGTCCATGTTCGATATGAACAGCTGTCGAGGACAGAAATGCTTTTTGAATATTAAGTTGTTGCACATAGGAGACGGCTTCAGGGCCGGCCAACATATTGCGGACACGGTAACCCCCGGGAACGACGAGACGAATATGATCTTTGGGAACCAGTTCGCTGATGATGTATACATCATTGGTGACTACCGTTAGAGGCATATTGTCCAGGCGTCGGGCAATTTCAAGCGTTGTGCTCCCGCCGTCAAGAGCTATAATATCGTCCTGATCAATATGAGCAAGCGCGCGCAAGGCGATCTCTGTTTTTTCGTCGGAATACTTATCCAATGGATCCTTAGAGGGCAAAATACCAAACTGGTCGCTTTGTGCCAGCACAGCTCCGCCGTGTACACGTACGATCAGTCCTTGCTCCTCCAGCTTGCTTAAATCCTCACGAATTGTTTTTCCCGTAACTTGTAGCTTATCGCTCAGTTCATTCACCGTTACATCTTTTTGGTTCAGCATAACTTCCATAATCATCTCATGTCGTCGTATCGGGTTCATCCGCTTGCCTCAGCTTTCCGTAATTGATTAAAATTATAAGAAAGTTTAAGTTTCACGCTAGACTCTTCCTTATAATTCTCGCACAAACGCTTATCGTCCTTAAAAGGACGCCGAAGGCGTTTTAGCTTGTCTCTATTGTAGTTCTTTCATGGATACGGGGTCCATATCATCATATCTTTTATTATCGCCAGCCATACTCCAGATAAAAGTATAGTTATGAGTACCAACACCACTGTGTATGGACCAGCTTGGAGAAATAACCGCTTGTTCGTTTTGCATTACGATATGGCGAGTTTCATTAGGCTCTCCCATCAAGTGGAACACAACGGAATCGTCCGGTAGATCGAAATAGAAATAAGCTTCCATCCGGCGTGGATGTGTATGTGCTGGCATCGTATTCCACATGCTACCTGGCTTCAGTTGAGTCATACCCATAACTAGCTGAGCACTTTGCACGCCATTTGTATGAATAAACCGGTGAATGGTACGCTCGTTGGAGTTCTCCAAACCGCCCATCGCACCAGATTCGGATTCAGCCAGAGTGGTTTTGGTAGTTGGATAGGACTGGTGAGCAGGCGCAGAATTCAAATAGAATTTAGCGGGCTTGGAAGCGTCTGCACTTTTGAAGATAACATCTTTAGAACCTTGACCGACATACAGACATTCTTTGAAATCTACATCATATTCTGTACCATCGACAATAACCGAACCTTTACCGCCAACATTGATGATCCCCAGCTCACGGCGTTCCAAGAAGTAAGTAACTCCAAGTTCTTTAAGGTCAGTTGTAAGTGCAACTTCTTCCTTAACAGGATTAGCACCGCCAACGATCATGCGATCCTCATGGGTAAGTACAAGTTTCAGTTCATCTGGTGCAAAAATGACAGGAATGTGGAATTCCTTACGGAGGCGATCAGTGTCAAACTGCTTAACTTCATTAGGGTGGGATGCAAAACGTCTTTCCATGGAATATTCAATCTCCTTCACAAGCATATTTTCGTTCGTATAAGTACAATTTACTCCATTTATGTTCATATTACAAGTGTTTGTTTTTATATGTTGGTTCATTTTAGTTTATTTTTAAGTTTTAATAATTGCAAAATGAACGAAAAGTGTGCACAATAGATCTAAAATGCTTAGTTCTCATTTATAGGATTGTTATCATACTATTGAAAATTGAGATGTGGGAGGTTGAACTTGAATGCTGGAGTCGAATGGTATTCAGAGTACTTATCAGGACCGTCAACAAGAAATCATTATAAGTATAGCGCTGGAAGCGCAGAGACAGCCTCTGCTTGAGAGTGGACTCTGGTTCCACGATGATGTGCGAAATAACTTTTATTATGCCTCATATCTTTTTGCAGCTGCAGTAGATGATTCTTTGTCGTTGCCTTTTGACCGGGAAGAAGCGAAACAGAAGGCACAGGATGTATTACTAGAGACATTAATGCTACAGAATCGTCAACCTGGCACGGAGCTATACGGGCACTGGCCGCTTGGATTGAATCCGGTTCCACGTGAGGCTTCGCCGCATGAATTGCCTGTGGAAATTATGGGCAGTCTGATGGCCTACTTTTGCAAAAGATATGGTGGAGCACTAAACGCTCAGCTTCGCATTGTCCTGAATACAGCATTTGGACACATTTATCGGAGTGATTTCTACCGTAAGCCGGTAATCACTTTTGGACATCATGAAGCGAAATATACAGCAGCAAAGCTGATTTTTGGTACTATGTTTGCAGATGATGTGCTCGTTGAGGAAGGTCGGCAAAGTTTGAAGGACACATTGACATACATCCGCTCTAAGGGTATGCCAGAATACGGCAGTCTCCCGTGGTTCTGGCATTGGATACAAGCGTTTACCTGCGCTTTGGAGCTTGTCCCAACAGAGGATACGGATTTAATAACTACTCTTAAAGACATGCTTGATCATCTTTGGAAGGTAAGAGCAGAGTTTTATTTACATGGTGCTTGGGTGGGTGCACATTCTAGAGGTTGGCCACATGATGTACCAGGGGATGCTAATGTGCTTCATGACTATGTTCAGTTCGGGGACTTCAAGCTTTCAGAGGCAATGCCACGCACGGAATACGCTGGACTCCTATTCTATAAAGCACCAGATGAAGCTTTAACAGCTGCAATGAATCGGCGGACGCCAGTGGAAACCACCAAGATTACACAGAAAGTAGTCCCAGCAGATCCGAACGCTCAACCGTTGCTTCATTCCTATGCCTATATTACAGAGGATTTTGCAGCAGGCGGGATGTGGGAACGAGTAGAGGAATTTGATAATGAACAGCTCCGTTGGACTTTCTCTCTGCCTGTGAATGGAGAAGGAGGGTCCAACCAGCTATTTTTCTTCCATCCAGGTCAAGGCTACAATGAGGGAGATCCTCGCCATCAGAGCCGTTATATGGAGGTCCTCTATCACAAGAATGTAGTTATTTCTTTATTTCCCATTCCTCAGGGGGAAAAGAATACGATTATCGGTGTTCTTCCTCATGGGGAGTGGATGCAAGACCCGAACGCCTTATTCGGTCAGGTTGGGGATGTCTATTTCGCAATTTATTTATCTCAATCGTACCAACTACAGGAACGTCCGGGATACATTGAGGTAACCGTTCAAGGGATGCCGGGTGGGGTGATCGTTGAGGCGATCGGCGTTAAGGAGTCTGCAGAGCGTGGCATCATCGGACTGGATGCATTCGTAATAGCTATGGCCCATAATGAACCCCAATTTGAGATGGAAGGCGGCTTGGCGGCTCATTATACGACCAGTAATGGCGAAAGATTGCATTTGAGTATGGTGAGTGAGTCAGAGCAACCGCGAGCTTTGCTGAATGGTGTGAAGATCTCTTTGGAGAACTATACGGTTTAATAAGAACTCAACATAGTTGTGAGTTAAGTTTGGATGGAGTCGACCTTAAGGTCGGCTTTTTTATATTATAAATGCGCATACTATGCTATAGCTTCAATTGGAAATTTACTCCTAATAAAAACCAGCTTTCCTTTAAGGGCAAGGCTTTCGTAATCTTATTTGAAATTAATTACATTAATCTCTAATTTTATGAGAGACATTTATCACAATAAAGGTTAATATTTAAGTGAGACATATGAATGAATGCGCTTTCTTAAATCCGTTCAAACCTAACTCAAAGAATGCGAGGGATTTACTGTGACAGGAACTGAATTTCGTGTAGAAAATGATTTTCTAGGCAGCAAACAAGTAGATAAGAACGCATACTATGGGATTCAGACATTACGCGCAGTAGAGAATTTTCCAATTACGGGTTATAGAGTGCACAATGAATTAATCAAAGCGATGGGGATCGTAAAGAAAGCCGCTGCGCTTGCAAATATGGAAATCGGCAGGCTCTATCGTGGGCTTGGAGAAGTTGTTGTGAAAGCAGCAGATGAGATCATCGAAGGTCAATGGCACGAACAATTTATTGTAGACCCTATACAGGGTGGTGCAGGTACCTCGTTAAATATGAATGCCAATGAAGTCATTGCTAACCGAGCATTAGAGCTGCTTGGTCATGAAAAAGGAGACTATCGTCATTTAAGTCCCAACTCTCATGTGAATATGGCGCAGTCTACAAATGATGCATTCCCGACGGCTATTCATATTGCGACGCTTTCTCTTCTGGAACAATTGCTTGTTACAATGCGCAGAATGCATGAGGTGTTTGCAGACAAAGCCAAGGAATTCGATCCGGTTATAAAAATGGGACGCACGCATCTACAAGATGCAGTACCAATTCGTCTGGGCCAAGAGTTCGAGGCTTATCGCAGAGTACTTGAGAGAGATATCAAACGTATTGAACATACACGTCATCATTTGTATGAAGTGAATATGGGGGCAACGGCTGTAGGAACTGGATTAAATGCTGACCCTCGATATATCGAAGTGGTTGTAGAGCATTTGGCTGAAATAAGTGGATTGCCGCTAGTTACAGCAGATCATCTTGTGGATGCTACGCAAAATACAGATGCATACACAGAAGTATCTGCTGCCTTAAAAGTCTGCATGATGAACATGTCCAAGATTGCTAATGATCTTCGACTCATGGCCTCCGGCCCGCGGACAGGGTTTAATGAAATTTCACTACCTGCTCGCCAGCCTGGTTCCTCCATTATGCCAGGTAAAGTTAATCCGGTTATGGCAGAGGTCATCAATCAGGTAGCTTTTCAAGTGATAGGAAATGACCATACAATCTGTCTGGCTTCCCAAGCGGGTCAACTGGAACTGAATGTTATGGAGCCAGTTCTAGTGTTTAATCTCATTCAGTCCATCAGCATCATGAACAACTCCTTCCAAGTCTTCACAGATTTCTGTCTGGCTGGTATTGAAGCCAATAAAGAGAAGCTAGAGCGGGATGTGGAGCGGAGTGTCGGAATCATTACTGCGGTTAACCCGCATTTGGGCTACGAAGTGGTTTCACGTATTGCTCGTGAGGCGATTTTGACAGGAGAATCTGTTCGTGAATTGTGCCTTAAGTATAATGTGTTATCCGAGGAAGAGCTCAATCTGATTCTGGACCCATACGAAATGACGCATCCAGGAATCGCAGGCTCAGCTTTATTGCAGAAGCAATAGGGGATTACCTAACCGTTAATCGCTGACTTTGTCATCCATGTCTAACGATATTTAAAAAGAACCTACTTCAACGTTAGTTAGAAGTAGGTTCTTTTTGTGTTTCAGGCTTACAGGAAAAAGAATGAGCGTAATAGACCACGTTTTCTTGGTGGAGAGGGCAACCTTGCAGTAGTAACGGGATGGGAAGCTTCATTAGATGTGAAGGCGTTGCCTTTTGAAACTTGCATGGGTTCTAGGGTTGCCGCTAATTGTTTGATCATTATCCGCAGATCCTCAAGCTCCTCACGCTGCTGAAGCAACTGTATCATGACTACTTCGTCAGCTTTTTGATCGAGTGTACGTTCAATATAATGAATCCGGGATAATATATCTTGCATAGGCTCAGCGTCTGTGGGATGAAGTGGATCTTGCAGTGACGTGGACATCTGCTTTTCATTCGAGTCAGTTAATTGAATACTCTCTAGTGGTTCTCCGTGATTAATGCGGTCTTTAATATGACTAAGCAAGCTGATTTGCTGCTCTGAGAATGTATAGTGGCCAATCCGGTCTTTTGGAAAAAAATCAGGGAACATAGCAGCCCAACGTTTGATCGTAGTCTGGCTAACGGACAGCAGCTCTGCGGCATCTTTTGTTTTCAGAATTTCCATTTTGATTCCTCCAGTTCAGGTAGTCATGTTATGAGTAATTCGTTGTTCAATTGCTGCTCCCTGCAAGGTTGACAAAGGAAGTGCGGATTCGATAAACAAAGTGTAATTACGAGCAATCTCACCATTCTTGTATTTCACTATCTTGCTTTTACATTCTAGAATGAGTACAGATGACCCTGAAGCGGGGTATACTTGGTTTAGAGGTGAATCGTATGGATAAGAGTGGAGAAGTGGAGAAGATGACTGAGGAGCAATGGCAGGCTATTTTGCAAAATGATGCAGCTTATAACGAAAAATTCTTTTATGCAGTGAAGACTACGGGAATCTTTTGCCGACCTTCCTGCAAGTCCAAAGCACCTAATCGAGAGAATACACGTATCTTTCAAAATGCAGAACAAGCATTAGAATCTGGATTTCGTCCCTGTAAAAGATGCAAACCGACGGGTGAGCGGCTGCCGGATAAGGAATGGGTGGCTGTAATGACTGAATATATCGACAAACATTATCATGAACCTCTTACTCTTGAAACGCTGGCAGAAGTCTGTCATGGAAGCCCTTATCATCTGCATCGAACCTTCAAGAAAGTAACGGGAATCACTCCAGTGGATTATATACAGCAAAAGAGAATCGATCAGGCATCTGAATATTTGGTTACCACGGATCGGGATGTAGCTGATATTGGATTACATGTGGGTCTGCCAAATACGTCGTATTTTATTACCTTATTTAAGAAAAAGACGGGGCTTACCCCAACGAAGTATCGACAGCTTAACAAATTAGAATTAACGAATCATTCTGAATTATTCTTGGAGGTACAGAAAAATGGAGAGTAGACCAAGTGCAATCATATACTGGACATTGCTAGCTTATAAGGAATGGAGTTTCTATATCGCAGCGTCGGAGAAAGGATTAAGTTATGTGGGGTCGCAGCAGAAGCCATTCGAAGAAATGAGTGACTGGATCAGCCGTAGATTTCCTGAAAGTAAACTGGTGCAGGACGATGAGAAAATGGTTCCATTTGTACAGGAACTGATCGAATATTTGCAAGGGGTACGGCAGGCATTCAGCATTCCTTTTGACTATCGTGGGACTCCATTTCAACTCGCGGTGTGGAAAGCGTTATGTGAAATCCCATATGGACAAACGTGGTCTTATTCGGACATCGCCACACATATTCAAAAGCCTGCTGCAGTACGCGCGGTAGGGACGGCCATAGGTGCAAATCCGATACTAATTACGGTGCCCTGCCACCGAGTCATTGGCAAGAATGGAACATTAACTGGCTACCGCGGGGGATTAGAGATGAAGACTAGGCTGCTTAATTTGGAAAGTGGAAAGAGTGCTCTAGACTTATGAATATTGAGATCCAGTACAAAACCCCAAAGACCTTACTAAATAAAGGGACGGGTTATCTGAACGGATATAGTCATTCTTTAAACCCATATACCGGCTGTACTTATGGCTGTTCTTATTGTTATGTGCGTCAAATGCCTGTTTCACTATTTCGCCAAGAGGAATGGGGAACGTGGGTAGATGTCAAACAAGAAGCTGCAGCTATCTTACGCAAAGAACTCCTGAAAGCAAAGTCCAAAGGACCGGTCTCCATCTTTATGTCCTCTAGTACAGATCCATACCAACCGATAGAGCACAAGGAGCAGGTAACCAGGGCTTTGCTGGAGGTTATGGTGGAGACCCCGCCCGATTTTCTGTTCGTGCAGACGCGCAGTCCGCTCGTATGCAGAGATATAGATTTATTATTACGCTTAGAAGACAAGGTTCGCGTGAGTATGACTGTAGAGACGGATCGTGAAGATATTCGCAAAAAATTCACACCAAGTGCTCCGCCTATTTCTGCAAGATTAAAGACACTGAAATTACTGCGTGAAGCGGGCATTCCTGTTCAAGCAACCATCGCTCCGGTATTGCCAAGCAGCACTTCTTTTCCAGTGATCCTAAGGGGGTTGGTGGATAGGGTCTGTATCGACGATTATTTTATGGGAGATGGCAGTGGGGGCAAACGGACACGGAGATTAGGTATTTATTCCCTTTATGAAGAGCTGCAATTGGAAGAATGGTACGATCCGGCGGCTTATCGCAGGGTGTACGATGGACTCCGGAGTGTTTTTAATGAAGATGAGCTTTTCTTGAGCCAGAAGGGGTTCGAGCCTTAAACTGAAACATGATATAATAAACGAGAGCATTCATACTTAGTATTTTAAAATACTTAATACCTGTAATCGCTTATTGGAGGAGTAGAGTGGCAAAAGCAAAAGTGGCCAAGCGGCCCACAAGAGATGAATTTGTACTTGAGGAGCTAGGCAATCAGCTAGTTGAAGCGAAGCAAGAAGGTTCTGAGATTTTATTGACCGTATGGGGAAAAGAAGAACAGGTGCGCGGAACGATTGTAGAAATGGACTCGCGGACAGGAAAAGTACACATCAGTAAAAACGAAGGTATCGAAAAAGTTCCGTTTATGGATATTATGCAAGTTAATTATCCCAGAGATTAATGGGAACGCAGCAATAAGAGGTCCTGTGAGCCATATTGGCTTTGGGGCCTCTTTGACCATATAGTATCGAATAGATTAAAGAGAGGTAGATCAGATATGGCAGTAACCAAAACCAACGCGATGCGAATGCTAGATGCGAAGAAAATTGGATATGAAGTGTTTGTTTATGACAACGAGGATGGACTAATCCATGGTACGGCAGTTGCGGAGAAGATTGGAAAGGCGGCAGAGACGGTTTTTAAAACTTTGGTCGCTCATAGCGGAGCAAATCTTTATGTATTTGTTATACCGGTTGCTGAGGAGCTGGATCTCAAAAAGGCGGCCAAGGCCGCCGGAGAGAAAAAGATTGAGATGCTGCCAGTGAAGGACTTGCAGAAGTGGACGGGTTATATCCGTGGTGGATGTTCACCAGTCGGTATGAAAAAGCAATATCCAACGTTCATTGATAGCAGCGCAGAAAGTCAGGAAACGATAGCCGTTAGCGCCGGAAAAATTGGTCAACAAATGGATGTATCACCGCAGCTTCTTGCAGGGGTAACAAATGCGAAATTCACAGATCTAATTAAATAGATGAGCAACAAGAAGACCTAAATACTCCTTCAAGGCTGTGCCTGTAGTGGAGATGGCTCCTGGCGAAGGAGTGAACTTTGAGGGTTGCAACGAAAATTCAGCGCTGGCGATATAATCTGTAGGAAAAGCTTGCGCTGTTAGCCCTGCATTCTTGAAGTGCTGCATCGAGCGGGGCATATGAAACCCTGATGTGACTAGTACAGGACGCTTAAGTCCCTTCTCTTGTAGGATTGCGGTGGTATTTACAGCATTCTGCTCCGTGTTGAGAGATTGATTGTCGGTCAGGATATCCTCTTCGGGGACACCGAGTCCAAGGAGTTGTCTTTTGGCGATATCCGCTTCATTTCCGCTGTCGGAGAAGACTTGTCCACCAGAGAATAGGATGGGTAAACCACTCGCATTATGTAGTCGTACAGCTGTAATTAGCCGATTCGCTGCTGATCCATATAAGTTACCCTCGCCATCAATATCCGGTGTCCCAGAGCTTGCACCTCCACCAAGCACAACGATGACATCTCCTTGCAATGTATCCGGTTGTGGATATTTTCGTTCTAAACCTCCGATTAACGCATCGCTGACTAAGGGAGTCATGGAGAAGTACATAAGCAGTGTAATACCAAGCAGAACAAGTGCAGGACGACGGTTCTTTTTCCATAACCAAATGACAAGACCGAGCAGAAGTAGGATGAAAAGTCCTGGAGGAAGCACAAAGCTGTATACAAATTTGATGATGTAAATCAACAGTATCAACCGCCTTCGTAAAGTATGAGTTCAGGTTGTATTGTAACATGAGTTGGGGTGTTCGAAGTTGCACAAAAGACCGAAACGGTCTTTTTTTATTTGATGAGAAGCCTAATCTAGAACTAGATTGGGAGCGGCATTAAGCTAAAGGGAAGGATAGTTGAATAAATTTTTCTAAACTCCCCAACCTTTATCGTTTTCGCTGCAGTATATATTTGAGTGCCACCGATAAGAAAGAGGAATTTATTGATAACCTCGCAAGTAGCAGTTCACCCAAGTGAGGGAAAAGTTTTTTCCTCTTTTTATGAACCAAAATACGAGAACTGGTGAATAAGAAGTGAAAGGAAAAACGAGGAGGTCTTTTAAGTGAAAGAAAATCATCATTTTCCAATACCCAAGGAAGGAGGTCCAGTTGATTTTGAAACACTTGTTCAACCTCACTTAACTAGTGCATTTCGAGTCGCTTTTTTGATCGTCCATGATTATCATCTAGCTCAGGATGCCGTTCAAGAAGCACTATGGGAAGCGTATAAATCACTTTATCGATATGATAAACGAAAAGGGACATCGTTTCGAGCTTGGTTTATAAAAATTGTGACACATCGTGCACTTAATATGGTGCGTAGAAAGAAAAATACGGAAGAATATTTGGACTCTATTGACCCTGGGCAAAACCCATTGGAGAGTATTCTTCAAAAGGAGAAAGAGCAACAGATTTGGCGAGCGATTCAGATGATGACGCTGAAACATCGCTCAGTAGTTATCCTTTACTATTATGAGGAGTTTAGTATAGCTGAAATTGCAAAAATCCTTGGTGTATTTGAGGGAACGGTAAAATCAAGGCTACATAAGGCCAGAAAGTTAATTGCTGAAAAAATACAAATAAACAAAGAAACACAGGTATTTACCGAGATGGGAGTGAACATGCATGACTAATCTTGACAAACAAATTGCACAAACTCTAAAAAATGTTGCTGGAGAATTGGATCAGCCTAGTTTTGTGATTCCTGACCAAGTGGTGGCCTATAAAAGAAAAAGGTCGCGTTTACTAAGTACTTTGGTACTTCCTGTCTTAATCAGCTGCGCTTTGCTTCTAACGATATCGGTAAGTCCTACCTTTGCGGCCTATGTTAAATCGCTATTTAATGGTTCTGATAAAGAACTGCAATATGCAGCACAGGAAGGTTTTTCACAGAAGGTAAATGCCTCTGTTACTGATCGGGGCTATACTCTTGAAATAGAGGAGATATTGGCTGATCCGATGAGAATTGTGGCTGTTTATTCGATCAAGGATCAGCAAAAGAACTTTATTCATCCGGATAAGCTTCACATAAGTAACGTAGAGGTAACAGATTTGAAAGGGAATGTGATTAAAGAAACTAAAACGTATATGGTAGAAATCCAAGAAAATTACGGATATCTCACTCTAAAAAAACCGGGGGAAACAGAAGATCAAAACCTTTTATTACAGTTTGAGGGGAATCAGATCGACTCTGTTAAAGGAAATTGGGCCTTACAGATTCCTATTGATTTAGAAAAAGCAATTAAGGCATCCAAGGTGCTATCAATCGATAAAACGTATACTACACCACAGGGACTGCAAATCAATCTAAATAGCATTATGCATTCACCGACTGCTGCTCGTGTGGATTATGAAACGAAATGGACGGAAGAGGCAAAGAAAAGATTAGTAGAGGAAAGTAAACAAGTGAAAGGAAAACTAGATTCAGTTGATCCTTATGTTCGCTATGATGATTATAAACTGAATTTTCATGTTGAAAATGAAAAAGGAGAAAAAGTAAAAGATTTAACTAGGGCGCTTGATATTCCACGCAAGGCTGTGGGAGAATACGGTCATTCCAATCGGAAGTATGGATTTGCTCCACTGTCTCCTGATCATCAATATACACTAGTATTGGATTCTTTAGAAAAAACAGAACCGTATGCGCTAGGCGTATCATTTGAGCCAAAACAGCTTGCTGAAAAACCTGTAAGAGTAGATGAGGATGGCAAAACGATTGAGATCATGTCCGTAACCTTTGACGAACCATTAAATGAAGCATCTCCAAAGAATGAGAAGCATGCTACTATTTTGCTAGAGGCTTATTTAAAGGATATATCATATATTAATGTAGCAGATACGATTTTAATGGATGATGACACAGATAAAATTATTAATCGTTTTGGTTGGACTATAGAAGATGAAAAGGGCAAAATATTCAATGTAACAGGTGGAGATTTTAAAATGATGGGAAAGGATGAACAAGGCAGAAATCATATCCGAATAAAATTGCAAAGTGATGAAATGAAAGAACTCCCTCAAAAGCTCAGTCTTACTTCAGAATTGGCAAAAAAGAGCTATGACCTGGATTGGAAAGTACCATTGCCAATGCCAAAAGAAGATAAATAAGAAAAGCGAAAGCGGAAAATCAGGGCCTTTTAATCGTTTAACAGTGTCTGGTAGCAGCCGCGGGTACATCTGCACAAAATCTTGAATTTTGTAATGTCTTAATCGAGTCTCTTCAACTAACGGGGAACTATAGTTACTTAAAACAAGGAGCAGATCGCCGCGGCAGCTGCTCTTTGTCTTATTGAGCGATAAAGGAGACGGGTGAATTATATGCCAAATGATTATGTTTGGGGGATTTTCGTTGCTGATGCTTCAACTGATTTTCCGAATTTCTTTCCAGTCGGTATTTATACCACACGTGAGTTAGCCATTAATGAAGTCGAAGCTTTGCCAAGAGATCACAATTATCAATTATTTCGAATGCCGCTAAATAATAACTTCGCATATTACCATAGAAAGAGTAGTAAGTTGGTTGGAATGGATACGATCCATCATGAACATTATCATTTCAAAGATGATAGTTAACCGATAGCGGTTGCTTCGGCAGCCGTTTTTTATTTGTTCAACTAACGGCAGGTTAGTTGAACTAAATTTTTATGTGAAAATGTGAATAAATCTGTTTATCGGGGTTGAATGATGATTAATTCTGCTGAAGAATTTGTAAGGTTAAGGCTTAGTGATAACATGGAGGAATATCTGAAGGCTGCATGGGATGAAGCACCTTTTGAGGTTTGGTTACAAGTAATTGAAACGTACCCTGAAATGCGTGAATGGGTAGCACATAATAAATCAATTCCTATTGAGATTATGGAAATTCTAGCTGACGATGCAGATGAAAGGGTTAGATTTAATGTTGCTACAAAAAATCGACTACCAGAAAGTTTACAAATGAAACTGGCAAAAGATTTAGATAGCTCAATTAGAAAACGAATTGTCTATAACAAAAAAGCGACATTTCGAGTTTTAACTATTTTATTGAACGATGATGACGAAGATATAAGAGTACTGGCGAAGAATAGGGTTGATGAGGGACGACATAGGTAAACGTTAGTAGAATAGAAGTTGCTTAGGCAACTGTTTTTTATTTGTTCAACTAATGGGCAGGATAGTGAGCAAAGGTTAGATTGATGGGAAATAGTAAATATTAGAATGACAGCATGCTGTCGAATTGTACTGAAGCAATTATGAATATAATAGACAAACCAGAAGATTCTAGATTATACAGGAAATCGCATCGGTCTACAACATATGTGAACTTCCTCAGATAAATTTAATGGAGTGTGCCAATGGAAAATATATATAATGAATTGCATACAGCAGAAATACTGAACCGCATCGAGAATTTAAGTCCAAATTCAAAACCACAATGGGGAACAATGAATGTTGCTCAAATGTTGGCTCACTGCTCAGCATTTCAAGATATCGCATTGGGAAATTCCTTTCCCCCTAGATATTGGCTAGGAAGGTTAATAGGAAGGTTTGTGAATTCTATTTTCTATAATGACAAGCCGGTACCACACAATATGTCAACAATTCCGACCATACTTATTGTAGATGAAAGAGACTTTATGACAGAAAAAGAAAAACTGAAACAAAAGATTTTAACTTTCCAAAGAAACGGTCCGGAGAAATGTTCATCCCATCCGCATCCTTTTTTTGGCAAGTTTACTCCTGAGCAATGGGGTAAAGGGATTTATAAACATCTAGACCATCATTTAAGACAATTTGGTGCTTAGTATTTTTTCGCAATGATTAATAATTGTTCAGTTTAGTGCAGTAACAACATTTCGCTGTGCTAACGGGACTCGATAGAGGAATAGCGGTTGCTTCGGCAGCCGTTTTTTATTTGTTCACTAACGGTAGTATAGTTCAATTATAGTTGTTTTTTATTTCCAGACTTACAGTTTAAATATTAAAATGAGATTAATTGAATTAATAAGGGGCATTAACAGGATGAACAAGGGTAGAATCGTATTTTTGAACGGTGTTACGAGCTCTGGAAAAACATCAATAGTAGATGCTTTACAGTTAAAATCGCATGAATTTTTTTATGTTGTTGCCAATGACCTTTTTGAAGAAATGATAGGTGAACGTTATCTTCGTGAAGATTATTGGAAGTATTTAAGTGAAGCAATTATCATGATGTATCATACAGCCAAATTATTTTCTGACCATGGTAAAAATGTACTTATTGATGGCATTATGGTAGAAAGGCCTGAGTTGAAACCGCATTATGAAAAAGTGAACAAAATATTTTCTGGTTACCCATTATACATTGTTGAAGTGTTTTGCCCTTTAGACATTTGCCGTCAGAGAAATATTGCACGAGAAAATAGAACCGAAGACCAATCTGATTGGCAACACCAAATCATGGCAAAAGATATCCAGTATAATTGTACTGTCAATACACATTTAAACACTTCCGAAGAATGCGCAGATTTGATTTTAAAAAGTATATTTGAAGATGAAGTATGAATTACTATGCTCGAGATGACACATTCCGGTAACGGGGAAGGTTAGTGTAATAGCGGTTGCTTCGGCAGCCGTTTTTATTTGTTCATCTGTGTTCAGGTTAATTTAACAAGGAACTTATCTAATGATGAAATTTGAAGGAGAGATGAAATGATAGAATTATCTAAAGAAAACTACGCACACGTTCTGCCACTGTTGAAAAATCTAGCATATGAACCTGTGTTTGCGTATTCCATAATTGAGCGAAATCAATCTGGAAAAGTGTTTGTTGATCACAACGAAAATCCTACCTGCAGTCTTATTATCAATTCATATGGACAGTATTTTTTGGTTAAGAGGGGCGACAATGAGTGCTTCATGAGCGATGTAGTTGAATTTTTGCGAAATGATCAAAATCATTCAAAATATTACGATCTTTATGCTTCAACACCCGAACTACTGTTTCAAATTAGCGAAAGTTTAGCGGGAAAGACCGTATTATTGCACCGTTCTTCTTTTACATTCGATCTATCCAAATTCCAACATCTAAAAAAACCTAACGCATTGCCAGAACAATTTGTTATGAAACGGATGGATAAAGCGCTATTCGATAAATACAAGAATGAAATGGACGCTTCTTATGATTCGTTATGGAGTTCGGCACAACACTTTTCGGATCGAGGGTTTGGTTACTGTCTTGTGATGGATGATGATTTTGCAAGTGTTTGCAATTCTTATTTTGTGGGTGGAGGGTATGCAGCTATTGATATCGTAACCGTGGATGAATACCAGAATAAAGGGCTAGCAACACTCACGGGTGTAGCATTTATCGAACATTGTCTGAACCATAATCTAGTGCCGAATTATAATTGTGACGCTGGCAATGAACGATCAATACAGCTAGCGAAAAAGTTAGGGTTTGCAAAAAAGTATGATTTTCCAATGTTATGGTGGCATCAGGATCAGAGTATAATTAGTGATTATTTGAAAAGATTCAATTATTAAAAAAGAGAGTTTAAAACGAAAACTTTCCAAAATGACAGGAGTAAACCGGTGATAAAACTATTATTATATGAAAATACATGGGAGGTTTAGCTATGACGATTAACCGCGAGACCATTCTAAACGCAATTGTATCAGACCTTGGAATTGAAAATTATATTTTAGCTATCTGGCTAGAGGGTTCAGATGGTACTAAAACTTTGGACGAGTATTCTGATATCGATTTGGTGTGCTATACAAAAGAAGGCTGCATAGATTCTGTAATTACCCGGTTGGATGCCTGTATGCGTCGATTAGGAAAAGTAGATATTGCCTATGAAGAAACTGGTCGACCCACAAATAACCGCTACAAGGTTTACCACCTACAGGAGTCATCAGATAGTCTCTTAGTTGACGTGACGATCCAAAGTGAGAGTGTCCCTGTTTTATTCATTAACGAAGACAAAACTGTCGTACCCGTTATATTGATAGATAAGACTGGTATCGTGAAGTATCAAAACGTTGATCACACGACTCACCATTCACAACTTCAATCACAATTGATACGTGCTCAGGGTATTTACAGTCAAAGGAACCGAGCTGTCAAATATACAAAACGCGGACTTTTTTTAGAGTCGTTGATTTACTATCATAAGTTTGTTGTGAATCCACTTGTAGATGTACTTCGGATAATCTACACACCATTCCAAGCTGACAGCTTCTTGGTTCATGCGTCTCGGGATTTTCCTGTCGAAGTGGTACTAACCTTGGAAAAGCTATATGGTGTAAGAACCGTAGAAGATATAGTAGATCGCATCGAATTGATAGACAAGTTGTTTCGTAATGCCGTAGCAGAGGCTCATGTCATGCTATTACAATCTAAAGAAAGCGAGAATTTAGCGGATACCAACCCATAAGCATTACTGGGTTATTGTGAGTGATCGCAGATACATAACTACGGGAACGCTACTAAAAATAGAAATTCAAAATGGAGCGATTGAATTGTTTATCCAATCCTTTGAAGACGAAATACTTGAGCAATCTTTGTCCATATTTGTGAAAGATATGAGAGCCATACTTTATAGAAAGTTGCGAAGCATTTACCTTTACGGTTCGGCCATACACAATGATTTATCCCCGGGATACGGGGATTTGGATTTTCTCGTCGTAATTGGAGAGGACCTAAGCCAAAATGAAATCGAATTTCTAAATAAACAAAGATCCAATTATAGATCATCCCTTCTTAGAAGATCCGTTGATAGACAAATCCCCAACCTCTATATCGATATGCTTGAGGGTGCCTTTCTTACGATTAATATGCTGAGTGGGGAAAAGGGCAGTGGCTTATGGTGGGGAACAAAGCGCGAATCCGACTGGACAGAAAATCAATTAGATCTGTTCACCATGCACACGATCAAGGAGCAGAGTATCTTGTTGTATGGTGAGTCCCATCTAGACAATATTCCATCGTATTCGAAGGAAGAGTTCATTAGTTTTTTTAAGGAATATGCCAAGTGTATGCGGAAGTTTGGCAAGGGAAATAGTCTACATTCCGTCGACTGGCTCCTATTAGCTTCTAAATTTATAGCTTGGTGGCAGGAAGGTGTCATCTTGTCTAAAAGCCAAGCAGCAGATTGGGGGCATTTACATCTAAGTAGCGGATGGAAAGATAATTTGAAGAGATGCAAGGAGCTAAGGAAGGATCCATCCATGGTAACACGTTTAGAGTATTCCGAATGGTTGAGCAATTTGGAGCCAGCCATTATTGAAGCATCACATGATCTGGACAGAGTTCTCGAAACAACAATTCATTAAACTAGAATCTTTTTTGTCCTATAAAAAAGACTGTTAATAATAACTTTTTCGCTAACAGAACACGTTAGTTAAGTGGAGTAGTGACAGTCTAGGACTTTATTTCAATTGTCGATTCACCGAATGAGAGTAATGAAAGAAACTCCGAAAACCCACCTATAGTCAAGGGGTTTCGGAGTTCTTTTTTTAGAGTTAACCCTGCACAGGGCTGGTTTTCATTTCATGGATTTTTTGGAGCGTATGAAGACACTTTGTTTTCTCGTCATCGCCCTCTGTGTGGAGATACCACTCTACAAGCCTGTACCCGAATATGAGAAGGATCAATTCGAAGACGCAATTATCGGCGATAGGGGATGCATCTGCATACTCCGAAAAACCGTTGTAATACGCAGGGACACATCGTTGGTAGTATTCGACCATGTGATCGATATCCGCTTCATCCGCAATCAAGCTTGCGAGATCCTCACCCATGTAGCCCCATCCGCATGTATCCCAGTCGATGAGCGCGATTTTCCCGTCGGCATAGATCAGATTGGTCACCCAGAAGTCCCGGTGGCATAGCACTAGGGGCAATTGCTCGATGCGGGCGAGTATCTCATCTGCGTGCTCATCGATGTCGATGAGCATTTGCCGCATGTGCTGCGGGAATTCACAGTCCTCCGAGCGTATATAATCGTAGACGACTGGCCACGACCGGTAATGCAGATACGTATTCTTCATGAGATCCGCATGACTCAGGTTTGTCAGGCTCTGCAGCACAGCGGGCTTTTCCGCATACAGCTTGCCTTGATAGCGTCCTAACTCCAGCGCCGCCTGTTCATACATGTCACCGGTTAAGTCTAAACCGGTTACGCCATCGATATATTCCAGCCACAGCTGGAATTCATTTTCTTCGGTATTCATCTCCGCATGGTAACATGTTGGCCAGCGGAAGGTATCCGAGAACGTCATTCCCAAGTCAGACATATAGAGATCATATTCACGGCGCCAGGAATCCGGATCGTTGTAACGTTCCCATTTCTTTTGAATTTTCAGCACGATATGGTACGGCATTTTTTCACCATCCGCGGTTTCGGCGATCCCGTTTACCAGGTGCACATTTCCCACAGTTCCGCCCTGTAACGGCATGGTTTGGTAGTCAGCCGAGATAATATCCTTCTTGAACTGTCGGCTTAAGGCATAGATCAGCGTTTCAAATTTAATATTCATTTCTTCCATCCTCCGTTTTTCTTCGTTTGCTTGCTTGACATAGCTATCGTTTTATTTCGAGCCCTCTTGTCGATGAGGTAGCTTGTTTTATCCTGGACATACTTGTGCTCATGCTGCTGGGCAACATAATACTCCCACCGTTCACGCGGCAACGAACCGTCGGCAAGCGCGGCGAGAACGGCACAGCCCGGCTCGCCCTGATGGCGGCAATCTGCAAACCGGCATTGCGGGAACCATTCCTCCACATCGGTAAAGCTTGCACGTATGCCTTCGCCGGCATCAAAAAGCCCAAGCTCACGCATTCCCGGCGTATCGATGACCATCGTACCGGAGGGGAGCATGAACAGCTGACGGTGCGTTGTCGTATGCCGCCCCCGGCTATCAACCTCTCGGATCGCCTGAACCCTCATTACGTCCTGTTCTATCAATGCATTGAGCAGAGATGATTTACCGACGCCGGACATGCCGAGAAAGACGACTGTTTTACCAGGCATCAAGTAGGGGGCGAGTTCGTTCAGCCCCAGGCCAGTATGACTGCAGACCACATGAACTGGCACATCAGGGATGCTTTGTGTAACTTCTGCGAGCGGGAGACTATAATCTTCAACGAGATCAGCCTTGGTCAGAATGACGACTGGCTGACTTCCGCTCTGTCTGACTTGTGTCAGGTACCGCATGAGGCGGGTAACGTTGAAATCCCAATTCAAAGAAGAAAGAATAAACACATAGTCAAAGTTGGTTGCAACGACCTGTTCCCGCACGGTTTTGGCGTAGCCTACGGCATGCCCTGAGTAATCTGCGCGTGAGAACTTGGAACGGCGGGGCAGTACCGTAACGATGAGCGAATCTCCGCTCTCGTTGTATTGCAGCAAGACGAAATCTCCGACGCATGGAAAATCTACGCGTGTTTCCACGCTGTGATAGAATGCTCCTTTGAGCACCGCCGTTACTTCGCCGCGCTCGGTCATGACCGTGAAGCGCTCGCGCCGAAGCTCTGTCACCCTACCGGGCAATAATCCGTCGGGAATTGCTTCTATTTCTGTATAGCCATAGGTTTTCAGATTTATCATAATTTTTTTGTTAGCTCCTTTAATGTTGTTTTTGGACGCAAAAATGCCACGGACAAGCAGCCTCTAAAGAAGCTGCTGTCACGCGGCATCAGGACGCAAAAAAGACACGACCTTCATCGTATCCTGCAAACAGCAATATTCACGAAAGGTTACTTCGGATGGCATACCAAATAACAGGGGCGTTTCCCCGCTTTTTTCGCGTATGCCTACTATTCAGTTTTAAGACCAAACCACCATATAAGTAGTTGCCATTAAAACACATCTCCCTTCGTGTCAGAAACTTGCTTATCGCTAAGCTTTCTATAAAATAACCTATTTTGGAAAAAAAATCAATGCCTGACAGCGCAGATTGTCGGCCTTCACCATCGAGTCTGCCGTTGATAAAGAACTCGCGAGCATTAAAAGTCAGCGTGAGCGCTTCCTCAAGTTGTTTGAAGGAAACGGCGATGGTATATCAAAGATCAGCGAAATTGCAGAAATCGACAAGATACTCATTGTATACTAATAATTCATCATTCAACTAACGGTAGGTTAAGTGGGAGTTATTTACAAATAGACAAGCTATTCTTTATTCAGCTCTCTATCGAAACGGAAATATTGAAGCACTCGATGGTTGGTCTAGGGAGTTTTTGAAGCGTGCCCGATATAATATGGAAAACAATATTTCACTGATTGAACCCGATGATATTTTAAATTTTATAACTTAAAAGAGCAATAACATGAATAAACGTCAGCCAAGTTGATTGGCTGCTGTTTCTCAACTAACGGGCAGGATAACGCAATGCTTATATGGAATATATTTGAAAAATAAAATACTATGAGGAGTGAAAAATTTGCGATATAGAGCTTGTTCACTTTGCATTATTAAAAGAAGAGAATCAATATTACTTGAACAATTCCCGGAAGAAGATGGTATCATTACATTTCGCCCAGTTGGTGGCACGATTGAGTATGGGGAAGATAGCAAATCAGCTGTAATACGAGAAGTAAAAGAGGAAATTAATATTGATATTATTGAACCAAAATTGATAGGGATTATCGAGCACATCTTCCCTTGGTATGGAGAAATTGGACATGAATATGATTTTATTTATGAAGCGAGCTTTAGTCGAATGGATAACTATAACAAGAATGAATTTGAAGGGAATGAGGGGGACAAAAAGTTTATAGCTGTTTGGAAGAACTTAGATGATTTTGAAGAAAACCTTCAGTATAAACTTGTTCCTGACGGTCTTTATGAGATGCTTACAAGTGGGCAAATTTCTGATATTAAACATATTAACACAAAAGATTTATTGGCTTTTAAAGGGTCTTGATTTAACTTAGCGGGACACGTTAGTGGAATAGCGGTTGCTTCGGCAGCCGTTTTTAATTTGTTCAACTAACGGGCAGGTTAGCTGAGTAACAGAAATGTTGATATTGGATTATATACCATTAAATTGAAATTTAAAAAATATCTAACGTCTATACTGTCATAGCGTAATAAAAAGGGGTTTCTAAGTGTATTGAACCTGCGTGGTTCGGTAGGATATTTATATTTTTTGAGAGAGGTGTTAACTTGAAGAAAACATTCATAATCATTTTAATAATTGCAGTAGTTGCTCTTGTTTTACTAGTCGTATCCACTCCATTTATTAACAATTATATTGCATATTCCATAAAAAAAGATCTAGTAAAAGTATCTTTGCCAGACAAAACTGAATTGATAGATGATTTATCATCAGCTGGAAAATTAATTGGGAATGGAAATGGAATGCAATTTTTTGGCGCTATTTTAATCAAATCGGAACTAACTTTAGAAGAATTAAATCATTTTTATTCAAAGTATCGCGAGAATGAATGGAGTTACATCGTTGAAAAGCAAGTGAGTAATAACATTGATTTTCTTAATGGTAACTTGAAATTCAAAGCATTGAAAGCAGATGAAAAACTAATTAACAATTATATTGTTTATACTTGGGGCAGTAGTAACTATCCATTAAGTGATCTTGACATCCGTGGGCATTAACACTCTGCATAAGCAAGATTACGTGCTAGAATATTATAAGCATTGAGGGTGTTTTATGAAATTAATTCGCCGCGCCATTAAGTAGAACCGTACCATAGATGACAGATCATCATTACGCTAACGGGCAGGATTGCGTGGTGGTAGACTGATGCCTCCGCATGAATATTGAGCAGTAAAGAACGGTTTGAATTCAAACCAAACTTCCATTTATTAGGATTCTATTGCATAATCATTAGCACAATAGAAGTTTGAACTGAAGGTGGGGGGAAGACAGATGAATGCTTTTACATTAAGCGATGCTAATGAATATGCTCTGGCCAATGATATTGAAACGTGGGTTCATCTTTTTTTAAATGGAGAAGGCGACAATAGGTAGGAATTAAACTTACGAGACACTATAGTGGAATAGCGGTTGCTTCGGCAGTCGTTTTTTATTTGTTCAACTAACGGGCAGATTAGCGCGAAGGCAAGCCAAACGAAATAGAGTATAATAGGATTAAAAGTTGAGCCCAAAAGGTGTGTTCTCATGCCCGAATATTCTCAAATCCAAACTTATATAAAGTGTGATCATCTCAATTTCCAGGATGTTATCAGGCTCTTTTCAGAAGTAATAAACTCGCTAGAACTTGATTCTAAATACTTCAACGATGAGCTGGAATGGAAAGTCTCGGAAAATGGTTTCATGTACGTTGGTGGCGGCGCTGCGCCTCAATTGTATGACAATAACGGGTTCCAACTCCATTTACGGCCATTTGTAGTAGGTTTAACACCTGGAGTTATTGAGGAATTAAAAGAATCATATCTGGAAATTAGTATCTTGCTTTGGACGGAAGAGATAGAACTCGATTGGAGAACAGGACTATTACGAAGCCAGCATCAATCCTTGATTTGGAGGATTATGACAAAGTTCTCTGAGGAGTTTAAACAAACTGGAGTATTTTTCACAAATGAAGTTATGGATGGAGTTCCTTGGGAGGCAATAGTGTCAGGCAATAAAGAGGGACTTTGGGCATTTGATGCTGCTATTTTACCTGTGCACCTGTTTGATTTATATAAGGATTTTCCAGAAAATATTTTTATTTATAAGGATGAAAAGGTAATGTATGTTGCCAAAAAATCCGTATGGGGGACAGAACCTTGGCATATCCAACGATTGAACTAACGGGGGAACTATAGTTGAACGAAACAAGGAACAGTTTGCCTCGACAGTGTTCCTTGTTTTTATTAAGCTAAAGGGCAGGAAAGCATGGAGTTCTATTAAAAGAAAATATTTACAAATAGGAACAATTGTTCTATTGTGAAAGAGTGAACTTATTACATAGGGGGCTCATGGAAATGATAAATCGAATTTCAACGCCGTTTAGCTATTCGTCTGCTGTTGAGGCTGGAGATTATGTATTTCTAGGATTACATAGAGGTTTTGGAGTAACCTTTACCGAGCAGATTCACAATACTTTTTCACACTTAAAAGACACACTCAATCAACTCGATGTACCACTTGAAAACGTTGTGAAAGTTAATGTTTACCTCAAAAATATTAAGGACTTACCCGAAATGGAACAAGTTTTTTGCGGGTATTTTGAGAAGGACAAATTCCCTGCAAGAATGACATCCACAACAGAGTTCATTGATTCAGATTGTCTTATGATGATTGACGGAATAGCGTACAAAGGATTGAACTAACGGGGAACTATAGTTGAACAATCACCAGAACGAGGCTGCCGGTAAGAAACGGCAGCCTCGTTGAGCTAACGGGCAGTGTAAAGCCCAATAGATAGTTGATTTCATAAATTCTAATACTTCGATACATCCACCCCACAAATATCCTAGCTCGGTGGTAAAAACGTCCATCCAGTCTCATTATTATAAAACTGTTGACACTCACCTAGCGTATCTAATTTGCTCCAATCTTTATATCCATTGGTCCATTTCTCAAATGGAGAATATGTATAAGGGAAACGACCTTGAAATAAAATCGCTTCTAAATGTTCAGTATATTCGGTTGGAAGGCTTTTTATTTGGGCTAAACCTGCCATAACAGAAGGTCCGTAAAAAGTTACCATACCCATTGGTTTAAGTAAGTTATAAAAGTAGTCGCGTCTGAAAAACCCATGATAAATTCGGTTTTTTTTTGGATTGTCTTTGTATCCAAAAACGGTAGTATTCTAACCGATTCATACCCACCAATTGAAGTGATGATGTCATCTATACTCTCATACTCGAAACATTTATTTATATCATCTGCACGAATTTGTGGATTTTTGTATAAATCATCTGGAGACATTCTTGCGGTTGGCATCTCAATAACTTCTAATCCCAAGTTGTCTTAAAGATTTTTTATACCAAGCTCGTAGATATCTGGGAACAGATAAGGTAGACCATTAGAAAGTGAAATTATCGCTATTTTCGAACCAGACTTAAGTCTTTTGGGTTTTATCATTGCTCTTCCTCCCAATATATTATTTCCTAATGTTACCACGCAACCCTACTTGTAATAAGAACAATCTTAATTCAGCTTAAACATGGATCTGTTTGAAATTGTAAAACTATGTAAAAGAAGAGGGTTTCTAGTATCTACCTCGAATATATGAATGGTCCATCATGAACGGTTGCATCTTGAAACTAGCTTATTTTTCTATACCTTATGCGGTACATTTTGAACAAGCTCTATGGGAAAGAGGTCGTTACATGTCAAGAATAGAATTGAAGCCGACGGGGCGAACCCCACGGTTAATGAACAAATGGAAAAAAATTAGTCCACTTGCCCCAAGATGGAAAGGGGCCTCCATCGTATTGCTCATCATCGCATTATGCTTGTATTTCATCCAAGGATATTTCGTTTTGGGAACGCGCAGTTTGGGCGAATATCTGATCGGAACGTTAGTGATCTTGCTTGTGATTGTGCTCGTAACCGGCGCAATTGCAGGAGTGCTTCATGTTGCCAAGCGAATGCCTTCGCGTTATGTTTGGATTGCTCTCGCTTCGTTTTTTTTGCTGTTCATTAGCTTCATCGGGCCGATACAGTTGATGTTTATCGTCCCATTGTTGATAATTGTCGTATTTTCTATACTAGGAGCCCTCTTATCCCGATTGATAACCGGTAGATACCGAGAGGCAAAGCTTATTTCGAAAGTAACTGCTGGGGTTTTGGCGGCAGTTACGCTAGGATCCATTGGCATTGGCGGGTATTGGCTGCTGAACAACGGCAATGCGGATTTGGCGAAGCCGTACCGCTTAACAGCGATGAAAACTGCGGACCGCTACCCAACGGCGGCGGCGAATCCAGCTGAACAAGGACCGTATAAGGTCAAAACGTTAACTTACGGTAGCGCAAACAGTTATCGGAAGGAATTTAACCAGAATGGGTCGCTCGTGACAAAACAGGTGAACGGATCGGCTTTTGTGGAAAAGTGGTCATCTAATCGTACAAATACGTTTGGTTTCGGACCGGATCAAATGCCGCTGAATGGATTGGTCTGGTATCCTGATGGCGAAGGACCGTTTCCGTTAATCGTCACCGTTCATGGCAACGCCAACTCAACCGATTATTCGGACCCGGGATATGAATATTTGGGTAAGCTGTTGGCGAGTCGCGGGTATATTTTTGTATCCATAGACGAAAATTTTCTCAATACATCCCTTTACGATGATTTGTTTACACTCAACCTGTTGGAGAAAGAAAACCCAGCCCGGGGATGGTTGATGTTGGAGCATGTGAAAGTGTGGAACGAGTGGAATAAGACGAAGGATAATCCGTTTTTCGGTAAAGCGGACATGAGCCAGATCGCTCTGATCGGCCACTCTCGCGGCGGTGAGGCGGTAACGGTCGCAGCGGCATATAACAAACTGCCGGCCTCCCCGGAAAACGGCAACATCAAATTCGACTACAACTTTGGTATCCGTTCCATCATTTCGATTGCGGGTACTGACGGGCAATACAAGCCTGCGGGACACCTGACTCCGTTAAAGGATTTGAACTATTTGACTTTGCAAGGCGCACACGACATGGACGTCAGCACATATTCCGGCGCGAGCCAATACAGTCGGATCGGCTTTTCAAACGGTAGTGATTATTTTAAAGCATCGGTATACATTTATGGTGCGAATCACGGCCAATTCAACACCGTCTGGGGAAGAAACGACAATGTAGGGCTTGGCAATAAACTGTTCAACACCGCTCAACTGATACCGCAGGAGGAGCAGCTACAAGCAGCTAAGGTGCTCATATCGTCCTTCCTAGATACGACATTGAAAGGGAAAGGAGAATATCGGTCCATGTTCCAGGATATTGGTTATGCCCGAGAGTGGCTGCCGGACACCATGTATATCAGCAACTATATGGACTCGAATACAAAGCTCATTAGTAGCTTTGACGAAGACATCGATCTGAGTACGTCGACATTGGCTGGAGGAAGGCTGAACGGGGAGCATCTGAAGCAGTGGAAAGAGGAAAAAGTGGAGATGAAATTTGCCCCCGACTTGTACAGTGCAGTGCGTCTGGGGTGGGACAGTACTGCGACACCTGGCGTTCCCTCTTACACGGTTGTTTTGCCAAATGACAGTCTCGATATACGAGAAACGAGCTCCATCGTTTTTTCGATGGCTGACTGGAATGACGAGAAAGCAAATCGTGACAAGGATGTCCTCGTAGATTTGACCATTAATGTGGAGGACAAAGAAGGCAACGTGGCGTCCCTCCCTCTTAGCAGCGAAGCTTATTTACTACCGATGTTCGAAGGCAACATCATAAAATGGCCTTTCACGACTTTGCAACCGACGAAGGAGCCGGTGTTCCAAAACTTTGCGTTCCACCTTGCCGATTTAAAAAGGGCCAACCCGAATTTCCAACCTGAGCAATTGAGCAAAATCGGTTTTGTATTTGATAAAACGAAAAAGGGCACGGTACTGATCGGTAATATCGGCATCCAAAATGAATATGTTACAGGAGGTAATACGCCTTAATACAGGAAGTTAGACTTGAACAAGTTGGTGACAAGGGCAAAGGTGCTGGAGACCATCGTATCTCAAGAACAGGAAAACACATTTATCTATATCAAAACAGCCCGATCATTTGGTGACCGGGCTGTTCTGATTTTGCAACCACACTGTGTCTATACCAGTGTAAACGCGATAAGATTCTTACCCCTCTTCAAAACGTTGTGAGAGGCCTCATCGCTAATATGGAATAAGCTTTATGTGCTACAAGTTTATTTATTCTGCAAATTAATTTTTAATACATCCCCCTTAGCACCACCAAAAACGATCATCCCACCTTTAGGCAGTACTACTGAATGATTGCTCGTTGCCTTTGAAAAGTTCACAACCTTCCCTCCGCGTCATAAACGACAAATCCCCCAATTAATAAATACACTCCATTCAATTTTGTTGTGAAGGATGTAGAAGAAGTGAGGGCTAGACTCGAGAAAAATGGAGTAGCCGTTTCAGAGGTAAGGAACGGTGAACCTAAACGTTTTGATCTTACTGATAATAACGGAAATATGATCAGTGTCATTCAATTGTAATTCAAAATAGAGTTCGAGGTTATTTTTTGTTATTGAACTAACGGGACACGATAGTTGAATAATACAAATTGAAGAGCAGGAGCTAAGGTATCCTGCTTTTTTCATTGAACTAACGGGCAGTTTAGTTGAACAAAATAAGTGGAGGTTTTATGTCACATTTGACGCAAATTGCGACATAAGGAAAGGTGAAAATTCGGAAGTATTCATTTGAAAGTATGGGGAAATATCAGTTCTCTTATTTGACTTAAAACGCTAGGTGAGTTTTCTTGTGGGTGCATAATAATTGCTACTAGCACGCTTATTGAGATAACTGTAATCCAATAAAAGCTTTTGTATACTCTTGACTTTATTTTTCGAGTGATAAGTAGAGAAATTAACAAAATAATAATATTAAAAAACAATGTTATCGGAATACTCAAAATTCTTCCAAGACCAGTATAAGGAAAATATTCGATTAATAAAAATATGGCTAGTATACTCGGGATCATGGCTAGAAGAATAGTTTTTACTGCCTTTTCCATGTTGGTCTCCTAATCTAGTTTTCTGTGTCTCACATAACGTTTTATTTAGCGATTAGATATTCGTGAAATGAATTAAACTATCCTGCTCGGTTTAATTCCCTCGACAGATTATAACTTTATTTTCTTTTGACAGAAAGGGTTCCGTTTGATGATGCACAGTACGAAGATATTGTGTAATAAAAGAAAGCGTGCTCGTTCAACTAACGGGACACTTTAGCTCAAGCAGTTTAGAACGAGATAAGTGGAGGTTTTATGTCGCATTTGACGCATACTACTCACTAGTAAATTCCAAAAGAGCTCGTTTTGAGGGCTCCAATATAAAAACCAACACCTGTCTTAAACTGAGAAATAAAGTCCTAGACTACTGTTGGTTTATTGAACTAACGTTCCCGTTAGCCATCCATGTCGCTCAAGCGACACCACAGATTATGGAAGTAATTACGTTCTTCCATGGGAGCTTAACAAGAAAAAGAAGTCACATTAATTGAAGTTCAAGAAGATCTATATTATCGCTTACGAGGATCATTTTATCCTTATAGTCCCAATGGTCGACTAAGTTAGGCAACTTCGTCAGATTGTAATCTTTATTCCATGCCAACAAGTTATGGATTCCTTCGAGCGTCTCACGCTTCTTGTTTGGGGCAATGTTCACAATGCGCTCTTCATAGCGCTTCCAGATTCGTTCCTCTTGAACGGACAACGGCGTCATCAGTACGACGATCTTATCTGCAGCGGCAAAACTAGGCCCTACCCATGACCTGTATACCCCTTCTGCGATCCATGAATCGAGACCGATGATTTCTGTGAGCTGACGATCACGCTCATTCTCCGGTGTCTTTACGCCATATTCGCTTGATTGCTGATCCCAGAAAATATCATCTAGATCGTAATGCGGAATCCCGAGCTTATCGCTCAATAACGCCGCGATATAGGATTTACCGCTTCCTGAGCCGCCGATTATATGGATTCGGATTGTAAACACCTCTTTCTTCCAGATTATTCGTGGAACTACCAATGCCTAAAGTACTTCGTCGTGTTGTTAAAACTATCCTGCCCGTTTTTCTTAATGCCCTCGGCAGTCTAGTAATTTATTTCCTCAGTCTAATACTTTTTTTCTTTGACAGAAATGGTTCCTTTAGATGATGCACAGTACGAAGATATTGTGTAATAAAAGAAAGCGTGCTTGTTCAACTAACGGGCAGTTTAGCGCAACTAAATATTTCCTTTTTCGTTAAAGTAATAAGGAGTGAAACAATGAGGAATATTTCTTTTTCTTTTCTAGTAATGATTTTTTTAATAAGTGGATGTAGTAGCAGCAATCCAACCGAAGAAAGAAGTAAATCAATGCTCTATGATTTCAATGAACCATATAGATTTCCATTTGAAGTTAATGAAGTTCGCACGGAAATAGCAATTGATAATCCTGATGTACTTCAACAGTATATTTTTCATTATAAAAACAAGCAGACCACGCAAGAATTAAGGTATATCTTGAGCAAGGTTATTGATGAACCAGAGAAAATATCCTCGCAAGGCAAGCAACCCTTTGAACTTGAAAATGGGAAACAAGCATATTACGAAGAGGACGAAACCAGTCAATCAATTTGGCGGGAAAGTGAAAAAGGATTTTTGGCTCGATTTGTTTATTATATTAACGGGAACCTTAATCAGTTAAACAATTATAAATTAGATGAGTCCGACCTAATTGATTTAGCTAATCAGGTTCAATAGTATCTTTGCGCTAACTGGGAACGTTAGCTCAAACACGATATGGCAGCCTGTCAAGTCAACTCGATCGGCTGCCTGTATTCAACAGGCAAGATAGCTTAACATGTGTCAAGAATACGTAACATCTGTAAGATCATCTAAATAAGGAGTGGTGCTTCTTATGATTTGTTTAAAAGATTATGAAGACTTAGGTGAATTGAAGCTTTTAATGGCTGAGTGTATGTGGGCTAATGATGAAAGAATTGATAATGAACTTAAAACATACATAGACAATGATTCGCGGGAATTAGTAGGGAGTTTAAATAATGATGAGCTAGTAGGATTAATTGGAGTCATATACGAATCAACAAATGAAATAGAACTTAAGCATATTGCAATTAAACCCAATTATCGTGGTAAAGGTATAGGCAGCGAAATGGTAAATGAGTTCATTAAAACTAAAAAGATTGTGAGAATAAAGGCAGAAACCGATAAAGATACTGTTGGCTTCTATAAAAAAAATGGTTTCTCGATAACAAGTTTGGGAGAAAAATACCCAGGAGTAGAGCGGTTTGAATGTATTTTTTTAGTCACAAATAATTCAAGTGATCATTAAGCTCACGGGCAGGTTAGTGAACATTCAAATCAAAAAGGAGATATAAACTGTAGCGGCTCATTCAGAAGTGGAAGACTCGCTTTTTCTATACGCTAGATTCCACTTTATGGTACATTTATACACGATTATCAAATCGAATTCATATGACGAAGCGGGTGTCAACAAAATGGATTTTCGGAAGTTTCGGCTTATATATGGGGGGATTGCCCTGTCATTAATCGTTTCCGGATGTACTTATGCGGAAAAAGAGAAAGCCGCTAAAGGAACGGTCGGTAATCTAGTTGCGGCAAGTGAGACAACTGCTGCTCCTTCTACTGTTGCAGCTGCAATACGAGAGTATATTTTGAAAGACAGCTCGAATACGGTACTTTCCCCGGAAAAGATCGGCAGTCTGGACGACCGAATTCTGAAGCTTGCGCGCAACGAGATATTTGCAAGGCATGGGTATGTATTTAAACAGAAGGATTTGCAAAACTACTTTGCCGCCAAGCCTTGGTATCATGCTGACTCTGCCTACAAGGAGCATCTTAGCCCGACGGAGAAACAGAACGTGGCGCTACTAAGTGACTACGAACTCAAATACGCTGACTATAAGCTCGAACCATCTCATACAGATGATGTCCATTTACGGGATTATACAGGCGATTCGGCCTTTAAACAGAAGAAGATGAACGTGGATCTGAACGGAGATGGTCGTGAAGAAGAGATTCAGTTAATACCGCCGGTAACGGAATTAGGAGCCTTCAACCTGAAGGTGAATAACATCACAATGGAGGTGGGCAGTGAGCTGCTTCCTTATCTGGATATTGTCGATCTGGATATTGACGATCCATATTTCGAGATTGCACTTCAAATGGATTCGCAAATGGTCTTTTTACGATCAACATCTTTCTATTCTTATGACGGCGAAACCCTCAAGCAAATAGGTGAGCTTCCCGATTTATCGGCACACAGTTCGATGTATGACGGACACGGGAGAGTGATCAGCGCAAAAGAAAGCGACGATTTTCAAACCTGGTTCCGAGATTCGGTATTCCGTCTGGATGCCGAACATTCCCTTCATGAAGAGCAACAGGATTTTTATCCGATGGAACCACCGACGCTTTTAACGATCAAAAAGGAAATTGCTGTGCAGTTTTATAAAGATGGCACGGACGAAGCCTTTTCGCTGGAGCCTGGAGACAACGTGAAATTCCTGGGTGACGACAAACGCGGCCATATCATGCTTCAGACTAGCACTGGTAAGGAAGTCTGGTACATCATGGGCGATGAGTATGTCGACTATAGTAGTTTTTTTGACGGGTTGATTTTATATGATTAGACGGAGGATGTCGGTATGGGACCCGTTGCTAAAAGTAGATATGGACATTTATTTAATCTCACTGGTGAGCGGATTGACGAGTAATCAACCGTTAAGCTAACGGGACACTATAGTTCAATAATGAGAGGGCTACCGAGAGGTAGCCCTTTGTTCAACTAACGGGCAGTTATGCGTAGGCGTAATTGTAAGCAACGACCTATTAGTCATTACGATTACGGAAACGCTAGCTTAATAAAACAGCAGAAGGATCCGCCTTGGTGGGTCCTTTGTCTTGAAATTTAAAAACACAAGGAAATCGTCCAAGTGTGCATAATCTGTCTCATGTAAAAAAATAAAACCGGGTAATGAGATATTTTGGAATCATCAATCGTGTTGAATGTAGGAGGCGAAAAAATGGAATGCAATTCTTTATTACGTACGGATAAAGAATTGGCTGAACTATATCAACGGCGTGCAGATCTAGTCTACAGACTTTGCTTTATATACTTGAAAAATCCCGTTGATGTTGAAGATGCTGTTCAATCTGTATTTCTAAAACTAATTAAATCTCCAATGCTTTTCAATGACCACGAGCATGAAAAAGCATGGCTGATGGTAACCACTCGAAATTACTGTAAAGACGTTCTTAAAAATTGGTGGACAACCCGTCGTGTGGCATTAGACGCTTTGCCGGAAGTTGCTTCTTGGAATGGTGATGAGCCATCCGGCAAGATGGTTGCAAAACTGCTCTCACTTCCCGAAAAATACAAAACTGTATTATATCTATACTATTTCGAGGAGTACACGGTAAAAGAAATAGCAGAAATGTTAGGACGCAAAGAAAGCACGATCCAAACGCAACTATTCAGAGGCCGCAAACGCCTCAAGATGGATTTGGGAGGGAATTATATTGAGTAACAAAAATATTAATCGAATTTTTGAAGCTCTTACGCCAAGAACCGAACAAAAAGAAAAAATGTTTCATAACATTTTAATGCAAACCCAGTTTGAACATAAAAGGCAAAGAAGAATTCCTCCTATTAAACCTGTAAGATATGCCGTGCTGGCTACCGTGCTGATGGTTTGTTTAACGACAACGGCATTCGCAGCGGCATATATGGGATTAGATGAAGCATTTATAAAATTTCTTAAACCAGCAAATAACGAGCAAACGGAATATTTATCCAATGGCGCTTATGTAGTGGGCAAAACCGTGGAAAATGAGTATGGATCGCTTACTTTTAAGCAAGTGATCGGCGACGGCAATCTAACCTATATTTTAATGGACTTTACTGCTCCAGAAGGCACTGTTCTAAATGCAGCGCGATACCGTTTTGATACTTCGATTACGACAAATCAAAGCTTTCACAGTACAGGATTTGAGGTGCTCAACGATGGAAATCCTAATGACAATAAAATTAGCTTGATCATGAATATTATGACCGACAGTTCCTTAGCAGATCAAACGGTTAATTTAAAACTCTATGATTTACAAGCTGCAGATCTGTTTCCCGGCAATTTTAAAACCATCATTCCTGGTCCTTGGGAAACCAGTTTTAAACTAGAATTTAAGGAGTATTCGACCCTTTATCAGATCGATCAAAGCTTTACGATGTTTGGTTATACGGCAATATTAAAAACGATCTCTGTCTCGCCAATTTCAATTACTTTGAAGATTAATAGCGGATCATTGAAGGAGATTAATGCTGCCAGCAGATTTAAGGAAATTGGTCCAAATGAATATTTGGATGACTTCCCTATCACGATAAACTATAAAGATGGCACCTCAGAAATTACCAGCATTTTTACCGGATTATCTAGAAGCAATTACATGAGTAACCAAATGGTTACAATTAAAACGTTTGAAAATGTTATAAATGATAAGGAAATCGCGTCTATCGTTTTCTTTGACAAAGAAATTCCAATTAATAAATGAATCTCCACTACTTTACTAATATCTTATTTAAGTAAGCTTCAAATGCTCCCCATCACGCTTAGCTTGGCTAGGCACAATGCTATTTGTAGTTTGCGACAAAGATGGTTCCGAGTCATTAAGCTAACGGGACACGATAGCTCAATAACGACACAAAGGCAATCGATCAGTGGATCGGCTGCCTTTGTTCAGCTAACGGGCAGGATAACGCAACAAATTTACTGTTCCTACGTATAGGATATAATTGGAAAACCAACTCTATGAGAATTGTAGCCAAGGGGCAACAATTTGCAGGGGAGCGAAATGAAGTGACAATAAAAAGATCATTTGGTACTGGGTCATTTGCAATAGTTGTTCTTATTTTAGGTTTTTTATTTAATTTTAAATTTCAAAACGACTTCATGTTGAGCCATTATCTTTTTAAGTTATTCAATTGGAATATATATACGAATGAAACCGAGGGGTATCACATTCCATTTATGGCTGCTATCGTATTTTGGTTACCAGCAGTGATAATTTCGAAAAAATATCCAAATAATTTTGGAACTACTTTCTGTTATAGGGTGGGAGGAGTTATGTTGGTTCTTAGTATTACTGTGTTTGCAGTTTATTTGTTTGGGACTCTTGTATAGAAACAAGCGATGATTAAGGTTCGTCGTTTGGTTAAGCTAACGGGACACGTTAGTTCAGTGAACTAAGAAAATGAGGAGATATTTTAAATGGGACAAGGATATATTTTAGTCAATAAAAGCAAAGGAGAAATAATAAGCTTTGCCCATCTCCCAGCAAGTAAAGCAAAGGAATTAACCGGAAATCCCGTAACAGCAGCTATGACGACCTGGTACCTTTTGAGTAATATAGGCGATCAAATTAGTTTTATTGAAGAGGAAAATGTATTGGACCATTATCACGATGTAACCGATCTGCTCATTGACGATTTGATTAAAAGACAGCTTATAAAAGATGACGGGATTGAGGTGTTTGACCCAAATGAACCTGAGATATTCATTCGGCGGCTGAGGAACACGTGGATGGATTGTGAAGCTAACGAGGAACGTTAGCTCAAACACGATCGGCTACCTTTATTCAACTAACGGGCAGGTTAGTTACAAATAGAGGAAATAACCTAAGCCTAAAGAATATTTACTTAGTTATATTGTTCAAGAACAAGATTGGATGGTGGTATTTATATGAAAGTGGTCATTGGAGCAGGACAGACAAAGTATGATGGTTGGCTCAGTACGCAGGTAGATGAGTTGAATTTACTATCTTTAGAAAGTTGGAATAAATTATCTGAACCAGAGAGTATTGATGCGCTCTTGGCTGAACACGTGTGGGAACATTTAACCTATGAGGAAGGGATTATGGCTGCGAAGCATTGTTATAAATTTTTAAAACCTGGTGGGTACATTCGTTGTGCCGTTCCTGATAAAAACTTCAGTAACGATTGGTATCAACAGATGGTTCAAGTCGGTGGTCCAGGACCAGCGGATCATCCTGCTGCAACTCATAAAATAGTTTATAATGCTAAAACTTTCGTATCAGTATTTGAAATGGCAGGGTTTGAAGTAACGCTGTTAGAGTATTGTGACGAGAACGGAGATTTTCATTATACATACTGGAATGAAGTGGATGGGAGAATAGGAAGATCTTTTCGGTTTGATTCAAGGAATTCTATCGAGGAACTTAAGATGGTTTCGATTATTGTGGATGCCAAAAAGCCATTTATAATTAAGAATAAAAACTGATCATTTACCGCCTAAGCTAGAGTCGGGATAGGATAGTGCAATAAAGGCACGCAAGTATTCGAGTCAGAACGATCAGCTGCTTTTATTCAACTAACGGGCAGTAGAGCGTAAGCATTTCGACGAATACTTCATACATAAGAAAATTCACGAAGTTCGTAAATAAGGCGTTATATGAAACCGCGGTGCAAGGAAAGGATTGAAATCATGGATCCGATCAATGAAGAAATTATAGAATGGTTTCACTCAGTCTTGAGGAATAAACTTTCAACAAAGGAATTTGAACAGTGGCTTTATGACAAAAAAGAGATACTTGAAGAATCAATAGGTAAAGATGTCTATTTTAGATTGATTAATCTAAATTATAATTCTAAATATGTGATGGATGAATTAGAAGGGCAACTTACAAAAATTCTTAATTATAGGTCAGTTGAAGGTTTAAGATCAGAGATCTATTAAATCGATTTGTTTATATTGAGGAGGAATTCATTAGTTCTTGTTCACACATTTACAGGGAGTATTGTAATGGATATTCCTTTTTTAGGATGATAGCCCTTAAATATATTGTATTTGATTACGATGATCAACTTGCAGACCCAGTTAAAAGGTCAGAGTTTTCCCGACAATATAAAGATGAATTGTTAAATGAAGGATTGAGATTGCTTAGTTTTTTTGATTCTAATGAAATAGAAATAATTAGTGAGAATGAGTACGTAGATAAGAGACATAAGGATCTAAAGATTGAAGAGCAATATTGGACGTAATTCAGGAAGGCACACCGGCATAATAAGATGCCATTAAGCTAACGGGACACGATAGCTCAATAAGCACGAAGAAACGGCAGCTGATGAATTGGCTGTCTTTTTCTCAACTCCCTCAAGAACTTTGATATAATATGTGTATCTGGACTATAAGTATGAAAGGGAGTACAACAATGAATAAAATTTTGCGCAGCAGCTCGGCGGAAGCTGAGATTAATACCCTTGGGGCGGAACTGATCAGCTTCAGAAAGCTGGATCCGGAAGCTGAATACATCTGGAGCGGTGACGCCACGTATTGGACAGGCCGTTCTCCGGTGCTGTTTCCCATTATTGGTGCGGCCCGGAACGGAGAGATTAAGGTGGACTGCAAAGCCTATAAGATCGGCAATCACGGATTCGCCAGACGCAGCGAATTTACGCTGGTCCAAGAAAGCGACACCCACGCGGTTTACCGCCTCTCTTATGATGAGAAAACCCTGGCCAGTTATCCTTTTAAATTCAACCTATATATTACATATAAACTGAATGCAAGCACACTGGAACTTAGTTACCGGGTGGAAAATAGCGATGAACAGGATATCTTCTTCCAGCTCGGAACCCACCCGGCGTTCAATTGTCCGCTTGATGACAACGGTAGCCTGAACGATTACTATCTGGAGTTCGCTGAATCGGAAAACCTTGAAAGGTTGTTCTTGAATTCGGACGGCCTGCTGATCAGCGGCAAATCGGAGCCCGTTCTGAAACAAGAGACCATCCTGCCTTTATCCCATGAAATGTTCGCCGAAGGCGCATTGATTTTCCGAAATGTGAGCTCTCGGCAGATTTCGCTTAGAAGCAAGCACTCCTCCAAAAGCGTAGTTGTCAGCTATAAGGGTTTTCCCGACCTCGGCATCTGGCAGCCTTTGAACGCTCCCTTCATATGCATCGAGCCTTGGCAAGGAGTAGCGGATATGGACGTCTTCGAAGGTGAACTTCAAGCTAAAGAGGGAATAATCACCCTGGAGCCGGGGGCGAATTTCACAAGCTCCCTGACCATAGAAATCAACTGACGATCCGAAGGGATCTGCAGGGTTCTCAACTGGTTAAGCTCGGCTCCATACCATTGCAAAAAACTTTAAGTTCACGGCGAATATCTTCATCGCACCTTGTAATTCCATACCAATCAGACCCGAGGATGTAGCTACATCATACCCGTGCCCATGTTTAAGTTCGCTATTCTTCGCTTCAATTTTGTAGCGTTCCTTAGATTTTTCTTTAAAGTACTCTGTTTCCTGGAACGCAACGCAATCTGTTCCGAATGTTCTTCAGATTTAATCGTTACAGAGTAGGTTTGCTCTTCGATCCTTCTTTATAACAACCCTCTTTAAACGGACAACGCTTGCACTGTTCCACGTTAAAATAATAGGTGTCTGCTTGGTTTTTGTCGATGCCTTTCTTGCCCTGTTCTCTTTTTTATTGAAGTAGGCGTCAAATCGTGGATGCCGTTGAGCTAACGGGCAGGATAGTTGAATGATTTCGCGAATAACTTAAGTCATGACGAATTTACGAAGTTCGCAAAAAAGACGTTAGCCGAAAGAAGTTCTTAGTTTAGGAGGAGTCTATATGATATTAGAAAAAGTTATAAATAGAATTGTAATACAAAGTGAATATAAGGATTTTGTTGATAAGTATATAGAAAATATACTTACCGAATTTAAAGGTAAGATTCATAGCATTTATATGTGTGGCTCGATTCCAAAAGGAACTGCTAAACCTTTTAAGTCAGATGCAGACTTTACTATTGTATGTGTAAATCCCAAAGATATTGATTACGAAAGATTGTCAAATATTAAAGACAGGCTTTTGGAAGAATATCCAGTAGTAACTAAGATTGATACGATAATTTGCTCGATTGACGATGTATTAAGTAAACCAAATGAGTGGGGTTTTTGGGTAAAGATAATTTGTGTTTGCATATATGGTCATGACGTTGGTGAAAAAGTACCACCGATAATTATTTCTCCAGAGTTCATTTTAGACTTAAATACAGAGACCAAGGAGGAAGTAGATCATATACATAGTTTACTTTCTAATGCTAATGATAACACAATGAAAACTAGATATATTAAAGGTTACTCTAAGAGATTAATTCGTGCATTATACTCTTTGGTTTTAGAAGATACAGGTGTATGGCAAGATGACATTATTAAGATGAAGAATGCCATATTAAACTATTGTGAGATTGACCCCGCTTTAGTTGATTATCTGTATGCTTGTTACTTGGATAGTAATGTACTTGTTGAAGAGTTTCTGGGAATTGCAGATGAAGTATATAGCTATTTTGAGAACGCCTTAAATGCAATGGCTGCTTCCAGAACTTCCTTCGGCTAACACCATATTGACGCTCCGGGTCACTCTCAGAAGCGAGTGACCACATCCAGCCCCCTAAGCCCGTCGGGACGTCACTGCATTAGGTGTTCGGCAAGCCTTACAACTATAAGCAGCGACTCTAATTAAAACATAAGACTATTGAACTAACGGAGAACTTTAGTTGAATGATACACACTAATGAGCAGGCGCTACGGTAGCCTGCTTTTTTCATTGAAGTAACGGGCAGGATAACTTGGACAATCACGGTGATTTGAATATGAAGATTGTTAAGGGATGTGTTATTAACATGAGTCTACAATTGGTGCCATTAAATATTCCGTCAGATTGGACTGTCTTATGGAATCATTTTTATGAAATTAATCCCGATGACTTTCATGACGACTCATTTCCTTATGTATGGGAGCTACATGAGGATATATTCTATTTAAGAAATGAAAAGACAGGTTTGATTTTTGATTTAGGATGCTATCCAGCTATGCGTTCAGAGGGTGTGTATACATTGAATTTAGTGAAAATTGGTGATGATGAAACTGGACCCGAATATTGGGCTAACCCTATTTTAAAATATTGTTCCCGCAAAATTAACGACATAACAAATATAATCCATGAAGTTCTCAATAAAGAGCAATAGGATTCGTCCGAAGCAAAGTAAATCATTAAGCTAACGGAGAACGACAGTAGAATAGCGGCTGCTTCGGCAGCTGTTTTTTATTGTTCAATTACCCGGCAGAATACTTACAATTTGTGGCGCTATAGCGTCACATTATTAGCATTAGGTTATGTAATGATATTCTGATACCCAGAAAATTGGAACAATGTGGTAAAGTGGGATCGTGGGAGAAGTACTTAATAAAAAATAGAGGAGGAGACAAATATTTCATGGGCAACGACTTTTACAGAAAACTAGGTGCATCCTTTCTAATTTCCGCTGGAGTAATCTATGCAATCGAACGAGTAGGCTCTTTGATAGCTCGCAGCCATGAAATTGCAGCGTTGTACGAAGCAAATATGTTCAACGCCCTACCTGAAACTCATATTACAAGCTTCTTCGATAATATCTTTGTGCCAATCCTTGCGTTTCTCGGTATGATACTTTTTGTATATGGGTTTCCGAAAAAAATCAAATGAGATAACTCATTCAACGCGATGTGAGCACATAATGAGTTGTACCATAAAGTTACAGAGGAGGTGCTTAGGTGGCGGAAAGAAGATGGGGTGTTGTCAAATGGTACAAAGAAGATAAAGGTTACGGACGGATAATGCTAGACGGCCAGGAAGGTTACCATGTTTTTGTACACTTCAGCGAAATACTACCAGACCCTATTAGGTTACCGAACGGCTTTCGGTTCCTTAAAGAGGGTCAAAAAGTTGAATTCGACCTATTCGAGTTTCCGAATATAGTTGATTCTCAGCGCAGGACAGCTAAGAATGTGCAAATATTAGAGGAATGAAGGAATCGAGACGTACTTGATGAATGTATGGACTTTCGGGAATCATAATTAAGCTAACCGGAGACGATAGTTCAATAAACGCGATAAGGCAGCCAATCAGTCAACATGATCGGCTGCCTTTATTCAATTAACGGCATTTATCTTCAACTACTAATTATAGTTTTCTTGCTTTGATTACAAAAGTTACAGGGAGCATTTTTGCTTTTTTTGCAAAATCGTCGTTATCGTCCCGCAATTGAATAATTTCATCATCAGATTGCTCAATCATTTCTTCAATAACAAATCCCGCTTTTGAGAGCGCATTCACATAGGTTGATAGTTTACGGTCAGCTAATGTTAGCGTACTTTCGTCAAGAGTTACCGAATACCAAGATTCATCGAAGTAACATTTTTTAAAAACAAGCATATCATTTTCTGCAACAACACATTTGTGTATAGGGTGAGACCAACTGAAAATAAAAACGCCGTCTTTTTTTAGGTAAGAAGCAATCCTGCTAAAAGTACCCTCAAGATCGGTTGTCCAGCCTATAGCATAAATCGAATAAACAAAGTCAAAATAATCCTCAGGTAGTCCACATTTTTCTTCCATGGGTGAACAGATTAATTTTGCTGAAAGTCCGTGATCTGATAAGTATTCTCTTGTTTTTTCGATTTGGTTTTCTGATATATCCATACCCCATAGTTCAGATGCTTTACGTTCCCCGAGATATTGCAAGGATTGACCGCTTCCACAGCCTATCTCCAACATCTTTTTTCCTGAAATATCGCCAAAAAGCTGGCATTTTTCTTCTGAGACAAATGCTCCATATAAAGGAAGTGCGGTTGCTCCTAAAATATCATTTCCTTTTGTATCCCAAAATAAGCTGTTAGTTTCATGAATAACATTCTTGTCCATATCGACCGAGATAGCGCTACCAACCTCGCCAGCGCCTATAATATTTGTTCTATAAACAGAATTCTTGTCCATGCCAGTACCATCCCCCAATATAAAAATATTAGTCTAAATGTATATCCTGACTTGCGCGCTATTGATTCCAAAATAATGTACCATTTTTCTATGAATACATCTACCTAAAATCTTCCATACTGCATCCATTGGATCTAGTAGACTCATTGCGCTAACGGGACACGATAGTGGAATATCGGTTGCTATGGCAGTAGTTTTTTAATTGTTCAATTCATGGGCAAGATAGTTAAAAAAGGAACTTAAATTTAAATCTCGAATATTTATTGAGAACGGATAGCTAAAAAATTGATGACTGACAGGAGATAAATACGATGATAAAAGGTTTCGGAGGAATCTTTTGGAGAACTAAGAATCTTGAAGTTATAAAAAAATGGTACAGTGAGGTCTTGAAGATTGAAATAGATCATTGGAATGGGACTGTGATAAAGCCCCAATCAGGAAATGAGACTATCTTTTCTTTCTTTACCGAGGATGACAGTTATTTTCCAACAGAACAACAAGTGATGTTAAATTTCCAAGTACATAATCTAGACGAGACTATTAAGCATCTTGAGCATATTGGTATACCACTTGCAAAGAAAGAAGAAATTAGTGAATTTGGAAAGTTTGTTTGGATTGAAGATCCTGAAGGTCGACTGATCGAGCTTTGGGAGAAATAAAGAGCTGTGCAATAAAAATGAGTTGACACAAAAGTAGTTAGGGACCATACTACATATATGAACAACAATAATAAAAAAATAAATGACATTGAGGCTATTCCCTCGCTTGTACAATCCAAGCGTCAGATTGATCGCTATAACCTAGACATAGACGCACAGGCTATACTCGTCGCGTCTAGGCTAATGGCAGCGGGAGCCATGCTTGGACACGCCTCAGAGATTCATTTCTCTAGATTCGGTTTATCAACAGGGCGTTATCGTTTATTGGCAGATCTTGAAGATAACGAAGGAGAAGAGTTGCCTTCGCAATTAGCGGAGCATCTAGGCGTTACACGTGCTACAGTGACTGGTCTTATCGACATTCTTGAACGAGATGGGCTAGTGTCTCGGCGATCAAGCTCAGACGATGGCCGTCAGAAATCAGTCGTCTTAACGGAAGAAGGAGCGAAGAAGCTCCGTGAAATGGCTCCTGAGCATTTCGCTCGGTTGGAAGCAATGGTGGGCTTGCTCAACATCGAAGAACGCAGCGTATTTCTCGACTTGCTAGGTCGAGTTACACAAGGCATCTCAGCACTTACGGGCGAATTAGGCTCGAAACCAAAGGGAAACATCAGTAATGAGTAGAATGGGCTAGTGAAGCTAGCCTATTTTTACTCTTATATAGTTAGGCACCTAATTATATCTAGCTGAACGCAATCATTGAACTACTTCAAAGAAGAAAGGAGCAAGTAAATGAACCAGATGAAATACTCTAATCAGACAGATGATGTTTACGGCATCAAGGCTGTTGGTTCCAAGAAAAAGACTTTTGTACTATGGCGTGAAGTTGTAATGGCCTATGCTGCTCCTGCCATTATGGCAGGTATCGGGGGATTGGTTACTGCAGATAGGGGGCTTCAAATAGCGGCATTGACCACAATTGGCGGTGCATCGGCCTTGATGGCCTTGATGATTGGGCTATTGTTGCACAGCCGAGTGGGCCATTTGCGATGGGTCGTCGGTGCACCTCACTTGGTTGTGGTAGGGGTATTCGCAATGGCCGGGTCCTCATTTGGACTATACGCTGCATGGGTGACATCTGTTTTAGTAGAAATTATGATTCCGAGTAATCACTTGGCCTGGGTAAATCGTGTATGGATCGATTTCCCGTTGTCTGGATTCATAGCAAGCACGATAGTGACATGGCGGTGGCGACTTGCCGTCACAACTAATTTTTCATCTAAAAGGAGAAGATAAAAAATGATAGTTATTATGGGAGCAACAGGTACGATAGGTAGTGCGCTTTTGGAACGTTTGGTTGATCTTGGCGTACCTGTCAGGGCGCTAAGCAGAGAGCCAGAGAAGTTACGTGATCAGATCGGAGAAAAAGGCCGATCAATTATCGAGGTCGCTTTTGTCGATGCTTCTGACCCCACATCGATGCGCCGCGCGTTTACAGATGCTAGCCAGCTCTTCCTTGCCATGTCCAACAGTCCAAGACAAATCGAATTGGAAACCTCTATCATTCAGATTGCCGCCGAATCTGGAATCAAACACATCGTAAAAATATCCAGTCCAGCCTTTGAGCATAGCTCTCCAGTGGCAGTAGCGGGCTGGCATCAAGAAATTGAGAAAACGCTGAGAGAATCGGGTCTCACCCACACCGTATTGCGCCCCTATGCGTTCATGCAAAATTTAATGCGCTTTGCACCAACGATTACAACCCAAAATGTTTTCTTCGGCTCCATGGGCGTTTCACCGTGTAACTTTATAGACTGTCGCGATATTGCAGACGTTGCCGCAGAAGTTCTGACCAACCACAAGGTATCAGGCCATATATATACGCTTACTGGTTCGGAGATTTTCAGTTATCCCCAGATCGCGAGTCGATTATCTGCCCTGCTTAATCGGCCGATAAGTTACATCAACTTGGAACCCCAAGTACTACTCCGTAATCTTATCGAGCACGGGAATCTGCCTCATTGGCTCGCGAACCACGTTGTAGAAATTCAAACCATGTCTAGGATGGTGCCAGAAAGTCCAAATAACACTGTAAAGGGCTTGCTTGGCAGAGAGCCACGCACGCTAGACGCCTTTCTACATGAGTGTGTAGAAAATTTCCGGTAGAGGCGGAGCCCACCTATTCTAATATTTGTATCGTTAGCAGCGTTTTACTCCGATTTTAGTTAAGTCATTGAGCTTACGGAGAACGTTAGTGGAGGAGCTTCCTTTATGGTAGCTCTTCTTTTTCATTTAAGCTAACAGCAGGTTAACGGAATGGACCGCAGTCGAAATAATTTTGCGTCATCTGGCTCGGTTTTGTTCCGACACGCTGTCCGCGAACCAGTTTCGGCTTGAAGATGGGAACGAGATATCGTTTACTCGATCACCTGTATCGAATAAAGAAAGATGCTATACCGAATACGAAAAAAAGATGACCATTTTGTGGGTCGGCCTCTAATTATTCTATCGCGGTCAGGATAAATTAGTGATTATCGACTTAAAAAGTAGTTATGTAAGGTTCGATAAAAATTGATTATAATAATGAATTACCAAACGGTTTATCGAATAAATAGTAAAATAATACTGTTAAGTACGAGGGTTATCGAGAGGGCTTTTATTTTGATTATCCTTTCTGAGTCTATATAAGTACAGTTTTTCCTAATGAAAATTATTTTTTCTCCAATGTAACATTGAAATGAAAGAGGAGGCATGGCGTTGATTGAACATAGCAATCTTGAAGAATATCTGGATCCGGTAAATTATGATCTTGAATTTGACGGTGAAATGAACAAATATCAGTTCTATCTTGAGCTTGCAAGATCGAGTCCTGGCGAAGTGTTAGAACTTGCTTGTGGTACAGGCTTAACAACGATACCCCTGTCGAAAGCCGGCATAACGATGACTGGTGTAGATATCTCTTCGGAGATGCTCGCATATGCGCGGCTGAAGGCGGAAGGGTTGACTGTTACTTTTATGGAAGGCGATGCCCGTACCTTCGAATCGGACAAGCGATTTTCGATGATCTATTTGACTGGCAATGCATTTCAGGCATTCTTAAGTGATCAAGATCAAAGCGATTTACTTACTACCGTTCACAAACATTTACAACCCCATGGAATCTTTGCATTCGAGACCCGTAATCCGGAGGGAACGGATTTATCCGATCAAGAGGAGACAGGATGGGGGTCCTTTATTGATAAGGATGGGCAAAACGTCAAGGTATCAGGCACACAATGTTACGATGCTAGCCAGCATATCATGCATTGGGTCACGATTCGTGATTGGGGAGATAAACGAACGACTTCCCGAATTGCTTGTCGATTCACAGATCAGGCTACGCTGCAATCTTTATTAATCCGTCACGGCTTTCACGTCGAACATCAATATGCTGACTGGGATAAAAAGCCGTTCTCTCCGTCATCTTCATCTATTATTAGCGTTTGTAGGAAATGTTAGGAGAGACGTAATGCATTGCAATAGGAAAAATCCCCTCAGGTCGAGGGGATTTTTGGTGATCCTAGCAGATTCCCCCTTAGAGTCCGCCTTTATTCAACTAGACGGCAAGATAGCGTAATAGCCTGTCTGAAAATATGGTACAATTTGTAATACTAAAGCGAGGTGAAAGAATTTGAGGAATATTGTTGAGGACTCACAGTTTCTCAGTGAAAGAGCTGAGATGATGTACTATTTTCAAGATGAATTTTACATCTCTGAGAAAACTGAAATTATTCATTCAACTTCAGGAAAGTTCAAACTTGAAATCCATCACTATAACCATGTTGAAGGTTTTATCAGACATAATTACACAAAAGGGATTGTTACGGATAGTGAGCATAAAATCATCGACATAATATATAGAAATTATGACCCATTCTTATTCAGTTGGTTGGAGGTAAATGGCACAGAATATCTGTTGTGTGGGTTAGATTATCAGGGGTATTCAATTGTTAATTTATCAAATAAAGAAACCAATCATTATGTTCCCGAAGAGGCTTATAAAGGGCATGGATTTTGCTGGGGGGAAATAATATATTTTCAACAAAAAAAACTAATAGTGATTGATGGATGCTATTGGGCATGCCCCTATGAACTTGTTTTTTATGATTTTTCTAATCCTATGAATGTACCATATAATGAATTATTCCGTGTGGATGTTGATAGCGTATTAAATTGGGATAGTTGGAAAGATTCCTGTAGGGTTATATATCTTGATAATGAAAACAACGAGACAGAATTTGTATTTTAGAAACTAAGCTAACGGAGAACGATAGTGGAATAGCGGTTGCTTCGGCAGCCGTTTTATTTGTTCACCTAATCGGGTAGTATAGAGAAACCTGTTTTTGTAAATTATGGTTTGATTATTATAGAGTACGTATTAGCTCCAGTCCTAAGGATTAAGTAGGGAAATGTAGATACAGAATTAAACGTAGATGTGGAAGCATTAAATAGAGAAACTAAAGACAGACGACTTATGCTGGCTGATTTTGCGGAAAAGCTCGCAGAGCAAAACATAATCGGGGTACCGGAAGATGAACGTTATCGGGAAATTTGCAAGTATTGGCCGGACTCTGATATCTATAAATTACTAGAAGGTAACTGGTGTGCTGCATTTGTATATTACTGCTGTATGCAGGTTGGAATACTTCTTCCAATTCGATATCCTAACCGAATGTATCGTCTAGCTGGGGTTGGTGCGTGGTTGGATTGGGCTCAGCTGCACGAAACTAGATTTTTCTATGACGCTAAACAAGAAGAATTTATTCCGGCACGTGGTGATATTGTTATTTTCGATAAGCTTCTCTCCGATAATTCTCACGATCATATCGGAATTGTTTTAGCTTGTGAAGACAATGAAATTTTGATTGCTGAAGGTAATAAAGACAATAAAAACTACTCTAGTGTCTCATTCAGGGGTAGAGATCATTGTATACTCGGATATGTCCGAATAGATAACGGCTACCGTTATCATTTCAATGGAGAGTATGTACCCTTTGGTTATTGATTTCGAGCAGTTATTACGCTAACGGATAGGATAGTTTAATAAGAGTTATGTTGAGTTTTTTCGGGCCAGTTTAACCCAAAGGCGATAAAATGGTAATAAACCGATTAGGGAGGCAAATCCATGATTGATATTGAAAGAATTAAAGAGATTATTCCTCATCGGAATCCATTTCTCTTGGTCGATAGAATATTGGAGATTAATGAGGGGAAGAGAGCTGTTGGGATTAAAAATGTAACCATTAATGAACCTTATTTTCTCGGTCATTTCCCTGACTATCCCGTAATGCCTGGAGTCTTAATTGTAGAAGCACTGGCACAGGTCGGTGGAGTCGCTATGTCTAACGTTGAAAGCAACAATCATAAAATAGGCTTACTGACTGGTATTGATAATTGTCGTTTCAAACGACAAGTAAAACCAGGAGACCAACTCCTTCTTGTATTTGATGTAATTCGAATCAAGGGACAAATCGTCAAAGGAAAGGGAGTCGCCACGGTAAATAATGAATTGGTATGCGAATCTGAAATAATGTTTGCATTCAGTTCGATTTAGGTTTTAATGTAACGGGAAACGACAATTAAACAATATACATTGATGAGCAGGTGCTTCGGTATCCTGCTCTTTTCATTAAGCTAACGGGCAGGCTAGCGTAAACAAAATGATCAAAAGTATTAACCATACGTAGTTAATTACATTTCGGGATTAGCGCAATGATTTTCGGCAGCTTCGTTTGGTTAACGGGGGTAGTTTAAGTAAATGTAAATATTTACTTACGAACTAGTGTTCGGTATAATAAACTTGATTCCATTACAAAAAGGAGATGTTGGATATGTATAAACACATTAAAGATTTTGCCGCAACTTGGCAGAATGAAACGGAAGCAACAATGCGGACACTGGAGATCCTGACCGACGAGTCTCTTGGCCAACAGATAACAAGCGATCATAGAACGCTTGGACGTGTTGCATGGCACCTTGTACAGACGTTGCACGAAATGCCATCTCGGACGGGACTGTCTTTCGAAGGACCGAGCGAAGATATGCCGGTGCCAGCTTCGGCAGCAGACATCGCATCAGTCTATAAGAGGACCTCACAAGCGCTCCTTAATGCTATACAGTCCAGTTGGAAAGATGAGAATCTGCTTATCATGAGCGATATGTATGGTGATCAATGGCCAAACGGCTTAATGCTGGATATTCTCGTAAAGCATGAGATTCATCATCGTGGTCAGATGACAGTCCTGATGCGTCAGGCAGGCCTTCGTGTGCCGGATCTTTACGGCCCGACAAAAGAGCAGTGGGCCGAGTACGGAGCGCTACCTCCAGTAATTTAGAGTAAGATTATATCCGCATTTGGCCGTTTGGCTATAGTGGGATTTATAAGTATTTAATCATAGGATTGAAAGTGGTGGCTTGAATCATAGACAAGAGGATACCATCGGACTGAAACTGTTAATTCTATTGAACTAACGGGGAACGTTAGTGGAATAGCGGTTGCTTCGGCAGCCGTTTTTTATTTGTTCAACTAACGGGCAATAGAGCGTGGTGTTGCCTTGTTGAACTATTAGGCAGTTAAATGCGGTATTATAGGGTACGATTATCCATAAGAGATGAGGTGTCTTTATCAAGAAGAAATATGCTTTCCTAATAGTTTCCATATTATTATTTGTAATGGCTTATACAAAACCAAGTAGTCAAGATTATGATAATTACCTCCATAAGGTTCACGGTCTTAAATGTGACAGTTCTGAAAGCTCAAATTGCTTTCATACTATTAATGACTTGAAATCATCAAGTCTCACACATCAGATTATTTTTATGACAGCAGAAACAAAAATTTTTGGAGAGGCAGATAATAAAATACGAGTAGTAGGTATTTTCAATCATTTTTTTGTAATAGAAAATCGACTTCATCCTAAATCAGATAATAACAATAATATCGAAGTTCCGTTGAGCTAACGGGACACGATAGTTGAATAATACATATTGATGAGCAGGTTACCTTAATCAACTAAGTGATGGATAAAAAATAAATATAAGTGTTCTCTCTCAAACTATTGGAAAATATTATGGTACGATGTCCTTATTCGGTTGTTTCAAGGGGAGGGAAGATACCGTGCTGAATACTCAGGATATTGCTATAGAAGCATTAACTTGTTATCCAATTACTTATCAATCAATAGCTCATATTGGACAAAATGCAAACACCATCTATAAAGTGACAGATAAGGAAAGTAACTGTTATAGTTTGCGAATACATCTATCAAAAAATGATTCGATGGAAAGTATTTGGTCTGAGGAAAAAGTCATCCATTCAGAAATAATTTGGCTGGAATCATTAACAAATGATACAAATCTGGTGTTGCCATCACCTATAAAAAATAACATTGGTGAATATGTTACTAAGATAGCTGACATAAACTGTACATTGTTAAAATGGGTAGATGGTGAACAAAAACAATTTGTTCCAACAGTCAATGATGCCGAGTGCGTAGGCGAATTGATCGGAAAGCTTCATAAACAATCATCCTTTTGGAAAATTCCGTCATCATTTACTCGACCGTCATTTGATAATTCTAGAATTTCACAATCATTAGAAAAGCTAAAACAGCTTGCTAACGCTGGTGAGCTCGATAAAAATGATGTGGAAATTCTGCAATTGGCCGGAGAGTGTGCAATTTTAATGATGAACGACATAGAAAGAACACCAGGCAATTGGGGGATAATTCACGCAGATTTGATTCCAAGTAATTTTGTGTTTCATGAACAAGAAGCTAGAGCTATTGATTTTGGAGCTTGTGGGTTCGGATATTATTTATTCGATTTAGGTTGGACACTTTCTTATATCCACCCAGCATTCAGAAACCAGTTGCTAGAATCATACGCAAAACAATTCGACCTGCCTCATAACTATGTTCAACGTTTAGAAGGTTTCTTTGTAGCAGCCCAACTCGAAACAATGAATTTTTGGCTTGGGCTGCCTGAATCTAATGAGTGGTTACCCAGTCACATTAGTAAATTAGCAAGTCGGGAATTTAAGCGATATGTAAATAAAGAAGAATTTCTCTTTAGTGGTACTCCTTACTGGGAGTAGTTTGTTCAACGAACGGAGAACGTTAGCCCAGATCACTTTGGGAGCAGTTTAGCTTCAGAAGAATAGAGATCATGATAAGCTTAAAGTCGAAAAGAATCTATAACCGCATAAAACAAAAGGAGAGGTACTTTGAAAAAAATTAGGGAAGCAACAAAAGAGGAAATGATCGAAATTTATAAGATGGGCTATGATGTTTGGGAGATAATCTGCCATATGAAGAATATATAACTATGTGCCAGGCTTCCAAAAAGTATAAAAAGGGAAAGTGGTACGTTCTTGAAGCAACAGATACAAAGCAGCTATTAAGCTCCCTCATCGTATATGAACTAAATCTTTCTGATGACCAAGTTGTAAAGGGGATTGGTTCAATTGCTACCCCTTTATATTTAAGAAAAAAAGGATATGCTTCTTTATTGGTCAAAGAAACGATAGGCTAACCCAGATGATTTGAATTACAGATATGAGATTATAGTGGGTGTGAAAAAACGCCAGTCACCTTAAGCAGGTGACTGGCGTCTTCATATTAGCTTTTAGGCATTTTGCTCTCATCCATGTACAGCAGGTTCCAGCGGTGACCGTCCAGGTCGGCAAATCCTGCGCCGTACATCCAGCCGTCAGTTTCACTCGGCTTGCCAAAGATGTTTCCTCCGGCAGACTCTGCTTTTTGAATAAAGGCATCTACTTCTTCTCTGCTTTCAGCGCCAATGGAGAATATTACTTCTGCGCTATGGGAAGTATCTGCGGTTTTAGAACCTGTGAATTTCTCAAACGATGCATCCGGGAACAGCAGAATCGTTGTTTGGCCTATGTCAAGCTTGGCTCTCTCGTTACCAACGCTCACTGCATGGAATCCAATCTCATTGAAAAAGGCAGTTGACCTCTCAACATCTTTGACCGGCAGGTTAATCCAGATCTCCTGTGGCATGGCTATAGCCTCCTGAATATATTTTTAACAACTCCTACTATACTCTAGTTCTGGCAGCAGAAGCGAATCTTACAAAAGAATCCGTAATGACATTTCTGTCATGCATTATGCGGTTTCCTTAGTAACTTCTCTTCTCTAAATCGCAACTCACTCTTAATTGAAATACTCGATAGTTTTCTCAATAAATGCCTTGGCCGATTTTGTCAGAAAACGGTCGGACCTATGAATGATCTCAAAGTGACGGTATGGCGGATCGTCTGTAATTCGGATGCAGCGTAGAGTTGGTTCATTCATCGCTTGGATCAAACGATAAGGCAGCAATGTTCCTCCGACGTTGGCTTTAACCAAGCTAATAATGGAAGTAGCCGAACTGGTCTCCATGATCGTATTTAAACTGAAGCCATATTTACGGCAATAGCCATCAACCAGTTCTCTGCCTGTAAATCCTTCGGGGAACATCACAGTTTGGATATTTCGCAGTTCCTGGATTCCAATCGTGCTTCGTTCAGCCCAATCATGATTCTCGGAAACGACGAGAACATATTCTTCACTGCACAAAGGAATGCGTACAAGCCGATCATCAGGAGCAGACGTGATCTCGATGCCGATGTCTACTTCATTATCCAGTACTTGATTCAAGACATAGATCGAAGAGATAACCTTCAGTTGTACCTTGGGGAATCGTGCATGAAAATTCACGAGCAATGGAGTGAGCCGATAGTCCAGATCGGAAGGAAGAACACCAATTACCAAGCGACCTCGTTGATCATTGCGGAGTTCAGCTAACGCATCCTGGGTATTCTGTAAATGCCGAATCATCTGTACACAGTGCTCCAGAAACAGATTTCCTGCCTGGGTCATCACAATCTTTTTGCCGACTCGGTCAAATAAGGGAACACCGAGTTCATCCTCGAGCGCGCGTATTTGTTGGCTCAACGTAGGTTGAGATATGCCGAGTTTCTCAGCTGCTCGTGTAAAATGAAGCTCCTCACACACCGTAATGAAGTTTTCCATCTGACGAATCTCCATATGAATCTCCCTCTTATCATTGGTTTTAGTAATCATTTTAATAGAAACTATAGTATTGTTCAATCATTCTAATGATTCTATACTTAATCGTGCACCACCCAACGATCTGTCGTTAACAAATAGGATGATGGGTGATGTAACGATACTACTACCATGAGGTGATTCATAATGAAACTTTTTTATATCGTCCTGGCGCTTATCCTGGCTTCGCTGAATTTACGACCACCCATTACATCCATTTCACCTCTAATGAGCACCGTACAGAATGATCTGGGTATAAGCGGGATTACCGCCAGTCTGTTAACCACACTTCCGGTATTATGTATGGGGATATTTGCTCCGTTCTCCGTAAGATTAAGTAGAAAGTGGGGAAATGAGGGCGCAATTGTTCTGGCTTTAATCCTCATTGGGTTAGGTACGGGATTACGATGGTTTGTTGGTACAACTCCATTGATGATGTTCACTTCTTTTCTGTCCGGAATAGGAATAGCATTGGCAGGGCCGCTATTATCCAGCTTCATTAAGCAGTACTTCCCTGACCGAGTGGCAGCTATGGTGGGTATCTACTCTACAGCGATGGTGTTGGGGGCCAGCATTAGTGTGGGATTATCGGTTCCGCTTCAGCATACGCTGGGTGGTTCGTGGAGGGGCTCGTTGGCTGTATGGGCATTTCTCGCAGCCATTGCATTGCCGATCTGGTTGAGATTAGCCTGGTCTGCGCGCATAGATCGACAATCCGGTAAAATCTCGAGTGTACTTAATGCACCACTTCCGGTGAACAACAAGCGTGCCTGGATGCTGACATTATTCTTCGGGCTGATGGCAGCGATCTTCTACTCGTTGACCGCTTGGCTTGCGCCAGCAATCCAAAGCAAGGGGTATAGTCAAGAGACGGCCGGCAACATCCAAACCTTATTTACATTGATATCTCTGCCCTCTACGTTGTTCATTCCCATGCTTGTACACCGTTACCAAAGACGTGTATTCTGGCTTGTCGGGTGTGCGTTATTAGAGTTGATGGGTGTCCTGATGCTAAACATATCCGTAAGCCCCTGGCTCGCGGCGATTCCACTCGGTATTGGAGCAGGTGGACTGTTCCCGATTGCACTGATGTTGCCCATTGATGAAACAAGCAATGCTCAGGAAGCCAGTAGCTGGTCCGCAATGACCCAATCAGGTGGCTACATTCTCGGAGCGCTTGGGCCGCTAGCCATTGGCTGGCTCCACGATACAACGGGCAGCTTCGTCCAAGCATTCTATGGTTTGGCTGTAATCATCGTGCTTCAGATTATCGTTCAATTGGCTATAGGTAATAAAAAAAAGTTCTCCAGCGAGTTAGGATAAGCCCCAGAGCTGAGAGGATGTACTATTTTCATGATGAATTTAGAAACGGATTTTGTTGGGGGGAAATAAGTAGAGGAGCTTCCTATATGGTAGCTCCTCTTTTCTAGTAAATTAAATGGGCAATATACTAAGGTAATATTGGATTATAGGTTCATTCTATAAAGATTATTCCTTTTATATATTAGACCAATAAAAGCCTGTAGCGATATTATGTTATTTATAATAATAACGCGGAGGAATGGTGGTCTGATGTCTATTTATGATTTTCAAGCGAAGTCAATTAATGGTGAGCCTGTTGAATTGTCAATTTATCGTGGAAAAGTTCTGCTTATTCTGAACACTGCTAGTAGATGCAGCTATTCTCGCCAATTACCTGATCTTCAAAGGCTTTACGAAATACACCATGAGCAAGGGTTTGAAATACTAGGTTTTCCTTGTAACCAATTCAACGAGAAAGAGCCAGAGAGTAACTCGGAAGTACATGAATATTGTGAGAGCAACTTTGGAGTTAAGTTTCCTTTATTCGAGAAAGTTGAGGTTAGGGGACCGTCTGCTCATCCGTTATTTCAATATTTAACACAGCAAGCACCATTTCAAGGGTTCGATACTGAGACATCAGGCGGTCAATGGATGCAGGATTTTCTGCTGGAAAAGTATCCGGACATATATGCCGGTGACGGGATCAAGTGGAATTTCTCAAAGTTTTTAATCGATCGAAACGGCCATATATATGGTAGATACGAAACTACGACTGAACCATTTGACATAGAGGTATTTATTGAATCACTTCTTTTAAAGTAAATGAATCCGATTAGTGATTGAGCTAACGGGCAGGATAGTTCAATCGTTTCTCGAATATTTTATGAGTTGGATAATTTTATGGACTTTGTGATTATAACGTTATCTGTAAAATACGTTTTTGAAGGGATGATTAAATTGAAGCAAGGGATGTTAGTTTATCTAAATGGAACTTCAAGTTCTGGAAAGACCTCCATATCGACTGAACTTCTAAATCAGAAAGAGATTCCTTTTTATCATTTATCAATTGATGATTTTTTTAATAATTACAATGATTTTATTAATAATAAATTTCCAGATGAACCTCCAAGAGAAATAGATCATCAAGTTGTCTCACAAATACTTGATGATTCCATATTCTCAGTGTACCATTCGACAATTAAATTGTTATCAGAAATGGGTTTTAATGTAATAGTTGATACCGTAATCGACAATGACAAGAGGTTTAATGAGTTTCTTGATCAATTTTTCGATCAGCCTACGTTATTTATAGGTGTAATATGCTCGAAAGAAGAACTCATAAGAAGAGAGCAAGCAAGAGGAGATAGAAAAATCGGACTGGCAGCTTCACAGTTTAGCAAAGTATATTGCTTTGATGAATATGACCTCGAAGTAAATACTGAAGAGATGAATCCAAAAGAATGTGCCGAAAAGATATTAAGTTTTATTAAGTCCAATAAGGAATACTCGGTATTTAAGAAATTAAGTAAAAGAAATGTTAGTGCTTCCTAGTAGGCGAATCCATCAGATAACACCATATCAAGCGTTGGGGCTATCGCCTCTCGGTCTGCCCGAGGGATTTCGGAATTAAGAATTTCGAAAGCAGGTGAATAACTTGACAGTGCCACCATTGCTGGATGGAGCAAATGTTTTGATTTATACAGCAAACGAGCATTTCAATAATAACGGATATGTTTTGTTCGAGGGTGAAAACAAAAAAGAGGTTATCACTGCTTTCGCGGTAGCTAAATATGACGGTGCCAGAGGTTACTATCTATTCTCATGTGACCTACAGTGGAATGTTATTGGTGGCACTCTGCACTCTGCACGATTCATTGCAGGAAGCTAAAGATTGCGCAGAAAACTCAAGCCATGTACCGATAAATTGGATTTCAATAGTCATTCATCATTACGAAATCTTAGTCGAACGTTTTAAGAATAAGGAATACGGAATTGAAGAATTACAGCGCAGATTAAACACCGCTGTAATGCCTGATCCTCCAAAAACTGAAATTTCGACTAGACTCTTAAAATTGGATAATGATTTAGAGATGTATGCCCAGCATGGGCGTCATCTCTAGGGTGAAAGTCTCCCACGGGGGCTGGCAAGTTTACCTTTAGCGAAGGGCAAGGGTATCTACCGCGAGGTGAATCTGAAGGAAGTTGGAGGCAAAAGTACGGGCCAAGGCAGACGAATCTACTTTGAGGCGGCTGCAGCCGTAAAGATGACGTTCTTATTCTTAGGAGGCCTGACGGATCGATGAGGTTAAATGGGTACGCTTTTATCATTGATTTCAAAACATTGTGCTATTTGCCGAGAACATTCGGTAACAAGGAAAGCGTGCATTTTCGCTGGGGGAGATATGCTCTGATCCAACGGCGTCTCCGCCGTTTTTTGTGCTGTTTGGTAAGTGAAGCAAGAGGCTAATTTGAAAAACACTGGCCTAGCTGTGCTAAGCTATCTGTACCTCAAAGCCGTCCGGGTCCAGAACATAAAAGAACCGCAAGCGGGGATTCGGCGTGATCGGCCTGCGCGCTACCGGGATGCCCTGATTTTTCAAATGATCTATTGCCTCATCCAGTGACTCCACCTCGAACCCAACGGAAGCGCCGCATTCCGGCTTCAGAGCCGGTCGGTTCCCTGTATAAGCTTGATCTTGGGCTGTCCCTCCGTGCCTAACATAAACAATCTGTTTTCCTCTGCTCTCAAATCTGCGGTCTATCGGAAGTCCCAGAATCCTGTGATAAAAATTAAGGGATGCCTCCAGATCGCGCACCCTTAGTGTAATCCAATTCAGGCTCAATTTCATGACTTTAATATCCCCTTATGTGAATTTATATTTTGTTCATTATACGCCATTTTGCACTGAAACCGGGGAGGATGAGGAATCGTGGGGCGTTTATAAGGGATTTGGCAAGCGGCTTACCCCTAGTCAAAAGTATGAAAGGGGTCCATCGTGAGACGGGTTTTCTTTTTTGGAAATGAAACAGTTGGAAATTGATCATTGCTTTGTGAGGTGAAGTATAGGGCAGTGCCCCTGACCACCACGCCAGAGCGCATCGTTGCAGCGATGAGGTCAGGGGTTTGATCCCCCTTGGCTCCACTAACAATTTTATACATGGACTCTTAGCTCAGTTGGTAGAGCCGTTGACACTTAATCAATTGGTCCAGGGTTCGAGTCCCTGAGAGTCCATCCAGAAGAAAAGGCGGAAATGCAGTTTTTTTGTTGTTAATGGGAGTTGGAGGAATAAGCAGAGAGTGGGGGGGTCTGAGCTGCAAATGCCAACGGCAACAGCCCGCTCGTGCATCCAGACCGGAACTCACCCTCTGAACTCTAGATGTTAAAGCTAAACGCCAAGTCGACCGCCAGTTACTTTCGGTGCTCGCTAACCCCGAAATTCAACTTCAGACTAACCAAGTTCTTGTCCCGAGCTGAGTACAAGAACTTACATCGTTAGCCGAAATGAACAAGAACTTTGAATCATAGCTGATTAGATGTATGTCTAATATTTGAAGGGACACGAGAGATAAAAAAACAGTTGGGGAGGCAGCCGGGAGATCAGCTGTCTTATTCTCAACGGGCAGGATAGCGCAACAATCGCCGAATTCCCTTGAAAGACGCAGTCTTAGCATTATGACTAAAGAAATGCAGCCAAACTAATGTGAACTCTAGGAGGTTACAGAATGTCTGTCATACCTGATGAATCAAGACGAGCGAGGTTCTCTACCCTAGCCAATGCGATAGTCTATTAAGTTTGATTATCCGAAAAGGGTAGCATGTAGATGGTCGATTTGTCTTAATTAAAAAGCCTAATCAGGTAAAAAATCAAAATATAACTGAATCCCCAAATAGTCCCCTAAAAGCCTAAAAGTACGTTTCTCTTCATGTTCATGCCGTTGAATATAAGATCACGCTTGATGTCAAAAAAAGTGTATTCAACATTATGCTAAGCTGATAACGAATCAAACCAGATAATCCGTTCTAATGATTATGTCCTGATTATGGACTTCCTTTAATCTCATCTCTATAATAGGTGAAACATTATTGAAAACGTTCACAAGGGAGTTGCCATGAAAATTCGTTCCAGCAACTATTTCACCCGTCTCTTAATGTACAGTCTGCTGATTGGCTCTATTCCAGTGATCATCGTTGGAATCATCTCATATTTCAAAGCTTCCTCAATCGTGCAGGACAAGGTAAACCAGAGCAGCATGGCGACACTTCAGCAGACCCAACTTCGTGTGGAGCAAACCCTCAAGACGATCGATCATTCGGTTACGCAGTATATTAGCTCGCCCCTTGTGGTGAATGCGATGTCGCTCCCTTATTCTGCAGCCCATTATCAGGTTTATAATGAGATGTACCAGAACATGGTGCGCAGCCAAACCTTCGAGCTGACGATAAACAATATGACTGTAGTAAATTTAAAAGGTAAATGGGGCGTCGACAACAACAATATTTTTACATTTGACGATGTAAGGAATCTGGATCATCTTCTCCGGTATGAGAAGCTGCCTTCATTTTCTCTTTGGGTAACGGACGAGGACAAAAGCTCGCCAAGTATTAGTCTCGTGAAGAAAATCCCGTTGAATTCGCTGAAAGCCAACGGACTGGCCATCGTGACCATCGCCGAATCGCAGCTGGCGAGCCTTCTGGCGGCCGACAACCAAATCGGTAGCATTATGGTAATGGATAAAGATTACCGGCTTTTGTCCCGAAGCGATCGGAAAATACAGCAATCCGGTTTTGAGCAACTTGTTGCCGAGATGCAAAGGCGAAATGAAACGGAAGGACAATTCAACGTTGAGCTTGATGGGGACAATACAACCGTTATCGTTCGTAAGTCAAGTTATAATGACTGGATTTATGTTTCCGCCATATTCATCAAGGATATTACCCGAGATTCCCGCTCTATAGGCTGGGTTACTCTGTTTGTATGCCTGCTCATGGTTCTGATAACCGGCGGACTCGCACTACTTGGTTCTCGTAATTTCTACCGGCCAGTTCGGAAATTGGCCGCAACGATTGCCAGCAGATTCGGAGATCCGCCAGATGAAGCCCGTACCGACGAATTCACCATGATCGGCTGTCGGTTGCAATCCATGCTGCAGACGGAATCCCGCCTCCTGGCTCAGCTGACAGGACAAGTACGGGAACTGAAGCAATTTTTTGTCATGAAGCTGATTCGCGGCGAGGAGAAAGAATCTCAGTTACCGGCCAGATTGAAAGAATATGGCTATCACGCCGATTGGAACTGGTATGCCGTACTCGCCATTCAGATCGATTTTCTGGAGCGGTCCCGGTATAGCGAAAACGACCGTGATCTGCTGCTCTTCGCGATCGCCAATATCGTCGGCGAGCTGATCCCCGCCGAGGAACGGCTAGATTCTGTGTTGCTGGAACAATCCCAGATCACGGTTGTCGGAGGTGCCGTAACTACGGATGTGGAGTACAAGAACCGGTTGTTTGCTGTAGCAGAACTGATCCAGAGAACAGTACTGCAATACCTGAAGCTGCATATTAGCATCGGCATCAGCCGTCCCCAAAATCAGCTCGTCGATATTTCTATCTCTGCCAAGCAAGCACTGGAGGCGCTTCGCTATAGGATCCGTTTCGGCGCGGAATCAGTTCTGTTTATCGATGATGTCCAGCCTGAAGACTTGGTATCCAGCGTGTTCCCGCACCGTGCAGCCAAAGAGCTCTACGATGCAGTTAAGCTAGCGGAGCGGACAAGGGCTGACGAACTGTTGGAGCGCTGCATTGGATTGATCTTTGAAGAGCAAGCCGACTGGCGCCAATATCGGATGGCATTGGTCAGGCTGTACACGATACTGACCGAGCTTGGACAGTCCGAGATAACAGCAGATACAAAGAAGAATACAGACGCGGAATTTCCACCCGATCAGGAAAAACAGCTTTTTGACAGATTGCTTGATCTAAAATCCCAGGAGGAAATCCGATTTTGGTTTAGTGAGACAGTCATTACTCCAATCATGCGCAGGCTGGAGCACCAGAGAAAGTCTCATGTCAAGAAAATATCGGACCAGCTAACTGATATGATCCATCAGAACTTCGACACCGAGCTTACGCTTGAAGCATGCGCAAAGCAATTGAATTATCACCCCAACCATTTGGGGCCGCTGTTCAGCAGGGAAAAGGGGATCAGCTTCAGCGAGTACCTGCAAAACTACCGTTTACAGATGGCGAAGCAATGGCTGGTAGAGACTGATATGAAGATCGGAGATATTGCGGATCGATTAACCTACACCAATCCCCAGAACTTCATTCGCTTTTTTCGCAAGATGGAGAACATGACGCCCGGACAATACCGGGATTTGCACTGCCATCAGAAAAAATGAACGCTTCAGCCGAAGACTCCCTGCGATAGGTCCACAGCCTGTCGTTGGGGGTCTTTTCATTATGATGTTACAGAGTAACAAGAAGTTACTCCTGATCGTATCCTCATGATTGTTCCGCACGTGATCATGATTATAACCTAAATAGTGGCAAATACCTTCCTTGATGATTATCCCTTGATTATAGACGTCGGCTTGTCGGACGCTTATCTTGAAGGTACGCACAAATAACACGAAGGTGGAGTCGAAGATGAATCAACCCAAAGGAAATCTTGCGATTGAAATATCTGCCCCGTTGAGAAAGAGACCCTATTTCTGGGGGCAGATACGGAGAAACAAATGGTTGTACGGGATGCTGGCCCCCGGGGTCCTTTACTTCCTATTATTCAAATACGCCCCGATGTGGGGACTTCTCTTGGCTTTCAAGGATTATCAGCCTTTCTTGGGCTTTTTCGGCAGTCAGTGGGTTGGCATGAAACACTTCGAGCGGCTATTCCATGATCCCGCGTTCTGGATGCTTCTGAGGAATACCCTGGTACTGGCCGGATACAATATTCTATTCTTCTTTCCTGCACCGTTCCTGCTCTCTCTTATGATTAATGAAGTGCGCCGTGAGAAATTAAAAAGAACCATACAGACCGTCATCTACATCCCGCATTTTGTCTCATGGGTCGTGGTAGTCGGCATCGCCTATACCTTCTTTACAATCGACGGCGGACTGGTGAATGAAGCCATTATGGCAATGGGTGGAGATAAGATCAATTTTCTCGCCAGTTCAGGCTGGTTTAGAACCATGGTTACATTGGAGGTGATTTGGAAGGAGACGGGATGGGGAACCATTATATTTCTTGCAGCCTTGGCAGGAGTTGATCCCCAGATATATGAAGCGGCAAAAATGGATGGTGCAGGAAGGTTGCGACAATTATGGCATGTGACACTTCCGGCCATTCGCTCCACCATTATTATTCTTTTCATCCTCCGGTTGGGAAGCTTTTTGGATACGGGCTTTGAGCAAATTTTCCTGATGCTAAATCCGATTAACCGTGAGGTCGGAGAAGTGTTTGATACTTATGTATATACGGCGGGGATTACGCAAGGGCAGTTCAGTTTCAGTACCGCTGTTGGCCTTTTTAAGTCGCTGGTTGGATTTGTACTGGTCATCGGTTCCAACTGGTTGGCCAAAAGATTCGGCGAGGAAGGAGTGTATTAATCTATGAATCAACAAAACCGAAGCTGGAGCACCCGTATGTTTGACGGGATCAATGTCGCAATCCTGCTATTGGTATCGGCTGTGATGATCATCCCGTTTATTTACATCATATTGATTTCCTTCGCTACAGAGCAGGAGGTGCTGTCCAAGAGCTTCCTCGTATTTCCAACGAAATTCTCGTTAGAGGGCTACCGATATATCTTCTCTACTCCAATATTGCTGCGCAGCCTGGCAGTTACCATTGGGGTGACTGTGATCGGGACATTGGTGAACCTGCTGCTGACTGTGCTGATGGCGTATCCACTTGCCCGCAAAGATCTTTACGGACGGCGCGTTGTCATGCTCATGGTTATCTTCACAATGCTATTCAACGCCGGTATTGTACCTACTTTTTTGATTGTCAAAGAGCTGCACCTTACCAATACCTACTGGGCGCTTATTATTCCCAGCGCGATCAGTGCTTTTAATATGATCATCATCAAAAATTTCTTCCAGCAGTTGCCTGACGGCCTAGAGGAATCGGCCAAGATTGACGGTTGCAATGACCTTGGGATTTTATTCCGTATAGTCATCCCACTATCTCTGCCTGCGCTGGCAACCTTTTCACTGTTTTACGCAGTAACTCATTGGAATACCTTTCTGAGCGCTATTTTGTATATCAACGGTTCGAATAAATGGCCGATCCAGGTCCTGCTAAGACAGATTGTGATTCTCTCGGAGAAGGGGTTGTCTGATATGAGCGAGGCCCCTCCGCCGCCGTCCAAGATTATCAATATGGCGGTTATTGTGTTCTCCACCGTCCCGATTCTGTCAATTTATCCATTTTTGCAAAAGCACTTTGCCAAAGGAGTGCTGCTAGGTTCGGTTAAAGGATGACCCTATTCATCTTTTAGTACAATATCTTCAATATAATGAGGGGGAGTAAGACATGAAACAGTTAAGCTACAAAATGTTCCTGACAGGTCTCTTAGTCATTCTGACAGCCGCAAGTTTGTCGGCGTGTGGAAGCAAACAGGAAGGGAAGAGCCCGCAGGCAGGTGGACAATTTTCATTTACAATGATGAACCAGTATTCCTCGACTGAGCCGCCCAAAGCCGACAATTCGATTATCAAGCAAATCGAAGAGTATACGAATACCAAAATCAATGTCACTTGGGTTCCGGCGTCTGCTTACAATGACAAGGTCAACGTCTCTATCGCCTCCAATGATCTACCCCAGGTACTGATGATTGGGGATACCAAGTCCTCATCTATCATCAATGCGGAGCGGTCGGGTATGTTCTGGGAGATCGGACCTTATATCAAGGACTATCCTAATCTGAGCAAGTACAACACCAATGAACAGGTACTGAAGAATATATCGGTAGATAGCAAGGTTTACGGTTTGTACCGCGCCAGAGCTTTGGCCCGCCAAGGCATAACCTTCAGGCAAGATTGGTTAGATAATCTAGGCTTGCAGCAACCCAAGACCATCGATGATCTCTATAATGTTATCCGCGCATTTGCCCTAGACGATCCGGACAAAAATGGAAAAAACGATACATTCGGGCTGGTGGAAGCCGAGGATTCCGGCGGCGCAGGGTCCACAGGTCTCCTTGGATTCCAGACCATCGCGTCCTTCTTCGGAGCGCCCAACCAATGGGATATTCAGGATGGCAAAGCAGTTCCCGAGTCTATGACTAAAGAAAATATGGAAGCCATGAAGTTCTATAGGAAGCTGTATGAGGAAAAGCTGATTAATCAGGATTTTGCGGCTACCAAAGTCAACAAACAGCAAGAGCAATTCTTCCAAGGTAAGGCCGGGATGCTGTTCACCACCCTTGACTTCGTGATCACAGGAGGAAACGAGCTGAAGAAGGCCAATCCTGACGCCAAAATTGATATTGTCAGCAGAATTCAAGGACCAAAGGGGGAACAGGTATTTGCGACCACTGGATATAACGGAATGTTCGTGTTCCCAAAGGCTACAGTCAAGTCGGAGGCGGAGCTGAAACAACTTCTTGGTTTCTTTGACAAAATCGTCGATGACCAAATGTTGTATACCTGGACGTGGGGTATCGAGGGGGTCCATTACACCAAAGGAGAGGACGGAGAACCGAAAATCACTGACCAAACAGCGTATGCCAACGAGGTATCTCCACTAAAGCAACTGCCTACCTATGATGGTGCGCTGATGATCTGGAAAGGGAAGGGGGAGACGGACAATAAATTCCGTACCATGATGAAAGAAAACGAGGCCATTGCCGTATCCAACCCGGTGGAGCCCCTGATCTCTCAGACCGCTGTGGAAAAGGGCACGGAGCTGAACAAGATCATAACTGACGCCCGTGTCAAATTTATTATGGGAACTCTTGATGAAGACGGCTTCAATAAAGAAGTGGAGAAGTGGCGCTCTCAGGGCGGGGACCAGATGATCAAGGATTATACGGAGCTGTATGCTAAGCAGGCTAAGAAATAATGTGGCTATTTAAAGAAAATGAGGTGCGTTATGAGTTATTTGCTGGAGGACTTTGCATTTGATCTGCGGGCTTGTCTTGCGCCTAAGGAGCATATTTGGGTATGTAGCGGTTATAGCACCGTAGCTCCGGAACGAAATATGGTAATGGGAGTTAAGGGGTGCTACTCGCCCCCTTTTGCCGCTAAGGATCTGCATGCTGGGATTCACATGATCGTGAACGACCACGATATTGAGGATACAGGAAACTTGGGCAAGGGAGACTGCGGAGTACTTTACGCCGAAGAGCGCTGGCGCCCCGATCGAATTTTCCGCCGTGGCACATACCATCATTTTATCGGAGAAAGGCTGATTTCCTTAAGCGTTTGCAGTGAGCTGGTTCCATTATTGAACCTCCATGGATTTGTTCTGAAGGTGACCATCCGCAACCGCAGCGGCAGCCCGGTGCCAGTTGTGTTGCGTCCCCGAGTAACACCGGGCAGCCCGGCTTATGTAGCTTATGACTTGTGGGACTATGGCTGGCCAGAGGCGGCAGCAGCGCCTGCTCAGGAATTGGAGCCTGGCTTGTGCGAACGCGAATCTGGGGGCTTGACCTTTGCAGTGTCCGGTGTTTGGGAGAATGAACAGGTCCGAGTAACTCTGCTGCGGGAAGGAGTTTGGGAAGCGGAGCTGGCCGACGGGGAAGATCTGGAGGTACGTCTTGGCATCATCATGACCGAGTCTGGAAATCCATTTTGCCCGGATGAGACGCTGGCAGAGCTGGAGCAGCGGACGACAGTAGGTTGGGAGAAGCGATTGGAGGATGCCGGCAAACGTCTGCCTTACTTGCAATCCGATATTCCTGGGCTGGAGGATTATTATAAACGTTCGCTTATTAGCGGTCTCGTATGTTTATGGGAAAACCCTGAGTTCGTCATGACGCCGTTTCCTGCGGTATCTGGTATGGAGGGGGCGGGCATATGCTGCTATCCGTGGGATGTTGGCGGCTACGCAGCCAAAACGATGGTTCTTCTGCTTGGCAAGGAGAAGAGCCTGGAGTTGGCCAGACTGATGGTGGCAAGTGGAATTGACCGCCACTCTCGGTTTGCCCCAACCGGCAGAGGAGCGGACGTCCCTTACTCCTATAGCCTGTGGTCCTTTATCCATTTTGCTTGGTCCGCTATTGTGCTCCATGGGGAAGGGAGCGATCTGTTCCCGGCGATGAGACTGCTAACACTGTATGATGACCAGCGCCTTACCGAATGGAATGATTTGCTGGATTACGGTTTGCAGCATAATTTGCTCGAAATGCGCGGGGCGGGCTATGAGCACATTGTAGCCAGCCCTAATGCCGAGCGGGCCTGGAGCTACGACCGTCTGGCGGAGTTGGCATTGCATTTAGGAGCAGACCATGAGCCGGTTAAGGAGTGGCGGGAAAAGGCGGAGCGGATTCGAAAGTCAATCCGGGAGCATCTGTGGGATGATGAGGCTGGCTGGTTCAAGGCACTCTATCCCGGGGGCCACGAGGAAATAATCTACTCGATCCAATATTATGACGCTTTGCGCTTTGGCGCTTGTACTGAGATCATGATGGCCGGAATGCTCAGACAGGTAACAGACGATGCATTCCTCGGAGCTTACGGAGTAAGCAGTGTATCCGCCAGGGATGAACTTCATTATGAACTGAATGATCCGGACTGGTCCGGCAGTGGATCATACACGGGAGACGGACCGATGCTGGCTTTGACTTTATGGGAAAATGGCCAAAGTGGACCAGCTTGGAATGTACTGAAGCGTTTACTGTGGATGGGAAGGCATCTGCCCTATTATCCGCAAGAGCATTATTGTGACAGGCCTGCTGTACCTGCACATAAACGGGCCAATGTGGTGGCGGGGTTATCGGGGATGGAAGCTCTACTGTTCGGTATGGCGGGTATCGAACCAGGATTGGACGGCAGCTTATGGATACGTCCGAACCCGCCGGAGGAAGGTACGGTACGCGTTTCCGGTTTCCTATTCAGGGGACAAAGCATTGACGTCAGCATGAACCCCGGATATTGCGAGATTTCATGCAATGGCAGCATCGTTTATAGCGGTGCTCCGCAACGAGTATGGGTAGGTCGTTTTTCCGCAGAGGAGAGAGAAGTTACGGATTTAGGGGGTCTAACGATATGAACAAAGAGTCTTTTGATTTTGATATTATCATCGCGGGTGCGGGTGTCGGAGGTATTAGCGCGGCGCTTGCTGCTGCAAGATTGCAGATGAGGGTGCTACTGATCGAACAAGCCGGGGAAGTGGGGGGAACAGGTGTATTCTCGAGTGTATCCTTAATATGCAACTTCCGGGATTCACGGGGAAAACCGATTACCAGCGGCATTCACCGGGAGTTGTTCCCCGCCGCATACACGCATTACAATGAGAAGCTCGTTCCTACCTATGATGAGCAGGAGTTGAAGGCTGCATATGAGGGGCTATTGGCTTCCGAACCGACCCTTACGCTGTGGACCGACTGTAAGGTCTTTCAAGTTGATATGAAGAATGGACGAATTGTCCGTCTGCATATTCAGGGCAGCCGAACAACTGCGGTTACCGCTAAGATATACCTCGACGCCACTGCCGACGGCAATCTTTCCGCGTTGGCGGGATTGGAGTACAAACTGGGCAGAGAAGGCGACGGTAAGCTGCAGTCCGCCACTGCCACCTTCAAGGTCAGCGGTATAGACTGCTCCCGGCTGAAGGAGCCGGATATTCGGCAGTGGTCAGCCATTCATTCGTTGCGAAGGGAGCTGTTGCCTTATTACCTCGACATGAAAGCGGCAGGCCTCACCGGCAACACCCGGCAGAGCATTACTTGTTTTCCTTATCCAGATGAAAAAGCCCTGCTGTTCAACTCTACTTCGGTGCTGGATGTAGACCCCACCCGGCCGGAAACAGTTATTAGAGGGAAAGGAGAAGGTATTCGGCAGGCGCAGGAGTTGTTTGAGGCTATTAAGCAGCATCCCGCTTTCCATCATGCCCAGCTGGAATACATCGCCCCTAAGCTGGGTATCCGAGAGGGGCGGCGAATTGTCGGAGAATACGAACTGACTGCAGAGGACTGCCTGCAGAGCAGGCGCTTTGATGATATGGTGGCAGCATGCGCTTATTCCTTGGATATTCATAGTCCGGATGGAGGCGCCAGTAGGCTTGAGAGCATCCCTGAGCCAGGCTACTACCATATTCCATACCGTTCGCTTATCCCCAAGGGCTGCACCAATCTATTACTCAGCTCCCGATGCATCAGCGGCACCCACGAAGCTCACAGCTCCTACCGGATCATGGCCTCGGTAAGCGCCATCGGGGAAGCATCGGGTACAGCTGCTGCGCTCTATGTATTCCAGGGGCTACAGAATGTCCGGAAGGTTCAAACTTCCCACATCCGGTTCCTTCTCCAGCTGCGTGGTCAATTTATAGAAGGAGAGGTGGAGCGGATTCCAATGCCAGCAAGCTCTGCATGGGCGGAAGAGATAAATTAATACGGAAATACTCTAATTATCTTTGATAACGCTTACAGAGTCATTTGTGATTGAGTTCCAGTTCAAGATAAGGGAGTGAACGTCATGTTCGTGAAAAAGTTGATGATCCGTTTGGTACTTGTCTTGCTTGTGTCAGTCAGTGTTATTGGGGCGGTAGCACCCCATACCGTCGCTGCCCAGCCCCAGGTCGACGTAATTTTGAGCTCACCCCCAATATACAGCGGTGTTAACAAGGCTTGGCCTGGTGACGCAGACAAAGACCCGACACACGCTGCGACGTCCAGGAACGGCAGGGCGTGCTGGACGACGTCACAAGATCCCCTAAATCCCTTTCTCTACATTGATGTAGGGAGCTCCGCGAAACCTGATGGCGCGACGTACGCAATCGTGTCCGTTGACTACTTTGACGCAGCGGCGACGACCATGGCCATCGAGTATGACGGTCAAAACAACGCATACCAGGCCACCCCTTGGATGCCTACAAGCGGCAGTCAGACTTGGAAGAATCAGATTTTTGAACTGAACGGAATTAGGTTCGCAAATGGTACAAACGGTGCAGATTTCCGTCTGCGCGTTCACAGTATCAATGGCGTCATGCCGGAAATCTGTTTCGCGCGAGTCCAGGTGACTTTTGCAACGACCCCAGCGCTATCCGTGATGAACCCGAGTCTGCTCTTCACAACCAATTCCGCAAACCTGGATTTTGGCACAGTGGGTGACTTGGTTTCATATGAAATTACGGATGATCAGGGCGTGAGTCTTCGCACGGGATCTGTACCCGTAGGAGCTGACGGACATGCTTCGCTATCGGTGCAGGACCTCGGTCCGGGATTCTACAACCTCACTTTCTCAAGCCTGATTGATGACCAGACGGTAACGCGCACCACAACGTTTGGCATTGTGACCCCGACGCCAGCCGGCGCCTTAAGCCCTGATTCCTTCTTCGGGATCGACACACACTTTGGTCACTACAAATCCCTTGAAGACGGACTCATGAATTCTCTGGCGACAATCGGCTATGGCCACATTCGCAGCGATATTAACTGGTCATTAATTGAAAAGCAGCCAGGCGTGTACAACTGGGCTGGGTATGGTTTTGAAGCCAAATCACAACAGTCTCTTGAACTCGGCATGACTCCCCAGGGTGTTCTGGCCTACAACAATGCAAATTATGACAACGGGAAAACGCCGAGCTCCGCGGCTGGCCTAGCCGCGTTTGGTCAGTTCGGAAAAGCTGCCGCCGAGCACTACAAAGGGAAGGTCAGCGATTTCAACATCTACAACGAGTTCAATGGCACCGGCTTCAACAACGGTGCTTGCGGTACTACTGCAGCCTGCTATGTACAGATGCTTCAGGCTATGTACGGCCCCATTCACGAAGGAAACCCCGACGCGAATGTCATAGGCCCGATTCCATCTACCATTGACGATAACTGGAATAATGCCTTTTTCGCTGCCGGCGGCATCAACTACATTGATACGTTCGCGACGAATGTCTACGGTTACGCTCTCAAGGGGGCAAACACCCCGCCCGAGCAAACCCTATTGGTATCGAAGCTTCCTGCGTTGGTGCAGCAGGTGAGGCAGGCGGCTGGAAATCGGCATGTCCCCGTGTGGATTACGGAGAACGGTTGGCCCACGTATGCCCCTGGCTCTACGGAGCTCCAGCAAGCGGATAATCTGGTGCGTGCTCAGGTGCTGGCAAAGGCAGCAGGCGTGGATGTCTTCAGTTGGTACTCGGCTATGGATGACGGTACGGACCCCAATAATAGGGAACATCACTTTGGACTGTTCGGGCAACCCGTCGATGGCGTAGTCGGCGTAGCTCCGAAACCGGGAGCTGTCGCAAACGCTGTGCTCATTCGCGCGGTGACCGGAAAGACTCTTGGTGCCCGCGACAGCCTCGGCTCCGCTACCGCCTACTCGTATCCGTACACAGGAGGAGGTTCGACGACTCGGGTGATGTGGTCCACGGGCTCCGAGGACATTGCTTTGCATACTACCCAGCCTCTGATCGTCACTGATGAATATGGCTCGGCTCAGACGGTGAATCCGACAGACGGCGCGGTCATTCTGACGCTCAACGGCAGCCCGATCTACGTCACAGGCAATGTTGACAGCTTAGGCTTAGCGCAGTCAGCGATCACGATGAAAGTTGCCGACCAGTCGATCAAAGGAGAGGCGGTTCTTGTAACGGTGACTGCAGATCGCTCGGACCGCAAGACGGATCTTCCCAATGAGTTGACGATCATTGCGAACGGGGCACAACCTATAAAGCTTCGAACTTCCCCAGGCAAGGTAACGAGCGCCACTATCAGCGTTCCTGCAACCATGCTCCTTGGCCAGCGAACTATAGCCGTAGATGTAACGAAAGCGAAGCCGGGGAAAGGGGGCAACAATAAGCACGAGCCGAGTCTTGTTGCCGGCTTGAGGGTAACGACAAATGTCGTCAAGCCGTTCGAGATCAGCGTCCAGCCAACAATCACCTCAGATGCGACGTCCCGAAGCTATTTTCTCGACATCGATCTGAAGAATAATCGAACCAGCGCCTTCACGGCGACCCAAGTTACCTACCAAGTTGGGCCGGCATCTGGGGAGGTGCCGGATGTGGCCAATGTCTCTGCGAATGGAACTGCATCGATGCGGTTCCCGCTCTCCGACATTCCGTTGTTCGATTCCCTGAGGTATAGCGTGACCGTCGATAGCGAGAACGGTTCGGACACTTTATCCGGATCGATTTCCTACGCTCCCATCGAGCCCACAGACCACCAATCGTTGCCCGCAATCGACTTGGCGACGCAAGCGACATGGGTATCGATTTCCGGGTCACGAAGCGGCAACAGCGATCTCAGTGGGCATCTGCGCATCAACTACAACAGCGACGCACTTGTGATTGACGCCATGGTCACAGACGATAAACATTTCGGCGCGCGCACTCCAAGCACACTATGGCAGACCGATTCCATCCAGTTCAGTATCTATGACCGAGTGCCAGGACACGCTGGCGGACAGCGTGTTGAAATCGGGGCTGCACTTCTCGACAGCGGACCGTCAGTTTACACCTTCGCGGCGCCGGCCGGCCAGCAGTCGGGACCAACCCCTGGTGCTAAAGCGAACATCGTTCAAGACGGAAGTAACATGCACTACGTCATCTCTGTCCCGTGGACCTCGCTAGGGTTTAGCGGACCGCCGATGCAGACCATTGGAATCTCGTTCCTGGTGAATGACGATGACCGGGGATCCAGTGGCGATTCCCGCGATGGTTTCTTGCAGTGGGGATCAGGAGTCGGCACGACACCGAAGAACCCCTCATTGTTTCGCCACGCACAGCTGGTACTGTAAAGAACATATCTGAACCGAAGATGCAGAAGATTTGATTTATAAGCACGGAACAGGACACGAGATAAAAAAACAATAGAGACAGCCGGTAGATCGGCTGTCTTTTTCTATTATAGCGTGCCCAGAGGCAAGCATTATCTAGTTGGTTAAAGTCCAACCAAAGGTGGGGCTACAAAGTCTTATAGGTCCCTTCGGGATTTCCCTTAACATGGTGAGGTCTTTCGATGGTGGGGCTATTCCAACCGTACTTATGATTCGCTTCCTTCTTAATCCACCGGAGGAGATGTTACCGGAAGAGGTCCATCACCAGTGTATGAAGTTGGGGATGTCTATCCTCGTCACATCGGGCGGTATTTTGCTGGAGGAAGTAATCGAAAAGTTTCTCATGGCCCAGGTGTGGATAGCACCGATAGCGAACTTCCATGCACCTGTAATAGCAGGTCTTTCAACGGGACTCATTCTTTCCCTCTTAACTTATGGGATCGATAAACTCGATTGTTCGGTGCACGAGAGAGAAAAATCGACAGACAAATAACGCAATCTATCATGGGCCAGCTTTGGGAAGTTGAAGTGGAGTTAAGCAAGATATATTTATCGAAGAAATCGTCACATCGTTCACTAGTGCCTGTTCAGCTAACTGACAGGATGATGTAGCGATGATCCCGAATTTCTAACTAAGTAAATTATTGGAAGTGAAATATTTATTAGAAATGCTGAGGTGAAAATGAATGATAAGAGAAGTAGAGATGCTTGCTCATTCCATTAAAGAATTGAAGGAGTTTTATGTGGATTCTCTTGGGCTAACTTTAATTAAAGAAAATCAAACTTCATTTAGTGTAAAAGTTGGGGAGTCTAGCCTATCCTTTAAAGAGTCTGAACAAAGCGTAAAACCTATGTATCATTTTGCTTTTAATATACCTGAAAACAAAATGGACGAGGCGGTGCGATGGATAACTCCTAAGGTCCCTATAATACTCGATCAAGACAAGCAAGTAGTGCACTTCAAGGACTGGAATGCCCATTCTATTTATTTCTGTGATCCCGCAGGCAATCTTGTAGAATTGATTGCACGGCATAATTTGAACAATTCAACCGATCAATTATTTTCTCAAGCGAGTTTATTATGTGTAAGTGAAATCGGTTTGCCTGTACCCAATGTTGAAAATGCAGTACTCAAACTATCACATGCAAGGATCTTTCCTTGGCGGGAATATCATAGCAAATTTGCTGCTGTCGGTGACGAGCAAGGGTTGCTTATTGTTGTAAAGGAAGGTAGGGTCTGGTTTATGTCAGACAAAGAATCGTATCCATATAAACTAACAATAAAGACTGATGTCTGTGAAGTTACCCTCGATGATTCAAATGGAATGAATGTCACGAGGTTATAGAACCTACGTAGAAAGGCCGCTTCTTCAACTAACGGGAAACGTTAGTTAAATGAACCAGCGACAGTCGAGGATTTTATCGTCCTTTGCTGTCGCTGTTTCAATTTCTAGGGTCAGTCTAAAACTTATTTTTATGGATTCTGATGGTATGATAGTTCGAAAAGCCTCGTGGAATAAAGACATTCAGTCTAAATGCTGTCAAAAGGAAATAAAGTTGTAGACTGAAGATGCTTCATTGATCGGGTAGGTTAGTTTAACTCAGGAAACAAGAATAGAGAACAAACGTGCTTTATATATATAATATATTAGTATAAATCAAAACGAAACGGAAACGGAGATCTGGTTTGCTTGATAAAGCAATGTAGATTCTTCTTTAGTGTAAGAATATTATAAATAACTCAATTTTGGAGGAGTCTGTATGCCATATTGTTAACTTATATTATTTATAAAGTTGGGTTTGGTGAATTAAGACAAGGTTTTGGTACGGCGCTGGCCATGGTCTTGTTCTTAATCATACTGATCATTACAGTCTTCCAATTGGGCAAATCGCACTTTTTTTGGTTACCTTAGTAGTGGCTATTCTATTTTTCTTTCCTATTTTCTTTAATTTGATGTCGGCCTTTAAGAGTAATGCAGAGATCATGAAGGATGCCATTGCTTTTCCGAAAACCCTTTATCTGGACAGCTTTAAATACCTGTTAACAGAAACAGAGTTTCCACGAGCGATTTTGAACAGTCTGATTCTGACAGCGGTGTCTATCTCCGCACAGGTCTTGATCATTCCCATGGCAGGGTATGCCATTGAACGTAGAAATACTAGATGGACTCGATTTATGTTCGTATATTTTTTGGCCGGAATGATGATTCCTTTTCAGGCGTATATGATTCCTTTGTTTAAAGAGCTTAGAATGCTAGGATTGTACGGTAGCCTTGCGGGACCCATTCTTATTTATGTAGCCGGTGCGGTAGGTTTCGGATGTCTAATGTATACCAGTTTTGTCAAAGGAATACCTAGAGAAATTGAAGAAGCGGCAGAGATTGATGGCTGTTCTCGGTACGGGATATTTTGGAGAATTGTTTTCCCTCTATTAGGGCCTGTTACGGCAAGTATGGTTGTCTTGAACGGACTTGGAATCTGGAATGATTTCCTGATGCCGATGCTGGTATTACCTTCAGGACAGGCTAAGACGATGGTTGTGGAAATTTACCGTTATATCGGAGAATTCTCTTCCCGTTGGGATATGATTTTTGCGGGAACAGCGATGTCGGTGGTGCCTGTGTTGATTGTGTTTATCGCTTTGCAGAAGTATTTTGTGAAGGGAATTGCGTCGGGAGCGACGAAGGGGTAATTCATAAGAGGGATGTATCCTGTAACCACTTAGTGGACAGCGGAATACACCCCTTTTTTCGTAGGCGTAAAGATCTTTAAAGTGTGCTTGGATTCGCAGTTAAACGGCGATAGCCCATTGGCGGGAGACCTGTCCAGCGTTTGAATTGTTTGCTGAAATGGGACACATCACGGTACCCCAGTCGTTGAGCAACCGATTCGACAGATAGACTATTATCCATCAGCAGCAGTTTGGCGTGTCGAATGATTAAGCGTGATAAATATTGCCTTGGTGACATCCCATAGATTTGATGAAAAGCACGATTACAGTGAGTAGTGCTATAACCGAGCTTGGCAGCAATGTCCTCAATACCGTCACCTCTTTCGCCTGTGCTGGCAGCGGTGGAGACGGATTCCTGCAATAGTCCTTCAATAGCGTTAGCCAGGGCAACTGTATTTTCTGTAGCTTCTGCTGCTGGGAGAGGCATTTCCGAAAGCACCCAACCGCTGAGCGCGGTCAGAAGCTGCAGTGAAGCATGCAGTGTGACCAAGCGATTTCTATGTGTGTCTTTAGACTCTGACAAGATGGAAGAGTTAATGATTACATCTAGCGCGGAACGGATGGCCAGCAGTTCGGGGGTGTTCCCGCTGAGACTAACAGCATCTGCTGTAAGTAAGGCACGCCGCAAAATCAGGTCATCAATATCAAAATGCAGGCAGTAATAAGTCATGTCACAGTCAGCATTTGAACCCATACTACTATGCTCAACACCGGGACGAATGAATAAAATATCGCCGCTTTTCTGTATAAAAGACTTATTGCCTACCGTCATTTGTTGCTCACCTTGAAGGACAATATTAATCTCAAACATCGGATGAGTGTGTACAGGATATTGCCAATCCGAATTTACTTTTCTCCAATGTGCGGCGAAGATATGAAAGGCTGCTTGAATGTCTGGTGACATCTGACCGTCAATAGAATTATGGAAGGCGGGATCATTCGAGATCATTTCAATCCTCTTTTACAATAAAATTTGGCTTAATTATATCATAGGTTGTTATCGATGTTTGATTTGCCCAAATAATAGAAGGCTTTAGCCCTTTTGCACTTCCAGAAATATCGATAACATGTATATATAGCCCGGAGGTATCCGGGATCATGTTGGAGGGAGTGCATTTATTTATGTTACATAATAAATTTTTTAATGCTCATCATTCACCGATCGGTGCATTTGCGAGTTTTACCTTAGGATTTAAAGGAGCTAGTGGTGGTTTCGATTTGGAGATGGCCAAACCTCCTAGACAGAATATATTCATAGGATTAGAACGCACTGATGGGAAAGGGTATGACACACTACCATTTCACGAGATTGGCGGAGATGACGAGAGCAAACGCTATGACATCGAGAATCCAGACCCCAATCCAGACAAGGAGAATATTCTATTCCCTTTTCAAGATCGTGAGATTTCAAGAGATTTTCAAGTAGCTACAGACAGCTGGAGTGCGGGGGATCTGACCTTCCGGATTCTCTCGCCAGTTCGATCAGTACCAGATCCTGAAACTGCGTCTGTGGAAGAAATGAAGGAAGTGTTGCTGCCAGCAGTACTGGTTGAGCTCGAAGTGGATAACACCTCATCAGCTACCTCACGTCGCGCGTTCTTTGGTTTTCAGGGAACAGATGTGTATAGCGGAATGAGAAGACTGGATGATGTGTCATCTGAAATTACAGGCGTTGGACAAGGAAGATTTATTGCGATTGCTGCCGAGAAAGGCACTACAAAGTCCGCACTTCATTTCACGATGGAGGATATTCTAAGTGAGGAGCTTCAGGAAAATTGGACCTTTGGACTGGGTCGCGTGGGTGCTTTAATCATGGATGTTCCAGCCGGAGTAAAAGAAACGTACCGGTTTGCGATTTGTTTTCACCGTTCGGGTTATGTTACCTCTGGTATGGATGCTTCCTATTACTATAATCGCTATTTCAACAATGTTGAGACAGTAGCCGAATATGCATTAGCTAAATTCGATGTTCTTAAACAAGCAGCGGAGAAAGCTAACGAGATGTTTAATCATGCAAACCTATCCGAAGACCAAACCTTTATGCTAGCGCATGCGATTCGTAGTTATTATGGTTCCACACAATTACTGGATAATAAGAATAAGCCATTCTGGATCGTCAACGAAGGCGAATACCGGATGATGAATACCTTTGATCTGACCGTCGATCAGTTATTCTACGAGCTGCGTCTGAATCCTTGGACGGTTCGTAATGAGCTGGATATGTTCGTAGAAAGATTCAGCTATGAAGATACGGTGCGTTTCCCTGGGGATGATACAGAGTATCCAGGTGGGATTAGCTTCACACATGATATGGGTGTAGCCAACGTAGTTTCACGTCCGGGCTATTCCTCCTATGAGTTATATGGCATTGATGGTTGCTTCTCATATATGACACATGAACAATTGGTGAACTGGGTGCTGAGTGCGGCAACTTATTTTGAGCACACAGGTGATCGGAGCTGGATGGAACGTAATCTGAGTATCTTGGAGAAGTGCTTGGATAGTATGTTAAATCGGGATCATCCAGATCCTGAGCAAAGAAACGGTGTTATGGCACTAGATAGCTCACGTACGATGGGTGGAGCAGAGATTACTACCTATGATAGCCTGGATGTCTCTTTAGGTCAGGCTCGCAACAATATTTACTTGGCAGGAAAATGCTGGGCGGCTTACTTAGCTATGGAGAAAATATTTGCAGAGTATGAGCGTGCGGAGCTGTCCAAAACAGCAGGGGCAGGGGCAGAGAAATGCGCCGCAACGATGGTGGCAAGCGTTACAGCAGATGGATATATCCCGGCTGTTATTGGAGAAGGTAATGACTCCAAGATCATTCCGGCTATCGAGGGTCTTGTATTCCCATACTATACGGGTTGTAAGGAAGCTCTTGATCGCAATGGACGGTTCGCCGCATATATCTGCGCACTCGACAAACATCTTCATGCGGTGTTGAAGCCGGGCGTTTGCTTATTTGAAGACGGCGGTTGGAAAATCTCATCCACTAGCAATAACAGCTGGCTTAGCAAAATCTATCTCTCGCAGTTCATCGCCCGCAACATTCTGGGACTGGAATGGGATGAACGAGGAGCGGCAGCAGATCGCGCTCACGTGGCATGGCTTACCCATTCAGAATTATCGATCTTCAGCTGGAGTGATCAAATTATTTCCGGGGAGATTACAGGCAGTAAATATTATCCTCGTGGAGTAACAGCGATATTGTGGTTGGATGAGAAGTAGGGATTTGGAGTTTCATTGAATAAATGGCAAACGGACCTCTTATTAGGGGGGCGTTTGCTTTTTTTGTTAAATTATGAATTTCTTTTTTTGATTTATATTCCCAAAACTAGTACTATAGTATTAATTTGTAATTAATTCTAATAGGATGCGGAGCGGTGTATATGGTAAAAGATACACGTACAAGGTTGCGACTAACAATTCGGAAAAAACTGCTCATGATGTCACTCACACTACTAATTCTTCCCATTGGAATATTAGGAGCAGTTATTTATCAGATTTCAGTCAAAGAAACGAATCAGCTCATTGAGAGTAAACTGAGTTCAAGCGTAAACCTGGCTGTCGCCTTAATTGAGAATTTGGAAAATTCCGTTCAATCGGGACAGTTGACTGAAGTGGAAGCCCAAGAGCAAGTACGGACCTTACTACTTGGAAACAAAAATGAGGATGGTACTCGGCCTATTAATCAATCAATTGATTTGGGACCAAACGGCTATTTCTTTATATTAGATAACAAGGGGGAACTGCTTGCTCATCCCAAACTAGAGGGAGATAATATTTGGGATAAACAAACCTCAAACGGTACTTTTTACATACAGGATTTGATTAAAGCAGCACAGAACGGTGGTGGAGCTACTTACTATAAATGGCCGCTACCTAAATCGGATGGTACTGGAAACGCTGTAGGAGAAGAAGCGTTGAAAATATCTTATGCTAAACTATCGCCCTCTTGGGGCTGGGTCGTAGCAGCAGGCTCTTATATGCAAGACTATAATACCGGGCAACAAACCATTCTAAAGGGAATTATTACTACATTGATTGTATGCGTTGTCATCGGAATCGCTGTAATATACATATTTGCACAACATATTTCAAGACCGATTGTACGCATAGCACGTGAAGCTGAACGGATCGCTCAAGGGGATCTAAGCGGTAAAGCATTGACTGTGCGCAATCGGGATGAGATCGGACAGCTCGGAATCAGCTTTAATCAATTATCGGGTAATATTCGGCAATTGGTTGGGAATTTAACCATAAGCTCGGAGTTATTAGCTTCTTCCTCCAAACAGTTGTCTTCAACGTTAGGTGAAACCACAGCGGCACTTGTTCAGACTTCATCCTCAATGACTGAAGTGGCGAACAATAGTGAGAAACAAGCTTCCTCAACGCAGGAGACTTCCCAATCGATGGAGGAGATGGTAAAAGAGATTCAGCGAGTAGCTGAAGCCTCTACACATGCCTATCAGCTGTCGATGCAAACACTGGAAGAGGCTGATAAAGGAAACAGCCTTATCATTAACTCTTCCGAGCAAATGAACGCAGTAAGTAATACTGTTGATGATTTAGGGATCACCGTTACTAGTTTAAATGACCAGTCTCAACAAATAGGCACCATCGTCAGTACTATTAAAGGAATATCTGAGCAAACGAATCTATTAGCGCTTAATGCGGCAATTGAAGCTGCTCGATCAGGAGAACAAGGCAGGGGATTTGCAGTGGTAGCTAGTGAAGTCCGTAAGCTGGCAGGACAAACAAGTGAAGCAGCTGAAAGGGTTTCAGTCATGGTTGAAGAAATTATTACGAGTATAGGTCATGCCCATCATTCGATGAGTAAAGGCCAAAATGAAGTCGCAGCAGGAGTTCAAGCGATTGATGATACGGGTAAAGCATTTGAACGCATTTTGCAGGCCACCCGGACCATTGTAGATCAGGTGGAGCAATCCTCGACCGCTGCACAACAGATGTACACGGGCTCCGAACAAATATCTGCTGCGGTGATGGAGGTCGAGCAGGTTTCATTGCACTCAGCTTCGGCTGCACAGACAGTATCTGCTGCCACTCTGGAGCAGCTTGCATCTATGGAGGAAATTGCCGCATCTGCTCGCAAGCTCCAAGAGGGTTCAAATGAGATGCGTGCTTTAGTAAATCAGTTTAAATTGGAATAGATACTCAGACTTAGAGTTACAGAAATAGAATATGTAAAATATTAAAGAGGGGGAGTAACCCCTCTTTTTTGCTGTTCTGACGTAAATAACCTTTTGAATACTAAGGGGAAATTAATATAGCTTTTACAGCTCATTAACGCGGAGCGTATACTGGCTTGCTATATTGAAGGGAAAAGGGGGATGAATATGAAAGAAATGGAAGAGTCGTCCTTTGCAGCTGCTCAGCCTGTCCTTGCAAGTGATACTTTTGGTTGGGATAAGCTTCAGGTTTCGCAATGGTATAGCCCGCAGCAAGCTTTCACCCCATCCTCGGAGTCTAAATATTTAATAGGAATTCACTGCACAGCCTACTACGAAAATTACTACACCATTCATATTACCCCCTGTAATGAGAGCCTTCTTTGCCCTTGGGGCAGAACCTCGCTCTATTTTTTGAAAATAGAAATTACGCCAGCGGTACTCGAAGAGATTGCTCGTGAATCTGGTTATCTAAAGGAAGGCCATATCCAGTTGGACCGCAAATTTCATGTCAAGGATTCCAAGCTACTGCAATTAGGGCTTTGGATGCTGGAGGAATTACAGAATGGCGGTGCCAAAGGGAAAATATATAGCGACTCTTTATCCAACATGTTAATTATTCACTTGTTACAACACTATTCTTCAGTGATTCCCCAGCATTCAAACCGAAAAACGCCAGCCAATCAAGAAATATTTCAGGTCATTCAATTTATGCGTGAGCGTTTAGAAGATGAGATTCAACTGACTGATCTCGCTGGCATGGCTAATATGAGCCAGTCGCATTTTATTCGGATTTTTAAACAACAGACAGGATATACTCCCCATAATTATTTAATTCGCCTGAGAATCGAACGTTCTAAATTTCTTATTCGTTCCGGAAAAATTGGTTTGAAGGAAATTGCATCTCAGGTTGGTTTTGCCGATCAAGGTCATTTTACTAGATTATTCAAACGAGAAACCGGCCTAACCCCAAAGCTGTATGCGAATCAAAGCTCCTCCAAACCTAATCATATGATTTATTGATTTTATTTTTGCAAATGAGAGTTTTGTTCAAGGAAAGAAGTGTTTTGTTCAATTAGAGAGCTGTTGCCAGCTCCTATAATAAGGTTGAAGTAAGGCGCACAAATGCCGAACTACAACCTTATTAGGAGGAGAGAAAACATGAGATTAAAGAGATTATTCAGTCTGATTTGCGCGGGGGTACTTACGACCAGTTCTTTATCTTTAGTAGCATCTGCCACACCAGTCGGACCGGATAACCTAGTAAACACTGAGGTAGAAATCAGTGCAGAGTCGACTTCGACTTCAGCTACAACTGCTGGAACTTGGCATGAAGTATCTAAGCAAACCTTCTGGTTACTTGATGCCCTGGAACGGGGACAAGGGGTGGCTACAGACGGGAATTCATGGATCTTTAATTCCTCGTATGGGCTCTTACGGACTGGACTTGATGGAAAATCCGTAAAAGCACGGAATGAATTGGCTATTCCACTGGAGATAGCCTCCCAAGGTGGAGACCATATCGGTGATATTTCCTACTATAACGGTAAAATATACGCTCCTATTGAAGACGGCAAAAACTATCAGCATCCTTACATCGCCCTCTATGATGTGAACACTTTGAAATATACGGGTACATCCTATGCTTTACCGTTGAATCTGCATATTGGCGGTGTGCCTTGGGTAGCCGTTGATGCTGCTCGCGGTCAGGTCTACACAGCTCAGTGGAGTAATGCAAGCGTCTTGAATGTACTAAGTCTTGATGATATGCATGTGATCACAACCATTCCACTTTCCCAAAGTATTGATCGAATTCAAGGTGCCGAAATGTACAACGGTGTTCTGTATGCTTCTACGGATAACGCAACCCAAACGGTTTATCAGATTGATCCGGAGACTGGAAACGTATCTGTTGCCTTTGATCGCAATCTGCATAGTGGTACTGAAGCCCAAGGAATTGCTGTATTGCCTACCGCTGATGGTGCACAGCTCCATATTCTTGATGTAGGCTCGAATCGCATTAGTGTGAACTTTCGCCATTATGCATTTTAATTCAAATCCAAGTGAAAAAAGGGGCTAACAGAAATGCTAAAGCAAACCAAAACTATTCTAACACTGCTATCCGTCTCAATGCTGGCAGTAGCGGGCTGCGGACAATCTAATAACAGTACGGCTGAAGCCAAAGAAAATACCGCTCAACCCACAGCAATCGCTGCAACTCCGGAATCCACAGAGACTCCAGTCACTAAGCCGGTGGAGATTACATTTTATTATCCGGTTAATGTTGGTGGTCCTCTTACAAAAGTAATCGATGGGATGGCTAGTGCATTCATGGAGCAGCACCCGGAAATTAAGGTTAATCCCGTGTACACAGGTAATTACGGTGACAATACCGTGAAAATTCAAGCGGGTGTACAGGCCAAACAGCCACCGGATGTCGCGGTCATGATGTCAACAGAGCTGTACAGTATGCTCGATATGAATGCAATCATTCCGCTTGATGATTTTATTGCGAAAGACACGGATATTCAGATGGCTGATTTTTATCCCGCCTTTGTAGAGGATACACAGTCTGAAGGTAAAACGTACAGCCTGCCTTTTCAGCGGAGCACGATTGTTATGTACTACAACAAAGAAATGTTCAAAGCCGCAGGACTTGATCCAGAGAAACCACCCACTACATGGGATGAGCTTGTAACCTATGCTAAGAAGCTGAACAAAGACGGTCACGTGGGGCTGGAAATTCCGGGCAATGATGATTCGTATTGGATGTTTCAAATGCTTGCACGGCAAAATGCTTCCGATCCGAAGCAAAACATAATGTCCTCCGATGGCAAAAAAGCGATGTTCGATACGCCGGAGAATGTGGAGGCATTGCAATTCTGGTTAGATTTGTCCCATAAATACAAGGCGATGCCGGAAGGTGTTATTGATTGGGCAACCGTTCCGACAGATTTCATTCAAGGCAAAACAGCCATGATGATGCATACAAGCGGCAACTTAACCAATGTAAAAAATAACGCGAAGTTCGAATTCGGCGTGGCGTTCCCACCCGCACAAAAGCAATTTGGATCACCTACTGGGGGAGGTAACCTGTATATTTTCAAGGACACATCTCCTGAAAAACAAGCTGCAGCTTGGGAATTTGCCAAATACATGACGGCTTCAGAACAAGCTGCCCTCTTTAGCAGCTCATCCGGTTATGTTGGCGTAAGAAAATCTGCATACGATACAGATGCTATGAAGAAGTATACGGCGGATTTCCCGCAAGCATTGGTAGCGAGAGATCAATTGGAATATGCGTTTCGGGAATTGTCCACTCATAATCATGGTAAAGTATCGACGGCAATTACGAACCAGATTCAAGCGGCATTGGCAGGAGAGATCGATGCAGCAGGTGCACTTAAAAAGGCCCAAGCAGAAGCAGAACAGGCACTTGCTCCCTTCAATAAGTAAGCTTTGAGGTATGGAATACGCCAGGACGGCTCGATAGCTTGTTCTGGCGTCATTACTTTATTCATTAATCGTAGAAACCTTAATCATGGAAGGATTGAATGGTATGAATGCCGGATGGAGTGAGAGGCTTAGACGAAACGGATTCGGCTGGGGACTAGTGTTGCCTTCGCTGCTCTTTCTTTGCTTGTTTACTTATTACCCTATGTTTAAATCGTTCTGGCTTAGCTTTTATGAGAAAAATTTGGCGACTCCTGAGCCTCTGTTCGTCGGTTTTGACAATTACGCTAATCTATTGCACGACAATGTCTTTATGAAGGTGTTCAGTAACAATATATGGTTCGCCATTGGCACAGTACCCACTTCATTAGCTTTGGCTTTCTTGATGGCACTGTTTGCCGACAAGGCGATAAAAGGGCGGGGACTGGCACGTCTTTCATTTTTCTATCCGAATATGATCCCGATGATCGCTGTGGCGAACATCTGGTTGTTTCTGTATACCCCTCATTTTGGGCTCTTTGCCAGACTGGCTTCATGGATCGCGGATCAGCCTGTGAATTTGCTGGGAACACCTGATACGGTGATGGGCGCATTAGTCATCATGATGATTTGGAAAGAAGCCGGATATTTTATGATTTTTTATTTAGCAGGAATGCAGCAGATTCCCAAGGATTTATATGAAGCGGCTGCAGTAAGTGGAGTCGGTACATTCACTTCCATCCGCAGAATCACAATTCCGCTCACGATGCCGACCACGTTGTTCGTGGCTGTTGTGGCGATAACCAATTCTTTTAAGCTGGTAGACCATCTCTGGATTATGACAAAGGGCGGTCCGAATAATGCAAGTAATCTGCTACTTTATTATATCTACGAGTCCACCTTTAATTTCTACGATCAAGGGATGGCCGCATCGATGACGGTGGTCATGATCGTGCTGCTGCTCCTGATTTCCTCTTTGCAGTTTTTTGGCTGGGATCGGAAAATCCATTATGAATAGGAGGTGGAATCCATGGAGGATAATCCACTAAAGCTACCCTTAGTATTAAGGCAGAATACACGCAAAGCTTTAGAAGAGGAGCGCATACTGAACTCCGAAAGAACGAAGCGCCGAATCCAGCAAATACTGTGGCATGCGGTTGGATTTACGTTTGCCGCGGCCTGGATCATTCCCTTCCTATGGGTGGTCAGAACGGCTTTTCTACCCAAAGACGTCGCTATTGATGCGGGATGGTCTTGGGAGTTCACGTTTGAGAATTTGATTCATGTCTGGAATGGAGCGCCTTTTGGACGATTTTTAATGAATACATTGCTTGTGTGCGGTGTTGTGCTTGCTGTGCAACTCGTTACAATGACGATGGCTGCTTATGCGTTTGCACGGGTACGATTCGCCTTGAAAGATCTGTTATTCATGTTATTTTTGGTGCAAATTATGGTGCCGCCAGATGTACTTATCTTTTCCAACTATCAGGTGTTGAACGAAATGGGTCTGTTGGATACCAAGCTGGGGATTATGCTACCTTACTTTGCCTCCTCCTTTGGAGTGTTTCTGTTAAGGCAATCCTTCAAGCAATTACCCTATGAGCTGGATGAAGCTGCCCGGGTGGAAGGCGCCTCACGCCTGCATATTCTTTCAAGAATCTATGTCCCACTGTCACGCCCGATTTATGTGTCCTTTGCGATCGTGTCGGTCAGCTTTCATTGGAATGATTTCTTGTGGCCCCTTATTGTAACCAATTCTGAGGAGAATCGCTTATTAACTGTAGGCTTGGCGATGTTCGCAAAAGCCACAGAGTCGGGTGCACAATGGTCCGATGTTTGTGCGGCTACATTGATTGTGTCGGCACCCTTAATGATTGGATTTTTATTGTTCCAGCGGCAAGTGATAGGTAGTTTTATGAGCTCTGGCATTAAAGGTTAAGAGGAGGCATTTATGAGGCTGGCGATTATTGGGGACTTACATTATCCGGACGAATTGTTAAACAACAAGGTTTTGATTAAAGAGGCACGAGATGCTTTTTACGAGCAATTTATGAATCTATTCTTGTCCATCCCAGCCGATTATCATATTTCCGTGGGAGATATGGTGCATGCAGGAGAATTTAGCGAATTTAATTATATCATGGGTAAGATTAAGGACAGCAAGCATTCTAGACGTTTTCTACATGTACTTGGTAATCATGATACGTACACTTATCCTAAGGAAGAAATCCTTTCCGTCACCCGGCAGCAGCGATACAGTGTGATTGAAGAGACGAATGCAATCATTATTTTGCTGGATACCGCACGGGAAAATCGTGACGATTGGAGCGGAACACTTGATGATGAACAGCTGACTTGGCTCGAAGCACAAATGAAGCGGAAATCGGAAAAGCCTTTATTCGTCTTCGGTCATCATCCCTTGTATAATACGACGGCCAGATCAACTGAGCCAATGATGTCACTGGATCCCAGCTTAGATATTTGGCCGATATTGAAGCAATGGCAAGGTGTGGGTTTCTATTTCAACGGGCATAATCATGTGCATTCTATCGTCAGAAAAGAAAACTGGAATTTCATTCAAACAGCCTCCATCCTGGATATTCCTGCTGCTCGAATCCTTACTGTGCTTGAAGATGAAATCAGGTTAGAGATGGTGAATCTGGCAAGCGAGCAATTGAGTAAATGGTCTTCATTATTTACCTTCAGCATTTTTGATTATGAAAAATATCCGCAGGCTGAAGGGGAGACAAGAGATCAGGAGCTAATCATCAATCGATTTCAGATGGATAGAAAGCAGGTGGACCAGCAATGAATCGTCAGCCAGTAAGATTAGCGATCGTAGGTGGAAATCGCGGAGCCAGTTTTATGAATGCACTGTACTCTCTATCGGATCGGATACATCTGACCGCCACTTGTGACTTGAATGAGTGGGTGCTTAACCAATGGAAAGAGAAATTCCCAGAAATCCGAACGTATCGGGATTATCATGAAATGTTAAAAGATTCGGCGATAGATGCGGTGTTTATCTTAAGCCCCATGCATTTGCATGCCAGACAATCTATTGATGCTTTAAAAGCGGGTAAGCATGTCCTAAGCGAAGTGATTTCGATCCAATCTTTAGAGGAAGCTTGGGAGCTTATCGAAACTGTTGAACAAACTGGACTTAAATATATGATGTCTGAAAATTACTGCTTCTCGCGCTCAAATCTGACGATTAAACATATGGCGGATCAAGGCATGTTCGGTGAAATTACTTATCTGGAAGGCGGATATATCCATGATTTACGTCATTTGACTCATCATCCGGATGGTTCTCTGACTTGGCGGGGGCAATTACATCAGCAGTATAACGGGATCAATTATCCAACACATTCTATTGGTCCAGTTGCGCAATGGATTAACCTCAATAAGCCTGAGGGTGATCGATTAAAAAGCGTCTCGTCTTTTGTTTCCAAATCTAGATCCTTACAATATTATTTCGTAGAGCATTATGGAAAAGATCACCCAGCAGCACGGGAGGGATTCTGGCGGCAAGGGGATAGCGCGGTTGCGGTCATTCAAACGGAAAAGGGTGTACTGATTGAACTGCGTGTAGACTGGTCCTCCGTTAGACCGCATAATAAAACTCATTATTTACTGCAAGGAACTGAGGGAGCGTATATTACGGGCCGCCATCAGTACGAAGAGGATTTGATCTGGTTCAAGAATCTCTCGCCCAAAAATATAGCGGATGGAGAGGAAATGTGGGAGCCTTTAAGCAGTTATCAACCACTCTATGATCACCCGACATGGATGAAATGGGGCGAATATGCAGCTGGGACGAAACATGGCGGAGGCGATTTTATGGTGCTTGAAGAATTTATTTCTGCCATTCAGGAGGATCGAACCCCTTCGGTGGACGTATATGATGCCGTTACTTGGAGCTCTGTGTTTACATTGTCTATGGAATCTGTAGAGAATGGTGGAAAAGCAATAGCCTTTCCTGATTTTAGAACGAGAGTGAGGAATTGACGGTGGATCAGGCCCTTTCCAAACTTGTGATGAAAAAAGAAATGCTGTCCGACTTGCCTGTTTTTCACTGTCCTACCGGGTATCTAATTCGTCATTTCGAGCCGGATGATGAACGGAACTGGGAAGAGCTTATACGCCATTCTTTTACAAGGGAAGTTAAATTTGCTCATAAAATCAGTGATCATGTACCCTTGTATTCGGATCGCTTGTTGTTCATTTGCCGCGGGGATCAACCTGTAGCTACTGCTACGGCCTGGGAGTCGGGTAGTGAGGACAATAAGAACTGGTACTTGCATATGGTTGGAGTGCTTCCAGATTATTCAGGTAAAGGTCTCGGATATGCTGTGAGTCTAGCTGTCTTGCACAAAATAAGAGATTCAGGGGGAACGGCGGCATGTTTAGAAACCGATGATTTCAGACTGCCTGCCATCCGCATTTATTTGAAATTAGGATTTCAGCCTGTGTACTTGGATGAAAGCCATCCTGGAAGATGGGAACGAATCCTGCAAAGGCTTTGAATTTGTTGATAATTAGGGGGGCTTCATGCCCCTTTATTCATGCTGGAGTTTCAGAAGGGGCCGCATCCAAAAATTATGTTGTCGTTAAGAAGTATTCCTGCTATAGTCATACTGACTTATTAAATGCATTTAATAAGTCAGTATGACTATAGGTGGGAGAGCCATGTCAAGTGATAAAAGACTTCCTTCACAGCAACTCAAATCTGAAATTATTCGAAATATTCGAACAGCATTATTAGAATTAGGAAGGGCTACGAAGGCGGAGTTAAGTCAAAGATTACAATACAGTTTTCCAACGATCAGTAAATTTCTAATGCAGATGGAAGAGACTGGGGAAGTAACGATCATTGGCCTTGATGAGTCTAGTGGCGGAAGAAGGGCAATAAGATACGCCTATAATCCGAATTACCGATTAGGGATGGCTATTTTTTTAGAAAAAAATGAAACAAACTATACGATCTATAATTGCATTGGCGATGTTGTAAAAGAAGGGAATTTACCTAGTATTCTTGAGGAAGACGTTAGTACACTGGTCTCGCTTATCGAAGGTGAAAAAAAGGCTAATCCTAAGATTCAATCTGTAGCGATTGGTGTTCCAGGCGCGGTGAAACAGGGGAAGATTTTTCTGATCCCAGGTTATGCGAAATATCAGAATCTAGATTTGAAAAGATGTATAGAAGATCAGCTCTTTATCCCGACAATCGTGGAAAATGATATGAATGCCGCTGTAATCGGTTATATGGCGCAAAAAAATTTGAAGGAGAATATTTCTTTGATGTATCTGTATTTAGGGAAAAACGGACCGGGAGCTGGGATAGCCGTTAATGGTGAAATTGTTCGGGGAAAGACGTTTTTTTCAGGGGAAGTTCAATACATGCCCCAGTATGACAATAGAAATTTCATAGAAGCATTAACTGGAGATCAGGGTGGATCAAGCATGCAGCCGGATCATAAAGTAGATGCGATTAGTCGGTTAGTGGCTACTATGACCTCTATTTTGAATCCGCATTATATTATTTTTTGTGAGGATGAATTAGCTCCAGCTATGCTTAATCAAATCGCCGATCGAACTGCTACATACGTTCCTAAGGAACATCTTCCGGAATTAGCGGTAAGTGACTTGAAGCGTGATTATCTGAATGGATTACAAAGTCTTGGATTAGGTTTATTAGTTTCACAACAAATAGATTAGAACCCTTAAGGAGATAACGATGGCTACTTTTTTTCTTATTATTATTTATTTAGCATTTATTAGTTTAGGACTACCAGATTCATTGCTTGGATCCGCATGGCCGGTAATGAGATTAGATCTAAATGCCTCATTAGGTACTGCTGGTATCCTTTCGATGGTTATTGCAGTAGGCACAATTGTCTCCAGTTTGATGAGTGGTACAATCCTTAAACGTTTTGGTACGGGGAAAGTGACCCTTGTAAGCTGTATTATGACGGCTGTAGCTTTATTTGGTTTTGCATGGTCACCTTCGTTAGTATGGCTAATTGTTGCTGCGATTCCACTCGGTTTAGGTGCGGGATCTGTAGATGCCGGATTAAACAGTTATGTTGCTACGCACTATAAAGCCCATCATATGAGCTGGTTACATTGTTTCTGGGGAGTGGGCGCGACGCTGGGTCCGATTATTATGGGTTCTTTTATCTCTGGTGAAGGTCTTTGGCGAGAAGGTTATCTTACGGTTGCTTATATTCAATTGAGCTTAGTTGTAATTCTCTTCGTTACGCTGCCTTTATGGGATAGAGTGGCTGGAAACAATAGCAACCTGAACGCTGATAGCGAACATGAGCTCAATCATCCGGAGCTAGAGCAAGCTGCTGAGAACACAAAACCTTGGAAACTAAGAGGGGTTAAGCTTGCGATGTTAACCTTCTTATTTTATTCTGCCATCGAAACGAGTATGGGGTTATGGGGGAGCAGCTTTCTAGTAAATATCAAAGACATCCATGCATCCACTGCAGCGACATGGGTATCGGTATTTTATCTAGGGATTACCTTCGGCAGAATGGTGACGGGCTTCATTACGTTTAGAATGAGTAATAAGCAGCTAATACGATATGGCCAGCTCATTGCTTTAATCGGTACAGTGCTCTTAGTATTACCGCTTCCAACGATAGTTTCGCTGGTAGGGTTTATGATTATCGGTCTGGGTTTAGCCCCTATTTTCCCATGTATGCTACATGAAACCCCTGTACGATTCGGGAAGAAGCATGCTCAGTCAATTATGGGCTTTCAGATGGCAACAGCTTATACCGGTACCACGCTGGTACCGCCATTTATCGGTTTACTGGCCTCGAATTTTACGTTGGGTATTTTTCCTGCGATGATCGTTTTTTTCGCTATCGTCATGCTTTTATGTACAGAAAAGCTTAATAAATACTCAGCTAAAGTAAATGTAGGTTAAATTTGAAATGAATATATTACGGACTAACCCCTCATATATATAGATGTAGAAGGGGGGGAACCGTAATGTGGTTGTTAATGGTTATAGGCGTTGGATGTCTCTCCGGTTTTATTTTGTTCAGAAAAAATACCTTGAGCACTTATCACGAGCCTAATCAAGGACCGGAGAAATTGTCCATTATCATTCCTGCAAGGAATGAAGAATATAATTTGCGTTATCTGCTCGATTCACTTCAGTCTCAGACCCTTACACCCTATGAAATTATTGTGGTGGATGACTTCTCAGAGGATCGGACCAAAGAAATTGCCGAAAGCTATGGGGTTAAGGTTATTGTGAACAGCAGTCTCCCTGAGGGGTGGACGGGTAAGAGCTGGGCAGTATGGAATGGATATTTACAGGCCTCGGGCGATATTTTTGCTTTTTTGGATGCGGATATCCGATTAAAGCCTAACGCCTTGGCTTCATTATTAAAAGCAAGGGAGCTATCGAAAGGCGTCATTTCGGTAGTTCCTTTTCATCATACAGAAAAGCTGTTTGAGAAGCTCGCCCTAATCATGAATATGCTGGGGATCTTCACGTTCACCTCGATCTTTGAAAGGAATAACGCGAAAAAAGGGCTGTACGGCTCGTGTATTCTAGCATTAAGGCAGGATTATGAAAAAGTTAATGGCCATCAAAGCATTAGATCTGAAGTGCTGGATGATTTGTCTTTAGGAGAAAAATTTATTGCGGCAGGTGTTCCGATCACCAATTATATCGGGTATGGCTTAGTATCGTTTCGCATGTATCCGAAGGGAATCAAAAGTGAAATTGAAGGGTTCAGTAAAGGGGCTGTCTTAAGCACTTCAACGATAAGTCCGCGAACAATTATTCCAATCGCGCTTTGGGTGATCGGACTCATCATCTCAGAAACCGTGTTTATTTTTGCGAATACTTCATGGTTTATGCCTTTATTGATCGGTTATCTCCTTTATATGTTCCAGCTCTTTTATTTTATAAAATATGTAGGTGTATTTGGCATCGTTATTCCTGTATTTCACGTGGTAGCAACTGTTTTCTTTATCTTGATCATGCTGTATTCGATTTATCAGGTTGTTTTTCTGAGGCATGTAAGCTGGAAAGGAAGGCATATCCAGGTGGGAGGCCATAGGGACTAATGATCATATTGTGGGTCGCGGGTTTATTTTTGTCGGGATCTCTTATGTTTTCCTATTGGCTTGGTCTAGCGCGTAAAAAGAACCTGAAAAACATTGGCGACGGTAATCCGGGGGCTTTGAATCTATGGAAGTCGTCAGGCTATAAATTCGGCATTTTGGGGATTATATTGGATTTTTTAAAAGGGTATCTACCTCTTCTATGGGTAATGGGAAGTCATTATAGTCAGGGGTATTTCATTATTCCGTTAGCCTTAGCTCCCATTGCGGGTCATGCCTTCTCTCCCTTTCTTAAAGGAAAAGGTGGGAAGGCAATTGCAGTAACCTTTGGGGTATGGAGTGCATTGACAGGATTCAAAGCTTCTTTAGCGCTAGCAGTCATTTTAGCAGTGCTGAAAATGCTCAGCAGTTGGTTCAAAAGCAGAGGGAATTCACCTGTATCGGATGGTGTGCAAGTGGTTAGCGGAATGCTGCTTCTTTCCGTTTTTTTGTACATTAGTAAATGGTCTGCTCCTATCTTGTGGGTATGGTTTGGAAGTTTTGTGATCCTTGTGTATACGCACAGGTTAGAATTGGCAGTGTGGGTGAGGAAGTATTCATCAAGGAAACGAAAAGGAACATAATATAGGCTTGGTATAAACGAGGGTGTCCCAGCAGCTATCGCATAGCTGTTGAGACACCCTTGTTTGGTGAAGCAATAGCTTCATCTTTTCTAATATTAGTGTTCTATGATTGAGGATTTACGTTTTGACGCAGCACGGATAATAAACGCAGAAGCTAACAGAAGGATTGTGGCAGTGGCAAGGACAACAATAAAAGACTTATCAAAAGCTGATTGTGCGGCTTCAACGAGCGCGGATCCAGCAGCAGTAGGCATATTTTCTGCGGCTAGAAGAGCCTCGTCAAGGCTGTCGCGAACGATCGGCGGGACTGTTAGTTCATCAGGGAGAACTAATGATGCTGTATAGATGAATGACGAAAGACTGCCCAGAAGTGTAATACTTAGGGCGCTGCCGAGTTCGAACGATACTTCCTCTATAGATGCGGCCATGCCAGCTTTTTCGACGGGGACATTTAGCATGATTGAATTTGAGGCGGCAGTCATGGCTCCCCCAAGACCTGCACCCAGAATCATTAAGGCTGCGAATTGTAACAATATATTTCCGTCATGGAAGAGTAGAAGGGTGCCCATTCCTATACCTGACACTAACAGACAGACCCACTGTACTTTTACTTTGTCCACTCGATGCAACACAAGTCCGATGAGTATCCCTGAGATGAAGGACGCTATCGAAGTGAATACAACGTACAAGCCTGCTTCCAACGGTGTATATCCAAGAACAAGCTGGAGCCGTTGAGTCACGATCAATTCCATTCCAATAAGTGCAAAACAAGACAATAGAGCTGTAGCCACTCCAGTAGTAAAGTGGGAGTCTCTAAATAGTGCAAAATCTATTAATGGATTCTGGCTCTTACATTGATGGCGCATAAATATGATCATAGCTACGACACCAATCACGGCAGATAACACAGCGATGGAAATTGAACCTTCACGTCTGCTGATCTCCTTAACTGCATAAACAAGGGCAACCAGACCAATCATAATTTGAACGGAACCAATGAAATCCCATTTCTTATTCTTATTCCCATTAAGATTTGGGATTAGTAAGATGGCCAAGATCAGTGCAAGAATAACTATAGGAATATTGATGAGGAACACCGATCCCCACCAGAAATGCTCCAGTAAAAAACCACCAACGAGTGGACCCATTCCTGCTCCCACAGAGGAGACAGATGCCCAAATACCTACGGCTAGTGAACGCTCACGCTCATCCGAAAAGGTAGTTCGAATAATGGAGAGTGTTGCGGGCATCATCATGGCTGCACCAATAGCTAGTAGGGTACGCGCAGCAATAAGAACGAGAGGTGTCGGCGCGTAGGCAGCGATTAATGAAGCCAACCCAAAGATAGTAAGTCCCATAACGAAGAGTTTTTTATGCCCAAGACGATCGCCTAGTGTGCCAAGACCGAGTAATAATCCTGCCATTACAAGTGGATAAATATTTACGATCCATAGTTTTTCCGATGCAGAAGCAGCAAGATCATGCGTAAGTCGTGGTAGAACCGAATAAAGTACGGTCATGTCGATGACGATCATAAAGAGTGCGCTGGACACAATCGCCAGCACGATCCAGCGTTGAAATTTAGATAGATTTGATGAAAACATGGGTAATCCTCCTAAGATGATAGTAGCTAATAACGTTACCTTGACAAGGTAATGGTGTTCCGTTATTGTACTTTGAGGTATAGGGTAACCCGATAGTCAAGAGGAGTGATTTGAATGTCTATTGATTATGATCAATACTTTACGACGAGCGAGTTCGCAAAGGTATGTGGGGTAACAAAGCATACGTTATTCCATTATGATGACATTGGTATATTAAAACCGGAGATCGTGAAGGAAAACGGATATCGTTATTATTCCTATAAGCAGTTTTATACCTTCGATATTATTGCCGTACTAAAAGGGACAGGAACGCCGTTGAATGAGATCAAAGAATATATACAAGATCAAAACACATTGCATTTTTTATCCATGCTTAAGCAAAAACAGCTGCAGTTGGTTGATGAACAAAAAAAGTTAGAGCGAATGCAGAGGCTTTTACAAGGGGCTATAGATAATACGAATCGTGCGCTCCATGTTAATTGTGGAGAACCCTGGGTCGAGGAATGTGATGAAGAGTATTTTATTGCGGTTAGACTCTCGAAGGAGAAGGGTGAGAAGGATCATGTACGAAAAGTATATCGAATCTTCGATTATTGCGATGAACATCATCTTGAATATGACTTTCCGATAGGTTCGATTATTTGTAAAAGCAGTTTGGAAGAAGGCGACTATGACCCGGATTATTATTGTAATAAAATCAATGAAAAGCATAACGGTGAATTACTTTATATTAAGCCAAAGGGTAAATATTTGATCATGAATCACAAGGGATCTTATGAAACCTTACCTGCGTCCTATGAGAAGCTAAAGTCTTATATTGCTGAAAATGATTTACACATAACCGGAAACGCTTATGAGTATGAATTGCTTAGTTATTTAGCTGTAGGGGATCCGGATAAGTATGTTATTCAAATTGCGATCCAAACCTTTTGAGGTTTAGAGCATTGGATTGACTTTAAAATTGGCTTACAAACTGACACGCTTGGGATTCCAAGCGTTTTTTTATGGATACCTGATGGCTTGAGTATTAGCCAGGTGCGACATTTTTATTATCTATATTGATTGACAATGATAATCATTATTATTAATGTGTAAACAGGCGTGAATCCTTATGCTCACCTTACTGACGCCAATGCCTCTGAGCTGGTGCACTATGATTGAGTTTTGTTGATGATTATCCATATAAGAGACTACTATTGAAATGAGGTATGCATTGTGAAGATAGACGTTAATCAGTTAGCAGAGCATTTTGCACACACTCCTTTTCAAGTAGAAGGAGTATATCGATATGCTGAAAATCCAGGTGTGCCGTACGCTGACTATACAGATTCTTTTCCTGGATTTGTGTTTCCACTTACAGGAAAGATTAAATTTAAATTTAATGGCACGCCTTATATCTTTTCGCCTGGAAAAGTTGTGCATGGGGGTGCAAAAATGAAACTAGATCAAAAAATGTTAGGTAGAACCAATTGGGAATATATTCTTGTTCAATATCGGATATGTAACTCAGAACTAAAAGAGTCAAGCTTTTCTCATCAGCATTTTGAATTATTAACAGGTCAATCTCCTCGTCTTATTGAATTAATTATGCGTCTTTGGCATGTGTATAATCAGCGTGGAGGCATTTCGATGTTTCAGACTGAAATGCTGTTTCGCGAAGTGCTGAATGAGGCCTTATTATGCGTTATTAATAGGGAAGATAGCTGTGACTCACATACTTTATTCGAACGGGTATCTAATTATATTCATCAAAACTATTATCAAAGTTTTACAATAGCTTCGCTTGCAGAACAAAATAATGTTAATCGAAATCGACTTTCTTACGTATTTAGAACACATGCCGGTATGGGACCAGCAGAATATTTATTAAAATATCGTATAAATATAGCGCAAGAAATGCTATTTACAAGTGATGCGCCTGTACAACAAATTGCGCAAACCGTTGGAATGGCTGACCCCTTTTATTTTAGTAGAGTTTTCAAAAAACAATGTGGCATTTCACCTACCGAATATCGAGAGAAGTTCATCAATAATCCATGGTGAATTCAACCTGCATCCATTCTTATCTAAAAAGTGCTCTACTATAATAATGGTTAAGCAATGAAACCATTATGTTGGAGGAATTTCGAATGAAAAAGATTAGAGGACTGCTAGTCGCAACACTATTATTAGCAGGTATACTAGCGGGTTGTACTGAAACACCTGCTGAAAATAAAGAATCAACTAAAGAAGGCGTATCTTCAACAGCAGTTAATGTAGATGCAGCTGATTGGCCAAGAACATTTAAGGATGCCTTAGGTAAAGAAATTGTTATCGAGAAAAAACCGGAAAAAATAGCCTCGCTATGGTATTTTTATCCTGAAATATTAGTTGCATTAGGTGAGCCACCTGTTGCATCTACAGAAAAAGATTATCTATCTTCTTTATCTTATTTAAAAGGAAAGCTGGATTCAGCTGAAGAACTAGGAGATAAAGTGTCTCCAAGCATTGAGAAAATTCTATCGATTAATCCTGATTATATTTTAGCAACAGAGCATCATGAAGCAGTGTATGATTCACTAGATAAAATTGCACCAGTCATTACATTAAAATACAAGGACATCTATGAAGATTGGCAATATGGACTCCGTACAGTAGCCATGATTATTGGCAAAGAAGACGAAGCGGAAAAAGTAATTGATAAAATGATGAAAGATATTACAACTGGGCGTGAAACATTAAAGTCGATGGAAAGAGAGACAGTATCGCTTATATTGTCTTGGGATGGAAAAACTTTTAATGTTCTAGGTGAAGGGAATCCGGTCTATAAACTTGCTTTTGATAAAAAAAAGGGACTGGGGCTTACACCGGATGATACATATGCAGGTAATAATAATGAATTTACTTCGTTTGAAGGAATATCAACTGTTCAAGCAGACCATATTTTCCTTATAGGTGACATTACAAAAAAGGAGGAATTAATGAATAACTTAAAACAAAGTAATGTGTGGAATGCTATGAATGCCGTAAAGAAAGGCAATGTCTATTTAATGGATAATTCCGCTATTACTGGTGGACCATTAGCTATTGATTACGCTTTACAAAATATATTATCAGCCTTGCTTAAGCTCTAATAAGTTGAGGAAAATAAGGAGTGATTACTATCCATTATCAAGCTATTAATCTGAACGATAAGTTATCTAAATTTAACGACCTTTGGTCTCCGAAAGTCATTGGTGAAATGAATGACTATCAATTTAAACTTATTAAGATCACTGGGGATTTTGAATGGCATGTTCATCAAGATACCGATAAGGTATTTTTCACGCTCGAAGGGGAGATGATCATTGATTTCCGTGATGGTCAGGTTAAAATCTCCAAGGGTGAGATGTTTATTCTCCCAAAGGGAGTCGAGATGAAGCCTTCCGCCGAAAAGGAATGCCATATCATGTTGGTGGAGCCTAGAAGCGTAGTAAACACTGGCGGTACTGAGTCCGAATTAACAGCAGCCAATGATACTTGGATCTAGTTAAGGCTTTCCTCCGCTATTCCCTTAAGGTTTCTGCAAATTGACATAACACCAAATGGTGTTATAATAAAAATGAAACCAGAAGGTGTTACATTAAAATGAATTTTGGAGGAAATTTATGCAAACTCAAGGACCACTACAAGATATTCGTCAAACAATTACACTCAATGCGCCCATTGAAAAAGTATGGAAAGCTGTTTCCACTGCTGAAGGAATAGCTGCCTGGTGGATGCCAAGTACATTCGAGCCAGTGGTAGGTCATGAGTTCATTCTACATGCTGGACAATTCGGGGATTCCCCATGTAAAGTTACAGAGATTGATGAACCGAATCGTGTCGGTTTTAATTGGGGGAAGGATTGGCATCTTGCTTTTGAATTGAAAGAGATTAATGGGAAAACGGAGTTCACCGTGATTCATTCTGGATGGGACCCTGAAAAGGTAACTGAATTTGGTCAACCGCATCCAATCGTTCGTGGCTTTATGAACGGCGGCTGGGAGAAAATCGTCCAAGAAAAACTTCCTGCTTATATCGAGGCTTAAGATGCCAGTCGCTGAATCTGGACATGATGTATTTCAAGCGATAGCAGATCCTACCCGCCGCAGTCTGCTAAAGCTGCTTGCTAATAAGGAAATGTCCATAGCATCCATCTCGGACTGCTACCCGATCAGCCGAACCGCTGTTAATAAGCATTTACAAGTATTGTCCGATGCACAGCTTGTTAGCAGTCAGAAAGTCGGTCGGGAGACTAGGTACAAGCTTCAGCCAGAGCCTCTACTGGAGCTTCAAGATTGGCTTACCTTTTTTGAACAATACTGGGCTAATAAACTGTTTGCGCTTAAAGAATATGTTGAAGCAGATCATAACAATTAATGATAAACCGAGAGGCGTGAGATCGCGCTTCTCGGTTTTTTTGATGCATTGTGCAAAAATATTTAAATGAAACAGATATAATGGATTCGTATATACATATGAACTGCTATTTGCTCATTTTGAGGCATTTGGGGCGAGTTGCGGACTAGAGAGACGTTAATCATCATTATCAGGGGCAATATTGTGTACTTTCAGTCCGATAAAGCTCCATGGAGTCCGTTAGCATTCCAGATGAACATAAGGACAAGGCAGAAGCATTTTTGAAAGAATAAACGGCGTAGCATTGAGCTACACCGTTATTTCTGCATTTACAGGATAGCTTTCAACGGAAAGCATATCTCATTTATAAACTCAGTTTAAACCTTCGTTTAAATTCAGTTTATAAAAGGGAGTTAGCATCACAATACAAACTAAAACGTTGGAGGAATTGTAATGGTTAATGAACGCAAAAAAATAATTGAGCACAACCCTGGAGATTGGGCCGTCGAGGCGCGTGGACTCGTCAAAACATTTGGTGACAATCGCGCTGTGGATGGGGTGAATTTAAACGTAAAAGCAGGTACGATCTATGGAGTTCTTGGTCCAAATGGAGCCGGAAAAACTACCGTCATACGGATGCTGGCGACCTTACTTCGCCCTGATGCAGGTTCAGCGCGAATCTTCGGACATGATGTAGTGAAGGAATCGCAGATAGTGCGGCAATTAATTGGTGTGACAGGACAATACGCCTCGGTAGATGAGTCACTTAGTGCTACGGAAAATTTGATCATCTTCTCGCGTTTGTTAGGACTTGGCCGCGCGGAGGCACGACAAAAAGCTGCTGAACTGCTTGAAGAGTTTGGTTTGACAGAGGCGGCTAAGCGTCCACTAAGAAATTTCTCTGGTGGTATGCGTCGTCGTCTGGATCTGGCAGCAAGCCTAATTGCTCAGCCACCGTTGATTTTCTTGGATGAGCCAACTACAGGGCTTGACCCGCGTACACGCTCACAGATGTGGGATACGATTCGCCGATTGGTGAATACAGGATCAACAGTTCTTTTAACGACGCAGTACCTTGAAGAAGCAGATCAACTAGCAGACCGGGTGGCAGTTATTGACCGTGGGCAAGTCGTCGCCGAGGGCACTGTGGATGAGCTGAAATCATCCGTGGGTACCACATCTTTACTATTGAAGGTCCGAGAGCTAAAGAATTTTAAACAAGCTCGTCAGCTTGTAGAACATGTTCTGCATGTCCAATCCAATGTGTCTTCGTTAGAGGAAGGGCAGATTTCTGCACCGATGGCGAACGCGGATTTAGTGACTGATCTACTTATTGCTCTTCGCGAAGCAGGCATTCCACTTGCAGAGGTGAGTGTGCAGAAACCAACACTTGATGAAGTATTCTTAACAATCACGGGTCAGGGTGTAACAGATAACGCTTCAAATGCGTCTGGGCAGTCAAACAAGAAGGAGGCAGTAAGAGTATGAGTACAAGAACTTCTGCAATAAACTCAGGAACTACAAGACAATTGAAAAACCATACGAGTCTCAGACAGAGTATACGAAATTCATTCACAATGGCGTATAGAGGTATACTAAAAATACGGCGAACACCTGAGCAATTATTCGATGTTACGCTTCAGCCTATTATTTTTACTCTGATGTTTACCTATATTTTTGGTGGAGCCATCTCTGGTGACATTGCTAGCTATTTGCCTGTTATCATTCCTGGTATTCTCGTTCAGACCGTAATTACTACTTCGATCGTTACTGGAGTTCAATTACGTGAGGATATGGATAAAGGTGTGTTTGACCGATTTAAATCACTGCCAATTGCAAGGATAGCTCCGTTAGCAGGTGCTCTATTAGCAGATACGATTCGGTATACGATAGCGACTGTGCTCACTTTCACCATGGGTTATATTATGGGATTACGGCCCGAGGGAGGGCTGGGGCATGTTGCTATAGCGGCACTTCTTGTTATTGTCTGTGCTTGGTCGATTAGCTGGATCTTTGCTTTCTTTGGTGTCATTGCAAGAACAGCCTCAAGTGTACAAGGGATCTCGATGATTGTGCTGTTCCCGCTTACGTTTCTGTCTAACGCATTCGTACCGGTAGATACAATGCCTAGCTGGCTTCAATGGTTTGTTAAAGTCAATCCGATCTCACATTTGGTGACCGCGGTGCGGGAGCTTACTAACAATGGTACCGTAGGCTGGGATTTCGTAATCTCTCTGATCGGAGCAGCTGTCATCGTTGCGATTTTTGCACCAATTACAGTTCGTGCTTATATGCGCCGGACATAATATGAAAAGAAAAAACGGCAGAAATGCCGTTTTTTTGTATTAGCCGCAAAAAAGCTTCTTTTTTAATTATCGCTTCTAAAGAACGTATGTATTAAATTGGATACTGATCTATCATACAATGTTTTAGCAGCTTCCTCATTTTGAATATGTCCCCCCAAATGCAGATGAATGAGGCCATGCAACGATGCCCACACCAGATTCACAACAAGGAGGGGATCTTTCTCCTCAATAAACCCTTGTTCGATGGCTTCTGTAATAAGGGCTATTACTTGTTGAAGTGCCGTGAAGATAGCATGTAAACTTTCTTCCTCCGGTTTGAACTCGCTAAAAGCCCCTCCAAACATAACCATATAATAGCTGGTATGATTCCGTGAGAAATCCCAATAAGCTTGTCCAAGATCGCGAAGATATAAATTTAGATTGTCTTGTTTTGGAACCGCTTGAAAGGCAGCGGCCAACAATTTACACCCTTGCAGAAAAAGCTCCTTCGCTAAACCTTCCTTGTTTCCAAACAAGTTATAAATGATTTTTGTGGGACATTCCATTTTTTCAGCAACCTTGCGAATGGTTACACCTTCAGGTCCGGATTCATGCATAATGGCCGCAGCGGCTTCGATAATATTCAGTCTTAATATTTCTGCATGCTGTAGTTTTGCTTTTGGGTAGGTTGTAACGGATTGAGCATCTATAGAAGATATTTTGGACGATTTTTGCATGTAGTTTCACTTCCTTAGAACTTTACTTTAGCTTTTTCAAATAGCCGTTATTTCTAAACCTTATTTTACTGATGTAGAGGAGAAATAGCCAATATTTAAATGTAGAACTTTATTTGACAACGTAACCTCACTCAGATACAATGATTCATATTGAAACACTGTTTCTAGATGGTCATTAAAGGGAGAGATAATAGCAATGATTACAATTCAAAATAAATGGACGTTGATTACAGGTGCTTCTTCAGGAATAGGTGAAGCGTTTGCTCGAGAACTTGCAGCCAAAGGAAGTCATTTGATATTAGTCGCCCGATCCGAAGATAAATTGATTGCTTTAGCGGAAAAATTACAAAGAGAATTTCATATTCAAGCGGAGGTTATCGTTGCTGATTTATCGCAAGAAGGTTCTCCTAGCAGGCTCTATCAACAATGTATGGAACGTGGTCTGAACGTTGATATTCTTATTAATAATGCAGGTTTTGCTACGTATGGGCTTTTTGAACAACTGTCTGGTCCAAGACAACATGAAGAGGTGATGCTAAATGTTTTGGCGGTTGTAGATCTGACCCATTTATTTTTGCCAGGTATGTTAAAAAGAAAAAGTGGTGTGATTATAAACGTTGCTTCAACAGCAGCATTTCAACCTCTTCCCAATATGGCTGTATATGGAGCGACAAAAGCTTTTGTATTATCATTTACACAAGCGCTATGGGAGGAAAATAGAAAACGGGGCGTACAATTTCTTGCGTTATGTCCGGGGTCTACGGAAACAGAATTTTTTAATGTTGTGGGAGCTGATGAAGCTTCTGTAGGGAAGCGAGATACTCCAGAAAATGTGGTTCAAGTCGCTCTTCGGTCGCTTCAAGCTAGAAAAGTATTTGCTGTCCCAGGATTAACAAACTATATTTCAGCTCAAATGTCACGTTTTTTCACACGTAAACAAATGCTTTATTTTGTAGGACGTATGCTCCGTACTAGAAATTAATAAGTCAACATTTTGCTTCGATGATGTAAAATAAAGAGCCATTATCTATGGATTACTCCATGATAGCGGCTTTTTTCAAAAGTTAATTGCCTAACTCCGAATTCTAACCCTACTTCTTCATGTCCTTCGATGGTACTATGATATAAAAATAGAATGATGCATATAGAAAGGACGACAGTATGAGAAACTATCTAATTTTGGGGGCAAGTAAAGGTTTGGGAGATGCATTTGTGAAAGGTTTACCTGAGTATGGTGATCGAGTGTGGATCGTCTCCAGAAGCAGACCGGGCAGTCTGGATCTTAATGATGGAATACAGCGGGTATGGATTGCAGTAGATCTATCGCAGCCAGATGCCGCACAAGTCTTATCAAAGGGAATTCAAACGGAGAAGATTGATGTTCTAGTTTATAACGTGGGTATTTGGGAGAAAGAAGGTTTTGAGGATCACTATACTTTTGACAAGGATGAGACGAGTGACATTGCCAACATTATAAATGTGAATATAACTTCAACAATTACCTGCATACAGGCTGTATTACCTAATCTTCGTCAATCGGAAGCAGGAAAAATTATTCTAATTGGCTCCACAGCAGGACTGGATCATACCAATAACGCCCAGGTATCATTTGTAGCTTCCAAGTTCGGTCTGCGTGGTATTACACATGCATTGCGTGAGCATGTACGTAAGGATGGCATTGCAGTAACTTGTGTGAATCCGGGTGAGCTGGCAGCAGAAATTCCTTATGAGGATGGCGCGGAAAAAGCGATTGCAGAATATAGCGGCACAAGAATTCCTGTTCAGGACATTGTCTCCATTGTGAAATGTATCGTTAACCTCTCTAGTGCTTCCTGTGTCAAAGAAATTCATATTCCAGCAATGGCGGATTTGAATGCATAATAAATCTCATTTATCCGTTAAGATTTCATTAAGATTCAATACGAAGATAAACCATATAATTGGATTATAGAAAGGTTATCAACAAAGTGCTACATAAACGCCCTACATAAGCGCGCCAACTAGCACGACGTATTATTAGGTAGTAGTAAAAAGTGAATATATAAGGCTGTCTACCAGTAGAATCTTACTAGTAAACGGCCTATTTCTGTTGGGATTTAATAGAGAGTCGGGTGGATTTTTTTAAAAGAAGACTTATAAATTCCCAACTTTTTTTGGACATATATTGGGCTAACGAGAATATAACTATACAATAAAACACTTGTTGAAGAAGAGGAAAATACATTAACGGTTAGGAGAAATGAACGATGGAATTCGAACTAGGCAGCATTTTGAAACTAGTGAAACGTAGGCTGCTGTTCATCATTGTATTATGTATTGTTGCGGTCGGAATTGCTAGCTTCGTTAGCTACTATGTCTTAAAACCGAAATACGAGGCGACGGCTTCTATTCTTATTCAAGGGGATAGGCAACAGAAAGCAATCAATGACATTATGGCTGGGCAAAAACTAGTAACCACTTACGGAGAAATTATCCGAAGCAGTAGAATCGCTGAAGAGGTCGTTAGAAGACTGCAATTAAACATGACCCCTGAAAAACTATTAGAAAAAGTGAAAACAAGAACAAGTAGCGAGTCACTCGTGACGACGGTAATTGTATCGGATTCTAATGCTCAGCGGGCAACGAATATCGCGAATGGCTTTGGTGAGGCCTTTAATGAGAACATCCAAGCAATTATGGGGGTAGAGAATGTTGTGCTTCTTGACCGAGCCAAGGTTCCTTTCGAGGCGATCTCACCCAAGCCAGTATTCAATATGGTCGTTGCTTTCGGACTTGCATTGATTGCTGGGATCGCATTTTCCATTCTACGGGAATTGGCGGAGAAACCTGTGAAAAGCGCCAAGAATATTCAGTTGGATTTGCAGCTTCCTCTTCTGGGAACGGTGGGAAAATTGAAGCCGCGGAAACGGCGGGAGAAGACGAAATCCAATTCAGTAGAAGGAGCCAGCAGACATGAAGAAGAAAACGCCAAGATTGTATTGCCTGGAACAACCGAAATCATCTAATGGTGACCAATTCCGAACGATACGATCTAATATTCGTTATACCCGAGTTGGTGGAGAAATTCGATCTTTATTAGTTACAAGCTCACTTCCGAATGAAGGTAAATCAACAGTGGCGATGAACTTGGCCATAGCGATGGCAGAAACGGGAAGAACTGTGCTGCTGATCGATGGGGATTTGCGTACACCAACGGTGCATAAGGCATTTGATCTACCCAATTGGATCGGATTAAGTAGTATCCTAGTGGATCAAACCCGTGTGGATGATTGTATTTTCCCTATTGAGGGATCAGAAGGACTTTCTGTAATGACATCGGGTCCGATCTCCCCCAATCCAGCTGACTTACTAGGATCAACAGGAATGAAAAGGTTATTTGCAGAGCTTAGTGAGAGATTTGATACGATTGTCATCGACTCTTCTTCGGTGTTAATGCCTTTTTCGGATGCCCTTATCTTGGCAAAGATGACCGAGGGGGTACTGTTAGTCGTAAAATCCGGGAAAGTGCTCTTGAAGCATACCAACTCTGCAAAACAGATTCTTGAGCAGCAAGGAGCACATATTTTGGGGGCGGTTTTGAATTATCGAAAAAGTAGCAAACGTTACAAGATTCGCGGTGAAGATTTTGCCGATTGGGCCTCAACTTCAGGGTTGGTCTAACGCATTATGACACTTGCTTCTCTTCGTTATTTATTCGGAAATATCACATACGCAGGCGCTCAATTCGTGATTGTAATTTTGCTTAATAAATTTGGCTCATCCGAAATCGTTGGGCAATATTCGTTAGGGCTTGCGGTGACTGCTCCCATCTTCATGCTGTCGCATCTGCATCTGCGTTCGGTCTTGATCGTTGATACATCTGGAAAATATCTTTTTGGAGATTTTTTTGGCCTTCGTCTCGTGACAACCGCAGTTGCATTCACGGTTACAGCAGGTTGTTGCATCCTTAGTGGTGCTGATTGGAATACAGCTTTAGTCATATTTTTCATAGGATTGTATAGAATTGTTGAGTCGGTCAGCGATATTTTATTGGGTATCGTTCAGAAGCAGGAAAGGCTAGATCAAATCTCTTTCTCGAGAGCTGCTAAAGGATTGTTCTCCATACTTGTCTTCGCCCTCGTATTTATCCCTACTCAGAGTCTCATTCTAGCGTTATTAGTCATGATTATCGGATGGTTAGCAATAACCATTGGATATGATGCTCGCAAAGCGAGAGTGCATACGTCGCTCAGACCACTTTTTAACAAAAGACGATTATGGGGCTTGCTGCTCGTAAGCTCACCCCTTGGCGTGGTGCTGGCGTTGATGTCACTAAATACAAATATCCCACTATACGCGATTTCATATTTTAAAGGAGAACATGACTTAGGCATATACGCTACGCTCTCATACATGATCGTTGCCTGCAATGTTGTTGTGACTGCACTCGGTGAAGCGATAACACCACGTCTTGCCCGTTGGCACGCTAGCGGACGACATAAGGAGTTCATCTCTTTACTCAGTCGAATGATTGCAATGGGTATAGGAATTAGTGCGATCGCTTGTTTGATCGGGTGGATCTTTGGTCATCAGCTACTAACTCTTCTATTCAGTCCAGATGTGGCTGCTGAGATAGGTTTATTTCATTGGTTGCTCGTTTCTACCCTATTGGTATTTGTAACGTCTTACCTGTGGTATGCCATAACGGCTACCGGGAAGTACAAAGCGCAGATTCCCTTGTTTCTGTGTTCCGTGATCACTAATGGGCTTTCTTGTCTAATATTCGTGCCTATTTTCGGGGTGATAGGTGCTGCGGTGGGGGCTAGCTTGGCCTTATTCGTTCAGATGATAGGTAGTGTGATTGTACTTTTCTTGGTAATCCGTCAGGCAAGGAAACAGGTACAACGGGAATTGGCCGCATAGAGACAATTTCTCATAGGAAAGTAGGGGCTTGTATGACATCTGTACTCGTTGTAGGGAAACCCTACACCATGCGTAATTTATTTCTGTTTGCGGTTATGGGTTACATCATCTGCCTTCCGGCTCAAATTGATTTCGGTGGCGCATTTCGAATCGCACCCTCTGACCTTTTCTTAATGCTTGGTTTGTTTGCAGCAGGTTTACACCTCAAATTGGACCCGAGGCAGTTCAGTTCATGGCATTGGGGGATGTTGTTTATTTTCGTCCTCGCTTCATTTGTATCCATATGGCGCAATGGATTCATTACGCAATACGCTCTATTGCAAAAAGATTTTGGGTTTATACTCCTACTGCTGACTTACATCATGCTTGTTCAGGCTGTAGACAGCTGGGATCGGTTATATAAAATGCTACGAGCTTTTTTGATCAGTGTGCTGATCTTCAATGGCGTCGCTTTGTTCGATTTTTTTAGTGGAGTGAAGGTTCCGTTTATGGTGCAAGACGGTCGCCTCTCCGGGATGCTAATTGATCCGAATGCATACGGCGGATTACTAGTTACGGCTTTTGCTATTCATATCATGACGAGTGGGGACGGGGTCAAGCTGCTTAGGGGATGGGTGAGCACGCTAGCGACGATCTCCTTAGCCGGGGGCATAATAATGACTTTTTCGCGTTCGTCATGGATAGGTTTGTTCCTTGTCCTACTTACATTACTGCTGACTAATCCTTCTCGACTTCTCAAGATCGGCATGGGGTTTAGCGTCGCGTTTGGAGCATTGCTGTTGTATAAAGGTACAGCTTATCTGGATGTGCTTGGGAATATGGCCAGCAGACCCTCGCAGATTCAGTCGCGTCTAGACATCATTGGGAAGGCTGTGGAGTGGATCGCTCAAAGTCCATTATTAGGGATTGGACTCGGTAGCTATAACTATGAACTGCGGATTATTATCCATAATACTCCGATCTGGTTTATGACAGAATTTGGCTTGTTGGGCTTGATTGTGTACGGCGGATTCATGATCTGGTTCTTCATCGTTGGGATACGTTCTTATCGCGCGGCAGATAGGGTGAACAGACCGATCATTATGGCATTATTGCTGTCTCACGCAGCGATGATTGGACTTTCGATGGGTATTGAAGCCTTATTTCAGCGGTATTGGTGGTTCATGATGGCTATGAATGCAGCTTGCATCCGATTAACGAATACGGGATGGAAAGGAGTGAAGCGATATCGAACCAAGGGCACTGAAAAGTCAACGGGTCGTAACCTACGACAACAAACAGAACAAGCGCAACAAGCGCAACAAGCGCAATAACAAGAGGTTAGGGAGCATACCTGCTGAAGACTGTGGGCCGGTAAGAGTTGCTTTTGTAGCCTCCATTTTTGGGCATTTTGAGAGTTTTCATCTACCTTACATGGCGTTATTGCAGCAAAAAGGTTGTGAAGTGCATGCTTACGCGCAGCCCGGGGAAGCGAGATTACGGTTAGAAGAGAAGGGGATCGTGTGTCATGATGTGCCCATTCAGCGTAGCCCTTTACAGATGCAGAACTGGGCAGCGCTAGGGATATTAACGGAAAGCTTCAAGGAGGAGGGGTTCCAGTTCATCCATGTACATACGCCAGTCGCTTCGATTCTCGGACGGATTGCGGCCCATAAAGCAGGTGTACCTTGCACATTGTATACAGCGCATGGTTTTCATTTTTTCAAGGGAGCTCCTTTTCTGAACTGGATGCTATATTATCCGCTCGAGAGGTTAATGGCCCGCTGGACAGATGTGCTAATCACCATAAATAGAGAAGATTATGAACGCGCCCAGAAATTTTCTATACGGAAAAAGGTGACTTATGTGAGTGGTGTAGGACTTGATCTCCAGGTTTACGGCAGTGAACAGGATCAGCCTGAAACTGCGTCGGAGAAGGCAGATAGGCGACGCCAACTGTTTGATCTGCCGAAGCGTGAGCATGATGAACCTCCCTTCGTCATCCTATGCGTTGCTGAATTAAACGCCAACAAGAACCAGAAGCAGTTGATCGAAGCGCTGGGTCAGTTGGGGTCTCAAGCAGGCAACATCCATCTGGCTTTTGCGGGTACAGGACCGTTCGAGCAGACTCTATTGGAACTTGCTAATCGGCTGGGTGTCAGCGATCGGGTGCATATGCTTGGGTACCGTAGAGATATTCCGGATCTACTCAGAGCATGTGATGTTGCTGCACTTGTGTCTTATCGCGAGGGGCTACCTCGGGCGATTATGGAGGCGATGGCAGTAGGAAAACCCGTTATAGGTACGCATATTCGGGGGATTCATGATTTGATCGAACATGAGTCAACAGGCATGTTGGTTCCTGTTGGTGATATTACCGCTACCGCTAAGGCTTTTACTCAATTACGTGATGATCCAGCATTAACTACGGCAATGGGAGAAGCAAACAAGGAGAGGATCATTCGTTACGGGTTGCCTGCGGTGCTCCGTGAAATGGACTCGATCTATATAGAAGCGCTAAACAAGGAGGAAAGAAAGCGGGTTCCGTCTGAAATGCATGCCAGCCTATCGGGGGATTGAATATTCACTCTCACTTAAAAGGCGAGTAAATGAATTTTTAGTTAATTAGGGAGAAAGAAGTGATGAAAATGCGGATCGTCCGTTTGGTCATGTTGGATGCAGGGATTATTGCGGCTTCAGTGTGGCTTGTGTTTTTACTTCGGTTTGATTTTCAAATCCCTGAGATGTACGTGTGGATGCTTCCGTGGGCAATATTGATTCACATTGCGGTGTATGCGGCCTTCTCATTTGGATTCAAAGTGTATAACAATATCTGGCGATACACCGGAATGAGAGAGTTACTGCAGCTTCTAAAAGTGAGTGTATTAACCCTCGTTGGAGTGATTGCTGTCAACCTATCCACCCATGCAGTAATTCCTTCCTATCGACTACCGATTTCTATCTATTTTGCAGCGGGTTATGTGTTTCTGGGCATAGTTGGATTACGAATGGTTAAACGTCTTCTAAATGATGGATTTGAGACAACGGGTGTGAAGGATGCCTTCGAAGGTAATCTTCTAATCGTTGGGGCTGGTAAAGCAGGAATCCTCGTTACGAAAGATATCAAGCATTCAAGGTTCAAATTTATGCATCCGGTCGCTTTCATTGATGATGATGCATCCAAACAAAAGCTGGAAGTAATGGGGCTGCCGATTGTGGGTAACCGAAATTTCATTCCCGAGGCCGTGAAACAGCTGGACATTGCGTTCATTATTATTGCCCTCCCGACAGCGCCACATAACGACTTAATGGAGATTATTGAGATCTGCAAATCAACAAAAGCACAGATTAAGGTAATGCCTAGTATGACAGAAATTTTGGACGGGAAAATGGCAGTCAATCGAATTCGTGAAGTGTCCGTAAATGATTTGCTGGGTAGAACTCCTGTTGAGATTAATACTGAAGAGATTCGTGAGAATTTAGGGAGTGAGTGTATTCTCATCACGGGTGCAGGAGGCTCCATTGGCTCAGAACTGTGCCGTCAGCTAGCTGCGTATCGTCCGAAGGAAATGTTGCTGCTTGGTCATGGTGAGAACAGCATTTACCTGATTGAACAAGAGCTACGCCAATTATATCCCGATCAGAAGATTCAACCGATCATAGCTGATATTCAGGATGTGTCGCGGATCGATAGTGTTTTTCAGAATTTCCGACCTACGATTGTGTATCACGCCGCTGCGCATAAACATGTGCCCCTTATGGAGATGAATCCGGTGGAGGCGGTAAAGAACAACGTTATCGGAACAAGGAATGTAGCGGAAGCGAGTGCCAAATATGGTGCTAAGCGGTTCATTCTGATCTCTTCGGACAAAGCGGTTAATCCAACAAGTGTCATGGGAGCTACAAAGCGAGCGGCAGAAATGATTATTAATGATCAGAATTCATCTAGCAAGACGGTTTTTGCTGCTGTCCGTTTCGGTAATGTTCTCGGTAGTCGGGGGAGTGTTATTCCGTTATTCAAAAGACAGATCGAGAGTGGTGGCCCGGTTACGGTTACCCATATGGATATGGTGCGGTATTTCATGACGATCCCGGAAGCAGTGCAATTGGTTATCCAGGCGAGCGTACTGGCACAAGGTGGCGAGGTGTTCGTGCTTGATATGGGTAAGCCGGTTCGGATATACGATCTAGCAAGAGATTTAATACGTCTGTCGGGCTTAGAACCCGATAAAGATATCCCTATCGTGGTCACGGGCATTCGTCCTGGAGAGAAATTATTTGAGGAACTCCTGACAGAAGAGGAAGGATTGATGGTCACCAATAACTATCGCATCATGATCAGTCGGCCTCAAAGTGTTTCCAGATCCGAATTGAATTTGGTCCTTGGTGTGCTGGAGAATTTGTGCAAACGGTACGAATTTGTGCCAAGCAGTTATCAGATTAAGAAATTATTAAAGCAGCTTATTCCAAGCTATTCGGGCTTTCAGGAAGAACCACAGGTGGCTACTCATGAGCTTGAACGGATCAAATCCGAAGTTCATGCGGGGATCTAAGTGATGAAGTCGTTTATGAGTAGATGGAACAAGAAATTGCGTTTGCGTGGCAAGAGTGACAAGAAATTCACAAGAAAGCAAATAGTCATGCGGCGAATTGGAAGATTCGCCCTGATTGGTTTTCTGATTGTGATTGTAATTGGTGGCATTTGGATTAGAGGGGTATTAAATGCTGAGCAGCGATTTCAAAAGGCTGTCCTTAATCCATTGACGATACCTAACTCTAAAATTTCTGCAGTACCTGTGGGGAAGGCGCAGTCGGATGGGACTACGAAAAGTCCAGCAAATTCGGATGGCGTGGTACTACCATCGACTGAACCAGCAGCATCGCCAGAAGCAACTGATAAAAAAACTTCATCCTTTAATGTTGTATTAATTGGAACAGATACGTGGGGTGGGGAAATCTCGCGTGCAGACACGATCATGGTTGTGCATGTAATGCCGGAACAGCGGAAGGTGAACATCGTCTCTGTACCGCGCGATACAAGGGTGTATGTACAAAATGTTGGATACACCAAAATTAATCATGCTCATATTGTTGGTGAGTCCAAAGGTGGGAATGAGCAAGGAACGTTGACGCTCATTCAAGCGGTGAGCGACTTTATGAATATTCCCATTCATCATTACATCAAGACGAATTTCTCTGGAGTGCGTGATTTCATCGATTCAATCGGTGGGATCGACATGGTAATCGATCAGGATGTCACAATAACCCCAGAGATTACCATCAAAAAAGGCGAACAGCATTTGGATGGTGTGCATGCTCTCTACCTTGCTAGGGCGCGTTACTCTACTCCGAACGGTGACTTTAGTCGTCAAGAGGAGCAATTCAATATCGTTAGAGCTGTGGCGAATAAGCTGTTGAGCACTGAGCATCTTCCGGATCTGGCGGGATTATTGCTCCATGAAAAGAAAGACATTATCGATACAAGCTTCAGTGACAGTGATTTGCTCAGCTTAGCTTGGTTATTCAAGGGAATAACTTCCGAGGACTTTAAGTACGAGCAGATTCCAGGCAACAACAGTTTTGGTTCTGATCCGCTAGTCAGAACTAAGGTGTACTACTGGAGTGCTGATTTAAAACAGGTGAACTCACTGAAGGAACGTCTTTTTACGGATTAAGAGAAAGGCGGGAGGAGTACTAACATGTATCGCCATATGAAACGAGGCTTCGATCTTGTGGGAGCGATCGTTATGTTGTGTATATTTAGTCCAGTCATGGCTGTGGTGGCGTTGTTGATTCGAATGAAGCTTGGAAGCCCAATCTTGTTCAAGCAGCAACGACCAGGGCGGGGAGAGAAACCCTTCTTTATCTACAAATTTCGGACCATGGCTGAACTGTATGACACGCAGGGTCAGCCGTTACCAGATGAGCGACGATATATCAAATTTGGCGGAATCATCCGGAAGCTAAGTCTGGATGAACTACCACAATTGGTGAATGTTGTGAAGGGAGAAATGAGTCTGATTGGTCCAAGACCCTTACTCATGCGTTATAGCCCATACTATTCCGAACAGGAGAGGTTGCGTTTCTCAGTAAGACCAGGAATTACGGGATTAGCACAGGTTTCAGGACGCAATACTTCGTCGTGGAAAGACCGGCTTTCGTATGATGTCACCTATGTCGAGAGTTTAAGTTTCAGACTTGATGCGCTGATATTATGCAAGACCGTCTTGAAGGTGATTCGCCAAGATGATGTTGTAGCCAATCCAGGTCGGCATAGCCTGCCTCTGGATGAGTATAGGCTGAATAAAAAGGAGGGCCAGGCATGAGTGTGCAGTTTAGACCGCTGCATGAAGACGATATACATCATGCATGCCGGCTCTTGAAGAGCAATTTACCGGAGCATGTGTACAATCAAACGATATTTGCTTGTACGGGTTATCCAGCATATCTACAAGCGGCTTGTAAGTGTGGAGGTCATTCGGCCACGTTGTTGATTGGAGCCTATCTTGGAGAAGTGCTCATTGGATTCGCAGAATGGCGAAGAATGGAACAAATATTGGTTCTGAATAATTTAAACGTGGATGCGGCGTTTCGCAAGGACGGTATTGGCGGAATGCTCATGGCGTATGGAGAGAAATTAGCCAAGAGGGACGATATTAAGAAGTTGGTACTGGATGTGTTCTCATGGAATGAACAGGCTCATGCTTGGTACCTTCGCCTTGGCTTTGTAGAAGAAGGACGTACTTATTGGTATGTGAGGGATCTGGATCGTTCATTAACGGCTAGCGCAGATGTTATTGCTGCTGGAGCGGATATAGATGATGAAGAAGTGAATTACATTATTGATGATTACCCAATGGCAGAGGCACATCATCTAAAATACGGATTTTCTTCATTTAGGATTAGAACGAAGCAGAAGACTTCAGTTGTGGGTCGGCTCGGCGAGCAGTATTTTCGCATCCAACTGCAAAGTGGAGAGTGGGACGGTGGGTATCCACTAACCGATGTGTTACTCGACCTTGACCGGGAGAGAAAGCTGTTATTGCTTTCATCCGATGCATTCTTACGAGAGAGAGACCAAGCGCTAAGCTTAAGCACTGAAAGTATACGTATGATCAAGATATTGGATTAGCAGCGAATGCTTCCGAAGTCAGTTTTGTCGAAGTACCTCAAGGAAGCGTCGTTAACATAACTTTTAGGTGGTGACGTATGAGTGATTTCATTGTGCTTAATAGCGCGCATTCTGAAGAATGGGATGCTTATTTGAATCAGATGGATTGTAAGGATATCTATTTTTCTGCAGATTTTTTTCGGCTGTTTGAGGATGATGATCATCAACAGGCAGAACTGTTTGTTTTTAAGCAGGGTGAGAAGCTCATCATTTATCCTTACTTACTTCGCTCCATTAGCCATCTTCCAGCAGTCATCCAGCTGGGACTTGAAGGAGAATGGTATGACATCAGCACACCTTATGGATACGGGGGGCCGATATCTAATGTGCCAATAGGAGCGGAACGAACAGAGTTGTACCGAAAATTCAGTGAAACGTTCACAGATTACTGCAGAGAGAAAAAGATCATGACCGAGTTTGTAAGATTCCATCCTTTTATAGGCAATGCCACTGAATACCAAAAAGGGCTTACTACGGAGCTCAATCGGAATACAGCTTACATGGATTTGACAGTTGGCTCAGAGTCAGTGCTAATTCAGAACTATGGCAGCAATCATAAAAGAAATATCCGTAAATTAAAGTCAGCTCCATTCACCATTCGAAAGTCGGATCTTAAGGATCGGATCGAGCCTTTCATCGAGTTATATTACGGGACGTTAAATGATTTACAAGCAGATCCCTTTTATTATTTCCCTCGAAAATTTATAGAAGATACAAGCCTTTTGCCAGACGGACGGGTAGTGCTGTTTGAGGCGATGGATGGGGAGAGGAGTGTAGGGGCAAGTATTATACTTCTTGATCGACCATGGATGCATTATCACTTATGCGGTTGGGACCGAGCTTATCTGCAGTGGTCACCTACCAAATTTCTCATCCACGCAGCAGCCGTATGGGGGATGGAGAATGGATATGAAAAATTCCATCTCGGTGGGGGATATAAGGGGAATGACGAGTTGTTTCAGTTCAAGCTAAGATTCGCTACTCAACTAGAACCACTAGACTATTGCTTAGGTAAGCGAATATTTTTCCCCGAGGTGTATGAACGAATGATTGTACTCTGTGACACTGGAGTTGCGGGGAATTACTTTCCGCTCTACCGGCATCCATCTCTTTTGAATCAAAATATCATGGACCACGCTCTGAAGTAAGTCAATAAGATATGTATTCCATTTGGATTAAAGCATCCAAATGGAGAAAGGAGCAAGGCATGAGTATTCGTCAACCACGCATTCTACCACGAATCTTGTTATCCCCACCGCATGTAAGTGGACGTGAACAGGCTTATTTGGAGGATGCAATTCATTCTGGCTGGATCGCTCCTATCGGACCACAAGTCGATGCTTTCGAGCGGGAGATGGCCGACTATACAGGTTCAAAGGGTGCACTTGCATTAAGCTCTGGAACAGCAGCAATTCATCTTGCACTACGTCTAGCTGGCGTTTCTCAAGGAGATTACGTGATTTGTTCGACGCTTACGTTCGTAGCTAGTGCCAATCCTATTTTATATTTGGGGGCTACACCTGTATTCGTAGACTCAGAACCAGAAACATGGAATATGTGTCCACTAGCCTTTCAGCGGGCCTGCCAGGATTTGAATGATAGAGGGATACTGCCTAAAGCAGCTGTTATTGTCAATTTGTACGGGCAGAGCGCAGACATGGAGCCAATTGTAGAAATCGCGAATCATTACGGTATTGTTTTAATAGAAGATGCTGCGGAATCCCTCGGTGCCTTTTATCACGGAAAGGCCAGTGGTACTTGGGGCCGCTTCGGAATCTATTCTTTCAACGGGAATAAAATTATTACAACCTCAGGTGGAGGTATGCTTGTATCGGATGATACCGATGCATTAGATCAAGCCCGTTTCTGGTCTACCCAAGCACGTGACACTGCTCCACACTATCAGCATTCCGAAATGGGTTATAACTACCGGCTAAGTAACCTGTTGGCAGCCATAGGACGAGGGCAACTGGAGCTACTTGAGGAAAAGGTCGAACGACGTAGATATATTTCTCAAGTGTACTCAGATCGATTGGGATACATTCCGGGTCTTCATTTCATGCCGGAAGCGCCAAATTGTCGCAGTACACGCTGGTTAAGTGCGCTAACGATTGATGAAGAAATCGCAGGCTTCTCCGCTAATCAACTCTTAAAGTGCCTGGAATTCAACAATATAGAAGCTAGACCTGTATGGAAACCACTACATTTGCAACCTCTGTTCGAGAACGCCTTCTATTATCCATACATGGAGGGACATAGTGTATCTGATCAATTGTTCACAAAAGGTGTATGTCTACCTTCTGGTAGCTCTTTATCGGATGATGATCTGGTACGCGTAATGGATGCGATAGAGTCTTGTATTCAGAACCGCTGAAAAATTACTTAGCAATCCATCCGTTAGCACCAGTGCCGCTTTCCTTCACATAAAAAGTGGCTTTCGCTACACCATCTGTTCGCATAGCCAGACTGCCAATCGGAGCGGTAATCGTTCCCTCAGGCGATCCTTCCACAATAAATACTGCAGGAAGTAATGTTCCACCAACGAGTCGGACTGCCCGTTTGAAGTTGCCATAGGTAGAGAACCATTCAGTTAAAGCATACGGATTATACAAGGTACCAAGAGAAGTACCCTGCATGGCAACCAATGTTTCGAATTCTAGAATGCGTTTTACCTTTACAGAACGGGTATCAAACACTGCTACATTGTTCAGGTGCAGGAAGGACTTAGCTGCACCATAAGATGACGCTAGCACGACTTGATTGGTCCCGCTGTTACGGACAATCATATTGTCGACAGTAACCATCGCGTCAGACTCTGTTGTGAATAATTGTAAGGTACTGCCCGTTAAGTCCTGTGCATCTATCGTCCCCACATAAAGATCTCCTCCGTCGATTCGGACTCCGCTTGCTAAGGTGGAACCCGAGCCGTACATCCCTAACGAGCCGATATGCAATCTTGGTTTTCCTCCAGCAGCATTAAACGCAGCGTAGATCGCAGGGCCGCCAATTCCATCGAACTTTGCGCTTCCGATATCAATAAATTGTGAATAGATCGTTTGTAGACCGTAATTAGCTTTATGATCCGTCGAGCGAATAGACAAATGGTTGATTTTTAGCGTCAATCCATAGGACAGCAATGCTGGACTTATTGATCCACTTACACGCATATCTAGTGAACCGATGTCGAGAGTCCAGAGTCTCGTTATCTCATCTGAAAGTCCAGTTGTCATATCATTGCCGAAACCAGTTGTTGTCAAAGAGTCGAATCGTTGATAAAAGCTACGCGTTCCCTTGAAGATGTCGGGTTCTACGTCGAGTGAATTGGCGCCATTAAACCCAGGTGCACCACCTCGACTGTTATTTAATACCGCTCTGTTGACATGAAGCTGGTCTACAAAATGAACTACAAAGTTCTTTCGACCAGCCGTTTCACAGTACGCATATCCGATATGCACATTAACGGATGGGATATCTTCTGTCCCTCCAATGAAAATATTATCACCATAACAATCATGAGAGTACACCGATTCGATCGTTATATTTTGCGAAGAAGAAATGAACAAGCCATGAAGTTGATCGTTGACGGCTGTTTTAACAGTCGAAGCACTTCCGTCTATTTCGAGGCTGCCGGATATCGTGATGTTTGCGGCATTTAACATAACAAGAACTCGAGTATCCGATGGTGGGTTAGGGGCAAGCACCAATTTTGAGCCGGCTTCAAAGCTTAGGTTAGTTCCGGTTGGAATACGAAGACACCACCAATCTAGGACTGAAGGGTTACGCATGTGGCCGGAAGAGACTTTATATACACCAGGCGGAAAAATAACAACCTTGCGTTTGGCATTTCCAGCATTAATTGCATTTTGAATCGCGACGGTGTCATCTTTGGTACCATTCCCTGTAGCTCCATAAGATCGAACATTCACGTAACCGTTAGTTTCAGGATCTAATTTAATAGAAGTGACTGCTCCGTCCGCAATAACGGACGTTGTTACAGAATTATCTGGAATAGGTGCAGTTGCCATATACTTCACTCCTTTATTTTTTGATTTGAAATATAAGGCTAAGTTTCACGTTATAAATCATCCTTATATTTCTACGAGTAACGGTTGTCGTCCATAAAGAATGACAACATCGTTTCTTCTTAAGTATTTTATGTGAACTTTTCTACAGATGCATGGTACAAAGAGCACTTTACAGGGCGAAAGGAGTTTTTTATTTGAAGGTATTAGTAACTGGGGGGCTTGGTTTTATTGGGTCACATGTTGTTGACCGGCTTATAAGAGAGGGGATCGAAACTGTAATTGTAGATAATGTATCGGGTGCTTCCGGCTCATTCTATAGAAATCCTTCCGCTGTTTTATATCCGTACGACATTCGGGACGAGACTCTGGGTGAAGTCTTTATCCGTGAGAAACCGGATGTGGTCATTCATCTGGCTGCACAGATTGACGTAAGAGAATCTCAGCGCAATCCATTGTTTGATGCGAATGTGAATATTGTTGGCACACTTAACGTCCTGCGGATGTGTGAGGCCCATCAGGTTGAAAAGATCGTGTACGCCTCGTCGGCCGCTGTATACGGTAATCCTGAATATTTGAGCATTGACGAGAAACATCCCTTAAATCCTGAATCTTGTTATGGGGTATCAAAAAGTGTTCCTGAGTCTTATATTCGGATGTTTGCCAGCATGCATGGGCTGAAGTACACCATTCTTCGTCTTGCGAATGTATATGGACCTCGACAAAGCTCGCATGGTGAAGCTGGTGTCGTTTCGATTTTTCTGGATCGCATAAAGCAAGGCAAGGAGCTTGTGATTTATGGGGATGGAGAACAGACCAGGGATTTTGTCTATGTTGAGGATGTTGCACAGGCGTTTGTAAATGCGGCTTGTACAGATGAGAATGCGGATAATCAGATCATAAATATTAGCTGCGGGGTGGCGACCTCCATTAATACGATTGTAGAGATGATAGGCGGTATTACAGGTCGGGAATCCCAGACAACCTATGAACAGGCTCGACCGGGAGATATTCTTCACAGCTACTTAAACAATAGTAAAGCAAACGAGTTGATGTCCTGGTCACCTCACCATGATCTTCACCAGGGACTCAAGAAGACAATTGCAGCCCGATTGACTGTAGGCAGTGCTGTGGACCATTAATCGCAAATATCGAAAGGGGTTATCCCCATGGAACGAAAATTAAATTCGGAAATGTTTGTTCTACGAAGTATTGCCTGCTTAAGTATAGCGCTGTTACATGCTTTATATCGAGTCTATGACGATGGGAACACGCCTTGGGTAGAGTCAGTGGGTCTACTGCTTACATTTGGCACACCGGTATTCGTATTTATCTCGCAATTCGTATTGTCTTTTGCATACCCGGGCGGAATTCCCGCGAAATTTTGGGAGAAACGGATCAAGTATATTTTGCTTCCTTACTTTTTTTTCGGAGCTTTGTACGCAGGGTTAAAAGGATTGGATATGGCGGGCAGTGAGGGGATTCCGCTTCTTCAAGCTTTTTGGTACTTTCTCTGGCGTCATTGGTTACTTGGCGATTTTCATGGCTACTTTATCCTAATTATCTTTCAGTTTTATGCCTTGTTCCTCTTATTTCAAAAGCATGCCAAAAAATTCACTCCACGCTCTATACTGATTGCGACATTCGTTATTAATGTGGCTTACTTAGGTTTTTTCAATTTCACCAAACCCGTAGATACGGTAGCTGCTCAATATATTTGGGATAAATTGTATTGGGTTTTCTCTCCGGGGTGGATTTTCTACTTTACTGTGGCTTATTACTTGGGGCGAAATGAGGCTTGGTTCCGGGAAAAATTAAAACAGTTCCGTTTAGCTGTCTACGTGCTTCCAGTTGTAACAGGCGCGTTTGTGCTATTCGTGAATGGGCAAGGCTGGATTACGGCACATAGTTCCAAGAGAATTGATATGTTACTTTTCGCCATGAGCATGATTCTACTACTCTTCACAGTGGCTTCCTCATTGAAAAAAGTGCCGCGTGTGCTGGAGTGGAGCAGTAGATACTCCTTCGGCATATATTTGCTTCACCCGTTGTTGTTGGCTTTATTCGTCAAACTTCCTTCTTCGTTCGGGTTGCAAAACCTTGGACTATTCAGTGTGCTTCTCCAATTTGTCGGATGTGTGGTTGGATCGGCGATCATCATGAACATAGCGAATCGTATTCCAGGCGGAGCCTTTGTGTTCGGTCGAGTGGGGATTGGAATCAATCAGAGAAAACCCCCGAAACCGCTGGATAAGCCCATAAACTCTAGTATAGGGAACATGAACTAGCTAGAAATTGACCACTAAACTTCCGTTTTTCATGTGATTAGTGGTCTTTTAATATTGTCTTGGCTCTTACATCGCACTAGTTTCGGACCGTATAGTTCTTATTTCCATAAAAACACACATTTTGGTAGTGGGTTTGGGCAAAAAGCAGCATCTGAGTCCGATAATCTCACAAAATGGCCAAAACCATTAAAATAAGGGCTCCTCAGACCGATCAATAATCGAGGGGATCTGAAATAGTTGGAATTATCGGTGAATCCTATTATAATGGGTTTCTTGATTAAATGTAATTATGAATATTCAAACATTTACATCCAGAGAATAATGCATCGTGCAGAACTTTAGGAGGAAACGAGAGTGGAACTTGGAATAAGTACCTTTGTCGAGACAACGCCCGATGTCCAAACGGGTGAGACAATAAGTCATGCGGAACGACTACGTGAAGTAGTGGAGGAAATTGTACTTGCCGAAGAGGTGGGACTAGATGTATACGGAGTGGGCGAGCATCATCGTAATGATTATGCGGCTTCATCACCTGCGGTTGTGTTAGCGGCAGCTGCATCGTTGACTTCAAAAATTCGTTTGACCAGTGCCGTAATGATCCTGTCTTCAGCAGATCCCGTACGTGTATTTCAAGATTTTGCAACGCTAGATGGCATTTCGAATGGGCGTGCAGAAATTATGATCGGCCGCGGCTCGTTTACAGAGTCTTTTCCATTATTCGGCTATGATCTGAAAGATTATGAGGAACTCTTTAATGAGAAGCTGGAATTGTTATTAGCCATCCAAAAGTCAGAAAAAGTAACCTGGAGTGGCAAACATCGAGCAGCCATAAACAATCTGGGGATTTACCCGCGTCCGGTTCAAGATCCGTTACCGATTTGGATTGGGAGTGCAGGTAGTCCAGAGTCTGCGATCCGCACTGGAGCATTAGGTTTACCTTTTGTATTAGCTATTATTGGAAATGTTCAACCGCTTGATTATGCGAAGCATGTGCAGCTCTACAAAAAAGCAGCGGCTGAAGCCGGATATGATCTTTCAAGCCTGCCTATTGCCTCGCACTCACACGGGTTTATTGCTGAGACTAATGAGTTAGCACTGGAGAAATTTTTCCCTTCAACGCATGCTCGGACCAATGTGCGGGCGAAGGAAAAAGGGACACCCCCATACCATCGTTCCGATTACGATGCAGCATGCAGCTTTGATGGCGCTCTGTACGTAGGTGATCCAGAAACCGTTGCGAACAAAATCATTCATCTTCGCAAGCATGTGGGAATTACGCGATTCTTTTTACATATGCCCCACGGTACAATGCCTCATGAGGATGTTATGCAGGCGATTAGACTGCTGGGAACGGAAGTAGCTCCTCGTGTTCGTGAAGAAGTAGCGCGCTGGGAAGCAAGTAATCGTTAACGAATAAGCTGCGTCCTTAGGACGTGGCTTTTTTTGTGCGGTATACTAAAATAACGAATAACGTTATATAAGGGAGGGGCAATGGAGACTATTCATTATTTATCTCAATTCAATTTGCTTCAATCGTTAGCGTTGGAAGATCTAATGGAAATGGAAGAGTTAACTCGAATAACAGTAGTTCCGAAAAATACATATATCCAGACACCGACAACCTTCTCTGAAGGATTATTTTTTGTGAAAAAAGGAAAGGTGCGTTTATACCGATTGAATGCGGATGGGAAGCAGTTTACTTCGGATATTCTGAGTGAGGGTAATGTTTTTGGTGAAATGAACGTGATTTCGTTTGGAACCAAAGATCATTACATTGAAGCCATGGAAGAGTGTCATATCTGTACAATTGATCCTGTAAGATTTGAAGAATTCGTAGCTACTCGACCTAGATTTTTGATGTCATTAATGCAAGTATTGAGTGATCGTATAAAAAGTATGAGTCAGTTAACTCAAAACCTAGCCATCGGAAATCTGCATGATAAAATATTGTGCGTTCTTTTAAAGCTATCGGATCAACTAGGCGTTAAAAGTGAGGATAATTATTATAAAATCAATGTTCCACTGTCACATCAAGAAATCGCCAATTTGATTGGTGCGAGCAGAGAAGCGGTTACTGTGGCATTGCAAGAATTGGTAAAAGCTGAGGTGCTTCAGACTGGGTTCAAAACTATACGTATCCATCATGATAAGATTTTGGAAAGAAATTTATAAAGATTATGAGTTGTAAATGAGATTACATCTTTATGGTTAGAAATACCCGTATCCTAGATATAAGAAGAAGGTTATCCAAGCCTTTAAAATCATAGGTGAAGGGAAGATTTATATGGAGCATAGGAAGGGAGCTCGAAAAGTTAGCGATATTCCTGCTGATGTTGTTGGACTATTGCATAAAGGACAATTACAGACTGTAAATCTAACGGAATGGCTTGCTGTGGACCATATGGTCTTGATAGAAAATGTACTGGACGAGCTAGGTTTTGGACAGGAATCCGAACCAATTTTACAAAGGCTTCGCGATTCATCGGAAAAGAAAATCATGAAACTCATACCGGCTATCGCGCGGGAGTGGCAACAGGTATTGGAGTGCAAATCAGAGGTGGAACAAGTCCGAGTATTCTCAGCATTAGCACAGCATCGTTCCGATAGTGTCCGCTGTTGGGCTGCCTATATGATCGGTCTAAATCAATCTTTAAGTCTATCGCAAAAGCTAATGGATATCCGTCCCTTTGCAGCGGATGATCATTTTGGGGTACGTGAGATTTCATGGATGGCTTTAAGGGAATCGGTCATTGCAGAATTGGATGAATCCATTAAGTTCTTAGAGAGCTGGGTTCATGATCAAGATACGAACATAAGGAGATATGCAATCGAATTGACGCGGCCACATGGGGTATGGGCGAAGCATATTACTGCGCTAAAAGAAAACCCAGCAATAGCACTTCCATTATTAGAACCACTTAAGTCAGATCCGGCAAAATACGTTCAGGATTCTGTAAGTAATTGGTTGAACGATGCGAGTAAAAGCAATCCAGACTGGGTGCAACAGCTTAGTGAGAAGTGGTTAATTTCTTCGGATTCCAAGGAAACGAAACGGATTGTAAAACGGGCAACAAGGAGTATTACTGATCTACGTTGAAAATGAAGTATCGTTTTAGAATGGATGATAAACGTCAAACACTATGGCTAATTAGCTAATAAGTGTTGGCGTTTTTTTATTGTACCGAAGAAGGAGGCTTGGATAATTAAAGATATCTAATAGTTCTGATTTATTATTTAAACCTAGAAGCGTATAAATGTTTATATTGTTAATCTGGAATCCATCTGTTATACTCAAAAACACAAAATGTTATAAAATCTAACATTGAATTGAGTTGAGGAGGATTTGACTATGAAAAGACAAACGTTTCTGAAGGTTGGTGTCATTTTATCAGCGGTTTTGCTAGCGGGATCGTCAACAGATGTTATTTTTACTGACACGATGGAAAGCGCGTATAAACCGAAAACGCATGTTCTAAAAGCGAATTCGGAGACCGTTCGCTGGGGGAATATTGGTAAAGGTGATCCAGCTTTAACAGTACAATCGGGAGATATTGTGACGGTCGAGGCCATTACGCATCATTCCGGTGATGATTACGATCGGATGATTAAAGGGGATGCGGGTGTTGAAGATATTTTTCACTGGATAGAAGGGGAGAAGAACGAAGCGCTTCGTGGACCAGGCGTACATATTTTGACGGGACCTATCGCAGTAGAAGGCGCTGAGCCAGGGGATGTTCTGGAAGTGAAGATTCTGGACATGAAGCTGAGACCTAATGGAAATGACAAATATGCAGGCAAAACCTATGGCGTGAATGCCGCGGCGAACTGGGGTTATCTATACGGAGATATGGTGGAGGAGCCGAAAAAACGTGAAGTGGTCACCATCTATGAGATGGATACTGAAGGTGGGACGGATTATGCAACAGCTGTTTATAACTACAAATGGACAGTGCAAACCGATCCGGATGGTCAAGTGCACCCGACAATCGACTACCCAGGTGTAATTGTAGACCATAATACGATTGATAAGAACTTTGATGTATTGAAAGGTATAAAGATTCCAGTACGTCTCCACTTCGGCACGATGGGTGTGGCGCCTAAAGAAGCGGATATTGTAGATTCAGTACCTCCTTCATACAATGGTGGCAACGTTGATGATTGGCGGATTACTGAAGGTGCAACGATGTATTATCCTGTATCCGTACCGGGTGCGCTACTGTCAATTGGTGACCCGCATGCCGGCCAAGGGGATTCCGAGATTAACGGAACTGCGATCGAGACATCAGTTACTGGTGATATACAAGTCATTCTTCATAAAAAAGGAACGCTTAACCAAAAACTGAGTGGGTTAAGTTTCCCTTTACTTGAAAATGAATACGAATGGGTTGTGCATGGCTTCAGCTACGCCAATTATTTGGAGGAGCTGGGGGCTAGTGCTCAGACGGATATTTTCAAAAACTCGTCCATCGACAAAGCAATGAAGGATGCCGCTCACAAAACAAAAGATTTTTTAATGGCTGGAATGGAATTGAGCGAGGATGAAGCGTACTCACTGATGTCTGTGTCCGCGGATTTTGGAATTACACAGGTAGTGGATGGAAACTGGGGTGTGCATGCTTTGATCGATAAAGGCCAATTCGGTGATTCGGAGCGCAAGGCAGTGGGATTACGTAGCAGCTTTGAAAGCTTTGGTGCGAAGGTGAGCTGGAAGCCGACTACTCAGACAGTAACTATAAGCTACAATAATAATGTTCTAGAGATGAAAGTCGGGGCGACGAGAGGAATGTACAATGGAGAGATCGTTAAGCTCGTTGCTCCAATAGAAGTTGTAAAAGAGAAGGTTCAGGTCAGCGAATATTTCGCGAAATTTTATAAAGCTAAGTTATCTAAAACAGAGTAGGTCGAATTAGCAATCATTTCATAAACATAATAAGATCCAAACCAGCGAAGAACCGTCTTAAAGTCGGTTCTTTTTTTTATATATTTAGACCATCCTGATTTTTGTGGCGTTTTAATAAGATTTGGTTTTCTACACGGACTAGACCATCCAGACAGTAGATGGATTCATGCATAAACCGTTCCATCTCTTCAAGGTTCTCAACTAGAATGTGAATGTGAAGAATGCACGGCCCTGTCATTTCATAAAGTACGGCTACGCATTCATTTTCTTTTAGGACTCTAACAATATGATTTAAATGGGCAGGCTCCACTTCAAGCTCTAGATACGCCGAAATTTTCTTTCCTAATTTTTCTGCGTTGATGACGATTGAGAATTGTTCAATAATTCCTTGATTGACGAGCCGATCAATACGATCCTTAACCGCGACACTTGATAAATTAACTTCTTTAGCTAGATCGGTGTAGGAAATTCTGCTGTTTTGAGTTAGGCGTTCTAAAATATGATTATCGATTGGATCAAGCATACGGAGTCGTTCACCTCTTTTTTTGTAATTGTAACAGAAAAAAATAGGCAATGCCTAGTAGTGCGTCACAGCAGGAGTGTGTCTCAGCATTCTTAGCTTAAGATGTTGACATTGAAGAATTATTTCACTATACTGGCTGTAATCTTATATACGATATACGTTGAAGAAGCCCAGTAGTAGCTTAGTCCCTGTTTCAGAAAGCCGGGGGTTGATGAAACCCGGTACACACTAAGAGTACGAATTACACTTTGGAGTATCTCGGCTAACACCGAGCGGAATGGCGAACGATATCTCGTCACGAGTGGCATCAATGCTGTGTTTTAGCATTAGCGTTTCATTGGTGCAATCTGGGTGGTAACACGGTTATTCAATCGTCCCTATGTCTACAATAGACAAGGGGACGATTTTTTTGTTTTAAATATAAGGATTTATAAGTTTCTCTTCATCAACTATCCTTATATTCGCTTGGCGGACTGATGATTCGTTATAGGATATCTACTAATTTAAGGGGTGTTAGGCAATGAATATTATCGATGAACTAGAATGGCGCGATGCCATCAATCAACAAACCGATGCCGAAGGGCTTAGAGAATTGACCAACCAGAAATCCGTTTCGGTGTACTGCGGTGTAGACCCGACGGGTGACAGTATGCATATTGGTCACTTGATTCCGTTCATGGTACTCAAAAGATTCCAGCTTGCAGGACATCGTCCGGTTATGCTAATTGGCGGTGCTACAGGTACGATCGGTGATCCAAGTGGACGTCAATCCGAGCGTTCATTGCAGACGCTGGAGCAAATCCAAGCTAACGTAGATGCCCTTACCGCACAAATGAAAAAACTGTTCGTTACTGATGGCGACAATCAAATTCGTATGGTGAATAACTACGATTGGACGCATAAAATCAATGTGATCGAATTTTTGCGTGACTATGGTAAGAACTTCAGCATCAATTCGATGCTTGCCAAAGATGTTGTAGCGAGCAGATTGGACAGCGGAATTTCCTTTACAGAATTCTCCTACCAAATCCTGCAATCCCTAGATTACCTGCATCTGTACCAGCATGAAGATGTGCAGCTGCAAATTGGTGGCTCCGATCAATGGGGCAACATTACAAGCGGTCTGGATCTGATCCGTAGAAAAGAAGGACCTGAAGCAAAAGCATTCGGTCTAACGATCCCGCTTATGTTGAAAGCTGATGGAACAAAATTCGGTAAATCAGCTGGAGGAGCAATCTGGCTCGATCCAAACAAAACGACTGCGTTTGAGTTCTACCAGTTCTGGGCGAACACTGATGACCGTGATGTTGTGAAATACTTGAAGTACTTTACATTCCTATCAAAAGAGCAAATTGATGCACTTGCGGAAAAAGTACAGACTGAACCGCATAAACGCGAAGCACAAAAAACACTTGCTGAAGAAATGACCAGATTCGTGCATGGTGAAGAATTGCTGGAGCAGGCTAAACGTATTACTGCTGCTCTGTTCAGTGGAGATATCAAATCCCTAACTGCTGATGAGATCGAGCAAGGCTTCAAGGAAATGCCGACCTACGAAACTACACTGGAATCTAAAAATATCGTAGAGTGGTTGGTTGATCTCGGTATCGAGCCGTCTAAGCGTCAAGCACGTGAGGATATCACCAAAGGAGCAATCTCCATGAATGGTGAGAAAGTTAGCGACGTAGCACTGGAAGTTACAGCTAGCGAAGCTATCGGCGGCCGGTTTATCATTATCCGTAAGGGTAAGAAAAACTACAGCTTGGTGAAATTGTCTTAAAAATAAGAGCCTTCCTTATGAATAAGGGAGGTTTTTTGTTGTATTTTAAGTATAGAGGCGGATCATTTGCATATTAAGTGAAATTTGAAAGGTGAAATAGCGAAAATTATGGTAAGCTTAGGATTCGTGTGATTTATGGATTAACATGATATTCTACAACTATAACAGAAAATTAGGAGTGGTAATTTGAGAAGACAAAAACCAATGACCATGGAAGAATTGATGAATGAGTTACAAGGACAGAAAACGTATCAAGAAGATCCCAATCACATCTCTTTCGAGAAATTGTTTAATGAAGCGTTTATGAGTAAGTATTCCAATTACAAAAGTTTCGATGAGTTTGTAACCAAAGGAAACTTTCAAGTAAAGACAGAAGAAGATGTTGCTGACATACCTGATGAACTTTTTGATCGTCATGTAGTTAGAGAAACTAAATTTGCGGATTGGAAATCAATGTTGGAAACAGCGAATAAGGAATACGTCCGTAATTAAAAAAAAGTGTCTGGTAATGCTCTATTTATCTTCAAAGAAAATACACTCCCCATTGTTTTAACAGACAATGGGGAGTGTATTTTTTTATCTCCAGAAATTCGATTAACTATGATGTTTTACTCATCGTTGATGCACATACCTATGATTTAATTGAAGAAATAGGAATTAGGTTTCATAAAGGTTGTATTTATATAGGAGGGGCAGAATCGTATGACAACTTGCATACAGACCTCGAGGCCTGAGACTCTTCATGTCATGTGGAAAACCGTCTCAGAGGATTGTAATCTAGCCTGTGATTATTGCTATTACAGTACTGCCGGGGGACATCCTCATCATCCGATCCGAGTGATGGATACGGTTCTTCTGGAGCGGTTTATCGCTCAGTACATGAAAAGATCATCTGGTATAGCGACTTTCTCTTGGCAGGGAGGGGAGCCGCTATTAGCCGGACTTCCATATTTTGAACGCGTGATTTCACTCCAAGCTAAGTACGCTCCACCTCATACGATGATCAGTAATGCGCTGCAGACCAACGGAACGCTAATTCATGAGAAATGGGCGAAATTTTTTAAACGGTACAACTATTTGGTTGGGATTAGTGTGGACGGTCCTGAGACTATTCATGATGCACATCGTATAACGGGTTCGGGGAAAGGTAGTTATGATCTAGTTATGCGTGGGATTCGTCATTTACAGAATGAGGGTGTGGACTATAGTATTCTGACGGTGATTCATGAAGATAACGTGACGAAACCAGATGAGTTGATGGCATTTTATCTAGAACATACCTTTCCGAATATTCAGTTTATCCCCTGCATGGATTTTGTTTCTCAGAAAAGTGATGTAGCGGGACGTTTCCGAATTACACCTGAACAATACGGAGTCTTTTTATGCCGTACATTTGACCTTTGGTACAACGGTGGGTATCCAGAGCTTCCTATTCGTATTTTTGAGAATATGCTTCTTGTATTCATGCATCGTGAGGCAGAGTTATGCGTTCACAACTCATGTTGCCCGAAGATGATGGTGCTTGAAACGAACGGGGATGCCTACCCTTGCGATTTCTTTATTGATGAAGAGCATAGGCTAGGAAATATCGGCCAAACTGACCTGGAAACACTGCTAACCAGCCCCATATATGATGACTTTTTGTTAATGAAACCCAATATGAATGAATCATGCTATAAGTGTGAGTACCTTAGCTTTTGCAATGGGGGATGTCCGCGCAACCGGAATTGGCTTGATGTTCATGATCGTACTGAGGTTGATTATTTCTGCCGTAGTTATAAAATGTTCTACTCATATGCCTATGAACGGATGATACTGCTAGCAAACCGACTTAAATCGGAGCAGATGCTGGAGTTCAGGAAAAGTGCCAAACCACTTCCAGGTAGAAATGATCCATGTCTCTGCGGAAGCGGGAAAAAATTTAAGAGTTGCTGTCAACCACTATAGCTCAAATTAAAAAAAGGCTGTCCCAACAATCATGCAAATGGTTGTGGGACAACCTTTTTATTATGTTAAAGAACCATTTGATTTCTCACCATAATAGCCGCACCAGTCACCACAGCTTCTTCTTTTAATGTACCTAGGGAGAAGTGAGGTTGGTATTCAGGATAACGGTAAGTGTTTCGCTGTGCCACTTCAACCGCCGTTTGGAAAAACAACTCGTGAGAGTGGATGAGCGCACCACCTAGAATGATGGTCCCAGGATGAAACAGGTTGATAACGTTGGCGAGGCCAATACCGAAGTGAATGGCGGCTTGAGTAAATAATTCACGCGCATGTGGATTACCGTCTCTAAAGGCTTGTACCAATACATCATAAGTTAGTTTCTCAGGCGCCACTTTATATCTTTGGAAGATCAGATCGTTGTCTATTTTCGCCTCTGAGCGCGCACTTTGTTCTAGCGCCTGCACAGATACGAATGCTTCCAGAGCTCCGTAGTTCCCTTCATTATTTAATCGGGGTCCATCTGTCTGGATAATCATTTGACCAATGGCATCTTCCATATCCATCGTGCCATGAACAATACTTCCATGCGACATCATCGCATAGCGGAGTCCTGCTCCAGCATGAACATAGAGCATATGTTGAATGTTAGCGTGACGGATGGACCATCGTTCTCCAAGGAGTGCGGAATTGGCACCGTTGTCGAGTAAAGCTTTGAAGCCCGTTCGTTCCTCCACCAGTTTGCAAATAGGGAGATTGTTCCAGCCTGAAGCAGGGAAGTGTAGCGGTTTTAAGATTAAACCATTTTCCCGGTCAAGCGGTCCCACGGCTCCTATTCCTATCCCGATAATTTGACTGTCCTTCAGCTGATGGTCTCTAAGGAAAGCGCGTATTTGATTACTTATGTGATCCATAAATCTTTCAGGTGTGAATGCCTGATCCATTCGCCAGTGAACAATTGATTTTGGGTTCATTTGCATATCAAATAAACCAAGGGAAGAATACAGCCTGGAAATTTCTAAACCGATGATGTAGCCGTAGGAAGGATTGATCTGGTATAAAATAGGTCTTCTGCCTCCGCTAGATTCCCCGAATCCGCATTCTATCAGCAAGCCTTCTTCCGTCATTTCATCTAATATTCGGGTCATTGTGCTTTTGGTAAGTGAAAATGTTTGTAGAAGATCTAACTTGGAAACTGTGCCTTGTTCGGCGATTCGGTCGTATAGGAGTTTCTTTGGGGATGGAATGTGTGTCGAGCGCTTTTCCACGATAAACCTCCAAGCTATATATAGGATGAACTAGTAAGATCGTTTTTTATAAAGTTTGTATTTATTAACATTAATATAGTATAACGCATAAACCATAGATTGTATTTTACCGTTCAAAAAACTTAATTCCATTTTGGGAAAAAGTGATATAATGAAATTACGACAGAAAATATAAGGGTGGAATCCATGAGAACAACTATGAAAACAAATGCGACGACGAATACAGACCTAAGGATAAGTCTATTGTTCCAGTTGTTTTGGGTATTTGTTCGAATCGGTCCCGTAACTTTCGGGGGAGGTTATGCGATGATCCCTATGATCGAACGGGAAATTTCCACTAAACGGAAATGGCTGGCTGAAGAGGAGATGGATGAAATTCTATCTTTAGCTGGCGCAGCACCAGGTGGGGTAGGTGTAAATGCGGCGGCATTCATTGGTTATCGTCTTGCTGGAGTGAAGGGTGCGATTGCTGCAATCGCTGGGATTACGATTCCAACCTTTATCATTGTTTGTTTGCTTAGCGCCGTTTACTCACAACTGGCCGACCAACCAAAAGTTATTGCCGCCATGAAGGGGATTCATGGTGCTGTTATTGCCTTGATCCTAGTAGCAGCATATCGAATGGCCAAGAACGCTATATTTGACAAGACTACGGCTGTTACGGTGTTGCTTATACCGATTGTTTTATTAGTTTCCGGAATCAATCCCATTTACGTGATCGCAGTTGGATTGATTATCGGTTTTGTATATATGCCAATCAAACAGCTCTTAGGGCTCCAAGTTCGGACAGAGAAGGATTCCTTGAAAGCTTCTGATGAAGAATCGAACTATCCGGAGTATTACATCTAGGGGGAAGCGATGTGATTTGGAATTTATTTTTTATCTTTATAAAAATTGGACTGCTCTCCTTTGGAGGAGGGTACGCCATCATTCCGATGATTCAGCATGAAGCTATGGCTGGTGGTTGGTTATTTGAAAGGGAATTTCAAGAGGTAGTTTCCATCGCAGGGATGTCACCGGGCCCTGTTGCAACGAACAGTGCAACCTTGATTGGATATCGTGTAGCCGGAATAGAAGGAGCGATTGTGTCCACATTAGGCATGGTTCTGCCTTCATTAATCATCATCATTGTTATTTCCATCTTTTTTTATCGGGTGAGGGACAGTCAATGGATTAAAACGTTATTTTATGGTTTGCGACCAGTGATTACAGGCTTGATTGCCTATGCTGCGATTCGATTTGGATTAAATAGCATGGAACACGCTTTCATTAGTTGGCAGACCATTGGCACGTTGATCATTGTATTCGCTGCACTTTATGGTTTAATGAAATATAAGCTGCATCCACTCACCATTATCGTTGCCTCGGGCATTCTTGGTGTAGCCTTTTTTTAGACAGAGCCGGGACGATCCCAGATTGGAGGTAAGTACATGTCAGAGAATATACGGGCTTGCTGTTCAGCTAGTCGAAATCAAGTCGAGAAACAAGGTTCCATCGATGTTTGTAAGGAGAACACAACTATCCAAAGACCAGAAGGGGATAAGGATTTCTCGGACATGATCCTTATTCCTGGAGGCACTTTTCTTATGGGGACGGATGACAAAGAAGGGTTCCCCGCAGACGGAGAAGGTCCCGCTAGGAATGTTACCTTATCTCCCTTTTTGATTGATGCAACGGCAGTTACGAATAAGCAGTTTGCTGCTTTTATCAAGGAAACAAACTACGTTACAGATGCGGAGCGTTTCGGTTGGTCTTATGTGTTTCATTCTTTTGTTTCCATGGAGACAGGGAAAAAGGTGATCCAAGTAGCTACTCAAACTCCCTGGTGGTGGGTAGTAGAGGGCGCGAATTGGTGTCATCCGGAAGGTCAGGATTCTCATATAGACGAACGCCTTGATCATCCGGTGATCCACATATCTTGGCATGATGCTGATGCATATTGCAGCTGGGCCGGCAAACGTCTGCCTACGGAAGCAGAGTGGGAGTATGCCGCACGAGGGGGTCTAGTTCAGAAACGATATCCTTGGGGGGACGAATTAAAACCGGGCGGTGAGCATCGCTGCAATATTTGGCAAGGAAAGTTCCCTGATAAAAATCATGCCAGCGACGGTTATGCAGGTACGGCACCTGTGAAATCCTATCTCCCTAACGGATATGGTCTTTATAATATGTCAGGAAACGTGTGGGAATGGTGCGAGGATTGGTTTACTAAGGCTTATCATTTAACTTCCGAATCCGAGAATCCGAGAGGCCTGGTACGTGGTGTAGCAAGGTCGATGCGCGGAGGATCGTATTTGTGCCATAAATCTTATTGTAACCGTTATCGGGTGGCGGCCAGGAGCAAAAATACACCAGACAGCTCTGCAGGAAATATTGGCTTTCGATGTGCGGCGGATTATACCGGTTGAGAATACATAAAGACTACTACATTAGAAGGAGGAACTTCTTTGTCCTCTATCATTCATAGTCAGTTTGATATCACCGTGCTGGACGTCATAAAAATTCAATATCAGAAGCGGGTCTTATTCGATTACGTCCAGTCTTGTTATACCGTCTCTTATATCCAAAAAGGTGAGGTATTGACGACATCCTCCGAGGGAGAATATGTTGCTTCTGCCGGAGACGTGATGATCCACCGTCCTAACGAGCCTTTTAATGTGATCTCCAAAATGGAAGGCGTACATTATCTGTTTAATATTAACGCAAAGGTGCGAGACGGAGATGACTTCTTCAAGTTATTCCCGCTAGGCAAGGTGATTCGGATTCGGGATCAAAGCGAATATGAGCGAAGGTTTGACGAGCTGCGAAGCCTGTGGTTGCAGGAGGAGGAAGATTTCAGAAATGTTCAGGTCGGTTCATTGGCATTTTTTCTCCTTTATGAAATTATGGAGAGCACCAAGCTTGGCGGGCGCCGCTCATCACGAGATCCCTATGTCACGGACCGCTTTAACGAGGCGTTGAAATATATGGAGGAGAGACTTGATCAGGAGATTAGTAGAGAAGAGCTTTCCAAGCTATATCATATGAATCCTGTTTATTTTAGCCGGGCGTTTCAGAAAATATATAAATTGACACCTATGCAAATGTTACGAAAATTACGGCTGCAGCAAGCTAAACAAATGTTGGAGTATACGGATTATACCATCGAGCATATCTCCCAGAGATGTGGTTATTATGATGCTTCGCATTTCAGTAAGGTATTTCGTGGCGAATACGGCAGGGGTCCGGCAGAGTACCGAAAAAGTATCGAATATACAAAAACAAACATCGCTACTCCATAGCGGAGCTTTCCATATTCATTTACTCTATAAGCATGAGCAGATCATTCTGAACTGCCCGAATCGATGCGTAACCATTTCGATTAAAAGGAAAGGCAGGTTATAACTCATGAGAATCTTGTATTTGGATTTGGATTCGCTTCGCCCGGACCATCTGGGATGTTATGGCTATCATCGGAATACCTCCCCGAATATCGATTCAATCGCTAAAGAAGGTGTCACCTTTACCAACTACTATTGTTCAGATGCGCCGTGTCTACCGTCCCGTTCTGCTTTAATGTCGGGACGATTTGGCATTCATAATGGGATTGTAGGACATGGCGGGACCGCTGCTGATATGCGTAGAGAAGGGGCGAAACGCGAATTTAATGACCGGCTGGGAATGGAGAGTCTTCCCGCTATATTAAGGCAAGCAGCCATGAAAACCGCGTCGATTAGCACCTTCGCCGAACGGCACTCGGCCTGGACCTTTAATGCCGGTTTTCAAGAAGTGTTCAATGTTGGTGGAAGGGGGCATGAGACGGCAGAGCAGGTACTTCCTGTGGCACTTAAATGGCTTGAGGATAATGGGGAGTCCGAAAATTGGTTTCTGCACCTGAATTTCTGGGATCCGCATACGCCTTATCGTACACCCGAGAGCTACGGTAATCCGTTCGAGAAGGAGCCTTTACCTGATTGGATCACGGAAGACGTGTTTGAGCTTCACCGGAGTAAAAAGGGGCAGCATAGTATTGAAGATATGAATGCACTCGCGAAATCGCATTATCATCAGCATTTTAGGCATCATCTGGAGATAGAGAATCGTGATGACCTGCGAGTTATCTTTGACAACTATGATGCTGGAGTTAAGTATCTGGACGAGCATCTCGGGAAAGTATTTTCTAAGCTCAGAGAACTTGGCGTGATGGAAGATACGGCTATCTTGATCTCAGCGGATCACGGAGAGAGCCTGGGCGAGCTAGGGATTTACTCCGAGCACGGCACGGCAGACGAGGCGACTTGCCACATTCCGATGATTATTCGCTGGCCAGGCGGCAAGAAGGGAATAGTGGAGGATGGGCTACATTATCACCTTGATCTCGGACCGACATTAGCAAGCCTTCTGAATTTGAAAGGGGCTCCTTCTTGGGATGGTGAAAGTTATGCTGATACCATTCTGGAGGGACAATCAGGAGGGCGTGAGTATCTCGTAATCTCACAATGCGCGCATGTGTGTCAACGCAGCATCCGATTTGAGGATTGGTTATATATACGCACCTATCATGACGGACACCATGGATTTCCGAAAGAAATGTTGTTTGATTTGAAGCATGATCCTTACGAACAACATAATCTCGCCGAAGTGCGTAAAGACATTTGTATGAAGGCTGTCTATCTGTTGAATGAATGGCATGACAACATGATGAGCTCCATGGACTGTGATATCGATCCATTATGGACGGTACTTATGGAAGGTGGACCCTATCATGCGAAAGAGTATGCGAGCTCATCCTCACAGGATGCTTAGCGTTGTCCCTTTGAATGAGGAAAGAAAGACAACTGAGAAGGAGGCTGCCCCTGAAAGGGCAACCTCCTTTTTTATTTTCTGGCTTCTTGCTGATCAATTAAAGCCCCGGGAAGCCTCAAAACGGTTTTCGTCCCGCTACCTTCCTTACTGTACAGCAGAACGCCGCAGGGATCACCGTACTTAAGATTTAGACGGTTGTTGACGTTTAGGAGCCCGATATGATCACCGGATTCTATGTTCTTACCAGCCAGCAGCTCGGTTAGCTGTTCCAGTCTCGCAGCAACGATGCCTACACCATTATCTTCTACAGCGATTTCAAGCAGTCCCGCTTCGCTTTTCTCTACTGTGATCAGCAAGACTCCCTGACCTTGAGCCTCAAGTCCATGACCAAGCGCATTTTCGACAATAGGTTGAAGGATCATTTTAGGTACGGGAATGTGTAACCATTCCTGTGGACAGAACAGCTTGTAACTGAATTTGTCAGGGAAACGGCCTTGGTAAATCCTCACACAAGATTCTGCGATTTTCAGCTCTTCCCCAAGAGTTACCTCCTCCTTGCCTTTGATGCTGTACTTGAGCATTGTGCTTAAGGCGGTAGTCATTTCGTAGATTTCCCGATTTCCTTTTACGATCGCAACGCCTTTGATTGTATCTAAAGTATTGCTTAAGAAATGGGGATTAATTTGACTTTGCAAATACGAGTATTCGGCACGTTGCTTTTCCAGATCTGTCTGGTAAAGCTGGGTGTTTGCATCGATTAATTGGTCCGTCAAATGGTGAATCCGCGTTGTCATATCATTGAACTGTCGAGAGATGATTTCAATTTCAGCATAGCCTTTTAAATCGACCTTGTTGTTCAATATTCCTAGACTTCCGCCTTTTAATTGATTCATATAGCGCATAAGCCTAGACAACGGTCTTAAGAGATTCATCATGAGTACAGAGTAGGGAATAGAGACGACCAATAAGATTAATGCTAGAAGAGCATAGCTGACCTTCTTTAATTTCTCCAGTTCTTTCATTAAATTATGGACAGGAACAGCGGTTATAATTTTTCCAGAGATCTCCGGTAAGATAAAGGACTGAATTGCATATTTCTTTCCGTTAACTGTTTCGACGATTGACTCTCCATCCCTTCCAGTTGCCCGAGTTTGAAACTGCTGGAGCATGTCCTCCAGCTCATCACTATTTGAGTAGATCAGCCCTTTATCATCCATCATAAAAAAGCTGGTTCCGACTAATCGAGGGTACTCTGAAATTTCAGTTTGAATAGCCTTCATATCCACAATAACTGCGATGTAGCCAATTTTTTCGCCATATAGGGACGTGTCACCTGAAGCAAAGATGTTCATCCCGAACAGTAATTTTCTCTTGTCGATGACCTTGTCTGGAGGACTGTATCCGCGATAATGAACGATTCCATCATCCCCAGCCGTCTTCATAAGATCGACAGCATATTTGGTTCTTCCCGCTAAGGAAATACGAGTGTTAGAGCTACCGATAACAATAATATCTAAAATGTCCGTATTCATATTTCGCGCGATACTCAATAGCCCCTCTACCTTTTGGGATAGGTCGTAGCCTCGAAGCTTATCATTCTCGACTAGGAACTTTTGGACGGTCGAATCGTATCCTACATTCATCATCATGGAAGAAACGTTGGCATAGTTGTTAGAAATCCGTTGCTTGAGAAGGGAGACCAGCTCCGTATTGTATTGCGTATTTTGATTAATGATGGTCTCGCTTGATAGTTGGTAGACTCGTGAAACGATGATTGGGATAATGGCAACAATAAATAAACCAAATAACAGAACCTGAGTACGGATGGATAATCTCTTAAATGTCTTCATTGCTTTGTTCCCTATATTGCGTAGGTGTCATTTTGAGATGCCGTTTAAAAATTCGTGTGAAGTAGAAATAATCCTGAAAACCGCATTTCTCACCGATTTGGTAAATGGAAAGGTCGGTCTCGACCAGCATTTTACAAGCGTATTCAATTCTTAATCGACTGATATGTTCGATGATGGTCTCGCCGACTTCTTTCTTGAATAATTGGCATAAGTAATTTGGACTTAAGAAAAACTGATTGGCTAAATGTTGAATCGAGATTTCTTGATTGAAGTGGTTGCGGATGTACAACATGATTTCTTTGACTTTGTGGTTTGAAATTCGTGAAATATCAGTTTCGTTTCTGTTCATAAAAATATCAAGCGTCATAAGAATCAAATCATCGATCATAGCTTCAGCCGTACCGTATCGATAATAGAGCTGTTCATATCCTTCAAAAAAACGGCCGTTAACCCGAGTCCCTTCCCGAGGAAATAAGTAGAGGATCGATGTGTAGAGCAAATAGGCTTCTTTAATGGTGAACGTTCCCTCTTTGAATAATTTCTTTATCGATTCCATGGCTGCTATAAAACCGAGCCGGTCTTTATTATGAAGAATCCGGGAGATCTCTTTGAGCTTTTCGTCGATCGGTATTTCCTGTTGTGGATTCACGCGATAACATCCAGGCATCCCCGTTGCAAACATACTGAAAGCAGCATGAGAAGCGGATTCTAAAGCCGCATCCAGTTGATGTATATCCGAAATAGGAGGACCGATCCCGACCCCGCATTCTTGCACAACCTCTGTATGTTCAAGACCCCGAAGGAAGACTTCGTATTGGCACTCTTCCAATAAGTAACCATGACGTCGGCGACTCATCGGGAAGACCAAGGAAGAGAATTGCCCGACATCTGCGGGCGAACTTAACCCTTGGATAACAATGGGGATATGAGGGCGATCTTCCGACAAGGGTATTCGCTTCTCGTCCAACCGTAAGCTGATTCGTTCAAGATCTCCGGAACAAACCGCTTCATATAGTTCGAAGTCATGGACAGGGCTTTCTTTAACCACCTTCGATTCGTGTTGCTGGGCTATTCGGTTAAGCATTCCTTCGATTTCTTCGATTTCAAAAGGTTTCAGGCAGTATCCGAACGTGCCATAATTCATCGCTTTTTGTGCATAAGCGAACTCTGCATGTCCGCTGAGTACGATGAAAATTGTATCAGGTGCGATGGCTTTACCACGTTGAATGAGCTCTAGCCCATTCATTACAGGCATTTTAATATCTGTTAGAACAAGGGTGGGGCGAAGCGATTGAATTAATTGCAGGGCTTCTTGCCCGTTTTCGGCATCGTCGATCACTTCAAAGCCGTATTTCTTCCAATTCACTCCTGCTTTAATTCCCTCTACAATCCACTTCTCATCATCTGCAATAATCACTGAACGCATAAGTGAATCCCCCTTTCTATATGGAGCTCTTAGATTTATCCTAGCGATTGTGGATCAAGGGGGGTATGGACTATCTTACGCTCACTATGTCCGATATTACGTGTCACAGGAAGGTCACCCACAAAGGTGTGAAAAATCCACATGACCGGAGTTGTATCCTCTATACAAGATAATTTACACTCCCGATATAATTTACCATATAAATCGCTTACAAGCATAAACAATCTCATACAGAAAGGTGGGGAGAAGATTGGCTGATTCTGTAACCGCTCGTACGCCTAAGCGAAGCTTAAAGACTCGTGCTCCTAAGCAAAGCTTAGGAAAAACGATTTTACAGTACAAGTATTTTTACCTCATGGTTCTACCGGTGTTAATCTGGTACGCCCTCTTTAGCTATGCTCCCATGTACGGTGTAACGTTAGCATTCAAATCATTTGATTACAGTAAGGGGATCCTGGGAAGTCCCTGGATTGGCTTAGAGAATTTTCAAACGCTGTTGACCGATCCCGATTTTCGCAGGGCATTTTGGAATACGGTCATTATCAGCTTGATGAAGCTGATCACTCATTTTCCGATGCCCATTATCCTGGCGATTGTTTTATATGAGTTTTCCAGGACAAAAATGAAGCGGTTTTTTCAGACGATCCTGACGTTTCCACATTTTATTTCGTGGGTAGTGCTGTCAGGGATTATCATCAATATTTTAAGCAAGGACGGGATTTATAACCAGATCATCATGTTGTTTGGCGGGGATCCAAATTCTCCGCTTGTAGATGAAAGTGCATTCAGACCTGTTCTATATATCACTCATGTGTGGCGAGAGTTCGGTTGGGATTCAATCATTTACTTAGCGGCGCTTGCAGGGATCAATCCTGAGCTGTTTGAAGCGGCGGAAGTGGACGGAGCGAACCGGTTTCGCCGTCTGTTAAACATCGCATGGCCGGGCTTGAAGAGTACCGTCGCAGTTTTGTTAATTCTTCAAGTTGGACAATTATTGACGCAAGGTTCGAGCTTCGAGCAAATATTCAATCTGTATAGTTCACCGGTATATTCGGTTGCCGACACGATCGATACATACATTTATCGGACTTCATTCACGATTGGAGGCGACTTTGGATATATGACCGCCGTGGGTGTCGTCAAGTCCATTATAAGCCTAATCCTTTTATGGGCGGCCAATACGTTCGCTAAGAAGATGGGCGAGGAAGGACTGTATTAATTTGCAGGAAAAGGGGAGAAGCAAGTGACCGACACAACGGTTAAAAAGAGAAAAAAATGGAGTGTCTTCGATATCGTCGCATTCGTGGTTCTGGGGCTTCTAGCACTAATAACATTTTTTCCCTTCTATAATGTTCTTATTATCTCAGTTGCAAAGTTCGAAGCGATTAGTAAAAGCGACTTTTATATTTTTCCGCTTTCGTTTGACCTGTCGGCATACAAGCTGTTGCTTCAGGATATGAAGTTTTGGACTTCGATTTTAAATTCTGTCATCGTAACGGCGGTTGGCGTGTTGTTCAGCATGGCGATCTCTGTAGCGGGAGCATACGCATTATCCAAGCGGGGCATGCCGGGAAGAAACATAATGCTTAGTTTGATCTTGTTCACTATGTTTTTCAATGGCGGTTTAATTCCCTTTTATCTAGTCGTTAAAGATCTAGGATTCGTAAACAATATACTCGTCATGATCATACCCGCCGGTCTCAATACGTTTTACCTGATCATTATGAAAAACTATTTCAACACGATTCCAGAAAGTCTGGAAGAGTCAGCTAAGCTGGATGGGGCAAATGATCTGTACATCCTTTACAAAATCATTATTCCGATCTCTGCCCCATTCATGGCGACCTTTGCTTTGTTCTATGCTGTGGAAAGATGGAATGAATGGTGGTACGCGTTGATCTTTATCAATGACGCTTCAAAGGCCCCGCTTCAGATTTATTTACGTGAGACACTCATTACTTCGAATTCCTTGCTAAGTCAAATGGCACAGACGATGGCCGAGCAGGAGCAGACGGGGAAGGTCTACACACCTGCACTTCAAATGGCAGCAATTGTAGTTTCGAGTATTCCGATTATTGTTGTTTATCCGTTCCTGCAGAAGCATTTTAATAAAGGCATTATGGTTGGTTCGATAAAAGGATAAGAAAGATTTTAAATAGATTGATTCTATCCTAAAATAGTATAAAGGGAGGTTTCAAGCATGCTTAGAAAGAAAATGATGACACTGGCATTATGCATAACTTTATTGGCTTCGGTGCTCACGGCTTGTGGTGGAGGCAATAACGACAAAGGGCAGGCGGCATCAAACGGTGAAGTATCTCCGGATTCTTCTAATTCCACGGACAACCCTTACAAGGATCCAATGACCATTTCTCTTGGTTTCTGGGACGCGGATGCTGAAATTGCTAACATCGAAAAAGACCCGATCGCCAAACAAGTATTAGAAAAATTCAACATTACATTAAAACCTGTCAATATGACCTGGGATGACTATACCCAGAAGATTCAAATGTGGGCTGCTTCCGGTCAATTGCCTGATATTTTCGCGATCGACGCTGTCGGTACGCAATATCAGCGTAAATGGGTTGAACAAGGTGTTGTCAAAGCACTTCCGGATCTTTCCAAGTATCCTAACCTTGCAAAATACTTCGAATCGCCGGACATTAAAGGTTTAGGTGTAGACGGAAAGTATTATACCGTTCCTCGCCGGATGTTCCCGAGTGTCGATTGGAGCGCACTCGATCGTATGGTGTTCTATCGATGGGATCTTGCTCAAAAAGCTGGAATCACTAAAGAACCCGAGACCTGGGAAGAGTTTGAAGCTATGCTTGATGCAATCGTGAAGTCGGATCCGGAAGGAAAGCATATTACCGGTCTTACGACGACAACTACCAAGATGCTGGGCGGATTCTTCTGGTTGTACGGTAACCCGGTTGCCACGAGTGATGGAAGCGGCAGTGACTTTAAATGGATCAAAGAGGACGGTAAGTTTATACCTGCTGTATTTTCGAAAAATGCGCTTCCGGCGTTACAAAACATGAAGAATATGTACGAAAAAGGTTTGATCGATCCAGACATCGCGCTTGTAAAGCCTGCAGAGTCTTATGACAATTTCGTAGCAGGTAAAGCAGCTGCTCTTCTAAGCGGTGGCGGTTTTATAAATTTAAATAGCGATATGTATGAAAAACGCTGGAAATCAGCTTATCCGGATAAAGATATCATGGAGAGCGTAAAGGCACTCAAGCCACTTATTGGACCTGATGGTGAACGCTCACATGCTATTTTTAAAACGTACTGGTCGGAAAGTTATTTCAGCAATAAGGTTGACGATAAAAAGATGGATCGCATCATGGCACTCTATGATTATGTGTTGTCTCCTGAAGGTAAGGACCTGTTGACTTATGGCATTGAAGGTGTCGATTACAAGATCGAAAATGGGCAGAAGGTTGTCATTGAAAAGGGTTCATTAAATGAGAAGTATCCAGCTAGTAGATTTCTAAAAAATTTGGTGGCTTATGAAACTTCCGATAGCTATAACATGGATAACCCGACGATCGCTAACGAAGGGATCCGCAAAGAAGCTGTCGATTATATCGATTGGATTCAGAACAATACGAAGGTTCCAGAATACGACATTCGGTTAACATATTTGTCCACCCCAACAAAGGATAAATTTACTGTGCTGGACCATGATGATCTGCTTAAGATCATGCTTTCCAAAGAACCCGTGGAGAGTTATTGGAATAACATTGTGAACGATTATAAGGCTAAAGGTCTTGATAAAATGATAGAAGAAGTAAATGCGAAGGCCAAAGAACAAGGTATTGAATAATCGATGATAGAGAAGATCCGGGCTGAAGCAGCCCGGATCTTCCGTTTAATGATTTGAAGAAGAACCAAGAATGTGCGGCGCTACTGAGCGCATACTTATAATAAGATTAAGAGGGTAAAGTCTATGATACATAGCATTCACTTGACAGGGTTAACCGAGAAACAGTTAGCAGCTGTTTCAGAAGTAGCGGGAATATTGAGTATTCGAATAGAACGGTCAGGGATTCCAGTAAATTGTAAGAAACAAGGGAAGGGCATTCGAATATCTTACGATGAGATTCAGGCCACTATTGAGTATGAACAGGAACATCAGTTGATCCGGGCACTCAGCCGATTGCTAGAGAATTTACGTCGTGGTGAGAGAGTTGAAATTAATGAAATGCCGGTTTATGAACAGCTAGGTTTCATGGTAGACTGCTCAAGAAATGCTGTTCTTAATCATGAAGGATATAAGGAATTGATTCGGCGCTTAGCGCTTATGGGATATTCAACGGTTCAACTGTATACGGAAGACACCTACGAACTTGAGGGGTATCCTTATTTCGGTTATTTAAGAGGTCGATATACAGGGGAGCAAATTCGGGAGATGGACCAGTATGCCGCGTTATTTGGTATAGAATTAGTTCCTTGTATCCAGACGCTGGCTCATCTGGGTCAAGCATTGAAATGGCAAGCACATGCACCGCTAGTGGATTTCCAAGACATTCTCCTCATTGATGATCCGAGAACTTACGAGTTAATTGATCGAATGTTCGCTTTCATGGCGACCCATGTAAGCAGTCGCCGCATAAATATTGGGATGGACGAAGCGCATATGATGGGACTTGGTAAATATCTAGACAAGCATGGGTATCAAGATCGATCCTCCTTGATGTTAAAACACTTTAGTACTGTTATGGAAATCGCCAGGAAATATGGTTTCCGTACGATGATGTGGAGCGACATGTTTTTCCGTCTGGCCAGTTCCGGAGAATATTACGATGCTGAAAGTCCAATCAGCCCCGATATTGTTAAGCTGATTCCTGAAGATGTTACCTTGATCTATTGGGATTACTATTCGGAAACGCAGGAGAAATACGACGGAATGTTACGCAAACATAAGCAGCTGAATGATCATATTGGATTTGCAGGTGGTGCTTGGAAATGGATGGGCTTCGCTCCAAACAATGAATTCAGCCGCAAAGTCAGTCTGCTGGCTCATGATAGCTGTGTTAAGCATGGAATTCAAGAAGTGCTGATTACCGCATGGGGAGATAATGGTGCTGAAGCTTCCGTCTTCTCGGTTCTTCCTACCCTTCAACTTTGGGCGGAGCTGTGCTACACGGGATGTTTCGTGGAGAATCATGTCAAAGAAAGATTCAGTAGCTGCGTGAAAGGCCATTATGATGACTTTATGGCACTCGATGCGGCTAACCTGGTTCCAGGTAATTCGGCACCGGGGGGATGTTCCATCAATCCGGCTAAATACTTGCTTTATCAAGATATTTTGTGTGGTTTGTTCGATCGACATGTTATTCCTAGCGTGTATTCGAAGCATTATCAGCAAAGTGCGAAAATGCTTGAACAGGCGATTACTCGGAATTCGCCTTGGCAATCCTTATTCTCTGTACAAGCCAGCTTGTGTCGCTTGCTTGCGATAAAGAGCGAAATTGGGATTTCCATACGTGATGCTTATCATCGAGGGAATGTTGAGGAATTGGCTCATTTTACCAAGGTGACTTTGCCAGAACTATCAGATTTAGCCGTTCGATTTATGGATGACTATCGGGTGCAATGGGAGCTGGAAAATAAGGTGTTTGGTCTTGATGTTTTTGATCTTCGTATGGGAGGTATGCTTCAGAGGATTAGGACGGCTATCCATCGAATCAATAGTTATGTCGAAGGGAAAGTGGAACAGATAGCTGAATTAGAAGAGGAGCTACTGACGTTCGACGGTCTCGTTGACGATGACGGCCCAAGGGCGATAAGTGCGAATTTGTGGCACACGATCGCAACACCGTCCGTCATCGCAGGAGTATAAGAAGGGAGTGAGGTTATGATTGACACTAATCTGGACCATCAAAATGGCTCAAAGCGGCCCAACCTTATGCTTATCACAGTGGATCAGATGCGTTTTGATTGCCTGAGCATCATGGGACATCCCGTCGTTGAGACACCCAACCTGGATTCTCTTGCATCAAGAGGGATATTATTTGAACACGCTTACTCAGCTACCCCGAGTTGTATTCCCGCAAGGGCTGCTATCATGACAGGAATGGGCCAACGATCACATGGGCGGGTGGGGTATCAGGATAAGGTTGCATGGAATTACGCCCATACGATTGCCGGAGAGCTTGCTCAAGCTGGTTATCATACGCAGTGTGTTGGCAAGATGCATGTGTATCCTGCACGTAATCTATGTGGATTTCATAATGTAGTGCTTCATGATGGATATCTTCACTACAATCGGGACAAGAGCCAAGCCATATATGATGAACACTATGATCAAGTAGATGATTATTTACAGTGGCTGCGAAGACAAACCAATGCCAATTCGGATATCACTGACTTAGGACTTGATTGCAATGCCTCAACGGTTGCCCGCCCCTGGCAATTGCCGGAATCGATGCATCCAACGAATTGGTGCGTAACCGAATCGCTAGACTTCTTACGAAGAAGAGACCCTGGAAAACCATTTTTCCTATGGTCCTCCTTCGTTCGCCCACATTCCCCCTTGGATCCGCCGCAATGTTATCTAGATATGTACATGGATTTGGAAATTCCTGATCCTCCAGTCGGAGATTGGGTGGACGAGAATGCAGCTTTAAACAGTGCTAAGGATCCAACATCTTCGTTCACTCATTTGCCAAAGCGCAGATTGGATCGTGCCCGTGCCGCATATTACGCACTAATAACGCATCTTGACGACCAAATTGGGAGGTTGATCAATGGGCTGCAGGAATATGGAGTTTTAAATGAAACTTTGATTCTATTTACTTCTGATCATGGTGAAATGATGGGGGATCATCGTTACTTTCGCAAATCTCTTCCTTATGAAGGAAGTGCTAAGATTCCTTTCATAGTGTTTGATCCGGGAGAAACGCTTGGACTTCTTGCAGGCTCCCGGCTTGATTCCATTATAGAGCTTCGCGATATTATGCCGACGTTTCTTGAAGCTGCTGGCGTCCAAATACCAGTTACAGTAGAAGGGCAAAGTGTGTTGCCGCTGTGTAAGGGAGAACAGATAGTGTGGCGGTCTTATATTCATGGGGAGCAAGCCTATGGAGAAAAGTCTCACCACTTTTTAACGGATGGAAGAGAGAAATTCATATGGTATTCTCAGACAGGCGAAGAGCAGTACTTTAACCTAGTGACCGATCCCTTAGAGAAGGTTAATGCAATCGGATGTACTGATAATTTAGAGCGTATACGTGAATGGAGAGAGCGTCTTATTCACGAGCTTGAGGGACGAGAGGAAGGGTTTGTAAACAACGGCGAATTGATTGCCGGACGTCCAATTTCTCATATTCTAAAGGCATCCGAATTGGGGAAATGATCTTAACGAAGGACAACCTGAACATTCAGGTTGTCCTTCGTCTGTTACGGAAAGATTAAGGAGTTTAGCATGTGTTTTGATTTACCAGCTACTCCGGCGCTGAGGCAATGGGTCCTGATCTTGAATCATTCGATGGACGAGCAATTCTACCATCGAACGGCGAATTTCACTATAATCGGGATCTTCAAAACGATTGTGGTTTTCATGAGGATCCTTTTTCAAATCATACAATTCACCGTAGGTCTCACCTGCGAAGATCACCAGCTTATAGCGTGTTGTACGCAAACACTTAGCGTTAATGCCGCGATCATGAGCAATATAAGCGGTTAGGGCAGAATTACGCACATGGGACTCTCTTCCAGCCAGCACCTCCATCTGTGACACACCTTGAATTCCGTAGGGAGTTTTGAGACCTGCGGCTGCAAGCAGTGTGGGGACAATATCAACATGTTCCATTAAAGCAGGGACCCGTTGCCCGGAAGCAATCCCAGGACCGCGTACGATCATCGGGATTCGTGTTAACCCTTCATAAAACCACGGCCCCTTGTAAATTAGTCCATGGTCACCGAGCAGTTCTCCGTGGTCGCTGGTGAAGAGGATGACTACATCATCGTACATTTCTTTTTGACGCCAAGCTTTTATAATACGTCCGATCTGCTCATCAATGAAGGTAATCATCGCATAATAATTTCGAGTGAGCCGTTTCATATGCGCTTCATTAAGAGAATGCTCCTCACCGCCACCAGGCCAATATCCTCCTTGACTCTGACGCAGCAGATGTGGAGGACGAAGATGCACGTCGTCTGCCTCGCTGGCTGGAGATGGAATGTCAGTGTCAGCGTACATATCCGCGTAAGCTTTTGGAGGGTCAAAGGGGTGATGTGGATCGACGAAACTGGTCCATAAAAATAGCGGTTGTTCGGTTTTGTGAGAGAGGATCACATCGATGCTCCGTTCAGCAATCCAGTATGACTGGTGTAGCTCTGGAGGGATTTCGCTCTCCCACACATCGTTTTGAGCATTAGAAGCTCTGTAACGGTCCTTGCTGAAACGTTCTGCCGCTTCAGGGTTGCGCTCTCTAAGCCACTCCATATATTTCCCGATACAATTGTCTTCAGTAATATGATGCTCATCAAATCCGTAGTACGTTCCATCGGAAGCTCTTCCGCGATCTCGATAAACAGGATCTTCATATTCTTGTGAAAAGTCCCCCTTCATTTGTGGACGGAAGTGCATCTTTCCTATACCGATGGTTTTATAATTCGCTGTCTTTAAATGATCGCACAAGGTAAGTTCGTCTTCTCTAAGCGCAGTACCGATGTTCCAAGCACCATGGACATGAGGGTACCTTCCAGTAAAAATGGAGGAACGTGAGGGCGTGCAAACGGGACTAGCGCAGTAAGCTCCAGTGAAGAGCGTGCCTTCTGAAGCAAGCTTGTCAAGCTCAGGTGTCAGTACGGAAGCGTTCTCGATACCTAGTGCATCCGCACGCATTTGATCTGTGGTAATTAACCAAATATGAGTTCTTTTTGACATCCGTAAAACCTCCTATGAATATAGTGTATAGCATCACAAAAGCCTCTAGCAACCAATGAATTCTCCATATATTTCATTAGAATTGTCCATATGGGTTGATATTTTTATTACCTATAATTGAATAGTCTATCTCAATGTTGGAGGAGAAATTATATGCGGAAGTTATCCATATCAGGGGATCATTTTATATTAGACGAACAACCCATCCGGTTGCTTTCTGGTGCGCTTCATTACTTCCGGATCGTTCCGGAATATTGGCAGGATCGTTTGCTGAAGCTGAAGGCTTGCGGATTAAATACTGTTGAAACCTATATTCCTTGGAATTTACACGAACCAGAGGAGGGGAACTTCAATTTTGATGGATTTGCTGACATCGAGGCTTTCGTTAGACTTGCTGGAGAGCTTGGTTTGCACGTGATTTTGCGGCCAAGTCCTTATATTTGTGCGGAATGGGAATTCGGTGGATTGCCAGCTTGGTTACTTGCGGACGATAACATCCAGCTGCGTTGTAATGATAACGTCTATTTATCTAAGTTGGATGCCTATTTCGATGAGTTGCTTCCACGTCTGCGGCCTTTGTTAAGCACTAACGGTGGGCCTGTGCTTGCCCTTCAGGTAGAGAACGAATATGGAAGCTTTGGGAGTGATAAGACTTACCTGCATGATCTAAAAGCAGGAATGATCGCCCGCGGCATGGACGTTCTGCTGTTTACTTCAGATGGAGCTGAAGATCATATGCTTCAAGGCGGTATGATCGACGGAGTGTTCGCCACCGTAAATTTCGGTTCACGGGCAAAGGAAGCCTTTGCTAAATTACGTGAATATCAGCCTACGGGGCCGTTGATGTGCATGGAATTCTGGAATGGATGGTTTGACCACTGGATGAAACCGCATAATACCCGCCCCGAATCCGAAGTAGCGGAGACTTTGGATGAAATGCTGGCTCTAGGAGCCTCTGTTAACTTCTACATGTTTCATGGGGGGACAAATTTTGGATTTATGAATGGGGCAAATCTTTTTGACAAATATGAGCCCATCGTAACCAGCTACGATTATGATACACTGCTGGACGAATCGGGTAAGCCAACTGCAAAATTTTATGAAGCTCGAAAAATTATTGAGAAATACGTAACGTTGCCGCCACTGGAATTACCGCCGTTAATAAAGTCACAAGCTTATGGGGAAGTGTTGATGACAGAAGCAGCACCACTGTTCACTCAGTTAGACGTTTTGTCTCGTCCAGAACGTAGAGCATGTCCCGAGCCAATGGAGAAACTGGGTCAAGATTATGGATTTATCTTGTATTCAACGAAGATCAGTGGACCCCGCAGCAGTACGGAGCTCGTTCTTCAAGAAGTTCGCGATCGTGCGCTTGTATTCGCGAATGGGGCCTTTGTCGGTACAGTTGAACGCTGGGATCCGCGAGGAATTTCATTAGAGATCCCGATTGAGGGACTACAAATCGACATTCTTGTGGAGAACATGGGGCGCGTAAATTATGGCCCTCTGCTTCGTGATCCGAAGGGCATAACCTGTGGCGTTAGACTCGGCTATCAATTTTTGCATGATTGGACCATTCGTTCCTTGCCATTAACAGATCTTAAAGGATTATCATTCACATCGATAGATTGCGAAGAACGTCAGCGGCCCACTTTCTACCGGGGGAGCTTTCAAGTCAGTAAGCCTGAGGATACTTTTTTGCGGCTGGACGGATGGAGTAAAGGTCAAGTTTTTATAAACGGCTTTAATCTAGGTCGTTACTGGGAGGAGGGTCCGACAAAAACGCTTTACATACCGGCACCGCTTTTGCGTCAAGGCGGGAACGAACTAATCTTGTTTGAATTACATGGCGTAATGGAGCCAGTGGTTACTTTTGTAGATACACCTGAGCTCACATGATTTTTAAATATTTAATGGGTGAGTAAGTATCATGATTCTATAGTATGGGTCTGATGATTTTTAATATATAATCAAAACAGCCCAACAATTTATAGGAACTGAAAATGCACGATTAGGGTGGTTTAGAGGAGGATTTTAAATGAGTTATGATTTGATGGCGTTCGAGACGTCTAAAGCACCGCAAGAGAGAGCAGCGTTTATGAAGTGGTATGAGCAGCAAGTGCAGTGGTCGGAAGACCATGCCTATAATGATCCATCAGTTTTATCGGAGGCGCTGCAACGCTTTTATAGTGAGTTGTCCGAGCAATTTCCTAATATGAATGTAGAGGATGAGATTTTTGAGGCGATGGAGGAAGCCGGAACGGATAACCGGTTGACTGACTACTCGCTTGGCACATCCGTCATCTATGCGGCGTTCGCGTATTCCGTAGCGGACCAAGCTTACACGGCGATGCGGGAGTTGGCTATAAAACACAAAGTAGGATTTTTTGATGTAAGCAGTAACGAAGGCGATATTATTTTTCCTTGAAGCAAAGTGATTTAGAGTGTAGACAGCTGGTTGCTCTTCTTGATGTTAATGAAGTGGCAACCAGCGCATGTTTCTAACTTTTTTACTCTATTACAGACGGAATTATACAATCCTTAATCAGAGGCCACCGGTCACGAGGCTGAAGTGTGAATTCTGAGGCGATAGCTACGACAAGTTTTTTTTCTGGAATGCAGCAAATGACATTACCACCATCCCCTAACGCTGAGTAAGTGTAAGTCCCATCTTCTTCGCGTAGCCACCACAAATAACCGTAATGATTAGGGTTCATCGCTGTTGATTCTTCAATCCATGTCTCCGAAATAATCTGATTATTCTCCCATTTTCCACGGTTCAAATATAATAAACCAAAACGCGCCATATCACGTGGAGACAACGTAAGTCCCCATCCTCCTGTGGTGATGCGATTGGGGTCTTCCACCCATCCCTTCACATTTACCCCAAATAAATCATCAAACCCAAATGATTTCATCTCATAATCCGGGATTTCCGTCATGCCGATAGGGCTGAATAATCGCTCGTTAGCAAACTCACGGGCACTTTTTCCTGTGGAACGAGTGATGACAGCTGACAGTAAATGCGCCCCTGCGGTGGAATATTTAAAATCACCAACATTCCCTTGGTGGCCAAGGATATCAAGTGTGTATTTGACCCAGTCGGACGATTTACAGAGTTGCTCCAGTGGCTCGTGCCAGTCTTCAAAAGCATAGGGAGCTGTCATGGTGAGCAAATGGCGTATAGTGATTTCTCGTTTTTGTAGATTGGCAGCAGCATCGTCGGGAACATAGTCGGGGAAAAAATCCAGCACCTCCTGATCAACATGCTTGATAAATCCGGCTTCAATGGCAATACCAATGAGGGCGGATAAGATGCTTTTCGTTACAGAAGCCACATGGTGCAGATCATCCGGGCCATAGTCATTGAAGTATTGTTCATAGGCAATATATCCATTTCTCACCACTACAATTCCGTTTATATTACTATAGTCGGTTTTAATCTTAGCTTCTAGTTGTGAAAGTTGTTCAGCATCCATTCCTAAGGTAGCCGGATCTGAAGTTTGCCAGTCTTTTGTAGGCCAGTAGTTTCTGTGCATATCGATAACTCCTTTAATCAAATTTTGGTGTGAATATGAGTGTGGCTACGATCTTTTCTTAACTGGAAAATACACCTCAGTAACAAGATCCTGAGGATCAGTAGTTTGCGTGGGATCTGTTATATATTTTTCATAGGGTGAGTTCACCATTTCATAACCTTCATTTTCTATCCATTCTGTGAGCTTCGCATAAACCGATGTTAATTCTGAATAAGGGCCCTTATAAACAGACTTCGCACACAGCCCTTCAAGTAATTCCCTCGTTCCGTTTACGATCTCCTCAATAGGTAGGGCAAACTCTGTATCATTCCCAGCAGGATTATATTCCTCACTGTGATAAATTGTTATTGGCGTGCCCAGCAAGGTCAGCTTTTCAGTGGCAATAGTTTCATACAGTTTGCTAAAATACTTACCATATCCAAGCGCATAATCATCACTGCTCAACATTTGACGCGTAAAAAGAATATGCATTGGTTTGGTTTCAACAATTTGCACTTCTATCTTATTTAGGTAGGACATCATAGATATTCCTTTCTCTAAATTTAGAACATCACTATTAATTTGCTTTAACGTATATTCGTAAGTTCGTAGTTTCTCTTGTAGTTTTCTTTTTTTGAGATTTAGGGCTGTACTAAGCTTCTCTTCAAAATGATCCTGCTCCCATCCCAGAATATCTTTGATTTCTTCTAGTGAGAAATGATAAGATTTCAAACGATTGATAAAGAGCATTTTTGTTAGTTGTTTGATGGAATAATACCTATAACCGTTCTCGGGATTAATCTCATCGGGATGAATTAATCCAATTTCATCATAATACCGCAGCGTTTTGGTTGACACTTCGCATATCTTCGAGAATTCTCCTATGGACAGCAACAATCTCATCTCCATTTCTTCGATATTTAATGATATATAGACTTTGAATTTTCGGTGGTTTGTTCAATTCCACTATGCACCTTCCCCTAAGGGTAAAGTCAATAGCCAGACTTCTTATCTGGAAATAGGTTTAATGTTGTGTCTTCACAAATCGGCTTAGATCATCTAAATATTGATCTTCCACCAATTGTCGTGGAAAGAAAACAGCGGTTAAATAAGTCCTTAAGGGGGATGCGGCATTCTTCTTTGACAGCATAGAGTGGTCAGCGTTGGGAAAATAAGAGACGGAGAGCAAGCTGGCAGGTATTTTTTCACGGTAAATACGTTCGGTTTCCTCAATATCTACATTGATATCTTGACCGCCGAGTACTAAATGGACAGGAGCATTGAAGTAACTAAGTTCTTCGGTGGCATCAGACTGATAGTTTTTGGCGATAAATCCCCAGCGTTCCTTAGAAATCAAGTTCTCGGAATGTGCAATACGCAAGTAATCCTCGTAAGATGCTCGTTCGTTAAGTAATTGTAATACTTGAGCATTATAATGTTCTTTCGCTTGGATCTCATTTTCCGAGAAGCCTTCTTGTTTCATTTCTAATCTTGTATCGTATTTACCTTGAGAAATCCAGTTCACCGCAGGCGATACAAGAATACTGAACGCGAGATCAGGAACTTCTTTTACAATCTTGGGAATCACCCAACCGGCCTGACTTGCTCCCCACAAACCAATAGACTTCTTATCAATCATTGGTAAGTTCTTCGCCCAGTTAATCGCAGATATCGTTTCCTGAGCACGATCTTCCATGCTTTGCTCCAACCAGTTACCAGAGGAACCACCAATACCAGGCTTGTTAAGAGACAAAGAAGCATATCCGGCAGATGCGAATTTCTCCCATAAAGGTTTATATCCGTCATCGTATGTGTCATTTATGGGACCATCACCATGAATAAAAACTATCAGCCCTACGTTTCCAGAATAGTGCTGGGGTAGAATTAAAGTTCCTGTTAGTTTACCCTGAGGGGTTTCGATTTCTATCTTTTGCTCATTCATTGCATATGAATGCTGATTTAATACGAATAAGACTGAAGCTGCCATTAAGCCAATGATCAAGCATGCGGTTAATTTAATATTTTTTTTCATTTATCGAGCTCCTAGGATGTAGTGGTAAACGCCTCGTCATGTAATGCCAATTAGCCTCTTTAAAAAGAAGGTGTCTAATCCCGCTATAGTTTGATTGATCGATAGCAAAGTCCATCTGTTGGTACATATGAATAGCTCGTTTATTATTTTTAGCAACATGTAGCGTTAATTTGTCCACTTCGGAGTGACTGTTTACAAAATCTATTGCCCAACTAAGCAACTGCTTACCGATTCCTTTATTACGGTGGCTAGATCGAACGGCCAAATGATCGACATAACATTCTTTTGCGCGAGGCTGATAATTCAAAAAATGTAACCCAACCATTAACTTACATACATTTAGATATCCAAATTTCTTAAATAATTGTGAAAAGGAACTATGGTGAGGTGATATTAATTTACTTCTGTCTGAGGCTCGGCTGTCCTTCCACTTAATGCTGAGCGTACCGACAACCTCTCCATTTTCTTTAGCTACGATTTGTTGTGATGATGCGGACGGTTGATCATGCTTCCAGAGCCCAAAAAGTAGTTCAGCAATATCATCGTCCTCTAGTGAGGTGAGGGAGTGGAACTTACCGTGGAACGCATCCACTAAAAGATTGCACACTGCTCTATGATCTTGTTCTTGGTAGTGAGCGATTGTTATCTTGTTCGGACTTATCATGCTACACCGTCAGGGTCATGCTTAATATTAATTTGGATTTCATAATGAAGCTTGTCATTGTTGAATAGGGATAGATATGATTTTTCCAAAAGGATCAATGGTCCCTGAATTGTATAGTGATGTTGTGTTATATAGTGTTCCAGTTGAGCAATCTCAAGTTCAATATCATGATCATCCGTCACGAAAAATGCTTTATATAAGTAGCTGCCTTTTTCTAGGATGATGTCCGGGAAGTGAGTGCTTTCAAAACATAAGGTTACTTGTTCAGTACCGTATAAATAATGCAGATCTGTTTCAAATAAATGAGTTGGTTGCGGCTTTTTTTCATACAGACTTCGAGCGGTGAGTGACTCATCTTGCTCTATTTCCATCCATTTTTTTAAATGACGAGTATCCAATTGTTTAATGTGATATTTGTCTTCTAGAATGTCGGAGTGCTCGTATTCCTTAAGTACCTTTTGTAAAAACTGTTGCAACAACATTAGCTGGTTTATTTCAGAGTTTATTTTACTTAGAGACTGCTCCAAAAGTTGATGGTAGTCATTTTTGGTGAAGTTATTCATGCTTTTGTTAATCGTACTGACAGGCACGTTCAATTTGCGGAGTAATAGGATCTGGGCCAACTGATAAATCTCATTAATTCCGTACATCCGGTATTGATTGCTATCAGTATAGGCTGGAAATAAAATCTCTTTCTCTTCAAAATATCGGATTTGATGTACGGATACATTCATAAGTTTTGAAAGTTCACCAATCGTAATGTAATGATTCAATGGAGGTGCTCCTAACTATATTGGTATTTGTTGATTTAACTATAAACCTTAGGTCTGACCTAAGGTCAAGCGTGGATCTCAGTTTCGTGTAATCGCTTATCGCCATTCCATTAATTTGTCGAAACATGAAGGAAAACAGAAAATTTTATAGAATTATCTATCGTTATCTATCCTATATAATCCAAGTGTTGCACGATGCCCCAAGCGTTTGCGCAGCTTAACATCACCATAGAAAAGGGGCCTACGATGCTCAAAAGGACGTTACTTATTTATTTAATTGCTTTCATCTCATTAGCAACAATCCCACTATCCATTTTTATAGATAATGATCAACATGAGAATTATCTGCAAGTTCAGAAGGGGAGCATGGATCTTTCAACTTGGGATTATGGGCAACAAAAGATCATCAAGTTAGATGGTGAGTGGGAATTTTATTGGAACCAGCTGCTAATGCCTGAGCATTTTATAGAATCGAGCACAGACAAACCTGCTCCTACAGCATTTCTGGAGGTCCCCTCACGATGGAATGGCAAAGTGGTTGATGGACAACCTTTACCTGCATTCGGTTCTGCTACTTATCGGATGGTGCTGAAAAACTTACCTGTAAACGGTGTATTCGCTTTGAAAAAAACGAATATCCGCTTTTCGAGTGCGATTTATGTGAATGGGCATTTACTCATTAAGGATGGAAACCCCACTATGAGTACTGCCGATTACCAGTCGGGGAATATTCCGCAGATTGGGCTTTTTTCGTCTGAAAAAGGTGATGTAGAGATTATCATTCAAGTTTCTAACTATGAATATGTAAATGCAGGTATTCCGGTATCTCTTACTTTTGGCGAGGAAGCCGCTATGCTGGAGAACCAGCAGAAGAGTACGGCTCGTGAATTTAGTACAGTTGCAATATTGGGAACATTATCACTTATTTTTGTCATCTGCTTTGTAGCGGCTGCTTTATACCGTAAGAAGGATTACTCCTTACTTGTATTTGCTATTATTTGTTTACTGCTTGCGATCTATCATGGCTTGATTGGAGAACGTTCGCTGTTACTGTTTTTCCCAAACCTTTCGTTCATTGTGTTATACAAAGTGAAGGATATTAGCTCCATATCGTGTTTTATTGTTCTGGCTATATTTTTCTACCAAATGCACAAAAGCATAATCTCTTTAAAACTTACGCAAGTCGTAACGATTATACTAGGCAGCTTTATAATATTGGTAGCAATCCTGCCTATTCGTACTTACACGCTTTTCTCTACCTATGTGATCATTGTATATGAATTGATGTTAATTTGGATGTTGTTTAGAGTGGCTATCTTGTATATCAGAAGTCCAGAAGTAAATCGAATCAAATCGTTGCTGCTGTTCTTGGCGATTCTTGCTATCAATCTGTACTCGATAGACATCATTTTGTTTGCTCTTTCGATGAAAGAAAACCTTTGGCTAGGACAGTTTTACATTGTAGCCTTTAATATCATTATGATCGTTCTGATTGTTCTCCGTTTTTTCGAGGCTTATCATACGATAGATGAAATGAAAAACCAACTGATCGGTCTGGACAAAATTAAGGACGAATTTCTCTCCAATACCTCTCATGAGCTGAAGACACCACTAAATGCCATAGTGAACATTACTGCTACACTACTTAATGGGGTTGAAGGTCCAGTTACCGAAAGGCAAGCGCAGAATCTAGCGATCGTAATGGGAAGTGGAAGAAGATTAACTTATATGGTAAACGAATTACTCGATTATTCCAAAATGAAGCATGGAGATATCACCTTATATAAAAGCACCCTAGATCTGAAAGCTGTTGTTGATTCTGTTATCGGTATACATTCGTTTCTGCTCGGAGAAAAGTCGATCTTTCTCGTAAACAATGTTGCTCCAGAGTTTCCACCTGTACATGCAGATGGCAACCGTTTGATTCAGATTTTGCACAACTTGGTAGATAATGCGATTAAATTCACGGAGCAGGGTGAAATAAATATTAGTGCCAGATTTACTCATGAATGGGTTGAGGTCCGTGTGGCAGACTCGGGAATCGGAATTGCACCGGATATGCAGAAACGTATTTTTATGGCCTTTGAGCAAGTGGACGAAGCTGAAATTCACAGTCATGGTGGGACAGGTCTCGGACTAAGCATTACCAAGAAGCTGGTTGAGTTACATGGCGGGAACATTAGAGTGGACTCTGTTGCAGGTAAAGGTTCGGTCTTTATATTTACTATTTCACGATGGGATCGAACATCTAATCAAGTCACGGGTCCAATCGTGGATAAGACGCTTCCTTATAGAGAAGTTTTCTTTCCGCGCCAGGAGTATCCTATATATATCAAAGGTAAAATCAATGAGCCGATTTTGGTCGTGGACGATGATTTTGCCAACCTGCAATCTATGATCAACTTGTTCAAGCTTGAGGGATATTCCATTGTTGTTGTGAACCGCGGGCAGCTGGCACTTGATGAGTTATCGAAGAATTCAGACTTCTTTCTCGTTGTACTGGACATTACAATGCCGGATATTTCTGGCTATGAGGTTCTGCAAAGGATTAGAGAGAGATTCACACCCTTTGAGCTGCCTGTGTTAATGCTAACGGCGAAGAATAGAGTTAACGATATGAAAATGTCCATGGATAATGGGGCAAATGATTATGTGGGGAAGCCGTTTGAAGCGGAAGAATTAATGGCGCGTGTGAAAAGCCTGACCCGATTGAGAGCTTCTGTGAAGAAAGCTAAAGATGCCGAAATTGCCTTTTTACGTTCTCAGATCAAACCGCATTTCTTGTACAATGCCCTGAATTCAATTGCTGCATTATGTGTGGAAGAACCTGAGCAGGCGGAAGAATTAACGCTGGAGCTGTCACAGTATTTGAGAAGCAGCTTTGATTTCAAACAGTTGGATTCGTTAACTACCTTGGAGGGTGAGCTAGAGCTAGTTAAAGCATATATTAATATTGAAAAAGTGCGCTTTGGTGCTAGATTACAAGTGGAATATGATATAACCGCAAATACGGATAGCCGGATTCCCCCACTTATCCTACAACCATTAGTAGAAAATGCTATAAGACATGGACTGATGTCCAATTTACGGGGAGGTAAGGTAACTATATCTGTGAAAGAGTCGGATCCTTCTGTAGTCAGCTTTGTTGTAGAAGATAATGGACGCGGAATGAGTGAGCACAAGCTGGAGGAAATCATGAAATCAGATGTAGATAAAAGAGGCGTAGGGCTTTGGAATATTAGTCAACGCATCAAACTTCTCTATGGAAAGAACATTCGTATTCAAAGTGTTGAAGGAAAAGGCACACGGGTTTCTTTTGATATCCCCAAACAACACATGAAGCGGATAGGAGGTTGAAGTATGCTGCGAGCCATTATCGTGGATGATGAAGAATTATCGGTAAAGCGCTTAAAAAGGATATTATCTCAGAGTGGAGAGATTGAAGTATACGATACTTTTCTGGATCCGACGGAAGCCTATGAATTTGTGAAGGGGAATTCGATTGATGTAGCTTTTTTGGACATTTCTATGCCTGACACAAATGGAATGAAGCTTTCCACCCTTTTGCATGAACTAGATGAATCGATTAATGTGGTTTTTGTTACAGGGTATGACGAATACGCACTGCAAGCCTTCGAACTGAGTGCTGTGGATTATTTGCTGAAGCCTGTAACTGCAAAGCGTTTAACTAAAACTTTGGATAAGATCAAAAAAATGAATAGAGGTGTGACGGTTCAGCCCGTCATAGAAGTTCTCTTATTTAATGGACTAAAGATATACCGCCGTACGCAAGACAGAGAGCCCATCAAGCTAAGGAGCCCAAAAACCGAAGAATTGTTTGCCTTTTTGATTAGTAAAGGGACGGTTAGCCGAGATGAAATTATCGATACCTTATGGAGCGGGCTGGAGCCTGATAAAGCGTTGAAGAATCTGAACTCAACCCTATACTATATTCGAAAAGCAATCGGAACTAGCTTTATTAAAGCCAGCAGAACCGAAATTAGTATAGAGGAACGCAGTATTTATTGTGATTTGTATGAGTTTAAGCGACAGCTGAAGCAAATTAGGCAGGTCTCGAAAAAAGATTCTGAATGGTTCAATCAAGTAGAAACATTGTATACGGGGTCCTTTCTCAAAGGTAAAGCATACGATTGGGCTAGTGGGAAGACACGCCGACTTGAACAGGATTTTATTGGACTGCTGGAACTAGCTGCTAGATTTCATATGGAGCAGAACGAGCGTCAACAATCGCTGCATTACTTTGAGAGAATCTTGAAATTGGATCCCTTGAGAGAAGATATCCATCAGGAAATCATTCATTTGTATATTGAACTAGGGCGTATGAATGAAGCTTATCGGCGATATGGGCAATTGGAAGAGACCCTTCAACAGGAGCTTGGAACTTCACCTGATCCTAAGCTCAAAGCTCTGATTAAGAAGATGATGAACTAGTATAAAGAAAAAGAGAACCGACGAATCGATTAGAATTCGAAGGTTCTTTTTTTGTTTATTTTTCGTTTATCATAATTTTGTATAATACTCTCGATTATTGTCGAAATGATGACATGATTTAAGCTAGAGGGGGAAAAAGAGTTTGAAGCCATCATTTATGAAAATAGGCATTAGTATTTCGTTAGCCACTGGAGTTGTGGTGCAAGGTGTGGGGCCGATCCACACTCAAATAGTGAGTGCAAAATCGGACTTTGGTTGGATCGTGAATAGCCCAGCTGTGATACCGTCCATCAATGAAGACGATACTTCCAACGCAGGCGTTGTTGTTTCCAGTCTTTTGTCAGGAAAGGTAACCGATCCAGCGACAACAGGGATTGCTGTGGTTTCTTTAGATAATACCAATGGGGCCTGGCAATATTACAACACATTGGGAAACATCTGGTATAATATCGAGCCGGTGTCGAACACTAAAGCTTTTCTGCTGCTGAAATCGGAGAAAATTCGTTTTGTCCCCGCTAAAGACTGGAACGGAACAGCTTCCATTGACTTTAAGCTATGGGACACTACAGTAACAGGGTATCAAAATTATCAAAAAAATGCGAATACCACAGTTGCAGCTTTCAGCTCAGATCCAGGTACCGCCACAATTACAGTAAATCCAGTGAACGACGCACCTTATCTGACAGAACTGAATGGTGGGGACTATCTTAGTTTTGACGGCAATGGGGATTATGTGACGTTCCCAGATCAACTGTTATACAAGAATTCTTTTACAATTGAAGGTAATTTAAAAGTCAATGGTTTTAATACCTGGATGAGATTCTTCGAATCTTCAATCGCAGAGCAGAACCACAATATTTTTGTGGGCTTTAACGGCAAAAAAATGCATTTCATCGCTTACACCAATAAAGGAGATATTAATGTCACAGACGATTTCCCGATCTCCAAGTGGGTACATGTCTCGATTGTTTACGATCACAGTCAGAAGAAGGGGCGTATTTATTGGGACGGTGTTCTTAAGGCAGAAGGGGCTATGGATTTAAGTACAGTTGGAAATATGGCACGTCCGAACAACTGGCTTGGTAAAAGCACCTGGAGACAGGACGGAGATTACAGCGGTGGGATGAGAGACGTAAGGTTTTGGAGTAAAGCTAAAACCCAGAGCGAAATTGTTCGCGAAATGAACGTCGATTTGAATGGATCAGAGCCTAATCTGGCTTTGAACTATAAATTTTCGAATAGCAATGATGGTATTATCGCTGTCAATACACCGGCTGGTTCAGCTAAGAACGGTTCAATCACTGGTGCTAGCTGGAAGCAGGACACAGGCTTCATGGGAAGTACTACAACGGAAAAAAATAAATCTGTATCACGCTCCTTTAAGGTCATTGATGTGGATGGGGATGACCTAAATGTATCAGCTACATCTTCTAATACTTCCCTAATTCCGAATAATGGACTGAAAGTAAGTGGAAGTGGGGATGTGCGGACGTTAGAAATAACACCAGCGAAGAATGCCTACGGAAACAGTGTGATTACTGTTACTGTAAATGATGGCATTTTAAGTAGTTTATACACCTTCAATGTGCAGGTAAACGATGTGGGAGATGTCCTCGTAACTGGAGTGACTTTGAATAAAACATCACTTAGTTTAACAGAGGGAGAAGCAGGAGATACACTAAATGCTGTAATAGAACCTGCTAATGCCACGAACAAAACCGTGATCTGGAGCTCCAGTGATGCAACTGTGGCGACAGTTGTGAATGGAGTGGTCACCCCAGTTGGCGTTGGAACGGCAACGATAACAGCAACAACAACAGACGGAAGTTATACTGCGACATCCACCGTAACTGTGAGTGCTCCAATTGTGAACGTAACCGGAGTGAAGCTTGATCAGGAGACGCTCGACTTAACTGCTGGTGAAGCAGATGCCTTACTAAAGGCGACAATAGAACCTGCAAATGCGACAGATACAGATGTGATCTGGAGCTCCAGCGATGAAACTGTTGCAACAGTCGTGGATGGAGTGGTTACACCAGTTGGTGAGGGTATAGCAATTATTACTGTAACGACTAAGGATGGAAGTTTTAAGGCTTCAACAACTGTGAATGTGGCAGCACCTAAGCCACCAATTGTTATAGTAACCGGAGTAACCTTAGACCAGCCAACACTTGATTTAACAGTTGGAGAAGGTGATAAAACGCTACAAGCGACAGTCGCACCTGCCGATGCAACCAATAAAGGGGTAATCTGGAGCTCCAGTGATGAAACAGTAGCTAAGGTTGTTTACGGAGTAGTAACCCCGGTTGGTGTTGGAACAGCCACCATTACGGTTACGACTAAAGATGGAAGTTTTACTGCTTCAACAACAGTACATGTAAGTGAACCAATTCCACCAGTTGTGAATGTAACTGGGGTGAGGCTAGATCAGGAGACGCTCGATTTAACAGCTGGTGAAACTGTGGGAATACTAAAAGCGACAATAGAGCCTGCAAATGCAACAGATCCAGACCTGATCTGGAGCTCCAGCGATGAGACTGTAGCCAAGGTTGTGAATGGAGAAGTAACTCCAGTTGGTGAGGGAACAGCCATCATTACAGTTACAACGAAAGATGGAAGTTATAAAGCTTCAACAACCGTTACTGTGAAGGCTCCTGCTAAGCCAATTACAGCACCGGGTATTCCAACATCCGTAACTGCAACTGCAGAAAATGGTCAAGCGATCATCACCTTTACACCGCCGGTAAACGATGGTGGAAGTGAAATCACAGGATATATTGTAACGGCTCATCCGGGAGGGCTGACGGTTACGGGTAATGGAAGTCCGCTTACAATCAGTGGTCTTACGAATGGTACAAGCTACACCTTCACGGTACAGGCCATCAATAAGGCTGGCTTTAGCGAATCATCTGCTGAATCTAATACAGTCATCCCGAGCGCTCCATCCAGTGTTGATGTTCCTTCTCAACCAACTCAATCAGCAACGCCGGCACCTGTGGCAAATGATGCTTCCATTTTAATCAATGGTAAAGCGGAAACCGTGGGAACTGCGACGAATGGTAAACGGAATGATCAAACGCTAACCACCATTGCTTTAGACCAGAAGAAGCTGGAAGACAAGCTCGCCGCTGAAGGTAAAGGTGCGGTGGTTTCTATCACTGCCACTAGTAAATCTGATGTTATCGTTGGCGAACTAAACGGACAAATGGTTAAAAATATGCAGGGAAATCAAGCTTTACTTGAAATCAGAACGGGAAATGCGACATTTACACTGCCTGCTGGGCAGATTGATATTGAGGCCTTATCCGCGCAGATTGGTAAGTCTGTAGCTTTACAAGATATTAAAATACAGATTGAAATCAGCGCACCAACTGCCGATCAAGTTAAGGCATTAGGAGCTGCTGCACAAAACGGATCATTTTCATTAGTCGGCGCACCAGTAAACTTTACTGCTAGAGGCATGTACGGAGATAAGAGTATTGAACTTTCTCAATTCAATACGTATGTGAAACGTACGATTGCTATTCCGGAGGGGATGGACCCGAAGAAGATTACAACCGGAGTGTATATTGATGCTGATGGCTCAGTGCATCATGTACCTACTAAAGTGATAGTCATTGAAGGCAAATATTTTGCTACAATCAACAGCCTTAGTGGCGGCACTTACTCTGTAATCTGGCATCCACTTGAATTCAGTGATGTTGCTAATCACTGGGCAAAAGATGCAGTGAATGATATGGGTTCCCGTTTAGTTATCGAAGGGACTGGCAATGGTCAATTTACACCTGATCAAGCGATTACCCGCGCAGAGTTTGCGGCGATTGTCGTTCGCGGTCTCGGACTAGGATTGAGTCAAGCAGCAACACCATTTTCGGATGTTAAAACTACGGATTGGTATAACAGTGCGATCAATACTGCATATGCATATCAATTAATCAATGGTTTTGAAGATGGCATGTTCCGCCCTGATGACCAAATTACCCGTGAACAAGCGATGCTAATTATCGCCAAAGCGATGAAAATTACAGCGCTAAAGGCTAACCTTCCTAATCAATCCGTTGAAGGATTCTTGAACCCATATACCGATGCCGGAAAAGCATCTGACTGGGCGATTAGCGCAATTGCTGACTGCTTGCAGGCAGGCGTAATCATGGGACGAAGCAGTAATGTACTTGCTCCCAAGGATGATATGACCAGAGCTGAGGTTGCAGCGATCGTTAAGCGGCTTCTTCAAAAGTCTGATTTAATTTAAAAATTGGCTCACAATATACATTGAAAAGATAGAGTATTCATTCGATAACCTTCGAATGAATACTCTTTTCTTTTGGCTATATTAAATTCTAATGTTGATATTTGACTGCTAATCATACATTTTTTGGCTTTATATCTGGGGCATTTTTTAATGGCTTTTGAAGTGCGTCCACAATGGCTGCGATGATACTTGTTGCTAAAAGACCCATTAGACATAATGATGTAGGACCCGCTGGATCATCACTATCTGTAACTTTAGCAAGCACCCTTAAGCTTACTAGTCCTAACAAAATGAGGAAAATGACTGTAAAAGCACATTTCTTTATAATCTTCAAAGAGTTAAGGGATAATTCAGAGAAAGCATTGTTCTTTTCGATGTTGTTTAATAGTTTATATGCTTGGTACAGCGCAACAGAAAACGCAATACAGAATCCGTAAGCACATACTAAAAAGGGAATCAGGAAGTAAGCCGTATCTGGATGTACTCTAGCATCTCTTACCGCTATCTCAGGCAACCAGATACACAAAGCAAGCACTGCAATTCCAACCAGAAAAATAATTACTTTTAAGAAAGTGGTTGAACCTCGTTTAACATTCATTTAAAACACCTCACTTATTTAATGACTTCATGATTTTAGCATTTAATTTATTGATTTACAATAAATTTGTATTGTTTTTATATGTTTGTTATTTTACGAGAAATGGTTATCGTCTTTAAAAGACGACAACGTCGTTTCTTCTTGTTAGCAGGAGAATGGCTTCACTATCCAGAAAAAATAAGCTAAATCATTTCTTCATCAATTGAAAAGAGGCGAAATCTAATGGAACTACGGCAAAGTATTAATGAAGTTTTTCAGTCGGCACAACATGGCGATGCTGCACGGCTAACAGAAATTTTAGAATTCCATCCGGCTCTTGTAAATACGGAAAATAACGAGGGCCTTACACCTTTGGGATATGCAGCACATTTCGGTAAAGAAGCAGCGGTGCAGGTATTGATAGACCATGGTGCTGAGGTTGATGCAGTATCCCATTCCAAGATTAATTTCATTCCTTCTAATACTGCACTTCATGCTGCAATTGCTGGGGAGCGGAATATGGGTGTTATCCAACTGCTGTTGAACAAGGGTGCTCAGACACATATTTTTGATAGCGATGGGCACACTGCCTTGCATTCTGCAGCTTTTCATTCGGATAATGTGGAGCTGATACGCTTGTTAATCGAACACGGAGCTGACATCCATGCTAAAATTGAAGGTGGTGAATCAGTATTAGCTATAGCTATCCAACAAGGAAACCACAACGTAAAAGAATTTCTTATTGAAAAAGGAGCAATTTAGAATGCAAATCACATTAAACCGTAAAGACAATTCAACAGTAGCTTTGATTTCCAGCGAAGGTATTGTAATTAATAATGTAAATGATGCGCTCGATCTAATGGCAAACGTGAGATATCAAGAATGCGATAAAATGATTCTAAGAAAAGAGCAAATCACAGATGATTTTTTTGAGTTAAAGACGGGCCTTGCCGGAGAGATTCTTCAAAAGTATACAAACTATCAGATGCGAGTTGCTATTGTGGGAGAATTTACTGGCTATAATAGTAAAAGTCTGAATGATTTTATTTACGAATGTAATCAGGGGAATAAAATATTGTTCAAGAGTACAGAAGACGAGGCATTGGCAGCACTTCATCAAAGTTAAATATGAACTTGAAACAGAGAGGGGACTTATTGTGGAGGCTAAAATCACGTATGAATCGATCGATGACTATATTTCCAAGTTTCCATCTGAGATTCAGGAAATCCTTAGTACAATAAGAAAAGTAATAAAAGAAACGGCACCTGATGCGATTGAAAAGATTAGCTATCAGATGCCTACTTTTACACTGCACGGAAATCTAGTGCATTTTGCAGCTTTCAAAAATCATATTGGATTTTATCCAACGCCTAATGGTATTGACGCTTTCAAAGAAGAATTATCAGTCTATAAAGGAGCAAAAGGATCCATTCAATTCCCTCTTAATCAGCCGATGCCCTATGAATTAATTAGTAAGATCGTGAAGTTTAGAGTGGCTGAGAATATCAAAAAAGCTGAAGATAAGCGTAAGTAATTGGTGTGTAAAGAAAACAATGTCCACTGGCACATCTGAAGCTTTCGATCTACTCTGGTTTCAGGTGTGCAATTCTTACGTGTTATCATGTACCCGATACTGAACGACGCACAAACGACAGGATAATATCCTGTGAGTAGTCTCCGAAACCACTTCCGAATAGATTAAGTCCTCGTCTATTGAGGGCATCCTCGCGAATCTCAAATCGTACTCGAATGGGCTCATTAAATGCCAGCTTCAGTGAGCTAATTGTAGTAGGGGAAGAAGCAGTTCCATTTATTTTGCTACCCTGTTCTGAGATACTCCACTCTGTCAGCATTCCATATTCTGTACCACCCTTCCATCGTTCGGGTGTTAACTTTCCTTTCCGGTTACCGAAATCTGATGGACAAGTCCAAGTACCGACATGTAGGTCATTTATAGTTAATGTGATGTCACTTGCCCAATCTTCCCGAAATGCAGGTGCTTCAGAACAAACCTCAGCCGAAATCCGAATCTCATCAAGCTCGACACCAGGGGGTAGTGGATTGGCAAAATAGTATTCGACATAGCCAGAGTCAGCGAACCATAAGAGAGATGCATCAACTCGTTCCGGCATGTAGAATACCCGTGGATCATCCTGAGAACCGATGACTCCGCCGTCTTTTCCAGCCATACCACAAGAGGGTTGAATAGAACAGTGGGAGAACATCCCGATGGGCATATGTATTTCTTCCGTTTGATGCAGACCATCGCCTAGCTTCGAAGGAAGATCGAGATGGATGGATCGGCAGGTGACCGCACAAATTTTCTCGCGATTTGCACCCTGTGTAGATGAGATTAAGTTAACTTGCTCAAGGGTCTGTACATTGATTGAAATTGTTGGTTGAGCTACGCCAAGTGTCTCGGCCAATTGACTGACACTCATGGGCTTGTCACCAAGGGCTTCAAGAATACGGACTCTGACATCTCCAGAAAGTGCTTTAGCAACATCTAAGATGCGTGATGCGGGGTAGCGTATCGTTTCTTGCGAAATATCATTCATTGGTTGTATTCCTTTTCGTTAGGATAGGTTGAGGATATTGTACACTGAAGATTCTATATTGTAAAATTATAATATACATTGCGAATTTTATATACTGGTGCTAAAATGAGCTCAACTTCTTATTTTGAAAGGCTGTGCTCATATCATGACAACTTCCGTACTGAATGTTGAGAGTCTTCCGATTCCTCGTCCCGAACATCCGCATCCACATTGGCAGCGCAACGAATGGATGAATTTGAATGGGGAATGGTCATTTAGCTTTGATCCGAGCAATGAAGGAATTAGCGAACATTGGTATTCCAATTCCGAAATCGCTTACAGTTCGATGATTACTGTTCCTTTTTCTTGGGTAAGTCCATTATCAGGTATTGGCAGTGATCATAAAGGGATAGGATGGTATCGGCGGACTTTGAAATGGCAGACTACCGACTCTCAGACACGACTATTTTTGCGATTCGGGGCAGTAGATTATTCATGTGACGTTTGGATTAACGGAGTGCATGTTGGTTCACACCAAGGTGGATATGGTTCATTTGAGTTCGAAGTTACTCAGTACTGGGTTGAAGATTTAGACAATACAATTGTCGTTAGAGTAGAGGACTTCGATCATGATTACCAAACGCGTGGCAAACAGGGTTATGGAGAAATTCGCGGAATCTGGCAGCCCGCATGGCTAGAATCTCGCCCTCAGACTTATATGAAAGATGCTAAGTTTGTGACCACTATTGATGGGCAAGTGAACGTGACCACAAGAATCTTTGCACAAGAAAATGGATCGGCAGATTTCACGCTGAAATTCGCAGAGAATTCTATATTGCATACTGAGAAAATAGAACTTATCGCAGGGGAGAATGAATTTAAGCTCTCTATTCATATAACAGATCCAAAATTGTGGAGTCCAGATACACCTTATTTGTACGAAGGCGAACTACAACTTAGCGGATCTTTTGGCACAGACACAGTCAGTACCTATTTCGGAGTTCGAGAAATCCAAACTGTGCGTTTTGATGAGCGTGGTTATCGCTGGATTACCCTCAATGGTAAGCCGATTTATTTAAACGGTACCCTTGACCAGTCTTATCACAAAACGGGATATTTCACTTATCCGTCTGATGAAGATATGCGGGATGAAATCTATCTAATGAAACGTTTGGGACTGAACTTTGTGCGTATTCATATCAAGCCAGAAGAACCACGCAAACTATATTGGGCGGATAAACTGGGTATTTTGGTGATGGAAGACATGCCTTGCTTTTGGGGAAATCCCGATGTAAAAGCACGTAACGCGTATGAACGTGAAGCACTCGAGGTTATTGAACGAGACTATAATCATCCATCGATTTTCTCTTGGGTAATGTTTAACGAGACATGGGGTTTGAAGACGAACGCTCAGGACACTAGTCTGACGAGTGATGTACAGCAGCAGAACAGTTATTTCAAAGTAACACAGGAATGGGTTCGGGAACAATATCGCTGGGCAAAACGACTAGATCCATCTAGAATCGTTGAAGATAACTCACCTTGTAACTATGATCATGTGGAATCTGATATCAATACTTGGCATTTCTACATTAATGGTTATGATCAGCTTAGAGCTCATTTGAATGAGGTTGTAGACAAAACTTTTCCGGGTTCAGACTTTAACTGTATCGGAGGTAATGTACAATCTGATGCCCCGCTTATGAACAGTGAATGTGGTAACGTGTGGGGAATCGAAGGCGGGGCAGGGGATAGTGATTTAGCGTGGCATTACCGCTATATGATGAATGAATTCCGGCGGCATGATAAGTTATGTGGTTTTGTGTTTACCGAATTTCGCGATGTTACGAACGAGTTCAATGGTTATTATCGGTTAGATGGCAGCGATAAAGATTTTGGTTATGATGACTTTGTTCCCGGGATGACGATTTCTGATCTGCATTCTCCGGACTTCATCGTGATCGATGCACCGCCGTGTCAGACCGTAAACGCAAAGGATGAAGTTAAAGTTCCGCTCCTTCGTTCCAGCTTCTCAGATAAATATCATGGACAGCATGTGCAGATGAAGTGGGAGCTTTGGTACGACAATTTGGGAACAAGAGTTGTTGCACAAAGTGAGCATATGTCAGTGAATTGGGACGGATATGGAGTAGCAGATTTACCACCACTATTTATTATTATGCCCGATCAGGATGCAGTTGCAGTGCTAGCAGTTTCTTTGATAAATAATAAGGGAGAGGTAATCACTCGCAACTTCATTACGTTTGATGTAAGAAGCGGTAATCAGGGTGTAAGGTTTGAAGGGGATGGAGATTGTATTAGTATCCCTGTTGGTGCGTATAAAGAACACAACTTTAATCAACAATGGGAAGCTATTCAATGCGCAAAAATCAATGGAGCTGGGCAAGGCCGTTATGCATATGATGTAACTCTTCCAGATGGTATGGAGAAAAAGATGATTGGCGAGATCGAAATCATGTTCGAAGCCAGCGCAAAGCGAGTATTGGCTCGAAATGTTGAAGGCGCAAAGCAAAATGAAATGGGACTTGATCTCATGCATGGTGCAGATGCTAGGGTGGAGTATAATCCGAATACGTATTATATGACCGACGAAGAACGTCATCCTTCACGTGTGAATGTTCTGATAGAAGGTCAACGGATTGGCTCCTTCTATTTGCCAGATGATCCGGCCGACAGCCGAGGTGTATTATCTTGGCATTATCAGCCATTAGCGAATAAGTTGGATGAGGCGGGCTCTTACGGCTATCTGTGTAAAGTAAGTGTACCGGGGCAGTTAGCAGCTAAACTAGATCGCAATCGTACTTTCCGTTTGGAGCTTCAAGCAGAGGGTGGAGGCTTAGCCTTATATGGTCGCAATGCGGGTCGTTACCCTATAGATTTATTGATTCGTTATCGATAACATACATGGGTGAAGTTGATCATTCAATTCTAAAAAAGCAATCCAAGCCATAAGGCAAGGATTGCTTTTTTTGTGATGAGCTTATCAGTGAATGGATTAAAGCTCTTTATCATTAATGCTGTTCAGCCAACCTTCAATATCCCCAATAACGGAGCTAATGCAGCCATCTTCAAATGGTGAGGTCAGACCCGCTAGTTCAACCAGTTTAATAAAGGACTTGCTTCCACCAGCTTGGCATAGCTCCAAATAATCGCTCCAAGCAGATTTGAAATCTTCGTTCGAACGTTTCCAGAATTGGAAGGCACATAGCTGTGCTAGTGTGTAGTCAATGTAGTAGAACGGTGAGGCAAAGATGTGGCCTTGTTTATGCCAGAAGCCCCCTTGTTCCAGATAAGTGTTACCTTCATAATTACGATGTGGTAAGTATTTCTTCTCGATGTCTCTCCAAGCTTGCTTGCGTTCAGCAGGAGTTGCTTCAGGGTTGCTATAAACAAAATGTTGGAATTCATCGACAGATACCCCGTAAGGAATAAACTGAAGGCTATCAGATAAGTGATTAAAGCGGTATTTATCTGCATCTTCTTCAAAGAACAAATTCATCCAAGGCCAAGCGAAAAATTCCATACTCATGGAATGAATCTCACATGCTTCATAGGTTGGAAAGGCATATTCTGGCACATTAATATTGCGGCTTTCATAAACCTGGAACGCATGACCCACTTCGTGAGTTAAGACATCAATATCCCCAGAGGTTCCGTTGAAATTTGAGAAAATAAAAGGGGCTTGGTATTGGCTGAAATAGGTGCAATATCCGCCGCCTTGTTTTCCTTTTTTGCTTACCAAATCCACCAGATTATTGTCCAGCATGAAGGTGAAAAATTCATCCGTTTCAGGGGAGAGTTCTTTGTACATCTTCTTACCGTTAGCTACAATCCAGTCTGGATCCCCTTTAGGAGTAGCGTTCCCGGTCTTAAAGCTAAAGTTCTCGTCGTAATATTTCAATTCATCGAGGCCCAGTCGTTCAGTTTGACGCTTCTTTAATTGCTGGGAGACAGGTACGATATATTCAAGAACTTGTTTGCGGAAATTAGCAACCATTTCAGCATTATAGTCGGTACGCATCATACGGTCATAACCTAGCTGAACAAAGTTGCTGTACCCAAGCTTTTTAGCTATGCGGTCACGGACCTTGACGAGCTCGTCATAGATGCGGTCAAATTCAGCCTCGTGTTCGGACATAAAACCAAATCGAGCTTCAGAAGCGCTTTTACGCATATCACGGTCTGTAGACAATTCGAAAGGTGCGAGTTGAGGCAGTGTACGCTCTTCACCTTCAAAAAGAATCTTGGCAGATGCGATAAGCTGGGAGTATTCAGTTGATAGTTTGTTCTCCAATTGTAAATCTTCAATGATTTCCGGACTAAACGTCCGTAGCGATACTTCAGCAAGCTGGAGTAACTGTGCACCCCATTCCTTTTCAAACTCGGCTCTATATTTGGAATGAACGAGTGCTTTGTAGTAGTCGGTTATGTATTCCTGAACGACAGGCCCGATTTCGTCCATGAATTCTTGTTCGGCTTTGTAAAATTCATCTGTCGTGTTGATAGAATGACGAACGCTAACCAATGTCTGCATCGTGTCAAACTCATTGCGAAGCTTGTTAATGGCAGTGACGGAAGCTTTCTGCACCTCTAGTGGTGATGTGTCGTTGAGATCTTTCAGCAGGGCGTTAAAGTCTTGCTTGAATTTCTCTACATCCGGTCGCTCATAGCGGTAATCATCAAATTTCATAAAAAAATCAACTTCCTTTCTATACCAGATAGTCTCTATTATATAATCTGAACAGCCATTTACGATAGACCTGTGTAAGCTTTTTATGGTCGAAAAAAGAACAAATGTACAAAAGTGTAAAAACTTGTTAAGCGGAATGTGGTTTGATATTATCTATGAATATAGTAGATCTTATCAAGAAAAAATGGTCCATCCGGATATGCGAGAGCAGATGAAGATGCATTGGGAAGAAGTACTGAACACAATTAATGAGCGCACTCGTACAATTTAACGAAGCGAAAATAGGAGGCTTGATATAGATGAAACCCCGAATTACAGTAATAACACTAGGCGTGGATGATTTGGAGAGAGCTTTGGTTTTTTACAGGGATGGATTAGGATTTCCCACCGAAGGGATCATTGGCAAAGAATTTGAACATGGAGCGGTTGCCTTCTTTGATTTGCAGGCAGGCTTGAAGCTGGCACTTTGGAATCGGAAAGATATGGCCTATGAGGCAAAGGTTCCATTATCCCCAGCCAGTTCAACAGAAATAACGATTGGCCACAATGTAGGAAGTAAAAAAGAAGCAGATCAGGTTATGGAGCTAGCTCAAAAGGCTGGTGCGAAGATCGTTGACCCTTTACATGATACCTTTTGGGGAGGGTATTCCGGTCACTTTATGGACCCCGATGGGCATTTGTGGGAAGTTGCATGGAATCCCGACTGGGAGCTCGAGAATTAAAGGAGTCCATTCAGAGCTTTGTTACTTAGCCTCTCTTAAACCGTATTCTCAGAATACGGTTTATCTCTGTTTCTATACGAATCCGAGAATTTTTTCGCTTTACACTCTAAACCCTTCCTCCCTCTTTTTTTAACTGCTTCAGTACAAATGTCGACAAACTTAATATATCATGATATATTATTATGTATAAAGATGAAAAAATTAGAGTCAGGAGATAACGAAAGTTATGAATGAGACAACGTCATCCAAACCGATGTATGAAAAAATATTTGATGAAGTGAAGCAGCTTATTGTTAATAAATCCTATGGACAAGGGGAGCGAGTTCCTTCAGAAAAAGAACTGGCCGAAACCTATAATGTAAGTCGGATTACGAGTAAAAAAGCTCTGGAAATGCTAGCGGCCGAGCATTTGATTGTGAGAAAACCGGGAAGAGGTTCGTTTGTGGCTGATCCGGCAGTTGACTACATAGATTCAGTTATGTCTCCTGAGACGACCTCCGACGGGACTGTTTTTAATACCTTTAACCATGAGGAAAAGACGATTGGTTTGATTATTACCGACTTTGGCAACAGTTATGGAACAGGCTTGATTTATGGGATGGAACAGGCTTCCCGTGATAATGATTGCTTTCTCGTTCTACGAAGAACATTTGGCGTACCAGAGAACGAAGAACAGTCTATTCAGAAGTTGCTTAGCTTGGGTGTAGATGGTCTGATTGTTTTTCCGGCTCAAGGCGAATTTTTTAATGCTGAGATTCTAAAATTGGTGATCGGGCGTTTCCCATTAGTTCTGGTAGATCGCCATCTGAAAGGAGTAGCGGCTGCTTCGATCGGCACGGATAACATAAAGGCTGCACTTAAAGGGACGGAGTACTTATTTGATCTCGGGCATACTCATATCTCTTTCCTCTCTCCACCTCCAGCGGATACGACGGCTCTTGAGGAGCGGGTAGAGGGATTTATACAAGCACATGCGGAGCGGGGGATAGCTGTAGATAAGGGGTTGTGGGTTAGTGATTTAACCTCAACATTACCAAATTCCTTTAATGATGAGAATATTGAACATGATATCTCACGGCTAGTTTCTCATTTACAAGAGAATCCAACAATAACGGCGCTTTTTGCTGTGGAATATAATATTGCGCTGCTGGCTAGAACTGCGGTCCAACGACTTGGGCTACGAATTCCAGAAGATATTTCGATCATTTGCTTTGATAGTCCGCCAACTCCACTCGGTTCGGGTTATGCATTTACTCATTTACGGCAAAATGAAGAAGAGATGGGGCGGCTCGCGGTAGAAAATGTATTGCGAATTATGAACGGGCAAAGCGTGTCCAATAAGATAATGTTGGAAGCTGAATTGATTTCTGGTGAATCTACGGGTTCTGCTAAACCATCTAATTCTAATTAGTTTTATGCGATTATCCATAAATTAGTTGTTATAAAAACCTATCTCTTTGGATAGGTTTTTTTGTTTGTTTTAGATAGATGTTTATCATTATAGAAATATTGATATATCATTATCAATAAATAAACATATTGACATACTAACCGTATGACAATATACTAATTTGTGAAAGCGCTTCAAAGGAAAAAGAAAAAGGGGGTATTATAACTGAAAGCAACCAGAGAAATCCCTGAATCGATGAAGAAACTGGCATCTAATGTAAAAACGCAGCTGAGTGATCGTCCAAAATTAGCCGAAATGTTCGAGAAATGTATGGCTAACACCTGGAATACAACCTTAAAAAGAATGGCGAATGGCACCACTTTTGTCATTACCGGAGATATTCCAGCGATGTGGCTGCGGGACTCGGCCGCTCAGGTTAGACCCTTTTTGATCCTTGCCTCCGAGGATGAAGAAATTGCGGACATGATTGAGGGACTTGTACTAAGACAATTCGCCTGTATTCAACTTGACCCTTATGCGAATGCGTTCAATGAAGAAGTTAATGGGAATGGCCATCAGGAGGATCTTACAGAGATGAGCCCAGGAGTATGGGAAAGAAAATATGAGATTGATTCATTATGCTATCCGATCCAACTGGGTTATCTGCTCTGGAAGAATTCGGGCCGAACTAGTCAGTTTAATGATTCATTTGTTAAGGGTGTAGAAAAAATTATTGCATTATGGACTACTGAACAGAAACATGAGAGCGATTCCAATTATCTTTTTCAACGGATGAACTGTCCACCTACGGATACATTAGCGCGTGAAGGCAAAGGAACGTTGACGGCATATACAGGAATGACTTGGTCTGGATTTCGTCCTAGCGATGATGCCTGTGAATACGGGTATTTGGTTCCTGCCAACATGTTCGCTGTAGTTGTTTTAGAGTTTGTGTGTGAAATTGCCCGAGAGATCCTAAGGGATCAGGAACTGGAATTGAAAGCTAGAAGACTTTCTGAACAGATTAATGAGGGAATACGCCAGTATGGAATCGTAGAGCACCCAGAGTTTGGGTCAGTCTATGCATATGAAGTAGATGGCCGTGGACAGGTGAATTTGATGGATGATGCAAATGTGCCGAGTCTGCTCTCTATCCCTTATTTGGGTTATGTGAGTGCCGAGGATCCTATCTACAAAAATACCCGAAAGCTTATTTTAAGTAGCAATAATCCTTATTTCTTCGCTGGAAAGGAGGCTTCTGGTATTGGAAGTCCACATACGCCTAGTCGTTATATCTGGCCTATAGCTTTAGCGATCCAGGGAATGACATCTACCAGCAATGAGGAACAGGAATCCTTACTTAATCTGCTGGAGAAGACGGATGCGGGCACCGGATTTATGCATGAAGGGTTTCATGTGGACAATCCTGACGAATTTACACGTCCATGGTTCTCATGGGCAAATATGATGTTCTGCGAGTTGGTGCTTATGCGCTGCGGGTTACAAGTTAAGCGAGGTTAATGTCTACAAGTTTTTTTAATCGACTCTAAAGGGGATAGAGAACATGAAAAAATGGCTGGTTACCACACTTGCTTTGGTTATGACAGCTTCACTTGCATCGGGCTGTGGTGGCAATAATGGGTCTACCGGTAAAGAGTCCGGAACTGCAAGTAAACCTGGAAGCGGTGATGGGAAAAAGACGGAGCTTACCTTCTGGGGGGATTGGGGCGGTGAGGGGCAGAAGCAATTTGAGACCATGGTTGATGCCTTTAATAAATCGCAGGATAAGATTCATGTAAAGTATGTGCTGCAGCAAGATATGATCACGAAGTTCCTGACTTCCGCAACCAATGGCGGTACTCCTGATGTGCTGTTTTGGGATCGCTGGAGAACTTCATTGTATGCTCCAAAAAACGTCCTGCATCCGGTTGACGAATACTTAACTCGTGACGGTATTTCCAAAGATGACTTCTACAGTGAATCCCTTCGTGAGCTTTCTTACGATGACAAATTATATGGGCTGCCGCTTACCGTAGATGCTCGTGCTCTTTTCTATAATAAGAAGCTGCTCGCAGATGCAGGACTTCAGCCTCCAACAACATGGGATGAGCTAGAGACGGCTGCTACGAAGCTCACCAAATGGAACGGCAATAAATTGGAAATTGCAGGTTTTTCAATGGGGGATTTGGGGCTTTTTAATATGTATCTTCAACAGGCTGGCGGTACCATGCTTACGGAGGATGGAAAGACCAATTTTAATAATGATAAAGGAAAACAGGTGCTTGAGTTCTGGGATCGCCTGATGAACAAAGATAAGGTGTATAAAGTAGGGTTTGAGCTTGGACTTGGGGAAGGGCAAGATGCTTTTGTCACAGGCAAAGTTGCTATGTTGTATTCCGGTCCGTGGATGCTCAGCACTTATAACAAATATGGTAAAGATCTAGATTATGGAATCGTTCCCCCTCCAGCTGGACCAAACGGAGATAAAGGCAGTGTTATGGGCGGATTTGGTCTGGTGATTCCAGAAGGCTCCAAACATAAGGAAGAGGCTTGGGAGTTCATTAAATGGTGGACAGCGAACAAGGATAACGCATTGCTCTGGGCCAAGACCAGTCTGAATCTGCCTGGCTATAAGCCGTCTATGGAAGATCCATTCTTCAAAGATGATCCCAAGTGGCAGCCGTTTCTAGAAACACTGGAGTTCGCTAAGGTTCGTCCAAACCACCCTGGTTATTCCGTGATGGAAACGGACGCGTTGGCACCCAATTTGCAGCTAAACCAGCAGAATAAGCTGAGTATTGACGAAACCTTGAAGAAATCACAAGAAGAAGGCGACAAAATGCTAAAGGATAATGAGGTAGTGAAGTAATAAGTAAGACATTTGAAGTAAGGGGGAGGGTTTGCCTCCCTTTTGCTTAGGAGGGGGTAGCTGAAATGGCTTCCATCAGAAAGCTAGAGAAACATCAGGCGCGGACGGCTTATTTGTTTATCACACCGACGGTGTTGCTGTTTACAGTATTCACGGTCATCCCCGTGGTAATGGCGCTGTATTTAAGCTTTACCAATTACGATGTACTTAGTAGAAATGATTGGATCGGTTTTGATAACTATCGCCGTTTGATAGAGGACAGTTTGTTATGGAAAACATTCCGAAATGTATTTTTTTATTCGATCATTTTCGTTCCGCTAAATATCCTGATTTCGCTGCTCCTCGCGATTCTACTTAGTCGAAGCTGGCGTGGGGTGAAGCTGTTCCGCACTCTGAATTATCTGCCAACTCTTACATCTGCCGTTGCTGCTGCTACCGTTTGGATCTGGCTTTTGCATCCTGAATTTGGTTTGGTTAACGGATTGTTGTCCTATGTTGGGATTACAGGTCCAGCTTGGTTATCCGAGACCCGAACGGCGATGTTGTCCATTATTATGCTTACCCTCTGGCAGTCGGTAGGTTCTAATATGATTATCTACTTGGCAGGTCTGCAAGGTGTGCCTGACTATTTGTATGAATCCGCAAGGCTGGACGGTGCCAATAAACTGGATTGTTTCCGGTATATTACTTGGCCGCAGCTACGTCCTACGACCTTTCTAGTCAGCACAATGGCAATCATTGGTGCGTTACAGTTGTTTGACCAAGCTTTTGTGCTGACGCAGGGTGGTCCAGCGAATATGACGAAAACTCCGGTTTATCTGATCTATCAACAGGGCTTTAATCAATTACAAATGGGGTATGCGTCTGCACAAGCTTTTGTGCTTGCTGTGGCGATTCTCATATTCTCACTTATAAACATGCGGATCACAAAGGCGGAGGAGTCCATTGTATAAGCCGGGCTTGTCATGCAGAAAGGGGATAGAGGTATGGATACTAGCGGAGGTTCGTTATTAAAAAGACGCTTAAGTAAATCTATTTATTATATAGTGTGCATTGTTATTGCAATCGTAATGTTTCTACCTTTCTATTGGAGTGTTCTTACATCTTTGAAGCCTGACGAAGAGATATTCGCCATGCCCATTCGATGGTTTCCTTCACATTTGACCTTAGAGCACTATCGTAAGGCGTTTACAACGGTTCCATTTGCCCTCTTTTTCTGGAATTCACTTGTGCTTGCTGTAGCGGGTGTACTGGCGAATCTGTTTTTTGGTTCGATCAGTGGCTACGCATTCGCAAAGTTGAATTTTAAGCTCAATAAGCCAATATTCCGCGTGCTGCTAGCGGCGATGATGATACCGGGCATAGTGACGATGATCCCTACAGTTTATGTCATGCGTCATATTCCATTTTTCGGTGGTAACGATATTTTTGGCAGTGGGGGGAACGGGTTGATGAACTCCTTCTGGGGGATTATTCTTCCGGGAGCTTCTGGAACTTTTGCTGTGTTCTTTATGCGGCAATTCTTTCTTACCCTACCTAGTGACATGATGGAAATGGCCCGCATCGAAGGCTGTGGAGAGTTCAAGATATTTTGGCGCATTTATTTGCCGCTGACCAAACCAGCGCTGGCGACTTTAAGCATCTTTACTTTTCAAGCGGGCTGGAATAGCTTCCTATGGCCCATGATTGTACTAAATGACCCGGATAAAGCAACGATCCAGATGGGACTTCAAGCCTTCTCCTATAATTTCCAAACGGATTACGGTCCAATGATGGCTGGTGCGCTTGTTGCGATTCTGCCGATATTGGTGCTCTTTCTGGCACTTCAGCGTTATTTTGTGCAGGGGATTGCATTCAGTGGCATAAAAGGTTAATTCTATAAAAATCGAATCAGGGAGAGAGTTTATATGAACCAATTGGAGATCGGGATTTGGGAGGAACGGGCGAATCAAGCACAAGCTGCGCTGGATTCATTATTCTGGAATGACGCGATCAAAATGTACAATATAGAAACACCTTGTCCAAACGGTGAATGTAATACCATTTTTCATTATTGGTGGATGGCTCATGCTGTGGATGTATTGGTAGATGGATTACAGCGAACTAGAGAGGAATGGTATGCCGAACGGCTTTCCGCGCTTCATGATAGTCTTTTGCGACGAAATGGGGGAGTGTGGCCCAACGAGTTGTATGATGATATGGAATGGATGGCTCTCGCGTGGCTCCGTGCCTATCAAGCAACAGGAGAGGAAGTTTATAAAGATACAGCCCTTCTTTTATGGGAAGACATTCAGACAGGCTGGAACGAGCATATGGGTGGTGGGATCGCTTGGCAGAAGTCACAGTTGGATTATAAAAATACACCTGCCAATGCACCAGCAGCTATACTGGCGGCTCGTTTGTATCAAGCCTTCGGTGAAGCTGAGAATCTAGAATGGACGCTAAAAATTTATAGATGGCAAAAAGAGCATCTGGTAGACCCGACGACGGGTTTTGTATGGGATGGCATGAATCGCACGGGCAATGGCCAGATCGATAAGGATTGGAGATACTCCTATAACCAAGGTATCTATATTGGCGCAGCTGTAGAACTCTATCGTATCACTAAGGACCCATCCTATTTGGAGGATGCTCGATTAACTTTTTCCGCTGCTGCTCATGAGCTTGCTGAGGCTAAGGGCGGTGTACTTCCAGACGAAGGAAATGGAGATGCTGGATTGTTCAAAGGAATCCTGATTCGGTATACGGCAGAATGGGTCAAAGCTGATGTCGCAGCTGTTGAAGCTGTCGATTTTCTGCGTAGGAATGCTGAATCTCTCTGGGAGCAAGGAAAGTCAGAGGACGAAGCTTTGTTTGGCACAGATTGGACTTTGTCATCTACTGGTGTAATTCAACTCAGCTCCCAACTTAGTGCAATGAAGTTATTGGAGAAGATGGCTGAATTAACTAAGGATCAGATTTGAGGTGAACTTTTAATGACACAAGCAAAAGAAGCCCTAGAAGCGCTTAACTGGCAGGAAAGGTCGGAGTGGTTCCAACAATGTCTAGAACGTAATTATTATAGTACGGAGACGGGGATCATGAATCAATGGTATCCCAGAGAGTATAACGTTGCAGGTGAGAATTTTTATTACTGGTGGCAGGCTCATGTCATTGATATTCTAGTGGATAGCTACGAGCGTTGCGGAGATCCTGCATATTCACTGAGAATCAAGGAATTGAGTGAACATCTCCAAGCTTATAACGGTGGGACGTTCAGGCATAATTACTATGATGATATGGAATGGACAGCATTGGCGCTGCTACGAGCTTATCGGGCAACTGGATATGAATCCTACTTAGATGCTGTGCTAGATCTATGGGAGGATATAAAATCAGCTTGGAATGAACATTTTGGAGGCGGTTTGGCCTGGAAGAAGGATCAGCTCGATTATAAAAACACACCTGCCAATGCACCAGCCGTCATTCTAGCAGCTAGGTTATATGAACTTTTTCAAAAGCAGGAGGATCTGGAGTGGGCACTCCGTATCTATGAATGGAACAAAACATATTTAGTGGATCCTGCGACTGGTTTTGTGTGGGATGGAATGAACAGACTCGGGGATGGCCAGATTGATTTCGATTGGGAATTTACTTATTGTCAGGGAGTGTTTCTAGGTGCGGGCTTAGAGCTGTATAAGAATACGGGGGATGTCCATTACTTAGAAGATGCGAATCGAACTGCGAATACATGTATTGATCGTCTATGCGATCCGATGAATATGATGTTGCCTGATGAAGGCATCGATGATACTGGATTATTCAAAGGAATTCTGATTCGTTATCTGGTTCAACTTTGTGGAGAGGTTCCTGAGGCTAGCAGGATTCGTGAGGTAATCATGGCCAATGCTCAGCAGTTATGGGAACGAGGTCTGGATAAACAGCTGGGTCTTTGTAGTCCATCGTGGGAAATGAAACCGGAGCTTCCGGTTCAACTGAGCATTCAACTCAGTGGCTTGATGTTGCTGGAAGGGGCCGCTGTACTCATGGAGAAGTAACTTAAAGGCGTATAAAGAAGCTTCTCTTTTTAAATGGTGCATTGATTTTCCGTTTAAAAAAGAGAGGCTTCTTTTTTGTTATTTTAAATTAATCGTTTATCTGTTAGAAAATCCTATGTTTCCAACCGTTCAATTTAGCGACAGTTTCAATATAATAGTAGTCTCCATAGATCAGCGATACATCGATAAAGGAAGTGCCGCTGCCCGTTCCATGCAATAAAATCGCTTCATGCTCTGGCTGCTCCCAAGTCGCGTAATTTTCGGTCAGTGAGCGGAGAATTCGCTCCGCTGCATTAGCGTAGAGGCTTTTTTCGCCTACAGGTACGATCGCTGCAAGCTCTAACAAACCTGAAGCGGCGATAGATGCCGCAGAGCTATCTTTGAACATCCGTTCGTCATCCGCTAGACGGAAATCCCAATAAGGAACTTGATCCTCAGGTAAAGCCGAGATGAAATAATGGGCAATCCGCTTAGCGGTGTTCAAGAACCGTTCATCTCCACTGTGGCGATAGGTATTGATGAAGCCGTACAGCCCCCAAGCCGTTCCACGGCTCCATGAGGATTCAGCTGAATAACCTTGACCGCCAAAATTCTCAATATATGCCCCGGTCTCCGCATCGAAAGATAGAATATGTTTGGTTGATCCATCCTCGCGAATACCATATTGCATCGTCGTCTCTGCATGGCTAATAGCAATATGCTTATACCGTGGATCACCAGTTACTTTGCTCGCCCAGAACAGTAGAGAGATATTCAACATGCAGTCGATAATTGCCCAGCCATATTTATCTTCATTCCATGCGCGGATGAATTTGCCTACAGGATTATAGCGGGCAGCGAGGAAATTCGCCGCTTCAATCCCCCTACGCAGGGCATCTTCGTCACCCGTAAGCTCATGATTTTTTCAGAATAGCGCAAGGTCCGCCGTTCTCCTGATTGGAATATCTGCTGATCTCCAGTCTTGATACTGCTCAATAATTGAAGGATTAACATCGAAATGTCTTCGGTATTTTCGCTTGGATTGCTTTTTTTATTGTGATCATATTGCTCCAGAGTCCACTCCACAATCTCAACACGATCTTCAAGATCAATGGCGCAATGCGTATTTTCCCCTCGCCAAAGTGTTGTGAATAAAGCTTTTCTTTTCGAAAAGCCCGCTAGCAGGTTCTCCGCAACATGTGGATCAATATAGAAGATGGATCTTTCAAAAGGACAAGCGGGAGAGACCTCAGAATAGATCCGGTGCAGCTGATAGGGCTGGAAAAAGAATAACATCCCCCTGCGGATATCGTACATCTGCTGATTGACAACAACATTTCCCTGACCGCCATGCACGAACATGATTTCACAGCATTGATGCCAGTGATAATAATCTTTGTAATAGTCGACTGTATATATTTTGTAATCCCAAACTAAGGTCTTATGTTCTTCAAAAACAACGGGTTCGAATAGTTGCTTCATAGGCCCTCCAAGATGACAAAATACAAACATTTTTTATTCCATTATAACTTTAAGGGTTATGAAAGCGATACAATAAAATGAATTGAGTAATTCTATCGGGAGACAGGTCGCCATGTTAGATTACATAAACAGAAGCCCAGAATCCAGAATTCAAAATCTTAAAGCTGAACTCGACTTAAAAACTGCAAAAGTGCAGTTTTTATCAGTTAATTAGGTGTTGGTTAAGGATATTGCTGCAAATATACAGGAATATGACTCTAAATTAACCTTGGTTATCTATAAAATTAGTGAAAAACTGTATTTATGCAGGAAAACTCCTCCGTGGATGAATAAAGGACTTAAAAGATGTAAAATTGCAGGATTTCTACAAGCGGTTCATCGCGTTGGGCTGGAGTTCATACTTTACAACATATTTGCCTTCTGGTCCGGTTACAGGTGAGAGCGCCCCTTTGGTGCAGAGGGAATGCAGCATTCGAACGGCTGATCGATGATTGATATTTAAATGAATCTCTACATCAATTGGGCGTAATGGGCGAGCAAGCGTATAGGCAAGTCGGATGATTTCCCGTTCCGCCACACTCTCCAGACTAACTGGAGAAGATTCTGACTGATATCGGCTAAGCAGCATTCGCAACAGTGTCATGCAAATCTCGGGACGACTAGCGACGTCGTCGTATGCAAATGAAATAACTTGAAATCCCATTGCAGATAAGAAGGTTTCTCTGTTCAATTCATTACAGTATTTATTTCTATCCATATCTCGAACATGTGGACCAAAACCTTTGATTTCGATGACTAGCTTCACATACCGAGTGATGTATGCAAAGTCACAGAAATAGGATTGACCCCGCCAATCGAGCACTTCGAATTCTGGATGTAGATCGTCAAAATTCAATCGAAGAGACCACCAAACGTTGCGGCAAAATAGCTTCTCCGCTTCCCGATGTCCACGTTCCAAGCGACCTTTGCATTCCCCTGATCTTTTTTTGTAAATGGTATTGAATAAATGAAGCATGCGCCGTTTCGAAGTTCATCTTTAATCATTCCCCCTTAATCAACAAAAGAACGTCCCGATCCATTCAAAAAGGAATGAATCGGGACGTTCTTCGTCTCGTACATTTAATTATAGTTAAGATTCTATTAGTTGACCAGACGAAAAGGACTTTAAAAACTTCATAAATCAGTAGCTTGATTTCCGCATTCTTTTGTTGATTACTAAGAAGGGGATTTGAGTGGCTTTAATATGAAAATGATGATGGAATGTACAACTTTTAATTAATATGTGATACAATTAAATTGTACACAAATTAAATTAAGAGGAGTTAATCAAATGATCATAGCAGGTAATATCATGGTCGGTCTCGTTGCGTTAATACATATTTATATTGTCTATCTGGAAATGTTCGCTTGGTCAAAGCCCAAAGGGCTTCGAGTTTTTGGAATGACGCAGGAAGTTGCGGATGCTTCTAAAACTCTAGCAGCGAATCAAGGGTTGTATAATGGATTTTTAGCTGCTGGTTTAATTTGGGGACTGGTTCATCCGAATGTGAATATCGGCCACCAAGTTGAAATCTTTTTCCTCTGCACTGTTATAGTGGCGGCGATTTATGGTGCACTGACAGTGAAAAAATCTATTTTGTTTATGCAAGGTCTTCCAGCTTTCATCGCTTTAATACTAGTAGTTTCGACTTAAGATGACCTAAAAGTTAGTGAATGTAGGGCTTTACCTCGGGTGTAGGCGTGGTGAAGCGGCAACTACCATTTTGCAAGTACTAGTGTTGAAAAGTTAATCCAAATTAAAAAAAAAGGGCTGTTTCCCGGCAGGTAATAACCTGTCAGGGAAACAGCCTTTTTATGTCTTACGTCTTCACGAGGGGAAGAGCTGCTTATTGAATAGAGGCAGCATAAATCGCTTCGACAGATTTGGAGAGGAGCGCGTTAAACTCTTCGTCTGACTGCCCGGAACTTAATCCTTGCGATAAAGCACGTGAGAAGCTGGCGATTAATCCTTGATTATGGGCGAGCTTATCGTTGGCCTCGGCTTGAGTGTAACCGCCGGACAAAGCGACAATTCTTAAAACGTGAGGATCGTCCATTAACTCGCGGTAGAAGTTATTCTCCGTGGGTATGGAGAGCTTAAGCATGACCTTTACGTCTTGGCCCAGCTTAGACAATTGAGCTGAAAGTTCTTCTTTTAACAGCTTTTCCGACGCTGTTTTATCAGCAGAATGGATATCAACCTCAGGCTCGATAATCGGAACCAGTCCCGCTTCTAAAATTTGCTTGCCGACTTCAAACTGCTGTTCAACCACTTTTTTGATGCCGGAAGGATTGGCTTCTTTAATCACCGAGCGCATTTTCGTTCCAAAGATATTCCGTTCGTTGGCCCGCTTCAAAAGATCATTTAAGCCGGGAATTGGCTTCATGAGCTGTACCCCGTTTTCTGGCTCGGCAAGTCCTTTATCTATTTTCAGAAATGGGACAATGCCTTTTTCCTCCCACAGATAATCAGCAGTATATTTTCCGTCGATGAGACGGTCCATTGTGTTCTCAAATAAGATTGCACCCAGTATATTCTTCGAATCAAATGCAGGGCTCTTGATAATGCGCGTTCGCATCTCGTGAACCATTGCATACATTTGATCTTCATTGGAGTAGCTGTCCTCTTTAATGCCATATTGCAGCAGCGCTTTAGGTGTACTTCCACCACTCTGGTCCAAGGCAGCTATAAATCCCTGTCCCGTCCGAATTCGATCCCATTGCTTCATATTCATGAAAAAATCTCCTTCCTTTCGTAAACTGAATGGAAATTCATGCGTTCTTTAATTATAACACTTAAAATACAGGCCTTAAACAAGAGGCAGGGTGAACAAGGAGGTAACCGTCCAACATGAGTTGGTAGCAACCAAAGAATTAAGGACTTCTGAGTCCGAATCAACCAAGGAGATCAGCGCGAGTTGACGTAAAGGACTGCATTGCAGCTATTTGTTTAGTTGGCGCATTTTTGAGAGAAATCGGACTGTAATAGCTCTTATCATCTCTCCGAAGCGTACTCTGATAATCTTCCTCGAAGATGACCTTTTTTATGCTTAAAAATCTAAGTTGAGATTAAAAGCAAGATCGATTTGTAATATTTTATGGACGTAGTCCATTTCAAAATGATCAATTACTTGAAGTTAGTTTGAAGATACGAGCGAGCACGAGTAAAGGTGGCGACTGGAAATTTTATTCTTGTTACAAAGTGGCTGGTGTGATGATTTTCTAATCGGAGGGGGTGGATCGAAATTGGCTAAAGCCGCACTGGGATTGAGATTTTTCTTTAATCAACGTGAATATCCGAGTAATTTAATGCGAATGATCCAATACTATTTTCTTTGTGACATTAATCATAATTACCAATTCATAGCTTTGTGAAAATAATAACTTTTCGTAAATGTCGAAATGAGGTTGACGTATGAAAATATCAGTCGTATGATTGATTCTACTGAGTATGTTAGTAATTAAAAGTAAGTATATAAATAATGTATAACAACAGGAGGAATGAAAGTGGAATCATCAACATTTGTGCTATTCGGCGCTACAGGAGATTTGGCGAAACGTAAAATCTATCCTGCACTATATAACCTCTTTTTAGATGGTCAAATTTCAGGTCCTCTTTCAGTGATTGGATTAGGAAGAAGAGAAGTTTCGAACGAAGCCTTCCGTAAGCAAGTACTGCAATCCTTACAGACTTTTTCTAGACAACCAGCGGTAGACTCACCGCAATTGCAATTGTTCTTGGAAGCTTTTGAATATAGCGTTCTAGACGTAGGGAATACAGAAGATTATTTGAAGCTGCTGGAACACGTAAAACGTCGCGAGCAGTTTTTCAATATTCCAGAGAATCGGATGTTCTATTTGTCAGTAGGTCCTGAGTTCTTCAAGGAAATCGCAGCTAATATTCACTCTAGTGGGCTGGGTGCCACGAAAGGCTGGAAGCGTCTGATCATTGAGAAGCCTTTTGGCACAGATTTGAAATCAGCAAGAGAGCTGAACGATAGCTTGAATGCCGTATTTACTGAAGAAGAAATCTTCCGGATTGACCACTTCTTGGGTAAACCGATGGTGCAGAATCTGGAAGTTCTGAAGTATTCTAATCCAGTGCTAAGAGCACTGTGGAAAAATAGATATATCGCGAATGTTCAAATTACAGCGAGTGAGACTGTCGGCGTTGAAGAGCGGGCAGGCTATTATGATAAAGCTGGTGCACTTCGTGATATGTTCCAGAACCATATGCTGCAGTTGATGATGATGATGGCGATGCAGCTTCCTAAAGGCAGTACACCTGAAGAAATCCGTGGGAAGAAAATATACGTCATGGAGCATCTCATTCCAATTAGCAAAGATGAGGTTAATAAACATGTTGTCCGTGGACAATATACAGAAGGTGAAATCAAAGGGAACCCTGTTGCAGGTTATTTGAATGAGCCAGGCATTAACCAATCCTCGCAAAATGAGACGTTTATCGCAGCGCGTTTATTTATAGATGATCCGCTCTGGAATGATGTACCTTTCTACGTTCGTACAGGTAAGAGAATGAAGGAGAAATCCACACGTATTGTTATTGAGTTTAAAGAACCGTTTAATGATAGTAATAACTTGAATAAAGGAAATGATGTACCGAATTTACTGATTATTGAGATTGGACCGAATGAAGCCATAACGCTACAACTTAACACGAAAGATCAGCTGCAAAAAGGAAAGCTTGAGCCTGTCCGCGCTACTTATGAAGCGGGTACTTCAGATGTTCCGGAAGCCTACGAGAATCTAATCTTCGATGCACTTCGTGGAGATGCTACCTTCTTCGCTCACTGGAGAGAAGTAGAACTGTCATGGCAGTGGGTTACACCTATTCAGGAAGCGATGGAAGAGGGGCTTATGCCACTTCACACTTATGCTTCAGGTTCATATGGTCCAGATGCGGCTATGGAGCTATTGGGTGAGGATCGCTGGTGGTTCGATGAGGCAGATCAGGAGGCAGAAGTTCTCTCTGCTCAGGCAGAAGTTGCAGCAACGCAGGAATCTATACGGCCAGGGGCGTAAGCCCCTGCCTGTTTTTTTTACCAATTTTGGAGAAATTACATCATAAGAATCTATATATCGGAGGGGAATTACATGAAAGTAGGATTAGTTGGATTAGGAAAAATGGGCTTCAATTTGGGCCAGAATTTGCTGGATCATGGACATGAGGTTGTTGCATTTGATTTGAATGCACCTGCTGTAGAGGAAATGAAAGCTAAAGGTGCCAGTGGAGCAGTAACGCTCCCTGAGTTGGTACAACAATTGGAAACGCCTAGAATCATTTGGATTATGGTTCCACATCAGGTTGTGGACTCTGTCATTGCTGAGATCACACCTTTGTTATCAAAAGGAGATATCGTCATTGAAGCGGGGAATTCGCACTATAAGGAATCGATTCGCAGATATGAGCAATTGAAGGAACATGGAATCAGCTTCATGGACGCAGGTACGTCCGGTGGGATGGAAGGAGCGCGTAACGGCGCTTGTTACATGGTTGGTGGAGATCCTGAAGCTTGGGAGGTTGTGGAGCCCATCTTCCGTGATACGGCTGTGGAAAGCGGCTTTTTATATGCCGGCAAAGCTGGTAGTGGCCATTTTCTAAAAATGGTTCATAACGGTATCGAATACGGCATGATGGCTGCCATCGGTGAAGGCTTTGAGGTGCTGGAAAAGAGTGAGTTTGATTATAACTTTGAGGAAGTCGCCCGGGTGTGGAATCATGGTTCTGTCATCCGTTCTTGGCTGATGGAACTGGTTGAACGTGCGTTCTCGAAAGATGCTAAATTGGATGAGATCAAAGGGATTATGCACTCCTCCGGAGAAGGCAGATGGACGCTCGAAACTGCATTTGATCTGCAAGCAGCAACACCGGTCATCGCGATGGCGTTATTAATGCGCTACCGTTCGCTTGAGACCGATACCTTCACTGGTAAAGTAGTGGCTGCACTTCGTAATGAATTTGGTGGACATGCCGTTGAAACGAAGTAATTAATGTTAATCATTAGCCCGAATTTCCTCGCAATTCATTCTGCGGTGAAATTTGGGCTTTTGTTTTGCTAAAATTAATAAATGAAGAGAATAGATCGAGTACGACTTTAATCTTTTTAACATATTTTAGAGTTAGATGGGGAAATTACGATAAGGGGGAGTTGACATGCGAAGCGGAATTCGAGAAAGACTTCATTTTCTGTATAAATTTCTGCATGCGCCCCGACAATTAGGAAGCGTGACTCCCAGTTCGCGCTGGCTGGCAAAAACGATGCTCGACATCATTCCGTGGCAACAAATGCATAATATAGCTGAGCTGGGTGCTGGTACTGGAGCCATTACAAGATTTATTCCAAGCGGGGAAGAGACCGGGATGAATGTGCTCCTGTTTGAGAAGGATCCTGATTTTCGTCATCAACTAAGACTTAAATTCCCTGACCGTATTTTTTTTAACGATTGCCTGCGGCTACGGCTTGCGCTTCATAATAGAAGGTTGGAGAAGTTAGATTGCATTGTAAGCAGTTTGTCTTTTAGGAATTTCTCAGTCTCAGATCGGATGCTTTACATTGAGCAAATCATATCTTCTTTAAAAGAGGGCGGCTGGTTCATCACTTTTGAATATTTTCCTCAAATGAAGAAGGAATTAATGCAGCATTTTGATATTGTGAGTGTTAAATGGGTGCTGTTAAATTTCCCGCCAGCGCTTGTTTATATTTGTAGGAAGAAGGCTTCTACACAAGTAAAGCAATCAGATCATATTCATTCTTCCATAGATGTAATATCAATTTCTCAGGTTTCTACGGAAAGATAAGGATGAAAAATTCAACAAATGCCGTCACCCATACTCACTGGGGAACGGCATTTTTTAAATTAGGCTCAGTATGTTATTACCTCTGTTAATAGAGAACCTCAATATTGTCCTCGTTCAGACGTTTTAGCCAAGCTTCAGAAGGCTTACGGTCAGTAATCAAGAAATCAATATGGGCAAGCTCAACCAGCTTTGTAAAAGCAGTTTTATCGAATTTGGTGTGATCCGCCAGGAGTATGACCTTATTGGCTTGTCGTAGCATGTACTTCTTGAGCTCACACTCTGGTTCGTTGGAATCTGTGATGCCTCGTTCCATTTCCATTCCTTTGCAACTGATTACCGCTGTATCCACATTGTATCTTTGAATGGTGTCATGGGCTACCGGTCCCACCAGCGACAACGATCGGTAACGAAGTGAACCGCCAGTAGAGATGATATCCATCCCTGAATTCGAGAACTCATGCAAAATATTAATAGAATTTGTGATGATGGTTAGATTGTTTTTGTTTCCCAGCAATTTTAGAAACTCAAAGGCTGTAGAGCTTGGATCTACCATTAATGTATCTCCATCATTGATTAAATCGAGCGCCTTCAAGGCGATTCCCCGTTTAATATCTGTATTCAAGGCATTACGTGTAACAAAAGGCAGATCCTCATTCGTATGGCGATTCAGCATAGCACCGCCATAGGTACGACTAAGGATGCCATCCTTCTCTAGCTTCTCCAAATCTCTGCGTATCGTTTCTTCAGTGATCTCAAACATTTTACTTAGATCGGAGACTAGAACGCGTTTATCTTGATGGACGAGATCTATTATTTTTTTGCGTCTTTCGGCTGCAAGCATAGGAATCACCTTTCCAAAGCTATATTTTACAATCATAGCGCTTAATATCTGTGTTTTGCAATAAAAACAACTTAAAAACCTCTGTACTTTCCAATAATATTCACAAAACAGATATAAAACAAACAAAAACAACATGATTAATATTTAAAATGTTGACAACAAAGATTTAGGGGCATACGATGAAGAAGGAAATAAATCCCTCAGAGTTAATCGAGTTAGTGGGATGCCAAAGCCGGCTCAGCTGCTATTCAGAGGCCAGCCTGAGGCGCAGCAGACGGAATACAACGATTATTGAACTCATTAGGAGGCTGGTCAAGCAATGAGTACGCATGTGTATTACGTTCCTTCGATCAATATTATGGGCAAGGGATGCTTGCAGGAAATTGGTCTTTATATTCAAGAACTGAATTTAAAGAAGGCTCTAGTAGTCACAGACAAGTTCCTTATGAAGAGCGGCATAGCCGGTAAATTGCTGACAGTCTTGGATGAAGCGGGTATTGAATATGCCATTTATGATGAAGTGAAGCCCAATCCAACCTGTAAAAATGTCCACGATGGCGTGGATTATCTCAAATCACAGAATTGTGACTATCTGGTCTCCATCGGTGGTGGGTCGCCACAGGATACTGCTAAAGCCATTGGTATCCTTGCCACAAATGGCGGTCACATCAAAGAATATGAGGGCGTACACAAGTCGAAACATAAATCGCTGCCGATCGTTGCTGTGAATACCACCGCAGGGACTTCAGCTGAGGTCACTATTAACTATGTAATCACAGACGAAGAACGCAAAGTGAAGATGGTAATGGTGGATAAGAACAGTATTGCTACAATCTCAGTTAACGATCCAGAGCTTATGGTAGATAAACCCGCTGCACTTACGGCAGCAACAGGAATGGACGCTTTGACGCATGCAATTGAGGCACTAGTAACGCCAGGAGCATATCCGGTAACTGACGCTACGGCACTAGCCGCAGTGGAGATTATTTTCGCTAACTTGGCCCGTACCGTGAAGAATGGCCATGATATTGAGGCTCGTGAGCAAATGGTGTATGCGATTTTCCTAGGCGGACTTGCCTTCAATAATGCAGGGCTTGGTTATGTGCACGCGATGGCGCATCAGCTTGGCGGTGTCTATGATCTGCCACATGGCGTATGTAACGCAATGCTACTCCCATATGTGGAAGAAGAGAATGCCAAATATGTGCCTGAGAAATTCAGGGCTATTGCTAAAGCGATGGGGTTAAACGTTGAGAGTCAAACTGATAAGGAATGCGCGGACTTCGTAATTGAGTCGATCAAGGCGTTGTCTAAAGAAGTAGGCATTCCATCTAAACTATCCGAACTTGGAGTAGGTGAGGTCGATCTTGATCTTTTAGCAGAGAACTCCATGAAGGACGCTTGTGCACCGGGTAATCCTTTTATTCCTACGAAAGAAGAAGTCATTGCACTATTCAAAAAAATACTATAACTCATCCCTTTCTTTAGGAGATTCTTTATGAATAATCATATCGCCGTTGATATTGGTGCCTCTAGTGGGCGGTTAGTACGCGGAATACTGCAAGAGGGCGTCCTCACCTTAGAGGAGCTTCATCGGTTTAGAAATCGTTTTATAGAACAAGAGGATTCTTGTTTCTGGGACATAGATTATTTATTCGAGCAGATTATTATAGGGCTTCAGAAAGCCAAGAAGCAAGGCATTACAGCGTGTACGCTGGGGATAGATACATGGGCTGTAGATTATGTTCTTGTGGATGCAGAGGGAACCCGTATTCAAGAGGTTTACGCTTATCGTGATCGTAGGACTGATAAGGCTATGGATGAGGTAGCTAAGCATATTTCTCCTCAAACTATATATGAAAAGACGGGTATTCAACAGTTATCTTTTAATACGTTGTATCAGCTTTATGTTCACAGTGAAGAAGAAATAGCCAAAGCGGATCAAATCTTACTCGTGCCTGATTATCTGTATTACAGATTAACGGGTCGCAAGATCAATGAGGTTACTAACGCATCTTCAACTCAGTTATTGAATCTAGAGAGTCGAGATTTCGACGATGACCTGTTGGATTTTCTGAATATTAAAAGAGATCAATTCGCTATATTGACTGAACCTGGAGTAATTATTGGCCCCCTCGATGAAGCACTAATTCAGGAATATGATCTTCCGGATTGCCAACTGATCTGTGTAGCCACACATGATACAGCTTCTGCAGTGCTGGGTGCTCCTCTCCAAAAGAACTCGGCGTATATTAGCAGCGGAACATGGTCTTTACTCGGTGTGGAACGAACTCAGCCTCTTAATTCTATGAAAGCCATGGAGGCCAACTATACCAATGAGTGGGGCGCATACGGAACCTACAGATTCCTCAAAAATATTATGGGCCTATGGCTCATCCAAGAGGTTCGCAGGTTGATGAACGAACGATATAGCTTTGCGGAGCTAGCCGAGCTTGCAGAGGGAGAGGAAGGTTTCCGAAGCCTGATCTCTTGTAATGACCCGAGATTTCTCAATCCTTCAAATATGATAGAAGAGATTCGTAATGCCTGCGCAGAGAGCGGGCAGCCTGTTCCTGAGACGCCAGGTCAGTTGGCTCGCTGTATTTTTGACAGCTTAGCATTATCGTACCTTACTTACTTGGAAGAACTAGAAGAACTATTAGAAAGCCGAATTGAGGTTCTGCAAATTGTGGGTGGAGGTGCTAACAACAGCCTGTTATGCCAACTGACTGCTGATGTTATAGGCAGAGAAGTTAAGGCTGGCCCAACGGAATCCACAGCACTTGGTAATATAGTGGTGCAGATGATTAGCACGGGAAGCATAACTGATATTAATGAAGCAAGAGATATTATCGCCGAATCATTTGAGATAAAGGCGTATACACCGCGCCCGACCGCCCATCTTGAAGACATTCTAATTCGCTGGAAAGAGCTTCAGTTGTCCAAAATACAACATCAAATCTAATTAAACTTACGCTATATGATTTTAGGAGGAACTACAGCATGGATCAGAGTATTATCACTAGCTATAATGAAGCCAAAAAATTATACGCAGCCCATGGGATTGATGTGGAGAAAGTGCTGGAGCGGCTCGCGCAAATTAAGATTTCCATCCATTGCTGGCAGGGCGATGATGTACAAGGGTTTCTTTTTAAAGATAAAGAACTAAGCGGGGGAATAGCAGTAACAGGAAGTTATCCCGGTCGAGCTGGCACGCCAGATCAATTGCGCCAAGATTTAGAAAAGGCACTATCCCTCATTCCAGGCAAGCATAAAGTAAATTTACATGCGATCTATGCAGATACAGATGAAAAAGTTGATTTAGATGAATTGGAGCCACGCCATTTCCAATCTTGGGTAGACTGGGCGAAGGAGCAGGGGCTGGGTCTTGATTTTAATCCTACTTGCTTCTCACATCCTAAAGCTGCAGACGGTTTTACGCTAAGTCACTCGGACGATGAGATTCGTAACTTCTGGATTAAGCATTGTAAGGCTTCTCGGACGATTGCCGAGCATTTTGGTAAAGAACTGGGTCAACCGTGCGTGACTAACTTTTGGGTACCAGACGGATATAAAGATACACCAGTCGATCGTTTAGGTCCAAGAGTGCGGTTAAAGGAGTCACTGGATGAGATTTTTAGTGTGGAAATAAATCCTCTTTATAATATTGATGCTGTAGAAAGTAAATTGTTCGGAATCGGTTCTGAGAGTTATGTGGTTGGTTCACATGAGTTCTATATGGGCTATGGTTTAACTCGCGGCAAAGCCATCTGTTTGGATGCCGGACATTTCCATCCTACTGAGATGATCTCAAATAAGCTATCTTCGATTCTTATGTTTAGTGAGCAGCTGCTGCTGCATGTAAGCAGACCCGTCCGTTGGGACAGTGACCACGTTGTAACTATGGATGACGAGCTGCTAGAAATCGCCCGTGAATTGGTACGTGGGGATTTACTCTCCCGAACGAATGTCGGACTTGATTTCTTTGATGGCAGTATTAATCATATCGCTGCTTGGGTGATTGGTACACGTAATACCATTAAGGCGTTACTTCGCGCAATGCTCGAACCGGTGGAAGAATTGAAGCGAATCGAGCGGCTTGGTGATTACACTTCACGACTAGCGTTGGTGGAAGAATTCAAATCGTATCCGTTTGGAGCCGTGTGGGATTATTATTGTGCATCGCAAGATACACCCGTTCGTGAGCAATGGCTGGCTGAAGTGAAGCGTTATGAGCAGGAAGTTCTGTCTGCAAGATAGAGTGTTAGAGTGGATGTGGAGAGCAACATATACAAAGGAGAGATTGACAATGAGTACATCTGTTTTAGAATCCAAAGGGTATATTGCCAGTAGTGAGGCTCCATTTATTCAGGAAATGTCAGAGATTACCCGTCATATGTGGGAGCTTGGCTGGGATGAGCTGAATGGCGGTAATGTCAGCTATCTGCTGGATGAGAATGAGGTTGCTAAATATATTAACGTTCTAGAGCCACTACGCACCATTAAACTTACCTTCCCTGTAAAAGAATTAGCCGGCAAATACTTCATCGTGACAGGTTCTGGCAAGTATTTCAGAAATGTGATCAAAGATCCGGAAGCTAATCTCGGTGTGCTTCGTGTTAGTGCCAATGGTGAAAGCGTAGAAGTGTTATGGGGATTACGGAACGGCGCTGTACCTACTAGTGAATTGGCTTCCCATTTCATGAGCCATATTGAGCGACTGAAGGTGGACCCTACGCACCGTATCGTATTGCATACACACGCTACGAATGTTATCGCGATGACCTTCACGCATGATCTGGATGAATTGAAGTTCACGAAGACGCTTTGGGAAATGTGCACAGAGTGCCTTGTTGTTTTCCCGGATGGCGTTAGTGTCATTCCATGGATTGTTCCTGGCAGCAGTGAAATCGGCCGCGAAACCGCGAAGAAAATGAAGGATCACCGCCTGGTCATCTGGCCGCAGCACGGGATTTTTGGCACTGGCTCCACTATGGATGCCACCTTTGGTCTAGTTGAGACTGTAGAAAAGGCTGCTACGATCTACAACTTGATTGGCGGAAGAGAAATTAAGCAAAAGATCACGGATCAGCAACTGTGGGATTTAGCTAAGGCGTTTGGAGTAACTCCAAAAGCTGGTATTCTTGAGGTTTAAAAAGTTCGTAATGGGATGAAAACCGGGCGTTCGCAGATTTTGCGAGGTCCGGTTTTTTTTATGATTTTTTCTTACACAAAGATCTTAAAAATTTGCATTTTCCATCTTCTGGGGAGATAATTAGCCTTACTTAAAGTAATCAAATAATCAATTGGAGGTAATATGTATGAACACTGAGCTATTATTTTCATCTATTCAAGTGGGGAATCTTTCGCTGTCAAACCGAATCGTCATGGCGCCGATGACTCGTGTATACTCACCGGATGGTGTACCAGGAAGTAATGTTGCCGCATATTACCGTAGACGGGCAGAAGGTGGAGTAGGATTGATCGTTACCGAGGGTACAGCTATTAATCATCCTTCGGCAGTCAGCCACGCCAATATTCCCAATATACATGAAGAAGCAGCTTTAGAGGGCTGGAAGCAGGTAGTAGAAGAAGTTCACGCAGCTGGAAGTAAGATCATCCCTCAATTATGGCATGTGGGAATGGCGCGAACTATAGGGGAAGGTCCAAATGTTGAAGCCCTTCCTATTGGCCCTTCTGGTCTGAATTTAGCAGGAGAACCTGTGACAGAGCCACTGACTACTGCTGAAGTTGAAAGCTTAGTTTCAGCATTTGCTCAAGCAGCAGCGAACGCGAAAAAAGTGGGTTTTGATGGTATCGAGATTCATGGTGCACATGGTTATCTGATAGACCAGTTCTTCTGGGAAGGAACGAACAAACGTACCGATCGTTACGGTGGCGATTTGGTTGGTAGAACTACATTTGCAGTAGAGGTTATTGAAGCTTGCCGTAAAGCGGTTGGGCCAGATTTTCCGATCGTGCTACGCTTCTCTCAATGGAAATTGGGTGCCTATGATGAGAAGCTGGCAAAAAATGCAGATGAGCTCGAAAGATTCCTTACTCCACTTAGCGATGCTGGCGTTGATATTTTCCACTGCTCCACTCGTCGCTTCAGCCAACCTGAATTTGAGGGATCTGAGCTTAATCTCGCAGGGTGGACCAAGAAAATCACGGGGAAACCATCAATTACGGTGGGTTCTATCGGTCTTCACAGTGATTTTTTTGCAGAAGACTCAGCTCAGAAGACAGAAGATAACATTAATGAATTACTAGAAAGAATGGACCGTGAGGAATTTGATTTGGTTGCTGTGGGCAGAGCATTAATAAGCGATCCGGCTTGGCCTGCCAAAGTTCAAAGTGGAGCAATAGACGAGATCATTCCATTCACGGCTGAATCGACAAAAACTCTATACTAAAGGGAAAGAACAGCGGGTTATGGACAGCTCTGTTTTTAGAATAATTTTCATTAAGGGCTAATATTATCATAGATATTAAAAAGCGTAATAGGTAAGGAGGATATGGGTTGATAGATATCACAGAAGTCTTCATAGATACTCTAGCACCGAACAGTGCAGCAATTAAGAACGGGCAAGGACTAGTGAAGAAGAGACGATTCGTCCAATTGAATCAGTCGGAAGACGGCGTGGTTCTGTTTGGTGAATGTGGTGGTAGCGGTAGCAGCAACTATTATCCTTCTGCTGATTTTGTTGTTTCTGACAAACCGGTGATGCGTTGTACTTGTCCAAGTAGGCAGATTCCTTGTAAGCATGTCCTCGGATTGCTATATGCCTATGTAGGCAAGGAGACTTTCGTATCTGCAACGATACCTGAAGATCTTGCTGTTAAACGAGAAAAGATGAGTAAGCGTGAAGAACGAAAATCTGAGCTTGCTGCGGAAGGGGCTAATGTTAAGCCCAAGAAAGTGAACAAGTCCGCACTTAAGAAAAAGATTGGAGCTCAACTGGAGGGCTTGGCTGTACTGGAGAAATTGACCCAATCGCTTATACGTGCAGGACTTGGAACAATAGACGCCAAAGGTGTAAAGGATATTCAGGTGCACGTGAAGATGATGGGCAATTATTATTTAACTGGTGCACAAATTGAATTAAGACGATTAGCTTTATTGCTCTCTTCTTCTGACAATCGTGAGAAAACTTATTCATTAGCAATAGAGCAGCTAACCCGAATTCATGCGTTCATTAAGAAAGGGCGCGCTCATCTAACAATGAAGCTGGAAGATCCGGATATGTCTTTGAATCATGAATCTACGATTGAAGAATGGCTTGGTCATGCTTGGCAGCTAACGGAGCTTAAGGAATGCGGTCTGATGAGCTCGGATGTAGAGCTGATCCAGCTTTCATTCCTAAGCTATGATGATGAAGCCAGACAGGAATTTGTAGACCTCGGCTACTGGATAGAAAAATCTACAGGTGATATACATCGTACGCTCCAATATCGTCCTTATAAAGCAGCTAAGTATATTCATGAAGAAGATAGCTTCACTGATGTTGCACTTATTCCTTCCTTCTATCGTTATCCTGGTGACCGGAACCGGAGAGTTCGTTTCGAGAATATGTCAACACGGCCTCTGACTAATCAGGATGTAGAGTGGATCGTTTCTAAGGCAGTTCATTCTTATTCCGACTGCTTCAAGCAGATAAAAAATCAGTTGAAGAATCCGCTAGCGGACAAGAATCCTGTGTTGCTGCTGCATGTGAATAAGATTAGCAAATCGCAGCAAGATCAGTTCGTCATTACGGACGAATCGGGCCAGCATTTGGTGTTAGACCAAATAGTAGCACTCGAGCAGGATACACTTGCACTGTTACAATACTTTACACTCGAAGAATTATCGGATACTACGATGCTGCTTATGTTTGAACATCAACTCGATACAGGACGATTGAAAGCACAACCGTTAACCCTTATCAAAGGGATGGAGATGATCCGTCTCTTATATTAAAAAAATTAAGAAAGCATAAGTTTCACATAAACTTTGGGAGGAATATCCATGAGTACAGCTTTACTACAAGAGCTTCATCAAGAAGTAAACCGGCTGTATATAGCTGGAAGTGAGCTCGCTGCTGAGGATTTCCGCTTAAAGCGGCTATTACCACAGTTTCAACAGTTAGGCGAACGTGCTCCCATATTCAAAAGGTTAGGAGAGGGAATCGTTGCGGTCATTGAACCAGATCATTCCGAGGGATCTTCCTCTGCTCAGAACCTACAGGAGCTCAGTGTGCTGCTTAGCTCGGTACTATATACACAGGGGGCGACTTCGCCTGATGGTGAACTGCTTGAGGTGGAAGTCCATCCGGTGAGATTGCCTACTCGGTTCTCATATCGTAAGCTGTCAGCGGTACAGACGGCATTAAAGACTCGCGGAGGAGGACGATATGAGATTATCAAGGAAGCTTTTGAGACAGGATTGTTTCAAGATCTTCGAATGATTCATCCCGCGTTAGCAGCCCTCCAAGATCCATATGTTGAGATCGCCGAGCTTGTAATGAAGCAGATCCTGCCAGCTTATGGGCCTCAGATTATTCCGATCCTTATCGATCAATTTGATCCTGCTGGAGGAATAGTAGAGACGAGAAAGCTGTACGTGATCGCAGTATTAGGTGGTGATAGCGTTCAGGATCTGATCTATCAAGCTGCAGATTCAGGATCAGAAGATGTTCGAGCCATGGCTATTTCTCTGCTCGCAGGTCAGGGACAATATGAAATCGAATTACTGGCTTGGAGTACAGATAAGAAGAAAAAGATTCGCGAAGCTGCCTATAATGCGCTGGCTAAGAGCGACTCGGTAAATGCGGTGAACCGGCTGCATGAGGCATTTACGGGAAAAGATAGTGAACTTGTAGTTCCTGCATTGAGACAATGTCAAGCCCAAGAGCTCACAAAACGACTTGTTGTAGAGTTATCAGATATGCTTCAAACTGTCTCAGAGATTATGGGCGATACGAAGAAGAAAGACGGATTATGGAATAAGGTAGTCCAGTATCTTCGGGTTTTATCTTACAAACGCAGTCCTGAACTAGAGAAACTATATTTTAATGTTCTCGAGCAGTATCCATTATATATGAATCAGCTAAAGTGGAATTCATTGATCGAGGAAGCAAACTCCTATTTTAGACAGATAGATTCTATCGAAGCGAGACGTATATTACAGCAAACACTTGAGCGTGATCTTGTCTACTATAGAAACAATAGAAGATATGTGAATGATGTTTTTAAAGATGCGTATCTCTACTTGTCACCAGAGCGTGTGTATGAACAATATGTTGAAGTTCTAAAGCATTATGCGCCATCTTCAACTAGCCATGCTTCTTCAATGGCGCAGCAACTGCTACGCACCATATCTGAAGTTGTAGTTCAACGATATCATGGGACTTATGATGCAGTTTGGAATTCACCTGTAGACCAGATTCAATATATGTATAAGATCGAAATGCAGCCGCCCGAGGTACTGGCTCTTCAATGGGATTCACGGTGGCTTGATGCTTTTATAGAGCTGGATCAATACGAACTGGTCAGTGCCTTTGCAAGGCCGGGACATGCCGAAGCAATGCAGTATTTACTTCGTAAATTGACCGATAATCCTGAATTCCGCCATCGGTTTTCCAATATTCTCTTGATGGGCTTAGCACGTACAGGGATAAATAAACAACATTTGCAAGAAGCTCTCCTAGTGGCTTTGGAAGATGATAGAAATACAGAATGTCGATTAATTGAACCGTATACATTTGAACAGCTATGTCAGCTTCCAGCGAGTTTTGCGAGTCGAATAATAACTGTTCTACCTCGATTTAGTGAGGTTGCAGAAGAACAACTTGAGTATGTCATTCGTCTCATGCAAGGACCATCAAACCCAAATGAAGAGGTGTAGCTAACGATGAGTCAAGAACTATTACAAGATATTATGAGGCTTCCAGCAGAAAGACTGTATGAGCATGAGTTGGAAGCGCTTCGTAAAGCGGACACTGGTAAGGTTCCAGCAGGATGGCAGATGTCGCCCCAATCAGTACTGAAGTTTATCGTTGGTGGTAAAGCAGGGAGTACCGAGATTACACCTAAGTACATTGGTAATAAACGATTAATAGAGATGGCGATAGCCACACTGGTAACTGATCGTGCACTGCTATTAATCGGTGAGCCGGGTACAGCAAAGTCATGGTTATCTGAGAATTTATCAGCTGCTATATATGGACAATCAGGACTTGTCGTACAAGGTACTGCGGGTACGAGTGAAGAGCAGGTGCGCTATTCGTGGAACTACGCAATGCTGCTTGCACAAGGCCCTACGCCGGAAGCGCTAGTGAAGAGCCCTATTATGCGAGCGATGGAGGATGGGGGCATTGCACGTTTTGAGGAGATATCTCGTTGTGCATCTGAGGTACAGGATGCGTTGATATCCATCTTATCGGAGAAGACGATATCCGTTCCTGAGCTAGGTAAGGAGATGAGTGCGCGCAAAGGCTTCTCGATCATTGCAACAGCTAATACGAGAGACCGTGGAGTAAATGACATGTCAACTGCCTTGAAGAGACGATTTAATATTATCGTCCTTCCAGCCCCTGCGGATTTGTATACTGAAGTTGAGATAGTGAAGAAACGAGTTCGTGAAATTGCCTCTTCCTACGATTTGCAAGCGTCGCTCCCTGCAGACGAAGCTTTACATAAGGTCGTGACCATCTTCCGTGAGTTGCGTAGCGGGATGACATTGGATAAGAAGGAGAAGGTGAAGTCTCCAGCAGGTGTGATTTCCACAGCTGAAGCGATCTCGCTCTTAACGAATAGTATGGCGCTGGCTGCAAGCTTCGGTAATGGAGAACTGACGGACGAAGATCTGGCCGCAGGGCTGCAAGGTGCCATTGTGAAAGATGATGATAAGGATCAACTTGTCTGGAGAGAGTATCTCGACAATATTATGAAAAAACGTGGCGCAGATTGGCGGGGGTTATATACGGCTTGTAAGGAGATGAACTAGTGGAGAGCGAAACTACTGGAGCTGGCGTGCATATTTTTGGGGTGCGGCATTTGTCTCCTGGTGGTGCGCAGCATCTATTGAGCTTCCTTCATGAAATAGAGCCCACAGCTGTGTTAATTGAGGGTCCATCGGATGCCACACCTGAGATTCGCCATGTCATCAACATGACAACCAAACCTCCTATTGCCATTCTAGCTTTTACGGAGGAAGTTCCTGTGCGTACAGCCCTTTGGCCGCTTGCGCTATATTCCCCCGAATATCAAGCGATGAGATGGGCGGAGCAGCAAGGGGCTTATACAGCTTTTATAGATTTACCTTCATCAGTGGTCATCGCGTTACAGGATATACGAACCAAAAGTAGAGATTCTGTTGAACAGAGCGATGAATCTGAAGTTAACAATACAGTTGAGAAGGCTCCTGAAGAAGCATCTCTATATGATAGAGTAGCTGAGCTGGCTGGTGAGCTTGATTATGATATGTATTGGGAGCGCAATTTCGAACACAACACTAACAAAGGTGCATATCAGGAAGCAATTATTTCTTTCTCATCCCAAATGCGTCAGATTTCTGAAGAAAATGAGAGACATAACAACGTAATAGAATATGCACACAATACGATACGTGAAGCTTATATGCGTCGTCAGATTCAGGATACAATCGCTGCAGGCCATCAACCAAATAAGATCGTTGTTGTATGTGGAGCATACCATGCAGCGGCGCTTGCTGATCTGGCATCTGGTATGTCAGATGAGGAAATAGATGCTCTTCCTTCTCTAAATTCGAAGCTAACACTTATGCCCTACACGTACTATAAGTTATCTTCTTTGTCTGGTTACGGAGCAGGTAACCTCGCTCCTCATTATTATCAAATGATGTGGGAACGTATGATGAATGGCTCACTTGAAGACTTGCCGAATCATTATCTGTCTACCGTAGCCAGATACTTGCGTAATACAGGGACACACCGTTCCACAGCGGAAATTATCGAAGCCGTTCGCTTAGCTGAATCATTAGCTGCCCTTCACGGTGGAAGTGCTCCGACGTTAAGAGATCTAAGAGATGCTGCGCTGACTTTACTGGGGCGTGGAGAGCTAAGTGTGATCGCAGAAGCGCTTGCTCGTACAGATATCGGTACTGCTATTGGTGAGTTGGCAGAGGGGATTAGTCAGACGCCGATTCAAGATGATCTGAATAGGCAATTAAAGCGCTTGAAGCTTGAGAAATATAAAACCCCAGTGGCAAATGATCTTGAACTAGATCTCCGAGAGAACCGAAGAGTGTCTTCTGAGGAAGCAGCTTATTTAGACTTAAATCGTTCCTTTCTTTTTCATAGGCTCAGATTACTTGGGATCGATCTAGTGAACATAAGAGCAAGTGGTCAGACTGGCGCAACGTGGGCAGAGCATTGGGTAATGAAGTGGTCTCCTGAAGTTGAGATCCAGGTCGTTGAATCTACGCTACTTGGGGAAACAATTGAGATTGCTTCAGCTTATGTATTGCAACAAAAATTAGATGGCAGCAGTACCATTGCGGAAGCGTCAGCACTTATTCGAACGGCTTATGAGTGTGGAATGATACACCAGATGGAAGCGGGACGGCAGACGCTTCAGCGTCTAGCTGTTGATACTCGAGATGTGGTGCAGATTGCTGCTTCCATTCATGAGTTATCTCTTCTGATTCAGTATGGCGATGTTCGACGGATCGATACCAAGCCGCTCATTCCTTTGCTTGAACAACTGTTCAGACGAGCCTGTCTGTTCTTGCTGGATGCGAGCCAATGTAACGATGAGGCTTCAGGTGAGATGCTTAAAGCGATGAACATACTGAATCAGGCAGCTATTGCGCATAGTGAGGAATTAGATGAGCTGTTGTGGATACAAGAGCTGAAACACTTGTCAGAGAGGGATGACTGCAATCCGCGTTTATCTGGAGTGGCGTGTTCCATTTTATTGGAGCGTAATGCGATGACTGCACAGCAATGTTCAGAAGAAGTATCGAGGCGCCTGTCGCCAGGTATACCCGCAGAACTTGGAGCAGGCTGGTTCGAAGGGATGTCTATGCGTAATCGATATGTACTGTTGTCTCGATTAAGTCTGTGGGAACAATTGAATGAGTATATTAATTCATTAGATGATGAAGAATTTGTACGTGCATTAGTATTTTTACGGCGTGCTTTCAGCACCTTTGAACGAAGAGAAAAGACGATGATTGCCGAACTTCTAGGGGAGTTGTGGGGTGTGAATACCGAGCAGGCTGCTGAGATTCTGACGGGTGAGCTGAAGGAGGCCGAAGCGAAGATGATTGAGGATTTGAATGAATTTGACTTTGGAGATATATGACGATGAGTACATCCGTGGATTCAAGTGTTGTAGCTCGGTGGCGCCTTATTCTTGGTCAGTCTGCAGAAGAGCAATTGACGGTTTCTAGCGGAAACGCAAGTATTCACCTGTCTGAAGATGAACTCATCATGGACCAAGCACTGGCTGCTATCTATGATGAGACAAGCGATATCGTAAATAGTGGTGCTGCTAACTCTTCGGCTACGGGACAAAGAGGAGCGGGATCAGGTAAATCTGCACCCCGGTTGGCAAAATGGTTAGGAGATGTTCGCAATTTCTTCCCAGAGGATATCGTATCGGTTATTCAACATGATGCGATGGAGCGGAAGGGCTGGAAGCAATTATTGTTTGAGCCGGAAGTTCTGGCAACAGTGAAGCCTGATATACAGCTAGTAGGTACACTGCTTTCGCTAAAAGGGAAAATTCCTGAGAAGACAAAAGATACGGCTCGCCTGTTAGTGAAGGCAGTTGTGGATGATCTTGTAAAGCGTATGGAGGAAGATCTGCGTCGGGCGGTGACGGGTGCACTGAATCGCAGAGAGCATTCTCCATTACCGTCACTTAGTGGTATAGACTGGACACGGACGATAAAACGCAATCTGAAGCATTATGATGCAGAGCGACAACAGATTATCCCTGAGAGATTCTACTTTTATGATCGGGCAAGACGCAGTAAGGAATGGACAGTCATTGTGGATATCGATCAGAGTGGTTCTATGGCAGAATCAATTATTTGGGCTTCAGTAGTTGGTTCTATTTTTGCAAGCATCCCATCGCTTAGTACCCGAGTAGTTGTATTTGATACAGAGGTCGTTGATCTGACAGAGCAATGTGCGAACGATCCTGTTGACATGTTATTCGGGATTCAGTTAGGTGGCGGTACAGATATACAAAAGTCTGTTGCTTATTGCGAACAGTTTATCGATCAACCGAAGAAGACATTATTTATCGTGATTTCGGATCTATATGAAGGTGGGAACCAGGCAGGCTTAATCCGTCGTATGCGTCATCTGAAGGAATCTGGAGTTAGAACGATGTGCTTGCTGGCTTTATCTGATGAAGGCAAACCTTTCTATGATGAGCATGTGGCGAGATCTTTGACTCGCGATGGAACGCCTTGTTTTGCGTGTACACCTGCACTGCTGCCACAGTTAGTAGAAGGTGCACTAAAAGGACAGGATCTTACTGAATTAGCAAAGAAACTTGGTACAAAAGGGATATAACAAGAGTCGTGCTATTACAAGTTTCATAAAAAGTGATATTCAGACAAGAACTGTGATTCATTACAGTTCTTGTGGCGTATATAAATATCATACCCCCCTTTATAGAATATAATTTGGCCCTGTCGCTCATCGGCAGGGTATTTTTTTTATGGAAGTCTTTAGAAGAGCTATTATCCTGACCTATTAAAATTTTCTTTTAGAGTATGCTCTGCTCTCACGCTGTGGTAAAATGGACCTGATTTTTTAAAAAAATACGCAAGTTAAGTTTTTACTTGATAAACCTAAATCAGTGCATATTGGGATGGACATCTAAGATGGATGGAATGTTATAGAATGTGCTATAATTTTATATTAGGTTAAAACATCAATAAGCTACATTTGAGATAGAGGACGTGAAAACAGCATGACTAAGGGGAACCATAACTCACCGGACTTAAAATCCGGCAAGGGTTCGAAAGATTATTCGAAATATTTTGATTTTAGCGATGCGAAGGTAATTAGTGAAGAAGAAGGTAAGATTACTTATCGGATTAAAGGAAGAAACGTTCAAATTAATAGCCAGCCTGATTATAAAGAAGGAAAACGGCGTGGCAAGGAAGAAATAGAAGTGCATTATGATTTCGAGATTCCTGAAGAGATGCAGAATTTCGGAGTAGACAAATATTATCATATAACGACTTATGGCTGCCAAATGAATGAGCATGACACGGAAACGATGAAGGGCCTGTTGGAACAGATGGGCTACAAAAGCGTCGATGATCGGAATCATGCGGATCTCATTTTGCTCAATACTTGTGCGATTCGCGAGAATGCCGAGGATAAGGTGTTTGGAGAGCTTGGTCACCTTAAGAACTTGAAGATTGAGAAGCCAGGTCTTTTGTTGGGCGTGTGTGGCTGCATGTCGCAGGAGGAAGGCGTAGTTAATCGAATTATGTCTAAGCATGGATTCGTGGATATGATCTTCGGTACGCATAATATTCACCGTCTGCCACACCTCATTAAAGAAGCTGTATTCAGTAAAGAGCTTGTGGTGGAGGTATGGTCTAAAGAGGGCGATATTATTGAGAACTTACCGAAAAAACGTGAAGGTATGCGGGCTTGGGTAAACATTATGTATGGCTGTGATAAGTTCTGTACGTACTGTATCGTACCTTTTACACGAGGAAAAGAACGCAGCCGCCGTCCGGAGGACGTCATTGCTGAAGTAAGAGAGCTCGCGCGTCAAGGATTCAAGGAAGTGACTTTGCTGGGGCAGAACGTAAACGCATACGGTAAGGATTTTACAGACATCGATTACACCTTTGGTGACCTAATGGATGATATGCGTTTAATTGATATCCCGCGCATCCGCTTCATGACATCGCATCCACGTGATTTTGACGATAAATTGATTGAAGTACTCGGCAAAGGCGGCAACCTGGTGGAGCATATCCATCTGCCGGTTCAATCGGGAAGTACTGCCGTACTTAAGAAAATGAGTCGTAAATATACTCGTGAAGCTTATCTGGAGTTAGTTCGTAAGATCAAGATAAGTGTGCCTAATGCGGTATTAAGTACCGATATTATCGTTGGTTTCCCTGGTGAGACGGATGAGCAATTCGAAGATACTCTTTCGCTGGTGCGCGAGGTTGGGTATGATATGGCATATACGTTCATTTATTCACCTCGTGAAGGTACCCCTGCAGCTGCTATGGAGGACAATGTACCGATGTCAGTGAAGAGCGAACGTCTGCAAAGACTCAATGATATCATTAAAGAGAATAGTCGGATCATTAATGACCGTATGCTAGGTGAAGTCGTCGAGGTACTGGTAGAAGGCGAGAGTAAGAATAACTCGGAAGTCCTTTCTGGCCGTTCCCGTGCGAACAAGCTGGTCCATTTTGAAGGTTCGAAGGAGCTTATTGGCACATTTGTAAAAGTGAGAATTACAGATACCAAAACATGGTACATCAAAGGGGATATTGTGGCAGAAGCTGCTGCTGTTCATTAATCATCACATACGAATGGGGAGATGGCTTGTGAGTACAGAGGAACAACGTTTGAATAAATATGGAATGAAGACTTATAATACCCGTGACTTGATCGTACGCGAGGATATTATGGGTAAAGCCAAAGAACTGGCTACATTGATCTCGACAAGTGAAGAAGTAAAGCATTTTCAGCAGGCTGAGCAAAAAATCCTGAACCACGAGCGTGTACAAGGCCTGATTGCAACGATTAAGAAAAAGCAGAAGGAGATTGTCGCCTTCGAAAGCTTTAAAAATAAAGATATGGTAGCCAAGATCGAGCGTGAAATTGAAGTGTTGCAGGATGAAATTGACGGCATTCCAGTCGTGAACGAATTTCAGCAGAGCCAGAGTGACATCAATTATCTACTCCAGCTTGTCATTTCCGTGATTAGAGATACCGTTTCGGAAAAAATAAATGTGGAAGCCGGCACCGAGGCGCCTCCGACCACATGCGGATAACCCACACTCAGTTTAGGGGGCGGATGCAGATCCGCCCCTTTAAGTTTCACACTATACATAATCCTAATCTTTCTATGTCCAGTTGTTGATTTTAGAAGTTAAGGTTTGGTACATTTAAAGATACGAATTAGTAAAATTATAGCTTCGGAAAAGGATGGGGCAAATATGAGCGAAAATGGGGAACAAACCTATAACGCCAAAAAATATCGTACACCGGACGGAGTTCCGGCCGACATCGTAATGTTTACACTGACCAAACGCGAACGTAAGACGGTCACGAAGACGCTTCCCTTACGTGAGCTTAAGGTAATGTTAATTAGACGAAAGAAATGGCCATGTGCTGGAATGTGGGCTCTCCCAGGCGGATTCTGTCAGGAGGATGAGTCCATTTATGCTGCGGCTACACGTGAACTCAAAGAAGAGACTGGTGTAGATGGTGGTCATTTGGAATATCTGGGCGTTTACAGTACACCAGGCCGCGACCCTCGCGGATGGATTATCAGTCATGCTTTTTTTGCCCTTGTAGAAGAATGGATGTTGGAGCAAAGACAAGCTTCGGATGATGCTGGCGAGGTAGGTTTATTTACATTGCAGGAAGCACTTGAAGAGCTGGAGCTCGCTTTTGACCACCATGATATCATCAAGGATGCATACTTGCGTATTCAACAACAAATGCTTCAGACTACGATCGCAAGACAGTTTTTACCTAGACATTTTACCCTTAGTGAGCTCTATCAAGTCATTCAAACGGTAGTGCCGGAATTTAAGGAACCGAATTTTATTCGTAAAATCACTTCAACACGTAGTCGTCAGGGTATATTAAAAGAAGTAAGAGATGAAGAGGGAAATGCGCTTAGTTCAAATCAATACTCCCAGCGTCCCGCTCAGCTCTATATGTTCACAGATCATGAGCCTTTGTTATCCATCTACACGTAGTGGCTTAAATCAGGAGAGGGGATTAATCTCATGAGAGCACTAATAGTGATCGACTTTACGAATGATTTTGTTAACGGAAATCTGCCGGTTGGCCAGCCAGCCGTAGATATCGAGCCTAGAATCAGCCAATTAACGTCGGAGTTTGTCCAAAGTGGCGATTTTGTCGTTATGGCCGTGGATTTACATGAAGAGAATGACCCTTACCACCCGGAGAGCAAACTTTTTCCTCCTCATAATATACGCGGGAGTAAAGGACGTGAGTTGTTCGGAAGTTTGAAATCTGTGTATGAGCATAACCGCGATTCCATCTATTGGATGGACAAAACGCGTTATAGCGCTTTTAGTGGAACTCATCTGGAAATCAAGCTGCGGGAGCGTGGAATTACTGAACTTCATTTAATTGGGGTCTGCACAGATATTTGTGTACTGCACACAGCAGTGGATGCATATAACAAAGGGTTTGCAATTATTGTGCACGAAGATGCAGTTGCCAGCTTTAATCCAAAGGGACATACTTGGGCGTTAGAACATTTCCGGGGAAGTTTAGGAGCAGACGTTGTTAAGGCATAATACTAGAACAGAACATACACATATAGCAGCGTAGATATTAGGAGATGAGGACTTGAGAAGAGAACTTGCGCTACATACTGATAAATATCAGATTAATATGATGTACGCTCACTGGGTGAATGGAACTCATAAACGGAAGGCTGTATTTGAGGCTTATTTCCGTAAGCTACCTTTCGGTAACGGCTATGCTGTGTTCGCAGGTTTAGAGCGTATTGTTGGTTATATCGGCGGCTTGCGGTTTACCGAAGATGATATCCGTTATTTGTCTGAGCAAGAAGAAAACTATGCTCCCGCTTTTTTGGAGGAACTGTTGCAGTTTCATTTTCAGGGAACCGTTCATTCGATGAAAGAAGGCGCTTTGATTTTTCCAGATGAGCCATTAATCCGTGTGGAAGGGACAATTATGGAGGCTCAGCTGGTGGAGACAGCCATTCTGAACTTCATGAACTACCAGACGTTGATCGCTACTAAGGCTTCACGAATTAAGCAGGTGGCTCCGAATGACATCTTGCTGGAGTTTGGTACCCGGCGTGCGCAAGAAGCAGATGCAGCGGTGTGGGGGGCTAGAGCAGCCTATATTGGCGGATTTGATGCTACTTCTAACATGCTGGCAGGCAAAATGTTTAGTATTCCGACCAAGGGAACACATGCACATTCCTGGGTCCAGAGCTTTGGCAGCGAGCAGGAGGCTTTTGATGCCTATGCTAAGGTGATGCCGGACGAAGTTACGCTATTGGTCGACACCTTCGATACACTCCGTAGTGGGGTGCCTAATGCAATCAATACAGCCAAGAAGCTTGAGGCACAAGGTAAAAAAATGGTCGGTATCCGTTTGGATAGCGGTGACTTGGCTTATCTATCCCGTCAAGCGCGTAAGATGTTGGATGATGCTGGCCTGGATTATGTGAAGATAGTCGCTTCCAACGATTTGGATGAGAACACGATCATGGATCTGAAGCTGCAAGGCGCAGCAATTGATACTTGGGGTGTGGGTACACAACTAATCACCGCCTCTGACCAACCCTCTCTGGGTGGCGTCTACAAGCTGGTGGAAATTGAATCCGCTACTGGAGAAATGATCCCGACGATCAAGATTTCCTCCAATCCTGAAAAAGTATCCACGCCTGGCAAGAAGGACGTATTCCGGATCATCGGTAAAAATGGCAAAGCGCTTGCGGATTATATCTGCTTTCCAGAAGAGGAAGCTCCACGTAACGGTGCGCGGTTGAAGCTGTTTAATCCGCTGCATCCATACATGCATAAGTATGTCGAGCGTTATGAGGCATTGCCTATGCTAGAACCGATATACGTTAACGGATTTCAAGTGTATACTTTGCCGGATTTGAATGAGGTTCGCCGTTATCATCGGGAGCAAAAGGACCTATTCTGGCCGGAGTATCAACGTAAGCTGAATCCCGAAGTATATCGGGTGAATTTAAGTGAAAAGGTCTGGACTAGCAAGCAGCAGTTAATCGCTGAGCATATACGACCGGATATTGAATAGATTTTGCAGGATTAATTCTGTCAACAGTGTTAACGCGGGAGAGTGATATACCCGCGTTTTTTTGTTTTTTCGGAGGCTTGTAAATAAGGAGGAGAACTTAATGGAAAAGGGGAAGCTTGCTTTAGCGCCGAACAGGAACGTTAAGCCAGGCGAAATCATTACTTTCGGCACGTATTCACAATCGAAGGATGGTAAAGCGCTGCCGATTGAATGGCGTGTTCTCCATAACTCAGGTAGCGAACTGTTCGTTTTGAGCGAGGACATTTTGGAATGCAAGAGGTATCACGGCAAGAGCGCAGATATTAAATGGCGTGATTGCGTGGATATTACGTGGCACGACTGTGATTTGCGTGAGTGGCTGAACGATGAATTCTATAACAGTGCATTCAATGCTGCCGAGAAGGAATTAATAAAGACAACCCGTTGCTCAGATAACGGAGAGGGTACCCCAGATACAGAGGACAATGTTTTTTTGCTTAGCGTTGATGAAATAAAGGCATTCTCAGAGCTACACGGCAAAGAACTACGGCGTGCGGTTGGCACGGAATTTGCTAAAATGAAAAAGTATGATGGATGCAGCTTATACGTATATGATAAAACGGATAAAGATAACTATATAATCAAAGACGGCGAAGAGGTTGGCTGCTCTTGGTGGTGGCTGCGAACACAGGGAAACAAACCTTCGCGTGCGTTTTTTGTCGGACCGAGTTACAGTATTCGCAGCTATGCGAATGTCAGTGTAGCCCGTGACGGCGTCCGTCCGGCTATGGTAATTAATCTTCCAGGATAAAGACAAGCGGTTTAGAGTGGCAATAATTAAAAAGAGGCGTGTCCCTCTCTTCGCTAATGTGAAGAACAAGGGATACACCTCTTTTTATTAAGTATTATTAATACACACTGGAAGATCTTGTATCTCAATTATTTAAACATCTAAAGCTTGCAATTTAAAAAGAGATTCTCGATTTCCAAAGATCGACTTCTTGGTGCCTGCAAAATTACACATCCCATTATTATAACTACAGTCCGATAAACATATTTCTACTAAACGGCCCCCAGTTTGCCCCTGTGTACCCTGATCTCCCCTCTAAATTAACAAAACAAGGGAGCAAGATATACAGAACACCCATAGTAGCATTTGTATTGAAGGTCATAACAAATCTCGTTTTTGAATTATCAATTGCAGCTATCATACCCTTATCAGCACGAATTGTATTCTCTCTAGTAAGGGCCTCTCCCATTCCCACACTAGCTATGTCATTTGGATTTGGCATATTACTTCTTATCCAATAATTCGAAATATTTGTTGCAGATGCTAAATCCGCAGGTTGATCGTAAGTAACTAAAATTTGATTCAAAGCAATTTGTCTTGCTTCCACTACGACAGGATGAGGCATCACCATTTCTCTATCGTCAACAGTTGTATTCCTCATCCTATTGGGATAAATCATAGTAGAATTATTATACATAGACATTCTGTTCCCTCCATTATTAATTACAATAGTCATTTGTCACGAGACATTGTATGTAAAGGAGTCATGATTAGTGTTAGAAAAACGAATATACAAAAAAAAGCACGGGAGAGTGATGTTCCTGCGTTTTTTTGTTTTTTGTCAAAACGAAAAAGTCCGATGGATTCATAACCAAAGACGGCGAAGAAGTTGGCCGCTCATGGTGGTGGCTGCAAACACGTTTTGAACGGCAACAATTAAAAGAGGCGTATCCCTCACTTCACGAATGTGAAGAACAAGGGATACACCTCTTTTTGATACATGGGTCCGAGCTAGAACCTTTAATTCTTTTTCTTGAATTTTGCGAACGACCAAATCGTAAGCATCAACAGAACTGCTAGGCATGTTCCTATACTGATACGATTCTGAACATCGAAGAGAAAAGAAACCGCGATAACAGTTAAACAAACCAGTGTAACAACGGTTATATAAGGGAATCCCCATACCTTAAAGGTTGGTTCTTTCGGATAGGATTTTCTCAGTTTAAGTTGTGACATACAAATGCTGATCCATACGAGAATAACCACAAAGCCTGGAACCGCCATTAGCAAACGGAACAATCCATCCTGGGCGAAGTACGCTAATAAGGAACCAATAACAAGAACAACGGCACAGAGCTTCAGACTGTTGATGGGTACACCTTTTGCAGAGGTTTTTGCTAAGCTGCGTGGTGCTTCGCCCTGTGTCGCCATAGAGTGCAGCATCCGAGTGGCGCCATAAATACCAGAATTGGCAGCAGAGAGCACCGCTGTAATCAGAATAAAGTTCATGATGTGATCGGCACCCTTAAGTCCTGTTGCGGCTAATACCTGAACAAACGGGCTTGTATGCTCATTCAGTTGATTCCATGGTATTAATCCACAGATGATTAGGATCGGCAAGGTATAGAACAGAATAACGCGCAGAATGAAGCTTTTGACAACCTTAGGTAAGACCTTTTCTGCATCTTGTGTCTCCGTCAAGGTAAGTCCAATCAACTCTGACCCACCGTAGGAGAACATAACGACAAGAAGGGCAGAGAAGATGGGGGTCCAGCCTCGTGGGAGAAATCCACCATAGTCTGTAAAGTTGTGTAAGTAAGGCGTAGCTTCAGTCATTGGCAACAGCCCGAAAATTAATGAGCTTCCTAAGATAATGAAGATGATGATCATAGCAATTTTGATACCGGCCAACCAAAACTCCGTTTCTCCATAACCACCTACACTCATCATGTTGATGCCGATAATTAAAGCGCCACTTGCAAGACTGAGCAGCCATAAAGGAACATCCGGTAACCAGTATTGCAAGAAGCTGCCTGCTGCCAGCACTTCAATCACACAAACGGTCAACCACATGAAGCAATATAACCAGCCCACGATAAAGGAGAGTCGTTCTCCAAAAGCCTCACGTATGAAGTCCTTCATATTCCTATTCGGGTACACCGTAGCCATTTCGGCTATTGCCCCCATGACCACTAAGAGTAGCAGGCCTGCTAATACATAAGTAAGAATAACCGCAGGTCCGGCAATGCTTATGGTCTCAGAACTTCCTTTAAAAATCCCTGTACCGATTACTCCGCCCATCGCCATAAAGCTGATATGCCGAGGAAGCAATTTCTTCTGTAATGATGCTTCGTTTGACTTCACAATTAATGCCTCCTAAGCTGTCTTCGAAAAATTACACCAAGCATCAGTTTATCCTGAAACGGACTAGTTGAAAAGTAAAAATAACACACATTTTTATGAAGAGGCGCGACTTTTCACTGGAGTGTGATATTTATCATGCAGAATGTGATGAATTTAACATCTTAATTTTTAATTTTATTGCTAAATAAAAGTAGCTAAATAAGCTTAGGTAACACATGGAAAATGCAAGATTTGTCACTTCGCGACTTGCAAAATCAAGATACAATCGTTGAAAAAGTCAAAAGGATATTATACTGATGACATTCTGAAAGGGGCTATGTCGGTGGTACAGTTACCAAAAGTGAACGAACTCGGATTTTTTGAGATTCGTCTGGAATCAATTGGAGGGCTAGGCGCGAACTTAGCTGGTAAAATGCTTGCAGAAGCAGGCGTTGTCGGTGCTGGAATGAATGGAGTGAGCTTTTCATCCTATGGTTCTGAGAAAAAGGGATCAGCGGTAAAGGCACATATCCGTTTTTGTGATTTGAACACACATATTCGTGACACTTCACCGGTAGAACGACCTCACGTCGTAGGCATATTCCATGAAGCGTTGGCAAAGACCGTCAACGTGACTAGCGGAATTTATGATCATAGCACGGTGCTAGTGAACTCGGCTAAGTCGCCAGAAGAATTGAAGTCCTCCCTGAACATGATGGCAGGAACTATAGCTGTCGTTGATGCTACATCGATCGCATTAGATGAGAAGAACCGCGTAAACATGGCAATGTTAGGTGCGTTGTTCCGGATGTGCGATTTCTTGGATCCTGAAATTATGAAGGGGGTTATCGAGAAATCACTTGGCAAAAAATATCCGCAGGCTGTTCAATCCGCACTAACTACTTTCGAACGTGGATTTAATGAAGTTACTTTCATGCATTTCCCTTTGCCTGAAGGTGCGATTATGCCTGAGTTCGTTCGGTCAGATATTTCGGCCTTAGGTTATGAAACTCAGCCTATTGGTGGTACCATTACGAATCCTGGCAGCAGCTTTTTAAAGAATCTTAGCATTTCAAGATCCGGTTTATTGCCTCATTTTAAATTAGAGGATTGTATTCATTGTGCGCAGTGCGATACGGTATGTCCTGATTTATGTTTTGTTTGGGATGAGCAGCCTGATAAGAAGGGACGTCCGCAAATGTTCCTGCAAGGCATCGATTATCAATACTGCAAAGGCTGTTTAAAATGCGTAGAAGCTTGTCCTACAACGGCTTTGTCTGGCGAACGCGAGGAAGATGGCTACGCTGAGAGCCATACGGTCCGGCATATTTTTGATCTTGTTACTGAGGCTTAATTAACGGAGGAAAGGTGGAACACACGTGGCTATTGATTATGAAAAAGAAGTAAGCTCTACGAAGGTTGAGCAGAAATTCCTATATGAATCCGGCAATGAAATGGCGGCTTATGCAGCCCATCAGATAAATTATCATGTCATGGGTTATTTTCCGATCTCCCCATCGACAGAAGTCGCTCAATTTCTAGATACCATGAAAGCGAACGGTCAGCATGATATTATGCTTATTCCATCAGATGGCGAACACAGTTCTGCAGGAATCTGTTATGGAGCTTCGACGGCTGGTGGACGTGTATTTAATGCTACCAGTGCTCAAGGTTATATGTTCATGCTAGAGCAATTGCCGGTACAAGCTGGTACACGGATGCCTATGGTAATGAATTTGATCTGCCGCTCGATATCCGGTCCGCTTAATATTCATGGTGACCATTCTGATTTGTATTTTGCGCTAAATACGGGCTGGCCGATTCTGATGTGCCGTGATCCACAATCCGTTTATGATATGAATCTGATGGCACTTAAGCTTGCTGAGCACGCCAAAGTGCGTCTTCCAGTAATGGTAGCATCAGATGGGTATTTTACTTCTCACCAGAAACGTCGAGTACAGGCATTTACTCACCGTGAGGATGTTCATAAATTCGTTGGCCCACAACCACCGGTAGGCTTCACAGATACACTAGACCGCAATAATCCAGTTACCGTAGGTCCTTACATGAACGAACCTGATTATATCAACAACCGTTATCAGCAGTCGGTAGCGATGTATAATGCGGGTGAAGTCTTCGAAGAAATTGCTAAGGAATTCGCTGAATTGACTGGACGCCACTATCCAATGATCGAAGAGTATCGGATGGAAGATGCGGAAGTAGCCGTATTCTTGATGAACTCTGCCTCAGAGATTATTAAAGATGTTGTGGATCAGCTTCGTTTGCAAGGGATCAATGCAGGTGCAATTTCGCCGAATATGATTCGTCCTTTCCCGCAGAAGCAAATGGCTGAAGCGCTGAAAAATGTTAAGGCAATCACCGTAGGCGACCGTGCGGATTCGGTTGGTGGTCACGGCGGTAATATGGTAAATGAGATCAAGGCAGCCTTGTTCACCTATGGTAACACTACTACAAAGGTAATTAGCCGTATTTACGGGTTGGGCGGTAAGGACTTCTACGCAGAAGATGGTCATGCATTCTTCCAATTAGCATTGGATGCCGTTGCTGCAGACCGTGTTGAAGTTCCATTTGACTACTATGGTCACAATCCAGGTGCACCGGACAAAGCGCCACAGCGTCTATTGAAGCCGATGGACTTTGATTCGCTGAAGACAGGATTAATTACGGTTAAACAGGATGAAGCAACAGGGAAATTAAGTGTGCGGATACCCCCACTGCGCAGCTTGACGAAGAAACCTAAACGGCTTGCACCAGGTCATGGCGCTTGTCCAGGCTGTGGGATTTTCTCAGGACTGGAGACGTTCTTCAAAGGCATCGAAGGGGATATCGTAGCGCTTTATCACACGGGTTGTGCGATGGTAACAACTACGGGTTATCCATATTCTTCTCATAAATCTACGTTTATTCATAACCTGTTCCAAAATGGTGCAGCTACCTTATCCGGTGTCGTAGAAATGTTCTGGGAACGCAAACGCCGTGGTGAATTGGACGGACTTGGGCTTCAAGACGACTTCACATTTGTAATGGTAACTGGTGATGGCGGTATGGACATCGGAATGGGACCTGCAATTGGGGCTGCACTACGCGGTCACAAAATGATTATCGTAGAGTACGATAACGAAGGTTACATGAACACAGGTGCACAGCAGTCCTATTCCACACCACTGGGTCATCGTACATCTACATCCAGCATTGGTAAGAATCAGCAAGGTAAAGTTACACAGCATAAGGATACTGCGCAAATCATGGCAGCTACTAACATTCCATATGTCTTCACAGGTTCCGAAGCTTACCCGCAGGATCTTGTGAAGAAAGCGGCAAAAGCACAATGGTACGCTCAGAACGAAGGACTTGTGTACGGTAAAATCCTGATCGCATGCCCACTGAACTGGATGTCTGAGGATAAAGAGGGTACCAACATCGTTTCGCTGGCTGTTGAATCTTGCTTCTTTCCTCTATATGAAGTGGAGCACGGTTCTACGAATATTACGTACAATCCAGAGGATAAGGGCAAACGAGTTGAGCTCTCCGCTTGGTTGAAGACAATGGGCAAAACCCGTCATTTACTGAAGCCTGAGAATGAGCCAGCTTTACGCAGCTTCGAGGCAGAAGTGGAGCGTCGCTGGAATCGTCTGAAAGCGAAACATGAGCATCCTGATTTGTAAAATATAAATGATAAAACACCCGGCAGATTCGTCTGTCGGGTGTTTTGTATATAATGAAAGAAGGGAGGACTGATACTATTGAGCTGGATTTTATGGACCTGTTTTTTTGTTTCATTACTGTTGTCTTATTTGGATCAGCGAAAGATATTAAAGTTAAAAGACTGGGTGATCATAATTGCAGCTTTTTTACTTTGTGAATTGTATGTCGATTTATTTGGATTACTGATTCCTGTGGGTTTTATCATGGGCTTGATTTATATGAATAAAAAGAAAAAGTTTCTTTACGCAAAGGCGCTAATGTTTGGGTTGATTACCGTCTTCGTCATTTTCTATACCCCTAAGATTAGTTTTCAACAAATCAAAGCGCTTTCGGAGAGTAACAAATATACGGAGCAATTTAATCAGGTTAAAGCCGTTTCTAATTTTAAAGTTGAATCAGATGTTAACAATGTACTTCAGAAGGCAGCAAATCATTTAAAAGATAAAAATCCAAACTCAGAAATACCTGTAGACGATCCTCATGTAGTCTTCAGTATATGGGTTCTCCAACACAGAAATGTAGCTCTTCAAGATATAGATTGGTTATGGTACAAGGCGCCGTTAGAATTACATTATTATTGGCAAATTAATCGTCCTGATCCATTGGTTACTCTTGAATATGTTGTATTTAATGAGGTTGGGTACATGGGTGTTTTTGAAAGAGAGCATGAAAAAGAACCCTATCATCTCCGAACGATCTATGAGTTTGACCGCCTTAAAACATGGACTCCGATGATACCCTGATTCTGAGTTTAACAAAGATAAATCGTGAGCACCGACTCACAACCTAGAATGGAATTTATTTCTCATAGTCATACAAACCTTTCGCTAGACAAAAGAAAACTGCAAATGTGCATCTTTTTGCGCAGATTTTTTCTTTTATTAGGTCGAAACCTGCAAATATACAGGAATATCCATACTTATGACACGAAGACTTATTCTTAAGCAATAATTACTGTAAATTTGCAGGAATCTATACTTTAGTCCGCCACGTATCATTTAAAGATGTACTTTTTCAGGTTTATTCGACATTTCGTCATTTATAGTGAGCGATTAGTCGACCCAGCGGTGGATTTGATTAACTGCGCTTATAAGCCGCTTAACAACGGTCTCTCGATTTGCCATAAGGACTCATTGAAAACGGACAGAATCTTCGTACACATAAAGATGCCATCATCTCTGTTAATTTTTCCTCTCCAGCGCTCAGAACTTCATCTGAGGTAGGGAACGTCAACAATGTTTTCAAAGATACAACAGAATGTAAACCCCCAAATAGACCCTTGTATTCAGGAAATACCTGATCTAAAACAGCTTGGAATTGCAGCTTAACTCCATATGGATGTTATAAAAAAGACATTCACAATACCTCTGAACATGGGTAAGATGCAGTCAAGGAAATATTCGTTCATGTGGTGTTGAGGGATTTTAATTTGCATTTCATCCAAAAGCTATCTATACAAAGTCAAAAGGTTGTATCATGTTTATATGGAGTTTTAGAATAAAGGTATAGAAAATGCGGGGTGTATTATTTTTGTATAGAGTGGCTATTTGCGATGATGAGGAAAAACAAAGAGAGCTTGTCAAAAGTATGCTGATTACTTTGTCGATAAAGACTAATATAGATTTTGAAATTGAACTATTCGGCTCGGGAGAGCAATTGGTATCCCATTATGAGCGCTATGAAACTCCATTCCATATTTTAATTTTGGATATTGAAATGGGGGGGATAAACGGGATTCAAACAGCCCGAAAAATAAGAGAGTTAAATAACCTAGATGAACAAATTATTTTTCTGACAAGCTATCCTGAATATATGGTGGAAAGTTTTGATGTCATGACATTTCAGTATTTGATAAAACCCATTGCTCCTTCGATCTTGGTGGAGAAAATGATCAAGATATGCCAATACTTTCAAGCACTTGATAAAAAGTTTATGGTTATCAAGTCAACCTATGAAGAAATCGTTTTAAAATATGATGACCTCATTAGTATTCAAGCTGCCAAAAGCTTAACTATAAAAAGCAAACTACATTTTACGACCACTAATCAAACCTATGAAAGCAAAGGCATCATTTCAGATTATGCTTTGGCCTTAAAAGACTGTAACTTCTTGCAAATCCATCGTTCTATTATTATTAATCTGCTACATGTGAAGAAATTTTCTAGCGGAGTTGTTCTAATGTCCAATGGGTTGGAATTACCCATAGGTCGTTCTAAAATTAATGAGGTTAAAGATACTTACACCAAATTTATGATTATGAAGGTCGATTGATATGATTCAAAATAATTTTCCTATTGTCTTTAGCATTGTACTTGTGATGGGTGTTCAAATTAATTTTTTCTTCAACTCGGTGTTTGATAAATCAGCTAAAAAACATAACCGATTTATTTATTTCATTATGTTTGGGTTGCTTGATTACATGTATCTGGTTATTCCCATCTCTCCTATTTTATCTTTGATTCTACCTTTGCTCATGATATTTAGTTTTGCACAATCTTATCAAGTAAAAATTAAAGACAAGATCATTTTTTCTATGTTTTACGGTGTTTTAATATCTCTCGTTAATTTTATATCCCTTTATATTTTTTATACCCTATATTCAATTGAGTTTAGCTTTGACCCTGTAAATGAATATGATCAAATAGCCTACACAAAAGCTATTTTACTCAGTTGCATGATCATGTTTGCTATCATTCAGGTCATACGTCTACTTGCAAAACGTAGAAGTTACTCTTTGCATTATCGTTACTACATATTTTTTTCGGTTATTCCTATCGTAAGTATAAACCAACTGAATATTCTAACTTATAAGGACGCCTATTCTTTCATATCCGTCATTGTATTACTATTCTTAAACGTTATGATTTTCTATGTTTTTGATAATATCATTGATAAATTTCAATTCATGCATGAGAATGCTCAGCTGCAACAGCAGATGGACCATCAGGATGCGAATTACGAAAAAGTCGTTCACAGCTTTAAATCCATTAAAAGAATCATTCATGATACGAATCAACAGTTTTTGTATATTGAAGAGTGTATTGAGCGAAATGAGTTAGCAGCAGCAAGGGAACATATTAAGACTACATTAAATAAAGTTGAAGGGGCTTATCAACGGGTAAACACAGGGAATCTAGTTATAGATGCCCTTGTCACAAATACACTTAATATTGGACAAGCCAATGGCATAAGAATAGATACAAAGCTTAGCTTATGTTCACAAAAAGTCCATATTGACCGTTATGACTTATGTGTTGTCATTGGAAATATGCTAGATAACGCAATAGAGGCTTCTAAAAAGTTGAAGATCGCAGAAGATAGGTACATTCTTATAAAAATACATTCTACCGAGTCTACCCTTCTCATTCACATCATGAATCATATGGAGAATGAAGTTACCCACTTAAACAGCCAAAAATCAAACCCGGAATTTCATGGTATCGGATTAACGAACATAGCTAGAATCTGCGACAAGTACGGTGGTCATATGACCATTGAAACGAAACATAAAGTATTTAATAATATGGCACTAATACCATTATATACCAACAATCCCTAAACAATCTGTTGTTTAGGGATTGTTTTTTGCGTTTCAGGGCGATTTTCATTCTAACAGCGTTCTTCCTTGTATGATGATTTCAGTAAGTCACATCTAGAAGGAATACGAGGAGGGATTAATAATGAAGAAGATGGTTTCCGTAGTAATGACTGCAATACTTTTTGCAATACCAGTCACCCCTGCTTTTGCTCTAACGAATAATGACACTGTAAAAGAAAAGGCACAGGAGCTGGCTTCGAAGATTGTGTCCGATTATGGTGCAAGTGGATTACAGTATGCAATTATGGATCATGGATCCATTGTTTTATCGGATAGCGCTGGTGTCTACGATAAAGCGACCAAGAGTCCGATAACCAAAGAGACGATGTTTGGAATAGGCTCAGTAAGTAAAACGTATGTGTCTGCTGCAACGATGATGCTAGCTGATTTTAATCAAATTGATATTGATCAACCACTAACCACGTACATTAAGGACTTTAAAATGGCAGATGAACGATATAAAGAGATTACGCCACGCATGTTGATGAATCATTCTTCAGGAATTTACGGTAGTCACTATGGGAATAGTTTTTTGTTTGATGATAATGATACGAAAAATCATGATGAATTATTGGTCAAATTACAATCAGATAACTTAAAGTCAAACCCCGGCGAATTTTCGGTATATTGTAATGATGGTTTTCAACTGCTTGAAATCTTGGTTGAAAGAGTGAGCGGTTTAAGTTACAGCGAATTTCTTGAAACCCATATTAGCAAGCCTCTTCAATTAACCTCTACCCAAACACCACGTGATTCGTTTGATAGAGACAGACTCACAAAAACTTATTTTCCCGGGATCGATCAAGCTTTACCCATCGAGAATGCCAATCTCATTGGGACAGGAGGCATCTACTCCACGGCCGAAGAAGTAAGTAAGTTTGCTGAAGTATTAATCGGGAATCGAACGGATATTTTATCTGAGAAGTCAGCAATGGCTATGCAAAGTCATGAGTATAGAAAGGGAGTTTGGGTTTCTGAAGAGACAAACACCATTAATTATGGCCTGGGTTGGGATGCCGTCCGTTTAGCACCATTTAGTGATTACGGAATAACCGCATTATTCAAAGGTGGAGATACGTATATGTATCACGCTGCTTTGACTACCCTACCCGAACATGACATTTCTATAGCTGTACTTTCATCGGGAGGTAGTGGTATTTACAATAGTATATTTGCATCTAATATTTTATTAGAATATATAAGCGCCAAAGGCATCATTAAAGAAATCCTACCTAAAAAAACATTTGAACCTCCATTGAAAGTGGAAATGCCATCCGATTTGCTTGCTTACTCTGGATTATACGGTACCGTAGGTAAAACGGTAAATCTGGAGATAAAGAACGGAGAGATTGATTTACCCGATCTAGGATTTGGATCGATACCGCCTCAAAAATATGTATATACGGGCAATGGACAATTTAAAAACAACGATGGGAATGCAACCATAAGCTTTGACCACCAGAAGAATGGAACAACTTATTTAAAACTTAACGCTTATACGGATACTCCAGGATTAGGTCAAACAGTTGCGGTAACCTACGAATATCAAAAATTAGATTCCAATCCTCTAAGTCAGTCAATTAAAACGATATGGGAACATAGAAATGAAAAAAACTACTACTCTTTGGATGAAAAGATAACTTCAATGTTGTATTTGAGCAAATCGCTTTTGGCAAAAAATATATCCGTTGATATCAACCATGGATACGCATCCGGCACTAAAATTGTTGACGAGAATAAAGCAGTAAATGTAATTGAGATTCCTACTTTGAACGGAAGAGATGCTTTCGATTTGAATTTCTATAATGAGAACCATAAAGAGTATTTAAAGATCGACGGACAATCCTATATAAGTGAAGATGCTATTCAACCCATTTATGAAGGGAACGACTCGTTTTGCATCATAGCATCGGGTGGTCAGGCTGTATGGTATAAAATTGATGATCAATCAGCCAATCGAGTCATGAACGTTGAAACTCCAGTGAGTGGAGGGTTTGCCGTTTATGACGCAGATGGAATCGTTGTGAACTTTTCAAAGGCAACGAGCACTCATTCGGTAGTTCTACCTGAAGGTGGGATGATCGTTTTTGGTGGTAATGAGGGCGATATATTTAAAATTAATTTGATGAATAAATAGACGACTCAACTTTGTAAAACAACAATTAGGAAGATGATTACAAACTTACAATATTAATTGAGAAGAGGAATGCCTTATGAAAATACGTAGTCAAATTACATTTGCAAGTCTGGCCCTTTTAATAACTGGAAGTTCCCTGCTATACACATCGCCAAGCTCAATTGTAAAAGCAGAACCCACTCAAAATGTATCAAGTTCGTTACAAACAACCACTCAACGAGATCATAATTCCGTCAAGCAAGCAATGCGGGATACATTGTTACTTGGATTCCCAGGGATACTTGCTAAAACTTCTGAGGGTGGAAAAACGTGGGGTTATGCCGCTGGGGTAGCGAATCTGAGCACCAAGAAACCAATGGAAACAGATTTTCGATTTCGCATTGGCAGCGTGACGAAGACGTTCACCGCAACGGTTGTACTTCAATTAGCTGGAGAGAACCGCTTGAATCTAGATGACTCCATCGAAAAATGGTTGCCTGGTTTCATTCAAGGAAACGGATATAATGGTAAACAAATTACCATCCGGCAGATATTGAACCATACAAGTGGTATCGCTGAATACTCAAGATTCAAAGGCGCAGATTTTATGGATACGAAAAAATCGTATACGGCTGAAGAAATAGTGAAGATGGGGATTTCTCTGCACCCAGACTTTGTCCCAGGAAAGGGATGGTCTTATTCAAACACAGGATACGTATTACTGGGTATTCTTATTGAAAAAGTAACCGGAAACAGCTACGCGGAAGAGATTGAGAATCGGATTATTGAACCGCTTGAATTATCGGATACATTCCTACCTGGCAATTCAAGCGTTATTCCAGGCACCAATCATGCTCGGGGATATTCCCAACCAGACGAAGCAAGTGAGATAAAAGACGTTACTTATTATAATCCAAGTGCAGGTAGCTCGGCTGGAGATATGATTTCTACTGCTGATAACTTAAATAAATTCTTCTCTTCCTTGCTTGGTGGCAAATTACTCAAGAAACAGCAACTAAAACAAATGCTTACTACAGTTCCTACAGGAAGAGCAGGAATCGATGGATATGGTCTTGGAATCTTTGAAACTAAGCTTCCAAACGGTGTCTCGATATGGGGACACACAGGTGGCATTCTAGGGTTTTCTACGATTGCTGGAGGTACACTTGGAGGCAATCATACGTTGGTCGTCAGTTTGAACAGTTTGGGTAGAGATAACAGTCCTAATCCGTTTAAAAGTATTTTACTTGCTGAATTTAGCAAGTAGGAAAAAATGGAAAATGAAAAATACGGATAAATTCTGCGCAATACAAGGGGTTGGTCCCTTATTTGAAGATTATGATAATTTATTAACAGCTATATCAGTAATCAAAGGAGAGTTAAATTATGGATAAAATTATGAATGATTACCTAATGAAAATTGACAATCATTTGAAATCGATGACCGATTCCGAGCGTATTGACATTTTAAAAGAAATCAAAAGTTTAATACTTGAATTGCAAAATAATGGTGTATCTACTGAGCAAATCATCGAACGGTTAGGAAACCCAAAAGAATTAGCGAAAGTATACTTAGGTAAAGCCATTTCAATGAACAGTAAATTTAGTTGGCGTAAATTTGGTGCAATATTTGCTCTTTGTAACAGTTTTGTAGGTGTCAGTGGTATCTTACTCTTGCCGTTCATCAGTACTCTTTCCATTGCTTTAATGATTGGTGGAGTTATTACGCCGATAGGCGGAATTCTTAAATTTGTCGGACAACATATGGGATTTGATATTGGGGGAATAACAATCGAAATGGGAGCATTTACACCAAGCCCAATGTATTCCTTGCCAATTTCTATTGTGATTGGAGTGTTAATGTTTTGGTTTGGGAAAGTCTTATGGAAGCTTACTATTAAATATATTCAGGCAATTAGTCAGAAAAAGAAATTAATATAATGAACCGGGCGCGACGGTCATTCATAGACCAACCGTACCCCGATTTCTGGCTGGCCTATTTTTTTGTAGGCATATATCGTCAATCGCAATCGAAACAATCGAAAGGCACACCGTAGCCATCGGAGTTAGCTACAGAGGTCTGACCTTTTTTTGCTTGACCTTAGGCTAGGTGATGAACTATTCGGAAGATTGTGCGGGGAAATAATTCATCATATTACACTGAGAGGGTACTTCCAGCCTATACTAATTTCATTGACGGAGGATTTTCTAATGCGTAAAAAAAGAGTTTCAAAAGTGCTTGCTGTAACGCTAAGCACGTCTCTAGCTGTGAATTACTTAATTGCTTTGGTCGGAGGGTATAGTGTCAGTGCGGAACAGCTCCCTCTTAAGGGACAAACAATCACAGCGATTCAGACTGCAGCTGTTCCTGCTGCTCCAAGCGGTCCGGTTGACCCCAAAGAAGTGGAGGCCTTCGCGGACAATTACTTTGGGAAAAGCCTGAAGAAGTTCAATGTTCCGGGTGCCATGTTCGTCGTCGTTCAGGACGGACAAGTGGTTTTATCCAAAGGATACGGGTATGCAAACAAAGAAAGCAAAACCCCAGTAGATTCCAATACCGTTTTTCGCATCGGTTCCATTTCTAAGACGCTTACAGCTGCGGCTGTGCTGCAGCTTGCAGACCAAGGGAAGATCAAGCTGGATCAGGACATCCAATCATATCTCGGAGGTATCACAATACCAAATTCGACAGGTAAACAGCTAACTTTGGAAAATATGCTGACCCACATGACTGGGTTCGATTTCCCATATGAAAAAGACGATGACGCCTCGCCCGATCTTCTCAATCAAGAGAATTCTCTTCGAGATTTCTTAATGGATAGAATGCCAACTATCGTCCGGACGCCGGGGGAAGCCTACCAGTATGACGATTATGCTTTTGCTTTGGCGGGATATGCCGTGGAACAAGTTACTGGGCTCCCTTTTCATGAATACATGGATAAAAACATCTTTCAACCACTCGGCATGAATTCTTCCCATGATCTTGTAACCCCAGAGCTTAAAGCCCGAATGGCTGCAGCTTACGATCCGGAAGGTACGCCATATCCGGAGTATGGCCTTTATCCTACGGACATGCCTCAGGGCGGAATGTTGTCCACCGGAAGCGATATGGCTAAATTCATGATCATGCTTCTACAAAAAGGAAAGGCCGGAGATCGGCAAATGTTAAGTGAACAAAGTGTTCAACGAATGAGCAAGTTTTCCGTTTTCGCTCATCCGGCCATACCTATAACAAGCTATGGATTTGAAAGCATTTTTAATGAACTGTCGAATGGTCAGTATGTCGTCAGCAAAGGTGGGAACATCCCCGGACATGCCTCTTTTACATGGCTACTGCCTGAGCGCAAAACGGGGATGTTCGTCATTTATAATAATGATTCCGAATTGCGCTCGGATTTGTATGCTGCTTTTATGGACCATTATTATCCGAAGAGCACTGAGATGCCTGAATCGGTATCACCTCTTACAGAACAGCAAGCCGCGCGTTATGTCGGATTATACAAAGACCTTCATACCCCGTCATTTGTGACTAGAATTACGTACAATAACGGACAACTTGTAGCGGAAGACAGATACAAATTGGGGAATGGCAAGACTACTTTGAAAAAGATAGATCCCTTGTTGTTTATGGATGACCACGGGAAGAAAATAGCATTTCTTGAACAAAAGGATGGAGGTATTGCTTATATGTATAGACCCTCCAAGTCCCCGATAGCCTATTCGCCCAAAATACAGGAAAAAGCGTTGTTTTCCGATGTCTCGAAAGAAAGCCCCTACCAACCGTCTATAGAAAAGCTCCATTCGCTTGATATCATTAATGGAAGAGATGGGCGCAGCTTTGACCCGAAGGCGTCCGTGACCCGTGCGGAATTCATCACAATGCTACTGCATGCTTTCGGCTATCCGCCCTCCAAATCGAAATCCGGTTATACGGATATCGAACACCATTTTGCCTTCAAAGAGATACAGGCAGCGGTCGAGCAGCATTGGTTGGAGGAGGAGACCGGAGGCCGATTTGAACCGGATCGCACGATAACTCGGGAAGAAATGGCCGTCATCTTAACGCGCATTCCTCTTCCATGGCCGCTTGGCGATGAGGTCCGATTGGCAGGGGAAACCGATGAATCGGCTATCAAGGCCGTAAGCAAGCTTGTTGCTGCCGGAGTTACGGATCCAGTCACAATAACCAATTCTGACGGTTCAGTCGATTTCCACTCCAAAGAACCTTTGCTTCGCCAAGAAGCCTCCTATTTCATTGACAAGATTCTATTTGTTCCTTAATCGCTTATCGGCCGTTACAGCCGCATTCGCGCCGTGACGGAATCTCCAACCATGACTAACTTGTTGTTTCTTTCCAGTTTTAATTTTACTACCTTAGCGCTTAGCACATTCTATTCGTGAGGGATGGGACACTATTGTTCAATAAAATATCGACAGGCTATAATCTATGGTTTCCGTATTTTATTATTTGGTCAATCTAAACCTTTACTATCCCTTTCCTTAAGCAGCAACAAATTTTTTTAGAAAAAGCTTAAAAATGAATGTAAATATGGGGTAATAGAAGGCGATTGAAAGAATCTGCCTACGCTATTGCCTCTTTACAATGATTAGGATACAATTACCTCATTACGAAACACATTCATTTTCTCCGCTGTCTTATGTTCAGCTGGAGAAGGAGCTGTTGTCTTAATTGACAACTTATAGAATATGCCTTGAGGTTGAAAAAGTGTGGCCATTTTTTTTGGCTATGCCTTTTTTTCATTTCAAGGCTTTTTTATGTCCAATAACATGATAAGGGGGAGATAGAGATGGACCATAAGAAGAAATACTGGCCTATAGAGCTGGAATGCATAAGAAAAGGCGTAAATCATCTTGATGATTACGTCACTATGATTTGTCCACATTAATCAAGTGCTCGCTTACTCGAAACAGTATCGGGAGCAGATAACAATCACTCAATTTGAACCAGTTCAAGATATTAAGAACCGGGGAGTGTTGTGATCGCCATAGACAGGCAACTTACGGCGGATCAAACTGCAAATAGAATATGACTATGATTGGATTAAGATCGATGATGTGGTTCAGGTAACTACATAAAAAACGCCCCGGAAACTTTCCCCGGGGCATAACTACTATTCCTCGAATAACTCATCCATTAAACTATCGATTTCCTCTTTTTGGGAAAACGTAGCCTCAATATCGAATTTAGTTTAGAGTATGAATTTGAATTGTTTTTTGACAGAAAAAAGCGAGAGAAGACCCAATGCATTTAGAACGAGTCTGTCTCTCACATATAGGGGACTTTTAATAGTGTTGTGAAGTAGAGTTATCTTCCGCCTCTAGGCATCATGGAGTTATCCACAAATACATCTTTAACAGAATAGGTGTAGCAATGGCGAGGTACGGGTACACAGTGGTGACGTCTTACGATTTCAATTGGATGAATCACATTTACTACTTGTGGGTGGAAGTGATCTTGATAAACCACCTTAGGTGGGTCAGTAACCGTTTGGGCTGGGCATTTTGGACATTCAGACATTTCCTTCAGCTCCTTTTGTGTGTGGACTTACCGTATTATACGCACAGAACAAAAGCCTGCTTGGTTGTTTGTCTATTGTATTTAAAAATGGGTATTTGCTTAACGCTTGTAAATTTCACGCATTACATGCCGTAATTCCGGGATAATTAACCGTTCCATAGCCAGTTTTACGGCTCCAGTAGAGCCGGGCATAGAAAAGATAGCGGTCTTTCCCATGGTGCCGGCAATGGCTCGACTAAGAATAGCTGCCGAACCGATGTCCTCTGTGAAGCTTAGCATCCGAAAAATTTCACCGAAGCCAGGTAATGATTTATCTAGCAAAGAGGCAACAGCTTCATACGTCGTATCCCGTGGAGAAATCCCTGTTCCACCTGTCAGAAGTACAGCTTCTATTCCGGCGTGGTCAACACATTTATACAATAGCTCACGAATATCCTGATAATTATCTTTCGTAATGGTGCTGCCTATCACTTCATACCCGGCTTCTTCGAGCATAGATTTAATCAAAGCTCCTCCGGTATCTGTTTCAATAGTTCTGGTGTCCGAGACAGTAATGATATAGCAGGAAACGGTTTGAGGCGCTTCTTTCCGATGTTCTTCAACAGATGACATATGGCTCAACTCCTAGATTAGAGATGTTATCATGATAGGGTATGGCAGAAGTAAAGACAAGCTTACTTGTACTCACAGAATTCAGCAGGAATTTGGGGTGCCGCTTGCGTGCTTCGCGCGCATGTAGTACACTCGCTACACATAACTGTAATTTGCTGGGGAGCGATGAAACATGGAACAGGTCGTACCTGTGTATATATTGTCAGGATTTCTGGGGAGCGGCAAAACAACACTGCTGCAGCGCCTACTAGATCATTGGAAAAATCAGGGTTTACGCCCTGCAGTAGTGATGAATGAGCTGGGTGAAGTGAATTTAGATGGATTGTTAGTTGAGCAAACTGTCCCTATGGCAGAACTACTTGGTGGATGTATATGCTGTTCTATCCGAAGTGATCTTAGTACAGAACTCGCAACACTGATTAAGAAGGAGACTCCGGATGTCGTAGTGATCGAGGCAACAGGCGCTGCCAATCCGCTGGAAATTGTGGATGGCGTAACCGAGATTTCGTTGTATCAAAAAGTAGAACTAAAAAGCTTGATCACCGTCGTTGACGCCGCGCATCTTCTTGAACTGTATCGCGCACAACAGGGGGCAACTTATCGTTTGATGCAGGAGCAGATTCGCTGCGCTTCTGTCTTGCTATTGAATAAAATTGACCGTGTAACCGCTGAAGAGGCGGAGGAGGTTAACGTTGTACTGCGGAAATGGAACGCTTATGCACCCATTCTGCCAACTGTGCGTTGTGAGGTGAAACCGGAGGAACTGCTGCGTGATGCAGGTGGAGTCCTTACGGATAAACAGCTGGAAGAAGTTGAGGACGCGAGCGAAAGCATCATGCATGATGAAGATGAACACACTACTGGTGGCACACATACTAGCCACGATCATGTGATGGCGTACACACATTATTTTAAACGTCCAGTAAACAGTGAAGAATTCGAACAGTTCGTTAAGGAATTGCCACGTGATGTTTATAGAGCTAAAGGTATTGTGACCTTTAATGACACCTCCAGCCGGTTTCTTTTCCAATATGCCTATCGTGAAGCTGATTTTATGAAAATCACACCACAGGGCGAAGTGCCTGACGTTGCCGTATTTATCGGTGAACATTTCTCATCAAATGAACTGCGCACTAGGTTACTGGAGATGGAGGGACGTACCTTCGTTCGTCCTAGTACAGTTAAGAGAAGTCTATAATCAGATCTCCTTGTCAGAAGTTGTAATGGTTCATTCCTAATCTTGTAGGTTAATAGTATCGCATACCCTATAAAAATACAGGAGGTTTAAGGCTATGACCCGAATTCAATATCAGGAGTGCATTGACGCTTGTTTAGAAAGTATGAATGCCTGTAATTATAGCTATGTCTCAAGCCTAAAAGAATATGATCTTGCTTCTCTGCGTGAAAGCATGCGGCTAGATCGTGAATGTGCGGATATTTGTTCATATGCCGTACAAGCGATGACTCGCCAAAGTCCGTTTGTAGCCGGAATTCTCCGTCTGTGTGCCGAAATTTGTGAAGCCTGTGCAGATGAAAGCAGCAAGCATATACATACACATTGTCAGGAATGTATTGATGCCTGCCGTAGATGTGCTGAGGCGTGCCGTTTGATTAGCGATGCGGTTGAAGTATACGCGTAAGGTTGTATACCCAACCTAACTATATAATAAGCAAATGACCAGACCATTGCTGTGGATGTACAGCATGGTCTGTTTTTCTTTTTAGCACAAGGCTAGATTAAATTTCGTTTCTAGAAGAGGAAATATGTAGGGAACTGGAGAATTAACAGTAGATATGAAGCGAACATAAACTTCTCCGAATCACCTGGATGATATCAGTTTATTATAGCTCTGGCAGGCCGAACAGAAGTGGAGGGGAAAGATGAAGCATACACAAATACCAGAGAGTGAACAATCCAAGGAGTTATTTGCGTATTTTGGACTAGCAGTTTATTATGGTCAAGCTCTAGAACAGCAGTTGACCAATTTGTTATTGCTCACCAAATTATCACAAGGGAAGACGCCCACTGAAGCAGATCTGACTGATTTGTATCAGCGAAAACTCAGCAATTCACTCGGTCAACTCATCAAAGAAATCCAGCATCACTTTCCTTTCTCAGAGCAAGAAACCGCTCAGCTAGAAGAAGTGTGGAAGCAGCGTAACCATATCGTTCACGATTATTTCAAGGAACGGATACAAGAAACGTTCACCCCCGCTGGAAGGGCGAAAATGATTGAGGAGTTAAAACGATTCAAAAATAAAGCAAGAAGGCTAGAGATCAAATTACAAGGCTATTGTACAGAAATGTTCACGAAACTGGGGTTAGAAGAGGAGACTTTACACTAATAACCCTTCTAATCCACACTCCTCAACAACCTCGGGTCTAAAATGAATCTTAGAAGCTCTAACGCAGCGTGACAGTGCAGATAGAGCTTCGCCTAATGCCGGAAGCATCTCTGGCGTTAGGTGTTCACCGGGTTCCCACCACCAATTCATAATGTTCAATGTTTGGCTCTTCTTATCCATCACCGGTTCAAATCTCGCAATAAAATGATCATTATATAATATAGGCAGTACATAATAACCATACTCCCGTTCCAAGGCTGGTTTATAGACTTCCCAGCGGTAATGAAATCCAAATAATTGTCGGATCAGCTCTCGATCCCATATCAAGTTATCGAGTGGAGCTAAGACAGCCGCAAACGAATAACTTGAATGACTCTCAGCATCTTCAGACTCCTGCTGTATTACAGCTTCTAAAGTTAGAGCGTCCATGCTACGGATGTAGAGTGGAAGCTTAATACCCTCCACTAGAACTTCTCTGAGACTGTCCGCCATTAACAGTCTTTGAATCGCTTCAGTACGTTCCTTGCTCTTTAGACCAGAAATTCCAAGCCATCCATCGCCAGATTTATTCCATAAAAGTCCGATGCTACCTATTCTACGCAGCACATACCAATCATGAAATTGTTCATCAGTGGGGTTAGGGTCTTCAGTGTTTAAAAGATTATGAGGAAGCAGGCGTTCAGTGAAATCGTAATACCGACGGGTATGAACACGATGATGAACGACTACTTCCCCCCAAAAGTACATACTTTCCAAAGTGGCCCGGGTTAATCTAGCCGGAGCCCAAGCCCAATCCACCTTATCCTTACCATCTAGATCCAGAGAGGAGAGGGGACCGCGCTTTAATAGCTCTTCACGAACCTGTTCTACTGTAGCCATTACTGGCTCATTGGCCCGATGGCGTGTGGCTGATGCCTCTCTTCTGCGTTTAAAATAAGGCCAGTCCTCTGTACAATAAATGGACATGTTCTTGTCCCAGCCATCTATTAGAAGTCGGTCTTGATACAGTAGCTCTTGGGCTTGCTCAGGTGTGAAACCGGGAACTCGTGCTTGGAGGACAAGCTCATGGTTATGGCCTGCGATGTTAAGTGGATCATATTGGATACAGCCTACGTGACGAACGTAATCATAAACACTAAGTTTACCGGCAGGAAGAGCGCCCCTAGTTAACTTTTGGTGAGCCAGGAGAAAAAGTCGAGCTTGCTTCTTAGTTATAGTGTATGTACGCATCAAATGCCTCCTTCATCTATATGTATTATTTTTCATTTTACAGAACAAACGTTCTAATATCAAGTGTAGAAAAACCCTGAATCACAGGATGTGACTCAGGGGATCGATTACATCTTCTCTAACGATGGTTGCAAGCTGCCAAACGAAGGTCGGGAGGGTGCACCATTGTTATTGTCTATACTGTTAGAACCAGCACCTACTTGTAGCTGGTACATCCGGAAGTATCTACCGCCGAGTGCCATCAGCTCATCGTGGCTACCGCGCTCTACAATCTCACCATGATGCAGAACAAGAATCTGATCTGCACTGCGTATCGTGGAAAGACGGTGTGCGATGATGAATGTGGTGCGTCCTTTTTTGAGGACTTCTAATGCATCTTGAATGACGCTTTCTGTCTCCGTGTCGATATTGGAGGTAGCTTCATCAAGAATCAGAATAGCTGGGTCGAAGGAGAGCGCTCTGGCAAACGAAATCAATTGCCGCTGGCCTGCAGAAAGGGTGCTCCCTTTTTCAATAACCGGTTCATCAAAACCTTGAGGAAGGTGGGCCAGCAATTTATCTGCTCCGACTTCCCGTAAAGCCCGTTCAACCCGTTCGCGTGAGATTCGTTCATCCCCCAGGCTGACATTGGAAGCAATAGTACCAGTGAAGAGGTAAGGGTCTTGAAGAACAATCCCCATGTGATTGCGTAGCCATTGCTTCGGAATATCTGTAACCTTCTGGCCATCAATCGTGATTTCACCTTTCTGTGGATCATAGAACCGGAATAATAAGTTGATGATCGAGCTTTTTCCGGAACCGGTGTGACCTACTAGAGCAACAGTTTCGCCTGGACGTGCTTCAAAGGAAATATCGCGAAGGACGAAGTCTTTTTTATAAGCAAAAGATACGTTCTTAAACTCCACTTTTCCTTTATAGCGCGGCATGGAACCATCGGTAACATTCTCCCCAGGCTCATCCATAAGAGTAAACACACGACCCGCAGACACCATAGAAGTGTCGAGGTTTGCAAGCTGATTCACCATACCTGTAATCGGTTGGAACAAACGTCCAAGCACATCGACGAAGGCGTATAGAACACCTAAAGATACAAATGTAGAACCCGTAATACTGCCATGTCCGAAATACCAAAGCACCATCACAAAAGAGAGACTGCGTAGAGAGTTCACCAGGTTGTGGGAGGTGAAGGCATTCAGATTCAGCATTTTATTCTGATATTTCAAGTAGTCATCGTTCAGATGCTCAAATTCTTCACCAAGCTGCTTCTGACGGCGGAATATACGAACAATGGACATTCCTTGAATCGATTCATTAATGATAGCGTTGATCTCACTCAGACGTGAGCGGATGATCGTATTGTATTTTGTAGCAATTTTGCGATAGAGCACGATCCAAAGAATAAGAATCGGGATGATGAACAAGCTGATCAGACCTAGCCGAACATCGAGCAAGAACAAGGCGATGTATACACCAGTAATATTAATAATACCAGTACTGAAATTAGAGAGAACGGCAATAAATAGATCCTTAATCGCCTCGGTATCATTAGTTACACGTGAAACTACCTTACCTGCTGGCAAGTTGTCAAAAAAGTAAACCGGAAGTCGCTGGATATGCGCATACACATCTGTTCGTAGTTTTCGGATTACCTGATTCGCCGAAGATTGCAGCCAATAGGTTTTACCGAATTCGGCAAAGATCGAGATGACCAGGAAGATAGCGTACAAACCGACCAGCTGATAAATACCAGGGAGCTCAGGTTTGTAAAAATCAAACAGTTCATCCGCTGAAAGTTTAACCGCAGGATAGATGACTTCATCCTGGCCGCGCGTGATATGCATTTCACCATTACTGAACTTTCTCTCACCATCGGACTGTGTTACGGCTTCATTGATAAAGTAGAAACTTCTTCCCGATTGAAGAATGCGAATTTCTTGACCCTTAGCTTCCCCGGGTTCAAAACGGTCTCCGCGTTTGTAATAAGCGTTGTTATACTGAACCGCCTCATCTGGTGATGCAGTACTAAAATAAGGCTTTTCGATGGCCAACATATGATTGTCAATCATGCTTTTGGCAATAAATGGACCTGCCAGTTCAGCCGCTACCCCGATGGAGAGGAGTAGAAGGGCTGCGATAAAGGTTTTTTTTGCGGTCAATGCGTATTCAAGCAGGCGTTTGCCTGTACTCTTTGTCAACGGTGACACCTCCTAAAAGTTTTGCATAGTCATAGCTAGTATGTCTTTTAATCATTCGATAAATTATTCTCTACTTGTTGCCGGTCATACTGCTCGCGGTACCAGCCATTCAGATCCAGCAGCTCTTGATGCGTACCACGTTCCACGATATGTCCGTTATCAAGTACGACGATCATGTCGGCATGTTGAACAGCAGAGAGGCGGTGCGTAGAGATCAATGTAGTCTTTCCCGCACGCTCTTGGCGAATATTCTCAATGATCTGAGCTTCAGTACGAGCGTCAACAGCGGATAAGGCATCGTCCAGAATCAGTACATCTGGATTTGCGATAAAGGCTCTGGATAAGGATACACGTTGTTTTTGCCCACCGGATAAGGATACTCCACGTTCACCAACCAACGTATCTAAACCATCGGATAATGTTCCTAAGTCATTTTGGAAGGCGGCAGCTGTGATAGCTTTCATGATCGTATCGTCATCCGCGTTGTCTAGACCAAATTGAATATTCTGACGTACTGATTTGGAGAAAAGGATCTGCTCTTGAGGAACATAACCCATCCAGCTGTGTAGCTGATCCAATGAAATCTGTTGAATCGGAACTCCAGAGATGAGAATTTCACCATTACCTGTCGGATATTCACGAAGCAGCTGTTTGAGGAGCGTTGATTTACCGCTTCCCGTACGACCGACTACACCTAGTGTTTGCCCTTGGTTTAAGGTCAGACTGACATTGCTTAGATTGTCAATCGTCGATGAGGGATAACGGAAGGTCACATCGTTAAGTTCAATTCGGGTAGGATTAGCAACTTGAACCGGATTGTCAGCACTTTGAACATCCGCTTTGGAGTTTAGCGTCTCATCAATACGTTCGAGAGAAGCGCCACCACGTTGCATGATGTTAATAAGCTCTCCAATAGCGAACATTGGCCAAACGATCATTCCGAGGTACATATTAAAGGAGACAAGATCCCCTAGGGTGATCTGATTACGGAACACAAGATAAATCCCATAGGTAAGACCGATAATGTAGCTGAGCCCTACGCAGAACCGAATCGTCGGTTCGAAGAAGGCATCGACACGGGCGACGGCCATGTTCTTGTTGTATACATCTTCTGTAATATCTGAGAATCGCTTCTCATCAAGTCTTTCTTGTACATAAGCACGGATAACTCGCACACCTGAGACAGACTCGAGAACCTGATCATTCATATCTCCGAACGCATCTTGTGCTAAGCTGTAACGATCATGGATCGCTTTACCATAAAAAATCATAGCTATTGCAATTAGTGGTAATGGTAAGACAGCTGCAAGTGTCAGCTTCCAGCTGACAAGAAAACCCATTGCGAATAGTACGACAGTGAGGTAAATTGTAGAATCCACCAGGGTAAGCATCCCGAATCCAACGGTAGCTGAGACAGCTCTGATATCATTGGTTGCCCGAGCCATCAGGTCGCCGGTTCTATTGCGTTCGAAAAACGACGGGGTCATGGTCATCAAATGATTCATAAATCTCGAGCGCAGCAGGCGCTCTACGAGGTTGGAGCCTCCGAATAATTTGTGCATCCATATGTAGGTAATCCAATAAATGACTAGCAGCAAAATGAGGATCATACCGATATACTTGGCTAACGATGCTGTAGTAATAGAACCGCGTACTATGTCGTCAATGGCATTGCCTAGCAGACGTGGGGGGAATAATTCAAGAACACCTACACCAATAAGTAAGATAAGGCCAATCAGGTAACGCCTTTTTTCTCGGCGAAAGAACCAGCCCAGATTACGGAGAACGGAGAACAAGTAAATCCCTTCCTTTCGAGTTAAAATACTAGCTGTGATGTTGGAAAAAAGCGCAAGTGGTTATCTCAACAGCCAAGAAAAAACGACGTTGTCGTCCTTCAAAGATGACAACCGACAAAAAAGGCATATCATCCGAAAACGGACGATATGCCTGTAATTTACAGCTATCATGCGCACGGTGCTATACAGCACCAGGCATGTGAGAGACCTTCAAGAACTAAAGTTATACGATCAATTACACTCGCAGGGAACTTCAGGATGGTTTCACCACTTGGGCTGCTTCGGTATTCGGTTGATTGGAAATTCCAACAATAGTTATTTGATATGGCTGTAACTTCGTAAACACCGCGCTCACCCCTTTCATTGATTTAATAATAACTTTTGGTAATAACTAGTAGACCGTTAGTTATGTTCAGAGTTTATCACTCGCTTCGCAAAGTTGTCAAACTAATTTTTGAGGAGCTTGGGAAAACATTAATTGTATAAAGGTATTTGAATATCGATTCATTTTCAGTATGATTAGACTATACAAAGGAGCTGAGAGAGATGAACATGGAAATTAGTCAAGCAGCGGCAGCTTGGTTTAAAAGAGAACTGGATCTTAAGAATGGAGACTATATTCGTTTATTTCCCCGCTATAGCTCGGGAGGTGGACTTCACCCTGGTTTCTCACTGGGTATCGGGACGGAGGCACCAGGACGTTCGGCAATACAAGTTGAACAAGACGGTATTGTGTTCTACATGGAAGAGCAGGACTTATGGTATATGGAAGGTTACGGCTTAACTATTGTATATTCTGAGGCAGACGATGACATTGAATATAAGTATGAAGCCAAATCGGTGCCTGGCGGAGTACAGGTTTAAATGTCTTAATTTTGTTTTTTTTACTAATGTGAAAAGCCCTTGCCAAAAGGCAGGGCTTTTTCTAGTGTTGATATAATCAGTGCGAATTGCGAAACGTTTCTTCCTCCATAGCAAAATCGAAATCGTCAATGTCGTATACTTGAACAGGGACTCCACCTTCAATAATGCGTTGAATCAGCTCGAATTGATCTGTAAGAATAGGCACCTTCTCACGTTGTGAGGACAATATAAGCTCCGTTTCGATAGGATCGAACGTTTCGCCGTAGACAGCGGTATCCATGCTGTTAATGATGGTAATCTTTGATTGTCCGCCTAGTAGAATACCAGAGCTTTTTGCCCAAGGAACGGCCAGACAGCGGTTGATTTTTTTAGCATTAAGTGGCTCTTCAAAATAGGCAATGAGCTCACCAATCTTGAGTTTGACATGCTTGTCATCATCTGGACGGTTCATTAACGGATCATCACTGTCCCGCAGTTCGTATAATTCCATCACGGTCGTATAAGGCACTATATATTCTACAGGGCTGCTCGATATGAGAAGCTGGCCGTAAATCGCCATCATGACGGCTTCCGTCACAAATTGTCTAGACATCTTTATCCTCCTGAAGTTCGGGTACTGCTATCGTACTTATGGACTTAAAAATATAAAAACACTGTAGAGCGCAAAAGTCAACTGTACTTAGCAACTCAGTAAAGAGAAAGGACAGAATATCCCTGTGAAGCAATGGAAATCATATTTTACTTTTGTACGGCCTTACATGAAATGGATTGTGTTTACGCTCTTTATAGGTATGATCAAGTTCAGCATCCCGTTGACACTGCCTATGATTCTGAAATACGTAGTCGATGATCTGCTGATGAACCCTGCCATGAGTGCCCAGGAGCGGGTATCGCAATTGATGCTCATCCTCGGAGGCGCTTTTGTTTTATTCGTAATTGTAAGGGGACCGGTGGAGTATTACCGGCAGTATTTTGCACAGCTGATCACAAGTAAGATATTGTTCGATATGCGGAATAAGCTATACAGTCACTTACAGCGGTTGTCGCTGCGGTATTATCAGAATACAAAAGTGGGCGAAGCGATTTCAAGATTTATAAATGATGTGGAACAGACCAAAAATTTAGTAGAAGTCGGAATGATGAATGTATGGCTGGATTTATTTACGCTAGTGTTTGCGCTTGGTTTTATGTTTTATTTGAATCCAGTGCTGGCGCTAGTATCTATCGCTGTACTTCCGTTCTACGCCTTTGCGGTAAGTAAACTATATAAACGACTTAAGGTGTTAACGAAAGACCGTTCACAGGCTCTGGCTGGCATTCAAGGCTATCTTCATGAACGGATTCAAGGCATTTCGATCATCCGCAGCTTCACCATGGAAAAAGTGGATCAGAAGCAGTTCGAAGATATCAACGGTAACTTTCTCAAAAAAGCGATGGCTCAAACTCGTTGGAATGCGATTACCTTCGCGATTATTAACACACTAACGGATATTGCACCACTGCTAGTCATCGGATACGGTGGTTATCAAGTGATTCATGGTAATTTGACTGTGGGAACCTTTGTTGCTTTCTTCGGCTATCTGGACCGGATGTATGCGCCGCTGCGTCGATTGATTAATTCCTCGACAGTGCTCACGCAAGCCTCGGCTTCCCTTGAGCGGGTACTTGAGCTGCTGGACGAGCCTTATGATATCGTGGATAAACCGGGAGCAAGACCTCTGACGAATGCACGTGGTGAAATTGATTTTCATAATGTTTGGTTCAAATACAACGAAGAGAATGATTGGGTACTGAAGGATATTAATTTAAGTATCAAACCTGGTCAGACGGTCGCTTTTGTTGGAATGAGTGGTGGCGGGAAGTCCTCTCTCATAAGCTTGATCCCGCGATTCTATGACATAAGCAAAGGTAGCCTCCAGATGGATGGTCAGGATATACAGGGTTTGACGCAGGTGAGTTTGCGAAGAGCCGTTGGGATGGTGCTTCAAGATAATTTCTTATTTAGTGGGTCTGTACGAGATAATATCTTGTTCGGCAATCCTAATGCTACAGAGGAGCAAGTCCTCTCGGCGGCGAGAGCTGCCAATGCGCATGATTTTATTGAGCAGCTGCCGCTAGGCTATGATACAGAAGTGGGAGAACGTGGAGTGAAGCTGTCCGGTGGGCAAAAGCAACGGATAGCCATAGCAAGGGTGTTTCTTAAAGACCCAAAGGTTCTTATATTAGACGAAGCTACGTCAGCACTGGATCTGGAATCAGAGCATTTAATTCAACAAGCGCTGCAATCCCTCTCGTCGGAACGTACTACACTCATTGTTGCGCATAGACTGTCTACCATTACACATGCTGATCAGATCGTGGTGCTTGAGAATGGTGAAATCACAGAACGTGGTACACATGAGGAACTAATGGGACTGGACGGAAGTTATGCGAGATTGTTTAACGTACAGCATTTGGATACATGATAAGATCTAACATTATAATAAATTACTTAGGTGGTCTTCTCGGGAGAGAGGGCCATTTTTTTAAATCCATTTGAGTCTTTTTGAATATCACGTGCGTCTAAAAAATATAAGCAACATGAAAGGTAGTGAGAACTTGAATACAACAGAGCTGGAGGAAAAGGCGATAGCGGGTGATGAAGACAGCTTTACTGCATTGATAGACGGGATGCAAGAGCGTCTTTACCGTATGGCGTACTCCTATGTGAGGAATAAGGATGATGCGCTGGAGATTGTACAGGAGACCGTTTATAAAGCGTTCATCTCAATTCATAAACTGCAGCAACCTCAATATTTTAAAACTTGGCTCACAAAAATAGCCGTCAATTGTGCCTTGGACTTTATCCGAAAATCTAAAAAAATCGTGTATATGGAGAAAGATCCCGAAGGCAGCTACGCTTCAGAACCCATAGAGGATGTCATTGATCTTCAGGAGGCGCTAAGAGTCCTTGATAAAAGATCAAGAATGATCATTGTGATGAGGTATTTTGAAGACTTGCCCATAAAGGAAATTGCCGGGGTATTGGATATGCCAGAGAGTACAGTGAAAACCGTCATCTATCGGGGATTAGGGAAATTAAAAATTAATATGAAGGGGAGTGAGTACTTTGGATAATCAACTTGAACGTTTACAGAAAGCATACAACGATATTGAAATCCCCGAAGAACTATCACAAGCTTCTCGAAAAGGTATTGAAAGAGGAAAACGCTATAAACAACAGAAAAGAGGAATAAAAATGAGCAGATTAAAATGGACAGGATCAGTTGCAGCAGCAGTTATCATTTCTTTTACAGTGGGTGTAAATACGGTACCCGCCTTCGCGGATAGTATGAATCAAGTGCCCGTTCTAGGTAAGCTGGTAAGTGTATTGAAATTTACGGATGGAAGTGCAGGCGGCGGCACGATTCAGGATGGAGTAGATGTCAATTTCATTTCGTTGAAACATCAGAAGAACAGTGATCAAATGATTTTAAACTTTGCGAATTCGGACAATACACAAGACCTTGCAAGCTCTTATAACGTAAAATTCACTGACAATCCTTATACAATGACCGTAACCGTGAGTGGGGCAAGGAACTTCTCAGCTGTTAAAGATCTTGAGACATTAAAAGAAAGCAAGTATGTTCAAGATGCTTATCCTTTAATTACATTGGATGACTCGATGATACGTTTCAATGTAACCTTCAAAGAGCCAGTTGCTTATGAGGTGAAGGAATATAAGGATCCGGCACAGGTGGCGATTACATTGAAGGATAAGAAGGGTGACGTGGAAGAAGGAACTTCTATCTATTCACTTAGAACAAACTCAGAGCCTTCCGGCGAGAGTCAAGGTATGGCTGAAGAGATGTTATACGGGTTAGAGAACGTGCGCGTATTAAAGGATCAGAAGGGATTATTCCTAGTGGAAGTTGGGTATTTTAATACAGAAGCAGAAGCTTTGGCCCAACTGAAAAAAATTCAAACAGAGTATGGGGTTGGTGATCTATTGTTTGTAGAAAAACGATCGTCTCAGGAGATTCCACAATCCATTTCTCAGGCTGAATAAAAATAAAATAGAGCAGCGATTCTCTCGATATGGAGAATTGCTGCTCTATTTTTGTGTTGAATGGTTGCTCCACCTTTTACATTTTGCCAATCAAGAGCGACAAAATACCGGCTGCGATAAGCGGTCCTACAGGGACACCCTTGAACAATGCAACGCCAATCACTGTTCCGATCAGGAGACCCGCAACAACTGTGGGCTGGTTGGTCATAAGGATGGCTCCGCGTCCACCAAGATAAGCGACGAGAATGCCGATCGCAATCGCAAGAAGAGACTTCCAGTGGAGGAAGGACTGACCGACCATCTGCAGCGATATTTTTCCGCTGGCCAAAGGCGTCATGACCCCGATCGTAAGAATGATTATCCCGATGGTTAAACCATATTTCTCAAGCCAAGGGAAGGTCTGCTGCAGGCCAAGAACTCTTAGCAGTAGTAGGACGACCATTGCTATTGTTACAGGGGAATTACTGCTTATAATACCGAGCGCAGCAAGACCAAGCAAAAGCAAAGAGGTCATGTCCATCTTAAACGTTCAACTCCTTATTGTGAGAACTGCGCTTCGCAAGAATGTGATCTGCGATAAGTTTACCATGCCCACGTCCTGTCTCAATAAATACTTCATTCGCATTGCGGCCTGAAGCGATTACTCCTGCAACATAAAGACCTGGAACATTACTTTCCATAGTTGAAGGATTAAAAGCTGGCTTATCCATATCGTCATCCATAACTACGCCGGCAGAAGTGAGAAGCACCCGGCTAGGCCGGAAGCCAGTTAAAGCAAGGACGAAATCATTATCTATGGATTTTTTGTCTCCATTATGACTCGTAACTATAACCGAACTAGCCGTAATTTCAGTAACACGTGATTCCAGATGTAGAGTGATTTTACCCTTTTGTACCATCCCTTCAAAGATTGGCCGAACCCAAGGCTTAATATTCGAGGAAATGCTCTCACCACGATAGACCATATCGACTGTAGCTCCAACGCGCATAAGCTCCAGTGCTGCATCTACCGCGGAATTACTGCCACCAATGACTGTAACTTTCATCCCTGTATATGGATGGGCTTCACCGAAATAGTGGGTAACTTTAGGAAGTTCTTCCCCTGGAATACCGATCATATTCGGTTGATCAAAATAACCTGTAGCGATAACGACATTTGCAGTGATACGTGTGTGATGCTCACCACGCATATTGGACGTATGTACAGCATAGGTTCCATCTTCCAGAGGCTCAATGGATAACGCTTCTTCGTAAGCGGCGATATCTAGACCATACTGCTTCGCAGCCCGGCGGTAATAGACAAGAGCTTCATGGCGGTATGGTTTATCATTGGTCGAGGTGAAAGGAACGTCTCCGATTTCTAATAACTCAGCGGTACTGAAGAATTGCATATTTGTTGGATACAAATAAATGGAGTGAACGATAAAGCTTTTTTCAATAATGAGACTGGACAGTCCTTGGCGCTGGCATTCGATAGCTGCCGAGAGGCCGCAAGGACCTGCACCGATAATAATTACATCTTTCATACAGTGGGTTACCTCCTGATTGTTACTATCTTTTCTTTAAATCCTACCCTAAATTCATTCATTTTGCCATAAGCATAAGGTTAAACATAATAACCATTGCAAGAATAATGTTGATTGTTATATAATTAGATATATATCTAATTTGTATCTAGCTTTTGAAAGTTGAAGGAGTGTGATTCCAATGCAGTTAGAAAAAATAGTGAACTATCATAAAGCTTTGGCTGACCCAACACGTCTTCGTTTATTGTTGCTTCTGTCACAAGGAGAAATGCACGGACAAGCGCTGGCTGAGAAATTGAACTTATCACAACCAACGGTAACTCATCATGCAGCGAAATTGCGTGAAGCAGCTCTAATAAAGGAACGACGTGACAAAAATACAGTTTATTTTAAGTTGAATCCAGAATTCATTAGTAGTGGCGCTGAGGCTTCACTTCAGTTTATTTTTTCGAAAGGAGCGAGAAATATGGAAGAGAAATCACCTGAAAATAGTCTAAAGGAGTCTGTGCTGCGTAACTTTTTTTCGAAGGATGGGCGGCTTCGGCAAATCCCGGCACAATATAAGAAGAAACTGATCGCACTTCAGTTCATGGTTGAGAAGCTAGAGCCAGGGGTAGTTTATAGTGAGAAAGAAATTAACGAGTTTATTAAGCAGTTCCATGAAGATTTTGCTACCATTCGGCGTGAATTTATTATGCATCAGTTTATGTATCGTGAGAATGATAAATATGAACTTAATCCCCAAGAAATTTGGATGCGTTGGGAAGATGTCAAATAATGATCATAAAGTTGTTAACAATTTGTGTCTTTTGGAAATATGCTGATTAAGAGGGAGGAATTCGAATATAATAGAATTGTAAGCGTTAACAAAGATAGTTTTTCGAAAGGAGACTTGTCTTATGTTTTTTAAACGCACAAAAAAACAACCCCAATCCGATCATATTACCGTTACCCTAACCCAAGTCAAGCAGGCGATCAGACAGTTTGAAGAAGATATGCCTGCGCTCATTAATAGAACAGCTTTAATCCTTGACGACAAAAGAATAGATTTGAGCAGACTAAAACGGTATTTAGGAGGAATTCCAGAGCAGAATTTCTATATGTCACGCGAGACCTATGAAGTTTTCGAGGAACAAGATAAGCTTGTTCCGTATTACCTTGATATGGTTCAGTCCGCTGTAGACAATTACATCAGTGATACAGGTCAGTTGCCACTTGTTGAAGATGCATGGTTACCTGAGGTCCATTATCGTTTGCTAGCCACAGAAAGTTATCTCAAAGAAACCCCTCCTTTCCCACTGTATATCACAGAAGAGGAAATGATGCTGACACATCGTGCGGAGCATTTTGAGTAAATGAATAAATCAAATTTAAAGCCTATATAGACTGTTCGGTAGAAGGGGAGACAGCAGTTCCTTTTTACAGAATGGTCTTTTCATTGTCTTCAAAGGCATAGTACAATAGATTTCTGTAAGTTAAATTTTATAATCAACAGCATATAAGGGGAATCGCTTGATGAAAGAAGTACAAGCTATATTATTTGATTTGGATAATACTTTAATGGATCGTGACCATACATTTCGCAGTTTTAGTACTCAGTTTGTTCAGGATTTTCTAGGACATTTGGAAGCTGAAGAAGCGCAGAAGGTAGTAGAAGATATGATTCACAGAGATGCTGATGGTTACCGTGATAAGGACGGATTCTTCGTAGAGCTAAGCGAGGTACTGCCTTGGGAAACACCAGTTACGGCTGAACATATTCGTGCATATTATGATGCAAGTTATATCAATCATGGTGCTACGATGAAGGATGCTGTGGACGTTCTGAAGTACTGCAAAGAGCGCGGTTATATACTTGGTCTGGTTACCAACGGCAAAGTAGATATCCAGAACACCAAAATTGATACCCTTGCCCTGCGAGAGTACTTCAAGGCTATTGTCATTTCTGGAGAAGTAGAAATCGCTAAGCCTGATCCTAAGATTTATCAACTTGCATTAGACAGATTGGGAGTTACTGCGGATCAGACATTGTTTATTGGAGATCACCCGGTGAATGATATCTGGGGTGCAGGGAAAGCAGGGCTACAAGGCATTTGGCTGCAAAGAAAACATGCCTGGGACGAGCAATTGGACATACAACCTTGGAAGATAATCTACGAGTTGAATGAGCTTAAGTCCATTTTGTAATTTTATCAAAATTTATAGTTGACATTATACGGCAGCGCCGTTTATGATAACAACAACTTATTTCGGAAGGAGACGATGTTTTATGACAGTTTTAAATGTAATGAACTCAACTGTTGTGGATACGTGTCTTCCGGGAACAGCGGCTGCCGAATAAGTTATTCGTGCAGTTTAGCAGGTAAGCTCTATTACGCTTATTAGAGCCGCGGGAACCGTATTGGGTCCGGCGGCTTTTTTGCGTATATAGAATCAATAGGAATTGTAGTTAATTGTCTATTTCTCTATATATCGCACGGGAAAATGAATTTATCCTTGTCTTTAGGATGAGACATTTTTCTGATTATGTGTGCACTTTTTGTCCTTTTCGTCCTAGAAGAGTTCATGAAGTGTGGCCGCCGCCGGAGTCTTAAATTCCGACGGCTTTTTGTGTTCCCGGAAAATGCTAGCAGTACATGGTAAATAAAAATAAAAACTTAAACAGATCTTTAGGAGGATTCAAATGACTAACATACAGCAATATGGTTGGAATGAAAATTGGAGTTCAAAATGGGATGAAAAGTGGAAGGAGACGGAGGATAAACGGCTTGTTCCCGGAAGAATTGTAGGCGATTTTGGCAGTAAGTATAGGGTGATGACTGATTTGGGAGAGACATGGGGGGAGCTATCAGGCAAGTTGAGACATACGTTTGTCGCTTCAGGTGATTTTCCAGCGATCGGCGACTGGGTGGCTCTTTCAATGCAGGATGGCGGCGAGCATGCGATTTTACATGGGATATTGCCTCGGCATAGTGTCATCTCACGCAAGGTAGCTGGTAACACACAAGAGGAGCAGATTGTTGCCTCGAATGTAGACACTTTATTTCTGGTCAGTGCTTTGAATGATGACTTTAATGTTCGGCGGATGGAGAGATACTTAATCATGGCTTGGAACAGCGGGGCCAATCCAGTCATTCTACTGACCAAAGCAGATCTTTGCCTAGATGCAGAGAGTAAAATTGCCGAAATGGAAAGCGCCGCACCAGGTGTGCCAGTTCATGCGGTTAGTGCACTGCAAGATAATGGCCGTGAGAAGCTGCTGCCTTACATTGGGAGTGGACAGACAGTAGCTCTAACGGGCTCATCAGGCTGCGGCAAATCTACGATGGTCAACTGGTTATGTGGAAAGAATCTTCAGCTTACACAGGATGTAAGAGAAGGCGATAGCCGTGGACGCCATACTACTACCCACCGTGAACTGTTTATTATGCCGGACGGAGGAATCATAGTAGACACACCAGGGATGCGTGAGCTGCAGCTGTGGGAAGATGAGGGTGGATTAGATCTGGCGTTCAGTGATATTAGCAGCTTAGCTGCTGCATGTCGGTTTAGCAACTGTAAACATGAACGTGAGGAGGGATGTGCGGTACTTGAAGCGGTTCATAACGGTGAGCTCGAAGAGAAGAGACTGCTGAACTACCGAAAGACACAGCGGGAACTGCTGTACCAAAGCACCAAAGAGGTGAAGCTCAAGAGAAAAACCACAGCTTCTTCTAAAGTTCATTCGACAAGGACTAGAGGGTACGGTTGGCGTAAAGAACTTGATGAGTATTAGAAGAACTTTATAGACAGCGACGGAGCCAAGAGTAGTGTTCCAATAGGCTAGAAAGTCAAAAAAAGGGTGACCCAGAGCTCAGGGTCACCCTTTTTTATTAAATTCTCTTATAGCTTGTATTAGAACGTAGCTGCAGTTTCCTTAGCCAATTGTAATCCGTTCTCAATGATTTCAGCGGATTGTGCAGGAAGTTGGTTGTGACCTTCGATGATTACTTGAGTAATATCTTTGATACCCCAAAGGTTAAGGTTACCAACGATGAAGTTTACAGCCATTTCAGCACTTGCTGCAGGACCTTCGGAATAAATGCCACCTCTAGCGTTCAGTACGATTGCTTTTTTACCTGTCAAAAGACCAACTGGACCTTCAGCAGTGTAAGAGAATGTTTTGCCAGCTTGGCAAAGGTAATCGACATAAGTATGCAATACAGCTGGTACAGTCATGTTCCACAGTGGAAAACCGAATACTACTTTATCAGCAGCGATAAACTGTTCCAGATATTTATTAACTACAGCAGCACCTGCTGCTTCTTCAGCTGTTAGTTCGTAACCTTGAGCAGCTTTGTACATACCAGTGATCAGGGTATTGTCGTAGTAAGGAAGTTGCTCTGCGAACAAATCAAGTTCAGTGATTTCATCTTCTGGATTGTTAAGTTTGTAGTTCTCCAAAAATTCATTGTAAAGCTTAACACTTACGGATTGTTCTGCTGGACGGTTGTTTGCTTTGATAAATAAAACATTAGACATTATGATTGCTCCCTTGGATGTGTGTATTTAATATTAACTATAAATAATATAGCATGTATTTTTTTGTTTGTAAATTATTTTTTTGTGATTTTTTTTAGGGGGAAAAGAGTATTTTATAAAGGAACAAGAGTTTGAATAATAGAAATCCCGGTTAATAAACTTACAAGGAAACAGGAAAATATTCCCTATATTCATAAGGATCTGAATGAATTAAAAGGAGCGATGGACATGTCCATTGATCGGTTTATCATTAAGAAATTGGATAGCTGTCACGAAGAGCATACACGCCAAAATTTAGTGAGTCTCTTTAAACTTCGAATACAGAAAGCTGAAAAAGCAGAGAATAAGAACTATAAGATTAGCTGATATTGTCCCATACTGGTGTAATCATTCATTACTAAAGCTGCAAAACTTAAAAACAGCAAGTCTCTTTCAGAGACTTGCTGTTTTGTCTGCCAAAGGATAAAAGAAACTTCACAAAAAAACTACCCCTCTATTAATAGAGGGATAGCGCCAATGAATCATTCTCACTATAACTGTGCAATATAGCCTCAGAGCCTTTAATTTCGATACTAATTAATGAATTCAGGCATTTCTGGATAGCATTCTTGCCCTTTTGAATTTTGAGCTCCAACGTACTGTTAAGTAATCTAAGTACTTTTTGAGTGGGCTGTTTATTTTCTGTTGTGAAATACACAGGTACAAGTTTGTTCTGAAATGTGATGAGCATTCTCATTTTGAAGACACCTCGCTAAAAGTATTTCATGTTAATGATAATACCCTTTGTTTCTTAATTTTACCTTAAAATTAGCTTATGATAACATAAAGATTGTTAGATTAATATACATATATATGAAATACAGGAAGGATACAATGATGTGAATGACAATGGATTGGCCGATTTAACGCATTTTTTATTTCCAGATGAAGTAATGGGGCAAGCAGTTCTGGATCAGTTACATACAGGTTTAAACGCAGAACGGATCTGTAGATTGAAATATAAAGAGAAGGAGGAAATGAAGGATTTGTGTCTGCAAATACATAAAGACCGGATACTAGTAATCTGCAATAGTAACCCGGAAACCCTGCCCTATGAATTAAAGGATGAAAGTGAAACGGAGAGCTTTTGTCTTCAGCTGTTCGAATGTGAGAACATGAAGGAGCTCTTTAATCACGGGATTCCGGCATTACTAATGTCAAAAAGAAAATTTGAGGAGCTGAAAAAAAGCTCATGCTCATCCACGCTGCAAATGCTCTCAGATTGTTTAGCAGCAGAGACAGGGGATGATGTACATTCCATCCAACTAGCACGGGTAATGAAGTGCTTCATGGCGGAAGGAGAATTACGACTCTGTACGTCCAGTGACAGTGGATGGAACTTCCAGAAAGCACGCTTCTTAGGCGATCATTCCAGTGGCTGGTTGTTACGAATGAGCAGTGATCCATCCAAAGACTGGCTTATAGCCCTCCCGATTACAAAAGCTCAATTATGTGGGTCAGTAACAAAGTGGGTGTTACATTCTTCCGCATTTCTCACTCCACAATAGCAGTTGAATAAGGAGGGAGGGTAAGTTGATCTGAATTCAAGATCGATTTGACAGCAATCGTCTTTAGGATCTTGGAGTAAGAGAAACCCTCGACATTGGGTTGTAGTACAATGGTTTGTTCTTCGCCAGTAAGGTTATGAACGACGAGCACCTGATCCTGTGTTGTTAGTCGTTCGTAAGCCATAACCCCGGGATTGCCAGAAGCAAAGTCACGGATTCCGCCATCCCGGAGCGCAGGAATCTCATTTCTTAGCGCAATAAGCTCGCGATATCTTTCTAGCATTGAATCACTGTCATTCAGCTGGCTCTCAACATCAACGTTAATCGCATCCGCATTATTACGTCCGGCCTCCCAAGTAGTCTGCCCCTCTCCTTGATCGGCTGCACTCCATCTCATAGGCTCTCGAAGTCCTTCATCTGGCTTCACACCGCGCAATCCAATTTCTTCACCATAATAGATAAAAGGATTCCCAGGCAAAGTTAACAGTAGGGCTGCTGCCATTTTTGCATGATTCGGGTTATTGTCTAATTGACTCATGACTCTGTTTTGATCATGATTCGTCAAGAAAGTAGCATCGGTAAATTGGTTATCGGATATTTTGGAATACAATTTATAGGTTCGTTCCAGCGTAAAGGCCGTCCCACTGTCTTTTTCAGTTTTTACAGAGTTCACCAGTGTTTCTGCTAAGCCAAAGTTAAAGCTTGAGTTAAAAGCTTGATCTAAATAAGCTCCGACAGTGACAGCAGAATTCTCCCAGACCTCGCCAACTATATATGCCTCTGGATTTACTTCATTCATAGCCTTGCGGAACTCCTGCCACCAGGATACATTTTTAGCGGTAGTAGCCTCACTTTTATCACTCAAAAGATCTTCGTAGATATGCTTCGCAGCATCTAGTCGGAAGCCATCCACACCTTGATCCAGCCAAAATTTTCCAATGTCCTTCATTTCAGTACGAACTTCTGCATTATCGAAATTCAGATCAGGCATGCCTTCCCAAAATCCGCCCAGATAATGACTGCCAAGGATAGAATGCCACGCACTGCCACCGCCAGCAGCGCTGGCTCCATTTGCGGGACGACCTTGATCTTCAGCCCAGACGTACCAATCGCGATATTTGCTGTCACTGTTTTTAGCCGAGTCTACGAACCATGGGTGTTCTTTGGAGGTATGATTCACAACCAAATCCATAATTATTTTTATTCCTCGTTTATGCGCTTCTTTAATTAGCTCCTGCATATCCTCAATCGTCCCATAATCAGGATTAATCGCACGATAATCGGTTACATCATATCCATGATAGCTTGGTGATGGGTTGATGGGCATGAGCCAAATCCCGCCAATCCCCAAATCAGTCGTGGTTTCAGGATTCCCATCATTTAAGTAATCCAGCTTTTGGGTGATCCCTTTTAGATCTCCAATGCCATCGCCGTCTGAATCATAGAAGGAACGAACAAATAATTCATAATAAACAGCGGAAGGTTGTTCATCCGTCTTATTTATCAATGCTTGAGGTGTAGCGGTGCTCTGAATGGAGTCTGCTTTAGGGGAGGGCGTGGCAATGGATGTTTTGTTGCTTTGATTACCAGAACAACCGGACAGCAGTAATGTGGTTAGACTGATGCCCACCAGAGAGCATATTGTGATTTTTTTGGTTTTGAATGTAACACCTTTATACATATGTAATAACTCCTTCTATTGCAAATTTTCTAATTCAAGAAATGGAAAGCGCTTTATTTCCTATAGTACTCGAATGCATCCCCATTGGTAAAACGTTTGCACAGATACAAAAACAGCAAATTAAACGATATTTATCCATTCCTTCAATAAAAGTCGCTAGTATCATGGTTATTCTTGGATTTCCCTAGGTTATTGGAGGTTTTAACCTTTTCGTAGGCATCTGCATATGCTTTAAGCAAGGGCGAAGGACCCGGTAAGAAAGGAGAATGAAGAATGAAGATTAGGAAAAAGCTGTCATTGTCGCTCATGATCATTACTTTATGCTTTTCAGTGCTTGCCGGTTGCGGCGGAAAGTCAGAGTTGGTACAGGTGAAGATTGGTGAAGTCACCCGTTCTGTCTTTTATGCACCCGAATATGTTGCCTTATCACAAAATTTCTTTAAAGACGAAGGACTTGACGTAGAACTACAGACGATCCCCGGTGGAGATAAAACCATGACTGCACTCCTCTCAGGTGCCATCGATGTTGCATTGGTAGGTTCTGAAACCTCCATTTATGTGTATCAACAGGGTTCAGATGATCCGGTCATTAATTTTGCACAGCTGACTCAGAGGGATGGAACGTTCTTGTTTGCCCGTAAAGCTGACGGAGCGTTTAACTGGGATAAAGTGAAGGGTTCTACCTTCCTGGGGCAAAGAAAAGGCGGAATGCCACAAATGGCAGGTGCGTTTACTTTATCTAAAAAAGGAATAGATCCTACTAAAGACATTACCTTGATCCAAAATATTGACTTTGCTAATATTGCCGGTGCTTTTGCTTCAGGTACAGGCGATTATGTGCAGCTGTTTGAACCACAGGCTTCAATCTTTGAACGTGAGAACCGAGGGGCAGTAGTGGCTTCGTTTGGTGTGGAAAGCGGTTATTTACCGTACACCGTGTTTATGTCTAAGAACAGCTATATTAGTAAAAATGGAGACACGGTACAGAAGTTCACAAATGCGATCCAGCGTGCTCAGCTTTGGGTGAAGGAACATAGCCCTGAAGAAATTGCGGATGCGATAATGACTTATTTTGATAAGACAGATAAAGATATCGTGGTTTCTGCAGTCAAACGTTATAAGGAACAGGATACCTATGCGGTTAATCCAATTATAGATCAAGAAGAATGGAACAATTTGCTCGATGTCATTGATAATGCTGGTGAGCTTAAAGAACGCGTTCCCGCTGACAAAATAGTGAATAACAGTTTTGCTGAGAAAGCTGAGAAGAGCATAACGAGCAGCACTTCAAAATAAGAGAGAACCAAAGATCCTAAATAAGATGTGTAAATTGAAGGAGGGGCTGACAATGCTTCCAGTAGTGCAATTAAAGGGAGTAACGCATGCCTATCTTGGCGACCGTGAAGCTTCACTGGCCGTTGAGGACCTGAACCTTAATGTCGAGCAAGGAGAGTTCGTTAGCTTAGTCGGACCAAGTGGTTGCGGTAAGACGACTCTCCTATCGATTATTGCAGGACTGCTGCAGCCATCTCAAGGCGAAGTGTTCGTAAATGGAGAGCCCATTATGGGACCCTCACCAGAGGTTGGGTATATGCTGCAGCAGGATTATCTTTTTCCTTGGCGGAGTATTCTGGATAATGCCATTCTAGGACTAGAGCTGACTGGAAACTTGAACGAAGAGAGCAGAAAGCGGACGTTGGAGCTACTTCGAGAGATGGGCTTAGAGGGCAAAGAGCACGCCTTTCCTACTCAGTTATCAGGTGGGATGCGGCAGAGAGTAGCTCTGGTACGCACCTTGGCAACGAATCCTGGACTCCTTCTACTAGACGAGCCGTTCTCGGCACTTGATTACCAGATCAAATTACAGCTGGAAGATTTGGTCTCTGAGACCTTACGCAGCAGGGGGACAACTGCAATATTAGTTACTCATGATCTATCTGAGGCCATTGCGGTAAGCAGCAGTGTTATTCTTCTACAACGAAATCCAGGGAAGATCCGAAAAGTATTTTCAGTACCAGAGCAAATCCGGTCAGCACCTCCGCTATTTGCACGTGATCAGCCAGGCTTTTCGGAGCTTTTTCATGAAATATGGAAAGAGATGGAGATTGCAGGGAGGGAAAGCTAATGAAGCATACGGAGCAATCGGGGTTATTAGCTTCCCGTGAACAGTGGCTACAACAATTGCATGGCGATTATAAAAAAACGAAGCACCGCTGGCGCAATAAGGTGATTGTTGTAAGGAGCAGCCTGTTACTGCTGTTTTTTGTTCTCTGGGAAGCTGGCGCAAGAATGGGCTGGATTGATGAGTTATTATTCAGCTATCCAACAAAAATCTTCCGGCAGATCTGGGGAGATATGGTCAGTGGAAGCTTGTGGCCGCATCTGGGGATGACGGTAGGTGAGACTGCGGTAGGCTTTGTACTTGGAACGCTATTAGGGACACTACTTGCTGTGATCATTTGGTGGTCTCCTTTTTTATCAGCAGTGCTTGATCCGTATATGGTCGTATTTAACAGTATGCCGAAGGTGGCGCTGGGGCCGATTTTTATCGTCATGTTCGGAGCCGGATTCACTGCTATCGTTGTTACTACTTTATCTATAACGGTGATTATAACGACGCTTGTTGTGTACAATAGTTTTTGCAGTGTGGATCCGAATCTGGTTAAGGTGGTTCGTTCCTTCGGAGCTTCCAGAGTTCAGGTGTTCTTTAAAGTAATTCTTCCAGCCTCGTTCCCGACGGTGGTCTCCACCTTAAAGGTGAATGTGGGGATGTCATGGGTAGGAGTTATCGTAGGGGAGTTCCTGGTCGCTAAATCGGGTCTGGGTTATCTGATTATTTATGGTTTCCAGGTCTTTAATTTCACGCTAGTGATGTCCAGTCTTTTGATTATCGCGGCCGTGGCTACAGCAATGTATCAATTAGTGGTATATCTTGAGAAGCGGTTGTTATCCCGGCGATGAACCTTATGTAATATTGTGTCCGTACACAAAATCTTGTAACATGTCTATATCTTTACCTATTTATTGGGTTAGTGCTTGTAAGGAGAGATAAGGCTATGGGATTTCGTGTGATAAAAACAGCAGCAGCTACGTTATTATCCGTACTAGTTGCGTCTGCAGTGGGTATACCTAATGCGCAGAGTGCAGGCTTGCTGGCAATTTTGGGTGTAGAGGTTACTTTGAAAAGGAGTTTCCGAACGATAACGGCTCGTTTTTTAGCCTCGCTCGTGGGACTCTTTTTTGGCTGCATCCTATTCTGGCTTCTAGGGTTCCATTACTGGGTGCTCGGGCTGTATGTACTCGTGGGCTTTCCGATGATTGTAAAGTCTGGCTACAAAGAAGGAATTGTCACCAGCTCGGTTATCGTGTTTCGCGTGTTTGGACAAGCTGAACTATCGCTCCATGTCCTGTTGCAGCAAATAGAGCTTCTGGCTATTGGGCTCGGTTCAGCAGGGCTGGTAAACTTGATTTACATGCCTCAGACTGGTGGGGTCATTTATGGGATCCGTAAGGAAGTGGATCGCTATTTTTCGGTTATTTTTACACAGATGGCCCGAACGCTTCGAGATCCTGCGTATATTTGGGACGGCAAAGAATTAATTGACGCAGATAATACAGTGCAGCGGGGATTAACGGCAGCTACCCGTGAGATGGAGAATCATGTTATTCATCCTGATGAAGCATGGAATGTTTATTTCTACATGCGGAAGGAGCAACTGGAATCGATTCAAAGTATGATGCAGCTGCTTTCTCAAGTGTACCGCCATTTACCGCATGGGGAGATGGTTGCTGAGTTATTTGACCAGCTTAGCGGGGATGTGCTTGCGGAAGAATATACTGGACGAACTGAACATTTACTGAACGAGCTAACAAGAGAATTCGAAGAAATGGATCTGCCAGAGACACGTGAGGAATTTGAAGTGCGCTCAGCTATTCTTCAGTTATGCAGGGAACTGGCACTTTATTTAAAGATCGCTAAGCGGCATAAAATCCCGGTCAGTTACAAGCCGGAGAAACGTTTGAAGATTCGAAATAAGGCTTAAATTGAGGCTTTAATAAACTGAAGTATTAACTATCTCTGTCAAAATCACGATAAGATATGTATGAGCTAAAAGTTGATCACAGGATATGATTAACGATTTTATGGTGAGTTCAAATAATAGCAGGAAGTTCGGTAGTCGAATTTTCCGCATTGGCAGGTGAGGCGTATGGACAAAGTTATGGAATCATTTATAGGAAAACAGCTTATAGCTAACCTTTTTAATGACAAAGGAGTATTTGTTTTACCCGCATTGACTTTATTAAGTGCTGAGCATATACGATTAATCAATCAACATAAGATCACCCTAGAGTCTCATGACGTCGTACAGCTGGATAGCGCGGAATTTTTCCAACTTGCAATCGATGATTGCACAGCTGCGATAGAAAATATTTTTGAACAGCTTCGTCATAACAAAAACAAACGAATTCCTATGCTTGAAGTTAGAAATGAAGTCATTCCGTTTATTCAGCAGGTAAGTGAAAAGAATGACTTCTACGGCGTATTGGCTGCATTGCAGTCCAAGGATGATTATACATACAGACATAATGTAGCGGTTGGTATTTTATCTACATTGCTAGGGAAATGGCTAAAATTAAAGCCTGAGGATTTGAGTATGCTGACGATCGCAGCGACCCTTCATGATATCGGAAAAATGAGGATTCCGGATGAATTATTAACCCGGCCGGGCCCGTTGACCGCAGAGGAGTATCAGCTTATGAAAAAGCATACGACCTATGGTTATGAGATGATCCGGGACACTATTGGAACCAATCATTTGCAAGCGCTCGTCGCCCTGCAGCATCATGAAAGAATGGACGGCAGTGGTTATCCATTCGGTGTACTTGGGAATCGGATCACTGATTTCAGTAAAATTGTTGCAGTAGCAGACGTGTTCCATGCGATGACATCCGACCGGTTTTATCGTAAAGCTTCACCTCTTTATGAAGTGTTGCTTCAGATGGAGGAAAACGTATTTGGCAAGCTTGACCCTTATATTTGTAGAGTCTTTATTAATAAGTTAATGCAGTCAATGATAGGGAATGAAGTGGAATTGACAGATGGACGGACAGGAAAAATCATTATGATTCTTGCTACTGATCCACTGCGTCCCCTCGTGAATATTGATGACGATTTTATTGACCTGAGCAAACATAGATCTATTGGTATTATGCGCGTAATCCCGCAATAGCGGGCTTTATAAGGTTTTTTTAACGTTCAGAATGGATATGTATCAGGCTGGACCATTTTTATAATCTACTCATATCTGTACAAATTTTGAAATAAAATGAACTATAAATCTTCTGATAAGACCCTCTGGAGGGCTTACTCAAATTTATTTATAGACTAACAATCAACAAATGCCTAGAACCTGCATACACTTGATAGTGAATGATTGTATGGAGGAGGTTTAAAGATGTCATTAAGCCATAAACGTCAAACAAGGGAGATCATTACGAAGGCAATTTGCGGCAAAGGTCGTAAGTTCTCTACAGCAACCCATACCGTGACTCCGCCACATCACCCGACTAGTATTCTGGGGGCTTGGATTATCAACCACCAGTACGAAGCGGTTGCCGCCGGGAACGGAATCGAAGTAATTGGTACTTACGATGTAAACATCTGGTACTCGTACGACAAGAACAAGCAGACCGAGGTAGCTAAAGAAACGGTCTCCTATGTGGAGCTCATTCCGCTTTCCTACCTGGACACGAGACACCGCACTTCTACCGTTGAGGTCTCTGCGGAGGCAACGCAGGAACCCAACTGTGTAGAAGCGGGCGTATCGCCAGGCGGAGGCAGTGTGACACTTCGCGTAGAGCGCGAATTCGAAGTGGAGTTGGTGGCTGAGACCAAAGTCCGTGTGTATGTCACTGAACAAAGCGATGATCCAGAAGACAAGGATTATGATTTTGAAGGTGATAGCTTCGATTACGATGATCTAGACCCTGACAATCTGGATGATGAACTGTAAGGAAGGATACGCCGCCGTTAACTGGGTACTGATGGGTTATGGTCCATTATATGTAGGGAGGGCGGCGGCGTAGAGGGCGAATGCCCTCCTTTTTTTTATTTATTTTTAGAATTAAAAATGGAACCTGAGTGGATTAAGAACAACCTGGTTTGTATGAATGGGCAAGAAGTACTACTGCAGGGCTTTCAATCTTGGGCTGCGATGGATGGAGGGGCAGGAGAATGAATGAGGGGTTTAAGGTGTATTCGGGATTGTCATCAGCACACAGAGAGTCCAGATTATTTCGGAGCGGGATTGAAGCGACGCTTACTTCGTCTAGTAAGCAGGAACTGTTGCGAATGAAGAGCTCAGAAGCATCTCTGCGGAGAAACCAGACCTCTGGTGAAAGCAATCGTTTAGAAGATACATATGATACTCTGCCTTCCGGTAAGGCCCATAAACAGTGCTATAACATACTCGTGTATAATTTGAGCGTTCTGCAGATCACTCCACTAGGAGCAGGCCCAGGTATGCGCGCAGCCTCCGATTTGCTAGCCGGGGCTGTGCGAATGGATAGAGTCGATAGCAGCGAATCAATGGGGGCTGCACCAGGAGTATGGCGTGGAGTAATGAAATTACTTCAGCGTATTGCTGTTCGGACTTTGTACAGCTTGGGGCTGGATAGCGGTGAGGTCCTGCTGAGGGCAATGGGGAACCGGAGGTATGTCGTGGAGGGAGTCACTCCACTACTACAGAGTTCAGGCAAATCATTGCCAGAGCCTTATCGTTCCGCATCATTATCGCTGGAACGGAGCCTTGCTCTGGAGCAGCCAGGCCGCAGCGGCCTGCTCATGGGCATGGACCCGGAGTTTATCATCCTCCGGGAGTCCACGGGCCGCGTCGTGCCTGCGTCGCGGTACCTGCCTACGGACGGCGTCGCAGGCTGCGACGCCGGACCTCCGGGAACGCGCGGCGCGTTCCCGGTCGCCGAGCTGCGCCCCCAGCCGCGCGGGGAACCACGCGCGCTGCTGGCGCAGCTGATGTCCGCCGCGGCTACGGCGGACCGGCTCATCGCCGACCGCACGCTGCGCTGGCGGGCGGGAGGTATGCCGCTGACGGGCTGGGCCCTCGGCGGCCATTTGCACTTCAGCGGCGTGACGCTGACGGCGCCGCTCTTGCGCGCGCTCGACAACTATCTCGCGCTGCCGATGCTTTTGCTTGAGGACGTCCGCGCGGGAGCGCGTCGTCCTCGTTACGGCGTGCTCGGCGATTTCCGGATTCAGCCGCATGGCGGGTTTGAGTACCGGACTTTGCCGAGCTTCCTGGTATCCCCGGTCATCGCTAAAGGCGCGGTCTATCTGGCTCACCTTATCGTGAGCCATTATGAAGACCTGACGCTGCGCCCGCTTGACCGGGAAGACCTGCATATCGCATACTACGGCGGCGATAAATCCTCGCTGCGCGACGCAGTACCCCCTCTGCTGGCGCAGCTACGCTCTCTAGGCGGCTACGAGAAGGCCGCCCAATACATAGAGCCTTTATTTCAGTATATCGCCTCTAAACGAACGTGGGATGAATCTCGCGATATCCGTGAGCTGTGGTGCAGCAAAGTTAAAGCTTGAGCTTATATTTCAAAATATTAGAAAGTATTAGTTTTTCACATATCCCTTATATCTAATATTTCTCGCATAAACGCTTACCGTCCTAATAAGGACGCCGAAGGCGTTTATGCTTGTCTACATGTACATGATGCTCCAAGAGCCGATATCTTGAAATCCAAGTCGTTTGTAAATGACCCCAGCATGAGGGTTGTCATAAAAGAGGCATAAAGATTTCCCTTCAGAGAGTAAGTCTGTGCATAGCTGTGCAACTACGCATGTAGCTAATCCTTGCTCTCTGAATGCTTGATGAGTGGCAACCCCTACGATCATAGCTGACATGGAATTTTCCGCTGATGTTGAGGCCGTTGTAATCACCTGATCTTCACGTTTCATATAATACGTACGGCCAGTGCCAGTCGCCAATGTTTTACGTAGGCTAGTTCTCGATCCATCCCGACTGCTTTCAAACTCTTCAATTGTATCCGTAAGCGAACAAATCGCTTCCACATCCTGGATGGTTGCTTTATTAATGTTATCAACGGAAGAAGAGTACTGTTTAATTTTGGTATTCATTTCCTTAAGCTCAGCAAAGTACAATTGCTTTTCTTGTTTAAAGTTAATTACTCCGTCAAAGGCTTTTACCACTTCGGTTACACCAGAAATCATATGAATATCGTTATCTTGTCGCATGATAGTAGCGAATCCTTCCACATCAAACGGCCCATCCGCGTAAGGAAGATAGCTTCTATAAAAACGTAATAGAACGGCTTTTATCCGACCATCAGATGGATCTATCTCTCCCCACAATGCCATAAAATCCTGTTCAAACCCGAAATTCTCTACATCTCCAATGATGAACAAATTAAGAGCAGGCTCTTTCTGTAGCAACGCCATTAGAAGTTCCCGATCATCCTCCGTAATTCTTCTTATCATTTGATATTCTCCTTTTATTTTCTTATGATCTAACGCTCTGTGTTAAGATTTTACAATATTAAAAAGCAGAAGAATACACCTCTTTCTAATGAACGATGGATGCTTGAAATATATACAAAAGGTACTACCCATTGAGCTTCAGTAATAGTGTCGGATTTCGTGATTTTTTGTCTGAGGATCGAGAAGAATGAACTTCTATGCGGTTGCAGGGTGACTTTGTACGCAAATTTTCTGTTATAATGGAGGACAGCAATAAATAGGCATGGAGGTTGACCATGGCACAATATACGCCGATGATTGAGCAATATTTAAAAGTGAAGGAAGGGGCAAAGGATGCCTTCCTATTTTTTAGACTGGGCGATTTCTATGAAATGTTCTTTGAAGATGCCATTTTGGCTTCCAAGGAGCTTGAAATTACGTTGACAGGTCGCGAAGGCGGGGGCGCAGAGAAGATCCCGATGTGTGGAGTACCTTATCACGCCGCCGAGGGTTATATTCAACGCCTGATTGAAAAAGGATATAAAGTCGCTATTTGTGAGCAATTAGAGGATGCTTCTGTCACAAAGGGAATGGTGAAACGGGATATCGTACGTGTCGTGACACCTGGAACAGTTATGGATGGAAAAATCATTGCCGACAAAAGCAACAATTATCTTGTTTGTGTAACCGAAAGTGATGGGATGATGGCATTAGCTGCATGTGATTTAACTACAGGTGAATTGTATGTTACTTCAGTGTTATCTGGTGCAGAGTGGCTGCGCGATGAGATTGGCATTTATGAACCGGCTGAGATCATCGGAGACCCGACGTTATTGGAGCTTTTACGTAGTGAAACGCCTCTGTTGGCGAAACCTGTTGTGTACACACCTTGGGAGAAACGTGAGGAGGAGCTGGCACGTCGACAATTCGGTGAAGCCGCATGGGTTCGTCTGGAGAAAGAACGTGGACAATGTCTAGCGCTGCTAATCTCCTATCTAAACGAGACGCAACGGCGTTCAATGGGACAACTTAGTCAAATTTCTCCTTATGAACCAGGTAATTATATGATTCTTGATCCGTTCACACGCCGAAATCTGGAGCTAACAGAGACGGTCCGAGAACGTTCTAAAAAAGGATCTCTTCTATGGCTACTAGACCGTACCGAAACATCCATGGGTGCGCGATTGTTACGTCGTAGAATAGATAAGCCGCTGTTGCAGCGCGCTCCGATCGAACGTCGCCTAGAAGCAGTTGATTATTTGTACAACCAGTTTATTGTTCGAGAGGACCTGCGTTTAGCGTTGAAGGAAATTTATGACTTAGAGCGGCTGGTAGGTCGTATTGCCTTTGGTAGTGCGAATGGTCGTGACATGAATGCCTTAAAGCTATCACTGGCACAAATCCCTGCTTTGAAGGAATTATGTATGACTTCGGGATCTGCAACCCTACGCGAGATCGGTGCTAGCATGGATGAATGTGCCGAGATACGGGAGGATATAGATCGAGCAATTGTTGAAGATGCGCCGGTGTCCGTGCGAGACGGAGGGATTATCCGTTCTGGTTATCATGCCAGGTTGGACGAGCTGCGGGAAGCTAGTAGTAATGGTAAACGTTGGATCGCCGAACTGGAAGCGAAAGAACGGCAAGCCACAGGCATCAAATCACTGAAGATCGGATATAACAAAATCTTCGGTTATTTCATAGAGATCACCAAATCCAATCTGGCTTCGTTGCCGGAAGGGCGTTATGAACGTAAGCAGACGCTTGCAAATGCAGAGCGATTTGTTACACCTGAGCTTAAAGAGAAAGAGGCACTGATTCTTGAAGCGCAAGATAAAATGACAGATTTGGAATATAGCCTGTTTACTGAACTGCGTGATCGAATCAGCGGCCAAATTCCGCGACTGCAGAATCTTGCGGAAAAGGTAGCTGAGATTGATGTGTATCAATGTCTGGCAGCCGTCAGTGCCGAGCATCGCTTCGTAAAACCTGTTCTATCGGATGGGTACGATCTTCGACTTGAAGGTGGTCGTCATCCTGTCGTGGAGGCTGTGTTAAAGGACTCGGCATTTATAGCAAACGGAAGTACGCTAAGTAAGGAAGATGGAAATATTCTTTTAATCACTGGTCCTAATATGGCTGGGAAAAGTACCTATATGCGGCAGGTTGCACTCATTTGTATTATGGCTCAAATTGGCTGTTTTGTTCCGGCCACCAGTGCAGAAGTTCCGCTAATTGATCGAATCTTTACTCGTATTGGGGCAGCTGATGATTTGATCGGAGGTCAGAGTACATTTATGGTAGAAATGGCCGACATACAGGTCATGACAGAAAAAGCAACAGCCCGGAGTTTAATTATCATAGATGAGCTTGGTAGAGGAACATCGACGAGTGAAGGCATGGCGATTGCACAAGCGGTAATTGAGTATGTGCACGATACCATTTCTTGCAAAGCTTTAGTTTCGACGCATTTTCATGAATTGGCCCACTTAGAAGAAAGTCTTAAAGGGCTTAAGAATTACTCTATGGCCGTACAGGAGAGCGGGGATAAAGTAAACTTCCTGCGTAAGCTTGTTCCGGGAGCGGCAGACAGTAGCTATGGGATTTATTGTGCACGCCTAGCAGGGCTTCCTGAAGGGATCATTGATCGTGCTTACGGTCTGCTTCAGAGTATCGAGCAGGCGGCTCATCCAGGTGGTTCCTCTATTCATTATGGGGGTGGACTAGAAAGTCAGGCCGCTGCAAAAGAGGTCGCAACTACATCTACCCAACAACCCGATAATGTCATCGCAGAAACTTCGGGGATTCCTGCAGACTCCTATTCATCAATAGCAGATGAAGTAGTTCAACTGTCTATCTTTGGCGAGGAAGAACCACGTAAGAATCGGAAAGGTAGTGCAAATCAGTCGGCTGTAGTAACTGAAGTACAAGAGAATCCTGCGATAAAAGAATTCATCACTTCTGTGCGTAACGCAGATCTTATGAATATGACTCCGCTTCAGGCTATGAGTCTGCTGAACGACCTGAAGATGAAAGCAAAGGATCTTTAATTATTGATTGCCTAAATAAGAGGTGAATGAAATTGGCCAAAATTCATATATTGGACGAGCATATTGCCAACCAGATTGCTGCGGGTGAAGTTGTAGAGCGACCAGCTTCTGTTGTGAAGGAGCTAGTTGAGAATGCCATTGACGCAGGAAGCACAAGGATTGAGGTTTCGGTGGAGGAAGGCGGTTTACAGAGCATCCGAGTAAAAGATAACGGCTCGGGGATCGAGCCTGAGGATTGCGAGACCGCCTTTTATCGTCATGCCACAAGTAAAATCGCTAATGGGCGTGATCTATTCCAGATCACTAGCTTAGGGTTCCGTGGTGAGGCGCTCCCCAGTATTGCTGCGGTATCCAAAGTCTCTCTTCTAACGGCTACTGCCGATGACGGCAAAGGACGCCTGATTGATATTGAGGGTGGTAATTTAATTCGGAATGAAGATTCCCCTTCGGGCCGTGGGAGCGATCTAGCGGTGCGTGAATTATTTTTCAACACACCGGCACGGCTGAAATACATGAAGAGTATCCAGACGGAGCTTGGTCATATATCGGATGCCATGTATCGAATGGCGTTAGCCCATCCAGGAATCTCTTTTACCTTGCATCATAATGGCAATCAGCTGCTGCACACGCTTGGTAATGGTGATCTGCTGCAAGTGATCGCAGCGGTGTACGGAACCTCCGCAGCTAAGGCTATGTTGCCGATTGCGGCAGAGGACTTGGATTATCGTATTTCTGGTTATATAAGTCGTCCGGAATGGACACGCTCAAATCGAAACGCAGTGACTACCATTGTGGGAGGACGATATATTCGCAGCAATGGTCTGAACGCAGCGATCATGCGTGCTTATCATACTTTACTTCCGATTAACCGCTATCCACTGCTGGTGCTCGAACTGGACATGCATCCTTCACTTGTGGACGTCAATGTTCATCCAGCTAAGCTGGAGGTTCGGTTTAGTAAGGAGAATGAGCTTTACACGTTTGTTGAACAAGAAATTCGTAAAGTGTTGTTAGGGCAAAGTTTGATACCGCGTCCAGGTAAAGAAACCATTGGGCCAAAGGGCAGCAGTTCATTTATACAGGAGCAGTTTGCTTTTTCTAAAGGGTCAGTTCCGGCACCCCCACCGTCTGAGATGGGCAAGGATTCAGTTCCTCAGGGATCTGGTAGTTCCTTTAGTAGACAACAACCATCAAATGTTGAGCAGAGCGCCAGTGAGTTCAGAAAAGAGGGGCAGATTGATACTCCGATGACCCGTGAAACGGCTCCATCCTACGGGTCAGGATACCAGTCTTCCTCTTCACAAGGACGTCAAAATAATGTGAGCAACAACTATGCTAATGGATATCGCCCGCAAGAAGCTTCATCCCTGCAGAGGCAGATTCCTTCTGCCCAAGCGTTATGGGCACCGCCAGTCGATGAAGAACCTGGGCTTCCTGCCTTCCCGGAACTAAATTATATCGGACAGCATCATGGGACTTATATTATCGCTCAGAATGACGGCGGGCTGTATCTCATTGATCAACATGCGGCTCACGAACGCATAAATTACGAGTTTTTTTATGAGAAGTTCGGTCGTCCTGAAGACGCTTCTCAGGATCTGCTTTTGCCAATTACGCTTGAGTTCACGCCTTCGGAAAGTCGTCAACTTAGTGAACGTTTACATTGGTTTCAGCAGGCTGGAGTGTACCTTGAACATTTTGGAGGACAGACTTTTCTGATTCGATCTTTGCCGTATTGGTTTCCTGAAGGCGAGGAGAAGGCGATCGTTGAAGAAATGGCGGAGTGGGTCTTGAGTGAACGATTGATTGACCTAGCAAAGCTACGAGAGAAATCGTCTATTCTATGCTCGTGTAAAGCCTCCATCAAAGCCAACCAGAAACTAACAGAACAGGAAGTCGAGGCCTTGTTGTCTCGTCTGGCAGCATGCAGACAGCCGTATACTTGTCCACATGGGCGTCCGATTGTGATTTCTTTTTCATCCTATGATTTAGAGAAATTGTTCAAACGGGTGATGTAATTGTACGATTAGAAATTTGTTGTAAGTATGACTGGAGGCAACATGATTATAACTACGGGTTATAGCCCGATAATGGATATTGTAGAGCGAGCTCAGAATCTCGCAGAAAGAACGGGCTGTAAATACGCTCCACGCGAGAAATTCTCTATACCCAAGATGGTGGAACACTATGGAGATGAGGATATACTAATTCTTTCTCAAGAAGCCGTTCGTTTACACCGATTAGGGATGGAGCCTATGGAGTTTCACCCAAGCATGGGTTTCGTTCGTGCGAAACGGATTCTAAAGGGTGATATAGAACCGATGCTTGTCGCTGCTCGAATGCTTCCCGGAGATAGCGTACTAGATTGCACAGCGGGTCTAGGTGCTGATTCGTTGCTATTTGCTGTGCATGGTGGTGAGTCCTCAGAGATTACCGCTCTGGAGAGCTCATTGCCGCTGTATGCACTGCTCTATGAAGGGATGCGGCATTATACCTCTGGGCAAGTAAGGGTTAATGATGCCTTGCGTAGAATTAATGTCGTTCATAGTGAACATTTGGACTACTTACGTGCTCTACCGGATCGAAGTGTAGATATTGTGTACTTTGATCCTATGTTCCGAGTGCCGCTGACCGGTTCTGCTTCGATTTCCCCGCTGCGGCAGTTTGCTAATCGTGCAGCATTATCACTAGAGAGTGTAGCTGAGGCGGTAAGAGTGGCCCGTAAAACTGTTCTTTTGAAAGAAAAGGCTCTGAGCGGCGAATTTGAAAGGCTTGGCTTTACAGAGCTGCTCCGGAGCAACTCCAAAACATCGTACGGGGTGATACACATTGACAACTAAAGAGAGACATAAGGTTCTAGTCTTACTAGGACCAACAGCTGTAGGTAAAACCAGGTTAAGTTTGGAGCTTGCGGCTGCATATAACGCAGAGATTATTTCTGGCGATTCGATGCAGGTTTATCGTGGTATGGATATTGGTACAGCTAAGATCACTCCAGCTGAGATGATGGGAATTCCTCACCACCTAATCGACATTCATGATCCACAGGACCCATATTCTGCTGCTGAATTTCAGGAACAAGGTAGCAGACTTATCGAAGAGATAAGCAGTCGTGGGAAACTTCCATTTATTGTTGGGGGAACGGGTCTCTATATTGAGTCCTTATGTTACGGTTTTCAATTCTCTGAAGCTGTGGCTGACGAAGCTTTCCGTAAAGAACAGGATCAATTTGCAGAAGAACATGGAGCGCTTGCACTGCATGCCAGACTTGAAGCCGTTGATCCGGTCAGTGCAGCGAAATTGCATCCGAATGACCGCCGTAGAATTATACGGGCACTGGAAATTCATCACCAGACAAACACCACACTTTCCGCTTCTCATGCAGCTCAAAAGAAGGAGTCGCCCTATGACTTATGCCTTATCGGTTTGACAATGGACCGGAAAATACTATATAAACGTATTGAGGACCGAATTGATAGCATGCTTGCGGATGGTCTTGTTGCTGAGGTGAAGGGACTGCTGGAAAACGGCTACAGCAGAAGCCTTGTGTCCATGCAGGGACTGGGCTACAAGGAAATTGCCGCTTACCTCGCAGGGGAACTGACGCTTGAGGAAGCTGTGATACTGCTCAAACGCGATACTCGCCGATTCGCCAAAAGACAGTTGTCATGGTTTCGCCACATGAAGGAAATCGAGTGGATCGATGTCGAAGGTGAGCAAAACTTTTCTGAGAATTTCTCGAAAATACGTGCTATAATAGCAGGAAAGTTTCTCTCAGGTCTTGAATATACTTCTGAACAATATAATTGAACCATTGGGGGTACGTCATATGAACAAGTCCATTAACATCCAAGATACATTCTTGAACCAACTACGCAAAGAAAATATCCCTGCTACAGTATATTTGACCAACGGCTTTCAAATCCGGGGAATTATTAAAGCATTCGACAATTTTACAATCGTTATTGACAGTGATGGACGCCAGCAAATGGTGTATAAGCACGCGATTTCCACTTTTACACCACAGCGCAGTGTGTCACTTATGCAGGACAATAGTAACGAAGAATAACATTAACAAAATTGAAGTGAAACCTTTCTTGTTAATAAATCGTTTGAATAGAGTGTGAGAGAGCAACCTGAGAAGGTTGTTCTTTTCATTCAGAGAAGTCCATACATGATTTATTCAAGGAAGGGAGTCAGGAGGCATCATGTCTAGAGATGATACATCAAGGACGAACAACAATAGAAATAGAGGATCGTCCAGTTCCAATTCAAAACCAAAACCGAAAAGTAAGAAGAAAAAGAAGTTTTTGACTAAAAAGCGTGTGCTGTGGAGCTTGTTCTTTGCTACAGCGTTGGCCATTTTCTGTGCGCTTGGCGGTTATCTGTTCATTATGCTGAATGGGCAAAAACTTCTCCTAGAGAACCAAGACAAGCTGACCGTAAATGAAACTACAAAAGTATATGACCGCAATGCTAATTTAATCGGCGAATTATCGCTTGAGAAAAGCGATCCTGTAGAGTATGAGAAGATTCCACCGTTATTGATCAATGCCTTTGTGGCCACAGAAGATAAACGCTTCTTTGAGCATTCTGGTGTGGATTTATGGTCAATCGGCCGGGCAGCGGTAAAAGATATTGCTGCACGCAGCATGGTAGAAGGTGGTAGTACCATTACTCAGCAGCTGGCCAAAAACATCTTTTTGACACGGGATAAAACATTTTTCCGTAAAGCGACTGAGGTATCCATTGCTGTAGCATTGGAGAACCAGAAATCTAAAGAAGAGATCATTACGATGTACCTGAACCGAATAAACTTTGGGGGTACGATCTACGGAATTAAAGCAGCATCTGAAAGATATTTTGGTAAGAGTGATCTGAATGATCTGAAAGTTTGGGAAATTGCGACACTGGCTGCGATGCCTAAGGGACCGTCTCGTTACAACCCTCTGCGTAACCCGGATCTTTCAAAGGAACGTCGTGCAGTAGTACTTCAGCTCATGTACGAACAAGGTTATATTACGGAGCAAGAGAGAGACGAAGCACAAGCCGTGGATTATAATTATAAGCCACCTGAAAAGAAACAGCGTTATCAAGCTTTTATTGACTTCGCAGTGGAAGAAGCAGAAGAAAAGTTTGGACTATCCGAAGATGATCTGAATATTGGTGGTTACAAGATATACACCACGATGGATAAGCACGCTCAAGAAACCGTAGAAGATGCTTTTGCAGACAGTGATAACTTCGAGAAGAGTGTAGACGACGAACTGGTACAAGGTTCTATGACCATCGTGAATCAAGAGAATGGCGGCATTGTCGCACTTCTAGGTGGACGGAATTATGAGAAAAAAGGCTACAGCCGTGTAAATGGCAGCCGACGTTCTCCTGGTTCAGCCTTTAAACCAATCGTTGCTTATGCTCCAGCACTGGAAACTGGAAAGTACGACAAGTATTCTACGTTAAGCAACGAGAAGCAGTGTTTTTCCAACTATTGCCCAACTAACCTTCACGGATATTCCAAGAGTATTAGTATGAGTGATGCTATACAGAAATCAGAGAATATTCCTTCGGTCTGGTTGCTTAATGAAATTGGAGTGAATACCGGATTTAAGTTTGCTAAGAAATTGGGGATTGGACTGGAAGACGAGGACAAGAACCTCTCACTGGCTCTCGGAGGTATGAGCAAAGGAACGAATACACTGGAAATGGCACAAGCTTACAGTGCTTTTGCAAATGGCGGTGAACTTCGAGAATCATATTCCATTAAATCGATCACTGATAGTAGTGGAGAGACCGTCTTCAAGGCTAATACAACGCCTGAGCGTGTTATGAGTAAGCAAACGGCTTATCAAATGACCGAGATGATGCAAAAGGTTGTAGAGAGTGGTACGGGTAGAAAAGCAAGGATTGATCGTCCAGTTGCTGGTAAGACCGGTACGACTCAAAGTGGATATTCTGGAATCAGCTCGAACCGTGATGTTTGGTTTGTGGGATATACACCTGAATGGACAGCTGCTGTGTGGATGGGTTATGACAAGCCAAGCAAGAAACATCTGCTTAAGAATAGCAGTGGGCTTGCCGCAGCATTCTGGGGTAAAGTGATGGAGGAAGCGTTAAGGGATGTTCCTAAGAAGTCCTTCCCACAGCTAGATAATGAAATCGCTCCTGCACCTACAGAAACACCTGAACCAGCTAAGAATGTTAGTGGACTTACTGCAGCTTATGATCCATCTACGATGACAGTAAATCTGGGCTGGCAGGCAGTTCCTGTTGCGGGTGTAGAATATCGTATTTATCGTAGAGAGACATCCGAGGCTGATTTCGGTTTACTGTTAAATACGGTCACGACTAGTGCAGGAGACTTTAGTGCAATGCCTGGTCTGGTTTACGAGTATTATGTTACTTCCTACGATCCTGCAACCCAAGTAGAAAGTGAACCATCGAATGTGGTTACTGTCTCTGTGCAGGATGAGATGCCAACGCCTGAACCAACCATTGACCCTAATCTCCCGACACCAACCCCTGAGAATGGTGGAGACAATGGCTGGGATAATGGCAACGGTGGAAATAATGGTGGTGGCAACGATGGAAGCGGAAATAATGGTGGAACAGGAACTTTGCCAGAATTCACTACGCCTCCACCGTCAGCAACACCGATACCTACCGCTCCACCAGATGTACCTTCTGGAGGCGGAAGTTCGGGGAATGACAGTGGTAATGCAACACAAAGCCCTGATCAAGAGGCGAGCAATATGAATGGTGATTCTTCTGTTCAATAGTGATGCTTTAAATTTATGAAGTTAGCTTTTCTTTTCCTGAGGCTGTCTCAAAAGTAGTGAATGCTACTTATGGGACAGCTTCTTTCTTTTAAAACTCCATATTTTTCTAATAGGATATTTGATAAAAATTTGCTATATTTTGCGGGATGTTTTGAGTGTATCCTCTAAATGTGGTAAGCTGAAGAAACCATACTGGAGAGGGTAATTTCTATGAAACGTAAATTCGGAGACCGGGCCAACTGGCGCCGGATTACGCGTCGCCATTTTGCCTGCCGCTATGTGGAGAGCCGGGAATTCAGCGGATATATTACGCTTTATACCATCTACGGGCTGAAAGAACCACTGTGGAAGAGCTATGGACGGCATACATATCGTATTGCGGATAAAGGTTATTCCTGGCTGCAATATTTCCCAAAAGACAGTCACTATATTGTGACGGCTATGTTCGACGAACGGCAAAATATCATTCAATGGTACATAGACACCTGCAAGGTGCAGGGCGTCACAGACCAAGGCGTTCCATGGTTTGATGATTTGTATCTGGATGTGGTTGTGCTTTGGAACGGCGAGGTTTTCTTGCTTGATGAGGATGAATTAGAGGAAGCGCTGGAGAGGGAAGATATTTCCGAGAGTGATTATAAACTCGCCTGGGAGACAGCCAATACTATTTTACGCGGCATCGATGCTCATGCTTTCCCTTATTTCTCACTATCTTTGAAGCATCGTGCCGAATTATTTCATCATGGAGAATTCAGGAGGAAATAAAGAAATGGAATGGTATGTCTACGGAAGAGGGTCTTCCCCGATTCGGATTGTTTCCAAAAAACGCAGATTCTGGACGAAACGAACGTTGCTTATCGCTTTATCGATAATTGTGATTGCTGGATTGTTGTGGTGTGCTTATGCGTTAAACAATATTAATAAAGCTGCCACCACTGATCCTATGCAAAAGGCGGATGTTGGGATCATTCTTGGCATGTCGATGTGGGGGGATGAGCCTAGCCCAGGACTTAAGGAACGGCTGGATTACGGACTGAAGCTTTATCAAAAAGGGATGTTCCCACATCTTATTGTATCTGGTGGTTTAGATAAACCTGATTTACAATACACAGAAGCTCAAGGAATGCGTAATTATTTGGTTGCTAAAGGAGTGCCAGATAGCGCCATTTACGTAGAGAATGAAGCTACCAGCACTTACGAGAATCTTTTGTTTAGTAAAGAGATTATGGCACGTGAAGCTTTGTCTTCAGCAATAATTATTACGCATACCTATCATGGGTGGCGGGCTCATGAAATTGCTGACGAGCTTGGATATGTGAATCCTGAGCTGGGACTTACAGAATCCACCGTTCTATCGATGACAAGACATAAAACACGTGAGATTCTAGCCTATACGAAATGGAAGCTTCAGCAGCTATTCCTGTGATTTGTCCAAAAAATCCCGAATCTTCTAATAACACTTCATTTACTGGAATAGACTTGATTAGAGAAGTCAGCCCTGGATAATGAGGTGATACCGATGAGCGGACGCGTAGCAGCGGCCAGTGGACGGGAGGAAGAAAGACCGTCTCGACAAATCAATATTGTATTGCGGAGTCAAGAGCCTCCGGCTATAACTAACCCTTCTGGAGAGAGTCGGCCGGTACCTCCAAAAAATCACGGCCACACTAGCCTATTCCAAGAGTTAACGCAAGAATTGGAAGGTTTAGTGGGTCTGGACAATATCAAAGAGCTAGTCTTTGAAATCTACGCCTTGTTACAAATTGCTCAAATGCGAACTGAGGCAGGACTTGCAAGCGGCGGGCAAGCTTATCACATGGTTTTTAAAGGGAATCCCGGAACTGGCAAGACAACCGTGGCTAGAATCGTGGCTAAGCTGTTCCAGCGTATGGGTGTACTGACCAAAGGACATCTTATTGAGGTGGAGAGAGCCGACCTTGTAGGAGAATACATCGGTCATACTGCACAGAAGACTCGCGATCTGGTGAAAAAGGCTTTGGGTGGTATTTTGTTTATCGATGAGGCTTATAGCCTCGCTCGGGGTGGAGAAAAGGATTTTGGAAAAGAAGCGATTGATACGCTCGTCAAGGCCATGGAGGATCATCGCAGTCAATTTATACTTATCTTAGCGGGGTACTCTGGGGAGATGGAGTATTTTTTGATGAGCAATCCCGGATTGCCTTCACGGTTTCCGATACAGGTGGAATTTCCTGATTATACGATCGATCAACTGCTGCAAATTGCTGAACTCATGGCAAAAGATCGCGACTATATTTTGATGCCACAGGCGATACTCAAGTTAAAGCAGCATTTGTTAGTAGAGAAGACGGAGAGTCTTCATGCTTTCAGTAATGCGCGGTATGTTCGCAACGCCATTGAGAAAGCTGTTCGGGGTCAGGCTGTAAGACTGTTAAACCAGTATGAAAGTACCAGCCCAGGCAAGCAGGAATTAATGACGCTTCGAACTGAGGATTTCAAATTATGAATTACAGGATACTATCACCGTCATAAGGAGCATGACATACATGGCAATAACAACGCATGATACGGAAACAGATGTACAAGATCGAGCGATATTGGTAAGTCTCGTCACAGATAAAATTAAAAGAACCGGAATTGATCCAGAGCTTTCACTACAGGAATTAGTGCAATTAGCCGAAACCGCTGGTGTTGAAGTTCTGGATGTGCTGCGTCAAAACAAGGAAACGCCTGATTCTAGATGGTTTATTGGTAAAGGTAAAGTAGAAGAGCTACGGATGGCTGCTGATGCTCTCGGGGCTAATACAGCTATCTTTGATCAAGAATTGTCCGGAGCCCAAGTACGGAATCTTGAAGAAGCTCTGGATCTTAAGATTATTGACCGGACGCAGCTTATTCTGGATATTTTTGCGGGGCGTGCGAAGACGCGAGAAGGAATTATTCAGGTAGAGCTGGCACAATTGTCCTATCTGTTACCCCGGCTTTCCGGCCAAGGGAAGAACTTATCCAGACTAGGTGGAGGAATTGGTACCAGAGGTCCGGGTGAAAGTAAGCTGGAAACCGATCGCCGGCATATTCGTGATCGGATTACGGAGCTGAAACGCCAGCTGGATGAGGTTGTTAAGACTCGTGAGCTACATCGGGAGCGTCGCCGCAAGGCGGGAGCGGTGCAAGTCGCACTTGTTGGGTATACGAATGCAGGGAAATCAACGCTGCTTAAGCAACTAACCGATGCGGATGTCTATATTGAAAACCAGTTGTTTGCCACACTGGACCCTACTTCACGTGTGCTTGAGCTAGCAGGTGGTAAAGAAGTCGTGCTTACGGATACTGTAGGCTTCATTCAGAATCTTCCGCATGATCTTGTCGCATCTTTCCGTGCAACGCTGGAGGAAGTGAATGAGGCTAATTTGGTGCTACATGTGGTGGATGCCTCTTCACCAATGCGTGAGGAGCAGATGGAGATTGTCCAATCCATCTTGCAGGATCTTGGTGCATCTGGTACACCGCAAATCGTACTTTTTAATAAAATTGATCTATGTCAGCCTGAGCAACTGGAAATGTTGCCTACAGGTACAGGGTACTTGAAGATCAGTGCATTTAATCCTGAAGATTTAACACGGATTACCGAAATGATCGCCGATGAACTGGCTGGCGACACACTCAACTTCCGCATTCCCGGAGACCGAGGTGACATTTCTTCCTTGCTCTACAGGGTGGGAGAGGTTCTGGAAACGACATATGATGAGAACGATGTGCTCTATAACGTTCGTCTTAATAAAGAGGATTATGACAAATGGGGTTACATGCTTGCTGATTTTGTGGACCAGCAGTAATCTTGTCAGTCATTCCTAAGGTGGAAATGCTTCGTTTATAGGTATAAAATAATAGCTAATCTAGAAAGCGTCAGTTTACTGCCGCTTTCTGTCATTATGATGGCAAGTAAATGTAAGGAGCGAATAAGAACGAATGGTAGTTTTTGCAGAGGATATTTTGAGCGCGGCAGAGGCCGCAGAAGTTGAAATAGAAGGCGCTGTCAAAGCCCTTGATCGTATTGTAGATAAGAATCAGTGGAAGGTTATAGAAGCGTTCCAGCGTCATCAAGTCAGTGATTTTCACTTTGCCGGTTCAACGGGGTATGCGTATAATGACCGTGGCCGTGAAGTGTTGGATCTTGTCTATGCTGACGTTTTTGGTGCGGAATCTGCACTGGTACGCCCGCATTTCGCTTCAGGAACACACACCATATCAACAGCCCTATTTGGTGTACTGCGTCCAGGAGATGAGCTGCTATACATCACAGGACGTCCGTACGATACCTTACATAAGGTAATTGGTCACACAGGGGATGGGACAGGTTCTCTCGCAGATTTCGGAATTACTTACCGGGAGGTTGCTCTTACTGCAGATGGCAAGATCGATTGGGATGAGGTAGCTCTCGCTATTAACGAAAATACTAAAGTGATTGGAATCCAAAGGTCACGCGGATATGATTGGCGTGCTTCTTTCACAGTGGCTGAAATTGGTGAAATGACTTCGAGGGTAAAGGTGTTGAAACCGGAAGTGATTGTCTTCGTAGACAATTGTTATGGTGAGTTTACCGAAGAGCTTGAGCCTCCACAGGTTGGTGTGGATCTAGTAGCAGGATCGTTAATTAAGAATCCGGGTGGTGGTATTGCTGAGACAGGCGGTTATATTTGTGGCCGACAGGATCTTGTAGAATTGGCAGCTTATCGATTAACCGCTCCTGGCATAGGTGGTGAAGTGGGGGCTATGTTAGGAACAACACGTGGGCTTTACCAAGGGTTGTTTATGGCACCGCACACGGTCGGACAAGCTTTAAAAGGAAGTATTTTTGCTGCATCCGTATTTCAGCGATGCGGGTTTGAGACAAAGCCAGCGTGGAACGAGCCTCGTACAGATTTGATTCAGGCGGTTTCCTTTGATGGACCAGAACACTTAATTGCCTTTGTTCAGGGCATACAACGCGCTGCGGCTGTGGACAGCCATGTGGTACCAGAGCCTTGGGATATGCCAGGTTATGAACATCCTGTTATTATGGCTGCAGGTACGTTTATACAAGGTGGAAGCTTGGAGTTATCTGCAGATGCACCTATACGGGCTCCTTATATTGGCTATATGCAAGGCGGGTTAACCTATTCACATGTTAAATATGGCGTTTTGATGGCACTTCAAAGTATGCGTGAAAGAAAATTGCTGTAAGAATATCTCACATACCATTGACACGCTGTATTAGGAAATGTACAATGAGATCAGAAAAAGATCATTGGAAGGTTGGATGAGTCATGGGTGATGAAATCCGCAGAAATATGGCACTATTTCCTATTGGAATTGTAATGAAGCTGACTGATTTGTCCGCGAGACAAATTCGTTATTATGAGCAGCACAGTCTGATCGTACCAGCACGTACGTCGGGGAATCAGCGTTTGTTCTCTTTTAATGATGTTGAGCGCCTATTAGAAATTAAAGCTCTGATCGAGAAGGGTGTTAATATTGCTGGCATTAAGCAAGTAATGAATCCTGTCTCTAAGGAATCCGAGGAAGCTACTGTTATTACCCCTGATACAGAGGTTAGACGTAGAGAGTTATCCGATTCCCAGCTTCACCGAATGCTGAAGCAAGAACTAGTTTCCGGTAAAAGACCGGGACAAGTGTCTCTGATTCAAGGTGAGTTATCCCGGTTTTTTAATAAATAATAATATATAGAAGTTCGAAAGGGAGAGGATCACATGAGCTTTTCTAAAGAGGATATTTTACGCATTGCCAAGGAAGAGAATGTTCGTTTTATTCGTCTGCAATTTACGGATCTATTAGGTACTATCAAGAATGTAGAGATTCCAGTTAGCCAATTGGAAAAAGCGCTTGATAATAAAATGATGTTTGATGGTTCTTCCATCGAAGGTTATGTACGGATTGAAGAATCTGATATGTATCTCTTCCCTGACCTAGATACATGGGTAATCTTCCCTTGGGTGACTGATAGTCGTGTAGCTCGTCTGATTTGTGACGTCTACATGCCAGATGGTACACCTTTTGCTGGAGACCCGCGTGGTATCCTCAAACGTTGTCTGAAGGAAGCAGAAGAAATGGGTTTCACAGCTATGAACGTTGGACCAGAACCTGAATTCTTCCTATTCAAGACAGACGAAAGAGGCAATCCTACTACGGAATTGAACGACCAAGGTGGATACTTTGACTTAGCGCCAACGGATTTAGGGGAAAACTGTCGTCGTGAAATCGTACTGACCCTTGAAGAAATGGGCTTTGAAATCGAAGCTTCCCACCATGAAGTAGCTTCGGGCCAGCATGAAATTGACTTTAAATATGCTGACGCGATTACTGCTGCTGACCAAATTCAAACCTTTAAGCTCGTCGTGAAAACGGTAGCCCGTCAACACGGCCTGCATGCAACTTTTATGCCTAAACCATTGTTCGGTATCAACGGATCTGGTATGCACGCTCACCAATCCTTGTTTAAAGGCAAAGAAAACATGTTCTACGACGAAAGCGACAAGCTGGGTCTGAGCAAAACTGCACGTTACTACATGGCTGGTATTTTGAAGCACGCTCGTGCTTTTGCAGCGATTACTAACCCAACAGTTAACTCATACAAACGCCTTGTTCCTGGTTATGAAGCACCTTGCTACGTAGCTTGGTCTGCAAGTAACCGTAGCCCAATGATTCGTATTCCGGCTTCTAGAGGTCTTAGCACACGTGTTGAGGTTCGTAACCCGGACCCAGCAGCTAACCCTTACCTCGCACTTGCTGTTATGTTGAAAGCAGGTCTTGACGGAATTAAACGTAAGCTTGATCTTCCAGCTCCGATTGACCGTAACATCTATGTGATGTCTGAAGAAGAGCGCATCGAAGAAGGCATTCCAAGCTTGCCATCCGATTTGAAAGAAGCACTTAGCGAAATGATCCGCAGTCATGTTATTACCGAAGCTCTCGGCGAACATGCTTTGGCTCACTTCTACGAGCTAAAAGAAATCGAATGGGATATCTACCGCACACAAGTGCACGAGTGGGAAAGAGCGCAATACATGACTCTTTACTAGAATAAATCAGCCCTTGGCGCTCTAAGCGTTAAGGGTTTTTTTCTGTGTGGGTAAGGTTTGGAGGTTTTATGGAAGGTTAATGAGCGCCCCCGTAATGCCCCCTGAAAACGTAGTTTTATTCGAGGATACTAAGCAGTTGGAGTTAGAAAAGGCAAAAGAAGAACGACTGCAGCAGATTGAACCTATAGCAGATCTAATCATAACGGCTGCTGGCAGGGATCTCCGAGCAAAGGAAATTAGATTTTTGGAATCATTAGAAACCAAGGATCTAGAAACCTTCACTGCAATGTTTACTGATGCTCTTAATGGCTATGCTGCTCAGGGTTCTTATCATCCAAATGACCGATTTGAAGATTATAAATGTCTTATAACAACGAATTAAAGTTATTTATGAGGGAAGGCTGAAGATGGAATTCATTTCGAAAAAGCAGCAAGCAATCATCGACTTTATTGAAAAATTCTCATTTGAATTTCTTTATCCGTCCAGCATACGCGAAATTGCAGTAGCCATGGGGCACCAGTCAATATCGACAACTCACGGTTTTATTAAGCGCTTGAAGAACAAAAGCTCCTGTCCTGGAGGAGGAATCAACAAAGAACCATAGTGTTCACCAGAAAAGCAATGAATCAGGTAATTAAGGCAGGAGCATTTGAGATAAATGCCAAGGCTGAGCTGTGACACAAAAATAAGGGGCATAAGCCCCAATGACGGATAATAAGACATGGTTCTGGCAGTTCGAAATTTCTAATTGATCAGACAATAATTCTTTCTGACATATTTCCTTCATCCTGCAAATGCTATTCCATTAAACGCAGCATTTACCATCCATATTCCGTTTCTCCCAACTTCTAAGTCTGAGTAAATAAAAAGTGAATAGCGAATTTGACCATTTGAAACAGTAGGAATATCGGGGAAATCTCCTGCGGTTATGGAGATTGTGGATGCTGTACTCTCTATAGGACCTGGTCGGACTTGCGATTCATAGATTATTGTGCCAGAACCAAGGATTCCGTTTCCGTTTCTTTCTATTACGACTGTTACTGAGGTTTCATCTGGTGTATCGAAAGCTTTATAGAAAGTTACTGAACCAGACAACCATATACGTACCTTGTTTGCATCTGGCGTTCCTACAATTGAAGATGTTTGAATTCCCAAATCTCCAATCAAAATTGGGTTGACGTATACGTACTCAATTGCACTCCCTAACCCAGACATATGTTCCGAAATCCGCATATCAAGAGCTCGTGTTGTCATGAGACTCACTCCTTTTTTATTTATAGAGTATGTTGTCCAACAAGTCTTGTGAGCCTTTTTTTAGAGTAGATAGGAGGGGAAGTATGAAAGCCATAACCATCATTCAGCCATGGGCAACGCTCATAGCTCTCAGGGAGAAGAAGTTTGAAACGCGCAGCTTTCCGAACGACAAGCCCGAAAAGGAACATTGAGCAGAGAAGAAGTTGAGTTAATGGATGCGCTGGATGCTCTAGAAGAGTCACAACAACTGAACAAAACTTATGAACGCTCAATAAGTAACAGTCTAGAAAACATAGATAGGATCGGATAGCACTTAAGGAGGTGCAGCAGACCATAGCCCGACAACGGGAGGTACTGGAGTTCTATGCAAATCAAGTACATTGGGAACTGCCAAGCTTCGGTAGAGGTCATTCAAAGGTTACGAGCGACAGAGGAAGTAAAGCACGTGAATTGTTGGAGGAAGGGAGCAACAAGGCATGACACAGGTAAAGGATAAGACAAACATTTGCCCCCGAGAGAGGGCATAGGCAGCATATATCACGCTTAGTAGTGTCAAAGAGTAGATCGGGGGATTCGCTAAATGAAAAAGTCTAAAAAAGTAAAGCTACAAGAGCATTGCATTATAAGGCTTCAATACAGTTATTCAGACGGAGGATAGCAGGATACAACGAATGTAATCCATTCTTGTGTGATACAATACCTGATCTAGTTAAGTATTTATCTTTGGAAGGAATAGAAAGGTTAAAGGAAAAAGGAGTAGCCGATGACAAATGAATTAATTGATAGGAATGAATCTCCTGTCAAAGTAGGTGACCAAGTAGAGGTAAGGCTCCCTACATATATCGGACACATCGTCTGCAGCGGACCTGTAGAGTACCGGACAGAGGATGTAGGCTGCTACGGACCGGTTACGGCATTAACGATCCGCAGAGAGGATTTACGTATCTCAGTAGCATTAGCAAATCTACAACAAAAATGATAATTTTACAGCTGTTTGTCCATCGTCCGACAGCATAAACCCAGCAACACGAGGGCCGCACCAGATCATTAAGGGAGTAGGAGTATCCCTCCTCTCCCAAAGGCACAGTAGACGCATACTGCGACATAAAAAAAGATAAAAGTGATTATGCACCCTTATCTTTTTCAAGCAATTCTATTATTCTGTCTAATTTTTTCTCTATGCTAGCATTTTTATCTGAAACCTTGTTTTTAGTTAGATAATCTTTTTTTAACAGTAAAACCAAGGGAATTGCCCAAACAAATGCCAATGGTATTAAAAAAATATATTGCAAGATAACACCTCATTAATAGTTATTGTTTTATTATAACAAACTAAAAAAAAGAACTTATTTGAAGTTATTTACTGCGCAGTACGAAGATACATGACATTAAGGGATAGAGGAGGTTACAGCACTCCTCTCCCACATATTGCGAATCAGGGAAGAGAAGTTCGTTTTGATAACGAAATGATGTTTTTGTCCTTATCATCACCATGGTCCGCATTTTCTTCTATCTCTTTTTTCTCATCGTGAAACTCAATATGAGAATAGGCCGTGATGTAGTCAAATGGAGTGTAATTATTACTTGGTAATTTTCTTGTAAGTAATATCTTGACAATGATGATTCCTAATGAGAAATAGAAAATGGCTCCTACTCCAACCAACATGAATTGTACTAAGTTCATTGTTAACACCACCTTTGTTTGATTTTATAATTTAATGTTAATATTTACAAGTTTACCGAGATTTGATGCACATTACGAAGATACATGGACAGAGAGGGTTAATAGCCCTCTTTTCCCACAAGGAGGATATAAGAGATAGTTTGGCTGTACTGAACTATAAGGGGGCTGAGATAATCGGCAAGGTCGCGGTAATGCCGAAATACCCCTGCACCTTCTGCCGAAAGAACGAAGCTACTCAATTGTGTGACTTTGTAGTCGGTTACTCATGGACTTCTGCTAAAGATGAACGGGGACGGATGATAGGAAGATACCACGAAACATGTGATAACGCCTATTTGCAAAGAGTGTGCCACAACAGTCTCTTGGTTTGAGTTTTGTCCGTAATGCAACGAGCTACATGCCACGATCCAGAAGCAACATGATAAACGGAGAAGCAAAGTGAACATTGATATAGCTTATGGGAGATATAAAGGTTAGGGGGCTGAGACCCCACACATTTAGGTATAAGGGGGAGGGGAGGAGAGGATATGAGCAAACCGATCAAGTTTCGAGCTTTGAAAGATATCTATTGGGATGATTGGGGCCATATGCGACGAGTATTCGAAAAAGGACAGGTTTATGATGGCGTTATGCACTCAAATGGAAATGTTTCAGGGTACAGCCCTTTCTACGATGTGAGTGATGGGTTAGATCAAGGCGAGTACGAATTAATTTAAGTGGCACTACAGGCCGTCTGGCCATCGAGTCAGACTGAGTAATCCCAGTAAAACGGGGGCCGGATAATCTTCAGTTCTTACCCATTAAAAATATACCATAGTAATCCATAAGCTATTCCGAAGTAAGCAATCACACCCAGTAAAGAGATGGACAAAAGAATAATGATAACTTTCTTGCCGTTCATAAAATTCACCTCTTAATTCGAATAAAAAACCTCTCCTAATTTTTAGTGTAGGGGAGAGGCCGAGAAAGAAAGATTAGGCACAGCCCTCATCATCCAACTTGATTATAAATTAAATAAATACTTACCATCAATTGATTTTATAACTGGAGGTCATACCTAATGAGCGATTGGTACTTAGGAATTATAAGCAAAGAGAAAGAAACATCAGGCGGTGGGCAAGGAGTCATTAAAAACTCGCAATTGTCTCCAGAGGAAAAGGCAGGGTTAGATCTAAAGTATCGACGCCCAACAGGGAAAGCAGCAGAGAGACCATTCGTTATTAAGGGGTCAGTGGAATGAAATACAAGGAAACTCAAAAAGCATTGGCTGACGGGCATAGACAATTTATTTTTACTGCAAGCCCCCAGCATGGATGGAATATCTGACAGCCTATGAAGTAGAGTTTCAATAGGAAGAAGAGGAAGGACGATGTTTGCAACCTCATGAACAATACGCTATTGAGGATGCTATGCATGATTTATCTGAGAGAGAAAGGCAATGCTTCGTTCTACATCACGGTTGCAGAATGTCATTAAAACAGATTTCTCAAGAACTAGACACCAAAAAAAGCACGGTACAATCTTTATCTGGATCGAGCTACAACCAAAGTAGAGATTAACAAGGGAATGAGTTTATTTCTCCAATGTGTCTAGTCTTGCCGTACGCCTGCCACCTATATATAGGAGGAACCATTACATATGGTTCCTCTATAGCAATTGTTTATAGTAAATGTGACCCGAATCCCATTATCGCGGTATATGGATTGCCCATACGGTATGTCACTACTTATTTTCTAGGTTGTAAGGGCATACCGTTTATTATTCTTCAAAAGGATATGAATTGTATTTATAACTCCAGTTCTCTTCAGGTAAGATAAGTAAATTATACACTTCTGTTTTTGTTGCTGTAAGATTATCAACAATATCTAAGTATTCAAGGTTGACTTTAATTAAATTTGGATCATCCTTGCTAGCTTTAGTGCTGATTAGTTTTATTTGATATTTATCTCTTATCTCTTTTAATCTTTCTTCAGAAACATTTCTTGGATCTGTAACTGATCCACTTGTAAAACCAAATTCAAGTATTACTGCATTTTCTAAACTCTTTAAATCGTGTTCAAAAGTCATTGGTTGCCCAATTAGTTGCTTTACATGCGCTAAATCTTCAAGATATTCGCTGTAGTGTTGTTTTTCTAAGTCAGAAAAACAATCATTAATATATCCATATAATGTATCATCATTTAAATCTGCTTTTTCGTCACTAAATTGAGAATCAAAAACATCTTCAGCTAAATAATCATAAGGTTCAAGTAAGGATTTTAAACTCGTTATTTCACTTTCAGTAAAGAATTGTTTGTTTTTAAATTTTTCATCAAACTCTTTTACAATTTCTGTTGAAACTTTAAGCAAGTCTATACTAACGTATCTATCATATTTTGAAGATAGATCAAGTGTAAAAGTCAAATCCGAGGCATTCTCGACTTGTGCTGGTAATTCTACTCCTTTTATATCAGCTACCACTTGAAGACTTTTTTGATGAAATGTTTGTAGTGGAGAACATGCGGTTACTGAAATTAGTGATGAAGTAGTTAAAATGATAAACAAAACATTTTTAAATTTCATAGAAAAGATAACTCCCTTTTATGTAAAATAATAAAAAGACATAGATCCTACTAGTTTAACATTCTCAGTAGGTAAATTGTACCAGAATTATTTGAATTAAGTTTAAAGAATGACATCTCCAAGCGCTTCATAACCCCCAAAGATGCAGATGTGAGGCGTAGGAAAGTGTATGGTGGAACGGCAAGTAAATACTTCCTAATGTCGAATAGATTTATATCAAGTCAAAGGGAGGAGATCGTTAAGCAAGAAATAGATGATTGGTTATCTTCCCAGGAACGTAAGGAAAAACTTGCTGGTGAACGCTACTACCGGAATAAGGCTGATATCTTAAAACGTAAGCGAATGACCATTGGAGCAGGTGGGGCGCTGGTAGAAGCTACAAACCTCGCTAATAATAAGATCGTTCACGGATTCTTGCGAAAGTTCGTTGATCAGAAAGCCGGTTATCTGCTGAGTAAGGAAATGAGCATCCAGACAAAGAACAAAGTTTATGATGAACTGTTGACAAGGATTTTTGATAAAGGATTTAAAAGACTATTAAAAAACCTGTTGAAGGAGAGCGTTAAAAAGGGGTGCGCGTGGTTGCATGTTTATTTAAGAAGGGAGTGCCCCGTCAGCGATGGCTGTTGAGGCACTCCCTTCTTTTTGAGGATATTCTTGAGCATAAGGACAAACTGCATTAAATTAGTCGTCTGATTAGGCTTATAGGTTCGCATACAAAGTTGCTAGCGAACCGCGATGCAGTTATTGGCCTGAAAAGTACCAAATTATGCTCTAAAGAAGCAATAAGGTTACTGGAGTGCGAAACCCTGCACAAAAGACGATTATTTTGTAAATAACTTCATCTGAGTCAAAACTCGAAGAAGAGGACTCTCTCCGGTAGTGGAGAATAATGTTAGAATATCTTATATATAGATATCCAATGCTTTCCTGGGAGGAGCTCTAATATGCGCATATTCATATATATAGGACTGGCTTTTTTTGTGATCTCTGGTATATGTATTGGCGGATTTACGACAGGTACTCAGCAAAGAGGGAATTTTTATTCGGAATCTAAAGAAGACCGTAAAATTAAAAACAAAGTAGCGAAATGGTCTGCTTTAGGAGGAGTTCTTTCCTTGGCTATAGCTGGAGTAGTATATTTGTTGTGATCTTTACCACACTCAAGTTCAAGAGTGGTAAAGATTGCAATACATGACTTTTTACAAGAACCTTTAGACCCTTTATGTCTTTGCCGTTGAGTTTTTTTATATTTATAGTTCTAGTAAAATGGAATTTAATATAACAGTCACAATTATTCTTATCATCTGACATTATTTTATATTTTTCTTGCAAAGGTATATCTTTCATAGGATAATATGGGTATATTTTCCTAGCAAAAGTTGGAAATGGATATTATCTGAGAGGAAGTAGAATATTGAAAACAAAGAAACCTTTTTTTAAAAAATGGTGGTTTTGGCTTATTATTGTTTTTGTTGTAATAGGGGTGATTGGATCACAGGGGAATGATAGTGAACCCACAGTATCAAAATCAGAACCAGCAGTGGCAAAGGTAGATGATACTGCAGCAACAGAGAAACCGGTCGAAACGGAAAAGCCTACCAGCAAGCCTACTGAAGAGCCAAAGGAAACGATGATAACTGAAGTTGGACAAACCATCACAACTAAGAATTTTAAGCTTACAGTTGAATCTCTGGAAAAGCCTAAGGGAAATGATTATGTACAACCATCAGAGGGTAATGAGTTTGTAGAAATCGGAATTATACTTGAGAATATTTCCAGTAAAGATTATATGGTAAGCTCTATGCTAATGTTCAATGCATACCAAGACAGCTTCTCCATAAATGAAGATCTCTTGGCTCATACTTTGGATAGTCAAGTAGGAACAATGGACGGCGCTTTAGCTGCGGGAAAGAAAATTCGTGGCAAACTAGCTTACCAGCTTCCTAAGGATTGGAAAGAACTTGAAATCAATACTGATTTTACGGTTTTAAGTTTTAGTTCAGATGGAGAAATCAAAATCGTTCTTCAAAATAAATAGGATATCTCACATATAAGAGTCTCGCCAATGCTGGCGGGGCTTTTTTTATTGTTAAACCTGATAATCTGCATTTACATAAAGTACCAAACCGATTATATTGAAAGAAAAGCGTAATGGATGAGGGGTGTTATATTTGGCGAAGATTTTTAATGAAAATACAGTTTCATTTAAACAAAAGTTATCTCCGATCCCTGAGTTTGCTTGGCATACGAGTGAGAGGTTAGCTGAGATCGCTAATTCTAAACATCTTGTCTTCGACATAAGATCGCTTGATCCAGATAAGTATTCCTTTCCTTATCATTTTCATAGAAACGCTGAAGAAATATTTGTGATTTTGACGGGAAAAGCGATGTTAAGAACTCCCGAGGGTTTTAGTGAGGTTTCTGAAGGTGATGTACTATTTTTTGAAATAGGACCTGAAGGAGCGCATCAACTTTATAATCATACGGATGCCCCTTGCAAGTATCTTGATCTCCGAACGAACCAGGGCATAGATGTTTGCGAATATCCGGACTCAGGTAAAATCAACATTCTCCCCTATCAAGAAATTTATCAGGCGGATCAACAAGCGGACTATTATAAAGGAGAAGAGCAGGTAAGGGAGAAATGGAACGGAATGGAGGATCACACTTGATTCAAGATCGATGGTTCACAGTCACGAAAATTGATCCAATTACTTATGCAATCAGTGAATATGGGCATTGGGAAAAGGTGCACTCTTTTTTGTTGTTAGGAAAAGAACAAGCGGTGTTGATTGATACGGGATTAGGCATCGACAATATAAAAAGAATAACGGATCAGTTAACGGATTTACCTATCGCTGTCATCACTACGCATGTGCATGCAGACCATATAGGCAGTCATGGACAATTTGAGATGATCTATGTTCATAAAGAGGATGAGGATTGGCTGATTAATGGAATACGAGGTTTGTCCCTTGCCCAGATCAGAAAAGATATGAGCCGAGATATTACTCTTCCTGTTCCTGAGACGTTTGATCCTAATACGTATACGCCTTATCAAGGAAAACCAACAGCTCTATTGCGAGAGGGAGATGTGCTTGATTTAGGCGGGCGTAGATTAGAAATTTACCACACACCGGGTCATTCACCAGGTCATATTAGCATCTTTGATCATGCCAACGGGTATCTGTTTACAGGGGATTTGTTGTATGATGTTACGCCAATTTATGCTTTTTATCCCTCTACTAGTCCGGCAGATTTAGTGGCTTCTTTAGAAAAGATTGCGCAAATTCCAAATGTATCTCAAGTATTCGGCTCTCATAATACGTTGGGTCTAGATCCAGTTATTTTGCAAGAGGTTATGAAGGCAGTTCGTGAATTACGTGAACGGGATCTTGTCGCTCATGGTACGGGCATTCACCAATTTAACGGATTTAGTGTGCAATTTTAAAATGAATGTTGGATGCAGCGAAAACGGCCCTCCCAAAAGGACCGTTTTTTTGTCTTTCCTTAAGGTTTTCAAAATTTCTAATTGGGAAAGGTAAAGTGAAGTAATAATAGGCGGAAGGGGGGCATTCATTCGGATACGATCGACCTGAAGAACGTATGTAATTGTTGGACTTGGGAGTAAGCTTCTTTGTACTGATTATCGGATTGTTGAATGGGTAGTAAGCCTGGCAAGAAGGAAATACTATACACAGGTATTTCATTGCTGTTCATGTATATTTTAAGCGTAAGTTCCTCGATAACATCAGCCTCTTCGTCACCGCTATTAACCACATTAATATCCGCACTTGAAGCAGTTGATTTGCTGTTTTGTTGTCGTTTAGATACTTTTGAAAGGGTTAGTGCGTTAACAACAATCTCTGATCCCATTATATTGTCGAACGAGTATAGCTTTGCTATTGCCTTTTTGCTTGTTTTCGGATTGCTGGTACCTATTGCTATTTTTTTATAAGGTTCATTAAGGGCGATCAAGTGCGATTGATTGGGCGGAATGAATGTTTTGGTGAATATAATATTAAAAGATGAGGTTGCGTTTAACAGCTTAGAAAGTTCAGAAGAAGTAGATAGTTTTTTTAATTCTATAATAACGGCACTTAGAATTAAGATTCCTCCTACAATGGCAAACATATACATCAAGAAAATCAGCATGTAATCACACCTCCAAAGATCTCAGTAGAGCAAGATTTATTGCTTATTGAAAGATATGCCTGAATTCTCTCTACTAGTATCTGTTAAGAGCGAAAATCGTGGGAATTTAGGAAACGACTACTGATTAGAAAAAGAGAAAGCACCCAGAGATCTGCCGATTTTGCGAGCTGAGTGCAAAATTGGGGCAACTGCTGGAGTGCTTTGTTGAGAGCTTTTTAAAATAAATATGTCAAAATCATAAGAAATTGAAGGCTGTGATTTGATCGGTATAAACAATTAGCTGTTTGTATTCGATCGGAGATTCATAGTGAGTATAGGGTCTTACAGAAACATCATTAAGGACTACAAAGTTATAGCTGAAATTTTTATCGGGATGTTCCGCACCTAAATAAGATATGTATTCATCTACAATGACATCATCCATTAGAGATTTTAAGTCAAAAACATCCTCTTTATTGGAGGTGGAAGGGGAGATGGTCCCTTGAATACTGCCGAATGAGGTGAGTAAATTTACTTTTTTTCCACTCGCTTGATCGTTATTTAACAATAAGCCAGAGAGTTTAACAAGTGCATCGACTTTAAAATCGACGAGGGTTCTAATTTTTGAGTTGTTCAAAACGAGACACTTCCTTTCAATTTGAAATCCTGTTAACATTATTCGACATATAACCACATAATTCCTATTAGGTCATCAAAAATACATAAATACAAACACGCCCCCTCCATTGAACCATGAGTGAGGCGTGTTTATCTATAGAGATAGATTTAATTCCTGATCGTTACTCGTGTTCCAATAGGAACAATCGCAGCTAGTGCTAACACATCTTTATTGTACATACGAATACAACCGTGGGATACTTCGTGCCCTATGGATGAGGGATCATTATTTCCATGTATCCCATAGTGAGGCTTAGATAGACCCATCCAAAAGACCCCAAATGGACCACCTGGATCGGGTTGTTTGTTAATGATTGTGAATTCACCGAGTGGTGATTGAGTTAACATTTTACCGATTCCGACTGGGAAGCCCCTGATCACAATGTCGTTATCAAGAAGATAAAGCATACGCTGCGTCAGATCAACTATAATCCGGTAATTTGGCATTGTGCAACACTCCTTTCTAATTAAGATATGAGGAGGATGCCTAAACGGTTATTCATTAAAAATGGTCATTTTAGCTTATGGGAACAAATGTTCTGTGATTGATAAATGGGGTTTGATAACAGTGAAAAAGCTGTTCTGCATTTGCAGAACAGCTTTTTAAAAAATAAAAGAAAGTATATATTTTTACGATATATCCTATCCTTATACTTCTCGTAGAAACGGATACCGTCCTTTAAAGGACGGTATCCGTTTTCGCTTGGTAGGAGTGCATACTTAGTGGATATCTCGAAATAATCCGATAACTCTGCCGAGAATGGTCACGCGATTAAGGCGAAGAGGCTCGTACGCCGGATTCTCCGGCTGAAGACGTATATGATCACGTTCTTTATAAAAAGTCTTAACGGTTGCTTCATCTTCTTCGGTCATAGCTACAACGATATCTCCGTTATCAGCCGTTTGTTGTTGACGAACAATAACATAGTCGCCATTCATAATCCCAGCTTCGACCATACTGTCACCTTGAACCGATAACATAAATACTTTGTTATCTCCAACATAGTGAGTTGGAAGCGGGAAGTAGTCTTCAATATTCTCAGTAGCAGTGATAGGAACCCCGGCGGTAACCTTACCTACGACAGGAATGCGAGCGACGGTTTGCGCGAAATGATGGACATTCTCGGAATCCTCTTGGCCAAGCAATTCTATCGCACGAGGCTTCGTTGGATCTCGACGGATAAGTCCCTTCTTCTCTAGCCGATCTAAATGACCGTGAACTGTGGAGCTGGAAGCAAGACCAACAGCTTCTCCAATCTCCCGGACGGAAGGAGGATAACCCTTGCTGCGGACTTCGCTACGTATAAATTCCAGGATCGCCAGCTGGCGACTTGAAATCTTTGACATTGGAATCAACCCCATATAGTAATGTTTGGGAAAATTATAACATAGAACTACCGTTCGCACAAACATAAGTTCTAACTATTATAAATATTAATTCGAAAGAGTTAATAAATGGTAGTCTTGTATTGATTGCGTTTCCTTCATCTAAACGATAAGAGTGATTCTTTATATGAAGAATATGGTAAATAGTAACCTCTGAAAAAAAGAGAACAATTGTTCTAAAATAGTATTGAACAAAACACATGTTCGTGTTATTATAATTTCAAAAGTAAGAACAAGTGTTTGGAGGATGATATTCATGTTAAAATACAGTACATACCGCAGCATCTACGATAAAGCCCCAGTGGTTGAATCTTTAGGACATAATCCTATTACCCGTTATTCAGCTCAGATTAAAGAAATTACAGAGCTTTTGCTTGAAGGCTTGATGCGTTTGTTCCGAAGAGATTTTGTTATTAAACTGACATTGATCATCGTGCTCGTACTATCAGGACTTACAGTAGTAGGTAATGTATTTGCAGGATCTACTACTTTAATGAAGGATGAGAAGCGCGTAGTGGTTGAACGTGGAGATACACTTTGGAGTATTGCTCTTGAGAATAAACCTTCTGATATGAAAACGGCTGTATATATAGAAGGAATTAAAAAATCCAATGGCATTAAAGGTAGTCAGATTAATGCTGGAGATATTCTCACTTTACCTATTTATTAATATTCTAAGAACATAATAAGAGGACATGAAGAGCTTGCAGGGAGTAAACCTTGACAAGCTCTTTTTCTCATGGCAGAGTTAGAATTAATTTATAAGGGGAGGGAAAGTTTTGAATATTGATGAGTTGGTCGCGCGTATTAACGAATTGGCACGCAAACAGAAGAGCGTAGGCCTTAATCAAGAGGAAACGGCGGAACGCGCCAAGCTTCGTGAAATTTATTTGGGGAATATTCGCAATAACTTCCGAGCACAATTGAATACGATTGAATTGGTCGATAATGATGAGCATGAACAAGGTAACAAGGGGCGTAAGCATTAACACCCTGTTCCTTTTCATAGATATTACTGGATGACTAGGGGGAACGCATATGGCCCGTTCTTGGGAAAGAATGGTTCAACGCAACACGCAGCAAATTAATAAGCAAAGAAAGAAACAGGGGAAGGAAACGATTTACGCATCTAAATCTAAATCTCCTGGTAAGAACAGCGAAACCTTTAAAGGCCGTAACATTGCATTTCCAGTAGTGTTATTAGTGCTTGGTACTATGTTTTGGATGATTGGTTCAGTGGACCAAGCCAAAGGTAATGGTATGCTTATGAACTGGCTAGGAGTCGTTTTGTACTACTTACTAGCGGCACTTCTGTTCTTCCGACGTCCGTACTTGAAGGTAGAGAATGCTAGACTATCTACTATAAAATTCAACCGCGAACGTTATCTGCCAGCTTCTGATATTGAGAAAATCATCCTTTCGCGTGGAGCTGTTGTAATTAAGCATAAAGGCAAACGCACGAAATGGATTTTTACCAGACTTATGAATCGTTATGATACCAATGCAATGGGGACTCGACTGGAAGCATTCGCAAAAGCTCACCAAATTGAAGTAGTTCACGAATAGAAATTAACCAGCCATGGGAGAGGGAGACCTGTAATGCCAATTTCCGCCGTACTATTTGACCTTGATGATACACTGCTCTGGGATGATCGGAGCGTTAATGAAGCATTTCGTTCTGCATGTGAAGCCGCTGGGGATACGATTGATCCACAAGAACTGGAACTTGCGGTGCGTAAAGAAGCCATTGGACTATATGAATCCTACGAAACGAACCCGTTTACAAAGATGATTGGGATTAATCCGTTTGAAGCACTTTGGGGGAACTTTACTGCAGGTGAACAGCCGGAATTCCGTCAATTGGAGCAGCTTGCACCGGGATATCGTAAAGAGGCATGGCGTCGTGGTCTTGCAGCACTTGGTGTAGAGGACGAAGCTCTTGCTGAGACATTAGCAGCCAGATTCGCAGCAGAGCGTAGAAATCGACCTTACATCTATGAAGAAACGATTCAGGTGCTTGAAGAACTGAAGGGGAAAGTGAAGCTATTGCTTCTGACTAATGGATGCCCTGCATTGCAACAAGAGAAACTAGATGGCGTACCTGAAATCGTTCCTTTCTTTGATCACATCGTGATTTCTGGAAGCTTCGGAAAAGGAAAGCCGGATAAGGAAATTTTTCTGCATGCCCTAGAACTTTTAGATATTGCACCTGAGCAAGGAGTTATGGTCGGAGATAAGCTTACAACGGATATTCGTGGTGGGCTGGCAACAGGTTTGACTACAGTTTGGATTAATAGAAAAGGCAAACAGCCAGATCCGGAAATTCAGCCGGATTATGAAATCAAACATCTTGGAGAGCTTCTTTCATTAGTCCAATCTTTATAAAATTGAGTAGAAGAGGCTTTCATTCATTTAAGCTTTAAGATGGCAGTGAGTTCCTAGGTATCTAGGAGACTTGCTGTCTTTTTTATATCTACATCATATTTAGTATGTTAGATGAGATTTACTAGTATATGATTTAAGTCACAAGAGTTTAGCTGAATTGATGCGAAATACTGAAAAACCAATAATAATGTGTATAATAGATGGAGAATGTATAACATGAATTGGTAGATTCTTAGTAATCAATTCGACTGGGAGGAATCTAAATGAAGATTTCAAGAACAATAGTTCCTTTATTATTAGGTGCAACACTTTTAGTATTGGGAGGATGTTCATCAGACCAAACTAAACATTCTGGCGTACATAATATGAACATGAACATGGACATGTCTATGGAACCTATCAAGGTCGAGTTACATTGGAATCCTGAAGAGGTTGTTGTAAATCAGAAGGTGACCTTTGAAGCAGTGGTGACGCAAGACAACTTGGCAGTAGATGATGCGAAAGAGGTTCTGTTCGAAATTGTGAGTAAAGATGATAGTGAACAGAAAATTGAATTTAAAGGAAAGCTAGTCAGTGATGGAATCTATCAAGCAGAGGGAACACTAACGAAAGAAGGACAATATATTGTTACATCACACGTAACTGCTAGAACTCAGCATTCTATGCCTAATAAAGAACTCTCTGTAAAACCATAATTAAAAGAATAGCAATTCCTATGATTACAGATAATGCAGAGTGGAAAGGAAGGCTTTTCGAAATTCCTTTATTCTGCTAAACTTACTCTAATGTTTTACTGGGGGGACTATACGTTGGCTAAATATACACTTGAGGAAAGCTTACAACAAAGAATATTAATTCTAGATGGTGCAATGGGCACAATGATCCAACAGGTGCCTCTGACAGGTGAGGATTTTGGTGGGGAAGAATTGGACGGCTGTAATGAAATGCTAGTATTAACTCGTCCAGAAGTAATTCAGACGATTCATGAGCAGTATCTTGAAGCAGGTGCTGATCTCATTGAAACAAATACATTTGGTGCAACGTCTGTTGTACTTGCTGAATATGATATTCCGCAACGGGCTCGTGAAATTAATCTGGTTGCAGCAAAGCTAGCCCGTAATGCCGTTGATAAATATGATACACCAGATCGTCCCCGCTATGTTGTAGGTGCGATGGGTCCTACAACAAAGACACTCTCTGTTACGGGAGGCGTGACTTTCCAAGAGCTCGTTGATAGCTACGAGGAACAGGCAGTGGCATTGATTGATGGTCAAGTAGATGCGTTATTGCTAGAGACCTCTCAGGATACTTTGAACGTGAAGGCTGGAAGTATAGGTATTCGAAATGCATTTGAGAAGACGGGTATCAAATTGCCAGTGATGATTTCGGGAACAATTGAGCCGATGGGTACCACACTTGCCGGTCAGAACATTGAAGCATTCTATATTTCTTTAGAACATCTGAAGCCTATCTCTATAGGTCTGAACTGTGCGACGGGTCCAGAGTTCATGCGTGATCATATTCGTTCACTTTCTGCAATCTCTTCAGCGGCTGTGAGTTGTTATCCGAACGCTGGACTGCCAGATGAGAATGGGCATTATCATGAATCTCCTGATTCTCTTGCGCGTAAAATTGCTGCGTTTGCAGAAAAGGGATGGCTTAACATTGCGGGAGGTTGTTGCGGAACGACACCGGAACATATCCGTGCTATGTCGGAGGCACTTTCACAATTCCCTCCACGTCCGCTTGCAGGAAATCATCCACCGGCACTTTCAGGGATTGAACCTATTTATATTGAGAACGACAACCGTCCATACATGGTCGGTGAACGTACGAATGTATTAGGGTCGCGTAAGTTTAAACGTCTTATCGTCGAAGGTAAATATGAGGAAGCCTCAGAAATTGCCCGTGCACAGGTGAAGAGTGGTGCTCAAGTTATCGACGTCTGCGTGCAAGATCCGGACCGTGATGAGATTGAAGATATTAAGCTGTTTCTAGAATTAGTTGTAAAAAAGGTTAAAGTTCCTTTGATGATCGATACTACCGATCCGAAGGTTATTGACCTGGCGTTACAGTACTGTCAAGGTAAGGCGATAATTAACTCCATTAACCTTGAAGATGGTGAAGAAAAATTTGAGCTGGTCACACCATTGATTCATAAGTATGGCGCAGCTATCGTAGTGGGTACGATTGATGAGACAGGACAAGCAATTAAGGCTACGGACAAACTGGAAGTTGCCAAACGCTCCTACGACTTACTAGTGAACAAATACGGATTAGCTGGAGAAGACCTTATTTTCGACACGCTTGTGTTCCCTGTAGGAACCGGGGATGAACAATATATTGGCTCTGCTAAAGAAACTATTGATGGGATTCGTTTAATCAAAGAAGCACTTCCAGGTGTTCATACGATCTTGGGGATCAGCAACGTTTCCTTTGGATTACCGGAAGCAGGACGTGAAGTGCTGAATTCAGTATTTCTCTATGAGTGCACTAAGGCTGGATTGGATTATGCGATCGTAAATACCGAGAAGGTAGAACGTTATGCGTCTATTCCTGCTGAAGACCGTCGTCTTGCGGAGGAATTAATTTATAATACAAATGACGACACGCTTGCTGCTTTTGTAGCCGCCTTCCGAGGGAAAAAGGTTGAGAAAAAAGAGAAAATTTCTAACCTGTCACTAGAAGAGCGTCTGGCTTCATATGTTGTTGAAGGCACCAAAGAAGGACTTATTCCAGACCTTAATGAGGCGCTTACCAAATCAGGACCTTTGGAGATTATCAATGGCCCGCTAATGGCCGGGATGTCGGAGGTTGGACGGCTGTTTAATAACAATGAGTTGATTGTTGCTGAGGTGCTGCAAAGCGCTGAAGTAATGAAGGCTTCTGTTGGTCATTTAGAGCAGTTTATGAAGAAGGATGAGACATCGGTAAAAGGTAAGATCATGCTGGCAACTGTAAAAGGCGACGTGCATGATATAGGTAAGAATCTGGTGGAGATCATCTTATCCAATAATGGTTATCAGATCATTAATTTGGGTATAAAAGTACCACCTGAGACCATTATCGAAGCGTTTCGTCGTGAAAAAGCCGATGCGATCGGATTGTCTGGACTACTCGTAAAATCGGCACAGCAGATGGTGCTGACTGCGCAAGACCTACGCACGGCTGGGATTGATGTGCCTATTATGGTAGGTGGTGCTGCCTTGACTCGCAAGTTCACCAAAACACGTATCCGGCCGGAATATGATGGGCTGGTATTATATGCTAAGGATGCTATGGATGGACTCGATATTGCTAATCGGCTTATGAATCCTGTTGAACGGGAGAAAATTGCCGAGGAAATTCGAGTGGAAGCAGAATCCGCAGTGGCAGTTGCTCCTAAGCAAGAGCTTCCTACGCTGACTAGAGCTGTACGCTCCAAAATTTCTCCAGATGCACCTGTATTTGTTCCACCCGATTTAGAGCGCCATGTCATTCGTAATTATCCATTGGGGCATATTATCCCTTATGTGAACATGCAAATGCTGCTCGGTCACCATCTGGGGCTACGAGGTTCTGTAGAGGCGCAATTAGCTGCTGGTGATGAGCGGACTGTGGAGTTGAAAGGTACTGTCGATGACATTCTACATCAAGCGATGCTGGAAGGTACGATTACTCCTCATGCGATGTATCAATTCTTTCCGGCACAATCAAGTGGTAACGATATTATCGTGTATAATCCACAGAATACAGCCGAGATTCTGCATACCTTTACTTTTCCAAGACAAGGTGTTGAGCCTTATCTCTGTCTAGCGGACTTTTTGAAGTCGGTCGACAGTGGAATGATGGACTATGTTGGATTCCTCGTGGTAACTGCGGGACACGGTGTTCGTGAGCTCTCTACAGCCCTTAAGGATAATGGAGATTATTTACGCTCACATGCGTTACAATCTGTAGCGCTGGAAGTAGCAGAAGGATTAGCGGAGCGTGTTCATCACATGATGCGTGATACATGGGGCTTCCCAGATCCTGCAGATATGACCATGAAACAAAGACATGGGGCAAGATATCAAGGGATTCGTGTATCCTTTGGTTATCCTGCATGCCCAGATCTGGAAGATCAGGGACCACTATTTAAACTGTTATCCCCAGAGGATATCGGTGTTCACCTTACAGAAGGCTTTATGATGGAGCCTGAGGCTTCCGTTTCGGCGATGGTATTCGCTCATCCAGAAGCGCAGTATTTTAATGTAGAGAAGCTGTAATTCTTTCATTTATACACCCGGTCTGTAGGGGGATTGTATACCTTTCAGCGGAACCTCCCGTAACTGGGGGGTTTTTTGCTGGAAGAAGGACGTTTAGAATAGATAAGAGATAGTTCAGTCAATAAGAAGAAGGGAGGAAGAGGGATGGAAATATATTTTTTAGGTACGAATGCAGGGGTACCAACTATACAACGCAATGTAACGTCGATTGCATTAAGACTTCTGGAAGAACGCCGTAGCATTTGGATGTTCGATTGCGGGGAAGGGACTCAGCATCAGGTTCTTCGCTCACCGATTCGCCTAGGGAAGCTGGAAAAGCTATTTATTACACATTTACACGGAGATCATCTATTTGGTCTTCCAGGTTTATTATCTAGTCGTGGTTATCAGGGAGGGACATCTCCTTTAACGGTTTATGGTCCCCCTGGATTGAAGGCATACTTAGATATATCCTTAGCTGTGAGCCAATCCCGAATTCCATACAAGATTGAGATTGTCGAGCATACAGGAGGAACGGTATTTGAGGATGATGGTTTTAAAGTGGAGGCAGCATTATTAGAGCATCGTATTGATAGCTATGGTTACCGGGTAACGGAAAAGGATAGTCCCGGGAGCCTCAATACGGAATTACTAAAGAGTTATGGCTTAAAGCCTGGACCGTTATATGGAAAATTAAAAAAAGGTGAAGATGTTATAACGGATGGCGGTGTTCGTATCTGCGCTGCTGATGTTGTTAGAGAACCTAAAAGAGGGCGTATTGTTACGATCTTGGGAGACACAAGACCTTGTTCAGGAGCTTTAGAACTCTCACTTCATGCAGACCTTATCGTTCATGAAGCAACCTTTGCTCATGATCTGGCAGAAATGGCGTATCAATACCATCACAGTACAGCACGTCAAGCTGCAGAGCTAGCAAAGGAAGCCAATGCCGGCCAACTATTGTTGACTCATTTCAGCTCTCGTTACAGTTCGTCTGAAGAGTTGATTCCTTTGCTGGAAGAAGCTGAGCTCGTTTTTCCAGAGACATTGTTAGCGGAGGAATTCGGCACATATCCAATTTATCGAAGACAAAACGGGCAATTGGGGAAATGATTATTTTCCGGGAAAGCGCAGGAAATGACAGTGCTATGCTAAAAAATGCTCGATGAGTCTTTCGTTCGATTTCATTCGACGAAGTGTGTTAGATTTAAAGTAATTACAGCGTGAAAGAGGTACGAATGGCTGGAAATCTTGCCGAAAATAAACGGGTAATACCACCAAACAAAAAGTATTATTAATCATTCTAAATCCAAGCTGGGCTTAGGTTGAATGTTTATTAATACCATTATTAATTTAACACATTAATTAATTTTTTTATGGAAATAGAGGGATTTATAATGGAACAGATTAAAGGATTATTGATTGACTTAGATGGTACGTTATACCATGGGCATAAAATGATTCCTGGTGCTGATTTACTGATTAAAGGTCTGCGTGAAGCGGGCATTCCTTTTTTATTTGTTACCAACAATTCATCGCGTACAGCGGCTAATGTGGCTGCACATTTATGTGGAATGGGAATCGATGCGAAAGCTGAGGAGGTATGTACCTCATCAATGGCGGCCGCACGTTACATAGCTGAGGAATCACCTGGGGCTGCAGTGGCGATACTTGGAGAAGAGGGTTTGCATGTGGCTTGTACCGAAGCTGGGCTCCGCATCGTCACAGACTCACCCGATTATGTACTGCAAGGCATCGATCGCTCCTTCAACTATACGTCGCTCTCGCAAGCTTCGCGCTGGATTCTGGGAGGAGCAAAGTTTGTACTCACTAACCCAGACTTAATGCTGCCATCAGATGATGGCATTATGCCAGGCGCAGGAACGATCGGAGCAGCCATCGAGGCTGCTAGTGGAGTGAGTCCGGTAGTGATTGGCAAGCCGGAATCCCATTTAATCAAATTTGCGACAGATCTTCTTGGTATCGAGCCTGAACATGCAGTGGTTGTCGGTGATAATATGCGTACAGATATAGCAGCTGGAGTAAATGCGGGCTGTCGTACAGTTCTTGTATTTACCGGATTAACAAATGCAGAAAATCTTGACCACTATAAAAACCTTACCGGAATCTCACCGGATGAAATTTGTGCCGATTTAACTGAACTTAAAACGTTTCTCGGTGTATAATAGCTAGGATCTTATTACTTCACCAACCTAGAAGGGACGATGAGCTATGCCGGAATTGCCGGAAATGGAGAATTATAGAAAGCTGCTTAGTCAGCATATTATAAATGTGCCAATATCTGATGTAATCGTGAACAGAGAAAAATCAATTAATATGGAAACAGAAGCTTTTAGAAATGCATTGATCGGTGCGCGTGTTGTTTTTGTTGAGCGGCGTGCCAAGTATATTTTGTTTCATCTTCATGATGGACGAAGACTACTTTTACATTTGATGCTTGGTGGAATACTTTTTTATGGAACGGAGGAAGAACGGCCGGATCGTAACACACAAGTCGAAATTGCATTTGGAGATCATACCCTTTACTTCATAGGACTTCGCTTAGGGTATTTACATTTGCTGTCGGTTAAGGAAAGCGAAGCCACAATGGGTAAACTTGGACCTGAGTTGCTGGATCGTCGAATGACGCTGGAACGATTCACAGGATTATTAAAGGGACGGCGAGGTGCGCTCAAAAGCCTGTTAGTAAATCAGCATGTGATGGCTGGAGTCGGGAATTGCTACGCCGATGAGATTGCTTTTGAAGCTAGGCTTTTACCTTCTGCACTAGTACAGAATTTAACAACTGAATCTATAGCCCGTCTTTATGAGAGCATCCAAAAAGTACTGACTGAGGCCACTGAAATTGGTGGGTACATGGAAATGCCGTTTATGACTGGGGATACTGTTACAGGTTCATATAATAATCAATGTAAAGTGTATGATCGTGAAGGTGAGTCTTGTCTTCGTGATGGGGGAACAATTATCAAAACAGAGCTATCTGGACGCAAAGTGTTTTATTGCCCAGACTGTCAGCATGACCAATAGTCTTCAAATAGGGGCTCATGTCAGCATTCGCGGTGGTTATGGGAGAGCTGCCCGATTCGCTTGGGAGAGCGGTGCAACATGTTTTCAATATTTTCCTAAAAATCCGCGTAGTTTGAAACTTAAACAGGTAGATGTACGAGATACGAGGGATTGTGCGCTCTTTTGCCAAGACAAAGGGATTACTTCGATTGCTCACACACCCTATGGGATTAACATGGCGGCTGGTGTAGATGATGTTACTCCGCGAAAGGTTTATGTATCCTCTCTCTTAAATGATCTAGAGATTGCAGAAGCTTGTGGTTCATTAGGCATCGTTGTTCATTTTGGACATTTTGGTGGAATGGAGCCGTTACAAGGCTATCAAAATATTATACAATGTATGAATGATGTGCTTCAGTCCTGGGATGGTCGTACTAAGCTGCTTATAGAGAATCAAGCGGGCAACCATGGAAATGAAGGGATTACACTTGAAGAACTCGTGAAAGTTCGAGAGCTTAGCCAATTTCCGGAGAAAATAGGATTTTGTTTGGACACCTGTCACGCTTACGCAGCTGGTATCTGGAACCCTGAGCGAACGGAAGACTTCCTTGAACGTGGAGAGCGACTTGGATTTTGGCCACATCTTGTTGCTGTTCATTTAAATGAATCTAAGTTTCCTTTCGACTCAAGACGCGACAGACATGCTGGAATCGGACAAGGACATATTGGAGAGCAGGGGCTGAAAAGCTTATTGTCCTCCGAGCTTTTACGAAGTTCAGCTGTTGTCTTGGAAACTGAGAAGGGTACGGATGGCAGTCACCGAAAAGAAATTGCCATTGTGCGTGGTTGGTTTGAAGCGGAGGCGTAATTGTGATTCATATCTATATGGATGATCTTCGAAAGGTACCTAAAGGGTTCGCTCTGGCTCGTTCGACGGAAGAATGTCTTCTAATGCTGCGTGAGTGCGAGGTGGATATTTTATCACTGGATTACGATATGGGGCCGGGTGATTATTCGGGTGGAGAAGTTGCCAGACGGATCGTACTGGAAGGACTGTTCCCCCGAGAAATCTATTTGCACACTTCCAGTCTGTGGGGGCGAAAAGAAATGTATGAGATCTTATATACTGCTAAACCTGAGGGGATGCTTTTGGTAAATAGTCCCCTAAGTTCTGATAAGCTTCACGATATCGCCGAGGAGACGAACTTGAAATGAAGGTAATGAATGAAGTGGAATTACTGGAGGCGCTCAAGAGTTCAGGAGAACCGCTTGTAGTATTCTTACACACTCCACTGTGCGGTACTTGTAAGGCTGCTGAACGGATGTTAGAGGTGGCGGCTCATCTATTGCCTGCTGAACTTCAAATGGTTACAGGTAATGTGAACATGCTGCCGAATTTGGTTCAACAATATCGTATTACGAGCGTTCCTGCACTACTTGTAGCTTCTGCAGAACGGGAAGATGATCCGAAAGTTTATTATTCCATGGTTTCAGTTGAGCGAGTACTGGAATACATAAGGAGTGTTACATCATAATCATTTCATTACAACATTTATCTCTCCGCAGGGAAGAAAACTTAATCTTGGACGATGTGTCGCTAGAAGTTAAAGAAGGTGAGAACTGGGTCATTTTGGGACGGAATGGCTCCGGTAAAACCACAATTTTAGAGATGATGACTGGTTATTTGTTTCCTAGCAAAGGGACTGTAGAAGTGCTGGGTTATAAATATGGACAATGTGATATACGTGAGGTTCGTAAAGAAATTGGCTATATCGGGCCTTCCTTGATGGAAAAGATGTCATTAGAAGATCCGGTGTGGGAGGTCGTAGCAACAGGTGCTTACGCTTATTTGCGTTTCTACGAGACGATCCCCTCCGAAGTAAAAGAGAAAGCAATCAGCATGCTGGAAGATATGAATCTAGGCAATATGGCATTTCATCCTTTTGGGACCTTGTCACAGGGGGAACGTAAAAAGGCTATGCTGGCAAGATGTCTTATGGCTGACCCTAAGCTATTAATTATGGACGAGCCATGTGCCGGCCTTGATCTATATGAAAGGGAAAAAATGCTGGCTGAAATAGACAAGCTGAGACAGCGTAATGTTTCTGTAGTATACGTAACTCACCATGTGGAAGAAATTGTCCCGCTTTTCACGCATGTTGCATTAATCCGTGAGGGTAAGTTAGCTGGATCTGGACCGAAAGAAGAAGTATTAACGAAAGAAATGATCTTGGCCACTTATGATATTCCTGTTGATGTTGAATGGGATAGCGGTCGTCCCTGGATTAAAATTAGACCTGGAGGCAAAACGATTTGAACGATTTAAGACAAGATACCGAAGAGCAGAACATTGCTCCGGAAGAAGAAGTGTATTCCCGATATATTTGTACAGCAAATCACGGATTTGCGCCTTATGCGCAAGAAGAGCTTCGCCGTTTATTCGGTGCTGTGAAGAGTACCTTGTTACTACCAGGAGAAATCTTTCTGGCTACATTGCAATCTGAACCAGAGGAAGTAACGCGCCTACTCACACAGAATCTTCCCATTTTCCTGCGTCATATACAGCCTGTTCAGTTTCAGGATGAAGGAACCATGGAAGCTCTACAGCGTTTAGCGGTGTATTTAAGTCGCCACACTGAGCTTGAGGGTGAGAAGGTATCCCTGAACGTTCGTAAAGGTGATCCTTCCTTCTGGCAGGACAGTCCAGGAGAACTTCGTGAATGGCTCCAAGAGCAATTGCAGAGCTTAGGCGCAGAATTTACTGTGCAAGATCCAGCCTGGGTTATTTCAGTCTACGCAGACGGGAATGCCTTATATGCAGGTGTGTCCAGACCAGAAGCGAATTTATCTAGCTGGAATGGCGGTGCCATCCGTTTCCGAAAGGAGGATGGACAAATCTCACGTGCCAAGTTTAAACTAATGGAAGCCGAGAAGGAGTTTGATATTCCTTTTTACAGCTTCCGTAATGCGTTAGATATTGGTGCTTCTCCAGGTGGGTGGACTTCTTTCTTACTGGAACGTGGAATGAAGGTTACTGCGGTTGACCCTGCGTTAATGCATGAGTCCCTTCGTAATTATCCGGGCTTGAAAATCCTTCGTAAAAACGCAGGAGAAGTAAAATTCCGGGACAATGAATTTGATCTGCTCGTGTGCGATATGAGCTGGAGTCCTAAGCTGATGGCGAAGCTAGTAACCGGGTTACTCCACAGTCTGTCACCGGGTGGGACGGCCATTGTGACCGTAAAACTGATGCATAAGAAACCACTTGCGATGATCAAAGAAATTATTGCGATGTTTGAAGGGGAGCGAATGCAGATTCAGCGTGCAAAGCAGCTATTCCATAATCGTGATGAAATTACACTTTATATGATTAAATACTAATCAAACAAATTTTAATTTTCTAAGGGAAAGCATCCCGTTATTAACGTGACCGTATTTTGCGGTAAGAACGTTAATGGCGGAAGCTTTCTCTTTTTTTTTTGCGAAAAGGGGGAGTAAGTTTGTATTTTGAGACAAAACTTAAGATTGGACAGGTTATTGATGACAGATACAGAATTACGGGCCATATTGGTTCAGGTGGGATGAGTAATGTTTATCTTGCGGAAGATTTGCGTCTAAAGGGTAAACGATGGGCTGTAAAAGAAAGCTTATGCTTAGATGAGCTGCATTCTGACATCCAAGCGGAAGCCGATATGTTAATTACACTAGACCACACACGATTGCCGCGTATTGTCGATTTCTATCTTCCAGATCGAGAAGGGTATTCCTATTTAATCATGGACTATATTGAAGGTGTGAGCTTGAGTCAGCTAATGAAGGATAATCCCGGACCTTTGCCAAGTGACTTCATCATTCAGGCGGCTAAACAGCTTTTAGAAGTCCTTCAATATCTGCATAGTCATCAACCACCGATTATCTATCGTGATCTAAAGCCTTCAAATATCATGTTGACACTGCAAAAAGAACTGATGTTAATTGACTTTGGGATCGCACGAAGCTACAAACACGGTATCTCTGAAGATACGGTTAAGCTTGGTACGGTTGGATTCGCGGCACCTGAGCAATATGGAAGTGGGCAGAGTCAGCCGGTATCCGATTTATATGGATTAGGTGCATTAATTCTCTTTATGGCAACTGGAGGGCAATGTAGTCAATGGGAGTCTGGGATGGAGGATCGGCTATATAACCATATGCCAGCTGGCATTATTCCAATCATAAGACGCTTATTACGACATCACCCGGAAGAGCGTTATCAGAATGCGAAAGCAGTTCTACAGACGCTAATTCGTATGGAGTCCGAAATGGTTAGAGTAAATGATTTTACTATTTCAGTCCCACATTCTCTAGAAAAGAGAAAAGCGATGGTCATTGCCATACTCGGAGTTGCTTCAGGTCTTGGAACAACACATACTTCATTCGCAGTGAGTAGCTTACTTGCACAGAAGGGGGCAACTGCATGGGTTGATTTTTCTCCTGATTCATCGGTTTATGAACGCATTCGCAGCATGTTACATACACAGATTACAACTGTTGCATCCAAGAATGAGATATCTGCTTTTTCATGGAAAGGGGTGCATTATTGGAAACGTCCTATTCACGGAAAAATGGCTGATTTGATGAGAGGGGATTATCAATTTGTAGTGTTGGATCTTGGCGTTGGGGAATATGAAGGGGCGCTTGATGAGTTCAAATATAGCGATATGCCGATTCTAATTACTTCTGGTGCAGATTGGCGACTCGAAGATTTACTAGTGTGGCTTAGGCGTAAAAGGTTACAGCCTGAAACGAATTGGAGGGTGGGGTTACCACTCGCAGAACCCTCAACTGTACATCTGTTGCAAACCGCTATAGGTACAGATAAGATTTATGGACTACCTTTTCAGCAAGATCCATTCAAGCCTAAGGGGAAGTTGGTAGAAGTGATCAATGAAATGTTTGAGGGAGTATTAGATGTACCCAGTAAGGGGAAAAGCCGTAGTTTTTTTCAAAAGAAAGGCTGAATAAAGCGGTTCTCTATGCTTCCTCTTTTCACTCAACTAACTTTTAGTTCAGTGTTGCATTAAAGTGTGTTAAAATATATATTTATACGTGTTTTGAAAAATATAAGAAAGTATAAGTTTTACACTATACTTTATCTTTATATTTCTTGCATGAACGCTTACCGTCCTATAGGGACGCCGAAGACGTTTCTGCTTGAAATATAAGAAAGTATAAGCTTCACACTATACTTTATCCTTATATTTTTACGAGAAACGGTTGTCGTCTTTAAAAGATGACAACGTCGTTTCTTCTTATTACGCATTATTTAAGTATAGACAGGAGCTTGCGGAGAATTTATGAGTTTACTTAGTGTAGAAGACGTTTCCCACAATTTTGGGGATCGGACGTTGTTTAAAAATGTTTCTTTCCGGTTGTTACCGGGTGAGCATGTAGGAATCGTAGGAGCAAATGGCGTAGGAAAATCGACGCTTATGAATATTTTGACTGGAAAACTGTTGAAGGATAGTGGAAAAGTAGAGTGGACGCCTCGCGTCCGTTACGGTTACTTGGATCAGCATACGATCTTAACGCCAGGGAAAACCATCCGTGATGTATTGAAGGACGCTTTCTTGCCACTTTTAGAGCTGGAACAGGAAATGCTAACTATAACTGAAAAGATGGGCGACGCTTCTCCTGAAGAGTTAGAGATGTTACTCGAGCAAATGGGGGACATTCAGGAACAGCTGGACATCGGAGATTTTTATCTTATTGATGTAAAAGTGGAGGAAATGGCGAATGGTCTTGGCCTATCCGTTATTGGACTTGACCGTGATGTCGCTTCACTAAGTGGGGGTCAGCGCACAAAGGTTCTGCTCGCGAAGCTTCTGCTTGAGAAACCGAATGTACTATTGCTGGATGAGCCTACTAACTATTTGGATGTTGAGCATATCGACTGGTTAACTAACTATTTGAAGCAATATCCATATGCATTTATATTGATCTCTCATGATACGGAATTCATGAATAAAGTCGTAAATGTGGTTTATCACCTGGAGTTCGGCAAACTTACTCGATACACTGCGAACTACGAGAAATTTCTGAATATGGCCGAGATGAATAAGATCCAACACATAGATGCTTATGAGAAACAACAGGATTTTATTAAGAAACAAGAGGATTTCATTCAGCGTAACAAAGCTCGTGCCTCCACATCTGGACGGGCGAAGAGCCGTGAGAAACAGTTGGATCGTATGGATCGAATTGATCGACCAGAAGAAGCTGCAAAACCTACCTTTAAGTTTAAAGAAAGTCGGGCCAGCGGGAAAACAGTCTTCGAAGGCATTGATTTCGAGATTGGTTACGACCGTCCGTTGCTTCCTATGCTGAACATGACCATTGAACGTGGAGAAAAGATCGCTATAACTGGTTGCAATGGTGTCGGTAAATCGACGCTACTGAAGACTATTCTTGGCGTGATTCCTACGTATAGCGGTAAAACCTATCTAGGAGATTATCTGAACTCAGCGTATTTCCAACAAGAAGTGAAAGCAGCTAATCTTACACCTATTGAGGATGTCTGGAATGAATTTTCTAGTCTAACTCAGAATGAAGTGCGTGGACATCTAGCTCGATGTGGTCTGAAAAATGAGCATATTACCAGACCGCTTAGCATGCTGAGTGGTGGCGAACAAGCTAAGGTCCGTCTATGTAAGCTGTTGATGCGTGAGAGCAACTGGGTTCTGTTCGATGAACCTACCAATCACCTTGATGTTATTGCCAAGGCAGAGCTGAAGCGGGCATTACAAGAATATAAAGGCACAGTCCTGCTCGTCTCCCATGAACCTGATTTCTATGAAGACTGGGTTACGAAAATTTGGGATGTTGAACAGTGGTCAGCAGTACAAGTATAGAATCTTCATACTCCCGGGGAATAGCAGACGATCTGCTGTTCTCCGGTTTTTGGATACGGGGAGGGAAACCGAATGATTCATACAGATGGTCGTGAAGATCGTTATTCTCGTCAGGTGCGATTTGCGCCATTTGGAGAAGAGGGACAAGAAAGGCTCGCGCAGTCTAGTGTTTTAGTAGTGGGAGCAGGTGCGCTTGGTACAGGGATTGCAGAGACGCTGGTACGCTGCGGGGTAGGCAAAATTATTTTAGCTGACCGTGATTATGTAGAGTGGAGTAACCTTCAGAGGCAACAGCTCTATACTGAGGTAGATGCTATTGAACGTATGCCTAAGGCTGCTGCTGCGCAGCGCAGACTTCAACAGATTAATTCTGAGGTCGTTATTGAAGCCTATGTTATAGATGTTCGTGCCGAAGAGTTGGAAGGGCTTGTTTCAGGGGTTGATCTGATCATGGATGGTACAGACAATTTTGATACTCGGCTCATTATTAATGATATGGCGCAAAAGCACGGTATTCCTTGGATCTATGGTGCATGTGTAGGGAGTTATGGAATAACCTATACGATTTTGCCAGGAGAAACTCCATGTCTCCATTGTCTTCTAGGTACAGTACCGCTAGGAGGTGATACCTGTGATACCGCAGGTATACTTCCGCAAGCAGTACAACTAGTTACGGCAAATGCAACGGCAGAGGCGCTGAAACTACTAGGTAAGCGTAAAGAACAATTAAGAAACAAACTGTTAACGTTTGATGTGTGGCGGAATGAATACCATGAAATTGGAGTGAAAGCTGCCAAAAAGAAAAACTGCCCTTCTTGTGGGAGTCATCCGATCTATCCCTATCTAATGGCAGCGAATACCGAACGAGGCGATGTTCTTTGTGGAAGGGATACAGTACAAATTCGCCCTGCGAGACCACAGAAGCTTAACTTGCAGGAAACTGCGGACCGTTTGTCTCGTTTAGGAAGCGGAAGCGTGGACAGCAACGCTTATCTGATTTCTTTTATAGAAGGGCCTTATCGGTTAGTAATTTTTGCTGATGGTAGAGCGTTGATTCATGGAACAAAAGATATTGCTGCTGCTCGGAGCTTTTATCATCGATATTTTGGATAAAGAAGCTGTAAATAGGTGTTCAGGCCATTTCTTAGGAATGGTCTTTTTGTTTTCCGGGAATTCTATACGTACCGCAGTGATGCTGGTGCAAGTCATATGGATATGGGGGAACTTTGTGATTGAGCAAATAATATGGTATATGGCTGATAGCAGTAGTAGAGAAGAAGATCGAACCGTTATAGAAAGTGTGCTACAAGATATTGGACTTGAAGCAACAAAAAGCGAAGATCCCGAGGATCTCCGCTTATCCATATCAAAAGTAGAACCGGTACTGCTGCTTGCTGAGTTATGCGAGGTGGGGACTTGGGAAGGCTGGGACATAATTTCCGCTGTAAGAGCTGAGGGGATGATTCTACCGGTAATGGTGATTTCCGGTGAACAATCTGAATCTGGAACTGGGGCAGTTTCGGCGTTCTCAGCCGGGGGTAATGAATATATGACAAAGCCTTTACATACCGGTGAATTCAAACACAGAATTCTAAATTTGTTAACCCTTACTGGACGGCGTCGAAATTTAAATCAAATACTGAGAGTCGATGGTTTAATGCTCGATCCCAGCCGCAGGTTTGTAAGTCGCGACGGGATCGAGTTAAAAATGACACCCAAAGAATTTGATCTATTGTATTATCTCGCTGCGAACCAAGGAATGATATGCTCTCGCATCGAGATACTTAAGGAAGTATGGGGTTACCAATTTCACGCAGATACCAATGTTGTAGATGTTTACATCAGACATATCCGTTTGAAAATGGATAAAGGTCACCGGAACAAGTTGATTCACACCGTTCGCGGAACAGGATATGTAATGAGGGCGCCCGAAGGCGGCACCACATCCTGAGACTATTTCTCTATTATAGTTAGAACTCTACAGAGTCGTTGTTTACAGTACGCGGCGAGCCTTTAAATATGTTTTTTTCCAATTACCGGAGTTAAGATCTGAAATCGTAACACCTGGTTTGCCGTAAGTGTGCAGAATTTTGCCATTGCCAGCATAAACAGCAACGTGAGTTACATTTTTACCGTTTGCTCTGCTACCGCTGGAGAAAAATACTAGATCACCTACACGAAGGTCAGCTTTCGATACTGCTTTCCCTACTTTAGATTGATCTACGGATGTACGAGGCAATGTTACATTATATTGTTTAAAGATGTATTTTGTAAAAGAAGAGCAGTCAAAAACTTTAGTAGTAGAAGTGGATGCACCGAATTTGTAAGGCACTCCCATATATTTCTTCCCGAGATTAACTACGCTTTGACCTTTAGATACGGAAGCTGCTTCAACTTTCGTTGCGCCTACGCCTGTTGCCATCATTGTACCCAAGCCCATTGTAGTAACCATTCCTATAACAATCGCTTTTTTAATCCATTGTTGTTTATTCATGTTGTATTACCTCCAAGGTGTTAGTCTTTGTTGTTGTGTTTGTCTGTCTTGCTTGCCTGATTCGTAGTATAGCAGGTTATCTATGACATAAAAATTGGAAGAGGTGCAATAAAGTGAGGCTGGGTATGGGTTGTAAGCGTTTTATTAAAAATTCATTAAAAGTTACAAAAAATTAATAATTTGATGTAATAGGATCTTAAAAAAGCCGGAAAACCCTTGGTACAAAAGAGTTTTTACGGCTTTTTCGAATTTGAGATAAAAGTTACAATGATGTTTCTAAACTATAAAAAAGTAGCATTTTTACGTTAAACATGATCTCTATGTATCTAGTCTTTACTCTGAATGATCAGCAACAATCCACTTCGAATGGTAACCGTCCCTGAGGATGAAACCAGTTTGTTACTCACACCAAGTGATTGTCCAAGCTTTAGTGTAGCGTTAGTCAATGGATATTGAAATCCTTCTAAGGTAATACCCGATACTTCTGGGGTTAAAGGCAGTAAAGAAACGTAGGTATAGCCTAAATCGTTGATAACTGCTTGGGATCCTGTAAGGGTTATATAGTTATGCGTGTCCATGACGTAGCAGTTGATTTGACGTTGTAGGGCTCTTGTCATCATTTGAATGCTAGCCAGGGAGTGGTCAATTCGAGTACCTGTAACACCTAATAGTAGAATAGAATCGGGTTGCTGATCCATCGCAATATCTAGCGCCATCTCACTATCTGTCAAATCTTTGTTCACGGCATCACAGGTGATAGTCTTCTTGCTTTTGGATTCAATATCTTGAAGCGCTTCAGGCGAAACGGAATCAAAATCACCTACTGCTATATCTGGTGTATATCCGTGTGAAATGAGAAATAGCGCTCCCTGATCCGCACCGATAATAAAATCATCTTCATCTAATAGGTTGAAATATTCTGGAGACAGTTCTCCACCTGCAAAAATTACGACTCGTTTGGATGACATAACATCCATTCCTCCTCTTAAACCTCTTGTTGAGTATCCTGTCCAGTATAATGCAGATCGAAAGGTTGCACAATTGACCTCGAGAACGCTAAAATGAGAGTGTGCGATCTTTTGAGTATAAATTCACATATAATTAGGTTTAACAACGGGAGGTGAACAAAATCGTAAGAGTACTGTTTGTATGTCTGGGTAATATTTGTCGATCACCAATGGCGGAGGCTGTTCTGCGGCATAAGATTAATGAACGAGAACTATCTGATAAGATTCTTGTAGACTCAGCGGGAACTGGAGATTGGCATATAGGAAAAGAGCCGCATGAAGGAACAAGACGTATCCTTGATCAGAACGACATTAGCTATGAGAACATGTTAGCGCGGCTAGTCGACAGTGAAGATTTTCAAAAATTTGACTATATCGTCTGCATGGACAAGTCTAATGGAGAGAATGTTCGAAAGATTCCAGGTGGGAAAGACGCCGAGCTAATGTTCTTCATGGATTTATTGCCTGAGGAGGAGCTGCGCGAAGTGCCGGATCCGTATTTTACAGGTAATTTTGAACAGGTATATGATTTGATCAACGCGGGCTGTGACATATTGCTGGAAAGAATGATAAGAGAAAAGCTGTAACCCATTCGGATTACAGCTCTCTCTGTATGATTCATATGGTAAATCGAGGGAAATTGCTGGATTTAACTGTAAGCGCAATCAAGTAATCTACATACTGTTCTTTAGATGTTCACTATTTACTACTATCAATAGGTCATTATGCGTTTAAGAAATAGAGTAGAGATTCTGGTAGCTCTTTCTGCCAGAAGCCCCAGAGATGAAGTCCGTCTTTCTCTCGGTAGGATACGGTTGCTCCGCGTAATTCAAGCAATGTTTTTGTTTCTCGATTCATCTGAACAAAATCATAAATGCCAGTATCCGTTTTGTATTCTGTTTCCTGCAGACCAACGACCATATTAATGTTGAGCCAGGAGAGATCCTCTTCTTTAGCCAGCATGTCGCGGGATTCAGGATAGAATGCACCGGAAAGGCTGATGATACGTGTGAAGATCGCAGGATAAGCAAGTGCAAGGTGGAGCGATACACTGCCCCCAAGGGAGTCGCCTGCTAAGATTCGTTCGTCCGGAGTACGGCGCACAGGATATTTTTGTTCAATGAAGGGAATAATCTCTTCGGAAAAGCAAGATAAGTACTGCTTGAATCTGCTTCCAAAAGGAGCGTATTCTTGAGTCCGAACAGCGACGTCTACTTCGACACCAACAATGATGAAGGGCTCCACGTCTTCTTCTATAATAAGACGTCCAGCGAGTGTAGCGATACGGCCAAAGTTAAAGAACTCTTCGCCGTCTTGGCAGTATACCACTGGGTAGCTCAAGACTTCGTTGTAGCCGGGAGGAAGATAGATGCGTAATTTACGTTCCTCCTGCAGATGTTTACTCCAAAGCGTTTCTTTTACAATTGTGCGTTTCAGAAAAACAGAATCGCTCATAGTTGCCACGTCACCTTTCTTGTCGAATTTTGCAATACACAACGGTTTGCTCTAAAATGAATAGCTGAGTAACTGTGTGATTAATCATTTACTTGTTCCAAAAGCTTTAAACTGTTATATAAAAATAAATCACCTGTTATACATACAAAATTTAAAGAAATATAAATTTTATAAGTATTTCTTTGACGAAAGTAACCAAACAGGTGTATAATAATATTATAACAGAGGCAGCTGATATTCAAATTTTTTTATTGAGGTGAAGATAATGAGTAAAGTTCCTTATGAAGTGTATACAGAGGACGTCGAGGCTCTAACGGTACTTTCCCCGGATGGAGAAATTATCAACAAGGATAAAATGCCTGATTTAACCGACGATCAACTGAAAGAAATTATGTATCGTATGGTATTTACCCGTACTTGGGATGATCGTGCAGTAAATCTTGGTCGTCAAGGCCGACTTGGTTTCTACGCACCGGTATCCGGTCAAGAAGCTACTATGATTGGTAGCGAGTACGCTTTGGAGAAAGAAGACTTCTTATGCCCAGGCTACCGTGATATTCCGCAGCTAGTATGGCACGGACTTCCATTGTACCAAGCATTCTTATATTCCCGTGGACACCAACATGGTGGAGCTATTCCTGATGGCGTTAATGTATTGATGCCACAAATTATCATCGGCGCGCAAATCCTGCACGCTACAGGAATTGCAATGGGCTTTAAATTGAAGAAACAAAAGAGTGTTGCAATTACTTACACTGGTGATGGCGGTTCTTCTGAAGGCGACTTCTATGAAGGCTTGAACTTTGCTGGTCGCTTTAAACTGCCTGTTATCTTCTTTGTTCAAAACAACGGTTACGCGATTACGACTCCATTCGCAAAACAAACAGCTTCCAAATCGATCGCTCACAAAGCGGTTGCAGCTGGTATCCCGGGAATTAAAGTTGACGGCATGGACATCTTTGCAGTAATCAGTGCTGTTCGTGACGCTGCTGAGCGTGCACGTAATGGCGAAGGTGCTACATTGATCGAAGCTGTAACTTACCGTTTCCGTCCACACTCCCTTTCTGACGATGCAAGTAAATATCGTTCGAAAGAAGAAGAAGGACAATGGAGCGAAAAGGATCCAATCAACCGTCTTGCCAAGTATTTGGAGAAGAAAGGTCTTTGGACTGAAGAAGATACGCTGCGCGTGAAAGACGAAGCGAAAGCTACTGTTAACGAGCAGATTAAAAAAGCTGAACAAACCGAAAAAATGACTATACCTGGCTTGATCGACAGCATGTTCGAAGTAACACCTAAACATCTGGAAGAGCAAAAAGCCGATTTTGAATAAGGGGGATATCAGGCAATGGCACAAATGAATATGAAAGAAGCGATCCGCGACGCGATGCGCGTTGAACTGAATCGTGACCCTAACGTTCTTATCTTCGGAGAGGATGTTGGTAATGTAGGTGGCGTTTTCCGTGTAACGGAAGGGCTGCAAAAGGAATTTGGCGAAGATCGTATTTTTGATACTCCACTAGCTGAGTCCGCTATCGGTGGTCTGGCATTTGGTCTTGGTGTACAAGGCTTCCGCCCAATTGCAGAAATTCAATTCGTTGGTTTTATCTTTGAAGCACTTGATCAGATCGTTGTTCAAGCGGCACGTCTGCGCTGGCGTTCTGGCGGTAAATATAATGCTCCAATCGTATTCCGTACTCCTTTTGGTGGCGGAGTTAAGGCTGCTGAGCTTCATACAGATTCACTCGAAGGTTTGATTGCACAAAGCCCGGGTATTAAAGTAGTAATTCCTTCAAACCCATATGATGCTAAGGGACTTCTTATCGCGTCTATCCGCGACAATGACCCTGTATTCTTCATGGAGCATTTGAACCTTTACCATGCATTCCGTGCTGAAGTGCCAGAAGGTGAATACACTGTTGAACTTGGCAAAGCTAACGTAGTACGTGAAGGTGCTGATGTATCTATCATTACTTACGGGCTGATGGTACATACAGCTACCAAAGCAGCCGAGCAACTCGAAAAAGAAGGCATTAACGTTGAAATTATTGACCTTCGTACTGTAAGTCCAATCGACATCGACACTATTGTAGCGTCTGTGAAGAAGACTAACCGTGCTATCGTAGTACAAGAAGCTCAAAAGAGCTCCGGTGTTGCTGCTGAGGTTATTGCACAAATTAACGAAAAAGCATTGCTGCACTTGGAAGCACCTGTTCTTCGGATCGCAGGTCCGGACACAGTATATCCATTCGCACAAATTGAAGATACATGGCTTCCAAACCCTGCGCGTATTATTGCAGGCGTGAAGAAAGTTTTGGATTTCTAAAATATTTTTTCTATGAGAAACGGTTGTCATCCTTTATGGATGACAACGTCGTTTCTTCTTCTGAATTCTAACCATAAGATCAGTCCCAATTTCACAAGGAGGTTTTCAAAGTGGCAAAGTTTGAATACCGATTCCCTGAACTAGGTGAAGGTTTGCATGAAGGTGAAATCATCAAAATGCATATCAAAGCCGGTGACAAGGTAACGGATGATGATATCGTAATGGAAGTTCAAAATGATAAGGCGGTAGTTGAGGTGCCTTGTCCAGTGAACGGTACCGTGTTGGAAGTTTTGACTAAAGATGGCCAAGTTTGCCGTGTTGGCGAAGTTGTAGCTATTATCGAAGCTGAGGGCGACGTGCCTGAGCAAGAAGGCCATGCTGCTGAAGAAGCTCCAGCTGCACCTGCACCTGCTGCACCAGCTCCTGCGAATGCTAAATCAGCGAACTTTGAATATCGGTTCCCAGAATTGGGTGAAGGTCTGCATGAAGGTGAAATCATCAAAATGCATATCAAAGCCGGTGACAAAGTAACCGATGATGATATCATCATGGAAGTTCAAAATGACAAGGCAGTAGTTGAAGTTCCTTGTCCAGTGAACGGTACTGTGTTGGAAGTTCTGACTAAAGATGGTCAAGTATGCCGTGTTGGCGATGTTGTAGCTATCATTGCTGCAGAAGGTGACGTTCCTGAACAAGCAGGTCATGCTTCCGCAGAAGCAGATGCAGCAAAAGGAAGTGCAAATACCACTTCTTCCCCTGCAGCAACTAGCCCATCTGATGCTAAACAAGGTGGATCTGTTAGTGCAGCACCAGCGCCTGACCGTGATGTGTTGGCTACACCAAGCGTTCGTAAATTTGCTCGTGAGCAAAAAGTGGATATCTCTAAAGTGAACGGAACTGGAAAAGGCGGCAAAATCACTCGTGAAGACGTTGAAGCATTCTTGAAAGGTGGTTCAGCACCTGCGGCAGCGGCAACTCCTGCAGCGGCAGCTTCTGAAGCTCCTAAGGCTGCTAAAACTGAAGCTAAAGCAACATCTGCAGCAGCGAGCGGTAATGTTAGTCTTGAAGAAGAACGTGTACCATACAAGGGCATTCGTAAAGCGATCGCCAATGCAATGGTAAAATCGGCTTACACTGCACCGCACGTTACAATTATGGACGAAGTAGATGTTACTGAACTGGTAGCATTCCGTACACGGATGAAACCAATCGCTGAGAAAAAAGGCGTTAAGGTTACTTACCTTCCGTTCATTGTTAAAGCATTGGTTGCAGCTTCCCGTCAATTCCCAGCGCTTAACGCTATGATTGATGAAGAAGCAGGCGAGATTGTTTACAAGAAATACTACAACATCGGTATCGCTACTGATACACCAAACGGCTTGATCGTTCCAGTTATCAAAGATGCTGACCGTAAGAGCATCTGGATGATCGCTAGCAGCATCACTGACCTTGCAGTTCGTGGTCGTGACGGTAAATTGTCTGCTAACGAAATGAAGGGCAGCACGATCTCCATCAGTAACATTGGTTCTGCTGGCGGTATGTTCTTTACTCCAATCATTAACTTCCCTGAAGTGGCTATCCTCGGAACTGGCCGTATCAGTGAAAAAGCAGTAGTTAAGAATGGTGAAATCGTAGTTGCTCCTGTAATGGCGTTGTCACTCAGCTTTGACCACCGTATTATCGATGGTGCGACTGCTCAAAACTTTATGAACTACATTAAATCGCTGCTCAATAATCCTGAGCTGCTGGTTATGGAGGTATAATTATGGTAGTAGGAGACGCTTCTCTAGATATTGACACATTGGTCATTGGTGCAGGTCCTGGTGGGTATGTGGCGGCAATTCGTGCCGCCCAGCTCGGCCAAAAAGTCCTCATCGTGGATAAATCGGAACTCGGCGGTGTATGTTTGAACCGTGGATGTATTCCTTCTAAAGCACTGATTGCTGCTGCACATCAGTTCGAATCTGCTAAGCATGGTGAAGTTTTCGGTGTTACTGCTGAGAACGTTAAAGTGGATTTTGCCAAAACTCAAGAGTTCAAAAACGGCGTAGTTAAGAAAATGACTAGCGGTGTGACTAGCTTGATGAAAGGCAACAAAATTGAAGTATTTAACGGCGAATGCATGTTTATCAGCGACACAGAAGCACGTGTGTTCAATGATCATGAATCCCCACGTTATCGCTTCAAACACTGCATCATTGCTACAGGTTCCCGTCCGATTGAACTGAAACCTTTCCCATTCGGTGGACGCATTCTGTCTTCGACTGAAGCTCTTGAGCTTCCAGAAATTCCGAAGAGTATGATCGTAATCGGTGGTGGTTACATCGGCGCTGAGCTTGGCCAAATGTACTCCAAATTCGGTACTAAAGTAACAATCATCGAAGGTTTGGATACTGTACTTCCAGGCTTTGATAAAGATATGACTCGTCTTGTTGCGAAAAACATGGCTAAAACTGGCATCGAAATCGTAACTAACGCTAAAGCTGAAAGTGCTGTACAGAACGACAAGGAAGTTACCGTGAAATATTCTGTTGGTGGCGAATCCAAAGAAGTTACTGCGGATTACTTGCTTGTAACTGTAGGCCGTCGTCCTAACACTGATGGTGAACTTGGACTAGACCTGATCGGTCTTGAGCTCGACGAGCGTGGATTGATCAAAGTCGATCACCAAGGTCGCACAAGCATTCCTAACATCTTCGCTATCGGCGACGTTGTTCCAGGTCTGGCGTTGGCTCACAAAGCTTCTTACGAAGGTAAGATTGCCGCAGAAGCGATTGCAGGACTTACATCTGTTGTTGACTACAAAGTCATCCCAGCAGTTGTGTTTACAGATCCTGAATGCTCAAGCGTTGGTTTGACTGAGAAAGAAGCGAAAGACAAAGGCTACAAAGTGAAAGCTGGTAAGTTCCCATTTGCAGGGAATGGCCGCGCCGTATCTTTGAACAGCCCAGAAGGTTTCATCAAAATTGTTGCTAACTCCGAAAACAATCTTGTGCTTGGTGCACAAATCGTTGGTATCGAAGCTTCTAACTTGATCGCTGAACTTGGTTTGGCAATTGAAATGGGCGCAACACTTGAAGATATCGCTTTGACTATTCATGCGCATCCAACCCTTGGCGAAATCGTCATGGAAGCTGCTGAACTGGTTGAAGGTCACCCTATTCACGTAATGAAATAATTTCTCTACCCAATTGCTCTAGCAGGCACTGAAAGGCGGAACGCATTTGCGTTTCGCCTTTTTGAGTTTTCCACTTTTTTGAAAAAAGATATAATGGGAGGAGATGAAACAATTTGAGCGAATACACTATAAAATCATTCATCCGTATTTTAAAAACTTATATAGGGAGGACAAATGATGAAACCCAATAAGTTAAAGCCTGGTGATGAGTTGCGAATCATCTCACCTGCCAGAAGTCTGTCGTTAATCGCTGCTGAACAAAGGAAAATTGCCAAAGAACAGCTGCAAAAATTAGGTTTTCGGATATCATTTTCCGTAAATTCTTTTGAGAAGGATGATTTTGCTTCCTCATCGATCGATTCTAGAATAGAGGATTTGCACGAAGCTTTTTTAGATCCGAATGTTAAAGGGATTCTTACGACCATTGGAGGCTTTAATAGCAATCAACTGCTACGTTATATCGACTATTCCATCATTGCAGAGCATCCTAAACGATTATGCGGGTATTCGGATATTACTGCTTTAAGTAATGCAATCTATGCTAAAACAGGATTAGTTACATATTCAGGACCACATTTTTCTAGCTTCGCAATGCTTCACGACAATGAATATACCACCGAATATTTCCGTAAGCTGATGATGGACAACAAAGAAATAGTGGTGAGGCCTTCGAAGCATTGGAGTGATGATGAGTGGTATCTGGATCAGGAGAACCGTGTATTTATCAGAAATGAAGGTCCGTTCATTATCAATGATGGAGAAGCGAAAGGGACAATTATCGGTGGGAACCTCTGTACACTAAATCTTTTGCAGGGAACGGAGTATATGCCAAGTTTAAAAAATTCGATATTATTTCTTGAGGATGATTATGAGTCATCGCCTGCAACCTTTGATAGGGATTTACAATCGCTGATTCATCAACCAGATTTTCAGCATGTTAAAGGATTGGTTATTGGCAGATTCCAACAAGAATCACGTATGACTAAAGAACTGTTGATCAAAATCATAACTTCGAAAGAAGAGCTATCAGACATTCCTGTCATTGCAGACGTGGACTTTGGACATACATCCCCTATGATTACTTTCCCTGTAGGTGGACAAGCCTCACTTCGTGCTTATGGGGTTAGAGTAGAGTTAAGAATATCGGAGTAGTGAATTCCTCAGATTATTAAATAAATTTAAAAAATATCTTACCTTCTACAAAAATCGGATTTTTCAGATATAATATATGAGGTGAAATATTACGGAGGTGCAGTAATTTGAATAATGAGTTAGAACAAACCTATTTGAATTTTTTACAATATATTTTAGATAATGGTGTAAAAAAAGAAGATCGTACCGGAACGGGTACTATTAGTGTATTTGGTTATCAAATGCGATTTGATTTATCAAAAGGCTTCCCATTATTTACAACAAAACGGACACCGTTCCGTTTAATCGCAAGTGAATTATTATGGTTTATTAAAGGCGACACAAACATTCGTTATTTATTGAAAAATAATAATCATATTTGGGATGAATGGGCTTTCAAAAGATGGGTTGAATCAGACGAATATACAGGTCCAGATATGACTGATTTCGGGAATCGTTGTTTAATTGATGAAGACTTCAATCAAGTTTATCAAGCAGAGATGAAAGCATTTTGTGATCGTGTCTTAGAAGATGATGCGTTCGCAGCGAAGCATGGTGACCTAGGGAATGTTTATGGTAAGCAATGGCGAAATTGGACATCTTCTACGGGTGAATCCATTGACCAATTACAAGATGTAATTCATCAGATCAAAACAAATCCTGATTCTCGTCGTTTAATTGTAAGCGCATGGAACCCGGAAGATGTTATAAATGCTGGGGCAAAAGGGAGTAAAGCAGCGTTACCACCTTGCCACGTTATGTTCCAGTTCTATGTTGCAAATGGTAAATTAAGCTGTCACTTGCTGCAGCGCAGCGCTGACTCTTTTCTTGGAGCTAACTTCAATATCCCGTCTTACTCCTTACTTACACATTTAATTGCACATGAGTGTGGTCTAGAAGTAGGCGAGTTTGTATATAGCATTAGTGATGCACATATCTATTCAAACCATGTTGATCAAGTAAAAGAGCAATTATCAAGAGACTTAAGACCATTGCCTACCTTGGTTATTAATTCAAATAAGAAATCACTTTTTGATATCGAGCTGGAAGACCTTATCATTGAAGGGTACAATCCGCATCCTTCGATAAAAGCTCCGATCGCAGTATAAATTAATGGTTATCAAGATTTTTTGATCTATATAGGTAGGAAGGAGCGTGTATCATGAGTATTAGCTTAATATGGGCAATGGGCACCAATCATGTTATTGGAAAAGATAATGATATGCCTTGGCATTTACCGCTTGATTTCGCTTATTTCAAAGCAGAAACACTGGGAAAGAGAATGCTTATGGGCCGCAAAACGTGGGATTCGCTCGGAGGGAAGCCTCTAAAGGGCAGAACAAGCTTAATTATGACTAGAGATACTGATTATGCTCCTGAAGGTGCAGAGGTTGTACACACGCTTGAGGAAGCTCTCAGCGAGGGTAGAAAAGACGATGAGCTGATGGTGATCGGCGGTGCGGAAATTTATAAGCTGATGTTGCCGTATGCTGACAAGTTGATGTTAACGCAAATTGAACAGGATTTTGAAGGAAATACCCGGTTTCCTGATATTGACTGGAGTGTGTGGAAAGAGGTTTCCAATAAGAAGGGAATTCGTGATGAAAAGAATCCGTATGATTATCGTTTTCTTGTTTATGAACGTACGGAATAGCAATAAAACGTTTTCTCTGACATAACATGTGAAATAGTACAAAAAATCAGTAGATTAATCCATTACTGTGCAAAAGTAATGAGTGCTACTATAATTAAAATTAGAAATGATAATCTACAGGTATAGAATGTGCAGGTACTTCATTGCGCTGATCATGACCATATGAAGCCGCAATATGCTACAATGTACTATACTTCAACACGAAGAGAACGGATGGGGGAAACGTAAACATGTCTACACCTACAGGTTTTATGGAGTATAAACGGCAGCTCCCAGGTGATCGGGATCCTGAGCAGCGGGTAAAAGACTGGGAGGAGTTCCACCATCATTTATCCGAGGACGAGCTTCAGACACAAGGAGCGCGCTGCATGGATTGCGGAACGCCGTATTGTCATACAGGAATTGATATGGCTGGAGGAACCTCGGGTTGTCCAGTTCATAATCTAATTCCAGAGTGGAATAATTTGGTGTACCGTGGACTCTGGAAAGAAGCCCTGGAACGTCTGCATAAGACGAATAATTTCCCTGAGTTTACTGGAAGCATTTGTCCTGCTCCTTGCGAAGGCTCTTGCACAGTGGGTCTAATTGGACAGCCGGTGACCATTAAGACCATTGAGTTAGCTATTATTGATAAGGGCTTTGAAGAAGGCTGGGTTGTACCTAATCCTCCAGAGAAACGTACAGGCAAAAAGATTGCAATCGTAGGCTCTGGACCTGCTGGACTCTCAGCAGCAGCTCAACTTAATAAGGCTGGACATACAGTAACTGTATTTGAACGCAGTGACCGCATCGGCGGACTGCTGACATATGGCATTCCCACTATGAAACTCGATAAGAGAGTTGTTCAACGTCGTGTAGATTTATTAGCTGCAGAAGGTATTAATTTTGTAGTGAATACAGAGATTGGCAAGGATATTCCTGCTCAAAAGCTAGTGGATGAGTATGATGCGGTTGTTCTGTGTGGTGGAGCTACAAAGGCACGTCGTTTTAACGTTGAAGGCAGTGAGCTTAAGGGTGTTATGTACGCCATGGACTATTTAAATGGTACGATTAAGAGCTATTTGAATTCCAATCTTGAAGATGGCAACTATGTATCTGCTGAAGGTAAAGACGTGATCGTCTTGGGTGGCGGTGATACTGGATCTGACTGTGTTGCTACAGCACTTCGTCATGGTTGCAGCAGTATCACTCAATTTGGTACACATGAAAAAGCACCTCTTCAGCGTGATCCGATTGCTAACCCTTGGCCACAATTCCCGAATGTATATAGCCTAGACTACGCGCAAGAAGAAGCTAAAGCCATATTTGGGGATGACCCGCGTGAGTTCTCTATCATGACTACTAAATTTGTTGGTGATGATGAAGGTAACTTGAAAGAGCTGCATACTGTACAGATCCGCCGGATCGTGGATGAGACAGGTCGTAAGATCTATCAACCTGTTCCAGGTACCGAAGCTGTGTATCCTGCTCAATTAGCTTTGATAGCCATCGGTTTTGATGGGCCAGAACAAGATATTATTCAAGAGCTTGATCTTGAGACAGATCGTCGTTCCAATGTGAAAGCACGTTATGGTAAATTCAATACCAACGTGGATAAAGTGTTTGCTGCTGGCGATATGAGACGTGGTCAAAGCTTGGTTGTATGGGCCATCAACGAAGGACGCGAAGCTGCGCGTGAAGTGGATAAATACCTGATGGGTTCAACCGTTCTTGTTTAAAACGTTAAGATAATAATTGTCTAATAAGCCGTTTCAAAAGCAGTTTACCTGCTGGAGAAACGGTTTTTTAAATAAAGCGATGCTTGACGTAGATATCAGTATCATATAAATTAAATACATTATTCACATGATAAAAGCATTGACCAAGGATCTACGATTCAAGAAGCGTTAGAACAGAGAGGGAACCCACCGGGTGAAAGGTTCCTCAAACACGTGTGAGTGGTATCCTGCCTTGGTAGCTGTAGCGATAGTATCTACTAACCCGCTACCGGAATCGACCGTTATCCGATTTGAGGATTGCCAAATCAGAATAGATTGTATGTTGAGCTGGCAGTTAAATAAGGGTGGTATCACGACACATTCGTCCCTGACGAATGTGTCTTTTTGCATTTAGAGAGATAATTTCTGAGGAGGGTATTTAAGATGCGACAAAGCAATTTATTATTAACAACACTGCGTGAGGTGCCTTCGGAAGCGGAGACAAACAGTCATCAGCTACTGCTGCGTGCGGGGTATATCCGTCAATTAGCTGCTGGAGTATATACCTATTTACCACTTGGACGGCGGGTTCTGCGAAAGATAGAAGCGATTGTGAGAGAAGAGATGGATCATTCCGGAACGCAGGAGATTTTAATGCCATCCATGCAGCCTGCGGAACTTTGGAAGGAATCAGAACGTTATGATGTTTATGGTAAGGAGTTGATGACTTTTAAGGATCGTCATGAGCGGGAATTCATTCTCGGTCCAACGCATGAAGAAGTAGTAACCACACTTGTGCGGAATGAGATCAGCTCCTATCGTAAGCTTCCTGTTACCGTGTATCAAATTCAGACTAAGTTTCGAGATGAACGGCGACCACGTTCCGGATTGCTAAGAGGAAGAGAGTTTTTGATGAAGGATGCGTACTCTTTTGACATAAGCTCTGAAGGACTTGATAAATCATACCACCAAATGTTCGCTGCTTATCACCGGATATTTAAGCGATGTGGATTGAAGTTCAGAGCTGTTCATGCAGATTCTGGTGCAATTGGCGGAGAAGGGGGCAGCCATGAATTTATGGCACTGGCTGATATCGGGGAAGATACGATTGCGGTATGTTCCTCTTGCGATTACGCAGCCAATCTGGAGCAGGCAGAAGCTGTGCGTCCTGTTAAGAAGGAAATGAATTTCGAAGTACCAGCGATAGAGAAATTCCATACTCCAAATTTACGTACAATTGATCAATTAGAGCAGGAGTTGGAGATCCAGCCAGAGCAGATTATGAAAACATTGATCTACGAAGGTAGCGGACAATTCTTTGCTGTAGTGGTTCGAGGAGATCATGAAGTTAATGAGATAAAAGTGAGTAAATATATCGGAGCAATGGAGATCAGGCTTGCTGACTATGAAGCTGTGAAATCCTTAACGGGTGTAGAGAGTGGGTTTGTGGGGCCTGTGGGACTTCAATTAACTGTACTAGTTGATGCCGCAGTTGCTGAGATGACGGAAGGTACGACGGGAGCAGGAGAAAAAGATTATCACTTCCGTAATATTGTACCTGGTAGAGATTTTGGGCTTGAGCATGTGGGGGATTTTCGCAATGTAGCGGAAGGAGAAGCTTGTCCACATTGCGAGGATGGCGTTCTTCATTTTCATCAAGGCATTGAAATCGGACATGTCTTTAAATTAGGTACCAAATACAGTGAGAAGCTTGGAGCTTCCTTTTTAGATCGTTCAGGCAAAAGTCAGCCTATGATCATGGGTTGTTACGGAATTGGAATCTCGCGACTATTGTCCGCAATTGTAGAACAGAATCATGATGATCAAGGAATAATGTGGCCAGTTGCATTAGCACCTTATCATGTTCATATTTTGACGATGTCCATAAAGGACTCGGAGCAACTGGAAGTTGCAGAGGAGCTTTATAATCAACTTACTAAGCTCGGTTTTGAGACGCTTCTAGATGATAGGGATGAACGTGCTGGCGTTAAATTTAAGGATTCAAGTTTGATTGGTATACCCGTAACGTTAGTAGTCGGTAAGGAGGCTGCACAAGGTAGGGTGGAGTATCTAGAAAGAGCCTCCGCTGCGGGTAAAGAAGTCTTAGAAAAGTTAGAAGCAGTTTCTCGTATCCAAGAATTCTTTTCGCAGCTGAATTAAACTTCTATAACTCAAACTGAAAGCCATTGTTCAGGGCGGGAAAGTGCTGGAGGTAACTTTGTGAGATCATCACCTATTGCCGCATTAATCTGACCCTGAGTTAGAAAAATGCTCTCTGATAGATCAGCGCCCCTAAGGTCAGTGTCACGGAAATCTGCACCAATAAGATCTGCACCTCTAAGATTAGCGCCTTTAAGGTCAGCGGCAATCAAATAGGCTCCCCTCAGGTTGGCACCCCTGAGATCTGCATTTTTAAGATTTGCGCCGACAAGGTCAGCACCACGGCTGAAAGTTCTCGATGCTTTTTTTAGTTTACGACGAGCCTCAGTACGCACAAGTTCACTGACTTGCAGCAGTAACAGATTAATCTTTGCTCGATGAGCGTCAACATTCACCTTCTGTAGAGAATCAGGGTTAAGTAAAGTGAGTTGTTCCGTCTCATCGAGTGCTGTTTGCAGCTCAACATGTATTGAATGGGTTATATCTAAGTTCAATGATTCATTTAAGTACCATAGCAATTCGTGCAAATGCCACATGGCCGTAAATACCTCGAACATTTGCTTTGCAGTTTTTGGATTCTTCCGCCAGTCCTCACCGGTATAAGTAACCTGAGAAAGCTTTTGCCCAGCCCCAAAACAGTCATATACAGTACAACCACGAAATCCAAGCGTTCTTAAATCTGTATGTACACCACAGCGAAAGTCTGATTGTAGGTTATGGCACGGCTGGCCAGCTGCTTTATCCATAGCAAAATCCACTGAAGCTGAAAAAGGTAGTGCGGAACAGCACAAACCGAAGCAACTCTCACATTCTGCTTTTAAATAGTGACCGTTTTTGTCCTTATAAGGTTCTGTAAATTTGTGATTTTCAGACACGTTTTGATTCCTCCGATATATAAAACTCGTTTACCAAACTATTCTAATTCATAGAAAAGACAAAGGGAAGTCTGAATTTTACCTAGGCCTACTAACCAATCCATTAAAAAAAACCGAGGTTAATGGTATAATAGAATACTGGACGCATTTTGGACTTAAGAACGAAAAGGTAAGGAGCGATTGTTTTTGAAGACACTCATTATTGCGGAGAAACCGGATATGGGGCGGAATATCGCCGCCGCAATAGAACCGAAGGCCAAAAATTACCGTTCCTATCTTGAAGGGGAGCAGTACATTATTACTTGGGCAATAGGGCATCTAATCGGTTTGGCCGAGCCGGATGCTTATGATGTCAAATACAAAAAGTGGAATATTAATGATCTGCCCATTATTCCAGACCAGTTCAAACTGGTTCCTAATGTGCGGACAATCGACCAGCTCAAGGTAATTGGAGATCTTGCGAAACGTAGCGATCTTCTAGTGAATTCATGCGATGCCGGGCGAGAAGGGCAGCATATCTTTTCACTCATTCAACGACATTTGAAGCTGGAGCATCCTGTGAAGCGGTTGTGGATCTCGGATCTGACGCCAGAGACCATTCGCAAAGGATTCCAGGAGCTGAAGGATGGATCGGAGTACGAGAATCTAACGAAAGCAGCAAAAGCTCGCAGTGAAGCGGATTGGCTCATCGGCATGAACGGATCACGTGCTTTTACTACAAAGCATAATGTGCTGCTGTCCGTGGGTAGGGTTCAAACTCCCGTACTCGCGCTGATTTACGACCGTCAGAAGACGATTGAGGCGTTCTCTTCCCTAAAGTTTTTTGAGGTGGAGGGACATTTTACTCAGAATGAAATGACCTATAAAGGCATGTGGCAGGGGGATCGGCTGACTGACGGGGATAAGGCGGAGGCGCTAGCTGCCAAGGTCAAAGGAAAACCGGGCCGGATTGAGTCTTACGAGGTTAAGGAAACAAAAGAGTATCCAAATAAGCTGTACGATTTAACGCTGCTGCAGCGTGAGGCGAATGGAAAGTACGCTTTTTCCGCAAAAAAGACGCTTGATATTGCTCAAGCGTTATATGAAAAGCATAAGGTGATCTCTTATCCGCGGACGAACTCCAACTATGTTACAGAACAGAATATTCCTGAGATGCATAAGACGTTATCCGCGCTGCAAGGGACGGCTTATGATGAGTGGGTGAAGGGTGCGAATCGCAATCTCGTTCATAAAGGGAATAAATTCATCTGCAACCCCTCGAAGGTTGAGGATCACCACGCGATTTTGCCTACATATCGTAAAGCATCAGGACTTAGTGCAGATGAAGGAAAGCTGTATGATTTGATTGTGCGGCGTTTTTTGTCTCAGTTCTATCCGGCAGCGGAGTATAAAGTGCATACGGTGATGACCGAGGTAGAAGAGGAAAAGTTCAAAACCACTGTCAAGGAATTATTAAGCCTCGGCTGGAAGGTCATTTACGCGGACCAGAAGAAGGATAAAGCGAAGACTTCCAAGGGTAAGAACAAGGATGACGAAGAGGACGAAGAGATCGAAGTGAACGAACCATTTTCTATTGCTCCGGCAGAAGAAGTGGTTTGTAGTGAGGCTATTGTTAAAGAGAAAGATACTCAGCCACCCAAGCATTACACAGAAGGTACGCTGCTTCGAGCGATGGAAAGTGCCGGAAAGCAGATTGAGGATGAAGAGCTTCGCGATGCTATGAAGGATTCAGGGCTTGGAACTCCGGCTACCCGTGCAGCAACGATAGAACGGCTGAAGAATGTCGGATACATCGAAATGCAGGGCAAAAAAATTGCCATCACACAAAAAGGACGAACAGCCATTGAGCTGATTCGTGGAGCGGGTATTGAGCTGTTGACTTCACCGGAAATGACCGGACAATGGGAACGTCGTTTGAACGAAATATCGAGAGGAACGGCGTCGGACGGGCAGTTTATGGAGAATGTAAAAAGATTCGCCTGCATGATCGTAGACAAAGTACGAGTACAATCTCGGGCGTCCAAAACCTCATTTGAAGGGGAGACGCCTTCTGTCAATACAAGTGCTAAAGGACGAAGTGCTGGAAGTACATCTCGTAAAACCACCGACAAACCTGCGGCGCCGCGAAAGCGCAAGGCAAGTAGTGAAGAGGAATCTGCCAATTCAGGACTTAAGGTCATCGGAAACTGTCCGCGTCCCGGTTGCGGTGGAATGATTTTTATGGGAAAAAAAGGCTACGGCTGCTCTCATTACAAGGAAGGCTGCAAATTTGTGATCTGGAAAGAGAATCATGGTCGTACACTCACGGATACACAAGTGAAGGCGTTGATTGAGAAAGGTCGGACGGGCAAGCTAAAGCTTACCAGCGAAGACGGTACACCTCTGGAAGGCAAGCTAGTGCTTCAAAATATGGATACGGGCCAATTAGCAATTGAATCATAGTCGAACGGAAAGATTGTGTGTACGGTAAAAAGGTGTCTCTAGCCATGATGGATACATGGCGGAGACACCTTTTTAATCATGCCTTATAATTATTCAGCGGATTTAGCCAGCTGCGCTTCAATCGCTGCAGTTAACCCTTCATAGGAGGAGTCAGGAAGCAGGGTGCCGTTTACCATAAATTTAGGTGTACCATTTACCCCGTACGATCCCGCGATCTTGAAGTCTTCTTTGACGTCGAACATATAGGTATGATTCTTGAGATCTGTTTCGAATTGTGCGTAATCAATACCTTCAATGTTATCTTTGACGAAATTTAGAATGAACTTCTGTGTGGCCCATATTTTGCTCTCATCGCCTTGATTGGTGTACAGCTTATGGAGATATTCCCAGAACTTCTCGTTGCTTTGCTTATAAATGGCTTCACCTGCACTTGCAGCAAGATAGGAATCTCGATCAAGGAAGGCAAAGTTCATGAAGAAAAGCTCAACTTTTCCAGTATCCACGTAGTCCTTAACAAACGTATCCAGATATTTCTCCGTCCAGTTTTTGCAGGCAGGACATTTGAAATCTGCAAATTCGATGACTTTGATTTTGGCATCAGGACTACCAAGATGAGGTTGCTTTTCATATTTCAGCCCATCAACAACAATGCTCCCCTTCACATCAGTGTAGTTAGGTAAACCCTCTGTACTGTCCGTCTTGTCATTTAGAATGAAGACAATAACAGCGACAAGGATTACAACAACTATACCTAAGAGCATGGGAAGCATTTGTTTGTTAGTTCGAGAATGGTTGGACTTCACTTTCTTGTTCATATCTCATCTCCTACCTCATTTAGGAATTATACAAAAATAGTATAATCATCCCAGAGGTAGAGTAGATATGTCATTTGTAACAATGTCTGAGGTTACTTTGCACCTAGAGTTTCTGCAGGGTAGCACTACGAATAACAGGAGGCACCTCATGGATGGAGGAAATGGTCTTCACTGCTTGTTGCATTTCTTGCTCCAGTTCAATAAGGTTATAGCTCCATTCATTCTGTTGCTTCAGATAGATACTGTTAATGCCTGCGGTTACTGCCGGAAGTACATCTGTACGTAAAGAGTTACCAATCATCCAGGTGCGTTTGCGGTCAAAGCCTTGCGTAGTCAAAATATTTTCAAGTGCCTCAACATTTTTATGTTGACGAATATAGATCCGGTCATCAAAGTAAGCATCTAGCTTCATTTGCTCAATTTTACGTTGTTGGATCGTATCGTCTCCACCTGTGTACAGGAATAAATGGTGACCATCCTGCTTCAGAGTATCCAGCGTTTCAACCATGCCAGGGTAAGCTTCGATTTCTTGATCATAGACGCTTAGTCCAAGCTTGTGTAACTGTTGTTCTTGAAAACGGTCCGTCGGACGATTATATTTTGCGCAGAAATAGCGGTAGGTAGCGATTAGGGATTTAGGGAAATTATCGCTGGCAAGACCACTTGTGTTGACCGTGTGCACGTCAATTTCTATTTGTTTGTCGCGTAGGTCACTGGTGCTCGGGCCAAATTCGTTAAACCAATCAGTCATTAGCTCAAAATATTGCCCTAAAATCAGATCGAAATATTTGTTGCAGTGGACCAGTGTATCATCTAGATCGAAAATCACCTGTTGTGTCATGTATTTCATATCTCTCACTCCTTGGATCTGTATCTGTATGTGTTCTATAGATAAATATAAGACTCTAGGAACATTTGAAGCTCTGATGCGCCGTCAGGGCGAATACTGAAACGTTCATCTTGTTCACCTCTAAGATGGATGCGGAGTAGGCCGGCTACTCGTAGAATCATAAGGTGATGCATCAGCATTTCTCTGGATTGATTAAGATCTGATTGCATCTCCCACAACGACTTGGGTTCATGTGCGACATAGCGAAGCAATCGAAGTCTGGTGGGGTCGGAAAGTGCCTTGGTCATGCGCAAAAGCACCATAGGTGGTTCATTTTCGTCTTCTAAAGGTACATCTACAGGGTATTGTACGATCACCATGGTTTTGTAGAAGCAGTAGGTGTTAATCGGACGATTATGAACAGTTGGTAGTAATACAATCGTTTTTAGATCCGTGATCTCCTCGAAAACTACACCGCCAGACGCGTATTCAATTAGAGAAATGGGATCCATTTTACTTTCAAGCATTTTTTTCTCAGAAGCATCTTCAATTAATAGCGGTAATATTTTGTGCTCCACATGGCGGAAGTATTGCTCGTACCAGAGACGCAAGAGTGGACTATAGCTGCTCCGAATCCGAAAAGCATCTTCAATCGTAAACTCCTGAATGAGCGGAGCGATTTGCTGATAACATTCATCTATGGAGGCTGAATCCAGATCATCTAAGTAATGCAGCACTGAAGTTGCGGGTCCTCGAATGTAAACCCAGGCATATAGCACATCATAATCCGTAAAAGGCCACTCGGCGGCTTGCATTAAAGCTGTTACCTTATGAGGAGAAATGCGATCTTCCACATCACTTATCCAGTGGGGACCAATGTCCAAATTGGAGATCCATTTTCTAGTTACATATAACATAAAACTGTCCAGCAGTTCATAAACCGGCGATACGTCGATCTTTAATTCGTACTCCATGTCTCATGCACCCCCAGGAAATCCGTAACATCTTCATATTATCTCTTGTTTTGAAGAGGGTTGTCCACTATAATGTTCGGTGTTTGCCAATTGGCGTTAGAACAAATTAGCGTTATTAATCATAGGGGGATATCATCTGTGTCAGACCGGCCAAAATTATCTATTCGAAGTAACAGCAAAATGAATTTCATGATTCTTATTACCGCTACTATAGCGGCTGGACTCAGCCAAGGAATGCTGCTTCCCGTATTATCCATTCTATTGGAGCAGAAAGGAGTTTCCTCTTCGCTTAATGGACTTAATGCAGCTGCTTTATACATAGGATCATTCGGAATGACCTTGATTGCTGAAAGAGTTCTCGGAGCGATTGGATTCAAAAAATTGATTGCTGGCGGGATAAGCTTAGTCTTAGTAAGCTTGCTTTTATTCCCCTTTTTTCCTGGAATCAAAATATGGTTTGTGTTACGTCTACTTGTAGGTGTTGGTGATGCAGCTATCAATTATGCCGCCCAGCTATGGGTGCTGCTAATGACACCTGCCGAGCATCGTGGACGAAATCTTTCCCTGTATGGGATGTCCTATGGTCTGGGCTTTAGCTTGGGGCCACTTGGAATTAGTCTGCTGCGCTTTGGTCAGGCAACACCCTTTATTGTTCTAGCTTTTCTTTTTTTGCTGGTCCTAATACTAGCCGTTACAATGCTTCCGGATTCACGTCCAGATAAAGTTGAGAGTGGAGAAAGTCAGGTACGCCGGTTTGGACGTTGTTACAGTCTAGCGTGGTTTGCTTTAATTCCTGCACTCCTATACGGTTTCATGGAAGCAAGCTTAAACAGTAATTTTCCAGTGTATGGCCTCCGGATCGGATACAGCACGGATCAAATTGCAGCCTTATTGCCTTTTGCGGGCATTGGAGGACTGTTGTTACAATTCCCGCTAGGACTGTGGAGCGACCGTTTTGGTCGAAAGAAGGTATTGATTCTTACTGGGATTGGAGGCGGGATTGCCTTCGCATTACTGCCATTAGCAGGTGACCATTTCAAAGTGACTATGGTGCTGTTGATGATTGCTGGTGGACTTGTAGGCTCCTTTTTCTCGTTAGGCCTTAGTCTGGCTGCGGACATTTTACCACGACATTTACTGCCTGCTGCAAATGTGGTTGCTTCTTTTCATTTTAGTATAGGCAGTATTATAGGTCCAGGGATCGGCGGTTTGCTCATGCAAGTCGGCTGGGGCGGGGGGATTTTCGGCTTGATGGGCGCTTTATATATCGCCTTCGGATTGCTTGGGTTATTTTTCTCGCCACGGCAAAAAATTTGAGGTAAGATAAGAACGAGTGCTCGCATGGAAATTCATCTGGCTTTCAGAGTACACTATAGATTATAGATAAAGACAGGGAGAGGCTGAACTATGATCACAGTTGAACACTTAGCCAAGGCAGTTGGGGAAGATAAGAATCCAGTTCTACAGGATATAGGGTTTCAATTAGAACCGGGTGAGTTCGTAGCAATACTTGGAGCTAGCGGTAGCGGTAAGACCACTTTACTGCGCTGTTTAGCGCTGCGTGAGAAGTGGGATAGAGGGAATTTTAGAGTGGACGGTACAGATATAATGGCGAGTGCCTTTACAGGTAAAAGAAAAATCCGCCGCGAGTGGGCATACCTGGAGCAGAATGCAGAGCTCAATCCTAACCGTACTGCATTGAAAAATGTACTGATCGGCCAGTCTTCACAAACGCCGTTATGGCGAATGGTCACTGGGATGGTACGTTCAGATGATTATATGGGTGCAATGGATGAACTGGACGCCCTTGGCCTCCTGGATAAGGCGAAGATGAAGACAAGTCAACTTAGTGGCGGAGAAAGGCAGCGTGTAGCGATTGCTAGAGCGTTGACTCACGGTGCTAAAGTGATTTTAGCGGATGAACCGGTTACGGGATTAGATCCTAAATCCGCGGAGAGTGTCTTGGAAACATTGCGGAAGCTGTGTAAAGAAACCGGTCTTACGGTTGTAACGGTATTACCGATTGAATTAGCGGAACGTTTTGCTACGCGTCTATGGGTACTAGAAGATGGCAGAATTAAGCATGATATAAAGGGGCGTAGATTAACGTTCCAAGAACGTGCAAATCTTTAAATATAGGACACGGATAAGGAAAAGAGTGATGAAGTTGAATATGAGAAGTCTTAGGTGCTTTGTAGCCGCAACGCTGACGTTATCCGTACTGTCGGGTTGTACTTTCATCAGTGATCCTGTTTCTAAGATGAAATCCCCACAATTGTCTGCTGACAAAGCAACACTTATGGCTGCTATTAATTCACTTAAGCCAGCAGGTTCCACGTTGATTCGTCCGACCAATGACGATGATAGTACCATCTTTACTGAAGATCTCAATAAGGATGGAGTTATGGAGACGCTAGTGTTCTATAGGACTCCAGGTGAAGCGGTACAGATTCACGGGATGATACTGGAGAAACAGGGCGACACTTGGGTCAAGAAACTTGTATTCGATGGCGACGGGTCTGTGCTGGAGTCGGTTGATTTGAAGGATATGACGGGTGATGGGAAGCTTGAAATTGTTACCGGCTATTCACAAGGTGAAGAAAAGGGTCTTGTCGTCTATAGCTATTCCAGCGGAACATTAGAAGAAGTGCTTTCACATCCTTATACAAAATATATGATTGATGATCTTAATGGGGATGGAATTGAAGACATAACCGTTGTTTACTTTAAAAGAAATGAATTTGCAACCATTTCGGTCTATCAGTACAATGATGGCTTTAAGGTACTCGATAAGCTTGATAATATCGATCCTTATTTTAATAATTATTACAATATTGTTGCAGGAAAAATCTCAGAGAATAAAGAAGGAATCGTATTGGATGCTGCAGTGGATTCCCAATCTGCCTATACCTCTATTGTCGTTATGGAGAATAACAAGCTGCGTGTGGTATTACCAGGCGATGCGCGGACTTATAAAGATCGTCGGATTGCAAGTGAAGATATTGATCATGATGGCATTATTGAAATTGGATTGCTTGAGGCGCCTAAAGGATGGGAGTATTTCGATCCAGCTGAAATTCCATACTTTACCTCCTATTATAAATGGGATGGGAAAGAAGGTCTGACCTTCGCAACCCAGCTATATCATGATCCATCGGATCGATTCAATATTAATTTTTCTCCGGAATGGCATGGAAAGGTGACAGTTGATACGAAATCGGTTCTGGATAAGAACCTTAAGTTTATCATGTCAGATACCGGTGAGACGGTTGCTGAGGTTTCCTTCTTTTCTCCTTCAGAATGGGATCGCGTAAAAAATGACGGTTGGGATTTGCTTGCACGTGATGCAGACAAGGTCATCGCCTACCGCGGTAAGTTAGAACAAAGTACAACAAAGGAAGGAAGCAATAAAATTGCTTCCCCTATAGAAAGGAAGGGAATAGATGAGTAAAGTACTGATACTGGAAGATGAGGAGTCCATTCGTAGTTTTATTGTCATTAACTTGAAGCGTAATGGGTTCGAAGTGATAGAGGCTGCGGATGGGCATGAAGCTCTTCACAAGTTAACCACGATCCCTGATATTGATATCGCTCTGTTGGATGTAATGGTTCCGGGTATTGATGGATTTGAAGTATGTAGACGGGTCAGAGAAACCAATGAGCGTTTGGGTATTATTTTTCTGACAGCCAAGGTTCAAGAGCAAGATAAAGTGTATGCATTGTCTGTAGGAGCGGATGACCATGTTAGCAAGCCATTCAGCCCGACAGAACTGATTGCTCGAATTCAATCTTTGCTGCGCCGAGTGAACGTTCATCGTGAACAGTCAGCGAAAGTTTCATTCGTTTCAGGGCCATTTACCTTGGATCTTATTTCCAAACATTTTAAACGTGATAATGAAGCGATTGAACTGACGCCAACGGAATTTTCGTTGATTCAATTCTTCCTCGAAAAAGAAAATACACCGCTCAGCCGCGATCTTCTGCTGGATCATGTGTGGGGCAAGGAGTATATGGGTGATCCCAAAATTGTGGATGTGAATATTCGTCGTCTGCGTCAAAAAATAGAGAATAATCCGTCAGAGCCAGAATTCTTGCAAACGGTATGGGGACACGGATATAGATGGAAAGGCCAAGTACAATGATTAAGAAGGGGATGCGCAGACAAATTGTTCTACACTACATTCTTGTAGTTTTTTTGGCGCTTCTCCTCGTAGAAGTTATCTTCCTGCTTGCCATCAGAACGTATTATTATGACAGTGTATATAGCAAGATGAAAAATCACATTACCACGGCAGAGTCGTTTTTTCATAAATACGAGCTAGATGGCGATAACAACTCGAATCAGCTGCAAGTACTGCTGGATAGATTTGAGCTGCCCAATACAGAGCTAGAAGTATTGACCATGAATGGTGACATGATTACCAGTTCGACCGGTTTTCAGCCTGATCGTACGATTACAACTAGTGACGTCCCTGAGGCGGTAGGGGGCAGTATTGGCCGCTGGGTAGGACGCCAGAGTGGTACTAACGAGAGTGTTATGGCTGTGTCCAAGATGCTACAGGTTCACGGACGTGATACGTATATTCTAAGATATCTTACTTCACTTGAGGGCATCAACAACGATTTGCTTAATCTTACGTTACTGTCAATTGGTATAGGCGCAGCTGTTATGGCTGTTGTTATCGTGTTCAGCTTCGGACTTGCCAATTCAATCGTAAAGCCGCTCAATAACATTACGGCGGTATCAGCCCAAATGGCTAAGGGTAGATTTAATGTGCGGATTAAGGGGAATTACAAATTTGAGATTGGTGACTTGGCTTCAACGCTGAATTATATGGCTCAGGAAATTGTGCGCAGTAATCAGATTAAGGATGATTTCATCTCGTCCATTTCACATGAGCTTCGGACACCCCTTACTAGTATCAAGGGCTGGAGTGAAACCTTGGTCTCTGGTGGCTATGATCCGGAGGAGACAAAGCTTGGAGTCAGCATCATTTCCAAAGAAAGTGAACGCTTGATTGGTCTAGTAGAGGAGATTCTAGACTTTTCAAAGCTGCAGCAGAACCAAATGAAGCTGTCCATTGGGATTGTTGACGTGAAAGTGTTACTTCAGGAGACTATACTTAATATTTGGGCCAAGGCGGAGAAAAAACGGATTCACCTGCTTCTTGAATGTGAAGACGGGATCTATGTTAAAGGGGATGCCAATCGTCTAAAACAAGTGTTCTTGAATCTGGTAGACAATGCCGTGAAGTTTTCACATGAGGAGTCCAGTATAGAATTGTCTGCGAAGAGAATTTCGGCTACAGAGACTGCTATCATGGTTCGTGATAGTGGGATTGGGATTAGTGAAGCACATATCTCCAGAGTGAAAGACCGTTTCTTTCAAGTGGATGCGTTGAACGGGGGAACGGGCTTAGGTCTAGCCATCTCACAACAAATCGTGGAACTTCATCACGGGAAGCTCGAAATGGAAAGTGAGCTAGGTAGTGGAACTGAAGTTACCGTAATCTTGCCACTTACTGAGAAGCTGCCTGAAGTCAATTCAGATCATGTAGCACAAATAACAGCTACCTTACCTGAATCAGATGTCTAGGAGGTATGGAAATGGAAGTATGGGGGAATTCGATTAGGATCGTTCGTGGAGAACCTGATCGGACTGGTGATATCTTGAGGCTGCTGCAGGAAGCAGCAAATTGGATGGAACGAAATGGGATAAAGCAATGGACCCCCGGCCAATTTAACGAGAATGATATCACAGGCTATTTCACTGATAGGCATGTTTATCTTGCGATTGACGATGAAGCAGTAGTTGGAATGTTCACATTACAATTCAGTGATCCTCAATACTGGGGAAGCAAAAACGATGAGTCTTATGCATATTTGCATAGATTAGCTGTAGCGGGTTCACACCGCAGTCAGGGACTTGGTCAGCATATGCTTAAATATGCTGCGGTGCGAGCCAAAGAACTTGGCTGCAGAGGACTCAGATTTGATACCGTCGCACATAACATTAAACTCAATCGTTATTATCAGAGCATGGGTTTTCATTACATGGGTACTAACGATATGGGAAATGGTCGTTTAGTGAACCTGTATGAGCATTTTGAGGAACAACCTGATTCCGATCGTCTGATTCTTAGATTTATTTCTGAATCGGACTTTGAGCACCTGAAACGATGGAGTGTCTCACCTGAGTATCTGAAGCAATGGGCTGGACCTTCACTAACTTTTCCTCTTGACGATGACCAGCTTACTAAGTATTTAGATGGGGCTAATCATCCAGCGAATTCTGATCGCCTTATCTTCTGTGCGGTGCATGAAGCTACTCAGCAGGTCGTGGGACACATCAGTTTTTCAGCTATTGACCGGGCGAATCGATCTGCACGTATTGGCAGAGTAGTAGTAGATACTGATTATCAGGGCAGAGGCTTTGGAACAAGGATGATGAATGAAATGCTCCGGATCGGATTTGAGAGTTTGGATCTGCATCGTATTTCTCTGGGAGCTTTTGCTTTCAACACCGTTGCCCTGAAAACCTATGAAGCATTGGGCTTTAAGCGGGAGGGTGTAGAGCGCGAATCAGCGCTGTTTGGGGAGCAATATGTAGATTGTGTGGAAATGAGTATTTTAGATCGAGAATGGTTAGCGCTCCATGAATCATAAAGGTAAACTTCTAACAACCGAAGGGGCTGTTGCTCTGGTCATGTTCGACCAGGACAACAGCCCCTTTTTATATATATAAGTATATATAGGTTTCACACTATACATTATCCTTATATTTCTCGCATAAACGCTTACCGTCCATTTGGGACGCCGAAGGCGTTTTTGCTTGATAAAGTATTTATATATATAATGGTTTTAAGAAGGGAGAACTTCCCGTAGACGTCCTGTCTTCTCATAAACATCCTGAAACAGACGGGAGGGTTGATTTCGAACCGCTGGCTTAGGAGCTACGGTCTCATTGGGCCCAACAACTACAATATTATTAATACTTCCCTTGACGACAGCACCATCCTTAATAATGGCGCCTTCGCCTATAATGGCATTTTCGATCTGTACTCCACGTCCGATGCGAACGCCAGGCATAATAACGCTTTGTTTAATTTGGCTCATTTTTCCAATTTCCACACCATTGAAGATTACAGAACGTTGCAAGCTACCTTCTTGCGTGCAGAATTCATTCACGAGAGAGTCCGTTGATGGAATCTGAACACGTGGTTTATGAACAGCAAGCTTAGTCCGGCGACTCCGGCTATACATCGGCCAATGAGCTTTGTCGAGCTTCATGCCATTGTTTTTTTGCAGAAGATCCATATGTGCTTCCCAGAGACTACCCACAGTACCTACATCTCTCCAGTATCCTTTGAAGCGGTAAGCGAATAAATCATCATTCTGATCAAGCATCGTTGGTATAACGTCTTTACCAAAGTCATGACTGGAATTCGGATTAGCTGCATCCCGCAACAAGTGCTCCTTCAGATAAGCCCACTCAAACAGATATATACCCATAGAAGCTAAATTACTTTTAGGTACTTTTGGTTTTTCCGCAAACTCAGAGATTTTTAGTTCATCATTTACGTTCATCACTCCAAAACGACTAGCTTCATCCCACGGCACCTCCATTACGGAGATGGTGGCTTTTGCAGCCTTCTCTACATGGTAATCCAACATTTTTCGGTAATCCATATGGTAAATATGATCACCGGATAGAATGAGAACATGTTCTGGATTACGGCTATCGATATACTCAATGTTTTTATAAATTGCATCAGCAGTTCCTGTATAGCTGTCTCTGCCTTCAACACCGGAAGGAAGCAGGGTTACACCTTTATCCTTTTGACTATGTAAGCCCCAAGGCTCACCTTCACCGATGTGTTCATGTAAGGATTCAGCTTCATATTGCGTCAGGACACCTACTGTATCAATTTTAGAATTTACACAATTACTTAGTGGGAAATCAATAATTTTATACTGTCCACCGAAAGGGACTGCAGGCTTAGCCATACTGGAAGTCAAGGGAGCCAATCTGCGGCCTTCCCCTCCTGCCAAGAGCATGGCGATACAATCTTTTTTGTTATTCATTTGTTATCCCTCCCATTTATTTTGTCAATGCTTGATATATAAACTCACGACAAGCACTTGAAACGACATAGGTGAAGTATATTGCTGTGTAAAAAGAAAAATTACAATTAATATTTCTTTATCAGAAAATCTTTTGTTTTCACATCAAATCATTTTCAAAATGGTAATATTCGGTTAATGTAATAGGTACAAGCATTCAAAAAAGGTGGTGTAGAATTGGCTGAAAAAGCAACAATCGATACCCTTCCGTCAGCTGCTGATATTTATTTGTTCCATGAGGGCACCAATTATCGCAGCTATTCTATGCTGGGTGCGCACACTGCCGCTGAAGAAGGCGTTACGGGCGTGCGCTTTACCGTGTGGGCTCCTCATGCGACATATGTAGGACTAGCTGGTGATCATAATGGCTGGGATGGAACGCAGGACATGGACTCGTTATATAAGATACCCGATTCAGGATTTTGGAGTCGTTTTTTTCCGGGAATACAGCCGGGAACTTTTTACAAATACAGGATTGTTGCCAGTGATGGCTCCAGCTTCCTAAAAGCGGATCCTTTTGCCTTCAAAGCTGAGGTTCGCCCGGCGACTGCATCCGTTGTTACGGATCTCAGTGGTTATCGTTGGGGAGATGCTACATGGCGGAGAAAGAGTAAAGCACCATATCATCAACCGATGAACATTTATGAGATGCATTTTGGAACTTGGCGTCAAAAAGAAGATGGGGAATTTTACAGCTATCAGGAAATGAGTGAATTATTAATTCCTTATTTGGTGGAAATGGGTTATACCCATGTTGAGTTTATGCCGCTTGCTGAGCATCCATACGATTTATCATGGGGCTATCAAGGTACGGGGTATTTTGCGGCTACGAGCCGATATGGTGAACCCCATGAGTTGATGTATTTAATCGATCATTTGCATCAAGCTGGAATTGGTGTCATTCTGGATTGGGTTCCGGCCCATTTTGCAAAGGATGCACACGGTTTAAGAATGTTTGATGGCTCGCCACTTTATGAATATGAAGATCCAATGTTAGCGGAAAAACCAGGCTGGGGAACCCTATCGTTTGACTTCAGCAAGCCTGAGATTTCTTCGTTCCTCATTTCTAATGCACTCTTTTGGTTTGAGTATTATCATATTGACGGGATGCGTGTAGATGCGGTTACCAGTATGCTACGTCTCGACTTTGAGAAACAAGCTCATCAATATCGACGTAATGTGAATGGTGGTCTGGAGAATTTAGAAGCCATTAAGTTTATTCAGAACCTGAATAAAGCGATATTTCAGTATTTTCCTAAGGCATTAATGATGGCAGAAGAATCTAGTGCTTGGCCGGGAGTTACAGCGCCAGCTCATGAAGGTGGCCTCGGTTTTAACTACAAATGGAATATGGGATGGATGAATGACACCTTGGGCTACATAGAACATGATTTTTGGGGGCGCCCTCATCATCATAATTTATTAACATTTCCAATATGTTATGCTTATGCCGAAAATTATGCATTACCTTTATCACATGACGAGGTTGTACATGGCAAGAAGTCGTTACTGGACAAAATGCCCGGTTCTTATGAACAGAAGTTCGCAGGACTTAGGCAACTGCTCGGTTATCAAATATCCCATCCCGGAAAGAAACTTCTGTTCATGGGAGGAGAATTTGGTCAATTTATCGAATGGAAGGATCAAGAGCAGCTGGATTGGCTACTGCTGGACTATGATAGCCATCGTGGTATGCTAGCTTACACTGCTGCACTTAATAAACTGTATCGCTCGGAGAAAGCCCTGTGGGAGCTTGATCATTCCCAAGAGGGTTATCAATGGATTGATGCAGATGACAATGAACAAAGCGTAATTTCATATCTGCGTAAAGGCAAGAAGCCTGGAGATACGTTGCTGTTTATCATCAATTTTCAACCTGTCCAGCGTCAACAGTATCGTATAGGGGTTCCACGCCCAGGGACTTATGAAGAACTTTTTAGCTCGGAAGATGTAGCGTTCGGAGGTTCGGGTATACACAACTTGCCTCAGAAGAGCAAAAAGTTAGAATGGCATAATCAGGTGAACAGTATAGAGCTAACATTACCGCCTCTTAGCTTCCTGGTGTTTAAGAAAACGTCACGAGTGGGTAAGAGTAAAGAGGCAAATGAGTCATAGATTAAAGAACGAATAGAGAATCCGTACACTTTAAAGGGGGAAATAATCATGAAAGTTTTATTTGCCGCAGCTGAAGCTCATCCATTTATCAAAACGGGTGGTCTGGCCGATGTCATTGGGGCATTACCTAAAGCGCTGAAGGGTGCCGGGGTGGATGTACGAGTGATTTTGCCTAAATATCGTGGGATTCCAGAAAAGTTCACTTCAAAAATGGAGCATTTAACAGAAGTGTATGTGCCAATCGGCTGGCGTAATCAGTACTGCGGAATCGAACATATGGTTTACGACGGTATTCCCGTTTACTTTATCGACAATGAATATTATTTTGGACGGGACGGAATCTACGGATATATGGACGATGGGGAACGCTTCGCGTTCTATAATCGTGCGGTGCTGGAGTGTCTGCCAGCTATTGATTTTCAGCCGGACGTCATGCATTGCCATGATTGGCATGCGGCTGTAATCCCAATGCTGCTTCAGGGTCATTATCGACACAATCCATTTTACAGCGAAATGCGAAGTGTATTTACCATACATAACCTGTTGTATCAGGGTGTGTTTCCTTATGAGGTACTTGGGGAGCTATTGGGTCTGGACAGCAGTTATTTTGGAGGCGTGGAGTATTACGGGAATGTGAATTTCTTAAAAGGTGGCATTGTATACAGCGACCGTGTCACCACAGTAAGTCCAACCTACTCGGAAGAAATTCGAACACCTTATTATGGTTACGGACTGGATGGATTGTTGAATGCGCGAGCGGATGTTTTGAGCGGTATTGTGAATGGAATAGATACAAAAAGTTATAATCCTGCAACAGATACAAGTCTTGTTACCCGTTATCGTTCTAATCTGGCGAAGAAAACGGAGAACAAATTAGCCTTGCAGGAGGAATTAGGACTACCTGTGGATGCTAATATTCCGATGGTGGCTATGGTTACTCGTCTTGTGGATTCCAAAGGTTTAGATTTGCTTACGCGTGTATTGGATGAGCTATTGTATAAGGATGACATTCAATTTGTTCTGCTTGGAACGGGGGATGAGTCCTATGAGCGGTGGTTTAAGGAAGCGGCTTGGCGTTATCCGACAAAGCTATCTTCACAAATCCTCTTTAATGATGCACTCTCACGCAAAATATATGCTGCTAGTGATATCTTTCTTATGCCTTCCAAGTTTGAACCTTGCGGGATCAGTCAACTTCTCGCTTTACGCTACGGAAGCATACCTGTTGTGCGGGAAACTGGCGGCTTGAATGACACCGTTCAAGCTTATAATGAAGAATCCGGTGAAGGGAACGGCTTTACATTCAGCAATTACAACGCCCACGATATGATGTTTACACTTCGCCGGGCGATCTCATTATACAAGCAGCCTGAACATTGGAAAAAGATTACGAAAAACGCATTCGCTGGTGATTATAGCTGGAATGTATCGGCGCAACAGTACATTGATATTTATAATGAAATTACGGAATAAGGATTCATTAGATTCCGTAATAGGTTAATAAGGGAGTGCACTGAAGTATAACTCATACTTTAGTGCACTCCTTTTTTTGATGAAAATTAGGGGCGATTTGCCGCATGATTTGGTTAAGTTAGGGAATAGTAAAAATGTATAAAATTATATAAAATTTGAATAAATGTTGAATAATATGTTTCAGAAGAATGAATTCTTTGCTTTGAAACCCAATAAAAGGAAGTTATTGTCACAATTATGCCTTTGCATATTCATGCGTTCTGATTTATAATAAGTCGGTCAAAGAGACAACTTGGATTTTTTTCATACGAATAGGGGAGATATAGAAATGAACAAATGGGGTAAACTTAGTTTAGGTATGTTATTAGCAGTAGGCCTGTTGTCAGGCTGCGGTCAAAATAAAAATGATAGTGATACCGCTGCAAATGGAAATGCAACTAACGGTGGGGCTACTAAGAAGCTTACTATGGGCACAAGTGCAGATTTTCCTCCGTACGAATTCCATAAAGTAGTAGACGGTAAAGATACTATCGTGGGCTTCGATATCGATATCGCTAAGGAAATTGCTGCTGATATGGGTGCAGAACTTGTAATTAAGGACTTGCCATTCGACTCACTATTGAACGAATTGTCCAGCGGAAGAGTAGATATTGTAATTTCTGGACTTAGCCCGACGGAAGAACGTAAAAAAGCTGTTGATCTTTCAGACATTTATTACAAGGCTGAGCAAGCGATTGTTGTGCGCGAAGCGGACAAAGATAAATACGCCACTATGGATGCTGTAAAAGGTACCAAAATTGGTGTGCAGACTGGATCCATTCAAGAAGAAATTGCTAAAGGGATCGAGGGAGCGAAAATCACTTCGCTTGGTAAAATCTCCGAAATCGTTCTACAATTGCAATCCAATCGTGTAGATACTGCTATCATTGAAGGGCCCGTCGCCAAATCATTCGTTAAGAATGTTCCTGGTCTTGTAATTACTGATGCTAAGCCAGAAGTTGAAGATGACGGTTATGCTATTGGTATTAAAAAAGGAAATAAAGAGCTACTGGATCAAGTAAACAGCACACTGACACGTTTAAACTCAGAAGGTAAAATTGATGAGTACGTAACGGCAGCTAGTGAGCTTGCAGATAGCACGAAGTAAAGAAACAACGGATATTTTTAAAGTCTGCTAAAGTAAATTGTATGTGTATACAGAAAATAGCGACAATAAGCTATTTTCTATTTTTTTGGAGATGGGAGGATAGGTTATGGACATTACTTTATTTAAAATGGCTTATGATTATCGTGATTTTTTCCTAACCGGTTTGCAGTATACCTTGCTGCTTGCTGTTCTAGGCGTCTTCTTTGGTTTTATTCTAGGGATTATTGTTTCCTTGCTACGTATGTCCAAATGGGGTGTGCTTCGCTTCTTGGCAACAGCCTGGGTAGAATTCCTTCGTGGTACACCTATGCTTGTACAACTGTTTCTGATCCATTATGGATTGGCTACATTCGGGATTGAATTTACACCGATTCAGTCGGGGGCAATCACTTTATCCATTAACAGTTCTGCTTACCTTGCAGAGATTTTCCGTGCTGGGATACAAGGGGTAGATCGTGGACAAATGGAGGCAGCCCGTTCGCTTGGAATGAAGCAAGGGATGACTATGCGCCATATCATACTCCCGCAGGCACTCAAGAGTGTTCTTCCGGCAATCGGAAATGAATTTATCACCATTATCAAGGAATCATCGATTATTTCTTTTATCGGCGTTACGGATTTGATGTTTCAAGCACGTACGGTTACAACGATTTCTTACGATGGTATGACACCACTTGTAATTATCGCATTTATGTACTTTGTGCTGACATTTACGCTATCGAAGATCCTAGGTAGACTGGAAAGGAGGCTGAATACCGATGATCGCCGTTAAGAACTTGCAAAAAAATTACGGGAAGCTGGAAATTCTCAAGGGAATTGACTTGGAGATTCATAAAGGTGAGGTCGTCGTCGTTATCGGACCGAGTGGATCGGGTAAAAGTACCTTTCTGCGCTGTTTGAATCTCCTGGAGCAGCCAACTGGTGGCGAAATTACTTTTGAAGGTGAATCTATTACCTCCAAAAAGCACGATATTAATGTCACACGTGAGAAGATGGGAATGGTATTTCAGCAGTTTAACCTCTTTCCTCACAAAACAGTTCTGCAGAACATTACACTAGCACCGATTAAGGTGAAAAAACAGCAGCAGTCCGAAGCAGATAAATTCGCAATGGAGCTGCTCAAGACTGTAGGCCTTGAAGATAAAAAGGATGCATATCCTGCTCAACTGTCCGGAGGGCAGAAGCAGCGGATCGCGATTGCCCGTGCGCTGGCGATGCAGCCTCATGTGATGCTCTTTGACGAGCCAACCTCAGCCCTTGACCCAGAGATGGTCGGTGAGGTGCTGGAGGTTATGAAGAAGCTTGCAGAAGATGGTATGACAATGGTCATTGTTACGCATGAGATGGGCTTTGCACGCGAAGTGGGCGACCGTATTCTATTTATGGATGGCGGCGTAATTGTAGAGCAGGGTACACCTGCACAAGTATTCGGAAATCCTCAGCATGTACGTACACAGGATTTTTTAAGTAAAGTGTTATAAGTAAGTCAAATCGAAGCGGCGCTCGGGCAAGTTATCCGGGTGCTGCTTTATTTTTTTAACAGTTGCATAATTTGAGGATATAATGGACTGAGTTCATTTATTTATGTAAACCATGTATAATAGATGGTCAATCAACTTGAAAAGGAGTACATACATAATGAGAGATGATCTGCGCCGGATAGGCATTATCGATATTGGTTCTAACTCCATACGTCTTGTAATCTATGATACAACGCCGGAGGGAGGCTATAAGATCATCAAGGAGTGTAAGTACTCTGCACGTCTTAGTGAGAAGATTACGAAGGAAGGTCGACTGGAGCAGAAGGATATGGAGACGATCATCCCAGTCTTGCGCCAGTTTAAGGAGATCTGCAATGCTTTTGATGTAGAGACCATTCGTGCGGGCGCTACAGCGGCAATCAGAAATGCTGCTAACTCCAGTGAAATTATTGCCTTTTTGTCAGAAGCTTCTACCATACCCATTGAGGTTATCAGTGGTCATCAGGAAGCTTACTTTGGCTTCTTAGGTGTCATAAACGCATTTAATGTTGAAGATGGTTATGTCATCGATATTGGTGGCGGGAGTACTGAAATCACACTTTTTCGCGGGCGGCGTTATCAACATAGTATTTCCTTTCCGTTCGGAGCGGTGAATACCAATCTTATGTTTGGTCAAGGCGGGAACTGGAATGGAGAGCAGATTCAGAAGCTGGAGACCTATGTTCTGGGGAGATTGGTAGAGCATGATTGGCTTAACTCAACAGCAGGTCTTCCACTGTTTGGTCTGGGAGGTACGGTTCGTTCTCTAGGTAAGCTGGATCAAAAGACTAGAGCATACTCATTACCTAACTCTCACGGTTACACCATGGCCAGTGAGACGATTGAGCATTTTATGAACACATTACCTTCAATGCCTTATGATAAGCGTAAAGACTTAGATGGGTTGTCTAAGAGTCGAGCAGATATCATCGTATCCGGGTTGATTATTTTCCATACGGTATATCAGTATATTGGGGCTAGCCAGGCTGTAATCAGCGGGGAGGGGCTCAGGGAAGGTATGCTACATGATCTACTGAAGCCGGATCAACCGGTGCGAGACAGTGCGCTTGAATACAGTTTAAATACGATTATTCGGTTTGATATTCGTACTTCTAAACGGTATTTAGATCATATTAACAAGCTTGCTCTAAGTCTGTTTGACGCGTTCAAGGATGAGGAGAATAAAGCTGAACATGAGATGTTAATTTATGTATCCATCATGCTACATCGAACAGGGTCTAACATTAACTATTATCAATCTAAACGACACACCCTGTATTGGCTGATGAATTCACCGATTCGTGGACTGACACACCGCCAGCTTATCCTGTGCGCGATGATTGCCTCGTATAGCACAAAAAGCCGGAAGCAGAAATTGTCCCAGATGTATAAGGACATTTTACTGCCTTCCGACGAAGAGTGGATTCATAAGCTCGGATCGCTTGTACAGCTAAGCATTGCACTAGACAGCACCGAGATCGGAATTGTAAGCGGCCTGAAGGCTAATCTCCACGGCAATACTCTTAATCTGGATCTTGAGGGCGCTTCAGCGCTTCTGATTGGTCTAGAGGACATTGAGAACGCCTTAAAAGCATTTAAGAATGCTTGGGCGGTGAAGGTAAAACTCGATTTTCCTTCCAACGTGTAACATCCATTGCTGCGAACTGGCTCCGGAAAGGGGCCTTTTTGTCGTCTGGTTGCTCGTAATACCCATTAGGCTGTAAGAAGCTGGCCTTCACATTATCTTTAAGGGATAGTTCAAGAATCTTAACGATTTGTTTACGAATATTGCTGTCTCTTACCGGACACATCAGCTCGATCCGTCGGGTTAGGTTTCTAGTCATCCAGTCTGCACTGGATAAATACACCTCAGGCTTCCCGCCATTTTCAAAATAGTAAATTCTTGAATGCTCCAGAAAGCGGTCGACAATACTGCGAACCGTAATGTTTTCGCTCAAGCCTTCAATCCCCGGACGAAGACAACAAACCCCCCGAACGATTAAATCGATAGATACACCGGCCTGTGCGGCACCATATAAATCGTCGATGACTTGTTGATTAGAGAGTGAGTTCATTTTGGCAATGATACGTGCAGGTCTTCCAGCTGCAGCATGCTCCGCTTCACGCTTCATCAGCTTTTGTAAGGAAAGGCTCATGTCAGTTGGAGCTACAATGAAGGAATTCCAGTCAAAATCAGCGGAATAGCCAGTCATTTGATTAAACAGCTCGGAAGCATCAAGTCCGATATCGCTTTGAGCAGTAAATAGACTGAGATCCGTATAGACTTTAGCTGTACTGTCATTGTAGTTTCCTGTGCCTACATGCACGTAACGACGTAATTCATGGCCTTCTTGACGGACAATCAAGGTGACTTTGGCATGTGTTTTGAGTCCAACAAGACCATAAACGACATGACATCCGGATTTTTCAAGTTGGCGGGCCCAAGCAATGTTACGTTCCTCATCAAATCTTGCTTTTAACTCAACAACGACTGTTACCTGTTTTCCGGATTCAGCAGCATTAGCCAGTGCAGTGATCAGAGGAGAGTTTCCGCTCACGCGGTATAAAGTCATCTTAATGGCCATCACTTGTTCGTCCTCTGAGGCTTGAATGATAAAGTCCGTCATCGCATCAAAGGATTCGTAAGGGTGGTAGACCAGAACATCCCGCTCACGTAATACCTCGAAGAAATCCTCGTTCTCTTCAAATTCAGCAGGGTAGACGGGTTCAATGCTTGGATAGTTTAAGTAACTAAAGCCCTTAATACTGCCGGCGAAATTACGAAGGAAACTTAGATCTAGCGGACCTTCAATTTCGAATACGAAATCTTCAATTTCAAACTCAGCTTGCAGCTGTTCCAAGGCATATGGATGAATTCCTTTTTGTACTTCAAGTCTTGCTGGAACACCGCGGCGACGCTTGCGCAGCTCCTTTTCAATCTCTTCTAGAAGATCCTCGGCCCCTTCTTCGTCGATCGTGAGATCAGAGTTGCGGGTCAAACGAAATTCACTAACAGCAACGGGCTCATAACCACTAAATAAAGTTTGAATGTGATGACGGATGACATCCTCTATAAATACGAACTGCCGTTTCTTACTGTTAGACCGGTGTGGTAGCGGGATACATCTTGGCAGATTAGATGGAATTTGCAGAATAGCAAAAAAAGGCTCTTCTTCAAGGCCATTCTTACGAGTAAGAACTACTGCTAAATAGATAAATTGGCTATGAACGAGTGGAAACGGTCGACTCTGATCTACAGCCATTGGCGTAAGTACAGGATAGATGATATCCCGGTAATATTGTTCTATGGACTGTTCCTGTGCATGAGTGAGATCCTCATAATCCACAAAAACGATACCTTCTTTATGCAAACTCCGTGAAATATCACGGAAAATCCGGTATTGGTCGGCAACAATTTTGGTAACTCGCTTGATGAGACGTTTGTATAGCCCGGAAGGGGTATAGCCAGTGAAATCTTTTTTAGTATAGCCTGCCCGGATTTGATCTTGAATTCCTGCCACTCGAACGCTTATGAATTCATCAAGATTGCTTGAGACGATTGCCAGAAATCTAGCCCGTTCCATTAGCGGATTATCAGGGTCTTGAGCTTCTTTCAGCACGCGTCGGTTAAATTCGATCCAGCTCAAATCTCTATTGAGGTAAGCAGTGGCTGGGCTGCTTTGGTTGTTTTTATTCTCTTCTGTATTCATGGGACCTCCAAATATGATTCGTTGTCTATATCTATTCTATTTATCATATTCTATCATTCTACTATTGGATAAAGCATGAAATGTTAACGCTATGTAAAATCTTCGGGAATTTTATATGATAATTTTTAAAAATGGTGCATGTATCTTTTAATGTAGTTAACATAATGAAAAATATGTTAACCACAATCCGAAAAAATGACAATATTGAAACTTGATTTTTCAAAGTGGTAACAATTACATAAGCACAGGTTACAAAATTGTGATATATTAAGTCCTGTCAGTTTTACAAAAGACTGCAACATATCAAGAAATCACACACGGGTTGTACATAAGTACTTAAAATGTACACGAGCGTATACGGAAGTGATACCGTTCACGCCCATCTAATGAGGAGGCAATTATGAAGAACAGATTTAGAACAATTAAAACCCTTGCTGCAATTATGGGAATCAGTGCATTACTGCATGCCGTCCCAGCTCATGCAGACAGCGTTCATATCGCTAAGGATGGCAACACTTTTTATACTTTATCCAAGCAATATAATGTAGGTGTGAATGAATTAATGAAAGCAAACCCAAACGTTGCAGCACTTAACATTTACGAAGGTCTTGAAATTACTATCCCTAGTAAGATGCAGGCTGAGTCCGTAACTACAACTGACAAATCACCAGTGATTACACCAAGTCTGAATGTAAACTCAGAGTCCAAAACAGTTGAAGCATGGGGTAAGTCCTTTAATTATGACAAATCGATTCAAGTCAAAGCTTCAGCTTATTCTTCTGCAAGCAGTGAGAACGGCGGATGGGGTGCAGTAGATTATTTCGGAAATCCTCTCAAGCTTGGAACTATTGCTGTTGATCCAAATGTGATTCCTCTCGGTACCAAAGTATTGGTGACAGGCCATTCACATGATGGATTGCCTAAAGATGCATTCTTAGCAACGGCAACGGATGTGGGCGGTGCTATAAAAGGCAATCGTATCGATATCTTTATCCCTGGTAGCCAAAGCTTTGTATCATCATTCGGTTATCAATATGTACAATTATACATTGTTAAATAGATAGATAAAAATAGAGAGAAAACCTATGAGATATGAAAAGTTCTAAAATAAGGTTACACAGGAAACGGAGGAAGTCCTTAGCGGCTGCCTCCGTTTTTTGCGTATTATAAAATATATATTTGGGGGTAATTTATTTACTTTTGGACACTTGTAGTAATTGAGGAACGGTAACGAAAGTATAGCCCCGCTTGCGCATAATAGTGATTACTTCAGGTAAAGCCTGAATCGTTCCCTGTAGATGACTACCTGGACCGCCTCCACCGTGCTGAAGAATAATCGCTCCTCTCCCAATATGGGCTAGAATATTATTTCTGACTTGGTTTTTGGAAAGTCCTTTCCAGTCCAATGAGTCCACATTCCAATTCACGAGCGTGTAGCCATGGCTTTTTGCCCATTTTAGCTGCTGTTCACTGATATCCCCATAGGGTGGGCGAATTAGTCGTGGTTTATATCCGGCCAAGGTTTGTATAATATCCTCGGTCTTTATGATTTGTGATTGAAAATCATTCATCGCAAGCTTCACAAACTGAGGGTGGTTATACGAGTGATTTCCAATCGCATGTCCTTCTCTAATCATTCTTTTCACCAAAGCTGGATGTTTTTTTGCTCTGCTTCCCACCACAAAGAAGGTTGCTTTGACATTATATTTTTTCAGGATGCTAAGCAATTGGGGGGTAAATCTTGGATCAGGAACATCATCAAAAGTAAGTGCTATGACTTTATTCCGAGGTCCACTAGTCTTAAAAGTCTCTGGGTATTTGTGTAACAGCTGACTTAATGTCAGACCTTTAGTGTTTTTATTGCTGTTAAGTGTCGAACTATTTGTAGCAGCGCTACCTGCTGAAATTGCCGTATCTTCGTCTGAAGCGGGTACACTTTGTGTTTGTTCTTGCGGAGTCTTCTGACTCTGTACAGGCGCTGACGCAACCTCTGAAGAATAGGTTGGGAATAGCATAGTTATGATTGTTCCTAATATTACGAGCAGTTTCTGACCTCTCCGTTGAAAATACATCCCCATCTGCCTCCTTTACTACCTGATCACCGTCATATTCTTAATTGTTATCTCCATAGATGGGTGGATTTATGCTGATAACAATACAGTATTGGTTAAGATTTCTTGAAGGAACCAATGCGTGTATACTAATAGAACGGGGAATTCCCGAGTCAATTATAGATTACGGAAGGATGGAGACATGAATGTCTGATTTGTTTGCACCGTATGAATTGAAGGGGTTATCGCTGAAGAATCGTATTGTCATGCCACCAATGTGCCAGTATTCGGTGGATAAAGAGGATGGCATCCCTAATGATTGGCATTATGTTCATTATGTAAGCCGTGCTATTGGCGGTACAGGATTTATTATCGTGGAAATGACTGGCATACATCCAGATGGTAGAATCACTAATCGAGATACAGGAATCTGGAGTGATTCGCAAATTGAAGCTTATCGTAGAATCACGGATGGTGTGCATGCGTATGGATCAAAAATCGCTGTTCAATTAGGACATGCTGGACGAAAAGCTGTGGATGCAGAGCCGCCAGTGGCTCCATCAGCAATTCCTTTTGATGCTAATTTCAAAACGCCACAGGCTCTTTCTAAAAAAGGAATTTCAGAATTAATTGAGGCCTTCCGTGAAGGGGCGCGCAGAGCTATAGAGGCAGGATTTGATACGGTCGAAATTCATGGTGCACATGGTTATTTAATTCACCAGTTTCATTCACCGTTGACGAATACCAGAGATGATGAATATGGACAAGATCCTGCGTTGTTCGGAGAACAGGTAGTTAAAGCAGTCCGAGAAGTGGTTCCTGTAGACATGCCATTGATTATGAGAATATCTGCGAAGGAATATGTAGAGGGTGGATATGATGCTGCATACGCTCTGGATATTTGCCGACGGTATAAGAATGCTGGAGTGGATCTGTTCCATGTTTCTTCTGGAGGAGAAGGTCCTATAGGTTCAAATGGAGGGCCCAATGCAAGCCCTGCTTATCAAGTGGATCTGGCAGAGTTTATCCGTAGTGAATTACAGGTGCCTGTAATTGCAGTGGGGCGGCTTGAATCCTTTACTGAGGCACAGTCCATCGTCGCTGAAGAACGGGCAGAGCTGATAGCCGTTGGCCGTGGGATGTTGAGCGATCCCTATTGGGCTTTACATGCGGAAGAGGCGCTTGGAAGCGTACGTAATGTACCCAAACCTTATGAACGCGGGATCTGGAAAAAGGGATAGCGCGCTTTGAATGTGAAGTTTGTCACAGATTTTATACTCCTTCTAAGGCAATCTTAATAAAGATAAAATTTGAAGGAGCTTGATAACGTGGGGATGGTTTTAAGTAACGATCGGCTAACTGACGGAGTGTACCACCTTAAAGTTGAAACGAATAGCGGCGGTGAAATGGGTCAATTCTACATGTTACGGGCATGGGATGCTTATCCGATCCTTTCCAGACCGTTAAGTATACATGAAGTAAAAGAGGATAGTGTCGAATTTTTATATCACGTAGTGGGGGAAGGCACTGAGATATTTTCACGGTTGACTCCTGGTGACTCAGTGGAGCTTGAAGGGCCTTTTGGTACGGGATTCCCACAGGTCGAAGGCAAGGTTGCACTTATTGGTGGTGGAATTGGAATAGCGCCGCTATATTATTGTGCAAAGCAGCTGCCTAGTTGTGATATCTTTCTAGGTTTTAGTCGGGAAGCTTACCGGACAGAAGCTTTTCGTCCATTAGCAGCCGAGCTTACAGTAGATGTAGGCGGATTTATTTTGGATCGTGTGGATTTTAGTCAATATGATCATATTTTCGTTTGCGGCCCCCATCCTATGCTTAAAGCTGCACAGCTTAAAGGCGTAGCGGCCGAAGAGGCAGGAAGCAATACAAAAGTTTATCTCTCTCTAGAGAACCGAATGGCTTGCGGCATTGGTGCCTGTCTTGTTTGTAGTGTTTCTTGTCGTGATGGTCAGCGAAAAGCCTGTGCAGACGGACCCGTGTTCCTTTCTGAGGAGGTGATTTTTCATGACTAAGATGAGTACAACAATTGCAGGCGTTCATTTTAAAAATCCGATTGTAATGGCTTCAGGAACATTCGGCTTTGGTCGTGAATATGGAAAGCTGTATGATGTATCTTTGCTAGGTGGAATCTCAGGGAAAGGGCTCACCCTCCATCCAAAAGCAGGTAACCCTGGCACTCGAGTTTATGAGACAGCCTCTGGCATGCTGAATAGTGTAGGATTGGAGAATCCCGGTGTAGCTGCGTTCTTGGAAAAAGAATGCCCTTATTGGGAAACACTCGATACAGCCCGTTTGGTGAATCTTGGCGGCGGGACGCTTGAGGATTACGTACTTGGAGCAGAAATGATCCAGCATGATGCAGATCTTCGATCAAGCGCAGGTAAACCAGCTGTTGATATGATTGAGTTGAATATTTCCTGTCCAAATGTAAAAGAGGGCGGAATTGCATTTGGAATCAAGACTTCAGAAGCGCAAAAAGTAGTACAAGCTGTTAGACGTTCCACTAAGCTACCACTTGCGGTAAAGCTGTCTCCAGGTGCTGAGAATATCGTTGAGATGGCGCAAATGTGTGAGGCAGAGGGAGCAGATGCTGTCTCGCTGATCAACACCATTTCCGGGATGAAAATTGATGTGCGACGGAGAAGTAGTGTATTTAATAACTTGTATGCCGGACTGTCCGGACCAGCGATTAAGCCAGTTGCTTTGCGCATGGTGCATCAAGTCGCACAGAACATATCTATTCCAGTAATCGGAATGGGGGGCATCACCACAGCTACTGATATTATTGAATTTATTATGGCAGGTGCTTCGGTAATCCAAGTAGGAACCTACAATTTCATGAATTTGAGAGCAGGTAGCCAGCTTGTTGAAGAGCTTGAGCAATTCATGGTTCAAGAAAATATTCAATCCTTGGATGAAATACGTGGCATTATATAAAGTGGAGTAGTGAGGAGATACTATTGACTTCTAACAAGATTAACCCTGAGGATATTGAGCTGATGGCGACGCCTGTCGGACGTGATCTCTTACTCGTAATTAGTGGGGGCGTTCGTCATATTGGAGCGGCAAGTACTGCGTATTTAAATGGAGAGCGGGTGGAAGTGCAGACCTCTGCGGTTCCTCATCATAAAGAGCATACGATAAGCGAAGATATTGCCATTAGGGTAGCTGAGGCTTTAAACAGGACGGTCACAGTGGTTATGGGCATTCATTACGACGATCTCACGGCAGAAGGTATTAAAGAGGTCGTTGAGATCGTAAATAATAAAGTAATTCAATATTTAGCGCAACAAATGTGAAACGGGATTGGCAATTCTGCGTAAAAGATATCAAGTGAGTATTTAAATTATCTTTTGGAGGAATGAAACCATGTCTATATTTAAAAGATTGCGCGATTTAACAATGTCTAACGTGAATGCGATTATCGACAAAGCAGAAGACCCGATTAAGATGACCGATCAGTACATTCGTGATATGACCGAAGATTTGGAAGATGCAGAAAAAGCGGTAGCGGCTCAAATCGCTATTGAGAAAAAGTTCAAGCAGCTATATGAAGAGCAGGAAGCACTTGTTAACAAACGTACGCAACAGGCACATGCTGCAGCTCAAGCTGGTAATGTTGACCTCGCTCGCCGTGCTCTGGAAGAGAAGAAGGCTGCTGAAGCTAAACTGGTAGAATACAAAGCTAGCTTCGACCAGAACAAAGCATCAGCGGATAATCTTCGCGGCAAACTTGACGAGATGCGTAAGCAGCTCACTCAAATGAAGAACAAACGCGAAACCTTGGTTGCACGTTATAATGCTGCCAAAGCTCAAACTGAAATTAATAAAGCGATGAGCGGTTTCAGCTCTGATTCCGCATCTGCTGGCCTGAAACGTATGGAAGAAAAAATGCTGCAAGCAGAAGCTCAAGCCGAAGCTAGCAACGAGATGAGCTCGGGCAACAAATCACTTGATGATGAGTTCGAGAAGTTGAACAAAGATCAAGCAGTAGAAGATGAATTGGCTGCTCTGATGAAACAATACGAGAAGCAATAACATTTGATCTTAGCCGTTTCACGGCTGATGTTCACAGGCGAAGGGGAGACAGGAATATCGTTTCCTCTTCGCTTTATCTATGCTTATGACAGCATGCAAAATGAATAAGCGGGGGCTATTAGAATGGATTTCCATATCCTGGTGTCCATGGTCGTGTGGACAGTGAGCGGCGCGGTGTTGCTGTTTGTGCTGATGTTCGTAGATTCACTCTTCACTCGATACAATGATTTAGAAGAGTTAAAGGCTGGAAATATGGCAGTTACTACACGTTTTGTAATGAAGCTATTGGCACAGGCATTCATTTTATCATCATCGATAGCTGCTTCTAACAGCCTGCCAGATGCTTTGCTGATCTCGATTGTATCTTTTTTTCTTTTGCTTATTTTGGAAAGAACGGTCCGTCTCCTCTTAGCTAAATGGGGGAATCTGGATCTGGATCATGGTACACAGCTTGGCAAAATCGGGTACGGCTTATTATCAGGCTCACTGCAAATTACGGGAGCTTTAATTATTTCTGCATTTATGTAGGGGGAACGATCAAGTTGAGTATATGGAAACGTATAGGTAATCTTTTCTCCAAACCAGCGGCTCAGGAAGTTCAGAAAAGTATGCTTAATTTGTCTCCCGGAGACATCTGTGAAGTATCGCTCGTTACCTACGAGGTAACCGGCAGGACCCATAATCGCGGACGAAATGCGGTAGTGCTGACATTAAGAGATGGTAGTCAAATTGCCTATTTGCATATTGAGGAGCGGGAACAGCTGCAATATGGTTTATATAAACCTATTGATGGGCGCTTAGATAATCCTGCTGAGGTTCCAACAACACTTGAACTGGATGATTATACATTTTTTCTGGAGGAAGAGTATGATGGATATGTTGCTGCCCTAGGCCAAACCCCTTTTATGAATGGTGGAGAGCAGCATGTATGGCAATATCAGTCAGATGATTCTCGGCTTCTGCGTGTAGAATGGCAACATGGACGGTTCATGCTGTATGAAGGGGAGAAAGTAATTCCTGGTGATGTGAAGGTAATTAGAGCATCCTAGACATGAATCGTAAGAGATGTGATCTTGAGATCGCATCTTTTTTTTGTAATTACGTAGATGAAATCGGTAAAGGATTAATGTCGTTTCCACCATTCATTTTACTTCAGGATAGCTCATGTTAAAATAGTACCTATTGTACTGCAAAAAACGGACGATTTAGAGCGGAGGCATGGTATGAAGGATCATAAATTTCAGCGCAGAGCGCTTCAAGTAAAAGAGGCACAGGCCAAAATAATCAAATTTGCGAATCCGCTAGAGTCACAGGAGGTCTCATTGAATGAGGTCTGTGGGCGTTATTTGGCTGAGGAAGTGATTGCGCCACATTCTTTTCCCGCGTTTAACCGTTCTAGCATGGATGGATATGCAATTATTGCAGCAGATACAAGTCACTGTGTAAATGGACAAGTCGTATGGTTAGAAATGGTGGACAATATTCCATGTGGCGCTGTGGCATCGGTAGATATAACTTCGGGAACAGCCGCAAGGATAATGACTGGAGCACAAGTGCCGTTAGGGGCAGATACTGTAGTTATGCTAGAAGTAACGGAGACACGTGAGGAGGAAGGAAAGACTTACGTAGGTATTCGAAAGAAGCAGGAAGCGAAGTCTAATATCACACCGATGGGGCTGGAGTTAAGCTCTGGTGAGCTAGTGCTGCCAGCGGGGCGATTAATCTCTGCCGGGGATATAGCTGTTCTGGCAGCGTTTGGCATACATACAGTGAAAGTCTATCGTCGGCCTAAGGTAGCTATCTTTGCGACAGGCACAGAGCTGCTAGAGGTACATGAACCACTACAGCCTGGCAAAATTCGAAACAGCAACTCACCCATGCTCGAAGCTTTAGTCAAAGAGGCAGGTGGGGAGCCCGTGATGCTGGGATCTATTGTGGATGATCTGGAGCTGGCTCGAAGTAAAGTACAGATGGCGTTGGAAACCTATGATTTTGTAATCACTACGGGTGGAGTATCGGTAGGAGATTATGATATTATGGGCGATTTGGTTCGTGAACAGAGTGGAGATATGTTATTTAATAAAGTGACGATGCGTCCGGGGAGTGTAACCACTGCTGCTGTTAGAGGTGGTAAGCTGCTGTTAGCCCTATCAGGTAATCCAGGTGCTTGTTTCGTTGGTTTTCAATTGTTCGCACGTCCGGTTATCAGATTAATGCAGTGTGCGTCACAGCCGTTCTTACCAGAATGGAGCGCCACACTCGGTGCAGATTATAACAGAGTGAATGACTTTACCCGATTTGTTAGAGCGCGATTAGAGATCCGTGAAGGCAGCCTTTATGCCATTCCAGCAGCGATAGACGAATCTTCCGTGATGGTCACGATCAAGGATAGCGATTGTCTGATTGTTGTTCCACCAGGGGATCGAGGCTTATCTGCGGGTGCTAAAGTGACTATTATCAAGCTTCCGGGAGAAATACGGGGATAGGATAAAGGTAAAATGCTTTTTGACATTAACAATAGGACGGAAATAGCTAATTATCTAATATGCCAACGATATTATTTACAACATTTCAATATATGAAAAATTCATAATAGAAAAGCCGATATTTCAACATAATGCTAATCTGATCAGTCTTTCTAAACCATGTAAAAAGAGAGCCGGCCACACCTTTTCCATAAAAATCGGATAGGGTATGGCCGGCTTTTCGCAAAAAATTAACTATCCAAACGGCGTTCAATCGCCTCAGACATCGTTTTGTCCGTGAGATGAGCATAGATCTCGGTTGTTTCTGTCGAAGCATGCCCGAGTTGTTCTTTCGTTTTATAAATATCGTTTTGCAGATAATAGTCTGTTGCAAAAGAGTGACGAAGCTTATGTACCGTTAGATAGGGCTTACCAAAGCGTTTTGCATATTTAATAATCATTTCTTGAATGGCTCTTTTGGTCATGCGTTTGCCTTCTTGCCGTCCATTGGGCAAAGCGATAAATAAAGCTTTTTCCCTCTTCGGCGTTTTATAACGGGATTGACGTAGGCTTAAATAAAGAGCTAAATCCTCTTTAGCTTGTTCTCGAAAATAAACAGGGGTTTTGAAGGTTTCATCATTGTTCCCTTTTCGGGTGACGTAGATCAGCTTGTTGTTAACATCCAGATCATCCACGTTTAGATTGACTACCTCGGATACACGAAGACCAGAATTCAGAATTAAGCTGGCAATACAGGCATCGCGTTCACGATTTAATTGAAAGGAGTAATAGGCTTGTTTGTTCCCTTCAACATCTCGTCCATATCCTTCGAAAATGTACCCTACGAATTCCAGCAGTTCCTCATCCTCTAGAATCTTGCCCTTTAATTTAGCAGCAGTATCCTTAGGTTTATGCGTTCGTTTAACTTCAACCTTAGCCATAATGTTTCGCTTAAGCAATGGATAGAAGTTCTCATCCTCAGCGATTTGACTTAAATAATGAAATAAAGAGCGTAATGCGGACAACTTACGTGACACGGTTACACGTGTATTGGTTCCCTCAGCTCTGGTAGTGAGGTGTAGGCGGTATCCAACAATACTATCCATATGCAGGGTCTCTAATTCCAGTAGTGTGATCTCTGTGTTGGAGCTGGCCTGTGAGAGACCTTCAGCACGCAGCCATCCGAAAAAGGACTCATAGTCCCGAATATACTCCAGCAGGGTGGATGGGGATAGATCAGGACGCTTATAATCAATAAACTGCTGAACGAACCAAGGCATGAGAGGTAGCTTTAGATCCAGTTTTTTACGGTCATCGTTCTTTTGAACGCTCATGTGATTCACCTTTTCCATAGTTTGCATATCATTTCTTCTTTCTATCTTATCATGTTTTGTCCAAATATAAGAAAGTATAAGTTTCACACCATACTTTATGCCTTATATTTCTCGCAGAAACGGAAACCGTCCCAATAAGGACGGTAAAGCCGGTTCTTCTTGTCCCATGGCTTTGATCAAAGCTATTTACTAGTGATGAACTTGCTCCTGAAGTAACTAAGTTATATGATGTGTAGTAAACATAAATGGCAGAGGTGCACGAAATGGAACTTGGAATGGAGCTGGTTCCCAAAGAGCGGAAACAGACGATAAGCAAACTAATGCAGTACTATTTATATGATTTCACCCGTTATCTGGAGCTTGATGTAGATCAAGATGGAGTATATCCAGCTTATCCGGGATTAGAATCATTTTGGAGTAGTGGCAACAATAAATTTGCGTATTTGTTTAAAGTAGACGGGAATATTGCCGGATTTGCTTTGGTAGAACGGTTGTTGTATGATCCCGAAGGGCAATTTTACATGACTGAGTTTTTTGTGATGCAAAAATATCGCCGGAGCGGTGTGGGGACCTGGGCCGCGCATAAATTGTTTGATATGTATCCAGGCGACTGGAAGGTGTCACAGGTACGTGCGAATACGCCTGCCCGTAGTTTCTGGCATAGAGTGATTGGAGAGTACACAAATGGAGAATTTAAAGAGCGTTTTAATCCGCCTCAAGGAAATCCGAGTCAATACTTCAATACATTAACTAATAATAAGGTTAATGATTGTAAAGGTAACAGCGATGATGTAGTCATGAAAAATTAATGGTTATCTCACGACAATTAAGATAAACGCGGAAATAGTTTACATAATAATTATTATGTAAACCAACAATGAATAACCCAACAGCCTTAACAGGAATGTTGGGTTATTTTTGTTCATTTCACCCAAGCACAGAGTGGGATTTAGCATATCTTATGGTGTACTCAATTACAAAGGAGGAGTTAAAATGGGCGAATTCGCAGGAGGATATGGTGGATTTACTTCCACAGGAGCGATTCTGGTTCTGTTTATCCTGTTGGTTATCATCACTAAAACTCTTTGTCTGTAATCCTTTAACATCATGAAGTGTGGTTCCGCCAGTCTATAAGGACTGGCGGATTTTTCATGTTTGGATATGACAATAAGGGTTGGGTGGTTTGCCTGTGACTTACTATATAGAAAAGATCGTTATAAATTATATATATTTAACAGTGTTCAATGAATAAACGATGTTCAAATTATAAGGAGACGTCATGATGACTAAAGAACAACGGCAAATGCGTGAGCGTGAGGAAATGAAGAAAAGAATTTTAGAGGCTGCGGCCTTGTTGATTGCAGAGGAGGGGATTGAAAAGCTTTCTATTCGCAAAATTGCAGAGGAAATCGAGTATTCTCCGGGTATTATTTATCATTACTTTCAGGGTAAAGATGAAATTGTGGTGAGATATTTGCAACAGAAATATACAGATATGGTTGACGGGCTTCAGTCTGTACAACGAAAGGCAGAGCATGAACTGCCACCAGAGATGCTTTTGAGACAATCGCTTGAGCAATGGATCAGGATGACCCTTACCACAAGTGTTGAGTACCGTAATGTTATGCTAAATGATACACCGGCTGTTCTTAGTTACACAGCAGTTCTATTCAAGGGAGCTGGTCAGGAGCGTAAAGCGATAGGTATGCTCTGTCAATGTCTATCTAGGTTCGAATCGAAAGCACAACATATGGAATCTTCGATAGAGCTCACTGCTCAAGTGATGTGGAGTGCTGCGTTCGGATTAATTATGCGTTTGATTGTGGAAAAGGATTTGCCAGAAGATCAGGTTGAAGCACTGATATCTTGTTATTTGGATTCTATGGTTTCAATAGCAACCAAGGAGATACATGAGCCTTTAAGATAGTAGGATGATCAGAGGGTGGAGGGAAGAATCAGAATGAAGACGATTATTATTTATACTTCTAAATATGGATGTACGGAGAAAGCTGCCTATTTATTGAAAAATCAATTGGATGATGAGACTGAAGTAGTTAATTTAATGCATGCTAAAGAGCCTACATTAGAACGGTACGATACTGTCATCTTAGGTGGGTCTATTTATTTTGGGAAAATACAAAAACAAATGACGGAGTTTGCTTCAAAATATCAAAATGAACTAGCTAATAAGCGCGTTGGATTGTTTATTTGTGCAGGAGCGAAGGGGGAGCAAGCCATACAAGAATTGAAATCTTCATTTCCAGAGAAGCTGTATAACCAATCAATTACAAAAGAAGTGTTCGGTGATGAGATTTACGAAGAGAAGATGACTGCATTAGATCGAGTGGTTCTGCGAGTGGTAAAAGGGAAGAATAAGAGTGTAAATGGATTATCCCAAGAGACGATAGAACGGTTTGCACTTGCGCTAAAGAAGCGGTGAACGAGTGTGGAAAATCGATTTCCTGATATCAGTTAACATAATAATGATTATGTTAACTGATTATTGTTCTAGATACAAATTTCATTAGTTAGGAGAAGGGGGGCTTATAAAAAGTATTGATTTTTGATTTTATCGCTATTATTTTCCGCTATTTCATCATATGAAAAATTCACAATAGATTAATCAAAATCCACTACCGTCTCACCCTAGACACTACACATCAATAAACAATTCACCTCACCCTACAAACAAAACCCATGAAAAAGGATATAACATCCCTTGATCCATTTATACAAGCTTTTTTTCAATGCAAATAGCTAGTTCTAAAGCTTGTATCGCATTGTCTAACTCAATTATTGATGAACTACCCTCCACTAGACATTGGAGTGCATACTCCAAACTTTTTTCATAGGGATTAGCTGGTTCTAACAAAAGATCTTGTTTACCTACAGCGGTATATTCAATTAATGAGCTTTCAACAGCTCCATTCATGTTGTCACTCTCTTGATAGACAAGCTTGCCTTGTTCAAAATAAGCCTCATAGCCTACGGTAAAAGGATACGAAGCCGGCATTTGTGAAGAAACAACGATCTCTGCGGATACAGGAGGTTGTTGAAAAATTGCACGGACTAAGGCTTGATTACTTTTACCACCATCGGATCCCCAAACCGATTGCGGCTCCATAGACCCCAGCATCCAGGTCACAAAATCCAATTCGTGAATCATCAGATTTGTAGCGATAGCGTGCAGACCGAGGTCACCCCACAAAGGAGGCGTCTCTCTTTTTAAGGTAAGAGATAAGAGTTTTCCGTATTTCTCATTATGAGTCGCTTCGTAAAGATATTTGTACGCAGGATCGAATTTAATAAACTGGTTGACGAGAATTCGCGAATCATACAGTTGTTCAGCTTCCTTCATCGCAAGAGCATCTTCTAAGTTGTAGCAAACCGGTGTCTCACATAATACATGTTTTCCATGCTTAAGCGCATCGACTGTATACTGCCTATGTAAAAAAGAGGGCAAACAGATATCAATCACATCGATGGTGGAATCAAGCATAATATCGTCAATATTGGTAGTTATCTCAACGCCAAAAGATTGTTTTAGCTCCTGCAGCTTAGCTTCGTTCCGACCAAAGATAATTACTTTGTCTACTCGATCCATTGTCGTCCATAACTGCGCATGATAAGCTCCGAATCCAGTTCCCAATACGCCTATATTCATGTGTATCAGCTCCTTTAATGTAATGAACTAATCATAACCTTCTATTGTTGACAACAGCTTGGCAAGAATTATGATGTATACTATAAAAAAAAAAGAAAGATTTGGAGGCTCCCCATGCGCTTGCATCGTTTGATTGCAATTTTATTATTAGTGGAATCAAGAGGGAAGATGAAGGCCAATGACTTAGCTGAAGCCTTGGAAACCTCCGTACGTTCTATCTATAGAGACATTGATGTATTAGCTGAAGCAGGAATACCACTGTTATCCACGCCGGGACCGAATGGTGGCATCTCCTTGATGGAGGGGTATACTGTTAACCTAAATCAGCTTCATGGGGAAGATGTAATCAATCTATTTTTAACAGGAATGGGGATTCATACTGGCGGACATACAGATTCCGGATTAAAGCTAAAGACAACCCTCTTGAAATTAGAAAAATCATTACCCGCTTCCTATCAAAATGATATCCAGAAGGCACAAAGACGTTTTTATTTTGATGATACACCTTGGTGGACAGAACGCTTAGAGATTCCATGTCTGGAATCGATTCGAACTGCTGTTTGGAGATCTCTGAAACTACAGATTGAGTACCACAAGATTAACGGAATCATCTCGAGCAGGAAATTACAGCCCTATGGTCTAGTTGTGAAAAAAGAAGAGTGGTATCTTATAGCCTACTGTGAAGAAATCGAACAAACCCGCACGTTTAAATGTGAGCGAATCGCCTCTACACAGCTTATAGATGAAGAGTATGCTATCCCTCAGGACTTTTCATTAGAAAGGCACTGGAAGCAGCAGGAGAGGGGATTCAAGCAAGCTTGTAAAGAGGAAGAGATCTACCCAGTATTGATTAGAACGGATAAGAGGAGAGAGGCCTCGCTACACGGGGTGGAGATTATGAATAGAGTAGAGGAAGGAGATCAAATAACCCTTACTGTAAATATGTATAGCTATGATAGTGCATGTACGAATATTTGGGGAATACTTGGACAAGGCGAGATTGTGGAACCTTTGGAACTGAGACAATATGTGAAAGTACAGGCGAATTTGCTACAGGAGGTTTACAATTAGCATGATTTTTTTGTGAAAAAGGGACCGTTTCGATTGCATGTTCTGCAATGAAACGGTCCCGCTCATTTGTGAATAGGCTTTATTCATTCAATAAGTTTACATAATAATTAATATGTTAACTAATTTGGGATTGCCCCATAATAACCTTTAGATTTAAAAAATTTAGCCTTTTATGTGCTAGCGTCTACGCCAAGAGATAACTTCTCTCTGGCAGTAAGCCTCTTGTGCGCTACGATTAGAAAAGGAAGACCTATAGCCGTGGTTAAAGCGAGTGGCAGGAAGATCGTAAGGCCATTCTGAGCTCCATAATGATCCAACAACACTCCGCCGAAGATAGGCGCGATTACACTCCCCAAATTGTTAAAGCCAATCGTTCCAAAGTACGTACCCTTCATTTCTGGCTTCGCGATCCGATCAATTAACATATCCATCATCGTAAAGAGCAGTACTTCTCCTATCGTAAATAGTACGACACTAAACATTAGAAGGGCTACACCTTCAGCTAAACCTACTAAGAGAAGACTAATAGCAACACAGATATTTCCGAGAATCAATGGAACAATCGGTGAGAATTTACTTGCAGTACGTACGATAGGATACTGTACCACGAGTACTGTAATGGCATTGAGTGACAACATATAGGAGAATAATTGCCCACCATTTGTGAAATGGGTGTTCATTGCTAAATATTGCGCCATAGTTGAACCAAAATGTCCGTATCCAAGTACACAAAAGATTGTACCAAGTAGAACTGGCAAGAATACACGGTCTCTACCGGTTGTTGCCAAGGCTTCAAGTAAACGTGGTGGTTCAGCTTGCGTATGACTCTGCATGGTTGAACGATGCAATTTAAATTGGACGAATAATACAAGTCCATATGCAACATATACAACACCAGCGATCATAAAAGGAAACGTTGATTCGGCAGAACCGAGCTGTACTCCAATAATCGGACCAAAAACAACACCAAGGTTAATCGCAGCGTATCTAAGATTGAATACAAGTAGCTTACTTTCAGCAGGGGTAATGTCGGATAAAAGTGCCCGTGATGTGGGCTCAAACACGGATCTGCATAAACCGTTCAGGGTGTTGACCAAGAAGAACACCCACAGATGTTGTGCAACAGAGAATCCGAAGAATACTGCCGCCCAGCCAAATACGGAGATTAACATGACAATTTTGCGGCCTACAATATCCGAGATATATCCTCCGTAGAAGCTGGCCATTACCCCCGCCAGAGAGCTGACGGCTACCGTAATCCCCGTTTGTGTGGGGGTGGCTCCAAGGACTTGGGTTAAATAGATGGATAAGAACGGAATGCTCATTGAAGTTACCAAACGTCCGAACATCGTACCGACGATGATGGTCCAAGCTAGTGGGTGAATATGCCTAAGATGCTGGTTCATAATTGAAAAGGTCTCCTAATCTGATAGCTATAATTTAGTACTGCATATTCATTAACGATATATGTATAATTATAATGATAAAAGGGGGAAGTAAAAGTGTAAGAATTACTTACAGTGTTTCACCTTTAAAGGAGTGAACGATCGTGGACCATATTAGTAATCATTTTTTATGTTTAGCAATAGCCATCCCATCCTCAATAGATATAGGGGAAGCTAATCCTGTGACGATAGATAGACTAGCTTCGATTCTGTGCTGCACTCCGCGTAATGTAAAGTTTATTCTGCGAAAACTTGAAGAGCAGGGTTTTATACACTGGCAGCCTGGAAGAGGACGTGGAAATATCTCGCAGCTAACTTTTCTTCGAACGATTGAAGAGGTGCTGGAGGACAACTTTCAGGAACTGATTAATAAGGGGAAGATTAAGGAAGCTATAGAGTTATTAAGTCGTGGTCAGGTTAGCGACACATTAAAGGAACGGTTATTAATGGTGTTAAATAAGCAGATGGGCTTCCGTAGTGAAACGGAGTCGACATCAGGATTGGATGTCTTGCGAATTACACGAAACCGGCATATGGAAGTGCTGGATCCAGCTTATGTATATACCGCGTTTGAATCCTATTTACTCGGACAAATTTATAGCACATTAGTTACCTATGATGCGGCAAGTGATACCTTTCTTCCCGGATTGGCGCATATGTGGGAAGCCAATGAAGATTGTACTAGTTATATTTTTTATCTACGGAAAGGTGTGCGATTTCATCACGGCAGGACTATGACCTCTAGAGACGTAAAAGAGACATTTCAACGACTTATAGACTTGAACAGTCCGGCGTTGAGCTTGTACAAAGATATTGAACGAGTAGAGCTTGAAGGAGATCACAGGATCAGGTTTGAGCTGTCTCGTCCGAATCTCTTTTTTCTCCATATGTTCAGTTGTATTCATATGTCGATTCTTCCTCATGATGTAGATCTTTTAAATGAAGTAAGTGGAACAGGGCCCTATCGTTTACTAGATCTTAATGAAGATGTGCTAGTCCTCGCGGCATTTGACTATTATTACGGTATACGCCCGCTACTAGATCGTGTGGAAATCTGGTATTTGCCAGAACAAGCTTCAAATGAACGATTGTATGAACTTCCTGAATCTGCTCAGGAAGGTTTATTACCTAATATCATCTGTAACCACAGTATTGACTACCCTGCCTTGGGATGCCGATATCTCTTGTTCAATTTCCATAAAGACGGAATTCATCAACAGCAACTATTCCGGCAGGCTATACGAATCCTTTACAGCCGAGAAGCCTTAATTAAGGAGTTAGGAGGGAACCGTAGTACCCCTGCTGATAGCTTTTTACCTTGGGAGAGCAGTAAGAGAAGTATTATTGAGCCTATTCTGGAACATGCGAGAGAGCTTCTAGTAGCAAGTGGCTACCAGGGGGAGACCTTAAGATTAGCTACAAAAGATAAAAAAGAAGAGCGAGAAGAAGCCCTGTGGCTTCAAGCACGAGCTGCTTCAGTAGGACTGCATATTGAGCTGTATTTATTCAACGAGTTTAACTCAGCAGATATAAAGAACACCTCCGAAATCCTCCTTGCTGAAGAGGTTCTTGAAGATGATTGGCAGTGGGGAATGGTTAACTACTTTAATAATAAACTTAATTATCTTTTTTCTCTGCTGAGAGATGAACAGATCTTGTTATTCTCAGATGTACTTACCGATTTCACGCAATCCCCAAAGGAAGAAAGAATAAAGTTGCTGGATCAGGCAGAAGGTGTGCTTAGGGACAACTATTGGGTGTTATATGGTTGTCATATGAATAAAAAAGCGCAGCTAAATCAAAGCTTGTTTGGACTTCACACCAGTTCATTCGGATTTCTGGATATCTCAAAACTGTGGATCAAAACTACTAGTCTTTAAGGAGAGTTACCTAAATATGCTTGTACAGGAATGTTTTCTTTTGCTATACTTTCCAGGGAGGCTGTATCGATAAATCATCGAATGGTGCTCTAATAGGTTTTAATAAATGAATAGTAATTAACTTGTAGCCATGGAGGTGAACTCGTTGGATTTTGCTCAGATCCGTAAGGACCGAGACAAAAGAACGGTCGATACTTGACTCTTTTTTTGCCTTTCGGACCTGTTTAGCAGATAGCTAAAAGGTCTTTTTGTTTGTTTAAATTAAGGGAAAAGAAGGGGAGATTATTATGCGTTTTCTTATCGTGGGTGCAGGAGCTATAGGTGGATATTTCGGGGGTCGTCTAGTTCAAAAAGGAGAAGATGTTACTTTTCTCGTCCGAAATGCCAAACAGATTCAGTTAGAAGCGGACGGTTTGATTGTAAAAAGTGTTCATGGGGATTTTCAGACTTCTGTACGAACGATTTCTAATAGGGAAGCAGTAGAGCCCTTCGACTGCATTATTATAGCGGTCAAGGCATACCATTTGCCTCAGGTGATGAATGACATTGAACCCTACGTTGGTGAACATACACTGATCCTCCCGCTCCTCAATGGTTACGATCAATTTAGCATTTTGCAGAAGCGTTTTGGCCCAGAACATGTACTGGGTGGTCTTTGTTATATAGAAACAACTCTAGATTCAGCAGGTACTATCGTTCAAAGCAGTTCGTTCCATAGTATTGTGTTTGGTGAATGGGCAGGTGGTGAGTCAGAACGAACACAGTTGCTTCTGAGTCATTTGGATCATGCTGGATTCACAGTGACATTAAGTTCTGACATTCAGCGCGAAGTGTGGCAGAAATATATATTTGTAGCTAGTCTAAGTGGGATTACCACTTTAATGGACAGCTCTGTTGGGCCTATTTTTGCTTCCCCAAAAGCACGTGCAATCTATGAGCAGCTTCTTCAAGAGATTGTTAGCTTGGCTCAAAATGCTGGAATGCCTGTGGGACCGAAAAATATAGCTTCCACGATGCAAAAGATGCTTTCTGTGTTACCTGAATTTACTTCATCCATGCATCGGGATATGCATAAGCAACTACCTGTAGAAGCGGACCATCTGCATGGGGCACTTCTGGCTATGGCTGTTCCGGGTCAAGGCGCGTATCCGGTTCTCGAAACCGTGTATGCCCGTTTGAAAGTATACGAAAGCGTTAATGATATGAAATGATCTACTTTAAATCACAATAAGGAGCTGGACAATTATGAAGGAAACGAATCAAAAGATCATGACTTTTCTAATGTTCGAAGGTAAGGCAGAAGAAGCTATGAATTTCTATACGTCCTTGTTTGATGATTCCGAAGTTATTAGCATTAAGCGATATGGAGCGAATGAAGCAGGACCTGAAGGGAGTGTAATGCAAGCTTCCTTTTCTATGCATGGACAAGTATTTATGTGTATAGATAGTTATGTTCAGCACGGGTTTACCTTTACTCCAGCGATATCCTTATATGTAAATTGTGAGAGTGAAGCTGAAATTGATCGGGTCTACGAATCATTAGCGCAAGGTGGACAGGTCCTAATGCCTCTTGGAAGCTATCCGTTTAGTCCGAAATTTGGCTGGGTAGCGGATAGATTTGGCGTGACTTGGCAATTAAATTTTTCGGGGAATGCGTAACAAGAAAACTTTGAAGAAGGCCCATATCAGGAATGCCCGGTATTTGAAAGTGATCAATTGATGTATAGATTGGTTCAAGAGGAAGACGCTGAGGACCTACTGGAATGTTATTCAGACGCTGCTTCTATCCCGCTCTTCAATAGCGATAACTGTAATAACGATTTTAACTTTCAAACGATAGAAGAGATGAGTGGCTGTATACGATTCTGGCTGGATGAATATGCAGGACATGTTTACGTTCGATTTAGTATTGTAGAGAAAGATAGTGATAAAGCTGTTGGTACTGTTGAATTTTTTGCGAGAAATTAGAGCGTTGAAGAGGTAGGACTGATTGGGGTTCTAAGGCTTGATCTGATCTCGAGATTGGAGAATGAAGGAGTTCTTACAGAGATCCTCTCTATGATTGAGAAGGAGTTCTATGATTGTTTTAGGGTTGATGCGATGATTACCAAGGCCATTCCTACCGCTAAGCAAAGAATCAGCGCACTATTAAATAGTGGTTATTCAAAAATTGTGGGCAACGCACTGGTGTCTTTCAACGACTATTATCTGATCTCGAGGGCTGCAGTTCAGGAGGTATAATCGCAAGCTGCATAAATGAAAAGAGGAGGTGAACCTAATAGGGTTTACCTCCTCTTTTTTTGAAAATATAAGGATAAAGTATAAATTTCACAGTATACTTTATCCTTATATTTTTACGAGAAACGGTTATCATCTTAAAAAGACGACACTATCGTTTCTTCTTAGAAGAACGGATTTAATTACATTGCTGAACAACAGTTGTGCCCTCATTAGTAATCGTGACAGTTGAATAACCAGATAGATACTCTGTATAACCGCATACAGTTTCTTGGGTGGATTGTCCTTTTGCGTTAGTATACTTAAGGTATATAGAACCTTCACCACTTAAGCTCAGTGTAGGTTTGAACCTTTTCGTTTCACCTTTCTTGATGGGACTTGTAAATAATTCCTTGGAATCCGTATGGATTAAACCTATTTCAATAGAGCTAATATCATCATCCGACTGATTATCTACAGTGAGCAAGAAACTCTTAAATGGACTCAGAATATTGGATATCGTACTGATCCCGAAAGCTATCACAATACCCATTGAAAATATAGCAATACCTATAAAAAATCGTCTCTTCATCATGCAGTCCCCCTATGTAAGTAAGACAGGGTTCACTCGATAAATGTTACGGTATATAAGAATTAATTATAACTATTCATTAACAAGTGAAATTGGAAGAGTTGTGCTACCCTTAATGTATGCCAAAATTTATATGAAAAGGGGTTTTGTTTTGACAAAATCTACGATTCTTTCATCAGAAGGAATAACGATTCGTCATTTTGAACAAGGGGACATGCCATTACTGGGTGAGTTATATAACTCGGTCACTTCGCGGGGAAATGCTGTTTTTTGGTGGGTTGGTGATGAAGAAAACTGGGAGAATGTGTACTGCGCCTTTGAAAATGGAAAAATGGTTGCCAAAGGTCAAGTAGAGATCATAAATATTGTGCCACCTGGGCGTTCAAAGGAAAGCAGACATTCGATCTATTTGAATTTGAAAACAATACCTGAACGAGCAGAAGACTACGATTTATTAGAGAGCATGTATCAAACGCTCCTCTTGAGAGCACTTGAATTGAAGGAAACTTTATCAACAGCGTACAAAACGACGCTATGTGTCGGGAATAACGCATCAGAGATCGCAAATACGCAATTTTTTGAAAAAGAAAAGGGCTTCTGTCAATTCAATAGCTTATTTAAAATGAATCATACTCTTGATCATTCCTACACCGTACCTGAACTGAAAAAGGAATTTGAATTTGCAACTTGGATGATGGAGACGCCACAAGAAGAAGATCTTTATTTAGAATTGGAAGCAGAGGTTTGGCCAGAAACCCCACTCGGGAAAGAACGGCTATCTCAGTTTAAGCAAAATCCGCTTTGGAACTCTATGGTTGTTCGAGAAGGGGAGAGGGTTGTAGGCAGCTTGATGGTATGGCAGGAAGAGAAAAGTGGGTATATTGAAAATGTTTTTGTACTAGAGCCGTGGAGAAGATTTGGGATTGCTACGTACATGCTTTCTCAAGCGTTAAACTATTTCAGAACACATGGACTTGAAGAAGCCTATTTAATGGTGTTAACAGATAATGATTCTGCATTGCATCTTTATGAATCTGTCGGATTCAGTTTATCGAGTGAGGAAAGACGGTATCGTATAGAACTCCTATAGTTTTTGAAGTGGAGGATTACTAAGCAAAGTGTGATTCAGTTTCATCGAGGTTCGATGACAGGATTGCACTTTTTTAGTAATCCGTTCGCCTTGTAATAAATGATGACTGGAAATCCTCTGAACAATTTTGTTCAGTTACTGTTAGTTACTTGTTTACCCTCGCATTTCTTACACACGTTAACCTTTTCGCCAGAAAGTCCTTTTCCGATGTACAACAGCTTAATACGAGTGCTGCCGCAGATCAGACATGTTCCTCTGCTTCGGGATGGCATACGCCAGAGTGCTTTGCCACGCTTGTTTTTAGACATAAATAGCCCACCTTTGCGATTGATACCCTATCTTATGAGCGAGGGAACCTTAAAGTTCGGAGAATAAAGCTTATAAATTCCTTTGTGATTGCAGACAAAATTAAGGATAAAAAGGGCGAAAAACGCCCTAAAAAAACAGCGCATAACTTAAATTATACGCTGTTTTAGTTTTAAGACGTTTTTTTGAGGAGAGATCGCCACTTGGACGAGCAAAAAGGAGGGATTTTAAGGATTTTTTTATAAATAACGGATGTCGATATCTCTAAATTTACCTACTGACATTTTCGGCATTCTGAATTGCAATGAGCCTTGTTTATAAGTGCCTCTGCTCTGATCGGGATTGACTGGAACGGGGAGTGGGATGATCTCGCTATGATCTTTTCCGAGACCGCTTAATTTGATTTGTGTTCGGTTGATTTGTGCCCAAATACTTTCGGGGTGAATTCCACTTGGAATACGAATTTTCGTGATCAAATAATTATGTGTGTCTAGATGCTCAAATTGCAGACTTGAGGTTTCGTCCGTCAATGAGGAAGAGGTGGCCGCGGTAGCTTCTCTGATTATTTTTTCAACATATCCATCGATCTGGCTTGGATCCAGCTTCCATTGCTCTTCAAGCGACTTTAAGGATAACTTTTTCTTAAAAAAGGGATCTTCGTTCATCCAATTTAAAGGGTTTGATTTATTCGGACTCATGAACGCTCAACCTCCTTCATTTTTAATCCATTGTATGGGCGTATGACTTATTCAGTGACATCTGGGCGGATATCTACATAGAATAGGTTATCATTCCGAAGGGAGGAGTGGTTTGGTGGTTTCAATCATCGGCAATATTAAAATCAACAGCGTAGGCCCCAGTTCCACAGTCTTAGTAGGAAATACGGCATCTGTTATCTTGAGCAGTAACTCCAAAATCTATGCCGGTGCCAACTCCTTCTCCATAGGTGACTCCATAGGTACAAACATTACGAATAATGCAGCCAGCAGTACGAACACGATGGATTCAGATGTGGTGGATCAAGTATCGCCTCCTTAAGGGTGGGTTTACATGAATATTACGGTGTATCAGTGCATATCGGTCAATCATCTGAAAATTGGTACGATCTCAAATTCATCGGTACTGCAGATCGGTACTTCCGGCCGAATTAATGCCTTGTCTCATAGTTATCAGTCTAGTGACGATCCAGAATCTCCTCCTGCGCCATCACCAGCGGTAAGTGATTCACCTCTTGTACCCTTGCCTCCACCAACTGAACTATATACACGCTAGAATTAGGCTCTTATCCTTCGCATACAATAAACCATAGGAGGGGGTTGTATGCATCCGTATTATGTTCAGCAAGTCTTTAACGCATTAAGAATACAAACTGAAAAGATTCGACTTCTAGAAAAACAGCTCCAAGATTTACAGTGTGAAGTAGTCAGCATAAAGAACAATAACATTGCAAGTATAGGTCCTATAAGTTATCATTTTGAATAATTGAAAATCGAGAAGCTGGAAGGCACTTTAAATATAGGCATTACACCAAATGAGGGAAATAATCTGGATGAAGCGATGATCAATGGTAAGCCTATTGGGGAGCAAGAGGGAGGGACACCAACTGCAATATCGGATAAAATTCGTCCAGAGATTCTGAAGTATGTGCAAGAGGAAGTTCCTTCTCAATTTTCACGCTTAGAAAAAGAACAGAACTTAAGTATTGATGAGCAGTATATCCAAATGGTAACTCAGGATCTGCTGAATCAGATGGATGGCCGGATTAACGAGTATGTAAGCCAGCTTCCTGCCGCAGAAGAAGGGCGTGGATACACAGAAGAGGAAAGTGCTTCTATTGTTGAACAAATCAAACGAGATATTGTTACGGCGGTAGAACGGCATTTGGAAATAAACATAACTGGAAGGCGGAAGCCGCATGAAAGTAACCGTGATTAACAGAGACATAAATGTAAACGCAGTAAAAGTGGTTTCGATATCAGGTTCTTCAGTATTTTTAGTAGGGGATACACAGACGATTAACTGTTCTTCGGCGTTTGACAGCGTGATAGAGTATGCTCCGAGTGCTCCAGATCAAGTCCGAAAAGGCAGTTAATAAATGCACACCTCACGTATACTAGATGTGTATATCAATAATCTGTCTGACAGTTCGATTTTCATATGTGGATCTGTAGAGCGGATTCAGTCTAAATTTGTGGGAAATAAAGAAAATTACCTATATAACATAAAAGAGATTAATGGCAATAATAGAGAGGCTTCACCCTTAGAGATCCCACTCATGGCATGGCCGAAGCAAGTGAATGAAGATGAATTTAAGATTTTGAATGATTCCAAGGAATCAACGATTAACATGCAATATATTAGGATTTTATCGATTGGGTCTGGGACGACCTTCCAGATTGGAAATGGTGGCTCAGTTTATCTGGAGAGTCGAACCAGTGAGTTCAAGCGAGAAATAGCTTCAGAAGATGAGGGGTAATTTAGCATATTTGTTGATACTTATTTTATAAAAATAAAATAGTTAACATAATCATTATTATGTTAACTAATATAAGGTACTGTCCTATAAGAAAGTACTTTTCACAAATAAAGGAGTTTCGAGCTATGAAAAGGAGGGCCATCAAAGGCATTCAGCTATTGAAATAGCATTAAACTCATAATTAGAGAAAGCCTGCACATTTGCAGGCTTTCTCTAATTTGGTGAACGAACATATTTATTTAGAAACCTTCGCGAAGCCATGTAGTCGCCAGCTTGATGGCGGCTTTTTTGGCATTGGTTTCAGCTAAAGGATTAAGCATCACGAAATCATGTATGATCCCTTGAAAACGAACTGCCGTGACTGTGACTCCAGCTTCACGTAATTTGGCGGCATAAGCTTCACCTTCATCACGTAGAACATCTGCTTCACCCGTTATGACTAGTGCTTCGGGTAGATCGCGTAACTGATCTACACTAGCTCGAAGCGGGGAGGCTGTGATCTGCTTCCGCTCCTCAGGGTCAGTTGTATATTGATCCCAGAACCATTTCATTCCATCACGCTGCAAGAAGTATCCTTCTGCGAATTCATGATAAGATTCGGTATCAAAGGAGGCATCCGTTACCGGATAGAACAAAAGTTGTTTCCCTATCTTCGGGCCACTGCGTTCTTTAGCCATAAGCGTAATGGCGGCTGCCATATTTCCACCGACACTATCACCGCCTATGGATAGCTTGCTAGCATCAAGTGCATGTTCACTACCCTGTGCAGCGATCCATTTCAGAACAGCATAGATTTCTTCAATTGCTGTAGGATATTTAGCTTCTGGAGAGAGGCTATAATTTGGGAAAACAATGGCAGCCTCCGCTCCAACAGCTAGCTCACGGATCAAGCGGTCATGGGTATGTGCATTACCAAACACCCAGCCAGCACCATGAATGTAAAGGATCACTGGCAACGACGCGGAAGAGGAGCTAGGAGGCCGAACAATTCTTATGGAAACATTACCATTAGGTCCTCCTGGCACCATAAGATCTTCAATTTCGACTTCAGGTTTATATATCTCACTGGATTGTACAGTATCTACCGTCTCACGACCTTTATCTGGTCCAAGATCAGGAAGGAACGGAGGCTTGGAATTATCATCGGCAAATTTCTGCGCTGCTGGCTCTAGAATGATCTTTGGTTGATTTGACATGATGTATCGTCTCCTTTGTCTGGTCATAGTATAGTTTACCCTCTTCATACCATAACCATCTAAACGAATGCTGAAACGACATGAGTCTTACAATGCTTTTTGTTGATCCTCACGAATTTCACTTTTTAAATCCCTTATTCCGGCAACCGCTTGTTTATGTTTGATACGGAAGATCAAAATAAACATCAAAGTAATAAGTAACGGATACCCTATCGCCCAGCCCGTAAAAGGAAACACAGCAGCGGTAGCTAGAAAAGAGATCCAGCTAATCGTTACGCCTAATCTACTTCCCTTAAGTAGGCGTATCCCCGCAGCACAACCTCCGATATAAGTCAGGATAAATGTCGCATTTGGAAACTGGATCAAAGTAGTGATAGATATCAATCCGCTGCTGTACAGTGACATGACCGTTACAAAACAGAGGAGCAGGAAAGCTATCCCACCGATAGGGGTATGATATGGTTTGGATAGTCTCCCCATCCATTGCGGTGCATAGCCCTGACGTGATAACGCATAAGCCACACGAGAGGCAGCACCGGCATAAGCGATAATGGTGGCTGTACAGATGAAGAGACCTGTAAGTCCTGCGATAAATCCTCCCCAGCGTCCAAGAGGCTGGCTGATGATCCAGACAAGTGAAGTGCTCGACCCACCTTTAAGGTAGCTTTGTGTGCCAACCGTTGCTAAAGCGGATAAGAAATATAGAACACCTACAATAATAGCAGCGATGGTCACACCTTTGACTGCAGCACGTTGTGGATCTTTGAACTCCTCAGAGAGATGTGAGACAGCTTCCCAACCAATAAAACACCAAAATAGGATTGCTGCAGCCTGTCCAATGCTCATCCATCCGTGTGGGGCAAAGGGAGTGAAGTGTTCAACCTCCATCCGAGGAAGCGCGGTAGCAAAGGAGAAGACGAGAACAGCTACAATCGCAATCACTACAGCAATTTGTACCTTTCCCGCCACTTGCATACCAATCCAGTTTGTAATTAGCCCAATGGCCAACATCACCGCAGCGATAGTAATTCTCGCAGGTTCATCCCAGCCCATTGCGGCTGTCATATAACCAGCTCCGGTCAGCGCAGCGACAGGCGCACCAATCGGAACAGACATTAGAAAAAACCAGCCCACTAAAGATCCGGCTTTAGGTCCGAAAGCAAGGGTAACGAAGTGGGACACGCCTCCTGCGTTAGGAAATTTGGCAGAGAGCAGGCCCATCGATAATGCCATTGGTAAAATCAACAGCGTCATAAATCCCCATGCCAGCAATGAAGCGGGACCTGCCATTTCTGCAGCCAGTCCGGGAACGATTAAGACTCCCGAGCCCAATACAGCGCCGATATAAAGAGCTATGGCTTGCGGCATGCCGATGTTTCTTCGTAAAGTGGTTGAACTTGAATCTTTCATGATTTTTAATCCTGCTTTCATTGTCTTTTGTTATAGAGTAGCAGATAATAGATCCATTGGAAAAACAGATTTTTTGGATAGTATCCATTCGAAATTCCGATGGGTAACTATTATTCAGGGGGCATGTATGGAATCACGTCATCTTTTTACCTTTATAGTCGTAGTGGAGACGGGTAGCTTCACACGCGCTGCACAGAAGCTTGATTATGCACAATCCAGTATTACCGCACAGATCCAAGCGTTAGAGACTGAAATAGGTCAGCCTTTATTTGATCGGATCAGTAAAAAGATCATCCTAACCGATGCAGGCCGCCGTCTGCTCCCATTCGCTCAAGAGATCTCCAGAATGCACTCTCTAGCGCAAGATGCTCTTCGCTCCGAGAGTGAGCTAACGGGGTCTTTACGCATTGGTGCACCTGAATCTCTGGCTGCTTTTCGCTTACCAGGCATTATCAAGGAGTTTCGCGTGAAATATCCAAAGGTCCAAATTCTTCTGAAGCCTGGGGTCTGCTGGGAGCTAACGGATTTAGTTCGATCCGGTGAATTGGATTTGGCCTTCCTACTTCAACCAGAGATGGAAGATAAAGATCTGAATATAGAAACACTGGTGCATGAACAAATGACCCTGATCGCTCCGCCGGATCATCCCTTATTGAGTCTTCCAGTGGTAGAACCGGTTCATCTTAAGGGAGAAACGATATTGCATACGGAAACTGGTTGTAGCTACCGTACTTTATTTGAACATCATTTAAACAGACACGGGGTATTTCCGGACCCTACGTTAGAGTTTTGGAGTATTGAGGCGATCAAGCAATGTGTTATGGCGGGTCTAGGCATTGCTTTTATTCCAATGATTACAGTGAGCAACGAATTAGCGGAAGGGAAGTTAGCTAGGCTGAGTTGGAATGATGAATCGCAGCGTGTGGCTACTCAAATTGCCTATCATCATAAGAAATGGAAATCTCCTGTTCTAACAGAGTTTTTAAAAGCTGTGCAAAAGCATGCTGAAAAATGGAGCAGCTAAGTTTAATTCTTGTAGCTATTCTATGGTACAATAGATTGTCGAAATCAAGGGAGGCTCGAAGCCATGAATGAGTGGAGTGAAGACTACGAAGAGGGGCTTGAGGCTTTTTTAATCTGGATGAAGGATGCCGGTTACACTCCCTATACGCAGAAATCCTATTTAGTGGATGTAAAACAGTTTTTAGAAAGTCTGAATGGTAAAAAGCTAGAGTCCGTAAAGAAGTTACATGTTATTTCTTTTCTTACGTCAGTGCGTGAACGTGGAGTAAGTGATGCTACCCGTAACCGGAAGCATGCCTCAATTAACTGTTTTTTTAAGGCATTAATTGAGCTGGAATTGCTTCTAACCAATCCTGCAGCTGGGATTAAGAAATCTAAAACTGAGATCAATCGCGAACCGGTCTACTTAGATGAAGGTGATCTGGGGCGATTTTTGTCTTCTATAGATGGGAAATACAAAGGTCGTAATTTAGCAGTCTTTTTACTGATGTCCTATATGGGGCTTCGGGTGGGGGAAGTCCACACGCTTAATTTAAGTGATTATAATGTAGAAAGACATTCCCTTCGAGTGTTCGGTAAGGGACGTAAATGGCGTAATGTACCGATTCCAGAGGATGTGGTACCTTTTCTCGATCTGGCAATAGAAGAACGATTAAATCCTTGGCGCAGTAAAGAGGAAGCTATGTTCATTTCACAAAAAGGACGCAGGCTGTCCATACGTGGCATTCAGCAAATCGCTGCGGACACCTTCGATCGTTTCCAAAGGGATGTGCCTGCTGCACAACGTCGACCCTATTCCAGCCATAAGCTACGACATTCCTTCGCTACCATGCTGCTACGAAAAGGTGCGGATCTGAGGACGGTTCAGGAGCTACTGGGGCACTCTTCCATTCAGACAACAACGGTTTACACGCATATCACGAGCCGTGAGAAGGAAGAAGCCATGTCGAAATTGCAAGTCCAGATTTGATAGAATTCAAGGTGCAATTCTTTTCGTGAAAAAGGGGCTATCCCCGGCCATGTATCATGACAACAGGGAGAGCCCCATGTATTCATTTGCTTATAGTTCTAGCTTAGCTATCTCAGCTTTAAGCTTCTCGGCAGATTTCTGGAATAGAGCTCGTTCTGTCTCATTTAATGGAAGATCTAGTACTTCTCGTACACCGGACCGATCTACGACGCAAGGGGCGCCAAGGTAGACATCCGAAACTCCGTTATAATTATTCAATAAAGTAGATACGTTCAATACAGAGCCTTCATTATGAAGAATGGATACCACAATACGATCTAGTGCTAATGCTATTGCGTAAGAGGTTGAACCTTTGGCATCAATAATTTCATAAGCGGCATTCTTAGTATCCTGGAATATTTCATCTTGTTCTGCTTCGTCAAAACCGAGATCAATCCCGGCAACATTCGCTAGACTCCAAACAGGAAGTTCCGAGTCTCCATGTTCCCCGATAATCTGACCATGAATACTGCGTGGATCAATTTCTTTGTGGCGTCCAATCAGGTAGCGAAAACGTGCACTATCCAGCACCGTTCCGGAACCGATGACTCTTCTGCGATCAAAACCGCTTATTTTCAAAGTGGCATATGACAAAATATCTACAGGATTAGTAGCAATAAGTAGTATCGCATGTTGATTATATTTGGTGATTTTTTGAACGATATCTTTGAAAATTGAAATGTTTTTGCGGAGAAGATCTATCCGGGTTTCACCCGGTTTTTGTGATGCACCGGCAGTTACAATGATGATATCCGCTTCCCGGCAATCTTCATATGTACCAGCCCATAGCTTCACACCACCAACAAAGGGCATGCCGTGATTCATATCCAATGCTTCTCCAAGGGCTTTCTTTTGATTAACGTCAATAAGTACGAGCTCAGGCATACGTCTCCGTAGCAGTAATGTATAGGCTGTTGTTGTACCAACTGCTCCAGTACCAATGACTACGACACGATTGGGTTTCGGGGGGGCCATGATTCCATCTCCTCAGTAATTAAAATTTTTAGCTTTTAATCTTGTCCATCATAATCGCTAACGATATTGTTTTCAAGCAGGTCTTATTTAATGCATTACCCCATTTTGGGCATACTTAATAGAAATTCTCTAATCAATTTGACAACAAGACTAGACAGGAGAGAATGTGAGAATGGATTTATTTCGCAAAAAACCGCTAATCGCACCTTCAAACTCGGGTGCAACCAAGTTAAACAAAACACTTGGTGCGCTGGATCTAACCATGTTAGGTGTAGGAGCGATTATTGGTACTGGTATTTTTGTAATGACAGGAGTAGCGGCAGCAGAACACGCTGGTCCTGGCCTTGTCATTTCATTCCTGTTAGCCGCGTTTGCTTGCGTGCTGTCAGCCCTTTGTTATTCAGAGTTTGCATCGACCATCCCGGTCTCCGGAAGTGCCTATGCTTATAGTTATGTAGCTTTTGGAGAATTACTCGCTTGGATTTTGGGTTGGGACCTTGTGTTAGAGTATGGCGTTGCAGCAGCTGCAGTAAGCAGTGGATGGTCAGGCTATTTGCAGGGACTTTTAGAGGGCTTTGGTATCCATATTCCTACAGCACTATCCGGGGCGTATAATGCGGAAGCAGGTACCATTATTAATTTACCAGCAGTAATAATCATTTTACTAATTTCCTACTTACTAACTCGGGGAACTAAAGAGACTGCTCGTTTTAATGCGATTATGGTCGTTATCAAAATAGCTGTAGTGCTTTTGTTTATCGTAACTGGATTTTTCTATGTTAAACCAGAGAACTGGACTCCATTTCTACCCTTTGGCTATCAAGGTGTTGTAAACGGTGCGGCAACTGTCTTCTTTGCCTACATAGGTTTTGATGCGTTATCGACTGCTGCAGAAGAAGTAAAGCAGCCACAGCGCGATTTGCCTATAGGGATTATTTCATCCCTTGCTATATGTTCTGTATTGTATATCCTAGTTTCACTTGTATTAACAGGTATTATACCGTATACGGATCTCAATGTTAGTGATCCCGTTTCTTATGCGCTTCGTGTTGTAAATCAAGATATGATAGCGGGTCTAATCTCTGTTGGAGCTATTGCGGGAATGACCACCGTACTGCTCGTAATGCTGTTCGGTCAAACCCGACTGTTATTCGCAATCTCACGTGATGGTCTTTTACCACGAGGATTGTCTAAGATCAATGCTAAAACACAGACACCTATTCGTAGTACGTGGATGGTTGGGATCATTATAGCTGTATTAACGGGCTTTATTCCTTTGGATCGATTGGCTAACTTAACAAGTATTGGAACACTGTTTGCCTTCTTTGTCGTTTCTTTGGGGGTAATTGCCCTGCGTGTTATTCATCCCAATATGAAAAGAGGGTTCAGAGTACCCTGGGTACCCTTCATTCCATTGCTAAGTGCGGCAACATGCGGATATTTGATGTATAATCTAGGAAGTGAGACATGGATTGGGTTTCTGATTTGGACGAGTCTTGGACTTCTGATCTATTTTCTATACGGCTACCGTAATAGTAAGTTAAATCATAAATAAGATTCCAATTGAGAGGAGAGAGGGCATTGACATCTAGAACCGCTGGATTGAAAACTCTAAGAATGTTTATGATGCTATTTTTTTTAGCGTGGATAGTCTCAGCATGTTCTTCACCACCACCGGAGCCTTCTCCACAGCCACAGCCTACAGAAGCACCGGAAGAAGGACAGACGATTACTCTGATTACACCACCAAGTAACAATACTAACAAAGAGAGTGGCCCGAAATATCAGGTTCAAACTCGAATTACGGGTTTTCATCTGCTTAGTGAGACAGAGGGCATGGTATGGGGGGTAACAAAAAATGAACTTCGTTTGTACGTTACCCATAATAACGGGGCGACCTGGGCTAATATTTCTCCTGCACCCAATGTGCAGTTCCTGTCCACACCTGTTTATGGAAAAGGCATCTTTTTTACTGACTCTAACCATGGTTGGATTATAAGAAGTGCTTTTGGTACGACAGAGAATATAGTGCTACGAACCACAGATGGAGGGAAAAGCTGGAAAATCTCTTCATTAGGTGATGATAATAATGTATCTTCCGTTTATTTCAATTCACCAACTCAGGGATGGCTAATGACCTCTGCGAACGCTACTCCTAATAAGGAAAGCAAGGCGATTTACTCAACGTCAGACGGTGGGGCCACATGGGAAGAAGTGATGCAGAATGAACAGTATAATCCGAACCTTCCCAATCATTCGATCCCGTTCACAGGTGTAAGTACTGGAATGATCTTCAAGAGTCGTGTAGAAGGATTTGTGACTTTGCAGACCGGTGCCCTTCCTAAGATCTTTATAACTAAGGACGGTGGTCAGAGTTGGAATCCAGGACAGTCTTTTCTGGTAAATGAACAACTGGAAAGCTGTGACAGAGTCATTACTGGCAAACCAGAGTTCTTCGATGCTAGTAAGACTAATGGTTGGATGTCTGTGGGCTGCCAAAATGATAAAGATAAGACGATTACTTACCATGGTTACTTTACCGCTAATGGTGGAGATAACTGGAAATTTACACCATTTGAATTAAAGAGTCCAACCGGAGGGAATCATCAGAGCGCTCCGACGTTTCTGAATTCGCAAGTTGGTTGGGCCATTATTGGTGATACTCTTTACCATACCGCTAACCAAGGGAAAACTTGGCTCCCTCTAAAGGAGAGCAGTGTTCTGCAGTCTAAGCTTGAGGAATATCCTGAGACGATTAAGATGCAGTTTATTTCCACAGAGGTGGGATGGCTTTTATTTGAGAAAAAAGAACAAAAACGCTCGCTCCTCTTACAAACTACAAATGGTGGGATTAGTTGGCGTGTGATGTAAAGTGAAGTGAAGCTGTTTCAAAAGTAGAGGATAATACTTTTGAAACAGCTTTTTTTGAATAAGAATGAACTTCTAAATCAATATGTTTTTGATTGATTGAATATAAGGAAAAAACTTAATTAAAATTTTCTTTATAGATGTGAAAAAAATCACATGACATTTAAATGATCGTGTGATATATTTAACACATAGAACAAGTTCAAATTTTCACAAACTTAACTTTCGAATAGGAGAGATTACAATGAAAACTTTTGAAACAGATTATATGACAAGAAACCTGCTGCAACTTTGCTACAACTGTGATGACGCCCACCTGTGTGAAACGGAAGAACAATGCAGAGCATGCTGGGCAGACAATGGTATGTTAGATGTTGAGACTGACGAAACGAAGCAATTGCTAGACCTCGTTCATGCTTAATCTGATCACTCAAAATTATGATTAAAGACCACTCGATTTCTTGATTTCTAAGAAAACGAAGTGGTCTTTTTGCATGAAGTCTCACTAATTTAATGCTTTCTGGACTAGAAGAGGCATATACATGTACAGAAGTGCCTGAAGCTAAGTTTAGGGTTGAATTAATGGGTATGAAGGGGGAAAATGTCATGGGAATGGGCCCGGATCTTTCATGGATGTTTGATTTCTCTGGAACAGTGATGCCAATTTTTCTCATTGTAATGGTTGGTATTCTTGCAGTATCAGCAGGCAGGGGTTTGCTTCAATGGAGCCGGAACAATAGCTCACCCATGCTAACCATCCCTGCCCGTATCGTCAGCAAGCGGAGTGAAATAAGACAGCAGCAGGTTCAAGAAGATAATGGTTCAAGTCGTACGAGTACAACCTACTACTTAACGTACGAATTGAATGGGGGCAGTCGAATTGAATTTAAAGTAGATGGCCATGAATATGGAATGAGTGCAGAAGGCGATAAAGGCATGCTTACTTATCAAGGAACCAGATATCACGGATTTGAGCGACAACCACAATACTCCACAGCGGAGTAGTCATTAGCTATACATTCATTCTTAAACCATTCTTCTGTTCCATTCAACGGAGCAGAGAGAATGGTTTTTTTTGCGGACTATTAAGAACCTAACGGAAAGCAAATGGCTTTAAAATTAGGTTGGAACTGTCACCTCTTGGGCTAATGCACATACAATACACCATGCAGTTAAGAACGAGGTTGTTAACGAAGCAACCCCAAGGAGGAGACAGCGTGGCCGTCATCAAAACGAACTCGGAAGATGTGAAGGTGCTAGCGCGGTTGATGAGAGCGGAAGCTGAGGAAGATGGAGATCTCGGTATGCTTATGGTCGGCAATGTTGGTGTCAACCGGATTCTTGGCAATTGCCTTGATTTTTTGAACATTCGTAATGTGAATGACATGGTCTATCAAAGTCCAGGAGGATTCGAAGCCCCGCAGAAAAGCTACTTCTATCAACGAGCAAGAGAAGCAGACATTCGTCTTGCTAAACGTGCAATTGCAGGTGAAAGAACATGGCCAGCGACCAATGCTTTATGGTTCTTCCGTCCTGTAGGAGATTGCCCTCCAACCTGGTATAACCAACAAAACACAGGCCGCTTTAAAGCTCATTGCTTCTTTACTCCGACTGGAGAAGATTGTCCGTCTGTATTTATTGGTAATTAACAGGGTAACTGTGTTAAAGAGAATTACTCATTATTATGAGTAATTCTCTCAGTAAGCTAGTGTAAATGTTCTTTTGTGTCCAAAGGGAGCAACTGCTCCGATAAACATTTAGGAGGTTTCATTAAATGATCGTTCAACCATACCGTCCCGTCACTTATACTATTGGTAGTGTTTCTTCTTCAGGTATGCAAATGCCAATGTCTACAGGAATGCAAGGAATGCAAGGCATGGGTAGCATGCCGCCACAAGTTAGCAGCGGAAGTCCGATGACTCCAGGAGGGGTTGTAGTTCAAAACCCACCTCAACAGTTTGAACAATCGTATATCGAAAATATTTTCAGACTGAATTTAGGCAAAGTAGGTACATTTTATTTTACTTACGAAAATAACAAAGAGTGGAATGCCAAAGTTTACAAGGGTGTGCTGGAAGCTGCGGGCCGTGACCACATTATTATTAGTGACCCAGTAACTGGTCAACGTACTGTATTACTTATGATTTATTTTGATTATGCTACATTTGATGAGCCCCTTACTTACCAGTACCCTGGAGTGATCGGTAATCCTCCAACAACAAGAAACTGTCGCTAATCAAGTCCTTATATTTCTGGATGAACCCCAACACTTAACGGTGAGGGGGTTTTCTTTATACATACTGATATTTTGGAATAATAAGGGGAATAAAGACCCATTTTTTTTCGAAAGGACACGCATGCTTGCGGTTTGCCCCAATATATTAATATAATAAATTGTATAAGACTCAAAAAACCTTGATATATCAGTGTTTACAAGGGATTTTGAGTCTTTTTTTTATCTTGAAATCACAGAAAAATCACATTTCCGGCAGATCCTTGGGAGTTAATATGTTTTGGAAGTGGATTTTTAGTTTGTCACTACTGCTCTGAATCATTCGTTCTGTCACATGGGTATAAATCTTGAGTGTGGTTTTTGCATCATCGTGACCTACACGCTTCATAATCGTTTTGAGATCAATCTGAGAGCCAGAGGCTATACTTGCTTCGATTAGCATCGTGATGTGCGTGTGTCGAAATATATGAGGAGTTGCGTGCTTCTTGATGTTTGTTAATTTCATTAGACGAGCCATACGATTAACTAACTTCCAGTTTGTAAATGGTGTTCCGTTGTTATTGGTCAAAATAAACTGAGTCTCTACAAAATCATCGTGGAGCTCCTTGTATCTTTTATGTCGAGAGGACTGAGTTACCTTTAACCGCTTAAACATCTCAACGATGAAATCATCCACATCAAAGGTCCGGACGGATCCGGTAGTCTTTGGAGGTGTTAATTGGTATGCGCCACTTCCACCCTGAGGAAAGTGAAGAGTTTTATAAATATGAACGTCACGAGTTTCGAAGTTGAAATCAGGCCACTCTAATGCTCAAAATTCTCCGGGTCGCACTCCGCTAAACAGCAAAAAATAAAACGTCTCTAGATCATCACCTAAACCGTGGTGTGGATTATGACATTGTAGATCGTGGGCAGTTTATCGCGGTGTGGAATCTGGACGTACCACAGCCGACAGAAGAAGAGTTACAGGCCGCATGGGTGGCATATCTGGAAGCTGAGGCTAATAAACCACCAGAACTGACGGAGACTGAGAAACTCCGAGTCGATAACGCTGCTTTATTACTGGAGCTTGTGCAGACTCAGGCAAGGCAAGATCAAGCGGAACAGGACCAGGCAGCCTTACTCCTGAGCCTCGTGGAAGGAGGTGTGTTGTAAATGAACTGGTACGCACTGATTAAGCGATACTTTGACGCAGGGTTGTATACGGGGGAGCAAGTACAGGTATTTGTTACCGCCAAAAAGATAACGACTGAACAAGCTAAAGAGATTACAGATAGCGCCATATAGTAGGCGTTTTTATTTTGCCCTCGTAGCAATTACGGGGGCTATTTATATTGAACAATAGATAGAGAGGGGAGTTGTTTTATGTCCATTGGGGGAGCAAACCAAGAAGGAGGGGGTGGGGATGTAGTGCCAATGCACCGATTGGAAGATGTTGAAAAGGGCTTACTCGGTCTTTCCAGTGAATTTTCACGAATATCCGCAGACCTAGCCAATACTAACGCAAAAATGAACTTACTTGAAGCAGCTGGTCTGAGACACGAAGAGAGCATTTTACAAATGGAGAAATCCACAATAAAAATGGAAGTTAAGTTTGGTGAGATTATGGGGAAATTTGATTCTCTTGAAAATAAGATATTCATGCTATTGCAACAAGACAATAAGGATAGTGGGTCAGAACGTAAAATGTGGCTTGATTTTGTTAAGTACATCATTGGTATTACCATTGGCGTGATTGTGGCTAACCAATTTTTAGGGAGGTAAATATGCTTACACTGGATCAAGTAAGGAGTAAATCATCTACAAGATTGTTAGGATTGCAACCGGTGATTATGGCTGCTGCTACAGTATTAATTGAACGCTGTTACGCTCGGGGAGTGCCTATTTTAATAACTCAAGGGTTACGGACTATTGCTGAGCAAGACGCTCTCTACGCTCAAGGGCGTACTAAGCCGGGATCTATCGTGACTAACGCTAAAGGCGGGTATAGTTATCACAATTATGGTTTGGCTGTAGATTTTGCACTTTTGTTGCCGAATGGGTCCAGTGTCTCTTGGGATATGAACCGAGACTACAACGGAAACAACATCAAAGACTGGATTGAAGTGGTGGAAGAGGCCAAGAGGCTCGGATTTGAGTGGGGAGGCGACTGGACAACATTTAAGGGTTATCCTCATTTCCAAATGGTCTTTGGTTTAACACTCACTCAGCTGCGAGCAGGTAGCAAGCCAACTGAAACAGCAATGGCAAAAGCAACGGCTATTATAAATCGACTAAAAGAGGAGGTAAAGGAAGACATGAGTAGAATTGAGGAGTTAGAAGCAATCGTAGTTAAGCAGGATGAGCGCCTAGCAACTATTGAGAAGCGTTTAAATATCTCCGGCAAGGAAACCTATGCCATCAATTATACAGAGGCTATTTACGGCTGCTAAAGCGGTTGGAGCGATAACTACATCGGCAGAAAAGTCAAAGCTAGAACTTAATGTGATTCAAATGTTGTACAACATGGGATTATTTGCGAAGGGGGATAAATAATTAATGGACAATCAAAACCTAACTAATGTACTGGCGTTCTCCTCGGTGATCGCCGTTTTTGTGATGGCGGGAGTACAGTTTGTAAAGAAGTCGGTTAACGTGCCTAATAATATATTACCTTTGATTGGCTTAGTTATCGGCTTAGTGATTGGTGTTGTGGCTTATCCTTTTACAGAGTTGGATTTGACTCTACGGTTATGGGCTGGCGGTTTAGCGGGATTATCAGCAACTGGGCTATTTGAACTGGCTTTTAGTAAGAGGGATGGGACTACAAAAGAATAAAGAAATTAGCTCACTGGTTTTGACTAGTGGGCTTTTGTCATTTACAGATATTTCTGCTCTATTAGCATTTTATCAGATAAGCCAACTATAAATTGAGGAACGGGAAAGCAACTTTTTTATTTGCTCATAAGAAAAACTAGGTAATCCTGATTATTGGAATTTATACTGAAGGGTGGGATTGCCGGACGTTTGGAGAAATAAAAATCCCCGCCAGGTTTATATGACGGGGAAATTAATATGAACGTTTAATTTAGTAGTATTAAGATGCTCTTACCACTACTGAATAATACATCCAATTTCCATTACCAAAATCAGCTCTTATAACTGTGATACCTGGTTTGAGAGCATAAATTGCATCTTCATTATAGGGTTCTAAAATAGCAGCTCCATCAGTAGAAACAATCACAAATGAATATCCCGTGACCCAAGTGCGATCTCCAACAACTAAATTAATCACAGTAGAAAAATCTTGGAATGGGGTTATTTGTGATGATTGATTAGTGTCAGGTAGACTTGTGGCAGAGGTGGTCGAAGCGAATGAGGTCGACCCTAGAGAAAAACAGGTAGCAACAGTTAAAAGTCCAAGTAAAATTTTCTTTTTCATAATTCAACCTTCTTTCCTTTATTTGGGATACAATCCAATTATGATATAAATCGAGTGATTCTCTTATCGTATGACATAACGACATATACATAATGTTCCAATTCTAGTATCCTATATGCAGGAGTGTGTTTTGGGGTAACATGAATATAAATGATGTGGAATACATATGAGTTCTAAAACTTATCTTTATCAAACTTAATTAAAACATATGGAGTGATCGTGTTGAGTAATGTATACAAAGTCTTGAAGACGGATGTTGAATTTCTAACAGCTGCTTTGTCACAGTCACAAGTAGATATACTTGAACGGCGTGGTGATCTGGCTGGCTGCATAATTGATTGTGAGGGTCCAGCCCAGAAATGGAGCCCAGTGAGCGTTAAGGTTGCTGATGCTTATTACATGAGAAATGAATTTGAGTTTAGGATGGTTTTGGCATAAGGGCAAAAAAACTCTATTAACCTTAACTGTTCGGAAGGGTATCCTGATTCAGAAATCACCCTTAAGAGCGATGTTGAATTTATTTAATGTCCCATATTTCTTTATTTCTACACAAAAAAGCGGCGTCCCTTTGGGGACGTCGCTTCCTCATAGTAGATTCTATTTTTCATTGTTCAATTCTTGATTTTAGTGATTTTTTTTGCGGTCACTTGAGCTGGAAATGAATCATCACTTACGTCATAGGATATTTCTATTTGATCACCTTTTTTATATTTAGAAGTTGCAACCTTACTTACCCAAATGGCCTGGGAGTACTCACCAGAGTCAAGGACTTCTTTGTAATCCTTGTTCAAGTCTTCTTCTTTTAATTCAGAAATTACTAAAATTCTTTTATTTTCTAAATCTATTGTGTGTACAATTCCTTTCAAAACTTCATCATTCTTATTACAGGCGGTGACTAATAACAAAAAAACAAAAATAAGATTCCATTTAATAGTAGTACGTGGTTTTTGAAACATGGACCTTCTCCTCTAGTGGTTACGACATTAGTTTAAAATCGGTTGTACAGGCATAGCATTTAGTACATTACCAATATAAGAATAAACAGCATTTCCATTATGACGACCTTTATTGATTCCCATTAATACAGTACCATAATATGTTGGTGCGCCACTATCCCCGGGTGCAGAGGTGTAGCTAGCTGATCTTAAGTTACTAAAAGTTACCCCATCAATACTATATGATACAGATTTGCTCAATATTGTTCCACACGATACTGGATTAGTGGCTGATGAAGCTCCAGACATGCAAACCATACTTCCTGCGAAGTCGTTTGCCTGAACAGTATCGAAATATCCTGCTCTACTGGAAGATGTATAGAGATCATTGGAATAGGATAAGCTTGATGTACCTATTGTTGCAGCATCAACACTTCCACCATAGACTCTTGTACCTATCGCACCAACATTATTAGTACCTTGATTGAAGGAGTTACCGGCAGTCCCGCAATGGGCGGCAGTAACAATGTATCCTGAAATGCTTCCTGATGGTTTAGCCAAAAAACCTATGCTACAGTAACCACCGGTGTTATTGTTAACTATTTTTGTCCCTGCTTGAAGAGGATTGTAAGTTGAATTTCTGTCAACATCATCCGAAACGACAGCAGATTCTCTTATAGATAACATATCGGCGTTAAAAGTTTCTTCTAATATCTTTCTCTTCGTTTCATTAAAGTCCTTCACACCCACCTGTATTTTTTGCTCTGCTAAATCTACTAACGTATCGGTAATCGTAACTCCGTTAAAATCAGTATTTATCAAAGAAATTAATTTTTCATTAAGCTCGTTTAAATCGTTTTCAGAATATTTTGTAACAAAGACATTTATTAAACTGGAGTCACCATATATTTTTTTGAAATCAGATTCATATTGATCTTTATTAGTATCAGCTTTAATACCAATGTTTATAATCCCTCCAGACTTTTGGTCAATAAAAACAAGCCCATCTTTTATATTTTTATCTAGGTACTCTTTAACTAAGGGTAAATTTTCTGTTTGATGATTGATACGCTTTATGAGCTGTTCTTCCTCTAGTTTTGTCAACCTAACTCCGAACTTAGAGTCTACCATTATATTGTCATCTTTGGAGTCCATTTGTTTTACCTTGCTGATATTAGTGTCTAATCCGAATTGCTGTCTAAAAGACAATTCTTCTTTTGTGTAATCATAAGACTCAAGTTCAAACGACGCACTTACACTCCCAGAACACAAAAATAAGATAGCAGCGGTCAACATTAGTACTGTTCTTTTTTTAAATTCCATAAGTCACCTCGTAAAAGTTATTTGTAGACAAAGTTCGATTACTTGTAAAAGTTTACTTTTTTTATATAGTAATTACAATACATAAATTGAAAATTTTTCATGTTAAAATTTGAAATAGTAATAGAGTTTAAGATTATGCAGTACATACTTGAGGGAATTACTGATACATACTATACATCTGAGAGATATGAATAAGAAAAAATTTCAATACATACAAAACAATAAGTAACACTTCGTCAATTTTAATTGGTAAGTGGGGGGTTGTTTCCAGGCTTATTGGTGAAATGGTGTTTTTTCAGCTAGGCTAATAGATCCCTGCCTGCAATGGGGGGATTATTGAAAGAGGTGAGTGTTACAAATGAGGTGTTGGTATCAGATTCAGAGTTTCTGACGGCAGCACTGGTTCAATCCAATGTATCTGTATGGTACCGTGAAGACCCGGACCCAATTGGCAACTTGATGGATTACGGTGGAATCGTAGAGGGATATACACCAGACTCTATTAAGCTCGCTGGAGCTCATTTTGTTCGGGGACGGTTTGAGTTTAGGACATACATAAAATAACCCGCCGGGCTTATGCCTGACGGGTTTTCCTGTTTTTCTAATCTTGAATACAAATTACATGTTGTATCATGGGCTGTACTCCGCATTACGCACAAGGAAACTTTGAGATATGCTTTCTGCATCTTAATAGTCTTTTAGCCGAATAACCTTGAGAGCAGAATAATCTCCGCCAATCGTATGATGCGTCTTCTTCTACGCCCTCTAATAATGGAACTTAGAATAAGAAAATCTGTGCCAACTGATGAGAGAGTTCCGGTAAAAACACTTCCAGTGGTTATCACCTGTACGCTTTTGCCCTGTAGTAATTTGGCTTGTTTGCGAAAGTTCATGGTTTATTCCCCCTTTCTCTTACTGATAAGGAACGTATAGTAGGGTATTCCTGAACAGTAATGTTTGATAGATATAAACGTGGAGAAAGTAATCCGATTTCCACTGCTTGTGTTTGGGGTGAACGCTAATTTCCATTTACCCCACGCACCGATACAAATCCCGCATATCTTAGTTTTGTATCCAATTAAAAAGGAGGAATTGACAAATGGGCGAAGTACGTGGAGAACGTTGTTGCGGCGTTGGTGAACGTGAACGTGAACGTGAACCTGAACGTTTTGTTGGTGGAGCCTTTACATCCACAGGTGCAATCTTGGTGCTCTTTATCCTGCTGGTCATCATTACAAAAGCTTGTATATTCTAAATTGTATTCATTTACAAAGGAGGAATTATGATGGGTGATTTTGCTGGAGGATTTACTTCTACCGCTGCAATTCTGGTTCTATTTATCTTGTTGGTAATCATCTCTAAGACTTTCTTTATCTAAGTTTCAAACCTCCCAATATAGCTGCACCTAATTAAATCCGCCAGTACTCATGCTGGCGGATTTTTTAAACACATAATCAAAGACGTATCCCCGTCAACCTTAACTGGTCGGCGGGGATTTTTCTGTTTATGTAACTTGATATTCAACGAATGTTCATTTCTTAATTCGCAAAGACCAATACGAAAGCTAAGGTCGGGATTCCAATAATACCAATTAATGTCCATACTAACCGAACTGGAATTGTGACCGTCAATTTAACCACCTCCCATGTATTTCTTTATTCATTCAACATTGTCTCAGTAAATCGTTCGCACTCATTGTCCTATCATTTTATATAAGGCTAGTATCATACCGGAACAAACATCCAATCACTAAGCTCTATCAACACATAATCTACATGGTATTAACAACGATGGAGGTGAATTGAATAATGCACACTAGCTCTGCTACGATTCTGGTGCTATTCATTTTATTGGTAATTATCGCTTGTAGCTGCGGCGTCTTCCCACGCGAAGAGAGACGTGAAGAAAGATGTGAAAGACGAGGAGAAAGACGAAGCGAAAGACGAAGCGATAGACGAGAAGAAAGACGAGAAGAAATACCCTTTTTATTTCCCTTTATTATTTAATTGCGTAACCTCAGTTCGTTAATTCCTAAAATAACATTAATGAGAAGGCCCATTCTATGGGCTTTCTCTTTCTTTTTCCAATATCATCAGGAATATAATAATATGCATCTTCTAGCTGACTCAAAATCCAAATTTTCACTGGTTCAGAAAGTGTCCATAATTCTAGAAGTGAGGCAGCCATTTTTTCAAGATATGCTTTATGATGTTGAAGCTGTTTTTCAATAAATTTATTTTCCATCCAATACACATTCCTTGTTCTTCGACTCCCGAAGGTGGGGGATTTTTGTTTTATAACTATCTTCCATAATAGGTCGATGATACATATCCTCACCAGCTTTTCTTGCAGATACAGCATCCTCGAACAAATGGAATATGACAATGATTGGATTAAGATCGACGATGTTATTCAGGTGACTACATAAATAAATGCCCCGCGATTGATGTTGTGACTGACTGATGTTCGAAAATCAGTCTAGACTGGCAAGCGTTATGAATGATCATGAGTGGCAATTGGAACTTCAACGTAAGCTGGAGGTGCTCCGGTTGACGGGACGGGTTCTAAAGACTTAACATATATAATAGAAGGAACACATTTATAAGAAATTAGAACAAAAGAAAATCATCTGATAAAATCACGGAAAAATCACATAATCTCTTTTTATTAGTTTGTACCTGTTTCTACTATTAAGGGGGATGTGTCCATCAGCGGCAAAAACAGATCATATTTTTACACTGGTTTTGACCTGTTTTGATGGGCTATGTAATAATATAATAAAGTATATATTCAAAAACGTGATTCCAGACTGGAGATGAAACCATTGGGAAATTGATACTGAAAGGAACAACTGGCAAGCTTCTTGCCGATACTCTGAAAAAACGAAGGAGGTGGGCCTATCCATCCGTACGGAGAATGATGGATAGGATTATAAATTGAGCGACCCTTTACCCGGTATATTACACGTAGGTCTTATTATTCTGTTGGTTTTATTAAATGGATTTTTTGTTTCAGTCGAATACGCAATGGTGAAAGTACGAAGCGGTAGAATTGATACCCTTATTGAAGAAGGTAGTAAAAAAGCTTTAAAAGCGAGAAGCATCGTACGCAACTTGGAAGGTTATCTATCCGCCTGTCAGCTTGGTATTACATTGGCTTCACTTGCGCTAGGATGGTTGGGGCAACCCGCTATAGCTAACCTTGTAGGGCCCTTATTAGGAAGTATAGGTTTTGGAGTAACCGCTGTTAATGTTGTATCTTTGATTATTGCTCTAATGTTTATCACTATCTTGCATATCGTACTAGGAGAACTTGCACCTAAGACTATTGCAGTTAACAAGGCTGAATCTGTCCTTTTGCTAACATCTGGGCCGATGAATGTGTTTTACAAGATCATGTATCCAGTGATTTGGATCGTAAATGGGCTGGCACGTGGTTTATTACGGATCTTCCGTTTATCCCCTGCTTCAGAGCTGGGAACGGCGCATACGGAAGAAGAAATCCGTATTATCATGCAAGAAAGTAATAAAAGCGGCTTTATTGATAATACCGAAATGGCGCTGGTTGACAATATTTTTGAATTTGTGGACACAATGGCCCGTGAGATCATGATTCCTCGAACAGAAATGATTTGTCTGAATAATCATCTTTCAACGGAAGAGAACCTTGAGATTGCTTTTGATGGAATGAGGACGCGTTATCCAGTCTGTGATGGTGATAAGGATCATATCCTAGGCTTCATTCATATCAAGGACTTAATTAGGGATCGTGAACAAAGCTATAATAAATTGATTCGTCCTATACTAACCGTACCAGAATCTATTCAGATTAGTGCTCTGCTGAAAGTCATGCAGCGCGCAAAGACACAAATCGCCATTCTGATTGATGAGTACGGTGGAACATCAGGAATGGTTACGCTGGAAGATATCATGGAGGAAATTGTAGGAGAAATTCAGGATGAGTTCGATGAGGAACGTCCTGGTGTTGAGAAGCTGGGGGAGGATGAACACTCCATCGACGGCTTGATGCTTATTGAAGAGATCAATGATCTTTTGGGGCTCCATATGGATACTGAGGATTATGATACGATAGGCGGTTGGCTGTATTCTAAATTGGAGGTTAATCCACCTCAAAAAGGACAGTCTGTAGAATTTGATAATCATCTGTTTATTGTGGAAGAAACGGATAATAAGCGGATTTCTCGAATTAAGCTGCTGAAGTTACAGCTATTGACTGAAGAAGCTGGTGCATAACGAACTTATTAGTAATTATTAGGACACAGTGCTATAGCGCTGTGTCTTTTTTACAGCGTTTTTACAGTATTGTTTGCCAAAAAGAGATTAAAAATTATATAATTTTAAATGTATATGATAAAAACTACATTAGTCCACAGAGGACAGAAAGGAACTCTCCTTGAGTAAACCTAATAAAAGTACAAGCGTTCCCCAGCTTAGCAAACAAGAGAAACGGCGGGTAGAACAGGAGCAGCAAAAGCAGAAGACGAGAATTTTAATTATTAGTTCAATAGCTTTAGTAGTCATCATTTTTGTTGGATTGTTTATGTTAGCTTCGAAAGATGCCGCAAAAAATGCCACTTCGGGAGAACCAGTAGCATTCAATTACAGTGAGCTACCTAGAGTCGGTAAAGAGGATGCACCTGTTAAAATTGTTGAATTTGGAGACTTAAAATGTCCAGCGTGTTCCCAATTTGCAACTTCAGTTAAACCGAAAATTGTTCAAGATTTTGTCAACGAGGGAAAAGCAGCGCTCTACTTTGTAAATATGGCTTTCGTTGGTCCAGACTCTGAAACTGCCTCACTTGCTGCATTATCTGTTTACCATCAGAATTATGATGAATTCTGGAAGTTCTATGATGCTGTATATGCTCAGCAAGGTGATGAGAGCGAAGAATGGGCGACTGAAGATTTCTTAGTAAGCCTTGCGGAGAAAGAGAAGTTAGCTATCGATTACGAACTGCTTCGTAAAGATATTAAGGATCGTACGTATGCAGATGAGCTGAATAAGGGTATGCAGTTAGCTAGTGAAGCTGGGGTGACGACTACACCATCTCTTTATATCAATGGAGTAATGACTGCGGATCCATTTAACATTGAAGCGATTTCAACTGAGATTAACGACGCCGCAAAAGCTGTGGAGGCAAAGTGACAAAGTTCCTATCTTTTTGCAAGCGTAACTGCCTGTATCTGGCCTGGTTCGTCTCTTTAGTTGCTGTTGCTGGTAGCTTGTATCTGAGCGAAGTATTGAAATATGAACCTTGTAAGCTTTGCTGGTTCCAGCGAATTTTTATGTATCCACAGTTATTTCTCTTGGGAATTGCAACCTTTCGAGGGGATAAAAGGATTATCCCATATGTACTTCCACTAAGCTTGATTGGTGGCAGTATCTCGATCTATCATTATGCGGAGCAGAAGATTCCTGCGTTAAGTAAAGTGCTTCCTTGTACAATTGGTGTTCCTTGTAATAAGGATTACTTGAACTTTTTTGGATTCATTACGATTCCTTTCCTTGCATTAATCGCTTTTGCTTTAATTAGCATTTTACTTTGGTACGGACGCAAGGAAGAAGAAGTGATGGAGTTAGATACAGAGGAAAGTTTAGGATTTTGATTTTTTAATTTTAAAGGATCCGAAAAAATGTAAAAAGTGATTAAAAACACGATCCAGAGGGATAATTGAAGAGAATGAAAGAGAGCATCCAATAAGACGCTGTATTTGCGCTTACTGGATGTTTTTTCATTCTTTTTTCATTTTTTTCAACGCTTTACTGTATACACTTTGTAGACTAATATTAGACCTTGTGAGAAGTTGAATATGCGCTGAATTTTCTTAGGAAAAACGGGGGAACCAAACTTGGCATATGTGCCAATGGGGTGAATCGGAATGGGTCGATTAGACTTTTACCGTAGGGCTAAACCACAGCCCGAATCCGCCAGCTAACCTCGTAAGCAAAGGTGGGATAATGACCATGCATAGCATGCGGATCATTTCCGTATGCTATTTTTAGTGTCTGCATTTATGAAATCCACCAATGAAAACAGCGCGCGGAAATTCCGTTTCAGCTCCCAAAGAAAGGAACTGTATCCACCATGGTAAGCAAGGTAAAACGACTATTGATCGGGCGTCCGATGAAGTCGAACGAACTCGATCATGAAAAGTTATCCAAGGTTAAAGCACTGGCTGTCCTGTCTTCTGATGCGCTCTCGTCTGTAGCCTACGGAACGGAACAAATTTTGATTGTACTGGTGGCTGCGGGGTTTACTGCCATCTGGTATTCCCTGCCAATTGCATTAGCCGTATTGGGCCTGCTGGCCATCCTGATTTTATCCTATCGGCAGACGATTTACGCTTATCCTCAGGGAGGCGGAGCTTACATCGTTGCCAAGAGTAATCTTGGTGTTCCGACAGGGCTCTTAGCAGGAGGGTCCTTGTTAGTGGATTACATTCTGACCGTAGCTGTTAGTGCGTCGGCAGGGACGGATGCGATCACATCGGCTTTTCCAAGTCTTCATAATCACACCGTTCTTATTGCAGTATCAGTTATTATTTTACTTACTTTGATTAATCTTCGCGGAGTTACAGAATCAGCTTCATTCATCGCAATCCCAGTGTATTTGTTTGTAGTGTCGATTGTAGTGTTGATTATCTCCGGTATTATTAAATATGCAGCAGGTGGCGTACATGCGAATGTCCCTGAAATTGGCTCTGCTGTTTCTAATGTTAGTTTGTTTCTACTATTAAAAGCCTTCAGTTCTGGCTGTTCGGCACTTACGGGTGTAGAGGCTGTATCTAATGCCATTCCAAACTTTAAAGCACCAGCTGAAAAGAACGCAGCCAAGACCTTAATGGTCATGGGGGTTATACTTGGATTTATGTTTACAGGTATCACACTACTGGCGTATTGGTACGGCATAGTGCCTGATGAAAAGGCAACGGTTGTTTCTCAGATCGCTGAATCGACCTTTGGCCGCGGAACCTTATATTTTTTCATTCAAGGTATCACAGCAGTAATTTTGTTCTTGGCAGCTAATACAGCTTACTCAGCGTTCCCGCTGCTCGCATTTATGTTTGCAAAAGATAAATATATGCCACATGCTTTTATGGTTCGTGGAGACCGTCTAGGTTTCTCTAATGGTATTATTTTTCTAGGTGTTCTGTCTGCTGTGCTTGTAGCTGCATTCCACGGAAATACAGAAAGCTTGATTCCACTTTATGCGGTTGGTGTATTCATTCCTTTCACATTGTCACAGCTAGGAATGATGGTTCATTGGTTTAAAACAAAACCATCGGGATGGAAAAAAAGATTTGTTGTAAATACCATCGGTATGCTGACTACATTGACGATTACGCTTATTTTTATCATCACTAAATTCTCAAGCGTATGGATGGCTTTCATTTTCTTACCTGCTGTAATGTTCGTGTTCCACCGGATTCACAAGCACTATTTGAACACTGCAGATCAGCTTCGTATATGCCCGAGTACAGATAAACCTTTGATTAAAGGCAGTACAGTTGTTGTTCCTGTTGCGGGTGTAACACGTGCTGTACTACATTCCATCAGCTATGCCAAGTCTCTAACGGATAATGTTGTAGCCGTGTATGTTGGCTTTGATGAAGAGGACATTCAAAAAATGGAGCAACGGTGGGAGGAATGGAATCCGGGTGTACGCCTGATTGTACTTCGTTCCAGATATCGCAGTATTATTCGTCCTTTAGTGAAATTTATTGATACAGTGGAGTGGAAGACCGCAGCGACGGATCATATCACGATTCTGATTCCACAGTTTATAACTAAGCATTGGTGGCAAGCTGTACTTCATAATCAGACCAGCTTTTTAATCCGTTCGTATCTAATGAATTCAAAAGATGTTGTAGTTGCGACTGTCCCATATCATTTGAATAAATAATGGATCATTAAGGAGAGGCTATATCCGGAACGTTCGGAATATAGCCTTTTTTTGTATTTTTAAGAAGGAAATTATTACAAATCCACAAAATTTAAAATTTATATGTTGACATAGAGAATGAGAATCAATATCATTTAAAAGTGAGACTGAGGTAGTCAACACCTTTGAATAACATAGGATGTACACACTAGGAGGGTATTTAATGTTTTTGTTTAACAGAAAAAGATTTGGAAGCATGAAATTAACGATGGTCGGATTAATGGTGATGGTGCTATTCTTATCCGCTTGCGGTAATAATAATCCCGGTAACGCTTCAAACGCAGGAACAGACAAAGCGACGGCACCTACTGCTGAAGCTACAGAAGCTCCTGCAGCTGCTAAGACGTTAACGGATGCAATGGGACATGAAGTAACGATTCCAGCTAATCCTGGGCGTGTACTGGGTTCTTATTTGGAGGATGCTTTGGTAACTCTAGGTGTGACTCCAGTAGCGCAATGGTCAGTGACTAATGGTATTCAAGATTATCTGTCCGCTGAATTGAAGGATGTTCCTACGATCAGCTACGATCTTCCGCTCGAGGCAGTAACCAGCTTCGCTCCGGATCTTATCCTCATCCCATCGGAGTCATCTGTACAGAATGGTATCTATGACCAACTGAATAAGATTGCACCGACTTATGTGATTGGGGATAAGCTAAATCAAGATTGGCGTAAATCGCTACTCAAGATTGGTGAAATTCTGAACAAGACACCTGAAGCAGAGAAAGCCATTAAAGATTATGAAGACAAGGCGGCTGCAGCGAAAGAAAAGCTTAAAGAAGCTATTGGAGATGAGTCCGTGGCGATTTTATGGTTGGTACAAAAGAACTTCTATATTGTAGACGAAACCCGCAGCAGTGGTGCTGTATTATATACAGACCTTGGTGTAAAGCTGCCTAACTTAGTAACAGAAATTCCTGTTGGTACAAGAGCTACTTGGAATCCAATTTCGCTAGAGAAGCTTTCTGAGCTGACAGCAGATCATATTATCCTTGTAAATAGTGATAAGACTGAGGGTTCGGAGATTCTGGACAGTGCAATTTGGAAAGGCATCCCGGCTGTAAAAGCTGGCAATGTGCATGAAATGAGCTCAACAAGCAGTTGGCTATACAGTGGTGCGAACGCTGGTGGCAAAATTATTGATGATGTGTTAAAAAGTTTTGTGAAATAAAAAGTCGTAATTCACCATGAATGAGACTGATCATTTGGGTGGGGAAGGGCGTGCAGATCAAGTATCTTAGGATACTTAGATCTGCACCATTTTTTTATAAACCATTCCTGTATTACTGAAAAATAACTCCTACAATTGTACAACCTAATTTTTTTTGCGATAATGAGAATGATTGTTGTTATCATATAGAACATTGTAACTATCGATTAAGGAGACGACTCATGGTTTCACCCTCAGATTTCGCACATCGTAATAAAAATGATACACAAAAAGCTATACATACCCGACCGGCAGCTGCAATGGGTATTCTAGTGATTGGACTCGCTGCCATTGCCTTTGGACTGGCACTTTCGGTCTCAGTAGGTGCGGCAGATATCAAGCTAGCTACGGTATGGGAAGCAATATTTCATTTCAATCCAGATGTACAAAAACATCAGGTGATAAGAGAACTGCGATTTCCACGCGCGATAGCAGGTGCTTTGGTCGGTGCTTGCTTCGCAGTAGCAGGGGCAATCATGCAGGGGATGACAAGGAACCCTCTTGCGGATTCAGGTCTGTTAGGCTTGAATGCGGGAGCAGGTGTAGCGCTGGCCATAGTTTTTGCTTTTGCACCTTCGATCTCATTCACTTCACTTATGTTGTTTTGTTTTATAGGTGCTGCTATAGCTTCTTTTATCGTATTTGGAATCGGGTCGCTATCTTTTAATGGCCTTACACCTTTACGTTTGACGCTGGCAGGTTCCGCGGTAAGTGCACTACTGGTTGCTGTTAGTCAGGGCATAGCTATTCTTTTTAACTTATCCCAAGATATAGCCTTCTGGTTGGCTGGCGGAATGGGCGGGGCAAGCTGGACTCAGATCAAGATTATTTTCCCTTGGGTGTTCGTGGCATTAATCGCAGCGATGATGTTATCGCGGTCTGTCACCTTGCTCAGCTTAGGAAGAGAAGTTGCAGTTGGTCTGGGGCAGCGGACAAGATTAGTACAGTTGGCATGTATGATTGTTGTAGTAGTTCTTGCCGGAAGTGCAGTCTCAATGGTTGGCCCGATTGCTTTTATAGGACTAATTATTCCACATGTAGCACGTTATTTCGTTGGAGTAGATTATCGCTGGATCATTCCTTGCTCGGCAGTTCTTGGGAGCTTATTGATCATCTTTGCGGATATCGCCGCTAGAATGAATAATGCCCCTTTTGAGACGCCGCTAGGCGCATTAATTGCCATCATCGGTGTACCTTTCTTTATTTACTTAGCGAGTAAGCGGAAGGGGGAGCTGTAATGCACAGAACAACCCTTTCTACCAATGAAAATGAACGCCGTACACGTGCTATTACAGTGTTAGCGGTCCTTGCCATATTGATCGTTGTTGTTTTTATTGTCAGTATGAATACAGGATTTATGCGTCTATCCCCACGGGAGGTATTACATACACTGCTGGGTGATGGAACTCATCAGCAAAAGCTTATTTTATTTGATTTCAGATTGCCTCGCATCGTAATTTCATTGTTGGTTGGAGCGGGCTTTGCGGTGTCAGGCTGTATTTTACAAAGTCTCGCAAGAAATGCACTTGCTGAACCGGCTACGCTGGGCATAAGTGCGGGTGCTGGTTTTGCGGTAATCATTTTTATCTCGTTTTTTCCGGCTACAACAGCAGCTCCGGTATTTGTCTTGCCGCTCTTAGCGCTTGGAGGGGCTAGCTTAACCGCCGCTTTAATCTATATTCTTGCTTATAGAAAAGCAGATGGTCTATCTCCAACAAGGTTGATCCTTATCGGGATTGCAGTCGCTGCCGGAATTAACGCTTGCCAGCTGGTGTTGGCACTTCGGCTTGATCCCAATAATTATCAGTTTGTAGCGACTTGGATCGCCGGGAAAATATGGGGTGGCGATTGGAGATTCGTCCTTGCTCTGCTACCTTGGATAGCGATTCTGTTACCGTTCGCCTTCTATAAAGCCCGTATTCTTAATGTATTGAATCTAGGGGACCATACTTCAGTAGGACTTGGAATGCGAGTGGAGAAGGAGCGTATTCTCCTTCTAGTGACTGCAGTTGCGCTTGCCGGCTCCTGCGTTGCTGTAAGTGGAGGAATTGGCTTTGTCGGCCTAATTGCACCACATCTTGCCCGCAAGCTTGTGGGACCCCGTCATCAGGTATTATTGCCCGCTAGTGCGTTGACAGGGGCGCTTCTTATGATTACTGCTGATACTATCGGCAGATGGGTGTTACAGCCTGCAGAAGTTCCAACAGGCATCGTGGTTGCGATCATTGGTGCACCTTACTTTTTATATTTACTCGCCAAATCGAAAGCATAATGCGTACGAAGCGAGTTTTACTATGTAGTTCATTCTAGGAGCATAGCTCCATAAAACTTTTAAGGAGTTGTTAACATGTCAGAACGTTTGAACACAGAAGAGTTAAGTATTGGGTATGCAGAGGCTACAATTGTTAAAGGGTTGAACTTAACTATCCCTACGGGAAAAATAACCGCACTAGTGGGGGCTAACGGTTCTGGTAAATCTACAATTCTTAAAACAATGGCCCGGATCATGAAGCCTAAGAGCGGCAGTGTAATGCTGGACGGTAAATCGATCCATAACTTTTCAACGAAAGAGGTAGCTCGTCAGCTTGCGATCTTACCGCAAAACCCAACGGCTCCAGACGGTCTAACGGTCTCTGAACTTGTCAGCTATGGTCGCTTCCCGCATCAAAAAGGATTTGGCACAATGACAGCAGAGGATCGCAGCATTATCTCCAACGCAATCACTGTTACAGGTATGGAGCCTTTCCATGACCGTCCGATTGACCGCTTATCTGGAGGACAACGTCAGCGTGCTTGGATCGCTATGGCATTGGCGCAAGAAACTGACATTCTATTCCTGGACGAACCAACAACATTTCTAGATATGGCTCACCAGCTTGAAGTTCTACAGCTTCTGCAAAAGCTGAATGAGGAAGAAGGCCGTACCATTATCATGGTCGTGCATGATTTGAATCATGCTACTCGCTATGCACAGCATATGGTAGCTATTAAATCCGGTACTGTGGTTAGTGAAGGCTCACCTACTGAAGTTATGACACCAGATGTACTGCGTGAGGTGTTTGGAATTGAGGCAGATATTGTTCCAGATCCACGTACAGGTGTGCCTCTGTGTCTTCCTTACGAGCTTGCGGCCTACAAAGCCGTATAATTATATTGAAATCATACAACGAACAGGCTCCCGTCATTGACAAGGGAGCCTGTTCGTTGTTACAGTTGTGGTTGCCTACAAATCCATGATACTACTACTAAAAATAGATCAAGGACCATCATTTATACATGGTTAAAGGAGCATGAAACATGAATATTGACAAAATTCAAAATGACCTAGAGCAGTTAATGACTGCAGGGATTGTGAAGAGTCATGAGAACTTAAAAGATCACGTGTATACCAAAATGGGCGGTAAAGCTGATATTTTGGCAGCACCAGCTACTTATGAGGAAATTCAAAAGATCGTTACATATGCGGAACAGAATGGGATAAACCTTACGATACTTGGGAACGGCTCCAATGTGATTATCCGTGATGGAGGTGTGCGCGGAATAGTTCTGCAAACAGCAGGACTAACGGATGTGGGGATTCGAGACAATCTCTTATATGCGGAGTGCGGCGCTAAGATTATTGATGTTTCCAGATATGCGCTGGATATGGAGCTTACGGGTCTTGAGTTCGCCTGTGGCATTCCAGGAACGGTTGGTGGAGCGTTATACATGAACGCAGGCGCTTACGGCGGAGAAATTAAAGATGTACTGCATAGTGCACTGGCTATAACTAAGAGCGGACAATTAGTGACTCTTCAAGGGGATGAGCTGCAATGGGGTTATAGAAAAAGCGTGTTCGCAAGCGGTGAATACATCGTACTTGAGGCCAATTTTGCTATGACTTCTGGTGATGCATTAGCCATCAAGTCGAAAATGGATGAACTTACTTACTTGCGTGAATCCAAGCAACCGCTTGAGTATCCTTCCTGTGGTAGTGTCTTTAAACGTCCTCCAGGTCGGTTTGCAGGTCAGTTAATTCAAGAGAGTGGCTTGCAGGGAACAAGAATCGGTGGTGCTGAGGTATCCAAGAAGCATGCAGGGTTTATTGTAAATGCAGATAATGCAACCGCCAGCGATTACATTGGGCTAATTCACCATGTAAGAGCGACTGTGAAGGATAAATTCGGAGTGGAGCTTGAAACTGAAGTGGAGATCATTGGAGAAGAGTAACTATTAATTAGAAAGAGCCCACAGATTACTGTGGGCTCTTTTGCTGTCATTACATATGGTTTAATCCACTGAAAGGGTATATTTAGCTCTTTCAGTAGTTATTTCCGCCTTGCGATCACTTATGTCCTCAATCCGAAGCCCGTCAATAGCTAAGTCATAGGTGGAGTGTGGTAGCGATACTAGCTCACCATCGGCGTTTAAAGTGCTGCCAAATCCTTTTAATATTAATGCACTCCCTAGATAATCATCGATAACATCCTCCGCACTCCGAAACTCAACAGCCTCTAGATTAAAATGAATTTTATCCAGATCACGAAGCTCTTTCTTTTCAATTACAATAGTTTCATTCACATGACTGTTAATCCAGTCCATAAGTTTCTGTATACTTTGTTCCATTAGATGATCCCACCCTTACCTCGAAGATTATTATGTTTAAGTTACCCTTTTCTTAGGATTTGAATCCTTATTTTTGCCACATCTGAGCGGATTTGAACAAAGGAAGGTACTAAGGAATAGCGAATGTTACAGAATAGCAACAACAGAGATAATCCTCTACAACCAGAATAAGGATAGAAGAAAGTTAACTATTCTAAAAAGGGGGGAGTGTTATTGATTCAGCTAACTGAGGTCTCAAAATATTATCAGGAGAGGTGTGCAGTTGATCGAATTACTTTCACGGTGGAGAAAGGTGAGGTCTTTGGATTTCTAGGTCCCAATGGTGCAGGGAAGACTACAACGATGCGCATGATGACAGGGCTACTTCAGTCTACAAGTGGAGAGATTTTAATTAATGGCATGAATATTTCACGTCATAAAAAAGAAATCCATGCTCAAATTGGTGTTGTTTTCGAGCTTCCGAACCTATACATGCGTAGTTCTATTCGAAATAATCTGGAGCTGTTCGCTGATCTGTATAGGGTAGCAGGAAATCGAGTGAATGAAGTCATGGAAACCCTCCAGCTGTTAGATAAGGAAAAAGCTAAAGTAAGCAGCTTATCCAAAGGCTGGAAGCAGCGTGTTCTAATCGCCAGAGCATTATTACATAAGCCTCAAGTGTTGTTTTTAGATGAGCCTACAAGTGGGTTAGATCCAAATTCAGCTTCACTCATACGTAATCACGTCAAGAGAATTCAAGAAGAAGGCACAACCATCGTCTTAACGACGCATGATATGCACGAAGCCGAGGCATTAAGCGATAGAGTGGGCATCATGCACGCTGGTGCTTTGGTGGCACTCGATGAACCGCATAGACTTAAGACCATTTATGGTAAACCAGAAATTGAAGTTAAATATCAGCAGGATGGGAAAGTGGTTATGAAATCCTGGCCGATTGCAGAAGAAGCTACTAAAGATCATATCTATCAGCTAATGTCTACGAATCAAATTCTAAGTATGCACAGTAAAGAAGCTTCGCTGGCAGATGTATTCGCTGCCCTGACGGGAAGTGAGCTAAGTTGAGTTATCAGATATGGAAGCTGTTTAAACATGAAAGTAAGGATATACTGCGTAATCCTGCGACTGTAATTCTAATAATTTTGCCTATATTTATGGCTAAAATCATCATCACTGTAGTGGACAAGAGCGGTTTGGACTTCATGCTTCTTTCTACATGGATATTATTTGCGCAAGTGATGGTTGGGATCATGATTACCGGCCCAGGATTAATTGAGGAGCGGGAGAGTAAGACTTATGATGCGCTGTTGATTACTCCGCTAAGCAGAGGCCAGATTATTACAGCGAAAGCTGGATCTGTTCTTGTTTTTTCTTTGTTATCACAGCTGATTGTTTATGTACTAAATCAAGGTTTGACAATGGATTTACTCCCTTCCTTAATGTATATGTTATTGGGTGGAATTATCTTTGTGCAAGTTGGAATTATCATTGGTTTAAAGGTAAGTTCCTCCAAAAATGGTTCAGCCATTTGCTCCGCATTTATGGTCGTTTTTTTCTTAGTAGCTTCTGTGTACGTCGCTCTTCCAGAGTGGACCTATCCGATCTTTGTAATTCTGCCAAGTATTGAAATCGTCCAGAATTTGAACAGTATTCTAAATGGAGAAGGAGTATTGCTCCTAGAAAGCCTGCTTTTGCTCTTGTGGATTGTGGTGCTTTCGCTCTGGATTTGGAAGACGGGCAAAGCGTAGAACTTGTCAGAAGCAAATTACCATGGTATAGTTCAAGACGCAATATGCATGAAGAAGAAGTCTGCACGGATTGTGCAGGAGAGGTTCGCGAACTCCCTCTATAAAAAACTAAGAGTATATTAAATCTTATAAGCGGATGCAGTCCTTAACCCGGACGTTGCTTCCGTTTCTTCTTAGTGGAGCAAAGTTTTCGAAATCTCGTTCTTCTTTCCATTACCGGCCAAGGCCGAAGGAAAAGAGAGGGGTTTTTTGTCGTGTCAGAAGGAAGATTGAAAGAGGAAATGCAAGAAGTCACTTTACTTGGTAATCAGGGAACGCAGTACAAGTTTGGTTATGATCCAGCTATTCTTGAGGTGTTTGATAACAAGCATCCAGGGCGTGATTATTTTGTTAAATTCAACTGCCCTGAGTTTACTAGCTTATGTCCTGTTACAGGTCAGCCGGATTTTGCCACACTGTATATTTCGTATATTCCTGAACAGAAAATGGTGGAATCTAAATCATTAAAGCTGTATCTGTTTAGTTTCCGTAACCACGGTGACTTTCATGAGGACTGCGTCAACATTATTATGAATGATCTGATCTCACTGATGGACCCACGATACATTGAGGTATGGGGCAAGTTCACTCCGCGTGGAGGAATATCTATTGATCCTTATTGCAACTATGGAAGACCGGGTACGAAGTATGAGGCGATGGCGGAGCACCGCTTAATGAATCACGACCTCTATCCAGAAAAAGTGGATAACCGCTAATCCCAACAAGTTGATAAGGAGAGATTAAGATGAACAAAAAAGCACTCGTCGTATTTAGCGGCGGACAAGATAGCACCACTTGCCTGGTTTGGGCATTGAAGCAGTTTGAGGAAGTGCAGGTAGTTACCTTTAATTATAATCAGCGTCATGCGGCTGAAATCGAAGTTGCTACAGAAATAGCAGCTAAGTTTAATGTAAAACAGCATATCCTTGATCTTGGGCTGCTTAATCAGCTGGCACCAAATGCACTAACCCGCCAGGATATTGATATCGTTGCTGGCGAAGGTGATGAGCTTCCTAGTACATTTGTTGACGGACGGAATCTGTTATTTTTGTCTTTTTCCGCAATATTAGCTAAACAATTGGGTTACTCCCATATCGTCACTGGTGTCTGCCAAACGGACTTTAGCGGGTATCCGGACTGCCGTGATGTATTTGTGAAATCATTGAATGTTACGCTGAATTTATCTATGGACTATGAGTTTGCGATACACACTCCATTGATGTGGCTGGATAAAAAAGAAACGTGGAAAATGGCCGATGAACTGGGTTATTTTGATTATGTTCGCGAACACACATTGACCTGTTACAACGGTATTATTGGCAGTGGCTGCGGTACTTGTCCAGCCTGTCTGTTGCGTCAGCGTGGTCTTGAGCAATATGAGGCGGAGAGAATGGAGGCCGGATCTTAATGCTTAACGAGGTTTCAGTCTGCAAAATATTTACGTTTGATGCGGCGCATCAATTAATTGGTCACAAAGGGAAATGTAGCAATCTGCATGGACATACTTATAAGCTCGAAGTAGTGCTTAAGGGCAAACCAGAGGCTACGGAAGGCCATTCAGACGAAGGGTTTGTTATTGACTTCAGTGATATCAAGACGACTGTGCAACAAAGCCTTGTAGACCGTCTAGATCACGCTTTTCTCGCTATGGGAAACGAACCTGTGTTAGAGACGTTAACGAATACGGGTTCCAAAGTAGCTTTGTTGTCTTTCCGCACCACAGTTGAAAATATGTCTTCATATATTGCCTACAAGCTTAAGCAAGCAGGGTTGCCTTTGTACTCGGTAAAGCTATGGGAGACTCCAACCTCCTGGGCAGAGGTGCTGGCTGAAGATGTTCCGGATGAAGGGCCATCCTACCGTTTATATGGAGGCTGTGACTGTGAGTAAGATTCCTGTAATTGAAATGTTCGGTCCAACTATTCAAGGCGAAGGTGCGGTAATTGGAGTGAAGACGATGTTTGTCCGTACCTATGGCTGCGATTATCGCTGTGGCTGGTGTGATTCTGCTTTTACTTGGGATGGTACTGCTAAGGATAAGGTTCGAATGATGACCTCGGATGAAATTATGAATGAACTTTTAGCTATAGCTGGAGATAATTTCGACTGTGTTACGATTTCAGGCGGAAATCCTGCTTTGATTGGTGATGGGCTGGGCTCTTTTATTAACCTGCTACATGAGCGAGGGATACAAGCCGCTATAGAAACTCAGGGCAGTAAATGGCAGGAATGGTTCAATAACGTGGATGTGCTGACCATTAGTCCGAAGCCGCCAAGCTCAGGGATGACGACGAATTGGGAAATACTAGATAACATCATGAGTAAGATGGAGAATCTGGGCCGCTCTACGCACAGTCTTAAAGTCGTTGTGTTTGATGATAAGGACTTTAATTATGCAAAAGACATTCACCAGCGATATCCAAATGTGCAGCTCTTTCTGCAGCCTGGGAATGATGATGTCACTGAAGAAGGCGACATTTCTGCTCGACTTTTGGGAAGGCTGGAATGGTTGTTTAATAAAGTAATCGTAGACTCTGAGATGAATAGAGTACGTGTCCTTCCACAGCTGCATGCATTGATCTGGCATAATAAACGTGGCAAGTAAAAAGTATTTAAATGTAACGGGTGTCTGCTCAGCAGATGCCCTTTTTTTATTGATTTAAGCCTTGAAATTTGTAGATAGAATGTCCCATAATCTGGTATGATTTTCATAAAAGTTGTAGGAGGTACTTAATGGGAAATTCAACTGCACTATTAATTATCGATGTTCAAGAAGCTATGTTCTCTTATCCTGATCAAAAGCTGTACGATGAAGAGGGTGTAATGGAGAGAATTATTTCCCTTCAGAACAAAGCTAGGGTTGCAGGTACTCCAATAGTTTATATTCAACACACCGAAGATGAGGAATATACAAAAGGTACGCCCACATGGCAGATCAGTCACCGCATCACACCGCAGGAAGGCGAAGTTATTGTGGAGAAGCCTACTTGGGATGCTTTTCACCGAACCGAACTGCAAGAGGAGCTACAGAAGCTGGGGATCACGAATCTGGTGATTTGTGGGATGCAAAGTGAGTTCTGCCTAGATACGACAATAAGACGCGCATACAGTATGGGGTATAAGAGTGTTCTCGTCCAAGATGCTCATAGCACCTTTGATAATGGGGTTCTGAATAGTAGTGAGATCGTTAAGCATCATAATGCGGTAATCGGAGGGAGATTCGCCCAGTTACGAGCTGAAAGCGAGGTTCAGTTCTAGATGAATACACCTCAGGCTGCCATGAAACCTATTCAGCGTTCTCGACTTAGACTGTTTGCCGGAAAGCGATATTTTATTTGGAAAAGATATTTGAAATGGTGCACTAGCCGCAGCAAGGTGGCGAAGCAGCGCACTAGTGAAATTTTATCTAATGAAGTGATGACTCATGCTACACCGTTATTAAGAAGTCTACGGAATGTAGATATGGTGCTTCAATACAATAAAATAACCAATTTACGTCTGGCGATAGCGAAAATGGATGGGCTCTTGGTGCGCCCGGGTGAGACTTTTTCCTATTGGAGAAGCATTGGTAAGCCCAGTAAGCGAAAAGGGTATCTGGACGGGATGGTGCTGCATTATGGTGGCTTCCATTCTGGAGTCGGCGGGGGACTGTGCCAGTTGTCCAATCTGATCTACTGGATGACACTGCATACACCTCTTACGGTTACAGAACGGCATCGGCACAGCTATGATGTATTTCCAGATGAACAGCGCACACAGCCATTTGGAAGCGGGGCCACCTGTTCTTATAATTATTTGGATCTTCAAGTGAAGAATAACACGAATCAAACGTATCAATTAAAGCTCTGGCTGGATGACAGCCATTTGCATGGGGAATGGAGATGCGATGAGCAGTCCCTTTATAAATATGAAGTGTACGAAAGTGATCATTGGATAAGCCTAGAACCATGGGGCGGATATATTCGTAGCAATAAGATCAGTCGAAAAATATTCACACGTACCGGCGACCTAGTTGGAGATGAAGCTGTAACGGATAACTATGCGCTTATGATGTATTCTCCGCTTCTTCATGGATAAGAGGATAAGGTAATGGGTTATAACATAGTAGACACGTTATCGTTCTATCCTATGCTATACTCAAAGGAGCGGATTAACAGCATGAAAGCATTAACCTACCAAGGGAAGAAGAAAGTGAAAGTTAAAGAGGTTGCTGATCCGAAGATTGAGAAAAAGGATGACATTATCGTTCGAATTACTTCTACAGCGATTTGTGGCTCAGATCTGCACATTTTTAACGGTGAAATTCCAGGTATGCATGATGACTATGTTATTGGTCATGAGCCCATGGGGATTGTTGAGGAGACCGGTCCAGACGTAACTAAAGTCAAGAAAGGCGACCGGATCATTATTCCCTTTAATGTAGCTTGTGGTCAGTGCTACTTCTGCCAGCATGAGATGGAGAGTCAATGCGACAATGCTAATGACGCCAAGGATACAGGCGGATATCTGGGTTATTCCGATACTTATGGGGGCTTTGCAGGAGGGCAAGCCGAATTACTGCGGGTTCCTTATGGTAATTTCGGCCCTTTTGTCGTTCCTGAGGATGCAGAAATGGAAGATGAGAAAATTCTTTTCTTATCTGATATTGTGCCTACTGCTTGGTGGGGAGTAGAAAGCGGCGGAGTGAAGCCAGGGGATACAGTCATTGTTCTCGGTTGCGGGCCTGTTGGTCTGCTTACTCAGAAGTTTGCCTGGATCAAAGGCGCCTCAAGAGTAATTGCAGTTGATCATATTGGCTACCGTCTGCAGCATGCGAAGCTGACCAATAATGTCGAAATTTACAACTTTGAAGAGATTAAGGATATTGAAGCTCATTTGAAGGAGATAACACATGGGGGCGCAGATGTAGTTATTGACTGTGTAGGTTTGGATGCCAAAATATCTGCTTTGGAGAAAGTGGAAACCACTCTGAAGCTACAGGGAGGCTCACTCAGTGCATTTAGAATGGCCTCGGATATCGTACGTAAATTCGGAACTATTCAGCTTGTAGGAGTTTATGGGCTTAATTACAATATGTTCCCTTTGGGTCATCTATTTGAACGCAACATTACTTTAAAAATGGGACAGGCTCCAGTGATTCACTATATGCCTTTGCTTTATAAGATGATTAAAGAGAATAAATTTGATCCCACAGATATCATTACACATCGCTTGCCTATCAGCAAAGCGGAGCATGGCTATGACATTTTTAGTGAGAAAAAAGAGGATTGCATCAAGGTGGTTCTGAAACCTTAGCCTTTAAGAAGCATGAGCTCTCGTCAGAAATGACATTGCTTATGCTTTTTTTAGTGAAATCTAATGAAAATAGATGCATTTTTTCACGGTCTGCGTTAAATTAACATAAGTGACTTAAGATAGTGAAAGGACGCGTACCATGTGAAGCTTAAAAAACCGCCACTTCCTATTCCGATTTTAATGTTGATTGGGATTGTGGCCATCTCTTTTTCCGCCATTTTTATTAAGTGGTCAGCAGCGCCAGCATCTATACAAGGAATGTATCGGCTGTTGTTCACCTCGCTGCTGATGTTGCCTTTTGCAAGACCATACAGCGGAGCAGCGTTTGCTCTTCGTAAAAAAGACTGGATCATGCTTGTGCTCTCAGGCACTATGCTAGCTCTACATTTTTTGCTTTGGATGGGCTCTTTGAAGTATACTTCGGTAGCTAGTTCAACGATGATCATGGCGCTGGAGCCAGTGTTTATTATGCTGGGCGTTTATTTTTTGTATAAGGAAAAAACGGCTGTGTCTGCTATTCTGGGGCTGAGTATTGCTATTGGCGGAGTAGTGTTTATCGGTTGGGGCGATATTGGTATCTCTGCAGATAATCTTAAAGGTGATTTGTTATCGGTTGGAGGAACAGTAGCGGTAGCTGTGCATATGCTTATCGGTCAAAAGCTTGTAGTGCGCATGCCCTCATACCTGTACAGCTTGATAGTCTTCTTATCAGCGGCTGGTGTGTTTGCCATTTACAATCTGTTCATGGGGATTTCCTTTTTTAATTATCCTGCGAATGAGTGGGGGATTTTCCTATTGCTAGCAGTTGTTCCTACGGTGTTTGGTCATATTTTATTTAATTGGCTGCTTCAGTATGTATCCGCAACTACGGTATCTATGAACATCTTAGGAGAACCAGTGGGGGCTAGTATCCTTGCTTATCTGCTATTAGGTGAACAATTAACTGCGCTACAATGGGCAGGTGGACTTTTGGTTATGTTTGGACTGGGTGTATATTTGTACGCTGGAAGAAAGAAAACGATTCAGGTGGCAGATGCCATTCAGAATGCTTCATAACAGATATTTTAATCATAAAGGGGTCGCAAGGTATGGAAGAACAAGATCAAAATTTAGAACTACATCCTGGAAAAGGCACTGCGCCAACGAGTGAGGAACTATGGAACGAAGACACGTACACAGCTTGGGTTGCTCGATTTGGTACACCGTCTGAGGCTGCAGCCAAGTTAATTAAGGAACCAAGTGCAAAGCTGTACCCGCTCTCTTCTTATTTTGGAGATGTACAGGGTAAAAAGATGATGAATCTCATGGGATCAAACGGAATGAAAGCAGTCGCGCTGTCATTACTTGGAGCGGACCTTACTGTTGCTGACTTCTCAGAAGCTAATGCGCGTTATGCAGCTGATCTCGCACAAGAAGCAGGTGTTCAGCTTAACTATATCGTATCAGATGTTCTTAAGCTGCCAGATCACGTGCTTGATGGTTCATATGATATCGTATTTGCTGAATTAGGAATTGTACACTACTTTACCGACCTAGCACCGTTTATGGAAACCGTCCGCCATTTACTTTCTCCTGGTGGGATTTTTGTTCTACGTGATTTCCATCCTGTGACAACTAAGCTTATATCCTCTAAGGGTTCTACAGCGAAGGTTCGTAAGCACAAAGTTAGCGGGGACTATTTCGATACGACATTGGAAGAAAAAAAGGTCTCGTACTCTAAGTATTTGCCTTCCACAGGCAAACCAATAGACGAACAGGAACATAGCGTTGTATATTGGCGCCGCTGGACGCTTGGAGAAATTGTAACAGCTGCTGCCAGTTCCGGGCTTGTGATCCGCCAATTGATCGAAGAACCCAATCTATCCTCGGATGTTTATGATAAAGGAATACCAAAGACATTCACCTTGGTGGCAGGAAAGGGTCAGAACCTGTAGGCTATTCGAATGTAAGGATCACAACTGTTATACACATATGAGCTGATCTAAAGGCTACTTCGTCCGTAAAAGGACGGTGTAGTCTTTTTTGCTTGCTTCAAAACATAAAATTTTAAACTTTTTTACGGAGAATATTCCATTACATTGGAAACTTATAGGTAATACAATAATTTTACATTCAACATTTGAAAGCGATTACTTTACAAAAAGGCAATCATAAAGGATTTGAGGTGGATATGAAATGGACGAAGTATTACTACGAATGGCGGGGATTGATAAATTTTTTCCTGGTGTTCATGCATTGAATCAATGTCAATTTGAGCTGAAGCGTGGGGAAGTGCATGCCTTAGTCGGTGAAAATGGCGCAGGAAAGTCTACCTTAATGAAGATTGCAACAGGAGTCTATTCCAAGGATGCGGGTCAGATGTGGTACAAGGGATCTGAGGTGGAGATTGCTAATACTCGCGCTGCGCAGGAACTCGGGATTAGTATCATTCATCAGGAACTGAATCTAATGCCGCATCTTACAGTGGCCCAAAATATATTTATTGGTCGTGAGCCGCGCAAGGCGCTGAAATGGTTCGTTGATGATCTGGAGCTAAATCGTAAGGTGCAGGAACTGTTTGATCAGATGAATCTAAAACTAGATCCGAAGACTTTGGTCTCAGATCTGACAGTTGCTAATCAGCAAATGGTTGAAATCGCCAAAGCTTTGTCCTTCAATGCGGAGGTACTGATCATGGATGAACCAACTGCAGCGTTGACAGATACGGAAATTAACGAGTTATTCCGTATGATCGAGCAATTACGAGAAAAAGGTGTAGGTATTATATACATCTCTCACCGCATGGATGAGTTGAAACGGATCACAGACCGCATTACAGTCATGCGGGATGGTTGTTACGTGGATACTGTTCGGACGGATTCAATAACTATTGATCAGATTATTAGCATGATGGTTGGTCGTGAACTGTATCAAACGTCGAAGCCAACACATTCGTTACAGACAGAGCAAGTCGTACTAGAGGTTCGAAACTTATCCAGTGGGCAAATGTTGAAGGATATCAGCTTTCATCTGAATAAAGGTGAGATTCTGGGCTTCGCTGGATTAATGGGCGCTGGACGTACTGAGGTTGTTCGTGCCGTATTTGGGGCTGATCCTATCGATAAGGGTGAGATTAAGCTGCATGGAAATACGGTTCGTATAAAACAGCCTCACCAAGCAGTGCAGCATGGAATTGGCTATTTGTCCGAAGATCGCAAACGCTACGGGCTGCTTGTAGATATGGACATTAGCATGAATAATGCGATTGCTTCCTTCTATAAATTCCGTAATGCATTCGGATGGATGAGGGATCGGGAGATGCGAAAGTCCGCGGAGCAGCATGCGGAAGCACTAGCAACCAAGACTCCAAGTGTAAGTCAAAAAGTCAAATTTTTATCCGGTGGGAATCAGCAAAAAGTAGTTATCGGGAAATGGTTAACGAGAGATTGCGATGTGTTGATCTTCGACGAGCCCACACGTGGTATTGATGTAGGAGCGAAAAGTGAGATCTATAAGTTGCTTGATCAGCTAGCAGGTGAGGGAAAAGCGATCATTATAGTCTCTTCAGATCTCCCAGAGATTCTAAGAATGAGCCATCGCATTATTGTCATGTGTGAAGGACGTATAACTGGTGAACTACTCGCAGAAGAAGCATCGCAAGAAGCGATAATGAAATATGCGACGATGCGTTCATAATCGTTCAAGAGTTTATCGGAGGTGTCAGGGTCATGAAGATTGCAGATAAAGGGACTAGCCAGCCTATCAGCTCTAAGCAAAGCGGGGCGCAATCAGGGTTTAAACAAAAATTATTAGCATTCGCAAGTTTGATCATTCTGGTCATCGTATTTTCCGTAGCATCAAGTAACTTTTTTCAGTTTTCTAACCTAGTTGGAATCCTCGTCTCGACAGCTGTAATTGGAGTATTAGCGCTGGGTGCCACCTTTGTAATTATTACGGGTGGGATCGACCTTGCTTTGGGTACTGTGATGACCTTCTCCTCGGTGATGGTTGGCGTCATCATTACATTCTGGGGCCTACCTGTTCCACTCGGAATTGTAGGCGGGATTCTAGCTGGTGCACTATGCGGTTTTATAAGTGGTTTAATGGTGGCGAAAATGAATATTCCTCCTTTCATTGCTACTCTGGCGATTATGATGGTCACTAAAGGATTATCACTTGTCATAACGGGTGCCAAGCCGATTTATTTCAATGATGATCCGATTTTTGCCAAGATTGCAATGGGCAAGATGATCCCAGGCATTCCTAACACCATCGTAATCTTCTTATTGCTCGGTGTTATCGCAAGCATCATCTTGTCGAAGACCATTATTGGACGCTATAACTTTGCACTTGGCAGCAATGAAGAAGCAACTCGCTTATCAGGTGTGAATACGGTCAAATGGAAGATTGTGATCTATACCATCACAGGGATTTTCAGCGGAATCGCTGGTATCCTGATGGCATCACGTCTAAATTCAGCCCAGCCATCACTTGGCACTGGTTATGAACTTGAAGCTATAGCGGCTGTCGTCATTGGAGGCACATCTTTAAGCGGGGGCGTAGGTTCTATTCTAGGTACAATTATTGGTGCACTGATTATGAGTGTACTGACGAATGGCTTACAGATTATGTCCGTTGCTCAGGAATGGCGGACAGTCATTGTCGGTGTTGTAATCATCATAGCAGTGTATGCTGATATTCTTCGCAGACGGAAGCAATGAACTAGGTATTATCTCCATACGGAGTGATATACAAAGCAAATGACGAGGGGGAAGATTTAAATGAAACAACGTCGAAGAGGGATTATCATGCTTGCCAGTTTATTACTGGCTACTACCTTACTTGGTGCTTGTAACAACAGTGATAGCAAAAAGAGTGCATCCGGTTCAGACAAACCATATATCCCAGTCATTTCAAAAGGCTTCCAGCATCAATTCTGGCAAGCGGTGAAGCAAGGAGCCGAGAAGGCTGCCAAGGAGTTTAATGTCGAGATTACGTTTGAAGGACCTGAAAATGAGAGTCAGGTAGATAAACAAATTGAGATGCTGCAGACGGCGCTAGATAAGAAACCAGCAGCAATCGCGTTAGCAGCTCTCGATAGCAAAGCAGCGATTCCATATCTGGAAAAGGCAAAGGAAAACAATATTCCAATCATTGGCTTTGACTCTGGTGTAGATAGCGATATTCCTGTAGCAACCGCAGCGACTGACAATAAAGCGGCAGCAGCTTTGGCAGCTGATAAAATGGCTGAGTTGATCGGCAAAAAGGGTAAAGTAGGTTTAGTTGTACATGACCAAACAAGCAGCACAGGTCAACAGCGTCGTGATGGCTTCTTAGAACAAATGAAAGCGAAATATCCAGATATTGAAGTGTTAGAGCCGCAATATGGCGGCGGAGATCAGTTGAAGTCCACGGATCTTGCAAAAGCGATGATGCAAGCCAATCCGGACCTTAAAGGAATCTATGGCTCAAACGAAGGATCTGCAGTAGGAGTAGCTAATGCAGTAAATGAATTACAGATGGGTGGTAAGATTGTGGTTATCGGCTTTGACTCCGGTAAACAGTTAATGGATGCTATTCGTAGTGGTGTTGTAGCTGGCGCTGTTACACAGGACCCCATTGGTATTGGGTATCAAGCGGTGAAGGCAGCTGTGCAGGCGATTAAAGGGGAAACCGTAGAAAAGAATATTGATACCGGGTTTCACTGGTACGATAAGAACAATATAGATTCCGATGAGATCAAACCTCTGCTGTACGAATAGAAGAGATTAATAATAGAGGTTGCCTCAAGAAGGCAACCTCTATTATGCTTATCCCAAAAGGTAAACATTTACATTACATGTACTCGATGAGTCAATAGCTGAGGAGGTGTTGGATGTATAAGATTATTCTAGTTGATGATGAAGACGAGGTTCGTGAGGGGATTAAACAGAAGATAGCATGGAATAATCATGGTTTTGAACTTGTTGGAGATTTCGATAACGGCAGAGATGCCCTTGATGCAGTCGAGCAGTATCGACCGGATGTGATTATTACAGATATTTGCATGCCCTTTATGGATGGACTAGGATTGGCTAAAGCTGTAATGGAACGATACCGGGACATGAAGGTCATTATCGTAACTGGTTATGAAGACTTCGAATACGCTAAACAGGCTATAACCTTGAAGGTGACGGAATATTTGTTAAAACCAATTAATGCTCGTGAGTTTGCCGAATATCTAAGCAAGATGAAGCAGGGTTTGGATGAAGAGCATTTACAAAAGGCCAATATCGCTAAGCTTCGTATGCAATTAAATCAGAGCTTTCCTTTGCTTCGCGAACGTTTTCTGGAGAAGCTTGTTACTACTCGTATGAAAAACGACGAGATCGAGAATAAAATGAATTATTTTCATATACAGCTGCGGGGTGAGGCTAACCTTGCACTCGTAATCGATATAGAAATGGACAATCGTAGCCTGGATATTGCTTCTGATGCTGAGCTGCTGCGCTTTGCAGCTTTTAACATTGTGCAGGAGCAACTTGAGAAGGAGCAGGGCGGTGTCGTATTTCAGACGAGAGATGGGAAATTCGCTGCGATATTATCAGGGGATTCCGAAGAGATCGAAGTCACAACACAACTTCTTGCAGATCAAGTACAAACCAGCCTGAACAAGTATTTGAAGCTGACGGCTACCATCGGCATCGGTAGAAAATACGTTGATTTACAGCAAATTCCACAATCATTCCAGGAAGCGATTTCATCCATAGAATATCGATATCTTTTAGGCATAGATAAGGTTATCTCCATACAGGATCTTGAGTTCGGCAAAGGATTGGATCAAGCACATTTCTCTTCATGGGAAAAGCAATTCATATCCGCGTTGAAGACAGGTAAAGCATCAGCGATCTCAGAGGTCCTCTCAAAATGGTTTCAGGAGCTAAAGAGCAATAGCTCTTCTATAGAAGACTGCCACAGTAGCATCTACCAAATGCTCGTTTCTCTAATGAACTATGTGGTCGATATCGGATTCCCAAATACAGAGCTTGTTTCGCATAATATGTTTGCTGAGGTTGCAGCCCTTAAGACTTTAGATGAAGCTAGGAATTATTTGGAGAGAACTTGCCATGAGTTGATACTCAAGCTATCGGAACAAAGAACAACCGTCAGAACCTCTCAGATGAAAGCAGCCGAAGCTTATATTCGGGAGAATTATTGTAATGACAGCTTTTCACTTAATGAGCTCTGCAGCCATATTTTTATGAGCATCAGTTATTTCAGTGCGACCTTTAAACAGCATACTGGAGAGACTTTTATTGAGTATTTGACTCGTCTCCGTTTGGAAAAAGCTAAAGAGCTCCTTACCGTCACACAGTTGAAGACTTATGACATCGCTGCTAGAGTTGGCTATGCTGATCCTCAGTACTTTAGTGTGATTTTCAAACGTAATGTTGGGATCACACCGAAGGAATATCGACAGCGACAGAAGGAGAATCTCCTTCTATGAAACCTCATCGCTTCTTCCGAAGTCGAAGTATTCATAATAATATCGCTATTTCTTTTTCCCTTCTTATTCTCTGCACAACTATAGTTCTGAGCTATACTTCATACCGACTCTCCTCAGCTGCCGTCATGGGGAATTCCGTAGCCTATACTTCACAATTAATAGAACAAGTAAAACTGAACATCGAGAATTATATTAGTAACATGGAGAGTATTGCTGCTTTGGTATTAACTAGTAGTGATCTTGAGAGATATGTAGAAGGTTCGAGTTCGGGACAAGAAGGGAAAGTCAAAGATAAGCAGTTAGCCAGCCAATATCTTCGATCTGTCGTCCAATCCCGCACCGACATTTCTTCTATAGTGTATGCAAGCTCGGAGGGTATAACGGTTTCAGATCGACTGGACGCGGTTTTGAAACCGCTTCCTGAGTTGATTGCTCAAGAGTGGTATCAGCAAGCTTTGAACCAGACGGGAGTCGCTGTCTCCTCTTCACATGTGCAGCACTTATTTCAGGATGAATATCGTTGGGTAGTGTCGATCAGTAGAAAGCTATCAGATACCTTTTCAGAAATGGAAGCAGATCGACAAGGTGTGCTACTTGTAGATCTTAATTACAGCGTTATTAACAATTTGTGCAAACAAATCGAACTGGGAAAACGCGGTTATGTATTCATCGTAGATCCGTCAGGGAGCCTAGTCTATCATCCTCAACAGCAGCTGATCTACTCGCAGCTTAAGTTTGAGCAATTGGAAACCGTTCTTGGGATTAAAAGCGGGTCGGTTACAGTGAACACTGGGAACGAGCAGAAGCTGTACACGGTGGATACAACCAGCTTTGGTTGGAAGATTGTGGGGGTGACCTATCCAGATGATCTGGTTGCTAACAAACAGCAGATGCAAGGTACAGCTGCCTTGTGGGGAGCAGTAAGTCTCATCTTTGCCATGGCTATATCTGTGCTTCTTTCGTACGCACTAACTAAGCCACTCAAGAATCTTGAAATAAACATGAAAAAGGCTGAACGCGGAGAGTTCGACATTCGTGTGGAAATTGAGAGCACGAACGAAATTGGCAAGCTTGCCCGAACATTTAATCTGATGATCATGAAGATTAAAGAGTTAATGAGCCAGATTGTGATGGAGCAAGAGATGAAGCGTGTGAGTGAGTTGAAGGCCTTACAAGCACAGATTAAGCCCCACTTTTTGTACAATACGCTAGACTCGATCATCTGGATGGCAGAGACCGGTAAGATGGAGGAGGTGGTCGAAATGACCTCATCATTATCGAAGCTGCTGCGTTCTACGATTGGTGAGGGCGAGGAATTGATTCCGATCGCAAGAGAACTAGAACATATTCGCCACTATCTAACGATTCAAAATATGCGCTATCGCCATAAATTCACATATTCGATAGAGGTGAATGAAGACATTCTTGAATGCAGTATATTGAAATTGGTCCTTCAACCCTTAGTTGAAAATGCGATTTATCATGGGATAAAGCATAATCCTGAGCAAGGGCAAATCCTGATTAGAGGTAAAAAAGAGCAAAACGATATTACCATTCAGGTTATAGATAATGGTGTTGGTATGAATCCAGAGCAGATGAACAAGTTATTGCTTCAAAAGGCAGATTACAGGATTGGCAGTGGGGTTGGCGTCGCAAATGTGAACCATCGCATTCAGCTATATTTCGGGGACCATTACGGGTTGTCTTTTACGAGTGAAATGGAAGAAGGGACGACGGTCACTTTAAGAATTCCTGCGCTCTATGAGGAGGAGAGTCCATGAGCTCACTATGGTCGAAAATAGGCTTGTCTGCTCTACTGTTATTCTTCATTGTAGCGCTCGGGTGTGTAGGTTATCGTATGTTTATGAACGATCTTGATCCAAAGGTCGGAACCATTATCTACGTTCCTAAGACTATCGATACCAGTATTGAATTCTGGGAGGTAATGAAACAAGGGGTGGCGACTGCTGCCAAGGAATTCGGTGCAGATGTCCATACGGTAGGAACAGATACCGAGCTAGATGTAGATAAGCAGATTCAATTACTGGAACAGGCGATTGAGGAGAAGCCTGATGCCATTATTTTGGCTGCTACCGACTATTATCGTCTCGTTCCGGTTGCAGAGCAGATTAAGGCGGCTGGTATCACTCTTATTACGGTGGATTCGGGACTGAACGGCGGTGTATCGGAGAGTTTTATAGCTACAGATAATTATGAAGCAGGCCGTAAAGCAGCGCAGAAGTTGATTGAAAATATTCAAAGCGACGATCAAGTCGCCATTATGAATTTTGTACAAGGCTCCGCTACAGCTATCGAAAGGGAGAAAGGGGTTCGGGATGCTTTATCTCAGAATGGAGTTAATCTTGTGCAGGATACTCTTTACAGTAACGGATCTTCGAAGAAGGCATATCAATTAACTGTTGATCTTCTAAAGAATCAGCCACAACTAAAGGGAATCATTGGCCTAAATGAGCCCTCTACATTAGGTGCGGGACTGGCGATTATGGATATGGGCTTAAAATCAAAAGTGAAGCTGGTTGGGTTCGACAATTCCAGTAGTGAGGTTCAGTTGCTGGAGAACGAAACGATGCTGGGAACGGTGATTCAAAAACCTTTTACTATGGGGTACTTGGCTGTGAAAACTGCACTTGAAGTCGTTTCAGGTCACAAAGTAGCTCCTGTTATGGATACAGGCTCCGAATTCATTACGAAGGAAAATATGTACACAAGTGAGAATGAAAAGTTAATGTTTCCCTTTATAGAATAAGCAAATAAGAGCGCTCAAAACCATTTTGGCTTTGGGCGCTCCCTTTTATAAAATAGAAGGACCTATTAGTTGTTGTTTAATATATCGGCAAAAGATTGCTGCAACGGTGTTAATATATGATCTTTTCGCCAAGCCAGTACAAAACCACCGCTCTCAGGCAAAACTCCCGGTAGAGGAGCATAACAAAGACGACCTAACGCAAGTTCTGCTTCAATGCTAACTCTAGAACAAATACCTACGCCATCTCCCTCGCTAACTAACATCTTTAGAGTTTCAGGTGAATTCAACTCGGATCGGTTCCACAAGCGAATATGATTTATTTCTGCCCATTGATCCGCAAATCCCCGTAAACAAGAACCACCCTCATACTGAATCCAAGGCTCAAGCGCGATCTGTTCTGGTGTTAACTTCTCTATAGTTGCAAAAGGGTGACCAGGGGCAAAAATGAGCACAGGCTCGTCGCGGACAACCAGCTGAAAGTTAAAGGATTCATCATGCCAATCAGAAGTATGTAAAATAGCCATTTGAATTTCTCGGCTTCGGAGTCGTTCCTTTAACAAAATATCACTTTGGATCGACATTGAATTATTAATCCCAGGATATTGTTTCATGAATTGGATTAGCGCTTTAGGTAAAATATAAGTTGCAGGTATATAACTTGCTTCCAGCTTTAAAGTACCTTGTGTTGGTGAAGAAAACTGTTTAACAGTACGTTCAGCTTCAGCTGTAAGTGAGACAATCTTGAGCGCATATTGATAAAGGGCCCGACCCGCATCTGTGAGCAGTACTCTTCCACTTCGATATTGGAATAAAGGCGTTCCAAATTCATTCTCTAGATTCTTCATATGAAAAGATACTGTGGGTTGTTTAAGGCCTAATTCAGCAGCTACATCGGTTACTTTCTTATATTTTTCAAGTAGGATAACGATCTTTAACTTCATAATATTCATGACTTTCCTCCGTACAATGCTAAGTTGGATAACAAATTATATCTCCATTATAGATTAAATCTATACATATATATAGTTTCTATTGGTATTTTTATCGTTGGCTTTACAAAGTTAAGAAGTTTCTCTAACGAACGAGCTCTAGAATAAGAAGAGTCAGAGGGGCTAAGAAGCTCCGGACAACAACAATAACATATGCGTACAATGCACTTTTACAGTAAACAAGCATATGGGGGCCAAAGCTCCACAACACCATGTTAAAGCTTTCCAAGCCAGTTCCGTATGAACTGTATGAGGAAGCCGTGCTAACAAAACATTTAGGAGGAGACAAAACAATGCAATTCAAAAAATCTTGGGTTATGACTTTGGCTTTAACAAGCGTACTAGCACTTTCAGCTTGCGGTAATGGTGGGGCAAACAACACGGGAGGAAACGCTGCAGCTACAAATGAAGGTAGCGGCGCTAAAATAAGTGGTTCGATTCTAGCTTCAGGTTCAACAGCACTACAACCATTGGTTGAGCTGGTAGCCGAGAATTTCATGGATAAAAATGCTGGTGTGGACATTCAGGTTCAAGGCGGCGGTAGTGGTACTGGTCTTACTCAAGTAGCTGAGAAACAAGTAGATATCGGTAACTCTGACGTATTCGCAGAAGAAAAACTAAAAGATGCAGATGCAGAAAAAGCAGCAGCTCTTGTAGATCATCAAGTAGCAGTAGTAGCGATCGCAGCAGTAACTCATCCGGATGCTGGTGTGGACAGCTTGACTAAGCAACAGCTTATCGATATTTTCACAGGAAAAATTACAAACTTTAAAGAAGTTGGCGGAGCGGATCAAAAAATCCAAATCATCAACCGTCCAGGCAGCTCCGGTACTCGCGCAACCTTTGAAAGCTTTGCACTTGGAACTAAAACTGAAGATATCCCAGGATCGATTCAAGAAGATTCCTCCGGTACTGTTAAGAAAATGATCGGAGAAACTCCAGGGGCTATCGGTTATCTGGCTCTTTCATACCTTGACGATTCAATCAAAACACTTAGCCTTGATGGTGTAGAAGCATCTGTAGACAATGTTATTTCTGGTAAATATCCAGTATGGGCTTACGAGCACATGTACACAAACGGCGAACCAAATGAAACAGTAAAAGCATTCCTTGACTTTTTCTTGACAGACGAAGTACAAACAGGTGAAGTCGTTGAGCTTGGATACATTCCAGCAGTAAAAATGCAAGTGACTCGTGACGTTACAGGAAATGTTACAGCTAAGTAATTCACTTCTAAGTAATTTGTAAGGATTAGAATCTCAAGTGATTAGAGGCGGATACATCTGCCTCTCTTTTCACTTTAGAAAGAGGGAGCAATTGAGGGTGAAACTAAAGAACTCACGCATCGAGAAACATCATATTGAAGATTTTGTGGGACGTACATATATGTCCTTCTGTGTACTGCTATTGATAACAATCATTGTATCGATGGTATATTTTGTGGCGTCTAAAGGTATTTCAACTTTCACAAGCGGTGATGTTAGCGTTACTGATTTTCTATTCGGAACAAAGTGGTCACCTGAAGCAGATACGCCATCCTTTGGTGCTTTTCCGTTTATTACTGGATCCTTCTTAGTTACTCTACTTGCAGCATTGATTGCTAGTCCACTTAGCCTTTGCGCTGCGCTGTTCATGACTGAGATTGTCCCAGGATGGGGCAAAAAATTGCTTCAGCCCGTAATCGAGCTGTTGGCAGGTATCCCTTCAGTTGTTTATGGTTTCATCGGATTAAGTGTTATTGTACCGTTTCTACGCAACAACCTGCCTGGTCAAGGCATCGGGGTAGCTGCAGGCGCGCTTGTGCTCTCGGTCATGATTCTTCCGACGATTACAAGCGTGGCTGCAGACGCGCTGGCTTCATTGCCGCAAAATTTAAAGGAATCCTCCTATGCGCTTGGTGCCACCCGGTGGCAGACGATCTCTCGAGTGATTATTCCGACAACGTTTCCTGCTATTATGACTGGTATTGTACTGGGGATGGCACGTGCATTCGGTGAAGCCCTTGCTGTACAGATGGTTATCGGGAATGCGCCATTCGTACCAAAATCACTCTTTGAATCAGCTTCTACCCTGACGAGTGTAATCACACTTGGAATGGGGAACACAACCATGGGCTCTGCGCACAATAATGCTCTGTGGAGTATGGCACTGGTTCTTATGCTGATGACCTTTGTATTTGTCTTCTTTGTGAGACTGCTTGAAAGGAGAAATAAAATTTGAAGCCGAGAACCGTAAATAAAATTGCCACAAGCCTTATTGTGTTTTTCGCATTGCTCATCGTAGCTATTCTGGTTGGTCTATTAGGATATATCCTCTTTCGAGGTCTTAGTCACATTAGTTGGGATTTTCTATTCTCTGCACCGCAAAAAATTCGAGCAGGTGGAGGAATTGGCCCTCAGCTATTCAACTCCTTATTCCTTTTGGTACTCACGCTAATAATTACAGTACCTCTAGGACTGGGTGCCGGTATTTACATGGCTGAATATGCTCGTCCGGGAAAAATCACCGGCTTTATTCGCTTAATTGTTGAGGTATTATCTTCGTTCCCTTCAATCGTAGTCGGCTTGTTTGGTCTATTGCTGATTGTTAACTATTTCAATCTTGGCTTTTCATTAATCTCTGGAGCACTGGCATTGACGGTCTTTAATCTACCGCTGATGGTTCGGATTACTGAGCAAGCTTTCCGTAGTGTTCCGAAGCAACAAAAAGAGGCTGGTTTTGCACTAGGATTGTCCAAGTGGAAAATCGTAACCTCCGTGTTGTTCCCAGTAGCATTACCAACGATTATTACGGGTACTATTTTGTCTGCTGGCCGTGTCTTTGGGGAAGCAGCCGCGTTGATGTTCACTGCAGGAATGAGTAGCCCAAGACTAGATTTCACCAACTGGAATCCACTTAGTCCGAACTCACCACTGAATCCTTTCCGTCCAGCTGAAACACTGGCTGTTCATATCTGGAAGGTAAATAGTGAAGGCCTTGCTCCTGATGCCGCGCAAATTGCTGCGGGAGCTTCAGCAGTACTTGTAATTATGGTGTTGATTTTCAACTTGGCAGCACGTTATTTCGGTAGATTTATTTATCGTAAGCTTACAGCTTCAAAAAGAATGAACTAATTCCTAAAAACTAAAGTAGAGATGTAGGAGGAGTAATCGATGGGAACGTCGGCAACAGCAGTGCGTGAATCTTTTCAAACCGAGGACCTGAGTATTTTTTATGGAACATATGAGGCTGTAAAGGGGATTAGTCTTCCTTTTGCTGAAAATACGGTTACTGCACTGATCGGCCCATCCGGCTGCGGTAAATCAACCTTTCTTCGTTCACTGAACCGTATGAATGACGAAATCTCCGGATCAACAACCAAAGGAAGCATCTGGATTGATGGCGTTGATATTAATGCTCCTGGCACAGACGTTATCAAACTGCGTCAGAAGATCGGTATGGTTTGGCAAAAGCCCAATCCGTTCTATAAATCCATTTATGATAACATCGCCTTTGGACCGAAGTACCATGGGGTAAAAGGAAAAAAAGCACTCGATGAGATTGTAGAGAGCAGCCTTCGTAAAGCAGCATTGTGGGATGAAGTGAAGGACCGTTTAAAAGATTCAGCATTAGCTTTGTCCGGTGGACAACAGCAGCGCCTTTGCATTGCAAGAGCGTTGTCAGTTAACCCACAAATTCTACTCTTGGACGAACCAGCATCCGCACTAGATCCGGTTTCCACTGGTAAAGTAGAGGAGCTCATCAAGGAGTTAAAAGAAGAGCTTCGTATTGTAATTGTGACGCACAACATGCAGCAAGCTGCACGGATTTCTGATTATACAGCTTACTTCTATCTGGGATCCCTTATAGAATACGATAAGACGGATAAGGTTTTTACTAATCCAGAGAATCAAATGACACAAGAATATATCATGGGTCGTTTCGGCTGAAGCCTTTCAACATCGTTCCTTAGGGAACGGTGTTTTTTGTTTCTATTATTTGCAAATGGCAGATAGATACTGTATCATTAATGATAATGATTATCATTATTATAGGGAGTGGATCTCATGACACAAACTCAACCGACTCAAAAGAATAGTGTAGCTGAAGTAATAAGAGAAAGACGCTCTATTAAGCTTTTTAAAAAAGATCCACTGCCGCAAGGTCTCTTAGAGGAATTGTTAAATGTAGCTGTATGGGCGCCGAATCATGGGGTACGTGAGCCGTGGAGATTTATTGCTTTTCAAGGTGATGGTACAAAGTTCTTGGCTGAAGCGGCATTTGCTTTTGTGAAACGTGCTTTTTCTGATCCTGAAGTGGCTGCTAAGCGAAAAGAATATATCTCAAATATTCCATTAACGTTAATTGTGGTGATGCCTGAGGATCCTCGGCAGAGAGAGTGGGATGAGGATTTTGCAGCAGCGTCAGCACTTGTGCAGAACTTCCAGCTAGCAGCTTGGGAGCAAGGCGTGGGAACGATTTGGAAGACCGATCCTTATATCAATAATCCTGAATTCCGTAACAAAATTGGTGTGAAGCCTGGAGAGAAGATCATAGCTATGATCCATGCCGGATACCCGGAGACTGTGCCAGACAGCCGTCCACGAACGGATGCTTCTGAACTATTGAAGATCATTGATAGCTATCCAGAGAACGATGTAGTGGAATAAGCAGAAGGTTTTACGTTATTTGAATAATGAATATTAAAAGAATATATATCCGAAGCATCCGAAGGGGTGCTTTTTTGTTGTAAGTTCAAGCTCCTAATGTCGTATGGTCGGATAGCAAAATCGCGTTAAATGTTTATAGCAATATATAATGTACATAATGAATGATATTGATTACAATTTGGTTAAGTGGATGAATTTAAATAAGGAGGGAAAAGCGTGGGGGAGAACAAGAACATCAAGATGAAACTGGCACGTATACAAAAAGATCTTTCCCAAGAACAGTTAGCGGAAGTTGTAGGGGTTACAAGACAGACGATTGGTCTGATTGAAGCTGGGAACTATAACCCAACGCTTAAGTTGTGCATAGCTATCTGCAAGGCATTGGATCGATCTTTAAACGATATTTTTTGGGAGGAATAAGGGTGAGCAGGACAAGGATTAAGGATGAGCGGATTATCAGCGAAATTCAGAAGTTTAGTACGCATGGTTTTATGATTGTGTTCGTGGGCTTTATGGTTAGTCTTTTGGTAAAAGTGTTTATTCTGCAATGGGACATTAAGTATTGGTTTGATACGTTTGTGATTGTGATGGCAGGGTGTTTGTATATAACTGTTCGTTCCGTCAAAAATGGAATATATCTGCTACCGAGTAAAGAAGGCGAAGGCGATGTAAGACGGTATAAGAAAATCAATTTAATTGGGGGAGCTGTCAGTACGTTAATATGGGCCGCTTTAATGTTCCTATCTGATTTTAGAGAAGCCGGGGAGTTGGATATTGCTAAAAGTATCATGAGCACCCTTGTGGGTTCCGTTATATTTTTCGTTGGGATAACATGGATTCAGTGGTTCATTATTAAAAGATCTAATAAAAATGCGGACAAAAGTCTAGATGGATAAGAAAACTAATAATTCACTCTTGTAAAACTAATATGATTAGTTTATATTTAAGCTAATACCATTAGTTTTATGGAGGGGTAATGATGAGAGTAACGCGTGAAGGTCATTTATTACAGCTAACTTGGATGCCAAGAGTGTTTCCTGTGAATTGTTACATCATTGAGGAAGAGAATGAGTTGACTTTGATAGATGCGGCAATGCCGTTCAGTGTAAAAGGAATTATAGATACCGCAGCGAAGCTTGATAAAAAGATCACTCGTATTATATTGACGCATGCTCATGACGATCATATAGGTGCACTGGATGAGCTAAAGAGACAGCTTCCAGAGGCTCAGGTGTACATTTCAGAAAGGGATGCAGCATTGCTTAGTGGAGATCGTTCCCTTCGTGAGGGAGAACCTCAGACCCCTATAAAGGGAGGCGTACCCAAGAAGGTAGCAACGAGACCAGATGTATTGCTCTATGATGGGGATACCATTGGTTCATTAACAGCAATTTTAACTCCTGGTCATACTCCTGGATCTATGTCTTTCATGGATACACGAAGCGGCGCTGTTATCGTTGGAGATGCTTTTCAAACCTTCCGGGGAACCGCAGTTTCAGGAACCGTAATTCCTTGGTTTCCGTTTCCGGCTATGGCAACCTGGAGTAAAGATCAAGCATTAAAAAGTGCGATTAAGCTTCTAGAGGCTTCCCCGACTATACTGGCTACTGGACATGGAGACTTACTTAGAAACCCAGTGCAAACGATGGAGAAAGCTATACACAAAGCACAAATGATTCAAGATAGGAGTAATTAAAATGTCACCTAGAGCAGGATTAGATCGTCGTACGCTAGTTATTGCAGCAGCAGAAATCGCCGATCATGAAGGGATAGAGGCCGTAACCTTAGCCGCATTGGCTAACAAATTAGGTGTTCGTTCTCCGTCTTTATACAATCACATTAACGGGCTACAGGAATTGCGCACACAACTTGCAATTTATGGACTAGGGGAACTTTCCAATGCAATGAACAACGCAGCTAAAGGCTTTAGTGGAGACGCTGCTGTACAGGCGATGGGGCGAGCGTATGTGGACTTTGCTAGAAGCAGGCCTGGATTATACGAGACAACGTTGCGAGCCCCTGAACAGGCAAATACGGAGCTGGAAACGGCAAGTGATCATATTTTGAAGCTTATCATTCATGTGATGAAGGATTATCAATTGGGTGATGAAGGAGAAATTCATGCAGTACGCGGGTTACGAAGCATACTGCATGGCTTTGCCTCTTTGGAACAAAAGGGCGGTTTTGGAATGGCGCTTGATACGAATGTAAGCCTATCTCGGCTCATCAGTACTTATATTGCTGGGATCGGAAATATGAAGTCTAAATAATGGAGTACATAGGAGATGATGTTGTGATGTATAAGGAATATGAAGAGGAAAGTGTTATCACCTTTGAGGAAACTGCAGAAATCGTTACCAAGATTGGGATTTTGCCGCTTGCCACTCTGATTCCTGAGCACCCATCTTTAAATGGATTAACGAAAGCGGAGAATTGGCATACGGGTTCAGAGCTAGATCCATGGTCATGGCGTGTAAGGTTTCCTGGTGAAGGCCTGGCTGGATACGGTAAATTTGTTAAGAAGAAAGCTATCTTGGTCTCTAGGGAGTGGTTTCCAGCATTTGTGGCAGCTGTAGGTAGTACTAAATCTATAGAAGAACATTATAATGACGGATTGGCCAGCAGAGAAGCAGTGACTTTACTGCAAATTATCCGTGAACATCAAGGGATTGATACGCGTATACTTCGTATTGAAGCTGATATGAAGGCTAAAGAAAAGAAGACGGCTTTTGATAATGCGGTTACGGAGCTTCAGGCATCGCTGGACATCGTTATTTCAGGTGTAAAAGAACGCCAAAATGCAGAAGGTGAGAAAAATGGCTGGAGCAGTACCTCGTTTGAGACTGTAAGCCACTGGATGGAAGATAACGGTCTTTCCTCATTTGAAGGCGATAGAGAAGAGGCAATAGCTTGGCTACATTCCAAAATGAATGGTAAATGGTCGCCTACAGCAATAGCCTGGACGAACAAAGCATTCTCATGGAAATAAAAACGGTTAATCACTACTCCCATGAGAGTGATTAACCGTAAGCGTTTTCTAATAAAATTATATCCATCACATTATTGTTCCAACATAGGTGCCAAGTAAGCAATCAGGAAATACAAGAATCCGAAAAACAGCATAACATAGGCGGTATATTTGATTGCATTAGATGCAACAATTCTTGAATCCACCGGTGCTTGAATTTCGAGCTGTTCTTCTTCAACGCTGTCAATTTCATTGGATATTGGGTCTCTCAACATGATAATCCCCTCCTTGGAAATTAGATCCTTAACTGTATTGTGACATATTTGTGAACGGAAATCAACAATAGTGTGAACAAATATTGAACTTTTATTCAAATTTGGACTATTTATTTTCTGGATATCTAGTTTGCAATAAAAAACAACCTGCTTTTGTCCTCGGAAGAGGAACCAAGCAGGTTGTTTGGCATTTTATTTATTCAATAATTTAAGCGAAGAAATTAAGCCCAATCTCCATCACGGAAGATCGGTACGGTTGTTCCATCATCCTTAATACCATCAATGCTCATTTCAGGTGAACCCATCATAAAATCAACATGTGTATGGCTTTGGTTCATTCCTTTTTCCTGCAATTGTTCTTTGGTCATTGTTGTACCCTCTTGAAGGGTAAAGGCATATGCTGCACCTAACGCCAAATGGCAGGAGGCATTCTCATCATATAATGTGGTGTAATATAGAATTCCGCTCTCGGATATCGGGGAGTGGAAAGGCACCAAAGCGACTTCTCCAAGATAAGCAGAGCCTTCATCTAACGCGATAAGGGAAGCTAGCGTTTCTGAACCTTTTTCAGCGGTGAAATCCGTTACTTTGCCGTTCTCAAAGGTGAGGGTGAAATTGTCAATAAGATTACCCCCATAGCTAAGCGGCTTAGTGCTGCTTACCTTACCATTCACACCAGACTTCAGTGGGGCAGTAAATACTTCTTCTGTAGGGATATTGGCTAGGAAAGGGACACCTTTGCCATTGACAGCTCCGGCTTGACACCAGATATGGCCTTCTGGTAGTTCAATCGTCAAATCGGTTCCATGTCCTGTATAGTGCAGCTTACGGAACTTATTATCATTCAAAGCAGTACAACGTGCTTTTAGACCATCTAAATGTTGACTCCATGCTTGAATAGGATCAGCCTGATCCGCACGTGTAGCTTTAAAGATAGCATCCCATAGCAAATCAATCTGCTGATCAGGTGATGCTTCAGGGAATACCTTTGCCGCCCACGATGCTGATGGGAAGGCTACAATACTCCAGCTTACGTGATTCCCCATTAACAATTCACGATATGGAGCTAATGTCTGTCCAGAGATCCGCTGATTATCTGCAATTCTTCCTGATTCAACACCGTTCAACAGATCTGGATTCGTTGAAGTTATCGATAGAAATGCTGCACCTTTTTTAGCCAGATCTTCTAATTCATCTGCTTGCCATTGTGGCGGTTCCAAGAAGGAATCGGATGGAGCGAGGTCATAACGTGTACGTGTAACAACCTCGTCGCTATAATTAACCTTGACGAGCTTCGCACCCGCTTCATAGGCTTTGCGTACGACAAGACGCACTAGTTCTGCCGAAACGATGTCGGCATTTACAACAAGGGTCTGCCCAGGTTGGATATTAACCCCAATCTTCACTGCCAGCAACGCATAGTTCTCCAGTTTTTGCTTGAAATCTAACATAGTTTCAACTCCTCCCAATATCTCTAGTCTTTTATTTCATATTTGCAATAATTAGAACGCCCAGTTTCCATTCAGGAATACAGGTTCTTCGGTTCCATCAGCAGATATACCATAAATGTTCATTTCCGCTGAACCGATCATGAAATCCACATGGGTAACGCTATTATTCAATCCATGTGCAATCAGTTCATCAGGAGTCATATCCTTACCACCTTCTAAGCAGAAAGCATAAGCCATACCTATAGCTAGGTGGTTGGATGCATTCTCATCAAACAAGGTATTGTAATAAAGAATATTGGACTCAGAGATAGGGGACTTATGAGGAACTAACGCAACTTCACCGAGGTATTTAGCGCCTTCATCCATACTAATGAGGTGTTCTAGTGCTTCTTGTCCTTGCTCTGCACTAACACTAACAATTCGTCCATTCTCAAAAGTAATAGAGAATCCATCGATAATGTTGCCGCCATGGCTAAGAGGTTTTGTGCTTCGTACGGTGCCATTCACGCCAGTCTTTAGAGGGGCGGTAAATACTTCTTCAGTAGGCATATTGGCTACAAAAGAATGACCCTTAGCATTAATACTGTCTCCTTGTGCCCAAATATGACCTTCTGGAAGCTCGATGCTTAGGTCCGTACCAGGTGCTATGTAATGCAGTTTCTTATATTTTTTTGCGTTGAGTACATTTGCTTTTTGATCTAAGGTGTCGAGATGTTCTTGCCATGCAGCTACTGGATCTTCACGATCAAGACGTACGGTGTGGAAAATAGCTTCCCATAGCTTACTTACACGTTCTTCAGCTGGAACATTCGGGAATACTTTATCCGCCCAAGCCTGACAAGGTACGGCAACAATACTCCAGCTAACTTTGTCGGACATTTGCATTTCACGATATTTGGTGAGTGCGGCTCCCCGTACTTTTTGATAATTTGAAATGCGTACAGGATCAATACCTTTAAGTGCATCAGGATCTTCCGCGATCACGTTAAGAATAGCTGCACCCTTCTCGGCGAGTTCGGTCATTTCACCTGCGTACCAAGTAGGAGGCTCAGTGAACACTTCTGGTGCAGCATGTTCAAACTGCTGGCGTGTAATGCTTGCATCACTCCAGTTCACCTTCACCAAGCTTGCTCCAATCGCATATGCCTTGGCGGTAATCATACGAACGAAATCAGCTGCAAGAATCGGTGCATTCACCACCAGAATTTGCCCTGGTTGAACGTTAACCCCAATTTGCACAGCTAAATCTGCATATTTACTAAGCTTTGCCTCGAAATCAGTCATCGATATTTCCTCCAATTACTAATAGTTTGGTACTTTACAAGTATTGTACTAAATTATTAACCGCCGGATGAAAAAAGTCAATTACATGGAATTTACAGTGTAAATTGAGGAATTACATTCATTTCAATGCTATACTGAGAGGGGAAATGATTTGATGAATGGAAGGAAGATTAGCGGATGAATTTAGAGATCGTAAGTGCTGAAATGAGCCGTAAAGAGGATAAAAGCTATGTAGGGAGGACGATATTTACTCTCGAAAACCATAAGGCTCCATATGAGATTACTTTTTTCAGTACAAGAGGAACGGAATGGGATTACAGCCTAAGCTTTGCTGGTGAGCCTGGAAGTGAAGAGCAGTTCTTAGAAACTGACGCGCTACTTGAAAATGATGACGATGTATACAATCAATTGCTTGATGCCGCACTAGATAAACAAGAGATCGTTGAAGAGTAAAACATACAAGTGTTGATTGATTACCAGCGGCAATATTCATTGCCGCTGGTTACATCTCGCCTTATCCGATTGTAATCTTACCTTCAGGATATCTGTAAAGTTCCTTACTACCCTTAGGTTTGAGTGCATAAGCTAGAGTAAGCGGACCTGTCCGACCCAGAAACATTAGAAAAATAATGAGCACTTTACCCGCCGTAGTCAATTCTGGAGTAAGTCCCATGGAGAGACCAGAAGTCCCGAATGCAGATACGGATTCAAAGAGTACAGCAAGAAAGTCAGCCTTTTCTGTCACGGATAACAACATCGTAGCAATGACCACTAACATTAGAGACATCAGTGTCATCGTCACGGCTCTATAGACATTTTCTTTGGCGATCCGATGACGAAACATTACAATATCCTCTTTACCCCTTAGTCTTGCAGAAACCGCAGCCACTAGAACAGCGAACGTAGTAATCTTAATTCCCCCACCAGTAGATCCAGGCGCAGCCCCTATGAACATTAGCAGAATCATTAGAAATTGCGTTGATTCCCGCATCAGTGGAATTTCAATTGTAGTGACGCCACCTGAACGTGGTGTTATCGCTTGTAAAAATGTAGCCATCATCTTTCCACCTGCACTCAAGGGCTTCAGCGTAGAATTAAATTCTAGTAAGAAAAATAGAGCAGCCCCAATGACAATCAATATCATAGAGGTCGAAAGAACAACCTTAGAATGTAGAGTAAGCTTTTTGCGTTTTGGAAAGTCAAAAACATCAGACAGGACGATAAAACCGACCCCTCCAAGAAAGATGAGAATCATTGAGGTGAAATTCACTATAGGATCATTTACAAAACGAGTAAGTCCACTAAAGGGTCCATGAATGTCACCGAATAAATCAAAGCCTGCATTATTAAAAATAGATATGCTGTGAAAAATTCCATAATATACAGCTTTCCCGAAAGGCATATCCATCATAAACCTACCGGCAAACACGATGGCACCTGTGAGCTGAATAACAAGGGAATAGATCAGGACTCTGCGGATCAACTGGACAATACCTTGCATGGAATTCTGGTTCATAGATTCTTGCATAAGAATTCGCTCTTTAAAGGATATTCGTTTATTAAGGACCAAAGTAATCAAGGTGGCCATCGTAATAAAACCCAATCCCCCAAACTGAAATAATACGAGTAGAACAACTTGTCCAAAAGTAGTCAACTGTGTGCCCGTATCAATGACTGCCAGACCTGTAACACAGGTTGCCGATGTAGCCATGAATAATGCATCAATAAAAGAAATATGCCCTTCTACTGAGGCGACCGGCAAACTAAGTAAAAAAGTTCCGGCAGTGATAAGTATTACAAATCCTAGTGATAAGACTTTTGGTGGAGTTAATTTCAATCCACCGAAGTTCAGATTAGCCAATTCAATTCTCCTGTCATACGTGAAATTAGAGTAGTGCACACAAAATTATAACATAACTTGCCAGACCTTCCCTAAGTGGAGGGAGGTAATTGACATATTTTATCGAATTATTCTAGAATAACACCCTATTCTGCAACTTTAAAGAGGAGGCTTTCTTAATGGTGGTAAGTCCGATTCTGAATCAGATTGGTGCAGTTTTTATTCCGGTAAAGGATATTGAGAAATCCAAAGAATGGTATTGCCAATTGCTTGGTTTGCCTTTGGATGGTGAAGTATTATTCGGGCATCTATACGTGATCCCCATGCAAGGACCAGAAATCGTATTAGACAGCAAAATTTACACTTCTGAGTCCGTTCTTAATATCCCCTCTTTTCATCTAAATACCGAGGATATTGATGCTGCTTATGACTATGTGAAAGCAAATGGCGGAGAGATTCTTACGGATATCGAGCATGACCATTGGTTTAATTTTAAAGATCCGAATGGCAATGTTATCATGGTCTGCCGTTGTTAAGAATGATTAAGAAAGGAATAAACAAATGATAAGAGAGGCTGTTCCTGAAGACGCATTGTATATTGAAAACTTATATCGAATGTTGTTGCCTGAGCAGACAGCTATACAAGTGTCACCGGACCGCCTGAAGCGGATAGCTGACAATACGGATAGTTTTCTTTATGTGTACGAAGAAGAAGGGGCTATTGTTGGGACGCTTCATCTTCATTTATGTATGGATGCTTTATGTGACGATCGACCCTTTGCTGTCATTGAAAGAGTCATCATATCACAAGAGGTGAGAGGGAAAGGATACGGTGCGAAACTAATGAGATACGCTGAGCACGTAGCCACTTCTAGGGGCGCCCTTAAGATCATGCTATCGAGTGCGGTCAGAAGAGAGGATGCACATCAATTTTACGAGCATCTTGGATACAATAGCAGCTCCAGTAAGCTGTTCAAAAAGTACTTATAGCTATTTATGATTGGAAGTGATGATATGATGGTTACACTTAAAGTGCTTATACCAGAGGATGCAGAAGAATTACTTCGATTACAGCATCAGTTGGATCAGGAATCCAAATTTATGTTATTAGAGCCGGATGAACGACAATCCAGTCTAAATCAGGTCAAAGAGATGATCGAAAGCTTCGCTTTAGCAAATACTTCAATCCTTATTGGTGCTGAGGTTGATAACCATTTGATAGGTTTTATGTCGGTTAGAGGTGGAAATGTTAGACGCAATCGCCATAGTGCGTACATAGTCATTGGAGTTCTAAGACAGCATCAAGGTCAGGGGATTGGTACGGGGCTATTCAAAGAACTGGATGTATGGGCTAAGAATACTGAAATTGTCCGGTTAGAGTTAACAGTTATGACCCATAATGAGCTAGCTATGTCGCTATATATCAAAAATGGGTTTGAGATCGAAGGGACGAAAAGAAAATCACTTGTAATCGATGGCCAATGGATAGATGAATATTACATGAGTAAGATTTTGATAAAAGAAAAAAGGATAGAGGATCAGATTTAATCTGATAACTCTATCCTTTTTTTTATGATTAAAAGCTTATGAATTCTCAAGCTCTGACGATTCAGTGTCACCAGTGGTCTCAATGATGACCTCAACCTTGCGTACACGGTATCTGTTCATTTCACGAATGATTAAGGTTACGTTGTCATGTACAATGCTTTTGCCAACGGCCGGATCTGGGATATGACTGTATAACCAGCCTCCAATCGTTGTCACTTCCTCATGTTCGAAATCAAGACCGGTAAGCTCCTTGACCTCAATTAAAGATACCTTACCATCGAACAGATAATTTGTATCGCTTAGTTTCTCAATTTCTCTGCGCTCATCACCGTCAAATTCATCTCGAATTTCACCAACGATTTCTTCCAAAATATCTTCAATCGTGATGAGTCCAGACGTTCCACCATATTCATCAAGCAGCAGGGCGATATGCACCCGCTCCAACTGCATACGTGTTAAAAGGTTCTTAACAGGTGTTACCTCAGATACGGTTAGGACTGGCTGAATCAAGCCTTTGAAATCAAAATCAGGGTTATTGTCATATTGCAAATAAAGCTGTTTCGTATTAATCATTCCGATGATATTATCCTTGCTACCTTCTGCAACCGGGAAGCGAGTATATTGTTCCTTACGGATAATCTCAAAATTTTCTTTTAATGAATGATTGGTGAAAAGACATACCATATCTGTTCGTGGAACCATGATTTCTTTGGCCAACATCTCGTCAAAAGTAAAGATACGGTTGACATAGCCATATTCAGCTTTATTGATTTTTCCACTTTCATAGCTTTCGGATAAGATCAAACGAATCTCATCTTCACTATGAGCGTCTCCATGCTCACTGGCAGGCTTCATCCCGAAAAGGCGAACAAGCAGATTTGCGGAACCATTCATAAACCAAATGAGTGGGTACAAAATTCTGTAGAACCAAATAATCAGCGGTGATGTAATTTGACCGATTTTTTCCGGAATGTTTATAGCTACTGTCTTCGGAGCAAGTTCCCCGACAACGACGTGTAGGAATGTTGCAATGACGAATGCGAATAAGAACGCAAGAGGGTGACTCACACTTGGACTAATATTAGCCCAGTCGAATACCGGAAGGAGCAACTGCTCAAACGCTGGCTCTGCCAGTGCACCAATACCCAGTGCAGTGATTGTAATCCCAAGCTGACAAGCAGATAAGTATCCGTCAAGATTAGCAGACACTCGTTGTACAGCTAGCGCGTTCTTCTTTCCCTCGATCACCATTTGACTGATCTGACTACCTCTAAGTCTCACCAATGCAAATTCCGTTGCTACAAAAAAAGCGGTTAAAATAATCAAAATAGCCACCAACGTCAAACTAAGTCCTATACCCATATAATCTTTACCATCCCTTTCGTTCCTAAAATAGGTTATACTCATATTATGAGTTCTTATGAACTATTCTACGAACTTTTCAGAGAAATATCAAATGGTGGAGGGAAACAGATATGGAATCATTTGCATTGACTCGTGTGGAGATGTCCAGTCTTCTGCTCTCATTGACCGGATTATCAGACCGGAAACCGCTGAATATCCTCCAAGAGGCATGGACTAAATTTCATCTTGATGAAGTACAAAAGGGGACTTCGTTACCCGCTTTTTTATCTACAGATGTTCCACCCATTTTTCAAAAGATCATTAAGGGGCATGATGTAAAAGGCTTTTCACTCGGTGAAATTGCTTCATTAGGCCATCTAATAGAGTATTCCACTTTGACTGTGACTACTATGCAAAATTGGGTGAAGCGTGATTTTAAGGAGTATCTCGGTTCTCCAAGAGAAGGAAAGAAGTATTCAGTTAATCAGGCAGCACTTCTGTTTATGATCGATGATCTCAAATCGGCCCTAAATTTCGAAAGTATTCGTCAGCTATTCCGATTAATGTTCTTAAAGCCAGATCGAGACGATGATGATCTTATAGAACCGACAAAGCTGTATTACGCATATGCTGGGCTGTTTGAAGAGATCAAGAGCAATCCAACTATACAAACCCAATGTAAAGTAGATCAACTTTTACACAAGGAGTTCTCCTGGAAAGAAGATTCCCTGCTTAGAAGTTCCACAGATCGTGTGATCAATCGGCTGACGCATCTTACGAGATCTCAGAGAGAGTCTGTCCGCAACATACTTCTGATAGCCACGATAGCTGTTCAGACATGTTATTTTCAATCGCTTGCCAGACAATACTTTAATGCAGCTTTATTTCTTGATTTTTGAACGCTTCAATTTTAATATGTATAAGTGAAACAATCAAAAGTAAGTTTCATATGATATATGTTGGATATAAGGGGGCTTAGAAGTGAATCAAATGACACTGCTGCGGAATCCGAAGCAAAGGAAATTACTCTTCAGTGCAGGCTTAAGCTGGATGTTCGACGCGATGGACGTCGGGATGATTTCTTTTGTTGTAGCGGCTTTAGCCAAGGATTGGAATCTGGGACCGGAGCAGATAGGTATATTGACAAGTATTAACTCCGTGGGCATGGCTGTGGGTGCTGCGGCAGCAGGGATATTAGCCGATCGTTTTGGACGTAAACCGATACTTCTATGGACACTCCTAATTTTCTCGGCTGCGAGTGGGTTATCGGCTTTTGCAACAGGCTTCGGAATACTCTGTGTACTTAGATTTATCGCTGGATTTGGACTAGGTGGGGAACTGCCCGTCGCCTCAACATTAGTGTCTGAAAGTATGCCTGCCCGTGAGAGAGGCCGTGCGGTTGTGCTACTAGAGAGCTTTTGGGCGGTTGGATGGATCGCTTCTGCTTTAATTGCATTCTTCGTGATTCCTGATTATGGCTGGCGTGTAGCATTCGGTATTGGTGCTGTTCCCGCTCTATACGCTCTATACTTAAGACGTGCTATAGACGATTCACCGAAGTTTGCTGAGATCAAGAAGGCGCCTGTGTCCTTGAAAAAACGTATCACAACAGTATGGTCACCAGAGTATCGTCGTTCTACGATTATGCTGTGGATTTTATGGTTTACTGTAGTGTTTTCGTATTATGGGATGTTTTTATGGCTACCTACAGTTATGGTACTTAAAGGCTTCAGCTTGGTTAAAAGCTTCGAATACGTGCTTATCATGACGCTAGCTCAGCTGCCGGGTTACTTTACTGCCGCTTACTTCATCGAAAAGTTCGGACGTAAGTTTGTCCTGGTCCTCTATATGCTGTTCACTGCCGTTAGTGCGGCATGGTTCGGAAATGCAACTACAGAAGGTATGCTGATGGCGGCCGGGATTTGCTTATCGTTCTTTAATCTCGGAGCATGGGGTGGCATGTACGCTTATACACCAGAGTTGTACCCAACAACTATTCGCTCAACAGGCGCTGGTTTAGCGACTTCCTTTGGCCGGATTGGCGGCATCATCGCTCCTTTGTTAGTAGGGGTGCTGGTAGGTAAATCTATAGCGATTGGCTCGATCTTCATGTTATTTTTTGTAACGATTATTATCGGTGCGTTAGCGGTGCTCTTCCTAGGAAAAGAGACAAAGGGAACGGAGCTCCTGTAGAGGATAATTCTTCATTACATACTTGATGTTAATCTACCAACAATGCTAAAATTTAATAAGAACAAAACGGTTCCTTCACAGTTGTGAACAGGGCCGTTTTTTTTAACATTAGAAACTATATATTTAGGGCCCCCGCAAAGAAGGCGTTATGCTTGCATTAGTCCTTCTTTTATAAGAACGGAGCGATCGAACATGAGTAAGGATAGGAATCAGCCTCATTTCACGGAATTAGTCTGGGAAAGTACGGAACAAAACGTTCCTATTCCCCCGCGAAATTCATCAGAACCAGCGCTGCCAAAGTTATCTACTGCAAATGTAGGGAAGCCTAAAGCGTCGTCTGAACCTTCTTTACAGCTTCAGCTTTGGGATCTGGAGACCGACACGCCGGAGCCTGTGACAACCACCGAAGGTCAGTTTGTAGCTAGAGCGAAGGAGTTGGAACATAGAACCGAGGATTCGGCGCTATTTATTCCTTTTAAGAGTTACTGGCCAACGTATGGTCATATGACGGGCACGCAAAGTAGATGGTATTTTTATTGGCGCAATGAAGTTAGACAGGGTAGATATCCGAAAACGGATCTTTCATATATTTTTCTGCACGTGTATGAGCTTATTAATGGTGTAGGTTGGCAAGATCCTTATGATGGCTATAAGCAGCTCAGTCAAATCTGGGAAGCTTATCGTGAAAATTATAAACGTCTGGATCAATATTTGGGTGGTTGGATCGCGGACTTCTCGTTTGTTCATCATTTGAATGTGCCTCTATCTTTAATCGTTGCTCGTTCACGCGGTCTTGCCGGAGATCTGGCAGAGCTAGAGTTAGAGAGATGTCTTACTGTAGCTCCTGAGCAGTTAACCTTTACGGTATTAACAGCAATGTCAGACTACGATATTAGTAAATCGAAGTTTTATATGGGGGAAGGTAAAGAAGCCCTTGAACGATATATTCCACAGGTAGTGGCATTAATCAACGCTTATGTCAGTCGGAAACATGGCTCGAATTTGGTTGAAATGTTCCCACCAGGCCCCTCAGTAATGAGGGAGCGTTATTTATTTCGTAGCGCCGTATATGATATTTCGCTATATGGTTATTCAGTGCTTATACCGGTTGTGCGTATCAGTAAATCTCCACCGCTTCGCAGTTTGATTACAAGGCTATTCCGTTTGACTGAGAATAAATTACGGGAACTGCTGGGGTATCGAGGACGGCTCAAAGGGGTTAATGTGGATGCGGATATGGATGACCTTATCACTCGTTTTCTGAAGCGGGAATTTGAGAAAGAGAAACAGGAAGATAAGGGGCCGGCAGTAGTTATTGATCGTGAGAAGCTTGAAAGGCTGCAGAGTGATTCCGAGATTGTACGAACTATGCTTACGGTTGAGGAAATGAATGAGCTGGAAGAACTTGAGGATAGCGGTTTTGAGATTACTAATGAGGAATCCGAGCTTGAAGAAGTAGTAGAAAAAGAAGAATTTGAAGATATTGAAGATGAAATCATTGTACCGCTTCAGTCTCCTGAGCCTGAATTAACTATAGAAGAAATTCAATCTGCTAACGTAGATACGGAGTGGGAGCAGTTCTCTAATGCTTTAAGTCCACTCCAACACGAAGCTCTGATTGCGTTTATGAACGAGGATGGAACACAAACCATACAGAAGATAGCGGCTGCAAATGGCACGATGTCAGAACTCTTGATTGATGAGATCAATGATATCGCAATGAACATTCTAGGTGATTTGATCATAGATGGTGAAGAAATTGCAGAAGAATATAAAATTCATCTGCTTAATATTTAATGGGGTGAACTTTGGATGAATGGTTTAAAAATACCCAAACGTATGACGACAGCGCTAGTCAATTCACTGACAGCCGGTGTGGTTCCGCGTATCGGACTAGAACATATAGCCGTTGGCCGCCGGCCAGAGATTGAAGCGATATTGAGAGATATGGATAATATTGCGGAGGGTGGAGCTGCTTTTAAGCTGATTACAGGCAAATTCGGTAGCGGCAAAAGCTTTCTTTTGCAGATGATCCGTAATTATGCGATGGATCGGGATTTTGTAGTAGCCGATGCGGATCTATCCCCTGAACGAAGATTAGTGGGAACGAAAGGACAAGGTCTTGCTACATATCGAGAGCTGATGAGTCATTTGTCTACCCGGACACGTCCAGATGGAGGCGCTCTGGAGATTATTTTGCAAAAATGGATCATTACGCTTCAGCAGTCTGTGATGCAAGAGAATGAATATGGCCCTGATCACCCCCAGCTTGGAGACGAAGTTGAGAAACGAATCTATGCTGTAGCCTCCGAAATGCGCGGTTTGGTACATGGATTTGATTTTGCCAAAGTGCTGGCTACTTATTGGAATGCACATAAACTCGCTGACGATGAATTGAAGCAGGATTCCCTTCGCTGGCTAAGAGGTGAATTCGCTACTCGAACGGAAGCACGAAAAGCACTTGGTGTGGGCGTGATTATTGATGATGATAATTGGTATGATTATATGAAACTGTGGGCGGAATTCACTTCTGCTATCGGTTATAAGGGACTGCTGCTATTCATTGACGAAGGCGTCAACCTCTACAAAATCACGAACAGTATCTCACGTCAGAGTAACTATGAAAAGCTGCTTACAATGTTCAACGATACGATGCAGGGCAAGGCAGAAAGCCTAGGGATTTTTATAGGGGGGACTCCGCAATTTGTGGAGGATGGACGGCGTGGATTATTTAGTTATGAAGCGCTGCGTTCAAGATTAGTTGCAGGAAGATACGGCGCAGCAGGTCTGAACAATTATACTGGGCCTATTATTGCACTGGACATGCTCTCACATGAAGAAATTTTGATCCTTTTGCAAAAGCTTAGAGATATTCATGCCCTTCATTATGGTTACGAAGCACAGTTAACACAGGAACAATTGGTTCATTTTATGGAAGAAGCTGTGGGCAGATTAGGGGCAGACGAGCTCCTGACTCCGCGTGAAGTGGTGCGTGATTTCATGGATCTACTTCACACCTTACACCAGCATCCGGAGATCTCTTTCGAGAAGTTAGTGGGCGAACGAACCTCTAAACCTGCTGATACTGAACAAAATGAGTTAGATGGATTCCTCGCGGAGTTTGAATTATGAGTGATAATCCGTTTTATAGGCTGGCTCCCTTTATTAAAGAGTTTATCTATAAGAACCGTTGGGAGACTTTGCGTGAGGCGCAGGTGGATGCCTGTCGTGTGCTGTTTGATACGCCGCATCACTTACTGATTGCTTCGGGTACAGCTTCAGGTAAGACAGAGGCGGCTTTTTTTCCAGCGCTTACTGAGCTGTATGAACGTCCTTCCGGTTCGGTTGGTATTCTGTATATCGCTCCGCTGAAAGCATTGATTAACGATCAATTTACAAGGCTGAACGATTTGCTCCGTGAAGGCAATATTCCGGTATGGCACTGGCATGGGGATGTTCCGCAAGCCGATAAGACGAAACTGGTGCAGAATCCTTCCGGCGTGCTACAGATTACCCCTGAATCGCTTGAAGGACTATTGATGAACCGTCCGAATGCTATCCCGGCGCTGTTCCATGATCTCCGATATATTGTCATTGACGAGGTGCATGCCTTTATGGGTGCTGATCGGGGGATTCAGGTTCTGAGTCAGCTGGCGAGAATCTCACGAATGGCGGGATGTCATCCGCGTAGAATCGGTCTATCGGCTACGCTTAGCGACTATGCTTCGGTGACGGAGTGGCTGGCGGCAGGTACGCGGGAGAGCGTAGAGGTGTCCGCTCCACAGGGCGGGCGTAAGCTCCGTTTAAGTGTGGAGCATTTCTCTTTCCCGGATGCACGGGATGAAGTGCAGGCGGAGCATTTAGAACGCGCGAAGCAGTCTTATTACGATTTCATTTATGATCATACGCATCTTAAGAAAGCGTTGATCTTCACGAATAGCCGCTCGGATGCGGAGACGGCAACCCTTGAGCTGCGGAGAACGGCCGCGAAGCGTGGGGAACGGGATGTTTTTCACGTTCACCATGGCAGCATCTCCGCGATGCTCCGCGAAGAGACGGAAGCCGCGCTGCGGCAAGGCTCCGGTCCTGCAGTTGCGGCAGCGACATTGACGCTGGAGCTGGGCATTGATCTAGGAGAGCTGGAGCGGGTGCTCCAGGTCGGGGCTCCTTATAGCTGCGCAAGCTTTGTGCAGCGACTCGGCCGCTCGGGCAGGCGCGGTGACGCCGCATCCGAGATGATCTTTGTCACGCCCGAGGAAGAGGATGAGGAAGCACAGCTTCCGGCACGGATGCCTTGGACGCTGCTTCGAGCGATAGCGGTTATTGAGCTATATGTGCGTGAGAAGTGGGTTGAACCACTGGTGGTGCGCCAGCTGCCAGTCGGGCTGTTATACCATCAGACAATGAGCATATTGAAGAGTATGGGGGAGGCGGAGCCGGAGGATTTAAAGGAGGCTGTACTAAGCTTACCTTCCTTCAATAGCATTGATCCTGCGGACTACGATACCTTCATGACTTATATGCTGGGCATGGGACAAATCGAGAAGATGGATGAAGGCAGCTTGATTATTGGGATGGCGGGGGAGAAGATCGTGAACAACTTCCGCTTCTACGCAGTCTTCAAAGACGATGAAGAGCATGTTGTCTATAACGGGACTGAAGAGATTGGCTCGATCACAACTGTACCACCACCGGGTTACTGTTTTACTCTGGCAGGGAAGCTCTGGAAGGTAGAAGAGGTCGATAATCGACATAAAGCTGTTTATGTAAAAACCTCACGCGGTAAAGTGGATACGTTGTGGCTTGGAGCGGGCGGGGATGTGCATACACGAATTATGACCAAAATACGTGAAGTGTTAGGCGCAACATCCTTGTATCCGTATCTTGCTCCGAGTGCGGCTGCGCGGCTTGAACGAGCTCGTCGTTTAGCGAAGGAAAGTGGAATGCTTGAACGTTCCGTTATGCCGGCAGGTGGTGATTCGATGTTTATCTTACCGTGGGCGGGTAGTCGGCAATTCCGTACACTAGAGCGCCTTCTCAAAAACAATTTGAAGAGCTCACAGGGACTTCGATCTATCGTGCCGATGGAACCTTATTATATGGTGGTTGCAGGCAAATCAGATGCAGAAACGCTGGAAGCGGAGATCATCGCTGAGAGTATGGCTGCCGTTGATCCTTTAACATTATTATCTCCAGATGAAGCACCCTACCTCGGAAAGTATGACGAGTTCATCCCGCATGAGCTGCTGCGCAAAGCTTTTTCTTTGGATGGATTAGATGTTCCAGGGCTGCTAGAAGTACTAAAACAATGGCGGCAACCACAGTAACTATCTTAAATATTTTTAATCGAGACGCCCGCTTATGCGGGCGTTTCTTTATGTTCGGACGCACAGCAACGTGTATCTCCTTGCGCCGATCTAGACTTTCCTCCTATTCCATAAGTTGTATAAAAACAGGGCAGGCAGAGAATAGTATCTAGAAGATTCCTATTAAAGGATGATAACGATGTGGTCTAAAATAGTCTCTTATATTCCAGATTGGACAGTTTTTATGCAGGCAGCCATCACGCTGCTCTTTCCCATAGGGTTATATTACCTTTACAAGCATTTGTATTTTTATGTTGGAAGCGGACGTTCCAAGGAGTCAGGAGCTGACTCTCAGGAGGAACATAAGAAGGCAGACAATGAGGGAGTAAAACAGCAGCAGGGTGCGTCTACAGTGTTTACGCAAGATTATGATGCCGACCTAGCGGCGATAAGAACGGCCTTGGGGGGGAATAGTGATGTGCATTTTCGTGAATTTTCAGTCAAAGGTATTCAGGCACGTGCCGCATTGGTCTATGTGGAGGGCATGCAGGATGAAGAGCTAATCAATCAACAGGTGTTGCAAAATCTGATGTTTGCCGGTGAAATGCAAGCTTCGGAAGGAATATACACCTATATGAAACAGACTATGCTCCCGCTGGCTCAGCTTAGTGATGCTAGAGATTTGGACCATCTGCAGGAGTCTGTCCTGTTTGGATACACTGCACTGATTGTCGAAGGCATGCGTGAGATGCTTCTGGTTGGCTTTCCACATGGAGCAGTGCGCGCAATTACTGAGCCAACCTCGGAAGCTTTACTGCGGGGACCTCGGATTGGCTTTACCGAAGTGCTCAGTGAGAATACCTCTATGCTGCGGCGTCAAGGGCTCAATAAGAATCTGGAAATGAAAAGGGTTGAAGTGGGTAGCGAAATTAAGAAGAGTCTAGTTATCGCTTATATGAAAAACATTGTAAATCCTGATCTGCTACAGGAAGTGAATGAACGGATCTCCAAAATTGATATGGATTTTATTCTGGAATCTGGCTATGTGGAGCAGCTAATCGAGGATGATTATTTAAGTCCATTTCAGCAAACACAGAATACAGAAAGACCCGATCGAGTGATTGCCTCTTTATTAGAGGGGAGAATTGCAATTTTGCTGGACGGCACACCGTTTGCACTCATAGTTCCAGTGACGTTCAGTATGCTTTTACAGTCTCCCGAGGATTATTATGAGCGCTGGTTTCCAGGTACACTTTTACGGGTGTTACGGTTTTGCGCAGCATTTCTGGCGCTGTTAGCCCCTGCGCTTTATATTTCCTTTATCTCCTTTCATCCGGGACTAATTCCTACTCAGCTGGCCATTTCCATAATTGAAGCACGCCAAGGTGTACCCTTTCCTGCTTTAATTGAAGTACTGATTCTGGAGATTTCCATTGAAATCTTACGTGAAGCTGGAATTCGTCTGCCGAAGCCCATAGGTCCGGCAATGGGAATTGTCGGAGGTCTGATCATTGGAGATGCCGCGGTACAGGCTGGTATTGTAAGTCCCTTTTTAGTAATTGTCGTAGCCGTGACAGCTATCTCTTCGTTTTCCATACCGATGTACAGTGCTGGAATTACCCTCCGGATCTTACGATTCGCAGGTATGTTATTTGCAGCGGTCCTGGGCATGTACGGAACCATCCTGTTCTTCCTGCTGATTTGCAGTCATCTGACTCGCCTTTCAAGCTTCGGGGTTCCTTACATCACGCCTATCTCGCCCTTTCGGGTAAGTGACTGGAAGGATTTATTTATCCGTGCACCGTTATCCATTATGAAGCGAAGACCGGAGATGCTGAAGACCCAGAAGAAAAATCGCAAATCCTAGAGAATGTATTCTTGCAGGAGCAGGGGGGAGACCACAGTGTTCAAACGTACGGATGACAAGATCACAACTTCGCAAGCTGCCATAGTATTGACCAATTCGATGCTGGGTGCCGGAATTTTGACCTTGCCAAGAGATCTTGTCAAGGCTGTACAGACTCCTGATGCCTGGGTTTCTGTGGTGCTGGGTGGTGTCGTCGTGTTTATAGTGATAATGGTTATGGTGAAGCTTAGCCAGCAATTTCCAGGTAAAACTGTCTTTCAGTATTCTAAAAAAATTGTTGGAAATCTTCCAGGTGGTGTACTGAGTTCTTTGTTGATTCTGTACTTTATTGTGATTGCGGGCTTCGAAATCCGAGTACTGGCGGAAGTAACGTTGTTCTTTCTTCTGGAAGGGACTCCAATTTGGGCGATTGTGATGCCGTTCATCTGGGTAGGCACCTATTTGGTGTATGGGGGGATTAATTCCATTGCCCGTGTGTTTCAAATTGTGTTTCCGATCAGTATCTTTATTCTGATTATTTGTTTTATTTTAAGCTCCAGAATATTTGATATCCATCATTTACGCCCTTTTATGAGTGAAGGCCTGATGCCGGTCATTCGGGGGATGAAGTCGGGCATCCTGATCTTTACTGGATGTGAGGTTGTTATGATCATGACGGCCTTTATGGAGCATCCGCAGGAAGCGGTTAAAGGGATGATGGTCGGATTCTGTATCCCGTTGGTACTGTATTTGGTAACTGTTGTGATGGTTATTGGAGGTCTGTCCATCAATTCTGTAATCACCAGTACCTGGCCTACGATAGATTTGGTACGAAGCTTGGAAATTTCAGGATTCTTTTTTGAACGATTTGAATTTCCTTTGTTAGTCATATGGCTGATGCAGATGTTCTGCAATTTTTGCAGTTTTTTCTTTAATGCGTCACTTGGAATTTCGCAAGTGTTTAATCTTAAGATCCATCCGGTTATGTTCGCCTTAATGCCTGTAATTTTCATCTGCACGATGATTCCTCAACGCATCAACGATGTCTTCAGTCTTGGTGAATCGATTGGCTATATGGGTGTGCTGATTTTTATGTTGTTGCCACTGTTATTGTCGATCGTATTACTGATCAGGAAGAAAGGACTCAAGCAGAATGTTTAGACAGAGGGTAATACACTTACTAATAATATTCATGATTCTGCTTACGCAGCCTGGTTGTTGGAGCAGTAAAGAGATTGAAGACCTGAGTGTTATTACGGGATTGGCGCTTGATAAGGGGGAACCTAGAACGCTCGAACGGGAATTTGAGGAGCGTGGAGGGAGCTACCCAAAGCATAATAAACTTACGGCAACCGTACAAATTGTGCCTGAAAGAACAATCGGGAACTCCGGTAAAGAAGGCGAAAAAACCAAAACCCATTTTTACAATATTTCAGAAACAGGGGATTCTCTGCTTGAAATATTCCGTCAGTTCTCCATTCGCAAGAACCGTCCGATTATAGGCCATCACCTTAAGGTTATCGTCATATCAGAGGATCTAGTGCAAAAGGCGAAGATCAGACAGTTAATGGATTTTGTACTCCGAGATAACGATATCCGTCCCAGTTGTCTCATATTTCTTAGCCAGGGGCTCGCGTCCGATTCGCTTATGACGACTGAGGAGGAGATTCCTTCCTTCCGGCTGGTGGAGATGGTCCGTAACAATTTCAGAACCAGTAAAGTTATGAAGGGCATAACGCTATCGAATCTAGATGCGCTTATGTACTCCAAGCAAAGCTTTGTGTTGCAGAACGTTATAGAGGCACATGGTGAGATCAAATTTTCCGGAGCCGGTATAATCAAGGGAGATACAGGACATTGGATCGGAAATCTCGACCAAAATGACGTGGAGAGTATTGCCTGGATCAAGGGGGATATAAGAGGAGGGAGTCTCAAAGCATATGATCAGTCGAACGAGTCGATTACTTATGAGATTAAATCCGTTAAGAGTAAGATTACGCTGAAAGAGACCGATGATAAGAAGATATCATTTCATGTTGCAATTGAGTCCACTGGACGCCTAATAGAGGATTGGAATGTTGATGCGCATTCCTCGGATGTTGATTATTTCAAAGAACTAGAGAAGATATTCGAAGAAAAACTAACCCAACAAATCAATGCTCTTATCAACAAAATGCAATCCACTTACAAAGTGGATGTAGCAGGATTCGGAGATTGGTTCAGCATTAAAAAGCCTCATGTCTGGAAACAGATTAAGGATCATTGGGACGAGGAATTTACTCGGATTCCAGTGACCTTTGATCTAAAGCTTAAGATTACCGATTTTGGTACAACTTCTGATTGAACGAATTTCCAGACAGAATATCGAAAATATTGTTAATCGAAGCACCCCAATTAGCGGGTGTTTCGTTATGTTCGGACATATATTGTATTTTTCTAGAAAAAACAAACCATATATCTTAAATTTGACACCTTGTTGAAAGCGCTTAACAGTACAATAATAAGCCTATAACGAAAATAGGGGGCGTCAAACAATGGTCAGCAAAAAAATGAAGGCAACTTCAACAATTGCGTTATCAGCAGCTTTGGTTTTAAGTATGGCAGCGTGTGGAAATTCAAACAACAACGAGAGTAAAGGCGCTACAGAGTCGAAAGGAAATACAGCTACGAATGCTCCAGATGCCGGAACTACAAAAACCGAAAGCGGTAAGAAGGTCACGATTACTTTTCAAAATATTTACCCGGATCCAGCAACACCTTCTTATAAGATGCTTCATGAATTAGTTGACCAATATGAAAAAGAAAACCCTAACATTCACATCGAACTGGATACTTTAAATACGGACCAGCAAAAGGTCAAATTGAAAACACAAGCCGCTTCCAAAGAAATCCCTGATATTACGATTGTTAACCCGGCTGCACAAATGAAACCTTTCGTTGATGCAAAGCTGTTTGCTCCTCTGAATGACATGCTGGATCAAAATGGACTGAAAGACACTTATCAATCCGGTCTACTTGATTACTACAGCTTCGATGGTAATGTTTATGCGCTGCCAGATGGTAATAACATCGAGGTAGTCTACTATAATAAAGAACTCTTCGAGCAAGCGGGCATCGCAGACACTCCTAAAACATTCGATGAATTACTCCAAGATGTAAAAACCTTGAAAGCAAAAGGCATTACGCCAATCGCGATCGGTGAAAAAGATTCCTGGACGGGTTCATTCTTGTTCATGAATATCCTGCTTCGCACCAATGGAGGCCCTGGTTTCCTTCAAGACGTACTTGATGGCAAAAAAACATTTGAAGATCCTGCTTTCATAGAAGCTGTAGATCGTTTCCAAGACCTCGTGCAAGCAGGTGCATTCCCAGATGGAGCAACTTCCATCGATGCTAATGCAGGTGGTAATATCTTCAAATCCGGTAAAGCCGCTATGTGGGTTATCGGTTCATGGGAAACGGGTGCAATTGACGCATCCTCAGTTGCTGGTAAAGCAGGAGCCTTTCAATTCCCAAGTGTTAATGGTAAAGGGGATCCAAATGAATTCATGCTCGCACCAGGTAGCGCCTTTGCGATTTCTGCAAACAGTGAGCATTTACAAGAAACGAAAGATTTCTTGAATTTCTTCACACTGAATCTTCCTAAAAAACAATTTGAACTTAAAAATGCTGTAGGGATTGGTCAAAAAGTGGATGGAGACCTGAAAGGCGCAGGATATTCTGATCTGGCGATCAACATTTCAGGATTGTTCAATCAGGTTAAAGGTGGCGACTTGGCCTTTGACAACACCATGAACCCAGCTACCGCACAAGTCCATCTAAGCAGTATCCAAAATCTTTTTGTTCAAAAAGTGGATTCCGCTCAAGTAGCTAAAGAACATCAAACCGCATTTGAAGCTAATAAATAAGAAGGTTTTGAAAACGCGATGCGAGGGTGCTTAAACGCTTCTTCGCATCGTGTTTACATTCTAGGGGGCGGAAATAATGAAGGTACTAAAGGTTCCAGCGCGCACAATCGCCGTCTTCGTGTTACCTTGCCTGCTTTTGTATGTGTGCTTGGTGTTTGCTCCTATACTAGTATCCTTTTATACAGGATTGCTGCAATGGGACGGAATTACGACTACGAAAACATTTGCTGGACTTGATAATTTCAAAGAGATGTTTTTTCATGATCCAGTGTTTTGGCCATCTGTAAAGAGAACGTTACTCTATGCTGTGGCTTCCATGGTGGAAATTCCATTTTGTTTATTGATGGCTATCCTGCTAAATCGGTACGTGAGAAAAGGAAACACTTTAGTTTCTATTTACTTTACGCCGGTTATTTTGTCGGTGGTTATCATTGGGCAGCTCTGGAAAACGATCTATGACCCTGTCTCCATGGGCGGGATGTTGAATGGCGTCCTGATCTCTCTTGGGCTGGATAGCTGGACTCACAATTGGATCACAGAACCTAAAATTGCGATGTTTGCGCTTTATGCAGTATCTCTTTGGCAATATTTTGGCTACCATTTGCTGATTCAATATACCGGTGTTCAGAATATCCCGGATGAGCTGTATGAAGCGGCAAAGATTGATGGGGCTGACGGATTCAAAGCCGATCGATATATTACTTTTCCGCTGATTATTCCAATCTTTAAAATATCTATCGTACTCGCCTTTATAGGATCTTTGCAGGCTTTTGATCTCGTTATGGTCATGACAGCCGGTGGACCCGCTCATGCTACAGATGTTATTTCCACACATATGTACAACAGTTCTTTCTTATCCTTTAAATATGGATATGGTAGTGCTATCGCTTCGTTCTTGGTCATACTGTGCCTTGTGTTTACTGCTAGCATTAATACTATCTTTAATAAGCTTGAGAAAAAATTCAGTTAGCAAAGGAGTGCGCGATCATGCGGAATGTCAAGAAAGGACTCGTGTATCTTCTCTTTGCGATTCCTGTCGTTACCCAGCTATATCCTCTGCTATGGCTAATGCTCTATTCCTTGAAGACCAACGAAGAGATTTTGGGAGGAAGTTTTTTCTCATTTCCTAAAGTATTTCAGTGGCATAACTATAGCGAGGCTTATAAGTCGGGTAGCTATCTAAAGTATTTATCTAACAGTGTAGTGGTTACCGGTGTAACAATGATCTTCGTCATCCTGCTTAGTTCGATGGTAGCTTACGCGATCTCACGGTTCCGTTGGCGTTACGGCAACTTGGTCATGACGATCTTCTTAATGGGGATGATGATCCCCATGCAGGCCACCTTGCTTCCGCTGATGATCATTTTCAAAAATATGCATATTCTGAATACACACTTATCGCTCATATTGCCTTATGTAGCTTTTTCAACCCCAATAGCGGTGTTCATATTAAGTGGCTTTATGAAGAGCATTCCGCATGAAATCGAAGAATCAGCCTTTATTGATGGGGCGAGCGTATATCGGATCTTCCGCACGATCATTCTTCCTGTGTCCGTACCACCGGTAATGACTGTGTGTATTCTAACGTTCATCAACATTTGGAATGAGTATATCTTAGCGGCCACCTTCATTTCTTCCGAGAAATTGAAGACCTTGCCCTTTGGCGTGTACACATTCGTTAGTCAGTATTCTGTAAACTATGGGAATATCGGCGCATTTCTAGTGATGGGTGCGTTACCCGTCATTTTAATCTATTTCTTCTTATCCAATCAGATTACAAAAGGAATGGTGGCGGGTGCAGTAAAAGGATAAATCTATATTGCAAATTACAATAATGGAATTATAATGAAGAAGCAGCAGGACAGATGAGTTTGAGGAGGGAAGCCTTTTTGAGAAACAGCTTTCATTCCATCCACCATCGATTGTTTTTGCTGTTTCTTTTTTGTATGTCTAGCATTCTATTAATTGTGAGTCTGCTCTATTACAACCGGACAACCGTACAGTTTCATGAGAAAATAAGTGATTTGTCGCAGAAGAATGTCGCTCAGACGGCGGATCTATTCAGCTTACTGTACAAAGGGTATGATAGTCTCTCTAAATCACTCAGCAATAACTTTGAATTGATACGTTTGATTAATGAGACAAGCACAGAGCCCGCGGTAGCTTACATCAATGAACAGACAATTACCAATATTTTAGGAGCTATATTTTATTCTCGGGATGATCTCGTAGGTATTCATGTCATTACAGATAAAGGTAAGATCTATAATTACGGAAACTATATGAATGTGGTTGATCCCGAATATATGAAGGAAGATTGGTACCACCAGCTGCAAGCTTCCTCCGGTAAAATGGTCTGGCTCGGCGTCTATGAACATTCTCTTATCGATCAAGTGGAGGATAGCCCTGTGTTTGCCTTCGGCCGTCAGATTTACGATCTCAATGAACACAAACCGATTGGCATTGTTCTGTACGAGACGAATCCGAAGCCTGTTCTGGATGCGCTGGATAATGTGAAGCTGGGTGAGCATAGCCAGGTGTATTTAATGTCGCAGGATGGACGATTCGTATCCTCTGCTGAAGATCAGGAACCTGATTTAACTCAGCTACCGTCTTTGCAGAACTCCCAGAATGTTGTGGTCGAACAGACAGCCAACCGTCTGCTTGTCGCTTCTAAACTGTCCTTCTCTGGTTGGTGGGTGCTTAGTATCACACCTAATCGCGATTTAAATGTAGAGCTGGTAGAGATGAAACGGTATCTGTTCATTGTATTTTCGATTCTTGTTCTCGTCTCTACTTTGATAGCTTCTATTGTTTCACGAACGATTTCTTTGCCGCTTAAAAAGGTGATTCGAGAGATGAAGCAAGTGGAGATCGGTAATTTTCGGGGAATGGTGAATGTTTCATCTTATCAAGAGATTAATATTCTTGTTGCTTCGTTTAATCGGATGGTTCGCCGGATCGAAGAACTAATCGAGCGGGTAAAACTTTCTTCCGTCAGTGAGAAGAATGCTGAGCTTCATGCCTTACAATCTCAAGTGAACCCACATTTTCTATACAATACTCTGGATATGATTTATTGGATGCTGGATGAGGAAGGGAATGAGCAACTAGGTGAACTTGTTCTCTCGCTATCTTCGATGTTCCGGTACAGCAGTCATTGGGAAGTTGACGTAGAAGTCACGCTACGAGAAGAACTGGAACAAATCGGGCACTATCTAAATATTATTTCTATCCGGCTGGAAGGTCGTCTACGGATTGAGATAAATATAGATGAACGATGGCTTGAAGTTCGCCTTCCCAAGATGACTGTACAACCGGTCATTGAAAATGCTGTAAAACATGGCTTGGAATCGCTCGATCGTCAAGGTATTCTGAAGGTGAGTATACTTGAAGAAACTGGAGTGCTGAACATCGTCGTTCAAGATAATGGCAAAGGTATGGATGCAGAGAAGCTGAATGCGCTGGTGGAATCCTTGGATCGACCAACAACGAAAGAAAATGGAAAAATGGGGATCGGTCTTCAAAATCTGCATCGGCGGCTCCAGCATATGTTCGGAGAATCCTATGGTCTTGTGATTCGAAGCTTACCTGGAGAAGGAACCGAGGTTGCTATCATGCTGCCGATTCCGCAGGAAGGAGAGCTTAGTCGTGAACATTCTCATAGCTGATGATGAACGGGTGATCCGAGAAGGCATTAAGCGCACTATAAGAAGTATCTACCCAGATTATTGTGTACATGTTGCTGCGTCGACAGAAGAAGCTGTCAAGATTATGGAGGAACAGTCCATCCATATCGTCTTAACAGATATTCTTATGCCCGGTATGAATGGTCTAGAGTTCATGAGGATTTCTAAGCGGCGGTATCCTTATGTCAAATGGGTGGTCATCTCTGCACACAGTGAGTTTGCCTACGCGCAGGAGGCAGTTCGTCTTGGAGCGAGAGATTATCTACTAAAGCCGATCGGTAAAAGCAAGCTACTTGAGATCATCAGTGACTTGGTGCTAGAAATAGAGCAGGATCATAAGTTCATAAAAGATGAAGACCGGCTAAAGTCAAGTCTGAAATATTTAAGAGAAGGTGTATTTCAGAGGCTCGCTTCTGGTTTTAATCTCGGTAATTTAGACATCAGCCAATTAATAGAAGACCATCAATGTTTCTATTTGATTTTGCTACAAATGGAGGCGGGTGATAAAAACATCCGGATAGAACATTTTATTGTAGAGAATGTGTTAACTGAGCTGATAGAGCGTGACGGGAGCGGTTTTGTGGTCAGCTATGACCGCCAGAGTCTGCTGGGATTAATCACCTTAAGAGAAGAAGCACGATTAGAATCTTTTCTGGAAGATGGGCGGACCTATTTGAAGCAATATTTAAAAACACCTTTCCAAATGATCCATTCCGGACTTAGCTACGATATAAATACTGTCCCTCAGATCGTAACGAGCTTAAGAGAGGCAGTGAATTCGCAAGTATTGGATTTAACGCCAGCGAAAGGTAGTGGCGAAAAAGCCATCGACATCGCATTGCAGTATGTAAAGGAACACTATTTCGAAGACCTTACTTTGGAAAAGATTGCTTCCGTTGTATTTCTGAATCCGGTCTACTTCAGTCAATTATTTAAACAGAAGACGGGTCAAGGCTATAAAGAATATGTGACATCCTTACGATTGGAGCAAGCGAAGCTGCTGCTAGTAAACTCGAAGCTTAAGGTGGCAGAAATCGCCGAACGTATTGGATATCAGGACATGCGACATTTTACACAGATGTTCCGCAAGCGGTTCCTCGTAACTCCTACGGAGTATCGTCAGCAGCTTAACAACGGAACCTACTGAATTCTGTTCATAGGAAAGGAAAAAGGATCTCTGCAGCCATTAGGTTGGCTATAGAGATCCTTTTTTGTGTGTGGATCAGTAGGGGGTGTAACTTGCTGCTGCGTATATAAAAATAATAAAAAATAAAATTAATATGGCGTAAAGTAGAGTGCCGACAATCCCGCATACCAGACCCGCAATAGCTAAGCCTCTACCTTGCTCATACCGAATCCGTATTTCTTTAAGGGATAGGGCAGACAGAATAACCGCTACAATCCCTAACAAAAATCCGATATAAGGAACAATTATGGAAAGCACTCCTAAGACGAAACCAGCAATTGACTTGCCATTCATCGGTGTTGGTGGAGGCGGGGGAGGATAATAGTTTTGATTCTCGTTTGGCCCATAACTCATGCATATCACCTCCTATCAAACGTGTTATTGGCTGTAGTTAATCCAGTGTTCAAGCTGTACACAAGGAACGAGTCCAATAGATTCAGCTAGTCTAATGGAAGCTTGATTTGTTTCAAGCACATGATAGCGTGGAATAAACCCTCGTTCTAACGTTTCTTGTATGGCGGTTTGGACCACCTTTTTCGCATATCCGTTTCTTTGAGAGGATTCTAAAGTATGTACAGCGCCGATTTCCCAGATGGTTTCTTCATTGCGGAACGCTAAGCAGGTACTGACCGGATTGTCGTCTAGGAAAATTGACACGGAAAAAGCCCCGTTTTGAAAATAGTCTACTATTTCGTCTTTCGTGTAATGATTAGCGGCCCACAGCGGAATTAAACTGTCGTCAACCACATGACTGATAACAACATCTTCGTCCTTCGGAAAGATTTGTCCCTCAGCTGTACTGTATGAGTAGAACCCCCGGACTTTCTCCATTGAAAAATGTGATGATAATGCCTCTTTATAGTTCACGTCTTGCAGTTTAAAAACAATTTTTGCTTGTGGAGGCAACAATTGAAACAGAGCCGGAAATACATCTGGGCTGCTGTAATCCATAAATACGATGTAATCCGCTTGAGGATATACTCTATGATCATATGCGTACGCTGAAGCAGGAAGAAGCAATAAAACACCCCATTGATTTCCTTGCTCCACAAGATGAGACTCCATGACTTCATGGAATGAGGTTAGCATTTTTAATAAACTGACATTCTTTAACGGTTCTTTGCGCAATCTGGTCATAATTCGGTCATTCTGGTGCATGTTATTTACTCCCCGCTCAATATATTTCAATATAAATTGCACTTATGCAGATCATTGTATTTAGGATAATTATTATATCGCAGAAATACGTCAGCTTGACAGTGACTGCTATAATGTATTAGGAAAATAAAGCTTGCTGTTTGATGCAGCATACGTAATCGGAGGCACAGAATTTCATGACACAATCTATCACACCCGCTGCAGTTCGTGTAGGAGGAGGCCTAACTAAACAATTTATACTTATATTAGCCATTGCATCAGGTTTAAGCGTCGCAAATATGTATTACAATCAGCCCCTTTTGGCTGATATAGGACGAACATTCCATGCATCCTCTAACGCAGTAGGATATGTATCGATGCTTACTCAGATCGGTTATGCGCTTGGGATGTTATTCTTTGTTCCGTTGGGCGACATCCGTGAACGAAGAACACTAATATCCGGACTTCTTATTGCTGTATCACTATCACTTGTTGGTTTCGCTACAGCTCAGAACCTTATTTGGATGTATATCGCCAGTTTTGCTATTGGCATAACTACGGTCGTGCCGCAGGTCATCATTCCTCTCTCGGCGGAGCTCGCTTTGCCAGAAGAAAGAGGTAAGGTTATTGGAACCGTAATGAGCGGGCTATTTTTTGGTATTTTGCTGGCAAGAACAATATCCGGAATTATAGGAGATATGTTCGGCTGGAGAGCCATGTACTGGATTGCCGCAGCTATAATGCTATTGTTATCCCTTATCTTATACCAACTAATTCCAAAGACGAAACCAGAAAATAATTCATCCTATTCAGATCTACTGAAATCAATGGGGAATTTGATTCGCAGATATTCGACGCTTCGTGAAGCATCATTGATTGGTGCTTGTATGTTTGGTGGCTTCAGCGTGTTCTGGACTTCACTGGCTTTCTTTCTAGAAGGTGAACCTTACCACTATAGTAGCTCTATCACAGGCTTGTTTGGATTGATCGGTGTAGCAGGTGCTGCGGGCGCTCCATTTATCGGTAGGTTAGCTGATAGGATCGCACCGAAAAAGATAGTAGGTATACTACTATTGCTGACATTGATTGCTTATGGATTCTTCGGTTTAGCTGGATTTACAATTTGGAGCCTGATTGCCGGTGTTATTATCCTGGATCTTGGAGTACAAGGGTCACAGGTTAGTAACCAAACACGAATCTATGCACTTGAGCCGGCGGCGCGCAGCCGAATAAATACGGTGTTTATGGTTAGCACTTTTACAGGTGGAGCTATTGGATCAACACTTGGAAGCTTTGCATGGCAGCATTGGGGCTGGAATGGCGTCTGTCTGATGGGTGGAATGCTAATTGTGGCCGCTATATGCATATGGATAGTCTATAGAGGAATTGAGAAGAAGACATTCAACGCAGGAGGTGCATGAGCATCGCTCAGAAGACGAAAGTCGTAGAAGTTGTCCCTTATGATCCAGAGTGGAAGGTAGAATTCGATAGAATAAGAGAACAGTTATTATCTTATGTTGGCGACCTCATTATTACGATAGAGCATGTGGGGAGTACTTCCATTGAAGGACTCGCTGCTAAACCCATCATAGATCTTGATCTTGTAATGGATAGCTACGATGTACTCCCACAAATCATAGAACGTTTACAACAGCATGGTTATGAACATCAAGGGAACTTGGGAATCGAGGGCAGGGAAGCCTTCAAAAGACCTCAAGCGGACGAATTCATGAAATATCATCTGTATGTATGCCCTAAGGATGGAAAAGGGTATTTGGAGCATATCGCTTTTAGAGACTATCTCCGTTCAAATGCGGAAGCACGTCAAGCATATGCAGAAGTCAAACAGCATTTGGCGGAACAACATCGCTACGATATGGATGCTTACTGTGAAGGAAAGACAGCGTTTGTCACCTCGATTTTATCAAAAGCCATGAAATAACCCATAAGCAATCATATGCCAGATCGAAGATGGCTTCGATATTCACTGGGGGACATACCGCTCCACTTACGGAACTGCTTGGAGAAATATAACGCATCATTGAAACCGACCGAAGAGGATACCTGGTCGATGGTGAGCGTTCCTTCAAGCAGTTCCTTTGCTTTATCCATGCGAACCTTTAACAAATATTGCTTGGGTGACATTCCGATCTTTTGCTTAAAGGCCTTAGAGAGGTGTGCCCTATGATAACCAAGAGAGGATGCCATATGGTCGATACTGATCTGTTGATGAAATTGGAGAGAGATCCAGCGGATCGCTTGATTGATCTGGCGGTCGATAACATCCGGTAATTGTGCGGATTTAGGGGTTAGCGAACTTATGTTCGCAAGACCGAATTTGTGCACCAGAAGGCGCAGCCACCCAGAAGCCTCCAAACTTTCCAACCTTGGATAAGCAGACTGCTGAAAGGAAAAACGAATATGCTCATACAAGTTATGTATCTCTACAAGGTTATCTAAGTGTATTATCGGCTTGTCCGGTGTAATCCCCACTTCTTTAAATAGCTGTTGAACGGCTTCCCCTTGCAAGGCCACCCATACATAAGTCCAAGGCTGTTCCATGTCTGCCTGATAGCTGAATAATACCCCTGGGAAAATAACAAAGGTATCTCCTGTACCACATACCTGAGAGTTACTTCCACTCTGAAATATGCCTTTTCCATCTATTACGGTATGTATAAGGTAGTAATCGTGAACAGATGGCCCCATTTTATGTCCAGGAACCGGTTTGCCTTCACCGCTGAACAATACAGTCAGGTCGGGTTCATCTGGAGCAAGATTAAGCCCTGCTGAGAAATGATAATGCTCTGAAGCCATTTGCTTCTGACCTCCTATACATGATTTGAATTACAATTAGATTATAGGACATATCACTAAAATGCAACAAACATCCATATATGAATTGTATTTCTCCATACTCATTGAGACCGCTCTCATTTATAGTGAATAGTGAAGAGAGAGACGGATATCCTCTGACATTCTAGTGTTTATAAGGGGAATTCATTGAGGTTTTCTGAGTGGCTAGCGATGTCGAGACCGTAGAACTCACTACTTAAGGAGGAATATTTCATATGTCCAAAATTACATTTATCGGAGCGGGTAGTACTGTATTTGCAAAGAATGTTTTAGGAGATTGCATGAGAACTCCAGCCCTTCAAGGCTTTGAGCTTGCCCTATATGATATTGATCTTCAGCGCCTAAAAGATTCCGAGAATATGCTGAGTAATATAAAAGCAAGTAGTGGCAGTACTTGTATCGTGAAATCCTATACGGATCGTAAGGAAGCTTTGCGCGGAGCTAAATATGTGATTAATGCGATTCAGGTCGGGGGTTACGATCCTTGTACCATTACAGACTTTGAAATTCCGAAGAAATATGGCTTGCGTCAAACGATTGCGGACACGGTTGGTATCGGTGGCATTTTCCGCAACTTACGCACGATTCCTGTCATGCTTGATTTTGCGGCAGATGTGAGAGAGGTTTGTCCAGATGCTCTGTTCATGAATTATACGAATCCAATGGCAGTATTGACCAATGTGATGAACACTTATGGTGGTGTGAAGACTGTTGGATTATGTCATAGCGTACAGCATTGTATTCCAGGCTTATTCGAGCATCTGGGAATGGATCAGAAGGGTGTACAGGCTAAGATTGCAGGGATTAACCATATGGCTTGGCTACTCGAGGTTACGAAGGACGGAGAGGACTTATATCCGGAAATCAAACGCCGCGCTGCCGATAAGCAGAAAGAGCATCACGGGGATATGGTTCGTTATGAAATGATGCTTAAATTTGGTTACTATATTACGGAGTCTTCAGAACATAACGCAGAGTATCATCCTTATTTTATCAAACGTAATTATCCTGAGCTCATCGAACGCTTTCAAATTCCACTCGACGAGTACCCACGCCGCTGTGTAGAACAAATTGAACGGTGGCAGAAGATGCGTGAAGAATTAGTAAATAACAAAGAGCTTGTACATGAACGTTCGCATGAATATGCGTCCTACATTATGGAAGCCATCGAAACGAATGTACCTTTCAAAATTGGTGGTAATGTTATGAATACAGGTCTTATCACCAATCTTCCGAAAGAAGCATGTGTAGAAGTTCCGTGCCTTGTAGACCGCAGTGGTGTCACTCCAACCTTCGTGGGAGATCTGCCTCCGCAGTGTGCCGCACTGAATCGTACGAACATTAATACACAATTGTTAACAATCGAAGCAGCGATTACTCATAAGAGAGAGCATATTTATCACGCAGCTATGCTCGATCCGCACACTGCCGCCGAACTGTCGATGGATGACATTACGAATATGTGTGATGAGCTGATCACGGCCCATGGAGACTGGTTGCCCGCGTATAAATAAATTGCATATTTCTAAAATTTTTAAAATCTAAAGCCTGAGAAATCAGGCTTTTTTTGCATATATCTGTCTAGGACAACTGGGGTCCTACGGAATACACATATATGGACACCTAAATGCGGAGGTGAAGCATGATGATCATTGAGAACTATACCTTAGCATCGTCCACATCCCATGCCACCCCTTATTACGTGATCAGTGGCGGGCTCCCTGGTCCTGTGTTTATGGTGGTGTCCGGCATACACGGAAATGAAACGGCAAGCATTCGTGCGGCGAAAAACATCGTGAATCACTTAAGACAAGGAGAACTATATATTTACCGTGGTACGCTTATTATTGTTCCCCTCATGAATCAAAAAGCTTATCGCAAACGAATTCGGGGCGTGCCCGATTTGAACCGAACGTTTCCGCGTACTCGGAATGGATCTGCCAAACATCCGTTATCCGTAGCCTTGCTTCAATTAGTACGGCGTTATCGCCCCACCTGGTACCTTGATCTCCATGAAGCGAACGGTTTGTCTCAAAGAAATCCGAAACGCCTCGGTCAGTCTATTATTATTAAGCCGGGGAGCCAAGGTACGGTTACGGCAAGACGTCTCATAAAAGACATTAATCGTACAATCGCTAATACTTCTTATCATTTTAATATCCGTTTACGAGAGCGCCCCGGCTCGTCACGTTCAGCCGTCTCCCGCATCATAGGAGCGAAGGCATTTACTGTGGAAACATGCTGGAGTCTTGATCGTGACCTTCGTATTCGCTATCAGATAGACATTGTTAGTCGCTTTTTAAGAAGTGCTGGATTGATGTGATGATGATTAGATATGCTGTATGCCAAGCAAGCTGACCCTGAGTTCATAGGAATCGGCTTGTTTTGTGTGAATTTGAAAGATCATTGACAACAATGGGTATAGTGTATATATTACATATATACATTGAATACACATAAACTAGGAGTGAGGGCACGAGTTCATGAACATATTGATATCCAACACTTCCGGTGAACCCATCTATGCACAGATTGTAAGTCAGATCCGCCAGATGATCCTGCAAGGAGAGTTAGTCTCAGGTACGCCTTTACCTTCTATTCGATTGTTAGCCAAAGAGCTGCAGATTAGCGTAATTACAACAAAAAGAGCTTACGAAGAACTGGAGAGAGAAGGCCTTATCAATTCCATTGTGGGAAAAGGCTCCTTTGTTTCTGGTGCGGATCAGGAGTTTATTCGTGAACAACGGTTACGGATCATGGAGAACAAAATGAAGGATATTATCGACGAGAGTAAAATGTTAGGGATTGATTTTGCTGAGTTCAGTGAGATGTTGAAATTGCTGTATGAGGAGGAGACAGAATGAACGATGTCATTCAATTGAATCAAATATCTAAAAAATATGGCCATTTTAGCCTATGCGAACTTACGTTCGGTATCAAGGAAGGATATATTACGGGGTTAATAGGACCCAATGGGGCAGGGAAAACAACATTAATTAAAATGATGATGGGTATGGTACAACCCGACCAAGGAAGTATCGAGATTTTCGGCAAAGAAAAAACCGTAAAGAATGCAAAGTACAAAGAGCGAATTGGGTATGTTTCCGATGAGAACTACTTTTACGATCAATTAACCATCGATCAGATGAGTAAGATGATTGCTCCCTTTTATAGTCAGTGGGATAAAGAGACTTATAGGAAATACATAGAGATGTTTAAGCTTTCCCCGCGGAAAAAGATTAAAGAACTCTCTAAAGGGATGAAAATGAAGTATTCGCTCGCCATTGCTTTATCACACGGTGCAGATCTGCTCATCATGGACGAACCTACTGCAGGTCTTGATCCCATATTCCGAAGAGAACTGCTTGATATGCTTAGTGATCATATCCAGGATGAGAAGAAATCTATTCTTTTCTCCACGCATAACACGACTGATTTAGACCGGATAGCGGATTATATTGTTTTTGTGAATGAGGGGAGGTTAGTTTTTAATGAGATGAAAGAATCTCTCCCTAATAAATATATGCTGGTAAAAGGCAACAAGGAGTTGCTTGATCGGGATGTGCGGAAGTGTTTCATAGGGATTAAAGAGACAGCACTTGGTTTTGAGGGGCTTCTTAACCACAATTCTGAGGAGGCGCGATATTTTAGAGATCAAGCGATATGCGAAATACCTACCCTGGAAGAAATCATGTATTTTACGGTAAAGAGAAACGCTTTGTATGTCTAATCTCTTGCTGTTGATTCGGAAAGACTTTATTCTCCTGGGGAATTTCATTCCTTTATTTCTCTTGAGTATTTTGTTTGTCGCATATGTACAATTGGATAGCTCCAGTATGTTTGCTACATTTCAATCTTTACTATTGCTCGTATACTCCTGTTCAATGGATGCACAGAATAACAACACAAAGTTTGTTTTAGGACTGCCAGTAAGTCGGCAAGAGATGGTCTTGGCTAAATACTTATCATTGATTCCTTATAGTTTCATCGGTTTAGTTTGCTCTTTAGCTTTGTTTCTAATTTCCTTTTCATTTGGATATTCCATTAGTCCAGTGTATTGGATAGGGGTATCTTTAACGTTATTTATGATTCCTTTGACTGCGTCTATTTATCTGCCGATTCATTATTGGCTTGGTAACAAGAACTATCACTTTAATATCCTTTTTAATGTAGTTGTAACGATAACCACGATAAGTGCTGGATCTTCACTCAACAATTCATCTTTTTTCTTAACAATAACCCACTTAAAGCTGCAGGATCATCTGGTACAGACAGCTTTGATAGGGATCGTTTATCTATTCATCTTGTACTTCTCATATAAGATTTCACTACGAATGTTTAGCAGGGAAGAGTTATAAGCTAAGGAGGAATTATAGTGTATCATTCATTGTATCTTATTCAAAAAGACTTCATTCTTTTGCGTAAATTTCTGATGTTGCTCATCCCTTTCTTTATTTTTATAGCTTACTCGAACTATCATAGCTTCAGTTTATTTACGGTAATGCCACCCATGCTGTTGTTGATTAGCTCCTGTTCTATGGATACTCAGCAGATGACGCAACGGTTTCTCGTTAATCTCCCTGTGCGGAGACAAGAGCTTGTCCGCGCTAAATACTTCTCAATCCTTCCGTATGCGCTTGTTGGGCTGGCAGCAACTGCTTTTACCTATCTCCTGATTATTATGACAGGTAAAGAGGTGACCCCTCATTTCTGGCAAGAGGTTGGTATTGCGATATCTATTTTCCCGCTCCTCGCTATGCTTTATTTACCGATTCATTACTGGCTAGGGGCTAAAGGAACGCAAGTGGTTAATCTCGTTTTTATGATGATTATAATGGTTGGTCCGAATGTGATTGGTAGCTTGCTTCAATGGTTTCCTGAATTAGAGAACTGGCAGAGCTTTGGTGTGAAGTCTAGCTTTATTCCTTATATCATACTAGGACTCGCTTACGTGTTTTTACTCAGCTGTTCTTATCTCATTTCTTTGCGGATTTTTGAGAAGAAGGATCTCTGATGTTAATAATTTGAGATTTAGATTGAATTCATATACCATTATCACTACAACGATAAATACTGTAGGGGAAGGGTATACATCCAATGCCTAAAATGATTTATAGTTTTCGTACAAAAATGATTATGCTACTGATGGCCAGTATGCTAGTATCCGGTGGGATAACCTTTTTAATCTATAAGGCGCTCCAGCGATATTATCACTCTGAGGTGAAGTTTGAGAATCCACTAACCAAAGTTCGCTATGTAATAAGAGATATTGGAGATGTAAATACATTTTTAATTATCTTTATACCACTAGCCATTCTATTTTTCTTCTTATTCACTAAGCCGTATGCAAAATACTTCAAAGAAATATCAAAGGGGATTCATCAACTAGCGTCAGGTGATTTCTCCGAACGAGTAGATATACCCTCCAAAGATGAATTTGGGATGATTGGTCATGATCTCAATCTAGCCATTGAGAATATGCAAGAAGCCATTGAGCGGGGAGACATTGCCGAGAGCAGTAAAGATCAACTCGTGTTGAATCTGGCGCATGATTTGCGTACACCCCTAACCTCGGTTATTGGTTATTTGGATTTTATTTTGAAAGATAATCAATTAACTCCTGAACAGACCAGGCATTACACGACGATTGCTTATACCAAATCTCAACGTTTAGAAAAATTAATCGATGAGCTGTTTGAAATTACAAGAATGAATTATGGCAAGCTTAAGCTTGAGAAATCCTCGATTGATCTCAGTGAGCTTCTCTTACAATTAAATGAAGAATTATATCCAGTCTTTGAGAAAAATGGTCTAATCTCCAGAATGGATATGACACATCATCTGATAATTTACGGTGACGGGGAATTGTTAGCACGTGTATTTGAGAACCTTCTTACGAATGCGGCCCGATACGGAAACGATGGTCAATTTATTGATATTCACGGTTACTTGGACGCTAACGAGGTAGTCGTTGAAGTAATCAACTATGGAAATTGTATTGAGCCGGAAGAGCTGCCACGAATTTTTGATATGTTTTACACGGGTGATCGTGCACGAACACATCCAACAGGAAGTACGGGACTTGGCTTGTTTATTACTAAAAATATAGTAGAGCAGCATAATGGAACCGTATCTGCGCAAAGCAGTGTGGTGCGGACAATCTTTGAAGTGAGACTCCCGAGAAACAGTACTTGAAGACCATTTCTATACGATAAAGTACCAACCTAAAGAGGATTCGTTGGTGGGTGATATCTAAAAATCGTCCACCTTTGAAATCCTCTTAAAAACATGATATAATTAGCATGCTAATTAATTTGTAAGGTGGTTCGGGGGAACAAGCTGTGATTGAAAATGAGATAAGAGAACTACTGGATAGAATTTCAGCGGAAATGCGTAGAGATTATGCAGCATTGCTTAGAGAATTTAATCTTCATGTGGGCCAAGAACAGTTATTATGCCGGTTATGGAGATCAGATGGAATGACACAGATCCAGTTAAGCGAAAGTCTGAATTGTGAGCCTCCAACTATTACGAATATGGTGAAATCACTTGAGAGTCATGGGTTTGTTGTTCGAAAAAGAGATCCTGAAGATGGCAGAGTAAGCCGAGTGTATCTAACTCCAGCCGGACGTAATCTTTGTGAACCTGTGGAACGTATATGGAATAAGCAATTGGATAAATTATTAACAGGAATTTTACCCGAAGAACGTTTATTATTAAGAAGGCTTATGAAACAGATGGTTGGTAATTTATTAGCAAGCTAATCAAAACTTAGAAAAGAGGAACATAGATGATTACCAGTTTGACTCGTATTAATGAACTAGCCAGGAAAGAACGTGAAGAAGGTCTGACAAAAAGTGAATGGGTGGAACAGATCGCTTTGCGTGAAGATTATCTACGTGAAATTCGTGGACAAGTTCGTAACAGTCTATCGGGAGTAACGATTGTAGATCCTGAGGGAAATGATGTTACGCCTGAAAAAATTCGTTTATCGCGTAAAGAAACTTTGAACTAATATTCAGCTAATGAAGTAAATTTACACCTTTAGAATATCGTTGAATGGTCTTATGGGCTAATCAGCGAATATCTAAAGGTGTTTTTTTATGATATCAAATGGACGAAAGTGGAATCATATTTATAAAAGTTATCTTAACGGAAGCTTAATTTGATTTTGTTAGCTGATGCTGAAAGTTAAGGTTCACTTAAACTTGTGTTTCATAGGATCTAAGACTGGATTGTTAGAATGAAATGGACAGAAGAGAAGATATAAATATGTGGGGAGCGGGAATTACATGATGAAAAAGACATTTTTCTTTTTACTGAAAGCAATAGGAGTTATAGTCATAGCCATAGCGCTTTTTCTAGCCATTGTTTTTACTGTTAATGTGATCTGCAACAAAATCGAGAAAGGAAAAATTGAACCCTATGGTCAGCTTGTACCTGTAGATGGAAAAAACATGAACGTCACGATTCATGGAAGTGGTGAAGAGACGGTAGTGTTATTACCAGGATATGGAACTGCAGCGCCGGGTATTGATTTTAAGCCGCTTGTAGACGAGTTATCTCCATTTTACAAAGTGGTTGTGATTGAGCCATTTGGCTATGGATTAAGTGATATCACCGAAAAAGAACGAAGTACTGAAAATATAGTGAGTGAGTTACATGAAAGTTTACAACAATTAAATATAGACCGTTATATTCTGATGGGACACTCCATATCCGGAATTTATGCTCTAGACTATGTAAACAAATACAGAAACGAAGTTAGTGCATTCGTAGGGATCGACAGCAGTGTTCCGGCACAAGGAGCCGGCGATGAACTTCCAACAGCAGCCTTAAAATCACTTAAACAATCAGGTTTCTACAGATTGCTGGTTAAACTCTCGCCTGATCAAATCATTGCACCCGATGTTGATGCTAAAACGAAAGAGCAAAATAGAATGCTTTCGCTTAAAAACATGATGAATCCAAATATCATCAACGAAGCAGATCATTTCTCAAGCAACTTCAAAGCCGCAGAAAACTTAAAGTTCCCTAAAGAACTTCCAGTGATGTTCTTCTTAGTAAAAGATAATTCGGATGTTGAGGGCTGGGCAGCTTTACACGAAGAACAGATCAAAGATTCATTACATGGGAAGATGATGATGTTTGAAGGCGATCATTATTTACACCATACCCGATCGAAAGAAATCGTGGAGAACTTCAGAAACTTCATGAGTGAGATAAAATAAGAGTGAATAAGAAAACGTCGAACGATTCATATAGTGAATCATTTGACGTTTTTTTAGCTTATATCATACTACTCATATAACAAGAGATAAACAGCGAGGTAAATCATGAGCAAAAGAAATAGAAAAAGAAACATTCTATTAACGATATTGGCAGCAATAGTTGGAATATGCACGGTATCGATTTTATTAAATAAGACCTACCGTACTACGTTTGAATCCGTGAATGTGCCTATGAAGAAAGGGATTTTTGCTCAAGAGATCAGTCTGCCTGAGTCGATGGGCTTACCTAAGGTATATCGTATCAGTCGTTTGTCACCGACAACCCTCTCAGCATGGTTTCCAACTAATTTTGGAACGCTAAATCTGAAAGGTATGGAAACAATGTATTTTAAGTATTATCCCAAAATGTTTAGCGATCCCGCGCTGTATTTTGATTTTTCTTCTTTTTTATTGCACGAAGGGTTTCATATCTTCAAACAAAAAGTCTGGACGTATGATGCGAATGGCGCTGAGTATATCGATAACTATCCTGTAAATGAAGAAAATTACGCATTGATGGGTATCGAGTTCAAACTGTTGGATCAAGCAATGGCTGAAAGCAATCCTGAACTCGTTCAACAGTATTTACATGATTGGACAGTCGTACGAAATTACAGATACTATAAATGGCCGCAATTAATTGGCGAGACGAAGACAGAGGCTATCGAAGGTTCAGCAAGGTATTTGGAATATCGTTATAGTAAGTTAACTGGCGGTAATTTAATGGTGCTGGCCACCAAGCAGGAGCCTTACCATGTGACATTTATGCAAGCGTATGATTTTATTGCTAACGGGCAAGCGGAGTCGCCTTCTTTCTTAGAAAGAAGTATCCGTTATGAAACTGGGGCTGCTTTGGAGCTAACGATGGATAAGGCAAACATACCATGGAAAGAAGCGATAGAAGATGTACCTGGGAAGAAACCAGGAATGACACCGTACGAGATTTTGAGTAACTATTTTAAAATGAATGATCTAACTATTATTGAAAGCCAGTTAGGTGAAATTAAAGAAGTATACGATTACGATGCCTTACGCAAACAGGGGGCGAAGATCGTTAAGCAGCTTAATATCGAATAGTAACTTTATATAGCCTTATCCAAACACGTCGAACGATTCATATAGTGAATCATTCGGCGTTTTCTTATGGATTAAAGTACGATTCACCTGCGTGATTCTAAAAAAAGATGATTGATCAACGCAATTGTGGGCACTCTATATCCTAATCTTTACTATAGGAAGGACTACAATAGCATGTGCGGAATAGCAGGAATCTTAAAATGTAATGGACAACCCCCGCAAGAGGAAACCTTAAAACAAATGACAGGTGCAATGAATCACCGAGGTCCTAATCATGAAGGCGTATGGCTCGATTCTCAAATTGGGCTCGGTTTTCGTAGGTTATCCGTTATAGATTTACGTGATGGAAATCAACCGATGACGAATGAAGATCGTTCCCTTTGGATTGTTTTTAATGGTGAAATCTATAATTATAAAACACTACGAGATCAGCTTAAGTTAAAGGGACATCACTTTCAAACGCAATCAGATACAGAAGTCATTGTGCATTTATATGAGGAATACGGTAAGGACTGTGTCCATCATTTACGAGGAATGTTTAGTTTTGCGATTTGGGATGTTAAGGAACAGACGCTTTTTGCTGCCAGAGATCATTTTGGCATCAAGCCTTTTTATTATTACAAAGATGAGAATAACCTTTTATTTGCTTCGGAAATTAAAAGCATTCTTGCAGTTCACGGAGTACCAAGAAAGCTTCAGTATCAAAGTTTATTTAGCTACTTAACTTTTCAGTATGTGCCGCAACCGGATACGATGTTTGAACATATTCATAAATTAGGACCTGCAGAGCGAGTATTTGTTAACGCTAAAGGTGAAATGAAGATCGAGAAATATTGGGAACCCCATTTTCATCCGATAAAACGATCTTTAGCGGACTATGCGGAAGAAATTAAGTGGAAATTGAAAGAGTCTGTAAACCTTCATTTACAAAGTGATGTGAATAGAGGGTGTTTTTTGTCCAGTGGAATTGACTCCACAGCTATAGCTGCAATGATGAAAGCAGAAGAATCAACAAAGACCTTTTCGATAGGATTTGAAGGGGTAAACAATGAAACCATCATTGCAAATCAAACGGCAGCTAAACTGGGAACGGATCATTATTTTCACATTTTATCTACAGAAGACTTTTTTGATAGTATCCCGAAAACAGTATGGCATCTAGATGAGCCTGTCGCGGATCCTTCCGCCATCGCTCTTTATCATCTCAATCAGCTTGCAAAAGATCATGTCACGGTTGTCCTATCGGGGGAAGGCGCTGATGAATTATTCGGAGGATACCGGATCTATAGAGAGCCAGATGCACTAAGACCCATTTCATGGATGCCCAATTTCATAAAGGATTCGTTACGAAAATCGTTGTCTATATATCCATATCATTTTTATGGAAAAAACTATTTACTTCGGGGGCTGACACCTTTAGAGGAACGCTTTTTCGGTAATGCTAATATCTTTAACAAAAGCGGAAAGATGAACTTGCTCCATGAGTCGGTGCACGCTCAAAATAGCTTTTTACATCCGACGGATATCGTTAAGCCTTTTTATGATAAGACAGTACACCTAGATCCTACGACAAGAATGCAGTTTATTGATATGAATTTTTGGTTGCCTGGCGATATTTTGTCAAAAGCAGATAAGCTGTCTATGGCACATTCATTGGAATTAAGAGTCCCGTTTCTAGATAAAGAGGTTTTCGAAACGGCTAGTAAAATTCCAGTCTCCAATCGAATTGGCAAAAATACAACAAAACTCGCTTTGCGTAAAGCTATGGAAGGAATTGTTCCTGATAATATTGTGAATCGCCCGAAATTAGGATTTCCCGTACCGATTCGTGATTGGCTTAAGACCCCGATTTCAGATATAATGTTTGAGCAAATACGCTATAGTGGTATTGAAGAAATATTCAATATGAATATCATCGAAGAAATGTTTATCCAGCATCGGAGTAATAAAGGTGATTATTCGCGTAGAATCTGGCTAATTTACATTTTTTCAGTGTGGTACACGCTTTTTATGAAAGAAGATCTGAAACAATTAAAGAGTGCCGTGCTGTAATGGGGGAGAGATCGTTTGAACATTGGGGAATATGCTTGGAATAAACATGAGCAGCAAATAAAATCAACTAACGAATTTACTTACAGTAGTCCTAAGATAAAGATTGTAGACAATATTGAATTAAGAAATCAACTTGAAGAGACACTTGAAAAATTACCGCAGAAGTTCCTGGCCAAATGGGCTTTGAGCGTTGCTGTTGAACACCTGGATCATCTGGATCAACATCTTATAAATGACCCGCGCATTGATTTAGGGATAGAAACGCTAGAAAAACGTATAGCTGGTGGTATCAGAGCCTTTGACTTAAGAAAAGTTGGATTCATAGTCAATGAATTAGCGAAAGAGTCCACAACCGAAGCAAGTAAGTATGCTGCTCGTTCTTTTGCACAAGCCATTGCAACTGGACATATGAGAGGACATGCTATGGTAAGCAGTGACTATGCTGTTAAAATGGTAAACATATCCAATAATTCCTCAGTGGCCGAGTCTGCCACTAAAGAACGGGAAAGACAATTAAGGATAGCTAAAGAAATGTTTTAAAATTGAAGCTATAAGACTGAACGGTATGAAGATACTGATATAAGTTAATTAATGGTAATAATTAGCTTTTTTATTTAAGAGGTACGTAAAGAACAATCAACAATAAACATATAAATATAACTACACAAAGTTTAATCCGAGATTCTGATACACTTTAAAGTTTAATACTCGTTAGAGACAAATCAATATCTAAAAAGAGATTCAATTGTTCATGAAAGGGAAGCTATTATGAACAATTTTGAATATTGTATAGCTATCAATTATGGACAGCTAATTGGCATTAGTATGGTTTAAATTGGCTTGCTCCATTAATTTATATACTACTTCCTCACAAAACCCGTATTTTGTACATATGTCTATGAGTTGGAATAAGCCCTGTTTACATCTAGGATGTTGTACAAATGTCGGTGGACAAAAACATAGTCCCTTGTAGGACAAGAACTTAGTCCCTTTGCCGACAAAGCCCCTATTCTGGCCATAAAAAAACAACTCAACTGGAGCAGTTTTCAATAATCATGCTTCTTTATATAAGAACTTACGTAATTAATCAGTTCATAATTTTTTGGATAATCAATGGATATCACTGCTGGTACATAGGATTTCATTTTTGAAATAGCTTTCTTTTTTCTTAAGATATGATTGGGGCATTGATATTCAGTGATTCTTGTGTTGATTGTATTCTCATAATACATCTTAAAGTTTATACTTTCAGCGCTCTTACCTTTAACCTCTTGGTATTTAAAAGCCATTTTGAAGTTAGCTTTTGTTCTGATGTGAGAATTTATAAGAACTTTATCTTTAAGACATAATCTACATTCTTGAAGCATTCGTGCCCCAGCTCCCTGCCGGCATGCCTTAATGGTCTATATATTTGGCACAGGCCCCTCAAAAAAAATAACAGAACCCTTAACTTAAAGCACTTTAAGGGTTCTGTTTATTATTTTATTTATTTGACATATTTAATTGCATACTTGTCAAGAAGCATTTTGGATTTGTTCAATTGCTTAATTCCTTCTGCCCCCTTCTTTTCACCTGCATTGAATTTGGACCAATTTATTTTGGTCGTCTTCAAGCTGTCCCGCATTATAGTGAACCCTTCCAACTGGAGTTTTGCTCCTGCCAGATAGTAGGTATGTATTTCTTTCAACTCTACATTATTAGCTTTGAGGTTTTTCAACCCGGATACAAATTTAGTATAATTGGGCAATACAGTATTGTTTAAAGTAAGAAAGAGTGTTTTTCTTGTTGAATCGTTCAGGAGTCTATTTTGATTTAACGTAGTTATGGCTTTCTTTTCATAGCTTCCTAATGGCTGCAACTGCTCAATGTAATCTTCAAGATCCTGTAACATAATTTCTTCGTGTGTAGGTTCCTTTATAACTACCGGCTTAGTTGGTTCAGGAATGACTGTATAATCATCCACCACTTGAACAGTGAATACATAAGGTTCAAACTTTTCTCCAATATTGACAGTTAAGGTAGCATTCCCTTTATTTATTGCATGAAGTTCAGAAACCCATTGCGTTTTTCGTACGACCTTGACAACATTCTCATCTGAAGAGATTGGAGTGAAGTCATGTTCCGTAACGTCTGCATCGGTCCAGTCAGTGATGGCTATTTCGTATGATTTCCACTCCCCAACTTTTATCTCAGCAGGTTTGGTCACTTTGACAATGTCGGTGATGTTCTGTGCAGCCGCATAAATACTGCCAACCCCGAATACAACCGATACTATAATTGCTAGCATTAGCGAATAAATCCAACTCTTTCGTTTCATATAGCCTTCTCCCCGCTTAATTATTAATAGTAAAGCATCTACCAATTTTGCTAAGACATTTCATGAATAGGTCGCAGGTAGCAAAAGCAGCATATTACTTTCCTCTTATATTATATAACTTAGCAGGAATAATTGTCCTATGTTTTTTGGGTTTTGCTTCCCGTTTCGGAGCACCCTCTTTAACTGATTCGTTCCATAAATGGAAAAGGGGCAATCATCTTAGTCCGGTTTCCGGCATTGTCATACTCATAAAAGGATTGGTTTTACGTCCGGGTCTATTCTGATCTACTCACACAAATAGCCGTCCGCCAGCAGATTCCTGGCGGACGGCTATTCAGCTTGTTATTTAATGCAATTATATACAATCTGTGCTGCCTCTTCCCGGGTGCGGCAGCCCTTGGGCTCAGCTCCTTACCAAGCCCGTGAGTATTCCCGCTTCTACAAACTGCTTCATTGCTGTCCGGGCATATCAGGCTACCGCACTGACATCTTTGAAGCTGTCGTAGCTCTGACCGTTGCTGCCATCCGGCAGCCGGTTCAACTGCTTCATGATATTATACAGAAAGTCAGCCCGCTTCACCTGGGCCTCAGGTGCAAACACATAGCTGCTTACCCCCTTTACCACCTCTCTCGCCGCCAAGTAGTCAACGGCACCGGAATACCAGTTGCCCGGTGCAACATCATTGAATTTGATTTCGTTATACCCTAAAACATAATTTGAAAAATGGGAGGTCTGGAAGTTAACCTTTTCGGCTGCTGCATCGTAGCCCCCGTTAACCAACTGAAGGTTTCCTGTCTGATCGCTATAATACACCACAATGGCTTTTGACTTTTCATTTGCTTTTGGCGTATAAGGTACACTGATCTTAACTATTTCACCGTTGAATGCTGTAATTTCAGCATTTCCGGCTGTTACAGAGAAGTTTACAACCGGTCTGTCTCCAAGCTTGCTCCGGGCTTTGTCCGGCAAGCTTAATGAAGCAAGGATTGTGCTATCCTCTGCTGCATTTCCAATAGCAGCTACTGCGTTGGACGTAAAGGTAATAGCAGCAATGCCTGTATTCAGCTTCAGCTCTGCCCTGGCGGCTTCGGCTTGCTTGACCTTGAGGACCAGATCACTGATTACAGTGGAATCCAACTTGACGATGGCAGCTCCTGCTTCCTTGCCTGCCGTTGCTTGGATCTTCACACTATAAGTAGTGGTGCCGTCAGCAGCAGTGCCAGAGGTCACGGCTGCCGGAGTGAGTGACGCTTCTTTGTCTGTGTAAGCATTGATCTGGAAATGTCGAATCGGTTCGACCTCGTCTGAGACAGCCAAGGTGTTTTTGGACACCTAGCCCCCTGCCATACGAGTAAAGAGTATTCAATTAATCTTCACTAAGGAGAAAGTGTGCGGCTACCTCCGCGAGGTCGGCAGCTCCAGCACTTGGCTGAACAACGCTTCCTTGTTTCCGAACGCGAGTATAGGCGAGCAATCGACTCCTGTGGCCTGCGTCAAGTCGGTGTAAGACATACATTAGATAATCATCAAATCGGCAATAGTAACATGTTGTTGTCCAATTTCGGAAATGGGACAAGAACTTGGTTCCTTTGCCGAATACCCCCTTCTAATGCAAAAAAAACAACCGGTTAATCACGGTTGTTTACAGTCGTTAAATAGTGTTCTTACAGCAATTTGGTTGGAGTTTAGTCATGTTTTTTTACAAAGGAATCTACATAATCCTTTAAGGCCTTGTTTCTTAGTGCATACAGAAGCAACAGAATAAAGGAGAAACTCTCAGAAGAGTGGTTGTTTTGCAGCATTGTATTCGGATCCCTAATTCGGTCTCTGTGAGGATGTGCACGGTCTTGGTGTTTACATAAATCTTATAAAAATAACGAAAGGTGCCCCAAACAACCATATAATGGCTTTCGGGACACCGCAAGAGAAATAATCAATCTTTTGTTTTAGATATTCATCTAAGTACGATTGGTGAAATGCATCTGTAGGAAGTAATCCTAGAACTTTATATTTCCAGATCGTTCGTTGTTTAGAAGGATTGAAAACAACCTCATCATAATTATAATCGATATTAAACTTACCTGAAGAATCCAAATACATCGTCAGATTTGTCCAAGCTTGATCAAGTGTGCCTCTAGAACCCTCATTTAATTCAACGAAATATTCTTGTAACTCCCTACATAACCGATCATATATAAGTTCATCTACTCCATAAACTTTAGGGATACTATGACTATAAATTAGCTCCTTTTTTGTAGTTGATTCGAAGTAAAAATAGATAATTCTTGAACCAGGTAATATTTCTGCGTAAAGATAAATCTTACTCCACTCATCAGGGATTATTCCTATTAGCTTATTTCCGATAAGTTGATATAGTTCTTCCGTTTTTTTCACTGACATGTTAACCTCCAACTTGATTTAATATAGTTACTATTTTTATGATCCTTGATCCATTGTAACCAATAAGAAAACTCACATGCTAAATGCAATTGATGCGATTCTATAAGTCTAGTAGGACAAAGCGCTGGGAACTCAACAACAAGACTTACTTCTATCCCAGTATTGGTATCTTTGAATTGATGACGAACCCCACCTATAATAGTACCGTCTTTCATACGGGCAACACCTGCTGATTGGTATTGATAAGAGTTATCTCTAGGTGTTTTTAATCCTGTTTCGTCATCAAAGACAATGAAGAATTGAACAGGAAACGGGGAATTACCAGTAGTTTCAATGACCTCCAGTTCGTTTTCTCCAAAAGGTCTTAATACATAATGATCAGGACAAGCTGAAAGATTTACTTTATCATTCTCGCGTGATTGCTCTAGCATTAAACTATCAATTCCCTTTATAGCTTCTTCTGCCGAAATGCCCTCTAAATAGATACCTGTTTTTGAAAATTTCCGTCTATCTCCAGATAAAGCAGCACAGACACGCATAATCATTCCACTCAATCTAAGTTTAGATTTCAATTTATCGTACATTTCGTTATAGGAATATCTCATCTTTAGTTCAGCTAACTTTTTTATCATGGCGTCTGTATCATTTATTTCAGGCTCATTATGTCCTAATGTATTTAAAACCTTTTTTATACGTTCTCTTTTCCATTTTGTAAGTTGTTCCTGTGAAATATCGTTTCCGTTAATATAAATTTTCATATGAATTCTCCTGTATTCTTATGTTTTGGATCGTATCGTAGTGTGGTTAATATTAGATTAACGATCTCTTTCTTAATATCAAGATTTAAATCTATCTCCGAATGGGCAATACTACTAAGGCCATATAAAATATATCCAGAAGTTAACGATGCGTTGGCAGTGTGGAAAATCCCTATTTTCATCCCATCTTCAATTACCTGTTGAAATAGCGGGTGTATTTGCTTGTATAATTTCTTCTCGAGTTGGAAGTGTTGTTCTGTCTGATAAGAACTCACATGTTTATATGGTGCTAGTTTTTCAATAAATGTCCAAAATATCTCTAGAGAATCTTTCATTTTTTGCATAACGGTCAATTCATTTGAATTAAGTGCATGTTGAATTTTTTCTACATTTTTCACAATGAAATTATTCAAAATCTCATTAACAAACTCTTCTTTAGATTTAAAGTAGTAATAAAATAAGCCGGTTGCAACACCCGCATGATTAACGACATCCTTTATGCTGAATCCTCCCATACCATTTTTCATATAAAGTTCAAAGCCAATATCCATTAATTCTTGGCGTCTTAGATCAGGTTCTTTTGATATTCTCTTCATTGTCCATCTCCCAATGTAATTTTTATCGCGACTGAATATGATTCAATCATAACTGACTGAATGTAGTTCAGTCAATAAAAACTGTTGCCAATCCATGCCGGGATTAGTAGCTCTGCCCATCGCATATCTCGTATCTAATCCCCCGATCAGAAACTTACTCCTCGTACAACCGTTCAAATCTGTGGACTGTCAAAGAACTACTTACCTTGTGAACTAGAAATCCGGCTATAAAGTCTCTCTAGATACTTTGTAAGTATCAGTAAGTACAATCACCGCTACAATGCAGGTGACTTTATGTCAAAATCCCAAAATGTAGGCACTTTGGTGTCCTTGGACATCGGAAGACAAGAACATATTCCCTTATAGGACAAGAACTTTGTCCCTTTGCCGATTCCCCCACTTTTTCCGGCATATAAAATCCACCCATATAAATGAGTTGATCAATAACCATGTTTTCTTACAAAATTAACGAGATTGGTTCCTGACTTCGGTCATTCCGCCCACCTACGTGTCCGAAGCAACCAGATCTGCGACGCACAGCATCTTGCCACGCCGCCGGTACCAATTTACGCAGTTCCCGGTAGTTGTTGATTTCCCCGTTAAAAATAAGTGATACTTCGCCCGACTCATTGTGCATCGGCTGCGAACCTTGAATTCATATGATTTACTTAGGAAGGGTATCATTTCAAGTCATCCATGAATAGGCTGTTGTAATAAATTGAATAATGGAGGTATCCCGGATGACCTTTGGGAACGAATATCCAAACAGCCAGGCTGATCCATCCGTATCCCCTTACTTTACCCGTTACAATCCTTTCCCTTACTCTCATTACTACCATCTCTTCCGTTCAGAAAGCAGTCTGGCAGATATAACCTCAGATAGCGAAAACACCAAAAAAGAACTTATAAATGGTTATATGAACGAAAATTTATGCAGCGGGCAGGGGATTAAGCTAAATACCGGGATAGAAGTAGGCGGTAAACACGGCATTGGTTTAAATGCTGGCGGGAATTTAGCCTTAGGTAGCATGGGTATGTATGCGGGCGGCCATATGGGCACTCCTTCATATGGAATCCATGCGCAAGGCAATACTCATCTGGACAGCAGCCAGGGTCTAGGGCTCAATGCGGAAGCCCAGGCCTTCGGCAATTACGGGATTGCGGCTCAGGCAAAAAGCCAAATAGGTGGCGGTCAAGAGGCAGGTTTTCATACGGGGGCGCAGGTCGGAGGAGAGTACGGTATGAGTGCTGATGCCGAAGGACACTTGGGGTTCAGTCAAGGCGCGGGACTCCAAACCCATTTGCAGCTTGGCGGCGAAAATGGTCTCGGAGCCCAGGCCAAGGCACAACTCGGCGGCGGCCAAGGAGCAGGCTTAGGTGTTGCCGGACAGGTAGGCAAATATAATGGAAAGTTAGGACTTAAAATCGGCGGTAAGGACAAAGAAACCAAGGAGTAAAAGTTGCCACAACATTAAGTATTTAATCTTTCATTAGACATCCATTTAATGAAATAGGTAATTATTTTCAAGCTCATTTTATGAATACCAAATCGGTAATAGGACCATGTTCCTGTCCATTAACGGCTAAAGGATCAAGTTCTTGTCTGGAGTAAAGGACAAGAACTTGATCCCTTAAAATACAAAAACCGCGCGGGGCTCGGGTTCTAATGGGACTATGTTCTTATCCCCTGACAAATATATACAGATGTAATCTCACTAACCTTTCTTCCGGAATCCTCCGTATGTTCTTCAATCAAGACTTTCATCAGAAACTCGTACCAGACTTTAAGTGAGCATGATCATCTACAGTCATTTTGTTACCCTCCAAATTTTTGTTTTATTAACTTGCTTCGAGTAAGACTATTGAGTTAAAATCCTCAAGTTGCAATGCTTCTTTATCTATTCTTGGAGGAAATGAGTACATAATGTAAGATGCCACCTAGTCAAATTAAATCATAGTATCTCTGTGTTCCCTGACCATATTAAATGATCTATTTGTAAAAACTTTCCCCTACTTATGATACGGTTCACCCGTAACGGGGCTAGCGGCGAAAAAAGTAAAAGGAGCTGCCGCGGCATGCTCCTTCGCTTAACGATCTTAATGCTTCGATCATCTTCTCAAGGTTTTGTGACGTGGTATGCAAATCTCTTTGATACTCCTTTCCTGCAACAAATGCCGCTCCCGTTTTAAAACGGATTGTGACATATTAAGAATACTATGAAGCGGGTTCTTAAATTCATGAGAAGTATTTGCTAGGAATTGATCTTTAATTAAGATGCTTCGCCGGGTCTACATAAAGAAGCAAACGATAAGAGCCATAGCCGTATGGAGATGGCTTGTCAGCATGCAAAACTTCACTCCATCCTCCCGGTACCTGAATGTGCCTTGGCGCATTATCGCCTAACAATTGTTGCTGACTACCATCTATCAACCATTGCGAGGGATAAAACTCCCATTCCCCATCAAGTAAGTGTATGCTGCCATCTTCTGCATTCCAATTGCGTAAATCGAATTGCCCATTATGAATTGACGCCTGTTTAGGATATTGAAACGTTTCCATCCATAAGATGCGAAAACCGGTTAAAACAACTAATATGAAAACTAGCAATAATATTATATAGCTCTTTTTCATTTGATATTTGGATGAGTGAGTTTCCACGAAATATTTCTCCCCTAGTCATTTTCTTCTAAGTCATTTAAATAAGTACTCTCCATAATTCACCACAATTAATACAGGAGAAACGGACGATAAAGACATCTTGATGTCTATTATATAGAAATACACAAAGTTTGATATGTAACCGCTTCACTTATTAAAGTATAACAACCTCCCCTTACTTTTTGCCAACCATACATCGACATATATTTCAAGACCAATTCATTCTCCATAGCTAATGCTTTATTCGAATCAACTAATTCAGAATCTTTGCTTTTTGCTAATTCAAATTTGCGCTTCTCACAAAATATATTTTCACGTTCGATATATACTACCATTGTGAACCTATAATAAATCCAGTCATGTCACTTGATATTCACGAAGAAGCCTCACCTGTTTTATATGATAAGGAATTTACTAAGATAATCATTCACTTATATCAATTGCTCCAAGATAAAAAACCCATATCGACCCTAGTTCTAGGGTGATATGGGCGCCTGCCTTGAGATGTTATTTTTTAATTGCAGCTTTCAGAATTTCGATCTTCTCTTGTCGTGATAGATCCGATGAGGTTGAAATGCTATATCCAAATTTACCGCCATCTTGCCAAAAAACGTATTTCGGGAAAACAATTGCCGGTAAATCATCGTCAAAAAATCCATTATTCTTAGTTCCATCGGCGTCCACAATATACTTCGTAATCGCAAGCGTATCTTTCCCGTTCGTGTATTCCAGGCGAATATCGTCGGCTTCTTTCCAGTCCATTTTTTTCGTGAAGACCGGTTTGCCGCTCTTCTTCCCTTCAGCTCTCAAATCATCGATGAACTTGCCTCCCAAGGGTCCTCCGATTCTCGCTTTGGAGAAAGTGTAGCCTTCTGGCAGGTTGGAAGGCTCTTGCAAGACAGCGCCTTTTAAGGTTGCTGCTTTCTGAAGATATTCATCAAAGGAAGCATATTCCTTCGTCAGCCCCCAATAGCTAAGATTAAGTCCGCTGTTTAACGCGTTATATTTATGATAGATGACATACGTGTCTCCCGTCTCTTTAACCAATTCCTTCACGCGATTGATTTCATCGTCGATATATTTTTTATCCTCTGCAGGAAGTGCCTTAGCTGCATCCGCCGCTAGTTTATTCATTTTATCCATTTCTTGCTTATACAACGCACGGTCTACCTTAGACCCATTGAATTCCTCAGGATAGGTGATATCTAATTGACGATCCCCAGCTTCTGATTGTACTGAAACAGCTATCGTTGCGTTCCCATCATCTTTTTCCTTGGCATTGACCAGCGTCACGCTGCCAAGCGCGAGAATGATTGTCATCCCTAAGATAGAAAGGCGATATGATTTTTTATTGAATTGTTTGATCATGATAAGTCTCCTTTTCATTTGTTTATGTGTCGCAGATAGGCCGGCAAGTCCCGGCAGGCGATGATCTCCCGAGAAATGTTCCAACACTTGGATGATCGTCTGCCCATACGCATTATTTTGCTGTGGTCTCATTCGATCCAGCACGAAGGCATCACAGGCCATCTCTTGATCTTGTCGCGCTCTGTTCACTGCAAGCCATACAAGTGGGTTGAACCAATGGAGAATCAGAACCAAGTGCATGATCCAATTCACGGCTACATCCCTGCGACGGACATGAGCGAATTCATGCGCCAAGATATACTGAAGCTGTCCTTCATGCAGCGACGTCAGTAGACTTGGAGAGATGACGACTGTCGGCTTACAAAACCCAACGACGGCCGGACCGGGAATACGCTCGCTGGAAACAAATTCAACTTTGCGCTTCACGCCGAGCTGCTGCCGTGTATCATGGAACAAGGCCAATAACAAAGGCGTTTCTATACGGCTACCAGCGCGCAGGGCATGTTGCAATCGCAGCTGATCGTATATGGTTTTCGCGACGAGAAGCAGTACACCCGTAAGCCAGATCAGTACCAAGACTGGAACAACGCCCATGGCTGTAATTTCATTCCACCAGAAATGGTTCTCCGGCTTGCTTCCCGATGTATCCGTGGGTGCGGTTAATTCCGTTATCCTAACGACAATTCCATATTTCTCCGCCACTGAACCCTTTACTTGTTCTCCTGTCTCGCTTGCACTTATCGATGGATCTTGCATTTGCTGGTGAATGCCAGGCATGAAGGATTCCAGAGAAAATACATTATAAAGGCTAAGAGAAGACTCTGGTGCCCAAGGAAGCAGCAAGCGGATCGCCACTGGTATCCAGAGCAAATATTTCCATCTGGCTTCCAGTTTGTTTTGGAATAAGAATTGCAGAATCAAGATCAGCATGACCAGAATGCCTGCCATGAACGATCCCTGGATCACCCAGCCGAAGAATGACACAACAGTTTCGTATAAGCTTGGACTCATTTAGATTCTCTCTTTTCTAGTTCCCCAATTCTGCCGCTATTGTCAAATAACCTCTTCAAATCCTCAATTTCCTGCGTATTCAGCTTCTCATCTTGGAGGAAATTAGCCAACATCGGCATAATGGAACCACCATACATCTTCTCCATGAAGGAAGTAGTCTCGGAACGCTGATATTCTTGCTCGCTGAACCGAGGATAAAATAATTGCATACGCCGCGAACTCTGCTCCAGCTTCACGCCCGCCGCTTCCTTCTGTACCAGTCGACTAAGAAGCGTTCGGGTCGTATTCGGGCTCCATCCCATTCGATCCGTCATTTGTTGAACAACTTCACTAGAGTAGCAATCTGGATTTAGCCACAATACCCGCAAAATTTCGAGCTCTGCATCCGTTATGGATGGTATTCGGTTCATATATACAACCTCCAAATCAAACTTGCGCAGAATGCATAGGATGGGCGAACTGCTGCGCATGCTCAAGGCAACCTATCACTTCTTGACCGCTGCTTTTAGAATTTCAATCTTCTGTTCTCGGGTGATATCGGATGAAGTTGAAAGGCTGTATCCAAATTTGCCGCCATCTTGCCAATAAATGTATTTTGGGAAAATGTTAGCCGGAAGGTTATCGTCAAAATAACCTTTCTTCTTCCCTTCCTTCGCATCCACCACAAACTTCGTAATCGCAAGCGTATCTTCCCCGTTCGTGTATTCCAGGCGAATATCGTCGGCTTCTTTCCAGTCCATTTTTTTCGTGAAGACCGGTTTGCCGCTCTTCTTCCCTTCGGCTCTTAAATCATCGATGAACTTGCCTCCCAAGGGTCCTCCGATTCTCGCTTTGGAGAAAGTGTAACCTTTTGGCAGGTTGGAGGGCTTTTGCAAGACAACGCCTTTTAAGGTTGATGCTTTCTGGAGATATTCATCAAAGGAAATGTATTCCTTCGTCAGCCCCCAGTAGTTAAGATCAAGTCCGCTGTTGAGTGCCTTGTACTTATAATACATGACATAGGTATCTCCAGTCTTGGCGGTCAAATCCTTCACTCTCTTAATTTCTGCGTCAACCACCTTTTTTTCCGCTGCCGTTGGAGCTTGGACGGCTGCTTTTTTAGCCGTCGACTTCTGGGCTGACTTGGAAGAAGCCGCGTCTACCTCAAGGTTCATCGATGAACCCAATAGTAGAACACTGCTGAGGGTTGCGATGGCTAATTTTGATGCTGCTTTCATGTGAAAAACTCCTTTCTGTGATCCTGTTTTAAAACTACACGTGTAGTTATAATTCAATACTACAGTTGTAGTTATATTTTGTCAACACTATTTTATCGGACCCTTTTCGAGTATCCATGAAATAAAAAAAACTCCTCCGGAGAGCAGTTTGATCAAACGATCGATTCGTTATTGCTGTTTTTTTCCACCCCAAGGTTCGGGTTCCGGCGTATCTGGCGTTGGAAGCAGTCCTAGATCATGGAAGATTAAATCGGCGATGTCGGTCTTTACATAAATTGGTTTTTAATTAGGAGTTGTTGCATCGTCTCAATTGTATGCTGGGTAATTTTGTGGAATTATACTAATAAAAAAACCGCGATTTACGCGGCGGTTCGACGTTAGGCTGAATGGTTCTACCTTTAATCAATTTTCTTATCGATCATCGTTGTTGCGATTCTCGTCAAACAAAGCTTTCAAGTCATCAATTTCTTTCTCGTTCAGCTTCTTATCCTGCAAAAAATTAGCGAGCATGGGTTTCAAGGCGCCGCCATACAGTTTCTTCATGAACGATTTAGTCTCCGACTTCAAATATTCTTGTTCGCTGATGAGTGGATAGAACAAAAAGTTCCGTTTGGATCCCTCTTCCTGTGTTGTTCCCGCCGCTTCTTTCTGCACTAAACGGTTCAGGAGCGTCCTTGTCGTATTCGGGCTCCACCCCACTTGTTCCGCCAATTGCTTGACGACCTGGCTGGAAGGACAATTCGGACTGGCCCACAATACGCGCATCACCTCGAGCTCCGCATCCGTGATGGGTGGTATTTTTGTCATGCCTAAACCCTCCAAAATCAAGTTATGACTACATCTGTAGTCACACTTAAATAGTACAATTGTGGTCTGATCTTGTCAACCTGCATTGTGTTTCATTCTAAAATAAAGTTTTGCCGAGCTATTATCAATTGATAAACCAGTCAAATGCAGGTTAATGGTTATATTCTCATCTTGTCCTCGCTTGTCCATGAAAACATAGCCTCCTCTTCTCCATTCTCTTGCTCAACATATTCCTCTATGTTTAGTGTCAATTAAAAGTCACAGAATTTTCTCCAATTTTAAAGCTCGTAAAAATAAAAAAGAACACCGGTTAACTTTGAGCAAGCCCAAATTAACCGGTGTTCTTGAAGTTATCCAAGTTCGCTACGTTTTGGCTGCCATGGAACTCCCTCGGGACTAAGACTGCCCTGTGATTTATTATTCTGCAAATAGTTTCGCATACGGATTTTCGATCTTTTGTTCGCTTCTGCTCTTACCTGTGTTATTCAGAACATAATATTGATAGAAATGGTTTGAAAAATTCAATGATTCCAATGCTTTAGCCATAAATGGATCTTCCGTCTGATCACTCAATTGGTCCCCTGTCCAAAAATAATGCACCATGAGACGATTCTGGTTATACGGATGTTTGATAATGTAGGCTCCGGATTGATTAGACTTATTCATGATTTCCTGCCATTTAAAACCGACTGTATCAGCACGCTTGATGATGCCGGACTTCAAGGCTTGTACAAACCCATTCGCATCCGGTTTGCCGATGACAATGATATTACTGTCCCCTAGCTCCTTCTTAAGCTTGTTTTTTAATACTTGACGTTCCGTTATATACGTTGGCTTTATTCCTGCTATTTGGAAGAAGCCTTGAAACTGGTTGAGCAATTGATCCTGTTGTTTTGTTGCTTTGTCCGATGTCAAACGGTCGCTCAAGATTATCGTTAGCGGCTCGCCCTGCAACGTTTTATCGATAATTCGGCTCATCGTTTCAGACGGAACCTCTGGAAACTGCACAAACACCGAATGGTATATTGATTTAAATTGCTCGTACATATAAGCGGCTTCCTCGTCCGCTGTTAGACGATATTCAGACTTCAAAGAATAATTGGGCTGGCGCAAATCCGCTTCCCAATCATCTCTGATCTTTTTGCCCGCTTTGTTCTCAACAACCTGAAGCAGTCCTTCAATCGTCGCATTTTTGTATACATACCGGTCAAAATATGTCTGCATCAACTCATCAAACTTCTCTTCGCCAAGCGTACGATACAACTCATAGATGGCTTGACGGCCTTTTTTATAAAAAATGGCGTCGGGAGAATCGCCAACCTTATCATTGGTCGCATCAAGCGGACTATCTAACGATACTTCATCGAATTGAATCACCTTGAATCCATTTAACGGATTTCCTTGTTTCTCATAGAAATAAACCATAGAGAAATCGGCAAATCCTTCATCTAGAAATGATTCCTTCTCGGAATTATTTCCAATTAATGCGTGGAACCATTGATGCGCAATTTCATGGACAAATGCTGAATGGTTTGAAATATCTGGCTGACCCTCGATCATGCCCATCTGAATCATTCGCGAAAATTCAACAGCGATCCCTTCAACGTACGATTCAACAATTCTGAACTCCGGATAAGGATATTTACCATATTTTTCGCTGAAGAAGTTAATGACTTTAAACGCTTGATCAATATATTGATCGATAATCTGTTTTTTGTCTTTCTGATTATCAAAGTAATAGTATTGTATGGTCAGACCATCTCGTGTAACACTTTCTACTTTAAAATCCGGACTCGTGAAGAAGACAAATTCTCTCGTATTATTCGCAGTGGCCGTTACCATCTTGCGGCCTGCTTCGGCATCCTGTACGGTCAGTGTTCCAGGCATGGAGATCTGGTAATCGGCGGGTACATTCATGGTTACCTGATAATCCGCAGAATCATAATAATCGGATTCAAATGTAGTGCTGTAAGGAGTTTTGTCCCACGTATGATCTGCAGGGTTATAGACCGAAAGCACAGGGAACCAATGAGCGCCATTGATGATATTCTTGTAATGGGACAACCGCTGTGAGCCATAAGGAATTTTTACGTCGAATTCAAGTTCCAGTGTGATAGATTGCCCGGGCTGCAATGCTTGTCCCAATGCAACCTTAAGTGCCTGATTCGTATTATCGAACTTCAAGGGTTGACCTAACGACTTCACATTGTTAATGTCAATGCCGCCCAGGAAATCTTCAGGTTTCTTATCCGGATTTTCCTTTGCCATTCGTTCATTCGAATTTTCGAACATACCCGACTGTGTTTCCTTTGAACGGTTTGCATCTGCAAAGGTGTGAAATACAATATTGTCCAGTGTATCCTTCGTGTTGTTTCGATAGGTCACAGTTTCTGTACCGTGAATTGTCATCTTCTTCTCATCAAGCCTTGCGTCTACTTGATAGCGCGCAAGCTGATGAACAGCCGCATCCGCTTCTAGCAACGAATCGTTCTGAATCGTTGGTTTCGCCGCCATCGCTATCCCCGTCCCGAAAACAGGGCCTGTACTTAATGCGACAACAAGACTGCCGGCAATCATGCACTTCGGTAGTTTAGTATTCCAATGTTTAAGTTTATTCATGTTGCTCCTCCTAATGATATGTTCCTAATCATGATCGTAGATTCTCGAGTATGTACAAAGACTAGTATAAAGCTCTTACTTTACACGAGTTTTAAAGGAACCTTACATTAACCTTAAAAAGGAATCACTTATAGTTTTTTAAAACAGATACTCTGCACAAGTGTATTCCACTAACACGACTATTGAGAGAATAGAAAACGGCCCATGGATGAGTGGGTAACACGATAAAACAGCGTTCCAAGGAGGTCCGCTCCCGCTCTTGGCTTGACAATACATCTAGCCCAACAGGCTGCCGTTATAGTAGCGCCTGTTGGGCTTCAAAAAAGGGTCTTATGTAGCTCTTGAACTAAAAGCTTTAATTTTTATCATAATCAACATGAAAGCAAGCAAAGCGAATATGATTCCACTCCATATGAGCGGATGTATCCCCCATTGAGAGATAAACCAATCACCAATGGAAGCTCCCAACGTAATGTTTTTACCTCACTGACACGGAACTCTATAAACAAAATGGTGATCGATTTGAGCTGCTATATTTAAAGGAACGGGAAAAGGTACGCAATGACAATTTGGAATAATTCAGCTTCCATATATACCAGGATTTGAACTCGGAGAAAGCCGCCTCATCTTGCTCGGTTAACCAGTGAAAGTCTCCTTTCAGGTTTTCTTGCAGCAAGACGTTCTCATCGGCTTCTGAAAAATAAAAAAGATAATCTCCGCCATGCAGAGTGACTCCCGCTTCATTCAATTTTCGGCGAATGATCTTCACAGACAGGTCTTGTCGTTGATAAAGGCTTACCTTATCGGCCATCGCATGCATCAGGACCGCCATAACCAGACTGTCTTTATCCAGGTTCGTGTTGATGGCAACAGTAGCGACTTCATCGGTATAGAGGATGTCTCCGTTCAAAAATTGCGTCCGCCAAAAGTCAGTTATCGTTTGTGAGAATAAAGACATACTTCTTCCCCCCCTCGCTAACTTCATTTTACTACTATGGCCATTGTACCTTCTTTGCTAAAAAAGCCTCCTGTTGGACCGTCCAAGGGAGCGTAGCTAAAACGATAACAATGGACGGCATCTTCCCTCAACGTTCATTGAATAATAAGTTGTCACATGTTACTTTTCAAGCCTCTTACACCACTCAGCACCATTTTCTCATGATCAGCTCAATCGGACCTCTTTTCATCCACTTTCTCCACAGACTCGAAAAGATAATGGAGATAATGAAATAAACGGTTCCGTATGCCATTGCAAAAGAAAGACTTCCGTTTTCCAAATAACCCACTGTCATAAGAAAACCAATTCCGATCACTACGTGCCCGATATAATGGGTTAACGATAACTGTCCTGTATGGATCATCGCCTGTGTCAGAAGGGAATTTTCAAATTTATCGACCACATAAAGACAGATCGCAATGATGGCGACAGCTGAACAAATGCCAGAGAAAACATAGAGCATTGTGGGCGGCATCGGTTTTGTTCCAAAAAGATAAGTTGCTGCTTCTTTACTCAGTACTGGGGAGGTCCATTTAACCAAGAAGAAAGAAATCGATTCAAAAACAACCGTTCCTGACAACGAATATACTAGTAATTTCGAACGGTTTTCCTTATTCAGCCAACGCTTCCTGCCAATCCACATGCCGATGAGGAAGAAGCTCAGCCAAGGAAAAATGGGATGAAATCCGTTAAATAACAGATTGCGAGTAAACCCTTCTATCGTCCAAAAGCCCATGTATTCCTTAAAACTCGAGTCCCATCCCTTGCTGTAATCGAATACGACTAAAAACAACTGCGATGCTATCAGGATTATCGAAAACAAAACTAGTATTATATTATCGGATACTGTGATCAAGACTGCAGCTACAAGCATAAATACCGCATAATAATGCAAAATATCGGCACTCCAGCCTATTAGCAATAAAAGCACGCCAGATATAAACAGAAAAGCAGCTCTCTTGTACAAGCTGTTCCGGATTTGAGGAATGAGTTCCCAGCTCATTGAGTTACGGGCTTTCGAGGTCATTAATGCCACCCCAATACCAGCCAACACGACAAACAAGGCGGATGCTCTCCCCTCAAAAAGGCCCGCTATCGCTTGCAACCATGCAGGTCCGCCACTCTCTGCCTGCATCGCTAGCTTATAGTTCACCATTACCATGCCGAAGATCGCCAATGCTCTTGCAAAATCAAAGGCAGTTATCCGCTCTTTCGCTTGACTCATGCCGCATCCTCTCCCTTAATACATTTCGCTTTATGACATGACATCGCTCAATAGATAGCAGCAGCTTTTCCCATAGTGAACCGAGTGAGTATCCTAATCCGATAAAACTAATACACCAAAATAAGGCACCTCTATAAGCATAGACTTCAATGGTTCAGAACGAAGAACCCAAAATGCCTGTGAAGTATCCGGTTAGCGTCACTCCTAAGGAATGCGGCTTGGAATACCTAAACAATAAACCCTAGGTCTGACCTAAGGTCAATTGTTTTGTTCAAAATTTAAAGAAGTATGTTCTATTTTCCTGCATTTTCTGTATTGAACAACAGGCATGCAGGACGCCTCAAGATCACAAGCACGATGCAGCGGAGTTGTGGTGCATAGCCAAATTAATGACGATTGAACTGAAGTTAAGGGATGGGGCAATTATTTTGGAAACAGACTTAGATTTGTCTAAATGGAAGCGTTTTGAAGCAGAGATCATCCTATTAAGCGTAGATGTTATTTAAAATATAGTTTAAGTTATCGTGATAGATTATCAGATGAAGATAAATCTCTTATTCATTCTGACCAAGGCTGGCACTATCAGATGAAACAGTATCGTCATGCTCTCGAAGAACGCGGCATCAAGCAAAGTATGTCCCGTAAAGGTAACTGCTACGACAATGCCGTCATCGAGAACTTCTTTGGTATCATTAAATCTGAATTTCTATATTTAAAGGAATTCGAAAGTATCGCACATTTTAAACAAGAGCTATTAAATTACATCGATTATTACAACAACAAGCGAATTAAAGCAAAACTAAAAGGCCTGAGTTCAGTACCGAACTCAGGCCCAACAAGTTGCCTAATTATATAACCTGTTTAACTTTAAGGGAAGTGTTTAGTGCTTGAACAGTCTGATTCAATCAGAAAAGCCATGATTATTTTAAATATTTCCCTGTGAAAGAATGTTTCGCTTAAATGAATTGTATGGGTTTCGCCTCAAATATAATTTGGCCACCCCTAATGCCGCCATCAGGCCCCATGTCGATAATCCAATCCGCCTGACTGATGACGTCAAGGTTATGCTCGATAACGATAACTGTATTGCCCTTGTCCACAAGCCGGTTCATAATCTGCAACAGCCCCAGTGAATCATTGCTTCAAAGGTATAACCATGTTCCACGTATCGGAAGCGTCCTTAAAACCATCACTGCCGTCCGAGACGGCCGCGAACAAATAAGTCGGCTTGCCGTTCTGGAACAACAGGAACGGCCGCTCCAGATTGCCCAGCGTCTGCACCGTGCCGTCATCCCAACGCACCGTCCGGGAATAGCCTTGCGGCTGCCCATGCAAGCTCCAATTCAGTCCGTCCGGCGACTTGGCGTAGATGCCGCCGTATTTTTCTCCGCATAGATGCCCTTCCATATCTTTGGCGATCAAATTGTATCCTTCGTTTGTTTGCCAGATAAAAGGGTCTTCGATATGGAACGACTCTGGAGGAAACACCGGCTCGTCACTCAGCACCCGGTACAGCCCCTCGTAGTGATCCGCATACGCAACGCCAATCGTCATGCCGCCATGCAGGTTGCCTTCGTAGTGACGTGCCTTGTAGATCAGCAGCACGGAACCATCCTCCCTGACACACGGAGCCGGATTGGAGGTCAGAAAGCTATCGAATCGGCCGGGACGTGTTGGCAATATCGGTTCGTCCGCTCTGCGCCACGGGCCCAAAACGCTGTCCGCTATAGCCAGACCTACCCGTTTGTTCGCCCGCGCCACGATGCATTGAGGATCTGTTAACCCGAAATTCCCGGGCGGCTCTGGATCGCTTAGCGGATGGGTCGAACCCGTATAATAAAGCAAATATTTGTTGTTGTGCTTGACGATATGGGGGTTGTGCGTGCAGCGTCCGTCCCAATATTCCGCTCCCCTCGCCGGAAGCGCCACCTCGCAGAATCGGTACGGTCCCTCGGGGGTATCCGAGTCTGCCCTGACAATCTCTGAAGCTGTCATCCAGCCGGGATGCATCGGCAGTGTCTTCGGCCAGCGCGAGGCAAACATATGGAATTTGCCGTCCTCGCCCTGCACGACGGAACCGCACCATACCCAATAACCTTCCATACGGAAGCCGCCGCCACGCGGAGCCGGCAACATTGTGCTAGTATGCATGTGCAGTCACCTCGTTTTTTCCCGCTGCTCCATAATTGCTGTGAAACATGGTCTCCCATCCTTCCAAATGAAGTGAATAACAGGACTGCTCCATACATCAATGGATCGACATAGTCATGCCGGCGAACCAACCGCCGGCACGCTTGCACATATATCGATCCTAAGGCGTATTCAGCCCCACATCGTCGGCTGCTAGCGGGCGATTCAGTAGAGGCGCGTCGGAATATTCGTCCGCCCCCACATCTGCTGTCGCCCGCATTTGACCGTCCATATCCGCCAGCACGAACGCATATGTCCCCACAGCTGCAGCAATTGCCGGGCTGCTCGCGGACAGTTTCTGAATGCCGTTCACCGCAGTCAGCAGAGGATTGATATTTCGGATCTGCTCCGAGCTGCGCGATATGTTGCTAATAGTGCTGCCAAACCCGATGTTACCTTGAAACAGCGTATTTGTTGTCGCCGCCTCGTAATAAAGCGTGCCGGTGTTGTTGTATACGATATTGTTCGCCACGACGGAATCCTGCGGAGCATACGTTTTTCCCGAGCCGATGACGATACCGGTTTTGCTGTTTACAATCGTATTGTTGACGATAAGCGCCCGGTAAACTTTCCATTGTTTGCGCAATTGTTCGACCGTCGGATTTGGAGGTGAGCCTCCAGTACCGCCGTCAAAGTCTCCGTTAGGCAAGTAGATTGCTTCGCCAGTCAAATTCTCAAAGTAGTTGTTATAAATCTTATGGTCATTGCCGAACATCCGGATGCCTTCCTGATCCGATTCCACACCGTCCCCGAGGAAGAAGTTACCATATACGCTGTTGTTATGGCCATGCCGCAGCGTCAGGCTGCCCTTGGACGTGCGGAATGTATTGAAGCGCACCGAATTGCTGCTGCTCTTGACCGATATGATTTCCGGCTCTCCATCGCAATTCTGAAATACATTGTATTGTATCGTATTATAGCCGTGGGAGAGCGTAAGACCCGACAAGCCGAGACGAATTGTCTCTTTGCCGTTAGCTACCCATGGGCCTACATCATGGAAATAGTTGTATTCGATAATATCGTATTGCGAAATTTGCCCTGAGCCATCCTGTCCTTCGTAAGCGATCAGCGGTTCTGTGTCGCTCTTCAGTCCGAAGTCGTTCCGGTCGATGCGGTTATGATGGCTGTTCGTGCCCCGCACTTGCAGCCACATCAAGCCGCTCCCCGAGCTGGGAAGCGCAAACGTATTACGGGTCAGCCGCGCATGGTGCGAGCCTTCCAACACCACTGCGCCATTGCTTGTGTTCGTAAACTTTAATCCGTCCAGCACCACATGCGAGGAGTTCTCGATGCGGAAGCCTGACGCTCCCGAGATGATAGCCTGACCGCGGTTTTTCGCTTTAATGACGATTGGCGCGTTGGCAGTGCCGTTTTTGTTTTGAACAGCAAACGGGCTTGTACGCGAATACGTACCGTTTGCCAACACAATCGTTTTACCCGCCGTAGCGGTTGCAAGCTCGGCAGCCAACTGCGTGGAAGTGCTAACTTCGACGACCGTCCCTTCGCTACCGCTGCCGCTTGAATCGCTACCATAAATTTCGACCTCGGCAAAGCTGTTCCAGGCGTTCACCGAGTTGCCATGGCCAACAATACGAACGTAGCGGACGGGGGCAACATCGGCAAAATCAAACGTCTGCAAGCTGTTGCTCAGACTGCTGACCGCTCCCGAAAGCACTGTACTGAAGTTGTAGCCATCATATGAAGTCTGGATATCAAAAGCGAAAGTTCGCTCCGCCCCATTGGTGAAGGCGATCTTCACGTATTCCACCCGCTTGCTCGATCCAAGGTCGTATTGGACCCACTCCCCTTCGCCACTCGCTGACCATCGTGTGTTAAGATCGCCGTCGATTGTATATGCGACGATATTGCCGTCATCTCCGCTGGCCATAAGTTGTGGCACGGTAATCGCCAACTTGCTTACGCCTGGCGGAGATCCGTTCGCGGTGCCGTAGAGTTCAACTTCAGAATAACTGTTCCACAGGTTGGAGGAATTGCCGTGCCCAACGATCCTCACATAGCGGGTAGAATCGACATCCGGAAAATCGAACGTTTGCAGACCTTCCACAAGGCTGCTCACAACTCCGCTGCTGACGGTCGTAAAGGTGGAACCGTCCATTGACGTCAAAATATCAAAAGTAGAAGTGCGGCTTGACCCATTCAGAAATGCAATTTTGATGAAAGACAATTTGCGATTTACGCCCAAATCGTACTGGATCCATTGCATGTCGCCATTCGCCGACCAACGTGTTAAGAAATCGCCGTCCACCGTGTTGGCTGGAACGTTGCCGTCATCTCCGCTCGCCGTCACGTCGGAGCTGCCAATTGTGAACTTCGTATCAGCCGCACTTGCCGTTCCTGGTATTAACGCAACCAGCATACAGATCAAAATAATGAACGTCATACTTTTGGTTCCCATAATTCATTTTCATCCTTTCCATTATGAAATGATGGTTATTGAATCATTCCCTTCGTTCCGTCCGGCACCTCCTCTCAAGAATACGAAAGCCGGGAGGAGCTTCCTGTCCTCCCGGCTTCGTGATTACGGCCTTTGATCCCGCTTAAAAAACATGCTGGCTCCAGCCTTTGCTCTTCGCCAAAGCTTCAATATAATAGTAATCACCGTAAATCAGCGATACGTTGATGTTGGTATTGACTGGCTTATGACCGGTTGCACCGAGCAGGATGCCTTCATACTCCGGCTTGTCGAGCGCACTGTAGTTGTTCGACAGCGAGCGAAGAATGCGCGTGGCCGCGCGCTGATATAAAGCGGCTTCCTCAGGAGCCACCTGCGACGCGATATCGATCAAGCCAGATGCTGCGCAGCTCGCCGCTGAGGTGTCGCGCGGCTCGTCCGTCAAGTCGGTCGCCGCACGGAAATCCCAATGCGGCACATCGTCTTCCGCCAACGCGCTGATGAAATAATGTGCCACCCCCTTTGCCGCATTCAAGTAACGTGCTTCTCCCGTATAGCGGTAAGCGCAGCTCATCCCGTAGAGCGCCCATGCTTGGCCCCGCGACCAGGACGATTCCGGCGCGAAGCCCTGTCCGCCGTCATAACGCTCCACTTCGCCCGTCTCCGGATCGAAGATAACGATATGATGCACCGAGCCGTCGCCTCGGATGAATGAGCGAAGCACCATATCTGCATGGGCGACCGCAATATGCTTGAAGCGCGGATCATCGCTTTCTTCACTCGCCCAGAACAGAAGCGGCAAATTCATCATCGAATCGATGATCGACCAACCCGTCTGGTTGCGGGGCCAGGCTCGAATGAACTGTCCTGCCGGGTTGTACCTGCCCGCCAGATAGTTGGCGGCGAACAGGCCGCGCCGCCGAGCGTCCGGGTCGCCGGTCAGCTTGTAGCGGATAACCGATGTCGGCAGGAACTGAAAGCCAACATCGTGGTGGAAATGGTTGTCCCGCAAGTAACATTGCTCCATGCGTTCGTCCCAAGGCTCCGCCTCCTCCCGATAACGTTGCTCGCCGGTCATATCGTACAGAATCCACAGAATGCCCGGCCAGAAGCCTGAAATCCACTGATCCACTTTGATCTGGTCATATTTGCCCGCCGCCGAAACATGTGGCGCTTCTGTCCAGCCCGCTTCGATCATATGATCAACTTTAATCTTCACTTTATCCCACCAAGCCGTCAGCTCGGATGGTTTCAGTTTCACATTTTCATTGCTCATCTCTGAAGTCCACCCCTTCTCCTAACCTTTAATGGCACCGATCAAGGCGCCTTTCACGAAATATTTTTGCAATAGCGGATAGACCAGAAAAATCGGAAGGGTTGCTACCATAATCGTGGCGTATTTCAATGTCTCGCCCAATATGATGATCTCATCTTGGGAGGCTCCTTCCGCCATGGAGTTTGCCTCGCCAATAATCAAAATTTCTCGCAGGATCAACTGCAACGGATACAGCGACCGATCCTGAAGGAAGATCATGGCGTTAAACCAGGAGTTCCAGTGGCTTACTCCGTAATACAGGCCTACCACTGCAAGCACGGGCTTGCATAGCGGCAGGAAGATGCGGAACAGAATGCCAAAGTCGTTGGCGCCGTCGATCTTGGCCGACTCTTCTAGCGCATCCGGCACTGCCTCGAACGATGTTCGCATGATAATGAGGTTAAATGCGCTTATTGCGGTAGGCAGGATCAGCGCCCACAGTGTGTCCGTAATGCCCAACCCTCTGACCAGCAAGTAGAACGGAATTAATCCACCGCTGAAAAACATGGTAAATACGATAAACAACGTAAGCTGCTTGCGATATTGCAATGTTTTTCTGGACAAGGCGTATGCGGCAAAAGAAGTAAGCAGCAAATTGAGAGCCACGCCTACAATGACAATAAATAATGTGTTGCGGTAGCCGAGCAGGATCATCGGGTTGCTGAATACCGCCTCATATGTTTCAAGCGAGAAGCCCAGCGGCTTCCAAAGAATGCCCTTATGCGCCATCATCAGCGCTGGTTCGCTGAATGAAGCAAATGCCACGTATAGAATTGGGTACACTGTTACAATCATGAGCGCGGACAAAAACAGCGTATTGCAAACCCGGAATATATGTTCACCCAAGCTTACTCGCATGCGAACCCTCCTCTACCACAAACCCGTATTGTTCAACTTCCGGCTTATCCAGTTGGAGCCGATAACAAGCGCGAAGTTAATCACGGAGTTGAACAATCCGACAGCGGAGCTGAAACTGAATTGAAAATCTTGAAGCCCGATCCGGTACACATACGAGGAAATGACATCCCCTGTCACATAAGTGGTCGGGTTGTACAACAGAATAACTTTCTCGAAGCCAACGCTCATAATTCGGCCAATGTTCAGGATGAGCAATATAACGAAAACGGGAAGCAGACCGGGTAGGGTAATATGAAGCATCTGCTTCCAGCGTCCACCCCCGTCGATCTTGCAAGCTTCATATTGCTCGAGATCGATTGCAGACAGCGCGGCCAAATAAATAATTGTACCCCAGCCTATATGCTGCCATATATTCGACGAAACGAAGATTGTCCGGAAAAAAGACGGCTCCAGCAGCATCGTAACCCTCTCACCACCGAAAAATGCGATAATATCGTTAATGACGCCGTCACTGCTCGTAAAATCTTTGATCATGCCGCAAATAATGACAAGCGAAATAAAATGCGGCAAATAAGTAATCGTCTGAACCGAACGCTTGAACAGTGCATTTTTCACCTCATTAAGCAACAAGGCGAGAATAAGCGGAGCGGGAAAACCGAAAATGAGATCGTACAAACTAATCATCAGAGTGTTTTTTAACACCCGCCAAAAATACATCCCGCCAAAAAAGTCTTTGAAATGCTCAAGTCCTACCCACGCGCTGCCCCCGATTCCAAGCCGGGGGTTAAAATCCTTGAACGCAATAATCGAACCGTACATCGGGAAATAATGAAAAATAATGAAATATAACAAAACAGGAGTAAGCATCATGTACAAATACTTGTTCTTAACCATGTCTTTCGCAATATTAAGCGGCAGACGACCGGCATGCGTGACTTTGCTGCGTCCCAGCTTCAATTGAGCCATCTCCTACTCCTCCTATCCAAATCCAGCATTATCGGCAGGGGATGGCTGCACCATTCCCTTGCCCCACGGCATCCTGCAGCCAGCCGTGGGACGATACATGGAGTTATCTGTTGTTGTAGCGATCCAAAGCGCCTTGATAGATGTCGATTACATCACGAATTCCCATATCTTCCAGCTGCTTCACAAAGCTGTCGAACTTGTCGAGCGGCTCGTTGCCCATTACAAATTTGATGAACATTTCTTCCAGATACGTGTTGATTGCCGTCATCGTCTGCGCTACCTTCTTGCTCTCATCTACAGTAGGCGTAATGAACGCGGGCAAAATATGTTTCGCCGCATCGGTCTCCGACCAAATCTGGACCGCCTCGTCCTGTTGTGGGAACGTGTTGGTTGTTTTTTGCTCATGCATCGGAAATGGACCGTTCGGAACCGTATACTGCGCCAACATCTGCTGTGAAGTGTACTTATCGTTTTTTACGATCATATCAGTAAATTTCGGAACGCCGTTGTCCAGCGTGTAGCTTTCGCCTTCAACGCCGAAGTTGTACATCATGGTTCCTTGCTCGCTAAATGCGAAGTCCAGCCATTTTACGATCGTTTCCAGGTCTTTCGCCGATGTCGTCACGGCCGCGCTTGCTTTCGGGTTATATTTGAAATCGCGCTGTCCGGTGAACGGTTTTTCGCCTGCTTTCAATACCGGATAAGGAGCCGCTACAAGATCAAAAGCCGGATTTTGGGCTTTACCGGACTCCAGCCATTTGCCCATGCCGCCGCCCAGCAGGAAAACAGTCGCGCCGGACTCACCGTTCAGAAGCCGCTTATCCAGCGTGTCGCGTTCGACGATCGGGAAGTCTTTATCAATCAGCCCTTCGGAATACCACTGGCGGAACAGCGTCATAACATCCTTGTATTGCGGATCTAACGGACCGTATTTCACTTTGCCTAGGTCGTCAATATAGAAGCCGTGCGATGTTTTGTATGCGCCGAAGAACGCGTCCTGCAAATTCATTTTGTTCGCGTATAGCGCCGTCAGCGGTGCTACGGCGCCTTTTTTCTCTTTGAACGCCGTCAGAACCTTATGCCAATCGTCTATCGTTACAGGCAATTGCAGCCCTAGCTCAGCCAACCAATCTTTGCGCAGCATTGGTCCGCGAAAGACTAATCCTTCCTCGTTGCGCACCATCGGGAAGACGTAATATTGGCCACTGTCGGTCTTCACCATTTTATCCAGCTCTGGATTAGCTTCCAGCATCTTCTTCAGGTTAGGCGCAAATTGGTCGATCAAATCGTTTAGCGGTACGATAACCCCGTCTGAAATCGCCTTTTCCGGTCCACCCGGATAAATACTCCAGTCGTACTCCAGCACATCCGGCAGCTTGCTGGAAGCCAGCAACAAATTAAACTGCTCTTCAGCTTGACTTTCGGTCGGATGGATGTAGTTCACTTTCACGCCGGTAGCTTCTGCAATCGCCTTCCCGATCGGCGCTTCCCCCAGATTCGTTGTAAATGTAATCAGGTTTCCGTTGATTGGAGCCCAGTATGAGAAAGTATCTTTTGTATCCAGGGGATACACCGGCATATCCGATCCCTCGTTGCCTTTGCTTACGCCATCGCCGCCCTTATTGCTGACGGCGCTTTGAGTCGGCTCTGTCTTATCCTTGTTTCCAGAGCCCCCATTACTGGAGCATGCGGTTAACAACAATGAAAGTACCATTGCGATCCCCAGTGTGAGCTGCAGCCTCTTATGAGTCTTGACGTTGCGATTTTTCGCCATTGTGCCCTCCGTTCTTTTCGTCTCGAATATGTTGGTGTGAATACGCTTTCAACATATCGTTAATCCGGTGCCGCAAGCTATCGTTAAAACCTAAAATATACTGCAATTTCTCAAAAATGAGGGTAACAAAACCGCATGTATGCCACTTTTTCTTGAAAAGAAAAGCCCTAGAGCTACTTGACTTCCCTGTAGCGCCCGGGCGTTATCCCTTCAAATTTTTTGAATATACGATGGAAGGTATTCACATCGTTGTAACCAACCTTCAGCGATATTTCGCTGACCGTATATTTCCCGTCGATAAGCAGCAATTTGGCCTGCACCAGCCGCGTCTTGTTAATATAATCGAGCAGAGATTCGCCGGCAAGATCCTTGAACAGTTTGGAAACATACGACGGCGTCATGGAGAAGGCTTCCCCGATCATCGAAATGTTCAGGTTCTCGTCCTGATAATACTCGTTGACATATTTCATGACCTTATCGATTAGCGGATTGCTGCAGTATTCGCGGTTATTATTAACGTAGCCGCACAGAAGCTCTAGCATATCGTAAAGCTGGCTGCGCATCTCCCCTACCGTCTGGCATTGCATCAGGCGTTCGATGGCGCGCACTCCGTCAGGCATATCCGGCTTGCCCGCGATGCGGATTTCGCCGATTACTTTTTGCAGCGTAGCCATTAGATCGAACATGAGACATTTGGCAGTATGAAAAGGAAACGGCTCCTTCGTCACATTTTTCTGAATGATCTCCCCGACGAACGCTTTTGCCTTATCGAGCTGCCCTTCGCGAACCATAACGATCAATTGCTGTTCGACCTTGAGCGGATAAAAATAACCACCTGGAGCAGCCCCTAGGTTGTCGTTACCGCTCAGGTCCCCATAATGAATAATGCCCCCGCTACCTACAATGATTCGGTATTCCATCGCCTCGATCGCTTCCTGGAACGCCTGGAAGATGCCATATTCGCCCTCCTGTTGCGCGCTGATGGCAGCGGTCAACTGTACATGAGCATAATTGGAGATGAACGACATCGTTTCTTCCGCGATGTGCCCCAGCTCCCCCCGCTGTTCCGTCGGCGATGCAAGCTGATGGTTGACGATGCAGGCGAGCAACTCCTGGTCCAGCTCTACCGCATAGGCGTTTACTGACTTTCGTGCGACCTCCTCGACCACGTTGGCGATCAGGAAGTGCAGCAACCGCTTATTATGGACCTGATCCTCATCCTTCCGATGGAACTTGCCGAAGTGCTCGATGCGCAGCAAAATAACAGAAAATCCGCCCAGCGGGAAACGCAGATCATAGGCTGAGAAAGATTCGTGCAACGGGATATGGCTGTCGAGTTGCCCCTTCAGCAGCCGCTGCAAAAAGTGCGATCTGAGTGTATTGTTATGCTGATTCAGTTTGTAATGAAGCTCCTCCTTCTCATGGAAGGTGCTGCTCAGTGCCTGCTCCAGAAAGGAGTATTCATTGGAGCCGCGATCAAAGGTAAAACCCGCCTTGAACGACAAGCTCTGGATCAGTGCATGGATCGGCAGGTAGTTCCGTTTGAGGAGCCAATACGTCACGCCACCGCCAACAATAAGGCAAAGCAAGATGCTGGCGATCGTCAATTGCTCTACCACGTTCATCTTCTGGTGATATACGTTCGCCGGCAGCGTCATCACATATTTCCATCCCGTAATGGATGAGGTTGTGTAGGATGCAACAAGCCGGTGACCGTCAGTCTCGATCTCAAGTTGCCCCGATTCTTTCGACATATCGCTGTATAATAGAGCAGGTTCCGACAGCGAATCGCCCGTAGACGCAATGAACCGGTTGTCTTTATCCAGAATAAAGATCGTACCTTTCTCAGGCGCCGAAGCTTGCTCTAGCAGCTTACTGCGGTCAATCATGAACAGCAAGACAGCTCCAGGTTGATTCATGATTGTTGAGTTCACATTTTGGGCATACATGACCGTTGGCCGCCACTCATTCTCTTCAGACACAACAACGGAGTGGTAGCCTTTAATGTACCCTTGGTCAAAATATTCTCGTAACGACTGGAAGGGCATATGCTCTTCAAGGCGAATATGGTCGTATAACGCTTCGATGTTCATACGGTTGTTGCGGGCGATGACCGTATCGCTATTTTTGTAGTAAATATAAATACCTTCAAGAAAATCGTTAGCGATTTCGTATACGCGCAAATCATTAGCGATTTGGTATACATCGTAGTGGTCCGAATCAGACAGATTGGTATCGGCCGAAATAAATGCTGCGATTCGCCTGTTGAGGCTCACCTCGAGGCTTAGATTCTCGATTCCTTTGAACTGGCTATCTATGGCTTGCTCCATCTGAAGAAGAATAGATTGGTTGGCACGGTTAATTTCAGCCTTTACAACGTTCAGCGTCGCGCCGTATATAACGCCGCTGATCAGAATGGGCACGAGCAGCACCGAGACGTAGGAAAGCATCCAGGTCATGTATACACTGCGATTTTTATGCCGGAGCTGCTTCAGATAGATTGTCCACCGGTTTCGAGTTTGGGCCATAGGTTCTCCTCCATGTTAGTTTTAGTCGGAGTCGGGACCGACGTCAATTCTTGTCAGAATAGCCGGACAACGAATATCCGCGACATCCGCTTTATGATTGTTAATACAAACCGCCGGAGACGGCCGGTATTCATAGATGGTCGGCTGCTCCTTGCCGCATATTCGATTGTAAGCGATTACGCATTGCTCCGGCGCATAAGGAATCCGTTTGCCGAGCGTAATGCCGTGACGACAATTGACAATCGTATTATTCACTACACTGGCTCGATAGACGCGCCAATGTTTCCTCAGTTCCTCATGCGTCGGCGCCTCGGGATAGCCGTCCGATCCGCCATCGTAGTTGCCGCCATCAATGAGCAGCGCATCCAACGTCAAGTTTTCCATATAGTTATCAAAAATGTGATGGTCGTTGCCGTAAATGCGAAATCCGCCCATTTCTTCCTTCACGCCATCGCCGATAAATACATTATTATGAAAGCGATTTCCATGTCCGTGACGCGCTGTCACTTGGCCGGCGGAGTTAAGGAACGTGTTGTACCGAACTGTATTATAGCAGCTTTTTACCGAAATAATCTCGGGCTCTCCGTCGCAATTTTCAAACAGGTTGTGTTGAATGGTAATATAGCCGTTCGAGAGAGAGATGCCGGACAGGCCGAGCCGGATCGCTTCAAGCCCATTGACGACACGCGGGCCTATATGATGAAAATAATTATATTCAATGACATCATGCTGCGAGATTTGTTCACCGTCGCCATCAAAAATAACGAGCGGCCCGAGGTCGGCTTTTGGCCCGAACTCGTTGCGTTCGATCCGGTTCCAGCCGCTGCCGCTTCCCAGCACAGACAGCAGGCTATACTCCGCCCCAACCTGTCGCGGCTCAAATCTATTCCGTGCAATCCTCACATGCCGCGAACCATCCAGAATGATAGATTCGCGCTGCTCGACCTGGAAATGCAGTCCCCATACCTCTACATAAGCAGAGTTCAAGATGCGTATACTTGATTCTCCAGCGATCGTCGCTTTTCCTTTATTTACAGCGCGAATGCTTAATATTGCGGTGTCCGATCCTACTTTGCCTTCAATAATATAATCTTCATTCCGTTCGTAAACGCCGTCTGCCAACAAGATCGAAGAACCAGGTTCTGCCCGGCCAATGGCTGCCGCCAACTCGTCGCTACTCGATACCCAATAAATAGTAGTCATTTTCCCACCTGCTTCCTATAGAATAGGCGGATATGAACCGCAGCCTCTTCAGGATCATATCCGCAACTTCACAACCTTTATTATGAAAGATACGTTTCCCATGCCATAGTGTAAAAAAATGAAGCAATCATAAAAATGTAAACTGAGGCGCAAAATGAGCAGGAATTACCTCCTTGCCAGCTGTAAAGCGCAACCTGCCGGTGTACAATAAATGAGAAAGGACGTATCCCGACACCAAATCGTGGATACGTCCCCATTGTTGTTGCTTGCTCTGCCGTTCGCTTACCCAAAAAAGAAGTACGCAACCTTCATCTCTTCTTCTTTCAACAGCAACTTTTGTGCCGCTTCGAGCAAAGGCGTGCGGTCATAGACAAGACTTTTCATCGCTATTTTGCCATCGGTAATCGTGAAATAGTGCGCTTCTTTCGACGGATCGTCGCGACGGCGGTAGGACACGCTTCCCGGATTCAGCCACAAACTGTCGTCACTCAAATAATGAATGCATCTGCGATGTGTATGTCCGAAAATAATGCGGCGATCTTCTTTGGGCCCAATTGTCCTGACGTTGCGTTCCGCCCAGAAAGCATCGTACTTGGGCAAGCTATCAATCGTCAAATAGTTTTCGTACAGATGTTGCATTGTATAGCTATAGCCGTCCATCTCGAATGTGCGGTAGACCGGTATGCTTTCGAGGAAGGAAATTTCCGCTTCTCCGAGTAGCCTTGCATTGTAATGCGCCCACTTGATCTCATCCTCCGCCACATCGTGACCGCTATTGCCGTTTCGGTACAGGTCGATAATAATGTCGTCATGGTTACCGCGAACACACTTCGCATCGTTCTTATGCACCCATTCGATAACTTCCCGCGGGAAAGGCCCGTAGTCTACAAGATCTCCCGCGCAATAAATCACGTCACAGTCGGATTCTGCCTTGCGGATCGATTCCAGCGCTTTGACGTTGCTGTGAATATCCGAAATAATTAAAGCTTTCATAATCAATTCAACTCCCTAAGATTCAACATTCTCAGCAGTACCGTCACCACATCCGCCACGTAGCTTTATCGTCTGGCATGAAATGCGTATCAGGCTGTTCTCTTCGTTTTTTAATTCCATGTTCAATCGGTTCACCCCCGGCAAATGCGGAATACTGTCTCCCGAAGACAGCAGCAAACACTCCGACATTTCGGATTTAAGTGTTCTCCCATTTGTCGAGTGCACTCTCCCTCCTTTATATAAAAAGATGAAACCTTGATAAATCGTCAAAAGCCAAAATCGCCCTCAAATATTCCAACTTCTTATCTACAATTTTTGGAATGGACATCAAATCTTAAAAAAGTCACTCACATCTCACGAATATGCATAGAAACATCTTTGTAGCTATTTTTATATACAGCATTCAATATTCTTAAAACAAAAGCATCAACAACATGATCCTTTTCATTTGGAGAAATAAACAAAACGACATCCGACCTTAGATGTTTTAGCAAGATTTCATTTTCGCAACTCCCTATGTTCATTTTAATTATTATGTTTCTTGCCCATGGCATATATTGCTTGAAGCCAATTTTGTAGGTCAGATCTTATATGCACAGAATCCTATAGTTGGGGACCCGCCAACATTTTAACGAAAATATACGCTAAGCCCTGAATAGCGTCCAGCTTGGTGTATTCTCATACTCTTAGGTGGTCCGGGACGTGTCACGAGCGGACGCAACGAAACGTATTGGACAATCATCCGGCGACATTAACGCGGTACTGTATTAAATGATTATGATATAAAAAAAGCTGTCGAGTCTCTCTTGACAGCCTTGCCGCGATTATCGCGGTTTCTATATGTTGCGTGTTTGTTCTTCACTCCCACCAATGCTTCATTTCACTGAATCCAACGTCCCATAGTTTAGCGTTCCCGGAAACGATAATCGTAATTTCGTTCAACTTGTCATAAAATGGTATATTTAAAGGTTCTGCTCCATTATTATATTGTTCATTGTACTGATAATGAACTCTTTGGTTTCCATCTACCAATATAGTGAGTTCTCCCTTGGAATCTCCCTTGTCTGGAATGCCAAAATAAGAATAGAACGTCACATCTTTTTTGTTCCCCAAGATGTAGGTGTATGATTTTCTTTTATCTCCTTCACTGTAATACACGTTCATTTTGGGTTCTATTTTCTTGCCTGCTACGGTGAAACTTGGAAGATTTTCAGTCATAGGCATGGTTCCATTCATTTCTTTCACATCGTGTAATGCTTGAATTGGGCTTTCTCTTTTCGCTACAACATAATTGATGGTTTCCGAGATCACGATTACTCCAACAAGAAGAACACCGATAGATAGGGCTGAAGCAATAAGCTTTTTATAAGAAATTTTTGAAGAACATCCAACTTTATAGGCGATAAATCCTATCGCTGCACCTAATGTATTGGATATAACATCATCTACATCAAAGCTGCCAAGATGAGTTAAAGCCTGCATCGTTTCCAGAACGAGAATCGTCAAGACAAAAAAGGATATGAACTTCCCAAAACTGGAACGATACAACAGAGGAATTACTACTCCAAAAGGGATAAAGGCAGCAATGTTTCCAAAGTTGTATACCCATGAAAAAGTTAGTTTTGGAAATCGAAGTGGAACTCCTTCTGGAACAAGTATAAATGTGTATCCATAATCGCTGTTCCAATGATCTAATCTACTGAAAGCAAAAAACATAAAATATAATATCAACAGCGTGTACAAAATTGTTCCTACAAAGAGGAGTTTCCGTAATTTCACTTCCATAATATCTCCTTTAATAATTCATCGATGGGTTTAGTATATCTCCCCAAAATGACATTAAAGTGACATTTTAGTCACTTAAACGCTCATTAAATGATTTGTTTGTAAAATTGAATCCGAATCTATGTTTAATCATCGTCGTAGTATAGTCTTATAGTCTTATTCAACTAAAGCACCCGCTAGTAGAAGAGCAACACTAATAAATTATACAAAGAATGAATAATAATTACTGACCAAAGAGAATTACTTTTCTTATATACAAACCCAAATATAATACCCAACACAAAAACTGTTAATATGGAACTTAGAATATAAGGGAATTCAAACAGACCTTTATAAAACCAAATAGGAAAATGAATCGATACAAAGAGTAAAGCTGTAACTGTATTTGCTATCCAGAATCTAAAAGAATCCATAAGCTTTCTTAATAAAAAACCTCTAAAGACAATTTCCTCAGTAATACCAACCAATAGAATAGTATTAAGCCATCCGTTAAATCCTATTTGAAAATCGATATTATTATTTAAAACGATAAGATTTATTACAAAATAGAATAGTATCAAGGCTAAGGATACCCAACCTGTCCATTTTAGACTTTTTCTAAAGTTATGATGTAACTGTAAATAGGAAAATGGTTTACTTTTTTCCATAATTATAACTAATAAAATAACAGGAATGACCCAAACAACTATTTTAATAGTGGCTGATGTTATAGCTCTTGGAACGGGTTCCATCAAATCTAAATATTGAACCAACCATAATTCTCTGATACACCATAGGGCGTAAAATATTATGAAATATACCCAAATATAATTTTTATTTACTTTGAATTCTATCAGAAACTCCTCCTTTACTTCTTCGATAATCCTGCCCCGTTAGTTGAATAAGATATAATTATAACTAGGCATCTCGTTTACGGTAAAATACAATAGCTACTGTAATAAAGCTCAGTGTCCATAACATTGAAATACCTGTCCCTTGCATTGGTGTAAGGACACTTATTTCATCAGAGGAAGACGGCATATACATATAAGATCCTGCCGTATCCGGAAAATAATTTAAAAAAATTTTATTACTAGGTAGAAAAACCCTCGTCAATGGACTGACAATGAAATAATAACCAAGCAGTACCACTAAAGCAGGAGTGGTTCGTCTTAATAAAGCACCTACAGCTGCACTGAGAAGTGTGGTTAATGTTAGATAGCCCGTTGCACCTATTAATGTTGTTATCATTGTGTCTATTTCTATCACTACTGTTGTGTCTCTCATCATAATAAAAGTATAGAGTACACCAGATGCAGCAATAATAAACGCCACAGGAATGGTTATAATCGCCAATGCCAAATGCTTCGTGGATAATTGGAACCCACGCCAAGGTATCGTAATTAAAGTAGTTCGAATCTGTCCACCAGTATACTCCGAACAAGTAGCTAAGATTCCAAGAATAATGAACCCTGCTTGAAGATATCCCATAGAAGCAAGTCCTATATTCAGTATATTTTGCGTACCTGTTGCCCCTTGTAGACCAACAGAAGTAAAAGCTGCGGCTAAAACTAAATTTAGAATGAATGTACCCATAAGAGTGAGCCATATCAATGGTAATGTAACTAATTTATCCAGTTCAGCACCAAGGATTTGTGTTAACTTTCTACTAGATGAGACACTCATGCTGCAACATCCCTCCTATGGAATACAACAGCTGCAACAATGAAAACAACGAGTACCCAGGCAAACATGACTAAACCGCCTGTGAAGGGGGTGTGAAACCCGTCGAATAAAGTGCCTGTGGACGTGTTGTCCGTAAACATAAACATTTCAGCGCCAGCCCTATCTGGTAAGTAAAACGCCAACTTTGTAACCCTATACAACAGGACACTAAATGATACAACGGATGAATTTATTATGAGCACAGCAAGCGGGAGGATGCCATTCTTAGTTAGAAAAGTAATTCCAAGTGCTAAAAGAGCAGTGAATGTCCAGTAACAAACTGCACCGATAAGTCTGGACAATTCAAATGCGGGGGCATATTCACCAAGAATAAGATGCGTTGCTGACACAGTTGTCATAATAGCAACAATACAAAGCAGTATGCTGATCACAGTCACAGCACCTGCTTTTGCCAGTAAAAAATGAAACCGGGATGAAATAACAGTTAAACTCGTTGTTATCTGTTGTCCTCCACCAGATTCACTGCTCTCTGTCAAATACTCACTGCTGACAGCAAGCACACCAAGAATAATAACGCCTTGCACACCAAGAGCTAACCCGATATAGCCAACTTCCGATAGCCGTGTGCTAACTCCAGCCATAATCTCCTCTTTTTGTGCTATGCTGTCCAAGGCAGCAATAAGCGCTGGTGCAAACGCTCCAATGAGAAAAGCAAGCCAAATACCCGGTAAGGAGAACAATTTAGATAGTTCCGCGTTAAATGCTCTCATACAACATCACCTGCAATTTCAGATGTCAGGGCAAAAAAGGCTTCCTCCAGCGTGGAATGGGTACCTATTACTTCTTCCAATGTTCCATCTGCAACGATGGTTCCATGCTTAATAATCACCACATCATCAACCGTCTCTGCAAGCTCTCCCATTAGATGACTGGATAATAACACCGTATTTCCAGACTCAGCACGATCACGTAAAAATGTCCGAATCCACCGAATTCCTTCTGGGTCGAGCCCATTTACGGGTTCATCTAAAATCAATATTTTTGGATCACCAAGTAGCGCAGCTGCTATTCCCAGTCTTCTCCCCATACCAAGAGAATACTGCCCAACTCGTTTCCCGGCTGCATTAGTTAGACCTACTATTTCCAAAACTTCCTCGACACGTGAGTTAGACAATCCTGCGGCACGAGCAATCCAACGCAAGTGTGCCCGTCCTGTTCGCATACGATGAGCTCCGAAGCCATCAAGTGCGGCACCTACTGTTGCTAGAGGATTATGTAATTCTGCGAATGGCTTTCCATTAATGAGTGCGCTCCCTGAGGTAGTGCGGTCTAATCCAAGCAGGATGCGAAGTGTAGAACTTTTACCTGCCCCATTTGGACCTAAAAAACCAGTTACTCTACCTGGTCTAGCTTTAAAACTGATACCTGATAAGATTTCCCTAGTTCCGCGATGTTTGACTAAGTTATTAATTGTAAGCAACCATAACACTTCCTTTCTGTTATGGTTCTAATTATAAAGAAGCAAAGTTACATCTCGGTTATCATGCTGTTTACTTCTGGGTTAACTTTAGGTTAAGATCTTCCGATAGCTACTCTTGTGCCACTATCATTTGATGTAAAATCAGCTTTCAGCTTCATTTTTTTCAACATATAATTTGAAGTCGATAAACCAATCCCCGCCCCACGCTCATAGGAAGAGTTATCCATACCTGGACCTCTGTCTGCAACAATGATTTGTTCTTTTTCTACATCAACCACAATATTTACATATTTCCCCTCTGCTGCATGACGAAGAATATTCTGAAATAAATTATCCAGAACCCGTGTCATCCATTTAGGATCTGCTTCCCAATAAAAAGTCGCCTCTGTCGGTAAATCAACCTCGATCTGGATTTCTTTTTCTTCAAATACAGGATACCACGCAGCAACAGATGCTCTTACTAAACGTCCAATATCTGTTGAAGTGGGCCTAAAAGGATGTTTCCCTGATGTAAGCAATGTATAGGAAAGTAAATCATCCATTAGATCCCCCACTCTTGTAATCGTATGATTCATTTCTGTTAATGAATTTTGTCCTTCTAGACTCATTGATTCTTTATTTAATCGGGTGACATGTCCTCTCAAAATGGTAAGTGGCGTTCGTAAGTCGTGAGATAAATTCGCTATGAGTCGATGTCGTAACAATTCCTCTTCATGTTCTCGCTTGCGGCTGTCTTCAAGCTGCTGAATCATCCAATTAAAAGAATTGCCTAACTGGTCTAATTCATCCATACGATCACTTTGAACAGATATTGGTCTAGGAAATGAGTTATGATTAGCTGAAAATGACATGGCTTCCTGTAAGCGGGTGAGACGTTTACGAAGTCTTAAGAAGAAAATCCAAGATATTACAACAAATGCGACAATAATAAAACCAAACAAAAGTAGTACAACGTAAAATAGATTTAACGCATTCAGCTCTTCACCATTAATAGGAGATTCAATGAACGCAGATAAGAAAATAAGTATAATTGGAGGCAAAAAGATAAATAGAAAATGTCCTTTTAGAAAATGACGAAATAATGATTTAGTCTGTTTCATAGTTTCACCCGATAGCCTATTCCCTTCAACGTTTCAATAATCTCTGGAGAATCTGGATGACGTTCCAACTTTTGACGCAGTCGATGGATATGTACCATTAGTGTTTTATCGCCAGTTATATATGTTTCTTCCCAGATGGCTTCATAGATTTGTTCTTTTGGTAAAACTTGATTAGGGTGGCGTAAGAAGTACATTAAAATATGATGTTGCTTCCCTGTTAATATAATTTCTTCTCCTGTGCGTTTGTCAAATACCATTTGGACTTCTGAATCTACTTCAATATAATTTCCTAATGAAATGCGTTCGGAATGTGTTCCGCCACTTCGACGGATTAGTACTTCTAATCTTGCAACTAATTCATCCGTATGGAATGGTTTCGTTAAATAGTCATCAGCAAATTGTAAACCTTCTACCTTATCATCTATCGATGTTCGAGCTGTTAACAGCAAAATAGGAACAGCAGGAGCTACCTTTTTTAATCGTTTTCCCACAGTAAATCCGTCTAAACCGGGTAACATGATATCCAAAATAACGATTTCATGCTGATTTACTTCTTTTTCAGCTCCTTCACCAGAAAGCAGCCACTGAACTGAAAATCCCCGCTGTTCCAATTCTTCTTTTAGAAAGCTGCCTATTTTCTCATTATCTTCAATGTATAATACATTTCTTTTCAAGTAACATCCCTCGCTCTAAATTGAATTCACTATTAGACAGATTAACACAATCTAAAAAATATTTGTTTAGATGCTCATGAAATCGGCAATGGGATCAAGTTCTTGTCTTAAGCAAAGGACAAGAACTTGATCCCATAAAACAGAAAAACCGCGCCAGGCGCGGATTCTAATGGGACTATGTTATTGTTCACCGACACCGATCCATAGTCCAGATATTGAGCCTCCGACCGTTTCAAAATAAAAGCCCTAATCAATCAGGAATTTTCTGGCCGCCTGCATCATTTTTTTCGGTCAGATCGGGTGCGGAGCGCTGCGCGGAAGGTGCATTCTTGACGGATATGGAGACACTGCCTCCATCGCCCGATGTAACTTTTGGCACACCCATATATGACAATGCTTCGGATACGATCTCTTTAAACACCGGCCCCGCCGCAGCACCACCGCCAGCTGCATTAGCAGGCTCGTCAATGCCGACATAGACCACAATCTTCGGATTATTAGCCGGTGCGTATCCGAGAAAGGACGAGTGCACCTTATCGCGGTCATACCCTCCCTTACCGTCGGGTTTAATCGCCGTACCGGTCTTACCTGCTACACTATAGCCTTCAATGTATGCATGGCGGCCGGTTCCATGGACCAGGTCTGCAACGACCTGCTCCAGATAGCTGCTGGTTTCCCTGGCGCTTTCCTCGGAAATAACCTGACGTACCACCTGGGGCTGGGTTACGGTAGTCTTGCCGGTATTCGGATCGGTGGTCGCCTTGACCACGTGCGGCACCATCAGTTTTCCGCCGTTGGCGATGGCCGAGATGGCGGTAAGCTGCTGAATCGGAGTAACAAGCACTTTACCGTGCCCGAATGCAATCGTCGCGTTTTCTGAAGCATTATTCGGAGTCGGATTGACGATTCCGCTGATTTCGCCCGGCAGGTCAATACCGGTAAGATCGTTAAATCCGAAATCATCCACGTATTGCAGCAGCCTTTCCGGACCGAGCATTTCATAGCCAAGCTTGACGAAGGCCACGTTACTTGACCGCTTCACGCCTTCCAGGAAGGAGATTTCGCCATAACCGCTTCTCTTCTGGTCATACAGCGGCTTGCCGTACCCCTTGATGCGGATAGAACCGGACACGAAGGTTGCGTCCGAATCGAACAAATTCTCCTCCACCGCTCCTGCAAGAGGTATAATTTTGAACGTGGAGCCTGGTTCAAATCTTGTTTTGATGGCATGGTTGAAGAATACCCCTGGATCAGAGGCATATTTCCAGAACTCATTCGGGTTAAAGGTCGGCATATTCGCTAGCCCCAATATCTCCATGGTGCTGGGATCCGCGGCAATTACCGTAATACTCTTGGGTTTATATTCTTCATAGGCCTTCTGCATTGCCTGCTCGATATAATACTGGATTGTGCTATCAATCGTCAGCTTGAAAGTACTTCCATTGACCACCGGCTGGTAAGTGTCCTCCGAGTCAGGCAGCTTGATGCCTTTGGCGTCGCTCTGGTAGAATAGCTTACCATCCGCGCCCTTAAGTTGTTTGTCAAAATACTTTTCGAACCCCATCACCGCATTGCCATCGCGGTCCGTATAACCCAAAATATGTGCGGCCAGTGTTTGTTGCGGATAATAGCGCTTCTGCTCCCTAATCAGGCCAACGCCAGTCTCCAGAGTGTCATGTTCATCCTTCAGTTTCTCAATGAACTCGTTGACCTTGTCGCGCAGCTCCTGGTTTATCTTCCAGCCTTCATTACGGATCTCCCGGTTCTTCAGATACTTGCCGTTCTCGTCTTTGGCTTCCACGAGCGACTTAAGCTCATCCTCAGGCTTGCCGAGCAGTTCATGCAGGCCGGTGATAACTTCTTCCCCGATACTGAGAGCGGTAATCACTTCCGGATTGACCACTACCGTGTAGGCCGGCACATCGCTAGCCAGCATCCTGCCGTTGCGGTCCTCGATCGTGCCACGCACCGCTTTAAACACCGAAGTATGGGCCCATTGCTTTGCGGCCTTGGTTTGCCAGAAATCACGATCCAGCACCTGAATCCAGAACACTCTGCCGAGCAAAACAAGAAAAAAGAGGGTAATACACCCTCCTATAAACAGCGTACGAAGTTTTATTCTCTTCACCATAAGCAAACCCCACAAACATATATATTGCAATTTTCGGCAAATCGCTCGTTAATAGTCACCGCGTTTTGTTCGCTGATATGAATGGTATCGTCGGCATTCGCCTCCTGATATCCCATATCCATGGCTAGCTGAACAACCTTGGCACGGGATTGCTGTTTTTCCTTGTCCCAGGAAGGCTCATTATTGTAGGCGTAGGTAATGCCAGGTTTTTTATTAGTTTGATAAATGATCACCATAATGAACACCAGGCTCGTTACACATTGTACAATGTATAACAAGGTAAAAACAACCATTTTTGTGAATCCTTTGTCACTACGCTATTTCGCGAACTTAGGCTACATGTAATAGACAATTGGAACATCTTTGTGAATTCTCCATTTCACTGTATGCGGTCATTCAGATAAGGAGCGCTGAGCCAGCATGAGGTTGAGCAAAAATAAATTCAACGGCTGCCTGCTCGGCTTTATCAATGTAATCAGCTCAAATTCCATAGTAATCTGCTAGAGTTATTCCTTTCCTTCAAGGGTGAAGGATTTAAAATTGTGGCGGCTTTTATCTTCTCAATTACCGCCATTTATGCCAAGAGATTAACAGCATCTATTGATGTCCTGATCGTATCCGGCGCCAGTCTGTTCACCGATGGACTGATGCTCAATTTTCTGACTATGCTATGAAACCGTATGAATATTTCTTTTTCTTTTTGGATGATTTCAGAATGTTCCTCGTGCCATCTAATCCAGTATGACCATGTTGTTTACTATAATCTGTTTAGTATAAACGCTTTTATTTTATGAACATTACTTTTTAATTTATTTTAAAGTATCTAGACACGGCGAAAATAGTTGTGTTACATTTGTGTGAATAAAGTAATGCTGTTTGGCTGGTGATTTGTAACCTGTAGGTGAAAAGTGACGTTGAGGATGCGATGATTTCCTATTGAAGCGCGTACCTTCAAATCTCTTCAGCATATATGTAAAATGTCACTTCCGCCCCAAAGTTAAAGCGCTTAAACTTTAGAAGTGTGAATAACACTTATTGTTAAGCGGTTTACTTTGGAGATCAGTCTAAAGGGAAGGAGGATTCATTGACGTTAATTAAACTAACCATCACTAAAGGAGGAATTTTTGTGTACTCATTGAAATCGACCTCAGGCACAATGAAAGTGATGTTACTTGTCATGCTTTCGGCGGTTATGCTTCTAGCGACATTAGCCGCCCCTGCACCGCTTCAACGGAAAGCTCATGGAGCGGGTGAATTGAAACCGTTTCCTCAACAAGTCAGCTATCCGGGTATCATTAAACCAAACCACGTCAGTCAATCCTCGATGAACAGTTCTGTATCTTCCTACTATGACTATTGGAAGGCTACTTATCTTAAAAACAACTTGTCCTCGCTGCCAGGAGGGTACTATGTAAAAGGTGATATTACTGGCGAAGCGGACGGCTTCGATCCTCTCGGCACATCGGAAGGCCAAGGATACGGTATGGTTATTACCGTGCTAATGGCTGGATACGATACGAATTCCAGAACAATCTATGACGGTTTGTTCAAAACGGCTAGAGCGTTCAAGAGCTCTAATAATCCGAACCTGATGGGATGGGTAATAGCAGATAGTACTGGGGCTCAAGGGCACTTCGGTTCAGCAACAGATGGGGACCTCGATATCGCTTACTCCCTTATTCTAGCTGATCGCCAATGGGGCTCGACTGGAACGATCAATTATTTGGCTGAAGCCAAAAAGATGATTGGCGCTATTAAGCTTAGCAATGTGACAACTAACAACAGGCTGAACCTTGGTGACTGGGATACGAAGAGCGCCTTGAATACGCGTCCCTCCGACTGGATGCTCAGTCATCTACGGGCTTTCAATGAAGTTACTGGAGATTCAACTTGGCTAAATGTCATCAATAATCTGTATAACGTATACAGCCAATTTACAGCAGCTTATTCGTCTAGCACAGGTCTGATTTCGGACTTTGTGGTAGGCAACCCGCCTAAGCCGGCCCCCCCAAACTATTTGGAAGAGTTCCCTGAAACAAATGAATACAACTACAATGCAAGCCGTGTACCACTTCGTATCGTAATGGATTACGCCTTGTACGGAGACACCCGTGGTAAGGATATCGCTAATAAAATGGTAGTATGGATCAAAGGAAAAACAGGCAACAATCCGAACAATGTGAAGGACGGTTACCAACTGAACGGTTCGAATCGCGGTACTTATGCGACAGCGGTATTCGTAGCGCCTTTTATCTCCGCAGCGACGACTACCAGCACGCATCAAGCTTGGGTCAATGCAGGATGGGACTGGATGAAGAACAAAAAGGAAAGTTACTTCAGCGACTCCTTTAACATGCTGAACCTACTGTTCATCTCGGGGAACTGGTGGAAGCCTACCTACAGTGCAGCGGATACTCAAGCTCCCTCGGATCCAACGAATCTGACCGCAACAGCAGCTTCAAGCAGCCAAATTAATCTGAGTTGGACTGCTTCTACCGATAATGTCGGTGTAACAGGCTACCGGGTATTCCGTGGCGGCGTGGAAGTAGGAGCGCCTACAGACACATCCTTCAGCGATACCGGACTTACCGCATCGACAGCTTACAGCTATATGGTAAAAGCTGTCGATGCCGCAGGCAACCTGTCTGCTAACAGTAATACCGCATCAGCAACTACAAGTTCAACTCCTGCTGCCGGTATCAACCTTGCGCTGGGCAAGACAGCGGTAGCCAGTTCTATCGAAGGTGTAGGATTTGAAGCTTCCAAGGCAACAGACGGCAACTCTACTACCCGTTGGGCGAGCATCGAAGGAAGCAACAATGAATGGATTTACGTCGATCTGGGCGCAACCCAAAGCGTAAACCGCGTCAAGTTGAATTGGGAAGACGCTTACGCTAAAGGCTACAAAGTTCAGGTGTCTAACGACGCAACAACATGGACGGATACTTACGTAACAACGACCGGTAATGGTTCTATTGACGATATTACATTTACCGCAAATAGCGGACGTTACGTCAGAGTGCTCTGTACTGCTAGAGGGACCGTATACGGATATTCGATATTCGATTTTGAGGTTTACAGCTCTTAATTGAACAAATCCTGGCGGATATGACTCTGTCAGGATTTGTTTGTCTAAAAGAGCAGAATGTAACTTCTCGGGGGGTTCGTTAGTAAACGAATGGCCTCTTTTTTGATCTCATTTGAGATGTCTTAAACTTCTACCCTTTAATCGCCATAAAAATGCACCCCCTAGAATTTCATCGGACAAACCAGGGGGTTTATCCAATATCTATTCTAAGGGGTGCATTTCAGTTATCATCAAGACTTTTTTGATGATAACTGAAAATGAAATATTCATAATTATTCAGCGATTGCCTTTTCAACGTCCTCGAAGCGAATCTTTATGAGACGCTGCAGTGCATGTTAGAGGGTTTCGTGTGTAGCTGCTATTGTTAGCGAATACTACTTCATGATACTAATGGATTTCGTAGTATTATTGAAGAATACATCTGCACCAAAATATTCAGCAATGAAGCGTAACGGGAGCATAGTACGTCCGTTTACAAGTTCAGCTGCAACATCCATTCCTGGTGCAAGTTCACCGATCGCAATGGACAAAGTCTGACCTTCCAAGGTAATCATTACGGTTTTCGTAATGTTATCCCAGCCTACATTTGCTCCTATGCTCTCCGCAACGAAGCGCAGTGGCACTAAAGTTCTGCCTTTAACTACCATCGACTCAACATCCATACTCATTTCGATTCCGTTTAATTTATACCCTTTCTTACCTAGAGTAAGTTCTAATTTCACAGGTTCAGGCTTGGTTGTAACAAAGATATAGCCTAGTCCTTTTGCCGTGAAGGTAAATTTACCTGTCTTATGGTCATATTTGCCGCCTAAGCGTTCCATGTTACCGTCTAATCGAAGCATGACACCGCATAACATGCTAATATCGTTAGTCGACAACTTCTCTTTTGTCAGATCGAAGGTTACTGGTATAAGCCCTGTATAATCCGTTACTTCCCGGCCATCTGAGAAGATCTTCAACTCATATCCCCGCCCTATAACTCCGTCTCTATCATTTACAGGTTTAATGACAACCTTCATCCTCTTGCCTGTATTCAACTGCTTCAACAATTCAGGGGACAATTCAACAGATACGGTGTCATTCGTAACGGTTAGCGGTTTGTTGGCTTTAATAATCGCACCGATCATATCGTTTTGAATCTCAAGCTCATCTTTTCCGGCTGACATCGTCAATGCAATGGAATTGCCTTTCATCAGCTGTTCTTTGATTGTAGTATCAATAAGATCTGCTACAGGTGATTCTGGAGAAGGAGTCGGCGTGCTGATTTGGCCACCTGATCCTCCGCCGTTATTATTTGCAGTAATTACGATAGTTAACTCTATCGTATCCATACCAGCATGGTTAGAGGCCGTAACAGTGAATTTGTATGTTCCCGCTTCAGTAGGCACCCCTGAAATAACACCCGTAGCTCCTTCTAAATTCAACCCTGCAGGTAAATAATTATCACTCACTGTCCAGGTAATCGGTTCGTCGCCGTATACCGCTAATGTTACCGTATAAGGTTCTCCAACTTTTCCGCTTGGCAGATTCTTAGTGATAATCTCCGGAGCTATATCAACTGGCATATCCTCTTTAATCTCGATGCTCAATACTCGCTTATCTATACCAAAATCATTCGTTGCTGCAACAGTGAATTCGTAATATCCTGCCTCTTGAGGCGTACCCGAGATAACGCCTGTTGCTTCATCTAGGTTCAAATCTACTGGTAAATCTCCTCCCTGGACCTTCCAAGTAATCGGTTCGCTGCCGTATACCGCTAATGTTACCGTATAAGGTTGTCCAACTTTGCCACTCGGCAAAGTCTTAGTGATAATCTCCGGAGCTGTGTCAACTGAGACATCTTCAGTGATCACTATATTGAACGTTTTCGAGTCACTGCCTGCGTCATTGTTAGCTTGAACTTTGAATGTAAATTGACCCCATTGATCCGGTGTACCCGAGATAACACCTGCATCTTCATCCAAGCTCAATCCTGATGGCAATTGACCATCTACAACAGCCCATTTGATCGGCTTATCGCTGTCAGTGGTAAGAACTGCCGAATAAGGTTGTCCTACCTTGCCATCCGCAAGCGATTTCGTCGTAATCGTTGGCGCAGTACCTGCGTCTTCAACCCATTTCGCATATAATTCAATATCCCTTGTAACAGGATCAGCAACGAAATCCCAGACATCGTTTAATTCTGCATCTTGATACCAACCGCCGAAAATAGTGTTTTCTTTTGTCGGCGCTGTTGGCTCGGTAATTGTCCCGCCCATATCTGCGAACTTCATCACCACTTCGCTGCCACCGTTGGAATCAAAAGTTACCGCATAAGGGTTGTGTGCGCCGATGGAAGGCGTTCTGCCGCTAAGTGGATTGCCGAAGAAGTCTGTTCTCTCCGTCATATGAGGCAGAGCGTTCGCGCGATCCACATATGGGCTTACAATCTCGGCACCTGCACCATAGGCCAGGTTATTTCCGTCAGCAAGACGGAACCCGTTCATCGCACTGTAATCAAGCTTGGCATCCACTGTTCCACTGTTGGTAATCCAATGTTCCGGCGCAGATTTATAATCATTTAATATAGAGTTAAGTTCCTCTTCCGATACATAGCGGTTGTCTGTTGCTGTTACGCCTGCACCTAGATACCCGCCTCCACCTGCGTTCATGCTACCAAAAAGATTAGCCGGATATACAATGTTGTTCGTAAAACGTCCGGCTGCAAATGAAGCTGATGTTCCCCCGCCTTTCAGACCAACTTGGTTGTTTGCCCCAGTGTAGGCAAAAATATTATTTTGGAAATAAATATGCAAGTTGGAGGCCGTCGGATCAAATACTAACGAACTGCTATTCTTTAATGGTGTGACGATGACATTGTTATAGTATAATCCGCTTAATTCCTCGCTCGTTGAAGAGCCTCCCGCAAGTAATATAAGACTGTTAAAGCTCTTGTTAAAATCCGGGCTGCGACCGTCGTTCACGCTAATGTTATAGCGAACGATATTGCCCTTGGCAGCATTCATCTGTAAGTACCAACCGCCATAATTATTTCGGCTGTAATTGTATTCATACACATTGTCCTGACAATAGTTGTCAATGTCCCATGCCATACCGTCATTACTTGCATGATAAGGGTTGTCCACGGCTTCATTATAGCGGAAGATCGTGCCTTTACTTGCCATAATCCACGCTGCCGCATAGTTTTGCGAACCTAGATATGTTGGCGTTGTATTATTTGGCCCCCAGTTCGTAACCAGGTTACCGCTCTTATCGCTTAAATAGCTGTATCCGCTGTCTGTGACCACATTTCGTTCCACAAGGGAGTTGTTCCCGCCGGACATAACAATGCCATCTCCAACCGAACTAGAAATCCAGTTGTTTCTAAACACAGCGTTTGATGCCCAAGGATAGCTTGAGTTACTCCAAGTAATGCCTGTGTTATTCGTCCCTGGATTGCTTGGCCCGTAGGCATTGTTGCGAATACCTTCGTTATCGCAGCGAAGGGTTTTATTTCCTTCAACCAATATATCTACATAACCATTAATAATGATGCCGCCGGATACCTTACTTGCTCCATTTGCTTGGTGCAGCCCATTAACATCATGAACGTAGTTATCTCGAATGACGATGCCTTGCATACGAGCATCAGCATAATCTTGAATATTAAACTGACCTTGTCCCAGCTTGGAAATCCGTGACATTACAGCGATACCAGAACGGCCGTCACCTGCTTTATTGCCGATGTTCGTTACTTCAATTCCACTGACTACCCAATAGTTAACGTCATATAACTCAATTGTACCGTTTAAGGAAATGCCTGATGGGCTTGACGCTGTTCCTCCACCATTAATTATCGGGCGTTGGTTAGGGTCGGTCGTATTATATTTTGTAAGCGTAATCGGATTTCCTTCCTCACCATCGCCGCGCAGTCTGATTTGTTCGTTCCATACGCTATTCGCATCCAGATAAATGGTTGAACCTGGCATAAATACATATTCATTAATCTTGGAGATTGATTTCCATGCCGTAGCCGGTGTGCGTCCATCTGCATGATCGTCACCGTTATTGGAGAAATAATAATCACGGACTTCAAGTGGTAGAATGTTCAACTCGAATGTGATTTCGGCAGGATTCAGATCCAGTCTAATGGTATATTTTCCTGGCACGATATTATTTCTTGCGAATGATTCTTTGTTAATTTTCAATACATTACCGCTAACTGTATAATCCACATCCCGCTGCAGTGTTACAGCGCCGATCTCCACTCCAGCTAGATCTGCTAAATCAGGATTTACGGTGATATTATAGTCGTCCAGACCAATAACATATGTGCTGTCTTCCAAGTGGCTATACTCTTTGGGCATGAGCTTTAGTTTAATAGAAGATGTTCCGGTTTGGGCTGTTATTCCACTATCGATAACATATACGTCATCGATAAAGTGCCTGTTCTGTATATCCTTAATCGTTCCAGCCTTGTTGCCCCAGTTCGTAGCAAGCTGGAATGCATCGATCTTGGAAATATTGTTCTTAACTAGGGTATCAAAATTGCCGCCATCTGTTGATTGCCTTTGAATGTCTTGTCCATCGATTTTATAGGTCGTTCCCGTTGATGTAACGAACCATTGGAATTTATGCCAGCCTTCGCTTCGCTTGACATCTACAGGATAGAATCTCCCGGATGAACCGGGTCTGACTGCGTAATTGGTCAGATTTGCGGCCCAATCGCCATCTCCATTGCCATAATTTATTGCGATATGTTCATTGGATGATGGGGTTAAGCCAAAGACAGCGTGGTCATTGGAAGCCGCTCTGCCATCATCATAGTACCAAGCAGTAACGATTGTTGTCTTACCGGTTGCAGGGGCGTAATTATAGGTACCTGGAACAGTAGCCACCTGACCGGCGCCGCTTGATGTTGCGGCTTTTCCTCCGGTACGGGACATCACATCGCTGTGAACATATCCGTTCGCACCATTTGAAAATTTCTTCTCCCCTTCAAATCCATCGTAAAACATAGTGTCAGCCTTATTGAAGTAATCAACGCTTACTTGAACAGTGACCTCTTCGTTCCCTGTCGGAACATAACCTTTCTTAACCGTCACGAATCCGGCATCATCAACTTCAATCTTATCCTTGTCTTGATCTGCCGGTCTGAAGCTGATGTTATCAGCAACGAACACATCAGCAGTGTCAACGATTAACCGTGTTCTATCTCCTGCCCATAAAGTATCGCTCTGGCGAATTAGTGCAATGTTGGCTGAATATTGTGCACTCTCTTCTGATTCATCAGAGTCCAAGAATCGTGACGTTGCATTGCCGTTTGCTTTTACTTTAAATGTATCATTTAAAGTCGGGGACAAAGCCGCATCATTGCTTGTTGCTGCAATTGGGCTTCCTTTAGCCACTCCATTACTGAAGAGTTGAACCGAATAGGCAGATGCGTTAGCGACGCGGTCCCATGTAGCGTATGTGCCGTTCCATCTGACATTTACCGGTACAGGCAATTTCTCGATCTTTAATATTCCGGATGCTGCAACTTCTTCACTGATGTCCCCCGCATTATTAATGACAATGGCTGTAACCGTGTAGTTGCCCACTCCCAGTGCCCTTGCATAGGGCAGAACATGATGCCTTTCGTGATTGTTAGGCTGGTCGGGTCCTCCATTTTTCGATAAATAATAACCAACAGGTCCACCGTCTTTGAACAGTGTTACAAGGGTGTCACCGTAATTGGAAGCGCCACTATAAATGCCCGAGTCCGAGTCAAGCGTCGGTTTAATTGGCGCATTCACCTGTGTATTGGTGGTTATCAACAACGGTGCAGCATTGGATTTCACCACAATTCCGTCTGCCGAAGACACTTCGCAATAATAGAAATTGCCTTGTTGTGAAGCTGCGTCCACATTGGGAAGCGTTAATAGCGCCTTATCAGCTCCGCTGACTTTTGTCCCGTTCAAGCCAGACTCGTCGTCAGATACATACCATTGATATGCTGAAGCAGCGGCTGATGCCGCAACGCTAAATGTTGCTGTCTCACCTTGTTTCACTTTTTCCGCTGTTGGCTGAGTGATTATTTCTAAATTTGGCAATCCACCGGGAGGTACCAAATTCAATGTTAATGTTCTGGTTCCTGTTGTTGTAGCCACATCTTTAACAACATAAAAATCGTCGATTAGATGTTTATTTTTAATATAAGCTTTGTTACCTGACTGGTTGTTCCATCCTCCAGCTATTTTAGGCTGAATGGTTGTACCGCTCTTCATAGCTTTGTAAATATTACTTTGCGCTGAATCGGATATTAATGTTCCGTCTATTTGTAAAGTCGCACCATTCGGTGTAATGAGCCACTCGAATTTATGCCAGCCTGTAGAACGTAAAGCCCCGCTATCTTTCCAACGGTTGCCTGCTGTACCCGCTGATGATGGTGCATATGCCCAAGTATATCTAGTCGGGTTATGAATAACATCAGCCTCTGAACTTTGATAGAATGTCCCGGCAAAGGTGGCATTTTTGCCATCTACAATAGCAAATTGAGTTCTATCCGTCGCTGTCTTCTCCTCATCAGGATACGGGTCAAAATACCATGCCGTCATCTTATAATTGCTACCTGCCGGCAATGCCACGTCTTGGGCTACATTTTCATTATTCGTATCATTCGAAGGTGTAATCGCTTTCAATCCAGAACGGGACTGAGCATCGGAAAGCGTGTATGACGAACCTAATTTGCCAGTTGATGTCATTGGACCATTGTTGTTCTCGAAATCCTCCATGAATAATACATCTGAGTCATGGTAATAACTCGCCGCGGCCGTGATTGTCACCGGGATGCCTGGAGCACCTGGCAACGCAAATGTATAACCGCTAGCTAAAGTAATGTTCCCCTGATTATTAACAGTTAAAAGATTCGCATTGCTGGAATCATAATTAACCTCGTCAATAACCGGTCCTTTCACGAGACTGCTTAAAGGCGAACCTTTATAGGTAAGATTCACCCTGCCTGCCTGACCTGCCGCTTGTGTCAATTCTAGTACAACAGAGTCAAAAGATTCGCCCCCCCCCGCAGCTGACACTTCAGATGAAGGCGCCAAGCCGAACAGACCAGGGAACACCAACGAAGTTGCCGTAATCATCGACAAAGCTTTTTGCATCCATTTCGATCGTATCATCCAAAAACTTCCTCCCTTTGAAATTAATAAATTAATCATTATAAAAAATCTGCATCTATGGAAGCCTCAATAGACATAGATTTTTATAAACTTAAAAGCATAACTATTCTAGTTCACTACTAATTCACTGAATCGATTACCGTTATATACAATCTTCAACTTATTCGTATTTGCAATTAACGCTCGCAAGTCAGACTCCGCCGATCCGTATAGAATGGAATCTTTCACTTCTTCCAGTTTAAGCTTGGTGATTTCCGGTTTTGTGGTTAATGTTGCAACGACATTCTCGCCCATATATTTACCGATTACTGTCTCACCTACAGAAGCAGCAGCTAAAGACTCCCAGAACTTAAGAGACTCGGTTTCTTCTTTGGATATATCCAAACGGTTTAGCACTTTCTCTTCCTTGGCCTGTCCCGCTGTCGCTAACGCAGCCGTCAATTCATTTGCAACACGAACATATTCCGCACTTTTTGATGCATACTCAACTTGCAACTCTGCTTCGCTCATTTTCGTTTTTTTAACCTGCGTTTCTACCAAATCCGGCCAACGGGCGCCACTTAAATATTGCATGTATTGATTTAAATCAAACTGAGGCAATCCATAGTAAGTCCCTTCTGAATCATCCATCTTAGCTCGCTTAACATTTTCATCTTCCATGTCGGATTTTAGCTCATCAAAGCTTTTGTAAGGGGCGATCCCCCGCTCATCTGCAATAAATTGCTCCTGCTTGGTCTTTAGCAATGCAGTCATTGCAGATTTTTTGGCGTATTCAGTTGGGGTTTCATGATTTTCTCCGTATTGACGTGTCCAGAAGCCCTCATCTACTTGGACCCCATAAGTTCTGAAGAAATAGTCTGCCGTTATAGCTCTATGCTCCTTGACATAAAATTGAAATTCTTCCTCTGTTACGGCGTATCCATCTACTGTAAATATCCAATCTTCAGGTAGCTCCGCCTTTTTGTTAGTTAAGCTCAACACGAGTAGAGCAAGAACAATCAGAGTGGTAAACAAGATAATCACGGTTGCTTTTCGTTTTGTAATCCCCATGACGCCCCCCCTTTTCAAATATTCAACCTAGCTTTGCAAATAAACCTATGACAGTGAAATTCATCGCCGTTGTTGGAGAAGTTCCTAAATTTAAATGGTTAGACATAATTGTAAGTTTAGCTGCCCTCTAATGTAAGCGCTTATTTAGACTGAATTAAAACAAATTTGACTTATAAAAAAACAGTTCTAGTTGGCAATTTTGTGTGTGCTAGGGGATCAATAGCTTATAAAGGAACTGTCGTTTTGACAAAGTAACATTTCAATTTTGGTTTTCAAAAGACAGCCTAAAGCGAGCTGTCCGTTATAATCCACAAAAACACTAATGGCTTCGCCCTCTGAAAACAAAGGACGGAGCCATTAGATATCAACGTTTAAATGTAATTATGGGTGATTATTTTAATGTTGATATCTCGTTCTGATTCATTAATCCAGGAAAAATTGCATCGTCCGGTCGGACGAACCCGGTAAATACTCATGTCCAAAGTCAGGATAAATAACAAGCTGCTTCATCGTGTTCATTTTATTGTATGCTGCAAATTGCGTAGATGGCGGGCATATGGTATCCATTAGCCCGACGCTCATCATGACCTCGCCACGAATTCGCTCAGCTAGAAATTGTATGTCAATGTAGCCGAGCTTCTTAAATACATCATGTTCGCGTTCATGAAGCACATCATAGTAGCGAAAATACGTACGCAGCTCGCCATAAGCTTCTTGATCTAAATCCATGTCCCATGTGCGCTTGTAATCACTAAGAAAAGGGAAAATCGGTGCAAGCTTCTTCACTCTCGGCTCCAATGCAGCACAAGCTATCGTAAGTCCACCTCCCTGAGATCCCCCTGCAGCGTAAACGCGTTCAGGATCGACTTCAGGCAGCTTCATCGCTATTCCGGCAAGCTGTGCAGTATCTAAAAAAATGTGACGAAATAGCAGTTCATCCGGGTGATCATTTAACCCGCGGATAATATGTCCGTGATACGTATTTCCCTTTACCCCTCCTACATCCTCCGAGGTTCCCCCCTGGCCGCGGCAATCCATGGCAAGCACAGAGAAGCCTAACGATACATAAGCCAGTTTCTCGCTCCAATCCCCGGCATGGCCGGAATAGCCGTGAAACATAACGACAGCCGGATGAGGGGTTTCCATATTCTTGGGGCGCACGTACTTCACATGAATTCGCGCTCCCTTCACGCCTGTGAAATACAGGTCAAAGCATTCGGCATGGGGTATTTGAAAGCTGCTAGGCACCAGCTCAAGCTGCTGATCAACAGTCCGCATCTCTTCCAGAGCACGCTCCCAATATTCATCGAAATCCGCTGGGCGTGGATTCGTTCCTTCATAGGTTTTCAATTGTTCTAACGGCATATCAACAAGTGGCATAGTTCTTCTCCTTATTGCTTATTGGGTCGGCATCATCCACTGCATGGAGCGGAATAAACTCGGTCTTTTCTCGGAACCGATGCCGCTTGCCCATTCGATCCAGCCTCGTCGTCCCTGTCCGTCATTCTCATTCACGAGCAGCGAGAAGCTCATCACATCTCCATGCTGAGGTGCAATCGGTGTCAGCTCCGACCAAGGTAGAGCTAGCTTATAAATCGTCAGCTTCTGTTCCTCATTCCTGGTTACCGATGCTTCACCATGTTGCACCAGCCCTACTGGCAATCCCCCCAACGCCGTCCAGCGATAGACTTGCGGACCATTAGGCGAATCCGATATACCATACTCATACCATCCCCGGCTCTCACCCGGAATTCCCGGAGATAACGCAAACTGAATGCTGTCATTATTCCATATATTAGCATCGGAAGCTGCAGCCGAATGAACATTATCATTAATTTTGGCCGTCAGATACAGGTGATCCTGATCAAAGTGAAGCCAGGCTTGACCGCTCACGCCAATGGTTCCGCTATGGCCGGAGAGCAAGACAGGCTTACCCTGCGACAAATCGATTGTAGGCGCCAAAGCTTCAATTTCCGGTTCGATATGGTCATTGACCGCAATCGTCCCCCGGTTGACCGGATTAAAGCTAAAATTCCCTTTATAGACGTATGGCTCCTGCTCCGCAAACTCGACGCGGATGGACGTCGGTTGATCTCCTCCTAGCGTGATCGGACTAAGCGGGATACTGAATTGCTGTTTGCTGCCTGGCAGTACGACCGTGTTGATAAGCTCTTGATCGGACTGTTCTCCAACCTGCCAAGTCACCCTGTCGACAGTAAGACCGGCGGCTTTTCTGAAGTTTTCTACATCGATATTTAGCGTTTGACTGTACTGTCCTTCCTTCTGTTGCATCACAGGTCTGACCGTAACCTTGTGTGGTACGCCGGTTGCAACGCTATGCTGTAGCTTGCCTATCTTGTTGCCAACTTCGTCCAACAAGTGAATGACTACCGAACGGAAACCTTCTCTCGTCTCGTTAATGCTTAGAGTAAGCGCTTCCGTTTGATCTTGCACCGCTTCAATCGGATAGCTATTCTCCTCCATCTTCGCTGTTATAGTCAGATTAGGCAGATCATCGTTATTAATCGTTAAGTTGAACGCATGCGGATCTCCTACTGCTGTTTGCCCTCCAGCGATTGTAAATGTGCCGTCCGTAACGATCCGGTTGATGCTTCCTTTGATATAGAATGGCTCTCCCGTTATCGTCATATAGATCTTGCCATGATGCGGGGAGTAAATTTCTGTATTTCCCATAAAATCAGTAATTTCTAGGTTGTTATCCGTTTCGATAACGGCTTGAGTGTCACTCTGCGCCCAGACAACTCTAAGATTTTCGCCACCTTTTGTGAATAAGTTGCTTCTGATCGGATCTCCGAATTGCTCAATTTCCTCAAATACTGCACCGGCAAGTTGTCTGCTCATTGCAGCATAACTCGCATAGGCCGGCTTCGGTGTATAGGCCCCCATCGGGTCATTCTTATGTCGGACCAGTCCGAAATTATCCTCATTATAATCATCTCGAAGTCCGTCATTCATAAAATCATACCAAGACATCCGCTCTACGCCGAGACTCAATCCCGATACAAAACCACGCGGCAAATAATTGGCCTGGGTCTTCTCATCGACGCCTTTTGCAGATTGATGTGTCGGTGATCCGAATTCTGTTACCCAGATCGGTACCAGATTGCCGTTATTGTATTGCTTAATCAAGGTTTTCAGACCTTTCAATTTTGCAAATACGTCGAGGTGCGTTCGGGTCCATATAGGTCTGTACAGAGACAGCATCCAGATATTTCAGTCCTGCGTTTTTGTCCTCGCCTTTTCCTACGCCTTTCAGTACACCTTCAATCCAGTTCAGGTCGACGCCTCCTGAGACGATACCGACAACCGGCACATTCGGATGGACCGGTTTAACGACGTTATAGGTCTCTTTCATCAGATTGAAGTAATAGTTCGGCTGCGAATTGGCAGGACTGTTCCCCCTTTTGCCGAACCCGCCATTGAACTCATTGTATACATTGAAACCGATGAGCTGATCCTTGTACTGCTCTATATAAGCTTTAGCGTATTCCGCAAGTCCCCTTCTTCCTATATCCGTGTAGGGTGTTGCATTATTATCGTAGAATGGGTTGTTAAATGCCGCCACAAAAAGCAGCTTAAGATCATTCTCCGCAAGCTTCTGCATATAATCATCCGGTGAAGGGGCGAAGGTATAGATGCCTTTTTGTTTCTCGATGCTGCTCCATTCCATGCCATCCCGAACGAAGGATGCGCCCATATAACGGATCAGTTTACTCAGCTCTTTGCTCCATCCGGAGGCAGTCCAGTTCAAATGCGTGCTGACACCAAACGGTGACTCCCCATTACCGGGTGGCAATGCTGAAGAAACAACGGCGTAAGCTGTACTTCGGACCAGTGGTTCACTGCCGGGTCTCTCCGCAGTAACTTCAAGCGTAAAATAGCCCAATTTGCTGAAAGGCACCGTGATCTGAGCTTTCCCGGCGACCGGACTCTCGCTTCCCGAAGTAATCTGTGCGCCATAAATATCATATGTGGCCCAACTTACTGATGGTCTGCTTGTTCTTACAATAAAAACGTTCGGTTCAGAATCCAGGAAAATATTTCCAAGTGCTGTTTGCTGAATTTTCAGCTCTGGCTGCCAATCACCCATCTGAGCCGTCATGTGGTCAACCAGGATAGTGGCCGGTAACGCGGCGTTCTTCATATCAAATCGGTCGAAAAGGATTGTGATGGCGTTTGCCGGTTTATGCCATACACCGTCATTTGCTCCATTCCAGTAAGTAAATGTGTTCGATCCCATCTGACTTACGACAACTTGCTGCCAATCCGATGTATTTTGCAATGTAATGCGCTGTTGGAATGTTTGCCCTGTCGAATCTGTCGTTCGGATTCGCAGTGATTTCAAGTCCGAGGTTTTGACCCAGAATGTTAGTTGTTCAATATCTAGCTCATCCACCTCTTTTTTTATGGATGCAAATGGCGATCCCGTTGGTCTTAGGCTGAAATCTGCTTTTATTTGTCCCATATGGGCTCCGTTATAACTCTCAGCTGATTCGATCCGATTGAAGCTTCCCTTCACTTCAGGCGAATCCCCCATAGCAAAAATCCAGTTATCGTCTCCTTGCTCAAAATCACTCAGTACATGATTGAAATCCGATGCTGCATGCGCAGGACTGTAGAACAATACCAGATTGGACAATAAAACCACGACAATCACAATCGATATCCTCTTCATACAGACGAAATTCCTCCTAAAACATTTTTGTATGCGCTATCATAAAACATTTTGAATGGACCCCGAGGCGTCTTTAATCTCCGTCTATCTCTATTGTTCGTATCGTTGTTTATCCTTTGACGGCAGAGCTTGAGAAGCCTTGAATAATATACTTTTGGCCCATGAAGAAGACAATGAGAAGCGGCACGACTCCCGCTGTAGCGGCAGCCATCATCATGTTATAATCCACTCCCGCTTCCAGCATGAAATTCTGCATGCCTAGCGGTACCGTGAACAATCTTTTGTCTAACAGGAAGATCAAGGAATTCTCGTAATCGTTCCACGTCCATGTAAAATCAATAATTGCGAAGGTTGCAAGCACTGGTTTGGATAGCGGCAGAAACAGTTGAAAGAATATCCGGAAATGACCGGCTCCGTCAATGAAAGCCGCTTCCGATATTTCATGGGGAATGCTCATGAAAAATTGCCGAATCATGAAGACGCCGAATACCGTAAATAAGCCTGGGAGGATGAGCGCCCAATGTGTATTATAAATTTTCATCCAATCAAACATGATGAATTTCGGGACAAACAACACTTGCTGTGGAATCATCATCAGACACAGATACAGCAAAAAGATGGCGTTCCTTCCCTTAAATAGAATCCGACTGAAACCATATGCGGCAAAAGCGGCCAACAAAGGAGCTCCAATCATCAAAATGAAAGATATTTTCAAGGAATTGAAATAAAAAAGCGAAAATCCGTCTCCAGTCGTCCAAACCTTAAAATGGTTGGTCCATACAGGATCGTGCGGAATCCACTGAATCGGATAGTTAAAAACGTCCTTCGGCTTCTTAAACGAAGTGCTGATCATCCAGATCATTGGTGACAGCAGCAGCAGACTGGCAAGCGCCATGATGATCGTATTGAAGGTTCTCATCACCCGTGTTCTGATTACTCTTACATTTCTCCTAGCCATTGTGCGTCTCCCCTCTGTTAGTAATGGACCCATTTTTTCTGACCAACCCATTGAATAAGCGTGATGCACAGGATGATCAGGAACATAGTCCACGAGACAGCCGACGCGTACCCCATTTCATAGAAGTTGAAGGCTTTTTTATATGCAAAAATCGAGAAAACCGTCGTACTATTGCCCGGCCCGCCTTGGGTAATCGCATAAATCATGCCAAATCCCTTGATCGAGCCGATAAAACCAGTAATCATTAAGAAAAACGTCGTTGGACTCACTAATGGAAAAATAATGAGATGCAGCAGTTGCCCAAATGTTGCTCCGTCTATCTTCGCGGCTTCCAGTTGCTCGGCGGACAATTCCTGCAAGGCAGCTAAATAAATGATCATGTTATAGCCAATGCCACCTGCGGTCATCATAATCAGCACTGCATACATTGCTGTATCCGGGGAAGCAAACCATTGTGGAGGATCAGTTATACCAATGGAGTGCAGGAAGGCATTTATCGGACCACTACTAGGCTGAAATAGTACCATCCAGACGAAAGCAATGGCTATGCCACTGGTAAAATACGGAGCAAAAAAGAACGCTCTAAGTGTCTTTTGAAAATACGTCCGATTATTAAGCATGACAGCAATCAGAAACCCAAGCATGATAGAAATCGGTACAGGGATCAGTAGCAGCAAGGTGTTTTTGACCGATACTAGGAATAAATCGTCTCTCACCAGCATCCTGAAATTATCCAATCCAACGAAATGCGGGGCTTCCCCACTAGCGAATACCCAATCCGTAAACATTAAATAAAAGGAGAACAGGGCTGGAATGAGCATAAACACGGTCATTCCGATAAGATTGGGAGCGATAAACACATAACCAATCAGCCTCTGTCGCTTCATCCAGCTCACGATCGGTCACCGCCTTTCTCTCTAAATAAAGTAACTTGCATCATCAGGCAGCTAGCGGTGTATAGAGGGATACGGTACGAATCACCCGCCCCTCCTTGGCCAGGTTGTGCTATTTGGATGATGCCTGCAAATTCTTGTTATGCACCCGCGCTAATTCTTTCGCGCCATCTTCAGCTGTCAGCTTCCGAGAAAACACGTTGTCATAGATAGCTTGTTGCTCGCTTCCTGTCTTCCGGTCCAAACGGCTCAGACCCAGCGGCAGATCACCGAACATGACCCGTTTGATTGAATCCAGATCATACGTGTCTTCCACACCTTTGAACATTAGTGCGACAGCCTCATCGACCGGGAAGTCCTTGGAGGAAGGTACTCTTCCGCCCGCCGCCATCGGCAGCATCCCTTCATCCGCATACCACTGTATAAATTTCCAGGCAGCTTCCTGATGCTTGGAGCTCGGATTGATGGAAATCACATCTCCCAGGCCACCGGCGTTAATATAATCGGTCTGATCCTTGTTCACTTTGGGAGCTGGTGCCGCTGCCACCTTGAACGACCGGGGAAATTCAGCTATATTATTCGTCGTGCGGAAGATCTGGTTCGTGGAGAACAACATTGCGGCTTCTCCTTTCACGAACATCTGGTCCAAGGCAGGCTTCGAAGTGATCTGCTCCGTATGAGGCATCAGGCTCTTATCGGTGAACATCATGTCCGAATAGACCTGAAGCGTCTTGACCGTTAGCGGGTTATCAAAAGCGGAAGTACCATCGTCTTTGGTCAGTTGCAAACTTTGCTTCTGTAAGGACCCGTTGATAGGCACGGTGAAGTAATAATCGCTTTGTGCCAATCCCCATACCTTGTCACTCTTCAGCTTGGCAGCGTAATCTCTGAACTCTTCCAGCCCCCAATCCGTCGGAACCGGCAGTCCTTTTGCATCGAGCATATCCTTGTTCAGCCAGACAAAAGACAAGCCTTTTTGGGTAGGCAGACCATAATACTTATCGTCTACTTTCCATAGCGCAGCGCCTTCCCCCATCTTATCGTCCACGTTGTAATCGGAGAATATGCCCAAATCAAGTGCGTTGCCTGCTTTAATCCGCTTCTCGTAAAGGCTGAAATCATAGTTGACGTACATGTCCACAGGCTGATTAGAGATGAGAGCTGTATCCAGCTTCAGGTTCCCAGCATCGTCATTGACGAACCGCACATACTCCACCTGAACATCCGGATTTTGCTTATTCCAGTTGTCTACGACCTCTTGTGGGCCATTCTCGGATGGTACCGCTCCCCACAGGGTAAGTTTGATCGGCTCACTGCTGGTCTTAGTTGCTCCAGGAGAAGTAGCTCCCTCCGCTTGCTTGCCACCCCCGCTTCCACCACAGCCGGCGAGTGCCAGAGGCACGGTCATAAACAGAGCAAACCCTGCCATCATCCATTTTCTGTTTCTCATCTTCCCTGCAACCTCCCTTTGATTGGATTGTTTGATTCCACCCAACTATACCAATCAATCCCTTGCCTCATTAGGGTTGAAACTTACAGATGAATAGTACAAAACTTAGGTATTATTCTCACGCCTGAAGGAGCTAGGCGTTTGTCCAACCATGCGCTTGAACACCTTAATGAAGTATGCATCATCGGCAAAGCCTGTCTGAAAAGCGATCTCCTCCACATTCAGTTTGGAATGCAGCAGAAGACGCTTCGCCTGCTCGATCCGGATGTTTTGCAAATAGGCGATCGGTGTCAGTCCGGTTTTTTTACCAAAAACGGTGCTTAGATAGTCGACGTTAATGGATACCAGCTTGGCTAAATCCGCAATCTTGATATGTTCTTTGAAATGCTCCAGCATATATTGAATCACCCGATTCACCTCAGGATGATCTGTAAAACTTACATGTTCTTCCTTCAATTGCTGGATTAGCTTATGTATGACTTGCTGTACATGAACAAGCAGCGACGCATGGCTGATGGCTGAGTCAAGTTCCTGCCGGTACTCCGATTTTCGTCCTGCCAGCATGGCTAGCATATGAACAAGATGGGCAGCCAGTATCTTCACTTCTACATGGGAGAACAAAGAGGCTTCCATGCTCTTCCACATTAAAGCTGTCACCTCGGTGCATTGGCGTTCGTCGCGTGCTTCGAAACGCCGGATCAGCTCTGCTTCCAGCTCTGCGATCGGCGGCAGTTCATGCCGCTCCTTCACCTGACCTCCCATTGAGCCGTACCAATATCCGTTCAACTGATTCAGTGCTAAGCGCCAATCCTGGGACAACTGGCTCAGACTGCTGCCGTAAGCCATTCCAATCGAAAGGTTATGTTTATGTCTGTTTGCACACGCTGCCTTCTTCCCAAAGCTCCAGCAAAAGAAAGTTGTCTGTCCTCCTTCATGGAAGGGTTGAACCAACAGATATTCCTCTGTCTGAATATTCATCTTTTCCGCTGCAGCGGGTACAGCTCCACTCAGTATGGTATAAATTTCAAGTTCTAAGTCGTGGAATTTCTCCGTTATCGCAATTGTTCCGGTCTGATCTTGATCGGACGCTGCGACCGTTCCCCGGATACCCGACCAAATACGGTGATAATAAGGATAAAGTAACTCACCAGCTACGCTAAGCTCCTCAAGCAGTTCTCCCTTAATCCGTGCCAGATTCTCGAGCAGAACTTCATCATTCAAGGAAAGTTTCAAGAGATAGTTGAAGGCCCCGTATTGAAGGGCATCCCGGGCATATTCAAAATCGCTCATAGCCGTCAGCATAATAAACCGGCTGCGGATTCCCGCTTTCCGTGTCTCCTTCAACAGTTCAATCCCGTCCATCCCCGGCATAACAATATCCGCGATCACGACGTCAGGCTTAAGCTCCAGAATAGCCGTAAGAGCTTCCTTACCGTTCCCAGCCTCACCCACAACGTAAAATCCGTGCCGCTCCCATTCCACCGTCTCTCGTAGGGTCTCCCGGACAAATGCCTCATCTTCCACTAGTAAAATCGCCCACATGCCCATCGCCTCCTTCCTGTGAATAAGGTGTTGCTATCAGTAAAGGCAGCCGGAGCCGGACAAGGGTCCCTTCCGCGCCTGAAATAATCTCCATGGAACCTTCCCGCTTAAAAAGCAATTGTAGCCTTTCTCTCAGATTACTCAGTCCGATGCCATGACCGCTACGTCTTCCCGGTTTTAGTGCGGCCGCTTCCATGCCGATACCATTATCCTCCACCTCCAGGATAAGTTCTCTACCCTCCGCTCTCACCCTCACCCAAATCGTGCCACAACCGTCCGTCATGTCAAAGCCATGGACGATAGCATTCTCCACCAGAGGCTGAAGACTAAGTTTGGGAACGAGAGCATGTTGAACCGGCTCATCCAATTCATAGCGGACGATGAAATGATCCCTGAAGCGAAAGGACTGAATGGATTCGTAGGAACGCAGCAGCTTCATTTCTTCTTTAAGGGGAATCAGCTCTATTTCCGAGTTCAGGCTGGCCTCCAGGATTAGCCCCAAAGAAGTGCAGATGCCAGCGATCGCTTCCTGCTTTTCTTTTCTGGCGATCCATTTGACCGTATTCAAGGTGTTCAACAGAAAATGCGGGTTCATTTGGGAGAGCAGCATTTGAAAACGTACCGCCTGCTTCTGCCGCTCCTCCAGCTTAAGCTTGTTAATGAGTGCGATGATATCATCTATCATGTGGTTAAAGCTGTCACCAAGGGAACGCACCTCGTCAGTTGCCCCCTTTCCGATACTGATTTTGACATTCAGCTTCTTGTCCAATGCCTCCTCCATGCTCCGCTCTAAGACAACCAACGGCTTCGTCATACGAGCAGATAGGATGATGGTTACTAGTACGTAGACGATGACCAGAATCGTCAAAAAGAGGAATACGATAAACCTTAATTGCCGGATTTCCTGCTGCAGTTCGCTTAACGGCATTTGACTGACCACATACCAATCCAGATCTTCAAGATAGCTGTAATTGACTAGGGATGAGGAACGTTTATCCTCATAGTGTCCTTCCTTTGCCTGTAGCGACGTAATTCTATGCAACATATCCATACTGAAGGTTGTTTTCTTACTTTGGAGAACAGTCTCTCCTTGTCCCGTAAAGATGGTCAAATCCTGGTTAGCCGGACTATCCTTTAATGTGCTCAGGAACCATTCCTGAATATTGATGCTGATGCGCGCCAGTCCGAATTTTCCACGCAGTGGGTCATCCAGGACTATGTACAGGCTTAAAACCTTGCTTCCTTTACTGCCTATTACGTCATTCCAATCATCCGCCACCCACCGGTATGAATGTGTCCCGCTATGTAGCTTATCCTGCCAATCTTGTAAGGTTTTGAGCTCGTTAGTCAACCGGCCGGCAGGTGCATAGGAGGTGTATACATTGCCCTTCAGGTCGATGAATCTAAAATACAGTTCTGTTTGATGGAAGAAGAAACTGTTGTTGATGCCAAACATCTTACTCTCGATGACTTTCTTTCGCTCAAGGGGATCGTAATTGTCCGGATCGTGCATAATTTGGATCAGGCTCTCGTCCTGGCTCAGCATAATATTCGCCTTATAGGCGAATGCCATCATATCTGTCAAGGACACATGAACCTGCTGCATGTGCTCGGACATCCGATCCATCATATCCTTCTGACGAATCGATTCAAAATGCTGGAACAGATAAAAAATAGCTATGCACAAAGGAATCATTAGAAGGGTGATATAAGCCATGATTAGCCTGTACTTCAATTTGTTCGGAAGCAAATAGCGCCAGTTGAACATCGTGTAGGATCCACTCCCAAAAATGTAGTTGAATGTTCTTATCGTCTGAAGAGTTTCCAGATTTCTCGAATAGGCAAAAAAAACCTCTGTTTCAAGAGGTTTTTTTCCACAGTCAATCGTGGGTATTGGTTTATGGAGTATGGTTAACAATACTAGCCTTGCAGAGCCAGTTCCGATACTTAAGTCAGGCTCATTCATTGATCTTGTGATGAATCTTTCTTTATTCATTCGATTATATCATCTTAAAACGAATCCAGAAGATATAAAACTTGTTGATTCATATAACGATTCTTGGGAGTTGCAGAACTGCAGACAGGTCTTTGTTGTCTGCTATTCGTATACGCGAATCTCGAAGATCTCGGCTCTCGGGCAACCGTTCGTCGCTTCTACCACAACGCGGAGACGATCAGAGGAAACCAGCTGATCTAATGAATGGACAACTCTTCGTTTTCGGTTGTCTCGGCCTTCGGCAACGGTAATCCATTCGCCATCCACATCAACCTGCAAAAGGTAATCCTTGACCAGTTCAGGAATTGTTTCGAACGGTGTACGGTGATGATGAAGATTGATCAGATCCTCGTTCACATCGTCGTTAAATGTGATATGCACCGTGCTAATGTTAACTGGTGCTGGCCAATTGAGCTCCAGCCACTCCGGAGAGTCTTTCCGAAGCGAGTCTGACGACCACAGATGCGGCCCAGCAAACGGTCGGTGATATCCGTCGATTACCTTTTCCGCTGCGTATGCTTGCGTTGGCGAGAGGAGGCGGAAGCAGATCGGTTTGCGGTTAAATGGACGCATATTCCACTGCACGACCGGCTGACTTGGCTGTTGATCCCCGAGATTAGGGGAAACAATGGGGCGCTGCCCTTTCGCAAACGCAAGTACACCAAATTGTTGCTCATTAGACAGATGTAAGGCAAGCCGTTCGTTGGCTTTGACCACGAGGAATGCGTTTTGTGGGGTGGCCGGCTTCCAATGGAGGTTCACGCTCACATATTGTCCTGTGCCTTTTGCTACCGGAGTCAATGTCGCCAGTTGTTTCGTATGCGGGACATAGTTTTCACCGCGACCGGTGTCCCATAGCTCCAGCTCCAATGTCGTGTTCTCTGCCGCATCGACGAGTAGAGCGATTCCTTTCAGCTCCGGGTCGACCGGCAAAATCAGGCCGGTGTCGGAAGCAAGTGGATAGGTTTCGATCGGCTTCTCCACAACTAGTTGCGTCAATGTACTGGAAGCTTTTAATTTCGCGCTCCGTGCCAAATCGGTCACATCATCATTGCGTAGACCGATGATGGACGCACCTTGGTGAAGCAGTGTTTGCTGAAGTTCACGTAGATGAGTCTGGTATAGCTCACGTGGGACGACCCCTTTCTCAGCGCATAATGCAGCCCCAGTGCCGGCAGCCTCGCCGATGACGGCACATGTAGCCATGACACGGGTCGTTCCGAAAGCCACGTGCGATGCGCTGATGTTGCGGCCGGCCATGATCAAATTGTTCACGTTGACAGAATATAGGGAACGGAACGGAATATGATAGACTCCGTCTGCATGCAAATGCTTGGAGCCACTTTCAGTCGAATACATCCCTTGTGGCGGGTGCAAATCGATAGACCAACCACCGAAGGCCACACCGTCTTCAAACTCGCGCTGAGCAACGATATCGTTCTGGTTGAGCATATAATCACCAATGAAACGACGGTACTCCCGCTTGCCTGGAATCGAGCCCACCCACTCCAGCGTCATGTTGTCGGCATTGAAGTTGCCGGAATTTTTAATATAGTCCCATAAGCCATAGATCACCGCCCATAACTCGTCACGGATACGTTCGTTGTCGAGAACCGTATCCATTTCACCGCCCCACTCGATCCACCAATAAGCGCATCCATTATCGCCACTGCGGATGACGCGCGTCATCGGAATGGTCGTCTTCGTGATATCCTTCGCAAAACTTGGCGGTATAAACTTGACCTGATGGCCTGCATCCTTCGTATAGAAGAACATTGTACTTCCCAGTGTAATGTCATCCGCAACGGGCGGTGCCCAATCCTCGTTGTACTCTTCCCTCGCTTCTCGGCCGATACGATGCTTGGCCCCGGCCAGAAATCCAACCAGTCCGTCGCCCGAGCAGTCTAGAAACATGCCACTTTCAAAACGAATACGCTGCTCTGACCCCATCATCCAACCGGTAACTGAACGGATGACCCTATTGTCTGTATCGCCGTCAGCTTCCACCTCATGAACATCGGTATTCAAAAACAAGCGGATATTGGGCTCTGCGCGAACCGTTTCAAGGAGAACCATATCCCAAATATATGGATTCCCGTCGATATTGCAGTACTGGTTTTCAAGAAAAAGCTCACCCATTATGCCGGTTTCTCGCGCATACCGATTCGTTCCGTGAGCGGTAGCCCCGCACACCCATACACGTACCTCGCTGCTTGAATTTCCGCCTAGCACAGGACGATTCTGAATAAGTGATACGGACCTGCCCAAACGGGCTGCAGCAACAGCTGCACTCACTCCCGCCAAGCCGCCGCCGACAACTGTAATATCTGATATGATAACTTCCTGTCTCATGATTGAACATCTCCTTTTAAAGAACTATAATATCCATGATTTCATCGTATGCTATCAACTTTTCAATTTCCATGCACCATGTTACGATAAGGTATATACTTTATTTCATAACATTGGTGGCGATAAAATGCGAAGTGACTTTGCGATCCGGCTAGTGACTCACTTTTATTGGGACAAGAAAGAGTCGTTTGCTCTCGACCGGGATATTTATTCCTATTGGACAATATTGGCTGTGGAAGAAGGCCGATTCACTTACCGCATTGAAGATCAAGAAGGCGAAGCAGGGTTCGGCAGCTTGGTGGTCTGTCCTCCAAACACCTGGTTTCATAGGAAGACACTTGAGCCTTTGACCTTTCACTTTATTCATTTCACATGGAACACGGAGCCTTCGCTTGAAGAGCAGCGCTCGTTGATTGGCAATCTGATGATCGCGGACATCGAACGCCTGTGCTCCGACTACCGCTACTTGCGACTAATTGCGTTGGAACAGGATAAGGCCGCAATAGAGCGAAAACAACACCTCGTAAGCGATATGTGGCGTTTGTACGAGCTGGAGAGGAACGTGCCGAAGGAAATAGGGTTAACAGTGGTGATTGCTGATGAGGAGATGCGGAAGGCGGCCCACTTCATCACCGCCAATATTTTCGGTCCGGTCGATATGAAGAGCTTAGCGCTCTCGCTACAGCTTACCCCGGTGCAGTTGACGAGACGTTTTCGTGCGGCTTACGGAATGACCCCCTCTGAATATATGACTCGGCTACGGCTGGACAGGGCTAGCAAATTGCTGCTAGAAACAGAGTTTAGTATCGACAAAATTGCGCAGCTGTGCGGATATGAGAACGGCTTCTATTTGAGTCGTATATTCCGGAACAAACGGGGGATGCCCCCTTCACAGTATCGTAGCCTGCCTCGCGTCTAGGCTTAGATCGGACGGATGAATTCTCTTGCACAAGCAATTTAGGGTATATGGGGATAATGAATACAATGCAGTGGTAACATCAGTTAATATAAGAACGACAATCGGACCATAAGCTTGGCTCTTTTCGATTGAATAGAAAACCGCGATTTACGCGGAAATTAATCGGTATATGTTGTTGTCGCTCGACAACTGGATCTTGTTAGGTTGTTTCTCTTTCAACTATCCTGCCCTTGGGACTTGATCCCGAGGGCCATAATGTTCACCTCTATCTCTCATGACCATAAATAAAACGGACTGCCTTCAGTAGACTACACTGGAGTTGGTCCGTTCTCCATCTAATATCCGACGCCTTCTCCCTCATCCGGGTGCAATCCTGCTTGCTTCAATTCCTTAGCTAGGATTTCTGAAGCACTACTACCTGTTCGTGTAAATATCACTCAGTTGAGAGCCTTGAAAGATTAGCATTTTGCATAGTTCAATACTAAATTCCAAGAAATAAAAAAGCCGAATGGATCGTTCTCATCCACTCAGCTCATAGGTTTATTTTACAATAATCTGTATAGTATCACTTTCCGTTGTTCCACTTCCATTCATAAACTCACAGCGATATTGATAGATGCCAGGCGATTTCCCTGAAATTTGTGTAGTGGCCGATTGAGCTCTTGGTGTTTGTGAAGATAAAGATTGCGTTTCAATAAGTTCGCCATTTTCATATAATCGATACTGTGTTGCGTTCGTGCCCCACCACATATTAGCAGTAATGTTATAGTCCCCATCTTGATCCCAGTTGTCACTAGACAAAACAGGTTTGCCGGGCTTCGCATCAGTCACGGTGACGGTGTGTGGATCACATGAAGTCGTTCCATACAAATTCGATAACTCACATGTATATACATAGGTTCCATTCGGCTTTCCTTGAATAGGAATAATGGAAGTCTGGGCAGCTGGCGAAACATCGCCCAGTGACTTCGTTTGGATCAATTGGCCATTCTCGTACAGCTTATACAGTGTGCCATTGTTTCCCCACCACATATTCATCGTAACCTCGTAATTGCCATCATGTAAGCCTGTCGCAACACCGCTATTATTCGATAGTGTCGGTTTGCCTGGCACCCCATTTGCAAGCAACGGCGGACTACTGGAATGACGTTCGAACTTGACTGCATCAGCCCTCGTATAAATCATATCGGCAGGTAGAGTTGGTGGATCTACCGTTGTCGGACTAACCCTGGTTAAACGAACATACTCACTGCCGTCTCCAGTAAAGTCGAACGTTCCAAGATTAACCCAACCCGACGAGCCAACGGTTGCATCGATATACGTGACCTCGGTAACCGACTGATGCTTCACTTCCACTTTGACATAATTGTCATTTGCCGTCGTATGGACGAGCTTGTAGATGGAGACCGTATATTTCCCCTCTGGAAACTGTCCTTTCCAAGTCGCGGATGATCCTTGAACGGTAGAGTAACGGGACTTCACACCAATTTTGTATCCGGCTAAATTGCTTTGGCTCCAAGACCCTTCTGTCGTGTACAACCCAGTCGTATTCGTGCTGTCGACAATAACCGTTAATTCCCTGATCGCAATTGTCAAAGGCGGTGTTGTTAAGGTCACCCCGTCAATCGTTACAGTGGCCCATACCTCAATGTGATCCTTTTCCCCGTCGAGACTTAGAAGGGTCAACAAACCGCTACTGTCCACTTCAGCCAGATCGGTTCGATCAACGAAATACTGCACATTTGCCTGTGATAGATCACCAATCAGACCATTATCCAAATAGCCGGTTACGCTTAGTTGTGCGGTTTGAGTCATCTGCAGTTCGTTCCGATTCGACAGGATCACCGCAGACTCCAATTGCGGTATCTTGTTCGGGTCCACCCACATCATCGCATCGGCAACTACCCGTGACTTATTGGCCTTATTGGTTAATTCCACGTACCCACTATCGCCTGCTGCAAAAGGATAAGCACCCAGGTACACCCAAGTCCCATTGGCCGCTGTCTCATCTACGGTAACCGTCTCGGAGCCTCCGCTATAATAAACGGTAAATGAGGCATTCGTTGCCCAATTTTCACTAGCAGCGGTTATTTGCGGAAGCTTATAGTACACACTGTAAGTAACACTTTCCGGCAGCTCAGGTCGCCATTTAATTCTACTTGTCGCTGTGCCGGCAGTCGATTTGGCATACACATAGTTATCATAGTAATAGTCGTTAGCCGTTGTATCCCGTATCCAGATCCCTTCTGTCTCTGCCTCCGTATTATCCACAATGATGGATGAACCCTCCTGCCAATCCGGTTGAGCTGGAGTTTCGGTTACCTGATCAGGCAGAAAGAGAGTCCGCTTGCGAGTCTGTTTCCCGTCCGATTCCACATAATAAGTGAAGGCTTGGGATAAATCGTTTACCCGTATCGACCATTCCATCGGATAGATCTTATCTGGAATAGTTGTATACGTAGCCCCGCCATCCAAGGAATAATGGATCGTCGCTGGTTTCGTCGTTTTTGCCTGCACATAAGCATCGTAAGCCGTTTCGTCGGGCTTGACGATCAGCATGCCTTTAACCGCATCTATTGGACTGTGGATATCGAAGAAATAGCTTGCATCCGATGTTTCAGCAGTTCTGACCTGGTGCAGCGGCACTTCAATGTTGAGTCCTTCCACTATGATAGCGGTTATTCCCTTGCTTGAAACCGTGGCTTGAATGATTCCGCCACTCATAACCGCTTGCTCTGGTGTGCCATTGTCGCGGATGATGGTTACGGTATAATCTTGTGCCGGGTTGAACCCAATGATTTGCGCATTCAATTCGATCGGAGTCTGAACTTCAGCTGCCGATTCGTTGCTTAACCCGATGTAGAATTTATTCCCGCTCTCTCCCGTTATCCAATTCAATTGAGAATGGTTGGTCTGAATTATCCCCTTAGGCATCCAGAGCCAAACGTTGGAATTACCGTAAAAATGACCTGGTTTATTTCCATAGAGGTGATATTTGAACCATAGAAAATTAGTTTCAAATACAGAAGGAAATGTAATACTTCCATTCGATTTCAACGATTGCTCGCTGATCAAATAATCCATCGTTTGCCCGAGCTGTCCCGGTATATGGTGATAATAGATGGATGTAGCCCCGCTTGGGCCTTCCAGAGGAAACTCCGGTTCAAGTTGACTAACGGCGAAGCCCTTATAGTAATAACCTGGATAGCTCGAATATCGTCCGATGACTGCATTATGAGCAATATCCTGCAGCAATTTATCGCCTGTATAGAGCGACAATCTCAGCATGAATGGAGCTTCCTGAGCATTCATCCGATAATAACCAGTTGTACTTCCCGCTTCAAACGTCAATCCATTGGGAGAGACAAGCAAACTATCCGCTTGTACGCCTCCGGCTACATCTTCTGGGAGCTTGAACCGAGGATATTGATATTTACCACTTTCCGGCCAATGGAACGACTCCGCGTAATTATACGTCTCAGGCTGCGGAATCGTAACGGCACCTTCAGGAACCGGACGAGCAACGAACATAGTTGCATACCGTTTGGCTTCTTTATAAGCAGCATTCAAGTATTTGATATCCTGAGTTTCCTCGTAAAGCTCCAAGATCTCCATCCACAGCTTGCTATAATAATAAATGAACTCATTTTTACTCACATTTACGGATGCAGGCGTATCAATATGCTGCATGATATAGCTGTCGGCTGCATCCTTGGCAGCCTGTAAATACTGCGCATCTCCCGTCATACGATACATCATCAGGGGCTGAATGACAGGACCCCGGTCTTTCTGGTCAGGATCACGCACGAGGTACTCTTCCTGTGCCAGCGCTCCAATTCCTGCCGTAGTCCCCATCATCTGATTGACAGCGGCTACGCTTGAAAAATCAAACGGCAAGGTTGCCATTTTCCATAACGACGGCACACCGTATACTGGCTTCTGCGTCGGCGACCAGCCTATACCATTTCGCGATAAGCCATACTGGACGGACGGCAATGCTCTCGTATCGTAAAGCTGGTCATCCCCAGTCAAATAGTAAGCCCCCAAAAGAACCGCATTCGAGCTTGTTCGAACACTATCCTCGTTTTCGATGTCAATAAAGCCCTTGGCACGGCTCCACCATCCGCTGGGTGACGGGACATAATCAACAGAGTCATCCCCTTGCGGCTCTATCTTAAGTAAATCGATCATATTGAACATCGCGTCAGTAAGCGACTGATCTGATACATTTTCCCGGTATGCGGAATAACCGTACTCATTGCGAAGAATATCCGCGTAGGACTCATACAAATTGCTTTTTTGAGCGATTAGTCCCATATGAAATTGATAAGTGCTTTCTGCGGTCATTTGCGAATAAGTCCCTAATTGAGGAGCATACAAGATTGGCTGCACGCTGCCTTCGTTGTTGACAAGGCTCATGCCAAGCCTTTGTTTCGTAACACCTCCCGTCGGTTCAAATTCAACCGGAAGCTCATCCGAAGGTACAAATACCCCATACGTCAATGGATTCCCCGAACCGTCATTCTTCTCAACCAGACTCATTGGAGCACTTAGCTCCCTTAAGCTTGTTGATTCCACCGAACCTACCATTTTGGCGTGTGACCTGAAACCATTTAACACTTCATTGATGCCAGAGATTTGCTCAGTTGTAAAAGACTGATAGCCGATCACATAATTACCATCCCGGCGGGGTGTAAAGTCGAAGGAAACATCAGGTTTGTCCCCTGACATGGACCAGTTCACTTGTAAATCATAATCGCTCCCATGTGAAGAATCGGTTAATATCGCCGTGTGGCTGTCAGGGAAATTAATCTCGTCGAATGTAATCCAGCGTTTGTTCATCGTGTCGTAGTAATTGGTTAGACTCCCCGCATTCCCATCCAATAAGACCCATTGCTCTTCAAGTCTTTCCGCCACATTATTGACAGGCACCCAGTTCCCCGTATCCGTGTCCTTGTAGAACATATCCCGAACGATGGATTTGCCACCATCCCAAGCTGCCTCATAGAAGGTTACTTTGTAGCTGGCATTCTCGATGCTGCCTTTTTCCGTGTAACTGAGATTCGCCAATGTACGGCTGCGCAGCGGAGGCAACGGCGGAGCTTGCTGCCGGATATTCCCTTCAAACTTGACCGCATCGGCCCGCGTAATGATCTTTCCGGTCGTAGGTTGCGTTCGAGTCAGTCTGACAAATTCGCTATCATCACCACTGAAATAATAGGACCCCAAATCAACCCATCCGGCCGATGGGCCCGACGAGGGCCTCAGATCCATGAACATGACATCCGTAACCCCATTGTGAACAATTTCAATTTTAACATTACTGTCTGCTTTATCCGCCCAATCAAGTTTGTTGAAAGAAATTTTCGCCGTTCCTGCTTCCAATCGCGGATTCCATGTGATGCTTCTTCCTACTGCATCGGTAAATTTGGAACTGGAATTATTATATCCCTTCACTCCCGTACTTGTAGTCCAATAAGGAGCGGAGAACCCGTTATTTGCGTTATCTACATCAGTGGTGACGACATCATCAATCGTGATGCTTCCATCATCAATGATGATCGTCTTATGCGGCTCTTTTTGCTGAATATTCCCTTCGAACTTGACCGCATCAGCTCGCGTAATTATCGTGCTGGTTGTGCTGGTAGACCGAGTTAATCTAACGAATTCTTTACCATCTCCGGAAAAATAGTATTCTCCCAAATCAACCCATCCCGCAGGAGCACCAAATGAAGGCCGCAAATCCATATAGAGAACATCAGTCGTTCCATTGTGGACGATTTCAATTTTCACATTGTTATCTGCTTTATCTTCCCAGTTAAGTTTGTATAACGAAATTTTCGCCGTTCCCGCTTCCAATCGTGGATTCCAGGATATCGCTCTGCCTGCTGTACTCGTATATTTAGAACTGGAGTTAGCATATCCCTTCACCCCTGTACTTGTGGTCCAATTCGGAGCTGAATATCCGTTGTTCTCGTTACCCACATCAGGTGTCACAACATCATTGATCGTGATGCTCCCGTCATCGATGATAATCGTCTTATACGGTAAGGGCTCCGCGTATGCGGTCCTTATTCCGACTAGGCTGAAAGGAACTAATATCGTCACGATGAAAACGATTAAGAAAAACAGCTTCCTTTTTATCATACAACTCACAGCCTCCCTTGTGTTGATAACGCTTTCAAAATAATGTTGCCCTCCTTTGTTCGAAGATCGTATAGAAGCAATTAGCCTTATCCTTCTGACTAAGCCCACTCTGTCGGTTTTATCATAGCATGTTACAGAACTGTGAAATTTGTTTAATTTTAAGAATTTCTTATAAGATTTTAAGCAAGAAGAAACGACTTTGTCGTCCTTTAAAAAAGAGACCTACATGATAACTGCCCGCTCAACTGCAGTCAGTTATCATGTAGGTCTACCAATTGTACAAAGTCTAATGATTAATTATAATGGCGGCTGCACTAATAACAACTTTCCAAGCTGAATCACCGTTTGATCATACCAATCTGGATGCTGCCGAACATGCTCTCTACTTCGTTCATTGCCGCATGCTTCAAACACGGCCGCTTTGTCTGTCTTCTCGGTATCGATTTCAAAGCGAACCGTATGTTTTCCATTCGAAAGCTCCGGCAAGAATACATACTGATTTCGATTATGATCGTTGTGTAGTGTGAATCGATCGATAATAAAGGGTTCCCCACCATCCACCGACACCTTCAATCTGCCAGAATCAGGCCCCCCGATATCGAATAACCCGATATGGGTGCCCTCGAACTGCACCGTGATAGCCTCTCCAGGATCGACTGCTCGCCATAGGCCGGGGAACAACCAATTGTACTCGCGCACTAAAGCAAAATCATCGGGCGTCATGTAAGACCATCCTGCGGAAAAAGTAGTAAGACTATCCAGTGACAGCATGGTCGCATACTCCCAAGGATTAGCCGGAACCAACGGATTCTGAGGTAAGTGATGTACTAACCTTCCCTGATGACCTCTGAGTTCGATAATTGCCTCAAATGACCGGGTGATCGTATCCGTGTAAATCTGGTGTCCTTCGGGAATAGTCGGATGGATCGAATCATGCGTAAAAACAACGGCTCCAGAAATGGACACGTCTTCCCTTGAGGTAAAAACGAGTTTTCCCTCCGAAACCAAGTGACTGACCGCTACGCCCAGATGAATCGAAGGAATACCATAATAGTCGGCCACTTCCTCTTGCATTAGAGCCCCCTTCTGGTATTCCCCAGACTGAAATAAGGCCACATCCCGCTCCTTCAGCGTATAAACGAACAGGATATCGGTAAACCGGCTCCGCTTGCGGATCTGACGGACAATCCCTTCGATCCGCGCCTTGGATTCGGGATCTCCGCCATCGTTACCGACAAATTCAACAAATACTAGATCAGGCCGATGACGCAGTACATCTGTCTCCAAACGGGCACAACCCAAATCCGATCCTGTCCCATTAATGCCTGCATTCACAGTGCGGATATCCGCCTTAGGATATTTCTCACGAAGCCAATCCGCCGTCATGACCCTGTAGCCTTCAGAACGGGTATTACTGCCGCCGAAATAGACGATTGTTACGGTATCCCCATTTTCCAATTTCTGAATTATATTGGGGAGCCCATTACGTGGGAATAATTCCTTCATCGTTACTTCACCTGACCTCATTTATCAATTTTAGGAGCAAACAATTTTACTGCAAACACTTCAAAATAAGGCGAACCATACGTTGCGCAGAAATTAATCCGGATTCGGGTTACATGTTTCGCATCCACCTTATGTTTATTCAACGTGAGATAATTCCCACGAGTTATGATTGTCCTCTCGGTTCCGTCTTCTACGGTCAAGGTCATATCATAATCTTGGATAAGGGACTCGATCGGGTCGTTGAAATGCTCCAAATCCAACTGTGAATTGAAAACAAGATGGATTTCGTCTACATTTTTGGGGCTTGCAAAACAGAATTCCAACCATTCCTGTTCTTCCGTACGTTCAGAAATCCAGCCGTTCGGTAGACCATAAGGTCTGGAGAAGCCGTTGACGACATTCTCGGGATTATACATACTCTGGGACGGTAACAGATCCTTGAAGCAAATGCTCTTATTGAATTTCTTCAGCCTGGACGGCTCTTCCGGCCTATAATGGAAGCTGACCGCTCCTGTTATTTTTTCTTCATTGCCGTAGACGGCAAGGCTCGCCGTACCTTCCAATACGATGTAGATTTTGTCGTCAGCCGGTTTCTTGCAGCCCAAATTTAGCGTAATCCAGTCGTCATGACCGGCTGCAATAACCAAGCGGTAATCTTTCAACTCGCTGGTGGGAATGTAGTTTTCCTTCCGTTCCCCGCCAAACAGCTTTACATGCAAAGTTTCCGAATGCTCGGACCTATTTTTAATTTTGATCCGTACACTTTCAGCCACGGATGTCTGAATCGGCAAGACCAAACATAACCCTTTCTCCAAGGGAATCTCTTCGGTTGGATGAAGATTATCATAGCTGCGCTGAGACGAGGCACGAATAGTTAATCCGTCAGCGAAGTAAGGATTCAATTCCTCTTGAAGCCCTACAATCGTTTGGCCATCTCGAAGCAGCAGCGCCTGCAGCTCCTCCATATGAGATTCGACTATGGCCGCGGGGTCTATCTCATACTTCAAGCATAACGAAGCAGCCGTTCCAACCGCCTGCCCCATACAACCGCAGGTTGCCATTACCCTAGTAGATCCGAAAGCCACATGGGTAGCACTTATGTTGCGACCAGCAAACATGAGATTAGGAATATTTCGTGAATATAAACTGCGGAAAGGGATATTGTACAATCCTGGCACGAAATTCCATGCTGTAGCTGGCCCCTCATCGTAGATGCCCTTATTCGCATGTAAATCCATATACCATCCACCGACGGATACAGCATCTTCGAAATGCGGCTTTGCTGTAAGATCGTTCTGAGACAACATGTGGTCCCCTATGAACCGCCTCGACTCCCGCTTTCCAGGAATCGGGCATACATAATCCAAGATGAGATTGTCTACATCATCAAATTCGCCGCTATTTTTGATATAATCCCAAATCCCGTACACCAATTTCCGCAGTTCCAATGCGATGTCTTCATTATTCTTGATAATATCCATATGTCCACCGTATTCCAGCCACCACAATCCGCCAAGCCCATTGATTTTTCTTGGTAAAGCCCGATGGTTTAAGCCTTTTCTGATACTATCGAAAAAAGCCAACTTCGTAATATCATACGCAAAGCCAGGCCTTTTGAATGGAACGGAATATTCTACGTCACGGGCTTGAAACAGGATCGTATCGCCCATGGTGTAATGGTCCGCCACTTCAGGAGCCAATTCTTCCATGTATTCATGCTTCGCTTCTCTCCCCCAGCGGAAGAGAGCACCTGCTTGATATCCGACAACTCCATCTCCGGAGCAATCAATGTAGGTTCGGCTTTCGAAACGAAATTTTCTTTCGGAAGCCAATTGAAGGCCCTCAACCCATTTAATTCTGCCGTTCTCCATGCCCGTTTCATGCACGCATGTATTCAGAAATAGAGAAATGTTAGGCTCAGCATAAACCATATCCAACAAGACCGTATCCGAAAGCGAAAGCATAAGCTTCTTGTTGTATAACGGATTATAGTGAAAAATATTCAACTTGAGTTCTTCCACCAATCCGCCCTCGCGTGCATAATAGGATGGACTGTTTCCGAGATATGCTGACCCGTTTATATGAACCCGGACCTCGCTGCTCGCATTTCCTCCAAGAATCGGCCGATCATTAATAAGTGAAACCTGCAGCCCTTGGCGTGCGGCAGCAATGGCAGCGCATATCCCAGCAATACCTCCGCCTACGACGGTTACATCTGCTTTAATAAGCTCCATTTTGATAACCTCCATGATTATATCCTTCTATCATGGTAAGCCTTTTGATGACCTTTTTTTTACATGATTTCGCGAGAAATTTATACATTTTTTGCAACCTTATTTGGATTCATATCGTGTCATTTTTATCCGATATTGCTTAGGCGTATCACCCGTATATTCTTTAAATAATTTGCAAAAATAACCTTCATTCACAATTCCTACTTCCTCGCACAATTCCAATAAAGAATAATCCTGAACATTTAACAGCTCGAGAGCTAAGTGAATTTTTTTGCGGTTGATGTAGCTGATAACGCCCTCGTTCATTGTTTTTTTGAATAAGCTGCTAAAATACGATGGAGCTAAATTCACTTCCTCAGCAATAGCCTCAAGCGTTAATCTCTGTTTCAGGTTTTTCTCTATAAAGCGCATAGCACTCATGATTTCTATACGATGTAAAAGCTGGCCAGCGTGTACATATTCGAATGTGAAGTCGCCAATATAGGCAAGCTGCTCCCGAAATGTCATGAATTTTATGGGAAACTCTGATGCATCCGTGGTCAACGAGTTCCCTGATTTAAATTTCGCAGTAATGTCTCTGTACAAGCTTTGAAGCATAGGTGCCATGATGGACTTATGAATCTTATAATCCGTTACAAATTGGTTTAAAGCAGAGAGTTCTTTCTCCAGCTCTTCCTTGGAAACTTTCCTTTGTACCCATGTGAGAAAATCAGCCAGTTTCAGCTGAAAGTCCTCCTTTTTGTCATTACGGTAATGGAACCGATGCATGGGTGTTTTGACTACTTTCTCTTCATGATAATAGAAATCCTCACTCACGATATTAGCTTCCATGTAAGCTTGTTTGATAGATTCCCAGCCTCGGTGCGGACCTCCAAAAGCGACGGATACCCTTTGATTCAAATATTGATGTAAATGGGAGACGATCTGACTACCCAATGAATGGCAAGCATATTCCGTGTCCATATCGCTGCGATTATTTTCCCAGGAAAGAAAGCCAATAAAACGATTATCGGATAGATCCGCTGCTACACCTCTGCCACCATTCACCACAGTTTCTTCGATTATATTCGTAATCGCATATTTCAAGATGTTTTGATCAGACGCTGAATAATCGTTTCGGAAACTTTCATACAAATTCATTTCAACAATGAAGCAGCAATAGTTGGCTTGAAAGAAATGGAATTGCATGCGATTGGCAAAATCTGATGCCCGATGAGAAGGAATTTCGCCTCTGATAAGCTCATTAAAAAATTGCTTTCGGACTCTATATTTATTTTCAAGCACGGATACGTTTAACGATTGAAATTCCGCTTCTTTTTTCTTAACCTCATTTAAAATCCCGGCTGCCTTATCTAAAGCGCGATCTAAATCCTTTTCCCTGAGCGGAACCTTAACAATGTACTCCAAGACGTTGGCTTGAATAGCTCTCTGGGCGTATTCAAAGGATGAATAAGCGGTCAAAAGAATGTATTGGGTATGGGGAAGCTTTGGTTTTAGCTGCTCAATCATGGAAATTCCATCCATTCGAGGCATAACGATATCAGATATCACGATATCCGGCTTAAGCTTTACGATCTCCTCTATCCCCTCCAGACCATTTTTTGCTTTTCCCACTAAATGAAATCGCTTATCCCTATGGGAGAGCTCGTTAAAAAACAATTCCAATCTCTGAATGATTAGATCTTCATCGTCAACAATGAAGCAGGTGTAGTCTCTCACCATCATGCATCTCCTTTAAACGAGCCTGCTGGGAATAAGGCTTGAACACGGGTTATTTCCTTAGGTATGCTTATGATTTGAAGCCCGAATTGTTCTCCGTAGTGAAGTTTTATTCGGTCATGAATATTATTTAACCCGATTCTTTTCCTTTTCAATTCCACATCACTCGGTTCTGAAATCAAAATATGCTTTATTTTATCAGTTGGAATTCCCTCGCCTAGATCAACTACTTCTATGATGACGATGCCGCCCTCCCTGTACCCATGAATAGTAATAGGGCCTTCGATCCCCCCTCCGTTGTAACCATGGAAGATACTATTCTCCACAAGGGGCTGCAGCAGCATTCGAAAAACTGGGAAATCTATTAAATCTGCTTCGATATTTTCAATCAAGTGGAAGTTCCTGTTATAGCGGATGTTCTGGATCGCGATATAGTCCGATACATTTTGCAATTCCTGACGTAGTGAAACCTTCTCCGAAGCATCAGCTATCCCATATTCCAATATTGAAATGAGAGACTCGATCACCACATCTACTTTCTCTATTTGTCCGATTCGTATGACATTGCTGATAGAACCAAGCGTGTTATACAGAAAATGAGGGTTTATTTGAGACTGAAGCACTTGGATTTCCAGCTTCCGCTCAAGTTCATTATGTAGCTCTGCTCCCCGTATCAGTTCCACAATTTGCTGAAGCATACGATCGAATGCGCGGGAGAGATCTCCAAACTCATCGTTTCGGTTAATCGATATTGTAGTTGTGAGGAGGCCTTGCTCCACCCGCTTCATTTTTGTTTTGAGCGCATAGAGAGGGGTCCTTATATATTTGGCAATAAAAAAGGAAATGAACAGACTTAAGAGAAGACCTGCAGCTAGAAGCCCGATATAATAGGTTTCCAATCTGGACAAAGCAGCTTTCAAGCGTGATTCATCGTTGATCGAGATAATGGTCCAGTTGAATTTCTCAGTCGGTTTTTTCAGAAGGGAGACTGGAATACCATCCTTGGTATGTAGTTGAAGGCTTGTTTCTGTAGTATCCAGAATTTGTTCCGCCGTCGTTTCACCGATTGAAAAAGTATGATCTTGAATATTCATGGGTCCTTTATTTTCCGAAAATCCGGCAATGATTTTTCCCGATGCGGTGATTAGAGCCAAATCCATTTGTTCTTTTTTATTAATCTTGAACAAGGTTTCTTCAATGGCATTTAGATCCAAATCTACAGCAATGGCCATAGGAAACGGAGCACTGTTCAGATATCGAACCATCGTAACTGTCCAGCCGGAATATTTAGATTTGTAAGGATCACTGACAAATGTAGTCCTTCTATTCTTGTCAGCCGCATCAAACAAAGGTTCTCTTTCAGCTAAAGGTTCATCGAATATTCGGGTAGGTGTACTCCCGCCTAGAATGGATAAATCGCTTTTGATCAAATAAATATTACTGACGTAATTACTATTGAGTTCATACAGCTCTCTTAATTGCTTTTTAATTACTTCTGTATTGTCAATGTTGGCTTTCACCGATGTTTCGACCGAGAACAGGATCGTCTGAAAGGAGGAAAAATTAACTGTGAAATACTGATCTACCTTGTCTAGTATTTGGTTGGTGTAATAAATGTCAGTTTTTCTTATTTCCTTTTGGACATAGTGGTAAGACAATTGACTTATCAAGATTATGCAGCTTAATACAAATGCAAATACGATAAAAAATAATTTTAAAGGCAAGCTGATTCTTCTTCGCATCTATCATCTTCCTTTTAAATCTGTATTAAACAAATAATAGCATATGATAAGAAGAAACGCCTTCGGCGTCCTTTTTAAGGACGATAAGCGTTTCTTCGAAAAATAGAAGGAGAAAGTATATAGTAAAACTTATACTTTCTTATATTTCAATAAAGAGAGGGGCTATTTATAGCCTCTCTCTTTGTTTAAAAGATAAGAATTTATATGCTTCGCGCATAAATGTTCCTTATCTTTCTTGCTGAAACGGTACCGTCCTTTTAAAGGACGGCGAAGCCGTTTCTACTTGATTTACTTAATTAAGCCCGCTTCTTTAAATTGCTTGATTACTGTGTCCTTATATTTCTGCATGTCAAACTTGGTATCCAACGTATTGAGGAAATTCTCCCAGTTAGAAAGAGGATCTTTTCCGGTCATAAATTTGACCAAACTTTCATTAATGAAACGTTGGCGGTCAGCTGCCAATGTATCGTTCGGGTCTTCAGTCAATAAATTCCCGGGCAAAGTAGGCGCCACGTACTTCTGATTGTTCTCAAAAGCTTCTGCCGTCTTAGGATTCTGGAAGCTGAAGTACTCAGCATCATCACCACGACGCGGCATTCTATAATGGTCAACCCATAGGTACTTTTCTTTCATTTCCTTTGATAATTCGGAGGTTTTATTCTTGATCTTGCCGTCCACTAAATCCCAATGAATCCCTTTAATTCCGTATGCAAAATTCGGATATGCTTCTTTGTCCGTAAAGAGATAATTCAGCATGGATAAGATCCGAATGATTTTGTCCTTATCCGCTTTCTTGGATATGGCCCATGAATTGCCTTGGAACGATTTTCTCTCTACAATTTGATCACCATAAGGACCTATCATTGGAGGAATGACGATCCATTCCGGTACCTCTCCACTGATTTCTTTCATTTTCTGCTGATAATCCGGTTCCAGCCTGCGTGCATCTCTTATCATGAAGCCAACTTTACCCTTAAATAACTTTTGGTCCAACAAATCGGGAGTATTCATCGTCACCCAGTCTGGATCTACAACTTTGGCTTCCATCATTTTATTGATATAAGCGAGCGCCTCTTTCATTTTTGGGTCGGTATACAGGAACACCGGTTCATTGTCTTTCACATCAATGGCTGATGGAGGATTGACGCCAAACATCCACATTAAACTATCGAAGCCGTAGGTTTGCAGATTCCCTTCTTTATTCATGCCGCCTATGAATCCGTAAGTATCGTTTTTGCCATTACCGTCCGGGTCTTTCTCTGTAAAGGCTTTCATAACTTCGAATAACTCGTCAGGTGTCGTTGGCACTTCCATATTCAGCTTTTTCAGCCAATCATTGCGAATGAAGAAGCTTCGACTGATACCATTTACATTATCATAACCTGGAACCCCAATGGTTTTTCCTTGATAGGACATCGCCTCCCAGGAGTCGTTGCTAAAACGTTTCTGTAATTCAGGAAATTGATCCAGATACGGTGTCAAATCCGCAAGAACGCCTTGGTCATAATATTGCGCGAGATCAGCCCGGCTTTTCAAGAAAATCAAATCTGGAATATCTCCTCCAGCAATGAGCGTATTTAATTTAGTCGTTGCTTGACCTGATTGAGGAATCATCATTTCCAAGTCGATATTTACTGCTTTCTCCAACATTTGTCGTTGGATATCTTCTTCACGGGGAGGAATCGGAGCAGCAGCATTGAAAGTGCCTTGGTTAAACATCGAAATTTTCAATTTTTTTTCAAAGGGACTAGACTGGCCTTGTGAATTACCCGTAGCTGACGATGTAACCTCTTTTTTGTCCCCACATCCTGACAATACCGTTCCCACACCGACCATTGCTGTCAGAATAGCAAATGTAATCGCTTTACGTTGCATAATGACCTCTCCTTTGCTTCTATATTATCACGGTTTCCCCGTAACAACTCAGGTTGGAATTTCTTTTTAACCTTTAACAGATCCCAAGAGTACACCTTTGGTAAAATGCTTTTGCATAAATGGGTAAACGATCAAAATCGGAACTGTAGTCACAACAACTGCTGCCATTTGTATAGCGAACGTACTAACAGCTCCGGTATTGGCAAGCGAATCAGCACTTTGTGTTGCGACGTTAAGCAGGATGTTGCGCAAGATCACTTGAAGCGGCATTAAGTTGGAATCATTGATATAAACAATAGCGTCGAAATAACTATTCCAATGCCCGACTGCGTAAAATAAGGAAATTGTGGAAAGGACGGGCAAGGACAAGGGTAAAATGATCCGCCATAACGACTGAAGCTCACTTGCACCGTCTACCCTCGCCGATTCCTCGATTTCAGCAGGCAATTGCTCGAAAAAGCCTTTAATGATCACCAGATTAAATGCACTAATGAGATTTGGAATAATCAATACCCATGGACTGTTTAGCAATCCCAGAGAGCGGACTAGTAAATAAGTCGGAATTAATCCTCCCCCAAACATCATGGTAAAGACAATGAATAGTAAAAATGGGCTTCGACCCGGCAAATATTTTTTGGATAACGGGTATGCCGCAATTACCGTAAAGAACACATTGAGAGCAGTTCCTACTATTGTTCGAAACAATGTAATTTTATACGCCTGCCCGATACCATGAGAAATGAATACTTCTTTATAGGCTAGAAAGGTAAAGGTTTCTGGTATAATAACAATTCCTCTTCTTAACACTTCCGATTCTGGCGTCACTGAAACAGCAACCACATATAGAAAGGGTAGTAAGCAAAGTAGAGCTAGCAAAATAAGAATAAAATAAACGACTGCTTGCCAGACTTTCTCTCCGATTGTCAAATTGATCATATTGATAACCACCTCACCAAATTTGCCCATCGAATTTTTTGGCGAGCTTATTCGCTGCCAACACTAAAACAAATCCGATGACCGCTTTAAACAATCCCACAGCAGTAGCCAAGCCAATCTTAAGTCGCTCGAGCCCTTCACGGTATACCCATGTGTCGATAATGTCGATCTTCTCCTGATTAAAGCTGTTGGCAAACATGAATATTTGGTCAAAACCAGCATCCAGAATATGGCTTAATTTAAGGATCAGCATCAGAATCATCACGCCTCGAATGCCGGGAAGTGTTACATGCCATAGCTGTCTCCATTTGGAAGCGCCATCAATTCTAGCCGCTTCATATAAGCTTGGATCGATTCCTGCTAGTGCTGCAAGGTACAATATCGCTCCCCATCCAATATCCTTCCATATTTCAGATAAGATGATCAGCAGTCTGCCCCAGGCAGGTTCCGTTAGGAATGAGATGGGTTCAACTCCAGCTTCCTTCAAAATCATGTTAAAAAGACCATCCCCTGGGGCTAATAATGCCACCATCATTCCATAAACAATGACCCATGATAGAAAGTGGGGTAAATAAGTGATCGTTTGTACGATTTTCTTAAACCATTGGGTATAAACTTCATTGAGCAGCAAAGCAAGTATGATAGGAGCTGAGAAACCGAACAATAGCTTATACAGCGATATGATTATCGTATTTCTCATGATGTCCCAGAAATAAACGCCGTTCATAAAATCTGTAAAATTTCTAAATCCCACCCATGGACTATCCCATAGTCCCAATGCTAGGTTATAGTTTTTAAAAGCAATAATGATTCCCGCCATAGGAACGTATTTGAAAACGGCAAAGTAAAGTAATGCCGGGAACAAGAGAGCGTACATCACTTTATACTTTTTTATCGTTCTTATCCATGAATTTCGCTTTTTGGTGAGGGGAATGGCGTCCGCTGCCAATTTTGCTTGCATATCATCACCTCGTCTTTATTTATATTTGTATAATAGCATCCCACTACCCGAATAAATTTCTGTGATTTCAAGAATTTCTTATAAGATTTTAAGTAAGTACAGCCTTGGATAATTCCAATACAATAGGCATGATTGTCTTGATTTAAAGCTGTACAATAACTCTGACTCGAAAGTTTGAGTATAGACCAAATACAATCCTGAGGTCCCAAACAAAAAAAGCCCTAGAAAAAATTGGGCTTAATTCAATGAGACATGTTTTTTATATAATGCATCCACGTATTTTATTTTCCATTACTAAAAACTACATTCATGAGCAAAAAAGGCTTCCTCCAGCGTGGAAGGATTACCTTTTACTTCTCCAATGTTCCATCAGCAACGATTGTTCCATGCTTAATAATCATCACATCATCAACCGTCGCTGCATGCTCTTCCATTAGATGAATGGATAGTAACACCGAGTTTCCAGCTTCAGCCCGTTCTCGTAAGTTTAGACTTCTCATTAAATAAATCAATAGTGCTTATGACTGAGCCAAAATTCCTTTAACAAACAATGAGACACTGTGCTTGTAGAACTCTTCCTCGGTGACGAGTTGGGATTGATATTGCCGGTGAATCAGCTCGCTCATCTGAAATCCGTAGCACATCGAGAGAAAAGACATTGCGACAAGACGCTCATCCTGTCTGGCTATAACTTTTTTATTCTGCAAGCGTTGAAAATATTCAACCAGCAAGGAGTGAAGCTTCGCCGGCGGATCGGCTAGCACTCTGTCTAATTCGGGAAGCATTCCTTTGTCGCGGATGCCAATCAAAATGATGTCCGCATTTTTATGGAAAAACATACGGTACTGCTGGCTTACATTCAGCAGATCAACTTCCGGATTATCGGTCGCGTCCTCTTTTAACAGCTTCTCAAATTGCGGGATATCCGAATGTCTTTCAATGATGGCTTCCAATATGCCTTGCTTGCTTCCAAATTGCCGAAAAATCGTAGATTCATTGACTTTAGCTTCCGTTGCAATGGCTTTGGTGCTTACTCCCCGATAGCCATTCTTTTTGATGAGCTGTGTCGCGGCTTCAATGATTCTGTCTGAAGTTTGCATTGTACTTCTCCTTTTGCATATGTTAATCCTATTCTACTACAAGTTTTGCATATGCAGCAGGGTCGGGGTTCATCATTTTGATAAACGTTTTTTTTAAGGCAAATCACTTCTTTTTTCCCAGCGGCTTGGTTCCGTAATCTTGACATGATCAGGCACCAATTGCGTGAGCGTGCCTAATTTATCAAATGTAATCTGGATTCGGTCAGAGGGCAACAGCCATTCTTCGGTCTCGATTGCGCAGCAATCCGGTATCGTCCCCATTCCTATAATTGTGCCCGGGAGTGGCGTGAAAACTTTGAGAACCTCCTCCATCACTTTTGCAGGGTGTGCAGAATACTCGGATGTGCTTCCCTTCCAGTGCAGTCTCTCCCCGATGCGTACATCCACATCCAGTGCCAGCGGGTTGTCGATTTCATCCGGCGTTACCAGAAATGGTCCTATTCCTTTGCTTCGATCGAAATCTTTGCAGCGCGTCGGTCCGGTCATCGCCTGGAAATCCGGCCACTGCACATCTCGGACAGTACTGTCGTTAAAAATAACATAACCTGCAATGCAGTTCCCCTTCCCTGTAACAAAGGCCAGCTCCGGCTCGATATCCAGGTAGGAAGAGTACGAAGGCCAATGAATCGTATCCCCATCGCCAATTAATGCATTATGGTTACACTTATAATAACTGAAAGTTACTTTATTCAGATCTTGCTGGAATTTTTCGGAAATTTTACGTGTAAGCTCTTCTCTTTCCGGCCCTGTATATTCTCTTTGCAGCAGATTTACGCCAGCATTTCTCAGATGTCTTGGCGTCAGCCCGAAATCGATAAGCGCAGCCGGATTCGGAACCGGCGGTAGCAGGTTTACCGCTGCAATCGGGCTGATTTCATTTTCATTGAATTGATGCAACTGTTCGACAGCATATTGCATCATTTCCTTAGCGGCATCATAACTTGCCGGCAAATAATGAAGATAGCTGTCCATACTTTCAAGACTGTCAACGAATGTTCCCTGCTTTTTCATGATTGCGGCAAAAGACACGACAAATTTCTCGTTAATTACAAGCCCAAACAAAGGTTCCTGGGATATTTTGGTTTGAAAGGTTACTAGCTTCATGTTGCAGCGCCTCCATACATGTAGTGTGATGTTGTTCTGTTACATCATATTACATGGAGCAAATGCATGCAAGTACATGCTTGCAATTATGTTTTCCACTCTCTATAATAAAGGCATGCTTTACCCCAAAAACATATACGCAAAGGAGAATTTTCATGAAGTATGGACGTATTATCCAAAAACCTCGCGTTAAATTTTTTGAAGTCGCAGATGGCGTCTTTGCCGGTATTTCGCCGTATCGCGGGATCAGTTGGGCCAATGCCGGGTTCATCAACAAGGGTGAAGGGCTGGTGTATGACACGTTCTTCGATTTGTTCCATGCACGGGAAATGCGGGAGGCTTTTAAGGAAGTAAGTAACGGTGGCTCTCCCGCATATGTGGTGAACTCGCACTATAACAGTGATCATGCCTGGGGAAACAAAGTGTTTGAAGATGCTTGCATTATTATGCACAAGGAAGCGTCCAGAGAGCGTCTCACCGAAAATATCGCCTGGATGGATAACGTCATCAGAAGAGGAAAGGATTCTCCGGAATCGACTTCGGGCGAGCGGTTTTTTGCAGCAGAATTTGAAGGATTCGACCTGGAAGGCGTAGAATGGGTGCTCCCGAATATTGAGATAAAGGACGATATCAACATCCGTCTTGGCGATACGGAAGTTATGATTTACAACGTAGCTCCGGCCCACTCTGACAGTGACTTGCTGCTGTGGATGCCTAAAGAAAAAGTGCTGTTCGCCGGCGATGTCGTGTTTAACGGGTGTACGGCATACAGCGAAGAGGGAACCCACAATTGGGTTAAAGTGCTTGACCGCATTATTGATGAAATTAAACCCGAAATCGTTATTCCAGGACATGGCGCCATCTGCGGCCTGGACTTCGTGAAGGAGCAGAGAGACTACCTCCTGAACTTGATCAGCGAGTTCAACAAGCATTACAATGACGAAATTGATGCCTTGTCCCTGACCAAGCAAATTGATATTTCCCGCTTCCTTCATTGGATTCAGCCAGAACGCTTGTATGTTACAGTGGATATCCTATTGAAAAGCAAACGAGGGTTACCCCCCTTTCCAATTTGGAACGAAGTGCCTGCTAAGCTGGAAGACATGAAAGCTTTTTTGGCTGGAAAATATGGCAATCAGATCAAGCCATGGGACCCTATGAGTGTTTGGCAAGAATAGCAATTTACAGCTAACCTATGAAAAACAAAAAACGGCCCTGTCGCAAACGATGCGAACAGCGGCCGTTTTTTTGAATTGTTCAACGGAATTAAATGGGCGCTTAGAACCGATTATGATCAACCCCAACTAGATTTGGAGAAGATTCCCGTTGTTTTAATATTTATTATTCCAAATAGCCTTTTGCAATTTTCATCAAAGTTTCTTTGCTTACTTTATTTATGTCTCCACGTAAAGTATAGGCGTATTTCACCTTTTTGTCTGGGCTCTCGTATACCCATTTCAGCTCGTGCGTCTGCGAAGGAGCAAATTCTGTATGCAGCATTTCTACTCCCTTCACTTGAACCTTCTCCTGCTTAAATTCAACCTTCTCGTCAATATACATTGTAGGATCGCTCTTTCCACTCAGATTAGTGATATTAACCCCGATTTTATCTTCGCCATTTTGATACGTAGCAAAGAGAAGGAAAAACTGATCTGTCATTTCAACCGGCATCATGGCATATCCCTGATTGGATTCTTCCGCCTGCTTTCTCAGCTTTTCTGCCATTTTCTTTTTTTCTTCCGAAGAAGGAGGATTCACTTCCTGAGCATTTTTAAAGATTACGTCCGCCTTTTGGAATGTATAATTTCCATTGACTTTGTCTGCGATCTTAATGGATTTATCCGTAATCTTATCTCTCAATTGAGAAAGATCTTGGAAGATAGTCACCTTCGTTCCAAGAATTGTTTCATGATTCGGATTATTGGCAACCATATAGAACAGCCCAGCTTCCCCGTTCTTTAGCACCTTATCCTTAAGTTCATAAAATGCCTTGTAACGCTCTATCTCATCTTTCGATTCTGCTTTTCCGTAATCTTTCGTCGATTTAGTCTCATATACGACTTCGCCATCCTTATTCGTCAAAGAATGATATTGAACTGCCGCATAACCTGTGGAGGCCATTAACATCATCCCTACACACGCAGTCAAAACAACTTTATATTTCATAAAAAACCTCTCCTTTTCTTTTGGCTTAGCATGTAATATTCTCATTACTTTTCCTGTCAAGTCGGCGTCGGGAATGCGCGGGTCATCAAACAGTCTTTTCAAATCCCGATCCCTGTCCATATTCATACACTCCCACTCCCTTCACTTGAGCATAATACTTTCGAAATTTTGCAGATGCACGTTCGTATTTTTTACGAAGGCTGGCACTGTTTTTGCCGAGAATCAATCCGATCTCCTGGTAGCTTTTATCCTCGACACAACGTAAGATTAACAAATTACGCTCTTCCGCCGATAATTTTGCCATGGCTTGATGTACGGATTCATCAAAATAGTTGGCTTCAATATGCAAGTCGACTTCATTATTTTCTTTCTCATCCTGGTAAAAGAAAGGCAAATATTTCACCAACTTTCGCTTACGGATGATGTCGATACATTGATGGTAGGCAATCTTGTATACCCAGGCGCCAAAATCTATTTGATATTGGGTATATTTCTTCAAGGTGCGGAATGTCTTCAAAAATACTTCCTGTGCGTTATCCTCGGCTTCGGCGTAATTGCCCAGCATATGATAACAGTAGAGAAAAATCGGTTTTTGATAAACCTCCATGATTTTTTCGAATTTTTCTGTGTCCCCATCCAACACATCTGCAATGATCTGACTTAACTCCGTATCATTCAAGCTGTCTCCCCCCCTTTCACTCTATACAACGAAGAGCTCGACCCAAAATGTGACAGCAATTGTTTATGTATTAAGCCATAGCTAATTACTTCAAAGAGTATGCCATGATAAACCTTAGGAATATCATAACTTTGTATCACCTCATTTTCTGTAGTAGATTCAAAGAAAAAACGAATTTTGGTGTTTACCTAAATCTTATATAAAAAACGAAAGGTGCCCTAAACAGCCATAAAATGGCTTTCGGGACACCGCAAGGAATTAATCAGTATTTTGTTTTAGATATTCATCTAGGTACGATTGGTGAAATGAAACTGTAATAAGTAGTTCTTAGCACTTCATAAATCCAGATCGTCAGTTTACTCATGAGCAGCCCAATCGATTCGAAATTGTTTCTCTTGATGTCCATTTCCTTCTCCTATTAAACTGCATACTTTATTCTATTAACAAGAAGGGAGCTGAATGCAATGGGACTTAGTTTTCGTAACAATACGAGTTTAACTGTATATGTTGCCTTCGCATATTACTCCTCTGCAAGCTGTAATCAGGGCTCTAACCCCTTGATACCTTGGCCCAGCTGGTATGAAGCGGTAGGTTGGTACACAATAAATCCAGGTCAAACGGTAGAGGTATTGAGTGGGGCAGTCAACAATCGAGAGATATATTACTATGCTGAATCTACAGATAGGAGTCTTGTATGGTCAGGTGTTAACTATCTTACTCTACCGCAAAATGCTTTCAAACTTTGTGGTGGCGCAGGTTACTGTGATGCTCCGCTTTGTAGAAGGCTAGGATTGAGAAAAATCAGTATTGGTAACTTCAGAAATTACACAGTTAATATTGTATCTAGTAATACTCAAAGTCAATCTAAGTTTTTAAATGTCAACACGGCAGTTCCTGGTAAAAATAAGAATGTTGGCCGGAGTACCTCTCCTATTAAAGGTCTTCGAGTTGTACGGCCTGCTGCTGGCAGAAAATCTATCTCGAAACGTTAGACGTAAAAATGCAGAAACAGTCTTGGGCTTTCCTATTCAGTTCAAGACTGTTTCTACTTTTCAAATCTTCACACTCCAACTTCTCCGATCATTTGCTGTTCGATTTGTTTCATCTCATAAAAATAGCCTTTTTGCCCCATCAACTCCGAATAGGAACCCGTTTCGACTACCTTGCCTTGGTCCATGACCACAATTCGGTCCATCTCTTCCAATCCGGTTAGCCGATGACAAATCAAGAGAAGCGTATCATTAGCCGCCTGTGCGTAGAGATGCTTCAAAACGTGATGCTCTGTCACATAATCCAGCGATGAAGTTGGTTCGTCCAGAAGCCATACCCGTCCTTTGCGGAGCATCGCTCGCGCCAGAGCCAACCGCTGCTTCTCGCCGTCTGACAGATTCTCTCCTTTTTCATACACCATATCGGTCAACGATGTATCGGGCAGCTGCATTTTAGCTAGCACATCCAACAATTGTTCGTCAGTATGTTCTTCTCCATTCAGCAGCAGGTTGTCCCGGATCGTTCCCCGGAAAAAATGACTTTGCTGAAACACTACATTAGCCGTTTGCCAAATGCTCGTCTCATCCAGTTCCTTCACCGAAGTACCGTTTAATCGTATATCTCCAGCCGTTGGTGTTCGCAGTTTGAGCAGCAATTCGATAATTGTTGATTTTCCTGACCCACTCGGCCCGACAATCGACGTTTTGGAGCCAGGTATAATGTGCAGGGACACATCCCTGAGCGCCGGTCTCCACTCCCCATCATATTGAAACGTAACATCGGATAGTTCCATCGTAACAGCATGATCAACAGACAATGTGCCACTTGGCTGCGAGGACTGCTCATCAAAGGTCTGAACTGTTTCCGTCAGTCGTTTGGCTGCGTGTTCGCTGTCCTCTTTATACGCGGGTAATGTGGCCATAGCCGTCGCTTCTTCAAATACGGTTTGGGATGCCATGACCAACATGGCAAGAAATACGCCTGCAAGCGCTCCTTCCATAATTAAATAGGCGCCGAGCGTCAGCACTCCCCAGGAAACGAGAAACGTAACAAAAGTGTGCATCGATTGCCCGCGCAACAAGTGCCCGGCTGCTCGTTGCTGTTCAGTTGCCAATACAGCGGAAGCGTGCTGAAGCTGTTCCTCCCGTTGTGCCAATTGACCGTATACTTTCAAATCCCGGAAACCGTACAACACTTCGGTAACTTCCGTAGATAGCTGCGCCCTCTGCTCACGAACGCGTCCATGTATTCTCCGCTGCCCGAGTAACACAATTCCTGGTACAACGAATGCCGTTATCAGCATACCTAGTACAAACAAAACGGCAATCCAGATCGAAAAGGTAGAAGTAAACAGCACCGTAGCCAAAAACACCATGACGACCATGATCGGAGGATAAGCGACTCGCAAGAAATAATTTTGTAAACTTTCGACATCCCCAACGATCCGCGCAAGCAGATCCCCGCTTCGATTTTTGTTCAATATACCAGGCGTTAAAGGAATAAGCTTGGCAAAAAAGGATGTACGTAAACGGCTAAGCATGGAGAATGTCGCCCGGTGAGAATATAAGCGTTCTCCATAACGACTCGCCGCCCGAAGCAGACCAAGCAGTTTGACCATCGAGGTGAGTACAATTAAAGTATAAAGCGGTGGCGCAAATACCGTTTGCGAAATTAGATACCCGCTCGCAGAAAAGAGTGCCACACCGGCTATGCCGGCGATAAATCCACCCAAAATCGAAAGAATGATATCCTTACGCTCCTGAATCATCGCCTTTGACAGAACGGCCAGTTCATTCATGAGGATATCCCCCCTTTCCGCTCTACATCAATCATCTCGGCATATTGAGGCAGGCGACCCAGAAGCTCTTCATGCCGTCCGGAGTCCACCAACACTCCATTGTCCATAAACAAAATCTTGTCGGCTTGTTGAATCGTATATAATCGGTGAGCCACCGTAATCATCGTAGCCGTTTTTGCCAGTTTGGCTATGGAGCGTTGCAGTACCCGCTCGGTGTACAAATCCAGTCCAACTGTGGGTTCATCAAACAAAATGATAGCAGGACGCTTCAAAAAAGCGCGTGCTAAGGCAAGCCGCTGCTTTTCCCCACCAGACAGTCCCCTGCCTCCTTCACCAACAAAGGTATCAAATCCATGCTCCAATTGGGCTGTAAGCGCAGTGAGCCCTGCTTCCTCCCCCGCCCGCTCAATTTCTGCCCTGGAGATGCTCCCACGAGCACCAATCGCAATATTTTCAGAAAATGTGCCTGCAAAAATATACGGATGCTGTGTAATGTAGCTAACATGTTCGAACCATTCGGTTTCATCGTATTGCGAGAGTGGACTTCCATTCACCAGAAGCGTTCCAGATTCTGGTTTCAGCAGACCGGCAATGAGATGGAGCAAAGTCGTTTTACCGGAACCACTTTTACCTACAATCGCAATATGTTCTCCCGGTTTAAACTGGATCCGACCCGTCTCAAGCTTGAATGAATCTGGAGCATATTGAAACTGAAGATGATCTATTTCCATGGGTGGCGGTACTGAAAGATCATTGGAATTTCCAATTTCTAATTTGCTTCTCCTGTCGACCCTATCCATGCTGTCGATCTCGTTAATTCCATCGGTTGTTAATGCTCCTTCAATGCTATTCGCGTCCCTGCTCTCCCCTGCCGGTTCTTCAAGCATCTGTTCCACCTTACGAACCGCACCCATACTTGTCCGGCCACTGTGAAAGGCCGTTCCCGTATTCTTTAACAGGTTGTAAAACTCGGGAACGAGCAACAACACGAGAAAGGCGGTGTGGAACGTCATAGATTTGAAAACAAGTAATTGGATGGCCAGTTCAAGAGCGACAATGCCAATGCTTAGCATCACGATCGATTCCAGCATGAAGGTATTCGTAAACGCAATCTTCAAAATGCCCATTGTGGCATCACGGTAACTAAGGCTACTGTGTTCAATTTTCTGTTGCTGACGGTGTGCCCGTCCAAATATTTTTAACGTCACCAGCCCTTGAAGAGAATCCAGAAACGTACCTGAAAACTCGGCCAGCTGCGCATATTTTTCTTCGGATTTGTTCTTCGTTTTCAGCCCTACCAAAATCATGAATAGCGGGATGAATGGAGCTGTAAATAATAGAATGAAACCTGTGTTGGCATGTTGGATAAATGTAACGACCAAAATCAGAATCGGGATGATAGCAGCTTCCATCATACGCGGCATGTACTGACTGAAATAACTATCAGCCTCATCCACAGCATCCAGAGCAATACTGACCTTCCCTCCCGTCTGTCCACGAAGGGTTGAAGGCATGGAAGCATGGGTTAAGTTTTGCAGCACGGCTGCGCGCATATTTGTCTTGGCAGTGGCAGCCATTCGCAAGCCAACTTTACCGTTTCCATATGACAACAATGTGCGTACAGCCATAACAGCCAGAAGAATGCCTAGCAACAGGATAACCGATGAAAATGAAGCTCTCTCCACAAAAATCCGTTGGACTGCTTCAGCAAGCAGTCCAGCCTGACTCACAATAGCTGTACCCAGCCCGAGCGAAAGGATCGCGAGGAGGGCCAGGTTTTTCCTTTGTGAAGACATTTGTTGAGAAATCAGACTGGATTTCCTCGGCACAGATCACACCTCCTTTATATATAGGCTTGTAGAGAAACCTCATACACGCCGTAATGGATCAATTAGCTTTATTTTTTCCCTTTTACATAATCCGCATCAAACAGGAAGAGCTTGAAGACCAGAATAAGGGATGGGATCAACAGGCACAGACCGCCGATAAACACAACAACTAAGGCTAAGCCCATTGCTGGTGAAGTTGCACTGCTCTGAATCGTGATATACGGATCGAGAATATAAGGGTATTGCCCAATCCCATAAGCGAAAAAGGCACAGAAAAATTGCAGCATGATGCATATGAAAGCTAATCCGTAACGGCGTCCGTTATATAACAGCCACATCGCGATCATGAAGAAAGCAACGGAAAGTGCCAAGAGCCACCATAAATCCATCATATTTTGAAAATGCCGCTCATTGTGTTGACCCAAATAGATAAATGCTGTCAGTGCGAGAATTATCGTCGGTGTGCTCCAAAACAGGGCGTAGTTCCGCATCAGCTTCAACGCGGAATGATCCTCTGCACGAGATGCGTAAAAAGTCAGAAATGAGCCGCTTATGAACAAAACGGACACGATTGCCAGTCCAACGATGCTCCACGATAACGGATTGGTAAACAGCGCCCAGTAATCCAGAGAAACCGTCTCAGTCTGTTTCACAATAAAGCCGCCTTCAGACAAAGTAAGTGCCACTGACAACGAAGCCGGAATAAGCAGACCTGTAGCTCCGTACAAAAAAAGATATACTATGTTTTTTTTGGAACCATAATTTTCAAAAGCGTAGAACGAACCGCGAATCGCAAGAAGAATAACTGCAATACTTCCCGGAACAAGCAGCGCAGAGCCATAATAATAGGCTGTGTCCGGAAAAAATCCGACGATGCCAATATAGAAAAAGATGAAAAACACATTTGTGATCTCCCAAACGGGTGATAAATAACGGGAAATCAGACGATTAATGAGATGATCCTGCTTCGTCAAACGGGCATAAAAGGCGAAGAATCCTGCTCCAAAATCAATGGAAGCTATAATTAAATAGCCGTACAAGAACAGCCAGAGCACCGAGATGCCAATTATTTCGTAACTCATCATTCAGTGCCCCCCTTTTCCACAGATTGATTAGGATGTTCCTTCATCCATTTCTCCATCTCAGCTTCTGCCGGATTATTGTTGAACAAACGTCTTAGCACGATTACACACATAGTGCCGAGTACGATGTACAAGAGTAATAAGGCGAAGAATATAATTCTTACATTCGGTGAAGTCGTGGCAGCCTCCTCTACACGCATATATCCGCGGATAATCCACGGCTGTCGCCCAACCTCTGCATAAAACCAGCCCAGCTCTACAGCTAGAAAAGCGAGCGGTGCGATCAGTGCGATGATGCCAAGCATCCACTTGTTAAGCACATTTCGTTTTTTCCAGAACACAAACAGGAAGTACAGGACCGAAATCGCGAGCAGAGCAAATCCGATTCCAGCCATTAAATCAAACAGGTAATGAACAAGAAGCGGTGGCCATTCTTCCTTGGGGAATTCCTCCAGCCCCGTTACCTCCGCATTAAAGTCTCCAAAGGCCAGGAAGCTGAGCACTTTCGGCAAATGAAGAGCCCCTATCACTTCATGCTCTGCATTCAGCCATCCCATTAGAACCAAGTCCACACCGCTACCCGTCTCAAAATGCCACTCTGCCGCTGCAAGCTTCTCTGGCTGATGCTCGGCCAAAAACTTGGCGGACACATCACCAGCTAATGTGTTCAGCAAGCTGAACAGCAAAACGACCGCCATCATGAGATTCAAGGATTTTTTGTGGTATGCGGACACTCCTTTTCTCAGCATCGCAAAGGCTGCAATCCCGGCTAACAAGGCAGCTCCTGTCAAATAGGCCGAGCTTAATACATGGAATACCTTGGAGAACGTCGCCGTATTCAGCATCGCTTGCACCGGGTCAATCGCTGTGAATTGGCCCGCTTCCATGACAAAGCCTCCAGGCTGGTTCATGAATCCGTTCACCGTCGTAATAAAAACGGCAGACATGCCTGCCCCGGCGACAATCGGAATCGTCAACAGCCAATGGATATACGGATTTTTAAACCGATCCCACGTATACAAATAAATGCCCAGGAAGATGGCCTCAAAAAAGAACGCGAACACTTCCATGAATAACGGAAGTGCAATAACATTCCCAGCCAGTTTCATAAAATTCGGCCATACCAGGGCTAATTGTAGTGATATGGCTGTACCGGTCACGACACCAACCGCTACAGAAATGACAAATCCCCGAGACCATCTCTTTGCCATAAGTGTATAATGGGGATCCTTTTTGCGGATCCCGATGAACTCTGCAATAGCGATCATTAGCGGTATACCGACGCCAATCGTCGCAAAAATAACGTGGAACCCGAGAGTCAAGCCTGTCACCAGCCTGCTCCATAGCACCGTATCAATTGCCATTCTTTACTGCTCCCTTCAAACGCTGTTCATTTTTCGTCATAACTTGATGCTTATGATTAGGCCGGCTAATTCTGGGGCTGCATTCAATATCAGGTTTAGCAGGGCTCAGCGACATCTTTGCCTGTTCGTTTTAGTATGACGTTCCTCGTTCTTTGCTATGTAAAAAGAGAAAAATTTCACAAAGCAAGAGTTGGCGAGCCTGATTTACCTGATACTGAGCAGTCAAATTAATAACGTGACCTAATGATTAAAATCATCTTATCTTAAATTGCAAGTAATTCAATCACAGATATCTCTTAATCCCTAAATGTTCAAGAAAGGGTCAAATCTTTCTGACAACTCAGTGAATAACATAAAAAGAACCCAAAAGAGCTATTGATTCAATAGCGTATATATGATTTCACAAGTCTCCTCCTACTTCGATGTTAGAAAAAAACAATATTTCCTCATTTTAACCTCTAATTTATACCCCCTTCTGCAACAAAAAAAACACTGACTCAAATCATCAGTGTTTTTGAATTAAAGCTAATGTCATCTTCGTCATGACAAATCTTTCTCCATTTCATATTGCTCGATGTATACGTCAAGACCAACACTTTGAAGGAAACGTATAGAATTTGTATCTCTTTTGTCTACATTATTGACGGTGATGATAGAATGTCTCTCTCCCATCCAATGAAATAAGGAACGCCCAAATCCCTGGTTTCTTTCTTCTCGCAAAATACCGAACTGTACAACTGCTCCGTTGGCCGATTTTATTACCGCGTATCCACAAATCTTATTCTCTTCCCTTATCGTGACCACATCGTATAAATGCGGATTTCGTAAAATTGCATGAACAGATTGTTCCCAGGAAGGTTCAAAATTCCAATAAGAATGTACCGATGTCCAATCGAATTCTTCCAGTCGAACCATAGTAATGAGTGTATGTCTATGATCGTCCGGAAGGGTGACATCAATACGCCCCTTGAAACAAGCCAATTCTCTATGAATTTCAAATCCTATGGCGGTATACGCTTTTATAGCTTTATCATTCGTTTGAATCACTTCAAGCAAACACTTTTGAATATGAGCTTCTTTAAGGATGGGAAGAGCATGACGATAAATTTGTTCGACTAGCCGTCTCCCTCTATATAAAGGAACGACTCCTGTACCAGTATTAAATGCAGTACTTTCGCCGTTACGATCCCCGATGCCATGCATAACAAATGCAACCAGCTTCTCTTGATCAAAAGCACCAAACGACATCTGATAATTAACTCCCGCACCTGCAAATTTATCAGCTAAATTCTCCGAAGAAACATGAAATGGAATTACATAATCGGAGAAGGCTTCGTTAAAGCAAGTTGTAAACTCTTGTAATTCAAGATCCTTAACACTTTTGATCAACATGTAGTTTTTTTCTCCTTTTCTTTTGGTACTAAGTTCTTAATCATCAGCCAATCTCCAATTCATCATTTAGTACGGCCATAGAAAAAAGAATACCCATCTGACTTTCCAAGCTTAGTCGTCTCCGTTCCGTCCACTATCTTGACCGCCTTCAGTAACGATATAATTTGTGTATTCATGAGCTTTGCATCAAATTTGCCCATCTCTCTATCTTCACTATCCACAAGCAGATAGTCGGGCATTGGAATGAAGCCAATCACCGGTACCCCTGCTTCAAATAAAGGCTGACTCTCTCCAAACTCAAACTTGTTATGTCCACGTAATAATACAGTACGTGTGCCGTCGGTGTTTTCAATAGCCTTCAGCCAAATGGCCGCCATCATTTCATTGCCCGCATAGGTATATTCTGTACTCATTTTTCCAGTTGGTCTATAGTGACCCGTATCATCGTCCTTCCACTCCATACTGCCTAAATGCTCAACCGTAATTCCAGCTACAGCTTTTATATGGCCTTTCTTGCCATCCCAGAGTTCTCGATGCCCCTCCATCCAAGTGGAAGTCGCCTGAGAAGATCCTTTGAAATCCGGTAATCTAAAATGGCCTGTCACAAAGGCGAAAATCATCGTACGTTCCGGCTGCTCCTGCTGTAAGTAACGAATCATGGACAGCATGCCCACAGCACCATTTTCCTCCACCACATTTATCCCATCCGTATGGGTATTTATGATAATCGCTTCATCTTTATTTTTCCCGTCAATTTTCACATAAAAGGATTCTGTTGGAGCATTTTTTTGTATTTCCGCTTCTAAAATAACCGTACCTTCTTTGTGCTTCTGGGCTGCATTGATCACCTTTTTCCCTTCCGTTTCATTGACCCAGATCGCAGGAATTCCAGCATAATCGGTAGTAAAAGGCACATACTGCTTTTCAACCTTATCGTCGGATACCCCTTTCCAGACAACAACAACAGCTTTCACACCCATTCCCTTCGCTTGCTCCAATTTAGCTTCTTTTAAAGCTGTAGTGAGGACTAGATCGCCTTCATTTGGGGCAATTTGGCTTTCCATTGGAGAGGAATCCCGCATGTTCATAACGATCCCACTTGGGAAATTTCTGAAATTCTCGATTTCAATGACAGCAATTTTTCCGCTGGCCTGGTCATACTCACCACGCTTCGTATATACCAGCTCCCCTGTTACCCCATTTTCGTCAGTTTCCCCGGAATAAGGAAAAGCTGAAGAGACATGAATTGACTGCTGATCAATCATTAAAGAGCTGCTCTTTTCTTCCCATCGGTCAAAAGTATAGTGATCACGATAAACTTTCAGCCCCATATCTGTTACCTGTTGCTCCAGCCATGAAATAAATTGATTATGACCCTCAGATCCAGTTGTACGGCTTCCAAAAGAATTCATTACTTCAATATCCTTCAGCATCACTGCTGCAGAATCCAATTTACGTTCATCGATCATCACAGCCGCATCAGTTGGTAATGCCACAGGTATTGTAATAGGTTTTGCATAGATTCCAATACCACAAAGTACAGTAACGATAAGAGCAGCAATGCTGATTAACACTTTACGAACCACTATCAATGGAGTGACTCTACTGCGCACCTTTTGTCCAAAGAGTCCTCTCCATATGCCCGCTACGATCAGCAGCAAGATAGAAAGCGCAAGCAGCCAAAACTCTCTTGTTAGTAAGAACAACCCTTCTCCCACCATCGCACTAATTAACACTACATGTAACTTCTCACGCTTCTTTAAAAGTAAAAAGGAGATGCCTAATTCCGCTAACAAAAGGATAATGGTCACTGTCGAGATTACCGTTTCTTTACCAATAAATACCGTAGCACAAAGTGCTAGGATCAAAAGCAGCCCCGCTGACAATCGTCTATATAAGTTCTCTAACATGACGCCCTCCTATTGTATCTACTCCTATTTTGACATTACATTTGTAATGCCTTATGGTTTTAGCATATTGAAAAGACTCATGTAAAACAATAAAATGAACACCAGAATGTACAAACGGAGGGGAAATGTCATCTCAAATCATGAATTATACAGTCCGAATACCTCTCAGCATCGTTCCAATAAAGAAACCAACCGTTTGACAAGAGAAGCCATCTGCACGGCATTAGTCTACTTGATCCAGGAACAGCCTTTTAACAAAATCACCATCACCGATATTGTGAAGCGTGCAGGGGTCTCTCGAACGGCCTATTACAACAACTATTCCTCCAAGCAAGAGATCCTGGTGGATTTGGTCGATTCGCTTATTTTCGAAATTAATCAAAAACTCTTACCTTACACAAATGAATTAACAGGCAAAGCTAAGGAACCTCAAAAATTTATCAGAGTGCTTTTTGAAGTTGTTTTTCAGCAGCGGAACATCTACAAAGCACTTCAAAGCGCAAAGTTTGATGATGTGATTCTGGATTGCTTGAATGAAATGATGCTCTCTACTGCTCACGACAAAAGCGATGAAAATGTGTATCGAATATACTTTAAAGCGGGGGCCCTCTATAATGTTCTCCTCAAATGGATACAATCCGACTTTGCAAAATCCATTGATGAGATGACCATGATTTGTCTTGAAGTGTACCATACTCCGATGTCCAAGGAATAAGGGGGGATTATCAGCAAAAAAACGTTCACTCATCAATTGATGGGTGAACGTTTCAAGCCTAATCATCTAGCAATATGCAGCTGCGGCAGAAGCCCGAATGCTCAACATGTTGAAGACGCCAATACCACGTGATGTATTGGCGTCTTTGTGATTTAACGGCTAAGGATTATTGCACGTACACGGTGATCGTATTACTCGATGTCACTCCAGCTTCGTTCACAAGCTCGCATCGATATTCATACGTGCCCGCCGGTAGATCACGGATCTCCGTTACTGCCGATTGCGCTTGAGGTGTCTTATTGGTGAGCGTCTGGGTATCGATGAGCACGCCGTTCTCATAAAGCCGGTACGACGACCCATTTGTTCCCCACCACATGTTCATGCTCACTTTGAAGGTTCCATCCCCATTCCAGTTATCATGTGAGAGAACTGGTTGGCCTGGATCAGCATCGGTCACGCGCACAGTTAGTATGTTGCTTCGCGTGGTACCGAATGCATTTGTCAGTTCAGCGAAATAGCGGTACGTACCGTTTGCCTTGTACGTCACGGAGGTGACTGTGGATTGGGCTTGAGGTGATGCGTCTTTGAGTGTTTGTGTATCGATGAGTGCATCATTCTCATATAATTTGTAAGTCGTACCGTTGTTTCCCCACCACATGTTCATCTTTACGTCATAAGTTCCGTCCATTAAGCCTGTATCATGGCCGTTATTGCTTGATAGTTCGGGTTTACCGGGACCCCCAGAAGCATTCGCCACGATGTTGCTTACCTCCGCTTTCGCCGTACCCGTGTTCCCTGCTGCATCAACGAATTCGAATGTGAAGATGCCATTCTCCTTAAACGTATAGCTATCTGCTCCCTCATTGTTCGTTATCGTAACCGGCTCACTTGCCGTCATTGTAGCGATGACCTCTTGTTTGGTCGGTTCCGTAGTGCTGTATACAATTGATGCCGTTGGTGTAGTCTTGTCTATGCGGAAGGTGATTTTCTGGTTTGCCTCCACATTTCCTGCTCGATCCATCGATCGATACAGTAGGGTATACATACCGTCTTGTTCAAAAGTCAGTGGAATCGTGTACGGCAGCCATATTTTCCCGCCATCTAAACTGTATACCACGGATGCTACACCGGACTTGTCATCGGTTGCGCTCAGTGTCGCTTGTACGCTGCTCATATACCAACCGTTACGTTCCGTCCCTTCGAGTGAAGCGATCGTCGTCGGAGGGGTCATGTCAGTAACAATCCACTGCATGGAACGAAACTTGGAAGATAACTTCCCGTCGCCGATTCCTCCTCCCCATTCAATGAACCCTTTTCTGCCGGATCCGTCATTGTCATTAACAAGCAACGAGAAGCTGATGTTCCCGTTCTTCTCCGGCTTAATCGGTGCGACTTCCGACCAAGGGAGAGATAGTTCGTAGATCGTATTCTGCTCTTGATCTCTTGTAATAGCTAGCTGACCTTTGGTGATGGGTCCTTTAATCACGCCCGGAGGGGCATTCCAACTGTATATTTGCGGACCATCAGGTGTTTGAGAAATTCCGATTTCGTACCAATACGGTTCTTCACCCGGAAGGCCATTCGCAATGGCAAACTGAATGCTGTCGTTGTTCCAAATATCGGCACCCAGGAAAGAAGAATAATGCACATTGTCCTTTACTTTCGCAGATAGATAGAGTTGGTTTGTATCGTAACTGATCCAGACATTTCCGCTTAAATCTCCTGCACCTTGATAGCCTGTCATTTTGACCGTACCCTTCGACAGATCGATCGGAGATGCGCTGGCTGCCGTGTCCGGATCCAGCACTCCATCTACTGCAACAGACCTAAGGGGCACAGGATTAAATTCGGCAGATCCCGTGTAGGTATACGGATCAAAACCATCGACATTAACTGTCACTTTAATTGTACTACTAACACCAAGGCTAATGGCAGATAGGGGGAATTTCACGGAGGTAGATGCATCAGCTGGAACCGAAACATTCAGAACCTCCGATCCGGATTGGGTTCCGAATCTCCATTCCACTTTATTAATCTGAATCGGCTTGGTTGTGGATTCGTTCTTAATTGTAACCATAAGTGCTTTGCTGCTATCCGATTCATTAAGAGTAGGTCGTACCTGAACGTTATACGATGGAAGTGTCGATGCCGAACTTCTCAACAGGCCGACTCTCTCGCTCCCATTCATCAATACGCCTGTAATAAGACGAGTACCCGGTTCGTTACCACTCGGCACGCTGATTGTTTCCGTCGTTTTCTGACCGCTAGGTGTAGACACCGAATAGTGCTGTCCTTCTACAACTAGATTGAAATCAAAGTCATCGGACATCTTGTTATCCGTCTCAAGGGCGAGTGCCATCGAATCACCTACGTGTGATGACTTACTTGTTAACGTAAATGTGGAATCCTTCTCAATACCTCTAACCTCTCCTGCCACATAAAAGGGTTCATTGCTTAATGTCACAAATACGTTGCCATTATACGGCGTGTATGTGTGCGTATTTCCCATCATATCCGTGATCTGAATCGGACTCGGCGTACGTATGACGACTGGCGTCGATGTGCTTGTTGTCCATAAGACACGAACCGGTTCACCATTTTTATCGAACGTATAGCTTCGAATATCTTCTTCCGTGACATCCCGCGCAACGAACTGTACGTTGTTCAGTATCCTTGTCATAGTCGCAAAACTCGTATAAGCGGGCTTTGGCGTAAGGCTCCCTAACGGATCGTTCGGATTTCGCAAAAGGCCGAAGTTATCTTCATTAATATTTTGGATCCCGTCATTGATCAGGTCGTACCATACAACCTGATCCACACCATTTGCGATTGCAACGACATAAGCGCGAAGCAAATAATTGGCTTGGGTCTTCTCATCCACGCCGCGGGCATCAAGCTGGGTTGGCCATCCGGTCTCATTAATCCAGATCGGCTTCAGATTTCCGTTGTTGTACTTCAGAATCAAATTTTTCAAATCAGCAATCTGGGTTTCATACCCTTCCGGCGTACCGGGATATAGATAGGGATGAATCGAGAACCCATCCATATATGACATGCCGCCCAGCTTAAGCACATCTTCAATCCATTTGAGATTACCTACTGTCGATGTGCCAAGAACAGGCAGTTCAGGGTACATAGGTTTGATCGTCTCATACGTTTTCTTTAAGAGTGGATAATAGAATTCTGGTTTGGAATCGGCTGGCCCATTGCCGCGATCTCCGAAGCTGCCATAAAATTCGTTGTATACTTCAACGGCATCCATCTGGCCTTGGTAATGATCGACGTAAGCCTTCATATAATTGGCGAATCCTGTCCGCCCGGCATCTGTATAAGGGGTACTGTTATTGTCGTAATTGGGGTTAGTGTATCCGGATACATAAAGGAAATCAAAATCGTCTGAATCTAGCATATTCATGTAATAGTCCGGCTGAGGGGTAAAGGTGTAGTTCCCCTGCTGTCGCTCGATGCCAGGCCACTCATAGCCGCCCCGCACCATGCGGATGCCGGCATCCTTCATCAGCTTCACGATATCAGGAGTCATGGCCTGTGGAAAACGATGCAAATGAGTCGATACTCCGAACGGAGCATGTTCATTTCCCGTTGCATCACGAGTGGCAAGTACAGTGAATGGTGTTTTAATTAATACAGGATCGCTCCCTGCAAGATCGGCTCTGACATGCAGTGTGAAATATCCATACGTGGAATGTGGAACAGTCCATATGGCTTCGTTATGAACCGTTGGTGCCACGCCTTCCGATACAAATGCTCCTTGATAATCGTAAACAGACCATGCGACAGATGGCCTCGCCGTTCGGACTTTGAACTGAATCGGCTCACTGTTCGTATAGACATTCCCTGGACGGGTCTGGATCAGCTTCGTCGTTGGTGTCGCTGCTGTAACATACGGACCATCATTGCTCCATTGATTCTGGGCGTTTCCGGCTTCCACTTTGAACGTATAATTCTGACCGAGCTGCAATCCCGATACGGTGTAAGAAGTCGTTGTTCCATTCACCGTCCCTAAGATGCTACCATTTCGATACACCGTATAACCGGTCACGCCAACTGGGTCGGTTGCTGTGGACCATTCGAGCTGTAGACCAGACTCCGTTATATTGGTGACGCTCAGTACTCCACCACCTTGCCAACTCGGTGCATTTGCATTCGTCCTATTGGAAGAAATCTCCAGGTAGGGCTGGTTGACGATGTTCTCCCTGCTGTTGATAGAGACCGAATGGCCTTGCGCCGCCTGCTGTATCAATGCTAGGCTTGCTATACCGTCTGCAGCCTTTTGCTGTTTGACAAAGGCCGTTACATCCCATTCTTGCCAGCTTGCCGTCTTACCGACATTAGCGGAGGACAAATAATGATTGATGTCAGGTTTATTGTTCCAGGTCACTGACTGCTCTTCCCAGGTGTCGTCCTCCATGCCATACGCTTGAACGCCGATCGTCGAATTCTCTGTATCAATGGCATATACCTTTATTTTGGCCGTGCCAATCTCTCCGGTAATGGAGCTAAGATCGAATTTTAAATACGTTTGCCGATTTAAATTAATATCCGCGTTATAATTTTTGACAATGAGCTGATTAGAGGTCCCATAATTTTTACTCGCATTCCCTCCAGCATTGACATAGGTATCTTCGAGCGGATTCAACTGGACAACCGTGGGAGCAGTATTAGCAGAGGCGATAGATGACGTTACGAACATCGGTGCAGGCCATGGCAGTACAAGACTATGAAGCAAGGCTAACGACAATGTTAACCCCAAGATACGATTGGAGGCTTTCGTTGAGCTCTTATTGAACACCCTTCTCACCTCAATTATTTATTGTTAATCTACTTGATTTCACGTTCACAAACTTCAGAACTTACGTCCTCCTTATTTGTTAATTATGAAATAATACGACCCGTTCGGATGGCTTCTTCGCTAGCTTCAATGTTAGCGATTGGTCAGGCGACTCCAACGATGTTTGAACTTCATGTTCCGAGATAGAGAGCGACGACCTTCTGTCGGAATCCTCGTCCGGTCCGCAAAGCGTCAATGCAAACATGAACAACGCTTCCTTCATCGCATGGAAGTCAATCATCGAAGGTTCTCCTTTGTAGAGGACGTAATCCAAGCTAACAATCGGACCCTCTTCGTCCAATTCCCAATGAAACACACTGAATTCATCCATCGCGCCATATAAAGCCTTGACCGATAACGTCATCTCTCCAAGATACGTTTGGAATGCATCTTTGCCGATCTGTTTCCATGCAGGTACATCACCAGTACTGCCAATTTCAAGCCGGATTCGCAGATCTGACGCCGTCATTCGACCGTGGATAGGATCCAAATTCACATGTGTATCTCCGCCGTCCAGAGCGAATTGGATGCCATATAGTACGGAAGCTTGCTCCTGTACACTTGTATACACCGCCGAACAGAAGTCGTAACCGTCATGCAGCACCCGAAGCTGGATATAACTTCGCCCCTGATTTCCGGTGTGAACGTAACCCAGCAGATTTCGGCACTGCTTCCACATCACATTATGATTGAACGTGCCAAGCGTGAACTCAGAAGTCATGTACGTATAAGCCTTCCGCGTCCGGAACTCGTGATAAGGAGGCAAATCCTGCCTCAGTTCCCGCTCAACAATACTGGTGAACAGTCCATACAGCCGCTCCGGACAGACGATGCCTTGCGCATACCATTCCAGTCCATATACGAATTCGTCATTGCTTACAAATGACACGTCACCTTTACAGGCCATCTGAAGGAATGAGAGATGCGAATTACTTAGGAATGTCTGGTATGAACGGGCGTGGGGTCCGGACCATTGCTTCAGCATCGGGTGGAAATGCTCGGCAACCATCAGCCAGGTCGCCTCTAACATCTCGTTCGCCAACCGCTTGGCCTCTGCTGTATTCGAATACATCACAAGTGCGGATAGTTCCAGAATGGCTACCGTACTGTACGCCGGGCTATTATATTCGAGGAATGCGCCGGTCTGCATAGAATAATCGTATAGGCGCGTGAGTCGTTCCAAGCCATACTCGAAATAGGTGCGGTTCTTTAAGCGTTCGCCTGCAATCAATGTAACGAATGCCCCCATAATCGCAATATTCGTGTAATCAGGTCCGACATTTCTTTTGATGATGGCTTCGCAGCTATGGGAGATCGCCTGGCTTGTTAATTGCTCAAGATCGCCCGGAAGTCGGTTGCTATGACGTATCAACACTTGCAGTAGTCGCCTCCCGATGAAATCAGCCCAGTTCCAATCCGGCGGTGACATCATGGACAGGGGCTCCTCAAAGTACCATGACCATATTCCGAAGGTAGGCGAATCCGGCTGCTGATCCTGAAGGGATAGAATCGTTCGCAGTATTTCGAACGCCCGATCTTTATAAGTATCTTCATGGCAATCCAGAATGGCCAGGGCATAATCCAGAGACTCCCGGATGGGGTGAACATTTTCTACATTTCTAAGCTTCGTATGATACCCTGGACTCGTAAACGGTGTGCGAAGCAACTTGATCTCACCATTGTAATTCACATGTTTGGGTTCCAATGATTTCTTGAGGAAGGGAAGCCACTGGGTTTCCTCTTCGTGTATTCTGCTGAATTGCGTGCTCGACATGTTTTTCCTCCTTAGCTTTACCTGGTTACGGTATACTTCTGATCCTTTAGGCAATCAGAAGTATACCTACCGAGTGTTTCAACAGCGTTCTAATTCAGATTATCTTTGTTTGCGTCATACCACGCTTGCGCGAGCCTCTCCACATTGTCGCCGCCAAGACGCTTCCATTCTTTCTGTAACTCGTTCAGACCTTGTGCAGGCGTCATCGAGTTTCCGCCGGTCACAACCTTCGCTTCAATCTGTTGTGCGATCGGATTAAATGTCGCGATTAATTGGGTCAATTCCGGGAAATCAGGATTAAAAGCGATATCTCTGCGGTATTTATTTTTCATGACCAGTTCAAGCGACTTACCCTTCTCTTTGGCATAATTTTGTGACTGCTCATCCTCGGCCGCCATAGCGAGGAACGTCTCTGGACGTAACACATTATCGAGCATGATCGCATATTCAGAAGCATAGGCAACTTCATTCTTGAATTTATCCGGGTCGGTTTTCTGCCGGACGCCGTCGACCATGTTAAAGTGGACGCCTTCTTCGCCATACCTGAGCGGTTCCCAACCATCCTGCAGCATCCAATCGATAAATTGAATTGCTGATTTAATCTGATCTTCATTCATTTTGCTATTGAACGCGGTGAATACGCTCGGCGGTGCCTCTTGATACAATCCGTTTTTGCCATATTTGCTGCTGATCGACTCCAATGGAACTAGCTTTGCTGTGGGATCATTTTTTATTAAGTTATTATTCAACTCTTCGATATCCCAGTTGGCAAGGTAGATGCCAGCTTTGCCTGTCGTCAGCAGTTGACCTGAGCGCTGGAAATTCGTATCCGTGATATATTCCTTGTCGATTAATCCTTCGTCGAAGAGCTGCTTCTGGAAGGTTAACGTATCCACATACCGATCTAGCGTTCTGCCGAATTGCAGTTTGTCATCCTCGACGTACCATTGGTTCTCGCTAGTAAAAAAGAAAGCTTGATCAATCGAGTTGGAACTCACGCTTAATGCGATCGGTACGGTGTCTGCTTGACCATTACCATCCGGATCCCCCTCCTTGAATTTTCGGGCAACATCGATGAACTCTTCCACGTTTGTCGGCGCTTTCAGTCCAAGCTTATCCAACCAGTCTTGACGTATCCACATCCCGTGGTTGGCAAGCGTTTCCCGTGCGAACGACACCGCATAAATTTTTCCGTTAAAATTCAAGTAGGGCAGTAGCTCAGGATGCTTCTCTAGATACGCTTTGTACGTCGTACTATATTTGTAGATATAATCGCCAATCGGTTGGATTGCGCCTTGATTTGCCAACTGACTGATGTAATTCCGATCGTATTCCCAGATTAGATCAGGTGCTTCCCCAGCGGCGATGAGTGCATTCAACTTCGGCTGTGCTTGATTCCGCGCAATAGGAACCCATTTCACATGGACGGGTGATTTCTCATTGATCCACTTCGTCCAGCGATTATTCTCATACGTCCCTTCCTCTGTCGGCACTTTCCCACGATCAAACATCGAAATGCTGATTTCTTTCTTGTTTTCCTCATTTACTGTGGTAGCTGTGCCCGATGAATTAACCGGTTTCTCTGATACAGTTTTGTTCGAGCTGCATGCGGCCAGCATCGTCACGGACATCGTGATCACCATCATGGTCATCATGGCTTGTTTCAGCTTCTTCATCGTTTCATCCCCTTTTTCCTATTGAACTATATCAAGAGCCTTCAGCCCTGTGATATCAGTCGTCAACCCTTGACCGACCCAATAAGTACACCTTTAACGAAATGCTTTTGTAGGAATGGATACATACATAAGATCGGCGTGACAACGATGACGACGGCAGCCGCCTTCAGCGCCTCTGGTGTCAGGAGTACCTGCTCCAACGCCTCATTTCCCCCCATGTTGTTCAATAAGTTACTGTCCACCAGACTAATCATCTGATATAGCTTGACCATAACGGTCAGCTTCGTTGATTCTGTGATATACAGCATCACGTTGAAATAACTGTTCCACCAGCTGACAGCGTAGAACAGAGACAACGCCGCCAAAATCGGCTTGCACAGCGGCAAATAAATTTGTAAAAGGATCCGCCAGTCGCCCGCGCCATCGATGGATGCCGACTCCTCAATTTCCTCCGGCAAGCCTTCCATAAACGTCTTCATCACGAACATGTTATACGTACTGATCAAGCCTGGAAGCCATACCGACCAATATGAATTCATAAGCCCAAGCGACTTAATCAAAATAAAGTTTGGAATCAACCCAGCCACAAAGAGCATGGAAATTGTAATGAACATCAGCAATACGCTTCTTCCCACCAATCTCTTCCTTGAGAGCGGGTATGCTGCCATAATCGTCATTACTACGTTTAATAGTGTTCCGATGATCGTAACGACGACGGTATTTCCCAGCGCTTTGATGAGCTGTCCATCATCGAATAGCCGACCATAAGCAACGGTATTGAATTCAATTGGCCACAAGAACACTTCACCGGACGTAATTGCCCTGCTGCTGCTGAAAGAAGCCACGATTTCGTACCAGAAGGGGAATAAGGTTAACAACGAAATAACACCTAGGATTGCGTAAGCGCTTACCATTGCGAGTTTATTTAAGAGTCTTTTTTCGGTTCGTATCATTGGATCACCACAACCCCCGTTCCCCGAAAAGTCGGATCAGTCGATTGACGCTGAGAATAAGAATGACACCAATGATGGATTGAAACAAACCGATGGCCGTCGTGTAGCTGTAGTTCATGTTCTGAAGCCCTACCCTATACACATACGTACTAATGACATCGGCCACATCCAGTACGGAATTATTCTGGAGAACAAGGGTCTGCTCCAATCCGACATCCATCATTTGTCCCATTCGGAGAACGAGCAAAATGGCTATAGTACCGCGAATGCCGGGCAATGTGATATGCCAGATTTGCCGCAGTTTGGCGGCGCCGTCGATTTTAGCTGCTTCATAGAGCTGAGGATCAATCGAAGCCATGGCCGCCAGATAAAGAATGGTTCCCCAACCAGCTTCTCGCCAAATCCCTGCAAGGGTATAGGCAATAGGCCACCAGAACGAATCTGCCATAAAATAGATGCTTTCCCCGCCGGTTATTTTCTTCAATAGAAGGTTCACGATTCCCGTACTCGGCGATAACGCAGCAATAACAATGCTCCCTAGCACTGCCCACGACATAAAGTGGGGAATGTACAGCATATTTTGCACGATCCGCTTATACCAGTTACGACGTACTTCATTTAATAAGAGAGCTAGTAGTATCGGAACAGGAAAGCCGAACACCAGACTATACAAGTTAAGAACAAGCGTGTTTCTTAGAATCCTCCAAAAATCTGAGCTTGCGAAAATCATTTGAAAATGTTTGAATCCAACCCAAGCGCTGCCGAATATACCGTCCGAGAATCTGTAATTTTTAAAAGCAATGACCTCTCCGACAATGGGCACGTATTTAAACAGAAAATAAAATCCGATGACAGGCACAAGCATAAGATATAAATGTTTGTCCTGCAGCATTCTACTCCAGATCGACCGCCTGTGTGTTCCGCTTCGTACTACATGCGATCCGGCCTGCGATTTCGCTGTCGCTAACCTCCCCTTCATATGTTCTCATCCTTTCACATCATCTCGCCTCACCCTTTCGCATGAAGACATGCGACTGATGAGTGCTACGATTCAAATTGTAGGATAAGAAGCCTTAACCCGGAAAGAGACGCCTTATGCTATGAGTGACTTTTCTTACAAGATGTCGGGTCGCATTTTTTATGCTTCGTTCATTTTTTTGTGATGAGTTTCGTAAAAATCTTATTCCACGGTGATTTCGGCATTCGTATCTAGCATCCAATCCCGATGTTCCGAAGGCGTCATGCCTGTATATTTCTTAAATGCCCGTAAAAAGCTTCGAGTATTGTTATACCCAACCTCTTCGGCAATATCGTTGATTTTGCGATTCTTATCTATGAGCAAACCAACAGCAGCTTTAATCCGTGTCTCAATCAAGTAATCAATGAAGTTCTTCTCGGTATGCTCTTTGAACAATTTGCTGATGTACGTAGGAGTGAGCTCAAACTGATCAGCCAACTGTGCAAGTGAAAATTCGCTTTCTCTATAATGCTCCTCGATATAGATCAACATGGCCTCGATCAATTTATTACTGCCCCGCTGCTCCCGCTTCTCTTTTACTTTGCTTGCTATCTGCGTAAGCACGTCCAGCACGATCTGCTCCAGTACCTTCCAATCATGACAACGGTTCATTCGTTCGTGTAGATTGCCCATGCTATCTAGTACTTCGTCTGTTTCAATGCCTGTCGCAGCAATGGCCTGCAACGATTTTATCACCAGCTCATAGGATAAATGCCGGATGAGTTCCGGGGACAGACTGTTCCCAATCGCCTCCTGGTATAAGAGTGCAACAGTTATCCTGATTTTCTCGATCTCCGTGTGCCTAAGCGCTTCAATAATGCGCTCTGTCATTTTAATGAGCCGGTAATAATATTGATTATCTGAGCCGATCAAATCTTCAAATGAGATAACGGCATGGCTGCCGAACACCATGCGATATTGCAGTGCTTTTTGTGATTGCTCATACGATGTCGGAATATCCTTCATATCGAAATAACATCTACCTACCCCTGCCGTTACGCATAGTCCGAACTGATGCTTCATAATGTCCAGAATGAGTTCAAGAATCGTTAGGGCATGCAAATGGTTCTGTTCCACATCTCCTTCTGCGAAGCTAAAAATAATGGCAGATCTACCTGAACCTAAATCGATTGCAATGCCGGCGGTCTCCATATTGATCAACTCTTCGGCGACATTACAGAACACATAGGTATATAGCGTCTCATCCTTGGAGCTCATACTGCCTTCTTTCTCAATCTCAGCTGTACAGACGACAAACATGCTCGGATGCAATGGAAACCCAGTAAATTCTAACTGGATGCTTACGGACGAATACTCAGTTCGATAACCCGCTAACATATCCATCACGATTCTCCATTTCAGGATCGGCTTGGAGTCCCGAACTCGCTGCTCCAACTGCTCGCGATCCATGAACATTTGATCAAATACCGTCTCTAAATAATCAAGTCTGGCGGCGTGCTCCGGCTTCATTGGTTTGAATGCGCCAGTCATTTTATTTGCCAAGCGATCCAGCGGTCTAAAGGTTCGACGGTTCACGTAGAACAGCACGGATAATGCGAGTACGACCATCAAGACAACAATCCCGATCATAAGATTTCGAATCGATGCTAATGGATGGTACAACTGAGTCTCAGGAATAATGCTTACAATTCTCCAACCCGTATAATTGGACTTCGTATAGAAGATGGACTGCTTGCCTCCATTCCATTCGACTGCGAATTGCCCACTCCCCTTCTCACCTAGTATCCGGTTGATGTAAGGAATGTCTGTCATATTCTTATATAATTGTGATTTGTCATCATGCGTCACGATGTTCCCTTTGTCATCGATGATGAACGTATGTATTCCTTCTTGATTGCCATCGAACACATCGCTAATCATGCGGTAGAGTACCTCTTCATTAATATTGACAGCTACAAGACCTTTCCGGTAAGCCGGACTACTAATTAGCGGATAGGGTCGGATTAATGTGACGACATCCTGAATTTTCTCCCCATCCCATATCTTGTGCGTCGCGATCCACTTCGTATAACCATCCATATCTAGATAACTTCCTAACCAATGATCTTCTGACTCGTTTTTGTTGATATAAGCTTTATCCGTTAATACATCACCGCTCGTATTCGAGTAAATAAAGACGGAGGAAAATTGATTGTTGGCATGAACCATCGTTTTCAATTTGTTCGATAAACCGAAGAAATTCGCATACTTCTGTGAGACATCATCGTAACTGTCATACATGAAATACACGTATTCAAGTTGTTCAGATAAATTCAGCAAATCTTTCTCTGTTGAGCGAAACACGAGTTCGATCTTATCGTCGATCTGCTTGAGTAGCGCAATATGTGTATCTTTCAAATCGCTACGCAGACGTCCTACCATCCCGAAATAAGACAAGCTAAAGGTAAGGATAATAACGATGATAAAGATCGATCCATAAATCATCATAACTTTCCCCGAAATACTTAAGCGCATAACATATCCCTCCCTCAGCAGATGATTGGATGTCATTCATTTCGTCGTGAATTCCTATATCACTCTTTAAAATTCTAGAAATAGAAAAACTCCCTCCTGTTCCATCGTTTCTCTCTAGTTAAGAGCCTTGATGGACAAAAGGGAATCTATCTTGATTACGAATTCGTTGTTTGCGTGGTCAGATTACCGTACCAGTATTATTTGACTTCCGCCTTTCACTTCAATGACTTCACCATTCACTTCCAGCCATATCGAATGATAAGAGGGATTGTATACAAGATCCATCGCAGCAGAAAATCGTAGGCTCTGATAGATTCGCATGTAATCTACGATTTCGATGTTCGTCGCGTACCATATATCCTCACGACCACTAACCGATTCACAAAAGCTCTCGATTAGTTCCCAATTACTGTCTTGATCGAACTCGTAGCTGTGTCCCCAGATATACATCAAATAAAGATGCTGTCTTCGACCAAGCTGCTTGAATGTCTCGGTCAACGCAAGAAGGTTTTGGTTGTGGTGACAGGTCGGGTTCCACGCGAAGTAATCATCTGGCAGGTGAAAATTCCCATGACTTAGGACGTTTCTGGCATATTCGATCCCGAGGTGTGGGAGCATCTCTTGGATCTGGCGGTTGAATGAACCGTTGGGATAGGAAAACCCTCTGATCGGGTAGCCTGTGACTCGTTCTATAGACTTCCTGTCTTCAATTATCTCACCAACGATTTGCTCCCTTGAACATCGTGTTAGTGTCGGATGCGTAACCGTATGCACCGCGATTTCATGGCCTTTGTACAGATCCTTGACTTCTTCCAAAGGAATTCGTTCGTGATGTCCGGCCAGGCCTGAATTTAAATGGAAAGTTCCTTTAATGCCATATTGATTGAATAAGTGCAACAATCGTCTATCGGCTGATCTTCCGTCATCATAACTCATCGTGAGTACCTTATGTTTCCCCTCAGGGAACGTCAGTTGTACATTAGGCATAGAATTTTCCACAATCTGCGTGTGCGAGTGATAACAGAATAAGAGTTAGCCCTTGGCCATACAGGGTCGGAATGCACGGAATTTCATCATAGGCCGCAATGCTCGGCATCACTGGCGTTCCTCCGGATACCCCTTGTACTGTACCGTCAGGGTCAATCCGATCTATAACGCCATACAATGCCAGATTAATGGCTTTCTTGTATGAATCATCCAGCCAACCTAATCGCATACCAGCTAACCAACCCGCCGCGATGCCTGCGCTCCCGGATGTCTCCTTATAAAATTCGGATTGATCCATGACGGTACTCCACATGCCAGATACCCCTTGGAAATGCCGTATTCCTGCTGCAAGCCGCTGGTATCGTTCTACAATCTCATCTGAAAATGGCGTCGTGGTACCAATCTCCTCCGCAATCCAAGGAATTGCGAGGATGACCCATGCATTCGCACGCGTCCAACGAGCGGAGGACATATGATTCTTCTCCTCATAATTCCAGCCATGGAACAATACACCCGTTGACGGATCCTGAAGCACACGTAAATGGCCAAGTAGTTGGAATTCCGCTTCTATCGCGTATTTGCGATCACCAGTTAGCTTTGCAAGTCGAGCCAGAAAGAGTACGGTCATAAATAAGCTGTCCGCCCACACTTGTTCGGAAAACTGAACATTCTCCGTGACTGTATGCTCAAAAGTACCTTCCCGCGTGCGTGGTGCTTCCGTTAGCATCCAATCCCCGACATTGAGCGCGGTATCCATGTACCAATGTTCGCCTCCCAGCCGATACAAATCCGGGAAGATCGCATACGGCGCCATGGAATTGATGACATTCACTTGCTCACTCAATTGTTTATTTCGAGCCGTCCATTGAAGCAAATATTCGATGGCTTCATGATTGTTCATTAATTTGCCGTAAGCCAGAATTGAAATGACGCCGACGCCCGGAACCCAATCCCAGCTATCGATACCCATTCCCCAATCATTCGTCGTCTTATCGATCATCCGATGATAGACGCGATCCGCTAGTTCAGCTAGTTCATCTTTTCCCAACATCTAGACCCTCTCCCCTGAACAAGAATCATACTTTTGTTGTTCCCTTTCAAAAGGCTCTATTGTAAATGTAAAGGATATCCCCCCCCTCAAAACTTGAGTAAATGTTCAGGTTTTTTGGGGAATTTCCAAAATAGCAAGAGAGCATTGGAATAACACATGGTAATATTCACTTACTGCGCATCATTCCTTTTGGAACAGAAGCGCATATCATGGGTTTGTTTTTCCGTGACAGGTTTATTGGACAAAACAAGATATTTTTGCCTGGAAGGTGAGGGCAAGCTGCTAGTTGCGCCGATCGCATGTATTCTTTACATCCTGGCTCCATTGTCATCATCAATTTATTACACTTGATAAGCCGATACCTTCAAAACAGCACTTTTTTCATAAAACGTTCGGATTGCCGCTGTCTCTACCTCCGTCAGTTGCTTTAGCGGCTGCCTTGCTCTGTACGAGCGGATAATGCCCTGTGCATAGCAAATATACTTCTCATAAGGGATCACATCGAAAGACACCATATTCGCAATGACCTCATTCGCCTCGCCCTGCAGTTCTGAAAGACTTGACCAGTTCCCATGTTCCGCTTCTTGATACATCTGAACGAATAACGGAGCCATCATATTATAGGTGCTGCCTATAGCGCCGTCGGCTCCAGTGAGCGCGCCAGCCGCATACACCTCATCATGTCCGTTAAAGATTAGAAAGCGGTCTCCGCAGCGGGCACGAATTTGCTGCATCTCGAACAGGTTGAGGGATGTGAATTTGACGCCGATGCATTGGGGATACTGGGCCATCTCTTCGTAGAAATCCATCGATAATTGGACGCCTGTCGCTCCCGGGTAATGATAGATAAGCATCGGCAGCGGGACAGCGGCCATAATTGCAATATAGTGTTCCTTGATCTGTTCAACTGTCGTCTTGTAATAAAACGGCACCACTGCCGACATCGCATCGACGCCCTGCCGTTCGGCATGACGCGCCAACTCGATCGAAGCTTCCGTACCTATGGCTCCGACGTGGGCAATGATCGTTGACTTCCCCTCCGCCGCGCGGACGACTGTCTCCAGCACCTCTTGCCTCTCCACCGTATCCAGGATGAAGCCCTCACCAGTACTTCCGCCTACATAAAACCCTTTAACGCGCTGGCTTTGCAAATGTCGAACTAGACGGGCAAGTGACTCATGATCAATACTACCGTCATCGTGCATCGGCGTAATAAGCGCGGTATACACGCCTTTGAAATCATAAGAATTAGTCATCTCTATCGGCTCCTTTTTTTAAAAAAACTATCAACCCTTTACGCTCCCTGCGGTCATTCCCTCGATCAAATATTTCTGAATAAATGCGAAAATGACGATAATCGGTAAAATAACGATAACCCCGCTTGCGAGCAATCCGCCCCAGTTGGTCGAACCCATGCTTTCCATCAATTCGGCGATGCCGACCTGAACGGTCTTTGCGTCGATAGAGCTGGTTAAAATGAGCGAGTACTGGTAGTCGTTCCATCCGAGAATAAATGCATATAGTGTGATTGAAACCAACCCCGGCAAACTAAGCGGAATAATGACTGTGAACAGCGTCCGCCACTTGCCTGATCCGTCAATCGCCGCTGCTTCCTCCAGCTCGGGCGGTATGGTACGGAAAAACCCGCTCATAATCCACACACCAACAGGTATCGTCAGTGTCCCGTAAATTAAGACCAAAATCGCTTTCGTATTCAGCAGTGAAAACGCTGCCGCTATTTTGTACCAGGGAATCATGATCAACGGACCCTGAATCATCTGGGCCAGCACGATTAGCACGACGACCAGGCTAACGCCGGGTACCTTATAACGGGCCAGACCATAGCCGCTAATGCAGGCGATGGCTCCTGTAACCAGTGCGGTGATACCGCATACGATAATTGAATTGAGCAGCAGTCGGGGCAGCTGAAATCCTACATCGCCAAGCGCCCATCTGTAATGATCCCAAGTCAAATTGTCCACGATCCAGGTCGGAATCGTTGAGAACATTTCCGTGTCCGACTTCAGCGTCGTGACGATCAACCAAGCGAACGGCAGCAGCGTGAATACCATCAACAGCGCCAGCCAGACATAATTTGCCGTTCTTTGAGCAAAAGACTCTTTCATAAGTCGCACCTCGAATCATGCATCGTTGTTAGTGGTACTATCCTGCATAGTACAAGCAGGACCAAGACTCGTTAGAACATCGTTTTAATCGGGTATAATATCGTTCCTCTGATGCCTATTCTAGGTTTCGGCCGAACAGACGCGAGTAGATACCGACGAGAATCAATACTATCGCCATCGACAGCGTAGCGATGGCCGAACCTTTGCCGAGATCGAAGTAAACGAATGAATTCGTATATAAATACGTCGGCAAAATACTGGTCGAATAGCCCGGTCCACCGTTCGTCAGCGCCCATATCATTTCGAATTTGGTCCAGGAGGAGACAATACTGACAAGCCCGGTCACGTACATGATCGGCTTGAGCATTGGCAGCGTAATCCGGGTAAACCTCTGCCACGCGGAAGCCCCATCCATATGCGCCGCCTCAATCATTTCTTGGGAGATGCCCGTGAGTCCAGATAGCATCATCAGCGTAATATAGGGGAATCCCTTCCACGCCGACGTTAGCAGCAGTGCGGGCCAGACCAGTTGTTCATCTCCAAGCCAGACGATATTTTCCGAAATCAAGTGAAACATTTTTAAATAATGATTGAATAGTCCGTAATGACCGTCGTAAATCCACTTCCAGACAATGCCGATAATGACGACTGGCGATACCCATGGAACCATCATCAATCCACGCCACAACCCTCTGAACCGTATCTTGCTGAACAGAATAATTGCGGCGGGTATTGCAATCGCGAATTGAAGGGCAGTGGAACCCAGAACCCAGATGAAGCTGTTCCAGAAAATTTGCCAGAAAGCTCCGTCATTCACGAGCAGCTCCTTGTAATTGCCGAAGCCGTTGAATGACATGCCACGTCCGGAGATGAGCGAATAGTCGTACAAGCTCAGCCGGATCGTTTCCACAAGCGGATAAAATTGAAATACCACAATATAAAGGACGACGGGCGCCAGCAAAAAATACCCGAAGCCGAATTCCCGAAAAAACGCCGAAACGCGTCCCCGCTGTCGGTTGAGCGGCGGATCCTGCCTATCTAGCCTCAGTATGTCGGACATTTCTTACGCTTCCTTTCCTTCACCGGTCCCATAACATCCTGTGAAGCTGCAATGGCTCGGCATGCAGCTCCAACGGAGTCTGGCCTATTCCAGTTTTGCCTTGATTTTGTCAATGCCGTCTTTGATGGAGGCATATGCCTCTTCTACCGTCACTTTGTTGTTAAGCAGCTTGGCCATCTGTTCCTGAACGATGACTTCCATCTCGCTTTGTCCCGGAATTTTGTCCATCGGAACGCCGGATTCATCCAGCAGCTTGCTGAAGTCGTTCAGCATCGTCTTGTGTCCCTCTATCGCTTTTGGATAAATTTTTTCTGACTTCTTGATAATTTCATCGAGGCTTGTACTCTTGATCGCCGTCACGTTGACGACGGACGCTGCCGTGCTGTTGAATTCCTGGGATGACCATTCCTGAATGAGTCTCCAGGCGACTTCCTTGTTTTTACTGTCCTTGAACATCGCGATACCGACGTTCGATACCGGCGCTTTGGCTGATGTGCCTGAAGGCCCCTTCGGATACGCAATCGTACGGGAGACATTGACGATGTCTGGGTTAATGCTGTATACATTGGCTGTAAAGAACGTTCCCGCCGCAATCATGCCAACCTCGCCATTGCTATATGCGCGAAACATTTCCGGGTACCCCCAGGTCAGATGCGCTTTCGGCTGATAAGGCTCCAGATTTTTGAAATGCTGAAGCGTTTCCAGGTATTTGTTTTTGCTCTCAGCTGACGTATCGCTCAGCAGCAGATTATTGCTATATGCGGCCGTGAACGGCACACGGAATGCGAACCGGGCTGTTCCAAGCGGATAGCCGAAACCGTACTTGCCGTCTTTCGTCATCGCCTTGGCTGCTTTCTCAACATCCTCCCACGTTTGCAAGTCCTCCAGCTTCATGCCTGCTTCGTTCAGCATTTTCTCATTGACGATCATCGTGAAGGAGTTCGCTAGATTCGGTACAGCGTACAGTTTGCCGTCCTCTTGGGCATATTCCATCGTACCCGGCAGAAAATCGTCCTTCTTCAAATGCTCGCCTTCTTGCTCAAAATAGGGGGTCAAGTCTTCCAAGCCGTTCAATCGAACCAAATTGGTGATGTCTTGCGTTTGTGTGAGATCCGGGACGTCCCCCGAATTTAACATGACGGATAGTTTTTTCTCCATATCGGCCCACGACAGATACATGTACTCGATATTGACGTTCGGATATTTTTCCTTCATTCTCGCCTTGAACTGTTCAGCCAGCTCTTTCTCCGCCTCCGAAGTTCCCGGATAGACGAACCGGATGTCAGCCTTGACTGTGTTCCAGTCGATGGCCTCTCCGCTTGCCGCCGTCGATGGCGGCTGGCTGTTCTTTCCATTCTCTGCCGCGTTATTCCCGCCAGATGTTCCGCATCCGCTCGCTAACAGCGACAGTGCAACAACCACCGCGCCGAACCCAAATCTCTTTTTCCCCCTGCGCATATCTGATCATCCTCCCGTTTGGACTTGTCTTGCTTGTGCACAATCCCATCTTACCCGCAGATTCGATACGCAACAATGCGGCAATTTCAAGGTTTAGTGGACTTCGTCAAGTAACTGGTTTCGATCTTCTACCTCCATATTGAATGTAGAGAAAGGATTTGCTAATGTAACAGTATAAATTGCTTATAACATTATTTTCCTATGCGGATGATCAAGCGCCGCCTGTTGGGAGGCTTTCCATGTTCGTATTCAGACATCTGCAAACGAAACTGTTCGTATCCTTTGTATTACTCGTCCTCATTCCGCTGCTGACGCTCGGCTTCTTTTCGTTTCGGACCGCCACCTCCTCTCTAGAGAAGGAAACGGAGCAAAATCAAGCCCAGACGGTACGCTTGATCGGCAATAACATCAAGCTGATGCTAGACGACGCCGGAGACATTACTTCCTACATTATGAATAACGTTAGCTTACAAAGCTTGCTCAGCCGGGATTATAACGGACCGGTCAACACTGAACAGGCTGCCGCACTTGCTTATCTCGACAACATCAAAGCCGCCAAAAAATACGTTAGCTTCCTTGTTATCTACGGCCAAAACGGCTTTTTGTACCGCGATTTCAGCGAGTTTTTCCGGCAGGTCATCCCTTATTCAGACTTCGCTGAGATGCCGCTATACACCGCTGTTGCTTCCCGGGACGGCGAGGCATTCTGGACGTATTACAGCACCCCCCTATTTACATTCGGGCACAGCTACAATGAAATTATGATTGGACGGCGGATCGTCGATTTATATGACCCGGACAACAAGCTCGGCTTGCTTTTTATGGGTGTTAATCGTGACGCTATCGGCAATATCATTCAGGACATTGAGATTGTGCGCTCGTCTAACATCTTTATTTTTGATGACAACTACAATCTTGTATCGAGCAAAAGTCAGGACAACGGATTAAAAAAAACACTGATGGACGATCTGAAACTCAAGCAGCAGCTTTCACTTAAGTCGCATTCGGAGATCTATGATATTAACGGAAAGCGTTATTCCGTCGCCAGTACGGTCGTGGAACCATATCTTTGGAACATTGTGAGTCTCACACCGCTGGAAATTATCCGTAGCCAACACCGAATCATGCTAAATGTAACTCTCGCCCTATCGGTATCGCTGCTCGCTCTCGTCGGGTTCTGCTCGGTATTCCTATCGCGCAGTATTACAAAACCGATTAAGAAGTTACTCCGTTCCATGAACAACTTCAAACGGGGCGACTTCAACCAGAATGTCGAGGTCACCTCACGAGATGAGATTGGATTGCTTACCCAAAAGTACAATGATATGGTCATGGAAACGAACAGTCTCATTCAGAAAGTGTACATTAGTCAAACAAAACAAAAGATGATTGAACTTAAGACGCTTCAGACTCAGATCGAACCGCACTTTCTGTACAATACACTGGACTATATTTTCCTTAAATCGAAAATGAACGGTGATGATAATACAGCCCAGGTAACGCAATCCCTGACTGAGCTCTTCCGTCTTTCTCTTAACAAGGGTAAAGATTATTATACGATTCGTCAGGAGCTGAGCCAGGTCAAGGCCTATATTCATATCCAATATGCCCGCTTTCCGAACCGATTCATTCCTTGTTATGAGATCGATCCTGACATCATTCACTTCTATATGATGAAGCTACTGCTGCAGCCATTGGTGGAAAACGTGATTCTACACGCCTTTAGTACAAAGCGGGCACAGCCCGGCACGCTCTCGATCAAAGGAAGAAAACTGGACGAGCAGCGGGTTGAATTCGTCGTCGAAGATGATGGATGCGGCATGAGCCCGGAGATGGCAAGTTCTCTGCTTGAAAGTGATACCAGCGGCACCGGTTATGGCATCCGTAACGTCAATGAAAGACTGACGATGATGTTCGGGCCGGAATACGCACTACGTATTGAGAGTGAACTGGGGCATGGCACGCGTGTTATGCTGGTTATCCCGCTCATATCAGACGAAAACCAATGGAGGCTGCTTTATGAAAATCATGGTCATTGACGACGAACCCATCGTACCTCAAGCCCTTCGTGCCCTTATTCCATGGGAGGAGCATGGTTTTACTTGGCTTCCGCCTGCCGATAACGGAGATGAAGCACTGGAGCTTATCGAGCGAGACAAGCCCGATCTGCTGTTACTGGATTGCCGGATGCCGGGCAAAACTGGCCTGGAGCTGTTGCAGGAAATCCATGCGCGGGAGCTGCCGGTTAAATCGATCATCTTGAGCGGACACGACGAGTTCACGTACGCACAGCAGGCGCTCAAGCTAGGAGCCCTGGATTATTTACTAAAACCACCGGATCTCGACCAGCTGCTGAATGTTGTCCTATCCATCCAACAGCAATGGAAAGATGAGCAAAAGCTCAAAAGTCAACTTAAGGACCATCTGCCGCTGATCCGTTTCCGTTTTCTTACTTCTTTGCTGGAGGGCGCCTGCTTCAACGACGATCTGTTCGTGGAAAAAACGGAGTTCCTACACATCCCTCTACGGATCGGTCCCGTATATCTAGCAATCATCGAGTTGGACGAAGATCCAGACTTTCCGAAAAACTACTCTTACGAAGATCAGCAGTTGATGAACTTTGCTGTTATGAATATAGCTGAGGAGACGCTTGCGGCATGGCCTGACAAATTCTTAATTTGTCCTGAGCACAACCGATTCATTCTGCAGGCCAATGTCACACCGTCGCAGAAGGCTCAGTTTCGGGAGGATTTGTGCAGACTGGTAAGTAATCTGCGCGAGGCGCTTCACTATATGGTGATGATTGGGGTATCGGTGCAAGGGATGAGCCTCAATACGGAGGGCAAACATCTCTATCAATCGGCTCGGACGGCGTTGGAGTACAAATACTATACCGGTCAAAACCAGGTCGTGTTCGTTGAGGATCTGGAATGGGAAAATACCGTCTCACCGAATCAGAAGTTTCCAGCTTCCACTCCAGTTGATGAAGCGCTTCAACTTGCGCTCAAAGTCGGTAATCCCGATCAGCTCACCCGATGGCTAGAGGACTTTATCCAACATTTGAAGAGCCGCGACTATCCTGTACAAGTGACCAAATCCATTGCACTCCAGCACATGGTGGCAGCTGCGGACTCGCTGATGGGCATGCACCCGAAGCTGGCACTCGACGAACTGCTTCCCGCCGGTCAGATTACGATGTTCTTCGAAACGTCTACGCTGGAGCAGTTAGTGGAAGAAATGCGACGCTATCTGGATGTACTCCTGCGGCGGACCCTCGATTTTCGCAAAGTCGGTAAAAACGCTATCGTGGAAAAGACAAAGCGATTTATTGAGGATAATTTCAGGGAGTATGTGACGCTGGAGACAGCAGCACAGGCAGTCTACTTGTCGCCCGTCTATCTAAGCTTTTTGTTCAAGCAGGTCCAAGGCATCAACCTGTCGGATTACTTGACCGAAATACGGCTTGCCGAAGCGAGACGATTACTTGCGGAAACCTCTCTGAAAACCTATGAGGTGGCACTCCGCTCCGGCTACCAAGACGAGAAATATTTCTGCCGTCTGTTCAAAAAAAGGACTGGCCTGACACCGACCGAATACCGCAATCGCCAAAATTGATCAGCCATACCGCTCAAAAGATTAATATAATCTACCAAATCTAGACTCTATCCAATAGGTTAGAAAGAGTTGATTTGGTATGATTCTTAATGTAAGCGCTTTATATTTTATGTCCAAGGAGCTGATGATTCTTTTGAAACAAGCTGTTTCCTGTTTGCTGCTCGTTTGTCTTATGGCGGCTTTGGCTGTGCCAGCAGCCGCTACTGGTTACCGTGTCGATCCGAAACGGATCTATGCAAATGATGGCACCAATGATTTCTGGTGGTCTCATACGCGTTGTGCCACCCTGCCGGGACAAGGTCAAAATGGCACTCCGGCGATATTGTGCACGGCATCCAAAGATTTGAACGACAACCACTCTGACGTGTTTTATGACATCGCCTACACGGTCAGCACTAATCTTGGTGACAACTGGACGCCTTACAACGTTATCCCGCAATACGATTGGAAGACACTTCCGAATGGCTACAGGGGCATGCTCATCGATCCCGTTCCTGTCTATCATGCTGCAACCGGCAAGATCATACTGCTTGGCATGGCGCAGTCGTACGACGCCAATTTCGGCAAAAAGCAAACCTATCCGGCATACGCCGTATTCGACCCAACTATCGAAGCCTGGAGTGCAGATTGGCAACTCTTTGATTGGCCACAAGTATTCGGTCATGCGGGAAGCTCTTATCCACACATAGACGAGCAGACGGGCAAGGTGTTATGGCCGATCCATTCGACCTCCGGCTCTGGCGCGCTGCAAGTTGTGACCGCCTCCTTCGACGGGACCTCGTTGATATACGAAAGCATGAGCGGTACGGTCCCGAACACCGGCGTACACGGCAATCGTTCAGGTATCGAGGCTTCGCTGACCATGTTCGGCGGCGAATACTTCCTGACGAGCCGTGATGACACGAATAATCGTTTGACCAAGAGCGTCAACGGTATCGACTGGCAGCCCGCCGTTGATCTACAGTGGGAAGACGGCACTCTCATCGTCGGTAGCATGAATACGCAGATGCATTGGATTACGCGACCGGACGGCTTGTATCTCGTTTATACTCGGCAAGATTCCGTCAATTCGGATGTGTTCCGATATCGGGCGCCTCTATGGATGGCCAAGATGAATCCGGAAACGCTTAGGCTTAAGAAGGAAACAGAGCACAACGTGATGCCGAACACGACCGACCGTGCGCAGCTCGGGAACTTTGGCACGCTGGATGTTACGCCAGAGCTGAGTATTGTGACCAGCAATGAGTGGAATTCGCTCCAGCCTAACAGTACCATCGTGTCGCGTATCTGGTGGAACCGTTCATTGCTCGGGAGCTGGCCGCTGAACGAAACAGCCGGGATGACGGCCGTCGATACATCAAGTGCAGGACACGACGGCTCGATCTCAGGTGCAGTACCGGGCGCGGATGGGCACTTTGGTCCAGCACTGAGCTTCTCCCAAGCTGGCGATCACGTCAACCTTAGCCATTCTGCGGACGGCTCGTTTGACTTCGGCTCGACGCAAGACTTTACTGTCTCGGCATGGGTCAAGACAAGCCATACCGGATCGATCCAATATATCGTGAACAAAGGCGATACCAACGGCTCCTTCTGGCTTCGCTTCGAAGCGGACGGCTCACTCCGATTCTTGCTCGATTACGGGAATACGTTCGATGCAGTACAGTCCGCCGTTTCCTTAGCGGACGGTAAGTGGCATCATGTCGCTGGCGCGGCAGACCGCGATGCCGGACTACGGCTGTACGTCGACGGATTGATTGTCGCGCAATCGTCTGCGTTCCTGGGAGGCGACATAGCTAGCAACCTCCCCCTGACGATTGGTTCTAATTCAGCTTTGACGTTAAAGGGGCTGATTTCTGAGGTTAAATTATTCAATTATGTCTTAGAAGAACATGAGATGCTTGCTCTTGGTGGTGTCGCTGGCAGCTGGAGCTTTGACGAACCGACGGTGGGAAGCGGCATTATCACAGCCAACGATATAAGCGATTACGAATACGGGATGCTTTTGAACGGCATGGCTCGCAGCTCATCAGGTAAATCAGGTGGAGCTGTCCAATTCTCGGGAAGTGGACAATTCGTCAAGCTTGGTGATCCGGATTCCGGCTTGTACGACTTCGGCACAGATCAAGACTTTAGCCTGACCGCTTGGTTTAGAACCAATGTTGTCGGCACGCCGAAATACATCGTAAATAAAGGGGATACTAACGCTTCCTATACCCTGCGAATCGAGAGCAACAATACAATTCGATTCTGGCTCGATTACGGTAGCACCGCCGATGTCGTACAATCGACGCAGACGTATACAGACGGCAACTGGCATCATGTCGCGGCTGTAGCGGATCGGGACACGGGACTGAGACTGTATGTAGACGGTATATTAGTTGGAGAAAATAATTCGCTGCTCGGAGGTAACATCTCGAACAAACTGTCGTTGACCGCCGGACATAACTCGTCCTCCACAATGAACGGCCTAATCGACGAGGTTCGGCTGTACCGCTATGCGTTAACGGAAGAACTTTTACTGAACGAAATTGTAGGTGATTAAATCGGTGTACAGTTCCTTGTAGGACAAGTACTTGGACCTTAGCGCTGATTCTCTCTTGATCGGCAGATGTGACACAAGAATTGGAATCAAACAAAAACACCCTAATGCATTATGAAGTGCACCCCTTAGAATAGACATCGGATAAACCCCCTGGTTTATCCGATGAAATTCTAGAGGGTGCACTTCAATTTCGGCTCCGCAGTTCAATTATAAACACTACAATTGGATTTGTTTCATGTAAGCTTTGAATTCCTCAGCGATTTCTTTGTATTTTGTATGATGCAGGTAATGAGAACCTTCCATTGGGATCATTTTTCCCTGTGCGGATTGTTTGACTTGCTCTTCATGAAGCGGAATCCACTGTTTATTGTGCTCATTATTCGATTGAACGAAGAGAAGCAACGGCAAGTCTTTTGGCATTGTGAGTTTTTCTCCATTTTTAAAATTGGAACCGAGGTGGCTCAGTTCATTCATCAACGTTGGATTGGTCGCGACTTGATTCGAAATCAAACGCATCTGTTCTTTGGTATGCTCATCAAATGCAAGCGATTTATACGCATCTCCGCTCACTTTTTGGAACAATCTCATCAGACCTGATTTTTGAAGAAATTGCATGGATTTCAAAGGTAATTTGACATCCATCCCGGGTTGATTGGGAACGCTGCTATCGATGCCGACAAAAGCAAGAACTTCATCCGGATAAGTGTTCACATAGGTCGCTCCGTAAAGCCCCGCGATGGAATGTCCCATTAGAATGTAACTGTCTAAACCCAGTTGCTGCAAAGCTTCGTGAACCTCACTTACTATATTCTCCGTCGTTCTTTCCTTCTCGGTTTTATCGCTCAAGCCATAACCGAAAGGCTCGACCAACACGACTTTATAATTAGGGGTAATTTCATCGATCAGCAATTTGAAATCAAGTGCAGGTGACGGGGTTCCTTGTCCCGGTAGGAGTACAACGGTTTGTTCTCCGCTGCCTTGAATGAGCACATTCATCTTTTTCCCATCCACATTGACATACTGGCCATAGGATTCGATTTTCTTTTTCTCTACCCCATCGCTGATTGCATCAACGATAAAAACGATGCCCATGAACAGCACGAGCGCCCCTACAATACCTCCGATTATTTTTAACCATAGGTTCCGTTTCTTGTGGCTCTTAGTCCCAGTTGTTTTTATTTCTACCTTATTTGCCACGTTCATCTCTTCCCTTCCTTGTCTCTGTATCTGAAGTGCCGCCTTGACGACATATTCAAAGTGTAATCAACTAAGATGTACTCATCGTGACGACAATATGAACGGAATATGAACAAGTCAAAAAGGAGGCGTTATATCTGAAAGATATAAGTACCTCCTGGAGACATATTTAGATCAACAGCAAATCGGAATGCAACACCTTGGAATACTTCTTACAAGATTTAAAACGCTCATCGTATTATTTGTTGACGGTTACCTTGATGATATCACTTATGGTCTCTCCCGCTGCATTAACCAGCTCCGCCCGGTATTCATAATTGCCGGAAGCGCGTCCAGTGACTTCAGTCGTAGCGCTCTGCGCCGAAGGCGTGTTGGCGTTTAGCGCTTGCGTGTCGATCAGTTGCCCGTTCTCATAAAGGCGGTACTCTGTGGCATTAGTGCCCCACCACAAATTCATAGTTACTTTATAAGAGCCATCTCCGTCCCAGTTGTCATGGGTCAGGACCGGCTTGCCCGGTGCGGCATCGCGGATCGTCACCGTGAGCGGCTGGCTCTTGCTTGTGCCGTATTTGTTGGTAAGCTCCACTGTGTATATATAGGTGCCATTCGGCTTACCGTGAAGCCCTGTGCTTGCCGTCTGCGCGGAAGGAGATACATCCTTCAGAGACTTGGAGTCGATCAGTGTGCCATTCTCATATAGCTTGTAGCTGGTAGCGTTATTGCCCCACCAGAGGTTCATGGTGACGGTAAAGTTGCCGTCACTGAGTCCATAACCGTAGCCACTATTCGAGGACAACACAGGCTGTCCAGGCTTGTCAGTTGCAAGTGCCGCTCCGCCAGTAATTTGGAACGTGTAGCTCTTTTCGGCAGTGTTGCCTGCGGCATCGGTCACGACGTAGTTTACAGTATGGGACCCGGCACCCAGCTCCGCAGCGTTCAGGATCTGTCCGTCGGCTATGGGCTGTCCATCCAGCAGAAGCTGCTTGGAGGTGACGCCAGACAGATTATCTTCGGCAGCCAATACAAACTTAAGCTGGGCCTCCTCCTCCACATCTCCGACCGCATGACCGGACTCCGTCAGCTCGGCTGTCGGTGAAACCGTGTCGATATTAAGGCTCAGTGTCTTAGTTTCTTCCGCCTTTCCCTTGCCCGAAACCGCATGATAAGACAGCGTATGCCGTCCATCTTTGCTTACGACCAACGGAGTGCTGTATACGGCTTCCGCACCGCCGTTCAGCGAGTAATAAACTTTAGCTGTATCGGAGTCGGCCTTCAGGGTTACTTCGGTGGGCTGGTTCAACCAGCCGGCAGCGTTCGGATTTGCCGACAGGGTTGCCGTCGTTACTGGAGCCCCCACTTCTTCCACAATGCTGAAGTCTCCGAGACTTCTAGGCTTGAGTTGGTATACGTCTTTGAAGATCGCGGCTACGCCCGTAATATCGAGCTTCTGTCCTTCCGCATAAGGGAAGCTGTCTTTCGTGATGCCCGTCCGGGCATCCACCCGGATGTGATTGCTTGTCCCGCCATCGGCGATGGCGTCAAATTCAAAGGAACCGCTTGGAGTGGCTGTGATAATATTCGTCACTTTCACGTCTTTAAGCTTGAGCAGCTGACCTTGATTGGTATCGTTCACAGCCGGCACGTCAACGGACTCGGGCAGCTTCGCAGTGCCGCTCTTCTCGATCTGCACAACTTCGGTCAACTCTAGCTCCGAATTGTACAGCGCCGTGGACGCTGTTACCTTGACCGTGTCGCCGGCATGGAAGCCACTTTGGCTCTGGTAGACATAAAGTCCGCCGGTCTCATCCTGCAGATAAAAGGTTTGCCCGCCGAAAATACCCGGCTCAGTCGTTACGATCCCCTCAACCGTCACCAAGGATCCAACAATCTTGGTCCGGGCTTCGCCGATGGAAACGGTCGCTGGAATCGGATCTTCCTCGTCCGGAAGCGGTTCTGCTGGGACGTTACCGAGCGTTACTGATTCGGTCTTCAGGTTCGTTCCGTTCTGGCGCAGACGCAGATTGGATGCAGCCGTGGTGCCCGGTTTGATCTGTACGGTCAGATCTTTGTAGGCATGGCCGTTCAAGTCTGAAGTCAGGCTAAAGTTGGCGCTGTAAGCATAGCTACTCGGCCAAGTGCCGTCACTGTTCTGGATCTTGGCGATCTGGGCACCGCTACTCACCTGGTAGATACCCAATTGGAAGCCTGATACGCTCGTATTGGCAGGGAGATTATCTGCGCTGACACGAATCTGGAAATCCTGCGCGTTCGGCAGCACCGTTTGGTGCGTGAAATTGTACACCGCACTTGCAGTAGCTGCCGGTCCGCCGTAAGAGCCCGCCTTGTAGCTGGTGCGGTCAAACCATTTGTAGCCGGCATTCGGAGCGGCCCATGGCTCTGGCTGAGGCTCAGTGGAAAGCGCCGGCTCTTCGAACGGCAGCAGCTGCGTCGGCTGATCCAGCGTCAGGCCACTTACCTTGGTGAAATCCGTATAGCTCTCTTGTTCGGCGAGCCAGTTAACCGTGTTCACCAGGAGCTCAGCATCGTCAGCCTCCTTGAAGCCATCGTAAGTCGTTTTTTTGGCACCGGTATCCTCGCGCAAATACTTCGGCGTGGCATCCTCGACTGGGGAGGAGTCGCCGAGAAAGGCGGCTTTGCCGGCACCTTTTTTCGCCACGGCCACATAAGGACCTTCCGCTACGCCGCCGCCATTGTAGACACCTTGGTCCACCGCGTTGCCCCAAGCATTGTTGGTTTTCGGCAGATAGACGATGCCCTTCGCTCGGGTCGGGTCGAGGATTGCCAGCGTGGAGCCGGCATGCATGGCTACACTTGATACTCCTGATGTAATACCGAAGGCCTGATCGGGAGCCACGATGTTGGTGGCGTTAATGTCACCAAGCGCATTGAAGCGGAACCGGACACCGAACTCTTCCGCCAGCCAGTCGGAGCTGACCACGCCTTGCATTGCCGCGGAACCGGCCTCTTCAGTGCTCATGCCTTTGGCCGGGTTGTCCCAAGCTCCGCGGCGGTAACCGTTGAATGCCTCATTGCCGTCCCAGCGGTTCTTATTGCGGTCCGCATTGTAATGATCGCCGATGAAGAAGATGCTGCCGCCGTTCTCCACGTATTCCGCCATAGCTGCCTGCTCACTGGATTTATATGGAATGTTAGATTCGGCCACGACGAAGACGTCATAGCTGGAAAGATCGCCTAGCGTAATCGGAGTGGTCTTACGAAGCTCTTTGACGTAATAGCCTTCTTGCGCAAGCGCATTACCAAAATCGGAAAAAGCGCCATCAATAACCCAGTCGGCCGCTCCGGCCGTCTGCGCGTGGGTATTGTCAAACAGAATTTTCTGGCCTGCATGCTCGTTGACCACTTTGGCTTCAATGAATGGGGCGGGGTCGCTTGGCCCCTCAGCGTATATTGCCGAGCCGGCTCCGAATGCGAACAAATGCAGGGGTACGGCAACAGATGCAACCAGCATGCTTTGTAGCAGCTTCTTATTCCAACCTGAACGCTTCTCCTTCATATTCATCCTCCTTAAGATATAGATCGGTGGATTTTTCCATAATTGTCCACCGCTTTCGTCTAATATGCTATCTCATAAGGATTAGGAAAAACATAGATTTTTGTAAAGTGTTGTAAATTTATACTTTCGGCCTATACAGTGGGTGAAAACAAGGTCGAATCTTGGAAATAAGCTATGAAAAAAGTCTTAGTGATACTGGAGTTTGGGTCCGGAACGTCCTGCAATAGAAAAATGGTCAAACACAAGAATCACAAAAAATCCCCCCATGTATACAGGAAGAGTTCACAATCACGTGATCTCATATATTCCTGACTATCATGAGGGGATTTTTGGCTAAAAAGTAGGCTCTGCTTGATGGAGCACATACTTCATTCGATTATTTATTGAAAGTAATCTTCTCCGAACCGTTCTCAAGAATGATCGAAGTGTCCCGCGGCTTTGTTTCCGCGATTTTGCGGCCGGCTTTGAACGAATAAAGTACTCCGGCCTGTTTACGAATGGTCTCATACTCGTTCTCTGCTTCAAGAACGATGAAGTTGGCAGGTTTACCTACTTCAATGCCGTACATATCCTCGATATTCAACGTTCTTGCACTATTTTTCGTAATAAGATCGATTGAATTTACGATTTGATCGTATCCGAGCAACTGAGAAGCATGAATACCCATGTGCAGCACCTGAAGCATATTGCCTGTGCCAAGCGGATACCATGGATCAAAAATGTCATCGTGACCGAAGCATACATTAAGTCCCGCTTCCAGCAGTTCTTTGACGCGAGTTAACCCTCTTCTTTTCGGATAAGTGTCAAAGCGTCCTTGCAGATGGATGTTAACCAGAGGATTGGAGACGAAATTTAGGTCAGCCATCTTCAGTAATCTAAACAATTTGTACGTATATGCATCATTGTATGACCCCATCGCCGTCGTGTGGCTTGCTGTCGTACGGGAGCCAAGCCCGCGTTCGTAAGCTTCTTTGGCTACAACTTCCAAGAAACGGGATTGCTCGTCATCGATTTCGTCGCAATGTATATCGATCAGACGGTCGTATTTTTCAGCGAGGTCAAACGCAACCTTCATCGAATCAACGCCATATTCTCTTGTGAATTCGAAGTGTGGAATACCACCCACCACGTCAACACCCATTTTCAGCGACTCTTCTAGTAATTCCACGCCGTTCGGGAAGGAGTGAATACCTTCCTGTGGAAAAGCGACAAGCTGGATGTCAATGAACGGTGCCATTTCTTCTTTTACTTCAAGCATCGCTTTTACGGCGGTCAAGCTTGGATCAGTAACGTCTACATGTGTTCGTACATGCTGGATACCCTGCGCGATCTGCCACTTCAATGCAGTTTTGGAACGCGTTTTGACGTCTTCATGCGTCAGGAAGGCCTTGCGTTCTGACCAACGCTGGATGCCTTCAAACAGTGTTCCGCTCAAATTCCATTCCGGCTCACCTGCTGTTAACGTTGTATCCAAGTGAATATGAGGTTCAATGAACGGCGGCAGCACAAGTGAGCCGTTAACATCAATTACTTCCTCATTCGCAGTTAGTTCCATTGATTGCGTGATAAGCTCAAACTTCCCATCTTTCACAACAATATTCCATAAACCTTCTTTACCCCGCAATTTTGCGTTCTGTATAATCATTTTTATTCCCCTTTTCTTTGGATTCTTTCTTAGCAACGATCAGCATTATCACGGTGTATACAACCGCTGTTCCAATCAGTGCATTAAGTGGTGTTATTCCTGGAGCCAGCTGGGCGAAGGCCACGCCGATAACCCAAGCTACCATCGCGATCCAGTTTACATTTTTGAAGGTCATGTCGGCAAATGGTTTATAGTTTCTGCGCTTCACAATAAAATAGTCTGCGATGATGATGGCGCCGATGGACGGGATCGCCGCGCCCAGCACATTCAGGAAACCAACGAAATTGTTGTACATCCACATGGCAAATACGGTACCCACGATGCCGTTAACGATAACGAAAAACTTTTTCGAAATTTTAGTGATATTGGCAAAGCCCAGCCCGGAAGCGTAAAGTGCGTTATCGTTAGTTGTCCAGATGTTCAGCCCCAGTACGATGATCGCAGGAATGAGCAATCCTTGCAAGAACATGACCTCCGAGATATCTGCCAAATTATAAGCCATTGCGCCGACTGCACCGAAGAGAAACATAAGTGAGTTCCCTAAAAAGAACGAAATGACCGTTGCAGTAACCGCCTGCCGGGAGGTTCTGGCAAACCGGGCAAAATCGGGCGTCAACGTTCCGCCGCTAATGAATGACCCGATACAAATGGTCAATGCTGCTGCTGCGGTGAGCGACTCTGTTGGTGTGTAATCGAGCAACCCTTGCATACCACCCAGCGTGTTTACTCCTTCGAACACGGAGTAACCACCGAGAATAGCAATGGCCGGAACTGCTATATAACCCAGAATGACGAGCGACTTCATGCCGAAGATGGCTGATGCCGTCATTGCGAGACCAAACACGAAGATCAAAAGGTACACATTCCAGTCCATCGCTCTGGCGACCGGTACCGCGAACATGGCTACACCGACACCGAACCATCCGACCTGTGTGAAGCCAAGCAGGAAAGAAGGAAGGTACGAGCCTTTTTCACCGAACGCATATTTTGCAAGCAAATGCGTGGAAAGACCTGTTTTGGCAGCGATATGTGCCAGTGCTCCGGTATAGATGCCGAGTGCCAGATTACCGGCAAGCACGATTCCAATGAACTCCATGAATGTCAAACTGACCCCTAACGTTCCCCCTGCCAACATGCTTGCGGAAAAGAAAGTGAATGCTAACATGACGGAGAACGTCTTTCCAAAATGATTTCTCTGCGTTTTCGGCACCGCTTGCCACGAAAACTCTTGATCTTGTTTACTCATCAGAATACCCCCAGTATAAAGTGTCCTGATACCAAAAAAGCAGAAACAAAAGAGGCTACTCGTCAGATCAAACTGACAAGTAGCCTCTTTTGTTCATCATAATCCGCGCTAAGACACAGAGCATCCCTTGACGGAATATGCCCTGCTTCTCACGTGATTATAAAAATCCGCTGTCCTTGTCAGCCTCTCTGGACTGAATTAAAGGTACCAGTATTCAATTACATTCTATTATTTTAGAAAAACCTATAGATGTCAATGTCATTAATATCCATTGATATAAATCCTCTTTTGAATGCTGCGCTTGGAATTATTATGTGGATGAGGTCGACCAAGGCACTTGCTCATAGTACAAGTCTTATGTGGTACCGGACAACCTCACTCTCGGAGTTCCTCCACTTCCTATCAGGAACGGCCTGATCCACAGTCCAAACGGAGCGGTTATTTAATTTATTCAGGAGGTGGATTCCGTTTCGCTCAGATGTGCCATATCTATTAAATTATTTAGTAGTGCCAAGTAATAAATTAACAATCGTATCCAGCTGAAGCTCTAATGAAAAAGGATCCTCCATTACGAATTCATCATGATAATTATCGCCATACAAATAAACTTTGCCATTTTTCACTGCAGGGATGCCTTTCCATATGTTACTTTCCATTGCTTTATTGGTTGCATCCGCATCGCCATTATATACAAAAACATAATCACCTAAATATTCTGGAAGCACTTCAAGTGAAATGGATTCAAACCCCTCTGCCATATTTTTGGCACTTTCTGTTGGAGGCAGCTGCAGCATATTGTATATAGTGGAAGAACCATAATTTCCGCCCTTTGCCGCTAAGACGTACACGGCCTTTTGTGAAAACTGAACAATCGAAACGGTTTCCCCTTCCTTGATAACCCCGGTAAGTTTCGACTTTGCTTCAGCTACTTTCTGTTCATATTCCGTAATCCATTCTTCTGCTTCTTTTTCTTTTCCGAATATTTTGCTTACACTCCTAAATTTATCAAGCGGCCCTGCTGTTTTTAACCCCTCCCAATAAGGCAGAAAAACAGTGGTCCCAATTTTTTCATATTGTTCTATGTTCTCATCGATCGAACCGATAATTAAGTCCGGATCTAGCATCGTTAATTTTTCCAAATTTAAAGGAAAATCCCCTAAATCCTCAATTTTCTCGATCGTTTCTTTGGGTATGTCCGCTTTTTCCATCCAGCCTTCATCCAGCATAAACGTTCTTGCTCCGATGGGTACAATTCCTAATTTCAATAAATGCCCCATATATTGGTCAGCCGCCACTCTTTTCGGCTCTGCTGGTACTTCCACATCTCCCTTAGGCGTTGATACTATTCGAGTGTTCGTACTTTCTTCTGATGTTGCTTGATTTACGGTTCCATTCCCATTACTTTGTTCCTTCGTAGCAGTACCCGTCCCACTTGAGCAAGCACCTAATAATAGAGAACTGCAAAGCAGTAAAGCTGCCGTCGTCTGAGATTTTGTCATTTTAAACATATGTAATTCCCCTTTTTCCGTATTATGATAATGATTATCATTATTAATATACTGTTGAACGATGTGTTCAAAAATAGAGGATGTGGGGAAGTTTGATGGACTTTCAGCAACTTTATGTGCCTGTATCTCTCTTGTTCTAAAATGTGCAGGGGATACACCTTTTCTTTTCTTAAAAATTCGGCTGAAATAATAAACGTCTCTATAACCAACGCTTGCTGCAATTTCCCCGACAGAAGCCTCTGTTGTCATTAAAAGCTCTGTTGCACGTTCAAGCCGAAAACGAATTAAGTAATCAATCGGACTCATACCTGTGTACTCTTTAAACAATGATGACAAATGATAAGCACTGAAATTAAATACTTCCGCAAGAGAATCTAATGTAATTGGCTCCGCATAGTATTCCTGGATATAGGTGATGACTTGGACTGCAACACTTGTTTGTTTCACCTCAGTCTCTTTTCTATGTATTTCTTTTAAAACCTGATCAATGAATTGATAAAACAGTGATTTAACATGGAGCCACTCTTCTTGCTTGTTCCATTTTTGATGCATCATTTGAATTTTGTTATAAAGTAAAATGGGTGCATCAGGGGAAAAACAATATTGTATTTGGAAGGGATCCTCTTCATGAATCCATGCACGGTAGTAAATGATATAGTAAACAAATTTTTTACTTGTCGGAACAATATTGAGGGTCGACCCTTTCCCGCTATGGAGGATTTGAAATCCTGTAAAAGAAAATTCGGCCTGATCTAACTGAACTTGAGCGCTCCCATGTACCGAAAGTAAAAATATACTGGCAGGAATCTTATATTTTTGAAGAATTTCGCCTTGAACCATTTCAATTTGGCGTACATCCAATAACTTGACGGTCGCTTGATCCCAAAGAAATATTTGATTTTTGATGTGCATAATGACTACCCCTCCGTTATCTGTCTAATGATCATCATAAATGATAACCATTATCAATAACAGTTGTCTAAAGATAATAAAGGTCTAGACTGAAGAAAACTGCTAAAATGTAGTTAATGTATAATGTAGATATCCCTCATGAACAAAGGAGAACTGAAAATGAGAAAACTCGTTCTATTTCTTCACGCATCGCTTGACGGTTTTGTAGAAGGGCCGAATGGTGAAATGGACATTGGCTGGGTTTCCTACGATGCTGATTTGGAGAAACATGCGAAAGAAATTCTGAGTACTGCCGACACTGTCCTTTGGGGACGTGGGACTTATCAGATGATGCATAGTTACTGGCCATCTGTGCCTTCGAACCCATCAGCTTCGCAGCATGAACGGAATCATGCCGAGTGGATTGAAAAGACAGCCAAAATCGTTTTTTCCACGAAGCTGGAGAAAGTCGAATGGAATAATTCCAGACTCGTGAAAGAAGATGTCGAGAAAGAGATCAATAACCTCAAACAGCAGCCAGGCAAGGATATGGTCATCCTCGGCAGTCCTAGGTTCGCACACCACCTCATGCAGCTTGATTTAATTGATGAGTATAAAATTACGGTTTCTCCCGTTCTGATCGGTAAGGGATTGCCGTTATTCCAAGGACTCAAGGAGAAGATCAATCTTAAGCTAATCGAAAACAAGACCTTTGATTCTGGAGCCATAGGCCTCGTTTACCAGACGGTAAGATGACCTTGTCACTTAAGGTGATTATGCTAACGGGGAACGTTATTGGAGCGACAACAGCTGTAGTCTAATATTTTATTTTCACCAAACAACAGGTCAAGATATTTATCTAAATAACAAAAATCCGATTGCGCCCAGCAGCGTCAATCGGATTTTTGTATAATAAATTATTGTTCAGCCGCCAATTGCAGGAAATGATCTGCAGCTAAACGGACAGCCAGGATACTTGCGCTGTTTAGTGAATTATCAAAGATAAGAACATGATTGTTTTTTACTGCTTCCAGTGAGTTCCACGCTTTTGAAGTTTCCTTCTCCTTGATGGCCGCCTTTGCGATATCCATATCATGCTGGATAATAATATAATCGGGATTCATGCTGTATAGACCCTCCAGAGAAAGAGCCCCGCCCTCCTCGGGATATCCCTTTGGTGGCAACAACCCAAAGCCCACAGTTTGATTGTAGTACATCGTGTTTTTAGAGCCTTGAGCATTAAAATTGGCTTTTCCATCGACCCGTAGCAAGGCAAAGGTCTTATTTTCAAGACTATTTAACTGTTTTTTCGTATTGGCTATCATTTCTTGTGTTTCCTTAATGGCTTGTTCTGCTAACGTCTCTTTTCCAACAATCTGAGCACACAGCATCGTCGTTTTTTCCCAGGTATCGGTGTAGTCAATTAAGATGACAGGTGCAATCTTATTCAACTCATCATAATTGCTATCAACAGAACCCTTGAAGGTTACAATCACATCAGGCTTTGCATCCATGATCATTTCCAGATTCGCATTGCTATTGCCCAAATCAATAATCTCAGCAGTTCCGGCATAAGGCTGTAAAGTAGCGAAATCTTTCATTGCTTCAGCTGCGTTAGTTGATGCGATTGGAGGCGTATCTAGAGCGAAAAAGTAGTCCAAATACAAAGGATGCAGAACCGCTATCCGCTCAGGTCGTGTCTTGAGCACCACTCCATTGTCGCTGGCATCTGCAATTGTTCTTGGCCATCCCGCTTCCTCGATCTTGCCGACTTCAGGTGCAGTTGTGACTGAAGTTTCGGAACATCCAGCCAGTAATCCTGCTATTATAATTAAGGATGCAATCCATCCAAATAGTCTATTCATTTGGCTCCCCCTTGAGTTGTTATCATTACTATCTGTATAAATGCTTCATTAAATCACGGTTTTTCTGTATGAACAGGTCATTGTGCGAAGACACCATCCCGGTCGAATTTGCCTCCGGCGTGATGTATTGTTTGGCCTGGTTTACTGCATTTGCAGAATCCTGGAACGCTCCCGCTATCAGGTGCAGCTTCCCTTCATGATGCAGAACATCACCTGCCGCATAAATGCCCGGCACGGATGTCCCGCTCATTGCTGATCCTGAAATCCGATGTTCCCACAGATCAATTTTAATTTCACTGTTCACCAGTAGTTCTTTGTCGCGTTCATAGCCGTGATTAATGATGACCTCATCAACGGACAGCTCAAATGCTTCTTCATTGTCATTGCTTTTTAGCAGTACTGTCCCTATTCTTTCGTGATCCGGTGTGGCAATCAATTTTTCGATTGAAGTATTTAATAAGCACACTACGCCATTGTTCGCCAAGCGTGAAATATCGGCTTCATGCCCCTTTAAGTTCTCTTTCCGGTACGTTAAATACACCTTCTTGGCAATCAGGGCCAGTTCGTTCGCCCAGTCAACAGCAGAATGTCCGCCACCCGATATTAGAATAGTCTTCTCTTTGAAGCGGGCAAGTGACTTCACCGTATAATGCAAATTTGTAATTTCAAATCTTTCGGCACCCTCGATTTCAAGCTTGATCGGCTTCAGAATGCCTCCTCCAATGGCCAATATTACAGTTCTAGTGAAATGCTTCCGGTTTGCGGCCGTGTGCAATATAAAGTAACCTGCTTCATCTTCCGAGATGGATGTGACCTTTTCATTAAAAGCAACCTCCGGCTGGAACGTCATCCCTTGCGCAACCATTTGTTCAATAAGCTGCGAGCCAAGAATAGGTTGTAAGCCTCCCACATCCCAGATCATCTTTTCCGGATAAACATGCACCTTGCCGCCAAGTACAGGCTGAAATTCAATGATTTTGGTCTTCATTTCGCGGAGTCCACTATAAAATGCAGCAAATAATCCGGCCGGACCGCCGCCAATAATCGTAACATCAAACATTTCCTCTTCATGCATCGTTCAATCGCCTCAACTCTCTTTTTTATATCCCTAGATGCTCACGAAAAGTGCACCCCGTATATTCACTTCGGAACAAGCCTTTCTCAACCAGCTTCGGTACCAGCTTCTCAAAAAACAGTTCCATAGATTGTTCTGAACCGCCCGGCAAGGCGATGAAGCCATCCATAGCCCCCGCTTCAAACCGCTCAATAATATCGTTCAGTACATCCTCGACTGTCCCGACAGATACCCAATGAGCAGATCCGACAACCTCTGGCCTGTCCAGGATCTCTTTCACTGTAGGCTGGTTTTTGATAATATACCGCCGCAATAGTTCTGCATGTGTCCGGCTGCGGACGGCCTGATTTGGATCGGGTAACAAATCGGCAGTTACGCGCCTATCTATGGAATAATCGGTTAAATCAAGACCTAACACCGATTTAAGCGAAGCATGTCTTCGCTCAAGACTTAAATTCGCATGTGCGGTCTTATGTAATTCAAGCGCTTCTTCGCGCGTATCAGCCAGGAAAAAATATAAGCCCGGCAAAACTCTGATGGCATCCGGATCACGTCCCTGCTCTGCCGCTCTTTTTCTCAGATCATTTCTTAGCTCCACTCCTGATTCGATATCCGGCATTGCTGCAAAAATAGCATCTGCAACGGAAGAAGCGAAATTCCGTCCAATATCCGAAGCGCCGGCTTGAAATAGCGGAGGCGTTCCTGACCTGTGAGCAGGCAAAGTAAGCGGTCCTTTTACACTGAAAAATTCACCGGAATGATTTATAGCAGTTACTTTATCCTTATCCGAGAACATACCCGACTGACGATCGATAACAATCGCTTCATTCGGAAAACTCTCCCACAGCTTGCATACAACATCCGTGAACTCTTTTGCCTTGGCATATCTCTCTTCCGGTGAAGGCATAGGTGAATCGCTGAAATTATCGGCGCCTTCAATAGAAGTGACAATATTCCAGCCGGCACGTCCATTGCTCAGCCAGTGTAAAGACTGAAGCTGTCTTGCTACAACATAAGGCGGATTAAAAGTGGTAGAAATCGTCGTCACTAGTCCGATCCGCTCGGTTTCACGGGCTATCGCTGCAAAAAACAATGCAGGGTCCGGACTGCCGAAATTAGAGGAATCCCCTAACATCTGCGGGCTAACATACAGATAATCAGCCCTGAATAGAAAATCGAGCTTAGAATTCTCCGCCATTTTTGCCAAATCAATATAATATTCGATAGACCCCATCCTTTCGACTCCGCTATCCGGGTGCCGCCAGCCGTCTCCTTTCATCCAGGTTGCATTTAAGGACAACCCAATACATAATTGTCTGTTTCCTGTCATATCTACCAGCCTTTCATTTATAAATCAATTTACTGATAATGATTCTCAGTTACAAGGGTGAGTTTATCAAAAATTTAAATGAATTCAAATGTACAAATCTCAAATTCTACATGCATCATTATTTAATCTAAATAAAAAAAATCTGCACTTCTGGTTTATCACCAGTAGCTGCAGACTTAATTCAAGTATAAGAAACTCGATATGTATATTATCTAATTATCTATAGGCAGATGGAGAAACACCGAATTTCTTTTTAAATAATCGGCTGAAATACAGCGGATTGTCATAACCGACACGGTCCGCAATCTCGTGGATAGGAAAATTGCCTGCTTTGAGTAAGTCACAGGCTCGTTCCATGCGATAATTAACGACATAGTCGATTGGGCGCAGTCCCGTGTACTTGTGAAAGAAGTAAGAGAAGCGGTTCGTACTCATTGCATGCCGTTCCGCTAAATCACCGAGAGTAAGTGAATTCATATAATGGAGTTTAATGTATGCAAGGGCTTCGTCTACCATCCTTTGATTCGGAGAACTGTCGTTCTCTCTGTAACTGCAAGCAATCAGAACCTGATGCATCAGGCTTAAGAACAGCTCTTTGATACGCAGCTTTCCAATTTCTCCGGATGGATGAGTATTCTGATGAAGCATGATTAGTAATTCAATAATTTTTAGATTGGCTCCTGGCTCCAGCTTGAAATGAGAGTCAAATTCGGTAGTACAATTCATTTCTTCTGGCATATCCAATTTATAAAAAAGGGAGTAATACTCAAGCTCTGATTGTCCTATTACCTGTGAGTCCATTTGCATACCTGGAGCCGCATGAAAAACTGACCCTGGCCGTAATTCATATACGGTTCCATTCACACGTATTCTGGCTCCCCCGCGAATGATAAACAGAAATCCATGCTTAACGGTGGTAAATTCACTTAATAAACTTTTGGGCTGGATGACTAATCTGCTTCTATCTTCTATATCATAGACACCTTTAGTAAATGCCTTTGCTAATTTGTCCAAATTTATCAATGTTCTGCACCTGCTTCCTACCACCATGCTTCTTTTAAAATCAGATCGAATTCTGATATTTATTTAAAATAGTATAGACAATAGTGTGCAAAATTGCTAGAAGTGTAGTAGATATTCTAATGTACATTGCACCCAAGAAGATGCTCAGGAGATTTTGGTTGAAAATATGCCGTCTTCATTACAATCAATTTGAAGAAGTTCATCCTGTAAAATCCAAACATCAGTGTTTTCAACAAAGAAATTAAATCCACCAATGGATTGAACCCATGCTGGATCTATCGGTGTAGCACTTGCATTAATTCCAACAGTGAAGGCATCTGAGCCTCCACCGGAATATTTTGCATAAATTCTTACATATTGGCCCTCTTCCAAATCCCATTCATTCTTAAATGAATCCAATGCTTTTTCGGATACTGCAAATGATATCATTCCTCTTCTCTCCTTTCTGCTGTTTAATCACATTTTTTTATTTCGCCACGATAATTGGCCATTCTGAAACTGGCTCCGCATCCACATGAAGCTTTTGCATTAGGGTTATTCATAGTGAATCCGCCTACCATTCCACTCTCTTCATAGTCAATTTCAAGACCGTCAATATATGGGATACTATTCGGGTGAACCAATATACTAAAATCCTTTTTATTTAATACAATGTCCTCTTCTGCCTGCTGTTCATCTACGACTAGGGTGTAGGATAATCCACTGCATCCCCCTTCATCAACACCCACTCTAAGGAATGGATTTCGGATATTCGCACTTAATAAGATTTCGGCGATTTTTTCTGATGCCTTATCACTGACCTCGATGATCATTGTAAACTCCTCCTTCGGTTATTTGTTTTTCAAACCTAAAGATTGGATACCCTTTCCTATCTTGATATACGTCCTATGGATAGTACAAAATAACGTGGGCTGAAAATGCTTTGATGATTAGAAGGCATGAAATGTGACCTCCAAGAAAATTGGTATGTATACATCGTATCCGGACACTTAGTAAACATTTTTGTTTATAATGTATAAGCTACAGTTCAGCTTTGACTTTGTCAACATTTTTGTTTAAAATGTAGTCTGTGATGTAGATTTAGTTGCTTCAAAAGGAGGTGCACCTTGAGCCGAAATCAAACCAAAAAGGATGTCTCAACCAAAACCCGAAGAGCGATCATTGATCTGTTAAAGCAGCAAGGGGGAATGGATGTTATGGCACTCTCCTCCCAGTTTTCGCTATCTGGAATGGCTATTCGTCAACATTTGAATGCGCTGAAAGAAGAAGGGTTGGTAACTAACAAAGAAGAGTCCCGTCCCATGGGTCGACCCACCAAGCTATGGATCTTAACTCCCGCGGCTGATCGGTTTTTTCCAAGCGGATATTCGGATTTATCCATCAGTTTGATCAATTCCATGAAAGAAGCTTTCGGAAATGAGGGGCTGGACAAGCTGCTGGCTGTTCGAAATAAGAATATGCAAGAACAATATCTTCAGCATCTTGGTGATACAACAGACGTTAGAGAGAAACTGGAGAAGCTGGCCGAGATTCGAACAAATGAAGGTTATATGGCCGAGGTTAAGGAGCAGGAAGATGGCAGTCTCTTATTCATTGAGAAACATTGCCCGATCTGTGAAGCTGCTGCTGTGTGTACCGGGTTATGCAAGAATGAGTTGCATCTATTTAAAACTGTTCTAGGAAATAATGTTCATATTGAACGAGGGGAGTACATTTTAGCGGGAGGAAGAAACTGTGTATATACGGTTAGGCAAAATAAGCTGCCGTTTTAGCGACTTTTAAAGGGACTATGTTCTTGTCCGTCGATCTTAAAACTGGCGGTGCAACGGATGAAAGAACCAGCCGCCTATGAGATTTATGGGAAGTATCTCATTTTTTCAGATTATCGAATACACTAGTCCATTCCCACTACCTTGAAAATCTACAAGCTCACAGCCTATCTCCCCCTATACACATAGTTAGTAATGCCACCATCGCACGATTACATACAAAGGTAACTTCTCACGCTTCTTAAAAAGTAAAAAGAAGATGCCTAATTCAGCTAACAAAATGGTAATGTTCACTATCGAGATCTTGAAGTATACCATACCCCAATCCCAGGAATAAGGTGTATAATCAGCAATCACGACCCATGCTCGACAACAGGATCATGATTTCTTCTGCCGATGTTATTTCCATCGTATAATTCACCCCCTGCGGTAATATGAAGAACAGAATTTAGAGTGTACTAAATTCTTTGTCCTTGCCTCCTACGGATTTACACCGATTGAGAACGGACGTGCACCTACAGGAATAACACTAATCACAGCCTGAGTAACCATATTCGTAACCCCGTCAATGACGGTAACAATATCCGAGTTGAATTCAGCTACATAAATAGAATTGTTTAAGGAATTCACACCTATCCCCGTTGGAAAAGGAGAACCGCCGGCGGGAATAATGGTAGTCACCACAGTGTTGGTTAATCCGTCAATGACAGTAACAGTATTATCATTAAAGTTGGCAACATAGATAGCATTGGTAGAGGTATTGACCGCTCCGTCCATAACGGATAGCTGTTGCTGTTCAAATTAGCAACATAAATACGATTGGTTAACGGGTTTATGGCTACCCCGGAGGATTCACGCCTACAGGGATGACTACTATCACCGCACCTGTTACTCCGTTGATCACAGAAACATCATTGCTATTGAAATTGGAAACATAAATGCGGTTAACGGAGCCTGTGTGTCTATACAGAAAATGAAATTCTAGTTTTTAAAAATTGTTATTTCGATGAATCTTGGTATTCAGTATCTCTTGACGAAAGTACGCTAACATAATCGGATCCGATAGTAAATTATCAACCTATGTGAATGCACTCACTAAAGTGGGATTTGTCATTGAGCAAATGACTGAGCAATCTGATAATGAATTTATGCAATCGCGGGACGATAAAAGCGATTTTGCAATAAAAGCAAAGATGCTTCCTGTAACTTTTGTAATAAAAGCTAGAATACCCTAGCATCCGATAACTACTGAAACAACACATTACAACGTAATAATAATTTTTTAAGCCGATCCAGAAAAGGATCGGCTTATTTAATAGCTTTTTTAAGGTCAATCTTGTCTGTTCTCAACAGATTTCATGCGGTTTTGATCGTCAGGCACTCGGTCATTACTGAATTCCTGGCCTGCTTCTACTTCACCATGACCGGAAGCACTTCGGGCAAAATTTGTGAACTGCCTTTTCTGCTCATCTAGCTTGTGTTTACTCTTAAGAAGCTCCTGCGGATCCTGATTTGTCATAATGCTATCCTCCCAAAATGGAATCATGCAGTTTATTCGCACTACAGGAGTTTTCCATAATAGAGCGGTGCTTATGCAAGAATTTCAATAACTTTATTCAAAACAAGGTATTCTAAAACAACGATCCCAACGCAAAGAATAATAAAAAACTGAAGTCTTGCCGTATTCATTCTATCCTTCCAATACTCTCCTCGGAATAATGAAACAATGTTAGGTGTAAAAGTATGTCTAATCGTTTCGTTATAATCATCATTATCCACAAAGAACACGCGAAACAATACTTTATATACTGGAATATTTAAGAACAGTAGAAAAATGATCATCACAAGATCGAGACTCAATTTACTCGCCTCCCAAGATTCACTTATCCTAATTTTACCACATAAATAACTCTAGACATTGGAGGTCGATGACAATTTTATAATTGCTCCATTCAATAAAAAGACCACCTTTCGATACTCTAATTGGTAATATCATTGTATCCACCGAGAGAAAGTTTCTTTTATAGAAACTTTCTCTCTTTATTTGAGCTTATTCAAGTTCTCTCTTAATATTGACCTACATAAAGGAGGTGAAAGTATGAATTCAAAAATCCTAATAGCACTAATGTCACTTGCACTAAGTTCTTTTGCCATTGGAACAACAGAATTTGTTATTGTTGGTATTCTGCAAGAGGTAGCTTTTGATCTTGGCATATCGGTTACGCAAGCTGGGACTCTGGTGTCTGGGTATGCAATTGCCCTTGCTATTGGAACCCCGATTATCGTTGTTATTACAGGTAAATTTCCTAAAAAAGGATATTTACTGTTCCTCATGATCGTATTCACTGCAGGGAACGCTCTGGCAGCATTAGCTTCTACCTATTCCATTTTGCTCTTAGCAAGGATAATTACAGCTGTTGCACATGGTGTGTTTTTCGCTGTTGCAGCTACAGTGGCCGCAGATATGGTCCCTACTAACAAAAAAGGCACCGCCATCTCCATCATGTTCACCGGGTTAACCGTCGCTACCATTCTAGGTGTTCCCCTTGGGACATATATCGGTCAGGAATTTGGATGGCGGATGTCATTTGCGGTGGTTGCTGTATTAGGACTAATAGCTTTGTTTGTCACTATTATTGCCGTGGAAAAAATTCCGCGTTCAATTCACTCACCGAGCCTTAGAGATGTTGGTAGTCTGATTGCCAACCCACGTATCATCGCTGCACTGCTAATGACAGTACTGGGTTTCGGCGGAACCTTCGCCTTATTTACGTATATCTCTCCTATCCTTAAAGAGATTAGCGGATACTCAGCCTCGTCTATTTCATGGCTGCTGTTGGTTTACGGAGTTGCTGTGGCATTTGGGAATATTATTGGAGGGAAATTAGCAAATGGACATCCTGTAAAGTCGCTCCGATTTGTATTCCTGTTTCAGGGCATTGCTCTGCTGTTGCAAATATGGCTGCTACCCAACAAGACGTTCACCATTTTATCCCTTATATTAATGGGCTTCTTCGCTTTTATGATGTCTTCCGGCGTACAGGCTTACATTCTAATGCTTGCAGAAAAGCTGGTACCTTCTGCTAAGGATGTCGCTTCTGCATTAAACATCTCTGCATTTAATATTGGGATAGCTGCTGGTTCTACATTAGGTGGGCTTGCAGTAGACCATTTGTATATTATGGATACGGCTTGGATCGGTTCAATTATGGCTGGATTGGCTTTTTTACTCGCAGCTATAAACTACAAAATGGATAAGAAACAGAATCTTTATGTTGAGGAGAGAGGATAAATGGATTTAAAAGCATTAGACCTATTAGAGAAGGAATTGGAATTCACAAGTTTTACCCATCAAGATGCACTCGCTATTGGCAACCGGATTGTGCAGAGTGCCCAAGATAACAAAGTAGCGGTGGCCGTGCATATTGAACGTAACCGAGTTCCCGTGTTTACGCATCTAATGGATGGTACTTCGGAAGAAAACTACGAATGGTTATTTCGCAAAAAACGGATCGTTGATCATTATAACCGAAGTTCTGCCTACATTGAGCAACGCTTTATCCAAAGTGGTGCTTCTCACACAGAACACTCCCTGCTTTCCACGTCAGAGTATCAAGCAGTGGGTGGTTCTATTCCCATCCGTGTCAAAGGTGTTGGCGTTGTCGGGTCCGTAACAGTCGGGGGTTTGACCGGCGAGTTAGATCATGCTTATGCAGTTGAGGGCATTCACCTGTTTTTAAAAGGCGAATAAGTGTCATAGTTAAGGTCATGACCATAACTACTTTAATATAAATGAGAGGGTTAGGCGTAAAGCTCAACCCCTCTCATTTTCATTCATAATAGTTCATCAAGAGCCATTTTCGATGTAATCTTTGTGTTTCCCAAATAACCCCTTTGTAGAACAGACTAATTCATTGAAATGCGTTGAGGTTCTCTGGCGAAAGAACTAACCAGTATAATTTTACTTTATATAAGCTAAAATGGAATTAAATGTTTTTATTTGTATGCCAATAATTCAATTATAGTTTTGAGGTGAATCAATGGATCAATATGAGGTTGCAACCCTAAAAAAAGGTCTACTCATTCTAGACGCTCTGCAGCAAGGTGAACCCATGAGATTGACTGAGATTATGCACCGGTTTAACCTTAATAAGTCAACAACTTTTCGTCTGCTTTATACGCTGGAATTGACAGGTTTTATTCAAAAAGAAGGTCACACGTACAAAGCTTCTGAATTAAAGGGGCACCATTCATCATCTGCTAACACTCGACTTAATTGGTTAGTTATTCCATCCCTGCATCAATTAGCGAATGAACTTGGCGAAACCGCATATATTGGGATTTTAGATGGTATGAAAGTCATGACAGTACAAGTGGTGGAGAGCAATCATGCCATCCGTAGCCATACACACGTAGGTGATTCTGCTTATGCCCATCTCAGTGCCTTTGGAAAAGTAATCCTGGCGCATCTAAGTGATGAACAACTAAAAGAAATGCTTACACATCTTACCCAGTACAAAGCAACAAAGCAAACTTTTGACGACAACCATTTATTAAAAGAGCATCTTAATGTAATCCGTCAACAAGGATACGCCATTGATGATGAAGAAACAGAAGTGGGTTTACGCTGCGTTGCTGCACCTATATTTTATAATAGTAAAGTGATCGCTGCATTGGCTATATCCGGCCCTGCTGCACGATTGAACCGAAAGAGAGACCGTGCGGTAAGTAAAATATTGAAGGAATGCAGTGCACAGATTTCCAGTCAACTTTGACACGCTCAACTATTCAAATTTCAATAATTCACACCAATAACACAATCTGACGCGAAAAAAAGGCGTATCCCAAACTGGGACACCCCTCTTTAAGCTTAGCTTAACGTTTCACTCTTCGAGCAAAATCAACGAACTGAAATTTATCCAGTCGATGCCTGGACTCGGTATATTGGAAAAGCACCGTGTTCTCCAAATAAACATAGTTTCGTACTACTACAATATGCGTGTAACTCTTCAAATCAAGCAGTCTATGATCCTCCTCAGTAGAAGGCTCAACGGATATCAGCTTCTTCGCATAACTAATTTTAAGACCCAACTCCTGCTCCAGATAATCATAGAGTGAGCCTTCCGCGATTTCCTCGCTTAGGAATGGAACAATATCCGCCCGGAAATAATCCTTATCCAAAATGATCCGATCACCTTCAATCTCTCTGGCACGAATAACTTTCCAAACCAGGGTTTCAGGCGGAATCTGTAGATGTCTGGCGAGTGTGGAGCCTGCCGGCTCATTTATCGTCCGCTCTACCAGTGTCCGTGAGGCAGTACCCAGTGTATCGGCCATCTCTTTAAATGAAATCAGACCGGTAACGGGGAAATCCATTCTCGTCATATCAAGCACAAAGGAGCCTCTACCCTTAATTTTGTGAATGTATCCTTCACGGAACAGCAGGTTCAGCGCTTTGCGAACGGTCTCTCGTGAAGTGCTGTAAGCTTCAGCAAGTTCACTTTCAGAGGGCAGTTTGGTTCCCGGCAGCAGTTGTCCAGAAAGAATTTGGTTGCTGTACTCATTATAAATTTGCAAATATTTATTTTCTCTCAATTTTGATCACCGCCCTTTATTGTATCACGTCATGCCTTTGGAAGCATCGATTCAATTGGAGGGAAATTTATAGCGTGGAACATATGAATTCTTATATTTACAGAAAAACAGCCCCCAGGGGCTGTCTTTCTGTAATATAAAGTCTTTGCCAATATAGCCTGTATCAACCCTTGAGATGAATAGTCAAGATGCTAGATTGTCTAGCTGCAGCTGGTCCAGTCTTCTCCTCAATCTTCTCCACCATATCCTGACCTGCAGGAATGATGATTGGAGTAATCAACGGGTAACCTGCTGCGCGGATAGCTTCCATATCAAATTCTAGCAAAAGCTCGCCTGCCTGCACCTTGTCGCCAATATTCTTATGGGTGGTAAAACCACTGCCTTTAAGCGACACCGTATTAATTCCAACGTGGATGAGTACTTGTACACCACTGGCATGCTCCAATATAAGCGCATGTTTGCTCTTGATCACATGAGCTACTGTAGCATCAAAGGGTGCATATACTTTACCCTCAGAGGGTTCGATTGCAATGCCTTCACCCATCTGCTTCTCGGCAAAGGCAGGATCAGGCACCTGTTCTAGAGATACTGCAGTACCACTGAGCGGAGAGATAAGCTCCAGAATATTCACGGAGTCCTGTGACTCTTGAACTGTAGGGCGGCTGTTCAAATTGTCTGTCTCGCTCACAGTACTAGTAGCCTTTGTAGCTGAGTTCTTTTCGGAACGCCCCACCACAGAACGGCCGTAGAGTACAGTGGCGACAAATGGCACAATGAGAACAATAAGCATACCAATGAAGAACACGCCCCACTGGTTCGGGAATATCGAAAGGAAGCCGGGAATCCCGCCTACGCCAATGGAAGAAGCGCGAACCTGATTAACGGTAAGAAGCATACCGGCAATCCCTGAGCCGATCATCCCGAAGATGAAAGGATAACGATAGCGGATATTCACTCCGAAGATCGCCGGCTCCGTCACGCCGAGGAATGCAGAGATGGAAGATGTAGCCGCCAAGCCTTTTGCCTTTTGTTCTCTGACTACGAACATCATTGCCAGTGCCGCGGCACCTTGTGCAATATTGGATAACGCTAACATCGGCCAGAGGAAAGTGCCGCCCTCGCTGCCGATGAGCTGCACATCAACCGCCAAGAAGGTATGATGCATACCGGTGATGACCAGAAGCGCGTAGAATCCGCCGTAAATTAAGCCACCAAGGAGCGCAAAATGATCAAATACAAAGATCAGGCCAGAGGTGATGGCATTGGCAATGCCAAACGTAACCGGTCCGATAATGGTGAAGGCCAGAAAACCTGTAATCAGTAAAGTCACTGGCGCAACAACCAGCAGTTTAATGGAATCATGCACCCGGCGGTTGAGGAACTTCTCCAGCCTTGCCAGAATATAGGCCGAAACCAGCACTGGCAATACTTGTCCCTGATAACCGATCTTCTCCAAATGCCAGCCGAACAAATTCCAGGTTGGAACAGTACCCTCAGTGGAAGCACTTGCATAGTTATAGGCACTTAATAGATCTGGGTGCACGAGAATGAGACCCAAAACGATCCCGAGCAGAGGACTGCCGCCGAAACGTGTAACAGCTGCCCAACCGATAAGTGCTGGTAAAAAGGTAAAAGCTGTGCTGGCAATCGTATTAATAATCGCAGCAATGTCTTTCCATGCGGGATAGACATCCACCAGCGACTGATTATCAAAGAAGATACCAGGCCCGGTCAAAATATTATTGATCCCAAGCAGCAAACCTGCGGTTACGATAGCCGGAAGAATAGGAATAAATATATCAGCCAGCGTCTTGATCGCACGCTGCAGCGGATTCTGTTTTCGGGCAGCAGCGGATTTCACTTCATCTTTGGAAGAACGAGAACCGCCAGTGATCTGAATCATTTCATCGTATACTTTATCTACAGTTCCCGGTCCGATAACGATCTGAAACTGCCCCTGGCTAGAAAATTGTCCCTTTACTAGTTCGTTGCGGTCCAAGGCTTCCGAATCCACCTTGCTCTCATCATACAGCGAGAATCTCAGCCGGGTTACACAATGTGTCGCAACCTCTATATTCTCCTTGCCCCCAACTGCCCGTACAATATCCTCAACATTTTTGCGGTCTATAGCCATATTTTCACTCCTTACATAATTGATTTGTGCTCCTTCTCAAGTACACCTCGTTAGCGGATTAACCACATGTAGGAAGCATAAGGACTAAGCTGAAGCTCTTGTGTTAATTCAGGTGTTTCTGTTGTATTTCCAATCAGAAGCTCGTCTTTACCACTTGATGATAACTCTGCCCAGTGACTATCTTCAAAGCGGAAGGTAATCTCTTTACTGCTGAAGTTCGAGACCACTACAAGCGCCTCTCCATCACCTGTTCTGGCGTAAGCGAACACTTCAGGATGACCATCATCGAGTCTCTTGAATACACCTTCAATGAATATCCCATACTCCTTGCGTAGTGCAATCAGCTTACGGTAATGATGGAAGATGGAATCGGGATTGGCTAGCTCCTTCTGCACATTGATGTCCGAATACCGCTCATCAACTTTCAGCCATGGAGTACCTACGGTGAATCCGGCATTTCGGCTGTCATCCCACTGCATCGGCGTACGGGAATTGTCCCGTGAACGTTCCTGAAGAATACTCAGGGCAGTCTCAGGGCTTTTCCCCTGTTCACACAAAATACGGTACATATTCAGTGACTCAATGTCACGGAACTCGTCGATGCTCTTCCATACCGGATTTGGCATCCCGATTTCTTCCCCCTGATACACATAAGGTGTTCCCTGAAGGCCATGCAGAGTTGTTGCAAGCAGCTTGGCACTCTCTACACGGTAGACCTTATCATCAGTGAATCTGGAGAGGGCACGCGGTTGATCGTGATTGTTAAAAAATAAGGCGTTCCAGCCCCGACCTTTCTGCATTCCGGTCTGCCACTCTGTGAACAAGCTTTTCATCGCCTCAAAATCATAGGGCATTAGCTCCCACTTCTGTCCATTCGGATAATCAACTTTTAAATGATGAAAATTGAAAGTCATAGAAAATTCCCGCTCTTTAGGACTCGAGTATCGGATGCAATGCTCCAATGTAGTTGAGGACATCTCTCCGACCGTCACCATCTCATACGGACCAAATACCTCTTCGTACATCGCTTTGATGTATTCATGAACCCGTGGACCGTCAGTATAGAACTTGCGTCCATCCCCCGGTGGAACACTCCCGTCATCGTTAGGGAAGCGTTGATCCTTGGAGATTAAATTAATTACATCCATGCGGAAGCCGTCGACACCCTTTTTAGCCCAGAATAGCATCATATCATTCACTGCTCTACGTACCTTCTCGTTCTCCCAATTCAGATCCGCCTGGGTTTTATCGAAGAGAGTAAGATAATATTGTCCCGAAGCTTCATCAAACTGCCAGGCAGGACCTCCGAACTTCGACTGCCAATTGTTGGGTAAGCCACCGTCCGGAGAGGGGTCCTTCCAGATGTAGTAATCACGATAGGGATTGTTCCTGCTTGAAATGGACTGTTTGAACCACTCATGTTCTGTTGAAGTATGGTTAACCACGATATCGATCATTAGCTTCATTTCACGTCTGTGCAGTTCCTGTACTAACTCGTCGAAATCCTCCATCGTACCAAAATCCGGGTTGATATTTTCATAATCCGCAACATCGTAACCGTTATCATGTTGTGGCGAGACATAGACCGGCTGTAACCAGACAATATCAATTCCAAGCTGCTGCAAATAATCTAATTTTTCAATAAGTCCTTTAATATCTCCTGTTCCGTTTCCTGTAGTGTCCTTAAAGCTCTTCGGGTACACCTGATACACCGTGGACCGGCGCCACCACTCCGAATACTGGGACTGACTCAAGTTGAACACCTCCAAAAGAATTACTTTATGTCAAATATTAAACCTGTATATACAAGTTCAAACACTTCACACAGTTTAAACCTGTATATACAGGTTGTCAATACTTTTGCTATCTGACTCGGAAAAAGAGTAAAAACTGGCGGTTCTTCTTTAATTAACCCATTTGATAATCAATTATTCTTTTTCCTATTTCCTATCTTAATAATTGTTCTATAATCACAACAAAAAAAGCCGCTAAGTAAGCGGCTCTTTATATACAAAGATGTCTTGTGCAGAATTCATAACGATGACGAAAATCCGCTAAGTTTAACTAAAAAATGATACCGATGATCAGAGCGGATAAAACGCTTACAAGTGTGGCGCCAAATAACAGTTTTAATCCAAATCGAGCCACAATATTCCCTTGTTTTTCATTTAAGCCTTTCACTGCACCCACAATGGTACCAATGGACCCAAAGTTAGCAAATGAGATTAGAAAAACCGAGACAATGGCTGTAGTACGCCCACTTAAACCATCTTGGATCTTAACAAAGTCAAGCATAGCAACGAATTCATTCGCAACAAGCTTTGTCGCCATGATACTGCCTGCATCAACAGCTTCATGCCATGGGACACCGATAAGAAAGGCAATGGGTGCAAAGACATACCCTAAAATTCCTTGAAACGAGATACCGAATACTCCGCTGAAGACCCCGTTAATTAATGCAATGATCCCAACGAAACCAACCAACATTACACCAACTACTATGGCTACTTTAAAGCCATCCATAATATATTCGCCCAGCATTTCAAAAAACGTTTGTTTTTCTTCTACCTGAACTTCAACAATATCTTCTTCAGGTGTAACTTCATACGGATTAATGATGGATGAAATGATAAATCCGCCAAATAGGTTTAATATCAATGCAGCTACTACATACCGAGGTTCTAGCATCGTCATATATGAACCAACAATTGACATGGATACCGTCGACATTGCAGACGCACATAATGTATACAAGCGATGTTTTGGTAATAATCCAAGCTGGTTTTTCACCGAAATAAACACTTCATTTTGTCCTACAATTGCGGCTGCAACTGCATTATAAGACTCCAATTTGCCCATGCCATTAATTTTACTTAGTACCAAACCAATATACTTGATAATGAACGGGAGAATTTTGTAATGCTGCAATATCCCAATTAATGCCGACATAAAAACAATTGGCATCAAAACATAAAGGAAAAATGTATGGGCCCCTTCATTTGCAATCCCACCAAAAACAAAGTCAGTCCCTTCATTGGCGTATCCAAGTAATTTTGCAAAACTATCGGCAAACCCTTTAATTAAGAATTCACCTATACTTGTTTTTAGTATAATTAATCCCAAACCGATCTGAATAGCAATCATTACAATGATTGGTCGATATTTAATCTTTTTCTTATTGTTACTTCCTAGCCATGCCAGTAATAGAACAATAACCAAACCAGCAATAGAAATTAGATAATGCATTTTTAGCCCTCCAAATTATCGGTTAATTTTCTTGGAATCCTCATATCGAAATGCATCTTTCCACATTAACCCTTGTTCCAAAATAATCGCCAACAGACTTCCGCATATTAATCCATTATTTAAAATGGCTATCACGATCGGAGATAAATGGGCCGTAGCTGATGAAGGGATAAACATTAATCCCACACCCACTAAAAGGGAAATTCCACTAACGATAAATGTTCGTTCTTCATGAATGACCTTCTTCAATTCCATTAGCGCTAGTCCGACCATCTTCACAAAAATGACGAAGGTAACGGAATAGCCTATGGGAGCTGGAATCGCTGATATAACATTCATCATTGGCGGAAATAAGGATATTGAGATCACAAAGCAACATCCAATTAAAAATGATCTGCGCTCCTTCATCCCTGTTTGTTCAACATATCCCGCCGCTCCCGAGATAGGGACAGAACCGACCGCTCCTAAACCGCCACTAATAAGATGCGTAATTCCAGAAGTAAACCCGGCGCGCAAATAACGATGATGATCCACTTGCTTTTGTTTCATAACGGTCTCCATCAAACGGATCGATGCAACTGCATTGGTTATTAATAACAGCGTTAATAAAAATGCAGTAGTGATTGTCCCAGCATCGAATTGAGGTCTGCCAAATGGGAATATTTTCGGTAGCTTAAATAGAGTATCCGCATGAGAAAACACTGGTATATTACCGCAGATAATAAATAATAGGCAGCCTATCAATATACTGAAAATTATTGAAAACTGGCTGAGTACTACAAAGCGACTTTTTCCTAACCAAAAGGTAATGCAAACCACAATCACACTAAGGATGAATACTTTAACATCTAACGTGGTGTGGGCTATGGTAATCCCCATCATCCCTTTCATAAAAGATCCACTTAATTGAAAGATCAATAAAAGTAAATAAATAAAAGTGATGGTGGGAGTAAATAGACGAGCGATTTTATCCATTAGCTTAAATGCTGAAATTAGGATAAATAACACACCGCTAATGATCATTGCCCCACTTAAAGCTTGTAAAGCACCATTGTTAGAAGAATAAAGCCCCCCCACTAAACTTGCGTAAATCGTAAAAATGCTCCACCATAACCCTGCCGGACCTTCATGGATAGGGAATTTATGACCCATCAGGCCTTGTAAAAATCCAGCTATCCCCAAAGTAATCATTGTGCTCTGGATAAGCCCGGAAGTCTCTATGGGTGTTAAGTTATATAAATCTGCGATAGCAATGGGTGCAGCAATTGCACCAGCGATCATAAAAATCATCCACTGCAATCCTGACAGTATTACCTTCATTTCTTTCTCACTCTCTTTTCTAACAACACTGCTCTTATCCATAAATCAGCCATCAATGACTGTGTTAAGGGCTATTTCGACCATTTCATAAAAAGATAGTTCACTTTCTTTATGAGTCAGGTGTTCCTGTCTTAGCAATTGACTGCCGACTGTTAAAATCGATAACGCTTTTACACCATATTTAGCGGCTAAAGTGTATAGGGCTGTACTTTCCATTTCTACTGCTAATACACCAAAATCCATAAACTTGTGAAGTCGATCTAAATTTTCACGATAAAATTCATCAGAATTATAAATATTACCAACAAAAACATTTGCATTTTTAGCTTGTGCTTGTTGATACGCTTTCATTAACAATGAAAAATCTGCTGTAGGTGCAAAATTACAACCATGAAAGATCTTCTCCGTCATATTACTGTCTGAAGACACCGCTTGGGCTATTATAATATCGCGGATATTAATTTCACTTTGCATCGCACCACATGTACCAATGCGAATCAATTTCTTAACTTCATAATCGACGATCAATTCTGTAGCATAGATACTCATCGATGGATTTCCCATCCCTGTCCCCTGAACTGACACCGGTACACCCTTGTATAATCCAGTGTATCCATACATCCCTCTTACTTCGTTATAACAATTAGCCCCCTCTAAAAAGTGTTCTGCTACAAATTTTGCACGTAAAGGATCTCCTGGGAGCAAAACGCGCTCTGCTATTTCTCCCTTATTTGCACCTAAATGCCTACTCATAGTTCTTCCTCCAACTTTTAATAGTAAACTGAGGTTTACCGAAATCGCTTTCCACTTGCCCTCAAGTAAAATCAGTTTCGAAACTAGATTGAGCATAAGGTTTTTTAACATTACAAACTAGACCAAAAACTTACGTAGGTAACGGAAAATAATTGGTCAAATTATAAAAGCAATTCTTTACGGATATTGTCCAAATCTCTTTTAGAAGGGATCGTAGAAATAATAACAACAGGCACGGTCTTTAGTGCAACCGGGATATTACTAATGACAAGATCAATATTATTTTGCTGCATGATCTCGTCGGTTAGCCCTTTCATAATGGAGGTATTAAGGATCAACTGATCCCCTATTTCCTTCTTTATCAAATCTGCTATGTAATGACGAATTGAAAATTCCTCTCCGATCACTAAGAAAGCCCTCTTACTCTTATAACGTAAACTCGAACGGACAATTAAGGTTAGTTTTGTTAAATGAAAATTATTGAAGAGAACGGAAGGGTAAGTTTTATTCCACGTTTGCATACAGGTTTGCATTTCTTGATAAATCTGCTGGCACTCCTGCTCTACATATGTTGTTAAATGACTTTTCGAAATCATCATCCATTCCGGAATGGCATTTTCGATTAATAACTTGTCAAAGAACCCGTAAATCTCCAAGATAAATCGTTCATGCATATCCAAGTTCGGGTATACCTTTGCCAACAACATTAGAAGCAGATTCCCCATTTGATATTCTTCTTTATCCTTGTGTAATTCGACTTCTTTAATCGGAGTGATCTCTGACCCTTCATAATAATGATATTGGCTGAGACTAACCATGGATTGCATAAAGAATATTTCACTCTTTGGAAATTCGATAGACAGCTTTTCTTCAAGACGCTCTGCTATGGCTCTCACTGGTATATAAAACATCCCCTTTTCCCAGGGGTATGCATTTTCGTCGATGGTTACACAATTTCCTTTAGCAGCTCTTTCTATTACAATTGCCAACAAAAAGGACAATTTCCTTTTGGAATTGATAAAATATACAATGTTATTCTCATTCTCTATATTTGTGATCAACTGATTTATATAAGCAAAATCGACATTCGCAAAGGGCCATCCTGTAAACTCATACGCATCACAATATAAATTCCAATAAAAATACCGAATATTCATTTCATTCCCTTTGATCACAGGTGTAGAGTAACTAATGCGTAACTTATACGCTTTTAGATCATTATTATTTAATTCCACAATCAGCTTCTTCAAAGACGAGGTACTCATAAACATGGCTTCAGAAAGCTCCTCCACAGACATTCGACCAGCATTCGTAAACAATAAATGCATCAGCCGATAAAAAATGGTTTGTCTGAACATAGAAGAAATCACTTCACTTATCGTACTTTGCCCATCACGTAGAAGAACGATTCCCTTACCTCTAGAAACTTCAATGGTTACAGAAGAGGGTAGTTGCTTGCTGATTTCCTCCACCATCTTCCGTATTGTCTTATCTGAGATCCTTAAACTTTTTTCCACTTCGGCTAAGGTAAACCATCTTTGTTCCGTATCAAGCAGCGTTAATAGTTGGCTAGCTAAATTAAATCCCTTATCCATTGTTATCCACCCTATTTCAATTTCATTTTAATTTTTATAGTATAAACAAATTCACATCTATAACCATATTATTTTTCAATAAAAAAACCCGGGTTTCATTTACCCGAGTTTCACATCACTTTATATTTGTGTTTTTTCTTCAATAGGGCTAATTGCTTTCAGCTGCATCGTTATGACGGCTGCTATAACGGCTTTGATGATGTCCCCCGGAAGAAAGGCTAACGCTCCGACAAGTCCAGCCCAGATCGACGTATTGGTTATTAATGCCATGACTGGTGCACCAATCAGACTCACTAGTAATACACCAAAGATTATGTTGATCGCTATCAGCTTCCAAGTTCGGACCTTCGGCCAGATTTTTTCAGAATACCAGCCGATAAGGCCGGCCGCGATAGGGAAGCTAAATATGTATCCTGCAGAAGGACCAATGAGCACTGCGATTCCGCCGCGGCCACCAGTCAGTACAGGCAGTCCAATGGCTACCAGAATGATGAAAATGACTAGACTGAGGGCGCCCATTCGTTTCCCCAGAAAACATCCAGCTAACATGACGCCAAGCGTCTGGGCAGTGATCGGAACGGGGATGAAGCCGAGGGGGATGGGTGGAATCATGCCCAGCACCGCGATAAGTGCTGCGAATAATGCAGCATAAATAAGTTCTTTTGTCTTCAAAAAATTGACCTCCATTGGATATAAATAATTGTATTCTGGTTAGTAAATACGTCCAGTAAGCTGAATTATAATGGAGATATTATTGATTGTAAACCATAATATTTTTAAAGGTTTACAATAGAGTGAAATACCAAGCTTGAGTTTTTCCAATTGTTATATAGAATTAGAGTATTCAGTCGCAATCGTTGGATGTTATTATATTCAATGGGTTTTGGTCGGAGAGTTATACTTTTGGAGGTTTAAGTTCATGACAGTAAAAGAACATATTCTTGCCTTGCTCGACAGTAATAAGGGTGAATACTTTTCTGGCGAGGAAATAGCCGTTCAGTTATCCGTGACGCGCAGCGCTGTCTGGAAAGCCATAAAATCGTTACAGACAGACGGATATTCCATACAAGCTGTAACTAATAAAGGATATTCCATGTCACCTCAAACAGATATCCTATCTGCAAGTGCAATTTCAAAATATCTGGATACCCAGGGGAAAAAGTTACGTTTAGAAGTCTTTAAGACACTATCTTCAACGAATGAAGCCGTAAAAAGCCTTGCCTCAAATGGAGAAGCTGAGGGTAAGGTGATCCTTTCCGAAGAACAGACCGCTGGACGCGGGAGAATGGGCCGAAAATTCTTTTCTCCACCGGGAACGGGTATCTATATGAGTATCCTGCTGCGTCCCAAGCTGTCAGCAACAGATTCCGCTCTGCTGACCACTTGCGCCGCTGTTGCAGTCGCCCTTTCCATCGAGAGCGTATCCGGTAAAGAAACGCAGATTAAATGGGTGAATGATGTCTTCATGGAAGGTAAAAAGGTGTGTGGGATTCTTACTGAAGCATCCGTGTCACTGGAAAACGGCTGGCTTGATTATGCCGTTCTTGGTATTGGTATCAATGTAGCGCTACCGTTCGACGGCTTTCCTAACGACCTTACCGAGATTGCAACAACTGTAATTTCTGAAAACAATTCTTATGGTGATCTCCGCAACCGACTGGTAGCAGAAGTACTGAACAATTTCATGAGATATTATGAGCAATTAACGGACAGATTGTTTCTTACCGAATATAGAAAACGGTTAATTTCACTTGGCAAACCCGTAACAGTGATAAAGAATAATGAACAGCTTAAGGCAACAGCCATTGATATCGATAACGATTGCCATCTGAAAGTCAGATATGAAAATGGTGACGAGGAATATCTTTCAAATGGAGAAGTCAGTGTTAAAATTTAGCTATTGTTCTTTTTAAGATAGGCTAGCTTATGACGTTTTTCGCAAAAGAAGCCACCTTGTAGGCGGCTTCTTTTGCGTATATGTTATTCGTGGTAATCGTCAAATTTAAACATGGAGGAATCATTTTTCAGTGGTTTATTATTGCAAATTATTTTTTATCCAGCTAAGCAGCGACTCTTCCTTCGGAGCCCAAGCAAGTAGATTTCTTGCATGGGTGGCACGCACACGGCTGTTCGAGGCGATAGCAAAACGCGCCCAGTCTCCAAGTTCTGCTATCGCTTCGTCTGCGGGCCAGCTTATGGTCTTGCCCCCAAAGCCTAACGCCTCGCTGACAGATTTGGCGATGTCCCCATAAGATTCCTCCCCATTTTCGGCAAAGAAATACGATGCAGACGGTGCTTTTTCAAGTGCCAATACATACAGTTGTACCAAATCTTTGATGTGGACATTAGACCAGCGATTTACGCCTTTACCTACGTGAACGCCTGCCTGCAGCTCTCTCGACTTGCGAATAATCTGCGGCAATTGATCGCTTTCCACAGGCAACGCTAGTGCATCACCATAAATCATAGATGGGACTATCACGATGCTTCTCACCCAATCCTCAATTCCAGCCTTGCGTACGAGGTTGTTTATCGCTACGCGGTTTTCCCTAATATCCATAGGTACAAATGGTGTTTCCTCGTCAAAAATTTGTTCGCTCGCCGTTTCGCCACGGGCATCATCTCCAACCACACTTGAACCCGATGTATGCAAAAATGGTTTTCCACTTCCACGTAGAGCAGCTATAAAAGTTTCAACTGCCAGCAAATGATCTGAATCGGCTGTGTGAATTACTGCATCGCTGAGCTTAGCATATTTCGTTAGCGTATCCGTATCTTCCAACGTGCCGAGTATAGGCTCTATACCAATATCCCTTAATGCTTCCACCTTATCGGGATTGCGAACCAGACCAAAGACAGTATGCCCGGCATCAAGTAAACCTTTAGCCACCGACCCGCCGATATAGCCTGAAGCTCCTGTGATAAACACTTTCATAATAATATTTCCTCCTCATCTATGCTGTTGATGCTTGTCCATTCGACAAACAAAGTGTGGTGCCAGTCTCAATTAATTTTGCTGCTTCTTTATTGTAAGCTCCAAAACATAAATAAAACAAATTATGAAATAATCATTTATTCATAAATTATTTTATAAATAATACTAGCTAATCCATCTTCTTTTCTCTTAGGATAGATATGATCTCATGAATCAGAGGCAAATGCTTATTCTTTAACTGATAAGCGATATATAACTCGTTTTTTACTTTTAAATGCTTAAAAACAACTTTTGATTTGCCTTCTTTTAACGAGTTTAGCAAGAGGTATGTAGGTATGACACTCAAGCCCACCCCGAGCTCAACTGCCTTCAGGATCATGTGTAAATTAGGAATGATATGAATAGGTCTAATTTCAGGACGTTTCTTAAAATGTTCTCTCCAAATTCTTCTTATTATCGGCAATTCCAAGCCATAGCTGATCCATTTCTGTTCAGAGAGCCATTGCTCTTCAAGCTTCAGATTATCAAATTCAAGGATTTCATAATTGCTTGGAGCTACTATAACAAACTCTTCATCCATTAATTTCAAATACTCGATACCGGGAGTTTGGAACCTTTTTGACATAATGAGAATGTCTAGCTTGTCTTCCTTCAGAAGCTCTAGCAATTGCTCGGAGGTTCCAAAATGCGAAATGGTACATGTATTAAATTCAGGAAGCCGTGGCAGTATTTTTTCACTAAAAAACTCATGCGCCGCTCCCAGCTTGATCACACTCAGCGTAGGCAAAGAAGCCGATTTAAAGCTCATTGTCGTATTCTCTAATGATTCTATAAGTGGAGCGAGCTGGGAATATAACTCCTTTCCCCGCTCTGTTGGGGTGATTTTTCTAGTCGACCGAATAAATAAAGTTTCTCCCACCTCCGCCTCCAAGGCGGCTAAGTGCTGACTCATGGCTGGCTGCGTCATCATGCGGGTTTTTGCGGCTTCAGAAATCGATTGATACTTATATATTGTGCAAAAGCTTCTATACCATTCAAAATCAACCATACTCTAGGCTCCACCTTTATACTGTAAAATTTATATTAGAAGATGAACTTAATATATCAACTTAAGACTCTGTATTCTACTGTGCTAAAGCATTTAAATCCGGCTGCATCTTGTTCCGCAGAACATACAGCATGATGGCACCAACAAGGAACGCAACGGCATCCGAAATGACGAGCGACCAGACCACACCATGGAAACCATTCATTCGATTGGCTATATACAACACAGGAATCAGAGTAACTCCTTGAATAATTGACATTATAAATGCAGCAGTTCCTTGCGCTGTAGCTTGGAAGATCCCGGTAAACAACGAAGTCATTCCTGTAATAAACAAGGATAAGAATGTCACATGCAGAATGTAGCTGCCCATCTCAATTAATTGCGGGTCATTCGTAAATAAGCCAATTAAGTGGTCGGAAATCAGATAGACGATAACGCCGAACACGACAGCTAAAGCTATTATCGCTTTGATCGTGAATCCGATGGTATGCTTCATGCGTAATTTATTCGCTGTAAAAGAGAAGGCAATGAGCGGCACGACTCCCTCGCATAAACCCATCAGAATACACTCAGGTAATTGCAATAAACGGGATGAAATTCCGAACCCCGCTATGGCTTGATCTCCATATTCGACTAGAAAATGGTTCAATATGAGTGACATTGCACCCAAGAAGATGCTCATAATAAAGACGGGAACTCCGATTTTGAATACATTGCTCAGTATATCCTTGGTAGCTTTGAACCATTTAAAAGAGACAGTTAAGAATTGGCTTTTATAACCCAAATGGTAGGCGTAGAATGCGCTCGCAACCAAGTTAGAGATGACCGTAGCAGTCGCAACGCCAATCACGTCCCAATGGAAGACGAAGATAACTAGCGCATCGAGAATAATATTCACGACAACACTTAGAATCATCCCAATCATCGATGTGATTGCTGAACCTTCCGAGCGAACGATATTCTCCAATGTGAAGCATAATACAACGAATGGTGAACCAATAAGCATAATCGTTACATAGTCCTTTGTAAATCCGAAGGAGTCGGGCGTCGCTCCCAGACCATGAACGATTGGATCAATCAACGGGAGGCCAACAGCCATCACGATAAGACCGATAACTAAACTGCTGTAAAAAGCGAATGAAGATACATGCTTAACATCATCATATTTTTTCTCCCCTAGCAAGCGGGAGATGAATGTACCACTGCCCATGCCAATCAAGTTTCCTAGCGCCATAATGATCGCGAATAACGGCAAGGTTAGTGCAAGTGCGGTTAACATAGCCGTATTGCCCAGTGTGCCAAGGAAATAGGCATTCAAGATGGAATATATGACACTCATTGACATGCCTAACATCATCGGTATACCGAAGTGAGCTACGGCTTTTGAGATGGGTGCTTTTTCAAAGTAATGAAGGTTTTCTGCATCCATGTGGGTCACCACTTTCTTCATCTATTTGGTATTCAAATTACTTAGAATTCTAACTATTTATTGAATATGAATCATGACGCAGCAACAAACAACCCCGTACCGTAACATCGACTTTACGGGGTTGGTGTGCGAAATTAACTGTTCTTCAGTTTCCAAGAAAGTACGTCATTGCGCCGCCTTTGCCGTTCAGCTTTCCTTTGTAAAAGGCACGCCACTGCTACTGTTTGACGAAAAGACTTTGCTTACTTATCGTCCGGATCATGTGACTGGTCTGGTGACGAATTTCTTCCATCTCTGGAAGGCCAGCCGAATCCGCGCATATCACGATGCCCTTCCCCGCCAAAGCCAGGGAACCTTCCGCTAAAGCGTTCGTCCCTAGAATTCCCCCACATTTTTTGCATTTGTCCACGCATGGCCATTAGTTTTTCGAATTCCTCTGTACCCATACGCTCCTTTGCAGCCTCCATCCACATAGCCATTACATCACGTTCTCCGTCCGTTCCAAGCTCTTCTTCTAAAGCCATAATTACGCGGGTTAAGTAATCCCCGAAAGCAACCTGCTCTTCTGAAGATAGGCTAGAAAATATGTTGACGCTGTCTATCTCTTGCCCCTCTTCCTCTTGTCCTTTTTGGGTTAAGTAAATCAACATGATGCGTTTGTCTGTTTCTGATGGCTTACGGGTGATATATTCGGCTTTTTCCAATTTTGCAAGCAATTCATTGAGGGATGATACACGGATGTCCAGCATATAGGATAAATCTTTGGTGCTGATACCATCTTTCATCCGGAGAAATGCCAGTATCCTGCCTTGCCCGCGGGATGTGTCGGCCATAGGGCCAACAGCAGCATGTGTTTTTAAGTGTTGTCGTTGCAGCAGCCATTGCAGTTTCGCGAGTTTTTCATATAATTCAGTATTCATGTCCATATTGGATCCTCCATAAAGTTTGTATGGTACCTGTTAATCTTTGTGACGGTACCTGTTGGTTTTTATTATAACGGTACCTGTTAGATATGTCAAAATATTTTTTACAGGTACCGTTAGTATGTTGTTGATTGTTACCGCAACAATGTAGCGGGCAAAATTACTTACATCCTTATTACATTTTTTATCATATACTTACTGTAAGTTCGCTTGCACGATATTATAATTGGTGTTTATGACAGTAACACTTATTCGGGTTTATTTAAAAAATATCTGGAGGTGACTTGATTGAAATTACTAAAGCTCAGTTTAGCTGTTACTTTAGCGAGTACCCTATTATTTGGTCCTTCGTATCCATCTTTTGCAGCGTCTACTACAATAAACTCCCCTGTTCTATTGCAAATCAATGAGTACAATATTCTCTACACTTATCCAAAGCAACCTTATATTGATAGCAAACAAAGATTAATAGTTCCCCTTCGTGCAGTAAGTGAACTACTAGGAGCTTCAGTGTCGTATAATGCCGAATTAAAACAAGCAATAATTGAAAAGAATGGTAAGAAAATTATTTTAACAGAGAATTCGAATAAGATAATAGTAGATGGTGTAGTGAAAACAATGGATACTGTTCCAGTAGTATACAAACAATCTTTTATGTTACCTATTCGTGTACTGTTGGATAATATGAATTTAAGGGGAACTCACGATAGCCAAACGGGTATTTTGCACTTGGAAGATGAAGCGATCAACGGATTTAATATGGTAAAGTCTATTAAGGAATCGGACATTCCTCCTGATAGAATTGCTAATCAGAACGGAATTTTACCAACCACTTTTGATTTGACGCTGAGTGAACTAAGTGAAAATAAGCTTCAACAGGGAAATATCAATTTAAGCGCAAAAAATATTAGTGGAATTTCTATGCCTAAAGGTAAAGAAGATCTACATGTTTTGGTTATATTTAATAATACCTTTCAAATGGAAGCTGATCTTAACCCAACAACAGAACAACTACGTCCTCGTCCAGCCCTCACAAAAGATCAAGTATTTCAGCAGAAAACGGAGTTTACAGCAGGCAATTATGGCGACTATTTAAAATATATTCTAGTAGTGGGCAGGATTCTAAAATAAGTAAATACAATTCACGAAACGCAAAACGAGCCTAAAAGTGATTTTAGAGGCTCGCTTTTGTCTTATTTTACAAGGAGGGTTATTAATATATGAAACACCCTATTCTAAGTAAAAAATCGCTCATTCTAATAATTTTTTTGATATTCCTTATAGGAATATACTTTTTATTCTTCGGATTACCATGGAAGTCCATAGCCCATAAAAAACAATTCGAAGTCTATTTAGAAGATAAGTATCAAATTGACTTCAAGTTAAAAAAGATGGACTATGATTTTATGCACCGAACATACCTTACTTATGCATATCCCGCGAGTGACCCAACTTTAGTTTTTTTTGTAGGTCAAGATATTGAAAACAAAGAAATTCATGATCTTTATCTATATGAACTAGAAAAACGTATGTTCAAATAGGTTACTAGAATAACCGTTGAGCTGTGATCAGTTTTCTTTTTTTATATCTTCAAGCAAACCTTCAAACCATTGAACATTTACTATATGGTGGGAAAGTGAATTTTCTAACATTTTTTTAAAATAAGCAGTGATATTTTCATCGTTCTCAAGAGATAGCTGTATTAAAGAAATCTTATGTTTAGTTTGTTCGATTTGTATTTCTATTAATTTAGTTAGCTCTTCTTTTTTATATTCATCTGAAAATAACATTGCTACATAAAAAGATAGGTTTATATAGTCTGTCTTAGACCCATATTTGAACATCAACTTTTCAAACTCTTTTTCCCCTAATTCCGTGATGTTATAATTATGTGTCTCTCTGGTGCTGTCTCTTTGGTCAACTTTTACAATATACTTTTTCTCTACTAATTGCCCAAGATTATAATAAAAGGACCCTTTGGTGAAATTCACTATATATTTATAGTGTTTTTCTTCCATTAAGGATAACAATTCATAACCGTGAGCCCCTGGATTTTGTTTTAATAATCCTAAAATTAGTAATATTATCAACTCAACGCCTCCGTCAAAATGCAACTAGGTTTAATCATTGTTGATTTGTATGAACTTGGCTTGAAATTCGTTAAATGATATTTTTCCCAAAGCAAAATCCATACTCAATATATACATTTTTTCCGCTTTAGTGTGAGTTCTTGCATTATGGAGACTTAACAACTCCTGTTCATTAATTAGCGGCTCAAGTACATGCTGCTTATTAATAAAAGCTTCAAAATATCGTAACCCAAATTTTCTTTGAGATATTGCATCGATATGAATACCATCCGGATTAGAAGTTAAACCTGAAGCTGTAACAAAGTAACAATCATCTTGTTCAAAAGCAAATTTTTGTAACTCTTGATTCATCAACTCGTATTCAGTGCAATGTTTCCCAAATCCTTCTTTGCCTAAAAAATCCCCTAAGCCACCAATTATAAATGGAATATTTGGAGCATCTAACTCTTTTCTAAGCGCCGTAACCATTAAAAGTAATTTCTGATAATAGACTTTGTAGCTGCCATTACTACTATCACTTTCTCCTTGATGCCATAAAATCCCCGATAATTCACTATTTTGCATAGCAAATTTAGTTTCTTGCAATGCATGTTTAAAAAGTGCCCCATCTACAGCCCATTCATCAATGGTGCTCCCACCCTCAGCACAAGGAATTAAGCCAATGATGTCTTCTTCATTTTCACGACACCATGCATCCGTAAATGATCCTGCCAGACTTATTCCAGAAACAGGACGGTCATAATTAATAGGTTCAGCCATCATTTGCCATCTGCCATTACGTAGCATTTGGATTCTCTCGTTATTAATTGGGGGTACTTCATGTATAAATCCTCGTCCAGCCATATTTGACTGTCCAATCATTAGAAATGATTTGATCATTATTCTCATCCTCTCTTCAATAGTCTAATTAGACTGTTTATATTATTAGTCTAATTAGACTATTTGTCAACAAATACGCTTTTATTCTCTCCCTCTTTATGAAATCAAAAAAGCTGATCTTCAAAAAGATCAACCTTTGTATGAAGTATTAACATATCAGAAGTGAGGTAATACCATCTAATTCTGATACGATTTCATATACTCGCGTCCGTCTGCCTTACTTTGAATAGGGTTCCAAACCTGAGCAAAGAACGGTTCACGCTTCGCACGTTCTTTGTAATTCCAGCTTTCGAGCTCACACTGCGGGCAGAAATGTCCACCTTCTAGCATAAGCTTGGGGCTAGCCGTAAAGGTATGGTCGAACGCACATTTGAAATCAAGTTTGCCTGTCCAATTCCCCGTTTCCATATCTGTTGAAAGACATTCACCACCACGAAATTTCGCAGCACCCTTGATATCTTCAAGATTTAATTGCGATGTTGGCTTATTCTCATCATACCCGTGGTCAAGTTTGATGACTTTATCCCAATCCGCGAATTTCTTCATTTCAGACACCTTTGTAGGAATCGCCTCCCAGTTGTTCTTGCTGCCCCAATAAGCGTCTATTTTCTCAATGTCATTTTCCTCGATAAAACGTATCGTTCCTCGCTCTTTTACTGCTTGCTTTTTCATCGTCCGCTTAATCATCGCACCCATCAATTTTTGACCTCCGGGCAATTTAGTGATGACTTTCACAACAGGCACAAGTGCGCCTAGATTATCGAGGTAGCTTTGATAGAAATAATCTATTGAATCTCGGCGAAAGTGAAAATAGTCCTCCAGCTTATCAGAGTCCAGATAATATTGTCCGTGAAAATTCCGTGTTGCATACCATTTAGGATCTATCACATAATCAAGATTTGTTAAACCTAACTTACCATAAAGCACCTGATACATCTCAAGCGTGCTGACTCGACAGCTCTCGCCCCCGCCAATGTTGTAAATATGTTGCCAAAATCCTTCATTTAGTTCTCCGTCTATATCCGAGATGCAAAGGTTTCGCATTAAACGTCCTGAATCCCGATCTGATACGTATTCAAGCACATTTTCTAGACAGTTATGGAACATAATAGGGTCTTCTATCTTGCTCATCGCTGGCCCCATAATACCTGTTTGGCGGAGGCTCACCCAATAGCTTAGTCCTGATTCAATTACCATACGCTCGGCGGCAATTTTCGAAACGGCATAGTAGTCATAAACACTTGGTTTGAGAGGGTCGCCCACACGTCCCCAATGGATCGGCGGCATACGGTCACCCGTTTCCGCAATTGTACCGATATTTACGAAACGCGTTACATGGGCACGACCACTTTTCTTGATGGAATCGACGATGTTCTTCGCTGAACCATAATTAATCTGCATCGTTCGTTCGGGAAACTCATCTGCAGCAGGAGATACATAGGCTGCTATATGAAGCACAATGTCGGCATCTTTCACACATTCATAGACAAGGTCGCAGTCTAGTAAATCGCCATAGACTACTTTAACGCCACTTAGTCTCTCATATTCTTTCAGCTTTTGGCGGCTGGTTGAATTGTCTAAATCAAAGAGTAACAGCTCGCATTTCGCTAAATCGTTTCTAAGAAATTTCAATGTTTCGCCACCCATATTGCCCGCTGCACCTGTTATCATGACTCGTTTTTTCTTTACCATATTCTTCACCTGCATTATAAGATTATTGACAAGTCATTCGTCTCCCTTCAGAATACAGACACAGTGTCTATTTCACAACCACCAGTTGATTATCAAACTGATGTAATATAGACAGTCGAAGTTATTCTGTCCATTAGTTTTAAAAAAATTTTATAGGGGGTGAATCAACAATGAATCAACGTGAACGGTTAACCAAATTGCTGCTGAAGCAAAGCTTGATTCGCCTGCTCAAAGAAAAAAACATAAGCCAAATCAGCGTAAAAGAATTATGCGCTTCAGCAGGCATCAATCGCTCTACCTTTTATTTGCATTATGCAAATGCATACGATCTGCTTGAACATGTTGAGCAGGAGATTATTGATAACACAAATGCATATCTAGAAAAAATCGAAGCTAATGACAATGGCATCACTTATATATTGACCTTCTTAGACTACATCAAAAAGAATGATGATTTATTTGCCATCATGCTACTCAAATCAAATGAAAACGAGTTGTTTTCAAAACGTTTGCTTAATGAAGTACTGATGAATATTGACACTTTCCTTCAGCTTGACGTTCCCGAAAATATGAAGCGTTTTACTTACGCTTATTTGGTTAATGGAAGCTTAGCAATTATACAGGAATGGATATTAGAAAATTTCATTATATCAAGCGATGAATTGGCTCAACTTATTTTCTCTTTGGCGGATCATTCCTTATTAACGTTTAAGTCATCGGAAACTTGAAGTAATAATCACCAGATCCAACTAGTAGTTTAAGGCCTTCTGACATTTGTTCCACACTGGATAGACCTATGACTTGTTCTATTGGTGTCCCAGACTCCAAGATACTGTCCTGATTCATCGTTGGAATAATAATCTCAGCTGTTGTATTGGATGGAATCAGTACTTGCATTTCTACTGAAGCTTCGTTTTGTTTTTTCCAAGTTACCTTGATCATTCCATGGACAGATTCAAGCGAAGCATCAACCCACGTCAAATGTTCCCCGATCTGCGGCTGGATCCGTATTTTTTTGTAGCCTGGTTCTAATAGTTCGATGCCACCGGCAGTGCGATAGAGCCAATCTCCAATAGCACCGTAAGCATAATGGTTATAGGAGTTCATATCATCGCTCCAGAACGAACCGTCCTGTTTTATTCCATCCCAATGTTCCCAAATGGTTGTAGCCCCTTGGATTACAGAATATAACCAGGAAGGATACTCTTTCTGCAGTACCAATTGGTAGGCTACATCCGTATAACCGAATCTAGAGAGGACTAGACACAGATAGGGAGTTCCCACAAAGCCGGTCGTTAGGTGCACTCCATTTTCTTCGATATGGTCGGCTAGCATCTTGGCCGTCCGATGACGATCCTTTTCCTCTAATAAGTCAAACATAAGGACAAGTGTATACGCAGTTTGTGTCGGTGAGGCCACCCGACCATTTGGCGTTACGAACTCTTGACGGAATGCCAGAACAATCTTCTCATGCAATGCTTCATATTTTAAGGCATCTTCGGGTTTTCCAATGACAGCCGCTGTCTTAGCTAGCAATTCCGTTGAATAAGCATAGAACGCGGTAGCGATCAACTCTTTTGGTGTTGCTCCGACGTAGCTGTTTTCTTTGGCGTCCAGACCTAACCAATCTCCGAAATGAAAACCTGTATTCCATAGATATTCGTCTTCACCTTGCGCCCGAATATACTCGACCCATGCTTTCATACTTGGATATTGCGTTTTCAACACACGAATATCTCCATAACATTGATAAAGCGTCCAAGGACAAATCACCGCGGCGTCTCCCCAAGCAGCAGAGCCGTATCCTGCCGCTGGAACATCGGGAATAACATGCGGAACTCTTCCGTCCTCTTCTTGATCAGCGGCCAAATCCTTTAGCCACTTTTCAAAGAACGGAACGACATTCATGTTGTAGGCAGACGTGCGAATAAAAACTTGAGCATCCCCCGTCCATCCCAATCTTTCGTCTCGTTGAGGGCAATCTGTCGGGATATCTAGAAAATTCCCCTTTTGTCCCCATAAAATGTTGTGCTGAAGCTGATTCAAGAGTTCATCTGAACAGTTGAAGTTTCCCGTTTGCTCCAAGTCCGTATGGATGACGCAGCCGATAAATTGTTCCAATAATTGATCTAGCGGTATGCCAGTCACTTTTACATAACGGAATCCTTGGAAGGATAAATACGGCTCAAACGTTTCTGCCTCCCCGCCATGGCATATATAAGTAACAGTCTGCTTTGCAGATCGTAAATTTCCGATGTAGAAATTCCCCTCGCGGTCCAACACCTCAGCATGTTCTAAAGTAATTATCGTTCCAGCTTCAGCATGAACCGTAAATCTTACCCATCCAACCATATTTTGTCCCATATCCAGCACGTGTTCGCCTTTAGGTGTAGTAATGACTGCAATAGGCTTGATGGTTTCTATAACCCTGGTCGGTTCGTTTTCCTGAGCAACCAATGAAGTCTCTGGACGGTCCTTGAGAATAGTCTTTTGCCACTTTACATCCTCAAAACCGGGAGAAGACCAACCTTCTACCTCGAGCCTCGAATCATACGTTTCGCCATGATACAATTCTGACATCAAGAGTGGACCTATAGAAGTACGCCAGTTGTCATCCGATACAATGATTTGCTCAGAACCATCAGATAATGTGACGTGTAGCTGGATAAGCACAGCACGATCCTCACCAAAGATGTCTTTCTTTCCTTCCCAAGCTAAATATCCTTTATACCACCCGTTTCCCACCATGCAACCAAGAGCGTTATTGCCAGCAGCAATCAAAGAAGTCACGTCATAGGTCTGATATTGAAGCCGTTTATTATAACTGGTCCAGCCAGGGTTAAATAACGTGTTATCTGCTGGTTTACCGTTTATATATAAGCGGTACATCCCAAGAGACGTTGCATACACACGCGCTGATACAACATTATCAGGGATTGAAAATTCCGTACGAATATAGTCGCAAGGATCAGCCCCATTCTCTTGGTGATTCGGAGGTGCTGCTATCCATTTTGCCTGCCACTCATCTACCGATAACAATGCCGTTTCCCAGTGCGCAGGTTCACTCCATTCTGAAACTATCCCATGATCGTCCCAAGCTCGAACCCTAAAGTAATACCGGGTGCGGGATTGTAAGGCGGGACCTTCGTATTCAATATGCACATTGCTATCCGACTCTACCTTTTCAGAATCCCATATGATTTTTGAAAAGAATTTGTGATCATTTGCGACTTGAACTTGATAGGCTGATTGGATAAATCCCCGTATTTCTGTGCTGATCCACCAACTAAGCCGCGGATGTAAATCATCAATCCCCAACGGATTCTTTCTATAGTTCACTTTAAGATTTGTAACTTCAAAATTGGACATTTGTATCAACCTCCTATATTCATCCAGTATCCTACCGGAACACTTTGAACTGTATTCATAGATCTTTGATCCGGCAGCTATTTCTATTGTATGAGTTGAGAGAATTTAGAATTGGGGGCATTTCAGACATTTTTATAGGTGGATCTAGACATTCATTCATTAGTTTCGTACGATATGTCTAGCCTTAGCAATTTGAAAGGGGCCACGATTATGAGTATCAGACGCAGCACTTTTGTCATGTCTGGAGATAGCTTTTTCGAGCCTGGTGTGCCAATTTATGTGAACAGGGCTTGCGAAACGTTCGAATTGAATGCGCATTCCCATGAGTTTATCGAAATTACTTATATCAGTGAAGGAGCAGGCGTTCACTACATTGACGATGAGGCTGTTCCTGTCGAGCACGGTACGTTATTTTTTATCCCCATTGGACGCAGTCATGTATTTCGACCTAAGACCCCGATGAAAGACCGCCCGCTCATCGTTTATAACTGTTTATTTCCAGTAGAGTATTTATCAGAACTTCAGGCTACCTTTCCTCACGCTACAGATATTTGTGAATTTTTCACAGACATGCAATTGCTATGGTACTCTATGAAAGATGTCAATGGCGCATACCATATAATGTTTCGTGAACTGTTTCGTGAATTCTCGGCAAAACCGCCAGGATATCTAGCTGTACTCGATGCTCTAGTCGTACAAATATTAACAGGCTTGTTTAGACATCGGTTGCAGATTGTTGCGCCGTCAGGGGATAAGCCGCAATGGATGGCAGTGGATGATGCGATTGCATTTATAAATTACAACTATGCCAATGGGCTTAAACTTAGCGATCTCGCCAGTAAAGCGAACCTTAGCGAACGGCAATTCAGTCGCCTTTTTCAGCATCAGACTGGAATGAGCTTTACAGATTATACGCAAAGTATTCGAATGGATGCTGCATGTCGTATGCTTTCAGGAGGTCATAGAAGTGTAAGCGAAATTGCCGCTGCAGTTGGATATGCTGACCTCAAATTTTTTCACCAAATATTTAAAAAAAAGATAGGAATGAGTCCCCGACAATATAGTAATTCTATTCGAAGTGAGCACTAGCTTCTAACATTCAAGATAACAAAAGCTGCCTAGCAATTGCTAGGCAGCTTATCCTACTTATCACCGGCAAGTGTAAGCCACTTACGATTGTGATGCTCCTGAACTTCAACGGGGGTATCAAAGAAATCACTCAACACATCCGACTGCAAGCAGTTTTCTGTCTCATCCCCTTTGTAGATTTCTCCGTTCTTCACCAGCAAAGTATGTGTAAAGCATGGTGTTATCTCCTCGATATGATGCGTTACATACAGCAAAGTTGGTCCGCTGGGTTGCTTCGTAATCTTCTCAATCATTTGCAACAGCTGTTCTCGGGCAAAAATATCGAGTCCTGTGCAAGGCTCATCAAGGATCAATAGATCTGGATTGGCCATAAGTGCGCGTGCAATGAGGACTTTCTGACGCTGACCTTGCGACAAGGTATCGTATGTACGAGCGGCTAAGGAAGAGCAGTCTAGAAATTCCATCAGCTCCTCGGCTTGCTTTTGATCCTCTTCATTCGTCTTGTCGTATAAACCGATAGTTGCGAATTTTCCGCTGAGGACGATGGTCAGCGCAGTCTGATGGCCGTATAGCTTCTGTTGCAGCGAGGTGCTGACCCAACCGATTCTTTTCCGTAACTCTCTAAGATCCACATCGCCAAAGCGGTGGTCTAACACTTCAACTTGCCCAGTCGTCGGCCATATATAGCCGTTCACTACGTTCAGCATCGTCGTCTTACCTGAACCGTTTAGTCCGACGATACACCAGTGTTGCCCTTGTTTCACTTCCCAATTCATATCGCGTAAGATCATTGTTGTATCACGTTGCCATGATACATTTTTGAGTGATATAATCATGCCCAAATTCCTCCTCTTCATGAATGTCTATATTGAACTTAAAGCTCGGATAGTGTCCCATTTAAAATTTTGAGTGTCGATTGTACTGCTTGATCTGAATCCCCATTTTTAATAGATTCATACACTTGTTCATGGTAATCGGATTGAGGATCATGGGAACTATAATTACGGTTTAATTTACTCATTGCATCTGACAAAATGTGAGTAAACGTTCTATATAAGTCAATGATTACAGCGTTTTTACTTGCCATTGCTACAGCCATGTGGAATTCTATATCCGATTTGGTTTACAGTTCACGATCATTCTGCTTTAGAGCCATATCTCTTGTATCCAAATGTTTTCGCATGTTGAATAAGTCAGTGTCATCATGCCGTAGAGCTGCTAATCTTGCGATTTCTAATTCAATCATTTTTCGAGCTTCAAAGACCTCAATCAATTCTGCACGAAGTAAACGATGGGTAAGTGGTTCTTGAATAATAGGACTGGATTTTAAGTAAGTTCCAAAACCCTGCTTTTTCTCCAATAAACCAGCATGAACTAACACACGGACTGCTTCTCTTATCGTTGATCGCCCTACATTAAATAATTGCATTAATTCAGGTTCTGGAGGTAATTTGTCTCCTGGCAGGATTGTTCCTGTTGAAATTTTTTGTTGTATTTGATTAACAACATCGTCCACTAACTTAGTGGCTTGAACGGGTTGGAACGACCCCTTTTCAAACATCTGATCATCTCCTCTTTTTGCAGAATAACATGATATTCTTTACTTAACAAGTAAGATTTTGAAGTTTATAACGGTCATTATGGGTATGAAAAAGCAGCTAATCATTTTGATTAGCTGCTGACGTAATTATTGAACTATAGCCTTATTGCATGTTCATTCAATTTTATTGTCCTTTTTCCATTACAGCAAAGTAGTTATTTTCACCGTCTGCGAAATTGAATACTCTTCCACCGGGAATTTCTACAATATCTCCAACCGTAACATTTTTGTCCTTCAACTCTCGATTCAATTGATCAAAATTATCCGAAAAGAACATTAAAGAAGGTGTTCCGAGATTCATTTCAGGATTCATTTGGGCAACCAACTCTTTATTATGAAGAACAATGCTAGTCGCTGCACCTTTCGGAGCAAGCTCGATAAATCTCATAGGGCCATTTGTTTCGTCTAAAATCACCTCGAATCCTAGCTTTTCTGTCCAGAATTTTTTGGATTCCTCTTGGTTATTTACATATAACATAATTTGTCCAATTTTATTAATCATAAGTTATACTCTCCTTAGTCGGGATAATTTATTGCTTTTTCAATATACCTTATTACGAATATTCTCGTCAAGGAATATTAATTCGAACTCCCCTTTTGCAAATATAAGTTGGCTTTGTTTCACTAGGTTGTCCATATGCCCATATTATTTACTTTCTTTTCCTACATTAAACCGAATTTCAGATCAGCGAAAGAGAACATCGATAATTATTTTTATTTTTATATACCTCTACAATATTTCAATATAACCTTCTGTTCCATTCACACGAATTCGTTGCCCGTCTTTTATCAGCTTAGTGGCATATTCCACTCCGACAACTGCTGGCAAGCCATATTCACGAGCGATAACGGCTCCATGGGTCATCAGTCCGCCAACTTCGGTGACCAGGCCTTTAATAGATACAAACAATGATGTCCAGCCAGGGTCAGTAAAGGCGGTGACTAATATATCGCCATCTTCCAGATCTGCCTCTTCCATGTTTAAGATGACACGAGCTCGTCCCTCTATTACTCCGGTAGAAACAGGGAGACCTATAATCGCTTTGTCTGGCAGATTTTCTCGTTTGTATTCACCTGTAATAATTTCACCATCAGATGTGATTACACGTGGCGGAGTAAGTTTTTCAAAAAAATTGTAATCGTCTTTTCGTTTACTGATGATCTGATCATCCAGTTTATTTGTGCGTACGACTTCGTGAAGTTCTTCAAAGGTGAGATAGAATATATCTTCTTTTTCATGAATAACGCTAGCTTGTACAAGTTGTTCGGCTTCTTTCAGTAAAGCCTGCTTATAAATGAAGTAGCGGTTAATCATTCCGTATTTTGGATATTCACGGTAACCGATATAATTCCGGATAAAACTGATTACTCGTTTTGTCTCTTCAGCTTTTAGTTCTCCATCCGGTAATTGCTTCAATCGATCTAATAACTCTTGTTCTTTTTCTAAAGCCTCCTGTCGGCCTTGCTCAAATTTCCGATTGCCAGCATTAGGCTCAAAGTTTTTGATATTACTGAGAATCATGGGGACAAGTGTAATCGGCTTTTCACTCCAACGAGTTCTCGAAATATCGATTTCACCGGCACATCGCATTCCGAATTTGTTGAGATAAGCATAGATTGCATCTTGAGTTGCCTGTCCACCATCAAACTTAACCAGTTCATTCAAAAAATTATCATCTTTTATATGTTGTAAATAATCAACTATTTCCGGGTAAGGACGAATCACATCTGCAACATCCAAAAGCGCCAGACCCATTTCCGAGGTAATGTTGTTTGAAACAGATTGAGAAAGCGTATCTGCTGCGTTTTTTTCACCTAACCACTCGTACATTTTTTCATTAATCCATGACGAAGCGTTCATAGCAGTCATAAAAACCTTTGTACTTTGTGGGTCAGATAAGAACTTCTTTAATTCCTGGAGATCTTCAAGAATAAAATCAAATAGATCTGCTCCTGATTTCGTTCGGATGTTTTGTCTTAATTCTTCTATCGACTTTTGACTGTTCTTAATCAAATCAGAAACGATTGCCGGATCATTTTCGATTAATGCTTGAAAACCTTCTGACGAACTATCTTTACTGCTATTAACGGGACTCTGTTCTTTTCTATCATCTGGTAACGATTTTATATATTCTCGTTCTATTAGGGTCATAAATGCGTCTTTTATGAGCGGATCGGATTTCCCAAGGGTATTTATGAAATTTTCTCTGCTGACAGGTGAAGCCAGCATATGTGTAACATCAACAAACAACCTTCCACCGGCCTTACGCATGGGTGCAGGAGTGATTAACAGGTAAAAAGACAATCCTAGTGGTTTCATGGGATCCGTCATCATTTGTTGATGACCGACAGATACGTAAACGTGATTTTCTTGATCATTTACTTCAGGGATCGGGTATAAAGTAGTGATCGGCCGACTCTGAACAATATAAAAAGTATCATGATCCAAACACCATTCGATATCTTGTGGACAACCAAAATAAGCTTCAATCTCTCTACCTAAACGTGCCAGTTGTAAAATTTGTTGTTCGGTAAGGGTTTGAGTCTTTTGCAGATCGAGATCGATTTTCAGGGTCTCTGTTCCACCTTCTTTTAATCCATAGATAGCCAATTTTTTGGTTGCTATCATCATATCGACGATTTCCTCTTCCTGTACTTTATAACAATCGGCAGATACCAAGCCAGAGACCAGAGCTTCGCCAAGCCCAAAACTGGCATTAATAGATAGCAGCTTTCGATTAGAAGTCATCGGATCCGCTGTGAATAAAATCCCTGAAGCCTGAGGGAAAACCATCTTTTGCACGATAACAGATAAATATATCTGTCTGTGGTTAAATCCATTTTGCATGCGGTAGATTACCGCGCGATCCGTAAATAGAGATGCCCAACATTTGCTGATATGCTGCATGATTGCTTCTCTTCCGATGATATTTAAATAGGTGTCCTGTTGACCGGCAAATGAGGCATGTGGTAAATCTTCAGCAGTTGCACTAGAGCGTACTGCATAAGCCTGTTCTTCACCAAGTTGGGAGAGATAGTGAGTAACTGCTGTCACAACATCGGAAGGAATTTCTACTTCCATAAGGAGTTGTCGAAGCTTCTTACTGATTTCACCAATTTGCTCTCGATCGTCTACGTTTAATATGGATAGTTGATCCAATAAAATATGATACTTTTCGTTCTTTTCGATGGCTTTTTGGTAGCCCACTGTTGTAACACAAAATCCTTCTGGTACTTTTATTCCTTCGATTTTTGATAATTTAGCTAAATTAAACCCTTTTCCTCCAACGAGAAAAAGCTGCGTTTTTTCAATTTCCTGAAAACTGAGAACCAATGAACTCATACAATATCTCTCCTAACCATTAAAATGAGAAAAAAATTTGACAAGATTTTGGCTGCATGGTATATTAATAATATAAGATGCATTAACTATGCCTTTATATTTTTTATAGTCGTGATCCGATTATATCATCGTGTCTTTTTATATGCAATAAAAAAGAACCTGAAAGCTATTCAGGTTCTTTTTTTGTGTTTCCCGCTATTATTTGTTATTCAAAGACCATGGTTCGAACCGAACTACAACCCATAGACTTCAAACTCATAAATTCGTGCTGCTGTATCGGCTCCTTGTGTGGGCTTAAGAGTTATTAATTTTACATAGCGAGCTTTCACCAATGCAATCGCGTCGGTCGACTCAGCTGCCGAGTTTCCTTGCACGTTTACAACATCCGTCCAGTTCGTTCCGTCGTTACTCACCTGAATGGTATAATCGCTTGTATTAAACCCGGACCATTCTCCTCCACTCTGAGCATGCTTGATGATAAAAGTGCTGATTTGATGCTCGGCTCCTAGATCGACTTGTAGCCAATGAGGCAGATTTCCAAGTGCACACCATTTGCTATTATCCGTCACTTTACCGTCAACTGCGTTTGGTGCGCCTTCTTTGTCTCCACATGCATGATCGGCTGTTGCAGGTTTTCCAAGTGCTAAATTCCTCACCGCACCAGCTTCCTTACTCACTGTAATGAGCGCCTTTTTCATAATTGTGTCTTGGCCCGAACTGTTGGTTGCAGTTAGTGACACGTTATATATGCCCTCCTGATTGAACGTTACAACCGGGTTCTTCGATGTGCTGACAGCTGGGCTTCCGCTTTCGAAGCTCCATGACCATTCTTCTGTCACTTCGGTCGACAGGTCGGTGAAGTTTACGCTTTCACCTGGAGTTACCAAGGTCCGATCAGCCTTGAACTCTGCAATCGGCTTCGGATAAGCTGGCCAGCTGATCTTCACGCTGGAGGCCTGACCTTGCTCGTATCTCCCATTGATTGCAACGACCTTTAATGCTGTGAGCGTTTCTTTGTCTATTCTTCTCATCTCAGGAACGTAAAACACATGATTTGGCGTTGCGCCCAATAATACCTCACTGCCATCAGGAAGTACTCGATAGATTTCGTATTGCTTCATCTGCTGGTCAAGTGGTTTCCACTCTAATCTAGCATCTCCATAAATTCCATCGCGGAAATCGGATTGGGTAACCTTCAGATCGCGAACCGCTGGTAGCGTTTTGATCGGGTCGTTGGCATTTTGGATGGAGAGCTGGCCAATTTGAATACTATAATTATTAATCGTATCCTTGGAATCAAAATAAAGTGACAATGCTACGATTCGTTTCCCTTTGTATGGGGTCAAATTCAAAGTTTCGGTAGTCCAGTCTGGTGCTGTCTTATCCTTCACGTTAAGAAAGATAAATTGATCTGGTTGGTCTGCAAAAGCAAGACCTACCTTCATGCTAGGCTTGTTCAGTGTTTTATAAGTAACCGATAGCTTTGTGCTTGCTTCGATTTTAAGGTCTGTCTTGTAGAGCTTCAGATGCGTTGCATTGTTATGGCTCAGATCACCTGAAATCTTCATTGAACTGCCACCGTAATACGCATCAGACCAATCGAGCTCTGGAGTAAGTGAAGTTCCTTTGCTGTCTGCGATCCAGCGCCATGTTGGCAGGATATCCTGCAGGCTCCGGTTATTCCATCCCTTATCTCGTACCTGCTGCCCTCGGACATAATATTTCTGCCCGCTTCCTGTATTGAAATTGGTGATGAAAGGTAGCTTATTTACAGGGGATGATTCTACCACATTGTTCGCGATTCCTTTCCATGCCTGATCGCTCACGGTGTTACCCGGATTCCCGTTTGGCCCCACCCAGAATTTGTTCTCGCGTGCGAAGAAATCCTCCATGCTTTCTGCGCTGTTGAAAGCCCAGTCTGGACGGTAGATACCAAGGGAAGTGACGGCAGGTTGACCATCCGGAAACAGCAGATTCCAGTTCACATTCGTATCGTAGCCCTTGGCTTCAACATCTATCCCTGCATACAGGTCATACGGACTTCTATCTAAACTTTTGGCCTTCTCTGCCGAGCTTTTAAGATCTTTCCACCAGAAGTTCAGGAACATATTGTCTGTTATTTTCTTATTATTGTCTTGCAGGAACATTGCATTCTTGTCATTTAGCGCATTTTGCCAACTGATACTGCCCTCCTTGGTCATGGAGTCGTACCATACGATTTGCATAGATGCAGATTTGTGCGATTCTAGATAACTTAGGAAAGCTTTCATTTTCTGGGCATCAGCTGGTGTTCCACCCTCAGTCTCCTGGTTAATAAACCAACCGTCAAATCCGTAATACTTCGCAACCTGGATCAGCTTATCTGCGGCAGGAAAGGAACCGTCGCTGTTCTGCTGAAGAATTTGCTTCACCCATTCAAATTTCCCTCCATAAACAGTTGGCGGGAAGAACACCGTTCCGACGATCGGTACGCCATTTTTATGTGCTGCGTCGATCGTATCAGCGCTTGGTGGTACGATAATTCCTTCCCCGGCAGATCCGCCCCAATAGACCAGCTTGTCAACATATTGCCAATAAGTAAACGTATTAGCTCCAAATTTGTCTGATCCCTGTGATGGCACACCACTTGTTCCCGAGTTCAGTGCTGATAAAGCCATAACTTTTGGCGCTTTTGTCGCATGAGCATTGACTCCATCTGTCACAAAGCGGTCTTGCAGCGGAATTGTACTTCGGTTGAATACCGCATCCGGGTCGGATGCAGGACTCCACTGAAGCAATTGCTCTGGAAACCAGTAGGATGAATAAGGCTGTTTAGCGAACGCAGTAGTGGATAATGCTACGAACATCACAAATAAGAATATAAAACCTGCACCAATCTTTTTCATGCCGTACTCCTCCAATCGATTATTTTATGATTGCGCTTACATTTTATCAAGTTGGACAAAGCTCTAGATAGTGGATTAATGACAAGTCCAGGTGCAAATATTACAGATTGTAAGTCTGAAGCTAGTATCAGACAGCACTCCATAAATAAAAGAGCCCTCATTTAAACAAATGGGGGCTCTCAATCTTTTTATGTCATTTAGAATCAATACTGGACTTGTTTGGGATTTCAAGTTATGTATCCTGACGTTAAGCATTCAGATTTAAAAGAAATTGCCGTGTGTTCTGATAAGCATCGTTCCATCCCATTTTAGCATAGAAGCGTAGTCCGTCGAGCCCCTTGAAATAATAAGCTCCCATTAGCCGTTCTTTAAAATAAGGTATCTTTATGCTGGCTTTCTCTTGATTGATTTGATATGTCTTAATGACATCACTCCACGGCATATGCCGATCGAGAATCGCAAGGTCTATGAGAGAATCACCGTACATGCAATTCCCATCGATGATGCCGGTAATTCGTGTTCCATCGGATAAAATATTCCACTGTTGAAAATCTCCGTGTATAAAGCTTCTGTACGATTCATTATAGGGTACGTAGTCCATCAACCGACCGTATATTTCTTCATATACATCTCTCTCCAAGCGAGAAGTACGGAAGAGATCATGCCAGTTCTCCCAGAATGTTCCCCTTTGATCCTCTGCATTTACAGCAACGACGAAGTCTTTCCATGATACATAGGATCCGTTGCCGTCAGCAGCGATCCACCCATAGCCGTTAGTTGACCCAATATCTGCTTCAGCCATTTTTTTCAAAATACTAATAATCTCAGGCAACTGATGAGTTTGTTCCTCTGCTGTGAAATCAGATAGATTCCGTCCTTCCATGCGTTCCATAATTAAATAGGTTAACTGGTTAACTCTCCCTAACGCCAAACATTTGGGGAAAGGGATGCTTTGACCTGAGAGCAAATGGGATACATAGTGTTCCGTTTCATATGCTCCTTCCAGATCACTGAATTTCACAACATACCCCTTCCCTTCGTGGTTGAATGAAAACACATTACTTATGTTGCCGCCAGAAAGCGGTTTAATCTCAGTTGAACCAGGCCCAAGATGATTTTCTAATACTTTTTCAATTTCACTTATGGCCAATTTCGGTTTCTCATACATCACCATTGCTTCAACTCCTATAAATCGAATAGTCTCAGATCTGTATCCTTTGAGGACTACTTCAAAATTTTCTTAGCCTTTCGTTTCCTAATACGATCAATTTACGTACAGCTTACCAGATAGTATTGATAAACTGGATAGTAAAAACAATTATAATTGAATTATCCGCAACTGAGCATTATTGAACAGAGGGGACATTTTTAGGGGACCAACTAGTTAAGTATTAGACTTAATTATATTTCTGAAAAATCATCCTATGGGTGTTCCATTAGGCAGTTTCATATCTGGCTTCAAAAGAATTACATCACCCTTTTCAGGTACACCTCCAAGGACTAATACCTCTGACTTAAAGCCTGCAATTCGTCGAGGAGGAAAATTGACTACCGCAATTACTTGTTCTCCGGTAATATTTTCAGCCACATATCTTCTAGTAATTTGTGCACTAGATTTCTTTATTCCGATCTCATCTCCAAAATCAATCTCAAGCTTGATCGCAGGAACTTTTGCTTCGGCGAAGAATTCAGATTTAATTATTGTTCCAACACGAATATCCAGTTTCAAAAAATCATCAATAATAGCCATATAGCATTCTCCCTTTAAATGATATTTTCTTAATTTATTTGCTTATCTACTTTGATTCTGATATTTAACAGTAGTGTAATTGAAGGCTTTTACCCAGAAATACATCCCCATGCCGAGTAGAGTCATCATCCCTCCTATAAATTGAAAGCTAGTGATTGTTTCTCCCAAGAATAGATAAGCTAGTATTATGGCGAGAACAGGCTCACCAATAATCCCTACAGAAATAGTAGTTGCACCTAAAGATTTCAATAACATATTAATAATAGATTGTCCCAAAATAGTTGGGATTAATGCGAGTAAAAAGAAATAGATCCAGTCCGAAGAGTTATAATCTATCAAAGAGAAATCGTTTGACAAATTGTAGATTAACAAGACGCTCCCGCCAAGGAAAAAAACAATAACACTGTATAAACTTGCTCCTATTTTATGACTTACTTTTTGTCCTGCCAGCATATACGCTGATACAAAAACGGTTCCTAATAATGATAAGCCATCTCCTATTAACGCCACTCTAGAAACTCCAAAGTCTCCCCAAGCAATAACAATTGAACCCAGAAGAGCAATCACTAAACAAAGAATGTTTACCACATTTACCCGTTCTCTGAAGATGAAGTATGAACCAATCATTACAAATAAAGGCTGCAATGATAATATCACCATAGAGCTTGCAACTGAAGTATAAACTAAAGACTCCATCCAAAATAAGAAGTGTAATCCAAGAAAGAGACCCGCTAAGAAAACAATACTCCAGTCTTTTTTACTCATCTCCAGACAGCGAAGCTTTTTCCATGATACAAAAGGAAGCAATAAAATTACAGAAGCAAACAATCTATACATGCCTGCTACAGAGGTGGGAGTATTTGAAAATTTTATCATGATGGAAGAGATCGAAATAGATAAAATACTAATAAAAAGCAAAATGTACGGATATGACGGTTTATTTGATTTCACATATAATCCTCCAAAATGTTCTATCTACTTCCTGTGCACAGAGTGATAAAATCAAGATTGGATATAATAATATCATCATCATTGTTTAAATTGTGTCATTATATCGTTGTATTATATATAAATATCATCATTTTAGAAGGGACGTCATTAGATGTCAAAACTGCTGCACGAGAACATTCTTTTTCCTGATGCTTCATTTCCATACATTATGTACACAGCTAACTCTCGGAAAATTATCCCTGAAGGACGAGGATTTAATGACTTACATTGGCACGAAGAACTTCAGATCACTTTGGTTACTCAAGGTAAACTAGTTATACAAGTGAATGGTATTGATTATGAATTGAAAAATGGCCAAGCCATTTTCATCAATAAAGGTGCCCTTCATGTTACGACGCACCTGACTCCTGACGGTCAGTATGTGAGTTTCAATTTTCCTGAAAAGCTGTTGGTCTTTTATGCAGATAGTGCTATGGAAAAAAATTATGTATCACCTTATACGAACTCTTCCTTACTGTCTCTAGTAATTAAAGGAGATGCTGAATGGCAAAGAGATGTACTAAACATGCTTTTGGAGCTGAAGAATAGATTTGATATGCCAAAGAAATGGGGATGGGAATATGAGGTTTCTATCAGAACCGTACAACTCTGGTTAACCTTGATATCTAATATTTCTCTCTCCTTTGAGGACACAGCTAAATACGTAAAAAGGCAGCAAGAACGACTTCAACTCATGCTTTCTTTCATCCATCAGCACTACGCAACTAATATAACTTTGCAAGATATTTCTGATGCTGCTCATTTAAGTGTTTCAGAATGTACCCGTAGTTTCAAAAAGACCCTTCATATCACACCGTATGAATATTTAATAAAGTACCGGATTAAGAAAAGTATGGAGCTATTAATTTCAACTGATTATACAGTAACTGAAATTGCCCATAGAGTTGGTTTTAATCATGTTAACAACTTCATTCAGTCCTTTAAAAAACATCAAACAAGAACACCTAAAGATTTCCGGAAATTAAGAAATGAAATCAAAATCCAAGATACTTTGCCAATAGATACTCCTGGACGGGGGCCGGAATTGTTTTAAACTATATAAAAAAAGTGGCAGTCACGAAGGCTTTTTTGCCCTGTTTGACTACCACTCACTGTTTAATATCCCATATCCTTTAATATTTTGGATAACGTGCTCAGACGCTCACCGATCATTTCATCGTCATCGCTAAGAGCTTGATTAAATAGCTTAATATCTTCATTAATTCGCTCATTATCTGTACATACCGCTACAGTCATCGCATCCCCTTGCAAGCCAACTCTGTCGATGACGGGCTGCTCCGGGTCATATAAATTCTCATATCGATACGCTTCGCGGAAATGTTCTAACGACCGGCAAATTAGAATGGACAAATCAAGCACGCGATGAAGAGGCAGTTCCTCTGATTGTCTGGACCATTTTTCCCCGGTATATCTCCATACCTTAGCAGAAATATCGACCTTTCCTCGATCATTCCACTGCGCCAATCCTAAGGAAAGACCTTTCGCATCTGTGTTTCCAGCCATTCGGCCGTCAACCTTCTCATAATTCTCCGATACGACAACAGGCTTATGTTTTAAAGTTGTAGGTATTTTCATGTTTTTTTTCTTCCTTCCAGTTACTATTTTACTAATTTACTAAACGACGGTTTCATCTTATCTTGGATTTCATCGTTAGTCAATTCGTGGTTTGTTATAACCTTTATCTCCGTAGGGCTGTAACTTCTCTAACCATGGCTTTAAGATTTTCTTCCGTTCCCAGCGCATATCAGTTACCTTATCTATCTCCTTCTGTTCTAGTACCTCATAGGTAAACGCATCCGCACCGAATTCTTTCCAATCCTTCTGGAGCTGGGCATTTGCAAATCTCCCTGAATCCAACTGCATTTGCAGAGTAAGCCATTTGTTTTTCAAATTAGGATAGCTGTCGATAAATATTTTGCCGTTGATTTGGTTTTTGATTTGAGCAACACCCATATAAATCTTAATTTGTTTGTACTCCTCGATCAGCTCTTTGCGTTTATTCATATCCATATCTTTCTCTCCTTATCGTAGATAATAAATTCATGGAAATTGTAGTTGGATTTTCATTTTCCCAGCGATTTCAGCTCCACTTTACTTCTTTTCTTAACCACAATAGGAAGCAGAAAAAGCGCACCAATAATCACAAATACACCACTCGCCATAAATACGCCCATCAAGGAGAACGTATCCTTTAGGTAGCCGGAAATGAACATGCCAACCACCATCATTCCCATAAAAATAGGCATGATTGCTCCTGAAACTCGGCCAATAAAGGCCCCTTCGGTATTTCGCACAAGAAGTGTCTGAATCCCTCCTTGAATGCAAGGGTAAAACAAACCACTGATCACCAAGAAAATAATCGTCAGCCAAATTTGCTTAGAAGCTCCCATTCCAACCGTACAGACGGCATTGACGAGTAAGCCTATCAAAAGCAATACCTGTGGCCTTACTTTTTTGGCTATCCCGATTATTGCAGCTCCGCCTACTAACATGGCTGCCCCACTAGCCATCACAAGCCACTGAAGAAATTGTTTGTCCTTACCTAAATTTTCGATGACAAGAAAAATCTGAAGCGGCTGAGTTAGTCCTGATGCCAATCCCACCGCCGAGAAAGTTAAACTAAGTGTTCGTAAGGGTTTACTCGATCCGATGTAACGCAAGCCAACCGTTAACTCTTTGATGAAGCCGCTGGCTTTACCTGACTTCGGTTCTTCTTCATCCCGAGGAAGGGAAGACAATATAAGCGAAGAGCCCAGAAACATAACGGCTGTCAGGATCAGAGATACGTGAATTCCAAACTTAATAAAAATAAACGTACCGATAACAGGTCCCAAAACCATAAAGACAGCGACAAGGGTTTGGGACATCGCCATAACGCCTTGCAGCTGTTCAGCTTGCACATGTCTCTTGTACAGTTTCATCGCCGAAGGCTGAGAAAATTGAGATAAGCTGGCAGATACAAAAGATCCGATAAGAAGCGCAATCCATCCGCCATTCATGACCGCAATCAGCACCACCCCAACGGACAAGCCAGATAACAAATCGCTCCATACCATGGTTCTCTTCGGCCGCCATCGGTCGGCAAAGGTCCCACCAATAAGACCAAAAAGAAAGATCGGTGCAAATTCGGCAACCGATATCAGAGATACATCTACCGGATTATTATTCGTCAATTCAGATACATAAAGAAGGACGGCATAATTCCGGATCCATATTCCGAGCTGCAATAACACACGGGAGAGGATAATTGTTCGAACATAACGATTAGAAAACATTTTAATTCCCCATATCCTTTACTATTTTTTGCACCTTCTCAAAACTCTCCAACATGACAACAGGATTATGTTTAAACGTTGTTGATATTTTCATTGCACCACTCCTATTTACTAATTTACTAATTTACTAATTTACTAAATCACTGCTTCATTTTATACAGGATAGTGTCGTTCGTCAAGCCGTTTTCAGTCTCGATATTCCACAATCCTTTTTTTAAAGGTGTTAATTGATTCTGTAAACAAATAAAAAAGTGGAGCAACTGCCGTAGCATTTGCTCCACTTTTTTACGTTTATCTAATATCAAAAAATTCTTTAGCGTATTCGACAACGCCATGGACATCTGAGAGACCGTCATCTATAAGCTCAACGGCCATAAAATTATCGTCTGAAACTTCGAAAGGTGCATCTATACCAAATTGACTAGCTTTTTTATAACCAAACTTCGGATAATACTTATCATGACCCAAAACGACAGAGCCTTTATATCCAAGCTGTGTTGCGATTTTGTGGCCTTCAGTAATGAGTAGCTTCCCTATGCCCTTGCTTTGCATTTCTGGTAGTACTGCAACAGGTGCAAGCGCAACCAGAGTATGATCACCCACTAGAATTTCTGTAAAAAGGATATGACCGACGATCTTATTCTCATATTCAGCTACAAGAGATAACTCCGGAATAATCTTTGTTGAGCTCCTTAGTCTATTTACCAAATTGTGCTCATCATGATCTGAATGTTCCGCATTTTCAAATGATTTTTGGACTACATGGTAGACTTCGTTAATATCTTGAGCTTTTTCTTGTCTAATGATAATGTTCATTAAATTAACCTCCTGATCATGGATTTGAGCTCATTGCTTTCTATTCTGGGTCTTGGATAACCGTTAATCGTTACCAGAATCATAGCTCGTCCCAATTGTTCCGATGTAATGACACTGTTTAACTTCTTTAGCATGGGATAAAGTGGCTTCATCACATCATAAAAAATCTGATACACTTTTGTTTTGGATTGTATCCCATATAGGGGTAGAATTACACCTGGTCTGAACATATAAGCGTCCTTAAAAGGTAGCTTCAACAGATCGTTTTCTGTCTTCCCTTTCACTCTTGCCCACATAGAGCGTCCTTTTTCCGAACTATCCGTCCCACTTCCAGAAACATATACAAAGGTCATTTGAGGGTTCAATCTTGCTAATGTTGTTCCGGCGGATAGCGCGATATCATATGTTACTCTTTTATATTCCTCTTCCTTCATACCAGCAGAGGAAACCCCAAGGCAGAAAAAGCATGCATCATAACCTGTGATTTCATGTTCTATACTTGATAATTCAGCTACATTGGATAGTTGAATTTGTCTTAGTTTTGTATGTTGATGCTCTGTCTTTTTACGCCCAATCGTAAGTATTTCTTGAACTCTATCATCCATCAAACATTCACGCAACGCGCTTTGACCAACCATACCTGTAGCTCCAAAAATAATGACCTTCATATCATTGACTCTCCAATCTAAGAGATGATTCTATTTCCAATATTAACAGGCATTTCCGAAGCCAACAATCTTTTGGCGTAATCATGGCTTGTAACAATGTGCTTGCTTCTTGATCCTTTATAATCATGTAACAACAGAAGGATTCCCAATTTCCGCTTCACCTAATATAAAGTCCTAGAAAGCTATACTATAAATCTATTAAAGTTTGACCTTGTTTAGGATCAGTGAGACGAGCATATTCTATCCAGATTGATAATAGTATGAAAGAAATGAAACCCACTCCAAGCCCTTCAACTGAACTATGATGCCCTAACCCCAGCTTGGCCTGGGAGGAATAAGTGAAACGATTAACGGAGGTGTTTTTTATATGCAATGTATTTTGTGTGGCCCTGCTCCAGCTATTACCGTATTCCATGAGTATCATTCGTTTACGTTGATGCGGTGTAGCAACTGTGGTCTTATCTTTAGAGCGAATATTGCGGAGGTTGATACAACCGGCTTAATCGCAGATATTTATAATACAGAATGGATTGCAATGCGTGAAAAATATGCTCAAGCTACCTATTCTGATCATGCTCTGTTTAATTTAATGCTGCTGGAAATGTTCAGTCCAGAAAAAGGAGCATTGCTAGAGTTTGGTTCTGGAACAGGTGAATTTTTACATGCTGCTGAAAATGGCGGCTGGAGAGCGGTTGGCATTGAACCCTCACAATTGTCACGAGCCTATGCCAAATATAAATACGGTGTGGATCTGGTTAAAGATGAATGGAAACGCACCCAAGACGATGACTCGGCTGAAAATCCTGATCTTCCTCGTTATGATGCGGTAGTGTTCTGGCATGTGCTTGAGCATATTTCCGATCCATTTTCATTTTTGAAGGATATTCGTAATCTTTTGACAACGCAAGGGAAAATTTATTTCAGTATTCCCAACAGCCATTCTTTAACCAACGAAGTCTACGGACCTGAATCACCGTTATTTATTGAACCCGATCACCTGTATCATTACACGGACGCTAATGTGCGTGAATTACTCAATCAGGCTGGATTTGATATCAATTCGATATTCACGCGGCAACTGGTCTCCGTTTCGGATGTATTGATCGATGCACATCCTCACTATGGGCCGAATACTCCATTTGTTGAACGAATGGCTCTTTTGGCCAGATGGCAAGGTGAACGTCGCGGACATGAGATATGTTGTGTGGCCAGCGTGAAGGAATAATATTTTATACTTGCAAGAAAAAAAGCTGGAGCCAAATACACTTGGCTCCAGCTCTTTTGTGATGATTACAATCCCACAATTCTATAAATCAAAGCAGCAGCCTCCGCACGGGTGGTCAGATTCAGTGGTCTGAAGGTTCCGTCGGAATAACCATTGATTATCCCTGACTGCTGCAGGTACTCAACTGCTTCCCTGGCATAAGCTCCGATTTGCTTCTGATCAGCAAATACTACCGTTTTGCTGGAGTAATCCGGCTGAAGAGCAGCTAAACTCCGAGCGCGAAACAAAATAACAGCCATTTCTTGGCGAGTAATCGGTTCTTTTGCGCCAAATAAGCCTTCGCTGCGTCCGTTAACAATCTTTAGCGCCTGAGCTGTTGAGACAGCTTGGTAATACCAAGCGTCTGGACTCACATCTTCGAAAGTACTGCTACTATCGGCCTGAAGGTCTAGCGCTGATACTAGCAGTTGAACAAACTCTGCTCTGGTGATTTGGCGGGCAGGCTCATATTTGCCATCGCCTGTGCCGTGAACCAAATCACGAGATGCCAACGCTTCTAGGATAGCAGCGAAGTCCGAATTGACATCAGAGAAGTGTATATCTCCATTCGCTGCAGCGTATAATCCGAAGTTCCGTGTTGTGAAGGTGATGCTCTCTGTACCTGAAACGTATTTGGAGTTCTTGACCACTTCCGCCAGCCCCTCGCGGGTAATAGAATAGACGATGGCTTGATTCGGCGCTTCACTTGGATTCAATTTATATCCAAACGATATCTTCATTGCCGCAGATTGACTTAATGTTTCTATTTGCTTTCCATCTACCATCAAGGAGATCCGGTACACGGCATGCGTTTTCCATTTCTCTTTTAATGCAACAGAAAGGGTTGAAGGATCAACAAAATGAATGGACAGCTCCAACTGCTTGGAACCCTCCGGAATATTGCTACCCATCTTGTCAATTGGGAACGTTACGGTGGTTTCACCTGCTTTTATTGTAAGAGAGATAACATTATCTTTCAGTTCGGTAACGGGCAATTGAAAGGTTACTCCCTTAGCTGTGGCATCTAATTTAGTAAGCTCAAGTGCCAATGCACCATCTTGCACACCCTTCATTGCTTTTTGAATTTCTCCAGTAGGAAGCTGTGCAAGGCGCATTCCTTCAGCATCAGGTGAAGCCTGAATCTGAATACGGCCGGCTGAGATTATATTCACTGGATTAACTATTTTCCCTTCATTGTTACTATTGTTACCGCCATTATTGCTGCCGGACGAACTGCCAGGCGTTTCTGTTCCCCCGCGGTCTTCACTCCGTACCACTTTCAAAGTGTAGGTCTTTGTTGTTGTTCCATTTGCGGCGGTAACTTTGATGCTAACACTATTTTCTCCTACTTTTAGTTCACTTCCGCCAGTTACTGTTAATTTGGCTTTCGGATCTAAAGGTATCCCTGTTACAGTCACGGCTGTTTTAGAAAAGGGTACATTTATTGTATAGGTGAGTGTGTTCCGGTCAAACTCGGGAACTTCTGAACCCTCTATACTCAAAAGGCTTAAATCAGCATTATCAATCGGTTGTGTCTCCTCCTCATCTTCGACATTCATAAACTGGAAGGTGCGGAAGAGTGTCGCATCTTTCGCAGCGCCAATGCCTGATCCCCACTCAATATACCCTTTTCGGCCCGCACCATCATTATCGTTAACCAACATCGAGAAGCTCAAGATATTGCCTAATGCTGCCCGAATTGGACTTACTTCACTCCAAGGTAGTGCCAGTGCATATGAGGTAATCTTAGTCGCTTCATCTCGGGTTACACTTAGAGTTCCTTTGGTCAACACTCCAGTAGCAGCACCTTTCATGGACAGCCAGCGGTATATTTGCGGCCCCTCCGGCGTCTGTGAAATTCCGTATTCATACCAGGATTGGCTATCGCCCGGTACACCGGGAGCAAGGCTGAATTGAATACTGTCATTTTGCCAAATATTAATCCCGGATGCATTATGGCTGAATACATCATCACGGATATCGGCGGTCAAATAAATGTTATCCGCGTCCCAGCGTAATTGCGCTGTTCCGCTAAGATCATCCGCACCGTTATACCCGCTCAACAAAGGGGTTCCGTCTGCAAGATCAATCAGCGCGGGAATTCCTGTGTCTGACTGATGCTTCATCCGGTTAATATCTATGTTTTGCTTGAGGTGAACTGTCTCATAGCCTTCAAGGTCAACGGTCAACTCAAGAGGATATTTGACACCTTCAGAGAATCCCGGCAAGGGTATTGGATAAGTAAATTTGTTATTCGGAGCGATTTCGGCTAGTTGCGACTCGCTACCGCTGAGTTGGCCACTTCCTTCCCCTATTTTCCAGGAAATTTTGTTAATTTTCAGAGGGTCTACTCCAGAACTGTTTGTTAACTGAAGTTGAAGGGATATGCCTCCGTTTCTACCATCTGTAATATGAGGAGCAATTTTTAAGCCTTGAAAATATAATCGCAGATCATCTACAGGTGCTTCAGGCAGTGTGGCAGGATCAAGTCCGGGTCCATTATAGGCTCCGATATTCGGTGGATTTTCTGCTGAAACAGCATTTCCCCAATAGTCCCGACCGCCATTATCTGCAATAATAGCACCAGCACCAAGTGCAGGAGAACCTTCTCTCAGTTTGTAACCGTCCACTGTATTCCAGCCAATTCCACCGCTGCCCTGAGCAACCAAGAGCGGATTCGCTGTGACGGAATTCGTATTTTCCGGCTCGCTTACTGGATGATTTCCATACAACAGGTTGTGGTCGAAGCTGCCATTTTCCCCGGGCAGATTATAACCTCCCTGTCCAAGGTTGTAGACCAGATTGTTCCTGAACGTATAGGGAGCGTTGATATTTCCCGCGTCGTCCCATTCATGGTCGATTATTTTGGTGTTTTGCCCAGTGCCGATATAGATCGTATTGTTATAGATTTGCGTATCCGGCGTAACCCCGCCTGCAAAATTAAACGTATGCGTCAGATCATTCTGGCTGATGTTGTATCTGACTACATTGTTAGAGGAGCCGATAAGCACTCCTGGAGTTAAACGGGCATCGACAAAAAGCATGAATCCGCCCTTATTGCCATGGCTGTAATTATATTGAACTACACTGTCCATAGTATCGATATCCAGATTGAAGCCCTGTCCATCTCCCTCTGGTTTATTTGTGTTAAAGGACTCATTAAACTGCACGATATTATTCTTGCCCCGGGTCGGCCAGATTGCGGCTGAGCCGTTAAACTCGCCTTCTTCGGAGTAGTTCCCACCTTCTTCTGCTATGTTATGCTCAATTAACGCTCCGTCCGCACCGAAGGTGAGGATGCCGTCGCTGTCTGCTTGTTTGACATAATTTCCGCGGATCGTAACATTGACCGTAGCATAGTCGGCTCCGTTGAAACGCTGATCCCATACCACAATTCCTGTCCGTCCAATTCGTTCGACCGTGTTGCCTTCGATCCATACCCCATCAAATTTGTCCGTGCCCGTCGTTCCACCCACATATACGGAGATTCCACCGAACGCATGTGGACCCCCTTCTGCACCGGAAACTGTCGGATAACGGAAGCTGCTTGATACATCATGTATATAGTTATCCTGGATGCGGATATTTCTTAAAGTTCCTCCGTTTGCGTTCTCCACCATTATGCCTTCCCGGTAAATGGTTCCTCTCTCGGAAGCATAGTTAGTGACCTCCAGATCCCGGATGCTCCAGTTTGAGGCGTTGCGCAGGTATACAGCTGCTCCGGCCATGCCTCCACCATTGATAGTCGGTTTACTTCCGCTGCCATAGGCAGTGATTGTTATCGGTTTATCGTCTGTTCCGCTACCCTTAGGATATAATTGTTCGTTCCAGATCCCACCCTTCTTTAACAAAATTCGGTCTCCAGCCTCAAAGGTAGTCTGGTTAACTACAGAGAAGGACTTCCAGGCAGTCTCCGGTGTTTTTCCATCATTGTTGTCGCTGCCCGCAAATGAATCGACGTAATAATCACCGTCTCCACCGCTGTTCCCTCCATCTCCAGGCAAGCGGTTGGACAAGGAGACCGATCCTAGCTGCATCAGCCAAGGTGCGGAATCGCCGCTGAGCTCGATTTTCAAATAATGAATGCCGGAAGGAATCCCTTGTGCTGGGGTATAATTCGTCCCGGTCCAAGCTGCATCTCCTGTGGATTGTGGAGCTTCATGTATTGCTGAAATCTCTGTCCAGGTGGATGCATCCGCCGATCCATAGAACTTGATGCTTCCACTAGACCCGGCAAAGGAATGCAGACGGACGATGAAATGCTGCAAATTATGCAAATGGTACACAAGTGATTCTGCCGAATCTGCTGTTCTCACTGCACGAGAATGATCTCCACCAAAAAAAATGGGATTGCTTGTATCTAAAGACCAATTTGTACTAAATGCATAGAGCTGTGAAACGTCATCAAGCTCATCGTTAATCGTTTGAGGTGCAAGTGATACATTGGTGAGCGTAAGGTGTCCGAGCTGCATCAGCCAGCTGTCGAGGTCGCCGCTGATCTCGATTTTGAGATAATTGATATCATTCGGAAGTGCACCGGCGGGCGTGTATACTGTTCCATACCAACCAGAACCGGTTGCTGTGGGACTGTCATTAATGACTGGAAGCTCCGTCCACGCTGTCGCATCGCCCGATCCGTAGAACTTGATTACGGCTGTTGAGCCAGAGAAATAATAGACCTGAAGCGTAAACGACTGAATTCCTGTTAATGAATAAACGGCATAACCGGTATCCGTGGATGTCCTGACCAACCGCGTAGCATCTCCGCCGAAGAATTGAGGATTGCTGCTGTCAATCAACCAATTCTCCGAACGCAGCTCCGCTGCTGGCAAAGCAGAGAAATCATCGGCATACGTCTCTTCAGCATGGGCAGAAGCACCCATTACAGGGAACACTGTCGTGAAGATCAGCATTATCATTAGCAGTGATTTTGCGAGTTTTTTTAACATTGTTGTAGGATTCCCCCTTGAATATTTATTGATTGGCTTGGTTTGCGAGTCTTTCGGCCATCGGGTAATTCCATTCTGCGATAGCTTTGCCTAACTTATCGTCCACCATGGATCTAAACTTCTGTTGCGCCAAATGAAGTGTGATAGCATCCTTCACTTGATCGAAAGGTTCAACTCCTGCATCCTCTATCGATAGACAGTAAAGTAGATGAATGGCCGCATTTTCAGCAAACAAGCCACTAATCTGTCCAGGTGCAAGCTGATCTGCAGCAAGCAATACCTTAGGATTTTCCAGCGCTGCTGTTCGTCGGGAAGCACTTGTTATTTTGACTTCGCCCACGTTTATACCCAGCTCTTTTGCCTGCTGACGGATGCCTGCGTCTGATCTTATTTCTGCTGTTGCTGCTGCCCGGAGCAATTCCATTTTCTCCATGGCCTCCTGCTGATCCTTGTATTCTGTTTCCGGACCAAAGGGCAGTGACGCCCATTCAAGACGTATAGCTCCCGGCCGAGAATATTTAGCAGCTAGATTTGCTTCATATTCCAGCCTTACCTGTTCATCTGAAATCACGATACCTCCGTTGCTGCGCATTGCCTCAATCGTGGTATCTTCAAGGTTGCTCATGTAATAACTGTAATAGGCCTGTGCGTCCAGGTGAAGAGGACCATACACCACCTCCTTATTCGCTGCCGCCTGACTCCTCCGTTGATTCTCGTGCTCCATTTCTTTTAGAAAACCTTCAAAGCTGATATCCGATACCACCCCTGCTTCTTGAGCAAGATGCAACTCCATCCGCTTCGTCAGTAGCTGTGTCTGGGATTCTTTTATCCACCTTTGGATTGGTTTTTCGCCGGAATAGTCGGTAGACCAGAATTTCTCTGAGTAGTTGGCATCGTAGGTCTGTTTAAAGTAATCAGCAGTCAGTGCCCGATTCATTTGAAGATGCCAGTTGAACTCCGCTGCAGTGACCTCCTGTCCGTTAAGGGTCAGAAGTGGTGCTTCTGCTTGTGGAGCCTGCACATTCATCGCGCCAATCAGCAGCAGGCTTCCCGCAATCAGAGCGAACAGAATAGTGATAAGTCGATTTCTTTTGGAATGAAGTCTTAAAGTCATAAGTTGATTCCTCCTCTCCGCACTCATATTAAGCGCTTTCATTCTCTTCGATATTAGACATGTTACCTTTGAAAAAACAGGCGGGAATGCTGCGAAATGGTTTGCCATTTCACCATTTGCCTAAAAAGAGCAAGATGCTCCATCTATAAATACAAAAACAGCCCAGAATGTTCCGGACTGCTTAGCATTGCTCTTATGTTGGGGCTAACCCGAAAACATACTGAAGCTCAGGACGCCGCCTTTGATAATCTCTTCATGAGGCAAAGAATGGTGCTCCCAAAGCGTATGGTTCCAGTGGACCGATTTACTGTACACATTGGCAGGGCTGTTGTTTTGCGCTTCAATGACCCATTGCCGCCCATTTTCAAGCCGAATCGTTACTTTATCAAATAGAGGGCTGCCTAGCACATATTCGGGAATCCCGGGACTTAACGGATACAGTCCGATGGCGCTCCAAATATACCAGGCACCCATGCTGCCATTATCCTCGTCGCCGGGCAACCCATCCATTCCACTGTTGAATAGTTTAGCTATGGTTTTGCGAACCCAGTACTGTGTTTTGGACAACGCCCCGAGTCTGGCGAAAATATAAGGAATATGGAAGCTGGGCTGATTGCTGATGGCAAACTGCCCTAAATCGGCCGCAGCCATTTCCGACATTTCATGAATTTCCAAGCCATAAGATCCCACTTTGAATATCGGTTCCTCGGCCATTAACTGGTCCATTCGCCGAACAAAAGCTTCCTCGCCACCCATTAGACTGGCTAATCCCGGGAAGTCATGGGGAACTGCCCAGCTACCTTGCCAAGCCCCACCTTCACAGAACGGATCACCCCACGCTAAAGGATCAAATCCTTCCTGCCAAGTACCGTCCTCGTTACGGCCTCTCATAAAACCAACCTCTGGATCAAACAGCAGCTTGTAATTCTGCGCCCGGTCCATAAAACGCTCATAATCATCCATTTTGCCGAGTGCTTTGGCTATCTGGGCTATACAGAAGTCTCCGTATATATAATCCAGCGTGTTGCTTACACTTTCATGAAAACGATCATGCGGCAGATAGCCGTGCTGCAAATAAAATTCTAGCCCCCGTCTACCCAGCTTCTCGTCTGTAGCCGGACGATCTGCATGTTTCAGCAAACCTTCATATAATAGCTCTACGTCGAAGCCGCCGATGCCCTTAACCACGGCATCCGCAGCTGCCGCATCGATCAGTGTGCCGGGCATGGCACTGCGTTCGCCTGGTGACAGCCATTTTGGCAGCCAACCGCTTTCACCGTAAGCTAATGTCCAAGCCTGCATGATCTCACCGAGCAAGGATGGAAACAGGATACTGTATAACGGGAAGCTAGTCCGGTATACATCCCACAGTCCGATATCTGAATACATTGGACCCCGGCAAATGCTGCCGTTAAAAGGACTGTAATGAATTTGCTCGTCCTGCTCGTTATATTCATGCCATGTTCTAGGAAACAGGCAGATCCGGTACATACAGCTGTAAAAGGTACGGAGGTTCTCTTCATCCGCGCTTTCGACAACGATGCGGCTCAGCCGTTCTTCCCAGCCTGCCTCTGCTTTGCTCAAGATCTCTCCGAAGCTGTGCCCACCAACCTCCCGATCGAGATTCAATTGCGCTTGCTCCCCACTAATAAAGGAAGTGCCGCATTTCACTTCTATTACACCGGATTCCGGTATGTTTAATTCTACGTATGCGCCCAGCTTATCGCCGGTTCCTTCATACGTCCCTAAAGGTTGGTACTCCCCGTCAAAAATTCCCGAATCCTCCATGAGAATGTCTGTGTCGAATTGGAAGACGAAATACATCGCGAAATTATCGGGTACCCCGGTGGTATGGCCTCTTGTAAAGCCGATGATCCTACGTTTCTCCGGTTGAAAGGTGAGTTGAGACTCGCCTTTAAGCGGTGCTATTATGAGCCTGTTCTGCTGCCCCTTAGCGTATGTTATTCTAATCACCGCACAGCGCTCTGTAGGGGTCAGCTCCAGTCGGGTACGATATCGTTGAAGAGACACACCGAAGTAGTGTGGGGACACTTGCATCTCTTCCGGTTTAAAGGAAGATGAGCGCGAATCAGGACTGAGCAATAACGGTCCAGTCTGCGGCAACAGTGTTAGATGTCCATAATCTCCGATCCAAGGACTGGGCTGGTGAGTTAGTCGTATGCCCTCCAGGTGGCGATGGTGCGGATGGAAGAACCAGGTCCCCCCTGCTTCGTGGGTTTGCGGGCTCCAAGCCGCCATGCCAAATGGCATCGCTGTAAGCGGCAGCGTATTGCCGTGTGAGTAGCGGAAATCCGACTTAGTCCCTTGTAATGGATTAACATAATCTAACAAACCCAAATGGATACACTCCTTTGGCTGGCTTACACCAGCTCTATAATCTCCGACCTTAACTGCTGCCGGCTAAGATAATCGAAATACTTGAACATCTCCAGCTTCTACCCGTATAGACAGGTGAGTTGTTGAAGGTTCAAACGGATTTATTGGCTGAATTTTGGCATTCCCATCGTCAAACCATGGCTCTACTGAGGTATAATTGGCAGGCAGCGTAACTTTGGCTTCTGTCAACGTGTTCCCTTCATTATGCACATAGAGGAACGCACCTCTGTCTTCTTCAACTTCCCACTCGGAAAGATCAGCGCGGACACCTCCGCTTACTTGCACATTCGGCTGTAGCTTCAATTCCTGCTGTAAAAGATCTCGCACCAACTGGAGCGTTCCGGTATGTCCATCCTGCCAGTAGGCAGCCGCAAGCAAGGTGCCGAACCACACAGCACGCCCATTGCCATAAGCGGCGGCCGTCAACACAGGCATGTTGTCCTCGGCAAATTCGGCTAGGACCTTCACATGACTTTGCAGCAAAATATCTGATTTGTAATAGGAGCCGTGTGCCTTATCATCTGCGGCTGCTTCCCCTTCCTTGCTGTGCTCCATTACATTAAGGAGTGGGATCGCCGTCCGTGATTCGAATGCTACCTGATGATAGCTATGATCCAGATTCTCGGCAGAATGAATCCAAGTCTCCCGAACCCCAAAGACTTCATCAAATCCGTAACCAGGAACTGTATAGCTGTGACAGCCATTCTCTGCCTGAAGGGCGCCGAAGGAGCATTCCGAAATCAATATGCCTCCCTTTTCTACCCACTCACGCAGGAGGTCACACAGTTTACGGTTCAGATACAGTGGATAAGGCATCCACAGGCAGCGGTATTGGTCCAATGTCTTTTCCGTAACATCCGACTCATGCAGAAATTCCACTTTATAATTAAGATCATGTAGCAGTTTATGGACGCCTTGAAGGGAATCGTTATAGGTGTCCAAATGATCATGGGCAGCAAAGTTTGCGATTTGGTTCTGTGGGCTGAATAGAATAGCAATCCCGTCCCCACGCCGTTTTGCCTGTAAAAGCTCATGCTTATTGTATTGCACAAGCTTATTTAGTTGGGCCATATCCTTGTACCATGGGGTTGGACTGCCGTCCAAATACACACTACCCCAAGCCGGAGCCTCCTGTCCTAATACCTCTGGTCTATACTGCCAGAACAGATATCCCGTGATGCCACGGGCGAGCGGGGTCAGAATATGCCGCTTCATTTCTCGCAGCTCCGGCTGGCGCGGTTTCATCGCCGTATTGCCAGGCAGCGCATGAATCTCTGAGTTGATGATCGGTTTGCCTTTGGCGGCAGAGATCAGTAGATCAGCCGACCAAGCTGAGGACCCTAGGCTATTGCCTGTCAGGTCACAGGGCTCAGCCAGCTTAAAGTCGTCTGAACCTGCTGTAATCATATTAAAAATAGGAGCTGGCACAGTATGTGCCATAACAGGATGAAGCAGATCCAGTGACTTCACAGTATCTACCCGGCTCCGCAGCTCATCTGTTAAAGTACCGGACATGAACAGCCGCCAGTCCACCAAATCATTGAATACGCCTTGCCCACGCGGTGCCTCTACTTCCTCCCAGTTTCCGTAAGTCCGCTGCCATGATTCGTTCAGAGCTTTCAGAGTAATATATTTATTTTTCAGCCATTCTTGGAATGCCAGCACTGAGTGCTCGCAATAGCATACCTGGTTGTCAAATGACAGCTTGCGCTTAATCCCTGTCGTCAGCTCAGGCTCATTCCATAAATCCCACACCCAGAGTGCAGGATGATCTTTGAAAGTCTTCACTGTTTCCGCCAGAAATTTCGCCTTCTCCGTGGCTGCAGCTGCATGGTGATAACAAGGTCCAGGAGCTCCGCCAATCTGGCGGCAGTTAATTGCCCTTGGTTCCAGAACGGAACCGTCTGCTGTGATCATTTTGGAATCAGGATGTTTTTTATAAAACCAGGCTGGCGCCACATCGAAAATCACGTTCAAAATGACCTTTAAGCCATTCTGTTCAGCAATATCCATCAGCTCCTGAATATCATCGAACTGGTAGATCCCTTCTTTGGACACGCTGGCGCGCCACTGCACCCAATACTTCACACAATTGAAGCCCTGCCCGGCAATATTGCTTAGGTCTTTCTCCCATTGATCCCGGAATGGGGTTGGGGAACGGTAATATTGAAACCCGAATGGAATAAATGATTTTTGTATCAAGGGTACTCCTCCTACAGCGTTCAATTTCGATGTCATGTATTTATAAAAGCGCTTACCGCTCTTTTACGGTTAAAGTCTATCACAGTACATTTTGCAAAAGTTAGGATGGAATCCTATGAAACGGTTTGTTAAGCTGTTGAAATGTTTAGAACTTCCGCTATGCGGACATTTTTGTACTTAGCCACCGGTGAACATACTGCGAAATCGTTTGTGATCCTGACAACTGAGAAATTACCGCTCCTCTAAAAGAGGTTTCATGTTTATAATGACTGTAAGACATATTAGAAACTACTTCGAGGTGAGGCCAATGTTGAAAGCGCTTATAGTAGATGATGAATATCTCGTCCGTATGGGCATCACCCAAACCATAGACTGGGCAGAATACAACGTCGAGATCATAGGAGAAGCCAGCAATGGTGAAGAGGGTTTGGAGCTTGCACTACAGCACCGCCCGGATGTGATTATTACCGATATCCGTATGCCGTATATGAACGGTCTTGAACTTATCGAGAAAATACGGGAGCAGGACATGATCGTAGGCATTGTCGTACTTAGCGGTTATGACGAATTTCAATATGCGCAGGCTGCATTACGTTATGGTGCCTCCACCTATTTGCTGAAGCCCATTAATATAGAAGAACTCGCAGATACAGTACGAAGCGTTGGCGAAGAAATTCTGGGGAAAAAGCAACTCTCCAAGCGATATTCACAGCTTAATGAGGAAATTGCCGCGATATCCAAACAATTCTGGCAGGATTTACTGCATGGCCAGCTGCATAGTGAGGAATTCATTACCAGCAAAATAAAGCTGCTGGAGCTGCAATTGGAACCAGGAAAAGCTATGCTGCCGCTGTCCATAGCCTTCCCTGCTGATAATGGTCTTCAAGGAACTGATGTAGGCAAAGCGTTGGAGGATGAAGCAGCGGTTATTCTGGAAGCGTATTCTTTTGAACAGCTCTGTCTATTCCGCGATAGTCATCTGGAGTGGGTTATGATTCTCCGAACCGATGAACCTGAGCTTGCCGGCGATTCTGCCCGCAGATTAGGTAAGCAGCTATCGGAATGGAGCCAGCAGCACTTCGGCCAGGCTCTTAGCGTTGGCATCGGCAAACCAACTGAAAAATGGAACGGAATCGTAGATTCATACAAACAGGCTGTGCTTGCTGCGCAGCGTGCATTGTCTGGTATTGAACGCGTGTTGTACGCTGAGGAAGAGGCCGGAGCTCGATGCCGGCGTGAAATCAGAGACGCCCTCGCTTTTATCCGGGAGCATTATGCTGGGAACATTACCGTGGAGATGGTTGCTGCTGCTGTGTTCGTCAGTCCAACCCATTTAATGCATCTATTCCGCAAAGATTTGAACAAGACTTTCTATGAATGTCTGACGGAATATCGGATTGAAGAAGCCAAACGTATGCTACGCAATCCGATGTACCGGGTCTATGAGGTGGGCAATCAGGTTGGTTTCACCGACTCCAAATACTTTAGCCAGATTTTCAAAAAGATGACGGGCATCCCGCCGAGCGAATATGCAAAAACCTATGGTTAAGCTAACGATGGCCAACCGGATGGATTCTTGGATGCGGAGGTTCAAGATCAAAAGTCGGATTGTTGTTGTCCTGTTAGTGGGATTGTCTCTGCATCTGGTGCTGATGCTTGTTATTTTCAACTTCTATTCCTATACCTATCTGCAGAAGGATCTGTATCGCCATGTGGTCCAGACTCAACGCCAAATTGGGCTCAGTGTGGAGTTGATGGTCGATGACATTCAGATGTTGTTCCTGCGATTTCTGGTGAACAGCGACATTTACCAGATCATTAATAACGATTCCCTGCCGGCAGCAGACAAGGAATTACGGATCGGGGCTATCATCGACGGTATGCTGGCACAGAATGATCTGGTGGGCAATGTAATCATCAACACCAATGATAATATGCTTTACTCTTATCAGTCCAAGGAGCAGATGCTCGAGGTTCCCGAAGCCTTGTTCATTAAACGTATACAGGAGAGCAGCATGCCTGTTGTCGGTGAAATCAAACGGGATGGGGACGGCAATGCCTATATCCCCTTCGGACAGCAATTCCGGAACTTCAATACGGGGCAAAATATCGGGGTCGTCATCATCTATGTCAGAGAAGCCGCCTTGGCAGATCTTTATTCCTCCAGTTTCACTGGCATTGGCTACTCCTTCCTGACTTCCAGCGAGCGGATTATATCTCACCCCGACAAGCGGCTCTTGGGCAATTTTTTGGAGGAGAACGCACCTCTTCGTCCGGGTCAGAAAGAAGGCTACCGCACCTGGTCAGATAACGGGAATTCCTATATCATTGCTACTTATCCTTTGAATCCTAGGTTGGAAACGCTTGGTGTTAGCTGGGAGTTCACCAGTGTGATTTCTAGCCATAAGTTGCTGGAGGGAATTGCCAAGGGTAACCGAAATGCCCTTCTTTTCGCCAGTGTTACCTTCATTGTGCTACTGATTCTTTCCTTTTATCTGGCGGCCAAAATCACCCGACCACTACTGAACTTGAAGAAGAAGCTGAGTCTGTTTGGCAAAAAAGACTTAGCAGCTGTCTATGAGCAGCGGGCACAGGTCGATGAGATTTTCCAGCTAGAGAACAGCTACTATCAGATGGTAGAACGGATCAGCCAATTAATGCTTGAAAAAGATGAGGAAAAAGAGAAGCAGCGCAAGGCGGAGCTGACTGCGCTGCAGTCGCAGATCAATCCTCATTTCCTCTACAACACGTTAGATGCGATTGCCTGGATTGCCCGGCTGAAGAAGCAGCCCGACATTGAGCGGCTGATTTCTTCTCTGGCGACCTTTTTTCGGATTAGCCTGCATAAAGGCGATAAATTCGTTACTGTCGACGAAGAAATCCGTTTGGTGGAGAGTTTTGTGACGGTCGAGCAAATGCGTTTCCCGAATAAATTCGAGATTGAATACGATATTGAGGAATCGCTGCGCAAAGTCCGCATTCTAAAGCTGATTCTTCAGCCTATCGCAGAGAATGCGATCAAGCACGGCATTAGCGAAAAACGTGGCATGGGCAGAATCTGGATTAAAGGCGAGCTGCTGGAGGATGAGATTCGCTTTACAGTGACGGATGACGGAGTCGGCTTTGCCAACGGTGCGACACTTAGCCAAGCTAAGGAAGATGTGCTGTTCCAGAGCGGATATGGGTTGCGAAATGTGGACGAACGGATCAAGCTGGAATACGGTCCTCAATATGGGCTAAGCATCTCCAGCACTCCGGGGCAAGGCACCACGGTTACGATTAGCTTGAAGAAGGAGCTGCCCAATTAACTAAGATTGTTAATGAATGCGGACATTACAAAGAAATCGTTCCTTTTTTGAGAGGTAGGTGGTACTTCCACTTTTCTCATAAAGAGCGATTTCTTTTTTATCGTGTGAGTAGTGTAAATAGTTATTCTGTCTTTTCTCAAAGTGAATTAAGCCCTCTGATTAATTCATCTCCTAAGGAAGGGTGTCCATTCATTACTTCAACAAATAAAAGAGGAGCATTGCCATGGCAAGCTCCTCAGAAATCATAAATCGTTAGTTCAACCAATTAATCATTTCATTGATTTTGCTAACGCGACCATTTCCACTTTAGTCAAATCTCCACTGTTGAATTCAATGAAAGTACCATCTTGTACCCAACGTAGGTATCCTCCTGGTGTATGATTAGCCCATGGTTCAAATCGCCCTTCGATTCCGTTTATGTTAATTTTCTCTTCACGTTCATTAAATTTAAAATCCTCGACTATAGTTCTTGTTGTACTTGTTTGGTTACGAACATCTAAATTAGTGACAACTCGGTTTATTTTATAACCAACCGCCTTATGTTCTTCAATTCCAAATAAATATGTCTTTCCTGATTCATCAAAAAAATGAAGTCTAACTTTTGAAACTGATTGACCAAGAACAAGCGGATATGGTTCCTTAATTTCTAACTTATAACCTTTAAAAGAGTGAGACGGTACTAGTAGTTTGAATTCCGCAATTTTCTTCAGCTTATCCAACCCCACATTTGAAAAAGCAAGCGTAGGCTTAGCTGATGCGATTCCAGCAGACAGCGTAAAGATTAAAATCAATGAAATAATCCATTTAAACAAGGGCGATTCCTCCAAATTTTTTGGGAATATTATGCCCTTGATTAATTCAACTATCCTGCCCGTTTAGTTAAAATCCAACTCTATTCTGGTGATTATAATTTCTTTAGCATGTGAATGTCATTAGGTTCTTTTTCAAATAATTCCAAATCAATCTCTGATGTAATGGCTGAATCATGACTAGTATAAAACTTCACCGCAGATTCAGTCTCGGTAGACGAAATATATAAGTACTTCGCCCCTTTTTCAACTGCTGCTGTACTCAGTGATTCCATAATAAGACTACCGATTCCTCTTCTTCGATATTCACGTGTCACATACATAAGGTCAATCTGAAGCCTATCATTATCATAACCCCTGAACTTATGAGCTAAGACACCAAACCCGACCAGTTTATCTCCGTTAAATGCTCCAAAAGCCGTACCACCATTGGTGAGTTCATATTCATATCGAGATATTATCTATAGATAGATATCTTCTGTCCATCTGGGACTTTCATGTGCTGTTCTTATTTCTTCAAGTACCCCGTGCTTTAATTTGTACGTCAATTCTATTGTTTCCGAACGATCGATGTCACGAATTTTATAAGAATCATAAAGTATTATTTGAACAATTGAAACCATTGTAATCCCTCTTTTTTAAAAATTCGTATTCATCATTATCAATTTAATTGCATACATCAGAATCTATAATATAAGTTTAGACTGCCCCTAGAACTTGAAACAGCGACATCAAAGGACTATAAAATAAAGTCCAGACTGTCGCTATTTCATTAAGTAACGTATCCCGTTAACTTAATGCTGTGGATACTGGTTTAGTAAATAATATCGTGTTGTTCCCCTTCTTTGGGATCGTTAATAACAACCCACTGTTCCTCAACTATGTTTAGTTCCTCATTGCAGAACTCCATTGCTTCTCCTAATGTTTCATAACAATAGTCAGCATTTGCACCCTTATTTTCATGAGTTTCAAATAGAAATACATAAACACGATACTTTGATTCATAAATCATTACCTTACTTATATCCCCTATTGGTTCTGTAAGAAGAGCATACATTCTCATTTTTTCACCCCATGTGTTCTATTGCATTATCTTACCATAGCGTTATCCTGCCCAATAGTTGAATAACAAAAGGAGCAGCTGCCACGGTATTCTGTTCCGCTATCGTGTCCCGTTAGTGACATGGAATTTTACTTTAGCTGAACAATCACCTACGAAGTAGATTCGCTATGATCGGTTCTCGCCCAATTTCTCTCACCCATACAGACAACTGACCAATGAGAGGTGCGTGTGGGTCAAGATAAGTATCTGTATATATAAATAGCTTTGAGAGTTCATATTTTTTTGTTTGTTATAATTTCCCTAGCATTTTATAAGTCTATGCTTTCTTCAAAAGCTTCAACTTTTTTCTCGATATCCTCAAAAACAACTGATTTCACATTAAATTGATTTATATAATTTTTAAATGAATAATGATCAGGGGTATTATATTTATAGTCATTCAAATAATAATTCAAGGCTTTATTATTTTGAACTAAAACATCACAAAGTAATTCATACTCTTCGATACTAAAATTAAAACAACCAGCAATTTTAATTTCACTGCTTTTAATTTGATTAAGTAGTTGATCAAAATTTGAAAAATGATCTGGAAAGTTACTAACCGTAACTGATATAAAATAATAGTTTTTTTTATTATTTAACTCTTCGTTAATGCCTAGATTTACAATTTCATTCATTCTAGTAATTGCTTGTGAAATGGGCTTTTTAATTACCTTCTCAATAGATTGTTCAATTTCTCTCTGATTTAAAATTTTGTAAATACTGTTTAACACTCTTGCAGATTTACACTCAAATACATAAACATCATTTTCCCAACAAACAATCAAATCCGACGATTTATGCTCTTTCTTTCCTACAGAATACTCAAATTCTTTAATAATTGTATATTTAATTTCACTTCGAATTATAACTTGTTCAAAAATATAAACTGCATAATCCTCAAATAATAAACCTAATAAATGAAAAAACTTCATATCAGACTCTTCATATAAATTTCTAATTTTATAAATCAGACTATGGAATAGTTGATCTTGTAAAAACTTTCTACAAATAGGCAAATAACAATTTTCATTAATTTTATATATGGGTTTCTCCATGAATAATTTAAAATTGAAGGTTTCCAATTCGGCTTCTTTAGCCCATTTCTTTGAAGTCTCAAAATCAATACTTAAATTCTCCAAGACTTTTATTATATTATCTCTTGTCTCTTGACTTTGAATTTGAGCAGGGTCAATAACAAAATTGTACTTTGTCATATTACGCGTAATTATTAGTTGCTCATAGTTATGCTGACATTTATAAAATACAAGCACATATAATCCTTTCATATAGGCTTCTAAGGATATACCGTATTTACTTTCAAATTTTTCAAATAAATCTTTATATCCTATATATTTCGGATCTACTGAAAATCTATCTTTATTGCTTATAAACATATAAAAAGATCTTTTAAATTCAGATGCCTGATTGTCCAAGTAATCTAAAATCCCAATTGTCATTAAAGAATTTTTAACACTAACATCGCCTATTTTGTCTATATCCTCTTCCTGTTTTTTAATAATAATTCGGTATAATGTATTAAATAAAACATCTGCACTTGAATAATTCTCCTCTGGATCTTGATTGAGACATTTAAAACCTAATTTCCAAGCATTAAGAACCCCTAATTGTGTTATTAATACTTTGTCTTCCAAGTATTCTTTTGCCATTGCACGATCTATACCTTTAACGCCTACACTTTCCTCAAGAAATGTTTTATTCATAGTATCTTTCTCCGTATATAAGTAACCAAGAAAAGATAATACATACGCTATTCTGTTGAAATCGAGAGATAATTTAAATTCATATTGATCTTCAAAAAACAATTCATTATAGGATGGAATTTTCTCATAATTCATTTTTGAACGGCTCCTTAAACTTTACATTTAACTTTTGAAGAATCCTTGGTTAATCTAAAGGGCACTTTTTGATTTGTCATCACTTCTTCACGGTGGCAATTGGTAGAAAATACTATTCAAGTGCATTTTCTACCAATGCATAGGAGAATAGCAGGAATAATAAAAAAGTGTACGTTTTAATAGTTTATGAATTATTCTCAAACGAAATTTATCATCTGCTTTGAACTCTTACTGGTTCTTAATATGGCTATTCAAATTATCTACAAGCTCGTTCAATTTAGATGATTTAATAGCATTTTCTTCTATAGCATCAATACTTTGAGTTATAAGATTCCAGTAGTTCCCTATCTCCAGATGTTTTGTTTTATTATTAGCTTGTTCTCTATAGTGGTCTTCTCTAATTTTAAATATATTTTGAACGATATATATAAAAACTTCACTTAGTGCCATTCCTCCACTTTGAAGAGGCTTATCCATGAACAATAGTATTATTGCGGTTAAAATAATTAAAAATCCTATCACTAAAGTGGCGAACCACAACCAAAATGAAATTTTAGCTTGTGAAAGTAATGTTTTGTAATCCAAATCTAAGTGGTTCCTATAAAACTCTCTACTTGCGGATATTTCTTCCTGTCGTAACTGTTCATTGGAAAAAAATCCAGTTCCACTTTTATGTTGTTTCTCATCTACTTTCAACTCAAAAGCTTCGACATCTTCAGTAGTGGGCTTGAAATCGTCCAATAGTTTATCTTGAATTCTATCACTGTTCGATGTCTCAAGAATATTAATAATCTGTAATACCTCATTCATTTCAGGCCTATTATCGGGATCCAAAGACAACATTTGATTTATAAGCTCTTCTAGTTTTTCAGATCCTATTAATGTGTCGTTCTTAATAATGACTTGATAACTTTTAGTAGCCCTTGAGAAGATATCCTTGATATTCTTATAATCAAACGGTAATTTTCCGGAAAATAATTTATAAAGAATCAAACCTAGCGAGTAAATATCAGCTTTGAAAGTAACACTTTGATTTTCTATTTGTTCTGGTGCCATAAAAGCAGGCGTTCCAATAAAACCGCCTGGTTGTGTTAGAGTCAAATTATCTGTCCAGTTTGAATCAGTTTTACTAATGCCAAAATCGAATAATACAGCTTTCTTAGTTGTTCTGCTTATAATAATATTTGAAGGTTTTAAATCGCGATGTATTATATTATTTTGATGTAAATACGATAAAGCACTTAATATATCCTTTGAGTAAGAAATCGCTTCTCTTATCGTTACTGATGTTGTATTGATCTCATTTTCCAATGTATTTCCATCAATAAATTCTTGAACTAAGTAGTATGTATTTTTAAAAAAACCTACATCAAACAAAACCGGAATATTAGTATGCTTCAACTTGGATATTATCTCTACTTCTCTCTGAATTCTTGCAGTAGAAACATTATCCCTATTACTATAGACTTTAAGAGCAATCTTTCGTTGAGTAAAAGTATCCAGTGCTAAGAAGACTTCTCCCACCCCACCTTTACCTAAACTTCTAATTATTTGGAATCTATTTTTATAAATATCGTTTTCTTCCAAAAAAATTGATCTCTCCTTAACAACAGTGATAGATGATTCTAAAAATTCATTGTATAATACTCTTCGGGAATAATAATTTTAAACTTATGAAAAGGTGACTGCTTGTGTTTCAGACTGAGGAAGAATTAGTAACTAGGTTAGTTAAACATTACAATAAATACTTCACCATTCAAGAAGTCGGAGTTGGGTATGGGATTTCTGATTTATTGATAATTAGAAACCAAGCAGATTTAATACGTTTTATTGAAACTCGACAAGGAGTATATTTAAAAGATCTTGATGATATAAGGGTGTTCGATTACATCCGTAAGAGAAAAAAAGTCAGCCTGGATGAATTAATATCAAATTTATTCATTTCAAAATCAAAGTTAAAGTATTCAGTCCTAAAACGATTAGAGTATAGCGGTGCAATTACACACAATGCAAACTTCTATAGTAGAAATGAAAAATTCAAGTTATTTTGTCCCAATGTAATTGCGATTGAAGCTAAACTTGAAGATTGGCAAACGGGGATTGCTCAAGCAATTAGATATCATCGTTTTGCAGAAAAATCTTATCTAGCAATTGACGATCAGTATATTCATAGGGTTGATCAAAAAGAACTCTATAATTTTAACGTAGGATTAATAAGTGTTGGGTCTAAGGTTAAGGAGATAATAAAACCTATTCCTCACAAACCATTAGACCCCGCTATGCGATATAAAGTTACTGAAGAAATTATTTCAAGAGATAGTACTAAAGTTGATAAGCCTCATCTAATTTAGACTGTGACACTTCCAATATGATGTCCCTCCATGTCTCTAAATGAGAATGTCCAAAGTTCTTGATTCGTTTCTCCTTATTAATATCTTTCGTCAACTTAACTGCATCATTTACCCTAGTAACAAAACTATTCAATCTCTCCCTAGGTTCCAGAATTGACAGCTCAATCATCTGCTTATTTTTAATATACATATGATGCTTGATTACGTTATTAAATTCATATAACTGGTTTGTGTTGCTGGAAGCTTGGCAAAAATCACAACTACATATACATTCTTGTCCTGCATTTGTAGATAAAACATCCTGTAGAATATTCTGATTAAATAATCCCATCAGTTTCTCAACATAATAACGTCTTGCTGTTCCTCCCCCTTGTTCACGCTCAAGATACTCTTTCTTGAAATTATCACTTTGTCCCAAACCAGAGGAAACAGTATTTGCACCTAATGCAACTAGTCCTAAAGAAAAATCATTAACACGAGACAAAATTATTTCTTTCTTCGATTCAGCAAGCATTTTTACTAGATAGGCATAAGAAAGATAGTGGTTTGCGTTTGCTGTTTCAAAATTCCCTGATATTTGCAAATAAAACCCATCTGGATTTGCTGAGGTAACCAAATTCACAAGAGACTTAATATTATCGACATCTTCAAACTTACCAATTTCAAATGATATACCATAATAAAGCTTCTTATTAATACCTGCGCTTAGAAGATAAGACTTACCTTCTTTATAGGCATTATAATCGACATTTATCCACTCATCCTTTGGATCTTCCAAAAAATGATAAGGAGATATTAAAATGCTAGCTTTGTATTGTTCCTGAAGATCAATAACCTTCCTAACTCTCTGTTGTAGTGAAAATACATTCAAAAAATCTTTTGGTGTCTCTTTCCTTAGAGGACTTATTAAGTAAGGGATCTTTTTATACGATGATTTAGTTGTGAATGCTGAATAGCCTAATGTCTGAGTGTATGGATCAACAATTAATTTTACATCACTATCACTCTGTGCAAGCTTCAAATAATTTTTATCAGACTTAAGTAATTGAGGAACATTAAAAACAGCACCTTGTATCTTGTGACTATTATGATATTCAACAACGGCCTTTGCATCATTTTGTATTACCATAGGTAAAAACTCAATATTTGAATTAAAATAAATAGTTGTGACTTTAGAAGTATGTCTACTTCCAGGTTTTTTGTACTTATCCAATATTGATAATATACTCTCGAAAGAAACGCTTCTTTCAAAAGGTTGTTTTTTTAGCAAAGTCTCTACCAGTTCAGAAATTTCAATAGGAACGGAAAGAAGTTTTGAGGCAAGTGATTCAGGAACTTCATTTAAGATTTTGTGAATTGCCTCTAATTGATTATTCATTTTTAACGGTTTTTCACCAGATATTAGTTCATATAAAACTGCAGCTGCTGAATAATAATCTGCTCTAAAATCTATATCTTTAGCAGATCGTAATTGTTCAGGAGCCATATAAGCAAATGTACCCATTCCCTGTCCGGTGGTGGTAAGGGTGCTTGCATCTATTAATTTCGAAATACCAAAATCTAATATTTTTATGTTAAAATTATCATCAGTAATGATAATATTTGAGGGCTTTAGATCTCGATGAATAATATTGTTTTTATGAATAGCTGCAATTCCTAAATAGATATTTTTAGCTATTGAACATGCTTCAGAAACAGTTAGAGAATTTTGTTCTATATACGCCTCAAGTGTATTTCCTTGGACATATTCCATTACTATATAACGATATTTCTGTATGCCATCATGTATAAACCCATCATCTACATATTTAACAACGTTTTCATGCGTGACAGCTTTAATAATCTTAATTTCTCTTTCTACCCTTTTTGAATTTACAGCTTCTTTATCAAGAATGTTTTCTCGTATCAATTTTAATGCGAAACTACTACCATTCTTCATTACCTCATATGTAGTACCAAAGTTACCTGCACCTAGCGTACGAACAACTTCATATCCATTGATGTTATCCAATCACATTACCTCCAATATTTGGAATACCATATAGTACCATTGAACCACAATTTGTCGAAAAACAGAAGCAAAATTTGTTTCAACACACATTCGCAGCCAGGACGATATAAATTGTATGTACAAAACAAACCTCTAGAAATATTCCAGAGGTTTGTTTGCTATTGACTCCAAACTAACCATCCATCACTTATAACAGACCGTCAGTTCAATCCGATTTCCTTCTCTATCATAAACAATCCGCTCCACCAGCTTCTTCAACGCCCGATTCTTCTCTTCACTTGTCACCGCTACGTCCCACAACTCCCTAAACTCACCTACCCGTTTATATATCTGCTCCACAGTTGGATAATTCCCTTCATCTACTATAACCTTCCGCAAATCCTTTAACTCTTCCTCCAGTTTCTGTATCTGCCTAGACCGGATAGCTTTACGCTCCAAAAATACTTGCTTCGTAAGCATATCCTCTTCATAAGATTCATGCAGCTTGTCCAACGCTCGCTTCTGCTTCTTCAATTCCTGCACTTTGACCTCGATGATCACTCGTGTATCATTATACCGACTGCCATGCATTTCAATCTCCCGCAAAATGTTTGGATCAATCTGGATAATCCGATCATACAGAGCATTGAAAAAATCAGCATCCATTACCTTGCCACGCTGTTCACATTTGCTTTCATCTTTGTACTGGTGATAGCACAATGCACTCCAGTGCTGTCCCTGCTTCTTGTTTTCTCCCACCCGGAATCTCATCCGTGAACCGCATTTTTCACAATACAGCAAGCCTGACAAAGGAAAAATGTTACGTCTTGAATTGGGATTCAACATGCGATTCTTAAGCAGCCGTTCCATGATCGCTTCATGTTCTTCCGGCGTTTTCAGCTTTTCATGTGTTCCCATGACTTTAATCCGCTCTTCTTCGGGTACAAGCTCCACCTGACCACGCTTGGAACGGGTTTTTCCATAAGTAATGTAACCCAAATGGATTTCGCTTGCCAACAACCGTTAAACCGTAATATTTGACCAGCCCTTGTTCTTTCCATCGGGCTTAATGTTGTATGGCGTGGGTATCTTGTTATCCGTCAACCAAATGGCAATATGACCAAGGTTTGTTCCATTAAGATATTTCTCTACAATCGCTCGGTAAATCGGACGCTTTGTTTCATCCACCAGTACCGACCTTATGTTCTTATCATAATAGTATGGAAACGGTGGCTTTCCATTTGTCCACATGCCTTTCTTGGCTCCTGCCTCTTTCCCCTGCTTCATTCTTCGCTTAATCGTTTTGTACTCTATTCGGGCAAAAATAGACATGAAATCAAATGATACATCGTCATTGTCTATTTCCAGATCGTATATCTTGTTCGGTGTAATGATTACCGTCTCTGAGTTCAAAAACGTATCTTTTATGAGTGCCCAATCCTTATTTTCTCCACGCCCTAAACGGTCAATATCCATGACCACTACCCCGTCATAAAGCTGGTCTTCAACATGTCGAAGTAACTTCTGCATTTCCTTACGGGACTCGATCTTTTCACCAGAGGCCACTTCTTCATATAGCCTATAGGTCCAATTTCGATTCTCGACCAAGGTCAGAAGGGTATCCCTATGCTTCGAGAGAACGTCTTCAAACTCACCATCGTCCCGTGATTTTCTTAAATAGACGGCTACGTGCTTAATTGTTTTGCTTTCCATAGGTTCCTCTACTCCAAACGTGTTAATATTTTGCCGCCTTCCAAATAGAATGTTGAGCATTTTTGATGACACATCATCGAATATGACAACTGTAAAATTATGGAGGCGTAATTTATGATGAAATATGAATATGTAATCAAAGAAGTAAATCAGCCATCTGGCAAAGCGTTGCGGCAATTTCATGAGCATGTGGCCCGGATATTGAGCGAAACTGTCCAAGCCGAGGCCGAGATAGACATACCTCTCCCCAAAGTGCATCATTCTACGCAAGACAGTCAGAAAACTTAACAAAATAAAAACAAGCCGGAGCGCATGACCCATTCACGCTCCGGCTTGTTCTATTTCAGATTATTTTGAATGAATTCTCGCTCCGACTTCTTCAGATACCTTAGTGAATTTTCGAAGGAATACAGGTACATGGAACGAAGCATCCTCAGCTTTTCGACTGAGCCATCCATAATCGTTTGCTTAATGGCTGGAATCATTTGGCTGTTCGTTACTCCGAATTTTCCCGGCTTTACAATATTTTCAATGGCAAGTGGCCGCTCTTCATTGCCATCATTTAGTTCTTGCTGCAACTCTCGTGTATTTTCTTCATTTAATATTACTTCCTGCTGTGACGAATCTTCATGCTGCTGTAGCGTATGCTGGGTGCGTCTGCTGAATTGCCTCATCGAAATCGACCAAGGCTCCAACGGAGCCGATGCTTGAATATTATGTTAGATGATGTCAGCCCTTCTTTGAATATTCCAACCTGTTGTTAAATTTCTTTAGAATTACGTTCTTTGAACCAAGATGGAGTTTTGACCTTGCTCCCCAAAATATCATACTCATTAAAGAGATCTTTAACAATCTGTGCTGCTTGATCTAGCAACTCTGAAAATTCATTACTTCTTATTACACTGCCATTTTTTGTAGCATAGTGAACTATATTATTTCGCATGTTACTCAGATCTATATATCTTTCGAAAATCTCATTAGGGTTAGTAGTCCAATTTATTGTAGAACCAGTTATTGCTGCTGGGATAAAATTATAAAGTTTTCGTCTTACATTGCTATACCCAATTGGCATATTTGCATTATGATCATTAATAAAGTCTAATACTTCTTGCTCTCTTGAACTTATAGTTTTATCCTTTAAATTACATTTAATTAAAGAACTCATCCATGCTTCTGCTGAGGCACAGAAACTTATAATAGCTGATCTCTTATATCTCCATTGAATAAAGAAATCCGTGAAACTTTCAGATTGTTCTTTATAATATAAAGCATCATTGAATAATTCATGAGACATATTACTTATTGTTAAACCACAATCCAAACTGTTATCTTCCATTTCCTAATCTCCTTAATATTTGTAGTTGGTTGATTTCATCTAACGTAATATTCACGAAGTTCGTAAATATAAGCAGTACAATCGATTAAACGAACTACCGAGAATCAAATTGTACCTATAGACTATGCTCTTATTATACAATGAAATGGAAAAATATGACGAACGATAATCTTTCACTTTCAAACAAAAAGCCTCCGCCAATTCAATGGCGAAAGCATTTTAAAATTGATTCACACGAACATCCCATCAATGTGATGGATTTCGTGAGCGATGACGTGACGCATGATTTCTCCATGCTTATATGTTATCTATTCACCATTATCACGTAGAAGTGTCAGCTCTTTACATTCCATCTCCGGTGTCCATGACGTAACAAATGGCTCCACTTCTGCGTGAAACTGTATTGATAAATCTCGTATCTGCTTCAGACTTCTGTGAGCCTCGAAGGGCTCTTGCTCAAATTCTGTCTTTCCTTGCAATACGCAGTGAATCCAACTATATTCCCAATAAACGATGTGAAACAGTGTTTTTAAGATTCCTCCAACACTGCCAATACGAGCTTTAAGCAATTTCATCTTCAGATACATCTTCACACCAAGAGAACCAGTCATTACGAACCTGCTAGTTGTATTGGAACAGAGTCTTCATTATAGAGCACGCTCCTAATTTATATCATCTAAATATTAAAATTCTAACTATTCAGACAAAATAATTCGACATCACCCTGCTATTCCCTCTTGTGACATTAACTGTTCGTTAGTTTAATGCCCTCGTCAGTCTAGTTCTTTATTTTCCCGGTCTGACACTTTAGAGACTTTCAAAAAACCCTATTTTGCTAAGAGCAGACGATTAAGTGTATCTGGACACTAGTTTAATCTGCCAGAGCGAGATATGTTGTGAATCATAGGTTAGTTTGTGCATCGCATCTCCCTCTACTCCCGTTCATTCTATTAAAAACGCCAAAAGGCGTCCCAAGCACAAGCAACCAATTCATTGCTTTGGGGGACACCTCTTTGTCTGAGTAGATATAAGCACTGCTAGCCAGTGACCTTTTGCAGATTTTAGCGTCTAACCTGAAATTCCAATGCTTCATAGATTCTGTCTGCCATTCTGTTGCCATTCCGACTGCCAATCTTAGTCTTTCATCGTGGAGTTAATTTTCAAATACAACTGTTTCAGCGGATTAACAATACTGCCACTAAGCATTGAAATCAGCAACCAGAACACTATGAACACGACGATGTTTAAACCGATCATTAAATACTTAAATGTCCGCAGCTCTGCATTCATGCCGTCTGCAGAGATATAGGTGACTATCCGCTCGTCCGATTCGGGCAGCGGATAGAGCAAAATCAAGCCGTCGGCCGTTTCACGCTCCAACAAATCCATAGCACCGCTACTAGAACTATCTTGTTCTTCCGTCATAGCTGGATTATCCTTCTCTGGTGTAGCCAGCGCAGTTCTAATTTCTTGCAGTCGCTTCATGGGCACATCCGCCGCATTCAGTAGCTTTCCGTTACTTGTCAGCAGATAAACTTCATTCTCGCCGTAGATCGTATTCTTGCCTGACAGGTAGAAGCTGTACAGCTTGTCAATCTCAACTTCGAGCGAGAGCAGACCTAAAATTTGCCCCTCCGTATTCTGAATTTTTACCTCAAGCAGCAGACGGTCGCGCAGATCAGAAGGCGCGTTCATCAGATGTTCCCGGTTCAGCACCGTCCAGCGCAAAGCCTGTTCCCGATTATCCAGGAATTGTTCCATCCCCGGAACTTTCTTGATCTCTGTAAAGGGGAGAAGCCCGGATACATTGCTCGAGGAGTACGTCCCCCCTGCTTCACCCCAAATATAAATGCCGAGAATGTCACTGCTAGAGGAGCGGATGCCCTCAAGTATCTGAGAAATCGCTCCATCATATGCTGGTTTTTTCAACGCATTTTGTACCACCTGATTGTTGGAGATAAGCTTGGAGGTCTCCTCTAGCCAGTTCATGAACAAAAGAGTGTTCTTATGCTGCTGGCCAGTGTATTGAACGGACAACTGCCGCAACATATCCAAACTTCTATGCTCCATAGTACGGTACAAAATGAAACTCGAAGCGGCAATGTAAACGGTAATAAACAACACCAGGACAAGGCGGATGTTGCGGCCGAATGATCTGAACATATAACTCCCCATCCCCCTCTGGTGTATGAATCAACGAAAACGAAGATCAATTGAAATCAGACTATCAGCTAAAGTGACTAAAGTCGATCTCCTTATAAAAAGAACCTGCATCTGTCAGCAGCACTTCATGATTAGGCAAGATAATTGTAATCGCCGAACCGGCTGACCAGTTAGCTTCAAAATGGAAGCTTTTATGTCCCGCTTCTGAACGGATTTCCCATTTTACATGTATTGGACCCAGACTTGTGCTTACGATTCCACTGGCCTGTTGCAGTTCGCCGCAATGTGGCTTTATGGTTATTCCCTCTATCCCTTGCCGGACACCCAATATCCCTCTTGTGAACTCAGTGATCGGCAGCGCGCTCCAGGCGTGACAGTCACTTCTGGTTCCAACAGAGTCCATTTCTGGGAGTGTAGTGAGGTTCAAATCCAGCTGTTTCATCCAACGAGCCCATAGTCTGAAGGAGCGGTCATACCATCCGCAATGTTCCAACGCGCGAAAAAGATAATAGCTCATCGGCAGCGAAAGTTTAGCCAGTGATGTGTCAGCCATTGTAGCCTCTAGTAGTGCTGCCCCCTCTACAGCGTCCACCGTGCCAGCTAAAATCGCCCAGACCTGCGTATGCTGGCTCAGCTGCATTTCCGCTGTTGCCGCCGGACTGTCGCGGAACATCAAGCTGTTCGATTGGCGACAGCAATCCAGTACCGCAGCGTTGACCGCGGCTTTGCGCTGGCGCAACTCAGATGCAATCTGCGTCCACCCGCTGGCGGCAAGTAATTCAGCCGCTTGCTCCAACGCGGCTGCATACATCAGGCTAAGCACGGTTGCAGGTGCATCATCCGTACAGTCTGGTGCACCAAGTGGCCATTCTTCTACCCAGTCGAAATAATTCCAATATTGGCGAGGTGTTCTGTCCACCAGACCCTGCGGTGTCAGTCGCTGATCGAACCAGTCCAATACAGATAACAGTGGCAGTCGGTACTGATTTACGATATCCAAATCTCCAAAGGATCTATAGTGGTCATGAATCATCCCGATCCAATACAAGGAGAAGGAGGGAATGACCTGTGGCAGCACGGAGGGGTAGCGGCTTTGCAACATGCCGTTTGGCAGCTGCGAAGCCCTATAATCTTCCATTGCCCTCCGTGCCAATCGGTCGTCTCCTGATAACAGGTACGTAAATTCCATCATTAGTTTGGTATCCATGGTATATTGCAACTGTTCATAATACGGCGTATCCTCGTAGGTCTCATGCATGCAGCGTTGTAGTGTTCGGACACTCAGCTCCCAGAGCTGGTTATATCGTTCATCGTTGCAATGAAAGCTTCCTTCCGGCAGCAAAGGATATCCGGTCTCCCGATAACTGAAGCCGGATATCGTCAAAGGCTCAGCTCCAGTATTCACCTCCAGCCGGACATACCGGAAAGTACGAAACCAGAATGGCTCATAGCATTCCATCTGCACCGAGGTGCCATAACCGGCTGGATGGTAGCTGTCATAACCGCCTCTTAACACATGCTCCCGCATATCATCGCGGACAGCTTTGCGGCGGATCTCGTCATCCCCAGTCTCTTCTTCGTAGCACTCGGCGTAAAGCAGGGTGATCCGGCTACCTTTACCCCCAAGGAGCTTAAGCTGCGGATAACCTGTGATTAGCTCACCTGCATCCAGCTCCAGCCAAAGCTGCTGCCCCGCTTCCACATGTATTCCTGCTAATGGCAGGGCAACCTCACTAGCTTCATTCCGCAGCTCCAGACAATGCCCGTTTTCAAATAGGGCATCTCCTTCACCACTGCTGCTCCGCATCAGCTTTAGGAAGAGCTGCTCCCGCTCATACAGCAGCGGAATCGGACGTTTGTCCAGTTGCCATGGGGTCAATTGGCCATAATCATCCCGCACCGGCTGTACAATCCTTGCGGCTAACCAGGCGCTGTCGTCATATTCCGGCAGTGTCCAATCCAGCAGCGCTACGTCCCCCTCCACCTCTTCCAATCCGCCCATCCAGCGCATAATCGGAAACGGCTGGAGTCTGTAGCTGTGGTCCCTAATGCTTTTCCATGAGGTATCTGTATTCAGTTCCTGCACAAGCTGCCCATTGTTCATAACTTCCGCTTCTACAAGCAAGCCGCCTTTTTGCGAACGCCAGATGGATAGAGGTCCGTCTTCCCCCAGCTCAAAGGGAGATGTCCCTGCATAATGAACTACCATAACAGCAATCACATTTATACCTGGTTGCAAAACGTCGTCTAAACTGAATTCCTCATAATATTGTACATGTCCATGACCCTTACAAGGACCGGCCCATAAACGCTGCCCGTTAACAAAGAGTCTGTAGCGGCTGTCAGCAGTAATGGCCAAGTTTAGACTATAAGCCTTCCCGGCTCCAGCTGGCAGCTCAAACACTTTGCGAAAATATACTCGCTCGTGTTGCTGTTCCCAACTAGCTGTTCCTTTCTCAACCAAAGGCCAGATCCAGCGTGCGTTCCAGTCTCCCCATTCTTTTGCTGCCATGTAATGCACATCTCCTTTATCAATTAGAGTAGATTTCGCAATCTACGCAGAAACGGCATCGCCGCCCTTCAGAAGGACGACGCCGCCGTTTGACTGTGTTTATTTCACCTTGTCGAGATAATCACGTTGGAATTCTTCAGCAGCCTTAGTCAAAATCTCCAGTGGATCTGCGTTTTTGTCCGTTAGGACGGTTTGCAGTACAATATCCAGCTTCTGGTACAATTCCTGAGCGTTGACCGGCTCTTCTGCCCGCATGCCTTTACTGCCGTTGTCCATATAATCACGGAACAAATCCAAGTTTACATTGTTGTATTTGTCGAGAATCTTCTGTTCTTCACCGATCCGTTTCTCATCTGTCCAAATCCGTAGTCCGTAAGGGCCTACGATCAGACCCTGATCACTCAGTGTCTTTTTCTCGATATCCCAACCAGTTAATGCCTCTTCTGAGGACTCCGGTGTGAAGCCGTAGGTTTTTAGCCATTTGAATCCAGCATCAATCTGCTCAGGGGTTACATTAGGCGAGAACATATATAGACCACCGCCGAGCAGGGTTACAGGCTTCCCGATGGGCCCGATTGGAAGTGCGGACATTGCCACATTGTCTTTAGACATTTTGGTCTGCTGCTGGATGACTGGAGGCCAGTCATTCATGCCGAAGCTCATAGCGACTTGATCGGTTCCGAACATGCGGAACATGTCATTCGTAACATCCACCAGATTATTGTCCGGCAGGACATCATATTTCCATTTCAAGTCCTTCACATATTGCAGGGCCGCCGCTGCCTCTGGAGAATTGAACACCGCTTGCCATTTTCCATCCACCTGTTTCTCGAATTCCGCGCCGTAAGCCCAAGCAATGTTCATGAACATCCAGCCGCCCTGGCCGCTTTTGGTTGGCAGGAATATTCCCACCTTACCGGTCTTTTGCTTGATGATCTGCGCAGTTTGTGCTAGCTCTTCATATGTTTTAGGGAACTTTGGTATGCCCTTATCGTCCAGCAGTCCAGCTTCCTTGAAGAGATTCATATTGTACAGCATCCCCATCACGTAGCCGTCCTTCGGAATCCCGTAATATTTGCCGTCCTTGGTCACCATCTTCAGCAGATCTGGATTGATCGCTTTGTCATAGCCATATTTTTTCATCGTATCCGTGATATCTGCCGCGTAATTTGCCTTAATGATTTTGCTAGTTTCTGTAAAAAAGGTTTCGTACACCGTAGGAAGCTGACCGCTAGCCGCTTTAGGCAAGAAAGAGCTGACATCATAACCCCATTCATCCTTGTCCACAGTGATATCTGGATAATTAGCTTTCATCTTCGCCATGAGCTGCTCATACTGGGCAATTTTGGCTTCCTCATTCGGCTTCGGCCAGTTGCTGACCTTGATCGTCACCTGTTTGTTGCTCGCTTCCTCCGTATTCACTCCGGCGTTCTCTTCTTTGGAGCCTCCGCAGCCAGCCAGACCGGCCGTAAGGAGCAGCGTTAGCGCAAGTGTAGCTGTAATTTTTTTGGTGTGTTCGATTCTCAATGTAATTCCCCCTAGTCTTATTGTTAAAGCATTCTTCACAACATGTAAAGCGCTTTCTTTTAAATCTGAAATCATCTTACCACGCACCTTCTGCAGCACCCTACGGGGCAAAACTGTGAAATGGTTTGTGATCGGGTGATGTTACCCTTTAATGCTGCCGCCCATGGATTGTCCGTTCATAATGTACTTTTGGAAAAAAACAAACAGAATAATCGGCGGCAGAATCGCAAACGTCAGCGCAATAAACTGAATGTCCTGCGGCAAAGTCGCTTTCAGATTATAGATCGCCACAATGACCGACCAGGTCGATTTATCCTTCAGCACCATAAAAGGCCAGAAGAAGTCCTGCCAGACACTGTTCATCGTTAGTATCGTAATTGTGGCCATAACTGGTCCGCTAAGCGGGAGGATTATCCTGATAAAAATGCCGATGGTGCTCGCTCCGTCAATTTTGGCCGCTTCCAGCAGCGCCAGTGGTATGGTATCAAAAAAGTTCTTGAAGATCAGAATTACCACTGGATTCACGGCAGCCATAAACCACATCGGCCAGTAGGTATTGGTCAGATTCAAGTGCAGCAGTGGAAAATCAATCAGGTTTTTGAACAGCGGTACCATACCGACTGTATTCGGAACCATCATGGTCCACACGATCAGAGCAAACAGCAGTGCACTCCCTCGAGGCTTCAGCTTGGAAAAAAAATATCCTGCAAGCCCGTTAAACGTAAGGCAGAACAGTACAGAACCGACGGCTAAGTAAGCCGTATTCAGATAATAACTGAGAAAGTTAAATTCCTGCCAGGTCTCCCATAGCTTGCCAACATTGAATGAGCGAGGAATCAGGGTGGGCGGGATCGCATAGAACTCTTTGATGTCTTTAAGACTCGAAACCATAATCCAGACCGGAGGCAGAATACAGACGGCGGCAAGCACAATCATCAGAAAGAACATGCACCAGTACAGAACGCGCACCCAAGGTGATCTATATTCTATATTCCCGATAATACCAAATGCTTCTTTTGTTTTCATAGCTTCTACTCCCTGTTCAATTTCTTATCCAGCCGGAAATAAATAATAGTTAGCACCATCAGAACAAGAAAAGTAATAACCCCCAGCGCCATGGAATGCCCTGCTTCAAAACTTCGGAACGCATAATAATAGCTTTGCAGCATCAACGTCATCGAAGCATTGTTTGGCCCACCCTCGGTCATGACCAGAGGCTCGTTGAAAATCTGGAATACACCGCTGATCTGCAAAATCATCATCAATCCGATCATGCTGGAAATTTGCGGAATGGTGATGCTTTTAAATCTCCGCCATACATTCGCACCGTCGATGGAAGCCGCTTCGTACAGATCATGATTAATGCTTTGCAGACTGGCTAGATAGAGCAGCACCGTTCCCCCGAAATTCCGCCAGGTAATCGTGAAAATAATCAGCATAATCGTCATGTCCGGGTCCTGAAGCCACTGCTGCACCGGGAATCCCAGAGCGCTCAGCATAATATTCAGCACGCCGCCCTTCCCAGGCTCAAACAGAAACATCCATAACATCGAGGCAGCAATGCCGGGAACCATGCTCGGAAAAAAGACCGAAAAGCGAAAAAACGATTTCCCATGCCTGAGCTCATTGATCACAACTGCGACTATAATGGGTACAGCAAAACCGATCAGCAGCGACCAGAACACATACACGAAAGAGTTGGTCAGTGTCTGCTGAAATGCTGAGTTCTGTATCACATCCTTGTAATTCTGCAGTCCGGCAAAGCTTACGGCATTATAACCCTCTGTATTGAAAAAAGAGAGCACAATGCCCTTGACCAGCGGCTGCCAGGAAAAAAAGAAAAAGGCAAACAGTGTAGGGACAATTAATATCCAAGATGACCAATCTCTAAATAGACGCCGCACAGGATAACCTTTCTTTTTCTTAGTCATTAAAGAATTTAGTTCAGTGGTTTTTCCAATCATGCTCCTGTCCTTCCTTCCTCCCGAAGCCAAGAATTCACTCCGGTCAGGCGTTGTATAGTTGTTATATTTAAATGATAGCGCTTCCTACAAAACCTCGAAATCCGGTAACCCTGCGAAAGCGTTTGTAAAGCTACTTATTTTGCTGGCAAGCAATCATGCGAGAAATATAAAAGATTGTGTATGGTATGAACCTTATACTTTCTTATATTTCAAAAAAAAAGCGATGTACGCACCGGAATGGTCGTACACCGCTTATGTTCATGGTATGACGTTTTGTTTAGGCCTCACTTAGCCCTGAGCTAATGCATAGGACGGCTGCTTCCGCTCGAAATGCTTCGCTCGCCGGATTGGGCTGCTCCTCCAAAATGCGGAGTACCGCCTGCGGCTCCACGCCGGGCTGCGGCACACGGGATGGAGATACTACGTTCCAGTCCTGTTCACCCTTGAGCCTGTAAGATAACTCATAGAGATAATAACCCGCATGCTGCCCGTCAGCGAGTTGACTTACCCCATCCTGCCACGAGCAGAGTTCAAGAGGATGCTGTTTGTCAGGTAAAACACCGGACGCGAGGGTAATGCACTCATTACGGACTACCTGCTGCTTCTGTTCCCAAGCCTGCTGATCTAGGATTCCCAGCTCTAGGCGGTATTCCATTCCCGGCTCTCCATAAAGAGTCCAAGCCACTGGACTACCCACCGCTACGAACTTCGGTGCCTCCAGAAAAACTGGCTGATGAACCGGAACAAAACGTTCCGTCTGCTCCCACTCGCCCACAGCTGGACTGCGTCTGCGATAATGCACCGTCCCCGTGAATTCAAGCTCCTGTTCCTGTAGTATAGCTTTTAGACACAGAGCAGCCTGCTCGTAAAGGTCCGTGCAGTTGTTATGCCCGAAGCGGTAGCCGATCTCATGGCGAAGTGGAATGCCGTGACTCCGGACCAAGGCCGCGAAGGCAAAGCTGAATCGGCTGAGGGTAAAGGCATCATGCGTGCCATGGTTTATCAGTAGCTTAGTGCCGCTCGCTTTAAGACCGTCTAAGAAGAAATCGGATTCCAGTCCGGTCGTTTCCCGCAGACTTGCAGAGTCACCAGCTCCCGTAAGTGTCTGTAGCAGAGTCTCGATACCTGATCTTCCGGTCTGAGGATGCCGCCAGTCCTTCTTCCAGATATCCCGGTAACCGGTGTCCACCTCTGCCACATGCCAGATCAACGGGCATGCCCCTTCCGCAAACTCACGGGTAAGCCCATTCAGAATTAGCGGAGGTGCATAACACAATGTGTACCGCACCCGGTACGGCAGCCTTAGAGGATTGCCTCCCGCCAGCAACGCGGTCAGCCCACCGCGTGAGCCACCCACGGCCACAACCTGCTCCGCATCACCACCATAGCTATCTTGGCCTCTGGCAATTGCCGCACCAATCCCGGCGTAAATGGAGCTTTGCAGGGAGCGGCTGCCGATGTAACCTCCACCGTTCCACAGAACACCAACAATACCTTTGCCTGTGCTGGCTAGAGTCTTTCCGATGATTTCCAGAAATGAGGGACCTACAGTGCTGAAGGTATTTTCATTGGCATCATAATAACCGTTGAATAACAGCGGATAGCCCTTAACACTTTTCGCACTCCAATTGGGCGGCAAAATATAGGACGCAAGGCTATGCTGACCGTTCTTCGTAACTAACAGACTGCCGCTGATGAGCTGAAACACAGGCGCATTGCTTAAAAGAGCCCCATCGTCAGCGGATTCATTACGGTAGACCACCGGATACCCGAAGGTCTTAAGGATACGGTCGCTCAAGGAGATGGCAACTAAATCATCTACTGCATAGAGACTGTAGCGGTCACCAATATAGCGTTCAAATTGCGGGGTTTTAAGTTCTTTATCCCCTTCGTTACTGCCGAAGAACTGATAATCTTCGGTATTGTATACATAAGGGCTATCTGGATCGTTATTATAGAGCCGTACATGCTCAGCTACAACCTTCTCTCCAGCTTCGTCCATCCGCAGGGTCCCGATGCCGTCGGTCCCACCATAACGGAAGCCGCCTTTCCCCTCAGCAGCACTGTTATCCCAGTGTGACACTACTGGAAGCGTATTGATCAGTAACGGACTGACCAATACGAACACTCCTTCCTCTGAATTCTGGGTTCCTTCCGCCTTTTCAGCCTCGACTGTATCCTCTCGCAGGGTTGACCAACCGGCTTTGTGATAAGTTACTTCACCGCTCCGCAAGCAGGCTAGCAGTAGTTCTGCGTTGTGCAATTTTAAGTAATCGGCCACAGCCCTAGTAACGGGTAGAGCAATGGGTTCAGATCCACCACTCAGAATAAAGCAACTTAGCGGAACGTATTTCCCCGGTACATAACACAATGATTTACTCATAAATTCCTTCTCCTCCATCTGCTGGTATCGTATCGCCATGTGCTGTCAGAAACGAGCAAAATTTAATTTCTGGCAGACCGTCGGTACTACAGTAATTCTCCCCAGCCAGAAATCCTCCCGACAGTTTCGGTGTGCAAGTAACCGTCACCTTCCTTTTTTCTCCTGGAAAAAGGGTGAGGAACTGTTCTTCTGCTTCCATCCAGTAGCGGTCCCCCTTCTCCTCTGCATGTACATGTAACAGTACTTCACTACCAGTATTATGGAGAGTGAAGTGAGCTTGGTGACTTATCTTTCCTACACCAGTAGGTTGCCATAAGCTTTCCTGCCGCACCTGAAGGTTGCCACCTGTAAGATCAAGTGCTGGGGCATAAAGATGTTGGTTAGCGGTAGAGAACACATATAAATTTTGCTGCGATTCTTCTTCAATGTTCCGGAATGACAATCTGACAAAATATAATAGATCCTCAGGCTCAGGCACGCTGAAATTCAACTCCCCAACACAGACAGCACGATCTTTGTCTCCTTCTGCCTCGAAGGTTTGCCGATATAGGCTTCTGCCCGTTGCATCTAGCACTTCTGCATCAACCTTTACCTTGCCTCCATCCACACCATGCACGAATACATTTTCATGAAATCTAGTACCAGGCGTTAAAAGTAGGCTGCGATAATCTAGCGATGCATGCTGCGGACGGAAGGCTTGTTTCACCCAGTGGTAAGCCATCTTAGTTTCACCATAATAATCTACAAGATTGGTGCAAGACACATTCGGCCATGGCTCGTTGAACTGCCAGACAATGCTGCCGCTGTTCCGGAATTTGCGGCGACGGTTAGCCTCCAGCACGAAGCGGATTCCTTCAGCCTGCATCCATTGGCTGCAAGCGGAAAACTGCTTCAAATCATTCATGCTACCGAACATTTCCTCTTCACGGCTTAGCGTATCCCACCACTCCCCGTGATGTCTCCATACGGCGCTGTTCTCCATCGAGACAGGCTGCTGGTTGGCTTCATTCAGAAATTTCTCTAGGCTTTTGAGAGAACTCAGACCGTCCACTCCAAATTCGCTATGCAGCAGATTATCGTTACTGCCATATAATTCGTAGTGATAGGGGTTGCCCATATACTTCCAGTAGCCATGAACATCATGCCCCTGGCCGTTGGCTTCCGTAATATACTCCACCGGACCAGATGCCGAGGTCGGCAGAAAGAGCCGCTGCGGATCATACTGCTCTACCAGCCCCTTTAGCATCGCCAGATTGGAATCACTGAGGTCTGAAGGCTTGTTTGGTTCACTCATTAATTCATTTCCACCGCTCCATACCGTTAGTGATACATGATTGCGTTTGTCGCAGAGTGCGGTGCAAGCCGTCTTACGCAGCAGTTCCAGGAACTCTGGCTGCTTGGATGGAATATTATCAATGCCAGAACTCGATTGGATGAACTCCTGCCAGACCATAATGCCGTTTACATCACATAAGTCGTAAAACGCTTTCTTCTCAATGATTCCACCGCCCCATACCCGAATTAGGTTGATATGTGCCGCTTTCATAAGATGGATCATCTGCTGATACTGTTCGACCGTCACATTTCCGTAGAGATGATCCAAGGGTGTCATATTTACCCCTTTTATATAAATCTTGCACCCGTTGATCACAACCGTATAAGGTAGCGCGTTGTCGGGGCTTCCTTCATTAAGGATATAATTAAGTTTGCGGATGCCTGTCTGTAAGCTTCGTGTATCGAGCTCCATATCGTCTTCGTCCATTAGCTTCAACTCAAGGCTGTAGAGCGGTTGTTCTCCGTAACCGTTTGGATACCATAGCTGAGGTTCAGGTATTTCGAGCTCCGCGTTCACAACTTCTCCCGCAAGAACAGAGTACGACTGAACCAGCAGCGGATTCCCCTTCGGATCAGAACAAGTGATGCTCGCTGTCAGCCTCCCTGTACGTTCAGGACCAGCCATCTGTTTGATGCTTGCCTGAATAGAAATTCGACCAGACACCTGCCCGTCATTCTCACCAAGCTCTGCATCTGTAGTGATCGACACGTCTTGCCAAGAACAATCCAGGTGAACTCTCAGTACCACATCATCCCAGATTCCGACGTTAACTAACCTGGTGGAGAAATCCCATTTATAATTAAAACGGCTCTTCTGCGTAAAGGTGGCCGAGGTTTTGCCGATTTGCCCCATTTCATCCGGTGCTTGCTTCAGTAGCACTGAGATTTCCAGACTCTCCCGCTCCGAGAGGAGATCTGTAACATCGAATACAGCCGGCTCGAACATTCCCTTATGTTCACCCAACTGGATATTGTCGGCGTAAACAGCTGCTTCATAGTCTAGCCCCTGAAAGACCAGTTCAACTCGGGATGCCTTCAGCTCAGGATGTTTCAAAGTCGTGCGGTAAACCCACCAACGGTTCTCTACCCATTCACAGCTTAAGCTGTTCAACTCTTCATAAGGATTGCTAATCCAGCCCTGTCTGTAGAGATCATAATGAACTCCACCCGGCACAGTAGCTGGCATCCAGTCTGTAACTCCCATCAATTCCTGCCCCAGCTCCATGCTGGTGCCCTTTAACGGCACCCAAGGCCAGTACCCTTTGACTTCCCACTTTAGATCGTTCAATAATATTTGTTTCATGTCTTCTCCCGTTCCCCCAAATCCTGCTTAATTTGGCGCTGTTCATGACTAAGAACGGCTCTGGCGCCATCGGTTAATGCGCTTACAATTCTATTCATCTAGCTTCATTACCAATGATAGCATCGGGTTATCATTTTCGAAGGCCCCTAACCCTGTGAAATCGTTTGTTAATCTGCGCAGTTGCAGCTAAATACAAACAACCATTCTAGAACCAAGCCGTTTGTAGAACGCGAAAAAGGAGTTCCCTCAAGCCGTGAAAGGCCACTGGGGATCTCCTTTGCTTTTTGTTTGGTTTGAGATTCAAGAACTCCTGCAACGACGTAGCACCTATCGGACTGAGATGACCCTAAGCGTAGTATTATTACACTTTTGGAATGCTGACGGACCCTATAGTCGCTATTCGCATAAAAAACTCTGTAATTGAGCTTCTTTCTGAGCAATAGGTTCACTGGAGTCCGAAACTCTCACAAGCTAGAGGATGATTACACTGTTGAAGTTGAAGTCTGCCTCCTGACTAGCACCAAAAGAGCAGCGGTTCTCTCGTGACTTAGAGAATCGCTGCTCTGCTGTTAAACGGGCCATCGTATATAAAGAAGCACTGTCCCTGTGTTCTGTTCATCCATATGAAATACAATGAAGAGTCTTAGAAACCCCCTACTTGATTAACTCAAGAAGCTCGTTAACAGTTGCTTTGTATTGTGGTTTGAATGCTGCGGATTTCATGTAACCTGCAAGGCTTGATAAGAATTGTCTTCCTTCAGGCGTATCGCTTACCTTGTCTGCATCTAAAGCGCACACTAGTAAGTTGCCTGCTCCTACGCTGCATTCCACGAGGAAACTAAGCTTATGATTTCTTTCAAAATTGTCGATGGTCTGCACCACGGGATTCCAACAGCGATCAGCTTCATCCATGATAATAGATTTTGAGTGCTGAACGATATTCCACCATGGATATGTTGAATACTCCTCGGTAGGGAACTCGTGGAATACAGGATGGCTGTTATCAATTAACAGCCCCATGGTACCCACAGGAACTGGCCGGTTCATGCTCTCTGAGATAGAGCGGAACATTGGGTAACACCAGAAATCTGTGCAGTAATAACCCTCGACAGCATTTTGGAGAGTTTCCGGTTTCGGCATCAGCAACACGTTCTCGCCTTGCTCCAGTAGTGCAAGCGCATCACTAGACAGCTTGTCGAATACATGGATGCCTTCCAGCATATTGCCGCTCTTTTCTGGGTAAATCCATAGATCGTAGCTCTTACGAATATCTGTCCCCTGTATCGAGAGAGACAATACGATTGTACTCATCCGGTCAACTACAGGCAGCGTTATTTCCAAATCGCAGATATCGATGTAATTCGTTCCTGCAGGAACGTTCACCTCGCTTGTACCTTCTGCCAAAATACCATTATCCACAGTCAGTTCCCAACGTAATTCAAGTGTATCTGGCAAACCGCTGCGGAAGCAGCTTAGCTCTACATGAGCATCGAACGGTTCACCGGAGACATAGTTATACTTAGGAAATCTCGCCAGCAGAACGGCATCATTACAGAAGGTTCGCCATTCCTCAGGGCTAATCATTCCTTTGGAATCCATAAAGGCGTCGAGGACACCTACTAATGCTGTTCCCTGACCGCTGAAATCCTGGAGATCCAAGAGCTGGAAGCCGGCAAGCCGCCGGGAGCGGAATGCCGCCTCGAGTTCCTCTTTGTAACAGGCTACGGCCAGCTGCCCTGAACATTCAAAGTATTTAGCGGCTAAATGCCCCAGTCCCTTACTTTCCAAGCGTTCACGGAAAATTTTGAAATTCTCGGCCTTGAGTGGTCCGTTGTATTTTTCGATCTCTTCAAAATTTGGATAGGTTGCGTATTGTCCAATCTCATGCGAAACAACAGGAATGTGCGGTATCCATTCTCCGGAAGCCTCATCTGCTTTCACGGTCTTGGCTTCGGTACCATACTGAATCTGGATCTCACCGCCAGCTGTATCTTCCATCTTCTCTCCATTCAAGAGATCCAAAGGTACGATCTGATCATCATAATCCTTCAATGTACTCGGCAAGGCAGTCTGTACATGTCCTAGTGGTGCATCACACATGGCATAAGAACCTCTGAACAGTCGGTCTCTGGAAAAGCGTACCCCACTGAAGAAATCGTCATGTTCCAGAATTTCCGGTACCCATTGGTGGTTATTGGAGCCCTGTGTATAGAGAATCCGTTTATCGAACGCTTTATAGTCCTTCAGGAAAGAATCAATTTTAGCTTTACTGCCCCATAACTCATTACCAAGGGACATCATCACGAAGGAGGGATGATTGCCGAAGGCCTGGAGAATGGCATAACCCTCACTGATCAGATAATCCTGCTCTGCTTGATTATGGCCATCATCGGTTTTTTCCGTAATTGTACCCCAGAATGGAAGTTCTGGTTGCATATAGATCCCAAGCATATCCGCAGCGGTAAAAGCAGCCTCCGGTGGACAGCAGGTATGGAAGCGATAATGATTGATACCGTAGGACTTGGAAATGCCAAGGATTCTTACCCATTCCTCGACATCAGTAGGGGCATAGCCGGTGAGCGGGAAGATCAGGCCGTCATGTTTGCCGCGGAGAAAGGTTTTCTCTCCGTTGATTGTAAACTTGTCGCCCTCCGCTCGGAATTCCTTCAAACCAAAGATGAGCTCCTGTTGGTCAGTAATATGTCCATCCCTGTCTTTCAAAACAAGGGTTATATTATAAAGATTGGGAGCGCCTTCACTCCAGAGCAACGCGTTTTGTCCTAGCACATAATCGACGGAAAAAAGCCCCGGTGAAACAGGAAACTCACGCTCGTCCACCCCGTGTGTCTCTTCACTATTGAAGCTTTGGGCAGACACCGCAAGCGTAGTTTCACTGTTGCTGTCCAAAATTGCTGTAATACGAACCGTACGTGCAGCCAGATTCGACTCCAGTCGGATATTTGTAAGCTGCGATTCCCCATAGAACTGAAGCTCCATACGACCGGTAATTCCATTCCAGTTGGTCTGGGTATCCTGTGAAGTCAAATGTCCGCCTTTGGTTGGGTAATCGATATTGTCCACACGGACGGTGATTGTATGAATTCCAGCTTGTAGCTTCGGCAATTCATATATATGCGGGGTGTTCAGACTATTACGGCTACCGATCTCCGTATTGTCCAGCCAAAGCGTCGTAAGTCTCGTCCGTTCCAAAAATAGATAGCAGGCCTTACCGGCCAGCTCATCCGGAATGAATACCTCTCTTGCGAACCAGACTTGCCCTTCAAACAAATATTCATCGGTTAGAGCGCTTACTAAAACTACCTCGTTCTTTGGTCCTTTACGTGCGTATGACGTTGTTCCCGGCAGTGTGATAACATCGGTAAAAGGCAAGGTTAGTCCCTGTTTTGTCTCATCCAATTGCAACTTCCATTCGCCTTCTAGGTTGATCTTTGTCTGCAAAATATCACTCCTATTATGGTGATCACTGATCTATAGCAGTATAATGCTCTACTATATAAAGCTTAGCATATTAAGCCAGATAATTCAGTAGAGTGGTTAACACTCATTTGAATGACGACAGGTCTAATCTTACAATATAGCCGGAGCATGAATGTGCCTGATGACAAGATTTAATAGTAATTTCAGAACAATAAAAAAAGCCGCAATGAGCGGCTTTTGAATATAATTTATTACACATTCTCCAGCATGAAATTCCCAATTTCAATCAAACTATCTTCCGCTTGCGGTGTGACCCCCACCTGATCGGCAAAGCCGTGAGAAAGTCCTTTGTACCGTACCGTTTTCACTTTGACGCCCGACTCCTTCAGCTTTAAGGCATATGCATCATCCTCAATCCGCAGAAAGTCATATTCGCCAAACAAAATAATGACAGGCGGCATCCCTTTCAGATCTCCTCGCAGCGGGCTCACATGAGGGATTGTATCATCGGGCACGCCCAGATATTCACCTAAGCCGACAGTTCCTAAACCACCGCTCAACAGATCCAATATAGATCTAATTTCTTTTTCCTGAGAAGGGGATATTTCATAAACATCTCTGCGCTGCATATGTTCCTGCATACCTGCTGCGTCCACGCTTGGATATAGTAGTGCCTGTGCCTTTACCATCTGCGTTCCTTCATCCCGATCTTTCATTGCGCATACCGTGGCTAGATTCCCACCTGCAGAATCACCGGAAATACAGATGCGATTCGGATCACCATTAAATTCTTCGGCGTGAGCATATATCCATTTCAACACGGTATAACAGTCGTCGAGCCCAGCGGGGTATGGGTTCTCCGGAGCTAAGCGGTAATCAACCTGAATCGATACACAGCCCGTATTTGCAACCACAAGCTTGCACATCTCCTCTACTACTTCGGGTCCTCCTGCTACGAAACCGCCTCCGTGGATGTAATAGAACACTGGCTGCAACTCTCCACTCTTCTTCTGCGAAGTGTAAATTCGCACCGGGACAGCAACATCACCGTTTTGAACGGTAGCATGCCTCACATCAACACCTTCAGTAATCGGAATGCTGTTCACGCCATTCATCATCTTGCGCATTTGAGCTGCACTTTTTTGGATATTTTTCTTTCGGCTGCCTTTCAACATCATCTTAACCAGCATTCCCTTGAAACCTTTTAGGATTGACTCCATACTTTGATAAAAGCGAGGATCCAGCACACCAGGCTCATCGGTTTCAGGAATAGGCTTAATCAGGATATCCAGTCCATTTTCATTAATTACATGTTGCCTTTCAAGCATCGATGTAAGAAGCTGTTGCGAATATTTACGTTCCATGATGATTACTCCTTTTCAAATGTTGTATGGTAAAATGATTTGCGGCGATTTGTATTGGTTGCCATAACTCAATTATAGGTTTGGGTTTGCAGAAAAAATATCGCATTATTTCTTTTGTTATATCCTTCTTTTATCATTATTATTGAAAGCGATTTCAAAAATGATGTCGAGAGCAAAAATACAATATAAAAAACAAAAAAGGACAACACTAAAGTCATCCTTGTTATACTATTCTCTATTTAACGTGTTAATCTAATCACTTGTACCTCATGTGGTTGTACAACAGCATTTACCACAAAATTTGCTGTCACTTGCAGCGAACGTATTTGAAATAACGGCAGGGACCGACCTTCAAGATAAGACCATTCTTCTGGACGCATGTCCTTAGGTGCCCCCATATTCAACCATTCATCAAAGGCGCTTCCCCCAGCCGGACCTACTGAATACCTTCGCTCTGTATAAACACCCGTCGTTAAGCCGTCTAGACGAATGTGATACTGACGGGTATTGCGTATATTGAACACGTTGTAACGTTCGGTTTGAGTCAAGTGAATGGTATGACGGTAGCGATATAGAGTATCATAATGACAATAATTATATAGGAATATCTGTATTTCACCTTTCGAGGAAGTTATAAAATACCCATCACCTTCAGCTATCAGACCGCTTCCTGCATAACGCAACAATTGCAGCGCCCGATAACAGCTTTTGGGCAAACCTCCGCGAGTGAATAAACCAAACCCGCCATGAAAAAGATCCGACGAAGGAACAATTTCCTCCATATGGTCACTGAGCGACCAGTATCCCATAGCCTCAAAGTGGTCGTAATTCTCCAGAATATTTTTGAAAAGAAAAGCAGATTTGTAGGAGGTATCATTACACAAATCACGCTGCCATATGTTATTACTCCACTCTTCAAGAATTACAGGCAGACTAGCGAAACCACGTTGACGCAACAGCTTTTTGACCTTATGTAACGCGTGTTTCATAAACTGTTCATCGCCGCTTACCGCAAGTGGAAAAGCTTCATCCTCTGCCATGAGCTGAAGACCAGTGTCTTCCTGACCCGGTAAGATGCTGTGATAAGCACGTAGAGCCAGAGAGTCGGGCAAACAATTCCCCTTACTGCAAGACACTAGGAATTCGCTGATAAAATTACTAGAATCAATGTTGCTTCCTGGACCAACAATATGTAGCTGCGGATCGATAGCACGGATGGCGTGGCTGGTTTCACGGTAAAGCACCCAGTATTCTTCCATGGTAAACACACCATATCCTGAAAACTCTGGACTCACAAAAGGAGCAAATCTCCATTCCCGCACGGACTCAATCCCATACCGATCAATGAAATGCCTAATAAGGGAAGTCACAAGGTCGAGCCATTTGTCTAGATGCTCAGGCATAGAAAGGATACTTGGCCTCTTAAATGGAAACACGGCTTCCCTCGCTAATGCAGAAGGCATATAACTAAATTCAACATAAGGCTTTAACTCCACTGAAAGCATGAAGTCCAGCACCTCATCTACATAAACAAAGTTATAATCTGCGCTACCAGACATTTTCCTGACATACAACATCATGTCATCGTCTAACAAACCTTTGCAGCGCATATAGCGAAAGCCAATCTCCTTTTGCAGCTTTCGTATTTGCGCCTGTACCGCGCCATTCAACAGATCCTTGGCGTAACCTGCATTAATCAACGTCCGCCAGTTATGACTCAGCGTCCGAATCTTACGGCCAGTGTCCACATGAAGATCATATCCCTCATTGACCTGAGGTTGGACAATGGAGTGCTCGTTGTGATGCAAATGCCGCATTAGTGAAGTGAAATCGGTCGAAAATCCCGCTGTGACCATTCTGTTCTCCTGTGGATCTGTCGCATCATGCTCATTTACTAGACGGTATTGCCCTGGTGTAACACCAAAGCGCCGTTTGAAGGCGTCGATCAAAGCGTTGGTACTTGGAAATCCAACTTCTGAGGCGATGTCCGTGATCGTTCTTTCACTACGAAGAAGTGCCACTGCCTGACTCAGTCTGACATTTGTAAGGTAGGCAGTAAAAGTAAGGCCTAGCTGTTTCTGAAATAAATGGGACAGGTAGGAGCTACTTAAATAGATAGTAGAGGCTAGTCCACTCAGAGTAATATTTTCCCGATAATGTCGGTGGAGATAGTCGGTTGCTTTGCGCAATCTTTCCTTACTTGAGGATTTGGAGGGATCCTTCTGCTTGTTCTGCTCCAGAAAAGTATGCACTAGACTGTTCAGCAGTACACCTACACGACTACGCATTAGTATAGGTAAACGGGATTCGTTTTTGTAATAGGCCTGGAATACACTGGCGAACTCACTTCGGATTACATTAAAGCGAGCTTGTTCGTCCTTAGGGTATAGAAAAGACTTACACTCTATAATTATACTTTCAATCTCAGGACAAAAAGCTGCCAAAAATGCCGGCGAGATAAACAGCGATAGCGCCTTGCCCGAACCTTTCATATTTAAAGCGTGCAGTTGGTAGCTATTCAATACAATAATGTCATCCTGCTGAACTTCATAAGTAAACTGATTGTCATCCAACTGTAGTACCCCAGTTCCCTGCAAGATGTACATTACCTCAAGTTCTTGATGCCAGGAAGCGATAGCGTCTTCAGGGAGATTAATTGAAAACCTGAAATCCGAGGCTATCAATGTATTTTCTTGCATACCTAACCTCCTATTCTTTATCTTAATAGAGCCTTGCCTCATCCAAAATCCTATCATATAAACCCATGAAATCAAGTTTACTGTCTTATTGATAACGAAGGTTCAGGTTGTTTTTAGTGTCTTTTTTACAATCAATATAAAAAGCACCAGACTAATAAACCCAGATATAGCACAAGTAATAAATACCATCCGATATCCCATAAGCTGTGAAACAAATCCAAGTAGTATAGCTCCTAAACCAATTCCTAAATCAAAAGCAGTAAAGAATGTAGCGTTCGCTACACCTCTTTTCGCTGGTGGGGCTAATCGAATCATCGCTACTTGAAGCGCTGGTTGAGCTGATCCGAATCCAATTCCGTACAAAATAGCTGTAATAACCACTCCAGCAATTCCTTTAGTCATTGTTAGGACGAATAGTGCGACTATCAATATGAAAAGAGCAGGTACAATAATGACCCCTTCCCCATACTTATCGGATATCTTCCCTGTAAGTGGTCTAATTACTGTAAGTGTGACTGCATACACTAAGAAAAAAGTACCCGTGTTAACTTCAATATTTGCCGCAAACAGTGGTAAAAAAGTTGTAATACCACCAAAAGTAAATGATAAGAAAAATGTAACGATAGCGATAGGTAAAACTGTTTTTTCATAAAATGATATTGGTTTTTTTGATGTGTTTTGAACTGTTGGAATTTTTGCACCAAATCCAAGAATGAATGCAATCAAAGCTAATGCTGTGCATAGAAGAAATAGGTAATGAAATGAATAAGATTTTGTTACCCAAAGACCAATGATTGGTCCTAACGCCATACCTAATGTCATTGCTAGTCCATACCATCCCATTCCTTCTCCACGACGAGATTGTGGAATAACATCAGTCACAGCCGTTCCTATCGAAGTTGTAGCAACTGCCCAGCTGACTCCATGAAGGATACGTAATATTACTAAAAATATAATGCCTGTTACCCAATCATAAAAATACATGGTTATAGCAAAAAAAAGTAATCCGCTTATTATAAATGCACGTCGACCAAACCGATCCATTAATCCTCCAATAATAGGACGGAAAATTACTGCCGATATTGTAAACACTCCAATTATTAATCCAACTTGAGATTCACTTCCACCTAGTTGTTTGATAAACATAGGCAATGTTGGCATTAGTAAATAAAATCCACTAAATAGTAATAAAGCTGTAAGGGTCAGCATGATATAGTTTTTTGTCCATAAACGTTCCATTGTAATGTAATCCTTCTTTCTATCGACTTTAGGTAATCTCCAAAAATAGTGAAATAGGCGAATAAAAAAGCAGCACCACCGCTATAAAAGTGTTGGTACTGCCCTATATAGACTGATACACGCTTGGTTAGTTAGAACGTCCTTGATACTTTAACAGCTTTTTCAAGCCCTGCGACAATAATCTCTTCTGCCTTATCAGGGAATTGGCTGTGCCCTTCAATGATAATAGTCTCTATATTTTTCACACCAAAGAAGTTCATCATACTTGTTACATATTTAACAGCCATCTCTAAATCAACTTTTGGTCCCTCAGAATACACACCACCACTTGCGTTTAATAACACTATTTTTTTATTTCCAATAAGCCCTACTGGACCTTCTGGTGTATATTTAAATGTTTTGCCTGCGCGGTTTAAGTAATCAATATATGTGTGTAGTACAGCTGGGATGGTTAAATTCCATAAAGGGAACCCAAATACGACTTTATCAGCTGCAAGGAATGGATCTAAATACTTATCAGCAACAGCTACTGCTTTTGCTTCTTCTACTGTTAAATCTAATCCTCTACTAGACTTAAATGTTCCGTTAATCATATCTGCACCTACGTAAGGCAATTCCTCATTGTATAAATCCAGCTCTACTACAGTGTCATTTGGATGTGATTCTTTATAGCTCGCTAAAAAAGCCTCGAATAATCTAACACTAACCGACTGATCTGCTGGTCGATTGTTTGCTTTTACAAATAAAACGGTTGTCATTCCTTGTTCCTCCTGATGTGCACTCTTATGTTGTTTATAATATTTTTTTGAAGCTATACTCCATTTCTCCAGCCATAGCTTCAGGAGTATCACCAGTTACTCTGTAATCATGTGTATAAATTTGTTCGAACGTTCCAAAGTTCACTTGTTTATAAAATTCAAAACAAGGAAATCCATCATGTGCTCCTTGCATATTGACAGTACCATCCTTTTGAATATGAACTATTAAAAGATAGTCAACTGGAGGTGCAAATGCATTTAATGGATTGCTAGCACTTGCACTCATTTGAAACCTAACGTCTTCAGAGCCCCACACAATATCAGTGCACAAAATACCTTCTGTAGTAGCTTTTCCTGTTTTTTTATTAACAGAACCATCTGGAGTAGTGACTTTTTCTGTTGTAATACCAGTATTTGCATATGTGAAAATATCTTTTTTGTAAAAATCTACAACTACTTCTTGTTCCACTCTGGATCGCATAGCGTTGACAGCATAGGGTGTGAATTCACGTGAGTCACCTTCAAAATGGATTACGTTTCCTGTTTCTTCATCCTTCCTAGGATCAGTCCACGGTGTTGGAATAAATACACTTGCTCTAACTTTAACAATATTAGTCATGAGAACCCTCCATAATTTATTAATTCTGTTTCAGTGATTCCTGTTTCTTTCACAACAGAAAATATAGTCAACTTGATTGACTACTTTTCGCATAGTACAATGTATTTCGTACAAAGTCAACTAAGTTGACTTTATTTAAGGAGGTTTTATGTATGACTCAGGAAGTCTTTAGTGAATTGGATCTGACAACACTTTTATCATTATCCTTTAGTACATCAATTAATGAACTACATGATAGATTGCGTGAATTAGGATTTGCAGATATTAGACCTGTACATGGTTTTATGTTTAAGTGTATTGCTCCAAACGGAGCAACAGGTATAGAATTAGCCGAATATTTAGGAATTACGAAGCAAGCCGTAAGTAAAATGGTAGATTATCTTGAGAAAAGTGGTTATGTAATTCGCGAAAATCATCCCACTGACAAGAGAGGAAAAATCATTGTTTTGACTGAGCGAGGTTGGTTAGCAGTGAAAGCAAAAGAAGAAATACTAACTGAGATTGAGCAACGTTGGATTGAAATCATAGGTACTGAACGACTGCAGATGCTCAAAGATGATTTAACAACACTTGTATATAAAGCAAATGAAGATAAATCTACTATGAGATCAAGACCTGTCTGGTAAGTGTATGGTGAAGATTTGGTGTATGCTGCGATTCATCAAACCAAAAAGGGTAGAAGACTTAAAGATCTGTCTTCTACCCTTTTTGAAAGCTGATTATCTGCAGCATACATTTAGTATTTGTTCTGGGAAATTACTACTCTAAATACCCTTTGACTAAGCCCAGCGGCAATGGCTTGGGCTGCTCGCAGCTGGTTACCAGTTGAGCATATTGCTTAGAGTCGGAACTTGTATGGAATGCATGCATGATCTCAAGTACGTGATTGGCGAGTTCTCCGTTTGCACGAGGAGTCTCCCCCGTGTCGATGCAGTGTGCCATATCTGCTACTCCTATGCCTCTACTATTATCTGCATAATTGTAGATAAGTGGGATCTCTTGGAATTCCGAGCTGTGTGCCGGGCGTAAAAGGATCGGCCCTCCAAAGTTGTTAGGGTCCGGTACGATCAAGGTTCCTTGCGATCCGTAGATTTCGATCCTCGGTAAAGTACTGTGCCAAACATCAAAGCTGGTAATCATGGTTGCCACAGCGCCACTGTCAAACTCAATCGTTCCAGCAACATGTGTGGGCACCTCTACATCAATGACTTTGCCAAACTTTTTGTCGCTCGTGATCGTTCTATGAGCAAAGGAGGTTTTAGTGATGCCGCATACTGTTTTAGCTGGGCCTAGCAAAGATACTAACGCAGTTAGATAGTAGGGTCCCATGTCAAACATGGGTCCTCCACCGGCTTTATAATAAAATTCTGGATCAGGATGCCAGCTTTCATGTCCATGACAAAGCATAAAGGCAGTTGCTGCCACCGGCTCCCCGATATAACCATCCGCAATCAGCTTACTGCAGGTTTGCAGACCGCCTCCAAGGAAAGTATCTGGTGCGCAGCCAAGGTACAGGTTCTTTTCCTTCGCCAGACGAACTAGCTCAGTGCCATTTTCAAGGGAAAGGGATAAGGGCTTCTCTACATACACATGCTTGCCAGCTAGCAAGGCTTGCTTGCACACATCAAAATGAAAATTAGGCGTTGTTAGATTAACGACTATTTCAATCTCTTCCGAAGCAAGTAATTGTTCTGTCGTCCATACATGAGGAACGCCATATTTCTCCGCCGCTTGCTCTGCACGACCTTTATCCAGGTCGGAACAAGCATAAACCTCAGTATTAACGAAAGTCCCGTTCAAATTTTCAAAATAAATGCTGCTGATGTTACCGCAGCCGACTATACCTACCTTCACTTTGCGCAAGATCATTCCCACCTTATCTCAGTTTTAGTTAGCCGCCCACAAAAAGCCTTTTCGCATCAGTTCCTTGGCTTCCGGTATATCGAAAACGTCTGCATGATGGCCAAGTGAATTATAGAAAACCTTCCCTTTTCCCCATTTCTTCGTATATACAACGGGCATCGTGATGACACCATTTGCTGAATGCTCACCCTCACTCATTACAAACGTAGTTGTTGCCAAGACATCCACTGCAGGATCTACATGTAAATAATATTGTTCCGATTTCACCTTGAAGTCTTGGATGCCCTCCACAATGGGACTGGAGCCAGAATGCATGATATTAACTTCGTACTCTACCCCATCGTTAAATGGATGTGCTACCCATTGTGACCCGGTCAAAAATTGCCACTCTGTATTGTTACGGAAAGAGTCGCACATCCCTCCATGACAACCGGCAATTCCTACTCCAGAAGCTACTGCCTTCAGAACTGAGGATACCTGATCATTACTGATTTCTCCCATGGTCCATACTGGTACAATAAGGCTTAAATCCGTAAGCTTATCTACACTGTTGAAGCTATCCAGCGTATCAGACACTTCAACTTCAAAGTCTTCAGCCTCTAGAATGCCAGCAAAAATTGCGGCTACTTCATTTGGTCCATGCCCATCCCATCCACCTTTTACAATCAATGCTTTCTTCGTCATCCTGCAATCTCCTTTTCCTTTATATATGTAATCAACCTTTCGTCCATCTGATGAAATTGTAATCCAGATCAAAGAGGTGTGCTCGCCATTTCACTTGTAGGAATGGTCATTTTTTGCTAAGTTTTAGAGGTGAACCTAAAATTCAAACCACATGAACAGGAGATCTCATGAAAGCCTTTCACGAAAATAGAACTTACCATTCGACTTTCCCCTTCACTGTAATAATGTCTAATGATATTGATTTTCTAGCCCACTGGCATAACGATCTTGAGATAGTCTATGTATTTGAAGGTTCAATTCGGATGGGAATTAACTCCGAAACGAGGATCTTGAAAGCGGGAGATATGGCTATATGCAGCAGCGGAGACATCCACTACTATGACAGTAAAGACAGCAGCTCCAAGATAATGATGGTAATATTCAATCCTTCATTAATCGGCTTTCCTGGTGGATGGCCTTTGAATGTGAGGCTGACTTCCCCATTTATGGAGAAACGAGCTATACGAGAAGAAGAAGTGCGTTTCAACAACCGTCTTTCTCAGATCCTGCAGGAACTTATGGACGAATATAATCAGAAGCTGGAATATCATGAACAGGTAATCATTGGCCTTTTGCACGAGTGGAGCGGACTCATTTTACGGCATGTTCCCTTGGATAAGATTAATCCACAGAAAGATAAAAGGCGCATCACTAACATGAAGATTATGCAAGGGGTTCTTGAATACCTCGACGTCAACTACATGCATCCCATCACACTTGCTGACGCCGCAAGGCAAGCCAATATGAGCCTCTTTTATTTCTCCCGCTTCTTCAAGAGTCTTTCGGGTATGAGCTATATTGCATACCTTAGCAACATCCGAGTCAACCAAGCAGAACAGCTGCTGCTGACCACAGACAAATCCATTTTAGATATCGCACTGGAATGCGGTTTCACTAATATCCGTACCTTTAACAGAGTATTTAAACAGATTAAACAACGGACTCCAAGTGAATTACGTTAAGAGATACATGGTCCGTTATCTTATTAAGCAAACAAAAAAACGATGATCTTTTGGTTTAGATCATCGGCTTTATTTTAATATTCGAATGCACTAAGAGGGCGAAAAGGTCTACGTTTAAGTGACAAGCTTAACCAGTCTTCATTACTGAGCTCCAACTATTGGATGTGGAACATACAACTCTTCAAGGAATGAAATTTCTTCAGGTGATAATTTCACCGCTAGAGCATCTACTGAATCTTCGAGCTGAGCAATTTTCGTCGCGCCCACAATTGGAGCAGCTACAGAAGCTTTTTGCAACAGCCATGCAAGTGCGATATGAGTACGTGGTACGCCTCGTTTCTCTGCTAACGACGCTACTCGCTCAACAATTAATCGATCTACATCAGCGGTTGAATCATACTTTGATTTTTGAATGAGATCGGTTTCGGATCTGCGTGTTGTTTCCGACCAATCGCGAATCAATCTTCCTGATGCCAGAGGACTATAAGGAGTTACCGCAATTTTTTGATCCTGACAAAGCGGCATCATTTCCCTTTCCTCTTCTCGGTAGATGAGATTAAGGTGATTTTGCATGGATACAAAGCGAGTCCAGCTATTTTTCTCGGCCACATGTAATGCTTTTTGGAATTGCCAAGCATACATAGCAGACGCACCGATATATCTAGCCTTTCCAGACTTCACTACATCATGCAAGGCCTCCATGGTTTCTTCAATGGGTGTGTTATAATCCCAGCGGTGAATGATATAGAGATCCACATAATCGGTCCCAAGTCTCTTCAAACTGTTATCTATTTCGCTCATAATAGCTTTTCGAGAAAGCCCACCACCATTAGGACCTGGACGCATCTGGCCCCAGACCTTCGTGGCAAGTACAATTTCATCCCGATTCGCATACTCCTTAAGCGCACGTCCGATAATCTCTTCACTGGAACCACTTGCGTAAATATTAGCTGTATCAAAAAAATTGATGCCGAGCTCAAGCGCTCTTTTAATGATAGGACGACTGTTCTCCTCATCGAGCACCCATTGGTGCCCTCCAGGCAGCACTTTTCCAAAGCTCATACAACCAAGGCAAATCCGAGAGACGTCCATTCCCGTATTTCCAAATTTGATATATTCCATAAAGCAAGCCTCCATTTCTATGTTTAAATGAGTTTTAGTTCTTACAGTGCTTCAAACCATTCATCCTCGACAGCTTCAAACCATTCTGTTTCGCCTGGAGTCATAGCCAAATGAACGAACCAACTATCCTTTGTCGCGCCATGCCAATGTCTCACATTAGCTGGAATGTTGACCACATCACCTATTTCGAGCAATTGAGCAGGTTTTCCTTCTTCCTGATACCAGCCATTTCCACCAGTGACTAACAGAACTTGTCCAACCTGATGAGCATGCCAGTTATTGCGTGCGCCTGGAGCAAAGGTTACATTACCAATTGCGGTATTAAGCGGCTTCGGATCTGTAAACACCATTTGCAAATAAGCGTCACCCGTAAAGTTTGCTTTAACCTTTTCCCCTAAAGGAAAAATAGTGCTGCTACTAAGTTGTTCATTTTTCATCGTTGATTCCTACTTTCTGCCTATAGTTAATGATTATTAGTGCACTGCGATCCTCTTACTCTCCCGCTGGAAAATCAGTAGAAGCTGCCAGTTCAGTCTGCTTCTCATAGTCGGCAACACGAGCTTTGAGGGTCGAAATCGTGCTAGCCAGTGCATGAGATCCAAGTATCATTCGTATCGGTGCCGGTTCTAATTCAACACTTTCTATGATTCGGGCAGCCATCCGCACTGGATCTCCAGGAGCTAAACTCTTAGAAGCGTCCAGCATGTTCAAAAAGTTATGTGCTGGGTTGCCATCGTATTCTGTCATGAGTTTCGTTACCTGTGCGTTCCCATAACGGAACTCGGTACGGGCTCCTCCCGGCTCCACCAATGTAATACCGATGTTAAAAGCTTCAACCTCCTGAGCAACGGACTCACAAAAGCCCTCTATCCCAAACTTGGTCGCATGGTACATCGAATTTCCTGGGAAGGCGACCTGCCCGCCATAGGAGGAGATCTGAATAATACGTCCACCACCCTGAGTGCGTAAATGCGGGAGAGCTGAACGAATAAGCTGGATGGACCCCGTTAAATTCGTGGCAATGATATGATTAACCTCGTCGTCAGAGAGTTCTTCTGCAGCCCCAAAAAGGCCATAACCAGCATTGCTTATGATAACGTCGATACGTCCAAACTTTTCAAAAGATCTATCGACAAGATTTCGAATGGCTGGAAAATCGGTCACATCTAGAATCTCGCAACTGAAGGTTTCGGGATACTTCTCAATGAGGTCAGCGACCTTGCTTTTGTTACGAACAGTACCGATAACCTTATTGCCCTTCTGAAGAAGCTGTTTCGTCATCTCATAACCAAAACCACTGCTCACACCGGTGATAAGCCATGTGCGATTGTTCATAATCATTTCCTCCTAAACTTCTTATTCCGATTTTGCTGCTGGAATACTTAGCACATGAGTAGTTGTAACCAATATTTAATACGCATAATTACAATAATGATCACATGTCTATTATTATAATCGGATTAAATTTGGTGCCAATTGTTAATTTGATGCGATTTGTACATTAATAAACAAAACCATCGAAATTGTTTATTTCCTACTGCGTATTCGCGATTCTTTTATATAAATTTATAAACAGATGTCCCATTGATGAGCTCGTTATAGTATGTTATATAATGAATTCTTACTCTTTTGTTGATGAATAAAGAAAGTTCGGTGAGTAAATTGTCTAAAGTCGATAGAAGAATCTTAAAAACACAAGAAGCCTTGAAGACAGCAGTCATTGAACTAATGACTGTGAAAAATTTTGATGATATAACCCTTCAGGAACTCTCTGATAAAGCAAACGTGAGCCGTGGTACTATTTACCTTCACTATATGGATAAGTATGATCTTCTTGATAAGCTTATCGAGAAGCATATCAATGAACTTCGTGAAAGATGTGAAGCAGCCTCTGATTTGGATTTTGTAACGGGGTCTGTGATTTGGACGGAATACTTTGAGAGTAACTATGCCTTTTTCTCCATGATGTTAGCTAGCAAAGGAGCCCCTTTCTTCCGGAGTCGTTTTCTGGAATTTCTTATAGAAGAGTTCAAAGACGAAGTGGATATCACAAAGGGTAAAAACGAAGGATTAAATAAGGATTTAGTCGTACAATTTGTAGCTTCTTCGTATGTAGGTGTAGTTGAATGGTGGTTTACGAACGAAAGACCAGTAACCTATCAAGTATTAGCAGAACAGCTGGGAGCCTTATTGGAACGAAATTGTACAAATAACCCCTCATCCTAAAGGATGAAGGGTGACTTGGAAAATAGTAACTAGTTTGCGAAATGTTAGCCTATTTCGATCTTTCTTAGAAACCATATTTAGCTTCTTCAGCCTCTCGAATTTTGGCATAGGTCTCAGAGAGTACATAGGTATCTTCCACTAAGCGGTCTATACGGAATAGCACATCATCATTTACTATTTCTTTTCGATAAAAATCCTTCTCTTCTATAAATACATACGTTTGAACAATTTGCGCTTTCATATAGGCTAATATCGGTTTCAATTGCTGCTCAGCTACCAGATAGTGACGTGAAGATCCTGCCGTGACGAGCATACTTACAACCTTGTGTTGAAATGCTTTTTCGGGCGCTAAATCGAATATATTCTTTAGTGTTGCTGGGATGGAAGCTTGAAATATAGGCGTTCCGATTACGATAACATCTGCTTCCATGATCGTTTGAATTACGTACTTGGTGTCCCCTTCGTATTCCAGATAATTGCGACCATCACTGAATTGAACATCATACTCCGCCAGATCTAGAAGCGTAACTTCTGCATCTTTGTATTTTTCATGAAACGAATTTATTGTGTAATTCATAGCGATTCTGGTTTTCGATCCTATCTTTGACCCTGATAATGCTACAATTTTCATAATTCTGACCTCCTGGAGTTTATTTTTTTGCCGTATATTTTTTAATAGCTGGTAGAATTTCAGAACCAATTAAATCTATGTTTTTCATTAAATTTTCAAAAGGTACGCCACCAAAATCCATTTGTGCGATATATCGTTGATGGCCGAAGAGTTCATGTTGATATAGAATTTTTTCAATGATTTCCTGTGGGCTGCCAATATTCATAACATCGCGGGGATCGGCTCCTTGAGCAAACGCCTGTTTAGGAAAACCACGTCCATTGGTTAATTTCATTCCTTCGTTTATATATGGATAATAGGCTCTTTGTGCCTTCTGTGTCGTTTCATCCGCGTAAAAGAATCCAGCAGTCGCTACAGGCAGCTTCGACGGATCGAATCCGTTCTGACTTGCAGCTTCACGATAAGCATCAATGGATCTTTTGAACAAGACAGCGGGACCCCCTAAATGGGCCAAAAACATAGGAACACCTGCAATGCCTGCTTTGATCGCACTGGCAGAAGTCCCACCTACAGCTCTCCATATCGGTAAGTTTCCCTCAGGACGGGGGAGGATTCTTGCATTTTTGAGAGGGTTACGAAATTCTCCCTTCCAATTCATAACTTCGTTTTCATTTATCTTTAATAACAAGTCGAATTTTTCTTCAAATAATTCCTCATAATCATTAAGATCATAGCCCAATAGTTCATATAACCCCACTCTAGAGGCACGGCCAGCTATTATTTCAGCTCGACCATTTGAGATCAAATCAATTGTAGCGAAATCTTCGTACACCCTAACCGGATCAGAGGTGCTTATAATCGTAGATGAGCTACCTATTTTCATTTTCTTAGTAGCCTGTGCAATAGCTGACAGCACAACGGTATGCGCCTGAGTAGCAAAATATTCTTGATGACTCTCTCCTACACTAAAAAAATCAATTCCTGCTTGCTCCGCTAATTGAGCCAAGTCAATAATTTCACGTATGCGTTGTTTGGCAGATATTCGGCTCCCAGTTTCAGGGTTCGCTAGATGATCACCTAATGTATAAAGTCCAAACTCTAAGCCGTTGGCTGCATTGATCCGATATTGTTCCATGATTATCCTCTTTTCTTTAAGAAGTAAGAATTCATTTATGATTTGTCGATTAAATATAATTAAGTAAGTCACTATAATAAGTATAGTTAAGTGCTTGCATAATGTCAAACTAATGATCCTGTTAAGAAAAAACTACTCGATTTAAGCCTTGTGCTAAGAATCCCCTATAATAATCTCCACATGGTATATTTAGGATATTGATTTGATTATTAAAGTGATAAACAAAAAAAGGAGACTTGTATTCATGCACAACCGCCGCTTCATGAACGTATTACTTATTCTTTTCTTATCGGCTTCCAATTCGACTCCGATCTTTGCATCGGCTTCGGTTGTACCGAAGTTATCCGATTCTATCCAACGTTCTGCGATCCAACCCTCCGTCACAATTAATGGCATAAACTTTTTCTTTCAAGATGAGTTGCCTACGTTAATAGAGGGAAAAACGTTCGTTCCAACCCAACTTTTTGAGCATCCCGACATTCAAGCCGATATTTCGAAGTTTATAGATAACCCTTATCCGCATGTTTTTATATCACATTTTAACGGAGCACTTTCTATTTATCCGGATAAAAATGATTATATGTTTAGCGATTACAACGAAGATATAGAGGATTCTGATGTTTGGATCAATTGGAAGAGTCCTACACCTTATCTCTCCGGCAGTGATATTATGGTTCCATTGCGCGCTATTGCCGAACGAATCGGGATCTCCGTTGATTGGGATGTAACAACTAGAACAGCGATCATTACCACGGATGATGACTTTCGTGCTGAACTCGAATCTCCTGAGGAGTGGGAAGATTGGCTAGGAATGAAACCTATCGAAATGGATGATCCCTCAGGAGAGGCAATAACAGAGCAGGAGTTAACTGAATTTGCTATTTTGAGCGGACTCCCAGTTCTGGATTCTCGGATTATTGATAAATATACAGCTGTACTCTTACATATCGAAGAGGAAGATGGCGTAGAATCGCTTACGTTGAAATACGTCGATCGTTTAAAAAACGGGAGTTTGGACTGGAGTATGGATTTAGGCATGGGGGATGATGGAGACGACGTCCAAGTGAAGAGGAGCGGACAACTCGTTAGTGTCGGTATGTTCGATCAAGGTCTTAAGAAGCAATTCAGTCATTTCGAGGTAAGTTACAAAGTTCATGATAAGAAAGTAACTCACACCTTTGATATCGCGGGTAAACAAGGCATGTTTTTTGACATTCCTGAGGAAGTGACAAGCGGTGAGATAACTTTCTTTGGGAAAAACGGTTATACATTCGAAACGTATTTCTGGTGAGTTGACAAGCCTAAACAAAAGTAAAAGGTATCCCATTGGGGTACCTTTTACTTTTGTTTGCCGCTGGCCGATCCATTATGCTGTATTGCGAGTCTAACCAGTATCCTCGCACCATGAACTAGCATCGCTTCATCGATATTAAACTGTGGCTGATGGATAGCATGGACAATTCCCTTCTCCTTATTACCGCAACCAATAAAGGCGAAGGCACCGGGAACCTTTTCAAGATACCAACCAAAATCCTCACCAGCCAGACTTGGCTGCTCCAGAAGTATTACCTGATCCTCACCTAGAACTGCACGGGCTGCATGAAGCACCTGCTGCACCGCTTCCGCATTGTTCACTACTGCAATTCCTTCACGCAGCTCCAGCTTGTATTTCCCTCCATAAGACTCAGCTATAGCTGAAGCATGGCGCTGTAAACCATTTGTAATTGCAGCTACCGTCGTCTTGGTAAACGCTCTGAACGTTCCTGTTAGTTCACTGTGTTCAGCGATCACATTAACAGCAGTACCAGCCTGCAACGTTCCGAAGGCCAACACCGCCGCCTCCTGCGGATCGATTCGATTAGCCATCATTCCGTTAATCTCTCCTATATATCGTGCCGCCATCTGGATCGCATCTACAGCTCTGTGCGGAGCACTATGATGACCGGATATCCCCTGAAATTCCACCTTAAAATGGCTGGACGCTGCCATGGCATCATGAGGGTGAATACCAAGCGTTCCGACCGGAAGCTCTGGCATGACATGTAGCGCGTAGGCATGGTCGACACCTTCCAGCACGTTATCCTCAATGAGATCGCGGCCGCCTGAGAGTAATCTTCCATCAAGCGGACTCTTGACCGCGCCTTCCTCAGCTGGTTGAAAGACGAAAATGATCGTGCCCATCAATCGTTCCCGGAAGGCTGCCAAGGTTCGGGCAGCGCCCAACAGCATAGCGGTATGGGCATCATGGCCACAGGCGTGCATGATGCCGTCATTGACTGACTTGTAAGGCAACTCATTGCACTCTTGTATCGGCAGGGCATCCATATCTGCCCTTAGAAGAAGAGTAGGCCCACTATTGCCATTGTCTGCTAAGCCTTGCAGGAGGCCGACCACTCCCATTCCGAAATGTTTGCCGACATTTCTCCGTACTGTGATCCCCCACTCCTCTAACAATTCTGCTACTTTATTAGAAGTGCGGACGACATCATACAGTAGCTCCGGATGGGCATGCAAATCACGACGGTATTCAATCATTTCATCCTGCAGCTGGCCGGCGTAATGCACCATCTCCGCAATATTCGAGTTTTGGTGGATTGCGAATACTGGATCAACCGTCAAATTTGCCCTGCTGGCTGAGAAGCTTTGGAATAGCGGTTCTCCGGCAACGGTATGCCGAGGTTTCCACGCAACGTGTCACTTTCGTATTCAGTGCGGAACAAACCCCGCTCCTGCAGAATCGGCACCACCCGATCGATGAATTCCTCCAGTCCGTTAGGGACGGCAGCCGCGATCATAAATCCATCTGCCCCACCACTCTCAAACCAAGATTGAATCTGATCAGCTACTTGCTCCGGTGTGCCAATGAAGCTGCTGCGTGGGGTAGCCGATTGTAAGGCAACCTGTCGAAGCGTCAAGCCTTTCTCCTTCGCATCCTTTTTGATTTTATCCGTGCCGCTCTGAAAGCTATTGCGCCCCAACTCGCCAAGCTCAGGGAACGGCTCATCCAGCGGATATTGCGAGAAATCATGATGCTCGAAGAATCTGCCTAAGTAGTTCAGTGCATTCTCAATCGTTACAAGGCCAGCAACCTCCTGGTACTTGCGCTCTGCCTCCTCCGGCGTGTCACCGATGATTGGAGCAATTCCAGGGAAGATCAGCACTTCATCCGGATTCCGGTCAAACGAAGCTACCCGTGTCTTAACATCGTTATAGAATGCTTGGGCATCTTCTAGCGTTTCGTGTCCAGTGAAGATAGCATCTGCTTCCTTGGAGGCGTAATTCTTACCGACTTCCGAGGATCCTGCCTGAAATACGACAGGCTGCCCCTGTTTCGAACGAGCAATATTCAGCGGCCCCTTCACAGAGAAGAACTCTCCTTGATGGTCCAGGGTATGCATTTTTTGTGGATTAAAGAATACACCTGATTCCTTGTCTCGTACAAACGCATCATCCTCCCAAGAATCCCATAGTCCGCGTGTCACCTGCAAATATTCGGTGGCAATGCGGTAGCGCTTGCCATGGTCAGGATGCTCTTTTTTGCTGTAATTTGACGCAGAACCTTCCAGAGGTGAAGTCACCACATTCCAGCCGGCCCGGCCGCCGCTGATTACATCCAATGAGCCGAATTGACGCGCTACGGTAAATGGTTCACTGTACGAGGTAGACAAGGTACCAACTAAACCGATGTTAGTGCTGACGGCTGCGAGTGCGCTAAGAATAGTCAGCGGCTCAAACCGGTTAAGGAAATGAGGAATGGACTTTTCATTAATGTACAGACCGTCTGCGATGAAGATCAGATCCAACTTGCCTTCTTCTGCCTTCTGTACCCACTCTTTGTATAATTCAAAGTTTACACTGGCATCTGGTTTGGCATCTGGATGGCGCCACATCGACGTGCTGCCTCCTACCCCATGCAGCAGTGCACCCAGCTTCAGTTGTCTTGGTTTGGTCATGTTCATTCCTCCTAAAAGTTTTGTGAGCATAAGCTTCCTTGATTTCACTTCATGCAAAACTGACTTCGGAAGCAATCATTGCACAAACGATGCATTAGCTGCGCCCTGTTTGATTCGCTCGATCTGGCCAAGATGTCTCTCCACATGTCCAGTGAAGCCGTGCACGATATCGGAAATTTTCACGGTCTCCCCCTTGAAATTAATTCCGCTTTTCTCCCAATCTTCTTCGCTAAGCCGTTCAAACAAAAGGCTGTTATAGTAAAGCAGGCTGCGGAACAGCTCCAGATTGTCGGAAGCATTGCCGCTGTTGGCGTACTGACCGCTGACCCAAGCATCCTGATTGAAGACTGGAAGCTGTGCAGTCGTAGCAGCGAGAATATCACGAATGCGGAACGAAACTACGATGCTGTGATCAGCCAGATGAGTCAGTACCTCAGTCACACTCCAACTGGCGGGTTCTGCCTTCCATTTCAGTTGTTCCTCCGTTAACCCGGCGGTCGACTTTACTAATTGATGATACGTCCTTAGATAATCACTGATTTGAACTCTGCTCATTAAATCCCCTCCAATATAAGACTTGTTCGCGAATGATCCGGTGGTGCGAAACGAGATAACGAAAAAGGCTGGATGTTATGAGTTGTAACTCCGCCGATCGCTACGTCAGCCAGTATTTCACCCACAACACTAGAAAATTTAAAACCATGCCCCGAAAATCCTCCAGCTATCAGCACGTTGGAATGAAGCGGATGGCAGTCTATAATGAAATCTTCATCAGGCGTATGCTCATATTTACATGCAGAACCTTTTAGCAATCGACCAGCAGCACCGGGCATGTAAGACTCCAGTACCTTGCGGAGGTCACCCTCATCGCTGGCTTCATTGCCGAACGGGGCAAGCTGTGTACCCGGCTTCCATTCCAGCCCTGTATCATGCCGGCCGATCTTCAGGCCAGCTCCATCAATGCTGGGAAATCCGTAATAGCCACCTTCCTCTGCTCCTAACGTAAAGCCAGGGAAATTACCAGCAGCAAAAGCAGGGGAGCTCTCAAACCAGCCCACAACTTTGCGGATTGCTTTAATCGGCAAATGTACAAAAGGTGCCAATTTGCCAAACCAAGCTCCGGCACTAAGAATAACTGCCGCTCCGTGATAATCGCCATTTGTCGTATGAACCGTAACGCTGCCTTCGCGAGCGGTGACATTCACTACTGGAGTGTTCGTCAACAGTTCCGCACCATGTCCAAGGGCAAGCTGACGGTAGGCGGAAATACAGCGTTCGCTGTACAAATATCCGGCATCTGGTTCATACATTGCCGCGAATGATTCCGGTATGTTCAATGCCGGCCAGCGCCGCCGGATCTCTTCGGCATCCATATGATGGACCAGCACCTTCCGTTTCTTCGCTTCTTCGAGTCGACCGTTGAAGGAATACACTGTGCTATCCGCGAGATTCAACACGCCTGAGCGGACAAGGAGTTCTGTTTTGCTCAACTGTTCCGCTTCTTTCCATAGTGTATCTGCCCGCAAAGCTAAATCAATGTAGGCGGGATCACCGCTGTAAGCATGCCGGATCAGCCGGGATTCCCCGTGATGGCTGCCCTGTGTATGTGGAGGATCGAAGGCATCCACTAGCAGCGTCTTCACTCCGCGCCTCGCAAGATTGTAACCAGCGCTCATGCCCATCGAGCCTGCGCCTACGATAATTACATCGTAACTCTTATGTTCAGCTATAATTCTGCACCTCCACCGGAATTGTAGTACTCAAGGGAACGTACAGCCGCATCCGCAAGGAAACGTGCTGCCGCAGGCAGTGCCTGTTCATCCAGATTGAAGGCTGGATGATGCCATTCTTGGCTTCCTTCAGTACCTATAAAGACGAATAATCCCGGTACCACGCGCTGATAGAAGGCAAAATCCTCTCCGGCCAGTGAAAGCTCTGGTTTGACCGCTCGGTAGCCAAGAGCTTCAGCCGACTCTACCCCTAACGCCGCTAAGGCGGCGTCGTTGATGACCGGAGGCGGCCCTTCGATCCAGCGGACAGTGGCTTTAGCTCCAAGAGCAGCTGCCACACCAGTCGCCACTTCCCGAAAGCGGTCAAGTACTTTGCTGCGCACCGTTTCATCAAAGGTACGGATTGTACCCTCAAGCACGGCTTTTTCGGGGATGATATTCCATGAATTTCCGCTGTGAATCTGCGTCACACTGACCACCGCACTTTGTAGGGGACTGACATTGCGACTTACAATGGATTGAAATGCAGTCACGATATGCGAAGCAGCTATAATCGGGTCTATCCCAGCTTCTGGAACGGCAGCATGAGAACTGCCACCCTGCACTTCAATCACAAACCCGTCAGCCGCTGCCATTAAAGGGCCCGCCGTAATACCGATCGTTCCGACTGGCAGTTCCGGCTTGTTATGCAGCCCGATTACTGCCCGGACTTCTTCTAGCGCCCCGCTAGCAATGATCCGCTGTGCCCCTTGCGCCTTCTCTTCAGCCGGTTGAAACAACAGGCGTACCGTTCCTAGTAACTGACCCTCTCGCTGCTTCAATTGATAGGCGGCACCGATCAAGGCAGCCGTATGGAAATCATGTCCGCAGGCATGCATTTTGCCGGGATACAACGACGCATAAGCTGCTCCAGTTTCCTCCTGGATTGGCAAGGCATCGATATCTGCGCGCAGCGCGATGACCCGACCGGGCTGCTTGCCCCCAATTTCTGCGATCACTCCGGTAGACAGACCGTAATCTACGACCCTGACTCCTGCCCGCTCCAGCAGGGAAATAATATATTTTGTTGTCTCATATTCTTCGTTCGACAGTTCCGGGTGCCGATGCAGATGACGGCGTATCTCGATTAATTCTTCTCCAAGCGCTTCCGCACTCAGCTCTTTAGCTTTACTAGTCATATACAGTCACCCTCCTTTAAACGATTTCCCGTGTGATCCTGATCCGCCCGCTTATGCCTCTGCCGGCACTTCAGCGATTGCTTCGCTCAGTAGCTCAAAGGAGCGGAACCGTTTGTCAAAAGGCTGCACATTCGTAGTTATGATGAACTCCTCAACACCGGATGCCTCTGAAAGTGCCAACAGCTGTTCACGTACAGAGTTCTTTGTTCCTTTGGTAATCTCTGGTTCCAACTCTTCAATCGTGTATGCTTCATTGCTCTGGCGGGCAAACTCCTCCGCCTGTTCCCGGGTTCCAACGGTTAGCTTCTTCCCGCTTGCCAGCTGAATCCGAATCAACTTATGTGCGCCCGCCAGTTCTTTCGCTTCCTCTTCGGTCTCAGCCACCACTAGTGCTAAAGCGATAATTGCTTGCGGTTGTCTGCCCTGTGAAGAAACAAAACCGCTTCGGTAAGCACGAATAGCATCTAGCGCTACTGTCTTATCGCTATTAATAAATAGGGAGAACACATAAGGTAATCCAAGTTCAGCAGCAATCTCTGCACTGCCTACACTCGCGCCAAGCACATACAGCTCAGGCGGAATACCAGGAAGGGGACCTGCCTTCAACCCAGCCAGCGGGTGGTTTTCTTCGAGCCGGTTATGCACATATTTCTCCAGCTCGATGATTTTGTCCGTTAAGCTAGGGGATTCGGTTCTTTCCTGCTGAAGCGCTTGTGTGCTGCGCGGGAGTCCACCGGGAGCGCGTCCCACTCCGAGATCCACTCGGCCAGGAGCCAGTGTAGACAGCACATTGAAGTTCTCCGCCACCTTGTACGGACTGTAATGCTGGAGCATGATGCCACCGGAGCCAATGCGGATGCGCTCTGTTTTGGCCAGCAGATGTGAGATGAGTACTTCTGGAGAAGAACCGGCTACCTGCTCAGAGTCATGATGCTCGGAAACCCAGAATCGATGAAATCCAAGCTCCTCAGAGAGTTGTGCCAGCTTAATGGTATGCTGGAATGCTTCCTCTGGCGTTTCTCCCGGATAGATCGGACTTTGATCAAGTACGCTGATTGTAATAGCCATTGTTTTCCCTCCTATATGGAATAGTTAAATTCAGGTGTGATTCGCTTCAGGAACTGCTTCGTTCTTTCTTCGCGCGGATGATTAAACAGCTCTGTCGGCGTTCCTTCTTCAACAATGACGCCTCCGTCCATAAAAACCACATGATTCGCCACATCACGAGCAAATCCCATTTCATGGGTGACTACAATCATTGTGATGCCTTCCTTGGCAATTTTTCGGATAACAGCCAGAACCTCACCCACTAGCTCAGGGTCCAGAGCCGATGTTGGTTCGTCGAATAAGATAACCTCTGGCTCAAGCGCCAAGGCTCGGGCAATCCCTACACGCTGCTGCTGACCTCCGGACAGCTGACTCGGGTAAGCATCCAGCTTGCTGGCAAGACCAACCTTTTCAAGCAGTGCAATACTCCGCTTTCTCGCTTCGTCCTTCGGAAGCTTTTTGACAATTAACAGCCCTTCCATCACGTTCTCCAGCGCGGTTTTATGACGGAACAAATTGTACTGCTGAAATACCATTGCCGTTTTTTGCCTAAGCTGATGAATCTCCTTTTTGCGGGCATGTTTGCAGTTCACTTTAAAATCGCCAATGGCGATCTCTCCGCTGCTTGGCCTCTCCAGATAATTCACGCAGCGTAAGAGAGTCGTTTTGCCGGAGCCACTGGGGCCGAGAATGACGACAACCTCTCCCTTCGTCACCGTTAAATCTATATTGTTTAATACCTGATTCCGACCGAATGACTTCGAAATTTGCGCAAGTTTGATCATGCTACTCCACCTCGATTGTACAGATTAATCCTTTTCTCAATCACCGACGTCACGCGTTCGATCAGAAATGTTAGTGCCCAGAAGATCAGCGCAGCTGCCAGATAAGCCTCAAAAAACTTCCAGTTCGTTGAAGCCACTATCTGTGCCTTAGCATTGATATCCACCACCGAAACAGTAAAAGCAAGGGTAGATCCGTGCAGCATACCGATTACTGAATTCGAAAGATTAGGCAGACTTGCCGCCAGCGCTTGAGGAAAAACAATCCGCTTTAGTGCTTGGGGCGTAGTCATACCGATAGAGTGGGCTGCTTCTAGCTGACCGCGATCCACAGCGAGCAGACCGGAACGGACGACCTCGGACATATAAGCTCCAGCAGTAATCGAGAACGAAATATAAGCAAAACCGATCATCGGAATCGAAACCGACCTAAAGCTCCAGCCGAAATGCGCCGCCAGACCATCAATCAGCACAGGAAGCCCAAAATATATAAGCAGCAGATGCGTCAGCATCGGTGTCCCTCGGATGAAAGTTACATAACCAACTGCCAAGGGGTAGAGCAGTGGAACTCTGTATAGCCGGATTAAGGCTACAGCCACGCCAATCACAAAACCAATTAACACAGAGACACAGGTGATATATAAGGTCGTAGGAATTGCACTCAGAATCTGCACCAGAGCGGTCCATATAAACGATGGGTCTAGTTTCATAATCCGGTGCCTCCTTTGCCCGTTCCTAATTCTGCAATAATGCGACGGTAGGACCAGCTTTTGTTGATTTTGAACAAATTTTTCTCCGGTGTATTCCGTTTCTCATGCCTCAACAGATGGTGTTCTGCTACAAGCAGCAGCTTCTCAATCGTAAAGCTGATGACCAGATAGATAAGCGCAAGCGCGATATACGTTTCAATAAAATGCTGAGTTAGGCTGCCAAGCGTCTGAGCTTTACCTGACATTTCCATCACCCCGAGGGTAAAAGCTAATGACGTATCTTTCAGTAGTGCAATTACTAGATTAGAGAATACCGGAACTGCTATACCTAGCGCTTGGGGCAGCACGATTCGTGTAAAAGCTTGAAACCCCGTCATCCCCGCAGCATATGCAGCCTCCACCTGCCCCTTATCCACCGCCATCACAGAAGCCCTAATCATTTCGGACATGTATGCTCCCGTATGCAGACCGTAGGTCAGAATCACAAAGACAAGTACTGGAGTTCGGGTCATATCCACATGGACCAGCTTCATGATTTCAGGCAAACCATAATAAAACAAGAAGAGCTGGATAAGAATCGGAGTTCCCCGAAAAAAAGAAATATAGATTTCGGAGAGGGTCTTTAACACAGGCACTTTATAAAGTCTTGGCAGAGCTACGAGAAAGCCGACAATAATTCCTGTCAGTAGAGAACAGGCGACAATCAGAAGCGTGGTACTTAAAGTCCCTAGTAACTTAGGCAAAAACGAAAATACAAAACTGATATCAAACTGTGCGCCCATATATTCCCTCCCTTCCCGTGCTCACCGGCTCAATCATTTAACCGAATCCGCTGTAACATCCGCACCCAGCCATTCCGTGCTCAGCTTACCCAGTGTTCCGTCCGTCTTCAGCTCTTTAATCGCACTGTCAATCGCATCTGACAGCTTTTGTGAATCGGCATCATCCTTACGGAAAACATAGAGAATGTCCGCGGAGGACAGCTCGTCGCCCGTAGCTTTTAGCTGACTCTGCGGATCAATGATCGGCAGGACAAAATCTGCAGCCAGCGTAGCGTCCACACGCCCAGTACTAATCTGTGCGACGGTATCATTCGCTGCACCGTTCTGATACACGATATTAATCGCATTGTCATGCTCTTTATTGTAGTTTTCCAGAATTTGCGCTTGTGCGCTTGTCGCACCGACTAATACCTTTTTTCCTTTAAGATCATCCAGTGATTGGATCGAATCATTATCCTTCGCCACTACGATGCGGTTTCTCCAGTGGGCATAGGCTTCTTTGTTAAAAGAATATTTCAACTCCCGCTCCGGATTTTTCTCCATGACATGGGCAACCAGGTCGATTTTTTTAGTTTCCAGACTCAGCAGTAAATTGCTGAAATCCATGGTTTGAAACTCGAATTCATATTCAGGCAGCTGCTTATCGATTTCTTTGAGCAGTTCCACATCGAAGCCTGTAAGCTTGCCGTTCTCATCTATGAAGCAGACCTTCGGAAAAGCAGTACCCGTGCCTACGATGATCTTAGTTACCTTTGTCGAACCATTTGCCGTTACCGAAGCTTCGGCTGCATTTCCATTCTGACTACTGTTCGTGCTGTTATTTCCGCAACCTGCTATCGCCAGTGTCAATAACGATGCAATTACTAATGAAATGGACTTTTTCATTGTTCTATCCCCTTTGAATGATTTGTGGTTTATCTATGAGTGTTTTTTTCATCAGATACATAATGCCGTCACCATTCTGCTGATCCAGTTCTAGAAACCGTTCATATCCCCGGCGTTCATACATTTGAACTAACCATGGGTGCTTCTTCGCCGTTGCCAGCGTGACCGCAGCCGAACCCAATTGTCCAGCAATAATGTGCTCTTCCACCCAATCCAGAAGCTTTCCACCATAACCTCTGTTACTGTAATCCGGATGAGCAGCAAACCATTTAATAAAAGGCAGTGGGCTAATCTTCTTAATCTCTTCTTCTTTTGAAAGTGTTATCGTCGCAACTATCGTTCCATCAACTTCAAGCACATAACACTCATTCGTAGCAATATTGTCTTCAATAAGTGCCAAGTCAGCTGTAGCCGCCGGCCAATGCAGCCCGAGCTCACGAATCAGCTCATACGCACGATATGTAACCTCAAGCAAAATCTCCGCATCTTTCAGTTCTGCCAGTCTGTATGTCTCACTCATCGCAAGCCCTCCATCCTTCCGAAATTAAATTTATAATTCCTATCGAAATAGTCGTCATTATATGCAATTAACTTTATCACTGCATGTGTCCATGCGCTAATAGAGTTTTTTAATACATCTATACAATTAGTCGATCTCCCGTTTTACCAATCCCGAGTTCAAGTAGAGTTTCTATGAATTCAGCGTTCTCCCCATTTAGTGAAATCAGGCTGGTACGTAAGGAGATGCCTTCCGTCTCCGCAATATCCACCCGTACTAACGTCCCAGCTGCTACTTCCTCTTGCACACTAAGTGCCGGAAGGAAACAGATACCTGCTTTTTTCAACACCAGCTTCTTGGCTGTCTCCAGGTTATCCACCTGATATTCAATTTTCGGTGGCTGTTCCATGCTCTCAAATACACGATGCAGTCGCATCCAATCCAAAGACCCGCATTCAAAAAAGACTAACGTCTCCTGGCGAATATCTTCCAGCGATGTACGTTGTGCCTTAGCTAAGCGATGCCCCTTCTCTACATACAGCGAAATGGGGTCTTCGCAGAAAGGAAAGGCTTGAATGGCTGGATTTACGACCTTACGGATAAAAGCCAGATCTAGCTCTTTCGATTTCAGCTTATCAATCAATACTTCCGTAGAAGCTGTCGTCAGCTTGATCGTAATATGCGGATACCTGCGCTTCAAATGAAGCATCAGATGCGGCATTAAATAATTGGATACCGAGACAGTACTGCCGATCCTCAGTTCATTTGGAATATGCCCCTTGGCCTGAACCTGATATTTACCGTTCTGATAGATCTGGAGAATCTGCTGGGCATAGGGAAGAAATTGCTTACCTTTATCCGTTAGGCTAATCTGCTTACCTAACCGATCAAACACTCTGCAATCCAATTCCCTTTCGAGCGATTGAATCCGTGCCGTAACTGTCGGCTGAGAGATATATAGGACTTCGGCCGCTTTATTGAAGCTTCCATAATGGTTAATGTAGACAAAAGCCTCAATATTTTCAATGTTCATCCCTAATCCCCCTAAACTAATATTAATTTTACTATTCCGATGAAAAAACAATGAAATAGAACGATGCTTTCCTATAGATTTTGTTTATATCTTATGCACCCCCCTATTTTTTGTCAACTTAAATTCCGTGTAAAATAATCGGATTTTCACAAAATTTCATTCATAAATGATTAATAATTTAAAATTCGAAACTACAGAAGCTATAGTGAATCCCTTTATAATCGACTGTTATGTTTATTTCATATAGAGCTTTTCTATTCATTTATCAAAATAATAAAATACCCCTTATATAACTCGGAATTATCGTTTATAATGACTTCATTCGTATGAACTATACATTAACTGAAAGGGGATCGCGAGATTATGTCCCAAAAGATTATTATCCGTGAAGCTGAGAATAATGACCGTGATGCCATCGCTGAAGTGATACTGGACGCTTACCACCAATACTCGGAAATTATGCCCGAGCCGTTGTGGCTAGCGTACCGGAAATCACTTCTTGAATCTGTCCATGGCGATGCCCCGATTATGCGGATCATCGCTGAAATCGACAAGAAAATCATTGGTAGCACACTCTTGTTTAGCTCCTCGGAAACGGCTTACGGTAAACCAGAGTTAGGCATTCACTCCCCTATCCTACGCCTGCTTGCCGTATCCCCATCCGCTCGCGGCCTCGGTGTTGCAACCCATCTAATTCACGAAGCTGCTAGGAGATCTCGTGAGTTAGGAGCCACCACTTTAAATCTGCATACCTCAGAAATGATGGCTTCAGCAATCAAGCTCTACTATCGCTTAGGCTTCAAACGGGCGTATGAGACCGATCTTATGAACGGGGAAACCCTGGTACAGGGTTTCCAACTAGACCTACTAACCTCAGTCCGTACAACAGCAGGATAAATATAAAATTCGAGACAGACTTACTCGATGAATATAACGTCTTCTTAACCGTTGTCTTGAAATTAAAAAAGAAGCCTCGGGAAGCTTCCCAATGATCTTATGTGATCATTGCGGCGAACTTCCGAGGCTCATTTAATTTCCTTTTTTATAGGTAATTTCTTTAAAACTCACAGTGATATTGCCTTCATTATCAGCATCATCCAGGCGATGATCTAAAATTACAGTTGCTTTGGCGGGGATGGACGAAAAGCTAGCCCCCTTCTTCTTCTTCTTTACATCATAGAGATAATAAGAAACATTCTTAACCTTCAGCCCTATAGTATCCTTGTACAAAAGTTCTACGGAATAGGATTTTATCACAGCTACATTAGCGTCCATCCATCCTACAACTTCAACAGCTGCATCTTCATGGTCGCTTTCAGTCTTAATAGAGCTGATGGGAAGCCCATCCTGATTATAAAAATTAATTTTTTGTGGAGCTATTTTCAAATAATCGATGTCGATGTCATGGATTCGGTTTTGGTTCATCTCTGCTGTATCCATCCAGGCAATCGTGCCCGCCGGGTTCCACTTTATTTTCTCAGAAGGTACATATTGCTCTTGTGGTAACGGCACAGTACGTAGCGAAGCTCCTTTATTATCATAAAAGGTTAATTGGCCGCTCTCATCATCATGTACAAATCTCTTAAAGGTTGGTGAAGGAAACAGGGATGGCGCACCGGTCGTCGAGTGAGGGATTACCGGATATTTTAGAAGATGCACATCGTCCTTTCCTTTCCTCAGATCAAACAACCATACATTGCCGAGGTAACTTTGCATAAATAATATTTGTTCATCCGCATTCCACTGGAATTTATAGATGTAGTCAGAATCATCAGAAAGCGGCCAAAAGTCTTCCCGAAGTCGCTCAATATCTCCTGTAACAACATTATAAGAGGACAAATGATATTTCCCAGCTTCTTTCGTCAGATCCGATTCCAGAAATAATAGATGATCCTCGTCCAACTTGATTAGCATATTATAGTTGTTCATAAATGCATTGTTCCAACGGTTATCGGTATCGATCAGCTCATCGCTCCATTTCACCATCACCTCATCCGTAGCAGGATCATGGGCTAGTAAAGCGTTAACTGCATTATGGTCGCCATAGAAAAAATGAATGGTGTGATATAAGATTCCTTGTAATTCAACCACTGCCCCACCGTTTAATAGATAGTTATTTTCGGTTATGCCAATTGGATTAGCCACCAGTTCTCCATTTGAGCTCCGTACTGCATTAAACTCCAGACCCTTAAAGTTTGCTTCCAAGAATATAAGCTTTTTTAACTCGACAGTCGATTCCTTAGTAAGTGTGTAGCCTGTGCTTGTTTCGTTCACATTCATTAACATGCCTTGCTCGCTTGTTTCGTTAATCCATAGATGAAAGGCATATTTATTATTATTTGAAATTAGAACAATATCGTAGTTAGGCGTTGCGGTATTTAAATTTCCTGGTATTTGTACAGCGGTACGGATGGCTCGGACGAAAGTTTCTATGCTTTCATGATCTTTGTATTCAGCCTTTATGTTAGCACTCACTGAACCATGTGCTAGAGATTTCGCTATTGTGATTCGCTTGATTTCCTCGTCAATTTTTAGATTATCGGCTTCTACTTGTTGCTCATTGGGTTGAAATAAGTCAAGTAAAACTACTTTTTTTGTTTCCGGCAGCTTGTAATGTCCATTTTGTCCTGATTTGGTGAAAAGACCATTATTCTCGCCCTTAATCCAGAATGAGAACTTTTCGTTTTCTTTATTCTTCAATTCAACAGTAGCTTCATAATCAGGTGCTGCAATATCAAGCTTGGCGCTGTCATACTCAGCAGTATGTATGGCTTCATTGAATTGTTCTATTAAATTATTGTCCGTTATGGTCATGGATTCACCGCTATCGTTCTGGATTGTTATGGAATTAACAGAGCTCAGATCGATCAGGGTTTGATTCACTTTATCCTTATTCCCTGTATTGATACATCCAACAATGATTACTGAAATGACTGCTAAAAGGGCTAGTAGATTTATCTTTTTCATATAGGCTCCCCCTTCATGTTCTCTCTTCTTTAACGCCAAATAGAGGATAAAGTTGCAATAAATGAGATTAGTAATTGGATCAGATTCTTATCCTGAACTAAGTAACATTGTTTGTAGCAATAAAAAAAGCCACCGTACAGGCATGTTCTCCTGTAAGGCAGCTTCTCTTTTATCCCAAAGGTTGGATGAACTATTTAATCATTATCACTACCATGTTCAGACCCGAAAAGCCTTTAAAAAATTCACAGCCTGGCGGATATCTTCCTCTGGATTAGTGCCAACTTCCCGTTCTATGGTCAGGAAACCTGTATAACCGATGTCGTTCAGCGCTTGCAGATAATTGTTCCAGTCGACAGAACCTGCTCCAAGTGGAACTTCACGGAACGCCGAGCCGGTCTCGGCCATTTCAGCCATCTTCTCATGGTCTAATGCGGGTGCTTCATAACCATATTGACCGTAAACATCGCGCGGGTCGATATCGGCAAGTTTGAGACCATCTTTAGCATGGGTGTGTACAATGTAGTCTTTTAGTGTATGAACACCTTGCACGGGATCATCACCAGTCACCATCACCATGTTGGCCGGGTCAAAATTAACAGAAACCCCTTTGGAACCCAAACCGTCGAGGAACGTCTTCAGACGCGCAGCGGGTTCTGGCCCAGTCTCAATCGCAAAGTAAGAATTCATCTCATGCGCGTATCTGCTTAGTTCCTCACAGGCGATGTGCATGGTTTCATAAATTTTACTGGTGTGGTCAGAGGGAACAATACCGATATGTGTAGTTACGATATCTGTACCTAGCTCCTTGGCCAGCTCCATAATGCGTTTGGACTTTTCGATTTTGGCACGATTCTGTGCAGGGTCCTGAAATCCATGTCCGCCTAAATCTCCAACGAGGGCAGAGATTTCGAGACCCAGTGAAGCGATGTATTCCTTCCATTCACGGCGGGCTGAAGGAGAAAGGTTAGCGGGATCAAATTCACCTTGCACCGCATAAATCTGAACTCCATCAGCCCCTGCTTCTTTTGCCTTGCGCAACCCCTCTTTTACTCCGACCTGAAAACTGTCTACAATAACGCCGATTTTGTTAGTGATAATTGGTTTAACCATGGCAATAATTCTCCTTTAAAATGAATTAGATTTGGTTCCAAACCTGCTTGATGTATTCCAAACCAAGTCTTGTCCCCTTACGGCACTCTTCCATTCCCTCAAATTCTACAGAGATATATCCGTCGTAGCCACTTTCCTTAACGGTTCGAATGACACTCGGCATATCGATGTCTCCTTGACCAACGATGGCACCCCTCAACCAGTTCCCACCAGTAGACTGGAACCAGCCTTCGCCAGGCTGGCGATCCTGCGGACGAATATAGAAATCTTTGAAATGTACCATCGAAGCAAGCTTAATATTGTTAGTCACAGCAATAAGCGGATTCTCATCTGCGCACAGGAAGTTACCAATGTCGAGTGTTGTACGGAAGTTATCTCTTCCTACTGCGTGAACCAACGCCTGTACACGATCGCTGTGCTGAATAAAGTATCCATGATTCTCCACACTGGTTGTGATGCCCAAACCTGCGGCATAATCGGCAATTTCTCGACAGGCTTCAGCTAAATGTGGAAGCTCTTCCAAAAAGTGCGCAATAGATAGATCATTTGACGAGGCTACATCATGCCGCATCCGCTGAATGCCTAATGCCGCACAGACGTCTACTTCCCGCTTTACCCGCTCGACTTCACGCTGTCTTTCCGCTGTCTCCAGACCGGCAAAATTCGCCCCGATAGCATAATTAGACAACTCTAGTCCACGACCTGCTGCCGTTCGTACAATCTGATCAATTAGCTCAGGATTCTCAACCAAATTGATGCCCAAGGGTACAATCTCCGCATGCTCCGCGCCCAGATCGGCGATCGTCTCAATGACTCCTTCAAGCGTAAGCTCACCCGTTGAAAAAGCTGAATGCAAACTGTAGGTACTGATTCCTAGCTTCATAGTTTCACCTCTTCGCCTTTGGCAGCGGATTCATAGATCGCGCCGAGAATCTTCATGATTGTAACGCCGTCCTGCACAGGACTAATCGGTGTAGAGCCGTTGCTGATGTTGTTCGCAAAGTGATTAATCTCATTCTGGAATGCACTGTTGAACTCAAACCCCTTATGATCGGTCTGCGGATAGATATTGACGATCGTATCCGACTGTTCTTTGACGAGGACTATCTCAGGATCAATTTCAAACCCACCCTTGTCACCGTACAGACGGACCGAGCGCTCGTCTTCTTTGGCATGCAATGTAAAGCTAACATCAACCATCAGCGAAGCTCCATTCTCAAAACGAATTAGTGCATTTGCTAAATCTTCCACCGTATTGTTCGCTGCGTCGTAATCAGCGGCTTTATAGAAAGAAAGGTTCTTGATATTGGAACGATTGCCGAGCTTCCGGTAGGTATTGGCACTTACTGATACTGGATTCGGACGGCCCATCAAATACCAGCATAGATCGATCACATGGACGCCGATATCAATCAATGGTCCGCCGCCGGAGCGTTCAATATCACTGAACCAGCCGCCGGGATTACCAAGTCTCCGGAACGTCGTTGCCTTCGCATAGTAGATTTCACCGAATTCTCCTTGTTCCACCAATGTCTGAAGTAGCTGGGCATTAGAGTCATAACGTCGTACAAAGCCTACTTGCAAAATTTTACCGCTCTTTTCCACTGCCTGCTGAACCTGAAGCGCTTCTTCCACCGTGCGGCAAAGCGGCTTTTCCACAAGTACATGCTTGCCTGCCTCAAGTGCCGCGATGCTAATCTCAGCATGAGAGTTGTTCCATGTGCAGATGCTGACTGCATCTATTTCGGAATTAGCCAGCAATTCACGATAATCCGTGTATACGTTCTCCACGTTATACTCAGTAGCAACAGCTCGTGCACGCTCTTCATTCAGGTCACAAACCGCATATATGATTGTCTGCGGATTATTCCGATAAGCACTTAAGTGCATGCTGGAGATAGAGCCGGTTCCTATTACGCCAATTTTGATCATATCCATAAATACTCTCTCCTTTATTTTGCATAGGTTATGATTCGTATTATAATGGTTTCAACCCTAAACACCATGCAGAACCTTGCGGTTTCATTTGTACAATTGTGCTATAGGAGGTGCAGTCAATAAATGTTGGACTATGATAAACATCTACAGGAACCCATGGACATGCCGGATCCCGAGTTTCCGATTAAAGTACATACCCAGCGCTTCAACCAAGAGGGAGTTTTGTTGTTCCCACATCATTGGCATGAGCATCTTGAGTTTCTGTTTATTGAAAGCGGTGAGGCTGTTTTTGAATGCGGACGAACACCGATCAACGTACGGGCTGGTGATTTAGTTGCTGTGAACAGCAACGAGCTGCATTATGGGGTGAGCGCTTCTTCTGATTTATTGTATTATGCGATCATTGCAGATACTTCTTTGCTGCATAGTGCGGTAAGTGACGCTGCCGAGACCAAGTTCATCGCCCCGATTCAGCAGAACCAGCTGCTGTTACGTAATCATATCCGGGGGGATCAGCACATTACAGACTGTGCGCTGGCGATTATTCGGGAACTGGAACTTCGCGAATTTGGATATGAGCTGGCCGTGAAGTCCGAGCTATACCGCCTGCTAACGTTGCTATTGCGCAGACATATCGTCACGGTACTCTCACAGGCTGAGCAAGAAAGACGTATTCAAACCGTTGAACGCTTCGCACCTGTTTTGCGTTATATCGATACACATTACCAGGAGCCCATTCAAGTTGACGAACTTGCGGCACTAACAGGGCTAAGCCGCTTCCATTTCAGTCGTCTCTTCAAGGAATTAACTGGTCATACGATTTCGGAATATATAAATGCTGTCCGTTTAGACCGTGCAGATTATTTGCTAAGGCATACCCAGTTAACGATTTCTGAAATCGCTACCACAACTGGCTTCAGTGATATCTACTATTTCAGCCGGACTTTCAAAAAACATAGAAAAGTACCCCCAAGCAGTGTGAGAGGGTTCTAGTTAGGGTGAACAAAGGAAGCAGTCTTGTACTTGCTATCGCTCCTTAATTTTAACATCAAAAAGGTCAGGAAAGGGTAATCCCCTCTACTGACCTTTTTTTATTTTATTAATTGCATAAAAGAAACTATCTTCCATCTTATGGGTATAATTAACATAACAAAAATATAGGAGGAGATTTCATTGAGAAAAATAATTAAACTGACTATATTAGCACTTTGCATAATGATTCTACCGGGAACAATGATTTATGCCGCATCGAACCAATCAGAAGTTTCATTATATTTCAATAATGTGGTACAAAAACAGGCAGCAGTAATATCCGAGAGGGACATTCTCTTACCTGTTGAACAGCTCTCTAAAAATTTGTTTGCTTTAATCGCTTTAGATGAAACAAGTAAAACGGTTCGAATCTACAAGCCAAATGTGAACATGGTATTGCTTGATAACAATGGAGAGATTTTCGGTAAGGTAAAAAGCCCTGCGCGGTTTGCCTTTTCAACCTTATTACAAGTAGATCATTTAAAAACAGAAATTTCAGATATAAAACTTACGATCACTGATCCCGCAGATAAAACAGAAACTATCGACAATCAACAAATTAAGAAAAGTGAAGAAAACTTTTGGTTCAAAACTAACGAATTTACTTATTCGTTTAATACAAAAGGCACCTATACTATTCAAGTGTTTTTTAAAGACGTAAATTCAAAAACATGGTATCCTGTCTCTGAAATCGATGTATTCGGCATATGAATTTCCGATAGTTGAATTCCCGTTTCCGTACTTCCTCACTTCTTATTATTCTTAATCACTTCATTAAAACGGTCAGGAAAGTTGGTATGTACCCCGTCTACGCCCCAAACCACGGCTTTATCCATATTCACTTGATAATTCACTGTGTACGGAAATACCTTTAGACCCGAATTTTTCACCTGTGCGACATAGGAGGAATTTATTCTTTGAAAGTTAGGGCTAATACCAACTGCATAAGTTTTCACCCGATTGATAAAAGACTCTGGTACTTTGTAAACCGGAATATTATACCAAACAATTTGATAAAGCGGGATCTCTGGGGTAATCGAATGAAGCTTACGTAAACTCGCCTCACTAAATGAATGTACGGAAACATGATCAGACAGATTATATTTTTCAATTTGTTCGTTTAATATGGTTTCGATATTCGGATTCAAAGCAGGATCTTTAATCTCAATCATATAGTCCACTTCTTTTCCAAACCTTTCAAATACCTCTTCTAAAGTCGGAATACGTAATCCAGCATATTGATCCCTAGCAAACATGGGATATTGTTCGTTAAACCAAGAGCCAGCGTCTAATTTCGAAAGCTGCTCTAAAGTATAATTCTTAACATACCCCGTTCCATTTGTCGTACGATTAATAGTTTCATCGTGAATAACAACAGGAACACGATCCTTTGTTAACTGAATGTCTAACTCGATATAATCGGTATCCATATCAATGGCTAGTTCGAATGCAGGTATAGTATTCTCAGGAGCATATCCCGAAGCGCCACGGTGAGCAATGGTATAGACTTTGTCCGCAGGCTCGAGAATTTCCTTCACTTTAGTACGAATCCATGGAGAATAGGCATACATTGAGGTACACAATAAGATAAATAAAAATATGTGAATAAATATAAAGTACATTTTAGAATTTTGAATCCTTTGCATAAAACTTCCCTCTTCTTTTCAATAATTTATTGTTGTTTACTTGGTGCTGTTTTCTACATCATATCCAGTTAATTACCATCCATAATCCTATCAAATCTCCTCTTGATTTATAATTATGTAAAACCTGCGGATTATTCTAAGCTATATCGCAATGATGGCTGCAATAACCGCTTTAATGATATCACCTGGAAGAAAGATCACAACACTTGTTAATCTAGCCCAAATGGAAGTATTCATAATCAATGCCATGATAGGCGCACCTATCAGATTAATCAACATTACACCAAAAATCAAATTTACGACAATCAGCTTCCAAGTTCTGACTTCCAGCGAATCATGCAGCATATACAAATTCTTTGATTTTCATGAAGAAACCCTTCATAGGAAAATTGAATGTATTGATTAGATTCATAAAGTTGGAAGAATCTCGAACTAAAAAAACACTGATCCAGATTAGGATCAGTGTTTTTTAGCTACACAATTTTAAACAGAATAGCTTTACTTGTTGATATGTTCATTGATTTGTTCAGCGATTTGTTCCAGTAATGACTCTTTCCCTAATGCAAAGAATGCTTCATTGTAATTTTGTCTGCTTGTCATGCGATATATATTTTTCGATTTTACAGCTTTTAAGCTGCTCCAGACCTTACTTTGGTCTAGAACATTCCGGTCATTATCAGATAATAAAATGATGTGGTCTGGATTAAAGGTAGACAGTGCTTCTAGACTTGTTACTTTTCCTCCCCATGGGTCTGGTTCCGGTGTACCTGGCGCGATGAGTAATCCAAGATCATTAAAAATCATATCTGCAATACCTGTGCGGGAATAGATCCGGATTTCTTTCTCTGTAGCTTCGATTACTGCAAACGTTTCTTCTTTAGTTATCTTTGTGATTTGATCATGCAGTTGTTGAGCACGTTGATCATAGGCCTTCAGCCACTCATCCATTTCTGTTTTCTTATCAAGTACCTCTGCAACAAAGGCAAACCGCTCTCTAAAAGCATTAAAGCCATAAGGAACCCTCACTGTTGGAGCAATCATATTTAGTTGATCATAGATTTTCTCTTGCGTAGGCCCTGCCAGTATCAAGTCAGGACTTGCTGCACTGATCGCTTCCAAGTTAACTTCCGTTTGAAACCATCCAACGGGCGTTACATTAGGCAGTTCTTTTTTTAGAATAGGTGTGATTTCCAGTGAATTAGCCATGTCTGTATTCCCGGTAATCACAGGTTTATATCCAAGCACTAAAAGTTCTTCAGTTGAGCCAGATACATCAGCAATTCTAACCGGGTTTACCGGTATTTCAACATCTCCCTTGGCGTCCTTAATGGTACGTGTTTCGGAGGAATTCGTAGCGACGGGATCAGATTTTACCGCAGGTGGGGAGTTCTCTCCTTGAGCCTCCTGCCTTGAATTCCCACATCCGTACAACATCACCATCATGAATAAGGCGATTCCGACAAAAGAGATACGTTTTAAACTGAACATTTTTTCCAACCCTCTCCAATCTATTGATAATCATTCTCACTACTAGCAAGTCCGATCATACACTCTGCTGATAGGGCTAAACTACCGATAGAGGGATTGAATAACGGTTTGGCGGATATTTATTTGTTGTCTAACGTTTTTTTATTATTTCAGAAGGATTTATTCCATACTGCTTCCGAAACGCCTCCGCAAAATGACTAAAGTTGTTGTAACCTACCATCGTCGCTGTTTGACTAACACTACTCTCCCCGGAACGCATGATTTCCCATGCTTTTTCTAAACGTTTGTTCCGTAAATAGGCAAATACAGTCGTACCATACTCTTCCTTAAAACCAACTTTTAATTTGTATTCGTTAATACCCGCCAGCTTGGAAAGCTCTATGAGTGATGGAGGGTTTGCCATTTGCTCGAGTATGATTTCTCTGGCTCTCCGAATACTTTCCCGGTCAGTGCGAGATAAATGCAAGCTACGTTTAGTATGACTCTGCTCAAAAAGAAAAGCGCCCAAATATGCGGAAAGGAGTTCTAATGCCTTACCCTCTGCGTATAACCTGCGCATTGAGGTATGATATGGGCAATCTCTCAATTGAACCAATATTCGGGAGGTTTCTGGAAGAATAGGCATACGGAACATACGAAATGATTGTGTATCTAACAGCCCGGATAAACTGCAGGTAAGTGGAGATCCTTGATCTACCATCCACGAATCGAACAGTGTTACCGGTACACCAATGGACAGTAAACAGATGGGTTCAGCACTGCGATAGTGAAATTCGGCTTGGAAATCTCGCATGAGCTGCAATGAACAACTGTCGGGCACCAACTCGTGACTATTGCCTGTTACATGAACTTCTCCGCTGCCCTGCAGGCAAAAGCTTAGCTCAATCATAGCTGCTTCGGATTGAACTCGGATTAAACGATCCTCAGTGAAACGGTAATTACTATCTACAATTTCGATCCCGGAAGATGTGATAACCCTATCGACGTATCCATGGTCACTAGGTTGTGAGAAATGCATTCGCTCTGTGGTGTCCCTTATAGCCGGAGTCTCAAACAATGCATTGAAATACCCGTTATAGATGTTATGAATTGATTTTCTTGTCATTAATTCATACTCTCAGCAGATCTGTAGTATGCTGTAACCCCAATGTAGTGTTTTATCATGAGGAGATCACCTTTATTCATGTATTAAATGATAACGATTATCATTTAGATCATTATATCCGAGACATTAGCTAAACTGCAACGAACAGTTTATGAGGAGTGTTAGCGTATGATTCCAAATACAAACACCCCCTCATCCTAATGGATAAGGGGGTGTCGATTTCTGTTAATCCGGATTCAGTTTATATTATCTCTTATCTCATCGATTTAGCTAGCTCTGTGAAAATAACTCCAAGCGCGTAAGCTCCTGCATCCGGATAACCAATGCTGCGTTCACCTACTGTGCCTGCTCTTCCCATACGGGCGACGATATCGGAAGTCTTCCGGGCACCGAGAACTGCCGCCTCAGCAGCTTTGATAGCTGCCAGCTTTATATCTTCTCCTTGTTCTGCGCTTTGTGTCCAGGCATCCGCAAAAGGTACAAGCGCATCAATTAAAGTCTTGTCACCAACGACAGCACCTCTCCCGAAAGACCTTTCGCCCGTATCTTGAATTCCTTTAACGACCGCTTGCATCATATTAGCAAATTCCTGAATGGATAACTCCTGCTTCTGCTGCGCAGTCTTGCTCGCAGCGCGGAAGCCCGATCCCCAGATCGGCCCGGAAGCTCCTCCACAATGCTCCATAATGATCAATGAACAAGCATCAAGGAAGTCACCGATATCGCTGTGATGATTAGCTAGAATATCTTCCCATTCTACTTTCAACTGCTTAAAGCCCTTGGCTACGCTCATCCCAAAATCACCATCTCCGGCGTGGGCGTCTAGCTCGCAGAACGGTACCTCATTCTCGATAATGACCTCACTCATTTGATCGATCAAAAATACGATATTTTGTAAGGAAAACTGGTTATTCTTAATTACCGCTGCTTCAGCATCCGTATTATTCTTGAAGGATACCGTGCTGTCTGCTTTCTCTTCCTTGATGACTTCCGTATATTTCACAGGCTCAAATGAACCTTTAACCGACAATGCCGGTGTATCACACGGAGCAGACAACCATTTCTTCAGCGTCTCATCCAGCTTCATAATCGATACTGATGCGCCAGCCATATCGATGCTGGTCATATAGTTGCCGACAAATACTTTAAACACTTGCTTATTCTTCGCCGTCAATTCACGGATCACAGAATTATTCAACAAATAAAGCTCTTGCAGTGGTGTTCCACCAAATCCATTGATCAGAACAGCAACTTCTTGCTGCGACTCATCGTTCATTTGCAGGTTGCTCAGTAAGGACGTAACCATTCGCTGCGCCAGTTCATCCGCTGACACGGCTTTTTCTCTGCGAATTCCAGGCTCACCGTGAATTCCAACACCGTATTCCATCTCATCCTCTTCGATATGAAACGTCGGGGTTCCTTTGGCAGGAACGGTGCAAGACGTAAAGGCGAAGCCGATGGTGCGAACATGGTCAATCGCATGTTGCGCCGCTTCTTTTACTTCCGACAGGGACAGTCCTGCTTCTGCCGCAGCCCCGGCTACTTTATGAACGAGAACAGTTCCGGCCACCCCTCGTTTCCCTACGGTGTAGAGACTGTCTTCAACGGCAATGTCATCGTCTACTTTGACATATTCCACTTGTATGCCATCTTCACTTGCGAGATGAGCCGCATTTTTAAAGTTCATGATGTCACCGCTGTAGTTCTTAATAATAAGCAGCGTTCCCTTTTTACTAGCAGAGCTACGGATCGCTTGGTAGACCTGAATCTGGGATGGAGAAGCGAACACATCACCGCACACGGCTGCATCCAGCATACCGCTGCCTACAAACCCGGCATGGGCTGGTTCATGCCCACTTCCGCCACCGCTTATTAGTGTAACTTTATTGGTGTTGATCTCTTTTTTAGAAATCACTTTGAATTTATCGTTGAAATCCAGCTCAGGATGCGCTAAGACAAGTCCATTACACATTTCCCGGACTAGCGTTTCCGGCTTATTCATAATTTTCTTCATCTTAAAGCTCCTTACTTAATTTGTATTGACGGCCTAATTGGTCAGCAGCCATAATCGCCGATGCTACGGCTTCTTCTGTAATTGGGAACGGCATCGAATGAATCGATTCCTCAGCAATACAAGCTTTTTTAGCAACCTCAAGAAGTTCTTCGTAAGTTACTTGCTCCACTCCGATATCTGCTAAGCACACCGGAAGCCCAATAGACAGGCAGAAATCCAATACTTCTCTTAATTCGGTACGGTCTGCATTTTCAAGCACCAATTGAGCAATTGTACTGAAGGCTACCTTCTCACCATGATAATAATGATGTGTTCCTTCTAAAGCTGTTAAACCATTATGGATCGCATGAATCGCAGCCAAACCTCCACTTTCAAAGCCTAGTCCCGATAACAAAATATTCGTTTCAATGATATTCTCCAAGGCTGGAGTTACGATATTCAGATCGCAGGCCTGCTTCGCCTTGAACCCATTTTCAAGTAAAGTGTCATAACACAGTTTGGCAAGACCTAGTGCGGTTATCGTTCCTTTAGCTTCCCCACAAACACCTTCACGAACCCCGCAAGGCAATCCCGCATTCACATTGGAATAAGAATTTGCTGTAGCTCTTGCTTCGAAATAAGTGGAGAGTGCATCACCCATCCCTGCAACAAGAAATCTTGTTGGCGCTTTGGCAATGACTGTTGTATCGATCATGACTACACTTGGGCTTTGTTTGAAATAAGCATAATCATCAAACTCACCTTCTGGGGTATAGAGTACCGCGGAGTGGCTTGTTGGTGCATCAGTGGCTGCTATCGTTGGAACGATAATCAATGCTTCACCTTCTGCTACGCATTTTGCCGTATCAATCGCCTTACCTCCACCCAACCCAATCGTACATGCACATTGATGTTCCTTAGCCAGAGCCTGTAATCTTGCGACTTCTTGTCTTGAGCATTCCCCATGGAAGCCACTTTCAACAAGCGTTATATTAAATTTCTGTTTAGTTGACTCCAATTTATCTTTCACACGTGTAACATCATCTGGATGTGCAATGAGCAGTGCAGAATCACCGAATGTTTTTACAAAATAGCCTAAATTCAAAAGTTCATTCTCACCTTGCACATATTTCGTCGGACTGATAAACGCTCTTCTCATTTTCATTCCTCCTAGGTTGTATATAGTTATTATTATAGATTGCTCTATTTCGGTATGCATGAAACAATAAGATCAGAATAAAGCGTTTTCTTATCGAGTTTTTTTGTCTTCTTATTAAGGAATAGTATTATCTTGTCCTTTTGAGCAAAAATTCGCTATAATGTTCAATATGTTTCTATAACTTACCTAGGAGAATATCGCGATGTCCAAATCTCGATTTAATTTAGAAGAAATAATTGATTTGAAGAAATGGGAGAAACTGCAGGATTCTTTATCACTCGTGACTAAAATGGCGATTCTTACCGTAGATTATAAAGGCGTTCCCGTGACTAAGCACAGCTTCTGTCAGCCTTTCTGCCAAGGCGTTCGCCAAGATTCTACTCTCTCTCCTTATTGTCAAAAATGTGATGCTCGTGCCGGCATTGAAGCTGTACGCCAGAACAAGCCTTATATTTATTTATGCCATTTCAACATTATCGATATCGCGATTCCAATTATTATTGACGATCAATATTTGGGTGCAATTATGGCCGGACAGCTTAAGCTTCGTGAACCTGATGTGTCACAGCTGGAGCAGATAGTATCTAGGCCACCTAATGTTGAGTCGAACATGAAGTTTCAAGCGCTCAAAGAGGATTACGAAGCACTTCCTGTCCTATCCTACGATGAAGTAACCAAATGCGTGGACCTACTTCTACAGTTAAGTACTTACATCGTGGAAGAAGCCATTCAAAAGCGTACCACCGTTGATTTGTACAAAAGAGTACTGACCACAGATATCGATATATCTGCTTCAGCAGAATCTTTCGAGGAGACAGACCTTACTTATCGCAAAATTCAGTCTCTGCAGCAAGAGTTGTCAGGAGCGCTTATTGAGACCAAATTGAAAAATGGAGCACAAAAGTTGGTCTCTTCAAATGCAGTGCTTCAACCTGCCTTTGATTACATCTATGCGCACAAAAATGAAAATTTCAGCCTAAAAGAAATGGCCAAGCTTTGTCATATCAGCCCCAGTTATTTCAGTCGCATATTTACAAAAGAAACAGGCGAGAACTTCTCCCTCTTCGTTGCCAGGCTCAAAATTGAATGGGCCAAGCAGTTGCTGGAAACCACAGACGCACCTATTAATCAAGTGAGCGATGATTTAGGATTTTGTGATACTGGTTATTTTATTAAAACCTTCAAACGGTTCGAGAATCTCACTCCAGCTGTATACCGGAATATGTATATGAATTGATTAGTTGCATTAAGGGGAAATCTGTGATTTCGCCTAATATAGCCTCTTTGATCTTTCCCTCTCCGTTTATAATAAACGTAGCAGGAAGCGCACTAACTCCGAATGAAGTAGATATTTTTCCGGTAACATCGATGACAACTGGAAAAGAAAAACTGTGATCGTTAAGATATTCTGATACAGTCCCTTTAGACTCACCAACATTAATAAACAAGGTTTCAATTTGAGAACTAGTGGATTTGTGAATGTCATTCAGAAGGGGCATTTCACGCACACATGACGTGCACCAGGAGGCCCAAAAGTTAAGCACCACAATCTGTCCCTGGAAATCGCTTAGTCGAACCTTTTTACCTTCTATAGAAGTAGCTTCAAATTCGGGAGCGATAGAACCCACAGCAATCCTCTCAGATGAATCTCTTGTTTCATTATGGCTAAATACCCATACAACAGTCGTGACAGCTGCGATAATCACCAGCAAAGCAATGATTCGACGCATGCTCATTTCAGACCCAGACTATGATTAAAGGCTGTATACAGAGAACCAAATTTCGCATGAAATTCTTTGGTCGTACCTGAACCAACATTTCTTCCATGACTTAAAAAGACAATCTGATCAGCGATTTTATCAGCGATTTCTAACTGGTGTGTGGAGAAAATAACGGTATGCCCTTCTTCCTTGATTCTTTGGAGTAGATCTACGAATTCATTCATCCAAAAAGGGTCAAGACCGTTTGTGGGTTCGTCCATAATTAGCAACGAAGGCTTGGCCAACAATGCCTGAGCAAATAAGATACGCTGACGCATTCCCTTTGAAAAGGTGTTGACCAGACGATTTCGTTTATCCTGTAGGCCTACTAAGCCAAGGACTTCGTTTACTCTCGCTTTGCGATTGGGTACCCTACGGAGAGCGGCCCAAAAAGTCAGAGCTTCCTCTGCCGACAGCCCCTGATTGAATTGATAATCATCTGGCATATAACCAATTTGTTCCGAGAATTGTTTGCGTGATTTGTGCCAGTATAAACCACCCACTGAGATTTCGCCCACCGAAGGCTGAATAATACCGGCAACCATTCGCAAAACGGTACTTTTGCCAGCCCCGTTACCGCCACATAGTGCAAGTATGCTCCCAGTGTGGATTTGAAAGCTAATCTCTTCAACTATTGTTTGCTTTTTAATAACTTTAGAGATTCCTCTTACATTCACTAAGGGGTTATCCACGAGAGCGCCCCCTTTCCCATATCCAATATACAAACAGGATCGAGCTCAACATCCAGACTAGACAGACTACCATAAACAACAAGCTACCCTTCGAACCATTTATCCATTCTACCCATTGGTAATATTCAAATCCCAGCACTGAACCTCCGCCCAGCTTAATTACAACGAATAACCGAACAAGCTCTGCTGGGTTGAGTATTGTGAATACGACCAGCAAGGGCTTAATCCAGAGATAAGGCATTAAACCTAAAAAGGCGATCAAAAAGGTCGGCCACCCTATTACTGTGAAAAACCACACAGCAACAGAAACAGTCAGCGCCTGCCAGCGGTTTCTTGATAATGAACCGATAAACAAGGCGATGGTCAAGAATAGTAAAACAAGTCCTGCGGAAAAAAACAAAAATAGAAAGTAAGTAGTAGAATCATAGGCCATGCCCAAGAATCCACTAATCATTCCCATTAAACCATAGCCGAAAGCCACAACCGTAAGTAATACGACAGCCAGCCCCACATACTTGCCAAGAATAAATGACAACGTTCCTATTGGATAAGTAGATAAAAGCTGCCAGCTACCTTCTTCCTTTTCTGAAGTCAGTGAAAAAGAGCCTAGAAATAAGGTCATAAGCGGCAGCAGATACAAAATCAGACTTAGCATGGAACCTGTAACTGCGGTGTAGCCTTGAATCTCATTTTGTGCATTAATCAGTAGTAAGCCAAGACTAAACGCACAAAATAATGCCAAAAAAGAATAAGCCCATGGATTTCGAAACCCCATTTTAATCTCTCTGCGTGCGACTTGCAGGATATCAACCATTACATATCCATCTCTTTATCCGATGTCATACCTTCCATTTCCTCTGACTTATGCTCGTCCATATGACCTTCTCCGCCATTCATATCCATTTGCATCATATCCGTATTTTGTTTCCATTCATGCTTGGACAGATCACTTGCTGACAGAACGCTGCCAACACCTTGTTCCTTCACAAAAGCTTCGGCAGAAGCAGTATCCTTGAAGCTGATAACTCCATAAGCCATAGGTGTGCGTAGTGTCTCATCATAGACAAAGCTTGCCTTACTGAATTCCACCCATTCTTTGTCGTTATAGTCACGGACATAATCCTTTCCGATGTTTTTGGTTCCATTCTTGTTCTTCCATTCATTCATACAACCAATATCATCAAACTTATAATTCTTCCCGTCTTTCGTTGTTAGCTGAGTAGCAAAGGCATCGTCCTTAACCTGCATATTGCAAATCGCGCAAATATCAACTTCTTCATTAATCGCCAAAGGTTCAAACTGTTTGGAACCACAAGCCGCTAGAATTAACAAACCCACCATCAACATCAGCATTAAACTCCATTTTTTCATAACCGTAATACCCCCATATATAGTATTGTGATCACAGAGAAAAACAAAAGCAGCCAACCGGCTACCATCACCGACCCTTGCCCCTCACTAACTTGTCCAACATCTACATGAACTGAATCCAATTGCATAAGCGGCTCTGGATCGGTGGACCATTGTTCTTTATCATTTGTATACAGATCGCTTAAAAATGTCATGCCCGGTGATTGAAAAAAGAGCTGATAAGCAGCATTTTCTGTAACTAATTGCTGATAAAATGGATTAATAGCATATGGCAGATCACTTATGCCATCACCCGATACATCCAGACCTTCGAATGAATCCCAAAAATTTCTCGTCATCTTATTATTCTTAGAATCCGTTGCCTGTGCTTCAATCACATTGGCAATAAAAGCATTCTTCTGAAAGCGGTTGCCTTCAGAACCCTCAAATTGAATCCCAATATAATTTCGGAGCACCATATTATTCTGGAGAGTGTTGTCGGAGGATTGTTGCATATAGATTCCTACCCGATTTCCTTCCACGAGGTTATTTACAATCTGAGAGGTACGAACGTCAAAGAGCAGGATTCCTTGAGAATGAACATTCTGATTTTGTTTACGGAAAGAGTTTCCTGATACCATAACGTCGCTCACTCCCATCACCATCGCGCCAGTAATGTTGTATTCTCCAATATTGTTCGTAACAGATGATCCATTGATATACATACAGTGAACACCGTATCGTAAATGATAGAGCCGATTGTGATCAACCTTTGTATTGCGACTCTTCTCTAAATAAATGCCATCTCGGAGATAAGAGATTTCATTCTCTCTGATATCTGAACCATGAGAGTTATAGAGATCGATGCCATTACCTCTTTTTCCCGAAGCAGCACCTTTAGGTATAAACCAACGGATTTTATTGTTTACTATAACTCCACTATCAGCCTCACGTAGCATAATGCCAAAGCCAAATGTATGTATGACTAAATCTTTCAAAGTTACCTGATCGGCTTCCACCCGAATCGCTGCTGCTTCTCCCCCGTTATGCTGCTGTATATTAAGTCCTTGAAGCTTTACCCCATCAGCCTGAATCATAACTGCAACCTCAGCATCGGGAGATGAATTTAATAGTGTTGCCCTTCCTTCCCCGCTAATCGTCAGCCTTTTATCAATTTGAACCGGACCCAGGTAAGTACCTGGAGCTAAAGTAATCGAATCTCCGATTTGGGCCGTATTAATAATCGGCTGGAGTGGAATCGCTTTCGAAGTAGTATTTGCACTGGCACTCCCACTGTAGGTCGTGATTATTAAGAAAAGGCTGAATAACATCATTAGCATTACTCTGAGGTGACAGAAACTTTTGCGTATAACCATTGTTCACCCCCTATCAGTAATTCATTCTCTAATCTATCATTTGCCTAATTGTAAAGAAAAGGAAGTTGCATGCCTATAGCTCAATGTAGCTATCCCTATTAATAAGATGTGTCTAAATTGTGAGTTATATCACATCGTTTGCTATCCCAAAAGTGTGTCCACATAATAAAAAACCGCGCATAGCGCGGTTTCATTAGGTTAACTAATTATTTTCAAGATATTGATAAACGGCCATCATTTCTTGTTTATTTAACTCCCGAATACGATTGAAAATTGGAATATCTGCTACAGCATCAATATTTGAGCTTTCAGTCACGACATCACTTACATTACCTGTAAGCCAAGTCTGGACGTCAATGCCTTCGACAATTTCTTTACGCCCTTCATCATTAATGCCACTTGCGTAACAACTAACACATGGAATCGTTAACTTATAAACGCCATCGTGAAGTCCATCTTCGGATATGACTTTCTTTCCTTTACAGAATGGACATGGCTGACTAGCTTTTATCTTATTAATTAGAGTGACCAGTTTTTTGTAACCAAACGCTTCATAAACATAGGTCAGCTTTTTGTATTTTCCATTCGTGAAAAACTTATCAATGATGTATTCTCTGGTTTCGGTGATATTCTCAAAATCACAAATCGTAATCTGATTATTCAAGCTAATAGATTCAATACTGCCGCTAATATCGCCCCAGAATGGCAGTGCATTTTGTAATACCATTTCATAGTGCGCAAAGCTCGCTACTTCAAGTTCAAGCATTTTAAGAGCAACTTGTATTTCCCTAGGCAATAGAGAGACATCCTCTGTTAGAACCATATCACCGCCGACAATAGCTTTCATTTTTTCAAGCACCGGTAATTTGCCAACGGTACTGATCGTTTGATCAAGAGGTAGTCCAATGATCTCACGAATATCTGTGTCGCCAAACTTTAGCTTCTTATGATGATTTAGTACGGTTCCTTCACAGATTGGACAGGTAATCAGTATTTTGGATTGTTTAATATGCTCTTTAATAATCGCTTTTGATATCACCATGTAGTTCCCAATGATGTAATTAAAGCCTTCCCAAGTTCTCGTTGCCTTGCTTGCTTTATCATAAAATGACTTTTCCCAATATCCGTACCAAAAAGTATGCTTTTCTGCATCCGTCATCTCATTATAACTCTTACTGATATCTTGTCCGAGTTCATTCTTAATCTCATCAAAGATGAATTTTATTTTGGGGAATTGATAGAATTTCAGAATATCCATTGCATCTGGATGTAATAAGCCATCCCAAAATGGCACGTTTTTATCCTGAAGAACAACTTCAAAATCAAATTTTTCAACGACTCGACGTCCCTTACAGCATGGACAATGATTGTCTTGATAATAGAAATCGAAGCTACTCGTATCTTTATTGGTGGGATGCGCCGTTACAATATGGTTAATCAAGCCACCAATCTCATACAGAAAAGTATATTGACTATATAAGTGGCGTTCCAGATCAATGGCGATGACAGGTGCAATGGTATCCGATTCGTATTCACCATAAATCAAACGCGCCATAGAGGATAAGCTTTTTAAGATGCCACCTTTATAAACGTTTTCCGCATTTTTAAAGTAGGCAATTTGATTTTCTTTTAAATAGTTAATGCCATTATGTTGACGCAGTGTTGAAGAAATCTGCAATGGGGCGACATGATCTTCACTGTTTTGCTCGAGATAATATTTTTGATGACCGACAACTTCTAGATGCTCAACAGGTTCAAGCTGTCTTTTACCAAAATCAACGATAAAATCAGAGTTTTCCAGCATATACGAGTTATGTTCAATCATCATTATGGAGACCGATTCGTCCTGAAGAATGACTCTAATGCTATCAATGAATTGATTTAGAATATTTTGTGATAACCCTTTGGAAGGCTCGTCAAAAATGAAAAGTGTATTGGGGTTTCTTGAACCTGCGAATAGCTCGGAGACTAAATGAACACATTGAAATTCACCTGTGGATAAAGACTGTGTTTTTCTTTCCAACGTTAAATAACCCAGCCCAAGCTTGATCAATAAACTTAAACGTTTATGAGCGAGGTCTTCATTTGGCAGTTCATCAATAATATCTTCAATTGAGCGCTGAAAAATATCATCAATCTCTTCGCTATATTTTGTGAGCTTTCTCTTAATATCAAGAAAAGTCGCAACCGTAGACCGGCTGGTAATCGATTGATTTCGATCCTGCCCCACAATCACCAGCTTATCCTTGGGATATCGCTTCACAAAATCCTTGGACATACACTCATTGACCAATGTAGATTTACCGCAGCCGGATTCCCCAGTGAACGTTACAAGTCTATTACGGGGAATCTGGATTTCGGCGATTTGAATATTACGACAGTAAAGATCATGAAAATGATAATATTCAGTTGGAGCTGTCTGATTTATTTCTCCATTGATAGGCGCCGGACGTGGCGATTCTTCAACGATTTTTCCGCCGTATTTACCACTTCCTGGTCCAAAGAACAATTGCTCGTCCGTTATGTCTAATACGGTATCCGAATGATCAATAAGCCAAATTTGATTCTTAAACCCTAGTTGTTTTATCTGCTCTAATATTTTTAAAAGGGTTTGGTGATCCAGACCCACAGAGATTTCGTCAATGATAATTACTGTATTTTCACTGGTTGCCATGAATTCTGCCAAGTAAAGTCGTGTTAACTCTCCACCTGACAAGGTACCCATTATACGATTTAAGGTTAGATAACCAATATTCATATGGATTATGTTCTTTAGAATGTTTTGTTTACCTTCACTAATGTTTAGAACTTCTGCTAGAGAAAAAATGGTTTCAATGCTTAAGTTATTAATATCGGAGATACTCTTGCCTTCACCTAATAACTCCATTTTGTATTGTTCAGCTTCGTGATTATATCGCTTACCCTTACACTTTTTACATTCGACATTTTTAGTAGTGCCGCGACCTTTACAATCTGGGCACCAGCCTAATTCATTATTAAATGAAAAAACCTCTGGCGATAGGTTATATTGTTCAGCAATCGCAACTCGAATCTCTGTGAACACACCCGTATGTGTGCCAATGGTTGAACGAGGATTGGAAGAAATAGATGATCTCCCTAGAAAAAGTACGAGTGGCATTTCTTCCATCTGAATCGCACTGAAATTAGTCTCCATAATGTTAGGGAATAAATACTGATATTCTGCCTTTGGTAATAAAGAAACGAGACGTTTCTTGGATTCTTCGCCGATGGTTTGACAAAAGGTGGTTTTACCAGATCCGGATAAACCAGCAATCCCTAGAGATTGGTCTACAGGTAATAATGCATCTAACTTATTAATATTGTTCGCAATCAATCGGTTGATTTTCATAGTGGTATCATCTCATCTCCATTCTCTTCATTTAGTATTGCCATCATTTATTCCATTAAAAAGGGCACTTTCCATTTTCAGAAAAGCGCCCTATTCTTGAAATTACAGTTCTGCTAATACTTTTTCAAGCTGACTGCCCATATTCGTCCAAGCATATTTAGCGCCCTCGATAGCACCTTGGCGAGCTTTGGTCTCTTCACTAAATCCAGACTGAGCAAGATGTAGATGAACCTTACCATCTTCCTCTTTGCTCAAAGTCCAAGTAACTGTTGTACCTTCTCCGGCACTATGCCAAGTATAGGATAATGTATGTGGCTCATCTACTATGAGAACCTCGCAATCTACAATACCATCCCACCATTCATTTGGCTCTGCGCGAAATTGAAATTTATGCCCTACGACTGGCTTAAAGTCATTGCTCCAAATCCATTTTGCTAGTGTATCTGAATCCGTTAAAGCGTTCCATACCTTCTCGATGGAGCTTGTAAATTGATAATCTAAGGATACATCTGGTTTCATTATTCTTCCTCCAATAAAAGTTTTAGTTTATCGATTCTTTCTTTCCAGAAGCCTTCGTAAAAAGATACCCAATCCCGAATTTCTTTCAATGGATTGGCATTCAAACGATACCTCGTTTCTCTACCAACCTTTCGAGCAACTACAAGATCAGCCTCTTTAAGAATAGACAAGTGCTTAGATACTGCAGTACGGCCCATATCAAAATGAACTGTGATTTCATGTAGGGGTAATTCATCAACATCAGCCAGGATTTGAAGTAATTTTCGCCTTGTTGGATCTGCAACAGCGTCATATACATCTCTCACTTGACTATTATCGTTCAAAACCACCCCCACCTTTTCCGTAATATTACCTGTAGTGTAACCGATTATACTTCATCAGCACCCAATTGGACACCATTTAGTGTCATATTGATTATAGGACACCAAATGGTGTCGTGTCAAGGTCCTTAAAATTTTAATATTTGATCTTTCAATGGAATAAGGCGTAAATATCGGTGCCTTGTTATTTTATTGCTCCCGTTCCCTGTATAGAAACTTTAACATTTACATCAAAAACAGCTTCGGGATAAATAGACTGCCATTGCTCCCATTCCTTATCCCCTTCATGCCGGGTAGCTCTATAGAGTAATCCAAAACCGAACGGATCTATCCCGTTTTTTTGCAGCTTTTTCAGCAAGCTTGATATCTTCGTCTTTTCTTCCTGTTCAACATGCTTTTCAAATTTAGTCCAATTTTCTTCATACACCTGATTTACGAATTCTTCTACAACTCCACGCATTTGAATAGATACACGAATAACTGGTTTATTCTTATTGTTTGTATCAATCGTATAACGTCTCTTCAACTGTTCAATTGCCAAGACAAAAGGTTGACTTACCATTTTTGTGGTGATTTCGAAATGAGGATAGCTATGAAGAAGTTCTTTAAAGACGCGCGTTTCATCTGTTGTCAAAATCGTTTTTATTTTATGTTTGTCTAAAAGAGCAACCATATCAATTTTGTATACCTCTTTTTCGGTCTCGATAATAGGCAAGTAGGGGTCCATGCCCTTTTCCGTCGTTCGACGATAGAAATCATAAAGGTGTTCGGGAACCGTGAACGATGAGATTGATCCCGATTCGGACAGACTTAATAACAATGCATTACCTGAAAAATTTTCTGATTTTGGTTTCATTTTAAGAACAGTCTCCGCGTTGGGCTTCCCTAATGCCACCATCCCCTCCATCGGAATATCGAATCTTCTTGACAGCCAATTAAGTGGCTCGTTGATACTCTCATGGGCTAATGATTCACCCAAAATACATATTTCTAAAAGACCAAAATTAAGATCTTTCGATGATTTTGACCTTATTCGTCCGATCGCGCCTGATATCGTTTCGGAATTTTCGCTTATAATTTGAATATTATTCACAGAAGGATCAAATTTTTGAGCAGGTAAAGCTAATTTCAATGTCACGCGATATGGATTTTTTACATCATCTGATTGATCTACTCCGATGGCGATTACGAATATTCGTTTGTCGATATCCTTGAATGCACAACCCGATTGTATAACCACTGTAAAGCAGAGAACCAATAGGATAATGTTTCTCATACTTTACGCTTCCATTTCATTACAGCAAACAACGCAACAAGCGCGACCATCAGAAATTCGGTATAAAATCGCAACTCTAGCCAATTGACTGTATAGTTTATGATTTGTTTTAAAGTGAATGTACTGAAGTAGATTACTGTAACAATGGTAAATAGGCAACAAATTGCCCAAGATAATAGTTGTTCCTTTCGAAGATTATTTTGAAATTTCATAGAGAAGCATCCTTTCAACAGCTCAAGTCCAACATGAATGGTTACAGACGCATACACTAAGAGCAAAAAAAGGACGATGAGAAAATAAGGCATAATCGTACGTGAGAATAACCCTGACATCATACCAATTGAATCTAATGCAGAATACGTGGGGGCTATATAATTCCCCACCCCGTAAGTGCCATGAATTCCAATGGAAATAATCAAACCAGTGACTAATATATGCAAATTAACAATAAGGACAATGGGAGTGTATTTCCATTTGATTTTGCTGGGAACAACTCGATTAAATACGATTAAGCCAACAAATCCGGAGAAAACACTATTTGCAGCCGTAATCGTTCCCCATTTCGGCCAAATGAATGCATAATCTGCCATTGCTTTAATGGAATTCCACTCTATTCCTTGACTAAAGATGGCTTTTGTAAATGCATAGTACATTAAAGGAATGCAAATAAAAAGAACGATCTCAAGCGTACTTAAAATTGTTTTGCTTGACCTTGTAGCTCCCCAAGATACTGCAAGAAAAATAAATACCATAATAGTAATTGTGTTTACATCTGTTAGATATAAATTAAAAAAGGTTGATGCGTACCCTATCATGATGCATCCTTTTGTTATAGTCATAATTGAAAAGAATATTAATAATGATATTCTTGCTCCTGCCGGCAAAAACATCCGAAAGATTTCAGGCAAACCCTTCCTTGGAAAATAACCAAGTGACTTGGTCATTGTTACAAGAAATATCATGCCGCTAACCGCACTTATCACAATAGCCAGCATGCTTCCATTAAACCGTTCATTCAATAAAAGGGTATATAATAAAAGACCTGTGATGGTGATCCCATCACACCATAAAACATAAAAAACATATCGATTCAAGGAAAAATATCCTCCTTTCCTTTATAATTTCCCGAATTTTTCTTGTTCTCCGATAAACACTTTTAAATAAGGTTTCCCAAAGCTTTTTAAATCGTTCAAGTAAAGGATCAAACAAAATAGTCCTGCGATTAGACCTACATATCCAAATAAACTAGCTAACAAGATGAAAGGATATTTGACAATCCGTAATGCGAAACTCATAGCATTAATCGGCACGACAAAATTGGCAATGCCAATGGCGGAAGTTACGATAATCATGATATTGCTAACCAGATTTGCCTGCTGCGCAGCTTGTCCTAGAATTAGTCCACCAACTGTTGTTGCCGCTGCGCTGATCGACTTGGGAAGCCGTATACTAGCTTCGATTAAGGTATCGATTAAGAACATCATAATAAGCACTTCAATGTACGACGGATAAGGGATACCCGCACGACTACCGGCAATAGAGAAAGCGAGCTGGGCTTGAAACAACTCAGGGTTGAAAGAGACCAGAGAAATATAAATGCCAGGAAGTAACACAGTAATGAAAATGCCGATATAACGTAGTACCACAAGGCTAAAACCGACCCATAACTGCTCAAAAGTATCATCCATTGAGGAAATGAAATCATAAAAAGTAGCCGGCGCGATTAGAACGAATGGGCTACCTTCCACAAGTATAACGATTTTGCCTTGTTTCAGATTTAACGCGACGCGATCTGGTCTTTCCGTAATCATCAATATAGGAAAAAGCGAGTATTTTCGACTAGTAAGTAATCTTTGAAGGTGTGCCGCCGAAAGAATGACATCCGGTTTGACCGAAGCTAGCTGCGTTTGAAGTTCGCTCAATACTCCCTTATCAACTAGTAGACTGTCATAAATTAAACCAACTTCAGTCTGTGGTAATCCACTAACCTCTCTTTTCTCATAAGCAAGATTTGGGGAGGGATAACGATTCCGAATCAAATTAAGATTTGTATCAATCACATCGCTGAATGAACGTTGCGAGCCATATATCGCTGTTTCCGAGCTTGCATCCCCAAGCTGATTATTGATCACTTTTTTCGCACTGAACAAGAAAAGCTCATTTCCCATTTGAATACAGGCATGACCAATCATCAACTTCTGTAAAATGTCTTCGTCCTTCTCCGGTTTGCTGATGTCAAGAAGAGAAGTAAGATAATCCTTGAATTCCTCTTTTCCTGGGCATTTTAGTATGGAGATGATCAGATCATCCTTAATTTTCTTTTCATCGCAAACGCTGTCCAAGTAGAGGATTTCCAACTCGATATTCTGAATTCGGACGATTTCCTCCTTCATATCACTTGAGGAAGAAAGCTGCTTCTTAATTAGTTGAAAAGCTTCGATCATGATGTAGCAATCCTCCAGTTCGTTTTTGATATCATTTCCTTTTATTCTCAGTTTTATCCTACCTGTAAATATACTGGTAATTGAAGGAACCATGTTCATACTCTTAGTTCTAAAACAAAAAGGCAGGAACAAGGTTTATCACCTTAGTCCCTGCCTTTCAATTACCACGTCAATTCAACGCATTACATTTTTACTCAATAAAGTGGCAACACTTCTTGTTTAAGCCCTGAAAAAAGTTCGCCGGATTGTTTAAAGAAGGTGTCAGGCAAATGATAGTAAGCATCTCCCATAGATACGACTTTTAATTCAGGAATGATATACATGCCCATATAGGTTCCATCCTTGAGGTTGAACTTTAACTGATACGATTTTCCTTGGGATTGCGCCTCTGCAATAGCCTCGTATTCTTTATTACTTAAATCAGCTGTTTTTGCGCTGTACAGCCCATCAATGATAGACTCTACAGAAGCATGATCTGTCATTTTCTTTAACACGTCATTTCCCACATGATTAAGAACATGAATATCTTTTGCATGCTCTTTTAGATTAGACATATCCAGATATTCCTTAGCGGTCATCGTAGAATCGTTAGTCTTCGCTACGATTTCTGCCAAATAATAATGCTCCTCAACTTTAACAGCGATGCGGAATTGGGATGGGTACGTCGGAATCTCATATAACTTACCTCCAACAGCGAACGTAGACGAAAAATCCTTTTCTACAACTTCTCCTCCATTGTTCTTCCCAATCTCTTGGTTAATATCAAAATCTATGGTACCAAGTGATTTTTCAGGCTTCATTCCTTTGAACTTAAACTGAGCACCATCACTTACGAATGCATAACGAAATCCGTTGTAATTTAAAATTTTCCGAACTCCGGTAGGCGCTGAGACTGGGGTTTGCTGCGAGATTTGTGGTGAATTTGTTAATGATGACTTTAGAGGAGATGTATAAATGGCCACTCCTAACACAAGTGCAGCACAAGCAGCCATGGTTCCCCACTTCGCATATGTTCTCTTATTAGTACGCCTCGCAGTGTCGGCCTTTTCCACCAGATTGCCGTCTACATAACCAATAGTCTTAAATAGATCTTTATTATTCATAGGATATAGCCCTCTTTCATAAGGTATAATTGGAGTTTTTTTCGTGTTCTAAAAAGAACCGATTTCGTTTTACTTTCACTTATTGAGAATCGAGTTGCGATATCAGCCAAAGAATCGGAATACCAGTAACGTCTCAGAAAAATATTCCGATGATCTTCGTTAATCTTCAGCAGGAAATTGCTTATGGATTCAGCGATTTGTTCTTCCTCATATTGACTTTCGACATTGTCTGGAGAGGATAAACAATCATTTAATTCATCAAGAATCGTATCGAATGTTTTATTCCGCTTTTTGGCCATGTAATAATCGTGTTTATTTAACGCGATATTTCGTGTGATTCTCCCCAAAAAAGATGAGAGCTTAGCAGGCGTCTTCGGCGGTATCGTTTCCCACGCTCCTAGAAAGGTATCGTTCACGCATTCTTCCGAGTCTTCAAAATTAGACAGAATGTTATGAGCAATCTTGGTACAATAATTTCTATATTTTTTGGATGTTTCTTCTATTGCTGTTTCATTGCGGGCAAAGTACAGCTGTATGATTTCACTATCGTCCACTCCATCACTTCCGTTCAGTTTGATTAAGGCCTCACTTATAAAGTAAGAAAAGAAGGGTTTTGGTTGCAAAAAAGTTTTTTTCTTATGTACTAGTGCGGGAAATCATTTTATGTCTTCATAAGCTTCGACATTCAATGCCAATAATATGACGTGTGATCTTATCCTTTTGATTCCTATGAAAAAAGCCGGTGTACCCTATAATGGGCAACACCGGCCAATATATTAAAAGTAGAAACTATAGAGGAATTGCTGTAGCTTCATGATAGAAGCATAGACGCTCCGCGATTTCGTGAACTGACCTTTTTTTTTGTTCAAATCATGCTATTCAGCCACAAACCGTTTATTGTTTAAATCCAATTTGTAAAAGATATCTTTTGCATCTGCTTCTTGTGTACCTGCTCCAACTGGTGGATGGACTACTAAGATATTATTTTCGACACTTGGTAAAGGCTCAGCTTCTGAATAAAGAAGTGTTTTCGAGACTTGATCCTTCTTTACGATTTCTAATGGGAATACATCTTCATTTTGCTTATCAATCGCGAAAATATATCCTTCCACGCCATGACCTGTTTGATATTGAGGAGTAAGGATGTAAACCTCAGCTTCTTTAAAACTCAGCTTCTCAAAAGATATTTTTTTGCTGGATGGTCGAAAAAACAAGTAATTGGGTAGTTCCATTAAGACTTTGTCCTGATCTCCCTGTCTGTAGATAATAGAGTAATTACTCTGAAACGTCTGATCACCCTCTTGTCCCATCGTGCTCGATACGACCAAATGCCCAAGTTCTTCTCTACCTTTGGCTATCATCAATAATGTTCCCTTTTCCGTTTGCTGTTCCGCCCGAATTGATTTATCCTCATTTACTGCGTCAATTACAATAGAATCCATGAGATCGTTTTTTGGAAATAAGCTAACCTCTGATGGTTTTTGTTCCTGAGTATATGAGTTGACTTGTTGATGGTTACAGGCAACGAGTAAACTAAATGCTAAAACCGATGATGCTACTTGCAAAATAAGCTTGTTAATTGTAACCCTCTCACTTTCATTTACAGCTGGGGTACAACTGCTCCCGAATTACAGTCCAGTCTGTATTCATAATTGTTTTATAAACCAGGGCTTAATTAATGGTATTACCATGGCTGGTTGCATAGCTTTTGTATGATCCATTTGGCTTCCCGTTAGCACTTCAACATCCCAGCCTAAATCACACAGCTTCGTCGTATTCTTCTTTAATATCCCAGCAATATCAACGGTAACATTTCCAAAATTCTCACCATATACGATAGTATCATTTTCTCCTGCAAAAGCTAATTTTGGAAGACTAAGCAATTGGTGAATACTACGATCATCAAAAGCAGTGAGGCTCTCGTATAAGGCAACAAATTGAGCTGTTACACGGGTATCCATTGATACTTTGATGTTGTCCCAGTCTATCTCATCAGGATTCTCTGTTTCCATAGAGCTTTTTTCAGCTGCCTCATTTTGATTATTCAAAGCTTGGGTATGTGTTTTTTGAGTTACAATCAGCATCTCTTGATAGGGACCATTATAAGGCGGAAAACCTCCCATGACCAAGCTTTCCAGACGATTTGTTCTGATAGCCAATTGTAGTCCAATTAAAGCTAGCCAGGAATAACCGTAGTAGCTAAAGCTCTTAACGTTCATTTCATCAGCAATGAGGAGCAGATCCTTCACAATATGGTCTACGGTTAAGTTGTCCACTGGATGTTGAAAGAGATGACCTTCATAATCAAAATAAAGCACTTGAAACGTATCCGCTAGACCTTCAACAAAATGTTTACCTAATTCAGGATCTACGCCCCATAGCTTTAGATTTTCTGCCTCCTGATTGTACACGGATTTTTTAGCGATAGGTAACATAATGGTTGGACGATCTGATCCTCCTGTCAATCCTACTTCTATTGCTGAATGGTTGGTTAATCGTATGATTTTTTTCAAACAATCCTCTCCTTACTGTTTTATAAAAATATCATATAACATTCATGCAATCTTTCGGTTTATCCCATACTAAGCCTTGATATATCTAATTAAATTAGATTTAATGTTGTTGTAGCACTTGAAGGTTTAACTTTAATGTTCTGGGGCGATGACGATTATGGGAGATAATTATACACCAACAATGATAGCTAAGAAATTAAATGTAAGTACCACTACATTAAGAAGATATGAAGATCAAGGCTTAGTTCCAGAAGTCCCGAGGACTCCTAGCAATCGCCGGTGTTATACAGACATTCATGTCCAAGCTTTTATTACGATTCGGGAACTTTTACAAGGATATGAGATTCCAGTTGTGTACGATGTGATGAGAAAGATTAAAGCTCGGCAAATTGAGGATGCACTTTGGTCAATCAATCAGGAACAGCATAATACACAAACGGAAAAGCATAGGTTAGAGGATGTGTTACGCATGTTCCGAAATGCAGATTTATCAAAATACAACGATTTAGAGGTCACAAATGCAATGACTATTGGTGAAGTTGCACAAATGGCAGGCGTTAAGCCCTCAGCCATTCGACATTGGGAACAAGAAGGCCTTATTACTTCTAACAGAAACAAAGACAACGGCTATAGGGTCTATACTATAACGGAATTAAGAAAGATTATACTGATCAGCAGTTTAAGGAAAACCGTGTATTACATCGAGAACATGAAACAACTCCTGAATGAAATAGAGACACAAAACTATAAAAAAGTAGAATTGTCATTCGAGCTTGCGTTACAAAAATTAAACAGTCAATTAATGAAGAAGTTTTTAGGGATCGCTGAGCTTATGAAATATGTGAAATACTATTAAACTTGATAACTTGATAACTTGATATCAACAAGCAATCTTCCCAAAAAGAAGAAAACTTAACTCAAATACCAGTGCACCTGCATACCCCTTCTTTCGGCAAGAAGTCCTTACAGCAATAAACATATTCTGGCTCAGAATTCGATCGAATGCATAGATTTTTTGGAACATAATTAATCCTTCTTAAAATCATTTATAAGAACACAAAAAACTCCTCCCTTAAGGGACGGAGTTGATTTCGCGTTACCACCCTGATGGGTGTATTCATGAATACACCCTCTCTGTTATCGTCCAATAACGATGCCCCCTTGTAAACGGCAGAATCTCGGAACTATTTAGACAGCCGCTAGTTTATTGAACTAACGTGTCCCGTTAGTTCAGCGAACTGGTGTATTAAGATCTAAGTATATTTGTATTCCCGTTTAGCATATCTTCAAAAACTGGTCGTTGAACTTTGTTTATTTGATCCAGTGAGATATCGTTAATATCCCAAAACTGTAATTTCAACGATTCGCATAGATCGTCCTGATATCTTATCGCATCCCCATCCTCAGATAAATACTGATTATAATCAGTCCAGGCATTGAAAAGAAACATAACAAAAACAACCTTGTTGCCATCAGGATAGGAGTATTCCATCCTTGGACCGCTATATACAGCGTAAAATTCACAATCCGTAACAGTTAATCCTGTTTCCTCAATAACTTCCCGGATCATTGTCTCTTGGATAGTCTCACCTGGATTCATGCCTCCGCCTGGTAATCCCCAGTCTCCGTAATCGGATCTTTGCTGCAATAAAATTCTTCCTTTACTATCTCTTATAATTGCTCCGCCAGTTACAACAATCCGCATTTATAGTAGCTCCTTACTTGGTAGAAATACATAAGTTGATTATTCTAGGCTTTTAAGGTAAAGTCCTTTCAAGAATTGAATTGTTGAATTATTCTGCCCGTTACTTTAATAGGCTTCAGATAAAGCCGGCAGCAGTTGTTATTGTGCTATAGTGTCCCGTTAGCTAATTGATTACCTTTGAAAAGTGAGTCAGTATTTGAAATGTATCCATAAATGAAAAATGTATTGTTTTCTTCTCTATACGGAATTCTTAATTCATGTAAAATCGAAAGAAATTCTTTACTTATGTCAATTAATTCAGGAGGAAGCAGATTCCCCTTGTGCTTCTGATACCTTGGTCTAACCCGTATCCATTCTACAGAAAAAAAAGGTGAAGGTCCTTCTATCCAATCCCCTAAATACCAGACGTCGGTTTCAAAGTTCTCTGGATAAAGTACATCATCTAATACATACTTAGCTTGATATGGCGGGGTAAAAGGGAGTTTATTTATTACATCACTTTGTAAGTTTCCCCACTTAGTGTCATTCATAACTGAACATAATTGTTTCTGTGTAATAACTTCATGTACCCTTTTTTTAAAATCCAGTTCATAACCCACAATAAAAAAACCTCCTGAATAAACAACATAAAGCGGCATCAGAGAAGGCGAATCGTACCTTATCGCGGCCTTTAAACGACAAAATGGTGCCGATAGCCATCGCCCCATAGCTGCAAAGAAATAATGAGCCTAATCCGACAGTGCTCGCATGATGTTGGATTTCGCCTCTGCCGCAATCGCTTCATTCCCATCATCGACCGCTTGCATCAAGATCAGTACGGGGATGTATACCGCGATCAGCCGCGCCAGCAGCTTCGTTTCCTCGTCCGCTCCTCCGTAAGTTTCGAAAAACACGCCGCGAGCGTAAGGTGGTAAAAAGCTGTAAGCAACGCTCAAATCGCAAGCCGGATGGCCTACGCTCAGATCGCCCCAATCAATGATGCCGGAAACGATCCCGTTCTCATTCACAAGCATATTTTTGAAATGAAGATCGCCATGTAGCAGTACATTCACCGCCTCGACACGGTCCGTTTGCAGCCTGCTAATATACGCTTCGATCACACCGGATTCCTCCGGCGACAAGTGTTCAACCACCTTCGATAGAAAGCCCTCCAATTTCACTTTGCGCGATGCTATGTCCGTCAAGCTTCGATGATCTTGCTGAACTCCGCACTTCAGCGCCGCCTGCACCGGAAACTCATGCAATCTCCGCAAAAATTTCGCCAGCGTCTCTGCCGATAAAGCCCGGTGTTCTTCCGTCAAACCGATGGGGAAATCTCCTGGCACGTAGGCATAGCCAAGAAATGGTGCCGGGTATTCGTCACTTGCTTCACCATAAAACAACGGTTTCGGATAGGGGATGGTCATATATGCCTCCAGCTTCGGCAGCAGCTTCCCTTCCATACGAATCGAGCCAACTGCAATCGTTCTTCTTGGAAACCGGAACACGTACTCATCACCGATGAGAAAAACCGTATTGTCCCAGCCCCAGCCCAATCGCTTCACTTGCTTCGATGACAGCTGAGAAAATTGTCTGCCGATCAGCGTCCGCGCCTGCTCTTCGTTAACCTCCCACTCCGCATCCCATACATTCGTTCCTCCCATGAAATATCTGCCTCCTCGTTCCTTACTTTATTTAGACGTTTACATTCCCTGAAAGTTACGCATAACTGCCCGTTAGCACAACGAAGCTGCCAATTCATGTCGGCAGCTTCGTCCTGGTGTTATTGAGCTATAGTGTCCCGTTAGCCATCCATGCAGCGCAAGCCCAGCGTTAATAAACTACGCTGCTCAATAATGAATTTTCATTTCCTACATGGGCATCTACACAATCATATAGTCATTAACCTACATATTTGTAGGCATAGGGTATTCGACTTATGATAAGGGGATGTTTAATTTGTACAAACAAATTCAAAAGCATTCGTATGGTAACTATACTCATTTAAGAAAAATTTCTTTGCTTGATATGAAACAAGGCGATGTAAATGGGGACGGAATAATTGATAACGTGTATTTATATGGAGATAAATCCAATGGAATCTTTGCAGATAATATTACGCTTATTATTCAAGATGGACTTTCTAATCAAAGTACAACGGTAAATCTTCAAAACAATGCGGGATATAGTGCTAGGCTATTCCTTGGGGATTTTTCTAAGGATAATGTACAGGACATTTTAGTAAGTATTGATTCTGGAGGAAGCGGCGGATATGGTACTTTTTATATTTATTCCTTCAAGAATAACATTCTACATGAAATGTTTGATGTTGAAAAATATAATAAAGAGTATAAGTTCAATGTAAATTATGAAGATTTTTACAAAGTGAGCGTAGGAAGTCCTCATCTTGACGTGTTGTTTACAATAGACATTAGTAATAAAGACTATGACTACTTATCACAATATTACAAAGAAAATGGTAAACTTAAGCAACCAATCAAAGGTGAGGTTCTTGCTTTAGGTGCATTATATCCCATAGTTACAAACGAAAAAAGTATGGGTTATGATTTACTTGCTATTCAACGTATTATTGGTACTTCTAACTCCGATACAATAGGGTATGTCGAAAACCTAATGACTTGGAATGGCACTCAATTTACATCCTTACGATTGTCTGTAGCTATACTTGGTACGAGGTTAATCAGCCTTTACTGATCATTTCTGTAATGGTATTCAGAGAGGCATTAGCCGCTCACATTCGTCCAATCCATCAAATTCATTCCTATGTATCAATAGACTTTTTCCTTAAACTAAACTGCCCGTTAGCACAACGAAGCTGCCAATTCATGTCGGCAACTTCGTCCTGGTGTTATTGAGCTATAGTGTCCCGTTAGTTGAACAAGCATGCTTTCTTTTATTACATAATATCTTCGTACTGCGTAACAATCGTTAAGACTCTCGATGAAAAAGCTTCTTTAAGATAACGGCAGAATACATAAATGAATACACATTTCTTTACTGGATATATTAAGTTTGTTTGTATAGTGAATTAAGATGAAAGAAGGATAATGGCTCATGAAGGTATTAATTTGCTTTGTAATCCTAATATCAATGGTTGGAACACAAAGTCCATTTTGCAATGCAGTTGAGAAGCCGCTTGAGGACTCAAGGGAATTACAACTTCAAGATATGCTTGTTTTGCAATTACTACCGCATATGCGAAATAAACTTGAAGAGGTATACTCACATGTATTTACTGTACCGGTTCAACCCGATATTTATCCTTATTTTGTTGATGTGAAGCAAATCGAAAGGGTTAATGGCTTCCGTGGCTTTGATTTTTTGATCACACTTGATGCGCATCCAACAATTGGCCCTCATATCCCTATCGGCGAAGATGTTTTTACATATCGGATCTCACCATTTGGAATTGAACTCAAAAAATTTGAACATCTTAAAGGACCAAATAAGAATGACTTTCCCTCCAATTATCAAGATCTATTGAAGTAACGGGAAACTTCAGTCCATCAACATGGCGGCAGTATGACTTTGTTTTTCGTTCAGAGATACCGCGAAAGACTGAGTTTTCTCACTGCACTCCCTTACTGCACAGTTTGCGTCAAATGCGACATAAAACCTCTACTTATCTTGTTTAACATAACTGCCCTTTAGTTTGTAATGGCGACAAAGCTCTCTCCGACTTTCGCCTCGGAGTTGCGCGTATATTTGAGTGGTCGATGCCTTGTCATGACCGAGCATTCCTTGAATGAAGTCTAAGGGAGCACCATTATCAAGGAGTTGGCATGCATATGTATGTCAAAAGCGATGCGGGTACACATTCACTTCAAGTTCTCCCCGATCTGCAAGCCGTTTTATTGCCCACCTAATTGTAGGTATAGCCATTCGTTTTGTTGGATGCGTATCGGTAACAAATAAGGCTTTGCAGGAATCCTCACGGCTAGCCAGGTACTTTTTTAACCATACTTTGCACTCTGTCGTAACGTAAACTTCTCTTTGCTTCGATCCCTTGCCATTTACGATTGCTGAGCAGTTCTCCCAGTTTAGATCTTCGATGTTGATCTTTTCTACCTCCCCAACCCGGCAGCCGGTACTATAGTGAAACTCAAGCAGTGCTCTTTCCCTGACGGACTGACATGAGATTTTCAAGTGTATGACATCTTCTTCAATCAAAAACTTAGGAATGCGCTTATCTAATTTGGGTTCTCTCAATTTCAAAGAAGGATTTGAAGTCAGATACGTCTCTTCATAAGCATAGCGGAAAAGAGAACGAACAAAACGAATTCGATGACCAAGGCTGTTTGGCTTCTAGTAACTATCAAATCTAGTTTGCTTCTAGAGAGAGGTTTTAATCTGCCTGCAGTATTAAACTAGCATTTCCCGTTAGCTCAACGAATTAGTGTTTTGTATCTTAGTATATTTTTATTTCCATTTAGCAAATCTTCAAAGACAGGCCGTTGGACGCTGTTTATTTGATCCAGTGAGATGTCGCTAATATTCCAGAACTGTAATTTCAATGATTCAAATTGATCATCCTGAAAATTTATCATATCTCCATCTTCTGATAAAAGTTCATTATGATTAGTCCAGGCATTAAAAAGAAACATAACGAATACTACCTTGTTCCCGTCAGGATAGGTATATTCCATTCTAGGGCCGCTATATACTGCATAAAATTCACAATCCTTAACAGATAATCCGGTCTCCTCAATAACCTCTCGTATCATTGTCTCTTGAATAGTCTCACCTGGATTCATTCCTCCGCCCGGCAATCCCCAATCGCCGTAATCCGATCTCTGCTGCAATAAAATTCTACCTCTGCTATCTCTTATTATCGCTCCGCCGGTTACAACAATCCTCATATTCTGATGACCTCTCTGCTCACTAATATTTAATTTTATATTAGCGCATATTGGAAATACTCTGCCCAATAGCTTAACGTTAACAAGAGCAGCTGCCATGGTAGCAAACTGCTCCTGGATTTTTAAACTAAAGTTCTCCGTTTGCGCAATGAACGGCATAACTATTGTCGAAGATCTAAATCATACATCTTCTCATCCTTTCGAACGGAATATAAGAATATTATTCACCAATTTCATGTTATTTCCTGTTTTTGTTATTTAACTAATCTGCCCGTTAGTTTAATAAAAAAGAGCAGGATACGAAGCACCTACTCATCATTGTGTGTTGTTGAACTAACGTTTCCCGTTAGTTGAGAAAATAATCATCCTTCAATTTTAGTTACATTAACCCTGTCTAATTTTACATCAAGAGTTATAACAACTGGACCTTCTGGTGGGTTATGAGGACCTACTTACGAAAAGACCATAATTGTTTTTGCGAAAATTTGTGAATGGAGTTTTTGTTTTTCATCCATGTATTTCCTTTCACTATTAAAATATAAACAGCTATGGCAAAATAAATTGCGCTCCAAATCCAGTCTGAGAGGGTTATTAAATGATGCTCATATAAGTAGTTGATGTACCAGATCCCCACCGGTAAATGTACAATAATTGCGGAGACTAATCCTGGATTATACATGCTTTTTGCTCTTATATTAATGACGACTCCATGGAAAATGATTTGGAAAAAGCCCATTAAAACAGGTGCCATCCCCAGCCATACTACTGACGGGAAGAATACAGGGAGCAAGTAGAACACATAGGCGATGACCACATTAATAATCATTGCCGACTGTTTATTTAATGGATAGTTGTTAGGGGATTCACTTTTAAACAGGGCTATATTGAATATGCCTGGAAAGTACCCTGGCCAGCGGTATTCCTCAAACTGATGAAGAAGGATCGCCACAAAGCTTAACCATAATATGCTGTTTATCCGCGGTATTGTTTCCCAGTTCATTAGAAGATAAATGCATATAACAATGCCAATGAATAGTCCTATATCCTGCCAATATTTTCTCAAAAAATTCATTTAATCACCTCAATCTGAGTTTATTAATGAAAGTATCTTGCAAAGAGCAAGTCAATCTGTTCCTCTATAGGTGCAATCTTCACGGAAGCTCCTGTTTCTAGAATAGGACTCATAAGTGCTGGTAGAAAAAGCGCTCCAAAAATCTGCATCGTCATAGTCATCAGGTGCTCTGGCTGCTGTTCATCGGTTAACTCTCTTAAAGTATTTTGTATCTTAGGAAACCCCAATAGATTCAAAAATGATCCATATTCATGCTGCGAGGAGAAAACGGTATTGCCCATCAGGATGATTCTGGAGAGCAATTCGGGATATTGACGGATCACTTGCAAATAATCTAGTAAAAATTGCCTCAATCTATCCCGTGAGGATATAGAGAAATCGTCAAGTATGGCAAAGGTATGCTGAAAGCTGTTCAATATCAATTTGATGGACTCGCTAAACAAGTTTTCTTTGGACCCAAAGTAATAGTTAACTAGAGCGACATTCGTGCTTGAGGCTTCTGCAATTTTTTTTATTGTGATCCTTTCAAAGCCTTCTTGTTTGGTCAACTCCAGTGTGGCACGCATAATCTTCTCTTTTGTTTCCAACTTTTTGTCTGTCTCCATACGCAACCTCCAAGTATATTTGCCCTGATTTAAACAACATTTTAAATAACGTTTAAAATAACGTTTAAACTTAGTATAGCAATATTTTTCCTTTTTGCAACTTTATTTATCCGGAATCAAACCAAGTATCAAAGTCTCATTGTGACTATCCTGCCCGTTAGTTTAATAATAAAAGGAGCTCCCCTATAGGAAGCTCCTCCACTATCGTTTCAAGTTTGTTTAACAATCTAGATTTCTGCACGCCGTGACCGTTTATCTAATGTCCATGAGCAAGGATGTTGATAAGTTTGCCAAATGGGTCGCGGACATAGAATCGCCGAACACCCCAAGGCTCATCAACAGGTCCATATTCTATCGTATATCCAGCACTCTTCATACGTTCAAACACTGCATCGACATCATCAACTTCAATCGATAGATCAGGAGTAGGCGTATTGGAGCCGCCCTGTGATGCGAAGCTTATTTGAATGTTCTCCTTCCCCAGTAAGCCGTATGTTTCAATCCAACCATGATCCATCAATAAATCAAGCTCGAGTACGTCCTGGTAAAAGCTTTTTGCTGCCGAAACATTCTGCGTTTTAATATTTGTGACAATTCGTTTTACACTCATTCTCAGACCTCAATTCTAATGGTATACTTTTTTAATTTTATTCAATGATCCTGTCCGAGAGCGAAATATCCGATTTTTATATCCAATCTTCGAAATGATCTGTTACAAACCTAATCTCACTCTCATAGTGGGCCAAGTGACCCTCATCAACCATTTTCTGAAAGGCAGGATTCCCATCAGCAGCACCATTTCTCAACGTATCACACAGTACTATCAAACGTTGTATAATCCACTGTAGCAGATTATTTGGGACGGGAATTCCATAAGCTTCAAAAAACAAATGAATTCGCCGACGTCGCTCTACGTCATGTATTTCACATTGGTATGCTACTATGGTTCCAGAAGTATGGTCAGGTGCAAAACTCGCAAGTGGAACAGATGTGTAAAGGGTGTACGCAATGTCCCACATACGCGGACCTGGACCTGCCATGTCAAAATCAATGAGCGCCACAGGAGCCTCCTTTTGAAAGACAACATTATACAATGCTGCGTCATTATGACAGATCACTTCATGTTCGGCATCATCGGCATAGCTAAGCTGCCATCTGTCTTCCATATTGGGCCTAAACACTGTAGTCACATCATGGAAACGACGTATAAGGTGTGCCAGACCCACAAGCGTTTCGTCCGTCCACATATACGGTTCAAGGTTTGGATAATTATTCCCTGCAACTTCTCCAGAAATAAATGTCAATATTTCACGACCAGAATCATCGATTCCGAGGAATTTCGGTGCTCCCTCATAGCCCTGTTGTTCCAAATGTTTGAGTAGTTCATGAACATTCGGACTCCAATAACCTATAGGGCGGCGAACAGTGTTCGCCATACGGACTATATGATTTACATTACCGCCTTTTAATACTTCTTCCTTAGGCATTAGGTTCATTCCTTTTCTTTTCAGTGCATTACCTATTGCAGATTTTTGACCTCTTAGCGATGAAAACTCCCTCTCTAATAATAACAATATTTACAAGTTATTGTTTAGAAAGAACAATTATAACTATACTGTCCTTTAAGATCATTGCTTGCATTTGCTCATCATATATAAATAAATCCATTTTAGAATCTAGATTAGAATTATTTGCTATAATGTTCTCATGAAAAATAATACGATCCTAAACAAATTAGCAATCATTCTACTTTTTATCAGCATTCTCTTTGGCCTACGCTGCATTTGGTTCAGCATATTTAAGGTTTCCAACAATGTACCTATGATTAGCAACGGTGTACTGGATTTACGTGGCCAGGATCTGAAGAAAGCTAACTTATTCAGGCTAGATGGTGAATGGAGCTTCTATCCTTCGCAATTTGTTTCATCCAAGACTTCCACTATCCCAAAGCAATCCCAAGCGCTTCAAGTTCCTGGGAAATGGAGCCACGCTATCGAAACTGATCAGACAACTTCATATGGATACGGGACTTACCGTCTGCGTATTTTGGTAGAACCGCTTCAGGAGCCTATCTCGTTCTGGATCAAACAAATTTATTCCGCCTCCAGTGTGGAAATTAACGGTATCCCTATTCTCAATAATGGGACAGTTTCTCTCGATGCCAATACATATGCACCAAAAACCACCTCATTTACAGCATCATATTTTTCGGAAAATATGACAGAAATAGATGTACTTATTCAGGTAGCAAATTTTGATCACCCCTATAAAGGCGGTATTAGTGGGCCTATTTTCTTTGGCTCTCAGGAAGTGGTTAACCGGACAAATTTTTATACCGTTGGATTTCAAATGCTTACTGCAATCATCCTGCTACTACATGGGCTGTATGCCTGTATTCTGTATTTATTTAATCCTAAAGAACGTGCCCTGTTTCTTGTAGGGTTAATGACATTATCTGTAGCCGTAATCCTTTTAGCCCGAAATGACAATTTAGTTTTAGCATTACTGCCGATTAATTACACTTGGTCATTAAAAATCCGTTTAATCGCCTTCTTATGGCAGAACCTTTTTATTCTGCTTGTTTTCAGGAAATTCACCTCAGGTGCCGAAGTCAACAAGTGGTTACGCGCTTACACGTGGTGTCTATTCCTTTATACCTTATTTATATTTATCGTTCCTGCTTATTTGGTCAGTACATCGATTCACTGGGGAATCATTCAAGTGTTTCAGTATATTCCCTTCATCTGGTTAATTTATAGCTTGGGGCGCTTATTGTTCAAAAGGCAAGATGAAAAAGATGTTGTTTTTCTACTGATATCAGGTGCAGCCATCATCTCTAATTTGTTATGGAATTTGTGGGATAATAACGGCCATTATTCAATTGTCTACTATCCTGTGGATATTATTGCCGCCATCGTTGGCTTCTCAGCTTATTGGTTTAAAAAGTATTTTCAGAATGCCAAAGAGAACATGGAGCTAAATGAGCAGCTGAAAAAAGCGGACAAACTCAAGGATCAGTTTCTCGCCAATACTTCTCACGAGCTGCGAACACCAGTTCATGGAATTATGAATATCGCGCAAAATATAATAACGAAGGAAAAGGATAGACTCTACGAGAGTAGCCGGCAAGATATGGAGTTACTGATTACTATCAGCCGCCGCATGTCCCATATGCTTGGTGATCTACTGGATGTAGTACGTCTTCAAGAGCATCGCGTTATTTTGCATCAGGAGCCTATTTTGGTTCAATCGGTGGTTCCCGGAGTCATCAATATGCTTCAATATATGATTGAAGGCAAACCGGTACGGCTATCCATGAACATACCAGAATCTATGCCTCCTATTCTTGCGGATGAGAAACGACTAGTACAAGTATTATTAAATCTAGTGTACAACGCGCTCAAATACACCGAGCAAGGACTTGTTTCTGTTTCAGCTGAGGAAAAAGACGCTCATCTCTTTATATATGTAACAGATACCGGAGTAGGCATGACCGAAGAGACCATGGCGCGGGTATTCCTCCCCTATGAGCAAGGCCCTCACGGAATAAATGACGGGCGTGGAATTGGACTGGGACTAAGCATTAGTAGGCAGTTGGTAGAACTACATGGTGGCAGCTTGAGCATACATTCTGAACTCGGCAAAGGTTCAACTTTCAGTTTTGCACTACCCCTTGCTGATTCCTATAGCGAACAGATAGTAAGAGAGGTTGCACCTATAACAACGTATACACCAGATGAGATTTATAAGCAGATGGCTGAATGGGGGATTTCCGAACAAACTAATCAACACACTGACAAAATCCCGCCACTCTTTACAGATGCGAAGGTGAATCTCTTGGTGGTAGATGATGACCCTGTTAATCTGAATGTGCTAAAGGGCATTCTCGAAAACGAACCTTATCTCATTACGACAGTGAACTCAGCACAAGAGGCACTGGATTGGCTAGATAAAAAGAGTTGGGATTTACTGATTAGTGATGTAATGATGCCGCATATGTCAGGATATGAATTAACGCAAAAGGTTCGCGCTCGTTATTCCCTATATGAGCTCCCAGTGCTATTGCTGACTGCCCGCAGTCAACCTGAGGATATTTACACTGGATTCTACTCCGGCGCAAATGATTATGTTACCAAACCGGTGGATGCAGTTGAACTCAAATATCGCATTCGAGCCTTAACAGCGATGAAAATTTCTTTTAATGAACGGGTGCGTATTGAAGCGGCTTATCTACAGGCACAGATACAACCCCATTTCTTGTTCAATACATTGAACTCTATTGCGGCACTCAGTGATATGGATACTAAAAAGATGCAAGAGCTCATCACTGCATTTACTTCCTTTTTGCGAATCAGCTTTGACTTTTTAAATATCGGAGAACTCGTGAACCTTTCTCATGAACTAGAGCTGGTAGAATCTTATTTGTATATTGAACAAACACGATTTGCAGAACGAATTTCCGTTGTTTGGGAGGTAGATCCAGACATTAATATCCTGTTACCCCCACTATCCATCCAACCCTTGGTAGAAAATGCTATCAAGCATGGTCTGCTCAAGCGTCAACAGGGGGGTACCGTTTATATTCGGATCTCACGTCTGAACAATGCTGTAAAGATCGAAGTGGAGGATAATGGGCAAGGTATGGATCATAGAACGCTCGTGTTGTTGCTGGAACCGACCATAAAAGCTAAAAGTGGCATCGGACTGGCTAACACCCATCGAAGACTGATGCAATTGTATGGTCAGGGTCTTTTTATTCAAAGTAAACAAGATGAAGGTACTTTGGTATCCTTTGTTATACCGGAGGACAGTGAATAATATATCAAATAAAAAAGCCATTCCATAAGGAGTGGCTTTTTGTGTATCGATACATTTAGAAAATAGTAGGTACCATGCCCCCATCCATACGGATCGGAGAACCTTTAAATGCAGAGGCATAGGGACTGCTCATAAATGCTGCTAGTCTACCTATTTCATTAGGTTTAATAAATCGCTGTATTTCAGATTGCGGTAAGTTTTTAGCCATGAATTTTTTCTCTTTTTCTGAAAAGGTCAACGTTTCATCTGGATACATTCCATCAATGATTTGGTGCACGTTTTCAGAGAGTGTTGGTCCTGGCATGATAGTATTGACGGTAACTTCTGTTCCGATTGTTAATTTAGATAAGCTTTTTGCTAATGATAATAGCATTGATTTGGTCATTGCATACTGTGGCATTTGAGCTGACGGCATTATTGCTTCTTCACTAGCGATAAAGATCACGCGACCAAAATTGTTTTCTAACATTTTTGGTAAATAAAATTTTGTTAATCCATTTGCAGCAAGAACATTCGTACGGATGTATTTTTCAAATATTTCATCATCAACGTCGTCATAGCTCATCAGTTCATAAATCCCCATATTATTAACTAAAATATCGATATGAGAGTGTTTTTTAATAAAGCTTCTCTTTGCTCCATATCTACAATATCGGCTGTAGCATTCAGTGGAGAAGTTTCCGGAAATTTTGCTTTAATTTCATTTACTGTTTGTTCTACCTTTTCATAATTACGTCCATTTATTAGTACATTAACGCCTTCGTTGGCAAGTTCAAAGGCGATAGCTTTACCAATACCTTTTGTAGATCCTGTAATTAAAGCTGTCTTATTGTTTAATCCCATATCCATATTTCATTTCTCCTTTAATCATGGCGAGTTAATTAGCAGTTTCTCAAGAACTGTACTGAGCATCGGCTAGTATTTATACTATCTTACCGGGATTATTCAGTACCTAGTGTCTTGCGCCAAACTTCTTGTTTAACACGCCAATTTGAAGGAGTATCTCCTTCCCAAAGTCGGAAGGCACGGTAGAACGAGTTCTGATCTTCATATCCGATCAAGAAAGCTACCTCTTTAACATCGAGAGATGGATCTGCTAAATACGCTCGCGCCTGCTCATGTCTGGCTTGTGTCAGCAAATGCTTGAAGCTCGTATTTTCTTCAGTAAGCCTCCGCTGTAAGGTACGAGCACTCATCCTTAGCTCTTTAGCAACAGTTTGAATCTCGGGTTGCCCTCCGCTAAGGCTGCGTTTCATGATCCATTTGACCCTTTCAGTAATTGAGCGACTGCCCTGCTGTTCAGCAAGTGTCCGCTCCAAAACGGGAGTCAGAATTTCTAGCAACTCTTCGTTATACGAGATAAAGGGCAGATCCAAATCACTTCGTCGTAGTGTTAAGCGGTTAGTCTCAGCACCGATCTGAATTCGACAGCCGAAATAAGCTTCAAGAACCTGTAAATTCCCTATGGGTTGTGAAAATTCTACAAACTGTGCTGTCAGAGGTATACCTGTTCCCCGCCGCCCAAGCTCCAGTAAAAACGCCAGTGTAAGGCCAAGCAGCAGCGGTGGACCGGAATACTCGGGAGGCTGCCAATTCAATTCGATTGTACACAACTCTCCCTCTTCGATGATATGCAAGCTTTCTGGAGGGCACATTCGTTTATAGCGCACCATTCGGTTTAGAGCGTCGCGATAATCTTTAGCATGATAAGTGGCTAAGACGGTCGGCGGATATTGTGTGGTTTCAAAAACGGTTGCTAGCTTGATGATTCCCTCAGCAGTGTCTCCAACGAGATCCGAATATGCCTGCCAGATAGCGAAATATTGGGCTGTGGTGACTGCTGACTCCGTGATAAGGCTCAGGGGAAGACTTGCTTTACTGGCTATATCTTGAGCGGTTATCCCTAATTGAATTAATCCAGCCCAAAATCCGGGAGGGATTTTAATGGAGTCAGAAGTATGAGTCTGCATCTATGTGGACCTCCTTTAGCATCATTGCATGAAGAAAGGGCTAGTTAGAATTCAAGCAAGCACGGGCAAGCAACTCAAACGAATGCAGCCGTTTCTCATAGTTTGGAATCATAGTAACGATAATGAATTCATCAACTCCATACAAGTGAGATAACTGTTCCAGCTTTTCTTTAATGCTTTTGGGTGTGCCTATCAGCAGTTTACGTTCCAAAAGCTTGGATTTCTCTTCGGTTGAGCCTTCGTGTTGAAATAATGTCATACCGGAAGAGGCTAGCCGCTCTGCTTCTTCCTCAGTCTCGGCGCAAATAACGCCAACAGCTACGATAGCCCGAGGGCTAGCATTAACTGAAGAAGGGATAAAAGCTTCACGGTAAGCTTGCAAAATCTCTTCCCCAGCTACATCGCTCATGAATTGACCAAACACATAGCCTGCTCCAAACTCGGCAGCATATGCCGCACTTTTCTTGTTTGTACCCAGCATCCACAGCTCTGGCGATTCGGGTGGAGTCGGACGGGCGGTTATCTTACGTCCTTCATATGAATAGTTCCCCTGCAACAATTCGGTGACTCCCTTAAGCAGTTCCGGCATTTTCCAAACATTTTCGAGAAAATTTCCGCTCAGCGCTAAGCTTACTTCAGCAGCACCGCCAGGAGCCCTGCCTAACCCAAGGTCGATGCGTCCCGGATATAAACTTGCCAGCAAATGAAAAGATTCCACTACTTTTAACGGCTTATAGTGCGGCAGCAATAAAGCTCCCGATCCGATGCGGATATGCTGTGTTCTCGCTCCGATATGCGATAAAAACACCTCTGTGGAGGTACACGCTAAGCCCGGCATATCATGATGTTCGGCAACCCAATAACGAGTATATCCCAGTCTTTCAGCTGTTTGAGCCAGTTCCACCGCTTGTCCTAAAGCAAAGCTTGCATCCACATTATCAAATACAGGTACAAGGTCCAAAACGCTAAGCTTAATGGATGTCGTTGTCATGGCTACGTCCTACTCGAGGGTTTCGGTAAAATTCAATCATATCAATAAAAGTAACCTTGTAATTGCCGGCAATCGCTGTCAGATTATACATTCGTCCATGGCCGTCTTCTTTGGACGCGAACACAACATCATGCCGCAGCTTATCCATAATCACTTTGCCGATGAACTGGTGCTCGTATTCCGCATTTTTCTTTTTAAACTCTTCATTAAATTCCAGCAGGTCCTGATAAGAACGCTCAAGCATTGCATTTACCAAGGTCAGTTCATTGCCCTCTTTTTGTACCGCTACGTAATAATTCCCACGTTCATCCTTGATCAAATCCTTATACAACTCAACGTTCAAAGTTAATTTCTCCTCTCTGATTCCTAAGGGATAACTCCTTTAGAACTTAACCTTACATACTTGATGTTAGCACTGTTGGCTCTGTGGTAATTTGTACGTTTCCTGCTACAGCTCTGGAAATCATACAAGAGCCTTCTGCTTTATGGGCAATACGAATTGCTTTATCAATATCTTCCTGTGACGCATCTTCGGTAAGTGTGATGATGGGTGAATGTTTGATCGCTTCATATGTAAAAATGTTATTTGTTACATCCACTGTCGCCTCTGATGTTAACGTCAGGCTGGAAGTCGTAAGCCCTGATCGCTCCAGCATAGCTGCTAGTGTAATGAGATAGCAGGTTGCCGCCGCACCCAGTAGCATCTCATCCGGATTCGTTCCAACTCCTGGCCCGCCCATTTCTTTCGGAATGGAGATTTGAGTCTTGAGTTGTCCAGCTTCAATCGTTCCCTCACTATTACGACCGCCGTTCCATACGGCATTTAATATAAATGGGTGTTTCATTTCTAGATGTCCTCCCTATCTTGAAATTGCATGACATATTTTTAATCGAATACTTTACATGCTAACATAGAAGGATACGGTGAACAAACAGGGTCAGGCCTACTGTTCGTGAGATTTATCTATAAATTAAATTTCGGGAGGCTCTATCATCATGTTAAACGATACCGATATCAAACATCTTCAGCGTTGTATTGAACTTGCCCGAATTGCACTCGAGGTTGGGGACGAACCTTTCGGCTCCATCCTGGTCTCAGCAAATGGAGAGGTCTTGGCCGAAGACAGTAACCATGTAGGCGGTGGTGACCATACTCAGCACCCCGAATTCGCTTTAGCTCGCTGGGCAGCTCAGAATATGTCACTGGAAGAACGTAAGCAGGCAACTGTGTATACTTCCGGGGAACATTGCCCTATGTGTGCGGCGGCTCACGGTTGGGTTCAATTAGGAAGGATTGTATATGCCAGTTCTTCGCAGCAATTATCACAGTGGTTAAGCGAAATAGGCATTGCAGCATCACCTGTCCGTAATTTGACCATTCAGGAAGTTATCCATAGTGCAGTCGTAGATGGCCCTGTAACGGAGCTTGCAGAACAAGTTCGGGAACTTCATCGACAATTCCACGGACAAAGACAGTAGTAAAAAAAGAACCTTTGAATAAAGGTTCTTTTTTATGTTCTAAACTTTGTGGGGTATAAACTATAGTTGCTATATATACAGAGTCCTAAAGTTCTTATACCATTAGCTTTGTAAGCGATTAACTTTATAGGAGGAAATGATTTGACAAAGCCTGTGCAACCCAATGAACCTCTCGTAACTCATATTTATACTGCGGATCCTTCCGCTCATGTATTTGAAGGCAAAATTTATATTTATCCCTCACATGACCTGGATCACGAAATGATCTCTAATGACAATGGTGACCAATATAATATGGAGGATTACCATGTTCTGTCTATTGATGGAGATGGCTCCCCTTGTATCGACCACGGTGAAGTGCTTCATGTGAAGGATGTCCCATGGGCTAAACAGCAAATGTGGGCTCCGGATGCAGCATACAAAAACAATACCTACTATTTGTTTTTCCCAGCCCGAGACCATGACGATATTTTCCGAATTGGGGTTGCAACCTCAGCGTCACCTTCCGGACCCTTTACACCTGAACCAAGCTACATTCCCGGCAGTTATAGCATTGATCCCGCTGTTTTCGTTGATGATGATGGTAAATCGTATATATACTTTGGTGGTCTTTGGGGAGGTCAACTTGAAAAATGGCAAACCGGCTCATTTGTTCCGGATGCGGAGGGGCCGTCTGAAACGGCACCAGCTCTTGGACCTATCGTAGCGGAGTTGAGCGAGGATATGCTGAGCTTTGAAGGTGAACCTAGAGAAATATCCATCATCGATACAAACGGAAATCCGCTTCTTGCTGGAGATGAAGAGAGAAGATATTTTGAAGGTCCATGGGTACATAAATACAACGGGTATTATTATCTTTCTTATTCCACTGGTACTACCCACAATATTGTATACGCTATCAGTAAAGATCCGCTTGGACCTTATGAATATCAAGGAAAAATCCTTTCTCCAGTGATAGGCTGGACAACGCACCATTCTATTGTTCAGTTTAAAGAGAAATGGTATTTATTTTATCATGACAGTTCTTTGTCTGGTGGAGCTGACAACAAGCGTTCTGTAAAATATACAGAGCTGAGATACAACGATGATGGCACCATTCAAACTATCCATCCTTAGTTTTTATTAAAATGGACTGCATGTTGTAGTTCACAGGAGGGCGTTTTTGATGACAATGAAACAACAAGGTGCTTTTTATACAGGGGAATATCGCAATATATTTAAGGAGCTCGGCTTTTCTGAAGATGATATCAACGCTAAACTCAATGAAACTTGGAATGATTTGTTTTACGGAGATCCGAACGTACGAATATACTATCCGCAGGACGAGGATAAAAGCTATATCCTGGATACAGGTAATCTAGACGTTCGGTCGGAAGGAATGTCCTACGGGATGATGATGGCCGTTCAAATGAATAAAAAAGAAGAGTTTGATCGTCTATGGAACTTCTCAAAGACGTTTATGCAGCACAAAGAAGGTCGCTATGCCAATTACTTTGCTTGGCACTGCAAGCCTGACGGTACAAGGATTTCTCAGGGACCCGCACCGGACGGCGAAGAGTTTTTCGCCATGGCTCTGTTTTTTGCCTCAAAACGTTGGGGGAACGGTCCGGAACCTTATAATTATTCTGAGCAGGCCCGAACGATATTGCATGCTTGTGTACATAAAACTGAAACAGGAGATGGCGACTCAATGTGGGACGCGGAAACGAAATTGATCAAATTCGTACCGGAATCCACCTTCAGTGATCCGTCTTACCATCTCCCCCATTTCTATGATTTGTTCGCCTTGTGGGCTGACGAACGTGACCACATGTTTTGGCGAGAAGCCGCGGAAGCCAGCCGCACATATCTGCATACTGCATGCCATCCGATAACTGGCCTTGCTCCCGAATATGCTAATTTTAACGGGTCCCCGGCAGAACCCCAGCCTCATGGTGATTTCAGCCATTTTTTCAGTGATGCTTACCGGGTAGCGGCTAATATCGGTCTGGACTGGGCTTGGTTCCAAAAGGACATCTGGCAGGTCGATCAATGTAACCGGATTCAGGCCTTTTTTAGGAATATCGAAGTTTCCGATTACCGGCGGTATACCATTGAGGGACAGCCCTTCGACGAACCGGCGCTGCACCCGACAGGTCTGTTGGCGACCAATGCCATGGCTTCCCTTGCTTCTAATGGCCCGGAGGCAGAGTATTTTGTCCGTTTGTTTTGGGATACACCATTGCGCACTGGACTCCGTCGTTACTATGACAACTGTCTGTACTTTTTTAGTTTACTGGCTTTGAGTGGAAATTATCGCATCTATTGAAGGAAATCGAACAAAAAAATAGGACTACATTCCTCGAGCCTTTTGAAGAATGGAGTCCTATTAATCGTAATAAAGCTTTGCTATTATTTAATAACTACATATTCCAAGTTTACAAGTTTTGCATAAGCAATAATTTGGTCTGTTGTAAGCGTTAATGAAACTACGGTGTGGTGACCGCCACCATTTTCGATCCAAGCTTTAACCCCATCTTGGAAGTTAGGTTTAACATTCCAAAGTACACGAGCTACTGGAAGGTTGGGAGCTGGAACCGTTGGTTCGAAAGCAGTAACTTCATTGATCAACAGTTTGTAATGAGTCCCAAAGTCAGCCATGGAAACAACCACACCGTCTCCTGCTTTACCGTCAAATACTAAACGTGCTGGATCGTCTTTACCACCAATACCCAGTGGAGATACGATAATTTTTGGTTTGTTGCTTGCCAAAGTAGGATCTACTTCAAGCATATGGGATTGAAGAATGGATTCTTGACCAACCGTCAATTCATAAGTGTAATCTTCCATAAAGCCAGTGGATTGGTTATGGCTCATCACTTTAAGCAAGCGATCGAGAGCTGCAGTCTTCCAATCTCCTTCTCCAGCAAAACCATAGCCTTGTGCCATCAGTCGTTGAACAGCAAGTCCTGGAAGTTGTTTCATTCCGTGTAAATCTTCGAAGTTCGATGTGAAGGCGTTGTAGCCACCTTGATCAAGGAAACATTTAATAGCAATTTCATAGCTTGCTTGAACTCTCACGCTAGCTTCCCAAGCTTCTTTGCTGTTAGTCCCATAATCAAATTCATACAGCTCTGAATACTCAGCGAATAAGGCGTCGATCTCTTCTTCTTTAACTTCATTAATGATTTGTACTAGATCGCCAATACCAAAGTAGTCAACAGTCCATCCAAATTGAATTTGGGCTTCAACCTTATCTCCTTCGGTTACGCCAACGTTACGCATATTGTCACCAAAGCGAGCGACCTTGATATTAAAGCTTTCGTTATAAGCAACGGCTACGTCCATCCATTCTGCAATTTGCTTTTGGACTTCAGGACGTTCCCAGTAGCCTACTACCACTTTGTTTTGTTTGTTCAAACGGGCGTTAATAAAACCATATTCACGGTCACCATGAGCGGCTTGATTTAGATTCATGAAATCCATATCGATCGTTGCCCATGGGATACTTTCATTATATTGCGTAGCTAGATGTAGCAAAGGCTTTTGCAGCATTTTAGTTCCGCGGATCCACATTTTTGCAGGTGAGAAGGTATGCATCCAAGTGATAACACCGGCAACTTCATCGCGGTAATTGACTTCTTTCATGATGTTTGTGATTTTATCTGCGCTGACAGCCAAATCCTGTAACACTAGTGGGTAAGGTAAAACTCCGCTTTTATTCAAAGCATCTGTCATCGTTTGGGCATGCGCCTTAACTTCAGCCAATGCTTCTTCGCCATAAAGATGTTGTGAACCTACGACAAACCAAAATTCTTTTGCTACTGCTGTTGACATATTCATCCTCTTTTCGTAATTTTGTGGTTTAATTATTTTTGTCCGTAATAAGCGTCTTTTCCATGTTTTCGCAAGTAATGTTTATCTAAAATACGTTGTGGCAACTCCTCAGCAAAATGGTTCAGCTCTCTTGCAAACAAATTCATTTTGGATACTTCATCCAAAACTACGCTGTTTATTACCGCCGATTTCGCATTTTTCCCCCAAGTAAAGGGTCCGTGTCCTTTAAGTAAAACACCAGGAACCGCCATAATATCGATCCCACGTTGTTCAAAGGTCTCGATGATTACATTACCCGTTTCCGCTTCGTAACCACGATCGACTTCTTCTTGCGTCAAGAAACGCGCACAAGGAATGGAACCATAGAAGGTATCAGCATGGGTCGTTCCCATGACAGGAACATCTAGTCCTGCTTGAGCCCAAATGGTCGCCCAAGTGGAATGCGTGTGCACGATTCCCCCGATCTCGGAGTAATGCTTATAAAGCACGGCGTGAGTAGGTGTATCGGAGGAAGGTCTCATATCTCCTTCAACCACATTGCCATCCAGATCAACAACTACCATATCGCTGGCTTTCATTGTTTCATAATCTACACCACTAGGTTTGATTACGAATAATCCACTTTCACGATCAATTGCACTCACATTTCCCCATGTATATTTAATAAGTCCTTGTTTCGGCAATTCCAGATTGGCTTGAAAAACCTCTTCTTTAAGTTGTTCTAACATCTTGCCACCTCCATTTTCACACTAAATTGTCAACAGCGGACTGCTCAATCGCCAGACCCTTTTTATAACGTTCGATAAAGGTTTCAAATCCTTTAATGTCGGTTGCCTCTGGATGAATTTCTTCACCCTTAACATCTTTGAACACTTTTTGATCGAGGAAGTCTTCTAAACTTTCTTCCTGATTTTTATTCATCATGTAAGCGGCAAGAATAGCCATTCCCCATGCACCGCCTTCACCGGCAGTCGACATTACGGAAACAGGAACATTCATTGAAGCTGCCATCATTTTTTGACCCACTACAGGAGTCTTAAATAAGCCGCCGTGGCCTAAAATACTATCAATGGCTACATTCTCTTCCTTCGTCAAAATGTCCATTCCAATTTTCAAAGCACCAAAGGCGCTGAATAGATGTGTACGCATAAAGTTGGACAGATTGAATTTGCTCTCCGGCGAGCGGACAAATAGCGGACGACCTTGTTCTAACCCAGTAATATTCTCTCCTGAGAGATAACCATAGCTTAGTAATCCACCGGCATCAGGATCTGCTTCCAAAGCTTTATTTAATAGCACGCTGTACAATTTATTGGCATCCACTTTGTGTCCCATGGCTTCATAGAATTCGCGGAATAACCCTAGCCAGGCGTTGAGGTCACTTGAACAGTTATTCGCATGAACCATGCCCACTGGACTTCCGTTCGGAGTAGTAACCATATCAATTTCCGGATAAACCTTGGAAAGTTCTTTTTCTAATACAATCATGGCAAAAACAGAGGTTCCTACAGATACATTCCCGGTTCGTTTTCTTACGCTATTCGTTGCAACCATCCCGGTTCCAGCATCCCCCTCTGGAGGACTAAGCGGAATACCTGATTGTAAATGCAGCGATGGATCCAGAATTTTAGCTCCCGCTTCGCTTAAAATACCTGCTTGCTCTCCTGCAACATACACCTTAGGAAGTAAATCACTGGTCTTCCACGGATAAGCTTTGCTTGCAACCAGTTCATCAAACTGCTGTATCATGGAAGCGTTAAAATTTCCTGTAGTTTCATCAATTGGGAACATACCGGATGCATCACCAACACCAAGTGCTTTATTTCCAGTCAATAGCCAATGAATGTATCCTGCTAGTGTCGTAACAAAACGTATCTGTGGCACATGTTCTTCTTCATTCAAAATCGCCTGATAAAGATGAGCAATGCTCCAGCGTTCTGGGATATTAAACCCAAACAGCTCGGTCAATGCTTTGGCAGCCGCACCTGTAGTTGCATTACGCCAAGTCCGGAATGGAACAAGCAGTTCATTGTGCTCGTTGAAAGCCATGTATCCATGCATCATTGCAGAAAAACCGATTGAACCAACCGTTTGAAGGGTGATTCCGTATTTTTGAGCAACTTCTTCCTTCATCTCGCGATAGGCGTCTTGCAGACCTTTGGTAATATCTTCCAAGTTGTACGTCCAAAAACCGTCCTTCAACTGATTTTCCCATTCGTAACTTCCAGAAGCGATCGTTTGAAAGCTATGATCGATAAGTACAACTTTAATGCGCGTAGACCCAAATTCAATACCAAGCGAAGTTTCTCCCTTATTAATCGCTTGTTCGATGCTTAATCGATTCGATATCACGTTTGTCACCTCTCTGAGAGCGCTTTTTTAAAAGGTCATGATAAGAGTTTGCTTTCTTAATTGACAGCTTTAGTATAATTTTTTGTACGTACATTTGTCAATTGATTAGTTATATATACATACAAATATGGAGATAATAATGATTTAACTGTATAAAAAAAGAGCCCCTTTCTATTTTTTTTGTAGTCATGCTATAATTTGTACATACAAATTTACCGAATATACGAATAACTTAGCGAACAAGAATGGAAAGAGGAATTACATGAAACCAAAGTATCAAGTGATATTAGATGACATAAAAAGCAAAATCCTTTCGGGAGATTACAATGTTGGTGAGCAAATCCCTACTGAATCTGCCTTGCAGTCCATGTACGAAGTTAGCCGGCAGACTGTTCGAAAAGCAATTTTAGAACTTTCCAACGAAGGCTTCCTGCGAAGCGAAAAAGGTTCTGGTACTTATGTCAGCAACCAATATCGTTCGAAGACCGGCGGGAGTTCCCATAAGAAGACGATCGGTGTAATCACGACCTATATTTCCGACTATATCTTTCCTTCCATTATCCGTGGGATCGAGAGCCGGCTAAATGAGGATAATTATTCTCTACTATTAGCTAGTACAAATAACGATGTTGCTCAAGAAAAAAAGGCCCTTGAAATGATGCTGTCCTACGGTTTAGATGGTTTAATTATTGAACCGACGAAAAGCAATCTATATAACCCCAATATTGCTTACTACCTTTCTTTTAAGGAACAGGATATTCCGATTATAATGATTAATGCCTTTTATGAAGAAATAGAACTGCCGTACCTTTGTCTTGATGACGTGCAGTCAAGCTATTTGGCAACAAAAGAGTTGATAACTAAAGGGCACACCCAAATAGGGCTCATTGCAAAAATGGATGATTTACAAGGAAAGTATCGGATGAAAGGGTATATTAAAGCACTCGGAGAATCCAAATTACGATTTTATCCTGAGCAGATTTTTTCATTCAATACGGAGACAAAACAGACGTTATCTACAGACTTGAAGGATTTTCTGAATAAAAATAGAGATACGCTCACTGCTATTGTTTGTTATAACGACGAGGTTGGGTTGGAAGTGGTTCATGCCTGCAGACAGCTGGACATCACTATTCCGGAGGAATTATCGATTATAGGACAAGACAATTCCTATATCGCCAAAAACGCGAACATCAAACTAACCACCTTGACACATCCACAAGAAGCCATGGGACGCGATGCAGCGGATTGGGTCATTAAGAAACTACAAGGAAAAAAAGACCTTCCAAACAACACTTATTATCAGCCTGTGTTAATTGAAGGTGAGACTGTTGTTGAGAGATAGGTTGTAACAAGGAAAGCAACCCACCAGTCATGGCTGGTGGGTTGCTTTTTTTCATTTTGTCTCTACATTAAGCAGTCCGTCTCCAATTTCCGTGTTTGGAATATTTACTGGATTTCCAGATAATCAAGATAAGCATCCCATGTCCCGTTATCAGCTGTTACGACGAGCTGGATCTCTTGATTTCCGGTTCCATGACTGACATTGTTTAGAGTATAAACGGCGGGACTGCTTCCCCCGAAGTAAAAGGTGCCCTTGGTCACTCCCCCGATTTTCAAATCGACTCTCGCTATATTAGAGTTATTCGAAGCCCCGCGGAGTGAAAAATTATGGGTACCGGTCGTAAAATTCTGTGTGTATTTCACTAAATCATTGTTGGCGTATAAAGCCACTCCAGAGAATGGTGAACTTATATTGGAGGTATACTGACCACTTTTAGTCATATTTTCAGCTTCTATTTTTGTAATTGTGCCTGGATTTGGTGTAGTTGTTGGTGTCGGAGTTGGTGTCGTGCCTCCACCATCAGGTGCGACTGCCCTGCCTGTGCTCGTCGAGATCATTCCTGAACAAAGACCGCGGTTCTTGAGATTCTGTGCAATCTGTGGAATCGCTTGAACCGTAGTTTGGTACTGATCGTGCATAAGGATCACGTCGCCATTTTGCATTGTACCCATAGCATTTACTATCTGGGCGGTAGTGGCTCCATTCCAGTCCTGGGAGTCAACGTTCCATAACACTTCAGTGAGACCATTTTGGGCCTCAATGGACTTTAAGGTTGCGTTAGTCTCGCCATATGGCGGACGAAACAACTTCGGAGCCGTACCAGTTATAGACTGTAATGTCGTTTGTGTGTTTGTAACTTCTGACGACATTTGTGAGGTAGACAGTTGGGTCAAATGCGGATGAGACCAGGAATGGTTCCCAATCCACATGCCTGCTGACTTCTGCTGGTTTACTAGGGACGGATTATTTTGGGCATTCTGTCCAAGGTTGAAGAACGTTGCACGCAAGCCGTTTTGTTGAAGTGCATTAAGTAGTGTTACAGTATTGTTAGGATTCGGGCCATCGTCATAGGTTAATGCTACATAACCGTTCGAACAATCGGCCGCGAGCGCCTTGTCGCCCGTCATCGTCAGTGAGCCTGTGAATAAGAATACGACTAACGACGCAATGGCCGTCCATTTTATTACGTTGGCTCTAAACATCTTTTTTACCCCTCCCAGCAACTTTACCTCTTCAAATTTTTCCATTACCGCTACGTCTTATTAATTGATTTCCAGATAATCAAGGTAAGCATCCCATGTCCCGTTATCAGTAGTTACGACGAGCTGGATCTCTTGATTTCCGGTTCCATGACTGACATTGTTTAGAGTATAAACGGCGGGACTGCTTCCCCCGAAATAAAAGGTGCCCTTGGTCACTCCCCCGATTTTCAAATCGACTCTCGCCATATTAGAGTTATTCGAAGCCCCGCGGAGTGAAAAATTATGGGTACCGGTCGTAAAATTCTGTGTATATTTCACTAGATCATTGTTGGCGTATAAAGCCACTCCAGAGAATGGTGAGCTTATATTGGAGGTATACTGACCACTTTTAGTCATATTTTCTGCTTCTATCTTTGTGCTTGTGCCCGGATTTGGTGTGGAGGTTGGGTTTGGCGTTGAAGTCGGATAAGGCGTTGGCGTCGGATTCGTACCTCCGCTACCTCCGATCGTAATTGTATTACTAGTCACGGTAGCTGTTCCACTACTTTGATAACCCTCTACCGTAAGCGAAGTTTCATACATCTTCCCCATTGACATTCCTCTGCTCTCCCACGCTTTAAAGTGTTCACTAACAGATATGGTTCCGCTTGTACGTTTGGTCGTCCGGACACTCCAATATTGTTTAAAGGTTGCTGTGCCTTTAATTGAAGGTTGGTTGACTCTGGTAGTCTCATATATGTCATATGTTCCCCCATCAACGGTAATGGTACCTTTAGACGTTCCACCAGGCGGACGCCAGCTCCCCCAGCTATCAACGATGTAATATTCGATTAGTGGATCAACGGTCCATCCGTAGACACATAAATACGAATTACCGTTTGGTTGGTAGTTGGCACTGTAGTTAACAGTTATGTTTCCAATTTGCTGGTGTGTCTGGGTCTCATCGAACTTCTTACCTTTACGGAACAGTGCATTTCCGATGTTGCTCCACTGAGCACTGAATGTACCTCCACTATCAAGAGTCATACTCGTGGTACCGGAATCCTTCCATAGCTCATAGTAGTAGCCGTCTTGGGTGCCACTTTGATTAGATGTGATCGTTGTTGCGGCATTTACACTTACTGAAGGCAATGCAAGCATAAAACAAATAATGATTACTAAAAATAAACGCATTCTCTTTTGTTTCATTTGCTTTCCTCCTCTTGGTTATACTGCAACTAGTCTTACTAAGATGCTGTGCAACCCGTTTGATCAACCTCCTTTTTATTCCAAATTTATTAATGTAAGCGGAAACAATTAGATTCTAACATTGTCCTAATTTTTTCATATGCATAAACTAAAGCTTATACCGTGAAAAGTTTAGATCTTTTGTAGCTGGAAATAAACGAAATTAAATAAGCTGCTTCCGGTAGAGTACCGGAAACAGCTTATTGGCTAGATCATTTTATCATTGCCTACGAAATGGAGTCTTAACTTAAAAGTGAATAACCTTCCCGCCGTTTACTCACCACGACTCACACGAAAGCCTTGATCAGGTCCCATGCCATTTGCGTCGAACTTGCCTTGAAAAGATATTTCGTTGTTGGTGATGTTGCCGATCCAACCGCCGCCCTTCACAACCCGGAAAGAACCGACATCGCTTCCCCTATCCCCGTACCAGTTCCAACACCATTCCCTTACATTCCCTGACATATCATAAAGTCCTAACTCGTTGGGCTGTTTGACACCAACTGATTTTGTTTTATTATTGTTGTTTTCAATGATAGGCCAGTTCCATTCTCCCGATAAGTATTTGTCTCCAGCGTTTTTCCAATACCATGCTACCTCATCTGTATTATTGCTTCCACTGTAGGTGTAACTCTTGCTTAATTGACCTCCACCTGCAGCATATTCCCACTCTGCTTCTGTCGGTAATCGATAACCATTAGCACCTTCATTGATCGTTACGGTCCATTTTATATTATCGTTTTCGCTCTTATTATTTGTATCTATTTTATTCTTATCTATATTGTAATAGGGTGTTAAACCCTCTTTTATACTCCGCTTATTACAGTACTCAACAACGTCATACCAGCTAACCATTTCAACCGGCAAATTGTCGCCCTTGAATTCTGAGGGATTACTTTCCATTACCTCAATCCATTCTTTTTGAGTTACCTCATATTTACCGATATAAAAGTTCGATAGGGTTGCACCATTGTAGTTGGACTTTGTGTTTATAAAAGTCCCTCCCTTTACAAATACATTGTCATTACTCGTTTCAGGCTTTTCTTGTGAACAAGCGCTGATAACAACTATTGTTGCTATAAATAGGAAACTCAATAGTTTTCTCATTGATTTATCTCCTTTGAACGGATAGGAAAATAATAAGTTGTGACGATGATCTTAGTAGTATGTAAGTATTCTTTTGGAATAAATAAGGAAGCCGGTTGTGAGACCGGCAGTCCTTAGAATTATCATCGATTAAGAGGCTACAGTTTACCTGTTACCACACCGTTACGTTAGAGCTCCCACTACTTTGATATCCCTCAGTAGCTAACACTTGGTAAGCCCAACTACTTCCCAAATTCATTCCATATTTCTTCCATGCGTTAACGTGGTTGCTAAAAGTGATAGCAACATTACTCCCAGTTGCTCTCTTCGACTGTCTTACACTCCAGAACTGAGTGAAAGTTGCAGTGCCGTCAATAGAAGGTGCGTTGGTTCGGGTAGTCGTATAGATGTCATATGTGCCACCATCACTGGTTACGGTACCTTTAAATGTTCCAGTTGGTCTATAAGTGCCCCAGCTATCAACGACGTAATATTCTATGAGTGAGTTTCTCGTCCACCCATAGAGTGTCAAATATCCATTACCGGAAGGCGCCCAGACTCCGGCATTGTAGTTTATTGTCCTTGTTGGTGATCCGGTATTCCAGCCTTTACCGACAACAAAGTTCCCAGTGTTTGACCATGTAACACTGTAATTCCCACCTGATCCATTCGTAGCATTTACTGTTCCTCCACCATCAGTCCAATTTTGCCAATAATCTGTCGCCGCATTTGTAGTTGCTGCAAACAAGCTAAAGCTCATTGTAGCTGCGAATAATACAGTCAAGATTTTCTTATTCATCTTAAACATAATCTACCTCCTAAGATTTTTTTGATTACATACTACTTGACTGACCTCTAGTATTCCAAGCAATCGTCTGTGGTTTTCTTTGTTGTTTGGTAAAACTCCCGAGATCACCACATCCTTCCATTTATATAATTGTAAGCGATTTCAAATAGAAGTTTATCATAGCTTACGTACAATTTAATCTGTTCAAATTAAAGGTTTTACCCCAAAAAGTATTGTTATTTTGTGGTTATAATTGAAAATATAAAGAAGGAACATACAAAAAAAGAGGACTTAGCGTCCCCCTTTTACTTGTCATATATCAGATTAATTATGTTCATTACAAGCCCCTCCACAATACTATAATATTTTAACAAAAAATTACTGAACATGTATTTCCGATTTGATATCATGTTGACTTAAAAATTTCATTAAATCATTACTAAGCTGCACAATCTCATTGTTAGCATTATTCGCATAATCCGGCAACATCATATCCCTAACCATTTTAGTTCGTAGCCATGTCATAAAGAAAAGGTCCAAAAATAAGTTTGGGAATTTAAGCACCATTTTAAGCATTGGTGGATCAATTGAAACGTCAGCTTTTTGTATTGCCCTTAGATACGCTTTTAAAGTGAATGTTATTTTGCGTGCTGTCTTTCTAGTTCTGGCTGTTTTTTTGTCAATGATCTTATTCTCAGAATGCAAAAAGCTCAACATGGCAATGTCTGATACGGAATGTGTGATTAGATACGCTTGCATATCTTTTTTAATAACGTAGGGAAGCTTTGCAGTTTTAAATAATTTTGCAAGGTTTTCTATGCGTTCTGTCACTACACCATTAATTTCTCCAAATGCAGTTGCCGCTATAAACTTTGGTAGAAATCGAGCATGCAATACTCCATCTTTAATCTGTCCGCCGAAGCCGGGAAAAGCTGGTAAAAGTCTATCCCCTACGATATCCAGCCACGAAGAAAATCCAATTGAATTACTAGTCATCGTAACTATATTTTTGCTTTGATTATCTTTTAGCGCTAACAACGCTGCTTCGGACCGATCATAACGAACGGTAACGAAAATAAAATCGTATACATCGTCATTTTCGAGCGTATCAATGACATTCACTTGTATCGATCTAACTGTACCTTTTTCTGTATACTGCAGGCCATTTTCTCTTAATGATTTATATCTATTCGAATGTGCAAACAGGCTAACGTCAAACCCTGCTTCAAGAAGCTTAATTGCGTACATGCTCCCGATGACACCTGCACCAAAAATTAAAATTCTATCTTGTTTTGCTGACATATAAACCACCCTTACTTATTAATGTTCCCTTTTGATTATCCGACAACATGTTGTATGATGTGATTATAAATCTTCATTATTCCTTGATCAACCATCAGTTTTTTATGATTTGTCGGATGATATTCTAATTCGCTAGTAGGAGGGAAACATGAAAAAGCAACCCCAAATAACGGAGAAAACAAAACAAAAGTTTGTAGAAGTTTTTTGTGAGTTATATAGCCAAAAGCCGATTGAGAAAATTTCGATTCAGGAAATTTCGAATAAGTCAGGATATAACCGCAGCACCTTTTATCAATACTTTACTGATATTTACGAATTGTTAGACTCTGTTGAAAATGACCTATTGAATGAAATGAAAAAAGAATTGGCAAATAAAGAGCTATCGATGGATACAGTTCAAGATACGCTCTATTGTCTGGATAAAAAAGAACATCTCCTGGTTCTTAATGCCCTTTTGGGTGATTATGGAAGTGCCCGTTTTTTAAAACGCTTAAAAAAAGAAATCACTTTGGATCAATTAAAATTAAACGTTCCGCAAAACCAATCCTTAACGCCATACTTCATTGAGTTTTACCTGACAACTGCCCTTTCTTTATTTCGTCTTTGGCTCCAGCGTCAAAAGGATTTATCGTCAGAAGAATTTTTCAAGTTAGTAGAGAACCTATATTCAAAAGGGATTACACCCTATTTCAAAGAATGAGTCTGTCATTCAAACCAAATCCTCATAAGGGTCCGCATTCTGGTTTAAGAATTATTCTTCGGTAAAGAAAATCGAGACCATTCAATTGGATAAAAAAACCACCGATCTAGTTGACTAGATCAGTGGTTTTCTATTTTTTTGTAGATTTTTATATAATATATCCTCTTTCCAAAACTCCATAACAGAAGACAATAAATCCCTAAATGATCACATATAATGGAAGTCCGTTAAACGATATACTTCTATGTAAGCGTCAACATCCCGTTGCAGGAGGTGGCCCTTAGTCTTGTATGCTCGTATCATCACTCTTATGAATAATCTAAGACTCAGAACGAAGTTATTTCTATCATTTGGCTGTGTCGTTCTAATCCCGGTCTTAATTGTAGGGCTGTTCCTTACAAATGAACTACGGAATATGGCAATGGCTAATGCGCTTGAGCAGATTACAGCCAACGTGGATCGTGTGAAAAAACGGACTGGCGAAATGCTCAACATCCCGCTTGATATTGCTTATCGCCTATCGAATGATAGCCGGCTTGAAGAGGTTGCCAATCATCGTTATGAGTCTGTCTATGATGTTGTTGAAGCTTACTGGAACTATCCTGATTTCCGTGATTTTGTTCGACTATACAACGAAGTTTCCAGTATCCGCTTATATATCGATAATCCAACGGTTCTCAACAACTGGGAGTTTCTACAGACGAATGAGAGTGTTACGCAGGAACAATGGTACCAAACTGCACTAGCCCAAAGGGGACTGGTCTGCTGGAATTATATTCGAGACAACCGTAATGGACAATATTATTTAAGTCTAATCCGAAAGGTCAATTTTTTTAAGGCGAGAACCACCGGTGTGCTAGTCGTGAATGTGAATACCAAAAAGCTCAATGCGATCCTCAACCAAGAATCTTTTGAAACTCTTATTATGGATGAGAACGACAATATTGTCGCCTCAAATCGTGTAGATACACAAGATAAATCACTGTCGAATATTGACCTAGCAACCTTATCCGCTACAGGGCAAGGTCCCCACGATGTAACCATTGATGGCAAACCCTTCAAAATGGTGATCGATCACTGGCAACCCGGAGGAAGCTTGAATAGCCTGCGTATCATTTCCATTTTTTCTGTAGCAAGCATCGTCGATGAGCCCAACCGAATTATCTTTCTAGCTTCAATTGTAATACTTTCAGCAATGATTATGGCTATTCTCTTGATTTACTATGTCTCACGGCTACTCACCGGAAGGATGCTACATTTGAGCAAACATATTTCTAAGGTCGCTGCGGGAAATTTAGGAGCCACGCTTGTTATTGACGGTAAAGATGAAATCGGTCAGCTTGCCAGACAATTCAATCATATGGTTCGGAACATTAATGAACTAATGAGTGAGGTACAAGAATCTAATCGACAGAAAAATGAGACTCAGCTTAAGCAAAATGAAATTAAATTCAAGATGATGGCCAGCCAGATCAATCCTCACTTCCTCTTCAATGCCCTAGAATCAATCCGCATGAAAGCTCTTGTCAGAGGACAAGCGGATATTTCTCAAGTCGTTCGACTGCTGGGAAAAATGATGCGTAAAAACCTTGAGGTCGGCAATGGGAGGATCAGTCTGCAAAGTGAGCTAGAAACCGTAAACAGTTACCTAGTCATCCAAAAATTCCGCTATGATGACAGACTCACTTATGAGCTACTTGTGGACCCAAAGGCGAATCCTTTTCATATTCCCCCTTTAATTATTCAGCCACTGGTAGAGAATTGTGTCATCCACGGATTGGAGAATCGAATTGAAGGCGGCATGGTTCGGGTGGAAATCCGCTTAGAAGACAGTTATCTAAAGGTTCAGGTATCTGACAATGGAGTGGGTATTTCAAAAACACGGATACAAGAAATTAGGAAGATGTTGAATAACAATGATGACTATGAAACTAATAATATTGGGATGCGCAATATTCATTTGCGGCTGCAGCTGACCTACGGTCCACAATTTGGGCTGACCTTAGCAAGTCAAATCGGATTCGGAACGCAAATCAGCTTTGCGATTCCATTAAGGAGTGATTCTTATGTATAGCGTGTTGATAGTGGATGATGAGCTGGCGATCCGTGAAGGACTAGTTGCTCTGCTAGACTGGGAGAGTCTTGGATATCAAGTCATCGATTCCGCCGCAAATGCCATTGAGGCTAAACATAAATATGAACTTTACTCCCCTGATTTAATGATCGTAGATATCCGTATGCCCGGTAGAGATGGTCTAGAACTTGTTGAAGAACTGAGAGCACTTGATCCGGAAATGCACATCATCATCCTCAGTGGCTATGCGGATTTTAACTATGCTAAGCGAGCGTTATCCTTTGGCATTGATACCTATTTGCTCAAGCCTGTAGACGAAGATGAACTACAGCTATACTTGGAGAATCTGTCCATTGAGCTGGATGTACGTAATACTGATCGTAAGAAACAGGCCGCAGTCAAAGTATGGAACCGGGAGATGCTAGTTCAATCCTTGTTAATGGATCGAAGTGCGCAGACTCCGTCAATAATGGAGGCAACCGTTCTTGAAGCAGAATTACTATGGGATTCCTATCAAGTGGTTCTGATTAGGCTGATACTTCAGGACAATGCGGATCATGGACCTTCAACAGTCGTAAAGGCGAGACTTGCAAAAAGCTTTGAAGAAAATGACTGGGGCATAGTATTCTTGCTAGATTCTTATTTGGGGGTTCTGCTTCAGCCCTCATTTCAGAAAGAACTTGTACATAAGTTAATGGTCCAGAATATACAGCAAGTAGTATTTGACCATGAACTTGAATGTATCATCACCGCAGGTGATATGGTGAACTCTCTGGAGGATATCTCCGTCTCCCACCTATCGGCGCTGGCAAGGATGAAAGAGCATTTCTTCTATGACGAGACGGGGATGATTGGACCGGATTCCATGAAAATAAAGAATGGGCTGACAGTTAGTCCAGAGGAAATAGAGAACAGGCTGGAGTCCGTTCTAGAACGGATGTTTTTTTGTATGGATACCGGCAGTTGCGCGTTACTCTTCACCCTGATTCAAGAAGCTGGAGAACTTATGATTACCGCCGATTATTCCGAGATGGCCGTGAAATCGCGTTATGTGCGTATCGTCTCTTATCTACTCAACAAACTCTCGTTTCAATATAAGGAGCTGAGTCCTCTGCACAGCAACATGGATGAGCAAATTGAACAAATCTATAAACATACCTCTCTGCCTCAATTGCAGCGCTATGCCTTCACTCTTCTTGAGTATTATGCAAAAGGCATTACCCGCGACGATATGGAGGTCTTCCTAAAGCGGATGCTGGACCTCATCCATCGACATTATAATAAGAATCTTAAGCTCGATACGCTAGCGGATGTATTTAGTTATAGTAGCGCTTATCTAGGGAAGCTTTTTAAGAACAGCACGGGGTATTCCTTTAACAGTTATCTAGATAATGTCCGCATGGAGAAGGCCAAGGAACTGCTTACTCAAGGCTACAAAATCCATCAGGTCGCAAACGAAGTGGGCATCAGTGATGTAGATTATTTTCGTGAAAAATTCAAGAAGCATGAAGGTGTCTCTCCCTCCGACTACCGCAGAAAGAATTGAAAAAGACTCAACATTTTTCAGAAAACGCTTACGAAAATAACAGATATACCCCTGTTTTTTATATAAAATATTCGGGTGTTTCTTTCACTTTCTGTAGATTATGATTATGGCATATCGAAGGAGGGACATAAATGAAAGCGATTACCTCAAAAGCTCAACCGGAGCTGAAGAAGCCTGCTTCACGCTTTTGGCCAACTTTTATACAGCAGAAATACCTCTATATGATGGCCTTCCCATTTGTGCTCTGGGCATTTGTATTTAATTATTTGCCTTTATGGGGCTGGACGATGGCTTTTCAGAAATACAAACCCGGGAAATCCTTTTTCGATCAAAAATGGGTCGGCTTACAGTACTTCAGAGAGCTTTTTCAGGATGATCAATTCTTTAACGCACTTCGCAATACACTCGCTATGAGCATCATGGGCTTGTTGGCTGGATTCATTATTCCCATCATTTTTGCTATCCTTCTGAACGAGCTACGGCTTCAGTTTCTGAAACGGTTTGTACAGACAGTCTCCTATCTCCCCCACTTCGTATCTTGGGTGGTTGCTGCCGGAATTATTACCAAGATGCTCTCTACCGATAACGGTGCGGTAAACGACCTGCTGCTAAGTCTTCATCTAATTAGTGAACCTATACAATTCATGGCTAAAGGTCATTTATTCTGGGGGATCGTCACAGCTTCTGATGTTTGGAAGGAAACGGGGTGGAACACAATCATTTACCTTGCAGCTATCTCAGGTATAGGTCCAGAGCTTTATGAAGCAGCAAGAGTAGACGGTGCAAGTCGCCTGCAGCAAGTACGAAACATTACACTTCCAGGTATTCAGACAACCATCATTATTCTGCTCATTATTTCCATCGGACATTTAATTAGCATTGGGTTCGAGAAGCAGTTCCTGCTAGGCAATAACCTGGTGCGCGACTACTCACAGACGCTGGATCTCTACGCATTGAACTACGGGCTTGGCATGGGCCGCTTCTCCTTCGGTACAGCCATTAATATCTTCAATTCTGTGGTAAGTGTGATTCTGCTGTTTGTCGCCAACGGGATATTCAAAAAAATAACAAAAGAAAGCATCATATAGGAGGCCCTTATGCTAAGTAAAAAACTGGCCGCCGTGTCATGGTCGGACCGCATTTTCGATCTGGTAGTCTATATTGCGATCACAGTAGTGACCATAGTTACGCTATATCCTTTTCTGAATGTGTTGGCAATTTCCTTTAACGACTCCACAGACAGCATTAAGGGTGGAATTACGATATATCCACGCGTCTTCACTATTAAGAACTATGAGACGATCTTTGCCTATTCCGGGCTGATGACCGGACTCAAAATCTCTATATTACGTACGGTGATTGGCACGATTCTTGGGTTGGTTAGTGCCTCCATGTTAGCTTTCACTCTGAGTCGGGTAGACTTCCAAGCCCGAAAGTTCGTCTCTACATTTCTCGCGCTTACGATGTATGTCTCAGGTGGTCTCATCCCTGGCTACATCCTGATTAAAGATCTTCATATGATAGGAACCTTTAGCGTGTATGTCCTCCCCGGTCTAGTCAGCGCATTTAATGTATTTGTCATCCGTTCCTTTATCGATGGCTTGCCCTATGCACTGCAGGAATCCGCTAAGTTGGACGGGGCTAATGACTTCACAATTTATTGGCGGGTTATTCTTCCGCTGACCAAACCTGCGCTGGCAACCATCGCTCTCTTCCTCGCCGTTGGCCAATGGAATTCATGGCTTGATACTTATCTTTACAATGGTTCCAAGGATGCGTTGACTACTCTCCAGTTCGAGCTAATGAAGGTCATACAGAGTACGACAACTAATGCGGACAATTTCCGAGGTCGCAATATGACAGAGGTTATGGCACAAATTTCTCCGGAATCAGTCAAAATGGCTATCACGATCGTAGTCACAGTGCCTATTCTAATCGTTTATCCGTTTTTGCAGCGCTACTTTGTTAAAGGTATGACTTTGGGTTCAGTAAAGAGTTAGTATGCTAATGGTATAAGCAGGCTCAGCCTGTATACACAATACATTTTTTGACCAGAAAAAGGGAGGGTTTCTATTCATGACAAGAAATACAGTAAAATCGCATGTGATGTTGATGGTCTTGACTTTACTAATTAGTGTGCTGGCAGGTTGTAGCGGATCAAGCAACAAAACGGCTGATAACAACGTAGGAACTAAACAATCGAATGAAGTTAGTGCCACTACTGAGGCTACCGCGGAAGCAACTGCACAAGCCGAAGATTTAAGCCCGCTTACACTCTCCTTATTCGCTGAAGATCCAAATCCGAACTGGAACAATATGAAAGACGACATCAGTAAAGTGATTACAGAGAAAACAGGCGTCACACTCGATGCGGAATTTGCGGTAGGTGATCCACAACAAAAAATCGCCTTAATCGCTGCTGGTGGTGATTATCCGGATATCATCTCTGCCAAAGCTGATATCGGTAAACTTGTAGATGCTGGAGCAGTCATCGATTTAACGGAGTTAATCGACAAGTATGCACCAAATATTAAACGTGTGCTTGGTGACAACCTTGCCCGGGCAAAATACACGAATGAAGACCAATCGATTTATGCCATTCCTACCTGGGCAGCGGTTGATGAGAAGAAATTCGTGGCTGGCGGTGGATTTGAGCTTCAACATCGCGTCTTGAAGGAAGCCGGATACCCTGAAATCAGAACAGTCACCGATTATGAGAATGTAATTAAAGCCTATCTTGAGAAACATCCAACTGATGAGAACGGCAACAAGAACATCGGAGTCTCCCTGAACGCGGATGATTGGCATATGTACATTTCCGTCACTAACCCTGCTGTTGCAACGACAGGCGGTTCGGATGACGGGGAATATTACGTAGATCAACAGACACATGAGGCGATCTACCACTTTCGCCGTCCGGAGGAGAAAGAGTATTTCCGCTGGCTGAATCATATGAATGATATCGGATTGCTAGACAAAGAGAGCTTCGTGCAAAAGTATGACCAGTACAAAGCTAAAGTAGCCACAGGACGTGTGCTTGGCTTGATTGATCAAGATTGGGATTATAATGATGCTCAACAAGCGTTGAAAACGGCAGGAAAGTTCGATCAAACTTATGGTCATTATCCGGTAACATTAACGAAAGAATACAAGGAAACTAGCTTCTGGCCTACCGGCTTCATGGGTGGTTATGGCATCTCGATCTCCAGCACAAATCCGGATCCGATTCGTACAATTAAGTTCCTGGATTTTCTCGCTTCTGACGAAGGACAAATCTTGAATAACTGGGGAATTGAAGGTAAGCATTACGTGGTAGAGAACGGCAAACGGATCGTTCCGACAGATGTACAAGATCGCATCAACAATGACAACACAGCCTTCACCAAGGAAACAGGAATCGGCTTCTACTGGAATATGATGGTTCATTACGGAGACGGCGCTAAGGATGCAAGTGGAAATTATTATACTAAAAACTTCCCGGAACAACTTGTACTTGGGTATAGCGATGTTGAGAAAGAAACTTTAGCTGCCTACAAGGCAACCACTTGGAAGGATCTATTCCCGAAAGAAGAAGAATTCACTGAAAAGGCCTATGGTGCAGCATGGAATATCGCGATTCCAGGTGAAGATGAGGTCACCATTTTAGGTAATAAAATGAGAGATATTACATGGAAACGTATTCCGGAAGCCATTCTTGCCAAACCAGCAGATTTCGATAAAATCTGGGCTGACTACATGGCAGCTCTGGAGAAAGCCGGAGTAGAAAAAATGGAAAAAGGCTACACCAAATATGTGCAGGATCGTGTTGCCTTATGGAGCGCTAAATAATAACACTTTGAGCCGAGCGGATATCCGCTCGGCTCTTTACTTTTTGCACTGCTCAATTCTCAGAATAAATCACCTCCAAGAATGGCATTATAAGGTAGACGGTGGGTCCGGTTTATTTAGGAGGATGAGGAAAATCAAAACAAATATTACGTTTATTCAATCCATCATGATTATTATGCTGAGTACAGGCCTTCTAAATCATGTCATTATCATCCCCATCCTATTGGACGCGGCAAAACGTGACGCCTGGATCTCAGTGCTGCTTGCTGGGGCTTGTGCGCTAGTTTGGATCTTTATCCTGCACATTAGTACTACCAAAATCAAAAAACAGCATCTTTTCGCTTGGCTGGCTAAAGCTTACCCTCCTATCGTGAGCCGTATTCTTGCGGTAGTCGCTAGTCTATATTTATTTGTCTTATGCATGATTACAACTAGAGACACTGTATACTGGGTGCATCTGACCTTCTCCCCAGAGACACCTATACTGGTCCTTACGTTCGTATTACTTTTGATTTCTGTGATAAATGCTTATTTAGGTATTCACTCCCTCGCGAATACCGCTGCTATTTTGCTGCCTTTTGTTATTATATTGGGTTTTTTTATAATGTTCTCTAATACAACTCATAAAGATTATTCCTTATTAAGACCGATGCTTGAGCACGGTATGCAGCCCGTTTGGAAAGGGAGCGTGTACGTAGGAGCAGGTTTTGTTGAGGTCATCATGCTTTTCTTTATGCAACATCACATCAAATCGCGATTGTCATATCTATCGTTTATGATCATGATCCTGCTTATCTTAGGTCTAACCATGGGTCCGATAATTGGTGCAATTGTTGAATTTGGTCCGGATGAGGCTGATAAACTCAGATTTCCCGCGTATGAAGAATGGAGATTGCTGACGATTGGACGATACATCGAGCATCTAGATTTTTTTAGCGTTTATCAATGGTTCAGTGGTGCTTTTCTGAGAATTTCTCTAACTATGTTTCTAATTCTCGATATACTCCAAATTCAAAGCAAAAAAGTGAAAATGTTGGTTCTTGGAAGCATATCTTTTGCTATTGTAGTGTTCACAGCCATTCCATTTAGTGACCAATTTTTTCTGAGTATGTTAGCTCACTATGTACTTCCCTTTTCTTTATGGGGGGTACTCGCTTTTTCTGTAATTATTGCTGGGCTGATTAGCTTGGCTCAACGAAAGGGGAAAGCAACATCATGAAAGAGCCTGAGCAAAAGGAATCCAATACGTTCGAGGATGTGTTCACACGAGTATTTGGTTCAAGTTCAGACATTAAGAGACTAACTATCTCTTTGTCTGACTCGGACAATGCCGTTCAACTGGTGTATTGCAAGGGGTTGTGCGATGAAATCAAAGTGGAAGAATATATCATCCCGGAATTAAAAAAGATCCCGGAATCTATTCTCACATCGAATGAACTCGATCTTATGCAAAAGGTTCCGTTTCACATGACCCCCCTTCCATCAAAAGAGATTAATGCTTCAATGATTGATACTGTGCTTAATGGTGATCTTTTCCTTCTTTTTACGCCATCAAATCAATACTATGTTGTGAAATTGGCTGATCCACCTAAACGGCAACCTGAAGAACCCAATACAGAAGTGTCCACAAGAGGGCCTAAGGATGGTTTTACGGAAGAATCATTTACCAATATTGCCCTTATTCGAAAAAGACTTAAGACAGAATTATTGGCTGTTGAACAATTCAGTATTGGAATCCAAACCGCGACTGAAGTTCATCTTTTATATCTCAAGGAAACGATTAAACCTCATGTACTAGATGAGATCAAGTCAAAACTAACCGGCATTCAAATCCAGGGATTGGTGAGTAGCACCCAGCTTGAAGAAAGTCTGACTGGATTTTCGTTTTTTCCATTATTCGCATATACGGGCAGACCTGACTATGCTGCGAATTCACTGCTTCATGGCAAATTTGTGCTCTTGACGAATGGTTCGCCTACTGTGATTATAGCGCCAGTGAGCTTTAGCTTCTTGTTGAATACTTCGGAAGATGCACATATGGTAAATATCTTTGTTGCTTTTACTAGGTTATTAAGAGTCCTAGGGGTTATGCTTTCCCTGTTTTTGCCGGGCTTTTGGATCGCGCTTACTACGTTTCATCAAGATCAAATCCCCTTTACGCTGCTTGCAACATTAGTAAATTCGAGACAAGGCGTGCCTCTTCCGGCTCCCTTGGAGGCGATTGTGATGCTCATTTTATTTGAGATTTTTCGGGAAGCAGGGATGAGATTACCTACTGCTTATGGCCAGACCTTATCGGTAGTTGGAGGTTTAATTATCGGTCAGGCAGCCATAAGCGCCGGCATTGCAGGTCCAGGTACGATTGTGGTAATAGCCATTTCAGTATTGGCTACCTTTACATTGGTCAACCAGTCTTTAGTTAGCGTTGTTAGTTTGCTTCGGATTGCTATTCTCATCATTAGCGGGTTTCTGGGGTTGTTTGGTACGATGACATGTCTGCTTGCACTGGTCCTCTTTATGGTCAATTTACGTTCTTTCGGCACCTACTATCTTTCCCCTCTATCCCCGCCTCACTGGAAGGATTTTTATAAAGTTATTTTCAGAATGCCGTGGGGAAAGGGAAAGTTCACGGACAATACGGGAAATAAAGGACGAGATCGATCATGAAATTGATCCGGTGCATGCTTGTTACTGCTCTGCTCTCCATGCTGCTTACAGGTTGTTGGGGATCAAAAGAAATTGAGCATATGATCTATGTGAATACATTAGGCGTCGATTATGTAGATAACAAAGTCGTTGTTTATATTCAAATGGTTAACTTTAGTGGCATTGCGAAAAAAGAGGCCGGGCAGAGCCAAGAACAAAAAACTTTCATAGGGAAAGCAGAAGGAGATTCGTTTGATGCGGCAATATTTAATTTATATGCCACTAGTCCACAAAGAATTATCTGGAGTAATGTGAAAACAATCGTATTTAGTGAAGCAGCGCTAAAGAAGGGTAGCGTCATCAATCAAGTATTGGACGTTTGGGATCGATATTATGAATTTCGATATACCGTTTGGACCATGGCAACCAAGGAACCCATGGAAGAAGTGCTGACTACCCCGTCGATCGCCGATCTGTCAGTGATCTACTCGCAGCTTAACAGTCCCATGCGAACCTATGAACAGAGCTCGGTTATCGCTCCATTGTATCTGTACAAGTTTATATGGAAATGGAGAGAGAAAGCCGAAACGGTTCGATTACCTTTTCTTGAAGTTGCGCCAGACTGGACCAGTAATAAGGAACCTTCCCCTAACATTAGCATGTCGGGGATCTGCTTTCTGCAAAATGAGCAATTTCGTGGTTGCCTGAAGTCTAAAGAGATATTAGGGGTTCGATGGCTGGAAAAAAAGACGCAACGAACGCCTCTGATAATCAAAGATGACAAAGAAGTACTTGCTGTGATCGTCATGAACAAAGTTAAATTCTCTATTCAACCCAAGATGAAGCATGGCAAACCTATCTTCGATATTAAAGTGTCTATGCAGGGCACTCTTCCGGAATTGAGCGCAAACCTTAATCGAAAAGATATTGAACTGAAAGCAATAAAAGTAATTGATGATCAGATTAGGGAAACTTACTTGAAAGGTTTAGAAATAAATGCCGATGTATATGGACTCTCAGGAATATTCTATCGTAATCTTCCAAAAGAGTGGAACAAACTGAATGATAAAGGAATCTTACCGCTCGATTCAAGCAGCATCGAAAAGATTGATATCAAGGTGAATCTGATCAGTGGTGGGATATCTAAGATTGAGTAAACTCAGATGAAATGATCAACTAAAGGCTGATGAACAACTTTTAATTACTAAAAGTTGTTCATCAGCCTTTTTACTTGAAATGATTAAACGACAGGTTTCGCACGCACAGTATAACTCTTCCTGTATATGTAACTTTCTTCTCAATAGTTATGATTAGTGCCTTTACACCGCTCCCTCAGAAGGAGGAATTCATAGTCACAACGAATAAACAGTATATCAAATTCTTTCTAAACTATTGGGAGGGCTAATATGCTGTATGTTAAGGATATTTTACTGCAATTATTGTTTGCCCTAACCCCTTTTGTCCTTTATACCATTTACTATCGTGACAAAGCCGTTAACTATTCAAAACAATTTATCACGATCACCTGCATGATATGTCTTTTTATGTCGATGACCTTTCCTGTCAGTGTACAAAATGGAATCATATTCGACATTCGTTACGTGATCATGTTTTTCGGAATGGTGTATGGCGGCATAACTACTGGAGTGTTTCTTCTCGTTGAGTTTCTAGTATACCGCTTGCTTATAGGTGGCCAGGGACTATTTTCAGCGATAATTATTCTCTCCATCACTTTCTCATTATCCGCATTGTTATCCAATCTATACCGTCGTCGTTCCGAGTACCGAAAGCTTATTACACTCATTGCAGGGATATGCTTTTCCATTATTCCAATAGGTACTATGTTTGCAACGGAATACCAATACACGATACAGCATTTAAAGTTCAATATCCTCGTTATGCCAGTACAAAATTTCCTCGGAATTTGGATATTGATTTCCCTTTTTAATAAAGCAGTTTCTGATAAGGAATTATATCTCAGGTATCTTCAAAGTGAAAGATCGGAAACGATTGCTCATGTCGCGGCCTCTCTAGCCCATGAAGTCCGTAATCCACTTACAGCCGTTATGGGATTTTTAAAATTATTGAAGGATGATTCGATCACAAGAGAAAAGAGTCAGAAATATATTGAAATTTGCCTTGAAGAGATTAAGCGGACAGAAGTTATTCTTTCTGAATATTTATCGATAGCTAAACCTAATCATTCTATGGTAGAGAAAATTGAACTTGTGCAGCAAATCTACTCAATTGTAGATATCATAACGCCGTACGCCAATATGAATAACGTTACTTTGGAGATGCACCCCTTGGAGGATAAACTATATGTATCTGCAAATCCTACTGAAATCAAACAATTATTCATAAATTTCATCAAAAACGCGATAGAAGCTTGCACTATTCATTCAACAGGTATTGTGAGCATCCGTATTGAGCGTCAATCCCAATTCGCAAAAATAATAATAATTGATAATGGGGTTGGTATGAGCAGCGAGCAAATGGATCGACTGGGAAGCATTTATTTTTCAACTAAAAGCAAAGGTACCGGTTTGGGACTTACGCTTTCTTATCAACTGATCCGTTCGATGAACGGTGATGTAAATGTACGAAGTAAATCAGGAGAAGGAACTGAATTCATTCTCTCAATTCCATTAACTGACTGAGTACTTAGATGCTCCAACGAAACAAAAAAACTCGGCTCAAACTTATCGTTTGAACCGAGCCTATTTAATATTACTTAATTCATAAACTTCAAATATTGCAAAAGCTGTTTAATCATCACTGCAGCCTCAGCGCGTGTTGCTGCATCTTGCGGAGCAAATGTTGTTTCTGTTTTACCTTTGATTAATCCTTTGCTTGCCGCTTCTGTTACTGCTTGGGTAGCGTAATCAGAGATTTGGTCCTGATCGGCAAATGGAGTCCGTATTTGAGCTTCTGCTCTATAATCTCCTTGAATGAGCTGAACGGTTTTCATGATCATCACGACCATTTGCTCTCTTGTAATGATTGTATTCGGGCTGAATTTCCCTTCGCCTATGCCTTGAGCCAACCCGAGTTTCGCAGCTATATTCACGTCCTCCGCATACCACGCCGTGGCACTAACATCTGCAAATACATTCGATAATGACTCCGTCGATAACCCCAGTCCTCTTACCAGTAGTGCCGCAAATTGAGCACGTGTAACTTGGCCTGCTGATGCAAACGTCCGATCCGACATTCCGTTAATGATCAGTTTAGATGCCAACGTCTCAACATCCTTTTGCGCCCAATGTCCCATCATGTCATCGAATGTTTTCTTGTTCTGAACGATGGTGTATAGACCATTTGCTGGACCGAATATTGTGACTTCAGTCTTTCCGTCCTTCACAGTGAACACCGATGGCACGAAGCGCATTTGTCCTGTAACCGGATCGAATATAACAGCGGTTGCAGTCGAAGGATCTTGAATGACACCATTCATATACATAACGCGCGTCACAAAAGAATTCTCCAGATGTTGGATCTCCTCTTCTTTATCATTCGATTTAAGAATGACTTTGAATGCGATGATGTCACTTATCCGCTTCAAGCCTTTTTCTAATTTAGAATGTTCGAACTTTTGATCCTGCTGTGAAGTCAAATTATCGATTCGAATGACTAAGGTAGCACCCTCATCTTTAGCAGCCTTCTCCACATCCTCACGATTCAGAATGGAAAGCGGAAGGTCATAAGAACCCAAATGACTTCGTAAGGTGAAAATAGTTTCGCTACTTCCTTTCATACTGTTGTACAGAATTGGAAGAGGGAACTCTACAGCGTTCAAGTCATGCTCTCCTGGAATTTCAAAATGAAGAACCGAACGATCCTTAGCTGCCATGAGATCAGCTAATTTCTGTGCCAATCGCTTGCTATCAATGACCGCCGTCACCGACGTGTGGCCGTCTTGCGTTGAGATCCGTAGTTCCGTTTCTTTCAGTTCATAGCGATTCGGATCTTCTTTGACTTGTGGCGTAGTTGTGTTTCCACTGCTGTTGTTAGTATTACTATTATCGTTACCGTTGCCATTTCCGTTTTCATTACCAGATTGATTGCTTTGTCCTGTAATGGTTATGGATTTTTCTCCAATTACTCCGGAGCCGTCATTTGCAGTTACAACCACTTTTACGATGCCATCCTTAGCAGCTGTCAGCAAACCATGAACATCAATGGTCGCTTTATCTGTAGCTGTTCGGCTATCAGCTTCGAATACAGCCCATGTTACCGACTTATTCGTAGCATTATCAGGCAGCACGATAGCGCCTAATTGCAGGCTTCCGTTCTTAGCAGTAATCGTAGACACATTACCCACACTAGTGATGTCAATCGTTCCAACATACACTGTTTCAGTACCCGGATCGATAATGTCCGTTTGACCACTTATGGTTATAACCATGTCTCCTTGGACACCAGAACCATCAACTGCTGTAGCTACCACCTTCACAGTCCCGTCTTTCACAGCTGTGAGCAAACCGGATACATCAATGGTTGCGATATCCGTTTCTGTTATACCATCCACTTCGTATACAGCCCATGTTACTGACTTATTCGTAGCATTAGCAGGTAGCACGGTAGCACCTAGTTTCAAAGTTCCATTCTTAGCAGTAATCGCGGACACATTTCCTGAGCTTGTGATGTTAATCGTTTCAACATTCACAGTATCAGTGCCTGGATCGATAATGTCCGTTTGACCACTTATGGTAATATCCATTTCATCATGAACACCAGAGCCATCCGTTGCTGTGGCGACCACCTTCACGGTTCCATCTTTCACAGCCGTCAGCAAACCGGAGAGATCAATGTTCGCTTTGTCCGTTGCTGTTGTGCCATCTTCTTCATACACAGCCCATGTTACCGACTTATTAGCATGGGTAGGAAGTACGGTAGCGCCTAATTGGAGCGTTCCGTTCTTAGTCGTAATCACTGATGATTCACTTGTAATCGTGATCGATTGCACCATCTCATGATTGTTGATACTCTCCTCCATCGCTTGCAACGCAGCAGTTAAGTCATTCGCCGCTTGCTGCAATTGCTGCTGCGTAACAGATAAGCTGTCGCGTACTTTCTTCGCTTGATCAATGGCTTTTTGCAATGTTTGTTTTGAACCTTCTGGATACTGGCCATCTTCAGTCCCTTCAATAGCATTGTCGTGCATGCTTTGTGCACTCATGATAAGCACTTCAAGGTCTTGATAGTCTATATCCATTTCATTCTTCACGATGTTAAGCTCTGCCGCGGAAGCCAATCCACCATGACCTTCGATAGCAGTAAGTCTTAGGTATCTACTAGCGACCGGAGTGAATTCTGCGTTTTTCTCAGTGCTGTCATCATCCCAGCGTCCGCTAGTAACCGGTGTGAAGTTGACTCCATCCAAGCTTGTTAATAACTCATAAGAAGTAATATTTCCGTTTTGTGCCCCATTTTGCCTTGGCAAATACTTTAATTTCGAAATGACGTGTGTATTCCCAAGATTAAGGGTGATCGACTGTGGAAGCGGATTAGACAAATCCCACTTCGTATGCCAGATTGTCGCCGGGTTCCCATCGATGGCTTGCGAAGCATCATTATTATCACCACTTGTCTCTTCACTCGTTGCCGTAGCTGTCATTTGCGATTGCGGGATCAACGACGTATCCATCGGAACTGCGCCGTACACGTCAAATTCCCAAAAACTTGCCCAACCATCGGACATATCCGTCACATGAATTCGTACATACCTTGCGTGCGTATTGAAATAGTCGAACTGCACTTGCTGTGAGCTTGACTTTTCTACTGCGGATGCCCAGTTTACATCGTCTTCTGAAACCTCAATTTGATATCCATACTTTTTATTATCCATTTCCCACTTCACTCGAGTACCCGATAAATCGTAAATCCCCCCTAAATCTACCTTGTACCAATGTCCGACATCTCCGTCGGCCGCGCTCCAACGAGTCGTTTCATTCCCATCGTTACCAGCCGCTTCTGGGTTGTTGCTTTGATAGCTGTCTGCGGTAGCGGGCTTATTAAGCGCAACGTTCTGAGGATCACTAAAGACTTGAATTTCCTTGATCGCTGGTTTCTCTTTTCCACTGCCCCCTGCTAGTGAATCTACGGATACCCGTACATATCTAACCCCAGTTGCCATATAGTTGTCTGGTCTCATATCTTGACCTGAGGCCGAGCGGCCCGCCATTTGTAACCATTCTTTACCGTTGGAGGAAACCTCTATTCTATAGGTGTAATAGATGTTATCCCTTCCCCAAAGGATTTTGCTGCCTGTTAAATTGTAGGAGGCACCTAGGTCCACTTGCCACCATCCAGGGGCATTGCTACTAGCCTCCCACCATGTGGCATTGATTCCGTCGTTTGCATTGTAAGCTTCGTTGCCAGTTAACGAACTGCTTGCGCTGACGGATTTATTCAATGCGACATTTACCAACTCTGGGCGCTGAGTCGCCTGATTTTGAAACGGAGCTACGCCAAACACTTTTAACTCGTTGAAACTAGCCTGACCGGTTTGCACACCCGTTAACGTTACGCGTACATACCGAGCATTAGCAACAAGCTTATCCCTCTGCTGTGCTGTTGCTATCGTATTTTTGGTTTTATCCAAAATGGTCGTCCAGTTCCCCTGATCTTCGGATACATCAATTTTGTACTGATTATAGGAGCTACTATTCGCCCAAACGATTTCAGATCCCGTAATGTTATAGGCTTCTCCTAAATCTACTTCCCACCATTGATCTGAATTGCTGTTTGTAGCTGTCCATCCAGTAGTCTCATCTCCATCATTTCCGTTCGTTCCTGGATTTTCGCTTTGCTCGCTGCTTGTTCTAACGGTTTTGTTTAAGGCAACATTCTCACCTTCAAACCAGTTGTCTCCTCCATCACTTCCACCGGGAACAAACATACTTTGATTTGGAACACTGGTAATTTCAGCACTTCCCGACAGCAATCCGCTCGCTGAGGCCGTTAATTTCAAAGTGCCATCCACAAGAGAAGATTTCACAAGCGCAGCGGCAACGCCACCTTCCACGGCAACCGGATTGGCAAAGGTTCGTGTCTCACCATTTCCGATGAGCCCTCCTGGGCCACTCAAGTTTAAAGAAACTGAAACATCATTTGTCGGAACTATATTGTTGTTAGCGTCCCGCACCGTAATATAAGCCATTACCAGATCGGAGCCGTCTGCAACAAGTTCCTTCCCCTTCTTATCGTACTCAACCGCCAAATGATCCGCCTGTCCCGGCGTATTCACGGTATGAGAATCGACGACCTCACCATCAATCAGTCCATCAGCCCGCAACGTTCCTGCTGACCAAGGAACATTGTTGAAAGTAAATGTCGGATGGGCGACATACTTTAATCCGCTGTCAGGACTACGGGTATCAATCAGTTTATTATTCAAATAAAGTTTAATTTGCTGCGTATTGCTAGTTACTGTAACATTCCTAGATGAAGATGGTGTCCAATAATTAGCGATATAAACCATCGGTCCAGAGTCGATACCACTTAGCTTCACATCAGGATTACGCTGACTTTGGAAGAAATAATAATTAAATTTCGGATAACGATCCAGATCCACTAGGCCTGAATATGCCGGGTCAGAATCCATACCCCGGTTGTTGTCGCTAAAGCTCCAAACTGAATGTCCGGCTATACGTGGATTGGCATTGAGGCCCGCCCAGTCGAAGTAGCCTTCACCATTTAGCGCCTTTTGACGCATGATGATGGAGTTGAGCATGTCGGTTTCGCCCACTTTGCGGACTGATCGATATCCCGTAGGACTTGTTGCGCTTTCCGACCAATCATCTCCCCATTCCCTTGTAAAGAGTGGTTTGAATGCTGTATCTAATTCTTTGTAGTTCACATCATAAACTTCTTTTCCGAAGAATCCGTATTCTGCAGATGTGTATGTCTGATCTCCTGGATATTCTTCATGGGTAGCATTATGTGCGTTTTGTGCATACTCCAGCGAGTAGAACGTTTCATTCAAGCTGGATTCCCACATAATAATACTCGGATGGTTTCGATCACGGCGTACCATATCCCGTATGGCTTGATAAGAACGCTCTTGGAAGACAGAATCTCCGAAGAACTGCCAGCCTGGCGTTGGGGCGATGACAGTCAATCCAAGCTCGTCTGCCGCATCCAGGAACGCAGGATCCTGTGGATAATGACCCGTACGCACATTATTGAAACCGCCTTCTCGAAGCTGCATAGCGTCTCTGTACTGTCCAGAGTTAGGCATTGCATTACCGACATACAAATACTCTTGGTGGCGATTTGCGCCATTTAACATTAATTTTTCACCATTGATAAGAAAACCTTGATCAGGTGTAAATTGAATGTGACGAATCCCGATACGGGTCTTATAGCTATCAACATAAGCAGCTCCATCATTCACAGCCGTATACACCGTATACAGATTAGGATGGTCAGGATGCCAAAGCTGTGGTTTGGATATCGTCGTCGATTGGACAAATGTATGATCGCTTCCCGCTCCTATTTTCTGTGGATCACTCACCATTGTGGCAACCACTTGATTATTGCTGTCTACAATCGTGGTTTTTACACTGGTGTTCTTAGCGCTCGTGTATTCATTGATGATATTTGTCTTCACCTGCACCGTCGCTTCCTCTTTGCTCACCTCTGGGTAAGTAACAAAGATGCCACCGTCCGCCACCTTATTTGCGTATATAGCATCGGAAACGTGTAAATTGTCCATGACATGCAGTTTAACATCTCGATAAAGTCCGCCGAAATATTGAAAGTCCAAACCGCTTTGCGGCTTGCCAGGTGGCGTTTGTGGGTCATCTCTGTTATCAAGCTTGACTGTAATGACGTTCGTTGCCCCCTCTAATTGAACATATTTCGTGATGTCGAATGTAAAAGGGGTGTAGCCTCCGTGATGGACGCCTAGATAAGTGCCGTTTATCCACACTTCAGCGTTGATCATCGCACCTTCGAATTCTATAAATAGCTTCTTCCCGCTGTAAGAATTGTCGAGTGTGAAATGTCTTCGATACGTTGCAAAGCCTTGGTAGCTTTGATTAGAGCCGCCGCTGATCTTTGGCTCCAGACGCACACTATGAGGCAGATTTACTCCCTCCCAGGCGCTATCGTCAAAACTTGCCTCTTGGGCTCCTCTTACATCTTCACGTTTGAATAACCAACCTATGTTGAAATTTAATTCCTCACGATTCGTCGGATCAGTAGATGGATTCTCATCATTTTGACCAGTGATGATAATAACTTTTTCACCGAAGAGAGAAGAATCATTCGTCGCCGTTGCAATGACTTTTACATTTCCATCCTTCGCAGCCGTCAACACACCAGATGGATTGATTACCGCTTTATCTGTTGCAGTGCCATCCACTTCAAAGACACTCCATGTCACTGGCTGATCAACCGGAAGCACGACTGCCCCTAATGAAAGACTTCCGCCTTTAACGTTAATACGGTTAGTTGTGCTTGTGATCGTGATAGATTTGGCATTCGAATCATTAATTTTGAGCGATTCAAAGGTTTGTAGCGCGGTATTCAAGGTATCGTAAGCCTTTTGTAACTGCTGTGATGTGATTGAAGTGCTATTAATGACTTGTTGTGCTGTTTTAATGGCCGCCTGTAGCGTTTGTTTCGAACCAGCCGGATATTGCCCTATGCTGCTTCCTTCAACGGCGCCATCATGCTTGCTTTGTGCATTCGCTATAAGCTTAACTAATTCCTGATACCCTACGTCACTAGCATCTTTGCTAACATGGAGCTCTGCCACAGATGCATAGCCTCCATGACCTGCAGTAGCAGTAAGCTTCAGGTATCTGCTTGTAATCGGAGCGAATGTTGCAATTTTCTCATTGCTGTCATCACTCCAGCTTCCGCTTGTAAACCGTGTAAATGATATTCCGTCCAAGCTTGTTAATAGCTCATAAGATGTAATATTTCCGTTTTGTGCCCCATTTTGTCTTGGTAAGTACCTTAGTTTAGATATCATTCTTGGTTTCCCAAGATCTAAAGTTATCGATTGTGGCAACTCCGCAATAGGTTCCCATTCTGTATGCCAGATGGTTGAGGGATCTCCGTCAATGGCATTACCCGCTTCTTCTCCGCTGTGATGACTGGTAGCTTTCGCTGTCATTTCACTTTGCGGAATCTCAGTTGCTTCTGAACCGTCAGGTGTATAATCATTCGTTCGCGTAACAACAAATCCTTGAGCTCCATCCACGGAGTCCGTGCCAGGAATCATGCGATTGAAGTTGATTTTTTTATCAACATCGCTTTCTTTAAAGCTGTTTCCCGCTATGGTAACATCCTTGGATGCATCCAAAGCAAGGTCAAAACCACCTTGATTCGCGGTATTGTTCGTAAACGTAAAGCCGTCTACACTCTTTGCATAAATCTCAGAGTTGCCGTCCGGTTTATTAAACTGGTTACCGTCAATCACGATATGACTGTGTACAGTCTTATCGTGATTCGTCAGAGAGGTGCTCGGCTCAACGCTAATCACCGCATTCCCGTTATTATTAAACGTATTGTTGCGGATCAAGACATCCTTTACCATTCCAGATTCGTACCAGCTGCTCGCATCATCAGCGATCAGGATTGCGCTCATCTGCATACCATTAAATGTGTTATTCTCGATTCGGACAGGACCACGCGTTGTCACGAGAATGCCTCTAGTCGGAATCGTTTCAAACGTAGAATTCGTAATGCTAACCTTCGGTGTCCATGTAGCATTTTCCACCACATAGTCATTCTCAGTTATCAATGAAGGTACCGTCTTATCTAGAGTAAGGAGAATTTGAGTATCATTAATACGTGTTACGTTGGTGACCACAGCACTTTCCTTAGAAAGCAAAGTAGATTTATTGATGTACTCCATCGTATCCCCGACGGCAAATGCATCAAAGCCCCAGCTCTCAGGATGCATAAATTGGACCTTCACCTGATTGGATGCCGGAATCTGTACAATCTGCAGATGTGTACCATGAATATTAATGGCATCATCTTGCGCTCCAGCAAAATAGGAGTTCGACACCTGAATATCGCCTTTGCTTCCCGAAACTTGCAGGAAGTCAGCCATCGAAGCGTTTGTTCGTCCACTTCCTGCCTTAGGTGCAAAGCTCATCTTATCGATCGCTACATTTTCACTATATTGACTGACAATTCCCAGCCCCGGAACAGCGTAGAAATTGACATCAGACCACGCAATATCTTTGCTTCGATAAATCAATGCGCCTTGTTCTCTTCTAGCTGTATCCCGTAGCTGAAAAGTGTTTCCTACCGTCACATTCGGGCTTTTAGAGAAATTGAATTGCACCTCACGTTTACCGAGATCCTTCGCGCTTGTTGAGCTGTCGAGAGGATTAGCCACTCTCCAAGTTTGTTTAGTGACGGGATTATACTCTTGCACAACTCGTACATTTTGAGTTCCATTCTCTGTCCAGTTCTCTTCTCCGAACCATACTAATTGATTATTCTGAATAGAGTACCATGAGTCCGGATGAATGCTCGCTTTCATGTAGTTATCGCCTACTTCAGTAACGGTCATCTCCGAAACTACTGGACGGTTAAAATCAATGTTAATTCCATTCACCTTGATATTTGTCGCATGGTCAAATGCAATAGGCGTCATCACACCATGGAACAACAAGGTTGAGCTATTCCCACGAATGGTAAGATCATCGATATCTTTGAATAGAAGACCTACCTTTCGAGTGCTGCTTGGCGTCTGTTGGATAGTTGATGTATTTGAAATGAAATATTGCACTTTATTCGCGGTTGATGCTTTAAAGTGATAAGTATCCGTCGGAAAGTCTAGAATAGCAGGCTTTTGCGCCTTCTTAACAGCCTCAATTGCTGCTCTAACCGCATCCCCTGCGTCTTCCCCTTTATAATTCAGAGTTATCACACTATAGTTAACCCCATTAATTGTTTCTTTCGTTTGTTTATAATAATCTTCGGATTTATTCACGCCCTTAACTACACGAGACTGAATATCCGCACGGTCGACTGAAATAAATGTGTTATTTGCATTGGCATTCTTCTGATCTGTCACCCGGATTTTGAGCACATGCTCCTGATTCAACATCTCCGAGCTTTCAAAAAGCAGTTGTTGATCTAAACGCGAAGAGGCGTAAGTATCAACCAGTTGTTCAGGACCATCGTCGATGGAAAACGCAACAATCCCCTGATTATCGTTCTTAGCTCCATACAATTGCACCTTTGAGCCAGTAAAACGCAAAAGTGCGTATGAACCCGCCTTGTTAGAGTAGTGGTTGTCACGACTGAATGCCCCACCTTCGGAAGTAGTATAGTCCCAACCTGAACTGTATACAAACTGATCACTTCCTGATCCAGTTGCATTGTCGTTCACGGTTCTATCTAACGAAAATACAAACTTCTGATTATTTCCTGTTCCGGCTTTATTTTGCACGAATTGTTCACCGTTTGATAAACGGTTATCGGGCATTTCAATGACTTTGCCACTAGCCCGGTTTTTCAATTGAAAGTAACCATCACCTACATCTACGACAGACCATTCATCTTTGTAGTTCGTATCACCGATGAAAGTGGCTTGAATAATTCCCGCACCATCTGCTGTTGAAGCATTCTCTACAGCCAATGCTTTTGAACTGCTCATTGAAATAATTTTGTAATAGCCTGGATCTGTCTTCATAAACATACATTGCTGATTCCAGCCTGAACCTGCGGTCCATTGTATGATTGCGGCGCCGTCTGCTTTTGAATCTTCATTTACGTCCATACGAAGATTGCTATGTTGAACCGTTAGATTGAACTTCTGCTGATCATATAAATCTCTTACTGGATCAATTTTTAATAATTGCTCATCTGAATCGGTTATTGAAGATTGGATCAGCTGTGTCCCATTCTCTGTGCTGATGCTTGATGCCGTTAGAGCTTTATCGCTATTGCGATTAACCAACTGATAATAACCGTTCCCTTTATCTACGAGTAGCCATTCATCATTATATGATTTGTCTGATGTATAGGTTTGCTGTACGAGCTTCGCACCATCATCCTTTGACGAATCTAATACGGCAATCACTTTTTTACTCGTGTTATTAGTAATTTTGTAGTAGCCATCACTTACACTTTCTAAATACCACTGCTGACTGCTAGATAACGATTCTGGCATTTGAATAACTGCTGCTTGCTCTTGCTCTGATGCCCCTTCAATGTCCAGTAAATGACCGCTGTTCTTCATTGTCATCTTATACATTTGTCCGTCTTGAAGAGGAATTGAAACAATCGAGTAAACGTCTCCAACTTGTGTGTCGAAGGAAATTTGATTGTTATTGTCTACAGTATAATTTACCTTCTCCCCAACCTGATTTATGACACTTGCACCTGCTATGTTTGGATAGGCAATCACTGCACGATTACCTTTGTTTGATTTGACGCTGATATTTGTAGCTCTTGAATGGTACCATTTCACACTAACCTCAAATCCCCCGCGGGCAACTAAGCCTGAATAGCTTCCTTCTGGCCATGATGCAGGAAGCGCCGGCAAAACATCAATATTATCCAAATGGCTTTGCAGCAGCATTTCAGACATACCGGACGTAGCACCAAAGTTGCCATCGATTTGGAAAGGTGGATGCGTATCGAACAAGTTATTTAATGTACTTCCGGTAAGCTGACCTTCCAGAATGGTATGTGCATGTGTACCATCTTGCGCACGAGCCCACATGTTAATTTTGTTAGCTTTGCTCCACCCTGTACCTTCGTCTCCACGATGCTGTAACGACACTTTAGCTGCTTCCATGAGCTCGGGTGTATTTTTGTTAATTTGCTTGCCAGGATACAAGGCAACTAATTGAGACAAGTGACGATGCTTGTTATTAGGATCGTCGATGTCTTCTTTCCATTCTTGAATTTGACCATACTTTCCAATCTTAATTGGAGATACTTGTTTTAATTTACTTTGGACTTCCGCACGAAAATCAGAATCAACAGCTAAGGTTGTACTAGCCTCCAAATAATTAGTAAATAAGTCTTGTACAAGCTGCTGATCGTAAGCACATCCTGTGCTGATCGTACCTTGTTCTGGAGAAAAACAAGGTGTGGATACCAATGTTCCATCTGAGTCTTCTACTAAAAACTTAGTCCAAAATTGTGCCGTTTCCTTCAAAATTGGATAAACTCGTGACTTCAGTAGATCAATATCTCCAGAAAATTTATAACTCTCCCAAATATTATTTGCTATAAAAGCATTGGATGCCGGCGACCAGCCCCAATCAAAATCCCATCCAGGCGCAGTATATCCGAATGGATTATTCGCTACTCCAACCGACCACGCGCCAGAAATGCCATAATACTTCTCAGAAGAAATACGCCCCGGAGTACGCAGCGAATCTATGTAATCGATCAGTGGTGTCATTGTCTCCGAGAGATTCGTTACCATCGCTGGCCAATAGTTCATTTGAATATTGATATTAAAATGATGGTCGCTGCTCCAAGGCGCTCTATTTGAATCATTCCATACGCCCTGTAAGTTGGCCGGTAGTGAACCCGGACGAGAAGATGAAATTAACAAATATCGCCCATATTGATAAAATAAAACCTCAAGTGCTTTACTTTTCGTTCCCGAATAGGTAGCTAAGAGCTCATCAGTCGGAATCGTAGGTTTAGACTCTCCCAAATCTAGTTTCACACGATCAAACAAAGACTTATAATCCTTCTTGTGGTTCTCTAGTAGTGTTTCGTAAGATTTACTCTCAGCGGCATCTAATATCGCCACTTCCTCATTATGCGGATCATTACCTCTATAAGTAGGATAGCTGTTGGCATAGTTGGTGCCTAATGACGTAAGAATGGTTAGCGAATCTACATTTGCTGCATGGATCATACCGTTACCTGGTGTTATCTTTCCACCTTGATTTAGTACACGGAAGTTCGCTTCATATAGCATATTGTTATCTTGTACATTGCCCCTAATATTAATGTTGTTACCACTAGCCGTGATGGTTCCTCCATGAGCACTTGTCGGGCGTACATCCAAGGATAACTTACCTGGCTGATTGGCTGTCAGACGTGTAACCATTACTTTATCTGGATAGCTGACAAAGTACTCACGAGTATACTCTACTCCATCCAGCGAGTATTTAACTCGAGATATCGCGTCTTCAAGATCAAGCTCACGACGATAATTCTCTACATTGCTTGTTGCTGACTTCTCAAAGTCCAGATACAAGTCGCCAAAGGTTAGATAACTTCCTAAGCCTTCATTCAAGCCTGTAAGATTCTCATTTGCTTCTTTGTGAGCACCATCGATATCCCCCTCGCGGAGTTTAGCTCGGACACTCTCTAAATGATCTACACCACCCTCACGATTACCGAATGTATATGGGTTAGAAGTCGTTGGTTCATCTGTAGAAGGCCAATTAAAGACAAAAGAAGAGCCTGGTCCGCCGGACCACAACGTTTTCTCATTTAATTGAATACGTTCCTGCTCGATGCCACCAAAGACCATTCCTCCCATAAGACCATTGCCAATTGGAAGTGCGTCACTTTCCCAATTTGATGCTGGTTGTCGATACCACAGTGACAATTTATTTTCCGGGGCATCGGACATTCTATTGATTGCGCTTACATGTTCTGCTTTAGCTATGGGAACTGATATAGGATTCTGAATAATTAAGCTCAATGATAAAGCGCTCACAGTCAAACGTTTAGCTAAAGGTTTGATATTAATCAAGATCATTCACTCCTCCTTATATAACTAGTTGATAATCATTGTGCTCGGTTCACAGTTCAGTGTGAGCCGAGCACAATTTTTTAACATTTATCTAGTTCATAAACTTCAAGTATTGCAAAACTTGTTTGATCATCACCGCTGCCTCAGCACGTGTGGCTGCATCTTGCGGAGCAAAAGCTGTTTCTGTTTTGCCTTTGATTAATCCTTTGCTTGCTGCTTCTGTTACAGCTTGGGTAGCGTAACCAGAGATACTAGCTTGATCGGCAAATGGAGTGCGCATTTGAGCTTCTGCTCTATCATCTCCTTGAAAGAGCTGAATAGCGTTCATGATCATCACGACCATTTGCTCTCTCGTAATCCGTGAATCCGGACTAAATTTACCTTCACCAACGCCTTGAACCAAACCAAGTTTCGCTGCTGTGTTCACATCCTGTGCATACCACGCAGTTGTATTAACATCTGCAAACACATTCGTTAACGACTCCGTCGATAACCCCAGTCCTCTTACCAGTAGTGCCGCAAATTGAGCACGCGAGACTTGACTAGCTGGCGCAAACGTCCGTTCCGTCATTCCGTTAATGATCAGCTTGGATGCCAGCGTCTCAACATCCTTTTGCGCCCAATGTCCAATCATATCATCGAATGCCTTCTTGTTCTGAACGATGGTGTATAGACCATTTGCAAGTCCGAAGATCGAGACTTCAGTCTTGCCGTTCTTCACGGTGAACACCGATGGCACGAATCGTAGTTGTCCCGTAACCGGATCGAACATAACAGCGGTCGCAGTCGCTGGATCTTGAATAACGCTATCCATATTTATGAAACGTGTCATAAACGGATTTCCGAAACGTTGAAGCTCTTCTTCTTTATCATTCGATTTAAGAATGACTTTGTACACGATGATGTCGCTTACTCGTTTCATTCCTTTTTCTACTATGGATTGTTCAAACTTCTGCTCATGCTGTGAAGTCACATTATCCATTCGAATGATTAAGGTTGCACCCGCAACTTTAGCTGCTTTCTCAAGTTCTACACGATTAAGATTGGCAAGTGGAAGTTCATAACTGCCTAAATGGCTTCTTAGTGTTATGATTGTTTCCTTATTTGCTTTCAAGCTGTTGTACAAGACATCCAATGGCAAATTGACTGCATTCCATGAATTCATTCCCGGAATCTCGATGTCAAGATTAGGGGTTCCTGTAGTTTTGTTAAGAGCTTCTAACTTCTTCGCTAAAGCTTCCTTATCGATGTTAATGGTCAGGCTCGTTGTTCCGTTCTGTGCAGTTTCACTTTGTAGTTCTTTTCCTGCTGGAACATAACGATGTGGATCTTCTTTTGTAGGAGGGGTCGTTGGTGTAGGTGTAGGACTCGTTGATGTCGTTGGGTTGCCTGGATTTGTTCCTGGGCTTGGAGTAGGCTCTGGGCTGTCATTTTGACCGCTTATCATAATCTCTTTTATTCCGTAAACAGTGGTGTTATCAACGGATGTTGCAACGACTTTCACAACGCCGTTCTTCGCAGCCGTTAACAACCCATTTGTATTGATGATTGCTTTATCCGCTATAGTTTTTCCATCTGCTTCATAGACCGCCCACGTAACGGTTTTGTTCGTAGCATTAGCCGGTTGGACTTCCGCTTGTAACTGCAGAGTTCCTTTCTTCACTTCAATGGACGACGAAACGCTCGTGATTGAGATAGACTGTACTTTAACATGTTGATTCTTTGAAGCCTCTAATACTTGAATTGCTGAATTCAAATCATTTGTTGCTTGTTCTAACTCAGACTGTGTAGCTGAATCATTGTCAAGCACTTGCTGTGCCTCCATGATCGAATCCATCAGTTTCTGTTTCGAACCTATTGCATACTGACCAACAGCCGTTCCTTCCACGACTAAATCATGAATGGCTCGTGCATCAGCGATACGCGCTGCAAGTTGTGCTCTATAAACATCCTCACTTACGATTACATTTGCAACAGCTGGAATCACTGTGCCGTCTACCATTCCACTCACGCTAAAGCTACCCGCTTCGGCATACTGTGAAGGATCAATTACGCCCCATACAACTGATTTATTTTGGGTTGTTCCATCGCTGTATACAGCCGTTACGACTGTTGGCAGCGCTGGTGGAGTTCCAATCACCGTAGCTACATTGACTGGCATGATATTTGTAATCACTGGTGCAGCTACAGGCTCCCATTTCGCATAGAGAGTAATATCATTTGCCGGAACCGTATCAACAGTAAAATCCCATACTGTATTCAAGGCTGCGTCTTGATACCAATTCACAAATTTAAATCCATCACGAGTCGGTTCTGTTGGCGCAGTAATTTTCGTACCGACTTCAACCCCATACAAGGAAGAAATCGAACTTCCTCCATTACTATTGAAGTTAATAGTCGTACCGGTCTTGAATAGAGAAGTATCCCACTCATCATGCCAACTTACCGCAATTCTGCGATTCTCGTTATCGAGTTCAATCGGAAGCCAAACATATCTGGAATCACTCAAATTACTCGGGTACCAGCGATCGGCCATAAAGATAAATTTATTCGGTACCAGAACACCATTACCATCCCGATAAGGCAGTACAAACGTGCTTTGGCTCCTGAAGGTATTTCTATTGTCATTAACCATAGGATTTCCTTTATTTTCCCACGGTCCAAACATTCCCTCAGTGGAGACGCGGTATTGGGCTTCGTTAGGATCCCAACCGGACAAACCGGACGTAATCATATAATAGACTCCGTCTTGCTTAAAGATCGTTGGTGCTTCTCTCCAATCTTTAAATGCTCTCACATAGTGAGTTCCTTCTAAGGATTCACCCTTCTCATTCTGGGCTGGACCAGTATAATCATCGTTCAACATCATGATTATGGTCGTAGCATTTTCTTCGGAAGAAAAAATCAAGTAGGCTTTGTCATCCGTCGCTTCATTACCATCGTCATCGACATACAAGGTCATATCCCGAAGCATTCCTTCATTGCCACCTTTATCACCTACATTTGGCAATCGGGATGTGCCGAGATATGTGAATGGTCCAGTCGGCGAATCGCTTACAGCAACACCACCTTCTGCTGTCCAATATTCGCCAGCAATCGGTCCGTCTTGATGCCACCACATCACATAATTGTTGTTCTTCTTGTTGTAGACGACTTTAGGACGCTCGACAACTTTATCCCAGTTGAAATCTTTATACATCTTTTGCTTCTCTTCATTCGAATAATTCGCATACAGCGCATTTAGCTCAGCGATTCGAGCTGGTGAATTATGTTTACTGAGCGTATTGTTTGGCGCTTTCATGTTACCTGTGTAATCTTCATCTTTACTTTTAATTTCTACTTTCCTATACGGATCGTATGGAACCCCGCTATTCTTGTACGTTTCAGAATTTTCATCTAGATATAATGGCAGGTCATTTCCAGCCGGCACTACAGCTTCGCCAAGTTGAGGGTTATTGAAGACAGGCAATACGATGCCTTCATTTTGCCATTTGTACAAATCTTTGGACGAATATGCGTGAACTCCAGTAGGAAGATAACCTTCCGTCTTGTCTTCACCGTACCAGTAATATGTCTTATTCTTCTCGTTGTACAGAATGCCTCCGCCATGTGCTTGAATCGGCACGCCTTCCGTATCCAACCATACTTCACCGCTCTTAATGGAGTTTCTGTTATTTACAGTCAAATAGAGATTGTATAAGTCATTTATCTGTCTGGTGTATTGCGAAATGCTTTCTTCGGTTAAATCACTAAGATCACCGATCGTTGAAATTTGCTTTTCTATCGCAGCTTCCACTTTTGGACTAATGTCTGACAACGTACGCAATTGATCGATTGCTGATTGTAGTTTACTAGTATCAAAAGTCGTTGTTTGTTTCTGACTAACTGCAATTTCTGCTGAACTGAGTGTGTTACCGTCACCGCCAGTAGTTATAGCCTGAATCGCAATATATCGAGCTTCAACTGATTTGAACGTTGCGGATTGAACACTCGTGCTATAGTCATCAAAAGAGCCATTTGCTGCAAATTTGAAATTCTCGTCCAAATAAGCTTGCGTACCGACAGCGTCAGCAGGTAAATCCTTCAGGTTCGCACCGCTGTAATAGAGTTTGAACTGTTTGATGCGGCCATTCGCCTTGTCTAGTCTTGGTGTAACAAGCACCTTCCCAACGTCAGGAACGCTCTCTCCCAGATCTATAACGATATAATCGCCAGATTTGTATTTCCGTCCGTTCTTGTCCCAGTTAGATTCGTAGAAGGTAGAAATATCGTTATCCACCATTAGACTAGCTGGATTCGCGTGATAGGCTTCTGGTGTATAGAAAAGGCTCATTCCCTTAATATTTGGATTACTGTTTTGAATATTGGATATTTCAGTTAAGATAAGGCTGGCAAATTTCACGATCTCTTCTTGTGTCGCTGTTGCGCTATTTAGCAGAGTACTAGCTTGACTAAGGATCGCGTCCAGATTCTTGAAGTAAGACTCATCTTTCCCAGAATCTGTTTTGAACTTCTCTGCAGCTTGAATTGCGCTGTCTAAGCTGGAGAAATCCACTTTATATCCCTGCTTGTTAAAAATATTGATCTCTGCAGCAGATGCATATTGCTTACCTGCATCGCTTCTCGATTCAAGTGCAGTAAATCTAACATATTTAGCACCCTGCGCATTAAAGGTTGCTGATTTCTCTGTCTTATCGGCATTCCAAGTTCCTTCTGCAACTACTTTGGTGAATTTATCACCATCGTCACTTACAGAAACTTCGAACTTAGTGACTACACCATTCCAGTCCACATCCTGTCGTGGCAAATATTGAAGTTTGTAAATACCGTTATATGCTTTACCTAGATTATAAGTAATGGAATGCGGGAGTGTTGAATATTCGTTGTTATATGCAGTATGCCATTTAGTCAAAATATCGCCATCAATAGTTTTCTCCGGCCCATCCTCAGATGCGGAATTGTCAGACGTTGCCGTCATCTGGCTTTGTGGGATAAGTCCTTGGCCTAAAACGCTATATTCTACGTTCAGTTTGTAAACGATTTGCGTGATCTCTTCCTGTGTTGCTAAAGTGTTCTTTTGAACAACTTTGGCTTCATCCACCAAATCTTGCAATTCCGATACATTTACATTTGCGTTATTAGCTGAGATATAGTCTTCTGCTCTAGAAATTGCATTAGCGAGTAAAGTCGTATCCACTGTGAAATTGGACTTTCTCATAATATTTATCTCTGCAGCCGATGCGTACTGCGCTCCAGACCCATTACTTTCATCTACCTTTAACCTTACAAACTTCGCTTTTCGCGAAGAAAACGTTGCAGTTTTTTCAGATTTATCGTTCTTCCAGGTTCCTATCGCAACCGGTGTGAAGTTATCGCCATCCGAACTCACTTCGATGGTAAACTTCGTTACGATACCGTTCTCATCTTTATCTTGCCGAGGCAAATAGCTCAGCTTGTTGACATCATCATATTGCGCTCCAAGATCATAAGTAATCGAATGCGGTCCTGCATTATAAGGGTCCCATGACGTATGCCAATTCGTCCAATTATTCCCATCCAGTGTTCTTTCAGCTTCTTCACCAGACTGAGCACTACTTGCGGTTACCGTCATATCGCTCTGAGGAATAAGTAAGTTGCTTGTAAAGGAAGCTCCATCAATTACGAAAGTTGTAATAGATTTCGCGCCAACCTTAGCTTGCAGCATTTTATCCAAAACAGGAATTTTGCCCTTTTGTACGACATTCTCTGTCGCGGAAGAAACATAAGGCGTTGCATCCCCAGTGACCGTATCAAACTGTGACAAATCTAAAGAAATATTTTGACTGGTTACGTTAGGATTTCTATATACAACATGAATTTTTTTAGTTGAAGGATCATAAGCGGCCAACGTGTTATCGTCGGTATCCTCTATGAAACGTGCACCCTGCGGAATAAATTTACTAAATTGCTGCATGGCGTAATACTTCTTCGTATACCACCATTCTTGCGTGTCGAAATCTGCATGAAGGAGACCCCAGTTCATGTTCTCCTTATCCTTTTGCATATTCTTCTCGCTTTCAAACGCTTGCCAAGTGATCCACGCCGTAGGTTCTAGCCAAGTAATGTCCGTCATAATTCTTTCTGCCAATGCTAGTGCTGGTTCGAAATCATCATGGTCGTGGGCAACCCCAGAAGGACCTAAATCCACTTCAGACATCCACAACGTCTTGTCTGCAGCTTTCGCGGCATTTCTGATCTCAGCTCGCTTTGAACCACCGTAGGAGTGGGTATTCATTTTACCAACATTAGCTTTAGTTGTCTCATCATAAGAGTTCCAGTTACTTACAAAGGTGTCCAGAATAGATTCATCCATGGCAGCTATTTGTACAGATTGTAGATTTGCTGCATCCAATTTAGCACGTGTCGTATTTATGATTTTCATTTGAGAACCAACATCCCAGTGGGAACCCTCTTGACCCCCACCGAATCCCCAGTAACTCGTACTAGGTTCATTCACTGGTGATAGATAATTGAAGTCAATATTCCAGTCATCTTTGAAATGCTTAACCACTTCTGTCAAATAATTAGCAAAGTTCTCGTACTCATCCGGCTTCAAGTTGTCTTTTCCCGAATCCCAGTGACCAGTCGTACTTCCGCTTTCCGTCATATAATACGGAGCAGAGTTCGAGAACGCTTCCAGAATGTTGGCACCTCGTTCTTTAGCCGCCTGCAGCCACCAACGCTGATTAGCATCTTGCGCCCAATCAAATACTCCAGGTGATGGCGAGAATCCGGGTACTTCCCCTCCTTGGCGCATCGTATTGTAAGCAGGATTCTCTCCGCCGCCTATATTATATCTAGCAATATTAAAATTCAATCCGTCTGGAGAATATAGTGAATCAGCCATTGCATTTTTGACTTTATCGTTCCAACCACCAGTGATATTACCAAACCAGGCAAGTGAGGTTCCCCACCCCTCCCAAGATTGCTTCATATGGTTTGGATCTAATTTAATCGTAGTATTCGCTGCATCTACCTTCTGACCTGTTAAACCCATAAACATAGGTACGACTAAAGAAATAGAAAGAAAAGACATGGTCAACCTTCGTTTAACTGTAGTAATCATCCAGATTACCCCCTTCTCATAAAAATAATCATAGAAACCACTTCTTTACTCTCTTCCGATCAACATTGCAAACTATTTTTTAGATTACAAACACCTCCTCCATAAAATGTAAACGATTACAAATATGTATAAACCAACTATTCAATCATTCACAAATAGGATTTGGTTGCCCCAACCTTATCCATTGAGGCAACTGCTATCCGTCTCTAATTATGCTCTGCGAATTGTAAATTCAAAATCCAAATCTATTGATGGATCAATTAAATATTCATCAAGAACTGGTGCTCCCCAGCTGTCATCACCGCCAACGCCCATTTGACGACCGGCAATCGTAACAACGGTATGATGAATGTTCGGCAGCTCATAATGATGCGTCGCATTCTCCAGCTCCATTGCGGAATATGGCGATATGTTGGCTTCAACAGGGGCTGAGACTGGTGAGGATATTATAATCCCTTGACCAAGATCGTTGGTTACGGATACTTCGCGCACACCTGTACGGTTGCCCGATTCCTGCGGTACCAAATAGGACGATACATTGTCCACCGCATGATTCTGAAAGCGACACAATCTCGCGCCAAACGAACGGTCAATATAATTTTCTTCTGGCCCATTCGCATACCAATTCAGCTGGTAATAATCCGCTGGCACCTTGAAGGTTAAAGCGAAAAGGGGAAACTTCGGTAAACCCGGCTCTCCATGATAGCTTGATTTTACCTTTATGCTCCCATCGGAGAACACCGTGTAAGTTACACTTACTCGTACTCCTTCTGACACACTCAGTTTATACACGTAAGTCACAGTCGCTCGGTCCTCTTCTTCCATAAGCTCGAAGCTTAAGGTTCTTCGGCTCAAGCTTGCAGCATACCAAGTGGAAGAGTCGAAATGCATTCCCGCCCCCTTGTCGTTGTCTGTCATCGCTCTCCAGAAGAGCGGTGCCGGCGGCGAAGAGATCATTTCCCGTCCTGAATATTTGACGGATATTAGTGTACCAGCCTGCTTCGAGAACATTACAGAGAAGTCACGACCGTGAACGCCAATATTTACATCCCCTTCAACTACGCGAAAATCATTTACATTAGTGCTTACCTTAGGCTGTGTTGTAACCTCATCTTCTGACTTGTTCTCAACTTGAAATACATACTGTCCAAAAGCGATTTCATAACCAGCGCTTGCCCATAACGAATCTTCTTTGAGCACAAGAGAAACATCTAAACTATACTCACCAGACAGGTTAGTCTCTGGTAAATCAAGTTCTACATATCTTTCTTCTCCGGGTTTAACCTGGGCAAATACAATGCCACGATGGAATTCCTTGCCCTCATAATTCAGACAATAGTTCAATTTATAAGCATCCAAGCCAACAAATAAGTTCTCATTTCTGATGATAACCCCATAGCAATCAGGGGAAAGTTTGACGTTCTGATATAGAAATTTCACTTCCTGCATTTTCGGAGACCATCTGCGATCCGCATACACAATTCCGTTTCCTGAGAAGTTGTAATCGGTTGAACGGTCATCGAAGTCTCCACCATAAGCCATATAAGGTTTGCCATATCGATCATTTTTTACGATGACCTGATCCATGAAATCCCAGATAAATCCACCTTGATACATTGGATACTTCTGCTCTAGCTCTGTGTATTTATGCAATCCTCCAACGGAATTCCCCATCGCATGCATGTATTCGCAGCTAATATATGGCTTTAATGGATTTTCTTTTAGATACATTTCGATATCTGCTGCTTTCGCATACATCCGGCTTTCCATATCACTCGCATCATCATAATCCCGGTTATGGAACACCCCTTCGTAATGAACCAGACGCGTAGAATCCTTCTCACGAAAATAATTTGCAACGTTCCGAATGACTTCTCCGGCAAAAGACTCGTTGCCACAGGACCAAATCAGAATCGATGGATGGTTCTTGTCTCTCTCCACCATGGAAATCGCACGATCCATTACGATATCCTGCCATTCAGGCTTACTGCCCGGTATGTTCCAAGACGGTTCTACAACACCCATTTTTTGCCATGATCCATGCGATTCTAAATTCATCTCGTCAATAACATACACACCGTATTCATCACACAGCTCATACCAGAGTGTTTCATTCGGATAGTGCGACGTCCGTACAGCGTTGATATTCGCCTGTTTCAAAGTCTTTATATCCCACAGCATATCTTCTTTCGTAATACTGCGTCCGAAGCGCGAATTAAACTCGTGCCGGTTGACACCTTTGAATACAATACGTTTACCATTTAAGTGCATAATCTTATCGATCATCTCGAATTTTCGAAATCCAACCTTTTGCGGCACGACTTCCACAAGATCGCCGGATGCGTTGAAGACAGATACGTAAAGGGTATACAAATTAGGATCTTCTGCGCTCCACAGATGAACCTTTGATGCCTCAAGCGTAAGCGAAACGGAATCTCCTGAAACTCCAGTCTCACTACGAACTACAAGATTACCTGCCTTATCCTTAAGTTCAAGGACCACTTTCGAAGCAGGCTTACCCATCAACTGCAATACAGCCGTTAGCGTTCCCTGCTCAAACTTCTCATCCAGATCGGTCTGAACGTGGAGATCCCGCACGTGAACATCAGGCACAGTATATAGATACACATCGCGAAAGATTCCGGAGAAGCGCCAGAAATCCTGATCCTCCAACCAACTTCCGGTACTGCGCTGATAGACCTCAACCGCCAGCTTATTCTCACCTGCCGTCATGTACGGTGTCAGATCAAATTCACTCGGCGTAAAGCTATCCTCGCTATAGCCAATAAACTCCCCATTTAGCCAGATATAAAAAGCGGATTCAACTCCCTGAAAAGAGATATACAGTGGACGTTGTTCCCAGCCTACAGGCACTTCAAAATATTTAACATAGCTGCCTACAGGATTGTGATCCTCAGATATCATCGGAGGTCTAAGATGCTCATGACCATCCCATGGATACATCGTATTCACGTACTGAGGCTGCCCAAAACCCTGAAGCTGGATATGTCCAGGAACCTCAATATCATCCCACCCTCTACAGGACACGTTCTCCTTATAAAAATGCGCCTGTCGTTCCATAGCATTGTGGGCGTAGCTAAATTTCCAGCTTCCGTTCAGGCTATGCCGCCAACGCATATCTCCAAGCCCTTGAGCTTCAAATTTCGTCTCGTAATACCGATGATCGGAGTGCGCGTGTATTCTGCCTACTGCATAAACGGAAGGGTCTGACAACCATTCCAGACTTGGAGCGACGCCCCGTTCAACCTGCTGCTTCATCTAATTTTCCTCCTTCTGCTTTAAAATGATCGTTAGCTTATTTAACTGAACCCGTCATCCCAGCCACAAATTGCTTTTGCATCATGAAAAATACAAGGGCAGTCGGCAGGGTCGTAATGACAATCGCGGACATAATCAGACCATAGTCAGGCGCATAACCCGATCCAAGATTCGATATTAGCAATGGCACGGTCATATTTTCTGGTGATTGCAATACGATCAAAGGCCATAAATAGTTGTTCCAGCTGTTAAGGAAGGTGATAATCGCCGCGGCAGCATAAGTTGATTTCATCGTTGGCATATATATGCGGAAGAATAAACCAAATTCCGAAAGACCATCGATGCGACCGGCTTCCATCATTTCTTTAGGAAACATTTTTGTGTTTTGACGGAAGAAGAAAATTAAGAATGCTGTTGTAAATGTCGGCATAATAACTGCTGCTGCTGTATCGATACCAAGGAACGGCACAACACTCGATACTTTGGCAAACATTTGAAATAGAGGTACCATGATTGCCGCGAACGGAATCATCATAGAGGCTAGTAAGATATTAAATACGATATCTTTACCACGGCTGCGGTACATTTCAAAACCATATCCAGCCGCCGATGCTACCAATAGTGAAAGTAAAGTAGTAACAACAGAGATTTTTGCAGAGTTCCAAAGAGCCTGCCACATATCCACTGAACTAAAGAGATTGTCTATATTCTTAAAGAGATGCGTACCCGGAAGTAATGTCCCTTTAGTTACATCAACCGACTGATTTGTGGCACTAATAACCATCCAGATAAATGGAAAGATAGAGATCAGCGCAGCGATGACTAGAAACAGGTAAGTAAACATGCGTTTAGTTTTCATTATCTCTTGTCTCCCCCTACTTTGTTCTGAATCAGCGTCAGAATGAGTACCATTACAACAATCGAGTAGGAGACGGTTGCAGCGTATCCAAAGTCAGGTGTGTATTCAAAGGAAAGGTTGTAAATATATTGGGAAATCGACATGGTTGCATTGCCGGGTCCACCTTTCGTGATGTTAACCACCTCATCAAACAACTGAAGTGTTCCAATGGTCGATGTTATCGTCGTAAACAAGATAATCGGTTTCAATAGAGGAATTGTGATTTTGAAAAATTGAGTAAATGCACTAGCGCCATCTATGTGAGCAGCTTCATAAATAGATTTGTCTACATTTTGCAGGGATGATAAATAGAAAATCATATTATAGCCAGTAAAGCGCCAAGTGATAGCAATGATGATGGTAACTTTGGCCCAGAAGGGATCAGTAATCCATTGAATCGGTTCGCTGATTAGATGAAGACTCACCAGAAATTTGTTAATGATCCCTTCGGCTCCAAACATGTACTTGAAAACAACGGAATACGCTACAAGTGAGGTTACCGTCGGCAGAAATATAGCCGTTCTGAAAAAGCCCTTAAATTTCAGTCTATCGTCATTTAGCAGGACGGCGATAAAGAGCGCTAGTACCAGCATGACTGGAACCTGAATAATCAAATAAATAAATGTATTTTTGACGGCAGTAAGAAAAGTAGTATCGCTAAACAATCGAATATAGTTATCTAGTCCGGTAAAATGAAGATTGCTTCCTCTACCCGTCTTAAAAGATAGAATTAAAGCTTGAATCATTGGATAAAAATAGAAAACGCTGATCATAATGACCGGCACAAGGACGAATAACCAACCCGTCAGACGGATCTGCCGTGACCCTTTAGAGCTCTTATGTTTTTGCGGGCTTAGCCCTGTCTTTATAGTTTCCACTCCACTCCGCACCCTTCTGTCTTATATATTAGAGATGAAAGCCCCTGCTACCTATCCTTCTGTATAAATCCAATTTACAGGAGAAGAAGGAGCAAGGGCATCGGTTGTACAGCCTAAGTGCGATTAGCGAATTTGAGTATCCGCTTGCTTCTGCGCATCTTTCAGAACAGTGTCTACATCTTTGCCACCTAGATAAGATTGTACTGCTACAACCATAATGTCTTCGATTGCGTAAGTGTTCATGCCATAGTTGACGTTAGGAATTTGCTCGGTCCATGCTGCAAAGTCTGATACGACCTTTTGGCCTTTGAAAAATTCATCCGCAGCTGAGTAAGCTTCACCGCTCGCCGCAGCTTTCAAGGTGCCGATAACACCAACTTTTGTATTCAACGTCTGATACAGTTCAGCATCAGAAGCAAAAGTCTTAGATAGGAACTCAGCTGCTGCTTCTTTACCATCTACATTCATTACGTACCAGGAACTACCTCCAAGGTTGGAAGCGTGAACAGAGCCTTCTGTTGCTCCTAATTTAGGTAGTGGAGCTACTGCCCATTTACCAGATTGAGAAGCTTCTGCTTTAATCGAAGGTGTAATCCAGTTACCTGTAGGTACACTAGCCACTTCACCACCATTGAATGCACCTACAAACTGACTCCAGTCTGAAATTACTTTTACGATACCGGAATCCATCATTTCTTTGTACATTACAAGTGCCTCTTTCAAAGCAGGGTTGCTTTCTATGGTCGGAGTCTGACCATCATCTCCGGTATACCATGCGCCTGCCGATTGGATCATCACTCGGATAAGTCCTAGATCGTTCGGATCAAGTGTTAGCATGCTTTTGCCGGTTTTCTCTTTTACAGCTTTACCGATCTCGATATATTGCTTCCAGTCGATATCCTGTAATGCATCCAGGCTGTAGCCTGCTTGCTCGAGATAGTCTGTCCGTACATACATTCCAGTTACGCCAGAGTCAAACGGAACACCGTATTGTTTGCCGTCAACACTGGTAGGGCCAATCTTATAATCCGCAAAGTCAGCAGCCTTTACAACATCCGTCAATTCATAAAAAGAATCTGGATAAGCTTGTAAGAAGCTCTGTGCACGATAATCTTCGATCAACACAATGTTAGGAAGACCCTTCGTGGAACCAGAGTTTAGCCCCGTATTCAGCTTTTGAACGATATCAGCTTGAGCGTTCTCAACGACATTAACCGTTACGTCCGGATTAACTTTCGCATAAGCATCTTTGGCAACATTCATAGCGGCAATGTTAAACGCCGGGTCCCAAGCCCAAACTGTAATCTCTTTTGGCTTGCTGCTACCTTTGGCACCGGAGTTACCAGAGTTGCTCGTTTCATTTTTCGTTCCACCTGTGGAACATGCCGACAGTAGAACCACACTAGCTAGCATTACGGATAATAATTTTTTCACTACGTAAACCCCCTTGATAGTCTGAAAAATAATAAAGATGGAAGCGTTTTCTCTGCTACGCCTCCATCTTATCATTTTGTATTCGTTTTCTTTGGCAGTATCTTTGTTAGCTTTGGTGATATTATTGGGTCCTATTTTGATTCTCATATCGACTCTGGTACTTTTTTTAGATTCATGTAAAATTTTTAGTTTTTTAACAATGGAAGCGTAACAACGATTTGTGTACCTTCATTCCGTTTGCTTGTAATATTAATCCCGTATCTCTCACCGTATAACAATTTGATTCTGTCATCCACATTCCGTATACCGATCCCCGAGAACAGTTGGCGTTTGTGCTTCGAAGCTGGTAGCTGCTCCTCTTCCAGCAAATTCGGGTCAAGATCCATTCCATCACCGTTATCTACAACTTCACATACTAGTTGCTCTTCCTGCACGGAAATCATGATGAGAATTCTTCCCTCATCTTTAAGGTTGAATGCATGAAAGAAAGCATTTTCGATAAAAGGTTGAAGAATTAGCTTCGGCATATGATAATCCAAGCTCTCTGGCTCCACAAAGTAATTCACACGGATCTTCTCACCATATCTCACGTGATTGATATACACATAATGCTTCAACGACTCCAATTCTTGACTAACAGGAATGGTAGAATGAACATCGCTTACTGTATTTTGCAGGAGTGAGATTAGTGAATTTATCGTTCCAGCTGCTTTTTCCTTATTGCCCTGCTGCACCAGAAATTTGATAGAAGCCAGCGTATTATATAAAAAATGTGGGTTAATCTGCATTTGGAGTGCCGCCAGCTCCGCATTACGTTGTTGCTTTTGAGTCTCCATCAGCTTATCAACATAATCATGAAGTGAATCAAGCATAAAATTGAAGGCGTTACCTAACTCCTTAACTTCATAACTACTATTAGTGACATCTACATGATTATCGAAATCACCTGTAGGAATACTCGACATCTGTTTAACGAGTACACGCAAGGACTTCGTCATTTTTCGGGTGATCAAAAAAACAATAATAAGCGATATTGCCACGATAGCCATGATTGTCAGTGTCACCGCTTTGGCATTCACCATCTGTCCGGTCACGGCGTTCTTATCTATCAGGTTCACCATATAAAAATCAAATTCAGGTAAGTATTCCGAGAAAACAATTCGTTCATTCCCCATCACATAGGTAGAATCGCCATTTTTACCTCCATCCTCTACTTCTTGCAGCAGCTTTTTATCGCGGAGCCCAATCATTTCTGTCTTGCTGCTGGATACAATTAATCCCTTCTTATTCAGCAACACGACGTCATTACCCTCACTCGTAAAGTTAGCATAAAAGGGCTTGAAATCTCGATCACGAATGGCTACGTACATGGTGCCATAAATTCTTCCGGTCGAATGATCAAATAAAGCTTTGGAAGCTACCAGCATAGGCTCTTTCACGTTCTCTTTATTTTCCCTTAGATCGAGCTGGTACAGGATTTGATCAGGATGGGATATGGTTTCCTTCGTTATTGGGTGAGCCATTAGTTCATCTGCAGAAATGTCCCAATACCAAGGATCTGTTGAATAACTCCTGCCATTTACACCCACGATCATGATACCAACATCAATGGCGCTGAGGTTAGAGCGGATTGCCCGCATGCCCTCTGTCATGTGATATGTTTTGATCGCAAGATTCACTGCATCCGTCTCTCCGCTAGATAAATAGTTCCGGATAGCTTCATTTTGAGCCATCATAGTAGCACCGGTAGCAATAATATTGTTATACGATTCCAGGTTTGTCTTCATCTGATTCAGCAGTTTGCCGTTTGTAATACTAAAGGTCTGTAAAAATAATTTCTCCGACATACTAATTGTAATAGCCAGCGTCAAGAGTGATACAGTTACGATGCTAATTAGGGTCACGAGAAACAGCTTGAGGAATAAGCCCTGCTTTCTAATATTGTTAATGAAATTTCCAATCATGGCTGCTCTACGTCCCGTCTCCGGTACCGGCTTGGAGAAATGCCAGTCTGCTTTTTAAATACCTTGGTGAAATAACTCTGATCTGAATATCCCACGCTTGCGCTAATATCGGAAATTGATTTTTCTGTTGTCTCGAGCAATTCCATAGCTTTTTCCAAACGGACTTTATTCAGGTACTCACTAAAGCCTTCTCCATTATGGGCAGTAAAATAACTCGATAAATAAGAAGCATTGAAGTGGAACTGTCTAGCTACCCCTGTCAGTGTGATCGGATCTGCATAATGATTCTGAATATATTCGAGTAGCTTTGTCATATTGGGGTTAACCGATGAATTCGTCTCACCAATCGTGCGCTCAACTTCTCGAATGAATGCTTCGGTAACAGCAATAGCATCACTTGCATACATCGCTTCATCTATTTTTCGGAAGTAGTCGTATTTGGTCTCCTCCAGACCTCCGATCTCACACTTCATTTTTCCAAGCGTGGTCGCTACGTTAAATATAAAGTTGCCCAATAGCGATTTAAATTCGAAAATATCAATGCGATAATCCATTGAACGCAGATGGACATATTCAAGAAACTCTGTAAATGCCTTCTGGAATTGCTTACGTCTCAACTGGTCCATTAATTCTCCCATATCAATTTCCTGATATGCTCCCGGAAGACCCGGCAAATGATCATTCTCAATCAGACTTCGTTCTGGCAAGTAGAAACTGTATCGTGTAAGCTTCAAGTAATTGTCTCGATAAATCTCACCAAGTCTCTCGAAGTGCGCGAAGCTCTGACTGATAATAAAATGTGTTTCTCTCACACGATGTTCTATTTCTGAGATCAGATAACGGAGTTCAATCACAAGCTCGTCCCAATGTTCTGGATTAACGTTAAGCAAATAAATGACCGAGTCGTTAACAAACTTTAACCGAATAAACACAACATCGTCCAATGCTAACTTTTGAATTCCTCTTTCGATTTCATTTGCGAACGTTAACTTATCACCAGAATCTTTAATATGCTTCATATCTGCTCCGAAAAATGCGAATTGTGCGTGTGGAAACTTGGAATGAAGCAAAGCAGGTTCTAGCACTGACTCATATCCCGTCATGAGCTTCTCGATCGCGAACAAAAGCTGCTTTTCCTCTGGATCGGCCCCTGAGTCGCTTATCTTCATCCCTGCCATCTTAGCTGTAGTTTTATTTAGGATGGACAACAGATAATCGGCTTCCAGCTTCGGCTTAAGGATGTAATCTGCTACCCCACTCTGAAATGTGGAACGGACATAATCGTATTCACTGAAGCTGCTTAAAACGATTACTTCAATGTGTGGGTACTTCTCCTTAACGATCTTGACTAGCTTCTCCCCGCCCATTATTGGCATTACGATATCCGTAATAATAATATGAGGATTCAGCTCATCCATCATACTCAGTGCTTCAACACCGTTAGAGGCCTCTCCGACGATTCGATACCCTTCTTGTTCCCAATCCAAAAGATGTTTTATTCCCTGTCTAACCAGCATCTCGTCATCCACAATCATAATCTTAAATATTGGTTTCATATCTGCCCCCTTGCAGCTGTTCAACCTGTTATTATGTTCATTCACTGATTGAACAAATTTAAAAAGTCATACAAATGATCAGAACGCCGTTCCTCCATACTATCGAAGCATTGGATGTAACCGTTTTCTATTTATCTGTTACAGTTCAATCCTTCCGACTTGGAGCGACCTTCTATACAAATAAAGCCTTGAGACTTCTTAAATTTGTTTAAACCAAATAATAGTCCTCACCAGCAATTATGGTCAAGTCCCCATTTTCAAATCCAATTCCAAGCACAAGTTAATTCATTTGATTTACAATAATGATATATCGAATTACAATAAATTAATGTTGATTCGCGAGTGTTTTTTGTGTATTATATGATTATCAAGTAAAGGAGAATGTCATATGAAAAAGAAATATCTAATAGCCGCTTCACCATTATTATTAAGCATCATCAGTTTAATGATCTCACGTATGGTGGGTTCAAGCGTGGGACCGGATGGAATCTTGCATGAGCCGGCTTTTTTCTTAATTCCGCTTAGTTACCTATTTTTTTTCTGCAGTATTGTAGCATTCCTATTCGTAGGTCTCGGGTCAGTCCTCAATAATAGAAAAAAGATTTCGTAATAGCGTTGTATGAGGACATTAACTTTTATAGCAAAAAGAAAGAAGCCGCAATATTTCGCGGCTTCTTCTGCGTTGGATGTTCATTTTAAATTTGACATGGACTCTATAAACTCAATTTCTGCTGGAGTAAGACTACCAGCTCTTCAGCTGTATCCCAAACGATTGGACGGATATTTTTCACTTGTACAAAAAGATCATTGGCATCGCTGCTGTTCACAGTCCAAATCACTGGAATGTTCAACCCGAGCGCATATCCTGCAGTAAAATACACTTCAGGAGATTGGCCGGTTAAATCAGCGATAATCAGTTTACTCTCCTCTATAAGCACCAAAGAATACGGTTCAAGGTTTTGCATTGACGTATGCCTTAGTAACCGTGGTATATAACCAAACTGCTCGATTTTAGGAAGCAGCTTATCCACCCACTCCGTGTGCAAATCCTCCGCATCTGACAATAGAACGATACAGGGTTTTAATTTTTTGCCTCCTGCGATTGCGGCAGCTTCATTCCATCCCTTGTCCGTCAGCTTAAAAGTCATGCCTTCCCTGATCATAAACTGCTCGTTAATCAGCTTATCTATGATATATACCAGTTCTTGCAGATTAGGCGAATACGTTAGGTTATAGCTACTGGAGAGTGGCTGAATAACAACGGATTCCCCAGGGGCTTCAGAATGTCTGTATAAGTATTGCAGTAAACGGTTTCCTTTATCTTCAATCGTCACTGGAATTTTCGAGGAATTTACAATGGATTCTAAATCGTCGGCCGATAGACTGACCTTTTCTCCACGATCTGTCAGCTCCCGTATATAAGCCGATATCACATGAAACATATCGCGTTTCTTTGGATGCGCGAGAGAATTTATAGGCTCATAGCTGTCTCTCAATAAGTTATAGAACCCGTCAGGAGAACAATTACAGCCTAAAAATCTATCGTAATCACCTTCCGATGTAATGGATACCATCTCATCACAGAACAAGCAGTATTTCTTAATCATTACAACTCATCACCTCTTATTCATTGATATCCCCTTACCTTACCAAGAATATCTTAAAAAGTAGACAAGAAGATATTTCCTTTAGCACTGAACATAGAAGTGAAATATCATAAATGTCCACAAAAAGACACTGACTTGTATCCGTGTCTTTTTATGGTCGGATGAGTATTTTTTGGTTTTTGAAGTGCTCATTTAAAGCTGTTGATAGTATTATTTTTATATAAATAGCGAAAAAAATCATATTGACTCATTATTTGAAATTAAAGTATATTCTTAGCAAATGAACCATTATTTATTTATATTTTTTCTATTTACTTTTGAGGATAGAGTCCTTTTTCAGATTCTATCAAATGACATGCAATACATTTACTGATTTAGGAGGTGGTTAAGTTGAATACATAAAGCTTGTTTTTAAATTGGACAGGCCGCAGGTTAAGAAATTAAATTAAATTGAAGAAGGAGTGTATTTTCATGAAACGATCTCTCATTCGGTACGGTTTGAAAACTCTTTTGGCACTTGTGTTAGTTGTATCTGCATCATCACTCGCACTAACTTCAACGACGTACGCTGGAGTGCCAATTCCTCTCAAAATTATTAATGAACACAGCAATAACGTGCTGTCAGTCAGCGGAGCGGATTCACAAGCAGACGGTGCGCTTATCGTACAATACATCGATCAAGGAGCAGAGTATCAAAAATGGTATCTCGAAATTGCAGAAAACGGATATTATAATTTCAGAAACATAGCTAGCGGAGATTTATTGGATGTCAACGGAGCATCTTCATCCGATGGGGCCAGTGTTATACAATGGCCGAGCAATAACGGGTGGAACCAACAGTGGGAGCTTATTCCAACTGGTGAAAAAAACATGTATAAAATTAAAAACCGAGCCAGTGGCAAGTTATTGGATATATCGGGACAAGATAAAACCAGCGGTGCGCAGGCCATTCAATGGAGTGATAACGGCGGTCACAATCAGCACTGGTATATAGAATATATACGAAAAAATTAAGCTATTGCCAAATACAAGAAATGGCGGTGCAGGGAAACATCCCGAGCATCGCCATTTCTTAATTTAACATATTTTAGGATTGTTATTCCTTTTGATAGCAGAACCAATCATAATATGCGATTGTTCGGTTGATAGAGTAGTTATACATCCCAAAGAACACTCCGGTAAATCCGCCTGCCACTTCAGTAGAGATCAAGTGTGTCTCCGCTTCACCTAGTGGATGCCATAACTGATCTGCACCTCGATAAGAGAACAAATATTTCTCAGGTAATGCTTGAATCTTCAATTCTACGACTGTGTCTTCCAATGGAGAAGAATATTTCACATCACTTATGCTACCCACTTGTCTTCGCAGCGTAATCACATTTTCACCTTCTACCTGGGTTAGTCCGATTTCGTAGTTATACATCTGATCCATAAACACAACAAGACCCGCTTCATCACCATCTAGTGGGTTGAATTCCATTTTAGTGGAGATTTCACAATCCAAGTGACGCTGTCTACAGCCAATAAATGCAGGCGTTCCCTGTTCACTTAATCTCACATCAGCTCCATGTAATGCTAGCCACCCTGGTCGCTCCTGCAAAGACCAATCGACTTTTTTAGCATTGCGAATAAAATTCCAGCTCATTCCTAAATCAGATCGATTAAAATCATCGGTCTCAGGCTCGTCTTCCCATAGCACCGGTGGTGGAGTGTCAGCTTCCATTTCTAATCCAACATCACCGTGATCTCCAATCATCGGCCATCCATCTTCACTCCAATGGACCGGAGCAAGAAATGTCTCTCTGCCAAGATGATGTCGATATGGATATCCTACTGGTCGAATCCCTAGAAATACCGCCCACCAGCTGCCATCCTGTGCTTCTACCAGATCGCCATGTCCCGTAGCTTGTATAGGGTAATCCGAGCTCCGGTGAGTCAAAATGGGATTCCGGGGTGAGGATTCATAGGGTCCATAGGGTGATTTACTTCTTGCTATGGTTTCCATGTGTCCATATTCTGTCCCGCCTTCAGCACACATTAAATAATAGTAGCCATTTATTTTATAAAGATGTGGTCCTTCAGGAAATTTACCGCCACTGCCTGTCCATATCAAACGAGAATGGCACAGCTTATGGCCCGTTTCAATATCAATCTCACATTGGTAGATTCCCATACCATCCTTGGTGCCAGTGCTTGTAAAATATACTTTTCCATCGTCAAAAAATAGGGATGGATCAATCCCTTCCTGATCCACATAAATAGGATCCGACCACTCACCTGCTGGATCCACCGTCCAAACATAGAAATGTCCACCGCTATCCTGATTTGTCGTCACCATGTAGAATCGACCATTATGATGACGAATAGTTGGTGCCCACACCCCTCCAGACACGACCGATTTATCAAATTGAAGCTGGGAATCACGTGTTAAGCAATACCCGAGCTGCTTCCAATGGACTAAATCTTTACTATGCCAAATGGGTATTCCCGGAGAGTAAGCAAATGAACTGTTTACCAAAAAGTAATCCTCGCCTACTCTGCAAATGCTTGGATCTGGATAAAAACCTGGTAATATCGGATTGTTATATTTCATGAAGCATTCTCCTTTTGTTGAACATTTGAATCTATGTCAAGGATTATACTCCACTAGCTAAACGATAAACCTTGATTATCCAGTCGTAAAATAGCATGATATAGACATTCATCTAGACATGCTTTTGGAGGGTTACGAATTGAGCGAATTTTATTTGAATTGGTTTACATCAGATCAGAAATTCCCATTCTTTATTCAATACGGCTTTCACGACAATGATACTGACCTTCATAGACATGTGGACTTTTCAGAGCTCGTAATCGTCTTGAGTGGTACTGCTACGCATATTGTGAATACCGAAGAATCATTCATCAAGAAGGGGAATGTTTTTGTGATTAACGGTTCAACCCCGCATGCTTTTAAAGATCCTCAGGATTTTAAGATCTGTAATATTATGTACAAGCCTGAAATGCTGTCGACGGCTGGATCGGATCTGCGAACTTCGAACGGCTTTCAGGCGCTGTTTGTATTGGAACCGTTGTATCGTCATAAACATGCCTACACAAGTAAACTAAGCTTGCCAATTCCCATGCTGGAGTTTGTCACTGCACTCATTGCCGGTATGATTGAAGAATATAGCCACAAGCTTCAAGGATATCAGACGTTGCTCGTCTCACGGTTTATGGAACTGGTTGTCTATTTATCAAGGCATTATGAAAAACAGGATAAAAGCAGCCAGGATAATCATCTAATACATTTGGCGAAGTCGCTCTCTTTTATGGAAGACCATTATCTTGAAGCGTTGTCGCTGGATCAAATCGCCGTACACGCAGGGATATCTGTTAGACACTTAAACCGGATCTTTCGCTCTTACTATCAGACGACTCCAATCTCCTATCTCCATCGAATGCGTCTGGAACGGGCTTGCAGCTTGTTGAAGCATTCTAACTTCAGTATTACTCAGATCTCACATGAAAGCGGGTTTAGCGATAGCAATTACTTTACACGACAGTTCACCAAAACCTACGGTATGTCTCCTACGGCTTATCGGAAGAAGCTATAAAGGAACTGTTCACTCGCCCTTTTCAGAAGGAATTGTGTCGTTAAGTTCTTTGTTCCATAGAATAGCTTAATGATGTTTCTGGAGTTCTACTTGGTCAAAAGAGGTGAAACGATGAGTTTTTCTATGAACGGGGGAGCGCCCTCTGGATATTACCGAAGCGTCTTGGAACTTGAAACAGAATGGGGACAAAAAAGAACTATCCATGAAGGTGGACAGGTTATTCCGTTTGATTTCGGTCAGGTGGCCGAGTTCACCGCTCCTAAAAGCATTGAATCGAGTATTCATCCTGCACTGACGCCTTATTGTTTACAGCCGTTTGGCGGATACGTAGCCACTATCTCGAGTGGAAGGGTATGGGGAGAATCTGGTGCTGTTCTATCTCCGGAGGGAAAGCTGATCTTTGATCTGTCACAGGAATATGACGCCGTTCAAAATAGAATGCTAGAAGCAGAAGAACACCCTGTGTTCCACCGGTGGAATGATCCAAAACTTCAATACTTAGAAGGAACCGTGGCTGTGTTGACGTTTTGCGGAAGCCATAACTATTTCCACTGGTTGTATGATGTGCTCCCTAGGCTGGCGATGCTTAAAACGAGTGGAATTCCTTATACCTCTATCATCATGAATCCAAATCCATATGGACCATTTGTGGAACAAACCTGGGCTATGCTCGGTATATCAGAGTCTTCAGTAATCCGGACAAATCCTGAAGCTTACTTTGAAGCTGATCAGCTACTTGTCCCTTCTTTGATGATGAATTCCCACTATCCCCCGTGGACCACGGATACGCTACGTAAATTATTGCTGCCTCATAGGGAATCAACACTCCCTACACCTGAGCGTATTTATATTTCTCGAAACAAAGCAAGCACCAGGCGCTTAGTCAATGAAGAGAAAGTTATACGCTGCCTTGAAGAATATAGCATTCAACCTATTTATCTTGAGGATTGGACGGTTGCCCAGCAAATCCAGTTATTCGCTTCGGCAAAGGTAATCATGGGAGCACATGGCGCTGGACTGGCCAATCTGGCTTTTTGTCAATCTGGAACACAAGTTATTGAAATTGTTCATGAACAGCATGTCGTTCCAACGTATTGGATGATCAGCAACCATAACGCTCTTGATTATTACATGATGTATGGTCAAGGCTGGCCAGATCCTGCTATTCGTTTTCCGGGGTTCGAAGATATCTATGTGGATATAGATCGTCTGAAGCAGATTTTGCATTTGGCAGGTTTGAATACTTAGCCTATCGTCATTGAGCTTGTCTACGCTTCTTAAAGAGAAATTTGCGGGTTTCTGGTTTTTTAAAGCGATGTGTGTGTTTTGTTCAATACTGAACAGGTCCTATAAAAGTGTTCATTTTTTTTGAAAGTAAGGAGAAACTCAATTGTCTAAAGTGGATAGAAGGATTCTTAAATCGCAAGAAGCACTTAAGAAAGCTGTTATTGAACTGATGTCCGAGAAGAATTTTGACGACATTACCATACAGGATCTCTCCGACAAGGCAAATGTAAGCCGAGGAACCATTTATCTTCATTATCAGGATAAATATGATTTATTAGACAAGCTTATCGAGGAACATATAGAAGTTCTTAGAGTACTTTGCGAATCGGCAGCAGATTTAGATTTTATTGAGGCCACGTTAAAGTGGACGGAATACTTCGATAATCATTATTCTTTTTTCTCTATGATGCTGGCGAGCAAAGGCGCCCCTTATTTCCGTAATCGGTTCTTAACCTTTCTTCAAAAAGAGTTTAGACATGAAGTAAATGTAACGAAAGGGATAAACCACGGATTAAATGAAGAGGTTATGATTAGTTTTGTGGCATCGGCTTATGCAGGGGTAGTGGAATGGTGGTTCAAGAATGAGAAGCCTGTGACACATCAAATCTTGGCTGAACAACTTGGGACTTTGTTGGAAAGAAATTTATAGCTCCGCCATCGGAAAACCGATTGATATACAAAGCACCGCCTGATAAATTCTTCAGGCGGTGCTTTGCTTTTATTTTTCTGCAGAACGGTTCTTATTTCCGGTAATTCTTCGTTCTTTCATCCTCTATAACACCATTCCAATTCATTCCAAAGGCAAAATCATATACATTTCCTTCTGAATCCGCATGACATTCCATGTCATGTGCCACATCTTCCAGCTGCTCTTCTACCGTTTGCATACCTGATGGCATTTGTACTGGGAGCAATCCCGAAGGCTCCTCGGCACCCGTTAACACCTCCATAAGTGCTTGATCCTGTAACCCAAAATTAACAAGTATAGCATCAGCCTCTCCCTCAAATTCGGCAACAACCGAAGGATTGGACAATAACATCGACACAATTACCGGTTTGTCTTTCATCAGCTTGCGAGCTTCCAGGACACGATCCAGATCGCTCTCATTATGCGTAACAACGGTTTTTCCTTTATAAGAACGGTTAAGTACATCGTTATCTCGCGCATCTCCAGCTAAGCTCTGCTCCCGAGCATGTTCCGCAGTGTACGGTCTATATTGCAAGCTAATGGGCACATAGCCGTTACCGCCTTGCTCAGAATCTTCCTGACTAAAGCCTACTCCTGATTTAGGACTGCTTATGAAGACAAGAGCAAAGTCTGCTATTTCCGGCTGATCTGTCACATGATAATATTTAGACACAACATCCAGGTTCACCGGATATTCTGTCTTTTCCGGCGTTGGGTTGCCGAACCAATCCTTTCCTGCTGGAGTATAACGCTTCGGAACATATACGGTTTGTTTCGCTGCCAACGGCAATACCCGATTTTTGTTCTTCAGCAGCACGATCGACTTCAGCTGTGCTTTATAGCCTGATTGCATAAACTCAGGATTCCCAACAATCTGAGCGCTCTCCTCAGGCTTCAAATACGGGTTCTCGAAGAGACCCAGACGGAAAATATTAAGTAGAAGCCGAACAGCTGACCGCTCAAAGCGATTCCGCATCCATACCTCTCCATGCTCAGCTACTCCCATTCGGTATGCTTCAAGGACGGGCTCCATCTCATTATTGCCGCCGAATTGGTCAACGCCTGCCATCAAGAGCTTGTAATGCCGTTCTGCGACGGACATACCCTCTACGCCCCAAGGTTTACCACTGAGAAAGGAATCCTTACTATCTGATTCGTCTGCTGTAATGAGCCAATCTGTGCACACAACGCCATCGTAACCGTATTTTTCCCGAAGCAGATCGGTAATAAGATAGGAACTATAAGAGTTTCCGACATTCTCCCCGTTCACTTGATCTTGATCTGTAGAAATTGTGTAGTATGGCATGACCGCTGAAGCCTGCTTGGTTGGACCATCCAGCTTAAAAGCTCCTTCTGTAAAAGGAATAAGATGTTCATCAAAGTTACCGCCCGGATAGACAGCATATTTGCCGCAAGCATAATGTGCGTCCCTTCCGCCTTCCCCGGAACCACCGCCAGGCCAGTGTTTTACCATAGCGTTCACGCTGTCATATCCCCAGCCTTCGTTAACCTCCCTGTCATCTTCCGAGCTCTGGAAGCCGTCGACATAAGCCTTTGCCATGTCAGCAGATAACTTCGAATCCTCGCCAAAAGTGCCGTTAAAACGAAACCATCGTGGATCTGTAGCAATATCGATTTGCGGCGATAGCGCCGTCCCTAAACCAAGTGCACGATACTCACGTGAGGCAACTTGCCCAAAACGATAGGTGATCTTCGGATCGAAGGTTGCCGCAAGACCCAGCGTCTCCGGCCACATGGAGATTTGCCCACCAGCTCCAGCATTAAACTCTGAGCTAGAATCTGAGCCGTGGCGTGGGTCGGAGCTGTTGTTGGCTGGAATCCCAAGGCCGGTTCCTTCTGCAAATGCCTGCACCTGATTGTTCCACAGAGCAGCTATTTCTGGACTCTCCACGGTGGTCACCAGAATATGTCTCAGATGGTCCTGTGCCAGAAATGCTAATTGTTCATCGGTAAGCTCCCATGGTTTGGCTCCGCTCTCCTCATAAGATTTACCGTTATATGTTCCTGAGAACCAACTGCTACTAAGTGCTGGGATGGATTGATGACGACTATACAGCATGAGTCCAGCAATTTGTTCAATACTCATTTGTGAAGCTAGATCTTCAGCCCGCTCTCGCGGTGTCAATCGCCAGTCCTCATATTTATCCAGCTTGCCATTACGATTCAGATCTTTGAAGAACAGTCCATCCTGCTCGAGAATCTGCACTCCAGAATCCGGGGAATAACCCAAGGTTGGACCGCCCTTATTGCTTACGTAAGAAATGGTATGAAGGCTTTTAGTGTTAATAGTCTCTCTCTGATTCATATGGTTTCCCTCCACTGTTTTCTTGTTTGTTTTTTCTTAGACCAGATTGGCTTTTTGTGATTGCGCTTCGACAGCTGTTAGTTCAGCAGTTTGAGCTCTTTTCTCTGTTCCCACTTCTGGAAGTGGCTTCACTGCCAGCATACCGAGTATAGTGCAGACGGCAAGGAAGATGTAAAAGAAGGTCCAGCTGCCAATGCCTAACAGCACAGGAGCGATTGCTGGAACAATGGACTGAGGCAACGCATTAGCTACGTTCATAATTCCGAAGTCTTTGGCGGAATCCTCTTTACTTGGAAGAATCCGTGCAACGAGTGCCATATCTACGGCTGAGAAGCAGCCAAAGCCCAATCCGATCACTGCAGCTCCGGCAATGTAGGCCGGATAACTTGGCACAAAGGCAAACAACAGAACCCCAATAGCAATGATGAACCCTGAAACAATCAGGAATGGTTTTTGCTTACCAAATTTATCTGACAACACCCCACCGAAGATACTTGTAATTGCAACACCCACTAACATAACGATATTAATCGTAGCAACCTTTGCGGTGGCCAGCTCTTCCGTAAGTCCCATCCGGTTTACCAGCATGACTGTGAGGTATAAAGTGCTACAATATCCCATCATGATCAGGAACTTGGATACGAAAGCCCAAGAGAATTCCGGGAATTTACGTGGACTAGGAAAAATCGTACTCAGCTTCTTACCCAGAGATATTTGATTATGTGTCTTGGGAACAAGTTCTACTTTACCTTCTTTAATAATCAACGTACTGAGAAGTGGACCTATGATGCCGATTACACCTAGCAAAAGCCACTTAATTTCTGAAGAAACTGAAGTCATCACTGTCATCATGATCATCCCTACCGTCATAGCGATTGGAATAGTGAGACCGATTAATCCGGAGATTGTCCCTTGTTTCTCCTGAGGTACTTGGTCTGGAATAAGCGCTGTATAGGCTGCCATCCCTACATTGAAGAAAAATTGTGCGACTGCCCAGCTAATCATGATCTGCCAAGGCTCGTTGGCGAAACCAGTACATACCAGCGCAGCACAGCCAACTAGTGGACCTAGGATAATCCACGTGCGCCGCCGTCCGAACGAAAGATGGGTTCGGTCACTGAGTGCACCGCCAATCGGATTTCCGATAAGAGCAAAGAATGCACCTATTCCTGCAACCAGTCCATAGGAAGAGGTATATCCATTCGGATCCACTTCAATCATTTTAAAGGTCAGCAGCAAGGTGGCAGGTGTCATCAGTGCCAGCATCATCATGCCGTAACCAAGCAGAATACCAAAGGTCAATCTACGAAAAGGGGTGTGAACCTGCCCTTTAGTCGATGCTCCAGTCATTGTAATTCCTCCTCGTCCTTTTAGAAAACGTTTACAATTTGATTATAAAATAAACCACCTCTTGGAGGAGAGGTGGTCAATTACACACTTTTAGGTTCATTTTTAATCTAAATGAAAGCGTTTCAATATTATTCATCAAGATGAAGCTTAAAAATTGACTCATTTTCTCAAAACAATGGAGTCAGCTCAATGAGCTCTACGCTATGAGGTTCCATTCTAATGACAACAGAAAGCTCTTCACCTACTTCAAGAAGCTGAATCTGTCTACCTGGAAGAGAGGCAGCTTTTAGATAAGCAGTGTCCTCTACAGTCAGAACGGGTGGAGCCCCCATTTCTACCCACTTGTCAAAGCTGCTGCCATGTGCCCTGCTGATCGTATGGTTCACTTGCTTATATCTGCCAGATGGTAATCCAGTTAATGTGAGTTCAATTTTAAGATGCCTCTCGTTTTTGAAGCCATTATAACGACTAGTAGGTGTAATGAATGAAGTATCACCAAGCGCGTACAAATCATCAAAGTGACAGTAATTATAAGCCAAAATCTGATAACCACCTCTTCCAGCCGCCACAATATAACCCTCTTCATGTGCGACTAGCCGATCCCCCAGTTTAGCGAGCATTTCATAGGCATGCATAGCGGCTTTCGGAATTCCATACTGAGCCATAAGTCCAAGACCACCATGAAATATCCGGGATGAAGCCGCCGTTTCTTCAATATTGTCACTCAGTACCCAATATCCGAACCCATTGATACTGTCGAGATTTTCGATGATATTTTTTACGATATATGCAGCTTTATATAATGTGTCATTGGTCAGTTCACGATGAAATGCCGTTGAATTCCATTCGGTTAAATATAGATCTTGACCTTTAAGTCCCAAATCAGCGAGCAGCCCTATTTCACGCTCCAGCGATTCCTTCAAATAATCGGGGTTTGGGGACACTTTGTTGAACCCCTCTACTGTAAGTGGAGATATTTCTTTTTCACTTAATCGTTCTTTAGGCTCCCAATTTTTACTAAGCAGATCATCCATGTCCTCATGCGGATAAAAATGTAACGGGATAAAGTCTGGAAGACAACCCCGTTCTTTGCAGAAAGCGAAAAACTGTTCACAAAACGCATTGGAGTTCAGAGTAATAATTCTACCAGGAGCGCCAATCTGAAGGTTCAGAGAGATGGCTTTGAGGGTATCGAACGTTCGGGCATACAATTCGTTGTACACTTCTTCCGTCGCAGGCCAGAACAAACCATATTCCGGTTCATTCCAGAATTCAAACTTCCAGCTTTCAATCTCTTCAAGACCATATCGATTGATACAATGGCGAATAAACCGATCTACCAATTCGCACCAGCGGTCCATGGATTTAGGCGGACTCACGTAACTCTTTTCATAAAACACATGTTTACTGCTGTCTGCTGCGAGATCAAAAGGCATAAACCCCAGTTCTATAAAAGGCTTCAAGCCGATCGATAACAAAAAATCAAACAACTGATCTACAAAGCGAAAATTAAAATGTGCCTGCCCTTCGTGATCCTCCTGGTACACCATCATTGAATCATCAAAAATTCCATGAAAACGCAAATAGCGAAACGGACACCGCTCTTGTACATATTTCAAATGAGCTTGTACATCACTTTGAAGTCCTTCATTTGCTTTACTAATCGTAATGATATTTTTCCAGCTATGCTGGATTTGCCGCTGAATCCTGTCTAATGGAATACTCGCAGATAGCTGAACAACCGCATGTACGGGTTCAAGCTGGTGCGACTGACTACGCCGGAGGAATTGCCGAACAATGCCCAGTGCGCTGGATTGATTAAATGCTAAGTAGCCGGAAGCAGAACCTTCCTGTTTCGCATGAGTTTGAGGCCGATATTTTTTGCGATATTCATGTGGTGTAATATGATATCGGCTTTTGAATGCAGCGTAAAAAGATTTTGCGTTTGGAAAGCCCTGCTCAAGTGCCAGCTCAGCAAGCGAATGCTCTTGATCTCTTAAAAGGGCTTCTACGGTATTTTTTAAACGAATGCTGGTTAAGTAAGTCTGGAAGTTGACCCCAATGTTCTCGCTAAAAAATTTGGACAAATACGGCACCGACAAATACTCTCGTTCTGCGATTGTCTGCAGCGACACCGGGTCTTTATAATGTTCATCTATATAAGTGATGATGCTCATCATTCGTTCCATATATTTTATATTCATCGCTTCGCCGGAATTTGGCAGTTTGAACTGTTTGACCAAAATAGAGAATAACCCAAGCATACGTGCTTCCATCTCCAGCTCATAGGCTTCTCCGCCTTTATACTTAAGTTGTACCATTTCAGCCATGAGCTGACGCATGTTATCTAAGCCATTTTGCTTCTCAGGACCGACTTCAGCAGAATAACATTCAAAGCTGATCTTCTCCACATTGTGGATATGCTGCTTAAGATAGGTTGTTGGGATTTGAAAGGTAGCGATGATATTCTGATCTAATCCGATAACTTCATGCACGTAACACTGGTTAATGAGTAGCATATCCCCTTCTTTAAGCCTATATTGACGGTTTCCGGTCGAAACCTCTAGATTGCCGGACAGCACAAAAATCAGCTCCACACTCATATGCCAGTGATTCGGCACGAAGTTGACACTATGTAAAGAAACATCAAACGGTAGTTTGCCTTCGGTCTCAAGCTGCTCATAGCTGGAATGGCTCACATAATCACTTCCTTGTTTACATTATCTTGTAGTAGCATACAATGTAGCGTTTTGGCGGTCAATTCGTTGGTCTGTGGTCACCTCTCTAACAAAAAAACACTGATCCAAGTCAGTGTTTTTTCATAAGCCATACAAATGTTTCTTTAAATCGCTCGTTTGAACTGGGTATTGTATAACTCGTAATAGGCGCCCTGCATCGCAAGAAGCTCCTCATGACTTCCTTGCTCAGCAATTCCTCCACCCTGGATCACGAGTATGCGATTGGCGTCCTGGATCGTACTAAGCCTGTGGGCGATTACAAAGCTTGTTCGACCCTTCATCAAATTCTTCATTGCTTGTTGAATGTGCATTTCCGTACGTGTGTCCACACTACTGGTTGCTTCGTCAAGAATTAATATGGCAGGATCAGCTAAAATTGCGCGAGCAATCGTTAACAGCTGGCGCTGGCCATGACTCAGATTACTGCCTTCTGCATTGAGGAGGGTCTCGTAACCATGCGGCAATCTTTTGATAAAAGCATCCGCATTGGCTAGCTGAGCCGCTTGCTCAATCTCTTGATCGGTCGCATCGAGTCGGCCAAACCGAATATTCTCACGAATCGTTCCCGAGAATACATGCGCATCTTGCAGCACCATCCCTAGTTGACTACGAAGTGCGTTTTTATCCAGCTCTCGGATGTCGCGACCATCAATTCGTATGGAACCGCCATTCAAATCATAAAATCGGATCAGCAGGTTAACGATGGTTGTTTTACCTGCTCCTGTTGGGCCAACGAGTGCAATTTTCTCCCCAGGTTTTGCTTCAAACGTAACGCCCGACAGAATCGGGGAATCCGCTTTGTAAGCAAAAGAAACGTCCTGAAAAACAACCTCCCCTGTTAATCTTGGGAGATCCTCACTTTCTTCATCCCCGTATTCGGACGGCATCTCCAAAACCTCAAACACACGCTCTGCACCAGCGATTGCAGATTGAATTAAATTGTACTGGTTAGCAAGATCAGAAATGGGTCTACCGAACTGTTTGGAATAGGTAAGGAAGCTAACGATTATACCAACCGTAGCCATGTTATGGAAAGCCATCCAGCCCCCAACCCCGGCAATGATCGCAAAACCAAGGTTATTAATCATGTTCATCACGGGTCCTACTAATCCTGATACGATTTGTGCCTTAATGCTGACCTTATTCAGTTCTCCGCTTATTTTTCGGAATCGTTTAACTTCTGACTCTTCCCTACTGTATTGTTTGACCACCTTTTGTCCGCTGATGGTTTCTTCGATGAACCCGCCAAGTTCACCTAAATGTCGCTGCTGATTTCTAAAATAAGTGCGGCTTAAACCAATGATTTTTCGACTAGCCAATAATACGAGCGGGATCGTGATTAATGAGACTACAGTCAACGGAACGTTCAGCATTAACATAATAACGAGGGAGCCGCTTAGTGTAATCAAACTATTTAACAATTGGGTTACACTCTGATTGAGTGTGCTGGATACACTCTCTATATCGTTAGTTGCCCGGCTCATCAATTCTCCGTTAGCCCGAGTGTCAAAAAATTTAATGGGCAGCTGCTGATACTTGCTGAACAGATCACGGCGCAGCTCAAAAACAGTATTCTGCGAAACAGATGTCATGACGTATGCTTGCACCCAGGCAACTACACTGCCTAGCCCATAAATGCCAATAAGGAGTATGCAAAACCGAATAAGACCCTGATAATCGTGTGGAATAACCGCAGTATCAATCGCTTTACCGATGAGATACGGTCCGATCAATGAAAGAAGTGCATTCAACACAGTAAATACATATACAATGATTAACCCGAACCGCTGACGATTCAAATAAGTCCAGATGCGTTTAAGCGTGCTCGCTTGATTTTTGGCGCGCACGATTGGCACAGCGCCGCCGCGTCCGGGGCCAGATCCCGGTCCTATTCCTGGTCCGAATCCGCCTGGTCTATGGATAGGGGGAGTGTTCATGCCGTTGTCATGCTTTGACATAAGGAACCTCCTCCCCTTTCATCTGTGATTTCCAGATGTCTCGATAAATTTCACTGCTACTCATTAGACCATCATGTGTACCTTGTACAGCAATTCGGCCGTTTTCTAGAATTAAGATGCGGTCCGCGTCAATCACTGATGTGACACGCTGAGCAATCATTATATTAGTGCTGCTACTCAGCCGTTTTTTTAACATTTGCCGAATTCGTGACTCAGTCGCCGCATCGAGCGCACTCGTACTGTCATCCATGATGAGAATTGTTGGCTGTATTAACAACGCCCTTGCAATCGAAAGCCGTTGCTTCTGCCCACCGGACAAGTTGATGCCTCGTTGGCCAAGCACTGTATCATAACCCTGTGGTAGCTCTAAAATAAAATGGTGCGCTTCAGCAGCTTTTGCTGCTTGTTCCACTTCTTCATCCGTAGCCTCCGGTCTGCCATATCGGATATTATCACGGATTGTTCCGCTGAACAGAATGGCTTGCTGCATAACGTAACCGATCTTGCGACGTAAGTGTTCCAAAGAAATTTGCCGAGTGTCGGAACCATCAATTGTGATTGATCCAGAAGAAACATCGTAAAGGCGTGGAATGAGGCTCACCAAGGTTGATTTACCAGCGCCTGTGGCTCCAAGGATGGCTACAGTTTCACCTGGATCAGCAGTGAAATTGATGCCATCTAACACGAGGTTCTCATCCGCAAGATCATAGGCAAAGGAAACGTTGTCAAATACAATTCGACCGTTTAGTAGCTTATCTTTTTTAGCTTCGGTTACGTCTGTAATCTCGCTGATCGTAGAAAACACTTCATTCTCCCGATCTGCGGAGACCTTTGCACGCGAGAAGAATGTGAGCATATTGCTCAACATCAGCATAGACATCAACAATTGGGTGATATAGTTAATGAAGGCGATTAGCTGACCGACCGGCAGCGAGCCGTTCCAGCTCTGCAGCCCACCAAACCAAAGAACAGCTACGATACTAGCATTGAGCACAAGCATCATGAGCGGCATATTTAACGACATTAATCGCACCGCTTTTATCGCAGTTTCTGTGTAATCCTTATTAGCTGTATTAAACCGTTTCTGTTCATGCTTAGCACGGACGAAGGCTTTGACTACACGGATACCCGATAAATTTTCCTGTAATACTGTGTTGACGCCGTCTAATTTGACCTGCATTTTCTCGAACAAAGGGAAAGAAAGTCGAATCAACCCATATAATATTGCAACCAGCAATGGCACGGCAACGACAAGGATAAGGGTTAGTGAAGGACTAATCCGTATAGCCATTATCAAGCTGCCGATTAATAACAATGGAGAGCGAATATTCCGCAAAATCATCTGAACAAAGGTTTGTAGCTGTACCACATCGTTTGTTAAACGAGTAATCAACGAGCCCGTCTTCAATTGGTCCAGATTCTTGTTTGAGAATTTCTGAATATGTTCAAACAGGTTAATCCGTAAATCATTCCCGAAATTTTGTGAGGCGATGCTCGAAAAAACGGTGCAGCCCACCCCACCAATTAGACCGACAAATGCTACTCCAAGCATGGTCAATCCCGTCGAATAAATATGTGATAAATCTTTCGTCATAATCCCATGATCCACAATGCTCGCCATTAGTGTAGGTTGAAGCAAATCCATAAACACTTCGAGCATCATCATAAGTGGTGCTAACACAGACCACAACCAATATGGCCTTAAGTAACTCTTAAGTTTCCACATTCCATCACCTTTTAAGATAAATATGTGATTTTTGATTTCATCGGTGTTCTTGGCTTAGCATTTGGAACTTCCTCCGGATATCCAATGCCAAATAGTCCAATCACATCGTAATCTTGCGGGACACCTAGAATTTCACGATTATGAGGTAAAGCACCTAAAGAAGCCCAATAGGCTCCAACCCCCACTTCATGTGCAGCTAATAAGAAGTTCTGTGCGAAACAAGCGGCAGCCATAACATTCTCGTCACGCTCAAACGCTGTTGCACCAGGTTTAGATAAGATAGCAAGAACTACAGGAGCATTTCCGAAATTCGTCTTATGCTTTAATTTAGCTCTAGTCTCAGGCCCGATAAATAGGAGTTCCCAAGGTTCGTTCATACGATGGTTTGGAGCATAACTAGCTGCTTCCAGCCAATTCAATAAATCATCCTCATGAATCGAATCCGCCTTAAATTGCTTAATACTTCTACGGGTTTTTATAAGATCAATGGTTTTCATTTTTTTGATCATTCTCCTCTTTTTTAATTTCGCCAACAGTCTTATCTTCCGGCGTTACTTCATGAATCTGAAAAATATGGATAAACTCTTCAATAATCGCTTCCGTTGCCTTCAATTCACCGCTAATCACTTGCTTGATCGAATCCAGCTCCGGTGTTTGCAGCTGCCGCTGTAAAGTGGCTCGATTCACATTAAGCTTTTCCAAAAATGCTAAAGCTCTGCCGCGACGAAAAGTTTGAGCACTTTTTGGGGGACCATCCATAGAATCCATCCCATGTCTGCTCATATGCTCGCGATCTCTATGCTCTCCACGGTCTTTGTGTTCCCCATGTTCTCTATGACCGCGTTTTCCGAAATGTCCATCACGCATATTTACTCCTCCTTTACTTTGTATACATATGTATACGTTTCGTTTATGTATACAAATGTATACGAGATGATCTAATCCTGTCAAGTTTTATTTTTCCATTTTGTAACATCAGCATTATTCATTTCTGAATTCCAACAAACAACAAAAAAACCCGCGTAAAGCGCAGGCTTAAAGAGAGAAAAGAAATACAAGATAACTGTATTTCTTCTTATTAATTCTTATTAATGTATAATCAATGCTGATTGCTTATTGACTTTTATCTTTTCTAAAAAGCGTTTCTTCAGCAACCTGCGCTAGTTCCTCCGCTTTTAAGCTTATCTCTTGAATCGTTGCAGAAAATTCTTTAATTGCTCCTGATTGACTACCGGTAAGCGCGTGAATATCAGAAAACGTATGATTTAACCGTTGCAACAGTTCCTGAATATTCTTAGAAATGCCATTAATCTGGTCCACATTTTCCTTGGAGCTCGTCGCCAGCTTCCGAATTTCATCGGCAACAACCGAAAACCCTCTCCCAAATTCTCCTGCTCTTGCCGCCTCAATAGAAGCGTTAAGTCCTAACATGTTGCTCTGATCCGAAATCTCTTTAACCACAGTCGAAATCTTTCCGATCTGCTGAGCACTGGAGCTAACATCCTTCATTTGGTTTGTTATGTCTGTCACACGACCGGTAAGATGAGAAACCGATTGGCTGATGTCATCAATAGATGCCGTTGTCTGTTCGACAATAGCGGAAAAACTCTCTGCCATTTCAAAAAGCTTATTCGCCTTCTCGAGGCTTGTCCCCATACCGATACCACCGATTACCTTGCCCTGCTCGTCATGAAGCGGTATCGCACGTGCAGCAAGCGGAAAACCAAACAGCTCTTTCGGAACGACAGCTGATAATGCTGTATCATTCCTAATCGCATTTGTTACAATATCCCCTTCCATCAGTGGATCCCCAGGATTGACATTCAGCGAGAATGTTTTCCCCGGAATGTTGATGATCAGTTTTTCCGTGTCATAAATGCCAATTGTAATGTCATCGTTATAGAGACTATTCAGCAGTGGAGCCACTTTTACGAAAGCATTAATCAGTTCATGCTGTGTTTTTTCTACATTTATCTCATTCACGTTTTATCCTCCAAACCCTTAATAAGGGAGTTTTCTTTGTCCATAATTAACTGAAATCCATTTCATCGTTGTAAATTCATCCAAGCTCCATTTCCCATTTAAACGGCCTATACCGGACTGTTTTTCTCCTCCGAAAGCTACAATCGGCTCATCGTTAATCGTGACATCATTCACATGAACCATTCCAGTGTGGACCTTCTTAGCCATTTCTACACCACGCTCAAGATTGGAAGTATGAATTGCTCCGCTTAGCCCAAAACGCGTATCGTTGGCAATTTCAATAGCTTCCTCATCCGTTTCGAACGGAATGATACATACAACTGGTCCAAACAGCTCCTCTTGTGCAACAGCCATATCCGTTTTAACATTAATAAGGATAGTAGGCTCTACCATTCGGCCGGTAATCTTACCATGCAACAGAGGAACAGCGCCTTGTTCTATGCCCTTAGCAATTAACTTTTCCAGTGTCTCTGCTTGGCGGTGGTTGATGACTGGTCCAATGATGGTCTGTGGATCACTCGGATCACCTGTTGTAAGTGTAGATACCTTCTCTTTGAATTTATTTACAAAATCCTGATAGATCGTCTTATGTACAATGATTCTGTTGGCAGACATACAAATCTGACCTTGATGTGTGAATCTGCTGAATGTCGCAGCTTGTACTGCGTAGTCGAGATCCGCATCTTCCATGATAATGAACGCGCTATTGCCGCCAAGCTCAAGTAACGGCTTTTTGAAGTTCTTGATTGCCAGTTGACCTATATAGCTTCCAACCTTAGTCGAACCCGTGAAGGAAATGATTCTCGGAATCGGATGCTCGACGAACGCGTCGCCAATCTCCTTTATATCCGTCACTACAACATTTAATAGCCCCTTCGGTACACCTGCTTCTTCAAAAATTTTGCCGATCAGAGTTCCACCCGTAATGGGTGAATCCTCGTGTGGTTTAAGTACCACACCATTTCCAGCACCCAGCGCAGGAGCAACCGACTTCATAGACAAGAAGAAAGGAAAGTTAAAAGGACTAATCACCCCAACCACGCCTGCAGGGATGCGGTACAGCCGATTCTCCTTACCATCCTCTGTAGAAGGCAGGATCTTACCCTCCATTCTAAGTGGGAACGTTGCCGCTTCTTTTACCATATTTTTTACAAGACCAATCTCAAATGCTGCCTTCAGCCTCGTTCCACCCAGTTCCTTAACAATAATGGATGTAATTTCTTCCTCATTCGCTTCAATATATTTAACAGCGTTCTCAAGGATGTCACGTTTAATATACGGGTTAACCTTATCCCATTCCAGCTTTGCTTTATAAGCTGCTTGATAAGCATCGTCAATGTCAGCAACGCTGGCAATTTGAAAAGTATGGATTACATCATCATTATATGGATTGATGTCTGTCAGTGTTTTACTACTCTTCCCTTCTCTCCATTCCCCACCTATAAATTGTTTTCCTAGTTCTGAATAGTTCATAATATCCCTCCAGTGTATATAAATACCAAACAATCTATCTATTTATCGACATAATAGAGATAGTTGTGAAGTCAATTTTCATATTCACGTAAACGTCATTTCAACGACACATTATCTACCTCCAATAAAACAAATCAAGTATTGACAAGGTACAAAGAATAGAACTATAATCTAAACAATTCCCAGAAAAATACTATGAATTACATAAAATTCGAAACATCTAATCATAATTGGGTTGTCCAGAAGAAGGAGTGTAGACAAATGCCAAATGTTCAAACTTTCAAAGCAACTGCCCATTTACAAGATGGGGTTAAAGTCATTACAAAAGCAAGACAATTCGAGCTCGTCATCGATGAACCACAAAATCTCGGGGGGACGGATACAGGAATGAATCCTGTTGAAGCTTTGCTTGCTTCTTTAGGGGCCTGCCAATCTATTGTGGCTCGAGTTTATGCTTCCAAATTTGAGGTAGAGCTTGAAGATTTCAGAGTAGATGTTGAAGGTGATCTGGACCTCGATGGATTTTTCAACCGTTCTGAAGTCCGTCCCGGCTATTCCGATATTCGATATACATTCTACATAAAGACCCCATCCCCTGCCGAGAAGGTCGAAGCATTCGTACAATTTTTAGAAAGCAAATGCCCTGTTGGTGACACGATTGCTGCCCCGGTAAATCTTAAGCTGAACCGTATCGTGATTGAAAATTAACCGATTGATTAGCTAAATATTATCAAGGGCTGTGAGGTTGCATCAAGCAACTTTACAGTCCTTTTTCATTTCAACCTCTCATCCATCATATAATACTAAAAATGAAGGACCTCGGAGGTACCTAAGGAATGAATCCTATACTGAGCACAGTAGATAATGAGATCGAGCGTTTAACGGCATTCCTGATTGATCAACAGCAGCAAGATGGATCTTGGCACTTTTGTTTTGAGAATGGAATCGTTATCGATGCCTATGTCATCATTCTCTTTCGGATTTTGAACGTACAGAATGAAGCCCTGATTCGACAGCTACATGATCGCATTCTTGCTGAGCAGCAATCCGCTGGATTCTGGCAATTGTATAGAGATGAAAAAGATGGTAACTTATCCACCTCGGTTGAAGCCTACTACGCCCTTCTCTATTCTGGGTACAGTAAGGTGACAGATGAGCCGATATTGCGCGCAAAGCATTATATTCAATCCAAAGGAGGAATTGGAAAAGTAACTAGCATCCTAACCAGAGTCATTCTCGCAGCTACTGGTCAGAGCAAATGGCCTTTATCAATCTCTTCGATTCCCCTAGAAGTTCTGTTGTTCCCGTCTTATTTTCCTATTAACTATTTTGAGTTCTCTGGCTATTCAAGAGTGCATCTCACGCCTATGCTTATTATGGCCGATCGACGTTTCTCGATCTCAACAGCGAATGCTCCTGATCTATCTGATCTCATAGACACACGCATTGAAGATGCTGAACCCGCTTCCCGTGGATATCATGAGCTGCAGGACGTTATTCAAACTGGCCTAAGCAGACTTCTTGGAAGCCCTCGCTACATTCACGAAGTTGCCCGAACCAAAGCAGAACAGTTTATTCTCCAGCGGATTGAATCCGACGGGACTCTATACAGTTACGCAACTAGTACAATTCTTATGGTCTATGCCCTTCTGGCTCTGGACTATGACCAGCAGCATCCTCTGATTACGAATGCCATAGATGGGCTTACCTCGATGCAATGCCGTTCTGAAAGTAAAACAACAATTCAAAACTCTCCGTCTACGATATGGGACACGGCTCTAATCGCTTATGCTTTACAGGAGTCACAAATTCCTGATCATCATCTCGCGATTCAACGTGCTACTTCGTATCTGCTGACCAGACAACAGCATAAAACTGCTGATTGGAGTATTCATAATCCGGATACAACTCCGGGGGGATGGGGTTTCTCAGAATCTAATACGATTAATCCGGATGTGGATGATACGACCGCTGCTTTACGAGCCATTCGAAGTTTATCAATAAATCAGCCATCCTATCTAGAGTCATGGAATCGTGGGCTGAACTGGGTCCTATCGATGCAAAATAAAGACGGTGGCTGGCCAGCTTTTGAAAAAAACACCAATAAAGAAATGCTCACTTGGCTCGCAATCGATGGGGCTAAATCTGCTGCTATTGATCCCTCGGAGGCAGATCTAACCGGGCGCACCTTGGAGTATCTCGGGAACTTTGCCGAGCTTGATACGCGAAACGAATTCATCGGGCGAGGTGTGAAATGGCTGATTCAGCAGCAGGAGAAGGATGGCTCATGGTACGGAAGATGGGGCGTTTGTTACATCTATGGGACATGGGCTGCCTTAACAGGATTGCAGGCCGTTGGCCTGCCACTGGAACATGAAACATTGCAAAAAGGAGCGAATTGGCTCCTAAGCATACAGAACTCGGATGGGGGTTGGGGGGAATCTTGTCATAGTGATCGGCTTTTGAAGTATGTACCATTAGGCGAAAGTACGCCTTCCCAAACCGCATGGGCGCTTGACGCACTCATCACCATTCAGCCGAAATCAACAGCTGCGGTGGAAAAAGGGATTGAAAGATTAATCATGTCTATTCATGAAGAGGATTGGAAAACTTCTTATCCAACAGGCGCTGGTCTCCCCGGCAATTTCTATTCTAATTATCATAGTTATCGCTATATCTGGCCGTTACTCACACTGAGTCATTTTAGAAAAAAATACGGTCAAGGATAATACTCGGTAATAACTAGCGTAGTCCTGCTTCACTTCTCAAAGTGTCTTATAAAACTAGATCGCGCCTTATGTAGTCCTTTTTGGGAATCTAGCTCCCCTTTCCAATACCCCGCTCCGGTATGTATTCATCAGTTCAAACAAAAATTCGTAAAAAACATCAGAGCAGCGATCATCCGTTATTGGAGAATCGTTGCTCTGATGTTATGAACCGGGGGTTGAATACTTTTGTCCGTTACACTTCCTTCTAAATTACCAATCCATTTATAGCTGTACAAAATACAGTTAAACACCTCGCTGATCCCCGTTACCTTCATCCGCCTCCATACTGTTACACAGAGGGTTGCATTACTCAATTTACTTTTTGGTGCACGATACCGAAATATCCCCATTCATGAAATAGGCGTAATCGTCGGTGGTTTCGGTGACCGTTCCCAAGCATGAGTTAACTGCAATGTTGCAGCATAGGTAATCAACGAAACGAATAATGCTCCAGACAGTTCAATGATCTGCCCCAGGTCCATTCGCTCCAGTATACCGTGAGCCGTCATCCCGCAAATCGTCATGATAATTCCTCCCGCGCCCACCTTGAATACAATACGAAAATCAAAATAAAATCCGATCGTTCCTGCCACAGACAAAAAATTCAGCAGTGTCAGCAGTAAAAGCCCCAGTCCGAACCCTATAGCAACCCCTTCGATGCCAATATTAGAACCGAGAACAAAGATCGCAATCACTTCAAAAATATTCGTAAGAATATGGTTCCACATGACGGTTGATGCTTTCCCCAAACCAAGCAGTATCGCTTGCAGTGGTGCTCCAAAATAATAAAGGAAAAATAAGGGGGCAATCAACCTTAGCAGCTCGCCCGCTTCTGGCGAATGATAGATCAAAGTAGTTAATGGTACAGCCCATAAGTACAGGATGATTGTACATGGAAGACCTACAATAAGCGCGGATCGCATAGCCATATCCATCCGACTATGCATAAGCTTGCTATTATTGCTTACACTCGCTTCGCTGATCGCCGGAATTAATGCAGTGGACAACGATTGAGTGAAGAAGCTGGGGAGAAACAACATGGGGAGAGCATATCCCCCTAAAAGTCCGAATTGCTTAGTCGCCATCTCAACCCCCACACCAAACAGGACTAGACTTTTCGTAATCAGCAATGGGAGAAACGCATGATAGAGAGAATGAATAAATCCGCTGCCTGTCATCGGTAAGCCGATGCGCAGCAGATCTTTCAACGTACTGTCTCCTTTGGGTGAAAAACTTGAACTAGGCGGTGGGGTGGTTTTGATCTTCCCTCGATTTGCCCATTTGAAGACAGCAAACAAATAGAGCAAACCAAAACCTTCGCCGATCACGGAAGCCGCCATAGCGCCCGCAGCTGCATAAGCAATCCCATAAGGCAGCAAAACGTTGACAACACCGATAATGACAATGATTTGCGCCAAATTCTCAATAATATCGGAAAAGGCCAGCGGGTTCATATTCTGTTTTCCACGAAAATAACCTTTCAATACAGCTGACATCGCGATAATTGGAATGATCGGCGTAATAGCGACCATAGCATAATACGCCCGCTGATCGGCTAAAAAAACCGACGCGATCCATTTGGAGCCAAATAGAGCCACTAAAGTTAGTATAATACTCAACGTACCCGTAATACTTAAAGATACTGTGAGAATTCGCTTTACTCGCGCTTCATCCTGCTTAACCTCAGCTTCTGAGACAAGCTTTGAAATCGCAACAGGAAGCCCCAGCTCTGTCAACGTAATAAACAAGGGTAGCAGTGGATGAGCAATCATAAGCAGCCCTACCCCCTCGGCTCCTAAAAAACGTGCCAGCAAAACGCCATTCAAAAATCCAAGCCCTTTTGTAAAAAATGACGACACGGTTAAAATGAACGTGCCACGAATAAAGCTTTGTTTACGCATCCCCATTTCTACGCATCTCCACCTATGGTTTGTCCTGGCCCTACTTTCTAACTTATTCGAACAAACACAAGTACATGCTGACAAGTATTTGTAAAGTATATAATATGCAAAAAGCCCGACACACCATAGTTGGTGTACCGGTCAATTTCCTCATATTTTAGTATCCAATAAAGGAGTCGAAATCAACCCTACATACTCATGTGGAGCAGTGGAAATGAAATATATGAACCCCCTCAACAATAAGTACAACAAAAAAACCGCGAAATATATCGCGGTTTTTAGAAATGAACTATATTTACTATCTATCTAACATTAATGCATGACACCTAGTCGATTTTATTGAATTCAATCCAATCGATCTGCAAACCTGGTTTGATGAACTCCAATTTCATATCATAAAGACCTGCTTCGAGTTCAACTTTCACAAGCTTTTGTCTGATCCACTGACCTTCAGTACCATTTGTTTGAATGGTTGTCATCAATTGATCATTCACTGATACATTGCACGCACTTTGAGCCAGCTCAGGTTCCGTTGACATGATATGCACCAGGATACGGTATTGACCAGCCTGTTCCACTTTAAAGCTAGTCGATCCTTCTACGACAGGTTTAACCTGTGGATTCTGTGATAAGGATTGAGCTTGTTCTTCAGTAAGTGAAGGATTAGCTTTAAAGAACTCTACAGTTTCTACAATTTCCTGTTTTCTAGAGAATACAGGTGCATTCATGATAAACTCACAAATGTTTATGGCAGAACGTTGGAGCTCTCCACGGGTTAACGTGCCATTTTCCAACGACTCAATGGTGTTATCATTCCATCCGTTAATTTCTGAACCATAGTTAGGTACAACCATATAGAGGTCGTTTTGTGCACGAACCATCCAATTTGTAAATTTCCGATCTGCTGGTCCACCATTAACTACATCATTCATGATCGCCCACCAGTCAGTCATTACAATGCCTTTAAAGCCCCACTCTCCACGAAGAATCGTGGTGTTCAAATCATAATTCGAAGCCGCCCAGTGTCCATTAACTGGATTGTAGGAGGTCATTATAGAATTCGAACCGCCCTGCTTCACGGAGATTTCAAAACCTTTCAAATAAATCTCACGAAGTGCACGTTCAGACACCACGGCGTTTACTTTACTACGATGTTTCTCCTGATTGTTACAAGCGAAATGCTTCATCGTAGCGGTTGAGCCGCCTTTCAAGATACCGCGAGTACATGCAGCAGCAAACACCCCAGAGATCAAAGGATCTTCTGAAAAATACTCAAAGTTACGTCCATTAAGCGGACTGCGTCGGATATTAAGGCCAGGTCCAAGCAAGGAATCCACGTTATTTCTTAACAACTCTTGCCCTTCCATAACATAAAGCTCTTCTACCAAATCCGCATTCCAAGTAGCTGCAAGAAGCGTTCCGATAGCAACTTGAGTCGCCTTTGCTCCGCTGTCCATACGAATCCCTGAAGGACCATCAGCTGTACAAGCCACTGGAATTCCGAGATTAAATAAACTGTCACTTACGCCTCCAAATGCAGAAGCCGTGCCCGGTGTAACTAAAGGACTGCTCATCCCTTCACCACGTACAATTGCAGCCAAATCCTCATCACTGAGCTGTGCAATGAAGGCTTCCATGCTAACCTTCTGTTCATATACGTCTCTTAATTTATATCCTTTATTACCTGTTTGTGAGATCGTCTCTGGAAGATTAGTTTCAATTCGCTCAGCCAACGAAATTTTACGTTTAGGAACTTCAACATAAACAATCTCGTACGAACCGTCCGCCTTCTGAGCACCTGGCATCATTCTCGTAAAGCTTTCTGTAGGCGCGAGCGCTTCTTGCAATTGCTCCACAACTTGAAGAGTTTCAACGACATAGCCGTCTTTACCCTCAACACCGACTGCCACCACTTGTTTAACACTAGTTCCCACATACAAGCGGTACGTTCCTTCTTCGAGAACATAGGCAGAAGCATGTCCTGTTACGCCTGCGTCATCATAAGAAGCCATAGAATGAGCTGAGAAACTCACGGTAAGGCGCTGTGCTTCACCCGGTTCAAGAACTTTCGTCTTACCGAATGACACCAGAGCTTTAGCTGGTTTACCAAGCTTACCTTGCGGAGCTTCATAATAGACCTGAACAACCTCTTTACCAGCAAAGGAAGTTCCTGTATTGGTAACGGTTACGCCGATTTCAATGAAAGACTCGCCTTCTTTGGTAATCAACTTGGCTTCTTCTGGCTCGATACTAAAAGTTGTATAAGATAAACCATAACCAAATTCAAATTGAATCTTATCTGGGCAAAATGTCTCGAAATAACGATATCCTACATAGATATCTTCCTGATACAAGTTCGTAAATTCATTGCCGTAATTCTGTGTTGATGGGTAATCATTGATGGAATAAGCGATTGTATCCGTCAGTTTACCACTTGGAGTTACCTCTCCAGACAGCACATCTGCAATCGCATTTCCGCCTTCCATACCACCCTGCCATGAATAAATCACAGTTGAAATTGGATATTTATAGCTTTCATCGTTCATCCAGTTCATATCAATAATGTTGGAGACATTCAGGACAACGATTGTTTGCTCAAAATATGTAGTTACCTGCTTCAGCATTGCCTGTTCAGCATTTGTTAATTGGTAGCTGCCCGGTGCATCAGCATTATCCTGATCTTCCCCTGCCGTGCGTCCAATTACAAGAATGGCTTTATTCGATTTGTTTCTAGCTTCGGAAACCAATTCATTGCTCAAAGACATTTCCTTCTGATGCCAAGGTTCTGCAGCCCATGCGCCTCCACCATTATCAAATGGATTCTGTTCAATCCACTTTTCATAGACAGCAGCCAGCTCTTCGTTAACTGTAAAGTTCTTCTTAGTGCGAAGACCATCCAATAAATTGGTCGTATAAGTAACATGGACACTACCGCCGGAACCTGTACCACTGCGATAATAATTCACTTGGGATCTGCCAAAAATCGCAACATTATCGCCTTCGCCAAGCGGAAGTACCTGATTATCATTCTTCACCAGCACCGCACCTTCAGCGGCTACTGTCCGGCTAAATTCTGCAAAACCTTCTAATGGAATTCCCACATTCTGTGTGCTCAACTTATTTCCTCCTGTTGTTCAATTCTATAGGTTGTTTCTTGAAATCTTCAATTCCTTTAATAACATGCTAACAATGCATCTATATCATTATAGTACATTGGAAAACTGGAATATATATAATAATTAACTTTATTAATATAATAATTTTAGTTTGGACCCTTCACTAATTTAATAACGAGTAATTTTGCTGTTGGATGTAAGACCGAAGGAAGAATATGATATGGCACATATTCCAGGGGCTATATCTATTCCTATTGAAGAATTAGAAGAGAAGCTTGCTTACTTACCCTCAAATTGTGATGTAGTCGCTTATTGTAGAGGACCTTACTGTTTAATGTCCGTGGAGGCAGTCGAATTAAAAACAAAAGCAAGAAGATTAAGAAGTGTTGCTAGAAAGGCGGAAAATCTAATGTCGACGAAAGTTAGTGATTCTACAAGTATTAGCAATCACCCTGAATGGTTACAAAGTTACCTCGTTTCTCCAGAAAAGCAACACCAATTATATCGGAAAACACTATTTATTGTCATCATTTCGCAATTTTTTGGAGGAGCAGGTCTTGCTGATGGAATCACTGTAGGCGCCCTCCTAGCTCAAAACATGTTAGGAACCGATAGCTTCTCGGGCGTTCCTGCTGCACTATTTACACTAGGATCTGCTGGGGCAGCATTATTTGTAGGACATCTATCGCAAAGATTCGGAAGGCGTTCTGGTCTTGCTACTGGCTTCTTAATAGGCGGATTAGGAGCAATCGGAGTCGTAATTTCTGCTTTAACTAATAATATTCTACTTTTAATGTTCTCATTGCTTATCTATGGAGCAGGCACAGCAACTAATTTGCAGACACGTTATGCGGGTACAGATCTGGCGGCCCCCACTCAACGAGCAACAGCGATTAGCATCGCGATGGTTTCAACTACATTTGGTGCTGTTGCTGGGCCAAACTTAGTTAATGTAATGGGGAAGTTCGCTGAATCTATTGGTGTCCCGGCTCTTGCCGGACCGTTCATTCTAGCTGCTGCAGCATACATTGTCGCTGGTTTAATCCTTCTAGCTTTACTTAGACCAGATCCGCTCGTTGTTGCAAAAGCTCTTGCAGAGGCACTAAGCTCCACTCCAAGTCATTCTGATCATTCAACAGGAAATACAGATTCTATCAACAAAAAGGGCGTTATTATTGGAGCCACAGTAATCAGTAGATGTCTTGATCGCGTTGGCAGGAGCATCTGGTGGAGCTTTATCTGGTATGATTTTAGCAAATTCCAGTTACGCCCTTTTATCACTTGGTGGAGGCTTCGTTGCATTATTGCTTATTCCAGTCGTTCTTTCGTCTCGAAATTTGAATAACAATAACAAAGGTTGACCTCAAGAAAGATGTGAGATCAACCTTTGACTTTTAATAGTAATTTATTTTAAAAAATAGCGTACATTTCAATCCACAAGTGGGCTAATCGTCATTTGTATAATACTAATTTCACCATGACCGCCCGTGATTCTCAGCGTATTAATAGCACCCGGCAATACATTGACGGTAATATTCGTACGGCCACTAAATTGTTGAGCTCCACCAGTGGAGAGGGCATTAAGGAGCGAGTAATCCTTATCATTGACGTATAAATTCACTTTTGCCAGACGTTCACTCGTAGCATAATGAAGTTCAATGGAAGCTCTGCCGCCCTCTCCTCCCTCTATATTATTGAAAAGAACGTAGGAACCCTCTATTTGTAAGTGGTTCACCACCTGTTGACCTGATTCTAGACTCTGTATTTCTGCTCCTCCAAAAACCATACAATCCGCAGCCGGATATGTCTTAAGATTAGGACTTACTTCCGGTGCAGTTCCAATCGATGAGACGCCCTCTTTTGTCTGAATAACCGGCTTGATCGTACCGTCTTCGTTGAACTCTAGGTAATCGATACATACGCTACGCAGATTGCCTTCTCCAGAAATGGCCTGATTATGATAGAACAAATACCATTGGTCTTTGAACTCCACCACAGAACCATGAGTTGTTGAACAGCCTGTCGGCTCTAGAAAGATTCCTCTGTACATCCACGGACCAAGCGGATTCTCACTGGTTGCGTATCTCATTCGATTATTGTCTTCTAAGTTATCCGCATAGGTAAGGTAGTAAAGACCGTTTCTTTTGAATACCCAGGCTGCTTCATGGAAATCTTCTAGTCCCTCCATTTCAGTCATCCCGTTCTTCAGAGACAACATATCTTCATTCAGTTCCCCGCCAAGACATGTACTCCCTCCGCCGTAATACATATAAGCGCGATCATCTTCGTCCACTAACACACATGGATCGATCAAAGCGAATCCACCAAGCCCTGGAATATATCCCTGATCGGTAAAATCACTTGCTGGCTTCTTGCTTGTCGCTACCCCAATTTTCCACGAATCATTCCAATTCGAGTCACTCGGATGAGGATAATAGAAATAGTAGGTTCCATTTTTGTACGCACAGTCTGGAGCCCACATGAAACCGCCTTCAGGTCTGCCCCAAGCGACATCGTCCGAACTAAGAATTTCACCTTCATCCACCCAATTCACCATATCTTGAGAGGAAAACACGTGGTATCTGTCCATAAGATCACAGCCTCTGGCTGGATCCATATCATGGGAAGCGTAAATATAAATCTTACCATCACTCCAGACATGAGCTGATGGGTCAGCCGTATAGATGGATGTAATTACAGGATTCAAAGATGTTCTCTTTTTTGATTCGACAATTATATCTTGATTGTTGTTAGACATGATAAGACCTCCTAAAGTATGCTTTTTTGATAGGTTGCTATTCTACTTCTGTATTTAACCATGAGTATTTAGGTTGCCAAGACAGGAGCTTTTTCGCCAGAGTATTACTGACAATAGCCTCTCTATCTTGGAATGTCTTACGCAAGTCTCCTACTTCAGAGTAAAAGCTCTTCAGCAGTTCTTCTGTTGTTCGGTCACTTAATGTATCATCTCCAGTGATGTTCAGGTGGATGGCTCCATTAAGTTCAGCTTGAAGAGCGGCAATACAAGCTGTCACTGCATCCCGAATATCAATATAACTCCATAAAATAGGTTTGAACGTCTCCGGTTTTGCTATCGCAAGATGTCGATAATCTCCAGGACCAGTAATCATAGAGAAACGTAGGGATGTCACCTGCATACCGTTTCTCCGGTGAAACATTTCAGCAGTCAGCTCGTTGACGACTTTGGAGAGTCCATAACATTCTTGCGGTAGCTGTGGATGGTCTTCGTCTACCGGAAAATAATGCGGTGAAAAGGGTTGTGGAGCCCAAGCAAATCCGTAGGAAGACTCACTTGAGCCCATTATCACTTTACGAATACCCAAGAGAGAAGCCGCTTCCAGTACATGATAACCAGCCACTGTATTGTTCGCATAAATATAAGAATGTGGATAATGAATCGGAGCAGGTATTGCAGCTAAATGTATGATAGCATCTACGCCTTCAAGCGATCCCACCACTTGCCCGAAATCATTCAGATCGACTTTAATCTGCTTGCAATGAATTCGATCAGACAGATGATTATCTAACGACACAACATCATATTTCTGCTCTTGGAGCATCCCGATTACTTGAGAGCCAAGTTTGCCCCCACCACCAGTAACGGCAATAGTGTTCATTTCAATCTACCTCCTTGATCTGCGGTTATTTTAGTACTGTAATCTAAGGGCGTACCAATGTTCCGTCTGCTTTGCGGTCCAGAGGATAAGGCCGGTGATATTGACTAGAACTCCATTGTTCTCTGAGAAGAGATTTAGCCTGCACTTCATCGATATCAATACCTAATCCCGGTTTGTCAGAGGGGTACAGGTACCCACCTTGTCTGACGATATGTCCTGGAAAAGCTTCTAATTCTTCCTGCTTGAAATGATTAATTTCCTGGATGCCGAAGTTCCAGAGTGCCATATCCAGATGAACTGCAGCTGCCTGGTTCACTGGATCATTTTCTCCTCCTTCTTGCCAAGCCGTGCGGACACCGTAGATTTCACCCAATGCGGCTATTTTACGACAGGCACTGATGCCCCCTGCCTTGGAAACTCGTACCCTAATAAAATCAATCAGTTTCTCCTGCATAAGCCCTGTCCATTCCTGCGGGTTCACAAATAACTCACCCACAGCCTGCGGTGTTGCGCTCTGTTGCCGAAGCTGGCGGTACCAACCAATCTGCTCTGGTGCTATTGCATCCTCTAAGTAGAAAAGACTGTAAGGCTCTAAGCGTTTTGAGAGTTGAATCGCATGTATAGGCGAGAGGTGCTCATGAACATCATGAGTGAACTGAACGCCGGATCCAAATTCCACACGAAGCTTCTCGAACATGTCAGGAATGGCATTCAGATAAGCATGCTCGTCAAATACAGGACCACTGCTCCAAGGATGGACAGGAAGCTTCGCTTCCTTCCCGCTGACAAACCCACCGCCGCCGTATCCTCCCATCTGGACACGAATCACTGTGTAACCTTCCTCAATGAATTTATAGACATCTTCCTTGAGCTCTGTGATATCATTGCCACCAGCATGGCCATAACAAGGGACCGCCGAACGGCAGGCACCTCCCAGAAGCTGATAGACTGGCAGGTTCGCTTCTTTACCTTTGATATCCCACAAGGCCATATCAATACCACCGATAGCCGTATTAAGAATCGCACCGTTTCTCCAATAACCACTCATATGCATAAGATGCCAGAGGTCTTCAATATTTGCCGGATCACGACCCTTTAGAAGTGGTGCAAGCAGTTGTTCAACGACTTGAACTACAGCCTCAGGATTATACAAATCTGATGCGGAACCAATCCCATACAATCCATCCTGATCCGTCGTTACTTTCACAATTGTCCAGCTTACATCATGTCTGGTGCGGATGCATTCTACTCCTGTTATTTTTGCCATGATTTCACCATCCCCTTTTGTGTCGCTTTTATTTTAATGCAATCATCGACACATCCAAACGGGACGTTATTAAACTTTCCACCGCATTTCTATCCTCTTCCTGTTGATAGGATAGAATGGAACAAAAAACGTCCCAGACTGTCGTAAAACGACAACTTGGGACGCCTTTTTATTAATCAAAAACCCTTATGATAATCACTTCAAATTATAAATCCGATACAGTAGGTCTGTGGTCTCCGCACGTTTCAGCATGCCTTCTGAATTCAGATTGGTGCCACTTCCATGCAGTAACTCCGCAGCTTATTTTTTGGCAGCAAGATAAGCGTCTATTTGTTTCTGAGTTTCAGTAATAATTTTATCAAGTCCGTTTTTCTTTTGAGTCTCCACATAATCGGCTACAGCTTTGTTAACATCTTTCACCATACCGTATTCAATCGGTCTGCTGATCTCATCGGTGGCTTGATCGCGTTTAGCTAATTCATTCTTCATAGCATCTTCAGCAATAAACAGACCGTCAATCGGGGAATTCACATTGTACGGCTGATTAGCAAAATCGGCTTCTTTCACCCAGAAATCTTTAGCATAAGTTGTTGTTGGACGCATGTATTGAGGTTTCCAGAACGCCCATTGTCCACCCCACTCCATATAATTACTCGTAGAAGACTGCATGCCTTCCGGATAATCCGCAGCTTCACCATTCAGGACATAGGTTTTGCCTTCGATACCGTATTGCAACAAATCATATAGCGTTTGGTCAGTCTCCACCATATCAAGGAAACGAAGTACCCGATCTGGATTCTTGGAGTTTACATTGATGGCTACAACATTAGCAAGTGCTGTACGGTTGACATACTTTTTGTCTGGATACATGAGCGACATCCCTTGTTTATAGGAAGCATCAGAGAAGCCTGGATCAGCATAAGCCCATTCATGTGATGTTACAGTAAAGAGCAATTTACCGTTTCTCCACTGATCTTCTGCGCCTTCTTTATCAATCATGGCATCTCTGTTGATCAGTTTGTCGTCATACCATTTCTTTGCCAAAAGAGAAGCTTCGAGGAAGAAAGGCTGTTGTTCAACAGATTGAATAGTAATTTTCGGATCACTCAGATAGAAGCCTAAACCATGGAAGTTGAGATCTACCCATTCATCGCGGATATAATACAAAGATAGTGGTGTAGTACGGGAAAGCTTCTCGTTCGGATAAGCTTTTTTCAGCTCACGAAGCAGATTGTCGACATCTTCAATCGTTTGAATAGAATCCGGAGCGATGTTAATGCCTGCTTTTTCAGCCAGATCTGAACGCCATCCAGCAAATTTACGTTCATTCATTTTCATTGTCCATGGAAGTCCTACGATTTGTCCGTTAACCGTTGCGGCTCCTAATGTTCCTTGTTCTACATATTTCTTCTCAAGATTAGGCGCATATTTCGGGAGCAGATCATTTAAGGCCATGTAAGAACCTTTTGCAGCCATTTGTTTATAGGAGAGCCAATCTCCATCAAAGTTCATATCCCAGTTATCCCCGGACGCGGCCATCACGAGCATTTTTTCCTTGAAGTCGCCAAATGGTATGAAATTTACGGAGAACTTAACATTTAGGCCTTTGGATTTCACGTAATCACTAATCTTGGACCAAACCTCGTCCGTGGCCGCCTTTTTGTCCCCACCGAAATAGAATTTGAGTGTAACTTCATCTTCACCTTTCGCGGGTTCTGTGCTAGAACCGGTGTTGTCCTCCTTGTTTTGATTCGCTTCATTAGACGAAGTATTTCCGCCACTCGAGCTACATGCGGACATAATCAGTCCTAACAATAGCATTGCTATCAGGACGATCTGAAATCTACCCATGCGTTTGCGCATCCTAATCTCCCCTTTTACCTTTAATTTATACTATACGACTTAAGTCGACATAGTTAACCTTTAACCGCTCCAACCATAAGACCTTTAACGAAATAACGTTGCAGGAATGGATACAAGAAAATAATAGGTCCAATGGTTATAACTGTTAGCGCCATTTTGATAGACTCGGAAGGAATCTGAGCTGAAATCCGCTGCATCGCTGCCGCATTTCCAGAGTTCTTCAAGAAATCGACATTAGAGATCAATGTTCGCAGAAGGAGTTGCAGGGGTTGAAGCTCTTGCTTATCCACGAACATTAACCCGAGGAACCAGTCGTTCCAATACCCGAGAGCTACGAACAAGCCAACAGTCGCTAGAACTGGTAGAGCCAGTGGCATGATCAGCCTAGAATAGATTCTGAATTCACCTGCACCGTCCATTTTGGCCGACTCATGCAGATCCTCTGGAATAGAGAGCATAAAGTTTCGAATAAGAAACATATTGAAGGCATTCCCCAGCGATGGAAGAATAAGCGCCCATATCGTATCTTTCAAATGCAGGTATCTAACGATAACGATATACCAGGGAACCAATCCCCCACTGAAGAGCATGGTGATGATGACAAAGATAGAAAGAATATTCCTATATTTAAAAGAACGTCTTGCCATTACATAAGCGCCCATGCTCGTTAAGAAGAGCGACAAAATAGTTCCGACAACAGTGACGAATGTGCTGACTCCGTACGCTTCAAAGATTCGATTAGAGCCAAGAAGCAAAATACGATAGGAATCAAACGTTATCGTCTTCGGCCAAATAGAATAGCCGTACTGCATAATATCTTTTTCCGTACTAAGCGAGCCTGAGATCACCATGAGGAACGGGAACAGGCAGGCCAGACTGAATAGGCCGATAACCAGAGCGATTAGAAACTGGCTGAAAGAGAATTTTCTTGCTGACATCGTGTGGGATGACCTCCTTAAAGTTAGATGAGCTTGGCTTTAGAATATCGCTGAGTCTTTGTCGATTTTGCGTGCCGCATAATTACTCCCAAGGACTAAGAAGAAGGCAACAAAGGACTGTAGAAAGCCCGCAGCGGAAGCCATCCCAATATCACCAGATTTACGCAGGCTTCGATAGACAAAGGTGTCAATAACATCTGTGGTCGGAAAGAGTAGCGAAGCGTCACCTACCATGGCGTAGAACATCCCAAAATCAGCATTCATAATTCTACCTACTGCTAGTAGCGTCAGGATGATAATCGTTGGCCGCAGCATAGGAATACTGATGTACCTGATCTGCTGCCATCTAGATGCTCCATCAATGGAAGCAGCTTCATAATAAGAACTGTCAATAGAGGTTAACGCGGCCAAATAGATAATTGTGCCATAGCCAGTGATTTTCCAGCGGGCAGCAATGGTTAAGATTGCCGGCCACAGCTCGGCCCTACTATAGAAGTCAATCGGTTGAAGATTTAGGTACTCCAGGAAGCGATTTATCGCTCCGTTCTCATAGTTCATCAGATTATAAGCGAATACACCTACAACAATCCATGAGATAAAGAACGGTAAAAAGGTCAAGGATTGCGTAATTCGTTTGAAATACTTATTGCGCATTTCATTCAATAGGAGAGCAAACCCAACTTCAAAAACGAGCCCTATTGCTATAAAGAGAGCATTTAATAGGATCGTGTTGCGGATGGCCCGGAATGCCACCGGAGAAGAGAATACATAGTCAAAGTTGCTGAACAGCGGGTCCATCCAATCACTTCCAAAAATCCCTTTGGAGAAATCAAAATTCTTGAAGGCGATTACAAGACCAGCTAGCGGTAGATAGTTAAAGAGCAAGAACAGTACCCCGACGGGTAAGAACATGAGCAGCAAGGTGCGATTTTTGTACAGTTCCTTGAACACTCCGTTTAGTTTCATATCGATTTCCCTTTCGCTGTTTGGATAAATTAATTGTAAAAGAGTGGATGTGCACTTACTATGAGTCAATCTTGCACTTTGTTGATTCATTTTTATCCTGATCACGAGATATCCAATTTCCTGTGTAAAAATAAAAGTAGCGATTCTCTTAGATGCGAGAATCGCTACTTTATAAGACTTTTAACGATTTGATTGAGTCAGGCCATTAATGGGCCTCACCTGTTTTGGACAATTCTTCGTCTACCTTTATAGGGTGTCGCAATAAAATACGGGTCCCTCCTTGTGCTCCGATCTGAATCTGTAGCTTATAGTCAGACCCAAAATACAGCTTCAGACGGTCGTTCACATTGCGCAAGCCCACACCTCTCCGAGTAGTTGTATACATTTCCTCCTCAGGATCTTCATAATCCAGCTCGTCAATGATACTTTGTGGAATGCCTTTTCCATTATCCGCAATCTCGATGATCATATCTTCCTTTTCACGTCTCGCAGACACAATGATCTTCCCCTTCTCGAAGTCAGTCCGTACACTATGTTGGATTGCATTTTCTACTAGAGGTTGTAGCAGCAGGCGAAGGAATGGAAAATCCAGCAAATCTTCATCTATGGAATATAAAATCCGGATTGTTTTGCCCATTCGGGCCTGTTCAATCAGCACATAAGCTTTAACTTGCTCAATCTCACGCCGCAGCGTGGTGATCTCCTTCCCTTGATTCAGACTGAGACGAAGTAGATTTCCCAGTGCAGATACCATTTCACTAATGTCGCTGCGGCCATGGTTTTCTGCCTTCCACCGAATAGATTCAAGCGTATTATAGAGAAAATGTGGGTTGATCTGGTGGCTGAGCACCTGAAACTCCAGAGCCTTCTTCTTTCGCTCGGAACGCCACGCTTCCTGGATCAATACGTCAATCCGCTGGACAAGACTTCCGACGCCTCGATACAACCAGCCTACTTCATCTGTTCTTGGCGAAGTCAACGCTTCTGTCTGGAAATTGCCCTCCTCCATTCTCCGCATAAGCCTTACCAGACGTGCGATAGGCTGGGTGAAATACACCGTAATGTAAAAAACAACGGCAAAGCAGCAGACGAGATAAATAAACAGAAAGATGATTAGCAGACGTGTCATTTCATCACTTGTTCCAGTCAGTTCCTTCAATAACGTCAGACTGACAATCGCCCAAGGCTCACTGTCTAAGCTGACATAAGTAGTAAGATATTTGTGTCCATCAATCTTGATCGTTTGTGAACCCGCCGGATTTTTTTGAAGATGGGTAATGAACGAATTCGAAGGAAATCGTGTGCCGGCCCATTCATTGGATGATGAGTCATAATAAATAGTACCGTCACGATTCATGAGCAGCAGCTTCTGATTCTTCAATTGCTCAGTGGGTGAGAAGTAACGCTTCAAATGATCCTCTGAAACTTCTGTAACGACCATACCTCGGGGCTTACGGTCATAGAGTCCTGAGAAACGCTTGATATATCCTAGCAGAGGGCGGCCATATTTGCCTTGCTGTGGCATAAATAACTCCCACATTGGACCTACAGTCCCTTGTGACCTCGTAAACCATTCCTCTGAAGTTATATTCGCCGCTTCTCCCAATGTATTCATATAAGAAGGATACAGCGAAGGATTTATTGGATATACTCGCACTCGGAAAGCATCGATTTGTGGAGTGGCCTGATAGAGCACTGTAAGTAGATTTACAGTAAAATCCTCTTCTTCAACAGGATTGGCGGGCGGATCAATCAGTAGATCTTGCACACGTTTATTGCCGATAAGAGTGTTGACCTGATCATTAAGTGTATTAAGATAAATCTCAAAATTTTTAGCTGCTTGCTGAAGGTAGCTCAGTGAGATCTTAGTGTTCGTATTCGTGATGCCTTCAATAGACTTAATATGCGCAAAGTAAGCAAAGATGAGAAAAGGCACAATAATAATCATAAAAAATACCAATATGATACGGTTCCTTAACGATGCGCCCAGACGCAGAGTGAAACGATTCATAACAATCCCCCCAATCCTTACATGTCGACAATAATCCCCGCAATAATTTGCGATCCACTCATTGTGGCAAAAAATGCATTTTATATAATTAGGCTGTAGCATTCATCATCTTATGGAAAAGAGGAATCGTATTGACTGGAGCTAGTAAAACCGTTGTACATGTCATCTCTCATACTCACTGGGATAGAGAATGGTATATGCCCTATGAAGCCCATCACGTTAAGCTTATCGAAACTATAAATTCTTTGATTGAGACGTTTGAATCCGACCCGGATTTTAAGAGCTTTTATCTAGATGGACAAACCATAGTAGTGGAAGATTATTTGCAGGTTTATCCTGAGAAGCGTGAAATCATCCAAAGATTATGCGATGCTGGCAAGCTCTCTCTTGGGCCGTGGTATATTCTTCAAGACGAATTTCTGACAAGCGGTGAAGCTAATGTTCGCAATCTGCAAATCGGACATCGTGATGCAAGGACATTCGGTCCCATCTCTAAGATCGGCTATTTCCCGGATTCTTTTGGCAATATGGGCCAAGCTGCACAGATTCTTCAGCAAGCTGGAATCGATACAGCCATCTTCGGCAGGGGTGTGAAAGCTACTGGTTTCAACAATCGCGTGGTAGATGCCTCTGATCAGGAATCTCCTTACTCTGAGCTGATCTGGCAATCTCCTGACGGCTCCAAAGTGCTCGGTATTCTCTTTGCGAATTGGTACAACAATGGCATGGAAATTCCTGTTGATCCTGATACTGCTAAAAGCTACTGGGACCATCGCCTTGCACGTACCAGACAATATGCTTCCACCCGACATTTACTGCTTATGAATGGATGTGATCACCAGCCCATCCAAACCGATCTTTCTGAAGCTTTACGTGTTGCGCGTGAATTATATCCAGACTGCGATTTCATTCATTCTAACTATGATGATTATGTAAAAGCCGTTAAAAATGAGCTTCCCGATGACCTAACCCTTACTACAGGGGAGCTGCGCGGGCAACATACAGACGGCTGGTACTCACTAGTAAATACTGCTTCAGCGAGGGTATACATCAAGCAGCTTAATCAACAGAACCAGACTCTTCTAGAAAAAATAGCTGAACCGCTAGCCGCTATTGCACATGGATTAGGCAAAGCTTATCCGCACGGTCTAATGCAATATGCCTGGAAGACGCTTATGCAGAACCATCCGCATGACAGTATTTGCGGCTGCAGTGTAGATGAAGTCTACCATGAGATGAAGACTCGGTTTGCAAAAAGCATGGAGGTCGGATCAGCCCTCATAACTGACAGCGCCAGATTCATTAGTGCTAAGGTCGACACCTCTATCTTCGCACAATTTGGAGAAGACGCCACTGCGTTCGTAGTTTATAATACTAGCGGCTATTCTAGCAGCAGCGTTGTGACCTGTGAAATTGAGTGGTCTCATCGTTTCTTCATTCAAAGTGAAGACCCAAGTGCCGTGTTCAAGCAAGTCTCTGACAGAACGCATGGCGAGGGCTACCTGGTCAATTCCCAAGGTGATCGATTAGACTGCACTGTTGAAGATCTGGGGGTACGCTTCGGTTACGAGCTGCCACACGATAGATTTAGACAGCCATATATGGCGCATGCATTACGGCTAACCTTTGAGGCAAAATCGCTTCCTGCCCTAGGACTGGCAACTTTTGCTTGGATTCCCGCAATGGATACAGCGATATCGAAATCTTCAAGTGACACACTGATTACCGATGACTTCACTATGGAGAATGAATTTATTCGAGTCTTAGTGGCACAAGACGGCAGCTTTTCTATGTTCGACAAAAGCAGCGATGAGCTGTACAGCGGTCTTGGTGTATACGAGGATGTCGGCGACATAGGTAATGAATACATCTTCAAACAACCAGAAGGTGATTTAGCCATTACTACACGCGGCATCCCTGCTGAGATTCGCTTAACGGAGAATACCCCTTACAGAGCTGCTTTTGAAATCAGACACACCCTAGAAATTCCGGCATCAGCCGATGAACAGTTACAGCAGGAAGTAGAAACCATGGTTGAGTTCCGGCAGCGGAAGTCGGTCCGGTCTCAGCAGCTTGTCCCTCTAAATATTGTGACTCGTATCAGTCTAGAGCGTGAAAGTCATGCATTGCAAGTGCAGACTCGAATCGACAACACCGCCAAGGATCACCGTCTACGTGTTCTGCTGCCAACTGGCATTAAGACGGCGCTTCATTACGCAGATTCCGTCTTTGAAGTCGCTGAGCGAGAAACCATACCTGCACCGGAATGGGAGAACCCAAGCAATTGTCAGCATATGCAGGCGTTCGTGGATGTACATGCCGATGGACGCGGCTTGACCGCAGCCGGTAAAGGTCTTAATGAGTACGAGGTGTTGCAGGATGATGAAGGTACAATCGCCCTAACACTCCTTCGTTCCATAGGAGAACTTGGCGACTGGGGCGTCTTCCATACCCCTGATGCTCAGTGCCTTGGCGTTAATGTAGCAGAGTGGAGCCTTATCCCGCATGGCGGAGGTGACAACCGCTTCGCGGCCTACCGTGAAGCCTATCGTTATGCTGTTCCCTTCACCACTTCTCAGACCGGTATTCATGAAGGAACTCTTCCTCCTGTGCACAGTTTTCTGGCATGGGATGGTAAAGAAATGGCTTTTTCCAATTTAAAAATCAATGAAGATAATGGAGATTTAATGGCACGCTGGTACAATCTTGCTTACACGCCTTCTAATCTGAGTATTAATACCAGCGAAAACTCCCTGCTATACCACAGTAATATCATGGAAGAAATGACCTCCGAGGTTCAGACACAGCCGATTCCTGTATGTAAGGCTGGGATTGTAACTATAGGAATCACGCCACTATAAATACTTGCATAGATCCAGGGTGCCAGGTTCTTCCGAACCTGAGCAACCTGGATTCTTTATTCTTCAGCAATTCCAAGCTGTCTTCTGAAATCCTTAGGGGTGCAGCCTACCTGTTTCTTGAAAAGCTTTGAGAAATGCACCGGGTCTTTGTAGCCGACCTGATAGGAGATTTGATAAATTTTAAACTGCACATCGTATAGCATTTCTTTTGCCTTTTTAATGCGAATATCTGTTAAGTATTCAAGAAAGGTCATATGCAGTTCTTTCTTAAATAACTTACTAAGCCAAACCGGAGTTACGTGAACCGCAGAAGCTACAATTTGCAGCGTTAGGCTTTCAGCATAATCACGGTGTAAGATCTTCTCAGCTTCGCTAACAATTTGGCTAGGTGTATGCGAAAGCTTTCGAAAGTCGGCAGCAATCTCATGCAGAAAGACCTCTGTTTGTTCACGAAGCGCCTGCAGTGTATCGTATTGCTCCAACAGCTCCCAAACTGCGATCGGATTATTTTTCCAACTCTTAAGGACGGTTCCCTCCGCTCCTCGCCGGAACACTTCGAACAGCCATTCAAAAATTTTCTGCTGGATATCTCTAAGTTGTGTAAGCTGCCAAGACTGTATCATCTCGATAAAGGTATCCATCGCTCTTGTTATATCTTCATCCGAACCATATCGAACTAAATCAAGCATTTCTTCCGGGTTCTGAAGTGACAAGTTATCACTCTCCCCGTCGTAAAATAGCCCTTGCTCAGTGAATAATCTGTTGCCCCCATAAACCGCCTTTTGCTCCATTACACTCACTGCCTCAATATACATATGGTGCAAGTTTCTTGTATTCCCTGGTTTAGTCAGCATTCCTGCACTAGCAGTGATTTTGACAAAATCATTGATTCTTTGAATGAAGAGCTGTGCCATGCCCTGTGCGATATCCGTCTGCTCATGCGAAAGGCTTCCCAGCACGATAATCCAGCGGTTATAACGGTCCTTATAGAGAGCAGAAGGGTGGGCGTATTCCTCTTCAAGCGTCTGATGTAACACATTACTAATCCCGAATAGAATCAGTTCCTTCTCATGCGGATTCTTATTCTCTATCGCTTTTAAATTATCAGCCTCAACGACAATCAACATCGTAGGCTCCTTCAACATCCATTCAAGCTCCAATGTTTGAAGACGGTGGTATCTACGCATTTCAAGATTAGGATCATAAACCTGCTCAATCATTTCCTTTAATAATTCCTCACGCATTTTGGAGATGGCGAAGACCGCCTGATTCTTAAGCATCTGCCGGTTACGATGATCCATCTTCTTTTTATTGATGTTCTCTATCGATTTATTTACCATTTGACCCAGTTCATCCAAATTAATTGGTTTCAAAATATAATCGCATACCCCTATTTTCATGGCCTGCTTGACCAGTTCAAAATCATCATAACCACTTACAATAATCTTCTCAGGCTTATAGTCCTCTTCCGCAGATAAGGCGCTAAGGAATTCAAGACCAGACATGCGGTTCATCTTGATATCTGTAATAATCAGAGCGGGCCTGATCTCAAGTGCCGTACGTAAGGCCACATCACCATCATCCGCAACAAGAACCTCTGTAATATTGTAATCCTCCCAATGAAAGCGATTTCGCAATCCTTCACGAATCTCATATTCATCATCCACTATAAGTACACTAAGCATCTGATCTCCCTCCTGATTCACTTGGATGTACAACTGTTTCTTTTGGAGATTATAGTCTTTAATTTCATAGTACTCGACACGAGTTAGGATTGCACGGAGGTAATCCATAACTTTTATAGGGGGATATTAAATTGCTTTTTTAAATGTGCAGCGTTTGTAAAATAATACAAAAAAGCCGACAGATAAACTCTGTCGACTTCCCCCATTTCTTCATTTTAATTAAAGTTCAACGATCTTCGTAGCAACATTGTTGCAAAATTCCCGATCATGCTCCACAAAAACAAGAGTTGGCGTGTATTCAAGCAACAGCTCTTCAATTTGCATACGTGAAATGACATCAATAAAATTAAGCGGTTCATCCCAAATGTACAAATGAGCTTTCTCACTAAGACTTTTGGCAATCAGTACTTTTTTCTTTTGACCACCACTGTAAGTGGATATGTCTTTATCAAATTGGATTCTAGAAAAATCAAGCTTTCGTAGAATAGATTTAAACAGACTTTCATCGATTCCGTTGTCTCTGGCATAATCCGTTAGATTCCCCTGAAGATTAGAAGTGTCTTGGGATACGTAGGAAATGATAAGCTGATTATCCTTTGTGAGAGTGCCTGTGAAATCTATATCCTCACCACACATCAATTTGATGATACTTGATTTACCTGAGCCGTTTTTACCCGCCAGAGCAATACGCTCACCCTGCTCGATAGTGAAGCTTACGTCAGAACATACCTTTTTTTCACCGTAAAAAATCGAAATATTGTCTAGCTCAGCAAGTTGACGTTTGTGATAGTCAAGCTGTGTAATCTCTAGATTCTCAGAATTTTCGATGTTTTTAAGAAGCTTAGACTTTTCGTTGATCGCAGAATTTTGTCTTTGCTCAATGGCTTTAGAGCGTTTCATCATTTTAGCGGCTTTGTGTCCAATGTAGCCTTTATCGACCTTTGAGCCGGAATTTCTCGTTCCGTTTTTTGTTTTTTCCACTTCATGTGACCAGTTGCCTGTCCGTTTAGAAGAAGCAGATAAGCGTTTAATATCTCTTCTGAGTTTCTCGTCCTCTGCCAGCTCAAAGTTATCTTGTCTGACTTTGTTCTCCCACCAGCTTGAAAAATTTCCTTTTTGAATTTCTATATTCGTCTTATTTATAGACAAAATATGGTCTACACAATTATCAAGAAAAGATCTGTCATGAGAGACCAGAATATATCCACTTTTCGTATTGAGATAATCACTGACTAACTTTCTTGCCGTCATGTCTAAATGATTGGTAGGTTCATCGATCAACAGGAAGCTATTTTCCTTAATGAAGAGAGTGGCTAACAGCACTTTCGTCTGCTCTCCGTTAGACAATGAGTCGAAGGGCCGATATAACACATCTTCAGAAACCTTTAATAATGAAAGTTCACGCATTAATTTCCAATGAATATAATCCGGAAAAATTTCGCTGATCACATCAATGGTATTAAGCTCCTTGTTATCCACCTGAAAAGGAAAATATTCAAAAGTGACATGGACAGAAATATTTCCGCTGTATTCATATTTTCCAAGCAATAAACTCAGAAAGGTGGTCTTTCCTCTACCGTTTCTTCCGGTAAATCCTAATTTCCAATCAGTATCGATTTGAAAGTTTACATTCTCAAAGATGTTATCGTAGCTGCCCTCATAGGCAAAGGTTAGATTTGTAACATTTATTAATGACATATAAGTATCCTCCTGTATGAAAAAAATAAAAGCCACAAGAAAGTTACTTTCTTGTGACTCAAATAAATACAGCAAATCTAGCCCCAAATGGAGTTAGATAAGGATATATTGTTCGAGTGAAAAGAAGTAGTAACTTTCTTGCATACAAAAAATAAAACAAACGAAATAAACCGTTTTTGTTGTTTTATTCATCATGTGTCGCAAGAATAATTACTACACTATACTTTTCAACTCCGATCATTAATTTGTATCCATGTTATCATGCCGATTTGTTTTTTTCAACTTTCCGAACCTTAACTCATTAAGAAATTCATTTATTAGGCGTTCGCTAATTCATCTGCAGAGGGGCCGTAAAGGCCCGGCACTGGTATATTTAGAAGTCGGAAATATACCCCAAGCTGTGCCCGGTGGTGAATCATGTGATTCAATCCGATGGTACGAAGCGCGACTGCCCGTGTCTGACGGCGGATAACCGCTGTACCATTACGCAGTGTCCACTCCGCACCAAGCGTCTCCACATTGCTTTCAGAAATTAATTCTTCAATCTTGCGAGCGCTCATATCGAACTCTTGCAGAACCGCGGCGGGGCTCTCCAGCGCTTCTCGTCGATATGGCACAGACGCCAAATCAAACTCCGAGTGAAGAAGAATGGCTGATTGCCAGTTTAGCAGATTGACGAGATGTGTGGATAGCCCACCGAGACTCATTGACTTTTCGTGTGGTTTCCATGTCATATGCTCCTGCGTCAGCTTCTCCAGCATACGACGCGTACCAGCTAACTCCTGCAAAACATCACCGATGATCAGATCTTTATCCATTCCTCTATCTCCTCTCAAAAATGAAGTACCAATTAAAGTTTATCATAGAGAATCACCCGTGAGTTTTTCGACGATACCCTTCTTCAAGGAACACTCCCTATAAAAGCTCGACTCTTGATATCCATCAGATTATATCATTTCCAGGAGGTGGAAAATAACTATAATTAAACTTTACCTTAGAACCTTCTTATTCTTACAGATACATAAAAAACCTCCCATAAATTAAATGGCAGGTCCGATATGGAATTTTCAGAGGAAGTAGTGACTTCGCTGTCTCTGATGCTTAGATACTCTCTACTAATTGCATGGTCGTTACACATGTATTATCACTCTTAAAAGTGGAAAGTGCGGCTTTCGCTTTTACACCATCCTGTTCAATCGTTACATTATATTTCTTATCGCGAGGTAACCAAAGATCAATGAATCCGTTAGATTGGGACTTCATAGTTTGATCCACAATCACATTGCCCGCAGTGTCCTCGACATATACATTAAACGTTTGTTCTGTTAATTCCCCTTGGCATCCAGTCAAGCTATGTGTTGCACACGGGTGTGTATTCTTAACATATGGTGCGATGGAAACAAAAAACTCATCTTTGGGTAAGTCATATTTGGTTGATTGATTGTTGCTGTCGGTCACAATAAGCTGCTCTGAAGTGATGGAAGCAGAGAGGTCTTTCATGCTGCTTGAACTATATTCCTGCACTAATTGTTTAACGTTAGATGTATCGGTTGCTGCGGGTGATTTTTTATCATTACCCCCCACAAATAAAACTGCCCCTAAAGCAACAACAACTACTGCACCAGAAGCCATCCAAATTTTTGTCCTCATTGATATTCATCCCCTTCTCTTCGATTCAATCATTTTCATTACACCAATAGTTCACATATGTTTCCTATTATATCATTATTATTACTTCACGAAACCTTTATCAATGATGTTAAAGATGCACAAAAAAAGGCCCCTTCTGGTTATTCACCGAGAAGAAGCCTTGAATCTTGCTGTATTATTTAAGCTTGTAGACTATTTACAAGATCACTGATAACATCCGCTAACGGAGTGACTGGACGATTCAGTACTTTCTCTAGATCGTCACTTTCAATATCCAGCCATCCTTCGCGAATACCACGTTGAATCGCAACAACGAATGGCAGAGCAGCTTCTGGTACACCAACCTCAGCCATGATTTTCGCATAAGCTTCGTCGTCAACTTGCAGCACTTTAATTTCTTTACCTATTACGCCACTTATAATTCCAGTCAATTCTTCTTGTGTTAAAGGCTTGCCAGACAATTCATAGACAGAATTCTCATGTCCTTCCCCAGCTAGAACATTAGCAGCAGCTTCTGCATAATCTCCTCGTGCTGCCCAGCCAACTTTACCACTACCAGCAGAAGTTACCCATGGGGCACCTGCTACGGCGCCTTGGATAGATCCAATCTCGTTCTCCATGTACCAGTTGTTGCGAAGGAAACTGTAAGGAATTCCGGTAGCTCGAATGGCTTCCTCGGTTACACGGTGTACTTCAGCAAGGAACAGCTCACTCTTCTCTGCATGTCCTACGCTTGTATAGGCAATGAATCCAACAGCAGCTTTAGCGGCTGCATCAATAGCTGCCATATGTTGGCGAATCCGAGTCTCGTTATCTCCATCTGAAGATACAATTAGCAGTCGATCCACACCGGCAAACGCAGCATCCAATGTTTCCGGCTTATCAAAGTCACCATGACGGACTTCCACACCACGCGCTTTAAGATTACTTGCTTTATCTGGATTCCGGACACTAACTACAAGGTCCCCTGCGGGTACAGTTTTAAGTAGAGACTCTATCACTAATGATCCGAATTGCCCTGTTGCTCCTGTTATAGCTATTTTCATTTTAAAATCCTCCTCAAATTAGGATGAATTTCATCCTCTTAATAATCGTTGACCTGTAACTATTGTAGTTACATTCAAAAAAGATGTCAACTCCTTTATTTTTATAGCCTTTACTCAACCTAATAAATACAAACAACCCTCGCGGTATCCGGTTGGAATACAGCGAGGGTTCGAATGAAGATATCAGCTCCATATTAACTTAATAACCGTTCCCTTACCTATGTGACTTTCTACAGTAATCTGGCCCCCCATACATTCAATCAGCCCTTTAGAAATCGCCATACCGAGCCCAGAACCGTTGGAGGTAGACGCTGTATCCGTTCCTCGATAATACCGTTCAAATAGCCGAATCATTGTTTCTTCATCCATTCCATCGCCGTCATCAGCAAATTGAATGATAAATCCGGTCTCCTTTTCTTTATAAATAAGCGAAACGGTCAATGTCGTATCCGGTGGGTTGTGGAGCAGCGCATTCGCAGTTAAATTGTTGACAACCCTCTCTAGCCATGGCGTATACAATTGAGCTCTAACTTCGGTTTGTGCAGGCAGAAATACTATTCGCTGCTTCCCATAGGCAGGATTGGCAGCAGCTTGTTCGAGAGCTTGTTGCAGCCAAGTGTTCAATTCAACTTCCATCGTCTCAGGTGGTTTAATTCCTGACTTTAGACGATAGGTCATTGCAAGATCACTGATCAGCATGTCCATATGGGCCGATTTATCTAGCATAGTCGTTGTAAACTTACGGACTTCCTCTTTCGACCAATCGTATTTTGGTTCTGCCAGTAAATGAGCATATCCTGTGATTGAGGACAATGGGGTTTTCAAATCATGAGTAACACCAGCGATCCATTCTTCGCGTAAGCTCTCCGTCTCCTCCCGCATGACTTGATCTCTCTTCAAGGTTGCCGATAATTTCTCAATTGAAACCATCACATCAGCAAAAACACGGTATCTTCTCCTCCATTTACCCACGGCTGTTCGACTGCGACGAAGTCCTTTACGATCCGTTGGCTCTGTATAGAAGGCATTTCCGATGGAATCGAGCCACACGAGCATATGCAGCATAGGTGCACCGAAACGATGAGCTTGCCATAAAGAGAGCAACACAAACGCGATCAATAAAGCGATAAGCATGGCAAATGAACCGATGATCACGACCTTTACTTCCTCTGGTATCCACACTTTTTTACTTGGATCTGTCCCTTTGATATTGGGTTCTCCCACGATCCAAGTACGACCTGACTCCTTATCAAAAGACGAAAGAACATGGTACCCATATCGTTCACTGTACAGGGTGCGAAGTGCAAGCTCTTGAACGGAGTACTGAGTGGGTATCATATTAGGTCTATTATAAGAAACCACTTCATTGCCTGATGAATCTATAAGTTGAACAAAAGCTTGGGCCAATTTAATTTCTTTTTCAAGTTCATCAGGAAGTACTGGGTCCCCTTTCGCAGCAGCGAATGTCCCCTCACTCACTTTCTTTAATAGTGGACCTAATACATTAGGGGCACCATACACCAGTGCGAGCTGTTTACCATCCTTTTCTTGAATCCATAGTGCCAGATTATAAGGAAACGGCTGAGTGCCCGTCCAATAAGCAACTACTTCGCCAGGGCCATATTGAATGGGTACATCTTTAGGTGTATTATAGGCACTCTCAACTTGCCCATCTTCATTTAGACTTTGTAGCCAGCCTTTATTTTTCTTCACTTGCTCCAGTAAACTCGGAGAAAAATGTATGCCATCCTCATCAATCTTAGAAGATTCTACCAATTGTTCAAGACCCACATTGGCAAAATCACGCGAGAGACTAATATCAAGAAACCGCAGCAAAATCCAAGTAAATGTTATGGCAGAAATAGCGAGTACTACCATGCCCGTAATTGCGAGCTGAAGAACAAACTTTAACGTTAACCGGCGCTTAATATTCATGGCGCAGACAACTCTTGACGTTCTACTTTAACCAGTTTGTACCCAAGACCTCTAACATTAACAATAAACTTCGGATCGGATGGGTCTGCTTCTATACGCTCTCTTATACGGTGAATATGCACCATGACCGTATTATCATCACTTAAGGCTTCTTCACCCCAAACCTTTTCATATAATTCACTTTTGCTGAATATTTGATTGGGATGTTTACATAAGAACAGCAGCAATTGGAATACAAGTGCCGGACAAGAGACCGACTCACCCTCAACCAGCAGCTCCCCTGCCGTCTCATCCAGTTTAAATCTCCCGTAATCGTAAACGTTCGCAGATTTGCTGTGAACTGTCGCTGTGATCTTATCAGTATCTGATGGAGCAGGTGAACTTAAGTACCGCCGCAACTGCGCTCTTATTCGAGCGACAACTTCAAGTGGATTAAAGGGTTTAGTGATATAATCATCTCCACCTATAGCAAATCCGGTCAGCTTATCAAAATCAGAGGTTCGAGCCGTAAGAAACAGGATAGGTGCGTCCGTCGTCTGCCGGATAAAAGGACAGATTTCAATTCCACTGCGCCCTGGCAACATCACATCCAATACAATCAAATCATATTTTTTGGCTTCGCAGGCGCTTATCGCTTCTTCACCCGTCACCGCAGTATCAATATTTAAATAACCCTCTTTGCGTAATACAGTCTCCATAATCTCCAAAAGCGATTGTTCATCATCTACAAGTAAAATCGATGCTTCATTCATTGTGAAATTCCCTTTCCAAATAGCCCTTGTTTTTATCATCATAGCATGATTCTTGACGCTATCAATCGCACTTACCTTAACAGAAGCTTAATTCGTATTCGTCTACTACACCAAAAGTTAAGATCGTATTAATACTGTGTTTCAGAAGAGCTAAGACTCATTTGCTATAATTTGACTAATGGGAGGCGATATTCTTGAAAAAAAGCTCTAAAAAAATAATCAGCATACCGGGAATGTCAGCAAAAACAGTTTTGGCAATAGGATCACTTGCCTTACTATTAACAGCTTGTGGAGGAGGAAAAACGGATATGAAAAATAATGCGAAAGTGGAGCAAACATCCAGTTCAGCTGTAGAATCAAACGAAATAATGTTCCTGCCTGATGATCTGCCAAATTTTCTGCTTAAAGGGAACTATAAAGAAATGTACGCCCACTTTAGTCAGCCTTTGAAGGATGAGGTAAGTGAAACTGAATTAGCTGAGACCGCTAAGGAATTCACTAAGGATATCCAGACACTGAACAAAGCATCTGATATGCAGCTTAATGGATTTGATCGACGTACTTGGTTGAGTGATACAGGTAATAAAGGGCTCATCGGAATGTTTGATCCGGATGGAACCATATCATTAATCCAGATTCAAGAACTGACATCTTCCCCTGAAACCGATACAAAACTTAGTAAGCATGAATACGCATTGCCTTTCGAAGGTGACTGGTTTGTATTTTGGGGCGGAGAAAATGTTCTCGTAAATTATCATTATGAAGTAGAGATCCAGCGTTACGCCTATGATTTCATTCAGGCCAAGGAGAACTATTCTTATAAAGGTGATCCGCTAAAAAACAAAAGTTATTATGCCTTTGGGGAAAAAATCTTCGCCCCTGCAGATGGTACAATCGTATCGGTTATGAATGATATTAAAGATAATGAACCTGTCGGTGTTATGAATCCAAACCAGGCAACCGGCAATAACGTGGTCATCGATCACGGTGGTGAATTCAGCCATCTAGCACATCTCAAAAAAGGTTCGATTACAGTTAAGCCAGGCGATAAAGTCAAAAAAGGTGATATCATTGGGCTGACGGGTAACTCGGGCAACTCTAGTGAGCCCCATTTACATTTCCAGATCTCTGACGGAGTGGATTTATTCAACTCTCGTTCTATCCCTGTTAGGTGGGGGAACGGATTGAAGCCGATCCAAGGCGAGACGATCACCGCTGCTGAATAACGATCATTCTGGGTGGGTAAGGTTGTCTCCCTTATGAGATAGACGGACGAGACAACCTAGCCTGCGCTGAAATACATATAATTAGGGCCTTCTACAAATATTAATAGACATGTAGTGACTAAATTTCGGTCTCTTTCTCTGAAGAAAGGAAGCGTTGAACCAGATGACTTTACTCCTAGGGTCACATGTATCCATGACTGGACCAAAAATGCTCCTTCGAGCTAGTGAAGAGGCAGCATCTTATGGAGCGACCACCTTCCTAATATATACCGGAGCTCCTCATAATACACGTCGCAAACCCATTGAAGCTTTGAATGTTGAAGCTGGACAAGCTCACATGAGAGCTAACGGCATTTCAAATATTGTTGTGCATGCTCCGTTTATTGTTAACTTAGGGAATACGCAATCGAATCAGGTCTTTGAACATAGTATTGAGTTTCTTCAATCAGAAATTATAAGAACGGAAGCTTTAGGCTCAACACAAATTGTCCTTCATCCCGGGTCCCATGTTGGTGCGGGTCCACAGGCCGGAATTTCTCGGATCGTAGAAGGTTTAAACGAAGTGTTAGCCAATAAACGAAATGTTCAGGTTTCATTAGAGACCATGGCTGGAAAAGGTAGTGAATGCGGAACTACATTTGAGGAACTTGCGGCTATTATTGATGGAGTGACGCACAATGAGCGCCTGTCTATTTGTATGGACACTTGCCATATCCACGATGCTGGTTATAATGTGAAGGAAGATTTTGATGGCATATTGGATCAATTTGATCGCATAATTGGAATAGAGCGCCTAAAGGTCATTCACGTAAATGATTCAAAGAATATCATCGGCTCGCGAAAAGACAGGCACGAAAATATCGGACATGGATATATCGGCCTTCAGGCGCTTCGATATGTAGTCCACCATCCACAGCTAACAACCATTCCCAAGCTCCTGGAGACCCCCTCCATCGGTGAAAAGAAATATGTCAACCCGCCCTATAAGCATGAGATTTCATTGTTACGAGGAGAAACGGATGAGCCGATAAAACAAGCATAAACGCCTTCGGCGTCCTTATAAGGACGGTAAGCGTTTATGCTATAAACTATAATCAATTTATCCTTTTGCAGGATCATTCGTAACAGGTGCGGTTTCGTTCATTTGAAGTTTCTTTAGCGAGTTTTTCTTTGCGGTTAATTCTTTTGACAGATCAGCTTGCATACGATTTAAGGTTTTTATCTCATCATTCAGCTTTTTGATTCGCGACATTTTACTGCTCAAATCTGTGTGAGACTTGCTAAATTTCATATCCTGTTCTAATTGGTTAATTTTGAATTTAGATTTTTCTTTTTTGTTCTGTGTGCTCTTGATTTTGTTTTCGAGCTCGGTAATTTCTTGTTGTAATTTAGTGATCATTGGTTTAGTAAAATTAATTGCCATTCTTACACCTCATATCATATTGTGTTGCTGAGAGATTATTCTACTATAAAAAGAGCAAAAAAGCACACTCATTAGAGTATGCTTCAAAGGTTCACATATTTTAAAAATAATCAGAGAAATAAGGATGCTCTGGTCTAATCAGACCTTCCAGCAAATGAATCGTGGCATCATCCGTCTGAATACGTCCGATGCGAGCCAGGTAGGTTGGCCGCTTATAGCCCATTAACATGGTTGTTAAGGTAGGAATATCAATCGTGAGTGAAGGATTTAATCCCCCTTCTCGCAGGGTCCCCTTCCCTTCTTTATCTACAGTTAGTGAAAATGTCCCTCGATTCCATTCCAGCATCGGATCGCTTAAGTTAAAAATGAGCTCACAGTCTTTGTCCTGCCGTTTAAAAGGATACTGTTCGATAAATAAACGGACATCTACAATCCGTGCCATAAAGTATGGAGCGATCGTTTCTTTAATATCCCCATCATCTAATATGAATGACAACGGTTCTCCTTTATAAATATCCCCTTTAACCAGCTTAATCATTGAAAAGTGCGCACTAATAAAATTCCACAAGCCCGTTCGAGCCTCTTCAACAATGTATACCATCTCTTTGATATAAAATATTTCTTCGGCGACCCAATACAACAAGTACCCCATGGGTTCATCGTTGTTATTGTAATAAATACCTACCGTCATATCATCTAAATCCCACCGCAAATATTCTTCCCAAGCTAACTCATTACGAATCATCGCCCCATGATGCTGCACGGCAAACTGATCATAAATCACTTTGATATCTGGATGTTCAATGGATACACGTTCCACATTTCCTGGGACATTTCTCATTTTTGGCAACTGTGTATCCGGAACTTCAAATGAGATTTTATCAGTGATGATTTCCCAGCCTTTTCTTCTATAATAAGGGATTGAATACGGATAAAGATAAGATATCGATTGTTTACGATCCCGCATTTTAGTTAAAGCATGAAGCATCAGTTTATTCATTAAACCTAAATTGGCATATTCGGGATAGGTTCCAACACCCGTTAATCCACCCATCTCATAGATATGCCCAAAAATATTAACCTGAAATGGGTATACGGCTAACTGAGAGATGAGCTTGTCTCCATCAAACCAACCTACAACATCAGCATACTTAAGAACTGGCAACTTAGCCTGAGTGATTTCACGATTCTCCCAGCCAAAGATTTGCAGATCACGATTGGTCACTTGAAATACATAACGTAATAGATTATTAAATTGTTCTGCGTGCTTAGTCTCGACATTAGCTAATTTGATTCTATCCTGTAACTTACTGCGACTCACTGTTATTACCTCCGATAAATTGACCACTTTTTAAGCTTAGATCACTAGCTTGATCACATTGACTCAACGCATAGTATTCTTTATATACGTTGAATCAATGCATTAGGTGTCCATTATCTTGAGATTTCTTAATCTTTACCCAATGAGTTCCTTTGTAATCTAGGGATCAACGCGTAAGCAAACGTGATGAATGGACTTAACCATAAGAAAGTTGCATACGGCGCATATTCTATCACGGGTACACCCAGAGTCACTGCGAAGAAGGCACCACTGACACCCCATGGAATCAATGGATTAACGAGAGTGCCGCAATCTTCTAGCGTACGGGACAGTGTCTTCGCTGGAATGCCACGGCGATTATATTCATCTTTGAACATTTGACCTGGCAAAAGAATCGAAAGATACTGTTCACCCGTCATGCCATTTACCGCAATGGATGACGCTCCGCTCATCAGTACAATGCTGCTCTTACGCTTGAGTGGTTGAATGAGTTTACGGAAAAAGGCCTCAATGACACCGCAATGCTGAATCAAACCACCTAAGGATAAGGCAATTAAGATTAGAGATACAGACCACATCATCGATTGCATTCCTCCGCGGTTCACGATAGAAGCAACCATTTCATTCGCGATATTACTGTTATATCCACTCTGCATTACACTAAACCAGACATCGATTTCAGTCTGCTGCTGAATCAAAGCCGTCACAAGAAGACCACTGACAATACCAACAACTAACGTAGGCAGGATCGGTATCCGCTTGATCGAACAAGCGATGACAGCTAGCGGAGATAGCAGCGTTAACCAATGAATATGGAATCCATCTTGTAACGCAAGCTTAATGTCTTTAATCGAGGATAAGTCGATCGAATTCCCCTTTGGAGCGAACAGAAAAAAGAGAGTGGTGATAACAAGCGCCGGCACCGTAGTGTATGCCATATTACGAATATGTGTAAACAAGGATATACCCGCTACTGCAGGTGCAAAATTCGTTGTATCGGAAAGTGGCGACATTTTATCACCAAAACAAGCCCCACTGATAATTGCTCCAGCAGCCAAAGTTGGGGAAATCCCCGTAGTTACTGCAATTCCCATTAAAGCAACGCCGATGGTGCTTACTGTCGTGAAGGAGCTTCCAGTGAACATCGAGACGATGATCGTGACATATAATGCGCTCACCGCAAAATAATTCGGATTAATATAATCCATACCATAATATAAAAGCGACGGTACTGTACCGCTCATCATCCACACAGCGATCAGAATTCCAATCAGCATGAGGATAAGAATTGGCATTATGGCCGTTTGTATCCCTTGAATAATTGCTGATTCGATCTTCTTCCAAGAGAAACCAAACATTCCTAGTAAGACGGCCGTGCCTATTGTAGTTACGAGAAGCGGTAGATGCGGCTCCGCTTTCAATAGAAAGATGGATACAAATAGAAGTGCTAAAATAAAAACGATGATGATCATGCTTTTTGAGAAACTAAGCTGTCTTTCCATGAAAATAATGCTCCTTAACATTGTATTGGGTATAAAAATAATGATCGAACGCTTCCGCACTTTTAAGCTTTTTTGCTTTTTGGCATTGAAGCGCAGAGGTAATCTTAACGAAAAGACTGAGAACAGTCAATGTAAAGAACATACATTGAAGGAATTTCCATAAAAAGTTCATAAGTATAGGCGAGAAATAAAAAAAGTGCTGGCAATTATGCCAACACATTTGACTTGGTTCTTAACCCAGCTCACTACAATTTTAATTGTCAATGTTTTTAGTTGTTCTCGGTTCCGATGAAACGTAATTTAACGGGTAAGACTGACTCCCTAACAACATCCTATGACCCTGAAATTCATCATATAAATTTATACGGAAGCTTCCTCCCCTTAATTTATTGTAAAGGTTACTATTAAATGAAGTTGTGTATGACTTATTTTTGCCCATTGGCAAATCAGTCCCCATTACCAAAGTCTTCTCCATAGATTGTCCGTAAGGGTCAATAAGCTCTAAGACTAACTTATGCTCATAGGCACCTGCTTCAAAATCCTCTTGTTCGGATAAGCTATAATTTACAGCTATATCTAATGTGTCCCTTTCTTCAGTAATGTAACCCACTGCATTTGCAACCGAAAGGTTGTAAGGGAATAGATCAACACTTATTAGATTATTCTGTGAGATTACTGCTTTAGGGGTAAGTGCTAATTTAACACTATTGATAAATCCAGTTGATGTCCCCCCTAGATCTGTAAGCTTACCGTCAGCAACCCCTTCTCCAATATATAGCACAAGCTGAGAGGTATCCACACCTTGGGGAAGCTTACTCCAGATGGTAACCAATTTTTTACCATTTGGGCTAGTTGGCGTTGTCGATTGGCTAACCATCGCGTTGAAAAATTGGTTATCAGGTGTTTTGTAATAAGCTACCAGCTGTGCCTGTTTCGACTGGCGTGGTTCTTCGCTAATCATTTCCAGTTCCGTATAGATCAAATTAGATTTGTTAGAATTATATGTGGTTGTCCGACGCTCACGGACTTCTGCTTTTTTGCCTAACGAATTCATATGATGAGATTCACCTGCAGCAATCGTATGGATCACATTATTTAGCGAGTTTGAATACATGGAGAGAAACTTCGTGACTTCATCTCCAGAGGTATCTTGTAGTACAATTTTCAGCTGATTGAAGCTATAAGAATATGGCACTTTCGCTATCACAAATATCTCTTTTGCTTCATTAGGAGCTAGTGACGTTTGCGAATTTGTGGTCACGATCTGGGCTGTACTGCTCAGATCACTCATTCCTGCTTTGACTATAGCTTTTAAAGAAGGTAGCTGTACTGAGGTTAAGCCTGTGTTCCGGATGCTGATATTAGTTACGATTTGATCACCATCATCCCAAGGCAACCGCTGATAGGATCCAAGCTTCACCATGAACTTCCCGTACCTGTTCTCGACCATATACTCTTGTCCCATCAGATTATTATATTCTAGAGCATACGGAATGTTATACAACGCAGTTGGAAAAACAACCTTGTCATCAACAGCGGGTTCCGTCCACTCCAGCTTTAACGTACCTTGATTAAGTGTTAATGGCACATCCGCACTGAGACTGACGATCTTTTCTTCAAGTGGTTTCAATATTACATTCGCAAGTGCTTTTGAATCTACCGGAATACTTAATCCTTCAGCAGCTTTAACCGTAAGCTCATATGCAGGTAGCGTGACAGGTTTATTCCCAAGATTCTTTAGGCGGAATTGAAGATTCCATTTCGCAAAGTCATTTTCCGAATATACGGAAGCACTCTTCAATTGTGTTTCAACCGTGTTATTCTTGATAGAAATCTTTTTCACAGCATAATTAGCCACAGCAAAGTCAGGAGTTGTTACTGAAGGAAGCTTAAAAGATTTAACAGGTAGCATTATTTTCAAAGCTTCATCTTCTTGTGCAAATTGCAAGATCATATGTTCAGTCTTCATATAGGAAGGAACTTCAGTTAAATAATAAATCGTCTTCTTTTCTTGGGACTGTACATCGAAACTGCTGCTAGCATCCTCCTGCTTAAGTTCGAACACCGAACCACCAGCTGATCTCAGGTACGCAGTATAAGTAGAATTGCTTAGCACTTTTTTACCCAAATTCGTGTAACTAACGCCAACTCTCATATAGACTTTTCCATTCCTTTTAAGCCTTTGCATACTTTCCGCTTTGATATCAACTTGCAGATTATCCAGCGTGAGCTTCTTGCTCTGGCCTTGAGGAACGACAACTGAGTAACTTGCCGGAATGGCGAATTCGCCTAGCTTTTTCTGATAATCCTGGCTACTGAAATCCCACTTCAATAGGGTCACTTTGGTGCCGTTTAATTTTGTAGACTCTCCAATATTCACGTAGTAAGTTACAATTTGACTACTCATTGAAGGAATATTTTTTTTAGTAACATCTCTCGTGACAGGTTTACCTTGTATGACTGTCCCCCCAGTTGTAGTAACCCTTGAGAAATAATCTAAGTGAGCTACACTATTGGTACTACTATTGCTATAACTAAGTGTGTATATAAGTATATTACCGCTCGGTTGCTCTAAAATATCCATATCTATTAGCTTCACGTTGACATTGTTTTTTAAAGCGATCGACCCAAGTTTGTCAAGAGTGAATACCGCTGTAGTTGAAGCACCTGTCGATGCTGCGTATATGCTGTTTGCAAGAGGTTGGCTTAACATCATTGCACTGAGCAGAACTACAGCGTATGTCTTTAATGGTTTGTGCATGAGTCTCCCTCCTTATACAAAATCCTGTTCAATACATCTATTCGTTTAGAACGGTGGCTACTCGATTCTGGATCAGCTTTGCAACATCCTCCGCAGATTTTTGTCCACTGAAGAATGATGAGGACTCCTCTCCAATAATAGAAAGCACTTTAGTATCCAGTTCCGCATATTGATCTACCGTATGAATGATTTCTTTAAACTTAGTAAATTCTTCATCAGAAACCTTAGCCGCTTTTCCGGATGGAAGCTTATATGCTCCACTTTTCACCTTTTCCTGAACATCGTTTAAATTCTTATCGTTCACTGATTGGAGCAGAGAGAATCCTTCTCTATCTTGCAAGGACTGTGCTTCTTCAGATAACAAGAAGGTCATAAACTTATAAGCTTCTTCTTTCACCGGAGTATTGGCTTGTATGGCGAGCGAAGATGAAGGAATGATTCTCATACCACCAGTCTGACCTGCATGTGGCTTTTGAAGGTACACCGGATTTTCAAAGTAAGAATATGGACCATCGATAAAGTCTGTTGGTGACCATATAACGATGGAGTTAAAAAGCTGATTACCTATCTCCGCTGGCTCCGAAGTCATAACTTGTTCTTTATACATTTTCTTGACTTGTTCCAACAGCTCCAAAAAATCAGGCGAGTCGAACTTCGCTTGTTTCGCTTCACTATCAACAAACAAATTATAATTATCAATAGCCATTTCTTGGAGTGTCATTTCCGCTGGGTACTCCGTTAGGGCATAAAGTTTGTTTTTAGCGTCCTTCCCAACCTGTTGTATAATTTCCTTCGATTGCTCCCCAAACTCTTTCCAAGTCCAATTCTTATCGTCAATCTTCACATTTGAGTTCTTAATCATATTTCCATCACCTATGAACGCTCTAAAAGCGAACCCGGTAGGAATGAAGTATAGACCGTCGTTCACCTTCATTGCGTCCAAAACATTCATTTCTAAATCGCTCTTATTTACCGTTTTATCTTGTTCAAATATATCATTCATGTTCACAAGCAACTTTTTACTCACATAATCATCGATTGAAAAGGCGCTTACATCAAAAATATCTGCACCTTTTCCGGAGAGTAGGGCTGTATTCGTTGTTTTTTTATATTCTACATAACCATTCTCCCCCCACTCATTTCCCACTTCTTTATATGCCTTAATTTGTAGGTCGATATCCGGGTATTTCGCTTCAAACTTTTTCTCTAGCGCCTGATAGAATGCACTCGATTCTGCTAGAGATAGAGTCAAGATTGTCTTCCCCTCTTCAGTTGTCGTTTTCCCCTTACTTTCCACTTTCTCATTACCTCCGGAATTACATGCCGTTGTCATTATCAAAGCACACATTAATAGTACAAAAATAGACCTTTTAAACATTTGATTTCCTCCTACTATTTTCTCGTTTATATGAATTCTTATTGCAGTCGAACTCGGTTCCCGTCTTCAAGAGGTTCACTACTTTCCAGAATAATTGAATCCTCCTCATAGAGAATATCCGATTGAATCATTGTTTCTTTCTCGTTTTTTTCACTGGAGTGAATACGAACTTTTTGAGCGACAAAGACATTGCCTAATGCCCCCCGCTGCTCGTCAACTTTATAGACAAACAAACCTTCGCGATCCTCATGAATAGCTTCATTGGATAGGAGTAATCCCTCTTGGAGTGAATGTTTTTCGATTTTGATCTGAGCCTGTTCACCTCCTTTAAGTTCTGGATCAACGACTTTTATTCTCAAATTCTTTTGAGGAATGGTTTGAGTCTTCCCGGACTCATTACTAGAGGGGCTATCAGTACGTGACTCTGAATTCGCAATTTCTTCAATGGAGCCGTTTAGGATCCGGGATTCTTGTCCGTGATTCATATCAACCTCAACCTCTATCTTTTCTCCAGCAGAAATCCCTAAATTGGACAAATGCACGGAATCCACGATAATATCCAATCTGTAACCCCGACTGCTGTTCGATACAATCACATCCGGTTCTCCCATTGAAATTAACCCTTCGACGGCATTTAATTTTGAAATCAGACCATCGAACGGAGACAGTAGTTGTTTTTCGCTTGTTAGACGATTTTTTAGTCCGCTAATCTTATTCTCCTGAGCTAAGATATCTAACTTCCCTTTTTCGATATCACGTCTTGCATTTCTGATTTTGAGTTCATCCTCCTCCAGCGCGGATTGGATGTACTGATCTTGCCTATTCTGTTGATCAATTTTCTGCTTTTCTAAATTTGTTATTTCGTCTTTCAATTCTTGCTCAGCCGTTTTGCTCTCATAGATAATAAGCTTTTGTCCCTTCTTTACACGTTGTCCTTCTTTCACAAGAATTTGTTCGACCTTCAGTCCGGAAGTATTCGAAAGTCTAACTTCAGCAAGTGGCTGCAATATCCCACTACCTTCAATCGTAAATAAAAGATTTCCCTTTGTTGGTTTTTCGGTTCTAACTTTCGGCAAGGTCAAAGTTTGTATCGTGTTACTGAACAATGTAAAAAACATCAATAATCCCATAAAAACCATGAAGACGACTTGAATATTTCGTTTACGTCTACGATCAGTCGGCTTTATACCTAACTCCATATCCCGTCATTCTCCTCCAATCAACCTTTGATACCAGACAATTGAACGCCTTCAATAAAATACGATTCCGCATACAGAAACAGCATCACCATCGGAGCCATATAAAGTATGGATGCGGCAAAAGCAATGCCTCGCTCGCCTTCATTGATCCTCGATAAAAAGACTGACAATGGCTGTTTAAACGGATCATCAAGAAAAATAAGCGGCTGCTCCACCATATTCCAATAATCCACGAACAATAATATGACGAGTGCTGCCAGACCAGGTTTTATCATCGGAATAATAATCCTGTAGAAAATCAGAAAATGTCCAGCACCATCCATTTTGCTTGCTTCGATATACGCATACGGTATATCTAGCATGAACTGTCTGAGCATAAACACACCAAAAGCTGCGAAAATTCCAGGCAATATAATTGCATATGAACTATTTAATATTCCTATCCTATCCGCCATAATATAGTTCGGTACTAGCGTCACTTGGAAAGGCATAAGCATCGTTAGGACATAAATAAGAAACAAAGGATCTCGTCCCCGGAATTTCAGCTTCGAGAATGCATAGGCAGCGAGTGCTGCTACAAATGTTTGTCCTGCAATGATGGGCACAACCATGAATACTGAGTTCCAGAACATCGTCAGATATTTAGGGTTGTCTAGGAGAACCTTAGTATACTGGTCCAAGGACACTTGATCCGGCAGCAATTTTAAATTCACAAAAGGATCTTCTCTCCCTTCAATCACCTCATTCATCTGCCCGATAGGTCCATAATTGATCTCAATTTCTTTCTCTGTCATAAGAGAATTTGTGAATGTGATCACAATCGGGAATAATAACAAGACTGCAATAATAGCCATGACGAATGTTAATGTCCCTTTTCGCAACACTTTGACAACTGGCACAACCTTTTCACCCCTATTCCATGAATTGTCTATGCCTCCGTTCAAATGCAAACAATCCCAACACGATCAATAAAATACAACCAAACATTAAGGTCGCCGCGGCAGTCAGCTTCTGAACATCGAGCGACATGAACATATTGTTCATATAATGCTGCAGCATGTAGATACTATCATGCGGATACTCGCCTGCGATCAAGTACGTTTCTCGAAACACTTTGAATGAATTAATGATCGACATGATGACCACAAAAAACATCGAAGAGGTTAGATAGACAAGCGTAATACTGCGAAACTGCCGTAATCGTCCAGCACCTTCAATTTGAGCCGTTTCATAATAATCCTTTGGAATTTGCTGCAATCCCGCCAAGAATAAAATCACGTTATAACCGATGTTCTTCCATAAATAAACAACAATGATTACATTTCTAGCTGCATCCGTCTTCATCCAATCCACACGATCGATACCGAAGTTGTTCAGCCAGGCGTTAAGCGAGCCATTCCAATCGAAGAGCATCTGCCAGATCAGAATGATGGAGGCGACAGGTACGACAAGCGGCAACACGTATCCAGTCCTCAGCCAATTCCGAAAATATGTATTTTTATTCAATAACATCGCTAATCCTAACGAGAGTACAAGCATTAGTGGAACACTTATCCCGCTAAAATAAAATGTATTAGATGCTGCTTTACGGAAAGAATCGCTATCTATCAGCTCTCGGTAATTATCAAACCCTACAAAGTGGCCCTCTATCGTGCTGTCCATAAAAGAATAGAATACTCCCATAACAAACGGTATAAGGTAAAACATCGCGAACCCGATACCGCTTGGTGCCAGGAACATTATTGCAGCTGAGACATCCTTTCGGAGCCATTTCTTCATAATTGGGTTTATCATTCTTTCAGTAACCTCCTTCATGTACTTAGAATAAGTAAAACTTTTTAAAAAGAAGTATGGTATATATTAAGTATTTCTTAAATTTCAAAAAATGAAGATGTGAGGTCACAGAAAAACCGTTGATAGAATTATCAACGGCTAAAAGAGTTAATATAAAATTCAATCTTTTGTTTAATCATTCATTGCTTTCTAATTCTTCGAGTACAACTCCACAGCCTGCGTCTCCATAATTGGATTTGTATATTTCTCTAACGTTATCGTTAATGGCTGAGGATAGTTCTTCGCTTCCGCGCCAAAATTATATCCAAACTCGTTCACGGCTGACCCATCCTTAGAAGTCGTATAGCTGCTGAAGCTGCTTGTGGAAGGTGCTCTATTATATACCTTCCCTTTTGCGTCAGTAAAAGTCTCAGCAAGTCTAGTAGAGCCTTCTAAATATTGAGCATTCTCAAGATTACGTCTTAGGAGGATTTCTCCTTCCTCTACGTTATTCTCTGGCGTTGGCGTGACTAACTCAAGTCCAGTTCCGGGCGCTTCAATAAGCTGATATTTGTTAAGATCCACTACAATTTTCATTTGATCCTTTTCGACAGCCGAAATTCCGAATGCTTTCAACGTCACAGAATCCGACTGCTGGCTGCCCTTACTATTCTTGAACACTAACGTGAACATGGAGTTGTCCGTATAGACTTCAGAATTGTCAAAATTGATGATATCGGGGTAATACAACTTCTCAACTGTGTCCCCTTTTTTACTAATCAGTACTGGATTAATTAATTGAAAAATCTGTTTATCATTATTCTGATTATATTCCAGATCCACATAGGTGCTAAGCGGAGTATACTGCACTTGATTCACTCTAATCTTTTGCCCGTCCACTGTCAGTGTTCCGTCTGTATCCAGCATACGTTCCTGTGCTTTAAGCATGTCAGGATCAAGCTCGAAAGCAACATCTAGACTAGTCCGATACTTATTACTACTGGATAGGAGAGCCTTATCTGAAGTTTCTGTAAGAATTATATTATAGTTGACTTTCTTTGGATATTTAACCGTTGGTGAAAGATTAGTGGAGTATATAAAATCCATAGACTGTCCGGGTTGAATTCGGCTCTCACTAGCGAGCATACTTAATGATGCACCTTTGTGAAGAGGCGACTCCTGTATCCCTTCAAATTGAAGCTCAAAATCTGCGTGTATAACTACTTCGTCCGTATTGTTCTGAACACTGTATAAAACATAAACCTTCCGTCCATCCGTAACGGCACCTGTCACATCTATCCGGTATCCTTTGTTTTCCGCACTTTGACCGACCGGCACAACGAGATTCTGCTCAAGGGCACTGGCTAATGCAGGCTCTAACCTTGAGAACGAGCGATAAGCTTTGAAATTATCCGTATTTTTAGTGCTGGCCGACTGTACTGAAGGTTGTACCGCTCCCTTATTCGGTAATCCAATTGTTGAATATGTAACCAGTAACGCAACCGCTGCAGCTGCAATGACACCCATTCCTGTAGTATAAATGCGCCGTTTCTCTTGTTTTTTCCCTTTTGCTATTCCTTTTCTCATGGCGTTGTAAATTTTCATCTCCTGTATTGCTTCGACATTTTGTTGCACTTCATCGATGTTCTTATGTAGAATACGTTCTTCTTTTTCTGTCATCCCGTTCACCTCCAATATTGCTATAAATAGCTCCTAAGCTGTTTGAGTCCCTCACGCAGCCAAGTCTTAATGGTACCTTCTGGTCTTTTTAGCACTTTGGCAATTTCGGCAGTGGTCATGTCATGATAGTATTTAAGCGTTACGACATGCCTATATCTAGGCTTTATCCGATTCATCGCACGCTCCAGATCAATTCGGTCATTACTCTTCATTTCCTGTGCCGCTTCCTCCACCATCTTCTCCGCTACAATCACACGCTTTTTGCGCCGTAGCTCATCCATGCAGCAATTAATCGTTATTCGGATCAGCCAAGGTGTGAAGGACTGTTCATCCTTTAATTTTTTGCGTTTCATCCATGCCCTGCATGAAGCTTCTTGGATCACTTCCAGCGTGTCTGCCTCTGTTCGCAGATAACTGTAGGCAATAGCGTACATTTTTCGATGCTCCACATACAAACGACTAAAAAAATCTTCTTCATCCATTTGCGCAAAATCTACCATTCTGACTTCATCCATTGTGTTTTCCACCTTCCACCACCCCCTCTATCTTCTATCAGGAAGATGCATCCACCTCATATATCTATAAGTAAGACGGAGTTGAACGTAAAAACGATTGATTTTTTTCAAATTCATTTCATATGTAGTAAAATAGTAACGTTAAGTACAACCTTTAGAGCATTTTGTGAAAAGAGGTGGATCGGTGCTAAAAGCTGACAGACAGGCGTATATCCTAAAAAAAGTAGAGACCGAAGGCCGCGTCGTTGTCCAAGAATTAACACAGGAATTAAATGTAACAGAAGATACCATACGAAAAGATTTACAAAGCTTGTCGAAGCTGGGACTTCTCAAACGAATTCATGGTGGTGCTCATAGCCTTATTAATGACATGAAAGATTTCAATTCACGTGTAGAATTTAATAGCCAGACCAAAGCTGACTTAGCTAAACGAGCTTGCACACTTATTGAGAATGCAAAGGTTATTTTTATTGATGGAGGGTCCACAAATTTAAAAGTAGCCGAGAACATCCCTGAGCATTTTGATGGAAGAATTATTACCAACTCCCCCTCTATTGCATTATCGCTGTGCCGATTGTCCAAAGCTAGTGTAACCTTGTTAGGTGGCGACCTCGATAAAAAGAACCAAGTGTTATTCGGAGCCGCAACGCTTAGAGCGATACAGCAAATCCATTTGGATCTAACAATCCTTGGCGTATCCACGCTGGATTCAAAGGTGGGCATAACTGTTCCCTCTTATGAGGAATCCATCATTAAGAATCAACTTTTTGAACAATCTTCCATGGTTATCGCCATAGCTACGAAAGAAAAGCTGGAGAAAATATCCACTTTTTTTGTAGCCAAGGTATCCGCGTTAGACTATTTAATCACTGAAGGTACAGTAGACAATAAAATTGTTGATACATATAACAAACTCGGCGTTAACGTAATTACAGTATAGATACTTTCTAAATTTGTACAAAAAAAGATGAACACCTTTGAAGCTTGTGCTCATCTTTCATTTAAAAAGTTCTCAATAGCCTCATAGGAATCTTGATTATGTTGCTTATTACTGATCGTTTTCGAAGTAATCTCAATAAATTTAGCGTTTGGGATATATTCTGAGAGTAATCTCCCGTAGGTGTATGGATGAATAGGATCAAGTTGACTAGCAAGGATCAATGTGGGCAGCTTTAAGTTCTTCCAAGCCTCACGATCATGATTAGGACAATCCATTGGCAGCTTCACAAACTTCATCGAGGTTTCTTTTACATAAGGATATTTAAACTGCCCTAATAGGGATTCACCCGCATAAGTAGATAATGAATTTATGGATTTATAGACCTCTGAATTTTCGTATCTATTTTGGGCAGTCAGAGGATCTGTATCTTGCAGTACCTCATGAACTTTGGCGTAGGCTTCACGAATCAACGTCTCTTGCGGCTTATCCTTCCAGGCTGGACGTGACAAAATAAGCTTCTTAACGCTATCCGGGTACCTCAATGCCAAATGAAGCGACACCCCAGCACCTGTGGAAATCCCCCCAATATTGAATTGACTGATATGAAGGTATTCCGCTAAAGCCATCACATCTTCGGCGAATTGTTTAAAAGAAAAATCATCCGCATGGCCGAACGCCACAGTCTTTCCATGACCTCGAAAATCTAGTGAAACCCTTCGGATGTGATTTGATTGCTTCATTAAACCGAAAGTTTGATTAACGTCACCGCCCAGACCATGAAGAAAAATAAAAGGCTCTCCATCCCCTCCATCATCTTCATAATAAAATCGAATGTGCTCGTAGATAAAGTAAGGCATATTCTCCCCTCCTTTACAAAGGACCAGAAACGTCACTTAGATAAATCGTATTTCCGGTCTTCACCGATTCTTCCACAGCGAGCATCGCTCTCATCGTAGCAATCCCATCTTCAATCGTTGCACCTACACCTGGCTTGTTATGCAGAACTGAATCTGCGAACCCTTCAATCTGCAATCTATAAAAATGACCATCTGCTCCAAGCGGTCTATGGTAGCTGTTATCACTAGCTTTGAAAATTTCTACATCGCTTGATTTTAATGTCCACGGGTTGTATGTCTTTCCTACTACTGATCCGAATTCACCATAAATTTGGAATCCTTCATGCCAATCCATCCGAACCGCAATGGTCAAATCCAATTGAGCTACAAAGCCGCTTTCAAACTCCGCAGTAATAAACCAACAATAGGCACCGAATTTTTGCGTATTCCATGCTTTCAAACTTACAATATTTCCACCTAGATATCTTGCGGTATCGAACAAATGGCTTCCATGACCTAAAATATAATAGCGTTCCTTGTTCGCTTTTGGATCTCCAGCAGGTCTCTTTATATTTTCACCGGATATAATCACTGGCTGAACATTCTCAGTAACGGTATATCGATAGGTGGAATCACAATACCAAGCTTTTAGGCCAATAATCTCACCCATTTCATGATCCACAAACTCTTTAGCTGCTACTATACCGGGGTCAAATCTCTTCATATTCCCCACTTGCACTTTGAGATCGGTACGATCCACAAGCTCTTTTAATTCTTCCACTTCTTCGATGGATACACCTAGAGGCTTTTCTACCAAGACATGTTTACCTGCACGCACGGCTTGTTTAGCTGCCTCCACATGAAATTGATCGGCAATCCCAATAACTACAGCATGTACGCTCGAGTCCGCCAGCATTTGTTCATAATCCGTATATATCTTGTCAGGTTCATAGATAGCATTCATTCTTTGGAGCAAGTATTCATCTACATCGCATATTGCATAAAGGTGAGCATTACGTGAACGCCTTATAGAGTCAAAATGCGCCGCTTGTGAAATCTGACCGCAACCTAACACACCGATGTTCAACAATTTATTTTCCTTGTTCATATTCATGTCCTCCTATTCTAGTTAAAGAAATTCAAAGCATGTTCTACATCGCCCTCAGCTAACCCATGCATAATAACAGGACCGTCATAAACCTTACTTAATTCATTTAGATATTCCTTTAAGGGCAAGTTTCCTTTACCCACCGGTGCAAAAGTGATCTTCTCTTCGGTTACAAAAGCATCTTTGCAATGCGCAATGGCAATGTGCTCCTTCAGCGCTGTTAGCGTTTTTGAAATCTTACCTAAGAGGTCCTTATGATCCTGTGGGGTTACTAGATTTGCTGCATCATACAAAACCTTAAGATAGGGTGTGTCTAGATCTTGTAATAGTCTCAAAGCATCTTCTGCCGTACTCACCACATTGGCTTGTTCAGGTTCAAATATTAACGTTACTTGGTTGTCTTCTGCAATTTTCAGCATCCACGCAAGACTTTCATGCAATAGTGACCATGCCCTCACTGTATGATTGTCAGGATGAGAACTCCAGAAATCTTCTTGGTTCAAACTACCCGTAGAAATCGAAACATACGGAACAGCTAATGCAGCTGCAGCCTCAACTACATTTTTAAAACACTGCTGATTTTTAACTTTCTTCTCCTCGTTTAGCTCTAACGTATTAAACGTTCCTGAGATCACAGCAATGCTAACTCCACTGTTCATTACTGCTTCTCTGATTTGATGGATGGTCTCCTGACTAATCTCTTTAGGCAAGCTTTCCAGTCCTACATTAGCAAAATTGAATTGAATGCTACTCATGCCTTGCGCTTTGATTTTGTGTAAGGCGCTCTCCAGTTCATAGTTCAAGTATACTTTCGAGAAAATTCCTAGCTTCACAAGTTACACCTCCTTTACCTATTTTCAACTTCATCATACACGTAATTTCGATTATAAACAATAAAATTCAATTAACCAAATAAACAATAATCTGCAAAAAAAATATAAAAAAAGTGCTGGCAATAATGCCAACACTCTACAAACAATTATCGATTTCGATTAATCATGTAATTCAATAAATGCTTCAGAAAAGCAATATTACGAGGGATCTCCTTTAACGCTTCCATAGCAAGACAGTAGTGTTCCCACATCTCTTTTCTTGCGCCGTCAGCACCAAGGATAGATACAAACGTTGAATTGTTATTCTCCACATCCTGACCTATCGGCTTACCTAGTAAATGATGATCTCCTTCCAAATCGAGCAAATCATCTTTAATCTGAAAGGCAATCCCCGCATGATAGGCAAATTTTTTCAAAGCCAGAACTTCAGATTTCTTAACCTGAGCCAGAATCGCTGGCATCAATAGTGAAGCTTCAAATGCAATTCCGGTCTTATAAAAACAAATCATATTTAATTGCTCTAGCGTCAATGCTTTTCCCTTAGAATTCAGATCCATTGCCTGACCCATACATGTATCTTCTGCTTTTTGGGCTGAATATTGCATCAAGGCTAGCACTGCTTTTGCATCAAAAGAATGAAGTGACGCCTGTTCCTCGATCGACTTCTGAATCAGAAATAGTCCGGTTAACTCCGCCGTTGAACTAGTATACATTTCGTGTAGAGTTGCACGACCTCTTCGGGTTGAAGCATTATCCTGGGATGGAAGATCATCGAAGATTAGAGAAGCGGTATGCATATATTCCAAAGATCTCAGAAGCGGCACAATTGCGGATGCATCTAGACCATATTCGTTAACACCCATGACCCAAGTCAATATAGGTCTTATCCGCTTGCCGTCGCCTGCTAGACTATAATTAGCCGCATCAATAAGCAACTCTTTCATTTCTGGCGTCCCGTCTGGCTTGGCTATCAGCAATTGTTTATTGATTTGATCGCGAACCTTTTGGATCGTATCTCGAAATTCCACTTTTTCCTTCTTGCTGTTTTTTAGATTCAAAAGCAACTGATCCCGAAGCAGTTTATCGAAAAAATCCACATCGTCCGCTTTCTGCACCATCTGCTGGACAAGCCGATTAAACGCTGGTTGACCAGAAGCAAAAATCTCCATGATCTCTTTATACTTCTCATTTCCTACACGTTCTTTACATCGCTTGAGTCCATTAATGGCGCGATCTAATATTACTTCACGGGTTTTAGGATCAGAGCGATACACAGTGTGTATTAAATGGGAAATGACCGTCCAGTATAATTCAAAAGGATTGATCAGATCTGTACGTTGACTACGGTATTTTAAATAATAAGTATAGGGGGTTACCGCTCCCGCTTTCATATCGTCAAACATATCCGCAAAATCATCAGCCAGCTGATTATATAACCCATAGAAAAAGGTACGTTGATCAAATCCGTCATCTGCTGGAGCACTAATTACGGATCGGACAATTAAACGGGAAGAAGAGGATTTTAAAATGATGGGTATGAAAAGCTCTTCATTGCTGTATTCAGAGTTAGAAAGATCCTTCATACGATCCAATTCCTGAGAATGGAAAAATACAAAAGACTGCTCGAAAAATGCATCCTGCATTTCTTCCCGCTGATACCCTCTAATATACTCAAAAGCCTCCTTGAGCTCCGAATGTACAAATCGAATGAACGGCATGTTCTCTCCGGACCATTCACCCAATTCCGGTACAACTCTATTAAGGATCGCAGTGCGTATCATATGAGAATACTGTTCTTTCTCTTGGTCGGTTAAGACACTGGAATCAAGGAGATCATCAATGAATGGATAAGTTAGGCCATATGAATAACCAAGTCTAATGGCTTCACCAATCCTCTTAGATCGCTCTACAGGTGGTACGTCATCGTCCATCTCTTCCATCACATGGAGAATCACCCCAATAATGATCTTGATTAATTTACGCTGTGCTTGCTCGGGGTTCATTTCCTTCGGAAGATGTGCTGATACCCGCTTAAGTTTGTCTATCACCCAAATCGTGGCCGTTTCAACGCCTTCCTTCTGAGCCCAACGGTAAATCCCGGTGAAATTCATGAAATCTGACTGATCCTCCGAACTTGTGGAACCTGGAAGAATCATCTGATTTCTAATATCGGCAACCATACGCTTAATCCGGAGCTGTGTATTCGGCGAATCCAAAGCTTGCCCCAGATCTCTCATATAAAGATAGGAAACACTTCGATCCAAATAATCATCCAATTTACCGGTCTGATTCAGCCATCCTAGATATCTATGATAATCCTGAGAATCAGGTTTCCTCTTGCCTCTTGATAAAAAGGACAACCATGAACGGCGATGAATATGGTTCTTCTTCCACAATTGAAAATCTTCAATCAAGGTGGACACATAAGTTTTTTCTTTGAATTGTTCACGAAGAGATGCAAAATACTGAGCTGCCTTCTGCTCAGCGATCGAATATCCTGTATCGGCGTAATCTGTAAATTTTTCATTCATAGGTGATGACCTCAACTTCTCTTTTTGTTAACATGACCCATTAGGGAAGAACAGAATTTCTTCCTGAATGAAATGTTCATCAGTTAATACGGTCAAAACTCTTTGGGGTTACGAAAAAGAAGCTTGACTAATCAAGCTTCTTTCAAAATAACTATACACAAATTATTCTATTTAGATTAATCTGCATTATGCTACTTTACTTGGATCTTTAGCGAGAGCGTCGATCCTAATTCCTTTTGTATATATGCTAAATCTGTTATCTGCTCGATATGATAAACGCCGCCTGGAAATGAAGAATCATAGAGGAGCTTTGATACTGCTGCTGTCACTTTTGCAGTGATGATGGATTGATTCTTTCCTTGCAATATTAAATCAGCATGCATTGGCTTCCCCTCTCGATTTCTTCCACGAGCCTCAACCTTGATAGCGAACTGGTCGCTCCCAATATGCAGCCGCTCCATAGCACTAACCATCCACCTGTTCACCCAGCTTGTCTTTAACAAACGAACGGCTCCTGTTTTTTTGGCTATAGCCAGCATTTTAGTAACGAAAACTGAGTCCAGACAAAATCGTGTGGAGATGGACGATGCTTTGAGCGTTCGGGCAAGCGTCTGTTGATCTGAGAATGGGAAACGATAGGCATGGCGACTCCCTAAATCGTCACCAAAGTGATATGACTTTCTATCGGTGAAGCTCTCCACCTCTACCTGACAATTCTTCTGCTTAACTTCAAACTTTTCTCCTAAACTATTCACTGTCCATTCGATCGCCGCCTTACCATGAGAATCACCAAGTCCGAGCATAATCGCGATTTCGATTTCCTCCGTCTGTTCTATCAGTCTTTCCGCTTCAAGAGCCATAAGATTGGTTATACCGGGTGCAAGCCCTACACTAAGAACGGCACTAGATCCATGTCGTGCAGCCTCTTCGTATAACGCCTCAATTTGAGATAAAAACGGACCGCTCGCTGATACATCCACATAATACGTACCGCTGCGAAAGCAGGCTTTTACAAAATCCGTATTCGTTTGATCCAAACACATAATGATTAGCTTCACTTGATCTAGTAAATGTGGAGGTATCGGCTTATTAATATCTAACTCTAATGGCTTGATCCTGCCGTGAGTAGATTGACTGAACCTCTCTGCTTTTTCAAGACTTCTCCCTGCAGCAAATACTTTACCTGGATACTTCTTCTCTAATATTTCACATATGGTACGCCCTACATGTCCATAACCACCAACAACAACAATATCTTCTTTTTCCTGCATTATTATCACCGCATCCTATATAATAGAGTTGATTAAGAATCATTCTCAATTATACGGATTTCGCTTCCGTTCACTATCCCACAAATGTGGGAGTTCGATATAATCCATTAAGGACTAGAGGGCTACTCAATGAATACCCATAAACAATTCATTCTAATAAAGAAACAAATCGTTAAGCTAGGTATGGTTACTGATTCTTCTCACAACTACCGTACTTCCTTGCTGTCTCTCTTACGTGAAGCAGTTCCCTTTGATGCTGCCTGCTGTACTCATGTTGATCCACAGACATTGCTTTCGACAGGTGCGGTTACTGAAGACAATGTAGAGTCCATTCATCCCCACTTGTTCCAGATCGAATACGGTGAGGATGATGTTAACACCTATGAGCAAATGGTTCATACCAAGCTCCTCGTCGCTACAATATATGAAGCAACTAAACAGCAACCCGAACGGAGTGCACGCTATCAAAAGGTTTTGTCTCCTGCAGGCTTTGGGGATGAACTACGTGCAGTCCTTATTCTTGGCGAATCTTGTTGGGGATATTTGACGCTGTACAGGAATGCAGATCAATCCAAATTCTTACAAGAGGAATGTGATTGGATCACCTCGCTCATCCCTCTGATTGCAGCAAGAATGCGGGCTTTCAGTCTTGAGCTTCCAGAAAGAGATGAGACTTGGCTTGAAGATCATTACGGTTCCGGCATTGCAGTTTTATCTGATGACTTGGCTCTTCTCTCTTCCAATCCCACAGCGGATCGCTGGTTAGGCAAACTCCGCTCATTGGAAATGATTGAGGCTCATGTTCTACCTCGTCCAATCCGTGCTGTAAGCACGCAAGCGTTAAACAGCCCTTCCGAATCTATGGGGATAGCGAAGGCATGCATTCGTATGACTGAGGGGCCCTATTTAGTCGTTCGGGCAAGTCTTCTTAAGGCTTCCAACGGTCAGAACCAAATTGCCATTTCATTCGAACCCGCGCGTCCTGCTGACATGCTCCCCATCATTGCTGAAGCTTATGGTTTGACGGAACGTGAGCAACAGCTATTACACGGTGTAATTCGAGGATTATCCACTAAAGAATTGGCTTCTGCACTGCATATTTCTGCATACACCGTCCAGGATCATTTAAAGTCCATTTTTAGCAAAGCAAATGTCAGCAGCCGTAGAGAACTTATTTGGTATTTGCATTCACGCTACAATATTGCTCAAGCTTGAGTAATCCGAGATAAAGGATATACAAGTTGTATGTCCTTCTCTGTAATTAGTCCTTCATATAACGAATGATTATGGTCTGCACCTACAATACACAAGATTCTTTTCTCTGAGTGGCCTTTTATGGCATTTTTGATTCGTTGAATCATTATAAGATGTCTACACAACCATCTGAACTGATGTGCTCGCGGATTGATTCGTTCTAACCATTCATACTTCTGTCTTGTAATAGTGTCATATTCTAATGAATTAAAGGGGATTGCACTTGAATCCACTGTTGAAAGCTGTCTTTGAAACCATTGCTCTAACTCATATTCCAATTCTTTTCTCTGATCTTCTTTATAGCTATTAAAAGGATCAAAATCTGTCCAAACATCCAATTCAACCCAATCAATAGGGACAAATTCATAATTCTCTTCTTTACACAAAGGAAAAATGAGATCCCAATATTCACTTGCAGGTTCTCCCCAATATCCACGGTAATTACTGTCCTTCTTATAATGTTCCCAACTACTAGGAAGGACTTCTCCACAAATAATATCTGGATTAAACTCTAAAATTAAATCCTTTATGAACTCTAAAGAAAAATGATATTTTTGCCTAAGTTCATCATCGTGAACCACTCCTAAAATACCTACAATTGACACGAAAAATCCTCCTACCTTCAATTAATTCTAATATCATCTAATTTTACAATCGTCAAATTTGATAATATTACAATAGGAATATAATGTAAATCATTGTTTTAAAAAAATAGACTGAGCACCTATGAATAGAGGGCTCAATCTGTTTAAATGTAACATCTCACTAGTGCATTCGTTAATATTGCAAAGCAGCCAACCTTTAATGCGAAGCCGTATACTCTCCCAATTCAGAAGCCGGATCAAACTTTTCCTTACTCATCACAAATGCAGCCAGTAGAGCTATAACAGACGGAATAATTGCCCATGCAAAAGTGTGAACAAGCGATGAGGATAATCCCTCTGTAATCTTATCAAGTACTTCCGTAGGGATTTTCTCACGAGTATCCGGAGTCAAAATAGTACTTGGATCGCTTAAATTTACCCCTATAGGTGCCGCACCACCGCTACTGAACATGGATGCTAATTTATTCGAAAACAAATGACTTTGGATAATACCGAATACTGTTATGCCTAGTGTCATTCCAAGCTCCCTTGTAAAACTAAGTGTCGAACTTGCGGAACCACGCTGCCTTGCTGTAAATCCATGAATGGCTGCGTTACTTAGAACAGAGAATGAAGAACCTATTCCAAGACCTACTAGAAACATAAATATGGTGACCATGAACCGTGAAGAATCAGGTGTTAATGTGGTTAGCAAGGCGATACCTAAAACAAGCAGTATTAACGTCGATATCATGATGGTACGATAATTGAACTTCGAGAGCAGGAATCCGCCCCCCGCTGCAGTGATAACGGAGCCGAGCATCATAGGAAGTAGAACAAGACCCGAATTCGTTGCTGAGCCGCCAAGCACCCCTTGAATGTAGATTGGAATGTACACCGAGGCTGTAATAAATGCTGCTCCACTAAATATAGCCATAACATTACTCGTAGAATAAAGACGATTCTTGAACATGCCGAAAGTAATGATGGGTTCTTCTGCACGACGTTCGATAAAAATAAATCCCACGATAAACACTACAAAAGCTAAGAACAATCCCAAAATCATAGCAGAGTCCCAAGCATATTTCTTTCCACCCAGCTCAATCGCAAACATGAGACATAGGATGGAAGCTACAAGTGTAAACGCACCTAGGTAATCGATCTTTTCCTTGGAATGCTCGACAGACTCTTTGTAGAAGAAAGCAATCAAAAAGAAGGCAATAACACCTATAGGTAAGTTGATGTAAAAGACCCAAGACCAATGAATGTAATCCGCTATATAAGCGCCAATAAGAGGTCCGAAAATACTTGATATACCATAAGCTGCTCCGAATAATCCACCGATCTTCCCCCGTTTTTCCGGAGCAACCACATCGAACATGATGGTGAACGCAATTGGAACCAGTGCTCCTCCACCAATACCCTGAATCGCACGATAAATACTCAGCTGAACTATAGAGTTTGCGGTACCACATAAAGCAGATCCGATCATAAATACAATAATTCCGAAAATAAAGAAACGCTTGCGGCCATACATATCCGATAATTTTCCGAAAATCGGCATTCCTGCCATCTCAGCTATCATATAAGCAGAAGTCACCCACATCAGTTTGTCAAAACCGCCAAGATCCCCTACGATTGTTCCCATTGCAGTTGCTAATATAGTGTTATCCATGGATGCCATAAGTGTGGCCAGCAATAGAGCCGCTATAATAATCCCTACATTATTTTTCTTCTCCAAGTTCTTTACCATTCTCTTTTGTTCCCTCCACTTTTCCTTAATTTCGAATTTTATCTTATCGTTACAAGATCGCACACCAACCTCTCTCTAAACTTCTTGATGCATTACCTTTTGCAAAACTTTAATAATTCCGATAAAATGAATTCAATTAATCGCACGTTAATCGAGAATCTTTATTATCTAATATCTCGTTTATCAAGATATAAATATTTTAAAAGGAGGGCTCTCTTTTGTCAAGAGATCGACACAATCAAGTGAAAAATCAGCAAGAAGACTTCACCTTGCGTATGCGGGGCCTAGGAAGTCGAACGATACTATATCAGCAAAATGTGGCAGCATCACTTGGGTTATATAATAATGATTATCTATCCATAGATATCCTCCATGAAAGAGGTCCCATCACCGCTGGTGAACTGTCCAAACTAACCGGACTGGCTACAGGCAGTGTTACGGCATTAATTGATCGACTTGAAAATAACGGTTTTGTTCGCAGACAAAATGACCCCAGTGACCGTCGTAAGGTAATTATTGTCCCTTTGTATGAAAATAATGAGGTCGGGAATGCCTACCTTCCCCTGCATGCCGAGATGCTTAAATTAGCTTCCACCTACTCGGATGAAGAGCTTGAACTTATTACACAATTTGTTGGCAAAGCAAGTGCGGTTCTGGAAGAGCAAATTCATCGTCTAAGCTCCGCAACAAACAATAATTCTTCCTCTTAAGCCTTAATAATTCATCAAAAAAGGACAATACCCATTGTCTAATTACAATGGGTATTGTCCTTTTTTTCCTCACATTATTCGAATGTTACTTCGTATCTATGGAAATAGATAGCTTTCCATTGGATTCAATTAAAGAAATTTTGGCATTATCCGTCTGCCATACCCTACGAAAGTTTGTACCTTCGCCTTCTTTTTCTATATCTGCTGTGTTACCTTCACTCTTAGTCGTAAGCTCTCCAAGCTGTTGCGTTATCTCTTGCGTTAATTTTTCCTTGGTAGCTTCTTCAAAATGAATCGTCTCTCCAATCACTTTTCCAGTGTGATCATAGGAGACCTGAAGATTTGCTTCGTGATTCACAATCTTCTCGTTATATTCGCGGGATAAAAGAGTAGAATTCGTACCTTCATTACGATTAGGTGCGCCTTTGCCGAGAGCTTGGACAACTTGAGCATCCTCTTTTCCAATCAAAGTGGCAAGTTCCTCAAGGCTAAATCTTTCTTCAGCTCCACTTGGCACAACCGTTGGAGGTGGTAGCTGGGATTTATCTGCTACTGGTCTTGAGCATGCACTAAGTGCAAGGACCGTAAGCAGTAGCAAACAAGTTTGTTTTAATATCTTCATGGGTTTCATTCCCTTCATTGCTAGCTCTTGATGTATTTTTCACAATTTATTGAATGATTATGTATTGCTGGAGCCAAATTCGTCCAAAAAAGACGATATCCCATGAAGTCAAATGACTTTGAGATACCGTCCTACATCATGAATCTTGCAATTAAAGGGAAGCTGAGGATTGGCTAACCCAAGCCACTAATTGAGCCGTATCCACTGTATCCCCTTTTCGTAGTTTCAGTGTTTTTCTCTCCGGAGGGCCCTCGAATATCCCTTCTGGAAACTCAAGTTCATTCGTATTAAAAATAACAAAGCTTACTGCATCTTTCGAAGTTGAAATAGCTGCTGCGTACTTACCATTTTTCAAAAAATGAGGCTTCTTATACTGAATTCGTTCCTGTACATCTGGGATTGCTTGGTGAACAACCTCACGAAGATTAGTAGATAACTCCACCTGCCATGGTTCTTTTAATGCTTCAATAAAATCGATGACTTCTTGATTCATATTTTATCTCTCCTTTATGTACGTACCGGTTTAAAATAATATTGAATTAACTACGATGTTCCTAAGTTACACGCTGCCGCCCGATTCAGCAAAAGAATCCTTTCACGTTCATTCCCAGTCAAGGATGCGGCACGTTCAAACTCTGTACGAGCCTCATCATATCGACCCAGCTTCAGCAGAAGATCACCACGAACGCTGGGCAGCAGATGATATTCCCTCATAGATGGTTCAGTATTTAGCTCATCCACAATTTGCAGTCCAAAGGTTGGGCCGAACGCCATGGATATGGCGACCGCTCGGTTTAATTCGACAATTGGCGAAGGCATGACTCTCGAGAGCGCTTCGTACAGTGCAGAAATACGGATCCAGTCTGTCTCTGCTGCAGTAGTCGCCTGTGCATGACAAGCAGAAATCGCAGCCTGAAGCGAGTAAGGTCCCGGCGGACGACCAAGCTTTCGGCTACGCTCTAAAGCAGCCAGGCCACGACGGATCAGTAATTGATCCCACTGTGCCCGGTTTTGATCCATTAGTAGAATAGGTTCCCCTTTGCTATTAACCCTCGTCCTAAAACGCGAGGATTGAATCTCCATAAGGGCGACCAGTCCATGAACCTCAGGTTCATAAGGGTTAATCTCAGCTAGTACCCGTCCTAATCTCAGCGCCTCCTGGCATAACAGCGGACGGATCCAATCCACTCCAGAGGTTGCAGAATATCCTTCATTAAACATTAGGTAAAGGACTTCAAGCACCGTAGACAAACGGTCTTTAAGCTCTTCTTGAACGGGTACCTCAAAAGGAACCTTGTTAGCACTTAGGGTTCTCTTCGCCCGAACAATTCGCTGAGCAATCGTTGATTCGGCGACTAGAAAAGAACGTGCGATTTCATCTGTCGTCAATCCACATAACAGTCGAAGGGTCAGGGCTACTCTGGCATCTTGTGACAACACCGGATGACAGGTCATAAAGATCAGACGAAGGAGATCGTCACTGATCTCCTCATCTAACGCTTCATCTATGTCTACCTCAGTGTATAAATCCATGCTATGTGCAACCTCTACGTATTTCTGATCTCGAAGCTTGGTCCTGCGAATAAGATCAATCGCACGCCGTTTCGCGGTGGTCATCAGCCAAGCACCTGGATGATCTGGAATCCCCGTCTCTGGCCATCGATTAAGGGCAATTACTAATGCGTCCTGAGCAAGATCTTCTGCGAGACCTACGTCCCGTACCATGCGCGTTAAACCCGCAATGATTTTTGCCGATTCCATTCGCCATATTGTATCAATCGTTCGATGCGTATGGGAGAAACTCACGTTTGCTTATGCTCCTCAACCTGTTTACGAAGTGCTACTTCTTTCGCCAATGTTTCGGGATCGTCCATTAATTCCCCCGGCTCGAATACCTGCCTTAACTCAATCTCTCCTTGTCCAAATCCATGAGGGTCCGGCATACGTAAAGCCCATTCAATGGCTTCTTCTCTTGATTTGACCTCAATCAGCGTATATCCAGCGATCATTTCTTTAGCTTCTGTAAACGGACCATCCATAACTTTCGGTTTGCCGCCAGCTTCCGGATATGAAATTCGAATACCACTGGAACTCGGTTGCAATCCATCGCCTGCCAGCAACACACCTGCTTTCACCAATTCCTCATTATACTTCTGCATAGCATCAATCAGTTCTTGACTAGGCATAATTCCCGCCTCTGAATCTGTGGTAGCTTTAACAATCATCATAAATCTCATAGGTGTATCCCTCCTATTTTTAATTTCCCATAAAGAATGCAGTAAGCTCAGTTGAAATGATCCTTGTATTGAGTTTCTTCGTATGACCTAGCCCCTTTTTACTTAATAGTTTCGCATTAGGTAGTACTTTAGCTATTGCCTGAGCACCATGCCGTAAGCCAACAGGACTCTCCGTACCTTCGAGGACCAGCGTTGGAATGGTAACTGTGCTCCACAAGGTGGCAGGAAGCGGCTTTCCGTCCATATACCCATCCAATAAAACAGCATCATAGGGAAGAGTGTGCGCTACAGCCATTAGGTTAGACCATACACTTGGCATTAAGCGCATCAATTTAACAACAAACGCAGGTGCTCCCATACCTTTAGTCATAAAATACTTAATTGCCTCAGATCGGCGATTTGTAGCAATAAGCTCAGTAACATTCATTACGAAATCTAGGGGCGGCTTAGGATCCGAAGCATCGACAACAAATGGAGGCTCATGCAGAGCTAATTTTGTAATATTTGCTCCATCCGCTGCTGCTTGTAGAGCAAGAACTGCTCCAGAAGACAATCCCCAGACATATGCCGATCCTCCGGCCGCATTAATTATAGCCTGCAGATCTTCGATCTCACGAGCTATTGCGTATGGCTGAGTGTCTCCGCTATCGCCACGACCTCGTCGATCGTAATTGAAGACTGTGAAATTCTCAGACAACAGATCAGATAACTGTACTTGACCTGGGAATTTTCGGTAACTAAATGCACCTGTCACTAATATAAGTGCTGGCCCTTGACCCATTTTGTCATAGGCAATCTTAGTTCCGTCCATTGAAGTTACTAAATGCATTTCATCTCTCCTTCGCTTTAACGTCTGATATCCGGACTTCTATTTAAACGACGAACGGAAGATGATGAAATCGACACATTCCTAAAAATTTATTTCTTATGAGATAAATACTATATCCTACCATTTATTTCTTGCTCATCAAGTTAATATCCTTCTCCGAAGTTTTAAATTTTCACTATCCACAATATAAAAAAAGGGAAAAGTTCCGAAGAACTCCTCCCTCACACTATCGCTTAATGAATCGTCAGATTAAAACCGCTCTGAATATAATTCAGGTTGGGGTTAGCGATATTCGTAGTCGTCAGGTTGTTAAACGTTGCTGAACCATTGCCTGTATAGGTATAGATTGCCGAACCCTGATGTGGCCCTGAGAAACGTGAAGTAGTAATACCATCAAGCCCAGTACCATTAATATTGATGTTGTTAAACACGATATTCTCAAATCCACCACCATAACCGAACTGGATTGCATCGCGTTGTGTATTGATGATATCGATGTTGGTAAAGGTGACGTTCTTGATGGCATCATTCGATGCCTCTAAATCGATGGCTCCACGTTCTCCACCATACAGATCTTTACTGGTACCACTTGTGATAATCGTAGTATCTGAGAAAACAATGCCCGCATTATTCTGGAAATGGTAACCAGGGAAAACGGTGTTCATACGAATACCAGAACCACCTACAGTGTCGATGATGTAGTTGTGATCAGCCTTATGACCGCCGCCTCCAAAGAATGCTATGGCTGCTGCACGCCAGTTATTCTCAATCGTGTTGTAGGAGAATGTGTTATTTACACCCGCCGGAGCACCATTGGTGTTACTAGTCCATACTGCAAGACCATCGTCACCGTTATTTCTTACGTTGGTGTTTCGAACAATCGAATTGCTAGTGCCTTGGGAGTAGTTGATACCATCGGCAAGATTGTTCCGAATCCGGCTGTTTTCAACCACAAGCCCACTGGCATAAATAGCAGGTGTATGAGCATAGTCGCCTACCCACATGCCACATTCAAAATGTTCTACCCAGACATCATGGATAATTGAATTTGTACCAAAGTTATCCATAAATCCTTTGTAAATTGCATTTTGTCCATAACGGGATCGCAAATTCGAATTCATGTAAACATTACTAAAATCTAGCTTGCCGCTAATACGGAGTGAAATACCGCCTCCCGCCGCATTAGGATTAGTAAACTGGAGGTTCGTATGCCAGATTCCAGCACCTGTCACCGTAAAGTTGTTAATCATATTGCTGGCAGAACCAATTTCCCACATGCTGCTAAGATTAAATGTTCCGGCAGGAATATACATGCTCTTACCGCCTGCAACAGCTGCATTCACCGTTGCTTTAAAAGCTGCAAGGTCATCCTGACCATCATTTGCTACAGCACCATAATCTGTCACTGACACGGAGTTCGCCGGACGAGCGACTGCAGTAGGAACGGGTTCGATTTCGAGGAAATCAACACCATACTCCAAGCTATCTCCATTGTTCTTCTGAATACGGATGATATCTCCAGGCTGAAGGGGAGTATCCAATTTCCAGTGGACTTCGTCAAATCGGAAGAGCGGACGCCCAGCACTAGGAGTATCACCAGGCATATCGCCCGAAAAATACTGCCAGCTGTAGTAGGATGTCAACGATACCGTTTTGACTTTTACTCCATTCACATACACGTCAAGTGAACCATTCAGTCCCATACCATCCGAAGAGTCAGGCATAGTAAATCTCATAGTCACACCCGCGCCGCCTTGTCCTTGTCTGACTGTCCATCCCACGTTCGAGCCGTTTGTAGGAAGCGCTACATAACGCTGACCAGATGCTTCTGAAGCAATTAGCGCTTGATCAAACGTAGGTGCTGATTTCAACGTAGCACCACCACCGAGAGTAGCATCTTCGGTATCGTACCGACTATAAGGCATGCTTGCACCACGTAAAGCATAGACCACCAGATTAGTTGTGCTTATATTGTTTGATTGCTTCGCTGTTACCTCATTAGCATCCACTTCAACAGTAGTGGTTACAGTGTAATTACCGTTGACTGCTGTCCATGTCCCTGGAATCGTGACGTTAACGGAAGCTCCAGCAGCAAGGGTCCCGGAATAGGATCCATTTAATGCTTGAATCGTGGTACCCGCTGAGTTTTTAAGAGCTACAGTAACACCATGAGAACCGCTTGCAGAAGCAATGGTTCCTTGATTCTTGAGATTTACGGTAAAAGCTACTGTACTATTTGCCACTGGATTACTTGGTGTCCAGGTAGTCACACCAACTAAGTCAGAGCTGGAGACTGGAGCGATAACAAGAGATGCCCCGTTCGTATAGCTGTTATTCCCTTCGTTCTGCTCGAAAATCACATTGTTCTCATCTACTTTAGCGCTGAGAGCATAGGTCGCAGCGGTTTTGGCTCCAGCGTTTAATGTCATTGAGGCTGTTGTTGATGCGCCTGCAGTTAATAAACCTACTGGAGCAGATCCAACGAGCTCATTGTTTAAGTAAAAGTTGACAGTGGTTGCTGCGGAGCTAGCATTACCGTTGTTCTTAACAACTGCATTTAATGTAATTGCACTTGTCTCGACAGGAGTAGTAGGTGACCAGGACATACCCGTTATCATTAGATCAGGGTTCGCCCCTGGTGTACCGAATACTTGAAACTCCGCGATTTGCCCAGCAGGAGCACCAGAGTTCGAAGTGATATTCAACTGCAGACGTTTAACCGTTGCCGTAACCGGGATGGTTACTGTGTTGCCCGAAGCTGGATTAAACGTATACGATTGAGCTGATACCAAATTACCGAAGGTAGTCGTGTCTTGATTGTGACCGAGCACCTGAATCGTTTGTGTGCGAGTACTCCATGCAGAGGCTGGATTCAGCTTCAAAACGATTGACGTAATGTTGTGGTTCGCCCCTAAGTCGAGGGTGAGCGAACTTGGATTGCTGCCACCTTCCCAGTACGTGCTTGTGTCATTATCGTTCGCATTTGTTGCTACGAACGTTTGTGTACTGGAAGAAGCGGTAATCGTCTTGCCGACAGCAATATTACTCCCAGGAGCAGGTGTTGGTGTTGGTGTTGGTGTTGGTGTCGGCGTTGCTGTTGGTGTGACCGTCGGTGTTGGTGTGGTTGTTGGCGTTGTTGTTGGTGTTGGTGTTGGTATTGGTGTTGCTAACGGTGTTGGTGTGGCTGTCGGTGTCGGAGTAGGTGTTGCAGGTGGTGGTGTTGTTGTCGACGCTACAGTGATTTGGTCAAGGTTAACATTGCCAGAATCACCAGCATCATATTTATATGCGATGGTGTTGTTACCCGCATTTAGATTAAGAACTTCTACTTTAGTGCTCCATGAATCCCAATTTGGTAAGTTAGATAATGAGGTCTGGCCAATTTTAGCACCATTGACGTAGACACTTATTGTCTTTGCACTGCCACTTGCATTGGCGTATTTCAATGTCACCTCACGACTACCTGCTGCTGGCACGTTAACCGTGAATGTCGTTGTTGCACCTTGTGTCAAATATCCATCCACGAAGCCCGCGCCGGAGTAACCGGCATGATCCGTGTTCACTTTAGCTCCTCCAGACAGTGAAGCAAATTCAGCTTCATAAGTGCCGGAAGGCGATGGAGTTGGAGTAGGAATAGGGCCACTAGCGCCGTAAATCTCGAATTCAGAGAGCTGAGCTGCCGGCCAACCTGTGTTGCTCGTTACATTCAGACGAACATAACGCGTACTGGTTGAGGCAAAGTCGATGGTAACACTGTTCCCTGCCACTGATGGATTGAATTCATAATTTGCAGAACCTACAATATTCGTGAATGTCGAACCGTTTGTGCTACCTTGAACAGCCAATGTTTGCGTCCGCGTCTCCCAACCAGAAGGGAGCTTTAGAACGATTTGATCAATATTCGTATTTGCACCTAAATCGACTTGAATCCATTGCGGGAATGCATTATTCGTACTTTCCCAATACGTGCTTTGATTACTGTCTTTAACATTGTCAGGACTATAAGTTTGTGATTGACCGCTCGCAGTTACATTTTTGCCGAGTGTCAGGTTTGGTCCTCCGGAGGCTGAAACAAAATTAAGTGGGCCCGCAGCCAAGAATAAACTTGAAATCAGCATGGATACTACCAGCGACCATACAACATACTTGTTACGCATTTTAATTTTAATCCTCCTTAAATATGTTAGATTCTCAAAAATTCACGAACCTATCAGAGTGCTCAAATGGTAGCGTTTTCAATAGAGATCATCCAGAGCACATTAAAAAGAACCACAACCTCCCTTCACTTTCAGACACACTCATTATAGATAAATAGTAGCTCAAACTATAAGATGTAATTCTACGGAAAAGGTAAGTGATACCATTATCGCGAAACTATGCGATTTATGGAATCTATGACATCCGTTTAAAAATAAAAAAAGAGCCTGATTTATCAGGCCCGTACTTTGTCTTCACCTTTGGCAGGAGAGTTTAATAATACCACTCCTCCTACTATTAATACTATTCCGGCAAAAGTAAGAATACCAAATGGATCTCCCCACACAACAATACCCACAATTGCAGTTAGAACAGTACCTACACCCGACCAAATTGCATAAGCTAAGCTTAACGGTAATTCTCTAAGGCTTATGGATAAACTATAAAAAGCAATAATAAAACCAATAATAACCCCTATAGAAGGGAGTAATTGCGTGAATCCTTCTGACATTTTCAACATAGTAGTACCTACGACTTCGCTAGCAATCGCTATACTTAGAGCAATATATCCTACATTTCTTTTCATGCTGCAGCCTCCAAATTCTAATGAGCCCCACCTGAGAGCTTCATAATGATTACACCACCAATAATAAGTAGTAGACCTAGTAATTTCTTACGATTAAAATTCTCCTTATAAATAACTACGCCAATTATAGCTGTCAAAGCTGTGCCCACCCCTGACCAAATCGCATAAGCTGTACCTAATGGAATTGTTTTTAACGCTAAAGAAAGACTATAAAATGCTAAGCCCATACCAAGGATCACGCCAATGGATGGGAATACCCTTTTAAACCCGTTAGACACTTTTAGCATTGAACTGCCAAATACCTCACAGATGATCGCTGTTGCAAGTAATACATATGAATTCAAAGATAACCTCTCCTTACTTTGTCATATTTATCAATTCTTGAATGACTTTCGTGCGTAATTCATCATCTAACACACCTAATCCGAACATTTCGGAATACCATAACCCATCTGCTGCCAACCTAATGATAGTGGAGCGTACAGGATCAATGCCATCGTTCTCTATGTTTTGTTGCCACGTTGCATATTGACTTTGAAATTTGTTAAGAATATCTGGATTTGTGAAAAGAGCAGCAAGAAGCGCGGTACCAATCTCTTTGCCCTCTTTAATATCATCATCCATGGCTTTAGTAATAGCACGACTCCACTTCCCTTTTTCAACCGTTTCGCTCATTGCTCTATCTTGAACATTGGTAAAAAAATGGTTCGTTAGATCTTCGACCATCCCTATGATCAAAGCTTCTTTATTTGGAAAATGGTGCAGTAGCCCGCCCTTACTGACCCCGGCTTCTTTAGCCACAGCTTCAAGCGTAAGCTTCTCTACTCCATTATTTTTAACAACTGTGGAAGCCGCCAATAAAATAGTTTTACGTTTAGAATTACTGTTCACATTGATCACCCCTGATATTTACTATACCGTCTGGACGGTTTTATTGTCAAATAAAAAATAAGCCTGCTAATCCAGGCTTACTAAACCATAATTAAATTAACTCTTTAATATACCAAGCATCACATGCGAAATGCTCTGAGCCAGCTAATGGGGCATCTAAAAGTTCGAAGCCGTTTTTCATATAAAAACGGTTAGCCGCATGCATGTTCTGTAATGTCTCCAAATAACATTTATTGTAATGAAGCTTGGCAAAATCCAGCGCCGTATTTAGGAGTTCAGAAGCTATCCCATTACCTCTAACAGACTGAGATAAGTACATTTTTTGCAACTCACATATGTCGCCCTCATTGCCGAAAGGCGCAATGCCACACCCGCCCAATATATTTCCATCTTCTTCTACAACCCAATAGGCCTGATTATCACTATGATTGTAATACTCATATAAATGATGCAGGCTGTCATCTTCCCACGCAAGCCCTGCCCTATTCCCGCCAAACTCAATCAGACAGCTCCTAATAATCTGTTCAATCGCACGATTATCGTTCTTATGTATTCTTCTGATGTTCATGATCAATCTGTCCCCTAACTTTTGAATATCAATCTATTGTTATACTATTGTACCACCTCAATGAAAGGATAATTATAAAGGATTTCATACATAATATAGGGGAATTTATAAAAGGAGGGACTTTAATGAAAGTGGCAGCTAAGCAGCTCTGGATTGCAGCATTAGGCGGTGTGAATGAAATTGGTAAGAATATGTATTTCCTGCAATATGCAGATGATATTATTGTCATTGATTGCGGTTCTAAATTTCCGGACGAAAGTCTACTGGGGATTGACCTCATTATTCCTGATGTTACGTATTTATTAAGTAATCTTGATAAGATTCGAGCATTAGTAGTTACACATGGACATGAGGATCATATTGGAGGAATTCCGTATCTACTCAAACAATTAAATCTTCCGATCTACGCATCTCGGTTAACCTTAGGTCTAATTGAAAATAAACTGAGGGAACACGGAATATTACGTCAGACCAAGCTTCATGTCATTGATTCTGAGTCTACTTTACAGCTAGGAGCGATTACTACAACGTTCTTTAATACCAATCATAGTATTCCGGATTGCCTTGGTGTTGTATTCGATACCCCAGAAGGGACCGTTGTTCATACAGGGGATTTCAAATTTGACATGACCCCTGTTAATAAGCAGTATCCCGATATACATAAAATGGCTGACATCGGGAAGAATGGTGTAAAGTTCCTGCTCTCAGAGAGTACCAATGCAGAACGCCCAGGCTTCACCCCCTCTGAAAAACTCGTTGGCGCTCATATAGAAGAAGCATTCATGAAAGCTGACCGTAGAATTTTTATCTCTACCTTTGCTTCAAATGTACACCGTCTACAACAGATCATTGAAGCTGCTCGTTTAACCGATCGTAGATTAACCTTACTTGGCAGAAGTATGGTTAATGTTGTCCGAGTAGCCCAGGAACTCGGGTACTTGAGCATTCCAGATAACATGCTGATCGAGCCTACAGAAGCTGCCAAACTCCCTCCAGAGCAAGTAACTGTATTATGTACAGGCAGTCAAGGAGAGCCCATGGCTGCGTTATCGCGACTGGCTAACGCAAGTCATAGGCAGATGGAAATCCAGGCAGGAGACACCGTTCTGATAGCAGCTAATCCCATTCCCGGGAATGAACGCAATGTATCTAGAATCGTCGATAATTTATACGTGCTTGGCGCTAAAGTCATCTATGGATCACGCAGCGAGCTTCATGTATCTGGGCATGCAAGCCAAGAAGAGCTTAAGTTAATGTTAACCTTGATGAAACCTGAATATTTCATACCGATTCATGGTGAATACCGTATGCTACATCATCACAGCTTGTTAGCAGAGGCAGTTGGTGTTAACCCCAATAATATCTTTATTCTGAAAAATGGAGATATCGTCGAATCATCATCAGGTGTCGTCCGCCAATCTGGCCGAGTGGCAGCTGGACAAACCCTAGTGGATGGCCTTGGGATTGGAGATATTGGTAATGTCGTTCTTCGCGATCGTCGCCAGCTGTCAGCAGACGGTATTTTGATTACAGTGATTACATTAAGCCAAGAAGATGGACGTTTATTAAACGAGCCGGATACCATATCCAGAGGATTCATCTATGTCCGTAACTCAGAAACTTTAATGGAGGAGATCAACAAGCTTGTAACTTCTACCCTTCAAAAGATGAGTGAGGCTGACCTAGGCGAGTGGAATATCATCAAGCAGACCATCAAGGAGACCCTAAGTAGATTCCTGTACGAAAAAACGAAACGACGTCCAATGATTCTCCCCATCATTATTGAGGTGTAGCAAAAAGGAGCTCCTGTAATAGGGGCTCCCTTTTCATATCTAATGAGAATTAAGAACTATGTTGTCCATAATTTCAATGTCTCTGCTTCTAGCGTCATTTTTTGATGAATAATAATGATTTGCTCTAGCCGATTAACCCGCTCCTGAAGATTAGCGTTTAACAGGTCAGATTGTAGCTGAGCATTCAGAGAAAAGTATTGTGGCACTTCCCAGACACTGCGTAAAGCAGTGCTTAAACAATAACCATATCTTGCAAGGGATTCGTCCCCCTGCCATCCGCTAGCCTTTAATCCTTTGATATACGAATGGAATAAAGACTCTTTAAATTCCTCGTAACGATGGATAGGAATTACACCAAGACTCATATTTACGCCAAACATTTTACCAAGATCTTCACCTAAACCTGATATACTCATAAATTGCCAGTCTATCAAAACTAACTCTCCGTTTTGAGTTAACAGCATATTCATTTGACTGAGGTCCTGATGGGCTAATACTCGCGGCAAGCGATGGAGAGCATTCAAGTTACTGTCTATCCGCTTCGTGAAGTCTTGGAACCAAGCCCAAAGGCTTCGGTCATTGTCTCTATGTAATTGATGAATATATTCTTCAGGGTTAGGTGCATACATTTTACTTGCGGTAGTCCATGATCTAAGCCAGCTTCTACATATCCATTGGTTATTAGGAGTGTTCTTTCCTGAAAGATAAGCTCCATTAAATCGGCCTAACCGTTCAGCGATAATATCAAATTGCTCCTTCGTATGTGCAAATTCCCCTTCAATTCGTTCCATCCATAACCATACAGTCCCATCTACTTGCTCCTCAACAAGATAACACTTAGGAGCTTGGATTGAGCTAGGAAGCTCATCCAGAATCTTAGATTCAAAGACTAGGGCTTCTCGTCGCCAGTAATTGTGATGTGCTGGATCCTCTTTTTCTGCACTATCAGACTTAATGATTTTTAATATGATTGACCATGGAAGCTGCTCGTTATTAATTAGTGCGATACCCTGAAGATGAAAGATACCCGCTGTTGTAAAGTTAGGTGTTTTATAATCTAAATCCTCACATGTGAAATCGACTATTTCTATTTCTTGTTCTCCAAAAATTCTTTGAACACTGATGTTAAGCTGATCCATTTTATTCTCTAACACATAGACCCTCCCCACTATCCATAAAAAAGCCTATAAAGCGTAACTGATTCGTTAACACCTCATAGGCTTGTTCAATAAAGATTTGCTTATTAGAATACTTTTGTTGTCCAATCTTCGCAATTCCAGATATCGGTGACAATGTCTTGATAAAAATCTGGTTCGTGAGAGATCATGAGAATGCTTCCCTTATATGCTTTCAGCGCACGTTTCAGTTCATCTTTGGCATCGATATCCAAGTGGTTCGTCGGCTCATCTAATACGAGAATGTTTGTTTCACTGTTAATGAGTTTACATAGACGCACTTTAGCTTTTTCTCCACCACTTAGAACTGCAATCTTACTTTCGATATGTTTCGTGGTCAGTCCACATTTGGCAAGGGCAGCACGTACTTCGAATTGTGACAGGGATGGGAATGTATCCCAGATCTCCTCGATACAAGTCTTGTAATTGCCTTCTTTCATTTCTTGCTCAAAGTATCCAATCTCTTGATGGTATCCACGTTCTACCGAACCGGACAATGCTTGGATTTCGCCTAAGATGCTGCGAAGCAAGGTGGTTTTACCGATCCCGTTCGCACCGACCAACGCGATCTTTTGTCCACGCTCCATTAACAAATTTAGTGGTCTGGACAACGGTGTGTCATATCCGATAACCAATTCTTTAGCTTCGAAGATCATCTTGCCCGCAGTTTTACCTTCTTTAAAGTTAAACTGTGGTTTTGGCTTCTCTTTTGCAATCTCGATGATTTCCATCTTGTCGAGCTTCTTCTGTCTGGACATTGCCATGTTACGGGTAGCTACGCTGGCTTTGTTACGTGCAACGAAGTCTTTCAGCTCTGCAATTTCTTGTTTCTGACGGTTATAAGCAGATTCAAGCTGTTGTTTTCTCATTTCGTAGACCTGTTGGAATTGCTCATAATCACCCACATAACGGGTCAGCTTTTGATTTTCCATATGGTAGATCAGGTTGATAACGCTGTTCAAGAAAGGCATATCATGTGAGATCAGAATAAATGCATTATCATACTCTTGAAGATAACGTCTCAGCCATTCAATATGCTGCTCATCCAGATAGTTCGTAGGCTCATCTAGGAGCAAAATATCTGGTTTTTCAAGCAACAGCTTCGCAAGCAGGATTTTGGTACGCTGACCACCACTAAGATCAGCTACATCACGATCCAATCCAATATCTGTGATGCCTAGACCGCGCGCGGTTTCTTGTATCTTCGCATCGATCATGTAGAAATCTTGATTTGTAAGCGTATCTTGGATCGTACCAACTTCTTCAAGCAGCTTTTCCAACTCTTCAGGCGACACGTCACCCATTCTGCCGTACATATCATTCATCTCTTGCTCAAGATCAAAGAGGTATTGAAAAGCGCCTCTGAGTACATCTTGAATGGTCATGCCTTTGGTCAACACTGCATGCTGATCGAGGTAGCCAACACGCACCCGTTTGGACCATTCGACCTTACCTTCATCCGGTTGAAGCTTTCCTGTAACAATATTCATAAAAGTGGATTTACCTTCGCCGTTAGCGCCGAATAATCCGATATGCTCGCCTTTTAGAAGACGGAATGAAACATCCTTGAAGATCGCACGATCTCCAAAACCATGACTTAATCCTTCTACATTTAATATGCTCATTTATGGACACCTTTTTCTTATTTTTCTCGCTATATTATAAGCAGGATTACACAAAAACTCAATGGAGAAGCAAAAAAATATCATATTATGGACCGTAACGCGAAATATCTCAGGTTCTCAAAACCTACGGTAGATGAGGATTTTACGCTGGCGATTACTCATCTTCTTTTATATGATAATATTTAGAGATAGACTGTAGCAATGAATTGAGGTTCTAAGGAGAGACAATGATGAACAAACTTGTATTTTTTCTAGGGCCAGCTGGGGCAGGCAAAACGACATTAGCTAAAGCGATCGCTTCCCGGCGTAAAGTACCCTTCTTTGATATGGATATTCTATTACGTCCAGCGGCTGACGCCATTATGACCTTTCACGGATTGGACCCGGCAGACAGAGACTCTGCCGATTACAAAAGATTATGCCGTGATTTGGGCTACCGGATTACGATGGATGCAGCGCTAGACAATATAGGCCTGAATGTAGATGCATTTGTGGTTGGACCATTTACTAAAGAAGCTGCCAACCCTGACTGGATCAGCAGTGAGTTATCTCGAATCGGACGTTCGCTGCAAGATGTTGAGGTTAAAGTTGTCTTGGTCGAACTAGCCAATGAGGAATTGTATCGGACACGAATTCACGATCGACAATCACCATTAGATGAATGGAAGTTCCAGCATTGGGATGAATTCCGCAAATCATTTGGAAACCGCAGTGTGAAGTGGCCGCTTCCAAGTTCTAATGTGAAAGTGATCGATAATTCTGATCCAGACATAACTAAGACTGTGGCTGTGGTGGAGCATTTTATCTACGACTAGGAATTAATTAGCTCTTCAATGATCATTCGTTTACGAAAAAAAAGACCGGCAAAGAGAGAACTCTCTTGCCGGTCTATTAAAATATAATATCAAAAAGTTTGGAGATTCAATTAATTCTTACTTACTTTCCAAGGCTTTCGCAAGAAGTGAGGCGTAACACTTGGAGCCCTCTGGTTTAAGATGCACACCATCTTGGTAGAAATAATCGTCTTTTCCTTCACTTGCAGAGTACCAGTCTACTACGGTCGTATTACTATATTCACTGGAAACTTTTGAAATATTGTGATTCACATTATTCTCCCATTTTCTTGGAACCCGTGTATTGACCAAAAAAATCTGCTCAGCATCACTTAATGAATCTAGTAAATTACGTAATTGCTTTGAACTAAAGGATCCGTTAGTCCCAAGCTCGATTATAACCTTTTTACCCAGCCGGCCTTGAGCTTTAAGCTGATCCACTACCTCCTGAGCTTTAGCCATCTGCCGACCGATCTTTCCCTCGATGACAATGCCAGGTAATTCCTCTGAAAGGTATGGTGCTGCATCCAAAATGACAGAATCTCCAATGGCCGTAACATCCGTTCCAGCTTGACTCTTCTCAGCCACAGGTTTCTTTTCTTCAGGAACAGATTTCCCCACTTCCGATTCAGGCTTTGCTATTTCTGTATTTGTAGTTCCCACCTTAGTATCAGCTTTTTTCACTTCAGGTTCAGTTGTAGCTGTTGCCAAGGCTGGTATTGATGGTTTATCAGTTATATTTTCGTCTATCGCTTTATGATCTGCGGGATCATTCTTTCTTCCCATATCTTGTTGTTCTTGCTGCTGCAGTCGTTGTTCTTGCTGTTGCAGCTGTTGTTGTTCATACTGCAAATCTGCCGATTCGATCGCAGACGTATCCGATCCAGCGTTTAACAAATAACCTTTGCATGCGATTGGGATAAGAATCACAGCAATAATAGCCATTAAGAAGCCTGGACGAAGACCCCCCCTTCGTTTTACACTGATGTTCTTCCAAGTTTCTTTAAATGAACCTCGACGAATGGGCTCCTCCACATACTTATATGACAATGCAGCTAGAAGAAAACTTACTGCTACCTGAATGATGATCCGAAGCATGCTGCTTTCTTCAGTACTCACATTCGGACTGCTAAGGATAATGACTGGAAAATGCCATATGTACAAGCTATATGATCGCAGCCCGATCCAACGCAAAGGTTTACAGCCTACGATCGATCCCAGACGGCTAGCAGGATGAGCTAGAACGGCAATAACTACAGCTGCAATCAAAGAAATCACTAAAAACCCACCACGGTAAAGTAAATCATCGAACTCATTAACCTGATTAAAAAGTACCAACAATAGAATGAGTCCTAATCCCCCTACAATATCAAGCACACGCCGAGCCGGTTCTGAGACGTTATCATTAAGTTTCTGACTTGGCCAAGCAACTGCAAGTGCTGCTCCAATGAGAAGCGCAAATAAGCGGGTATCCGTTCCATAATATACTCTACTTGGGTCTGTCCCCGGTACGTAGATCAATGCCATGGCTAAAGCCGAGACTGCTGCGCAAGCCATAATCCATGCAATAAGCTTACCTCGCCGACGAGCGATTTTCATCACGATGATGAGAACTATTGGCCATAGAATATAAAACTGTCCTTCAATAGAAAGCGACCATAAATGTCCGATAGGAGATGGTGGGCCAAAGCTTTCAAAATAGGAAACATTATGAAATATTAGCCACCAGTTATTGAAATAAAATAAGGAAGACATAAAGTCACCCTTTAGCCCAAACAATCTTGATGGTTCTATAATTAAAAGCCATATGGCAACCACAAAAAGCATAACGGCCATCGCAGGCAACAGCCTCCGCGCCCTACGAACCCAAAAGTCTACAAGGTTCAGCCTTCGGTGCCGCTCCCACTGGCTAATGATTTGGTCAGTAATGAGATATCCGGAGATTACAAAAAATATTCCAACGCCGAGAAGTCCACCCTCAGCCCAATTCAGATTCAAATGATATGCGATTACAGCGAGTACTGATAAAGCCCTTAGACCATCAATTCCTGGCACATAACGCCTGCCGCCTACAGATTGTATAGAAGACTGGCTCCTCATATTATTTCTGAAAAGCTTCGTGTTGTCTTTCATAATGTTTCAGTCCTTACCGTCGATTTATCGTTCATAAGTAAGACGCTGTAAACGTATGAAAAGTTCTGTAATCAACTGAAAATGTTATAAAATAAAAAAAATGAATCTTTGTTGATCGAAACACTTGTCCATTGTGCTCCCTATGTTAACTCAGATGTGTAATAATAATTTCTTCAACTTCTGTCCCCCGTAACTCTACGTAAAAAGGCTGCACCTCATCATTTAGACAATACTCCAGCCGCAGTCTGAGGTTTTTCCATGTGACCATTTCCAATGCTTGTTCTATCGAGAAAAAACCCACTTCCAAGCTTTCGGAACTAGTAGCAGGCTCACCACCGATAGCTTTACCCAGAAATAATGTAGTGCAAATAGATCGATCTACATTTTGAAAGACGCCGCAGAACTTATTAATCTCTATATCAATGCCCGATTCTTCTTTGGCTTCCCTGATTGCTGCTTCTATAAGGGACTCCTCCTCTTCAACCTGTCCGCCTGGCATCTCCCATCCTCTACGTGGACCTTTTATTAATAAAATCTCTCTTTGATCATTGAATACAACGGTAGCTGCGGAAAGAATATGTTTGGGGGGATTCATATCCATTGTTACCTCGCTCTAAATTTATTCTAAGCCCTAATTAATTCTGAATACAGGTCCTTTGGGTGAGAAAGGCAAGTCATTTCCCTTGGGCAAAATATAAGCATGGTCTCTTTTAATGGTCAGCTTGTCACAATAACCATCTGTAATAATTAGAAGCGGTCCTTTTTTCGGAAAATCCTCAGCTTGTTGAATCAAATCAATAGCTGGTTGTAAGATCGTTCCCCCTCTTCCCTTCACTTGTACTCGATCTGCGATAGCCTCGGGGGGCATGTAACCTGCATCATAAGGACAAGCATCACAAAAGATAATCCGTGCAAAAGGAACATCACGAGCCTGCGCATAACTTGAAATGGCCCCTAATGCTTTGGCCAGAAGCTTTTTATCCATTGAGCCTGAGGTATCTAAAATAACTCCAAAAGTGCGGCCATCATCTGCAGCACCGCTATGAACCCATTGTGGTCGAGGGATATCAGGCGTAGAAGATTGACGTCTGCTAATTCGTGAATAAGATCTGGTCTTCTCAAGCGGTGAAAAATAATGATCAAACCACCGAGCAAGCTCTACATCCCATTTAATAGGTGGCTGGCCCAGCGCTCTAATCTCTTCAACTAGGCCTGACGGTAAAAGACCGCGACTTTGCTCTTCATGATACATAAGTCCTTGTTGCATCGCATTTTTACAGAAATCATCTAGCGTCTGTCCTTCTCTCGCATCCCAAAAACTTGATGAACCGTTATCTAAAATGTCACCAAGTCCATTCCCTCTCAAGGTTGCCAGTTTCTTATAAGTGCGGATATCTCCGACCATACGATCATAAATCGTTTCAGCAGATAAACCTTTAAGCTCAGGATCTAATAAGAGTCCAATTCGCGGATACTCCCCTACACTCATTTCTACTAGCCATAGATTTATTACGTAGTCACAAGCCACATTCCAAAGATAATGATCCCGGCCAAGACATCGCTCGTGATGCTGAAGCCCCGCATGCAGAAGCTCATGCGCCATCACGAAAATACACTCCTCGTCGTTTAGTCCGGCTGCAGGGTTCATAAATATTTTGCGCTCAATAACGTCAATGGCAGCTATGGAAATATCAAATCGCCGACATATCGCTGGATCTTCTATAATCTCAAAGCCGGCGGCAAGCGCACCTAATAAAGGATATCTGTCCATAAACCATCGTTTTGCACGTTGTGGAGCGGTTAATGAAAGTGCAGGGTCACTAATAGTATTAGCATGGCCTCCAGCAACACTTACTGCATTCGTCACAGCATTAGATAACCCATAAGCAAAATAGGCTTCCCAATCCGGTGCTTTTCCCCAGTATCTTTTGGTGGTTTCTCTAACATTCATATCCAGTTTTGAAACACCCGCAGTCCCAAAATATCTGGAGGTGTCCGGAATTCCTTTTATCATAAATTGCTCGTAAAGCTGTTGTTCATCTTTAATTGTAAGATCAATTCGCGACTCCATATCTGCGGGTACTTTCCCAAGCTTCAAGTCATTTAAAAACTTTGCTATGTACACATCACATGCAACGTTCCACGCCACTTGATTCTCTTTAATCTTTAAATGCCCAAGTCCTAAATGAAGAAAACAATGTGCCAAAACGTACATCCATTCAGCAACCTCACCACGCCGTTTAGGATGAGTGTAAATATAACCGTTATTAGTGACAATTGCCCAGCCGTTTTCAGGATATGGACTATTTTCATTATGGATAATCGAAGCTCGAACAGATAACGGTGCAAAAATAGGATGATCCGCGATTAATGAACATGCTTCATTAAAATTTTTCAAAGCGGGATTATCTGGTGTTGTTTTTTTAGCCATATTTACCCCCGCTCTTTTATTGCAAGACGTGGTAAATCACGTACAATTTCAACCATTAACCAATCTGGAATATTATCACTTTGCTCCTGCTTAGCAACTACTAGCTGTGCAATTTCAAAGCTAATGACGGACAGGTCTTTAATCAGCTTTTTAACAGTGTGTGCAAATTGGCGATGTCCATCTCGTACGTTATCTTTAATCGGAGGGAGTTCTTTGATAATCTGGGCACGCAAGGATTGCGCCAGGAAATACAGGAGATCCCGATCTTCTGGAGCCGTTGGAAATGAGGATTTACCATCTATAATTTGATTAAGTTCATATTTTCCAGTTAGATTTTTATAAAAAGCCCTGAATTGTGTGGCGTGAGAAGGTGTCAGTGAACCATTCGCTAAAATCCCCACGGCATCCACATTTATATCATCCCCAAACTCATGTAGTGCATCACTAAGCATATGCCAAGAGCGTGGCGTGGAGAAAGGCTCTTCAGTCTTTGGAGGTGCACTCCACAGATGATCGGGACGCAATTCCAGATATTCAATAACCATAGGATGAATGCTATTCTCATATGCCCAAGAGATCCAATTCTGAAAAGATACATTTAGCTGTATATGGAACATCCGATTGATAAGCGCGGAGGACATAGGTTTAACAATTGCACTATCTTGTGCACGGTTACCAGCTCCTATTACTATAGAGCCCTCAGGTAGGTGATAATCGCCGATGCGGCGTTCGTGGATAAGACTATAAAAAGCTTTTTGCACCTCTTGAGAACAGGCATTAAGCTCGTCTAAGAACAAGCAATACGGTTCGTCCCGAGCAATCATTTTCGGAGGACAAAATTGGCTCTTGCCGTTAACGATTTGAGGTACCCCAATGATGTCTTCCGGTGCTAGTTGAGAACCCAGAAGAGAAACACATGGAAGACCCACCTGATCAGCAAAAGCTTCTACAAGAGAAGACTTTCCAATACCAGGCGCCCCCCAAATAAAAACAGGGCGGATCACAGAAACGTTTAGAAGTACTTGCATAAGTTGAATAGGTGTTACAGGAGTTGCTAGGTTCAAATAAATGCTCCTTTTTTATATGATATATCCTCATTATCTATTCTAAATATATTAAAAACTACTTAAAAGGATTTATTAAAGCTCTAAACAAGCTTTGTCATTTAGGGCATCCTGAATATTACGGGCAAGCCACTCTCTATCCTGCTCACGCTGTGACTCCGAAAACTCTTGAAATAACAAAAGCACTAATTCCAGTCGGCGCTTTTCAATAAAGAGCGGGAGCTCTTCTAGCCATTTATTGTCGAGTGCATACTCTCGATTATACCCTTTCATAAAAGACGTCAGCATGGCTGCCGCAAGTCTAGAAGTTCTACTCTGCTCTACCTCCGGTTTTCGCCAATCCCCAAAGATGGTCGAATAATAAACGGCAATGGCAATATCATGCACCATGTAGTCGTATCCACAATCATCAAAGTCAAACACGGTGATCTGCCCCTCATGCACGAAGAAATTACCTGGATGCAAATCACGGTGACATAGTACATAGCCTTCTCGATTCCGCGGCAACTGGTTAATCCGATCATTTATTTGAAGCAACTTTTCAAAAAGCTGATGTTCAACAGTACCAAAGTTAGCAAAGTCAAACTCTAGCTTACCCTGATGTGATCTTGCCAGAACAGTCTCCGGACGCTCATATTGCAGAGCTAAAGCATGCATTCTTCCTGTTACCTCACCCCATTGCTCAAAAAACTCCGTTCCCCAATAGGGATCGGAAGCATTAACATGACCACCTGGTGCTTTCTCCATCACACAGATCATAAATCTTTCTTTATCTTTGACTAACGTTTGTACCAAGCTGCCATCCTGAAAGGGAATGGGGGGAGCCAGTTGCACGCCATGCTTTGCAAGATGGTCCATAAAGTCAAGTTCAGAGATGACCATCTCCTGCTCCTGATGAGAATGATGTGTTACACGTAAAATATATTCATGATCATCTTTTGGAAAGCTATAGACAACATTTTCAAAACCACCAATATACTTAATCGTTGTCCAATAGACTTGAATCTGTTGTGCAGCTTGTTTAAGCATTTCTTCATCGAATTTCACCTGCCAGTTAGGCATTTCAATCACGCTCCTACCTTCTAAGAAAATATCAATTAAAATGGTATATTTTGTATAGCAGTGCTTTATAAAGATATTTTAACACTTCACTACCAATAAAAGAAGCAATCAAAAAGGTAGGAGCAGCCTAGAACTTTAACAAAGTCCATGACTGTTCCTACCTTAATCATCTTTCATTACTTTTGAGCTTATATTTCTATTGGTTACTTTATTGCTGAAAGCTCATCTTCCGTTACCCATTTATGATTTTTCACTTTATCTCCACCCGTAGTAGGTGTGTAATCAATCATATATACCGTGGTTTGTTCCGCTGCGTTAATCTGAGCCGTTGCACCTTTCATATCTTTCATATGGTCAGCTTCCATTACGACTTCTGAGCCGGATTCATAGGGTTTATCGGCTGCTTTTTTGATTTCTTCATGAATAATCCACTTATGATTTGTAACTGGAAATCCGCCTGTTGCGGGCCTATAAGAAACGATATACGCAGTGGTATCAAAAGCTCCAACTATCGTTGCTGTTGCCTCTTTCATACCTTCCATATGGTCCGCTTGGATAATCGCTTTACTTCCTATTTTAAAAGTAGGATTCTCTGACACCTTCAAATTTTCGGGTACGTCACTTGAACTAGAGTGTGAGGAATTTTCCATTATCTTATTGCCATAACTATTATCATTACCACATGCGCTTAGAGTGAGTGCGGCTACGATTATGAATAGATACAATTGCTTTTTCATATATAAAACCTCCGAAGTTGATGTGCCTCTGATTATTCATTTACCCATTTCATAGGATCACAAACCTAATGAAGTATTTTCGAAAATGTAAAATGGATTATTAGATTACCAATAAATGAGTGTTGTCTCAGTTATTGAAGGTTATTTATAATGTTTTCAGAAAGGAGGCTACTACAATGAAGACTAAAATATTCACTTTGTTGCTTCTTTTGGGTCTGGTAAGTATGGCTTCTATGATTGGTTCTGCTAGTGCTGCTCCGGTATTAACCGTAGGGAGTTCTTCTGGAGATGTGTGGGATCTTCAGTATCGATTAAAAACTCTGAATTTCTATACTCAGCCTTTAGATGGTGTATATGGAGCACAAACGAAAGCTGCCGTTGCTAAATTTCAAAAGGCCTACGGATTAAGTGCCGATGGAGTTACTGGTACAAAAACTTGGAATGCTCTAAAAAAATACACGCTTAATATTGAGGAAATGGATATTTTGGCGAAAGTAATCTACAGTGAATCGCGCGGTGAGCCTTATAAAGGACAAGTCGCAGTTGGTGCTGTAGTTATGAATCGCATACAATCTAGTCAATTTCCAAACAATATAAAAAACGTTGTATTTCAAAAAGGCGCATTTACAGCCGTATCTGACGGACAGTATTGGCTTACTCCAAACCGGACTGCCTATTTAGCTGCTCTTGATGCTGTCCGAGGTTGGGACCCAACAAACAATTCGATCTATTATTTCAATCCAGATACAGCTACTAGTGCATGGATCTGGACTCGTCCTCAGAACTTAAAAATTGGTAAGCATATATTTGCGAGTTAACGCTTCAAATAAATGTAATAGCCGGTCAACCATTACGGTTGACCGGCTATTTTTTACTATAAAGGATTTTCTTAATACTATCCTTAGAAAGACAGTATTCACTGAGGGCTGGTCGACGGTTGCACCAGCAGCAAACCTCAGGCAGATCTCAATCCATAGTGATCAAACAGGCTGTTTTTATAGAAAGCTTACTATTGAGCTACCGAGCCTTACAAGGATACAAATATTTCTTCTAAATGGAAACAAAAAGACCCCTCGTCCGAAAAGGGACGAGGAGCCGCGGTACCACCCTAAATTAGAACTATTCTGTACAACAAACAGAAATGTTCTCACTTAAATATTTAACGGTTAACACCGTTACACCTCTACTTGCCAACAATGGTTTCAAGGGACTGCTCCGGAGTGAACTTCGATCAACCCTTTTCTCTAGAAACGCTCTCAATCTCCGGCGTTTCCTCCCTGTAAAGAGGTATTGAACTACTTTTCTCCATCAAAGCATTTGTTTTGATATATAATTTTTCTAATTGTAAGCCCTAATCCACTATAAGTAAATAGAAGAAATAATTCCCTCATTTCGATTTGATTAGCTTTATCCATTGCAAAAATTAAAAATCATCTTTAATTCATCATCAAAAGACTTCTTACATTCTTCTTGAAAGCTATTACCAGTATATTCTTTTAGTGTTTTTCTCCAAAAATGCTGGGCTCTCCTATTTGTAGCTGTGGGATTGGTTTGTAGCTCCCATTTTCCAATATGAAGATTAAATACCTCCTTAGCCGCACGTTCAGCGATTCCCGTACCTCGGAAGGGCCGCAGGATAAAGAATTCGTTTAAATAAAATTCACAACCTGGTGGTGTATGAGGTGGTGTGGCTACTAATGCAAAACCAGCAGGAATTCCATCCTCTTTTATTAAATAAGGATATAAAATCCCCGGCTTCTCCCACCATATGTCGAAGACTTTATTCTGTTCATTCAGCGTCTGTGTTTCATTATCCTCGTATACCCCGTATTGATTAGGAAGATTCCCCCATATCTCTGATAGATCGTGTAAGTATAGTGGGTAGAGATTGTTAATCATAAACTTCGTTGTGCTGTCAGTTAATGTTACGGTGATATTCATTTCGTTCTCCCCCTTCTATCGAATGCTTGAATATATTTTTGGAGATCACTCAAATAACGTTCTGTATAGTTGTCTTTTGTATAATCCTTAAGAACTTTTCGCCAGAAAGCTATGGCAGATTTATTATTTTCCATTTGAGCTAGTTTCCATTTAGCTTCTTTAAATAGATCAAGTGTTTTTATTGCGGCAGCAGTACCTATTCCATTTCTTCTGTATTTCTGCAAAATCATAAAGTCATAGATCACATGAGTTGGATCTGGGTCTTTATCTAAGTTTTCAAAAAGAACAACCACAAATCCAGCTACGTTTCCTGAAACCTCAATCAAATATGGATTCCATCGATGATCCCCTTCCCAAAAATAATCAATATTCACCTCGAATTCCCCATGCTGGTTTACGTCTTGATCTGTAAATAAACTGAAATCATAATTGTAAAATTGATATAGATTAGACAATACCTCTTTATCTTCAAACGTTACAGGAACAAGATTAATTTCCATCATACCTCCACGTTTTTTCTCTAATTTCACTTCTATACTCAGTATAATTACGACCACACTCTAGTAATATGCCATGTTCAATTAGAATTAAATTTTATATAACGTCATTATTCTTCTAAAATAAAAAGAGTTCACCTGAGTTTTACACTCAAATAAACTCCAATATAATTAACTGATGATTAAGTTAGATCTACAATAACCTTGATCGTTTCTTTTGCTGCAATGGCTCTATCGAAGGCGGCTTGAATATCCTCTAATTTATAAGTCTGTGTCACCATTGTAGAGATATTCGTTTTCTTGTCGTTAATATGTTCAATTACCTTTACAATATCTTCATGTGTGTATCCACTAGCTCCAACAATATTAACTTCTTTACTCATCACTTGAGCAAGGCTTATAGGTACTTCATTTTTATAAACGGCAATGATTGCTATTCTTACTTGTGGCTTTACAATCTGCATCACTTGTTCAAATAATATTGGAGCGCCCGCTGCGTCCACAAAAGCATCTATATTCGGTACACTCACACCGTATACGTTCACTTCGCCGAAGTGTTTGATTAAACCCTCTGCTAATGTTTCAGTCGACGTATTAACTGTTAATGCGCCTAATTCTTTTGCTTTATCCAAACGCCAGTTGTCAATATCCACTACGCAAACATCTTTAATGCCTTCACCAATTAATCCTGCAGCTGCAGATAAGCCAATAGGACCAGCACCAAGAACTACGATTTTGTCTCCATGTTTGGGCAGTACGCTAAAAGCGCCATGGAAGCCTACGCTCATGGGTTCCATTAATACGGCCTCTGTTGCCGAAACGGAATCATCGAATTCATAAAGGTTATAATTAAGTGCTGCATCTTCAATTAAGACATATTGTGAAAAGGCTCCTACCTCCAACGAATAACGACGGCCTGCACGTTTTGCAGTAATTGGATTCACACCTACACGCATGCCAACTTTCAAATCGGTTTCCACATCAGAACCTAATTCGACGATTTCACCAAACATTTCATGTCCAAACTCTGAGCCGAAACGGATACCCATTTCTGAGCCTGCTTTTACTATATTAATATCTGTACCACAAATCCCCCCCGCTAAAATACGAACCAACGCATCTTTTGCTCCTACTTGAGGCATCGGACGCTCTTCTATCCCCACACTATTTTGACCGTGATAAATGCCGACTTTCATCATTCATTAACACTCCTTAATACTATCTATTACTTTCATGGTAGTAGTTATTAAGGAGCTAAGCAATCTACAATAATACTGAAAGCGTTAATAAAGCAACAGTTGATAAATATGTGTTAATTAAAATTTAAATAGTGAAACAATTCACTATATCTTTTTATTATTTGCAGGTATAAATGGATTTAACTGTATGATTCGTTCTGCTAAATATTTAGGTGTATAAGGCATATCATTGCCTAGCCACATGGAAATTGTACCAATGATAGCAGATGTTCCATACCAAGCCGCAATATCAGATGGAGTATCAACGGTTAAGAAATCCTCTGTTTTTTGAATCGATTGTTGTTCTGTTGTTGTTAATATCAATTCATATAACAGATCCATCAATTTCGGTGTGAAATAAGGAATGTTTTTGGTTACAAGCAACACCTTATACATATGAGAATTCTCTGCAATATGCTCAAGCAATAAAATCAGCGAGGTAAGTTCATCCCCTGGTTTATAGGATTCTTCAAATTTATCTATGAGTATTTTCTTTAAATCTGCTAATAAATCATCCAAGATACTATCTATCAAATCATTGATATCTTTGTAATGTAAATAAAATGTGGCTCGATTGATTTCAGCCTTTTGCGTAATAGCGTTGATCGAGATCTTATTCAGTTCTTTCTCTGTTAATAAATCTATAAAGGCATTCCGGATTGCTTTTCTTGTCTTTCTTATCCGTAAATCTAAGTATGTTTTGTCTGCCATAAATCTTCCACCTCGTAGTTAATGAACCTACAGTCAATTATATACTACAGTAGTTCCAGATCGTAAGCGTTTGTGTACTTCGGCATATTCGCCTGAATTCTTGCGGATATAGTACAAACTTCACGCATATTATGATTGTATAAAAATGGGAGGTGTGTTTTAAAAATGCCTGATCCTTTTGTTTCGAGATCTCTTGATGAAATTAGATTCTGGTCACGAATCATGAAAGAACACTCTTTTTTTCTTAAATTAGGGTTTCGTTGTGAAGACACGCAATTAATTAATGAAGCGAACCATTTCTACGCCACATTCGAAGCCATAGAGAATAGATCCCTCGGATTTACTGTGGATTCTGATCCGGCAGTTATACGGAAGTTTAATGAGGAAGTTCATAGTGCTGCTTCACATATCTGGGCTTTTAAAAGGAAAATATTGGGATTAATTTTGCAATGCAAGCTTCCAGGAGGTACGAATTTCCCTTTATTAGTGGATCATGTCAGCAGGGAAGCCAATTATTTTCGAAATCGACTGGAAGAATTGAATCTAGGTAGGTTAGATCCTTTGCCTGACGCAATTATCAATGAAAATGTGTTCTTTCTACGTATAATGGCGGATCATGCCAAATTCATTGGACATTTATTGGACCCCTCTGAACGTCAACTCGTTGAACAAGCGAGAAATTTCAGTCATGATTTCGATACATTGTTGTATCAAGCTATTGATCTTAGCTCCATGCGTCCTCAATCCCAAACCAAACCCCTGTTAAGTCAACAACTTGACGAGAATAAAGTCTCGGTTAAATCCCTCCGTGATTTCAAGAAAACCGCTCGAGATCTTATTGAAGAATGTCGTATAAAAAGCATCATTCATCCACTGCTTGCGGATCATGTATTTCGAGAAGCTGAAAGATTCCTCTATATTATTGATGCATTTGAAGCCTCTTTGAATATGAATAAACAAATCGTATAGCTTTACATATTTAATGGATGGATAGGGCGACTACTTGTATCAAAAATACAGGTTGTCGCCCTATCCATCTTTATATTTGAATTCGTTTGTTTCGGTGATCCACCCCAAAGCTTTTAAAAAATAGTTGGTATTTGCGAAGAAACAATTTATAGTAAAACTCAGGAGGAATCAGGAATTTTATGGAATACAAGATTACTTCGAGTGACTACATAATCAAACGTTAAGGATGATTGCTAATGAAAAGGTTTAGTCAATGTTTTATACTTTGTACTATGGTTTTTGCTTTATTAATGCCATCCACTGTGTTTGCTGCTGATAAGAAATTACTCAATGAGGCAAGTATTACTTTGTCTAGCGATGCTATTCCTGTGGGTGGAACTACAAAAATAAAAGTTCGCTTACTAGCTGAAATGACCAGTCTTACATATGCAAAATTGACACCGGAAGTTTCTGATGAATCCATACTTACCGTTGAATTGGATGGATATTCAGATTATATTGTTACAGGCGTTCAAGAAGGTTCTGCAGAAGTAGTCTTCAACATTCCTGGTTGGACTGAAGAAAGATATCCAATTACCGTTCTATCCAAGGCTGCTTACGAAGAAAAGATGAAAACACCTCAAGAAGTGTTAGATTTCACAACCTATTCTAATCAGATAGCAGCTATTATTCAATATGACGAAATTGCCAATGAGGCATATATTAAGAACAGAATAGACACGGGTACCAATAGAAAGCAACGCTACACTGCGTTTAATAATGTGATCCTTCCTAATTACACTAAACTGGTAGTAGAAGCAAAAAAAATTAAAGCACCCAATCCAGAATTGCAGGCTTTGCATCAAATCTATTTAAAAGCTATAAAAACACAACTGGAAGCAATGACAATGATGAAAGAGGCCTTATACAAAACAAAAATCTCTAGCAACGATTTTAAAGCAGCAAATAAAAAGATGGATGAAGGCGTGAAATATGAAGGACAGTTTGTAGATGGGATCGATAAATATCGGAAAAAGTACGGTATTTAAGATTAAGTGATAATTAAATCCCAAAAAGCCACGTCAGAGCTTCCTCTAACGTGGCTTTTTGGGATTATAGCTATTTTTTTGTGTAAACAATCTTCTTAATACTGTCCCTTGATAGGCAGTATTCATCCGAAAGCTGGTCAACCGTTGCTCCAACGGCAAACCTTAAACAAATCTCAATATTTCTAGATCTTAAGTATTTTCTGCTCCCTGACTTCTCGCCCCATTTTACATGTGCTTCTTCAGGCTTAGGGATATACACCAAACCACCATTAATATATTTCTGAATTTCCTCTAATAATTCTTTTGGAAAAATCGTATCTGCATTTACATATTTCATAGTCGCTCTGCTCCTTAAACTTTTTTTGAGTTTGAAGGTAGCAAAGTCTATTCTAAAAACAACCCTGCAAAGTGCACTGGCGGTAAATCAATTTTTATTCGCTCTATACAAACAACCGCCGTTGTTTATAGTCTAGACTTTGCATAGAGCTTATCGCTAATTTTCTCACTATTGTCCGCCCTCCTTTGTTTAATGTGTAATTACTTGTTCCAAAATGCGTTCCGCTGTCTTCTCTCCATTTGCAATACAATCAGGAATACCCACACCATAATAAGAACATCCAGCAAGGATTACATTCGGATAATGATCTGCAATCTTCTTCTCTAAGGATACTACAATCTCGTGATGGCGTTTGTGGTAATTTGGCATAACATCATGCCATTTGGTCACATCGTGGGTAACTGGATGTCCAGTAATTCCAAGACTGGTCTGTATATCATTCAACGCCACCTTTAATAATTCCTCTTCTGAAAGCTTAATCAAGGACTCATAATGCGGTCCTGAGCTTTTATAAAAGAGTCTGACAAGCAGACGTTGTTGACCAGACGTGTGCTCCCACTTGCGACTTGTCCACGTACAAGCATTACAAAGAACATCGTCACTGTTGGCTGTTATAAACCCTGTACCGTTCGCTGGCAGTTGACTGTCAGGGATATCAAATCCTATATACACACTAATCATAGAGCTGTTAAACAACTGTTTGAAATCTTCATTCAGCGCTTCGTCTTGAAGTAATGCTTGTGCAGTAGAATGCATCGTTCCTAGTACGGCAAAATCGCTCTCCAAGATTCGTCCATCTGCCAGTGTTACCCGGTACCGTTCTCCATCCTTTGCAATGTGCTCTGCCCGAATCCCTTTGATGATCTCAACATCGGACAGCTGTTCTTCCATGGCATCAATCAGAGCAGATACGCCTCCCTTAAAAGACATAAACTTCTTATCGCCGTTCCCCTGGAATTTAGCCTTATTCGCGGACAATCCCTGAATAATACTTCCATATTCATTTTTATAATCAATCAAATAAGGAAGGGTCGAGGCAATGGTAAGTTCGCTCAATTTCCCGGAATATACACCTGATAGGACAGGTGATATTTGCTTCTCGACAAGTTCTTTTCCAAAGAAAGCTTCCAGAAAATCACCTACAGAATCGTTTTTCGTAAAACGATCATTCGGAGTATAGAAGTCTTTAAGTGCTTCAACTTTACCTTCAGCAGAGATCAAATCTGTAGTAGCAAGCGATTCAATACTGAGAGGGATGCCAAAGACTGCATCTTTAGGAATTTGCTTCAGCTTACCTTCTGTGTAGATGTATGATATTCCTGTCGCGTTATATACAACCTCATCCTGAATGCCTAATTCTTCAATCAATGGTGCTACATTTGTCTTGCGAGTGACAATTGAATCAGCACCAGACTCCATGATGAAGTCATCATGCTGAAGTGTTCTGATTTTGCCGCCCAGTCTATCGCTGGCTTCAACCAAAATGATTTTTACATCCAACTTATTATGCTGTATAGATTTCTGTAGATAGTAAGCGGTAGACAATCCAGTAATTCCCCCGCCAATCACGACGACCGTTCTCAAGCGTTGACACCTGCCTCTAAAGTTATAATCTGTTAATTTCAATTGAATACATTATATCATAGGGATTTATATGTAATAACATACCGTTCGTGTCATATATGACACAAAATACCCCCACAAAGTGGGGATTGGCTTCGATGCGTACTCAAGTACTTTGCGGGGACCCCCAAAAAATATATACCTTCAAATAAGTCTAAAAAAGCCGCGATTATCGCGGCTAACCCTTATATATTCTCCTGTTTTAAAGCATCAATAATATTTTCCTTCTTCACTTTTGAACTGGAGTACAGCATAGCTGAGCTAACGATGATAAATACAGCGACTATGACATACAAGATACTCATCCACGGAAGTGCGAATCCATAGGAGAAACTACTCATCATGGATCTATAAATCAAGTACATCACGACTATGCTAATCGGAAGCCCGTAAAGTAGTGATTTTATCCCATAGAAGATACTTTCATAATTAATCATTTTATTAAAACCGTTTGGCGTCATCCCTACAGACTTCAACATCGCAAACTCTCTTTTACGAAGTGATATGCTAGTTGATATCGTATTGAAAATATTCGCAATCGATATTAATGTAATCAAAGCAATAAAACCATAGGTAAAAATAGACATTAACATGATCATCTGCTCACTATTTTGTCTATTTTGATACACATTTTGAACATAGATATTCCGCTCTTTCATTTCCTCTATGGCTTGTTGTGTCGCTAATGGGCTTGTACTATTCAAGTTAAGCCGGCTTTGAATATCTTTGCTCATCGCACCATTTGTTAGTTTATCGAAGACTTGTTCAGAGACGATGATGTTTATTCCACCAACCATTGCTGAATGTACTCCCATTGGACGTTTATCAGTTAGAGCGACAATTTTTACTGGTGATAAATCCGTCTCTTTTTTTGTATCCCAATCCGTATAAATAAGGTCAAGCTTTTGGCCGATTTCAGAGTGAAAAGCCTTGGTTTCAACAATTTTTTTGGCTTTCTCATCCTCAAAGGTGACGGTATCATTCACAATAGCTGACATCTGATTGAGATCCGTTAATTGTTCATAACTTATACCGACGGATTCTGCATAGGTTCTCAAACTCTGCTCATTTAGGGAATGGATCTGAATGTAGTAAGGATATTTCCCATTTTTTAAAATACTGCTATCCTTCTCCACGATTTCTTGCAATTCTTTTGCCATATCTTTTTCATCAATCCATGAACTCAAGCTTAGTTCCCTGACCACGTTATATTCAGTTATATTAGGTAAGACAGAGATCGATTTCGTCAGCCGATCTACTTTTTGAGCGTCCTCAGTCCCCATATAAACTTGAATATCATAGTTCAAACCATCCTGTGAGAGTTCTACCGACTTTCTCATATTCGTAGTGAACGAAGATACGGATAAAAACAGAACAATACTAATGACAAGGGAGAACACGGTTGCTTGGTACCTGCGTTTATTTCTCTTTAAATTCTTCAAACCAATTTCTGCTTCAATTCCAAACAAATTGCGAACGAACTTGGAAGTTTTCACCGCTTTACCAGAGAGCTTAACATCGGTTGTTTGTCTGATCGCATCAATTGCCGAAATCTTTGAAGCTTTTCTGGCTGGAAGATAGGTGGATATAAAAATCGTCAGTATCGAAACAACACAAGCGGTGAATAGGGATAGAGGTGTAACAACCAATGTTAATTTTTCAGTTATCCCTAGTACATCTTGAATCATCGTATTGATGAACATAAAAGTGATCCCGATTCCTGCAATTCCGCAAAGGATCCCAATAGGGATGCTAATTAAACCGATGATCATTCCTTCAAAAAACACCGAATTCTGCTTCTGCCTCTTTGTAGCACCTACGCTAGAGAGCATTCCTAAATGACGTGCACGTTCCGAGACAGAAATCGCGAATGCATTATAGATTAAAGAAACAGAGCCAATGATAATCACAGTCATAACGATGACTGACAATGAAAGAAGTGCATTACGTAAGCCATCGTTATTCGTCACACCATAATAGCGCAGCAGACTATTATTATAAGAAATCGACTCAATATTGTTTTCTTTTGCCAATTCCTCTGCATGCTTGTATATGGAGCTATCCACCTTGTTTAACACAACTGTCGCTGTAACTTTTTCGGCTGCTCCAATCAAGCTTTCATCCACATAACTTAAGGCAGTATAACCCGGAGACCATGTTGGTTCCCAAGTAGGACGCTTTATCACTCCCACAATCGTATAGTTCATTGGTTTTTTATGAATAATCTTTTCAAGCAGGATATCCTCTTCAGTCCGTAATCGTTCGTTCTGAGATAAGGGCTGCCCACTATTTTTATCATCCCTAGTGACTCGCTCTCCGACATCGAGAGTTAAAGTTTCACCAATCTTGTATGTTACTTTAGCGTTTTTTGCAATTTCCTCAGAAATGACTACTTCATAGTTAGTCTTCGGGAGTCTTCCATCCAGAAGTTCAATCGGAAATTGTTTAAAACCAGCTAAATTATATTCCTTAATATACCAATAGGGCTTGTTCTCATTCTGTCCCCCCTCTAAAGGGGCATAGCCACGATCATTTGAGATGACAAGTGTTTTCGTTGCATCATCCGCTTCTATCGCTTTAAGCTGAGCTTTAGTAACATTTCTATATTGGACATGCCATTCTCCATTTGTTGAGATACTCTGCTGCCTCATTAATTCCATAAATGAAAAACCAAGCGTTGCCACAGCCGTCACCATAGCCACAGAAATGATGACTCCAATGATAGTAACCAATGTTCTTCGTTTATTTTGCTTCAAATGTCTAAGTGTTAATTTATTTACGATATTCACGGACGAATCACCTCATCTTTGGCGATCCTTCCATCTTCAATGGTAATCACTCTATCCGCTTGTAATGCAATCCGTTCATCATGAGTAATGACAATCAGTGTTTGATTATAGGTTTTATTAAACATTTTTAATAAATCTATAATTTCACCACTGTTCTTACTATCCAGATTACCGGTTGGCTCATCTGCCAGCATGATTGCAGGATTACTAATTAACGCTCTACCAATAGAGACCCGCTGTTGTTGCCCGCCTGAGAGCTGATTTGGGAGATGGTTTAAGCGATTCTCCAAATTTAACGCCTTTACAGTATCCGCAAATTGTTTCTTATCTACCTTGTGCTGATCAAGGAGTAAAGGAAGTGTGATGTTCTCTTCGACCGTTAAGACCGGTATAAGATTATAGAATTGATAAATCAGCCCAATTTGTCTGCGTCTAAAGATTGCCAGCTGTGTTTCATTCAATTCATAAATATCCGTGTTATCTACGAATACTTTGCCGCTTGTCGGTCTATCTACTCCGCCTAATAAGTGCAGAATGGTCGATTTCCCGGAGCCAGATGGCCCGATAATCGCTACGAATTCACCTTTTTTAATTGAAAAAGATACATCATCCAGTGCCTTTACCGCTGTTTCGCCTTTTCCATATGTTTTAGACAGATGTTCAATCTTTAAAATGTCCATTGTTAGACCTCCATTTGTTGATGAGATCAGTATATCTGTCTACAATGACTATCCAGTGACTCTAAAGTGACATTCTAGTCACTAAGCTACAAGTGCTAAATGACTTGCTTATAAAATTTAATCTGAAATTGTGTACCCTTTCCCACTTCACTCTTCACATCGATCGTTCCGTTTTGTCCTGTGATAATGCTTTGTGCCAAGGCAAGTCCAATCCCTACACTATCTTCGCTTGCATTCTTACCTTTATAGAATCGTTTGAAGATATAGGGGAGCTCTGCCTTTGGGATTCCTTTGCCGTTATCTGTAATGATAATTTCCGTAAACAGTGCATTTTCTGCAAAAGAAATCGAAATTTCTCCCCCAGCAGGTGTGTGCTCTACACAGTTTTTCAGAATATTAATGATCGCCTCAGTTGTCCAATTGAGATCGCCCGTAAATGTGGTGCTATCATCTCCATCAATCAAGATCCGTTGTTCTTTAATATCCATTGGAATTAACATGGGCTCCAAAGATTTTTGAACTAGCTTGTTCACCAGAACAAGATCTTTTTTAAAATGAATGGTTCCTGCATCGATCTTGGAGAATTTTAATAAAGAGGAGACCAGCCAGCCAATTCGTTCGAGTTGGATCGTAATTTTCCGGGTAAACTCCATTCTCTTCTCAGTTTGCAGCTCAGGATCACTTAATAAATCTGCCATCACAGTCATGGAAGTAAGCGGGGTTTTGAGCTGATGAGAGATATCCGAAATCGCATTGGTGAGCTTCATTTTATCTTCTTGTAATTGCGCACTCTGCTCGGATAACATCAGCGTCACTTTATAAATGTCATTCTTCAGGATACTAAGCTCACCTTCCTGATTATCACGAACATCGAGCGAATAATTCCCACTACTGATTTGGCGTAGATACCCTGAGAGCTTTTCAATTTCACCATATCTCCAGCGGGTAAACAATACACTGCAAGCTATAAGCAAAGCTGAAGTCCCAGCTATGAGCCCTACCGCCTCTAACGATATAAATGTCGCCACCGCTGTAGCCACAAGACTGATCAAGCACATCGTAAACAATAACCATCTAAATTCTCTATTACGAAGCATCCTAATCACCAACCTTGTAACCCAACCCTCGAACTGTTTTGATCAGTGTGGGTTCTTGGGGGTTATCTTCTAACTTTTCCCTAAGTCTTTTTATGTAAACCGATAATGTATTGTCGTTCACGAATTCACCTGCCACATCCCAAATCCGTTCTAACAATTGATTTCTTGAGAGAACCTGACCAACATGGTTAGCAAAGATCAGTAATAATCGATATTCTAATGCGGTCAATAGCACTTCATCGCAGTTCTTATAAACCTTTCCTTCAAGTGTGTTAATCCGTATATTCTCTAATTCGATATTGGATTGGGTCTGAGCCTGCTTGTTATATCTCCTTAAGACGGATTTAATCCGCGATAGCAGTTCCCGAATCCGAAAAGGCTTGGTTATGTAATCATCTGCCCCCATATCGAGTCCCATCACCACGTTGACCTCATCATCAATCGCCGTTAAAAAAATTACCGGTATATCACTTTGCGCTTTCACGATCTTGCACAATTCATAACCGCTGCCATCCGGCAGTGAGAGATCAAAGATGCATAAGGTGAGCTCTGATAACCGCTCAGATAACATCGCTTTGGCTGAGCTGGCGTCATAACATAGAAGGGTTTCAAAATGATCCTGCTGTAATGAATATTCAAGTCCTGATGCTATCGTTCTATCGTCCTCGACAAGAAAAATTTTCATGGATGATCATCCTAACCTTATAATATATTCAATCGTTCTATTCGTTCCGATGATCATTCTCTCATAATTATAGAGTTATACCAAATTACAATTCATATTAAAGTATTTACAACTCCACGGTAAATATAATAAAAACGTCTACTCCATGGAATAGACGTCTCTAAAAGGATTATATTGCAAAAGCACCACACTTATATTGATGTATCTGCTGAAACCCTAGCCGTAGTGCCGATTTTTTCGAAGCTTCATTATCTAGTGAACAATCCCAGTAAGGAATAAAGCCATTGGCAAGCACATCTTCAACTACTAGCGTCGCTAAATGTGTCCCCACTCCTTGTTTCTGATATTTAGGAAGGGTTTCAATTCCGATTGCGTGTGTATCCTGTGTAACAAAACTAGAATAACACACCCCCATAATTTCAGATCCCTCAACTGCAGCATATCCGTAGCCTTTTTCAGCAAAGTCTTCTTTCAATGACCAGAATAAATCAATATTTTCATGTACAAATTCTATATTCTTTAGATCTGAGTTCTCCCAATCCAGCATTTTAAGATTTATAGTTCTAATCCCATTAGTCAGCGTCGTAGGCGGCTTGTGAAGTAACTTGAACACCATCTGTTCAAAAGGATATAGCTTCCTAGAAGGAAACATCAATTCCAGATTCCATTCATCATGTTGACCAGAAACTTCGAAATGTTCCATCCTGAGTTCCTTCATTCTAGGTACAATATGATCTGTTACATAACTGTCCAGTGCATGGATAAAGGCTTGATTGGTGTGATCGCCAATAAGATAAAACCCTTCAATCCCCTGACTCCATACTAACGCACTCTTTGGTGCTGTAAGTTGATCGACAAAGATCCAACCAGGATTATTGCCTTCAATCACAGAGAGAATTTCGGGATGGATATGCTCTCCATGAAGTAGTGGCTTCACTTTATAATAATCCTCATGATGTATTTCATGCATACAAACACTCCCCTTATTTTCCTTGCAGATGCTGTATACATAAGTATAAAGTAATTGTCCTTCATCGGTTGGTAAAGTTCATTCTTAACTGAAAATTACTGTCCACTTATAACTGTTTTTCTAGCCTTAATTATTAAAAATGAAGGTCTCCTTCTTTCATTTATTAATTTGGGCATCTTCTCAAGACCCTCAAGATTGGATTCAGGTTCAACAATTCCTTCAATAGTCAGTCCATTTTGGATCAAAGTATTAAGTAAAGTTGAAAGTTTTCTATGGTATTTTATGACACCATCAATTCCCCAAAACTGTGATCTGAGACCTTCTTCTCCATAATTATCAATGGGCCAATGTAGGATATTATGATCGGAATCTTTAACCCACCCACTTTGAATCTTATTTGATAAAACAACAGGATGCTCTGTTGAGAATACCAAGTAACCATTGGGTTTAATCCATTCTGAAATCCTACTAATGAGTGTTTTATAATCCTCAACATAATGAAAAGCTAACGAACTTACAACCAAATCAAATTCATTTCGATTAAATTCGATTTCTTCCATTGAGCCCTGTATATAACGGATCTCAGGTCGTTTCCTTGCCATAGCTAACATCTTCTCTGATATATCTACACCTGTTACCTGTGAAGCATTGTTATCAATCATATAGTTTGCCATTTCACCAAAACCACAACCCAGATCGAGAACATTTAAATCCTGTAGGTCTGGAAGTAACCCTCTTATTGCAGGTTGTTCAATAAAGTCATTGTATGTAATTCTTGACTCCCTTAAGTTCTTATACATTTGAAAAAACTCAGGGTTGTCATAAATGTTCTGTTGCATCATACACCTCCACGATATTATTGATGATGTTTACGAAGTCGGTTGTAATATAGCCAAGTCCGACTAACATATGATCCAAACATTAGAATTAAGATGGCGTACAAGATCATATTTATGATCTGCAATCGATCCAGGTTAGAATAAGTCGATAATCTTACATTTAAACCAATGATATACATATATAAAATAGTGAGGGGTAAGAACATAGCAGAATACGTTAAAGCTATACGTCTAGCTAGTTTCAACTGATTTAACTTATCGCTGTATATTTGCGGTTTGGCTTTACCTGGTACATATTCTTGGCCCCATAAAACCCATTTCTGACTCCATGAACTCGAATGATACAGGCATATCCAGCCAGAATCCGTATGAATGTTGAAGTAATTGGTATCAGCAATATTTTGTAAGTCCGCACAATAACACATCTTTCGAGGCTTCCCTTTTTTAAAATAAAAGGCAGTTCCTGTTTTGCCAACGCTGTACAGATTATATCCCTTTTCTTCCATTCCCTCTAGCCACTCTTCAAGCCGATCCGGCGAATACATCCATCCAATCTTCCACTTCAAAACAAGTTGACCTGAACTTTTCAAACGCTTCTCTTCATTCTTACTTAACCTGTCTTTCAGAGGGGATGTCCCCTGACCATTTTGCTTGTTTGGTTGTATGAATTCCCCTGTTAATCTTTGGTTAGTCTTGTTTAATGTGATCAGCGAATATACGGTGAAAATGCATAAGATAATGCTAAACCCTAATGCAGTAGCGGGAATAAAACCAAAAGGTCCGTTGAAGACATTAAAATGACCAGACTTGGAAACACTCAATGCTATCGTACTTATTAAAATTACATTGAGTAATGCAACCATTAAATAAATCAATATCCCCATAAAAATATACATGATCTTCTTGTTATGCTTTACGATTCCCTCTCGATCAGGGAGAGCTTTAATCTGTTCTAAAGGCAGCCGATTCATCGTCACAACCCATTTGCCGCTCTGTAACACCTTCGTCCATCCGAAATTTAATAGACCCTTAGAGAGAGATTGGTTGGGAACTTTATCGAATACGATTCGATAGTTTGCTGCTTTCGGTTCGCCCTGCTGAAAGTAAAAATATCTATTTAAACGGTTGATTCGGATAAGTTCGTAGCCTTTTTGGGCCATAGAAGCTAACCATTCTTCAGTTTTCTGAACATCATAACTCCAAAGGGGTCTAAATATTTTGATAATCATCTATGTCACCTCCATATTTTGTAGCATTCTCATGTAGCTCTTTAAGTCTATTAATCTCCGTAGCAAGAATTAGCATCCCTATGTCTGTTCTTTCATAAACTGTTTTTCTCTCCTCATCAGCAAAAACAGTAATCATCCCATCTTTTTGCATCTTCGTTAACGTGCCATAAACTGTACCTGAACCTAACAAAAGACGCGCTTTCGTGATTTTCTCCACATGCTTCACTATTCCATATCCATGACGTGGTTCATCTAAGGATAAAAGAATATAGAATGCTGTTTCAGTCATGGGTACGTATTTCTTCAATACTTTCTCAGGGTTCAACATGCCCAGCTCCCTTTATTTATACGTCGCATTTAAATATGTCTTAACGTGACTATATCACGTCGTGACATAGTCTACAATATTAATGCTCGAAAAAAATAAAAAAAGTGTGTAGAATCGCTTCATCAGCCATTCTACACACTCTACATTTAACTGCTCCAACCTGCCTAACGAATATCTTTTACACGAATATTACTTCCTAACAGACTCGAATCACTACTTAATCGGAATGACGGGTAATTCTCATCTGCTTCAAGTCGCATCTGTTCATCAAATAAAGACTCCTGTTGCCGGTCAACAAAAAAAGTAAAAGGCTCTTTCTGAACTTCAATATCTGTAGCATGAGGTTCACTAATGACCTGAATTACGATCACGCCATTACAACCACAGCCCTCTGTATCGAAGAATAATTTAAAATATCCTGGTCGTTCACCAAGGCTTTTTTCTAACTTTTCAATAGTGTGGGAGTTCAATTGTATGAACATAGGATGATCTACTCCTTATTTATAATTGAGCTATTACTTTCCCAAAGTATAATTTGCTTTTCTTCCATCCTCGTGTGACTGCCATCACTTCTATTTTGACAGACATGCGACTGAGGGGAAGGCTAAACCGCCTTCTGCGTCTCCCGTTCACCACCTAGCTTAAACACGAGAATACCTCCAACAATAACAATCACTCCGACCAACTGCTTCCAAGTAAAAGGAACCTTCTCCAAACCTAACCAGCCTAGTGAATCCCAGAGCAGTGCGAACCCAAGCTGAGAGATTAATACGATCGAAATCGCATACGTAGGGCCCAATCGCTTAGTTCCTTGCACAAGGCATATTACTACCCCAACCCCGATCAAACCACTGATCCAATACCAAGGCTCCATATTTCTCAAAGTAAATATACGGTTTCCTTCAACGATAAGACTCATGATAAATGAAGCTAGGAATCCCATCCCTAACACTAAAGTTGTCGTGGCCCAAGATCCAACCTTTTCATTAACTTTCGTATTAAATATATTTTGCAGACTCACTAGTGATCCCGCGATAAGCGCTAATATCAAACCAATAATCATAACTTAACTCCTCCATTTATCGACTTTACGCAAGGCCATTAGAATTTCAGTATCACTACGCCAACGATCATCAACCCGATGCCGATGAACTGCGGCAGTCTCATTTTTCTCTTTTCCATTCCAAACCAGCCTTTAATATCAATTAAGAACGTCAGACATAGCTGAGCAATCAACAATGAGGATATCGTAAACGTAACACCAATTTCCTGAATGGCCGTTACTTCACTGAAAATAATAACAGCCGCAAAAGCGCCACCGATCAAATATAAGGGTTTTACTTGCTTAAAGCCTCCCCTTTTCCCATCTCTAACGAACAAAAGAATGAGAAAGGACATGATGAACCCTGTTAATTGTGTAATTGTAGCCGCCTGCCAAGTCCCGATATCTTGACTAATTCGAGCATTTGACACGCCCTGTAGCGTAATACAAGCCCCCGCTAAAAATGCAAATATAATTCCTCTCATTTCTCTCTCTCCTCAACTTCGATCTCTTCCATATTAAATAGCATATCGGGGGTTTAAAAAAGGACATCTGTCCTTAATGAGAAGAAACGTTGCTAACGCCCAACAATGACCTTTGGCTCATAGAAATAAAAAGACCGTCTCAAGCCAACTTGCTGGCTTAAAACGGACTTCAAATGCTGTATATGGTTGATTATGAGAGCAAATTCTTCTCATACAATTGATCAAAAATAATTTGGGTAACAACCGACACGCGATCCCGATCCTTATAGCTTAACCAAGATAATTCCTCGATTTCGGACGCTGGCGTTAATGTCCCTTCATAATCCGCAATATAACAGGTCATTTTGACTGTAACACCCTCTGCTTTCCCATGAGCTTCTGCCTCAAACGTTCCAAAATAAGAGACAGTCTCTTTCTTGATCTGAACAGAAATCTCTTCCTCGATTTCGCGCACGAGTGTCTCTTCGTCTGTTTCTCCGGGTTCTCTTTTTCCTCCAGGTAAATAATACATATCTTTCCCTTTGGAACGCGCACATAAGACTTGTCCATTCTCGATATGAATCCAGGCGATTTTATCAATGATTGTAGTCATATTGTTCTCCCCATGCCTTTTTTCAACAATTATATCATACAGCTGAACGTATACATTTATGCAACGTCAGCTTTAGATTTTTGAACGCGAAGCTTAGATTGAGGAAGGTGATGAAGCAAATAGTATACAGCAACTGAGATAAGCGTCACGAACCCTGCAACTTCGTACATCATACGGTAATCTGTATAAGAAGCAACTACACCCATAATATAAGAACCCGCTCCATACCCCAAATCAAATAACAAGAAAAAGGTTCCATTGGCGCTTCCTCTACGTTCTTTATCGGCTAATTTAAGTGCAAGCGTCTGAAAGCATGGCATAAGTGCGCCATACCCAACCCCCATAATGATGCCTGAGAACATCAACATGAATCCGGATTTAGCTTGACTTAAGCTAAGCAGACCTACAGCGAAGATCAGAATTCCGGGATAAATGAGAATATGTTCATTATATTTATCGAATACTTTACCGATTAGCGGTCGAAACAGCACAATCATAATCGCAAAGGCCACAAAAAAATAACCGGTAAGCTGTGATTGGTTAATTTCTTTTGTAAAAGAAGCGATAAAACCAGATAAAGAACTATAGGAGAACGCAAGCGTAAATCCGACAAGCGAGATGGGCAGTGCTTTGGGTTCAATGACGTCACTCCAGCGAAGACCCTTTCGCATCTTCACAGGTTCCTTAACGGCTTCTTTAACCGTATCCTTCTCTTCTTTGGGCATACGAACGCCTAATGTGAATAACAGCGAAAGCGCAGCAATCACACATACACCTAACAGCAATACATGAATGTTCTCATCTTTCCATAGAAAAAGACCCAAAGCTGGTCCAATGACCATCGCAATGCTCATAAACATACTGAAATAACCGATACCTTCTCCTTGGCGTGAGAAAGGGATTAACGTGGAAGCTATTGTACTTGTCGCTGTCGAGGCAACCGCATAACTCATACCGTGAATGAAACGAATCACCAGAAACAATACAATTCCATTAGCTCCGAAGTATCCTATACAGGCGAGTAGAAATAAGACCAGCCCAATAACCGCCATTTTCTTTTTACCGAATTTATCAACCCATTGTCCTGAAAAAGGACGGATCAATACACCTCCGAGGACATAGATGGTAATGGCTAACCCCATTTGCTGCTGATTCCCGTGCAAGCTTTCCTTCACGTATAACGGGAATGCAGTCGCCAGAATGTAAAAGGTCAGAAACATAAAAAAACTACTCAAACAAACAACAATAAAATTCCGGGTCCATATCTTCTCTCTAATCACAGCAGACTCTCTCCATCCTACCTAAATCTTTTTATATGTTACAATAGTATAGGACCGAAAATTAATTAAGTAAAATACATATTATATGATGGATATATCACATTAGAGTTATGAATAAAGAGAGGTCAATGTTATGGAATTCCTTCAGCTTCAATATTTCCGTGTAGTTGCTCGTCTTGAGCACATGACTAATGCCGCCAAAGAATTAAATGTATCTCAACCCTCACTTAGCAATTCCATCCAACGTTTAGAGAAAACCTTAGGTGTTCCCTTATTCGAACGCCAAGGCAGAAATTTAAAATTGAACGAATTCGGAAAAACATATCTTCGTCGTGTGGAGCAAGCATTTCTGGAACTGGATGAAGGTCAGCATGAGCTCACGGATATGGCTGGACTTGAACATGGAGTAATATCTATAGCAGTAACACTACCGTATGTATTGCCCACTTTACTAAAAGAGTTTCTTACCCTTCACCCGCACGTTCGGATCATTCAGCGTCAGCTTGGCTCAGCATTAGAAATGAGAAACGATCTGGAGAGTGCGGTGATTGATTTTTGCATATCTTCGACACCTGTCACCGGACCAGACATCGAATGGTTTACCTTAGCAGAAGAGGAATTATGTTTAAGTGTGCCTAAGAATCATCGTTTTGCCAATCGCGAGAGTATTTCTTTGATTGAAGCTGCTGGTGAGAATTTCATTTCTTTGTCTTCTAGATCTAATTTCCGTGAAATTACAGATGCATTTTGCCGTCAAGCTGGATTTGAACCGCTAATTGCTTTCGAACTCGAAGAAGTAAGTGCCGTTCAAACCTTAGTTGAGATGGGGCTGGGTATCACCTTTACTCTCCCTTTAGCCTTAAGCAGGAGAAGTAAAAACACAGAAATCGTTCAATTGAAAATAACCGATCCGCTTTGTCAGCGCACTTTTGGCATCGCTTGGAGCAGAAAACACTTTTTATCACAAGCGGCTATACAATTTCAGAAATTTGTTGTGGATTTTTTTAGTAAACCTCATGAGTATAGTTAAGGAGAATATGCCATCTTATATCAACCGTAATCACATCTAATAAGCTACTTATACCAAGAGGATTGTAAAGCGTACATGTTTGCATAAATGCCATTGTGATGTACTAAGTCTTGATGATCTCCTACTTCAGCAATTTCTCCATGATACATAACATAGATCGTATCAACATTCTTCGCCCAACCCAAGCGATGTGAAATAAAAATAGCTGCTTTATCTTGGCAGATTTCTAATAATTTCGTATAGATCTCCATCTCGGCATTCGGGTCAATTGCAGAAGTAGGTTCATCGAATACTATAAGCTCAGCATCATTGTATAACGCGCGCGCAATCGCCAGCTTTTGCCATTGTCCCCCTGATAGCTGCCTGCTTCCTTCTACTATTTGCCCCAAATTCACATCTAATCCGCCTAATTCATGGAGCAAATCTATCAGCTCACATTGTTCTAGAACCCTTAGTATTTTAGCATCATCCGAAGGTGTATTCGCATCGCCCAATAGGATATTTTCTCTTAGTGTCAGTTCAAACTTCACAGCATTCTGAAATACAACGGACACCTTACCGTGAGGTTCTAAATGATCCTTCCAGCAAATCGTTCCGGAGCTTGGTCTATATTGACCTAATAACATTTTAATCAACGTAGATTTCCCTGCTCCATTTTCCCCGACGATCGCTATTTTCTCACCCGGCTCTATGGTCATATTGATGTTAGATAAGACATTCTTGTTCGATTTGGCGTATTTAAAATAGACATTTGAAACGGTAATTGGGAGCATAGAATCAGTCGAATTATTTATGTTATTTTTGCGAAAATCACTGTTCTTATATGTAAGTACTTCATTTAAGTCATATAATTTGCTGCTGCTGATGTAAAGCTTGCTTAATGGCCAGGTCAAACTCATAATTTTACCACCACTCGATAACAGCGCCAGAAATAACACCGAAATTGTTCCAATTGTAACTGTATTAGACTCCCCCATTTTGTTTAACAGGTACACTAGAACTACAAAGATAGCACTCGTCTGGACCATAGCCACGACCATCCCTGTTTTGATCTCGAATTTTCTGGCGCTAAATCTTTTATTATGCTGCTTCTTCATAAGCATTGCCCAGAGATTTGTAAAATAAGAGATGGAATTATAAATTCGCATTTCTCGAATCGCATTAGGGTCTTCCAAAGTGTTAGCAAGATAGTCTCCCATTCTTCCATCGAAGGTGAGTTCTCTTCCTGTTCTTCTCACTTTAATTTCCGTAAATAATCGAATGGATAAGGTAGTCACGATCATAAGTGCTACCACGAATGTGACCAAGAAATAACCACTTGTCGCCGACAACCAGATGATGCTTATTAGTCCTGAGATAATTCCTACACTCGATACCAAAAAACCTGTAATCCCCTCTAAATCTTCTCCAACTACCTTTTTAGCTCTTTGCAGTTTATTTCCAAACTCTTCATCATCAAAATCCTCAAAATCAACCCGGTTTGCAATATCTATCAATTCGGATTGAAAAGCGAGGGTTAGTTCCGCATTCATTCGATTCTTCATCATGTTGGTTATGCTTAATGAACAAGCTTGTACGCCATGAATCACAACAAACCATAGAATAGGGAGCAGCGTCATAACACCGCGAGCCACACCGTTAATGATATTCACTTGGACAGCGTAAGAATAAAAAGTTAATAAACCACTGATTATAGGGACTATGATAGTGATTGTTGAGATCATCGGACTTTTTCTAAACATTCTCACGAGTATCATTACAAGATTAGTGATGTCAGACTTCAGCATGAATTTCTCCTTTCTTATACATATAAAGAGGACTGGCGATTAAACATCTTTTTGTATTTACCATCAACCCTCATTAATTCTTCATGCGTTCCACTTTCCACGATTTCTCCATGCTCAAACAGAAAAATTCTATCGACGAATTTGGACATATACAGCCGGTGAGTCACAATAATGGAGGTCCGCTGCTCTCCTAATTTCATAAAGGTATCAAACGCCTGTTGTTCCGCATAAGGATCCAGGGCAGCAGTCGGCTCATCAAAAATCATAAGAGCGCCGTCATTGAGATAGGCTCGAGCAATCGCTAGTCTTTGCCATTGTCCCCCAGACAAATCTATCCCTCCAAACTGAGGACCTACTAAAGTATCCAATCGAACACCATAATTATCGGCTTCTGCTTTTTTCATCGCGGCTAATAATCTTGAATCGTCATGAATAGTAGCCATATTACCTAATGCAATGTTTTCTCTAATTGGTCTTTGTAACTTAATGAAATCCTGAAAAACAACTCTGGTATCCTGTGTCACGTTATGCGCTAAGACTTCATTCTCACCTTTAAACCACTGGATGTTTCCAGCTGTTGCAGGATACAACCCTAAGATCAACTTAACAAGCGTAGATTTACCCGAACCATTCTCACCTACAAAAGCAATTCGTTCACCTGGATGAATAGTCATGTTTATATTACTCAGGGTGTTCTTAGCGTTGGTCGGATATCTAAAAAACAGCTGATGAACTTGGACCTTCATCGGATCGGTGTTCCTATTGGATTTCACCTCCTGATCTCTAAGCACCTGCTCTTCCAAATCTAAATAAGACGTATAATCCTCGTACCGTAAACGACTCTTCGCTAAGTCCGCGTAAACTCTTGTTAATGCAGGAATAACGATGAATAATTGACTGGATATCTGAAGTAATAACACAAAAAGCCCAGCACTCTGTCCGCTACTTCCGATCGTAATCGCTAGAATGGCAATCGTAGTCCCATTTAATAAGATTATAATTAAGCTTTGGGAGAAGTTGAGGGTTTCAGAATAAATAACCTTACGGTGCATTTGTTTGAAGTTATTCGTAAAGCTCTCTTTCATTGAGGAAAAAAAATAGGAGGACATTCTGTACATTCTTACTTCCGGAATGGAATTTCTGTTAATCAACAAATCGACTAAATAGTTGATCATTCGCACAGAGGAGGTTTGATTCGCTGAAATGGACTCTACTTTCTGTGACATTCGCTTCATAAGATAAAGCTGTAGAATCTGCACCCCTAAAATAATCAAAGCCAGAATATAGAAGCCATAAACAGATAAGACAACCATTAACACAACTAATGTTATTAGGTGAACTGTCACACCTATCCATTGGTCTAACAGATCAATCAAGGAAAGTCGTTTTGCTTTTTCTCTTTTAGTTTTTGTAGCGGGGTCCTCCAAAAGTGCCGTAGATAATTTAGAAGTCTTTTCCAAAATGCTATGTTCCAGTTCATATAAACTGGTGGATGTTAAATTGGTGATAGCAATGGCTCGAAGAGAACTATTAAGGCCCGCGAGATATAACATTACCATAAGCAAACTTACTAATAACAAGATATGTTGGTAGGTGTTAGGATTGAAGTTCTGAATGAGGTCAACCACATATTTCGTTGTGTATAATTCTGCAAAAAGGATTGGGGCACTCAGTAAGTTAGTGATAAAATATAAAAGTGAGTTTCTTCTGTCTTTCACATATAATAGTTTTACAACATAGAGAAAGTCAGGCAGGCAGCATCTCTCCTTATAAGTGTATTCCATTCTGTAAACACTTTCATTGTTTAGACGTGGAAACCGATTATAACGTTTAATGTTTATAATTGGAAGAGGTAATTTTCGAAATGACCAAATGAACAGGAGTGTACATTCATGAAACTTCAATTTAACTTATTCCCGGGCGGATTGCCCAAGGCGCTCACCATGAGCTATGATGACGGACAGAAACACGATATTCGCTTGGCGGAGATTTTTGATCAATATGGGATTAAAGGTACTTTCCATTTAAATAGCGCAATGATAAACACACCCGGATTCTTATCATCTGCTGATGTTAAACATTCGCTCAGAAACCATGAGGTATCTGCCCATTCCGTTACCCATCCACATCTAGAGCGTCTACCTTTACCTATGGTAATCGATGAGCTGTTCGAAGACCGTAAGCGACTAGAGAAACTAGTGGATTATCCGGTACGAGGCATGTCCTATCCATACGGTACATACTTTCAGGAAATCATTGCTCCTCTACGGTCTGTTGGGATTGAATACAGCCGAACTGTCCATTCTACCAACCAGTTTGATATGCCTTTGAATTTCATGGAGTGGCATCCAACTTGTCATCATATAGAAGATCTGCATCACGTATGGGAGCGATTTACAACAGAAGGGCCATCCCAAAAGCTGAGACTCTGTTATGTTTGGGGTCATAGTTATGAATTTGCACAGCAGAACAATTGGGAGCTTATCGAATCCTTTTGCCAACAAGCAGGTGGACATTCGGATATTTGGTACGCTACCAATATAGAGATTTATGATTATGTTGATGCGCTATATTCACTGAAGATGAGTGCTGACAAAACGGTCATTCGTAACAACTCAGCTATTGATGTTTGGGTATCCGTAAATGATCAACCTGTTCAGATTAAAGGTGGAAGTACGATGATGATGAAATGATCCAAAATGCAAAAAAGAGCGATTTTAAACATCGCTCTCATTTTGCTTATTACATAAAAGTGATTGAAATTATTTGGATTGAAGTGTAAATGTCACTGTTTTTGCTTTTTCCTCAAGGATTGGAGTATAGGTGAATGTCATTACATTCCCTTTGCGACTCTTCAACACTAACATTCTGGTCAATACATATGGATCTCTGCCATCATTTACTCTATCCCATTCCTTACGATCCTCACTAGTAATTAGTTTTTCATAGAGATTAATGATTTCACCGGTGTTGCTATAAACTAAATATAAGTGTGTCGTATCTAATAAACGAACGAGCACAACGTCTTCCGCAGCATACTCCACTATGAAATCTCCGGTTGCTCCTGTTAACTTTTCCATCTCAAATAACTTGCCCAAACCGCCATCCTTAGTAATATATTGAACGTTCTTCCCATCGGTCATATAAACCTGAGTGGAAGGCACTTGTGGTGCATGGATATAAGCCGAGTTATTGTAATGATAGTCCATTTGCTTGAGAATAGTGCCCGCTTTGACCAATACTTGATAACTGCTATTGAAATCGGTGAACATGGCATAATGATTGTCCGTTAACTGGAGTAAGTCTGTACCATTGCCCATTTTTTCAATCTCAAAAGCGTAGTTGTACGCAGATTCCTTAAAAGGTAGTCGACCAATAATTACTGGTTTCCCAGTTTCCGTTGCACGGTAATACAAATCGCCGTTTTTTTGAGATATCCAATAGGATCTTCCATCTACAGAAGCAGAAACCAATCTAGCTTCATCTATAATTTGGATAACCCCATCCGTTTTATTAAGCCCCGCTTTACCTCCAAGTGCACTGACCGCTGAGACCAATGGAACGTACACCGAGCCTTTTATAATACGTGGGGATTTTGTTAAAGTCACCACGGCCTCATTCACTTTTGACTTTACAGTACCAGCCGTGAAGTTAACCTCACGCTCAGGACGAACCAGTTTGGCCGTTTTGGACGGTTGATCCCAAGATAATGTATACCCCATAGCATCTGCGAGTGATTTCAGGGGTACAAAAGTTATATTCTCCGTGATCACCTGTTTACTGCTGATTCCGATTTCTTTATAGTTGAATTGAATTTGGTTTTCTGCTTGGGCTGATACCGATCCATACCCCGTACTTAAAATCAAAACAGTCAAGATTCCTAGCGTTACCTTCCATTTATTCATTTCTTTTCGTCTCCCTTGACTCTATAGTCATATGTAATTAGACGACAGGATTTGGAAAAAGTTTCTTGTTTCCGTTTTACGTATAAAAAAGACCTGATCCACGGTAGACTACCGCAGTCAGGTCTTCTGTCTTTTATAAAGTAATCTTAACTTCTAGCAAACTCATAAAACGCCAAAGCGTCTCCCCATGTGGGGAATCCTGCTTGCGCTAGTTTATCACTGCCTCCGCCTTTTCCATTGTAGGCACTAAGATGCTCTTTGAAAAAAGCTCCACAGGAGATCTCCGCGCTGCCATTCTGTGCAAATACAACCTTATTCTCAGCAGAACTAGCCAATAAAACCGGAACATCGCATTTCGCGGTAAGCTTGTTAGCTAAACTTTGTAAATCTTTCAGCGATTTATCCTCGAACACTTTTGAGATCAGCTTTCCCTCTTGTTGTGCTAAAAGCTCCTGTACGACATAATCATCATTCTTCTCTTTAAGTAGGGTAATTTCAGCTTGCAGCTGCTTTTGTTCATTCTCCCATTTTTCAATGCGATCGATAATTTCATCTTTTCCCGTATTGAATTTGGAAGATAGTGCTCCAACAATTTGCAGACTGCTATTAAACTCCTCCAAAGCACGGTATCCACATTTAAAATAGATCCGCGTATTGCCTTTTTGTTTCTCCGCTTTCAGAAGCTTAATTATACCAATCTCACCTGTTGAAGATACATGCGTACCACCGCAAGCGTTATATTCAACATCTTTAATTTCTACAATCCGGATGTTTTCCGTCACTTTAGGTTGTTTGACCAATTTAAGCTGTGAAGCCTCTCCCCCTGTTACAAAATAGCTCAGGATACTATGGTTCTGGTAAATCTGCCGATTAACCTCCCACTCTATGGAATGAAGTTGTTTAGGCGACAGTTCTGGCGCTTCTATATCAATGGTGCAATAATCCTCACCCAAATGAAAGCTTAGAGTCATAAACTGGTACAAATTGAGACAGATGGCTGAGAGCAAGTGTTGTCCACTATGCTGCTGCATATGATCAAATCTTCTCTTCCAATCGATTTGACAAGTGACGGATAAATCATCAGGCAGACGTTCCAGCTTATGCAAGACAAGATCTTCCTCACTAATTACATCAAGTACCGGAATATCCCCAATAGTCCCTAAATCACAAGGTTGCCCACCGCCATGCGGATAAAAAGCGGTCTTCTCCAAAACAACATAGCGTCCATCTTCACGTTCTATAGTTTCAGTAATACAGGTCTCCCAATCAATAAGGTATGTAGAATTGTAGTATAGTTTGTTGGTCATATATGTATCCCTCTCTTTTATACGTTTTCGGCACATTAAGCTTATAGTATCATATCGGATTTCTAAGACAAACTGCACAATGAAAAACGCCTTGCGGCGATTTTTGGAAGGAATTCACTCTGTTGTTCTACTTTCAGTTGTCTTCTACCTTGTACATCAGTAATCCTGTACTCTCATCCAAGAATTCCGCTGTCATACTCTAGAACCATTACCCCTGTTCAAGGAAAATAATGCCCTAGCCGAGCAAGCGCTTCACAGTGTCATTTGGACTTTCTGGCACCACCGTAGACATGGTTTGAATTTCCACAACGTGGATCGCGAGCCAAGGACCCACATGTGGGGGTATGGTTGGTTTAGTGCGAATGATATTGAACTGCTCTTATTAATCAGGACGAGTGGGATCAATTATGGAATAGTGATGATTATCTATGTAAGCATCAAAAGCATCTATGCCTTCTTGTAAAATTATACGCGATTCTTTGGGGGTAATTGGTACTACCCACAAGACATTAATTATTTCTTCACCTATTTTTATTTGTTCTAAATCCTCACTTTCTCCTCTTAGTTCATCAATCAAAAGGGCTTTTGTAGTCCAATTTTCTGGTGCGAGTGCGCTCTCAGTCATTACTCGTGGTACTTCCGAAGATTGGATATGTTCAATATTATGGGCAATTATGTCACAGAAATATGAGAATATGCGATCAATGTTTTCTTGTCCCAAATCGGGTTTTAAAGCTATCATCCATTCATTCTCAATAGGTTTTCCAGTTTTCCGAATGGAATTAGATAGGCCGACTGTTGCGAATCTTGCAGGATTATTAACGTCAATTGATGGAAAATAATATAACTCAATATATACGCCAATCTCCGGTTTTGTCATTATGACTCTATATTCTGGCATAGACCATTCTTTAATATATAAATTGAGAATAATTGTTCTCCTAATGTCGAATTCCAGAATGATCCCTCGGCATGACTCTTTATTGATTTGCACATCCATCACCTTTTTTCAATATTGGTTTTTTGGTTTAGAATTTGGGCTGGTATCATTGTCCTCCTTCATCGTTCGCGGCCTGCCATTTCAGTAATTGAAAGGGCAAATCTCTCCAATTAAGAAGTTATTAATCTCTTTTCGATGAATGGTGCTTCATGACTGCTTCTTGAGCTTTAAGGACAATATCATCTACTTCGGAAAGCTGACGCTCAATAGAGGCTAGAGCCTTTAGTAAAAATAAGCCAAGACTTTCATCCCCTAAGGATAATTCCAATTCGGCGAAACATTCGATGTCTTGGAGTTTTTCTATATTTTTTTTGCTATTGATTTTTTTAGGGTATTCGATGTATTTATAGAGGGTTAAGACTGCTTCTTCCCCCTTTGTTTTAAAGTTGTGAACAGTTCCTTTGAATAGGGTGTCTTTGAATCCTTCCTTAAGCCTACCTTGTTCATTCAAGGCATCCAGATGAAAGGTTGCTAAATATTTTTCGTTTCTTACGGCATGATCATTAATGCTGTAGGATACATTCTCTTCGTCAAGAATCTTTATTATTTCATCAATTGACTTGAACTTCAGTCTTGTAAATCTCGCCGGAGAAAATTGCTTGCGCAAAGAATCTTCATTATTTGAAAGGTATGCCTTAAAAGAAATTTCAGCATTTCCTTCCAGGAGTTCTTTGAAATAAACAAGATGCCTTTCATCTACCATATCTGCCTCCTGCAACTCTTGAGCTTTTGGGTATATTATAATTACGCGTTATTTTTTTGACTCAGGATCAGGATTGGAGATCATATTGAAAAATGTGGCCCAGAGATAGTGTATGATGCCGGAGAACTGATATTTTGAAGCGATTAATCCAGATCTCTAGCCCAGCTGACTAACTCTTCATCGTCAAAGTTATATGGATATTCGTAAATATTAGAGTAATAGTACTCCGATTCTAATAAATCTCTAATTACATTGAAAACCTTATTGGTGGCATGAAATCCATTCCTGATGGGCGCGGTGAAGGCAAGCGAGCCATTATGAAATCCATCTAAAGAACCGGAAAGCTCTCGTTTGACTATAGATTCAGCTGTCTCTATCTTTTCTTTAACAAGCTCCTCTTTGTAAATTTGAATGCAGAAATTTCCACCATGTTTTATTAATTCAAACTCTCCATTGGGATGGAGTTTTATTGTATCTCCTTTCGCAAGCCCTAGAGCCAGCCCAGGAGATGCACATAATTTGAATATTTTATCGCTTATGCATTCTGCAGGAAGCTCTTCAAAGACTGCTTCCTCTGAATTTATGCCGGCAAAAACATTAATTAAAGTTAATTTATGTTCCATACGAATACTCCTCAATACTGTTTCTTTTAATGTATGAGATTTGAGATTACATCCTACATGTATCCGCTATCGCTTGTAATTCAACGGGTCGATAATAAAGGAGGGTCCTCTTTTTTTTGAAAAGGGTTACTTCAAGATGCTTTCAAGGCGGCAATGTCATGTACCTTGTTAATAATTGGGGCGTTGCTGGCCCTGCTTTCTCAAATCTAGGAAAGATATTCAAGAAATCATAGCAGGTACTAAAACGCCTCGTCAAGTGCTGGAAGCGGTAGACAAGTCTTCGACGCCGGATATACTCGGATAACGAGATTCCGGTAATGAACGGAAACCCAACAAATCCGATGTATAGTAACATTGAGCTTTACTGCCAGTATGTAGATTGAGAATCACCAAGGATTGTGCAAGTAATTCAACAAAAGAAAAGTTCATGTGGTATCTCTTCTTGAACTTTAAATGGTTATATTGAGGTGAATCTGGCGTTAAATCAATTCTTTCTCACTATTTCGTAACTCTACTTTCCGCTGTACCAAACAAAATACGCTATACGCATTTTACCAATAAGCGAAACAAAATGCTTATTTTCGGAGCGAGGCATTATATCGGTGAGTGTATACAAACCATGTAATGCTTGCTGTTAATAATGCCGACGAAATCAAAGCTGTAAGAACACTATATGTTTGCCAAATAAGTATCGTTGACCAATCTAATACACAGCACATTATACACAGGGCAATCGTAGCAATCAGCAAAATAGCTGTTACGATTATTCGCTTTTTTGTCATTGGCTGCCGCTCATTCGTTTTCCTTCTGCGTAATCCTAAGATAAAGAACAGAACAGCCAATAGGCAAAGAATAATTGTGATAGACGATAAAATGATGTCCAAAAGCTGTGTGCCGCTTATTTCATATGACTGCGTTAGATTGCCGTTTAATATATCTTTAACTTTTAGTACCATGCTTCTATTGATATTTGCGCCGTTGGTCAGCAAGCAGACGGCTGTTCGTTCATTTGGCAGTATGGCCACTTCGGTTCCGAAATTGGGATTGCCCCCTGGGTGTTCTATAATCGTTTGGTTGGCGTTTACCGACCAGCCCGCTGCATAATACATTTCGTTGACTGCCGGAACAGACATATCGCCCTGATGTGACTTTTCGATAACCGTATGGAATATTTCGGGTATGTCCTGCACAATACCCATCTGTATGCCCATCCAACGCGCCATATCTTTTGTACAAGAAATGATGTAGCCTGCGGGTTTATTCCCGGAATAATCCGGTGCGTTATATGGAGTTGTCATAAAAAAGGAAGAACGGTAGCCCTGTGCCAACTGTCCGGTGTCTTGAGCATCTTCTTTATAAACATACGTCTGGTGAAGACCTAACGGCTGAAATACCTGTTCCCTCATAAAGTCTTCATAGCTTTGTCCTGACACAATCTCAATAACCAAACCCAATACGTCATAATTAACGGTTCCATAGCTATACTGTTCACCGGTAGGGAACGCCAACTCAGCATCTACCAGCATTTCCACAGTCTTTTGCAGCAAATCTGGTGTATTGCCTTGTGGAATATTTTGAGAATGCCTACTATTTGTTAGGCCGCTAGTATGGTGAAGAAAGTTATTGAGTGTAAGGCTTTGCATATCAACAGGTTTGCCTTGATATTTTAACGTAAACCAAGGTAAATATTTTTGGACAGTGTCAGTCATTGACAGCAGCCCTTGCTCCTCCAACAGCAGAATACCCATGCCGGTAAAAGCTTTACTGACCGAGGCCAACTCATATAGTGTATTTTCACTTGCAGACAACCCACTTTCACGGTCTGCATACCCGGAAGAAAAGTAGAACACTTCATCATCAGCAAGTATTGAGATCGACATTCCTGGCACACCTGATATACGACGGGCATCATCCAGCAACGCCTGTATTGCCGCAGATTGCGTATCTGACAACGACGCATAACTTTGTGTTGCGAATCCTGAGAATAATATAAGTATTGATAATACAAAAACAATAGTCTTTTTCATAAACTCTCCATTTCGAAAAAATATAAACAACCCGTAGTACGCCTTATCTGCCTAATGCGTCGTTCCATTATACTTAATGCTAGACGTTCAATGATTAGATTACTATTGTAAACTTCACAGACCCATGTATATTATTTCTTGTTTCGCAAAAAAGACCCTCTGTCCCATCTTCCATTTCCTTTATAGTATTTCATTAGGTATCAGTGAGGCTTTTATTAAATGAAGTATTACCAAGCCCTTATCATTTTTCGACCAATCGAAATATAGACCTCTGTCAAGTTGGTCTAACAGCAAAAAGAAAGGAGACTAACTAATATGACTAGTCTCCTTTCTTTTATAAAAATTTCGCCCTATTATGATAGGGCTCAGTGTAGGCAAGTTTCATTAATCTTTCCATGTTATCGGCCATCCATATGACTGAAGTTTAAAGTATTTATTAAACTCCGCGACTACGGACTTTGCATTCTCTTTCGATGTTGCATGAAATATAGTTATATCGACTATATTACAGTCTGAAATTTCCTCCAACCCTTTAAGTCTTGATGCATCTACTCCAATCTGCTTTAGACTCATACAATTTTTGAGTATTGTTAAATCTCCAACCGGATAAGTGAATTGCTTTAATTTCTTCAATTCTCCTATAACCTCTATATGTGATTCATCTATTGCACAGCTATCCGTCTCAAAAAACGTTAGATTCTTTAAACCTTTTAAGAATGATAAATGTGGTATAGTCACTTGTTTGAGCTCTAGTTTTATTAACTTACTAAGGTTTGAAATATAAAGCAGGTTGCCAACCTCCATTTCTTCTAAACTTAGTTCCTTCAAATTTTTTATAGTTCCTATTAATCCCCTATCAATTGAGTTCATTCTACATAATCTCAAACTCTTTAATTTCTTTATATCTTTCAGTTTATGTATATCTTTTAATGGAAGTCCTATTAATGTTAGCTGCCTTAGCCCATCTAAAGAAACTAAGTACTCCAAATCAGACTCTTTAAAGGCTTCTGATCCTATCACAAGTTCTGCTAAAGAAGGCAACCGTTTAAGTACATCGAAATTAGTAATTTCATCCGCATGTATAATAAGTTCTTTAAGATTAACCATATGGGTTAAAATATCCAAAGATATTGCTCCGTATTTTTGAGCTTGATCAGCTCTAATAAATACCATTCTCTTTTTTTTCAATGTTTTTGAAGATACAAAACCACTCTCAACATCGTCTTTAAAATACTCTTCCCAAAATCCGCTTACAGGGATAAGGCTGATCTCTTCGATATCCATTTTAGTCAAAGCCAAAATATCATCCAACAAACTTCCACTTTCACGGGATAATATGATTACATCATCTTCTTCACTAATACCAATACTACTATTTCTGAGGCTCGAATCGATAAATTCAAAGAAATGTCCCAAACTTTCCGCAATAACATATGAAAAACTAGAATTGTGATCTATCGTTATAATTTGCCCATAAACGCCCTTTTCTCCGGGGTCTAAATCAATTGCCAAATATGAGCCTCCACCATCTTCGGCAAAAGGAATCCAGCCTTCTCTGTAGTTCCCATCTTTTATTATATCTGGTTTGCTGGATATAATATCGTATGCTGATTCCAAAAGGGACTTCCAGTTGCTTACTATCGATTCAATGTTCATCCAACCAAGACCAGCCATAACGCCAAAAATCTGCTCTCCTTCTCCATTAGAATTCATGTATAACTTTCTAAAATCTTCTGGAAATTTGCAGTTCATCATGCTCTCAAAAAGATTTATTTCTGATTCCTCGACTGCTGGATTCAGTAATTCCTCTACATTTGGTATATGCGATTTTAATGTCTCGATCAGTAAACACTCTTCTTTTTCATTAACTAATGACATATAGTGGCCCCCATTCTACAGAATCATAATAGTTTCAGTAAACGTCCTTGGTTGATCATCAATCATTTTGTTATGAACCATCTTCAACAGTTCCATCAATAATTAATTCTATCTTACATATGGAGCATCTATTTCCTGATTTAGCAATATCGTATCATGAATTTGTAAATATTGTTGTATTAAGTCATATAAAAAAACTAAGAGTCATATTAGGGGCTAAACTCTATTTATGATACTTTTTCCCGCGTTTGAACTTCAACTATCCTGACCTTTTGCTGAATAAAGGCAGCCGATCACATTGACTGACCGGCTGCCTTATCGTGTTTATTGAGCTATCGTTACCCGTCAGATCAATAAGAAAGAAAAACAGTATCCTCCTAATGTGACAGGAAAAAGCTTTACTTTGATCGTTGATACAAGGATCAGAAGGTTCAGAAGGTTCAGAAGGTCAAAGAATTAACAAGCACAAGTAACGTCTTTTAAATTTCGTATAGCAATAGCATTGAGTCGGAGCGCTTCTACGATTGAATCTCTTACTGCTAACAATTCAAATCTTTCACGACTGCCAATAGGCAATCTGCAAAGCAATGCTTCAATTCTTTTAAGGCTTTCTTTCAGAACCACTCTTTGCTTACGCAAAGCATTCAAAGCTCTTTGAATTCTTCTCTTCTCTGCAGCAGTCATAAACTACCACCTCTTTTCGATTGTGATAGTATATGAAATGCGACAGAGCTCCTATCTGCTTGTACAATACGGAAGATAAATGATTGATTTTACTGCTTTTTGCTAGCTTCCATGATAGGAACGGACCAATCTACATTGGTGTACAATCGGTTGACTATGGTGCGTATTAATTGAAGCTGATCAGGGATTTTAGTAAGACCAGCGGCACGGAACTGAAAAAAATACTTTTTGTTATCTGATTGTGATTCAACAATTTCAATATATCCATCTTTCCATCCAGATCCTCGGGGAGAATAAGCACCTCTTCCTGTAAGAGGCCACTCTTTGCCAGCGACATCCTTAAATATCCACTCACTGTTCATAAACTCATTTCTGATTTTTCCACTAAAGTGTAATGAACCCTCCTTCTCATTGCTATTGGTATTTGGTGGCGATTCCACTGTAAAGTCAAATAACTTCAGCTCATCTCCATCAAAATCAAAGGGAATCGGATGTTCCTTCAACTTCGAAGGCTCAAATTGCACGCTCGAACCATCCTTCTCAGGAACAAAATATCCATCGAACACGAAAGTATATGGTGTATCCTGTGGTAAAGTTGGAAACGTATAGCTCCAATGCATTTGTCCAGGCTTATCACCTGGAATCGAAGAACTTGACATTACGAAACTCTTACTCGGAGATTTTCTAGGATTGACACTCTGAATCTCTTCTCCCGCGCTATTCTCAAAATGGAACTTCATGCCTTGCTGCTTCCATAGTTCACCAGGAGAACGACTCAATGCCTCTTCACTTAATTGCGTATCAAATTCAAAACGGACACCTTGTACCATATGCGTTAATCTTTTCAAGGTCATTGTTAAACCATCCGGAGATGTGTAGCTACCCGTTAGTGGAGTTGAGGTCGTTTGCTTATTCGCTTTTGTCATATCCATCGAAAAACTAAAGTTCCAATCGCCTTGAAGTGCAGGAATATTTCTGCTCTTGCTTCCCAACTCAGTAATATGACCTTCGACAATAATTTGATCGGTTTGCAGTGGCTCCGAGAAATTAGCAATCATATAGTAAAAATCGTTGGTAAATCCCATATCGTATAATTCTCCAACGACCTTTCCTTGATCATCTTTAACTTCAATCTTATTTCCTTCACCAAAACCCAAGCGATGTCTGTCATGCTTTCCATCCGGTCCGAACAACTGAAGAGCGACAATCACACGAGTAGGATCCGCTACAGCTTCATCTATTTTTATCGTATAGCCCTTATCCTTCACCTTAATATTAGGATGTTCTACTAACCCAAATTCTTGTGCACGTAGAAGGCCAATGTCCACATTATCTTTTACAAAAAGAGAACGTAAAGTCTCCGCTAACGAAGGTACGGAATACAAAATCACGGTACTCAGAACAATCAGTAACAATGCCGCTCCCATGGCTATTCTTAGTGACTTAAGTATCTTCGGATTCTTTCGCTTCCTGTCAGGTACCGTTACTTTCTCTAGTTCTACGAATTCTATTGAAGCCATAACTTGAGCAGTAAAAGAATCTGGAAGCTTCTCTTCAAACAACGCTTGCGACCACTCCTCTTGTTCTTCTAATAGTGTATGATAGATTAAATTGCAATGGGCACAAGCAGCGATATGATCAACAACTTCAAATGGTCGGGAGGTGGGTGTACTTAGGATGTATTGCTCGATCTCAAATGGACTTAAGCACTTCATCGCTCTTCACCTCCTGGTGTGTCATAATATGTTTCAATCGTTGTTTTGCACGATAAAGGTCATTTTGGATCTTACTTAAAGGGACCTCTAAGAGCGTACACATTTCTTCATAGCTTAAATCATTGGTATAACGAAGCAGCAAAGTCGTACGATAATTAGGTGGTAGCTTCTGCATTAACTGATGCAGCTCTGTGCGATGCTCCGATCGAATGAATTCTTCTTCTGGATTATCTGAAAGAGATAGTTCAGCAAGATCGTCTGGTAAGCTCGCAATAGGACGAGTTTTTTTCCACAGATCCTTCAGTACATTAGTCGCGATCGTATACAGCCAAGCCGCAAAGTTTTTATCCAAATCATGTGAGGCTAGCTTACGATAAGCTTTTATAAAAGTCTCCTGAGTGATGTCTTGCGCGTCTTGGTGATCGGCCCCCATTCCTCTCAAAAGGCCATAGATTTTATTCTTATATCGATTCACAAGATACGAATAGTCTTCCTTATGACCATCCAGAACGTTTAGGATCCATTGCCTTTCTTCCTCTTTTTCAACTTTCGGTACATGTCCCTTCACCCTTAAGCCTCCTTGAAGCACGATACTCTATAGACGATCCCTAACAGAAAAACTCTCACTTCATACAAAAAAAGTAGATCTTCAATTGTATTGAAGACCCACTCTGTTATCTAACCTCGAACATGCCCCATCTGTAGCCCAAATAGGCTCACCCAAGTGCTAGTGATACAAGCCTACTCCAATATATAAGCTCTTCATCCTGCCCGTAAGCCCCAATACATTGAAATCCTAATGGCATGTTATGAATAGTGGCTGAAGGAATGCTAACAGTTGGCGCTCCTGCGTATGACCAAATGGCCGTCATTCCAGCCCATCCTGTCCGTGTTCCCCACAATGGAGCAGTTCCTGCTTGAGCGGGCGAGACCCAAATATCAATCCCCTCTGTCTTTTGAACATCCAGTAGATCATATCTCAATTTGATTTGTCCTCTACGATATCGCTCCAGTTCTTCCTCTTTGATGGTTTGACCTGATTCAATACCAGCACGCATCGCCGAACCATAGTAATCTTTATATTTTTCAAATCGTACAGCATGCACTTGAGCCATTTCCCCTTGTACTAATCTCAACATTGCATCCCCATAGATGAAACTATCTTCCCATGGCATCTTAACATTTTTTATGATGAAGCCCGCCTCTTCCAACTTCTTAATCTGGCTCCAAAAAGTATGTTTAGCGTTCTCTTCCAATAAAGTCATGAATACCCCTTCTGGAATACCAAGCACGGGTTTACGGTTAGATTCGAAAGGCCTCCATTCCGAAATGAGTTCTGAAGAGATCCGCTCCATGCTAACCATATCCTGTGTAAAAAATCCCATCGTATCAATTGAAGGGGACATCAACTGAACACCATCCAAAGGGATACGTCCATAGCTTGGCTTAAATCCAACAACACCACAGAAAGAAGCAGGTGCCATAACAGAACGTAAACTTTGTGTGCCTATCGCAAATGGACACATCCCCGTGGCAACTGCCGCTGCAGACCCTGCACTAGAGCCGCCTGGTGTATGATCCAAATGATGAGGATTACGAGTTGGGAGATGCCCGGCATATGCGAACTCTTCGGTCACCGTTTTGCCTGTGAACCATACTCCTTTTTGCCGCAGCTTTTTAATAAAACTACCTTCTGAACGTGTTAATTCCTGTGGAGGAAGATTTGAACCGGCACGAGTGGGTAAGCCGTCTATATGAATTAGATCCTTAACTCCTACTGGAACTCCGTATAATGATGGTTTTGGGAGCTCATGATAGGTTTGTCTTAGCAGCGCTACTTCACTCATGATTCTATCTGTTCTTTTCTCTTCCGATACAAAAGCATGGATGTGAGGCTCTAACTTATCATAACGATCTAAATGCTGATTAACGAATCGCTCGAGTGATAAGTCAATTGGCTCTAATCCTTTATTGAACTGTGTTAAAGAAGATGTATGGATATACATACCTAACCCCCTCCACAATTTACCGAACTAAGATCCCTCTGGGCTATGATTGTATTTTTTTGGATAACTTCATGTTAATCGTAGTCCTTTGCTAAGGCAAGAAGTTTAATCACTGCATACAAGGCGCACATAATCACTGTAATACCAGCGAGTAAAAGAATTGTCTCCACTTGGATACTATCAGCTAGCGGACCGGTGCGATTCTTTTTGTTCGTCGCATGTGCCGAATGAAGCATGAAAACAGGTTTCTTAGATCGTTCCTTAGATTCTTAAGATCGTTCACCGGTCAATAATAGGATCTTGCAATTATCGAATTGACGAACCCAATACGCATAAACGTCTCTTTTCATATACGAAGTGCAGAAACAGCAGCTAGAGTCTGGAAACATTTTACGGTTCCGAATTCTCTCTTCTAAACTTAATTAACCCCATATAACAATTAAGGGAAGATCAAGTTTTTCGCTTAAGTACTGAAGATATACATCAGTCTGCGGCCAAAAAAATTGTCTATTAGTCGTACCTTCTAAATCTCTATCGACACGCATATGGACAAGCTTGATTTTTCCTTTGGGAGTATGATAATCGTGAAGGCTACAAGCACCGTCGCGTCAATATCTACCCTACCCGATACATTGATATGAACTTCATCATATTCATGTAACGGGAGCATTTCTGAATGCAACACAGCAAGTACTTACTCAGCTGCTCGACTAATATCAACCATATCCACTTTATCTCCTCCAATAGGTACAAAAAAGCCATGGAGACGATAGACAGCAAACAGGTGTCTATCGTCTCCATGACAAAATAAGCCCTATGTTTATGAACTGGGTGTGTCCCAGTACAAATCCAACTCTGTCGTATCACTAACGACAATAGAAAATTTGATTAATCATAACATAATATATTTACCACATTTACAGTTTTTCATCAATAAACTGCAATTTACAACATAAAAATTAATTTTTTAGATTGAGTTTCTAAAACTATAATCTTTAAGATCTTTTTAGAATGTCTCAAATATTATTCTCACTTTTCTTTACTTAAAAGATCAGCTAGCTCTACCGCATTCTTATCTTTTAAATTCAGCATCTTTTCGCTATTGCTATTTTTAATCAGAAAGCCATTTTTAGCTTTAAGATCTATATAAAGGCTAAAATCAACAACCTCAGAATCAGCGTAAGTAACAGTCATTCGATAGGATGGTGGCCCCACATCGACAGCCCCGCGTACTTTTTTAACAGTTCTTATAGCATCTTCGAAGATTCGAATGCTTTCACTGTCAGTGTAAGTGATTTCCGTTGTTTCCGATACAAGGCTAACGCTAAGGATCTCTTGCGTTGGTCTGATTAATACAAATATTAAAATCAATAAAATTATCAGTGAAATTGAAATGATGCTAATTTTTTTCATAACTACCTCCTTACTGAAGAAAGATGGAGACTGATCATTCAGTCTCCATAATAAATTTATAACTCATTTGAGTATGCGTTGGCAATTTCATTAAGTAAATTATCCCTAACATTATTATCTCGTGTTATAAAAGTTCCCAGTTTATTTGTAGTTGCAGAATTTACCTCATCCAGAGTAAAGGTTCCTTGTTATAACCCATCAAAAACATCACGGCGAGGATAAGTGTAGCGATCCCAATCACGTCATCCGCTAGCATTATCATTTTTTCACGACTATAACGTTCCAAATAAAGATATGGTTTGAGCCGTTAGAAATAGGGTTATTTTTCTTTTCCAATGATCATTCATGGTTTGCATTAGTATTTAACTCCTTTATTTCTGGTTTCATCTCCTATGTTAAGCACACGATCAACCCATCCCTTATAAAATTGTTCTTCATGAGAAACAAGAATCACAGTTCCGCCAAATTGGATTAGAGCTTTCTGTAAAGCATCTTTCGTTTCAGCATCTAAGTGATTGGTCGGCTCATCCATAATTAAAAAGTTATATTCTGACAGCAGTAATAGGCACAGCTTAACTTTAGATTGCTCTCCGCCGCTGAGTGTACGTATTGACTGTGTTACAAGGTTATCTTTAACAACATACTGCGCTAGATAGCGACGTATTTCCTTTACAGTCAGTTTGGGATCATAAGCTGAAATCACCTGAATAGGTGTCATTGTATCGTCTTCCCAAGTTAAATCTTGCTCGAAATAACCCACTTTAACTTGTTCTGCGAACTGAAACCTACCGGTAATCCCTTGGATCTCTCCAACCAACGTCTTTAGTAAAGTTGATTTCCCGATTCCGTTGAAGCCCGTAATCACGAGCTTTTGTCCACCGCGAATGGAGAACTTCAATTTAGGCAACAAAGGCTTATCGTAACCTACGACTAAGTGATCCACTTTAAGGACTACTTGTGACATGCACGGAAGCTCCTTAAAGCGAATAGACGCTTTGGAGACAAATGTCGGAGCAGCGATTCGTTCCATTCTATCCAGCTGTTTCTGGCGACCACGGGCAATTTTGGAATTAACACCTGCACCGTTTTTTCGAATGAATTGCTCAGTGGTTTCGATTTTTTTCTGCTGTGCATGATATTGCCGGATATGACTCTCTCGTAAATGTTCCTTCTGCTTCACAAAATCCGAGTATTTCCCGTGGTATTTTTTAATCGTTTCGCCCTCAATATCGCAAATACTAGTGGATATTTTATCGAGAAAGGCATAGTTGTGAGACACTACAATGAACGCTTGATTGAATGCAATCAGATACTCAGCGAGCCAGTTAACATGTTCCTTATCCAAATAATTGGTTGGTTCATCGAGTAATAACACATCTGGTTGTTCAAGTAAAAGCTTGGCCAGAATGACTTTCGTCCGTTGCCCCCCGCTTAACTGCTCGATGGGACGGTCGATTCCAATCGCGTTGATCCCTAGACCGGTAACCATCTTACTGATGTTGCTCTCCATCGAATAATAGTCTAGCGCTTCTAATCGTTCCTGGTAGTCTGCTGCCTTTTGTAATAACGTTTCGTTGCCAGTAACAGCGCACTCTTCATAGAGCTCATTTATTTTTCGTTCTAGTTCATATAATTCTGAGAAAGCCTGTCTTAAATAATTATGAACCGTACGGTTTCCATCCATGACAGCATATTGATCGAGATGACCGATTGTAATATTGGGCTGCCACTTTATCATTCCATCATCCGGGATCACTTCGCCTGTCAAAATGCTAATAAACGTACTTTTCCCCGTTCCATTCTGGCCAACCACACCGACATGCTCACCCTTGTACAATTCCATAGAAACATTCTTGTATAGAACCTTATCGCCAAAAGCATGTGATAAATTAGAAACCTCAAGTAAACTCATTTCCTATTCCTCTTTTCTAAAATTAATTAAGAACGCAAAAAAAGCAGAAGACACTGCACCCTTAGGTGCTAGCCTTCTGCTTGTCAGTACACGAATGAACGGCACAAACATATAAATGTCAGTGTAGAAACTGAGCAATATAACACAAAAGGCTGTAGACGAAAATTGTCTACAGCCTCTTAATCATTAACATCGGAAGATGGCGCAATCAAATAAGCATGAATAATCACACTAAAATGACCTAGCTATCTTTCGATGATATAAAAAGCGATTCGCTTTTCGATTAAGCTCCGGACAACGTTTCATCGTTTGTATCCGATTGTTCGGAGCAGCCTCTGGTATATAACTTTACAGTTTCTACATGAATCATGTTAAACCATCCCTTCGTTTGGTAACAGTTTAAAACGCATGCCGTTACTTGTCAACTTAGAACGGGAAATGTTGTTATTTTTTGCGAGGTCGTTTAACATTACTTATTCTAGTCCCTTGAGGAATTGAAATGAACTGGCTCTTCGATACACCAATAAGCTGTGAAGTATAAATACTACTATGTCCGGAGAATAAATAACTCACTACACAAGCGATGAACATGTATACAGCCCCCTCTGACCCGAACAGCTCAATCCCCATTAAAAAGCAAGCGATAGGCGTACTGGTAGCTCCACAGAAGACAGCAATGAATCCGAGAGCTGCCAGAAACGGTCCATATACATGTAAAATTCCAGCCAAAGCATTACCTAATGTGGCTCCAATCGCAAATAGCGGAGTAACCTCACCACCCTGAAATCCTGTTCCTAAGGTAAAGGCGGTAAAGATCAGCTTCCATAAAAAAGCGAAAGGAGAGACATCTCCCTCAAAAGAATCCTTGATTAATGGAATTCCGAGGCCTAAGTAATCACGGGACCCTACAAGGAATACTAACGCTATGATAATCAAACCACCCACTGCACCTTTTATCATAGGATTGCTTATCATGGCGGTGAAGATTCTTTTTAGTAAATGAGTCAGTTCACTGAAAAGCATACTCACGAGACCAAAAATTACAGAGGCCAATACCACTTTTAGAATAATCATTAAACTTAAGGTTGGAAATTCATTCACGACATAGTGAGTATGATGAACGCCCCACAATCGAGTGGTGACCAGATCACCAATAAAGCTAGCCACAAAACATGGAAGTAATGCCTGTTGGCTAATAAGTCCAATGGTTACTACCTCTAGACCAAATAAGGTTCCAGCCAGCGGTGTTCCGAAAATAGAACCGAAGCCCCCGCTAATCCCGCACATTAACAGTATTTTGCGATCTAACGGGCTGATTTTGATTAATTTCCCAAACCACTCCGCGAGGCTTCCTCCCATTTGTACAGCTGTTCCCTCCCGTCCGGCAGATCCACCAAACAAGTGAGTGACCAGTGTTCCTAACAATACTAAGGGTGCCATGCGTAATGGAATGGTCTCTGTACCATCCTGAATTTGTTCTATAATAAGGTTATTTCCTTTAGCGCTGTTTTTTCCGTAACGCATATATAAGAAACTAACAAATACTCCCCCAAGAGGCAGCAAATAAAGTAGCCATGGATGCTCTAAACGTACATCTGTTACATAGTCTAAGCTTTTCAGAAAGAAAGCCGAGGCAGTTCCCGATAAGAGTCCAACCACACTTCCGAGTACAATCCATTTGATAAATGTACTCCAAAGTACAAAATGACTTCTTTTCTTCACGAATTCATGCCATCGTGCAGACCATTGATTCATAACAGCAACTCCCAAAGTCAGTATAAATTAGTCTCTAGCAACAAAACAGACTCCTACCAGTGAAGCTCACTCTGGTAGGAGTCATTAGTCTGAAGAGACGGTTGTGGCGAACTCCATCGCCTTGTTATATGTTATTCTTAGTCCTCAGAATCTACGTTATGATACACTTGTTGAACATCTTCTAAATCTTCTAAGGCATCAATCAATTTTTCGAATTGAGCTTGTGCATCTTCAGGAAGTGTTACATAGTTCTGTGGAAGCATGTTCAGCTCAGCAACCGTAAACTCAGTGATTCCTGCATTCCTGAACACTTCTTGTACAGCATGGAACTGATCAGGTTCAGCGTACACGATAACCGCTTCATCCTCTTCTAGAACATCACGTACATCAAGTTCTGCATCGAACATCATCTCAATCACTTCATCGGCAGTTTTACCTTCTACACCGATAACAGCCGTTGAGTCAAACATGTAGGCTACAGATCCGCTGACACCCATATTCCCGCCATTCTTACTGAATGTAGAACGGATCAAAGGCGCTGTACGGTTAACGTTATTCGTAAGTGCATCGACGATGATCATCGAACCGTTAGGTCCAAATCCTTCGTAACGAAGCTCTTCATAATTCTCATCACCGCTGCCTTTGGCTTTATCCATTGCGCGGTCAATAATGGCTTTTGGTACATTGTAAGTTTTTGCACGTTCTAATACAACCTTCAAGGCCCGGTTTGCTTCTGGATCGGGTTCACCTTTCTTGGCTGCTACATAAATCTCAACACCAAACTTTGCATAGACGCGACTTGTGTTGGCGTCTTTGGAGGCTTTCTTTTCCTTAATATTATTCCACTTACGACCCATATTGTTCCCGCTCTCTTTCAACATGAATTAAAAACAATTGTTACTTATTATACCCTTGATTAATAGCTCTAGTAAAGTGCGCTGGTAGGTTAATCCTCTAAGCTGTTACAATACACGCATAAAAAAGGCCCCTAAATCAAACAGGAGCCTTCTAAAAACTTATTTTATTTATACCCAAACCTCTTGGGCTGTTTCAATTACGAGACGTATTTTATCCCACTGCTCTTCTTCGGTTAGGATATTTCCTTCCTCGGTGGAAGCAAACCCACATTGAGGACTTAAGCAAAGCTTCTCAATATCTACATATTGTGCCGCTTCTTCAATACGCGCTTTGAGCTGCTCTTTGCTCTCAAGACCACCATGTTTCGTAGTTACTAGTCCCAATACCACAAATTGATCTTTAATAAATCGTAAGGGCTCAAAATCGCCCGCCCGCTCATTATCATACTCCAAGAAAAAAGCATCCACTTTAGTATTCGAAAAAAGTTCTTCGGCCACAGGCTCATAACCACCAGCTGCGAACCATGTGGAACGGAAATTACCTCGGCATACGTGAAGCGCGATCGTCATATCACCTGGACGATTGGCAATGCTCTCGTTAATCAGCCTAACATAATCCTTAGCCAACTGATCTGGATCTGTACCTCTGCTTCGTAAATGCGCCCGATGTCTACCACTACACAGCGTTCCCCAAGTTGTATCGTCTAACTGGAGGTAACGGCAGCCTGCATCATAGAACGCTTGGATTGCAGTTCGGTAAACAGCAATAATATCTTGGAATAGGGTTTCTTGATCCGGGTAAACTTCATTCCCGTTAAAGTCCTCCACAAAGTGAAATAAAGCAGGTGAAGGGATCGTCATTTTCGGAATTCGGTCTCCGGCCATTTGTTTCAAAGCGATAAATTGGTCGATCATTGGATGATCTTCAAAGGCAATCCGGTCCACGATTCGAAAAGATTCCGCGCGCTGAACCGCTTCCGCTCTTCCTTGATTTAAGTTAATCTTCTCAGTTCCTTTAATCCCTACAAAGAAATCGAGATGCCACCAGGAACGGCGAAATTCCCCGTCTGTGACCGCCAATAAACCCACTTCTTTTTGCAGTTCCAGTAGTTTGGCGATTTCAATATTCTCAATTTCATGAAGCTGACTGCCCGTGATTTCACCATTGTCATATTGGAGGCGGGCTGTTTTTATCTCATCCGTTCGTAAGAAGCTGCCAACGATATCGTAGCGAAAGGGTGGAGCATTTCTCTGGGTGCCAATTACGGGTCTAATCATACCGATCCTCCTACTGCTATAGTAAAAAATGATTTAGATCAAAATAACTTCCTGAAACCAGGTCATTCAAAATCTCGATATACTTAGATGCCATTACACTCGGTCTGCGATCTTTATGCGCTATCCAGCCAACCGTAAATACTTCATTGCTCTCAAAAGGAATCGTCTTCAGTCCATCACCATTTAGATCAGACGCCAGAATTCCTGTGCCTACCGTATAGCAATCCGTACCCATTAATAAATTGGTCAGTGTCGCTCGGTCATTCACCTTAATATTCTTCTCAATTTGTGAAAAGCTTAACATTTCCTCTGAGAAGTGCAGTGAATTGTTCTCACCCTGTTCAAAAGTGATATAAGGGAACGGCACAATATCATCCTGTGTAATGACGTCCTTATGAGCCAGCGGGTGTCCGGTTCGAACATAAAGATGTGGATCGGTATTAAAAAGTGGTGTGAATTTCAGATTGCCATCACTAAACAGTTTATTCATATGCTTATAGTTACTCTCGTTAATATAAAGAATTCCTAAATCACTGCGCAAGGTACGTACATCTTCGATAATCTCGTAGGTTTGCGTCTCTCTCAAGCTAAAGTTGTATTCTGAGACATCATTGTGCTTCATGAGATTTACAAAGGCGTCAACCACAAAGGCGTAGTGCTGTGTAGAGATGGAAAAATAGATCGGACTACGCTTTTTCCCCGTATAACGATTCTCCATAAGCTCCGTCTGTTCAATAATTTGGCGGGCATAACCCAGGAATTCCATTCCCTCAACGGAAATACTGATTCCACGGTTGGTCCGCTCAAAAATCGTAATCCCCAGTTCACTTTCTAACTCTTTAATGGCATTGGACAGGCTCGGTTGAGAAACAAAGAGCTTCTTTGCCGCCTCATTCATGGAGCCACTATTTGCAATTTCGATAGCGTAGCGGAGTTGTTGCAACGTCACTCCTATTCCCCCTGTTCCAGACCTGTTAGTTCTGTATTCTGTTTCATGCTAGGTGATATCGTAGCATATTTTCATATGGCAATCCAAGATAATCCTTATCTTATTTACGTATTAAGAGTGCTTTAGCGTGTACGCTTCTTAGCAGCATCAATTTTGGAGGGGTCAAGTCCCTTCCAAATATTCGGCATATCGACTTGCTCAGGGTGCTCAAACACAAGAAAAGCCGTAGGTAAATATCGTTCCCCATATTGAGAAGATGGCTTGTTCATAATCTCGTTGTCTTTTACCAGCACAGTAGAAGAACCTCCATCCAAATTGGCAGCAATCACTGCTCCATGCTTAAGAAGGATTTGCTGCACATCGTATAGATTTGCCCCAATACTATAAGTAGGTTGTCTTCCATCAATAATAACAAATATAATCGCTCCGTCAGCTCGCTGGCCCATCGCTGTTCTTGGTGCAATTCCCCAACCTTCAGCCGCGTTCTTAATCAATCCTTTTCCATTGACGATTAAACGAGGGCTAAAAGTTACTGCCTCCTGAACACCCATTTTACTAATCTCGTCTAAAGAATAATTTCCAGCAACCATCTTCCCTTGTTTATCAAGACCTACGATTTGCGTGGATTTCTTGCCACCGAGACCGTTGTAATATAACTTACCTTGTGAGATCACAATACCGATAGGTTTAAATCCGTTACCTTTCCAGTTGGGGTCAGCGAATCCACCACCGTTAACTCCAGCGATAGCACCTGTGCGCTTCACCATACTAGTTACTTTCTCACCTGATCCTACCTTATCCGGAATTCCCAAACGAACTTTAGTAGGATCATTAACGATCATGACATATCCGGAATATCCAGTACCTGAGACATTTTCTATCTCGACCAGTGGTTTCTCTTTTACTTCAGGTTCAGGAGTGATGGTATGTGTGTCCTTTTCGACCCCCATCTCTTCAAATTGGGCGCTATATTCAGTCACTCTGTTCTTTAATCCGTCCTCACCAATAATATATTTAGCCATGTAGCGGTGCTGTGTTGTAATCAGTGTATCAGCGATTGAATAGCGCAGATTTTTAGCCGAAGGTGCAAAGTAAAACCAACCGCCCCCAGCAATCAACAAAATTAAGCAGAATAAAAACACTTTGGATAGTGTTCGGAAAAAGCTCCGTTTCTTACGTTTTTTTGTTGGCTTCTTTTTGCGTACGGTGGAACGTTGAGGTAATGATGAAGTGCTCACTTCTTTTTCCTCCCTGACTATTACGGAATTTGAAAATAAATGTCTAACTTTATCATAGACGATAAATTTTATGAAAAGTTACTATTAAGTAACAACCTAAAACAAATAAGTAACCTCCTAAAACAAAACAAGCAGGTTTCGGATAACCCGGAAACCTGCTCATCTTCAATCTTTTTAGTGTCTACCCGCTCCGCCACCACTGCTGGCGCTACCCCCACCACCTGATGAGCCACCACCGCCGGAATAACCTCCTCCACCGGAAGAGCCACTATCATTGTTAGAGTAGCTGCTGCTGGAAGAGCTGGAAGAGCTAGAAGAATGTCTACCTGCACCTCCGCCACTACTCGAACCTCCGCCTCCACGATTCTCGTTACTTGAGGAATATCGTCCCGCTCCTCCACCTCTAGTAGAGCCGCCTCCACCGCTGTTTCCCCAGAAGCTTGACTGTGTGTTATTTGATGGTGTGTTTCTATGATGATGATGGTGATTATGATGGTGATTATTATAACGTCTGTGCCAACGTCTACCATAACCGTAATCCGCTTGACCGTACCAATTCCCATACCGACGAATATTTCTTGGGCTATACGGATTAAATGGCAAACCGTACATTTCAATATATTTATTGCGTCGTGAAAGACCATATCCGAACAGTATGAGCGGAGCAAATATCAATAAGTAAATTAGAAGGCCTTTTCCTACACTAACACTGGTCTCCTTTGCTGAAGTGGTTGTTGAGGAAGAATTGGCGGCTGTAGTGCCTCCACTATTCCCCGTAATTCCTGTGCTTCCCGTCGCTCCAACTGAATGATCCGCTCTAGCCAATAAGAAGCTGTACAAAGCATTAGAAGTTGCCGTAGCTCCCGTTCCGTAATCTTTTTTCACAAATTGGGGCTCAAGTACAGTATCCAAAATATTGCTGATTGCATCATTAGTTAGAACCTTGTCGATGTCCTTCCCTTGCAGAACATGATAGTTGTCTCCACCTATGTCTAGCACGAGCATAACATCCTTAGGGCCAGCAGCAACGGAGGCAAACTTCATGTAGGTATAATCCTGAAGTGTTTTATCTCCTGCGTTCTTTACAGTAACCACATAAATTCCGCTGCCAGTTGTAGTTTTATATCTGTTGCTAGATTCATTCAAATAATCCTTTGTTACTTTTTTGAGTACACCGGCATTATCTGATACATAGTTTTTAGTGCCGACATTTTCCACCCAGGTCCCACCCATGGCTTGAGTAAAAGCGCCATAAGTTTTACGTGCACCGTTACTATAAGTTTTAGCTGCAAAATCCGGCTCAAGATATTGAGAGAGAATATCTTTAATCTTACTGTTAGGCAACGTGTCCTCAATACCCTTACCTTGTACCGCCCAGTAGTCATCATCTTTTATAGAAAGCAATAGCAAAAGCCCGTTATTCTTATCCGCAGAGCCTACGCCCCAGCTATTGAATAGCGAAGTTGCATACTCTTCCATCGAAACTCCATTTGTAGAATCGACTGTCACCACTACGACTTGAGCACCCGTATCCTGATGTAATCGAATTCCATAGTTCACCATGTAATTCTCAGCTTTCTCGTCGATCACATTCGCAAAATCATTCACATAAAATGACCCAGTATGCTTAGGTACAGCTGTCTTTGCTGAAGTTAAAACCGGAAGAAGCAAAACACTTAACATCAGGGTGGCAAGTGTGGTAAGAAGCATTTTTCTAAAAATTCTGTAGTTCATATGTACCTCCTGCTCTATCATAATCTCTTTTATTTATCGGTTACGCTCAGTTTACACAATAGTTCCATTTTGTTCTATTCAATAAACCACACATCAGATGTTACATAAAGCCCCGGCCGCCAAATTCACATAAAGAAATTAGCACTTTCAGGTTTAGATATAGCTATAATAATGAAAATAATAATAATTAGGTTAATCAATATGCTTATGAAAAACTCTGATAATTTATTTTGATCTCTACGAAAAACTAATCGGTTTAACTGAAACCCTAATGATATTCCCTCACCAATTAAATTAATAGGCAATAATATTAAAGGATAAAGGGCTATTACATAGAGTAATTCCCAAAGCAGCGCCCCAACAATAAATAAGAGAATTACAAGACCAATATGTATCAACGGCCACATTAAAATGATTGTACTGAACACGGATGTCCCTTCAATTAAAAATCCAAGCATTATTCCAACACTAATCAATAAACAAAGAAAACTCAAAGAGGACCCAAAGAGTACAGCCGCGTGGCTGAATACCTTTCCATCGAATTGATCAATAATATCAATACCATATATAAAGCAAGCGATTGTTAAAATGATCAGAAGAATGAACTGAGAAACTTTAATCCCAATTAATCTATTCATGTTTTTCTCCTCTATCTTCCTAATCTAGCGCAATATAATCTACTTCTTAATTCTACTAATCCATATGTACTTATTTTACTATCGTGAAATCTTTCTCACTCTCATGAATAGGCAGATCACTCATAGTTACTTTCTTTACAGATGCCCGTTTCAATGATTTCATGCAATGGACTAGAAAAGAGATTCGCTGCTCTTCTCCTTGTACTTCTACCTCTACACTTCCGTCATTTAAATTTTGTACCCTACCCGTTAATTTCATTCTTTCAGCAATCGTATATATTTCCAAACGGAATCCTACGTTTTGAACTCTACCCGAAAAAACCACTTTCTTTCTAACGACAGGACTTGAAGGAAAATCCAGTAACTGAATACGATTTGCATGCCAAATCACATAATTATTTCTAACTTTTTTGAACACATTCACACGTTTCATACTCCTTTTTTAGAACTACTACGATTTATGCTATATTGTACCATAGCCATTGGTAAAATAAGGGGCTGAATTGATCACTCTTTAATTACTAAATACACAAAAAGACTCAGCATTCCGCTGAGCCTCCAAATTTGTATCAACTTCAAGTCATAGGTTGGTTCAAGCTATTCATTAAAATCAAACAGAGTAGTTGTTAAATAACGTTCCCCAGTATCAGGCAAAATCACCACAATCGTCTTCCCTTTATTTTCTGGACGTTTAGCAATTTCTGTAGCTGTATATACCGCGGCGCCAGACGAGATCCCTACAAGTAATCCCTCGGTCTTGGCAATTTCACGCGCTACATTAAATGCGTCTTTATTCTTCACCTGAAAAATCTCATCAACAACCTCTTTATTGTAAATCTCCGGAATGAAGTTAGCCCCAATCCCTTGAATTCCATGCGCACTAGGCCGGCCACCAGATAATACCGGTGAATCAAACGGTTCGATAGCGACGATCTGTACAGAAGGGTTCTTAGCCTTCAAAGCTTCCCCAACCCCTGATATGGTGCCTCCAGAACCAACACCCGCAATAAAAATATCTACATTTCCATCAGTATCCCGCCAAATTTCCTCTGCAGTTGTCGTTCTGTGAATTTCAGGGTTAGCTGGGTTGCTGAATTGTTGTGGAATGAATGCATGTGGAATTTCCGCTACCAATTCCTCCGCCTTTTTCAGAGCACCGCTCATCCCTTCAGCTCCAGGTGTTAATACAAGCTTAGCACCAAGTGCAGCCATCACCTTACGGCGTTCAATACTGAACGTATCCGGAAGTACGATAATCAACGAGTACCCAAGGCTGGTCGCAGCCATTGCAAGGCCAATGCCGGTATTGCCACTTGTTGGCTCAATAATTACAGAATCTTTGTGAATTAAGCCTTTATCCTCAGCATCTTTGATCATCGCATACCCTATACGATCCTTGACGCTACCTCCAGGATTAAAAGATTCTAACTTGGCAAGGATTTTTGCTTCAACGTTCTGAGATTTACTATATTTCGAAATTTCCAATAACGGTGTATTACCAATCAAATCTGTTACGCTTTTATATATTTTAGCCATAATAATCTCCTCATTTCATATTCCCCCATCAACTTACTTAGTATTAAGTCTAACAGGATTTAGAGGATTTTCAACCTGTCGTACTACGCTTAACCGAAACACTAGACTCTCGCACAATTAAACGCGGATCAAGCTGTACTCTTTGGTAGTCGCCCGTAATATTATCCTGAATGCGTTGCAACAGAAGCTGAGTAGCCAAACGGGCGACTTCATTTCCCATGATCGAGACCGAACTAATCTGCGGACTTGTAATGGTTGTCCATGCGTTATTATCCACCCCTACCACTGCCACATCCTCAGGAACACGAACGCCTAACTCTTTAAATCGGTTTACGATCCCTATAGCGACCATGTCATTTACAGCATATATTGCATCTGGCATATGGGTCAGGCTATAGAAATAATCTGCAGCTTGTACCCCCGTTTGCAAGGAGAAATCCTCTCCAAAATAAACCAAAGAAATATCCACTTGATTTAACGCCTGCTGATAGGCAAGATAACGATCTTCAATGAGATCCTTCTGAGCTCCTGCGTAAGCAATTCTAGTTCGGCCAATATTGCTTAGATGTTCCATGATTAGCTGGCCCTCAAAACGTGACAGGCTTACGATATCCGCTTTCACATTCTCTGTAATGCGTTTCCCGTAGTTAATGATGGAGACAGGAACACTCGATTTATTAATTAGCTCTACCATAGTCTTGGGATAAGCAAGAGGCATGATAATGAGTCCATCAACATGTAATTTCTTGATCTCACGAATCGTTTCGAGCTCTGTCCGCGGATTTCCGGAAGTATTAATCTGAATGACTCGATAGCCGTCCTGTTTAGCTGCTTGCTCCACGGACCAGGCGATATCTGGAATAATGGCATTTCGAATGTCGGGAACAGCCAGAGCGATTTGCTTCGTTTGGCGAATCTTCAGACTTTGTGCAGAGGTATTAGGTGTAAAACCCATCTCCTCAATCACTTGCAGTACTAATGCCTTAGTCTTGGAACTAATTCCCTCCGAATTATTAATCGCTCTTGAAACAGTAGCAATACCTACTCCCGCTCGTTTCGCTACATCCTCTATAGTTACTTTGTTTTTATTAGCCAAGTTGATAGTCCCCTCATTTTCGGAATCGTTTCCGTAATCGTAGCTATTATTAAATCAATCCGTCTCATTCAAGCCGTATTTCCAATGTATTAATTATAACATATATGTGCTTATAAAAGCACTTATAGCAAGTACAATATAGTCTAATAATCCTGATATTGCTGAGTTTAGGTGAAATATTTCACTAATTTTCGATATTAATATTTTAGTATTTAAATTTGACAATATGAAAATTATGTGACATATTTGTTCTCGGAAACGTTTCCTCTTTTCCAGGAGAAAAACACTATTTATTATCAATTAATTAATCTAGGAGATGAATGATATGCAAGCATTAAGATGGCATAACGTCAAAGATCTACGGTTAGAAACGATTGAAGAACCAGCAGCACTTGAAGGAAAAGTGAAAATCAAAATAGAATGGTGCGGGATTTGTGGCAGCGATCTTCACGAATATGTAGCCGGTCCTATTTTCATTCCCCAAGGTACAGATCATCCCCTTACTGGTGAAAAAGCGCCCGTCGTAATGGGACATGAATTCTCTGGACAAATCGTTGAAGTAGGTCAAGGCGTTAGCAAGTTTAATGTTGGTGATCGAGTTGTCGTTGAACCAGTTTTTGCATGTGGTGAATGTGTAGCTTGTCGACAAGGCAAATACAATCTTTGTGAAAAAATGGGCTTCCTAGGTTTGGCTGGAGGCGGCGGTGGATTCTCAGAATACGTTGCAGCAGACCAACATATGGTGCACAAAATTCCTGACAGCTTGTCCTATGAGCAAGGCGCTCTAGTAGAACCTTCTGCAGTTGCTCTGCATGCTGTTCGTTCCAGTCAATTGAAGGTCGGAGATAAAGCTGTAGTATTTGGCGCTGGCCCTATCGGTTTGCTTGTGATTGAAGCTTTGAAAGCTTCCGGTGCAGCTGAAATTTATGTTGTTGAACTCTCAGAAGAACGTAAGAGCAAAGCTGAGGAACTTGGTGGTATTGTAATCGATCCTAAACAATATGATGTGGTTGAAGAAATTCAAAAACGTACCGATGGCGGCGTGGATGTTGCTTTTGAAGTCACAGGTGTCCCTCCCGTTCTAACACAAGCTATCAATTCCACTAAATTAAGTGGTCAAATCATGATCGTTAGTATTTTTGAAAAAGATGCTACGATTACTCCAAACAACATCGTACTTAAAGAACGTAATTTAACTGGTATCATCGGATACCGTGATGTATTCCCAGCAGTAATTAGTCTCATGGAACAAGGTTACTTCCCTGCGGACAAATTGGTGACTAAAAGAATCAAATTGAACGAAGTAATTGAACATGGGTTCGAGGCGCTTTTGAAGGAAAAAAATCAAGTGAAAATTCTTGTAAGTCCTAAACAATAACCATAAACAGCCAAGTGGCTGATCTATAGAGCAAGAGTCCTTCTCCATAAGAGAGGGACTCTTGGCTTCTTTTATATAATTATGAGTACTTCTCATTTAATAAATAGTGCAGATTCTCTTTTACCGATGGCCATTCGTTATCCAAAATACTAAAGACAACATTATCATGAATCGAACCATCAGATCTAATTCTATGCTTGCGTAGGACCCCTTCTTTTACAGCCCCTAATCGTTCTACCGCTCTTTGTGACCTCAAGTTAGTCTTCACCACTGTAAACTCTACACGAATCAGCTTTAGCTCTTCAAAACAATAGTGAAGCAGTAATGACTTAGCCTCGGTATTCACACTCGTTCTCCAATATTCAGGTGAGATCCACGTACATCCGATTTCAGCATTGCGATGAACCAAATCCGGATGCATGATTCGAGTGGTACCGACGATTTGTCCAGTAGCTTTTTCAATGATGACGAAGGGGATTTGCGATTCATTGTTTTGATTTGCGAATGCGGTTGTGATTAAATCCTGTACCTGCTCGTCCGACGTTATTTTTCGCCAAGTAAATTCCCAGATGTTTGGATTTCTTAATACTCTCGCTAGCCCTTCTACATGGCTGTCATCCATTGGAACCAGCTTGACTGTATTGCCCTCCAAGATTGAATTACGAGGTTGGATCATTTCGCACACCGCTCTCTTAATGATATATGTTGGATGATATCCGCAATTTCTTCTACTCGATAAGCGATATGATCTGCCCCAGCATTCTCCAGTTCTTCTTTAGATCCGTAACCAAACGTCACACCAATAGATTCTACTCCACAACCTATAGCACCGATAATATCATGCTCTCGGTCCCCAATCATCACAGCTTCCTCCGGAAGAATAGCATTCTGATCGAGTACGTACTGTATCACATCTTTCTTTTTAGAACGGGTGCCATCTAGATTACTACCACCGATATGCTCAAAATAATGATCTAGTTTATAATGCTCAAGAATTTGTTCTGCAAAAACAGTAGGCTTGGAGGTAGCTACATACAATGAAAATCCTTTATTCTTGAGTTCTTCCAGCAATTGCGGTATACCATCAATCACCATATTCTCAAGCATTCCAACTATGCTGTAACGCTCACGGTAGAATACAACTGCTTGTTGCGCTTGTTCCTCTGAGAACTGATGCAGCTCGATAAATGAATCATAAAGAGGTGGGCCTATGTAAGGAAGAAGTTTATCCAAATGCTCGATCTGAATATCAAATTTGTTCAATGCGTATTCTACGCTTTTTGTTATGCCTTCTTTAGGGTCCGTTAATGTACCATCCAAATCAAATAAAATACTTTGTAGTCCTCTTCCCACTGCTGTCTTGCTCCCCTCAATTGATATTAATGGATGTATTTATAATACCTTCGTTTCTACATACTTTCCACATACTTCTCGAATACGATCAGTACGAAAGTTATTTTTATATATCGGAGGAGTATTTTATGAACATGACCCATTATATGTCTTTGCTAGCGGATAATCAGCCTTGGAACTTGATTTTATTTATGGCGATCCCTGTGATTTTTGCTGAGACGATCACCGTTACAGAGTTTATTATTTTGTTCACCAAAAATCTAAAAGGCTCTTTACGGACCTTTAACAAATTCTGTAGCATTCTGGCGGGGTTGTACTTCACAGGGGTATTCCTCTACTTGTTTCCTACCGCATTCATCCCTTTGTCAGTGAATGGTGAGTGGCACACATGGGTTGACGTGGTAGCCGTAGGCTTCTATTTGAGCGGAGTGCTTTTCTTATTACCGCTAGCTTTGTTAGATCTTGGTCTGATCGCTCGTAAACGAACAGATGAACAGAAAATGAAGCTTCATTTTATACTCATCAGTGGATTCTTGGTTGTAGCACATATCGCGATGATATTCGGGATGATCAATCCGGAAATTGTGGGCAGCATGGGTGGAATGGGCGACATGATGCACTAACTTAACATATAAAAAAAGCAGATCAAGGCTAAGCCCTTGGTCTGCTTTTCTAATGTGATGCGAAGGTTATCCCGCACTTTGAACAGAAATTACACTACGCTTCTTGCGCAATAAAAACATAAGTGGTAATCCAAACAACACGATGATAGAGCCGACTACGAATACATCATTCACACCCATAGTGAACGATAATAATCTTATCGAATCTGCATTACCTGCACCTGAACTGATCAATTCTTTAGAGTGCAGTATGGATCTTGTGGACAAAATAGAAGTGAACACCGCAATCCCAAGTGAGCTTAACACATTCCGAACCCAGTTGTTGATCGATGTGGCATGACCTGACCATTCGACTGGAATTTCCTCCATAGACGCTGTGCTACTCGGAACGTTAGCTAATCCAATACCTAAATTCCGAACAACCATTGCCCACATAATGAAGCTGTAAGAAACATTTGTATGCAGCCGGCTCATCATAAATAAACCGATGAAAATAAATAAAATACCAGCAGAAATTAACTTCACAGGCCCAAACTTTGGATACATCTTACCTACGATTGGACTAAGTAAAGCCAGAAGAATCGAAGATGGCAATAAGATAAGCCCCGTTTTAAGTGTTGTTGCTCCTTCTACCGTTTGTAAGAACAATGGAGTTAAGTAAGTTCCAGCATACATTGCTATCGTCACCAAACTATAGATACTAAGCATGGCAGTAAAACGCCGATTTCGAAAGACACGCAGATTCAGCAGTGGTACTTCCGCCTTCAGCTCGTGCAAGACGAAGAAAACTAAAAGTACGATCCCCACAAGTATTAAGGATAGGGTCTTCCATGAGCCCCATCCCCAGCTATTGCCTTGGCTAAATGCGGTTAATAAAGATAAGCTGCCCAGTACAACAGTTAGGAAGCCAGGAATATCAAATGATTTCGGAACATTCATTCGATAGTATGGAATTAACGTTACGGTTAGAATAATAGCAATGATCCCAATGGGAATGTTAATTAAAAATAACCAGTGCCAGCTAGCATACTGTAGTAACCATCCGCTAAATGTCGGACCTATGGCTGGGGCTACCATCGCGGATAGCGACCATAGGCTCACGGCGAAAGGTCTGCGTTCAGCTGGAATCACTTGGAATATAATCGTCATCGTACAGGCCATAATCAGCCCGCTGCAAGACCCCTGAAGCATTCGAAATACAATCAAAGAGGTTGGATTCCAAGCTATTGCACAGAGTAAGGAGAACATGGTGAATCCCATCAAAGCGAATAGATACAGTCGCTTATAGCTAAATCTGCCTCCCAGATATCCGGCAAGTGGTGCAGTTACTCCCGTTGCTAGCATAAAACCTGTAACCATCCATTGCATAGTGTTCAGGTTCGAATGGAAATGATTCATTAAAAGAGGAACAGCTATGTTGATGGTCGTTGTACTTAAGACAGAGACGAAGTTTCCGAAGAATATGGCAATCATTATAGGCCAAAAATGAATTTTACTTTCTTGTTTAACGTCCATGCTACCCCTCCTCATCTTTTTTATATGTCTACTTTTACATATATAATTCAACTTAAATAATGTTATAATCGTATGGATAATATGTCAATGATGACATATCGCCAAAAATCACAATGAAAACGGATTTATAATAACTGGAGGGCTTCATAGTAATGAATACACTGTCTTATGGACTTCTTGCTTTACTAAGTGCTAACTCGTTGTCTGGATATGAATTAACACAGAATATAAAACCGTTATGGCGAGCAGGACATAGTCAAATCTACCCTCTTCTTATGAGCATGGAGCAGCAAGGTTACATTTCATATCAGCTCATTGAGCAATCGGATAAGCCGGATAAAAAGGAATACTCCATTACGGAAGCAGGACTTGAGCAATTGCGGAATTGGGTGGAAACTCCAGCTGAGCCTCCAGTCCTACGGGACGAGCTACATTTTAAGCTGTATAGTCTATGGCTCTCCAAACCCGAGGAGGCAAAAGAACTTCTACAAAAACGAGCGGAGTTTTGTAAAAGTGAGCTAGAACGATACAAGGTCTTGCTGAAAGCTAACGAAGTCTTACGTGATGAACGAAGTGAGAGTCGTGAATTAAAAGCAACCACTTTTGGACGCTACTTACTCATTCAGAAACGAGTGCTGGATATGGAGAGCTCTATACAATTTTGCGAGTGGGCACTTGAAGAGCTTGAGCCAGCAAAATAGCGTTAGCTGACATCAATTAAAAAGAGACTTCGCGTACATACGCAAAGTCTCTTTTGGCTCTTACTTTTCGGATTTTGTTAATCTAGGCAGTTCTACCTCGCATCGGGTTCCAACTCCAGGCTGACTTGTAATTCGAATCTTACCGCCGTGTAATTCTACAAGCTTTTTAACAATGGATAGTCCAAGACCTGTACCACCATATTGCCTGGATCGTGATTTCTCAACTCTGTAAAAGCGTTCAAAGACATAGGGCAGTTCTTCCTCAGGAATACCTATTCCGGTATCCTCTACAATAAATAAAACGGTATCTCCGTCGACATCCTCATCTACATGGACGGTAATCTCACCTTCATCCGTATAACGGATCGCATTCTCCAGAAGGTTCATCATAATTTGTTCCATACGCTTTTCATCTCCACGAACCCTATACGAATCTCCATGATACATAATCTTCAGCTGAAGTCCCTTTTCTTTGGCTTTCAATTCCACTCTGCGTACCGCTTGTTCTGCCATGTGCTTAAGATCTATCCAGTCCAGCGTAAGTGAGATCTTGCCTTCTTCCATCTTTGCCAGTTCAAATAAATCTTCTACCAGATGCTCAAGCCGATGCGCTTCCTCATGGATAATATCTAAATACAGATCTCGTTCCCCTTCGGTCTCATAAAGTCCATCCTTTACAACTTTGGTATACCCTTTCAAATAGGTGATGGGTGTCCGCAGTTCATGAGAGATGTTGGCTAAAAATTCCTGACGCGTGTCCCTGTATCTTTGCAGATCTATAGCAAGGTCGTTAATAGCTCCTGCCAAAAAACCGATTTCATCGTTACTCCGTATGGAAAGTCTCGTTTCCAATTCACCGGCAGCAATTTTTCTAGTCGCCTTCTGCATCTTGATCAGCGGCCTGGATAACAACAAACTAATTATTCCCGTGATCCCTAGTGCCAATATAAAGGCCCCAATTCCTGCGAGCAACAGTAGATTACGGATAGAAGCCAAGGATTGCTTCATGTTCTCTGTAGAGGACATTACATATAGTGCAGACTGGATGGTTTGACCCTTTGAAATTGGTTTTCCAGTGATGAAATATCTGTGTCCAGTAGGATCTGTATACTCAAAATTCACACTTTTCCCGGCAAATATCCGACTAATATCCGAAGCATTTATGAATGAACGATCTGCGCGGTCATGAACACCCGAATGGAGAATGACACTACCGTCTTTTGAAATATTAAATATACTCACGTCCGAAAACTCTGCAAAAGTACTCATCATCTGCTCGTTTGAACTATCCGGTGATTCAGCCATTCTGATAAAATGCGAGGTTAGCTCCTCAGTTTCTTTTTGCATCTCGTTGTAATAAAAACTGGTAAACATTCGGTCTATCGTTATCCCAAGAATAAGCAAAACAACTAAAAAAACAGACATAATAACTGACCCGAGCTTCAGTCCTATAATATTATTCTTCATAGATGATTACCTGGGATCTCAAATTTATAGCCTAATCCCCATACCGTTTGAACAGGATTATAAGACAGACCCGCCTTATGTAATTTCTCGCGAATATTCTTAATATGTGTGTCGATGACACGGTTTTCACCCTCATAATCATTGCCCCATAAACGCTCTACTAGTTCTTCTCTCGTAAAGACACGGTGCGCATTTTGCGCCAAGGCCGTTAGCAGATCAAATTCCTTGAGTGTAAACTCAACTGCTGTATCCAGAATATGTACCTCACGAGCATCCGGGTAAATCGCTAGCTCAGGGTAGCTCAGAACCTTTTTCAGAGGTTGTTGGGTCGATGTAAGCATTGAACGCCGTACCAAAGAGTAAATTCTTGCGACTAATTCCTCTGGCTCGAACGGTTTGGTGAGATAGTCATCCGCGCCTATGCCGAGACCACGAACCTTGTCCTTAGTTTCCGAGCGAGCTGTTAGCATTAGAACGGGGACAGAGCTTACCTCTCTAACGGCTTTACAGACCTGCCAGCCATCCATATCTGGCATCATCACATCCAGCAGAATTAGATCAAAGTTCTGTTGATTCAGCAAAGTGAGTGCCTCATGCCCCGTTGACGCTTCTCTAGTCGTTATTCCTTCTCTTGTTAAATAAATCCGAATTAAATTCCGCATGTTCCATTCATCGTCAACGATCAGTACCTGAAGCTTATTCAAGTTGTTCACCTCTTCGTGGCCTAATGACCGGAATGTGGATTGCCTCCTGCCGCCGGTGAGATTTCCAGCATATCATCGATTTCGCTTTGGGCACTTTCTTTTATTGCGTTGATGTCCCCAGTTAACCAAGCATGATTATAGGGGCCTTCTGCTGGTGATTCTTGAAATTTAGGTTGAAGGGTCATCATATATTCCATCACGGAATCTGGCAACCCGTCATTTTCCGTAAAGATAAGCGGTGCATGTTTCCCTAAATGCGAAAAAGGTGCAGCGGCGATCGCCAGCATCGTTGAATCGGTAGTCAACAAAGACAAGTTATGTCCAGGTGTCGTTATGCCCCAGCCGAAACCGTTGCTGGCGTCCTTAAAAGTAGCAAAAGCAATAGCATTCTCATAAATGTCTTTTCCAGCTATACGGGTTACTGTGCCGAATTCCTGTAATTGCTTTTCTACTGCTGTAGATACAACTTTTTCAGGTCCTAAGATATAAATCGTAGCCGAACCACCACGCTCTTTCAAAGCATCAAACGTAGGGTCTGGAATTTCATCTTTTGTTACATAGAGAAGCGGCTCTGGCATATGGGCGATCCAATTCACCGCAGGCAGTGTGTACTCAGGACTATCCATAGAACCTACAATGACTGCCTTTGGAAGTTCACCGGAAGCTTTTGCATAATAAGTATCAATGGCTTGTGCTACAGCTGCCGGCTCATCCCCTTCAATTCGGTCTACTTTCAGATCCAGTGTCTTTAATTGTTCTTCGACATTGGAAGCCATGGGTCCGACGAGCACTACTTGTACACCATTATTACCTTCTGCGCCTAAAGGATTCAACCGCTTAAGCTCTGCTAACGTTGCCTCAGGGACACCCTCTTTAGTTGTAAAAAGAATAGGGCCATTATTCGGATGATGGATCAAATCCGCACTAACCGCGGCAATCTGCCAATTGCTTACATCCGTCAATACTACACTTGAAGGTCTGTTGTTCTTCGTCTGTGCAGTCCATAGGGTTTGTGAAACGATAACTGCTGCCTCAGTAGGGTCAGAAGAGTTTATACGAGTTGTGTTTTTTGTTGCGATCCATGGTTGATCCACTGAAGATATAGAAGCTTGCTTATCTGATCCAGATGGGGCATTATTGCTCGATTGACAGCCAGCTAACACTGAACTTAGAAGCAATGTTACAGCAACTATGGGTATGATTTTTTTCATCCTAAACCCTCCATTTTAAATTTCTCGCTTAATTTAGAGTAGTTTAGTCTATAAATGTGTAGAAAGTATGTAGAATTTAAAATATATAAAATTTGTATATGATGTAAAAAGAGCACCTGTAAGCCATAAACGACTTAGGATGCTCTTTTACTTTAGGAATTCCGTTTCTGCAATTACCAGTGTTTAGCGATAAAGGAATCCCGTCCGGATTGCTCACGATCCTCTTTATAATGCTTGGGATTCTTGTGATGATAGTCCTGATGATATTCTTCCGCTCGATAAAAGGTTGGCGCTGGAAGGATTTCCGTCACAACGGGTCCTGAGAATCTGCCACTCACAGCAACCTGCTCCTTCGAGGCAAGGGCTGCTAAACGTTGTTCTTCGTTATAGTAAAAGATGGCTGTCCGGTATTGTGTTCCTCTATCCTGAAATTGTCCACCATCATCCGTGGGATCAATCTGAGGCCAATATAATTCAAGCAGCTTCTCGTATGAAAAAAGCGATGGATCAAACGTAATTTGTACCACCTCGTAATGTCCTGTTGTTCCTGTTTTGACTTCTTCGTAAGTTGGGTTCTCAGTTAATCCTCCAGCATATCCCGATACAATCCCTTGGATACCTGGTAACTCCTCGAACGGTGTAACCATGCACCAAAAGCAACCACCTGCAAACATTGCTTGTTCCATATGTTCAAGTCTCTCCCTATCCATCATCATCTAGTAAATAACATATGCTATGACGATAATGCTTCTAGGTTATAATGTCAAAGGAAATCATTCATTTACATTCGAATTCGATGCTTTAAGGCGTTATAATATAACAAACAACGGAATTAGAAAGGAACAACCTATGAATAAAAATCGTTTGGGTCAGTCTGATTTATATGTAAGTGAAGTAGGACTCGGATGCATGTCCTTAGGTACGGATGAGGCTAAAGCCATTTCCATCGTCCATGAAGCGCTCGATCAAGGCATTAACTTTTTAGATACAGCCGATCTGTATGATGAGGGTCGTAATGAAGAGATCATTGGTAAGGCGATTCGACACCGCCGTGGTGAGGTAATATTGAGTACAAAAGTGGGTAACCGCAGAATTCCAGGTCAAGAAGGCTGGAGCTGGGATCCATCAAAATCCTATATTAAATCCGCAGTCAAAGACAGCCTAAGACGCCTCCAAACGGATTATATCGATCTGTATCAGCTGCATGGCGGAACGATCGATGATCCGATGGATGAGACTATTGAAGCCTTTGAAGAACTTAAGCAAGAGGGGCTAATCCGATATTATGGGATCTCTTCTATTCGACCTAATGTCATTAGAGAATATGTAAAAAAATCAAATATTGTCAGTGTAATGAGCCAATACAGCATTTTAGATCGACGTCCTGAGGAGGAAATCCTCCCTCTGCTGGCCGAGCATGGGATCAGTCTTATTGCCCGGGGTCCTTTGGCGGGTGGCATCCTTTCGGAGAACGGCCGCAGTAAGGCAGAGAAGAAGTACTTAGATTACAGCAGTGAGGAGCTTCTGAAGTTGCATGATCAGCTTATCCAGGAAACGAGCCACTCTCGCCCCTTAGCACAAACTGCACTTCATTATCCTCTAGCTAATCCATCTGTAGCGGTTATCATTCCTGGAGCGAGTAGCATGGAGCAGTTGAAGAATAATGTAACGGCTGCTAAGTCAGCCCCACTGTCTTCGGAGGAAATTGAAATGATCCGCGGGTTGAGTAATGCGAACCGCTACACACTGCATTTGTAAAGTTGTCTGTCATTTATAAAATTAAGAGCGCCAGTTAAGAAACTGACGCTCTTAATTTTATTTTCTTTTACCGATGTATAACAAATGGGATGAGATGCCCAAGATTGAGGGATCATTTGCTTTAGATATGAGAAAGTTAATCAAGCTCTCTTCCCCCTCTTGGTGAGTCCAATACTGTTGCTGCTCTGCAGATAACATGGCTGCAATACTTGATGAACCAATTAAATCTATCGACTCAAATCCATTCCTTTCCATGAAAGGCTGAATCTCATCAATGTTAAAATAATAAGCACCTGTAAATCGGCCCTTGTCACTATGATTAAAGATTCCGCTCTCATAGAATTCATTGATGGTGTTCATGTTATCGTTCGGTTTCCACTGCTGCGGGGATTGTAACGAATTAATGGTCATTCTCATTCGACTTTGAAAAGCCACGAATACTAAGCCATCTTGCTTGGTCACGCGATGCAACTCTTTTACTGCTAAAATTCGTTCCTCTTCCTTCTGCAAATGATACAAAGGACCGAGCATCAATGAAACATCATAATTCTCATTAGGTATTCCTTCTAAATCAATAGCATTTAAGTTATGAAACCCGTCAAATTGCTTAGTTAATTCTAGTTCAGCTGCCTTTTCCGTTGCTACTTCAACTAATTTAGGTGTGATATCTGAAAGGGTTACTGTATATCCGAGCTTAGCCAGTTCCATCGCGTATTTACCGGGTCCTGCGCCATTATCCAGCACCTTCCCAGCTGATGGCATATATTTCTTGATATAATGGAGATTAATAATGAACTCTAGAGGTTCTCTATCCAGCCTGCCCCACTCGTCAAAGCTTGAGTAATAATCAATAATATTGCTCATCAACATAACACCTGCCTTCTTTTGAAATATATTATCTTCGATATGTCGAAATTTTTCTATAGTTCTTTCTTACATTTTACCATTAAAAAGTTTATCGACGGTTTATTGATCATGTCCTTGTGCGGCTCGTCAATTTCAGAGAACTCAACTAGTCCATATGGTTCAAAATCTTGTGTGATGGTGTCAGAATCATAAAAGAACATTTTCACGCCATCCTTCGTCTCAAAATAATCTTTGTCTAATGGTTCGCCCTTTCCAAACATAGGAGCTTTTTTCGAAACTGTTGTAAAAATCATATAACCACCTGGCTTTAACTGATTGTAGCAATCTTGAATAAACTTTTCTCTCTCCTGATGATTCAACAGATGAATAAGACCATGGCAAAATATTCCTTCATAGAGGTTATTATCATACGGCATGTCATTCACTGAACCATGAAAAATGCTAATATCAATTCCATTTTGCCTCGCCAAATCAATTGCTGTTTGAGAAATCTCAATACCCGTTACATTTATCCCACTCTCTATAAAAACCTTTGCATTCCTGCCATATCCAATCCCTGGTACCAATATGTCTTTAACATTCCTCTCAAGGAAAAAGTCCTTAGTGGCGATCGCAGAGTCTGTAGGTTCAAATCCCCACATCGTTTGTTTTTCTATAAAGCTTGATTCCCAGAATTCCGTCATATTTCATTCTCCTTTATATTAAAGTCATTACGGACTTATATTATCTTTAATTATATTCAAAAAAGAACGGATCTTTACTCCGTCTTCATTGTTTTCGCCAAATCTGCAATTTTCTTGTTCTCCAAGTACTGCTCCATCTGTCTTTCAGCGTCAATAACAACCTGTTGAATCAGGCACTCGCTACCGTGATCCAAGCTACATTCGAACAAAGATGCAGTCCCTTCGATCGCATGGATAATATCCAGAAAAGAGATCTCTTCGGACTTCCGTCTGAGACGATACCCACCGTTTGCTCCGGGTGCAGATTGAATCAATCCAGCCTTGACTAGCTTGGTCATCATTTTGGACAGATAGGTTTGCGAAACACCCAGCTTCTCAGCAAGTAATTGAACACCTACAGGCTTATCGGACGCCGCCGTCACCAGATAAAGCATTGCATGAAGCGCATAGTCTGTCGCTTGGGAATATTTCATTCAGCACCTCCATTAACGACTTTGAAAATCCATAATAACTCTAATCGTTAAAAAAGACAAGCATGTGCAATCAGCTACTTTCTTCTATACTCTGGAAAGAAATTCAGATCTATATAATTTCCCTTACAACTGGTTCCGATGTTGAAATAATATCAACGACATGGTCAATACAACAGATCCCATAGTGCTTATATGGTTTTGGAAAATCCTTTGATGCGAATATTCCATTAGAAATAAAATCAAGATACCTTGATTTCTTATAAATCCTAAATGTTTTTCCGTCAAATTCCTCGTAATCATCCCAAGAAGTAAAGAATTCATTTCTAATCGAATATGCAATATAGGAGTGAAAATCAACTTGTATTATGGGAGAGCTTTTCTCACCATCTATAAATGGTTCAGCTATATCACTAGCTTTGCTTTTACAAAAAGATAACCTTAGTTGATTTACCTCCGGCTCTATTAGACCAAAGAAAAACACATCCTGCAATTCTTTTAAATCTGTATATTCCATCTCATCTCCCCCTCATCACTAATTTGTTCTTACTCCATGTACTACTATTTCCTTTGAAGACAATACTCTACTCTTTCGCGTTACGGTTAGCTTTAACATGTTTAAGCTGAGCAACTATAATGACACTAATAATGACCAGAAGGAACCATGAACTGATCTTACTGACACTAACCACATGCCATACCTGATTCTGATCTGGGTATTTCCAAGCATTAAAGAATGTAGCGATATTCTCAGCTAACCAGATAAAAAAACCTACTAAGAAAAAAGCCAGTGTCAAGGGCATCCGATAAGTAGTGTTTCGTACCCGATAAATGATCCAAGTCTTCCAAAAAACAATGAGTACAAGCCCCTTTAGCCACCAGCGAAAATCAGGAATGAAGTGATGCGTGAAAAAGTTCAGATAGATAGCTGCTCCGAGCGATCCAGCAGCAGCAAGTCCCGGCCAGCCCGTCATATCCATTTTCAGTCTACGCCAAATTTGACACATATAGCTCGCGACGCTCGCGTACATAAACCCGCTATACAGTGGCACTCCAAACACCTTGGTTAGCCCGGGTTCAGGGTATGACCATGACCCCATTCTTATCTTATAAATTTCCAGCAGCAAACCAATAATGTGAAATACACAGATGACTTTAATTTCATCTAGCGTCTCTAATCCAGTACGGTACATAAGGTATTGAACGGTAAGCAATATAATAAGAATGGCATCATATCGGTAAATGTAAGGCAGATCTATTACGTTAGAGAGAGCTAAAGTCCCAAAGATCGCAAAAGGAAATATGCAACTCATCGCCTGATGATAGCCAAAATGCAGAAACTGCGTTGTTGATTTCAATGATGCTCTCTCCTTTCCAGCTCATGCTACTCTTTTCGGTATTCTAAAATATCTCCAGGCTGACATTCTAAAGCTTTACAAATCGCATCAAATGTTGATAGTCGAATCGCTTTTGCTTTTCCATTTTTCAATATAGAAAGATTGGCCAATGTTATTCCGACCCTTTCTGTAAGCTCTGTAACGCTCATTTTTCTTTTAGCTAACATCACGTCAATATTCACTATAATCGCCATTATTTTCACCTCAGACTGTTAAGTCATTTTCTGATTTTATTTCTATGGCATTTTTCAAGAGCTTTTGAAGAACAGCAGCAAAGACCGCAATCACAATTGGAGCACAAGTCATGACAAGTCCAAGTACGATTAGACCTGGTGCATCGGCTTCCTGTGCCATTTCGTAAATAAGTGGCATACCTGCCGCATATAAGATACTGATGATGATTGCACAGTAAATTATATTTTTTAAAGCCTTAATGGATAGTTCTGAGAACGCTTTGTTCTTGTCAATATAGCTTAGAAGTCTTAACGCCTGATATAAAGCTACGAAATAGGCTATCACTGTTACATACACCCCTATAAGAACGGGATAAACCAAATACACCGGATAATCTCCAGCTGCCTTGTTAGGTATCGTAGGTAACCAAAAAATACACAAAGCAAGAACCGGAAGTCCAATAAGAATTACAACTATCTTTAAAAAGAGTGTTTCTCGTTTCATAAACTGCACCTCACAAAGTTAATAATCTGGATTCAATTTATCACATAATTTATCGTTATTCAATATATTTTGATTGTATTACAATTATTTTTTATCATTAATATATCCCTTTATTATTTTTCACCTCCAATTATTGCACATCAAAAAGGCCCCCTTCTCATAAAGATTGAGAAAAGAGCCCTGCCTCTACTATTCATTTATTTCTTAAGTCTCCTCGTCACTTTTGTATTCTAAAATATCGCCAGGCTGACAATCTAAAGCTTTGCAGATCGCCTCTAATGTTGATAATCGAACCGCTTTCGCCTTTCCATTTTTCAATATAGACAGGTTAGCCATTGTTATTCCAACCCGCTCCGAAAGCTCGGTCACGCTCATTTTTCTTTTAGCCAGCATCACGTCAATATTAATAATAATCGCCATTGTTTTCTCCTCAGACCGTTAAGTCATTTTCTGATTTTATATCAATAGCTTCCTTCAAAAGCTTTTGGAGCACCGCAGCAAACACTGCAATCACCATGGAAGCAAAAATCACAACCACCCCAATGACAATGAACCCTGGGGCATCATCTCTCTCCGCGACGAGATAGAAAAGTGGCAATCCCACTACATAAATTCCACTGATTGCAATTGCACAGTTCCTGATATTTTTTAATACCTTTACAGATAATTCTGAGAAAGCGTTGTTGTTGTCAATAAACCCTAACAGTTTGATCGCTTGATACAATGCAAAGTAAAAAGGTATCGCCGATGCATACAAATCAATGTACAAGAGATATTTAATATAGGTTTGATCAGGGTATAATTCTGCTGCATAATTCGAAATCGCAGGCACAAAAATTATACACAAGGCAAGAACTGGAAGTCCAATAAGAACAACAGCTATCCTTAAAAAAAGCGTTGATCCAAGTTTCATAAAACACACCTCACAAAGTTATTTTCAAAATTGAATCTAACATATAGTTTATCGTTTTACAATATATTTTAATCGAAAAATAGTGTTTGATGACTGTTTTATATTTCACGACTAAAAGGCCGAGCTAATTGACTATTAAAAGTCATTAGCCCGGCCTTTGTCACCTTTTTATATCTCTTTATGTCTCTTTATATCTAATTTTCTATTCTAAAAAAATTCTAGAACTGACCGAGATCGATAAAATTCAAATCCATGTTAGCTTCATCTTCAGCCTGCTTGGCGGCCTCTGTTGATATTACTTTTCCTTCGTACTCAAGGTTACCGCTTGTCAAATTGAATACATATAGACGATTACCTTTGAAATTCTTATACCCCATAATATAGAGATGGTCTTGTTTAAAAGCATAGGTAATGTTTTCACTTAAATCTATATTTGTATTCTTCAGAGTAGTCTCATATTCTTTACTCACGAGATCGTAAGAAATAACAGTGAATCCTATATTTTCCTTACTCGATACAGCTTTTTGCAGGAAATAAATTTTCTGTCCATAGGCATTCATAATATTATTCAATAACATTTCATGCCCTTGGAACGTGAGCGGCGAGATTTGCCCTGTCTTGACATCTACTTGATATGCCTTTCTATGATTATCTCTACTAATCCTTAAAATCCATTGCTCAGTGTGCTCCAGATTTTGATTGGCTAGCCATGCATATTGAGTATCCCCGTCTGCCGCTACAGATTTACCGCCTGGTAACGCGAGCGGCTCATTCTTAATCTCTTTTGTGGTTAGATTGACACGGAGTATCTGCGGTTCAGATACATAACCTTTGGCACTGTGATTCATAAACACCATAGCAACAAGCTGCTGATCAATAAGCTGTACATTTTGTACATACATATCTGAAATATCATGATCTACATTGATATCGGATGTGATTTCAAGCGTATTGTTCTTCTGCTTGTTGAGTACAGAAATACTAAGCTTTGCATTTCTCTTCGCTGATGAATCATTTGATCGCTTCGTATCTACTGTCGCCTTAACATAAGCAAGCATTTCCTCATTCTCATAGAAACCAGATGTGTTTGTCTTACCGCGCATGAACTGACGATGCTCTTCAATCCACTGATCCAATTGCGTTTTCATTGGTCTTCGATTTAAACTTTGGCTAATCGCAGACTTTTCATCTGGATAATCTGTACCATTTGTCGTGATATAAGCTCGTTTGATGCCAAAAGTACTATCCTTAATCATGTAGTTTCCGTATACAGCTATACCTTCAACGAGGGAAGCATCCCCTTGAACCGTCGTCAGCTTATAATTAGGTGGTGTCTCTTGTGAAGCTTGTACATAATACGTCCCGATTGTAACAACCGCGAACACTACAAGAACGGCGGTAACCATATATTTTCTCATTCCTTAACCTCCATACCCCTTCAATTATACCGATATTTTCTTACGCAATAGATACAAGCTGTACCACAGCGAACCTCCAACAATGATCACTATTAATCCGAGACAAGCGCCTATGATTTCACCTGGATAGAAGTAGCTATCGTAACTGCTATAACCCATAAGAAATGGTATTGAGGCTAGTCCAGCCAGAACCGCTAAATATAGTACGATAAAGCCAATCCCCTTCAGTCTGTAGCTCCGCTCGATTAGAATCACTGTGAACAAGACGATCAAGCCAATAATGCCCAGTCCATAGTATAGTACAAACTCAGAAAAGTAGGGCGGAACCAGAACTTTAAGCACAGTAGGATACTTCAAAAAATCAAATACCGAGATGTTCCGATATAATTCAGCAGGAAGAATCGACTGTGCTATCAAACGCTCCAGTGGAACAAGGATAATTTGCAGGGCGACAAGTCCAAATGCGAATAGCAAGATCGTAACCAGCTTGGCAAAATACAAATTCGCCCGATTGGATGGCAACGTGAGCAGGCGATATACTACCGTATTTTTACCTCTCCAGTCACGGTACCAGATGAAGCAGCTATATATTAGCAACACTGTGATGCTCAAAAATATGGGTCCGAAATATAGAAGTCCATTATAGCGAGCATACATCATACTGTTTAGCTGAATATATCCAGTCACATTGTGATATTGCTCAAGGGTCCATTGATTCACTCTCATTGCCTCATTCGCAGAATCCAGCCAATGATTAGCACCGAGGGTGACTGCTACAAGTTGCAAGGCGACTGTCAGCACCAGGAGTCCAAAATATATTTTGGCAAATCGGTTCATTTCAAAATTCAATAGCTTCACAAAAGCTCTCATTTCATGTACACCTCTCTCATTACGTCCGTAATGGACTTACCTTCCTGCTCGCGAACTTCTTCACAGTAGAATTCACGTTCTACCTTCCCATGCTGTAGCAAGACCACTTTATCAATTAAATGCTCAATATCGTTAATTTCATGAGTTGTAATAATCACACCACGATCCTCGATCAATTCACTCGTGAACACATCAGTAATTTGCTCGCGGCTGAACATATCAATCCCCGAAAACGGTTCGTCCATTAGGATGTAATCACAATCCAAGGCAAGTCCGAGCAACAAATTTAACTTCGCAGCCATCCCCTTCGACAATGAAGACACGCGATCTTTAGAGCTCAGTTGGAAGAACTTAAGCAATTCCTCTGCACGTTCAGCGTTCCAATTCCGATAAAAGTCAGCCATAAAGCTGAAGCAATCAGCAATTCGCATATTGGAGGGCATCGTTAACGAATCTGGAATAAAAGTCATTTTCTCATACATCGAAGGTATTAGTGATGCATTATCGATTAAGACTTCACCTTTGTACGGTGTCAGTCCCATGATGGACTTCAGCACCGTTGACTTTCCGGCACCATTGATTCCGATCAGGCAGGTGATCTCTCCCTTGGCAGCAGTGAAGCTAACGCCATTTAGTACCTTCTTGAATCCGTAATTCTTCACCATCTGATTCACTTGGATCATCTTGTGTCACCACCCTCTGGAGATCGCTCTGATGTATATTTTGTCTTTATGATGTCTACCAGTTCTTCAACTGGAATTTGAATATTCCGAATGGAACCGATGAATATATCCACTGCACTTTCGATTAATTCAGCACGAATCGAGCTTAGTATTTGCTGATCCTGTGTAATTCGACTTGGGGAATTTCCTTCTGTTACGATCAAACCCTGTTCCTCCATTTCCTTATATGCCTTCTGTGCCGTGTTCGCATTAATCTTCATTACTGATGCCAGTTCACGACGTGAAGGAATCTTGTCTCCTGCTCCGATTTGCCCTGTAGCAATCTGTTCTTTAAAGTAACGGACAACTTGAATATATACCGGTTCTCGAATATTAAAGCTGACACCTGATTTTTGTTCTTCTGTCATACAACCAACTCCATATACTAAGTGTGTGTACTAAGTGGTTCATACATCTTATTTATGTACTATACGTGTAATACACTTTTGTGTCAATAGTTCAGATTTGAGCTTAGACTTGGCATACACACGCAAGGGAAATGGGTATATTTGCAGTAAATCTCATAAATATATTGACGTTATTAAAGTAAAAAGCACGAGGATATACATAAAATAAAGGCGAATTCTTACTCGAAATGGAGTGAGAATTCGCCTTTATCTATTAGTTATTCAGCAACCTTTTTATCGAGCTCCTGCTTCTAATTTTAAAAAACGATAGTTATTTCTTATGTAGTTAAATCCTGAATAGATAGTTATGACTAGTGAAATATAGATTAGGATTTGATCGATAGGTATATTCGTAAAAAGGGTGAATGGATGGTTTGTAAACATAACTGCAGTAATTGCTACAACTTGCGATACCATTTTAATTTTTCCGTATCGATCAGCTTGCAACACTATTTTCTGAGTGACAGCAACAAGTCTAATCCCTGTAATGATCACTTCCCTCGCTACAATAACTAAAGCAACCCATGCGTATAACATCTGCTGACTTACCAGTAGAATCAACGCAGCAGAAATGAGCAACTTATCCGCTAATGGATCAAGTAACTTTCCAAGGTTCGTAACCTGATTATACTTCCTAGCAATATATCCATCTAGTTTATCTGTTGCTGAAGCGAGTAAAAAAACAATAGCTGCATAATAAATCCCCTCTGGCCAATCAGGATATTTTGAGAAAAGCACTATAAAGATGGGGATTAATAATATTCTGGCGATTGTTACTTTATTTGCAAGATTCATAATTCCCTCCTGAATTCATTTTCAAGAATATAACCTTCATTGGAATTTTTTATAATGATATCAAAGTTTCGATGAAAAGGATGCATAAATAACTCATATTGAATTCTACGGTCTTCATGAGATTTTCTTAAATATTTGATGTCTGTTCCTCTTTCAGAGACATCACGTATACTCCTTCTCATCAATTCAGTGTCTCCATCCGTATATAAGTACACCTTCAGATCAAACAAATTCGGGTCTGCAAAAGCAACGCTCATGCCCTCTACAATATTCACTCTGTTTTGTGAAGCTATCATTCCACTCTTTAAATAATTGGTGTCTATTGTATAAAAATCTAAACCATCTCGCATCATTCGGATGTCTCTCTCTAGAGCAGATATATTATGAGCAGAAGGATGACAAGCTGTCATTTTATTACGATGACGTTCATTGTTATAATCATATTCGATTACAGTGTACTTTCTAAGATGAGAGCCGATAATATAGGGATCAGTATTCATATAATTAACTTTCTCATGACCCAGAAGCTTTAAAAGATTATGGGCAAATGTTGTCTTTCCAGATGCACCATGACCCGAAATCCCAATAGTAACTCTTTTTTCCTCACTGCTTATCAAATTGGCTATTTCATTTAATATTTTATCCATAGTTAGTTTCCTCCATCTTGTCGTTATATGTATGCTCCTCCATTCTAGAGACTTGTTATACCAAAAATAATCTTAAACGCGTTATAACTTTTCTTACTTTTTTTAAAACCTTGCTTTAAGTCTAGGATTACTACAGTTTTACCAATCCAAATCCTGATATATAGAGAATGGAACCTTACCGGTTTCACAATTCCTTTTTCCTCAAATTCACTTCCATCCTCTAACTCCGTTTCGGTTCTAATAAACCATGTATTGCCTAGACCAAATTCAATATATTTCATATATCTAGCACACTTTCCTCCCAAGAGATTAGATGAGCCCATTCATATTATCATACTAATTAGGATTAATCTGGTAAATAACAATTATTGTTAAACTACCTTAACTGATAAAAGAACAGGCTGCCGAATATTTGCGGCAGCCTGTTGTGATTGTGTTATGATTTTATTTCTCTTAGATAAAACTCATATAATTGATCAATCGATGAACTTGAAAAGATAGACGTAGCTTGTTCAATTTTCTCACGTTTCCAATCAAACCAACGCATTTCCTTTAACTTTTCGATTTCACGATCTGTAAATCGTTTTCTAATCTCTTTAGCAGGATTGCCACCTACTATTGTATATGGTGGAACATCTTTTACAACAACCGAGCCTGCCGCAACAATAGCACCTTCACCTATTTTCACACCTGGCATAATCATTGCATTCATCCCAATCCAAGCATCACTTTCTATGAGCGTATCACCTTTAGGTTCGTAAGAGGTTTCAATCTGGTCCACAAAAGGATACACGGTAATCCATTCAGGATGATGATTGTGATTTCCACCCATTAAAATAATTACACCACTTGCAATACAAACATAATTTCCTATAATCAATTTATCTAAATGCCACCCAAAATCTTCGATCGGGTTAAATAACTTTCTTGACGTTTCGTCTCCCCAAAGATATCTGACGCACCCGTCTTCAAAATGATGACTATCGTAATAACCAGAGTAGTACGAGTAATCCCCTACCTCAATCATTGGGTTGGTGACAATATCCTTTAAATACTTCGTTTCTGACCAGTGGTTAAACAGCTGTTGTTTCATTCTTTTCCCTCGCTTCTAAGTAATTTATAGCATTTATACTTAGAAGCTTGATACAGTAGCGACATTCTTAAACCGTTTCAAACGACGAACCATCGTCCTCATCCTTTTCCTAATTGATGGGGTCATTGTAACAAATGAATGATTTGTTCGTCAAATCAACCTTACGGTTTCCTTCTACCATACTGATAATCTTGTTCTGAAGTCATTCTCATTCGTAATGTACTGAACATCATCATATCCATTTGAAATTGCGTTATGACACAGTGCTTCAAGCATCCCCTGGTCTTTACAATAAACCGTAGCATATTCACAATCGACGACTAAAAGTACAAGCTGGCAATCACTATTTAAGAACTCCTCATAGGTCTGAACATCTATTACGTCCTTCTCTTGTGGAAAAGCCTTGAAGTTCGCAAAGATGATATAGTATTCGTTATTCTCCAAAAGTTCTTACAGGACTAAACAAAAAACCTATGAATGAAATCCATAGGCTTTCTTGAAGAAAATCTCTGTCAATTATCATACTTTCGAGCGATTGATCATTGCTTAACTATGCACTCGCTCTTTTCCACCTAGACCCAATGTAGTTGCCGTTAATGTGTGCACTTCATGCAAAAGCTCTGGATTTCCCAGTAGTGACAGACCATAAGAAGGAATCATTTCTTTAATTTTCGGTTCCCACTCTTTTATATGCTGAGGGAAACATTTATTAAGTACTTCAAGCATCACATGAACAGCCGTAGAAGCACCTGGGGAAGCCCCAAGCAATGCTGCAATCGAACCATCTGCGGCGCTAATTACCTCTGTACCGAATTGAAGGATTCCTTTGCCATCCTCTGTATCTTTGATTACCTGTACGCGTTGGCCTGCTACAACTAGATCCCAATCCTCTATTTTGGCATTCGGGATAAACTCTCGTAATTCCTCCATGCGTTTTTCTTTCGATAACAACACTTGCTCGATCAGGTATTTGGTCAAAGACATGTTCTTTGCACCTGCCGACAGCATCGTTAGGAGATTATCCGGTTTTACAGAAGTGATCAAATCAAACATTGAACCGGTTTTTAAAAATTTTGGTGAGAAGCCAGCAAACGGTCCAAATAACAACGATTTTTTGTTGTTAATAAATCTAGTATCCAGATGCGGAACAGACATTGGAGGCGCTCCAACCTTAGCTTTACCGTATACTTTTGCATGATGCTGGGCTATAACTTCTGGTTTATTACACACCATAAATATTCCACTTACCGGGAATCCGCCAATATGTTTCCCTTCAGGAATACCGGATTTTTGCAGGATATGCAAGCTTCCTCCCCCGCCACCAACAAAGACAAATTTTGCAGTATGGTATTCAATAGTACCGCTGTCGTTCTTCACTCTCAAGTCCCACGACCCATCGCCAGTACGTTTGATTCCATCTACACTATGTTTATAATGGAGATCTACATTCTTACTCTTTAAGTGATCAAATAACATACGCGTTAAAGCGCCAAAGTTAACATCTGTACCTGAGTCGATTTTTGTTGCTGCTATAGGTTCATTCGATGGACGATTTTGTATAATAAGCGGTATCCATTCCATTAATTTGCTAGAGTCATCGGAAAATTCCATTCCTTGGAACAAAGGATTTTTTGACAGCGCTTCAAATCTTCTCTTCAAAAAAGCTACATTCTTCTCCCCTAGTACCAAACTCATATGGGGCAAGGGCATGATAAAATCCTGAGGATTATGTATCAACTTACGATTTACCAAATAAGACCAAAATTGCATTGAAAGTTGAAACTGTTCATTAATTTGGATGGCTTTACTTATATCTACAGTTCCGTCGGATTTTTCGACAGTGTAGTTAAGCTCACAGAGCGCCGCATGTCCAGTTCCTGCATTATTCCATTCATTAGAGCTTTCCTCACCTGCATTTTCGAGCTTTTCAAACACTTTAATCTTCCAATCCGGCACTAATTCTTTTAAAAGTGTTCCTAAAGTCGCACTCATGATTCCAGCACCAATTAAAATGACGTCTGTTTCAGTTGCACTTTTGCCCATTATTACCATCCTTATCCCCTGAATTTTGCAGAAAGGATGTGGGCGCTCCTTCTTAGGCGTCACACCTTTTCTGTCTCAATTATACCCTTATCCGAGTGTATTACAATTATTTATAAATTTAATATCTACTATTATATGAAAAAAATAAATTATTTAAAAGCTTGCAAAAAAGAGAGAAATAAGTCCTCCAGGTTAAGGAACTTATGCTACAGCCATAAACCCGCTTCTTGCAAGGATTAATAACAGTTAAGCATTATAAATAAAATAAATGAACATACCGCCCGCAGCAGCAAGATCAACAATTGCCCATAAGAAGCTTTTTCGAATTAGCATGAGTAAAGCAGCAATTACACTAACAAAACAAGCAATGAGCATAATAAAAAAGGTGGTGAATAATCCACCAGAAAGAAACATCAGTACGTATAATATGACAAAGATAAAAACAATGGTCTGCACAATGGAAATTAGCTTGGTGTTCGTTCTAATGTTCAGTAGTATTTTCTCCATATTGTATGCACCCTCCAGATATCTTGCTGTTAATAACCTATACTTACTTTAGATTATTCCACTAAGGAGAATTAATCAAATCCATCTTCCTCTGCAAGTCGTAGTCTTCTTAGTGTTTAACCAAATGCGGGAAGTCACTAAACACGAAAAAGCTGCCTCATTCGTAGATAAATCTACATATGGAACAGCCTTCGCTATATTTATGACTTATTTGTTCCTCTGCGATGAGCTATAAATACGCTTCACCAGTTCCAGCGCCTTTATCCCCTCAGGACCATCCAGCCAAAACTTTGATCCACTGAAAATATGGTCATAGAAGTCCTCAATTAGTCTCTTATGCCCAGTCCCCCAATACGATTTACCTTCCGCAGGACTGAACATAGGCTCACAAACCAAGGTTTCCTTCCCATCTTTCCAAAGATATAAGTGCTCTCGACGGAGGTTAAGCGTCCCCTCTTCAAAAACTAGCTCCAACTCCACCGGAGAGTTCTCAAGATAGGTATTCGTGCCATAAAACAGCCCGCGAACATTATTGGCAAAGTAGATACAAGCATGGGCAGTATCTTCTACTTCAATGACGCCATCAAGCACATCCGTGGTAATACTTCCTTTCACGGATTTAATCTCACCCCCATACCACTGTAGTAAATCCAAGGTATGAATGGTCTGATTAATTAGAACACCTCCACCTTCCGTGGACCACCTTCCTCTCCAATTGCTATCTTTGTAGTAACTTTCGTTTCGATGCCAGGTTACGACACCTTTCATACAAAGCAGTTTCCCTAAATCACCAGAATCTATAGTCTTCTTAATATAAACGGAAGCATCATTATAACGATTCTGGAACACCACACCAAGCTGGCCGGAGCTCACTTGCGCTGCTTTCAGCATGCGCATGGCTGAAGAAAGGTCCACGGCGATTGGCTTTTCAGTTAACACGTGCTTCCCCGCACGTAATAGCTCTTCAGCCATTTCTGCATGAAGATGATGAGGTGTACAGAGATGAACAACATCAATACGATTATCATTTAATATTTCTCTATAATCATCAGTGGCATCGCAGGCATATTCTATTCCCGCTCGTGTAGCTTTATCAGCATCAATATCTGCAACTAGAAGTAGATTTACATCTTTTATTGCTGATATTGCTTTAGCATGGAGAGGAAATATCGCCCCGCAGCCAATAATCGCTACTCCAAGTTTGTTCATCTTTACCACCTCCATTCATTATTCCATTCGCTATTTCAGTTGATTAGGAGTTAGATTCATCGCTTGGGCTTGAGCCTTCAAACATAGTTCAGCAGCTTTGAAGACATGTGCTTGAGTCATGGACAGCTCCGTCCGGTTCAGACAATCGAGGATAAGTTCACCAAAGAACGGAAATCCAACCTTTCCAGCTACATGTTCGTAATGCTCCCCTTCCCCGTTCACCCAGTACACATGATCCGGTGTATTTGAACGCCCGATATCGCTGTATTTGCGCAGTTCAATGTACCCTTCAGTTCCCATGATCATTGTACGTCCATCTCCCCAGGTTCCGAGTCCGTCTGGCGTAAACCAATCTACACGAAAGTATTGGGTTGCCCCATTGTCCCCAACAAGCGTCGCATCACCGAAGTCCTCTAATTCAGGGTAAGACGAATGATTATAATTAGCTACCTTACTGTGAACAACTGAAGCATCCTGACAATCTGTATAATACAAAAATTGTTCAATTTGGTGGCTGCCAATATCGCATAGAATTCCGCCATATTTATCCCGCTCAAAAAACCATTCCGGACGGCTAGATGCATTTAAACGATGCGGCCCTAATCCAATGACTTGAAGAACACGACCAATAGCCCCCTGACGGATCAACTGTCCCGCATAGATTGCGCTTTCAACATGAAGACGCTCACTATAGTAAACCATATACTTCTGATTGGTTGCTGCGACCATAGCTCTAGCATCATCCAGTTGTTCAAGTGTTGTAAAAGGGGTTTTATCCGTAAAATAATCCTTCCCGTGAGCCATAACCTTATTTCCTAAGGGACCTCGTTCTGAAGGAATAGCTGCCGCTGCAACTAAGCGAACCTCTGGATCTTCCAATATTTCATCCATAGACTCAGCAGCCCTAACTCCAGGATATTTGGCTATGAATGCTCTAACTTTCTCTTCATCCGGATCATATACCCATTTCAGCTCTGCACCAGCCTCAACCAGCCCATTACACATCCCGTAAATATGACCGTGATCGAGTGCAATAGCTGCGATGATGAATTCACCTGGCTTCACTACAGGTTTAGCTTCATATGTGGGGGCATAGGTCATCCCATCTATTCTATTCATCAGAATCCTCCTAATGGTTTCTTATCGATTCTATAATAAGCTAATGAGATAGCGCAGACTCATCTCTAAGCTCTCAAAAGGATCACGTCTACAAACATCCTGCTCCACTACGTACCATTCAACACCCGTCTCACGACAAGTAGTAATGATCTCCGCATAGTTCATGTTTCCTTCGCCTATTTCAGCAAAAACCTGTTTCCTATCAACTATCGCCATATCCTTTAAATGCACAACCTGCATTCTGCCTTCAACTTTACGTATCCATTCTTCCGGACTCGCGCCACCTGCCTGCACCCAATATAAATCAAGTATGAAACCAACTGCAGGATCAGTCTCATTGAGCAGTACTTCCATTCCAGTAGTACCTTCAAAGCGTTCAAATTCAAAATCATGATTATGATAAACAAATTGCAGACCGTGTTGTTCTTTTAATGTTATTGCAATTTCAGATATCAATTTCGCAAAGTTCCGGTAGCTTTCAAGTCCCGTACGAAATTCTTCTGGTAAACTTCCAAGTCCAATATATTTGCAATTCCACAGCTTATGCTCTGCGGCAAGCGCATCCAGATCATTCACTAACCGATCCCAGGACACATGGGTCGCACATATAGCCAGCCCCGCTTCATCCGCATATTCTTTAACGAGAATCGGATTAATCGGTCCAATGGATGAAATCTGAATGCTCTCATAACCCATTGCCGATACCTTTTGAAAAGTTGATCTTAAATCCTCCGCAGTTTGAGTATAATCACGTAATGTGTACATTTGAGCCGCAATCATCGAACGTTTCATAGGATTCAACCTCTCTCTTTCGATTTAATGAGTTCCTTTAACATTCAATGTTTTAGATTCTGAGGTTTCCTTTTGGAAAGTCGAGTTTTTTACTTTTTCCATCAGCTTATCGTAGAATAAATCCGAATCCATCGGAAGCTCCACCCAATTGTCCGTCCAAGCCGATAAATACATGGCATTTGAAAGGGTTAGCCCCTTAATCCCTTCCTCCCCGGGAGCAAGTAATGCCTCATCATGCAAAATGGCATTCGTAAAGTTCCGTAGAATTCCTTTATGCTGCTCCCCTCCGCCATCTTGTACAGGTATCTCACATTTCCAACATTCCGGACTACCGAAACCTCCCGTAAACTCTGCGTTGAACTGCGGCTCCGGTGTACGCAAACGCCAAAAGGTTAGCTTCCCGTCTTCCACTACGATTTTTCCATTATCGCCATTGATTTCAAAACGATTAGTTCCCGGTGCCTCTCCAGTTGTAGTAATAAACAGACCTGTAGCGCCATTCTCGTATTCCACATAAGCGGTTACATCATCTTCAACCTCAATGTTGCGATATTTTCCAAAGTGGCAAAATGCTCTTATCCGCTTCGGCATCATGCCTGTCGTCCATTGCCATAAATCTAGCTGATGAGGATCTTGATTAAGCAATACCCCGCCACCTTCACCCGCCCATGTCGCCCGCCAGCCACCAGAATTATAGTAGTTCTGCGATCTATACCAGTCGGTAATAATCCAATTCGTCCGGCGGATCTCACCTAACTCACCAGACTGAATAAGATCTCTCAGCTTCTGATACAAAGGATTTGTACGCTGATTGTACATGATTCCAAATTTGCGGTCAGACTGTGCTGCAGCATCGTTCATCTGTTGAACAGCTTTCGTATAAACACCTGCCGGCTTCTCCACTAGTACATGATAACCATGCTGAAAAGCTTCGATTGCAAGTGTAGGGTGATCATAATGCGGAGTACAGATTAATACCGCATCCATTATACGTGACTCGAATAATTCCTTCGGCGTAGAATATTTCCTAACATTCTCAGGTAACTGCTCTTCAGCCCATTTCAAACGCTCTTCTCTTATATCACATACGGCTGTAAGCTCAGCCCCCTTAATCTCACTCAGCAGACTTTGCGCATGTGCGGTTCCCATATTTCCAATACCAATAATCCCATAACGAACTGTACCCATCTCTGATCACTTCCTTATTAATGGTTATGGTTAGAGGATATACTTTATTTAAGGACATGAACATGATCGAAATTAAGAACTATTTGTATTTGAGTAAGATGTTTTAGTTAAATGAAACCGTTATAATGAGGATACAAAAGCTTTAAAGGAGTTAAATGATGAACAATTCAGGGAACTTATCAGGACGTCTCCTGCAGAATCTCAAGGTTACTGTGACCCATGCCCAACTTAGTAATAGATATCCCGGATGGAACCGCACGCTGGAAACCCCCGCTTTTAATCGGCTTTATTTTATTGATGGGGGTGAGGGGAAAGTAATTATAAACGGGATTACCTACTACCCGAAGCCAGGTCAGATAATGATCATGCCTGCGGGGAGCACACAAACTACCGAAACTTCTATCGATGATCCATATATCCGTTATTACTGCCACTTTGATGCTGACATTGGAGAATGGCCCTTATTCCATGCGGAGAAAAAATTATACATCTGTGATTCGCCTAATCCAGATTCAATAAGGGCAATTTTCGTAGAGATGATCGAACAATTTCAAAAGGACGATGTCTTATCTATCCTTCGCACACAGGCTTGTTTGCTTAATCTCATTGCCACTTGTCTTGAATCGAGCGACAGTAGTCATACAGATTTTATGACGCAATTCATACACACCGGAGACCATGGTAAGCTGGCTCATGTGCTCCATTACATCGATAATTGTCTAAATAAGACCATAGAGATTGATGAACTAGCAGAGCTTGTCCACCTGCACCCGAACTATTTTATACCTTATTTCAAAAGATTCATGGGGGTGACTCCAATGGCCTATGTTCAATTGAAACGTATGGAGCACGCTAAAAGACAGCTTTCTTACACAGATTACAGCATTTCAGATATTGCGGAACAAGTCGGGATGGAATTGGCTCATTTCTCTAAATATTTCAAAAAGACGATGGGTCTATCCCCATCCACTTATCGAAATAGTACGAAGTAATTCACATAGAGATGTTCCTCTGAATGAGATGAACTATAATAAAAAACAGCATGAAACAACATTTTTTTAAGGTGGCGGATGATCATACATATTAGGACAGCTTCATTTAGCGACACACAAGATATTGCAAAACTATCCAGTGAGCTCGGATATCCTTTAAATATCGAACAGCTAGCAGATAGACTTCAAGATATCAGAAATCGTAAAGATCATGTTATTTATGTAGCAGAGTCGGATAGGCAATTAATAGGATGGATTCATGCCAGTGTGCGAATGTTAATTGAATCTCCACCCTTTGTTGAGATTGGTGGTTTAGTGGTCGATCAGCAACATCGCGGAGTAGGAACCGGTAAACAACTTGTTGAAGCCTGTGAACGCTGGGCAGCACAAATTGGAGTGAACAAATTAAGAGTTCGTACAAACCAAACTAGAGAAGATGCCGTACGGTTCTACACACGAATTGGATTCTCACAGAAGAAGGCTCAGTTCGTACTTGATAAGATAATTTAATACATTTGGGACTTTCAGAGAGGGATTTTTATGATTGTTGATACATTACGGGTATTCGTTACTGTAGCTGAGCAAAGCCATTTCTCTAAAGCAGGAGAATTACTGAATCTATCTCAACCCGGTGTCAGTCTACATATCCGGAATCTTGAGAATGAACTAGGCGCAAAGCTTCTACACCGATCTCCGAAACAAGTAAAATTAACCGAAGCAGGTACAATACTTTATAACCACGCCAAACAAATATTGGCCCACTTCGAAGAAGCTCATCAGGAAATACAAATGCTACAGGATGAGGTTACTGGCAGTATACATATTGGTGCGAGCTTTACGATTGGAGAGTATATATTACCCTCAAGACTTGCGGAATTTGCAAATCAATACCCACAAGTCAAGCTTCAGGTGACGATCGGTAATACTGAAGAAATTATTGGTGGGGTAAGAGCCAATGAATTGGATATTGGGTTTATCGAAGGAGAAGCCCATGAGAATGATCTGATCGTTACACCTTACATGAAGGACGAGATGATTATCGTTTCCCCGGCCAACCACCCTTTGTCGAAAATAGTCTCTGTGGAGCAAGGGATGCTACAAAATCAGGTTTGGGTTCTGCGAGAGCTTGGCTCTGGAACGCGTGCTTTCAGTGATCATTTCATTCAAGCAGAAGAGATTTCTGTCAAAAGATCCTATGTCTTCAACAGTAGTCAAGGAGTTAAGGAAGCTGTTGCCTCCGGTTTGGGAATCGCGATGCTCTCCAGATGGATTGTGCGCAAAGAATTAGCAAGTGGTGAAATCTGTGAGCTTCCCATCAGACAACATCATCTTGAAAGACAATTCTCCATCATTCGCCATAAAGAAAGCTCCTCCTCCATGGCTACCCATGTCTTTATTCAAAAACTACTTGTCTCTAGAAAAGATAAGTAGTCAGGTATTTCTAATAACTATGCCGGTCAATCTCATAAAGATTGTCCGGCATTATGTTATTTATTCACCTCTATTATTATGTAATAAAATATAACATTAATATTATATTTCACTTTAAAAATAATATAATAAAATTCATAGCATACACAAGAAATCAATAGATATTCTTTATTAATAGTGTATTTAAGCGTTTTATTAATATGTCAGTAAACTTGCCATTATAATATATTCATAGATATAATCCAATCATGAATCACGTTTATGTAATATAAAATAACATGAATGTGAGAATACATAATCAAATGGGAGGTTACATCTATGAATGGATTACAATCAATGCTCGCCAAAACTACTGTTGCCGCAGGACTCTCTTTCACTCTACTCTTCTCTGCTACAACAATGCTTCCCGTTTCTACCACTTACGCCGCTGAGGTTACCCAAACGATTGAAGGAACGGTTAAGCTTCCAAAGGTCCAAGTCATAGCAACCGGTGGAACTATTGCCGGTAAATCTGTGGATGAGACCAGCTTCCAGAACTATAAAGCCGGGACTTTGTTAATGGAAGATATGGTTAAAGCACTGCCTAACCTTAAAAAGTTCGCCGATGTAACTAGCTATCAATTTGGGAATGCAGGATCTGGCTCGTATACCATGCAACAACTATACGATCTCTCCTTAAAAGTAGATAAAGCACTAGAAACCCAAGATGGCATCGTTGTTACTACAGGTACGGATACGATGGAGGAAATTGCATATTTCCTTGATCTTACAGTGCGTAGCTCCAAACCTGTCGTAGTAACTGGCTCTATGCGTCCATGGACAGTTATCGGAAGTGACGCTCAGGCCAATCTATTTAACGCTATTAAACTAGCAGCTAGCGGAAAGACGAAATATTACGGTACTGTGCTCATGCTAAATGACGAGATTCATACGGCTAGAGAGGTTACCAAGACGAATGCCTATCGTACAGATACTTTTGAATCTCCACAACTAGGAATCCTCGGATATATCGATGAGAATAATATAAGAATTTATCGAGCGAATTCCAGAGCACTATTGACCGCTGACAAATGGGCAACGCCATTCGATCTAACAAAGATTAAGAGCAGTGATATGCCTAAGGTAGAAATTGCTTATGCTTATCAAGATGCCGGTTCTGGGGCAATTACAGGTTTTGTTCAAGATGGAGCAAAAGGTATTGTAACTTCAGGCACAGGGGCTGGCGGCGTATCTAAAGCTATGGGAGAAGCTCGTACGAAAGCTATTAAGGAAAACGGAGTTATCTTCGTGTCTACCACGCGTACGGGTTCCGGTTCCAACTATGCTTCAAGTGATGGCATAATTGCCGGAGATAATCTGAACGCAGCTCATGCCCGAATTCTATTAGAGCTGGCACTGTCATTCAGCAGTGATTTCAACACGATTAAAGGCTGGTTTGACACATATGGCTCAGGCCAAGTCACCATAGCTGATAAATAAGAACAAACTATTGTTCACACACCAAAAAAACGATTCATGCCATAAATAGCAAGAATCGTTTTTTTACTAAATTTTGCTTAACTCATGTTCAACCAAATGACCATCTTCCAGATGTAGCACTCGATCACACCATTCGAGCATCCGTTCATCATGAGTGACCATTACAGCAGCTTTACCCTCATTCTTTACTTCGTCAGCAATCATTTGCACAACTTCTCTGCCTCGTTTGAAATCTAAGCTTGCTGTTGGTTCATCTGCAAACAAGATTGCAGGTTTATTCATCCAAGCTCTTGCGATAGCTACACGTTGCTTCTCCCCGCCTGATAGTTGCTCAGGATAATGGTTTCGACGTTTCCAGATATCCAGACGCTTCATCAAATCAGCTGCCCGTTCCTTAGCTTCTTTAGAACTCATCTTCCCCTGTTTAGCTACAAAGAGAAGCTGCTCTTCTACCTTCAAGTAAGGCAATAGCTGTGCGCTTTGGAACATAAAGCCTATCTTCTCTAATCGTAGCTCAGTCAGCTCACTTTTACTTTTATCTGTAAGAGATTCTCCGTCTATGAAAATTTCACCACTGGTTGGCGTAAGAAGCGCACCCGCTGCTGATAGGAATGTACTCTTCCCTGTTCCAGAAGGTCCAAGGACAGCAACGAATTCCCCTTCATTGACTATAAGATTCAAATTGTTCAGAACAGATACCGTTGTATCGCCGTCTCCGTAGGTCTTGGTTACTTGCTTCATCAATAATTTCGCACTCATGCTCCAGCCCTCCCAATTGCTTCTAATGCATCTACTTTAGCCACTTTAGCGACAGAAATAAGTGATCCTAAAAGAGACATCCCCACGAACAAGCCGCTGGTTAATAGAATCGTAGAAGGTTCCAGTTGGAACGGCATAGTGTCTGGTAGTACCTGATTCATTCCAAAGGTTAGCAGCAAGCTAATGCTTAGACTTGCAATAGCCAATATCATGACCTGCCCTACAACGCTCCAAGCCAAGTAAGACATTTTTGTACCCATGGCTTTCAGAATGCCAAACTGGCTTGTTTTCTGAATTGTAATGACATAGAAGAATACAGCCAGAACAAAACCAGCGATTACGAACAGGAAGGCAATCATCATAAGCAGTGAACCTTGTTCTGATGAATAACCCGGAATATTAGAGATCGCTTCTTTTTGCGTAATAACTTCCACATTTTTCGTACTAGCAGAGATCTTATCCACTTGCCCTGCGTTTGCATTAAGCGCAATTACATTAAAAGGCGCTCCAGATGTAGCCTCACTACCTTGATTAACACCTTGTCTCATTTCCTGCCAATCTTTATTGTTAATATAGACTACTGGGGTATGGCTGTATGAGCTATTCTCAACATATCCTGTAACTTTAAATTCCTTCCCAGTTGCCTGATCTTGGATCGTGCTACCAATCTTAATGCCCGACTGTTCCAAGTCACGATCAACGATGACACTTCCCTGCGTATCATTCGTAATCTTGTCACCTTCAATCACTTTTGGAGCCAGTAAACCGTTCATATCAACTGCGAAAAAAGTTACGTCTGCTTTAGTATCCGTATCGTTCGTAGTCACTGTACTCATCTGTAGAGCGAGTGAAGAGGCATTATTATCTCCTACTACTGCTCGAACACTATTAAGCTCCGTATCCGTTAACTGAGAACGTCTAAACGTCTGATCCGCATCCTTCTGCACCACGTAATAGTTTGCCGGCATATTCTCTATTGCTGAGATATTAGCATACGCTAATCCTCTGGCCAGCCCCGTTACGAAAAGTACAAGAAAGGAAACCAATAACATGATTACCATTATTAACAGGTATCTGGCTTTAGAATGTCGCATTTCTCTTAAGGCTAGAAACATATTACCACTCCTTCTAATCTGTATAGTCACAGTTTAGAAGATGAAAATGAACGGAGTATGAATAACGAGTTACAAAAGCGGAAGAGTTACAGTAAAGGTCGTGCCTTTGCCAACTGTACTGGATACTTCTATGGTTCCGTTATGTGTCTCTACAATTTTTTGCGTAATCGCCAGCCCAAGACCGCTACTATGCGTTTCTCGTGTACGTGCCCGGTCGACTTTATAAAAACGGTCAAAGATGAGTGGTAATTCCTCAGCAGGAATACCATCCCCAGTATCCGAAAAGGTTACTACACAGTTCCCTTCGTCAAGCTTTGCGGAAATCATAATAGATCCCTCAGCGGGTGTATATTTGATAGCATTAGTAATGAGGTTCATCCACACCTGATACAAAAGATTGGAATCGCCATGTACGCTAATGTCCGCAAGACTTAAACGAACCGCTAATTGCTTCTCTGTTAATCTCCACTCCATGATTTGTACAACTTGCCGAAGCTGTGCACGCAAATCTATAGGTTTCTTCTGCAAGGAATTCGGATCATAATCGAGGGAAGATAACGTTAGCAGCTGTTTACTAAGCATCGATAGACGATGGCTTTCTTGATCAATAATATTGAGGTACTCTATCCGTTCATCCTCTGGTAATGTAGGATCTTTAAGGGTTTGGGCAAATCCTTGAATAGAAGTTAATGGCGATTCGATTTCATGCGACACATTCGCAACAAACTCTTGACGTGCACGATTGGTCCGTTCCAGCTCACGACTCATAATCATAAAGTGTGAGGCTAACTGGCCAATCTCATCCCGCCGCCAAGTATTTAATTTAATATCATATCTACCTTTTGAAATCCGTTTAGTTGCCGTTGTCAAACGTGTAATGGGTCTGACCACATGCAGTACGCTGATCATGACGAATCCTAGACTGAATAACACAGTAAAACCGATGATGACAGCAAAAAACACGCGCAGTTCACCGAACTGAACCTCTGCATCCGGCCGCATGAATAACGCAAAAGTCTCATTATTTACTTCAATGGGTACGCCTATCGTATTGCGTAATTGATTATCAAAAAAACCTGTAATAAATGCGCTGTCAGGAAACTCAGCAACTCCGTGATACACTTGTCCATTCAGGACCTTCTCTAATTGTTGCGGTTCTAAATCCTCTTTCCGAAATGGCTTGCCGTAAAACCGGGATTGACCTTCTGTATCGGTTAAATAAATCTTATATCCCAGTACAGCTACACTTCGCAGGTAATCCTCCATAGATTCCGGGTGAGATTCTGCAAACTGCTGGATATCAATGGCCATCCCCGTAAGCTTCGCATCGTTCTGCGATTTAATCTGAGCTTGATAATAAATATTAGATACCAAGAAGCCGAGAAGGCTGCTCACCACAATGGCCGAGCAAAAGAGAATGCACATTCTCACATACAAAGACTTCACGAGCTCACCATCTCCAATTTATATCCAATTCCCCGTACCGTCCGAATCACAAAGTCATTCTGATAATCCAAAAATCGTTGACGCAATCGCTTGATATGTACATCCACCGTACGTTCATCACCTTCATAATCCATTCCCCATACTAGTTCAATCAGCTCACTGCGTGAATACAGTCTTCCTGGATATTGTGCCAGTTGCGCGAGCAGTTCAAATTCCTTTACCGGTAACAGTAGTACTTCATCACCATCAGTGATCTCATAATTTTTACGATCAATAACTAGTGAATTTAAACGAATCCGATCATCCGAAGCGATGGAATAACGCCGAAATAAAGCTTTGATTCGAAACAACAATTCTTCCGGCTCAAAAGGTTTCGTTACATAATCATCTGTCCCCCGCAGATAGCCTTGTTCTTTATCACTTAGCTGTTGCCGGGCTGTTAACAAAATGATCGGTATATCATACGTTTCTCTTATATGCTGGCATAGCTCCAACCCATCCACATGCGGCATCATCACATCCACAACGGCTAAGTCCGCAATGCTTTCTTTCAGTTTATGTATCGCGTCCCGGCCATCGCTGGCCTCCATTACTTGATAACCTTCTCTGGTCAATACATGCTTTAATAATGTACGAATATTACTATCATCATCTGCTACTAAAATCTTTTTCATCGTTTACACTCCCTGAATAACGGATGAACCCATAGTATCAACTTTAAAGGGTTAGAACAACTAAAGAACCGAAAGAGACCATTTTGGGCATTCGTACATATACTACTCTAATAATAACGAACGAATCAGGAGGTAGTAAGAACTATGTATTGGACACCTTTATCTCAGAATAGATCTGATTTCAAACCTATCTGGGCAACCTCTCTTCCTCAAGCATTAAATTTAATCAAAGAAGCTGTGCAAGGTGAACGAAATGATGAGCTTTTCTATGATGAACTTATCAAACTGGCCCCAAATTCCGAGCAAGCCTCCATCATCACCTCAATACGAGATGACGAACGGGGTCACAACTCCATGTTCCGCGGGATGTTCAAAGAAATTACGGGTCAAGATATCACTGGAATTAGTAGTGAACAATATCAACGGATCAGTTCTTATGAAGAAGGTTTAGAAAAAGCACTCCAAGGTGAACTGGCTGCAGTCGAAAAGTATCGCAAAATATGGTTTGGTCTGCCTGTTGGAGTATACCGCGATACTGTTTATGGGATTATATTAGATGAATTAAAACATGCCAGTAAATATAATTATTTACTTACTTTAGATCGAACCACTATATAGTTGAGTTAGTCAGAGTCATTATTTAAACCTGAAGGAAAGTGATTATACTTTCCTTCAAAGAGGTAACAGGCCGTCCCATTAGTCTCTCCATATCTTTTGAAGTAGAAGCTGTATCTATCTTCCCAAGGAATGAATAAATCCAGTGCTGAATGCTTGAATCCTGCCGATGAACGATTCTTTTTCCTGTCAGCTCGGATAATACCTCCGCAAGTTCGCTGAAGTCCCAAGAGCGCGGTGCGGTTAATTCATAAATCTGATTAAGATGACCTGTAGTTGTAAGCACGACCGCCGTAGCTAAAGCGAGATCCCTTCGTGTCACCGAATTAAATAACCAGTTCCCCGGATAGGTGATTAACTCACCGCTTTGGATCGCCTCTTTCAGCCCTAGTACATCTACAAAATCCATATACAAAGCGTTGCGTAGAAACGTATAGTCAATACCTGATTTAAGAATCATCTGCTCTGTAATTAAGTGAACATGATTAGCTGGAATTTGTCCTTTAGGTGGAAATGCGAAGCTTGTATACAGCAAATGCTTCACCCCTGCCTTTGATGCTGCATGAATAACCTCAGAATGTTGATTTAATCTGACGTTATCATCGGGATGTGAACTAGAGATGAATAATAGCTCTGCTACACCTGTAAAAGCTTGAATTAGAGTATCAGGCTGATCATAATCGCCAAAGCGAATCTCAACCCCTTTTTCCAAAAGATCATTTGCTTTCTCCCGATCACGAACACATGCGATAATCTCACCTGCCGGCACAAACTGAAGAAGATTGTCTATAATCAAACTTCCTAATTGACCAGTAGCCCCAGTAACCATAATTGACATAACACCCCAACCTTTCTGTTCCATGTTTTCGAGACCACAACATTATTTATTTCTAGCCATTGCTAAGCTTTTCTAATAAAACGATGAGTTGCCGAAGCTCTTGTTTATCCAGACCCTGCATACGTTCAGAGACCGCTTGACGATTTCCGGGAAGATGCTCCAAAAGTAATCGTTGTCCTTCACCCGTAATTGAAATAACGCTTTTTCTACCATCCTGAGTATGGTTCGAGCGGGTAATCCAACCATCTTTCTCCAGGGGTATCAGCAACAGACTAATATTAGCTTTGGTAACCCCAATATTGTGAGCCAATGTAGAAGGTAAAATCGTTCCGCCCTGTTTAGATATTTCTACTAGGATACGAATTCTTGCGCCATTTAATCCTTTCGACTGCCAATATTTATCAGAGACAGAAACTAAGCTTGCAGTAGTATCAACTAAAGTGAAAAATGCCTGAGTATGTAGCGGCTGATTCAATACGAACGGTTGTAAATGATCCATCTTAGATTTTTCAACTCCAATTTAGTTAAGTGCTTAACTATTTTAAACCATACTACAAGCTCTACTAATTGTCAAAAAAAAGAAACTGCCTCAGCTCGCAGAAAAATTCTACGGATTCGGGCAGCCTCATATCATTAAAAATTTCTTTTAGATTAACACCGTCTTTGTAGACACGGCTTCTTCACTGTATTGTTTAGTCCCTTCTAACACCACTTCAAGCTTAATAATCTCCGAACGGCTGGCTAAACGGATTGGAGGTCCCCAGGTCCCATAACCAGAGGAAACAACGACATGCAATTTATCCTTGCGGAGGTAGCCCCAGTCCAGTTCGAACAACCGTTTGGTGATCCAGTGATTAGGAGCAATCTGTCCACGGTGCGTATGACCTGATAGTAGAATATCTACGCCTTCTTGGGCAGCGACATCAAATCCGGTAGGCTGATGATCCATCATGATCACAGGACGCGTCAGATCGAGGCCATCCAATAAGGAGTTTACGCTTAATCTACCTCCGGCTTCCATCGTCTCGGCAGTCTTATCTTTTCGACCTACAATATAAGTTCCCGCCACTTCTTCAACCTCATCCTGTAGGACTTTAATGCCTATGCTACTCATTAAATCGGTATATTCCTTAATCGAACCACCGTAATATTCGTGATTGCCCAGTACTGCGTAGACACCATGGCGTGCTTTTAGCTGCTTTAGCTGTTCACTCATACTATTGCGAATAAAAGGCTCAATACTATCGTCAAGTACATCCCCAGCCAGCAAAATCACATCAGGCTTCATAGCATTCATTTGTGCAACCATTTTTTTGAGATGCCGATTGCCGACGATATTTCCTAAATGCAGATCGGATGCAACCGCGATGGTAAGTGGCGTACTAGTTCCGATAGATTTATCAATGGGAATAGGATGGGTACGAACTACTGTACTCCAAGCGTTGATCGAACCCCAGACTAGAAAAACAACCAGTAATATTAGCAATGTACCACCCGCTTCTGAGACGTAGTGCGTTCGATCGACACCCATCCAGCCCAGCAGCACATATAACAGATCAGCTAATGGCAACATGATAATAGCGAATTCCATGCAAGCTAGATAATACGACCCAATCACCTTAAAGAATCTGGCTAACGGCTTCATTATTGTAGGCCAAGGTATCATTCCAACGACATACGCAAAGGCAAGAAGCAGGAATAATGTCCAGAACAGAACAGAGGAAGCACCTGAGAACCATTCATGGACAAGCAGCCAACCGTGATACCCAATGTAAAAATTAACAAGGCCCAGAATAAGCAGCATAGCAAACCCTGAAGCTAACATTCGTAATGTTTTCATCGTTCCACTCCCCTTTACCATACTAACTCTATACGTCTTATCTCAAATCATAACACAAACCGTTAACCCAGTATAAATTACGATGCTGTCTTCGGAAAATGGATCAAATAACGCACTACAATTCTTTAACACATTCCCAGTCAAAAAAAAAGAAAATGCCCGTCGGCATCTTCGTTGGAGGTCTTCAATTATACTGCTCTATCACGCGTGGCCATACATTCGCCAATTAGCTTATCGCATTTATTAATGTGATTCAGAAGCCAATCGGTTAACGTACGGTTAAGCTTAATCGTCGAGAGAACGGAGACTCCCTTGGTTTTAATCGTTTCTTCTAATTCAAGAACGGCTTTTACAAAATTAGCGTGCGTCTTACGATGTTCCGCCAATTCAGGAAAATCGATCTCTTCCATCAATTGCTCTTCATTGCTAAAATGCTCGATGGTATATTCCTTCAAGAATTTGAGCGTTTCTTCGATCTTCTCTTTCCCCTGCTGCTTACTGCAAGCATCAAAAAATTCATTCAATTTCGCCAGCAACTGTCTGTGCTGACAGTCTATTTTCTCAACACCGATATCATAAGAATCCTTCCATTCAATCACGAAATCACCATTCCATTTCCTGAAATTAACATATCGATAAATACAACTAATTCTCCACCTTTCCGCACAAAAGATCTATTAACAACATCACAGGGAAAATCCCATATCCATCCAAGCAAAGTCACATTTATATCCTTTTCTACTTCATTACAGGTTCTATGTGGACAAGCACATTTGAAACTTGGTGCCGATCTTTCAATTGTTCTTCAATTTCTTCCGTAATATCATGGCTCTGCACCACACTAAGCTCGGAATCTACTAATACAGTTGTATCTACTAGTACGTTATTTCCGTGGATGCGAGCTTTAATATCTTTAATGGATTGCACACCGTCAATTTCAGCAACGGTTTCTTTCATGAGTTCAAGCTCTTCCGCATCAAAACCATCCGTTAAGTCATGTGTAGCTTTACTAAAGATATCCCATGCCGTCTTGCAGATAATTAGGCCGACAATAATCGCTGTAAGCGGATCAAGCCATGGAATTCCAAATCCAGAAGCCACAATTCCGACAAAAGCACCTATGCTAACTAAAGCATCTGATCGATTATCTAGTGCTACTGCTCGCATAGCGTTACTATTAATAGAGCGGGCCAGTCTAATGTTATACATATATACGCCCATCATTATCACAGCACAAAAAACTGCCGTCCAGGCTGCTATAAGATCTGGACTTTCCAGTTCGGGTTGAATAAATTTGTTCACGCCCTGGTACAGCACTTGAAGCCCTACAACGATCATAATAAATGAAGCAATTAAGGATGCCACGGTCTCTGCTCTGAAATGTCCGTAGCTATGATTGGAATCCGGCGGTCTCCTAGAGATCTTAAGACCGATTAGTATGGCGATAGAAGCGATAATATCAGTACTGTTGTTCAGGCCATCTGCAAGCAGCGCTTGAGATCCCGCGACCGTACCAATAAACAGTTTGATGGCGGACAGGAATATGTAGGCAACTATGCTTAGCCATGCTCCTTTTTCACCTTGTTTGATGTCGTTGTAATTTTCCAAAAAAAAGAACCCCCAAAGAATAGTATTGTTCTATACTACACTCCGAGATTCGGGTGGGTCTAGAGAAACAGTGTTGCTAAGAGGCGTAATAGTTCCCTCCGTCAAATAGAGTTGCTAGGTCATAACTGTTTTGCGGAGCGTAACATAGTTTGCCTTAGTTCAACTTTAAGTTTTATATTTCTCGCTTAAACGCTTACCGTCCTTAAAAAAAGCCGTAGGCGTTTATGCTTGTTCTACAGAAGTAGTAACTTTTTGCCATTTATAATGTCTAATTATAGTAATCACTATTTTTGAGGAGCGTGAAACGATGATTCAGTCTTTGCACAAGACAATGATTAAAGTTTTAGCTGTTACATGCATTGCATCCCCAATAGCTTACAACGGATCGTTATCCGACATTTCCGCGGAACAAGCAGTTATAAGTACAAGCAATCCCTATTACAATGAAGTCAAAGCACCTATTCTTGTACCTGTATGGTCATCACCGCTTGCCATCTTAAAAGAAGATAGAATCACTGGGCAGAACGTTACAGCCCTTGCCGAGAATGGGAAAGTCTTTGCCTTGCAGCGGAATGAAAAACTAGTCGCATTGAATGCTACAACAGGTAAAAAAATGTGGGAATTCGGAAGTGCATTAGCCCCGTTGTTCACGTACAGTAATGGATTTATCTATGGTTTGACTAAGAGTGGCTCTCTGTATGCCGTTAATGAAGCAGGTAAAAAAGCGTGGTCAGCTTCATTATCACTACCTAAAGCCACCAGTATACAACGGTTAGGCTCCACTATTTATGTAACACAAGATAGTCAACTGGCCGCTGTCGATGCGGTCAGCGGGAAGATCAAATGGAAGGCTGTGGAGGAGAGCAATAACTTTACAGACTTATCGGAACTTATGGAAACGGATGGAGTTGTTATTCGAAGTTATCTCTCACAGGGAGCATTAACAACTGGCGCACTTGCTGCTTATGACAGTCTGACAGGAAAAAAACTATGGGACCATACCCGTCAATGGTGGCCACTAGCAGTAAAGGACGGCCTCCTCTACTCCATTACCAATACGTTAATGATGGATGATGACGCTGTGAATCGTAATGTTAAAGTTTCTGTATTCAACGTAAAAACGGGTGAACTTAAAGGAGAACGTTTATATAAATGGACAGATACCGAGAATAAAGATGGAGCATTCACATTTGGTGGTGTAAATGGGACCGCATTCTTGGACGGAAATGACTTCTATATTTTTCAGGGCAAAAAGCTTGTGAAATATGATTTTTGGAATTACTCAGCGGAAGGTAAGCCAGTTCAAACCTGGACTTCTATGGCAAAAGAGAAAGATTATCCTCTAAACCAAATCCATCAGCAAAGAATGTTATATTCCAATTATGATACAGGTACGTTATCCGCACTCAAACTTGGAAATGGTCAGGCGGTAGTCCTCAATAATGGTGAGAATCTTGTAGTTCAGACGGATCTTTTTGGAAATGTGGTTTATAGCGGACAATCAGATGGCCTATTTCACGCTTATGACATGTTGACGTTGAAGCCTATTTTTACCGTGAAGACAGGATCTCGTAACTTTGCCCCTTCTCTTAAAACTGGAGGCATGCTGATCATCCGAACGGATAATAAGCTGCTGGCTATTAAACTGCCTTCATCAATTAAATAAAAAAAGCCTGATTTCTCAGGCTTCTGATCTTAAGTAACTTTACTTACTCAGCAGGAGCTGTAAAAGTACGTGCAGCAAATTCAGCATCCAGCATGTAGAAGGCGTTGCTATCTTTATCAATTCGTTTCAGTTTACTAATGATGTTGCTAAAGAGCGCTTCCTCTTCTACTTGCTCGTCAATAAACCATTTCAAGAAATAGATCGTTGCATGTTCACGCTCATCCAGCGCCAAGTCAGCTAAATGATAGAAGCGTTTCGTGTTTTGTTGCTCATGCGCGAATGCATGTTCAAAAGCATCCAGCATCGAAGAGTATTCGTTCTTCGGCTCTGGTAGAGCTTCAAGTGTCGCCCGATTATCGCGATCATTAAGGAACTTATAGATTTTCATGGCATGGAATCGTTCTTCTTCTGCTTGAATTAAGAAAAAGTTTGCGAATCCATCGAGACTTTCACCGGAACAATAGGCTGCCATAGCTAGATAAACATGAGCGGAATAAAACTCGAAATTCATCTGTTCATTAAGTGCGTTTACTAATCCATCTTTCATTTGACCGTCACCTCATAATTCAATTTTAATATGTAAAGATTTAAGTTCATCTTATCACCGTGTATCTAAGTCAGCAAGGATTCATCCTTCTGACATCTAAATAAGCAACGAAGGGACGACTATTCTAATGACCAGATTTACACGCAACATCCTTAAACCTACATCCTCTGCTAGCTTTTTAATGGCTTCTGCTATGGTATCTATGCTTCTGTTAACTAGCTGCTCCAATAGCAGTAACAGCTCCCAAGCTGCCGCTACAAATCCGCCGACTGCCGAATCCACATCTTCACCTGTTACGAGTTCCACAGCAGCTCCCTCCTCAGAGAGTGATCCAATTGCTGTTCAGGTTTCCAGTATGAGCCTTGAAGAGAAAATTGGACAAATGCTCCTTGTGGGCATCGACGGAACCGTTCTGGATGATCAAGCAAAAAGGATGATTGCCGAAGACAAAGTCGGTGGAATCATCCTTTATAAGAACAATATTCAAGATCTGAAGAGTATGGTCAGCCTTGTTAATTCCATGAAAGAGAGCAACAGCGGCAACCCTGCCCCTTTATTTATGAGTATCGATCAGGAGGGCGGAAAAGTCAGCCGGATGCCTAAGGAGTATGCTTCCTTCCCTTCTAATGGAAAGGTCGGTACCCGTAAGGATGCTAACGCTACCGAAATGATGGGCAAGCTGCTCGCTAGAGAAGTATTGTCAGCAGGATTTAATATGAACTTCGCTCCCGTCCTTGATATCAATAGCAATCCAGATAATCCTGTAATTGGAGATCGTTCCTTCGGTAGCTCCGCTGAACTAGTCAGTACGCTAGGGATTGCCGAAATGAAAGGTATAGAGAGCGAAGCTGTTGTTCCTGTTGTCAAACATTTCCCTGGTCACGGAGATACTTCCGTCGACTCCCACCTTGAGCTGCCGATTGTGAATAAGAGCGCTGAAGAACTCGCTAAATTAGAATGGCTCCCTTTTCAAGCTGCAATAAAAGAAGGAACCGATGCCGTTATGGTCGCTCATATTTTGTTCCCGAAACTTGATCCTGATAAACCCGCATCTTTATCAAGCAAAATCATTGGTGAGCTACTTCGCGGTGACATGAAATATCAAGGACTCGTAATCACAGATGACCTAACTATGGGTGCTATCATGAAGAATTATGACCTTACCACAGCGGCAGTAGATACTATAAATGCAGGCAGTGATATCTTACTTATCGCTCACGGCTATGATAATGAGAAACGGGTATTAGAATCGCTTCTGGACCATGTAAAAAAAGGTAAGATACAGGAATCACGGATTGATGAGAGCGTCTATCGGATTTTAGCATTGAAAGCTAAATATAATCTATCCGACGAGCCAATTCCGGTTCCTGACCTTACCGAGCTAAATAAAGATATTAAATCTTGGCGACTCACGATTGAGAAATAGGCTTAGGTCTATTTCAATCTATTGAAGCACAACAACATCTCCAACCTTTAACCCTGAGACGGCCTCTGTTTTGTCTGCCGTCTCCATGCCCACTTTGATATCTCTTCGTTCATATTCCCCATTGCCTTTATCCACCATCACGTAGGAGAGATCTCCTTCATGCATTACTGCGATGCTGGATACAACGATGGCATTTTCCTTGCGAACCGTCTCGATTTCTCCGCTCAAGCTTAGTCCACCAATTAAGCGCTCGTTAGGTTGCAGTGAGATTACCACTTCAAATTGTGGAACCGAAGTAGCAGTAGTATTTTGACCCGAAGCAGTCTTAGCAAATTTAGATACCTTAGTCACTTCTCCAGACAGCTTTAAATCTTTTAAAGCTGTCATTTTAACATCGACCTTCATTCCCGTCTTAATACGGAAGACATCTTGTTCACCTACAAGAGCTATGAATTCAAGCTTGTTCATATCTACAATTTTGCCGATGTATTGATTATCTGTTACCGTTTGCGGAATTTCACTCGCACTGTCAAATAGAAAAACACCTGTTGCAGGAGCATGGTAGAGGGCTGTATTTAGCTTAGCCTTCTTTTCTTTTAATTCACGAGCCTGTATTTCAGCATTTACTTGGTTAAGCTCATCCCCTATTCTTGCTGATTCTTGGGCTGTAAGTGCCTTTATACGTTCAGCTTCTGTTGTACCAAGGGCTGCATTCTCTTCGTCCTGCTGACTAACAAATTCATTTAGTTCCGCTTCTAGCTGAGCCTTTCGAATGGTCGCCTCTTGTGTAGCAATTTCATTCTTTAAGGCTTCCTGATCGAGGGTAAACAGTAAATCCCCCTTCTTAACTTGCCCACCATTCTCAACCTTCCACTTTGTTACCTTTGAAGCATATGGTGCATATACAAGCGTTTCCTGCTCATAATGTGAATTCCCTTTGACCTGAACAGAATTGGTGATGGTTTCCTGTGTCACTTCAAAAGTTATCGCCTGTGGTGGTTCAACAGGTTCTAGCTGTGCCTCGGGTTTATACATCTTGTTGTATACAAAATAACCCGCTGCAATAATAATCAATACCAATACAATCCACTTGATTCTCCTCTTCATCACTTCTGCTTCCTTTCAACTTAAAAATAGCTAATCCCGTTTTATCGCCGTGAGCGCATTCGTTCTAGACGCGCTTATCGCAGGATAAATTCCCGATAGTACGCCTGTCATTACCGCAAATGCGATCCCTATTGGAAGGGTCATCAGAGGAATAGTGATTACTAAGGGCTCACCCATCCCCATTCCTCCTGTGGAACCAATCAGCTTATTTATGCCAAACACAATCAAGTATGAAAAGCCTATACCGAGCAACCCACCAAGCATCCCGAGCAATGCCGCCTCTGTAATGAACATATTTCGGATTTGCCCCATATTGGCGCCTAGCACCTTCATAATACCGATCTGGCGACGACGCTGATGGGTGGACATGGTCATCGCAACGATGATCGAGATCGAAGCAATAATTAGAATAAATATACCAATACCAAGCGCTGCTTTCTTGAACATACTGAATGTAGAAGCCATCGCCTCTTTTTGATACAAATTCGTACTAGTATTTAGTGTAAGTTTCTGGATAAGCTTCTCCACTTGTACGATGTTGTCCGTACTGTCAACTTTTACAATGGCTGAGTTGTAAACATCCTTTTGCCCAGCAGTTCCATTCATTAGTTTCAGTTGTTCCACCAGACGCTCACCAGTCTCTAGCGAAACATAAATCTTCTTGTCGTACATCGCCATATCAGGGTTCCCAGTACTATCCAATATCCCAACAATTTGAATGGGTGAGCTGATTAGAGACTGTCCAGTTTGAGAAGCAGGGTCATATGATTGTAATTGAACCTGTTGTTTGAACATATCCGACGGAAGCATGCTTAAACTGTTGTACTGTTCCATTATTTTATTATTGTAAGGATCAGTACTCAGTTGTTCAAAAAGACGCTGCCGAGTCTCGACATCAATCAATCCTACAGTTGCTCCATAGTTTAGTACTGCCATACCAACCGAATCAGAAGGACCACCCTGCTTGAATTTATGGTCATATTTCGTTAGTAGTCGAAGATCGGTTCCAATTAGCTGTACGTCGGTAACCTTATTATCGATAGTAGTCATTTGTAGGTAGGCAAGCTCTTGAAAAGGTGCTGCTGCGGTAACATGCCGCAGGCCTTGAACAATTTTCAGCTTCTGGCCCGTTAGCCTGCCGGGGTCGAGCTTTGCATCAGAGGCAGAGGCTTCTTTTCCTTCTCCGCCCCCTTGTGAAGGGATGCCGCTGTTCGGAGTCACCGTAATTTCATCCATTTTGAAATTCCGGTTAATTTCCCGCTCCGTATAGCTTTGCGCGGAATCTCCTATACTTAAAGCAACAATAATAGCAGCACAGCCAATCGATATACCTGCCATACAAAGACCTGTGACAACTTTCCGTCGTTTGACTTGCTCCCAAGCCAAACGTGAAATATCACTAATCCTCAATGAGTTTACCCCCTTCGAGTTCTGTATCCGAAGAAGTTTGTTTCTCAGTAATCATATATCCGTCCTGAAGCGTGAAAATCCGTTGCATTTGTTCTGCTACTTTGAGCTCATGTGTTACAACGATGAAGGTGGTCTTCATCTTCTTGTTCAGGTTAAGCAGGATATTGATAATTTCCTCTTCTGTCTTCGAGTCCAGATTTCCGGTCGGTTCATCTGCGAAAATAACGGACGGTTCTGTGATCAAGGAACGTGCAATACTGACCCGCTGCTGCTGTCCGCCAGACAACTGTGAAGGGAACAGGTCGGCTTTATCCGGAATGCCGACCCCTTCCAGCAAGGCCAGAGCTTTTTGCTTACGTATTGATGGTGAAACGGATTGGAACACAAGCGGCAACTCAACATTTTCACGGACAGTCAAGCTAGTAATCAGTTCATAAGCTTGAAAGATAAACCCGATATGCTTCCTACGAAATTCAGATAGCTTGTTTTCGCTCATCTTCACAATATCTTGGTCAGCAATGTAAATGTGGCCTTCCGTAGGCTTCATCAGACCTGCCATCAGGTTGAGCATGGTTGACTTACCGGAACCCGAGCTCCCCAGTAATGCAACCATCTCCCCCTTTTTCACAGAAAAATCTATTTGATGAAGGACTGCCGTCGTTTCATTACCATTCTTAAAAGAATGCGTTACATTTTCCACTCGCAACATTGGAGCTGCTCCTTCTCGTACATTAATAGATATGAATTCCTACTTCTCAGTTACTGTTCTATCAATCTTTATGCTATATGCCTGGCTGGCCAGCTCGATCCGTTCTCCTTGGAACTCATCATACAGTGTGATTCTGTAGGCGCCACCTGACAAGTTTTTATACATATTATTGGTAAATGTTGCAGTATAGGAGTTGTAATTCCCTTCAAGAAGTTCAGTACCGATGTTCAAGCTTCGTTCCTGTGATAGACCATATGGATCTGTCATTTTGAGCACCAGCTTATGAGTGAAGGTTCCCATGTCATAGCTACTGTCACGAAGTAAGTTGTAATTCATTACGATATCTATAGTGGTACTACCTTGCATCGATCGCCCTTCCGAACTCAGAACAGACATCGTGTACGGATATAGCGCAACCTTCGTCAAGTTATTCTCCGGTGGAGTAGAAACTGGATTTAGACTCAATGAAGCAATGTTAATGAATCCTGTTGGTTCCTGACCAGGTTCAGACAGCTTATTCCCAGTAATTCCTGGACCTAGATACATACTTACGTCTGATGGAATAACGGATTTAGGCAATTTTGCCCAGTACGTTATTAATTGCTTACCACCAGGTGTAGCTGAAGTATCTGGCTGATTCACTGTAGCTTCGAATAGCTGGCCATCTCCTGTTTTAAAGTAACCCTGAAGGCGAGCCATTTTGCTTTGTCTTTTTTCCTCACTGCTAAGCAGTAGCTCTGTATATACGATATTAGAATTGAGACCTTCATAAATAATTGTTTTGTTCTCTTGGACACTAGCGTTCTTGCCTTTACCGGTGATTGCATAACTTCCCCCACGTTCAATAGTCGCTACAGCATTCATCGTACTGTTCGTGCTAAGCGACAGGAACGAGCTCTTCTCTTCTTTTACTGTTGTAAAGAGGTTCACTTTTAATTTATCGAACTCTTGTGTGTAAGGGATTTTGGAAAATACATAGATTTCCGCATTTTTTCCTGGTGCAATCGTCGAGGTTTCCTTGTCCATAAACAGTTCTGTAGAGGAAGACACATCATCATTGTCTACTTGCACAGATCCTTTTAATTCTGGAAGTGTTAATGCCACCGATTGCGAATTCTTAATATTTATTCTAGCAACAACGATGTCATCATCTTTCCAAGGAAAGCGCTGTAAAGACAGCAAGTTATAAGTGAAAGAACCATATTCATTGGATGCACTATACTCCACACCTTTTTGAATCTCAGGTCGTAATGTATAGGAAATTGTGTAGTAAGCAACAGGTACTGTCAGCTTGGCTGTATTGCCCGTACTTACATTATTCCCTTCAGATCCTGTTCCCTCGCCTGTACTGCTCGTATCTGGACTAGCTGGAGCTGAAACAGCCTCTATCATTTGCAATTGCAGCGAACTCTGCTCAACCTCAAGCGGAATTTGTGCGGTAAGTGGAATGATTTTTTCTTCCAAAGGTTTTATGGTTAAGCCGCTCAATCCCTTCGCATTGATCGGAAAGGTTGTCCCTGTTGAAGATTTGACGGCAAGCTCATACGTTGGCAACGTAACGGCCGTCTTCCCAACATTTTTCACTCGAAGCTGGAAGGTCCAAATCCCTTTATTATTCTCAGCGTATACGTTTGCGTTGTTTAACTGAGTTTCTATCGGATTATTATTAATGGTGATTTTCTTGGTCACACCTTTACCTACCACCAAATTAGGTGTTGTAGCTGCCGGTAGCTTGTACGAGGATTTAGCGATCTCAAGCTTCAGTGCTTCATCTTTTTGCGTAAATTGCAGCTTCATATTATCCGTCTTCATATAAGGAGGAATCTCGGCAAGATAATAGATAGTCTTCTTCTCCTGCGGCTGAATCTTGTAACTAATCTGAGAACGATCAAGTGCTAATTCATACGAACTGCCACCTGCAGAAAGTAAATAAGCCGCATAACCAGGATCACTGAGTACCTTACTGCCCTTATTGGTCAGGCTTATACCCACCTTGGCATAAACTTTCCCATTATATTTATAGAGCTCTAAGGACTCACTTTTGGCGATGACAGGAATGTCATTCATTGTGGTGCTAACATTTTTTCCATTTACAGCAGTTGGGGAATAATTAGCTGGTACAGTAAAACTTCCTGCATGCTTTAAATAACCTTTGGTTTTGGAATCCCATACATACATGGGAATCTTAATCCCTTTTAACGAATTGGTCTTGCCTATGTTGACGTAATATGTAACCCGCAAGCTTTCTTTAGCACCAATCTTCTTCTTAGTCGCGTCAGCGCTCAGTGGGTTACCCGGAATAACAGAACCCCCTGGCGTCGTCACTCTCGAAAAATAATACATTAGGTTTGCGTTTTTACTGCTCCCATTTGAATAATTCAGGGTATAGGTTAAAATATTCCCACCAGGTTGTGACCAAATATTGACATCTTCTAATGTAGCTTTGATATTTGCTCCTAATGAAATGGAACCCAGATTACTAGGGGGTGTTACTGTCGCCGCAGCTACAGCTGGATTGGTACGAACAGCATTAGCGGATGCCGCTGAAGCGGTATGACCAGTCAATTGACTGATGACAAAGGTACTTAATAGTAAAACAACATATGTACTGCTATGCTTTCTCATTTATTTCCCTCCACGAGTATTTTGCTAGAATTATTATAGTGGTAAGTACAAAACCAATTGTATCCATGTTGTAACACTTTTGAAGCGTTTGTAACCTATTTGTTCCTATTTGCATGAATTTGAAGAATATTCTATTCTATAATTTCAATTCATCTTTCAATGCAGCCACATCATTAGCAGAAGGATTTTCTTCTCCATATCTAACTTTTTCATATAATTCAATCAATGAATTCGACGTATGAACCGTATGTTCTTCGCCCTTATGTTTAACCTTGTTAAGAGCAGTCCATTTAATAATATCGTCTTCTGTTTCCTTCGGCGTAAGATAACTCTTAACTTCATAACCATGATCGTGCTTCAAATGAAGCCAACGCCGATATAACCAGCGAACACGCTCCGTTTCACTATTCATCTGCTCCCAGCGGTCTTTTCGATGTCTTGGCGTAAGGCGAGTACTCCAGAAATCCTTTAGACCTTGAAGCGTTTGCTCCCATGTAAATACACTCTTTTCCTCATCAAGATAAGTTGTATTGTCCTTTGGAGTATGTTCCCTGCGCAGCATGGCTAGCAAGGCATCCATGGCTCTCTTTAATTTCCCACCGGCATTTCTATACAACCACCGAAGTCCATAATAAGCTGCAACGCCCAATAACACAGCTCCAGCAACATATAAAGCAACATCTAATATAGCAGCTAGTAGACCAGGCTTTTCATCTCCTACAAAAGGTAGTTCCGGACTCGCTTGGGGCTGTTCTACTGGCGGAGGTAGCGGCTCACTTGACCCAGAGAATAAATTACTAATCCATCCGAAGAACGAGCGTACCATATTCCATAGCAGTGTCCCTATAGCTTTTCCGACTCCTGCCGCTAGCACGGCCGCAACAATTCCTATTCCAATGACATAAATACGGTTATTCCTTTGTAATCCTTTCGGCAAAGCTTTGCCCTCTTGAGAAAGCGAACTATACTGTAAATAGCTACTATTAGAAATAAATAGTGTGAGCAATAGACACAAACTACCGCACCAGGTCAGTAGTGTAACACTTTCCTCCAAATCGGGAATTCTCCCATAGACAATGGTCGCAACAAAATAGATTACAATACCTATCCAATACTTCTTACTGGACTGATCTCGAGAGTCAGTAGTCATTCCGAGAAAAGCGCATATAAAACCTGCGACACCTAAAGGCAGACTCTCGATAGACAGACTTCCTGCTGACAAAGCCCCAACCACCGTCCCAAGGATTAGAGCAGCCAGCAGTTGCTTCCATCTAACACTACACTGTTTTCGTAGCAAAATACCTACTAATGATATTAGTGGTATGGCAGTCAGCCACATAGGTTCAACTTGCTTGGGCAGTACATAAACCTGAAACAGAATCCATACAGGTAAAACTAATAATAGTTCTAAGATAGAGTATATCCAGAGTTTGACCGTATTCCATACGTAACCAGATAACGGAAGTTTCATGCGCTCTCTCCTCCCTGTTCCGGAATATCCAGCCATTCTATACCATTGCCCAACACCAATAGGAGGTCAGCAGCCTCTTGTAATTCTGCTCCTCTATGACAGCTAATGATCAGAAAGTCTGTATCACTTATTCCGCTCTCGGCCTGCAGGGCTAGCAATCGACTCATAGGAAGCGTTCTGTCTAGCTCCAGCTTTGCTAACAGCTCTAGCAAATCTTCCAGTTCAGCCATAGGCTCTGCTTCAACAGGATCTCTTTCGCCCCCGTTATCCAATCTGCCGTTACAGATAAATCCCGTCTCAATTCCATGGCGCATGGCGTATTCGCCGATAGTGGCTGCATATCTTATCCCTTGCTCGATACGTTCCACATCCGTTACCGCTCTCCACATGGAATCACTGTCCTCTATATTCAAGCAAATGACGAGTCTAGAATCCGCAGTGTAGTCTTTCTTATGTACCTGCATAGTCCCTGTGCGCGCTGTAGCCTTCCAGTTTATAAGTCCCATAGAATCTCCTGAGCTATACTCGCGAATACCTGCAGTCAGGAAAGGATCTTCTACGATCCATCTTTTCACTGGAAGTTCACCCAACCAGCTATGTATCGGTAGCGGAAGATCGTCTAGATTCAGCAAATTAGGATAGACTAATAACTCTAATTGGAGAGGATACGTTTTATTTTTCCGGATCAATCCAAAGGGATCTCCAGTGGTCATGGTGACTGACTCCAAACGGTATATCCCACGCCGTTCGCAAGTTACTTGATGACGCCGTTTAATATGACGGTAAGATTTAAGAAAGAACAAGCTGATATGATTCTGGTAGATTTCACCCGTGCTAATACCGAGATTATCTTGACTTCCAAATTCCAAGCCTCTTGCAATACTAGATTCCAGTCGAAGCCATGGTAATGGCAGAAGTTTCGCATTAACGATCTCCTCGATCATCTCAAGATTATCCCCTTCATAAGCGACCTTCGTTGAAAAATACCGAGTATAACTAAGCGCTTTCAGACCATTCCGTTCATAGATAACGGCAAGAAGGAACAGGAGAGCTATTGTAATGAAAATGAACCAAGGCAAATCCATAGCTCATTCCACCTTTCCGCCTCTTAAGGATGCAACGAGTTCTGTCGGCACCTCTACCTCACGAAGCACTTGTAACACAATTTCCGCGGCCTGTCCCTCTTTAGAACCCAATCCACGATGAAGAAGTAGACGATGGGCAAGCACCGGAATAACTACGGCTTTAATATCATCTGGTGTAACGAAAGATCTACCTTGGATTAGAGCATATCCTTGAGATGATCTGAGCAATGCTCCACTCGCACGTGGACTCGCCCCTAGTTTTACTGCCGCAGATTTGCGAGTAGCTTCCGTAATCCGAACGATATAGGCTAGCAAATCATCACTTATACTCACGGAAGCAGCCAAACGCTGCGCAGCTTGTATATCTTGAGCGGCAGCCACAGCAAAAGTCTCTTCAAGTGGATTATTCTCACGGAAACGCTGCAAAATATGAATCCCTTCGTCAAATGAAGGATACCCCGTAGTAATCCGCATTAGAAATCTATCTAATTGAGCTTCAGGCAACGGAAAAGTGCCTTGGTTATCAATCGGATTCTGAGTAGCAATAACGAGAAAAGGTGCTTCTAGGCCATGAGTCACACCATCGATCGTGATTTGTCGCTCCTCCATACATTCCAGCAGACTGGATTGAGTTCTTGGTGTTGCACGGTTAATTTCATCAGCCAACAAAATATTCGCAAATACTGGACCTGGTCTAAACTGAAATTCACCTGACTTTTGATTATAAAAATTAATGCCGCTTAAATCAGAAGGCAGCAAGTCTGGTGTAAATTGAATACGTTTAAATGTACAATCTAAAGACTTTGCAAGGACTTTGGCTAACAAGGTTTTACCTGTACCCGGAACATCCTCCAGTAGAACATGACCATTGGCAAGTAATGCGGTTAATAGCAGGTCTACTCCATCTTCTTTACCTACAATGACTTTAGCTAGATTGGTTCTAATAGATTTGATGAGTTCAGTAACTTCTTGAAGATTCATGTAAATACACCATCCAATCTGAGGAAATTATTGTAATAAGTCCTTTAATCATAACAGAAAGTGTACCCAATATATAATTCACAAGAAAAGGCCCTGCCTATTAAAAAGGCAGAACCTAAATTTCCCCTCCTGTTTTCATTTACTTCGCAGTTTTATACCGATATCGAAAGAAAGCCGTGATGGCATAATAGATCGGTATGCTTTCAACGATTAGCCAAATGACAACAATAGCATAACTATTATAGTGTTTATAATAACTGCCTATGTGTCGTGAATATAAAAAAGCTATCGTTATTGAAGCTATTGTTAAAAAGGGAATGTACATTTTTCTAGCTTTTGTATTAAACAAGCCGGATACACATCTAGAGGCTACATAGATAAGAAAAGAGCTGTGTATGAACATAGAAGAAGACCATATTCCAATTAAGAGCGGATCCGAATTACCTAGCAGATTATCTTGTTTGGCGCTGCGCACCAATTCAAGGAAAGGATATTGCAGTTCCCGACCCAAATGTGGACCAAAACTCATCATCGTCAGCGACCAACCAATTAAGACAGTGACTAAGACAAATATCGCCGTAATTATTAATCTTTTCAGCATCTTCGCTTCAAGCTTCAGATCGGGCACAACAAACAAGAGGACAATCCATTCTCCAAACCATGACATGACTACAATAGAGTCCTTCAGAGCAATCCCGGGATCATGATAATGAAGGAAGGCTGGCAGCATATTGAAGTCCGCATTTGGGAGAAATAAATTAAATAAAATGATCATCGTGATGAAAAAAATAAGAAAAAGTCCATCCGCCATATACGCTATCGTTGTAAAGCCTAAACTTGCCGTGTACATAATCACTAGCCCAATTGCACATTGAATAAACAGAGGTGGAGTTCCTCTCAAATAATTAGAACCAAAGAATAACACAAAGTTCTCAATATCAAAGGATGCATAATAAATACACCAACATAACAGCAAAATAAGCATGAACTTGTGTGGCCATTTACCTATGATATCTTTTCCAAAGCTAACCCACGCTTGATTAGGTCGCAGCATACCGACGTGAAAAGTAAACCACAATAATATTAACCCTAATAAAGATCCCACTATTAAACCAATCCAGCCTTGATAGGATGAACTAGCAATCAGATTCGGAATCAAAAAAATAGTGGTTTGGGAGCTGAAGAAAATAATAAAAAAACGGAACAGCTGCCATTTCGATGTTTGCATAACTTCTCCCTCTAAACGTCTTATTTTGCTGTTCCAAAATCCACAATGCTAAAATCTGTCTTCACTTTAATATCAGCCTCTTGAGCATAATAATTATCCCACCGCTCTCTAAGCTGCTTCCATTGCTTTGGATCGTTCCATTCCAGTAACAATCCGAGTTGCAGAACATCGGCACCTGCTTTTTGGGTATTACGAATAGCTTCGTTAAGATTATCAGACACTTTTTCTTTAAGCTTCGCAATGATAATTTGGCCGAGTTCCTCTGCATCCCTATTCTTAGGATCCCTTAAATAAATCACACTTGCTTTCCCCTTTAAATTCACTGTAAACACAGGACCCTTATCCGTTTTATTTATCTTTTTTGATGATTTTGTGCTTACAAATACAACACTTGCGGCACTTTTCCCCTCATCCCAGTCGACGGAGTAAACGGCCAGCTTAAGACTGCCTGCCGCCCAAGCTAATGCCCTTCCCTCTTTAAGCTTAAGAACTCCTTTCATCTTATCTTTTTGAAACAGCATTGCCCCTTGGATTCCTGCCCAGAATTCCGGATTTCCATCTTTCGATATTTCTTCTTTTTTACCAAATGAAAGATTGTTTATAGCAAATCCAACACCGGATGCCTCTGCATACAGGCAATCCTTAATCGTAGTTGAAAACAAATATCTCTCTGATCCAAAGTTCCTTAGTACATCCGAGGGTATTTGCTCGTAAATAGGTGTTAAAGTATTCATCTCCTTTGCACTTCCCGGACTAGCCATAACAAAAGCACCTAGAGGAAGACTTGGTTCTCTTTCAATCCATAATAGTAGTTCGCTGATTCCTTGTTCAGCAAAGGTCTTCCCTAAGACAATTACTTTTAATTGAGCAAGACTAAGCTGACGTGTTAAGTCTTTTTGAATTAACAGCATAGCATCTGCAATCGTTCCTGCAGTCTTAGAAACGGTAGAATAAGTATTACCGTCTCCTCCACCGCCAATTGAAGGTTGTCCAGCTGCGTTAAGACGATTGGGCAAGGGTGAATTAATCGTAATTTCAACAGTCCCTGGTTCTTTGCCTTTATCGATAAACATTCCGTATACAAATGTTAGTTCATCCAGCTCAACCTTCGACGACCAACAACCTGTTATATTTAGGAGCAAGATTATAATCACTCCTATCTTCAGGATTCTCATTTCTCTTTCTGTCTCCTTTTATTCCTATCTGTATAGAGGTTGCTGCGTTTCTTCATAAAGTTTGAGGGGAAGCGCGCTAATGTATCCTTCCAGTCCTGTAACACAAGTGGGGCAACGGGTTGCAAATATGGAGCACCTAACGGTCTTAAGTTTGCTAAATGTCCGTAAATCAAAAAAGCTGTAATATATACCCCGAGCAGCCCCATTGTTCCACCCATAACCAATAACGGGAAACGAAGTAGCCGGAAAGTAAGACCTAGCTCATAATGAGGAATGATATAGGTGGCAATTCCGGTAATAGAAACAACAATAACCATTGGAGCAGATACAATTCCTGCTTGGACCGCAGCCTGACCAATAACGATACCCCCAATTATTGAAACCGTCTGTCCTACAGGCTTTGGAATTCTAGTCCCAGCTTCTCTAAGCGCTTCAAAGGTAAGCTCCATAATTAAAGCCTCGGTAAGCGCTGAGAAAGGAATGTTCTCTCTCGCAGAAGCAATTGTAATTAACAGGTTTGGTGGAATGATTTGAGGATGAAAGGTTGTAATCGCTACATAAAGTGATGGAAGAATCATGGATATGATTGAGAACAGAAATCTAACAATACGAATCCAGCTTGCTGCATAAAAGCTTTGGTAATAATCCTCAGAGGATTGCAGCATGGTGAAAAAAGATGTCGGAGCGAGCATTGCAGTAGGTGTGCCATCTTGTAAGATTCCGATTCGGCCTTCCATTAAAGAAGCTGCCACCGAATCAGGACGTTCTGTATATTGAAATAACGGAAATGGCGTGAGGTTACCGTCCCTTAAATATTCTGATATATAACTAATCCCTAGTATTCCGTCAATATCTATTTCATTTAACTTCTGCTTTATCTCAGCAAGAACTTCTTTTTTGTAAAGTCCTTCAATGTAGACCACATACACATCAGTTTTTGTATATTTACCAATCGAATAATGAATGGTTTTTAGATCCGGATGTTTAATTTTATGTCGAATCAAAGAGAGATTCGTTTCAATATCTTCAATGAAAGCCTCTTGAGGACCAATCACTACAAGTTCGTTTTGTGATTCGGTCACTGATCTTTTTTGATATTGGGTAATTTCAAAATAATAAACATAAGGAAGATCCTCTATACAAAGCACTACTTTCCCAGCAACGATCATATCTACAATCTTGTGTAAGTCAAATGCCTTGAGATATTGGATAGGAAAAACAATTCCTTGATCTAACCGTTCTAAAAAATCCGGCCATTCCAGCTTTGTTTCTGCTTCTGTTTTTAGCGGCAAAGCAATACTTTCATGAAGTGTCTTAGAATCGATGATGGAAGGGATATAGATCAAAAGACAGGTATGCCCATGAACAGAAATGGACTGATACACCGCATCACTGCATCCCTCCAGTTGATCTTTAATGGTTTCTAGAATTCCTGACATAGGCTGTATACCTCCTTGGTTGTGACTTGCCAATCTGGCTTAGTTTGCCAATTGTTTACGAGGTTTATACTTCGTACTCCATTCAGCTGTATACGAAAAAAAGAACCGATGTGAAAAATCGGTTCTTTCTTGCTTTTGGGTATGAGCTTTGTAGCACATCAACTTTGGATTAAAGGCTTTAGTACTTTCAAAGATGCTTGCAATTGCTCTGAGCATTGTTCGTACATTTTTTTAGCTTTTTCATTTTCTGTCGACAAACTGAACATTTCCAGATCCGCTTCACATTTTTTTAGCAACGCATATAATTGTGGTTTATCTTGTGGCTGTGGAACTTTAAAGTTGTCGGCATACAAATCGACTGTCAGCTCTCCATAAGAATCAACTTGAGCGAGAAATACATTCTCGACGGTTAGCCCCATTTTCTCTAGCGCTCCATCAAGCCAGCTGCGAGTCAGATTTAAGGTATCTAACGGTTTATCTAATACTTTTCCATCCATAATGACGGCTTGTGACTCTTTCTGTGGGGCAACCTTCACACCCAGGTCTTTTGCCGATAGAGGGAGATACTCCTTCTTAAGCAGAACATTAATCGCTCCATCAGACTCCATAATCGCAAATTCCACTTCAGATATATTGAATACATCCTTTTTACGTAGCTCTTCCAATAATTCATCTGTTGTTAAACGTTCCTTTTTCATATGATCTTCAAGTATTTTCCCGTCTTTTATAAGAACGGTGGACTTAAAGTCAATGAAGTCTCTTGCTTTTTTACTCTTCATCTGAAGCCATTCAATTCCTAAAGAACAAGCGACCCATACAATCAGTGCAATGAGTCCTAAATGCCAATACTTATCCGTATCCAAAGAAATATAGGCGGCTAAGCTGCCGACGGTTATCCCCGTAATATACTCGAAGAACGAAAGCTGCGATACTTGTCTCTTCCCCAGTAATTTAGTTAAAAAGAAAAGCACAACCACAGCAAAGAGTGTTCGTACTACAACCTCCAACCACTCCGGCATCACAATTTTCCTCCTTTTTTAAATCAACACTTGTTTAGTAACACTCATTATTTGTCAAAAAAGGTCCATTCAATCCTGAATTAGACTACTTATTTATGGAAATCGGTTAACATGTAAAGCTTCTATTTTTTTCCTGCATAACTAAAGTAACGGTTGAGGACAATAGGAAACGTCATGCTAGAAACTTAAAACAGAGGAGAGAAACCTAATGACAGTAGCCTCACAAGTTAAAACATGTTTATCTTCTTTAAAAGGCGCTCAAGCGAGCTTGGAGCAATTTGCACTTGAAACACAAAACGAAAGTGCAAAAACTTTATTCACAAATGCAGCTGAGCAAACGCAACAAATCGTTACACAGGTTGAAAATCGGGTAACCGAATTAGAGTCAGAAGAACCTCAATACAAAGGTTTCTAACTTTCACTTGAATAATCAAAGGGGTCATTAAGCTAGTTATCGCTAGCTTAATGACCCCTTCTCTATATCATCACTGCAATTCCGCTTACTTTCTTTTTTTGGCAGGAATCAGGATCTGAACCGATGTTCCAATTCCCACACGACTAAAAATACTTACGCCATACTCAGGTCCATATTGCAGTTTAATCCGTTGATCCACATTACGGACGCCATAACCTGTATTTGTATGTCCCTTCGAATCGAAAATTTGATCAATACGCTCTTGTCTGATGCCAATACCATCGTCAATAATACGGAAGAGAATATTATCGCCTTCCTTACGTCCTACAATCCGTAAATGAATGTGATCGCCGCACCAAGCATGCTTCAGCACGTTCTCGATAAAGGGTTGTAGAATCAGTTTAATGGTCTCATAAGGCCAGATCTCAGTATCAAAATCAAACATAACCTCCAAGCGGTCACCATATTTAATTTTCTGGATTTCTAAATAGGCGTTTGCTTGCTCAATTTCAGTTGGAACCGGAATCATCGTACGGCCTTCATTAAGCGTTAAACGATAAAACTTCGCTAATTCCAGTACCATCTTCTGCAGCTTCTCATTTTGACCAAACTTTGCTAATTGAATTATAGATGACAAAGTATTGTACAGGAAATGTGGGTTGATTTGCGATTGTAGGATTTCAAGCTCCGCTTCCTTCTTCTGGAGCTGAGTCAAATATACCTCTTTAATCAACATATCAATATTTTCACCCATATCATTCAGCGCGGTTGCTATCTGAGAGAATTCATCCTTCCCTCGATATTTTATACGCTTGTGAAGATCACCTTCCCGATAAGCATTAAGCACATATACAAACTTATTAATCCGAATCGAAAAATAACGGGATATAAATATGCCAACAAAGCTAAAAACCACACAGCATATGAGACACATTAAAATAATAAACAAACGTACCTTCATTGCATCCTTTTCAAGGATTGCAATCGGAACAAGCGCGATTAATTGCCATGCTTGGTTAGCAACCATTATCGTTTCTTTAATCGTTAGGTAATCCTTATTTAGTTCGGCTTCATTAGTATAGTTCTCCGGTAGTTCACCCGATTGATACATCGTTCTTCCAAATTCGTTCTTTATAATTAAATTACTTCCTTTTCCTATCTTCGTATAATTGACACTGTCAAATAGATCTGGAATCCTTACATTAATCCGCAGGAATCCTATCTCTTTAGGCTTAAGAGGCTCGTATGTATCAATTAGTCTACGGAGCAACGAGATGCGATTATTCTCTACATCACTCTCGATCTGCCACCATTTCATAGTTTCAGCGTATTTTTCAGTTGGAAAATCATAATACCAGGACTTACCTTCAATCCGTTTCATGTGGTAGAGATGATAAAAGCTACTATTATCCAAATAGCCCTCAAGTGAATTCGAATAGATCTCAGGGATCGATTCATTTTTTAAGAATAGCGACATCCCTATCTTCACACCTGTAGATTGAATAGCTACGTCAAGCTTCGGCAGCACCTTCTTAGACATCCGATCGTAATTTTCCCAGCCTTCCTCATAACTCCGAAGATTCCGATAAAAATCAAAATCACTGTATAATTGCGTTGATATTCGAGTAACTTCGTCCATTTTATAATCAATATTGTCACGAATCTGCAATAACGTTCCTTTAATATTCGTATTGATATGTTCGCGTAATGAATCATTATACATGGAATGAGAGACGAACCCTATCAAGGATATAGGGATAATAATAAAAAACATATACGTCAGCATTAACTTATACCCAATCGGCACATACTTATGTCTTCTTCGTATTTTCATAGAACATCATCCCCCATCACTTGTCGCGCTTACGATACTCCATAGGTGTCATACCATAAGCCTCTTTGAACTGTCTGCTGAAATAAGGGAGATACCGGTAGCCTACCTTGCTAGCGATTTCATAGATTTTGCAGGTCGGATCTTTTAAAAGCTTGCCTGCTTGATCCATTCGAAGCTGTGTAAGTACTTCACTGAACGTTTTCCCTGTTTCTTCTTTGAATAGATAGCCCAAATAGTTAGGGGAGAAAGAGAACTGCTGCGCAATATCTTTAAGCGTAAAGTTATCGCTCATTCTGTCCTGCATCGTTTGGATGATTTCTCTAATCAATTTATGGTTCACTGAATCTGATTTACTACGCAGGTACTCGGAGATCTCAAACGTTTTGAGTACGAGCCACGAACGAATATCACTGATCGTATCGAATTGGTGTAAAACATCTAAACTATGTATTTCCATACCTAAAATTTCAAATAAATCCTCACTAACATCCTTTAACTGCTGATCCAGCTTCCAAATGATATACATTGCCAGATTATGAATAGTGAATTTGGATCTTAAACTACTTACAGAGCGGAATAACTTGTCGATCTCATCATAAATAAGTACTAACTCATACTCTTTCACCGCTTTAAACAACGTATCCATACGGGTATCTAACATACGAGCATCGATCATCCCTGGTTCACTGCTAACGGTCTCATACATTATAAGATTGCCTTTGCCAATAAACATTTTTCCGTCCACAGCTTCCATAGCTTGTCGATAGGAGATATGAATCTGTTCCATAGAAAATGTTGGTTTGCCTACACCTACAGTCATTGTGACTGGAAACTTCGCACGAATCGAGGCGTAAATATCCTCAGTGAACTTTTCCATTTCCTGTTCGTTAATCAATAATGCAATCCGATAGGACGATACCTTGTAGCAATGTGGCATTCCGTGCTTCTGACCTATTCTATTCACTTCATAAAGGAAGTCCTTAGCCATTTGATGTTTAGATAGATTATCCTGTTCTTGAAGCCAGTTGAAGTAGTCAAGCTCCAAGACGGCTACACGAACAGGCCAATTCAGCTTATCCAAACCGTATGACTTCACAAGCGACAACATTCCGGCCTGGCTACCCTCTTCCCCTTCCCATTCCCCTTCAAATAAGCGAATCAACAAATCATTTTTGGCCATTGGAATCATATGCTGATAGGCTTCTTCAACATCACGGCGTTTACGTTCATCGTCTAAATCCTGCCTTACTTTCTGAAGTGCAGCAATGAGTTCACTATCATCCATTGGCTTAAGGACGTAGCTATACGCCTTTAGTGACAGTGCTTGCTTAACATAGCTAAAATCTTGGTAACCGCTTACAAATATCACGCGTATATCCTTTTTTTTCTCTATAGCAATTCGAGCCAGCTCAAGGCCCGACATATTCGGCATATTCACATCGCTTACGATAATATCAATAACATGCTGATCTAAAATATCGCACGCGGTAAACGCGTTATTTGCTGCCTCTACAACTTCCATACCAAGCTCATTCCAAGGAATAAATTGTCTCATACCTTCTAGATCCAGCATCTCATCGTCTACTAATAATACGTTGTACATCAACAAGTCCCCCTTTGAAATGCATAAATCTATCCCTGTAAATTCTACCATTACTCTTTCCCAGTATACCATTCATAAATGTGTCTAACAGCCTATAAACAATGAGTCATCAGAATACAACGTAAAAACGAAGGCTTGCCTAGTAGCAAACCTTCGTATTACTAATTATTATTTTCCTAAAGCTTTCTTGTTTTCTGTCCATACTTTTGTAACATAATCAAGGAATTTCTCATAACCAACCTTCATGGAGTCATCATGTGCTTTGTCAAGAATGGCTAATGCTTCTGCATCAGTCTTCGCATACATTGATTTCGCTCTAGCAGTTAGCCAGATATCTCTAACGCTTTGTCTGATAATACCTTCTTCACTGTCTGGAGCCGGATCCCAGTTTAGGAACTCCGTAAAGTCGCCTTGTGAAGCCCACGTTACTTCCATCTGCCAACGGTTACTAAAGTCGATCTTATCAGCTGGAAGGGTTTGCAACATCATTTTCTTCGTATTATCCAAGAAAACCGTGTTTCCTACCCAAACCAAGTCACCAGCCTTACCGCTGATTTCAGACAATGCTTCTGGCTCATTTAGATATTTATCTTTATTAAATTTAGGAGTAAGTCCATCTGCTTCAAATCCATCCCAGTAAGCGTCTGGTCCTGGAGGGCCCCAGTTCAGAACCATTGAACCTTCTGCACCTGTCATCCAATCAAGCATTGCGAATACAGCTTCTGGATTTTTAGCATTTTTAGTGATTGTAGCCACGTTCCAGCCTAACTGATTGTACGTTCCCGGAGTGATTTTACTTTGATCCAAGCCCGGTTTGTAGATTGGTTTAATAAACATATAACCATCTTCCGGATTTTTCTTCTTCATCTCTTCATCAGCAGTAGCCAGCAACTTCATCGGATCGAATGTCGCAATCACAGCGAACTTGCCATTCATCGCTTTCTCTCTAATTTGGTCTTCTGTTTGGGTATTCGCATCCTGTGTCATAAGCTTCTCACGCATTAATTTAGCACCAAAGACAACGGACTCACGGAACCCTTCATCTTTGTAAATGGAAGCCATTTTGTCGCCATCAGGTACAGCATATATTCTAGTATACGAAAGGTTATTCTCTTTAAAAGAGGAGAATAACTGGTCAATACCGTTACCATCTTTCGCTAAGCCAGTCTCAAACGGAATAACATCTGGGAACTTCGCTTTAACAGCATTTAAGTAAGCATACAAATCATCCGTAGTCTCTAGCTTAGGAGAACCGAGTTCTTTGTAAATTTTCTTATTGATCGCATAACCGGCATTACCGTTTGGCTGTGTTGTATAATAATTCGGCAGCTGATAGATTTTACCATCAGGAGAACGAAGCAATTCCAAATGTCCAGCTGTTAAGTACTTTTTAAAGTTTGGATATTTATCAATGTATTCATCCAAAGGAACTAGCATATCCGCTTGACGAAGACGCTCTACGTCAGCACCTTTCTCAGTCCATACAATATCCGGCAGCTCATTACCAACAATCATCGTTTGCAGCTTCTGAGCATTATTACCGCCAGAGCTAATTCCAGTGACATTGATTTTCAAATTATCTAAAATCCATTTAGAAGCAGCATCTTTGCCCCATTTCGGCATTTGATACCAGCCGTAGTTTCCGTAGAATGATACTTCAAGCGGTTCTTTCCCTAACTCATACAAATCAGCCGCTGGAGCTTCAGTTGCTGTGTTAACCGCTGTTCCTCCTTCTTTCACTGGTTCAGCAGTTGCAGCTGGAGCGCTTGAATTGTTGCCACTACAACCCGCCACCACAGTCGACAATAGCAAGGTAGACAACGTTCCGAGAAGCATCTTTCTCTTAGTCTTCAATGTATTTTCCCCTTTCAATTTGTAATCTATGTTCAAAGCAATACGCTCTAAACCCCATCTCATTCTATCATCCTACTCTTTCAATGATCCGACCAAGACACCTTTAACGAAGAATCTTTGTAGGAATGGGTATACACATACAATCGGAATGGTTGCAACCATGATCGTAGCCATCGTTAATGACTTCGACGTTATTTTCTTGGCTGAGTTAATATGAGCAATGGAACTTGCATCTACATTAGACAGCTGTTCTGAAGCAATATTAGAGAACAATATCTGTCTCAAGATGGTCTGAATCGGCATTAACTCCTCTTTCGTAATGTAAATACTCGCTACGAACCACTCATTCCAGTGATTGACTGCTGTGAACAATGATAATGTTGCGATTACTGGCCCTGACAAGGGAAGTACGATTCGGAGAAAAGTTCCCCAGTATCCGCAGCCATCAATCTTTGCTGACTCCTCTAAACCTTGCGGAAGACCTTGGAAGAAGGTCCGGAATATGATCATATTCCATACGCTGACAAGTGCAGGAATAATAAACACCCAAAATGAGTTGAAGAGGCCTAAACTTCTGATAAGCATGTATGACGGAATGAGTCCCCCGCCGAAATACATTGTAATGATACACATAATCATGTAGTATTTGCGACCCATTAGTTCGCGCTTCGACATCCCATAAGCAAATATCGAAGTGGCCAATATCGCTGTTACTGTACCAATTACCGTCCGCAATGTTGCAATGACGAATCCACCCATTAAACGAGAATCTTCAAATACGATCTTATAATTCTCAAGCGTGAACTCACGGACCCAGAAAGTAATTCCGCCTTTGGAAGTATCCATCCCCTCATTAAAAGAAATCACAAGTGAATTCCAAAATGGATAAAACGCGGAGAATGCCAGTAAGGTCAAGAATACATATATGAATCCAATAAACAATCGGTCTCCTATGTTAGTACGTTTCATAATTCAGTCCCCCTATATTGAGTAATTCATTACCACAAGCTGTTTCCCGCTCTTCTGGCAATGAAATTTGCAAAGGTAAGTAATGTCACACTGATAACGGCCTTGAACAATCCGATAGCAGTCGCATAGGAGTACCTGAAGTTATCTATACCGACACGTACAACATATACATCAACTGAATCTGATACCTCTCGTAGAGCCGGATTGGAAGCAAGGATCAAAATATCTTCAAATCCTGCATTCACCAGATTACCGATCGCCAGAATCATAAAGATAATCACAACTGGCATAATGGAAGGCAACGTAATCAAATATATCTGTTTAAAGCGACTCGCACCATCCATCGAAGCAGCTTCGTATAAGTGCGGATCAATACCAGCAATGGCAGCTAAGTAAACGATCGAGGCAAATCCAATTTCCTTCCATACATTGGTTGTAACTAAAATGCCCCAGAAATATTCGGTCATAGAAAGGAAGTTAATCGGTTCATCGATAAATCTCAATTTCTCAAGCAGCATATTTATACTGCCATTATCAACGGATAGCATCGAGGTAACCATCGAGCCGATAACCACCCAAGATAAGAAGTGAGGCAAGTATGTAACGGTCTGAATAACCCGTTTAAAGAACATCTTACGAACTTCGTTCAGCATTAACGCCAAAATAATCGGTGCGGGAAATCCAAAACAGAACTTCAGTAAGCTGATTATGATTGTATTTTTCATAACCACTTCAAATTCAGGAGCATTAAAGAAGTAAATAAAGTGCTTTAATCCAACCCAATCACTGCTAATAAAGCTATTACCTAACTTGTAATCTTGAAAAGCGATTAGAATACCGTACATGGGGATATAGGCAAAAATAAAAACTAAAACAAGTGCTGGCAATACCATAAGCTGCAGATCTATTTGCTTAAAAAAGCGTCTTATCCCGCTGGTCCGATGCTTGCCGAGATTCGGTCTTGATGTCTTGTCTGGTGCGACGCTTGCGTTCGCCATATGTAAGTCCTCCTAAACCTAGATTCTTATAAATAAAGCATCTTTCATGGCTTTCTCTCTTTTTGCAGCCTTGGTTCTCCTCTACTCTCCCTCCGTTGATTTGCTATCTTATGAATTAATCTTAATATCTAAGCGCTTTCAAAGGTATATGACAAAACAACTATTATTGATACTTTGACACTTTCTTGAAATAGCTCGTCCAATTTAATAAAAGCATAATTTAAAAAAGCCCTATGCAGAGATATCTGCATAGGGCTTTTTCATCAATTCGTTAGAGCATTCAATATGTTATCACTTATCTTGTCTGTAATTACTCTTTGTATCTTTCCATCATCTAGATAAACAATAGAAGGAACTGAATCTATTCCTAGCTTGGCAGCAAGTCCGGGTGACTTATATACATCTACCTTTGTGACCCTGATCTCAGTATGGGATTGTTCAAAAGCCTCAAAGAGTGGTAATAGCTCCCGGCAAGAAGGATCAGTTGCATTCCATAAATAAACAACGGATGGTTTTCCTTGATTTAGAATTTGATGCTCATAGGTCTCACATTCAGAGATATACTTCTCTGCACCATACCCTGCAATGGCACCATCACCGACAGCTGTAGCCACTTGCTTAAGGAACTTATCACATACATCGCCTGCTGCGAACACACCAGGTATATTTGTTTCCATTTTTTCATTGACTAGGATATATCCATTTCGATTCAACTCAACTACACCTGATAAAATTTCTGTGTTCGGGGTATATCCAATAAATAAGAAACATGAATCAACCTTTACGTTTTGCAGTTCATTAGATTTTAAATTTTTCAGGACGACGGAATTCAAACGTTCCTCACCTTCGAAAGAACTTACCACCGTATTCCACATGAATTCCATTTTAGGGTTTTCTAGTGCCTGCGTTTTGGCAATTTCATTACAATCCATTTTCCCATGATCATGCATAACAGAAACGATTACTTTATCTGCAAACTTGGTCAGAAACATTCCTTCTTCAATAGCTGCATCACCACTGCCAACAACCATAACCGTCTTTCCCGTATTTGCTGCAGCGTCACAGGTTGCACAGAAAGAAATTCCTTTATCATATAAGAACATATCTTCATTTGCTGCCCCGGTAATTCTTGGTTTTCCCCCACTGGCTATAATAATGACCTTGCACTCATAACGAACCCGAAAGGTCTCCACTACCTTAATATCTTCCGCTACCGAAACAGATTTTACATCTGTCATTTTAAAATCCACACCAAATTTCTTAGCTTGTTTATGAAATAATCCCATAAGATCTGTACCGGTCGTTCCTTCAGGAAAACCAGGATAATTTTCTATTTCATTAGTATAAGTGGCAAGACCACCTACAAGTGATTTTTCCAAGAGAAGAGTCTTTAATTTTGCACGTCCACAATAGATTCCCGCTGTTAAACCAGCAGCCCCGCCACCGATAATGACGACATCATACTGTTCTGTCTTCTTTTCCATTCCTTTTGTCCCTCCTGTGAGTCTGTGCCTTAATAAAATAGGCTGACTCTCGTCAGCGCTACAAGCTCAGCCTATTTCACTTTTACATAAAGAATTTGGCTAATAATTTACTGCCTATAAATGCGCCAACCAGCAGGAACAATCCAAATATCCATCCTGAAAGCGATAAAGAAGCTATAGCCGTAAACAATGCACCAATATTACATCCATTAGCCAGTCTAGCTCCGTACCCCATGAGTAATCCACCAAGTACCGCTGCTACAACCTGCTTTTTGGACTTAATTTTCTTCAACTTGAATTCGGAAGCAAACAAAGTCGCTGCTAAAGCACCTAATATTATCCCTAGATTTCGAATCGAACCACCATCATTCAAAAATCCGGAAGATAATGTTTTTTGTGCTTTTTCCGAACTAAAATATGCCCATTGATCTACATTTCCGCCTGCTAATCGATACAACCAAGCTCCCCAATCTGCAAAAGCGCTAGTTACTCCCCATCCTTTAGAGAAAACAGCCAGATGTGCTGTAGCGAACACAGCAAGAAGTACAGCTCCAGTTACATAAGTAAACGGTTCTTTGAGCAAGCGCTTGTAAAAGCGGTTAGACGATATCTTCAACCAGAATTCGTTCACCGTTTCATTCACCGTCCTTTCCTACTCAGCGATCCTATTTTACCTTCTCAATAACAACTTCCCACTCGCCATCATCAACCTCTTCGATTTCCACATTATGTCCCTGTTTTCTCGCCCATTCTGGAACGTTCTTCATTGCGCAGCTATGATCAATAGCTACTACTAGTACATCACCTACATTGAGTTCAGTCATTTTCTTTTCTGTTCTCATTAACGGAACCGGACAAGCTTCTCCCATGCAATCAAGTGTAAATTCAGCCATTTTAAAAACCACCTTTATATTTTTTTGGAATAACAATAGTGAAAATATTCACGTAATAATCTAAACTAATCTGCGCTTCCCATCTTTTTCTCTTGCCATTTAACAGCTGCAATGTATAACAGAAGAATAATCAGGAACTGAACAACCAGTGCTCCAAGCCAACCAAAGACGTCTGGTAAAAATACAGTTGGTGCATCCTTTATAACGTTAGCTCTCCACCACCCCATATCATGTGATCCCCAAAGTGAACCAATGACAAAAAACACAAGTGAAAGCATCTGCATCGTGAATCCTTCACCTACACGCATCAATGTACCCGAAGCGCATCCACCCGCGATAACCATGCCAATTCCGAATAATACAGCACCAATGATCAAAGCTAAGCTGATCTGACCCACATTGTCCATCCCAGGAATCGGTTTACCTTCCAGGAACGCTGGATACTTAATGGCTGTAAATCCGATCGTAGCGAGAGAAAATGCAATAAGAACCGCTCTTGTAACTGATGTGCTGCCTGTAATACAGGGATCTCTAAGTGATGCAGTAAAGCAGAAACGTGATCTTTGTAAAATAACGCCAAACGAAATACCGAAAAGCAGGTAGACAACCATTTTATCGTGGGAATGGTCTAGGAAAAAACCAAACCCAATAATGAGAGCAGTGACCAGCAACGCGATGGGCAACTGACTCTTTTTAGGTTTTCTAGGAGCTCTAGTTCGGGTAGATCTCGTTTCGGGACTTACGGTTTGCCCCATAGTCTAACACCTCCATCGTTTTTATGTAATTGACTATGTGAAAATAGTAACATACTTATTTAAGCTGTGGTTATCTGCTTTCTTTATGCTGTATAAGTGTTACTAATGGCACAGATGGAGCGTAATCATATATGCTATAGTGTGCACTAACAGCGGGCAACAGGAGGAATAAGTATGAATATGGAAACGCTTAAATTGTTTTTAGATATAGCTTCGTTAAAAAGTATATCTAAAGCCGCTCAGAAATCTCATATCACCCAATCCGCACTTAGTCAGCAGTTGAAATCATGGGAGAATACCCTAGGTTCTGAACTTTTTGTGAGAAGTAATAAAGGCGCTAGCCTAACCGAAGCAGGGATTATTGCGGAGAAGTACGTGGAGCAAATCTGTAAATTGTATGATGATATGATCACAGAAATCAATCATTTACAGCCAACACAACAAGAGCTGTCTATTTATGCAATTCCGGAGGTCTGTAATTATGCTCTCCCTTGTACCTTGTATGAGGTAAAAAAACATTTTCCCAATTGCCATATCACTTTAAATGAAGGGGCATCGTCCTTAGTAGAAGAACGTTTACTTCTTGAAGAAGGTGATATCGGGTTTATTTCCGGTCCCTCTCCAAAATCCGAATTAAGGTCACATATGGTATTTTCAGATCAAGTTATGTTGGTGGCAAGCAATACGACCGTTTGCCCTGATAAAATCACATTGACTGAGCTCCCGAATTATCCTTTAATCTGGTCCTCACAGCTTCATTGTGTGCAAAGAGCTTTGAATGCCGTGTCAATGGGCGAGCTTAAATTAAATATACTCTTTAATCTAGACTCTCTTGAGGCGGTAAAGCTTGCTGCCATTAGAGGACATGGTCTCGCCTTTCTCCCTTATATGTCCATAAAAAAAGAGTTGTATAGTAAACAACTCAAGATCATTCCTATTGATCAGTTCCAGGTCAATAACGATGTCTACATGATAAAGAAACAAAATCAGCGCTGTGACAACGATACGAAACAATTAGTTCGATATATTGAAAAGACTTTAATAGATACTTTGTGTTGAGCCTAAACCTCAATCGTAATTTCCCATACTCCATTAATCACTTCTTGAATGGAACATTTTAGATTTGAACCACGACAGTAATCCGTGATAGAAACTTTTGCGCAGCTATGATCAGTAACTAGCATTACCTTTTCACCTTTCTGAATGGCTTTTTGATGTTTTTTTAACATCATTACTGGTACTGGGCAGATTTCACCCAAACAATCAATTTCAATCATGAAGCTGCCTCCATTCCTTAGATCATTAAAGTTCTAATAATGACCCAGCATTATTTTCTTCACAAAAGGGGTTAAAGCAAGGTTGTTTAGTTGTTTGATTTCTATCCACTGTGCCCCATCAGAGTCTTGTCCGTCCCCATCGGTCTTAAGCTCAAAGTTCACATCTAACAATGAAACATTATATATGATCCCTATATGGTGTAATTCTTCTAACTGGGTATCACTGTATGGATAAATTAACGTATAGGAAATGGAATCATGAAGCAATCCTTTTAAACTTGTAATTCCGGTCTCTTCCCAAAACTCCCTCTTAAGGGCCTCATACGGCTCCTCTCCAAACTCAATAGAACCCCCTGGAAAGTCCCACTTCCCCGTATGAGGACCTCTTGCTTTCTTAATTAGTAATACTTTATCGTTCTTCACTAAGACTCCATACACTCCAAGATGAGTATATTTTATCATCTCCATAAATCTACCTCCCCCACAAATACCGCAGTTCCAGAAATAAACACATCCATTTCACCGGATTCATTTCGATATACTTCTACGTTCACCTTGCCGTCCCTACCCATTTCCAATCCCTGTTCCACATCAAATTGGATCGAGTCCAAATGCGGATCAATATATTTTAAATAATAAGCCCCCATGACTCCAGATGCTGTACCTGTTACTGGATCTTCAACGGTTCCTGAATAAGGAGATGAGAAATGTCTGGCATGCATTAAAGCTTGCGGATCAAGCGTTTGGAGTGAAAATGGGTGTACAGATGCTTTTGGAAGCTCCGTTAAATTCTCCGGAAACAACGAGTTAATCGGTTTCATTTTATTAAAGCTATCTATACTCTTAATCGGGACTAATAGAGTCCATGCGCCAGTACAGCCATAAACTATAGGCAGATCCTCTTCTATCTCGTCAAGGGTTAAACCTATGGCGTGCGCAAGCTTCGCTCTATCGCCGTTAAATTCAATAAACTTCGGTTGATCTTGCTTCATTTTTATTAGTAAGTGATTATTGCTGTCCATGATGAATTGGATAGGTAGCACACCCACGTTTGTTTCGATCTTTATCGAGCTAGCCTCTCCAGGAATACCCTTTGTTTTTAAAGCAAATAAAGATGCCATTGTTGCATGTCCACAAAGATTGATCTCATAGCCTGGAGTAAAATACTTAAGCCTTAAATCAGCTACATCTGATGAGACTACAAAAACTGTTTCGTTAAAACCTACCTTATGAGCTATCGATTGCATTTCACTTTCGCTTAAATGATCAGCTTCTAACACTACTCCCGCAGGATTCCCTTTGTTCGGATAGGGAGAAAACGCATCATAATGAAGCACTTTGATGTTGTTCACTGATAAGTCTCCTTTCAATTTATTTCAGTAAAGCTTGATAACTTCACGTAGTGAGAAACTCAGCAGTAAAAATTTCTATTTCTCTTAAAACTTCTTGGGGGTTAGATATCGCATTACATATATAAAAACGTTCTTTATTGTGCTCATGAAATGATTTAATCAAATTAGGCTGCTTGATGATTATTTCATTGAATTCTTTTTTAAGAGCTTCGCAATCAATTTCAGGATGAGTATCATGAAGTTCCTTGAGTTCAAAAGCAATGACATCTTTTTTACACTGGATTATTTCACAGACCACATCTTTTGCATATATACCGTGAGTTAATAAGATTCTCAATGCCGAAAGGTCATTGGCTTTTTCCTGTGAAATCTTAATTAATTCTGCTTGTATCTGTACGACTTGTACCGTATTCCAATGATTAATTAATACTTCAAAAATCCAGTACACCCATTCTTGATCATCGCTGTGTTGATTTAGTACATCTTTTACATATGGAATCATCGGATCCCCTATTTCAAGTAAAAAAACAGCTATTTCCCCCGCACCTGGCCAATTTATATCTTGTATCCATTCAAGTAAACCCGACAATATGCTTTTCACACGTGGATATCCTAAACGTATGACTGTTTCAGCCGCTCCATCCCAATAGTCTTTTGATATAGGTTGTAATAATGAATGCAGATCTTCATCCTTTATATATTGTAGCTTATTAATTGCATCTTCCTTTTCCTCTTCGGGTGTGCCCCATGATAATTTTTTGATTAGACTAGATACTTCTTCCACTAGATTCACCCTTCGAACTTGAAATTTCACCTATTAAAATCAGTGCTGTTCACTCTATTGTATTCTTCTACTAACTTGATATATCGATCTTTATCCTCGTTTAACATCCATTCGAATAATCCCTGTATATCTTTAAAAATATATGGTTTTACTTTATATGGAATAGCCTGCAAGGTACTTTCATCTTCAACTAAATGTTCACAAAAGCCAACACAAATAGCATTATGCATATAAGGACTTCGCTTATATTGGTTAAAACACCACTCCGCATAATTATAAATTTTCTCCTGTTCTGACAAATCATTATTTCTATGCGCTTCTATAATTCTATCTCGCAGAAATACCAATAAAGAATAGATAGAATCATCTTTATGATTAAAATGAAACCTGAGATCATAAAACAATTCTTGGGCAATTCTTCTCCATGCACTCATAGTTATCGCTTATTCCTTTCTCTCTACGTAAACCCAAAGAAAAGCAAAAATAATTACACAAACAAAAAATCAAGTACAGAGTTATCTCATTTCACCACGCCGTTCTAGCTACAACACTGCTTTCTTTCGCTTCATTATCCAAATTATTAATAAGACGATAATCGATGTCCCCAATAAGAAATACATCCAAATCGTTTTTTTAACCAATTCATCATTGGGATAATGGCCTTTATTATAAGCTTTTACAAAGATATCCTCTTGGGTCTTAATAGCAATGTAATCTTTTGGATCGGTATTGATAATTGAGTAGTAGGGCGTACCTTTAGGATAAATATTCGAGAAATTCCCCCTGTACGTACCTTCCTCATCGGAAAATTTAGTTACATGCCCTATCTTCTTATCGATTTCTTCCGAGGGGATGAGTTCATCGTCTGATATTTCGTAGATGTCACCTGAATAAACAACAAACGAACCGGCCCAATCCGCGGAGACCGCATGCAATGGCAATAAAGCAATTATGGCTAGAATTACAATAATGAATTTCTTCATCTCAACCTCCTAGCTTTGGGATTCGATTGATTTATAGATTGTTTTGAACTCTTTTCCATTATTTAATCCATCAATAAGCCCCACTAAACCTGACTTTCCAACGATTCCAAACCATCTATTAATTTCTGAATGGGCGATCTCATAATTTTCTTTTACATGTGAGGGTTCATAAAAGTCATCTCTACTACTTAGCTCATTTATCTTGTCAAAACTTATAAACTTATCGCTGTTATATCTATAGTCAACTAAGGTAGCCAAACCTTCATCAAACCACACAGGAACCTTATCCTTATTCTTCAACCTCTTTCTTAACTCACTATGCATCAATTCATGGGCGATCACATCCGCGTTAAATCCGTCTGGACCAATAACAATGTAATTTCCCCAATAAGTATAATAAGTCTGGCCCGTTCGATTCTTCTGAGCATACTTCTCAAGAGCGTGTGGAGATTGAACAAAAAGAAGGGTTGGATTGTCTTTTAAATCTTCGAAGAACCCAGAAACTCTCTCTCTCGATTGTTCGAAATCGTTCAAAAGTATCGTTGTTGTGACCTCTGAAATATCTGGTTCTACATAAACATGCTTACCTTGCTTCTCCATACTAGAAAATTCTACCATCATTGCATTAACAGGTTGAGGATTTATCATATAGACTACAATTAGCATCAGAAATAAAAAGGTAAGAAATGCGGTGATGATTATGGGTTTCTTTGATTTCATATCTCTCACACTAATCATAGTTTTTAATGAAAATCTTAAACGAGCTCTCAATAGCGTCAAAATCAGTCGAGCCAATAATTTGATCCATAACCTTGCCATCAGAGTTCATAAAAAACAACGCAGGAAAAGCTTGTTCACCAAAATGTTTATGGAGATCGCCTGTTTCATCTAGGAGAACGGGATAATTAATGTTGTGATCCTCCACATATTGTTTTACTTCAGAAAGATCATCTTGATAAAGCAAATTGATTCCGTATATGTTCACTCTATTTTTATATTTCTCATACAATGAGACAATCTTAGGAGCGTCGTCATTACAATAGGGACACCATGAGGTAAAAAATACGAATACAGTGGCTTTCTCCGAGAAGTTCACTTGTATTTTGTTACCGTTCGACAACTCTTTTAGTTCAATGTTCTCAGGACTCCTGATGGATTTGGAAGAGTTGTTTACCACGACAAATATAATCGAGCTTAATGCAATCAATAATATAAATGCACTTACAATAATAGATATTTTCTTCAAAAATAATCCGTCCTTTACTAATCTATTCATCCACTGCTATACATTCTCTTCCACTAATCCCATCTCCTCCACATAATGCTAATCTAAATTCCTTCTATGTATATGAAAAAAGCCTCTGTTTCAGAGATTTCTTCTCTTAGACAATGACTTGGTCTGCGGTTATTAATTTGAGCTAATACAATTGAGCTTTTTCCACTTACGAATCTTAGAACGAAAAGTCTTAAACGGTGCTACTGAATTAATATGAATCCATTTGATCATAGGCCATCTCGGATTGTTTCCTGTCCATTTCCGCACGCCTTGCGTAAAAAGTTCTTCATCACTTAAAGAATCAATCCAGCTCTGCCACTGATGTTCTGTCTCTTGAAATAAAGATCTTAACTCGTCTAATGAGTAGGCAGCATATGTATGATAAAACGATTGATATAATCCGCCAAGCTGATTCCATTTATAATCCGGTGAAGGTGTAATAACGGTTATCCCTGCTTTTTCATCCTTATCCCATTTCATAACAAGATTCAACCAGCCCAATTGATAGGCAAGGATTTCTGCTGGAGTACGATCGACGCCTTCCATACGAGTGTCTTTTTGAGCATTCTCAATGCCCTCAAATTCAAGATCGAGAGATAGATAGGCAGTATGTATAGCATTTTTCAATACCTCTTTAGATGGGTAGTCGTGTGTGGACATCATAACTCTCTCTGACTCCTCTCTTATCAACATAAATCACCTTGAAAACCAATCATCCACCTTTAGCTCTTATAAAGTAATATTCTCACCCACAACAATACACTTACTGTCACTACCATGCCCGATCTCGTCCGTCTTCACGATAGGAATCCCGCTGATTTCCTTCAAGTACGCTTCTACGATTGAAAATTCATTATAGCTCTCAAGCTCAGTAAACGACCCAAGAATCACTCCAGCACATTTATCAAAAGTTCTAGCTTGCTGAAGCTGAGCAAATAAGGAGACGATTTTGTTAGCTCTGCCACTTAAACTCTCTAAGAATAAAATCTTGTTCGAAGGGTCTGGAAAATAACTTGTTCCTGCCAGCTTCATAAAACATCGAATATTGCCGCCAATTACAATCCCACTCATCTGGTTCCCACGGACCCAATGAAAGTCGAAATCGTAAAGATCGTTATGTCCTTCGAAAAATGTTCGATAGAAAGCAGCTTGCTGCTCCGCCCCATCAGAAGATACGAGATTCATCAACTGATAGTGATAGGATTTCGAATTACTTTGTGTATGTAAAGCGTTCAAAATAACGGACAAGTCACTCATTCCGAAAAAAGGCTTCGGATGCAATCGAATATTATCGTAGTCGAGATATTCCAAGATCTGGTTCGCGGAATCCCCACCTGAAATATCAAAAATCGCAAGAATTTCATCATTATTAAATAGACGATTCAACTCCGTTGCTCTTTCCTTAGGATTGCCACTGAAATAACCATCTCTTCTAAACAAGGTGTTAGACATCGCTACCTCTAGACCAACCGAGTTCAGAATTCTAATTAATTCTTCTACTTTAGGCAGGTTCTCCACTCTCACACCATCAGAACAAGCGATAAGTCCTACTTTATTCCCTGGAGTGAGTTTTAAAGCTTTGCTCATCTTAGTTAATCCTTTCATTTCTAATATAACCGATTCTCATAGCTATCCTTTAATCCCTTTGATACATCCTCTTGAGAAATCCCAAGCTCTTTTGCATGTTCTGCAATGATTACTGAGGGTTTAGGCAGCTCTGCTTTCAATGGCCAATACGTATCATCCCATAGATGTGATCTTTTAAAAGCTTTAGCGCAATGCATATAACACTCTTCCACTTCAACGGCAATGCCCAATTTCGGCAGTTTACCTTGAGCCTCCATATGAACCATTATTTCTTGATCTTTGATAATCCTTGCATGTCCATTTATTCTTAAGGTTTCTTCAAGACCGGGAATAATAAATATCAAACCCACTTTTGAATTTAAAAGGATGTTGCGCAAAGAATCAAACCGTCGATTACCAGGTCGCTCAGGAATCACTAAATGTTTGTCGTCTAACACATATACAAAACCTGCAGCATCCCCACGCGGAGATACATCACAATTGCCAGCTGAATCACTTGTTGCTATAAAGAGTAACGGTGATTTGGATATATAATCTCGGCAATGATGATCGATGAAGGTTATACTCTTGTTGTTTACCAATTCACTGGGATACCCATACATTGACCTTAACTCTTCTTCAGAGTCTATAACTTCTTTGAAAATGTTATGGTTCATCTTTCTCCCTCCTACTTTCGCAGTTTAAAAACCAAAAAATCGCTGCAACGAAAATCCTCTTCAAAAGACGGATACTTCGCAAGCATTTCAGCAGAGGGCTTCGGCTCGATCATTTCTTCAATTTGAAAGCCAGCCCGTACAATCGTATTTACATAACTGGATAACGTCCTATGAAAAATCAGAAACTTTTCCTCTTGATCTATAGGGAAGATCTGATTATAAGTGCCCTCGTAAAAATAATTATCTACTTTCCAATAAAGCTTCTCACCAGTATCCGACTTCACCCATCCGCTACCAGGGGTTACAAAGCAAGGATGTGGAATTGAGAATATAAACGTCCCACCATCAACTAACAACCGATACATTTCATGAATCGCTGTCTCATAATCAGATAAGTCATGAATCACCATGTTAGAAACAATGAGATCATAACTCTCATTCTGGAGAAAGCTGAGATCTTCACAATTGCCATGATGGAAGTTTATCTTTAATTCCTCTGGTGATTTACTCTTGGCTATCGTTATCATGTTCTGCGAGTAATCAACGCCAGTGACTGAGGCACCTGCCTTAGCTAACATTCTGCTTAAATATCCTTCACCACAGCCTGCATCTAGCACCTTCTTATTTTCAACAGAACCCATGAGACTGATTAAAGCTGGATTCAAAAAAATTTCTCGATGGATATCCCCGTTTTCGCCGTACGAAGTTGAGATTAGTTCTGCGTATTTATCCCATCTTATTATGGCTTCTTTACTGCCCAATTTATCATTCATTTAATCACCTCTAAATTTCTGAAATAATCCATTTTACTGTCGATAAATCCATTGTCAAAGTCAGCTGCACCGATAAGCTCACCTTCACTGAAACATAAAGCAAATAACCAAAGCTGTCTAAGCGCAACGAACATAGGAACAGCACTAATATCATTGTCACTGAGATCTCTTAAACTTTTATATCCATTTAAAAATGCTGCCCATAACCGTTCTACTTCATCTTTATCATGGCCACTATGAATCTCTCTTGCCAATCTAAACTCTGCGATATCATAGGCTCTCCATCCGTAACCACAAATATCGAAAACATAATGAGTTAATTTCCCTTCGTCCGTGAAAGTCACATTCGTATTCCCATGCAAATCGCCATGGCAGATGCCCCAGTCGAGCCCCGCTTCCAGCTGTACTTCAATCTGTGCTTTTAATTGTATGGCCAGGTCATACAGGAATTGATAATCCTCTTGTCGATGGTTCATATGCTGTTTGATCGTATGAAGCGGATTCTCAATTAAATGTTCAAAATCAAGCTTACCTCTTACATGTGCACTCTTAAAGTTGTCCGTAGCTGTGTGAATTTGTGCAACTGACTGACCAAATAAATAGCTGTCTTCTACCGCATGAATAGGCTTTTCATTTCCTACAGCAAAACTAAACATAACGCCATACTTCACACCCTCAGGCACCAAAAATTCATTAAATATGATCCCATCTTTTCGAGGAATAGGAATGGAGACGTTTACACCTTTTTCGTGCAAATCGTTCAACAATTCTAATTCAAAATCAATCTCCGATCTACTCCGTCTATCCGCACGATAAACACGAAAGATGTATTTTTCCAATGCCGTTTCTAAGATGTATGTATCGTTCATGCCTCTAAGAAAATACTGCAGCTGTACTGGTTCTGGAATCTCATAATGCTCTTTAATATGTAATAATAATGCGTCTGTTGCCAACAGTGAGTATGTAATAGGAAAAAAATTCAAGTGTATCCCATCCCTTTAGGTTTTTGATAGTAATATTTACACCATACCATATTTAGGGAGTTGAATCATTTTCTTCTTGAAGCTGTGAAACCAATGTATGGTAATATAAGTATAATAATACAGAATCAATTACATGGAGGTGTTCGAATGCGTAAATCACCATTGATCTTGAGTATGATTTTATTATCCCTAACGTTAATTATGGGCTGTAGTTCAGAAGTGGATGATGCCACTAAAGCCGCTGAGAAGTACAAAAATGTTGAATATACCATTAAGGTTTCTGATGATTTATTTTCTGAGGAATCCATTCTAGCCCGAAATGAAGAAATGAAACCGTACTTTACTGAATACTATACCGAAAAAGCTATAGGAAGCCGAATCACAACTATCCCTTTTCAAATCGCTAATAAACAAAAGCTTTCTTTAAAACCAGATAATCTAAAGTTCACCCTTTCCGAACAAAAGAAAAATATTGTTGAGTTAAAATATACTTGTGATCTTGTTTTGTTGGATAAGGATGACAAAGAAAGTAAACGTGTCCCTTTGGAGGGAATACTGACTATGTTTGATGTGGATGGTCAATGGTTAGTGCAAGGAGATCGTTTTGACTCGGAGGCTTTAATGAAATTGATTTATAACTAAACACCCTTCATATACCATATTATTACTGGAACATATTGTCTAACAATAGTAATATTAATTTCCAGTACATAGTAATATGATAAGGAGCTAATGAGTCATGAAACGAACTGCATGGATCATAGTAACATTACTTTTATTATTGGGGAGCATTCCAATTACTGCGTCAGCAAAAGAAGCAACTGCAAAATCATGGAAGACACTTTACTCTGAGTATATCAAGAAAACGTTAATGGATGCTACTAGAGATAGGTCTTATGACGGTGACTTCAATTATTTCACTTTAGTAGATTTGAACTTTGATGGTACTCCTGAACTTATACAGGGGTATTCTTTACGATTCATTCAGCCCATCAACATTGCTCTAACCGTCCAAAATGGAAAAGTCATTCCATTCAATTATCAAGGAAAACTGAAGGATATTTCAGAGGGTATATTTAATGTAGGTATGGGTGGATTTCTACCGCGCGATGAAAATCGTGGCCTGCATCTCTATAAGAACAAAAAAGATGGAACATTACGTTATATCGCTTTTGTAGATGGCAGTGGTTCGTACAATTCTAATTTGCAGGTTTATGAGATTAGTATCCAAGGAACCAAATTTAATGACAAAGAGATATTCTTGGCCGACATTCCAGATCAAGAAAAAACGGATGATTTGCCAAGCTATTATGTAAATCAAAAAGAAGTGAATAAATCCGCCTATGATAAGGCGTATAAGCAATATTTTTCAAACTTGACGTTAGTACCAAGTAAAGTTATCACTGCAAACTATACAGACCTGTTTAATAATGAAGTTAACAAATTCGTTCCAAATGGAATCGCTAATTTTATAAATCGTTATTCTTCATCCAAATAAAGCTTGTTGATTGATCCTCCTTCATTAGATAAAAAAAGCAGACTGCTCACCATAGCAATCTGCTTTTTTGATTAAATTAGCTTTTTACTCATCCGATAATTAACTAACAGTACTCCTTTTCGTTCTACACTTTGTTTCATCATAAGCTGGTATCCCTGTTGTTCAAAAAAGGGTCTAGCTGTAATACTTGCTTCGGTATCCATTTCATGAAGACCAAGCTCTCTCGCCTTCATTTCAAGCTTGTTCACGAGAGCAGAGGCTACGCCTTGGCCTTGGAAATCTTTGTGGACATAAAGACGATCCAAATGTCCTTCCAACGTCATATCCGAAAAGCCAACTATGTACCCGTTAATTTCGGCTACATAAGTAATATTTTGATGTAAAGAAGTGCTCCAAGCATCAAGTTTGAGGGTCTTTTCCTCTTTAGGTGCCCAAGCATTAAGCTGTTCTTGTGAATAGTCTTGTTTGTTTACGAAATGAACTGTCTCATAGAACAATGAGATAAGCTGACTAATATCCGATTCTTGATAAGCTCTAATTTCCATTACTTGTTCTCCTTGCTGGCATTGCTACAACCCCACTACATCTTTAAGCTCCAGAAGAGAACTAATCATATAGTTAGGCTTGAGGTCTTTAGGAACCTCTATATTCTGGCGATTGTAATAGCAGAAGTCAATGTCAGAATTCACAGCACCATGGTAATCATCTTGTAAAGAATCCCCAACGAACAGCACTTCATGATTGCTTAGCTGTAGTTCTATTAAAGACATTTCAAAAATCCTTTTATCAGGTTTTCGGATGCCTACCTCATCAGAGATCATTATGGATTTGAATATTTCATAGATCTTACCGGCTTGCAGTCTTTTTCTTTGTGCCTCACTGATCCCATTGGTGATAATCCCCAGAGCATACTTATCTTTAAATGAAGTTAAGATCTGTTCCGCTCCTTCTTCAAAATAACAGGAATTGCAAAAATAATCCCAATAAGTATCTGACAGTTTGCTATGAAAAAGTTCCTCCTGTTTAAGAGTGTCTCTAAAAGAATACCTCAATACCTCTCCTATAGTCTTCACCTCACCACCACCCACAAAGTTCATCCAATGGCGAAAATTATGACCGGAAAACTCTCCATAAAATAAAGACCACGCCTCAATATCTTCTACGAAGAGATTATGATCGTTACAGGTTCTTTTCATCGCTTCGATTTCACAAGTACTATAATTTATTAATGTATTATCTAGATCAAATATAATGGCTTTGTACATAATATCCTCCCCGAATAATGTTCTTATCTATCATAACATGAACATTAAAGTTTGGATAAAATTAACAAAAGATTTTGATCACTCTGAGGTACTCATGAACTCTACTAGATCAATTTTCTGACCTGTTTTAGCACTTTCCAGCGCTCCAAATACCATTGCCATACTATACCGATTATCTCTACAATTCGTCTCTGCTGAACGCTCTTCTGCTAGGGACAGGAACATTTCCTCCAAACATCCTTGATGGAAGGTTTTGTCCATATCAACAGCTTCTCCATTTACACGCTCAACATCACGAATAAATTTATCACTCTGATCTCCTGCTACGACTACCTCTGCATATGGCATGTCATGACCATCCCAAATCGCAGTTCCTTTTTCCCCATTCAGACGCCAAGCTGCTTCCCAAGAGGTAGAGGCACCTTCTGCACACCAAGACCCCTGATAAGTAAATACAGATCCGTCCGACATCTCAAAGATACACACTGCCGACGCATTCCCCTTATACCATGATCCAGGAGGATTAAACTCCTGACAGTAAACGGAAATCGGATTGGCTCCACTAATAAATCGGGCCTGATCAAAGGTATGAATCGCCATATCCAGCAGCAGAGGACTTTCCATGACATCACGGAACCCTCCGAAATGAGCGCCGAGGAAAAAGCTAGAACTGATGTATCCTACTCTACCAATGGTGTCAGACTCGATTAAGTTGCGTAAAGAACGAATACGCGGATCATATCGGCGATTTTGCATCACAGAATGGGCATTTCCGGTTCTTTCTGAGATCTCAACAATCTTAGTGCACTCTTCCATAGTCTCGGCCAGTGGTTTCTCACTAAACACATTACATCCGAGTGCTAATGCAGTGCTAGAAATGCTGTAATGGCTTCCCGGAACTGTAACGTCAAACACAAGATTAGCTCCAGTCGCCTGAATCGCTTCTTTAATGTCAGTAAACGTTAGACAGGAAATCTCATGCTTTGCCGCCATCGCTTGTGCTGACTCCAATCGTATATCTACAAGAGCAACAATCTGAGTATCTGAACGTGATAAAGCGTATTCAATCCAGGCGTTAGCCATTCCTCCGCAACCTGCAACCGCTACACGGTACTGTGCTGTCATCATTCTCCCCCTCTACGGTTACAGCGGATTAGGTACAAAGCTACCGCCCCGGCATTGTTTTAAATAATTTAAAGCATGTACTTGTCCCATCATTTCCAGCTCATCCCGATAAACAGGATCATGCCAGCCTTCAATATCAATCGTACCTTTATAACCTGCCTGACGCAAAATAGAAATAACATCAGTCCAGTTCGTATCTCCAAAGCCGGGAGTACGGTGCCATACATAAGGATTGGGGCCATGAATTCCATATTCTTTTACGATATCCCAAGCGATGGTGCCATCCTTACCATGTACATGGAAGATCTTATCTGTCCATTTACGAAGCTGCGGAATCGGATCAATCAATTGGACCATCTGATGACATGGCTCCCATTCGAGTCCTATATTATCAGCAGGCACAGCATTGAACATCTTCTCCCAAGCTAATGGATTGTGAGCAATATTCCAGTCACCTGATCCCCAGTCTCCACCCATGGAACAGTTCTCGAAAGCAATTCGCAAACCGCGATCCGCTGCTCTTTTGGACAACTCTCCAAACACCTCGGTGAACTTCGGAATAGATTCATCAATGGATACCCCTGGTAACCTTCCTGTAAAACCTGATACCATATCCGTTCCGAACAAATGAGCATGATCAATCAGTCGCTCCCAGCTCGCGATTGCATCGGAATTATCACCAGTATTCGTCAAAGGATTGCCGAAGATCCCAACAGATGAGATCACGAAGTCATGTTCTGCTGCAAGCTCTTGCACACGCTTTCCAGTTTCCACGAGATCTGTTTCCCCTGTTGTTTGCCAGAAGGTTAAGCTAAAAGATTCAAATCCATGTCCTACAATTTGTGGAATCACTCTTACAGCGTCGCCGCCGCCTACTAATGTTCCAATTCGCATTGTATCCTTCATCTTGTGACCACTCCAATATTGGTTTATAGTAAGTGCTATAAACCGAGTATATACTGCTTCTGAGCTTAAAACTCTTATTATCTTGTGTTTATATAGTCGTATCTTGTGGGAGTTGAGTGATTTATGAGTTACCCTAATGATCTTAAAGAATATCCTCAATTAGAAGAAAAAACGTATCCATTCCGATTATTTTTTAATGAATGCAAGAACGCAAAGATCGGTCAGAATATCCTGTATTTACACTGGCACGAGCATTTCGAAATCATCATTATGCAAGAAGGCAGCGCCATTTTTCACATAGACAGCAAGCCCTATGAACTGCATGCCGGAGAGGTATTGTTTGTTCCCTCTGGAGGATTGCATGTTGGGTACAGTCTGCGGGATGATCATGTTCGTTTTATCTCCGTCGTATTCCATAGTTCTTTATTTAAGGATTGGAAGCAGGATCCTCAGCATGAGCAGTTTGTAATCCCTTATTTAGAGAATCGTTATCAGCTGCCGGTCAAACCTGCAGAGCTTGTTCCGACCTGCTCCACATATTTTTCTCTTCTGGATACCATCGTTGATGAAGTACTTCAGAAGGGACCTGCTTTTCAACTGGTCATCAAGAATCAACTGCATTTACTCTTTGTGCTGCTCTCTCGCACCTTTCTACCTGAACAAGTATCCGGTAGAACGAATGAGCGGCACTCCTTTAATCGCGAACGTTTTAAGCCACTACTAGAGTATATGGAGAACCATTTCGATGACAAAATGACCGTAGAAAGCGCCGCAAGATCCGTAAATCTAAATCCATATCATTTCTGCAAAACCTTTAAGAGGCTAACAGGTCGAACCTTCATCGATTATGTTAATCTTTGCCGAGTAAATGAAGCAGAGCGATTGCTTCTCGAGACCAATTTTACAGTGACTGAGATTGCAGGAAGAGTCGGCTGCGACAATCCCAATTATTTTACCAAGCTGTACAAGCAGTATAAAGGGATTACCCCTTCAGGGGTTCGAAAATAGGCGATTCTCTCTATTCACGAAAAATAGCACCGTTTGCCTCTCCCAAACGGTGCTGGCTATTGGATTATTCCGTAGCATTAAGCTGTAACCTCCGCACACTTGCAAGCGCGGGAAAAGATTCATCCACCATACCGGTACTCCATAGCTCAACCTGCTGGCCAACCTTCAAATCCTTAAAGCTAATCGATTCTCCAGCTTCATTAAACATTGTTGACTTCTGATTGAATGAGAACCAGTAAGAGGGATCTTCCATGCCAGGTTCAAGGATGAGAATCCGCTTCGCCTGTTTGGTATCGATATCTACGATTTGACCTATTACATGTGGTTCGCCTAGCTCTGAAATGTCGTAGGTCAACATATCCGGAGCGATCCATTTTTCTATCTCAAGTATGGCCGTGTCAGCATAATCAGATGGAATTGTGATCGTTACTTTATTACCAATCGTGTCCACACCGGAACCGTATAGATTAAGCTTCTGATAGAGTTCTTGTTTATGCAAAAGCTCTTGTGCAGCTAATAACTCTTGCATCGAATATTTAACATCATGGAGCTCATAAGTACCTGCCGCGAAAGTCTGAGCAAACCGCTGCTCAATCTGCGAGTTCAAACCCACTATATTGATATGAATCTTATTATCCTGTAGATAGATATCTCCGTTAGGAATCTTCTGAGCGGATAGGAAAGCTTTAATCGCTTCAGGATCACTGGAGTAAAGTACTTTTTCAGCTCTAGGATCTTCTATTCCAGCGCTCGCAGTAGGCAAGATATCTGGAGTTGCAGTAATTGCAGTAGCTGGGGCCGGCTCCTTATTCGATTGTTGATCTTCTGAACAACCAATTATGAAAAGAATAACAACTGAAATCCATATCCAGCCACCAAGCCTCTTACGCATCCTTGTCACTCCCTCACTCTTTATCTTCTCAAACGGAGATTGGAAGTGATAGGTTGCAGATTCAGAATGAATTCTCTAATCTAATGTGTAAGGAGCGAGTCCAATCGGAAGAGCTTCAGGACGGGTGCAGGTACTCTTCATTTCGTAGAATGAATGAGCATCTGAAGAATCATGGAATGCCCACATCGCTTCTAGTACATGATAAGCCAATTCTCCACTGGCACGGTGCTTTCTTCCCGTCCGAATGGCATAAGCCATATCCGCTGGACCAATCCCCCGTGTGTTCTGATCATATCCAGGTAGTAGCGGCTGTTCCGTCCAGTCATTCTCACCCATTAGGCGGTACTTCACTGGACCTCCAAAGTTATTTGGATCTGGAACCTGTATCGTTCCAAGTGTTCCATAGATTTCTATATGCGGCAGATTACTTCCGCCAAAGATATCAAAGCTTGTAATCAGCGTTGCAATGGCACCCTTCTCAAATCTTAATGTTCCGGCAACGTGAGTTGGAATTTGAACAGGAATTTTATTACCCGATTTCTTCTCACTTGTAATCGTACGTTCTTCTAGTGCTTTTCCAGTCATCCCGCTAACCGTACGAATTGGACCCAATAACTGCACCAATGCAGTCAAATAGTATGGTCCCATATCGAACATTGGACCTCCTCCAGCAGCATAGTAGAATTCAGGATCTGGATGCCAATGCTCATGTCCACGACCCATCATAAACGAGGTGGCTGCAACGGGCTGACCAATTACACCCTCATCGATCAATTTGAGCGCCGTCTGAATGCCAGTTCCAAGGAATGTTTCCGGTGCGCTACCCACAAGCACGCCTTTTTCTCGTGCCGCAGACAGAACTTGGCGTCCTTCTTCTCTTGTCACTGCTAGTGGCTTCTCAACGTACACATGTTTACCCGCTTCGATAGCTTTCAGGCATACATCCGCATGAACAGCTGGAATCGTCAGGTTGATAACGATCTCTATCTCCGGATCATTCAGTAATTGCTCTGTGGTGTAAACGCTTGGAATATTGTATTTATCGGCTTGTTCCTTCGCTCTCTCCAAGTCCAAGTCCGCACATGCAACTAGATCAAGAATCTCGAACTTCTGACAATTCTCCATATATATGCTGCTGATTTTACCGCATCCGATAATTCCTACTTTGACTTTATCCATTCGTTGATCGCTCCCAGAGATTATTGACTGTCTGCCATTCCGCTATAGCTACTTCTAACCGTTGAAATTTGGGATTGTGCGCGAACTTTACCCTCGGCAGCCCATAGCAGTCCTCTGCGCATCATTTCCTTTACCTGTGGCATAGCTACAATATCGGCATGATGTCCGAGTGAATTATAATACACTCTGCCATGACCCCAACGTTTGGTCCAAGCTACTGGCATATCCACGGCTTTGTTGAAGGAATGTGGGCCTTCAACAACTGGAAAGCGAGTCGTTGCAAGTACTTCTACAGCGGGATCTACATGCAGATAATATTGCTCTGAGCAAACGGTGAAATCTTCTATTCCATCTACCAAAGGACTTGAGCTTTGACGAATCTCTACGGTATAGTTAACTCCGTCATTGCCGGGATGAGCTACCCATTGCCCCCCGGTCATAAACTGCCAATCCACATTATTTCGGAAAGAATCACACATCCCGCCATGGCAACCCGCAAGACCCGTTCCGTTCTGAACAGCTGCAGAGACATTATTCACAAGATTCTGTTCGATTGTACCCATCGTCCATACCGGAACTATTAAATCTAGTCCAAGAAGCTTCTCCGCATCGGCAAAAGCCTCAAGTGTATTCGACACCTCAACTTCAAACTGTTCCTCTTGCAGTACCTTAGCGAATATATCAGCTACCTGTTCAGGCTCATGACCGTCCCAACCGCCCCATACTATCAATGCTTTTCTCATCTTCAGCACTCCTTCTAATAGAGGTTGTTCAAACACGCATTTTTGTTGATTACATCTCAGAGATTTCGACCCACCGGCGCTGTTCAATAGAGCGTTCTACCGCTTCTAACACAGCTTGGCATTTCACTCCATCATGGAAATTAGGTACAGGCTGACGTCCTTCTTCAATCGCGTTAGAAAGCTCCAACATTTCGTGAATAAACGTATGTTCAAAACCAATCGTATGACCCGGCGGCCACCAAGCCTCCGCATATTCATGAGCAGGGTCCGTTGCCAGCACACGCCGAAAGCCCTGTACATCCTCAGCATCTGAGGTTAAATAAACATCGAGTTCATTCATTCGCTCGAAATCAAATTTCACACTGCCAAGGCTTCCGTTGATCTCAAAAGAATTGGTAGAGCGATGACCTGCTGCGAATCTTGTAGCTTCAAAACTACCTAAGGCACCGTTATCAAAACGGGCTAAAAACAATGTGGCATCATCTACAGTTACCTTGCCCTTAGGAGCATCCTTATCCCCTTTGGCACTTAATCCGGTCATTTCAGCAGCAAGTGGACGTTCTTTAATGAAGGTCTCACTCATACCGATTACTTCCTTCACATCACCTACTAAGAAATGTGCGAGATCAATGAGATGCGCACCCAAATCACCATGTGAGCCTGAACCCGCAATCTCCTTCTGCAATCTCCACACTAACGGGAACTCCGGATCAATAATCCAGTCTTGTAGAAACCAAGCACGAAAATGATAGATCTTCCCAAGCCGCCCGCTCTCTACTAGCTTCTTAGCAAGTCTAACCGCCGGTGAAAAGCGATAATTAAAACCAACCATATGTGTAACCCCTGCATCTTCAGCGGCTTGCAGCATTTCACGGGAATCCGCCAAGGTCAGTGCGAGTGGTTTTTCACAAAAAATATGTTTACCAGCTTTGGCTGCTGCTAGAGCAATCTCCTTATGTGCATTACTAGGGGCATTTATATCAATAAGATCGATATCCTCACGAGCGATTAGATCTTTCCAATCCGTAACACAATCCGACCATCCTAATTGAGTGCCAGCCTCTGCAAGCGCTTCAGCATTCCGTCCACAAATCACAGACATCTCAGGTTTAAGCGCTTTCGGGAAAAACATTGGCAAACTGCGATAAGCATTACTGTGCGCCTTACCCATAAATTTATAACCGATCATTCCAATGCGAAGCTGTTTCATCTTATTCCTCCTCAGATTTCTTAGATTTAGATGAAGCTCGTATTACTAGTTCAGTCGGTAATTTAATCTGGATGATTTGGGAGGGGGGTGATATTTCTGAGCGACTATTCCCGTGCAATTCTAATACCTTAGATACAGCAATTTCTCCTAGCTCATAAAAGGGAACACGCACACTGCTTAAGGCTGGTGTAGTAAGCTCAGCAGCATCTGAATCATCATAACCCACCATGGCTGGGATGCGATCTCTTGGGATGCCTAGTTCCTGTAGGCCTTGCTGCAATCCAATGGCCATTCGATCATTGGCCGCTACAATGGCATCAATCTCATTCAGCAGAGGCAACATCTTCTTGGCAGCAATAGCACCGCTTTTACGACTGAAGTTACCTTCGAATAGAAGTGATTCATCTAAAGGAAGGCTAGAATCCTCCAAAGCGCGCAAATAACCAGTTAAACGATCTCGGCTGTTCGAATAAGATGCTGGCCCGTTTAGAAAGGCAATCCTCGTAAAGCCCTGATCCAGTAAGTGCCTGACCGCTTGCCAGCTTCCTTCGACATGATCAGCATCCACCTCGTGAAAAGCCTCTCCTTCAAAATGCTGATTAATCAGGCAAAACGGATGACCTTCCTCCTTCAAACGTCGAAGTGAGGCTAGCTCACCTGGATCCTCTTTGGCACCGAGTACAATACAAGCATCAATCTTCCTCATCTTAAACAATTCGTTATAGTCCACTCTCTCTTCGGCATTTCGAAACAGCATTAACAGATCATAACCCTCTTCTCCCGCCTTACTCCCAATTCCACTTAATATTTCTGAAAAATAATAAGTGGAGAACAAGCGTGCATTTGGCAAATAAGGCATTACTACACCAAGGTGCCCACTTCTTCTACGAGCAAAGCTCTGCGCGAGTGAACTAGGGGTATATCCCAGCTTGAGCGCAGCTGCCAACACACGTTCCTTCGTTTCTTCCTTGAGCGGGCCTACGTTGTTTAACACGCGAGAGACTGTGGCTTCTGACACTCCGGCAAGCTCGGCAACCTCTTTACGGCTGGCGATAAAAATCCCTCCTACGAAAGCGCATTCAGTAAATGTACGCGCGTACATTCTCTCATGAACAAATTCCCTCGTCAACCCTTATTTTGGATATTCATTCATAATAAAACCCCTGAATTAATCAGGGGTTTTGCTCATTCTAAACGGTGTATTCTTAAGGTTCAGGGATGCCCCATCAACCACGCTTGTACATGCTTTAGGAACTTTTTAGTGGCGGGAGAGGCGTATTTCATAGAATGTACAGCGATTCCAAGTGATCTGAAACTACGTTCTTCCAATTCAAGCATCGTTACATTATAATTCTGACGGGTTAATACAAGCTCTGGCAAAATACTAATTCCAAGTCCCTTCTCCACCATGGCCATAATGGCATAATCATCACCTGCTGAGAACTTAATATTCGGTTTGATGCCCGCCTTATCCAGTACACGCCTTACATCATAATCTGAACCAGCCTTCGGGATGATGAAATCCTCTTTAGCAATTTGGGATAAGGAGAGAAAAGGTTCTGCACTAAGCGGATTTTCTTTGGATACGATTCCTAACATCCGGTCCTTTTTTAAGGGAATCACTTCGAACTTCTCACGCGTAGGCAGAGAAATAAAACCACAGTCAACGACTCCAGCCTCGATCCATTGCTCAACCTCTAAATAACCACCTTCCATCAACCTGATTTCGATATAGGGGTACTCACTGCGAAATTGCTTAATCATTCCTGGCAGCCAATGCACGGATACACTGGTGAATGTACCGATGGTAATGGTCCCGACCTCTAGCCCATGTATATCTGCTACTTCCTGCTTCAATTTTTCATTCCACTTCAGAATTTCACGGATAGGCTGTAGTACTTGCTCCCCATTTACCGTTAATTTAACGCCAGATCTATTTCTAATTAATAACGTGAAACCAAACTCCATCTCCAAGCTACTAATCGTGTGGCTAATTCCAGATTGCGTAAAGCCCAGTACATCTGCTGCTTTTGTTAAGCTACCTAGCTCTACAACTTTTAGAAAAATCTCATACTTATTGATGCTCAACCTCTATCCCTCACCTTTTTAATTTACATAAGTTTTACTCATGTATCCTATGATAAACATTCAGTTACCTTATGTATAGAGCCGTATTATACTAAATTGAGTTGAAAATGAAGAAGGATGGATGACGAGATGAAACCGCTCAAAGCTGAGCTGATGCTGTTAGTTGTAACATTATTTTGGGGTTCCTCCTACATATTTATGAAAATGGGGTTAGGCACGTTAGGCGAATTCAATCTGATTGCACTCCGCTTCGGACTTGCTTTTATATTAGCCACAGTGATCTTCCACAAACGTTTAAGAAAAGTTGACATCAAAACATTGAAATATGGTGCTCTACTCGGATTCTTACTCCTCGGTGTGTTCACATGCATAACGTTCGGACTGAAGACTACGACAACCTCCAACGCTGGATTTTTAGTAGCCCTGACAGTCATATTTGTACCGATACTAGATCGTATACTTTTTAAAAAAAGAGTCGCACCTCCGCAGGTTTTCGGCTCCGTACTCGCTATAGCTGGAATTGGACTTCTTACGTTAAACGCTACCTTAAAAATTGGGCCAGGTGACTTCCTCTGTATTCTTTCGGCGGTGTTCTATGCGGTACAGATCTTATTTACAGGCAAGGCTGTAAAAGAGTGTGATTCACTGAATATTGGAATCTTACAGTTGGGTTTTGCCGGAGGGTTTGCTCTAGTGTTATCTGCGCTATTCGAGACACCTTCACTTCCTTCGACCTTACCAGCATGGATTGCGATCCTCGCACTTGGGATTCTCTGTAGTGCCTGTGGCTTCATCCTACAACCCATTGCTCAAAAATATACTTCACCTACACGCACCGGACTGATCTTCTCCCTTGAGCCGGTATTCGCCGCGCTGTTTGGCTATTGGTTCGCCGCTGAAAAGCTATCGATACAAGGATATGCTGGTGCAGCTCTTGTTCTACTAGGCATTGTAGCATCGGAGATACTCGGTAAAGTTACATTCAGCCCTAGGTGGGCTCAGAAGAAACCAGAACATCTATAGGATGATTTTCTCATACAAAAAAAGCGTTGTTAGCTATACAAGCTGAACGACGCCTTTTTTTATTATCTAAGATTATCGTATAAATTAATGTCCCATCATCATTGCTGCATCTGCTTTCTGACTCTCTTCGGAGGAGGAATCATTCGAGGAAAGCTTTGGTTTGCGCAGGATAATACTCATAAGTACACCGACTACAGCTATACAACCAGATAGAAAAAATACATCATCAAAACCTAGAACTGCTGCCGATAAAGGATTACTTCCTGCTTTCAATGCTCCCATATGCACAGTGATTTGACTTGTCAGATAACCCGTCAAGCCTGCTACGGCAAAGGCCACAACCACCTGCTGTGCCGCTGCTGTAAGCGATGTGACCCGGCTCACCAATTCACGCGGTGCGGCATTTAGAACATGTGTATTGAGTGGCATCATCGCTATACCCATCCCAAATCCTAATAAAGCAAGATACATCATAATGGTGTTTAGACTTGTAGTCATCGAAATCCCAGACAGTAGGAATAGGGTAACTGTAATGATGCTCAGACCCACAAAAGCCAGCGGTCGTGCCCCTATCTTATCAAACAATTTACCACCAAGCGGCATGCCGATTACACAAGCTAAAGCTTGCGGAAGCAGAATCAGCCCCGTCTCTAGTGGTGTATAAGCCCGAATCTGCTGTAAGTATAGCGGCACGAACAGCATGGAACCAAACAATGCGGCTTGCATGACCCATGTTAAAATAATGCCGCGGGTGAAATCTGAGGAGCGAAAGACGCGCAGATCCAGCAAAGGCTGTTTATGCCGCAGCTCAACGATTATAAATAGAATCAGTGCAACGCCCCCAACAGATAATCCAAGGATTGCTGGAGTCGATGACCAACTATTCGACCCGCCTTCATTTACTCCATAAGCTAGCATGGAAAACGCAATCGGTGCCAGTATAATGCCAAGTATGTCGAGGTTGCCTTTACCGATCTTCTCCGTCTTGGGCAAATACTTAACACCAAGAATAATACCAACAATCCCAATCGGCACGTTAATCAGGAAGATCCAATGCCAGCTAACATATTCAACAAGCCATCCGGACAATATCGGGCCAAGTGCAGGTGCAAGCAGCATGGGAATCCCAAGCATGCCCATAATCGATCCTCTTCGTTCTGCTGGAGCTAACTTAAACACCATAGCCATCCCAATAGGAGCTACCATCCCCCCACCAAGTCCTTGGATCACACGAAAAATAACAAGCTGCGAAGAAGTTTGAGCCACAGAACATAACATGGAGCCAAGAATGAACAACGTGAGCGTCACCAGAAACACTTGTTTAGAACCGAAGCGATCTGTCATCCAGCCTGCGAGCGGTATTACAGCAGCTAAAGCTAACGTGTAACCTGTAATCGCCCACTGAATCGTTTTTAAATCTGAAGAAAAATAGTCCACCAGTTTGGGTATAGCCACATTCACGACGGTTCCATCCAGAATAACCATAATCATTCCGACGATAATAGCAAGAAGCGGGGGGAGGATCGCTCTTAGCGAGAAGGGCCGTTCTTCTGTCGGGCTACTCTGAGTAATTGATTTTGTCATCCAGTACTCCACTCTTTTCTCTAATTTAGTTAAATGCTTTAACAATTATTTCAAATTTTAATTTACCTTCGATGAATGTGAAAGTCAACAAATAAAACCCTTTTTTACAATAAAAATACATTGCAATCTCAGAATGTTTATTGAAACACAAAAAAGGCTATGCATGGTCCCAAGAAGAAATTTCTTCTTAAGGAACACACGCATAGCCTGTTGTTCTAAACCTAAATCATTATTATTCTCAAGATTAAATGGAAGGAAGGTTTCCTTTTAATTCAACAATCTTACCAGACTTATTGAGAACAAACTCAAGGGACGCATCCGTTACAGCAAAGCCAAGTACACATTGTATTGACATTTGATTTTCTTTTTGAATACTTTCAGTAGACTTTATCCCATGGTAAGTACCAGCTCGTGCAGTAAAATCAGCCCAATATTTCTGTAAACCCGTAGTGGAAAGCGAACGCTTCATTTCATCACTAAAGAATCGATTCTCTAACTCTTGAAATTGCCCAGTGCTCAGCAGTCCCGCTATCACACTTGCTGTAACCTCGGGCGCATAAACTTCCACTAGATTAGCTTCAGCATTATAAGAGGTTACCAGTCCTACACTAGTGAAAAAAGAGAGCGGAACATATAAGTGTTCCTTCCTAAACACAACATTATCCTTAAAGTCTCTTTTCTCTTTATCATTAATGGTAATATAGTCGTTTCCTACTTTATATTCAATCTTTTGTTTGACTCCGTTTAATGTAATGGTGTCCGTACTTTTTTGATAAGTGATTTGATATTTCAAAACGCTTGATGCCTCTCTAAGAGGTAGCATGACCGTAGAACCGTTAGGATACGCTGAATATTGATCTGATTTCAGAACCTGACCATTCAAAACCACCTTTACTTCACTAGCATCTGCCCAAGCCGTATAAGAGGTAGTTCCTCCAAATCCATTTACCAATAACAGTACACTTAACACTACAACAACCGCGATTTTGTTCATCCGTTCGAAACCTCCCTTTTTTTGACTATTAGTATTATGTGCGTTTCCAGCATCTGCTAATCCTAATGGTAGTAAAGCTCAACAAAAAAAGTGAATCGCTTCTTACATGGACATTCAAGTTCTAGGTTATTCCACCTTGAAGTCAAAATATTGTTTAGGATAAGGTTCCTTGATCAGCGTAAAATGCCACCATTCTTTACTGTATGGTTTAAATCCCTGTTTTACCATCGCCTCTTTGAGGATCGCCCGATTTGCTTTCTGAGTCTTGTTGATTAAGGACGTATCGTAATAGGAGATGTCTCCGAAAAAATCAAAAGGGCTTCCCATATCTACTTCAGCTCCCGTTTCTTTATTTACGATCGTTAAATCGACGGTGCTACCTCTGGAATGGCCTGATTTTTTAGCTATAAAACCAAGTTTAAATAGATTACGTTTATCCAGTCGCGGATAATATTGCTGTTTCATTTTAGTATCTACGGCATTCTGTGACCATCTTACAAAATGATTCACCGCCGTCTGCGGACGATAAGCATCATAAATTTTAAGAATATACCCTTTGTCCGCTAAATCCTCACTTACAGCCTTCAAAGCTGTTGCCGCTGTCCGCGAGAATATCGCTAAAGGCGCCTTGTAGCCATCAATCCGCTTCCCCACAAAATTATTATCTCCGTAATATCGAATCTCATATTGTGCCGTTGGAATCACTTCATCCAGATAGACAAAACCTTGCGGTAAATGGTTCTTCTTCTCCATATGCATTTGCTGCAGCACAGAGTCTGTTGAAGAGCCGACATAAGCAGCTTCTGCGCTACCCATAAACATACTGTTTGTCCACAACAACAGCACAACTGCGAAAACTGGAACTCTTATTCCTTTTGATCCTAATCTCAATTAATCCAGCCTCTTCTCAGATGTTGTCTTGTCTTTACATACTCTAATAATTACGAGTTTACGGTTTCAACTAGAAATTTTTCTATTACAGGAGTGAATTTATTATTCGTGGAATTAAGTAATTGTAGTAGCTTTTCTAAAATCGAAAGAATTCTAGTATCAACTTTGCTATTTTTTAGTGCATTCTCATACGCCTTTTTTACTTCTGGTTTGATAACTTGCTCATCATAGTCATATGCAGGTGTATTACTTGTTCCATACAATAAGCGAGACGTTCCAATGAGAAGTTCTTTCTGAAGAGCGGTTGAACGGTTAGAAGCAGGATATTTCGTCACAAAATCCTCTATTGCAAGCGCTCTATTCGTTAACTCGGTCCAACTGATTACTATCGCTGCATCAGATACACTCGGTTGATTAGATTCGGTGGCCATGATGTCAATATATGCTGCGATGTCCTTCGTAATATACGGCTTAAAGATCTTAAATCCCTCATAATGCATCACCGGATAGTACATGCCCTCACTGGTCTCCAGCTTATATCCCTTATCCCGGCCTTCAATTAACACTTTGCGTACGTTGGCATCTTTAATCGTATTAAGGAGTGAGGTATAGGTTAGATTTTTGCTTTTGGAAAAAGCACTGTTTATCTCTTTCTGCATCTTGTCCGGAAAAACCTTTTCTGAGTATACAGATAAATGTGCCTTCTGTGCATTCTCGAGCTGAAGTGTCATCTGAGTCGCTGTCCAGGTATCCACTTCTTTGATATGGTTAATTAAATAATTACGTGCGTTAGCAAGAGATGTCGGCTTCTGTACATACTGCTGGAATTGATTATAAACGCCTGCAGATTCCGTTGCCGTTGCGGCAGATACTGGCTCTATACCCAAAGTACTGAATCCTGTCACTGAACCAAGGGCTATAGCAATACTTAACAAGCCGGATTTTTTCCAGTTCAATAGATGACCTCCCTTTTGCCATATATGTAATTGTACTTAATATTTAGACATACGGGAATGACCTGAAACTAATTGGTTCATAGTACCCATTCCAAACAATCCTCAAGGAACAAGTGATTTATGATTTCGATAAAGTTACCTGTATCAAAATAATATATATTGACACAATATATATCTAACCGATATATTATAAGCGTGATATACAAATATTTCTAAACAACAAGGAGGTTCTATTTTGAACAGTCAGGATGTTATTTTAGGCATGCTTATGAAAGAATCGAAGACTGGTTACGAAATAAAACAGTTATTGGAGGATGTATTCTCTAATTTCTATAGTTCTAGTTATGGAACGATTTATCCCACACTTGCTCGCATGGAAAAGGAGGGTTTGATAACTAAGGAAAATGTGCAGCAGGCAGGTAAGCCTAATAAGAATCTTTTAAACATCACGGATAAAGGAAGAGATAGTTTTAACGCCTATTTGCTAGCCCCACTAGAGGCTGACAGTATTAAGAAATCTGATTTTATGATGAGGTTATACTTTGGTGAATTTGTTGGGTATGACAAGGTGATTCTTTGGTTGAAGCAGGTACAGGAGGAATCACAACATAAGTTAGATCAGTTACTTGCGCAGTATTCACTTTATAAAGATGAAATGCATCCAGCACAGATCATCTGTATCCAAATTGGCATTGAAGAATATAAAGCAAAACTCAAAATCATTGCCGAAGGGTTGTCAAACATGGAGCAGTTAGTGCTTACGAAGTAAGTTTTGTACGTACCAAGTGAAAATGTAACGCTCAGAAAACTTTTGGGAGGAATTGTTAATGAAAACAATTTTTATAACGGGTGCTTCGTCTGGCATTGGGAGAACTACAGCAAAACATTTTGCTGAAAGAGGATGGAACGTCGTAGCCACGATGCGTTCCCCTGAACAAGAAAATGAACTTATTACACTTGATAATGTATTGGTTTTACAGCTTGATGTTGAGAAATCAGATACAATTCAACCTGCGTTAGCGGAAGCGATTAAGCGGTTCGGTAAAATTGACGTTCTTCTCAATAATGCTGGTTATGGAACAATGGGTCTTATTGAAGTCGCTACAGATGAGCAGATCAGAAGACAGTTTGAAGTGAACGTGTTTGGTCTTATCAGTATGACTAAAGCCATATTGCCACATTTTAGATCTAATCAAGATGGTTTGCTAATCAATATCTCTTCTATGGGTGGAAAAGTAACCTTTCCTACAATGTCTCTGTATCATTCAACGAAATTTGCCGTTGAAGGTTTTTCTGAATCCGTATCTTATGAATTAGCATCACAGAACATTAAAGTTAAGTTAATTGAACCAGGTGCTATTCAGACGGACTTTGGTGGAAGATCGATGGAGTTCTTTTTTAATGATACATTAACGGATTATAAACCCTTTACTACTGCATTTTTGGGTAAATTGGGTGAGATGGAAAAACAACCTACCTATGCTTCGCCTCCAGAAATTGTTGCGGAAACAATATATCAAGCCGCCACTGATGGGACAAGTCAGTTCCGGTACATTGTTGGAGAAGATGCAAAAATGCTCATTCATATGAAAGAAAATACAGATGAAGCAGAGTATCTGACTAATATAGCCCAGCATTTTTCTTAAAAAGAAGTTAGGTAGCGGACGCTTCTCGGTATTCTACCGGGGAGAGGTCCCTCTTTCTTGTTATGATTAAAAAAATCCCCTCCGATTAACAGTGGTATGTTCATATGTACATGAACCTTCTCCACTATCTACCGTAAGGGGATTTTACAAGCTTAATGATTAATGCATTGGTGTATTCATTTTATGATTAACGACTACTCTTTTCACGAAGAACGCAAGAATTAGACCTACAATCGCCATACTCATTCCGAAAATAAATGCATTTTGTACACCTTGCGTGAATGCAGGCAACATATTAGCTGGATCGGCAGGATCGGCCACAGTCTTCAAATAACTCTTAGAACCTGCGGACATAATGCTGACAGCTAATGCAGTACCGATCGCACCAGCAACCTGCTGCAAAGTATTCATGATCGCTGTACCATCTGGATATAATTCTAACGGCAGCTGGTTAATTCCGTTGGTTTGTGCAGGCATAAATACCATCGACACACCAATCATAAGCGTACTGTGAAGTACGATTACGAATACAACCGTAGAAGCAACAGTAATACTGGAGAAGAACCACAAAGCAGTAGCTGCAATAATTAGACCCGGAATAACGAGCCATTTGGGACCGTATTTGTCGAACAGACGACCCATGATTGGGGACATCAATCCGTTAATAATCCCCCCTGGAAGTAGCAGCAAGCCTGCCTTGAACGCTGTATACCCTTGACCCTGTTGAAGATACATTGGAAGAATCAACATGGATGACAGGATAACCATCATACAAATAAATACCATAGCCACACCAATGGAGAACATTGGATATTTAAAAGCTCGCAGATTAATCATAGGCTGCTTCATCTTCATTTGGCGCAAACCGAACAATAAGAGTGAAACCACACCTACTACGATAGCAATGATTACTTTTGGACTTCCCCAACCAGCTTCTTCACCGGCGCTACTGAAACCAAACACGATTCCACCAAACCCAATTGATGATAACACTATGGAGAGGATGTCGATCTTCGGCTTCGTAACCTTCGTTACATTCTGCATGAAGAGGATCCCGAATATCAATGCGATCACCAGGAATGGCAGTGACAGCCAGAAGATCCAGTGCCAGCTAAGGCTTTCAATTAGAAGACCGGCAATAGTAGGACCGATCGCTGGTGCTACCATGATAACCAATCCTATCATCCCCATCGCGGCACCACGTTTTTCAGGAGCAATGATAATAAGGATCGTATTGAACATAAGTGGTAAAAGAAGCGCTGTACCCATTGCTTGTACCACACGCGCTGTTAATAGGAACTCAAAACTAGGTGATACTGCAGCTAAAAACGTTCCAAGTATTGAAAAACATAAAGCAGCAACAAACAACTGTCTAGTCGAGAACCACTGAAGCAGCATACCCGAAATCGGTACTAGAATTCCCAGTGTAAGCAGATAAGCCGTAGTCAACCATTGTGCTGTTGCTGGAGTAATTTGAAGGACATTCATAAGATCACTTAAAGCTACATTCAGTGCGGTTTCACTGAACATTCCGATAAATCCTGCAAGTAGTAAAGAGACTAGAATCGGAATGGTTTTAAACTTCTTTACTTCCTTTTGTTGCTTTCCTTGCATAGTTGCTTCCACTCTTAATCCCCCTGATGTTCTTATCTATTGTCTATCTCTAACCAAGTATTGCTGGGATAATCTTCGCCGCCGCGAGAAGCGGCTGTTCATCCCGTAAAGTCAGCGTCTGAAGAAGCGCTCCTTCAAATAATGAGACTATTACTGAAGCCTTATCGGCTGCAGTGTTGCTCTCCACACCTTCTTCCAGAAGGCGTTTCTTGATCACATCCTGCAAGTCCATAAACACAGATTTACATGCAGTCCGCAGCTCCTCACTAATACAAGAGGTCTCCGCCGCTAACCAAAAACTAAATGGAACAATCCCCTCAAATGAAGATTCCACTGCATCCATAGCCATGCCTAGAATAAAATCCTCCATTGCTTCAGCTGCACTATTGCTGCTCTCCATATGACAGTTCAGTTTCTGAGCGACTGTTAGACTAGTCCGGTTAATGCATGTTAAAGCCAGCTCTTCTTTACCGTGGGGGAAGTAATAATAAAGAGATCCCTTCGGTGAATCGCTGTCTTTAATAATCTGATTTAGTCCTGTTGCATGATATCCCTGAGAAAAAAATAATTTCGAAGCGGTGTCCAGAATCGCCTCACGCGTATTCGGCTTGTTCGACAAGCTGACACTTCCTTTGCATTATAACAATTGGTCTACATAATAAAACCATATTTTTAAGAGATATGTCAACATATAAATTACTTAAATTCAAAGTAATCTACTTCCCATTCCCTCAACCTCAGCGTATACTATAATTATTCCAATAAGAAAGGTGTGAATAAAATGCAAGACGTGCCCAAAGGAATTCCACGACCATTAGTAAAGACTAATCAGGCGTTTATCGTCATTTCTGTAATATTGACATGGCTAACAGGACAGCACTGGATTCTTGCGCTGCCCTTGTTTGCCGGATTGCTCGGACTCTTGTTCGGCTATAATCCCATTATTAAACTGGCTGCTAAGTTTCTGACAAAAGAACGTTCGCACTATGTACTCGAAGACTGGTCACAGCAACAGTTTAACCAAACGATTGCTGTCTTCTGCCTCACAGGTGGTCTGATCAGCTTCATCGCGGGGTGGACGATTGCTGCCTATATTTTCACAGCGCTAGTTGCAGTGGCAGCCACTGTTGCGATACTTGGATTTTGCATCGGATGTTTTATCCATTATCAGTGGAGAATGTACAATTACAGACGTAAACAGAGCAGCACACATTAAATCTTAATCTTTCTCTTCTCCAACAACATCCCAGCGATGGCGAAATTTTAGTAGCCTTGGATGAAGTGATGAAGGTGCAGATGGCAACAATAAGCGGATCTTTACAATCCATTCTTCAAAAGAGGAGTAAGACGCAAACTGATTCGCCACCTCAGGTGTTAAATACAAAAAAATCGGCGAAGGATAGATTTCTGCAAGATGTCTAAGCGCAGAATCAAGCGGAGTATATTTCTTTCGCTTTCCCTCCAAACTCTCTACCGTGATGAAGCTAAGTCCTTGCTCCCTCTTCCATTCATGCAGCCGGTCCTCACGCTTATAATAAGCGCTCACCGGCTCTTTGGTCATCCGTCTCACCGTTTCTTCATGAAGCGGATATAGCACTAGCTTAGTGAAACGCCGATCGGTGGCCGTTTTTGCCGCGATTACAAGTTCCTGATCTGTTATATGTTCAAAAGAATCGTAAAACACTAACGTCCCTTTACGTTGTTCAACCGGTGGCTCATAGCCGTAGGGAACATGCTGAATGTCTCTTTTCATTGAAATCCCTCCTGCTTGTTCTATTTATAAATCATATCATGTGACAATAGCAGGGCTATCATTCTTATCTTACAGCTTAAGCAGTTCTCATTTCCCACCTACCTCAAACAATTCCTGCTCTATCCCAAGCTAATTTAAATTCCGCTACACTCTGATACCGCTGCTCACGCTCCAGGCTAACCGCCCGTAAAGCAACCTCGTAGTGAGCTTCGCTCGCCTCCCATTTTGCAAACGACCGGTCGGAGGCTCCTCCTAAAAGAACAAATGAAGTTGCGCCCATATTGAATACATTGGTAACTTCATCAATCGGTGCACCCAAGATAAACTCTTCCGGTGACTTGAATCTGGATGAGCCCCAAAAGTTCTCTCCCAGATCATTTACAGTTGGCTTAGGTCTATAAAAATCAATATCACAAATCCTTGTTTCATCGTTCGCGAAATTATAAAGAATACTTCCATCATAAAAATCGACAGCGACATAACCCTGCAACTCAACATGTTCATGAAACGCAAAGATTACGTCTAAGGACGCTAAACGTTTTTCAATAGATAGTTGCTTATAGCGGTAAAAAGGCGATTCCGGATGGTTCAACTTAGCTTCTCCCGCAAACAGCCAATGCGAATGTAAACATTCCCCTTCAAACCATTCAAGCACCGCTGCATATCCCACTCCAACTTCAAAATGTGACACCAGATAGATCAGCACTTCAGATTCAAGCTCATTATATAACGGAATAGCTTTCATCAAATTATCAACAGCATCCGAGGGGTTCCCATCGTAAGTCAAAGGCTTTGCACCAGCAAATTTCACAAAATACTTCTGACCCTCCTTCTCCACACCAAAAGAAAGATTTCCCGAATCCTGTTGATCGAACACTTTGAACACCCTGCCAAGTTTAGATAACCAAGCAAAATCACAAGGCTCTTGCAATTGAAAAGTTACTGCATCGATTTCGTATGTAAAATATTTTTCGCTCAAATGTGCCTCCGCATTTACTAACCTAAGTTAGCTATATTTTCATAAAGATTCCGGCGATGATTGTTTCATGAGGACCTGTTCTTTTGACAATTTCATACGGTTTAAACCCTAATCTGGAGTATAATAACATCCCTTTAGTATTCACATTATGACAAACTAGATGTAACTCTTGAAGCTGTAAGTCCTCTTTAGCAGCAGCAAGCATGGTACGAATCAAATACTCCGCGGCTCCCTTACCTCTATAATCGGGTGAAACAATAACATTTCCTAGCCAGTACAAATCTTGTTCTTGTCATATTGCGGCATAATCCGTAGATGCGGCTTTTCGATAACTGTACGTCATTCCGTTTCCTACCTTCTTAACTTCAATCATGATCTTGCTCGATATTTAAGCACTAGAATAATAACCAGCAATACAACACATAAGGACATCGTATTCGTAATCAAAAAAGCTAAACCTACTCCCGTAACCGCCAAACTTATCGCGTATGCTTCCATTAGACTAATCCCGAGCAGCATAAGTAAATACGACTTCAAATTTAAATCGGCTACGGATTTTGATTTAAGGATTTGAATAATTTGAGGAATCCATCCCAAAGACAGGATCACCCCACCTATTAATTGCATGATTGCAAACATATGAGCACCTCCACGGATTTTATTATTGTTGTATTCCGGGCGGCTCCATCTGGTTCCAGTTCATACTAAATTAACAATCATTTTTAGCTACTCTGCTTCTTTAAGCTTACTATATGCATAAGAGGCAGCACCAATAGTTCCGGCCCGACTCCCTAGCGAAGCTTGAACAATTTTACACTTACTGCCAGATAGCTTCAACGCATGCTGACTTACAGCTTCTCTTACAGGTTGGAGCAATTTATCGCCCGCTGCTGCCATCCCCCCACCTACAATAATAAGATCAGGGTTGAGCATATTCACTACATTCGCTAATCCAAAGCCAAGTATAGTCCCTGTCTCCTGCATGACCTCCATAGAGAGAGCGTCTCCGAGTTCGTAGGCTTCAGATATCATTAGCGCGGTAATTTGCTCTTCTTGATTATTTGTCCAGGTCTGAATCATGCTGGTTCGGCCTTCCTTCAGCTTCTCTTTAAAAGTGTTCACCATGCCAAGCGCGGAGACATATCGTCCCAAGCAGCCCGAGCTCCCACATTTACAAGGTCGTCCGTTCCTGTACATATTCATGTGCCCAATTTCACCAGCGCTATAAGACGTGCCGTAGATTACTTTCCCGTTGTTCACGATACCCGATCCTAAACCCGTTCCCAAAGTAATCAGAACTAGATTGTTATAACCTCTGCCTGCACCTTGCTGCCATTCTCCATACAGATTAACCCTTACATCGTTATCAATGAAAATAGGGAAATCATAAAATATCTTCATCTCGTCAACAACATGTACTTGCTCCCACCCCGGAAAATTAGGTGAGAAAAAAGAAATGCCCGCTACCGGATCAAGTAATCCGGGCACTCCGATTCCCATACCTTCTACTAAATCTAACGAAATATCCGCTTCAACCGTAATCAAACGTACAGCTTCTCTAATCCGTTCCAGCACATGTAACGGGCCTTTAGCTACCTCTGTAGGTGTAGATATTTCTTTTACAGCTATAAAATCGAAATCGTAAATTCCTGCTTTGATATTCGTTCCACCGAGATCAATTCCTATAATATAGCGTTTCATAAGAACCTCCAGAATTAGAAATAACTTCACCTTTCATTATGAATGTCTGAAGGCTGAAACTATAGAGGGAACATACAAGTTATATGATAAAGTTCCAATATTTCTATTACAAATGACTACTACTAACTGTCGCTTCTACTTCGGCTAACATCAATCTGTTCACACCCATCTTAATCTGATTCTCAGTAAGATTAGAATAGCCTAGTAGAAACACAGGTCCCTTAGGTTTACTCTCCAGAAAATAAGAGGATGCAGGATATACACGAACTCCGTAACGGAGCGCCACTTCAGCTATACGATTCTCTTCGGCATCCGACTCCAGCTCAATCAGTAAGTGCAGCCCCGCTTCCTCGCCATAATATCGCACTCGACTCCCAAATTCAGTATTCAAGCTATTTACGAGACAGGCTCTACGAGAGGCATACAGCTTACCCATCTGTGTAACATGCCTTGCATAGTGACCATTCTGAATAAATTCAGCTAACGCTTCCTGATCCAAAGCAGAAGACATGCGATCTGTAATCCATTTAACGGCCAAAAAAGGTTGAAGCAAAGCCGGAGGCAGCACAACATAACCTATCCGCAGAGAAGGAAATAATACTTTACTAAAGCTGCCTACATAAATGACTCGACCCTCAACATCTAGACCAGCAAGCGCGGATAATTTCGGACCCTCGTATCTATATTCACTGTCATAATCGTCTTCAATAATAAAAGCATGATTAGCGTTCGCCCAATCCAACAGCTGAACTCTTCGTTTCAAGGACAGTGTCGTCCCAAAAGGAAACTGGTGAGAAGGCGTAACATAGACTAGCTTTGGCGATTTTTTAAGATTACCTTCTTTATCGTTATCACTGTTTGTCTGGATCTCTTCCACACAGATGCCATCTTGATCTACTTTAACAGGTATGACCTCTACCCCAGCAAAAGAAAATATTTCACGCACAACGCTATGTGAAGGATCTTCAACAATGACTTGATCACCTTTAAATAAGAAAATCCTCGATAAAATATCAAGAGCTTGGGTAGCTCCAGAAGTAATCACGATTTGTTCTGGAACAACGGGCATAGACCGCGTGGAACGTAATAAACGAGCAATTTCTCGGCGTAGTCCCAGTGAACCCTCCGCAGGGCCATAGCCTAAAGTATCCGGTGAAGCGCGGCGGCAAGCATTCATTAGAGCTTTTTGCCATTGATCCATAGGAAACGCATCCCAAGCAGGTACACCATGTCGAAAATCGCAAAATACCGGGTTCAAATGATCAACTTCTCTAGTAGAAGGAGGATTAAGCGTAAGGATATCAGGTCCCTTCGTTATAAAATTGTAAGGGCTCTCATAATCTTTTGTAACTTTCTCCTCCAGCGTCAACTCCGCAATAAACGTTCCCGCCCCTTTTCTCATCTCCAGATACCCTTCTGCCTGTAGTAGCTCATAGGATTGAAGGACCACGCTTCTGGATACTCCAAGCTGATTGGCCAAAGTTCTAGACGGAGGCAGGGGGTCCCCCCCGCTTAAAGCTCCTGAATGGATAGCATTTCGAACTTGCTCGTAAATTTGACGGCTAAATGGTATCTGTCGTTCTTTATCGAGTGTGATCAGCAAATCATGCTTCATAAGAGGTCCTCCCCTTCTGTTCCGACTTTTGATTTAAAAATATAGGGTTAGCATTTTTACGAGTATTGCTGCGGAAACAGAGCCTAGAATCACGTAGAGCAGCGGAATTTTTCTAATTAATACCAGTATAACAGCGACAGTCCCTGATGCGATACCCACAAGATTAACATCTGGGTCTACCTGAATGATTCCAGGTACCGTTAACGCACTAAGAACCGCTATGGGCAAATACTCCAGCAGCTCTTGGACTTTGGAAGAACCATTCGTATGGTTCGTAAGCAGTAAAGGCACAAAACGAAATAAAAATGTAATAACAGCCATACCTATGATGATTAATATAGTCATACGGATACCCCCTTCTCCGCTTTCACTTGCCCTTTAATTAAGGAACCCACTGCCATGCCGATCAACATAGCTATAAGAATCGAAGAGTTTCCCAGCAAAGGGTTCAGTAGCCAAGATGATCCTGCAGCTGATATACATATAGCCATATTCCGTAAGCTGCCTTTCAATTGAGGTACAACAAGTGCAATTAGTAAGGCATATAATGACGTGTTTAGCGCCGGTAAATATAAAGCTGGGATATAGGAGGCAAGGGTGATCCCCGAAGCTGTTGCTATCAGGTTAGCGACATAGGGAGGGATTTGTAGGCCTAGAAGATAAGGAAGTCCTAATGGCTGGTTCATTTTTTCATTCTCCGTTTTACGGTTTACTCCTTCTCGAGGGATCATACTAACGGCATATACCTCTTCTGTTAAACTGAAGCCAATCCAAGTTCTCGCTAGTACACTGATGTTACGATTTAACTGCCCTCCAAAGGATAAGCTGATAAACAAATATCTTAAGTTAATGATCAGAGTAAGCAGTAAAATCACTGGAGCGGCTGCTCCTGCGGCAAGCATTTTTACACCGATAAATTGACTAGCCCCCGCAAATACGAGCGCTGACAATAAGAATACTTCCAGACTTCCTAGACCTAACCCCTTACCGACCAATCCAAACGTAAAGCAAGCTGGGATAAATCCTGCAACAATTGCGATAGAATCTTTTAGCCCTGTTCTAAACATTACTTTTTGATCATTCATAAGTTTCTCTCCCTTATCGTTGTTACTAGAGAGAGCATACTTGGATACAGTTCCAGTGGAAATAACCACATTGGTGCGTATGTACCATACCAATTTCTTTCTCACAAAAAAAGACCGCCCTCTAGAGAGCGATCTTAAATGTAGGTTTAAACCTCCAGTGGGCTTTCAACAATCTCGTTGATTTCCTCTAAAATCTGCGATTTAATCTGGTCTACTCGATCAAAATTCAGGGTAGAAGTATAGATTTGCTTTAATGCAACTAGGAATACTTTTGCGTCTGTAAGATGTTGTGTGGATTGTTTCATGGTACTCGAATATCGCTCTTTAATGCCGGCTATAGCTTCGGAATATTCTTCATCTGTACCAGGCAGTATACAGCGGGAATACATATCGACGATCTCGTCGGTTGCCCGATCAGGGTAGTACTCATGTGGAGCCGTACTATCAAAAATAGCAAATCCAAGCTCACGCACGATAATCATATCAAGGCTATTTGGATCGAAGCCACAGTGGTAAATTTCAACATCGAAACCACGTTTGATGCCTTCAGCCGCTATTTTCTTCAACAGTGTAGATTTTCCGGAGCCCGCACGTCCTTTAACCAGATATCTTTTTAGTCCTGAGGTTAGATTAGGAACAAAATCCACGGCCCCCTTAGGCGTCGCCGCACCTAAAAAACGATGATCTACCCGGCTGGATTTTTCAGATTTCTGATCATCATACAAAAGCTTAATATACTCCTGTGTCAGCTCATCAGCTGCTTGAAAATCCATTTTCGCGATATAAATTGCTTCCCATTCGTCATGAATGCGAAGAGCTTCAGCAAAGCCAGCATAAGCCAATTCATGTTCTTGTTTAATGGCTCCGACTAAATTATCGATTTCCAACTTCTGCTGGCACAACTGGAACTGATCAGCGGCCTGCTCCAAATCTACGAATACGATGGACTCTTCAGGCAGTTCAGGGTTTATTACTCGCGGAGCTGTTCCATCCACAATTCCTATATTTAATTTGGGAATAATCACACCGTCGAATGAATCGTTATCTGATGCAGTGTGGATAAACCAGATCTCATAACCTTGTTGATTCAACTGCTCTCCAATTTCTCTAATCAGTTTGGTCTGCCCCGTACCTGGGCCTCCTTTTAAAACATATAGACGCGTTAAACTTTGCAATGACGACTCATAGAGGCTGTAAAAGCCGTGAGCCGTATTCCCGCCAGCAAAGAAATTGAGGATTGTTCCGTTCATAATCGCACACCTTTCCGGGCTAATGTCATGGTTCATATTTCATCGTATTATGGTTCCCTGGGAAAGGTGACACTTTAAGTGAGATGTGGCCTTACTTCATAAAATGATCCATAAATCTCTTAATGACTGGAACATCAGGAGGTGATAACTCGCTAGGCAATTCTCCATAATTAAAAAAACGGACTTCTTGCACTTCAATTCCATCTTCTTTAAGCGCACCGTCAAATTCCGTACATAGATAAGCGGCTACTACATTATATACTTCATCACCGTTTGGATATTTGTAATAAAGCTCTTGTCCAGAAAACATGTCGAACAATTCAAGTCCTCTGGCTTGTAAACCTGTCTCCTCAAAAAGTTCCCTTTTAGCAACCTCTTCCAAAGTCTCCCCAAGCTCCATCGAGCCACCTGGCAACCCCCAGCAACCGTTGTCCGTTCTACGTTGTAATAATAATTGCTGCTCGCTACATAACAAAACACAGGCTCCTGCCATAATAAGCGGCCTGGTACCTACTAGTTTTCTTAGCTCCATAATATAATTGCTCACCAGAAAAAGCATCCTTTCTTGAAGAATTACCATAGCTCTTGTCCTCAGACCTTTACCTCGGAACTGTTTATCAATCACTATACCTAAACTGTATGTTCCGTTTCTCTCGTCGACACTATTTAAATTAACCCCATCTATACTTTCCCTGTTTAATTTTTCAATATTAAATATAATCCACCGATTCGTCGAAGAAATCCAGCGTTTCCTTCTATACGTCTATGTATATTATTCGCCTAGACTCATTTGTTTTGTATGGTCGGGCAAGGTGAGCCTTGCTCCTTTGGCGATGGATACGCAAGGCACGCAGACAAAACATAATAGATTACACTCGGTTCATCTACGAATGTGGACAAAATGGCATCCCTTTTGATCAATTGCTATCTCAGTTAAAGCTCGCCTAAAACTCCATAGTTTTCACTTGGTATTTTTTGTGTTCAATTTTACTCATTTTTAGCTCATAATACAATTCTGAATTTTGTTCCTTATTTTCAAAATTATCAATAACTAAATTATGAAATCCCCAAATATGGGTGAAGAATTTGTTTTGCAGTGGAAAAAGTCGATACTAGCGATAATATTATCCCTGTATTCCCTTCACCTAAAGTATAATCATCGAAAGTTTCGACCTCAGTAATCCTTTCTGAAACAAGAAGTATATTTTTAAGTTTAAATGTAGGCTGTGGGTCCTTTATGCATAAATTTATAATTTTTTTCAAAAGCTCATTACTCATATTACAATACTCAATAGATGAATCATTTCTATGAATTGCATCGAATATGCTAAGTAAACCTGAATAACCGTTAAATAATGAAGCATTCATTACACCGAACTCATTTGGAAACATACGACTTTTATTCTGCATAATGTTACTTGCCCAATCTATTAAGTCGTTATCTTGAACAGACTGTCCAGCCAGATATAAAATTCTTCCGATGGCAAGGGCACCATAAGCCCAAGTTTCTTTCGTATTACCTGCATCTTTTAAATCAATCTGAGAATCTAACTTCAATACACCAGGCCAGTAAGTAGTATTATTTATATAGACAACGTATTGCTGATATGTATGAATAATACTATGCATCGCTTTTTTTTGACCCGGAATGACAATGTTGTTGTTATAAGCTTTTACCATCACTAAAAGAAAACCGCCTATGCCATTTCTCAGACCAAAGTCCAAATGATTTTCAAATATATCAATTTGTTTAGTAATTCTACTGGTATTCCCAGTCTCTTCATCAGTAATGAAAACGAGGATTTTAAGGATTTCTTCAATTACTGCTTGATATTCACCCTCGAATCCCAGTAAATAATTTCCTATTCCCGACAAACCAGATGATAAGGAAAAGAAATTATATCCAATATTTTTTTTGTTCTCATAAAAATATTGAATGTAAGTATTCGTTAAATCCACGATATAATCATTGAAAGAATAAACGAATTTTTTAAAATAATTAGTGTTTTTCCACACAAAAAAAATAGAATATGCTGTATTCACCAAGTTCGGATCCGGAAAAACCTCTTTACCTAACTTGTTTTTCGAAATCTCATCTCTGATAATTTGCATATTTTTCATTATTATTTCATCCCATAAATCGGAATATTCCAAAAGATTATATGCATAACCAATAAGCATATTGTTAGTTACTGATTCCGTAAATGTTATACTTTCATCATGTAAAATATCTTCAAAATATGCATTGAATATGTTAACGAGATTATTTTTATCATCATCACTTATTACATTGATAATTTCTTTTTCCTTAATCAATGGCATGATAGACAATCCTCTCAAAGATATTTAAACAAAGTAATGCAAATGATAAAGATGATCTTTGTATTGATGGTATTCATCCATATTATGATTGAGGTAGTTCAGACGCATAATTAACTCATCCAAATGGTAACCTTGCGTATTTAACATAGAGCCTTTTGTATTTAAATGTTGTTTTCTATAGTTCTTCACTTCTGTTAGTTTGGCCTCCAACTCTTTTTCTACTTTAAGCATATAAACCAATTGTTCCCTATAGTAAATGTCAGATTCATCCCATCCCAATGTATTCTTTTTCAATTCATTTAACAATGGAACTGCTTTATTGACTTCCTTCATATCCACATACAAATCTATCAATAATGTATGAGCCCAATAATAATTATAAGTACAGAAATAAGTTTCTATCCCCTCACATAAATCAATAGTATCTTTACAAAGTTGGATTTTAGAATCTGCACTTAATTTTTTCACACCATCTCTCACTAAATAACATTTCCACAATGGGTTGTCGGGTTCTGATTCTATACATTTTATTAATAAATCAATATTCCGCTTCTCTTTATTTTTGTGAGAATAGACATCTTTAAGGTAACCATCATGTCCAAATTTAATGTTTAATCCTATGTAAGGTACAAACTCATATGAATCTTTATTATTACGAAGCATTTCATGAACATTCCCATAATATTGATATCCAGAATTTTTTCTGAAAATCCTGGGATTGTTATACAACTCATGTTTATTGGAGTTCACAATATTAGGACATACACATAAGTTCCCATTGTAATAAATACTGTAAAATGAAATAAGCTCTTTAACGTTATATTTCTCTTGCTCCAGATAATATTCATCAGCATCTATAAAAAAAACCCAGTCTGATTCTGCCAGATTCAATCCGAAATTTCTGGCTTTAGCAAAGTCATCTTCCCACTGAATAGCATATATATGTAAGTTATGCATTCGTTCTTGAAGTGATTGTAATATCTGTAGTGTGTTATCTGTGGATCCTGTGTCTACTACGATAATTTCATCAAAGTTACAAGGTTGAATACTTTCTATACATCTTCGGATAAGTTTTTCCTCATTAAAGCATATGATGATGGCAGAAACAGTTACAGATTTGAGTGTTTTAAATGCAGCCGCTGTTTTTAAAACGTCAGAGATTTTCATATCTTCTGTTTTCTGTTTCAAATTATTATAAATATCAATCGATATATTCGTAAGGCATTCTGACATTTCTCTTAAATATACTAAATGGTCAGAGTCTAAATGATAGTTTGCAGGATTGATTGAGTTAATAACCTTACTGTCGTAAATAATATCCATAGGAATCCATCTCCTTTATATTATTTCAGATTAAAATTCCGATTAATCTCAAATCATATTAAAGCATTAACTTATTCATAATAATATTATTCCCATATCCATTTGCTGATAAGAGGGTCAGAATAACACCTGCTGAACCATTAAGAAATGTATTTCTATCTTCCTTATCTGAACCTTCGATATCCCAAAAACCATATTGAGAATTTTGATCATACATTTTTAAAATTTGTTTTTCAGTTTTATTTATTCCTAGTTGTAAAGCTGCACTCTTACGAATATTAAAAACACTATTTAGTATACATAACACGCCTGCATATCCATGACACAAAGTAGGTGAATCTAGTAATAAATCTTTTAATTCTAGTTGTGCTTTTTGCTCTATGATGTCAAATGCCCAATCACTTAAATCATGGTCACTAATACAGTTTCCTGTAGTGAACAATACTTTTGCCGTACTGATAGCTCCGTAGCACCAGCTTTCTCTGTGTATCTCTTTATTGAAATCTTTACCATCAGTCAAATAATGTTCTGGGCTAAGCATAGTTGGCCAATAAGTAGAATCATTTATAAGGTAAGTGAATTTTTTATACTCACTTACAATATTGTGAATTGCATCTAAATGTCCATCTACGATAATTCCCTTCTTATATGCTTCGCTCAGTACAACTAATGGACCAGCAATACCATGAGATAATCCCAAATTAATAGATCCAGTTGGATAATTTAATTTATTTGCTTCCATTCTAAGATTATCCTTCCTTACATACCATCTGGGAAGTAATCCTAAATCTTCTTTTTCATATCCACTTAAATAAACAAGCATTCTTAACAACCTTTTTATTAATTCAACAACTTGTTCTTCTTCTGCAAATAATAACAAATACTTTAGAATACCTGAAACACCAAAAATAGCATCGAAAAAATCAGCACTCAAATTGTCTTTTATATCAATAAACCCCAGGAAATTCTCGGTCCATTCTAATAACAATTGATTAATTTTGTCCAGAAACTTCTTATAATGCCCTGTACTTTTATATACTGCATATATAGAGAATGCAACTTCCGTCAATCCACCAAAAAGAGATGGGCTATAATACAATTCGTTCTCTATGAGAGACTTCTTAATATTTAACATGTTTTGGTATATAAGCTCATCTAATTCTATTTTATTGGACAAAAGACTATAACCCTCTGAAAGAACAAGTAGCGTGGAGGTTGTTTCTCTCAAATGAACATCATGTTTACTGTCGTTAACAATCTGTTTAATATATTTATCTAAAATTTTCTCTAACAGAGCATTCCTTTCTTTACCAGTTATAGTTACATCTATCACCATACATCCAACATCTCCTTATGTCATGATGGGGAATGAGATAACTCCCAATGGACTCATTACTATTAGACTATTCGCTATATTACGTAGTTAAACAGAAGTCTCATAGGCTAAGTGTGTGGATTTATTATACATCCTTTGATATACTTCTGACTTAATCATTAAATCAGTATGTTTCCCTTTATCAATAATTCTACCATCGTCGAGAATGATGATATCATCTGCTATTGTTTCTAGGTCTGATAATCTGTGTGTGATAATTACAGAAATTCTTTTAGATAAGGTCTTCTGAATATTATGGAATAATTCTACTTCTGATAGCGGATCCAAAGACGCCGTTGGTTCATCTAATAAAAGAAAATCCGCTTCTTTTAAAAGAACTCTGCTTATGGCTATTTTTTGCCATTCCCCACCAGATAGTTGAATCCCATCATCAAACCAATTGCCTAATTGTGAATCAAGCCCCTGATCTAATCGTTTATTGAATCCTGTTATTTTAATAGTTTCATTAAGCAAATCATCGTTATTAATTTCATTTAAATTACCCACTCCCACATTGTCTCTCACGGACATTTCATACCTGGAGAAATCCTGAAATAGTACAGACGTTAATTTTCTGAAGGAACTTTTATCTATAATTTTCAGGTTGACATTATTTATAAACACTTCACCTTCATAATCATCATAAAATCCAGATAAAATTCTGATTAATGTCGTCTTCCCAGAACCATTTCTTCCAACAATACCTATAATCTGATTTTTAGAAATAGATAAATTGATATTTTGTAACACGTAGTTCTGATTTTCTTTATATTTATAACTTAGATCCCTTGTATCAATAGAAGTAATATTCTCTAATTTGTATGTCCTTTGTGTATCATAATGTGGAGACAAATCTAAAAACTCAAATAACTGATTAATATACAGACTCTCCTTATAAATTGATACAATACTATTTAATAGAGCAAGTATGCTTTCTTTTACTTTGGATGTACTATTAACATAAGCCATTGTATCTCCGATCATTATCTTTTTATGAAATGTATCTAGTACAATTACTAAAAAGATAAATCCAATGACGATTTGATCCAGTACACCAAACAAAAAACTATATTTAAATCTCTTTTTTATAAGAGGTATTTCAGATTTTACTATAGTGGAATAAATACTCTTATATTTCTCCACAAAATAAGGATTAAGATTATTAAGTTTGATTTCTTTAAAGGATATATCTTTGGTTAATAAAAAACCCATGTACCAAAGCATTCTGTCTTTACCAGTTCTGTTTCTACGAATGAGATACTGCTCCTCATTAATCTGCAACATTTTAAAAGACATTATTAAAGGAATAATAGAAATGATTACTACAATCCACCATTTCCACATAATAAGGACCAGTGTTATACTTACAAGCGTTATAACTTTCTGTATTACAGTAATATATGTTGTATAATAACTAAATAAACTTCCTTCGCTTCCTTGCTCAGCACGTTGTATAACATTATAAATAGCAGGGTCTTCAAATTGCTTTAAAGACAACCCCTCCGTTTTCTTCAGTACCATCATCTTTAATTCCCCTGAAAACTTGAGGGTAAACTTTTCTCCGTAGTAACTATCTATTCTTGTAATTAATGTATTAAATAGATCAATCAGTATATAAAACAGGGCGAGATAAAGAGTGCTGCGTAAATCTATATCAAGACTTTGAAGAGAATTAATTAACCGTCTCATTATTGTAATTAATGTAACAGGCACTAAACTATAAATAAATGTCGCACATAAGTTGAATAATATATATTTATAATCAGATTTTAACAAAAGTTTACAAATTCGAAAAAAAATAAAGAAATTTCTTCTGAGTAAGTTAATATTATTCTTAATTTTAAACATAGGAGCCCTCTGTAACGTGTTTCTTTTGTTTAGCCTTTTTAAACAATTTTAGATCATATAAACTATGTCCCACCAATGACATAATTAAACTCTCCCATTCTCTATCACCTTTAAATCTATTACAAAACATATGAATGATACTTAGTAGAATAGATTCTTTACTGTTACAGAGGCTACCATGCTGATCTAAATTATCAACAGCTTGTCTGTATTTCATCGTTTGTTCTTGTTTTTTTCGTATTAAATCATGTAATTTAATTCCAACACGCTTACTACAGAATTCTTCCCAATTTGCAAAAAGCATGTATTCTTTTCTATTTTTTTTATAATAATTATGATATTTAGTCCGATCAATAATATTTGAAAACAATTGTTCTTGATCTTCAAATGAGACATTGAAGTGTTCCATTATAGAAATGATGCTTATTATAGCGATCTGCTCATCTTTATATTCTATTTCTTTCTCTCTTATAAGTTTAGTGAGTTGTCCAACATACTGACTGTCGGCATAGAAGTATTCTTCTGCATCCTGCATTATCTCAGCCCCACCATATCTCTCAATTTCTCTGAAATAATTTTCAGTTTGCATAGAATGTACTAGACCTTTGGTATTTAATTTCTTAAGAAATTCTGTAAAGTACTTCTGTACCAAATGATCATTTTCTTCTGTAACTTGAACTCTTAACCGTATGTGTATTTTTGGGTCAGCATATCTTATAAAGAAATATTTAGAGATTAGTTTTTTTTCAACTAACAATTCACAAAAGTCGTAAACATAATCTCCTAGCAATTCATTTATTCGAATTTCCGTTATATAAAATTTATAATAGTACCAATTTTCATCACCTGGAAACAAATTTCGCTGTTTAGCCTGAAAACTTATTTTATTCATATTACTTGAAATAATAGATTTTGTTTGAATAGATTCTAATATGGTGTTATTTTTGAAGTTCTTTTCTGCTTCTATAGGTTTTCGAATCAATGGAATTACAACTTCGCAGCTATATTTATTAGCACTTTCATCTCTGACAATCAGACTATCTATATCTAGTCCTAATTCTGTCTCTGTTAGGAGCACTGTATCTTTAGATTTTTTTATTATATTAAACAATTCCTTAGTATGAGTAGGACTATGTAAATCAAACAACAATCTATTATCATAATCTTTTTGGTAGATATAACGAGGAACTTTATTTTTTTTCATCCAATCTTTAAAACCTTTTTCAAACTTTTCATTAGAACTCAAATCAAAATTTTCTTTTTTTATTCTCCATGATAAAGGTATTAGTACGATATTTTCGTACATCACTCTTGGTAAACGCATAAAGTTCTCAAATTGAAACATCATTGCTATGTCCAGTAAATTTGAGTAATAGCCCGAAGAAATATCTTTTAAAAATCTCCCTATATTGCTTCCATTTTTATAGTTCATCATATGGTGATACGTAATCAAAACTTTTTTATTCAAACTCTTTGATTTTACATAGAATTTATTTTTATATACTCCTACATATAAATCTTTAATATCTATTGTCTTCTTCGTATCAACCGAATTGGTGGCTATACATAATTGATACTCAATGTTATTGCTATTAATCGTAACATTATTACCTCTCCCATATTGCAAAAGTTCAGATAGTTCAACCATAATATATTCATTATCAATAACTGCCTTTTCTTTCTCATATATTTCTGATTTGATTTGCTGAGCTTCATCTTTATTGATGATATCCATAAACCTTCCATAGGTCTTTCCTGCCTTATTAGAACCAAAGTTAGGTCCGATAAATAACAAATACTTTCCTTTATCAACATCTTCACAACTCTTTGCAGATATTATGACATTTAATTCAATTGAAGGAGAAAATTCCTCATCCTTTGGTATATCACTATCCCCACTCATTTCTTCAACATCCTCATCCGTCAATTGGATAATATCATTATGAGTTACATTGGCTTCGATAATCTTATATTTAATAAACTCTGCAATTCTCTTAACCTTATCATTTGGAAGTGCAGGTTCATGCTTTTTACGGGATAAAGGGTTTGAATACCCAGCTGGTGCTCCTAATCCTATACCTTCATCTAAAAGTTCTAAAAGTTGTACTTCCATATCTACGCCATAGATCTCTAAAAACTCTTCCTTATAGGCTTTTATGTTATTGTCTTCCAATTGACTTACTCCTAATTTCTGTAACATACAGCAATATTTCTCTATATCCTCACTAACAGATCTATTAAGTACATTTTTACTTGTAGTAATTCCTGTATCTATTTGTACATAATTAGTAGTCTTAAATAGATTCTCCATATTCTTAATAATATCAGATAGCAATTCCATGCTATCTCCAATTGACTGTGTATTATACTCATTAATCTTCTGAGAGATACACTCTAGCTGATCATATAACTCATTAGCATTCACAATTCCTTTCACTTGGTTTACGACGTACTCAAAGAGATTGACTTCTGTTAAAGGTGGTCTAAGGTTCGTAATTAGATATTCATAACTCAGTAATTTTTCTAAATATTCATAGACCTTCTCTTCCTTAACATGGCTATACTTTTCAAGGATTATATGTACTAATTCTCTCATTTCAACAAATTCTTGAGTATGTTCCATTACTAGTTCAAGTAAATTAGTCCAGCGTATTGAGGTTGCTAATTCACCTTCTTTTTCATTAATGATTCCAAAATTACTTACATACGGGTTCTCTAATCGGTCCCCTATTTGGTATGCTAGACTATTTTTTTTTACCTTAATAAATTTTACGAATTCCCTATTTTCTCCAATATTATTAATAACCCCATAAAGCCATTCCATATCTGGTCTCATACGTTTTTTAAATTTCTTCTTATTATTAAGCTGTATACTTGAATAGGTATCAAAGTGCCCTATATTAATTCCAGAAAACAACCCATACGGTGTAGTCCTAGTAGACATTCTAATTAAATACTTTAATACTGAGCTAGACACTTTATCATTGATTTGATCTAATCTATTATATAAACTTATACTTCCTACTTGGATTGCCTCTCTAATTTCTTTTATTTCCATTATTTTTTCTAGTTCTTTCTGGAGTACTACATCATCCGGAAAACAAATTCTTTTATAGAATTCAATAGGTAATATCGGTGTTCTTAGCATATAAAAACCACAAGATTGATATGAACCCCTCATAAATAAAATCACACCTTTCATTTCAAAATAGGAGCACACTCATTTCAGAATAAGTATGCTCACATATTCTTACTTAATTAGATAAATGAATTACTAACATTGCAGACTACATGCAGTATACGAGATACCACCACAACATTGAGAGCATCTTAATGAGTTTGTTATATTTGTTGTTGACCATGAATTTGGGGCTATACCCTCCACTGTAGCATTGTAATTGGAGATTCCTGTCCCCCCTGACTTAACAACTTGAAGATCAAGATCAAATTCATCAAATTTAGACATGTTTCATCCTTCTTTCCTTATTTTTGTATTACATCATAAATATACTATTTTCGATCTTTTTCGTATGTGATATTTGTCAGGAAAAGGTATAATATGTAAAGTTGAAAATTTGCTTATTATCGATTAATATCGTTTCTCCGCTACAGTAAATGACTGATGACTTTTTGATAGAGAAAGTGGAAAAATTACTAGTAAAAACTATTAATAGCTTGGTACTGATGATGTGGACCTCAATTAGGTAAAAATTATCTCATTACACATATGTTCAAAGTTGCTCTAGCGCTCGAAGAACCATCGAAACTCATAAATATTGAATAGAAAAACAATAATGAAGCTTGACTTCTATGTTTAATTTTGAGAGACGTTTAAACTAACGTTATCTTAGGAATTTGATCGTTATGGTCTGCGTGTCAGGTAACTAAAATGGCCTCTAGACCTTGCAGTTCATAGGCTCTGAACAATAAGCTGTATTTGCTAAAAGCGTACACTTACATAGTGTTCGCTAATGTAAAAGCTGATCACCCTGAGCCATGTCCCTTATGCTGAATCTAGTATCAGTAACCAGGGGAAAAGGGTATGTATGGGATGGTATACAAAGAGTACGTAAGAAAACGACATTACGTTGACCGATGGCTATCTGTGAACTAAGTAAGCACTTAAAAATCGTTAGGCAAACGGTCCTTAAAATGCTACAGGATGCTGAAATGCCGAAATATAATCGTAAGCAAAGGCGTACCTGCCTAGTCATGGATCCGTACCGAGCTTTTATAGACTACTCGATGACAAGACCGCACCGGTTAAGCAGCGGCATACATCAGCAAGAACATTCGAACGGCTGGTCAATGATTACGGATTCAGTGAAAGAGAATCTAGAAAAAAGCGGCTCTTCGCAAGACTGCGTGGTTAAAGATACAATTAATAGGTTAATAAAGCGATTTGAAATGATGCCTCTGCGGGAATGAGTACTCGCGAAAGCCGCGAAGCATAAGGACTTTGCGATACTAACCAGCTTATCTTGCCTGCCTCTCAATATAAAATCGCAATCTATTTTACCCATGTTGAGTATTGAAGAGGCAAAGAAGCTGGTTTGTCCGATGAAATTCTAGGGGTGCATTTTTATAGCGATTAAAGGGCAGAAGTTTAAAACAAACTCGGATGAGATCAAATAAGAGGCCCTTCGTTTCGTTTACATGTAGAGGAAAGATCGACTTCTCGAAAAATCAAGGAGCATTTTGAGATTTGAGACCAAGAATGAGTAAAGAAATGGATGGAGAAATACGAGAGCTAAGAAAATTCGGGTTACTAGATCAACGAGGGTGTCGTGAAGAATATATTGATTTCAAAGCGGACGCTCCCTACCAAAAATTACGCATTATCTTGTAGGCGAAAAGAGTCTATTTCTATCTCTGCTATTAAAGATTTGTTCAATTACGAAATTATCGCTTATCAAATGAGCGCCAAGAATGACAATGAATTGGTTCTCCGAACCTTTCGGCAATCATGGACTCAGCAACAAGACGTGACCGGACTGATCGTTCACAGCGATCAGAAATTCCATTACACGTCTCATGCATACCATGATATGCTGTCAAAGGTTGGCGTCCGAATCAGCATATCTCGCCGAGGCAATTGTCATGCTTATACCAAAACCATCCGAAATTCAAATTCACTTTTGTAATTCCTTATACATACACTAACCATCAGTTAGTGTGTTCTTGCTTGTATATGTTTACCTTCTAAGAAACCTATTAACGTGCTGGCTTAGGAGCTGCTGAAGACTTAGGAACATGAAAGCCATTGTTTTGCGCGTAATTTTCAATACTCCAGATGCCGATTCCCTGCTCTCTTGCTTTATCCTGTATAGCTCTAAATTGATCTACGTATTTCGTATTAGGTGCAAATACATATGCCACACGTGCATAACCCTGCTCTAGCAGAAGCTCATTAAACATTTTGCCATCGATATAGAGATAACAGAGTAGACGACCATATTTATCTCGTTCTGATACATCTAGTTCAATTTGCACATCTTTATTAGTAAGCATCTTTTTGGCATAATCAGAGGCTTCTATCGAAAATGGCTGTGGCTCAGGAATGTTCGGATTAACGGATTCAGGGGTATCGACTAGTAGCAAGCGTACTGTTTCTTTTTTAACGTCGATAGTCAGCTTCATGGTGTCACCATCAACTACCCGTGTTACCTTAGCATCTAATAAACGTCTGTTATCCTCTTGTGTATTCTTTGCCGTAGCATCAGATTTAGGGCTAGGACTTGTTGTTATAGATGGAGCTTGATCTGAAGTAGACTGCTCGGCGAAAGTGCAAGCGGTAGCTGTTCCGAGTATGAGGGTGATGGCTAAGCAGATTTTTAATAGATACTTTTTACTCATGGTTAAACCTCTTTCTTATACATATGTAATAGCTTCATGGGGTCTAATTAAAATAAATCAAAATAGTAAAAAACACAAGTTTGTAATACTTAATATAGAAAACAGCGACAGCTATGTATCAGAAAAATAAGATACATGGCTGTCGCTGTTTTAATAAATTCATAATCTCCGTTAATCACCCAGCTTAGCTTCTGTTACGTTTAAGTTAGAAATTTTTATTTTGATTATGATCGATAAGAAAGCAAGCAGGGAAAACATAATTCCGATCCAGATGAGCTGATGTATTCCTGCATGAGAAATAAACCAACCACCGATAGCAGTCCCTATCGTAATTCCAAGATTGGAGAATGAAATAAACAAGCTGTTACCGAATTCGGGAGCTTCTTTCGCCTCGGTCGTTAACCATGCTTGACTGACAATGAGTCCGCCGGAATGCACTGCCCCCCAAATGATTATGATAATAACCATCGGAATGAAATAAGATCCTAGATAATAAACGAAGAGGTAAGTTACCGCATATAGCAGAGGAAACATGATGACGGTCTTTGAAATGCTTTTATGCAAAAGGCTCCCAAATAAAAAATTCCCAAAAATCATGACTATACCAAAGGCCATCAACATGATACTAATCCATGATCCATTCATATGTGTTACTTGTCCAAGATACTCAGCGAAGTAACTATATACAGAAAACATAGCTGCAAAAATAAAAATAACAGTCACAATATTTAACCATAATAGGGGTTTGCGTAGTATACCAAGCTGCTTGCCATAAGACATTTTTTCTTTAACAGGCATGGAAGGAAGCCAAGCGAGTATCCCTAAAAAGGCAATTATACTTACAACAGCACCAAACAGGAATGCAACTTCTAATGATATTTTGTCCGCAAGATAAGAAGTCAAAGGCACACCAAAAGCAAACCCGACTGTGATTCCGGCGAAAACCTTTGTAACTGCTTTAGTACTCTTTTCTGGTGGGACAAGTTGAGCAGCGGTCACAAGAGCAACTGAAAAAAAGACAGGATGAAAAATAGCAGGGATAATACGAAAAATCAACATTACTTCAAACATAGTTGTATAAGCGTACACAACATTTGAAATTGCAAAAATAAGTACAGCCGTTAATAGAATAACTTTACGATTGATACCAGAAGCCAGTAATGTTAGGAATGGACCAGAAATGGCAACGACTAAAGCAAATACACTTACAAGCCATCCAGTCTGTGAAGTCGATATATTAAATTTTTGAGTTATCTGCGGTAGAACACCTATAATACCCATTTCCGTAGTGATAATACCAAATACACCTAAAGCCAGAATAATGATAAGCAACGGGTTAATCTTTTTCATTTTTAAAATAATCCTCCAATTATATTCACATATACAGAATTGTAGATATGTATTATCAAAAAAAAGTCTTCCCTCCTCTCATTTATAGTTTCTGTTTAATATACTCGGAAAATTCCTGAATTGTCTTCTCGTTCCGACGATAGTACGTCCACTTCCCAATTCGCTCAGATTCCAACAAACCAGCTTTTTGCATTGTCAACAAATAACTCGAGATAACAGACTGTGCAAGTCCCGCTTTAGCTTGAATATCTCCCACGCATATTCCAGTTCGAAAACTAAGGCCTTGTTGTAAATAAGGCTTCTCATCAAAGAATTCCCCCGGAGTTTTTAACCACATCATAATCTGACTACGTGTCTCGTTAGACAAAGCTTTAAATATCACTAAAGGTTCCATGCATTTCATTATATCTACTTTTATAGATTTGTAAATGTGAAATTTATTTAGTGCATGAGATATTTCCAAATTAACCAGCAAATCAGTACGGATACCCACGAAATGAAACCGAATATCATCACGATTTTGTTTTCGCTCCATCCATATTTTAAGCTGAAATGGTAATGGATCGGAGCCATCCGGAACAGCCGCAGCTTAGTCCGTTTATAGTACCAAACTTGTAATATGACCGATAACTGCTCCGCAAAATAGACGAAAAACAAAATTGGAATCAAAAGCTCGACCTTCTCAATGACAGCCAAAATGGAAAGGGAGCCACCGATCGCCAACGATCCTGTATCGCCCATAAACGCTCTTGCCGGATAAATATTATAAAGGAAAAGCCCAAGCAGACAGCCGATCATGACAAGGGAAAATGTCTGTACTTCAGGTTTGTCCGAAATCATAAAAAAGAAAAAATACGTTGGAATGGCCACATTAATCAGTAGCCCATCAAGACCGTCCGTAAAATTGATGGCATTTGCGGAGCCCACCACAAACAGCAAAATGATTCCGACATAAAGGTACAAAGGCAATTGCAGATAGTGCCCTTGAAATAACCCAATATCGCTCGTCAGACCGAACGATTGGAACAACACATACAAAATGATTCCAGTAAAAATAAATTGAAGCACTAGCTTTGAGCGACCGGTGATGCCGGACGGATTTTGCCAAAAAGCCTTTTTGAAATCATCCAGAAATCCGACCGAGCTGAACAACAAAAACGTGACGCATAAGAGTAACATTAGAGGTCCGGGATGAAACTGTAACGAGATCGCTATCCCGATAAGCAGGACCAACCCTGCCATAAGCGGTGTACCACGTTTGGCCTGATGATCCGCTGGTAACTCGGAGCGAATTGGCTGCGTTAGCCTCAGCCTGTGCAGTGTCCAGATCAACAACGGCGTAAATAACGCCACTAGAAGAAAAGACAGGCCGGAAATAGCCATAATTCCAAACATATAACAAACTGCCCCCTCTTTGAAAAACAATATTTTAATACTTCCACTCCAAATACTCTACTCTGGAACCTAACTCACACTCACGAAATTGATTTGAGAGTTATTAAGATCGCTTGAATTATGTAAAGTTTTATCCCTCTCACTTGTATCTTTAGTAAAATGATATATGTAAATAAAACTTTGATAAAGAGAAAGTATTCTGTTTTTATTTCCTATTTTCGCTCCTCATTAAGAAATACTTCCGATCAATAAATAAAGGACTGCCTATCGGCAGCCCTTCATTTATTTCGCATCCCTCTCTGTTTTCAAATCGATAATTACCTAAGAGTCTAGCTCTGCTAATTCCTGAAGGATTTTCTCAATATCACCATCAGGATTTAACGCTTTAATCATCTCTTTCGTAATAGCTGCACCCTCATAAACTTGTGCAACAACCTCTAAGGGGAGTATGAGTTCAAAATAACCTTCGGCAAATTCCACAAAATCCTCAGCAGTGCGGAAAATAGTCCCTAGCAAAAAGTCCGAACCATCTTCTGTCCCCGCTGGAATCTCTACCTTCCCCTTTTTCCACGTCAAGTCATTATTTTCACGCCAAAAACAAAAAGTAACATCATCCTTAGCTATCGCCTCTTCTTCAAGAATAGACAATAGTGAGGTGGGGACTTCTTCATAGATTCCTGGCCAAACTTCATGTTCGTCGCGCGCATATGGACTTACTTCGGATTCATGATCAAAACCTTTAATTATCGTTCCTTGAGGTGCAAAAATAATAAACAAATGATCACCTGAGCCATTATCGATCGATGCTAGAGAAACATTCTTATCAAATTTAGAATCAAAACTATGATAGCGAAGCCATTCCTCTGAACATAGGACAATATTTAGAGAAGCAAGTATTTTCATGAGTTTTTTTAAGTTTTCGGGTGCTGGTAAAATATCTAACACATTCATCTATGATTCCTCCCCATTCTAGTTATTAATGATTTTAGCATATTGATGAATTAGGAGTGAAAAAAAAGACTACCCGAAGGTAGCCTTTCCAACTTAACAAGACAATAGCTTAGCTTAAGATCCCGCGCCCTTATATCTTCTAACCCCATAACTCCAAGCTAACAGACCAATCCCAAGGAATATCGCACCTACAACAGGTGTCATCAGCGCCAGGCTCGTCATTTCTTCACGCTGCAGGAAGAGCGCTGCTGGATATACCCCGACGAATGCAAACGGGATAATCCAAGTTAGAAGTACCTGAATAGCACGATTGTAAATCGTTACCGGATAACGGCCATAAGTCTGAATGTTGTACATTAACGGAAGAATACCCGTAGGAGCATCCGAATAGAAAGACAATGAAGTCAATGTTGTATAAATCCCAGTATAGATGGCGACGGCACTTAACGTGAGAATGATCAGAGCCGGTATCGTCCACCATTCAAAGGGAAGACCCAGATTACTACCACTGATGGCCATAATAATAATACCTATGAATGAGCCCATTAGTGCTGGTGGATCAACATTTTCCAAAAAGATCTGGAACAGATTATGCGCCGGACGTGTCAAAATACGGTCCATCTCACCTTTGACGATATAACGCTCACTAAATCCCCATAGATTCACAAAACAACTAAACACCCCAAAAGGCACCATAAAGAACCCATAGACGAACACTACTTCGTTCTGTTTCCAGCCGCCAAGGCTATCCGTATGCATAAAAATTACTAGTATAAAGATAAAGTTTGTAGCCTGAAAGAGCAAATCTGATATGACCTCTACCCAAAAATCGGCGCGATAGGTGAGCCGGGACTTCATATAGTTCTTAATGTATTCAATTAATAATCCAAGGTAATACACGTTTCCTCAACCTCCCTGCACGAAGAGACGCTGCCGCGCCGCATGATATAACCAGACAATTGGAATCAGTAAGGCCAGGAACCAAACGATCTGTATCCCCAGTACATTCCAAATCCCAACCCCTTGCACCCGTCCTGTAAATACAGAACCCGGCAAGTAAGTAATCGCCTGAAACGGCAGCACCTTAAGTATAGAAGATAGCCAGTCAGGAAACAGACTGATCGGCACGATCAGACCAGAGAACAGATCAACAATTACCCGCTTCATACGCATCATGCCCTCATTATTCTCAACAAAGAAAGCTGAGAGCCCAGTAATAATATTGATCTGTGAATTAATCAAAAAGCTGAAAAAGAGCATTACAAGAAACCCCGCCCAAGCAGATGGTGCTGTCGGTAATTGAACCGGGAACAACAACATCGCTATAGCCATACCCGGAATCATAAACAAGAGAAAGCGGAACATTCCCTCTCCGAGTCCTTGCATCATTTTGACTAAGACATAGTTATAAGGCCTTATAAACTGGATAGCGATACTTCCGTCTCGTATATCCGTAGAGATCTCACGATCTAGATTATTAAAATAAAACGCACGAGCCATCCAAGAAACAGCGACATAAGACGTCATTTGCGTTGCGGTAAAGCCACCAAGTGAATCCCCATTACCATAGATGGCCATCCACGTGAAATAGTTAACCCCAATATTCAGTGAATAGATAAGAATACCTGAGTAGTAGTTGATCCGATAAGCAAGCATGGTAAGGAACCGGATCCGTATAAAATCTAAGTACGCCCCAAATAGTAATCTACGACTATTCTCTGGAGGACCACCTGAAGGTGAACCTCCTGAGGACGAGGACATAGCTGTTGAAGCATTAAGCTTATCAGACATGTAAAGCCTCTCTTTCATCCTTCAGAGCGGCAGCTTGTTTCTCTGGTTTATCCGCAGACCCGGATTGATAAATACTGCGAACAATATCGTCCGTATTCGTCTCAATGATTTTGATATCAGTAATGTCGGCTTTCCCTACTACCCGTCCCAAAACATCGGATACATTAATATCCAGCGGTATCCAAACCGATGCTCCAAGATCGTTGTCTGCAGACCAAGTAACCGGCATCCCTTCAGTCCAAAGCTCAAGCAATTGCCGTTTCGTTGCATTTCCGAATTGAAATTGAACTTCACGTCCGGTTCCCCAGCGCTGTTTCAGATCTTCTAGGCCGCCGTCATAAATAATTCGACCATCGTCAAGCATGATCACCCGCGAGCAAAGGGCTTCAATATCTTGCAGATCATGTGTAGTCAACAGTATGGTTGTTCCATGCTCACGGTTCATATCTTTAAGGAATTCACGGATCTCTGACTTCACCACAATATCTAAACCAATGGTTGGCTCGTCCAGAAATACAATCGAAGGGTTATGAAGTAATGCTGCGACTAATTCACAACGCATCCGCTGACCGAGACTGAGCTTACGAACAGGACGATTCAGTAGTTCTTGCAACTGCAATCGTTCGACTAATTCATCCAGCCGTTTCTTGAAGTCTTGTTCAGATACCCGGTATACCTTGCGCAGCAGCTGGAAGGATTCAATGACCCCAATGTCCCACCATAGCTGGCTGCGTTGCCCAAACACCACACCGATATTCTTCACGAATTTCTCGCGCTCCAAATAAGGAACATAACCACCCACCGTAAGATTTCCTGAAGTGGGTACGAGAATGCCCGTGAGCATTTTGATCGTGGTTGATTTCCCGGCACCGTTCTCGCCGATATAACCACAAATCTCACCTTCGGGAATGGAAAAGGAAATATCCTTCACAGCAGTTACTTCCGTATACTCCCTTTTAAACAAATCAGCGAAGGCCCCTTTGAGACCTTCGCGGTTTTTTTGTACTTTGAATGTTTTGCGTAAGTCTTGTACTTGAATAGCAGTCATATTGTACCTCACTAAGCTTAAAGTTGGGTTCCAGTAACCCATTATAATTGAAGAAGTGCAAAAGCACTACCTCAATTTTTACTTAGCCAGTCTTCCTACAATTGGATTCGCTTCTTTCACTGCCTCTAAATGTCCTGAACGAGCCACTTTGGTGCGTAAGTATTTCTCGTTAAAAGAAGATACATCTCCCCACAGCGCTACTCTTTTCACAGCATTCATACCTGCAGTCTTGAGAGCTTCCAGTTTCTTCGGATTGTTCGTAATTAACGTGACTGGTTTTTGACGTAGCTGTTGTAGAACGCTGATCGCTTCTTCATAATTTCTTGAATCATCAGAAAAACCCAGTTCTAAATTAGCCTCAACTGTATCGTATCCTTCTTCTTGTAAAAGATACGCTAAAGATTTGCTAAACAGTCCAATGCCTCTACCCTCATGGTTAGCAAGATAGAATAACGCACCTGAACCGTGTTCGACGATCATTTTCATGGACTGATGCAGTTGGAAGCCACAATCACAACGTTTGCTGCCAAAAATATCGCCGGTATGACAAATGCTGTGCATCCGAATCAATGCTTCATCTGAGCCTTCGAAATCACCATATACTAAAACACTGGATTGCTGACCATCTGCGAGGCTCATGGATGGTAACTTTGAAATCAAAGCGGCTGTTGCTTCACTATTATCACCAAGAAGCTCTGCATCCGTAGTGTTCAGCCAGTTGTACCATTTAAAAGTAACAGTCTCTCCGTCTAAATTCACGGGTAAAGTAATCGGTCCAACCAATATATTTGTACTGTTTTCTAAAGGAATCCGAGTAATTTTATTTTGTAGGATAGAAATAATATCTGGTTTTGTCATGTGTAACACCTTCCTCAATTTCATCTGGTATAGCTATAGCTATACATAAGGATCGAATATTAGTTAAAATATAAGTAACTATTTGTAAGTAAGTTTATCATTGTAATATAACTTCGTCAAGTTATAATATATCTTTAAATATTTATAATTACTTTATGTAAGTTTATGATATAATGAATGTCGAGGTGATATTATGAATGATTTCAACATGTGTCCTCGCTTTGAAAAAGCGGTAGACTTGCTAAGTAAACGTTGGGTCGCGCTGATCGTTTTCGTGCTTATGCCAGGTCCACGTCGTTTTGGCGAAATAGAAAGCTGTCTGTCCAATCTAAGTGGTAAAGTGTTATCTGACCGATTAAAAGAAATGGAAATCGAAGGTATTATTGAACGAACCGTATATCCAGAAATGCCAGTACGCATTGAGTACTCCCTTACTCCAAAAGGAACCGCGTTGGCTCCTATACTTGGTGAAATTGGAAATTGGTCTACGGACTGGATTGAGCTTGGTGTTACAAATTAATCCGACTTATACTAACTTGAAGAGCCCTTTTTGTTCCGTAAATCCGGCAACAAAAAGGGCATTTTAAGTTCTTCGAAATATTGTTAAACTACTATAGATCTTTCCGTTGAAAACGATACAATCCGATTAAGAACGCGATAAGTGTATAGAAGATCGCATAGACGATAAATGTATTAGATGGGACTGAGGTGAAGTTATCTAACCCAAATAGACTATTGGAAGCGTTAAACATCCCGTTCATTTCGTTAATGCTAAACAGTTCAGCAGTCATTCTGCGCTGTAACCCATCTACAGGCATAAGTAAGGACATTATACCCGTCATATTATTTAGAGTGCTAAGTGCTTCGGGCTTAGATAATAATGAACTACTTACCTTGTCAATCATTCCTCCTAGCCATCCTGCTCCATAAAGCATCGTCATAAAGACTCCATTCCCAAGGGCTGAGAAGAATCCTGAACCCAGCATAGAAACAGTTATTAGCAACGGTACGATGGAAGAAAAGAGCAAAAATGATTTAAATAACGCTAATCCATCTCTTGGAATTGCGGTATGAGCTTGCGTAATTAGCAATATAGAAACAAATAAAATAAGTGCATAACCTATTCCTAGTGTTACATAACCAAGCCAGCGACCTGCGTACCATTTCCAGCGTGGAATTGGTCTTGGAAGCAAGGCTTGCATCACTCCCTGCTCTGCCTCACCTGAAATGGCGGAAAACGAACTAAAAATAGCTAAAAAAGCAATTACAAATGCTCCGAAGAAAAATCCAAATGATAAAATAAATAAACCATTTGTAAAACGAATAAGGAGTTCTTCTCCGCTAGGAAAACTCGATCCGTGAGACATAGAACTTTGCCCGATCGTACCCGCAATAAACCAAAACCCAATAAGAAAGACCACGGTCATAATTAATGTCAGCACCATTACTCTTTTGCGCATCAGTTCTTTCCAGGTCATACCCATTATAATTCTCATTCGTGTTCACCTCTGTGGCTTAGTCCTGATACAGCATTCATAAACCACTCTTCCAGACGTTCTTGCTGATGTGAAACTTCATATAAGGTCATCCCTTGTTCTATAATCAGTGTATTCAGCCAACCCACCTGCTCTTCACTTTCCAGCTCCGCTTCCAACCAAACCCTACTACTGTCTATGGATTCTTCGGTATGGGAAGACACCCGGATCTGCAAGCCTGTCTGATCTTTTAGCCACGACAATAAAATAGGCGCAAAGCCGCCTACTTTAAATCGCCAGCTCATACGCTTGTTTAACACCTCGGACACTTTACCATGCCGGAGAATAACTCCGTTATTAAGTAGCGCCATTCGGTCGCAAAGTACTTCAACATCCTCTAACAGATGAGAGTTTAGAAATATCGTAACCCCTTTTTCTTTTAGATTCTGTAATATACGCCGGACTTCCTGACGTCCGATTGGATCTAGTGCCGATGAGGGCTCATCCAAAAAAACGATAGCCGGCTCATTAACAAGTGCACAAGCTAAACCCAGTCTTTGCTGCATTCCCTTAGAGTAATGCTTCACTCGGTCACGTCCACGCTTACCAATTCCAACCTCATCAAGAAGTTGTGGAATTCTCTTATATGCTACAGACCGCTGCATTCCACATAGTCTTGCATGCAGCCTCACAACCTCCTCACCCGTTAGCCATTCCTGATAGCGATACAATTCGGGCAAATAACCGATTAGTGATTTAGCTTCTAGCGAACCAATCTTATGCCCGAACAGAGTTCCACTGCCACTTGATGGATGAATAAGTCCTACAAGCATTTTTACAAAGGTGCTTTTACCTGCACCGTTAGGGCCGAGGAAGCCAAAGGCTTCCCCTTTCCCTACAGTAATACTTACATCTCGACAACCGCGCCCGTTATCATATTCTTTAGTTAGTGACTTGGCTTCAATTGCTGCAGTACTCATGATTCAATCAACTCCTGAACCTTGGTCATAAGCTTCTCTTTACTCGAATAGAGCTCACCTGACAAATTGAATAGCTGTCCATCCTGAATCCATGTAGCTTGATATACAGGACCGCGGCTGTATTCATAATTGTCAACTATAACTAAAGTGTCACCCACAGTTATTTGCTCCGTATTTTCACCAGCGATTAACGGCATTGGGATTTCTCCGGATAAGACCCTGCTTTGCATTAAGCTAGTCTTCAAGTAATCTGGGAGCAGTGGGAAATTCATTACAGCTTCCAAAGCCTCTTCCACTTTAATAGAAGGATCAACGTTAAGTACAGGTGCATTCATCTGCGACAGACTTGCCCAGTGCGTTTCGTCAGATGAGAGATTGTAATTCACAAATTCCGGGATATGAAGTGTAATTGGTTTACCGTCAATCGATTCGGGCAGCAGATGTTCTGCTCCAATTTTCTTCAGGGCTTTGTTCACTTCGTCCACTTTCAGATTAAGCGTGATATCTTGTGAAGCACCCACCGTAACTGAATTATGCCCTTCCACTAAAGCAGCGGTTTTCGCTGGATAGCCTAGGGTAGCCTTCAGTTGATCCGCAGGCAACTCACCAATGTAAGCCCCGCTAGCGTTTGTAAACTCACCGAATTGATTAATTGATCGATTAAGTTCACCGTCTTCAGCCACCTGTGTGAAAATATTACGCAGATCACTCTCATGAACAACCGTAACCTGTTCCATCCTGAACTGATTCAGAATGGATGCCATTGCTGTGTTTCCTATTGGGGTCGCGAGTATGACTGCAAAAACAGCTACACTCGCAGCTACAACTCCTAGCTTCCGACGACGGTTCATACGCAGCCGACGCGGACGTTGTACTTTCTTATCATGGGTAGTTACAAGTATGTCCTGTACTACCGTTGGTGTTGACTCTGATTCAAGGTTCTCAAGATTTTCTGGCTGACTTAAGTTAACAGAATCCTCAACTTGGGCTTCCGTATTTTTTCTCCATTTTGTCCATTGAGGATTATAAGACTCATTCTCTAACTTACTCTGTAGCTTGGCCCAGGCTTCGTCTGTACTTTGCTTATCTTTATCTTGCTTTCCTGAATAGTTATTCATTATTGTACCTCCTGATTTTAAAGATTACTTCTTAACTTCTCCTCGAAAAAAGTCTACTTCGTCTGGGGTATCGCCTTCGTTGCATTTTGTCTTAGTTTCTCTGTCGCTCGGTGAAGCAGGGTCCCTACTACTGGAGGCCTTACTCCAAGCTCTCCCGCGATTTCCACATAACTGTACCCCGAGTAGCGAAGAAGAAGCGCTTGTCTGTCTCTTTCAGGCAATTCATTCAGCCAGATGTGTACATCTTCCTGATCTAGCTTACTAATTATGACTTCTTCACCTGAAGGGGGAGATTCACTAGCATCATAAAGCTGCTCTTGTTTATTCTGCAGTCGCCGTTCCCTTGCTTTTTTGTCCAAATAATCATATCCAATACGAGTTAGGACTCTATGAAGCCAGGCACCCAGCGCTGCTGGATCATCTGGTGGATTACGGTACAATCTCAGAAAAACTTCTTGAGCTAAATCATCAGCCGCCGATTCATCACGTACCAAAGCGGCAAGCTTACGGCGGACAACAGGGTAATGTTCATAAAATATTGTTTTAAAAATTTCAGATTCCGGAATTTCCATCGTGTAAATCCTCCTTATCAGCTGCAGCTATAAGTAAGACGACCGTCAGTACATTTTTGTATCAGAATTCTTCATAATTATCATAATCCATTATAAAACATACAAAAAGACAGCCCCTAATTAATAAGGTAACTGTCTTCATTATTGGTCTTACCTATCTGTTTTGATTCCAATTATCGAATTCGAATATATCGGTTAAGAATCTTCTTGGACAAAATACTCCGCTCCAGCTTAAGCTCCAGCAGTTGTTCCTTCCAATGTAACACTTCATCTGATTCTTCATTCTTACGCAGCTTCTCAAACAACTTCATGATCAATATGTTAACGGAATCAAACCGTGACCATAATTCTATCACACTTTCTTCTTGAACCTGAGGTTCTTCCGATACTGCGTTAAGATTCTTTAAGCTCTCTATGATGTCAGCCTGCCACTGTCCATCGTTAATTGCTTTGGCATAATTTAAAAGGTCCAGATAATCGTCGACTGACATATGTACCGACTCCTTTGTATGGTTATACCAAGTATTATACTAGGTATTGTGTATATTGCAACACTTTATACCTGTAAGTATACAAAAAAACAAGGGCTAGTATGCGGACTAGCCCTTGCTAATAAATTTAAACGGAGTACGTTAAGTTATAGTAACTTCTCGATTTCCTCTTTGTATTGCTCCGATTTCGGACCAAATACGATTTGTACAGCACCTTGACCAAGTCTCATTACACCGGAAGCACCGAGTTGTTTCAGAGCGGAATCTTTAACGGCTTTTTCGTCTTTAACGATCAGACGTAGGCGTGTAATACAAGCGTCGATATTTTCGATGTTTGAAGGTCCGCCGATGTGCTCAAGAATTTGAGCAGCCTTGGAAGAAGCCGCTGAACCTGTTGTGTTACCTCCAGTTGTTGCTACAAGCGCATCATCATCATCATCTTCACGACCAGGGGTCTTAAGCTTGAACTTCGTGATGATAAAGCGGAATAACACGTAGTACAGAACGAAGAAGCACAGACCTACAGGGATAAGAATCCATGCATTGGTGGATAGTTTCATGTTCACCAGGTAGTCAATCAAACCAGCGGAGAAGCTGAAACCAAGCTTAACATCTAGAATATACATTAATGCCATAGAGAAACCAGTTAGTAAAGCATGCACTACGTACAATACTGGTGCCAAGAACATAAAGGAGAATTCAAGGGGTTCTGTGATCCCTGTTAAGAAAGAAGCGATGGCAGAACCAACGAAGATGGAAGCAACCATTTTACGTTTTTCGGGTTTAGCTGTATGAATAAATGCAAGTGCTGCACCTGGAAGCGCAAACATCATGATTGGGAAGAAGCCTGTCATAAACATCCCAGCTGTTTTATCTCCAGCGAAGAAGCGATACAAGTCTCCATGTACCAACTCACCAGCTGCATTCGTAAAGTCACCAATTTGGAACCAAGCAATCGAATTAAGCACGTGGTGAAGTCCAATCGGAATCAATAAGCGGTTAGCTGTACCGAAGAAGAACGCTCCTACTGCTCCCAAAGATACAACCCAGTTACCGAAATCACTAATAACATCTTGTATAGGGCTCCAGACCATACCAACTAATACGGCAAGGACCATCGTGGATGCAGCTGTAATGATTGGAACAAAACGTTTACCAGCAAAGAACCCGAGCCAATCTGGCATCTTAATATTATGATATCTCTTGTATAGGAATGCTGCCCAGGCACCGGCAAATATACCTCCAAGCACACCCATATTCAACACTACATCATCATTGATGAAGGAGAACTGAAGGGGTACGACAGCCAGAATCTTGGTCAGTACCATGTATGCAATTACTGCTGACAAGGCTGCTACGGCGTCTTTGGCAAATCCAATGGCGACACCAACCGCAAAGATCAAGGCAAGGTTTCCGAAGATAGCACCCGCACCGGCGTTTAGAAATGGAACAAAATATTGGTTCAGGAATCCTCCGACTGCGGACCCTAGATGCAAATCTTTTTCAAAATCAAGCAATCCAATCCCTTGCAGAATACCTGCCGCAGGCAAAGTTGCTACCGGAAGCATAAGCGACTTACCTAATTTTTGTAGAAAACCCAACATAAAATATCATCCTTTCGATTCAATAGTAGTAATGCTGTATCAGCCTATTACTTTGAAGCCACTGTAAGAATCAGATCCTGTCCTGCTGTAACCTGACCATAATGTCCGTTCACTTGAGGTGGTGTTTCCTCCGTACTAGTCACGATTACAGGTGAAATTGTGTCACAGCCTGCTGCGCGAATAACGTCCAGATCAAATTCGATTAAGGTTTGACCTGCCTTCACTTGATCTCCAGAGGCAATATGACTGACAAATCCGTTGCCCTTAAGACTGACAGTATCGATTCCGATATGTAACAGCAATTGCACACCGGAGGAATGTTCCAGAATAACTGCATGACTCGATTTCACGATATGAGCAACCGTGCCATCAAAAGGAGCCTTTAGGATCCCCTCAGAAGGTCTGATTGCAACTCCGCTACCCATATGACCACCAGCAAAGGTTTCATCCGGAACCTCTGTTAATGAAACTGCCTCTCCGCTGATTGGTGCCATGATTTCGATTGTATGTCCAGTATGTTTCTCTTCTTTTTTTGATTTCCATTTGGAAAACATATGCTCCACTCCTCTAAAGATGTTAGTTTTGTTTCACTAAAGTCTGAAATAATCGGTGTAAGTGCATCGCCAGGAAACACAGCTCTTCTTCCGGGATATCTACACCAAGAGATTTTTGCATCACTTTACCGAGCTTTTGAGATAACTTGTATTCTTCTTTATATTCCTTCTTAATATGTTTCACAAAAGGATTATCTATTAGTGATCCCTTCAAAATACGTTCCAATGAAAACCGTAAATGGATCATTAATCGAATATGATTCATACTGCCATGCTCAAAAGTTATATTCCGTTCTTGCTGTATCATGTCCAGAAGTTCACTTACAATATTAGATGCTTTTACTAACTGACCCACCGATACATTGTTAACTGCGGAGTACACATGATAAGTTAGAAATCCAACCTCGTCTTCGGGAATTTGCACCTGAAATTCAGCATTGATCTTCTCTGATGCCTTGTAAGCGATATCAAATTCCTTCGGAAAAGACATCTTAGTTTCTTGTAAAAAAGGATTAATAATATCCATCCCGTTGCGCAGACGGTAAATGGTGAACTGAATGTGGCTCGGGAGTGCCAAATAAATCTTGTCGTTTAATTTGTCAGGAAATTGACTTTGGATATCAGCAATTATTTCATCAGTTATTCTCATCACTTTGGGATCTATGTCTTCCAGCAATATTTGATACTGACTCCAGGATTCGCGGTCTTCTAGACGAAACAATTTCTCAATACGAGGATCGTTTCCTTCAATCACACCTGAACCTTTCACAGCAAAACCAATGCCTTTACCGATGATGACATATTCCTTGCCGTTCTTGCTTCCCTGAACCATTACAACGTTGTTCCCAATCACACGCTGTACTTGAAATTGCTCGATCTCCCGCGACAAGCTCATCACTCCTTTCCCATATTATCGTCAATTAGGAACAAAAAAAGCCAAGAAATGTCTCATCGAGATGAAGACAATCCTTGGCTCATGCCCTTAACGGTAACACGCCACTAAAATATAAATGATCATTTATGAACATATCATAAATCATGAACTGCTAACTCGTCAATGGTAAATTTATAAATGTCAAGCGCAGCTCCTGAACTCAAAAATTCACGAGCTATAAATAGCTTTCAATTTGGGGAAGCTTTTCTTTAAGCTGACGGACATTGGTCTCCAGTTTTAGAATGACCTCTTCTAAATCCTTAGGGTCGATGCCTCGAAGTACAGGAACCTGAATTACCTCTGTGGCTTTGGTTTCTGATTTTAATTCTCGCATCTCCAGCTGCTGTTCTTGCCATTTATCCATCAGATCAGCAATTGTCGCATAAAAACGCTCATAATCCTTGATTACGCTATCTAAAAATGTATCCACTTCCTCCGCATCGTAACCACGAAGCTTCATACTGAATTCTTTTTCATGTATGGTTAGAGCATCTAGAGTGATGCCAAGTTGGCTGAATAGCTTACGTTGTTTGTCCAATCGACGTTTCATATGTTCATCCATCATTTGTTACCTCCAAGTATATACTGCAATTATCCGGCAGTAACCATTATAACAGGGTGAGAGCATCCTGAAAATATAACTATAGTTCCAGTTCTAGAAGTTATCCGCAACCGCCTTGTTCAAAATACCTAAGCAGCGATCAAGATCCGTCTTCACCTGCTTCTTATATAGCTTCGCTTTCTCTTCTCCATCAGTTGTGAAATGGTATAAGACGATTTCTTGAAAATCCACCTTCGGGTCATTCCCTTTTAGCTGTTTAGTACGATATAAAATTCCTTGCTGTACCAGCTCATGCAGCGCGCGATAAATTTCGCTCTGTGGAGGGGAATATCCATGTGCCTTGAAATCTCGACGTAAATCCTCAAGCATTTGGTATCCATACCCGCGATGTTGTTCTACCATTGTTATAAGATACACCTTGATAAAAGCCCGTTGAGCAATCATAAACGCCATATAAACCCTCCTCATGTTGTGTTTTTTTGGTTAATCTTACCTTCTATAACTCTAGTATAAGCACTATTTTCCAACTTTCACAACCTGAAATGTGGTAGTGGGTTCACTTTTTCCGATTTGTATAGAAATTTAATAGGGATAGATGATGAATTTATTGAAAGTAACTAGATAGAGTTGTTTATTTTGTGATTTTCTATTGTGAATTTTTCATATGATGAAAGTTGGTTTTCTCGAGTAATAAATAACGGCCATTGAGAACTTAACCATAAAGTTCTCGATGGCCGTTGAATAATGAGTGAACAATCCCTTAGCGTTTATTGGCCTCATGCCATTTAGCGAGTAATTCCTCTCGGTTCGCAGCAGCGATATCGAATCGATACGTAATCATTAATTTTTCCAGCTTAACAGAAGACAATAGCGGATGGATCTTAATATTCGGCATCACAGGTAAGGAAAATGCGGAATTCATATAATCTGTCTGAGCATCTGTTGACAGTACAAAATCTACCAGCTGCTTAGCAGCAGTCACGTTGTTCCCACCTTTCAAGATCGACACTGCACCTATCTCCCATCCAGCTTGTGGAGGAATAGAAGATTGTATAGCATATCCCGAATTCTTAAATCGAAGCTGGTCGCCCATAAAGCTGATAACAGCAGCAACTTCACCTACTGCAAGCCGCTGGGCAGAACTAATTCCTGAGAATGTAGTTGATGAACTCTGCTTCTTAAGAGCACTCACCAATGCTAGAGCTTGCTCCTCCCCACGTTCTTGTGCAAGAGAGGCTAGCAATGTGTATCCTGTACCTGAGGTTTCTGGGTCCGGAATTTCAATTTTCCCCTTGAGCTCGGGACGTAATAAGTCTTCGTAGCGTTCCGGAAGAGGTAAAGCTACAAGCTGAGGATCTTGATTCCAGACCTGCTCATTTACACCAATAGCCAATGCACCCATGTATATACCTGTCCAATAGCCCATTTTATCTTTATAGATGTCGGGGATCTCATCAGCAACATGTGATGAATAGCGAATTAATTTCCCTTTGTTCTTGAGCTGCTCATGAAGATCAGCAGGCCCACCGAGAACAACATCAATGCCTGTCTTATTGATCGACATCAAATGGTAGCTTGCCTCACCGCCAGACATGCGAATAAGCTCATAAGACTGTCCCGTCTTCTTCTTATATTTCTCCAACAGAATACGCGCTTCATCCTCTTGAAAAATTACATATACTTTGAGAGGCTGATTGCTTTTCTGTCCAGGATAGAAATATATTAGAAGAAGTATTGTTACCGCAACCAATGACAGGATAATTACCTTTGTTCTCAATTAGAACGTCTCCTCCCGCTAAACTAGCCTATAGCCGCCGTTCTATAAAAAACGATACGCCAAAAAAGGAAAACGACTGTTTTCCTTTTTTGGAACATCTACTTCAGTTTACGGACTAACCTTTTTAATAATATGAATTTTGTCTATTGCCGCACTCATCCGAACTTGACCATCGAAAGTCTTTTGACCAATATCATAAGCATCGACAATCCATTCTTTGCCCCATTGATCTGCAAGGAAATATCTTTCCTTTTCTCCTAGAAACATCGAGGATTGGACTACTCCCATGATGTTAAATCCGCTAATGTCCGGATGATTTAGTCGCAATGATTCGGGGCGAACACTCAGAAGAACTTCCTCACCCTCTGTCAGCTTTTCATCTGTAGTAATAGTAACATTATCCCCTCCAAAGCCGTAGCTAACTGTTGCCGTACCCTCTTTACTTTGCATGACTACTGCCTCAATAAAATTGGTAGAACCAATAAAATCAGCTACATATTGTGTACGAGGTTTATAATATATTTCATGCGGCGTACCGTACTGATCAATAGCTCCTTTATTAAAAACAACGATCTGATCTGACATCGACAAAGCTTCCAATTGATCATGCGTTACATATATTACGGTTAGTCCAAGTTCCTGTTGAATTGTTCGCAGTTCAACGCGTACCTCTTCACGTAATTTAGCATCTAGATTACTTAGTGGCTCATCCAGGAGAATAATCGGCGAATTCATCACTAAGGCACGAGCCATAGCTACACGTTGCTGTTGTCCACCAGACATTTCATGGGGATATCGCTCTTCAAGTCCGGATAATTTGACCTGGGCCATAACAGCCATTACCCGTTCCTGCACTTCTGCTTCAGGTCTTTTCTTAATATCTAGTCCATAAGCAATATTATCAAATACCGTCATATGCGGGAACAAGGCATATTCCTGGAACACCATTGGAGTGCCCCTTTTATATGGAGGTAATTCATTAACCAAATTCCCGTCAATCCACACCTCACCATCATCGATGGTATAGAAACCCGCGATGGAACGTAATAAAGTCGTCTTCCCACAACCACTCGGACCAAGGAAGGTGATGAACTTCCCCCGTTCAATCTTTAAGTTGATATTTTTCAAGACATGGTTATTGCCGAACACTTTATTCACATTTTTCAAATCTAGTAGTATGTTGGATTCCATCGTGCCCACTCCCTTCAAAATCATTAGAAATCAAATATTTTCACTTTGGAACGGAAGATCAGCTTGATCACTCCCAGTGTTCCAAGCGTTGCACCCATCAAACCCACTGCCACAGCGGCTGCCCAATAATAGGTTCCCGTTTCGGCATAGTTAAAGATCGATACTGCTGCAACAACCCATTTAGGGGTAATTAGGAAGATTATCGTACTCAAAGTATTCATATTTTTCATAAACGCATAGACAAAGTTCGCTACGACGGTTTTTTGCAACATTGGAAATACAATCGTTGTTAGCGTCTTACGGCTACTCGCACCCAGATTGGTGGCTGCTTCTTCGATCGATTTATCCACTTGTTTAAAAGACGCAGTCAAGCCCCGATAACCTACAGGCATCTGTTTAAGTAACATCGCAATGACAATCAATGCTGCAGATCCCTGCAAAACAATCGGACCTTTACTAAACGCAACAATCAGTGCAAGACCAACGAATGTTCCTGGAAGCGCAATTGGAAGAACCGCGCTGAAATCTAGTAATTTTTTACCTGGAAAAGGTTTGCGAACTACTATATAGGCGAGCACTAATGCAAGAGCCACCGCCAGCAACGCACTAATTAGCGATAACACTAAGCTGTTCAAAACGGCTGGACTAGATGAACTAAAGACAACTTTCATAATATGATCCAGTGTGAACGTATTATCTCGACCAAAGTTTTTCGTAAAGGCGAAAAGAATGGTGATCGCAAACATCGAAATAATGAACAATGAGATTAAACTGTTAAAAGAGAAAAGTAATGCATCTGTCCTCTTAGATGTAGTGATCCGTTTCAAACCAGATACCGGCTTACCAGTTATCGTTGAGTAGGAGCCTTTAGATAAAATCTTATTCTGAACCCAGAATACAATCAGTGCAGGAATTACTAAGATAATCCCCATGACCGAAGCTAGTCCTGCCTCGTTATTAATAATTTCTCCGTAAATTTCAACTGCTAAAAGTGAATAGTTCCCACCAATTAGCTTTGGATTCCCGAAGTCAGCGAAGCAGTTAATCGCTACCAGCAAGAATGCGTTAATAACACCTGGAAGTGCAAGTTTCAGCGTAATCGTCCTGAATAATTTAAATCCTCTAGCTCCAAGGTTCTGTGCTGCTATCTCCAGATTCGGTGATATAGCGCGGAGCACACCCGTTATAGTCATGTAGGCAAGTGGAAAATAGGATATCGTCTGAACAATCCACAGCCCCGGTAATCCATACAAATCAAGCTCAAAATTAAAGTTGGTATTTAACCATTGTGAGATCATTCCCCCACGTCCAAAAAGCAATAGGAATGCTAAACCACTCATAACCGAAGGAGCTAATAATGGAATAAAGGCTATAAATCGAAAGAACTTCTTTCCTCTGATGTTACTGTAGTGAATCGCATACGCATAAATAAATCCAAACACTGTTGCTGTAAAAGCGGATAATGATGAGCTAACTACCGTATTTAATAGCGCTTTTCCATAACGGGGTTTACTAAAAAACGTTGCCCAATTATCAAATCCAGATGTAAACACAACGACTACCAGCGGATAAATAACAAATAGAATGAGAAATGCAAAGCTAGTCAGTACAAGTACGAGTGACGATGGATCTTTAAAGAGCCTGTTGATCGACTCCCCAATGCCTTTTTTTTCTTTCATAGGGGGCGACTCCCACCTTTCTGCCATCCAATTTGAGGGGCATTACAGTCACCATATATGGTACAGCCATGCAATACCCCTATTGGCTCTTTTATTTCAAATCTTTTAATGCATTTTGCAACTCTTTACGCTGCGATGCTGCTTTTAACAAATCATAAGTATCGTTGTATTTCGTTGTTTTAATATCAATGCCACCTTTAGGAATCGGTACTGATGCTTTAACGGATACTGCGTATGCAGATTGCGTATACAACTCACCCGGTTCATTGGTAAGCATATAGTCCATAAGCTTCTTCGCAGCCTCTGTATTAGGTCCACCCTTAACAATGGATAAGGCTCCAACTTCATAACCTGCTGCTTCTGGAACAACACTAACAATTGGGTTGCCTTGGTATTTAATCTTCAATTGATCGCCCAGGAAAGTCACACCAATTGTATACTCCCCTTTAGCAGCTTTCTGAATGGGCTCAATGCCAGACTTAGGTCTTTCCTTAAGGTTAGGCAGCAACTGTTTGATATAGTTCAACATCTCATCATCACCCCATACTTGGGCTAAAGAAGCTACTGCTGTATATGCTGTACCCGATGTTGCTGGATCCGACATACCAATTTCACCTTTGAATTTAGGATCAAGCAAATCCTTAAAAGTTTCAGGGTATGGATCACTACCATATTTCTCTTTCCAGCGTTCTTCATTAATACCTATAGCGATTGGATTTAGATAAAACCCTGTCCAGAAGCCATCTTTGTCTTTCATATTGTCAGCGATGTCAGAAGCATTCGGAGAAGCATAAGCTTCCAATGAACCTGCCTCTTTCAGTACTTGGTGCGAATCCGCTGGCCCTCCCATCAGAAAGTCGGCTTGTGGATTCGACATTTCATTCTGTACACGTGATACCGCTTCTCCACTTGGCAAACGTAGGATGTCATAGTCAATTCCGGTTTCAGCTTTGAATTTATCCAGAATTTTACGAGCCTCTTCCTCTTGAAAAATGGAATATACGGTGATTTTTTTCATTTCTTTACCGCCAAATACTCCTGATTTATACATGAAGAACCCCGCTACCAACACAACTACTATGACTGACAATAAAATGACTGACTTACTGTTTTTTTTCTTTCTCGCCATAGACTAAACCATCCCTTCAAGATCAGTATGAGGCATTATTTAGTTTGAAATAGACTCTTTGATTGGTCTCATCCAGAAGGTCATAGACCACGAAGTAAGCGCCGTTATAACGATCCACATGGATCCAGTGCTTTTTCACTCGATAATCATTCGTGAGCTGAATGACAAAGTGAGCATCGGGTGTACGTTGTAAGTCATCAAAATGGCTGAAATCGATAATACGCTCTGCTGCACGAATCTGCGATATCAACGCCTTCCTCTCAACCTGAGTGAGAGCTGTAAGTACTCCCTGCTGTAGTGTGAACACATCATTAATCTTGTTTTCCACAGCAGATCCAATACTCGACGTTGTTAACATCTTATCGATGAGTGTACTTTGCAGCTTGCGGATAGTTGCACTTACATTAAGCGAATTAACTGACTCTGCACCGAAGTGAAACGCATTCGTTTCCACTTGAAAAGGAATATCTTCTTGATCCAGATAGGCCATCGTTCCCGACAACAGAAGTCTCGGAACCAACTGTTGTGGACGCTGTATTCCTGATGATAACAACCCGGAAAAAGTAGATCTCAATTTCAGCAATTCCTTCGGATCCTCAATGGAAATCGTCCCTAGGCCTGGATATGTAATATCCACGCGCATCGGAACGCCTGCAATCCGGTCAAGCTGATCCTCCTGTCGAGGTACAACATGTACTTCATCAAGAGGTATTCGAAAAGTGTAAGCGCACATGCCGATTAGCAGACTGCCTATGATGACTTGTAACAAGATGAGGCGAAACCATGAAAGCCCTTTCTTATCCTCTGGCACTTACTTTAACCTCCTCATATATCAGAAAAATTTTAAATTTGTATCAGTTTTGTAACAGCGCTTACATTTGTTATGTTAAGGGGAATCTCAGCTGAATCTCTGTCCCCTTCTTCTCCGAGCTAGTAATGACGATACTCCCTCCTTGAAGTTCCATAAACTGTTTACATAGAGGTAATCCTAACCCATGTGATTCGTTTGAAATAATACGATCCTGTTTCTCTGCCGAGGGTAGAAATAATATACTTTGCAATTGTTGTGATATCCCTCTCCCGTTATCTATGATACGAACCAGCCCACAGTCCCCATGCTCCGTTAACTCGATATAGAGATTTGTACATTCACTATGCTTAATAGCGTTATCAATCACGTTAAATAGAACTTGCTGAGTTCTCTTGGGATCTAAATTCACTTCACAAGATGAGATCTTTAGCGTGGTAACAATCGCGGATTTTTGAAGGGTCGGCTCTAAGATACGTAGACTATCCATAATGACAGCCCCTAAATCAGTACACTCCAGCTTGATACGCCAAGCCTCATCACCAATCAGTGAGGTCTGTAACAAATCCTCAACCATATTTAACAACCGAGTACTCTCTTTACGGATATAGGTATTACATTCCTGTATATCATCCTTCTTATTCATTCTTTCAATTAAATCCGAAAACCCGATAATCGAAGTTAATGGTGTTTTTAATTCATGAGTTATGTTGTCGTAGAAAGCTTTCTGCTTTCCCTGTTCATACTTTAACATTTTGATATGATGTTGCAGCGCATCCGACATATGATTGAAATCCTTGGCTAATTCTCCTACCTCATCCTGACTACTCGCCTGTATCTTTCTGCTAAAATCGCCAATGGATACAAGCTTAAGCGCCTGCTGCAAGGCATGTAGAGGCCTCACCAACAAAGATGAGAATGAATAGCTGACCATAAGCGAAAAAATTAAACATCCTACAGCTGCAGCGATGAACCATGTGCGCATCTGGTTTAATGTCTGCAAATTCTCATGGAGGTCCAATAAATATCGAAATCCACCCACAATTTCTCCTTCATACCAGAAGGGAACTGAGTAAATTAGATATTGTGTACCTTCACCTGCAGTTATGACTGTGGCAGCATTACCAGTAAGCGCTTTCTTAATATCGTTACGTTTAAGTAAGTTTTCTTTATCGCTGCTGCTCCCAACAATCGTCTCATCTAGTGCGAATAGTTGTACTTGAAAATTGCTGTTTGACGCCAAATGCGACGCAATAAAGGGGGCGTACTTACCTGAAAATAATTGTTCTATATTAATTTTCTGATCACTGACAATCTTCAATGCCTCAATACGATGCAAGCCAAAATACTGACTTAACGTCTGAGTATCCCGTTTAATCATACTTTGGTTAAGCGTATAATTAACGATAAAAAACATCGCTGTGAGCAGCATAACAATCGTAACGGCATGCTGAATAAACATTTTATTTCGCAGCCCCATCTTCTATACCTCCAGCTTATAGCCTGTCCCATGTATAGTGGCGATCAGATGCTCGTTGGGTTTCATTTTCTCCCGAAGACGGTTTACCACCATGTCCACGGATCTTGTATGCCCATAATAATCATAACCCCAGACCTGATCAAGCAAGTCTTCGCGTGTGAAAACTTTCTTAGGATGTGCACATAAGAGCCACATGAAGTCAAACTCTTTACTAGTTGTCTTAAGCCATTGTTCCCCTATCTTACAAGTACGTCCATTCTTATCAATTTCAATAGGTCCAATCTTGATCACTTCAGGAGGCGCCACCATCTTCATTCGTCTCATAACTGCCTTAATGCGCTCGATAAGTTCCCTTGTCTCAAAAGGTTTCGTTAGATAATCGTCTGCTCCCAACTGAAAGCCAAGGATTTTATCATTCATTTCATTCTTAGCGGTGAGCACGATTACCGGGACTGACTTATACTGTTGTTGAAGCATTTGAAGAAGCTCGAACCCGGAACGGTCAGGTAACATAAGATCTAACAGTATTAAATCGGCAGACCATGTTCCAAGTTCATCCCACGCCTTAGTCACCGTTCCTACAGCTTTCGTCTGATACCCTTCCACCTCTAAGCTCAATTTTAGCAGCATTTGAATGCTGGGATCGTCTTCAATAATTAAAATATTCATATGTAGCCCTCTTTTCCTTAGATGCTATTTTACACTGAACTTTCATATTTTTAGTTACCCTCTTATAATAGCGGATATCGTTCAATACGAAAACGCTTTCCAAATATCTACAATTAAAAATACAAATCAAATAATTGACTATAAACTTACATTTTATGTCTCTGTATAGTAAGTAAAATCCACAAAAAAACTCCCACATAATGGGAGTTTTACGGATTTAGGATTTTGTAGAACGGACTATACCACTCGAAAATCCCTTAATCGAGCGATTGCGCTCATGATTGCTCATCTCTGTTTTTCTCCATAAATTCTTCCTTCGTCAATCCGAACAATATCAAATCATAATATCTTCCATTCGTGTAAATGACTTTCCGCCGCACGCCCTCTTGCACGCATCCGACTTTCTTTAACATCCCTATAGAACCTTCATTACCTTCAAGCGCACATTCATTGAATTTATTTAGCCGTCGCTCGAAAAAAGCATATTTTAAGAGGATGGTTATAGCTCTCGTTCCATACCCTTTACCTCGATGATCTTTATCCACCTGCACACCTATACTGAACGTACCATTTTTCTCGTCAATGCTATTGAGATTTACGCCGCCAACATTTTCACCATGCAAATCTTCGATCGTAAACATTAGTCTATCGGATGAGAATTCAGCGTAAGTCTCCGCAAAATTTTTGGCTTCGGCAATGGTGGGTGGTAGTTCAACTGCACATTGTAAGAGTCGCCGCGCTGGAGTATCGAATCGGTTCGTATAATAACCTTCCCAATCCCCTTCTTGTATTGAACGCAATCTAATTTGGTCATCTTTCCAGTAATAATTGCTATAATCTATCTCTCTCATTTTCTAGCCTCCAAATAATATTGGGATTGTTTTTTTATAATAAACATTACTTTATAAGCATGTAGTAAGATATAACCATTAAACGTGACTATGAAAAACACTTTGGAAAAGAGGCATACTTATGAGTGATTACCAATTGGTAAGTGATTATAAGCATATCGAAAAATATAAAGAAAGCTTTAATGCCTTAGCTAAATCGATCTTCGGGATTGATTTCTCGCCATGGTATGAACAAGGAGGCTGGAGTGACAAGTATATTTGTTATTCCTACATCGATAGGGACCATGTGATCGCAAATGCGTCCATAAACAAAATGACGATTCTCATAAATCAAAAAGAGTATAACGCCATTCAAATTGGCACTGTAATGACACATCCTGATTATCGCATGCAAGGATTATCCAGGAAATTAATAGATCATATTATCGCGAAATACGAACATGAATATGACTTCATTTACTTATTTGCAAACGACAGTGCTTTGGACTTTTATCCTAAATTCGGATTTGAACGTATGCAAGAAAGCAGCTTTTCGATTAACGCTTCTAATCTTAGAAATCAAACGTCTAAAATCTTCTCTGTGCGTCCCTTATCTATGAATAATTCCGTTGATTTCACCATGATAAAAAAATTCGCTGAAGAAAAAGTAGCGGTGTCCTCTATACTCAGCGTTGTAAACAATGAACATCAGCTGCTGTTTTATTTTATCCTTCCTTTCCATGATTCTTTTTACTATATTGAAGAAGCTGACGTCGTAGTGATCTTTAGACATGAGGAGCATCAGCTTCATATTTTTGATATTATCAGTACTAAAAGTATAGATATTAACGCGATATTGAATAGCATTATTTCTCCTGAAACGGAGGTTATACATTTTTATTTCACACCAGATTATGCCATAGATCACATAGAGTCAGCATTAATTCCCCAGAGTGAGGATACGTTATTTGTACGTCCATTTTTAAAAGAACTACCTAAACATTTCATGTTTCCCATAACCTCACATGCCTAGATAGAATGAAGAAGGCTGCCATCCGGCAGCCTTTTTTTTATTTGCTCTTTCATTCCTTCAGAGCTTCATTTCATACCAGATTTATTCATTAAACAAGTGGAGCTTGAATCAATGTTGCGAAATTAAATCGATGGACATGACCATCATTTAATGTAGTTTGGCCAGATACAAAATGTACGTGCTTGCCATTTCCGACTGAAATAGCAGGGCCTGTTCTTATCTTTTTCAGATTATGAAAGTGGTTCAAGAAATCAGTTCTACTAAGATCAATTTCATGAATATGGCTATTCCCTACTCGAATCGCCTGCCCCGTAACACCTGCAAAGCGATGGTTATGTCGATCTGCACCTTCTTCAGCCAATTTCGTACTACCTTCAAATTCATGTACATGTTTCTGCGCATATTGAGAATATAATGTTTTCTTCTTTAGAGTAGCTTTTTTCTTTACCATCTGTTGTGAACCTCCCTATAAACATGAACTTCACAACATTCTATTAAGAAAACACATTTTAAGTTCTAGGCAGGTGTCTAAGTAACCATTATGATTTGTTTGCTAATCCATTACAGGAATATACATGCTCTGTATCTCTTGTACTCCAGGAACAAATCCTAGATTTGTATAAACAGACTCCGCGTCATTACCTTCCATGACATATAATCTAAGGAGAGGATACTTATCTTTAAGGAGACTTAGTCCTCTTTTCATCATCAGTGTCGCTAACCCTTTGCCTCTATAACTGGGCATTACACCAATACTATAAACCGCTGCGTAATCGTCTTGTAAACCCAAGAGACAATTCGCAATTAACTGTCCCGATTTCCTATCATACACAAGCGTTGACGCGGTAAGTAATGCTTCATTAGTATAATTCGGTTCTTCACTTGGAATAAAATCTTCATAAGAGAATTTTTTTCTTCTAGTCGCCTCGAGACTTCCATTAAAGCTTGCATAGCTACATTCGGCGATCTGATCTTCCAGAATAAAGCGTTTAGCTCCTTTTCCATCATCTTCGATCTGTGGACTTTCAATTCTAAATTCTTCGTTCCATTCCACCTCGAAATGATCTGTAGGACGCTGCATCCAGCGACATCTGAACTCATCAGGCCAAAATCCTGCCCGCGCAAATAAATGAACTTGATCCGGTAGAACCTCGAAGGTTTTTATAGGCTCCGTTCGGTCAGACCAATATATCAAAAGCTTTTTTAGAAGTTTAAGCACCACAAATGTATCGTTAAACGGTGGAATAACAAATAAATGATAGATCCGATTAGGTGACATCCTTACACCACCTATTTTAGACTCCCCTTGATAGATCCAAAAAGCATTCTTTTGGGCAGAATTGAACCCATCTTCTCTAAAAAAGCCAATATATTGAATATTATAATAAATGGAGCAATACACTCCCCACTCTTTCGAATCAGCCTTACGAATTGAATAATCATTACTTAACTCATACGATATTTCATCCTCAGACCATCCCATTAATTGCATGTACAATTCCTCCTCGCTGCTACTTCACCTTCTATTTTCTATAGTATCACTTCTTAAAGTAAATGATTGGTAATAAACACTTATAATGATTATTTACTAAACTACAGCAAGTGTAATTGCATCTGGAAGTCCAATATATAAGGAGAAACCTTATAATTAAAAAAAACTGCCTATTGGCAGTCTTCTTTTTAATAAATTCTAGAGCATAGCCAAATGGCGGTTCCCACAGCGAAAATACCTGCTAACGTTACAAATAGGACATACCCTCTTTTTGTTCTAGTAACCGTGTGATTATCATAAAATTCAGGTTTTCGTACGATTCCAAACCATAGATCCGCGATTAAATTCACGACCACTAGAGAGAAATTTTTTATTACCCCCACGTCATCACTCCTTTTCAACTTTAGCTAGCCAAGTTTATTATTAATTTCACTTAGTGACTCATTCATTTCGTCCATTTTCTTGATCATCGCATATTGATTGCTAATCATCATGATTAAACCAATAAAGAACAAAATCACAAGAAGTAAACTCATACTGCACTTCCTTTCAGTAGCTGAATTCATTCACTCTGGACATTCAAGCTCCGAGCAAATCCTGACCTCCATGACGGGTACAGTGGACTCCATTCGTAATCCATTCGAGCTTTCGTATTGGAGGCTCCGCGTTCCCATCCTGCTCTGCCTTCTTGAACATTAGGAGCAGGAGCACCTATGGTATCTGAATAAGTTGATAACCAATCCAATCCATTAGCAGGCTCGTCGTCTACGATGTTCACAGGGCCTGAAGGCCAGTTCAGAGCAAGCACCGCTGCGTTAGCTGCATCCTCCACATGTAGGAATGATACAACTGCATCTGTCGCTGACATTCGTTCTTGACGAATTTCCTCTGCCATATAGCCATTAGTGTCAAACCATGTTCCTTGGCCGTACAACATTCCATACCGCAAGATCACATGATTGGGGATCTCGGCAACTGCTTTCTCTAGTGAGTATATACCTTCAATCGTTCTTCTCCGAGGCTCTAAAGCCTTAAGATCTAAAGGAGTTTCCTCCGTAGCTGGCACATCTCCAGCTTCATAAGCCCATGAAATACTTTGTGCAATGATTTGTTCCACGCCAGCTGCAAGGGATGCATCCACAATATTTCGTGTTCCTTCTATTCTTATCCTGGAATTATCTGAGAAATTCCGCTGACTTAGTGAAGTTAGCTGATGGATAACCACTTCTGGCTGTGCTTTGTGAATGGACGCAAATATGGCCTCTCGATCGAAGACATCCGCGATTACTGCCTGTGCTCCACACTTCTCAATAAATGCTCTATTTTCTTCCTTATGGGTCATTCCGACAACCTCATGCCCCGCTTCTAATAACTTAGGTAGCAATAGCCGTCCAATCACGCCCGCTGCACCGGCTACAAATATCTTCATCTAAGCCCTCCTTAAGAACAGCCTCTAAGTATAAAGATTGCTAGTTACTTCTCAAAATCCCAATTATAATTTGGATTATTATCCATATCATACCACATGTATAATAAAGACTGCACCTCACAGCTTATCGCTAGGAGGTGCAGTCTTTAATGGATTGTTTATAGTAAAAGTAGGTCGATTAACATTTTAAATTTTATCTCGGTTGTAAACTTCAGCCGTTCGGTCTGCTCTGTTAGCCATCGAATTACCTAGTCGAGTGTCTTCGTTATAGACGCCTTCGTAACGCTGCGCATTTAGTGAGCGATTGTCTCGGAACACATCATGCGCTTGATACCCTCGTCCATTATCCTCAACTAGCACAAGGATCTTGCCACTTTCAACGTATCCTTCGTACTCTTTTGCCTCATCCTCAGGAATGCCAAGACCGATCAAGCCACCAACTAAGCCACCTGCACCTGCACCCACGGCTACACCTGTTAACGTTGCCACAATAGGTCCCGCTGCCAGAATAGGACCAATCCCCGGAATTGCGAGCGCTCCGATACCTGCTAGCAGTCCGGTAACACCACCCAATACGCCGCCTGTAGCTGCACCTGTTGCAACACCCTCGGGCGCTTTTGTGCCTGTATCATCCGAAATATGTCTTAGCTCATCGCGATCACGTGTGATTACTGATATTTCATCATTACTAAACCCTTGATTGTGAAGTCCTTCAATTGCTCTGGTTGCTTCTTGTTCTGTATCAAAGATACCTACGATTTTTTTAGTCACTTGAAGCCCTCCTTAGTAATTGTCTTCGCTAGTTAATTACCCTGTAAGCTGAAGACAAAACATCTAATTAAAATTTCAAGTGCACGAAGGAGCCTATTATTTCTTGGGACGTGTTCGATTGGTCGGAATTGCTTGTAAGGGGTCGTCTGGCCAATAGTGCTTCGGATAACGTCCTTTTAGATCCTTTTTAACCTCAAAATAAGTACCACGCCAAAAGCTTGCAAGGTCAGAAGTCACCTGCATCGGCCTTCTTGCCGGTGACAAAAGATGAAGTAAAACAGGTACCTTTCCCCCACCAATTCTAGGGGTGTCTATCTGTCCAAACATCTCTTGTAATCGTACCGCCAGTACGGGAGCAGCTGGATTAGCATAGTCCACGGGCACACGCGAACCACTAGGAACTGTTATATGTGTCGGCGCTTCCTGTTCAAGAAGCTGTCGCTGATTCCAGTCCAGCAACCCCTCAAGCGCACGGGATAACGGGATTCGCTGAAGGTCGCGCAAGTTACGCATACCGTGAATGTAAGGTAATAGCCATTCATCAAGCGTCTCAATCAATGCTTCATCAGAGACATCCGGCCAATCTGAACGTAAGGCGTGCATAAACATTAGCCGCTCACGAAGCTGCAGAGGTCCCTTTTCCCACGGTAAGATATCAATCCCATCCTCTGCGATTACACTTAGCAGTACTTTCGCTGTTTCTTCTGCGGAGGGTCTTTCATGTGACGTTTCTTTTAAGACAAGAGCGCCAAGCATCGTTCGGCGGCGTTTCTTCACACTTCCACTTTCTTTATCCCAATGCACGTCAGAATCCTCTGTGATGTGATCTATATGATATTTAAGCAGTTGTCCTTCTTCAAGCTCAGCTGCCAGCAAGATTGCACCTTGTGTGGCTCGATCGTCAACAGACGCAGCCACAATATAAGCGGATCGTGCCAGCGGTTGCCCTTCCCGCATGGCCACGCCACGACCGGCAGAGAGCAGAAACGCGCCATCACCGCGTTTCTGCCCGATACGGTCGGGATAGGCGAACGACAGAAGCAGCCCGCAGAGGCTGATGTCGTTCACGGTCCCGCCCGGCGCTGCTTGCAGCTGCGCCAGGAAATTGCGGCTCTCGCGCACCACCGCGCGCAGAGCCGCAGGGTCCGCTCCGCCCGTATCGGCGGAGCGTTCGAACCGGAGCAGCGCCTCTACGCGGAGCGTGAGGTCGCAATCTAGTGCCGCGGGACCCTTGAACAGGTCCCGCTCTTGCAGCAACGCCGCCAGCCGGCAGGCGAGCGGTGCTGCGTTAAGCTCTGCCGCGCGCAGCAGCATATGCGCGGCTCGCGGGTGCGCGCCAAGCGCGGCCATGCTGCGGCCGTGCGGCGTGATGGCGCCGCCGGCGTCCAGCGCGCCGAGCTGGCACAGCAGCGCGGTGCCCTGCGCATAAGGCGCAGCGGGCGGCGTGTCAAGCCAAGCTAGCGCGGCAGGATCGCGCACGCCCCACAGCGCCAGCTCCAAAGCGAGCTGCGCAAGATCCGTCTCCATAATCTCCGGCACATTGTCATCCGGAAGGCGATTATGCTCCTCCTGACTCCACAGCCTGTAGCATACGCCCGGAGCTGTCCGCCCGGCCCGTCCTCGCCGCTGATCGGCAGAGGCTTTCGATACCGGAACCGTCGTAAGACTTGGCATTCCCGTACGCGGAGAGAAAATCTGCGTACGACGCAGCCCTGTATCAATTACCGTTCGCACACCTTCGATCGTCAAGCTTGTCTCCGCAATGGAGGTCGCTAGTACGACTTTACGTTCGTCGTTTATGGATGGAGCCACTGCATCATCCTGCATAGCCTGAGGTAATTGTCCGTATAAAGGACGAAGCACTATCCCGTCAGGCAGTTTTCCATGTTCCAACTCATTTTGGGTTCTACGAATCTCCCGTTCACCCGGCAAGAATACAAGTACATCTCCCGGCTGTTCAGCAAGCGCATGTCTCACTGCGGCTGTGGCCGATTTTTCAATCGGAAGATTCCCTGTAGTTGGGGTATAAATAGTTTCCACCGGATAGGTTCGTCCCGGACAATCAACTACTGGCGCATCGCCCAGCATAACCGAGACCCGTTCACTATCCAGTGTTGCTGACATAATCAGAATCCGAAGATCATCACGCAGCACTGCCTGCGCTTCCAGCGCCAGAGCAAGTCCCAGATCCGCATGTAGACTACGCTCATGGAACTCATCAAAAATAATCAGCCCCACATCCCCTAGCGATGGATCACTCTGAAGCATCCTCGTTAAGACACCTTCAGTCACTACAACAATTCGTGTATTCTTGCCTACCTTAGTGTCGTTCCGCATCCGATAACCTACCGTCTGTCCAACACTTTCTCCAAGATTGGACGCCATGTAAGTTGCAGCTGATCTAGCGGCAAGTCTTCTAGGCTCAAGCATAAGAATGCTTTTACCAGCCATCCATGGCTCGTCCAGAAATGCCGGAGGCGTTCCAGTTGTTTTGCCCGCACCGGGTTCTGCGATCAGAACAGCTGCCCGTGTTGAGCGAAGTATGTGTTTCAGGTCTGGAAGCACCTGTATAATTGGAAGCTGTTTCATTATATCTCTCCATCGTTTGTAATAATATGTTATGATTTCCTTTGATGTGGTCTAAACCCTATTCATCATGTGCGAAAAAACTTCAAAGATCAAGACAATCTGTACTTACCATTTCAAGTATAACTTTCTTATATTATAAAAAAGGAGACTTTCTAAAATGCTCGTAACTAAAGCCACTATTTCAGATTTATCTATACTCAGCAAGATCGATAGCATGGTCATTGGCAGCGAAATTCGAAAACCTAAAATTGAACAATATATTCTAAATGAGCAATGTGTTGTAGCATCGATTAACAGTGAGCCTGTCGGTTTTGCTTGTTACGATACCACTTTTTTCGAATGCTGTTTTATTCAGCTCGTAATTGTGAATCCCAATTTCAGACGTCTTGGCATTGCCGGTGCACTTATTCGTTACATTGAAGAACACTCTCCAACCCCCAAGCTGTTTACTTCCACCAATGAATCCAATACGATCATGCAGCAAGTGTGTCTTTCTCTAGGATTTGTAAGAAGCGGAATCATTGAGAATTTAGACGATGGTGATCCAGAATGGGTATATTTCAAGCAAGTAAAATGACACTTGTGAAACGAAGCACGCAAAAAGGCAGCTCTTTCGTCTCTTTATGGACTAAGAGCTGCCTTTATTTTACACTATTTATCCTCATGTCCATACAACAGGACCCTAATAAGCGTTATTCTTCTTCCCTAATTATCTGTTCATGTATTTGAACACTGTATTGCATAAAAGCAGGATTACTATCTAAGCCTCGTTCACGCAGAAGCTCTTGCAGACGCAGCCTTTTCAAAGACAATTTTGCCCGGATTGCCTTGCCTTCACTAGTTTCAGTGCCTCCGCTATTGTGGCAGGCAGCAAGCAGCCCTTCGAGGGTAACACATTCTGCACGCAAAGATACTTCCTCGGGCACCAGCCCGGAATTCTTCATAATTTTGAAAGACATGCGTAATTCTTCGGGCACGCCCGATAAATCCTCAAGCTCCAGTGGCTTGCCATGCCCAGGTAAATCTCCAAATTCCCCATTACGCATAGATTCCTGAATCCGCTGCTCAACCAGCCAGGACATCATCCCCATATACGCAGCCTCCTTCACCAATACCACTACTATGATCTATCCCGCCTAAGCAAAAGTATGGTAAGCAGAATTGCGTCTATTTTAGCATAAATAACTGTAGATTTACATCAAACTGCCGCAATGCATTCTTATAAAAGGCGATCCTTCTCCGTTCTATGAATCTTCCTCGTCATCGCAGATCGTTTGGACTAAGGAGCCCTTATTTCGCAATTTCAGGCTATTTTGCTACACTATCGGACTCAGTTGCACCTATTCACGCAAATACACCCTATTTTTAATAGAAATTGTGGAAATAAGAGCTATGCAGTCCGAAAAGTCTGCGCATCCTCATATTCGCCTCCGCAGATCGCTCAGGACTCAAGAGTCCCCATTCCGCAAATTCAATTCATTCTGCTACACCATCATTCTCTGCTCCCTGTCCGCAACATATTACAGACGCCTAACCAAACCGTACAATAGTTTTTTTTCATGCGAACAATTGTTATACTCGTTCTAATAAGCCTCAACTCAACAAGAAAAATGCCTGACGTCGTCCTTGGAGGTAGAGTTACAAGCTGAGTACATCCGTAATTCCATACTCGTATCCATATACACCTTCGTAGTGAGGTTCCGCTTACGGACCGAATGGCTTTATTTCGATGAAATGAGCACATATATTAGGGACGGACCGTATTGCACTTATTCCCTAATAACAAGCCCCTTCCCGGGTGATCTGGGGCGAATAACAGCGCTGGCTCATTTACGTTACCGGCGGCACATTGTATTCGGTTTTTCGCATACTTTTGGCTCGTTTACGTTACCGGCGGCACATTGTATTCGATTTTTCGCATACATTTGGCTCGTTTATGTTACCGTCGGCACATTGTATTCGATTTTTCGCATACATTTGGCTCATTTACGTTACTGGCGGCACATTTGTATTCGGTTTTTCGCATACATTTGTCCGTAGGCTCGACTAAAACATGCATTTCGGAGGATATAAGGTCCGCTCGGTTTTTAGAATCTGACGGATGACTCCTCGTTTATTTCATGTCTCCTGCTTCTTCACGTTCACCCCTCCTTCCTCTTTCTTCGGAGTTATCCACATTTTTTTTGTATTGTATAATTTCCTAAACAATAAAAAAAGGACTACAGCAGTAGTCCAAAGGAGAAATATAACATGATAGCTAACCTCAAAAAAGCTGATGATCATTATGTCGCTCGTTTCGAACGTCAATTAAAACATCCCGCATCAAAAATCTGGTCCTTTTTGACAGAGAATGAGAAGCTAGCTTTATGGTTCACTGAATTACGTGTTGAAGACCTGTGTGAAGGTGGATTAATCAAGTTTGATATGCAAGACGGAACCTTTGAGGAAATGACGATTACCGCCTTGCAACATGAATCTGTTTTTGAATTTACGTGGGCTGAAGATTCCGTTCGCTTTGAGCTATATCCTAATTCAGAAGGATGTTTACTCGTCTTGAATGAAACGATCCGAACACTCACGCCACACACCCCCCGAGATTTAGCTGGCTGGCATGTATGTCTGGACGTGATCCAGCATCTTCTGGATGGTACGACGCTGGAGTCACGAAAAGCTGAATGGAACGTTTGGTATGAACGATACCGGGAAGCGATCTCTAAATTAGGACAATAAGGATTCTGCTCCATCAATCACAATTTGCGCACCTGTAATATGAATAGATTCATCGGAAGCCAAAAAAGAAACTAGATCGGCAACATTATCCGGTTTACCCGGCCCATCCGCTAGCGGCTGCGCACCATCGGGAAATTCAATCGGAATGACGATCGCTTCTACTTCTTCGTTCATTTCAGTGGTTTCATCTATATTGGTAGCAATCGCCCCGGGGCAGATCACATTCACTCGAATTTTAAACTTAGCTAGCTCAAGTGCAGCCATTTTGGCAAAAGCTACCTGTCCAGCTTTGGTAGTACTATACGTAGACCACCCAAAGCTGGCAAATCTAGTATTCCCATTGATGGAGCTAGTGATGATAATGCTACCTTTCCCTTTATCCTTCAGATGAGGGATCGTATATTTCAAGGTCAAAAAGGTCCCCGTCAAGTTCACCGACATCGTGCGCTCCCAATCACTCAGGCTCAGTTCCTCTATTGGTCCCACCGCACCATTGATTCCCGCGTTAGCGAATACTACATCTAAGCCGCCGAATTGTTCGACAGTCCTGCGAACGGCTTCCTCCATCCCTTTTTCATCTGAAGTATCTACCTCTATGGCCAATGCGCAATCTTTGCGAAACTTGTTCAGCTTATCCGCCAAAGATGAGGTACGTTCAAGATTCAAATCAAAAAGCGCTACATTAGCACCTTCCCTCGCCAGCTTAATGGCGGTAGCCCGACCAATGCCTGAACCCGCTCCTGTTATAATTGCAGTTTTTCCAATAAATCTTTGTTTCTTAGCTATGTTTGGACTCATATGTAATCTCTCCCTTAAGATCTCTTAGTGATGTACTATGGATCAAGATTACCCAAATACATGCACACTGGAATCATCTTCACAAAAAAACTCCCCGTTCAAAAACTTGAACTGAGAGTTTCATCTAGATCTATACATCTAATTGTCCAGCTTCCGCACATCCACTTTCACGGTCAGAGTGCCCGCTCCACCACGATATACACCTTTTACAGGTACAATATCTTTGTAGTCCCGTCCGTGACCTAACTTAATGTAGCGCCAATTGACCTCAACATTATTTGTCGGATCGAAACCAAGCCAACCTGTACCCGGAATGTGAGTTTCCACCCAAGCATGAGAGGCTTGCTCAAAATTAGCATTACTCCCTTGCAGATCACCAACAAAATGATATCCACTTACATATCTGGAAGGCAGACCGACACTACGGCAGACAGCAATCATTAGATGAGCATAATCCTGACATACACCGCGTTTAAGCTTCAGTGCTTTTTTTACCGTAGTATTTACACTTGTAGCCTCAGGGTCATAGGTGAACTGTTCATAAATCGTCGCAGATAATTTAAGAATCCATTCATACATATCCTCTGCTTCATTAAAAGGGTACTGTGAGGCAAATTCCACTAATTCAGGCGTCACCTCGGTATAACGAGTCGGCAAAATAAACTCAATATAACGGTTCTGAAATCCCTCGTCATTTAACAATCTAATTTGTTCTTCAAGAGATGTTCTCGGGAGATCTGTCCCCTGAGCTTTATCCAGTGTAACTACAGTAGCTTTAGTGTGGATGACCATCTCCGTATGCGGCTTATTAACCGAATAGGCATGGACCCGATTCCCGAAGAAATCCTCATAGGTTAATAGATTGGCTGGCGGGTAAATATCCACTTCATGGTGATAACAGGATTGCCGATAATTCGTGCGTGGCGTGAGTCTGATCTCATTGACACTGTCCGTAACCGGCTCTGGATAGCTGTATGTGGTGGTATGATTGATTTGAATCTTCATACAGACACTCCTTCTCGCCGAAAAAAGGCGCCCTCCATTGTTTTACCAAGTTTCTGACAGGATATCACCAGCGATTTAAGCACATCTTCCACTAGCTCGCCGGACATTTCTTCCTTTTCCATATAATCCAGTTCTGCTTTTAGCTTACCCGCTTGCCGGATAACCTTCTCATGACCTGAACCTTTCTCTGAGGGATCTAGCTCAAGCTTTGCTAAATGCTCTTCCAGCTGATGAAAAGAAAAACGAATGGAACGCGGAAATTTGGGATTCGCAATCAAGAAATCTAAAATGCTCTCCGGGGACATAGCATCTGCATAATAACGGCGAAACGCCTGGTACCCACTAACGGATTTAAGCACCGCCTGCAACTGTGTATAAACCGCGTCAAGCTCCTTAAATCGGCATGAGGCAATGACCGCCTGCAAGATACGAGTTGTATTCTCTGCCCGCTCTAGAAACCGTCCGCTTTCAATGAAATGCCACTCATTCCCTCTAAGCATTACCGACTGCTCTGCTCCGAGAAACATGGCTGTACGCTCCTTAACCTGCTGATAGAACTGATGTGGGCCGCTCATAATATCTGCAACAGACCGCTCACCAAGCCATAGGTTGAAGCTGTTGACAACATCCCATAATTCACTTGGAAGCTGCTGACGGAGTGTTCGCAGATTATTTCTGGCATGATGTACGCAAGAGAATAATGAATTAGAATTGCCTAAATCAAGTGTGATGAAAGATAGGACATCCTGCTCGGAAAAGGTTTCGAACTGCTGCATATATTCACCTCGAACGCCTAGCGCATCGATTAACCTTGACCATTTATGTCCTTCTTCATGAAAATCCTCTTCCTGCTGGATATGATAATGAACATTGATTAGCCGCGCATGATTCTCTGCCCTTTCAATATATCTGCCGATCCAGAACAAAGCTTCAGCATTTCGATTCAGCATCTCCAGCCGCTCCCTTATTTAACAAATTGATGCTGCATTTTGTTAATCATCAACAAGCCTCACTAGGTTGTATCAAGCCATGACCCAAGTATCTTTTACGCCACCACCTTGCGAGGAGTTTACGACCAAAGACCCTTCTTTCATAGCCACCCGTGTCAATCCCCCAGGGATAACATGTGGCTTACGGTCAGCACCCATTAATACAAAAGCTCGAAGGTCGATATGTCTCGGTGCCATTGTTCCTCCTGACAATACCGGTGCTCTAGATAGAGACATGATCGGCTGCGCAATATAACGCTCCGGATCTGCGATAATCTTCATTCGAAATTCAGCGAGTTCTTCTTTCGTAGCTTCGCTTCCGATCAACATTCCATATCCCCCGGATAAAGAGGTTTCCTTAACAACCATTTCAGATAGGTTCTCAAGGACATATAAACGTTCATCAGGCCTGCCTAGCAGATAGGTCGGGACATTCCCAAGAATCGGTTCTTCATTCAGATAATAACGAATCATATCCGGTACATAGACATACATCGCTTTATCATCAGCAACACCAGTCCCCGGGGCATTAGCAATCGCTACATTCCCTGCCCGATACGCATTCATCAGACCCGCCACCCCTAGAAGTGAATCCGGCTGAAAAGCTAACGGATCGATGAAATCATCATCCAAACGGCGATATAGTACATCTACGCGGCGAAGCCCGTTCATTTCTTTCAAATATATTTTGTGATCCTTTGCAACCAAATCTCGTCCTTCAACCAAATGTATACCCATCTGTTGTGCTAGAAAAGCATGCTCATAATAAGCAGAATTGTATTCCCCAGGTGTAAGAAGTGCTATAACCGGATCTGACTTTCGTGAGGGTGATAAACTACGTAGAACGGATAAGAAGCGATTCAAGCTATGATCAACATCTCGGATGGAGCTGGCAAAGGACAATTCAGGAAACAACTGATTCATAAGGGTTCTGCCTTTAAAAAGATATGAAAAACCTGAAGGCGTTCGTAGATTATCTTCAAGCACATAATATTGCCCATCATGATGGCGGATCAGATCGATTCCCGAGGTAGTGATGTAGGCTCCACCAGGCACCCTTAGACCAGCCATTTCTGGCCGGAAATAACAGTTGGAGATGATCATACGCCTTGGGACTATTCCATCCTTTACGATGTACTGCTCATGGTAGATATCATGAATGAACAGATTCAAAGCCGTGATACGCTGAATAATTCCAGCCTCTAGCCTCTCCCATTCATTCTTAGGAATAATGCGTGGAATCATATCGAAGGGAATCGTACGCTCCATGGGATGATCCTGAGCCGGATTGTATAGCGTAAAAGTAATTCCTTCCTCCATCATCCTGCGCTGCATCAATTTCTGCTTACCCTGCAGCTCTTCGGAGCTCATTCCGGAAAACATGCGATTCACATGTCTGTAATGCGGCCGGACATTTCTCTTATCTGCATACATTTCATCGAAAAAATGTTGCAGCGGATACGGAGACAGACCTGGCAGAGGATCTAATTTGGACATGAGCCCGACTCCTTTCGATAAATGTTATCTTTACTAACAAGTCATACTTTAATTTCTGAAAATATCCAAGAAAATATTGTTTTGTATTCCCATAATACGTAAATCCTATTACCGATGTCAATATATATAACAGAGAAATGCGATCTCTGAATATTTCCTTGTTTTGGAATCGCTTCCTTTCTCTCTTATATAGGTTGCCGGAGCTGAAATGTAGTTTCTTCATTGAATTGTATGCAGGAGTAGTGACAAGCATTACTATTATGAATTTTTCATATGTTGTATTTTTTATATAGTTGTCTGGGAAGGTGATTTCAGTTTTATGGTATAATTTGGAGCGTTAGGAGAGTGAACAAATGGATCACAAATATACTATGACCATGGAGCAGGAAGAGGCTAGGCGGGATCATATTTTTCTTTTATTTGGCTTGTCAGAAGCTGGTTCGATGAAGGTAGCACTTAGTCGTGTAGGCGGTCGTCATTTAATAAGAGTACTATCATTTAATGAGACGTTCTCTGCTGGACCACTGTGCAAATTACATAATGTTGAAGGGTGTCAAGCCCGTGAGTTATGGTTTCAGGAACGATTTCCCGATCAGGGTTATCATCTCAATCCCCAGCATACACTGGGAGCCATGATTCAGACCTTAAAAGAAATTCCCGAGGACAAAAAAATCACTATTTGGTGCGGAGACAACTCCCATGATCAGACAGGTTTACGATTTGCCCTTTCTGTTCTTAGTGAGAGGAAGCAACCTATTCATGTTATAAATACAATCGAAGCTTATGAGGAGCTTCCCGGGATTGCTGAACAATTTAGCATGGGCTTATCTCCCCAGTCCCTGGGTCAGCTCCCAAACGAAGCTGTGCAAACTATTATCAAAAACACCGAAAATACGCAACCCCTTACCTTAGCGCAGAGAAAACAGTATGAACTGGAGTGGCAAGAAATCAGCAACACTGAGGATATGCTTCGAATCTGGTCCAATGGTCAGCTAACGAATGCTCCCGAAACATACTATGACGAAGACATTCTATCCTTAATTCTGCAACTGCAAAAGAATGAACAGGGAGATCATTTCGTAAATGCAGGACTTATTGTAGGTGCAATTATAGGGCAGTGGAATTTATTTATCAGTACCTCATTTATAGAATATCGCTTCTGGAGGCTTATTAGTGAGGGAAAGCTGTTATTTAAAGGGATACCCTACGCGATGCATTTGTACTTTTTAAGAATTCCTTAGAGGTCACTACATTAACAACTAACAAATATTTTATAAAAAAGGAATGCCCTCATAAACTAAATATAGCTTCGAGGACATTCCTTGTAAATATGACTTCTTTATGATCATGTGTAGGGATGGATTACACTTACTCTTCCGATTCTTCTGACTCTTCCTCAGCAATTAATCCGGCAAAAAGAGCATGCACGAACTGCTGAGAATCAAATGGCTGCAAGTCTTCCATCTTTTCTCCGAGCCCTACGAGCTTCACTGGTAAGTTCATTTCCTGACGAATGGCTACTACAATTCCGCCTTTAGCTGTACCATCCAGCTTCGTCAAGACGAGCCCTGTCACCCCACTCTTTTCACCAAATAGCTTGGCTTGAGTAAGCGCATTTTGACCTGTGGTCGCATCTAGCACCATCAGTACTTCATGCGGAGCACTAGGAATTTCTCTTTGAATAACGCGGAAAATCTTGTTGAGCTCTTCCATCAGATTGCTCTTATTCTGAAGTCTGCCTGCCGTATCGCAAATCAAGATATCTACATTCCGCTGCTTAGCCGCTTGAACAGCATCGAACATAACAGCGGCTGGGTCAGAGCCAGCTTGTTGCTTAATTACGTCTACGCCAGCACGTTGACCCCAAACTTCGAGCTGTTCAATCGCTCCGGCACGGAACGTATCCCCTGCGGCCAAAAGAACTTTTTTACCCTCTTGTTTGTAACGATGTGCTAGTTTACCGATCGTAGTCGTCTTGCCTACTCCATTTACCCCAACGAACAAGATAACTGTAATGCCATCCGGATTTTCCTTCAGGCTGTTATCGTCATCGCCGCGCAACAATTCCATGAGCTTACGGGACAAAATGGGTTGCAGCTCAGCTGCATCTTCAATTCGTTTTTGCTTCACTTCGGCGCGCAGATCCTCGACAAGTGTCATTACTGTATTAACACCTACGTCCGCACCAATCAAGATTTCTTCCAGCTCTTCGTAGAACTCTTCATCTATTTTTTTACGGCGGATAATCAGGTCTGCTACCTTTTCGACAAAGCCTTTACGGGTTTTCTCTAATCCGTCGCGGAATTGTTTGGTTACACTTTCCGTTTTGCCGGAAATGCTTTCTTTTAACTTCCTGAAAAAGCTCATTTGTTTCCTCCTAAAAGTTTTGTGAGCGACACTTCATTGATTTAACTTCGTACAAAACTCGCTTCGAAAGCAGATACTTAAAAAAATCACCATTTTGGCAAGCCGTTAAGCGATCTCTGCTTCCTCATCCTCTAAACGTACAGAGACAAGCTTAGATACTCCGCCTTCTTCCATCGTCACTCCGTAGAGCACATCCGCCTCTTCCATCGTTCCTTTGCGGTGTGTAACGACGATAAATTGCGTTTGTTCCGAGAACTCACGCAAATACTGTGCAAAACGCACGACATTCGCTTCATCTAGCGCAGCCTCTACCTCATCCAGTACGCAGAACGGAACCGGCCTCACTTGCAGGATGGCAAACAAGAGGGCCATCGCAGTTAAGGCGCGTTCCCCACCAGATAGGAGCTGCAGGTTTTGAAGCTTTTTACCCGGTGGTTGGGCTACGATATCTATACCTGTTTCAAGCATATGTTCTGGATCCAGCAGCATGAGATCAGCTCGACCGCCTCCGAACAGCTTCGAGAATACCGTACCGAATTGTTTACGGATCGCATCAAAGGTCTGTTTGAAGCGTTTGGACATTTCATCTTCCATCTCACGGATAACTTGATACAGGGTAGTCTTGGCTTCGACCAGGTCATCTTTTTGTCCACTGAGGAAGGTATAACGCTCATGAACACGCTGATATTCTTCAATCGCACCTAAGTTCACTTCGCCCAATGCAGAAATACTGCGTTTCAGACGCTGTACATCTGCTTGTGCGGCAGGCACATCTTCGGGCACAGGATAACGTTGCTTCGCTAGTTCATAGCTTAGCTCGTAATCATCACTCAGCTTACGAAGAATATTATCAAGTTCAACATCGAGACGACCCACAGAAACTTCAGTAGAACGCAGCTTGTCCTCCACGACTCTAAGTGCCTGACGCTGATCCTTGGTCTTGCCCTCCTCTAGCTCAAGCTTACGGGTTAACGCTGAACGTTCCGCCCGAGCTAGATCCAAAGTACCGGCTGTCTCTTCCTTCTTCAGACGATAACTATTCAAATCTTCTTTCTGTTTCACGGTTTCCAAAGCATTACTAGCCAAATCCTGTTCGATCGTATGTAACAGATTTCGATTCTGGCGCAGCTCTTTATCCTGTGAACCCGCATCTTGTCTTAGACGACGTAATTGCTCCTCCAAGGAGAAGATCTCCTGATCGAGCTTGCCTTCCGAAACCTTCATACTGGTCAGCTTACCTTGCAACTCTTCCTTAGCGGATTCATTCGCTTTACGCGCCGATTCGGCATTACGGATACCCTCATGAGCTTCCTTCTCTTCCTTCTCGAGACGTTCAAGCTCAGCAGAGGCTTGTTTCCGAGTCTCCTCAAGCGTGCGGACCTCACTTTCAAAGCCACTACGTTCCGCGCCTGTGCTCTCCACTTGTTCCTGCACATGCCGAAGCTCCTGTTCAAGCTGCTTCAAATCGCCAGAAACACGTTGCTCTTCCAGTCTCTTCTCATCACCATCACGGCGCAGGTCCTCTAGCTTCACGCTAGCGTTCTCCTGTTCTTCACGAAGTCTGGCTATGCCTTGTTTCAGCTTAACAATTTGACGCTCGCTCTCTTCGATCTCACTGCTCAGCTGATCCAGCTGGCGTTTACGACTAAGTAAGCTATTGTTCTTCTTATGTTGGCTACCACCAGTCATGGAGCCCCCGGCATTGACTACATCACCCTCTAGCGTAACCACACGATAACGATACTGGCATCTAGCGGCGATGCGGTTAGCCTGCTCCAGGCTCTCAGCAATAACTACATTGCCAAGCAAACTGCCAACAATACTTGCATACTTATCATCGTATCCAACGAGTTCGGAACCAATTCCAACAAAACCTTCAGCATCTTCCACCATTCCTCGGTCGCTACCGGAAATTTGGCGTGGCCGGATAACATCGAGTGGTAGAAAAGTAGCTCGTCCCAATTGACGTTGCTTCAGGAAAGATATCGCTTGACGAGACACGCTCTCATTATCCATAACCACGTGTTGCAGCGATGCACCCAGCGCAGTCTCAACAGCCATTTCCAGCTTCTCAGGAACGGAGATGAGTTCAGCAACCGCACCATGCACACCGTTAAGCTGTCCTTTACGAGCTCCTTTGAGAACTTCTTTAACCCCAAGCATAAAGCCATCGAAATCATCCTGCATTTCTTTCATGGTCTCGTGACGGGAGACTTGTGCTTCCCGCTTCTGTTCCCACTTTCTCAGACCTGATTGCGTCTCTTCAATCAGCTTCTGACGTTTACTAAGTTGTTCACTTTCAGTAATATAAGCACCACGAAGATTGCTTAGTTCTTTTCCAAGCTGGGCAATCTTGTCTTTTAGCCCTTTCTGGTTAGCAGACAGCTCATCATGCCGTGCAGTCCATTTGCCGCTTTCTTCTTCACTGCGGCTCATACGACGCTCCAGGTTCTCCTTCTGTTGATCCGCGTAACGAATTTCGTTACGTGCATTCGCCATAAGGTTCATTAACTCCAGGAGAGCACTTTTCAGCTTCTCCTCCTGGCTCTGACTAATACCGTCAGCGACACCTTCGAGTCTTGCCTCTTCCGCTTCGATCTGTTTCCGAAGCTCAACAAGCTTAAGCCGGGACGCTTCGAGCTTAGCTTCTAAATCCCCAAGCTCACGCTGTCGGTCCGCAGAACGCTCACCTACAGAACCTAATGTGAGCATTAACTGTTCACGGTTGCTCTCAAGATTACGCTTGCGTTCCTTCAACACTTCCCCGTAACCTTCGCTCTTCTCATAAGCTTCACTATAACGGAGCAATTGCTCTTGCTGCTTCTCGATCTGTTCTTCTAACGCGCGCAGTTCAGCACGTCCGCTTTCCAGCTTGGCATCATGGGCTGAGACAACTGTAGATAACTCCAGTTGCTCATCCTTTAAAGTTTCGAGCTTAGCGTTACCTTCCTGCCAAGCTGTATGAATGCCTTCAATCTGATGCACATAGACTGAAATTTCCTGATGCTTCAGTTGTTCCCGAAGCTCTTTAAAGCGAATGGCCTTCTCAGATTGATCCTTAAGGGGACCAATCTGATCCTCAAGCTCACTAATCAAATCGTGAATACGAAGCAAGTTTTGCTCCGTGTCGTCAAGCTTTCGACTTGCATCTTTTTTGCGCGATTTATATTTTACAATACCCGATGCCTCTTCGAATATGCCTCGCCGATCCTCGGAACGAGTACTCAGAATCTCTTCAATCCGACCCTGTCCGATAATCGAATAAGCCTCACGCCCGATACCGGTATCCATGAACAGCTCTGTGATATCCTTCAGTCTGCAGGATTGCTTATTAATTAAATATTCACTCTCACCACTACGGTGAACACGCCGAGTCACTGTAACTTCGCTGAAATCCAGTGGAAGCGTGTGATCCTCATTATCGAGCGTAAGTGATACTTCACCATAATTCACAGCTTTACGCGCGTCACTACCGGCAAAAATAATATCTTCCATCTTGCCGCCACGCAGTGATTTAGCACTCTGTTCGCCGAGCACCCAGCGTATGCCGTCAGAAATATTGCTCTTGCCGCTTCCGTTCGGACCCACTACGGCCGTTATTCCGCGCACAAATTCCATTTCTGTTTTGTCGGCAAATGATTTAAAACCAGCTAATTCTATCCGTTTCAAAAACATACTTGCCTATCACCTCTGACCCATTATACCATAGCGTTTATTCGCCTAAAATAGCTTCAAAATGAAGCTTGGCTATTCTTTCGAAAAAGAGCAGCAACGGTCTGAGCTCCGCCTAAACGCCGGTATTCAGACCTTTGCTGCTCTCCTCCGCTTGTCCACATGATGCAAAATTCAGGCACCATCTTCTTTCAGATGCAACAGTGCAGCTGCTGCAGCCTGCTGCTCTGCTTCCTTCTTCGAGCGGCCGCTCCCTTTACCAAGAGAACGGTTAGTCATTAACACTTCAGAGACGAATTCACGCTCATGCGCGGGTCCCCGTTCTTCAATGATCCGATATTCCAACGTACCCATATTGTGCTGCTGAATTAGCTCTTGCAGTTCCGTCTTATAATCGGTCATCTGCATTTGCAGTTTCCCATCCGTCTCCACAAGTGGAAATACGTGATTATCAAGAAAAGACCGTACAGTTTCCAGCCCTTGGTCAAGATAAAGCGCTCCCACGAAGGATTCGAACACATCAGCCAGCAGGGCCGGGCGAGTACGTCCGCCCGTAAGTTCTTCCCCTTTTCCCAGCAGTACATAACGGCCAAAACCTAAACTCTCAGCGAACTTAACCAGCGAAGGCTCGCATACGATAGCGGCACGTAGCTTGGTCAGTTCCCCTTCAGGTCGATCTGGCAACAGATTGTACAAATATTCAGAAACCGTCAGCTCCAGTACAGCATCCCCTAGAAATTCGAGACGCTCATTGTCCTGATGCTGATTGAAACGGTGTTCATTCACATAGGATGCATGGGTAAAGGCCTGCTTCAGAAGCACAGAATCGTGAAATTGGATTTGAAGTTGCTGTTGTAACTGCTTCAGTTCTCCTTTCACCGCGCTGTCCCCTTACTGATTATATTTTTTTAGAATAACTGTTGCGTTATGTCCCCCGAATCCAAACGAATTCGACATTACAATATCAAGATCCACTTTACGTGGAACATTTGGTACATAATCCAAATCACATTCCGGGTCCTGGTTGTCCAAATTGATCGTTGGAGCAATCATGCCCTTTTGCAAAGAGAGTCCGCAGATAATAGCTTCTACTCCACCAGCAGCGCCTAGAAGATGACCTGTCATGGATTTCGTTGAGCTAATAGCTACTTTATAGGCATGTTCGCCTAATGCTTTCTTAACAGCAGCCGTTTCTGATCGATCTCCTACAGGCGTTGAAGTACCATGTGCGTTGATGTAATCAATATCTTCAGGAGAGATACCAGCATCACGGATTGCCATCTTCATGCAGCGAGCTGCACCATCTGGATCCGGTTCAGTCATATGGTGAGCATCAGCGCTTAGACCATAGCCAATTACCTCAGCATAAATCTTCGCTCCACGTTTCTCAGCATGTTCAAGGGATTCCAGAATCAAGATCCCAGCGCCCTCTCCCATAACGAAACCATCGCGATCTACATCAAATGGCCGACTAGCCTTCTCCGGCTCATCATTACGAGTGGACATCGCTCTCATTGCACAGAATCCTGCCATTCCTGTTGGACGAATGGTCGCTTCCGAACCACCGCAGATCATAGCATCCGCGTCTCCACGTTGAATCAGACGGAATGATTCCCCAATGGAATGACTTCCTGTAGCACAGGCCGTCACAGTAGTCGTATTCGGTCCCTTTGCACCGAGGTTAATGGACAGCTGCCCAGAACCCATGTTAGCGATCATCATCGGGATAAAGAACGGGCTAACCCGTTTCGGCCCTTTTTCAAGCAACAGATTATGATTATCTTCCCAAGTACCAAGACCACCGATACCCGAACCAACAGATACACCGATCCGTTCAGCATCGATATCTTCACCGATCTTAAGTCCACTGTCTCTCAATGCATCTTCACCAGCAGCCACTGCAAATTGTACAAAACGGTCCATTTTGCGGGCTTCCTTGCGGCCAAAAAGCGCCTCAGGATCAAAGTCTTTAACTGATGAAGCAATTTGCGTAGTGTATTCACTGACATCAAACGCTTCAACCATCGATACACCTGATTTACCGCTCATCAGATTATCCCAGAACGTCTCCAAGTCTTTCCCCAGTGACGTAATTACGCCCATCCCGGTTACAACCACTCTATGACTCAAACACAATCACCCCATCTATAGGCTGTATACATTATATTCAGTACTTATATACTGCAAATTATTACTATATGAACAGCGATCACCGCATCTTTAAAGCTTCCGCGGTTCTGTTATAATCCCTATGAAGCTGCACATGGCAACCTGTAATACATCTTTAATGCTGTATAAATGAGGAGAAGCCCCGCCCAAGTTGGAACGGGACTCTCAATCATATGACTCTAGGTATGAGATTGTATGTACTTCACAACTTCACCCACGGTCGTAATCGTCTCTGCATCTTCATCAGAGATTTCCATGTCGAATTCATCTTCCAATTCCATAACCAATTCTACTACATCTAGAGAATCAGCACCTAAATCATCTTTGAAAGACGCTTCTAATGTTACCTCAGCTTCATCGGCACCTAAGCGGTCGATGACAATGCGTTTTACACGCTCTAATACATCGGACATCCGGTTCACCTCCTCTTTTGGTATTATACGAGATATGAGGTCAAAATACCATAGACCGCAAAAAACGCTTTCCTGATCCCTCACATTTCATCTTTAAAACAGCGTAATTTCTCCCAAGCATAAACCCCTTCGGCGTCCTTATAAGGACGGTAAGTGTTTAAGCGAGAAATATAAGGATAAAAGTATAGTGTGAAACTTATACTTTCTTATATTTTCAAAGGAGAATTACATATACATCCCGCCATCCACGTGTAGTGTCTGGCCGGTCATATAAGCGGCGCCTTCAGAAGCTAAGAAAACAACTGTCATAGCTACTTCTTCAGGACGACCAAGGCGAGCTAGTGGAATGCCCTTCTCTAGCTCACTGCGAACTTCTTCAGAGAGCTCACGTGTCATATCTGTATCAATAAACCCAGGAGCAATACAGTTGACGGTGATGCCCCGCGAAGAAAGCTCACGAGCCGATGCCTTCGTTAAACCGATGACACCAGCCTTAGCTGCAGAGTAATTAGCCTGACCAGGGTTACCTGTCACGCCCACAACCGAGGAAATATTAATGATTCGGCCATAGCGCTGTTTCATCATCGGACGTGTTGCTGCCTTAAGGCAATTAAACACACCTTTCAGATTCGTCTCAATCACTTGATCGAACTCTTCCTCTTTCATGCGCATAATCAGGTTGTCCCTAGTAATGCCGGCATTATTGACAACAATGTCAATACGTCCCCAGGTATTAAGAACCTCTTTCACAAGGCTCTCGGCCTGTTCACTATTGCCGACATCTCCACGGAGTGCAATACCCTCCGAGCCAAGCTCGACAATACGGGCTACAGTCTCCTGTGCCGCCGCTTCACTTCCTGCATAGTTCACGGCCACCTTTACACCGTGTTCTGCAAGAGCAAGCGCGATACTACGACCAATGCCACGTGAGCCGCCAGTTACAAGGGCCGTTTGGCCCCGCAATGCTGAGAACATAGTCTAATCCCCTTTCAATCATGATGCTGTTGTCAAAATGTTAAACCATTTCTTACAAAACAGTTTGGACACTTTCAAGTGTATTAATGTTGATTACTTTGACTGTTTTATCTATTTTGCGGATCAGACCTGCCAGAACACTGCCAGAACCAATCTCAACAAAAGTGTCAACACCATCCGCAATCAACCATTCAATACTGTCTTGCCAAAGCACAGGAGAATACACCTGACGAACAAGCAGTTCGCGAATTTCTTCGGGATCTGTTACCGGTGATGCAGTGACGTTAACGATGACAGGTACATTTGGAGTGTTGAAGGTTACTTTCTTCAACTCTTCTGCCAAACGATCTGCAGCAGCTCTCATCATAGAAGAGTGAAAAGGTCCACTTACTTCTAGCGGAATTGCCCGCTTGCCACCAGCTTCTTTAACACGCTGCACAACACCATTAACGCCTTCCTGAGATCCGGAAACAACGATCTGACCTGGACAGTTAACGTTAGCCAGTTCTACAACACCATTCTCTTCAGAGATAGTTTGGCATAATGCTGCCAGCGCTTCACGTTCTGCGCCAAGCACTGCAGCCATTGCACCTTGTCCTCCTGGAACAGCTTCTTCCATGAAACGGCCTCTCAAGCGTACAAGTGTTACAGCATCTTCATATGACAACACACCCGCAGCTACTAGTGCACTGTATTCACCAAGGCTATGACCAGCAACATAATCCGGCTTCAAACCTTGTTCACGTAGAGCTTCAAGATAGGCTACGCTTGCTGTAAGAAGCGCTGGTTGCGTGTTTACCGTTTGCTTCAACTCACTGTCCGGTCCTTCAAAAATCAGCTTACTTAGTGGAAATCCGAGAACTTCATCCCCTTTCTCGAACACTGCACGGCTGTTTGGAAGAGCATCATAAACATCCTTGCCCATTCCAACTGCTTGTGCTCCCTGACCGGGAAAGACGAATGCAATTTTACTCATAAGTATGAACTCCTTCCCGTATAACGGTCTTAGCTTATTACCAGATCAACACAGATGCGCCCCAAGTCAAGCCCCCGCCGAATCCAACCATCAGGACGGTGTCGCCTTCTTTCATACGTCCTTCTTCCGCCGCTTCAACAAGCGCAAGTGGAATGGAGGCAGCCGAAGTATTGGCATATTTATCAACATTGATTACACATTTCTCTGGTGGCAAATCAAGACGCTGCATAGCGGATTGAATGATACGAATATTCGCTTGGTGAGGTACGAACAAATCGATATCTTCCTTACCCAGACCAGCTTTAGTAAGCACACGTTCTGTAGCTGAGCCCATTACACGAACAGCAAATTTAAAGACTTCACGGCCATTCATATAAATGAAATGCTTCTTATCTTCAACGGTTTGCTGAGAGGCAGGCAAGCGTGAACCGCCGGCTTCTAGCTTAAGCAAGTTCCCTCCAGAGCCTTCAGCACCCAGATCAAAGGATTGGAAACCACGACCTTCCGGAACCTCACCAATGATAACTGCACCTGCTCCATCACCAAACAAGACACAAGTATTGCGATCTGTATAATCTGTGATGCGGGATAAAGTATCCGCACCTATAATAAGTGCATTGTTGTACATTCCGTTCTGAATAAAGCCAACCGCAGTAGCTAAGCTGTATACAAAACCAGAGCAGGCTGCTGACAAGTCAAAAGCCGCAGCACCTTTAGCACCCAGCTTATCCTGTAAAATACAGGCTGTAGAAGGGAAAGCACTATCAGGTGTTACTGTTGCAATAATAATAAGATCCAAATCTTCGGCTTTCATTCCAGCGGAATCAAGTGCCTTGAGTGCTGCTTCATACGCTAGATCAGAAGTTGCCTCGTGAGGCGCAGCAATATGTCTCTCGCGGATGCCTGTCCGACTGACGATCCACTCATCGTTAGTCTCCACTATTTTTTCCAGATCGCTATTTGTCAATATTTTCTCAGGTACATATTTCCCAGTTCCTATAATTCCAACCGGTCGCAACTGTCTCATGTCGTCACTCACTTCCCGCTAATTTCCTTGGATATACTTGGCACAAGATCGGCTTGTAGAGCAATCCGCGCTTGTCTTACCGCATTCTTAACTGCATTTCCGTCAGAAGATCCGTGGCCCTTAACTACCAATCCGCTAAGACCGAGTAGTGGTGCACCACCGTGCTCTTTGTAATCCATTTTACCCTTTAAAGCTCTAAGCTCCGGCATCAGCATAGCCGCGCCAAGTTTAGTCTTCAGGGAACGACTAAATTGCTCCTTGAGCAAAGAGAACAAAGCACCCGCCGTACCCTCAAGAGACTTTAGCAAAATATTACCGGCAAATCCATCGCAGACAAGCACATCGCAATTCCCTGTCAGTACGTCACGTGCCTCAACATTACCGATAAAATGAATGCCTGGCAAGTTCTCAAGCAGCGGATAAGCTTCTTTCGTCAGTTCATTACCCTTTCCAGGCTCCGTCCCTACATTCAGAAGTCCCACACGCGGCTTAGCAATACCATGAACCTTGCTCCGATAAATGCTGCCCATCAGCGCATATTGTACCAGATGTTCAGGCTTCGCATCCATGTTAGCACCAAGATCAAGAGCCAGTACGCCAACATCGTCAAGCGTTGGAATCATAGGCGCCAGTGCAGGACGTTCAATTCCCTGCATCCGGCCAACTACGAGGAGTCCTGTGGTCATTAGCGCACCCGTGTTACCCGACGAAATCATAGCATCTGCTTCACCTTCACGCACCATTCGTCCAGCTACAACCATGGATGAGTCTTTTTTACGACGAACTGCCTTAACCGGCTCTTCATCAGAACCAATGACGTCTCCTGCATGACGTATTGTCAGATTAGATGGCTTGTCTTTGAGTAGTGGCTCTAATCTGGCTTCGTCACCAACGAGCACAATCTGCGTATCTTTCCATTCCGCGGCCGCGGACAACGCCCCCTCGACATTACATTCAGGAGCGTTGTCCCCGCCCATGGCATCAATGGCGATCAGCACTATGGTTACCCCCTTCACTGTGTTCATCATTTGCGGACCGATACACTATAAAATGGCCCTGAAACACTAGTTCTTCTCCGACATAGGTGAATACGTCCACCTCTGCTTTGCCACCCCTACCGGCGAGTGACCGCACCTGTGCTTTGGCAATACACTTCTCACCTAGCTGAACTGTGCGTACAAAACGTATATCGGCTGAAGCGGTCAGAGCAATTTCATCGTTGATAACGGCAACCGCAAGCGAGTTCGCTTGAGCAAACACATAGTGACCACGAGCGATCCCATTTCTAGAGAACACATGGTCTTCGCGAATCTCAAATATCGAAATCCCACTCTTGTCCAATTGTAAATCCACAATATCTCCGATGACTTCATCCGCAGGCAAAGAGCGCACCTGATCATAGGAGTGCTCTGCCATTTGCTTCATTCGTTCACGCAGTTCCGGTATCCCCAGCTCCATTCGGTCTAACCGAATCGTCTGAATGCTAACTTTTAGCTGACGAGTCAACTCCCGATCCGTTACAAAAGGATTACCTGCGATTATATGTAGCAGCTGTTGCTGACGTTCTTTCTTGGACATCCGCTCGATTGCGGCTCACCTCCTGGCACGTGCCAAGCATAAACGCTTTCGGCGTCCTTATGGACGATAAGCGTTTAAGCGAGAAATATAAGACATCAAGTATAGGTGCATAACTTATACTTTCTTATATTTTAAAGAAAGCATTCGGCCGCTTGAATGGCCGCTGTTATATTAGGACAAATAACCTTAAACATTATTTAGAACCAGGTACTAATATGTAGTATAAAGCATGCCGCACCAAAAATAAAGCATTGACTTCTGGGCGGCTTATGTTTGGATAAGCATAAACGCCTCAGCGTCCCTAATAGACGGTAAGCGTTTGTGCAAAAAATATAAGGATAATGTATAGCGTAAAACTTATATATTCTTATATTTCAAAAAAAATAGTACTTCACCGATAGTGAAGTACTATTTATTCCGAAACTATTGTTTGATGATTTCTCTTGCTTTGTAAGTTCCGCAAACTTTACATACGTGGTGAGCCAATTTCAACTCTCCGCATTGTTCGCATTTCACCATGCCCGGCACAACCAACTTAAAGTGGGTGCGACGTTTGTCACGGCGTGTTTTAGACGTTCTACGTTGTGGTACTGCCATGTGTTCCACCTCCTTGTGATATTTCTGTCAGCCTGCTCCTCAGAGCAGAATGTGTTTTGTTGTAATGTTTCATTTGAAAAAGTCTTTCAACCCAGCGAGTCGAGGATCGATCACTGTGTTGTCGCAACTGCAGGTGCCTTCGTTCAAGTTCTGTCCGCATTTCTGACAAAGACCAAGACAGTCTGCCTTGCACAATACCGAATCCGGTAAGTGCAGTACGAAATTTTCTTCCACATAAGGAATAAGATCCACAACCTCATCCTTGACGTAAATGAGTTCCTCATCTTCGTCATCATCTGGAAGAACTGGCTGCTTAAGCCACTTGAAAGTCTCAGCAAAAGGAATGTTCAAATCACTTTTGACCTCCGTGAGACAACGTGAACATAACATATCCACATCTCCACTCAGTTTTCCCACCACGTTCACACAATCGGTTCCCGCGGGCAGCGCTTTAAGGTCCACTGAGAGCGGAGCAACAGCTAGAATATCCTTGCGCCCTTTGACTACCTCGCTGACATCCACAACATCGTGAATATGTAACGGTTCGTCGGCATTCGCTAATTTGCGAAAGTGAATCTGCATAACTTATCACTCCCAAACAAACAAAATTTATTATACCTAGTATTATATACCTTTGTCAACCATTTTCCCTTTATATTGTTTCAGGAATTGGAGAGAATTATGATATAACTATTAGTGTAAATCAAAATGACAGCATATGCGAACTGAGTTTCTAAATATTAATCCTACTAATCTCTACTTATATTTTAAATAATGGTTACATACGGAGGGAAGCAGCAGTGACAACAGTTGGAATAATAGCAGAATACAATCCATTACATAACGGACATGTCCATCACTTCACCGAAGCCAAAAGACTATCTGGCGCTGAGCGCGCCATTGTCGTCATGAGCGGTCCCTTCACTCAGCGCGGAGAGCCGGCGGCGGTAAGCAAGCAAGCCCGGACAGAGATGGCGCTACGAATGGGCGCCGACCTCGTCATTGAGCTGCCGGTGGCCTATGCTGTACAGCCGGCAGAATGGTTCGCCTTCGGAGCAGTTGCACTGCTGGAAGCGACCGGGGTCGTGGACAGCTTGTGCTTCGGCTCCGAAGCCGGCACTTTGGGTTCGCTGCTTCCTCTGGCCAGGTATCTGGCAGAGGAAAGCAGCGAACTTCAGAGCGAGATCCGCCGCCGCATGGCGCTCGGAGCGAGCTTCCCCGCCGCGTACAGCGCAGCGGCGGCGGTGGCCTTTGAAGGGACTCTCCATGAAGAGGAGAGTCCCGGCGATGCTGGCGAGCTGCTGCGCCAGCCGAATAACAGCCTTGGCTTGCATTATCTCATCGCCTTGCAGCGGCTAAATAGCAAGATCGAGCCGCTAACCGTTCCGCGAACGGCAGCCGGATTCCATGATCCTTTGCAAGTTGGCTCATCGATCGCAAGCGCCACTGCTATTCGCAAGCTGCTGCAAGAAGGCGGCTCCCCAGCAGCATACATGCCGGAATATAGCGTGTCCATATTAGAAAGAGAGCATGCAGCAGGTAGAGGTCCTCTGGAATTGGAGCATTTCCGAGGTCCCCTCCGTCACCTGCTCTCTACACGTACCGCTGCCGAGCTACGAACCATCCAAGACATGAATGAAGGCTTGGAGAATAGAATCCTTCGTCTTATGCCCGATCTTGAGCAATTCTCTATCTCGGGTTTGCTTCAAGCCCTTAAGAGCAAGCGTTATACGCATACACGACTGCAACGTCTACTACTACACATTTTGCTAAATCATACAAAGGAAGAAATGACCCCTTCTGTACTAGCGGAGGGGCCCGGATATATTCGAATCCTTGGTTTTAGAGGAAGTGGACGAACTCTCCTTAAAGAGATGAAACAAAAAGCAACCTTACCCATCGTCATGCGGCCGTCACTGTGCTCCCATTCACAACTTGAACGAGACCTTCAAGCCGCGTCTGCTTTCGCAGGAGCTTTTCGAGAACCTCACAGAACCGATATGTATCGCGATTATTTGGAACCTCCGGTCATGGTTTGACCGGTAGTTCCTCCATATACTTCAGTGCTTCATCCAGTGTCGATACGGGTACCAACTTCATAGATGTGCCGATTTTATCAGCTTTCGTTTTGGCTTCGTCGTAATTCTTAACAGGAACGAAAAAAATCTCCGCCCCTTCTCGATCTGCAGCAACAATCTTATGCTTCACTCCACCGATAGCACCTACCACACCCTCAGCGTCGATCGTGCCCGTTCCTGCAACCCTATGACCTTTGGTTAAATCACCAGGCGTAAGTCGGTTGTAAATCTCCATAGTGAACATCAGACCTGCAGAAGGTCCACCAACATTCGTATCCACAAAGCTGACCGCTTTGCCTTGTTCTTTAGGTTTTACCTTTTGAACTGCGGCTATAGTGACTCCAAAACCAGGTCGAACTGCAGTAACATCTTTATCATTGATCTCGACAAGTGTCACCTGTTCCTTTACTTCCTTACCGTTTCTTTGTAAAACAACAGCGACCTGATCACCGATTTTTTTTGTTGAAAGTAAAGCAGAAAGTGCTTCTGGATCGGGTACCTTCTGGCCTTCTACACTTATGATTCTGTCACCCGGTTGGAATTGTCCTTTATTACTGGCAACCGGAACTGAAAAAACATACAAATAATCCACAACATCCTCATACGGGATTCCTGCAGCATGATAGGCCGCCTGAACGGAGTAAGATTGCGAGCTGTTCATATAAAAAACCTGCTCCGCAGCATACTCATCTTCAGACTTATCTCCTAACCGTGTTTCTTTCCGCACAACCTCTGAATTGGAGTTAAAAACAGAGGCGACCAGCAACGCCACATTAGCGTAACTAGCAGATACTGTAGTCATCATGAAGGTTCCTTCTTCAGCTGGATCAGCATTTTCCACTTTAATCATAGGGGCAACTTCAGAGGCACTACCCGGTTGATATACAATGTACGGGGTGTTCATAAAAACAAATACATACACGATAACTACAAACGTAAAGAGGTAAGCTGTGGCACGGAATCCCGGCCGATGCTTCAACTGCTTCACTACTCTTCCCTTCTTTCCCACGGCACATTTAGGATATGAATGTTTGAACTTCATTACCGCTTCGACTAGTGGTTTGGCATGATGGTTGTCTACTCTGCATAAATTGATAACACATCCGCTATGCCTTAAGTTATGAAGAGGTGATTCTAGAAATGAACAATATTAAAATACGCCGGCTAGCTAGTCGCTCCACACCTTTTTTATCTGGGGTGATCGCAATCCTGTTAGCCATTGCCATCATCATCTCACCAGAAAGCTCTTTCGAGGCTTCTCTCCAAGGGTTAAAGCTCTGGTGGACACTCGTATTCCCTGCACTTCTCCCCTTCTTGATGCTGTCTGAGATGCTAACCGCTTCGGGCTTCGTGCATGGTTTCGGAGTGCTCCTGGAACCATTGATGAAAAAGGTCTTTCGACTGCCTGGCGCGAGTGGTTGGACTTTGGCGCTTGGAATCACCGCTGGATTCCCCGGCGGGGCCGGAGGTGTAATGCAGCTTCATAAACAGGGCAGCATTTCGGACAAGGAAGCCGCTCGTCTTGCTTCACTTACGCATTTCGCCAGTCCAGTAACCCTGCTCATTGTGATTGGTGTAGCTTTCCTACATAGTCCTACAGCAGGTTACTTTCTACTTGCTATCCACTGGGTTTCAGGACTTTTGGCCAGTTATACAGACGCTCTTTTAAATGGCCGGCTAGACAATCCGCAGCCTTCTGTAAAAGAACGCACGAATACCAAACGACCTTCTTTATATAGTCGTGTCCAACTTGCAGCCACTGAAGCCAGATCAAGAGATGGCCGAAGCTTCGGTAGACTTCTTGGGGAGTCAGTAGCTACAGCGGTACAAAATTTGATGGTTGTGGGCGGTTACATGATTATGTTCGCCGTGGTCATCAATATCATTACTACGGTACTTCCTGTATTGCCAGCCGCTCTGCCAGCGAGCTTGCTCGAGATTCATTTAGGAGCCGACGCTATAAGCAAAGGGCTCTCGAGCATCGGAGCCGGAGCATCAGGTGTACTAGGCTTGGCCTTACTCTCTGCTGCACTAGGCTGGAGCGGGCTCTGCGCACAGCTACAGGTACTGACGTTGCTTAAACAAGCAAATGTCCGATTCCTCCCCTATGCTGTCGTTCGCCTGATGCACGGCGTTTATGCTTTTTTATTAACACTGCTACTATGGAAACCACTTTTAGTAATAAGTGAAGCCGCTTTGCCTGCACTCGCTGATTCACAATCCATACCAAACAGAACCATTAATGTAACTGCCATATGGAGCTCTTTTCCACAGTTGCTTAGTTTGCAATCGCTTCTGCTAATCATCCTACTGGCATTATCCGCAACGATCTATCTCGTTAGCGCTTTTCGCCATCGGCTCGATTAAATTTAAGCTTCATCGCCTGTTCCACCTCAGGCGTCACGAAGTCAGACACATTCCCACCAAAATGGGCAATTTCTTTTACAACGCTGGAGCTTAAATAGGAATATTTCGGATTAGTCATCATAAAGATCGTTTCCGCATCCGGATCCAGACTATGGTTGATGGATGCGTTTTGCAGTTCATATTCAAAGTCAGTTACGGTACGAATACCACGTACAATGACTTGAGCATCTTTTTGACGAACATAATTGACTAATAGATCCCTAAAGCTGTCGATTTCCACATTGGGAATATCAGCTGCTGCCTGTCTTAAAAGCTCTGTCCGCTCTTCTACAGTAAACAGCGGGTTCTTACTCAAATTATTAAGCACCGTTACGATTAAACGGTCGAATTGCTTGGATGCGCGCCGAATAATATCCATATGTCCCATAGTCACGGGATCAAAGGTGCCTGGATAGATGGCAACACGTTCTTTTCTAATTTGCTGACTCATTCTCTACCTCCTCACCAGTCTCGCTATCCACAGAAGGATTAGCTTCATACTGATAAATAGAAATTGTCGTTTCTCCGTATACGGCCTGACGCAGCCTATAAAATCCTGGGATATCCTCAGGATAGGCATAACTTGATTCATGCTCCAGAACAATGATTGCGTCCTCTTGCAGCATTCCTTTTTCTACCATAGATAGCATCAGCTCATCTCCGTGCTTCAATCGGTAGGGAGGATCTAGAAAGACTAAATCAAAAACACGTCCCCGCTTCTCCAATGCACTGAGTGCTCTTCCTGCTTCATTTCGGTACACTTGCGCACTCGCTTCAAGATTAGTCGCTTTCAAATTGGCACGAATGGTGTCAATGCTCTTGGGATCCATATCTACAAATACGGCGCTTTCCATCCCTCTGCTTAAAGCTTCGATACCCAAACCACCTGTACCTGCGAACAAGTCCAGTACCGCTCCACCTTCAAAATATGGACCGATCATACTGAATACAGCTTCCTTCACCTTATCGGTTGTAGGTCTTGTTCCACTTCCCGGCACACTTTTTAGTGGTCTTCCTTTTGCACTTCCCGATACCACTCTCACCGTCAATCACCCGCTCTATGTCTCTGTTTGTTATACCCAAAAGGGCATAAGTCCACGCCTATCGTAACACATTTGCGCGATGAAATAAAAAATTTGTCTAGATATGAAAAATGGAAAGATCAAGACTATTCCGATAAATAAGTCTTCCTTATGTATAAGACTGGGCTTCCAGGGACATCATGTAATTATCGACACCACAAATGTCGTAGACAACCGCGGAGCAGGCTTACGTTTCCCCATAAGCTCTTCGTCCGGTTTCTCCTCTCCCATGAAAGGGGCCCTAGAGATAGGGCCCCGAATTTATGTTTAAATACATTAAAAGTTATTATTATATATGGAATAACCAATACAAAATTACTAGTTTCGGACAATGAGAAAGAAGAACGCACACAGTGGCTTGCGAATGCTGCCGCCTTAGGAATACCCCAAATTTGTGCAATTGCCTCTTGGCTCAAAGATCACGGTCATAGGGAAATATAGGCTCTCGTGCTTATCCTTTCGGAGATCTGCGACGTGCCTTATTTTCAGCAGCGCATTCAACTCCCTCTGATAAAATTAAAGCTCATTCATATTGAATTGGATATGGAAAACGACCTACGGTTATATGAGTGTGGCAAGATAGATGAGGATGAAAAGTCCGCGCATTTCATTCAACTGTATCATCACTACCTAATTCATCATCGATTTGCTGTTGTCTTTTTTTGTTTATATTCCGTAACACTAGGTGTGTAAGAAAATAAACAATTATAAAAGATACAAAGATTAAAATAATGCTCCATACATTTCTTTCTCCCGCCAAAACTATAAGCAACGAAACACAAATTCCGCCTGAAATAATGCTGTTTATGAGCAGCTTTTTATTTGTGTTTCTTCGGGAATCCCAAATATCAACACCAACAGACAAGTGCCGTATCGTTATATATATTCCACTACCAATTAAACAGAAAAACTCGACTGCAAATTGCTCAAACGGAGCATTCATTATGAATTGTTGAATCAGTACTGAAATCAGCAAACAATATACTAATATTTGATAAGCATCACTTTGAATCTTTCTTCTTTGAGATACAACTCGTTCATCATTCATTTTACTTTTTTTCATTATTATCCCTCCCTATAACCAGAATTATAATATATTTATTACATAATGCAATTTATATATTGCATTTAAATGTGAATAAAAAGCAAACTCACACAATAAATTCGCTAAGGAGTATATACATCACAAAAGGACCACCTTTCGGCAGCCCTTTGTTAGACAGTCACGTTCGTGGTTACATGATAGAAATAAAAGCTTCCTACCGTTACGACAATGATTAATAGTACAATAATGGAAGAAATCCCGATCAGCATTTTTTATGTACTTCAATACGAGAGTAGAATCCTAACGACTTTTGCTTTGCATGGCATAAATCGAAATAGTATCATAAAGAAAGTCTGCTTCCAGCACGAATGCCAGAAGCAGACTTTTTTATATCTTTAGAATATGCATGCGCTCGTAATAATTACCAATAAGATGAACAATACCAAAATCGCGCCTGTGGAAGTAAAAGCACCACCAACATGACCAAATTCTGCACCCATGAGAAGACCTCCTCCGTATTTTAGAATACATCACAGGATATGTATTAACCCCCCAAGAAGATTGGGCGAACGGTTAAAAATAAAACCCCGCCAACTGCGCGAGGTTAGTGTAAAAATGTTTAATCAGAAACTAAAATACCGTCAAAGCTTTCTGGACCCACACGAACTGTGCCGAGAAGATTAGAAGAAACAAATGCTGTATAAGTGAGTTGAGGAGTGATTGCAGGTAAGAAATCGTCTGCTGAAAAGGTTATGACTTGCGGAGCCAATATACTTAGACCAAAAGTTGAAGTAGCAGAATATATAAGCGGATCGGTTGGCAAGGTTCCTCTTACAATCGTAATTGTGATTCCTACTAAAGCTAAAGGAAGCGTTACAGAGATCGTTCCTTTAAGCAGCACACGCGGATTTGTTGTCACTCCAGCAGTCAACAACCCAATCTGTCCAAACAGTTGTGGAGTATTTAGAACGGTTATAGGAATAGCTATAGAGTTGGCGAGGCTGGCATTTTGCGACGTTCTTGCATCAAGATAAGTTCCCATCGTTGCACCCCCTTTATAATTGACATAAGATAATATATTAGGGTTCTCGATAGATTGCATAGTCACAATACCTGTATAAAACGATTGTTTTATATAACTGATAGGCCGAGTCTATTTATCATCTGTTTTGGTTCCTTCCCTTTTGTTAAAAGCAAGCTCAAATAACCCCGTCGCCGAAAGTCCTGCTAGCCCTCCAGCCCAAAGCCGCAGGATCAGATTCATATCAGTGAACGGATAGGCCACTGCTCCAACCAGCAAGCCAATAGCTAATCCAACAACCGGTACAATATTCCGCGGAAGTTGCACGCTATTCTTCACAAGTTGTACAAGTGCCATTACAAAAACAGCCAGCACGGAAGCAAAGGCAAGCACACTGTTGAGAGCATCATTATACATAGTGTTTAATCCTCCTTATTTCATTTTCCACTACCAGAAACAAGTAAGCCTGCACGGTTCAGCACTGTTATTATGCGATAGAAGTCATAACTGCCACCTGACGGTGTATCCAGCAGCCCTGCAGCACTCGCGGCTTTTACTGCCGCTTCAGCCCATGGGGGTACATTCATCACTGCTCGGCCTTCGATTAATGTCACACGATCTGAAAGCTTAGTAATCGACTGGCCTTGTTCCTGCATACCTGTTTTAAGCGTATCCTTGCTATCCGTAAGGCTCACAATAACAGCACGCAATTCCTTTATTTCCATTTCCAGACTAGCCAGCCTTTGTTTATCCTCTGCCGACATTTCGTCATCACCTTCCTTGGCTTCATCATCATATTTATACAGATTGTAGGTATTCATGATTTGGATTAGCTTTGCTGCATAGTTTGGGTCGGTAGCATAACCAGCGGCAGCAATCTCTTGTGCAGCTACCTTGCCACTAGCACCAAGCACCTTGCTGTAAAGATTACGATTCCACGAAACACCATTCACAATCAACGCGGAATGATCCGCAACAGATTCTCCCCAGTTGTTATAGGCCCGAAAAAGAGCTTCTACTTTAACAGCTTTACCATTAACATATTCAGTAGTTTGTACAGTAATACTACCGGCTGGTCCGCTACCTTTAATCCCAAACAAATTGTTGGCCTTAACAGTCAATCCGCTGCTGCCAAAGCCCGATTCCAGCGCCGCTTGAGCTATCGTTAGCGATGCCGGAACCTTGCTGATCTGCATGTCCTTCACAGCAAAATTTGCGATCTTCGCAATAAACTCAGTCTCCGTCATTTCATCACTTCCTCTCCTTTTATTAAATGCTGAGCATAATGAAATGCTTGTGCATATCCCTACTAATAGAGCGTCATTGCTAGATTCCATTCAAAATAAACGTCAAAACACGCGCCCAAAGAGCGCGTGTTAGTATTTGATAATACAGATGTGACATAAGTAGCTGAAAAGAATTAAATGAAGCATGCAACTAACATAGGGCTATTGGTCCTGCTCACATGAGCAATTTACTTCTCGCAGATTCAAAATATGTAATTATAAGTAAAATTGTCTTGAAGTTTCATTAAAACTAGCGTAACATATAGTATTAATTGACTATATAGGAGGGTCTAATAGACTATGCCTTCATATTACTTTAGAGAACTATGGACACCCTTACGCTGGGTAGGCATTAAATTTTTCCGTGATGACGAAGGTTTTCTTTGGATTAAATGGTGGGCCAAACCCAGAAAAAGACTGCGTTAACCGTTAAGCAAGCAAATATACATAAGAAGTTTCATACAATGTGCATATGTATTTCTTGATAACAATCTAAAGGGGCATCAACCGCTACAACATTAGCAGCTGATGCCCCTATTACTAGTTCCCTACCTTAGCCCCAAAAGAGCGTGCTAACAGTACAGCCTGATCTATATCCATACGAACACCTTGCAGATCCAAACTTTTCAAATCAATTCCTTCAACTATAGCATCCCGTAGGTCAGCCCCCTTAAGCTTGCATTGAGACAGCTGTACACGGCTCAGATCAGCCCCTCGAAGATCACTTTTTTGCAAATTACAACCCATTAGATCGGCCTCAGTAAATCGAATCCCGCGCAGATCCTGTCTGCTAAGATTGGTATGTCTCAGGTTCGTGTAGGACCAGTCCCCGCCGATAAGTGTGATCCCGTCCAAATAAGCATTTGAGAAATCAGAGCCTACCATTTTACAATCTTCAAATTTCGATACGAACAGATTCGCACCCGTGAACTTACAGTTAGTAAAAGCCGAGCCTTTATGGTGTGATGCATTGAGCATGGCTCCAGTAAAATCGCAATCTATAAATCGGCAGCCGATGGAAGTCATCTCTTCCATAGAGCTTCCCTTGAAGGAACACTGCTCAAATGTACAGTTATTTAGTTCCCCGTCCTGTAGACTTCCTTGGTCAAAATTGTGTTTTTGGAACGTTTCATTAAGGTATTGGTACATGTTAAGTCTCATCACCTTCATTAGGATTAAATAAATTTATTCTTATTAAAAATAGCACTTTAGTAGATTGTTCTCAACAATCTCTTTCGATATAATTGCAAATAAACGATATGGAGGGAAATTATGGATGTGTCCAGCAGGAAAGAACCATTTCGCTATGTAATGAACCAGCCGCTTGAATGCTGGATTGAAGTTCCAATAAGTAGTAGCGGTCCGGGTGCCGGAAAGCTAACAGAAGCTGTGTTGCTCGATCTTAGCCGATCTGGCTGCAAAGTGCGCACCCCCCTGAATCTTCGATTCACGGCGGGCGATACAAAGCTAGTAATTCATCTTCAATTAAACGAAGAAAAGCTTCAACTCGTGGGCAGCGTCCGTTGGGGCTGGATGTTCGGACTCGGCCAATACCAATATGGAGTTAAACTTAAATTGAACGAGGACGAAGAAGAACAGCTACATAGAGAACTCGATATATGGACAGCCTCTCTAAATGTAGAGGGCCTGTAGAATTCTACATAACAGATGCCCTTCTCATGGAAGGGCGTCTTTTTTTTGCATAAAAACGAAGACAAAGCTGAATCGCTCTGCCTCCGTTCTAAAAAGCGTTATTTCACCGTGTACCTAGGACTCCACTCTTTTTTTAACGAGCTTAACAATAGCAAATACTAGAATCGTAATAATCACAGCTTCGAACAGGGTAGGAAGTAAGCCAAGAACATACTGAGAGATCTCAATATCATTTAATTTAGCGGCCTCATCCGTCACTTCAAATCGAAAAGCTCTTTCCAAAGTGATATTTTTATGATCGAACATCGATGACTCTAATAAAGAAATTATATACTGTATTACAAAAAAAACGGCTATCCCAATCCATACTCTTCCTTTCACTCTCACACTCATTGCAACGGTCATGGAGAACATCACGAGCAACATAGAGTAGGCGGAAGCCCAAAAGACAATTAGCACTGTATATGCGGAAATCAGCCAAAATTTTTCCGGTAAAAACGAAGTTGAAAACATCATAATATCTACTGCTAAATGAATATAAGCGACTAGAAATAAACCGAGTAACGACCCTAAAAACAGCATTACTGGTGAGAGAACGGTATACAGGACTGGTACTGGCACAAGCCTCCGATTGAATAATCTCAGGTTCTGACCGAAGGTGCGCAGACTAAAAAAGAGAAGCACTACACCTGCTACGGCATAGGAAGTGATGTTCATCATGAACATATCTTGATCTGATTGAACAGTAAATCCTATCACAAACTGCACAAGAATGGTGATTACAAAAACAGCAAGAAACTTATCCCTATCTCGTCTAAAATCATACTTCACTAGCTTTAGCATTCTGCGTACACCTCTCTGAACAGTTCGTCTATGCTTTTACCTTGGCGCAGCCGGATATCTTCTACCGCCGTATGCATCACAATTTCTCCCTCTTTTATAAAAATCACATCATCAAAGATCCGCTCGATATCCGATACTAAATGAGTAGAAAGGAGAATGGTGCTGTCCTCTTCATAAAACTCTACTAACGCGTTAAGAATTTTAGTTCTAGCTACTGGATCAACACCACCGATTGGCTCATCCAGTAAATACAGGCTAGCTCGACGTGATAAAGCAAGTGTAAGCTGTAGACGTTCATTCATCCCTTTGGACAAATCTTTCACCTTATCTTGAGCTCTTAGCTTCATAAACTCCAACATTCGAGAAGCCTTAGTCTGATCAAAATCCGGATAGAAATCACTTTGGAACTTTAGAGCATCCTTAACATTCATCCAGGATTCTGTAAGCGGCTTATCGGGCATAAATGACACTACTGCTTTACTATCTAAGCCTACAGCCCCTCCAATAATGGATACACGACCGGAAGTAGGCTGTGCAAGCCCAGCAATGATTTTCATTAGTGTACTTTTACCGCTGCCGTTACTGCCCAGCAGTCCCGTGATTTTACCCGCACTCAGATTAAAGGATACTCCGCGGAGGGCGTGCTTAGATCTATATTTTTTTGTAACGTCATGAATCTCAAGTATATTTTCCAACTTGCTTCCCCCCCTATTCTCCATCCTTGTTTCGGATACTCTCTGCAACTGCCGCTAAAATATCTTCACCTTGAAAACCAAGGTCCTGCATGCCACGAATGAAACGATCCAGTACATCCTTTGCCATTTCTTTTTTGATGGTCAAAATAGTTCCTTCATTACTAGTGACGTATCTTCCCATTCCACGCCGGGTCTCCACGATTTCTTCACGCTCCAGTTCCTGAAAGGTTCTTTGTACTGTATTCGGATTAATTTGCAGTTCATTGGCAAGCTCTCGTACCGAGAGAATTTTATCTCCTGGTTTTAACTTACCTGTGACGATTTCTCCTTTGATGTGATTCATGATCTGAATATAAATCGGCAGGTTGTTATCGAATTCGATTGTCATGATTAAGCAACATCCCTTCGTCTAAAGACGGAGAAGCCTATGAGTAAAAAGACAGCTGTGTATAAAACTAGAATTACTATGGAAAAGGTCAGCGTCATTCCAGGCATAGGTGCTCCTCCACCTTCATAAGCAGCTAAATTTAGGTTGGGGAATAATACATATTTATAAAATTCACGAAAAATAACCAATTTGTCTATCATCAGCATAAACATTGTAGCACCAATTGTAACACCCGTAGATGTTGTCAAAATCCCGATCATAAAAGCAAGTGTTGTATATACAACTGTACTAACTGAGTTATACATTATACTGGTTAACATCTCACGAATACCAGCCTCACCACCACTCAAGCCAAACCATAAAGCTCCTGATGAAAAAACCGCCAACATGCCGACAACTGCCACTGAGAACGCGTAAATCAACACAACAGCATATTTGGACGCAAGTATTGCTGTACGACTTCTCGCACGGATTAGAAGGAATTTGATGGTGCCCTGACTATATTCTTTTGAGACAATACCCGCTGTTCCGATGATTGCGAGAATGGTAATCACTTGCCCAATCCCTTGTGAAAGCAGCATCATTGCTGAAAAGTCATAAGCTGATCCAAACATATCAGGTGAGGCAGAATGAACAATATAACCTAATAGCATGGATATTAGAATTAATATCAGGTAAGGTACAAAAAACGTACGTTTCTTCGAGAGCTTGAGCCATTCATTAACAACCAAATTATTAAAGCTACGCAATTCGGTTTCCTCCTGTCCATTTCAAGAAATCTTCCTCTAAGCTTTGTTTATTCTCTGCAATCCGGTAAATACCTACCCCTTTATTACTGAAAGTCGACACTAGTTCCGGCACTTTACTGTCATGCAGATTTATTGTCACCTCAGAACGAGCACTATCCATAGACAATAGCTCTGCGTATTCTAGACCTTCCAAGATGTTAATTGCTGATTCTACTGAGCCTACACGAATGGTTAGTTTCACATCTGCAGTTGTCTCCTGCTCCCCACCAATCGCTGTAACGGTCACTAATTTGCCGTTCTGAATCACGATGGCCCGGTGACAAATTTGTTCAATTTCAGTCAGTAAGTGGCTGGATATTAGAATAGAAATCCCTTCAACCTCAGCAATCCTACGCATATAATCACGCATTTCTCGTATGCCTGCTGGGTCAAGACCGTTCGTAGGTTCATCTAGAATCAATAACTTTGGTCGGTTCAGTAACGCCTGAGCAATCCCAAGACGTTGACGCATACCAAGCGAATAGGCCTTCACTTTCTTATTCATCGCTTCCTGAAGTCCTACCAATTCCACAACCTCATCAATTCTTCCAGCCTCAATATTATCTGTCATTCTCTGGTATTGCTTTAGATTATCAAGCCCTGTCATATACGGATAGAACTCTGGATTTTCAATAATCGCTCCAATATGTCCAATAGCTTTATTAAAATCACTCTTAACACTGTGACCTTGAACGATCACATCGCCTTCACTCATCCGTATAAGACCCGTCATCATCCGGATCGTTGTTGTCTTCCCTGCACCATTGGGTCCCAATAGCCCAACAATTTCTCCCTTACGGATATCAAATGTCAGCTTATCCACAATGGATTTCCCTTTAATGATCTTGCTTACCCCATTCATTTGCAGCACGATTGAATCCTGCATGCGTTCATCACTTCCCTGCTTCATGGTAATCCTCCCTGCCATCTTTTGTATTATTGATGAGTTTGTTTTAATGTGTCGGTGTTATAGTTGAATAGTACACTAATATATTATTGATGTAAAGCCCGAAATTATGGATTACGCAAAATAAGGGTTTTCTATTAGACTATCTGCCAAACCAAAAATTGAAATGAACATAGATTAGATTACAAAGGAGGAATGACAAAGGAGGAATGACAAATGAAAAAAGAAGTTCATGTATCCCAGACTTATCCACGCTTAACTGTTTACGATGAAGAAAACTTTAGGGGTAACAGTAGAATCTATACTGGCAACCTAGGCATTCGTAATACGGACAACATCCTCGATGGTATTGAGAGTCTTCGTTTCTTCTCTACCAGCAGCAACGCAACACTGGTACTGTTCACAAGAACTAGGTTTAGAGGGAACTTCCGCGTACTCCGTGGAAACCGCAGCATCCGTGATTTGGACGATTTCATTTCCGGTAATGATGTGGAATCGATTATTTCAACTAATCAAAGATTAACTCTCGAACAGATTCGCAATATCCGCAGCAGCGGCACTTTGCCTGCGGGATATCGCCTGATCTAACATTTCCATTCAACAAGAAAGGAGCAATCTGGTGCTAGAGCCCAGGTTACTCCTTTTTCCCAAGTGATCTTCTGAGGTCAAATAGTTATTAGATTTACCTGCTAAGTCAATCCACAAGGAGAGATGAAATATGGTAACCATAAAAGCAGCGTCCGTAATCTATCCCAGATTAAGAGTATATAGTGAGGAGAACTTTCGTGGGCTCCGCAGAACCTATCGCGGCAACCTAGGCATTGCAGATATTGATGCAGTCCTTACTGGAATAGAAAGCTTACGCTTTTTCTCCACGAATCCGAACGCTACGCTTGTGTTGTTCGATCGTTCTCGCTTCCGTGACAATTTCGTAATTCTGCGTGGTAACCGCAGCATTCGCGAACTAGATGACTTTCTCCGTAGAGGAGATGTCGAATCGCTCATTTCAAGCAATCAGAGGCTGACTCCGGCACAGGTTCGCGCCATACAGCGCACTGGTAGCTTGCCTTCAGGATATCGTTTGATCTAATTACTTGAGGACGCAGTTTAAGCTATAAGCTTAAGGTGCGTCCTCATTTATTTTCCGCTATAATGACTCCATACATATTAATAGAAAGAAGGTATCTTTATGGAACCAATCGTTTCTACCCGATGGCTGCTTGCTCGGTTATACGAACCTGAACTGGTTATAGTCGATTGCCGTTTTTTACTTACGGATCCGGAAGCTGGGCGTAAAGCCTATACGGAAGATCATATTCCCGGTGCAATCTATTTTCATCTAGAAGAACAACTCTCCGCTCCAGTAAGCGCACACGGTGGACGCCACCCACTGCCTGAGATCTCGAAGCTAACCACCGTTCTTAGCAAGGTTGGCATTAACAGAGATAGTATTGTCGTTGCTTATGATGATCAAGGTGGTGCCTACGCTTCCCGTCTGTGGTGGATGCTTAAATATTTGGGACATGAACGTGTGTTTGTAATGGATGAAGGCTACTCTGCTTGGAAAAAAGCATCCTTCCCCGTCAGTGATCATCAAGCGGTTAGGATTCCTAGCCAGTATGAAGCAGATGTTCAGAAGAAGATGCTTGTTAGCATGGAAGATGTGCAAAATGTAGTTAACGACGGTGGCGCACTATTGATTGATTCCCGCGAGTCCCGTCGCTATGAAGGGCTGGAAGAACCGATTGATCCGAAGGCAGGTCATATTCCTGGGGCAATCAATAAGTTCTGGAAAGAAGTGCTGGATGAGCAAGGACGCTGGAAATCAACTGAGGTGCTGAAAGAGCATTATGAGGAAATTGATCCTGAGCAAGAGATTATCGTGTACTGTGGTTCAGGTGTAAGTGCTTGCCCGAATGTGCTCGCGCTCGGAAAAGCTGGGTATAGGAATGTGAAATTGTATGCGGGTAGTTGGAGTGATTGGATTTCTTATGAGGAGAATCCGGTGGCGATAGGAGAAGAATAGAATAAAGAACCTGCGGCGCGGATTCTTGTGATTCCCTGAAAATCAGAGGCCTGATTTACCATACTGGAAAAATATCGATTCGATTTTTCGTGTATATTTGGCTCGTTTATGGTACCGTTGGCACATGTATTCGGTTTTTCGCATACATTTGGCTCGTTTACCTACCGTCGGCACATTGTATTCGATTTTTCGCATACATTTGGCTCATTTACGTAACCGGCGGCACATTGTATTCGATTTTTCGCATACATTTGGCTCCTTCAGCTTGCCGGTGGCACTTTGTGTTCGGTTTTTCGCATACTTTTGGCTCGTTTACCTGCCGTCGGCACATTGTATTCACTTTTTCGCATACATTTGGCTCGTTCAACTTGCCGGCGGCACATTGTATTCGGTTTTTCGCATACATTTGACTCGTTCAACTTGCCGGAGGCACATTGTATTCGATTTTCCGTGTGTATTTGGCTCGTTCAGCTTGCCAGCGGCACATTGTATTCGATTTTTCATTCACATTCTCACGACGGACTTCATCTTCAAACCAAATCTGGACTTTGTAGCGTACTAATATATTCATAGTAAATGATCCGCTGAGATGAACCTCTTGCCACCGGGCGAAATTTTCCTTTATCCACCAGCTGACGACAGTATTTAATGATCGTCATCGTGTGCAATTCCAGCTCTCTCGCGGCATCAGCCGGGCGAAGGACTCGATGGTGCCGGATGGCTGCCCGCATCAGATCGCGCTCGATTCTGGAATAGGCTCTCTCAGCGGTTGTCTTTGCAGACTTTTCTGCTAACAAATAAGAAAAGAGAATGTTCCGCAGCGCGGAGAGAATGAAGGATGGATTTTCTTTTAGCTCATCCAGCGAGATATAGAGCACCGTGCAGTCTTGAGACTGTAGAAAAAGCCCGCGGTTCAAGTCCATCCGGTATTTGCTACGATCCGTTCCATGTGAGCCATAGTCCATGATCTCAAATGCAATACGCGTGGCTCCAATCTCCCACAAAATATCCACAAAATAGGATCTGCCGCGCCAGTCCTTAACTTCATATTCTGGGTGTAATCCGTGAAAATGTCCGGCTAGAGGCCACCACACCCGCTCGACAAACAAGCGGTTTCCGTAACCATGACCGCGTTTAAGTGCATCGAGCCGCTCTCCCTTCCTTTGTTTAAGATGATTACATAACCATTCATTATGCTCCCTCTCGAAACCCATTACCTATCCCTTCGCTCTGCAACGAAATATTTTTTAATCATACAAAACCCCGCCTCTATTCCAAAAGGAAAGGAGACGGGGCATTCTTTGCCTCGTTTGGTTTTATCTATACATAGTGTGCCACATTATCATTAGAATGCACAATAGGAAATCGGCAGGATCAATCAAAATAAATAAGCCCAGTAAAATCCCCCAAAAATTCTATCACCCTCTATTCCATTTATTTTTATATTTATATCCTCTTTTCTTTTAATATTTTCACTATTAATATATTTTCACATGGCATATTTTTTCTTTTCTATTTTTGGGTTTACTTTCCATTTCAATCAACTGCCCGCCCGGGGTAATATCGCTGGAGAAGGCCGGATATACGAATATACAACGGTATGTAGTAAGTTAGAGTGATTGGGTTTTGTATGGGGATTACGATCGTTCTTGAGGAAGATTAAAGTTAAAAGCGCGTGCTTGATATCTGGTTAAACGATTATATGAAAGAGAAGCAACTGTCAGCATACCGGAGTATCCGGCCGCACTTCTGCGAAACGGTCCGCTGAGGACTCCCGTTCCATTCTAAGTAGTGCTCACCCTATCTGAGGACGGTTGGTCCGCGTTGGGTTCGACCAGGATTTTCTGTATAATGGTAAACGTTACGTCGGATGTGATGTTAAACGCACGAAATGACAAGTAAAGAAAGTCCATCCGGCGTTTGAAACCATGAACCGGAAAGGATGAAGTAAATTGAGTTATACGGAACTGCTGGAACGGAAGAGCGAAATCTTGAAGAAAACGGTCGAGAACTGGGTTTTGAAAGAAAATCGCGACGGACTGAACCTTCAAGAGGCTCATATTTACCAGAATATACTCAAGGAATTTCATCAGAACGAACATGAACTGAATGGGGTACGAGACGAGGAAGCAGTTAAGCGTCAGGACAACGGGTCCACGGAAAAAGAAGACACTGTAACAGCTCGCAAACATGAGGCGCAAACGGCTTGATCTCAGAAGACGTACGCGTAAGAATATGAGAGGCTGCCCAGGAAGTTTGGGCAGCTTTTTACGTACAATCAACTCGCTGCCAGCCTCCGAAGCAAACGCTCTAAAATCCAGACGTTCGTATAATCCAGCAACCGGAGGATATCGCTATATGACGTTAACCTTTTCTGTGCCAAGTATAAATTAGAGTACAGAGCTAACTCCTGTGCGTCACGACTGCCAGTATGTGCTGGCGGTGCTGGAGGTGGCCCGTATACCTCACTCTGGAGTTTCTCAGATGTATTCGATATCAACAATTTATATTTGTAAATATTTTCATGATAGATGGAAGACCAATACAAAAGTTTGTACTGTTAAGGTAACAGTTCAGCACATAATTTTCTATCCTATTAGGTATTATCGCCTGATGAAACTATCAACCTTCTGGACAATCCTTCCTCTAGTTGTATATAGTGTATAACGAAAGTGGCACTTAGTGAGCAAGGTACCAGGAGGAGAAATACGAAATGGCAAATATATTGGTAGTAGAAGATGAACGAGCGATTAATGATTTAATTACAATGAATCTCAAGCTGGTTGGACATACATATAGCAAGGCTTACCGTGGACCGGAGGTTTTCGAAATTCTGGAGCGTGAAAAGACTGATTTGATTCTGCTGGATGTTATGCTTCCGGAATTGGATGGTTTTGAGGTGATGCAGCGGATTGCACATTTGCAGGTTCCAGTGATTTTGATCACCGCCAAGAATTCTTTGGCTGACCGCATTAAAGGCTTCGAGCTGGGCGCGGATGATTATATCATTAAACCCTTTGAAATTCTTGAATTACTGGCAAGAATCAATGTAGTCCTGCGCAGGGGTGAAAAAGGCACTTCCAGCTTCATTTGCGATAATGTTGAGGTGCGTTACCTGGAACGGCAAGTTTTAGTAGATCAGACACCGGTTGATTTGACCGTTAGAGAATTCGAGCTGCTTGAGGTGTTAATTCGTAACCGGAATATTGCATTGTCGAGGGAAAAGCTGCTGGAATTGGCGTGGGGCTATGATTTTGAGGGCGACACCCGCACCGTGGATGTTCACATCCGGCAGCTACGTAAAAAGCTGGGCTGGGAAGAACGGATCAAAACCATTTTCAAGCTAGGCTACCGCCTGGAAGTTCAGAGCTAATCATGAGATTCTGGCATAAGATTCTGCTGTCGGTACTTGCTCTCTTTATTGCTGCTCTGGATGTAAGTGTCATTATGGTGATGAAAAAAAGCTGGCAGCTAAACATGGACAGTGAAATGCAGAGAGCATCCAGTGAGCAATTGTTAATCGCCAACAATATTTATGAGAACCTTAATTCTATTCAAGCACGGGGAACGGCATTGACCCCTATTCTACTGGCCAGCGTCTCTGAGTCCTATGGAGATTACTACCGTAAGCAGGGAATCTATTTACAGCTATGGGAGAACGACCGAATGATTTACCCTCCCCAAAAAGGACAATTCGGAAAATCTAATTTAGGAAAAGGCGATCAGCCTGTATCCTCAGACGAACGCTCTATTCAGCTCTCCACTCAGCTTCCTGCTCCTTACCAGCATTTGCTGCTTGTCTATCAGCGTGATATCAGTGAGCTCTTCAACAAGCAACAGGAACTGAACCGCTTTTTTGTAATGATTAACTGGATCGTGGGACCCGTTCTGCTGTTACTTCTTTATCTTCTAATCCGGCATCTAAGCAAGCCGCTAAAGCTCCTGTCAGAGACCAGCAAAACGATCGCCGAAGGCGACTATACGAAACGGGTGCAGCTGCGCAGCAAAGATGAATTTGGCGAACTGGCCTTGAACTTCAACCGGATGGCGGAGGCCGTGGAACAGAGGGTTACCGAACTCTCGGACATGGCTGAAGAGAAACAAAGGATGGTGGATAATTTGGCCCACGAGTTGCGCACGCCTTTGACCAGCATGCAGGGGTTCGCCGAGTTTCTGACCACGGCCAATATTGGACAGGAAGAACAGCAAACTGCAGGCGGCTATATTCTTAGTGAAACCCTTCGTCTCAAGAATCTGGCCTTCAAGCTGCTGGATTTGTCTGTCCTCCGGCATCAGCCGTTGGCACTTCAGCAGGTGGATATTTCGGAACTATTTCAAGCTATCCAACAGACGGAGCACCCAAAATTGACGGATGCTGGCATAAGATTTCATGTCCAACATACGATTTCAAATGTCTGGGGAGATCCCGATTTACTAGCTTCATTATTGGTAAATCTGGTTGAGAATGCGATTCATGCCTCCAAGCAAGGCAGCGAAATCCACATGCTGGCCTATGAGCTGGATGGAGAAGCCGTGCTAGAAATCCGTGATACGGGAACCGGAATCACCGCAGAGATGGCTAAACGTGTGTTTGAACCTTTCTATCGGGGAGACCAGGCTCGTTCACGTGAATATGGCGGCGCTGGCCTAGGATTATCCTTATGTCGGCAAATTGCTGAAGCGCATAAGGCCAGACTGTCCTTAAACTCTGTCCTCGGCGAGGGAACTAGCATCAGACTCTTTTTACAACTCTATAACAACTGCCCTCCTACTCTATAACATCTTTGGATTAAGGTTAGGAAGATTCATCATCATCCGATCCCAATGGAGGTTAAGTTAAATGAAGAACAACAAGATTTCCGCTACACTCGCTGTACTCTTGTTCTCTGGAAGCGTGCTGGCGGTGAGCGCAATGATTGTCCCAGGATTTGTGAACACCACCGCCGCCAAGAGCATTTCTGCAGTACAAGACTCGGGCAATCTAACCTTGAACAGCAGCAAGGCACCCGTACTAAAAGTAGAAGCAGAAGCTCCGGTATCTACTGTGAACAGAGATCTAGAGCAGCTGATGACCCAAGAAGAAATGCAGCAAATTTATGATTTTGCGGACAAGCCCAATAACGAAATTATCACCATCGGAAGGGAGATGACCGAGGATGAAATAAACCGGAGGCTGATATTGGAAGACCAGTATGTGTATGACGGCCTTCGTCCCAAGCAGCTGTTCCCGTTAAAATCGGGACAAGCGGAGTTTTATTTTGACTTGGAGAAAAACACGCTCAAGTATCCGAATCGGACATTGACTGACGAGGAACTGTTACAATATATTGACTGGTTCTACCGGGAGGCCTATGCCTTGTCCAAGCGGAATATTGTAACCCCTCCAGAAACAGGGAATTTGAGCCAGACCGACGCCGTTGCCATGGCCGCTTCAAGTGTGCGAAAAATATTCGGAGCTGACGTCTCCAAGCTTGAAGTAAAAGCAAGCCAAGGAGAATCCATGCTATCAAAGAAAAAGACCTGGATGGTAATATTCACCCCTTATAAAACCAACACCTTAAGAGGACAAGGTAAGGAATTTTGGCAATATACCGTAATTATTGATCCCTCCACCCGCACGGTAGTAGATACGACCGCAGCTAATTTTTCACTCACAAGAACCCCAATCAATGCTGAAGCTGCCATCGCTATCCAAAAGGATGCAACCTGGATTAACGAGGCTACAAAAATAGTTACAGACAGACAAGGAGAAACCCGGAGAATCGCCACGGCTTCCCTTACAGACACTGACGTAAATAATAAGCGCGGTATGGTAGCGGTCAAAATGTTGCTCGAAGACGGCAGCAGTTATACTGCAGAGTTACGCTACCCAGATCAGACTCTTCGGTGCCTCATCTATGAAGAAGCAGAAGCTGCTAAATAGGGATACTAAGGATGAACAAAGGGGAAATTGTATTTCAAATCGGTATAACCAGTTCTTGAAAAAGTTAAGGAGGCTACTGAGTAAGAGTAAGAACTGCGAGGCATTTGGATAAGTGGTTTGTGGACTGAACTAGGTGATGAGTAAGATCCCTGTTCAGTCCTTTTTGGGTTCTTTTGCAAACAATCTGCAAACAAGAAGTCGAAGATGGTAGTTGTAGTGTACCTAGATGCATCCACGCTTTAATAGTCTCTATCCTTTGTCCAAATTGCATTTAATAGAATATTTTGGTAGATTGAATCCAGGAACTTGTTAACCGACTGATCAGCGCAAATATTGTTCAAAACTAAGCGTATTTCTACCGAGGGGAGATCAGATTTCTATGAATATAGCTGTCAAATTGATGCAAAAATTCAAAGACCGCGATACCCAGAATAAGCTGAAAGTTTATCAGGACAAAGTGCAGCTCATCAGAAAACGGAATTTGGAAGCATGGGACGATGGGCAGCTTCTAGCGGAATCCCTCCGGCTACAAAAAGAAGCAAACTCAGGTACACCTTTGGATGAGCTGCTTATCGCTGCTTATGCGTTAGTATGCGAGGCAGCGAAGAGAAAGCTTGGATTAAATCCTTACGATGTCCAGATCATGGCTGCCATCGCTCTGCACGAGAGATTCTTGATCGAGCAGCATACCGGTGAAGGAAAAACACTTTCTGCTGTTATGCCTGCATATCTAAATGCACTGACTGGCAAAGGCATTCATGTGCTGACTTTTAACGATTATTTAGCCAAACGGGATGCGGAATGGATGGGCCCGATCTATCGTTTTCTCGGATTAACGGTAAACTCGGTTCAAGCGGGCATGAGCCTGTCCGAGAAACAGGAAGCATACGCCAAGGATATAACCTATGTTACGGCCAAAGAAGCGGGATTCGATTACTTGCGCGACACAATTGCACTAAACGAAGCCGATACCGTGCATCGTCCTTTCCACTACGTCATCGTCGACGAAGCGGATTCGCTGCTTCTCGACGAAGCTCGGGTGCCGCTAGTCATCAGCGGTGATTCTCCCTCTTCCAGGAGCGACGGCTTTCGTTTCGCAGAAGTAGCTCGGCAGCTCAAGCGAGATGAGCATTACGACTTCGACGAGTTCCAGCGGAACGTTTACTTAAATGAAACAGGCGCTGCGCAAGCGGAATCGCTGCTGGGATGCGGCAATTTGTACGATAGCCATAACAGTCACTTGCTGACATCATTAAATTGCGCGTTGCATGCAGAATCGTTATTAAAGAAAGACGTCGATTACATCGTCCGGGACGGAAAAATCGAGCTGATCGAAGAATATACCGGCCGAGTGGCGGAGAACCGGTATTTGCCGGACGGGCTTCAAGCCGCGCTTACGGCAAAAGAAGGGCTGTACTCCATAGCCGGCGGGAAAATTCTCGGGACGATCACCATTCAACACTTCATCAGCCTGTATCCGCAGATTTGCGGAATGACGGCTACCGCTCATGCATCCGCAATGGACTTCGAAGATATTTATGCGCTGCAGGTGCTGCAAATTCCGCCGAACCGGCCAAACATCCGGATCGACCATCTGCACCGGATTTATACCCATAAAGAAGCCAAACTTATGGCACTCGTACAAGAAATCTCATCCGTCCATAGGACGGGACGTCCAATTCTTATTGGTACGTCAAGCGTCGAAGAGTCTGCCATGCTGGCAGAGGCACTAGCGGTTGCTGGCGTACCTTGCCATGTTCTAAATGCGAAAAACGATGCGGAAGAGGCAAACATCATCGCCAAAGCGGGAGAAACCGGTGCAGTGACGGTGTCTACAAATATGGCGGGACGCGGGGTCGACATCCGGCTCGGCGGCGTCGACCCCGCGCAAGCGGAGGTAATCGCCAAGCTAGGCGGGTTGTACGTAATTGCCACCCATGTGAACGAAAGCGTGCGGATCGACGACCAGTTGCGCGGGCGTTCCGGACGCCAAGGCGACCCGGGAGCTTCCGTTTTTTATGTAAGCTTGGAGGACGAGTTACTGCTTCGCTTCGGCATCCATAAAGCTGTTCGCGCTCCCAGGCAGGATGAGGCTCTTGAAGAGTCGGGGCTCAGCAGCAAGATCACAAGTATTCAGCGGATTGTTATGGGCCAAAACTTCGATATCCACAAGGAACTGAACTGTTATTCGGATATGGTGGAGGATCAGAGGCGAATTCTATACGCGGAGCGGCTGCGAATTTTGAAAGGCGAGCAGCCGCTGAGCCCAGCGGAGCGGCGGGTACGGCTTTTTTATATCGACGAATTCTGGGCTGACCATCTTGCATACGTTTCTTACCTTCGTGAAGGCATTCACTTAGAGAGCCTTGCCAGCCGCAATCCAATCGATGAATTTCATGCGCAAATCACTGAAGCCTACGAGCAAATTCCTTCTAAAATAAATGTCGCGTCACAAAATATGCTTGAAAAGCTCGGAGGTTCAAATGATCCGGCAGAGTGGGAAAAGTTCGGTCTGAAAAGCCCTGCTTCCACCCGGACTTATATTATCAACGATCAATACTTACAGAGTAAGCGAACCTCATGGACCGGAACGACCGTATTTGCTTATTGGCTTCGCACGGTTGCGAGGCCGATATTCAAACTGTCAAAATATTGATGCAACGATGGGGCGGTTAGCCCCTACTCCTCTAGCTCATCCAGCTTCGCTTCCAATTCAGCCAGCTTGCGATTCGCTTGATCCAATATCTCCTGTTGTTCTGCGGTTTTTGCTCGTTTTATTTCTTTTTTGATGGCCATAATCTGCTGTTCCAAATAGAGAATTTCAGCTTCATTTCCTGCGTTGTTCCACATCTGTGAATAAGTCATTGTCGGTCTCCTTTTTTCTAATTAAGAAAAGCTTTCCATAAAGTTCAATCGAACTTTAGGAGAGCTTCTTTTTTTATCTACACAAGGGTTTCAAGTTCTCACTTCTAGTAAAATTCTACTCTTGTGATGCTTCCTGTATTAAAGGCATCCCAGCTTCAACTAAACGTTTGTTTCGAATGAAGAAAACGGACAGTATTACAGTTAACACCCCTGTTCCAACAAGGAGCCATTCAATCTCAATTACATCCGCGAGCGGACCGAATATCAGCATTCCGATTGGCATCATGGAAGTCGATATCATACCAAAGACTCCGAATATGCGTCCCAAGTAATCCGGATCTACCTTCTCTTGTAGCATTACGGTTGTCGGTGTATTAAAGACGGGCATAGCTACGCCGAAAATAGCCATCATAACCAAGTAGATCCAAAAAACAGGTACAATACCCAAAGCGAACGTACATACACCCATAATTAAGCTAGCAAAAGTCATCGTATATACTTTGTTTCGAAAGCCGCCCCATGAAGCAATAATTGCTCCGCCAGCCATCATACCGATAGAAAAAGCAATTTCAATGGCTGTTAATCGCCAATAATCATCTCCGAAGCTGCGTGTCACTTGTAGCGGTGTTAAAAATGCAGCCGGTGCCATCAATACGAAGAAAAAGGCGAAAAAAACGAAAAAAGTTTTGAGAAAGCTGTGGGTTTTAATATAGCTTAAACCCTGTTTAAAATCGTCCAAATAGCTTGTCGTTTGTTTATCAGTCGCTTTTTTATGCAACGGTATTTTCAAAAAGAAAGATAATGTAAAGATCGCTATCGCCGCTGTGATAACATCGATAAAGAAAATGACCTCAATTGTTGCCAATGAAAGCAATGACGCGCTAACGATAGGTGCAACAAACATCATTAGTGCTTGAAGACTTCCGTTAATCCCATTTACTTTCGTCAGCTTATCCTCTGGTACAATTTGAGGTAATATTGCCCCAACCGCAGGTGATTGAACCCCAGCTCCGAGCGCACGAACTGCAGCAATGGCGAACAACAACCATATCTCATCATAACCAAGCAAAAATGTAATGGCTAAAATCAGTGTAACAAAGGCAATCATGGCATCTGCTATCATAATAAGATATTTCCGGTTGAAACGGTCCGCCCATACACCTGCAAACGGTGATAATAAAAAGGTAGGAATGAATCCACAAATAATAAATAATGTCATCATCATACCTGATTTTGTTGTAAGCGTAACGTACCACATAATAGCATATTGAACTAAAGCAGAACCGAATAACGAAAATGTTTGACTACTTAGAAAGATAATTATATCCCGTTTCCAATGTTTTTTGTTTTGTGCTTCGTTTGGTATCACTATAACTTACTCCCCCATTTTTAAAAAGTATCATTCATTCCCCATTCGCCTATTAAAATTAATTACCAAATCCGGTACTTCTAATTCTATGTACAAAAATTTTATATAAATCACATTTCTAGAATAGCACAGAAATATTCACCCCACCATTCAGCCAGCATCTTATAATTAGCCTGTGCACACAAAGAGCCGGTATCCCCCTCTTTCGAGAAGCCACCGGCTCTTTTTTACGTCTATTTCATTCTCCGTTTATACACTCGCATTGCGGAAGCCCAGAAAAACGCAAGTATTGCTAAACTCCATAATACCGCCACAAGCGTAGTTTTATCTGCCGTTCCTCCGAGTAAAAGAGAACGAATACTCTCGATAAGCGGTGTCATGGGCTGATATTCTGCGAATACGCGTATAGCCGAAGGCATGCTGTCGGTCGGCGCAAAGGCAGAACTAACGAATAAAAGTAACATCAAAATGTAAGAAAATACTCCTGCTCCTTCAAATGATTTAGCAAGCAAGCCGAAGGTGACGGCAATCCAAGTAAACGCAAGTACGCTAAGCAACAAAATACCAATGGCTAATACCCAGCCGAGCACATCCGCTTTCGGCCGAAATCCCATTCCGAAGGCAACAAGGAAAATGGCAAGCAAGGAAATGACGTTAAAAACTAATGAAGCAACCACATGACCGCCTAGAATAGAGGCTTTTGCGATCGGCATGGAGTGGAAACGCTCGAATATGCCTTTCGTGAGATCGTTATTGATACGAAGAGAAGAATAAGCCACGCCACTAGCAATGCAAAAGAGCAATATTCCGGGCACAATATAATTGATATAGCTTACATCACCGGTGTTCATCGCTCCGCCAAAGATGTAAACAAAGAGCAGCATGATCATGATCGGCATGGCGATGACGGTAATAATCGTGTCGATGCTACGTGTGGAATGGCGAATGACACGCCCACTCATGACGGCGGTATCGCCTAGAAAATGAATGAATTTCATCGGGAGTCCTCCTTTTTGCTAGTGACGATCGCGAGAAAAACATCCTCAAGCGAGGGCAGTTTCTGCGCAAACTCGGCAATTTCTATGTCAGCTTCCGCTGCTTTCGTTAGCAGTCGCATCATCTGTCTCGTACTTCCGTCTGTAATGACTGAGAGCGTGAGATTGTTCGAATCTGCAGTCGCGTTAAATTCCTTCAACAGATCTTGTGCTTGATTTAGCGTTGTTTCATTGTCGAATCGAAGCTCGATATGACCCTTAGGCAATCTATTTTTTAGCTCCGCGGGACTGCCGCTTGCCACGATATGACCTTCATGTAAGATCGCGATTTGATCGGCTAGATGGTCAGCTTCCTCTAAATACTGCGTAGTTAAAAAAACAGTGACACCTGATCTCGCTAAATCCTTGATCATATCCCACATAGCAAGACGCGCTTGCGGGTCAAGTCCGGTGGTCGGCTCATCGAGAAAAATGACCGAAGGGTTACCCAATAAGCTCATGGCCAAATCCAAGCGCCGACACATCCCTCCGGAGTACGTGGAGATTCGGCGATCGGCGGCATCGAGCAAGTCAAAACGACGTAATAACTCCTCGGCTTGTTTGTCAGGATCGGGCAAATGGCGGAGTTTGGCCATCATTCGCAGATTCTCGCGTCCGGTCAGGATATAGTCAGCGGTGACGCTTTGTCCTGTCAGGCTGATCTCCTTACGTACTTGCTCTGGTTGCTTAGTTACGTCGGCTCCATTAATCTTTGCGCTTCCATTGTCGGGCTGGAGCAGGGTGGCAAGAATTTTGATCATAGTGGTTTTACCCGCACCGTTGGACCCTAGAAGAGCAAAAGTTGAACCCTTCTGAACAGTGAAGTCCACCCCCCGCAACACTTCCACGTTCTTATAGGATTTTTTGAGGCCTATTACTTCAATCGCCCAATTGTTCGATGTCATCCTAATCCCCCCTATCTTCCAAGTTTTTTGTGAATGGACTCGTTCATTTTGGCTCGCATTTTCCCTGTCCAAGTCTGAGCGGAAACGTCCTCGAGCAGCCCGTCACAGAACGCCATTACGTCATTCCCTACGATCTCCAGAACATCTCGACCTTCAGCAGCTCCCATCTCAAACATGTCAAGCATTTCGGGAAACAGGTTGATGACGCTAGAATCGTTAGTTGAGAAATTCAGCATGTAGCGCGATGCGATATTGTAAACTTCTCGGTAATCGTTCGGGAGCGCTTTTGAACGTTTTACGCACTCTTTATAAGCCTTTTTTTGTTCACGTAAATCTTTAAATTTAGCGAGCATGTTCTTATACACGGCTATCCTCCTTCAGTTGGGTAAGTCTTGACGAAACATATCCCCATTTCTCCCAAAACATGGACAGTTCCCGCCATCCCTCTTCATTTAAACTATAAAATTTCCTTGGTGGTCCTATTTCGGACGGTTTTTTCTCGATATCGACGAGTTTATTTTTTTCTAACCGTATCAAGATGGTGTAGACCGTACCTTCAACAACATCTTCGAAACCGAGCGCATTTAGCGTTTTTACGATTTCATACCCATAGGTTTCTTTCCGGCTGATGATTTCAAGTACACAGCCTTCCAAAACTCCTTTCAGCATTTCTGTTAGGTTATCCATTTAAATCCTCCAATGCTACTCTGTATTGCTTAGTACCACTATATAGTAACACCGAGTAGTGGAATTGTAAATAGGAGGAAAAGCGGATTGCTGAAAATAAATACGACAGCAGTAGGGACTGGATTTGGTATGAGTGGAAAGCATTTGCTTTAAGTCAGTAACAATAAAGAAAGCCCGCGCTGGGCACGGGCTTTCTTTATTGTTACGAGGTTCTTCGACATCGACAAAACTATTTATACGGGTCAGCAATTTCTTCCCATTGACCAGTGAAGACATCCACTTTTATCGTGAACTCCCTGCCGCCTTGCCTAACATTACTGAACAAATAACCATCTCCAATAAAGCCTGAAATCCAATCCTCATCTATTGGCTCGAAGCCTTCTGTATCAAAGATTGGCTGAAGTAACTTATACAGCTCCTTCTTGTATTCCGTACCGTTAGATATGTTCCACAGATCTATCGCTTCTCGATTCACAAGGCTTCTCACTGGACTGCCAGAAGTTGTATCATGAACCGTTCCGGTAAGAGGATTAATTTTATAGCTAAGGCCTTCCCCTACGCCATTCGGTGGATCCATAAAATTAATCGTGTATTGATCGCCTTTTTTACCAAAAGTCCAGCCGCTAGCTGGAAGCTTTTTTTCCAGCAAGGACTTAATATCCTGTTCACTGAGCGGAGGAGAAATAAACGACCCATAGTACATCTGTACACTCTCAATGGTCAATTCCTTGCCGTAAACGACAATAACTTCAAGCGGAAACTCAGAGATGGATGCTGCACCTGCCAAACGAGCTACAATACGGTCCCCATCAAGCTCATACGAAACTACGGCGCCAAATCCAATCTTCTCGCCCCAAGCCCCCTCAGTGTAATCATACACTTTAGTCAAATGCTTTCCGTCTAGTTCAGCGGATACGTAAGTGTGGTTATTCCGGTGTGTAATGGAGGATTTCACCCTCCGATTTAGCGTCTTGACCGGGTCCTCTACCACAAGCTCTTCCAGAGTGACAGGCTGGAGCACATGAATCTCACTCATTGAGAGCCCTGTTCCAGTGCCGGTAGTAATACGAATAAAGATTTCTTTAGTACCATCCCCGTTAAGATCAGCTTCTTCAATGGAAGGAGGCCGCGTTTCATCTTCACCGGCATTCCACAAAAACGTTCTGTTAACCTCACCGCGCACATCTACCGTGACTTCATGCAAAAGTGCATGCTCAGCCGTGGGCTTTGCAGTTACAGTAATTCCGTTCTTCTCCGCTAATAGGGTTCCTTTGGGATCGATTGCAGTTGAATCTTTAGTCTGAGAAGCTGACGGGATAACAACACTCTTCTCCGGGGCTGACGTAGAACTCAGCTTTGCCCCAGTCAAGGTACAGCCACTTAAGACCATAATTACTGTTAACCCCAACACCGTGTTTTGTGCTGTGATTTTTTTATGCCTGGTGATCATGGTTATCCTTCTTTTCATTTCCTTCTTGCTGCTTGAAATGCCGGCTGCACCAGCCACTCGGATTGGATCGGTCAATGTTTCTAATAGTTTAAGAAGAGTCCGTGCGTAGTCTTTGTGGTGCCCCGATGCAAGATGCTTTAAAGCCAGCGCATCACAGGCGACCTCTTGATCCCGTTTCATTTGGCTAACGGCATACCAAAGCAACGGATTGAACCAATGCAGGGCCAGCAGCAGTCCTGTCAGCAGATTCAGCGAAATATCACGACGTTTCACATGCGCCAGCTCATGCAGAAATATATGACGCAGTTCGTTTGCCTCCAGCGTGTGCAACATGGATGTCGGCAGCAGCAGCTTGGGGCGCATAACACCAAGCAGTGTGGGCACGGCAATCTGCTTCGTCTCTACCAGCTTCACTGGGCGCCTTACCTTCATCTCTCGTTGACACGTTTCGAACAACCACAGGATATCTGCGGAACGGATCTCCGGTTCCCGTCGAACCCGTGCCGTGAATCGCAGCTGCTCACGAACCGACAGACTTATCATTACCACTGCTCCGCTTAGCCAGATCAGAACCAGCAAATGCATCGGCGTCCAGCCTGTATTGGATGTCTCAAATGGATCGTAGATTTCCGGAGTCACCGGTGTCATACTATCTGGTCTCTCGGCTTGCTTTGAAGTTCCTGTTCCTGTTATTTCAGCGACCTTGGTCGAGTCCACCTCTTGAATGTTCATCCCGGACACAGGACCTACATCCGGCTGCGCAGAAGGAATATAGAAAGTCTGAGCTGATTCTGTTTCCAGCGGAAACAAATTAAAAATGCTGAACGCACTTTCCGGTGTCCAAGGGACGGCTAACCTTACGATCAGCGGTATCCACAGAAGATACGTCCAGGTCGGTTTCAATCGATTCTTGAACAAGAAACGGGTTGCCAGGATCAGCAAAGCCAGCACGCTCGCCATAGCGGATAGTGACAATATCTTAACGAACAGATTGTATGCAGCTTCCAGCAAGCGACTCAGTCCTTTCGCTCATCCAAAATTCTCTTCAATTCTTCAATATCTTCTCGGGACAGCTTCTCATTCTGTAAAAAGTTGACTAACATCGGGCGCAGCGTTCCACCGTAGATCCGCTTCAGAAAAGATTGTGTCTCCGATTGGACGCATTCCTCTTCCCGCACCAGTGGGTAATATGAATACACTCTTCCTGTCTGGTTGTAACCGATAGCCCCTTTCTCCGTCAGACGCTTAATCAGCGTCCGCACCGTTTTTGGGTTCCAGTCCCGGTTGCCCTCCAGAGCTTCAACAATCTCTCCTGCCGTGCGCGGGGCTCCAGTCCACAGCACCTTCATTACTTCCCACTCGGCATCCGAGATTTTTGGAATTTCCGTAGACATAATCCTATCCGCCTTTCTTCCCACTGTATGACTACACTTGTAATCCAATGTCAAAAATATACAAGTAAGTATCGTTTTTGTCAACCTTAAAAAGTCACGAGAGGAACACTTCCCGTTCGAACAGCTGCGATTCGCTTGATCCATAGTGCAGAACATAATATTAGGGGAAATAATTGTGAATATCCTCTTTTTATAGTTTAAATTAAGGTTGGCCCCTTCACTGACTCGGTGTATGGACAATGTACAAGAAGAATTATGATTACGTACATTAAAAATATTAATACAGCTCTCCAAAGAGGTGGAACGTGTGCCTATTAAAAATGGTAATCAATACATCGAACGAATCGATCGGCAAAATATCAATATCTGGTACAAAGGAATGCGTATCGAAGGACCCTTATCCAAACATCCTGCATTTCAAGGCCTCATACAAACACAAGCCGAAATGTACAACATGCAGTGTGACGAACGTTATTTAGCACAGATGACCTACCCTTCGCCTGATACTGGAGAGCTTGTTGGTTTATCTTTTCTCCCGCCCAAAAGTGTTGAAGATTTAGAACGTCGAAGAAAAATGATTGAACTCTGGTCGAGCAGACATCACGGTTTTTTAGGACGTTCCCCAGATTATATGAACACGGCGATCATGTCTCTGTTCACTGCTGCCGATATCCTTGAGGATCTTAATCCGAAATACGCTGAAAACCTAAGGAACTACTATGCCTACTGCCGAGATCATGACATTACATTATCCCATGCCTTCATCCAGCCTCAAGCGAGTAAAATATCCGGTCAAATTGATGCTACTGAGGATTCAATTGCAGCTAAAGTTGTAGAAATCAATGATGAAGGGATGGTTGTAACCGGTGCTTTTATGATGGCAACACAAGGGGCTACATGCGATGAAATGCTTGTATTCCCCACTCCTTCACCATCTCTTGTGGATGATGACAATCCCTTTGCGTTTGCCTTTGCAGTGCCTAATGATTTACCTGGGATGACTTTTGTTTGCCGTGAAAGTTACGCAGCCACATCTACCTACGACCATCCGTTAAGTTCAAGATATGAAGAAATGGATACGCTTGTTATATTTGACCGCGTGCTTATCCCTCATGATCGAATATTTTATTACGGCGATGAGGTTTACTGCGCCCGATTATTTAGCGAGAGTCACTTTCATACACATATGGCCCACCAAATCATCACCCGCTATATTGCTAAAACTGAGTTCTTTCTCGGTGTGCTAGAATCTTTGGCAGAAGAACAAAATGCTGTCCTCGAGCCCTACACTCTCCTGCCGATTTCCAGAATAATAACATTTTTAGAAACATTCAAAGCATTAAGACTTGCTTCTGAATTAGGGGCATCCCATGATCGTTTTGGATATCTCGTACCTGATAAAGGCCCACTACTGGCTTCAACCATTCACTTTTCAGAGCTTTATCCAAAAATGATTGAGATGGTTCAAAATCTCAGTTCAAGCGGTCTCATCATGATCACTTCTGAATCCGACTTCACTTCAAATGCCGGTTCGTATCTCCATCAGTATTTGAAGGGTAATGTCTCGGATGCATGGTATCGAAATGCCTTATTCCGGCTCGCTTGGGAACTAGGAGCGGGTGCATTCGGTGGCCGCCAAACCCAATTTGAGCGGTTATTTTTTGGGAATTCAGAAACAATGGCCTGGCGTATGTACAATAGCTATGATAATCACGAATACTTCCGTCAAATCATTCACGAATTTATTTCACCAGAAGACCCCCTCCCTAATTCAACAACAGATGTAGTTTCTAATTGAGCTTTTTGTTTATTTTTCATGTTGAATTGAACTTTTCGAATTGCTCCCACGGCCAGGTGACATGAAATACTATAGCCCTGGCTGGAGCGTTAAGACTTAGAAATCGCACCTAATTATGCGAGATCAGTGTTACAATTTTTTCAGCACGAATACTCATCCCTTCAGTTACTCCTTTGTTAATAACCAAAAAAGAAGAGCCAGAGCACTCACAATTGCACCTAACAAACTCACTCCGTTCCAGCCAAAGTAAACATAGATACTCGTAGATGCGATCGACCCAGTGGCGCTGCCAATGGAATAAAAAATCATGTAACCGGCAGTAAGCCTACTGCGTGCCTCAGGTCGCAAAGTAAGGATCATGCTCTGATTGGTGACATGTACGGCTTGTACTGCAAGATCAAGAAGGATAATACCAACGATTAATGCAATAAGAGAATGTTGAACATAACTTATTGGCAACCATGATATGAGCAAAAGAATCAAGGCTACACCTGTGGTCTTCTGCCCTAAACCCCGATCGGCGAGGCGACCTGCTCGCGCTGCTGCTAACGCGCCTGCAACACCTGCGAGACCAAACGCTCCAATCGCAGTATGTGAAAGAGAAAACGGTGGGGCGCTGAGAGGTAATACTAGAGATGTCCATAATATACTGAAAGCGGTAAAAATCATCATGCCTAGTGCAGCACGAATTCTAAGAGTTCGTTCCTGAGCAAACAACGTGAACATTGAACGAATCAGCTGTAGGTAAGATAATGATTCTCTTTTATGCTCATAATGTGGCAACACCCGAAACAATACACATGCCATGATTAGTGTTAATACCGCGGAAACAAGGTAGACAGAACGCCAACCTGCTAAATCCATTAATACGCCAGCGAAAGTTCGCGCCAGCAGAATACCAATTACGATTCCACTTGTCACAACACCAACGACACGCCCACGTTCGGCTGGAGCAGCCAAAGTTGCCGCGAATGCAACGAGCGTCTGTGTCACTACGGCTAGAAACCCAACCGCTGCTATACCTATGAATAACACTATACTGCTGGTGGCAGTACCAACGACAATTAAAGCCAATACGGATAGAAGCATCTGTCCAGCGATCAGCCAACGCCGATTTAATAGATCACCCAGAGGCACTAGTAATAACAGTCCAAGTGCATAAAAAATTTGAGTGATTGTAATAACAAGTCCAACGAATGAATGAGAAATACCAAACTCGTTCGAAATAGCGTCCAGTAAAGGCTGAGCATAATAAATGTTAGCAACAACTATTCCGCAGGCGATGGAAAATAAAAGTGCCACATTACGAGATATTATTGATACAGGCACTGGTTCTGACGCTCTAAGCCCTCCTCGTACTTTTTCAGTTTTTTTGACTGTTTGATCCGCTATAATAGCATTCGATTCCTCAACAGATTCCCCCAAAGATAACGCCTCCTGATTAACTTTTATCAAATTCATACATTACATACCAATCAGTACGTAAATACGTTTGACAAATATAACTCTAAAAAAAGATAACTGTCAAGAGATTAACTTATAGAACAACCAAAAATTAGAATCCGACTATTTATACGTTCATTTCTTATTGACATAATAATTTTCAAACCATAAAATAATATCATACCGTTCGATATGAAAAGAGGGAGTTACTATGGCTCGACCACGTGAATTTGATGAGGAAAAAGCATTGGATGCAGCTATGCAAGTTTTTTGGGAAAAAGGGTTCGAGGCTACCTCTTTAAGCGACCTGACATCAAGAATGGGTATTCAGCGGCCTAGCATCTACTCTACCTTCGGAGATAAAAAAGGACTATTTGAAGCTGCGTTGCGGAAATATACGAGTTCTCATGCTGCCTATGTTCGTAACAAGCTTCAAAACAATTCTTCTGTTAAAGAGGCATTCCGTGACTTTTTCGAAAATATAGTGGCAAAAGAATATGGACAACATCCGAACTGGGGATGCTTTTGCATTAATTCGATGGTTGAACTTTCACCCCACGATGAGAAATTTGAGCTCCTGACAAGAGAACACCAGATGTATCTCTCGGTAATATTTCAAGAAACGATTGATCGAGGTTTGCGCTCAGGTGAGCTTGATTCAACTATTAACGCAAAAAGTTTAGCGCAGACACTAGTCATATCATTAATTGGACTTACTGTGATCATGAAATCCCGTCCTGAAAGATCATTTGTAGATAATTCTGTAAAAGAAATACTTACATTGTTACGATAGAATCAAAAATTAGGTATGCAGCTTTTGTAACTTCGAAACTTTAATATGTTTAATAACTCTTCACTAATCCTGTTTTCCTGTCGATAATTTATAGTAGATGGGAAAGTATGGAGGAGCATATGAACACTAATCGCAGAACTGAACCTTTTCGATATACCCTTAAAGAACCTGTAACCCTTGATCTTCATATTCTTAGTATTAACGGAATCCAGGTTCCTTCTAAGCCTGTAAGAGCTGTACTGTTCAACATTAGTCGAACAGGCTGCCACTTATCGTTACCCCTCAACATTAATCCAGAAAATAACCTAGTACGGATTGGTATGGAAATGAATCTTACGGATGAATCTATTTACTTAGAAGGAGTTCTAAAATGGAATAGAGAACAGCAGGACTGTTTCCATTACGGTATTCAATTAGACATACCTGAAGCAGACATTGAGTGTCTTCCGAGGGTGCTACGCAGGCTCGCTGGAGAAGGTAAAATATTGGTTCGTTGAGATGTTAACAAAAGAATAGTACTCCATTCATAAAAAAACAAACCCGCGTGTAGACGCGGGTTTGTTACAGTTTTTGCTGCTGTTATTGAAAATCAAGATAATTTCTAACGCTTCTACATTTGTTCTTGAGGTATATCTCGTTCAGGGGTTACCGGTATAACTTGCTCTTTCTCCAGCACCTCTTTTAAATCATCCTGAATTCTTCGATCCCAATGAGGAACACCGGAGCGATATGCCGCTCTACCTGTTAGGTGGGCGGATAAAGGTGCAGTTATAAATACAAAGACAATTCCTAGTAATAGCTTTGCACTAATATGATTCTGAAAAAATGCAAAATATAGAAATGCCCCAACTAAGACACATAACACACCGAGAGTGGCACTCTTCGCGGCAGCATGTGATCTTAGATAAACATCAGGTAGCCGTATCAAACCAATAGCACTAACGGCGCTAAGCAATGCCCCTACAAGAATTAACAAGGCAAACAGCAACTCACCTGTAGTCTTGATCATTTCCATTTTCTAGCACCACTCCCTTTTCGATATATCTGGCAAAGGCTGTCGTTCCAATAAAGGAAAGAATTCCAATCAATAAAATAATTTCTATAAAAGCCTGCGTTTGGAGAAAGACAGATAACACGGCCACCATTGCTAGCAGATTAATTCCAATCGTATCTAGTGCAGCGACTCGGTCAGGTAAAGAAGGTCCTTTCACCAAACGCCAAGCACATACGCCTATAGCTAAAGCCATGATGGTAATGGATAGCATAAGAATAAAATGAATCATTAGCGGGTCACCTCCAGTATCGCTCGCTCAAAGGTATCACGGATATTTGCTCTGAACTGTGCAGGGTCATCAACATCCATAGCGTGAATATACAATGTCCGATTATCATCCGACACTTCAAGCACCACCGATCCAGGAGTGAGGCAGAGCATCGTGATTAACGTTGCCACTTCCCAATCTGATTTCAGCTCTGTAGTATATTTGAGGATAGCTGGACGTATATTAAGCTCCGGTCTTAGAACGGCTTTTACCACTACATAACTAGAAACGACCAGCTCCCGCAGCAGCAACAGGATTAGCTTAATGATCGCCCACACTTTTCCAAGATATAACCTGGGCCAAAAGCGTCGCATTCCGAGCAGAATGAGTATACCGAGCAGGAAACCAATGACGAAACGTGGCCCAGTCCAATCATTGTGCAGAAACATCCACAGGAATGCTATCATGAAATTCAATAATAGTTGAAAAGCCATAGTTATCTACTCCTTCATGACAGCGTTAATGTATAATGCTGGATCGGCCAGTACGGCTCCGGCTTGGCTGACATATCCGTTTACCGTCTCAGCACCTACACCCATCAGAATTACAATCGCGAACAGAACAGCTGCCGGTGCCATCATAGCTTTATAATGAAGCGGTTTGACTTGTTCTTCCCTTTTCTCGCCACCCCAGAATACCTGCTGGAATACCTTGATCAAGGAATATAACACTATGAAACTTGATGCAAGTGCAATTAGTGCCAGAGCCACATGATTCTGTCCAAATCCGCTACGTACCATCATCACTTTTCCAGCGAAACCACTAAGTGGTGGAACACCAACCAACGCCAAAGTCAGTACGAAGAACATCCAGCCGGTCCACGGATAGCGTCGGATTAAACCACCCATTTCTTTTAAGCGGTCGGTGCCCGATGCTGAGATAATCATCCCGCCCAGGAAAAATAATAATGCTTTGGCAACCATGTCATGCATTAAATAAAACACTACACCATTTAACGAATCCTGAGTCGCGACAGAAATCCCAAAAGCAATAAATCCAACACTGATGATGATATTATAATTAAAAATCCGCCCCAGATCGTTGTAAGCCAGTGCACCGATTGCACCAAGGATCATCGTCGCTCCCGCCATCCAGGCAATCAGTGAATGGGTGAGTCCCGGTTCTTGAATAAAAATCAATGTAAAGGTACGTGTAATGGCATACAATCCCACTTTCGTTAACAATGCTCCAAACAGTGCTCTAACAGCCACAGGTGGTGCACTATAAGAATCCGGAAGCCAGAAAAAGAGCAGCAAACCTGCCTTTATCGAAAATACGATCAGCAGCAGGACCGCAATGACGTTCATTACACCGCCTTGTCCCGCCTCTGCTACACGCATAGATAGATGTGCCATATTCAGTGTTCCTGTCGCGGCATATAAATAAGCAAGCGTTGCTACAAACAAGGAAGAGGAAATCACGTTAACTAATACATATTTTAACGTCTCTCTCAGTTGACCTTTGGAGCCACCAAGTACAATTAAAGCGTACGAGGCAACTAACAGGACCTCAAAGCAGACGAACAAATTAAACAAATCTCCGGTGAGAAAGGAGCCAAATACCCCAGTTAATAGAAAATGGAAAAACGGATAGTAATAAAACCTTTCTCTTTCTTCCCCAATGCTGGCGAAGGAAAAAAATAGACATGCCGCACCAACAATAGCACCGACTAGCACAAGTAAGGCCGCAAACATATCGGCAACAAACACAATGCCATAAGGTGGAAGCCATCCACCCATATATAGGGTCTGGATGCCCTTTGTACTTACCTGGTACACAATGATTCCAGAAACCAAGATATTTAAAAACACACTGACGGCACTGATAATACGTTGCAGATCCACTCGTTCTTTTAGAAAAATCAGTATAACTGCCGTAAAGGCCGGAATCAGCAGAGGCAGCACTAGCAAGTTATTCATTGTTGTCTCTCCTCCTTGGTTCCTTCCACATCATCCGTGCCCGTCGAACGGTAAGTCCGGTATGCCAAAACAATGAAGAATGCTGTTACTCCAAAACTAATTACAATAGAGGTCAAAATGAGCGCCTGCGGTAGAGGATCTACATACGCCTCCGCTTTTTCACCTAGCAAAGGTGGAGCACCTGTCTTGAGACCCGACATTGTCAGTAGCAGTAAATGAACACCATGGGTAATTAAATTAGTACCCAGTAGGATGCGTAGCAAGCTTTTGGAAAGGACTAGATAAACACCTACGGAAAACAATACGCCGATCGCCAAGGCAACAACAAGCTCCATTAGTTATCCCTCCCGATCGTAAGTATGATATTCATAGTGACACCAATAACAGCTAGATAAACACCAAGATCAAAGAACATTGCAGTGGTTAATTCTGTTTTGCCCATAAGCGGCAATTGGAAATATCCAAACGTTTGGCTCAGGAAGGGTACGTCGAATATAAATGAGCCAACCCCGGTAAGAAAAGCAATCGAAATCCCGATCGCAATTAACTTACGATAATTAATAGGCAGCACCTTCTCAACCATATCCATCCCAAAAGTAATAGCAAGTAGCACCAAACCTGCAGAAGCCATCAAAGCCCCAATAAATCCGCCTCCCGGATTATTATGACCGGCAAAAAACAAAAACAACGAAAATATCAGAATGATAACGAATGCTACTTTAGCTACCGCTTGCAGTAACACATCATCACTTCGGGAATAACGAGGCTTATTATAGGGAACAACCCTCTTCAGTTGGGCTGCTGTACCCTCTCCATCCAACTGCAGCTTGATCATGGAATAAATAGCAAGTGAGGCAAGGCCAAGTACTGTTATTTCAAACATGGTATCAAAGCCGCGGAAATCAACGAGCAGAACATTGACAATATTTTTACCGCCACCCAAAGTATAGCTATTCTCCACATAATATTTTGAGATGGATTCGAACGGACTACTGCCTAGAGCAGCAAGTGCAACCAGTGTCATCGTTACGCCCATCCCGATAGAAATAATTAGTTTAAGGAAATGCGCACGAGGTTTGAGCTTCTCTTTTTCAAGCCTAGGCAAATGCCGGAAACATAATAGGAACAATGTAACAGATACCACTTCAACAATCATTTGCGTAAGCGCCAGATCAGGAGCTCTGAACAGAACAAAGAGCAAAGTAACCATATAACCAACCATTCCTGTTAACAAAATGGCTGTTATTCTGGAACGCACAAACGGAATAGCTAAAGCACCTAGAAGCAAAACCATTACAGCAATAACCTCAAACAAAGAAAAAGGAGTATACTCAGTCGTACCAAGTGTAATTCCATCTGAATACCAGACGACACCGCAAATCGTTACGATCAAGAAGGAAAAAATATACATTAAATAATGTCTCATGGAACCAGTCATATAAGAACTAGTCACCCATCTAGACAATTTCTCAACCAGCCGGATTACTCCGTCATAGACTTGATTTAAAGTGTAGCCACTGCCCCATTCTTTATCGACCAGACTTAAGCGGCCATAGATTCGGTATACAGTAATACCAAGAATCACAACACCAAGTGTCATCCATACTTCTGGTGTAAAGCCGTGCCAGAAATGGATATTCACAACAAAAGGTTCCCCGGTCTGCAAGATAGGGTGAATAGCATTCATTGCAGGGATAATAAGTGTATTAGATAATATATTCGGGAAAAAACCGATAAATATAGACAGCACTGCTAGCAGGCACGGGGCAAGCAGAAGTCCAAATGGGGCTTCATGCGGTTTTTTGTCCAGCTTCTCAGGCTGATATTTTCCGAAAAAGGTGTGGAATACCAAAATCATACTGTATGCAAAAGTAAACACGCTGGCAATCCAGGCCAAAACCGGGAAGAGCGTAAACAACGAGGGAATAGAGAATATATCCAAGTTTCGGATATTCAGGACAGCTGTAAAAAACATCTCTTTACTTAAAAATCCTGAAAATGGCGGCAAACCAGCCATGGAGAAACTGCCGATCATCGCTACCGTAAAGGTAACCGGCATAATGGAAATCAGTCCGCCCAGCTTTCGCAGGTCGCGGGTACCCGTCTCATGGTCAACTATACCGACCATCATAAACAAAGAGCCTTTAAAGATGGCATGGTTAATAAGGTGAAAGATAGCCGCTGTTGTTGCAGCAGTGTAAAAGACTGAATCTTCCCCTGCATAAAATGCCGCTGCCGATCCCATTCCTAGCAATCCCATAATCAGTCCAAGTTGACTAATCGTTGAATAGGCTAATAGAGCCTTCAGGTCCGTCTGCTTCATCGCCTGGATAGAGCCATAAATCAAGGTGATCAAACCGACGCCTGACACAACCCAGAACCACTCATATTGCCCCGCAAAAATAGGGCTGAAACGGGCGACAAGATACAATCCAGCTTTAACCATCGTTGCCGAGTGAAGATATGCGCTGACGGGTGTCGGTGCCTCCATGGCATCCGGCAGCCAGATATGAAACGGGAACTGAGCTGATTTGGTGAAGGCGCCTAAGAGAATTAGTAGCATCGCCGGAATAAATAAAGCATGCCCGCTAATATCGCCAACCTCACTCCAAATTTCCCTGATACTAAAGGTGCCTGTCATTACATAAAGCATTAAAAAGCCGGCAAACATCGCTAAACCACCAAATACGGTAATCAACATAGATTTAAGAGCACCATACCGCGATTTTTGCCGCCGATGCCAGAAAGCAATCAACAGAAATGACGATACACTTGTTAATTCCCAAAAACCGTATAACACCATCAAGTTATCCGAGAGTACAACGCCAAGCATCGCTCCCATAAACAACATTAAATAAATATAAAAAGGGGTCAACGCTTCTTTTCGCTTGTCTAGATAATAAATCGAATAGATAATTACAAGACTACCCATTCCAGTGATTAACAAAGCGAACAGTAAACTTAATCCATCCAGATGGAAAACCAAATCAATGCCTAGGGAAGGAATCCATGAAACGGTTTCATATCCCAAATCCCCTCCCTTAATAACAGGAATCCGGGTTAAAAAATATACAAACAAAGCGAGTGAACCGGGGAAAACAAGCCATCCTCTATGAAGGTTGGATGCTCTCTTGGTCAAAAGTGCGATTACTAAGGCCATTAGAAACGGAACAAGTATGATTACATGCAGCAAAGGCAGTCCTCCTTTTCCACTTGAGCTTATCAAGTTGTGAACTTTAGTACTTACTTTTTTACCAAAAGCCAAAGATCATATGATTGGAAGGGCCCTTAATAATAGGCCCTCATGAAGATAAGGGCACGCCGATTATAAAGAATCGGTCAATGTGCCATCACAAATATGCAAATATCTAGCCTTTCCATCTTCTTGCTCAATTCTGAATAAACCGTTCTCAAATTCTGTGTGTAATTCGTGAAAGAACTTTCCTTTAAGTGAATACTCACCCTTAGGTTCATCACTGAGCTGATACTCATCCCCGATTTTGACCAGGTAGGCGATTACGCCTTCCTCATGGGTTTCTTCCAGCCCGGCGCGCATCCGTTGAACGGCAACTACATGCAGATCCATCATTTTCATTTTACCAATGAGTTCATTGATGAAATTGCGTTTGGTAAGCTCCTGCCATCGAGTCTGAGCAGATTGTCCAATTACGATCTGTGTAACCTCATTCTTTTCAGCTACTTCTACAATAATATCAGTTGTTTTTCGGCCTTCACGTTTCCGAATGATAAATTCTGCGCCAGCTTCATCGGCAAGACGTTTCCAAACCGTCATATACATTTCTTTGCTCTGATTATATTCATCATTGTCCGAACTATCGACATTTAATACAAACAATGGGGCCCCTATTATTTCAGATAGTTGCACACCACGCCGGATTAAACGCTCCCCATGCGGACCATAATGAACACAAACCATAATCTTTTCATTGTGTATGACCTTCACCCTCCTGTAACATGGCCAAGAAATACAAAAGGAGCCTACTGGCGTTAGGCCCCTTGCGTAAATCTAAAACCGATAAGTTATACTTAATTATATCTATTCCTATGTTTTTTGTAAAGTTTAATGGTTATCATGGAACATATTTCTACGTAATGATTGTACTATGCCCTTCTTTTGAAGTTATCATACAATGAAAATTTTAAATATCCCTTTACAGGAATATTCACTTAATGGTATATTGTAAATGCAAACAGGAAATACAAGGAAGTAGGCCTGTTGAGTCGCTCCATCATGGCCCGTCATATGAAATCCGAATCAAATCAATGAATCGAAGTGATGATTGTTTATGAATACTAACGTAATGAGTGCTTTAGCAGAGCCTAATCGTATGCAGATCGTTGAACTATTACGCGAGAATCCCCTAACCGTTGGAGAGATCGCAGAAAGTCTTCAGTTGCGTCAGCCTCAAGCGTCCAAGCATTTGCGTGTTCTCAGTGATGCAGGCCTTATTGAAGTTCAAGCTGTTGCTAATCGGCGCATTTGCAAGCTCCGCCCTGACCCTTTTAAGGAATTAGACACTTGGTTAGAATCCTACCGTCATATGTGGGAGGAACGCTACGATCGACTGGATGATTATTTGCAGAAGCTACAAAGCAAGGAATTAGATAATGAAAAGTAAACGAGGAGGATTTATCCAATGACAAATTCTAACCAAACCAACCAACTAGTATCCAAAGTTGAAGGCAGCACTCTAATATTAGAGCGTATTTTTAAAGCTCCACGTGAGCTAGTTTTTAAAGCTTTTTCTGAGGCTGAGCATTTGAAGCATTGGTGGGGGCCAAAAGGTTGGACACTTCCCGTATGCCATGTCGATTTCCGTCCAGGAGGTACTTGGCATTATTGCATGAAGTGCGAGGATAAGAGTCAGGGAGATTTCTACGGTATGGAGTCTTGGGGTAAGGCGATTTATGGGGAAATTTCGATTCCAGAGCAAATTATTTACACGGACGGGTTCTCAGATGCCGAAGGTAATATTTCAAAAGATCTGCCCGAGACACTAGTCCAACTAGATTTTATCGAGCTGGATGGTCAAACGAAGCTGGTTAACACCGGTAAATACGCTTCTCCAGAAGCGTTACAACAAGTGATTGATATGGGGATGCTACCGGGTATTTCACAAACCTTTGATAATTTGGACGTACATCTTGAGAATATACTGAAGAGTAAATAAAGTAGATATGCTCGGACCGCAAGACTAAATTATGGTTATCTAACCTATATGTAAAAAAATAGGACGATGCAAGGATACTCTATCCTGCTCGTCCTTTTATTCATTTTGCGGGAAATAAGAACCTGAGGCTACTCGGAAAATATTGCAGAAAAAACGTGTCATTATGCGTGCCTAATGGATCTGTCTCAAACATCACCCGCTGATCAGCTCCATCTATCTTCTCTTTTAAAATATCAAAAGCACGTTTACTATTAGGCACCATGTCCTTCTGTGCATTAGTCTTCTGGATACCTTCCTGTTCACCTACATACATATAGACTTTGCATTCCCTATCTAACTTTGAAGTCTCCATATAATGTATAAAATCTTTAAACCACACAGACGCGGATATGAAAATAAAATTATCAAAAACAGACTCCGTCTTGTACATCGCATACAGACTTATTAACCCACCTAGTGATACACCGCCTAATGCCAATTTGCCCGGCTCATGAGAGATGCGAAAGGAACGAATTATATGCGGGACCAGTTCCTTATATACGTAATCCAAATAATCATCCCCCTTGCCCCCAAAGGACCAATCCTTAAAAAGAGCAGGCATTTCCCAAGGTGTATATTCATCATTACGAAGCTGAGAATCAATCCCGATAAAAATAACCGGCTCTGTAATCCCCTCCTCCACATCCCTTTCTATATCAGCAATCGACTCTTTGAACAAGAAATCGCCATCCTGTAAGAAAACCGCCGGGAAGCTTCTCTCAGTAAACAAATGATATGCTTTAGGGAGATACACGATAATTTGTCGCCCCATATGTTCAAAAGTAGTAAGTTCTCCTAACATCATCCTGCATCATAGCCCCTTCCTTAACAATTCAACATACGGAACGCTCTGCTCATGATGGTCGGTACTACTGACGCGTGGTTTTCATCTGGCGCTATGTAATGCTCAACCTGCAAATCAGGCAAAGAATACTCACACAATTTCGAAAATAATCCTTTAGCATCATCGACCATAAACGCCTCTTCACTGCCCACTGTGATCAATAGCTTTCTTTTCTCGGATCTTATCGTTTGACCCTTCTTATAAAACTCCTCCGCATACGCCAAGATTTCATGATCATTCCACCAAATCGAGGGGCTAGAGGCCAAATAATACTGGAATAGCTCGGCACGAGTAAACAGCGTCCAGAGGACAAACAACCCGCTTAATGAGTGACCAAACAAAACTTGCTTATGCTGATCGATATTATATTTTTCAGTGATCAGGGGCATTAATTCCAACTCTAAAAAAGATAGTAACTTTTCAGCACCACCATGTGGTCCTATGTCAGCATTTTTCAATCGATCCGGATATACATACTGCTTCGCAGGAGGCGTGAAATCATAAAATCTTCTTTTAGAGACCTCATCATCTGAACCATAATGCCCAATGCCAATCACGATAGCTGGTACAATCAAAGTTTTCTGCGCATTTCTTGACTGCAATTTCACGACATCCCGGCCCAATTGAAAATATGAATTACCATCGAGCATGTAATAGACGGGAAATCCATGCTCAGGGGCCTCTTCTCTCGGAATTGAGACCTTTATATCATACGTGTAGCCCATATACTGAGATTCTAGCTTCCATGATTCTGTGCGTTCGAGTTCAACTTGTGTTGACATATGTGCTGCTCACTCTCCCCTACACTCTTGACTTGGCTAATAAATATAAGAAATAGGGAATGCCAATAATGGAAACGACTATTCCCACAGGCAACTCTGCTGGCTGAAATAATGTTTTGGCAAAATAATCCGAGATCACAAGCAAGAACATCCCAACCACTGCACTGGATAACATAATATAGCGGTGATTAATCCCTACTAATCTTCTGGCGATGTGAGGAGCCATCAATCCTATAAAACCTATAGAACCGGATACAGATACACAGACACTTACAATCCCCACACTGCATAACAGAAAGATTAGCTTTTCTTTTTCTACGGAGATCCCCAAGCTTTTTGTGCTGGAATCCTCCAATTGAAAATAATTGAGCAAATAGCTTTTTCGATACATCACAAATCCTAAAATCAGTACCCAAGGTGTGATCATTATGATATAAGTCCAATTCGCGCTGTAAATACTTCCGACACTCCATACCGCAGCCATTTCATAATCACTTGCATTCATTTTTAGAGATAGATACAACGACAACGCCCCAAAACCACTGCTTATCGCGATCCCTGTCAATATCAAACGTTGCATATCAAGTGCACCATTCCGCCAAGAGAAAATAAAGATAACCATAACTGCGGCAAGCCCCCCCACAAAACCAAAGAGAGGCATGGCTAGTATCGAAAACCAGCTTTCTTTAATAAAAGTAACCCCTGACATCTGAAAGAAAAACATAAATGCAACGATGGCAGCTCCGGCACCGGCATTAATCCCAAGGATACCTGGATCAGCCAGTCCGTTTCGGGTAATGCCTTGAATGACCGTTCCAGCCATCCCCAGACCTATGCCTACTAACGACGCAATAATGATCCGTGGTAGTCGAAATTGAAAAATAACCAGGTCAAATTTAGGATTGGGATCTATTCGGAGCAGCGTTTTTATCACATCCATGACAGACATATCAAAAGCGCCATTCGTTAGATGAAAATACCCCGCCACAAGTGTTAGCAGGATAAAAGCTAGTAGCGTCAATATATAGCGACTAAACTGTATTCTGCCTCTATCCACGTTGCTCTCCCCCTTTAACCCGAATTAAATAAAGGAAGAACGGGATTCCAATAAAGGCTGTCACAACGCCAATTGGCGTCTCAAACGGAAAGTTAATATACCGGCTTAAGACATCACAAAATGCTAAAAAAACAGCCCCAATGACTGCTGAGCAAGGAATGATGAAACGATAGTCGATACCAACGATAAAACGTGTAATATGAGGAATGATTAGACCTACAAAGGCAATCTTACCTACTAAGGCCACTGCTGTCCCGGTCAGACATACAACAGATAAAATACTGATGATTTTCACCCATTTTGTCCGTTGACCCAAGCTAATTGCCGTTTCATCTCCTAGGGAGGCAACCATTACAGATTTAGAAATACTAACTGCCAAGAGCAGACCAACGATTATAAAAGGAATGGACAATATTAGCATATCTGGATTTACAGTATGTATTTTCGAGCTATACCAAACGCTAACATTTTGTGAGACTTGAAAAAACATCGCTACTGCTGAGGCAATACTACTTAAAAATGTACCAATTACAGTACCAATAATAGCTAGTCTGACTGGAGATAAGCCGTTTTTGACCAATGAGCCAAATCCGAAAACCAAACCCGCTCCGATAGCGGAACCCACCATGGATAAAAGAATCATATGAACATTCGATAATCCAGGATAAAACACCATAGCCAACGTAATAACAAATGCCGATCCGTCATTTACTCCCATAATCGATGGTGATGCAAGATAATTCCGTGTAACGCCTTGCATTAACGCCCCTGAAACAGCTAGAGCCGCTCCAACTAATAAAGCGGCGATTACACGCGGTAATCTAGATGTCATAATAATGTTGTGGTCCACATTATTTGCATCGAAGTGTGTAATCGCCTGCCAGATTGTTACTATTCCAATATCCTTAACACCATATAAGACGGATACAACCATTGCTAATACGATGAATAATGGAGAAGTTGATAGGATCAATATAACTTTCCAATTTTTTGTATTCATCTTATTCATCGCACCTTCGGTTTTACTTCAAGAGATTTTCAATTGCAGCATCCAGGAATCTTACTTTAGACCAAGCTGTACCACCTTGCGCCAACGGATCAATTGCATTTACAAAGACATGATTGTTTTTGACTGCATTTACGCTTTTGAAGATCGGATTCTTGAGCAAATCATCAAGTGCTGTTGCATTATCAGTATTCTCGCTAGTCTCAAACTGCAAGAAAATATAGTCCGGATTAATTTCCGCTAAAGCTTCTAGTGAAAGCTCAGCTTGAGCTTTAGTAGTTGTTATTACTTCGGGAATGGTAGCACCTAAATCTTCGTAAATAACCGGATTCAGGTAAACACCCGCTGGATACACACACATACTACCCTCACGAATACGAATAACTAGAATTGATTTATCTTTCAACTTTTCTCCAACGTCAGCCTTTGCACTAGCAGCTTTTGATTCATAATCGCTAATAATCTTTTCTGCTTCTGAGGTCTTTCCGGATAATTGACCTAGTAAAAGCAGATTATCTTTCCAATTCGTTGAGATATGTGAATAAGGAATCATCGTTTGAATTTTATTAAGCGCACCCGACACATCTTCACCAAACTTGGAAGACCCTAAAATAACATCTGGATCTAGCTGCAAGATCGCCTCATTACTTGGAGCAAATTTATCCCCCACTAAAGATGCACCAGCTAATTCCGTTGACAGATAACCTGGAATGGCATTTGCTATAGCAAGTACGCCTACAGGTTTCACTCCTAAGATTGCTGCATCTTCCATAGATTCCAGACTTGCAGCTACGATATTGTGAATCTCTACAGGTACTACATAATCCTTGCCTAGATATGTAATGGTTTGTTCAGTGGCTACCGCCTCCTGAGCCGTATTTCCTTTGTTGTTTGCATTTCCCTCTGCTGCTACGGCGGAATTATTTGCACTTTTTGAAGCTGCGTTATCCTTTTCATTGTTACCACAAGCCGCCAAACTCAAAGCTAAAACCGCTGATACCCCTGCTAATAAAACTTTTTTCTGATTCATTTTCTATCTCCCCATCTATATTTTATTTATCATTCTTTATAGCAAAGTAATGATAATGAGAATCGTTATCATATTAAATCATATGAGAATAATTATCAATAGATTTCTTTAAATATATGAAATTTTGTAAATTGTCAGATCATAATAAAGGGAGAAATTTCCGCAGATGACGTAATTGTTAAAAAAGGAAATGGAGCTGGCGGTGCATCCGTGTCACATGTACTGCATCTAATGCAGGTTGGTCTTCAAGAGGCGTACACTCTGGCAGAGCTTGTCGAGCTAGATGCACTCTCTGTCATAGTTCGGAATAAGTTTCGTAAACAGTTGGGTCTGCCAGTGGCCTAGACTCTACCATCCTATTAAGAACACCGAAGGCGTTTATGCTTGCTATAATAGAATTTTTAAAATTTCTAGATTGCGGAGAAATGTGAAATGAACTCAAGGGATGGGCCTATATTCAACTGTTGGCCATGAGGAGCCCTGTTTTTAATTAAGCACACGCCTCTTTGGGATGACGGACCGAGCGGACCTTAAATCCTTAGAATACATGTTTTAGTCGAGCTTACGGACAACTGTATGCGAAAAACCGAATACAATGTGCCGACGCTAACGTAATAAGCCAAATGTATGCGAAAAACCGAATACAATGTGCCGAAGCTAACGTAAATAAGCCAAATGTATGCGAAAAACCGAATACAATGTGCCGAAGGTAACGTAAATAAGCCAACTGTATGCGGAAAACCGAATACAATGTGCCGAAGGTAACGTAAATAAGCCAACTGTATGCGGAAAACCGAATACAATGTGCCGGCAGTAACGTAATAAGCCAACTGTATGCGAAAAACCGAATACAATGTGCCGAAGGTAACGTAAACGAGCCAACTGTATGCGAAAAACCGAATACAATGTGTCGAAGGTAACGTAAATAAGACAAATGTATGTGAAAAACCGAATACAATGTGCCGAAGGTAACGTAAACGAGCCAAATGTATGCGAAAAATCGAATACAATGTGCCGAAAGTAACGTAAACGAGCCAAATGTATGCGAAAAACCAAATACAATGTGCCGGCAGTAACGTAAAGGAGCCAGCGCCGATACACATGCTGAAGAACCCGCATCAAATGCGGGTTCTTCAGCGCTTAAATATAAATTCAACTTTTTCATCAGCGTATAAATTACGGCATATATTTCTCAGCAATGCTGGTGACATATCCGTCTTTTTTAGTAATCACACACGGGGGCACAAAATCAGTATATTGCTTGAAATATTCAATAAACTCCTGCTTGCTTACTTCTTTTAGAGCACCCGTATTAGCATCAACTATAGAATATCTCGTATCCTCTGTAACCTCTAATGGATCGGTATACGTATATTTGTTAAGGATATAAAATCCATTGGGCATATCCTCATCTGGATTAATATTCAACCCTTTAAAGCGAGCGGAATCCTCCATTGTTAGCCATTCAATGTTATCAAAATCAAAGGAATGATTCTCCAGGCTAAGATTAAAAACATAGCCTATTAATATACTCTCGGGCGTGTTCGCAAAATCATCAGCTGTAGCCTCATTGTCCACCACAAGCTGATCCAGCTTAACATGCTGACCCATTCCAATATCATTGCTTATATAATTCATGGCGACCTGCAAAGGATCAAGTAGTGCTGGCTCCTCCCCCTGATCCGCTAATGTCTGCAGACGGGCATAATATTCAGCTATCGTAACATCGGTTTGAGGTGTATTGTAATATTCATTTCCATTCGAATCCTTCCAGCGTTCTACGCTCCAAATTCCTGAATCTCCTTGAATAACAGGTTGGGATAACAACAGTTGGCTTGTTTCGCCTGTCGTTAAGGGGAATTTCACTAGAATATGCTTCCCACTATAAGTTTCATGCGGAAGGTGATGGTTTGCTTCAAGAAACACACGCACTGCCATTTCCTGACCGGCTGGTGTGGATATGTCATTCTCTCCACTCCTGATTACGCCCAAATATTGTGGTGTTGAATTCATAATAGAAAAAATAAGTATCGGTTTCCCCATGCTTCCTTCTTCGGTGATAAATCCATCAACCACATTTTCCGTCATCGTCAGCTTAGCTGGATCATCCGGTTTCAAGCGATATTCTAAACTCCAAATTTCCAAGGGTGTTGCAAACAGATCGTCGAATGACGCTATTTTTTCAAGCTTAGTAATTTTACTGTCAACCATCTTAACATTTGTACTATTCTCATAGCTCGTAATGTTCTGCTCCATAAATTGCTCGGCATAATCCTTTACGGTTAATGGATCATTTTTCGGATTACTTATGAGTCCGACACACAGCGCAACCACGACTAAGATTGCGACTAAAACAACCCAAAAGGCTGGTTTTTTGTAATTCAGAATATTTTTGATTCGTCCTTTTGTATTGCTCTCGCCAAAGGCAAGCGGTGAACCACCCATAAATCGTCTTCCAGTAGATAAGGACAAAAGTGAGGTCGAGTATTCCTTTTTGATTCCACTGCCCATCTGTCTTATGACGCTTTCGTCACAGGACTGCTCCATATCATCACTCATCAGATAAAAAGCAAGCCAAACCACTGGATTAAACCAATGTATACACAGAACAACGAACGCGAGAAGTTTTATGATGTGGTCGCATCTGTGTATGTGCACTTGCTCGTGTTTGATGATATAAGCTTTTTCATGATCGGAAAGACCGTTTGGAAGGTATATTCTAGGCTTAAGGAAGCCGAATACAAAAGGTGTGGAGATGCCGTTATGTTCATATATATTTTCGAAAAGAGGGGTTGCGGCTCTTAAGTCTCGTGAAAGTCGAACAGTGGCAACAATGCTGTAGATGAGCAGCAGCCCAATCCCGATCAACCATATATATTGGCCTATGTTAATCCACGCATCTGAAGGATTCGAAGGGATTATACCACTTGGTGCAGCAGGTGTAGAGGGAATAAGTACGGGTGATATATTATTTACAGCTTGCTCGGATGTGTTGATTACATTTTGGATTTGAGGCGTTTGTGTGTATAGCTTATTTAGAGGTGAGTTCTGTACTTCAGATGGGATAAAACTAAATATACTCTCAATCGAGAACGGACACAGGAGTCGGATCAAAACCACAGACCATAAGGCATAGGAGAATATTTTGGGAACTTTTCTTAAGAACAGCCGTGCCACGATGATAAACACAATCACATAACTTCCCGTAATGCTCATGTTTAAAAGTAGTTCAAACAGCTGATCCACCGTTACTCCTCCTTATGCTCATGGATTAGTCTTAGAACATCATCAATTTCGCTGTCGCTTAATTTCCGGCTCTTTGTGAAAGCAGCCAAAAATTTGGGTAACGAACCGCCGAAGGTTTCCTTCACAAACGCCTTGCTCTGCTCCGCATAAAAGTCATCCTTTTTGATAAGAGAACCTACCACACCATTATCATTTTTAAAAATCTCTTTAGCCTCAAGTCTTTTCAACATCGTATACGTCGTAGATTTCTTCCAGTTGAGCTCGGATTCACATAACTTCACCAGATTCCCTGACGGAATCGGTTCATGATCCCATATTAATTCCGCAAATCTCCCTTCCATTTCGGTCAGTCTGAGATCCTTCAACCTTGCGCCTCCCGTTGGTCTACAATTCCTAGACCTTCCATTTGAATTAGAGTTTACAACTTGTAGACCGTTTTGTCTACAAAAAATTCCCAGCACAAAAAAGAGACTATGTCTTTGCAAACATCGCCTCATTGTTATCTTTATTAAGGATAAAACACAGATAAGTCACGGAACAATAGTCCGCTCTCTTCTAGTCTGTTAAGCACCTCTTCTACATCAGTTACAATATGGCTTTCTCGCTCATGAGCTGTATTGATTAACCACGGTCGCCCCTGACTTAAAAAACAAAGATCATCGGGCACTCTAGTCTGCACCCATGAGTACAAGCTCGTAGAATAGGATAGTAGGATATCGACCGCATCCGGTGAACATCTAAAATAATAAACATCTGCATAATGTCCCATAAGCCGAGTTCCCGGCCAATAATCATCTTTAACGATCTCTTTGAGAAAAGGCTGTAACCGTTCCAATAGTTCATATCCTTCTGGCTCTAACTCCATCTGATCCCGTTTGACCAAAATAAATTCATCACACACTTCCATAGCTACCTGTATCAGCGTCTTATAGGCCTGACCCGTTGGGTCCTGCAAAATAGTATTTATAATAATGTCCGCCCCTTACTTGTTTGTATTATTTAAATACTCCTGATGCATCCTTCCCCAGCCACACATGCTATCCAAAACAGTAATTAGTGATTTGCCATGTTCTGAAATACTATATTCCACCCTCAATGGAAGCTCATGAAAAATCACACGATCGATAAGTTGATCCTCTTCAAGCTCCCGTAGTTGCTTAGTTAATGTCCCTTGAGAGACATCTGGAATAATCCGTCGAAGTTCGCCAAATCGTTTGGTACCATCTATCAATAAAATAAATAAAATGAGCGGCTTCCACTTTCCACCGATCTTATCAAGCGTTGTAAGCACTCCGGCCAATCTCGGCTCCAGTAAATCCATGTGATCATCTCTTTCGATAGTTAATCTATTTCACAGCTAGTACGAACAATCGTACCTAGTACGAAAAAAGTGCGTACTGTGCAGAATTTCTTTTATACCTAATAATAAAAAACAGAACTTAAAAGTCCATTTAACTATGAACGGAGTAGATAAAAATGTCCAGTATTTCATTAAAAAACCAGCGAATTGTCATTATCGGAGGAAGCTCCGGAATAGGGCTCGCAACTGCCAAACAAGCGGTTGAACAAGGCGCATATGTCATAATCGCTGGGCGTTCACAAGATAAATTAGAAAAAGCTCAACAAATTCTAGGGTCCGAATCTACCGAAACTCATTCGCTTGATAATCAAAATGAAGAAGATTTAAAGTCTTTTTTTGAAAAAATCGGCAACTTCGATCATTTGTTCACTCCCGGCGCCTCTTATGTTAGAGGACCGATTACTTCAAGCTTAGAGATTGCACAAAGCTGCTTTAATGCAAAGTTCTGGCCTCAATATAATGCTGTGAAATACGCGATCCCATATATAAGTCCAACTGGCTCTATTGTTCTGATGTCTGGCGCATTCAGTCAACGACCACTTGCAGACGGTGCCTCCTATGCAGCTTGTAACGGCGCGATTGAGAGTCTAGGAAAAGCATTGGCTGTTGAGTTAGCTCCGATTCGAGTAAATGTCATCTCCCCAGGCACCATTCATACCAACTTTAATTGGGTTGGAGCAGAACAAGAGACTAGAGACAAGTCTTACGATGAATATACGAATATGAATATCCTTGGCAGGGTAGGACATGCCGACGAAGCAGCACATACAACCATTTATTTGATGACTAATAACTATACTACGGGAAGCACCCTATTTCCTGATGGGGGTTATATTTTGCGTTAAAAAATAGCTGACTCAATAAATAGGAAATGCTACTTAGGGGTCAGCTCCTTTTAGTTTAAAGAATTAGGTGAGAAATTTCTTGATTATTAGCCAGGGGATTACCCTCATTTGAATATGAATTTCTATGACTACTTCGTATTAAAGGTTATACGAATTACATCCTCCTGAGTCTCCTTAATTTTATATATACCGATTTTTTCAGCGGAGCTCACTAGCGCTTTGATATACTCAGGAGATGAATTTATTTTTCGAGCAGAGGCCTTCAGGTTAATGGAGAACTCATCCCCGTTCTCGTCAACATCAAGAGATTTCACATAAACTTTAAATACCTTTACATAATGCTCATAGTTAACCAAATGTTCTTCAGTAACATCTTGAAATGAAACATTGACTTTCAAGGATCCCGGTTTCAGGAAGCTCACTTTACCTGCCATATCTACCTGCCCCACTTCAGGATTCAAAACTTGATATCCAACTCCGTCAAGGATTGTATAATCCATCCCATTATCCATAGTGGCTATTAAATTAAGACGCACATCGAGAGCTTCCGGTCCGAGTAATGTCAGATAGTCGCTTACTTCAAGCTTGATCTTTTGTACAGCCTCTTTCCCGGCGAACATAATTAATGGACTATGTACACGTCTATTCCATGACTTCTCTTCATGCGTACCCAAAGGGTCCATCTGAAAAAATAGGTCCTTTCCTGATACAAATCCCTTCGACTTTAATACATTCACAAGCGGATCAATTGGCATTCCTTCGGTTACACCCATGTCGAGCCAAATCTTCAATGCAGGCTTCCCGGACTCTTTCGCCAACTCATCCAATACTCGCCCATTACTTACCCAAGTGGCAGGGGATAAAGCCCCTATCGCTGAGAAGGTCTCCGGATGCTGATATCCCATCCATAATGCCTGAATAGCACCGAATGACGATCCCATAATCATACGGTGGTCCCGATCGGGAATAGTCCGATAAGCGCCATCAACATAGGGAATAACTGTATTGATAAAATATTGGGTAAATTCGGCTGCACTCGTTCCATCAGTAGGAATAGACTTCTCCGGAAAAGGGACATACTCCTTTCCACGTTCTGAACCATCACTTGAAGCGATTCCTATCACAATAACCTTCTCCATTGTTCCATCAGCAACGAGCTGATCAATGATCTCCTCTACTCTCCATTCTTTGCCTAAAGAGCTGGTATTTGTATTGAAAACATTCTGCCCATCGTGCATATACACAACAGGATATCGCTCACTGTCAGTTTCATACCCTGCAGGCAAATAAACAAATATTCTCCGCTCACCTAGTTTATCTATGTGCACAGCACCTTTTGCCACAACCCCAATGTTTGGGCTCTCCGATGCCTGAGAGGTATTGCTTATCGTTGGATTAGGGATTGGTGATGTAGCAACAATTTCTTTTAAATTTCCGTTACTAGAACACCCTGAAAGCGCTAATAAAATTAATACAACAAGTCCCCAAAAGCTCCATCTAAATAATCCACTTGAATGCATAGAACCCCTCCTGATATATAGTTCAAACGTTTTCACAACCTATTATACAGGTTTTATTTGGGATTATGAACAATTTTTCACAAGTGAACTTCCAGCTAGGAATAGTATACTTTTTCTACTTTATATAATGTATGCTCGATAGTTGGGCAGAGATTGGCATCTACTTTATAAAACTTAACTCGAAAGTATAAACTTTTCAGAAAGTTCTTTATATTATTTTTTTGTCTAAAGGCAGGAAGAAACTCTGAATTTTTCTCCACATCACCAAAACTTTGAATCCATTGCTCTACATAAGTCTGACTAAGTATTTTTCTATTTAAAACACTAATTATGGGTCTTACCATTCTCTCATCTTCCCCATCGGAGTAAGTTCGATCTGTTATGATCATCTTTTCATAAACCAAATGGAGAATCGTTATGAGGTCATTGTTATCCAGTTCGGAACATTGAGCTAAATCGTCTAAAGCATCTGCTGCATGGGCTATGGCATGAGCCCAGCCTTTTTCTTCATCATACCCGCGGTAATCTCGCTCTTCTTGTACATTGTAAAATACTTTCTCTTTTATCTGATGAATTTGCGCTCTTGAGAGAAATGGTGATTCTCTATGTCTCTCTAAAACGAGTGGTATGACTAGCATTGAGAAAGATCGAGTAAAGACAGCGTCTGTATTAGTTTCACCAAGCTTAAAATGCAAATGGTTATGATCCAAAATAACTGGAAGAAGTTGTTCTAGTTCATTTGCAGTTAGAGAATTACCAGGAATCCAATGTGATAAGATTGTATAAATCAGGTCATCACGCAGCTCGGCATCCACAGAACCGATGTTATGTATCATTTCTTGTATCAACTGGTATGTATCGGGAGGTGCTTGGTAGCCATTTTCTTTTATTACTATCAACTTTTCTTTTAAATTCATTTTACACACTCCTACTAGAATTTTTCCGTAAACAGCGCAATAACGCGACAATTAACAGAGATATTAGTTTATAAAATGTCACACTATCCTTTCGGGTTGTTGGCATTTATCATGGTACTATATATAGTATTAAGGGCAAACTTTTATTGTTACGCGACACCCTTTCTACATTTTAGAATAGCCTATTCAATAACCAACTAAAGGTGGTACGAAAATGAACCAGAAACTAGAAACAACAGATTCTAAGCGTCGTGTTCTCCCCTTTAAAGGCGTCCTCAATTTCCGAGATATGGGCGGATACACCACCTCAGATGGCCGTAGAGTCAAATACGGTTTGTTTTTTCGATCAGCCGAGTTAACAGGAATGACCGATCAAGATATAAAGCTCTTTAAATCACTTGGAATTAAGACCATATTTGATTATCGGGGAATAGAAGAAATTCGTTTAAAACCAGATCCGGTCATTCCAGGAGTTAATAACATTTGTGTACCTGCGCTAAAGCAAGAGGTGCCTGGAGACATGAGAGATGTGGTTCGTTCTGGATTCCTTGAACATTTTACGACAGACTTCTTGGTTAATATGTATTTGGATATGGCCTTTAATAACCCTTCCTTTAAGCGACTTATGGCAACCATTATGCTTCCAGATGAATTCAGTATCCTGCATCATTGTGCCGGTGGAAGAGACCGCACTGGCGTAGGATCAGCATTCATATTCCTAGCACTTGGGGTTCCAAGAGAGACGATTATAGAAGACTATTTGCTCTCCAATCAGACACTTGGTCCTTTGAATGAGCAGATAAAAAAGCAAGCCTCACAGCATCTATCACCGAAGGAAGTCGATACTGTTATGGCTGCACTTATATTACGCAGAGAATTCATGGAAGCCATTTTCTCTGCCATTGACGCGCGTTATAAAAGTGTAGAAATTTTCCTCGAACAGGAATTCGGCATGACTGCTGATAAGCGTAAGCAGCTACAAGCCTACTGTTTAGAAGCTTAACAACTTATTGAGCTATGGACTAATTCATTAAGATAGCGATAAAAGTATAAGAAGCGTAGCTCTTTAAGAGCTACGCTTCTTTCCATTTAATACTGACGTTCTTCCTCGTAGGATACAAACAACATTCTACGCTGTACATCCATCAACGACTTAATCACCCAAGTTGCGATCACAGCAACGACGAGTCCCGCTACAACATAAGAAATATATTGCTGAGATAATGTCCAGTCGATATTAAATAAGGCAAACACACTATTCTCCAAAATATTCAAATCCATCGTTTGCAAGAAAATCTGATGCAGCACAGGTAGTGTAATCAGACCTAGCGCTGCCGCTACCACAGTTATCGTTAGTGAGAAGAAGATAATGCTGGATACGAATCGTCCCATAATCAGCATGATGTTACGTGCAAACTTTGCACCATCAAAACCTAACTTCATGCGTTGCAGGAAGCCTGCTCCCTCTTGCTTCATATCCGTTCTGCGCTCTTCACTCGGTCTAGGAATATCCAACAGTGATCTTACTAGCTCTTGCTCAAATTTCACAATGTAATCTAACCCTTTAGCTACTGTGAAAAACAAGGGTATACCGATGAAAATTGGTGTTAATGCAATCGATAATGCTAATCCTGTCACCATAAACACGAAATATACAATCGTAATCGGCAAAGAGATTATAAAATACAACATACTCCGATAGGTCTTGGGACTTGATCGACGTTTGCCTGGTTTAGATTGTGATTTCGATTCTACGGGAATCTGCATGGAATCTACCGCTCCGATCGGCATTGTATACAACTTATCATTCATTTCTTATGTCCTTCCTCTCACGTTATCAATTAATCTCATTATACGTGAGAAAGAGAAGGCTCAAAACAGTCTTAGGACCGGAGTCTTACCAGACTAAAGGCTAGGATGGGTTTAGACTGGAAACAGCTATAAGCCCTAGTTTATCCCCCCTTCTCTACCATTCGAAGCAACTCATCTACAACAACTTTCGGCTGATAACTATGAATATAGTGAGAACTGCCCTGTACGATGATTTGCTTCCCAGAGGTGGACCAAGCGGGAAACTCCGCTTGACTGTCCTTCCATGATCGATCTTCATCCAGCTTACCAAAATAGTCAGCCGTCAAAACGGTAATGGGGATATGGAGTGGCTTCCCACCAGTCATGACGACTTCGGCATTCTCTCGACTTAGTTCTAACTCATTCACCATGTTCCTGTTTCCAATCTTGAGTAAGGTACCTTTACGATTTAGTGCCTTTAGCCCCTCAGGCAAAAGCTTATCACCATTACTTTGGTCAGATACCCATGCCGCGAATCCATCGAAATGATATAACATCCGCAGAATACCTGTCGTTCGGAGTCCCTTATATATCCAAGGAATAACCGTTAGCTCCGGGCTTTTTTTATAATATTCTGGACTTCCACCATCAATAAACACAATCCCCTTCACTTCCTCCGGGAAGCGCTGTGCGTACCGAATCGTTTCTAGAGCGCCGAGTGAGTGACCGACAAATAAATAAGGTGGCTTCTGTTTGGAGACTTTAAGGAGCTCATGAATTTCGTCTGTAATCGTATCGATATCTCGTGGTCTGTCCGTCGCATCGCTGAAGCCGTAACCGAAGCGATCATACACTGCAATTTTTACGTGCTGCTTTAGTCCTTCATACAAAGGATAAAAATCAGCATACGGATTTACCGATCCCCATCCAGAAGCGAAGACTACTGTAATATTGCCTTCGCCTTCCGTATAAAGGTGCATCTTGTTACCCTCTACCTCATACAGTTTTCCAACAGGTCTATAAGCTTTTCTGTCTTGTGTTGAACCATACCATTGATACAAGGCTCCAATTCCTATTAGCACCACCAGTAAGAGGAGAATACCTAACACCATTTTACGAAACCGCCTCCACATGTTCTTCACCTCCCCTTCAGCTATTCCACAAAAAAAGTACGTAAGTTCTACGCACTCCATTGTTCAAACTATTCTATAAGCCCAGCTTATTCCCCTTCTCGAGCCGCACGATCTGCTGTTCTCCGCTATCTGCCAGCTCTCTAAACTGGTTAATGGTTTCACGCATTTTAGGAAGAGCTTCCTGCTTATACGTACTTATCGAATCTAAAGCGGATAGCACATCTGTAAATGCCTGTTTTAATGTATCGACTGAAATGCTAGATTCTAGGGATTGCTTATGGATCGCCGCCCCCTGATCTTTCAACATTTTTGAGGTGCCGCTTATTAGCGTGTTGGTTGTTTGATTTAGGAGTTCAATCTTTTTCAAAACAATTCGTTGATTATAGAGTGCACTGGCCACCGTAACGGAGATTTTCAGGGCAGAAACCGTAACATTTCTAGCTCTGTCCACCCCTCTAATTAGCTCTTTATTATTTCGTATAACCACTTCAATCGCCATAATTCCCTGCTGATTTACTACCAGCATCTGTTGCAGATCCATCACACGCTGCCGCAGAGGAAACAACACCTCCTCCGTTATGAACTTTACTCTTTCTTCAGACTCATTACGTAGCTTGGCTGCATCTAGCTGAGCCTCAATCTCCTGATCCATCAGCATTCCTAGCTGAATTTCTTTCTGCAGTTTTTTAGTGAGCTCTCTAAGCGATTGCTGCTCAAACTCTAATGTAGTGTTATCATTTTTCAATACGGTTTTGCCTTTATCTAAAGAAATGATAATATCTGAGATTACAGCATCTGCTTTTTGATACTTCGCAAAATAACTCCGCAATGGGTTAAAGAACTTCCCTAGAAGACCACTTTTGGCAAAATCCACTGCGCTTGGGTCTAAATCTTTCAACTGGAGGTTTAGTTCCGTTAATCCTTTAGCTACTTGCCCGCCTTCATCCCCCGTTTTTGATAAATTCCCTACAGAAACTTGCAAAAGAGAGTTCTTGTCTGAAGACGATCTCATGGTGCTCATCCCGAAGCTGTCTATGGATTGCAGCACTTCTTTTCGCTTATCCAAAGATTCTAAATCCAGCTCCAAAATCGTCGAGACATTGGTTATCGCCATTTCCTTCAGTTGCGTTACTTCCTGTGGCTCAGGTTTAACCTGTTCTTCAATCGCTGATTTCAATTTCTCCGGACTTACCACTTCCATCGTAAAAGACATAGAACCCCTCCTAAAAGTTGTAACTTACATTTGAACATTAAGCAGGTTTCCGATTTTATAGACTACGTCGTCTGTATCCGCGTTGATGTTAGCCGCTTCATTAATACTTGAAATGCTCTCCAGTGCTTTAATATTTGCGTTGTAGCCAATGGTGTAAATCGGAATTTTGTAGGTTTCAATTAAGCCCCTGATATCATTCAGTGAATGACCTTCATTCGTCTCTCCATCACTTAATACAAAGATTAAAGGTTTAATTTCCGGGTTTATCTTCATTTCGTCTTGAAGCATTTTGAGTGCCACCACAATTCCATCAAAAGTCGCTGTCCCCCCATTCGCCTGAAGACTATCTATTGCCCCAACAAACATCGACTGCTGATTCGTGTCATATTTGCCGATTTGAAGATTTATCGTAACGTTATCAGAGTAGGAAACAAAACCAATACTATTATCTTTGCCTAAGTATTTCTGTCCTGTTAATAATGATTGCTTTAAACGATTTAAAGGCTCACCGTTCATGCTACCTGAGACATCAGCTACAAATACTGCCGCAATGGGTTTATTGCCGTTTTTCTTCTCCTTCCACAGCTTTTGAGCCGAGGATAAAAGACTGCCATCCACTGGATTAACCTCCGAATGATAGTCATTCAGTCCATTAAAACCTTTTTCCTCACCCAAACGCTGATACTTATCCTGTTCAACAAACTCCGCGAATTTCTTAATAATGTCCAGCTTCTCTTGTGGAAGATCACCTAATGCGTAAAGAGGGCTGTCATGCCTTACACCAAAAGGAGTAAATACATAACTACCCTTTAGTTCGGGGGCATTTGCGTATATTTGGTACTCTAATACAAAAGCATCCAGCTTCCCCGTTTTAGCCGCATCACGCATTTGTAAAGTAGTCGATGCGATAAAAGGTACATTCGCTTGGAATTTCTCAAAGCCCTGAACCGCTTGCGCTCCAAGCAAATCAGAGCTGTCAAACGTCCCAAGTGCAGTCACAAGAAAGTTCAAACCTGTTGAGCTGGCAAAAGGATCTGTGTAACCCATAGATAATTCATTATTCGCTATAGCATCAGTAATCGTCTTAACGTTTAAAGAACCATACTTTTCTACTAACTCATCATATTTCGTTTTATTCGTGACAATACCGGCTACATTACCAATAAGACGATTGGTTATAAGCTGCGTATTCATTCCGTTCGCTTTTACCATCTCACCCCATAACTCATTGGATGGTGTAAACGCATCTGGTATATATTTACCAGACCTTATGTAATCCGTCGCTGTTCCTGAAGCAATATTGCGAATTTTTACTGAAACAGGTAATCCGTTCACTTCTATATTGGAACTATTAAAGTCTGTCGCCACTTCATTAAGCCATCCATCATTACCCGTTCCTGATTTCTCTGTGGATGAAAAGATTTCGACAAAGCTATCCGTTGTATTGGTTACTGATATAGGGAATTTAGAAATATCCGGTAAGGAATCACCAATCGCTACAGGATCAAGGTCGATTTGTCCTTTAACTTGCTCCGCGATATTTACGTTAATTTTTTTATAAAGTTTTTCCAGCCGCTTTCCTGCATCTTCTGACGAAACCTCAGTAGTGGTTTTACCTAAATTAGATGTTAAGGTGATCCCAAAGTACACAAGAGCAAAAACTACAACTGTTATAATCCCAAGGACTAAAAATGTTCTCCCTTTCCTAGCCATTCGCATCTTCCTTTCATTGCTTATAGAATTTCGTCTGTTTGATCAATTCATCGATCTCCTTCATACAAGGCATATCTTCAACATCTTTATAATTCGTACTGTCTAAAAGCGATATTTCGAGAAGTAATTGATCTAACTTCAGCAAAATCTCTTCGTTTGCACCGAGATAACCTGTTACATAAGCCAAGTATTCATTGTATAGCGCTGTTTTTTTCTGCACCAATTTATCCGAGAACTGCGCAGGTCTCTGCTGACTGGCAAAAAGGGAGAATTCCGAAGCGTCAAAAACACTTAACTTATTAAGTATCCCTCGAATGTTCAGATAGAAAAGCTTCTCTACTTCATAACTGACCGCACCAAACTTCTTGAAGCTTAGCTCCGACTGCTCAAATCTCTGACCAAGGACAACCATTAACGTGTTTTTCTTCTTTTCCATTCGAATGACCTGATCCAAAGCCAGTGTAATGTCCTTCTTCAGCACCTTTACATTTTTGTATTGCGTGAGCGCTGCTATATAATCCTCATGCGTCTTTATCTCTTTTACAGGTGGAACCACCGAAGCTTTAAACAGCAAATTATAACTTCCATAAAGGACAACAAGAAGACTGATCACTACTAATGTCACGCCAAAGGAAGTCTCTAGAACGCTTACTCCCCCAATTTCGACCCCTAATAACCCTGGTGACAAAACGATAATATTCAGTAACACCACGCCAACTATAAGTCCTAATAGCTTTACGGATCTCGCACCGTTCAACATAAACACCTCCCTAACCGATCCGGTAACTTTTTCCATCATTTGCTTTATTTTATCAGAAACTAACTCACCATACTCCTTTTATTTACAAAAAAACTAATTTTCCGCAGATGATCTCTGCCCCTCGTTGATTCACTTCTATATATATGGAAATATTTCTGTGATTACATCCCTAATCACAAAAAAACCTTAACAGGCCCAAGCCCATTAAGGTTAAGTAAACTCATTTATACCCAAGCGTCATTCGAATAGCCTCGTTGCTCCCAGTATCCTGTATGCTCTCCCTCGATCAGTTCAATCCGGTTCAGCCACTTCACTGACTTGTAGGCGAACATTTTGGGGACAATTAGCCGAACCGGTCCACCGAGATCGCTCGGAATCGGTTTCCCATCATGCATCACTGCGACCATAACATCGTCCATATCCGCCTGCTCCAGCGTAAGGGTATCTGTATATACTCCATCCCCTGAGTAGAACTTCACTGTCTTTGCAGTGGACTTCACACCAGCCAGTTGTAGTAGATCCTTCAGCTTGATGCCCTCCCAGGTATTCTTATAGACGGACCAACCTGTCACGCAGTGAAAATCACTCACTTGAACCGTCCGTTGCAATTGAACGAATTGCTCCCAATTCCATGTAAAGCTCTGATCAACAAGACCATCCAACTTAAAGGACCAATTATCGTTCGTGAACTCAGGAATAGGGGTTACAGTATAAACACGGAATTGACCCTGCGACCCACCTCCAAGAGGCGGTGACGATGCCGCCAGTGGCTGCGGTGCTGGCAACAGCTGATTGCGGTCATTCTCGATTAATTTATCGATCGTTTCGCTGCCACCGATGTTTCCAATCGAGCTGCCTAACCATTTTACAAATGAGGGTCCGATTGTAAGGGCAAGCCCTACACCGATCGTCCCTCGAATGAATGCTCTACGTGTATAGACTGGCTGCGGAGTATTCTGAGATGTTGTAATAGCACTCCCCTCGCTCTTGATGGTCCGACGATTCGGCTCCTTCAACCACTTCACACGAGTCAATGAGTGATAGATAATGTAAGGCAGTCCAATCCAAGTCAGGACATCATGAACGACCAATGCAAGATTAGATACTTGCGGTCCTACCGTACGAAACTGCCATAACAATACACCAGAAACGAACCACCCAAGCAACAGGAAGAGCACAACAAGTACATTGAACCGCTGCCAAGGTTTTTCCTTTAGCTGTTTCCAATGTTTACTGGCCAGCAGAAGATAATAGATCACTGGAAGGATAGATGCAATTCCTACCACAATATGCAAGCCTTTAATCCATACCCTGCCTTCACCGAGGAAACCTCGCCAGAAACCGCCTACTAGCACAAGCCCAGTCAAGGCCAACATCACGACGATCCAGCCGTTCCAGGTGTGAAGTGCACGCAGCTTTTTCCCGTATCCCTTACGTAGCCGACCAAGCAAATCACTCATAGCTTAGCCTCCTCCTCATATGTATGATCCCGCATCCGATATAATTTAGTCCAATAAGGTTAGAAAGGACTTTGATGCAGCAGAGAGTGGAACCCCTCGAAGAGTCGCTATCCCGATGTTACGCTCTGGAAATGGCGGATCTAAAGGGATTTCTACAAGCTCCCCACTTTTTAATTCTTCCCTTACATAATCACGAATAACAAAAGCTAGACCAAAGCCACGCAAAGCGAACTGAACAAGAAGATCTACACTGCCTAGTTCAAACTCTGGTGTTATCGTCACATGATTGGAGGCAAGAAACCCATCTATATATTTTCTAGTGCTGCCTCCTGGCTCCAGAAACAACAATGGGTACTGCTTGATGTTTGAAAGCGGCATCGTATTATCCGCTAAATGACGGAAGCCCTTGCCTCCTACAAGACAATCTTGGAGCCGTGTACTCTTACGAAATTCAATCTGCTTGTCAGATGCCGGTAAGCTTACGATGCCGAAATCAATTTTGCCTTCTTTTAAAAGCGTGAGCGTTTCCGGTGTTGTTCGATTCGTAATATGAATACGTACGTTAGGATATTGTTCATGATATTGCTCGAGATAAGATAACAAGTAATATTTGCAGAGGGTATCACTTGCACCGATATGAATCTCCCCACTATTTAAATTGTTCATTTCAGCAATCGCTCGCTCACCCATCTCCACATTCTGAAAGGCTTGCTCAATGAATCGCAGCAGTACTTTTCCTTCTGTTGTTAGATCCACCCCTCTAGAGGTACGGAAAAATAAGGGGCCGCCCATCTTTTCTTCCAATTGCTTAATCGTGTGACTCACCGCGGGTTGTGTGATATTCAGCCGTTCTGCTGCCGCAGTTAAGCTGCCTGTTTGTGCTACCCAATAAAAAGAGCGATACCATTCCAAGTTGATGTCCATTCCCAAGTCATTACCTCACCTTATAATAGATATTACATATATCAATTTTTCTAATGTTATATCTAGCATTATACTTAGAGCTGTAGCCAATCACAAGCTTGGGAGGTAATCACGTGACCGTAATCGCAATTGTAGGAGCTAACTGGGGAGATGAAGGCAAAGGAAAAATGACAGATGTACTAGCCGCTCAATCATCCTATGTAGTTCGTTTTCAAGGTGGAAGTAATGCTGGGCATACTATCATTAACCAGTATGGAAAATTTTCGCTTCATATGCTGCCTTCTGGTGTATTTTACCCTTCAGTTACAAACATTATTGGACCAGGAACAGCTCTTGATACAGAAGTATTAGTAAAGGAATTACAAGCATTAGCAGATAGAGGGGTTCCACAGCCGAAGTTGTACGTGTCTGAGCGTGCTCAAATCGTACTTTCGATCCATCGTTTGTTTGATGAGCTGGAAGAGGAACGACTTGGGTCACAAGGGTTCGGTTCAACCAAACGAGGAATAGCGCCATTCTACGCGGATAAATATGCGAAGCTCGGGATACAAGTTGCAGATTTGTTTGATCCCGCCCGACTTGAGAAACGTCTCGAACAATTACTTGCTTCAAAAAATGTATTGCTGGAGCATTTATATAAGAAAGCCCCTATCCAAGTCTCGGAATTAATGACTCAGTTACAAAAGGAAGCTGCGCAATTGGCACCATATGTTGCCAATACAACAGAAATACTACAAGAAGCTTATGCAAAGGGAGAAACGATTCTACTTGAAGGGCAATTAGGCGCTCTGCGCGATCCTGATCACGGTATATATCCTTACTCTACCTCTTCATCGACACTTGCCGGATACGCACCTGTCGGCGCGGGTCTACCTGCGGCTGCCATCACGAATGTTATCGCTGTAACGAAGGCATATTCCAGTTGTGTTGGTGCCGGACCTTTTGTATCTGAATTAGAAGGCCCTGTAGCGGATGAACTTCGCACACGAGGTGGCGATGCTGGGGAATTTGGAGCAACAACGGGTCGTCCTAGACGTATGGGTTGGTTTGATGCAGTAGCTACACGCTATGGTTGCCTGATGCAAGGTGCAACGGAGGTTGTGCTGACCAATCTGGATGTTCTTGGTTATTTAAATGAGATTCCGGTTTGCGTTGCCTATGAACTTGAAAATGGGGAAATCACCGACAAGTTTCCAGCAACAAATAAGTTAAACACAGCAAAACCGATAATAACGTATTTATCTGGCTGGAACTGCGATATTTCCCATATCACAAACTTCGACGAGCTGCCAGAGCAAGCTAAAAGTTACGTAGACTTTATTGAAACGTCTATTGGAATACGTATTTCTACTGTTTCTGTGGGACCTAGACGTGATCAGGTCATTCATCGTACGCTGAAATAATTTCATATCAAGCATAGTGTGAAATTTATACTTTCTTATATTTCAAAATAAGGATGCCTAGTTGTACCTACATGCAAAATGCATATAGCTGCAACTAGGCATCCTTGCGTTACTCTTTTACACCAACACTGCATCCACTTTCGTCTGAGGCGCCTTGTCACAACGCTTACAAACCTTAACGACTGATCCGTCCGTTTTTCTTTTTGGATAAAGCAGTTTGATCCGTGTGCTCTGACAGACCGGACAAGTACCCCGACCCCTGGATGGTAAACTCCACAGTGCATGTCCACGTTTTGACTTTGCCATGAATAAACCCCTCATTTCGGTCAATAAATAGTCAACATTTCATTCTGAAAGTGCTTCTTTCAAAAGATATGCTTCAGAGACAGGCTCTATGACTAAATCAATGATGAGGCGTTCGAATATATGAAAAGGACGCCCGATGATGAACCTGAAGGCGTCCTTTGATTTAAAATGAAGTTATAGTTCCCTTACATTAATTTGTGTAAATCATAGAGACAACACCATTTGTAAAGGTTACGTAATTATAATTTCTATATTGCCAAGTCTCAACTGTAATTCCACTGCCGGATAGACTTGATTTATCAATTGGAGTGCCCCAGCTTAATTCTACTTGCTGCTTCGTCATCCCTGTCGAAATTGTACCCGCCTTGATTTTGGCCCAAATCGCATTAGACCATTTATAGATTTTGGTAGGATCAGACGTAAAGAAATACTCTTTGTTTGCCAGATCGCGAGTGACCTGATCGTATTCCATATCATAAGAATTCACAATTTTACCTGATGCCAATTGAAAAGAAATCGAAAACTCATTATCGTCGTTCACAAGAATATCAACAATCGTTGCTTTTTGGAATTTATAGTCGGAATCATACTGGTTGAACCAATAAGTCTTTCCGATTAGCTTGGCGAGGTCACCTTGAGATTCTCTTTTGGCTATTTTTAACGTATTTTTTGTGTACGCAAATAACTCCGCTTTACCGAAATTGATGTTCAAAGACTCATAATGAGCACCAAAGTCCAATACTGCTCCCAATGCTGTTTTTAAGAGGGTAGCAGGGAATACTGCTCCTCCATCCACGGTTTGCACTTTACCACTCATTTTCACCTTATTCCCATTCACCATAGCAATATCGCTGCCCAGTTGAAGCTGAATAGGCAAATCCCCTACACGAATACTAAAAGTCTTAGTGGCTGTATTCGTCTGAATAGTTGCACCTAAACTCTTAAAGGTAGTTTGTACAGGCAAATACATCGTGCCATTGATTAATACACCTGTTTCGATGTCCTTATCAGCACTGATAGATAACTTTAACGTTTTGGAATTAGCTCCTGAACGTACGGTTACATTTGTTTCGCCAACGGCTAATGCTTTTATTGAACCATCAGGCAGCTTTTGCAATAAGTAAGGCTTCTCAATAACCATATCTGCTTGAGACAGTGGAACACGTTCGGATGAGCCATCTGGACCTTTTGCAAAAATCTGCACTGGAACCTTGTCACCAACGGTCATCTCCGTATAGTCCATCTTAAAGATTAGATCATCGTTGTTTTGAGTCGTAGTCTCTGCTTGTACACTTGTATCTGCTGCCTTCGCTGTATGAATTGGACCAAACATAGATACTGCCAGCGCTGCAGTGATGCCCCATTTAATCATTTTCATTTCCAAAATCCCCCTCTAGTAAATAAACCAATATTACTTTATCACAATTCCACTATTTTTGTAGATAAAAATGGAAGGTTGTTAAGCTTATATTTTTATAATGTGTAAATATTATGAAAAATAAAGGAAATTACATGGATCTACAAGAAGTTACAGTGTACGTATAACAGAGTCTTTGTAATCGTATTAGGCGGTAGCAACTGAAGAACAATTAAAACTTAAACTAGGAGTGCTATATTCATGGAAATAGTATCGAACCGATTAATTTTAAGAGATTATACAAGCAGTGATTCTTCTTTTTATGAAGAACTAGAACAAAATCCCCTATCCTACAAATATGAGAACACTGCACCTGATGCAAAACAAATTAAAGATGACTTCCTTTCGATCTTGTCTCAAGCAACAAGTGATCCACGGCAATATTATGATCTTGCAATATGTACAAAGCTGGATATGAAGCCCATCGGTAATGTCAGCATAAAGTTAAACTGGGAAGAAATCAGAGAATGGGAAATCGGTTGGGTCCTACTCCCGGACTATTGGAAAATGGGATATGCAACTGAAGCCGTGAAGTCTCTGATAGGTTATGCCTTTAGCTCTCTTAATGCACATAGGGTTGTTGCTTATGCCAACGCCGAGAATATGCAATCTGAGAAAGTAATGATTAGAGCAGGGATGTTTAAAGACGGGGTTCTTAGGGAGACTAGATTCTGTAATCAGCAATGGTGCAACGAGATCGTCTATTCCTCTTTAGAGCAGGAGTGGGCTAATATTTGATGGTTTAAAACTGATTAGGGAAAAACTCCCTATAAAAAGTCGATATCCGCTAATAATGAATGAAATTAGGGAATTCCTCCCTATAAATCAGGCTAATCCCTTTGATTTTCATCAAATCAGACGAATTTAGGGGAGGTTTTCCCTAATTATAAGTCTGGCAACCAATAATCTCAGAATTAGAGGGAGAAATTCCCTAATTGTTCTATTGAAACTTCACTTGGAACTTCACTCGGATCATCATTTGGAACGTCATTTACAGGATAACAAGAAGAGCCGCTCCCAAGTAGTACAAAAACTACTTTTGGAACGGCCTCTTTTCTTTTTACACTATCAACTCACGTATGACTTCAACCTCGTCCCTGCTCACTTCAACGAATCCAAGGGATGTATATAAGTTCGAAGCACGTTCGTTCTCTATTCGATGTCCAATAACGATTTTGTCGCAGTGATGTTCCGCTTTTATAGTTCGAATCAAGGCATCCATTCCGGTTCTACCGAATCCTCTATTCTGATATTTCTGATCAATCATAAAAGCCATAATCCAATAACTTCCGTCCTCAGGATCTACGGCATATACTGAGAATCCTACCAATTCTTCATCTGCGTATAAAGCCAACGGAGTCATTCCGCAATAAGCCGATTCTGCTAACCAATAGACTACTGGTACAGGAAAAACCGTTTTTTGCTCATTGGACACCTCTAATTGCGTACAGGCATACCAGTTATTCTCAGTGATTGTCTTCAGCGCAATATGTGGATGAAAGCCATCCCGAATACGATCACAGATTGCATCTAATTTAGCTTTAAGCTGTAGTGCCCATTCCGGACAAATAGAAACGTCCAAATTCTCTAAACTTCGAAGCAACCTAGCGAATCCATATAAGTCAGAGAACCTTTGGAATTCTGGCAATAACTTGATATATTCATCGTCCAGCCGCTTTACAGATCTATATCCACTAATAAAAAGATCGATGTTCTTCTTGCTCTCATCATCATTCTGCTTGGATAGATCTCTTAACGCTGATGTGATATCCATCGCAAACCAGTGATACATAGAGTCATCAAAGTCGATCGAACTATATCGAGACGTCTCTTTCATATAAAAGATATTGTCTGTCTCAAAATCAAAATGGATCAGCCCCGTATGTCCTACGCCAAAAGAGAGCTCACTTAACCACGCCTCAATTCGTTCATATTCCTTAAGCGCTTTATGCTCCTCGGGATGTCTTCTTAATACGGATAAAATAAATTGAAGCGAATCGACCCAGCTTTTACGCGCGGGTGTGCTCGGAGCATAAGTCTCAGATAAATTATGCAATCTCGCGAGCGTTTGACCCCAATGTTGGAACTGCAGCTCCGACATCTCTTCAAGCGGAACGTACTCCCCTTGGGCTTGTTCAAAAACAACCCCGTGATATCTACCATTTCCAGTTAAAAGGGTCTCAATCCACTTCCCTTGCATGGAGCGTACTGGCGCCACGGTCTCATAGCCCTGTTCCAATAAGTACATCATAAAATCTAGTTCAGCCTGAATATTCTCTGCGCTATTATCCTCTTCGTGAGTAAACCTTAAATAATAGTGCTTACTATTCCATTGAAACGTATAAATAAAATTGCTACTTGCTCTCACAAGCTTCATAGTTCCAGGCTCATGATTCCAATACTTGATCATCTCTTTGGCAGGTAGATCGTTCTCTGTTCCCCTCACCATGTTCATTAAAGTCATCATTTCCGATAGTGCCTCCCGTAGTCATTGAGAGGTGTTCTTCCCTTACGAATACTGACCTCTCTCGGACTTCATTGTGGTGTTGTTCGTACTCAAACATCATCACTCCTTATAAACGGATTAGGGACCCCAGAAAGATTTGACCTTTACTCTCATCCCCTTTAACATTATCGGTAAATTATTCTATTTAATCAAGAGATTTAGATAAAGCCTTCATTACTAGATGAAAGGGATGGGACTCCGTACTCCCAGATCTGTAATGCCGCACCGATCATTCCACAGAAATTGCCACGATAGGCCGCTTCAATGCGGACGCCTTCCAGCATCGATGGCATCGTTCTCGTAGCCACTTCTCTTCTTATTCCTTCGAATAATAGCTCACCTGCTTCAGCCACTCCACCACCAATAACAATAACCTTTGGGTTAAAAATATGAATAAACGAAGCGATAGCTGAACCAAGCGCAGCAATTGTTTCTTCCATTACTTCTGTAGCTAGACGGTCTCCTTCCCTCCATCTCTCGATCACTTCTCGTGAGTTTATGTTATCAAGTGGCAGGCTGTGTATAGTTAGTTTTTCCTGCATACGACGAGCAATGCTTGTGCCTGACGCATAGTGCTCTAAGCAGCCTTTCCCACCACAAACGCATGTCGGCCCTTTGAAATCTACAGACATATGCCCTAACTCTCCAGCCCCACCCCAAGAACCATGAACAAGGCGACCTTCTACAATAATTGCTCCGCCTACACCCGTTCCAAGTGCAAGACAGATAAAATCTTCTACACCTATACAAGAACCTAAATATTTCTCTGTTAATGCCAGTACATTCACGTCATTATCTACGATTACTGGAAGCTGGAACTGAGTCTGAAGCAACGCTTTCAAATCTGTCCCAGCATATCCAGGAATAAGCTCAGAGGCTGAGCGAATACTCCCCGCCTCCCAATCGATTTGTCCTGCCGTTCCTACACCAATCCCTTTAATCTGAACGCCTGCATGCATGGCTGTAGCTTCTTCTATTAACCTTTGAATAGCCTGAAAAGCTCGGTCCACGGTCTTCGTGAACCCAGCCTTTGTGCTCAGACTTACAGTATGTACTACGTCCCCCTGTGGTGTAACCAGTCCAGCATTAATTTTCGTTCCCCCGATATCCACTCCTACAGCATATTCCTTTAGAGGATCATAATCTTCTAACACGGACTCGCCTCCTTAAGTCTCAGCAATCGATCACGGCTTTGACATATCGTGAAGTGATCAACTGTGGCCTTGTAATCGCACTTCCTACAACTACATATGATGCCCCAGCCCTCTTAGCTCTCGCCGCATCTTCCGGAGTCCATATACGTCCCTCCGCAACTACGGGAATATTCACGAACTCGCATAATTGCTGCAGCAAGACAAGATCTGGTCCTTCTTGTTGTGTGCTGTATGGTGTATAGCCCGAAAGTGTTGTACCAATAAAATCTACACCTAATTCTTCCGCTGCCAGTCCTTCCTCCAAAGTCGATATATCTGCCATTACAAGCACACCCATTTGATGGGCATATGCGATTAAAGGCTTAACCGACGCTAAGCGACCTTCCCGATTCGTAACATCTAATGCAACAATATCCGCTTTAGCGGAAACGATTGCTTTCACCTCATCCAGAGTTGGCGTAATAAATATGGCTGATCCGGGAATATCCCGTTTAATAAGTCCAATAACCGGTACATTTACTTCTTCTTTAATCGCTAGAATATCTGGAACCCCATTCGTCCGAATTCCAATTGCCCCTGATTGAACCGCCGCTCTTGCCATTTTTGCCATTGTATCTCCACCATGAAGCGGCTCATGCTCAAGTGCCTGACATGACACGATCAGACCTTTCATCGGAAAGATATCGCTCATTCGAGTCATCATAAACCCTATCCCTTCGCTTCAAGAATATATTCTAATATTCTATTGTTGAGAGCTTCCACCCGATCCTGATCCGAAGCCTTGATGGGTAAAAGTGGCATTCTCGGTTGGCCCGTTTCAAATCCACGCAAACTCAGAATTGCTTTGCATGCACCATATAATGATGGAAAGGATAATAATTCTACAATGAGATCATTGATAATGAACTGCCATTTCTGCGCCTCAGCCATATCGCCTTGCCCATAACATTGTTCTACTTTTAAAAATAGCTCGGGCATAACCCCGTAGGTTCCACCAATCCCACCATCTGCCCCAATGCTGCGGCCAGCTAAGTACTGCTCATCTGGTCCATTCAATACAAGAAAATCATTTCCACCTGCTGCCTTAAACTGCTGAAGCTCAAATGTACTTTCTGCTGAAATCTTCACGCCAATCACTTTATCCTGCGCGGCCATCTTCACTAACAAGCTTTTCGATAATTGAAAGCCTGTCGTTTGCGGGATGTGGTAGATAATAAATGGAAGTGAAGTACTATCAATGATCGCCTGCCAATGACTTTCAACACTGTCTGGAGACAAACGATAATAGATAGCCGGAACAGCCGATACCGCATGTGCGCCAACTAATTCAGCATGTACTGCTAGCTCAACACTGTCTCTTGTAGATGGAGCACCTACATGAGCAATGATCGTAAGCTCATCTCCTACTTCCGCTATAACTGCTTCGAGCATTTGTTTACGCTCTTCTACCGATTGCAGCATGCCTTCGCCTGAGCTGCCGCCAACATAAAGCCCTTTCACACCTGTAGAAGCATAATGACGAGCTAATTTGCGTGCCGCTTCTTTATCTATATTCCCCTCAGCATCATAACTGGAGTACAAAGCGATAATAATGCCTTTAAAAGCTTCAAGATTATAAGATTTCATAGATAATAGCCTCCATCGTTTAAGTCACAACTCATTAATTTACGTTGTTATAAGAATATTTAACCCTTAACAGCACCCATCGTAATCCCTTGTGTGAATGCCTTTTGAAACATTAGGAAAATCGCAATCATAGGAATTGAAGCTAACGCAGCTCCTGCCATAAGCAGTCCATAGTTCGTTGTGAATTCGCCTCGAAGTGTCGCAACCCCAAGTGGCAAGGTCATCATCGAAGTAGATCGCGTCATGATTAACTGGCTGAAATAATCGTTCCATGAAGTAATAAAGGTGAATATAGCCAGTGCACCAACTGCTGGTTTCAATAACGGTAAAATGATCATTCCGAACAATCGAATTTCCGAGCTGCCGTCAATTTTTGCCGCTTCAATCAACTCTCCCGGAATCGTCTGCGCGAACTGTTTCATCAAAAAGACTCCAAATGGCCAGCCAATCGCCGGTAAAATAAGCCCTTTATACGTATTGACCCAACCAAAGTCTGCTAACATCGTAAACAGCGGAACGAGAATAACTTGCTTAGGCAATGCCATAGCGGCAACAAACATCGTAAAGATAATTCCTCGTCCGGGAAACGATTTCTTTGCGAGAACATATCCGGCGCAGGAGGAGACAATACAGATCGCAGCCATTTCTGCAAAAGCAATAATAAAGCTATTAAACATCCAGCGTTCTACGGGATTCTTAAATAATTCTGTCCAGTTCTGTAACGTCGGCTTTAACGGAAACCATTCCGGTGGGATGGTCGTTGCCACAGTTTGAAGTTTAAAGGCCCCCGACACTACCCAGTAAAAGGGAAAGATAAAAAATAATGTAGCCAAAATCAATAGGATTGTAGCGATTATTTTTGGAATCGTTAATTCTTTTTTCCATGCGCTTACTTTCTTAGACTGGATAATAGGTGCTTTCAGTTCTAATGGATTCGTAGAATTCATGATGTCCCCTCCTTAATACTCAACATCGCTGCCAAAGTATTTGAATTGAATGATTGAAATGATCCCAATTACAATTGCGAGTATGACGCCCATTGCAGAGGCATATCCGAAATGACCTAGCATAAAGGCTTGTTCATATACACCATACATAACAGTTGAAGTGCTATATACAGGTCCACCTGAGGTAAGGAGTTGAATCAGTGCAAAACACTGAAAGGTATTAATCGTGGTAATCACGATAATATATAAGTTCGTTGGCATCAGCATCGGCCATAATATTTTCTGGAAAATTTGCCAAGGGGTTGCTCGATCTATCTCTGCGGCTTCAATATAAGAGGTAGGAATGTTACCAATGGAGGCCACATACAAAATGATCGGTTGCCCTACAGAAGTCGTTATTAAGACCACGATAATTGCAAGTAATGCGGTTCTTGTATCCCCAAGCCATGAAACAGGCTCCATTCCAAATAAACCCGTCAAATAATTCAGAATTCCGTAGTTGGGATGGTAAATCCAGCCCCAAACGACTGTAATACTTACGACCGAAGATACGGCTGGCAAGTAGAACACCCCGCGGAAAAACGATCTAGCAAACTCTTTTTTCTTATAAATATTCATGGAGACAAACAGTGAAAAGATAATCACGATCGGTACGGTGATCACTACGAGTAATAAAGTATTTCCCATGGACTTCATGAAATTATCATCTTTAAATAATGAAATATAATTATCGAGACCAATAAAACTAAAATCTCTCAGCGAGTAATCAAAGAAACTAATATAAACCCCTTTTATCATTGGGTAGGCTACAAACAGAAGAAAAAATCCAAACGCTGGTAATAAGAAGAGATAACTCATCATCCAGTCACGTATCACATAACCTTTAATTTTGCGTACCGTTGTCCCCACAACCTTCTCCCCATTTCTCTGATGAAAAATAATGATATTTATAGGTAGCTTGAAAATTTTCATTTTTTCAAAAGAATAGAGTGCTTCCCGCACTCTATTCTTTTGAACACCATTCACTATTTATTTCATAGCTGCTTTTGCTTTAGTAATAGCTTCGTTAGCCTTTGTAGCAAAACTATCCAAAGCTTCCTTGCCGGTTGCGCCTCCAGTTAAAGCACGTTGTAATTCAGGGAACCAGAACGTACGAATATCTGCATATCCATCAGCAATCGTTGGTGCATCTGTCGTAAATTTACGTGCATATTCAGCGTATTTATACTCTGGATCGTCATAAAGACCAGTAATCGAATTACGAACCGAGAGACCACCTGTTTGAATCAAGTTTTTCTTACCCCATACAGGATCATTAGCAATAAAATCAATCAGCTTTTTGGAAGCTGCAATCTTAGCTTCATCCCCATTGTTAAATACAGCCATACCGCCCAGATATGGTTCAAGCTTTGGTTCTGAACCATCTAGTGTAGGGAATGGAAGGAGAATATCTTCGAACTGTACCATTTTTTTAGATACGTTCTGTGCTTTTAGTACAGCGGAATAGTTAAGTGTAAAGGCCAATTTACCTTGCAGGAACAAATCGTTCACGTCAGCAGCCGCAAGTGAAGCTGCACCAGAGACACTGAGTTTATCTTTCGTAGCTTTGACAATCCAATCTAACGCTTTAGCAGCATTATCAGTATTGATAGCGACTGCTGAGTTATCTTCATTTAAGAATCGGGATACACCTAAGTTAGCAAGATAAGCGCGAGTGCCTTGGTCTCCAGCTTGGCTCTTCGCGAAGAATCCTGTAGGAATAACGTCCGGTGCCTTTTCTTTTACAGCTTCCAACGCCTTTTTATATTCTTCAAACGTCCAAGTTCTATCTTCCTTATCCAAAGGTAGTAAATCTAGAGCGCCAATCTTTTCAAAAATAGATTTATTAACAGCCATCATAAAAGGCGCTGTGTTGATCGGGTACATAAAGATGTTGTCGCCTACACTTGACTGCTTCCAAAAAGCTTCTGAAATATCATTCTTCACTTCATCAGTCACCATGTCGTTAAGCGGTGCAAGCAAATCCTTTTTACCCCAATCGATAATCCGTCCAGGTGCATCATAGATCACATCAGGTGCGGTATTCGAAGCAATTGCGACATTCAGTTTTTCAGGGCCGCCTTCAAAGGTGATCATCTCAAGGTTTACTTTAATTTCAGGATTCTTCTCATTAAAAGCTGCAATGATTTCCTTCTCATACTTGCCTACTTCGCCATCTAAAGCTTGAAAGCTCGGAAAATTCCACCAAGTAATTTCTACTGGTTTAGCAGCAACCTCAGTTGCTGCGGGCTCTGTCTTGTCAGCATTATTACTTGGTGTAACCGCTGAATTCGCTGTGTTCGTATTTCCACATGCAACTAACTGTGTACCTAAAAGTGCGACACCAACAATACTCATTAGCCCTTTTTTCATTGCTTTCATGTGCTACCCCCAATTATTTTTTGTGGAATAAAGTACTGCTCTCATTCCTTGCGCTAATCATAAATCAATTGTAAATTCAGGAGAATCCCACTCCTTTTACTTTTAGGGTTCATTTCTGACATATCCCTTCAATCTACCCTTCTTCAATGTTATAATACATTACATATTCCACCTATTAACAATTGAATTTATATTTTTTCACTTTTTCGCCTTAATGTAACCCTTTTAATCTTACATCTAATGGTATTCTCTTACGAGTGATCCACTATAATTCTAGTCTTCCGGAGGGATTTCATGTATAAATTGATGATTGTAGAGGATGAGCCATTAATACGGACGGGCTTAAAACATTACTTTGCTTGGGAGGAGCTTGGGGTCCACAGCATTATTGAAGCAGAGAATGGCAGAGAAGGAATGACCACCGCGCTACGCGAGAAGCCCGATTTGGTGATCACCGATATCCGGATGCCCGAAATGAATGGTCTTCAAATGATTGAGCAGATTCGCAATCTGCTTCCTGATACATTATTTATCATTTTGACAGGATTCAACGATTTCGAATACGCGCAGAAGGCTATTAAACTAGGGAATGTACATGCTTTTTTGCTCAAACCTTTGGAATACGAGGAAAGCCTCTTAGTGATACAAGAGTGTATGAACAAGCTCCAACTAAAGCGACAGGATAGATTAAAACGTTCTAATCTGGAAGGGGCACAACTTGTAAAGCTGTTGCTAGAGGAAGAACATTCAGTAATAGATGATGCTATTATCCATGAACTATGTAATTTCAACAGTAACTACTATCTTTATCTCCCCTTTGTTTTGACTGGCATTCCTATGAGAGAAACGCGCTCGCAATCCACCCTATGGATGAGAGAATATGCGGAAAAGTTCATTCATTACGCAGTCGATGAGTATCTCCATGCCTCTACACCGCACTCTATTTTTACATATTCATCTAAAACAAAGCTCTATGGTCTTATTGTATTGGGATCTCCGTCTTCTACTGACAACTTCCCTCTTCAAACTCAAGTACAGATACGAATCGATCAATATCTGAAGGCGCTTACGCTAGAACATCATCTAGGCCTCTATTTAGTTATAGGTAAGACGACGGAGAACCCTGCACAAATACATACTTTGCTGCACGATTCCGATCGAATGTTATATCAACGCTTTTACATGAGAGATTGCAGGTTATTCTATGTGCCACAATGGACAGAAAACTCAAATTCTCAGAAACCATCCTTAATTCAACTAAATGAGAATGATAAGAAACGGATGATCTCTTGTATCGAAAGGTCTTACGAAATAGAGACGCTCCAGCTGATGCACCGCCTGGCTCAAGATATTTTGAGTAAAACCGATGTCTCTTCTCCTGATTACTGGCTCGCATTTCTTCAGGAAATCATAAGTGTTATAATCCGCTTCGCCAATAAAAACCACATCCATATCGAAGGTGTGTACAGCGAAAAGCTCCTGAACCTTACCTTTGTGGATGATTTTGATTCGCTTGAGACGCTTTTTGACTGGCTTGGCAGGTGGATGATTCATTTGGGGATTGTTTATACCGAAGGACTGACACACAACCACCAACAGGATGTGATCATATTCGAGCATATTAAATCCTTCATTAAAGAAAATATTGATCAAGACGTGACTCTGCAGATGGTAGCAGATCGATTCTTCTATAATCCGTCTTATTTAAGTCGCCTCTTCAAGCGGAAACTCGATAAGAACTATATGAAATTTGTAACCGAAATTCGTATGGAATATGCGCAGGAATGCTTAAAAAAACCGGAGATTCTAGTGACCGATGTCTGTACGATGTGTGGTTACAAAAGCTATAAGCATTTCGTGAAAACATTCCGAAGTATCACCAACATGACCCCATCAGACTATAGAAAACAATCAGGCTGGTGACCTAAAATGATGCAGATTGAGCAACCAAAGAGACGCTACCGGATGCGACATGTCAATCGTCAAATTTTCATGCTGATGATCCTGACCATTACCATTCCACTCCTGATCATATCCGCAATCATCTATATCTTTTCAAACCAAGCCGTCAAAAATGAATATCAGAGCAGCTCAAATCTGATCCTTAATAACCTCTCGTTCAACATTGACCAATATCTTCAAAGTATTGATAAAGGTACACTGAACGCACAGGTAGATAGCCAGCTCCAAACCGCACTTGAGCATTGGACGATCCATAAAGACGACGTCGGAAATGACCTGAATATTCAGTATGGAAACACGATTGAGCATTTCATCAGCGGGATTGAGATGACGATTAAAAATGTTGATAGTGTGCAGATTTTTTCGGGATCACGTGTGTTCTACTCTGCCAATTTCAATCGTGCGGATTATGATGTGAAGGATTATACCCAGGAGGATTGGTATTTACAGACCCAGCAGAAAAAAGGCGGAGTGATTCTATTTGGCAGCCATGTCCCCTTCTATCGCACCAATTCCAAACAATCCGTCATTTCTATTGCCCGAGTCATTAATAAAAAAGGAAGCAAGCAGCCCATTGGCGTCATGTTAATCGATATCCGATTGGATTCATTACGTGAAATCTTAAAGCTCTCGGAGAATAGCAAACGAAAATTCATTATTTTAGACGATAAGGGCGGTAGTGTTTACAGCTCTGACATCTTGGAGACCTCACCCTTACAACCTATCCCTATAGAACCTCAGGCGCTTAATACTTTCATGAACAATGATACGGGAAGCTTTTATGGTACTTTTGATGATAAAGACTCGTACATTAACTTTGTTACGTCTCCCTATTCCAACTGGAAGGTCATACAGTATATAGATGAAAAAGAGATGACTAAGCAAGCCACTTTTCTCGGAAAAATCATTTTAACATTAGCGCTCTTGTCGCTTGTCACTGCGATCTTATTCATGTATATCCTATCGGAGCGTGTCACTAAGCCTATTATTCTTTTAAGCCGAAAGGTTAAGCTGGTGGGGATGGGGAACTTTGATGTGGATTTGTATAGTAATCGTCAAGATGAGTTTGGTGTTCTATACAATGGAATCCGAAAAATGGTGAAAGACCTGCAAAATTATATCGAGCGATCTTCTATGGCCAAAGCACAGCAAAAAGTAGCTCAATACGGCGCCCTTAAAAGCCAAATCAATCCACATTTCCTTGCGAATGTACTTGAATCTATTCAAATGAAAGCTATCATTAATGGGCAAAGAGAGATTGGCGAAATGGTGGGGATTGTAGGTAGATTGTTTCGGATTCATATCCAGACCGGAAAGATAACCGTAACCCTGCGAGAAGAACTTGAACACGTCCGGCTGTATGTAAAAATCCAACAATTACGTTTCGGGGACAAAATTCAATATATTGAACAGCTAGAACCTAATACCGAAATAATTAAAGTCATGCACTTTTCCCTTCAACCCATCGTTGAGAATGCTATCGTCCATGGACTGGAGTGTCGAAATGAACCGGGTCTCCTTGAAGTCTCCTCGATGATTTCGGGGGATAACATGCTAATTATCGTTAAAGATAACGGAATTGGTATCGATGAAGAGAAACTTAAACAGTTACGTCTTCGTCTCTCTCAACCATCAGACACCCTAGATGAAGATCATATTGGTATAAAAAATGTTCATGATCGTATTCAATTTCATTTTGGTGAAGCCTATGGGATTGAAATCACCAGTCAAGTAGGTGAAGGGACGACCGTGATCATCCGACTGCCAGCATAATCCTAAACATTCTGCTCAGTGATTCCTGCTTCAGGATCGAAGGTAAGCATTTTCGTTGCAATTTTATCGATGAAGAAGCGGTCATGACTGACGGTAACTACGGCTCCAGGGAAATGAATGAGTGCTTGCTCCATCACCTGAATACTCGTCAAATCTAAATGATTCGTTGGCTCATCCAAAATAATAACAGCCGCGCCAGAGAGAAGGCATTTCGCTAACGCTACTCTGGCCTGCTGTCCACCTGACAGACTGCCGATCGTTTTGCTCAGATCCATTTCCGAGAATTGTAGCATCGATAGAAATTTATTCACTTTTTTCCGCGGAGCATCGAGTCCCAGCCCGTACACATTTACGGCATGACTGACTGTATCCTTAACATCGAGTTCGTCCCACATCTGATTGAAGTACGCGTAACTGATCCCACGTTCCCAAGTCACACCACCCGTTTCAGGCTCTTCTTGCCCAGTCAATACCTTTATGAGCGTCGACTTCCCACTTCCGTTAGGCCCCACAATAGCTATCCGATCTTCCTTTTGAATATCGAAGCTAATGTTCTGGAATATCGTCCGACCATCATAGCTTTGTCCAATTCCCTTCACTTCACCAAGCTTGTCCGGAAACCGTAAATTGCTGTAGATATCGGTGATCAGTACGTTCACTGGATGAGGCTCCACACGCTTTTTCATATCTGTCAGTTTACGTGATAGACGATCCTTCGAGGACTTTTTGTTCCCGCGGGTTTCAATGGCTTCCGACTCCATAAGTAGAAGCTCTTCTTCCCACTCGAATTGACGATCAAGCACCTTTTTGCGCATCTTCTTTTTACGAACATAGTCGGTGTAATTGCCTTCATATTCCTGAAAATGATAATTCTCGATTTCTATTGTCCGCGTGACTACTCTGTCAATAAATTGCCGGTCATGGGAGACGAGAATCATCGCCCCATTAAAACGGTGCAGCCACTGCTCCAACCATACGATCCCTTCGATATCCAAAAAGTTAGTAGGCTCATCGAGCAATACGACGTCGGGCATTTCAATTAAGACTTTGGCCAGTGCCGCACGGTTCCTCCAGCCTCCTGATAACTCATCAACAGGTTGATGCCGTGATCTTTCATTGAAGCCCAACTTCGTCAGAACAGTGTTGATTTCTACAGATACATTCCAGCCATCTAAATGATCCATTTGTTCAAAAAGCGCTGCTTGCCGCTCTAAAAGTGTATTCATCTGGTCATCATCCGTCACTTGTCCAAGCTGTTCCCCGATTTGGTTAAGCTCCTGTTCGATAAGCGCTACCTGCTCAAAGCACAATTCTAACTCTTGCTGTACAGACAAGGAGCCGGAAAGCTCCGAGAATTGAGAGAAATAACTGATCTTCACATTGGGATCTAACTCTACTTTCCCTATTGTTGGCTCCTCTTTTCCCATCATCAGTTTAAAAACAGTAGACTTCCCCGCACCATTTCGTCCGATTAACCCAATCCGCTCACCCTTGCTAACTCGAAAATATATATCTCGAAAAATCAAAGTATTCTCATATTTCTTAGTTACGTTCTCCATACGGATTACGCTCAAATCTATCACCCCTAGTTCATATAGATCAAAATACAGCTCAGAACACTCAAAGAGCTATTATAGCACTATTTTAAAAAGGACTTTATAATCATATTTAATCTTCTAGAAAACAAAAAAAGGTCGCTGTCAGCGGACCTTTTTCTGCATTACGAATCCCATCACATTCTCACTCTCATCACTTGCTGCTTATTTTTTCAAGATATCAATATACTCCTCTTTCTCGCGATCAGGCCCCGCATCAAGTTTCAAACGAATGAATTTGGGTTGATCCAATACGTTGCTGCTAAAGTTACTTATAAATCCATCCTCACTGCCACTTCCGCCAATCGAATTATTTTTCAATTCGCGCTTCCCAACCCGCGATGTCAACTCACTGGGGGTCTTTCCAAATAACTCATTCCTGATCTCCCAATTAGTTTTTAAATCCTCACTTAGCGTATATTTGACTACTATACTTAATGGAGAAAGCTCCACTTGTGCAAAATTCACTTCATGCCCGTCAATCATAAAAGGCTGATTTATAACTACCGTCTCGGTCTTTTGTTCCCAGAATTTTGGATCAATAGCGAAGCTCACCTTTAAACGATCAGAATAGCGCATGTCAGCTAGATCCGTTCCCGTTTTTGGTTTTGCTAGCATTCCTGGATCCACTGAAGCGATCTGAAAATTCGCCACCACCTCTTTTGGAAATGCTTTATCCTTATCTAGTGGATAGATAGTTTTTCCGAGCCATGTATAAATACTATCCACAGCATGTAAACCCATCCCACCTCTACCCCCATTTTTATCCACTACACTTTGTCCCGTCACAGCATCTGTAAGCCATACACTATTCACATTGTAAATTTCCTGACCACCACTTGTAGTCCCTGTATATAGCAGTATAATTTTATTTTCATCAGCGATTACAGCATTTAGAGTGATCTTATATCCGTTTTTCTCAGCGCTCTTATTCACGATTTGCACATAATCGTTTCGAATAGCAGATTCTAACGTAAGGGCATCAACATCAGATTCAGCCAGCTTCTTAAAAGGTTCCAACACACCCCAATCACTTGATTCAATACTTGTAGAGGCTTGCTGTGGCATCAATTGGGTTGGATTGAAGAAGAGTAAACCTGCAATCAAAACAGATGCAGTCAGTACAGCCATAGCGCTTCTAGCGAACATTAGCTTTTTTCCGCGCTTTTTACCTAGTTCGAGTCCTGCTTGAATGGCATAGATTTGTGCGGCTGCACTCTCCATTTTTTGCTCCTGTGGGATCCGTTCAGCATCGATTAACATGGCAAGCTCCTCCTGACTACTCATGGTTCCAATCACCCCGATTCTTAATGATCGTTCTTAACTGCTTGAGTCCTTTATGCTGCCATGTCTTGACCGTTCCTTCAGGTTTATCCAGTATGTTAGCAATCTCATGTAAGGTCATATCGTTGTAGTATTTAAGCAGCAGCACATGGCGATACTTGGGTTTAACCTGTTCGAGTGCCCACAGCATTTCCATCCGATGATGGCCAATGTGCGTAATCCGCTCTCCTATTCTCTCGTCTACAAGCGGCATAGAACGCTTTCTACGTCTTTGTTCATCTATACAGACATAAATCAGGATCCGAATGATCCATGATTTAAACGCTTTTGGATCCTTTAATGTTTTTCTTTTGATCCAGGCCCGGCAAGTCATTTCCTGCATCGCTTCAAGCGCATCATTCCGGTTACGCAAGTAGCTATAGGCAATACTGTATAGTTGTTCTCTATGTACCAATATAGAATCGTAGAAATCCGTCTCGCTCCTAGAATCAAGAATCGTTACCTTCTTCATTTCTGCATTAGTCATCGTCATATCCTTCCTTAGCCCCCTCTCCTAAACCTCTCATAGATTAAGACGGGGAGGGTATAGAAACGGTTTTTTTTTATATTAACTTTTTTGGGACTGAGCACTTAAAATTATAACATTCTATAAAAAAAGAACGATAAATGTTATGATTAGTAAAATCGGACATAATCAATAGTACGCACTTAAAAGTACCATAGGTACTAAAAAGTACCTATACATTGGAGGATATCATGACAACTATCAAGAAAAAATACAATATTTCTGTTGAGGCCACACTCGAAGTAATTGGAGGAAAATGGAAATGCGTAATTTTGTGTCATTTAACTCATGGCAAAAAACGAACATCGGAACTAAAACAGTTAATGCCCGGAATTACTCAAAAAATGTTAACCCAGCAACTACGCGAACTTGAGGCCGATGGAATTATCAACCGGATCGTATACAATCAGGTTCCACCCAAAGTGGAATATGAGCTTAGTGAGTATGGTGATAGTTTAAGCGACATTTTGACTTCTCTATGTAATTGGGGAGAACAACATATCATTAAGCAATATGGCGATAAATATGCTGTTTTAGAGGACAACATTTTAAATAAATAAATTTTACCCCAAGAAAAAAGGACAGTTAAATCAGATCGATTTAACTGTCCCATAACTTAAATTACGCCATCTCCACCTATAGCAGTTGCTGTGAATGATATGGGTCCAAATAGATTTATAGGCAAGTTGCTATCATTCTGAATTACCAATTCATAGTTGTGGATTCCAATATAAGGACCATCAACCCACTGAACATTTAATTGAATATCAGTAGTTGTAGTAAAACGAAAAAAGGAGCTATAAATATCGACTCCAGCACGTCGGATTAAAACAAGAAATTGGCTATTAGCAAGTGCAGTAAGACTAAAACTACCATTTAACTCGACTCTGCTGGAGAAAGAGGCCGGATTAGCCGGACTAATATTTACTTGCGCCGTGGCTAGACCCGCTCCAGCTCCAGGAATCCCTGCAACCGTTGTAACAGTATTAAACGGGTCTAAGGGAATTTTTGCCTGTGAACCATAACTTATATTTGTCGCCATTTATCATCACTCCATTCCAATTACAAGGTTATACATTATTATATTGTGAATCAACAATGATAGATTGGACTTAATTGCTGATGATAATATACATTTAAGTGATACTTTGCTAGATCATATAAACCTAGATGCTCTGTATCATCATCTAATTTCCAACCATTGACAAACTCACTCATCAGAATTACAATTACCAAAATATCATGAACAACGCAGACAAAGGGTAAGTAGACAATCGAACATGGACTTCAGAGAGCCGGTGGCTGCTGCGAACCGGTGTCCAGCGCTTGATCGAATGGCCTTTAGAGTTGCTCTTCCGAACCATCTTAGCTGATGTTGTAGGGAAAGCCGGGTTTCCCGCCGTTATCAAGGGACCTGTATCGAGATTGTCTCAGACCTTCTCCGTACCGGTAAGAGAAGATCGTAATACTAACGAAACCTGGTTGCGCGATCATTTAAGGTGGTACCACGACAACTTCGTCCTTATTGGATGAGGTTTTTTTGTCATTTAAAGGAGGTGATGGCCATGGATGATGGCTGGTGGTGGCGACTCAATGTTAGTCAGAAGCAACAAAACAGGAGGAATTCAAATGATAAAAAAACGTGTATTAACTGGAGATCGAGTGACTGGAAAGCTGCACCTTGGCCATTACGTGGGCAGCTTACAGAACCGAGTGGCTCTACAGGAGCAATATGATACTTTTGTGTTTTTAGCAGATATTCAAGCCCTAACGACTCACTTTGATCGCCCTCAACTACTAGGTCAAAACTTGAATGAAATCACACTGGACTATTTATCGGCGGGTATAAATCCAGATAAAGCAACCCTATTTATTCAATCTATGGTTCCTGAGATCGCTGAGCTGACCGTCCTATTCTCCATGTTTGTTACTGTGAATTCTTTACGGCATAATCCCACGATTAAAGCCGAATCGAAAAATTCCAGCTTAGATGAATTGTATTATGGTTTTCTAGGTTATCCAGTTAGCCAGGCTGCGGATATAACCTTTTGTAAAGCGACGATTATTCCTGTAGGAGAAGACCAGCTTCCCCATCTGGAGTTGACCCGCAAAATCGTACGTAGATTCAACGAACTGTACAGCCCCATCCTTGTGGAGCCCAGAGCGCTCATCAGCGAGACGCCAAGACTAGTAGGAACAGACGGCAATGCTAAAATGAGTAAAAGCCTTGGCAATGCTATCGAGCTGGACTCTACGAAAGAAGAGATCACCTTCAAGATCCGTAAAGCCACAACTGATCCAGCCCGTGTTCATAAAAATGATCCTGGGCATCCAGATATTTGTCCCATTTATGCTTATCATCGTGCTGTTCGTTCGCATGGCGCCCCAGAAATTCACGATAGCTGCGAAAGTGGCAGTATAAGCTGTTCTGCCTGTAAGCAGCTTATCACGACAGCTCTAGACCAGCTAATTGAACCAATGCGTGAGCGTCGCTCCTATTATGCTGCCAGACCCAAGGTTGTTGAGGATATCTTATTATCCGGAACTAAGCGTGCCCGCGATATTGCTCAAGAAACGATGTCCGAAGTACGCGAGGCTATGGGCCTTAATTATTTTTCAAAATAAAACTGATCTCTAAGGGCAATAAAAAACGCCGGACTCTCTATTGAAGAGAGCGCCGGCTGTTTTTATAAGAAAATATTATTTAATATGGATATCTTCGCTTCTACATAAAAATACTTTCTATAACATAAATCCTTTCATCAAAGAAAAAGGCCGTAACCCCCTAAGCGAGGTTACGACCTTAAATGTATTCCTTACAGCACCCAATTCCCTTTACGGAATACCGGTTCAATCGTGCCATCCGCAAGTTCTCCATCAATATCCAGTTCTGCCGAACCGATCATGAAATCGACATGCGTTAAGCTGACATTAGCACCTCGTGCGACAAGCTCTTCATTCGTAAGCTTTGTGCCGCCTTCAATATTGACAGGATAGGCACTTCCCAACGCGAAATGGCAGGAGGCATTCTCATCAATCCCTGTATTGTAGAAAATTCGGTTCAAGCGAGAGATTGGAGAATCATGCTGGACTAAAGCTACTTCTCCTAAATAGGATGCACCTTCATCCGTTGCCAGCAGCGAAGTCAGATGCTCACGTCCGGATTCAGCTTCATATGCTACTACTTTTCCATCTTTAAATGTGAAAGAAAGGCCTTCTACCAAACGTCCGTTCAGATTCAAAGGAAGTGTGCTTCTAACTGTACCATTCACACCTGTACGATGTGGCATAGAATAGATCTCTTCCGTTGGCATATTAGCCACGAAATACACACCTTTATCATTCTCTCCGCCGCCTCCACGCCATAGATGACCTTCTGGAAGCTCCACATGCAGATCCGTTCCCGGAGCGCGGTAATGCAGGCTTTTATAACGCTTAGCGTTCATTCTATCCTGACTTTCTTTCAATTGACCGATATGCTCTCTCCATGCGGCAACTGGATCCTCGCTACCTACACGATTCATCTGGAACACCGCTTCCCACATAGCCTCTACTCGCTCTTCTTCTGGAAGATCAGCAAACACCTTGTTCGCCCAAGCACGCGTTGGAGCCTTAACGAGAGACCAGCTAATTTTGCTATTACGAGTATATTTGGAGTAGTTTTTGCGAGCAACAGCTGCCGCTTTAACTGCTCTTGACACTTTGGAAGAATCAATACCATTGAACAATTCCGGATCTGGTACTTTAATATGTAAGATGGCGCCGTTCTCTTCCGCAAACTTCTCCATCATTTCTGCTTGCCACTGTGGATAGTAATCGAAGGAATCTTCTGGGGCTTTTTCGTAACGAATACGTGTAGTCGCTTCATCGTCCCAATCAACGATTACATATTTAGCACCTGCTTCATAGGCTTTACTTACAATCAAGCGAGTAAGCTCTGCCGTTTCAATAGGTGCATGCACCATCAAAACTTGTCCAGGCTGTACATTTACCCCTACTTTTACAACCAGGTTCGCATATTTCTCTAACATGACATCAAAATCTTTCATGAATTCTCTTCCTCCATCTCTATGGTTGCTTTACTGTCGCACCAAAGCACCGGAGCTCCTTAACAGCAGACGGTCAGCTTCACTTCTTATTTTAACGCAAAATGCTAAGAGTTGCGATTCGATATAATAAAGCGGCCCCCATGAAAGGAACCGCTCACGTAAATCCTTATTTTTTATCCACTTGCAGCAACGTTACGGTCTTTAAAGAATAGGTATGCATAATCTTGTCCTCAGAGATTACGTTAAGCTTGGTCAAACTTGCTACCTTCGCGGGATCTGATTTGGAGAGCATACGCCACACTTCGGGGTCTGATAGGGTTTCATATAACTTGAGATCATCATATTCTTTGCGATTTTGCATCACTAACTTCACTTTGTAGCTTCCGATTTCAGTCTCGGTAGCCCCCTGCTCACTACAATAGCTTAGAATATCCTGCCGAAGCTCTGCTAACTCTTTTTCAATTTCCTTTTGCTTTTGCTTCAGTCGATAATACTGCTGCACCTTTTTCTCCATCACTTCACGCTCCTCTATAGACATATGTATGCCGGAAGCGCTAAATAAATAAGTTGAGTTCCCTATCATAAAATTTTATAATGAGCCGGGAACGCTAGTTTGCAGCAAACTACATTATTCCACAAAAACAATGATTCGGCAGGTGACTTATGTTTCATTCTTACTTTTTCCCAATTTCTTATGCCTTTATGATGTTTCCTATAGCGGCATTGATCTTCACACTCCCTTTTCTAATCGTTCAATACCGTAGACACGGCTACATCCATAAGCTTAGAGCTTTAATCCTATACTTATTGCTGCTCTATCTGATGAACGCTTATTTTCTCGTTTTGCTTCCGATGCCTTCCTCAAGACATAATATGGCACCTTCGGGAAGTATGATGCAGCTCGTCCCTCTTCAATTCATACAAGATATTATAGATGGCTCTAAGATCATACCTGATCAGATTTCAACGTATTGGTCATTACTGCGCGAGCCTGCTTTTTTACAGGTGATATTTAACATCGCTTTGACCGTGCCGTTTGGATTGTTTCTGGGCTACTATTTCCGAACGCGCTGGGGAATGTGTATTCTCTTGTCTTTCATACTTTCGTTATCTTTTGAGGTCACTCAGGTTACAGGCATCTACGGCTTTTTTGATCATCCCTACCGTCTATTTGATGTCGATGATCTTATAACCAACACGCTGGGAGGGATCTTTGGATTCCGAATTTCTATCTGGATAAACGGGTTACTGCCACGCATAGAACAACTGGATACGAATATCGATCGTTCTGCCAAAAGAGTCTCCTATACCCGCAGAGGGATTGCTTTTTTCATCGATAGTATGGTGTGGATCATTGGGTTTGGTGTACTTTATGGATTCGATATAAAAAGTGCTTTCTGGATTGTAACAGGGATTTACTTCATCCTGATTCCAGCTTTTACTGGTGGGCGGACCTTAGGCAAATGGATTGTACGTATTCGGGTAACGAACAGAGGTAATCGGGCTTCTTTCTGGGCGCTTATGATCCGATATGGTCTGTTATATTGGGTAATACTTGGACTTCACGCGATTGTTATCGATTCTGATGTGACGGGGCTTCTATCTTCACCATTGAGAACGGTCGCTTATCTCATTGTTCTACTGGTCGATTTAGTTTTCTTTATTCATTTAATCATTAAGGTATTCAAAAAAGATGACCAGCTAATCTATGAGAAATTAAGCCGAACCTCGCATGTTATTTCATGGCCTGAGAAAAGATTGCATACCGATGCCTCCAACAGCAGCTCTTTAGAGGATTAAAAATCTTCATTTTATATAGTATTTATACAATGGAATTTATTATAGAATAGGAAGGCAAGGATTCTCAAAATTTAGGAGATGAATGAATGGAAACTACAAGTAGCTTGCAGTTGTCTAGAAGTCTTCCAGAAGAGCAGGGCATATCATCAGCCGCAATATCCAGCTTTATTGATGCAGTAGAGACACAAAGCTTAGGTCTGCATAGCTTCATGATCCTTAGGCATGGGTATGTGGTCTCTGAAGGCTGGTGGTCTCCTTATAAGTCCGATCTTCCACATATGCTATTTTCCCTTAGCAAAAGCTTCACCTCAACGGCAATCGGGATTGCGGTCACAGAAAAGCTAATCACACTCGACAATTCAGTCATCTCCTTCTTCCCTGAAGAGGCTCCTGCGACTATCACTGACAATCTATCCAACATGACAATCAGACATCTATTGATGATGGGTACCGGGCATGTCGTGGATACTATGGACACACTTCATAAAAGTGCAGACGGGAATTGGGTTAAAGCTTTCTTCTCAGTCCCAGTGGAGAAACAACCAGGTACACATTTCCTATATAATACCGGCGCCACTTACATGCTGTCCGCGATCCTTCAACGAGTTACTGGCCAAACACTGCTAGAATATCTAGAACCGCGTCTGTTCGCTCCGCTCGGTATTCACGGAGCAACTTGGCAGTCTTGTCCACGTGGAATTAACACGGGGGGATTTGGCTTAAGCATAACCACAGAGGATATCGCTAAATTCGGCCAGCTTTACTTACAAAAAGGGATCTGGAATAATCAACGAATCCTGCCTGAACAGTGGATTAATGAAGCAACTTCCAAACACATTTCCAATGGCGAAGGCGATCATGACTGGGCGCTCGGATATGGTTATCAATTCTGGAGATGCCAACACGGAGCCTACCGCGCCGATGGCGCATTCGGACAACTCTGCGTTGTTCTTCCTGATCAGGATGCGGTAATTGCTATTACTGCCGCTTCAAATAGTATTCAAGGTATTTTGAATGCAGTGTGGGAGCATTTATTACCCAATATGAAAGATGTCCCTCTTCTGGAAGAACAAGCATTAGTAGCCAAATTGGCAGACCAATTAAAAAACTTATCGATAGACCCTCCACAATTGCAGCGGTCATCTTTTCAAGAAGATCAATTGAATGGTATAACCTATACACTAGATGACAACCAATTTTCACTAGCTACTATCTCTATCACTTTCAACAATGATGAAGCTGAAGTTACTTTAATAACAAAACTTGGTGAAAAGAATGTCATTCCATTAGGCCGAGGACAATGGCTCGAAAGCTTTGCACTCATCCTGGAGCCTTTCATGAACCGGATTATGTCCAGCTTTACTTGGACTGCAGAAGATCAACTTCAGTTGTCCTTGCTATTTGTTGAAATGCCTTTCTTGATTACACTTGATATTAATATTCTAGAGAACATGCTTATCCTTAAGCAGCGGATTAATGTGAATATGGGACCGCTTGAATTCGATGATATTATCGGAAGAATACAATAGGTATAGTTAATAATAGAAAGGCCGCTTTGTCCTATGCAGGAACTTAGCGGCCTTATATCCCTTTTTTTATTCCGAAAAATCAGCTAGCTTCAACATGACTGGGCAATGATCACTACCCAAGATCTGACAATCAATTTGGGCATCAATTACATTAGGTGCAAGTCTAGAAGAAGCTAAAAAATAATCAATTCGCCAGCCCACATTCCGCTCTCTCACCTTCGGCATATAAGACCACCATGAATACACTCCCTCAAGCTCCGGGTGAAGATATCTGAACGTATCTATGAAGCCCGACTCAAGCAGTGTACTCATTTTCCCTCTCTCTTCATCCGTAAAACCGGAGTTCCCACGGTTAGCCTTTGCATTCTTGATATCAATATCTTCATGGGCAACATTTAGGTCTCCACAGACAACAACTGGTTTACGCTTATCCAGTTCTAAGAGATAATTACGGAAACGGTCCTCCCATTCCATTCTATATGCCAATCGAGACAGATCTCGTTTGGCATTAGGCGTATAGACGTTGACCAGATAAAAATGTTCGAACTCTAATGTAATGATCCGGCCTTCTGCTTCTTCATCTTCTTCCATCCCATATCTCGCAGAGATCGGCTTGATTTTAGAGAATATTGCCGTACCGGAATAGCCCTTCTTCACTGCGTAATTCCAATATTGATCGTATTCTTCGCCATGCTCCAGTGTAATTTGCCCTTCCTGAAGCTTTGTTTCTTGAACACAGAAGATATCCGCATCTACTTCTTTGAAATAGTCATTAAACCCTTTTTTGACACATGCCCGAAGGCCATTAACATTCCATGATACCAGCTTTATCATCGGCTTTTCTCCTTGCATTTTGCTTTAGTTGTACTATTACTGCGGTTATTATATCACTATAGTGAGCTGACGGGATATGTATAGCAGCAAAAGCCGCACCTCTCTCCATTGCGGAGAATTGGTGCAGCTTTTGGTTAATTCATACGCTAGCTAACTTATAGACCAATTGCTGTAGCTGTGAATGTAATTGGGCCTTTTATTTGAATTACACTTCCAGCATTATTACTATTAGCAAATAGAACACCCAGTGTATAAATTTGAGTTCCCGGCAGTCCACCATCCACAGCAAGCACGTTTACAATCTGAAGGTTGTTACCAGGTTCGAAGAATCGATTGAGCGGGCTACTGTATACTTTTGTAGCACCTCTGTAAATATCTACGCGAATATCATCTGTAAATGAAAAACTATCAACACCGAAACTCGCTTTTAGCTCAACTCTCGAACGATAAGTTGCAGGATTAGCCGGATCAAGAAATACAGAGGTAGTAGTTATTCCTTGACCAACACCAACCGCCAATACTGGACCATCAACAGTTAAAAACGTAGAACCATAATCAATAATTGACGCCATTCTTAACACTTCCTTTCAAGGTTATACAACATTCTATGAAAATGAACTGAACCTTGAATGGATATATCATATGGGAGAATAGTATATTTTTATCATAGATTTATATCCTAATCATTCAACATCCGTGATACAATAACCAAATTGACACTATACAAATATCATTAAATACGTGAGGTAAAGAGACTTATGAATGCACCAACACTATTACGAGGGTTTAACTTTTTGTATTTTGCGTTGCTGGCTATGTTTATTCCTTTTCTGCCAGTCTATCTAGGGGAGCAGGGTCTTAACCCGGCGCAAATTGGATTCATTATTGGTACTGGAGGGTTTGTTACCATTATTGCTCAACCCTTATGGGGGATGATCAGTGACAAAACAAGAACGATCCGCAAAGTGCTGTTAATTCTGTTGTTATGCTCTGCGGTGACGGGATACTTTTTATTCGATTCTAGCAGCTACGTGCGACTTATTCTTTTTGCGATGCTGCTCTATTTCTTCTTAATGCCTATCGATCCGCTAGCTGAAAGCCTGAATTTCCGGATCTCTGAGGCAGCTGGAATTAGTTATGGTTCGATACGTACATACGGTGCGTTAGGGTACGGTGTTATGGCCCTACTCACAGGTTATGTGATGAGTTATTTCGGTTCACAAGGGATGGCCTTGCTGTTCGTCGCGATTAGTCTTACAAGCTTCGTAGTCAGCTGGTTCATGCCAGATGCTCCTGTGACCGGTAAACCGGTCACACTTGACAGCCTGAAGCATTTTCTTAGCAACAAAGAAACACTGCTATTTCTAGTGCTCATCTTTATTAGCTCCGTTCCCGCACGAATGAACGATACCTTCCTTGGAGTTTATATTCGCGAGCTTGGTGGCAGTCCTGAATTAGTTGGTCAATCGTTCTTTATCGCCGCAATGAGTGAAATTATTGTGTTCGCCTTAAGCTTTTGGTGGCTGCGCAAAGGAAAAGAGCTAATCATTATTTCGATTTCTGGAGCCTTTTATTTTCTTCGATTCTTTATTTCGGCCTGGATTTTGGATCCGCATTTATTAGCTTATCTACAGATTCTACAAATCCTTACCTTCCCGGTATTCTACTCCGCAGCTATTCAGTATCTATATAGTATTGTGCCTGTGGAATGGCGTGCTACGGGTCAAACTGTGTTGGCGTTACTGTTCTTCGGTGTATCAGGAATTCTCGCCTCTTATGCAGGTGGAGCATTATATGAAGCCCTTGGAGGTAAGGCCCTTTATTTAACAATTTCCGTGATGTCATTTATCGGTATGCTGTTCGGATTGATATTGTACAGAATCTTTGGAAGTAAACACGCTAATAAAAAGAATATAGCCACTCATTAATCTTCCAGCATTCAATAGTCTTACACTTCAAGTTCATGCACTGTTGGTCGCAGCACTCTAGTTGATAATTCAGCTAGAGATGCTTTTCTATGAACTTCTACCTTAGTCATTCTTTATGCTGCTCCATAAGCTGCTTCAGTTTGATTTCAGTATTTGAATCCGCGGCAGGCGTATAAATACTACAACGTAAATCAGTGCTGCCTTGAACCTGTAGTGAGGTTAAATGAAATAACATTTTCCCTGCTTTGGCATGTCTGAATTCCAATAGCACATCTGGAGCAGAGCTTACACGACTTTGTTCCCACATTTCATTAAACGCTGGATGCAGTTCCTTTAATTCCTCAATAAATTCATCGTACCAACGATCCTCTACATATTGTCCGTAATACGCTCTGAAGATGGATAGATAACCACTTACGAATTGTTCCCAATTTACAGCTAAACGTCTGAACTCCTTACGAACAAATAACAAACGAATCATGTTTCTCTCCTCGATGGGCAACTTAGAGAAATCTAGAAACACATGTGCTGCAGCCTCATTCCAACCTACAATCCCGCAACGTCGATCTGAAATAATCGTAGGACAAGTCTTAAGCTCCTGTAAAATTTTCTGTAGAGAAGGACTAATTACTGAGGATTCCTCTTGCTGAAATAGAACGTTCCCTGTTCCAGTCTCTAGTGCTAGTGCAAAAAGATATTTCCGCTCATCATTAGTTAGCTTTAGGGCAGTCGCAATACAGTCCAGAACAGACGAAGATACTTTAATATCCCTGCCCTGTTCTAGCCACGTATACCAGGTACTGCTTACCCCCGCTAACTGTGCAACCTCTTCCCTGCGAAGTCCAGGCGTTCTCCTGCGTGTGCCTTCTGGCAGTCCAACAGAGCTGGGTGAGATCGCAGCACGGCGTGCTTTTAAGAAATCTGATAATGCCTGCAATCTCGTCTGATTAGCCATACGCTTCCTCTCCTCTCTGTTACATTCTTTAGTGTAGTACAAATTATACTATGATAAACGATAACTTGTAATAGGATAAAATAAGTGGAAAAATACCTATATACACTTCTTGAGGAGGTTCATTATGGAACGCGTAGTTATTACAGGTATGGGCTTAATCTCGCCCCTTGGAAATACAATAGAACAATTCTGGGATCGTCTAGTTTCTGGTGAGTCGGGTATTTCCCCAATCACTTCATTTGATACCTCTAACTTTAAGACAAAGATCGCGGGAGTCGTGTATGATTTCGATGCGGAGGCCAGATTTGGCCGTAAAGAAGCACGCAGAATGGATAGATTTAGTCAGTTCGCCCTGGCAGCCGCTGAAGATGCCTGGACACATTCCGGTCTACAGCTTGTTAAGATTGACAAGGAACGTCTCGGGGTTTATGTAGGATCAGGCGTTGGTGGAATTCAAACCTTGATGGAACAAGGGAATGTGCTAAAGGGCCGCGGACCAGATCGGGTCAGCCCCACTTTAATTCCCATGATGATCTCTAATATGGCTGCGGCGATGATCAGCATTAAATTAGGAGCCTTAGGTCCTACAATGTCTCCAGTAACTGCCTGCTCTATTGGAAATACGGCAATCGGTGAAGCCTTCCGGTTGATCCGTTATGGAGGTGCCGACATCGTAATTGCTGGTGGATCAGAAGCAGCCATTACTGAAATCTCTTTAGCCAGTTTCGGCAATGCCACCTCCTTATCCACTCGAAATGAGGAGCCGATTAAGGCGAGTCGGCCTTTTGACGGGGAACGTGACGGATTTGTTATCGGTGAAGGTGGCGGAATAGTTATTTTGGAGTCACTTTCTCATGCGCAGCGTAGAAACGCCAAGATTCACGGAGAGGTTATCGGTTATGGTGCCAGCTCTGATGCCTATCATATGGTCGCCACCCATCCAGAAGGAATTGGTGCTTATCAAGCGATGAAGCTGGCCCTGAATGAAGCTAATCTCCAGCCCAAAGAGGTGGATGTAATTAGTGCTCATGCCACGAGTACAGTAGTAGGTGACCGCTCTGAGACCCTTGCGATAAAGAAGTTATTCGGTGATCAAGCCTACCAGATTCCCGTAACCGCTAATAAGTCCATGACTGGACACGCCTTAGGGGCGGCCGGTGGCCTAGAAGCCATTGCCCTAATTAAGAGCATTCAAGAAGGAATCATCCCACCTACCATTAATCAGGAGGTCAAAGATTCCATCTGTGATTTAGATTATGTCCCGAACATTGCGCGAAAATCTGATCTTACTATAGGCATGTCTAACTCCTTTGGTTTCGGTGGGCATAATGCTGTCATTGTGATTCGAAAGTTTGAAGATTGACCACTCATCCATAAAACGGGGTTCCAGCTTAGTCATTCTCAGGACTAATTGGAACCCCGTTTTCTACTGCAAATTTCAAAAAAATCTATTATTCCATCGTTGATACGTGGCTCCCCCAGATAGAGATACCTTCCTTGGAAACCGCAGTAAACGTCATAACGTTACTAGCTGTTGCTTCATTCCATTCTTTCAGGAACACCCCATTATAAGTAGAACCGTCAATGGTAAGCTCAGCAGTATGATCATCAATAAGCTTCCATTTCCCTTTTACTGCTCCTTTAATCTTACCGCTCTTAGTGAATTCAATCAGCTCCGACTGCACGATATCAGCCGTAATGTCTTTGTTATGGTTTACATATTTATATTCGCCTGAAATTTGCTCTTTTGTGTATTTCTCTATGCTCTCTCCGCCATAGCGGTGCGGGGCTACAACCGGCCAGCCCTCACTGTTCATAAACATCTGATGAACTCTTACCTCGTGCTTTTCTCTACGATTCGGGAACCGTGTATGGAAGATCAGATAATACTTGCCATTCTCTTCATCATAAAACGCTGAGTTATGACCTGGTGATACATATCCTTCTCCACTCACTGGCAGCTCGTCATCTGTATTCAAGAATTCGAAATTCCCCATTAGCTTCACTCCATAAGGAGCATATGCTGGATCATCGAACAATACGGATGGCGATCCTTGTGCATTAATCATATCTTGACCCTCAGAATCTTCGAAAGGTCCATCAGGCGCCTTTGAACGAGCTACACGGATGTTATATCCACCGTCTGCAGCCAGACCACCGTAGGATAGGAACAGATAGTAGTAATCCGTTTCCGGACTGTACAGCATATATGGAGCTTCTATCCGAGCATGGTTCGCACCCAAAAGCTTTTTGCCATAACCTTGATCTGGCAGCGGGAAGCCTGTATTCGCATCTAGTTCCATAATAAAAATACCACCGGAGTAAGAGCCATAGACCATCCACAGCTTCCCTTCTTTATCAAAGAACACATCCGGATCTACTACATTCGGCTTTTGAGTGGCATCATATATTTCTCCATCATCACCCTTGCCCATCATACCTGACTTCAGAATGATTCCTTTATTCTTATAAGGTCCCTCAATATTGTCCGACACAGCTATGCCGAGTGCAGACAACGGGGAATCCCCTTTACAAGCATTGTAATACATATAGTATTTGCCATCCGCCAATTGGATAACATCGGGTGCCCATAAGGTATCCGTCTGTGCCCATTTTAATGCTTCAGTAAACTCCTCTTTGACATTAGGAATGAGAACGTTTCCTTCTACCACCCCAGAGGACAGCTGAGTCCAAGACATCAGATCATTTGATTTAGCAGATGCTAAATGAGAGCCGAACACATAGTATTTGTTATCTGTCATAATGATCGACGGATCATGTACAGATACATTTTTGAAGACAGGCTGCGCAGAGTCAGCTACGTTATTTGTGTTGCTGGAACTAGCTGAATTGTCATTGCACGCGGTTACTGCTAATAATGAAACGCTGATCATTGTAGTCATAATTGCTTTTCTCATCGTTATACCTCCTATGTATGCCTTTTCATTTTGAAACGAAAACAAACAATAGTCAATCCTTTTATTCAACTAAGTTCGTATTAATTCATATTTATTTAAATAATAGTGAACATTCATACACATAAAAAAACGCCAAGCCATCGAAATGGCCTGACGTTTCTTTTATATTTTACGTAAAATAATCTCTTTAATTAGCGCCTTCTTGTACCAAAACTGGCTCTGGATAAGCATTCTTAAGCACACGTTGTCTGTTCTTAACAACTGCCGGCGGTTCCACCTTAGGAGCCATCGGATGCATTAGCCAAGACTTCACCATATGGGTATCCGAAACCTTATACATTGGAGGCTCTTTCTCCATATCGATTTGCATAGCGTAAGTGGAACGTAGTGCGAAAGCATCGCCCTTAGGCGGTTTGATCAAATCTGGAGGAGTACCAGGGATTGCTGTTAGCAAAGATCCTTTGCTCTCTAGACTTGGCATGGAAGCTAGCAAGCCCCAAGTGTATGGGTGTCTTGGATCGTAGAAGATCTCTTCCGCTGTTCCCATTTCAACAATTTGTCCAGCATACATTACAGCTACACGATCTGCCATTCTTGCTACAACCCCGAGATCATGGGTGATAAAAATAATAGCCGTATCAATCTTCTTCTGCAATTCCTTCATCAAATCAAGGATTTGTGCTTGGATGGTTACGTCGAGCGCAGTAGTCGGCTCATCCGCAATCAGAAGCTTAGGGTTCGCAGCAAGTGCCATTGCAATAACAACACGTTGACGCATACCACCACTGAATTCATGTGGATATTGATTGAAACGACGTTCTGGAGAAGGAATACCTACAAGATTGAGAAGCTCAATCCCACGTTTATTCGCATCAGCCTTGGAGATGTTCTCATGTTTAAGCAGCACTTCAGTAATTTGTCTGCCGACCTTCATCATTGGGTTCAGAGAGGTCATCGGATCTTGGAAGATCATACCGATCTCTTTACCGCGGATCTTCTGCATCTGCTTCTCTGTCTTGCCAATCAAATCTTGTCCATCGAACAGAATCTGTCCGCGTTTATATTCTCCTGGTGGTGTGGGAACTAGCTTCATAACCGCTTGTGAGGTTACACTTTTACCGGAACCTGACTCCCCAACAATCGCTAGAGTTTCACCTTTATCTACATGGAAGCTAACACCACGGATCGCTTGTACCTCTCCGCCGTGTGTTTTGAATGATATCGCTAAGTCTTTTACCTCTAAAAGGCGCTCCATCTTGTCACCCTCTCATTTCCTCGTCAATTATGATAATGATTCTCAGCATGTTGTAAGCAATAAGTATTATTTTATCTAGTTTTAAGGGTTCTAGTCAAGATTTTTCTGAAAAAAATACGGCTAACCTCACACTTTAGTACTAGATCTAATTATTGCGTGCTCAATAGTTGCGATAGCTCCTCTTTAAAATACGCAAATAGAGAATAAGGAAGAACTACTAGGTACTGCTAAATACAATAAATGGTATGGAAGGAATACTGCCATGATTCTAAAGCCCACTATCAAAATATACACGAATAATACAACCAAAGCAAAAGTTACATGGTCATGTACATCAGTAAGCAATGCTATTTGTGCATAAATGATCATGAAACAAACGTAGTATCGACAGCGGCTACAGCAAACTTACGGTATCAATATGTACACTCAGCCGTTCAAATATAAGAATTCTCCCCTACTGTTGCTCAGTCTCCCTATCTTTCATGTTGTAGTTGTGTCAAAAATGTGTTAATTCATGAACCGCTTCCAGCCCTCAAGCAGATTATCATGCGCCCACTCAAGGTGACCTTGGCTATCGTACTTACGCGAATAACACTCGATGAAGTAAATTAAGTCGATATATAAGTCGTAGAGTTTTTTACGGGCATGTTCGTTTGGGCTGTCGAAGCTATTCCCGTAACCTCTGCAGAAATGCTCTGAATTCTCAATATAGCGAAAATAATATTCCATAAGTGGATCGCCCCAAAGTGCCCGTTCCCAATCAATCAATGCAACAATGCGGCCCTCTCGCACAAACACATTGCCATCCCATAAATCCCAATGTATTAGACGAGGCTCAACGACTGCGTCCATAACATGTAAGTGACTTTTGATCTCTGCCTCAACAGTTTCTAACGGAATGGGCATTTCTACCTTTAAACGACGTGCATCTTCAAGCAGATTCATTATCAAATGCTTAAAAGTTTCCCGCCATGAAGTTCCTTTTACTGGTGTGGACGCACTAAATAATCCGAAACGCTCACCAGGAATTTCATTAATTAAACGGGAATAACGACCTAACTCTTCCTCAATACTTATTCTCTGCTGCGAGCTTAGCGCTTCCTTAATTTCATTATAGGGCTGGCCAACTATTTTCTCCATGAAAAAAAACTCACTTGAAATCATTTCTTTACTGTTATCATAAGCGTATACCTCAGGCACAGGTACTGTCCCTTTTGACTTCATCAGTCGCATCGCCGCAACCTCTACAGACATAATATCATGCTCGTAACTAAGGGTATCTGCTTCAGCTGACGGTGCTATCTTAAGAATCATGTCTCTTCCATCTGATAATAAAAGGTCATATGCTGCGTTAAAATAACCACCTGTCAGTTCAGTACTTCGCTGAATGCTCACATGGCTTCCAAAAGTAGCACCTACCAAATCATTCTGTTGCTCTGTCGTTAATTTTGTTTTAGTAAAGCTCTCCAAGATCTCACCACCATAATGAAATAAGTATCAAAGGATAAACAATCCTTCTCCATTTGATTGAAAATTGTTAAAATTAGAACAAACGAGTCTCATTAGCCTGCTTTTCATGAAAGAGAGGAAACGATTAACATGATTATTAAACCTAGAACACGCGGCTTTATCTGTACTACCGCACATCCGCAAGGTTGCGCTCGTCAAGTAGAGCGGCAAATCGAATATATCCAGACACAACCCGAGATCAAAGGACCACGCAAGGTGCTTGTCATTGGCGCCTCTACAGGATATGGCCTCGCCTCACGGATTACAGCCGCCTTTGGGGCTGGAGCCAGCACAGTAGGCGTCTACCGCCAGAGCAGCAGCAACGGAGCCCGTACAGCCTCTGCTGGATGGTACAATTCAGCAGCCTTTGAGGAACTTGCAGAGAAAGCAGGTCTTCAATCCTACAGCGTAACCGGTGATGCCTTCTCCAAAGAAACTAAGGATAGAACCATACAGCTGATTCGCAGTGAATTGGGACAAGTTGATCTAGTCATCTACAGCGTTGCTTCTGCCCGTCGAACAGATCCTGTGACGGGTGAAGTTTATAACTCCGTAATTAAACCTATAGGGGATACCTACACGAATAAAACCGTAAACTTTCATACGGGTGAAGTTAGTCAAATTTCTATTGAGCCTGCTACAGACAAAGAAATCGATGATACCATTCGAGTGATGGGTGGTGACGATTGGCAGCTTTGGATTGAAGCTCTTCATCAAGCCGGAGCTTTGGCCGATCATGCCACCACCATCGCATTCTCATATATCGGGCCGGAGATTACCCAGTCTGTATATCGGAAGGGAACGATTGGACGCGCAAAAGATCATCTAGAATTAACAGCACACACTCTTAACGATGAACTATCTAGTATAGACGGTCGAGCCTATGTAGCAGTTACGAAAGGACTGGTCACACAGTCTAGCTCAGCAATTCCTGTCGTCCCCCTGTACACTTCTGCGTTATACAAAGTCATGAAAGAGAAAGGACTTCATGAAGGTTGTATTGAGCAAACCTATCGGTTGTTTGCAGAACGTCTTTATGCGATCGAAGGGACTTCTGTGGACGAAGAAGGGCGTATCCGAATCGATGACTGGGAGATGTCCCCGGATGTACAGGATCAAGTGACTCAAATCTGGGGTAAACTCACGACAGACAATATCTATGAATTGACAGATCTAGAAAGCTACAAACAGGAGTTCTTCCAGTTATTCGGATTTGAGGCTGAGGGTGTAGATTATGAAGCTGAGACTGATCCAGACGTAACGGTTACCAATCAGCGGTAAACAATACATTATGTTGCGGACTATCTTCTAGCAGATGTTAGTGGTTGCTCAAGTGCATACAATTCTTCTTCAATGGAAATCATCTTTTGCTCAATCACTTTACGGGCATCTGCCAGTGCCTGATTATAAATATAAGGTGAGAGTTCTTTGAGCATAAAATCAAGAAGATTCTCACTTGCTAATTGGCCAATTTCGCTAGACAGCTCCGTTTCAAAATAATCCTGAATGCTGGATGTAATTTGTAGTTTGTGTTCTCTCTGTATTTTTATCGGCTGCATGATCGTCCTCCAATTTGTATGGTTTAAAATTCAGATTATTAATACAGGAAAAATGACGTGCTTACGCACGTCATTTCTTATATCTATACCCCTTAATCTAAACCCACCACATTTCTACTAGTGGCTCCTCAATCAATACTTGTTGAAGATTACTTACAGCTTTGGAGAAGCCTTCTTCAACAGACATCAATCCATCTTCATGCTCAATACTGACCACATAATCATATCCTACCAAACGAAGAGCGCTCATAATATCAGCCCAAGTCTTAAGATCATGTCCAAAGCCAACCGAACGGAACTGCCATGCACGGTCAAGCATTTTGGTATAAGATTGCATATCAGTTAAGCCATGCATATTGACATTGACTGGATCAATAACTGTATCTTTAGCGTGGAAGTGATGGATTGCGCCTTGGCGGCCTAAAATATGAATTGCCTGCACCGGATCAATTCCTTGCCACCACATATGGCTCGGATCAAGGTTAGCTCCGATTACTTCACCCGCAGCTTCTCTCAACCGCAGTAGAGTAGCAGGTGTGTGAACGGAGAATCCGCCGTGCAGCTCAAGACCAACCTTCACATCATGCTCTGCGGCAAAGGCTCCCCATTCAGTCCAGTAAGGAATCACTTTATTTTCCCATTGCCAATCCAGAATTTCTTGATAATCGTTTGGCCATGGAGCTACCGGCCAGTTCGGATACTTGGCACCCTCATGATCACCTGGACAGCCAGAGAACGTATTAACGACTGGAACTCCTAGCTTCTGCGCCAATTTGACCGAGTTCACAAAGTCCTCATGATCCTTCTGGGCAAGCTCTTTTTGTGGGTGTAGGGGATTTCCGTGACAGCTCAATGCACTGATCGTCAATCCACGGGATTCCACAGCATGTTTGAATTCTTTCAATGCTGTCTCATTCTCGAGAAGCATCTTAGGATCACAATGGCTGTTACCAGGATTCCCTCCTGTACCAATCTCTACCGCCTTTAGTCCTTTGGACGCTACATAATCAAGAGCATCCTCCAGCTTGCGACCCCCAAACAAGACCATAAATACTCCAAGTTTCATTGTAAGTCACCTCTTTTGCAAATAGTTTACTTACCTTCACCATACATATCGAAGTCTTTTACTACTTGATTCTTCTCAGCAGATTCAAAAATAGCTTCAATCAAATTCTGAACACGCATTACTTCGGCATTCTTAACGATTGGCTCAGCTGTTCCCTCAATAACGGCTGCGAAATTGTCATAGAAGCTAGAGCCTAGCTCCGCAGGTTGAGGTAAAGCTTCTGTAATCGTAGCCCCTTCTGAAGGAGGCGCCATAGTTTTAGTTAATCCAACACCAGCACGTATAGGCTTAGGCTCGATCTTTTCACCTTCATTGTTTCTGGTTACTAAACGTCCAGTTAAAGACCAATCTTCTATAATACCCGTTCCTTCAATACCCTTCACATACCATCTAGGCAGCGTAATAAAGTTAGTTGTCCCAACCTCAACGATAGCTTTAATTCCATTCTCAAATTGCAGGATGGCTTCAAAGCCATCATCTACATCATTGCCTAGAATAAAGCTCAGACTGCTGCTCACACTGATGACTTTGCTATCGATCATAAATAAGAGCTGATCTAATAAATGAACGCCCCAATCTAGCAGCATTCCTCCACCTTGTGCCTTGACATGGCGCCAATCTCCTGGAATACCATTCGCTCCGTGTACGCGAGATTCAAGCTGGAACAAAGAACCGATGGTCTCTTGATCATACATTTTTTTGATGGTTAAGAAATCCTCATCCCAACGTCTGTTCTGATGTACCATGAACACACGTCCTACTGCATCCGCAGCAGCCAGCATATCTTGAAGCTCTTCCTTGGACATAGCGACTGGCTTCTCACAAATAACATGTTTGCCAGCTTGTAGCGCACGTATAGCGATTTCTTTGTGTACATCGTTTGGTGTCGCAATAAGAACAATCTCAACTGCAGGATCTGCTAATACTTCTTCATAACTTTCATATACCTTGTAACCAGCATTGATGGAGTCCGCACGACGTGCTTCAAGCAAATCGTATGTCCCTACCACTTCTAGGGAGTTAGTCTCCTTAATTAATTTCGCGTGATAACTTCCCATTCCACCAAAGCCAACGATGACTACGGAATGTATCTTTGAGCTCATGACTTCCACTCCTACTTCCCTATTAATTATCTGATGTGCCGTCAAAATACACAGCGCGACCTGTACGTGAAGATTCATAAATAGCTTCCAAGATTTGAGTAACAACGAGGGCCTGCTCAGGTTTAACTACAGGTTCCTTGTCTTCTCTAACCGCCTCAAGCCACAAGCGAGCTTCACGATCAGATTCATTTTCCTGTCCACCATCAAAGAACGCTACTCCACCAGCAGACAAGTCTACTTTGGTCTCATACAGACGTCCACCACGGTCACCGTTTAGGCGCAGACCATCCTTCATATCTGCACCACCTTCTGTACCTGCAAGAAGCGTCTGAGCTTCTCGATACTCAGATACATTTAGTGCCCAGCTGGATTCAAGTACAATTGTAGCACCATTTTCCATGGTAATAAATCCAAAAGCTGAATCTTCTACCTTAAATTGCTCAGGATCCCAAGGACCAAAGGCATTTCCAGCGTTCTTTCGGTTACTCAGCTTATGGAAAGACGAGCCCATAACACTGCGTGGTTTATAATTATCCATCATCCATAAAGTAAGATCAAGTGCATGCGTACCGATATCGATCAGTGGGCCGCCGCCTTGCTTTTCTTCATCCAGGAACACGCCCCAAGTAGGAACCGCACGACGACGAAGGGCAATTGCTTTTGCATAATAGATATCACCTAGTTCGCCGTTTTCACAGAGTGCTTTAAGGTATTCACTATCCGAACGATAACGGTTCTGGTAAGCGACAGACAACTTCATCCCCGTACGCTTCGCAGCATCCAACATTTCTTGTGCTTGGGCAGTGGTTTTAGCCATTGGTTTTTCGCACATTACATGGTTACCTGCTTCCAATGCAGCAATAGTAATCACGGAGTGACTGTCATTTGGTGTACATACATGGACAATATCAAATCCGCCAGCTTTCAAAAGCTCAGTGTAATCTGTATAAACAGCAGCGCCTTCAGCGCCATAAGTCTGAGCGGCTTTCTGTGCACGCTCTTCTATGATATCGCAGAAAGCTACCATTTCAGCATCCTTCTGACGTGACAAACTTGGCATATGTTTCCCATTTGCGATACCACCGCAACCTACAATAGCAATTCTCAACTTATTAGACATTAACTTTTCCTCCTTGATTTGCGTATGCTTTTACCCATTTCAAACTATCTTCTACACTTTCTAATGGTGAACGACTACAGAAATCCTGCTCTACTACCGCCCACTCCACATTTGCCTGTACAGCTGCATTTAAAATTGCAGTAAGGTTCACTTCACCTTCACCTAGTACAACAGTTTCCGGAGAGCCGTCTTCTTTTTTCTTCAAATCCTTTAGATGGATGATCGGCAGTCGACCTGCGTATTTATTGATATATTCAACTGGATCATAGCCTGCATGATGTACCCAGCAAGTATCCATTTCCACTTGCAACAGGTCAGCCGGCACCTCTTCAAACAATCCATCAAAAGCAGTACGGTCACTATCACCATATTTATCTGTTAACTCGAAATCATGATTGTGATACAAAAGAACTGCTCCGCCCGCTTTGCACTTTTCTCCAATAACCTTCAGATTCGCGGCAACCTCTTCATAGTTACGTTGTTCTTCTGACAAATAAGGAACAATCAAATTTGGATTTCCAATCTCAAGATTGTAAGAGATCTCTGCTTCTGTATCATTCAACAATGCGTCATATGGACGATGTGCGCCGAGCGCAACCAGTCCAAGCTCATTTAGCAATTGTTTAACTTCTGCTGCAGTGCGGCCGAAATAGTGAAAAAACTCTACGCCTTTATATCCAAGGGCTGCTACCTTACGCAGTGTTCCTTCAAAATCCTGTTCCAATTCTTCTCTAAGCGTGTACAATTGCAGACCTATCTTCAGCATTTTCTAATCACTCCAATGGGTTTAGGGTTAGCTTACTAATTCATTTAAACTTCTTTCTGCTGCTCGTCCCCAAAGAGATCAACAGCAGCAATCACTTGAACAATAATGCTGTTGCAGAATTGACTAATCTGATTCCCATTAGTTTCCTTCAACTGCCATCCTTGTTTGCATAGCTAATATCGACTCCGTATAGCGTGGATGGTCGATTTCTTTCTTTATTGCTTAGGTACATAGTAATATGAAAGCGTATATAATAAAATGAATAATATGATTAAAACATGAACAATCTGATTATCATTTCTAGACATCAAGGAGGACACATGAATCAATCAACTACCTGTCACGTTTTATCTGCTGGATTTTCCTTTCACCGCAAACCTTTTCATATGTCACATAGCCATGGAAATCAGAACTATTTAATTCGTCTGCAAACAGAGGGCCGAAGCCGAGCAATGATCGACGGTGTGATGACTCCAGTGGAGAGCGGCGATATCATGCTGTTTGCTCCTAATGATCCTTACTATTTAATCATTGATAAGGAAGAGTATCCTGTAGGTAAGCCGCGGATTGAAAGCGGAGATTATCATATTTTTTGTGAAGGAACTTGGATTGTTGAATGGTGGGAACGTGCTCAGAGACCCTCACTCTTAAGTGTGCCACTGAGTGAGAATTTCCTCGGCTTATTTCGTCAGCTGATTCTTGAGCACAGACGTCTTTCCGATTTCTCACCAGCGATATCTGCCTGTTATCTGCAAATCCTGTGTATGGAAATCGACAGACTCATTACAGATCAGCCAGCGATTACGCCTAAAGGCTATCTAGCTTATCGAATGAAGCAATATGTTGAGGAGCATGCAACCTTACCTTTTCTGTTGGAGGATGTGGCCGCACATGTAGATATTTCCGTCTCCCGTGCCGTTCATTTATTTAAGGAGGCCTTCGGGACCAGTATTATCAAATATGTAAATGATGTCCGGCTAGAGATGGCAAGAGAACGAATCACCTTCAGCCCGATGCCGCTGGAGCAAGTAGCAGAAACCTGCGGTTTCGCGAACTATACTTATTTTCACCGTGTATTCCGAAGTCGTTTCGGCATGTCCCCTAGACAGTACCGTGTACACAGCAGAACTCAAGTATAATATAGAGGTGAATTGCATCAACAAAAATAGGGCTATCCCTATAGTAGATAAACTACTGAGAGGATAACCCTCGTTTCTATATTAAAACAATAGTCATGTTAATGAGATGATTATTCTTTTTCAGCTGAAATAATCAGGAACATCGGTCTGCGATTCTCGTCCTTCATCCAAGGGTCATTGCTCATTTCATCAGAAGGCTTAGGCTCCTTAACTGCTTTGATAGCAAACCCGGCTCCAATCAAGTCATTGAAGTAGGTTGAAATTGTACGATGATATTTAATCACATTTTCTGTTAAGAAGGTCGTTTCACGCAATCCCTCAGACTGATAATGATCTACAGGCCAATGAAGACGATTGCCTTGGTCATCCACATACCAATCCTGTTCATTTCGAGAAGTAAAGATGGGATGCTCCACTGAAAATATAAAGCTACCGCCTGGCTTAAGGTAAGTATGAACCTTGCGACAGATAGCTTCAAAGGACTCTACATAATGCAGGGCCAATGAACTGATGACCACATCAAATTGTTCGCTCGCAAATTCAATATCCTCAATCGGCATCTGGATATAAGAAATAGCTGGATCGTCTGTTTTTTCACGCGCTTCTTGAAGCATTTTTTCAGAGATATCTACGCCAACGACTGAGTTTGCCTGCTGCTCGCGTGCATATAGACAATGCCAGCCAAATCCGCAGCCTAAATCAAGAACACTTTTATTATGTAAGTCTGGGATCAGAGGTTGTAATACATGCCATTCTCCAGCTGCTTCAAGCCCACCAATGGAACGAGGCATTTGTTTATAGGCTGAGAAGAAATTCGTATCGTCGTATTTATTTTGTTTCATCAGTTATATATCTCCTATCCATAATGTCTTCCATCAGTATATTCTTAGTGACACATTATTTTCAAATCGCCAAATAAAAAGGAGCATCATCTTGGAAGATCCGCTCCTTGTGTTTGTTCTTATTCAATTGCTGTTGTTTGCTCGGCGTTAACCGTACATGCTGTGAAATGGCGCCATAATCTCCATTGGATCTTCGACTTTGAGCTGCGCACCAGATACCTGAGCGCTCTGCCTTTAACAAGGCTTTTTGAGTCTTGGTTCGTGCCATGTGGCACCACTCTCCTATTCATTGATGAACTATTAGACAACTACAGTTTAACATAATACAGACTATGAGCGCAGCCAGAATTCCGTTACAATGAGATCACTGCAAGTTTTCTTACTTATCTAAATAGATTCGGAGGTTTTTAGTGATGAAATACGATGTTTTGTACGAGGGTGCTTTTGCAATGTTAAAGGTATATTTGGACCCCGGCGAAAGTGTTAAAGCTGAGATGGGCGCAATGGTTGCCATGTCTCCTAACGTAGAGTTAAAAGGAACGGCTGATGGAGGCGTAATGCGGGGTCTGGGAAGAATGCTGAGCGGTGAAAAGTTCTTCTTCCAGGAACTCAGAGCTATCCGTGGTCAAAGTGAGGTCCTACTGTCTCCTGGATCATTAGGTGATATCCAAGCTATTGAATTAGACGGATCCTATAAGCTGTTAGTTCAAAAGGACGGATTCTTAGCCGGTACGGAAGGCATTCAAGTAAATACCAAAATGCAAAATTTAACACGCGGACTTTTCTCTGGTGAAGGCTTCTTCATTGTAGAAATCAGCGGCAGAGGAACAGTATTCCTGTCCTCCTTCGGAGCGATCCACGCCATTAATTTAGCACCTGGTGAAGAGATGATTATCGACAATGGACATCTCGTCGCTTGGCCAGATTATATGGACTATAAGGTAGAGAAAGCAGCCTCGGGTTGGTTGAACAGTTTAACCAGTGGTGAAGCGCTTGTCTGCCGATTCCGCGGAGAAGGTGTAATCCTCGTTCAGAGCCGTAACCCTGGGAGCTTCGGAACGTGGATTAAATCCTTCGTACCCACTCGAAGCTAAGAAAAATGACATAGGCTTTCCCATAAGTAGGATTTCCTTTAACTGTTTAAAAGGCAATGTAGCGCTTCTCTGGTTTTTAAGAAGCGCTGCTTTGCCTGCAAATTAAGGAATATCTCCCTATAATTCAGAAATTTCTGCGTATTTGACTACTAATTAGGGAAATCCTCCCTATAATTCAACTGATTTGTTGTGAAATATAGATTTTTCGCGGATTTATAGGGAGGATTTCCCCATTTCCATTCATATCGGCCAATTATCAGTTATTTAGAGGGAGTATTTCCCTAATTACTCTCCGAAAAAGAGGCCGTCCCATGAGTAGCATTTACTACTTCCGAGGCAGCCTCTTCTTTTAATTAGAAAGCGGGATTATGAGACCGCTTTGTTTGCTTTTTCTTTTTTGCAGCCTGTTCGTTTACATGTGTCATAAGTACCCTTGAAATCTAGGCGGTGATCCGTGACGTTAAAGCCGTATTCACGTTCCACTCTTTTCTCCAGCTCCACTAGCCAGTCATCCTTAATTTCCTCCAACCTGCCGCACACGCTGCATATCAAATGATGATGCATGTGAGAATGATCATTCCCGCGCAGATCGTAACGAGCGACTCCATCTCCGAAGTTCATCTTTTCTACAATGTGAAGCTCGCATAAGAGCTCAAGTGTACGGTATACCGTTGCCAGCCCTAAATGCGGATAACTGTTCTTGACAAGCATATATACTTCTTCTACGCTGAGATGATCTTTCTCATTGTCGAGCAATATGTTCACTATGGCCTCACGCTGGGGCGTTAATTTATATTTTTGCGCCGCAAAAAGCTGACTGATATTTGAAATTTGATCCATTTGATCTCCTACCTTCCCGGAATGATTTAACATCCGTATCCACTGAGACGCACCCATTTATGCATCAAAACATTAAACGTAAATAGTAATCTTTACGATATAATCATATCAAAAATAATCACGAATGAATAGAGCCTGACATCATTATAACATTTCAGCTCTCTTATCCAAAGTTCTTTCATCCATTCCTGCCTATTTTTCTGCCAAAATCTACTTTTTCGTGAAATATTATAGGTTTGACCGCAACCTTTCCATATTTTTCTGCGTTTAAGAATTTGATAGCGGCCACGAGGCCTATCCATACAACGAGGTGAAATAACCATGAATATGAAAAAAAGAACGTTAGCCGCGATTACAACCGTTACGATTCTCTCCTTCTCTTTGGGTGGCCAAATATTTGCAGCCGGAAATACCTTTAAGGATATTGATAATATAAACGGCAAAGAAAAAATTATTTCTTTAAAAAATCAAGGCTTGATCAAAGGGGTTAGTGAATCCCAATTCTTGCCCAGCTCCAAAGTAACAACAGCACAAGGGATCCAGTTCATTTCGGGTGGACTCCAGCTTAGTCTCGCGGCTATTGATTTCAACAAAGCTCCTGTTGCTAGTGGCTTGTTCACGAAAGTCAAGGATAAAGCTTGGTATGCTGAAGCCTTTATCAATGCGTATTACAATCGTGTCGAGCTTCCTAAGGACATTGATCCAACCAAAACAATGACCAAAGAAGAGTTCACCAATTATCTAGTGCAAGGGGTCGAAGGCATTGGGAATCTGCCGATGATCAATATAGTGCCCGTAGATATCGCTGACGATGCTGCGCTGAATCCTTCTTATCAAGGCAGCATTCAACGTTCTCTTAAATACAAGATTAATAGTTTAGACGCCAATGGGAAGTTTAATCCAAAAAGTGAAATCACTCGCGCCGAAGCTGCGATTATGCTCTATAATGCTTTGGAATTCCTGAAGACCGGTATTAAATCCTAACCTTGAAGCGACGCACCACTAACATTGAATGGTAAACAAGAAAAAGCAGCCCAGGTATAGTCCTGAACTGCTTTTTTGCGTCTTGATCTTCTTCTATACTTCTTCTCCACTAATTCTGTTCAGAAATTGCAGAGCACGAGGATGCTGCGGATGCTCAAGAACTTCTTGCGGAGTCCCTTGCTCTAGAATACGGCCTCCATCCATCAGAATGATCCGGTCAGCCACATCCGCAGCAAATTTCATCTCATGGGTCACTATCACCATAGTCATTCCCTCTGCCGCTAACTGTTTAATAACCTTAAGCACTTCCCCCACCAACTCAGGATCAAGCGCAGAGGTAGGCTCATCGAACAACAGCACCTCTGGATCTACTGCCATGGCACGAGCGATAGCTACCCGTTGCTGCTGGCCACCAGACAGTTGGTGCGGATAAGCATCCGCTTTGTCCGCCAAGCCAACTTTAGTTAACAACTTAAGGGCACGTTCGCGTGCTTCGTCCTTGGATCGTTTCTGGACCGTCACCTGCCCCTCCATCACGTTGCCTAGTGCAGTCATATGTGGAAAAAGATTATAGGACTGAAAGACCATCCCTGTTTTTTGGCGTAATGCCAAAATGGACTTCTGGGGGATTTTCTTGTTATCCGTGAAATTAATTTTTATATCACTGAGCGATAAGCTTCCTTGATCAGGGACTTCAAGCAGATTAAAGCAGCGTAAAAGCGTTGTTTTGCCTGAACCCGATGGGCCAATAATGACCAGTACCTTGCCGTGCTCCATTTCGAGATCAATGCCCTTTAATACCTGCAGCTCACCGAAGGATTTATGCAAATTAAGTATTTCAATCATAATTGTCTCCCCCTTTAGCTCGCAGAGTAACGACTCAGTCGTTTCTCCAAGTAATTTTGCAGTGCTGATAACACTGAGCAGAATAGTAAATAGAACAATCCTGCCTCGCAATAGATCAGCAGTGGCTCATAGGAGGTGGAAGCAACCTGCTGTGCTGTTCTGAACATCTCCGTATAGGTAATGGTCGCTGCCAGTGAAGTGTCTTTGACCAAGCTAATAAAGGAATTCGATAACGGCGGAACAGAAACACGGGCAGCTTGTGGCAGTATAACGCGGCGCAGTGCCTGGGCACGAGTCATCCCAACGGAGAAGGCCGCTTCCCACTGACCTTTATGTATAGACAGGATAGCAGCACGTATGATTTCTGATGAATAAGCTCCTACACTAAGCGTAAATCCAATGGTCGCGGCTATGAAAGGGTCGAGCACGATTCCAACTGCCGGCAAACCATAGAAAATAATAAACAGTTGTACCAACAAAGGGGTTCCACGAATGACCCATACATAAAAGCGAGCGATCAGCTTCGGAAGTACCCACGGGGAGAGACGAGCTAATGCAGTCAATATCGCTAAGATCAGTCCCAGTGCAAATGATATCAATGCCAAAGGAATGGTAAAAGCCACCCCAGCTTTTAGCAGGGGTAGCAGTGAATCTAAGAAAATTTGTATTTTGCGGTCATCCATTTTTAGACATCCTTTTTTGGCTCCAAGCTGGTTAGCTTCTGAAACCTTGTATTATTTTGAAACGTCAGCACCAAAGTATTTCTCAGAAATCTTTAAGTATGTGCCATCGCTCTTCATTTCAACAATTGCATCACTCACTGCTTTTACCAACTCATCGTTGCCTTTTAAGAAAACAGCTGCGCTTTGCGAACCGTCAGGAATCTCATCTACCACTTTTATTTTCACATCAGGCTTTTGCTTTTTCAGGTCCAGATAAGACAAACCATCATTTACAGTCGCATCAATACGGCCTGAGGTCAATAGGTCCATCGCTTGATTGAAACCGTCTGTAGCAACGATTTCAGCACCGTTCTCACGGGCGATATCGGACAGGTTACTGGTTAGAGATTGTCCAGCTTTTTTACCCTTAAGATCTGCAAATGTTTTGATATCCTCATTGTTTTCACTCACTATCAATACCGCTTTAGATACGATATACGGTTCAGAGAAATCATATTTCACTTTACGATCTTCATTAATGGATACTTCGTTAAAAATAACATCAAAACGCTTGGCATCCATCCCAGCAAAAATACCGTCCCACTGTGTCTCAAAAAATTCTGGTTCAACACCGAGGCGCTTCGCTACTTCCTCAGCAATTTCTACGTCAAAGCCGGTCAGTTTCCCCGAAGCGTCATGATAAGTAAAGGGTGCATACGTCCCTTCTGTTCCTATACGCAATTTGCCGCTAGCTTTAACAGCTTCCAGGCTGTTTTGCGCAGTGGCTGTATTTCCACCATTCGTTCCAGCTGAAGAATTTTTAGAAGTATCGGTATTCGAATTATTGCCGCAGGCCGCTACAAACACCACGGTTAACGCCAATAGAATAGTTAAACTTAGTTTTTTCATTATTAATTCCCCTCTCTTTACCCGGAATTCATCCGGTAAATTGTATACTACACTGGCTGATGTTTACCGTCAATGATTTTTTCCGATTATATTCATCGGAATTGTAATATTAGGTAAATCTCTACCCTTATATTACCCATTCTTAGAATAATCCTTCACAAGATCCTCTCTTTACATCTCAGAAAGATATGGTATATTTATAAACAAATTAAATATGGACCTGTTATTTCACTAGGGGAGTCGGCCGACTGAGACGGAGCTTCAAGCTCCGGACCCTTGGAACCTGATCTGGATCATACCAGCGGAGGGAAGTGGAGCAGAATTTTCATCCCATGCATTTTTAGTGTTCCTATGCTGAATGAACTTTTTGACCCATTTATTTCCCACCGGAAATGAATGGGTCTTTATTTGTTTACAATCAATCACAAAACTTAAGCGTAGGCTTTCGAAGCAAGTTTTGTACGATGCTTTCCAAGAAGCCAACGCTCACAAATTTTTAGGAGGTTCGATCATCACGACAATCCTATCCATTCAAGGCTTAACCTACTCTTTTCCGGAATCAGAACAACCCCCTGTATTCGCAGATCTATCCATGGATATCAGGCAAGGTGAGTTTGTTTCTGTCATTGGGGCTAGCGGATGCGGAAAAAGTACGCTTTTCAAAACTATAGCAGGCTTACTCGAACCCACTCATGGGAAAATAAAAATTCATTCGAACTCGTCATCCTCTACTCGCTTAGGTCAGATCGCATACATGCCTCAGCAGGATTTGCTGCTGCCTTGGAGAACCGTGCTCGACAACTGTCTTTTGCCCTGGGAGATTAAACCAAGGTTTAGTAAACAACAGACGATCTCTCACATTCGGGAAATGCTGTCACGCTTCGGTTTGGCCGATGTAGAGAGGGCTTATCCCCATGAGCTATCGGGTGGCATGAAACAGCGAGTCGCATTTCTACGAACGCTTGTAGCTGGCGGCGGGGCCGGTCTTATGCTGTTAGATGAGCCATTTGGAGCGCTCGACGCTATGAACAAACGTGAGATACACCGTTGGCTGTTGGAGCTTTGGGATGAGCTGGATCAAACTGCGATGCTCATCACCCATGATCTAGAGGAAGCGCTGTTACTAAGCGATCGGATTTATTTATTGTCTGGAGGCGTGCATAGCGAATTACAGGAGATCGTCGTTGATTTACCGAGGCCAAGACATTACAAGATGAACTATGAACCCCGGTTTATAGCGTTACGGGAAGAGTTGGAGCGGAGACTGTATGCATCCCATACCTTTTAAAAAATATTTAAACAATTACGGCCCCTTCATTCTACTGCTATTGTTCATTCTTGTGATCTGGGAATCAGCTGTTCGTCTTCACTTGATTCCAGCCTTTATCCTACCTGCACCTTCTTCAATAGGTATCGCATTGATCGAACACAGGCAATTACTCAGACCGCATTTAATGGCGACACTGCAGGAAATATTGGTAGGTTTTGTTCTCTCGGTTATCTGTGGTTCACTGCTGGGCACCGGAATGTTCTTATTTCGCCCCCTTGAAAAGGCCATCTATCCGTTCCTTATTATCAGTCAGACGATCCCGTTAATCGCGCTATCCCCCATTTTTATTATGTGGTTAGGGTATACGCTGTGGAGCAAAGTGGCTGTTGTGTTTCTAACTGCTTTTTTTCCAGTCGTTGTGAGTACATATGACGGACTTCGTACAAGTGGTCCAGCCTACAAAGACTTATTGTTAACATTTGGCGCAAACCGCTGGCAACTGCTTGCTAAAACCCAAATCCCGCTGGCGCTGCCCTCTTTTTTCTCAGGACTAAAGCTATCCATTGTGTACTGCGTGATTGGAGCAACCATCGGCGAATGGCTCGGCGGCAGCAAAGGACTCGGTTACTTTAGCAGAAGGATGGCCGGAAATATGCAAAGTGCCGAAATGTTCGCCGCTGTATTTCTGTTGTCCGCGCTCGGTGTAGTGTTGTTTCTGATGATAGCTCTGCTCGAACCATTATTTTTAAAGAAAAGAGGATCTAAGCAATGAATGATTTTAATTTCCAAAGAAAATGGCTTATTCCCGTATTTCTCATATGTTCACTCCTAATCTTCACCAGTTGCGGAAAAGCATCCAATGTAAGTAGTCCTCCTGCTAATTCATCTAATAACGAAATTAAACAAACGCACAAGCTGACGATTATGCTCGATTGGTATCCCAATGCCGTTCACTCTTTTTTATATGCTGCTGAGCAGAATGGTTATTTCCAAGAGGAAGGTCTGGACGTAGAGATCCAAATGCCCGCAGACAGCAATGACGCACTGAAGCTTGTAGCAGCGAATCAAATCGATTTAGCGCTTAGCTATCAACCTCAGGTGCTCATGGCACGCAGTGAGAACATTCCAGTACGTTCGATTGCAGCGATTGTGAGGCATCCGCTTAATCATTTAATGGTACCTCAGGCTGGTGACATTCATAGTCCCAAAGACCTCACAGGTAAACAGATTGGGTATTCTTCCATTCCTCTTTATGAAGCCATGATTCGTACGATGATCCAGAACGATGGGGGTGACCCTAAGGCCAGCAAATTAATCGACGTAGGCTTTGACCTTATTCCGGCGATTGCGACGGGGCAAGTGGATGCCATTATGGGAGGGTTCATTAACCACGAACAATTAATCTTGGAAAAAGAAGGTCATCCCGTGAACTCGTTCAATCCCACGGATTACGGAGTCCCCGATTATTATGAGCTAGTCCTTGTCGCCAGCGATCAAGGAATACAAAATTCTGAATCCTATTTCAAAAAGTTTGTAAATACAATTACAAAAGGACAACAATTTGTGCAGGATAATCCGGAAAAAGCGTTAAATTTGCTGCTTGCACACGAAGATGAGACCTTTCCACTCGATAAGCAAATTGAAGAGAAGAGCCTGGCGATTCTACTACCGCTAATGAATGCGGGTGATCAAGATTTTGGATATCAAGCGCCAGCGTCTTGGGAGAAGGTTAGACAGTGGCTATCGGACAATGATTTACTGTCTACTGACATCGAAGCTGAGGATGCTTTTATTAATCTTTAAACATTAACTATTCGCTAATAAAACTTGAGGAGGAATAATCATGAGTTATCTATCCAAAGTACGGGAATCCAATCCACTGGTCCACAATATCACCAACATCGTCGTAGCCAATTTCACAGCCAACGGTCTTTTGGCGCTCGGTGCCTCCCCCTTTATGGCGGATGCTCACGAGGAAGTGGTCGATATCGCCGCATTTTCATCTGCCGTAGTTCTAAATATCGGCACACTGAATGACTACGCCATTCAATCCATGGTGCTCGCGGGACAATCTGCGAATAAGCACAGCGTTCCCTTAGTTCTTGATCCAGTGGGTGCGGGAGCCACTTCTTATCGAACAGCGGTCACTCAAAAGCTAGTGAATGAGATGCAGATTACCGCTCTACGTGGCAATGTAGCTGAAGTTGCCAATGTCATTGGTGAAAGCTGGTCTATTAAAGGGGTAGATGCAGGCGAAGGGGATGGCGACGTAGTCGTCTTGGCTGAGACAGCCGCGCGGAAGTTAGGCTGTGTAGTTATCATCACCGGAAAAGACGATGTCATCACAAATGGAGATAACACCTACATTGCCAGCAACGGTCACCCTATTCTAACGAAAGTAACGGGAACCGGTTGTCTGCTAAGTGCAGTAGTCGGTGCATTTCTAGCGGTAAGTGAAGGAGCATCTCTTGAAGCCGCAGTCGAAGCCCTCTCCTTCTATGGAGTGGCTGCTGAAATCGCCGCTGAACTAACGACTGGACAAGGTCCGGGTAGCTTTCAAATCGAGTTTCTAAATCAATTGAGCTTGGTCACAGCTGAAACTTACCAAGATAAATCAATAATCAAGCAACTCAGATAACAACCCTAAGGAGTGAACAATGATGATATATAAAGCTTTAACTATAGCCGGATCGGATAGCGGTGGTGGCGCTGGCATCCAAGCAGATCTAAAAACCTTTCAGGAGCTTTCTGTATATGGAATGAGTGCTCTTACGGCTGTGACAGCCCAGAACACCCTCGGAGTTCAAGGCGTTTATCCGTTGACACTGGAAGCTATTATTCAGCAGCTTGATTCCATTGGACTTGATCTGAAGCCGGATGCTGTGAAGACCGGGATGCTTTTTAACAGTGACATCATACGTATCGTAGCAGAGAAGATACAGCAATACAGCTGGCGTAATCTTGTAGTTGATCCTGTGATGGTTGCTAAAGGGGGTTCCACGCTGCTACAGCAAGAAGCTGTTCAGTCCTTAATCAATCATCTCCTCCCGCTAGCCTTAGTGACGACACCCAATATTCCAGAGGCTGAAATGATTACCAACATAAGCATCACTACTATAGACGATCGTAAAGAAGCGGCTAAACTCATTCATGCCATGGGCTCTAACTATGTAGTGCTAAAAGGTGGGCATGATACCTCAACTACGGCTGTTGTGGATCTCCTATATGATGGTCACGAATTCATCTTTATGGAGAGTCAACGAGTTCAGACTAGACACACGCACGGCACAGGCTGCACCTATTCAGCAGCAGTCACTGCCGAGCTTGCTAAGGGCAAAACCGTTCCCGAAGCAACACACATAGCTAAAGCTTTTATACAAGCGGCGATTGAAGACGAGCTGGGCATAGGGGCTGGACATGGACCTACGAATCATTTTGCATATCAGAATAGATTGCGAGGGATGAACCTTGAAGCAAATAGACAGTGATCAACTGCGGGATTTATTAAAAGTCTATTTCATTATGGGCAGTGTGAATTGTCGGATAGCCCCAGCCAAGGTATTAAAAGAAGCGGTCGCGGGAGGCATAACGATGTTCCAATTTCGTGAAAAAGGTACGGGGGCATTAACTGCCCAAGTTAAATTTAATTTAGGAAGACGGCTCCAAAAGATATGTCGTGCTAACGGAGTCCCTTTTATCGTTAATGACGATATTGATCTAGCCATCGCCCTTGATGCGGACGGCATTCATGTAGGACAAGATGATACCCCTGCGCTGGCGATTAGGCAGCTGCTTGGCGAGGATAAGATCGTTGGTGTGTCCGCTCATTCGCTCGCCGAAGCTCGGCAGGCGATAGCGGATGGAGCCGATTATCTGGGCATTGGTCCTGTTTATCCTACCTCTTCCAAGGAGGATGCCCAAGCTGTTCGAGGCACATCAGTTATTGAAGAAATACGAAACAGCGGCATTACGATTCCTTTGGTTGGCATAGGCGGGATCACAGTGCACAATGCAGCACCAGTACTAGCTGCGGGTGCGGACGGTATCTCCGTTATCTCAGCTATTGCGGGCGCTGAAGACATCACCTTGGCAGCCAGAGGATTTGTTCACGAAGTTAATTTAAGCGGGTCATAAGCTCACTCAGCTCTTCTCCGCTCAAATGCCGCCATTGTCCTCGCTCCAAACTATCAAGTGTAATATTCATGATTCTTATACGCTCTAGCTTTAGTACTCTATATCCTAACTCCTTGCACATTCTGCGTATTTGCAGATTAAGGCCTTGAGTTAGGATAATTCTAAACTGACATTCCGCGATCCGAGAGACCTCACAAGGTTTTGTTGTGACGCCAAGAATATCCACACCACTAGACATGGCATGTATGAATTCTGACGTTATTGGCTTGTCTACATGAACTACATATTCTTTTTCATGCCCATTCTCGGAACGCATCATTTTGTTTACGATATCTCCATCGTTGGTTAACAAAATGAGGCCTTCCGAGTGTTTATCTAATCTGCCGATCGCAAAGATCCGTGAGGGATAACCTACAAAATCTATAATATTCCCAGCTACATTTGGCGCAGCTGTACAGGTGATGCCTATCGGTTTATTCAGCGCGAGGTATACCGGCTCCCCTTTACTGCTTGTTATGGGCTCTCCATCAATCCATACGATATCCTCTGGCTCTAAAAGAATATTCGCATCACAGACGATGCCGTTAACAGCGATCCGCCCTGCGGCAATGAGTCGTTTCGTTTCCCTTCTGGAACAGAAGCCTGTTTCGCTTATATATTTATCGATTCTCACTGATAATCCTACTTTCCTTCTGATACTGATACTTGCATCTATCCATAAAAAAACACCTGATTTTAACGATCAAAATCAGATGTTAACCTTCAGGAATAATTGATTTCAAGGGAGCTATTTCGAGCTTCCGCTTTTTTTCACGTTATTGCCCTTGCTTCCACTTGCATCTTTAGCGCCTGGACCCGTGGTTGGAGCACCTTTTGCAGGTTTAACTGGCTTTGCTGTTTTGTTCCAGCGTGTCCAGCCCTTACTCCCCGTACCTCTGCCCGTGCCGCCACCTTTACTTTTTGCACCCATCTTATCACTCCGTCAGTCATTCAGAATTCGTATAGTTTATACACTTCATCTATTTTACCACACTCTCAAACTTTCTGTTTAAGTAATAGCTCAGCTTCGTCTAACGATACTCTGATTAGTATTTAGCATCTTTATTCATTTCATGAATATCAAAGGTATCTTCATGTATTTCAATGGCAATGACAGTACCCTCTTTTTCGAAAAATTGCACATGCCCTAATCGCTTGTCCTCCAGCTCCACCCAGCCAGCATCCTCTAATTTATTAAAGTAGTGGTCAGGTCGATAGAGACCTTGTTCTCCCCCTATATTATCCAATTCGTATTTTACGCCTATTTTTATATTGGGGTTACTTGAAGTTGTTGTCACTTCGATTTCCTTTGCTTTCTTAGGAATAGGAATTTCAGCATTTATAGAAGATACTCCATACTCTTGTACCTCTTGAGTTGATGATGTACATCCGCTTGTGAATAGTATTAAAGGTAACCATATAAAAGCTAATAAATATTTATACAAGTATATCAGCTCCTTCCCCAACTTATTTTACCAAATCAATCCATTAAAAAACACCCCACCAAAGACTAAGCTTTGATGAGGTGTCTATTTCGAATCAGCTTTACAGCTCATCCATTTTATTTAGGCTGAATATAACCTTCTGCTTTCAGAAGCTCAGCGATCAATACAGCACCGCCAGCTGCTCCGCGCAGGGTGTTATGGGAGAGACCTACGAATTTGTAATCATAGATTGCATCTTCGCGAAGTCTGCCCGTCGATACGCCCATACCATTCTCAATATCACGATCCAGTTTGGTCTGTGGACGGTTCTCCTCTTCGAAATAAGTAATGAACTGTTTAGGGGCGCTAGGCAGTTCAAGCTCTTGAGGACGTCCTTTGAAGCTATTCCAGAGTTTCAGAATCTCTTCTTTGGATGGCTTTTTCTCAAAAGAAACAAATACAGCAGCCATATGTCCATCCGCTACAGGCACACGGATACACTGCGAAGTAATCGTCGGCGCTTCACTTTTTACGATGCCTTCCTCTTGTACGCTTCCCCAGATGCGCAATGGCTCTTGCTCGCTCTTCTCTTCTTCGCCACCAATGTAAGGAATCACGTTGTCTAGCATTTCAGGCCAGTCAGCAAAAGTCTTGCCCGCACCCGAAATTGCTTGGTAAGTGGTGACTACAACTTTAGAAGGGTTGAATTCTTTAAGTGCATGAAGCGCAGGCACATAACTTTGAATGGAGCAGTTAGGTTTAACCGCAATGAAACCAGTCTCAGTTCCCAGACGTTTTCTTTGCTGCGCAATAACCTCAAGATGCTCTGGGTTAATCTCAGGAATAACCATAGGCACGTCCGGTGTCCAACGATGCGCTGAGTTATTGGAGATAACTGGAGTACCCGTACGAGCATAAGCTTCTTCGAGCGCTTTAATCTCTTCTTTTTTCATGTCTACTGCGCAAAAGATCAGATCTACGTCCGCAGCTACTTCTTCTACCTTAGAAGCATCTTGAACCATAATATTCTTCACGTTCTCAGGCATTGGAGTGGATAGCTTCCATCTGCCCTTGGCCGATTCTTCATACGTTTTCCCAGCAGATTTCGCACTGGCAGCAATCGCAGTTACTTCAAACCAAGGATGATTCTCTAGAAGGGCAATAAAACGTTGTCCTACCATACCTGTGCCGCCAACTATGCCGGCTCTTAGCTTTCTTGACATCAGAAAATACACTTCCTTTTGATTAACTGTCCTATTGTGAATAATAGGCCGATAATTAATGATATACGGGTCGAGAACATTTGGCGAGTGTTAACATCAAAATAACATTAAAAAATTTAATATTTTCATTTAAACCAGCCTTTTTCCTTAAATCGAGTGATCGCTTCAATCCGATTTCCCACATCCAGCTTATCGAGGATAACAGAAATGTAGTTCCGTACCGTACCAGTGGTAATGTACAGCTCGCTGGCAATTTCTTTCGTATTTTTGCCATCGGCGATCAGGCCGAGTACTTCCTTCTCCCGCTGAGTCAATGGATTCACTTCACCGCTGTAGGCTTCATCCATCAGCTCCGGTGCATACATGCGTCTGCCTGCCATAACATTCCGGATAGAGAGTGCCAGCTCTTCACTAGGACTGTCCTTCAGTAAATAAGCATGAACACCCGCTTTGAGCGCACGTTCGAAATATCCCGCCCGGGCAAAGGTCGTTAATATCATCGTTTTGCAGCCGCTAGTCTTCAGGGCTTCTGCAGCGTCGAGACCACTCATTGCCGGCATCTCAATATCCATAATACAGATATCCGGTTTAAGCTGCTGAACCATTACAACAGCTTCTTCCCCATTACTTGCTCGGCCTACGACCTTCATATCCTCTTCTAAATCAAGCAAAGAAGCCAACGCCCCGAGGAGCATTCGTTGATCCTCAGCGATTACAATTTTAATCATTATAGGATGACCTCCTGTTCCTGATGTTTGAATGCATTGGGTACTTTAATTACAATTGTAGTCCCGCTATCTCTCACGATGTCCATACAGCCATTTACGAATTCAAGACGCTCTCTCATGCCTTGCAGCCCATGGCCTTTAAAATAAAGATCATTCCCAGGTATACCGGTCCCATCATCTTTTACTTTAATGACTAGATCCGTCCGTGAAGGTTCAATCAGAATAGAGCAAGACTTTGCCCCGCTGTGCTTCACAACATTAGTGACAGCTTCCTTTATACACATGCTGAGGACATTCTCCGTAATCAATGAGGTATTTGTTAGCTTCGGGTTCCCCTCCAGCATATAATCAATCTCCGCAGCCGCAAGGAACTGCTGAATATGAATCAGTTCATCTTCAAGCCGAATGCCACGCATTCGTGTAACCATCTCACGAACCTCTTTCAGCGCACTTCTCGCCGTTTGTCGAACATCATTGATCTCTGCTTTTGCTTGGGTAGGATTAGAGTCGATTAGCTTTCCTGCCAAATCACTCTTCAGACCAATTAATGAAAGCTTCTGACCTAATGTATCATGAAGATCACGCGAAATTCGTTGTCGTTCTTCAAGCTTAACGAGTTCGGATATCCGTTTATTGGCATCTTCCAATTGGTCTTGCAGCTTCTCTTGATTGTTACGGTTGTAGGTAGTGATGGGTAGAAGAATCACTGCAATCATGCTAACAAGGACGAACGGAAGCTGGCTAATAAACACTGAATTACGCGAGAGCAGCTCATAATTGATTGTAATGATCGTAGTTAGCAGATGAATAGAGTACAGTGTGAAGAACCCTACTCGATTCTGTATATTCCCAATAAAAAAGGCTAGAAAAAGTGCAAAATACATATATCCGAACAAAAGCGTCATTGTTATAGAAACTATAATTTGGACACTCGTCCAGAAATAAACCAGCCACCCCTTAGAAACAAAGGAAAGCACATAACAAACAAAAAATACAGCAATCATCAAGATTCCCCAAACTACTTGGTAGGTAGAGGAGGAGCGAAATATAAAATAAAACGGTAGAATGTAAAAAACGACCCACACATAAGGGCTGAGACCTGTGCTTTTATGAAAAATATGATGCCACTTTTGCATGACCGCTCTCCTTTTTACCATACATTACTCTCCTTATTCTAGCACAAATTCAGTGAAAATCTGTTGAACCACTACGATAAATAGAAAAAGATTAGAGCCACGAATGATTTCTCCGGCTCTAACCTTTCTTTATACTCCTATTTTGTTCGAACCTATAGTTATTATTCTCCTTGGAGTCTAGTCTTATGAACTTGCAGGACTTCTCCCGCTACCTTAGGTTTGCTTAGTCTCGACTTTACCTCTTTAAAGCTGATGAAGCACTTATTCTCCTCATCCCAAAGACGGAAGTGTAGAGCCTTCAAGCTAGTGCTAAGCGTTATGGTCGTCGCCTTTTGCAATGGTGGCGTTGCATTATGTGCTTTTTCTAAATTATAGTTGGGTACCTTTGGACTTAAATGATGGACATGGTGGAACCCGATGTTCCCTGTGATCCATTGCAATAGCTTAGGTAGCTTGTAATATGAGCTTCCCTCTACTGCAGCCATAACATAACTCCACTCCGATTCATTCTCGAAGTAGGAATCCTCGAACTGATGCTGAACATAGAACAACCATATTCCGAGAAAACCGGATACAAAGGCTATTGGCAATTGCACCATGATAAAGGCTTGCCAGCCGATCGCCCAAATAAGCAATCCGTAGAGAGCTGCGATAGATACATTTGTTATATAGGTATTCATCCGTTCTTTACGTCTAGCGCCTTTAGCATTAAACCGATATTGAATCATAAAAACAGCAATAGGTCCTAAACCGAACATCACGAGTGGATTACGATAAATCCGGTAATACAGACGTTTCCAGGATGAAGCTGCTTCATATTCATCGACAGTCATAATCCATATGTCACCAATCCCTCTTTTATCGAGGTTACTGGAGCTGGCGTGATGAATGGAATGACTATGCTTCCACTGCCGATAAGGAACAAGTGTCAGTACACCTGTAATCGTTCCGATAATGTCATTCGCTCTACGATTCTTAAAGAACGATCCATGTGTACAATCATGGAAAATAATAAAAGTTCGGATTACAAATCCTGCTGCAGGAATGGCCAACAAAAGGGTGAGCCAGTAGGAAACGGATAAAGAAAAATAAGCTCCTCCCCATAACAGCACAAGTGGCCCTAAAGTATTAATCAGCTGTCTTATGCTCGCGTTGCGGTCGTTTTTTTCATATGGGGCTACACTTTTTTTAAGACTGGAGAGCTGTGATGTCTGTTTTGTAGTCATCTTTATCGTTTCCTCCTTGATGTGTCTGGCTAAGGATCTTTTTATCTATCCTAAGTATAGGAGATAAAGTGTCATCCTATAAGTCATAAACATCAAGTAAAGGGTATGATAAATGTCATACTTATGCCCTATTTTCCCCCTTTTGCTATGCAATCCGTGTACTTCTTCGTTAATTAACCTGCCTCGTATGCTCTTCACGATATTCCGTAGGCGTCTGACCGCTAGCTTTTTTAAAGACTTGAGTAAAATATCGTGGATCCTGATAACCAACTAATGGAGCGATCTGATATACCTTCACATTACTACTTTGCAATATATCCTTCGCCTTCTCCATTCGACAGTGAGTCACATACTCCAAGAAGGTATAGCCTGTTATTTGTTTAAATAAAGTACAAAAATGACTGACACTAAGATCGGCAAGCTCCGATACTTCTTCAATACTTAAGTCTTTATAGTAATTACTCTCGATATAACGTTTCGTCTTCTCGATGGAACTGCGTGTGTCTTCCCGATTCACAGGTTTACTACCTTGATCCAATCGCTCCCCAAATTCTTCCTTCAACGCAGACATCATTTCACTCAAGGTAACCAAATGGCGCAGCTTACTTAGTAATCCATGTAGAGACCAATCCGAATTTAGATTCAAATGTTCAAAATGTCTGTATAACACAACAACCATTTCCACAAGAAGACGTTCTGCTATCTCTTTAGGAATAGCTTGAGCCTCAATATATAATGCCAACTCATCAAACAATGATGACATTTGGTTTCTATTCAAGGTACGAATACTCTCTATCAACGAGGTCTCCAGCTCTTTTGGATATTTCACTTCTGTATTGTCTGCGAAGGTTGTTTCCTCATCTATATACACCCCGGCAAGACCATAATAGAAACGTTGATACAAAGCCTTCGCAGCCAATGGATACACCGTACTTAATTGATCAATCCCTTGTGTACAGCGGCTGATTCCTACAGAGCAGCTTAGCTTGGAGTATCTTTTGATCCCTGTAATTAAATGTTCACCTAGTTCTCTTCTGCTCGCGCTTAAAGATCCAGGAAAGAGCAATATCCACTCCCCGTTATGAAAAGGAAAGACTGTAAGTACTCCATGTTCCAGCGACCACTCTTCAACAATATTACGGATCGCAAACAGCCACAGCCGCTTTTCTTCCACACTCCACTGCCCAGTAAGCACAGAATAATCATCCAATTGGACAACAGCCATGAAATATCCACTCTCAAGTTCACTGTTCTCCAGCCATTTCAGGTGCTCAAGCGGCCTTGCATTTCCCAAAGTAATTTCAGCAAACATCCGTTCACGAGCTAGCATCGACAGCATCTGAACGGAATGCATCATCTGATCGTTCTCTTTTTGCTCATCCAGCCTCGTTTTCGCTCGGTATAGCATTTCAACCAGTTCGTCATGGTCGATGGGCTTCAGCAAATAATCAAAGGCTCCCTGACGCAAAGCTTCTCTCGCATATTCGAACTCCCCATAACCACTTATAAAGATAAATACCAGCTTAGAATTCTTTGGTAATACTTCCTTCATCAAAGTGATTCCGTCAATCACAGGCATACGGATATCGCTGATTATAATATGCGGTGTAGTTTCTTCTATTAAGCGGAGGGCTAGTTCTCCATTTCGAGCCTCTCCCACAATTTCCATCTGGAGATCATCCCATGGAATAGCTACTTTTAGACTACGAAGAATTATCGGCTCATCATCTACGAGCAGTACTTTATATTTCTCTTCTATCTCATCCATTCCAGCACCTCCATGCTTATTGAACACTTGAGTTTTGGATCAGATTCCAGTATTCCATCGATGATGCCTGCACTAGCTTTAAAGCGTGATCTGCAGACATTTCTTCGTTAATCATTTTTTCGATGACACTTAGGAACATTTTCTTAACTTCAGGTGATAATACGTTATCGTAAGGCACAAAGCTCTTGCGGTTCACTTCCATCATTTCCATCACTTGCGCGAATACCGGACCGGTCTTCTCCGGATCAAAAGCAATACGAATGGATGGAATTCTCAGTCCTTCATATACAATTCGGGTCTGAACTTCCTGCGTGTAAAAAGCCTTCATAAGATCCAAAGCGGCTTCCCGTTTAGCTCCATTAAGTTCGGAGGAAAGACCGATGCCGATGGTATATCCCCCCGCAATCGAAGGCTCCTCTCCTTGCTTCAAGGCAGGAAATGGAATAACGCCTACCTCATTCTGAAAATCAGCTGGAGCCGCACTACCAGAAAATAAATTGATATCCCAGTTCCCGTTTAAATACATCGCAGCCTTGCCGCTTGTAAACAAACCGACTGCATTTTCAGTTGAGAGATCATTAGACTGGGGACTAAAGGCACCTTCTTTTATCCATTGATCCAAATGCTCAAAAGCCTTTAAATAGGACTCATTCTGAAAGCTCGCTTGATCCTCACCTGTGATTAGCTTCTGGATCAGCTCGGAACCAGCATAACGATCCATTAAATAATGTGCAAAGATCCCCGCAGGCCAGCGATCCTCGTTCCCGAGTGCAAACGGAATATATCCTCCAGCCTTGAGCCCCAGTATGACATCATCGAGTTCTTGAAGCGTTGTAGGCGCCCCGAGACCAAGCTTATTGAAAATAGTCTTATTGAAATACAGTGGTTCAGCGTTTCCTTCGATGGGCAATCCATAAATATGGTTGTCAAAGGTCCATAGATGCAGATCCTTGAATTGATTGGTTAGACCGTTCTCTCGGACAAAATCAGTCAGATCAACCAGCCGATTGGAGCGCACGTACGGCTCTATTTCAGCTCCACCAAATAAGACAAACATATCTGGTGGCGTGCCAGTAACCATCTCGCTTTTCAGCTTTTGTTCTCGGTGTATCGTCTGGTCTAGTCCTTCAAAATTGACTTTCACATTCGGATGCGCAATTTGGTATTTATCCACGATCTCTTCAAAGATAGCCAACAGTGGCCGATCATGCTCTTTGATCCAGAAGTGACGGAAAGTCAGCGTTATTTTTTCTGGTGAATTATCTTCAATCGGTTCGTGATCTCCTAACGTAATAAATAGAACAGCGCCAGATATCAGCACTAGATATATCCACATCCAGCCCCACTTCAATAACCACTTCATGTCAATCTCCCCCTGTTTCCTCTGTATGATCGATTATGGCAGTATTTTTGGTATTCGGATTCGAATCGTTGAACCAAATCCAGGGGATGAACACACAAGTAAGCCATATGGACTGCCGAATCTGATATTCAGGCGCTCATGAACATTCTTAAGCCCTACACCACTGTCACTATATTTCTTCTGGCCGCCTCCCTCGTTATCCCATAGATTCATCATCTTGGCTAAGTCGAAGCCCGGACCGTTATCTTTTACGATAATGATCATATCCGAACCCATTTCATAGGCTGTGATTTCGATGATACCAGGGTCCTCCATCGGTTCAATCGCATGGTACAATGCATTCTCTACAATGGGCTGAACAATCAGCTTTTGAGTCATAAACGTTCTAAGACCCTCAGGAAGATTTATAATATACGAAAATTTATCCTCGAAACGGAACTTCTGAATATCCAGATAATGACGAACATGTTCAAACTCCATTTGCAGCGGTATCAGCTCTTGATTCTGACTAATACTGATTCGCAGCAGCTTGCCGAGTGAAATGACCATTTTACTAATATCTTTATTACCTTGCAGCACGGCCATCGAATTAATCGATTCTAGTGAATTATAAATAAAATGAGGATTAATCTGCGCCATTAATGCCTTCATTTCCGCTTCCTTTTTGCGACCCTGCTCCGTCTGCACTTGCACAATCAATTCGTTGATCTGTGTGCTCATCCGGTTAAAGCCATCAATCAGAAAATCACTTTCATCATCCGCACGATATCGTGTAGTGATAGGTGTAAAAATCCCCTGCTTCACTCGTTTCATCCCGTTGACCGCGCTGTTAATGCTATAAACGAGCCTTCTAACAAAATATCGGTCAAACAAAATGGCGGATAACAATGAAACCGTACTCAAAATAATCGCAATATTACGAATAGATATAGATTCCGAAGAAATTAGATTCATCGGTGTAATCGCTGCCAAATACCAGTCTTTATTATGTGAAGGAAGGAAGGTTATGAGTGATTTTTCCCCCTGATAGTTGTCGATGTAATAGTTTTGTTCCTTGGCATAATCATTTTCTAAAAAAGGGAACTGCGTGCGCTGCCCAATATGTTCACCGGATTTGTTAAAAACGATATTCCCCAGCTTGTTCACCAGCAGAATATCACCCTTCTTAAGAGTTGCTGCCTCCCAGAAAATCTGATCTAGTAAATCAGGTTTAACATTAACGACCAAATAGCCTATATCTTCAAGAGAATAATAATCTTTGATTACTCTGGCTTGCACAAGTACCGGATGGCCCGATAACGCCGAACCGTTCTCACCAGGTCCTGACCATACAGGGCGACCCTCAGCACTTTCCATAGTATGAAACCAGCTCTGCTTCTTCATCTCCTCAAAGGACATCGGCGCATTGTATTGATAAAGCAACCGATCTTTACTATATAAACTAAATGAAGTAATCATCGGGTGATTAATGAGTAAATTGTTGAGTTCCTGCTTGCGATCATAGGTGAGCACAAAGTTAGTCTGCTTTAGCGATTGTTGAATAACCGGTTGTGTGATCGCAGAATTTGAGATCGAGGAGATCTCACTAAGGGCGAATTTGAGCTTTCGATCCGTTTCGAGTAGTGAAACCCAGTAGAAGTTACTTGATTTTTTCTCCATAGCGTTAGAGAAGTTAACGTAAGTAACAATCCCCATCAGAATCACTGGAATAAAGACGAGAAGAATAATAGCGAACAAGATTTTACGGCGGAGCTTCATGGTATTCCCCTTCCCCCTGCTGTCTCTGTCCTCTAGTATTCTTCACGAAACCGCCCATTCCCTTGTAAATGTTAAAAGTAAAATCAGCTCTTAATAGCTCCTGAGGTTAGTCCTGCAATTACCCAACGACTAAATAACAGGAAGACGATCAGCAGTGGCAAGGTCGCCGTAAACGTAGCTGACATGATCATTCCATAATCCAGACCGTCGCGATTGGAGAATAACTGCTGGAGCGCGATTTGTATTGTAAAATGTTCTTGGTTCTTTAACACGACCAAAGGCCAGAAGAAGTCATTCCATACGGTCATAAAATTCAGTATGCCTAGAGTTGCCATAGCTGGAGTGATAACTGGAATGGCGATGTTCCAGAAGATCCGGAAATGTCCTCCGCCATCAATCCGTCCAGCTTCGATCAGTTCCGTATGTACAGCTGTAGAGATATACTGCCGCATCCAAAAGATCCCAAAGGCATTAACCATTGCAGGAACAATCAGCGCCTTGAAAGAGTCGATCCAGTGGAGCTTGGCCATAATTACATAAGTAGGTAACACACCAAGCTGCTGGGGTACAAATAGAGTGGCAATAACAAAGTAAAATAGAATATTTTTAAACGGGAATTCATATTTAGCAAAAGCATAACCAGCCAGTGTACAGAAAAATACGACCGATATGGTTACCATAGACGAGACGAATAATGAGTTTCCAAGGGCTTGGAAGAAATCCGTTTTATCCAGAACCCGCTGGAAATTATCAAAAAACTGGTTCCCAACCGTAAGCAAAGGGGGGACATGGAATACTGCGCCCCTATCATTTGTGCCAACTACAAACATCCAGTAAAAAGGAAAGATGGACACGAGTGCACCAAGAATCAGAATGAGATAAAATCCTACTTTGCCGAAAATCCCAAGATCATCCGGATCTTTTTTTAATAGACGCACAGTACTCACGCTTTACCCCCTCCTGTATCTCCACCCATGCGGCTTGAAACCAGCATATTAAGGACAGAAAATATAATCGTGACCACAAACAGCAGGACTGCCGTAGCCGCCGCTGTACCGAAAAATCCATTGCGGAATGCCTCGCTGTACAAATAGGTAACCATAGTGATGCCTTCCTGGCGTGTAGATCCCGTTCCTGATTGTCCTAAGAATACATAAGGCTCAGTGAACAGCTGCAGGGCGCCTATAGTCGATAGCAAAGTGACAAATACGATGAACGGTTTCAGTAATGGCAATGTAATGAAGGTTAATTGTTGCCTTCTGTTCGCTCCATCAATACGGGCTGCTTCATACAAATCCGTCGGAATACTTTGAAGTCCTGATAGAAAAATAATGGCATTATACCCTGTCCAGCGCCACATCACCATGGTTGAGATCGCGATTTTGACCCCCCACCAGCCAGAGTTGAAGGCCACACTATCTAGCCCTAAACCACTGAGCATCCAGTTGATCATCCCGTTGTTCCCAAACAGCGTACTAAACACCAGGGTAACCGCAACGATAGACGTAATATTGGGCATGAAAAAGAGAACACGGAACGTTTTCTTGAAACGAGTCATCCCCGAATTCAACAATACGGCAATCAAAAGCGCCAATAGGATCTGTGGAACAGTTCCGAGCAGTCCCATAATTAAGGTGTTGCTAAAAGAAATCCAAAAGGTAGGGTCGCTTGTGACCAATTCATAATTTTTCATTCCTACGAATTTCATAGGATTCAAGGCATCCCATTTAAAGAATGAGAGGTAGATCGTAAAGAAGATCGGATATAGTCCAAATATCGAGAACAGAATAAAAAAAGGAGAAATGAAAGTATAAGCGGTGATGCGGCTCCTTCTTTGTTCAGTTAAAAACGGGCGCTTGCTCTCGGCATGCGGACTCGAAATAACAGGCTCAGCCATGTCACACCTCCAGGTAATCTAACGTATTAAGCAAAAACGTCTTCCGCGTCTCTATAAGGACGCTAAGCGTTTATGCGAGATAAATCCGAATTCATAGAGAATACCGTTCTCCATGAATCCGGACCTTCTAGAAATAGAGTGCTTTTATTAGAAGTCTTAACTGCGTTCAGCCAGTGTTTTCGCTTGTTTTACAGCTTCATCCCACTCTTTAGCCGGATCAGCCTTTTTCTCCAGCACATTTTTCAGTGCATTTTTGAAGAAGGTATCGGTTTGGTCATGAAGAGGACCGTAGTATACAGGTTTTACACGATTAGCAGCTTTACCAAATTCAACAGCTGTTTGTTGTCCACCGAAGAATTCATCTTTGAAATCTACGAATGCCGGATCTTCGTACAGTGCTGGAATGGAAGGCATCAAACCTTTTGTTTTGAATGATTCCAGTTGATTATCCTTGTTATCCATCCATGCGATAAAGTCATAAGCTTCTTTGGAATGCTTACCTTCTTTAGGGAGTGTCAGGAACGAACCACCCCAGTTACCAGCACCTTCTGGAAGCTGCGCGATTTTCCATTTGCCAGTGGAGTCTGGAGCATTACTCTTAACATTCCCTGCCATCCAAGCAGGTCCCATAACCACTGCAAATGATCCGTCGTTCATGCCTTGGCCCCATTCGGGAGACCAGAGCATCACATTGCTGATCCAGCCTTCTTGGATACCTTTAACTGTGAAATCATAAGCTTTGCGAACTTGCGGATTGGTGTCTCCGATAAAGCTGCCATCCGCTTTGCTGAAATAGATTTCATCCGCAGATTGGTCACGTAATGCGTTAAATGTAAGATCAGTAAGGTCTACAAAAGGTTTGCCTGTCTTTTCCTTGAAAGCTTTGGCTACAGCTGCGAACTTGTCCCAAGTATCAATCGCTGCGCCGAATCCCTCGGAGTCACTTGGCAATCCCGCTTCTTCAGCCAAATCTGTTCTGTAATACACAACCGTTGGACCGATATCTGTAGGAAGACCCAGCTGGAAGCTTCCATCTACGGAAGAGGCTTGTTTCCATTTCCAATCCAGATAGTTCGCTTGAATATCTTTGGCTCCGAGATCATTCAGGTTATAGAATTTATCCTGTGCATTGATAAAACGCTCCATGAAACCGATTTCAAGTTGGAAAATATCTGGTGCGCCCGACCCCGCCGATAAAGCAGTGGTCAAATTATTATGGTGAGCCGTTTGGTCACCGGTATTTTGAACCTTGATCGTAACGTTTGGATGTTCCTTCGTGTACTCTTTCGCTAGATCCTCGTAGTTCACGTTACCGAGTGTCCAGAAAGAAAGTTCGATTTTCTCAGCAGGCTCAGTACCCTCGTCTTTTGTAGGTTCACTTGTGCTTGCTGCGTTGTTACCTGTATTTTTACTCGATGCATTATTCTCGGCGTTGTTGCCTCCGCATGCTGCCAGTGAACCTACAAGCATGATAGCGACTAACGAAAGCGCCAAGTGTTTTACTTTATTCATTCCCCTGTACCCCTTTCAAAGGTTTCTCTTACAAGATTTAGTGTACAGGGTTTATATTCTTTTTTTGAGGAGGCAAACTTCCGATTTATGGTGGAAATAATTACGAACTCAAGATCAGCTTAAATCAATATTTCATACAGACCTATGCCTACTAATAACAATCCACCGATAAGATCAGAATGTTTGCCTAGCCAGGTTTTGGACATTCGATTCCCGATTTTCATTCCGGCAGCAACAGTGATAAACGAAAAGGCACCCACTGAGATCGCTGTGAATGTTGCGTTCACGCCGCTGATCCCTGCTCCAAAGCCTGTAGCAATGCAGTTTATAGCCAACGCCACACCAAGCCAAATCGATTCTTGCCATTTTAAAACATGACGATAGCCAGTATCTGTAGAAGATGTGCTGAGGACGTTGCTCTCTATATCCATGCTTACATTTGAAGTTGGTTTTTTATGCACAGCTCTAATACTCCAGATTCCCATAAACAGAATCAAGCACCCTCCAATGGCATTTCCATTCGCTTCAGAAAAATATTCTGACACATACTCACCTGAAGTTATTGAGATATATGTAGCCAGCATCGACAGAACAGCAATAATCAGATTAGAAAATGTTGTAATCCTTGTGGACCTAGCGCCAAAGGAAACGCCTATTCCTAAGTTATCCAAATTTGAAGCCAACCCAATAATGATGATGGAAAGCCAATGCATATCTAGACCCCCTTAATACATTCATAACTATGTTATGTCTGAGATGGGCGTATAGAATTTTGTCCAAATGTGCTGCTCATAGAATGTTCGTCAGCTTCATTTATATTGGATTTCTCATGCTTCCACAGGTATACTATTTTTATTTCTAACTTCATTAAATGATCAAAAGGAGTTAAATACTTATGCCAATTAACCGCCCGCTGCTAACAGACAGCGATTTCCAAGAAGCCGTTGACCGCAAACTACCTGTTCGTGTATTTCAGGACGATCATTTGGTGAATTCAGGGGCCACTGTTGTCCGCTTCACCGATTCTGATGTAGTTATTCAGTCGAGGGTTAGCGATCTGACTTATTTCGCTCGTAAGAGTTGCCAATTTTATGAGGTTAGACCCTAAAAAAAGCCGGAACACACTGACCCTTGGGATCAATGCGTTCCGGCTTTTTTCAGCAGACATATGTAGTAGCTCTTACTTAATATTTTTGTATGTGCCATACACTTTCATTTTTTCATTCAAGACTTCCTGAAAACTCTGCTTCTTCTTATTAGCTCTCTCTTGTTTAGGATTGACCACGGGCTGAGGTCTAAAAAACTGATGATTGTAAGCCATAAGATTATGTACCATCACATTCATTGAATTCTAACCTCCTTAGGTAATCATTTCCTGAAATACGGCGAGCAACCACTACTACTTAAAAGTTACTTACCCAGCAACATATAGACCGAAACAAGTTTATCACATGTTCATATGAAAACAACCTCCAAGCTGTAAAAACAGCTGGAGGTTGTTTAATTTCTGCTCATTTTCTCAACGCTGTGATGGAAATCTAGCGTTCCCAAAACCTTTATTACTATGATCAACTTGACCTCTCATCAGTTCAAGCAAATATTCGGGATCAGAGTTCATATCTAACATTTTCAACGCATTTTTTGGAGCAAACCCTTCACTTACACTGTGAGTGATCATGGCTAACAGTGGATTAAAATAACCTCTTATATTCAGCAGCCCTATAGGCTTCTGATGAATCCCAATCTGCATCCAGCATAGAATTTCAAATAACTCATCAAAGGTTCCGAGACCACCCGGCAGGGCAATAAACGCATCAGCCATACCGCTCATAACGGCCTTTCGTTCATGCATACTAGAGACCTCAATCAGATTCGTTAGCCCAGAATGCCTGATTTCATCTTTAAAAAGATCCACTGGCATGATACCGACGACTTCACCACCATTTGCCAACACTCCGTCTGCCACCTGTCCCATCAGGCCATTTCTTGAACCTCCATAAACCAGCCTACAACCTTGTGCAGCTATATGATAACCCAACTCTCTAGCCATTTCTGTATATTCTGAATTAAGACCTGGATTCGAACCGGCGAACACACATATTGTAAAAGCCATACCTATCACTCCAGACTGGTTATTATGGTTCAATTGAGATAATTCACTTATTGTACATCAGAATATTAAAATAAGTGTTAAATGAAAGTCATCTTTTTGTTTGTATCGTTAATTGGTACAGTTTACTATTCCACTCTGCAGTAACACCTAGTGCCTTAGCCAAAGCTGCCGCTGGAACAAGTGATGCATAACTTACTTTAATGGCTCCCTCTTTAAAGATGATTTTCTTGCCTTCTTTCGAGAGCGTCATATCTCCGTCCCATGAGAAGGTGTAGCCCAGATTTTCCGCCACTTCCCTGATCGGTACTCTTACACTTCCATCCAAGAATATAGCAGACTGTGCGGAGTCGATCTTCTTCCCATCCACGATTACAGTAACAGGCTTCAAGATAGGAGAAACAGTAAAAGGACGTGAATCAAGCGCACTGATTCCAAGTTGACCAAACATATTCGTCCCCCAAGCTACTGCTGTTCCATCCTTCAAAACTGCATATTTACTATTTTCCCCCGTGGCAAAAGAAATCGGATTGCTCAAGCCTTTGATTTGTTTAGGTTTAGTAAAGACCCATTTACTGTCGGTTGATGATTGGGTACTCCAAGTCCACACGGTGCCATCTTTTTTAACAGCTACAAAGCCACCTAAATCCAGCGTAAGTTTGGAGATCGGCTTTATGACTGTGATCTTTTGCAGACCTTGCAATAAAGTGCCAGCTTTCCATACCCAGTATTCTCCTTTTTTATTGGCAACAAGATTGAACCCATTTTTCGTCTGAACAGATACAATATCCGTAAGACCTGGCATCTTCTTCATCATGATTTCGTTATAATTATTGCTGTCAACCGTTGCCCAGACACTTCCATTCTCAGTTAACGCCAGTATACTCCTCCAGTTCATAGAAACGGACTTCACATGATATAAATCCTTGACTGGGGTCGGCTTCTTCACCGCTTTTGTATTCTCTATTTGCGGGTTAGCGCTCCAAATCCAAAGAGTACCGTTGGTGCGAATTGCGGCCTGATAGTCACTGTTACCGACCCACATTACCTCACTTAAACCCTGAACCTTGGTAGCAGCAGGCAACACTGTAAAACCTACATCAGTGATTTCTGGAGGATTCCACTGGAGTACGCTTCCATCCTTTCTCAAAGCTAAGGTATTGTGCATGCCTGAAGCTATACTGACTACATCGGTCATCCCAGAGATAACCTGAGGAAGCAGCACCTTGTGCTGTTTAGCGCTTACCCCATTGCCTGCTTCTATAGCATTCTTATCCCGGTAATCTCCCCAAGCTTTAACCGTCCCGTCTTCGTTCAGCGCAACATAATAAATTCCACCGATCTCTAACTGCTTCGTACGATCAAGCGCTGCTATGCTATGGGGAGTAATCGTCCACCCTTCAGGACCTGCAGTTCCATTTGCAAATTGTCCAAAAACATTGCTCCCCCAAGACCATACGGTTCCGTCAGTCCCCAGTGCGAAGGAGCTCCCTCCCCAAAATCCAGAAGTGGCAACAATCTCCTTAATTCCACTCAGCTTCGCGGATGAGGGATCCGCGCTTATCACTTGTGGGACTGACGTAACAGCCATAAAAGTAGAACAAACAACCAAACTAAACAGCTGTAACTTCCTTGCTAATAAGTTCATCTTGTTTTTCCCTTCTTATGATATTATTGTAATTATTATTCATCTTACACTAAGACGCTATTAAGCTGCTCAAAGTTGTATAATTTTTAAATCCCGGGATTCAGATTGCTTTGAATTATGTTATAATTACGCTGCCTTGGATCTACTCTTTTCAATCGCAATACCGGAACCAAATGATTATGGAGGGAAGTTATGCTTAAATTTATAGGTGTTTTACTGCTCTTCAGATTAGTGGGCAACCCTTTTCTGGCTATATTCATCCTGCTTCTTATCTTGTATTTCTTGGATCGGCGATATGTGGGCATCTTCCCCAGCATTACAAAGCCCTTCAAAAGAATGCGTCAAATTTCCAAGTTACGTACAACCATTTCTTTAAATCCTAATGATGTTTCATCCAAATTTGATTTAGCGCGGAGTTTGGCAGAACGTAATAAATACAGGGAAGCGAAGGATCTCCTACTGCAAATCGAGGACCGTTATGAACAATCTGCTGAATATTGGGTAGAACTCGGACATGTGAATCTTAAGCTAGGCGCTTTGGAGGAAGGCGAAGCACAAATGCTTCGTGGTCTGGAAATCAACCGTAAGGCTCGATATGGACAGCCATATCTTTGGTTAGCGGAAACTTTCCGCCATACGAATCATGATAAAGCATTACATTACGTTACTCAGTATCAAGAAATCCAGTCTTCTTCTTCTGAGGCGTATTATCTGGCTGGCTCGATGTATAAAGCGCTTGGCAGATCAGAGGATGCGAAACGAGCTTTCGAAGAATCCACCGCTGTTTATCGTTCACTGCCTAAATATAAAAAACGGCAGGAGCGCGGTTGGGCGTTGCGCAGCTTTTTCGCCAAGATGAAATAAACTTGACGACTCCTTAACCCAAAAAACGGAGATCACTTCTGATTATCAGAAATGATCTCCGTTTTTTTATAATAAATTGGGGGGTAAACGATGTTATTAGTTCGTCACTAATTTCCAAAGCGATAATGCCGACTCCGGATTCCAGTTGGTATCACCGAAACTTCTAAATGTCACTCGAGCTTCATAAACGTTACCCTTGTATTCAACTTTTGTTCCTACAATGTACAACCCGGTTGCATTCCAAGCTGCTACATCTGGTAATACGGGTTTCACAAGGGTTGTGACTGTATACAAAGAGCTCTTGTCTGAAATATTACCAGCAGCGTCTACAGCTCTCACATGATAATTGTACGTAGTGGAAGCTTGCACCGTTAAATCCGTAAAGGAAGTTCCCTTAGTTTGGGTCAATTCAACACCCTCTCGATACACAACATAATGATCAACACCTACATTATCTTGGGCGGCGTTCCACATCAGATTAACACTATTGTGCTTCACTGACATGGTATGCAGCCCCTCAACCATCGAAGGCTTTACAGTATCTGGTGTTTCCACTGGAGGTATAACCACTTCCGGGTTTGGTGTGCTAACAACAATAATATTACTTGAGCCTGACGTGTTTCCTGCACGATCCACTGCAACAATATAATATGTATAAATTTCACCTGCTTCTACAGTAATGTCTTTAAAGCTCGTTGTTGAGGATGTTCCGATTTGTTTCGCTATACCGACGCTATCCCCGCGATAAATCATGTAATGATCTACGCCTACGTTATCTGTTGCGGCATTCCACATAAGATCTACACTGCTCGATTCTACACTCATCGTGTGTAACCCCGTTACTGTTGACGGCTTCTCCGTGTCTGGTTGTACCCCAGGTCCTGATTCACCGTTCTTTAGATTCACATCAATGACTTGGTAGAAGGCATTCGCTGTATCATCAATATCCCACACCGCCAAAATAACATGGTATCCACTGCGGTCAGTTGGGACATTTACTTTGTGCGTCACAGAACGCTCAGGCTGTTTACCGCCATTTTCAAAAGTTCCAATAAGCTCTAAATCGGAACGTTTAATTGGCGTATTAGGATTCCAACCTTTTTTCGTAATATAGTAATGCCATTTTGTTGTTCTATGTTGTGCTGTATGATACCAAGTGATGTCATTGACTCCGCCAACCATATCGTGCTTAATCCAGCGATCACTTGATTGTTGATCCAGAATTCCTCCGAACATGCCACCCGCAGATGCAATCTTCCCGTCCGCAGGACCCGCCAATGGGAAACCCTTTGGTGCCTCTAGACTCTGAGGCTCATATTGAACAGAACCCACATTATTCGCTGCACCAAGCTTCGCACGACTTGCTGGTTCGGATACATAACCGTGTCCTAGCGCTTTATCGGTATCGATAAGTCCTACTCCGGTAATAACCCCCGCTGTAATAACAAATGGAGCAACCTTCTTTGCGATACTGCTGTTCTTCATGCTTACTTTCATCATTCATCATCTCGCTTTCTAGTTGTAATTTGGAGACTTTGAAAACGAATCCAGTGTTATTATAATTTTCTAAAAACATAATAACAATAACCTAAAGAACCAGAAGTCAATGGATAAAAGACCCATGACAATTGAACGGATTAGTAGTTCTCCCCGCTAATAATGCCCCATCGAAACGATTCATTCTACTCAAATAAAAAGCCAGCCACCGATAAATATATCGGTGGCTGGCTGCAAAAAAACAACTTGTTATGACTTCTGATTCATAAATGGGGTATAGTCCCATTTACATATTTAAATCCTGCTTGTTAGCTTCTCCGCTCTGTTTAACCGAAAATGGCCACCAATTTCCTCGGCCGAAGATCCGTACCATTACAGGGACAAAGAACGGCAGGAAGATTAGAGCATACAAGGCCAATCCTACGAGCACCACTGTAGCAATCTGCATCATCGACAATACCCCAGAAGGATACATCGAAGCGAAGGTACCACCCAGAATAACTACAGCTGAAAGGATAACTGTACCCATATTGCGCATAGCGTGTAGAATCGCTTCTTTTACGTCCCATGTTTTATTTTCGTTAAACCGGGCCATTAAGAAAATGCTATAATCCACACCTAGTGCAATCAGCATAACAAAACTAAAGAATGGCGTCGTCCAGGTAATCCCTTCATAGTGCAGAAGATTAACGAAAATAGCCTCTGTAACGCCCAACGCTGAAAAGTAAGTGATCAAAAGTGAAATGATAAGGTAAATCGGCATTACGATTGAGCGAAGCAGCAACACTAATATGATGAAAATACCGCTCAGCATCAAGATTACTGTACGCGTATAGTCTTCATTGGAAATATTCCGCAAATCGCTTTGACTACTTGTAACCCCGCTAATAGCTGTTTCAGCATTTTCAAGCTTCGTACCTTTAACTGCACGATCTACTGCTGCTTGAATATCACCCACACTATCTATAGCCTCTGAGCTGTAAGGATTCTCGGTGAATACCACGTCCAATGTCATCACCTTACGGTCATCAGATAAGTACGTGTCAAATACCTGCTTTATACCTTCAGCTTTAAGTGCCTCAGCCGGTACGAAGAATCCGCTCAGCTCTTCATCCTTAGCCGCTTGAATCTGATTCAAGTATTCTTGTGCCGAGCCCAGACCGCTTGTAATTTGCTTCAATCCATCAGCACTATCGCTTAGTCCAGTGGTTAAGGCTCCAATCTGACCTGTCAATTCACCAAAACCATCTGCAAGCTGCTTCTGTCCGCCTTGCAATTGATCAAGACCACTTGTGATAGATGGAATCTTTTCTACGATCTGTCCTTGACCTGCTGCCGCCTGATCGAGTCCAGATTGCAGTTGACCGATTCCAGCTACAAGCTTAGCTAAACCTTGCGCGAGCGCGGTTTGCCCAGCCGCAGCTTTGGCATAACCGGCATTCGCTTCATTTAAGCCAGTAGCTGCACCTTTAAGCTGTTCTGAAACCTGACCAAGACCGGCTGCTAGCTGCGCTGCACCCGTACCACTTTGTGCTACTGTACCTTTGATCGTCAAATAATTTACATCCTGAACAATTTCCGGATAACTGCTCTCTAGGCCAGCGAAGGAACCGTCCAGTCCTTTTAATGCCTCTGCAACACCTTGTAGCTGCTTCGGAAGCTGCCCGAGTCCTTCATCCAGCTGGGTTAAGCCTCCACCGATTTTTTTATAGCCCTCAAGTAACTTCGCATTAGCATCTGCTAACTGTTTAGCACTTGTTGCTGCCTGCTGAAGACCGGATTTGATCTCTCCTGCACCCGCTGAGCCACTCTTAATCCCGCTCTCAATCTGGGTGAGCCCGGCGCCTAAAGCAACAATTCCGTCTTTGAGATCCGCTGTGCCCTCTGTCAGCTTAGCACTCCCTGCAACAGCTTCTGTAAGTTTAGGAGCATTATCGCTAAGCTGTTTACTAGCTTCAGACAAGCCGGTCTGAATCTTGGTCAGACCTTCGTTACTCTGGTCCAGTCCATCAGAAAGTGTACCGACCTGATTCGGAATCAAGAAATCACTAATCAGCTCACCTGTTGGACGTGACATGCTCCGAACAGATTTTACACTATCCACTTTTTCCAGCTCGCGGCTAATTTTCTCCGCAAGTCCCAGATATTCTGAATTGTCCATACGATCATCATTCTTGATAACGACCTTGCCAGGCATCGATTCACCTGGTCCGAAGCTCTCCGAAATAATATTAAAACCTTTTACCGAAGCATATTCCGAGCCAATTTCCTCCAAGCTGTTAAAGGACAGCTTACCGCTATAGGTAACTAGAAATGGGGATACGATTACTGCAACGATTAGAAGTGCGGCCCACGGTCTTTTTAAAGAAAAAGAACCTGCCCATCCCCAAATACGGCTCTCACTATGCTCCAGCTTGCCACGGGAGGGCCAGAATAGCTTTTTGCCTAGAACAGCCATAAAGAATGGAACAATCGTCACAAGTGCCAATAGCATAACTGCAATACCAACTGCAACAGCTACTGCTGAACGATAAAGGATAAATTTCGATAACCCAATCGCTACAAAACCTACAAATACCGCTAAGCCCGAATAGAACACCGTTCCTCCAGCTTTTCGATAAGTTGCAATGATTGCACTTTTAGTATCTTCTGCGGTCATCAATTCTTCTTTAAAGCGACTGATCAGCAGAATACAATAATCCGTACCGATCCCGAACATGACCGCAACCATAAAGATTTGAGTAAACGTTGATAAAGGAAAATCATAACGATCCACCAAAAAAGCCACGACAGATTGGGATACAATATAGCTGATACCCACGGTCAGCAGCGGTACAAAAGGCGCTACGAACGAACGAAACACAACGAATAGAATAAGTAGGATAAAGACAACTGTAATATACTCCGACTTCTTTAGCCCTGCTTCTGAGCTTGCAATCATATCCTCTGTAATCAGACCTTCACTGGTCAAATAATGATCTGCTTTAACACCTGAGAGCATCTCATCCACTTTATCTGGCAGCGCAGTAACAGCCTCTCCTTCACCTTTTACGGACAACGCCACCATAATAGTCTTGCCATCTTTGGCAATCAGTGTATCTTTAAGCTCACTTTGTGAAAAAGGATCGGTGATGGAATCTAACTGCAGAGCTTCCTTATTCGCAGCCAGCTTCTCAACGCCTTGTTGAATACTTGCTGTTTCTTCCGCTCCGATTCCCTTCGGGTTATTGAACACAAGGGCTACTTGATGGAGTGATTCGCCTCCCTTGTCACTTGACGCTTCCTTCATGATTTCTGCTGCTCTAGATGAAGGGTATCCCTCTGGAACCGTAACCTGCCCCTTCTCACGGACAAGATCAGAGAAAGACGGGGCCGTCATCACTAGCACCACCGCTACAGCGAGCCAGATTGCGATAACCGCCCATCTTGCTTTTAGAATCGTCTTCATTGGCTCTTCCCTCCATTATCATTCTGAATTAGACTTGCCAGTTTCTCAAACATCATGATGAACGTCTCAATATCCTTCTTTTCAAAATGAAACAAATACGGGGCCACTACTTCATGTACTTGCGACTCAGCTGCTTCAAATACTCTTTTACCATGCTCTGACATCGATAAATACACCTGACGACGATCATTCTCGTCACGAGTGCGCTCAATAATGCCCGCTTGCACCAGTCTGTTGATTATTGCTGTAATGGAGCTTTTACCCACGCAAAAAGTTTCTGCTAGATATGTAGAGGTACATTGTTCCTGAGCATTAATCAGACGCAGAATTTGATACTGATCATTCGTTGTATCTGCAGCAATGCTATCTTTAATTCTTGCGGCTACTTGTCTAGTCACCATCATATAAGCATCCATATAACGGTTAATCCAATGCTGAACTTCATCTTCCAAAGCTTCCTACCTCCAAATATAGTTCAACTGTAGAACAGTTTCATTGTCAAACTATAATCCCATTTATTTCAAAAGTCAACTTTACAATTCTAAGGAACAATTTAAGGTGACTCAACAAAAAAACAGGCCGAGATTTCATCTCGACCTGCCATTGTATGTCTTCTAAAAATTGTTTATTCCTCATCCTCGATCTCTTCTACTTCATAAACACATCTCAGCGTTTCAATGCCTGCTGCATTTTCGCCGAGGCTGTACACCATGAACCCAAGACTACGGTAGAAATCTGCAGCAATCTCATCCTCTGTTTCAGCTACCAGATAACGCGGCTGACGCGTAGTAAGCAGCTCCAGAATCATCCCTCGTGCATAACCTTTTCCTCTGTTCTCTGGCAATACAGCAATATGCCGAATATCCAAGGAACCATCTTCTGTTTCTTCAAAGCCTACAAGACCAAGCAGTAATTCTTCCTCTTCCCAGCCATATAACTTTAGCCCGGCTTGTTCGCTATACTCAGACGAAGTCTGCTGTAGAGCATTCGGATCATCTATGACCGCATAGGTCAGCAGCTCATTCACCTCAGATGTACCAATGAGGGGTTTAAGATCAATCAACATTCTTCACATTTCTCCTTCTTTGTTCCTTTTACAGCTAATCACTCGAAACAATCCGTAGCCTGTCCACACACCCAGCATGTTTAATAGTAAATCATCAATATCGAAGCTTCCCACATGCAGCAGCATTTGCAAGCACTCCAAAAGCAGAATACAAGGGACAGCATATAGCGAGATTCTAAGCCAAGAAACAGGACGTATCTTTACTAATGGCGAAAGAAAACCAAATGGAATAAAAACTACAACATTTCCTAGCAGATTTACTAGCCGATTGATAAGTGATAAACCGTTATCCAAGTTGAAATAAAGTGACACCGTGCGAAATGGAACCAGATTATACTGAAGAGGACCTCCGGTATGTACCTCACGTCCAAATCCGATAAACATCCAATAGATAACAGTAGCACTATACAGAGTTAGCACTACCCGTGTCAATCCTTTTAGCGGCCATGAACGGTAAGTTTCTTTATGTCTGCGGTTAATCAATTCTTAGGTTGAGCTTCAATAATTTCGATAGTTCCATCAAGTTTACCTACGATCGCCATCGCTGCAATTCCAATAAATAGGCCGTGATCTACAACACCCGGGATGTTTTGGATAGTCAGTGCTAGCTTCGGTGCAGCTTCTATCGCTTCAAATCGGCAGTCCGCAATGTAATTGCCATTATCCGTCTTATACAACTCTTCTCCGCTGCGACGCAATTCAGGTTGGCAACCCAGTTTGGCAAGCTCTGCCACAGTCCATTCCCAGGCGAAAGGAACGATTTCCACCGGCAACGGAAATTTGCCTAGCGTGTTTACAACTTTACCTTCATCGGCAATCACAATCATTCGGGTACTATTACTAGCTACAATCTTCTCACGAAGCAAAGCGCCGCCGCCGCCTTTAATTAGTTGCAGACTGCTGTCTAGCTCGTCCGCTCCGTCAATGGTTAAGTCCAGACTATCAATATCACCAAAAGCTACCAGTGGAATTCCCAGCTCTCGTGCTTGCTCTTCGGAAGCGCGTGAAGTAGCTACTGCGGTAATTTTCAAGCCTTCACTGACGCGTTCACCGAGCTTGCGGATTGCCCAGTAGGCAGTTGATCCCGTACCCAGACCTACCTTCATTCCATCTTCTACATATCCCACTGCTTTTTCAGCTGCTAGTTGTTTAACGTTGATACTCATTTTAATACCCCCATGTTATCCATTATAAAGTTTTATAGTATTTTGCCGTAACAGAGACTATCCGGATCACCTATGTAGGGTCCAAATAAATCAATCGGTTGGTAGCCATGCTTGACGTAAAGCGCAATCGCTTCTGGCTGCTTAATTCCGGTCTCCAATCGGATCTCCTTAAACCCCGCCGCTAATGCTTGTTCTTCAAGGAATAACAGCATATTTGTAGCTATGCCCATTTTACGATAACTAGAATCTACATAAAAGCGCTTCAACTCCATCGTTGCGATCTCTATTCCGATATAATCCAGTGGACGAAGCCCACCACAGCCCACTGGTTTTCCGTTTAAGTAGGCTACTACGAAAGTCATTTCTTTTACTTTGGGATCCTCGAAATCAACAACATAGATCGTCTCATGCGGATAACGCATCTTCAGTTCCTCATCCAGAAACGTAATAAGTTCTCTTAAATCAGCGTTCTCTGGATCAACTACTTCAAAATTCACTTCTGTTACGGGCGACACTCTATTTCCCTCTTTTCTTGTATCCAAATTCGTATTATCCTTCTTGCAGCCAAAAAAATCAATATTCTTCATTCTGTCTTATGTATATTGTAATTTCACTACATCCTCTAAGTTTAGGATCATCTCTTTTTCAGCGTGGTTAGCAGCCCTATGTAAGTAAGCTTTATGCTCAATGAAAGCATCTGAGGGGGCTGCCAATTTAATGTGCTCCAGCACACTGCGTTCGACATCAGCGATAACTAGATTTCCTCTACCCGCACTTACTCTACAAAGATTAATGATTGCTAAAGGCTTATTCACAACTGCCTGCCCGCTGGACTCCACAAAAACTGTGTATTGAACTAAAGGAATTACGTCTGGGTCTTCCACACTAGCTGCGCAAGATTGGTCAAAGATAGAATACATTAGTGAAGGATTGCGTGATAAAGTCCCTAATTTTTTCTGATTAGATACCAATTTGCTGTTCTGGTAGGCCAAGAATCCGGCAACTGACAACACGAGCACAAGCAAAATAACTAATATCGAGTACATTTCATCACGTCCCACCCAATACTCCATAATAACAATACCGATTATATATTATCATGGATAACTGCATAGACCAATCCTATATTATCAACACTATAACAAGTGTAAGCGATATTCAATCTATAAAGTTATTTTGAAATATTCAAAATAACAGTTGAAACTTCGTTTGACATGTCTCATAATGAAAATATGAATATTGTTTGTCAATCCATATGGAAATCAAGGGAGGAAACTTAAAATGAAGTTTTTCTTGGACACCGGAAATATTGAAGAGATCAAACGTATTACTCGCCTCGGATTAGTGGATGGCGTAACGACTAACCCGTCGCTCATCGCTAAAGAAGGAAGATTGTTTAAAGATGTTATCAAAGAAATCGTAGCAATCGTTCCAGGTCCAGTAAGTGCAGAAGTAATCGGACTTACAGCAGAAGAAATGCTTAAAGAAGCATACGAAATTGCTGAGTGGGCTCCAAACGTTGTCATTAAACTCCCTATGACTGAAGATGGCTTGGAAGCTTGTTATGAGCTTACAAAAAAAGGTATCAAAACTAACGTAACGCTTGTCTTCTCAGCGGCTCAAGGCTTAATGGCTGCAAAAGCAGGCGCAACTTATATTTCTCCTTTCGTAGGACGTCTGGATGATATCGGTGTTGACGGAATGAAGCTGATCAAGGATCTGAAGACCATCCTAACTAACTACGGTATGACTTCCGAAATTATTGCAGCATCCATCCGTAACATTGCGCATGTTGAGCAAGCCGCTCTTGCTGGTGCTCACATTGCTACCATCCCAGGTTCGCTCCTGCCTACCCTCTGGAAGCATCCGCTGACAGATAACGGTATCGAACGCTTCCTGAAGGATTGGGAATCCGTACCACAAGCATAAGATTGTCTTTCATTCTTTTATCAAAGGGCTATCCCGCAAGCTACGGCAACGCAGCTTAAGGATAGCTCTTTTTTCCATCTAAAGTCCTTGCAGAAGTCTGACGAACACGCTTTGACAAGAGTCGCGCATCTACCTGCTCCGTTTCTTTCACGTCAGATTCTCCCTTGCTCCCCTTGCTTGGCGTTACTGCAAATAAGGTCAGCAATCCACCAATTGCGCCGACTGTAGCCATCAAAGCGAATAATACCCAATGACCACTGCTTAACAGCAGCGATACCACTGGCGGTCCTGCGGCTACCCCTATAAACCTCATACTGCTATAGAGAGCGGTTATCGTGCCGCTATTTTCTTTCTCAATTCCCTCCGTGATCAAAGCATCCATACAAGGAAGCACAATCCCGATTCCAACACAACCTAAGCCCATAAACCCGACTAAGAAATAAATACCTTTATTGAACCCCGCAAAGATCATTGCTGCAGTAAGTAACACCATTCCTCCAAAGCCCAGCCATTTCATTAGCGTTTTGTTCTGACCAATGATCTTTCCTGTTCCATATGAAGACAGACATAACAAGGCTAATGGTATTGCCAGCACAAACCCCTTATTTGCCCCATGCATATTAAATTTAGATTCCAGCATTTCCGATAAATAGAATTGAACGCCAAAGGTTACAAACATACAGATACCGCCTATGGCAAAAATAGCATACAACCATCGTCCCTTTTCACGCAAAATGCTCACAATTCCGGATAAAAATTCTCTTATACCCTGTTTCTCAGGTTGTTCCTTCGCTTCCGGCTTTCGAACCAGAAAAAGAACTAAAGCAAATGAAATTAAACATAGAACAGGAATAGCGATAAAAGGTGCAAACCAAAGCCATATTCCAAGATAAGCTCCAAGGATCGGACTGAGCACTTTACCAAAGGTATTAGAGGTTTCAATAATTCCCAGACTTTTGCTTACATCCTCTTCTTCCTTGAATAAATCACCAACGAAGGGCAGCACAATAGGAAAAGCACCAGCCGCACCTATCCCTTGTAATAAACGTCCGGCCAGAATGACCCAATAGGCGCTAACGCCCTTCATAACCCAAGCCGCCACCACGCACACAGCTCCACCAATAGCAGCAATGATCAGACTCGGAAGAATCACCTTTTTACGTCCATAAGCATCAGACAGGTACCCTGCAATTGGGATCATCACGATAGCCATCAATCCATAAACAGTAATCAGCATACTCACCTGAAAAGAGCTAATGCCTAGTTCTTTAGAAATCTGCGGCAAAATAGGGAGCAGCATGGAGTTACCGAGGGTCATAATTAGTGGAATGGATGCCAGTGCAAGCAGATCCCATTTTCTTTCCTTCATGAACTGACCACCTTTGTCATTGTTTGCGACGACTCTCTATATTGTGGTTTGTTCATCCCTCTTTATTCATACATATAAAAAGACCGTCCCCCCGCCAATGCGAAAGGACGATCTTATGATCAGAAGATGGGGCTTTACAGCGAATTTGTAATCATGGTCTTCGCTTTTACAGAAGGAAGAAACCGGTTTGGTTCTCCTAGGCTAAAAATATGCAGCAAGTGCATCGCTCGAGTGCAAGCTGTATAAAACAATTTACGCTCACTTTCTCTGCCATATCGTTCAGCTGAACCATCGTAGATGATGACAGCATCAAACTCCACGCCTTTAGCTAAGTAAGCAGGTAACACCAATGTTCCCTTCTGGAAATTCGGCGTTTCTTTCGTAACGAGCCTTACTGGCAGCCTACTATGTAGTTCATCATGAACTCTTGCGCTTTCTTCTGCTGTTTTACAAATGACAGCCACATAATGATACCCCTTGGATTGCAAATTCCGGATATCCATTTCAACTGCATTCAGAAGCTCATCCTCGCTAGACACCACACTTAGCTGAGGTTCTTCTCCTCGTCGATTAAACGGCACAATTCTTTCCCCTCCAGGAATCATTGAACGCGTAAATTCTACAATTTCAAAAGTGGAGCGATAGCTTCGGGTTAACGAGATCACTTCTGTATTCTCTTCCCCATAAATGCTTACCAAACTAGACAAATCACCGAGCACCTCACCTTGTGCATAGATCGCCTGATTCAAATCACCCAATACGGTCATTTTCGCCCTTGGAAACAAACGACGCATGAACTCTAATTGGAAAGGTGAGTAGTCTTGTACTTCATCCACAATCACATGACGAATCAGCGTATTGATACGGAAGCCTTGGCTTAACTCCTTCAAATAAAGGAATGGTGTAGCATCTTCGTAGGCAAGCTCGTTCACTGCGATAGATTTTAGTGTTTGTTCACAGATCTCATCCCAGATTTCCGGCAGAGAATTAACACCATTTAGGCGTTCCATAAGCTCACGATCAGTAAACAGCGTACTGTACAACCCCTTAACATCCACAAAACGACCTCGTTTAGTCCATCCGCGCAGTGGTTTTAAGCGTTGGCTGACTACATACCGGGATAACACTTCTTTTTCAGTATCAAAATCATCAAAACTATCCTGTGTAGCTTTCTTCTTACGTCGTAACATCTGATATGCACGATGGTAATCACTGGAGTCCAATAGCTCAATTTGATCTTCAACCCATGAAGCATTTCTTTCCTCATGGCTAAAATCAGCGATCTTCTTCAGTAACCAGCGTGTCATTAAGTCTACACGGTTCGCAAGCTTAATGGCGGGATCATAGGCATAGAAATGACGTTCCATTTCTTCTTTACTGACTACCGCTCTACCTTGAAACATTAAAGGCTTGAACAGCATGCCCTCATGTTCCAGCATCGTAGCATACCGACGAATCACATCGAGAAAAGGTACGGATGATTTATAAGCGATGCCTTCTCTGCGTATACCCACTTCAGGGCCATCAGGGGCATTCAATAGGTTTTCCGTCTGACTAAAGACATCTTCCAGCTGGAATTCATGTCCTAAACGATGCTCAAGATACATCTGAAAAGTGGTTTGTTGCATATTTTCTTCACCTAGCTCTGGGAGCACAGTTGAAACATAGCTATTAAACAGCGGGTTCGGCGAGAACAACAACATCTGGTCTGCTTGCAGAACTTCACGGTATTTATACAAAAGATAAGCTACCCGCTGCAATGCTGCAGAGGTTTTCCCGCTTCCTGCGGCACCCTGAACGACCAGCATTCGGCTTTTGTCATTGCGGATAATCGCATTTTGCTCTTTCTGGATGGTAGCTACAATACTCTTCATTCGATCATCGGCACTATGGCTAAGCACTTGCTGCAAAAGCTCGTCGCCGATCGTTACCCCAGTATCAAACATAACTTCAATAACACCATCAGAAATCACAAACTGACGTTTAAGATTCATTGTACCGGAAACAAGTCCACCAGGTGTCTCATAAGCTGTTGGGCCAGGAGCTCCGTCATAATATAAGCTCGATATAGGCGCCCGCCAGTCATAGATCAAGAAGGTGCCATCATCCTCCATCAAGGATCCAATCCCCAGATAAATCTTTTCCGTTTCTCCATTTGGTGCTTCTGTAAAGTCAATACGCCCAAAGTAAGGAGAGACGAGTAGCTTTTTATATTTTTTTAGAGCCTTGCTCGACTGTAAATGATGGCGTTCACGTTCATTCAAGATTTGGGATTGTTGGCGCAGACTTGTTGAAGTTTCCCCTAAATCATCTGGACTACTGAAGTTTACCGTCACCTCTTCCCAGAAGTCTTTCCGCATATCCACTACATCACTGCGATGGAGTCCGAGCTCCTCAGATAATCGCCGGATATGGGCAGACAAAAGCCTAGTCAATCCGTCAACCCGCTGCTGTTCCTCTTTCCATTCAATTTCATGATTCTCCACTACATTTCATCCCCTTTGGAAGGTTGATATTTCAAGTGAGGATACTCTTAATAGATGAATCCGGCCCCTCAGGGACCGGACTTGTTAACAAAATAAGAAGTATAAGTTTCACCCTGAACATAATCCTTAAGCTTATATGTTGCACATCACAAGGTTATGTTTTAAGCTTCGCGATCCGTTTCTTTTTCCTCAGTCGCTATACGGTTCATCTGATCTGCCACTTTATCAAGCCGTTCTAATTGATATCCGTAATCGTAAATAGCTGCGGCTACAACATACAATCGTAGTTGACCTATTTTCTCCGCATTATACCCCAGGATCGTTGAATTCAAAAATCCATCATTCTCGTCTCCCAAGGGTTCCGATTCATTAGTGTTTGGTTTTAGTTTATCTTCAAATTTCAGCAAGATCAGTTGATGATATTTGATTAACTGCTCCAAATGACTGTCAAACAATGCATCTGTCTCTTCACTTCGATCCGCTTGAAAATAATGCCGATCCACAGCCTCAAGAACATCGAAGCCCTTTTGCAAAGAAGATAACAGGTTCTTATAGACAACCATTTGTCTAGTCTGACTGTACTTCGCCCTCTTTAGCTGTTTCTGCTCTTCCTCAAACAAAGCGTACTTATCCGCTAAAGATTTAATAGATGACTCCAGTGCAAGTTTTTCATCACGAAACACACTTTCCTTCATCTCATGAGATACAGCCGTTCTTAGCAGCAAGGAAAGACTGGCAAAGACGTTCTCAATTTGCTTGATGTACTGTTTCCGTGGTTTCGGAGGAACTACTATAATATTGATTAGAAATGCAGAAACAATCCCTGTCAATGTTAATAAGAACCGATTCAGCGCGAACTGCCATTCACCAGAAGCCTCCATCACTGTTATAACGGTGACGAGTGTCAGGCTAATAGTATCCGCTCGGTTAATTTTCATACTGATCATAATGACAAGAATGCAGACCAACCCAACCGCAATTGGACTATTGGATAACAGCATTCCTCCCAGAAGAGCGAGTACCGCGCCCATTGTAGTCGTTGTCAGCTGATCAAGAAAATAACGCCAAGAGCGATAAATAGATGGCTGCATCGCGAAAATTGCTGCAATCGCAGCGCCCACAGAAGATGGAAAATGTAGCAGTTCGGCTAAATACAAGGCAAGCGTGACTGCCATTCCTGTTTTAAATATGCGAGCTCCAAAAGCCAAAAATATCCCCCCTAAAAATTGGCCCACTCTGCAATATGGACATCTACGAATCCCTCATTCCTCTAATTACCCAAGCCTAGAGTTGATGAATTTTATGATCATTTAAGCTCTCACTTATGATTCTTTCAGCTTTCAGGGAATACTAATTCAAGTAAGTACCTATCACATATAACATACGAGGTGAGTGAATGAATAACAACATCAAAAAATTAGTGACCATCACAGCTGTTCTTTTCCTCAGTCTGTCTCCAGCACTTGCTCCTACTCGGAGCGTGTCAGCTGAGAATGTAACTTCCACTGCACCTGATTCTGGGCCTTCGGAAAAAGGTCATAGACCCCCACCAGGGAAAGACGGGAAATTCAGAGCCGGCGGACATTTCATTATTTTCGAAACAGCCAAGCTGCTTGAGATGGATCGTACGGAGCTAATCAATAGCCTTAAAACAGGCAAAACCCTCCCCGAGCTTGCCCTTGAAAAGAAAGGCTGGACAGAAGATCAATATATTCAAAAGCTCAGCGAATCCGCAAGTAAGCGGCTGGATCAAGCCATCAGCGAGGGACGTCTAACAAAAGACGAAGCTCAAAAGCTAAAGGCTGGACTTCCTTCTATGCTGAAGAAAAAAATAAGTAAAATGGGTCATTTCCAAGATCATAAATCTTCGGAACATCATGTGATGAACCCTCAAGCAAAAACGCCTTCGGTGTCCTATTTAGGACGGTAAGCGTTTATGCGAGAAATATAAGGATAATGTATAGCGTGAAACATATATATTCTTATATTTTAAAATATCCCCACAAAAACGGATATCTTCATTTCTTATGAGGATATCCGTTTTTTATAGGCTTCAAATAGACTGATGGATAACATCAGCCACGCGCCACTTGCAGCATAACCACCAATTACGTCGCTAGGATAATGAACTCCCAGGTAAATACGACTCCAGCCAATGCCCACAGTCATGAATACCGCAAATATTATTAACAGGATTCTTTCACTTCTTCGCGGCAAATGACGCCACAGTAAATAGGCAATTACCCCATACAGGGAGAAGGCTGCCATGGAATGTCCACTTGGGAAACTATAACCGAGCTCTTGGACAATACGATTGAAATTTGGACGCTCCCTTTGAAACCATAACTTCATAAGTGTATTCAATAGTTGTGAGCCTAGTCCAACCCATAGGAACAGAATTAGCTCAAGCCGATGTTTCAGCAGAAAATACAGCAGTGCCATCGTGACGATAGATATACCAATCGCTACCTTGGAGGAACCAATCAGAGATAGTCCTTTGGCGAATGTGGTCAGTCCAGGTGATTCAGCGGATTGAACAAAATGAATCATATAATTATCAAATGATGATACCTTATTCATATGAACTAGAATCGCAATAACGACGAAACAAGCAGCAAACCCTATAAAATAACGAAAACCTCTAGACCAGTTCTGATAATAAAGCATAAATACCTCCGTGTCTAATTTTGTGCCTGTCGATCACATTTCCTGAGAAGCTATAACCCGTGCTATAATTATAGAGAAATAAATATACAAAAAGATGGAGTGCTGCCAAAGTGGAGAGTCTAAAATTGCAGGAACGTTTGTTGAATCAGTTTATTTCCACAAAGGTGCCCGTGACGATTTTTACAACAAATGGTGTAAAAATGCAAGGCGTCGTAACCTCGTATGATGCATTCACAATCACTTTACAGGGTCAAGGTGATGGCAGACAGAATGTGCTCTTCAAATCTGCAGTATCCACTATTGTACCTCTTAAGCCCGTCTCACTCAAATAGTTCACACATTCATTAAACTTCTTCATCCTATTTTCAATAATAAAGGGAACACCGGACTACATCTCCGGTGTTCCCTTTATTATTTTCTTAAATTGTCTTATTCACTCTTCAAAACGAGTTTCTTTTATACAGGGAAAATCACAGGCTTCACACACACCGGCTTAGATACCTCGGCAGTATTTCCTGTAAAGACGAGACGACCACTGGTCTCTTCAATAGAGAACACAACCAGGTTATTAGCGTCACGATTTGCAACAATAAGATAAGCCCCATCCGGAGTTAATGAGAAGTGTCGTGGATGCCCTCCACGAGTAGATACATATTCAATTAGTGTAAGCTTGGCAGTAGCGTTATCCACTGCAAACACTGCGATGTTATCCGCTCCACGATTAGAAGCGTAAAGATATCTTCCATCTACTGAAGTAGCAATTTCAGCGCAAGTATTCTCTTCCTTAAAATCCTCAGGCAAAGTTGAAATTGTATCTACCGTGTGAAGAGTCCCTGTAGCACTGTCATATGTAAACGATGTTATCGTGGAATCCACCTCGTTTATAACATAAGCAGACTTTCCATCTGGATGAAAAGTAAAATGACGAGGTCCCGCCCCTGGATGAAGCGCAGTATCTCCGTGAACTTCTAGTTTGTTCAAGTCTCTATTGATTCTATAGGACCGAATAATATCAAGCCCAAGATCAGAAACAAACAGATACTGTCCGTCCGGACTGAAAATAGCCGAATGTGGATGCGGGCGATCCTGACGTTCAGGATGGGGACCATGACCGGAATGAATCGCGACATCCGCCAGTTGATTAGCAACTTTTTCTTCATCTAATGTGATCAAGCCTACACTGCCACCATGATAACTACATACAACAATGTATTCATCGCTTAGATCTCTTGAAATATGGCATGTGGTCGTTTGACCATTACCTGAAGCAGGCATTGAGGCTATACGGTTCAATTCGCTCAATTTCCCACGCTTAGCATCGATAGCAAAGGTAACGACTTCTCCCTCTTTTCCACCTTCACCATTTGGCTTTTCTCCTATGGCATATAAACGCAGGGCTGAAGCATCTACATTAACAAAGGTGGGGTTAGTTAGACCCTGAACCGAGTCGATTAATTTTAACGTACCTCCTGCTTCGCCATCGAATTCAAATACCTGCACACCGCTATCCGTGGCACTTGCATAGGAACCCGTAAACAGCAATAACTTAGTCTGCTTTTCCATCTTTACATCCTCCTTCAAAGTATTGCTATTATATAATTTACAATTTTTAAACGTTAAAGACAAACTATAAAGTAAAAAGTGTGACAAATAGTTCAAAAATAAGGCTTTCCAATGATTAGGGATTGTGCTATAATGAAAGCGCTAACATTAGTCTTTTATTAAGTATAAAGGGGGAACATGAATGAGTAGCATCCTGCTGGAAGCCAGAAATGTATACGAGGACTTCGAGGTGGAAACAGACATTCTGTTCTTTAAGGTCGGGGACCATGATTTGGTCATTTTTCACGGCAGAAACTACAACATAAAAAAGAGAATGACTGCCGAGCAATTAAAACGATTGTTATCCAATTCTACTTACTATCATGTGTACGGTGGCTGTTATGTCAATCTAAACAAGATCAGTTCTATCGAAGACGACTGCATTTATTTCGGAGAAAAGGGCCTATTCGCTAAAAACGTACGGGTCCCAAGACGGAAACAAGAAAGTATTCGTCATCTATTGAAAGGACTGAAGTAAACATCTTATTCCCATAAGCCGGAAGGGCATGTTACCGATGCCATTTCCGGCTTTTTGCTTTTTATTAATAGAAACTTAAAAAGATCCTATCTTTTTTTATACTTTCTTAAGGTTTAGGATCTGTATTTCTGTTAAAGTTGTAAATAGACAAGCAACACCTATATTGAAGGGAGTCATTACTAATAATGGACAAAAAAGATCTGAATGGAAATGAGAACTTAGAAAACAACGGTACTCCGGAAGAAGAATTGAACACTACCGAGAATACCAATGAAGTAAATGAAGTGGAGATCGTAGCTGCTGAAGAACCTGTGAATACAACAAAAGAGGAAAGTGTTCCAGTAATGAACAAAGTCGGCAGCAACAATAATACGACGCCACCTGCTCCACCAGTTTCTCCTAAAGGTAACAAGGGCTGGATGATTGCCTCTGTGGTTCTGGCTGCGGCACTCATCATTGTATTGATTAAGCCTCCATTCCAAAAGGACGACAGCAGCACAGCTGTTGCTAGCGTTAACGGAACTAACATTACTAAAGAACAACTTTATGATAAATTGATCGAAGCAGGCGGAGAAAGCACACTGCAAGCTATGATTACTACTGAACTCGTTGATCAAGAAGCTAAAAAAGCTAACGTAACTGTTACTGATGAAGACATTAATGCTGAATTAGAAGACCTAAAAGCACAATTCGGCGGAGAAGCTGCATTTAATGCTGCATTGCAACAAAGCTCAATGACCGTTGATGACTTGAAGAAGCAAATGCCGCTGCAAGTAAAACTGCGTAAGATTCTTGAGCCGCAAGTGACTATAACGGATCAAGAAATCAAAGACTACTATGAAGCAAATAAAGCTACTTTCAATGAAGAAGAACAAGTTCGCGCTTCCCACATTCTCGTTGAGACTAAAGAAGAAGCGGATGCAATTTTGAAGCAATTGAAAGATGGAGCAGATTTCGCTGAACTTGCTAAAGAAAAATCTTCAGACACTGGTTCCAAAGCTAATGGCGGAGATCTAGACTTCTTCAAACGTGGAGATATGGTAGCTGAATTCTCCGATGTAGCCTTTAAACTTAAAGTTGGGGAAACAAGCGGTGCTGTGAAATCCGATTACGGTTATCACATCATTAAAGTAACCGACCACAAAGACGCTAAAAACTACACCTTGGAAGAAAAGAAAGATGAAATCAAAAAGACGCTTGTATCTCAAAAGGTTTCCACTCTTTCCACTACTTGGTTGTCAGATACAACTGCAAAAGCAAAAATCACAAATTCACTTACGGATGCCAAAAAAGAAGCAACAGCTTCTCCTGAGCCATCTGCAAGCGCAGAAGCAGGAACTGAATCTGCTAAATAATATGACTGCAAAAAGCAGGACAAGCGTTAAGAGACGCTGTCCTGCTTTTTTTGTACCTCTATTTTCGAACTTTTAATTAATGTCCTTTTTTACGGACCTGCTTATCACGATTCTCTCCCCACTCTTTCGCTTGTGCGGTAGCAATAGAAATCGCCCTTCCCTCTTCATATCCATCTTCTAGCAGTGCATTAGCAATATCAATCGCCTTATTACGAATAGGTGCAGTGAAGTTCTTGAGTGAATCTGGATAATCTTCTTTGTTCCACGGCATATAAAAAACCTCCTTAACCTGGACTATATAATTAATTAGCCTGGTCTAGGAGGTTTTAAACACTCTCTTAAGCTTATTTAAAGACTTTAACGCGATCTTCCACCGGTTGGAATTGTTTCTCACCTGCTGGAGTTACTGTCTTACCAAATGGCAATTGAGCAATCAGTTTCCAGTCTTGCGGGATGCCCCAAGCTTCTTTCACTTCGTCATCAATCAGTGGGTTATAGTGCTGCAGGGATGCACCTAAACCTGCTTCAGAAAGTGCAGTCCATACTACGAATTGCAGAATGCCTGAAGATTGGTTAGACCAAATTGGGAAGTTCTCGGCATACAATGCGAAGTTTTCTTGAAGGTTCTTCACTACCGCTTTATCTTCAAAGAACAAAACGGAACCGTAACCTGCTTTGAAAGATGCTAATTTTTGCGCTGTTCCTTCAAATTGTTCAGCTGGAACGATTTTGCGCAAAGTTTCTGTCGTGATATCCCATAATTTATCATGCTGTTCACCAAAAAGAACAACCGCTCTGGAGCTTTGGGAGTTGAATGAGGTTGGGCTATGCAAAACCGCTTGCTCAACGATTTCAATAATTTGAGCATCGGCTACAGTGGATTCTTTACTGATGGCATAGATGGAACGTCTTCCTTTAACTGCTTCAAGAAAATTGTTAGACATAAAATAACTACCTCCATTTATTTAAGTAACTTACTTTTGTACATCTTATCACCTTTTTTCTGAAAACACAACATCTATTCACAACTTATTTTGTCGGATATACAATTAGCCTCGGTTAGTAACATCTCCCCTTCACTTTTCCGATATACATTTCGGCTAAAAATAAGCTACAATAGTGCAGCAAAAGTGCAGAAGGAAGGTTATATAAATGAATTTTTCAACAGATAAAGTTCTTATTCTACATAAAAAAACGGTCATATTCTCTTGTGTAGTGCTCTTTTTCCTTAGCTTGGCACTAACTGGCTGTAAAGACACAAAATCGTCTAATTTAAACGCTGTGGAACTTGATCAAGCTGAGCTAAAACCTGTCTCTTTCTGGGTCGCCACAGACACTCACTTTTTGGATAAAGATCTTCAGGATGGTGGGCAGGCTTTTCAGACCTATGTCACTGGAGGCGATGGAAAAATGCTGCCCTACAGTGATGAAATGGCTGAAGCTTTGGTCTATGACGCTGAACAGAAAAAACCTGCGTTTATCATCCTCAGTGGCGATTTAACTAATAATGGAGAACGCAGCAGCCATCAAAAGTTAACCGAAAATTTAAAACGAATCGAACAACAAGGAACCTCTGTTTATGTCATTCCAGGCAATCACGACTTATTTAATCCTTGGGCTAGATCCTTCAGTGGAGATAAACAGCTCCTTACGGATTCAATTACAGATAAGGATTTCGTCAAAATGTATGCGGATTTCGGCTACAAAGAAGCTGCATCACGTGATAAGGAATCACTAAGCTATATCGTCAAGGCTGCCTCCAACTTATGGATTCTAATGATAGACAGTAGCCAATACCTTAATAATAAAAAATACGATTTCCCTCAGACCGATGGACGTATTGCTTCCTCTACGCTTTCATGGATCGATGAATCCGTTAAGCTTGCAGCCAAAGAGCACGCTTCAGTGATCACGGTGATGCATCATAATTTATTAAGTCACACTTCTATGTCTGTTTCAGGCTTCAAGCTTAATAACAGCCAGGAAGCTATAAAATCCTTACGGAAGAATGGACTTAATCTAGTTCTCTCAGGACATATTCATATGCAGGACATTCAAGTAGATCCAGCAGACGCGAATCAAGATACAGCATCCTCTGAACCAAAGCCAATCTATGATATCGCTACGAGTGCTATGGCCGTCAATCCGCATCAATATGGAGCCATGACCTTTGATCCCGTCTCGCGAACCATAAACTATAAAACAACGTCTTTGAACGTAGAAGGTTGGGCTGAAGCTAATCAGATTACAGATCACAATCTCTTAAACTTCAAGGCTTATGCCGAAGAAGCCTTTGCTACTAACTCCTATGACAAAGCTATGGATAGTCTTAAGGAAAGTCCTTTAACGGAGTCTGAAAAAGAATCCATGGCGAAGGTAATGTCCAAGCTGAATGTACGATACTTCTCAGGAACTGCAGGTACCTTTGCTAAGGATATAAAAGCGTTGCCGGGCTACAAGCTTTGGGAGGAACAGCAGGACGGTTTCTTAGGAGGGTATGTCCAAAGTATGGCTGAAGAAAAAGCGCTAAGTAATGTCGACCTAGAAGTGGTTTTAACGAAGCAATGAAAAGATGCCATATTTCATATAAAAAACCCAGCTTCACCCGCATTTCTGCGAAGTTAGAAGCTGGGTTTGTTTGTGTTATTTAGCCAATGAGGATCGAACTAACTATTTACGTGTAATAGTAATCCAACCATCTTCATCTACATACACAGTAGCATGAAGTGCTTCAGCAAGCAGACGCAGCGATACATAGGCATCACCATATTCGTCAACAAATACAGGCTCTGCAAGCTTCACTTTTTCACCGTTAATTACTGCTTCGGAAGAACCGATTTTGAAAACCAGCTTATCACCGTACACACCATCAGTTACGATAATAGCACGATTGACTGTATCCCATTCCACAATAGCATCTAAATCTTCTGCAAAATACCGAAGAGGAATGTACGTCGTATTATTGTCAACGATCGGATAATAATATTCGTCGTCTGGTTCGATGACAATCGTTCTCTTGGTGATACCAAGATCGTCTTTCAATATACGATAAACGTTAGAATTTGGATCAAAATTGTTCAAAGTCTCTCCAGGAGTCAGGTCACCAGAAGAAACATCAAGTGCTCCTTCAGTACTGATTGGATCTGCCGTTACAGCACCACCAATGTTCCAAATCTGACTGGAAGCCTTAAGAGAGAAGCTCTTTAATGGCATATCTTCAGTACCTGGAAGCGCCACTTTCAGATCAACATTCTGTTTACGAACATGTAGTCCACTGTCTACAAAAATGTCGACAGCAAGCTTCGTATCCTTACTCAGAACCGTCTTAAGCTCAGGGGTAGCTTTGTAAAGACTGTCTAGTTGATTGTCATAAACCAGCAGTAACGCATCCACAGCCAATTTTGCTGCATCATGCAGTACAGTTACAACAGCTTCTTTATCACCCAGAGGAATTACTCCAATACCTGGAATTTCATAATCACCGGAGGCTTTTTCGTCCATAGCTTTAATCACAGGATATAGATAGTCATATAGACCACCAACCAATTCTGTAAAGCCTTCCGTATCTTTAGAGATCGATTTCAGGAATCCTTTTAACAATGCCGGAAGCTCATCACCCGTCACTTCGGTATGTAACTTCGTCATATTCACCTGCTGGCCATACACAGCCTCACTAACGGGTGTTACGCTAATTGCGCTTGGATTAGGAAGATTCTTCACCACAAACTTCGTTAGCAGCTTACTAAGATCTTCAGCTTTAGTCAGATCCAATCCAACTTCAGCAAAGACCTCATCATAACCTTGAACCGGGAAGTAAAACGGTTGTTTTGCTCCTTCAACCGTAAAGACTAAAGTTTGTTTGTCCATAAACAATGAGAAAGGAATATTCAATTGTTTATAGCCGATCGTTCCATTGGCAGATACATTACCATTCTCTTGTAACTTTGCATTGCTAATACTCAGGGAAAAAGAATTTATGAGATCGACCATTTCCTTATCTTCTGCGCTAATTCCTTCTGAAGGTTCAGCGTTCATAGAAAACGTCATGCTGGATTCTGATGATTTAACATCGACATCCCCGATCAATGCCTTATTAACATCGAAACCTCCAACCGATTGACAACCGGCCAGAACAAGCAGCAGTGCGACAAAAGGAATAAACCATTTTGCCCTAGCTTTCATTCTCCTCATAGCAAGTCTCCTTTTTTAAGATTTTTTGAAATCAATCCATTATCTCAGCAAAGGCAACATTTGTAAATCAAAGTATTACTTATTGTAAAAATACTATAGATTCAACAAAGTTCGCCATTCGATAGAAACCCATTCATTGTATATTACGCCTTTAAATAACGCTAAAATCAGTAAATGCGCAGGATAAAAAGACCACCACACCCAGCGTGGTACCCGGTGACGCTCTAAATATCCCCAAAGTGCAGGCGCCAAAGCAATCAACAGTGTCGGTAAAATACTAAGCATTTGCACAACCCAATAATTATAAAACATGTAGAATAGATTAAGTGCCAAATGTGCTACAACAAGCCAATATGACTTCGTATAACGGAATATCAATACTAGCAGCAGGCCGTACGCATTATAATCTATCGGGAAATAATCCATTAACGCGATAGCTGCAATGACGACTGGTATTCCAAGCCATGGAGTAGGCAGTTTATCTAAAATAACCAATACGGTTGCGGATAACAAAAGCGTAAACACCACGTTCCATCCACCAGGATTAATCGCTAAATTGTATGGGATCTGAGCAATAATAGCGATAATGAGCAGTCGGAACAAGTATTTCGGTCTGGATGATGTATGGATATGCCCCTGCACAAGCCCGTAACAGTAGATTGGAAAGGCTATTCTTCCTACATATCTCCAAGCAATATCCTCTGGAAAAAAGATATAGCCAATATGGTCGATTAGCATCGTCAGCATGGCGAGAATCTGCATATCAAACCTCCTTAAAATAAGTTGATATCATACATTCGCCAGTGAGTACTTCATCTCCTTCGCCTGTACACAAATGATGACTGCAATAAAAGAGAACTGAATTTCTGGTTTCTTGCCTCTTGACTTTATGGGGTGCAATTGAGTACTATGAACGAGCAACATCATATGGCAATGATCAAAGACAAGATTTCCTATACGAACTGTCCAGAGAGAGAGGTCTAGGCTGAAAGCTTCTCCAGTACACGATTGTGAAGTTACCCCTTTGTAGCCGTGACGCTGAATCCGCAGATCTAAATTTTGCGGTAGTATGTGGCACCGACTTATCCACGTTAAAGGATACCAATGAGGTCCTATCCTTGTGATAGGTCGAATTAGGGTGGAACCACGAGCTGAACGCACTCGTCCCTTTCTGGGAGAGATGCGTTTTTTTGCGTTCACCACTAACAATTTTTGAGAAATGGAGGCTAACAATCATGGAGATCAAGGTAACACTGCAAAACGGAACAATTAGAGAGGTACTGCAAGGAACGACGATTAAAGAAGCAGCAGGTGCCATAAGTACCAGTCTGAAAAAAAATGCTGTAGCTGGAATTATCGATGGAAGATCCGTTGATCTAAACCAAACGATCGAACATGATTGCCAGCTCGAAATTGTTACGTTGGATAGCAAAGAAGGCCTGGAAATTTATAGACACAGTACAGCACATATCATGGCGCAGGCCATAAAACGTATATATGGAGATAAGGGTGTCCAGCTCGGCATAGGTCCAGTAATCGAAGATGGCTTCTATTACGACATTGATATTGAGACACCTCTATCCACGGCTGATCTTGTAGCAATCGAACAAGAGATGGCGAGAATTATTCAAGAGAATCACCCGATTGTCCGCCGTGTCGTTCCCCGCGCTGAAGCAATCAAGCTTTTTGAAGCGATGAATGAGCCCTTAAAGCTGGAGCTTATCCGTGATCTACCGGAAGACACAGTATTATCTATTTATGATCAAGGTGAATTCTCGGATCTCTGTCGAGGCCCACATCTTCCCTCAACTGGCTTGGTCAAGGCTTTTAAGCTGTTGAATGTAGCAGGTGCCTACTGGCGTGGAGATTCGAATAATAAAATGCTGCAACGTATTTACGGAACTGCTTTTCCTAAGAAAGCTCAACTTGAAGAGCACTTACTCTTTCTTGAAGAAGCTAAAAAACGTGATCACCGTAAGCTCGGCAAGGAACTGGAATTGTTTATGTTCTCTGAAGAAGCTCCAGGTATGCCCTTCTATCTTCCCAAGGGAATGACTATCCGTACAGAGCTTGAAAATTTCGCACGTGAATTACAAAGACAGAGAGATTACGATGAAGTTCGTACACCACTGATGATGAACAATCGGCTTTGGGAGCAATCCGGACACTGGGATCACTACAAAGACAATATGTATTTCACCAATGTAGACGAAACAAAATTCGCACTCAAACCGATGAACTGCCCGGGTCATATGATGATCTACAAAAATAATCTACATTCTTACCGAGAGTTGCCTATCCGAATTGCCGAATTTGGTCAAGTACATCGCCATGAGTTCTCTGGGGCACTTAACGGGATGATGCGTGTTCGTACGTTCTGTCAGGATGATGCCCATCTCTTCGTATTACCAGAGCAGATTGAGGATGAAATAAGCCGGGTAATCTCACTGATTGACCATATTTATCAAGTGTTTGGCTTTGAGTACAAGATTGAATTATCTACTCGCCCGGCAGATTATATGGGATCAGAAGAACTATGGGATCTAGCTGAACAATCTTTACAAAGTGTATTAGACAATCTCGGAATCGATTATCGTGTGAATGAAGGTGATGGCGCATTCTACGGACCAAAGATTGATTTCCATATCTTAGATGCGCTAAAACGAAGCTGGCAATGTGGAACCATCCAACTAGATTGGCAAATGCCAGAGAAATTCGATCTTACTTACATCGGGGAAGATAACCTTAAGCACCGCCCGGTCGTAATCCATCGCGCTGTTTATGGGTCGATTGATCGTTTTATGGGGATTATTACGGAGCATTATGCCGGAGCATTCCCGCTATGGCTAGCACCCGTTCAAGCGAAGTTATTACCCGTCTCTGAGAACTACGTTGCTTATGCATTTCAGGTGAAACAATCCTTAGAACAAGCTGGCATTCGTGTCGAGGTTGATATCCGAAATGAGAAGCTAGGTTACAAAATTCGTGAAGCCCAACTTGAAAAATCACCCTATATGCTCGTTCTCGGTGAGAATGAGAAAAACTCTGGCAGTGTTTCTGTAAGAAAACGTGGTGAGGGTGATCTTGGTTCAAAGAGTATCCAAGAGATTATTGAGCAGATTAGTGAAGAAATAGTTAGTAAAAAATAAAGTTCTGCGTCAAATTAAACGTTAAAGGGCTGTCTATTCGTAGAAATCTACGAACAAGACAGCCCCTTTTTTGATCACATATTAATATTCACAGGGACACTATTTCACGTACAGACGACTGCTTTCATCCCAATACTCGCCTGGTTTGAGACTGAATAAGCCGATCTCATCCGCTGGCAGATCTACCATTGGTGCATTAACCAAGTTGATTTGCGGCTCTGGGCAGAAGAACTGCTCAGAAGCACCATTATTCCAGATCATCCACTGCTTGTATGAAGTCCCAACGTCATAAACTAAAGTGACTCCAGCTTTGCTGTCGGTAAGCTCCATCCGGTTACGTCCATTCTGAGCTACAGCTGTGTAATGGTTGTCCATCGAAGCGAAATAAGGATTCACACCTTCATCACGAAGCTGAGCTTCACCTGGCTCCAGCTCTTGAAATTTACCAGTCGGCAGCATACGGTCGTTCAATTCCCAGCGATTACCGATGGTCGCTTTTACAAGGTAGTCTTGTGGTGTGCTACCTGGTGCGAATGGAGCATTAATCGCGGTATGGAATGCCAACAAGCAAGGCATCTCTTCATCACCATCATTATGGACTTGTACCTGTTGAGATAAGCCACCTTCACCAAGGGTATACCGTAGTTTCATTGTGTATTTAAACGGCAAGTATTGATAAGAAGGATGGTTCTCATCCACTTTGATGAATACGGTTACGAAGCTTTCGGTCTTACCGCTACCGAACGCTTCCACTTCCCAAGCTGCCGTATGTAAAAATCCATGTAAATGGTTGCCTGTTGCGACTTCATTTACTGGGAGTTGATAAGTTTGACCATTCCAAGGAAATTTGCCATCTTCATAACGATTCGGAGGAAATAATACAGGAATACCATGGATGCCTGGACTTGCTTTGAAAGCTTTCATTTCCTCAGCTCCCGGTTCATGCAAGAAACGGTAACCGTTTTCGGTATCACGGAAACAAATCAAGTTGCCACCGATGCCTGGTAAGATAGCTGCCTCATAACGGCCAGCTTTCAACCAGATGGCTGCTTCTCCTTCATATTGTCCTTCATAGGCTGTGATAGACATAATAATGTGTTCTCCCTTCCAGTGTCTGATAATTGTCTCTACTTGATAGATTACCACATCTGGTCATGACGTGACATGCCCTTTTTTAGAGCTGTTCCACTTCAACGCTCATGACATGATCAATTTTCTTCACATCATAATAAATCTCTGTAGCGTAATCTTTATCCGGCGCTGAGATCACCATATCGATCATTTGTCTTCCATCTTCCAAATCCTTAATTTTCATTCTGCGGATCGCCCGGGATGGACTTCTAGTACTTCGTTGGGTACTAACCTGAGGTCTCTCAATTTTTTGGATCACTTCAGTAAGGACAAAATTAGCTTCCATGATGATTCTCACCGAAACTTCATGCTTGTTAAGCACTTCAGGACCAATCGAACGAATTAAATGAGGAACTAAATTCACCGCAAACATTAGAAGAATAACCGCATATGCTGCTTCAATATAAAATCCTGCTCCCACAGCTATACCAATCCCCGAAGCTGTCCAGATGAGTGCTGCCGAGGTCAAACCTGATATCGCATCACCGCCTCTACGCAGGATAACACCAGCCCCCAAGAACCCTATCCCACTGACAATTTGAGCAGCGAGGCGCATCGGATCCATATTTGGATGCTCAGGACCTGCAAACTTATCAAAGGCATGAATAGACACTACAGTTACAAGACAAGAGGCAATACTAATGACCATACTGGTCCGAATCCCCAGCGGTTTCTGCTTGATCTGTCGGTCAATCCCGATGAACAGCCCGAACAGCATGGCCACTAGCAGCTTAATTAATGATTCAATATGAAAATCCATAGTTCATTCTCCTTTCTCCACAGATACTCCATTATAACGGAAAACGGAGATTATGATTAGCTTTATTTTACAGCAAAAAAACGGCACTCCTATCCTCCATGTATATGCGCAGACAGCTTATATAATCCGCATAACGAAGAGGATAGAATCCGTTTTGGTGAAAGATTATTTAACCATGGAGTAACGATTCTGCACCGTCACAATAAATCTCAGTTCCTGTAATATGATCGGAATCCTCGGAGGCCAGAAAAAGTGCCAGCTTTGCAACTTGATCAGGACGCCCAGGACCTTCCTCTAGCGGTTGATCCCCTTCCGGAAATTCGACAGGGATCTTTACCTCTTTGAGATCCTCGGATGGAAAAGTGTTGTCATCTATATTGGTCTTAATAGCCCCAGGACAGATTGCATTTACGCGAATTTGAAATTGAGCCAGTTCTAATGCTGCCATTTTCATAAAAGCAACCTGACCTGCCTTTGTCGTACTGTAAGCAGAAAAACCGATGTTAGAAAATACACGATTTCCGTTAATGGAGCTGTTAATCAGGATGCTGCCACCGCTTTCTTTTAGATGCGGTATCGCATATTTAACAGTCGCGAAGGTTCCACGAAGGTTGATGTGAATCGTCTGGTCCCAAGACTCAATATCCATCGTTTCAATGGGCGTCATGGCTCCATTAATCCCTGCGTTTGCAAAAACAACATCAAGACGACCCCATTTCGCGACCGCCTTGTTTATGGCAGCTTCCACTTGCGGGGGTTCAGCAACGTCGCATTCAATTACGAGAGCTTCTCCGCCTTCTTTCTCCACTTGTTTTCTAACCTTTTCTGCGTTCTCAACAGTTCTATCCAGCAACACAACTTTGGCTCCGTTACGAGCGAACTCAAGCACAGTTGCTCTTCCAATGCCGGAACCACCTCCTGTTACAATCGCTACCTTACCTTCCAGCTTCTTATCTGCCATGTTTAAGTATCCTCCTTCTTGTCATGCAAGCCTTCCAGTTAAGTTCTTTCCTTAACCTTAACCTCGCATACAGAAGTTGAATCGATAGATCTTTAATACCCCAAAGGATTATTTTTATTCACCCTGCCGAAGATGGATAATGAGATCATTTAAACCGGCTTCACGGATGCCCTCTACAATAAGATCAGCAAGCAGACGTGCTCCTAAAATCTGAAAATGTGTATTGTCTTGTACGCCAACTGGATGCAAGATATATTCTCCCGGATAGGACCACATGAACAGATCCTTCGTTCCTTCCACACCATAGGCTTCAAAAAGCTTACGACTCTTCTCCGCCAAATCGATTAGGGGGATCTGCTCAGTCTCAGCCAACTCTTTCATTGCCGTTAAATACTCTCCATGACTGTCTACTATAGCTTCTGCAGGATCAAATCTCCGCCTATGTACAGCGGTCACCAGTACCGGGTAGGCTCCTGCTTTCCTAGCAACTGTAATCATCCGTAGCAAATATTCTTTATATGTAGTGAAAGGTTCGGTGTGTCTATGTTCATCCCCTTTTGAATCGTTATGACCAAACTGTATGAACATATAATCTCTGGGACGAAGCACAGTAGAAATATTGTCCAAATGCCCTTCCTCAATAAAGCTCTTGGAGCTACGTCCTGAAATGGCTCGATTATCCACTACAAGACCTGTTTTGAAGCAGCGAGGCAGCAACTGGCCCCAGCCAGCATAGGGATAACCAGCTTCTCCTTGATCGGTCACCGTAGAATCACCAGCCAAATATAAGACGAGCGCTTCGTTGTCAGGCTCAATGTCGAGAGCATTTATTCGAGGCGCAATACCTGAGAAGGAGAGCTTTAGCTGACCACCCATGATTCGCATCGCAAATGATTCTCGTATATACTGACCTGCCGGGACATTCAATGTGTCTAATACGTACTTACCATCACCTGCTCGAATTATTGTACTCGTATCTGCTAAGGAGTCACCAAGTAACATAGAAATCCGGTAAATCCCATCAGGAATATCTAACAGAAAGACAGCCTTCTGCGGAATGCAGAAATCACTTCTTAATGGATCTGCTCCTCCCCTGGAACGCCCGAATACTGTCGAGTCTGAAGTAAAACCAAATCGCGCATCCGGAGAGTATCGTGAGTCCGGCCGAATTTTGGTGTAGCCGGGCGCTGTATCTTTAATCCCAAAGTCAAAATGATAGCTATCCAAATTCAGCCGCACCTTTCTTCATTAGATATTTTATCCTTTCAAACCACTGGTGCTGATTCCTTCCACAATCTGCTTTTGAAAGATAAAGAAAATAATCATGACGGGTGCCAAGCTAAGAACGGACATGGCGAACATGGGTCCCCAGTTGGACACGGACTCACTGTCGAGGAACATTTTCAGCCCCATAGAAACTGTATATTTAGATGGAGAGTTCAGGTACAACACTGGCCCAAGCAGGTCTTCCCAGCGCCAATAGAAGGAAAAGATCGCTGCAGTAGCCATAGATGGACGGATGAGTGGGAGAATGATTCTGAAGTACAGACCAAATTTCCCACACCCATCAATCGTAGCCGCTTCGTCAAGTTCAACAGGTATTGTCCGAATAAACTGCAGCATTAGGAAAATAAAGAACGGAACACCGAAGAACTGTGGAACCACGATCGGCTTGATACTATCGAGCCATTCCAATTTCGCATAGATGATATATTGCGGGACTAGCACTACATCTGAAGGAAGCATAAGCGTCATCATCATGATACCGAACCATAAGCCATGCCCTACAAACTTATTACGTGCAAATCCGAAGGCTACCAGTGAAGAAGAAACCACCGCTCCTAGAGTGGCTACAACGACAATAATTAATGAATTCTTTATGAAGACACCAAAGGAATATCCGGCAATCCCTTCCCAGCCTTTAGCATAATTCCCCCATACCCATGGATCGGGAAGAAGCTGCTGAGCGGTAACGAATACAAGCCGGCTCTCTTTAAAAGAGCTCATGATCATCCACAAAATCGGATACAGCATAATGATAGCGAGGCCACCGATAAGAATGTGATACAGCGGCCATTTCAGTTTCATTTTCGCCATGGATTATTTTCCTCCTTCCGATTCGTAGAAGACCCACGATTTGGATGTCTTGAACAAAATTCCGGTCATGATGCCGACTAGCAACAACATCACCCACGCCATAGCTGAAGCGTAACCCATGTTATTAAACATAAAGGCCTGACGGAATAGATATAGAGAATACAACATCGTACCGTCCATTGGTCCGCCTTCACCTTTAGAGATAATATAAGCTGGAACAAAGGTCATAAATGCACTGATCGTCTGCATGACTAGATTGAACAGAATAACTGAGCTTAGGAGGGGCATTGTAATCTTAAAGAACTTTCTGAAAAAGCCTGCTCCATCTACACTTGCTGCCTCGTACATTTCACCAGGAATATTCTTTAGACCTGCCAGAAAGATCAACATGGATGAACCAAATTGCCACACGGATAAAGTGATCAACATAATAAGCGCAGCGCTCGGATTACCAAACCAACTTACTGGACCAAGGCCGAAAAAACCGAGCATGCCATTAATAATTCCAGTATCACTAAAAATATTACGCCACATGATGGATACCGCCACACTGCCACCTATAATAGAAGGTAAATAATAAGTTGTACGATAGGCTCCGATCATGCGCGATTTAGTATTTAGAATCATAGCCACAAATAATGCAAAGGTGAGACGTAAAGGCACACCAATAAATACGTAAAGCAGCGTGACCTTTAGTGAATGTAAATATTTCGGGTCATTCGAGAACATTTTGATGTAATTATCAAATCCGATCCATTTAGGTGGAGCGAACAAATTGTATTTGGTAAAAGAAAGATAAAGAGAAATGATCATCGGGATCAATGTGAAGCAAAGGAAGCCAATGACGAATGGACTGATAAAGGCATATCCTGTAAGGTTGCTTCGTAAACTCCGGCCTGTTAGCTTCTTTTTCTTAAAAGCCAGCGGATTCGAAGGAAGGGGATTCGTGGATGCCAAGGGTCTCCAACTCCTTTTTATGTGAATAATAAGGGAAACGGACTGCCGCCTAACCAAATGGCATGCCGTTTCCCATGTTAGACGCAGTATAGTTATCTGTTACCTTCTATTACCGGCTGGAGAGAATAGCGTTCGCTTCTTTTCGGAACTGTGCGGCGGCGGCGGCTGGGTCAATCTTGCCGAAGTTCATTTGTTCAGCAAGGTCTGTAAGGAGTGCTACTACCTCTGGCGATCCAACTGGCGGACTCATTGGAGAAGTAGTAGGCTCCATGTCAGCTACGAATTTAAATACTTGCTTACCGGAATCCGTTAATTGTGAAGCTACAGATTCTTTGATTTTGCTTGAAATTGGCACACCACGTTCGCCTTTGATTAGATTGTTGGCTTCGGGATCATTAATCCAGAAATCAACGAACTTCGCTGCTTCTTCCTTCACTTTTGAGTTAGAAGTAACCGACCAATACATACTTGGCTGCATGTAGAGTCCTTTTTCCATATCCGGACCAGGCATTTGTGCCAGTGCCATAGGGCGATTTACAGCGATTTGCAAAGCAACATATTGGTTCGACCATTGCCATACGCCGATGCCTGTTCCTTTAACAATATCAGACTCTTCGATAACGCCTTTGTTTTGGCTCAGTTTGTCTTGGGATGGAACCGCTCCATCTTTAATTAAACCAGACAACATTCCGAAAAAGTCAGTGAACAAGGCATCATCCTCATATCCAAGCGCTGAACCATCATTGTTATAAAGTGCCAGCCCTTTTGTACGCAGATAATAGTTGAAGAATACGTCAGCTGCCATAGAACCGTCGATATACAGTCCAGCTGATTTAGCTTTCGCAGCAATTTCTTTGTACTGATCCCAAGTCCAGTTCTCAGGAATGGAATCCACCCCTGCCTTCTTCAGCAATTCTGGGTCATATTGAAAACCAAGTACGTTAACGCCTAATGGAATTCCGAATTGCTTCTCATTGATTACCCCAGTACTAAGGACGTTCTCATTCACATCGCCGACTTGGATCTGAGAGTTCAAATAAGGCTTCAAATCTTCGAGCTGTCCGTTAGACCCATATTGATTAATATAAGAAATATCCATTTGAACGATATCAGGAAGTCGATTCGCTGCTGCTTGAGGGGCAAGCTTCTTCCAATAATCATCGAATGAAGCATATTCAGGTTCAATCGTTACATTCGGGTATTTGGCTTCATACATATCAATCACTTGTTGTGTATAAGAATGCCGTGTATCTCCACCCCACCAAGCAATACGAAGGGTTACAGGTTCTGCTGAGGTCGTAGCTGCAGGCTTCGTTTCCGAAGGAGCATTTGTAGCTGAGTCCGTAGCGGCAGCACTATTATTGTTATTACCTCCACCACAACCAGCTAACATCGATGACAACAACAATGGTACGGCTAGTAAAGCGAATCTCTTTTTCAAATTCATGTCCCCTTTTCCTATAATAGTATAAAGGCTCTGATCCCTTTAGGTAGCGCTTTCATGTATAAATCTTCTCAAATATTCAGTGATTGTTGAATACAAAAAACCGTCTTGTTTGTTCAATAATCAGTTCCCTTGAGAGGGTTTCATAAATTCTGTGGGTGTCTGCCCAGTTACTTTTTTGAACACTTGACTGAAATACTGTGCATTCCCACCAAAGCCGAACATTTCAGCGAGTTCAAATACTCTTACATCACCACTATGCAAAATGTGTTCCGATGCTTTAGTAATCCGGTAATTGGTAACGTAATTAGAGAATTTCTCCCCTGTGATTTTCTTAAATATTTTCCCAAGATAATCAGGATTCATATATAACATCTCAGCAGCTACGGAGCTAAGTGACAGCTCCGCATTCTTGTAATCATCCGCAATAATTTTGAACATTTTATCTACGATTAAGGATTGGCGACAGCGGAAATGACAATCGTACATCGCTGTCAGACGAACCGCCGCATCTTTTACATAGGCTTTAAGACCACTTAAAGTCCTGATCTCAGCCAGTTCCACCATACTTGAAGTAAAGTTATTTCTTTCTTCAGGGACGGCTAGACGTATCATCGCAGAATACAATTGTAAAACATAAGATCGCGTTACATTAATATCCACACGCTGTTCAGCTAGCAGATTAAATAACCGCTCTAATTCAAACTCTACTGCACTTTGTTCGCCCGCCTTAATCAGCAGACAGATTTGCTCTTCATCTAGTTCAATGTCATTTCTTCCGCTTAGTTCATCACTAGGAATATCACTTCCTGTGATCAGGCCTCCCTCTTCCATATAAAAACAGTGATTAAGACATTGCAGAGTCTGACGATACAATCTCCGTGAATGTATCATGAAGTCCGCGTCACTAATCGCAATGGTTACATCCACTTTATAAAATTTGTAGAACATTTTCCGTACATCAGAAATTCGTTCAAGCAGTGTACTATTCAGCGCAGTCTCTCCTTCGACTTCCATTAGTGTCAGAATAAATCCGCCTATCCTTGTACTAAGCAGCGTTTCTTGCAGCATATCCTGTGCAATATTTTGCAAAGCAAATAGTTGCTCATATTCATAAGAACCTTCCAGTCTGAACAAGATCAAACGCACCACTTTGTCATTTAATTCGATGCCTAGCAGCTCCTGATAATACTCTAAATCTTGACTCCCGTACGTTTTGTTAGAGATCCATTCCTTCAAAAATTGTTCCTTTACATGCGGTAGAACTTTAGTAAAACGTTGCTTCATATCATTTACAAATTCCGTCCGGCCCTTAAGTTCATCGAGCTCTGCTACCAGTTCAACTAACGCATCATGAATTTGATTCTCGTTGCACGGCTTAAGCAGATAATGCTTCACTCCATGCTGCATAGCGATACAAGCGTAGTCAAAATCCTTATAACCCGTCAACATAATGAACTTTACCTCAGGAAACCGTTCACTGCATTTCTGCACCAAGCCTAGTCCATCCAATCCGGGCATGGAAATATCAGTAATCACTATTTCAGGGCGAAGCTCCTCTATTTTCTCTAAGGCTTCTATCCCGTTTCGAGCAGTACCCACAAGTTCCGTTCCTGCCTGTGCCCAGTCCACTACCTGAGATATGCCTTCTAGTATCAACCGTTCATCATCAACCAGCAGTAACTTATACATTCTCTTGCACTCCTTTTAAATAAGGTATACGTACATGTATTGTCGTTCCTTGACCTGGCTCACTTTCAATCACTGTACCCCATTCTGGGCCAAATACGATTTGAATACGCTCTGCGATGTTCGCTAACCCAATGCCTTCGCCACGTGTCTTAACTCTTCCCTGCTGTAAATCTTTGATGAACTCGGCACTCATCCCCGGCCCATTATCACTAACAAGAATATCAAGGCCCTGTTCTTCCTCACTTACGGTTATAGAAATCGTGCAAGGCTCGATATTAGGCTCCAATGCATATCGGATCGCATTCTCGATCAACGGCTGAAGCGTCAGCTTCGGAATTAAAGCGTCATGCAAATGCTCTGGAAAATCCATTTGGAAATCAAGTCTCTCGTCAAATCGTGTCTTCTGGATAATGACATAATTGCGCACAATGGTGAGCTCTTTTTCAATCGTAATCAACGGGTCTTTAAGACCAATCGAACTGCGAAACAAATAGCCGAGCGCTTCTACCATTTCTGAGATTTTAGCTTGCTTGTTCATCTTCGCTAACCAATTGATCGATTCAAGTGTATTGTACAAAAAATGCGGATTGATCTGTGCCTGCAGTGCTTTAAGCTCGGTCTCTCTAATAATGAGCTGCTTCGCATAATTCTCATCGATAAGTTCTCTGATTCTGCGGATCATCATTTTAAAGGTTCTGTTAAGCTGACTTACCTCGTCCTGCGCAGTTTGTGAAACGACACCTAGCGACTGTTCCTCCAGATTATCCAGATCTCCCTTTTCGATTTGTTTCATTTTTTTGGTCAGCTTTGAAATCGGGCGTACAATACTTCGGGCTAATCGATAGCCTAAGAGCAATCCAATTAGTAATATGAGCGCGAATATGATGACGACCAATTTTTTTACAAAAGTAATATGTTTGAACATCTCATTGAAGGGGGTCGCATTGATATACATCCATTCCATATAAGATGATTTAGTCTTCGTTATAAAATATGTTCCTTCTTCATACTTAGCCGTACGATAAAGTTCGGAACGTTCCGTTTCCGCTTTAAGCTCATTTGGCAGCAACATTGGAGTTTGGGGATAAACCGCTAGCCCTGAAGTCGCATCTGCAACAATCAACTGATCGCCATCCGAAGTGTTACTAGTGCTATCTGCAATAATACGATCAATCCGAATTCGAATGACTAACGTCCCTAAATCGTCCAGCGTAAAGGTTGATCCGGTGTAAGATTTAATCTGCCGAACAGCCAGGAGTGAATTCTTATTCCCTTGGGGATACCACACAATACTACCGCTAGCTTCCTTAGCCAGAGGCTTTAATTGATCCTGGAGATCCTGTGATACACCTTCCCGATTACCCGCAGTCATAGCGCCGCCATTCGTATCCAACAACATCATGGAATAAACGTATTTCTCTGCTCCTGCAAAGGCAACTAACCTGTTAATGATTTTATTATGTAGGACCTGCCGCTCATATGGTTGAGGATCATCCTGCAACTGGCGAAGACATTCCTGAATTTGCTCATCAGAGACCACTGTAAAAGAAAGTTGTTCCAGCTCTCTCAAAGTACCCTCTATACTGATAGATGACATCCCCAGGACTTCAGATGCCTTTTCATAGATTTGCTTGTCATAAATTCGATAAACATACTGCAGGACAGTTAAAGAGAACAGAAAGGACAGCAGCAGCAAAAATGAAATGATCAATATCATTTTATTAAAAATACCCGAACTCCTGTAAGCGCTAACATTCTTCCAAAACATAAGCATCCTCCAATTCACTCCAAACCCTTATTATGGGAATAATATTTATCGTCACTATATCCTATCATAAATGATATTGAAGCATTCGGGAAAACTTACAACAAAAAGGACTTAAAGTGAAATCCAGAGTCAGAATTCACTTTAAGCCCCTATCCTGAGCCTAAGATACTCCTATACAAAACTAACCAAGCATCATTCGATCATCCGCCAGTTTATGACCACTGATGGTCTCAAATTCTCCCAGCAGGCGTTCTACCGTAAGATCCTTTTTCCTTGTTTCATCAATATCAAGGATAATACGGCCTTTATCCATCATGATAAGACGATTGCCAAGACGTATAGCCTGCTCCATGTTATGGGTAACCATAAGCGTAGTCAGCTTCATCTCACGGACGATAGACTCTGTCAGTTTAGTAATCAGCTCCGCTCGTGAAGGATCAAGTGCCGCTGTATGTTCGTCTAATAACAAGATTTGCGGCTGGGTAAAGGTTGCCATTAGCAAACTCAGCGCTTGTCTCTCCCCACCAGATAATAACCCTACCTTAGCTCGCAGACGATTCTCCAATCCAATCCCGAGACGACTTAACTCCTCACGAAACATCGTCCGTCTCGCTGCATTTACACCAAACGATAATCCTCTACTCTTCCCTCTTTTATAAGCCATCGCTAAATTTTCTTCAATCGTCATCCGAGGAGCCGTACCTGCCATCGGGTCCTGAAAAACCCGTCCGATCCAGCGACTGCGCTGATATTCTGCTAAATGGCTAATCGAATTCCCTTCAATACTTGCTGAACCAAGATCCGGCTTCATCACACCAGAAATAATGTTCATTAGCGTTGATTTACCAGCACCGTTGCTTCCAATAATGGTAACAAAGTCACCAGGAAGAAGCTCCAAATCAATGCCAAGTAGCGCGATCTTCTCATCCGGTGTCCCAGGATTAAACAGCTTAGATACGTTATCCAGTTTAAGCATCGATGGTGCCTCCTCTCTTGCTGCTAAGCGCTTGTTCAGCTAATTCAAGCGAACGTTTACGCGCCATATTCTTCTGCTTCAAGAAACGCTGAATCGATGGGAATACAAGTGCGAAAATAACGATAATCGCCGTAATCAGCTTAAGATCCGAAGGTCTCAACCATGGTACATACAAGGCTAATGCAACTACGATTCGGTAAACAATAGATCCCAGAACTACTGCCAACGTCGCACGGAATACATTTCCAACACCGAAAATGGCTTCACCAATGATTACCGAAGCTAAGCCGATAACAATCATCCCTATACCCATTGAGGAATCCGCAAAAGTAGAATACTGAGTGATCAATGCACCTGAAAGTGCCACCATTCCGTTGGATAAACTGACGCCGAGAATTGTCGTGTTATCTGTGTTTACACCCAGACTACGGATCATTCTTGCATTATCTCCGGTAGCCCTTAAAGCAAGCCCAAGATCAGTACGCAAGAATAAATCCATTAGAATTTTCACAAATAAAACAATAAAAGGAAGAACAAGAAGCGGATTGATGGACGAGAACAACGTGGTATCACCCATTAGTGACCAGTTAGGTTTACCGCCAAAAATTCTCAGATTGATGGAATAAAGTGCGATCATCATTAGAATCCCGGATAACAATCCATTAATCTTGCCCTTCGTATGTAGTAGACCCGTACACATTCCTGCCAGCATCCCACCTGCAATAGCAGCAAGCGTGGCTAACCAGGGTGCATAACCATTGGTAATCATAACGGCAGCAATAGCGCCGCCAGTAGTAAAGCTTCCATCTACAGTCAAATCAGGAAAATCCAAAATGCGAAAAGTAATATACACCCCTAAAGCCATAAATGCATAGAGCAACCCCATTTCCACAGCCCCGAGCATTGAATCATACATAGAAGTCTTCTCCTTTCAAGCATCAAGGGGCGCCCTCATGGAATCGCCCCTATAGAATGTCTTATTGAATAATATTGTTAGCTTGATCGGTAACTTCTTTTTTCATCGCATCCGTCACTTCTATGCCTTGTGCGGCAGCGGCTTTAAGGTTAAGGATAAGATCGAGCTTTTCTTGCATCGTTACTTTCATATCTGCTGGCTTTTTACCATTCTTCAGAATGTCCACTGCCATTTGTCCAACTTGGTAACCATGGTCGAAATATTTGAAGCCAACGGTTGCAAATGCGCCTTTTTCAACGGTATCCCGGTCACTGGAGAAGAACGGAATTTTCTTATCATTAGCTGTTTGAATGATGGTATCAACAGCACTCACTACTGTATTATCCAAAGTAATGTAGAATGCATCTACACGACCAGCAAGTGATTCAGCAGCTTGCTTCACTTCAGAAGTATTCGTGATGGCTGCTTTCACAAGCTCAATGCCATGTTTATCCAGCTCTTTCTTAGCAATATCCGCCATAATTACAGCGTTCGGTTCACCTTCATTGATAACAATGCCCAGCTTCTTCACATTAGGAAATTGAGTAGCAATGAATTGCATTAATCTATTAATAGCTTCAGGATTCGTATCTGATACACCAGAAACATTTCCACCTGGGTGCTCCAGATCAGTTACGATCTTTGCATCGAGTGGATCAGTCACTGCTGCGAACAGTATCGGAGTGTCCTTACTTGATTTGCTAAGCGCTTGAACAACCGATTGAGCAGAAGGTGTCGCAATTGCCAATACCAAATCATTAGTGTCAGCAGCAATCTTTTGAGCAATGGTCAAGTTATTCGCTGGGTCAGCTTGAGCATTCTCAAGGTCAACCTTCAGGTTCTCTCCTTCAACAAGCCCGGCATCCTTCAAAGCAGCAAGAATACCTTCCCGTGTAGCATCAAGTGATGGATGTTCTACGTATTGCGAAATTGCGATTTTGTACGTTTTGGAATCAGCGGTTCCAGCATTCGTTGGCGTATTACCAGTGTTTGTTGCGTTTCCTGAGTTTACAGCGGCATTATTGTTGCCACAGCCAGCAGCTACTAGCATGAAGCATAAGCTTAAACCTGCAAAAATGTTTCTCTTTTTCATTAAAGTACCCCATTTCATTAGTTTATTAACGCGTGCATCAAAGTGAGCGACTCAGCATTATCACTTTTATCGATAAAAGCATTAAAGCATAAGCTTACACGTACCTCACAATAATGATGGAAATCTATTAAACCTATATTATATGGAGGTTGTTTATCCGTCAATCACTTATCCCACTTCCAGAGATCACAAATTTTAAAGCGCATAACTCACCAATATAGGAAGGACTTGGTTATGTCTTACAGTGATTGCCTTGGTCCTCATTACATAAAAAAAAGCCCCCTGCACAAACTTAAACTACAGTTTGAACATGGAGCGTGTCATATGCCTAATAACCACAAAAAATTACTATCCACTGCTACTGTATTGCTCGCTGCCGTTTTATCAAGTACCGCATGCGGTTACTCTTCACAATCACAAAAACCCAAGGTAAACGCCGTAACTCCTGATGGTATGCAAGCCTCAAGTTATTATGAAAAGTCTTCCATCACCGATGCTCAAGGAAAGTACTGGATTCCACTCAAACCTGCGATTACTTCACTTGGCTATCGAATGAAAGATGATGCTACTCATGGTGGATACACCAAAATTGGCTACAGTGATGTTATGTACATGCTGCGCCCTGGCTCTACTCAAGTCTTCTCCCTCGGTGAGAAAATCACACTACCGCAGGCACCTAGACGACAAGAAGGTCAAATCTATATCACACCGCTAGCTCTATCCAAATTTCTTCAAACGGAGGTGGGTTGGAATCCTCAGTCTGGTGAAATCAACATAGCCACACCGACCGACCATGAAGCTATTATAAAAACACCATCTGCTAAATCACTGGATGGATCAAAACCATTTCACATCCAAAGCATTTCTGAAGCAGACAAGAAGGAATTAGTTACTTATGCCAAAAAATTCTTAGGTGTACCTTATGAATTTGGTACCGGGCCTTATGAAGAGACTAAGAAATTTGATTGCTCTTCTTTTACAAGGCATGTATTCAAACAATTCGGTGTAAACTTACCGCGTCTAGCCAAGGATCAAGATAATATAGGTTCTCGCGTGCAACGCAGTGCACTAGATGTCGGCGATCTTATATTCTTCACTGTCCCTGGTCGGTTTGAAAGTGATGCTATACCCGGACATGTCGGTATCTACATTGGGGATGGAAAGTTCATTCATACCTGGGGTGATCCCGGGGTTCAGATCAGTGAGCTCGACTCAGGGTATTGGAGCAACGTAATCCTGCATATGCAGCGCATTCTGTAACCTACATTCACTGACTAAAGGCACCTATAAAGAAAGCCTGAATCCTCCGCTATGGAAGGGTTCAGGCTTCTTTGTTGCAGCATAAAGCGGTATTCTTAATCCCAATTCTTGCCCTTGCCACTTAAACGTACAAACAGCTTTACAAACTCTACAATCACTATAATTGCCAGTGCTGCAGCAATTACAATTCCCCACTGTAACCCGCTTAAATGTGAGACACCAAACCAGTCATTCAGTCCTGGGATGATAATCACCAGCACCAGCATAAGTGTAGAGATCAGTGATGCCCACAGCATATACCGATTGCTGAACCAGCCAATCTGGAACAATGATTTCGTATTGGATCTGACGTTAAATGCATGAGAAATTTGCAGCAATCCTAATGTGGCGAATGCCATCGTAACCGCAATTCCCTCATTGTAATGGGTATGTGCCCACTGGTATACAAACAGCGTAAGCGCCGCCTCTAATATACCCTGGTAGATGATCCCGATTCCCACGCCACCAGCAAAGATACTGCTGCTGGCTTTGCGTGGTTTCTTCGACATCAAATCATCCCCCGCCTTCTCAAGCCCAAGAGCTAATGCCGGTAGGGTATCGGTAACAAGATTAATCCACAGAATATGAATTGGCTCGAGTATCCGCCAGCCGATCATGGTTGCAATGAATAGCGTAAGCACTTCCCCAAGATTGGCTGAGAGTAGGAACTGGATGGCCTTACGGATATTGCTGTAAACCTTCCGTCCTTCTTCAACAGCAACAACTATGGTCGTAAAGTTATCATCTGCTAGCACCATGTCTGAGACGCCCTTTGCTACATCCGTTCCTGTGATCCCCATCCCGACGCCGATATCTGATGATTTAAGCGCAGGAGCATCATTCACACCGTCACCCGTCATGGCAACAATCTTCCCTTTTTTCCTCCATGCCTTAACGATCCGAACTTTATGTTCAGGAGATACACGTGCATAAACCGAATAATTAGTGACTTTCTCAGCAAATTCCTCTTCACTGAATTTATCCAGCTCACTGCCGGTCAATACGCCCGTCTCATCTTCGATAATACCTAATCTTTTAGCAATGGCCGCTGCGGTATCTCGATGATCTCCTGTAATCATTACAGGTCTAATCCCTGCTTTACGGCAGATAGCTACCGCATCCCGTACTTCCTCTCGTGGAGGATCAATCATACCGACTAAACCGATAAATACAAGTTCTTTCTCCGTAGCTTCCGGGGAGAGGTTAGTCGGTAGCTGCTGTTCATCTCTGAAAGCAAATGCCAGCACCCGCAGTGCATCATTCGCAAGCATTGCATTACTTTCCATGATATGTCGTGAATGTTCATCATTAAAAGGAACGATCTCTCCATCCACGAAGATATGGCTGCATTTGGACAAAAGCACATCTGGTGCACCTTTCGTTAACACACGATAACGTCCGTTCTCAACTTCATGAATCGTCGTCATCAGCTTGCGATCGGAGTCAAATGGCAGTTCATTTTTACGTGGGAATTTCTTTTCTAAATCCCTTTTGTCAGTACCTATACTGAGCGCGTAGTCCACTAACGCTGTTTCCGTAGGATCCCCGATAATCGCTTTACCACTCTTAGTTTGTGGGTCCTTAGCTACTTTATTCCCTCCAGGTTCTTCAGAGGAATTTCCTTCGTCAATGCTGGAATCATTACAAAGCGTCATAGCCTGAAGCAATAGTTCACCACCCGGTGTCCCTTCAAGACCTTCAGCAGCTTCTTTCGTAGTTCCATTGACATGCACTTTTTCGACAGTCATCTTGTTTAGAGTCAAAGTACCTGTCTTGTCAGAGCAAATAATTTCGGTGCTTCCGAGCGTCTCTACAGCGGGGAGTTTGCGAATGATCGCTTTACGTTTAGCCATCCGCTGCACTCCGAGTGCCAAGATAATCGTCACAATTGCTGGCAGCCCTTCAGGAATCGCTGCTACTGCAAGTGAGATCGAGGTGAGAAGCATATCCAGCAACTCTCTACCCTCAAATATACCGACGGCAAAAATGACTACACAGACACCAAGAATAATAAAGGTGAAATATTTTCCTAGTTCATCCAGTTTCTTTTGCAGCGGTGTTACATCATTCTCTTCCTCCGAGATAAACCCAGCAATCCTGCCGACTTCAGTCTGCATTCCTGTAGCTGTGACGACACCAACCGCTCTACCGTAAGTTACATTGCTGCTCATATAAGCCATATTGGTGCGATCCCCGATAACAATATCGCTTCCTTCAAGCACACCTATCTTCTTTTCTGAAGGTAATGATTCTCCGGTCAATGCGGCTTCCTCTGTTTTCAAAGAAGCAGCTTCTAACAGTCTAATATCCGCCGGAACTACATTTCCAGCTTCCAGCAATACGATATCCCCAGGTACGAGATCTTCACTTTTAATCTCTGAGACCTGACCTCCACGTCGCACTCTGGCATGCGGAGAGGACATACTTTTCAGGGCATCTAGCGCCTGCTCTGCCTTATTTTCCTGAATAACGCCAAGTACCGCATTCAGGATGACTACCAACAAAATAATGACTGTATCTGTCCATTCTCCCAAAACCCCAGACAATACTGCCGCCACTAGCAAAATAAAGATCATTACATTTTTAAATTGTTCAATAAATTTTCCTAGCAGAGATTTGGTTTTTGCTTCTTGAAGTACGTTCTTCCCATACTGCTCCAGAAGTTTAGCGGCTTCACCGGAAGACAAACCATCTTTCCTTGTTTCCAGCCTTTTGAGCACTTCTTCCTCACTTAGTGTATGAAAAGGTACCTGCCCCTGCGATTTTGGATCATTTGAGTTCAAGACAATTGCCTCCTTCCGGGATTGAGATTCTGGTAAAACCTCTCATATGAGTCTTACCCAAAAAAGGCATGGTGATTCTAGAACGTTATGTACAATTTTAGAAATTAAGCTGTTCCGTCTGCTTGACGCGATCAAAGCTCTTGAATCTAGTCCCTTGATAAAGGAGTTCTCCTCGATCCCCTTCTACAATCAGACCAAAATCCTGATCTCTAACCTGCAATTCCAAGCGTCCACCATCTTCAAACTCAAACGTCACATAATAACTAGTATGTGCGCTCGATTCACCCGATCCACCCCATACCTCAGTCCGTTTCGTTACAGCTTTAGTGCTAGCTTTTATCAAGGGACTTGCGTTGTTGGCTATCCAGCTTCTCACTGATTTATAAATTATAAAAACGAAAACACCTAGAATAAACAAAGCAAATAATTTAAAAAACAGGGGCATCTCATGAATGAAACTTCCGAAAAAGCTTCGTTTATCAAAACCGTTAAAATCCTGCCATTCGCTCAAATTCATTCCACCTGACTGATACAAGATAATAAAAGTCTTCTTTTCTACGAAATACGTCATTTTTCCCGTTCGGTTTCTTTTTTTCATCGTTTTCAAATGAACTTTTTCCACAAAACAATTTGGAATCAAATGATAAGGTATGGTATGCTTTTTATACTACATACAGTTGGGAGGTGTTATTTCGGTGCAATATATAGCGCGCTTGTCACTACTTTGGTTTCTTCGTATAGTCCTAATTCTGGGAATGATGTTTTCTTTTCCACCGGTTTGGTCTGGCGGATTATTCACTACGGAGCAAGAATCAACGACAACCGAAATTGAACGCTACGAGCGAAAGTTTATAGCTCCCGTAAGGACGGTCCCCCAAATAACTCCTCAAATAGGAGCCATCAAAATAACTGAACAGTGGGGAACTAAATCTATTGCGGTAGCCGCGATACTCCCTGTGCTTTCTTTTGTATTCCGTCCTGTGATCTATAAATTCTTGCTTCGACTGCGACTGTACCTGTTAAAATTCACTTCTCACTTTCTAATATCACGCAATGCGAATTTCATCTCTACCTTAAATGATTGTTACTGAGGGTCATTTAGAACTTCCATTGATAAAAATTCGAAGAAAGCGAAATAATTATAAGACACCTAAATGCAGGCTAGAATTTCATGGATTATAGAGAATCGGATTTACCGGGAATCGGTAAAAATTTGTTATGCAAACTTACTTCTAGCATAGGAATCAAAATGGATCTATAAATTATTGGATACAATATATAAATTAAAGAAGTGACATGCTGCTAAAATTATCCCAAAAAGCTGTCGCTCTCTACGAAAATGAATAAAGTTGTTTCCCCTGCTAAAGGAGGAAAAACATTGCAGACTAAGACAACACAACATAAACAATTACGTAAAAATTCAGTATTCCGAGTTCTAACCGTTATTGCAGGAGCACTACTTGCCGCAGTAGGATTAGAGTTATTTCTCATACCACATGGGCTTGTAGTTGGTGGAATCACAGGTTTATCGGCATTATTCGCTCATACCACTGAAATGCGGCTGGGATTGTTTCTTTTTCTATTCAATCTACCTTTTATATTCATGTCTCGAAAGCAAGTGAATCTTCGCTTTGCTCTGTATACCGTTCTAGGATTAGCTTGCTTGACCATCGCTTCTCTTGCTCTACACCGTTTTCCTGCAGTGATTAGTGATCCTTTACCTGCTGCTATGGCAGGTGGCATCTGTTTAGGACTCGGTATCGGTATATCTGTCCGATTTGGTGGTGTGAACAAACATGCAAGTGATCAAGGATATTCACTTCTGAGTGGTGGACCGCCAAAGTCAACCGAAGTCGTCATCATGATTCTGAACTGTGCTATTTTGCTTATAGCAGGCACACTATTTGGCTGGGAGCAAGCCATGTACTCCATTATTGCTTACTTATTGGCCTTCGAAGGTGTGAGATTCTCACTCCGAGGGTTATCCGATTCACGCGCTGCATGGATTACCAGCAATTGTTGCATGGATATCCAGGAAGCGCTCGAAAACTCATTAAATCGAGAAGTTGGGCTGGCTGAAGGCTCCGGGCAAAATGGAGAGCTGAGCACATTGTTTTGTCTCATCAACAAAATGGAAGAACATCAATTGCGGACCATCGTCCTTAATTGTGATCCTGACAGCCAAATTGTGCTCAAATCAGCTGCTAGTGATCAAAGATTGAGTAATCTGCCATCCTAACTAATAGGGCAGTATGATGAGCATGGTGAGTAGGCCGATTACGTCTTCTTATGTTTGAAGGTACACTTTATTATTCCACGTAAGATAAATAGCGTTTCTCCCTTGTATGGGGGGAGCGCTACTTTTGCGTTATCAACCGAGGTTCTTTCGCTAGAATAGCGAAATCCTGCAAAAATACATCTTTTTGCACAGATTTCCGCTCTATTAAGTCCAAATACTGCAAATGTACAGGAATATCCTCATTTATAGCTCAAAAGCTTCTTCTGACGCAAGAATTCCTGCTGATTTGCAGGAATCAATACTTTAACCCTCCTCGTATCATCTAAAGATGTACTATTGCAGGATTTTCGCCGGAAAATTATTGGTTAGTCTACATTCGTCAGTCGGCGTTCATTAATCAACGTTAATGAGCCAGTGTTTGTTTGTCTGCTTTTCCCTAGAATTCATCCTTGGTTCACACAAAAAAAAGCTGTCTCAAAAGCAGCATTCACTACTTTTGAGACAGCCTCTACTCCTTTAGCTAGCTGAGAATTAGACCTAAGATCTAGCCTATACTCGCTAGCAAACTTTCCTAACGGAACATTCCCCACAAACGGATCAAGTGGAAGGTGTTGTTTGGATCAATTTTCTGAGCGATAATAAATTTCACAATTTGGTCTTCCTGCGTCGAGGTCAGTTTCTCGTTCAGTACACCTGACGCATTCCGTACCAACCTGCGAACAACTGCCGTGTCCTGTAGCTCTTGTTTCGAGACGCCGTTAATCATATTTTTAATACGATCTTTGACAGTCGCGTTTTTCATCTTCAGCTTGATGCGTTCCACGAGCTGAGGGCTAATTCCGAATTGTTGATAACCCAAGTGTAGCACCTCCCGTCATATCCAATCTTTCACAGTATATGAGGCTTAGGAGCTAGATGTGCCTACTTAGTCAATTAATTCCCCTTGGAAAATTTGCTCGCCTTGTAAATAATGCCGAAGAGGTGCATATTCAGGAGATGTCCAGAACTTCTCATCCTTAAGCAGCTCTGCCACATCATCACGCGCCTGCTCCAGCACTTCAAAGTCAGCCGTCATATCCGCCAAGCGAAACTCCGGTAATCCACTCTGCTTGGTTCCAAAAAAATCACCTGGACCACGCAGCTCCAAATCTCTCCGCGAAATCTCAAATCCATCATCGGTGTCCGTCATAGCAGTCATTCGTTCACGCCCGATTTCAGATTTCGGATCAGCCACTAGTACACAATAAGAGGCATGCTGACCTCTACCAACCCGTCCACGAAGCTGGTGCAGCTGTGATAATCCGAACCGGTCTGCATCCATAATAATCATCAACGTGGCATTAGGAACGTCTACACCCACCTCTACAACCGTTGTGGATACTAAGAGTTGCAGTTCATTGTTGTAAAATGCTCGCATCACTTCATCTTTTTCAGCTGGAGACATCTTTCCATGCAAAAGCCCAACTTTATAGTTAGGAAAAGCTTGGCTCATCTGAATATGTAAATCTATAGCATTCTGTACATCCAGTTTCTCCGATTCTTCAATGAGCGGACAGATCAGATAAGCCTGACGTCCCAGCTCTATTTCACGCTTAATCAGATTCAGGACACGATCCATGAGATCATGCTTGACCCAATAACTAGTTATTGGCACTCGGCCTTTCGGTCTTTCCGACAGCGTGGATACATCCATATCTCCAAAAACAGAGATCGCAAGTGTACGTGGAATAGGTGTTGCAGTCATCGTAAGTACATCCGGATTATATCCTTTACGCCGCAATACACCTCGCTGGTTTACACCAAACCGATGCTGCTCGTCCGTAACTACAAGACCCAGATCACGGAAAAATACATCCTCCTGAATCAATGCATGCGTTCCTACAACAATATCGAGCATCCCCATTTGTAGTGAAGCTAACAATTCTTTACGTTTCCGTCCAGTTACGCTCCCTGTTAACAGACCAACCGTAATTCCAAACGGCTCAAACATCTTCGTAAGTGAACGTATATGCTGCTCTGCTAAAATTTCAGTGGGCACCATAAGCGCACCCTGAAAACCAGATCGCACGGTGGCAAAAAGCGCGACGGCAGCTAGTACCGTTTTGCCGGAACCCACATCACCTTGAAGCAGTCGATTCATGCAATATGGTGATCGCAGATCATGTAAGATCTCCAGCTCCACTCGTTTCTGAGCATCTGTAAGCTCAAAAGGTAAGCTGCGAACAAACTGGCGCACGGTTGCGTTATCTACAGTATGGACTACACCATCCATCCTACCGCGATTAAGTACCCGGAATGCCTGCATCTTCAACTGGAACAGAAACAACTCCTCATACACCATCCTGCGGCGTCCCTGCTGCCCTTCACGCGTATCCTCTGGCCTATGAATGGTAGCAATCGCCCGTTTACGGGGCATAAAATCATATTGCCGCATAATAGAATGTGGTAGTATCTCAGGAATTAGATCTCCATACTGCTGAAGCGCCTGATTAATACTTTTCCTGATCCACGACTGCGTGATCTTACCACCGACGGAATATACCGGCTGTAGGGTCCCTGTCTTCCCTTCCCCACGATCGGGGAATTCAAAATCCGTCACTGTAATTTGATTTCGCTTCTGATCCCATTTACCTGTGAGTACAATTTCTCTTCCCACAGTAAGTTGCTCACGCACGTAATGACGATTAAACCATGTAGCTGTGAACATCCAAGGCTCCGCAACCATTTTACAACTAAGTCGTGACTTGCCTCCAAAACGTTGCAGTACAGGGATACCGATCACTTTAGCCTCTGTAGTCACTTTATCCCCATGTTTGGTTTCACTCAGCGAGCGCGGGCGATAATCCTCATAACGGAACGGATAATACTCTAACAAATCCTTTACTGTAAAGACGCCAAAGGCGTGAAGCTCGCTTTGCTTTTGAGCACTCACGCCAGTTATGTTTTTTACTTCAATTTGATTTAATGACAGTGTCATATTCATCCCTCATTTTGCAGGCCAAATGAATACAGCTAACGTACCGTTTCCGACATGGCTGCCCACGACAGGGCCGACGTTCGTCAGCACTTTCTCTTCTAGTGTAAAATGTCCTGACAGCTCTTTCAGGAACTCTTCACCGGAAGCCGGTTCAGCCGTATGACCCACGGCCACATTGATTTTGTCTACACCTTGAATATCCTTCTTAAATAATTCAATCATACGGGCAATAGCCTTCTTACGGCCTCTAACTTTCTCTACCGCATATATTATTCCTTCTGCATCAATAGACAGGATCGGCTTAATATTAAGAAGCGTTCCCAGAATGGCCGAGGCCTTTCCGATTCTCCCGCCTTTTTGTAAATATTCAAGTGTATCTACCAAGAAGTAAAGCTTACGAGATTGGCGCAGACTTTCTACAGCTTCAAGAATCGCTTCGGGACTCTTATCTTCAGCAGCCAATCTGGCGGCTTCCACCACCATAAATCCAAAACCATAAGAAGCGGAGAGAGAATCTACTACAGTGATCCCTTCTCCCTCTTCCTCCAACATCGATTTAGCCAATAGTGCTGATTGGTACGTACCGCTTAGTCCAGAAGAAATATGAAACGAAAGGATAGGACTTCCCGGGTAACGTTCCAAAATATCTCGATACACATTCATGTATTCAACCGGTGAGGGTTGAGAAGTAGTCGGCAACTGTGACGAGCGGGGAAGTCGCTCATAGAACTGCTCCGGCGTCATATCCAGATTGTCCCGGAAAGCCTCTTCGCCGAACATCAAGGTCAAAGGGACGACCTCAATGCCATACGCTTCCGCCATTGCTGGCGGGATATCAGATGTGCTGTCGGTGACGATAATGGTACGATTCATGGATTATCTCCCCCATACTATAATTTTGCCAACTACGTAATTAGCAAGTTGCTCCTGAATTGTTATAGAACCCTCAGCATCTACCTATGGCTCTACGGAGAAAAGATAATAATAAAGGGGTTGGCCACCCTCATGAATCTCTACTTCCACATTCGGGTAAGTCTCTTCCAGCCACTCGCTTAAGGAATCTGTGACCTCAGAATCAGTTTCTGCTCCAATAAGGATCGTAACGATTTCATCGCCATTCTCAAGCATGTTGGACAGCAACGCCTGACTTGCAGCTAACAGATCATCTGCGGCAGCGACAATTTTGGAGTTCGAAATTCCGATAAATTGCCCGGATTTAATCTCCAGATCATCAAAGCTTGTATCACGGACAGCATTTGTTACTTGTCCCGACTTGACCTGTGAGATTGCTTCTAGCATGTTCCCAGAATTAGTCTCCACAGAATCCTCTTCTTGGAACGCAAAGGCTGCAGCGATTCCTTGAGGAATGCTTTTACTTGGAATAACCGTAATCTCACGTTCGCCCTCCAAGAGATCTTTAGCTTGCTGAGCGGCAAGAACAATATTGGAGTTATTCGGCAGAATGTATACATGCTTCGCAGATATAGAAGAAATCGCGTTCACGAAATCCTCTGTGCTAGGGTTCATAGTCTGACCTCCAGCTAGGACAACATCCACGCCGAGGCTTTTGAAAATATCTGCAATCCCAGCGCCTGATGATACTGCGATGAAGCCGTAAGGCGCCAAATCATCTGCTGGTGGTTCAGCTGGAGCTGATTGTACACGGCTCTGCTCATCCGGCATATCCGCGAAAACATCTGGCATAGGTGCAATATCCATCCCTGCAGTTAACAAGTCACGGTGTTGCTCACGCATATTGAGAATATGAATCTGCGTAATTTCCCCATAGAGGAGTGCCAGATTCAAAACTTCACCTGGAGCCTTGGAATGCACATGCACTTTAATGGTTTCATCATCCGAAATTACAATAATGGAATCTCCATTTACTGACAACGCTTTCCTAAAGGTTTCCTCATCAAAGTCCGTTCTCACGTTACCGCCTAACTGGCGATTAATGAAGAACTCCATATCATATAGAAATTCTATGTCCTCTGTTGAAAGCTGTGATTGCGCAGAAGACTGTACAGAAGACAGTTCGCTTTCAGGTTTCTTTAACACCGGTACCGGTGTTGGCACGACTGGTGCCTGAGGTTGTCCTTTTACAGGTTCAGACACACCGGAGCTTCCGCTCGTCAGATGCTGGTGAAACCCTTCATAAATATAGACCAGTCCTTGACCGCCAGAGTCTACGACACCGACTTGCTTCAAGACAGGCAATTGTTCCGGTGTATAGGCTAAGGCTTCCTTTGCTTTGGCCAATACCTCTGTCATGAGCTCTGTAACATCTGTAGTTCGGCGAGCATAGTAGACAGCATGTCTTGCAGCCTCTTTAGCCACTGTAAGAATAGTTCCTTCTACAGGCTTTACAACTGCTTTATAGGCTGCGTCCACTCCGCTTTGCAATGCAGCAGCAAATTGCTGTGTGTTTAGCTCATCATGTTGAGCTGCAGATCTGCTAAAGCCTCTGAACAATTGAGATAAAATAACTCCGGAGTTCCCCCGTGCGCCCATTAACAAGCCCTTAGAGAGTACACCTGCACATTGACCGACAGACGTTGTATTATTTTTCTTCAATTCATTCGAACCTGCGGTCATCGTCAAATTCATGTTAGTTCCGGTATCTCCATCTGGAACCGGAAAAACATTTAGGGAATTGACGTGTTCTGCATGCTGTTGCAGCTTATCCGCTCCAGCCAATACCATAGCGGTAAAATCTGTTCCGTTTATAGAACGCTTACTCAATTGAGAATTCCCCTTCCTAACTTCATGCCTAATCATTCTATGATTAACAGGACATAATGCACTAATTTACATTGTACTATAAGTATTAAAAGAAATAAATGTTTTTGAATCGGTTGACGTAGCAAAATTTGCTGTGATATTATAGATAAGTATTGTTTTATGCAGGTGTTAGGAATAAGGAGGTGTAATCTATGTCCCGCAAATGTGCAGTAACAGGCAAGAAACCGAGCAGCGGCAACCACGTGTCTCACGCCAATAACCGCAACCGTCGTTCTTGGGGAGTTAACGTTCAGAAGGTCCGTATCCTCGTGAACGGTAAACCAAAACGCGTGTACGTCAGCACCCGTGCTTTGAAAGCCGGTAAAGTTGAACGCGTTTAGTCTTTTGCAATTTTAAAGACCGAGCGATCACTCATATGAAGCAAAAAGCACCCTTTACATTTGTAAGGTGCTTTTTTTCATGTTTTCTTTTCTGTTCCAAGCCCAAGATCAACTCTTCTGAAATGTGTTCAAAATCGCTTTAACAAAACCTCCCAAAAACCTTGGCAGCTTAAACGTGTAAAATTTCATGGTTTACCCTCCCATCAATTCATGCCGTACGCAGGAGACTTTCTTCTTGTTCTAACGGTAACGTACTGCAGTCCTCCCTGCCAAAACAAAAAAGGCTACATGAGATTTCTGCTCATGTAACCATATTTATGCGTCGAGGACTTGGCCTATACCTTTAGTCGTAATAGCCTATTTTTTTAACGAAGTGCCGCTTCGGCTGCTTCTCGAATCTCAAGGATCGCTGCAGCACGATCACTCCGGCCAAAAACTGCATTTCCTGCAACTAAAACATCCGCCCCTGCACTGACAACCAATGGCGCTGTAGCTTCCGAAACACCACCATCGACTTCAATAAGTAGATCTGGATTGACTTCATTCGCCCATTCTCTAATTTGAGTAATTTTGCGCAAAGTGTTAGGAATGAATGCTTGACCTCCAAAACCAGGATTGACGGTCATCACGAGAATCATATCCACATCCTCAAGCACCTCACGCACCGCTGATGCCGGAGTGCCAGGATTAATAGCTACTCCTGCCTTAAGACCCAATTCCTTGATCTGATGCACCACACGGTGTAAATGAACGCAAGCCTCAGCGTGGACAGTAATCACACTAGCGCCTGCGGCAGCAAAATCAGAAATATAACGTTCTGGAGACTCAATCATTAAGTGAACGTCTAGTGGAAGCTTGGTATGTAACGAGACCGCTTTTACGATTGGTGGACCAAGCGTTATATTCGGCACAAAATGCCCGTCCATTACATCCACATGGATCCAATCCCCGCCACTGACCTCAGCTTCTGCAACCTCTGAACCTAAACTTGCGAAATCGGCAGACAATATAGATGGTGCAATTCGTATCATGACTTAGTACCTCCGCTTTTTATCTTTCATTTCATTAAAAAATAATTTGTAATGTTCATACCGGCTATCAGCGATATTCCCAGCTTTCCATGCCTCGATAACTCGGCAGCCTGGTTCATGCTGATGACTACAACCACGGAATTTACAATCCCCAGCATAGTTAGCAAATTCACGGAAACAAGTAGAGAGCTCTTCAACCCCAAGCTCAAGAAAATCAAGCTGACTAAAACCAGGGGTATCCGCTACAAATCCGCCCCCGCCAATATCCATCAATTCTACATGGCGGGTAGTATGACGACCACGGCCCAGACGTAAGCTGATCTCACCTGTCTCCAGTTTAAGTCCTGGCACAATACGATTCAATAAGGTCGACTTCCCTACCCCAGATTGTCCGGCAAATACACTAATACCACCAGTAAGCCGCTCTCTTAGTTCATCACTGCCAGCTCCTGTAATTGAGCTTGTAACCATCACTTCATAACCAATATCCTCATAGAGCTCTTTAACATACTTAGTGGCTTCACCATTATCATTAGCCAAATCCTGTTTGGTCAGAACGATTAAGGGTTCCAGTCCCGAGTGCTCAATATGAACTAGGAACTTGTCCAATAGATTCAGGTTCATATCAGGCTCCCGCACAGAAAATAATAGAACGGCAAGGCTTACATTCGCTACAGGTGGACGAATTAACTCAGATTCTCTAGGGAGAAGCTCATCCACCATCCCTTCACCATGCTCAGTCAGCATATAGATCACGCGGTCACCTACAAGAGGAGCGATCCCCTTTTTCTTAAGTATGCCTCGGCCTCTGCATTGAACTGAAACTTCCTCTGTTGCAATTAATCCTTCACGAAGCGGTTTTACGTAATAATATCCGCTTAACGCCTTTACTATTATTCCTTCAGGCATACATAGTGAGCCTTCCTCTCCTGATTTTGCGAAAATGACCCAAGTTTGAACATCCCCGGGTCACTTCGCTGCCACAACTATTCAAGCACTTCTGCCCTGATTAGTTATCGCTTTTATCTTTAGATTTGTCTTTGTTTTTATTATTATGCTTGTCATCATTTTTATTACTGTTCTTGTTGTTACCACTATTGGTCGATTCATTATTCACCGAATTGTTAGTAAGGAATCCCGTCTGATTGACTGATCCAGTATTAGTAGACCCTTCGTTGTCTGAACTTGGAGGCAGGATCTCAGGCTCAATGGTCGGTTCAGCAGTAGGTGTAGGATCTATCGGTGTCTGAGTCGGCTGCGGAGTCGGAACCGTCGGTGGTTCAGGTTCTTGCACCGTGCCATTCTTCGCATCAATATATGGAATCACATAAGTGTCTAAAAGCACACCATCTCGGGTAACAATAACAGAGCCATCTTTATTCGGAGCAAGCACTAGATTAACGGACAGCACTTGGCTCTTTCCAATGGTACGCGTTCCCCAATCTTGTTTTTCACCATTATTGCGCGCATCAACGAACTCAATTCGAATCTTGCTCTTCTTTCCATCCTGTGCAGGAGCTACTGGTACATTAAAGGTATAATTCAGGGCTTCAGGTGGATAACCTGTACTTAAGTAAATCGTAATCGCTGTTCCAGGTGGAACAGAGGTACCTTTCTCATAAGCCCAAGTTTTCGTTACCTTACCTTCATCAACTGTGAAGCTGGATTCTTCCTTTACATCTCCGAGGACCAGTTTGGATTCTTCCAAAAGCGCCTTAGCTTCACTCTCCGTCTTACCGATGAGGTCTGGCATCGTGACACTTTCTTCTCCTTTACTAACGTAGAGGGTGATTGAAACCGTCTCAGGATCAAACTCGCTGTCAAAGGCTGGGTCTGATTTTACAACCTTACCCACCGCCGTATTTTCATCGAAGAGAGGTTCATTCTTAATTTGATTTTGAGGTACACCCTTTGCCATCAGCGCTTTAACAGCTTCGTCGAAAGTGTAATTCGTTACATCTGGCATCTTAGTTAATGGTTTCGCCGTATTCACAGTTAGTATTAGGGAGGCTCCCTTTTTCACTTTGGCGTCCTTTTCCCTACTTTGCTTCATGACCACATTTTCTTCGAAATTCGGACTGTAGTCATACAGTATAGGATCAGCAACCTCAAGCCCCAAATCCTCAAGTTCAGTCTTCGCTTGTTCCAGCTGTTTACCGACCACGTAAGGAACCGATACCTCAGGAACAACTAATTGGGATTTAACGTACCACACGAGACTGGCCATAGCCAGCAGTAACACTAAAGTTAAACCAATCCATAATGCAGGTTTAGTCCATTGTTTTTTACCTTTTTTCACAGGTACCGGATCGTCATCATCATCTTCATCATTATCCATCCGGTCGTGGCGATGATTACGATTTCCATTGCTTCTTTGGATCGGTTTAATCGCTGGTATTACCCGCGTTCGATCCTCGTCTTCCTCATCGTTAAAAAGAACTTTTGCTTCACTACGGCGCTCAGGCAACAAGCAGGTTTCTAAATCCTGCAGCATTTGCTTTGCAGACTGATAACGCTCTTCCGGATTTTTACGCATCGATCTTAGAATTACATTCTCAACGCTTTGCGGAATAAGTGGATTTATGAGCCTTGGCTCTTCAAACTCTTCTTGCAGATGCTTTAGAGCTACGCTAATCGGACTCTCCCCTAAGAATGGAAGACTTCCGGTAAGCATTTGATAGAGTACAATCCCTAATGAATACAGGTCGGATTTCTCTCCTGTTGAGACACCTTTGGCATGCTCTGGTGAGAAATAATGAACGGAACCTACTACAGAGCCTGTCTGAGTAATGGTAGTAGATGTTACCGCACGAGCAATACCGAAATCCGTTACCTTCACCCGGCCATTGCGCCCGATCAATATATTATGTGGTTTAATATCCCGATGAATAATTTGATTCTGATGAGCGTGATCAAGTGCATCACAGATTTGTGAAGCGATCCTTACGGACTCGTCAACCTGTAATGGTGCTCGTTCTTTTATAATTTCATTAAGATTCTTGCCCTCAATATATTCCATGACAATATAATGAATTTCGTCTTCTTGTCCTACATCGTAAATACTAACCACATTCGGATGAGACAAAGATGCAGCTGATTGCGCCTCACGCCTAAAACGGCGGATAAATTCCTCGTCATGAACAAATTGATTACGCAATACTTTGATGGCGACGTTTCGGTTTAAAAGAATGTCATGTGCTCTATAGACGAGCGCCATTCCACCTCCGCCGATCCGTTCGATGACTTGGTAACGGCCGCCCAGTTCGTGACCGATCATCAATCCCACTCCTTTGTTTCGGGCACAGCGGCCTCTCCATGATGTTCTAACAAAGCGACGCTAATATTATCGCCGCCGCCAGCAAGCAGTGCCAACTGAAGTAAGCGGTCCGCTCTTTCCTCTAACGGTATCTCATGTATTCCCGCTACCTTGCCCAAATGCTCATTGTTAACAAAATTACTTAAACCATCACTGCATAGAAGCAAAAGTTCCCCAGGTAGCAGGGTAACAGGGGCTAAATCAACCAGCACCTCAGCATCTGTTCCAAGTGCTCTCGTCAGCACATTTCGTCTCGGATGATTATCTAATTCCTCCACACTGATCTGACCGTTCTTGAACAGCTCATTGACTAGCGTGTGATCTTCGGTTAATTGAACTGCTGCACTGTCCTTTATTAAATAGGCTCTGCTGTCTCCGATATGGCCAATATATCCGTTTGAACCATTCATCAGGGCAGCAACGACAGTAGTACCCATATTGTGGTACTTATCGTCGCTGGAAGCCTCCTTGAAGACAGTGCTGTTAGCTTCCAAAATAGCAGCTGATAACGCATCACGCAGTGCTTCGTCCTGAAGCTCAGGCAGGAGCCCGTCTAGGGTATTCCTCATCGTCTCCAAAGCAAGCCTGCTCGCGGTTTCACCAGCCTGATGTCCACCCATCCCATCGGCAATTATGCCGAGTGTATAACCGTGGCGCGTCGCGCCGATCCAGACCGAATCCTCATTGACAGAGCGCACTCGGCCAATATCGCTGGCATGAACTGTTCTGATCAAATATCCTCACCCCAACTCCATATGTTTGGCACGCAGCTGTCCGCATGCGGCCGCGATATCATGGCCTTGCTCACGGCGAATGGTAACATTCACGCCGTTGTCAGCCAAAATACGTTGAAACTCAAAGATATCATTGCGTGAAGTACGTACATATTTCCGCTCTGGCACGTGGTTTACTGGAATCAAATTGACGTGGCATAGCATGTTCTTAAGCACACCTGCTAATTCCTCAGCATGCTCCGGCTGATCATTCACCCCGCCGATCAATGCATACTCAAAGCTGACCCGTCGCCCCGTCTTAGCTTGATAATAACGTAAAGATTCAATCACATCATCAAACGGAAAGCGGCGGTTAACTGGCATTAGCTTCGAACGCAGTTTGTCGTTAGGTGCATGAATCGAAATCGCCAAATTTATTTGTGTATCTTCTTCTGCAAATTTATAAATGCTCGGCACAATCCCGCTAGTGGAAACAGTAATATGCCGTTGTCCGATATTTAAACCTTTCTCATGAATCATAAGACGTAAGAATCTCATTGTTGCATCATAGTTCTCAAACGGCTCACCAGTACCCATGATAACAATACTGCTGACACGTTCACCCCGCTCATCCAAGATCTGTTGAGAGCGTACAACCTGAGCTACAATTTCACCCGCTGTCAAATCACGTTTCAATCCACCAAGCGTAGAGGCGCAGAAAGTACAGCCGATTCGGCAGCCTACTTGAGTTGTTACACAAACGCTATTTCCATAATTATGTTTCATGATAACTGTCTCGATCGCATGATCATCATGCAATCCAAACAGGAATTTTACTGTTCCATCTTTCGATTCCATTTTAGTAATCTCAGTGAGCGCTGCAATGGAGAATTGCTCGTTCAGTTTCTGACGAAGTCCTTTAGACAAATTGCTCATGGATTCGAAGTCACTTACACGTTTTACATACAACCAGTCAAAAATCTGTCCACCACGAAAAGCAGGCTCACCGTTATCTTTCGCCCACTGCTGTAACTCTTCTAAAGAAAAATCATATATTAAAGGTTTCATTATTATTAGCACCTGTTCTTTCATAAGGATATGCGTATTATTTCTCATTCTTCCTATTTTAACACAAATTTCAGAGACGGTAAAAGAAATAGCCCGCCGTACGTTAGCCCGGCGGGCGGAAGATACAACGATTGTCAGTAAATTTGCTATATTACAAGACTCTTTGAAGCTTGGAGATATAGAACCCATCACTGCCATAATGATGTGGCAATAACTGAATCCCCTCACCAACAGCCAGCGCAGTACCTTCCAATCTCCCCCACAGCGGGGAAGCAAATGTTATAGAAGTGAAATCAGGATTTTGCTCCAAAAAGGCAGCTACAACCTCACTATTTTCCGTTTGTTCAGTCGTACAGGTACTATAAACCAGAACACCACCCGGTTTCAACAGTTTAGAAACCGACTGCAGCAGCTGACCCTGCAGTGATGCTACACTTACAACATCCTCAGGCTGCTTACGCCATTTGAGATCTGGCTTACGGCGGATTACACCAAGCCCAGAGCAAGGCGCGTCCAAAAGAATTCTATCGAAGGAATGATGCTCTAAGGTATGCTCCAGCTCCAGTGCATCTGCACTGCCTGTTACTACGCTTTCGAGACCTAACCGTGCAGCTTGATCCGAGATAAGCTTAGCTTTATGTGGATGCAGATCGTTAGCGAAAATAGATCCTTCATCTTTCATCAACTCGCCCATGTGGGCCGTTTTGCCCCCAGGCGCGGCGCAGCAATCAAGCACTCTCATTCCAGGCTCAGGTGCAACAGCTTCAGCTACAAGCATGGAGCTTTCATCCTGAACAGATAGATATCCATCCCGGTACCAGGATGAAAGAGCCAGATTACCTCCGCCTTTTACAACAATACCATAAGGACTTACTTCAGAAGCAGAAGCTTGCAGACCTTGTTCAATCATCTGACTCAATAGGGCTTCACGGCTAATCATCGTAGTATTTACGCGTACACTGACAGCGGGTGGCTCATTGTTAGCAGCGCAAATAGCTTCCGCAGTGTCAACACCATACTCCGTAATCCAGCGCTTCACTAACCATATAGGATGGGAATACTGAATAGATATCCGTTTCGCAGGACCCAATCCATCAGGTATTATCGGCAGATTTCCAGCGCGCAGCACACTACGAAGCACGCCATTAACCATGCCCGAAATTCCTTGATGGCCCTTTTTCTTAGCTATATTAACAGCCTCGTTTACAGCTGCATGAGATGGTATGCGATCCAGGTACATAATTTGATATAAGCTTAGACGCAGTAAATTACGCACCCAAGGCTGCAACTTAGCGATCCCTTTGCTAACAAATTCCTCGAGCACATAATCAAGTGTATTCATCCGAGAGATGGTACCATAGACAAGCTCTGTAACTAGTCCAGCATCTTCTCTGCTGAGTGCAGACTTCTGCAGACTGCTGTTCAGCAATAAGTTGCTATAAGCCCCTTGTTGTTCGACTTTAACCAGGATATCAAGAGTGATATCGCGGGCAGAAGCTGTAGCAGCTTTACCTTTATTTCCGCTACTGCCCTTTTTACCACTCACTGCTTTATGATCGTTACTATTTTTATTGCCAGAGCTATGACTCACTCCTGATCGGCCCGCACCGTTACCGCCCGCGCTCAACCTAGCACCGTCCCTGGTTTCATAACACCGCCACGACTAAAATCCGCAGCACTCATCGCTTTCTTACCAGCAGGTTGAACCGTAGTTAGCAGCAGACTTCCGTCTCCTGTCTTAACCTCGACACCATGTTCAGTGACCGAAAGTACCGTTCCTGGCGCACTATCAGTTGATTTCTGCTCAGCAGGAATTTTTGAAGCCCATACTTTGAAGGTCTCTCCATTCCAAAGCGTAAACGCACCGGAAAAAGGTACTAATCCACGAATTCGATTATAGTTATCACGTGAGCCAGCGTTCCAATCCAAACGCTCATCCTCACGATTTAGGTTAGGAGCAAAGGTCGCTTGACTGTCGTCTTGCGGAGAAGCTTGAACAAGGCCGTTTACTAATCGCGGCATTTCAGACTTCAAGAGATCACGTCCAGCAAGGCTAAGCTTCTCGAACATCGTGCCGGAAGTATCCTCATCCTCGATAGCCACCTCGACGCGCGAGATCATATCTCCAGTGTCAAGTCCTTCAGCCATATACATCAAGGTAACGCCGGTAACCTTCTCACCGTTAATGATACTACGTTGAATCGGTGCGCCACCCCGGTATTTAGGAAGTAGTGAACCATGAACATTCACACAACCATTACGCGGCAAATCCAATACAGCTTTAGGCAAAATTTGACCATAAGCCGCTGTAACAATCAGGTCAGGCTCATATGCAGCTAGCTCTGCGACAGCCTCAGGTTTGCGCATCCGTTCAGGCTGGAGCACAGGTAAACCGAGAGATAATGCGGCTTCTTTAACTGGTGAAGGAGCCAAGATCTTTTTACGTCCTTGCGGTCGATCTGGTTGGGTGACGACTGCTACAACTTCATAACCTTCATCCATCAGCATTTGCAAGCTTGGTACCGCAAAGGCTGGGGTTCCCATGAATACAATCTTCATATCCTCACTCCTCAGTCTCATTGCGTTCAGCTGTCATCTCGTATACTTTTTCAGCGATATCGGTAAACAGTACTCCGTTCAGATGGTCAATCTCATGTTGAAAAGCCCGAGCAAGTAAACCACTGCCGGTAATGGTAATTTCTTTTCCTTCACGGTTAAGACCACGCACGGTTACTGTCTCTGCACGGCGTACATCACCATTCAATCCGGGAATACTAAGACATCCTTCAGGTCCTAGCTGCTCCCCTTCTGTACCGATGATTTCCGGATTAATCATTTTGATCAGCCCGTGCTCTTCATCTGCATCCACCACAATTAGGCGCTTCAAAATACCAACTTGTGGAGCTGCCAGCCCTACACCTTCAGCGTCATACATCGTATCAGCCATATCATCTAACAATTTTTTAACATTAGGTGTAACTACAGTTACTTCTTTTGCTATTTTGTGCAACACTTCATCCGGTTCCTTAACGATCATACGTATCGCCATTAAAAACACCTTCCCGTTCTGTACATCTCTATATTTAGAGTTTATTGATCTAGCTCTTTTTTTACATTGTAACATGATAACGATTTACATCAACATTTGCGGATCAACATCAATGCTGATCTGGAGCCCTGTATCCCGTACAGAATCCTCCAACTCCTCAGCCACTTGTCGAACAAGCCCTATCACATCGATGGCGCCGCGCCATTTTATCATACATTGGAATCTATATCTACCCTTTAAGCGAGGGATTGGAGAAGCTACTGGACCTAACAGATCTAGTACATCCGTGGTTAGCTTATCTAGACTCCCATACCATCTTAGATTTCTGGCCTTCCCCTGCAGATTCATAGCGTAATTCTCTGCCATCCGGAGTAGTAGCGGTAACTGCTCATGGGATAATGTAACGAGTATCAGTCTGCAATAAGGCGGATAATGTAGCCCTCTGCGATGCTTCAGCTCTTCCCTTACAAAAGAGAGATAGTCATGCCCGCTAGCATGAATAATAGAATAATGCTCTGGTGTATAGGACTGAACAACGACCTCACCCGGAAGCTGATGCCGACCTGCTCTTCCAGCAACTTGTGTAAGCAATTGGAAGGTCTTCTCCGCTGCACGAAAATCGGGCAGGTTCAACGCTGAATCTGCTGTAATTACGCCAACAAGAGTTACGTCAGGAAAATCCAAACCTTTTGCTACCATCTGAGTGCCTAGCAGAACATCCGCTTTTTTGTCTCTGAATTGATTCAGCAGCTTCTCATGCGAACCTTTTTCTGTCGTTGTATCCACGTCCATACGAATCACCCGTATCCCAGGAAACAACTTACCAAGCTCTTCTTCCACCCGCTGCGTCCCCGTTCCGAAGAACCGGATATGCTCACTTCCACACTCTGGACAAAGCTTAGGTGCCGGTTCAGCATGACCACAATAATGACAACGCAAATTGTCACTACGACTATGGTACGTTAATGAAATATCACACTCGGGGCAGCCTGCTACATATCCGCAACTCCGGCACATAACAAACGTCGAGAAACCTCTACGGTTAAGCAATAACACGGTCTGTTCTCCACGTTCCAGTCTTTCAGCCAATGCAGCATGAAGCTTTCGACTGAACATTGAGCGATTACCTTCTTTAAGCTCTTCCCGCATATCCACGACATTTACCTTCGGTAGTTCGTTACCAAGCGCGCGGGTAGGCATCTCTAGAAGGACTGGTGAAAAATGAATATCACTCTGCGCTCTAGCAGCATGATAGCTTTCTAACGAAGGCGTGGCGGAGCCTAAAATCACGGCTGCCCCACACTGTTCGGCTCTGCGAATAGCTGCATCACGGGCATGATATTTCGGATTTTCCTCCTGCTTATATGAGGTTTCATGCTCTTCATCCATAATAATCAAACCTAGGTTAGAGAACGGGGCAAACACCGCTGAACGGGCGCCAACGGCAACCGTAGCCTTTCCTTCACGGATTTTGCGCCACTCATCGTAACGTTCGCCAACAGATAATCGGCTATGCATTACCGCGACACCACTTCCGAAGCGCCCCTTAAAGCGCTCCACCATCTGTGGCGTTAATGCGATTTCTGGGACGAGCACTACGGCCTGTCTACCCTGATCCAGACAACGTTTGATACATTGCAAATAGATTTCTGTCTTACCACTCCCCGTAACGCCATGTAACAGAAAAACTTCATGGAGCTGTTCTTCTAGCGTTCGTGAAATACGTGTGTATACAATCTCTTGTTCTGCTGTAAGTGGCAGAGGCGTAGTAGGCTTAAAATCACGTCCTTGATAAGGGTCGCGATAGACTTCGATTTCACTGATTTCGATAAAGCCTTTTTCCTCTAAACCCTTCACGGTGCTTGCCGTCACTTGAAGTGCAGACAAGACTTCCTTAAGCGCCATTGGGAGTGTAGCTTCCCTTTCAATCAGAAAGCTAAGTACTTCCTTCTGTCGCGCGGACTTTTTGGGGAATTTATTCAACGCCTCACGAGCAGCCGTGATCCCTATCGCAAGATCTACTGCTTTCAGCTTCTTCTTGCCCATTTTATCTTTAATCGATTGGCTCTCTACAAGAACTCCACGTCTTAGCATGAACTTCACCGTCTCCGCAGCCTCCGGAAATGCACGGGTGAGCTGCTTCATGGAAACTTCGCCATTACGTCCAATAAACTCAGTAATTAGTCGTTCCTCATTCCCTGAATCTGCAAACATAGGGAATAATTCATCATCAGAAAATGCTGCTTCTTCTTCCACATCTCCTAGCGAAATCAGTCGTTCTGCCTTCCCTTTTAGAGCAGTGGGCAGCATCGCTTGCAGGGCTGAAATTCGTCTGCATGCATATTTTTTACTCATCCAGTCTGCTAGCTCAACTAATTCAGGAGATAAAGGTGGAAGCAAATCCAGCACCTCTTGAATAGCCTTAAGACCAGGATTCACTACTGTTTCACCTGACTCCAGAGAAACGACAAAGCCTTGCACCGTGCGGTGTCCAAACGGTACTGCTACTCGGCTGCCCACTTCAATCCATAACTTTAGTGATTCTGGAATACTATAATCAAATGGCCGGTCAGTGCTGCGTACAGGCACATCCACAATGACCTTGGCAATATCCATTATAATGAAGCTCCAGTAATTCGCTCTGCCACGAGCGTCAGCAAGCGGCGAGCGACCTCATCCTTAGACAATTGTGGCAATTCGAGCACCAATCCATCTACATCATAAATCGATACAATATTCGTATCCGATCCGAATCCGGCTCCTGCAGCCGCTACATTGTTTGCAACAATGAGATCGCAGTTTTTGCGGACCAGCTTGTCCTTTGCATAAAATTCTGTGTTTCCCGTCTCCGCAGCAAAGCCGATCAAGAACTGCTTGTCTTTGTTCTTACCTAGCGTTTCCAGAATATCCGTTGTTTTTATAAGCTCAAGTGTCAGTGTATCTCCACTTTTTTTAATTTTGGATGGCTCACTTTGCTTAGGCCGGTAATCCGATACAGCAGCCGCCTTGATCATGATATCGCAGCTATCCCACTGCGCAGTAACCGCATCGTACATCTCTTGTGCAGATTGAACACGAATGACATTCATATCCGGGTCCTGCGGAGGCGCTTCATCTGTTCGCGCAGCAATCAAGGTAACCTCAGCACCCATAGCACGTGCAGCACGTGCCAATGCAAAACCCATCTTACCGGAGGAATCATTGGAGATATAGCGTACCGGATCAATCCGTTCTACTGTACCACCAGCTGTGATGACGATCTTTTTACCCTTGAGTGGACTAGACTTCACACTTTCTTGCAACGCAAAAAAATCCTCAACATTACTTACAATAGTCTCTGGTTCCTCTAAACGTCCTTTACCCACGTAACCACATGCCAGCAGACCTTCTCCAGGCTCAATAAACTGAATACCTCGTTTAGCGAGGGTATCCAAATTGCTAAGTACAGCGGGATGCTGATACATATGAACATTCATAGCCGGTGCCACCATTATAGGTGCAGTAGTAGCGAGTAACGTTGTGGATAACATATCATCCGCAATTCCGTGCGCCATTTTAGCAATAATATTTGCAGTTGCTGGTGCTACTATCACAAGGTCCGCCGAATCAGCCAAATCAATATGCGAGATGGAGGATGGGTCCCGTTCCTGGAATGTATCGCTATATACTCGTTGCTTCGACAGTGACTGTAGAGTTAATTCTGTAATGAACTGCTTTGCCGAAGCTGTCATAATGACATGAACCTCGGCTCCTTTTTGGACAAGCTTACTGGTCAGGGCTGCTGCTTTGTAAGCGGCAATTCCCCCTGTAATCCCAAGTAAAATAGTCTTCCCCTTCAAGCTCTTCAACATGATCTCCCCCCTGTTCCCTTCTCTTACAACGAATGATCTATTTCTTAAACTTCTTATATTTTGAGAAAAAAATAACAACCTTCCGGTTGTCAGAAACAGCCCGGTCTTGGGCTATCAGCATTCATTAAAGACCCATAATTGCTCCATAACCCAAGAAGAAACGGCATCGCCTAATAACAAATAGGCGGTATCCGTTTCTACAAAAGGTCATATCTAAATAGACTTGAGACTACTCTTCACCACGGGTAAGTGTAATGCGATCTTCGTAAATTTCTTCAAGAGCAACACCGACGAATTTATGCGATCTAGGGTTCTTCACATCTGTCTTGCCACCCTCACGCAATTGTCTAGCACGACGTGCTGCGGCTACAACGAGCGAATACTTACTGTCAACCTTGGTCATCATTTCATCAATTGATGGATATAGCACAGGGACACCTCTTCATAGTTTACTGGTAATACCTTCAGCCTTGCAGCATTCATTATCTAACTTTACAATGTTCGGCGATAATAATGCTTTCTATTCTCTTACAGGCCAGATCAATCTCATCATTTACAACAGCATAATCATAATGCTGCATTAGATTAATCTCATCCTCCGCTACAGTCATGCGGTGATCGATCACATCTGGATGTTCCGTACCCCGTCCGCGTATGCGGTCCTTCAGCTCATCCATAGAAGGTGGAAGAAGGAACACAAAAATACCTTCAGGAAATTTTTCTTTAACTTTGAGAGCTCCCTGAACCTCAATTTCGAGAATAATATCTTTGCCGTTATTGAGAGTTCTCTCTACAAAATCACGTGGAGTACCGTAAAAATTACCTACGTACTCCGCATATTCAAGCAGTTGATCGGCTTCTATCATAGCCGAAAACTCCTCTTTGCTTTTGAAAAAATAATTCACGCCGTCTTCCTCACCCGCACGCGGACTGCGAGTAGTAGCAGAAACTGAGTAGACAAGTTCGGGCATCTTCGGTCGTAGCGCAGTACATACAGTACCTTTACCCACGCCGGAAGGTCCGGATAATATGATGAGCAATCCTTTTGACATAATACACTCCATTTAGTTGTTATTCGTCGTTGTCGTCATCTTTACTGGATAAGCGATGCGCTACAGTCTCCGGCTGTACAGCCGACAGAATGACATGATCACTATCTGTAATGATTACGGCACGAGTCCGTCGGCCATAGGTGGCGTCGATCAACATATGTCGATCTCGAGCCTCCTGGATAATGCGTTTGATTGGTGCAGATTCCGGACTGACGATGGAAATAATGCGATTGGCGGACACAATATTCCCAAAGCCAATGTTGATAAGTTTGATTGCCATGTTCCGGTAGTTCCCCCCATAAAGTTCTATGCTATTGCCTGTTCCCGGTTACTCTATGTTTGCCGCTTGTTCGCGAATCTTCTCCAGCTCAGCTTTCATGTCTAGCACAAGACCCACGAGTGTTAAATGATTACATTTCGATCCGATTGTATTCGTCTCCCGGTTCATCTCCTGAATGAGAAAATCCAGCTTGCGTCCTACCGGTCCTTTCCCCTTCAGGAGGGTTCTGCATTGTTCGAAATGACTATACAACCGGGTCAACTCTTCATCAATATTACAGCGATCTGCAAAAATAGCGATTTCCATCCCGAATTTATGCTCATCAAAAGCGAACGTCCCATCATTTAACTCATTTAATCGATGACGAAGCTTGTCACGATATTCAATGATTACAACAGGTGCAAGTTCGACCATTTCAGCATGCATGGATTCGAGATGATTGAGACGCTGTTCAATATCAGCGGCTAGAAAACTGCCTTCACGGGCGCGCATCTCTAGCAGAGACTGCAAACTCTGCTCAAGTCCCGTCTCCAACATTTCAGAGTAGTCTTCTAAGGCCGCGGACACGGCACCCGCAGCCTCATCTTTGCTTTCCATAATACCGGGTATAGAAAGTATATCACGTAGAGTCAACTCACCGGACAAACCATACTCGTTCTTAAGCTGATCTGCTGCCTTAAGATAAGTCATGACAGTAGAGCGATTCAGAACCGGTCCGGAAGACGACTCATCGTGCTCTCTATTGATGGTAACATCTATCCTTCCCCGTTTGACGTGCTGCTGAACCTTTCTTCTCAGCACATCCTCATAACCCGTCCAATCCCGGGGCATCCGCAGTACAACTTCGCAGTACCGGTGATTCACCGATTTCACTTCGAACATAATCTTGTAGCCGCCGAATTGCAGGGACGATTGACCGTATCCGGTCATGCTAAATGACAACGGAATCACATCCATTACACTATTGTAATTGATTATTACTAGCGAAACAAGGGGGACAATTTACGTCCTGATTTCTCCCATACATACTCGATCAGCTGTGCGCTCATATCATAGAACATGAAAGGTGTCATTAAATAGATCCCATTAAAATGGGCTGTAGCTACATCTAGCAATTCCTTGGCGATGGCGACCCCTTCAGCTCTTCCTGCTTCTCCTTCAAGTCCCTTCATGCGATTCCGGACATCATCCGTAAGCTGGATTCCCGGAACCTCGTTATGCAGGAACTCTGCATTACGCCCACTAGCCAGTGGCATCACACCAATAAACACGGGAATATCCAGATGTGCAGTTGCCTCAGCGATCTTTACGATAAGCTGCTGATCATAGACAGGCTGAGTCATAATATAATCTGCACCAGAGGCAATTTTCTTCTCCAGTCGCTGTACGGCCTTATCTAAATGTTTCACATTCGGGTTAAAGGCAGCACCGATAACAAAATTTGCTTTCTGCTTCAATGGTTTACCTGAGAAGGAAATGCCATCATTTAACTGCTTAATCATACGAATAATCTCAAAAGAGGTTAAGTCGTAAACCGAACTTGAGCCGGGAAGATCTCCGAATTTCGCTGGATCACCAGTCACCGCTAACACATGATCAATTCCTAGCGCATCAAAACCCATCAAATGTGATTGAGTACCAATCAGATTACGATCGCGACAAGCAATATGCACTAGTGGACGAAGTCCAGTTTTAGCGTGCACTAAATGGCCCAAAGCCATATTGCTCATCCGTGTAACCGCCAGTGAGTTATCGGCGAGTGTCAACGCATCCGCACCCGCTCTTCTCAGTGCTTCCGCGCCCTGCATAAACTTGGCGATGTCCAAATCACGGGGTGGATCAAGCTCAACAATCACCGTATGGCGTTCCTTTACTAGATCAACCAGGTTCGGCTCTCTGCCATCTCTTCCCTCATCTTCGCCAAAATGCTCTTGCAGAGATACACGCTCCACAGTCGGAGGCGACGGTTCTGGAAGTGGCTGAGGTACGTAATCTTTCAATGCGGAAGAAATTTCAGCAATATGCTGAGGAGTAGTACCACAGCAGCCCCCAATAATTCTGCAACCCATTTCTGCAAAAGTAACTGCCATTTGTCCGAAATATTCCGGTGAGGCTCCATACCGATATTCTCCATCTACATAATCCGCAACGCCCGCATTCGGATAGACCGAGGTAGGCAGAATAAGATTGCCTTGTACCGCTTTTAGTGCTCTCTTAATCCCGTTTGGGCCAGTATTACAGTTAAATCCGATGATATCCGCTCCATCACCTTCTAAGATCCGGAAAGCCTCTGGTAACGTCAATCCATCTAATGTACGTGCCGATTCATCCACAGCAAATTGGCAAATGACTGGGAGAGTACTATGTTTACGTACTGTTCTTAGCGCAAGATGCAGTTCCTCGACATCGTAAAAGGTTTCTAGCATAACGCCGTCTACTTCTTCTTCTAACAAAGCTGTAATCTGCTGTGTAAAATACCTCTTCAACTCTGTCGATGAGAGATTTGCACGCTTACCGGCGCGAATAGAGCCTACAGCACCTAATACATAGCCTGTATCTCCAGCAGCTTTACGAGCGATTCTTACTCCGGCGCGATTAATTTCTTCAACCTTGGACTCCAAACCATATTTGGACAGCCTGTCAAAATTCGCTGAGAAGGTGTTGCTTTCTAGCAGCACTGCTCCTGCATCGATATAGCTGCGATGGACATCTTCGATAACCCCCGGAGAGGTCAAATTTAATTCTTCGTAGGAAATGCCGACAGGGAAACCCTTCTGATATAAATAGGTACCCATCGCTCCGTCTCCGACCAATACTTTGTTTCCCCATGCGGAACGTAAATCCGGCTTCACTGCAAGATCCTCCCCTGTCACATTAGGTTCTACTTTAGTTTCATACTAATGTAACATAAATCGCTATGGATGATAAGCTTTCATAAGAAAAGCAATCAACCCCCCAGTGGTATGAATGATCAAGTATTAAAAGCCTCATACTAACGTTAAAAACAATAAAAGGGGTATTTAAGTGAAGAAAAAAACAAGAAAGTTTCTGATCCGAAAATACACCGTAATTCTACTCTTATGCATTCTCTGCTTATTATTTCTGTATTTGGGAGATTGGATGTACGGATATGGTCTGGGCAATATCGGTTATATTCTAAATTACTTGCTATATACCCCCTCTGAGAAAGTCGCTGCTTGTATTTTATTGCTATGCCTGATTATTCCCGATATCCTAGCCTGGAAGACGGGGCATCAACCAGAACGAGGAGGGGAACTGTGACTTCTTATCGCTGTAATAATAATTAGGAGCAATGGAATCAACACCATAAAGAAGGGAAAGACCGTGTATAGCAGTTTCCCTCCCTCTTCAATATGTTCTGTGAAGCTTCGGGCATTCAGCATCGAACTGAACAGGATTATTAGAGCTACCGGATACACCATTCTTCGGTAAGGAATCTTGAACAATTCTGAAATCCCAATAAGTGCTGCTGCAAAAAAAACAGACAATTTGAAAAAAACACCGATTATTAGCACCATGACAATTAGAATATCCACACGTTGAATAAAATCGGAGATAGAGATCTTACTGATCGTAGGCATTAAGGGGAACGGAGAACGCCTGACAATATCTGTACCAAGCACCGATATATTTAAGGCCATGGTCATACTTAACAGTATACCTGATACAAATATGCCCGCTGCGATTACCCAAGGACCTTTTTTAACGTTATTCAGATAGGGCATAAGCATAGTAAAACAGATCATTTCACCAAAAGGGAAAATGTAGTTTTGATGTAAAACAGAAGAAACAATTGGCTTAATTCCATTCTCAAAAACAGGGAGCAAACGGTTCAAATTAATGGAGCCCGAGAACATTAACATGCTCGAACAAAATAAACCGATTAATATCACAATCACCGCAAACACCAACGAAGTTCGGGACAGCACTTCTACTCCTTTATGCAATACATAAGCACTAGATAATACCATTAACATCGCTACAATGAATAACGGCGTCCTGTGCATAGTAGCCATAACTAGCATAGAGCTACCATCTCGCAGATCACGACCAGCCAAATTAAGAAATATCACGATATAAGCTATGGATATCAACGAACCCACATATTTACCAAATAGTTGCCGGATATATGCCGTAAGGGGCAGATTCGGAAACTTTCTATAAAGATAGGCATATCCTGCAAAAACAATTAATCCTATCAAATTCCCCAGCAATATGGAAATCCAAGCATCCTTATCAGACTCCATTCCAAGATTCACTACCAGCGCCGTCCCTAGTTCAAACAACACTGTCAGGGTGAAAAATTGAAGTAGTCCTATTTTTATATTTCCCATAGCTGCCCTCCTAAATTATCATTTCTTTTTGGACTGAAAGGAATCACTCCGCATGTCGGTATGCCGAATAACTATATCCACATTAAACTTGATCTCACAGGTTGCAAATATGCTATCCCAATGATCTTTTACTTGCTTCCACCCCCGCGGATTCTCTCGTTCTACAACTTCACCAAATCCAAGATAATCGCTTTTTAACGAACGAGCTGCTGAGACAGCTGCATGTAACTTATCATTGATACTCTGTTCTAGAAGTTCCGAAAGATTATTTAAGACCTTGGGATCTGTCAAATCCAAAGCATTAGGCGATTCTTTCAAACCTGCCTGCTCAGTGATATTTATTGTGATTACCGGATGCTCCGCGTCCTTCGCATCAGCATGAATATGTACCTGAGATAAATACACGATGAACGCTACATATTCATCCTCACCAATCGAAACCACTACTGGAATTTGTGTAATTTTATTCTTTAGCAGGGCAGTGCCTATAGCTTCATCACCTCGTAGCCAGCCTTTCAGCTTGTCCTCTTTAAATGCAGCGAAGTCTGTAACTCTAAGAATGGCCTCAGGATCTATATTTTTCAAACTGTCGTTATTATCTTTTTTGTCCAATTCGCCTGTTACCATTACCCCATTGACGATAGGCCCACCACCTGGAATTTGAATACCACGAATTATATCGTCTACTTCCATCCGGTAATTATATCCATACTGTTTAGAGGTCGTCTGCAGCTTCTCCACTAGATCATTGGCGGGTATTTTGCCAAACGTAGTCATGGTCGTCATACTATCTACCGCCGGCTGTCCCTTTGATATAAAAATAAAACTGCTTAGCCTAGTTTCACTCTCTCTTTCTAGGACATCCATCATATCTTTGATTCCTTCGCGAGCAAACTTCTCCGAAATAACGATCACTCGGATATGTCCTAAGGACAAGAAGCGCGCAGTCTGACGCGAGGCATTAGCCAGCGCTTCAAACATTGTACGTCCACTGCCTTTATATACTACGACTGGCGAAGTACCTCTGGCGTTCTCGCCAGAGATTTCGTCAGCAATTATAATCTGAAAAGATAATACATATTTTTCCTCATCTGTAGGACCTCTATCAATAGCCACTCCAGAAACGATTGCCCTTCTATTTAACTCCACACTGTCCCAACAGCCTGTAAGACTGAGAAATACCAATAAACATAGCAGGACAACCCCAATAAAAATAGTGCGATTACTCTTCATCCTGCGCTCCTTTTTTTGGATGCTCTGCCCCAGTAGATTTTTCAAGGATTTTAGGAGAAACATTCTGTTCATGTCCTGTTGAGATCTTCTTTCCTTCCGAAATGCCTTCTTGCCTCTTTGTTGTAGAAACTCGCTCCGTTCTCAAAGCCCATAAGGGCAGTCTTAAGAACGCATCTTTTTGACCATGTGAGGATATAGGCACAATAGGGGATAGATAAGGGACACCGAATGAACGCAGACTATTCATATGTGCAAGCAAAACAATTAAGCCTAAAGTAATCCCATAAAAACCAAACATACCGGCCAGCACTAAAAATCCGAAACGGATAATTCTACCTGCTATCGCCATGTTATAAGCAGGTATAGCAAAGCTCGCAATCCCTGTCAGCGCTACTACAATAACCATAACCGGTGTGATGATTCCTGCTTCTACTACTGCCTGTCCCAAAATAAGAGCACCAACAACGGATACTGTCTGTCCTACTGCACGCGGCATTCTTACTCCAGCTTCTCTAATGATCTCGAACGCTCCTTCCATCAGGATTGCCTCCACAAAAGCAGGAAAAGGTACATTTTCACGTTGTGATAATAGATTGATTAACAGGGTTGTAGGAATCATCTCATAATGGTAAGTGGTTAACGCTATATAAACGGAAGGCCCAAGAATTAGTACAATAAAACTGATATATCGAACAAGACGCATGAGAATTGTAATATCGAACCTTTGAGCATAATCCGAGGCAGACTGAAAAAACAGTGTAAATACCGCAGGCAAAATCAATACAAACGGGGTGCCATCTATAATGATCACAACCCTACCCTCTAATAGGTTCGTCGCTGCAACGTCAGGCCGTTCACTATTATTAATGGTTGGAAAAGGTGTGAAGGTTTTATCCTGAATCAGCTCTTCGATATAACCTGATTCCATGATGGCATCGACATTAATCTGTTGTAGCCGATTTCTCACCTCTTCTACCAACTTCTCGTCTGCATTGTCTTTAATGTACATGAGGGCCACATCTGTGTGAGTTACCTTTCCGATCTTTAAATGTTCTAGTCTTAGCTTAGAAGACTTAATTCTTCTCCGAATCAAGGAAATGTTCGTAGCTACAGATTCAACAAAACTATCCTTTGGGCCTCGCACGACTAGCTGGGTGGATGGCTCGCTGACGGAGCGAGCTTCTCCTCCCTCGGTCTCACACACAATTGCACTGTCATAACCTTCAATCAGAATGACCGTTTTGCCAGAAAGGATCGCCAGTAGAACCTCATTCCACTCCTCTTGCAGCTGTGCTTGACCTATTTCCAAAGCACGGTTCAATACGAATTCCTTAAGATCATTTGTTGCAGAGATGTTCTCTTTGAGCATTTCGTCTGTAATTCCGAGTAACGAACCGATTACGAATTCATCGACCGTTTCCTTGTTGACAAGACCATTAAGATGAATTGCTGCTGCTTGAACGGGGCTCTCACCTCCGATCTTTACCTGACGAATTTTGAGATCAGGACTATGACCCAACTCATTATCTATTTGGTCGAGCGTTTGGTCCAAATCATCGGTAAGCCTCGGAATTCGAGTATCTTCATGACCTGAGGCTCCTTGTTGTTCCTTAGCGGATTTGTTTCTTCTGTTTATCCCGTTTATGTTCAACAAGGCCCCCCCTTTTTTCAATCTTAGGGGTATTATTCTCGGTTATCCCTTCCATTATTCGGCTACATAAAGTCGCAAGGATGTGGAAACACAAAAAGGCAGCCCAAGAGATTCTCTTGGGCTGCCTTCTTAAGTATTTTTCTAAATGGCTACACTACCTGTGAATGCAACCTCAGCAGGACCTGTCATATACACATGGTTATCCTCTTCATTCCATTCAATGAACAGATCGCCACCCTTTAGACTAATCCAAGCTGCTCGGTCCGTCAGACCATTTAGCACAGAAGATACTAAAGTTGCGCAAGCTCCAGTCCCACAAGCAAGTGTTGGTCCAGCTCCGCGTTCCCATACCCGCATATCTACTCTGCCTCGATCCAGAACCGTCGCGAACTCGACGTTTACCTTTCTCGGGAACAATGGATGTACCTCTAGCTTAGGTCCCCATGTCGCAAGATCGAAAGATACGGCATCTTCTACATAAATAACGCAATGAGGATTACCCATAGATACTGCAGTAAACTTAAATTCGGTTCCATCCGATTCAATCCGCTCTGAGAGCACGGGTTCTGCATCAATAGCTACCGGAATTTGAAGACCGGACAATACAGGTTCACCCATATCAACCGTTACAGTTTCCACTACACCGTCTTTTACATTCAAGGTAACCTTTTGTTCTCCGGCACCAATCGTTTCAATAACAATCTGCTCGGAGTTTACCAGGCCATGGTCGTAGACATATTTGGATACACAGCGAATGGCATTTCCGCACTGCTCTGCTTCCGAGCCATCAGAGTTCATAATGCGCATCATGTAATCGCCGCGTTCAGACGGAAGGATGTATACAAGTCCGTCCGCTCCAATTCCGAAGAATCGATTGCATAACGTTACAGCAAGATCTGCTGCATTGCTTGGTAGCTCTTGCTCGCCGAAAACTACGATGAAGTCATTGCCTAGGCCGTGCATTTTTGTGAATTCCATTGAAAGTCCACTCCTAAAGGTTATGTTAAGTTAGATACGAGCTATTAACTGCAACAAGTATACCTTTAGGAATGGAGCGTTACTATTAACTTTATGCCGAAATTTTTGTACTTTTTATCATCGAATTACTGCCGCTACGACCACGATTACGTTTACCGCCCCAAACACTGCCAGCCCCCATCAAGAAGGTCGGAATCCCCGCTGTTACAAATACTAGACACCATTCACGGAAATTAAGCGGCACTGTTTTAAAGACGGGTTGGAGAAATGGAATATACATAACAGCTAGCATCAAAATCACGGATGACAATACAGCAAGAACTAGGTACTTATTCTGGAACGGATTTCGATGGAACACCGAACGAGAACTGCGGCAATCAAAGACATGAATCAACTGAGCCATAACGAGTGTTGCAAAAGCTACAGATTGTGCTCGAATCAGCTGCGCTGGATTCTCTGGTGCTACACGTAAGGTTAGCCAAAATGCTCCTAACGTACATAAACCGATTAAAAATCCACGGCTTATGATCTTCCACCCTAAACGACGGGCAAAAATATTTTCCTTTGCACCACGTGGCTTATGCTCCATTAAGTCCTTCTCAGGCTGGTCAACACCAAGCGCCATCGCTGGCAGTCCGTCTGTCACCAAGTTGACCCATAAAATTTGAATAGGCACTAATGGCAGAGGCAGACCGAGCATCATGGCAAAGAACATGGTCAAGATTTCCCCTACATTTGATGCAAGTAGGTATCGAATGAATTTACGAATGTTCTCATAGATGTTTCTACCCTCTTCAATGGCCGCAACAATGGTTGAGAAGTTGTCATCCCCTAACACTAATGAAGATGCTTCCTTGGTCACATCTGTTCCGGTGATCCCCATAGATATTCCTATATCTGCCGCTTTAATGGCTGGAGCATCATTGACTCCGTCTCCGGTCATAGCCACAACATGACCACGGCGCTGCAAAGACTTCACAATACGAAGCTTATGCTCTGGAGATACGCGGGCGAATACGTACACATTATCCGATACTTTATCCAGCTCATCATCATCCATCCGAGTCAGTTGAGCCCCTGTTAATACTGTGCCCCCACGTTGCAGAATTCCTAATTGGTGAGCAATGGCCTCTGCAGTCGTTCCATGGTCCCCAGTAATCATCACAGTCTTAATTCCTGCTCGGCGTGTGACGCTAATGGCATCGCGAACTTCACGCCGTGGCGGATCAATCATTCCAGCCAATCCGATAAAGACAAGTTGGCACTCCGCATCCTTTTCACTATCCACATGTTCACTTGGACGCATATCACGATAAGCCATACCTAGGACACGAAGTGCACCTGAAGCCATTTGCTCATTGGCATCAAGTACTTTCTGCCGCAATGTTGGCGTTAAAGGCACGACACCGCCTTCCCAAAGCATATACGAACAGCGATTAAGCAGCACATCAGGCGCGCCTTTCGTACATACCATCCGTCCTCCGGGATGACCAATAATAACTGACATTAACTTCCGCTCGGAATCAAAAGGAAATTCCTTCTCACGGGAGTAGGTTACGGCTAGCGTCTGGGCAGTCAAACCCATCTTCCCTGAAAGCGCTACTAGAGCTCCTTCCGTTGGATCTCCTTTGAGTTCCCAAATCGATGAGCTGTCAGAAGATTTATCAACTACAATGTCCTTATCCTTCCCTTTACGCTTACCTCGCACTTCGGTCGGAAAGGTCTCAATAATCTCCGCATTACTGCACAAAGCACCCACCTGTAGCATCCGTCTTAAACTTTGATCATTTTTGAGATCAACCGGTTTACCTTTCTCCAGAACCTGTCCGCTCGGAGCATAACCTTCACCTGTTACTTCAAGGCCACGTCCGCCCGTCCATAATCGGGTCACCGTCATTTTATTCTGAGTCAATGTACCCGTCTTGTCCGAACAGATGACGGATGCGCAGCCCAAGGTTTCCACTGAAGGTAATTTACGAACGATGGCCTTTCGTTTGATCATCCTCTGCACGCCCAGCGCAAGTGCGATGGTTACAATGGCCGGAAGCCCTTCCGGAATCGCAGCGACCGCCAAGCTTACCCCGGCCAAGAACATTGCTGTGGCAGGCTGTCCATGTAAAATACCGGCTGCTACAACTACAATAGTTAAACCTAGTGATACATAGATTAAAATTTTCCCTAACTGCTCGAGACGATGCTGAAGGGGAGTTTCCTGAGATTCTGTATTCTGGATCAGGTCTGCAATCTTACCCATCTCTGTGTCCATACCCGTACGAATTACGATAGCTTTACCAGTACCCCTGGTTACCATTGTGCCCATGAACCCAAGATTCTTCTGATCGCCGAGCGGAATCTCCTCCGCGCGGATCACATCCGAATGCTTCGAGACAGGCAGCGATTCCCCAGTTAGCGCAGATTCCTCCACATATAGAGAACTGCAATCCAGCCATCGTATATCCGCGGGTATTCGATCACCACTCTCCAGCAAGACAATATCACCTGGTACTAACATCTTTGCTGGAATGACCTCACTGTTCCCCCCACGCAGTACTTTGGCAGAAGGTGCGGAGAGCTGTTTTAAAGCTCTTAGCGAACGTTCGGCGCGGAACTCTTGAACAAACCCAAGGGCTCCGTTTAAAAGGATAATCGCGATGATCGTGATGGCATCCAAATATTCGCCAAGCAAACCGGATACGAGCGTCGCACCCATAAGCACAAGCACCATGAAATCCTTAAACTGGTTCAACAGCAGGGTAAACGGGGATACGGTCTTTCCTTCGGACAGCTCGTTATACCCATTTTGCTTCCGTCGCTCCGCGGCATCCTCTCCACTGAGGCCCGTCCTCGGATGGACATTGAACATTTTCTGCAGCTCTTCTGCACCGAGCCGGTGCCAACTGTTTTGTTCCATGACTTTTCTTTCCCTCCCGGTCGTTTCTTGACTTCCGGCGGCGCACAGCTTTTCCACCTGTTCATGACCAAGTGTATTCAAGGTCGTCCAATAATATCACCGCCTAACCAATTCCCCTTTTGCGCGAATGTCCCAAAGTATGGCATCATAGAGAGGTAAGCTTAAACGTCTTCGGTGTTCTTATAAGGACGGTAAGCGTTTAAACAAGAAATATAAGATATAAAGTATGATGTGAAACTTATACTTTCTTATATTTTCAGAAATTCATTTCACGTCGACAGGAGAGCTTTATCATGGCATTAGACGGCATTGTTACCCGAGCTATCGTGCACGAACTGCAATCATTCATAGGTGCACGTATAGGCAAAATATATCAACCGAGCAATCACGATCTTATCTTCAACCTGCGGGGTGCCGGTGGCGGCGGCAAGCTATTGCTCTCTGCTAATCCGACATATCCGCGTCTGCACCTTACAGAAAGAAGCAGCATAAACCCCTCAGAAGCACCTATGTTCTGCATGCTCATGCGTAAGCATTGTGAAGGTGGGGCTATTGAGAGCATCACTCAGGTAGGCATGGAACGAATTATTCACATAAATGTTAAGACTAGAGATGAGCTTGGAGACGTCTCTGCCAAAAAGATCATCATAGAGCTCATGGGACGGCATAGTAATATCATCCTTACTGAGCTCAGCACAGGAACGATCATAGACGGTATTCATCATGTTACTCCATCAATCAGCAGCTACCGGATCGTAATGCCTGGTGTCGCTTACACAGAGCCTCCTCAGCAACACAAGCTGAACCCTCTGGAGATCGATAAAGAACGATTTCTCAATTTGATCTCAGCTGCTGAAGAATCCGCTCTACTGGAAGAAGATGAGAAGGAGGCCGAACCGGAAGAAATCATTGAAGGTGAGCTCGCCAACCTGATTACAAAAGAAGAGGTTGAGCAGAAACCTGACGGCTCAGGCGGTCCTTCCCCATCTGCTGACCCGGTAGGCTGGATGGTGCATGCCTTCAGCGGAATGAGTCCACTTGTTGCCGGAGAGATTGCTCTTCGTCTCAGAAATGACCTTGCGATAGGTGATACACAGGGATCTGCACCAGAATTCCCAACAAAGTTATGGGACGCCTTCCAGTCTGTAATGGGACCTGTCCATAATTGCGAATTCTCTCCTGTTTCAGGTGCGAATGCGAAAGGGAAAATGATTTTTTCCGCGATTCCGTTATCTCTACTGGGTGAGGATGCGAAGCAATATAACACGATTAGTGAGTGCATGGAGGATTATTACGGGGATAAAGCTGAACGTGATACGGTGAAGCAACGGGTAAGTGATTTGATCCGTTTCCTGAGCAACGAACGTAGCAAAAACGTTAAGAAGCTTGCCAATCTACAGAAGGATCTAGACGAAGCGCAAGACGCAGATCGCTATCGTATTTGGGGTGAATTGCTATTCGCGTCCTTACATGCCGTGTCCAAAGGAGATAAAGAAGCCTCTTTGGTCAATTATTATGACGAAAATCAGGCAGAAATGGTCATCCCACTCGACCCTTTATTAAGCCCATCGGATAATGCACAACGTTATTTTAAAAAGTACAACAAATATAAAAACAGCCTCCTTGTCATTAATGAGCAGCTGATTAAGACCCATGAGGAAATATCCTACATGGAAAGTTTACTTCAACAGCTTGCCCATGCCTCATTGAATGACATTGAAGAGATCCGCGACGAGCTTGTAAGTCAAGGATATCTTCGCGACCGAAGCAAAAAAGGCAAGAAAAAGAAAAAAGCAACCAGACCCACATTGCAGGTCTTCACCTCGTCTGAAGGCATCGACATTTATGTCGGAAAAAATAATTTACAGAACGAATACGTCACTAATCGACTGGCTTCACCTAATGATACTTGGCTGCATACCAAGGATATTCCTGGTTCTCACGTTGTCATCCGTAGTGAGGAATTTGGAGATGCCACACTGGAAGAAGCCGCCCAGCTTGCCGCTTATTTCAGTCAGGCGAAGCAGTCAAGCAGTGTGCCTGTAGACTGCACACTAATCCGCCATGTCCGCAAACCGAGTGGCTCGAAACCCGGATTTGTGATCTATGATCATCAGAAAACATTGTTTGTCACTCCAGATGAAAATCGCATTAAGAGTCTTCCAAATACGCTGAGAAGCTAAATAACAAAAAGAACCAGCTGTCGTCCATTTGTGGATGACAGCCGGTTTTCGTTTTTCAGTATATTATGTGCAACTGATTGAACTTAGTTTTGACGTAACATGCCAGCAACCTTCTTCAACTGTTCCAGCGCTTCAACAGAAACCGTAACACTACCGATATCTCCATGGAATACAACACCTTGGCGGGCACCATGAAAATCCGAGCCACCGGTTATAATTAAGCTGTATTCTTCAGCCATGGTTTGGTAACGCTCTGAATCAGCGGGTTCGTGATCCGAATGATAAACCTCAATCCCTTTAAAAGCCCCCCGCTCCATAATCCCTCGTACTAACTGGTCGTCACCATATAGGCCTGGATGCGCCAATACTGGGGACCCACCCGCCTCGATAATCCAATCACAGGCTTCCTCGGGCGTGATTCGTGGGGGTGACACGTAAGCCGCTGCACCTTCGGCTAAATACTTATTGAACGCATCTCTCATATCCGTAGCTGCTCCAAGACGAACCAGCTCATCAGCAATATGTGGTCGACCAATACTCTCATCAGGCTTCAGTTCCCGTCCAATTCCCGCGACAACTGTCTCAAGCGTAATTTCAATCCCAAGCCCGCGTAATTTTGAGAGAATCGCCTCATTCCTTAGTGCCCGGGTTTCTCTTAGCCCTTCCAAACGGGAAAGAAACAACTCATTTGCTGGATCTACGTAGTATCCAAGGACGTGAATATCTTTTCCTCCAGCACGAGTGCTGATCTCTACACCCGGTACAACAGTGATTCCGTACTTCTCTCCTGCTTCGAGAGCTTCCTTCACACCAGCCACAGTATCATGATCCGTAATGGCAACTGCGATTAGTCCCTTCTCTTTAGCGAGACGTACATTTTCCTCCGGTGGCTGCATGCCATCAGAGGCTTGAGTATGCGTGTGAAGATCGCATCGTGAGGCGTCAATATTCTCCGGTCTGTCGCCCTTCAGTTCATCCAGTCTAGTTTCATTCTCCATTTCTATCACCTCTACTACTAGTTTCTAAGTTTCCTGCCTCTGGTCATATTACTTTAGTTATCATTCGAATGCTCACGTAAAAAAGTCAAGAACGTCACTGCAGAAATTGGCAGTAATGTCGATTTTAGATGAATGGCGTAGAATTGTCTTTTAAATGAGGCATCCGAGATATTCACGATTTTCAGTAGTCCAAGCGCAACCTCATGTTTAACAGAAGAAGTTGAGATAATAGTAACCCCAAGTCCCGCCTCCACTGCCGACTTCACAGCACCCGTACTACCAAGCTCCATCACTATTTTCATCGATCCCGGATCAAGCCCTTTCGAGAAGAGCTGCTCTTCCATCACACGCCGCGTTCCTGAGCCCTGCTCACGCAGGACAAAAGGGTGCTGAAGCACCTCCTCCAAAGTGACCTCTTGCTGCTCTGCAAGCGGATGATCATGGGGCACAATCAACTTCAATTCATCCCCCATCACCGGCTCAATCTCCATATCAGGATGTGTTACCGACGCTTCAATTAAACCAAAATTCAACTGATGTTTTAGGATTTCCTCCATAATTTGCGAGGTATTCATGACCTTCATCATGATTGAAATGTTCGGATATTGCTTTCCAAAAGGACCTAAGAGCCGTGGCAGCACATACTCCCCAATGGTAAGGCTTGCCCCAAGCTGCAAGCGCCCTTCCAACATATGCGTAAACGCCGACATCGCTTGATCCGTCTCCCGCATCAATTGGATACTGCGCAGCGCGTATGGCATTAACGTATGACCTGCTTCGGTGAGCATGATTTTTTTGGTAGAACGATTGAAGAGCTTGGTTCCAAAATAATCCTCTAGCGCCTGTACTTGCATGGTCACTGCTGGTTGAGTCATATGTAATGTCTGTGCCGCTGCCGAGAAGCTTCCTCGCTCTAAGACAGTATAAAAAATATGTAATTGATGAAAGTTCATGCTCTGCAACTCCTTGTGCTATCTATAAAAGAAACTTAAGTAAGGGATTATGTACGATATGAAGCTTATATATTCTTATTTTCAAAAAGGACATGCAGCCACCGCCGCATGCCTCCTGTTCGTTCTTTATACACTATTTACGTTTACGCTTCTTCTTCGTTAGCTTAGTGCGGCGGGAATTGCGCAGCAGCGAAAAGTAAGTTTTTAAATCTCTCAACTGTGGAGTCGCAGAGATTCTACCAAGAAACGAAACGATGATCATAGAATATAATGGCTGACCTGAAATATCTTTTTCACCTATCAATTCCGTGAACTCAGCGATTACTACAGAGTCATCGTCAATTAAATACGCGTTAAAATCACTGTCTGAAAAGGGCTTGAGCCGATTCTGCATCAGGCACTGCCACATCCATGCGGCGACCTCTTCGTCATCGCTTACACCTTTACTGATCCGGTCCAAATAACGACTCTTCGCATGATTTGTTATAACGATGTCAGCGACCCTGTAGTCGTTCAGCATGATGTGGAAGGGCTCGTAAGAACTGGGCCAATCCGTCCCTTTGTTGCGCATCATCATCACACTCCACCATAAGGGTCTTTGTATGTACTTAATGTTGTCATCTTACCTCATTGCTGAAAGTTGTACAAGTTCCAGAGCACGGAAGAAACCGCGGTTACCCGAGATCTGCGCATAAAAAAACAGGTGCTACTTAAGCACCTGTTCATCTCCAAGAATTACATACCGTAGTTACGGGACTTGTCCGGCCCATTACTGGTATACTCTGTCTTAATTTCGTTTCGATAGGATCTTTCGATCTTACGAACGTAGGAGAGTCTGCGGACATTCTTCATAACTTCCTCGGCACGTTCTGCATTTACATACATCACTGCATAATGCATTTTCCGAGAAACATAATGTAATGTTCCGTATTTCTCAAGGTTACGTGCCGCTTTAACGTCACTTACCCAAATGATGTATCCTGTCCGTTCCGCAAACATAAGCTAAACCGCCTTTCTCTCTCTAAATCCTAAGGGAAGCTTATCCGCAGGAGCATTTTCCCCCGCTACCGCATCCACCTTTAGGGGAAGGATCATTGCTTGGTACTTTAATGCTATCCGATACTGAAAAAGCAATCGCTTCCGACATGGAATGCAGAATGTCATCAAGAGTCTTCTCCGCCTGCTTAAAACGAGCGACCTCTTCAAACTTCTCCAATTCCGCTTCTACTGCCGAAACCTCATCCTTCGCTGAATGATAGTTCGGATGAAAATGTCCGAATCGCTGTGTTTCTTCAAACAACTCCTTCTTGGCTTGAAGCTGTTTGACCATGGCCTGAATTTCTGGGTTCGAATCAACCCGTCCTTTCCAGTATAAGTAATCCGACACTTCGGCGGATTGATTAATCATATCGCCTAATTCATAGGCGTATGTCAGCACTTCAGCCATATCGACCGTATTTAATTCCGCTACGCTCATGAACTCAGCTCTTTTCTACGTTAATGTTCTACCGAATTCAGTAGACTTTTCTATCATACCATAATCACTCGCTTCAGCAGAAGAGGAATTTCTTCGCCTTTTGGGAATTACTAACTTCATTTCCTTCCAGTCTTCAGGGGTCAGCTCTATTTCCTCAACCGTTTCACCATCGTTATACAGCAGATGTCCCGCCACTTTCCAAGGATTACCTTTTATTCTGGAGGGGATGAAATCTAACATTTGGTCCTTTAAGGAAAACCGCACCTTAATTCCCCATTTCAACCCTTGTTCCATTACTTTCTGAGCGGTTGAGCTATGATAATGGCGCCATTCCTTGCTCCAGATCTGTGGCACATTTTCTCCACCTAATAAGATATCCTCCTCCTGCTCAGGAGAAATAACTGGTAGGTTTAAAAAGGGATTCCCTCTGTCGAGTAGCCTTAGTTCAGCATTTAGTTCTGGAAGTGAATACAACGCTTGCCCGGTTTCGGCTTCTTGATGAAATGAAGTCCATTCAGCATCCACCTCTTCCTCATGTCCTCCAATCATCCTAGAAGGGGCCAATCCTGCTAAGAACAGCTCTTTACGCATCTGCTCCACAGACTCCGGAGATACAAGGAAATGAAGCGGTCCGATACGTTTAAGGCTCTCTTGCAGTCGCGGATGGGCTGCAATAGCCGCTCCGTCCTCCTCCGTCTGACAAGTCAACAGAATCACTTCAGAGAGTGATGTTCGGCCAATGCTCTTTCCCCATTGCTCTAAAGACAGCTCTACCACAGATGGCAGACCACCCAGTGCATGATCTTTAATCCAAGCTATCGCTTCTTCTGGAGGCATCCCTCGCTCTGATGCATGCACTAGCATCTCACGAGTCAGTCGGAAGCTCCACATCGTATCTGTTTGCAGAAGTTCAGCGCATTCAGCTAAAATCCAGCGCACAGTATAGAGAACATCCGGTGGAATCAGGACTTCAAAATCGGGCTGCACAATAAACTGGTCATTCGAATGCTCTGACACAGAATCAGGGAAGGACTCACTACTGTACATTAGCTTCGGTTTTGCAGCAGTCCAGCGAAAACACTGGATACCCTCAGGCGTGCTCCCCAGTTCACACCATCCAAAGCCTGTTAGACAACGAAGCCAGTTCAAGCTTGATTGTTCCAGCTCTTTCCGGGAAACTGTTCCGGTTAAATTCATATCTGCCATCCAGTCCAGAAGCTCAGGCAACGCTGTCCATTTTTCTGATACAAAAGCATTGCTGGATATTAAATAGCGAAAATGCTGATCGGCAGGCCCAATGCTTCCAAAACGATGAATAACAATCCCATACAGGATGTCAGTCATTCTTGTCTCAGGAAGTTGCAACCAACTTCCAAGCATATCCTTGTCCAGTCTATAGCCTGTATTCAGTCTGGTAATAAGCCCAAGACACAACATGATATCTACTACAAGAGCCGCTGACAGAGCATCCATTTCATTCGAAGGAGTGCCCATAGAGAGCCCCGCTAAATGCTTTTCCTGAAAAGAAAGCTGAGCCGCTAAACGATTTAAATTCTTTTTATGAATAATTCCCTTAGCGGTCAAAGGCAAGCCTTCACGAGCCATGAACAGCAAGGCCCGAAACAGATCTACTGCCAGTCCAGCACCCGCCTCCATGGATAGATTCACTGAATAACCCTCAATAAACTTAGGCTGGTATGGGAAGAATTCTTGTTCTAGCACTAATAATTGTTCCACAGGAATCTGATACAGCTTCTCCCCCAATATTTTATGCCTCGCAGTTAACAACCCCGCGCGCCGCAGTTCATTCATTGCAAGCTTTTGCTCTGCCCGGCAGAGCGTCGTAGGACGCCAACGCTCTTCTTTTCCCTCGTCAAAGGGTTGGGCCGCGTAAGCAGCACATAGTCGCTTTAAGACCTCTAGGGCTTCCGCTGATAGCTGGTTCAATGGATCGTTCGCTCCTTTCCGTTCGGCACCATTTTAACGACATATTCATACCCCTGTTCTGTTAAAAACATCCGGCGGCGCATAGCGAATTCCTGCTCTCGGCTATCTTCAGATACCAGCGAATAGAAGTACGCTTTGTTCTCACCCGCCTTCGGACGCAAGATTCGACCCAAGCGCTGGGCCTCCTCCTGCCTGGATCCAAAAGCTCCTGAAACCTCAATAGCAATCGACGCATCTGGCAAATTCACCGCAAAATTCGCTACTTTAGAGACAACAAGCACCTGTATTATTCCCTCGTTAAAAGCTGCATACAACTCATCTCTTTCTCGCTGCTTCGTTTTACCCGTAATCAGAGGTGCACCGATCTTATCCGCCAGTTCAATTAATTGATCGAGATACTGTCCAATAACCAGAACCGATGATCCCTGATGGGCTTTTAGAAGCTCGACTATAACCTCAGCTTTTGCAGGATTGCATGAGGCCATACGAAATTTCTCTTTCGCTTCCGCATACAAATACTTCTGTCTCAGCTCAGAGCTCATCGGTACGATCATCTCGACACATTCTACCTCTGCAATCCAGCCCTGCTGCTCCAGCTCCTTCCAAGGCATGTCATAACGTTTAGGCCCGATCAATGAGAATACGTCCCCTTCCTTCCCGTCTTCTCTAACCAGAGTTGCAGTGAGACCTAGTCTTCTAGTAGCCTGAATATCTGCTGTAGCCCGGAATACTGGAGCTGGAAGCAGATGAACCTCATCATAAATAATCAAACCCCAGTTGCGTTCATTGAACAGCTTCATATGGAGAAAAGGACCGCCTTTGGATTGACGGTGCGTTAATATCTGATAGGTAGCTATAGTAACAGGCCGCACTTCTCTTTTTTCACCGGAGTATTCGCCAATAGACTCATCAGCCAAATCGGTTCGCTCAAGCAGCTCATCTACCCATTGTCTTACCGAAGTTGTATTTGAAGTTAAGATCAGTGTTTCGCATTGTAGACTTTCAAGAACGGCCAGTCCCACTACCGTCTTACCCGCTCCACAAGGCAACACAACTACCCCGCTGCCTCCCTGCCCTTCTATGCCTTGAAACATCTGGACAGCCTCCTGCTGATATTCACGCAGTCCAAAAGCTTCACCTTTCGCTCCATCCTTTGCGTGATTGTGAGACTCCTTCCAGGTCAAACTTAGAGCTTGTCCGACATGATAACCAGCATAATCCAGCACAGGGTAGCCTAGTCTCATCAGCTCTTGCTTTAAAAGCCCTCTGTTCTCCGCACGGCATGAGCTTTCTAGTGGATTTATTCTCTGCAAACCTAACTCCTTTAGACCTGATTCATTAACTAGTCCATTCAGAATCTCAGCTGTCTCAGCCCTAAGCGTAATGATCTCATTCGAAGTCTCCTGACCGTGAAGGGTGAGCTTTCCATACCTAGAGAGAAGAGTTGCGATCTCATCCTCCAGCCCGGCAGGAACACCCCAGCGCGCGAGTTGATGCAGACTCGAAATAATCGTTTCAGCTGTATAATTAAGCGCTGCAGCATTCCATAATGATAATGGAGTGATTCTATAGGTGTGATAAGCCGGAGGACTCTTTACGAGCTCTGCAAAGGCTCCTAGTTCTTTCCTAGCCTTCTCAAAACCAGGATGTGCACATTCCAGTAGAATCGTCCGATCCCTTCGCACAATGCAAGCCCCTGTTTCATTCATAACGTTCCCTCCCCAATCATTAATTTTATTCAAGCCTGCGCTATGTAATCTGCTTACATTCATACAAGCAAAAACGCCCTCGGCGTCTCAAAAGGACGGTAAGCGTTTATGCGAGAAATATTAGGATAATGTATAGTGTGAAATCTATATTTTCTTAGATTTGAACAGGAAAAAGCTCATCCCCGCATAACGGTCATGAGCTTCCCTATCAAACTATTTAATGTAAATGCTGCTGCGAAATATCATGAAGCGCTTCTCCAGCCTCGTCCGCAAAAATGTTGCGCACAGCCAAGTCACCGATGGACACTACACCTATCAGCTTCTGGCCACTAGTCACAGCCAATCTGCGAATTTGCCAGCTCGACATCAGTTCTGCAGCCTCATCTACAGATGTATTCTCTGAGACGGTCTGAATTTCTCTACTCATTACCTTTTCCACAGCTGTTGATCCAGGGTGTTTAGCCGCGTAACCTCTAATCACTAGATCACGATCTGTAATTACACCGAGTAATGTCTTATCGTCTTCATTATCAATGACTGGTATAAATCCAGTGTCATGCTCTCTCATTTTAACAGCGACTTCATACACATTATCCAGTAGTGTGACTGTTACAGGCTCCTTCGTCATAACCTCTTTCACTGTCTTCAAGAACGAACCCTCCTAAACGTAATCTCCATGTTATGGAATAGGTTCTCCTCTAAGAAACGAAATTATACGATTGTCTTCTCTTGCAAACAGGAATTCGCCATAGCGATCAATAATTTCATCCCATGCAACATAGCATCCTCGTCAAAATCAAATTTGCTATGATGATGCGGGTAAGCTGCATCTTTATCTGGATTTCCAGCCCCTACGAACATAAAGCAGCCAGGAATTTCTTTTACATAGTAGGCAAAATCCTCAGCTGGCATCAGCTTTTCCATCCGAATCACTTGAACAGCTTCTCCTAGTGCTCCTGGTGCCACCTCGGAAAAACGCTGGTATTCGCCCTCGTGATTTACGAGTGGCGGATATCCCATCACATAGTCTATCTTAGCTTCTGCACCGTATGCGCCAGCTATTGAAACTGTCATTTCTTCGATTCTGCTGCGGATCAGATAACGGGTCTCCTCGTCGAACGCCCGTACGGTTCCTGTAATGCGACAATGCTCAGCAATGACATTCTGGGCGAATCCCCCTTGAATGGTTCCTACACTAAGAACAGCGGGCTCCAGCGGGTTCACAGAGCGGCTTACGATGCTCTGAAGCTGAGTCACAAGCGCCGCCCCGGCCACAATACTGTCTATCGTGCGATTCGGCATACCGCCATGTCCGCCCCGGCCGATGATATCAATGAAAAATTCATCAGCAGATGCCATAAGAGGTCCTGGCGCACTGCCCACGGTCCCCATTGGAAGCGGAGTCCACAAATGCAAACCATACACCGCATCCGCGCCTTCCAGCATGCCTTCGGCAATCATCCCCTGTGCACCACCCGGGCATACCTCCTCCGCTGGCTGAAAAAGAAAACGCAGCTCCCCTTCTAACTCTTCAAGGCGGCTGCTATAGTAAGAGGCTACACCCAGCAGTATTGAAGTGTGTCCATCATGCCCACAGGCATGCATAACCCCTTCATTTTGCGAAACGTAGTCATTCTTATTCTCTTCTTTAATAGGTAGTGCATCCATATCCGCGCGAAGGACTACCGTTTTCCCCGGCCGATGTCCTCGCAATATACCCGTTACACCATACCCAGACGTGCTTCTCCTAACTTCAATGCCGAATTCTGCTAACTTGTCTGCTATAAATGCTGACGTTTCCTTTTCATGAAAAGACAACTCCGGATGACGGTGTAAATGGCGTCTCCATTCCACGATCTCCGGCATGAGAGAATCAACCGCTAAGCTCTTCATACGTTCTCCATCCCCTTCTTCATAAACCCGCATCAATAGCATGCGACAGCAGTCCTGTACACTTTGTTCCAGCCGTATACGGCTATAATTCTTTTATTGTAGCAGAAACGCAAAAAACTGGGTATCGTTAGGAGGTGCCTACTCTTGCACAACGTTTAGAAACATACTATCATGAGGTAGAACATCAGCAAACGGATCATGAATTCATCATTATACTTCATAAGGGGGATATGCGTGCTATGATTTTTGAGAACACGGGCCTCGTAGGATTGAAGAGTGATCTTCTCTATCTGGACGAGAGTGCGACAAAGGCTGGCTTCATTCGCTGGCAATGGGAATACTATCGTGCCACTTACGACTGCAAAATTGAAGACCCACAGGATGGTGGCGAATACTTTCTACGCATCAACACTCGCGCTGTCGAGGGGAAGCTGGAGAAAGCTGATGCCGTACTTGCAATTGAAGCCGTATACTTAGGGAAAGCAACATTCCCCCATGGCCTGGAGTATGACTCCCCGGTGCCTAAACCAGTATTGGACACTGCTGCTACTCGGATTCTCGAATTAAAGCAGCTGTTGGAGGCTTGAGTAACAGAAAGGGAAAGACGAAACAAAATGTCAGCCTGCCCAAAAGAGGAACACCCGATTTCCAACTACTCATCTTAACACTACTACTTGTGGGTTTCGGTCTAGTCATGGTCTTCAGTGCTAGCTCCAGTTTGACCTTAGCAAGCTCGAAGTTCGGTAATGACCCTCTATATTTCATGAAACGCCAAATGATTTGGATCGTACTTGGAATCGTTGTTATGTTTATAGCCATGAATATTCACTACAGCAAATTCAAAAAGTGGTATGTCCCTATCTTCATCATCACCGTTATTCTCCTGCTAATTGTAGCCTTCTCCGAAAGAATCAATGGCGCCAAGAGCTGGTTAAGTATCGGGAAGCTAGGGATTCAACCTACCGAGCTGGCCAAAATATCAATTATCCTGTATCTCTCTGCACTGATTACCAAAAAAGGTGAACGGTTTAGAGATTTCCGTACAGGATATATCCCTGTAATGGTCATTGTGGGTATAGTTGCCGGACTTATTATGATGCAGCCAGATTTGGGCTCATGCCTTATTCTCGTGGCTACCAGTGGACTTGTCATTTATGCAGGCGGTGCCAGCATGAAGCATATCCTTGGCTCTATTGCACTCTTGGTGCTAGGCGTAGGAATTGTTATGGGGGCTAAAGCAGCGATTGATTCTCTTTCCCCCGCAACCGACAAAGTAGCCGCCAATCAGGACTATAGAAAAGGCCGTATTCAAGCTTTCATAGATCCCTATCAGGATGCTGAAGGCGAAGGATATAATATTATTCAGTCTTTGACCGCTCTCGGACAAGGTGGAGTCAGTGGCTCTGGCTTTGGCAAAAGCATTCAAAAGCTGGATTATCTTAAATACCCGTATACGGACTTTATTTTCCCCGTCATTGGTGAAGAATTCGGCTTTGTAGGAACGGCATTATTTCTGATGTTATATCTGTATTTTATCTGGCGAGGTATTTTAATCGCATTAAGGTGTAAGGATCCCTTTGGCACACTAGTTGGCATTGGTATTATGGGCCTCATTGCCATTCAGGCCTTTGTCAATATTGGTGGCGTAACGAAGACGATTCCGCTTACTGGTGTAACCTTGCCATTTATCAGCTACGGCGGTTCTTCACTTCTTGTGAGTATGCTGTCCATGGGAATTATGCTGAGCATTTCAAGAGAAACTAATCTTCCAGCTAAAGAGGAAGTCACGAAATCTGTAACTACGGTTAGACAAGTTCGTTCCCGGTAAGATTCATAAATCCGGATGTAATAGAATATATAAAAAAGCAGTCCAAGTTAAATATCTTGGACTGCTTTTTTGTGTACAAGCTCTTTTGCATTAAGCAATTTCATCGTTCTTGAAGGCTACGCCTTCAACTTTGACATTCACTTCAACAATATGAAGTCCAGTCATGCTCTCCACAGCTTCGCGTACGTTCTGTTGAAGCATCCGGCACACTTCATGTATCGGAGTTTCATAGAGAACTATAATACGCAGGTCTACTGCTGCTTCTAGCTGTCCCACTTCAACGGTAACGCCCTTTTGGACGTTCTTGCCACTAAGACGCTTTGCCCAGCCCTCTGATAGGCCACCTGACATGGCTGCAATACCTGGAGTCTCCAAGGCAGCCAATCCGGCAATTTTCGAGACGACGTCATTTGAAATTCGTATATTTCCCATTTCCAATTGAAGTTGTTCTGCCATGCCATATCCCCCCTTAACTCATTATCAATTATTGTAATTCCTAAACAGGCTAAAAAGCAAATCAGTTTCTCGCTTTCTCGTTTACACTTAGGAATAATTTGGGTATATTGATTATGAATTGATCCTGAATACATAGATTGGAGTGTACTTTACATTGAAAAAATGGATTTCACCAGCTTTGCTGGCAATCACCTTTATCCTTAGTGCCATAGGACATTATGCAGATTGGGACCACACGCTTCAGTTCGTTCTCTCTGCAGTAGCCGTTGTGTTTGTGGCTGGCTTTCTGGGCCGCGCTACAGAAAGTGTAGCACATTATGCTGGACAGCGGTTAGGCGGATTCCTAAACGCTACCTTCGGTAATGCCGCAGAGCTAATCATTGCCTTTTTCCTAGTGAAGGAAGGACTGTTCGACATGGTGAAAGCCAGTCTTACCGGTTCCATTATTGGCAATCTGCTGCTTGTCCTAGGTTTAAGTATTTTCGCTGGTGGGATGAAGTTCAAAGTACAGAACTTTAACGTAACCCTTGCCGGTATGAACGGTTCCCTTATGATCGTAGCGGTGATCGCTTTATTTGTACCGGCTATGTTCTTCAATACCCATTCCATAACTGAAAAAGATACAGACGTGCTGAGTTTAATCGTTGCTGGGCTGCTCATCGTTTCGTACATGGCCTGGCTTGTCTTCTCCATGATTACGCACAAGAAACATCTAGAGGACGTTACAGAAGCCGGTAAGGAAGAAATGGCTCATGAGCATGCGCCTAAGTGGTCCAGAAACAGATCCATCCTTTATCTACTTCTTGCTACGGTGATGGTAGCCTTTGTGAGTGAGTGGCTGGTAGGGACGCTTGAGACACTAACTGAGCGCTTTGGATTTAGTGAACTGTTTGTAGGTGCCTTCCTCGTGGCAATCATCGGTAATGCCGCAGAACATAGTGCAGCCATTATGCTAGCCATGAAGAACAAAATCGGCGCGGCAGTAGAAATAGCTGTCGGGAGCAGTCTTCAAATTGCACTATTTGTAGCGCCTGTACTTATCTTCGCCAGTTATTTCATGGGTGATACTATGGACATTGTGTTTACAACGATCGAAATTGTCGCCATTGGTGTCGCCGTCTTTATTGCCAAATCAATCACTCAGGATGGTTCGACCAACTGGTATGAGGGTCTCTTGCTATTAACGGTTTATCTAATTCTCGGAGTCTCCTTTTATCTAGTATAAATACTTCCTTATTCATTCTATAATTCTCAAAAAAAAACGCACATGAGTGACGAAAGTCCTCATGTGCGTTTCTATGAATACTATAAATCAAAACTTATTCTTCTTTTGCTTTGTTATTCAATGCCTCATAGAGCACTGCTAAATTCCGCTCCAGCTTACTCAGCACCATTTTACCGGTAATCTCTGGCACCAAACCTGCTCTAACCGCAAAATCGACCTCTCTTGAGAAACCGTACATTTGGGTATCGAGCACTTCCTCATAGAGAGGGCAGTAGCGTGTTGCCAGATTTTCCATCTGCACTTCAATAAGTTGCTGAATTTTATCGGCATCTTCTTGTAGAAGATTGATCGCTTTAAGATTAAACTGTTCCTGTAATTCCGACGAAGTCATGCCTCTTCCCCCCCATGTCCAAAAGTTAAGCTGCTTTTACTATTTTACTTAATATTAGTCGAAATCGGATATCAATACAACAATTCTGTTTATACTAACCATTTATTTGAAAGAAGCAGCTATGTTGTTTATAAGGGATGCCATTAATTCCTCATCTATTTCTAGAAAAAACGCCCCACCGTAAATCGGTAGGACGTCTTTACATACAACTATTACTCAGCTACAACTGTAAAGTTCAAACCATGTTTAGCAAAAACTTCACTCATTGCCTTCTTAGCTTCTTCTGCATCTGTTCCGTGAACATGAAGCTCGTAGCTTTGGCTTGATACCAAAGTCGTGAACAAACCAAGGATACTCTTAACATCAATGTACTTGTTGTCCGCTTGAAGAACGATTGAAGAGTTGAACTGACCTGCCGTTTGAGCAATATCAACGATTGCCGCATTGTTACTGGACATAGAAATCCCTCCGCAACTTGATTATGAAACATAAGTCATTTGTAATCATTTCTTATGATACCTTGAATCCGCTTACTTGTGCAAGGTGTTTTCTTACTTTTACAGCTTATTTCAAGTTTTCAGGATTCAGACCTTCCAGTTCTGGTAACACGAAGATTCCATCCTTACGGATTAATACATCGTCAAAATAAATCTCCCCGCCGCCATAGTCTGGACGTTGGATTAATACAAGATCCCAGTGAATGGAAGACCGGTTTCCGTTATCTGTAACATCATATGCTTGTCCTGGTGTAAAGTGCAGGCTGCCTGCAATTTTCTCATCGAACAGAATGTCATTCATTGGGTGCAAAATGTAAGGGTTAAAGCCTATGGCAAATTCTCCAATGTGACGTGCGCCGTCATCTGAATTCAGGATTTCATTCAAGCGAGCGGAGTCATTGCTTGTTGCTTCAACAATTTTACCGTTCTCGAATTTGAATTTGATATTTTCAAAAGTCACTCCGTTATAAACGGATGGTGCATTATAGCTGATCGTTCCATTTACAGAATCACGAACAGGAGCGCTGTAAACCTCGCCATCCGGAATATTCTTTTGTCCAGAGCATTTCTCTGCACCGATTCCTTTGATGGAGAACTTAAGATCTGTTCCAGGACCTGAAATATGTACCTTATCTGTTCTGCGCATGAGATCAGCCAATGCATCCTGAGCCTTGTCCATTTTGGCGTAATCCAAATTACACACTTCGAAATAAAAGTCCTCAAATGCTTCTGTACTAATATTTGCAAGCTGAGCCATACTCGCATTGGGATAACGTAATACTACCCACTTCGTATGCTTCACGCGTTGTTCACTATGCACTGGATGGGAATACAAAGAATTATACAATTTCATATTTTCTTCTGGAACATCGGACAGGTCATTTACATTCTCACCTGCACGGATGCCGATATAGCAATCCATTTGCTTCATCCGGTTCAAGTCAATTTCAGCCCATGTCTGAAGACTCTCACGTGTTGCATATTTAAGCATGCTGCGTAGGACTGTACGATCTGTCAACTGAACAAAAGCATGACCGCCAGCTTTACCGATTTCCTCAACAACAGCTTTGATTAAATCTCTTTCATTGCCAATCATTTCTACAAGCACGTTCTCGCCTGGCTGAACATCTACGGAATAACCTACAAGATTTGCCGCCAGCTTTTGAATTCTGGGATCTTTCATTGTGTACTCTTCCTTCCTCTGTCTGAAAAATAAGCATGCTGTTCTATTGTAGCACGCCCTTTATGGAGCGCAAGACCTGCATAACCATGTAAAGATTAACGGTAACCTGTGAAATCCACCTTAGATACATAAGTTTCATTTTCAGATTTATTCATCATTTCACCGGAATAGCTTACTTTTCGATTCAAGGTAAGCCTTCTGGGAAGATTATGCTTCTTATCAACCGTTAGGTGGTAGACCGTTTCAACATTAGCCTGTTTCAGCTTTTGCTGTAGCTCATTATTTTTCTTCTGCCACAGCTTCTCCAAAGCTTTCGTCACTGCCTGATCAGCCTCTGTGTTGTTCTCAGCGGATTCGGGGACTTTAGGACGAAGGTTCTGCATTTCTTTTTCCAATTCAGCAGACAGCTGCTTTCTAGCCTCTGAAGGGGTCAATTCGATTCGCAGCACACTTGTCCCTCTGCCTGCTCCAGCCTCTTCGGTTACACTCGTCTCCATGGACTCAAGCTCCTCGAGTTGCTTTAGCGGATTTAGCGCAGGTAATGGATTTCCCTCCTCCGAGGAATTTTCAGTAGTCTGAAGTTCCCATCTGCCCTCTTTTTTCTCTAACTGACTGTAATAAGGTTTCAGAGCATATGCGCTACTCTTTAAGTCTTTAACGCCATCAGCTGCTGCTTTTTTGGTCATAGATTTATCTGGAAGAAGCGTGTACAGCTTGACCTTTTTATGATCCTCCACTGTGCCTCCGTAGAACAATAAGGATTCAGGAACTGTTGTTCCCCCTCGTTTCAGCATATTCGCCCCTTCAAAAACAACCTCATCACTTCCAGCCATCCCTGCCATCGCCAAACTTAAATCTTCCTTCGCAGGTTTGTCTCTTATGACGCTACATCCGCTACATAACAGGCAATACAGTGTCAGAACTAGAGGGACTCCTCCCTTAAGTAATAATAGCTTTCTCACGGACCTCAGGCCTTTCTCGGAGTATTTTACTTAAGTACAACCCACGTATAGGGTTCTCTCTTCCTGCAAGCCTTATACCGCAATTAGAGCCAGAATAACTGTGCATATAAAAAAAGAACCCATGAACTTTACCTCACGGGTTCTTAATATTGCTATCATTTTCTTTGGTATCAAAAACAACTTGGTTCCGGCCGTTATTCTTAGCTTTATACAGCGCCATATCCGCTCGATAAAATAATGACTCAACACTTACTCGATCGTCCATCCAGCTCCATTCCGCTATTCCGCAGGATACCGTTACACTAGGTTCAGTTTCTTCCATAACGCGTTTGCGTATACGCTCAGCTACATAACCCGCCTGCTGCATTCCCATTAACGGTAAATAAACGGAGAGCTCCTCCCCACCCCACCTCGCAGCAATGTCGCCTTGACGGATGGAAGATTTCACAATTTCACTAACCTCTTTTAGAATCTTATCGCCTTTTTGATGACCATAGGTATCATTCACGATTTTGAACTGATCAATATCCACAACAATTAAACAACCGCAGAAGTCCGTAGACTGTCTTTCTTTTATCTCTTCGTCCAAATAATGACGAGCATAGAGACCCGTTAGGCTATCTCTATTCGCAAGACGTCTAACTTCAGCATGTAGCCTGGCGTTACCTACTGCTAGACCAATATGCCCCGCCATCGCCTGCAATAGCCTGTAGTTGTCATAGGAAAAATAATGAGAATCTCGATGTGCCAGCATAATCGCACCTCGCACTTCTCCACCCACACTAAGAGGCGTGGCAATCAACGACTGCGAACCGGTAGCATTCATTAGTCGGGAAGTTGTCTTAGGATTATCTATGTAGTCAGACATGATCAGTGATTCACCTGTGGAATACACCTTTCCACCTAAACCTGCCCCTACTTCTAATACTTCATTCTGCAATGACGGATGGTTGCAGGCAATAACTTCTAGGCCACCCTTTTCCTCATTCATATGTAAGATACAGCAGTAATCTGCACCAAACATTTCAAGTAGCTCTTCAAACGCAAATTGAAAAATATCGCCTAAACGCAAGCTTTGATTCAAACGCTGGGTAAGCTCATTACTCATGCGAAGCTCACGGATTAGCTGATTGGAGCGCTCATAAAGCTTGGCATTCTCAAAAGCAGTCCCTGCCGTATCGGCTACCATTGTGAGAAACCGCAAATCAACGTCAGGGAAGATTGGATTATCCATCACCATATGGAATACCCCATAAACCCCCTGCTTACCACCTAACGGAAGCCCTATTTCTACATTTCGGTGATTTTCATCACTAGTGTGCAGCGCAACACGTCCATCCTTGAACGCCCTGGCACAGACATCATCACTGGACATGTGGAAAGGTAACGGTTTGACCTGCGGATTAGTGCTGCGATGATCTTGTGACATATACAGGTCGAGTCTGGCTCCAGGATACATCGCAGAGATGCTATCAATGACTTCCGAAAGTACAGCATCTACATCAATATTGTCATGCATCCGCTGAACAATCTGAAATAACAATGAACGACGATTGCTTTCACGTTCTGCATGAATATGGGTACTTGCAAGATCAGCTACAAATATATGTTCAAACTTATGATAAAAACAGGTGCGGTAATGCAGCGACATAGCTTCTGCAGTATCTCGTCCACCCATTTCATATTGTTGCGTAGGCATAGAACAGCCCAAAAACGCAAAAATTTTATTGTCGACGCGAGTGAATAGCGGTATGGTAAAAAAACTCAGATCCTTACCTTCTACGGTTAACGGAACGGCAGAGATTGTTTCTGAAATCAAGCTAGAAGCCGCCGCCTGTTCCCACTGCTGCCTCCATAGTTCTTGTTGATCCAAACTATTGTTTATATATTTACCTTCAAAATTCAGCACACACCATTCCCATGATCTAGAGAATGGAAGGGCATTGAGCCCACCAAACCATTCATTGAAACTGTCTGCAATCAAATTTGCTAGATAAGGGAAGTCATGCGTTACTATTTCCGTTTCCCTAAGCCAGGCGGTGGGATCTTCGGAATCTCTACTAGCGTGTAAGTTGTCCTGTAACAGCATACGGCTGTCTTTATGGACGTATGCTTTCTGCTCTGACATAACGAAGATCCCCTTTGCATCTTGATTAAGAAAACTATCTTCCCTAGTAACAACTAATTAACTATATTTTACTCCCTTTCTTTGTGCATTGCATTATATTTTCATCATTTCCGGGACTTTTTTTTAGGACCAAAGAACTATCGACAAAGATTGACAAAAACTCTTTTAATAAGCGCTTGACTTTATATACTGTATTCATATAATATTTATTGTTGAACAAGACTGTAACAAGTCTTACTTGGGCGTAACGTTGTGTCACCCTCACGCATTTCGTTACTGCCAGGGCAGCGGCTGAACTTCCCTGGCAGTGTGGAAGCCATTAATGCTAATCACGGATACGAAATGCGGCGCAAATAGGCCCTACCCTGAAATTTCAATTATAAAGGAGTCTACTATAACATGGCACGTTACACCGGACCTAAATTCAAACTCAGCCGCCGTCTGGGAATTTCCCTTAGCGGTACAGGAAAAGACTTGAAACGCCCTTTTCCACCAGGACAACACGGAGCTAACCAACGCAGAAAAGTAAGTAACTACGGAATGCAGCTTTTGGAAAAACAAAAACTGCGTCACATGTATGGTTTGGGAGAGAAACAATTCAAAACTCTCTTCACTAAAGCACAAAAGCTTCCAGGTCTTGCGGGCGAAAACTTCATGTTCTTGCTTGAAAGCCGCTTGGACAACCTAGTTTACCGTCTTGGATTTGCTAACTCCCGTGCTGGTGCACGTCAGTTGGTATCCCACGGACACGTAACTGTTAACGGCAAAAAAGTCGACATCGCTTCTTACCGTGTAAGCTTGGGCGACGTTATCGGTCTTCGCGAAAGAAGCCAAAGCATGGCTTCCATCAAAGAAGCTCTTGCTAACCGTTCCCACCTTCCAGCTTACCTGGAATCTGCTGAAGGATCTTTCGAAGGTAAATACATTCGTTTGCCAGAACGTTCCGAGCTTTCCCAGGATATCGATGAGAAACAAATCGTCGAGTTCTACAACCGTTAATATCTCGTTTATAGCGAGTATGACCAAAGCCTCCGGATTTATCCGGAGGCTTTTTGTTATTCTAATAGGTAATGAACACTCCGACTGCATTCAAAATCGCCAATTTGTGCTATAATAATTCCGTTAAAAGGAGGAATTATCGTCGATGGTTCAAGAGAACAAGAAAAAAAACGTAAAGAAGCCTTCACCCCGCAGATCTGGGCTTAGCAGGTTCGGTTCTGTAGTTAAGTGGATGTTTATTCTTGGCATAATAGGCATTCTGTTCGTCGGTGGTGCAGCAGCAGGATACGTCACTTCCATGGTGAAAGATGAACCTGTTCGCTCTGAGGAAATGATTCAACAGCAAGTCGGGCAAAATGCGATCACCGGATTCGCATACTTCCGTGATGGCGCACCGATCGGCCAGCTTCGTACAGAAGAAGATCGAAGGCTCATTCAATACAACGACATCCCCCAGATTATTATTGATGCAGTTCTCGCTATAGAGGACAATAATTTCAATGAGCATAATGGCGTGGATTTCAAAGGCACCTTACGGGCCGTCAAACAAAAGATATTAAATGAATCCGTTCAGACCGGAGGCAGTACACTTACTCAACAGCTCGCAAGACGTGTATTCCTCAATCTGGATCGAACAGAAGATCGTAAAGCAAAAGAAATTCTACTTTCACTTAGACTAGAGCGCTTCTTGACAAAGCAAGAGATTTTAACGGCTTATCTGAACAAGGTTCCGTTCGGAAATGGCTCGAATGGCTATAACGTATTTGGGATTAAAGCTGCATCCAAAGGTATATTCGGTCTGGATGATCTAGACAAGTTGAATATTGCCCAAGCGGCGTATTTGGCCGGTCTTCCACAGCTCCCATCCGCTTATTCAGCATTCAATGGCGTTGGAGAATTCAATGCAAAGGCGTTCAATAGGGCTATGGATCGTCAACAGCTTGTACTTCGTCGTATGCTAGAGGAGAACAAGATCACTACCTCCCAATATGATGAAGCACTCAAGTTTGATATTAAAAGCTCTCTCGCTCCTCACACTAAGAAAGCCTATGCTACATATCCATACCTAATGATGGAGACGGAGCGTAAAGCATCTGAGATTCTTTTGTCACTAAATGAAAAGAATAACAGTACAGCTGATACCAATAGCTCTAGTGATAATGCCGTACTTCTTGAGGAAGCAAGACAACAGTTAATGACCGGCGGTTACCGAGTCTATACCACGATTGATAAGAAAGTATACAGTGCAATGCACAGTATTTCCGAAGATAGTAGTAATTTCACCAAGGACAGCAAAACAAAAGGTGTTGAACAGACGGCTGGCATATTGATCGACAACAAGACCGGAGCCATTCTCGGTATGATTGAGGGCCGCGATTTTAATATCGAGCAAATGAACTACGCAACCCAAATGGTCCGGCAACCCGGCTCAACGATGAAGCCGATTTCAGCATACTTACCTGCCTTAGATGCAGGACTGATTCAACCTGCTGGAATCTTAGATGATGCTCCAATCATTTTGAAGGATGGCGGGAAAGGCTTCCATATCCCTAAAAATGCTAACAATCGCTATCAAGGTTTAGTTACGGCTCGCTATGCACTTAATAAATCCCTCAACATACCGGCGCTTAAACTATTTAACGAGAAGGTCGGAATAGAGGATGCTTGGGCCTTTACTAAAAAGCTAGGGATCACTACACTCACCGAAGATGATTACAGAGCGCAGACTGGGGTTATAGGCGGTCTTCGATACGGTACATCCGTTGAGGAATTAACCAATGCCTATTCCGCCATTGGCAATAAGGGAGCATTTAATGATGCTTATATGATTGAGAAGATTGTGGATTCGGAAGGCAAGATCGTTTATCAGCACAAGGTTAACCCTGAACAAGTATTCTCTGAGCAAACTGCTTATCTAATGACCGATATGCTGCGTACAGTAATCACAGAAGGTACTGCAAGCACAGTAAGAAGAGATTATAAACACTTTAAAGACGTTCCGATTGTAGGTAAGACTGGCTCCACTCAGAACTATGGCGATGTCTGGTTCATGGGCTACACCCCTGATGTCACACTTGGCATGTGGGTTGGTTATAAGGAACAAATTAATACCCTTACAGGAGATACACAAAAACGACAAGCACAGACCTTATGGGCTAAAGTCATGAATACTGTTATTGATAAGCAGCCAGACTTGTTCGTTACAGACAAATTCACACAAACTGAAGGAATTACCAAAAAGACAGTTTCCGCGTACAGCGGTAAGCTGCCAACGGCTCTAACTGATAAATTTACAACGGATCTTTTCAATACGAAATATGTACCTAAAGAGAGCGACGATGGGATTTCCAAAGCAAAGTATATTACTTACAACGGCGTCAACTATATCCCACTCGAAGGTACACCGGAGGATTTCCTGAAAGAAAAAATCGTCGTTAAACGTGAAAAGCCGATCCAGGAATTAGTTAAGGAGCTCTTGGCAGCATTCCCTAAGATGAAGGAGCATAAATCGCTGGAGTATTATATGCCAACCGATGCTAAGACAGATTTCCCTACTGAAGTCGATCCACGTGTGGACGACGGTACTTCGCCTTCGGCTCCTGGAAATGTAAGTGTCTCATACAGCACTGGAAAAGCTGTGATTACCTTCTCCCCAAGCGGCTCTCCAGATGTAGTAGGATACCGCTTATACCGTTCTTTAAACGGAGGGTCTTTCCAGAAGCAAGCTGTAATTATGGCTGACGAGAGCAAGGTATTCTCGCCAGGAACGCCTGCGAGTGCCAATGCAACATTCTATGTCAGTGCTGTTGATGTCGCAGGTAATGAGACCGCTTCTGGTAGCGTTGCTGGAGGCACTACACCAACTCCGGAAGCAACACCAACTCCAGATCAGCAACCGGAGACAACGCCTCCTACAGGCTCTGAGAGTACCCCAGGAGAGGATATCGAGATTCCTGGAACCATTCTACCTACGCCTACTTCAACGCCATCTGGCGAAGGTAGCAGTAACGGAAACAGTAATAGTGGTACAACCGGCAATACGACTGGAAACCATTAATCGGTAGTCCGAAGAATAACTTCACACAGCAAAACACCGTTCCCTTGAATTCTTTAGGGAACGGTGTTTTTTTATGATCCATTCTAATCTTCTATCGTTGATAAATCGCCAGTTGGGAGATGAAGCTCCCAAGCCTTTAATACACGCCGCATAATTTTACCTGATCGTGTCTTAGGAAGTTTATCCTTAAATTCGATCTCTCTCGGCGCAGCATGCGCAGACAGTCCGGCTTTAACAAATGCCGCGATCTCCTCTTTGAGAGCAGCTGTAGGAGTATAGCCTTCTCTCAGCGAAATGAAAGCCTTGATAATTTCCCCACGCACCAGGTCTGGTTTACCAATTACACCCGCTTCTGCCACAGCAGGATGCTCTACCAATTTACTCTCCACTTCAAAAGGTCCTATACGCTCACCAGAAGAGTTGATAACGTCGTCAATCCGTCCTTGAAACCAGAAATACCCATCATCATCCATATAAGCAGAATCACCAGAAATATACCAACCAGGAATGCGGAAATACTCCTCATACTTCGCCTTATTGTTCCAGATCGAATTCATCATGGATGGCCAAGGCGTCCGTATTGCAAGATTCCCCATTGAGAATGGTGGGAGAACATTGCCTCGATCATCTAAAATCGCAGCTTCAATGCCTGGCAACGGACGGCCCATAGAACCTGGTTTGATATCCATTCCAGGATAATTACAGATCAGTTGCGCTCCCGTCTCTGTCATCCACCAGGTATCATGAATGCGCTGGTTGTAGAACTTATCTCCCCATCGCACGACTTCAGGATTTAACGGTTCTCCAACAGACAGGACATGGCGCAGGCTACTCAAATCAATTCCCTGAATTGAACTCTCTCCTGCCCCCATCAACATACGAAATGCTGTAGGTGCACTGTACCAAATACTAACCTTATTTCGTTCAATCGTCTTATACCAATCCTGAGGACTAAAGCGTCCCCCTCTCACGACATTCGTTACCCCATTTAACCAGGGAGAAAATATTCCGTAAGATGTTCCTGTCACCCAGCCTGGATCAGCTGTACACCAGTAAATATCATCTGGACGTAGATCCAGCACCACTCTACCTGTATAATAATGTTGAATCATTGCTCTTTGCACATGATAAACGCCTTTAGGTTTTCCTGTAGAACCAGATGTATAATGCATGATAAGGCCATCGTCCAGGTCAAGCCATTCCAATTCGAGCTCAGAAGACGCGTTATCCATCTCCTCAGTGAAACCTAAGTTACCTTGCTCGATATCAGAGGTACCGCCTACTAGAAAAATATGACGCAAATTCGGAAGCTCATCTCGCTTCACACGATGAAGTAGTTCAGGTGTAGTAACTAAAGCAACCGCACCACTATCTTCCAGCCGGTCCTTAACTGCTGTTTCCATAAAGGCTTCGAACAGAGGGCCCGCTATTGCCCCAATCTTCAGAATACCTAGTAAACTAAAATATAGTTCCGGTTGACGAGGCATAAAAATAAATACCCGATCTCCCTTACCGATACCATATTTACGCAATACATTTCCGAACCGATTCGACCGTTCCTGCAGATCGGCAAATGTATAGGATTCATCCCGCACCGCATCACTGTAGAGCAGGGCCGTCGCCGCTCCCCGTCCTTCTTGAACGTGGCGATCCACTGCTTCATGTGCCATATTAACCTTTCCAGTGTCATACCATGAGAAGTTACGTTCAACATCCTCCCACTTAAAATTGGCTACTGCCTGGGTGTAATCAGACATATTGGAGCTCTGCACACGGCCAGGCAAAATTTCGCTATGGACTTGACCCATCACTCTTGCCTCCCTCACTCGTTTGATTTAAGCTTTAAGGGTAAGACTCTTCTCTTAGATAATGATGTCAATGCAATGAATGTGAATTTTTTATGTCTGAATTAGTATAACATAGCAAACGTTTACATTCCATATTTTATCATCCGAAAGGAGCACAGCTATGGAGCATCGTAAAATCCCTGTTTCCCATACGCTTTCATATAAAGGTAGAACAATAACAATAAGCGGCCCCCGATCACCAGAGGACCTTAAAGTCCTCCATATGCATCATGATCTTGATGCCTTCCGCAAGCCGATTGAACAGCAAGAAGCTCTCGTAGAGATCGCTAGCCTGCCAGAAGGACGTATAATTACAGCTGTAGAGGATGGCACTATAATAGGCTATGTAACCTTTCATTATCCGGATGAAATGGAGCTTTGGTCGCAGGGAGGAATGATGGATCTAATTGAGCTTGGAGCTATTGAGGTGAGTAATGATTATAGGGGAGCCGGACTAGGCCGGCTGCTGATTTCCACTGCTTTTGAGCAAGAGCAATTGGAGAATTGTATCGTCTTTACAACAGAGTATTACTGGCACTGGGATTTAAAAGGCAGTGGGCTGGACGTATGGGCCTATCGCCAAATGATGGAGCGGCTAATGAAAACCGTAAATATGGTTTGGTATGCTACGGATGATCCCGAAATCTGTTCACATCCAGCAAACTGCCTAATGGTTCGCATTGGACAAGAGGTACCTATGTCCTCACAGGAGACTTTCGACAGGGTACGCTTTAGACAGCGCTTCATGTACTAAACGAGTATTAAAGATGCTGCAGCATATATTCTAATATAGAATGTGAGCGCCCTGAGGCTTCCACCGTGAACTCCTTAAAACTCACATTTGCTGACCCGTCAGACTTATCAGACATCGAACGAATAATAACAAAGGGAGTGGCGTTCATCACACACACTTGTGCAACCGCCGCCCCTTCCATCTCCACGCACGCTCCGTCCAATTCCTCTCTTAATTTGGCTACAATCTTCGCATTAGAAATGAATTGATCACCTGAAAGTACTTTGCCGACCAAGTACTTTTGGCCTAACTCGTTACACGCCCTCTCAGCAAGGAGTACCAATGAAGGGTCTGCCTGAAAGACAGAATTATCCTGATAAGGTATTTCACCTTTTGAAAAGCCAAGTGCTGTAGCATCCATATCATGCTGAACACAAGTAGATGATATAACAATATCTCCAATATTCAATTCAGGGTGCACAGCCCCAGCAACCCCAGTAAACAAGACACTAGACACACCAAAGGAATCAATTAGAATTTGTGTCGTAACTGCTGCATTCACTTTACCTACCCCAGATTTACAGAGCACTACAGACTTTCCTAATATATTTCCTATGTAATAATGAATTCCTGCCTTGACCTTCGTCTCCTTATTCTCCATCCTTTCTAGTAATAGCTTAATCTCTTCATCCATCGCACCAATTAATCCGATTTTTTCAGGCAAAGATACCGCCTCCTCCGATGATTTACTCTGTAAAAAACATAAAAAGCTCCAAAAGGAGCTTTTTACGGAAATACTGTTTAGTTCTTAAATTACTTATTCAGATGATTAACAGACAGGCGGAGAATCGTTTCATGAGGCAAGATAACCCGCGGATTCTCAACCGTCTCTTTCTTCATGAGTTTCGTCAAAAGTCTCATTGCTACCGCACCTAGGTCATACATAGGCTGGGCTACAGTTGTCAACAATGGACGAACCATCGAAGCCATACGGATGTTATCCACACTAATAATGGAGAAGTCATCCGGTACCTTCAGGCCTTCATCCTGAATACTGTGAATTGCACCAATAGCCATCTCGTCGGTTGCGGCAAAAATAGCGGTTGGCTTCTTCTTGAGTCCAAGGAAATACTTCATGGCTTCGACACCAGATTCATAGCGGTAGTTACCGATACGTACCAAGTCTTCTTGATACTCGATTCCAGCCTGTTCAAGTGCCTTCTTATAACCATGGAAACGTGCATATCCATTCGCAGGATCCTGGAGTGTACCACTGATCATTGCGATTTCTCGGTGACCGTGACGAATCAAAGTATTTACTGCATCAAAAGCAGCGGTTTCATGATCGATGTCAACGGAAGGATAAGTTCCCTTCTCATCCCGTGTAGCACATAGGACAATCGGAACTGCAGAAGTCTGGAAAGCTTGAATATGTTCTTCGGTTACCGTACCACCCATGAAGAGCAGACCATCGACCTGTTTCTCCAAAAGGGTATTGATGACACGGATTTCCTTTTCTTTACGCTTATCCGCGTTACACAATATGATATTGTAATGATACATGTTCGCGATATCTTCAATCCCGCGTGCAATTTCTGCAAAAATCGAGTTTGAAATATCAGGGATGACAACCCCAACGGTTGTCGTTTTCTTACTGGCAAGTCCTCTCGCCACGGCATTGGGACGATATCCCAAACGCTCAATCGCTTCAAAAACTTTCTTCCGGGTCTGCGGTTTCACGTTAGGGTTATTGTTCACAACCCGTGATACCGTAGCCATAGATACGCCTGCTTCTCGAGCTACATCGTAAATGGTTACCGTCAAATTACTCTCTCCATTGCGATAAATTTTATCGTTCGACTAATTAAAAATATGATACGACACTTTGTACAATTGTGCAATGATAACGCTTCATTTTCCTTTCAAAATTTCTTTCAAGGCTGAAGACGTAACCCCTAATTACAATTTTTGACTAGTGTAGGTTTCCCTATTCACGAGCACAATAATGTAACTTCTATCTATCGTAACAAAAAGTGAGTGAAAAATCCAACATTCCGTGAAAGTTTTTCATTATTTTCACAGAATGTTTTAATAATTTGCGTTTTTAGTCGTTTGGAACGTTAATTGAGACAGTCTTCGACTAGTTTCTTCCATCCAATTCTGGTCTTTAAGCCCCTCAGCTAGTCGGTATAGATCAAGTAACATATCCACTCTAGCCTGAATTGTCTCTCGGATAGCCAACTCTAATTCTTGAAATCCTCCGACAATAACCTCTGTCAAAGCTTCTTTTAGGACACTAGCTAATTCATTTCTTTGAGTAAACGAAAAATCTTGTCTTGGCACATCCGCGTTCAATTCTTTCACTAGCTTTCCTAGATCTGCTTTAATAAACGACAAGGGCTCATAACTAGTACATTTCGGACAAGTATAGACAGGGACATGTGTAATCTTCACCCTCGTATTAAAAATCAATGAATGCATATGTAAGTTCATGAGGCCACCGCAGCTGCACAACTTCTCCATTAAGTTATCTGTATACATCTTCTACACCTCTTGCAAGAAATGAATTAAGTACAAAGTATGACTTTTCAATTTCTATATTCGACCTCCCTCGATTAAAACCCTCCTTAATTGCATATAATGATTAAATTGGCAATTCGTCTATAATTTACAACCCTTCAGATGACTTCGTATTTTAAATTTGATAGAATATGAAGGATCATGTGATACGAAAGGAGCTTAACAAAATGAGACTAGCTGGAAAAAAGGTCATAGCACTCGTAGACGATGAATTTGAAGATTTGGAGCTCTGGTATCCCGTGTACCGAGTTAGAGAAGAAGGCGCTGAGGTTCACTTGGTAGGTTTGGAAAAAGATAAAACATACATCGGCAAATATGGTGTGCCTGCAAAAGCGGAGTACTCCTGGGACGATCTTAATGCCGGAGATTATGACGGGATTTTAGTTCCTGGCGGCTGGGCCCCTGATAAAATCCGTAGATACAGTGCCGTACTAAAGCTAGTGCAGGATTTCAATGCAGCTAAGAAACCTATTGGGCAGATCTGCCATGCAGGCTGGGTATTAATTTCCGCTAAAATTCTGGAAGGTGTAACCGTCACCTCCACACCCGGCATCCGTGATGATATGGAGAATGCCGGAGCGATATGGAAAGATGAAGCTGTGGTTACGGATGGACATATTATTTCTGCTCGTCGCCCGCCAGATCTGCCGCCCTATGGCAAAGCTTTTTGTGATGCGTTAGCTGGGGAATAGGGTACTGTACAAATATATTGGTTAAAAAATAAACAAGCCCTGTTTCTCCATTTGAGGAACAGGGCTTTTGATTTGCTTCGCTCGACTTTGGAGCTACTTACTTAATTCTAATGGACGCTTTCTCCTTGATTTTGTTTGGATAAGAATTAAACCAGAAAGTCAACGGTTGGGGTAGCTTTTCCTTGCCTACATTGAAAATATAGGTTACTGTAGTTCCCTTACTACTTTCATTAAACTCTCTATATCCTGAGTAATTATTTTTGATAGTTTCCATCATATGCCCGCTTCCAGAGCTATCTTCAAAATAATCGCTCAATGCAAAACCTCTATCATTAAGCGAGTCCTTCTCTTCTTTAGGAATAAAGTAATCTAATACCAGAATTCCCTGCTCTTCGTTCTCCATTCGTTTGGAAATCGTCAGATTGCTATCCGGTACCTTCAGAATCTGCTGTGTTTCGGTATTAATCACAAGCTCCAGCTTAGATTGATCTAGAGCAGAAATCCCTTCAATTTCAAACTTAATCGGATCATCAGGTCTCATATTATCATTATGATAAATATTCGATCCACTTACCCACATTAACTCCTCTTGTTGCTCTCCTTTTCCGATGACAAGCTTAGGTGAAAGCATATTAAATATCCTCATTGTATTCTTTTGGTCATATCTTTCCCGCATATAAATACCCGTAGGTCCAATATAGATATTCTCCATATTAATTTGCTGTCCGGCGATGGACAGACTATCCTTTAGATCAACTCTTTTTCCTTGAATATAAACCTTGTTGGTATCCATTGGAATCTGAATGTTTAAAGATTTAAGCTCACCGCTTGATAAAGCTGGATCATCAGGTGCTGGAAGCAACCTTAGAGAAATATTCAACGGGTCTTCCAACTCATCCTGATATTGATCCCATACGATTTGCTCGTACATACGAGTTGTCCCAGGAGATCCAACATCTTGTGCGTTAATAGTGCTAAACCCGCTGTATCCTGTGCGATAAATATTACTTTCAGGAGTCTTTTTCAAGGATAGTCCAAACAGCTGCATTTTCCGATCTGTATTGTTTTCAATTGTATACAGAACCGCAATTCCTCTTCGATCGGCCATAATTCCATTAACCGTCCACTTTATTCCATCCACCTCAGCTGAAGAAATATTTACTTCCTTCATCATCCCTGCGTCAAGTGCCGATGTGATGGTCAGATTATTAGCGATAGTCGGGCGGAATACTTCAAGCGATCCCCAGCTTTTTGGTGGTAACTGCGCACGTACAGGATTGGCCATCTGATTTACCCATGGGACAATAATCAATAAGGCAATAGCTAAGACCGCCAACGTAATAACAGCGTATCTTTTTCTAAAAGAGAATCTTTTGTGGCTACCTTGCTGCATCCCCTTGCGAATCGCGGCATCCAGCTTAACATCCGGGATCTCCTCAGCCTCGACATCAATTCTCTGAAAATAATCGTTAAGCAGCTTTTCTTCAGACTCAGCCATAAAATAGATCCCCCTTCCGTTTCATTCTGTCACGCAGCTGTTTCAGACCTTTATTGAGCCATGTCTTCACGGTTCCCTCCGGTTTATCCAGTACCTCTGCAATTTCTGCAAGGGTCATATCCTTGTAATATTTGAGTACAAGCACCTGGCGATACTTCGGCTTTACCCCTTCCAACGCCTGTTCCATGTCTAATCTGCGGTCGCTTTTCATTTCCATGATCCCTACATCACTTCGAGCAGCTTCTGTGACAGCGTTCCTCTTTCTGCGCTTCAACTCATCGTTACAGCAATTGATCAGAATACGTGTTAGCCATGGAGCAAATCTCTCGGAGTCTTTTAAGCTTTTACGTTTAATCCATGCACGGCAGGTTGCCTCCTGTAGAACTTCCAACGAATCCGCTTCGTTTCGTAAATAGCTATAAGCAATGCTGTATAGCTTTCTTTTCTGTTCAGCTACCAGCTCATAAAATATGTCTTCATCCGTAGCGACTATTTCCATTTCGTCATTAATAATGTGTTCCATGCTTGTTTTGTCCTCCCCCCTTGCTTTCACGCATAAATCATTCCTGTGCAACTCGCTCTATGTATAGACTGCTCCGAAGCGCAAACGGTTTTGTTTTTTTATAAAATACAAAAGAAAAAGGCCCGGCAAGAATGCCGAACCTTGATGTGGACTTGATGATGTAGCACTTGATAACTATGAAGAAGCTTTCTCCTTTGTTTCCACGCTCGTTCCAAGCGTAATTCCGCTTTTCTGAGCATAAGCACTTAGGATTTCTTCCGTTTCCGAGCTTGTACGATGATGGAAGCAAGCTTTAGCAACCCTTGTAGCATCTATAGCCAGTGTATTTAGGGTACGGTGTTTAACCTTCAACAGTGCCTGCGGCGACATGCTAAGATCACTAATTCCAAGCTCCAGCCAAAGTGGCAAAGAACGCTCATCTGCCGCCATTTCACCACATACACTTATATCTATTTTTGCATTACGGGCTGCTTCTACAGTCATACGGATCATTCGCAGAACCGCTGGATGATATGGATGATACATATGCGCAATTTGTTCATTCATACGATCTACGGCTAGTACATATTGCACCAAATCGTTCGTACCGATACTGAAAAAGTCAACTTCCTCAGCAAGTAAATCCGCAATCATAACCGCAGCTGGAACTTCAATCATAATACCGACTGGAATATTCCGATTAAACGGTATACCCCGTAGCTCCAGTTCAGCCTTCACTTCTTCCAATACTGCTTTTGCCGCCTGTACTTCTTCCACGGAAGATATCATAGGGAACATTAGCTTTACATTCCCGTATGCGCTCGCCCGCAAAATGGCGGTTAGCTGAGTTTTGAACATATCTTGTCGATTCAAGCTGATTCGAATGGCACGATAGCCAAGGAACGGATTCTGCTCTTCTGGCAGCTGGAAGTAATCCAGATGCTTGTCCCCGCCTATATCCAGCGAACGGATCACAACCATATTGCTGCCTACCTTCTCGACAACCTGTTTATACACTTCGAATTGTTCATCCTCCGTCGGAAAAGAACTGCGATCCATATAAAGAAACTCTGTACGGAATAGACCTACACCCTCGGCTCCATACTTAAGCGCTAAATTCAGTTCTTTGACGGAGCTGATATTACCGGCCAATCTCAGGTTAACGCCATCTTTAGTGACGGCATCGACTGTAGCAAGCAATTCCAGTTGTTCTTTCTTTTTATGTTGCTTATTCCGAAGAGAAACATATTCATTGATCGTTACCTCATCAGGATGAATTTGCACAGATCCCGTGTCTCCATCTATCACGAGCATGTCTCCGGTCTGAATAGGGTTAGACAAATTATTCTCCAAACCTGCCACGAGCGGAATGCCTAGTGCACGAGCCATAATGGAAGAATGTGAGGTTTTACCGCCCATCATAGTAACAATACCTAGAACATAAGTTGGGTTCAAGTGAGCTAACTGGGAAGGAGATAACTCCTTCGCAACGAGAATATACGGCTGTGTATCCGATGGCAGCGTGACCTCAGGAGCACCTAAAAGATGCTTTAACAGACGGTTACCGACATCCTTGATATCCACCGCCCGCTCCTTCATGTATTCATCATCCAGCAGATCAAACATCGCTACAAAATGATCAATCGCTTCCTTAACAGCCACTTCCGCCGCCTTATACTGGCGTTCAATAATCCCCCGGATTTCGCTCATAAACACCGGATCATCCAAAATCGCCAGATGAGCATCAAAAATGCTGGATTCCTCCGGACCGACTACTTCTCTGAATTCTTTTTTGATGAATTCAATCTCGTCCTTAGAGGTACGGATACCTTCGTATAAACGCTCAAACTCCTTAGCTAGATCCACTGGGTTCACTTGTGTGTCTGGTAAGCTCCACTCCCAGTTCGGTAAGACAAAGGCCTTCCCGATAGCTACACCTGCTGCTGCGCCTATGCCTTGTATCATCCTTCTATCCCTCCAACGTTACTTTCATGTAAGACTACGGACATTACTGAAGATTGCCCCTTTTTAACATTTTTAAATGGAGCATAGCTCCATGATTTTACTCGATCAGGATTCGTAATCACCATTGGTGTAGCGAGTGAAGCTGCATGCTCACGCAAATAAGCGAGGTCGAATTTAACAAGCAATTGACCTGGTTCCACACTGTCGCCTTCTTTTACAACCGCCTCAAATGGTCCTTTAAGCTGCGAAGTGTCGATCCCTATATGCATAAGCACCTCCAGCCCTTCCGGCGTAGCAATACCAACGGCATGCATTGTAGGATAGACGTGCATAACCTTCCCGAATACAGGCGAAGTAAGCTCCCCTTTTTCCGGCAAAAATGCAACTCCATCACCCACCAGCTTCGCTGCAAAGATGTGATCCGGCACTTCCTCAATGGGCATCATTCTACCCTGCATCGGAGAACTGAACAATACCTGAGGCAAATCACGAAGCATTAGCTTATTAATCTCCTCGCGGATCAACTCTGAATACGTACCAAATACTACCTGGACATTCCCGCCACCGAGCTTGATAATCCCAGCGGAACCAAGACCTTTAAGCGCCCCTGTATCTATAAATCGATCATTATGGACGGTTAGCCTCAAACGAGTGATACAGGATTGTACTTGTACGATATTCTCCTTGCCACCAAGCGCCTCCAAGATCAATGGTGCCTGATAAGGGATATTGCCTGCCCAATCACCAAGTTCAGAACCTTCTTCACGCCCTGGTGTCGGGATCTGAAAACGGCGAATCGCCCAGCGGAACAAATTATAATACACAATCCCATAACCAATACCGATCGGAATCAAAAGCCAAGCCCTCTGTGACAGATGCAAATTCAAAAAGAAGTCAATCGCTCCTGCCGAATAAGAGAACCCGTGATGAATTCCCAGCATATAGGTCAGTACCATAGCGAGGCCAGACATTACAGTATGTATCGCGAATAAATACGGAGAAGCAAACAAAAACGCGAATTCAATCTGCTCCGAAACCCCGGTCAGAAAACAGACCAAAGCCGCTCGCATAAAAGTCTTTTTAATCTTAGGCTTCAAGTCCTCGCGCGCTTCCTGAATAATTGCAAAAGCAATGGCTGGCAGTGCGAACATCATAATCGGAAACAAACCCGCCATAAAAATGCCCGCCGTAGGATCGCCTGCAAAAAAACGTGGCAAATCCCCCTGAACGACAGTGCTACCATCAGGAGTTGTAAAGTTTCCAAACTGAAACCAAAACACATTGTTGAGAATATGGTGAAGACCGAAGGCTGTTAGTACTCTATATAGCACTCCATAAATAAAAACGCCAAAGCCCCCTGTCTGCAATATCCCTTGAAAAAGATCATCCAGTCCTCTTTGCAGCAGTGGAGAGATCCCTAACATCACCCATGCAAAGCCAGCCGAAAACAATCCCATGAACAGCAAAACAAAACGCGAACCTCCAAAAAACTGTATCGCCTCTGGAAGCTTGATATTTTTGAACCGGTTTTGAGCGATACCGGCAACTATACCCAGCAAAATTCCGATAAGTGTTGCAGGTTGTACAAGCCCGTCTCCCATATGGGTAACAATCCGGTCGTAAGTGAACATTCCAGCCAGTGCTGCAAGACCCGCCGTTCCAGCTTGATTGGATAATCCCCATGCTACACCCACAGCGAACAAATAAGGCATAAAATAAAAGATTCCCTGCCCAGCGTATGTAGCCACTTCGGATACCGAAGAAAGTCCCCATGCAGACCAAGGTAAGCTGCCCAAACTAAGCAAAATGGCTGCCGCCGGCAATACCATGGTAGGAAGCATTATGGCTCTGCCCAATTGCTGCAATGATCCGAGCCAATTCAAGGCTACCCTCTCCTTTCTTTCTATATTGAATGGTAAGCGCTGCGGGGGTTTTTGTCAAAATAAACTGAAGGAAAAGATCAGGATATATTTAAAACAAATACACACTCACTCCACAATAAAATCACCTAGAAACACCATTCTATGGGCTCAGGATTCCAAAGCACTAAAGCAAACAATGCTAAAGTTGGTTAAAACCGATAAAAGTTACTCTGAATGAATGTGCGTCTCTAATAATGCTTCAAGTGTATGAGTTATATTTATTGAATGAAGTTTTGTCTGCTGACTGAGTCTCTTTCTTTTGCTGCCGATGATAAAAGAAGATGTTAATTGTACTTTGTACAACTATTTATATCCTATAAAAACTGAAATCCATATAAGTGTACTTTGTGCAATTATTTTTAATAATTCCACCCTTTTCCTAACCTTTGGTGTGTAATAAGTGTACAAAGTACAACTAAACCACAATAGAATAGAGATATTTCCGATATAGTTGTATATAGTGCAATTATTCTCCCACTCCTACCATATTTGATCTGGTCGCATAGCTTTCACTTCGTATTGTCGAACCCGTTCTCCCGTAATTACAGGCTTTATTAGCCCCTTCTCACTCAACGAATGCAATAATCTGCGCGCCGTTCGAAAGTTAATGCTGAAATGCGTGGTCACATCCTTTGGACGGATCGCCCTACCCAGTCGCCAAGCCAACCGCAGAACCTCCTTCTCCTCAGACAAAATATCCACGCCTGCAGATTTGCGCGCCAAATGAGGTGCCAGCACCAATTGCAAAAGCATCCGGCACACCTCGGGGCGGTGCTGAAGATCATCAACAGAAAAATGAATCATTTTCCACCCCATTCCGGTCAGAAAAGTGTCCCGATTAACTGCGTAGTTGAATCTCTCGCGGTCCATGTCCTTCACATGATTTTGAAACCCGTCGCACTCAATCCCGAGACTGCCGCCGCTCTGTGGAAGAAAAGCGAAGTCCAGAAACTGAGATTTACGATTCCAGTCGTACACTTCGTATTCTGGATGCAAATCATCAAGGCTCTCAAACAATGGCCACCATACATTCTGCAAGAACAACTTCTCCGCATAATTATGCCCTCTAACCAGCCTCCCCCTTCTTTCTCCTGATCTTTCAGTCAAGTGCTTGTTAATGAACATACCATGTGCTTCTTCAAATTCCATTATGGTATCCTCCCCTATAAAAATAAAAAAACGCCCTTCACCGCAAATTATGCGGATAAAGGACGTTCTTCGTCTAACTTCAGTATAACAAGCTCAGTTAGTGATTTGCATTAGAAATTGCACAGTCTGTGCAGCCAATCGTAATCAAACAATGCTTTTGATCTTAGCTGTTCTTTAACATTAAATTTGCAACTACTTAAGCGTCAAAAAATTTAGTTCGCTGGTTTGTTAGTTTGTTCTTTTGTCTGTCGGCTCGCCGGTTTATTGTTCTCTCGTTGTGGGTTCGTTTGTCGGCTCGTAAGCTCATAAGCTCGTCAGTTCATCGTTTGCCCGCTCGTCGGTTCGTTCGAAATCCCTTGATACACGCTCTGATCATCATTTTTTCAATAGTCAGATAAAGTGTTGAACTAACGAACCTTATGCCCGAGTACGCCCATGCATCGTGATCGCTTCTTCGACCTTGATACAACGGTCCATAATCGCCGTCATACCGTGCTTAGCGGCGATTTCAGCGGCTTCCTGGCTGATTATACCCTGCTGGAGCCAAAGCACACGTGCGCCGATTTCAGCGGCCTCCTGTGCGACCTTTGCGCAGTATTCGCTTCGACGGAACACATTAACAATGTCCACCGGCTCTGGAATTTCCGCTAACGTATGATAGCACTTTTCTCCCAGTATTTCACCATCAACCAATGGGTTTACAGGAATGATCCGATATCCCCGACTTTGCATAGCACCCGCGACCATATAGGAGGTACGGTCTGTTTTGTCAGACAGGCCAACAACAGCAATATTACCGGCAGAAGCAAGGATATCTCCGATCTGCTCCCGGCTTGGATTCTCAAAGCTCATACATAGTGCCCCTTTCCATAGTTACACTTTATGATCCTTATTTAACTGAAGCTAAATTCGCTAGCCCCCTTACTTCTATTGTACCCACTCCACATTCGCACCAAGCGCACGCAGGTGATCAAAGTATTGCGGATACGACTTAGCGACATGGTGAGCATCCTTGATCAATAGTGGTTTACGCGCTCGTAAACCTACTACTGACAGCGCCATAATTACACGGTGGTCGTAATGCGCGTTAATCGTCACACCACCTTCGACGCCTTCAGGCATGCCGTGAACGATAATTTCATCGCGGCGTTCCTCAACATTGGCTCCTGCACGAGTCAACTCTGCCAAGTAATCAGTTATACGATCACATTCCTTATACCGAAGGTTCTCAACGTTATAGAATCGTGAAGTGCCTTCAGCAAATACGGCAGCAGCTACCATAGCCAGCACCGCATCGGTTGCAGCATCTCCGTCGAATTCAACAGCTTTTAGAACGCCGTTCCCTTGTACGTGAACTGTTCCCTCTTTATGAGTAAGCGGTACTTCCATCATACGCAACACATCAACAATGGCTCTTTCTCCCTGCTTACTCTGTTCCACAAGTCGATGTACCTTAACATCTGACTTTGTAACCGCAGCTGCTGCTAGAATAGCCGCAGAGCCAGGATAGTCACCTTGAACGGTATACGTCTTAGCCGCGTAGGCTTGACGACCTGGCACTTTAAAGGACATATAATCATCTGCCGCATGAACCACAATTCCAGCCTGCTCCAATACTTCTAGCGTCTGACCTACGACAACCTTTGATTTCAAATCATCAAGGACAATAATTTCACTATCTTCTTCAAGCAATGGTGTCAAGAATAATAGAGCACTTAGGAACTGGGAGCTGACAGCACCTGAAACTGTAATTCTACCCCCAACAGGTTTGCCACCGCGGATCGTGATCGGCAACTTACCTTCATTATGCTCTACCTTCACACCAAGCTGTTCTAGAGATACGATCAGGTCGTCATGTGGACGTTTACCCAATGAGTCAGGATACGTATTTACGAATGTGACCTCAGGGCTTAAAGCAGCTACAGCCATTAGAAAACGTAATACTGCTCCAGCATTCCCCACATTAAGCTCCTTAACATCCTTAGGTTTGCGTCCAAAGCCTTGAATCACAATCTTCTCATCATCTTCTGTGAGTACAGCTCCCAAATCTGCAATACAACGACGGATGGCATCGCTATCTTCACTATGTGCCGGATGATAAATCGTACTTACGCCTTCTGACAATGCGGCAACCAGCAAATAGCGAGTGGTATAGTTTTTGGAAGAGAGGGCCCCAAATTCTCCTTGCAGGGATGGCGTTGGCCTAACAATAACGTCCATAATATAAACTCTCCTTAGTAGATATAGTTGTATGTAGTGCTCGTTTGACAGGGTATTCCATGCTTGTGTTATCATTAAACCATTCTTCTGATGAAAAGAGGTCACAACCATGCATAATGTTCCACAAATTACACCGCAAGAATTGCGGCAGTGTCTAGAGACAGGGGAAGACCTTGTACTCATCGACGTTCGTGAAGACGAAGAGGTTGCCTTTGGGATGATTCCCGGTGCACAGCATATCCCCATGGGAGAAATTCCACACCGCACTGAGGATATTCCAAGCGATGCCAAAGTGATCTTTATCTGCCGTTCCGGTGCTCGAAGCCAGCGTGTCTGCGAATATCTACAACAGTTTGGCTATCATGCTACAAATTTAAGCGGCGGTATGATTGAATGGAATGAAACACTCTCTTAAAAGCTCAGCCGCGGTAATGCATTAAAATATATTGCGACACTTCTGCCGCTGTCAGTCCCGTTGTATCGACCGTGTAATGCGCGAACAGGTAAGCTTCTCGACGGTCTTCCATGATACGTCTAACCCGTTCTTCTGCATTGCCGGCGAGCAGCGGACGATTCTGATCTCCACTAACGCGGGCAATAATCTCTTCTTCTGTTGCCGTTAGCGCAACCACATGCCCTTTACTCAGCATTAAATCTGTATTCCCCGGCGCCAATACCGCGCCACCACCAGTAGATATTAATTTATTCTCAGACTCTAGCATACGCTTTAGTACTGCTGTTTCCACGCTTCGAAAGTAATTCTCTCCATCTTCCGCGAAAATTTCTGCAATACTTCGGCCTTCAGTTTCAACAATGACATGATCCAGATCAACCAGCTCGTAACCCAGTTCCTCGGCCAAAATAGCGCCTACTGTTGACTTCCCCGTTGCCATCATCCCTACTAAAATAATGTTCTTATTTCTTTGCTCTTCGTTGAACTTTTTAAATTCTTCTGTATCCCCAGCCATGTCTATCCTCCAACCGCGATATTTGTCATATCATAACACAGGGTCAAAACATTAGACAATCTGCTTCACTTAGTAATTCCACATCAAAACTTCAACAAAAAAGGCCCGAAAGCCTCCCCATTTCTGGTGAAGCAATTCGGGCCACTTTTTTAAAATATAAGAAAGTACAAGTTTCATGTTATACATTAACCTTATATTTCTCGCATAAACGCTTCTTACCGTCCTTTAGGGACGCCGAAGGCGTTATTGCTTGTAACCGTAATAAACTAGATTATTCTGCAGACATCCAGTTGTGGTGGAAAACGCCTTCTTTGTCTACACGTTTGAACGTGTGTGCGCCGAAGTAATCGCGTTGTGCCTGAAGCAGGTTCGCAGGCAGTCTTTCTGTACGATAGCTATCATAGTAAGCCAATGCGCTGGAGAACCCAGGTACTGGAACACCCATCGTTACAGCTGAAGCGATAACTTTACGCCATGCGGATTGGTAATTGTCCATAACATCCTTGAAGAAAGGATCAAGCAATAGGTTCTTAAGATCTGCATTGTTCTCGTAAGCATCCGTGATGTTTTGTAGGAAACGGGAACGGATAATGCAGCCGCCGCGCCAAATTTTAGCCAACTCGCCATATTTCAGATCCCAACCGTATTCGTCGGAAGCTACGCGAAGTTGAGCGAAACCTTGAGCATAGGATACGATTTTACTTGCAAACAATGCTTTACGCACGTTCTCGATGAATTCAGCTTTGTCACCATCAAATGGTGTAGCTTCTGGTCCGTTAAGCACTTTGCTTGCTTCTACGCGCTCATCCTTCATTGCAGAGAGGAAGCGTGAGAATACGGATTCGGTAATCATGGACAAAGGTACACCAAGATCCAATGAGCTTTGGCTTGTCCATTTACCAGTTCCCTTTTGGCCAGCGGAATCAAGGATCACGTCAACCATTGGTTTACCAGTTTCTTCATCATACTGAGCAAAAATATCTGTAGTAATCTCGATCAGGTAGCTGTCGAGCTCACCGCTATTCCACTCTTTGAAAATGTTGTGAAGTTCTTTTGCATCCAGACCTAGAACGTCTTTGAGCAGCTGGTAAGCTTCACAGATCAATTGCATATCACCATATTCGATACCGTTGTGCACCATTTTAACATAGTGTCCCGCACCGTCTGGTCCGATATATGTACAGCAAGGCTCACCGTTAACTTTAGCTGAGATTGCAGTTAGGATTGGTTCAACTAGCTTATACGCGCTTTCTTGACCGCCAGGCATAATGGAAGGACCTTTAAGAGCTCCTTCTTCACCGCCAGAAACCCCAGTTCCGACAAAGCGGAAACCTTTTTCTTCCAGATATTTACTGCGACGAACCGTATCAGGGAAATAAGCATTTCCTCCGTCGATAATAATGTCGCCTTGATCAAGATGCGGCAACAGTTGCTCGATGGTAGCATCAGTAGCTTTACCAGCTTGAACCATGATCAGAATTTTGCGCGGTGTTTCCAGCGAAGCTACAAATTCCTCAACGGAAAATGTGCCTACGAGGTTTTTACCTTCCGCCTCAGCAAGAAGATCATGTGTCTTCTCCGGTGAGCGGTTAAACACGGATACGGAAAAACCTTTGCTTTCGATATTTAGAGCCAAATTCTTGCCCATTACCGCCAAGCCAATAACGCCGATTTGTTGTTTTGCCATCTGGTCCTCCACCCTTTGCACCCTATATTTTTGGGAAATCCATTTCTCGCAGTATAAGAATACCACCCTTTATCAGAGACAGCAAAGCCTGCCCTGCGAATAAAGATCAAATTCATCGACAAATCCATTGCCAATACGAAAATGATCACAATGACTATTTTAACGTTTTTAGCACCAGAAGTGAACCCCTGTCTGCAAGTTCTCAAACAAATCTAAGACACCCCGAAATTCGGGGTGCCCCTAAGCAACTTATTTCGGCACCTTGTTTACCATTCTAACATATACAATTCCTTCGTCAAAAAGGTTAGCTGAGCTCGGCATTTCTCCGCGCGAATCATATCCTCAGCCTTAAGTGCATCATTTAATCGATCCAGCTGCTCATCCACTTCAATCCGGCGCTGGCGAATTCGTTCCTCTCCTTCAACAGAATAATAGAGCTTGGTCAGCTCCTCATCGGTGAGCATAGGACCCTTCTGGTATAAGACTCGCTGCTGATAACCCGAGATTTCGACAAGACGAATCACTTCGCCGAACAAAATATTTTCAATAATAATCTGACGGTCCCGGAAGCGCTTTACAATGGCATGTCCTCGCATGTCCCCAATTAACTTCTCCATCCATTCTGACAAGCGAGCATCACGAATCATATAGTCACCCACGAGTTTATAGCCATCTTTGATCCTTTGAAAACGTAATTTCACCAGTTTACGACCCGTACGGACCGAAATTACAAAGACCTGTTCGTTCTCGCTCCAATATAGGGAATAACCTTTTTGAATCAAATCCTTGATCAGGTCCTGGATATGCTGTCTGTCGAAACGCAGCTCCAGGTTACAATACTCCACCTCGTCGTTTTTGTTCACGGCACTCCCCCCTAACTACTTCACATCTGCAAAGCCAACACAATTGTTCAATTTCCGATTATTTATGGCTGCCGGACCTCTTCAAGTAGTAGTTACTTTTGCGTTCGTCTTAGTCTTATTTTATACTTCAGTTTATGTAGCGGTAACTTGGTTTATTGACTATTTTTACCCGCAACAGACTTTCTCCAAACGCTGATTGAATTTTTTATTTCTTTTAGTCCTTTTAATTCCTAAAAAAAGCCGCTGACAACTAATTCTCAGGTTGTCAGCGGCTTTTCACATCTAAGGTCAACTAGTTTTAAATTTCAACTTCGTTCTGTGTACAATTAGTAAATGCAGCCCAAAGAGTATCAACATAACAATTGCACTCATCAGAAACGGAACACCGTGACCTACATGGTCCCATAGTCTCCCTGATATCACTGGTCCTGCCACCATCCCTGAGCCTTGCAAGGTCAAGAAAAGCCCCCAGACAGTCCCTCGTTCCCCCTTAGGCACTTGCTTAGCCAGAAAGGCGTTCCATGCCGGGAGAATAAGCGCGTAGCTTATACCGACCAATGCCACCGCGATAAAAGCAAGCGGGAGCCAGCGTACCTGTGAGAACAGGGCAAGGGAAAAGGTGGCAAGCAAAAAGCCAATGTTCAGAAACACAGTTGTTCCTATTCGGTCCACCAGCTTGCCTGCTGGAATTAGAGCAAGCACCGTAATTCCCCCACCTGCAATCAGAAGCAGACTAAATTGATTCGGACTAACATGAAGCTCCGTACGTGCAAACAAGGTAACTACAGGCGTCATCAAGCCAATGGCAAAAGCCTGAAGAAATAAGGCTGGATATAGTAGGCGACTGACTTTAAGCGTCGTTCTGACCTGATGTAGTGTTCTTTTTATACTTTCTAATGGACTGATTTTTTTACGCTCAATAGCTCCGCCGAGCCCCTGCATGTCCCTTACAACTGCATGAGTGCCACTTGACGAGATTCTTTTAGGTAGAAAAAGCGCAACTACAACTACTACAGCAGCACACCCTAGCAGGACCAAAAAGGCTACACGATAGCTTTGTCCACCCTGATCCATCAAAAAATTCACTACAATCGGACCGATTCCCGTTCCTGCGAGCGATGCCATCTCTACAGCACCCATAGCTGCTCCACTGCTGCCGCTTTTAGTAGATCCCGCCAATTCCGTTATTCCGGTCATCACACAAGGCCAAAGCGGGGATGTCCCGATCCCAAGAATAAGACAGGCAATCGAGAGCGTAACTGCTGTTTTGGCATATATTATCATTCCAACAGCTACTAGGATCAACAGCAAGGCACTTGTCATGGTCCAGCGAAACCCTATGCGCTCCATAACCCAGCCAGAAGGACTGCGGAATAGATTATCCCCCAAATACTGGAGTGCAAAGGCAAAGCCTACTACCGTAACAGATAGACCCAAAATATTCTCCATATATACGGGTAACAAAGCGACAAGTAGCGACCCTTTAACAAACTCAACTAAAAAAATAATTACCCACATCTCCATGATAAATGGCGACGTCAAACTGATATGTGTACGTTGCGCAGCTTTTGTGGACATTCTATCACATCCAAATCCTAGTATTCTGTAGATTGTTTTGTTATACTGATGCTTGCCTTAAATTTTAATATTCGCGAAAGGTTGTGACAGCATTAAATGAATCAACACCGTACTCCCCTCTTCACAGCTTTAAAAAAGCATGCCGCCGGCAATCCCGTTCAATTTCATATCCCGGGGCATAAGAAGGGGCTAGGAACCGATGCCGAATTCCGTGAGTTTATCGGCGATAACGCTCTATCCATCGATCTAATCAACATCGCACCGCTTGATGATCTACATCAGCCAACTGGAGTAATCCAGGAAGCTCAGAAGCTGGCTGCGAAGGCTTTCGGCGCCGACTATACGTATTTTAGCGTACAGGGCACGAGCAATGCCATCATGACGATGATCCTCTCTGTCTGCTCACCGGGTGATAAAATAATTGTGCCGCGCAACATTCATAAATCTGTGATGTCGGCCATTATCTTCTCCGGAGCCAAGCCTGTGTTTGTCTCGCCTGTTCAGGATGAGAATCTCGGGATAGATCACGGCATAACGACCAGTTCGCTGGAACGAGCGTTAAGGCGTCATCCAGACGCCAAAGGAGTTCTAGTAATCAATCCCACGTACTTCGGTGTATGCGCCGACCTGCGTTCGATTGTCGACCTGGCTCACCGTTACGGTGTACCCGTATTGGTGGACGAGGCACATGGAGTACTGATTCATTTTCATGAGGATCTGCCGGTATCGGCCATGCAGGCCGGAGCGGACATAGCTGCCACTAGTGTGCATAAACTTGGCGGCTCCATGACGCAAAGCTCGGTACTGAATCTTAATGCTAAGACGGGTCTGATTAACCCGCAACGGGTACAGACCATTATGAGCATGCTGACTACAACATCTACCTCATATATTTTATTAGCGTCTTTGGATACATCAAGACGTAATCTCGCGCTGAACGGTCATGAAATGGCGGAAAGAACCATCAGACTGTCCAACTACGCACGCGAAACGATCAATACGATCGAAGGCCTGTACAGCTTTGGAAAAGAGATCCTTGGGACAGAAGCTACATTTGATCATGACCCAACTAAGCTCAACATTCATGTGCGCCATTTAGGGATCACAGGATACGAAACCGAAAACTGGCTGCGCGAGAAGTACAACATCGAAGTAGAACTAAGTGACATGTATAATATTCTTTGCCTTATTACCCCAGGTGATACCCAAGAATCAGTAGATAAATTATTAGCTGCACTTCGGGTGTTGTCCGCCATTCATTACAGCAAGGGTGAAATCTACGAACTTAAGGTTCAGGTTCCAGAAATTCCACAGCTTGCTCTGATTCCAAGGGACGCTTTTTATGCGGATACGCAGTTAGTTCCATTCCGTGAATCTGCTGGCTACATTATTGCAGAGTTTATATATGTATATCCGCCTGGAATTCCTATTCTTCTCCCTGGCGAAGTTATCACTCAGGATAACATCGATTATATTATTGACCATGTGGAGATCGGACTTCCGGTTAAAGGTCCTGAAGATCGCAGCATCACTAACATAAAAGTGATTGTAGAAGCCGATCCTATTTCCTAAGATCCATTATTTCCCTAAAAAACTTCATTCATTTATACAGAAACCCGATACCATAATAAGTATCGGGTTTCTGTATATAAACATCAACTGTCATATACACAATAGAACAGCTTAATTTAGTCGCTAAAATCTATTCTTGCTGAGCAAGCAGATTGTTGTAAGCTTCTTCAACAGCTTTCCATTCTTCTTCATCTTCGATATTGTACAATACCATTTCTTCGTCTTCTTCTTCCATACGCAGAATAATGCCATCCGCTTCAGGATTTTCCTTTTCTAACAGCAGCGCGTATAGTTTCTCACCGATGTCGAAAGTTTCAACCAACACCATTTCAACATCTTCGCCCTGCTCGTTCGTCAAGGTCAGCACAAACTCCTCGTGCTCATGGTCGTGATCATGCCCGCAACCGCATGCTTCACCATGCTCATGTTTGTGATCGCTCATTGTAATACCTCACTTTGAATTGTATTATCCTACATCTGGTATACTACCACGTTAGATTAGTTCAGGTCAATTTAGAACCCTTAATTAAGAGCTGTAATTACCTTTTCTGACACAAGAACGTAATCCGCATTTTTGGAAGCTTTCATGTAGAAGCCTACCCGATATTTGCCGGTTTCTTTAAAATCATAAGTAAACTCCGAGGTCGGAAACCAGAAATTATCCTTCTGCGAGCCTTCAAGCTCCTGCGACTGAATATCCTTAACATTACCAGAGGGGTCCGTTATGGCTACTTTTACAGCTGAAACCTCTTCTGTTAAGCTATCTACTTGGGTTAATATTTTAATCTTAAGCTTGCCTACGTTTACGTTACCAAAGACCGTATTATCCTTAAAAAGAACAATATGAACATTAGGCTTAAGAATCGTCACTTTTCCAGATCCATCCCAATTCACTACCCCGCCCGCTTCTCTAGCGGGAATATATGTTTTTCCATCAATCAAATAACCGCCGTCTACAATTTCCGTCCCGTTGTTCCATACCCTGATTTTCTTACTCACAGAATCGGCGAACAATAAGGAGCCACCCATCAAGGAAAAAGCAAACACACATAAAGTGACTTTTTTCCATCTATTCATTTGAAACCCTCCAAATAATTCATGCTATTAATGTATACTTACTTTGTCTCAGCAAGTTGCGCTAATTGTAGGTAAATATTTCATTCATCTTCCGAAAAATGATATTATGTACTTGTTCAAAGTTGATATATTAGCTAACAGCGATTTCAGGAGGGTACTTTCTTATGAGTCTGAGCCTACAAATGCTAGGAACTGGCAATGCTTTTGCAAAAAACTATTTTAACAATAATGGCTTGCTACTAGCTGATGATTATACCCTACTGATTGATTGCGGGATTACAGCCCCACTTGCCATGCATACCATCGGGAAATCCTTCCGTGACGTAAACGCTACTCTAATTACGCATATTCATGCGGACCATGTTGGAGGTCTGGAAGAGCTAGCACTTACACTAAAGCACGTATACGGGAAAACTATGAGATTACATTTACCTGAGACGCTTGTTGAGCCACTTTGGAACAACACCTTAAAGGGTGGATTATATCAAAAAGATGCAGTAGCCTCCCTGACCGATATCTTCGAGGTTAAACCTATGAAACCCGGAATTACGTACAATCTCGCTCCTTCTCTTACGCTCGAGATCATACATACGCCGCATATTCCTGGCAAAGATAGCTATTCCCTTCTAATAAATAATGAGATTTTCTACAGCGCGGACATGACTTTTCAGCCGGATCTACTTATACGCCTTGTCCGTGAGCACGGCATCCGTATGATTCTGCATGACTGTCAGCTTGGTGGATCAGGTGTTGTTCACACCACACTGGAGGAGTTAATGTCATTACCTGAAGATGTTCGACGTATCATCAAGCTCATGCATTATAGCGATGAACAACCTCAATTCGTCGGGCTTACTGGAGAGATGGAGTTTATTGAGCAGCATGTAATTTATAAACTCTGATTATGATTAAAAAAAGACCGTACATTGACGTCCGATGACGTATGTACGGTCTTTGCCTTTAGAACTATGAGAAACTCGGAAGATTATCCAAATTGTTGGTTGGATCCCCATCCGCGTCGCCGCGAATATAAGTTCCTCCGTCTTTACCTTTAAAAGCATTCACTCCGGCAATATTTCCGGCCTGTACTTCTTGAAGCGCTTGGTCATACGCCAGGACACGTCCTGTAGAGGTCTGGAAACTGGTTAAATCTCCGTCTCCATTTTTCTGTACAGCTACGAAACTTTCGCGTTCGTTATTTGGCACTTCAGCTCGCCCCTTGCGCTTGGATTTGCCATCATATGGCACATCCTAGCTTGCTTCATGGAACGGTAAATTATGTGCACTATTTTTAAAGAGTTTTTTGCATCCGTACATGTAGAATACCTGCGTCATAAAAAGGTTCCGTAGAAATCACTTCATATCCTAGCTTCTTGTAGAAATTCTCAGCTTGGCACTGTGCATCAAGAATCGAAGCTTCCAGTCCAAGCTCCCGAGCAAGCTCTTCCATAGCTAGCAACAGAACACGTCCGAATCCTTTGACTCGATAATCTTTCAGTACGGCGATACGCTGCATTTTGGCTGTACCTGCTTTGTAATAAATCAATCTTCCCGTAGCCACAGGTACACCTTCATCTATAATTAGAATATGGTGCGCATTCGGACCGATAACATCGTATTCATCAATTTCTTCCTCAGCCGGTACCATTTGTTCCTCTACAAATACTTTGGTACGAATATCCAGCCCCATTTGAAGCTGTTCCTCTGTAGTTACCCGTAAGATTTCTGCCGCCATGTTAGTCCCAAACTCCTCTCTCTATGTATCCAACGATAGTTGTCTATTATATAAAAATTCGACTAGAAAGAAAAGCCTGAGCATGAGAAATCGTCTTCTACGCTGCTCTAATCTGCAGAATATACTTCTTCAGGAATTGAACGATTGTATGTGTCTTGCATCACTGGTGACAATGGAGGGTACTGACCTTTTGGCTTTCCATCTAGGTTGGTCATTTCTTTGATTTCCATGACTTTTGTTGGCTTCGCCTCGGAACATCCTCCCAAAACCATCAGTAACAGCAGACAAACGCCGACTTCCCATTTCAAAAATTTAGGCATGGTTTTACTCCTTTCACCGTTCAACTGTGGTTATTCTCATTACAGCTTTGACGGTTCATGAGTTTTATAAACCATTGGATCACTTCATTGCCCGATTCTAACCCTTATAGATTCACATTTCCAACGACATGGACCATGTACATCATTCCTGCCAGAAAGCCAGCTAATACAAAATAAGCGATACCGTATTTCCAGCGTGAGCTAGCCGGCACATCGTAATACTTATCGTTCTCGTAGACCGAATAGCTGATATCACAATTCATCTTAAGATGAAGCCCATTCTCTAAGGTCACAGGCTCTAGCTGCGAGATACGTACCTTTTCAATGATGCATTGCTGCGGAAGCGTAGCTCTACCAATGTAGTTCAGTTGATCCCATCTCACCCCTACATACTGCTGTCTTTCCAAATCACTGTAAGTAGTAAAAGGTAAATCTCTTCTATGCTCTGGTCCTGGAATCATGTAGCCTGCATCTCTAAGTGGCTCTACTGGAATTAAGAAACTCTTCGTTACAGAATAAAGGCGATTGTTAGTGCGTCTCTTCACATATTTGTTATACAGATCGTAAGCAAATAACGCCCAAATAATAAAGAACAAGATCGAACGCATATAGATGATGATGGCTAAACCACCCACGAGCCCCACAAGCCACAGCCAGCGCGTCACCGCGGTTGCAATACGGCCACCGTCAAGCGGGTGAATCGGCAGCAGATTGATCAGATTAAGTAAAAAACCTATGTAAGCCAAGGAATAGAGAAGTGGACTATCCATGTAATAAGCCGCCCCAAAAACGGCTGTAGCCCCAATGGTTCCTAAGATCGGACCTCCAAAAGCAATATAAGCTTCTGTCTGGGCATCCAGCGGCTGTTTCTTCATTGTAATTAAAGCTCCCAAAAATGGTATAAACAGCGGAGCGCTGACTGGAAGCCCGATCCGTTTCGCTGCTATTACATGTCCTAATTCATGGACTAGCAGGAGCAGGACAAAGCCCACGGCAAACCCCCACGGATAAATCAAAGCATAAGCCCATATTGAAATCATCATTGATATTAACGGCCCGGCAATTTTACCTATTTTCAGAAGAGACAAAATCGCCTTTCCTTTAAATAGGAGCATCGCCGCCCCGCCCCCCAACCATTTCCATGGCGTGGAAGAATTCTTTTTCTGCTCATTTTGCGGCAAGATCTCAAGCTCCTTTTTCTTTCAATTTTTATCTAACTGCTGTACATTACCCTCCATTTTATCATAAGCGCTTAAGGAGTATTTCCATAAAAAAGCACTTGGCTAAGTATACGACGCAACTTTTAGAATCGTTTCAACGTCAAACAAACAGATAATGGATAATTTTCACTATTATTCAAGGGAAGAAAGTGATTCCGCTCCAATACACAACCACCACCTCACACAAAATAACCCAAATTTTATGGTTGCCCTATGGGCTAACGCCGTGAACGTTATAGGCTACGAACCATAGACTGTTATCAGGGTTATTCAATTGAGGAGGTTATTTATGGATACAAATGCAAATTTACATCAACAGGTCAGTTGGAATTGTATGAACAAATACGTTGGTATTACAACGACTGACGGTCAGTCCTTTGATGGTTTTATTGCCCATGTAGATCAAAACTATGTTACTCTTGCGGTTCCTAGCAACGAAATGGTAGAACGTTTAAACGGAATGCCTACACACGAATCGGCGTATAGACAATTTGGCTTCCGGCCTGGCTTTTTCCCAAGACGTCGCTTCTTTCCACGACGCATCCCTTTTTTCGGAATAAGTGACATATTTCTACTCCCGTTCTTTATCTGACGTGGCTCATGGGGATGGAGCGGCATCCCCTTTTCTTATTATTTTAAAGACTATGTAAACTATCATCCCTATAGATTGTAAAAAAAGAATTGCCATTCTACTCTATCGTATGGTATTATGAAATTCGTCGCAGGACGGTAGCTCAGCGGGAGAGCACTATCTTGACAGGGTAGGGGTCATGGGTTCGAACCCCATCCGTCCTATATGTGAAAGCCTTGATATTCAAGGCTTTTTTTGTTTTCTATTCACTTATCATTCTATTAAAAATCCCTGTGATACGAATTTGATACGAATCGCGATTACTTTTCGTATCAGTTCATGTGATCCTCTGGGAAAATATCATCGCTTCTATCCTCCAACCAATTCCTAAATTCCGCTTTACTGATATATAATTCCCTTCCCACTTTTGCAACATGAAATATGTGGATGCCTGTTTACAATCCTTTCAATTCTATCGCTGTCCATGCCATCTTCAGGCTCATGGAATCTGAGCCAAAAGAGAAAGAAGCCGCTACTGAAAGCAGCAGCAATATTCCTAGGAGTAAAAACAGACCGAAATACGATTTCCCTCTTAAATTAGGGATAACAGCTGTTTTATCATCTAGCTTTCTATTTTTTTCATATGTTGACACTAGCTTCTCAACTACAAAATCTAGCTGCTTATCAAAAGATTAGATATCGGAATAATACGAAAAATCAATATATAGCCTTGCAGCTTATCCCCAGGCTCCATCACAGCATGTCGAATATCCAGCACATTAACGGCTGCATAAATCCATGCGGCAATATGATCTTCCAACTTCATCTTACATTTCACTCCGATCCGTTACACAATCTATTTAAGTTAATTACATCTCAAACATTGATAATGATTATCAATTATATCTGGAACCGTTTATCTCTCATAATGGGGCATCATGCCTATGGTTCCCTATATAAACGTTACTTGAACTAAACAAGAACAATCTCTCAATATTGCATCCCCTATAATTTAGCATTAATATAAAATAATGAGACTTACTGAAAATCGTTAATGAGTATCGTTTTGAGGATTATTGCATTTTCGCAAACTCACTAAGGAGTAGGAGTGTTTTTTATATGTTATAGGGGAAAACGAATATTGGGACCAATGACTGAAGCTGATGCTCTACGTGAATGGTTTACTCTTTCCGGTACAGTGAAGGACATTTATATTATTGAGGTTGATGAGAACAATAAAGTAAGGCGCCAGATTGGACCCACAAAGAAGAAAAAGAAATAAGCATAGCCTGCAGCAACCTACTATAACTTGATTGAAAAAGTGATAAAACGTAAAAAAGCCCCACCGACCTTTATAGGTGGATGGGGTATTTTATTAAAAAGGAAATTGAGTAAGCGAGAATATTAAGAGTACCATCCCAACAATCGAAGACAGAGCAGCCATTTTATCTTTAGTTTTAAAATAGGTAGCTCCTCCATTAAAAATCAGAGCTCCGCACATCCCCATCATTGTCCAAGACATGATCACTTGATCCTGACCTCGGAAAAATATTATTGCCAGAATGATTGTTGCTGCACTAAATAGAATACCGAACAGCCTTAGTGCTTTCAGCAAAAAATCCCCTCCCGAAATATAATGGGCTAATGAATTTGCAGCTTACTCGATATTACAAGAAAAAATGTAGCCAATGGGCCGCAAAGCAAAGAAATTAAAAACCAGTTTAATCCACTCCTATTTTTACCTTGCGCTAACCCGGCATTTATTAATGCTAATGTACCCCATCCAACAAAATACCCGTTATCCATCACGCACACGACCTTTCAACATCATTTTATAGGAATACGAATATCCAATATAATGGTTTCATTATACATAGATTACCATTCCTATATCTGGTAGAATTAATTAGTATTTACTATCAGATTTAGGGGGATATAAGATTGAAAATAAAGGCTTTTTTATGTATCGTTGCAACTATTGTACTTCTTACAGGATGTGGTAGTTCCAAATCAAATTCTGAGGAAAAGAATACAACCTCTACAGAAGTTACTCAGTCTGAAGCAACAGCTGACTCTTTAAAAACAGCTGCTGCAACACCAGTGCCAGAGAAGAAACTTTCAGAATCCGAGAAATTAGCTCTCGATTATGTGGAAATTTTCCTGAATGGTTCAGATATCGAAGCGAAAAAGAAGTTCGTATCCGAAAATATACTTCCTGATGTACAACCAATTTTTCAAATGGCTGAATCTACCGAAACACCTGAGAATAACAAACTTAAGAACGCTTCAGTAATAGAATCAGCTGATTATACGGACAAAGATGGTGGAAAAGACAAAATCGTCCTAATTCAAGGTGAAAAGTCGTCCTCCAGTAGTGAACTTATAATTTTTATTAAGGATGATAAAATTGGTTGGGGATATTCGTCTAATGACAAGAATAAAGAACCCTTTAACGAAATGAGAAAATTCTTCAAAGAGCCTGTAAATAACACATCTGATTCAGGTACAACTGAACAGTCTCCTGAAGCGACACTTAAAGAAATTAGTAATTTTGTCATTTCAGATATTTGGAATGTTGGATTTGTTGATATCAGTTGGTATGCAAGTTCGGGAACTAGCTCTACAGGTGAAGCCATAGATATAGATTTTACAATTGAACAATTAGGAAAAGCGATGAGTACAAAATTAGAATACGATAATTACATCATCAACCTGGATGCAAAATATGATTCAATTAAAAACATCTGGTCTAAGCTCTCTGGTGAGATTGATCGTATGTACAAGCAAATCCAAGACACTCCTCCTATAGCAAATGATGCTACCACCAAATTAGATACAGGAATATTCAATCAGTACCTGGATGCTTTTAGTGATGAGGTAGATAAATTATCCAATTCTTAGATTAAACCAAAATCCCTGCCAACCACCCAGGTTGCAGGGATTTTTTATACATGCTGAGATTTCAACAACTACTTTATTCTTGTGGCAATAAGCTGGATCGTTTCATCAGAGTCTTTTACAAGACATTTCAAAGTAATGCCCAGGACAAGTGAAAATAAAGAGATCATAAAACAAATGACTGTAATCATTGCTCCTCTTAAGTCATTTGTGAAATTATAACGCAAGATTTCTGAGAAGCTGCTAGTAGAAAAGAAAATTATAGTCAAAATAAAAAACAATCCAAAAACACAAAATAAAATGTTTGATATTTTATTAACTCTTTCAAAATAGCTCATATATTCAACTCCTCTGATCAAGATAATAATCCACCAAAACATAAATGGAACCAGCAATACTAAAAAGGATAATAGCTATACTACTATTCAAATGATATTCCTGTATAAAGCGTTCATCGTATGCCTTGTAAAAGAAAACATATCCCCCGATACCACTCAGAAGCAATATCATTATGCGGCTAATCAAAGGATTTGCAATCATTCGAACAACCCAAGAGAAAGGAAAAATTATAATTGGGTAAAGAACGGCTGAAAAAAGAAATGCTAAGAAAATAAAAACAAATCCTATATTTTGAAACCCGTAATATTCAGTCGTACTGATCTTATTTCCTTCCAAGAGCTCTAATCCAAAAGAGGCCAACGTGAACAGAATCGTCGAAACAAACCATAACATGATATGCTTAACTACACGCAAAGTAATCCCACCAATTTTATGCTTTATATATCAGCCGTTTCATTCATAAGTTCTATTGTTAAATCTGCTTCCAATAATCATTTAGCACTTGGTTCTATTGAAGTTAAAAAAGGTTTTTGCCCTATTCTACTATTATAGGAAACAAAGTACTCCTCATTTATATTAATCAACTTAAATATTCCTTTTGGGATTGTGACTGTAGTTTGATCACCGCTCATATTTTGTACTACTATTTCTCTTTTATCTACTGACACTACATTAACAACAGCAGATGTACTTGCCATCAAAAGGTACCATATTATAAATATAAAAATGATCAAAGGAAGAAATGAGAAGATTTTACGATTATTCATATCTATCACCTCAGAGTAAGGATCATCTAATGAGCATGGTAGTTACCTCCTATCCATTGCCGAACAATTCTTGTATGTATTTTTCCGACATATATTCTCTAAATTCTTTATCTAATAAGTATATTTCATCTTGTTTTATCCACTGGTAGTTAAAAACAGTTCCACAGTCCTCTCCTTCACCCTCTCCAGTGAATCTCCACTTTACAGGTAATCTTGTTTCTGGAATCAGAAGGTAGTCATGTCTTTCAACATTTGCATCTATATAATCCTTATAATAATATTGTGTTCCTATTTTCTTTACTAATTTAAATTGTTTAAGTCCACTTTCTTCTTGAATTTCCCTGAATAAGGCTTCTTCTTCTGTTTCCCCGGCATCGACATTACCACCTACTAATCTAAAGGGTACTTCTGGTTCATTAAGATAAACTAATAAGGTCTTTTCTCCAACTTCATTGTCTTGCAAAATAAATCCGTATACCTTCTTTCTAATCGGTTTCGCTATCTTCATCGTGTCCCCCTATTTAGCTTCTTATAAACGAAAATAAAAAAGTATTTGATCATTGATCAAATACTTGCTCAGTCGTACGGTGTTATGAATATATGCTCCCTTGTGGTCATCTACGTTTACGCCATTCGAACACACCATAAATTTACTTTATTGTATTTTGAAAACCTAAATTAAACAAGAGTAACTCTTTAATTCTCACCGCTGATCAAAATAGCACTCCGCTTCTGTTTAGCACATTACAATCTATTGTGCATTTTATATAGAGAAGCTTAATAGAAAGGGGTGGATCAGAATGGCAACTCGTCAACCTGATTTGGTATTGATCACTTGGAGCAGAAATCCTTTGGTTCGTGGCTCTGCACGTAGGATTATTTCTGTCCGCATCATTGGAAATGCTGAGCCTTGTCGACCTAGCTTAAGACCCAACGGGCTACTTGACACCGCCTTAGCTTGTTTATTAGATAATGACATTGGTTTTAAAGTTGTGTTTCGTAAAAAAACTTCAAGGATTAGCGGCTATTTGCTGTTACAACGCCATTAATATTTTCAGAGGGCAGCTAAGTTGCTGCTCTTTTTTAACGTTGAATAGAACCTGAATCTGATCGAAATTAGGTGAGTCCATGAACTTACAAGATGTAAAGAAGAACTATGATTTAATCGTAAGCTTAGGTATGTCTTGTGCTCCTGCTATAAATATGCAAATAAATAACTTGAGAACATTCTCCATGCCTCTCGACTGGATGATTTCTTATTCATTAACTGATGTAAACAGACTTTATAAAAATAGATTTCAGAATTTCATGGAGTTAACAAATCTGCAAATGCTCGAAGAGACACATTTTTTCTAGAGGATGGAGTGCCCGCTTATCCTAATGGAAACAAGAATGCGTTAGTGAAATCGTATTTTATTCAGGATACCTTTTATAACATTGTCTCTGTACATGATTTTCCTATCACCTTGGGTAAACATTGGTCTACGACCTATCCATCTTATAAAGCAAAGCTGGATTTACGAATTAAGAGATTTTGGGACAAATTACTAAGCAGTAAAAAAATTCTATTCATTAGATGGTTCGCCACATACGAACAGGCTGTAGAGCTACAGCGATTTTGTCTGATATATTAAAACCGAACGAATTCACTGTCCTTATCCTTTATCCCGTTCGTGAATTAACATCAGTACGAGAAATCCATTGGAATATTAATCATATTTGTGTGTTAGAATTTCCTGATGATATGAACGATTATGATAGCTGGGATTATATTTTGAAAGATATACAAATAACGAGCGATTAATTTATCTCCGTATTAAAAAATGACCCTCTCATGGGTCATTAATGTTGACGGCTTCGGTCAATCAAATGATTAATCATTTCTTGCGCAGCAAAAACATATGGATTCAGATATAACCTACTGATACCTACAAATATAGCAATAGGGTTACTGACTCCAAAATCGCTTTGGCTCCAAAGTGATTTTGGATTTGTAAGTTCAGGCTCTACAAGATCATACTTTTCCATCAGCCTTTCCTTTGTTCCACTATCCATTACAGCTCCGTTTCCTTTATCCGCAAAGACTGCTCCTGATGAAAAACACGCCATGATCAGAACAAAGGAAAAAATGAGTATTGCTAGTTTCTTTTTACACATAATACAGCTCCTAATTCTTTCTATGGTCTACACTAAACTCTAAACCTTGTACCAACTCAAATATTTCTCGGGTAATCGCAGGAAATCTATGTATTCGACATTTTTGATCAGTTCTAGATCATATTCTATAAAAATAATGGGATAAAAAGTATTAAATTCTATAATACACCTTTCTCCATATAAAAACAAAAGCACCCCACAGCTATAATTAGTAGGGTACTTTTGAATAATTTCCGTATTTACAATAGCAACATCCCACTAAATATTCTATGGGGTTGGAGTTCCGCCATTGGCATTTAGCGTTTCGCCACTTATATAGCTCGATTCCTGGCTAGCAAGAAATACATACGCCGGAGCCATCTCTGCAGGCTGTCCCGGACGGCCTAGTGGCGTGCTCGCACCGAACTCCTTCAGCACTTCCTCTGGTTGCCCACCCACCACCTGAAGAGGTGTCCATACGGGACCTGGTGCCACTACATTAACTCGAATGCCCTTATCAGCGACTTGCTGAGCGAGAGATTTACTGAATGTATTGATCGCAGCCTTGGTCGTTGCGTAGTCCAACAGGATGGGCGAAGGGTTATAGGCTTGAATGGAAGAAGTGTTGATGATGGTGCTACCCGGTTGCATATGTTTCACTGCCGCTTTACACAGCCAGAACATGGCATACACATTCGTTTTAAAGGTATCGTCAAAATGCTTCGTAGTAAGATCAGCAATATCGGGGACGAATTGCTGTTTGCCCGCTACATTGGCTAAAATATCAATCCCACCCAGCTGCTTGACTGCGGTATCGACGAGCTGTTCACAGTACTCCTCGTCCTTAAGATCACCTGGGATGGCGATTGCGGTTCGTCCTGCTTCCTGCACCAGCTTGAGAACCTGCTTTGCATCCTCTTCTTCCTCCGGCATATAGGATAAGACAACATCTGCGCCTTCACGAGCAAAAGCAATCGCAACAGCTCGGCCTATCCCGCTGTCTGCCCCTGTAACAATCGCTTTTCGTCCAGTCAGACGTCCGGTGCCTTGATAGGTATCTTCACCTGTATCAGGCACGGGATTCATCTTCTTCTGAAGCCCCGGCTCTTGTTGCTGCTGTTGAAATTCAGGTCCTGCCTTGGTGTACTGAGTGGTAGGATCTTGCATCGTATATTGGTTAGACATTGATCAATTCCTCCTTTATTTTTAGAAAACCATTTTTTATTTAACGAACTCTTTTTTTATGTAAACACAACAGTACACCGCTAAACATACCTCATCGATAGCATAGTCCTGAATATTTCCACAAAAAATACCCCAACTACCTGTTAAGGTGGCTAGGGTATCTCATACTCTAAGTATCATTAAACATTTAATGGCCTTAAATTTCCTCTGACCTGTCTTGAACCGACTCATAACGAGTACGTATTTCACGATTTTTAGCGTAGATGTATAAATCTAAAGCCGCTATTCCTCTACGTGCCAATTTTACTAGCAGGACGAAGAAGTAGATTCCCAAGCCAATTGATATCAACCAAATTAAAAAGAACAAAACACCTACTCCCCCTCCGAAAAAAAGACCTGTGTGTTCCATACGATTTATCCGCTCCTTAAGCAATTTTCATTTTTTATCAGTCTATATTGCATAAGCTTAAATAAATATATGGAAACTCACACATGAATCGGGACACCCTCCATACAGTTTCGCGTATACATTACATAAAGGAGTGATAAATCATGGGCTTTTTTATTTTCCTCTTTGTTCTGTTAGCGCTACTTAACATCTTTTTCCCACGATTCGGATGGTACATGAGATACGGATGGATGGTCAAAGGTGACGTTGAGCCGAGTGAGGCTTATTTATTAATGACCCGCGTCAGCAGTATAGTGGCACTTATTGTTCTCTTTTTTATCTGGTCTAGTTTCTGACTTATCCTAACGCTCTTAATACATCCTCAATCTTACGCTGATGCGACAATACGCCGTAATTCATCCAGGCCATGAAATCCACCTCATATACGCTGCCGTTACGTACAGCAGGCAAGTTGCGCCAGAGTTGTGTATCCAGCAGTTCCCGTCCTCCCCCTTCAAGCTGATCAAAGGTAATAAACAAATGATCCGCAGTCAGATTGGCAAGCTCTTCTTTTGTCAGGTTCACCCGATTCTTTCCACGGGTCAACTTCCGAACCAAGCTATGGGGTTGCAAGCCCAAATCATGATGAAGCACGCTTCCTGTATACCCCAAATGCTCACATCCATAGAGAGTGATTCCGTAGACTGAGATTCTTAAACAAGCTATGGTCTGACTATGGACGGACCGGGTAAGCAGCTGCTTGGCTTGCTGTGCCTGATGCTCATAATTGTCGATCACTTCCTGGACACGTTCCGTTCTGCCAAAGACTGCTGCTGCGGAATACAATGTGGCACGCCAATCCTCTTGATGAACAGGTAGCTTGAACAACGGAGCGATCCGGCTGCACTCCTCCAGATGCCAACGATGAAAGCCATTATCCAGCAAGATCAATTCGGGCGTATACCGGGAGAGCTCCTGCCAATTACGAGTCGAAATATCTACCTCAGGCACATCGTGGAGAGCCAAGTACTCTTGTTTCCCCCACTCGGCGTGAGAATATTGCGCCACAGGCGTAATATCCAGAGCCAATAGATAATCTTCCAAAAAAGGAGCAAACACCCTCAATCCATCCTGATGGAAGCTTCTGTATTGGCCTGGAGTAACACCCACCGATCTTTTAAAACGCCGATTAAAATAATACTCATTACTATATCCGACGGATACCGCGATATCATGCATACGGTCATTCGTCAGCAGTAGCTGCTGCTGCGCTCTTTCGATACGAAGCCCGTTCAAATGCTCCAAGGGAACCCTCCCTGTCACCTCTTTAAATGTTTGTGTATAACGCGCACGTGTAATACCTGCAACTTCAGCCAACTGATCGACGGTTACGGCTTGGTTATAATGCTCCTCCATATAGTGAATGGAACGCTGTATTGCCTCATGATCACCCGTGACCTGAACGAAAGAGGAATTTGCACGCATGATTAGCAGCAGCAGCTCCTGAAAGCGCGTATGGCCTGCGAACCATTCGATCTCATCTGTGCTTCTACGGCTATTGTAGATAGCCTCTAGCAGTAATTTACATTGTGAAAAGGGTCTAACGCTTAACAACCCAGATCGAAGGATGTCCTCTTTAGTCCTTCCTTCTATTTCACTCTGCCTGTTTGCCCCGGTTTCGATGATTTCAAAAGTAAGCCGATAAAAGCTAAGCCCCCGCTCCTCGGCATTGATATTGCTTAATAACCCTGGTTCGAACAAGAACCCAGTACCTTTTTCCAGTGGAAACTGCCTCAACTCAGCCTCAACATATCCCTGTCCTTCCGATACAATGAGTAGCGTATGATCCTGAAACACCTCACTCTGTCCGCTTCCTGACAGGGATTGGGTTTCTATATTTATCAAGCTATAGAATAGCTTCCTTCTTTTGCTGTCTTGCAAATCTTTTGCCATTCTCCCGCCCCCAATTGAGAACCATTTTCATTCACTTCAGTGTAAAACAAAAAAGAAGGTCTATCAAGGGTGCTGATAGACCTTCTTTTTGCTATTCCTTCAAGGCGGCTGCCATTTATTTCACCATAGCTTCCAGCAGGTCATCAAGCTTCATCGAATTGGCCGTGATGGCACCAGTCTGCCAGTGGGAACGTTCCATTCTATAAACATTCCCGTTCTTCACTGCAGGTAGGCTCTTCCACAGCGGCCCATCAAGAATTTGGATCGCTTCCTGATTCCCTTCAGTATCCCAGCCCCCGTTGTCAGGGAATACGATGATATGATCCGCTTCGAGCTGAGGAATAAGTTCTTCGGAAATAATAGATTGATATTCGGTCATTTCTGCAGCCATAGGTACGGGTATCAGACCAAATTGAGAATAAATCACACCGATAAAACGGTTTTTAACACCGAACAAAGCAAAGGTCTTATCCGCTACGTTGAGCCGGATCACTGCTACTTTATCTTGCCCCAGAGCCTGTTGCAGTTTAGCTTTTCCATCTGCCACTTTCTGATCATACTCGGCGAGCACAGCCTCAGCCTTCTCCGGAATACCGAGCGCATCTGCAATCGCTGTAAGCACTTGTCTTGAGTCCTGCAGCGCCGCCTCAGGGAGACGATACGTTGGTGCTATCTTGGAATATTGTTCATACCTCGCCGCATCCGCGCCTCCGTCCGCAATAATCAAGTCAGGATCTTTCTCCAACAACGCTTCCAAGCTTCCGGTGATATCAAATTCTGGCACATCGAGATTTAAGTAATCCTGTTTGCCCCAGCTTGGATGATACCACTGAACCACCGGGGTAATCCCCAATGCCTTCAAATAATCTTCAAGGTAAATCCCGGCCACCCGTTTAGGGTTGACTGGAATCTCAACATCTCCGAATTCCCCTGTAATCGTCCGAGTTGCAACCTCTTCCGAAGCATTTCCACTTTCTTCGCTCGGTGTGCTGCTAGCTGAGGTTGATTCCTCTGCATTCTCTGTTTTAGCAACATTATCTTTCGTAGTATTGCTATTCGTTCCGCATGCCGCCAGCGCGGTCAATGCCATAATAAGTACTGCTGACCATAAAAACTTCCGACCCCATCTTACCATTATCCCTTCACTCCAATGCTATATTTTCATTGATTATCATTCTCAATAATCATTATCACAATAGTAGCATGACTTTTATAGCTTTCAATGCACTTTCTCTGCAAAAATCTTATACAAACTATTAACTAGTTTCTTCCCTTCTTCACAAATTTCTTATTATTTACGATTGATTTATACAATGCTTTCGCTTACAATAAACTCATAAACGCGCGTTTATGAAAAGAGGGGAAACATGCGCAGCGAAGATATAGCTAAGTTGGCCGGGGTTTCCCGAAGTACGGTATCCCGCGTGATCAACAATTATTCCAACGTCCCTGAAGAGACCCGGGCCAAAGTGCTGCGGGTGATTGAGCAACATCAGTACGAACCGAACAGCTTTGCAAGGGCTTTAGCCGGTAAGAAGACCGATACGATCGGACTCTTCGCCATCAGTATGAACGAGAAGGAGAATACTACCCGAATTTATCAGAACAATTACTTTGCTCCATTCGTTGATGCCGTAGTCGACACCTCGAATGCCCGCGGATGTTATGTACTGATTCATACAGTTTACTCTCCCGACGATTTCATCAAGGTAAAGCAAGCTTTTCTTCAAAAACGGATTGACGGCGGTATCATTGTCGGCACTCAGAAGGATATTAATATCGTCCGAGAAATGGTAGGGCTCGACTCTCCTCTCGTATTAATTGATTATGATATTTCTGAGATTATGTCGGAGCATCTTGACCGCAATCATCTGGCCATTGTGAACTCCAAAGATTACGAGGGCACCACAGAAGCGATTGAATATTTGATCTCTCTGGGTCATCAAGAGATTGGCATCATCTGTGGGCAAATGAATACGTACTCTGGACGAGAGCGTTATACGGCTTATGAAGATACGCTGAAGAAACATGGCCTGCCTGTAAATGAGAGATTTATTCTGAAAGGTGATTTTCTGAAAGAGACTGCTTACGAAGAGGTTAAGAAGCTCCTTGCTTCTGGAGAACCTTTGCCAACGGCCTTCTTCTCCTCCAACGATGATATGGCTATATCAGCGATGGAAGCGTTCTCCGAACACGGAATCATTGTCCCTGAAGATCTCTCCATGGTTGGATTTGATGACATTCAGCTAGCATCCCGTATTCAGCCTAAGCTGACCTCTGTACGCTTGCCAATCTATGAAATGTCTAAGGCTGCAGTTGAAAAAGTAATCGAGCTGTGTGATTCACAGCAGCCGACGTTTAGCACGATCAGCTTTCCAGCTCGTTTAGTGGAGAGAGATTCCTGTCAACCGCCGAAGAAATAGCTTAAGATCAATCCTTCGCTGAAGAAATCTACATATTTTTCCGTGAAGCTGCTATTTGATTCGGTATCGAAACTACTGCTTTAATTGTCCTGCTTAAAAGCATTGAAAAAACTCCCTTCCCTCGAGGGAATTTTTTCTGAAACTTATAAACGCGCGTTCACAATCGAAAGGAGACTTTCTCACATGAAATTCGGAACCTTTGACGACACTCGAAAAGAGTATGTAATTAACACACCTAAAACCCCTTACCCTTGGATTAACTATCTTGGTAATGAGCAATTTTTCGGACTTATTTCCAATACAGCTGGTGGCTACACCTTCTATAGAGATGCTCGTCTCAGAAGATTGACCCGTTACCGTTATAACAATATCCCACTGGATACCGGCGGCCGCTACTACTATCTTTATGATGATGGTGATTTCTGGACCCCAGGCTGGATGCCAGTTAAACGTGATCTCGACTTCTATGAATGCCGTCACGGTCTTGGCTACACTTCCATTACTGGCGAACGGAACGGAATTTCTGTGAACCAGCTTGCTTTTGTCCCTATGGGTCATAATGCAGAAGTACATCGTCTTGTAGTGAAGAACACGGGCTCCGCTAAAAAATCCGTGAAACTGTTCTCTTTTGCAGAGTTCTGTCTCTGGAATGCACAAGATGATATGACTAACTTCCAACGCAATCTCAGCACCGGTGAGGTTGAAGTGAAGGATTCCGTTATCTATCACAAAACTGAATATCGTGAGCGCAGAAATCACTATGCTTTCTACTCCGTAAATAAAGAAATCGCTGGTTTCGATACTGATCGTGAAGCTTTCGTAGGGATGTACAACGGTCTGGAAAGCCCACAAGCTGTAGTTGCAGGTGAACCTACTAACTCCGTAGCTAGCGGCTGGTCCCCTATCGGATCACACGCACTTAACATTACGCTTGAACCAGGTGAAGAACAAAGCTTCATCTTTGTACTCGGCTACATCGAGAACCCTGAAGAAGATAAATGGGAATCCTTGAATGTAATCAACAAAAAACCAGCAGAAGCTATGATCGCGCAATTTGCTACAGATGCACAAGTAGACGCTGCACTCGCTGCACTTGCTGCTCACTGGGATAACCTGCTGTCTAAATATCAAATCCAAAGCGGCGACGAGAAACTGGATCGCATGGTTAACATCTGGAATCCATATCAATGTATGGTTACCTTCAACATGTCCCGTTCTGCTTCCTACTTTGAATCCGGTATTGGCCGTGGTATGGGCTTCCGTGATTCTAACCAAGACTTGCTCGGATTTGTTCATCAAATTCCTGAACGTGCTAAAGAACGTATTCTCGATATCGCGGCTACACAATTTGAAGATGGCAGTGCCTATCACCAATACCAACCACTCACTAAAAAAGGTAACAACGAAGTCGGCACCGGCTTTAACGATGATCCGCTTTGGTTGATCCTAGGAACGGCTGCTTACATTAAAGAAACTGGCGATACCTCGATTCTTGATGAGCAGGTTCCTTTTGACAGCGATCCGAATAACACCGCTACGCTGTTCGAGCACTTGAAACGTTCCTTTGAGCATGTGACTAACAATCTCGGACCTCACGGCTTGCCACTGATCGGGCGCGCAGACTGGAATGACTGCTTGAACCTCAACTGCTTCTCTACTGAGCCGGGTGAATCTTTCCAAACCACTGCCAACATCGAAGGTCGCGTTGCGGAATCTGTATTTATCGCGGGTCTGTTCGTCTTCGTTGGACCTGACTATGCTGAAATCTGCCGGATGCGCGGACTTAACGATGTAGCTGTGGATGCAGAAGCTAAGATTGACAACATGAAAGAAATCACATTGACGCACGGCTTCGATGGCGATTGGTTCCTGCGTGCTTATGATCACTATGGCGACAAGATCGGTTCCAAAGAAAATGAAGAAGGTAAAATCTTCATCGAACCACAAGGGATCTGCGTAATGGCCGGTATCGGTGTGGAGAATGGTCAAGCTGAAAAAGCTCTATCATCCGTACAAGAGCATTTGGATACTAAATACGGTATCGTATTGCAACAGCCACCGTATTCCAAGTACTATTTGAACCTGGGTGAAATTTCTACGTACCCTCCGGGCTACAAAGAAAATGCCGGTATTTTCTGCCATAATAACCCTTGGATCATGATCGCTGAAACTGTACTTGGACATGGCGACAGAGCATTTGAAATTTACGCAAAAATTGCTCCTGCTTACCTGGAGGATATCAGCGAAATTCACCGCACAGAGCCTTATGTCTACTCCCAAATGATCGCAGGTAAAGATGCCGTTCGTCACGGGGAAGCTAAAAACTCCTGGTTGACTGGTACTGCTGCTTGGAACTATGTAGCCATCACTCAATCGATCCTTGGCATCCAAGCGGATTTCAATGGTCTGAAGATCGATCCTTGTATTCCTACTGAATGGGATAGCTTTGAAATCACACGTGTCTTCCGTGGAGATACTTATGTGATTCAAATCAAGAACCCGAACCATGTCTCCAAAGGTGTAGTTAGTCTTACCCTGGATGGCACAGCTGTAGAAGGTAACATCATTGCTCCAGTTGGAGACGGTGCAGTACACCAAGTAGTTGTAGAACTGGGTTAAAAAAATCCGCTCAACCGTTCACTTGAACGATTGGGCGGATCTATAATTAACGCTGGATGACTCCTGAACTCTTCAGGGGTCTTTTTTTTACCCTTCCACAACATCTGCTCTTAAATCACTCGCAACCTCAAGCATTCTCGGGATCACAGCTTCATTATTTCCAGAAACGTAAATATCCCCTTGATAATGCCTAAATGGGATTGTAGTATCACCAAAGCTCCACATAAAGAAATCTCCCTCAATGGACATCGTAGTGGCGCCTGCTACTGTATAAACTGATGTATAGGTGAAATCAGGTTTGGATGCGAAATACTGCTTGCACTCTTCTAAAGATATGGTTTGTGTTGAACCTCCATCATTTTGCATAGCTCGTGTAATTCGATAACGTTTGCTCATTGTGATGCCTCCAATATTTTCTGTAAAATGATCAGCTACCTTGTCCCGATCAAATATAGCATACAATAAAGCGTAAATCCCTGCTATCCTAAACCTTAAATTACTTTGCCTGTCCCATAACTCACATACTACCTTCCGGAATCCATACCTTCATTTCACCACTGCCACGATTGCCCCACAAGTAATAGGGAACAGCTTTGACCTTAACGGCTTGAAGGGGTGCTTTCTCTCTGCTGTAAAGTCCACCACTCCAGCTCTCTTGATCAACACGCAGTCCATCTGCCTCGACAACAACAGTGCCACCAAGCAAAGTCTCATCAAAACTCGCCGTGAGTTCACTGTCTTCTTTTAAAGAAATAGAGCTTAAAGGCTCACCATTATCGATACTTTCAAGGCAATACACAAGCGGTCCGCGTTGAATCGTTACTTTTTGAGCATCTGCTCGCAAATTGGGATGAGCGTAAATGCGATGTGCCTCCATTGGGTCATTCACTTCGATTATGTCTCCTGCTCTCCACATTCTCCGAATAACGAGGTATCCCTGCTCGATGTTCTCAGCAGTGTTCAGCGCTTCACCATTGACTCTGATCTCCATTCCTAGACTCCACGATGGAATCCGTAAAGCAATTCCGAACTCCGCTTCCTCTGCCGGATTGATCTTCATCGAGACTGTACCTTTCCATGGATAGTTGCACTCTTGCTGAATCGTAACATCCGTTCCACTCAGCTTAGTGTTCAGATTACTTCCAATATACAAATTCGTATAGAGTGTATCGCCATGAACCGTGTAAATATATTGATTGAGCGAAGTTAGTAGACGCGCAACATTCGGAGGGCAGCAGGCGCAGCCAAACCAGCCTTGACGTTCAGACTTCACATGATGTTTCTCCGGGTTGCAACTGCATGCCTGAGGCCATACTTCCAGTGGGTTCACATAAAAATAGTGCTTGCCATCCTGTGCCATCGAGCCCAGTACATTGTTGTAAAGCGCCCGCTCCATGACATCGGCATAACGTGCATCCGGTGATATTCTCAGCATACGCTGTGCAAAAAAGATCAACCCAATAGAGGCACAAGTCTCTGCGTACACCGAATCGTTAGGCAGATCATAATCGAAAGTGAACGCCTCCCCTCTATGTGTAGAGCCGATCCCGCCCGTAATGTACATTTGCTTGTTCGTAATGTTATTCCACAGTCTCTCGCATGCTTCACGAAGTGATTCATCTCCAGTAATAGCGGCAAGATCAGCCATAGCAGTATACATATAAACCGCACGTACAGCATGGCCTACAGCCACCTTCTGCTCTCTTACTGGAAGATGACTCTGGTAATATTTTAAATCAAGATCCTCCTTCCGACCTGTGAAAAAATTGATCTTCCCCAGATTATCCCATTGTTTCTTTAAGAAATTCGGCTGTTGACCTCGCTCATTAATAAAAAAGCTGCTGAGCTTCAAATATCGTTTCTCACCTGTCAATCGATACAGCTTAACGAGCGCGAGTTCAATCTCCTGATGCCCATCATAGCCCTGCATTTTACCTTCTTCCGGTCCAAACATAGAATCAATATGATCAACCATTCGGCACATGATGTCGAGCAGTTTTCTTTTGCCAGTAGCTTCATAATAAGAAACGGCAGCTTCTATGAAATGTCCAGCACAGTACAGCTCATGACAATCGTTCAAATTGGTCCAGCGTTTACCCGGTTCTTTTATCGTAAAATAAGTATTTAAGTATCCATCTTCCTGCTGCGCCTCGCCAACGAGGTCAATCACTTCATCCGCTTGACGCTCTAGCTCAGGATCACGTGTGATGCTTAAGGAATAACCAACAGCCTCCAGCCACTTAGCCACATCACTATCTTGAAATACCCAGCCGTAAAACTCGCCAGTCTTCCGGCCCGCAGCAATCTCAAAATTAGCAATGGCATGACTGGGTTCAGCTCCCAGTGCTCTATCGTGCAATGCCTCATATTGATAGGTGATAACAACGTTCTGGACCAGCCTAATGTATCCGCCCCAGAAATCATCTTGAATGGTAACAGTTTGATCTTTTACAACTTCTTGATCCTGTATAATTTTGTTCATCTTCATCTTCCCCTCAGCCTTATTTCATACTCGCTAATAATAATTATAGGGGGTAGAATAGATTAAAAATACGAACAGAAGCAACCCCTTTTTTGTACTATTTCACACTTTAGAAAGGAGGGATAATTACAAAATGGGCCTTTCATTTATACATTTCGCTGCGCCGCCATTTCCTTATTTTCTAGAATGCAATCGCACGGTTTATCAACCCGGGGATCAGCATCCAAATAGAAGCCATATTGGGGTGTTTGATCTACTTATTGTAGAACAAGGCTGTCTATTTATTGGGGAGGACCATAATCAATGGGAGGTTTCGGCGGGACATACACTGCTATTGCTGCCCGATCGCTATCATTACTCCGTTAAGCCATGTGATGAGACCACTTCATTTATATGGATTCATTTTCATACCCTTGCAGATTGGTCTAGCTCTGAGGGTGGACCCGTGTATATCAACCGTGAAACACATTTTCGGCAGTTTCTTACTTATCCGTATACCATTCGAGTGCCACAGTTCGGTCCCCTCCCTGACCCTTTTGAACGGAGTGGACAAGCCGAGATGCTATTACAGCTGTCTACAGGCCGGCGTTCCAGCGCAGTTTGGCAGCAGCAACGGATATTTGAAGAAATGCTGCGGATGATGGATCTGGCACAGCATGATACTTCAGAAAGTCACGCGGTGGAAATCGCAGAGCAGACGGAGACTTATATCCGTAATCATTATGCGGAGCCTCTCTCCAATGCCTCACTAGCGGACGCACTGCATTTTCACTATAACTACCTTACTCGCTGCATGAAACGAGTATATGGGCTGACTCCGATGGAGTATTTGACGGATTACCGTTTGGAACAGGCTAAGCTATTGCTGCTTAAGACTGAGCTTTCTATAGCTGGAATCGCAGAACGTACCGGCTTCGAGAGCGCCGCCTACTTCTCGCGTCGATTTGCTCAGCAGATCGGAATCTCTCCGCTTCGCTTTCGTAAGCGTTACTCCCGTTAAAAACACAAGCAGCACGTCTCCGATTATTGGACACGTGCTAATTCCTCCATACAGTAACATTCATACTTTCATTTCTGAATTGTTTACGCTTAGTTACTTGGTGTCTTTTGAGCGTTAGGAACCGGCTATCCCTCACACACTATGTAATATAAGACTTTTTAACCCTGATTCATAATCAGGTTTTTTTGTTCAACTGCAATTTTTTGGAAGTGACAAGCATATTTATAGACATGCCTTTAATGTGGAGATGTTAAATATGCGGCCATTAAGATACCTTATCATTCTTTTAGGAAGCTTACTCGTTGCTACGGGAACTAATTTTTTTCTCGTACCATATAAAATCCTGGATGGGGGAATAATAGGGATAGCCCTCATTATTAATTATTTATCCGACGCTAAAATTGGCGTAGCTATAATTCTCTGCAGCTTTCCTATCTTTCTGCTCGCTTGGTTAAAGGAACGCGATATCTTTTACAACAGTGTACTCGGCCTATTGATCTCATCATTTCTGATCGAGCTTCTCGGTCCTTTCCAATATCACTTTCTATATTATTTTGAGTTTGGTTCCATTTCTAGCGCCATTATTGGCGGTTTTTTGATGGGAACGGGACTTGGGATTATGCTGCGGTTTAAAGCAAGTACGGGGGGCACCGATCTGCTCGCTCAATTTATAAAAAGGTATGTCCCGCTGAACCTTGGATTCATCATTTTTTTGACCGACTTTATGATTATCGGCGCGGGAGGACTCCTGATTTCCAAGGAAACCTTCTTCCACTCCATCCTCACGATTATCTCTGGGGGCGTGGCTACGGGTCTATGCACACTTGAGACGAAATAAATGGAAATAAATAAGAATACACACGATCATACGTTCGTATTATAATAAGGAGAAAAAATATAAGGTATCTCTACCTCACCTGGAGCGTGTGAACCTATGAATAAAGAGCGTGTCATTATGCTATCTGATTGCCAAAGCTTCTATGCCTCTGTGGAAAAAGCCTCTAATCCGCAGTACAGCAATAAGCCGCTGATCGTTGCTGGAGACCCAGCTAGACGGAGCGGTATTGTGCTGGCTGCCTGCCCTATAGCCAAATCCTATGGCATTACTACCGCTGAGACGTTGAAGGAAGCGCTGGCAAAATGCCCCGAAGTCATCGTAGTCAGACCACATATGCAGCAATATATCGATGTCTCCTCTCAAATCACAGATATTCTACGTAAGTTTAGCGACCAGGTAGAGCCCTATTCTATCGATGAACAGTTTATTGATGTCAGCGGTAGCCTCAGCTTATTTGGCAGTCCAAGGGAGATCGCTACCGCCATTCAGGATCTAATTCGTAGAAACACAGGTGTGCGTGCGCGCATCGGCATTGGATATTCCAAGGTTACCGCCAAAATGGCTTGCGACCTGTGGGCCAAGAAGAACGCGGATGGTATATTCACCCTCGCTAACGAGGAGCTTCCGAACGTGCTCTGGCCTCTCCCTATTAGCGAGCTGTTCATGGTAGGTCGCCGCATGTCCGCCCATTTCCAAAGCATGGGTATTACGACAATTAGACATTTGGCACAGATGCCGCTAAGCGAGCTAAAATGGCGCATGCGGGAGAAATTTCACAAAAAATGTGATATCGACGCCGAGCTATATTGGCGGATAGCCAATGGCATCGATGACAGCCCCGTGAGCCCAAGCACCTATGAAGTCGCACCCAAGAGTGTCGGGCACCAAATGACGCTTCCAAGGGATTACTATAAGCTGCAAGATATTAAGACTATCATTCTTGAGCTATCTGAGCTTGTATGTAGACGTTGCCGCAAATTGAAAGTACATGGTGCAGTCGTGTCTATCGGCTGCCAAGGTGCCAGCTTTGATGACCCCACAGGCTTCTCAAGACAAACTACAATGAGCGATCCTACAAATGCCACCCTGCTGGTATATGAGGCAGCTCTTTCTCTCTTCAAGCTCCACTGGGACGGTCAGCCTGTGCGTAGAATCCACTTAAGCCTGTCCAATCTATCTGACGAAAGCCAGTACCAGCTAACCCTATTTGAGTCTCGCCCTCGCTATCGTGAACTCGAACGTGCGACCGATGCCCTCAAGAATAAATATGGGGAGACGATCATTGGGCGAGCAGCTTCTTTTACAGATGCCGGGCAGCTTAAGGACAGATCTGGAAAGATCGGCGGACACTATAAATAAAAACTATATTAAAATACACACCATATCGTTTATAATGCTATATTGGGGTTGTTATTTTCACGTAGATGAAGCGACAATCGAAATATGTAAACATAGATAATCACATTCCAGAGGAGGACCGGAGAAGTTGGATAGCACGAGCAACACTAACACTACGTATTATGAAATCGTTGATCTCTGTCTTCTTGCTGGCAAGATCATGCTGCAGAATGGTGCAGAAACATCCAGAGTTGAAGATACGATGACACGAATGGCAGGATCCCTCGGGTTCCCAGGAGCACATAGCTATGTGACGCCAACCGTTATTATGTTCACCACAAATAGAATAGAACCTGTTAAGTTATACAGAATTGCGGAGCGAACAACAGATCTGCAGAAGGTATCGGAGGTCAATGACATTTCTCGGCGTCTAAGCGAACGTCAGATTACAGCTGAGGAAGCTCGTGCAAAATTAGGAGAAGTCGATGAAGCCTCACCTGTCTATCCCGTATGGCTGCAGATCTTAGCAGCCGCCCTTACTGGTGCTTGCTTCACCGTTATGTTTAAAGGCAGTTTGTGGGATGCTCTCCCCGCCTTGCCGATTTCCGGACTGGGCTTCGCTGCGGTCATTTATCTGCATCGTTTAGTGCAGACTAAATTCTTCGCAGAGTTTTCTGCTTCCTTCCTGATCGGACTTCTAGCCTTCTGTTCTGTAAAGCTGGGGATTGGTCAAGAGATGGACAAAATCATTATCGGCTCCGTTATGCCTCTAGTACCCGGACTACTCATTACTAATGCCGTTCGTGATCTGATGGCCGGTCATCTGGTCTCAGGCATATCCAAGGGAGCCGATGCCTTTCTAACTGCATTTGCGATCGGTACAGGTATCGGGCTTGTACTATCACTATTTTAATATCCATGTGAAAGAGGTTAGCCCTTCATGATTTTGCAACTTATAACCAGTTTTATCGCCGCGGCAACCTTCTGTATTCTATTTAATGCGCCTAAGCGCTCACTACTACAGTGTGGTTTTGCCGGAATGGTGGGCTGGATGGTGTATGTGCTTCTTAATGTAGAGTTCGGGCCTGTTGTAGCTACGTTTGCAGCTAGTGTAATAGTGGGCATCGTCAGCCAATTTTTTGCGCGATCCTTCAAAATGCCGGTTATTATTTTTAGTGTAGGTGGTATTATCCCGCTTGTTCCGGGTGGTCTCGCTTATGATGCTATGCGTAAATTTGTGGAAGAGGACTATACTCTGGCTGTAGAAATCGCAGTTCGGGCATTAATGCTCTCTGGAGCCATTGCAGCTGGACTCGTGCTAAGTGATGTAATTGGACAAATGTTCCGTCGTCGCGCAATCAAATAACAGCATCCTTCTTCAAAAAAAGAAATCGCCTGTTGGTACAATGGTGGTCACCCATCCATCTCCCAAGGAGCGATTTCTTTGTTCATCTCTATGCAAATAACGCTTCAGGGAAGGCTAAAGGCGCAGCACCCGGATGAATACTATTGATGCTAGTGTTCTTGATCCAGGACAACCCTACAGTCCCCTCACCCGCATGAACAGCCACAGCAGGAATATAGGTCATAATCTCAGTTCGTAAGTCAGGCTCCATCGCTTTTATGTCCTCTTCTAGCTTGAGTGCCATCTCTAAATTATTTGAATGCATGATACATACATCACTAACAAGCCCTACATCCTGTTTAAATATCTCCAAAAGCGCCTGTTGCGTCTTCTTCATTGTACGGATTTTCTCCACAACAACGACCTTCCCTTCGTCAAAACGAAGCAGCAAGTTTATACGCAGCAATTGGCTAAGTACAAATTGTGATCCAGAAACACGTCCACTGCGATGAAGCTGTGTCAAGCTTGCAGGAATTAAGTAAAAGGACATATTCTGAATAATATTTTCAATCTTCGCTTTAATTTCTAGTCCAGAAAGACCCTTCTTCTGCCAATGTATACCGCGCATGATCATTTCTCGGATTGGATAAGCGCCAACCTTGGCATCAATTCCAATTACATTGGCCTCCGCTATTTCGGCGCCTTGCATCGAAGCATTGTAAGTGCCACTGAGCTCTGAAGAAAGATGTACAGCAATAATTTCATCGTATTCTTCCTTCAACCGTTCGTATAGCTCAATAAACTCACCGATTGGAGGCTGTGAGCTGCCTACCTTTTCATGCTGGCGCATTTTCTCATAGAAGTCATCGATCGTAATATCTATATTCTCTTTATAACATTCGTTGTTGATAATAATCCGTAACGGAATAATATATACATGATTATTCTTAGCGAACTCCGGATCTATGATACTTGTACTGTCGGTTACCCAGGCAATTGATTTCATGGTCATTTGTCACTTCTCTCTCTCATAAAAAGGAATAGTAGAATGAATGAGGAGACAAGGGCCAAGAATTCCAGACCAGTGAATCACACGCTCATCCTGAATAATCAACTTAAGAATTGAACAGCGGTTAAGTAATCCGCGTATTCGTAAATTATACAGGATAACAAGCGTTAATATAGGCAAAACAGGTCTTTCATGCAAATTTCAATCCATTTAATTCAACATTATTCGACATTTTTTCACATTATATATGACGAATATACCTATCCTAATAGAGCCACTTCATGTTATGAAAAAGCTAAACCACAGCAAAAACATCCCCGTTCCCGGCATCTGTCAGTTTTCCAACTTCAACTCATCCATCTGCTTCTGAATCTGAGCGACATCTACCGTTCTTTGAAAACGAACCTCCGAGCGACTGTAACGATCCTGAGTAATGGAAGTCTGTTCAAGCAAATCGCTAAACAGCTTGCGTAGCTGTAGCATTTTGTCCCGTTCCGCTAGCGCATCGGCGATCGATTGATCACTCGGATCAAAATCGTCTGCTCATTCACAGCTCTTTCTAACTCCTGCAAAAGAGCTTCAGGTTGTTCAGCCGGATCCTCACCCTCTTGAACTTTAACGACTCGCTCCAGCCGCTGCTTTAGCTGCACGATTTTACGGGTTAGATCACTTCGATTCACTAACGCTTCCGCAAGTTTCAGATCTGGACTCCCCCTATAATTTTCTGATAGCTAGCGAATAAGGCTCGTGTGAAAAGATGCCGTGGTGTTCAGCACAGCTAATCCTCCCAAATCGATGTCTCTAAATGATCTACGAACTTGCGTAATTTACCGGCTAGCTTGCGGTTAATGGTTCCATCCTGATACATTTGCTGCACCTTATCCCGCTGCTCTTGAATGGCTTTCAGCTTCATTTCAAGCTTTTGATCATCAACAAGCCCATCCTTTGTCCAGCCTTTCCCTTGCTCCAAACGAGAAATTAACTGTTCATAACTGCATGCAACCTTCTCGGCCGCACTTCGGTTGTTCTCATTCTTACAGACATTAATAGCAGCTATAGCAGCATGGGCCATGGCAATTTTCGCTTCTCTAGCACACTCAGCCTGTTGCAGCATTTGTTGGCTAGCTTCCCCTTCATTCTGTCCTGAGAACATTCCCGCAAACAGCCGTCTAATCTCGGTAATCGATATTCTGATTTGTGAATTTAGACTTCTGGCTAAAAAGACCTCACTATGATCCAAGAATTCTCCCAGCTTCTGAGCCACTGAGGCGGGAATCTCATTGCTCTCTAGCAATCGGTTCAGTTCTTTACGTTCAGCTTGCAGACCCACAATCCTCGCTTCAACACCCAGTCGGCGGAAGTTCTCGAGTGCTGGATCATTCGATTGGTCCTCACGGTTAAGACTATAAACCTTTTCTCTAAATTCACTCAAAGCCGGTTGTGCGGATTCCTTACTTTCTTCTGTCATCATACTTTGCAGCATGGTTAAACCGGCAGCAATAACTTTAGACTTGGCCGCCTGCTCGGCTCCTGTCTCACCTGATTCGGCAACTGGCTCTTCTTTACCTGCTAGAATTGGCAAAAAGATACTAGCGATCAGCAGCGACATTAGAATAACACCTGCGGCGATAAAGATGATTAAATCACGCTCAGGAAATGGTGACCCATCCCCAAGAAAAAAGGGAATCGAGAACGCACCGGCTAAGGTAACCGCTCCACGCACTCCTGAGATCGTGAGGATTAACAGTGATTTAACAGATGACTTCTCCATTTTTCGCAGACGAGATCCTACTAAAGAGAACACATACACCCATACAAACCGTAGTACAAACAGCAGCAAAGTAATGGCTAATACATAACCTACAACTATAAGATTATCCACGGCCGTATCACGGTAGATCACTTCAATAACATCTGGAATAGATAAGCCAAGAATAAGAAAGACCAGGCCATTCAATATATAGAGCAGAACAGACCATGTACTAGCGGATACCAGTTGTAGCTTATACTGCGGAGATACGGCACGGTCCTTCTCAACCGCATGAATAATTCCCCCTGCAACCACTGCCAAAATGCCAGATACCCCTATCTCTTCACTGATCAAATAAATAATAAAAGGAGTTAGGATTTGCAGTAGCACATGCACTGTGATATCCTCCATCCCCAGTCTGCGAATAATTACGCTTAGCCGAATCAGAAGAAAAGCCAATAATGCCCCAACGATCAACCCACCTGCAGCTATAATTACAAAGCTAATGGAGGCTTTCGGTAAAGAAAACATACCCGTAACTGCTGCAGCAATGGCAAAGTTAAAGGCAACAAGCCCGGAAGCATCATTCATTAATGATTCGCCCTCTAGAATGCGGTGAATACTCTTAGGAAGATGCACTCTTCCAGCGATTGCGCTGACCGCGACTGCATCTGTAGGTGACAAGATCGCTGCCAGAGCAAATGCAGCTGCTAACGGGATCGTTGGAATCATCCAGTTGATCGAATATCCAGCAATAAGCACCGTAGCAAAAACCAATCCCAGCGCCAGCATTAATATCGGACCCCGTAAGTTCCATAATTCATTTCTTGGCGTCCGTTTCCCATCATTGAACAAAAGCGGTGCAATAAACAATACGAAAAACAGCTCTGGTTCCAATGTCATATGTATTCCCAAAGGCATTAACACAACCATTACACCCAGACCAATTTGAATTAACGGTATTGGCACAAAGGGAATAAATCGGTTTATGATGTTGGAAATTGCGATAAGGCCCAGTAGGACGAGTACAACTAGAAAAGTCTCCAAACCACATCAACTCCCTTTTTTATTTGGTTATTATATCGTAAAGCTTCGGGTAAGGGAAAAATATAGAAATAGAAGTTCTCAACAATAATGTCCCCTAGAAATTACACAAAAAATACATCAGATATATATTGACAAAAATATTTATTTATGTTATAATAATAAATTACGCTATTGAAATTACATTTTATTTTAAGTATTATATGCATTAGCCTAACGGCATCGCTCTTATCATCAATCATGGAGGGATCTTATGCATATTGCTAGTGGAATAGAAATGTTAGAGATTACAACACAGGTTATGGGCGGGAGTGACACGATTTACCCCACGCTGCTCTGGGATCAAAATTCTGCTGTACTCGTAGACACTGGATTTCCGGGCCTGCTCCCAAAATTCAAAGAAGCTCTAAAAGAAACCCACGTGCCTTGGGAACAACTGCGCACCGTAATCATCACACATCAAGATCTAGATCACATCGGGAGCTTACCTGATTTACTGTCAGAAGAATGTCTAGAACTGACAGTTCTGGCTCATGAAATCGAGCAGCCTTATATTGAAGGAGAGCGAATGCTCCTTAAACACACCCCTGAAGCTTTAGCTGCGGCAGAAGCCATGATCCCCCCTCATGTACCAGAGGAATGGCGCCGCGCTTTCCTATCCGTGTTATCTCATCCCCCTAAAGGAAGAGTAGATCGAACCATAGTGGATGGGGATATACTGCCTCTTGCCGGTGGAATTACGATTATCCATACACCAGGACATAGCCCTGGACATCTGAGTCTATACCATCATGATAGCCGTACGCTAATTGCCGCGGATGCTCTTACCGTTCAAGGCGATGAGCTGCACGGCCCCACTCCTTCGGCAACGCCTGACATGAAGCAAGCTTTAATCTCTCTGACAAAGTTCGCCGAGTATGAGATTGAAACGGTCATTTGCTATCATGGCGGAATTTATCGCGGAAACGCAAACAAACGGATTGCTGAAATTGCGGAAGCAAGAGAATAGACTGATGCAAGAAAGCAGAGCCCTTATCTGGCTCTGCTTTCTTTTTATATATAGTCCTTACTCGTTATACTCACTTATGATTCCGAAACAACTGTAAACCGTTCACGAATATGCTGCGGCTGTTCAATTTCATCTACAATAGCAATCGCATAATCTTCATAGCTGACATAGCTCTCACCTTTGGAATTCACAAGCAGATGATCTTTGCCTTTCACATAAGAACCCGTTCTTGTCCCAATTGCAAAATTAGCGGATGGACTAACGAAGGTCCAAGACAGCGAGTCTGTACCTTGCAGGATCTCCAGGTTCTTCCCTTGATTCGTAGCCGTTGGCTTGATAAAGTCAGGGAAATCAGGGGTATCTACCACTTTAAGCGTCTTAGCTTCATCTACATATAAACTTCCCGCACCTCCAACTACAATCAATCTTGTATTAGGGGCATCCTTTAATGCTTCAATAAGCACATTTCCGGCATCCACATGCAGATACTCTTGTCCAAATGGTGCTCCAAAAGCATTCACAACAACATCAAAACCCTTCAAATCTTCAGCGGTAAGTGCAAATATATCCTTTTCGATGACCTTTGCCTTACGATTTGCAACTTTCGATGCATCCCGTACAATGGCTGTAACTTCATGGCCTCTATCTAGCGCTTCCTGAGTGATTCGGCTTCCGGCTTTTCCACTTGCTCCTACAACTGCGATTTTCATATTATTTCCTCCTGTATATGTTTACGATGTTTTTACTTTAGTATTTATATCAAGGAGATCCTGAACGATGGTTCTGTCGATATCGAGATCAAACTTTCTCCCCCAAAAGCATTCTGTACCCGTACGAGTGATCCGGTCATAATCTTCTATCGTTAGTGTTCTTGGATAATCCGGTCCTGTTTCCCAGTCTGTATACCTCTTAATTTCACTCCGTACATTGTTCTTAAACCCACTATTCAAAATAATCGTATGGAAGAAGATTTCATCTCCACATAATGTGTTCTTAAAAAATCTAACATACTCTGGAGAAGTAGAAGTAAACTCCATGATGTATTCCATACATTCACCTGTAATAGACATCCAGTTAGAGCCTTTATACAGCGATTTTGGCAGAACACCCAACCTTCTTTGCAAGAATGGAACGTTCATTACTGCTTTAATATACCTCATCCTAATGGCAGCCATACGCCTGGTTCTTGAGATCAGGAATCTAGGATAATAAACCGACACCCTCTCATAACATCCCCACGTTTCAGAAGTATTCGGTAATTGCTGATACTTTACAAATTCGTCCCCCTGATTCTTCTTAAAGAAATCAAGAATAACTTCGTTGGAAGCTAAGGGCAGATCCTGACCACTTATGATGTGGATATAATTGAATTTCCCATGTTCTTTGATCAGCGCAAAACACTTCAAAACACATTCAATCTGACTGTAATGCCCCCACCTTACATCAATAGGCTCTTTCACAAAATGAATATCGTTACGATGAGTAATATCACCTTCAATACCACTCTTCTGATCGACATGTAGGAAAAACTCGACGGAGTCATTAGTTAAACTATCGATTAGCATATTGATCTGCTCAGGATTTTTGTGACAAAGGATCACATACGCCATTTTGAATGATTCCAACAACCTTCACCCTTCCGCCCATCTTTTTCCAATATTATAAAATAAATGGACAAAAATGGATAGTTCTTTCTATCCAGAAAAAGGTGAATTCGCTGGGTGATTAGTTATTTCGTATGACTTTTCACTATAAGTCTGATTCCAATGTTCCATGGATCTTTGAATGTAGGGGCTCCATTCTCTTCAACAACGGTGTAACCCGCCTGCTTAACACGCTCCACTACAGACGTACGCTCCTCTTCATTCGGAAGAAGTAAGGTGAAATAATCAATTCCTACTGCATCAGCAGGTGCCACAGGTGCGCCTTGCCCTGCCCATATATTCAATCCAATGTGGTGATGATACCCACCTGCTGAGATAAACATTGCCGCACTGCCATAATTAGCTACTAGATCAAAACCAAGCAAACCAACGTAGAACTCCTTCGCCTTAGTTAAATTACCCACATGAAAGTGTACATGTCCGATCACCGTTCCGGCTGGCAGCCCGTTCCATTGTAAACCTTCAGAAGCCGCCAACAAACCATCTACATCCACTGGGTCCGTTGTCATCATTACATGCCCTTCCGCATCATACTTCCATGTATCCCTAGGACGATCTCTATAAATTTCGATTCCGTTGTTATCCGGGTCCTGAATATACAGTGCTTCACTCACCAAATGATCTCCCTGACCCACTTCAATTCCCGACGCGATCAAATTGCGTACAACGAGTCCCAAGCTAGGACGATCCGGAACAAGGATAGCAAAATGATACAATCCAGCCACTGAGTTCGGACGAAGAACTTTTGCATTCTCAATCTCCCGCAGAATCAATAACACATTATGACCGTCAGCAGTCATTTCCACCTCACGGCCAGATTGCCGCAAGACACTTAACCCCACCACGTCCTGATAAAAGGTGAGCGAACGCTCTAAATTACTTACTCTAATTTGTACCAGACCAATCTCTACATCCGGATGAAGTGTTGTTTTAGTTGTCATTATATTTCCTCCCACTATTCCTGTAACTTAATCAGTTACAAATTAACTATCTTTAGTATAGTTACCTTCTATATGTTTGTCAATTACCAACAAAAAAATCATGCTGACTGATTCACAGCCAAACATGATTCATAAGAACACCTCATCCTTAGGAGTGCCATTCCTGTAAATATTCAGATACACTGGATTCAAGAAGTCCAATTAAGTCTTCATCCATATACTTATAATCATCTGATATATTCAAACAAATTATTCTTTTGCCGATTACACCGTCTCTGAATTTATCTTGAATTCTTCGAACATGCTTCTTCTCCATCACAAAAATAACATCCGCCCAGCCCACATGCCCTTCAGAAAGTTTGATTCTGGCATGATCCTCTGTTCCAGCAGATCTCACTTCATGACCATCAATTCCTTGAAATATCTTCTCCGCAGTTAAACTCCGCCAGCGATTCTGGCTGCAGACAAACAGTAGTTTAATAGAGAGCACCTTCCTTATCCGATTAATACCTTATTTCGTTTGTCGGTTTAGATAAACCCTCCTATTTAAGGAGGCATCCGAAACCCATGTTGTCAATAAGTCTTTGTTAAAAAGATATTCATTACCAACTCTGATATAAGGGAACATAGTCCCTTCAAAAATGCCCGATCTACTTAAATTCTCATGCTCCGTTTTAATAATATTCATCACTTGATCTTCAGTCAGATTTAAGTATAAGGCCGTCTCTTTAATATCCATCAAAAGCTTATCTGCCGTTACTATGGATGGAGTCTGGTCTTGATCAACTTCCAACTCTTTATCGCCATTAGTTATTGAACATCCAATAATAAATGAAATCCCTAGAATAAGACTCGCCACGATAATTGAGATCTGATTAGACTTCATTGATCACCTCCACCGTACACTTCATGAAGTGGTCTGTAGCTTGGGTGTTCTTGGATTTGCGTAACTACAACACCTCGCTCCGAGTCCATCACACGGTAGGCTTTAGCTTCTTCTCTGGTTGATATCACCTTATATTCATTATCCTTGCAGATGATGGCACAGTTATTATCCACTGCGATTCCGAGCAAACCTCCGTCTTTTACCATACGCGAAAAATCCTCAACCCGAATATCCTCATTATAATGCGGACAATGAATACCTGGCAGAATCCCCATCGCTTCAAGCTTAATATACTGCCAGTTCCCTTGGTCGTCGAACGCTTCAGAGTCACTATGCCCATATTCAAACCAGCAAATGGAACCTGCACTCAGCCCTGCCAAAATAGTCCCCGAGTTGTACGCTTCTTTTAGAAGAGCATCTACGCCGGTATTTTTCCAAATCTCCAGCATCTTTCGGGTATTACCACCACCAACATAAATCAGATCAGCGGATATAATTAACTCTGCGATTTCTTCATGGGTATAGGTTTGGCTCACAAGCAATAAATGACTTGTTTCACATCCTAGAATCTCGCCGTACACTTTGTTGAACGTATCACAATAACCTGGTGCATCACTACTAGCTGTTGGAATAAATAATGCTTTCGGATTAGCTTTCTGGGTTAACTTCACAACTTCACGATCCATTTCAAGCGTTTCTAGATCGATTAGCTCTCCCCCACCGATTACCACGATAGTCCCCATAATCTCCCCTACTTTCACTAGGATCTATTTTCTCCCTTTCCGTATTCCTCAGCAAGAATGCTGTAAATCTCCAAATCAATGAGCCCTTTACCTGACCATACATGGGCTTGTCTTAACGTCCCCTCTTTCAGAAAGCCACTTTTCAAAAGGACCCGCTTGGACCGCTCATTAAAAGGCATGACTTCAGCTTGGATTCGATTGACCTCTGCCGTCTCAAATAAATATTTTTTCACCGTTTCAACGGCTTGAGTTGCAATCCCTTTTCCCCAATAAGACTCCGCCAAAAAATAACCAATCGTGACCATATCCACTTTTTGATTAAAATCCATAGCTTCGATGATACCTAGCAGTATGTACGGATTATTTTTACGGAAAATTCCCCACTTCACTCTTAACCCTTTATTAAAATCACGTTCGAAATGTCCGATCATATTCTTTACTGTATCTTTATTATGTTTCGGAATAATTCCGCAGTACTCAAACACTTGATCATTGCTATAAATTCCAAATACCTCTTCAAGGTTACTAACTTCAATTTTTTTCAGTGTTAGTTGTTCGGTTTCTAAAGTAGGGAATTGCTCAAATACATGACTAAGCTTCAATTCGTTCCCTCCGTTACTTTTTGATATTGTGAATCAAGGTTACCGCTCGAAAGCTCATCTTCTATCCCCGCGCATTCCCTCTATACTGCGCAGTTCTAAGCTCTCGAATATAGGGCTCTGTAGCTGGCATAACTGCATCTATGGCTTGTTGAATGGCTAACTCAATATCATAAGGAACTCTTACAAATTGTATATTAAAAGATGCTGTTGTCAGGCCTCCATACTCCCCCTCCAAAATCACATAAGATGCCTGAGTGACATCTAGAGGATTCCCCACACTGCCAACATTAAATAAAGTCTTCCCTTCTAAATGTTGTATAAAAGCATTGTGAATGTCCCCATAACCTACGATATCCGCTTGTCGCTGCTCCTGGCAGAGATCAGAACAACCAAACATAGACAGCCGCTTCTCATAATCGTCCCAAGGCTGAATCCGTTCATAGTAGCTTCGCGGTGAAGCATGAAATAATCGGATAAACTTACCACTCATCATAAACTCAATCGAGAACGGTAATGTACCTAAATAAGCGAGGCGGTCTTTCCCTAACAAATTCCGACTCCACCGGGCCATTTCAAAATCAACATCCTGATTCATTAAATCATCCCAGTTTCCCATAACACTGATTTCACAATTGTTCTTAATGATATCAACGGCTAGATCTGAATTTGGTCCTTTACCAACAATATCACCTAGGCAAAATATCCTGCTAATTCCACGCTGCTTAATATCCTCTAATACGGCTGTCAAAGCCGGGATATTTCCATGAATATCTGAGATTAATGCGATTTGTTCCACTGTAAATCCTCCGTTCATTTTCCACTTCAGCATATTAGAGTTTCCCTATATGAAGTATTATCTGTTTTATGCCTTCTAAATACAGATTCTATGATTACGCCCTACTTCCCTTCTTTAAGTCACTACTCTCCTGACCCGAGCCATTCGGAGCCTCTTCATATATTTCCAATAAAAAAAGACCACAATCACGTTAGCACATGTTGTGGTCTTCATTCTACGTTGCGATATGGAGTGGTTATATTTCAGGCATTTCATTCACAATCTGCTCCAAAGTAACCTCCTGAAGGACATTCTCCATCGCCTTTTGCGCGAGCGAGAATACCGGCACAATGGCGCTGGCTATATTTTTGCCGACTGGACAATCCGGGTTAGGGTGCTCATGAACCGAGAACAACGAATCCTCCTCCACCGCGTTTACTGCCTTGTAAATTTGAAGTAGTGTAATCTCAGTGCTACTACGTGAAAGTGAGGCTCCTGCGACTCCGGGGCGGGCCGTTACCAGTCCTGCTTTTTGCAACATACTAGTTAGCCGGCGGATAACTACAGGGTTGGTGTTTACACTACCAGCTATCCACTCCGAGGTACTTTTACCCTCTTTATTACTGTCGATTAACGTTAATATATGAATGGCTACCGCAAAACGGGTGCTGATGTTCACTATAAATCCCTCCTTTTGCCATACTACCGGGCTAGCAACAAGTGCATTAATCAGATGCAACAATAATAGTTACATTTTATGCATTTGTCAAACACTTAAGGAGATGCACTTCAGGATCTTAATTAGTGAATATTATGCTTTTTGAAATTACCACCCTTAACTTCTGCTACATCATATACTACAACAAAAGCGTTAGGGTCAATTTCATGAATGATTTCCTTGATTTTGCTTTCTTCCAGACGGTTAATTACACAGGTAATTTCTTTGAACTGTTCATTGGAGTAACCACCGTATGCATCAGTATAGGTTGCCCCACGTCCCAATCGGTCACGAATCGTCTCCACCATAATTTCCGGTTGAACGGTGATGATTTTGAAAGTTTTAGATCCGCTCAAACCTTCCTCAACGATATGAATCACTTTAGAAGCAATAAAATAAGCAAGTGCGGATAGAATCGCCCCTTGTAGACCAAATGCAGTTGAAACAACAATAAAGACAAACATGTTTAGGAATAAGATTAGATCACTTGTCCCAAAAGGTATTTTTCGTGAAAGCAATACAGCCAACATGTCGATCCCATCTAACGCTCCACCATTACGTAACGCTAAACCCATACCAAAACCGATAATAATCCCGCCTACAACAGTAATTAATAATGTATCTCCTTCAATAATCGTTGGCACATGGTGCATAAGGCTTGTACCAATGGCTAATGAGGCAATACCGATAATGGAATAAATAGCAAAGCTTTTACCAATTTGCTTATATCCTAACCAAACAAATGGGATGTTAATTATAACAATTAGCAGCCCTAACGGTAATCCAAACAGCTGTGAGCCAACGATACTTAGGCCTGTTACACCACCATCTGAAACATTGTTAGGTATTAATACGGATTCCAGGCCATATGAAGTTATAAGTGCCCCTATAATAATTAATATGACTTTTGAAAATATCTTCAGCTTATTTGATTTTTGATGCTGTCTTATTCCATGCATTCCATTTCCCCACTTCAAATTAGTTTTTTATATCACTGCAAGTGAAAAACATCCACTGGACAAAAGCCGACAAAAAACAGTCTATAATAAATGTCACCACTTTGGCAAATCAGACGCCGCTAGTATGATATCTATTATTTTACCCATATGACTTAAAATAATCTTATCGTTCCATAAAAAATGAAAAAACCAGACTACGAAAATTCGTAATCTGGTAATCTCCTCTATCACACCTTCATGTATTCGTTATACAATTCCTCAAAAGTATCGTATCTTTCAACTTTCCTTCCCACCTTATTATATTCTTCCAGATATTCATCCATGACCTGCAGGAACTGCTCTTTAAATAAATGCAGATGATCTGAATCAAAATACTGCATAATATCAAACTTTTTTGTTCCTCTTGATTCTGTCATTTCATCAAGAAAATTTTGTATGCCCATGGCTGCATAATAAGCATAAGATTTATCATTTAATTCCACACTTGCTATAACCTTATTGCGGCAGTTACACCATAATTCCTCAAAGGTGCCACCAAGATTATCATAGGTAGGGATAGGCTGAATCACAAAATCCTTATACATTTTATTATATAAATCATTGACGCTTTCTAAAAATCTATATGATGCACTTCTGATTTCAATAATTGTCTTCGCATCGATCACAGCCATATATATATTTTCAAAATCATCAGGAACATAACGATACGTAGCTATTTCCTCCAGATATCTCTTAAGTCCCCTTTTAAAATAGGTATTGTTCAAATGTGTTAGAGCATTTACCGAATTGTATACAACTTCGCATGAAGCATACCTCACTGCTCCGATATCTTCAGAAAGTAATGTATTCGTATATTCTTTTTTTGCTATGTCTATATTCTTTTTCGCTCTACTAATACATTCATTCCCTATAGGCTTAGCCAAAGCATCGAGAGCTCTTTGTTTATATAAGTTTAGCTTTTCCAGATATTCGGGTTTCGCACAATATAACAGCTCTAAATCTATCAGACACGAAATCATTGGGCTCTCAAGATTCGCTTGATCTTCTATCCTTGTTTCCCATGGCGTACAATAGATGTCGTATCCAACATCCTCCAGAATAAAACACGAAGATATTCCCCAGCCTTGGGCCGTGTTATTAATTATAATTAGATCAAGATCGCTTTTTTCATGAAAATCTCCGGTACTGAAAGAACCTGTAAGCCCAATGATTGCAATGTCATCAGGAAAATCTCTCTTAGCACGTTCAATAACCATACTAATAAGTCTGTCATTTTTATTTAGAATTTTTTGTCTAATATCCGCATCCATATCCAATTCTCCTCTTAATCCATATTAATTCCATTGTATATGGATATCGTTCAAGTAAATATTCCGACTTTATCTATATTCAATCTATACCAACTACAAACCCTCCTCCTTCTTCTGGGTAAATAAATAACGCGCTGGCGAGAGTACGGCTCTTCTCTACCAACGCGTTATCTAGTAATTATGAATGTTTTTCTCACTGCTTACTTTAGTAAATGAAAATTTCATCTAATGGTCTTCCGTCACAAGGATTAAAATCAATCCCTAAAATCTTTGCCATCGTAGGAGCTATATCTACCATTTTGAGATCCCCTATGGGAAAATCACTTTTCACCTTATTCCCTGAGATCACCAAGTTGCATCTATAATCCTCTTTATCGGGAGAGTAGCCATGCGTAGCATATTTAATCCCTTGTTTGTCCAAATCAACAATCGTAGGTTCATCCATGCTCTCATCGAAACAATAGCCTCTCCTAGCTTCAAGCATATATTTAGTAGATGGGCCCACATGAAGTTGATTCAGCCGCTCTCTAGTATATATTTCCTCTATACCTGAAGCGTCATCATCCATATATTCCTGAATAACAGCTAACGCTAATTGTTCAGCTTCTTCATCACCTTCTTTAATATGCAGATAAGCGGATCCGCCCCCACACTGAAAGTAAGCTCTCCACTTCATTTCGCCGTTCTCTTCATAGATCAACCCTTTTTCCTGCAAAAGGTTGTTCAAATGCACTTTATACCGAACATTGAACTGGCCATGGTCACCCAAAACTAAAAAAACCGTGTCATCCTTTATCCCGGCTTCATCCACTGCTTGCATAACATCACCTAATCGCTTATCCATACGTGTGATTACCCGCTTCACTTCATCGCTGTCAGTACCGTAGACATGCTTGGCGTCATCCAGATCAATCAAATGCATCATAAGAAGATTAGGCTTTTTACGCTTAATCGTTTCCATCGCACACTTTGTCGTGAAGTCATCCAGATAAGGCTGTTCAATTCCTTTTCGAAGCCGTCCATATTTCAGCTCCATTTCAATGCAATATAACGGGCTCCCGCTTTTTAACACCTTCAGTGCCTGATTTTCGTTGTTGATGGCTCTGATTTCAGGGATATTATATTGGATTGAGGATTTCCCTGATACCGGCCAAAGGATTCCTGCGGTACTCATGTTATGCTCGCGCGCAGCATCATAAATCGTGGGCACCTTTATCGCATTTCTGAACCAGAACCAGCTTTGCTCCTTTTCCTTCACAAACGGCTGAAATGGATTGTTATGGTGGATACCATGCTTATCTGGATATACACCGGTTGCTATCGTAGTGTGTACCACATAAGTGAGCGTGGGATATACACTTTTTAATTGATTACTATGCGACCCGTTCTTAATCAATTTCGATAGGTTTGGAAGATTGCTGGCCATTTCCCATTGGTCTTCTGAAAAGGCATCGTAAGAGATGACAATCAGATGTTTGGCCATTGCCGTTTGTTCTTTGCTTGACTTCATAGGATAAGTCCCTTCGGTTCATCTTGTTCAAGCTTCTCTTTTGGTAAAGTTATAAATATGAAGAATCCAATAATAAATAGTGGGATAATCGCTAAAATACTAAATTTAGCGTTGCCTGTTAGGGTAGTTGTTAATGACATTACAGCAGGACCCACAATCGCCGCAAACTTGCCAAAGATATTGTAAAAGCCAAAGAATTCATTGGATTTTTCCTTAGGAATAATCTTCGCATAATAAGATCTGCTAAGCGCTTGAATCCCTCCCTGGGCAGATCCAATTAGCGCTCCCAGAATAAATATATGCCACACTGAAGTAATAAAGTAAGCCGCGATACAAGAAATGATATATGTAAAAATCCCCACGATGATCATCGTTCTAGCTGAGTATTTTTTGGCAAGATTACCGTACAGGATAGCACACGGAAATGCGATGATCTGGATAACTAATAAGATCCCCAGTAAAGTAAAGGTATCAAAAGCATCCGCACCCAGTACCGATGTGGCATATGGCACTACCATTTTAATAATCGTATCTACCCCATCAATATAGAGAAAGTAGGCGATCAAGAATACAAATACTACTTTATGCTGTCTGACATTTTTAAACGTGTCTCCCAGTCTTTTAAAGCTATTAATGACCGGTTTGGGTTCAGGTTCTATGTAATATCTTTGCTGCACATCCTTGATCATAGGCATGGTCAGCAGTCCCCACCAAAGGGCAGTGATTATAAATCCAATCTGATAGCCGATTGATTTATCCATCCCCATAAACAGAATCAGCAGTAGGCTGATACCGAATGGAATAACGCTGGCGATATATCCAAAAGCAAACCCTTTTGAGGATACCTTATCCATCCTTTCATCCGTGGTTACATCCACCAGAAAAGAATCATAAAAAATATTGGCCCCGGCAAATCCTATGACTGACAAAATATAAAATACAATCAATAACTGCCACTGCCCACTCGCAGGTGCAACGAAAGCCAGCGAAGCAGTAGCTATCACGCCGATCAATGAGAAAAATATGAAGAAGCGTTTTTTCTTATCCTTATAATCTGCCATCGTTCCTAAAATCGGGCTAAGGATGGCCACCAGAATACTCGCTATGGAATTAAAATACCCCAAATCCATGCTGTTGTTAACATTCGAAAACATCCCAAATACAATAGGCAGTAAAGCTGTTGTAACCGCCATCGAATAAGCCGAATTTCCACAGTCATATAAAATCCATGATTTTTCCTCTTTACTTAGTTTCATCTAACAGCCACCTTTTCACCTAGTTCCTTCTGTTATATCACTTAAGCATATGTGGCATGTTAAATGCATGTAAAACTACACTTCATAATTCCACTGGAGAGCTGATCCTCATGTCCTCTCCTGTATTGTCAAACTTTTAAGGACCTCAGCAACCTGTAGAGCATACTTTTTACTCAAACGTGACTTACCAAGATTACTCTTCACAATCTTAATCATTCGGGTATCTCGGCTCTTAGCGAATTTCTCCAGCATGGCAAAGCCCGCTTCAGGTTCACTCGCCACAAATACACTTAAGCTGTATTCAAGTCCCTTAGATAATACACGAAAATGCTCAGCGTTCTCATATTGTACTTCCCCACTACCCATACTCTCCATAATTCGAGTAGCCAACTGAAGACAATAAAGCGTATTCTCTTTCTTTTTTAATAGAGGAGGATGCGCTAACGCTGCTACAAAAGCTCGTTGTTCAAGCCTATTCGCACCTTTCTCCCACATGTCGATCAGCTGCCTGACAAGAGAAAAACCATCCTCCCCTATACTTTGCAGCGCCATAGCAGACGCTTCACGCATCCTCCATCTAGAGTCGTTCATAGCTGTCTTAATGATGCTCTGAATCATAATTTGCTGTTCTTCTTCAGCGTAGCTGTAATAAGCGCCCAGCGCTCTAACCGCACAAAATGGCAGAAACTCACGGGGATCATTCACCCCAGCTTCTGCCTCTGTAAGATTAGCCCATGAATTAAGAAACTCCCAGTCTGTTTCCGTTAGTTTAGGATGGGCAAAATGTTCGGCAAATTTGCCTGAGAGCTCCAAATTTACTCGTGGTCCGGGAAGATTGCTCTCCTTCATCAGCAAATCTCTAAGCTGTACCCACTGCTCCTTATCGCTTACCCATTGCTGAAACAGCATATCCATCATTTTTTGTCCAGCCATCTCTGATCCCTCCGGTATTTACCTTCAGATTCTAACAATCCCCTGCATCTCGTATGGATAATCAATCTGCTTTTTTACCGAATTCATCGCTGCTTCTCCAGCCAAGTATGAAATCAGATATAACCCCAGATCAATGGAAGTGGAAACTCCACCACCTGTAATCACATTACCATCATGCACAATACGGGTCTCCACAACTTCTTCACAGTAAGGATTTAGTAATTCATAGGCAGATGGATGGGTAGTAGCTTTCTTCCCTCCTAGCAGCCCCGCAGCCCCAAGCAGCAGTGAGCCTGTGCAGACAGATACCTTATAAGGAACATTGTGAGCACCAGCAATCCACGAGACAAAACCTTCATCATAACGAAGTTTCCGTGTCCCCATCCCTCCAGGTACAAATACCATGTCATACTCCGAAAGCTCTGGCAGCACTTTTCCAGCTTTAACTGTGAAACCTAACTCATCCGTCACTTCCTCCGACGCTGCACATATATCCCAAGACAAATTTTTGCCGATTTCAAATTGCCCCAATCGATAAATAACATCATAGAACCCCGCAAAATCTAAGAACGTAATCCCATCAAAAAGTATAAAGGCGATTTTCAATTTCGCACTCTCCTCTTATGGCTTGGTTAGGATAATAGGCTCACCTTTAGTCACAATAATCGTATGTTCAAACTGTGCTACCCGGCCATTGTCTACGACACTCAGTGTCCATCCATCCGACTGCTGCTCCACGTAATCTGCTCCAGTAGAAAGGAAGGGCTCAACCGTAATCACCTGTCCCTCTTTTAACACTGTAGTCACTCTTGGATTGTAGAAAGGTAAGATTTCAAAAGGCTTCTCATGCAGTGATTTGCCAATCCCGTGGCTGCACAGATTACGTACCACTCTATAGCCGCGTTTCCGAGCTTCGAGTTCCATCATTCTGCCAATCTCATTGACCTTCATCCCTGCTCTCAGATGATTGATCACGCTCATCATAGTTTCCTCTGCACTCTGGCATAGTCGAAGAATGTCATCATTATAAGGTGGTAGTTGAAACGAAACTCCGGCGTCCCCATAATAACCATTCAGTTCAGCAGATACATCAATATTGATCAAATCACCAGCATTAATCACTCTAGGACCAGGAATCCCATGAGCAACCTCTTCATTCACACTGATGCAGGTGCTGCCTGGAAAATTATACGTTATCATTGGGGCTGAAGATGCTCCGAATTCCGCTAGAATTTCAGCTCCAATCTTATCAAGCTCCGCTGTTGTCATACCTGGAGTTACTTTCTTTTTCATCTCGGCGATGGTATGTCCTACTACTTTCCCTATGGCTTTTAGCCCTTCTAAATCTTGTATGGTATCACTCGTCATCTATCACACATTCCTCTCACTTCTGGTATGAATCACTTGTCTAACTTCTGAAATGCACTTCCATTCCACTGGAAAATATCTTCCATCTGTTTACCCGCTACATTATCGTAATAACTTCTCTTGAAGCTATGATCATCCACTTTATCAAGCTTTATCGAATACCCCTTTGGACTGCTGATAAATAAATCAGAGCCGAGTTTGATCCCTAATTCCTCTATAACGTTATTTTTTCTAAGCGTAAATAGCTTGTAGAAGTAACCGTTACTGGATCCGTACTGACCAATCGTAAAATCCGGATCGCCGTCGCCATTATAGTCCTCAAACTGAATTTGAAAAAAATCATTAAATATTATGGGATCCTCAAAATGTTCACTGAGTGGAAAGCTATTCAAAGTTCTCCCTTGATTATCGATAAGAACAAGCCCAAATCTGCCACTCCAATTCCTTCCCATCAACGGACCTGGTATTGTCCAATCCTCACTGTAGGTTCCATCTAAAAGCTGCAGATTCAAGAATCCAGTTCTATTAGTTAAGGGATAGAGATCATTATGTGATATCGTTACTGGCCCTGTAACCTTAACAGAAGACTCCAGCGACTCCGTCTGTTCTATGTTCGCCTGATCTGCTGTTCCATAGATGAGTTGTCTTATTTGATCTGCGTTTTTCACCGGAATAGAGTAGCCCTGACCACCATTCTCAGCTGTAGTAAATACTCCTTTATAACCGGGTTCATCACCTATTGCTATGTAATAATCCTTCGAGTAGCCATCACCATAAACAAGTTCCATTTTAAATTCAGGGGCCCAATCCAGCTCCCCCGATAATTTATTGCTCTTGTTCATAGCCTCCGAAAGCGCCTTAATCAGAGCGGAGTCCTTCAGTATTAGGGTCTCAAAATGTTCTGGTCGATCAACTTGGTTCTGATCACTAGTTGTTACAGGAGTTAAAGACACTCCGGCGATCCACCTTGCATTGATGAAGCCCACATCATTCTTACACCCGCTTAAAAGAGCAACCAAGAACAAGGGTACAACCCATAGTAATTTCCTAATGCGAACCACCTCCAAGAAAAGAAACATAACCTAATTATAACAGCGTCCATAAATATAAAGAAATCGACTTTCCGAAGTGTTTAAGCGAGAAATATAAGGATAATTTATAGCATGGAGCATATAAATTCTTATATTTTAAAAAAAAGACTATAACCTGCTCCTTTAATGAGTGGTTCTAGTCTTATAAAATCAAGTAAATATGTAGTGATATGATCAGACGATTAAGCTTGAATTGCCTACCGTCTTAAGCCAAGCCTCTGCAATAAGTGCATGGCCCGCAGGTGATGGATGTACTCCATCCGGAGCCCAATAAGCAGGCTCTGCTTTCACGGATGCCGCAGCAAACAGGCCATCCAACGGAACAAGTAATGCACCATATTCACGTGCCAATTCACGAACAATGTGAATTTTAGGGTCCAAATCCTGGCGCCAAGTTCTACGATCTTCTGGGACAGGCAACACAAATGGCTCGATTAAGACTAAATTAGCAGCCAGCGAATGCTGCGTGCGTTCGATCAGGTCACGATACGCAGCTTCAAATTGTTCAGGCGTTGTTTCCTGACCAGAATCAAAGCGGCGCCAAGTATCGTTAATCCCAATATATATGGACACCCACGTCGGCTTCAGATTCAGGCAATCCTTCTCCCAGCGTTCCTGCAAATCTACTGCACGGTTGCCGCTAATTCCACGATTATAGAACGTAAGATTCTTCTCAGGATACAAATGCCCCAGACGAGCGGCGATCATCAATGCATAACCTACACCAAGCGATGAAGCATCATCATAATTACGACCCCAATCCGTTATGCTGTCGCCTTGAAACAGAATGACATCGTTTTGTCGGAATAACATCACGTAATCCTCCCCTATTTTCCCCTGTTAATATTAGCCAATATAGTATATCAAAAATGAATACTACGTACTAGGACAATCATTAACAATTCATGGTAGAAACCACTAGAGATCAACAAAAAAACCTGCTCAAATAAGAGCAGGTTTTCCAAAAATACAATCAATAAGCTAAGCTAAACAATCCTTTAATGTGGGACAAGTAACGAATATTACTTGCTTCCTTCATCAAGGTTGCAGGCAATCCTTTTAGCGGAGTTGAGCTAGCACCAACGATGGCTACACCGTCTTTACGGCCTAAGCTCGCAAGCGTCCCTGAGTTGATCGGACTAAAGGATTCAAATGATTTATCCTTCAAGTATGCATAAAGATTGTACCCGATCAATTCGCCCATTTGCCAAGCGATTTGTGCAGTTGGTGGATATGGACGACCATCTTCGGCAAAGACAACGGCGCTGTCACCAGCAACGAATACGTCTTTGTGTGATGTGGATTGCAAGAATTCATTTACCGTTGCACGACCACGGTTCACTTCAAGACCGGACTCACCAATCAGTGGATTTCCTTGTACGCCGCCAGTCCATACGAAGGTGTTAGCAATAATTTTTTGACCATCTTTCAAGTCAATGACATTATCCGCTACATTCGTAACAGGTAGTCCTGTCAAGAATTGAACACCACGTTTTTCTAAGCTTGCCACTGCGCGTTCGATCAATGCATCTGGCAATACTGGTAAAATCTTAGGACCTGCTTCAACCAGCATCAGTTTAATTTCTTTAGGATCCACGCCATATTTCTTAGTGAGTGTTGGCAACACATCAGCGATTTCACCAACAAGTTCAACACCTGTTAAGCCACCGCCACCGATTAGGATGCTTGCATCCGCTGGATTTTTAGACTTCGCATATTCACGGATACGCTCATCAATATGACGATGAATTCTGTTAGCATCTGCTGCCGATTTCAAAACCATACTGTATTGCTCAAGACCTGGAATGCCAAAATAAGCCGTAGTGCTTCCAAGACCCACAACTAAAGCATCGTAGGACAATGTCACACCATCAGATAGTGTAATTTGTTTATTTTCAACAGAAAAAGAATTCACCTTTGCAATTTTCAGGTCGATATCTTTACCTGCAAAAAGCTTAGCTAATGGCATAGCAACAGCACCTTCTGCAACACTACCCGCTGCAAGACGATGCAATTCTGTAATAATTTGATGTGTAGGATATTGATTAACGACTGTAATTTTAGCTTCGTCCTTCTTCAGGTACTTGCGTACAGTTAAGGCGCTTAGTAGACCACCATAACCTGCTCCTAGAATGACAATATGTTTAGACATGATGTTTCCTCCGTCCTTACGAATGAGATATAAAAAATATTATTTCTGTTGACTGCGTTCGCCGGCAACTTGAAGATAAGCATTTACGAAACGGAAAAGCTTCTGTGCTTGTGGATCTTTCATCATCTTCATAAGACCAAATACACCGATCACATCGCTATTTTCATTCGCACGATCTTGCGCTTCGATCACTGTAGCTGCCATATTCTTCGCCGAATGCACCACTGGTTCAGCAAGTTCTTTAATTGCACTTACCGTATCACTTTTCAAGACTTCATCCGCAGCAACAGTTTGAACAAAGTCATATGACTTTGTGAGCACGCCGACAAGCTCTGTTAATTTTGGCAACTGTTCCACTAAGACAGTTAACGACTCCTGAACTTCAGGCTTCAATAGCTGCTCTAGAACATTCATTTGTTCTTGAGTGACAGCTAATTTTGGTGATTCTTGCTCAGGTTGTGTTTGAGTGATTGTTTCTGACATATCCGAATCTCCTCTGCAAATAAGCTTTGCTGCTTAATAGTAATAAAAAAATAAAAACTTATAACGCCATATTTCTATTATAGCACTTATCAAGTTATAAATGTCACAAAGTTTTTGATTTTTTCTAAAGTTTTGTGATTTTTATTACATTAAAATAAATTAGTCATAATTTTCGATATTATTTATACATGCATAGATGATTAAATGCTTATTGTGTAAATTCATTCAAATTCATCTCCGCTTTCAATAAAACCTCGACCATTGCCGGATTGTTCTTTAATGGTAGCAATCTAAAATACAGAGAACGAACGAAATTTTTGGTGTTCACACGAGCAACGTACTGGCCGCGGCTTCTCGGCCACCCCCCACATTGCTCCAAGTTGCGAATCCAGTCGACAATAGATTGTTGTGGAAGTAAATGATGATCTATCATTGTAGCTACAATCGTAGCGATCCGTTCATCTTCTTCGTCGCTAAATATGTGCTGATCGTTGTAAAGCATCCTTTGGATGACTGCCAAAACCTCTTCCCTTATTGCAGCATCACTCTCCGAGCAGAGTACCAGTTCATCCAAGGCATCTGCGCCATGGGCTGCAGCATGAGCCCAACCTTCTTCAGGCATAAATCCTCGTAAATCCTGTTCTTCCTCATAATATCTAATAAGCGCTTCCTTCACATTTATAAACTCTGCGCTAGCTAAAAAAGCCTGTTCCCTATGCCGCTGAAGAATCAGCGCAACGATCAATACCGAAAACGTTCTTGTGAACACAGCCTGATCTTCTTTGCTGCCAATGTGATAGAACAAATGCTGCTCGTCAAGGAGAATCAAAAGTAGTTCACGAAGCTCCGCATCACTAAACCATTGTTTCTCGTTAACCCATTTGTAGAAGGTGGAATAGATCAAGTCATCTCGTAGCTTCGGCTGTGGATCTCCTATGTACTCAAGCATCAATTTCACATAATCCCTTAATTGCTCCCCACTTCTAAGCTCGTAATCGTTCTCTTCAATTCTTTGCAAGTCAATTATCAACTGCTCTCTAGTATCGTTCAACATTCCCACCCTTTCATTAATAAAAGCAATTAAATTTTTCGTATCCTAATATCCTAATTTACATCCCAATATTTTACAACATAGTAATTATTCTTCGACATTCCAAAGTACTTAGAGAGCTGAATGTAAATGAAGTGAATTTAATCATTGACGAATATAATTAACTGTGCTATTTTGAGTTAGTAACTAATAGTTAGTTCATTTATAAATATCACTTATTTATAATTAACAAGCAAATACATAACATATGGAGGAATAACTCATGAGCGCTTTTACAGATTTGATTGAATCCCGCAGGTCTGCTATGAATTTTGTTGAAGGGGTGAAGATCCCTCAGAATGAACTTGAGGAAATGTTCTCTTACGCCAGATTGGCTCCATCTGCATATAATCTTCAACATGCCAATTATAAAGTGGTTTCTGATGAGAATTTAAAAGAAGAGATTCGTAAAGCCGCTTACGGTCAATATAAAATCCACTCCGCCTCAGCGGTAATAGTGGTACTCGGGGATAAGAATGCTTATCTGAAAGCCCCAGAAATCTTCGGAGGACTTAAAGCTTTAGGGGCTATGAGTCAAGAGGATTATGATGCAGAGATAGAAACGATTAACAATGCATACAAAGGAAATGATGCTTTCCAAAGAGATGAGGCTATTCGGAATGCTTCTCTGTCTGCCATGCACTTCATGCTGATTGCCAAAGATAAAGGCTGGGATACCTGCCCGATGATCGGCTTTGATCCGGAAGCGATTCAATCCACTTTAAATCTACCCGATCATATGGTACCGGTAATGCTGATCACTATCGGAAAAGACAAGAAACATAAAATCAGACCACGTGGCTATCGTAAACCGGTCAATGAATTCGTTGAATTTATCTGAGGGTTATTGGAAGATATCGATAGATATAACAAAAGCGTTTCATCCGATATTTGAAGTTCGGATGGAACGCTTTTTTACTAAGGATGTGGAGCTTAAATCTTTCTTCACTACTTAGCATACTGAAGAATTGCAATTGCTGCTCGTTCCCGTCGATCGGCGTTCTCACTAACAAGAGCTTCCTTCAAAATATCGAGCGCCATTGATAATGTCTCTTCATCCACATACACTCGATTATTCACCGCTTGCTCTGAATCAGAAGAACCTGTAATCCACAGATCCACACGAGCACTAGGCATCGGCCCCTTATACTGTTTAACCACTCCACTATTGTTAAGAAACTCTTTTATCCCTGCGTTTAGATCGGTTATAGAAAGACTTTTCAGCCAAGTTACACCACGTCGATGGCATGTACCGATGTCTGGCGCGTCAAATAATTCATTGTAAAAATAATCGCCTAGATCTCCTAGATGTACCCAATCGCCATCACACACCAGCACATAATCGCCATCCTGCATCGTATGTACGAAGAGTTGAATGGCTTGTATATGTTTTGTAAGCTCCAACTCACTGTATTGGTATGTATGAATCATCCGATCACGGAGCTCCACTTTACTGATGTTCTCCAAATCCCCTATTCCGGGATATCCGATACTCACATAATTATCCTCTAAAAATGCAGTGATTCGTTCGGTCCCAAGCGGTTTTGATCCCATCTGAAACAGATTCATAGATCATTCCTCCAAGTAATTAATATAATATTTTTTCAGCAAAGAGAACTCTACTTAGCAAGCTCATATGTCTATCCTCCATCCTGCGTCCTCATTGGTGTAATTAAAAAAAGTGTGGACGAAGTCATGTCTACAGGCTGTATCACCAGTGGTCTTTCTTTTCCAGCAAACCTTATTCTAAGCGTCTCACTATCGATCGCCCGAAGGATGTCTCTGAAATATTTTCCGTTAAAAGCTACTCGAAAATATTCACCTTCTAGATACTCCAATGGAATCTCCTCTTTTGCCTCACCTACGTCGGCGGTCCTGGATATTAAATGAAGTATACCGGAGGGATATACACCGAGCGTTACACTTTCACCAGCCAATATAGCAATACGTTCAACCACACGCAACAAACGCTCTGTCTTAACGATCACTTCGGATATATATACTTGTGGAATTAAATTATCGACATAGGGATAAGTGCCCTCAAGTAGCGCAGACTGAACCCTCAAGCCATCAGAAATAAATCTGATTTGTTTTTGACCTATCTCGATTTGGATGCTGCTGCCCTCATCATCGTTTATTATTTTTAAAAGATCCTCAAGGGTGCTGCCCGGTATAATAACATTTAAAGGACTTGCTCCGTAATCTTCTACGTTTTCAACAACATGCTGAGCGAGGCGGATGCCATCAGTGGCGACTACGCGAATATTTTGATTATCTATTTGAAGTGAAACACCTGTGAGCACAGGTCTTGTTTCCAACGAAGAGACCGCAAAAACCACATGTTTAAATATTTGCTTCAAAAGTGTGTTCTTCATGCGTATCTTTTGGGTGTTTGGATGATCCACGTAATGGATTCTCGGAAATTCTGCAGTGTCCATCCCGCATAAACGAAACTGAGTATTGCCCGATTGGATATTTAGAATCAATGTCTCTGCGATTTCCAGCCTAATTAATCCAGGGTCAAGCTTGCGGATGATCTCATAAAAATAACGTGCGGGCACTACGATCTCACCTGGTTTGTGTACAATCATCGAATCCATCTTCACAGGAAGCTTATATTCAATGGTCATTCTTATATTGCTGGCTGTTAAAGTCAGACCCTCCGCTTGCGCCTGAATATGTATTCCGGAAAGAACACGGGAGGAACTATTCGCGGATATAGCTTTTAAGACTGCTTGTAGTGCTGTGCTAAGAGAATCTTTTGACACATGGATTAGCAAAGACCTCACCTAACTCTCCTTAGATTCCTTTGCAAAATGTGCCTCAATAATGTTCCGAAATACCTGGGAGCGAGATACGTTCTGTTCCTCACAGGCCTGCTCTATCTCCTGCCAGATGTTTTCTGGTAACGTCAAAGATACCTTTTTAGTTATACCGGTGCTTTTTCTGCCAGCCCCTTCCCGAAGACCTCCCCTCGTAAAAAGAAACCCTAACTGCCCGTCTTTAGTAGCTACGCCTACCTTAACTTTATCCTTAGAGCTGCTTGTGATATCGCTTGTGATTTTAGAATTGAATTCACTTAAAATTTCATCTCTGTGTTCGTCTTCGAATTTATGATCACTCAATCCTCATACCTCATAATTTGAATTTAGTAACTAAAATCATTAAATCCACTATTTTCATAATACCATACATGCCAATAATCCACCACCATTCTAGACACAAAAAAAACACCCCATAGATCGGAGTGTGTGGTTAGCTGGGTAAGCGTTCGAAATTGTGATTGTAAGAGTTAATTACCACACTATCTCAAGATATTTTGGTAATTTGGTGTAAGGTCAGACTTTCGTGGGTCTCTCAAATGCTTGAATGATTCTAACTTCACCTTAGGACCAGGAGTGATTCTAAAAGTCATAGTATCCTCTCCAACGGAAAGATGTGGACCCACTGTAGGGTGTATATTGAGTGTAATTAAGAAATCAAACCGACGAAATCCATTCACTCGCTTTATATCTGTAACATCTACTAAATAAGGATACACTGTCGGAGTTATCGTCAGAAGTGGCGCATAAATCTCAGCCATTTTTTTCTCAATATGGGGTAAAAGGAAGAGCATTAGTGTGTCTTTGTACATGAGCTCGCGGGAATCCTGATCTGGAAGCTTCGGTTCCGATTCAGATCTAAGCGGAGCCTCAGATTGCGGTTGAACTAAGCCATTAGCGGAGCAAGGTTGTTGCCCCAGCAAGAACATAACTGCGATAAGAAGAGGAGCAATCCAGCTTTTTTTCATCAAAATAGCCTCCTTAGGGAACTTTTTATAAATTCCCCAATGAGGCCCTATTTTTATACGCTAAATCTCAATTGTGTTAAAAAGAAAGGGATCTCCCCTAAGATAATTCCTTAGAATCGCTTGCGCATAAGGCTGTTCTGCTTTCAGTCCCTCGGTTTCTCTAGGGTCGGGTGCGTGATGGCAATAATTTTCGATCATAACCATGACCGTAAAATTCTCTAAAGTCTGAAACCACTCCCCATCAAGCTTGGCCACACTTTCGTAACCCTTAATGACCAGTTCTCTTTGTAAAGGATACAACCCTAGAATGGTATGTGCCACATCATAAAGATAATATCCCCAGCCACATCTTCCGAAATCAATCGGTCGAGGTTCACCCTCTTTAAATATGATGTTCCCTTGATGTAAATCACCATGGATAACCCCATAAGTCCTTCTGTTCTTATTTTTATGCTGCTTGCTTAACCAGCCGTATAATTTCTCTGCCGCAGACTGATACAGCACGAACTCATCATCCGAAAGAAAACTATGGTAGTGCAGCTTTAATCGGAGCATTGCTTTTCTAAAGCTATGTTCATCCCACACAGGACGATTAAAGCCTGGAGGTAACTCAAGCTCCTGTGTCGCTTTATGTAGCTTGGCTAATAGAACGCCTTCTTTGTAAATTTGATCTTCGGTAAGTCTTTCGTTCGCATGTTCGCCTTCAACCCAGCGCATTAACGATGCATATATACCATCCTCATTACCTTGCTCCACTTTGAACGTAACAGAACCCGTTCGATCATGAACGCCTTTCGGCAGGGGGACATCAATTTTCCTCTTCAAAAGCTCCAGCCATGCGATTTCGGAGTTAATTTCTTCTTTAGATCTCCCCGAATGAAGACGCAGCAAAAAAGTCCCCTCTTTATTAGTCTCTATTACAAAACTGCAGGTGTCCGATCGTTGGATAAAACGAATCTGTGTCCAATCGAGGTCAAAGTGCCGGAGCGCCATTAAAGCTGCTTGCTTATAATTATTTCTCATCGCAATGGAATGTACACATCAACCTCATCAGGCCACGTAGGATTAGCAAACTGATAAACTTCAATAGCCAATGCACGATCATTACTCTGCAAACCATTTTCTCTCACATAAGTATGAAGAATCTCATAAGGATCGCCTTTGGATTTCACCTGGACATACCGATGAGCCGGGATCGTAAAACCAAGCATACCTTCAGGAACATTCGTGAGTTCCTCCACTTCCATACAGATCATATAGGTAAATAAATTCTCCGAAGTAAAATGTGGACTAAGGTATCGTTCAGGGTGAATAATATTGCTAATTTCATCTTTTCTACTATTAAATTCTCGCTTCATCGCCTCTACTCTTTCCGTCTCGTGCCCTACAAAGGAAGAAGTAATACTCAAGCCTATTAGCTTCATCTCCGGTAATTCGAGCACTTGGACTACACCTTCATCCATCATGAATAATTCATCCCTTCTATGATTATTTAAAATGAAAATATCTGAAATAAATATTTCTCTTGAAAATAATTTCAGAAAACTAAATAATATAAAGCAGTACTACATGTCGGATCTATCATCTTAATAAGGGTGGAGCTTCATTACAGACAGAAGAAAGGTTGAACATCGGCACCATGAACGCAATTCCAAACCTCAACAAGGAACCAACCCGTGTGGAAAAAACACGCAAAGAACCTTTCCCCATCTCTATTCTATCGCTTACGGTAGGCGCTTTTGCCATTGGAATGACTGAATTTGTCATCATGGGTATTTTACCAAATGTCGCCAAAGATTTACAGGTTAGTATTTCTACTGCAGGTCAGCTCATCACGATGTATGCCCTTGGGGTAGCCGTCGGTGCTCCTATTCTAACCATCCTTACACAACGAATTCCGCAAAAGAAACTGTTATGCCTGCTCATGGTATTATTTATTCTAGGCAACGGAATCTCTGTATTTGCTCCAAACTATGCCGTTCTTATGGTAGCTCGTATCATCACAGCTTTAACACACGGGACTTTCTTTGGTGTTGGTGCAGTGATCGCTTCTAATCTGGTCAAGCCCAATAGGCGGGCCGGAGCCGTATCCATTATGATGGCTGGTCTAACGATTGCTAATATCGTTGGTGTTCCTCTAGGAACATTTATTGGGCAAAACATGGGCTGGCGCGCCTCATTTGCTGCGATAGCAGTCATGGGCGTCGCTGCACTAATCGGCATTCTTATTTTCATTCCAAAGATTAAACAAGACAAACCTGCTAGTGTAATCCAGCAAATTTCTGCGCTAGCTAATCCTAAACTGCTTCTATTCTTACTGATCGGTGCGCTTGGTAACGCCAGCTTGTTCACAGTGTTCACTTATATAGCGCCACTGCTAATGGAAGTTACCGGCTTTGCCGAGCATAGTGTGACATGGATTCTAGTTCTCTTCGGCTGTGGTGTAACCATCGGGAATATCGTTGGCGGGAAGCTTGCAGATTGGAAGCTGATGCCTTCTATCGTGGGACTTTATTTCGCGGTTAGTGTCATTCTTACGATCTTTTCCTTCACAATGCATAGTCCAGTAGCTGCGGTCATCACAATATTCTTCTGGGGTTTGGTATCCTTTGCGGTCATGCCAGGACTACAAATACGGATCATGAGTCTGGCTCAGGCCGCTCCTGCCCTCGCTTCTACAACCAGTCATTCTGCAGGTAATCTCGGAAACGCAACAGGTGCCTTCATCGGCGGATGGGTCATTTCTCATCTTGCGATTACTTCCCTGCCATGGGTCGGTGCCGTTCTAGTAGGACTCGGTCTGGTACTGGGGATTGCTTGTTATGTAGCAGAACGCAAAGAGAAAGTGGCGTAATTTTTTATAGGGTTATATTTAAAAACGAGGGTGTCTCCAAAGCGATGAAAATAGCTTAGGGACACCCTCGTGTTTCATTTTACAAACTATAGCTATCTACTATCTTATGGCTTCATTCTTCTAATGCTCAGCATCTGATTTGCCCCTTTTTGAAATTCATAAGGAACCTCCATCTCCTCCACAGCGAAACCTTGTTGAACCATCTCATCTATAAGGCGATCTAGATGCTCATATCTTTTGCAAGACAGATCAACTAAAGGGAAAATACGAAGCTCTCCGCTAGTCACCCGCATAAGTTCATTAACAGTCCTTAGATGAAAATCATAATCCAGCCGATCACTATACATAAATAGGAAATGCGCAGACAATGTCAGATCAAAATCCTCATCATTGAACGGCAGATTAGGTAAAATCACAGGAACATATCGCTCCGGGGTTTGTCTCTGATCCCTGATGTTATCGTTTAAAGCCCTACTCCTCGCTTGTGTCAAATCCTCTATAGACTTAAAGTAGTCCCATACAAAATTGCCCTGTACCTTAACCAGTTCAGACATAGCATGCTCAATATCTTGAACACCTTTATCTTCAAGCTCATCCGCAGAGTAATAATAAGCGATATCCGCAGCAGTCACGTCACTCCCTAACTGATTCGATATCGCTGTAAAAGAGCAGGCACCTGCAGGACAATCCAAAATCCGCCTGCCTACAAGATCCGCTTCTTTCAATTTGAACATCTGTAAATATTCCTCAAAGGTCCTTCCTATAAAAACAATCCTCTCCAACTCAAGCTTTCCCTCTACTCCGCTCATCTCATCTCACCTTTCCTCATCTCGGCTAATACTGCTCGCTTTTTACTTCTGTTTAAATATATGTATAAGATAATCTATAAGAAGTCCTAGAATCAGGAACGACCCAAAATGAATTACATACGTGGGTAATCTGACGCTGATTAATATACTGCTTGCAGCCCATTCCGTATTATTAACATCAACCATCCAGTTTGCAAAGGGCTTCATGAAAATCAGCGTATCTATAATTGGATTAAGTCGTACAAGAATGATGTTTGCGATCTCAATCCCCAAATAATCACCCAGACAGATGATGATACTAATAATCGAAAACCAGAAACTGAATTTTCTCCTTAAAAACATCAAGCACCGCCCTCTCTTTTTTTTCCTAATACATACAATTCGTTTAAAATTCAAAATATCCTTGTCGCGGATAGCTCCTGCTTTAAAAAATGATACAATCTGGAGCTCGCCAGCTTCAAGGGATAATCCGAAAGTTTACATAGGATACCGCAGGTCATATCGATAACCTTTCCCTCCAGTTTTCGCACTATCGTTCCTGCAGGGGCCGGATTCAAGACTATCTCAGGGACAAGAGCGACGCCTAAGCCACTTTCTACAAAATATTTTAGAGCCGACATGCTTCCAATCTCCATAGTATCGAACGGTGCACCACCTGATTCCTGTAGCACACTTTCTAATTTTTTGCGATAAGGACAGTTTGCTGCCGTAATAAGTAACCGATGATCCTGTAAATCCTCTGGCGTGATATTCTCCTTGGAAGCTAGCCTATGCTCTTCTGGCATAAGTAACACAAATTCCTCCGTAAATAAGGGTTCAAAATAAAGCTCCTTACCCAGCTCTGGCGCTGAACATACAGCCATATCAATTTCGCCTCGCAAAAGCAGTTCACTGAGTGCAGCGGTTCCCGCGATCTCCACGGAGACTTTCACTTTCGGAAACTGCGTCATAAAGCTGCTTAACAGCTGCGGCAAACGAAAGCTCGCCGTCGGATCCGTTACCCCTATGCGGAGGTTGCCAGCCTCGCCTATCTTCAAATCGACCAAACGGCTCTGCAACCGCTCCATATCCTTAACAATATGTAAGCTCTCTTCATAAAACAATCTACCAGCTTCTGTTAAGCAGATTTGTTTTCCCCGCTCAAGCAGTTGACATCCTAAGTCGGATTCAAGCCTCTGCATTTGCATCGTGACCGTGGATTGGGCATAATTCAATTCCTCTGCTGCACGGTTAAAGCTTCCTGAACTCACAATGGTTTGAAAGGTTTTTATTGTTTTTAGATCCATTCCTGAGCCCTCCACTACTTAATTCAAATAAATTGAACCAAACCTTCAATTAATTCAATTATACGAAATCCAATAATCACTATAGAATACTCTATATCAACAACATACGCCAACCAAAGGAGTGAATAAGGATGGATCTTAACAATAAAGTAGCCTTAGTAACTGGTGGAGGTACTGGAATTGGCAAGGCTGTAAGTCTGGAATTAGCCCGACGCGGAGCCCTTGTTGCAGTGAACTATTCTAGATCCGAGGCAGAAGCTAATGAAACCGTGAATACGATTATAAATCAAGGTGGGCAAGCGATAGCAGTACAAGCCGATGTTTCTAAGGATCAGGAAGTGCGAAGTATGGTCCATTCGATTATTCAGCATTTTGGGACGGTAGATCTGCTGGTGAATAACGCCAGTATTACTAAACATATTGCGCTGGGTGATCTGGAAAAAGCAACAGAGGAAGTCTGGGATGAACTCTATGATGTGAATGTGAAAGGAATGTTTTTCTGCGCCAGAGCAGTTGCTCCGTATATGAACCTGAGCGGTTCAGGCACCATCGTCAATCTCGGCAGCATCGCCGGACAAACTGGCTTAGGCTCTTCCCTTCCTTATGCGGTCTCCAAAGCTGCTGTTCATGGCCTCACGAAATCTCTCGCCCATGCGCTAGCTCCAACTATTAGAGTGAACTGTGTCGCACCGGGAGCTGTTGCTACTAGATGGTGGTCTGGTCGAGAAGAACAGATGCATAAATTAGCACCTAATCTGCTGCTCCAGCGTCTATCATCCACTGAGGATATCGCTCAATTCGTCTGCGCGACACTCGAACAGGAAGCAATGACCGGACAGATCATTACGGTAGATAGTGGACAAACGTTGTAACAACAAAACAAATGGCATATCAATTGAAGCGCCGATTGAATAATTAGGGGATTTCTCCCTATAATTCTGATATATCTACTCATCCAAATAGTAATTACGGAAAACCTCCCTATAATTTAGCTGATTTGCTAGAAAATAAAGAAATTCCCCTGATTTTTAGGGAGGAATTCCCTGTTTTCGTTCATTTAAGGCTAAAATCGGCTATTTTCAGGGAGTTATTCCCTAATTCCTCTCTAGCTCACACGATCGTCGTTTGGTCTATTTTATAAAGATAGAAGCTGCCCCAAAAGTAGAATTCCCTACTTCTAGGACAGCCTCTATTGCATAAATATTGGTGATGTCTTTAGTTAGGTTCACTACCCCAAATCAAGTTTCCTGACACGTATGCTGGTGTTTTGCTCCAGTCCACATAATTAGTATCCACCGCATTAAAAGAAAAATCTCCGGTTTGAGTATAATTCGTCCAATCCTCTTTAACCACCCGCACCTGGATGTCGATGCTCGCACCCGCAGCAAGTGAACCCGCTGCACTTGAGAAACCAACCTCCAGATAATAATCCGCATTTGCTTTAGCTGTTGGCAATTTTACAAATGTTCCTGTTACATTCGCGCTTCCCACCTGTGACCAATCGCAGAAGAAGCTTTGTGGCTTCTCTCCATCAATCGTGTAATAGTATCTTAATTTCACATCGGAGAGTGTCACAGCACTTGTGCTCGTATTCACCAGCTTGAACTTTGGATTCAACGTATTTCCGGAAGCAGACAATGTTCCGTTATACATCTGCACTTTCAATGCTGCAGTAGGAGCTACTGTCGTATCCGAAATTGTGACAACCAAAGATTGCGTGGTCCCTGCACTAAACTCAAAGGTAAGCGTTGTTGATCCCACTGCTTGTGTTGCCAGATACTCTTTCTTGATCGTTACTGTAGAACCACTCACTGTATAATCTGTGCTTGCTATGAGGGTGGCTGTTCCGTTTTTGATCGTGCTGAGCATATTTCCATTCAGTATCAGCGTTACTGCTACGTCTGCTTGATTCGCTGTTTTCTTATCAAAGCTTGCTGTTGTTGGAGTAATCGTTGAATTGGATATAGGTGTTGTCGTATCCGTTACCGCAATCGCTAAGGACTGCGTTGCTCCTGCGCTAAAGCTGAACGTCAGCGTGGTCGTTCCTACCGCTTGCGTCGCTAGATACGCCTTTTTAATGGTTACTGTTGATCCGCTGACCGTGTAATCTGTCCCTGCAACCAATGTTGCCGTTCCGTTCTTGATCGTGCTGAGCGTGTTTCCGTTCAGCGTCATGGTTACTGCGACGTCGGCTTGATTCGCTGTTTTCTTATCAAAGCTTGCGGTTGTTGGTGTTATCGTTGAATTGGATATAGGTGTTGTCGTATCCGTTACCGCAATCGCTAAGGACTGCGTTGCTCCTGCGCTAAAGCTGAACGTCAGCGTGGTTGTTCCTACCGCTTGCGTCGCTAGATATGCTTTTTTAATGGTCACAGTAGATCCACTGACCGTATAATCTGTACCAGTAACCAATGTCGCCGTTCCGTTCTTGATCGTGCTGAGCGTGTTTCCGTTCAGCGTCATGGTTACTGCGACGTCGGCCTGATTCGCTGTTTTCTTATCAAAGCTTGCGGTTGTTGGTGTTATCGTGGAGTTAGTTACTGGTGTTGTCGTATCCGTCACCGCAACCGCCAATGATTGATTAGCCCCTGCGCTAAAGCTAAACGTCAGCGTGGTCGTTCCTACCGCTTGCGTCGCTAGATACGTTTTTTTAATGGTCACAGTAGATCCACTGACCGTATAATCTGTACCAGTAACCAATGTCGCCGTTCCGTTCTTGATCGTGCTGAGCGTATTTCCATTCAGTGTCAGCGTTACTGCGACGTCGGCCTGATTCGCTGTTTTCTTATCAAAGCTTGCAGTTGTTGGAGTAATGGTTGAGCCTGTTGCTGGTAGATTGACAGGATCAGCATACAATGTGCCTCGGCCATTCGTTCCGAGATATACACGTCCGTAAATTCTTGGGTCACCAGTAATCGCCATATTAATCTTGGCGTATTGGTGGGCATCGTCATTAATACGAACCCAAGTTGCGCCAACATCATCGGAACGGAAGACACCCCGCACGCCATCAATCTTCGCTACCGTGTACAGTGCCATGTAAGTTTGACCCGGCGCAGCTTTTCCATAACCGATGAGATCAGCTTCTTGTACGTTGGTTAACTTCGTGAAGCTCGCACCAGAGTTCGTGGAGTGCCACAAACCATACTTATTCTCAGTCGTATTTCCTCCTGCAAACCAGATGTCACCTTCAATACCTGGTACTGCTTTCATGCTGATCTGAGCTTCGTTCGGCTGTAATCCAGCTACATTATTGGTTGGGAAACCTGAAGCTGAAGTGGCAGTAAATGTAGCTCCGCCATCCACACTAACATAGAAGACCCCAGCAAAAAATCCATAAAACTTGTTAGCATTCACTCGGTCAGATGCTACTTTTGCTCCTGCAGGTAATCCGGCGCTTGCTATCCAAGAGTTACCTGTTGATTTGGAGTAGTACACACCAATATCCGAGGTGCTCCACAAAATAGAGTTCCCACTTGCAGACACAGCTACTTGTCCATGCCCTACTGTTGTTTTGGTGCCATTTGACGGTTCGGAATTTGGCATGTTCCAGTTCACTCCACCATCGTTAGAGATACCAATGGATTTCATACTTGGTGTCTTCTCTTTATCTGCACTGCCTACCCGTACCATATATGATGGACTCAACTCTGCATAATCAATACTCATTGTTGTTGCCCATGAAGGACTAGTCTGGAATTTAGTTGGAGCTACCGACAAATCCTCATGACGGAAACCAGAAACGTCACCAAGTGCAGTGATCAAATGGGAGGTTCCCGTTGGCGGGCTTATCAACCCTAATACTGCAGTTTCCTCCACACCTTTTGCCATAACAGAGATATTCACCTTGCCTCCTGTATCCCATAAGGTCAAATTGTTTGAGCCATAAATGGTAGCCCCCGTCCCATACATCATCCGGTTAGAGTTGAAAGGATCAATTTCCAGATCGCCCATCATCCAGCCCAGTTTTGGTGAAGGATCAAGAGAGGTCGAAGTCGTTCCGTGATCGAGCCAAGGTGCTGCTGTGATATCCATACTGAACTTATAAGTTCGTTCTGGATAATTGCCCCAGTCCCAAATTCGGCTCCATGTTGCACCACCGTTAGTACTGCGGAAAATCACTTCATCAGGCCACCAAGCGTTTAAACTGGATACCATAACTGTGTTAGGATTCTGTGCATCCACAGCTAAACCACCGAAGCCATACCAATTATCCGTTCCGGTTGAAGGACTGATGTTCGTCCATGCACCGCTTGTTTTATTGTATTTCCAAACCTCACCTTTACTTCCGTCATAAGGACCTACACCATTGCTATAAGTAATATACAGATCGCCTGTAGATGAAAGCACGCCATGATGTGGCAAGTAGCCTGAAGGTTGTCCTGCCAGAGCTGTCCAAGTTACGCCTCCATCTGTACTTCGATATACGCTGCTTGCTGTATCGGCAACCCCTACATATATCGTTTGAGTCGCATTGCCAAGTGTTCCTGTGCTCTTATCGAACGTAATCCAGGATAAGCCAACGAGATCATTTCCGTAATCCAGTGTCGGATTCTGAATATATGTTCCTACATTCGTAAAAGAGGTTACCTTCGACCAAGTAACACCGGAGTCCGTACTTTTCCAGAGCCCATTGCCACTTCTGGCTCCGAAGAATAAAATATTATTCTTATTCGGGTCAATGACAAGGCGTTCACCCGCAGAGCGGCCCGGCATATTGCCACCTACCTTAAAAGGCAGCGGAGTGGTTTGCCAGGTGTTTCCCCGGTCACTAGAGCGCATGATCTGACCGTTATTATCCCAGGAGTTAGTATAAGTACCTGTTGCCATATAGACTTTGTTCGGATCAATAGGATCTGTAGCAAGGGCATCTACACCATTCTTATTCCAATCGACCCAGCCTACGGAGTCACTAATCGAAGTCCAACTAGAGGTAGCCTGATTCCATCGATACGCACCCCCGATATCTGTTCTGGCATAAATTAAATTGGGTTCGGACTGATTAAAAATAATTCCGGGTACAAAACCACCGCCGGCTCCCGTTACAACACTCTTCCAATTGTAAGGTTCACTTGCGGCCGCATGAGTAGTAGCTGGGAATGCAGAGAATAAAGAGCCTATCATCGCGCCAAGCAGGATTAACAATCCAGTTTTTCGGATACGATTACGAATCACGTTTTACGCCTCCTACAATTTTATTGGTTTGCTTTTGCTTTCCTCCTACTCTGTATCCCTGCTTCTTCCCTCCCCCCTAAATGACTATTTGAATTTTTCTGATAACGCTTTCATTATAATGGTAATGTTTTTCATAATCGATAGAAAATGGTTGTATTTTCATGAAGTTTGTCTCTAAAAATCGTACCATTTTCACACCTTAGATTACATTTCACAAGCATAAATCCCTCCCCTAAGAGGAGTGTCAAATCAAAAATCCAGAAGAATCCCAAAAAAGCCCTCTCCACCCTAACGGTGAAGAAAGCTACTACTGGTTAATGCGTAAGCACAAATTCATCCAGCATCTTACCATCCACATCATAAGCCTGATAAGTCAAACTATCCTTGGTAACACTAATCCCTGCGAACATTTGCTTGTAGTTTTGAAAATGCACCGCATGATAGAACTGATCCTCTTTTTTCTCGTTAAATTTCCCTCCGGAAGCATTGGTCACCACATATACCGTACCTTTTTTAGCACCTACCGGATTCTCACCTTCAGGAACGATTTTTCCAGCCCGCAAAGGGTAGGATCTGGAGTACTCATGATTATGACCCTGCAGCACCAGATCGACCTCATATGCATCAAAAATATCCGTCCAATCTTCAACCTTCTTATATGAATTGCCCCCGTATGCCGGACGGTGCATCGCAACAATCTTCCATTCCTTATCCGTGCTCTTCAAATCTTGCTTCAGCCACTCAGCTTGCTTTTTCAAATTGCTCTCCGTATTCAATACAGACACATGTACAGGACCGTAATCGAAGGAATACGAGGTGCCCGCAATAGAACCTTTTGCCCCGTTATCTGGCAGGTTGAAATGAGAAGTAAAGTCCGTCGCATCGTCATCAACCTGATCATGATTTCCCGTAACAGGCATTAAGGGTGTCCCCGAAAGCAAGCCTTGCACGTTACCAAAAAATTGATCCCAGCCCGCCGAATCCTCCGGATCCTCCGTTAAGTCACCATTATGCACAATAAACTTGGCCTCTGGAAAGGTCTGAATGGCCTTGCTCAATGTCTTCCCCCATAGTTTAAAATCATCCGCCCTCTCCCCTTGAGAATCCGCGACGTTGATAAACGTAACACTATCTAGTCCAACCTCTTCCGTGGTAAATTCCGCAACTGAACTCCATCCTCCCTCAAGCCCGCTGCCCACTCTGTAAGAATATAACGTCCCAGGTTCAAGTCCTGTAACCTCCGCTTTGTGAACACCTCTGGGACCATGGTCCGTTTTTATGGCGCTACTATTTGCTTCTATCCTTAGTACATCCGATTCTACAAAAGAGGACATCTGTCCCTTTACTAACTCCAGAACTCCTGCGGCATTGGAATCGCTAGTATACCAAGTAAACGCACGACTCGTTCCCGCATCTCCCTTAAAGGTGGTAACAAGATCATACGGGGCTGATGATTTCTTGGAGCTCCCGGATTTGGACCACTCCATCCCAACAGCCACCAAGATCAGAACAATCACTACTATCCCTAGGATGATGGCGAATTTATAGTCTTTCATCACGGCTCCTCCTTCATTTTTCTCTCTAGTCTTCTAACTAAGATAGCCTTCCAGAAAGTCAGAAGTCAAATCTATAGATCTATACTTTTGTTAACGCAGTGTAAAACATTCAGCTAACATTCAGTCTATTTTAAGTTAAGCATAAGGTCTGTCTCCTAGAATTAGTTGTGCAAGAAGGTTAGCCAACGACAGAGACAGAGATAGAGATAGAAATAGAAACGAGGTGGGAAAATGAGTAACAAGCTTCAATTCCGGCATGAACTAAAATTCTTCATTAACTATCATCAATACCTTATATTGCGTCAGCGATTACAGAGCTTGATTGATACAGACCAGCACACCAATGAGAGTGGCGAATATCATATCCGCAGTTTGTATTTTGACGACATCAACAACTCAGCGCTTGCCGACAAACTCGGAGGTCTCAGAGAACGCGCCAAATATCGTATTCGTATCTACAACATTCAAGACAACATCATTCACTTTGAGAAAAAAATCAAAATGGACGATTATATCGCCAAAATTAAAGAGCCGCTGACCCGTCAAATGTACGACGAGATCATGGCAGGTAACTATGAGGTCCTGAATGTCCCGGACAGTCCACTGTTCATGGAATTATACAATCAGATGCGTCATAACCTTCTTCGGCCGAAGGTCATCGTGGATTATGTTCGCGAGCCCTATGTTTGCCACAACGGCAACGTGCGGATCACGTTCGATAAAGAATTACGTACCGGTCTGCATTCGACGGATATTTTTGATAAGGATTTGCATCCGATTCGGGCGATGGATGAGAACTTTATTATTTTTGAAGTGAAATTCGATGAGTACATTCCGGAATACATTAAAATTGCGCTGCAGTTAGAGGGGCTGAACAGACAGTCCGCTTCAAAATATGTGATCTGCCGCAAATTCTTAAAAACCAACACTTGGGAGGATTATTGATTATGAATGCATCACTAGCAACAATGGCAGCAACCGCAACAACAGATACAACCACAAATACTTTTTCAGATATCATTAAAAACTCGGTGATAGACAACTTTGTCTCCGATATAAGCATCTCGAAAATGCTAATCACCTTAGGCGTGGCCTTTCTGATCGGATACTTTATTTATCTGCTCTATAAACGTGTATTTAGCGGAGTGTTATACTCCAAAAGCTTCAACGTCTCGCTAATGGGCATGACCATGATTACAGCCACTGTCATTATCGCCATCAACTCTAACCTGGTTCTGTCCCTCGGTATGGTCGGCGCATTGTCCATCGTTCGTTTCAGAACGCCGATCAAAGATCCAACTGATCTGATCTTCTTATTCTGGGCAGCAGTCGCAGGGATTGTAACTGGCGCAGGCTTCTTCACTTTGGCTATTGTGGGTTCAATCATCATAGGTCTAATTCTGTTCCTCTTCATAAAACATTCTTCTATCGAAACACCATACTTGCTAGTCATTAACTGTGATAGCGACGAGAGTGAACGTGAAGTCCACAGCCATATCACCAAATCCGTGAAACGCTTCAACGTGAAGCAAAAAACAGTATCTGCAAACAATATCGAATTAACACTAGAGCTTCGTCTGGATGATAAAGTAGGTGGCTTTGTCAACAAAGTTTCCGACCTTAAAGGTGTAAAAAATGCACTTCTGATCAGCTACAGCGGTGACTATGTATCCTAAACATAATAAGATGAAAGGCGGTGCCCCAGATGAAAGCAAGAGGTAAATCTATCCTGCTGAGTCTTTGTTGCCTGCTGCTGGTCATCGCTGTAGCTGGGTGCCAGAACGCAAGTCCATCGGCAACAAACGAAACTGCAACAGATTCTAAGGATAAGGTAGTCTCGAGCGACGAGAAAAATCTAGACGAGCAGGTCTTTCCAAAAGATAAGGTCGTCGATGTCAAAATCACTTTGGACCCGGATGATTTTCAGGATATGCTGGATAATGCCAGCGCGGAAGAATATAAAACCGCATCGGTTGAGTACAACGGCGTTAAATTCGATAACGTTGCCGTGCGGACCAAAGGAAATCTTAGTCTCAGAAGTGTAGTACAGATGACAGACTCTGATCGGTACAGCTTTAAAATTTCTTTTGATGAATATGTGAACCAGAACTTATTTGGCATCACTAAGATCAACCTGAATAACAATTACAGCGATGCTTCTTATATGCGTGAATTTCTGACCTACGAGCTCGCTGAAAGTGTCGGACTTCCGACGCCGAAATATTCCTTCGTCAATGTATACGTCAACGATGAGCTAAAGGGCTTCTACCTCGCGGTAGAACAGATCGGTGATGCTTATCTGGAACGCAATTTCGGCAATACTTATGGTGCACTTTATAAAGGTGTAATGACCGGTCAGGGCAGTGATTTGACTTGGCTTGGCGATGATCCATCCCTCTATACTGGACTAGAAATGAAATCCGATAAGTCCAACGATGATATTCTTGTCGACATGCTGAATGAGCTAAATAACGGCACCGATTATGAAAAATACATCGACGTAGAGGAATCGCTGAAGTATATCGCTCTAAATGCGGTCACGGCAAATATGGACAGTTATTTAGGTGGTAATAAACAAAATTATTACTTATATGAAGACGAAGGCGTCTTCTCGATCCTGCCGTGGGATTATAATATGGCTTTTGGCGGCATGGGCAGCGCAGACGTACTGATTGACGAGCCTACACAAGGCGCGTTGGCTGAACGTCCTCTGATTGCGAAGCTACTTGCTAACGACGAATACAAAGCGAAATATCACGAGATCGTCAGCGAAATGATTAATGGCTATCTAGCGAACGACATGTTCCAAACTCGGGTGGATCAGCTGGATATGATGATTTCCAGCTATGTCAAAGCGGATCCTTCTGCTTTCTACACCTTCGAGCAATATGAAGAAGGGATTAAATCTGTTAAGACCTTCATGTCGAACATGGCTAAAAATATCCAGCAGCAGCTCGACGGAACCATCCCTTCCTCCGGTGACGGATCGGGAAGCGGTATGGGTGGTGGTATGGGTGGTGGCATGGGCGGCGGCGGCTTTGGTGGTGGCGCTAGGAATGGCGCAGCTGCAGGGGCCACTGGTGCTAAACAAGGTACGAACGGCGCGGGTAACGAGCAGACTGGCGCGGGGGCGGATCAGAGCGCGGGCGGTGCTGCACCGAACGCCGAAAGCGGGCAAGCTGCCACGGATGGACAGGCTCCTCAGGGCGGTGCAGGCGGTGAGCCCGGTGTCATGGGCGGACCGGCTATCCCTGATGCCGGCGCGGGTCCCGGCAGTAACACGCAAGCAACAGCTGGCGGGCAAGTTGCTCAAGGTGGTCAAACCAACACCGACGGGCAAGCCGCTCAGGGTGCGCAGACCAACACCGATGGGCAAGCCGCTCAAGGTGGATTCACCGGCGGGCCTGGCGGTGCACCGGGTGCCATGGGTGGACCAGCTATCCCTGAAGGCGGAAATGGCCCTGGCGGTATGGGTGGCGGCATGCCTGGTGGCATGGGTGGTAACTTTGGCGGCGGTGCTGGCGCTATGCAGCAAAAAGGCAGCACGAGTGAAGCCATCACTACTGGGGTCGCGATACTTCTCTTACTGCTGACTGCAGTCTTTGTGACCTTCTATAAGCGGAAACGGCTGTAGACAAGTAAAAGTAATTCACAACAAAAAAAACATAAAAGAAGCTTCAGTCGTTTATCGGCTGGGGCTTCTGTCATGTCCTAAAGATCATATTGCCCAAATCTCCACAAAAAAACTGTGAACAGTCTCAAACTTCACTCGAGACTGTTCACAGTTATAAATTCAAACTTTTTTCTTATCAAGTATCCAACTCAGATCAAGGAATAAAATGCTCCCCTATTACTCTTTCCGCCCGCGCAATATACTTATAGCCGCTATTAAAAAGGCAAGTAAAGATATCCCGACTGCGATGTAGACCATTGGATTGACACTGTTTGATTTTTCCTCATCTTTCATAATAGCATTATGCTCTTCCATGCTCATGGAATCGCTCTTCACATTGGAACCGTGAGAATGTTCATCCCCACCGGAAGCTTGTACAATTGTAGTAATGGAATGCGGATTCTCTGTTCCAGTCTCACCGGACCATTGCACCAAGCTTCCATCGGCATAGTGCTGATAAGCATCCCATGCAATGTCGCCAGCGGCATCAGGGTTCTTGGCCGTAAAGTAGAAGCGTTGGAATTGCCCCTTCTGAATGCCCTCACCATTAGCTATCCAGCTAACCTTATTCCCCTCAATGGTAACATCCCATCCGGGTGTAGCCTCATATTGTTTAAACTCGGCACCTGCTGGAACTCGTAGATCAACTTGTACAGTTGCCACGTCTTTTTCCGAAGGAACCTTTAATGTATAAGTCTCCCATGCCCCCGTGCTAGATTGTGCTGGTGCCACGGTTACGTGCGCGCTAGCCACTGCTGCGAACAATAACAGTGTTGCTGCAGCTGGTGCGAATAACGTCATTATTTTGCGAGATAATCTGTTCATAGTTAGCCTCTTCTCATCAATAATTATATATCTTCGTCCTTAACTTCCTGCTATACATCTTTCGAAAAATCTCGTTTACGCGAAGCAAGCCCTTGCTCCAAGGCATAACGCGTCAGCTGCGTTCGGTTTTGGAGTTGCAGCTTTTGGAGGATGTTCTTCAAATGGTTTTTTACGGTATGCTCCGAAATCCCCAAGCTCACTGCAATCTCCTTGTTTTTTGATCCAGAAGATACACAGCTTAAAATTTCTTTCTCTCTAGCCGTCAACGACTCCCCTTCATCCGTAACAGAGGGTACGGTGAACTCCTTCAAGATTTGAAAAGCCAGCTCCCGACTAAGCGGTGCTTCTTCATTAACAATGGCCTGCAAATATTGAATCCAGGTGGAAGGTGCCAGATTCTTTAGCAAATACCCCTGTGCTCCTTGCTTTAGCGCTTCGAGGAGGTGGGAAATTTCGTCCGATACGGTAACGATAACGATTTTGACATAAGGATATTCCTGCTTGATCCGGCGAGTCGTCTCCAGCCCGTCCATTTCCGGCATCTGAATATCGATTAGGATGAGATCAGGCATCCACTGGGCTGTGAAAGCGATCGCTTCAGCACCACTCTCCACTACTCCAATGACCTCAAAACTATCATCCATGGACAAAATCTCGCACATCGCCTCACGTGCATGTGCATGGTCATCTACAACTAAAACCCGGTATCGGCTCATGGACTGACTTCCCCTTTCGTAATTTCAACCTGGGTGCCTGTGTCACCAGAAGTCAGCCTAAGCTTCCAGCCCATCCCCTCGACACGTTCCTTCATGATCTGAAGTCCGTAGCTGCCACTCACTTCAAATGGATCATACTGAAATCCTTCTCCATTGTCTGTAACAACTACCCTCCAATTCTTCTCATCGCCATCGCCAGTAATTGAAACCAGTCCAGCTCGTGTATGCTTACGAACATTAATGATCGCTTCGCGAATACAGGATAACAATTCTGATTTTTCCGAAGGGGAGAGCGCATCATCTTGCAGGCTCCAATCGAGAGAGGCTTCGATCATAATCTCGTTCGCCATCTGGGCTAGCTGATCTTTTACCGACTGTTCCAATGAAAAAGAACTCTGCTCTGAGACCGGAATCTTCAGATTGGCAATGGCCTGCCGCACATAACGGTTCACCTCATGGACCGTCTTTTTGATCTGATCCACATTTTCCTCACTGACCTCACCATTCTTGCGGCTTGCTTCTAGCCGGTCGATTTTGACAGATAAGAGAAATAAAGATTGCGCCATTCCATCATGCAGTTCTTTGGCAAGTCCTTCCCGAGCCTTCATTGCATCTTTAAGCGCACGTTCCTGCTCCAGCTCCCGCTGATTCCGCTCCATAAGAGAGAACAAAGGGACGAGCAACACAAGACTGACTAAAAACACCAGGACTGGCGTCAAATAGTTCCCCAAATCCATAGAAATATAAGGCATTAGAAACTGGTGACGCACAATCTCCCAGATCCCCACCATTAGCGTTGGCAATAACAGGATCATATACTTTATTTGTTTATACGTTGCCGTCCCCTCCTGCACATCTTATGCTTAACAATATCACCGTCTCATCTAAGCGACATGACTCGATCGGGCTATATAGACCCATTAATGTTACAAATTTAAGTATTTTAAAAGGTGATTGCTGACATTTATAATATCATAAGCAGGCTTTCTTATATTGTAGCAAAAAAAAGATACATCTCACGATGCACCCAATCATTTCTACTTTTACTGCGAAATCCTACCTAAAGTGGTGAAGTATAACGTCCATATTGGATATCCATTTCTTTAAACGAATCTCCCTCCTTTTTCAGAAAAAACGTATTTACTCCCTCTGAGCCCCACCAATTCAGGCCGAGTAATGGGCCCTCTGAGGTATCAGCAGCAAAAAGGATGGAGAACATTTCAGGCATAACCTCTCCGCCATCATCCACCCGCCAGACCGAATATTCATCTCCTTGAATCACCGCTGGATAGTCCATGAAGGTAAATTCATCTTTTTCTTTCCAAACGAGACTAAATAACATATCCTGATCCAGCCTTACGAATTGAACGAGATACAGCTGCCGATCTGTAGATAAGTCTGCCAGCTTCCATATTTTCTGAATTTCACGTTTTTTCGTATCTACAATACGCTGTCGAACACTTTCCTCCACAGTAGATAAAGCTTCTTGACCCTCTAGAGATTCAATATGCAAAAGCGCATCAACCTTAAAGTCTGTTTGATCCGTCAAATAGTAGGTTTCATCCGGGGTCGCACTTGCTTCTTCCACCGTAAAAAGATAACCCGCCAGATTTACAAAATTATGTGCCATCTCCCGGCCATTGCTGTTCTCTGTTCCATCCTGCCATTTATTAAATTTAACCTTTAACACATTCCCCTGATCACCAATAGCCCCATTTAATTGTGCCATCTCCTGATCAAGCCCTTTGTCATGCCCAGTGACTAGAATATTCCGCCCCTCTGCATCCGCAAAGCCAAAATTCGTCTTCAGCTTCTCAGTATCTAGATATGCTTCAGTCTTCTGCTTGCTTGGAGTTGGTAATGGCTCTGCGCTTGGAGGAAGCGTTGGTGAAGGCAGTACAGTTTCCGCACTTTTTTCCGGTGTAGACTCAACATGATCGCCATCACTGGTCAAAGAGTTGTTGCTGGAACAACCCACCAACATAAGAACAATAAAGAAACTTGCCATAAGCTTATTCATTCTTTTTCCTCCAAACGAAGTTAGAATATTCCCATGCTCAGGTAACGTTCCCCCGCATCAGGTGCAATACATAGCACTCGCTTGCCGGCCCCGAGGCGCCGTGCTTCCTGCAATGCTGTCCATACTGCGGCTCCACCTGATGGGCCAAGCAGAATTCCTTCCTGTGCTGCCAGCATTCTCACGGTATTCAGTGCATCTTCATCCGAAACTTGAACAATTTCATCGTAGACCTTTGTATTCAGAATGGCGGGTATAAAGCCCGGACTGGTTCCAACCAGCTTATGCGGTCCAGGCTTTCCACCGGATAATACTGGTGAGCCCTGCGGCTCAACAACTAGAATACGAATATCTGGAAGCTGCTCACGCAACACTTCCCCAGTTCCAGTTATCGTACCACCTGTTCCCGAAGAAGCAACGAACACGTCCAGCTTCCCTTCCATTTGCTCCATAATTTCAAGAGCTGTCGTAGTACGGTGAATGTCAGGGTTCGCTTTGTTCTCAAATTGCTGTGGAATAAAGCTGTTTGCCACTTCTTTCCCCAGCTCGATTGCTTTTGTTATAGCTCCCGGCATCCGCTCCGCTGCAGGAGTCAGAACAACTTCAGCGCCATAAGCCTTTAGAATGTTGATTCGTTCCTTCGTCATATTGTCAGGCATGACAAGAATCGCTTTATAGCCTTTTGCAGCGGCATTCATAGCCAATCCAATGCCTGTATTTCCGCTTGTCGGCTCTATAATGGTCCCTCCGGGCTTCAGCAGCCCGGCTAGTTCTGCTTGCAGGATCAGATTATAAGCTGCTCTATCCTTTACACTGCCACTGGGATTGAAGCGTTCCAGCTTTACATATAGTTCTGCATCTTGGGGGGTGGTCAACCGATTTAGTCGCACAACCGGTGTATTCCCAATCAGCTCAGTTATATTGTTAACAACTAGTGGTGTCATATATAGCGCCTCCTTCATTACTTTACATACCCTTCATTGTAACTTGAGTGGCACCTCCTGTCGATTCTGGAGCTTGCAAGCTCCCTAAGTTAAAAAGCCGCCTCCCAAATTTATGGGTAGGCGGCTTCATTATAACTGACTACTGATCTACAATTTACGGATTTACGTTAATGGTAAAAGTAGATGTATTATTCTTAATATTTGTTACCGTGTTCGTAATCTTCAGATTGTTAAAGGTTGCTGAGCCTCTGGCTGGACCTTGACCAGCCTCAGCAGCTTCATTCACCCAGATACCCACTCCGGATTTACTATCAAAAGCATCGCCGCTCTTTTGCGCACCGGTAATTGTAACATTATTAAAGATGGTATCTGTTACAGGGAATTGTGGAGTGGAACCTACATAGTTGGTCTGGAACATGATGCCATGATAGGTCGGATCAATGATATCCACATCATTGACTCGGATACCTTGAAAGACCTTGGAGGCCGAGAATACCCAGATCGCCGGGAAAGTCTGCGCGCCCCAGAAATGCCCACCTGCACGAACAATAGAAATATTCTCAAAATTCGTAGTCGGTGAAGCTCCGAAGCCATTCATCGGATATCCAAAGTCTAAAGAGCTGATTGTAATCCCGGAGTAGCAAAGTGTATCCGCAATATAAATATTACGGAAGGTATTTGCGTATCCACCATAGACAGCTACACCAGCAGCACGCCAAGTCAAGATTGAAGTGAGGTTCTCATAGATGTTATCCTTCATATCTGCACCACCAGAATCAATCGCCGAGAACAATGCAAAGCTATCATCACCTGTTGCCCGTGCTTCAATATTAGACACCAGGTTATTCGTGCTTCCATTAGTCATATTGATGCCGTCAGCGAAGGTGTTACGGATACGGGAGTTTTTAATCACCATGTTATCGGTATTGGCTCCCCAGTACATACAGACCTGATGTTCAGTCCAGATGTTGTCGATCGTAATGTTCGCCACATTGGAGAAATCAAATACTTTACCAGGACCGTCGATACGAGAAGTATAGTTTCCGAAATAAGCGAAATTCGCAAAGGTAGATCCATTCGCAGTATCACTGGCTCGGAATCCGACATCGGTATTCTCTTGGTTAGTTGGAGCAATGAACCTTGTATACCAAGGACCCGCACCGATAACCTTCACTGCCTTGCCGTAGACCTGAAACTTGTTAGAGGTCTGATAGTTTCCTGGTGGCAAATATACACCTACGAGATTTCCTGTGGTGTCCATCCGCACTTTATCAAGCGCATTTTGAACATCCTGATGCGTAAAGCCTGCAGGAACAGTGTATTTAGCCGGATCTGGATTAGCAATCGGTGAAACCTGCTCCAGACTGATGAAGTCGATGGCGTATTGAGAAGTGTTAGCGGTGTCCTTTTGTAAACGGATCGTACTTCCTGCCGGAATGGTACTATCAAACATAATGTTAGCTTCATCATAAATATGCCGTGGAGAACCTGCGCTTGGCGAATTTCCAGGACTTGTCTCAGAACCGTACAACCATGCATATTTAGAGGTTAAGTTAATAGCTTTGCTAAAGACACCATTAACATAAATGTTAAGCGTAGCATTTGTGCCGTCACCACTCGCTGAATCTGGAATCGAGAAACGAGTAACCAGAGTGTTCGTGCTGGCTTTTGTCGTGAATTCAACATAGCTACCTGTGGTGTTCAGAGTGACTGCTCTTCTGCCTGAAGCCTCACCTGCAGGATCGCCGATGGTCCGGTTGGCTGAAAGCTTCACGGCCCCACCGCCAATAACTCCATCCTCAGCCTCATACATGTCGTAAGGCATGTTCGCACCTCGACCGATGAACAGTGACTGCGTCTGAATATTATTAGCCCGTTTTACAGGCAGCTCATTAGCATCTACTGCAATTTCACTCTTCACAGTATATTTGCCATTTCCTGCAGTCCAATTACCAAGAGCTACAGGCGCTGTGGTCACCCCACTTGCGATCACGCCGTTATAGGAGCCTGTTAGAGTCTTAACCACCGCATTCGTAGTAGCATCTAAAACCGTCAGAGTTATGTTATGCGCACCACTCGCGGAAGCTGCTGTACCTTGATTCTTAATGGCAACTGAGAAGCTTACAGTGTTGCCGCCTGCTGGATTGCCAGGTGTCCAACTGACGGAGGAAGCAACCAGATCAGAACTGGACACTGGAGCAATAATAAGGGAAGCCGGACTCGTAAAACTATTATTCCCTTCATTTGATTCAATTACTGTATTATTCTCATCGACCTTTGCACTTAATGAGTAGGTTGCTGCATCTTTTGCGCCCAGGTTAAGAGATACGCTCGTTGATGCGCCAGCAGCTAGAGTACCTACTGGACTAGTACCTACAAGGGTAGTGCCCAAATAAAAATTCACATTAGTTGCAGCAGATGCTAGAGATCCTATATTCTTAACTGTTGCATTAAGTGTAATGGCATCCGTCTCAATTGGAGAGGTTGGAGTCCATGTAAGAGCAGTCACCGTCAAATCTGGATTCGAAGATGGTGTACCAATTACCTGAAATTCAGCAATTTGACCAGCACTTGAACCAGAGTTGGTAGTGATCTTTAGCTGCAATTCACTAGCCGTAGCCGTGACCGGAATCGTCACTGTATTACCGGTTGCCGGATTAAAGGTATACACGGTCGCAGGTACAAGACTCGTAAAAGCCGTTGTATTCTGATTATGCCCAAGCACTTGAATGGTCTGAGTACGTGTGGACCACGCCGATGCAGGATTCAGCTTGAGAACAACCGATGTAACATCAGCATTACTGCCCAAATTAACAGTTAATGTGTTCGGATAACTTCCCCCTGCCCCCTCCCAATAAGTAGTTACATCACCGTCATTCGCATTCGTCTGCACAAAGGTAAAGACTGAGGACGACGCAGTTATACTTTTGTTCAAAGCCAAATTTGAACCCGTCCCAGGTGTTGGGGTTACTGTTGGGGTTACCGTTGGTGTCGGTGTTACTGTCGGTGTTGGGGTTGGTGTCGGCGTTGCCGTTGGTGTTGGGGTTACTGTCGGTGTTGGCGTTGGTGTCGGTGTGGCCGTTGGCGTTGGCGTTGCCGTTGGTGATGGTGTTGCTGTCGGTGCTGAAGATGGAGTAAGGATCAGGTTGTCCAGATTCACGTTTCCAGTATCACCTGCATCATATTTATAAGTAATCGTATTAGCACCAGCACTCAAGGCTAGCGTTTCAACCTTTGTGGACCATGTATTCCAGTTGGCCAGATTTAAAAGAGAAGATTGCTTTAATTTCGTCCCATTTACATAAATACTTACCGTTTTTGTGCTGCCTGAAGCATTTGCATATTTTAATGCGGCATCATAGTTTCCAGCAGAGGCAACATTAACACTAAAGGCAGTCGTTGCTCCTTGTGTCAAATAGCCATCTACAAATCCGGTTCCGGTATAACCGGTATGATCTGTATTGACTTTTGCTCCACCGGATAAAGCAGCATTCTCCGCTTCATATCCTGTTGTTGGAAGTGTCGTTGTGCTGCCATAAATCTCAAATTCCGATAACTGTGCTGCTGGCCATCCTGTATTTGCCGTGAAATTCAATTTAACATATCTAGCACTCGCAGCTGTAAAATTAATGGTCACAGTATTAGATCCGCTTGCTGGATTAAAGGTGTAATTGGCAGAGGCTGCTAAATTAGTGTAAGTAGAATCATCAGAGCTTCCCTCCACCGACAACGTTTGGGTTCTTGTTTCCCAGTTCGTCGGCAGTTTTAGAACAACCTGATTGACACTGCTTACGTCGCCTAAGTCCACTTTGATCCATTGCGGGAATGCGTTACTTACACTCTCCCAATACGTTCCTTGATTGCTGTCATTGGCATTAGTTGCTACATAAACATCGCCAAATGAGCTTGAAGTAATGCTTTTACCTTGGGCTAAATTCCCCGCAGCTAAACTCACCGAGGGGTACAACGCTAATTGACCTACAAACAATATTACAATCAAAAAATACATTACTGCCGACTTACCCGTAATTTTTTTAGAAGCTGCTATCATTAGAGAACCACCTCCCAAAGTTTTGTGAAGCTATGCAGCCAATAAGAATACGCTTTCAAAATAGTATTGTTATAGACATTCGCCTCCTAAAATGGACCTGATAGTTTTCAACGAGACTTAACAATCGTTTTATTATTAGCTGCCTGTCCTCCCGTATCCTTGACTCTGACTTCAATAAGTCACTGATCTATACCCAGAGGTTGACCACAAACTAACTAATAATGGTAATAATATAAGTTATAGGAAGGTGGACGTCGATGGCAATTTCTATGCTTAGTATGTGGGATATTACGTTCAACCAAATAAAAAAAGAAAGCTCCAGAGAGCACTGGGATTCCCCCTCAACTCTCCGAAGCTCGCCTTATACATTAAATCTAGCTACCAGCCCCTGTAGTCCATGAGCCATTAAGTTTAATTCACTTGCAGAGGAAGCAATTTGTTCCACCGAAGCCCTTTGCTCTTGTGAGGCTGCCGACACATGTTGTGTACTCGCTGCAGTCGTTTCTGCAATTGTCGTAACACTTCGAAGCGATTCCACAATCTCTTCCGTAGCCGCTGTGATCTCTTCCACAGCTCCGGATACTTCCTGAACCTGCTCGGCTAGTGAATCTATAGATAACCGAATCTCACCAAAGGAACGTCCAGCCTGCTGAATAATCTCCGTGCCTCCCCTTACTTCACTCATACTACTCATCATAACTTTCATCGCATTATCTGCTTCACTTTGAATCCCGCTCGCCATTTCCGCAATTTGATTAGCGGATTCTGCGGATTGCTCTGCCAGCTTACGAACCTGGTCGGCAACTACAGCGAAGCCTCTCCCTTGCTCACCCGCGCGGGCTGCCTCAATAGTCGCATTTAACGCTAGCATATTCGTTTGCGAAGCGATCCCTTTTATAACTCCTACAACACCGCCAATTTCCTGTGATCGATTCACAAAGCCTTGGACTTGCTGTGACAAAGAATGTATAGATCGATTAATGGATTCCATCTGCTGACCAGCCGCCAGAAGTGATTCATCTCCGGCAATAGCAAACGACGCAGAACGATGCGAGGCTTCAGAAATATCCTGAACACTGGAGGCAATTTGACCGATTCCTATCGATATTTCTGAGAATGATATTGTATTGGTCTGTAGATCATTCATCTGTTTAGCAGTTCCCGAAGCTACTTCACCCATAATATCCGATATTCGTTCTGTCGCACCTGCTGTCACTCCACTATCCGAGGTAAGATTTGTAGAGGAATTCGCGAGACTATTCGCCGATAACTTCACTTGTTCAATCATCGAGCCCAAATTTTCTGTCATTTTATTAAAATTAAACGCCAGTTCACCAATCTCATCTTTTGACCGGACGTTTAGCTTGCGAGTAAGATCGGCATCTCCATCTGCAATCTCCTTCAGCTGTGTGTTCACATCATGAAGTGGTTTAATAATTCGTCCAGATATTAATAGTGCAAGAATTAGGGCAAGAACAACCGATAATCCGGTCACACCAAAGCTAGTAATCATAGCGTTATTACGATGGGCTTCTGCTTGACTCTGCCCATTCTGTATTTCCTCCATGAGCATGCTCTGGAATACAATCTGAGATTCAATCATTGCATCTAAAGATAAATTGGTAAACTTCTTCTGCGCTTCCGGGAAGTTCCCGTCCTTAGCTAAGGCGAAGGCTTCCTTCAAAACGATCAAATAATCATTCCATTTCCCCTTCAGCTCCGTTACACCCTTTAGTTCTTCTTCACTTAATCTAACACTCTCCAGCTCCTTGATGGCATTCTCAATCAATGGGAGCGTCTCTTCGTACTTAGAAAGATATGATTTTCGCTCAGCATCTGTGTTGCTCATCACATAACGAGCCCCGAGCTCATCTGCCGTACGAATTTTATCCGTTAATCCCTGAACAAGCGACAGCTTGTTCCAGTTGCGATTGACCTGATCCGTCAGCATCGTAGCCTTTCCCTGAAACCATGTGTTTCCTGCTATAGCCACTAGAAAAACTACAATCACAGCAGTAAATCCCAATACAATTTTCCCACGGATATTTCTGAACATCGTTGTTCCTCATCTCTATATGTATAGTAGGTCCCGATTTGGTACTTTTATCCTACTATCGTTCCCTTAAGCTTCTCTGAAATTGAACTGAATGTTCGCTTAAAAAAACAAAAAGACCTCTACGTCCGGCCCAAGGCTGGAACTAATGGTCTTTAGAGATCTTTTTATTCGTATAAATTTCCGTTTGCCAGCTCCGCCAGCTTCCCTTCATCCAGTACGCTTAAACGTCCACGATTTCTTGCAATAATTCCTTCATCAATAAAACGACGCACGATCCGGTTAAGATGCCGATAACTTGTACCTAGCAACTCTGCTGTCTCTATAAGGCTTGAGGTCCGAATCTCCTCCACACGTCGGTCACCGTTTTTATCGGCGAATAAAGACATCAAATAGCTGGCAAATCGATTCTCGACCGGATACAACAGGTTAAGTGCGGAGGCTTGACCGAGCGTATGCAATTTGTGACTAAGTTCCCCTACGAGAAAACGTAACAAAGCTGTATTTTCCTCAAGCTCTCTCAGCAGTAATCTTCTCCCGGCAAAAAGAATCAAGCTCTCACCCACAGACTCCACTTGATTCTTGACAGGAAAGCGATGAAGCAGCTCCACATCCCCAATCACTGATATCGGATTTGTAAACCGCACCAGCATAGATTTGCCGTTCGGCAGCAGTGTCTGAATTTTGAGCTTGCCCTCAACCAATATGAACATCCCATCCAACTGATCGCCAACCAAACACAGCTTCTCTTCATCCGTATAACGTCTCAATTCCATTTTATACGTGACTAGCGGGCTAAAAATTCCGTCCAGACCGTTCTTCACTGCCAAGGCACGGACAGCTTCACGGTCATTTATCGTTTGCATGTGGTGCCCCCTCTATTGTTTACTCAAATAAGTGTAATTTAGAATAACCCACAAAAAAAGGACATATGTCCTTTTTAATAATATAAGAAAGTATAAGTTTCACACAATACTATATTTCTTATATTTCTCGCTTAACCGCTTACCGACCTTATAAGGAAGCCGAAGGCGTTTATGCTTGTAAGGATATCCCAAAACATCTTACATCACAACAGAGTCCACACTATATCGGATCATATTCACTTTCTGATCTTGTAACCAAAATTCTAAATTCCGATGATTGATTTTATCCACATACCCGATAATATCAGCCCCTTGTTCCCCTCTTTTATAATAAGAAGAGCCATAAGCTTCAATCACATCATCTGTAGAAGACCCCACGTGAATACCTCTGGCAGTACTTATCTTCAGATCGGAATAGACGCTAATTAGAATGATTTTATCGTCACCACGCGCTGTGGCTACTGTTGTTTCGTTGTCCAAATGATAATATTGATACCGTTCAATATCGTCACGTGGTTTAGGTGCCTGGATGAGCGATTCGAGACTCTGAAGCAGCTGGATGTCTCCCAGACGTTCCTGCTCTAAATTGCTGCTGGATACACGAGAGTAATGACTTTGTCTTGGGGCATTGTATAAATAAATATGATAGATCCCATAACTTAAACCTACCGTAATAAAAATGATGATAAATAACCAGCCGTTACTAAATGGCTTTTTTCTCACTTTCCTCACACCTTCTTCTAACCTTTACTGTGCAAAATACTTCTCGAGCTCACGCTGCGCCTGATATTCCGGGAAATTAAAGGACTGCCACTTCCGCTCTCGCTGAGCACCGTCCCACCATTTGTTTTTCAAAAATTGATCTAGCATCCCGTCTTCCTTACGACTGAACTTAATCAGAGAGGGGATGACTTCCGGTGACAGACCAACCAAATAATCTGCATCCAGCTTACCACTCACCTCATAACGCTCCATATTCTTATTAGCTATAATGACATCCATACCTATATAGTTCATAACAACATAAGAGGTCAGACCTAGCACAATATAACATTTAGCCAACGGCAAACGGGGCACTACAATCCGTACAGCTGCAAGAATCAACAGCAAACCCATAAGTATCATAAATGCATGAACTAGGAAACGAATCGTAGTATATCCATACGCCTCTTCATATAGGGTTAGTCTAGTATAGGCAGAATACAACATGACAGTTGAACAGCCAACTAAGATATACAGCATAATATTAATGACTTTTTGGAGCAGTCCGCCCCTCTTTCCTTCTGATCCCAATGCCAGCATTAGAATCACGAAATTAATCGCGGTCACCATAATTAACTCGAAGAATCCACTACGTGCGTAATCAGCATAGGAACTACCTTCTGGTAACATCCCTTCCCAAGCTCCAAACAAGTAAGAAAATTGGACGATTACGAATAGAACATATACCGTGTTAATAGCTATAAGAATTGTCGTCATAATTACTGGATCAACCTTAAAGGTCACAGGCGCCTGCACAGGTCCATACTCCCTTGGTTGCACATTCCAGTCATAGACCTTCGAATCTACAAAGCCCCATACTAAGCCGAACAATCCCATGCCTATCAGGAGTACCCATAACGTCCGCACAATAATTTCACCAAATGAAATTCGATCCAGCATATTTGGCAGCCATATTAGCACATGATGAAACACACCATCGGCCGAGGCCAGCAGGGTAATCACAACAAGCAGTATCGGTAAAGAGATCGCAAGTCCTGTAAACACTTTCCCCAGCACTTGCTTGTGTCCATCCTTCACCTTACTATCACTGCTACTTTTGACGTCCTTGAACACAGTACCCCAGTGGCGAAAGTTCTGGGGAAGCAAATGCTCTAGTGTATCCCAAAGTATTCTGAATTGACTCCAAGAGGGGCGTTTATCACTTAGCAAATAAGTCATATGTAATAAAATCAGCACAGGGATTACTAATAGGTTCAACCCAAAGTAGAAAAGATTATGAAACAACACATAGGTCATCGAGAGTAGAAAAATCGCTCCAAACCAGAAATAACTGAGTTTGGTCAGTTTGCGCATTTTAGCCTTAGCGTAATAAAGCATATACACATAAAACAGACAAACGAAGATAGGATAAGAAACACCTGGCAACTTTCCGTAGAACAACAACTGATGAACAATCGCCAGTAAGAAGGCAACAATTAAAGCGGCAAGTGATCGATTAAGCTTAAGCTCCGTTTCATCGGTCATGGTAAACACCCCCATATTCTTACTTTCTTATCCTTATTCTAAGTGATAAAATAAGAAAAAAAAGAGAAAGAATTTTTTAATAATTTCCTATTTTCTGAAAGGGACTTAAACCATGAAGCTGCATAGCCAATATTTAAAGCTGCACTCACAGTTTGGGGGAGTCACAGAAATCTCAGTTACGATGGATGAGCTAGCCTTGACCTTCGGATGTACACACCGCAATGCCATGCATATTGTGAATAAAATGATGCAGCTGGAATGGGTCCAATGGACGCCGAAGCGCGGACGTGGAAGTCGTTCCTTATTACAGTTCCTTGTCCCTTCCGAAGAAATTGCGCTTCAATCCATGATGCAGGCTATCAGCCGTAAAGATGTTCACAAAGCTATTGATGGCATCAAAACCCATGCCAGCTCTTCCTCGCTGCAGGATACTTTACAAGGCTGGCTGCTGACCTATTTTGGTCATCATTCCGAAATCCGTAGTGACAAACAGATTGATACCCTGCGGCTTCCCATCACCCAGCAGCTACATACCTTCGACCCGCTTCATATGAATCTATTGGCAGAGTCTTTTGTTTCCAGTCATGTCTTCGACGGATTAGTGAGACGCAGCGGGGAACGGGATAAGATTGTGCCTAGTCTAGCTCATGCCTGGGAAGTGGATGAGAGCCGTACGATTTGGACTTTTTTTCTTCGCAAAGAAGTGCTGTTCCATCATGGAAAAGTACTGACGGCAAAAGATGTAGTCTATTCCTTGGGACGGCTGATACAAACCTCAAAGCGGACACTCTATAGCTATATTTTCAAAGAAATCCAGCAAGTTACCGCACTAAACCCATCCACCGTTCAAATTACACTTAAACAGCCCAATGAGCTATTCCTCCCTTTCTTGTGTACGAGTAGAGCGGCAATTGTTCCGCGTGATTTAGAAGGAATGGACGAACCTAGCTTTGGCCGCAGACCTGTGGGGACAGGACCATTTAAGGTTGTGGACATGAATGAGGACACTTGTGTGCTGGAGGTTTTTCCTTATTATTTTCTAGGAAGAGCTCATTTAGATCGAGTCGAAATAATGTATGTTCCGTGGGATACTGCGTCCGATTCCTCAGATACTGGCTCGGCTTTTCATGTGATTCAGAATCCTTCATCCAACAATTCTTCTTCTTGGAGTCGGATTCATTCAGAGTCCTACATCCGTAAATTTGTTACCTGCAACACACAAAAAAAAGGACCGCTTAGCGACCCCCTTATTCGGGCAAAGATCGTATCCTGTTTAAAAGAAGAGTCAGCGTCTGTAACGCTTAAGTCGATGGAAGACTATGAGGTCACCTTGCAAATAACCACCATTCCGCAATATGCTAACGATGCTGAATGTATTGCTGCTAAACTAGAGCGTCAAGGTTATCCGTGTACAGTTGTTTCCGTGTCTCCAGAGGAGTTCAAGGGCCCGATTCGACTGGAGGCCGACCTGATTGTTTTTTCATTATTTCGTGACGAGGATGAACAGCTTCGTTTATTTGATCTATATCTCACGCTTTCCCAGCATATAGAACCGCATACTCGTGCGGATATTGAAGGCTGGCTCTATACCATTGCACGAGAACCTAACCCTGAGGCTAGATCCGAGAGCTTTAGTATGATCGAGAACCGTCTTCTTGAGGAACATCATCTGCACATCTTGTATGAAAAACCCACCCAAACTGCTTATCTCCCCTCGGTTCGAGGAGTTAGCTTCAATAGTCAGGGCTGGGTTGATCTTCGTCATTTGTGGTTCCCGCCGCTGCTTTCCAGCGACAGCACTTCATGATATAAGCAATGTCCAGTCGATTCCCGAATCATCGGAGCCCTTTTCCAATCAAATTGGCAGAAACTGGATCCTTCCCGATTTCCCTTGCCCAAACGGACAACTGTCCGACATGATGAATTTCATGAGCGATCACATGGCGCATCACTTCACCCCAAGTATCCGTCACGATCCGGCCATCCGCCAGGTGATCCTCAAAAATATTCCGCTCCAAACCCGCATGCCAAGAAAGTACAAAGGGCTCTACATCGGGCCGGAATTTCGCATCTAGTTCTCTTACCTGCTGCAAAGACTTGTAATGTTCGAAATCCTCCTGAAAATCCGGTTTACCTTGCAACACTTGAATCCAGCTCCACTCTACATCAACAATATGAAACAGAGTCTTCAATATGCTGCCTACACCACCAGTACGTGCCCCAAGTAGCTCTTCTTCAGAAATACTCTCACACCACTCGTACCATTGTTCACGAACTATCCAGTTATATTGAAAGAATGTTTGCAGATCAAGGCCTCCTTTTAATGGGAACTTAGATGTTTCCGGTACCCTTCCACCTTCTCATCTCTATACCCTAACGATTCATAAAAAATATGCGCTTCCTTACGCTTCTCTCCAGAGACTAAAATGATATAAAAGCAGTCTCTCTCGTGAGCCATTTCTTCAATGGCAAGCATTAGTTTTTTACCCACACCTTGACGACGGGCCCGCGATGAAACTACTACATTCTCAATTACCATAAACGGTTTGCAATCTCCTACCAGGTCATGACAGACAATCCCCATCAAAGACCCCATCAACTCCCCGTCCACAAAAGCGCCCAACAATATGTACCGACGATCTGCCTTAATTACTTTAAATACTTCTTCTAGTTTATTAAGATCCGATGGTTGATCCATCAGCTCCTGATATAAATCACCAAGTTCATGGAGAGACTCCAATTCTATTTCTTTAATAACGACCATAAATGTTCAACCTGCTTTCTTTAATTTAAGAATCTTTCTCCACATGCTCCACTATTTACGAACCTTCAGTTCAAATTCATCCTTCTGCCCATCCCACTCTACAACAACCTTAATAATCGAGTCCTCGTGTTCAAACGCCCCGCTTCCACCTCTTTCGGACTTCAGCTCACTTTTTCTTACTCCCTCGACATCTTCTAAGGTTTTACTTCCTCCACCTGATGTTCCCTTGAAGCTATATTTAAATGAATTAATCTTATCAAGATCCGTTTGCTCACCTTTATATTTAAGCTCAAATGTAGATTGCTGCGAGGTTTCATAATCTGGTCTCTCACCCTTTTTATCGATGAACTTCTCTGTTGCCTTTTGAACATACTCAGCCGACCATACTTTTCCTTCACCTGTAAATGTGTAATTGTGTTTATAGGTAGTTGTATTGCAGGCAGCAAGAAGAACTATGATTATTCCAGACAGCATCAGTGCGGATAGCTTCTTAATCATTATAGATCCCTCCCGATTCTGATAAAAAGCGAATAGTAACTGTTGTCCCCTTACCTTCAGAGCTATTATAATAAATTTCCCCACCATATTTTTCTACAATATTAAAGCAAATCATTAACCCTAAACCGGTTCCATTACTTTTTAATGAATAAAAAGGCGTGCCCAGCGACTTAACCTCAGCCTCGGACATCCCACTTCCTTCATCGGTGATCATGATCTCGATAAAATTATTATTTCTATTTGCTATGACTGAGACGGATTTCCCTACATCTGAGGCTTCCAGCGCATTTTTTATAATATTAATGAGTAACTGCTTAAACTCAATTTTATTAATGGAAATAAAACAATCTTCCTCTACCTTTATATCGATTTGGTTATCAGATAGCATGGCATAGGAATGAAGCAGACCCGTTACACTTTGAAGGACATCCTTCACATCCACTTTCTCTAGTCTTTGATCTCCATTTGGTTTGGATAGGGTTAGAAATTGAGAGATAATCTGTTCTACTGTGTTTAATTCATCAATCATTAAGTTGAACTTACTTTTTTTAGAATCATCAAATGAATCGTCCTCTTTGAACAATTGCAAAAAACCTCTAACCACGGTTATAGGATTTCGTATTTCATGTGCAACAGCAGCTGTTAATTGTCCTACCATCTTTAACCGCTCGGATTGCTGTAATTGTTCATAATACAGTTGCTGCTTTTTCATCCGTTTAAATGATAAATGGAAAATGAAAAACAATAGTGCTTGAACAGCTATTATATTTATAATGTTGCCTAAAATGTCATGATGTAAATAAGTATATAATTCACCTTTATCAATAAAGATGACATAACTAAAAGTAATTACCATCAATATCCCATTTATAATAAAGGAAAAGTAGAACAATTTTAAATCAAAAAATAGAATAGAAAGTGCAGGAATAAGGCAAATCAAAATATAGGTGGTCCAAGTTTGAGGATATAAAAAGAAAAGCGTATAGAAGTAAGCAAATCCAAAAAGAATGATGATCTTTCTAAAGGTATATGTCTCATACTTAGGATAGATCCATAAACTAATGGATAGAATCATCACGCACAAAAATTGTACAATGTATCCAAAATTAATCCCTTTCAACTCTGTTGTAGACAGTATTAATCCAGATATCATAAGGGTAATGTTTAATAACATTACAATGTAATAGATTTTTCGATTCACCTGACTGTAAAACTCTTTCATGAATTCACCACTTCTATATTAATTTAACCCTTTTTTGGATACTACCCTCTCTAGAGGCAAAATTTAAGGGCACCCACTTGGATGCCCTTTCTACATCTCATACATTATTGTAATTATATCAGCCACTTTACTAAAATGGGAATAAATACTTTTAGCCCTAATTATGATACGCCTCTCAGTTATGTGTCAATCTATAAAAAAATAGACTGCTCTCTCACTAAGCAGAGCAGTCCATTTATAGTATCGCTTTTATTCCATATCCTTATCAATATCCTTAGGGATCCGGCGGGCTACATCCGTTGCAATAGCTGCATGGATCACTGCCAGACGCACTAACTCTACCACTTTTTCGTTAAAAATACTCGGGATTACGTATTGCTCATTAACTTCATCCGGATGAACGACTGAAGCAATCGCTTTTGCCGCGGCTAGCTTCATTTCAAGATTCACTGTTTTTGCTCTGCAATCCAGTGCGCCACGGAAAATACCCGGAAAACACAGCACATTGTTGATCTGATTCGGATAGTCACTTCTACCTGTCGCTAATACGCGAACAAAAGGCTCGGCTAATTCTGGCTCAATCTCCGGTGTCGGATTAGCCATCGCAAACACAATGTTATCGCTGGCCATACTCTTGAGATGATCAACAGATAGAATCCCACCACGTGACACCCCAATAAAGACATCTGCTCCCTGCATAACCTCCGTCAGTCCACCTTCGATACCTTCCGGGTTAGTTGCATCTGCAAGCTTCCGCCATTCCTGATTATCATACTGAAGATCTTTTCTAAGAACACCTTCACGATCTACCGCGTAGATTTTGCGAGCTCCTGCCGCCAGAAGCATATTACAGATGGACACACCAGCCGCACCTATACCCACAACGACTATTCGAACATCTTCGATAGATTTATTTACTACTTTAAGCGCATTCAAAAGACCTGCCAAAACTACAACAGATGTACCGTGCTGATCATCATGAAATACCGGAATATCCAGCTCTTCAGCAAGCCGACGTTCAATTTCAAAACAGCGCGGAGAACTGATATCTTCTAAGTTGATTCCCCCAAATCCAGGAGATACTGCTTTTACGATATTAATGATTTCATCAGAATCTTTAGTATTTAAGCATAGTGGAAAAGCATCGATGTTCGCTAATTGCTTAAACAGCATAGCCTTACCTTCCATAACAGGCATAGCCGCTTCCGGTCCAATATCCCCTAGTCCAAGCACAGCCGTTCCGTCTGTAACGACGGCTACTGTATTCCGCTTCATCGTCAAAGAATAGGCTTTGTTCGGATCTTCGGCAATCGCCGTACACACTCGGGCAACTCCCGGTGTATACACCAGCGATAAATCCTCCCGATTTTTGATAGGCATTTTAGGTGTGATTTCAATTTTTCCGCCAAGATGAGCTAGAAAAGTTCGATCTGATACATTAATTACTTTGACTCCTGGCATCTTCGATAGTATAGACATCATTTCTCCATTCGAGGCATCTTGCACGTTTATTGTTATATCTCGAGTTGTTACATCCTTACCTGCACGAATCACGTCAATAGCAACGATATCTCCACCTGCAGTGGCAATTCCTGAAGCAACATCACCAAAAGAAGCAACCGATTTCCGAATTTCGAGCCTGACAATCATCGTTGTTGCAATAGCCATGAATTAGCCTCTCTTTCTTCAACCCTAAGATTTCAAATACACTATACTATACCATTTAAACAAACTTTCTTCCTATTGAATAGATCACCTTAGTATTTTTCTTAAGATAGTATTCCCTTCGGCACCCGGACCAAATACATCAGGGATTGTAGCGACGGGCACAAAGCCGTTTTTACCGTAAAAAGCAATCACATCATAATCTTCTGCATAGGTCAGCATAAGTAAACAGTAAGCTCCCCTGCTCTTAACAACTTCTTCTACATGCTGTAGTAAAATACCTCCTATTCCTTTTCTGCGATGATCTTTACATACTCCAATATCTAGGACTTCGGCTCTTGCTCCAAGCGCGGGAATGCCAATCGGTGCCTCCTCATGCAGAACGGCAACAATACCAAAAGCATCGTCTTGTTCATTCTCATGATAGGCATAAAACAACGCCCCCCGCTGAAAATGTGATTGTATGCGACGTCTCAGCCACTGCTCATGGTTAGGATTGTTTCTATCCAGATGGATATGTTCAACCTCAGCTAAGAGTTCCAAATACGGTTCGATCTCATGTTCACGAATTAACTTTATAATAGACATTTCAACAATTCTCCCTTAAAAACAAGTTGTATACCAGCAGTCTGAACTTAACACGTCCACTGTACAAATAACATGGATAGTTCGATTATAATGTTACAATACACAACCAAAGAGTCCTACACTACGTCTAACTTGCGTTATATCATAGACAATGACGAGTTGACTGATCAGAATAAATATTATATACATGTCTTACCTATAACGTAGTTGAAGGAGCTTACACTTATGACAGAATCATTTCAAGCATTAGTTGTCGACAAAACAGAATCATTATTCTCCGTCGCTGTTAAGCCGGTTGCCTTAGAAGAACTACCCGCAGGAGAAGTTGTAATTAAGGTTGCATACTCCAGTGTGAATTATAAAGATGGATTAGCCAGTATCCCTAACGGAAAAATTGTAAGATCATACCCTTTTATTCCAGGCATCGACTTATCCGGTACTGTGGTGTCTTCTACAGACGAGCGGTTTCATGAAGGACAACAAGTTATCGCTACAGGGTATGGTATGGGTGTATCTCACTTTGGAGGATATAGCGAATATACACGAATTCCTGCCGCTTGGATCACCCCACTTCCGGAAGGACTTACACTAAGAGAAGCTATGATTTATGGTACAGCTGGACTAACTGCAGCCTTGTCCATTCAAGCTCTGGAAGACAATGACTTAGCACCAGACAAAGGCAAAGTACTCGTAACGGGAGCGACCGGTGGTGTGGGTGGATCGGCTATCGCTATGCTAAGCACAAAAGGCTATAGCGTAGTGGCCAGCACAGGTAATACAGAAGCTAACGAATATTTGAAAACTCTTGGCGCGGAAGAAGTCATTTCACGCGAAGAGGTTACGGGCGGATCTAGCAAACCATTAGAAAAGCAACTATGGCAAGGTGCTGTAGATTCCGTTGGCGGAAACTCACTTGCGTCGATTTTGAGTAAAATCTCCTACAGAGGTTCTGTTGCTGCAAGCGGCCTGACCGGTGGCACTTCTGTTCCAACTACCGTCCTTCCCTTTATTCTTCGGGGGGTTAACCTGCTCGGTATTGATTCCGTAGAGTGTCCTGCTGAGCTACGCGAAAAGGTGTGGACACGGATGGCGACTGATTTGAAGCCTGCACAGCTTGAGAACCTTGTAGATCGTGAAGTAACCTTGAATGAACTGCCACAAGCATTGGAAGATATTCTGCAAGGAAACACACGAGGCAGAGTGCTTGTCCGTTTATCTTAAGCCCTAACAAGAAAACCTCCCGGGAGATTTAATCTCAGGAGGTTTTTTGTTGTTACTCTTGATTATTTGAATATTGATAATTCGGCTGTTGTTGTACATAAGGCTGTTGGCGATAGTGCTGTTCATAGCCTTGAGTGTAGTATCCTTGCATTGGGTAAGGCTGATAATTAAATGCTTGCGTCGCTGGAGGCATTTGTGAAGATATAGGAATGGGCTGAGCTTGTATATGAGCATATGGCTGCATGTTTGGATGCATGTTAGGTTTCATATTTGCATGCATATTCATATTAGGAGCCATATTCGGGGCCATATTATTGACTCCCTTTACTTTATCTTCCTCACAGCAGTCGGCAGGTGGGCCGATAAAGGTGCCAGGTTTAATAGGAGCTAACGCTTCCTTTACCAATGCTTCATTCAAACAGTAAGTATGGGCCAATACATTTGCCGGAGTTTTGCTCAAAATATCCGAGCCTAAGATAACCTCAGGAATAGGTGCGTCAAAAATGGCAAGCAGATGTGTATTATCGACAGTAGCTACTTCATAATGCCACCAGCCTTGCGGCACATTCGCCACTTGACCTGGACATATTGGGAAATGAAGAAGTTCATTTGTAAACGGATTGAGTATAGACACTACTGCTGAACCGCAGATACAATAGACAAGCTCTGCCGCATTTTGATGATAATGAGGCTCCACCACATTCGATTTGCTAAGAAAAATATCAAGGAGTGAGGTATTCTCCAGTGTGTTCAACTGCTTAACCGACAGTAAATTAATGTAGTTGTTGGCATCCTTTTTAAAGAGAGTATTAGTGTTCACATCAAAAGTAAATTGTGTATTAGGGGACGTATAATCCATGTATGAAGTCACTGTTTATTCCTACCCTTCTGTTCCCGTAAATTTTTGATTTCCTAGAACAACATATGCGTTTGCCTATGCCTAGGTGCCGGAGATTCACTGACTCCAATAAAAATTCATCTTTCTCTGTCAATCGGGGCATCCTTTATAATGTTAAATTCTCACACTATACAGGAGGCAAAGTATGAAATCGATTCACATTAAAATAGTATTAGCGTTATGTATCTCTATCTTCACCATTATGGGGTTTCAGCCTTTGAATCAACACTCCACGGTTGCAGCCGCTAACCACAAATCCTCTACTAAACAGACTCCATTAACCTTTGTTCTGATTCATGGGTCTTGGGCTACTTCAGGTTTTTGGGATGAAACAGCCGCTGAGCTTCGTAAGTTAGGGCACACCGTCTACACACCGGAATATGCAGGACATGGCACGGATAAGAATAATAATGTAACACATGAGCAAATCACAAAGTCCGTTGTCGACTATATCAAACAAAAAGACTTGAAGGATTTTATTCTGCTCGGACATAGCTTTGGCGGATCAGTCATTCAAACAGTTTCCCAGCAAGTACCTGATCGGATCAAACGGATCGTGTTCTTTGATGCCTTCGCGCCGCTTGACGGGCAAAGTGTGGCAGATCAATTTCCTGCTGAGTCACTTAAATCCTTTGAACAGCTAAGAGACGCTTCCGGTAATAACACCATCACGCTCCCTTTCCCGCTCTTCCGGGATACCTTCGTCAACACTGCCAGTCTTGCGCAAGCACAAGCCTTTTATAAACAAGCTCCACCTGAACCAGCTACCCCACTGTTTGAAAAGCTGGATCTCAAGAAATTCTACAGTCTCCAAATCCCTAAAAGTTATCTTTATCTGACGGAAGACACGGCTATCCCACAAGGTCCATATGGGTTTCACCCGACTCAATCCAGTCATTTGGGCGTTTTCCGCTTCATCGAGGGCAAAGGTGATCATATGACCACTGTCCGAACCGAGCCAAAAATGATGGCGGAATTGATGGTCAAGGCGGGTAGAGATTAGTCGCGTAATAGCGGATATTTCATTCAGTCAGTAAAAAAGAGCAAGCGTACGGGAATGTTCCCTACTACGCTTGCTCTTTTTACAATTCTCCGCATGTCATTTAAGGATTCGGCTTCACTCCGGTAATCACCCAGCTATTATGATCTTTAACAAGTGAGATCGTCAGTAGCATGGGTGGTTCCGGACCATTTGAAGTCGCGGAATCTATGCGCATTTCTATGACCTCTGAATTTTGGTTAATTACTGTTTCTTTAGTAACCTCGTACTTTGTGATCCATGGGCTGGATACACCAGTTACCCAGTTCAGTTCAACAAACTGCGGATACATAACCTTTTTAAGTTCCTTGGAAAAAATCGAATATTGAATTGAAGCATTCCGGTGCTGCAAACCGAACCCGTATAGCTCAGCCGCTTGAAACGCAGAAGGCAATATGATTCGTTTAGACTCGGGAGCTGGCAAAGGCATGGCTGAGAGCAGCTTTCCATTAGACTGAATCACCGTTTCGTTATCAGGTGCACCTATTGCGATTCCTGGCAGAAGCAATACGCCTGCGATCAGGGTAACCGCCAATTTCTTTTTACTAATCAGAATCACCTCATAGAAAGCTTTTTCACCTCATGTGAATTGAATTCTAATTATTCCCCGTTATCGCTAACTTTTATGTAACCAAAATGCCAACAAAAAAAGCGACCGTGACAATAACGGAATCGCTTGTGAGAAATAGAAATCTATTATCGTTCTACCGATTGTTTAAGCCGTTGATCAGGCGTGAAAAAGAGTCGGTAGCTCAGTACACTTAGCAGTATACTTGTTATGGCCGCAGAAGCGGTGAATGAGAACACAATCAGAATCTGGTAGCGAACAGCGATTACCGGATCAGCGCCTGCTATAATCATACCCGTCATCATACCTGGAAGCTGGACAAGTCCTACTGTCTTCATTCCGTCGATGGTAGGGATCATGCTGAATTTCACAGATCTTTTTCTAACTTCATGGATCGCTTGTGGAACCGTTGCACCGAGTGACAACAGGGTCTCGATTTCCCCTTTGCTCTGCTGTATTTCGTGCTTGATATGGTTAATTAACAAACCCGAGACAACCATAGCGCTACCAATGGTCATGCCACTAATGGGAATGATATATTGTGGGGTCGCCTCAATAATATGTAAGCCGAGCAGAATCCCCATCATAAGGAGCTCCATAGTAGCGATCGCAAGTCCAATTCTCCAGACTAATCCACGTAGACCTTTTCCTCTTTTCGCTGCATTCCATGCGGCTACACTTATCATGAAGATTATTATCAAAATAACATAGATCATCTGATCGGTTTTAAAAATAAATTGCAGTACATATCCAACCGCAAGCAATTGAATCGCCGACCTTATAGTGCCTACAATAATATCTTTTTCTAGTCCGAGCTTTTGCCATACCGAGACCAACATAGTCCCTAACACAAACAGAAGCGTGAAACTCAGTGCAGTATAACTCATAAGAATGACGCTCCTTCTAACGGTCGAATAAATCTTTTTGCCAAGTCTTCCGCAGACTCAGCAAAAAAAGATTCACTCAAGTGTTGTTCCAGCTTACCATTCCCCATAAACCATGTAGTAGTGCTTATTCGGCTAGCCTGCTTAAGGTCATGGGTCACCCAAATCATTGAAGTCCCTTCTTCTTTATGCCACTGTTCTAGTAGATCCTCTACCCTTTGAGTGCTGTCAATGTCTAGTGATGCAGTGATTTCATCGAGCAGTAGAACATTAGGTCGCAGAAGTAATGACCGAATCAGGGATATCCGCTGCTTTTCACCGCCAGAGCAATCTGCTGCTTTTTTACTCAAATCCAATTGTTCCAGCCCTAGTTGTTCCAATAGCCGCTGCACTAATTTATGGTCATATGGTCTGTCATGCAGCTTGCTGACGGTTCTTAGGTTATCCTCCACACTGCCAGGCAACATAACCGCTTGTTGAGCCACGAACCCGATTTTCATTCTCCACAGCCTTGAATCCATATTTTTGAATGAAGTGCCCTTGACAAGCATATCCCCTTCATCTGGGGCATCCAGCAGAGCCATTATTCTAAGTAGTGTGCTTTTACCTTGACCCGAGGCACCGATCAGAGCGATTCGGTCCGATTCAGATATTTCAGCGGAGATGTCCGAGAATAGATATTTCGAAGCTTGTTCGCTGCTTTTCCAGTTCAATTTTGCAAGTCTTTGAATTTCAAAAATACTGCTCAATGCCTTACCTCCTATTGCCAATCGAAAAAATATCATACCATTTCGTATTATAGCATTTTAGCTGCATAAAAAAGAGAAAGGCATCTCCCCCATGAGACATGCCTTTCCCATATATTAATTAATTTATTGATTAAAACGAGCTGTAACGAACACCGCAGGTGAATTCCAGTAGATCGTTACCTCATTCGTAGAATAACTAAGTTCATGATCGGCAAAGCACCGAGCGGCTGGTTTTCCTTGTAAATGTTCTACTACATATTCATCATGAAGCCCACGATCTGGCCCCCCAGATACAAGACCCGGCACAGGATCAACCACATGGTCACCAACAGATGGACGATGATGCGGATGCATCACGGGATGATCGCCAAATCCGGTAACATAACTGATATCCAGTACGTTGCGACCCATCAGATAGTGTAAATGATCTAACGCACAGTCCGCAAAGCTCGTATCGCCACTAAAATATTCAGCCACAACTAGCAACATAGCATTGTTCATTACGAGCATATTGCTCCCCCAAATATAGTCGTCCTCTTTTAAGGAGATCCTATAACCATCCTCACGACTCTGTTCCACTAACCGTTCCGCTTCAGCTAGAAGTCCTTCTCTTAAGGAAGCATACAAAGCACGGTCTGCTAGATCTTCACCATTTAACAGATATGCAAGTGTGCCGTATCCCCCCATATCTGCCCAGCCTAGACTGTATTTTGAAAAAGACAACTGCACCAGTTGCAGAACAGCTTGATGGTATTCTTCTTTCCCCGTCGTACGATAGAGCTCCGCAGCTGCCCAATACCGCTCATCCTTGTCGTTCCCATCTCCATATTCACCGGTGCTAATTTCTGGCGGATTTATAAACCCTGGTGCATCTGGATGTTGAACAAGCCATTTCCAAGCTAGTGTTGCGGCATCCAGACATTTCTTCGCATAGGCTGAGTCAAAGGGCTCATACATCCGCGCTGCCATGGCCATGACTCCAGCAAAATCTCCAGTGGCGGTTGCTGACACCGGTGAGAAATATAGATCTGCTGTATCAGCCTCTGGCATCACATCCAAATCTGGAAAGCTCAGCGTAGTCAGCTTATGATACACTCCACCTGTTCTATAGTCTTGCATTTTGAATAACCAATCCAGCTCCACTTTGCATTCCAGCAGTATATCTGGAGTTATCCCCCCACTTTCAGGAATCGGGATAGCGCTTACAAAAGCAGATGGATATAACTCATAGGCTAGTAATAGATCAGCGATGGCCTTGGCTCCAGGGCCGCTATATTTACCATAATCACCTGCATCATGCCAGCCTCCAGAACAATCTAGACGACGCTCCGTTTCACCATATACAATTCCCTCTGCTGTATGACATGCCTTATGCTTCCAATCTCCAGCATACTCTTCAGTTAACTCAACCCCGCAACGATAATAATAAAAGGCCTTCAGCAAGCCCTGTTGAAGCTCGTGATAAGGTTTATCTGAGATTATAAATGATGCCGAAGCTATCCCCTCACCTTGCTCAATCCGGTATCTGCCCACTGCATGAACCTCAGAAAAATCACCTGTATGTACAGTTACTCCGCTTGCCTCATCAAATCTGGGAGTACCTGTCTGCCCTTCGAATACAACATTTCCATGATCAACATCAACAACCTGAAAGCCATGTCCAGCACCAGTAAACACTGCAATCTTTTCTCCACCCACCGGATATCCGATTTGATTTACAGTAATGGTTCGGAGTCTACGCTCACTCATCTTCATTCTCCTTCATATCAATTTGATGAAGCCAATGATTACAAGTCTCTCTTTCAAGTTGAGAATACTCTATTCTAGTTGTACGTGGCAATGATTACTACAATAAAAAACCTAGAGTTAACCAGAAACGGTAACTCTAGGTGATATAATCAGATTATTTGTCTCCAAGCAGCTTAATAAAGTTAGCTGGAAGTGTGAATTGCTGATTGTGAATCACTATACGGCGAAGCTCCTCAAAGGAACTAAGATCATCATCTTCATCGTCGTCTTTGATTTCCTTAATGTCCCGATGCAGTCGCTCCATTTGCAGATCAAGTGCATGAGCGGCATCCGCTGCATTTTTCAATTCACGCGTCATACTCTCTGGTACTGACTTATTATATTTATAGAAAATTTTATGTTCGAGACTTGCCCAGAAATCCATAGCAATGGTACGAATTTGTACCTCAACGCACACTAACTCCTGACGATCTGACATAAATACAGGTACCTGAATCAGCAAATGCAAACTTTGATAACCATTAGGCTTGGGATTCTTAATATAATCCTTCACTTCAAGAACCGTTAAGTCGTCCTGCTTCTGAAGCATTTCACTTACATGATAAATATCTGAGATAAAAGAACAGGTAATTCGTAGACCTGCAATGTCTTTAATACAATTTCTCACAGAATCTAGAGATAATTCTCCATTTTTGCGGAGCATTTTGTTCATAATACTTTCGGGAGACTTGATTCTCGATTTGGTATGTTCAATAGGACTGTAATCGTGAAGAGACTGAAACTCCTGTTTGAGGATCTCAATCTTCGTCTCCATCTCATCAAGTGCAAATTTATAAATCAACATAAATCGGGTGATCTCGTGCTTAAGCTTCTTAAATTGTTCGATTTGATTCTCGGGGGTCATTATCCATTTCTCCTCTTGTAGCTTTTCTCTATATTTATCATAGCCAATCCACTAGTGAAATTCAAATTCAGCGAGCGAATGTGAGGTTATTCAAAGTTAATTTGATTCAAATCCCATATTTCAAATGGGGTATTAGACAAGGGTTTAGTATAACAAGCCATTCGTACTTTAAAAGGCTTATCATTAATTTCAACCATTACATCGCGAAAATAATCAGGTCTTGGTGCTAATTCAGGAGTTGTAGAAAGGACCTTTATGTTCAAAGGATGCTTCATTAGGCTTATTTCTTTCACTGCATCAGCATCGGAATTATAATTTACTTGATTTATGGTTTGGAGTCCCTGTAGTTCCGCATTTAACTGACGTTCAAAATTCCATTTGGAATGCCCAACTTCTATAGTGATCCATCCAATAATAGCTACAATTACAACTAAACACAAAATGAATAGTACATTCTTTTTTACGTTCATTCGCACACCTCCTTGAAGCATACCCATATTCTACTACAACCAATGATTAGCAGAAAAAGAGCTCCTTCTCGGCAGCCCTTTCATCTGTTACAGTAACTGTTCTTTAGTTAAGCTGTTTCCACTTTTGCTCCAACGTTTGAGGGACATAGCTTTCTAATTTTTTTAATAGTTCCAAGGGTTCTTGATCTATATTTAACAAACTAAGATGCGAAGCGTTAGAAAATCCCTCGTTAATGCTGTGTTGAATTAGATTCATCAGAGGATCAAAATAATTCCTGATATTTAAAACCCCTACCGGTTTCTTATGTATACCGATTTGTGACCAGCACAAAACCTCAAATAGCTCTTCATAAGTCCCAAAACCGCCGGGTAAAGCAATAAAACCATCCGCCAACTCCCCCATTTTTGCTTTACGTCCATGCATATCGTCCACTTCTATCAGCTGCGTTAATTCTCTATGTACCATCTCTCCATTAAACAATCCCCTAGGCATAACTCCGATCACCTCACCTCCACCGTTCAAAACAGCATTGGCGACTTCACCCATTAATCCAATTTTTGACCCCCCGTAAATTAAGCGATAATCGTTCATAGCCATGTAGTTTCCAAGTTCAACAGCTTTGACTTTATATTCCTCATGCACCCCTAAATTCGATCCTGCAAAAACACAAATTGATTTCAAATCCTCATCTCCAAACTATATATTGATAATATCCGACATCTAATATACTATATGTTGGAGAATAAATCATATAAAAGATTAAGGAGAGCTACATAATATGGAGATCAATGAAGTGCAGAAATGGATTAAAAGTTATTATGGACAAAGAGGCTGGACCGATTATGGTCCTTTTATACGGGTTGGATTTCTTATGGAAGAGACAGGTGAGGTTGCACGGGCAGTACGATCCTATGAAATCGGAAGAGATCGGCCAGATGAATCTACCCCTCCACCAGAGCAACTGAAACACGACTTGATTGAGGAAATTGGTGATGTGCTAGGCAATATAGCCTTGTTAGCCGATTTGTATGGTATCACTTTAGAAGAGGCATTTACTGCACATAAGGAAAAATTAGTTAAACGCTTTAATTCCTAAGGAGAAGTAGAAAAAGGGCTACAATCGGCATCACCGTATTGTAACCCTTCTTTATCTAACTATTTAAGCCTCGTTAACTATTACTGCCTAATGTATGATTCGAAATAGCATTAATTATTGTTTCCCAATCATCTGGGTGAACTTCGTGACCCGTTCCTTCTAGGGTTAGTAGCGACGCATTAGGAATTTCATCGGCAAGCGCCAGACCATGCTCCAATGGAAGTACGCTGTCTTCTGTACCGTGGATAACTAAGGTAGAAACCATGGTATTTTTCGCCTTCCCTTCGTAGTCATCCACTCCTGTAAGAAGCGAATGATTAAACATGCTGAGCAAGTTGTTAGCACGTTTTATTTCCATCCTAACTTGTTTATACGCTCTTTTCTCATCGAATTTATGTTTTGATCCACAGAGTATGCTGGAACCGGAAACCAAGTAATCTGCGACCGCTTCTTCATCTGACCAATCCAGACTAGCTCCATTGGCATGAAAAGCGAGGATCCTCTCATCCATTGGAGGTAAGTTCCGGTCATTATCATCAGATTCAAAAATGCTAGATGCGATCAATGTTAAGGTTAGAACTTTTTGGGGATGACGTATAGCAAGGACTTGTGCAATCATTCCACCTAAGGACATCCCAACGATATTTGCCTGTTCTATATTATAAGCGTCAAGTAACCCAGCAGCATCATCGGCCATATCAATTACCGTATAATTAGAACTCCCAGGCTCATATACAACAGAACGTCCCACATCCCGGTTATCATACCTTATAACATATCGTCCTGTATCTGCTAATCGTTTACAAAACTCCTCATCCCAATAAACCATTGAACAAGTGGCACCCATAATTAGTAATACTGCAGGATTGCTGGGGTCTCCAAAACTATCCGAACATATATCAATACCGTTTACTTTAAATAACTTTTCGCTCATTGTTTATTCCTCATTTCATTCGAATTTGGTAATCAAAGATGCACACTTAAATAAGACCCGTCACATTTTGAAATAAATGGATGTTGGTATCATTGAATTGTACCTCGAATTAACGCAAACGAATGAACTTGATAATCACGATAAGCACTCTCCTACTTCATATTAATGGGTTGTTAACCCAATTTCGATTATAACATAAAAAGACTATCCTCTGATTTTGAATCAGGAGATAGCCTTTCCATTTATCCAGACAAAACTATTCGTTAAATAAATACTTCCTCAACGGTCAAATTTCGCTCCTTGGATAAATCCCTAAACGTAGTTTCATCTACTTTCACTAACGGTTTAAAAATATCCAAAGGGTTGTTCATAATAATCGTACCTTGCTCTCCGTTACTAAGCTGAACACTTTTACCTACGAAGTTCGGCAGTAAATGTCCAATCAAAGCTTGTACCGCATTTCCATTCAGCTTGCCAAAGCCCAGCTCATGCACCTTGCGCAGAACGGTAATCAGCCCTTGTTTGGGTTGATTCACTCTTGCAGAGGTCATCCCAACATAGGCATTAGCAACAGCCACAATCAGTGTATACGGGTGCAGGTCCGCTTTACGAAGCATATTAGGATAACCAGTCCCATCCTCGAATTCATGATGCTGAAGCGCCACCAGAGCGGTCTTCTCGTCATTCATAGATTTAAGAATAATATCGTATCCATACGAAGTGTGACGCTTTAGTTCTTCAGTTTCCTCAGGGGTTAAGATCCCCGTCTTATTTAAGATAGATGGGTCGATCTGACTTTTTCCTATGTCGTGTAAATAACCTGCCCGGCTAATCTCGTAGCGTTCTTCTTTCGTATAACCTAACCAAGTCGCTATGTAAAATGATAGCAGTCCGACCTGTAATGAATGATTGTATGTACCAACGTCTTCTCGTTCAAGCAACAGCAATAAGGAAACTACATCCTTATGTTCATCCATTTTTTCCAGCAAGGGCTGCAACGTAAGATCAACATCTGACTGCGTGAAACTGCCCTTGCTGAGTGCTTCTAGAAAAATAGATTCATAGTTTTGGATCGCTAGATCAAAGTTTCCATTTAGGCTTTGCTCCAGATTCGTTCCCTCATTATCCATCGCAATGCTGCGAGGTTCAATATCGACATAATCGATACGATGTCTCATCAGGAGGGTGATTTCTTCTTGGTAAACAATTGTCCCTTTTGGGAGCACGTGTAAACCAACACTATTAAAAGTGTCCAACATAAGACAATCGCCATGTTTGAGATCCGTGACATGAGCTTTCAAAATTCTGCACCCTTCCTATCAATAGGTATATTTTACCTTAAGGATAGCTAAATTATTCCAAAGTCACAATATGGTTAAAGTCTCATTAACACTCTCAATTAGTTCAAAAGACCCCCGCAACATCACCTAAAAAGGAATACTAAAGTCCGCTATCACTTTTCCAATCAACTGATCCTTCGCTACAAAAGGAGTAGCCCAGAGATGAGCATCATAGCTTATATTCCGGTTATCTCCGAGAAAAAAGTAATGATCCGACGGAACCGTAACGGGTCCAAAAGTATAATTCATCCGCTCATTAAGATAGGGTTCATTGATCTCCGTTCCATTTCTGTAAAGGGCTCCGTCTTTAATTTCAATGGTATCACCTGGCAACCCTATCAACCGCTTTACATATCTTTTATTCTCATCACCTGCTACCGGAGGCGTAAACACGACGATATCTCCATGATCGAGTGTCGTCATCCATAACATTTTTTCAACGATTAGACGGTCATTAATTTCAATTGTAGGAATCATAGAGCCAGTAGGAACCCTCATGGCTTCAGCAACATAAGTTCTTACAAACAAAGATAGGACCACTGCGATAGCAACACTAGGCAAATATTGTTTGATAAATTTCAACATAATTGCTCACCTCATATTCATTTTATAAACTCTTTGATCGGTGCAGAAGCTTTTTTCGCTCGTTCATATTCAGTTCATATTGTCGTCATGTATAGTTCATCTTCATCGGGTAAGCTTCCTTTAGCAACTCGTTAAGATAGCTAGAATAAAGCGATTAGAACAGGAGAAGATGCAAGTGAAACCAGAAGAAGAGGTTATAAAAAAAAGGATGAATAAACCGCTTAAAATTATTCTTATTTCCTTAGGGGCTTTAGCTACTGCAATAGTGCTTTTTCTAGTGACTGTTTTTGTCGCTAATATTTTTCTCAATAAATCGGACCAAGCTAAAATAAAACCCTATGGTCAGTCTGTAAGCGTCGATGGTAAAAATATGAACGTTTTGATTCAAGGAAATGGTGAAGAGACAGTCGTGCTCTTACCTGGTTATGGAACGGTGGCACCGGGACTTGATTTTAAGCTGTTAATAGATGAACTATCACCATTTTACAAAGTTGTTGTGATTGAGCCTTTCGGTTATGGATTAAGTGATAGAACTGAAAAAGAGCGAACCACAGAAAACATTGTGAGTGAAATTCATGAAGCTGTAAAGCAGCTTAATATTGACCGTTATATTCTAATGGCACACTCTATTTCCGGTATGTACAGTTTGAATTATGTGAACAAATATCCAAACGAAGTGAGTGCATTTGTCGGGATTGATAATAGTATTGCAACGGAAGACAGAATAGGTGTTAAAATACCAACAGGAAAATTAAAACTACTTAGAGAATCAGGCTTGGGCAGATTGTTATTTAAATCAAGTGGAAATCCCTATGCTGAATTGCCGTTTGATGATGAAACTAAAGAACAATTGAGATTGCTTACGCTTAGAAACACTTATAATTACACTAACTTAAATGAAGTGGAAAATATGTCTTCTAATTATAAAGGGGCTCTAAATTCAACTTTTCCAAAGGATCTCCCCCTTTTGCTCTTTGTTCAAGGGGATGATACTCTCTTAAAAGATTGGATATCATTGCATGAAGAGCAAGTCAAAAATTCCGTACAAGGAAAATTGGTAAAACTTGATGCAGGACATTATCTGCACCATACCAAATCAAAAGAAATCGCCGAAAATTTTAAGACATTTATGAAAGAAATAAAATAAGGATAGATTGTATCGCTCAGATTGTCTAAACCGTTTCACCTATTCTCCATGCTGCTGCATCATGTGCAAGCTTCCTTGCATTTCATGCCGCAGCATTTTTTTCTTATTCATACTCGTTAATATTTACGTACCCACACTTTTAAAACCGCTCAATAATGCGATTCATTTCCCCATCTACGTCCATCAAAGTATTCTTAGGAATATGAATGACCAACAAACCGCCAAAGATCTGTTCACATTTCCCATCATTCTCTGTGATCCGTTGTTTAAAAGCAGAAATGGCTGCTGAATCAACAGCCTCTTTACTGAGGAGCCAAGCGTACCTTTTGAAATGAGATTTCTGTACAGTTTCCTGATAGTAATAGATCCCTAGCTCTTCTTTCACCCGTATAATATCACCCATTGTAACACTTGGATTAAAGATCGGCGTCTCTTCGATGCGGTATTTATCTTTACCGACTGGAGTAACATCAAGGATTTCAATTTCACGGCCTGCTGGATCGAAGCAAATATGTAGTCCTGACGAATCTAGCATCAGCACACCTCAATTCTATTCAAAATCTGATCTTGATGATTCTAAATAACACAAAACACAATAAATACATTAAGCTTGTAATCCCGAACAACCTGAAGATTCCCGGCGTTAAAAACATATATAAACTGTATGGAAAACTCCAAATAAAGGCGAGAAGCATGAGAAGGCTTCTGTTTAAAGAGACACCTATCGCAAGTAATCCGGCAGGCAACACCAGCATTACCATACTTATTATAATACTGGATTGATTCGTAACCTCAGCATACGGATTAATGAATATAAATATAAACCATAAAAAAACGGTCATCAAACTGGATACATATCCAATGAGTTTAATGATTGTTAAGTTTATGGATTGCTCCATTCCATCACCTCAATTCTTTCGCAATAATTCTCTCCAGCCATTTCCACGGGAGCAGCGTTTTGCCTAAGATCAAGATCCGGGTGCCTTTGCCGATAGGATACCGAAGCCTTGGTGACTTCATTTCAGTAATACGACCGATGAGATCTGCCACTTGCTTTGGATCAGGTGCAGTTTCAGCGGTATGCTTGGAATATCGTAGCACAGCGTCCAGACGGTCTCTATAAGGAGAATCCTCGACTTGACGAATTTGTGCCATTCCTTTTCCCCAAATCGGAGTACGGAAGGAGCCAGGTTCAATTAATACTACACGTATTCCATAAGGAGACATTTCATGACGTAGACTTTCACTGAATCCTTCTACTGCAAATTTGGAAGCTGCATATGGAGCATACCCCGGAAACCCGGACAACCCGCTTATACTCCCCACGTTAATAATCGTACCACTTTTCTGTTCTCGCATAACTGGCAGCACAGCTTTTGTCACCGCGACTAATCCGAAAAAATTCGTCTCCATTTGCTGACGCCATTCTTCCATAGATATCTCTTCTATGAAGCCGCCTATAGCAAAGCCTGCATTATTTACCAAAACATCAATTCTTCCGAATGTTTCGCGTACTGAGGTTATAGTCGCCTGTATAGAATCACTATCGGTAACATCCATGGTCATAAAATGAAGCTGCTTCAAGAGTCCTGTTTGCTCTGCCTGCTGTTCAAGGTCGCCTTTACGACTCAAATCGCGCATGGTTGCTACAACTTTGAATCCCTGTCCTGCTAGTTTAAGGGCTGTGAGCAGTCCAAATCCACTAGAGGTTCCGGTTATTAAGGCCACTCGATCATGCATTCGATCTAGATGTGAATTCATCTTTGACTCTCCTTATGTTTCATTATTTCAAAAAAGCAAACAAATGTTCTTTTTCGGATTGACTATCCATTAATTTCAAGTTATAGTAAGTGTATCATTTATATTTCTGCGGGAGAAGCACCTCGCAAGATAGGCTTTCATGCCTATCTTGGAGGTGCTTTTTTTTGCGCACATAGACTAATTAAGGAGCTGAAATGAATGTTTATTCACAATTTTAGTTATTTAAAGAGGTTTGTCCAATTAATCCTAGTAGTAGCTCTCCTCAACATCAACCTTACATTAGCTTCTGCAGGCACAGACTGGGATTCAGCCTTAGATGACATTAACGGTCTCCATGGTAATTATACCTCGCTTCAAGTAGCCCTCAAGGCCGATAGCTCAAAAATTCAAATGCTACGTAAGCAGAACAATGAAACACTGAAATCTATTCACTCTGTCATAGAGTCAACAGATAAGGTTCTGCTGAGTCGTTTATCATCTGAAGCAACGTCGGCTCAAAAGAAACATGCTCCTCTACTGGACCAATACAGCACACTCAGTAAGCAGTCTACCGCAGCCAAGAAAGCTAAGGACTTTAAGACAGCCACTCTCCTGGATCTAAGACGCAATAAGCTCAAAGCTGCGGTAACACTCGCTCGAACTGAAATTAAGGCCAAGACAGACGCTTTGGCAACTGCCCGCAAGCAAACAGCTGCCAAAATCAAGCCTATCAAAGATGCTCTGGCACCAATCACAGCTCTGAAGAAGCATATCACCGCCGAGAACAAGAATATCGCTGTAGCACAGAAATTTCGTTCAGAAGCAGATAAACAATATAAGTCGGCTGTAAAACAAGGGGATGCGATTAAGGCAGTATCAGAAATGAGAATATCCTATGAGCAAATGAAACGAATTCATGACATGCATCAGAATATTTACAGCTGGGAGCAGAAGATCTCCCTAGCTCTACGATCTGCAGAGTCTAAGCTTCCATAAGGATTCGCTCCCACCGGTTCATATCAGCTTCACTAACATACTAATTAGTTGGGCTGCGGGCACAATTAGGAGCTGAGCAAATATAGTACCTAGAAATCGTGAACCCATCAATACCACATATATTTTTCCTAGCTGATCACGGTATTCTACATTTTCAGTGGCTTTATGGGTAATAAGACCAAGCTGTGGGTCGATAAATATAGTCAGCAGTATAGTCGCCATTCCGTTAATCAATCCTGAGGCTTGAGAAGCAGTCGTGCTATATTGAGGCATCAGATGAGCAGCATACAAAGATGATATGACCCCTACGGTGTAAAAGGCTGTAACAAAAACATTCATAACAATAAAACGTTTAGGAATCCCCAGGTATCTGAAGTTATATAGATTCACTTTTGGTTTTCTTATGTATTTTCTAGTATTTTTTAACTGCCCGATCGTTACGCTCGTAAGCAGCTTGGGAATAGAACCTTCGATTTCAAGCTTTGCGATGATTCTCCCAAACAAGCCTACAAAAGTAGGGAAAATAGCAATGGCAATTAATGTCCCTAATGAAGAAGCTAACAATATAATTCTCAAGTAATTAAGAAGTGGGAAATCAGAATGTATTTTGGCATAATCTACGAATTTAGCCGTCAGTGGAGCTTGAATCATGTTTGCAGTTCTTGACACGAGAACAATAATGCCTGTCAGAGACAAAGCAATAGCTATCTTGTTCAGCTTCACCCCGGCGTATCTTACCGAATAAGATAAGGTTTCTGCTGTATGAATAATCATTGTAAGTAAGCATACTACAATCAAGCTATTTACCATTTTTAGGTTCATCTCCATTAAAAGCTATTTATCTATTCGGTGCAGTTTTGGGCGAAAGTATTGATCCAGTCCGTAAGAAAGCGTAATTCCAACGGTATATCGAACAAGGTCAATCCATAGGAATCCCTTTCCGAGAATCAACCCACCGAGTACGGTAGCACGGATGCTGTTGATCCACTCTGCTTGATACAGTTGGCTAAATTCTATGCCGAAGCTAAACATCTGGCTCCACATAAAAGCGATCCACAGCTTCCGGTTCACTAGCAGTACACGAAACATAAAGTAAACCATGCTGCCCCAAAGCGCATCTCCAAAATGTCTCGTTACAAACAAAGGTAGCTGTTCCGAGAATGCTCTAGAGCATAACCCCAGTACAATAACAATTAAGCAGATGCATCCATAAATAACTCTTTCTTTTAAAGCATTGACTCTCATTTCCATCCTCTATCCTGCGTCTGACTTGAAATTTATGCTTGATATAATATTAATCATCACGATATAAAACGGATAAATAATCATGGCCCCTATTATGAGTAACCCCGTTACCGGGACTGGTTTATCCGCAGCTTCTGTAATTGGGAACCATGCTGCGAATAAATTAATAAACAGAACCAAATAGGGAAACCACAGGATTGTAGTGAAATACATGGATTTTTTACCGCTCAAATATTTTTTTGTCATCCAAACAAACCCTAAGTACTTCAGGGTTCCACATTCGTTCCACACTAGTAAGCTCTAATTCATCAAATTCCAGCCTATAAATATCTGGTTTCGAAGTCTGTTCAAAGAACTCATAACCATACTTTTTATTGAAGTAATTCAGGATAATGGTCATGATATTCCCGTGGGTACCTAGTGCAATTTTGCCGCCTTTATTTTGCTGGATCAATTGCTTCATGATGGGGATCGCACGCTCTTGCGCTTCCTGAGTACTCTCACCATTTGGCATTTTATATTGTAAGTCTGTGAATGATGCCCGGATACCTTGAAGAAATTCTTGTTCACTGATCTCGATTTCAACGCTTGCGATGGCTCTTTCTCTAAGTTCCTCATACAGCTCAACTTCTTGATCCGATGCCTCAGCTAAATATTTAATCGTATCTATGGCTCGTCTATAAGGACTGGAGACAAAATGTGTGATCTCTTCCTCCGCCAATAGTTCTTTAATTCTATATGCGTCCTCATGCCCTTTATCAGATAATCCTCGTTCCCTCTCATCTCCAAGCACAAAAGGTGACACTGCGTGCCTAATCATATAAATAAAAGTCTTCATGAGTTACTCCTCTCCAGCTCATTCAAATATCGTTTTTGCCACTTCACGGTCTTTCTTGAAAATCTCCACTGGATAGGGAATGGCCATCTCGGGCAGCTCACTCTCTTTAAAGAACTTAAATTCTTCGACTTCTCCATCCATTGCTCTCAGCGTTCCACGGATGATAGAACACTCAAATACGATGACTGTATATTCCACCTGGTCTCCATTGTTATATTCGTATCTATATTTCCCTCCACCAAAAACCCCAAGAATGGAAGTAGGATGCACCATTAATCCAGTCTCTTCATATACTTCTCTGCGCAAAGTTCTTCCCGGCCGTTCCCCTGGCTCGATGGCGCCTGCTGGCAATCCCCACAAGGACTCTTCAGGTTTTCGAATAAATAGAATTTCATCTTCTTTATTTCTTATTACTGCAGCTACGGAAGGCATCATTAATAACTCTGAACCCACTTTCCCTCGGATCTCCTGATAATACTCAGACATCGGCACGCTATTCATCCATCCTCTCACACCGTTTTGTAGAACATCATCCTATTTTCCTCCGGCTTCCCAAAAACCCACATTATGTATATATTAGACATCACTGTGATGGAATCCTTTAGATTCGGTAATATGCTTAGCGTGGAACAAAAAAAGCTTCCGAACGGCTCAATACTTTCTGAGGTCCGGAAGCAGTTACAATGAGGTGAGACTTTGAGCTTAATGTTTCCCTTTGTAGCCGGCAAGCTGTACGATCATGATGACAAGAACAAGCAATGAAATGAGCTGGTCAATACTCATCTGCGTCCGCCTCCAATCCCAAATGAAGGATGGCTCTTCGGACGGCATTTCCTCTCCCAAGGACACTGCTTCGTTCCCCTTATACACACTATGTAACATGAGTTCCAATTATTACTTTAAGAATGACTTACCCCTCCATACGAGTAAGTTCTTTCTCCACTTCATCTAGTTGATCTTCGCCGAACACTTTAAAGCCATTTTGCCGTAATAACTCCGTAGTTGTACCTTCTCCTGACATCTTCGTATCCCTAAAAGTACCATCATAAATATAAAGACTACCACAAGAAGGACTATCCTGTTTTAATATCGCTAATGTAACTTGATGTTCTGTAGCCAGCTTCAGCGTTGCTTGAGCACCTTTCATAAAAGGTTCCGTAACATCCACCCCTGCACCTGTTACTACCCGCTCACCTTGCCGCTGGGCATCAGGACGAGGCGTTGATAACCCTCCGACTACCTCAGGACAAATGTGGACAAAACGCCCTTCCTCATACCACTTCAAGAAACGAGCATCGAGACACGGTACATCACCATTATCATAACGCACTTTATGTCCTAACAGACATGCGCTTACTAGAATCTTTCCTGTCATCGTTATCTCCACCAGTCCGTCTAGTATTTAATATATGGCTATATTATTTACGACACAAAACTGATATGCAAGATCGAAATGCTTGTCACTGAAATGTTTGTGCTTCATATACAAAAGAATGCTTATTATGTCCATATAGGCATCATTAATCTTGATATTGGGGGGTCTTCTCACTTCTATACCGACTCCAGCAAGTCCACAATAAATCAGCCATAAGATAGAGTCCCACGAAAGGAAATATAATTCCCCAAACATTATGGACTTGTGAATACAAACGCTCCATAAACGGCTGAATCCCATATACACAAGCTACCGATAGCACCCACCAATATAGGGAGAATCGAAGGCAAATATGCCCTTGCAGTTGATAAGACATCCCTGAGTAATCCCACCATTGCTTTTGAAACACAGTTTTTAGCAGCCAACCACTTACGTATTCAACAGCTGAAGGAACGACTAACGCAAGCAGGAGGAAAATTGGGAAAGGCAGGGTTAAGTCTCTGGCAATCAATAGAAGCAGTGGTGCAAATCCATACATTGGTTTAAAAGGGCCTTTTAGAAAGCCTTCTTTGCGAAAGCTTCCATTACTATATAAGTTATATGTACCTTCCAATACCCAGCCTAAAAAAGAGTAGATCATAAAATAAAAGAAATATTGGCCCGCCACTGCCATCGCAGAATCTCCGCTTGAAGAAAATATAGAAGTCATCATGTTTAAACACCGCTCCTAGTTGTCATTATTTTCTTAAATATCCATCCGGCCCTATTATGCCTTAATCCTTCAGGAGATATGCGCAACAAAAAAGACATAACCCAAAGGTTATGTCTTCATTACAAATTATAAAAAGTGAAGCGGATTCTCTATCCATCCACGCTTATGGTTTTAGCCGTTCTTCGTGATTCTGAGCCGATATTAGCGACTGATCGTCGTCTTGTTTCTTTAACGTATCCGTTGTAAGTTCACTACGTACGCCAAAGTTTGAACCATACTTTTTCTCAAAGTTGCCTACAAGAGCCTCACCACGTTTTTGCCGATATCGGCTGTTCTCATTCCGACTACGCATTTCATTTCCTCCCTGCTACAAGAATGGCTGAGATCTGTGAAATTTGCGAAAAGCTACTAAGAATTTGGAGAAAACTCTCTGATGAGGTTGTACCTGAATTCATTATACAATAATTGTTAAAATCATCTCAAGCAAAAACAGACTGCCCAATGAAGGACAGCCTGTCTTCCGAATCATTTAGTCCAAATCGTTAGGAAGCGGATCAGGATGCGAGGACTCTGCAGGCTTGGCTACCCAATCGTCTGCTTCTGGCTCGATGTCCACACCATTCTCCATCTTCTTAATTTCAGCTAATGAATCGCCGTCTTTATTTTCCTTGTTGCGGATTTCCGCTTCATCTTGAGAATAATCTGACATGTGAAATCCTCCTCAGGTGCTTTGCTTTATTTGTTCCTTAGTTATAGTTACCCGATGGAGTGTTTTGCAAACATAGTTACGATGAATGAATTTAAGGGTACATGATCCAAGCTACAACCGGACCGATACATGAACCGACAATAGCACAAACGGTCATCGCTACGGAGCTCATTGAAACTGACTGTTCACCGTATTCCAGTGCCTTTGCAGTCCCAAGTGCATGAGAACCCGTTCCTAACCCGATCCCAATCCCAACTTCGCTTCGAATCTTAAACAGTTTAATAATGAGAGGACCGCCAATCGCACCTGTAAATCCGGCAATCATTACAAATACGGAGGTTAGCGAGGAGTCCCCACCTAAACCATTTGAGATTTGTATCGCCACAGGTGTTGTGATCGATTTTGGCAAAATGGACAGAACATACAATTTAGAGAATCCTAGACCAGCCGCCAAAAGCAGACCACTAAACATCCCTAATAACAGACCTGCAATCGCTCCCCCCAGGATGGCCGGAAGATTCTCAACTAACACATTACGTTGTTTATACAATGGGTAGGCTAGCGCCACTACAGCAGGACCGAGTAACTGATTGATCCACTGACCGCCTATCATATATGTATCATACGGAATATGAAAATATAGAAGTATTGCTACAACAAGGACTGTTGCTGTTAACGCGGGAATCAGTACAGGAAACCGAAAACGTCTATAAATTACGGACATCATCAAATAAATAGCAACATTAAGCAGGACAATTCCTGTCGCGATAAAAAACATTATAATTCCTTCCCCTTTTCGCTTAAGCTCTTGCTGCTCCAGCCCGCCTTGCTCTTTCCTTTCAAGGTTGAAAGCCATTGACTCGTATGTGCTGCTGCTGCAATTGTGAGGACGCTGCTAACGATAAGAATCAAGATTAAGAGCAAACCTCTTCCACTAAAAATATCCATATGCTTCACGATCCCAGCCGTCGCTGGAATAAAAAATAACGGAAGATAAGCTAATATTGTTGTTGCACCATCTTCAATCCACTTCACTGGTACAACCTTGAATAGCAACAAAACAAAGAGCAAAAGTAATCCGACGATACTCCCAGAAACGGGAAGATGCAGCTGCTTTTGCAGGAAGTCTCCAGCCAAGTAGAACACATAAAGCAGGAACACTTGGATAATTATGCGAATGATTTTCATGATGCAGGATCCCTTCATTATTAAATTAACTCGATAAAGCTTAAAATGGGTCACCTCAATAAGAGTATCAGAGTTTTCATGAAAATTTCAATTACTTTTCGAATCTTGTAAGAATTAAACAAAAATAACCTGCATGATCTCCAAGACACTGGAGACTTTGCAGGTTTCATTATTTTCGTTATGCAGCTCAAAAATGAGATTCCAGCTTAGTTAAACCCACTGAACGACTTGCTCTGCGCTTTGTCTTGTTTTTCCACGTGGTTCATTCAAACGATACCCAAAGGCTACCATGCAGGAGATTCCAAAATGTTCGGCATCCATAATCCCCTCTTCGGCAAGAACTTGCTCTATCTTCGCCTTATCGAAACCTTCCATTGGGCAAGAATCGATTCCGATTAAAGCGGCTGATGTCATCATATTACCAAGGGCTATATAAGTCTGACGGCAGCTCCATTCGAACATTGCACGCTCATTCTCCATCAATCCGAAATCAACCTTTAAAAACTTATCGAACATATTACCTTTCCCCTCCATCACTTCTGGAGGTAGCTCCTGCACATGCTCCATGATCCCTTTAATATAATCTGAATCAGCAGCCATATCTTTAGGAAGACGTGAGAGAATCAATACAAAATGACTTGCGGTTGACAATTGCTTTTGTGCTCCCCAGGCATGAGCACGTAATTTCTCTCGTATTTCCGGACTTTGTACTACGACAAAACGCCAAGGCTCGAATCCGAACGAACTTGGTGACAGACGTCCTGTTTCCAGAATAAACTGAAAGTCTGACTCACTAATTTTTTTATGACTATCAAATTCTTTAGTTGCATGTCTGAACTGGTAAGCAGACAGGATTTCATTCTTGTTTAATGATAAAGTATCCATATTTAACACTCCTTTTATTTGCTTAGAATCAACGGCCCATTTGACTGTTTGCCGTTCTCATGCTTAATATTAGAATATATATCACTTCTTTAAAAGTACGCACATTAATGTTATGTAGTATACAAAATGATACTATGGGAGTTGAACGGCTATGCGTGATCGAAAAGGTGGATTCGGAGATTTCCCAGGAGGCAATAAGGAAGCTTGCCCTGTGGAATTTACGCTCGATGTTATAGGAGGAAAATGGAAGGGGATTCTCATCTATCACTTGATGGATGGAACGAAACGCTTTAACGAATTTCGCCGGATATGCCCAGGAATCACTCAACGCATGTTAACCTTGCAGCTTAGAGAGCTGGAAGAAGATGGAGTTGTTCACCGCGAGGTCTACCATCAGGTTCCCCCGAAAGTCGAATACTCGTTAACTGAATTTGGCAAGACACTGACCCCTATTATTAAACTCATGAAAGACTGGGGTGAGGTTTACAAAACAAAACAGCTTTCCGCAGAAAGCTGTCCAGAAGGTACAAATATTACGGTGTAGCTCAAAGCTGCACCTTTTATTTTTCAAAAAATGCTTCGGCCTTTTCCTTATGTTCGTTGGTTACCTGACCAGATATCGCTTTAATGCCTGCTGCAATGATCGCTGCATCATCTGTAAATCCAAGGCCGAGAATCGCATCGGGTATCGCATCAATCGGGGAGATGAAATAAGCCAACGCTCCGAAGGCAATTCCTTTTGCCCATAAAGGGGTCTTTGCATCGACTGCGCAATAATACATCGCAATAGCATCTTTAGTAAATGGGATCTTGCCTGCGAACTTTTTAGTTTTAGTCCAAAAATTCCGCGTCACCATCTCCTCGTTCTCTTTACTGTATGGAAACTTCTCTGCTGTGAGTTCCGCAGTGATCTTATCATCATCTTTCTTCATTAGATTTTCCCTCCGCAAGGTTCAAATGAAGTACATACAGTCAGTATACCCTCAGCTATTATTTATATCTTTAAGATAAACTATAGCTCGTTCTATGAAACTTACACAATATCATTTAATTTCTTTGATTTTATTCAAATCACTGCTGCATAACGCTTCAAGATTCTTAAAGATTCGCTCAGCATCCCAATCCCACCACTTAAGCGCTTCTAGATGTTCGATCAATTCATCATCAAAACGTTGTCTGATTACTTTACATGGATTTCCTCCAGCGACACTATAAGCCGGGATATCTTTGACAACTGTTGAATTGGCCGCGATGACGGCTCCATTACCAATATGTACACCCGGCATAACCGTAACATTCTGCCCAATCCACACATCGTTGCCAATCACCGTATCTCCTTTTAAGGGTAAATCTGATAGTTCTGGAACCGCATGCTCCCAGCCATTAGACATGATATTAAAAGGGTAGGTCGTAACAGAATTCATTCGATGGTTCGCACCATTCATGACAAATTCAATACCTTTGGCAATCGCGCAGAATTTCCCAATAATAAGCTTGTCACCAATAAAATCATAATGATGAGTCACATGCTCCTCAAACTTTTCGGCACCGTCTATATCATCATAATACGTATAATCGCCAACCGTAATATTTTTTCTTGTAATCACATTTTTGATATAACAGATGCTTTTGATCTGTTCATTCGGATAGAGCACATTCGGATTCGGTCCATATTTCTCCATAATAACGCCTCTCTCTCTTTTTGATAAAACATAGCAGAGATCACATATCTTTTCAAATAAGTACGAATCATGAACATAAAAAACGGCTACCGTGTGGTAACCGCCATTACAAATACTTTATCGCTTTGATAAAACATCTACTTCGTATTGCTTCACATCGCTCAGCCAACTTTCTCGGACAGGCACACCATTCGTCGCACAATAATAATCCCAAATAGCTCCGAACGGATAAGATTTCAATTCCTCTACCAGTGCAAGTCTAGTAGTATAATCCCCATCCAGTTCAATTTGCTTCAATAGCTCTATCGGTTCCAGCATCGCACGTAGCAGAGCTTTGATTGTGTTACGTGTTCCGATCACCCAAGCGGCAATGTGATTAATACTTCCGTCAAAGAAATCGAGTCCAATATGAGTTCTTTCCAGGAATTGACCTCTAACTAGTTCACGAGCAATCTCCAGCAGTTCATCATCCATAGTCACCACATGATCACTATCCCAGCGTACTGGACGGCTAACATGCAGCAACAATTGATCACCAAACAGCAGCCAAGAGGATAGTTTATTCGAGATGGTCTCGGTCGGATGGAAATGCCCAGCATCGAAGCAAACCGCTTTGCCCCGACTTAGTGCATAACCCATATAAAATTCATGCGAACCTACCACATAACTTTCTGAACCAATTCCGAACAACTTGCTTTCTACAGCATCAATGTTATATCGCTCATCGATCTCCTCGCTGAAGATCTCGTCCAGTGATTGCTGAAGTCGCACTCTCGGTGACAGACGGTCGATCGGTGTATCTTTATATCCATCTGGAACCCAGAAGTTGGTTACACAAGGCTGACCTAGTGCCTGACCGAAAGATTCGGAGATTCGGCGTGAAGCCTTGCAATGAGCAATCCAGAAGTTGCGGATATCAGGATCCGAGTGACTTAGCGTGAAGCCATCATTAGCTTTTTCATGAGAGAAGCAAGTGGGATTGAAATCCAATCCAAGCCCCTGCTCCTTAGCCCAGTGCACCCATCTTTCAAAATGCTTAGGCTCTAGCGCATCAAGATCTACAGTTTCTTCCGTATCTGCATAAATAGCATGTAAATTAACTTTATGACGTCCAGGGATAAGTGCTAGTGCTTGCTCCAAATCACGGCGCAGCTCCTCCGGATTTCTAGCTCGCCCCGGGTAACTGCCCGTGACCGCGATTCCGCCACTTAGTTCCTTTTCCTTATTCAGGAAGCCCTTTACATCGTCTCCTTGCCAGCAGTGCAATGAAATTTTGATTGCTGCAAGCTGCTCTAATACTTTATCTACGTCAATGCCATGCTGTGCGTAGAGCTTTTTCGCCTCATTATAGCTCGTCTGAATGTTCTTTAAGCTTTCTGTATTCTGCACCATGCTTGAGCCTCCTGATATTTTCTTAGTGATTTCATTTAGGGGTATTTATACCCTTCTTTTGCTCGTTTTCCGCTTTTTACGCTCAATGAGAGGGATTTATACCCTTCTTTTGCTCGTTTTCCGCTATTTACTCTCAAAGAGGGGGATTTATACCCTTCTTTTGCTCGTTATCCGCTTTTTACGCTCAATGAGAGGGATTTATACCCTTCTTTTGCTCGTTTTCCGCTATTTACGCTCAATGTGGGGGATTTATACCCTTCTTTTGCTCATCCATAGCTATCTAATAGTTATCCCATATATTCTCGGTTACTTTATTAGTTACTCTTAAACGACCTGCAGTCGAGTAAACTCAGCCAATGCCGCGGTTTTTAGGGAAGAATCCATCACTTGTGGAATGTAGATTGTTACATCAAATGAACGATATATAATTTCTCTTGCTTCTTTAATATCTGTGACCGTACCCACACTGATCATTTGCATAACTACGTTACCTAATGCAGTGGATTCCGTTGGACCAGCGTAAATCTCCATCTCTAGTAAATCCGCCGCGATCTGACATAGAAGTGCGTTGTTCGCCCCTCCGCCTACGATGTGCAGCCGCTCCCACTTCTCGCCGGTCAATAGCTGAAGATCCTGAACATAGAAATAGTATGAAAGAGCAAGACTGTCAAACACACATCTGGCTATCTCCCCTGGTGTCTTTGGTACCAACTGTCGGACTTCCGCACAATAGCTCTGTATCTCGCTGATCATGTTGGATGGATTCATGAATCGTTCATCATTGCAGTAGATGATGGATCTAAAAGGAATTTCTTGCGCTGCCAATTCTACCAGTTCGCCGAAGCTGTATTGACCACCATATTCCTCACGAACCTTTTGGATCAGCCACATCCCCATAATGTTCTTAAGAAAACGGAATGAGCCGAAGGCTCCCCATTCGTTTGTATAATTGCGCTCCATCGCTTCTGGACTTGTAATGGCTGAAGCTCGTTCCACCCCGATGAGTGACCAAGTACCACTACTGAGAAATCCCCATTTGTCGCTACTTGCAGGAACGCCTAGTACAGCTGATGCTGTATCATGTGTGGCAACTGCTATGAACTCACAATCTGGAAGATCACCGCGTGCCACCAAGTCATCAGTCAATCCGCCAATTCGTTCCCCAGGTTCCGTTAAGGGAGGAAACTGCTCTTTTGAAAGACCAAGCAGTGCCAGTAAATCAGTATCATAATCCCGAGTTTGCAGATTAAGCAGACCCGTGGTTGAAGCATTCGTGACTTCACTAATTCTTCGTCCCGTAAGCCGATAGTAGAGATAATCAGGGACCAACAGGATTGAATGTGCTGCTTCAAGATCTGCCTGATCATGCACAAACAGCTGGTATAACGTATTAATCGGGAGAACTTGTATCCCCGTCTTTCGGTAAACGCTTTCAATTGATATATTGCGATGTAGGCTTTGTACCGCTCCATCTGTTCGTGAATCACGATAAGAAAAAACTTCATGAATTCGTGTACCCTTCTGATCTAGAAGTACGTAATCCACGGCCCAAGTATCAATTCCGACGGTACAATGCTCAATTCCTTTTGACTTCGCCTTCTGCAAGCCTTTTACAATTTCAGCAAATAAATAATCGACGTCCCAATTAAGATTACCATTCTTCTCAGAGAACCCATTACTAAAACGGTGGATTTCTGTTAATGATAAGGTTCCTTCCGGTTCTTGCAAGGTTCCGCAAACGACTCTCCCACTAGAGGCTCCAATATCAATAGCAATATGATTCTGACCCTGTTTATGTGCCCCAGCATTCATTCTTAAACAACACTCCTTATCTCCTCATCAGCCTACCAGCAAGGCGAATACGATTCCAGGGCCATGCACACCTATCGTCAGATCATTCTCAATATCAGCTGAACGGCTAGGTCCAGAGATAAAGTGAATACCTGCGGGGAGACCCGATTGTCCCGCTTCATCAAAATCAATAAGCACCTCACCCAGACGAGTCTTCAGCCGCTCCAGCGGAACGATGGCAATTAATGCGGTTGGCAACAGGCTGACAGAGCGCCCTTTATCCGCAGAAGATAACACTGTAATAGAGCCTGTATAAGCAACTGCATAATCCGCGATCACAATCCCAATATCGGCTTCCGCCGCCCTAGCTTTCCATGCTTCTTGCATATCCGTATTCCAGACAGATACCTGCGTATCTACAAGTTCTTCTTCTAGCCGAAGTGCCGCAAGCTCAGCTACATTTTGCCGAAGAATATAACGGGCGAGCATATCACTCGCTTTATTGACGATAAAAGCTTTAGCTTCATCCATCGTTGCCATGCGAAACACATGTCCACCTGCACTTTGAAAATTCGCAGTAAATTGATCGATGCGTTCTTCTGGACTCCACTGGAATTCTTGCCAATAATCTGGAGCACCGCGAAAAGGATGTAACGGAGCCGCAGTCGTTCTTGGCCGCTTCAGGCGACGAGCGATATCGTTCATGAATGCCTGCTGTTTCTCACGAGAATCATGGTCCATACGCTCCAGCCATTCTCTGTGCGTTTCCTCAGTCATATCCGGGCTCTCCTTTCAGTTCTTCCGCCTTCCGCTTCGCTAATAAATCTTCCATCCGTTTCTGTATCGACGGGTCCATCTCGCGACTATTTTGGTCTAACTCCTCCTGCAGCTCTTTCCAGCTCTCGCGGAAGGATTCATCCGCCAGCTTCGGAGCGATCCGGTAGTTATTCCAGCCTTTTAGCGGCCCAAGCTTTGACGGAATTCCGCCGTCTCTCACAAGTAGCTTTTGTCCGATTCTGCCTACTTTCATCACACTACTGAATCGCTGGGACTTCGCCATAATCGCACCAAAACCTTTCATGCCAAGACCTTCCGCTTTGTCTCCATAACCTCTCTCTACCTTACGTCGCCGTAAATAGATAAGCATATCATGCAGAGGGATTTTGACTGGACAAGCTTCATAACACGCACCGCATAGACTCGATGCACCTGCGATATCATCCCATTGATCTACATTTTTGTTCAGTGCTGGGGTCAACACTGCTCCGATCGGTCCGCTATAAGTTCCACCATAGGCATGACCGCCAATATGACGATAGACAGGGCAGGCATTCAGACAAGCTCCACAGCGGATGCAGTTCAGTAGCTCCTGAAACTCTGGATCGCCGAGCTGCTCAGATCGACCATTATCAAGGATAATAATATGCTGCTCTTCCGGTCCGTCCCCATCATCCTTTCTACGGGGTCCTGAAATACCGGACATATACACTGTTAGCTTCTGGCCAGTTGCTGAACGAGGTAATAACGTAGCCATCACCTCAAGGTCGCTCCAAGAAGGAATAATCCGCTCCATCCCCATCAAAGTGATTTGCGTCTTTGGCAAGGTGGTGACCATGCGAGCATTGCCCTCATTCTCGAATAGCACCATGGAACCTGTCTCTGCAATTGCAAAATTGCATCCCGTCATCCCAATATCCGCTTCTAGGAATTTCTCCCGTAGCTTGCGCCGTACAAATCCTGCAAGGATTGTAGTCTCAGGCAAAAGCTCCTCCCCTGCCTCCTTGGACAACAGCTCAGCAATCTGATAGCGGTTCTTATGGATGGCTGGGATAATGATATGAGACGGAGTTTCTCCGGCAAGCTGGATAATATATTCGCCAAGATCTGTCTCAATCGTCTCCACGTCAATGGATTCAAGAGCAGTATTCAAATGCAGCTCCTCAGTCACCATCGATTTTGATTTGACCACGGAAGCCGCTTGTTTTCGCTGTGCAATCTCTAAAGCAATCTTCACTGCCTCTTCACCCGTTGCCGCAAAATGAATATGCGTGCCGTTCGCTCTTGCATTGTCCGCAAATAGATTTAAGTAATAATCCAGATGAGCGATCGTATGCAGGCGAATTTGCCGCCCACGTTCGCGCCATTCTTCCCAGTGTCCATGATCATTCGCCGCTTTCTGTTTCCCGTCACGCAACCTTTCCGTAGTAAAGCGAACCGCCTTGCGCAAAAAGTCATTATTCAGCGCCAAGTCGGCACGCTCTTTTACCGTAGCTGGCTTCACATTAATCGATTCCGATTTAGCCTGAGCGGCATTCTGACTCATTGTCCACTCACCCCCTCATACAGTAGCTCTGCTAAATGCATGACTCGGACCGGTTTGTGGCGATAACGCAAATTCCCAGCAATATTCATGAGACAGCCCATATCCAGACCCGTTAAGACTTCTGCTTCCGACTCCAGCACATGATCTGACTTCTCGGTGACCATCGCCCCGGAGATATCAGACATCTTCACGGCAAAGGTGCCGCCAAACCCACAACAGTCCTCAGCAAAAGGTAGTGGTACTAGCTCCATCGCCTTCACATTCTGCATTAGTAACATAGGCTCGTCACGAATCCCCAGAATCCGAGTGCCATGACAGGAAGGATGATAGGTAACTTTATGCGGAAATACTGCCCCTAGATCCGTTACGCCAAGCACCTGTACCATAAACTGGCTGAACTCATAGGATTTACGCTGCAAATTCTGCGCCTTGACCAAATTAATCGGATCATCCTGAAACAGTTTCGGGTAATGATGAAGCATCCCGGTGCAAGACCCGGAAGGAGCAATGACAAAGTCACTGTCTTCGAACGCCTGCAAAATCGTAAGCGCAGCTTGACGTGCCTCATTCCAATAGCCACTATTGTACGCAGGCTGTCCGCAGCAGGTCTGCACTTCGGGAAAATCCAGCTGTACGCCATATCTGGCAAGCAGACGCGCCATCGCTTCTCCGACCTTTGGGTACACAGCATCACTGATGCAAGTAATAAACATCGATACCTTCATGTCTTCACCTCCTGCAACACTATTTTCTACACGGTTGTTATTGCGATGTTCAGCTCCTGTAGCTGTTTTAGCTGTTCTGTGGCAGGGCTGTAATCCGTTATCACAACATCCAGTTCACTAGTCATGGCAACATGTGTGAACGCTTGAATTCCGAATTTGCTGGAGTCACAAAGTAGGATCACCTGCTCCGCGATAGAAATCATCTTTCGCTTCACCATCGCTTGCAGCTCATTCGATTCGCTGGCACCGCGTTCGAGATGAAATCCTTTGCAAGAAAAAAACATCTTATCCACGTGATACAACTCAAGCGAACGCTCGGCTAAATGACCAACAAAGGACATCGATCTGCGGCTCAGTTGACCGCCAGTTGAGATCACATCTATTCGTTCCTTCCCACTTAACTCCGCAGCTACCCTAATAGAATTAGTCAGTACAGTTAGTGGCATATCCGGCAAATGTGAGGCCATATACCATGCAGTTGTGCTAGCATCCAGCAAAATCCGATCTCCCGGCTTTATCATCATCACTGCTTCACGAGCAATCTGCTGCTTCTCCGCTGCGTTCATAATTTCACGTTCAGCATATGGCGTCTCTGGCTGACGATCACGTAGACTGACTGCACCGCCGTGCGAGCGTAGCAGCCTCCCCGCCTTTTCCAAGCGATCAAGATCCCGGCGGATGGTCTCCTCCGTCACTTGGCATAATGTACTCAGTTCCGAGACACGAATGCTGCCACGTTCATTCACTAGTTCTACGATTCTTTCATATCTGTCTGCAATCAGCATGGCTTCCCTCCGTTATATCTATCTATATTCCATCTTCCACTTATCTAGTAAAAGCTGCCGGCACTCCACCGTCAATCGTCAGCATGCAGCCCGTAGTCTTCTCTGACTTGGATGAAGCGAAAAAGGCCACCCCTTCAGCAATATCACGTGGATAAATATTTACAAGCAGTGTTGTGCGTTTACGATAATGTTCCTCTAGTTGATCCGGCTCAATCCCGTAAGCAGCAGCCCGTTCATTCCGCCAGTTCGAGTTCCAAATCGCTGAGCCTTGTAGAATGGCATCCGGCAAAATTGTATTGGCGCGAATACCGAACTCTCCACCCTCAGCTGCAATACAGCGAGCCAAATGTGCTTCGAGTGCTTTGGCAGAACTGTAAGCCGATACGCTTTTTCCAGCAAATACAGAGTTCTTAGAGCCAATAAATACCATGCTACCGCCGATCTTTTGCTCCTTCATCATCTTGAAGGCTTCACGTGCAACGAGGAAATATCCAGTTCCTAGCACGGAAATGTTCAAGTTCCACTCTTTTAATGAAGTCTCATCAAAAGGACTGGAAGTCGCAAGCCCAGCATTGTTCACAATAATATCTACTCCGCCATAAAAAAGTGCTGTATCTGCATAAGCTGCGGTAACTTGCTCCTCCTGCGTTACATCCATTTTAACAGCGAACGCACGATTCTCACCGTATTTATCGTTAATCTCCTCGGCAATTTTCTGTGCGCCCTCCAGATTGAGATCTGCCAGCACAACATGCGCCCCTTCGGACACTAGTCGACGAGCGGTTTCGCTCCCGATTCCTCCTGCGCCACCAGTAATGAACGCAACCTTACGCGAGAATTCTGCTTCTGCTGGTGCAAGCGACAATTTATATAATTCCAAAGGCCAATATTCCACATTGTACGATTCGTTCTCACTTAGAGAGACGAAATCTCCCAATGCGGTAGCTCCGCGCATAACAGCAATCGCCCGGTGATACAAGGCACCGCTAATTTTAGAGTTGCTCCAGCTTTTGCCGGTGTTGATCATTCCCACTCCGGGAATTAGAATCACACGCGGTGCGGCTTCGAACATTACATCTCCCTCATGCTTATTGCGATCGAAGTACGCTTTGTACTGCTCTTTGTATGCGGTAATCGCTTCGTTCAGCTTCGTTTTCAAACCATCAATATCACTGGCATTTGGTTCCCAATTCACAAATAGTGGCAGCATTTTGGTATGTACCAAATGATCCGGACAAGCTGCACCTACACTGGATAATTTCTCCGAGTTAACTCCACCTACAAAACGCAGCACATCCTCTGCATCATCGAAGGTCAGTATCATTTTGCGCTCATCACTAACTGCGCCTCTAATCAATGGCATCACTGCAGCTGCTACAGCCCGCCGCTCTTCTTCCGGAAGCGCTTCCGATTTGCGACCTCCGAACAGGTTCCCATCTTCAATTCTATCTTGGATGTAACGCTCTGCTTCATTAATGATAGAGATCGTCTTCGCGTAACAAGCTTCCGGCGTATCCCCCCAAGTCACGAGGCCATGCTTCTCCATCAACACCAATTCTGCTTGAGGATTAGCAAGTACGCCTTCAGCGATCATTTTGGATAAAGTGAACCCAGGACGAATGTAAGGCACCCATACGAAACGATCCCCATAGATTTCCCGCGCAATATCTTTACCGTTATGAGCACAGCATAAGCTGATAATCGCATCTGGATGCGTATGATCTACATGTTTGAATGGTAAAAAAGCATGCAGCAACGTCTCAATTGAAGCACGCGGATGCTTAGGATCAATCATACAATTCGCGAGGTAAGCCACCATTTCCTCATCAGGCATTTCCTCCCGATCAAACAAAGGCGCAATATCCTCAAGCCGCAATCCGGTAAAATTGCCTGCTTTCATCGTAGCTAGGTCAGAGCCGCTACCCTTCACCCACATGACTTCAACCTCACGACCACGGAAATCTAATTCTATAGTTTTACTAGAGGTATTCCCTCCTCCAAAATTACAGACTCTACGATCTTCACCCAACAGATTGGAGCGATAGACCAGTGCATCCAGACCTCCGTTGAAGACTTTTTCCCGTGCAGAATCCCATAAACTTTGTACCATTTGTGAATACCTCCGTTTTTGAATGTTTATTTTTTTGTTTATTTTTGTTTGTTTTGATTTTAATCTATTTGTTTGTGTTTGAATAGAGCGTTTTCAACAAAATTTAAAATTTATTTCACAAGTTAGACAATTCCTCGTTGGATGAACTGAAATTCCATTGCGAAAAAACAAAAAAAGAGTTGCCAATTAGCAACTCCTTCACCCCTACTATTCAGCAACGACTCGACTCATAAACTAATCCAGTAGTTACATTTTCCATCCTCGATACCGCTAAGTATCCCTCTGTTCACTTCAATAACCTTTCTCGAAGATACATTGTTCGGCTCACAAGTCAGCATGACCTTATCAATCCCCAGATCCGCAGCTTTTTTTAACAACTCTGCTAAAAAAATCTTGCCAAAGCCCTTTCCTCGCTCACTAGGCCTGATGCTATATCCGATGTGTCCACCTGATTTTCTTAATTGATCATTTAAGGAATGTCTTAGCTTTTCAACACCAACAGGATAAGAGTCAATCAGTAACCAATAGTTGGTTTGCGGGACATAGTTTGGTAGGAGATTATCGCCTCTTGAGAGTGCTATCCGATCTCTGATGAAATCAGGAAATTCACTGTAAGCCAAATCAAACCCATTGTTAACGAATCCATTCTCCCCAGGGCCGATCTCCATAATCATTTCAAAAATATCGCGTCCATCTGATAAACTCGCTTCCTTTAGCTCAATCAACATCATAATCCCCCCTAGAACACAAAATTGCTTACCATATCAAAAAATTTTACTGCAAAAAAGAGCCCTTTGCATTATTTAATTGCACTTTCTACAACTAAAATTAACTTCAGCACGTCTGTCTACCGTTAAGTGTACTTTGTGCAACTAAATTCCCCCAATTAAGCTTTATCCGCTGATTTCCAGAGATATAGTTGTACAAAGTACATCTATATCACAATAACCGGAGTACATTAGCTGTTTAGTTGTATTAAATACACTTATCTGCTCCCGCCCTCTTTTTCACAGTAATGTTTCTATTTCTATCTCTTCCTTGCGAACTCTCGTAGTATACTAGTTGGAATAAGATACAGATGTTTTATTTTGGCTAAGGAGGTTTGAGATGGTAAATAGCTTTAAGAATGCCAAGGCGCAAGAACGAGTGTGGCACTCCTATGAGCAGATGATTGAGCAGTGGCCCATTCCAATTGAGGAGATTGATGTTCCAACCACATATGGACTGACGCATTGTATCCTTGCTGGTCAAAAGAATAATCCACCTTTACTACTGTTTCATGGTGTTGGTGATAACTCGGCGGTCATGTGGATCTTAAATATCGAGGAGTTATCGAAGCATTTTTATTGCATCGCGATTGATACTTTGGGTGGACCCGGAAAAAGCATACCTAACGAGCAGTTTAACAAACAGAAGTTTGAGCAAGTAAAATGGATTAATGAAATAGCGACGTATCTGAATATAGACGTCTTTAATATTGCGGGTGTGTCCAATGGCGCCTATATTGCTTTTAATTATGCGACCAAGCAACCGGACAAAGTGAACCGTGTCGTTTGTTTGGAGGGCGGGATGGTCACTGCACCGATTAAATCCATGATCCAAACTTTAATGATGATGTTCCCGGAGATTCTGATTCCAACGGATCGCAATTTACTGAAAGTTCTGAAGAAGTTAAGCGCACCTCACTCCCCTTTATTTGACAACCATCCAGCATTAGCTGCTCATCTGATCCTTTTAATGCGCACTCATAATCAGCAAGCTATGTTTGTGCATAAGCTTCATCCATACGATAAAAACGCTGCAGTCGCAGTTAGAGACAAGCTCTATTTTCTAGTTGGAGAACACGCGCTAAAACAATCGAAGGATTTCATAAATATTTTAGAAGATGGAACGTTCTATTACCAAGTCATCCCCCATGCGGGACACGGGATTAATCATGAGCAACCGAATAGAGTAAACACTGAGATCATCAATTTCCTGATAGACGATAAGGATAAATCACTTGCATCCAGATGAAAGCGCTACTATTATGTTTGTAATTACACATACCTACCCTAGATAAGGAGATGATTTCCATCAGATACGGAACATTAGCGCATACATTTGGTTGTTTACCCCTCAAATCGTTGACAGCAACGCTTCAGAATTATGATATCGATTTTGTTCAACTTGCTTTATCCAAAGCTATTCAGGACATCGATACCTCCGCAGGTAAATTAAGTCCAGGCCTCGCAAACTATATTGGCGAACAATTTGACAGATCAGGTATACGTATCGGAGTGTTAGGCTGTTATATCAATCCCATTCACCCGGATCCTGTTATTCGGAGATTTGAAATAGATCGCTTTAAAGAACATCTACGGTATGCCCGCCAATTCGGCGCCCCTATGGTGGCTACGGAGACGGGCGCACTGACTACTTTCCAAGCACAAGATCCGCTCCATTACGAAGAGATCGGCTGGGATATATTAAAGGCAACTGTACAAGAGCTTGCAGAGGAAGCTGAAAAATGGGGTGTTTTTCTCGGATTGGAGGGGGTCTGCACACATACTCTTTCTACACCTGACAAGATGCGCCGCATCTTAGATGAAATTCCCTCTGGCAATATTGGGGTTGTCCTGGATCCATGCAATTTTATTGGTGACGCGGTAGATATGCAGGATCAAATTGTTGATGACGCCTTCAGGTTGTTCGGGGATCGGATCATTTTGGCGCATTTAAAAGACATCTATCAAGATGGAGAGAGAATTTACCACGGTAAAGCTGGTGGAGGGCATTTCCATACCGAAACTTTCCTGAGCAAACTCCAAAAATTCAAGCCCATGATCGACGTATCTTTAGAAGATATAACGAACCTCGAGATTAATGAGACCGTTGCCTTACTGAAGAATATTGCTCATATGGAAAAATAACGCTTTTCAAAATTAGCTAAATGGTACCTTTCTATGCGAGTTGAATAAAATAAGAAACAGAACGATTGAGTAACATCGTTTGACGATTAAGCCCTAACTTGGAAGGGACGGGATTACCGATGAGATTCACATTCCCTATTCTGACCTTATCTCATGGTGGAGCTCAACGCATGCTGGTAGAACTCGCCAATGGGCTAACAGCTATGGGGCATCAGGTTACTATCCTCATGCCTGTGGATGGGGTTGTTTCCTATGATGTCCGCTCCACCTTAATCCGTTCCACACATATGGAGCTTCAAGAACAGGACTATCCCATAGGCGATGTTATTGTTTCTAATTTTCATACGACAGTCCCTACCTCTCAAGCAGCTAGCAATCAAGGAAAAGGAATTCATGTAAGATTGTCATTATGTTATGAACCCCCCTTTTTACCAGATAGTTCGCTGTCGTTCCCTTCTTATCATGTCACAGAGCATCTAATTGTTTTATCGCATTGGCAGCAGGAGCTGATTCGTTTAAATCATGGGATCACAGGAAAAATCGTGCCCATTGGCATTAGCTCCTCCTTCAAGAATATGAATATCCGTTACAGTCTTCAGGAGCCTTTAAACATAACAGCTATATTAAGAAAAGCAGAACGTGGTTTCTCATGGCACCGTGAGCAAGACTATCTTATAGAGCAGCTGGATCACGTGAAAAATCAATGTCCCAATGTAAATATTAACTTTATCAGTCCGCCCGACGAGTTCAATACTTCAGAAGTTCTCCAAAGAATGAAAGCTACTGGCAAATATCGATTCTTCACACCTGCTAATGATGAGGAGCTCTGTTACCATTACAACGGTGCAGATATCTTTGTTAGTTCTAGTATTTTTGATACGGGTTCTTTGCCGGGGCTTGAAGCCATGCGGTGTGGCGCTGCACTCGTCTGTGTTTATTCAGGTGGAAATATGGAATACGCAAATCACGAGAAGAACTGCCTGCTCTCCTATCGGTACGAGAATCGGCTTGGTGAAGATGTCATCCGCCTAATTCGAGACCCAAACTTAAGAACTAAATTAGCCGTACAAGGTGAAAGATCTTCCCTCAAATGGACATGGGCAAATAGTGTCAGGTTATTTGAGCAAGCGGTTAGGGACTTCTTGTTAAAAACTAGACGATCTTAAAAATAGTGAAGGCTACTCTCTCTTACGATAGTTGCCTGGTGAGACGCCATAACGTTCCCGAAATACCCTGTGGAAATAGGTGTAGCTTCCAAACCCCGTCTCCTCTGCTATTCGCTCTAAGGTATAATTGGTGTTGTCCATTAATCGAAGAGCCATAGCAAGCCGAATTTGCCCAGCATATTGCATAATAGAGTAGCCGAATTGAATTTTGAATACATGTACGGCCCTCGTTACACTAATTCCGGCATGGGCAGCTACATCCTTTAGCCTGATTTCTGATGTAGCATGCTCCTCTACATAACTCTTCATCTTAAGCCCGTGTAGTAGTGAGGCTGATGATGATGCAGGTGCTTCTTCCATAGCCCGATCTAACAGCAGACATAGCGCTTTAAACAGCGCCTCAAGTATTTCAGGGCTACCCCCATCTAGTCTTCTATTCTCCAGATCAAGCTGTTGCCATATACTTTGCAGCTTGCCATCATCCGCAATTCTAACCTTCTTCGGTCTTTCGCGCAGGTTCCACCACTGATCCACCCATTCCCCTGTACACATTACAAAATAGTCCACACTATGTCCCAGCGGACTCTTCTTTTCGCCGATTCTCAGATCATATATATCTTGAGGCTTAAATAATAACAGATCACCAGGCACCACGGTTACCATGTCCCCATCGATCAGTACTTCACACTCCCCTTCTGCTTGCAGCCTGATGATATAGGTATCCAGCCCACTGCGATATAATTGCCGAAAAGGCTGAGTATGGCGAATAAATCCGCATAGGCTTATTTGGACACGATTAGTTTCCATTGCATTCACTCCTCTTCTCTAAGTAATCGATGACCAGATCGTTGAGGTTATTAGCCATATTGTTTCTTCAAAGAGCAGTGAATCTCCTTCTATAATAAAGACAGAATTTATATGTACAGGAGGTTACCAACCACTATGAGTAAAATTGTTCGCGTCATTCAAACAGCAAAAGAAACTACCGACCGTCTGACAGAAAAAGACCCTCTGATCTTCCTCCCTGACACATCGGGCGTCGAATCAGAGCTCATCAATATTTATGATGATCTGGAGTATCAGGAAATGGAAGGTTTCGGTGGTGCACTTACCGAGGCTTCTGCTGTTACCATCGCTAAACTAAGTGAAGCTAAACAAAAAGAAATCATCGACGCTTATTTTGATCCTGAGCACGGAATTGGGTATACCCTTTGCCGCTCGCATATCCAGAGCTGTGACTTCTCACTCGGCAACTATGCTTATGTAGAAGAAGGCGATGCTGAGCTCCGTTCGTTCGATATTTCCAGAGATCAAGAGTCAATTATCCCCCTAATCAAAAATGCTGCAATAGCTGTTGGTGAAGATTTCCGTTTGTTCTCCTCTCCTTGGAGTCCACCTGCTTTTATGAAAACGAACGGTCAAATGAACGGTGGTGGAGCTCTTAAGCCTGAATACCGTGAGGCTTGGGCCAACATGTTCGTAAAATATATTCAGGCTTACGCAGCTGAAGGCATCGATATTTGGGCTGTTAGTGTTCAGAATGAAGCGAAGGCTGTTCAAATCTGGGATTCTTGCCTTTATACTGCCGAAGAAGAAAAGGATTTTGTTCGTGATTACTTGGGACCTGCCTTGGAACAAGCCGGTTTGGCTCATGTGAAGGTTATGATTTGGGATCATAACAAGGAGCGCGTGTATGATCGTGCCAAGGTTGCTTTTGAAGATCAAGAAGCTTCCAAATACATTTGGGGAATTTGCTTCCACTGGTACTCCGGAGATCACTTCGAAGCCCTATCGGCCGTTCATGATCGCTTCCCAGTCAAGAAGCTGTTCTTCAGCGAAGGCTGCCAAGAAGGTGGCGTTCATCTCGGCTCATGGAACACAGGCGAACGTTACGGCCATGATATCATTGGTAACCTGAACAACTGGATGTCAAGCTGGACGGACTGGAATATTGTCTTGGACGAGCAAGGGGGCCCTAACCATGTAGGTAACTACTGCGATGCTCCAATTATTGGCGATACGAAAAACGATGAAATTATATTTGAGAGCTCCTTCTATTACATCGGGCATTTCAGTAAATACATTCGCCCAGGTGCTAAACGAATTGGGCACTCTAAATATACTGATAAGCTTGAAACAACGGCTTTCCGTAACCCAGATGGCACCATTGCTGTTATCGTTATGAACCGCACGGAACAAGAGCTTCCTTTCACCCTGCGCTTCCATAACAACTTGGCTGAGAACATGATTCCGGCTCATGCCATTCAAACCCTGCTAATAAAGTAAAAAGAATAAGGAGGTTCTCTTTATGCCACTCGCATAGAGAGAACCTCCTTTGTTTAAATAAGTGAAATAGGATGTTACAGCCTAGCCGTCAGTATTTCACATCATGCTCTATTCTACATTCACATAACGACTGTAAGCATCGGTACGAATTTTAACCAGCTTCTCCAGTCCCATTCCCCGCAGCTGTTTCACATAATCAGCCCAGCCCTCGTCAATTTTACCTGTAATTATAAACTGAGCACGCATTGTATTGACATAACTATCGATGTCCGTAGTCAAAGTCGGCAGCAGCTGAAACTCTTCAGCGGTGTACATTACATCAGGGAAAGGTGGCGTTGTATAATCACTTCCCAGCTTATCGAGCTGCAGCTTCAGTCCATCTCCGGTTTTTGGGTTTAGAAAGATGGATTTTTCAAACACTGGACTGACATATTTCGGCCCGAAATCCCGGAGTGATTGATCCCAATACCAGGCATCAGCACTGGTACCCATCGGTGGGTCCATCAATGTATAAGAACCGTTAATATTTTTCTTAATGACGGTGTCTATCGCTCCCCAGAAATTTTGAATGCTTGCTTCATTGGTATAGAACTGGTCAGCCCAGCGGGCAGCAATCTCTGGATATTTGCAAGAAGTGGAAATTAGCAGCTCGTTACGCTCCAGATTCATTCCATACGGATTTCCTATGGTGTAGCGCTTACCATCCGGTCCTGCAATCGGAGGAATCGTGATATATTGATCACTCCATTTGCCAAACACGGCATCCGGCGTCCACTGATACGAGAATCCTACGATAGGAGCATCCGGATTAAGAAACTTGGCTGATCTCATCGTTTCATCTTGCGTGAATAACTCTTTATCAAGCAAACCTTCGACAAATAATTTATGCTCCCATTTGAGCCCTTCTTTGTACGCCTCTGAAACAGGGTAATATACCGCATTTCCGTCCTGAACGACCATAAAGTTATTGTTCAGATCCGTGATTCCGAAGGGACTGATGAGATCATTACTTACTTCGATAACAGGTATCTCATCTAGCCTTCCATTCCCATTAGGGTCACGTTCTTTAAATGCTTTTAGCACGTTGTATAGATCATCAATCGTATCGGGAATCTTCAATCCCAATTTATCCAGCCAGGTTTTGTTAATCACGGGTTGGCGCGAGCTTTTAGGACGTAAAGGTAATCTTGCAGGCAAAGAGTAGATTTTCCCGTCAGGAAAAGTACTGATTTTTTTCAATTCAGGCTCTTCCTGCATGGCTGCTTTGAGGTTAGGCATATAGCTTTCGATATAGTCATCAAGCGGCCTGAATAAGCTTAAATTATTGACGATATCCGAATCTCCGAAGGTCTCACTCCCTAAAATGATATCTGGAAGTGTACCGCTTGCCAGCATAATGGACTTCCGCTCACTCCAATCATTAGCAGACATCACCTGCCATTCGATTTTGACATTCGTATTTTTTTCCAAATCCTTCAGCCATTGATTCTGGATAAAGTTATCTCCCATGCTTCCCCACCGAACCGTTAGAACCTTCAGCGTCATGGGCTTATCCACGATTGGCAAACCTTCTTTATGAAATTGACCCGGATCAGATTCAACAGAGTTTACCCCTTTATCCCCTTTACAGGCTGTAAGGCCAGCAAGCAACGTTGTCACTAGAAGAATGACGGTGATTGTTCTATTGATACTGTTTTTGGGTTGCTTTTTCATTACGGTCTTGCTCCCTCACAAATGTTAGTTGAAAAGTAGAAGAGCTTATTCCTTCACTGCGCCGATCATTACCCCTTGGTTAAAGTATTTTTGCACAAATGGGTATACACACATAATTGGAACAGTTGCTACGATAATAACCGAATACCGCATCATATTTGCGAGCCGTAACGCGATTTGTGCGGCTTCTCCGGTCCCCATACCAGACTGCATCTGATTGGTAATCAGAATATTTCGCAGGATCAGCTGCAAAGGATACATATTAGGATTTTTCAAATAAATCAAGGCATTAAAATATGAATTCCAATAACCTACAGCGATCCATAAACCTAACACTGCAATAATAGCCTTCGACAACGGTAGAACTATCTGTGCAAAATAACGGAGATTGCCACATCCATCAATTTGCGCTGCTTCCCATAAATCGCCCGGAATACTAGTCTGGAAAAAAGTTCGTGCCACTATGATATTAAAAACTCCAACTGCGAAAGGCAGTACCATAACCAAGAAAGTATCATAGAGATGGAAATCACGAACCGTTAAAAAAGTAGGAATCAACCCCCCGTTAAAGAACATTGTAAATATGAAAAACAGCGAAATGTATTTCCGCCCCACAAGGTCCTTTCTTGACAACGCATAGGCAGCTGAAATATTAACTACTAAACCGATTGCAGTCCCAACCACCGTGTACAGGATGGTATTCCAATACCCAATCCAAATATTCTCATGACGAAGCAGCTCTTTATAACCATCAAAAGTAAACCCTTTAGGAAATAGCCAAACTTGACCTCCAGCAACCGCAGAAGGATCACTAAACGAAGCAATGACGATAAAATACAGCGGATAGATCAGGATGATTAGAAAAATTGCTGATATAACGTACATCACAATTTCCATTATAGTATCTGAGGAGCGATTCTTCTTTATTTTTCCTACATTTCCTTTAGTCGCTGTCTCTAAACCTCCCATTTCAATGCTCCTCCCTTCTACCACAAGCTATTTTCGCTTAACTTTTTAGAAATCTGATTGACCATGATCAATAAAATAAAATTAATGACCGTGTTGAACAGGTTGATCGCCGACGAAAAGCTATACTGACTGCTGAGCAGACCAATTTTGTAGACATAAGTAGACAGAATTTCACTTGAAGTAATGTTCAAGTCATTTTGCATTAAGTACACCTTTTCAAATCCAACCCCAAGCAGTCCCCCGACCCTCAGGATAAGCAATGTTATCGCTGTTGGCATCAGCATCGGAATATCGATGTAACGAATTTTATGCATCCGACTTGCGCCGTCTACGGTTGCAGCCTCATACAAACTAGGATCAACAGCAGAGAGAGCAGCGATAAAGATAATGCTGTCCCAGCCGACATGCTGCCACACATCCGACCAGACGTACACACTGCTGAATAATCCGGCAGAGCCCATTAGATCAGGAGCTTCTTTTCCAAAAAGACTATATACATTGCCCAGTAGTCCGGTGCTAGGTGAGAAGAGAATCATCATTAAGCCCACCATAACTACGGTTGAGATAAAATGTGGCATATAGGATACCGTCTGAAAAAACCGTCTAAAACGGTTTGGTCTCATCTGGTTAACCATCAGCGCAAGTATAATCGGAATCGGAAACGTAATCAGACTGTACACACTGATGATTAGCGTATTTTTGATCGTTGCAGAAAATTGATAGGAATTAAAAAACTTCTCGAAGTATTTGAATCCGGCCCATGGACTTCCGCCTATTCCCAACGCCGGGCTATAATCCTTAAAGGCAATGAGCACCCCATACATGGGTTTATATGCGAATAATAACGTAAGGACTACTGCAGGAAAAAGCAACGTATATAAACCCCAGTTTTGTTTGATTTGTCCGAGTTTCCGACTCAAATGAATTGGATCAGATTTCATAACATCCCCTCCTTATTAAAAATAGAGAATGCTACCCCACAAATTTATGTAGGGCAGCACCTTTTTCGTAAGACGAATAGGTTATTTCACACTCATATAACGACTGTAAGCATCTGTGCGAATCTTAACTAATTTTTCAAGCCCCATTTTATTAAGCTGTTTGACATAATCATCCCAGCCTTCGTCAATTCCGCCTTTGCTAATAAATTGAGCGCGCATTGTATTCACATAACCGTCGATATCCGTGGTCAAGGTTGGCAGCTCCTCGAACTCATCGGAGGTGTACATAACGTTAGGGAAAGGCTCTGTTACATATTCACTACCCAGCTTATCCAGCTGCAGCTTCAGTCCATCTCCACTTTCAGGATTAAGAACGATTTTCTGTTCAAAGGACGGGCTCACATATTTCGGTCCGAAATCTCGTAGAGACTGATCCCAGTACCAGGCATCTGCGCTGGTTCCAGCAGGTGGATCCATCAATGTATAGGTGCTATCATCATTCTTCTTAATTACAGTTCCAATCGCACCCCAAAAATTCTGAATGCTCGCTTCGTTCGTGTAGAACTGATCTGCCCAACGCGCAGCAACCTCTGGATACTTACTCGAAGTAGTAATCAGCAGTTCATTACGGTTAAGACTCATCCCAATTGGATTACCGATTGTATAACGCTTACCATCCGGTCCGGCAATTGGTGGAATCGTCACATATTGATCGCTCCATTTACCAAACACAGCGTCCGGGGTCCACTGATACGTAAAGCCTACGATTGGAGCATCCGGATTTTGGAACTTCGCCGATCTCATCGTGTCATCCTGAGTGAATACCTCTTTATCTAACAATCCTTCCGCATACAATTTATTTTCCCATTTAAGGCCTTCTTTGAACTCCTCCGAAACAGGGAAATAGATCGCTTTTCCGTCCTTGATGATCATATTGTTGTTATTCAAGTCGGCAATTCCGAAAGGACTGATCAAGTCATTCCCAATTTCAATAAAAGGAATCTCATCTTGTTTGCCATTTCCGTTTGGATCTTGTTCTTTGAAAGCTTTAAGTACGTTGTATAACTCATCAATCGTTTCAGGAGCCTTCAGGCCCAATTTATCGAGCCAAGTTTTGTTAATCACAGGCTGACGAGAGCTTTTTGGACGCGATGGAAGTCTTGTTGGCAGTGAATAGATTTTCCCGTCAGGAAAAGTGCTGATTTTTTTCAACTCAGGCGTTTCTTCCATGGCCGCTTTAAGATTTGGCATATTTTTTTCAATATAATCATCTAACGGCCGGAAAAAGCTAAGATTATTAACGATATCGGAATCTCCGAAGGTTTGATTTCCGAGGATAATATCTGGAAGTGTACCGCTAGCCAGCAGAATGGACTTCTGTTCGGCCCAGTCATTGGAGGACATCACTTGCCATTCGATTTTGACATTTGTATTTTTTTCTAGATCCTTCAGCCATTGGTTCTGCGTAAACGTGTCTCCCATGCTTCCCCAACGTACGGTCAGCACCTTAAGTGTTAAAGGCTCATTAACAATTGGCAGACCTTCTTTGTTGTAACTGCTCGTCTCACTAGTCGCAGCATTATTCCCGTCTTTTCCGCCGCAGCCAGCAATACCAAATACCATAGCCGCCGCCAGCAGACCCACAGTCCATTTCTTTGCCGTCTTTTTCTTACTGTGTTGACTCATCCTCTTAATCCCCCATTTCAATTAATCAAAGATTATCTGAATAGCTTAATCATAACGTCTTATTTTTTCGTATTCCGGACCCTTTAAGACGGTTATCCAGACCTTTGAATCCGCTTACAAAAAATACAAAATCAAAAGCCTTCGCTTGAAGAGACTTAGTATCAGTATCCCGACTTCTGTATGTGCTATCCGGACTTTGCGGTAAATCGCTAGCGAGTTCTCCTGTATTTTTCCTGCAGAGGTCTTATAATGATTTTATGAACAAAAAAACAGCGAAGCACAAAACCTACCCCATTCGTCATTATATAAAAGTCATGATGGCGGTCTCGTTCACAGTCCTCATTCTGGATTTAGCGATCAGCATTACTTCCATTTCTATCGTTAAGCAGCAGTCCACTCGAAATTTACAGGATACTGCGGCACTCTACATTAATCGTATCAATCATGATTTTGCTTACATTAATCACTATATGGGCTGGACGCTTGGGAACGATGAGAGCTTGCTTGCGATGAATACTTACGGGGTCAACAGTATCGAGTTCTTGAAGGCAAATGATAATCTGCATAAACGCTTTACCGAGCTGCAAAAAAACTACGGACATGAGTACAACTTTTTCTACTATTTAAAAAATGAGAACTACTTTTTAAATTGTGCACCGATCAGTGTGACCTATACGGATTACAGGCAGCTCAAAACGAAGATTATTTCTTATATTGATGATAAGGAGATGTATGAGAAGTTTTATTCCAAATGGACGCCTATCCTTGTTAACAACCACTACTACGTGATTAATATCGTTCCCTATTACAATCGTTATTTAATTGGACTGATCTCCGCCGATAATCTGATCCGTCCTCTACGCCAAATTAATCTGGGTGCCAATGGTTATGTTTCTCTCGTAGATGAGAATGAACAGCCTTTATCGAGTCCCATATCGAACAGCGGAAAGCTGATAACGGAAGAGAGAGGTTTCTCTAATCTTTTGCAATCGCGTACAACAATCAACAGTGCCTTCTCGGACACCACCTTCAGCACTAAAATGGTCATTAAATATGGCATATTCGAAAAAATAATCATTGCTCAGCTGCTTATAATGTTACTCTTCTTCATTGTAACTTCCACTTTATGCATCGTTCTGCTGTTTTTCAAGAAAAGAGTACTAGGCCCGATTCAAAGCTTCTCTGAGAACCTTGCTTTCATTAATGAGGCTGGGCAACCCGCAGATTTCAAAAGCAGTGAGATTATAGAGCTGGAACAAGCAAACACACAGTTTAAAGATTTAGTTGATCAAATCAAAACCTTCAAAATCGCTATGTACGAGCAGGAACTGGAGAAGCAGCGGATACAACTGGATTATATGAAGCTACAGATCAAGCCCCACTTTTTCTTAAATTGCCTGACTAGCATCTATAGCATGGCCCAAATTGAAATGTATAAAGAAATTGAGAATATGACGTTATCTACGTCGAAATATTTCCGTTATATTTTTCAAAATGGTGAGAATTTTGTCCGGCTGGAGGATGAAATCGAGCATGTCCGAACCTATCTAGAGATTCAAAAGCAACGATATCAGGATGCATTTATTTACAATATTGAGCAAGAGGATCAGGCAAGCTGTGTGGAAATTCCGCCATTAGTGCTGCAAACCTTCATTGAAAATTCTATTAAATATGCGATTTCACGAGAACATGAAGTAGAGATCAGGCTTACAGTCCAGCGATTACGGATTGAAGAGGAAGACATGCTCGTTATCCAGCTCACCGACACCGGTCCCGGTTTTCCACCGCAAGTGCTAGAGAAGCTTAATCTTGGTGAGCCCTTGGATCAAAGCAACGGTATGCAGATCGGTATTATGAATACGCTTAAACGGCTGGAATATCTCTATTTAAAAAGAGCAACTATCACCTTTTCCAATTTGGAGAGCGGCGGCGCTAGTGTAATCTTATCTCTCCCGGAGCTTCCTAAAAAAATCTAAATGAATGGAGAGCTAACTATGAATGTACTGCTTGTTGATGATGACTTTTATGTTATTGCTGCATTGCAAAAGAGAATAGATTGGGAATCGTTACACATTGATACTGTCTATACAGCAAATAATGTCGCTCAGGCACGTGAAATAATAGAAAAGCATTCTATTCAAATTCTAATTTCGGATATTGAAATGCCTCAGGGCAGCGGATTGGAATTACTGGCCTGGATTCGCGAAGGGAATTATTGTATTCAGACTATACTTCTTACTAATTATGCGGATTTCAACTATGCCCAGAAAGCTATTGAATTGCAAAGCTTTGAATATTTTCTGAAGCCCATCGAATTTGATAAGCTGATGCTGATTATCCATAAGGCTGTCACACAGGCAAAAGAGCAGCAAAGAAATGAAAAAGCCATTCAAGGCGGTTACTTTTGGCAAAAAAACCAGGCGAAGATTCTCGAGCATTTTTGGCGTAAGTTGGTTAGTGGAAGCACATCATTTCCGATTAAATTAGCGGACATCACCCTTGCCATTGAGGAACAGAACCTCTCCTATCAAATGAGTGACACTCTGCAGCCTTTAATCTTTAACCTATTTCCTTACAACGGCAGTATGGGAAAAGAAGAGAAGGATCTTTTTGATTTTGCTCTGCTGAACGTATTATATGAATTGTTACAGAGTCCTTGCTTTACCATCGAGAGCATTCTGGAATATAAAGATTATAATTGGATCGCCATATTAAAATGGAATCAGACACCCGACACGCCCTTGCTTGAAGAATTATGCTCTTCCTTTATTCAAAAGGCGATTCCTTATTTAAAATGCGACGTCTGCTGCAATATTGGTTTATACGATAAACTGAATCATGTGGGGAATGTTCTGAAACAATCGCTTCGCATGGATGAGGAAATTACGAGATGCAGAAATCAGACTTTTTTAGTGGAAGCCTATCTCTATCAAAATAAAACTGGCTATACGCCACCGGATCTTGTCTATTTGGAAGAGCTGCTGAACCAGAATCAATTCACTACTTTTCTTGAGGAAGTTACGAAATCTCTAAGGGTTATGCTTAACAATAGAACTCTGGAGACCTCTGTCCTTAGCTTGTTCCGCTTAGATATTGTTCAGCTAGTCTATTCATTTCTCAACCTCAAAGGGATACGGTCACACAAACTATACTCCGGCAAAACTAACGATAAATTATCCTTGCACTCTCTGAACTCGATCGAGGATATGGAAGAATATCTTAAATATCTAGTGACTACAGCGATGAAATACCGTGAGTTTGCCGCACAGACCAAATCCGTCGCGGAGGAAATCAAACAATACATTCATTCGCATTACGGTGATGATCTATCGCGAAATGATTTGGCCGAAATTGTCTACCTCAATCCTGATTATCTGGCAAGAATATTCAAACGAGAAACTGGTGTTTCATTAGGCAGCTACGTCATCCAAGTTAGAATCGCGGCTGCAAAGCATCTATTGGAAACCACAAATATGTCTGTTTATACTGTCGCAAACAAGGTTGGCTATAACAACTACTCCTATTTCTCTAAGCTGTTCAAACAAGAGGTTGGACTCCCTCCCAACGATTACAAAAAAGAACAACAATACAATCCAGCATATTAAAAAGAGGGTGTCTTAACGACGAAAACCCCCAGAGTCAAAATCATGACTACTGGGGGCAATTTTGTTAAGCTTGAAACGCTATATATTTGTCGCCAAGCAAATTTTTAAAATAAGTACGGTTATATAACATGCTAGGATGGGACGGATAAAAGTTCAGCGCCGTTTCATTATGATGATTCGCTAACTCGTGTTGGCCAAGGCGATCATAACAGAGTGCCAATTGGAGATGCGGCAGCCAGGTATAAAAAATCCCATTTTTCATCCCCATCGAATCGTTATCCCGTGGCAGCTGTATCGCAAGCTCATACCAGTATGTTGCTGGGTGCAATTGACCCTTTTCCAATAGAAGGGCCCCAAGTCGGCAGCAGAACTCTGAACGTGGTTTATCGTACTGTAACGTTCTGCATAATGCTTCATATGCACCGTCTTTATCCCCCAGCCGTTCCCGGCATTCGGCAAGCCTTAAGCAAGCTTGAAAATTATCTTCTATCCAGCCCTGTCCACCCGCCAAAAACAGCTCGTAGTATTTGCAAGCCTCTTCATTTATAGCATGATCCCTTAATTCATTCGCATAATAATACTGATCCCTTGGAGAGAATGCTTCACCCTCGGCCACTCTTTTTTGGTAAATCCGCAAATTACGGTCTGTATATTCCTTATCCTTCTCATGGGTAATACAGACATCACTACTAAAGGAAGGGCCACTTACCTCTAGATACTCATGTACTGGGCCAACCCATTGAAAATTGCAGCTCCGGCGAACTAGCCGATTCCGACGCAAGCTAGCTGTGACATTCCCCGCCTCGTCAAAAGCCAAATTATACTGCATGTTCACGCTGTGAAAATGCCCTGGCAGAATCTCCTTTAGCTTTTTAAACAGAATCTGATCCGCTTCCTTTATATAGTCATCCGCATCCAGCCACAAAATATACTCCTGAGTAGCTTTACTGAAGGCAAAATTACGTGCGGCACTAAAGTTATCGATCCATTCAAAATCGTAAATCACAGCTCCGTAGGACATTGCGATCTCTTTCGTCTTATCCGTCGAGCCTGTATCCACGATAACCACTTCATCTACAAGATTTGCAACGCTAGTCAAACATTTATGCAGGCTTTTTTCTTCATTTCGTACAATCATACATAAACTAATCGTGACCATACTCGCCCTCCTAAGCGTTTTGTTTAAAATTTCTTTCTATATTGATATGCAGGGTTAGTGAAATGGAATCCTACACTTGCTTTTTAGAAAGACTTAGGTGCTATTTTTTGTTATAATCAATGCAATGCGTTGTTTATAAATTCAGACATATATAAAGGGGACGTTACCATGACTCAAATTATTAAAACTCTAACTATTGCAGGCAGCGACTCCAGTGGTGGCGCAGGCATCCAAGCGGATCTAAAAACATTTGAAGAGTATGGTACCTACGGCTTTAGTGCCTTGACAACTATCGTTACAATGGACCCGGACAACGGCTGGCACCATAATGTTTATCCAATTGACGCCTCCATTGTTGCTGAGCAGCTAAAAACTATTTTCGCAGGTGGTCCAGTAAATGCCATGAAGACAGGTATGCTTGGAAGTGTTGAAATTGTGCGTGTTGCTGAGCAAGCGATCAAAGAAAATCTACAGACCAATGTAGTGATTGATCCGGTCATGGTCTGCAAGGGTGAAGATGAAGTCTTGAACCCAGACAGCGCGGAGGCTATTCGTGATTTACTGCTGCCACTTGCCACTGTGGTTACACCAAATCTGTTTGAAGCTGGCGTTCTTTCAGGTCTTGGCAAACTTTCTACCCTAGAGGATATGAAAGAAGCTGCTCGTCTGATTCATAAGCTCGGAGCAAGTAATGTCGTGGTTAAAGGCGGCAAAGCACTCGGGGGCGATCAAGCGATTGATGTCTTCTTCGACGGCGCTGAGTACACCGTATTTCAAACAGCCAAAATCGAGCCTGCTCACAATCATGGTGCTGGATGTACCTTTGCCGCTGCCATTACAGGCGGTTTAGCTAACGGTCTGTCCGTTCATGAAGCTGTAGCAAAAGCTAAAGATTTTGTCTCCGCTGCCATTCGCAATGGCTTTGCGTTCAATGAATATGTGGGTCCTGTATTTCATGGTGGTTATCGTTTAGAACGTTAGAACCTCTAAGCTACAGATCCTGAAACAAAAATGGCAGTCCAGATGCTGTATTTCAGCACTGAACTGCCATTTTTTTATTGGGTGAGTATAATTACTTAAACCCTGGAAAATCAGCCAGATCGGAAAGACGGATGAAAAATACAATAATTGCTAACACGCCAAGCAGGATAATCGGAAACGTCTGTACTCATGCCCCATCTCCCCTTTCAACTGCAATTATATAAAGCACATTATAGAGTAAAACAAGGGATGGAGCAAACCAACAAGGGCATATTCCATAGGAATATACCCTGTAATATTTAGCGTTTCTATGATTGATTATTCAAAATTCGCAAACTTAATACTTTGCTTATGCTTACGTCTATTCTGATCATTCCACGAGAGAACGACTTCCAGTTCTTTTGCCCCACTCTTTATAAAAAATTGACTAAAGCTAACCGTCTCATTCGGTCTCATATCATAGCTAAATGGATCAGCTAAGATGATTTGTTCCTGATTAGCGTCTTGTACTGGTCGATACAACTCAAAGGTTACATCTATCGTATCTTCACTCAAATTTGTGACTAATAGCTCGTAGCTCTTATATTTTTCCGGCTGTGGCGAAGGCAGTTTACTTTTATGGAGCTCCACTGCCCATTTGGTTGTTTCACTCTTTACAGGTAGCATACTTTTAACCGCATAAATACTAGAGCCACCAGTAATCATCAAACACAGAACTAGCAGCGTCAGCACAAACCTTCTATTCAATGCTCATATCTCCTCGCTATAGGTATGCGTTTAAGATTCACGAACACTGATTTTTTATGCATTTTTCGGCAAAAAAAGTACTCGAATCTAAATTCGAGTACTTCATACTCATATTATTTAATTAAAATAGATAAAGCACTTTTAGAGCCTAAACGGAACGATAAATCATCCTTACCCTGCAATTTCACAGCTACATTCTCAGCCTTTTCACTATCGTTGAACAGAACAACCGCAATAGAGTGATCTGTATTCTTAAAAGCTACGGAACGAATCACTTCTTGATTAGTGGAAGCGTCAATACGTACAGCCTTAGGGCGAATGAATTTGCTGAAGTGTGCCAGTGCATAGTAGTCCAGTGTATACGTAAGTTCCTTAGTCTCTTGGTTGACCGTCACAATACCGCGACAAGTACTTTTACCAAAGCCCGGTACAGTTGGACCGTTCTTCTCATCTAAGGCCATATTCCACAAGACAAAGGATTTACTATGGTTTCTAAGAATATCAATCCCTGTTCTCATGACATTCGAGAAGGCTTGTTCAAACGGAGGAATCCATTCGCCACCAGAACCTTCTGTGAAATGCACTTCTTTATCCGCGAAAGCTCTCAGCACCTCTGATTGTGCTGACGCATTCCCGCCATACCAGTGCCAGGCAACACCGTCCACTTCATCTTTCGCATAATCGAGCACCGTGAGTGGATAATCCGGACGATCCCAGTTGTGATCATAGCAGAGAATTTTTGTATGGATGTTGTTTTTTACGAAGCTAGGCTTCAAATAATTTTTAATGAAATCTCTTTGCGCCTCTGGCAACATTAACATACTAGGATAGTGCTTTGGTTCAAAAAGAGGCTCGTTCTGCGGGGTTACCGCATAAGTTGGCAGACCATGCTTTTCAAATTCTTGAATGTATCGTACAAAATAATCGGCATAAGCCTGGTAATATTCTTGTTTAAGTTCACCGGCGATCATCGATCCGCTAGTCTTCATCCAGCCTGGTGCACTCCAAGGCGAAGCCATCAGCTTGATCTCAGGGTTAAGTTCCAGTGCTTGTTGTAACAAAGGGATAATATCAGCTTCATCATGTGCGATGGAGAAATGAGTTAATTCTGTATCGGTTTCCTGAGCAGGCATATCGTCATAGCTATAAATATCTCTAGCATAATCCGATGCTCCCATTGGATTTCTTAATACGGACAAGCCAATTCCATCTTGGGAATCAAAAAGCTTGCTCATGACTTCTTTTTTCTGTTCATTATTCAGGACTTGGTTAATCAAGTAGGCGGATGAATCCGTAAAGGATGCCCCAAAGCCATCCATTTCCTGAAAGGTTTGATTCTCATCGAGGTTTACAGTAGTGACCGGCTCATCTGAAGCCATTGGAGTCAATTGTTCTAGCGTTTGCTCTACGAACAATTCGTTTTCCCCTGTAGATTGATAAATTTTAAGTTTTGTCATGTTGTTTCCCTCCACTTTTCTATATATTTTGCTATGTTTCTGTATGATAAGGCCCCGGTAAAGGGGCCCCATCCAGCCTTTTACTTATTTAAGACCTAATTTTTCTTTGTTGTTCTTCATTTTTTCAGTGCGAATTTCTGCGATCTTATCCCAGTTGTTATCCTTCAAGAATGATTTGTAAGCAGCCAAGGTGCTATCAAATGTTGCTTCATCCTTAGCACGAATCATACTCACAAGCGTAGTGTTCCAATTTGTATCGATTGCAGATAGACTACGAGCTTCAGGCGTTCCTTGAGCCGGGTTGATATTTTCAAGAATAAAGTGTGGTTTCAGCTTTCCTTTACCCCACTCTTGCATTTGTTTAATAGAATCTGCAAATGCGTCATTACTTAGAGCTTTATCGCGGTCATGTCCAAAGAACATAAATTCGCCCATCCGGTAATCCTTTTTAAATTTATCGGCATTATTCAATTGAAGATCTTTGATTTCAGGTAAAAATTCAATTTTACCCGCTTCGTTAACCTTATAGGTCTCCCCTTCAATACCATAGTTCATAAGCTTTTGTCCTTCTTCACTCAATAGATAAGTGTAGATCTGAATCGCTTTGGCAGGGTCCTTAGCCTTTTTAGTGACATAGGTGATCATCCAGCCTGTAATTCCTGACTGATTCAACGTTGGCTCATGTCCAACTGTGCTTTGCGGTCCATCAATAGCGATATATTCTTTGTCTGGATTTTCAGTCATGAAGATTTGCAGGTTACCACTTTGTTGAGGTGTTCCATCGAGCATCAGCGTTGCATATTTACCGGATTTCAATTTTTCTTCAAAAGCCGTCCCGTCATCTGCAAAGCTGTCATCGCTGATGTCACCATTTCTGTAGACTTCATTTAATGTTTTCAACCAAGTCAGATAATCCTCATCTAGGTTACGGTTGTAGAATTCACCATTTTCGGTTTCCATCGGTACGCCGATGAAATCCTGAAGAACATCTCCCAAAGAACCAGTGCCTGTGCCAATAGAGTTAAAACCAAAAGGAATCATTGCCGGGAATTGCTTTTTGATTTGCTGCATAACACTCTTGAATTCTTCAGGAGTTCCAATGGTTGGTTTTCCAATCGCTTCGTAAACATCCTTGCGGATTACAAATGCCGTTTTAGCAGGAATGTTACCGCTGTCAAAATCGTTTTGCGTATTAGAATAGTTAGGATAGCCATAAGTCTTACCGTCTGCTAATTGAAACCAGTTCATCGTATCTTTTGCTGCTACTTTATTGAAATAAGGATCATATTTATCTGCCAGGTCATTCAAAGGCAATGCCCAAGTTGCGGCTTTTTGTACCACTGGTGAGTTCGAATCAAAGATAGTCAGCATATCCGGCATTTCGCCACCGGCAAAAATAGTATTTAACTTCGTGTCGTCCCCAGTAATGAATTTAATATTGATGTTCAGGTCCTCTTTAATCTTCTTAGTAACGAGGTCCTTACCAAAGTCTGTGTTCCACCAATCCGCATTTACATACCAAGTGAGATCCGTAGTTTCTTCTTTTTTATCAAGCTTCCAAGCTGGTGTTTCTGGGTCAATTGTATATCGCCCTTCAATGGAGCTTAATTCTTTGCTGGAGTTATCAGAACTACCCTTCGATCCACAACCCGTAAATACCAATACAACAGCCATAAGCGCAGTACAAAGTTTGAGTCCTTTTTTCCCAAATGCTTTGTTCATCCCTTGTTTCCCCCTAAAAAATTTTTGGTAGTAACGGAAGTGTAGATCTGATAGTACAAGCTACACTTCCGATGGATCATTTCGTACATAAGTGTTTGCTATAAAACCCCTCCAATCTTTCTATTCTTTCACCGCCCCCATCATCATTCCTGAAATAAAGTACCTCTGTAATATTGGATACATCACAACAATCGGCAAAGTTGTAATGACAATTGTTGCTAGTTGAACCCCTTTAGTAGTAGTTTCGATAATCGCAGATCCGCCGACATTTTGCATGGATTGCGTTTGCGACTGAACGATAATTTCATAGAGCTTCATCTGCAGCGGATAGAGTGCTTGATCGGTAATGTATAATTTGGTAGTCATAAAGTCATTCCACTGCCCAACCCCGTTAAATAACGCGATCGTAGCCATAGCCGGCATGGAAAGAGGGATAAAAATCTTCAGGAATATACGCCAGTCACCTGCACCATCGATTTTGGCTGACTCTTCAAGTGAATCCGGTACGTTTCTAAAGAAGTTCATTAGAATAACTACGTCATAATAACTGAACAAGGCCGGGATAATATAAACCCAAAAGCTGTTCAATAGACCGAGTGATTTAATCAATAAATACGTTGGAATCATACCACCTGAGAAGAACATGGTGATTACACCCATGGCAACGTATAGCTTGCGGCCACGTATGTATTTTTTACTCAAGCCATAACCGATCATCGCGCAAAAGAATACGTGGGTAATGACACCGATGAACGTTTTGGCAATAGAGACTAGAAAGGCTAATCCTATCGTCTCGTCATTAAATACTGCGCGGTAATTCTCTAAGGAGAAATCAGTAGACCAGAATATAAATCCACCTTCCGCGAGCGCCTTACCTGAGCTTAAGGAGGATATGACCACATTCCATAAAGGAACAACGATAATTACTGTACAGATACAGAGTAAAATAATATTTATAGTGTTAAAGATTCGACTATCGAGATCTTCTTTAGCTACCGTACGATTCACAAAAATGCCTCCTTCTACAGAACTGATTGATTATCATTTAATTTGCTGGACACTTTGTTGGCACTAATCAGTAGGATCACAGAAACAATGGAGACACCTAAACCAACAGCAGTAGCATAAGAGAAGTCACCTTGCGTCATACCCATACGATACACATAAGAATTGATTACCTCTGCTTTGGCACGGTTCTGAGAATTCATCAAGACCAATGTTTGATCCAGATTCGATCCTAATAAACCGCTTACAGTCAGAATCAGATTTAAACTGATAATTGGCTTCATATTAGGTAGAGTAATATTCCAAATTTGTCTCATACGACTTGCCCCATCTATTTTGGCAGCTTCATAATAAGTAGGATCAATTTTGGACATGATGGCTAAGTATAAAATTGTTCCCCAACCTGCCTCTTTCCAAATATCCGATAACGTTGCAATCCACCAATACTTGTTCGCATCAAGCAAGATATTTACCGGTTTCGAAATGATCCCCAAATTGAGCAGGATTTCATTAAACATACCGGAGGAAGAGAACCAAGCAATCAACATCCCGCCCAGAACGATCCAGGACAAAAAGTGTGGTAAATAAGAGATTGTTTGTACTATTTTCTTAAAGCGTCCACCGCTTAATTCATAAATCATGACGGATAGAATAATTGGAATAACAAAACCTATAGCTAATTTCAGAAAGCTGATCCCCAAGGTATTGACTACAGCATCCCAAAAATATTTGTCTGATAAAATAATTCTGAAATTATCAAGCCCCACCCATGGTGCAGAATCGAGCGTGTCTATTACGGTGTAGCTCTTAAAAGCAATCGTTAATCCGTAAATAGGAATGAAACAAAAGATAATCATAAAAATGATTCCCGGGATGACCATGGACTGAATCTCCCATTGCCTCTTATAATCAATCACAAATTCTTTGACCCTCTGTCCCATAGGTTTCTTACTGTTCATTGGATTCTTCCCGTTCACTGGCACTACGGCTAATTTATCCACGTTTTTCTTCTCCCCTCCAAATCATGATCCCCATAACAATAAAAACGTTTTTATTTCTTTTTAAAAAAAACCTCCTAAAAGCAATAAAATTATCAAGCATAAACGCCTTCAGTGTCCTTATCAGGACGATATGCGTTTAAGCGAGAAATATAAGTTATAAAGTATAGGTGCAAACTTATACTTTCTTATATTTAAAAATGATCGGATACTATCTTGTTGCCCTTCTTGAAAGCGTTAGTACCGATCAATCTTCACTTGAGTAGAACCACGTACAATTAGTTCACCTGGCAATTTCATCATTTCGCCCTGTTCCTTCTTCTGAATCATGCGAACCAGGTGATTTATGGATAGAATACCTTGTCTGGCAATTTGATTTCTAACCGTCGTTAATGGCGGTGAGAAATACTGCGCGATATCAATATCGTCAAACCCCATAACGCTTATATCTAACGGGACTTCATATCCATTCGATTTCAAAGCTTGAATACATCCAATGGCGCTCAAATCATTCCCCGCTAAAAAAGCATCAGGCATTTTTTCAGGACTTAAATGAACTAGAGACTTTATAGCGTTATAGGTGCTCTCTTCCTCAAAATATCCTTGTATAATATACTCTTCGTTCGTCGGAAGCTGATATTGACGCAAGGCGGCCAAGTATCCTTCTTTCCGCTGAACACTGTCATACATCTCATCTACACCAGATATGTAAGCAATTTTCTTGTGTCCCAGACTGATTAAATATTTAGTTGCTTCGTAAGCAGATTCAAACGAATTAAAGATTACGCTTCCCATCGTTTCATTCTTAAGTGGTCGATCCAGAAACACAGCCTTGATCTTGTCTTTCACCATTGCGGCAATTTCTTCTTCATCTATTCTCAGCTCTTCGTAGATAATGACACCATCCACACGTCGGCCTAGAATATTGCTCATAATTACTTGTTTATCTTTTGTAACAAATACATTTAAACCATAACCTAACCGATCACATTCACGAGACATGGACTCCACCAGCTTATAGAAGTACGGGCCCGCTACACTTGTCGTGAAAAAACCTAGCATTTTAGTTTTTCCGTTTCTTAAGAGCTTGCCATTTAGGTTTGGAACATAATTTAATTGCTTCGCGACCTTAAGCACATGTGATTTGGTCTCCGGATTTAATACATCAACGTCATTTAGTGCGTTGGAAACTGTAGAAATGGACACTCCAGCCTCTCTAGCAACGTCTTTGATAGTTACCTTTTCCATAACGATTCAATCTTCCTTTACAAATAAAAACGTTTTTATAAATTTAAAATATCATAAAAACGTTTTCATTACAATATATTTTTTTTATTTTTATTAATTCTCTATTTCGTATCATTCACAATATCTGATTAGCAGATTCCCCGAGATCCTGATAATTTAATCTGCAGGCAGTTCGTAGACAGTGAGCAATACTTATATGTCCCTCCATCCACACGTCTCATTTTAGAGTTAATCAGGCCTGCTTTTTGCAGCTTGGCAACATGGGTGCTAACCATCGCACTACTTATATAGAGCTCGGCAGCCAGTTCTTTAATATGCATCTCTTTTCGGTCTAGTAGTTCGATAATCCTTAACCTGACTTCACTTGCAAGTGCTTCATAGACTCGAAGCGATTCTGTATCTGTAGTTAAGTGCATTTTATTGTCTCCTATGCCTTTGGATTAGTATTTTTATGTATTCACAAATCACATTTCTTAGTTAACAATAATATTAATCATTAATTTAACATAAGCGAGATAAGTATGGATGCAGTGTAGCTACTACCTGTGATTATATTCAAGCTAAGAAAAAGAGCAAGAAGAAAATTAGAGTTCGAAGATGTATACCCACTAGAAGAACACTGGTCGTGGCTGTTGTCTCATTACATTACTAAAACATGTGAACCGTGTAAAGATGGTCTGCATCGGCCAGCTATTAATGATATTGCACCTATCATGACCGAGAATATCCTAGAATGTGATCGTCTGTGGGTGAACAGCTATACAACCGGACATAAACGCCCCTTTGAACCTTTTTAACACTAAGGATTCAGAGGGGCGTTTTTAGTTTTTATTTTATTCTAAAAATCGTTACGGATTGTTTAGGGAACTCATAAGAAAAACTGCTGCCCATCGTCGTAAAATTGGTTTGCTTAGGAGAGACAAGCTCTTTATTCTCGAAGTTATTTTCATCCTCAAGCTGGTACCCCGACAGTTCATATACTTCGATGGACAAGTCCTTTTTTGCCATATCTTCTAATATAATCTCAGCAGAAACGCTGTCCTCTTGTACATTCACTGTCTTAAGAATGATATCCCCTGTGGAATCCTCCATGCTTGCTGTGTAATACAGCGGTTCGATGACCGGAAGTTTGTCCTCCGTCTCATTGATCAGCTCTCCGTTAATATAAGTACGAATATGTCTGCCTGATACTTCTAGCATCAGATTGTATTCTACGTCTGTTTCAACTGTAAACATAGAATGTGTAAGCACAGAGTTTCTCCCGTTAATAATTGATGCCACAATGGAATCCTGATTCTGCCAGCCACCTAGTTCCCAATACAAATGATTCTGATCATCTACTTTACCAAAATAGAACACAAACCCTTTATTCCCTGCGGTTCTAGTAGCCTTAAAATTCAAGGTATAGCTCTCCCACTCCGTCTCTCCAAGCTCTAGTGTTCGTTTGGCCGTTCCGTTCTGAGCAGGATCAGGCAGGTTTGATACTTCTTCTGACAACTCAGAATACGTCTTCACTTCTCCCGTAACATTGTTGACCAGTGTGATTTCTGAATATCGAGCAGCGGATGCATCCACACCCAAGCTAATCGCTCCTGTGATCGCTTCAGCTTTGCGTTCCTCAGATACTGTGAAGCCGTTCGCTTTTATCTCCAGTAGCTGATCTCCCTGATGGTTCATGAATAGCTTTTGAACATAGTAGTTCGCAGTTCCGTACACTTCATGATTATTAAACCAGATTAGATCCGGCTTCCAGTTGATATAATCCACATTGCAGAGCATAGGAGCATAACATGCCAAACCAACCGCATGAGCGTTGTTCTGAAGTCCCGTCATAAAAGCTGCTTCCACTAATGCGTTATAATAGGTATTGCCCCATGAAGCATATTCACCTAAGAATACTTTCGGTTCATCCGCCTTAAAGTCATCATAACGATGATGATTCGCCAGGAACCATTCAGGTGTACAGTAATAATGCTCGTCTACAAGATCAGACTTATTCTCTTTTGCCGATGTCCAGCCCCGCTCATATTCCTTACCAGCAGAGAATGGACCGCTCGAATTAATGACCTTAATATCCGGATATTTCTCTTTAATGGCTTGATGAAAGTATGGATATCTCTCGAAAAAGGGTGCACCTACCTCTTCATTGCCGATGCCGATATACTCTAGCCCAAAAGGTTCCGGGTGACCAAGGTTCGCACGTATCCTTCCCCACTTCGATGAAATGTCCCCATTGGCAAATTCGATCAAATCCAGTGCATCCTCAACCCAGGGCATTAATTGACCCAGCGGCACCATACGTTTATGATGCGGATCGTAGGCGCCCGGAAGAACGGGAATCGGCTTAGCTCCAATATCCTCACAGAACTGAAAATATTCAAAGTATCCTAACCCAAGCGTCTGATTGTAGGACCAGTTATTCCGCCTTGCCGGCCTTTGTGCCACATCCCCTATTGTATTCTTCCATCTGTACATAGAATCTCTGTCATCTGGATTTAAGGAACCGTCATGTACCAGACAACCTCCCGGAAACCGCATGAATTTAGGCTTTAAGTCGGCGAGTAACAGTGAAATATCTTCACGCATGCCCCCAGGTCTGTTCATAAAGGTCTTCTCCGGAAACAGAGAAACCATGTCCAGATATACCCTCCCGCTGCCTTTGGTAACGATTACAAGACGTGAACTAGTATCTGTAGCCTTAGACTTAATAACTGCTTCGTATCGAGTCCATTCGGAGTGATTCACAGCGATTTCCGCTTCACCATGAATGATACCATTTGTACTTTCAATGGATACGATAAGGGGTACGTCAAAGCTTGTCTCCCGACGAGCATATACCGAGAACTTATAATTCTCGCCCTCTTTTACTGGAATACCACTATTGAATCCCAGATTCATCAACCCAACGCCGTCACCTTCAGCCACAATATCAATGGCTACATAATGTGGATTACGATCATTCAAGGGCTCGCTATCTTCCACGGTGATTACGGTTTTCCCATCTCCACGTTCTATATGCTCCCAAGCCATTAACGAATGATAATCGGCCCGATCGATCGGATCAAATTCAAAGGATCGATTCTGAACTAGCTCAGCATAAAGTCCACCATCTGCCGCATGATTTAAATCCTCAAAGAAGATTCCAAATAAATCACCTAATGCTGCACCACGCTTCTGTGTATGTATTGTCAGAGTTCCTTCTGTCTTCATTCTTTCATCACTCCCTTGTAAAATTCAGTTTAGTTTATGTTTATATTATTTAGTTCACATCTATATGAATCATTATAGTGAGTTCACTTCACATTCGTCAATTCAGATGCTTTGAATGTACAACAAAAAAGCCGATATCGTATGAGAATCCATACAACATCGGCCTTTATAATACAGGTCCATTTATACCTACTCATTTATTTGGCAGTCATTTGCCCTACTAAGAACTCAACAAAATCAGTTGATTTGTTCTTATCTTCATCTTCTCCAAACACCCCAATGATCATCTTCCGTGAATGAATTGGAAGGTCTGTAGCAAATTTCGTATCTGTGATATCTACGCCTGTGATCCATTCTTCACCGTTCTCCGTATTTTTTATACGTTTCAAACGAATATCATCTAAAGGAAGTCCCGCTGATTTAACAAACGGCTCTAGATTCTTAAGTCCCTGCTGTTGTCCAATCCAATCAAAAGTAGCATCATCCAAAATAAGAATATTCGGACGATCCGCCGCCAGCATCGCCATCGCACGCTGGATATAAGTCATGTCTAACGCGCCTCCACCTTCTCCACCTGTTGAAGGAAGGTATACGACTTCCGTCTTTACCCGCTTCCAAGCTGGATAACGATTGACGATCTCTTGTTTAAGCTCTTCATCCTTACCTGATGGATCTTGAGATTCATAGTTTCCTAGGAACATGATAGTTACATCCACTGGCGGGAGTGAAGCTTCATATTTTTTGGCTTGATATTGATTATAAAGAGCGTTACCTCCAAAGATTAGCACTAACAGCACAACGATTGATACAAATGTATGGACTTTGTATAGCCTAAAAAAATTCTCCGATTTACGCGCTATGCCGGAAAATGCTCCCCATTTCTCTAGCCGCTTGTCCTCTGCCTCCTGAATTTCCTGCTGATCTAAGCCGTCTAAGATCGTTTTGTAAGCCAGAAATTCTTCTTCATAGGCTGCAGCCTCAGTTTCTGAGGAATTTGATTTACGGCGTTTCAAGTGCAAATCAAACTTTTTATTCAATTCCTCCCGGGTAATGTCTACAGGCAAGTCCAAACGTTCGTATGCCTCTTTTAACTTCTCATTCAAATTGATGACTCCTTCCTGATGCTTTGCTAGATATCTGATCGTAAATTTGGTTCTATGTATTGAATTAGATTGGACATACACATATTGCAAAAAAATGAGCGAATTCGTGAAAAATACAATATATGAACTCAATTAAACTATATCATGGAGTGCTAGACGCTAACAAGTAAGCGTTTATCATAGGGCTTAGAGGCATTCTATTACTCTAGTCCAAACCATGCAGCTGTTTAAATTGCTCTGGACTCATTCCAGTCAACCGCTTAAACACTAGACAAAAGTAGCTGGCATTTTCGAAGCCCACTAACTGAGCAATTTCATACATTTTTTTATCTCGTTCATTGAACATTAGCTGTTTACTCAAGTTTATACGTTGCTTGTTGATATAGGTTACAGGTCGATCATGAATTGTTTTTTGAAAAAGCCTGCATAAATACTGTGGCGACACTGCAATAACCTCCGCAAGTTCCTTTAATGGGAGGGTCCTATGAAGATTCCTTTCTATATGTCGCAACACCGGTTTAATTCGCTCCAATTCAAGTGCCTCGTTTAGAGGAGAAACTAGGTTGCTTTTTAAATCCAGCAGCAGCGCGTATAGTTGTTTGGATCGTTCCAGATTCGTTTCCAGTTCATTACTATCTGACAAGTTGAGCATTTCTTTTAAAGGATTTAGCCACTTATCCTCCTTCAACCTTGCAGGGCCTGATTCGCGGATTCCTGCGTACAGCAGCATTTGACCGGCCTCTCTACCATTAAATGAAATCCATGACAGCTTCCACTTACTGCTGATTGGCGCATACGAATGCGTAATATTCGGGAACAAAAAGAATACATCCCCTGAACTCACAATATATCGTTTCTCCTGAATGACAAGTTCGCCTTTGCCTTCGTGAATCTGATGTATTTGGTAATCCGGAAATCCGGTAGGACGTAAGGTTTCTGCCTGATGCTGCCAAAATCCAATGGTTGTAGCATACAGCGGCAGCATATTCGTATCTTCCGTTTGGCAAAAGATTATTTTACTCTCCATCTGATCACTCGTTTCATATTTTGTTATATTGGATGAAAAATCTTTTATATCTCTTACCATTACTCCAATTTATAATATGAATATAATAACATCACTATTATAAAGGAGATTTACTCATGCGAGCAAAATTTGTTTACCAGCCTCCTGCAAACGGTTATCCAGAATGGAATAATAATCCGGAAATCTTCGAACTAAATCGCTTGGATGCACATGCTTCCATGATCCCTTATAGCAATCTAACGCAAGCCCTGGTGGGAGATAAAGAAGCCTCACCATACTATAAAACGCTTAATGGTATTTGGAAGTTCTCTTTTTCCGAAACACCGGATCTACGGGTCGTGAATTTCTATAAAGCTGATTTCGATTCCAGCAATTGGGCTACGATTCCTGTACCTTCGCACTGGCAAATCCATGGGTATGATTACCCGCAATATACGAATGTCCGATATCCTTGGGCGGAATCTGAACCTGATCTCAAGCCCCCCTTTGCTCCGACAAAATATAATCCCGTAGGCTCGTACATCCGAACCTTTACTGTACCTGAATCTTGGAACGGTCAGCCTGTATACCTTAGCTTTCAGGGGGTTGAATCCGCTTTCTATGTATGGGTAAACGGAGAACGGGTCGGTTACTGTGAAGACACCTTTACACCTTCCGAGTTCGATATTACCCCTTATTTAATTGCTGGTGATAATAAACTAGCTGTCGAGGTCTATCGTTGGTGTGATGCCAGTTGGCTGGAGGATCAAGATTTTTGGCGGCTTAGCGGTATTTTTCGGGAGGTCTATCTGTACACGGCCCCTTCTGTTCATGTTGCTGATTTTTTCGTTAAAACCGAGCTAGATGAAGCTTTCGTACATGCGGATTTAAACGTAGACATCAAAGTAGAGAATTATTTTAACGAGAAACTAAACCCTTATACACTCCAAATGCAGCTATACAATAAAGAGGATCAGCCTGTATGGGAGGCTCCAGTATCTACGTTTACTTCCTTTGATCAAGAGGGTGTTCAGCATTTCAAGCTTTCTGAACATGTAGAAGACCCTTATAAGTGGAGTGCTGAGACACCGTATCTGTATACATTGGTTCTCTCCATGATTGACGATAAAGGAAACACTACTGAAACGGTCAGCTGTAAGGTCGGATTCCGTACCTTTGAGATCAAAGACGGACTTATGAAGATCAACGGCAAAAGAATTGTACTTAAAGGCGTTAACCGGCACGAGTTCTCTTGTGACACAGGACGTGCGCTATCCAAAGACGACATGATCCGAGATATCAAACTGATGAAAACACATAATATTAATGCGGTTCGGACCTCTCACTACCCGAATCAGTCTGTTTGGTATGAGCTTTGTGATGAATATGGACTTTACGTAATCGATGAAACCAATCTGGAAACACACGGTACTTGGCAATATGGGCAACAAGGATTACATGAGGGAAATGTACCTGCTAGCAAACCGGAATGGCGGGCCAATGTGATTGACCGTTGCAACTCCATGATGCAAAGAGACAAGAACCATCCTTCGGTTATCATCTGGTCACTGGGGAATGAGTCCTACGGTGGTGATAATTTTATCGCCATGCATGACTATCTCAGAGAAGCTGACCCGACACGACCTGTTCATTATGAAGGGATCTTCCATTGCAGAGAGTCGGAAGCAGCTAGTGATATAGAGTCGACTATGTATGCTAAACCGCACGAGGTTGAAAAATATGCGCTAAGTCATCCTCAGAAGCCTTACATCATCTGCGAATATAGCCATGCTATGGGGAATTCTTGCGGTGGACTACACCTATACACCGATATGTTTGACAAGTACGATGTATTTCAAGGTGCTTTTATTTGGGATTGGGTGGATCAGGCCATCCGAACCAAAACATCCGAAGGTGTCTCATATTTAGCATATGGAGGTGACTTTGGTGAGTCGCCACATGATGGAAACTTTAGCGGAAACGGATTACTTTTTGCCGATCGTTCGGTTACTCCAAAGCTATTTGAGGTCAAAAAATGCTATCAAAATATTAAAGTAACTGCTTTAAATATCCGTGAAGGTCTCTTTCAGATTCGTAATAACTTTTTATTTACCGACATTGAACAATACGAACTTAAATGGGAAGTTGCTTTAGACGGAGTAACTGCGCAAGAAGGTTTGCTGCAAATCTCTGCTGCACCAGGAGAAATCGTTGAATGCACTATCCCTTATGAACTGATTTCACATAGAGGTGATCATGAAGCTATTCTGAATCTCTCCTTTATTCAGCGTTCAGAAACTTCTTGGGCTGATGCTGACCACGAAATCGCTTGGGAACAGTTCATTCTGTCCCCGCGTATCGTGACAAAGGTTCCAAAGACAACAGATGGAACGTTACATGTGCAGGAACATGAAGGTGCATTGACCGTACAGGGTGGGAATTTCACTCTAAACTTTAATACAACAACTGGTGAGCTAAACTCATACCATGCTGCCGGTAAAGAACATCTGCTTGAGCCCGTAAGACCTAACTTCTGGAGAGCGGTCACGGATAATGATCTTGGCAATGGATTGCCAAAGCGCTGTGCAGTGTGGAAGCAGGCTTCTAATGAGCGGAATCTGTTGAGCATGGTATATAGAACTGAAGGAAATCTCTGTTTCGTTTCCACCACTTACCTTCTGCCAACGAATCCGTATTCCACCCTTCTTGTTCAGTATGAGATTCGCCCTGACGGATCTTTAGAGATCCTGCAAGAACTGAATCCGGGTAGTAGCGATCTGCCAGAAATTCCTGAGTTCGGAATGATGTTCGTGCTTGCTGGAAGACTCGATACCCTTTCATGGTACGGCCGTGGACCCCATGAGAATTATTGGGATAGACAGACTGGAGCACCACTTGGCCGCTATACGGGCAAAGTCAGTGACCAGTTCACCCCTTATCTTAGACCGCAGGAGTGCGGCAATAAGACGGATGTCAGATTTGCTTCGATTACAGATGGCAACGACGGATCAGGACTTTATTTTGATAGTGCAATCCCTATGGAGATTAATGCTCTGCCTTGGAAACCCGAGGAATTGGAAGCACATGATCACGTATATAAATTGCCAGTCTCGAACAAAAGCGTACTGAGAGTCAACTACAAGCAAATGGGAGTTGGGGGTGACGATAGCTGGGGTGCACCAACCCACGAAGAGTTCACTCTCCCGGCTAATCGCCCATATGCATTCCGTTTCACCCTTTCTCTACTCTAATTTCATCTATAAAAAAAGGCCGTCTCTGGTTGGTTTCTACCAAACAAGACGGCCTTGTTCTATTTATTTCAGCACTACTGTTCCTTGTCTGAATTCCGAAGGACTCAGTCCAACATTTTTTTTGAACTGTTTGGAGAAATAATAAAGATCACTAAAACCGAGATCATGGGCAATCTCACCGACAGAACGTTGCGTGCTCCCCAATAGCTCCTTGGCCTTAGTTATCTTTTTTCTGGTTATATACTGAATGGGTGGAACTCCGATTTGCTGTTTAAATAGCCGGATAAAATAGTTGGGATGCATGTACGCAATCTCTGCAAGCTCATGTATGGTGATATTACGCTCGATATGAGCGTCTATGTAAGTTAATACTTTCGTTAACTTTTCGATCGAGCTTGGATTCTTAAAGGTGATTTCGTCTACATCTATGTTCATAATAAAATATGAAAATAACTCCATTAACTTACTTTTCGCTAACAAATGAGCATACACCGCATCAGATTTCATATGACTCGTTAGACTACTGAATATCTCTTGGATTACATGAGGATCTACTTCTCTGCATACATGACTTAACTCTATCATATTGAATAGATTTATATCTCCGACTTTTGCGCTGAAATGGCACCAATACTTCTCAAAGGGTTGATCACTTATGCAAGAATAAGATTGATTAGCTCCCTCAGGCATTAAAAAAAGCTGACCAGGCTTCGGATAATATTCCCGATCTCCAATCTTTAACCAACCCTCCCCATCGCAAATAAAATAAAATTTACTATAGTCTGGTGTATAGTCGAGATCTCTCCAGTCACGGCCACAAAGATTGTAGTCAGCCATAAATAAATCAACCTTTAAATTGGATAAATAATTTGTAAGCAAAACATGGTTATCCATCCCTTACTCCGCCTTATCAGGTTAGTTTTGTACATCTAAAAGTTAATGTCCTACATTTTGTTTCCTACATCTAATCACTACAATGAAGGTAAGAAATAAGCGTTTGAAAGGATGAGCACAACATGATGGATAAAAGCAAGTATTTAAAAGTGATCGACGATACCATTTCAAATGGAAGATTCAAAGACGATTGGGATTCACTAAGTCAATTTCAAGTACCGACGTGGTATGAGAAAGCCAAGTTTGGCATTTTCATTCATTGGGGTCTTTATTCGATTCCGGCCTTCGCTAGTGAATGGTATTCCCGAAACATGTATATACAGGGATCAAGCGAATATGAGCATCACATTGCTACTTATGGTGAACATAAAGATTTTGGCTATAAAGATTTCATCCCCTTGTTCAAGACTGAGCAGTTCAACGCTGAGGAATGGGCTAATCTCTTCAAATTATCTGGTGCCAAATACGTGATGCCTGTAGCAGAGCACCATGACGGCTTTCAAATGTATAAGAGCGCTTACTCCCACTATAACACATATGAGATGGGTCCCCAGCGGGATTTAGTTGGGGAAATGAAAGACGCTTTTGAGCATCAGGGATTAGAGTTTTGTGTATCTTCCCATAGAGCTGAACACTGGTTCTTCCTGTCTCATGGCAAGGAATTTGATTCCGATATTCAAGAACCGCTTGTATGCGGAGATTTCTATTGGCCATCTATGACGGAACCCGATCATCAGGATTTATTCGGCTCTCCGCCGAATAAAGAATTTCTGGAGGATTGGTTAATTCGCTGCTGTGAGCTGGTGGACAATTATAAGCCGAAGGTCTTTTACTTTGATTGGTGGATTCATACAGCTGCCTTCAAACCCTATCTTAAAAAGTTCGCCGCTTATTATTACAATAAGGGAGATGAATGGGGGACTCCGGTTGCAATTAATTATAAGCATGATGCATTTATGTTCGGCTCAGCGGTACCAGATATTGAAAGAGGACTTTTCTCCGAGCTTAAGCCTTATTTCTGGCAGACGGATACAGCTGTAGCCAAAAATTCATGGTGTTATACAGCGGATAATGATTATAAGTCTGCCATGGAGATCATCAGAGATTTAGTAGATATCGTAAGTAAAAACGGCAATCTCCTACTCAATATAGGACCTAAAGCAGACGGAAGCATCCCCGCTCAGGATCGGGAGATTCTTCTTGCCATTGGAGATTGGCTAAAAGTAAATGGTGAAGCGATCTATGATACAACCTACTGGCGCACCTTCGGTGAAGGTCCTACTAAGATCCTCGAAGGGCAGTTTACGGATGGAACCACAAAGACTTTCACTAGTGAAGATATCCGTTTTACAGTTAAAGGAAGTTGTCTTTATGCAACCGTTCTTGTATATCCAGAGAATGGGATCGTTCATATCCAATCTCTTAAAGAAAAGTCCACCCACTTCCATGGGATAATAAAAGATATCCATATCTTAGGATTTGATGAACGGCCTACTTGGGAAAGAACAGATGAGGCATTAACCATTTATACGTCCACTGTCCACAGTGAGGCTCCGGTTGTTTTACGGATTGAGTTAGATTAAGATAAAAATAGTTTTCTCAGCAGTCCTAATGTAGTTACTCTACATTAGGACTTTTTTGAACCACGTCAGAACAATAGGCTTGTACAAATCAAATAGCCTTAATGTGTTTTGTCCATTGAGTAAAAGGAAACTTTAATTTATGATAGTTTTCGTCGAGAATGATTATCATTATTGGTGATCGCTACATATTTTAGGGAGGCAATATTATATGAATAAGGTAAGACAACCGTTCACCGTATTATGTGTACTCTTTCTGATGACCACATTACTACTCGCCTGCGGAAACTCAGGAGAACAACCAGCCAAGAACAATGCGTCGAACGCAGCCGGAAATAATACTTCAGCTACCACTGTACCTTCTCCAGAAACATCCGACAAGGGCACTAATGAAACTGCGGCAACTACTCGCTCCTACACGGATTACATAGGCCATACCGTAGAAATACCTGCTAACCCGAAGCGCGTGATTTATTCAGGAGAAACCTATGGTGATCTACTCGCACTTGGTGTGCAAGCGGTAGGATATCCACTTTCCATGGGTGAGGGTCAGGTTTTTGAAGATCAGCTACAAGGTGTCGAAGATGTAGGGTTCCCTATCAATCTGGAAAAGACGCTGGAACTTCAGCCTGATTTGATTATCTATGCAGGAACTGATGAAGCTGATTTCGAGCAGCTGTCCAAAATCGCACCCACGATAATATTTGATACCTTTGCCCCGCTAAATGAACGGATGCTTGATATTGGTGGAATTCTTGGGAAAACGACCGAAGCAGAGGCATGGCTGGCTAAGTATAAAACGAGTGAAGATGCCATGTGGGAACAACTAAAGGCAGCGGGAATAAAAGAAGGAGAAACAGCTTCGGTCTTTACTTATTATCCTGGTGACAGACTATTTGTTATGGCGACGACCGGACTTTCGCAAGTCCTTTATGGAGAGAATGGCTTCAAGCCAACCCCAGCAATTCAGAAGGTCCTTGATGAAGGTATGGGATTCCAGGAAGTATCCATGGAAGTGCTTAAAGAATATGCCGGAGATCGGATTTTCATTCTAACTCCTGTGGCCGATGAAGCCAAGCAATCCACAGCTACTCTATTAAAGAGTCCGATCTGGAAAGGTCTCCCTGCCGTCAAGAACGGATATGTCTATACTCAAGATATTATGAAGACTTCAAGTGATGCAACAACAAGAGAATGGCTGCTCGGTGAACTCCCACAGCTTTTGAATATGAAATAATTTTCACCTTCATGAAGCGTTTGGCACTTAGCTGATAGAAAACTGCAAGAAGCATGTCAACAGCTGTTGATATGCTTCTTTATTTTATATACAATGAATTAATTGATAATGATTCTCACTAAATGAACGGAGGCTTCCTCTTGCTGCAAACATTACCCGTCGCTGCACCGCTCCGCTCGTTGCTGTTTCAGCTGACTGATGCGGAACTACATATTCAACCGGCAGGCTCTTGCGCTAAGGCTCTTTCAGCTCACTTTTATAGACTTCTAATATTCACTGGCGGTAGTGGACAGCTGATCCTTAGCGATCAAACCATAACACTGATTACAGATACATGTTATCTCCTATCTCCTGGAACTTCCTATAGCACGGACAATCAAGAGACGACTCTTTATTATTATCTCATCACTTTTACAGCAATTAATAACGCCGAGCTTCCCGAATATTATTCAGAGGAACTCCTTCCAGGTAGGCAGGAGCTAATTGTCCACCCGTTCACTAGGGTAATCCGCCTTGCTGAAGATCTGCTTATGAGCAAAAAAAATGCCGATGATGTACATTTTTTTAAGCGGCAATTAAAATTCCAAGAATTGCTGCTCTTACTCTTTGAGCATAATTATCCTTCCGAGCAGGTGCCAAGTCCCGCGGATTCCGTGGAAAAGACCATCCAATATATGCAAGATCACTATACGGAGAGTATCACCGTGAAGCAACTGGCTGAGCTCGCAGGGATAACATTGTGGCAATATACTCCGATCTTTCAAAAGCTTACCGGAAAAAGACCGCTCGATTACCTGACCGAACTGCGCATTAACCATTCGAAGCGTTTCCTTCTGGAATCCTCTGAACCGCTGCGTGAGATTGCTCGTCTGGTTGGCTTCTCCGATGAATATTATTTTAGTCGTCGGTTTCGTCAAAAGACTGGAATTACACCCGGACAATATGCGCATCAGCAAGGTCGGAAGCTTACTGTGAAAGACTGGACTGGCCATGAGGTGGATATTCCGGAGCGTCCAAAGCGCATTGTCTACCATGGTGAGACGCTTGGCGATCTGCTCGCATTAGGTATAAAGCCTATCGGAGGAGATGAAGTCTTTGCATGGAACAGAGTCTATAAACATCGACTTAAAAAGCTCTCTAACGTTGGCTTTCCTCTGGATCCGAAGCTTACCGCTTCATTAAATCCTGACCTAATTATTATAGCTAATTCAGATGATAAGGCCTATCGAGCAGTCGTCGACATCGCCCCGACACTTACCTTTGATTCATTTGCTCCACTTGAACACCGTATGCGGACACTTGGAAGCTGGTTGGGTAAGCAGCACGAAGCAGAAGCATGGCTGGATTCATTCGCAGCAAAAAATGCTGCCATGTGGCAGCAGCTTTATATGAATACTCTTCGACCTGGAGAAACAGCTTCTGCATTGATTTATGACCATGGAAATCATCTATATGCTATGGGAATGTCCGGTTTGTCTACTGCTCTCTATGCCCCTAACGGTTTACAGCCCACAGATGAGATCAAAGCGATTCTCGATGGAGAGTTAGGATTTGCAGAAGTCGATCCAGCAAGGCTGCCTTTCTACGCCGGAGATCATATCTTTATGCTTATTCCGGAACGTCAAGACTCGCGAGTTGCTATGGAGAAACTACTAGACAGCTCACTATGGAAGAATATACCCGCTGTACGTAAGGGGCAAGCTTATCTGCTTGACGGAAGCAAATGGAACTATGGAGATGCTTTAACACGTGAAAAGCTTCTAACGCTGTTGCCTAAGCTGCTTGGAGGAGGCTAATCAATCAGCTCTTTTAATAAAAATCCTGACCATGATGCTCAGAAGACTCAAATGAAATAGAAGTCCCACCATAAAGTATGCAAACACAATAAAACCACTAGAAGCTTCTATAACAAAAAATAACTTAGCAGGCCAATAGGTAGGAATCCACGCCCCGATAAATTGCCATGGTGATGGAACAAAATAAGCTACGATTGGTCCTGCTATAAACAGACCACCGATCTTTGATAAAGCTAATCCTTCTACCTTATTTGCAGCGAAAGAAGCTAGGAATAATGCAAAACAAGGGGCTTCAAATGCTAATAGTATAAGGATGTATATATGCTCTAATTGGAAGCTAGATAAGCCGGAGACTATAAAAAATAGCGATGAAAGAAATGTACAGAGTAGAGATGGAAGAACTAGACGATACACCATGTACCCTCTGCGCATTAATGGTGTAACCGCGTAATAAGAGATAACATTCTCATCTCTTTCATCAAGCATTAAAAGACCTGTCATCATACCGGTTAGCATGGGAAAGGTCATGACTAAGAAAATCGCAGCAAAGCTACTATATTTATATAAATCGAAAGCATAACCGTTCGTAAGCCAATCCGCTATAATTGGAAATCCAAATCTTGAGACGACTAGAAGTGCTAAAGGAGCAAAGATGCCGACCATAAGCACTGGGTCCAAACCAGTATGCCGGATATCGCTTCTAAAAAGCATACGATACTTCTTCATTTTCTTGCTCCTCCCTTACCTATGCGCATCATTACATGATTTTCGAAGGACATTTTTGCCCATACGTATATCACAACATTCCATAGCAGTAATATCGATATGGAGTAGATGTAATTGCCAAATGACATAGCCGAGGTTCCCGAACTCAACAAGCGAAGTGTTCCTTCCGTAGGAAGCCACAAAAAAAGTTTGGAGTTCCACACCTTAAAATAACCAAGCAAAGGAAGTATAAAAGGCAATGCGAATACTTGTGATAGTAGAATGAAACCATTAATTGTCTGGCAACGAGCCACAACTCCAATCGACAATAGCGTCATAAAGCTTGACGTTAGAATGATTCCAGTAGAAAAGCCAAACGGGGATTGCGGAATCCCGCTTGCTACTACATGAATAACCCAAGCGGCTAACAGGGAGAGTACAGATAATGAGCCTGCTTTTGAAAGTAAATATTCTCTAACACGAATCGGAGTAACAAATAAAGGATCATGGATGCCCTGGTCTCTTTCCAGCAGCACAATCCCCCCTGCGAGAATAAGCCCTAAAGCACTCGGATCGCTAAAGGTCAATAACAACATCGTTTGTTCTCGATAATGATCAGGAATAAGATGCAGCAATACCAAATAAAACGCACAGATAATGACGTAGATCCAATAAAACCCATGCCGCCATTGAAACCGGATGTCAAAGGCAAACGCAGATCTGAATCTCATGTTAACTGCCTCCCAGTTACGTCAATAAATATTTGTTCCAAAGACGCCTCCTGCGAATGAATGGTTTCTATTGGATGTTCACGAACAAGCTTTAAGAAATATTCGTTCTCCCCTATATCATCAAGTGAGAATTCCTCATTTCTAACTTCATTATGATGGCGGTATTCCAGCCGCACTCGTTTTTTTCCATTTAGAAGCTTAAGCTCCCGAGGAGAATCAATCAACTTAATCTGACCATCTACAATAAAAGCAACCCTGTCGCAGAGCTCCTCAGCGGCTTGCATATTATGTGTTGTAATAATTACAGTTGTCCCATTTGCCTTTTTTTCCAGGATTAAATCCTTCATTCGTTTCGCATTAACGGGGTCGAGCCCGGAAGTGGGTTCATCCAGAAATAGAATTTGCGGGTTATTTAAGAGTGCTCTACAGAAATTCAGCCGCATCTTCATCCCCTTCGATAACTGGGAGACCTTCAAATTTGCAGCTTCAGTGAGATTTACTTGCTCCAGGAGAAACCTCGGTTCCGCTGTTCTCCCTGAATACAGAGAGCGAAATAGCTGCAAATTTTCCAGCGCAGTAAACTTCGAATAGAAATTTGGAAACTCAAAAGCTACCCCTATTCGCTCAAAATACTCCGGTCCGGTATTTCTTATTTCCTTGCCCATTACGTTAACGCTGCCGAGATAATTTTTTAAGACTCCAATTAGTATTTTTTGTGTTGTGCTTTTACCCGCTCCCGAAGGACCGAGAAAACCAAACACTTCTCCTTGAGGTATGGAAAAGTTAAGTCCACTAAGGGTTGGCTCTTTTATTTTTGGGTAGGTAAAATGAAGCTCCTTCACTTCGATCATTTCATACTCCCCCAGTCTTATTATCCTTCAAAGAAGTCATCCCCTCAGCCAGAACCCCAATCAAAAGCTCTATTGTTGCCTGATAGCGCTCATCACCGATCTCTTCCTTATGCAAAGACAGGAGGACTACAGAGCGAATCATGCTTACGATTAATTCCGGGTCAATCCCAACCATGATACCTTCGGCTTGCCATGATTGAATGAAAGGAATAAAAAAGTCTTTATCCTCTATAAAATTTTGTTTCAACAACTCATTAGGTAACTTTCTTAATAGCTGCTCCATTTCGCTTCTTACGAACATCTGGCGAACGATCGGACTCTCTTCCATCATGCGGAAAGATTTCAGTAAAAATAATCTGATTTCTTCCTTGTTTACAGGCACGCCTACGCTAAATGAATCGAACATTGTACTACGAATTCGTTGTTCCTCTTCAAGCAATATGTGATAGAATAATTCCTCTTTCGATCCAAAGAACATGTAAAACGAGCCTTGCGCAATCCCGGCAGCTTTTGTTAATTCTTCAACACTAGTTTTTTTAATGCCATGTACTTCAAAACAGCGGCGACCTTCTGTCAACAATTTATGTTTAATCCATTCTCTTTCTTGTTCTGTGAATTTCTTAGGCATACATCTCAACTCGCTTTTATGGTTTTGTGAATAATTTTATTTTATATTCACAAGTTAACCCACCAACCATATTTTGTCAATCTTTTTCTCTGTAAGCGCCAAATCAGCATGAAAAATCTATGCTATAATCATGCAGTAACACGAAATGGACTAATGGGTGGGAATACATAAATGAAGTTGGAACGTTTGATTTCCATGATCTACAAGCTGTTGAACCACGAAGTTTTATCTGCCTCCAAGCTGGCTGAAGAGTTTCAGGTTTCCCAGAGAACTATCTATAGGGATATCGATGTCATTTGTGCCGCAGGCATCCCGGTCGTATCGTATCAGGGAACTAAAGGCGGATATGGCATCATGGACGGATATAAAATGGATAAAAGCCTGCTCCGTTCTTATGATGTCACTTCTTTGATTACCGTGCTGAACAGTCTCTCTTCCGTGTTTGAAGACGAACAAGCGCAAGGAACCATTGAACGGCTGCAAACGATTGGAACAGAACAACAGACTTCTAGTCTAGCGGTGGATTTTGAAACTCGTCGTATGGATCCCGATGCACTTTCTCTTTTACGTACGGCTATTACGGAACGAAATATTGTCCGTTTTGATTACATCAATGTAAAAAACGAACGCACAACCCGTAATATGGAACCAGTAAAGCTTCATTTTAAATATAGCAACTGGTATATCTATGGTTATTGCCAGGAACGACAGGATTATCGAGAGTTCCGGCTATCCCGGATGATGAATTTGCTTCTGACACAGAATACCTTTCATTCCCAACATGAGGTACCCATAGAGGCCGGTTGTTCAAACAGGGCCGATCAGGTTGAGGAAGTCGTTATCCGGGTGGGACCTGAGGCTTTGGCAGAAGCGCTGGACCAATTTCACCAGGTGGATAAGGAATTTCATACCGATGAGAGCATGACGATGCGAATTCCTGTGTATAAACCATTGGAAGCCCGCTGGCTATGGTCAATTCTGCTAAGTTTCGGCAGCGGCGCTGAAGTCCTCGAGCCTCTTGCACTGCGAGGTATCTTAAAAAAGCAGCTGCAAAATACCCTAAATCTTTATGAAGAAGTATGACAGTCTGCTGTCATACTTCTTCTTTTATATTAACAACAGCTACAAAATAATCTATCACAACTCAAAAGGAGATCATACAATGACCAATCATCCAGTAGAAATGTTTAATTACCACATTTGGGCGAACCAAACGATCTTGGGAAGAATCAAGGAACTCTCTCCCTCTGTGCTAAATCAAGAAGTGAATAGCTCTTTTCCCACCATCGCTCATGCCCTTAGCCATATCTATGCGGTGGATACGATGTGGTATCTGGTTTTAACAGGCACTGGTATGCCTGAGGCTTTTCAAAAAAGTATCCCGCTAAATATGAGCATTCTAAATTCGGTTGATGAATACGCTAATCTTTTTGCCCAGCTATCTGAACAATACAAAGAATGGTTACAAAACCAAACCGATTTGGAGCAGACTATTCTACTTGATAACCCATTCGCTGGAATCCGGCAAACACGTCTATCAGAAATTGTGCTGCATGCCGCCAATCACGGGACTTATCATAGAGGTAATATATCTACTATGTTACGTCAGTTAGGACACGCTTCCACCATGAATGACTATTCCCTTTTTTGGTATCAGATGCCTGCAGAAGCTATTTAATTTATGCACATTGAAAATCTAATTACAGTGAAATCGAGAGAAGATTTAAGAGCTTGGCTTCAGGAAAATTGTAAGACTGAAAAATCTTGTTGGGTACTCGTAAGTATGACACCAAACCCAGAAACATTGCTATATTTGGATGTGGTTGAGGAATGTTTGTGCTTTGGATGGATCGATGGAGTGAAAAAGAAAGTTTCTGAAACGGAGCTGGCGCAGCGACTGTCTCCCAGAAGCAAACGAAGCTCTTGGACAGAATTAAATAAAGAACGTGTCCGCCGCCTCGATAAACTGGGGTTAATGAGTGACGAAGGAAGAAAGGTACTTCCGGATATGAATCTCGCTTCTTTTAAAGTCGATAGGGTTATAGAACAAAGGTTAAAAGAGGAGCAGCAGGTATATGAGAACTTCTTAACCTTTCCCGCTCTTTATAAAAGAGTCAGGATCGACACGATACAAAGCAATACAAATCAACCAGAATTATTTAAGCGTAAATTAGATAAATTTATAACAAACACTAAAGAAAATAAAATGTACGGTCAATGGCATGATCATGGACGGCTTCTAGATTATTAAGCTGCTAGATCATAAGATTGCTTTGTAACTCTTGCAGATTGATTAAAAAGATGAGAAACCCAGTCATTCTCATGACCTTGGGTTTCTCTTTTTGTATTTAAATATGAAAAAATAGCATAATGAACGACTTCCGGCTTACTTGAGCTCAGCGTTCAGCCTCTCAATCAACTCTAGCAATTGCAGCGGCTCACTAACTGTATACGTCGGACGCTCAGACTCATCTGCCGGCTCATGGGAATAACGGGGCGTCCAGCTCTGAAAAATGCTGGTGATGCCTAGCGCATTGGCCCCTTTCATGTCACGGCTAAGATTGTTGCCAATCATAACGGTACGGGAGAAATCCGCTTCAGACAAATCAAGCGCACCAATAGCTGCCTTGAACATGCGCGGGCTTGGCTTGACTGCTTTGATATTCTCGGAAATAATCATGGCGCTGAAATAATCGTTTAGTCCATGCTGCTTAAATACATTTTTGAAGGATTGCGCATCACCGTCTGCAACCAGAGCAAGCGTGTATCCTCTCTCATGCAGGGTTTGAATCGTGATATCTGCTCCCGGAATCAGATCCGCACTCCGTACGATTCCTTCTTCATCCCTAATTTCAGTCGATTCATCAACAATGGTATCTCCGCTGTCAAAAAAGATAATTAACCTTTTCTCGTCCATGTTCTCAATAACCGTCCTCTTTATTTAATGGGTGAGTTGCCTGTGGATTCTCGGATCACCAGTTCAGGCTGCAATACAATTCTTTGCTTGATATCATCTGTATGATCCAGACTGCCGATCAGCAAATCAAATGCCATCTTCACCATCTGATTCATCGGTTGAGCAATAGTTGTTAACGTTGGATTCGTCACGGTTGACAGAATGGTATCGTCAAAACCAATGATAGAGAGCTGTTCCGGTACAGATATTCCCTCTTCCTTCGCAGCCTGGAGTGCGCCGATGGCAAGCAAGTCGTTGCAACAGAATAATGCTGTCGGACGCTCCGCGCCGCGGAGAATCTCGGATGCTACCCGTTTCCCGTCTTTGATATTCGACTCACACGCGAAGATATTCTTCGGGTCCAGTGAAATGCCAGCCTCAAATAATCCAAAGCGGAAACCCCTGACCCGCTCAAAGCTGCTGCTTACATTGAAATCCTCGGACAAAACTGCCATCTTGCGATGACCTTTTTCAAGCAAATGTTCTGCGGCAATAGTGCCTCCTTTGAAGTCATCGTTCAATACACGGTGAACAGCTATGCCTACGGTCTCCCGAGCGATCATAACTATGGGGAAGGATTTCTCTACATGAAGCGCCAAGATATCCGCATTTCCCACACCTGTTCCGATCAGAATACCGTCAACATTTTTTTGCTCCAACAGCCGAATGTATTTCTCTACGCGTTCATCTTTGTTATCTGTGCTGCACACAATAACACTATACCCCTCGGAGTGAGCCAGATCCTCTACGGTTCTAGCTATCTCGGAAAAAAAGGGATTCGAGACATCTGGAATAAGAAGACCAATGGTATAGGTCTTCTTCCCCATTAGTGCCGAAGCAATGACACTGGGCTGATATTGCAGCCGCTTCATCACCTCAAGGATTTCATCTCGCTTCTTGTTGCTTACTTTTCCTTTACCGTTAATCGCATTGGAGACGGTAGCAATTGATACGCCCGCTTCCCTGGCAACATCATATATCGTGGTCGTTTTCATGGCATTAACCTCATTATAAATATTAAGTGGATTGGAGTCTTTGCATCCTCCCTTCACATAAGTTAAGCGCTTAACCTAATGTTACTATGACGACAGCAATAAATTCAATTCATTTTTCTTGAAGGTTTAGATGCTTCGTCTTCTGCCGCTCAATGCTAGGGTTGGTGAATACGCCGGAACACACAAAGAGGTGCCCCGAAGCCATGAATTGTATGGCTTCGGGGCACCTCTTTTTTCCAAATGGATATCTGATTTAAAATGGATTAAATCCCCTCAGCCAGAATCCGTTTTAAGAACATCCCTGTATAAGATTCCTGTACTTCAGCGACCTGCTCCGGTGTGCCTTCAGCTACAAGCCTACCTCCAACTGTCCCCCCTTCAGGGCCAATGTCCATCACCCAGTCAGACTCCCGAATCAGTTCTAAGCTGTGCTCCACAACAACAACCGTATTTCCCGTATCTACCAATTTGCTCAATAAGGTATGAAGTTGCTTGATGTCTGACGGATGTAGACCTGTCGTTGGTTCATCGAGCAAATAGAGCGTATGATTTTTAGATGGCTTGCTCAGCTCTTTGGCCAGCCTGATCCTTTGTCCTTCGCCGCCTGATAAGGTTTTGACAGATTGTCCCCATTTAAGGTATCCAAGACCCACCTCACATAACGTCTCAATAATACCGGCCATTTTGGCCTGCGACTTAAGAATCGGCAAGCTTTCCTGTATAGACATGTCCAACAGATCTGAGATAGAGAAGCCATCATACTTCACCTGTAAGACCTCATCCGTAAACCGTCTTCCTTTGCAGGCGTGACACTTTACTTCTAGATCAGGCAGAAAGTTCATGTCTACGGACAATACACCAAGTCCCTGACAGGTTTCGCACCGTCCCCCCGGTGTGTTAAAGGAGAAATGCTTGGAGGTCAGTTTTCTTTTCTTCGCCTCTGGCAAAGCCGCAAATAACTGACGCAGATGTGTAAATACATCGGTATAGGTCGCTACATTAGAACGCTGCATTCTACCCATGGGTGATTGGTCAAAGATCACAATGCTCCCGACTTCACCTAAACCCGTAATCTCCTTACAGCCTGTTTGTTCATGACCATTAGAGCTTCCTTGCGCAAGGATATCAAATATAAGCGTGGACTTACCCGAACCCGAAACCCCTGTTACAGATACAAGACAACCAAGTGGAATGGAGACTTCTTGAATATCAATATTCCGGTACTGTGCCTGCCGGATAGTGATCTGCTTTCCGTTCCCTTTTCGGCGAATACGTGTGGGAACTTCGAGACGCTCTTCTCTGAGATAAGCTCCTGTAACCGAAAGCTCGCTTGCCATCAAATCTTCTAAACTACCTTCACCAACAACGATTCCACCATGCAATCCAGCACCCGGACCCATATCAATAATATGATCCGCAGCACGAATCATCTCAATATCATGTTCAATAACGAGCACGGTATTCCCCAGATCACGCAGCTCCTGAAGCACACGAATAAGGCCAACTGTATCCCGAGGATGAAGTCCCGTCGTCGGTTCATCCAGAATGTATAAAACACCGGTCAACCCTGAACCCAGCAGTGATGCTAGACGCAGGCGCTGTGCTTCCCCGCCAGATAAAGAGACTGTCTGCCGGTTCATGGAAAGATAACCTAGGCCAACATCGATAATCCGCTTTAGTCTAGTAGGCATATCATGAAGGATCGGCTCAAGTAAATGTAGACCTTCGGCAGGCAGTGCCGCCTCCAGTCCTTTCGTCCACTCATATACCTCACTAAGCGACCAGTCGGATACATCTATGATCGATGCGTCAGCTACTCGAACTAGACGAACTTCTTTTTTCAGGCGAGCTCCTAGGCATTCCGGGCATTGCTGCTCATGAAAAAATCCGCCATCTTTCTCCTGCGCACCAGCCTCCCCTTCCTTCTCCTTATACCGCCGCCACAAACCGGGTATAACACCTTCAAACTTCGTCCCTTGGATTGGCTTAATATTAGGGAAATGGCGTTTAAAAGCTTCACTCTCCACACCGTAGTAGAGCAAATCACGCTGAATCTCACCGTAATCCTTCAACGGTTGATCCGGGTCAAACACAAATCCAAAATGTTTTCCCGCCGCTACTAATATCCGCATCTGTATATCCCGATGAACGCCATTCAGAGAAGCTACTCCCCCCTCTTTCATGCTAAGCTCTGGATTAAATACCGCTGCTTCATTTATAGTCGCCACAGACCCAAGTCCACCACAAGCTTCACAAGCCCCTTCCGGCTTATTGAAGGAAAAATGTGACATGCCAAGTTTCTCAAGCTCAGCTCCGCAATGCGGACAGCCCATCGACTGACCTTCCATTTCCTCGTCTTCTTCTATTAGTAGCCCCCTCGCTTCAAAAGAAGGTGGTATGCTACCCTTGCAAGAAGGGCAAATCCGCTCCCCTAATCTAGAAAAAATAAACCTGACAAAGGTATAAATGTCAGTTACAGTCCCTACTGTCGAGCGTGGATTACGATTCGTAACATGCTGTCCAACGCTAATGGATGGGGACAGTCCAACAATGGACTCGACCTTTGGTTTACTGATCGTATCTGAAGTCATGCCCATGGAATCTAAATACTGTCTTTGGCATTCCCGCTGAAGTGTATCCATAGCTAACGTCGATTTTCCTGATCCCGAAGGTCCCGTCAGAACAACAAGCTTATACTTAGGAATCGTGAGCGAGACATTCTTCAGATTGTTCTCTCGTGCACTTTTAATAACAATAGCTTCTTTCACCATGATTCCCCTCTCAATTAAAGCAATCACACCTAGATACATCTCTTATCCATAACCATTTACGAATGCTGTCATACTACTTTTTTTGCAAAAGTATGCTTAATTCGATAGAATGTATTTGTAAAATAACACATTTTAAAATAACTTCATAATCAAATATCTCGATTGACGAGATATAAAGATTTTAAAAGGGGCGTTATCCTTTGTCAAGCCATGAACAAGCACAACCTACACCAGAGCAAGAACAATTCACCTTACTCATGCGTGGTCTGGGAACCCGAACGGTGGTATACCAGCAAAACGTAGCCGCCTCTCTTGGGTTATACAATAATGATTTTTTGTCTGTGGATATCCTGCGTGAAAAAGGCCCCATTACCGCTGGAGAGCTGTCCAAACTAACTGGACTTGCCACAGGTAGCGTTACTGCATTAATAGATCGTCTCGAGAAAAACGGATACGTTCGCAGACAAAATGACCCTAAAGATCGCCGTAAAGTAATTATTGTCCCGTTGTATGAAAATAAAGAAGATGTCATTGACACGTACATGCCACTTCATACCGCTATGGTTAAATTGGCTGCTTCCTATACGGATGAAGAACTTTCCCTCATTTCACAATTTTTAGGCAAAGCCAGCACCGTTCTAGACGAGCAGATTGATCATCTCAGTTCCCCAACACGTAGTAAGTCTTCTTCTTGACTCAAATGCTAAAAACAACAAATCCCGCTTATTGCATATAACATGCATAAAGCGGGGTTTGTTGTTCATGTTCCGAATTTACGGACTGGAAGGACTGTATAGCGATCAAGCACTTATGAGCGTAGGCTTAAAGCATCATTTAAAAGACGATAATCAAAGCAAGATTGTTCGGATACAGAAAGTCCGCTAACAGGAAGAGACCCTTGCGAGTGATCTTATGAACCCCTTCCATCACTTCATTATCTCACGCGATACTGCTCAAACAGAGCTGGTATAATCTCCGTTGATGCACCCGGCATTTGAGGTAGTATGTAGTGCCCATTAACTACAGTAGCCGGCTCCACAAAAATATGGCGTATCCAAGGAATGTATTCCAGCATGATCGCACCTGGTGTTGCTGCAACCAAATGCTGATGAATTTGCCCCATATCACCAACATGCGGACAAATCGGAATATCGTATGAAGCGGCTAAACCTGCAACCTGTTGCCATTCCGTAATCCCACCAACACGTGTTACATCTACTTGGCAATATTCGAGTGCCCCTTGATGGATATAATCCCGGAATGCATATTTCGTATAGACATGTTCACCTAACGCAATAGGTACATTTAATGCATCGGCCAGCTTCTTATGTCCCATGATGTCATCTGGATTTAAGGGTTCTTCTAACCAGAACAAATCAAACTCCTCTAACTTCTTCCCCCATGTCATCGCTGTATTGATATTCCACTGTTGGTTCACATCGATCATGAAGATGGTTTTATCTCCTATCGCCTTACGAACAGCTTTGCAACGATCATAGTCCTCATGTGAATCTGCTTTACCTACTTTAATTTTGACTCCAGTGAAGCCCTGCTCTACAATTTCAGTAACGTCCTTAATCAAACGTTCTTTGGACCAGTTCAACCAGCCGCCGTTTGTATTATAAGCTTTTATTTGCTTGGATTTATGTCCTCCAAGATACTGCCACAAAGGTTTATTGGAAGCCTTCGCCATAATATCCCAAAGTGCAATATCTACTGCTGCCAACGCCATATGAGTAACTCCCGCTCTCCCAATCCAATGCATTTTTCCAAAACGCAGCTCATCCCAAATCTCTTTCACCATAAACGGATCTTTGCCAATTAATAAAGGAGCGTAATAACGATCAATCGTATCAACGATCATATCATCACCATGTGCACAAGTTCCTGTATACCCATACCCCACAAAACCCTCATCTGTAAAAATCCGAACGCCTGCAAGTCCCCAATGCGTAGCAACATTAATTGCATCCGTTATTGGTGGTGTAATCGGTACGTGTAAGACGAAGCTTTCTACGTTAGTAATTTTCATATTTTTCATCTCCCTAGCTTTAAATGAAATGAATACTCAATCCAAATGGAAAACCTCATCCATACTCGCCCACCATTCACCCTCTAATGCAGACTTCACAGGATACTGACAAGGATCTGTTAAGCTCCACCATTCTTGTGTACGAGGATCTTCAGCCATGATGGCCATATCAGCCGTATAGTCATCCCCTGTATATTCAAAATAACTGAACAAGTAGCCGTCTCTATAAAAAATGGAATAGTTCTTAATGTTGCATTTCCTTAATCTATCCAACACTTCTGGCCATACAGATGCATGTAACGATTTGTATTCTTCTAGCTTCTCATCCTTGACATGAATAACACTCCCACATCGAGTCATTCCGCCCCTCCCTTTCCAATAACTCATTAATAACCTAAGGCTGCTCCACCATCAACAGGGAGCGCTACACCCGTAACAAATCCGGATAAATCACTCGCTAAATACAACACGGCTCTAGCTATCTCTTCCGTTGAAGCACATCTTCCCAATGGATGCATATCGATCAAATCTTGTATTGTAGTTGCCGGATTGGGCTGTTGACCGATCCACTCTTCTAATAAAGGCGTCATTACACCTGCTGGACATATGCAATTGACACGAACTCCATCGTTCGCATAATCCAACGCTAATGCTTTAGTCATTGCAATAATTGCGCCTTTTGAAGCCGAGTATACCGGATTTTGCTTTTGGCCTACCAATCCGCTTAATGAAGCCATATTCACGATGCAGCCACGGTTTTCTCTAATCGAAGGAATGCAGAATTTAATCATCAAATAGACACTCTTCAAATTGATATCCAAGGTACGAGTCCATTCTGTTTCAGAAATATCCTCCAAGCACTTCGGCAATACAACAGCTGCGTTATTGAATAGAATGTCAATCTTGCCAAACTTATTTAGGACCCATTCTACCAATTGTTTAACCTCTAGCTCCGATGAAACATCTGTTTTCACAGCATAAGCAACAGAATCCCCACAATGAACTGAATGAATATCCTCAACTACTCTTTTAGCTTCAGCTTCATTCCAGTCCGCAATGATCACCTTAGCACCCTCACTGGCAAATAATTTGGCAGTCGCTTCGCCAATCCCGGAGCCACCGCCTGTAACAATAACGACTTTCCCTTGTAATTGCATAGGCTACACTCCAGTTTCAATAAAATGTGATGTCTCCAATTGATAAAAGCGGATCGCATTATTGCCAAAAACATCGTCTAATTCTCGCTCTGTAAGCGCTTCAGGTAAATTATTTAACAAAATGCTTACTGTTTGATCATAGCTTGCTGCAAGCAGGCACACTGGCCAGTCACTGCCGAAAATGACACGGGTTAATCCAAATGCATGTATGACGTGTTTTATATAAAAGTTAAAGTCAGATTCTACCCAGGTCGCCATATTTGCTTCGGTAACCATACCTGAAAGCTTGCAATACATTTGCGGATATTGCGCGACCTCCGTAACCCACTCTTGCCAAGGTGAGGATTCTTGCTGGGAAATTTGTGGCTTACCTATATGGTCAATGACCGCATGTAAATTTGGCACAAGCTTGAGCAATTTCAATACGGCTGGGAATTGTGCAGCATGGATCAATAAATCAACAGGGAATCCCATCGTCTCTAACCATTTTAAATGATGAATAACATGAGGACGTTGCAAATATTCATCAGCATCAATACTTTGAAGCATCAATCGGAGGCCAATAAAATGAGGATATTTACGCAAAAGTTCAAAGGTTTCCGCAAAATTGTCCTGCTCTAAATCCAACCAGCTCACAACACCAGCTATTGAATCATGGGTCTCGCATAAACTTAGTAGAAATTCAGTTTCTTCAACAGTAGCCGCTGCTTGAACAACAATGGTTTTCGTGATTCCATGTCGTAATAATGATTCTGTCAGGTCATCAGGCATAAAATCTCGATATAGTAATGGAACTTCTGGTGTAGGCCATCCGTAATCGCCTCGACTTAATTGCCAATAATGCTGATGCGCATCAATTCTCATGCTTTCACCTCACAAATTGAGTACATTGTCAGTCTTCCTTAACGAGCCGGTTCGTCAGCTTGCCGAGCTTCTCAATCTCAATCGTGACGATATCACCATCCTTCAGGTAAATCTGCTGATCTACCGGATAACCGAGGACGACGCCTTCTGGTGTTCCAGTCAGAATGATGTCTCCAGGAACAAGCGTCATATGTTGCGAAATATAACTTACGATCTCATCGCATTGGAAAATCATATCTGACGTATTGGAGTGCTGGCGGATTTCTCCGTTGACTGTACATTTAATCTCTAAATCATTCGGGTTTTCGATTTCATCCGCTGTAACTAGATAAGGTCCAAGAGGAGAGAATTTATCACATGACTTGCCTAACAGCCATTGCTGAGTCCTTAGCTGCAAGTCCCGTGCGGATAAATCATTTACGTTGCAATAACCAAATACGTGGTTAAGCGCGTCCTCTTTCGTAACGTACTTAGCTGATTTACCGATAACGATAACAAGCTCTGCTTCGTAATCAACTTTTTTCGTCACTCTTGGAAGGGGAATATCGTCGCCATGTCCCGTCAACGTGTTATTGAATTTATTGAACAATATCGGGAACTCAGGAATTGCTGCATTCGTTTCCACCGCATGCTTGCGATAGTTAAGACCGACGCAGATGATTTTATTTGGATGAGTCACGCATGGACCGAGCGTCAACTTTGCTTCATCTAATAGGTATGAACAGTCTTCTCCAGCCATATCCAGTGCTTGAGTTGTGAATTGATCCAACCTCGAAGCCGCTGCCTCACCACCGTCAATGACTTCGTGAACGGTCATAGGTACGGAATACCCATGCTGTGTAGGCAAAGCTATTAAAGCGCTTGCAACATCCAGTATCCCTTTTTCTGTTACGACCCCCAATTGGTAATCACCATTGTTAACGAATGTTAATAACTTCATTATTAATTCCCCTTCCTTTTATCGTTTTAATGCTGTTCAGGCATTTTTCCCAAAAGTTGCACCTCCATCAATATAGAGAGGAGAACCCATCATAAATTTTGATTCATCCGAAGCGAGAAATAAGGCGGCTTGGGCAACATCCTCAGGTAAGCCGAGCTCTTCACTAAGCTGACGCTTCTTAATTGACGCAATCGCAGTTTCCGGATTATCGTAAGAGGTTTTTAAGTAATTCTCAACGAACGGTGTTAGGATTGTACCTGGTAAAAGGGCATTTACACGAATATTGTATGCTGCGTAATCTACTTGCATGGATTTCGTCAGGGCCAATACCGCTCCTTTGGTAGCTGAATAAGAAGCTCTTCTGGCGAGCCCGATTTCTGCGACGCAAGAGGACATATTAATGATGTTGCCAGATTTTCGTTTCATCATATGAGGAAGCACATATTTGGAGGGCAAATATACCCCCCGAATATTAACTTGAATTACCCGTTCCCATGCATCCGGTTCAACTTCATGCAAAGCGCCTACTCCGCTAATCCCTGCATTGTTAAAAAGCACATCTATATAACCATATTGTTCAATGATTTGATCTACCATCTGCTCTACAGATTCAGCATGGGTCACATCCGCATGGATGAAATGACCTTTTCCTCCATCTGCATGAATATCCTTCAAAGTCTCTATACCTCTAGCTTCATCTAAATCGTTCACAATTACAGTTGCACCTTCACGAGCAAACAGCAATGCCGTGCTTCTCCCGATCCCTGAACCTGATCCCGTAATTAAGATGACTTTATTGGCTAATCTCATTAATGATTGCCTCCTTGGTATAGCGATAACCGATTCGCCAAATGACGAATTTCAGCCTCCGCAACATCCTTCTTTTTCTCCCAGATATGCTGCTGCATGGTACAGCTCACTGCTGCGATAGCCTCACCTGATTTAGATAGGATCGGGGCTGAAACACAGCTGAACCCAACGATAACTTCCTGCTCATCGAAAGCAATCCCCTCATCACGGATGATTCGCAGTTGCTTAACCAGATCCGCCTTCGTTTTCAATGAATATTCTGTAGCGCTCGTTAATTCTTGAATCGGGTACAATGAATCCAGATCTTTATCATCAATGAACGACAGGAGCAATTTTCCAAGTGCAGTCACATGTGCAGGGAACTTCATACCGGGGCCGGATGCTAGCCTGACCATAGTCGGCGCTTCCTCCTTAGCTAGATACAACACTTCATTACCTTCAAGTCTGGCCAACTGAACCGTCTCTTGCAGACGATCTCTTGTGGCGGTAGCTTCTCGGTGAAATGATGAGATTAAGTCCTGACCTTGCAAGTAGGAATCTCCCCACCTTCCCGCAGCGGAGCCAACGGCATAAGTATCGTTAGTATCTCTATTCACCCAATCAAGTACTTCCATAGTCTGCAAAATAGAATACATAGAACTCTTATGGATACCAAGCTGATTGGATAAATCAATTAATCGATGCTTATAGGGTTCCTCTGATACAAGGCGTAGAATCCCGTCTGCTTTCTCCAAAGCAGGCACCCAATATTTTTTGTCCATGTGAGCACCTCTTTCAAACATTATACAAAACCAAGTTTTCTATACAAACTAATTTTAATTTTATTAGTTATATTTGGCAATCTTTTTTTTCAAAAAAAAGACGATAGCTCCTAAGCTGATACCTAGGTTAACTATCGTCTTTATATTCATATTATCTCCGAATACCAATCGTTACAATTTCGCATGGACCGATCTGTAAGGCCGATCTACCTTTCTCTTCGCTAGAGAGTGGATGGCTCTCCTCTTCCAGGATCGACGTCTTATAGAAATACTGCTGCGGTATCGTTGAACGGATGGTCAGGTCGGTACTCTGCTGACTCATGTTGTACCAGCGAAGCAGTAGGTCTCCAGTCTGCTCGTTCATTTTTAGAGAGGAAAATGCGAGCTCCTGACTCTCCCATTCGAATGGAGTATACACCGGAGCAATCGCTCCTTCATGTACATCAGTCTGACATACGACCCAAGGAATCTGGAATTGATAAGCTTCAGCAAAAGCACCTGAGGTTATACCATCTCCTGTGTGTGGGATAAGCTCCATACGTACAACGTGCTCTCCGAGACATTGCGCTTCTGGAGTTGGAAACAAACCCCAGTCTCCCAATTCACCCACGCTACGGAGTAGTGTAATCGCAATGGTGTTACGACCATCTCTTAACACTTCATATTCATTTAATCCAAAGTTAGCGACGGTTAGACCGGCTGTTTCATTACTGATATCAACAAAGGCCTGCTGATGCTGCGTGTTACTCGGATTCATCCATTCTGTAGCTGGCTCAATATTCCGCTCCGCAACCTCAAACATCGAATCCACATGATGTGTGGCGGTGTTCAACTCTGTCGGAAATAGCGCACGAATCCGGTGATCTTTGGCTTTATTGTCTATCGTAGTTTCGATATGCAGCCCCTTCCCGCCCCGCTCCAAGCTAATTACGGTACGAAGTTTAAGAATGACTGTGTCACTACTGCGCTGCGCTTTCCGCTCCGGGTAGTACACAAGAGCACGCTGTTCCTCGTCCAGCTTATTATCTGCTGAGGCTGGAATCTCCCAGTCATGCTTAATTTCCACAGATGCTCGATAAGGTGTATTTTCCAGAACGCAAATATTCGCCTGTAGTCCCTTGGTCGTTAAAGCTTGTTCACCCTCTGGCTGTTTATACATGTATTCATTCCCGATATCACCTGTGTTCTCATACACACCAAGATCCCGGTAGGTCATGCCACTGGCTTTGTCACTTAGCGTAAATGAACCATTATCATGGATCACTACTTTGATGGCCTCATTCTCCAACACCCGATCCCCTTGAAGCAAAGATTCAGGAGCTATAGGCAACCCTGCGTTAGCACGACGAACCCACGCATATGCACGAAGACCCAGCGCCGGAACTTGCACAGCTTCAAAGGTAAGTCTTACTCGGCGGCACATATAGGGCTGGCGGAATTTATCGTCAGGCAAATCATAACCAAACTGAAGACCCAAATCCTCCATCTGGCATGTAATGGCATTCCCTTGATCGTCTACTAATTCACGACCGTTTAAGTCAATATCTTTCATACGGCTGGCCGTTTCTTCTAGAGAGAAACCCTCTCTCAAATATAGACGTGCCGCATCAATTTCTATGCTCACTGTACCCGTGCGTCTCCACCCTGTCATATTCATGACTACTAACGGAAGCACTTCTTCACCAAATGCTGCAAAACCGGACGTATCCACAGCTTCAGCGATCATGCGCTTACTATCATCAACAATGGTCTCTGCTACATGACGGCTTTTATCAAACCGGGTTACCATTTCGCGATGTACCTCATCCACGCTGCAGCCACAAATGCTGTCGTGAGGGTGATTCTGCATTAGCGTCTTCCAGGCATAGGTGAACAGATGATGAGGGTAATCTTTGCCCAATACATGTGCGAATGAAGCGAGTGGCTCAGCTACCTTTTCAAGCAAGACTTGCCCTTCCTGATTCATCTGTTTCAAATAGACACGAGCAGATGCGGTATTCACTAACGTCCCCCATCCGTCAGTGTGCTGGCTCCGCAGTTCGCCCTTTACGGTCGACAAATTGTTGTGATCCATTACATCCTCTACAGCCTTAAGGTAATCAGGGAAGTTGGAATGGATAAACTCCATATCTGGATATAACCGCTTCGCAGTCTCAATAGCCTCCGGCAAATCCAGTTGAGCCGGTTGATGATCGCAGCCGTTCATGAATAGTAGCTCGCCTGTAGAGGCAAATTTCCGAGCATCTGCTAACTTCTTCTCCCAGAACTCTTTTGCCTCTGCTTCATTCACTGGCACCTCGTTTCCGTTCGAATACCAATTCGCAAATAGAATTCCAAGCACTTTCGATCCATCCGGACCTTCCCATATCAGCTCGGAGAACGAAGATTCATATCCACCGTCCAATACTGTATTGTTGAATCCAGTCGGCTTTACACCTCTTCCAAAAAAGGCATTATTGATGCCTGATTGCTTCATTAATTGTGGAGTCTGACCCACTAGACCAAAGGTGTCCGGAAAATAACCGATCTTAGAAGGTTCACCGTAACGCTTCGAATCCTGATGACCAATCTGCATATTACGTACATTTGCCTCTCCGCTGGTAAGGAAAGCATCTTGCAGAATATACCAAGGTCCAATCAGTAGACGACCTTCCGTAATATGTTTTTGTAGACGATCTTGATTCTCGGGGCGAACTTGAAGATAATCTTCCAGAATGATTGTCTGTCCGTCAAGATAAAAACTCTTAAATTCACCATCCTCATCCAATCGATCCAGCAATTCATCGACCAGTTTAATCAGGCGTACATGATGCTTCTCATATGGAAGATACCATTCCCGGTCCCAGTGAGTATGAGAAATAATATGGGCAGTCTGAGGTTTAATAGATTTATCTGAACGATCCAATGTGAAGACCTCCTTATATGCAATACGTACTCTCTACTAAGATGCTTAATGTAGTAGATGTGGATAAGTTATATGAATTTCGACTTCCTGCTGGCGATACACGCCAAGAAGATCACCTTTATAGTCCGTAGCAAACAGGACTGAACGTTCCTGTTCCAACAAGAACGCGTAGGTTCGGCCAGTGGCTGAATCCTTCACCTCGATTTTCGCATCCTGAGCATATTCCGATACGAAGGTGAAGAGCGCTCCTGTAGCAAAGCTCAATTTCCGTCCGTAGATACCTACTAAGTCCCCTCCGCTAATCCACTCCAAGTCACACTCCACATGAGCAGCATGGAGCGCGTAGCGATACAGTGCAGATGTAGTATCACTTCGGTCGCTCAATTCAACGGGCAGTGGACTCCATAGGAGTCGACCCTTGCCAAGCGGGATGTTTATGACTGAGTCTATAGTAGAGCTTCCGCTTCCGCCGGATTCGTGAATCATCGTTTCCTTCGATACCTCAGCAATCCGCCGGTGACCGAAGGAGACGGGGAGTTCTTGGCCTTGAAGGCTAAGAACTTCTTCACGGCGCACATTACGCAATTCACGCTTGCCAAGAATATCACTTAAGCGCTCTGAAGAACGCCAGTAAGCATCAATGTCGAGCGGGCCTGTAGCAAGCAATACCGCACCTGTCTCTTCAACGATGTGTAACAACCTTTCCATCGCTGCATCATCGAAGTTATGCGCGCTTGGCAGTATAATAAGCTTCACAGGATGGTTTTCCAAATCATCTAGGTGGTATTCAGAAGCCCCTCTAAAAGGCATCTTTAGATCATATGAAAGAATACGGGTAAGCTCTGTTGTAGCAGCGAAAGCCAGCTTCCGGTTAGAGAAATCATTCGAATACGGAAACACCACAGCGATCTCTTCCAGTTTTCGATCTCCAAATACGTCACGAATGCCTTCTATAAATTTCCCAAAGTCATAAGAGACATCCGCCTCTGGCTTTTCGGTTCCATCTGCTCTCAATGCTCCGATATGGGACTCATTCGCATTATCCATATAGAAGTTCGTATTCCAAATCCAGTGTATGGCCCCCGCACCAGCAGTTCCAAACGTATAGGCATATTTGCGTTCAAGAAGATTTCGCAGCTCTAGCTCCGAACGTTTGGCTCGTCCATCAGGAGTTTCTACATACATGACGCCAGTCTCTTGAATTAGGTTTGGCTTATTAGGCGTCTTGGCAAAGATGCCATCCCACACCAGATAATCATTAAACCACCAGGAATGAACAGTGGTGTAATCCACCGTCTCCTCGTAGAAGAACGGTGAAGGTCGCTGCGCCCCTAGCCCTTCATCCTGCCCAACCGTAACCATCTGATCTGGACATTGCTCCTTAATGGTGTCATATAACTGCCTCACCCACCGGTTATGCATATCCATGGAGAACAAGCAATAATCAAGCCAACGCGTCCCTCTTTTAGCAATGTGCATATCCTGTACATCGAAGTTCATCTCTTTCGCTTCTGGCAGCCCTGCCGATGCAAAGTCCGGAAGCTGTGCGGGTGTCATATTCCAACGTTCCTGTAGTACTTCGATTTCCCCATGTCTATGTCGAAGCCATTCTATGAAAGCTTGTTGCTCGAAGCGATCATGACATGAACTCGGACCATCCGAGAAAATCCGTGCCGGATCAAACATCGACGGTTCATTAATAAGATCCCAATCTACATTCGAAGACGCTTTATGACGAGATACAATAGAACGAATGAACCGCTTCTGAGCCTCAACACTTTGTGGGTCCAAATAAGGATTTACCCCACCCCACGTTTCCGGTGTGAAGGAGAAGAACGTGAAAGTCACCTGAAGATCATGCTTCTTCGCCGTCATGATAAAGGCATCAATCGCTCGCAGTACCTCTTCTGAAACATGACCATCGTCTTGCATCACGTTACGATAAGCAGTCCAGATTCCTGTTCGGATCCAGTTAATCCCTGCCTTCCGCATTTGACCCATATCGCGATCCCATACCCCAACGTTCGGCAGAAATAGAAATTTCCGTGCCACATCACTCGTCATATAAGTCATCCCCACAACAGGTAGCGGACGCCCATCTTTTATGAAATAATCTCTTCCACTCGTTACCGGTTCACCTGCTGCCAGAAGTTCAGGGGCATGCCCCCAGAACCCTTGACGTAGAATGCGGACCTCACCATCACTGGCTTCCGCTTCGCAGACCACTTGGAACAGACCACTCCTAATTTCCAGAGGAATAGGCACCCGAACGATGTTAAGCTCAGCATTAGCCTTCATCTCCAAACTATGGGACCAACGGAAGGCGGGATCGGATTCATGCTCAACATGCATTGTAAACTTCCATTTATCTTCATTTCGCAAAGAAGGTTTTACCCGCTCAAGCTGCTGAATCTGAAGTGTCAGAGAAGCCCGTTCTCCTGACTCATATGACGCGTAATTTGGCTTAATCCACATTTCCGTTACACCCTTACTACAGAAACGAACCCACTCAGACATCGCGGACAGCCCTTTTTCCTTCCATAAAGAAGCCGTTGCAGCCGTATTTATGAACAGCCAGCGGGAGCCTGCAAATAAACCAATCGTATTCTCCCAAAGAACTACTGGAGCAGCAGTTTCCCGCCCCTCATGCGTAATTCCCTTCAAAAGCGGGTAAATCCGTGTGCTCATCGGACCTGCTGATCCCATTTGATGAGGTAAATCACTCGTCTTCGTCGTATGTGGCACAAGGTTCCATGTCTCTTCACTCGCTATAAAAAGAGCTTCTTGCCCCTTAAGCAGAGGAATCACATCTGATGCAAGCAAGGACTGGTTGCGAGAACAATCAACACGCAGCACCTCATGAATAGACAGCTCTTGATGATAAGAGGTCTGTTCCGCTTCCACATGCCATTGTTCATTTTTCCAGCGAACGGGTTGTTTGAAGGGGGCACCTCCAATGCTGATCAGTCCACCACCTCTTTGCAAATATCCAAGAATGTCTATCCATGCCGCTTTTGGGAAATAGGGTGCATGCAGATTAATGAAACATCCACCTTCGGTTTCCTTAAGCGTTGCTGCAAGCTGATTCGCATTCACGATCATACCGAACTCACGCATGGATTTAATCGCGTCACTAGGAATCGAATTGGAAATTGGGAAATCAGAATCATAGAATATGATTACAGGTCTGCTCATAGTAGTCCTTCCTTCATAGTTTTGTAGACTAGTTGGGAGAACAGACTATTGGACCAGGCAAACCATTTTCTAGTGAATATATTCGGGTCATCGACATGAAATCCTTCATGCATAAAACCAGTCCCCGCATCCGTTGCCTCTAACATCGCAAGCATGTCCAGCTTCTCTTCCTTCGTGGAAGCCGTCAAACCTTGCATAGACAATGCCATATGCCAGATATAATCTTTCGGAGTATGTGGACTGCCAATCCCTTTCGCTGCTGTTCCTTCAAAGTAAAAAGGATTCTCCTTGCTCAGCGCAAATCGGCGTGTATTCTGATAAATCTCATCATCTGCTGTAACATAGCCTAGATAAGGAATCGACATGAGTCCCGGTGTTCCCGCATCATCCATCAAGCAGTAGTTGCCGTAGCCGTCGGTCTCATAGGCGTAGATTGGCCCAAATTTCGGATGACGATAAATACCATACAGCTTGATTCCATGATCAATGTCCGCTTCTAATGCTTTAAGCTCTTTTAGAAATTCAAGATCACGGAATACCCATTCTGCAAATTCCTGCATATGACGTAATGCAACAACGGCGAACATATTCCCCGGGATATTGTAATGGAAGTCGCAAGCATCATCGCTTGATCGGAACCCGGACCAGACCATCCCCGTGTAATTTACAGGCATACCAAGGCCGTTGTTGCGTAACGTATCTTCAGGAATTCCATTATTACGCGTAAAGCTGTAAGGAGATAATTCAGCATGGCGCTGCTCAGTTCTAAATAAGTTGTATATTTTGACCATTGCTGCCTTAAATCCGGCGTCGAATATATCAGTTTTCCCCGTTTCTTTCCAATAGGCATAAGCCAGACGCATAGAAAAACAGAGAGAATCGATCTCGAATTTACGTTCCCACACCCAAGGGGACATTTCCGTGATATCGCTAGTGCTCCAATGCCAGTCATTCGCTGTTTCGTTAAACGCATTGGCATACGGATCAATATGTATATACTGAATATGTCGTTTAATTAAACCGCTAATGATACGTTGAAGATCCGGATCATTCTTCGCAAACGGCACATAGTGCATAACCTGCTCCACAGAATCTCGCAACCAGGAAGCTGGGATATCACCAGTAATGATGAATGTTGTTCCATCATCCATGAGCTTAGTCGTAGTCTCAAGTGTATTCGGAAAGCAGTTCTTGAAAAGCTGCAATAGTTTAGGCCGATGAGCTAACTTTTCCTCTGCTTCGTTCATTACTTCTTGAATCGCTTGTGGAAGCGGAAGCTTCGGCATTGAGATGGTTGGCAGTCTGAATTGTTCCATATTTCCACTCCTCTTGATAAAAATGAGTATAGATAGAGAGACGGGCAGCATAGCTGCCCGTCTCCACTAATCCTATTTGCGTTACCTTTAGATTAATCGTAGGCGTTTTGTTACGTTCATAGCCTTATTTCTTTGTCTGGTTCCACTCATCAAGCTGCTTTTGAACTTCTGCAATGACTTTATCCAGTCCAGCTTCTTTAAATTTCTTGGTTGCTTTTGGCAGATATGTTTTAGGATCAACAGAACCTGTGTATAGAGCTGGCATAAATTCTTTAGTTACGTTGTTGATGGCCGCTACTTCTGTTTTTACAGGTGTAGGATCAAATGCAAAACCGAAGGTAGGGGCTTCTTTTGACGAATCATTAAACTTCTTGAAAGCATCCCATTTATCAGCAGGGTCATCAGCATGCAGATAAGTCAGTAACATATTTCCAAGCGTGAAGCCTGGCATTGCATAGCTATCTTGCATAGCTGGCAGATCTTCAATGACATTGTCGGAAATTTTCTTATAATGAGTGCCTTCAATACCATAGTTGAGCAAATTGCGTAAGTACTTATCTGTATTCAAAAGATTCAAGAACATCATAGCCCGTTCAGGATCACCTGAGGTTACGGAAATAGCGTGCATCGAACCTGCGGCGGACTGTGTATACACATAAGGCTCATGCATAGGCGAAGTTACAATTTCATAACCTGCTGAACGAGACCAACCTTTTTCTGCATAAGGCTGTGTAATTTCGCGATCGGCAAACCATTTACCGGTCTTAATGTTATCAATACCTTCAAGTGTTGCAACGTCTGGGCGTAAGTAACCTGCTGTGTAAAGTCTGCGCATCGTATCTAACGATGTTGCAAGTTCAGGTGTCTCCAGAATATTAACAACCTTGCCATCTGTGGAATCCATATAGACCCCAATAGGTAACTCATCACCTAGTACATAGTCAAATGGCATGAATGGTTTAAAGCCTTTAGGAACAGCTAGCGGTGTAATATCCGCAGGCTCATTCTCTTTAATCGTTTTAAGAAGTGGCTCTAGATCATCCAATGTACGAATATTGGAAATATCCATGTTGTATTTATCAACATATTTCTTATTGAAGCGCCATACCCATTGCTGTCCAAGCTCCTTATTTACAGGAACACCATAGATCTCACCTTTAATCTTAGTTCCTTCTAAGAAACGTGGGTCCAAAACTTCTTTCGTTTCCTTTCCATACTTATCTAACAGATCGTTCAGACCCAAGAAGGTACCGTTAGCTGCGTTACGGCGGAAATCATTTGTCCAAGAAGAGGTAAAAGCAATATCATAAGGCTCACCAGAAGCGGTAATGACTTGCATCTTCTTATCGTAATCACCCCAATCGAACATCGTAATGTTCAACGTCGCATTAATTTTTTCTTGGGTATATTTATTAACTTCTTTTAAGACAAGATCCAAGTCCTTTTGAGGTCCACCAATTAAATACATCTTCAGCTCATATGGCTTTAATTCCGATGTACTCCCTGCTGAATTCCCTGTTGCCGCTGAATTGTTTGTTTCTTTAGCAGCATTTGTATTATTATTCGAACCACATCCAGCAAGAAGGCCAGAGAAAAGCATTGTTCCAGCAAGAGCGAGCGTTAAACTTTTTTTCACTTTCATTTCTATTTTCCCCCTTTAGTTTAATTAACTCTTTATTTATATCGACTCCTGTTCTAGCGATTCGAATAAATACATCTTAGTAGTGTTACTCTTTTAAAGAGCCCACAGTTAAGCCTTTTACAAAATACTTTTGGAAGAAGGGATACGCTAGTGCTATAGGCAAGGTCGCCAGTACAACCATCGCCATACGAACGGTTTCTGTCGGCAATGTCGCAGCAATCTCAAAGCTTGATCCCATCTGCATGCTGTTCTGGATAACAAACTCCATATTATTCTGAATTCGCATCAGCATCGCTTGGAGCGGTACAAGACTCGCATCATCTATATACAGCAGCGCATTAAACCAATCATTCCAATAGCCCAGCGTACAGAACAATCCAATCGTTGCAATCCCCGGTAATGAGATCGGAAGTACAATTTGCAGGAACGTCCGAAACTCCCCTGAACCGTCGATTTTGGCTGCCTCAATGAGTGCATCAGGCACTGAAGTCTGGAAGAAGGTCCGCATCACTAGGATGAAAAAGGCATTCATCGCTATTGGCAATATTAAAGCCCATATCGTGTTGTACAAATGTAAAAACTGTGTGGCCACAATATAGTTTGGAACCATTCCGCCTGAGAATAACATCGTGAAGAAGGCGAAGAAGCTGAAAAAATTACGATAGCGAAATGATCTTCGAGAAAGAACATAGGCGTAAGTTGTAATTAGAAATAAGCTAATGAGCGTACCTAGTACAGTAACAAGTAAGGTAACTCCAAAGGAACGAAATAACTGATCACCTGTGTTAAAAATAAACTGATACGCCGCCATACTAAATTTTTCTGGAATTAAGCTAAATCCATTTAAAGCGAGTACTTTCTCATCTGTAAAAGAAATGGCTATGACAAACAAGAACGGAAACACACAGGTAAAAGCGAAAACTCCAATCACAATATTGAGTACCACATTCCAAAAAGGAGTAATGGCGTTGTTGTCGACTTCTTTCGGCTTACGTTTGAATACTTCCATAACGTCAATTGACTCCTTTCTAGAATATCGCGTTTTCTTTGCTGATCTTTTTCACAATAGAATTCGTTACAATTACCATGATAAATCCAACGATCGATTGATATAGACCCGCTGCTGTACTCATCCCTAGGTTTCCTGTAGTACTCATGCTTCGATAGATATAAGTATCGATAACATTCGTTACGGAGTATAGAACACCGGAATCCCGAGGAATTTGATAGAATAGACCGAAGTCAGATCTAAAAATACCACCAATCGCTAGAATAGTTAGCGTTACCATTAAAGGTTTAAGCAAAGGAAGTGTAATAAACTTAATTTGCTGCCATTTGCTGGCCCCATCAATCATTGCCGCTTCATAATAGGACTTGTCGATACCCGCTATAGCCGCTAAGTAAACAACACTTGAATAACCAATTGATTTCCAAATTCCCATGAAAATTAGGATATATGGCCAAAAGCGAGTATCCCCATACCAGGAAACAGGATCGCCTCCGAAGTAAACAATCACTTGATTCAAGATCCCTTTATCTACACTTAGGAAGCTGAATGTAAAAAAACTAATAATAACCCAAGAAAGAAAATAAGGCATAAACATCGCCGTTTGATAAACTTTGGCCATCCGTTTGTTCACTAGTTCGTTCAAGGTGATTGCTATGCCCACCGCAAGAACTAAACCGAGAGAGATCAACGCCACGTTATACAGTATCGTATTTCTTGTAATAATATAGGCGTCCTCTGTCGAGAACAAAAAGTTGAAATTTTCAAGGCCAACCCACTTACTATTTAAAACGCTTGCAAAGAATCCGTCCCGATGAATCTTGAAATCCTTAAATGCAATAATGGTTCCGAACATCGGTAAGTAACAAAAGATTAGGAACCATATTGTCCCTGGTAATACCATAAACCACAGTACTTTATCCTTATTTAAGCTTTTGAAAAATGCAGACACTATTCCACATCCCCCTTCTCTATCCCCAAACAATCCCCGTAATACCCTTTCGATCTTATTTCCTTGCCCCTTTAACTATCTTTAATTCTGCGCTATAAAAGCGGTTTCATAAAGTTGAAAAACTCCAGAATGATATGTAAAAATTAAAGATCACAAGAATAAATGACCTCTGCGAGGCTTGAAATTCCTTAAGATTTGAACAAAAAAAGGAAACATTCTCGTGACCAACGTTCGTGAACCCTCCACTTGAACGTGATACCCGGGAACATTTCCTAAATCCTACGCCTTTTCTTTTTTATACATCTTTCGAAGTTCTGTTGGAGATATGCCTACTGATTTTTTGAACTGGCGATAAAAATACGCCGGATCTAGATACCCTACTTCAGCTGCAATTTCATTGGTCAATAACGTAGTTTGAAGCAGCAGTTGTCTTGCTTTTTCAATTCGGAATTGATTCACATAATCAGAGAAGCTTCGCCCCATCTCCTTCTGAAATAGCTGTCCCAAGTAAGTAGGATGCATATTCATTCGCTGACTGAGCGTCTTCAGAGATAGTTCTTCTCTATAATGTTTGCTCACTTGATCCACCATATATCTCATATTTGGACTGAGTTCATCACTCACTAGCGATAATTGGTCCAGCGTTTCATTCACACTTTCCTGCACATGATGAAGCAGCTGCTCAATGGTATGGATGCGTAGCAAAGGATTAAACACAGCACTGAAATTACAATTCTTCTCCATATTCTTAGCGATCAACATTAATTCAATCGCCACGTTGTAATTATCAATGCGTGTAATCACGCCACATCCGAACAGCTTTTGGAATGTTTCTGCGATAAATTGATTTGCCGCCTCACGCTCGCCAGATAATAATAGTTTAGTAAATGCTTCATAATCAATTTCGAGCTTTTCCTCATGTAACACCATCTTCGACAGTTGGTCCACATCTATAATCGGGTAGCCCGGCAGCATCAGATGATCCACATATAAACTTTTCGCTTTTTTATAACTTTGTGGTACTTCTTGAAAAGTATATTCCTTACTTCCTATCGTAATCCAGACAGACTTTCCTAATTCATGCATAATCTCACATTGCACTTGTTGCAGCATGCAATACATTTCTTCTTTGTTCTCATCTTCAGTCGACTCCGCAACAATAAGAACAAGATCACCTTCCATATCTACAAATACAATAACTGTTCCGCGCTCTGCTACGGACTGCACAGCGATACGATAACATTCTTCCATAAGTTGATTAGGGTGCAGTTGACCCTCATCCTCTTCATGTTCCGTAATAAGCCGAATCGCAGCCACCGTAAAACATGAACAGTCCAGAGAAATATTTAAGACTTTTGAACGATGCAATAGCTCCTGTCGATCTATATTTCCAGTGACCCAACGATTTAAAATATTGTTACGTAAAACTTGCTGATCCTCCTTCGCATGAAATTGTTCAACATCCTCTTGATTAAGGACCTCAACAATTTGCTCAATGGTTGATTCCAATTCTTTTATGTTAATGGGTTTAAGAATATAATTCTCAATGCCTAGACTCATTCCAGCTTTTAAATACTCAAATTGTTCATAGCCGCTTAAGATAATAAATCTCATTTTTGAATCAAAAGACTTAATTTGTTGAATGAGTTCAAGTCCCGTCAGCTTTGGCATCGTAATATCTGTAATTAATATGTCAATGGCTTCGTTATGACTACGCAAAAATTCTAAAGCTTCTTCCCCATTACTCGCTTGCCCTGCGATTCTTAGTCCATAATCTTCCCATTCGATCACTGAACGTAATCCTTCAAGAATAAGAGGTTCATCATCCACAATAAGTATGTTGTGCATTATTTAATACTCTCCCTTACCACTGGTATATTCATGATGACTGTTGTTCCTACACCGATCTCACTAGCAATCGATAATCCATATTCAATCCCATAATAAAGCTTAATTCGCTCATTCACATTACATAGTCCAAGCGAGGAAGGTGGTGCATCCATTCGCATACTGACTTGAAGTGTTTTTTGAAGTTCCGTTAGCTTGCTGGGAATAATCCCATTTCCGTTATCTCTGATAGCAATTTGAATGCTACCGTCTGATTCAGTTACTTCAATGCGGATTAGGTTATCGGAGCGTTCGGGCCTGAATCCGTGAACAATATAATTTTCAATGACCGGCTGAATCAGCAGTTTAACGATAGAACAATTCATAGCCACTGGACTTATTCGCGACTCGATTTGAAGCTTATCTTTATGCCTAATCTGAAACAGCTCAAGATATAGATTGCAATATTCAATCTCATCAGCGATGGTAACAACCATACTTTTCTTAATCATCGTTCGGAATAACGTAGATAAAATGTAAATCATCTGACCTACATCCTTCGCACCTTGAGAAATAGCCCGCATCCTTATAGCTTCAAGCGTATTATATAAAAAATGCGGATTAATCTGCGATTGAAGAGCAACGAGTTCTGCATTTTTTTGCGTAATTTCTGAAATGTAAACTTTATTAATATACAGCTCTAGTCTTTCACACATATAGTTAAAATTGTTGGCAATGAGCTGCAATTCATCCTCCCGGTTAAGATGAATGCGCGTGCTTAAGTCGCCTTCCTGTAAGCGCTTCATAGATTTGACAATGATCTTCACTTTTTTAGAGAAACGTAAAATTATTCCGTATGTAATGGACATTGCCGCAACAATTAGTGCTGCCGTAATCCCGATAATCCAATTTCGTACTACCACCATTTCTTTATTGACCTGCGACTTCTGAATGATTCCTGCCACAATAAGACCTGAGCTATTCGTTGTATTTAAGTTAACTTTGGATAATCCATCCAGTGCAGTCCAGTTGTCTGAATAAAGACCAGCGATATGCGGATACTGCTGTCCCATATACCTTCCTAAGGAATCATATATGACGTCACCGCTTGGTGTTAGAACCAACACTTGGCCATTATTCTCTGTACCTTTCGTACCAAGCCATTTTGAAATAAGTTCAGCATCAAAATCTATAATGAGCATACCGATCGTTTTCAATGAAATCGGATCTTTAAGCTCCCTAGTCATCGTATACAAATTGTTATTGTCTTCCCTTATTTCCTTAAGTAATAATTTTTTCTCATGCGAAACCCAACCATTCTTGGGTATGGGTGATTTTTGCTCCGAAATATCTATATCTCTTTTGTAGAGCTGTCGTGTATTATTTTTATATAAATAATAAAATTCTTTCTCAGTGCTGTATAAGATAACGTCAGAGATACCACTTTTCTGATTCAAATACGTTTTGAAGTAAGTATCGAATGTATGGGGTACAAAGCTCCCAATTTCAGCAAACTGATCTAAACGATATTTAAGATAATCTCCATAATCATGTTGCAAAAAGTAGGACAAATCCTCACTTACAGAAGCATCACTATAAATTTGCTGGATGGCCAATTGAATCCCTTCGTACTGCTGATTCATATATAAACTCACGTAATCCAGTACCTCTCGATTAGCATCAACATGTTGACGCGTGATCGTCTGTTCATAGTATTTATAAACGGTAATGGAAGAGGCAATAAGCGTAATAATGATGATGGATGAATATATAGCTAAAATTTTATTAAACAGCTTTTTTCGTAAATGATTTTGATAAAATTTCTTTACATTCAACAAATTCACCTTCCTTCAAAATCTAGCCTTTAGGATTAGAAGCTTAACACCACCTTTCTTTTTGTGCAATGGGAGCGCATTCATTTTTAGATGTAAATCTTTCCTCCTTGCAACCTTTTTCTTTATCATGAGTTTACATCTCGCTTAAAATCGTCTATAGTTGGTTTCTACCCCCCAAACAAACCTGTAAATAACCTATAAGTCTTATATTCCTCGTCCCCCATTAAGATTATGGAGGGCTATTACTCATGTTTCTAACCAAACGTAAACTCAACTCCCAACTAAACGAGATTTCCGAATATCGTTACCGGGATCGTATACACATTCCTTTTTTCAATTCTATGATTGACGAACAAGGTGAAATTGCAGCGGAACCACCCGTGGATGGAGAATGGTCTAAGCTACAAGTTGGCGATACCTGGAAAGGCCGCGATTTGTATTTATGGCTAACGACACAGATTGACGTACCCGCCTCTTGGGCAGGACGCAGGGTACTGGGTCGATTTGATTTTGGCGAGACGGGTGCCGGAAACAATTCCGGCTTTGAATCTTTATTCTTTTACAATGGTAAACCCTATCAAGGTGTAGATTCCAATCATACAGAAGTGTTCTTGCCGGATGAAACGGTAGGTACGCAGCTTCCTCTTACCTTCCGTTTATGGTCGGGACTAGAAGGTGGCGGTCCTAAAAAAGATCAAACGCATGGCATTCGTATGGCAGAAATTTGTTGGCTGGACGATGCAACGGATGATTTCTACTTTACTGCACTTGCTGTAGTTGAGACGCTGAACGTACTCGATTCAAAAACACCAGAATATACACAGCTGCTAAGTACAGTAGACCGCTCGTTTCTTCTGATTGACTGGTCTCGTCCAGGTTCAGAGGTCTTCTACGCTTCGATTGAGGAAGCTCGTAATTATTTGCGTGATGAAATTAATAAAATGGAAAAGTCTTCGCCAGTTACTGTTACCTGTATTGGTCATACCCATATTGATGTAGCTTGGTTATGGCAATTGAAGCATACCCGTGAGAAATGTGCGCGTTCCTTCTCGACCGTACTCCGTCTGATGGAAATGTTCCCTGACTATACTTTTTTACAAACTCAACCTCAGCTTTATGAATACATCAAAAACGATTATCCAGAAATCTACGAGAAGATTCGTGAACGTGTTGCTGAAGGACGCTGGGAAGCTGGCGGTGGCATGTGGCTCGAGGCAGATTGTAACTTGACCTCAGGTGAGTCTCTTGTCCGTCAATTGCTATATGGTACTCGCTTCTTGCGTAATGAATTTGGTGTTGAATGTGATTATTTATGGCTGCCGGACGTATTTGGCTACAGCTGGTCCTTGCCACAAATTCTAAAAAAATCAGGAATTAATACGTTTATGACCACGAAAATTAGCTGGAATCAATACAACCGCATGCCACATGATACCTTCCAATGGCGTGGTATTGATGGCACTGAAGTATTAACACACTTCATTACAACACCAGAGCCTTGGTCTGAAGAAGATTCTTGGTTCTACACCTATAATGGCCGCATCATTCCTAAGACTGTAAAAGGAATTTGGGATACGTACCGGGATAAAGAAGTGAATCGCAATTTATTACTTTCTTACGGATATGGTGATGGCGGCGGCGGGGTTAACCGCGAAATGCTAGAGATGCGCCGCAGACTCAACGATCTCCCAGGACTACCGAAGATTGAAACAGGAACAGCAGGAGATTACTTCCGTAATCTGCAAGAAACCGTTGCTAATACAGATCGTTATGTCCATGTATGGGATGGTGAGCTTTACTTAGAATATCACCGTGGCACGTACACTAGCCAAGCCTACAATAAGCGGATGAACCGCAAGCTTGAACTGCTATACCGCGAGGCGGAATGGCTAAACGCACTGCAAAGTGTGGTGTCTGAAGATTGGTCGAACTATCGTCAGACCGATTTAGACGAGGGTTGGAGAATTATTTTGCGTAACCAATTCCATGATATTATTCCTGGTTCTTCAATTCGTGAAGTGTACGAAGACAGTACGATTGAATATGCTCAAGCCGAAGCCATTGGTCAATCTGTATGGGAACAATCTACGAACCTACTAGTGAACGGAAGTGAAGCCGGTAAATATACCATCTGGAACAATGCTTCTTGGGAATTAACTGAGCTCGTAGAAATTACTATAGAGCCCGGCATGGAAACAGGACATTGGATAAACACAGAAGGTAAACCATTACAAGCTCAGCGTGAAGGTGACCGTTGGATCATTGAAGTGTCCGACATTCCTTCTCTCGGATACACCACCATCTCCTTCGTAGCAGATGTGAATTCTGAGCCACTAAGTACTCCATTCAAGCTGAATGAATCAGGAATTTCAACGCCTCACCTTGAAATAGCGTGGAACGAGCAAGGTCAATTGTCATCCATCTATGATAAACACGAACAGCGTCAAGTATTAGCTAATGGAAGTCACGGTAATGTGTTCCAAGTGTTTGAGGATAAACCATTAGCACATGAAGCCTGGGACATTGACATCTACTATCAGCAAAAAATGCGCGAAGTAATCGACTGCACTAGCATTGAAGTCATAGAAAATGGTTCATTGCGTTGTATTGTGCAATTCACATGGAGCTATATGGATTCCACGATTAAACAGCAAATGATCTTACACGCTGGGCATCGTCGTATCGACTTCGTGACGAACGTAGACTGGCATGAGAAAAAACAGCTAATGAAAGTAGCCTTCCCTGTTGCGATACGAGCTACCGAAGCCACTTATGATATCCAGTTCGGTAATGTTAAGCGTCCAACACACTGGAACACTAGCTGGGATTACGCTAGATTCGAGACTGTGGGTCATCAGTGGGCAGATTTATCAGATCGTGGTTATGGCGTTAGCTTGTTGAATGACTGCAAATATGGCTACGACATCAAGGATAATGTGATGCGTCTATCCCTAATCAAATCGGCAACACACCCTGACCCTGATGCGGATCAAGGCGAACATTCATTCACCTACTCTATCCTGCCTCATACTGGGGATTGGCTACAAGGTGATACCGTCCGTCAAGCCTGGTCCATCAACAATCCACTGCGGAGCACCATGGGGCAAGCTGAAGTAGAAACAAAGTCCATGATTCGTCTTTCTACGAATACGGTTATGGTATCTGCCCTTAAGAAATCTGAAGATGGTCAAAAATTAGTTGTACGTGTTCACGACTATTCCGGAAGCCGCCAGCAGATTGATATGACGAGCGACTTGAACATTATTTCGTGGCAAGAGTGTAATCTAATGGAACGTCCTGAAGGTGAGGTTCACACTGAACCTGTCATTACCTTTGTACTTGAACCTTACGAAATTAGAACATTTGAAATCGAAGTATAGAATCTAATTAAATGAAGTAACATACAAAATCGGGGTGTCCCTGTAGCCATGTATAAAAGGCTGCGAGGACACCCCGTTTTTCGATTATGATTGTTTATTTTGAATTTAAGTATACACATTGCGCAATGAGTTAACGTAGCGTATACTCCAATTAAGGGAGAGATGTATATGAGAAGAATGGGGAAAATTACGATATTCACATGCATTGGATTATTGAGCCTTGCTTTGATTGCTATTCTTGCGATTAGCGCTTTTGTGATCAAGAGACCGGCCACCGCCACCCCCGTAATCACGGAAGTGAAACCTTATGAGTGGAATAAAGTCAAGCTGGACGGAAATGTCATTTCAAGTGATGGATCAGAGTATTTTATCTGGAATAAAAAGGGAGAGACTAATAACTGGATTATCTTTTTTTCCGGGGGAGGGGCCAGTTGGGATGCCCAAAGCGCCGCGCACCCAATCAAGCTAATGAACTTCATTAAAGGTGGAGATACGGGCAACTATTTCCAGAACATCCCCTTCTATATGCTGACATTGCTGAGAGGCATGATGGATACGGATAACCCTGCCAATCCTTTTCATGGATGGAATGTGGTCTACCTTCCCTATTCGACGGGTGATTTCCATATCGGTAACCGTACGGCTGAATATAAAAAAGAGGACGGCAGTACCTTTACAATGCGTTATAACGGCAGCAATAATGTGCGAAACAGCCTTGATTGGATATATGCCAACGTGGAAAAGCCCGGCAAACTGCTAATTGCAGGTGAAAGTGCTGGTGGATTCGGGTCCGCCTTCTGGGCTCCGGAGATCGCCTCTCATTACAAAGACTCCGAGATCTTCCAATATTCAGACAGTTCCTTCCTGAAATCAGACAAGTGGCCAAATGTTGTGAATAAGGAATGGCAGGCAGACTTCGTTAAGAATTTTGGGTATACCCCTGAAGCGGATATCATCGGGGCAGCATTTAAAGCGAACGGTCATCTACTGCCTGCGAATACGGTAATATTGCAATCCTACTCGGTATTTGACGAGATTCTGATCCACTTTCAGAACAACATCAACGATTACAAGGGGCCCAGAGATCAACGCATTATTAATGAATGGTCACAGGAAATGCGGCAATCTGTATCTTCTTTAGCTGCCACTTTACCTAATTATTATTACTATCTGACCGACTATGGGCTAAATGCTAAGACGGGTACAACCCCGCACACTTTTGCAACCAGAGAGACCTTCTTTCAGGCTGAACAAGATGGTGTGAAGCTTCTGAAATGGCTAGGTGATGCAGTCAACCATCAGAAACCCTATTCAGTTGGGAGCAAGTTCCTCATGACGTCGAAGCCAGCTCAGAAATAGCACAGAATTAGCGAAATACTCGCACAAGGCAGGAGAGAAAATTAATGAATTTGCGTGAAAAGCAGATGCAAATGACGAGGGAGATCATTAAGGATACAGCACTCAGCTTGTTCTGTGCTCAAGGTATTGAGCGCACGGATATGGCTCAAATTGCAGAACAAGCCGGGGTCTCCCGGCGCACTTTGTATCATCATTATAAGGACAAAGAAGAATTAGCCGCTCAAATCTATGTCCTTAACCTAGAGCGGATGTTTGGACAGCTGCTGTTTGATTTTGATTTTGAACAGCCGGTACAATCACTGGAGAACATTCTGGATAAATATTTGGCTTTAAGAGATCATCAGGAATCACTGATCTACTATGATGCCATTTTTGGAGTTTACTACAGCACGCTTTCTAAGAATCCTGCAGAACTGCCTGACTTTAAGAAGGCTATGGAAGGCTGGTATTCGCGACTTATACTGCTTGACACAATAGCAGTGGATCCGGAGGAAAAAAATAAGTGGCTGAACATTCTGCAGAAGTCCACCCACCTGTATTTCATGTATTTACAAAAAGCCGTTATTATTACGCATCAGCGGAGCGGTGTGGTTACGGAGGAAGACCGGGCAACAGACCGACAATTCAAGGATTTCATTATGCATGGCGTACGGCATTCCCGATGATTAAAAGAGTCTTTTCGTAATAGGTTTCATTTCGGTATAATATACCAATCGGTATTCGTACGGCTCTAGTTATATGGAAGGAGCAATGGCTGAAATGGACATTGGCAAATATGAGAATCTAGTTCCGAACGTTTTTTTGTTTGTCGACCGCAGATCCTTCCCGGATTGGGAGATAACGAGGAGCAAAATTGATTTCCATGACCTTACCTTCATTGTGGAAGGGAAATCGAACTATTTTATTAATGGGGAGAAATTTACGGTTGAAGCTGGTGATATGCTCTATGCACCTTCCGGAAGTATTCGGGAAGCGCAGACCTTTAAGGAGGCACCCATGCGTTCTTTTGCGTTTAATTTCTTCTGGGAGGGGGAGGACAATCATGTGCAGCTCCCTTTTGAGACCGTAACCAAAAACTGGAGAACTAAAGAGATCCTAGCGGACATCAAAGATTTCTCGCATGTATGGATGGGCAAACAGCCTTTTTATAAAATGAAGGCCAGAGCCATTTTTCAACTGATCGTGTATCGCCTGTTAAGCATAACCCACCATCAAGAGACACCTCTGATCGATCTGAGAATCCAAAAAGTAATGACCTATATTATGGATCATTATTCGGAGGAAGTTACGATCAAGGAACTAGCTGATTTGGTTGCCTTAAATCCTGTATATCTTGGCAAGCTGTTCAAGCAAAACATCGGTTCCACCTATAAGGAATTCATAAATAAAGTACGAGTGAACAATGCTGAGATGATTTTGTCCGCAGGTGGCTTCAATGTGTCCGAAGTAGCAGAGCACTGTGGTTATCAAGATGTCGCCTACTTCAGTAATGTTTTCAAAAATATCAAGGGTTATCCTCCGTCATCTGCCTTGAAATAACGGAGGCCCCTGAACCATTCGGGGATTCAGCCCTTCAATTAGCTCTAACTATGAATTAGTGCGTCCCCCTAGTATAGAAGCTCTCCTCTGGGCCCAAATAGGAATAAGGCAGCTCCGCAGCGGACAACACAAGCTTTTGCAGGACCAGGCCTGCATCCAATCCGTAAAAGCGGAGGGTATGAATCCCCTTTGTTAACGCATGACTTGTGGTCACGGTATGAATATTATCCATAACCGCGCGGCACCACGGTTCATTATCATGATTGCCGCCCGCAAAATCCGTAGGTAAAGCATCAGTAATCACTGGCGTCTGTGCATCGAAGCCTACCGCATATTTTAATCCACTGAACTGTGACAGGTTGTTTGTCGGAGCAATATACGCGGTTAAGCTGTAATCTGCATTCTGCTGTACTAAAACCTGATATTCCAGATAAGGCGCATTCTCCGGCTGTTCAAAAGATACCGTATCCGGAAACATTTTAACCGAGGATAAAGAACGCCCATAGTTAGCAATGGTCTTCCATTCCACCCCTGATTGTGCAACACGACTTGAGGTATGCTCCGCTTCAATGGACACTCTATTATGCGTCTCGATAAAGGTCATCGCTGGCACATCCTGAATGTCAGTCCAGTCCACAGCTACATTCACCTTAACGATGCCCCCGGCACCAGAGAGTGTAATTTCACCCGTCGATATCTCGTGAACCTTTTCCCAATCTACAGAAACCTGTAAGGTCTCCCCAGCCTTGATCCACCCCGATGTTTTCTCAAGCTTGATCCAAGCTGCACTGCTACTTGTCTGATATTCAAAGCCCGCTTCTCCACCGTTGCTGATAGTAATGCAATAGTTTTCTTTTTGCAGATTTGTAAATACAGGAAGCTTTGCCGTACCCGAAATATACGCTTCCTCCGTACCTTCCACATCAATAATCATTATAGAACCTTTGTCAGGAATCAAAGTGCTCACCTCTGGATATTTCCACCCCTCTGCATTCCAGTGAACATACCCGACATGAGGGGAACTCATCATTCCCTGCCATTTTCCTTCTGTAATTCCGCTATTATAAACCTGCTCCAGGTGTTTATCCCTATCGATGGCTTCATGAGTCAGGGTAGCGTAGGTATTGGCCAATACACTGCCTCGTCCAGCATATAGCTCGTTAAGTCCAGCATATATTTGCATTTTGAGCACATTGGCTGATGCAGCAGCAGGGAAATATACAAGCTGGTAGTACGCATCTTTTAATGATTCAGGAATAAGAGCATAGTATTGGTCAGCGGCATTCTCCATCCTAATCGCCTGCTTCAGCACTCTCTGTGCCTCATTGTAATGGATTGGACTGAAGGTTGACGGATAAATAATCTCCGGCTTGCGGCGGCCGTTCATTCGGGTATACTCACTCAGCAATTGCGCGATGCCCAGGCATGTCTCATGTTCCAGTGCATATCCGAACTGCTGCTCTACCCATCGTTTGGTATATTCCTCAGTCCGGTTAATCGCTCCGGTACCCCAAGCTTCGAAATCATAGGCCAATTCCATAAAGTAGGAAATAGGCAATTCCATAGGCTTCAAATCCCCGACGTTCACAATCCATACATCACGGATGCCATAGTCGAATGCCATACACATTTGCTCCCAAACCTTCTCCAGCGGAATCGTGTTTAACCATTCATAGGAATGTGGACCACCATGATAGTCAAAATGATAGTACATCCCCCACCCTGCACTTCGATCGCGTTCGTGTTCCGTTGGGATTTTGCGGAGATTGCCATAGTTATCATCTGCCAGCAGGATCGAAACCTCATTCAGGACTTCCCAGTCCTTCAAGCCTTCAACCTCAGCAGTGCCATACCAATACTTCTCCACTTCCTTGTATACGGCTAGAATTTGGGGCGAGTGCTCAAGATTATATTTCTTTAATAATTCTTTTTGCGTAAGGATGATATCCTTCAGCAGGTCAATATTCTCCTGGTCGGAGCCCTCCAGCGCAGAATCACTTTCTCCCCGCATCCCTAGTGTGATTAAATTGTCAAAGTCCTGATTCCGTTTGATTCCATCTTCCCAGAAATCCGTAATAGCTTGTTTGTTTCGGGCAAAATCCCATAAGTTACTTGTTCCATATTGGTTGTATACCTTCTGCCATTCACTGCCTGCCCGAAATAAAGGTTCATGATGGGAGGTTCCCATTATAATGCCGTATTCCTGTGCATGCTGGGCGTTGGCGATTGGATTGCTTTTACCGTTAAGGCTGAATTCGGCACTCCACATCGCTGGCCATAAATAATTCCCCTTTAATCGAAGAATTAGTTCAAACACCTTGTCATAGAAATCTTCATTAAAATCACCAAATCTTTGAGTTACCCAAGAGCCCAAGGACGGCCAGTCGTCATTCAAAAAAATCCCTCTGTATTTAACCGAAGGTTCTTTGGAAATCCTATGTAGCTGGCTATCAGGTAAGATCAAATCTGCTTTTTTCTCTGGTATAACATCTGCCCAATATTTCCACGGACTAACGCCAATTTTTTCAGAGATAGAATAAATCCCGTACATCGTCCCGCGTTTATCGCTTCCCACAATGACGAGCGCCTTGTCCACTCCTGCTGTCGGTTCTTCAACTACCTGAATTTTATAACATTCCCTTTTCCCTTGGATGGCGGACACATCCACTGTCCCCTTCGCAATTAAACGATCAATAAGCTCATTACTGCCGATCGATCCAGCGATTATAACGGTTCCATCCAATGCCTTCAATTGTGCATGTATTTCAGGTTCAACCTCTGTTACCTGTTTAACATCTGCTGCAAAAGACTGAGCCACGCGGCGCAAACCGGCATAATCCTTCCCTTTGGGATCCACGTAAATCTTAGCAGCTTTGCCCTGCTTCACAAGGATTAATTCCTGCGTAGGCATGATTATTCTCCCCTTAAGCATCCTATTTTCGTATGACTAGGCACATTATATAAGTAAGCGATTTCAACTTCCATGTGTAAACTAGCAAGTTTTTGTAATTATTAAATGAAACTTTGTTTATTGGTTGAACAATCTAGATAATTGGTGTTACTGTTAACAGGTATTCCCTTGTAACAGAATCATTTCTTTGCAAGCGCATCCATAACAAGAGAACCTTATAAAGCGAGGATGATCCATATGGAAAAGAATAACGAACTCATTGCAGGCGAACAGATTGAAGGTCCGAAAGCTCCAAAGGACCCGGCTGATCGTAGAAACGGCTTTTTTGTGCTGTATGAAACAGCAATTGAAGCAACAGCAAGACCTGAAGGAAAACCTTCACAAGAAGTTTATCTGGAAGGCAGCTATCTGATCGATAAGACCAGATTTATAGGCGGCGTCACAGATAAAGCAATTCTGGAGCTTCTGGGGAGCAGTGCAGGATTTCGCAAATTAGTCCACAGTATTGGAGTATCCGTGAGAAGGACTAACGCGCAGGAAGATCCAGTCACTTTTTTATTGCAGCACTGGGGCAAAACTAGTAAATATGAAACCGGCAGTTATTTACGTGTACCCTGCCCCGCCGATGGTTCAGAGGTTATTTTGAAGTTAGCAGATAATCCGGGTTCTGAAGAAGATGATGTGCTCGGAAAATTTGCTTTTGAATTTAATCACGCAGGCGAACTTGCGATTGCGAGTGTTATTTTTTATTTGCATGACGGTTATTCTGTTCCAGAGCTAATCCTTGAACCACCAGTTGCTTTTGAATCGAATGAGTACCAAAAGATCATTACACAATCCTTGCTGCACGCTGGCAATAATAAAAGATTAAAAGCTGCCATGAATAAGGCTATAAAGGGCGAGGAAGTCACGATCGCTTATATTGGAGGTTCCATTACTCAAGGAGCCGGTGCTAAGCCGATACACACGGAATGTTATGCCTATCAGTCGTATTTAAGATTTAAAAACTTATTCGGCACAAATGGTGGCGAGAACATCCATTTTGTGAAGGCTGGGGTCGGCGGAACACCTTCCGAGCTTGGCGTCATCCGCTATGAAAGAGATATTCTTAGAGACGGTTCCGTAACACCAGATATCGTGGTAGTGGAATTTGCGGTAAACGACGAAGGGGATGAAACGAAAGGCAATTGTTTTGAAAGCTTATGCTTAAAAATACTTTCCGCCGATCATCAGCCAGCCGTAATCCTTCTGTTCAGTGTGTTTATGAATGACTGGAACCTGCAGGATCGGCTCTCCCCCATTGGCCGCCATTATAATCTTCCTATGGTTAGTGTAAAGGATGCCGTATCCGAGCAGTTCCGCCTGAGTAAAGCTGAAGGCAACATCATCTCTAAACGGCAATTTTTCTATGATATCTATCATCCGACAAATGAGGGTCACCGGGTAATGGCTGATTGTCTCGCTTATTTATTCACCGAAACCCATAAATCACTAATGAATGAAGATGAGATCTTATTGGATCAACGACCGGTTATCGGGAATGATTTTGCAGGAACCCTCCTGCTGGATCGAAAAAACTATATTGACGCAGGTAAGATCGAAGTAGGTGGATTTTCGGGGATCGATACCGATTTGCAGCGGGTAGAAATGGATGCTGACTCTCACGGTACTCCGGAATTCCCTCATAATTGGATGCATTCAAGAGCGTCTGGAGAAGAAAGCTTCAAGCTGACAATAACGAGTAAAAATCTCATCCTCATATACAAGGATTCCGGCAGCAGCGAATTCGGCAAAGCGGATATCTTCGTAGACGGCAACCTTGCAGTTACTGCTGATCCTCACGTGAACAACTGGACACATTGCAATCCGGTAATTCTATATCAAAACGAAGCTAGCAGTGAGCATCAGATAGAAATCAAAATGGTGCCCGAAGATCAGGATAAGTGTTTTACTATACTAGGCTTCGGTTATACCCTTTAATCAGTTGCAAGACAGCCCCGATGTATTCTTCATCGGGGTTGTCTTTATTGTATCGCTTGGAATTTTGTCCATTTCCCACTAATATACCGCCAAATAAACAATACCGCTTTAATCAACCAATCACAATAGACTGCAATCCACGTTGCAAACATATCCATATGAAACCAATATACTAGTGCATAACATAATGAAAAACCCGCTCAATAAGCGGGTTATCGCTGTTATATGGACAGAATTGCTCTCATTCTTGCTCTCCTTACTCCAGCTCGGTCCCTATCCCCTTTTCTCTCGCCTTGTTCACGTAATACACCGCTGTAGCGATATCAAAGACGGCCATCCCCATCGGGCAAAAGAAGATCGGTTCATCTTCGCCGAATTCATCTAGGCTGTGGCGCAAGACAACATCGGTAATCATCTGGGTGTCAGCACGAGTGAGCCCCTGCTCCAAATGAAGCTGCTCAATATCCGTATTCTCACGGCACACTTCATCCCAATCGTCGACGATAATGGCTTTTAACGAAGCTAACGCCTCCGGCTTATAATCGCGCAGTGAAACATTCAACAGAAGACTACCTTTTTCAGGATACAGATCGATATACCGATGTTCGGATACAGTACAAGTAATAAAGATATTCGAATGCTGATAAACGTCCGCCCACGTCTTAGCCACTTCCATCCTATCTCTAAAGAGAGATGAGATTCCTGATAAGTCTACTCCCTTGATATCGAAAATCCGGATACGTTCGACTCGATCCCCGTACAAAGCCGTAACCATTTGACAATGATACTGCCCAATTGGTCCCCAGCCGATAATGCCTAGATGAATCCGCTCCACTGAACGCGCCAGCAAAAAGTAACGAATCATCAGTCCGCTGATGGAAGCCGTCCTAATAATACTGGGAAGCGGAGAGTTCAAGACGGCTGAAGGCTGGCCTGTACTTGGTTCATTCAATACAATGATGCTATGCGCGCGAGGTAGATCAGCCTCAATATTATCTGGGAAGCTAGAAATCCACTTTATCCCTGCCGCGTTCACCTCTCCCCCTACGTAAGCGGGCATTGCAATAATCCGGTTTTGTGGACTCTTATACCTTAGGTAAGGCTTTATCGGCTGCACATAATCACCTGAATCGATGATACCTACAGCAGTCTCTACCGATTCCACAAGAATAGGCCAATCAACACCTACTGCCCGTATATCTCGATCATTTAAGTACAGCATACCGTCACCTCCTTATGAAACATATCGTTTCTTACATCTCAGTGAGATCATCACATTCAGCCAACAGCTCCTGATCGAATTGGTTATGAATCCATGAGTCAGAATATACGGTATCGAGGTAACGCTCTCCCTTATCATGCAGAATGACTGCGCAGACAGCTCCCGGGGTCAATTCTGGCTCCATCTGCTTAACGGCGGCAATGATTCCCCCGGAGGATGCGCCAGCCAGGATGGATTCGTTCTGTGCCAACATCCGGCAACCTTTTACGATATCCGAATCCGAGACATGCACGATATGGTCGATTATATCTGTTCTGCAGAAAGGTGGCACGATGCCGGCACCCAGTCCCGGGAAGCGCCGCGTACTCTTATTTCCGCCAAAAATCGCGCTTCCCTCTGCATCGACAGCCACGATCTTGGTCCGAAGTCCGTGATCTCTTGCGTATTCCGCAAGACCCCGTATGGTTCCGCATGTACTAACGCTGCAAAATAAATAATCCACTCGTTCAAGAACAGTCACGATTTCTTTCATTGTCGTATGGTAGTGAGCTAAATAATTATTTGCGTTTGCATACTGATTCGTCCAGTAGCTGCCCGGTATTTCCGCCAATAACTGCTGCACACGTTTCAGTCTAGCAGGAAGAAACTCTCCTGTTACGGGATCTGGATTGGCGACATATTCGATTTTAGCATCCAACGCCTTCAGAATTTGCAGATTCGTTTCCGTAGTTCTTGGATCAATAACGCTGATAAAACGCATCCCCAAATACTTACAAATCATGGCCAAGCTGATCGCCATATTACCAGAGCTCGATTCAATGATGGTGGTTCCCGGGCCTATTGTTCCTTCCTTCCATGCCTCTTGGATCATCCGCAGGGCAGGACGATCTTTGGCGCTTCCCCCCGGGTTCATCAGCTCCATTTTTGCATAGACGTCAAATTCACTTTTATAGAACAAGCTCTTCAGCTTGATTAAGGGTGTATTTCCGATAGTCGACAAAATACCGTCAGTGAAGTCCATCTCTGCGCGATCTTTATCTTTCTGGTAATATAGCTTTTTGTTCTTAACCTTTCCGCTGTCCATTGACTCGTCTTTGCCTACTGTAATGACCTCAATATCATCCAGCAGATGGTTTCGAATCATCATGCCGATTTCCGGAATGCATTCCCTAATTTCCTCTTTGATCTTCGGGACAATGGTGTTATCCGCAGATTTACTTTTGATATAAACGGTCAGCGCGTTCTTTCTCACTTTGACCCGAATGATCGCATCTTCAAGATGTCGGTATACGACCTGTTCGATATCGTACAGGCTTATTTTCTCCCCGTGCTTCAGCTCCCGACCCACCCGTTTGACGATGGAACTAAAACTCTGCTTCTCCACACCATCTATCATCACAGACCTAAAGTCCCTTACAACGTCATAGGTAACGAAACGAATAGCTGGCAGCATCTTGCGAACCATGGAGGTAAGAACAAGAACACTTTCATCATTACTAAGCGGACTTAGTTCTTCGCCAATCTCCTGCGCCCCGACCCCTTCCGCAAAAATCCCATCAGCAAAAATATACCTGCCAAGATCATGTGAATAATAAGCAATCGTGCCTATTTCAATAGAGCCATACGTATCAATGATGTCGCGCGGTTCAAGACCGAACAGACGGGCCATATTCCGCTGCCACCCTAATGAAGCGATTTCCCCAACCAAAATAATCTTACGGATTCCAAAAACACGCAGATCACTAGTAGCATTTACGATATGATCAAGGATGGAAGGCATTGTGTAGAGTAAGTCAGGCTTGAAGGTTTGAAGCTGTTCAATATGCTGCTCAATCGGCAATTCGAAGGGAATTGAATGATGTTCCAATCCTAACCGTTCAAAAATGGACAGCGCAGTGTTCGCCGCATGCCCAGTACCCATATCCGCCAAAGCGCTAACACATCCGCTTCCCGCAATAAGATCACCGTACAGCTTCGTTTTAATATCTATATAGTGCTTATCGTCTTCCTTAGAGTAAAGTATGGCTTTTCGACGGCCAGTGCTTGTACCCGACGTCCTATATACGGTCAAAGAAGGATCAAAAGGTTGATTATAATAATAGGTATCTAGCGTTGTCGACGTCATAAGCGGAAGCGTCTCTAAGCTATAATTCGCTCTTTCGCCGCCGATCAGCCCCTTATACCAGGGAAATGCCTCAATTACTTCAAGTAACTTATCCTGCAATTTGTCTTTGTCGAGCAGTATGATGGCCGCCTCCTGTTGACCGCAAGCTGCAGCCCATAGATAAATACCTACCATAATCATATGTAGAATTCTTTCAGTGTGTTCTACAATTCGGTGGTTGCCCAATCAAAAGCTGAGGTATTTCCGTAATATAGCCTATGGATCTTTTGAGACGGAGGGACAAAATGATGAAGCAGATAAGCCGTATATCCAATAAGCTGACGAAGACAAGGGTGCTGGTTAGAAATCAAGAGTTAAATAAACATGTCCCGCTTACAAGAAAAATGGATAAGAACACTCTCTATGAAATGCTACAAAAATATAAGATGGTGTACATTAAGCCTTGCTGCGGATCTTTAGGACAGGGCGTGATACGGGTTGAACTTACTCGTGCACAATACAGCTATCAGTCCGGTACCCACGTACACAAATTCTCTAATTACGACACGGCATATCGGGCCCTCTTACGAGAAGCCCAAGGGAAGTCCTATTTAGTTCAAAAGGGGATCAGGCTGTTGGTGTACGATGGCCGCCCATTCGATATCCGGGTGATGGTGCAGCGGAATTCTAAGGGTGGGTGGGAAGCAACAGGGGTTGCAGGACGCGTGGCGCATCCTCGCAAAGTAGTTACAAACGGGAGTCAAGGAGGAACGATTTATCCGGTTGAGGAATTATTGAAAGCCTACACAAGCGCAGAGAATTGTACAATATTGATCCGATCCCTGAAGCAAATTGGAGTGAAATCCGCCAGACAACTTAGCACTGTCTATCCCGGCCTTCAGGAAATCGGTGTAGATATTGCCTTAGATCAACGTCTCAAGCCATGGATCTTGGAAGTGAATACCGCTCCTGATCCGTGCCCGTTTACTAAGCTGAAAGACACCCGTATGATTGACCGAATTGTCAGATATGCAAAAGTATACGGTCGCACATACAATCTTAAGTGCATGAAATCAAAACAGGGTGTCGTGTGAAGCATAGTAGAATCCATGTGCCGCGGCGAACTGTGAATTTACAAGTCCACAGCTCGCCTTTTGTACGGAGTATAGGGTCTGTGTATTCAGAGGATGGACGAAAAAAGACGAGAAATCCCCTCTTTAAATTTGATTATAAGGGACCTTTCTTTATAACGCTCAGGGGTAAGCTCTGTACTTAACTGGCTATCTTCATGAAACAATTCTTGAAGCTGTTTAGCAACTTGCTCATCATAAACAATTGCATTAACTTCGAAATTGAGTCTAAAGCTCCGGGAATCAATATTCATTGTCCCTACGGACGCTACTTCTTCATCTACCACAATCGTCTTGGCATGCAAGAAACCATTTTCATATAACAGAATTTTCGCTCCATAATTCAATAATTCACCTGCATACGCCCAAGTTGCCCAGTATACAAAAGGGTGATCAGGCTTATTTGGAATCATAATCCGTACATCCACACCGGATAGGAGTGCAATTTTACATGCATCCATAAAACTACTATCTGGAATGAAGTATGGCGTCTGAATATACACACTCCGTTTGGCGTTCAAGATCAGCTTAATATACATATTTTTCAGATGCTCAACTAGCGAGTTAGGACCACTAGACACAATTTGAGCGGGACTTGATCCGGCATGACCTCCAGTAGTAAAGGAAAATTGATCGAAGCTTACCTGCTCGTGTTTCCGGGCATGTTTCCAATCCAGAAGAAACCTGCCTTGAATTTGATTAACGGAACCACCCTTCATTCTAAAATGTGTATCCCGCCAATATCCAAACTTTTTATCTATCCCTAAGTATTCATTTCCCACATTAAATCCACCAATATAAGCAATTTCCCCATCGATGATACATAGTTTTCTATGATTTCGATTATTCATTCGAAAATTTATCGGTCTAAGCAGTGATGGAAAGAATACCTCTACTTCTCCACCAGCAGAAAGTAGTTCTTTAAAGAACTTAAGAGAAAGTCTCTTGGAGCCGATTTCGTCATAGAGAACCCTCACTTTTACGCCTTCTTTGGCTTTTTTAGTTAATTCATCTCTTAATTTTGTCCCTAAATCATCAGGCTGGATGATATAATATTGAATGTTGACCTCTTTTTTGGCATTTCTAATATCATTGAATAAAGAGTCAAACTTTTGTTTACCATCGTTAAAAATAGCTATCTCGTTATCTATTGTCATTAGCGCATTCGATGAAACAAGGTTCATATGAATTAAATCAGCATATTTCGTTAACAAAGCGTTCTGATTCTCGCGTTGATCCTTTAATGTAGCCAATTGATGATCTACAGTTGATTGTAGATATTTACTTTCTTCAGCTGAAAGGCCAAAGAAATTCTTTTTTGCTAAATTACGACCAAGAAAGAGATAAATAATAAAGCCCAAAATGGGAATGAAATAAAAAACCATAAGCCACGCCCACGTATAACCAATATCTCTCCTCTCAAAAAATAAAAAACCAGCAGAGAGCAATATGTTTATAATCATAACAAATGAAAGTATCCACGTGACCAGACTGCCGTTGTCCATAAGGAGTTCCTGCCTTTCTTATCTTTCTATAGATGTCGGTATTTCTAGTTTTGCCAAAAGTCAGTTTATTCATCGTCTGATAAATCAATACTTCTGTAAATGACTAGATAGAGTACTATAGCATAATTGTCCATCTAAGAAAACATTTGATAAAAAACTCAATAATTAAAAGATAAAATCATAAAAATCCACATAAAAACAATAGCCCTAGTGCAGTAGTTCTGCATCTGGGCTATTGTTGTGACTTTTCAATTAGTGTGAGAAGTATTCAGCCAACTCATTATATATTAAGAACGATTTCTCTCCCAAAATGAGTGACAATGGTTAACGTTCCCTCGCTGAACTTAACTTTCAAATCTTGCTCAGGTGAATGCTTGAGGACCTCATCAGCTTGATCAGCCTGAATATCCAAAGCCCCCTCTGAGGGACAACCATAGACGGCCGAAGCGAGCCAGTGAATTCCCGGCTCAAGGGTGCTCGTCAGCATCGGCAGCACCGTTCGAGGGTGAAGCAGGTTCGTATTGGCGTTCGGCCAGACCAACTCACCCTTCCGACAACCTAGCAAATCCTTGATTGCGCTGGTTCCCCAAGCAGTGGAGGCCATCGCACCAGCCACATCGATCTTCGATATCATTTCATTCTCTTGACCAAGTGCGAATCCACCCTCTGCGGTATCCAACGACCGTCCAGTTTCGACTCGATGAATCCGAATATGCCAAGGAAGTCCGGCGACAACCCAAGTCTGAACCTCGACATTGGCCCACGGTTTCCAGACGGAACGAAGGACGTTGTCTATCATCTCAGACTCTATATTCTGGCGTCGTACCCGGTATAAGTTGTCTCCGACCTCGCTCATCGCAAGCATAGCGTCGAACGCTCCTTGGGAGAGCCCCCATTCAGAGCGGGGCACGCTGAAGCCGAAGCCTGTTGAATACACGAATTTTTCGTATTTGGCCGAGGTGTGGGTATGTTCATTCGTGTATAAATGTCCGCTATTGAAGGCCGCTACATGACCGGAAGCGTGCTCGCGGACGATGACAAGATGTGCAGGCTTCTGAACCATGACAGCCGGAATGGACGGTAGCGGCAGTTCCTCTTCCTTCCAGAACGGATGATCCGCCCCTAGAGCCAGCGGCAAGAAAGTCTTTAACGCCCAATACGGAGATCCGGGGGCATTGTAATTCTCCGCCATGACCAGATTCGGGTAAGTATATCCGATGGTCAGTACGCCATCGGCGTCAACAATCGGCTGACTGAACCACCAACGCAGATTTCGCAGCACTAGACCTTTTACCACACCAGCAGAAAATCCTTCAACATCTGCATAGGCAACGGCGCTCCAAAATGCCGACTGGGCAAAGCGGTAAGTCAAGCTACGCCCATAAGGAAGTGCGGAGCCGTCGGGTGCGAACCAGCCGATGAATTCAGCAGCAAACAATCGAGCCCGTTCTTTGAACACACGGGAACGTTCGGGGTCTTCCTGTTCCATCAGCTTTGCGTACAGCAGTGCATAGTAATGAATAGCAAAAGGTACGTAATAATCGCTGTGACCATTAATCCCGTCGCTGTACCAGCCCTCTCCCAAATAGAAATCATCCATGCGCTTTAAATTGCTCTCCAGTTGTCCTGCGTCGTAGGGACGACCGATTTTGCGGAATCCGATATTGACTAGAACGTTAAAGAACAGCCAATTGCAATCATAGCAAGGATGGGCGTTTATTTGATTCAGCCAACGGTATAATTGATCCTGCTCATTCGGAGCAAGCGGCAACCAAATCTGTTCCGGAATGGCTGCCAATGCGAAGCCGAAGACCGCCATTTCGACCAAACGCTGATCGTAATCCTTCACCTCTCCCCAATATTCTTCATGAGAAGGATCGGTGCCATGCCGAATGCCATCCAGCACGATGTCCCAGAGTTCGCTGTCTCCACCACCAATGAGCAGGGGTACCAAACCCCACAACACCCGCGAGAAACCTTCCATTTCAGCAGTTGCTGCCGAATAGCTCGCCCCTGTTTTGCCAATTTTAAGTCGTGAGCCACCTTTGCTGTAGAACGGCCGAAGTGGATCCGTAAGCTGCTCAAGAGCGATCACCAGATCCTCACGGGTCTTCAGCGGATTACCGCCAATCCGAGAAAATGATTTCTCATTGTTCATCATAATCACCCCTACTCCCAAAAGAACGGTCCTACGGCTTTAATGCGGGCTAATGCTTCGACATAGAAAAAATCACCGTAGATAAGCGGAACATCTATATTCCGGTCCTCAGGGTAGTTACTTGTACCATGAAGCAGCAACCCTTCCTCGTCCGCATTGTCCCAACTGCCATAATTCTTGTAGAGAGATTCCACTATTCTTATAGCCCCGTTCCGGTACACATGGGACTCCGAATCATCCACCTGGTCGGCTAGCAGCAGCAATCCACTCGCTGCGCAGGAACCAGCGGAGCTATCACGTATCTCGCCGACTTCACCGGGAGCGCGGAAATCCCAATGTGGAACGTGATCATCCGGCAGTCGGGTCAAGAAGAAATGCGCTACCTGCTTGGCTGCATCCAAGTAGCTTTGCTTTCCCGTATGATGATAGGCAAGCGCTAGGCCGTAAATAGCCCAAGCCATGCCGCGTGACCAAGCCGATTCGGGCGCAAAGCCTTGCCCACCAAGCTTCTCCACAACTTCACCCGTATCCGGGTTGAATTTGACGATGTGGTACACGGAGCCGTCCGGTCGGATAAAATGCTCCAGCACAGTATCCATATGCGCCTCTGCGATATGACGATAGCGGGGATCACCCGTTGTCTCGGAAGCCCAAAACAACAGGCTGGTGTTCATGCAGCAGTCGATAATAGCAACTCCGCTGTTGTCCTCCCCTTCACTCCATGGATTCCAAGCCCGAATATAATGCCCTTTCAGATTGAAGCGGGCTGCCAGATAGTTGGCCGCCTTTAATGCCCGAATTCGCGACGCTTCGCTACCCGTTAACTTATAATTTGCCACACTGGTAAGAATCCACATGAAGCCTAAATCGTGATCCAGCTTAACGTAGCCGTCCAGTACCTCGTCGAGTCTCTCTTCGCAGCGCTCTGCGATCATTTTAAGGCTTTCGTCCCCACTTTCAGAATAAAACTGCCAGAGCATTCCCGGCCAGAACCCTGCTGTCCACCAGTTCGGTGCTTCAAGCAAGTATTTACCACCTTGACTCGCGTGTGGAAATTCTGCACCGATCTTTCCACTGTTACATCTTGTCTTTTCAAGTGCCTTGTTCCAAGCTTCATCCAGCCAAGTTGGGTTTTCCGTTATATTCATTTCAAACACCGCCTTCTTAGAATGGTCCACTATTTCTTTCATCATTTATTTAAATTGAAAGGTGAATACTAATTTTCCTTCAGAACCGGGCTGAAGAGCATGAAAGTCTAGCGTATGCCAGACCGTATCCCTGCCAAAATGATCCCGGTACTCACGTGCAGTAATCTCTGGCTCAACGATCTGAACATCATAAGTCAGTTCCACTCCGCCTACTCCAGTTCCGGGCAGCAGCACAACACCAGAACGCAGCATTTTCGGACGACGCCAGGTAACGAACCGCTCTGTCCAGCTCACTGACTTACCGTTATACTGGTACTCGTCCATTAACTCCAAGCGAGGATGCTGCCCCTTATACCAAACTATAGAGCGGATCAGGGATTGAAGCTCTTCCACTTCGTATGCCTGAGACAGCTCCAGCTTCAGTTCATCTTTTTCAACCGCAGCCGACGCGTACAGAACTGTAGCACTATGCTTCCTGCCAGCCAGTTGATACTGGCCGCCGATGATCGGAACCGAATGTCCCTGCGAGCCGTTACAATCATATTGATAACGGCCAGCCCCAAAATATTCAGCCGTATACTCTCCACAGCCGAGATCAGCTGCATAGATTTCGCCTCCACCTGACAGAATGAACTGTCCCAGATCATTATGATTATGAGGTTCAGCGTTATGCCCTCCCTTAGCCGCGAAGCCGAACGAACTTCCTCCGGACTGATAACGCGAGACAAGCCATCCCGCATCAGGAAGATAATAACTGGCGGCTCCCCAATCCTGATCCTGTTTCTCATCGCCGGTCCTTCTCCAGATGAGATTTCGAAAAGCCGGAGCCCAGCGGCTGCAGTGATCCTTAGCGTAAGGAGTGCGAAGCACAGGCGGAAGACATTCTACTTCTGGATAGGTATCAGCTAAATAATGGGACAAGCCCATTTGTATGTGAATTCGAGGCTCTGAGTCAGAGAAATTGGCGACAAAATTGCCACCGATGAAAATTTTCTGTTGGAACTGAGCGATACTTCGCACTTTGTCCGTTGCAAACCAGTCTACTCTTCCCTCACTTCTAACCCGGAGAAGATCGCTGTAATACGTGAAATAGCCAAATCCGTAGTTCCAGTAACTCAGACCTTCCAGGCAGGCCCCATCATCCCCGAAGCCTTCCAGATAGTAGCTCATGCTGCGCTCTGTCTTCAGCAGGATATTCGTCAGCGCAGCAGGATCATCCAACATCAATAAGGCGGCTGCCCCAATGGACCCTGCGCACACTGCTGCCCAGTTATGACGTGCAGTCTCCCATTCATAAGGACCACATTCAATAAAAGGTCGAAATATTCTCTTTTCTACTTCATGTCTGATTCGGGATCGAAGGAGCAGCGGAAGTCGTTCTCCCAGTAATAGAGAAATTTCGGCAAGGGTAAAAGCGGTCTCCGAGGAGAACAGATCAATAAACTGATCAATATTCTCTGTATTATGATCTGCAGGAAGATGGGCTGGCAGGCACCATGTGTACTCTTCGCATATAGACCATAGGATATTTTCCAGGTTCTCCAGAAGTCTGACATTATCCGGCTCAAGCAAGGTCATAAATACATATGTATTCAGCCTTCTTCTCCGTTCGAAATAGACCCGTTCATATTCCAACCTCGAACCTGTGCGCGCAAAAATTGAAAATAGCTTATCCGTCAGCTCTGATATAGGCTGGCTGTCTAATCTTTGAGCTTCCGCGCGGATTTCGCTGATATCTTCCTTTAATGTCTCGGATAATAAGGCTTGTTTCCAAAAAGCATCCGACTCTCCATCAGGATAATACAAGCTCAGATTTGCTGGCTTCATTTCTTGGACAATTCCGAAAAGCTCCTGTCTGTTCATGCTTTTCCCCTCCCTTTGACCGATTAGATCAGATCCCCCTATCTACTCAAGGCATGATCTCTCATAACATCCTCTCCGGCTGCGATTCTTTGTGCTGTCCATTTCAGTTCTGTCCCTGCCCAGAAAGGATCTGAAGGAAGTAACCCCAGAGGAAGAAATACTGAAGCGCATAAATAGAGACTTCCCGTATTGATATAGCTCTCCGCAAGCTCGGGCTGGTAACCATACACCCCCGGACGTAGCCACCCGTCCTCATCCAGCGTCCCTGGAAATCCCATAGTCCGGGTGATTACAGCGGTCAAGGCGCAGCGTACCTGTGCGGGTGATAGCGCATCCTCCAGAAAATGCTGTAGCACCGCTTGTGATAGCAGCTGAAACGCACCAAAACGGTAAACGATAGAGCGCCCGATAAACGGATACGTTCCGTCCGGCGCAATCATCCGTTCCAGAACAGTGGCGTATCTTTGTGCCCGCTCCAGAATCAATGGCCTCAATGCGGAGTATTGCTCCGAGTCCTGTTCAAAGAGTGTAACCACATCCACAAGCATCGGCTGAATGACAAAGCTATTGTAATGATCCCAGTGAAAGTCCTTGCCATCCCCGTAGATACCATCGCCTTTATACCAATCCATGAACATGTGGATCGCATAACCAACACGCATCCGGTCATATTCTGAATCGCCGAGTATATACAAAGCTGCTTCAACCATTGCGCTAAACAGCAGCCAATTGCTCCCGCTGGGTGCAGTCCGGCGCGTACGCTTCAAGGCTGTTATTAAATTACCTTTGACCCGCTCATTCAGCCGCCCGGCAAGCTGCTTCGGTGCACGCACCAACGCATGAGCGAGAAATGCCGCATCGACCAACGGTTGGCCTTCGGACTTAAAATCCATATAGTCAGGTGATGATGGATCAACAGCAGCATCGATGCATTCCAGCATCAATATGACATAACGAGTCCTGAGCTCATCTTCTTCACCCTCCAGCCCTTCAAGCTCTAGCCATGGGGCCATTCCACAGGCCAACCGGGCGAATGCCTCCAAATGCGCAAACTTGCTCCTGTCACTATGAAACTCGGTGGGCAGCCGTTCCTTTAATTTTCTTTGCGACAAAGCGTCAAGTACTGGGTTCCCGATCTGTAGCATCGTATCCAGCCAATATTTGCGGTGTTTCGTACTATTCATACACCATCCACCCTTTCAATTGCGTCTATTCAGCAGATGCAGATCCCTACTACTCATGTTCAGACCAGCTATATACTTGGTTTATTGCGTAATCTTCTTCTATAGTTTAGTGTTGTATTATTGCAATGTCTTTGCGATTAATGATTATTTATCGCGTTTATTGCTATTAATCTGAAAGGGGATATCCGGATGAAACATGCCCAGTATTATCAGCCGTTCGAAGGCGACATACTGGCGGGCATCGGCAATTCACCGATCTCACCCACCAAAGATTTTCATATTCATGATCACTTTGAAATCTTCCTATTTTTAGGGGGCACGGTGAACGGATTTGTGGATCAGTACAGCTATCCGCTTCAACGTGGCAATGTGCTCTTATTCAACAATCACGAGATTCATAAAATCATTAATCTATCTCCGGAGCCTTACGAACGATTAACAATTCATTTCAAAGCTCCACTTGTATATCCCTTCTGCACCGCAACCACAAATCTGCTCGCCTGTTTCCAGAACCGTCAGCCCGGAGAGCAGAATCTCGCTCAAATGGATGAAACACTGCTTGCAGAGTACATGACCCTTGCCTATCGCCTGATTGCAATTTTGGAGAATCCTCAATACGGCAGTGAGGTTCTGGCTTTAACTTATCTGATCCAGATTCTGGTCCTCATTAATGAGCTATATAGCCGTACTAGTTCCACCATACCCAGTATTATTTCATCGCATATTCAATCGGCCATGCGCTATATCGATAACCATCTGCATCTGAATCTGTCGCTAGAGCAGATCGCTGGTGAATTAAACATCGATAAATATTATCTTAGTCACCTGTTCAAGCAGCAGACAGGAGGAACGATCTACCGGTACGTCCTGCTTAAAAAAATCGCTTTATCCAAACAGCTCCTATCCTCCGGAAACTCCGTATCCGAAACCTGTTATCTATCCGGCTTCAATGACTATGCCAATTTCATACGTACTTTCAAGAACATCACGGGCATTCCACCTGGAAAATACGGCAAAAAAAGCTGACATTGCCACTTATCGACGCCTCGCAATTGTATAAACCCTTCTTTGAACTTATAAAAAAACCTGGCACCCGCTAAATGCAGCTGCCAGGTTCATGGAAGTGCGGCTTACAAATATCCCAGCAGATTGGCGATGACTTGCGCACTTTCGGCACGGGTCATCATCTCTTGCGGTGCGAATTGCATATTGCCGCGTCCTTTTATCAGCCCTGCCTGCTCAGCGAACCTTGCTGATTTCTGTGCCCAGTCATGAATTAGGGAATAATCACTGAACGAGCTTGCGGAAACTTCATTTACCTTGCTGCCTTGTAAATATTCATAAGCCCTAACGATCATTACGGCCATTTCCTCGCGGGTAATGCTGCGGTCCGGTGCGAATGAATCCGAACTACGTCCGAGCACTATGCCCGCTTCGCTTACGGCTGCAACGTACTCTGCATACCAAGCTTTGGAGTCCACATCAATAAACGTTGAATGACTTCCTGCCTCTAAGCCTAGCGCTCTTGCAATCATGGTCGCGAATTGTGCTCTTGTCACTTTCCCTTGCGGATTAAACTCAGTATCGGAAATACCTTGGATAATATGTTTAGCCGCCATTGTCTTAATAACATCCCTCGCCCAGCTATCCGTACTGACATCCAAGAATGTCTTGTCATATTCTAGGACTGCAAACTGGCTGAAATGCTGTATTTCCGTACTCCATTTTCCATCAGCTAGCGTTCCGCCCATAAATTCAAGAGCTCCGTTCCCGGCTATATTGTAGATGCCCAGCAAATTAGGATTGGAATCTGAATCTAATATGAAGGTAAGCGTCAGTGGCTTATCAAAACGGGTTACCGGTACGGCAGTGCCATTCGTACTAATAACTTCCAAACTGAAGTTAATTACATCACTTGCAGCAGATAACTGAACCGAGCCGTTGACAGCTGGGTTATTCATAAGCTGTTCCACGGCAACTCTGGATGCCTTCACGGCCGAGAGTTTGATTCGTGCTCCATCCACTTGACCTCCTGCAGCTTTCTCCTGGATACTCTTTAGCGCTTCTGGGGTCAGTTGGATAGCAAATGTATTCCATACGAGACGCAGCGTGTTCACTCCGATAATATTTGACACTCCCACAGGAAGCAGTACGGAATCAGTAGCATCTGTGAGCTGAACTGTTATTCCCCCTCCAACCGGAGCCGTGAAATCGTCACTGTTAAGAATCCGCGTGGTCTGCGGCAGCGGTGTTGGTGTTGGCGATACCGTCGGTGCTGTGGTCGACACCGGCCCTGAGGTTACTTCAGGTACAGGTGTTGGTGTAGGATTTGCTGTGGGTTCAACTGTCGGTGTTGGTTCTACCGTTGGTGTTGAAGTCGGCGGTTGCTGTGCTTCTCCCACTGTAACTATTCTTATAACTTCAACAGCCGTATTGCCCACGGAATCGCTCACATTATAATGATAAATATAAGTGCCTGCTGATGAGGTATCTAACGTCTCCGTATGATTCCCATCCTTCGTAATCGTCGCCACAATACGTTCTGTAATATCGCCATCGCGGTTATCCATTGCGGTGGCTCCGGCATCTGTATAGCTTGCGCCATTGTCCAGTTGAATAGATGGTTCACCAAGCAGTGTAATGACCGGCTTCAGTACATCTGGATCTTCCGATACGATTACTTTTCGGGTGACTTCCGCAGCCGTGTTGCCTGCGGCATCGCTGACATTGTAATGGAAGGTGTAGATATCCGCTTGCGCTGTATCTAACTCCGTCAGACCATACACTTCACTGCTGACCGTTGTATTGATGCGGTCTGTGATATCACCGTCTTGGTCGTCATACGCAGTGGCTCCTGCATCCGTATATTCAGAACCCATCTGCAGATTGACTATGGCTTCACCTATCAAGGTAATCTCCGGCTGCTTCATATCTGGCTCCGGTAGCTTAATCGTTCCGCTGGCCGCAGCTTCTGCCTTCGCCTCGCCCTTGTTCAGTAATACTGTGAAGCTGAAGCTGCCGGCTGTGTCATCAGTAGCTTCCTGGAACGAAGATAGGGTGATATCACCCATCGTAACCCCCGTATCACTGAACCCGATTAAACCGTTCATCGTTTGGAGCAGCCAGGTCCGGACTCCATCTTCGCTGTTAGCTGTTTCCTTCTGCACGCTATATGCAGCACCTTCTATAATACTTTTAGCCTCGTTTACAGCCTGCTCATTGACAATGCTGACCCTGTCCTTCGCCACTGCTAAGTAACTGATCACAGATGCCTGACTATTCGTATTGTTTATCGAATATTTCACGACGCCGCTCACCGGCAGCGTAAAGTCATTAGTGATCGTGACGCCATTAGGACCTGCGAGTACACCGGTCTTGACCGTTTCGTTCACTGTCTTCCCTTCAGAATCAGTGTAGCTAAGCGTGATATCCATCGTGCGGTTGCTCATATTCCACCAGTCCCGATGGAACGATGTAATCGTGTACTTTCCTGCGCTCAGAGGGAGGGTGTAGATCAGAGGTGTATTCTTTGTATTCGAGCTGTAGACACCTGTCTGAGTTTTATCCGTGATAACCACGGCACCGCCAAGCCCTTTGAGATTATAATTTGCCCCTGTATTGATATGACCCCACACAGCGCCTGTTGATAGTTGATCCGCGGTGCTATTCAGAAGGCTGTCGCCCACGAAATTCTTGATCACCGTATAGGGTGGTGTGACGACATCCGCCGAAACACCGACATCCAAAAAGTACACGAGACCTTCTGGCACTACTTCCACATTAGCAGTGGTTTTTAGATTGCCATAAGTGCCGGTTACAGCTACTCTTTCATAGGGTGTATTGAAGCTGACCGCGTCTAAATTCCACTTCACAGACACCTGCAATTTGGATCCATCTTCTCGGATAGCCTCCAACTTATCATGAAGATTCGGCAGTTTCCCGACATAAGTGGCAATATCCTGAGGAGCAGCAAGCTCCCGTATATCCCCTGTTGTCAATTGGTTCTGGGCAGAAATCAGACGTCCCGCGAGTTGCACAGCTCCTTCCTGATCCAGTCTGAAATCAGCAGCATTGTCTAGTGCTTCTTGGGCGGTGTTCTGTGCGGCTGCAAAAAGCTGCCAGTCTCTATCCGAATATTCATCCAGTTTGATAACTTCTTTCGCCGCTATTACCGCTGATTGAAGAGCAGCTGTGTCCGCTGTACCTTTTACTTCACCGGAAACAACGGCCACCGCGTCCACAACCAAAGTACCGCTTAATACCTTTATCTGAACGTTATGCTGTCCATATTTAAGTCCGCGAAGCGTGTACGTTTGGTAGAGTTCTTTAGAGGCCATCGTATCGGCTGACAGTGTGACAATTTCATCATCAACAGTCACTTCTAACTTAGCCGATCCATTATTCGGTCCCAGAATATCTAACCCGGTGCCTTCAAAAGAATATTCCATCGTAGCAGCTGCACCTTGACTGGTAGATAGGGAACGTTGATAAATATACATACCAGCCCCGTTTTGATGACTCCACAAACCGCCGTATTTTAATTTAGGGTTTGGTGTAGCAGCCAAATCATACATTTCAAGATTATCCAGTAATTCGGAATAGTATGGCGTATAGCCGTCAATCGTCTCGACCTTCAGATTATCGAAACGAACATGATAATATCCACTGGCTAAATCTACCCGACCAGACAATTCAGGGTTCGGATCAGTATAAGAAGCCAGTTTCACATCGTCCAAATAGGCAGTCACTTTATCGCCTGCAACCTGAATGGCAATGTTATGCCAGGCATCATGTGCGGTGTTAAATCCATCCAGCTTTACTCCACCGGAACCGCTCACTACATTGCCACTCGCTACTGCGCTATTATTGACCAGCAGCTGCCAACCTCCGTCAAACCAGAACTTCAGTACATAAGGTGTGCCGTTTATAGTGTGAGAGCTGCCGCCTCCTTGATACCGTGCGCCAATCGCAGCATAATTAGCTCCGCCCTGCGTACTGTTCGTCTCGAACGAAACATCTACACTGGCCTTGTAATTCGTCCACCGGTTATCACCGATAGCCGTTACGGGATCTCCACCGTTCCAAGTACCACCCAGCCCCATAATTTCCGTATCCAGCTGTTGGCGCAGAACATAGTTGTCAGACCCGTCCGGAAGATACGCCTCAAATGCACCGTTGCGGTCGTGCGTATACCGTGGTATCACACTTTTGGAACCGCCGCGGGATTCAATATAGCTTTGGGTGCCAGCATTCTGCCCACCTGCCCCGATCTTCACAACGGATTGATTGGAGTAGTCAAAATCATCGGCGTACAGGATATTGTCCGCTGTATTTTGAATCCTCCCTGTGGCGTCGGTATCAAGCACGATGCGGTCGCCTTCTACAGGTAACGGTGTTTGATACGCCTCATTGTCCTTGTTCTTCAGAGTGGTCACAGTCAATGTCGAATATGGTTTGACATGAATGGTATAAACCCCACTGCCATCAACAGCGACATCCCCGAGATATTTCATATAATTGCTGTTGAAAGCTTCGCCCGCGTCTGCCGCACGAGTCTCCCATACTTCCAATGAGGGATTACCCACAAAGTTCATATTTACCGTCTGAAGCTTATAGGTTTTGGCATATTCACTATCGTTCACAATAACGGTTGAAAAATCGCTTCTGTCAGGTGAAGCAAGCGTCATATAGCTAGGAGAACCGTTGCGACCGCTAACAGGGTTAGTGCCTGTCGCACCCGTGGAGCTAGCCTTAGGAACTGCTCTCCAAATCCCTGCCGTATTATCCTCGTTCTCCCAGCCCACATTGGCGAACCAGCTGTAATGCTGCAGAGCAACAAGACCTGCATCATAATGAATCCATCCCGACCACGGATCACGTGCGCTAAGTAGTTCCTTAAACGAATATTGTCCACCTTCGTAGAAGGAGCCGATGGCCGGCTGATAAATAAAGTGCGTCCGGCGGGAATTGACGAATCCTTTAATAATCGTATTGCTCATCTCCAGTGGACTGCCAACACCGCCGATGCCGGTTCCTTCCACTGTAGGGTCCTTCACATTATTGTTGGGACGGAAGGCAGAGTTACTGAAGGTGGACTGCGCCTCACTGTTCCATACTTCAATATCATATTGTTCTGCGAGCTTTTTGAAATTGCCTGCGCTGTCGTCGTCAGTGTTATAGTGATATCCGGCGATCGGAGCCGCATCCCTTAGAGAAGCGTCGCTTACCATACTGCCGCCAAATGAACCAATCCCTACTTCATCAGAGATCACAACTTTGATCTGGTTATAGAGCGCTTGCTCTACTGGGCTTGCAAAACCTTCGTTATCTGTTTTAACACGCTCAGCGTACTGTTTGGTCCAGGTCAAATCCGGCGTATGCTCGTTGATATGGGGATTGACGTAGTCGACCATATAGCCATACTCACGGTAAGCAGCAAGAATTGTATCTTTATACCAGGTATAGATTTTATCGTTGTTGCTTGCCCAGGCCGGAGCACTCCATCGCAGGATGCTGACCTTGAGATCCGGATTCGTAGCCTTGGCGTCAGCCGCAAGCTGGAATCCGGGATGCCTAGTGACATTGGCTTGTTCATCGGCCGTACGCATAGTAGCCGGGTCCGGGCCGGTAGAGTTGTTACGGTCATTGCCCATCTCTATTTTTACATGCGTCATGATGGGATGCTCTCCACCGAACAGAATCCGCAACATTTCTGCGTAAGCTTCCGGATGCTCAGCCTTATAATCCATCAACAGGGCACTGGTGCTGTTGGCACTTAGTACGCCAAATCCCTTGAATGTTAGGCCGTTGACATTGTCCGCTTTAATATCGTTGCCGTCGAGTAGAACCTTGACCATGGAAGCTGCGTTCTGCCGAGCATCTTCGATCTCTTTTTGAATCCCGCCCTTGGCAACGGCGAACCAGCTTAAGATTGGTTTCTCACCGGAAACATAGGCATAGGTCAATGTCATAGAGCTACTAGCGTCGATATCACCGGGAATAGTGAATTCGCCGGAAATAAGCGGAGTCACATTAGTATTGAATTGTGCAAACGAGATCGTCTTTGTTGCACCATTTGTATCCTTATATTCGATCTGAGGCTGTATTACTCGAGTGCGGCTGCCATACCAATCATGGAAACCACTACTGAGTGTATAGGTTCCAGCTTCTGGAGCCATTAATTTATATACAATATGATTGCTAGTAGGGTCGGCACGAAGTCCTACTGTCCATATGGATGGATCAGTTGCAGGATCGGTAAGTCCTCCGTCTTTGGAGTTCTTCACCTTGTTGATGGAATCATCAAATCCCCAGGCAGTCGTTCCGCTGACATATTTCTGATCTGGTGACGGGTTGAGCAATGTGCTACCGGACAGCGTTTTTACTGCTTCGTACAGTGGCGAAGAAGTAGGACCATTACCTACGGAATCGCCCCCTCTGCCGCTATCCACAAAGTAAACCAACGGATTCCTTGAAGGTGGAATAACTTCTACATTGGCAACAACCGGCCCACCATTCGCTGTACCCGTGACTGTCACTGTGTCATAAGGAACGGCAAAGGTATCTTCACCTATATTCCATTTCACAGTCGCAGACTGGCCCCCAATGTCAATGCTAGCAGGCAAAGTAGTGTCAGCAGATGTCTTCGCCCCCATATAGGCGGCTGCGAAAATAGTATCCACCGTAGCCGCAGATACAGATGGCATATGGAGTGCCGGAAACATTCCAACTACAAGCGCAGTGGTCATCATCATTGAGAATAGCTTTTTTCTAACGGAGTGTTTTCTGCTCATTCTTTAATCCTCCTTTTGCTATAAATGGTCTCTCGGCATGTTTCATGCTTGATTTGACTTTATCGCCCAGCAAACAAAGAAAGCGCATTCATTTCATTGATAAGCTAAAAAAAACTGGCAGCATGCGAAAACTGCAACTGCCAGGTTCAAACCTGTCTAGCCTTTAATACCAGATGCTGCGACGCCTTGAACGAAGTACTTCTGAAGTGCCAAGAAAACAATCACAACCGGAATAATGGAAACCACACTTGCAGCCATTATCAGACCGTACTCGGCAGAATATTGCGAAATGAACATTCGTAGTCCAATTTGAATGGTCTTGAGTTTCGTATCCGTCAAATAAATCATCGGCCCCAAGAAGTCATTCCAAGTAGCAACAAAGGTAAAAATCGTCAAGGTGGACAAAGCCGGCTTGGATAATGGCAGCATGATTCTCGCCCAAATCCCATATTCGCTCAAGCCATCGATTCGGGCCGCCTCGCATAATTCATCTGGGACACCCTGATAGAACTGGCGCATCAGAAATACTCCGAAAGCCGAGAATGCCTGCAATAGAATGATTGCCAGATGAGTATTGTTAAGTCCCATGTAACGCATCAAGATAAATTGCGGCACCATATATGCCTGCCAAGGTATCGCGATCGTAGCGATATATCCAAGGAATAAAACATTTTTCCCTCTGAATTGCAGTTTGGAGAATGCATACGCAGCAAAACTTGAAGTCAATAGCTGCAAAATCGTTACGATAATTGATAATTTCGCCGTGTTATAAATGAAGCGGTCCAGTGGAATACGGGTCCAGATATCCACGAAATTTCCCCAGCGCGGATTCGCCGGAATCCATTGCATCGGGAATGAGAACACATCCTTGTTCAGCTTGAGCGAAGAAGACAACATCCATATATATGGAACAAGCATACAGAGCACCGTAGCAAACAACAAAATATACACTAGCACCATCGTGCCGATTCTAATTCCTTTATTTGTACCCACCATATCTTTTGAATCCTCCTATTGTCCGTATTTCTTCTCGCCGCGGAACTGGACGATGGTGATGCCAAGTACCAGCAGAAACAATACAATGGCCATGGCGCTGGCATATCCGTAATCAAGCGAACGGAACGCCGTATTGTAGATTTGATAAACCATAACCCTTGTAGAATCGTTCAACTGGTTATCAGCGCCGGCAAATAGGTTGATAAAAATATCGTAGACTTTGAACGAATTGATGACTAGAATCATCAGCACAAAGAAGGATGTAGGCGCCAGTTGAGGGACCGTCACATTGCGGAATCTTCTCCAGGCGTTAGCACCATCAAGTTCAGCAGCCTCATACAATTCAGGGTTGATCCCCTGTAGACCTGCCAAGTAAATGACCATGTAATAGCCCATGTTTTTCCATACAGTGAACAGTATTACTGTGAACATCGCCCAGTGTTTATCCGCCGCCCAGCGGGGAAGATCCTCCAGTGGGATACCGGTAAGGGTATGCAAAATATTGTTGATCGGCCCCATCGTAGGGCTAAAGATAAAGTTCCATACCGCAGCAACGGCTACCAAGGATGCCACATATGGGAAAAAGAATACGGTTCTCATGAAATTGCGGGCCATGATCTTCTGATTAAGCAAAATCGCCAGCGCCAGCGCAACAATCATGGTGAACGGTACTACGCCAATAGTGTAAACAATGGTATTCCATAATGCTTTATGAAATGTTGTATCTTTAATAAGCCGGGTGAAATTGTCCAATCCGATATATTTCATTGGATTGGCCCCATCCCATTTCACAAAAGCTAGGATAAAGGCGAAAAACATGGGTACTAGTGTAAACACGGCAAATCCGATAAAGTTCGGCGCAATGAAGCTGTACGCTACCAGGTTTTCCCGGACACCTTTTGACAAATGACGTTTAGGAATTTTTTTTGTATCCAATATGGTTTCGTTCTGCATTCTTTCTCCTCCAAACCTTTCTATAAAAGGCGGGCTTTCACCCGCCCTTAGAATTCACCAACTCTCTTCAGGTTAATTGTTCAAGAGCTGCTGTACGCGCGTATTCATATCCTTCAAGCCTTCGTCGATCGAAGCGTTTTTGGTCATAATGTTATCGTGGGCTTCGTTTAGAATTACTTCAATGTCCGCACTCTTTTCATGCATTGGCATTTCCAAATAAGTCTGAACCGTAGTCAGTGCCGCTTTGCTGTTATCATCCGTAGGGAAACCGTCAATCGAAGTAATGGAACTGATAACTTCATCGTTCTTAATCGCTGGAATGGTTCCGGTGGAAGCAATGACTTTTGCACCTTCTTCACCAGTCACAAAGTTCATGAAATCAAGTGCCGCTTCTTTATTTTTGGATTTCTGATTTACAGCCAGGGAAGTAATTGTACCCAGTGTTGTACCGGCTTCCACACCATCCGGGTGAGGATATTTCACAATTCCCCAGTTGGTTGATTGAGACTCGCCGCTCTTCACCTTTTCTATTTGAGTTGCTATAAACCAGCTGCCCATGTTCATCATCGCAACGGAATTGTTGTAGAATACACCGGAATAATGCGTGCTTGAAGTCTTTAGTGTGGCGTAATCCATAACGATACCATCTTCCTGTTCTTTCAAGATCCGTTCATAGGTTGGCTTCAGGAAATCGTAGTTTCCACCGACAACGTTGTTCTTACCGTCAAGAATACCGAACAATTGAACCGCGCTCCGCCAAGTATGATAATGGGCTCCGTATACTTTTTCAGAACCGCTGCCGGAGGTCATTTTTCTAGCAAGTTCATCATATTGGTTGAATGTCATATCATTACTTGGATACTCCACTCCCGCTTTATCAAACAAGTCCTTATTATAGTAGACAACCCAGAAATCACTCCGGAAAGGAAGCGCATACACTTCATCGTTCACTTCAATCTGTTCTACAGTACCGCCATAGACGGATGGATCAATGTTTTTGTCTCCCATGAATCCCTTGAGCGGCTCCAAGTGATTTTGTTTCACGAGGTTTGAGTATCCAGGAATATCCTTAATCGTAAGTACATCCAGATCTGCACCACCGGACAACTGTGTACTCAGCATTGTCATATAGTCAGTGGAACCAAGATCGACATATTCGATCGTTACATTCGGATGCTCAGCTTTATAGGCATCAATCAACGGCTGATAGTATGCTGTGGCTTCCCAATCCCACAATGCCCATTTCAAGGTCACAGGGTCCTGTTTCGGTTCAGCGGAAGCGTTTGCAGTATTGCCCGTTTCTGGAGCAGCTGTTGCAGCACTGCCTTTGTTGTTGTTATTACCGGAACATCCAGCTAGCGCACTTAGGGAGAGTATTGTGGCAAAAGTCATGCCATAGAATCTTTTCAATTTCATATAAAAATCCCCTTTTCCTTCTGATTGTTTACACTGATCGGCTCATCCGATCTATTTCAAAGTTTAAGACTTTCCCATCTAGAATGGCATGTATTTTCAAACTCAGTTCATTCACTTTTCTTTGTTCTTCTCTTCCTCCTCGCTTCAAACCTGTAAAATCCTATTTAAAACATGTAAATTTCTCAGCACCTCTGCCTTCCACTGTATGGAATCACAGGAATATGCTATGGTGTTAATATGGATATCGGTAAACTAGTTAAGCATATTATAAATAGAAGATTAACTTTGAACATGCATTAATTGAAAGATATTTTTGAAACCGCTTTATATTTTTTCTGCATTTTGTAGAGGAGTGTTCAATACGGTAAGAAAATCAACCATTAAGAGCCGCATTATTCTGATCATGACCATCTTTGCGCTACTAATCGCCGCTCTGCTATCCTTTTTCAGCTATGAATTGATTACCTATTATCAGCGTAAAACAACCATCCAGGCGACTGAGTTCAACCTGCAGCTAGTTTCCCATATTATTGAACAAGATTTGATTAATCTCTCCTCATTAGCGATGACCAATAGCACCAACTCGTCCACCAATACATTACTCACTGATTATTTTGTATCTCCGAAGGCAAGCGCCAAGGATGCTGTTAATGTATTTAACTCCATGCAGGAGGACTTTCGGATCAATCGGTCCAATAGCTATGTCCGCCGCTTGATTGTTACGGGTAACAACGGAAAGTTCCTGCAGGTGGATAATTCCGTCAGCACTTCAATTCCACTTACTGTACACAATATCGGTCAAATTCCCGGACTAAATAAAGATGCTGTGGAGCAGTGGGAACAAGTAATTAAGGACCCGCTCTCCACCACGAACGGAATTCCTTTTATTCTACCTATTTACGGAGATGGGGCTGCCCGGATTGGAACGGTCTACTTACTAGCTAATACTTCCTTAATTACCGACAAGTTGAAGGGGTATTCCCTGCCTAAGAACTCCCGAATGCTGTTGACGCTCGGCAATCATCATTATCAGCTCATTGGCGATAAAGTGACTGCAATGACTACGCCGTATGAACCTGTGGCCTATACCGATGATAAGCCTGTCGGTCCACAAACCGAGCTGTCCATGATCAAGTTGGAGGATGAAGAAAGCCAAATCGTGGTCTCTTATCCCGTTCGGAGTGGAGTGATTCTGTCGCAGACCTTATCCAATGATCAATTCGCTCCCAAAGCAAATATATGGATTCTGGTAATGCTTGGCGTTTGTTTACTTGTCATCGTCTTAAGCGGCATTATTACTTTGTACTTAACCCGTAACATCAGTCTCCCGGTAGAGAAATTAAAGAAGCGAATTGATAAGATTGCCCAGGGCAACTTCTTGCTGGACCGCAATATCGAATGGAACAGTGAACTAGGTGATGTTGGTCGAGGTATCAACCGCCTATCACAGGACATTGTTGCGCTCATGGATAGCCGGCTCGCTGACGAGAAGCAGAAACAGGAGCTAGAGTACAGGATGCTGCAAAGTCAGATCAATCCCCACTTCTTGTACAACACACTGAATTCGATCAAATGGATGGCTACGATTCAGAATGCTACCGGCATTGCAGAAATGACTACTTCACTCTCCAGACTGCTGCGGAGCATCGCCAAAGACAACCGGAGACTAATGCCACTGAAAGATGAGTTAAGCCTGCTCGATGACTATTTTCTGATTCAGAAATACCGGTATGGCAGTACAGTCTCGATGGTGAAGGAAATTGAAGATGAGGAACTGCTCTCCGGCCTGATTCCCCGTTTCACGATACAACCTCTGGTTGAGAATGCTATCTTCCATGGCATCGAGCCCAAAGGTAGAGGAGATATTCTCATCACGGTGAAAAAAAGCGGCTTTGCCGATATCCTGGTCACGATTGAAGACAACGGTGTAGGCATGAAGGAAGAACAAATCTCCACCATTCTGTGTGAATCGGAGGATGGAACTAGGGGAGTTTTCGAGAACGTTGGACTCCATAGTGTAAATGAGCGTTTACGGCTAGCCTTTGGGGAGAATTACGGTCTTTCGATTGAGAGTGAAATGGGCCAGTATACTCTAATGAAAATCCTTCTACCATTTATACAAAAAGAGTAGAATGGCAAATCTAGCAAGGATGTGGTCAAATTGATAAAATTATTAATTGCCGACGACGAAGCTCTTGTCTGTATCGGCTTGCAGTCTATGCTGAAATGGGAGCAATATAATATAGAGATTGTCGGTATCGCGCACAACGGTGCTCAAGAAGAAGAGATGATTGACACTCTCCGCCCGGACATCGTAATCAGCGATATCAAAATGCCAATTAAGAGCGGTTTAGAGGTTGCCGCTTCGATACGCCAAAAATATGGTCGACTTCCGCTATTCATTATGTTGACTAGTTATGAAGAATTTCAATACGCACGCGCAGCTATAGAGGTGCAGGCCACGGATTATCTAGTAAAGCTGGAACTCACTCCGGAAGCACTGGCCGAATCCATCCGAAAGGCTATTTCCTTTCTAGAGAGTTACCAGACGATGGAAAGCTACCCAAAGCTTGTTCACCGTGGCAACCTTCAGGCGCAGCGTGATAAATTCTTCATTCGTCTGTTCAATAACCTGTTCGAGAATAAGAACCAGTATCTCCTGCAGAAAGAGGATTTGGCGTTAGAGTTTTCCGAGCCCGCCTACCTAGTCTGTACTTGCCGCATTCTGGGCCCAGACACTGTCCCTCCCCGTGGAGATAAGCTGGTTGCCTTATGCTCAAGCACTGTGCAAATGGCAAAGGATACGCTTACTTCTATACAACCCTGTTATGTAACCAGTCTTGACTTACGTAATTTCGCCGTTGCTCTACCTGTCCCCGAAGTCGATCCCCGTCACTGGATGTCTGACATTGAGAAGCAACTTACCGACATGGCATCCGTATTACATAACTATTTCAATGTAACGATTATTGGTGCCATAGGGTTTGCCGTCGAGGACCCTTATTTAATGCGGGAGAGCTACCTAGCAGCTCGAAAGGCATTGCCAGTTGCCGTGCAAGAACGGTCTTTTGTTTTCTTCGATGAGAATGAACCTCTAGAGCAGGAACATCCGTTGTTTGATTTCTCTGAATCTCGTTCGGAGATCCGCCGTGCTTTTGAAGAACTAGATACCCTTGCTTTATACACCATCATCTCCAAGATGATTGAAATCTTCGAAGACCGACCTGACTTACTGGTGCCCGCCACCGATGCTGCCTGCAATATTCTGTATATGGCCACTTCGCTTCTAGCGGATGGAGAAAATATTGTAGAGCATATCTTCGAAAATGAGCCGGAAGGATACCGGGCCATCTATCAGATGCATACGATTGAAGAGATCGCCGGCTGGTTGATTCAGTTCCGTGATGGCTGCTCGGAAATTCTCTCTACTCGAAGACAAAGCTATAAAGAACAAATCGTCAAAAATGTCCAGGAATACATCAAAAGAAATCTCGGCACTAAGCTTTCACTGAATCAAGTAGCAGATGTCTTCAATTTCAGTCCAAACTATTTAAGCCATCTGTTCTCCAAAGTCGCTAAGGTCAATTATGTAGAATATATCACGGAGACTAAAATCACTGTGGCCAAGGAAATGATGATGCGCGGTGAAGGTCGTATTTACGAAATTTCCCAAAAACTCGGTTATGAAAGTGCCTTCTATTTCAGTAAGGTCTTCAAGAAAGTGACGGGGATTTCACCCAGAGAATATATGCAACAAATTGAAGCAGGCTGATAGTGATCGCCGGCCCCTCCAAAAAGCAACAGCATTCTTTAGCAATAATAGTGACACTCCTTCCGACAACAAAAAATCTCGTTTCCAAGACAAATGTCTAGGAAACGAGATTTTTTCGTAGTGCCATCCCTATTCGGCAAGCTATCACTAGGGACAAGCACCAGTAACTATTTCATTTGAGCTTGTTCTTCTCGAGTAGGACCAATTACGCCAGGTACACGAAGACCTGCTTGACGTAAGAGAACAGTCATTTGACCACGATGATGTGTCTGGTGATCTATAAGCGATCTAAGCATTGCACCACGAGGCATTAATCCTGCAAAGGTCTGTACACTCTCAACCATTTGCTCGTCCGTTAATTTCTCAACCTCAGAAGCAATATTAGCCGCAATATTCTTATACGCTTCAACAATCACAGCCGCATGAGCCGGAACTTCCTTCGGATTGCCTACTGGAGTAAGTGTTAACCCTACCTGACCACCAAAAAACATCGGACAGGTTGCCAAGTGCCAACCTAACCATCCCAATGAGTTGTGACCTTCAACAATTACCTGATCTAATTTGTCATCGGTAAGTGATTCAAGAACGCGAATTGTCCCAGCAGAAGCGCTTGCCCATTCTCCTAGAAAATCTTGAACTGTTCTGTACATTTGAAATCCCCTTTATTGGTCGTTAAATAACGATTACTTAGTCATACCAATTAAATTATAACCTGTCACAGGGTCTGTTACAAATAATCTAAAGGACCAACATATTTTTCACTTAACTTGAGAAAAAGGGGACTTTCGGAGTATTACTGATTTTGGCATAATATAACGCCCTCTTAATGGTCTCTATTTCATCTAAAATCTGGTCTATGGTTTGGGAGGTTACATTTCTACTCGATTAAATCGCAATCTGAAAGTATTTCCGGTTTATGGCGCATGCTATCCTGATTGGTTATTTTACGGATCACCTTACACGGTACACCTGCAGCAAAAGAATTTTCTGGGATGTCCTGAGTCACGACACTACCTGCACCTATTACGCATCGATCACCAATCGTAACACCTCCACATACAGTTACATTTGCTGAGAGCCAAACATCGTTACCAATGCTAACAGGCTTTGCATAGCATAAAGACGCAGCATCACCATTTTGATCAAGCATTTGCCTACGCTCGGAGGCAACGAATGGGTGAATAGGCGTAACGATGGTTACATTAGGTCCAAAACTCACATGATCACCTATCGTAACCTGTGCATCATCCTGGACTGTAAGGTTATAGTTTCCAAAAAAATGATCACCAATTTTTGTATGAACACCATAATGAAAAAAAATGGGACCCTGGATAAAACAATGCTCCCCTATGCTATCAAGTAACTGTGACAATATCGCTTCCCGCTCCTCTGTCTGATCCTCAAATGTTCGGCTATATTGACTACTCAAATTGTGGGCGAGAAGCTTTTTACGCTTTAGTTCTATGTTACCTGGATTGTATAATATCCCTTTGAATATTCGTTCTTCTTCTGTCAAATTGTTCACCTCTTTTAGTTTTTAGACAGTAAGTTCAATTTGAATGTTTTCTGGCCCTAAAATACTGCTTTCATAATATCCGTCACCTGTGGTCCGTGGTCCACTTAACGTTCTAAATCCCGCTTCTGCCAATTGCTTGGTCAGCAGATCGACTTGTTCCTTACTGCCTAAGCTGAAAGCTAAATGAGTTAAGCCCGTCCGCAAGAGATCATGAACTCCTTCTATCATATCCGGTCTGCTCATAATCTCCAATCTCGCGCCACCCTCAAACGTGAGAAAATAGGTTCTTAATCCCGTTTTCGGATTATGGTATTGTCGATTTGACTTAGCATTAAAGAATTGACTATAAAATTGTCTGCAGCTTTCTAAATCTTGTACATACATAGCAATATGTTCAATTTTCATAAAAATCTCCTTTCCGTCACTACATGTATTAGTTTTGAACATAATTCCTCGTAATATCGTTAAGCCATTTAAATTTAAAATAACGCATTAAGGCAATCGGGGCTTTAATAACCTCGTCTAAATTGATGATAATAAATATCGTTAGAGGGGAGAGATGCCACACAAATGCACTCATGTATCCTAATGGTAATATGATGCCCCACATTACAATCGTGTCACACCAAAAGCCAAATCTAGAATCCCCTCCAGCAACAAATATTCCTCCAATCGTCGTGGAGTTTATCGATTTCGGAATACAACAATAAGCACAGACAAGAAGCATTCCACTCAAATATATTTGTGCTTGATCATCCAAATTAACAAGTAGAAACACTATAGGCTTCAGTAATAGCAAAGTAATACCTGCAACAATGCCAAACAAAATAGCATATACATTTAATATTTTCCCAGCTCTTTTAGCCATTTCAATTTCGCCATTGCCTAGATATTTACCAACAAGTACGGAGCCACCACTTGCAATACCTCCACATAATACAATGACCAGATTCTTAACGACCGAGGCAACTGAATTTGCAGCGACCATATCTGCATTGATATGTCCAATAATTGCAGATGTCACAGTTAATGCGCATCCCCAAACAATATAATTTCCTTGGACGGGTAGTGTATACCTCAAAAAATCCTTAATCAAATTACGCTGAAGCATGTCACGTAAAGGTAACCTAAACTTTATATTTGATTTGATCGAGTGGATGATACAGCAACCAAATTCAACGATACGTGCCAAAACTGTAGAGAAAGCAACTGCCACTATAGCCTTTTCTGAATTACCCGGATAAAGTATGAAAATACTTATTACATTCAAGAGAATGTTCAATATAAGACACATAGAACTGATCCAGGCACTCACACGGGCATTTTCCATGCTTCTAATGACACTAAAGTACATTTGAGATATTCCGCTTATCAGATAGGAGAACGAGATCACTCGCAAGAAACTCGATCCATATTGAATTAACTCGACGTCAGTTGTGAAAAATCGCATTAATTGATCCGGCATTAACAGCGATATCCCAAAAAAGATAGCGGATATAATAATAGACATCGTACATCCGATACTAAAGACTCGTTCAATTGTCATTAAATCTTTCTTTCCCCAATACTGAGCAGTCAAAATACCTACTCCTGCAGCCAATCCCATATAAAACAGTGTTAAAACAAATGTAATTTGCCCAGCCAACGATACAGCAGACATTGTAGACTGGTTTATAAAACCTAACATGAATATATCTATTGTCACGGCTAACGATGAAATGAGGTTTTGTAAAGCAATCGGAATGACCAAATTAAGCAATTGACGATTGAAATGCTTATCTCTCATCTCAAGCGTGCTTCTTCATCCAGATCTTCCTTAGTGATCTCTTTGTCTTTGTAATAGTATTTTTGGTCGTGTTCATTAATGGTGCGCATCACCCTGCATGGATTACCAACAGCAATAGAGTTAGCCGGAATATCTTTTGTTACAACACTGCCGGCACCAATAACGGTATTTTCTCCAATTGTGACCCCTGGACAAATTGTAACATTCGCCCCGATCCAACAATTGTTCTCAATTTTCACCGGATCAGCATACATATATCCTCTGTAATCTGGATGGATTGGATGTCCCACTGTAGCAATCGTTACAGATGGACCGAACATAACATTTTTTCCGATAATAATTTTAGTGTCGTCAACAAAATTACAATTAAAATTAATGTACGTTCCATCTCCAATCTCAATATTCGTACCATAGCAAAAGTAAAAGGGCGGCTCGATCCACACCTTTGTTTCTTTACCAAATATCTCTTGCATGAGTTGTGTACGTTTTTCTAGATTATCTGGCGCTGTTATATTAAAGGCATGCATTCTTCTTTTTGCCTGTAGTCTGTCTTCAGGCAGTCCTTCACAGTAATCAGTAAATAGTTTACCGGAGGCAATACGTTCTCTCATCGTCATATTTCTGGCTCCTTATAATATCTTTTGGATTTTGTATTATTGTCGTGCAATATCAAAATTGTATAATTTCTGAGTAGTCCTATCCACCGAAATCAAATATAATTCTATTAAAATCGTATTTTGTTTGAGGGAGATGTGATTGTGAGTGCAGAGCTGGAAGTATTCTCTGATTTATCGGAAGAACTAAATTATAATCTTCCTGATTTTCCACTATACGTACGAAAAGGAGCACTTAATCATTTCGATAAATATGCAGCAGCATGCCATTGGCATCCGGACTTGGAATTTATTTTAGTGCTAGATGGGGAGATGGAGTATTTTGTAAACGGAGAAATTGTACTGATTGAACGAGGTAACGGAATATTCGTTAATAGCAAGCGTATGCATTATGGTTTCTCCACCAATAAATTGGATTGTACATTCATTGTCGTTGCTGTTCATCCTTCACTACTCGGAATAAACACACATGTAGGCAAAGTATATTGGGATGAGAAATTCGGTTCTAATACTGAAGACTATATTATGATTACTTCACAAAGCACGTGGGAAAAGGAAATCCTGCATTCCTTACATCGGATTTATGAAGAAATGAACAGCATTCCTTGCAACCCACTACGCCTTCTTTCACTGGCTACATCACTATGTGCAGACGTCGGAGATCATATACAGAGGGTTCCTGGGCAGATAAATGATGACCAATCATGGATTGCCGTTTGGAAAATGACAGGATTTATTCATCATCATTTTGACCTTAGAGTAACCCTGAATGACATCGCTACCGCTGGGTCTGTTTGCAGGAGCAGATGTTGCGAGTTGTTTGGCACATACATTGGCCAAACGCCTAATACTTACCTAGTGCGATATCGTATTCAAAAGAGCTCCGAGATGCTGGTAGGAACTAATCGATCGATTAGTGAAATTGCGATGAACTGCGGATTTCAAAGTGCGAGCTATTTTTCATCAGTTTTTCGTAATGAGACTGGATTGACGCCTCAGAATTACCGAATGAAATCTCGAACACCTTCCCATTCAAATTAGCTTATTGACGGGTGCTTCCCAAGATCATTCCGATATTTAATTTATCATTTTCCATTATTTCCTCCTCCTATTTGGTTTATCAAAGCGAATGCCAAAGAAGCCAATAAGTCCAAAGATATCTTGGGTTACTGGCTTCTTTCATTATAATTAAGATACAACGTATGATTCACCTAAAACCCGCTTAATACTGTATGACCCCTCTATCATTTCCGTGGCTATAAATGACTCCATATCACTAGATTCAATATCATACAACACTTCAATTTCCTTGGAGAACAAAATGTTTCCTTCCTTGATAAGTTCAGAGAGAGGTGGAACATTTTCAGCTTTTACATCTCCATTGTAAACTTGTTGAAGTCCGTCGACATAGGCTTCTAATGATCGTGCCCCCACAATTTTAACACCTTTATTTTCTTCATTCACCATGATAATGGATGGAAATCCACGTACACCAAGTCTGCCTGCTAACTCAAAATCCTGCTCTAACAAATCTTGTGCCGATCCAAGAGCAGCATCCGCCACTATTTCTTCGCCATTTAGCCCAATGTTGTTGACTATATCAACTAATGTTTTCTCCTCTCCAATATTCTGATTGAAGGCGAATACAGCTTCTCTTGCCTGACGCAAAAACTCATTTTCTTTACCCGGATATATATTTTGTATAACCTTGTATACTCTAGATGGCGGGTACGAAGAAAGAATCGGATTGTTTTTCCACAAAGAACCATCGATAGGCATACGTGAATGTAAACCGACTTCTCTCCAATGCTCCGCAACATCTGAAGGCTGTTGAATGCCATTGGAGACATCTGCAAAACCATGCCAGCTAGAAAGCAAACCACCCATAATCGTCTTCACGTTAAAATATTGACCATACTGCAGAATAAAACGATTGAGTACCGGCTCAAGCGCCCAACAGTGGGAACAGATCGGATCTGTTGCATAGTAAAGTGTGATTTTGGGGGACTGTAGATTAAAGTCGATCATTTCCATTTGCTCTTCATCCCCTGGCCCACAGACACCGGTTTTAAGGTCACACATCATATTTGAATTATTCATATATAAATCACCTTTCGCTGGAGAATCAAAGAAAGTGCCCTCTTGTAGAAGTTCTTTGTATGGGAGTATTATAATACCAATACAAATTCAAACAAGTACGTTTATTTTTAATACTAAGTATCTTTAATAATACTATTGGACAGGAGTTATATATGAAATACGAATTTAGACTTGATCAATTATGTCCTGCAACCTTCGCATTCCATGTAATCAGCGGAAAATGGAACCTCCCGATCCTAGCCATTCTTAGTGAGAACGACAACATACGCTATAACGAGTTAAAAAGAAGACTGCATGGAATAACAGGGACTACCTTAACCAACTCACTGAGGGATCTTATAGATTATGGAATCATTCATCGGGAGCAGTATAACGAAGTGCCACCAAGAGTTGAGTATTCTCTGACTTCATCTGGAAAAGAATTAGTGCCTTTAATTGAATCCGTTGTTGAATGGGGACAAAGAAACATTGGGGTGAAGGATAATTCCTAGACTGCTTTCTCACTCCTATTCCTGAATCTCCAAATGCATATACGAAGGCGCTTCATCCCAAGGAACGCTATATCCCGCTCCCTTTGCACAGAACATAGAACTGGAGGTGTACTCAGGATCAGCGCTGCGGTCGTATCCAATCCTTGCGATGACCTGTTCTGGGTTATGACATGGCTGATAACCGCCTAACTTCATCGAGATTGCTCCCTTTCCCTTCGTGAATGAAGCAAGCTCTACTGCATAATGCATGAACGTCGCGACAGGCGCACGTCCCTGAATAAACATCGATTCACCTAGCATTTCTGGCGGGTCAAATTCACCATGGGCCAGCTGTATATCAGACATTACGCGTCCGATCAGCTCTGCATCGACTTTGATTTTGAATTGATAATAGGGTTCCAGTAGAATTTTGTTCGCTTGCTCCAATCCCTGCCGCAGTGCCCGCAGTGTCGCCTCCCGAAAGTCACCGCCATGAGTGTGTTTCTGATGCGCTGCCCCGGTTAAAAGCGTTATATACAGATCGGTGACGGGAGAGCCGGTAAGAACTCCACGATGGTCCTTTTCTAGTAAATGCTGACCGACGAGATGCTGATACCCTGTGCTGAGCTGCTCAACATGGCATGTACTGCGATATGTAATTCCCTCACCACGTTTCGCAGGCGCAAGCCGGAGATGCACCTCTGCATAATGCTTAAGAGGTTCGAAATGCCCACAACCAATCACAATGTCTGCGATCGTCTCTTTGAATAATATCTCTGGCTTGGAGAACGATACCTTGAGCTGGAAACGGTCTAACACCACCTGCTGAAGTACCTCTAGCTGGATCATTCCCATCACATGAACATGAATCTCCTCCAGCTTGTCCTCCCATGTCACTTGCAGCGTAGGGTCTTCGGCTTGCAGGATCATGAAATAGCGTAGCACTTCTCTGGATGATATCCCCAAATTGAATACAACTTTGGATTTCAACGCTGACACAAGACGGGATTCTACTTGATCTGAATGATTACCTATACCCAGTCCAATGGCTGCATCAGTTAGGCCCGTAACGGCAACAAGCTGTCCCGCGGAGGCCTCATCGCATGAAGTATATTTCCCCCCATGATAGATACGAATAGAAGTGATTTTCTGGCTTAACTCCTCATGTTCTGAAGTGCTATAGCAGAGATCCTCCCGTACCCGTAACTTTCCAGCTAATATCTTCATAAAAGTCAGTCGCGTGCCTTGCGGCTCATGACGCACCTTATATACTCGTGCCCCGAATACTGCGTTTACTTCATAAGTCGATTCCATTAGTAGTTGCATCGTCTGCATCCATTCCGCAATCCCCTGATCCATTAGAGCTGCTCCACTCATAACGGGAAAAACCACCCGTTCTTTAACCATTTGTTTCAGCGTAGCCAATACCTGCCCAGGATCAATGTTGTCTTCGAGATATGCCTCCATCAAGGCTTCATCTCGCTCAGCAACGGCGGTAATAACCTCTTCAGGCAGCATGCTCTGATCTAGACCTTTTGCCAAATACAACATATCCGGCGAAAATTGCTGTCTTAACGCTTTTAGCACACGCTGGACGTCAGCACCGGTACGATCTATTTTGTTAATAAATATAAAAGTGGGTATGCCATATTCCTGTAGCAATTGCCAGACCGTCTCAGTATGCCCTTCAATGCCCTCCACAGCACTTAAGATGACTACCGCATAATCCATGACCTGTAAAGCGCGCTCCATCTCAGCTGAAAAATCGACATGCCCCGGTGTGTCAATGAGCTGATACGATTGTTCGTTATATTTCATCACCGCCTGGTCAGCAAAAATCGTTATCCCCCGTGCCCGCTCCATCTCATGACTATCCAAAAAGGCATCCTGATGATCGACTCTCCCCCGAGTCTTAATTCCGGAAGCATGGTATAGGAGCTGCTCTGCGAAGGTGGTTTTGCCGGCATCAACATGTGCTAGCAGTCCGATGGTGATTGGTGATGCTTCTGACAGTTTACAATACATATTTCTACCATCCATTCAGTCAATCTGTTATATAAGAATCGTAGCCGAAATCTAGTAGCTTGTACAGAATCTCTCACCACCGACAGCATGCGGTAACGCCCGAAGATCCATATTATCCAATGACATAACCATCCTCGATGAAGGATTTAACTAGAATAATATGCAAGAAAGACACTAGACAAGCTATTGAGATGATGATCATGTCCCTATTAACTTATAAAAAAACGGTAACCCTTAACAGAAAGGATTACCGGCTCAATGAATAGTAAGTTTTTGTGGTTTTTCATTTTAAACGAGAATTCACTGTTAGAAAATTCAATGCGATAACGTTAATATTTCTAATCTCCTTAAAACAATTAATCATCTACTCTCTAGACTCAACAGCTTTTTATCTAGAAATGCCTTTACATCTTTAGCAAGCTGAATGGATGCTTCAATTTCCAACTTAGTTGTTGAAACACTTTCAATGCTGCATCCAATTGGAATTCCCTTCTCCAGCCCGAACTCAAATAGTTCTTCAAATATTTTTTGAGATAGCTGAATGGATTTATCCAAAATATCGTTCGAGTATTTCAACTCGTTTTCTAACCATCCCGGGATACTGATCCCCAACCATTTCATAAATTGTAGTGTTTTCGCTGTGCCACATGGTGCAAGATTAAATAAAATAGGAACCATTTCAAAACCCTTATTTGTATAGTAATAATATAAATCAGACAATAAATTCTTTGATGCCTCTACATTATAAGTTGCCTGAGTGATAAAAAAGTTGCATCCATTGTTAATCTTTTCGACAACCCGTATATGCTCATCATTCTTTTTTATATGTCTTTCAGGAATGACAACTCCTCCAAAATTCAAATTACTATTTAACTGTTTGCTTAGCTTATAAGCATCTGGTAAATTCAATTTCACCTCTTGCTTACTTGATGAAGCGCCCACATACACGGAAAATCTGTCTTCACTTTCGTCAGTCTTAATCCAATCCGCGAACGAAGCTCTTGTATCATTACCGACGCACCGATAAATTATTTTCGGGACCTCCACTTGTCTTAGATATTTATCACCATAGACAGCCGGATCAATCGTTGGTAAATATGGGTAAGGTCTTTCATGATCAACTCTTTCTGCTTCCTCCTGGACGTCGTAAAGAATTAAAGCATCTAAATCAACGTTTTTAAGTCTTTCAACCTGTTTCTGTGCAATTTCTGATATCTTTTCTGGTGAATGGCTTGCCTTCGGTGGTGTCATACCATATGTTAAAATACCAGGTTTCTTGCTCAATATTTTTTGTTTAAATGTACTCTCTGCCGCTCCCAAAATAAAAAACTCCTCTACACGTCTCTTTTAAGTTAAGGCTACCATGGCAGGCTTAATATGTATAACTTATATTTACTATATCTAGTTATATTTTAAAGCTATGATTCCCTATTGGTACTTATCGAGTAGTTCATCATGGAGGCGGAACTTCTAGATTTTAATGTTGACAACCATTTGGTCTGACTATAATATTAGAAGTCCTGCCAACCTTAAAGTTGGCGATAAGGGGACCGAAAGGTTCATTCTTATTTAAAAAGGGTGAGTATTATGAATAAAGAAGAATTAATGGAAAGCGCACGTAACACAAAGAAAGCTGCTTATGCCCCTTATTCTAAATTTCCAGTTGGAGCAGCCTTATTACTTAAAGATGGAAATGTTATTAATGGAGTAAATGTAGAAAATGTATCTTTTGGTGCTACTAACTGTGCAGAGAGAACAGCAATCTTCACAGCTATTACAAAGGGCTATACTAAAGGTGATTTTCAGGCTATAGCTGTAGCAGGTGACACAATGGATTTTCTGCCGCCATGCAGTATCTGCAGACAAGTATTATCGGAATTCTGTTTGCCCGACATGCCTGTCTATTTAACCAATGAGAAAAAAGAAATCTTAGAGCTGAGTTTAAGGGATTTATTGCCTTACGCATTCAAAAATTTAGATATGTAAAAATAATACCTACCATAGTGGAATATCAAAAACACGCGTACCTGTGTTAGACAAGTACGCGTGTTTTTGTGTTTAAAAGCTTAGTCAGAACACAGAGTTCACAGACCAAACACACCGCGTAAATACGTTGTGACTTACCAAATCGCAATTCCAACCTTATCTTTTTCTTTAAGTACTACCTTTATCATTTCCAAAGCATTTCTTACCCTAAATTCAATAAATTCTTTATCATATTCTGTATGTAGTTCTATAGTATCTAAATTATCAAGCAAAATAAGGAATTCACTTTCCAGTTTTTCTATTCCTTCATCAAATGCAAAAATATTAGTATTCTTTAAAGAATATATTAACTCACATCCGAGTTCACCAATTAAATCATTTCCCCAGAGAGTTTTTCTGCATGATTCGAAACCAAACAAATTATTATGTGGTGCGGGTACCTGCTCCTCCAAAAAATTAGTATCTACAATTATACTTCCCTTTTGAATTACACTAATTATCAAACTCATATAGTTAAAACCTCTCAATGATTATCTATAATTTTTGATTCTTTTTTCTTTTGTTTCTTTTGTTTCTTATAACATCATCAATAAATAAAAAAACAAGCGATCCATTGAGATAAAAGATTAACACTTCCTCTCGATGATCGCTTGCTTTTAGTAGCTATGCATAGTCACATTTCTAGTTTTTCCATAAAACATTTATTGGCTCTACCGTTTACCCGCAACGGCTATACCCGCAATTTCCGCAAGTCTTACAGCCCTCAATATTAATCAGCGAAGCGCCGCCGCAAGAAGGACAAAGGTCACGGGAAGCAGAAGTATGGTTATGCGCGCCATGTCCGCCCTGACCATCTTCAATAGAAGCTGCCGCAGGAACACTCGCTTTCAACTCCGCATTTAAAGCTTCATTGAAATCTTCTAGCTCCAAAGTTGCTGCAATCGGTGCAGGCAAATGATCATCATGAGCGTTATTCAGTACATGAGTCTCCAATGCCTTAGCTACAGCATCTGCAATGGATTCTACTCGATTCGCACCGAAGCCGATTGCACCTGATCCGCCGATACCTTTCAGATGTTTGATCAACAATTCTACCTTCTCACCATGATCTCCATAACGGAGGAACAAGGAGCAGACACGACCGAGTGCTTCTGCCATCGCAAAGACATCAGAACCTGCTTTACCTACATTCAGGAAGATTTCTGCCGGTGTGCCATCTAGATCATTGATCGTAATATACGCCATACCAAAAGGTGTGTTGATTTTATAGGTTGCGCCGCGCAGAACCTGCGGACGTTTTTTGTATTGTTTATCCAGCTCTTTAGTAGGAGCTTGAGGTGCTGGGCTTGCCGTTACAACATTTGCTTCAGGAGTCGTTGCAACTTCAACTGCTGGAGCTACCTCTTCTACTGCATCTTCCTTCTTCGAGGTTTGCAGAACTTGTACATCACGGCTACCATCACGGTAGATCGTAACGCCTTTACAGCCCAAATCGAAAGCCATTTCATATAGCTCAGCCGTCTCTTCTACTGTGAAGTCAGACGGGCAGTTGGCTGTCTTGGAAATCGAGCTATCTACCCAGCGTTGAATCGCTGCTTGCGCACGAATATGATCCTTAGCTGACAAATCCATCGAAGTCACGAAATAATCTGGCAGCTCTTCACCTGGATGAGCTTCAAGCCATTCTTGGGCGATTGGAACGAACTGCTCATCGTAGCCAAGGCGACTTTGACGGAAATATTTAAAAGCAAAATAAGGCTCAATACCTGTCGAGGTGCCAACCATTGTACCTGTGCTACCTGTAGGTGCTTGTGTTATCACTGTAACGTTACGCATGCCATGTTTACGGATCGCTTCACCAACCTCTGGATACGTTTCGAGCATATTTTTCATAAAGCCGCTCATTAAATATTTCTCTGTGTCAAAAGCTAGGAATGATCCCTTCTCACCAGCAATCTCTGCAGAAGCAAGGTATGCTTCACGAGCCATAAAGCCGTAAAGCTTGTCCAAAAACGCCAAAGATTCCGGGCTACCGTAACGGATGTTCAATTTGATCATCAGCTCAGCAAGACCCATCGTTCCGAGACCCACACGGCGTTCGTTTTTCTGATTCGCTTCATTTTCCGGGAAATGATAAGGCGTCTTATCAATGACATTGTCCAAGAAACGTACGGAATAACGCGTCGTAGTCGCGAGATCTTCCCAGTCTACATCATGATTCTTCTCATCGTAGAATTTGGACAGGTTCACAGCAGACAAATTGCAGACTCCCCAGCCTGGCAGTCCTTGCTCCCCACATGGGTTCGTACAAATGATCGGATTAAAATACCAGCTGTTGGACATCTGATTGTAGTATTCCATGAACACAACGCCTGGCTCAGCGGATTTCCAAGCGGATTCAATAATGGTGCGCCACACATCACGCGCTTTAACGGTGCGATAATGAATAACGTTTTTGCCCGCAGCCTTCCACTTGTCTAGATCGCCATCCCATACATCGTTGTACTCTGGATCTGTTGTATCCGGAAATACGAGATCCCAATCCAGATTTTCTTTTACAGCCTTCATAAAGCTATTGCTCACACATACCGAAAGGTTCGCATTCGTAACTTGACCCATCGTTTGCTTTACGGTAATGAAGTCCTCCACATCTGGATGCCAGTCATTAATCATGAGCATAAGTGCACCACGACGGCTACCGCCTTGTTCAATTAATCCAGTGGTATAGCTAAACAGACCGCCCCAAGATACAGAACCACTGGAAGAACCATTAACACCTCTCACAATTGCCCGGCGTGGACGTAGAGAGGATAGGTTAATCCCTACACCGCCACCACGAGCCATAATTTCTGTCATTTCAGCCAACGTCTGCATAATGCCGCCACGGCTATCTTTTGGAGAAGGAATTACATAACAGTTGAACAGGGTTAGTTCTTCACTAGCGCCTGCACCAGCAGCTATTCGTCCACCCGGTACGAGCTTCCAATCATCCAGAATCGAACGGAATTTACCCGCCCATTCTTCTTGAAGCTCAGGCGTCTTCTCCACAGAAGCCATAGCTGTAGACAGACGATCCCACATTTCCTCTGGTGTTTTTTCTATATTAAGCGTCAGCTTTTCAACATCTGATTTCACAAGTTCGCCGCTGCGCGTCTTCACGGTTACGATTCTGCCGTTACGTTCTACGATCTCTCCGACTTCCTTCGTGGGAAACTTCGGATCATCTTTTGTTAGAACGAGTACAACATCGCCCACTTTAGCATTATTGCTGTCGGCATCCTTCCAAGCATAACGATCCAAAAATATTTTTTCACTTAGCCCTTCAAGGCGTTGCTTACGTTCCACTTTACCCAATAGAAAAACCTCCCGCAATGTAGTAAATATTAGTTCCAGTTCAGGTGTGGGCGTACATTTTGTGACCCACAACAAAAACTTCCTTACACTTATCTTCCGTCTTACGGGTGTATGTAGGAAGTTCATCTTGTCAATAACAAATAGCAGCTACGCACTTTAAAAAAATAACATTTTCATGCTTTTGTCACAATATATTGTGTGCGTCAGCTTTTAAACTATACCACATATTGTATCGAAGGTCTTTTTCGAAAATAGAGTTAAGCAGCCGAAATATCGCAAACCTTGCCGCGTTTTCTCGCTTTTACTCTCTTTTTTAAAGGCTATCAAGAAAAATAGAAGGTTATGAATTCTCTTGTTTAAGAGCATACTACTCCTACGAATGATGATATGAAATAGCACCTGAGGAGGCTGTACCATGACGCAATTATTCCGTAATTCTCTACCTCACAAAGGTGGAAAGTCAGCGCCTATACTGCCTGTTCCTCTTTCTTTTGACCGGAATTGGCTGCAGGATCTAGAACTCAAACTAGATAAAGGTGGTCCATGGGGAGACTACCGTCTGTCCAAGCTTGCTGTGCAAGGTGAACAAACGGGTCTAGTAACCAGCTTCGATGAGCTGCAATGCATGAAGCATTTATCCGGATTATCCCCGCTTCCTCATCAGCTCGATACCGCGCATAAGGTTTTGTTTGAGATGTCGGGCCGCGCGATTCTTGCAGATGAGGTTGGACTAGGAAAGACGATTGAAGCAGGACTTGTACTCAAGGAATATCTTGTCCGCGGTCTAGTCTCTAAAGTGCTTATTCTGGTACCCGCTTCCCTCGTATTGCAGTGGGTCCGCGAGCTGAATGCCAAGTTTGGCATCTCTGCTGTTGCACAGAAAAAAGCATATTCCTGGGGGAATGCGATTGTCGTCGCATCTATGGATACCGCGAAGCGCGATCCTCATAAAGAGATGCTGCTGGAAAATGAATATGACATGTTGATTATTGATGAAGCGCATAAGCTGAAGAACAAGAAATCGACCAATTATCTATTTGTACAGCAATTACGCAAAAAATATTGCCTGCTCCTAACCGCTACTCCCGTTCAGAATGATCTGGGCGAGCTATTTAATTTGATCACTTTACTGAAACCGGGGCAACTAGGAAATCAGGGTGATTTTGCTTCGAATTTCGTCGTTGATAAACGCCAACCTAAGAATGAAGGTCAGCTAAGGGACGAGCTATCGAAGGTGATGATCCGCAATCGGCGTGGCGAAGGTCCAGTTAATTTTACGAAACGAAAAGTCCGTAATATTCCGCTAGTTCTTTCACAGGAAGAGAGAGTATTATATGACGCTGTCACTTCTTTTGTTAAAGATCAGTATCAGGAATCAGGCGGCAATCTTAGCAGCATGCTTTCCTTGGTAACGCTTCAGCGTGAGGTGTGCAGCAGTAGGGATGCCGTCTTCATCACTTTAGTTAATCTGATCAAGAAGCTGCCTGCTGATTCGCCGAAACGCGATCGGATGATGGAGCTATTGCAGACACTTCGTACGGTTAAGACCAATACCAAAGCCGAAACAACACTATCTCTCATTCAAGAAATGAATGAAAAGGTCATCGTTTTTACAGAGTATCGCGCGACTCAAGAATATTTGCTTCAGTATTTCCGCGAACATGGGCTAATGTGTGTTTCTTATTCCGGCGGGATGAATCGTGGTAAAAAGGACTGGATGATGGACCTCTTCCGCGGTCGTGCTCAAGTCATGATCGCTACTGAGGCGGGTGGTGAGGGCATTAACCTGCAGTTCTGTCACCACATGATCAACTTCGATCTGCCTTGGAATCCCATGAGAGTAGAACAACGGATTGGGCGGGTGCACCGGTTAGGTCAGGAAAATGACGTGGTTATCTATAATTTGTCCACACAAGGTACGATTGAAGAACATATCCTTCATCTGCTACACGAGAAGATCAATATGTTCGAAATGGTCATTGGCGGGCTGGATGTGATTCTGGAGCGTTTTGAGAAGAAAGAATCACTGGAGAAAAGTTTATACAAAATCATGCTCGAATCCCGCTCCGATGAAGAGCTGCGACATGAGTTAGATCATATCGGTGAATCCCTAAGTGAGTTGACTCAGGGTATTAAAAAGGAAAGTGAGACTGCGACATGACCCTCAACTCACAGGAAGTACGCAAACATGTAATGGATTATCTGGAGGCGACAGAATGCTCCATTATTGAAGTATCGCCCATTCACGTAACTGTAAAGCTATCGCCAAGAGCTGACAGAATGCTAACAGATCGACCTTATTATTGGGGGTTCGTGGAACGTACTGGTGTTGATCCGGAGACACTCTCTTTCACTTTTGTATTTGATCCGGAAAAATACGATAGCCAGGCAGCTATAGAAGTTCCGCCAACGGTAAATCACAGCATCGGAGCATTGAATCCGCCAATTACCGGAAACCCAGCGATGGGCGCCACAACAGATGCTGAGGCTAGCGCAGATCTATTGAATCCAACATCACCTGAATCTAATGTGGTTCATGTCCCCTCCTCAAATCCAGAAGATAGCATCCTAGCCCGCTACTTCGGTATTGTACCTGCATTGCCCCGAATTGGGCCCGGTATGATAAGACGTGAAGATATCATCTATGGTAGCAAGCGCCTGCAGCAAATTTGGAGTGCGGCGCAAGATGAAGGGAAATGCCTTTACTTATTTGAAGATCCCGGTAGCAGGCAGCGGAATACACTCTTCTCTGCAGCTTATGAACCGTGGCTCGGCGTCTGCTATAAAGTGGAGATGAGCTGCGATTTGAAACGGGAAGAACTGCATTATCTTGGAATATCGCTGACAAAAGGGACCATCATTGATGACTTTAACACTAAGATAGCCTCGCGGGAGATGATCCCCCGTTTACCAGAAAACGTCCATATTCAGCCTTATGAATTAACAGTGACAGCCGCTACAGATTTATTAGAGGCTCATCTTACCTCTCATCTTGCCGAACTCGATTACACTTGGGCAGAACAGGCACGTGAGCGTCTTAGAATCGAGCTGGCTATCATTGATATTTATTACGGAGAGCTGCTGAAAGAGCCTGATGAAGAAAAACGTTTAGGCACTCAAGAGCAGTATAACCGTCGTCGACAGGAGACCATTTGGCAATATGAGCCGCAAATTGCAGTTTCTGCGATAACCTACGGACTGTTTCATCTGCGAAGCCTATAGAATGCGACCCTACTCGCTAAAAGCAGGCAAAAAAACAAGAGAACTTCCGCCTTCAAGCGCGACAGCAAGCAACAGCCTTTTTATAGCCTGTCCACTACAATAGAGTAAAGCTTAACTTTCCTGACATTTCTTAACAAAGAAAGGTGATCGACGCCATGAAAATAAGTTTGCGGCGGAGGCTGAAACTTGCGGGTCAAGGATGCCTCCTCCTGCTTCTAAGCTTTGGACTGTTTGTATCCAGTTCTGGTTCCCCTTCAGCACTGGCGCTGGCCAGAGTAAGTGTGATCCAGTCAGTCACGCAGGATGCAATTCCTGTATTGAAGATGAGTACCTTACCTTCACCCAGTACGGTCCAAGAATTCGCTAAGGCTATACTGAACAAGCTCGCTGCAGAAGCTCCATTTACAGCCTGGAAGGATGCAAGGATAGAATATTATCCCCTTGGTCCAGGTACACATGGCTGGCTTGTAAATGTAATGAAAGGCGAAGAGCGGATCGGATACATGATCATTTCCGCCACCGATACAGGCGGATATATGCTAAGTGAATATGGAGCCGGCACTTACGGACTCCCATACAGTTTAAATGATCTGCGCCAGTTTTTGGTGCAGAAAGGTCTCATTACATCATCTTTTTCAGGAACAATAAACCTTACTGCTTTATATGCACCACTTCTACCGGTCTGGAAAATAACCATTGACGAAAAGACGGTTTACATCAATGCTTCCGTACCGCAAATTTTACCTTGGACACTGAGCAAGGCGGAAGAAGTCCTTAAAGAGCAGCCTCCAGCAACAGATGTAATTACTAATCTTAATCCTGACGTATCACCGTTATCGGCCTTCAATAGTGGAGGGTCAGATGATCCTTACGAAGATATCCTATGGCTGACTGCTCCTAAACTAACTACAGTGAGCGGCGACAATATCGCACTTCTGATCAGACCTAAGGAAAGCATCGCTTATCAAGCTGCTGGGCGAAACGACCTTGTCGGGGCACCGTTTATGATTACAGGCTATCAGAGCTGGCAGTCTTCTCAAGGTCAAGCTGAGAACAATAAAACTACCGTATACGCGGCCTCAGGCCCTGAAGGAAAACGATACTTACCACTCACTGCACTACAAAATAATGGAACACTGCATAAGCTGCCAGACAAAACGACCAAAGCACTCGGATATAATCGTTAACACAAGCATAAACGCCTTCGGCGTCCTTATGAGGACGGTAAGTGTTTATGCGAGAAATAGAAGGATAATTTATAACGTAAGCATATAAATTCTATATTTAAACAAATGCAAATAACCTTCCACTGCCACCCATGAATAATGGCACTGGAAGGTTATTTGCTATTTAACCTTTAGTCTTTTTTATCATGACTCCACTTACTTCGCCAGATAGACCACCCAAGCGGGAGCATGCCAAACCATTTCTGTGACCACGGCTGCTTCGTAGCCGCTCTACGAGCATGAATGGCACGCGGATCCTCGATATATACGACTACCTTCTCCGTTATATACTTTACAAGCTCATCGCCACCGGAAGCCATTTTAACACCTCCTAAAATGTAAGTGAATTCAGATTATCAGTATCCGTTCCATGGTCTTAGTGTGCACCACTCCACTTGGATCTAAACTACAGACTTCTGATTTGTCGAATAGGTTTACCTATTAAAGCACAATCTAACAAAGAATCCATAAGACGTTATTCACTTGCAAGGAGGCGTTTCACTTGAACAACTGGAGAAAACAATCCTTTTCCAGAACAGCAGCTGCTCTATGTGGCTTTCGAATCACTCTAACTACCCTAGGACTACTAATGTTGTTTATGGGCAGCTCCTTAGCCTCTGCGACACCAGAGAAACCCGTGATGAAGGATGACCGTCAGCATTTATTAGGTCACGGACACCGTATGATCCTAATTGATGCGGGACACGGAGGCATCGACGGTGGAACTTCCTACGGTAATATTCTTGAAAAAGATATCACCTTAGATATCTCACGTCGATTATTTCTACTTCTGGGTAGCGATGGCTTTGACGTTGCTTTAAATCGCAATGGAGATTATGCCCCAAGTGATGAGAACCGCTGGCTGCGTAGTAAATCTCGACATCTGCGGGATCTTGCACAGCGTAAAGAGCTCGCTGAGACATTACCTGCTACTGTAGTGGTAAGCATCCATATTAACTGGGCGCCTTCCCCTTCCAAACATGGTCCACTTGTATTGTACCGTCAAGAGGGCCGTAGCTTCATGCTTGCTAAGTCCATTCAGCATCAGCTAAACAATCTTTACGATGTCGAGGCTCATCCAAGACCAGGCAAGCCCTTTTATTTACTCAACAAAATAACCGCCACAACTGTTATCGTTGAGGCGGGTTTTGTAAGCAGTCCGACTGACCGCGCAAAGTTATGCACCCCTAAAGGGCAGCAACAAATCGCTGAAGCCATCGCTGATGGTATTGTAGCTTATCTTATGGAAGTTTAAGTTGGGAGCTCCATTTCATCTCGTTTTTAACCAGATCAGAAATCCCTATAAACTCAACATTGTCTTTCATCTGTTCAATACCGCTGCGGATTCCTGCGGCGGTCTCTTTCCCAAATACACCAACATGACCAATCGTTACACAAAATCGTTGATCCTTCGCCATGTCTTTGACGAGACCCATTTGTTTCAGAACATGACTTGCTGTATGTGTGTCATCTAAAAAGATATGGTTCTCTACGCGTGGCAACCCCATACGATAAGCCATATTGCCAGCAACGGAACGGTAGTTGGTCTTGCTGTCTACAAAAAACAATCCTCGTTCTTTGCATACAGATAAGATTACTGCCATAATCCGCTCATCTCCGGTAATTTTCGAACCCATATGGTTATTTATCCCGATCGCATAAGGAACATTATCGAGTGCTGCCTCAACCTTTTGTCGCACTTCCTCATCGGACATTTTGGCCAATATGGCTCCTGGTCCAAGCCATTTAGGATTACCTTGGCGCGGCTCCATCGGCAAATGAACCAGAACATCATCTCCGCGTTCATGGGCGCGGGTGGCATCCTTTACGGATGTAGGTAAAAAAGGCATGACGGCTACAGTAAGCTTTATCGGTAACGAGAACATTTCATCTGTCCCCTTCATGCCATTGCCGAAATCGTCAATAATGATAGCGACCTTATCACGTTTGGGTGCACTCTCTTCAAGCTGCGTATTTGTAGCGTTGTCTTTAGACGTGGCAGCAGAGACAGCCGGCGTAGCCGGAACAATTGTGGTAATCAATACTGCAGCAACAGCAAGCCAATTCAGTAAGTAACGTTTAACCTTTCGACTGTCCTTCATCAAGAGGAACGCCTCCTTCGTCTTAAACAATTGTTCTCATTGTTTGGTTCAAGAAGGTTAAATATGTACGGGGAGGGTTCGCAATAATTTACAATCGAGCTGTTGCTAATGCCCGCGCTTGTCTGTGGCAAGGATTGCTTCCAGCACATCCACAGATTGAACTTCAAATGGCATATTCTTCATTGGGCTATCCTGGGAGCAGCTAGCTTCTGCCACTACCATTAATTTATCGATCTCGCTACTGGTGATCCCAAGCTCCTTAAGTGTAACGGGAAGGCCGACTTTTTTGCAGAAAGCAATGACCTGAGCGATCTCATCTTCTGAAGCCTTCTCCAAGACCAACTGCACGATCGTAGCAAAGGCAACCTTCTCACCATGTAACACATTCCTGCATTCCTCATGCAGGGTCAGTCCGTTATGAATAGCATGGGCTGCAGCAAGCCCACCGCTCTCAAACCCAACGCCGCTCAAGTAAATATTAGCTTCAACAATATGTTCCACTGCAGAAGAGGTGATCCCCTGTTTAACATCCAGGAGTGCGGATTCACCTTCAGCAAGAAGTGTGTCCAGACAAGCACGTGCTAAAGAGAACGCTGCGATTGTGCTAGTCCCGCCTGCATGAGTAACCGCTCCTGATTGACGGCAAGCTCTTGCTTCGTAATAGGTGGACAAAGCATCACCCATTCCAGCCGCCAGCAATCTTGCAGGGGCTTTAGCGATGATATCTATATCTGCGATCACCATATCAGGATTTCTTTTTAATGGAAGGTAATAGTCGAAGTCACCTTCGTCCGTATACAACACTGATAAAGCGCTGCAAGGTGCATCCGTCGAGGCCACTGTGGGTACAATAACTACCGGTAGATCCGCCATGTGGCTTACTGCTTTTGCCGTATCTAGGGTCTTGCCGCCACCGATTCCTAAGATAACTCCAGCGTCCTTCAGACCAAGTTCTAGCACTATCTCATCCACCTGATTATGGCTGCACTCACCCTTGAATTCGCGCATTATAAGGGGAATATCGTTCACTTCAAAGCTGTGTAAGATATCCTCCTTGTACATGGAAAAAATATAAGGATCTACAATCGCAAAAGCTCTTTTTGCGCTCAGCTGCAAACAATAATCTCCCAGCTTACGAATTTCGCCATACCCCTGAATATATTTAGTCGGTGAACATATGATCTGCGTCATGGTTTCACTCCTCTTTTTGTATATTCTTTTATTTTAAGGAGTGTTGCTTCAGACTGGCTATAAAAAAAGATGCTATAGGCTTTTATCTTAAATAAATCCCCCGTTCACACGAATCGTCTGGCCCGTAACCCACTGTGATTCCTTACTAGCTAGAAACAGAACTACACTCGAGATGTCCTCAGGCTCACCTAAGCGTCCAAAAGAATTCATACTCCCAACATTCGCAATCTCTTCAGCTGACTTCCCAACTGTGAAAAGTTCCGTATTAACAGGACCTGGCGAAACCGCATTAATCGTGATTCCTTTTCGTCCAAATTCTTTAGCTAACTGACGAGTGAATTGTTCCACTGCTCCCTTTGTTCCCGCATAAACGCTGTAGGTTGGGAACATCTGGCCTGTAACCGATGTCGAGAAATTAATGATCCGTCCGTTCTCACTCATATGTTTAGCCGCTTGCTGGCAAGCAAAAAAGGTACCCTTCACATTGATAGCGAACTGTTTGTCGAAGTCTTCTTCCGTCATACTCGCAATCGGCTTTGTGATCATAATGCCTGCGTTGTTAACGAGAATATCGATTTGTCCATAAGCTTCCAATGTGGCTTGGAATAATTGTTCTAGCTCTGCCACTTGGCTGATATCCGCTCGGATAGCGATAGCTTCTCCACCCTTTTGCTTAATTTCGTTCACAACTTCCTCTGCCTTGCTTGAACTGCTTGCATAATTAACAACAACCTTCGCACCATGTAACGCCAAGTTCTCCGCAATTTCCCGTCCCATACCTCTTGAAGCTCCAGTCACTAATGCAACTTTTCCATCCAAATTCTGATCCATCTTTTATTCCTCCTATTCGTTTACCTTTCTTGTTGGTCTGATTATAAATCGAACACTCGCAAATAACAAGTGACAATTATTATTTTTTGTCATTTAATATAATTGTTCTCCAGACGCAAAAAAACCTTCCGATCTTCATCAAAAGGTTTAGTCCATCATTTTTCTATTATGAAATATGCTATAACAATTTATGACGAAATTCCGGAAAGCATCAAATCCCAAACAGAGGCAAACTCCTGATCAATCGAACCCGACTGCCACTCTTTCGCATGAGCAGGATGATGAAATCGTGATGTTGCATTAAAAATAGCTCTTGCCATAACCTCTGATTCCAATGCTTTAAACTCCCCGGTTTGTATACCTTTTTCAAGAATGCGTGCGAGTTGCCCAATTAATTGATCTACGTGTTGGGTAATCATATCTACGGCTTCTAAAGTTACGGAGGCGTACATAGCAAACATTTCGGAATCATCTACAGCATAGCTCCGTTTACTGTGAATTAGAGTATCTAACCACAGATGTAGCTGCTCTTTGGCATTCCCATCAAATTGCTCAGTAACGTCCTTTAATGGGGCTAAAATATTTTGATGCAACCATCTTTCGGTTACCGATTCGCGCAAAGCTGCTTTACTGGAAAAATGTCTATATAGCGTACCATGACTAACCTTCAGTACCCTCGCTACATCAACAACTGAAGTCTTATCCGGGCCAAAACGCCGGAGTACTTGTTCAGCCGCATCCAAAATGTTTTCTTTAGATAATGGAAGATCATTCGACATCGGTATTTCCCCTCACTCTATTTCTGATGGTACTTATCATAGCATATAATATTCAAAAACGAACTGACAATAATATTACTTTGTCATTTGTAAAATCATTATCAGTATATACGTGCACAAACTTATCAAACTAAGATCCACATTTTAGTATCCAATTCTCATCAGCCGCTGAGTACTTACCATACCCCAACAACAAAAAACCTCCTTGATTTCTCAAGAAGGTTCATTTCTTTCATCTACTTACTCACTCGTCCAACTTCGCCCTAGCAAACTTACCAATCTTCGTAATCGCCTGCTCTGCTTCTGGGAGCATGTACGCTAAGAAATGAAAAACACTCCACATATTATCCCATATTTCCAGTTCCACATGAACACCCGCTCCTCTCGCCCGTTCAGCCAACCTCGTTGAATCGCTTAATAGCACCTCATGGTCGCCTACTTGAACAAGTAAATCAGGCAATCCCTGCAAACTCATTCTTAACGGCGATAATATTGAAGCCCACTCAGTTCGAGTACCTACATATGTTTCAAGTATCCGTTTATTCCCTTCCAAGCTACCTGTCGGATCAAGCTCCGCACGACTATGATACGATTCACCATCCAAATGAACAAGATCTGTATGCGGCGAGATTAAAAAAGCACCTGCTGGTAACTCGCTCCCCTCATCTCTCAAACTAATCAGTGTCATCAGCGCAAGGCTGGCTCCAACAGAGTCTCCTCCAAACACGATATCACTGGCAGAATATCCGTTCGCAAGCAACCACCGGTAAGCCCCTATACAATCTTCATTAGCGGCGGGATAGATATACTCGGGTGCAAGGCGATACTCAATAATTAGTACTTTCATGCAACTCGCCTTTGCAATTCGTGCTGCTAGATCCCGATAAAACTCACAGGTTCCTGAAACAAAACCACCACCATGAAAATAAAGAATCACTTTATCATCAGGTGGAGCTGCTTCCACAGGAATGATCCACTCTCCGCTTAATGGCCCAACCCTGACCCGCTCGACTGTAACATCCGTATGACTGGGCATATTCGCAGCCGCCTCAACCATTTCTTGCCGGATATGCTCTACAGACTTACTTTCAAACCGATTGTTTTGTTTCAGGTAATCTTTGATCGCTGCAAGCTGTTCTATACTCGTCTTTTCCATATCGATAATCCCTCCTACAGGTCTTTTCAACTCAAAGTGTAAAGCCTGTAGGTGACTACAAGGTCAAGTTAAGATTCCATTTTCAGGATTTCTAGCGTTGACTGTACTCCAGGATGTTTATCCTTGGCTAATAAATTTTTTCTCAGGTCTGCGAGAGAAGCAAGCTTTATCTCCTGCTTTGCAATTTCATTGCGGACTCGATCCATTTTTTTATCTACAACTTTCACAAAATCATCTATGCTAATGCCACTGCTTTCCGATTTTAACAATGCCTTTTTAATTTCCTTTAGGGTGAATCCACATTGCTTAGCATTATGTATAAACGTAAGTCGACTTAGCGCTTCTTCAGAATAAAGACGGTAGCCGGCTTCCGATCGTATAGGTGTACTAATTAGACCCATTTCCTCATAATACCTCAGTGTTTCCATATTCACATTTGCCATCTTGGCCATTTGGCCTCGCAAGTATTCCGTCATGATATACGCCCCCTTGGAATTCCCTATATTATACCAAAATCCAGATAATACAGAGGGTATCAAAATAGAGCCAATAATTAATCGGGATCAATTTAAAACTCCTTATTTACACACAAAAAAACGGCATTTCTGCCGTTTTCCCATGTCTACTCTTCTACCTACAACACTTCACTTCGAATCGCATTTTTCTGTATTAGAGAAATCTGTCCGGCATGAATACCTGTGTGATACATAAGTCTTCCAACCGCTTCAAGCGGAGTAGATGTGCCAAAAGACGACTCTACGCTTACATGCCAAGCATCTTCCGGAAGCTCCCGCATCGCTGCAATCAGATTCTCGTTGGAAGCAGACAGCAGATCCACCAGTTCACTTAGTGTAGTATATGCTGCGTCATCGGCTTGAGGTTTAGGTCTACCAAAGAACCACTCTGCAAACATAAATTCTACCTCGGCATTATGAGAAATCAATCCTCCGATGGATGAATTCCCTAATTTAAGATATAAATCTTCTTCCGGCAATGCCTTCACCATTTTATGAAATCGCTCTTGAACCGCTTGCCAGATGGGCAGTACTGAAGTAATAGTCATCGGCTATTTGCTCCCCTGTACAGCTGCTTCTTCGTCTTTCTTCTTATCAATAACAACGTGATTAAATACATTTGCATCTACATCAATATCGAACGCCAACCCAAAACCTACAACATAACGCCCCTTCAGCGGAGTTAGTTCGAACAGTGAAAAATCCAGTCCGCGCAGCAATTTCAGCATGGCCTCACCATGGTCAGCATTGAACAATTCAAAAATATCCTCATATCCATCATTTCCGATATTGCTTGAGGTACAACTCCAGCGCACACGCTCAGTTGCAAATTTATTGTTTGTTTCAGACTCATCCGCAATTAGAAAGGCGTCCACAAAATCATTATTTTCCATATAGCCATAGTGCTCTGCGATCTTACTAATATAGATATACAGCTTGCCGTCTTTCTTTACGAAAGGCGCATAACTAATAAAGGGCTTACCTTCATCATCGATCAAACTCAAAATCAGGTTCTTACGTTTATTAATAAATTGCAAGTAGTTTTCTTTATTTTTCTCCACATCTACAGGCTTCTTCATTTAAAATCCCTCCATGAATAGGTTGTGTCACACTATGAATCTATCGAACAGTACTCAACAAATGAATACGAGGTTTCTTCTCTGTGGGCACATACTGGACTTCCGCGTCCATCCGGTATATATCCCTTATCATATCAGTTGTCATGACTTCATTCGGTGTGCCATACATCGCCTTCTCACCCGCCTGCACTACAACGATACTATCGCTATACGTAGAAGCTTGATTGAGATCATGCAGCACCATCACTACGGTCATGCCCATGTCTTGATTTAACTCACGAACAAGCTCAAGCACTTCATGCTGATGCGAAATATCCAAGTACGTGGTTGGTTCGTCAAGCCACATGATGAGTGGACGCTGCGCCAATGCCATTGCAATCCAGGCACGCTGTGATTCACCACCTGACAATGAAGCTACGGCTCGGTGCTTATACTCCATCAAATGTGTCTTTTCAAGGGCCCAATGAACAATGTCCATATCCTCTTGGTTCAATCTTTCAAACCACTTTTTATGTGGATATCTGCCATACGAGACCAGATCGATCACAGTCATATCACTCGGTGCTTGATTCTTCTGGCTCAGCATGCACATTTTTCGTGCGACTTGTTTGGCGCTCATGGTCTTCAGATCCGTACCATCGAGTATGACCGTACCCGTGTGATAAGGAATTAGCCGTGATACCGCTTTGAGCAAAGTGGATTTACCGGAGCCGTTCGGTCCTATGATGGAGACGATCTCACCCTTTTTTACGGAAAAAGAGAAGTTGTTAATCACGCTTTTCTGCTCATACCGAATCGAAATGGAATCGACAGTAAACATGTTAGAACGCCTTCTTTCTCATCAGGTATAGAAAATATGGTCCGCCAATCACAGCCATAAGGATACCTGCAGGGATATCTAGGGGTGCAAACAGGGTACGTCCACCTGTATCCGCAATTAACAGAACCAATGCACCTAGAGCCATACTCATCGGTAAAAGATATTTGTAATCTGAACCCACGAGCAATCTCGCCATATGAGGTACAACTAGACCGACAAATCCGATCATTCCAATGGCTGCTACAGAAATAGCCGCTAGAAATACTGCCAGCAAGGAGAGCAGGATACGAATTCGGTTCACATTTTCACCCAGATTCGAAGCCACCTGATCACCCAGACGAATGATATTTGCCTTACGAATAGCAAAGAACGATAAGATCCAACCTGCAATCGCATATGGGAAGACCATCATTAACGCATTATTCCCTTTTGCCGCAAGACTGCCGTTAAGCCATTGAACCGCTGCAGGGAGTCTATCGCTGTACATGATTGTTAATAGTCCAATGAGTCCTCCGCAAAGCGCATTCACAGCAACACCAGATAAAATAATAGTAATCGGTGAAATACCGGTTCGTCTCCAAGCTAATGCATATACAATACCAGCAGCAATTAGCCCTCCAACAAAAGCGGCAATCGGAATGAACTCAGTATACTGTGGTGCAGCAAGCATTATAACAAGAACACATGCAGCCGCGCCGCTAGTTACACCCGTCAATCCAGGATCAGCAAGTGGGTTACCCATCACAGCTTGCAGCAGTGCGCCCGAGATCGCTATATTCGCTCCGATGATCATCGCCAGTAACACACGTGGCAATCGAATATCCCATATGATGGTGGCATTCACCGCCTTAGACGATGAACCAAAGATTGTGCTTAGTATGTCTGATACCGGAATGAAAACAGAGCCTAATCCGATGGCAATAATCGCTGCAACGAGCGCTAATAGAACCGTTACAATAACAACTATTCTGCTACGAGATGTATTTATCACTTGCTGTCTCCTTTAATTATTCATAGAAGTATTTTGCGATTTCAGTTAGGGCTGTTTCTGCGTTAATGATCGAGGTTACGCCGAACACACTGTAATCTAAAATCTGGATTTTGTCGTTTTTATAAGCAGAGAGCTTCGTCCAAGTTTCATTTTTCTCTATTTCTTTTTTAAATTTGTCCTTTGTCGCTCCGTGGTCACCTGAAGCCAATACAAGAATGACGTCAGGATCAGCGGCTACGACGTTCTCCATATTAATAGGAGAGTAAGTATCTGTAACTTTAAGTACAGAAGTAGCAATGTTATCAGCGCCAAGCTTTTTCACCAAACTACCTAGATAAGATTTCTCACTCATAACCATGAAGGAATCAGAGGTTCCAATAACGAGCATCACGCTCGGCAGTTCTTTTCCTTCGGCTAATTTACTTAGCTCATTTTCTTTATCCAATATCTTACTCAAAGCCGCATTCATCTCATCTTTTTTATTAAAATAAGTACCTAATACTTTAAGGCTAAGCTTTAAATCCTCGAAGGATTCTGTGCGTAGATATGCTTTTTGCAAATCCATGCCTTCCAGTGTCTTATCCAGTGTGCTTCGAAGTGATTCTGCTCCCAGCAGCAAGTCTGGCTCAAGCTTTGTTACTACTTCAAGATCCGGTGCCATTGGCGAACCAATTTTATCTATCGATTCAAAATCAGCAGGGATTGGATTGGTGGAGGTTGGCACCCCAACTGGTGTGATTCCAAGCAAATAGAGCATTTCTGTTAATGGTACAGATGTAGTTACAATTCGCTGTGGAACTGTGGCTGGAAACTGGTTTAATGCTTCATTGAACAATGCTTCATCTACACCATCATTTTCCAGACTGTATTCCTTTCCAGCATCCGCTGTTTTCGCTGCTTCTGTTGTATTCGCTGCATTTGCTTCTTTCGTTTCATTAGCAGCTGTATTCGTTACGGCTTCATTCTTGGTTTGATTGTCCGCTGTATTGGTGGACGAACATGCAGTCATCGCAGTAAGCGCTGCAACAACCAGAAGTACTAATAATTTCTTCAAAATCTATCCCTCCGAGTATGTATAATTATACGTTCCAAGTAGTGATAATGATTTTCATTTTCATCTACCACTCCTATGATAATGGTTATCATTAGGAAGTGTCAAGAATTTTATTTTAATTTTAAACTAGCAAAAATGCCTTAAACATCCCATTAAAAAGGACAACCTTTCTTGTAGAAAAATAGGAATTCGGTGTCGTATGAACCCTTCACTTTCTTAAATCCACAAAAAAACCACATCCAAAGGACGTGGTTAATATGCATAATAAACCTAAATATTTAATTATAGATTGGAATAAATCTATCTCGATTATTAATAATGGAATCTTCTTCTGATTTCGCTTATAAATTTCCGGTCAGAAAAAATTATCATCCCAATAATGGTTAAGAGTGAGTATACGATAGAGAAAACACTGGTCCAAATGACATGAGACAAATTAAATACAAACAGAAGCATAGGACATAAATTAATAAAGAACATCGATAAAATATAGCCTATATCATGACGCCATAATGATTTTTGAACAATTGCGAGCACAGTCATAATAAATGTAGCTGCTACTCCAAACAGTGGGATTGCATAGTTGGTAGACCATCCCCTAAAACCAACGAATATATCGATCACCAAAAGGAAAATGGACAACATGACATAGTGGTATAAAATTTTCCTGCCAATATGTTTATTAGATAAAATGGTATCTTTAACAACGATCCACGCATAGATAAGACCTGTACTTACGATAATTGACCATATTCTCGGATTGATATGATAGGTCAACGCATTAATTGTAATCGAAAGCACGATCGCAGATATAGTCAAAAAGAGGAACAATTTAGCTACCGTAAATGGTTTGGTTTCCTGATAGATCTCTTTATAGGACGGGTATTCTGTCGTGCTCTCTCCCCTGATCTTAATTGGCTTGGAGCATAGTGGACAACGATAATGTTGATTATCAACCGTCACGTTGCAACGAATACATTTGGTCATTCGCTAATCCCCCAATCGTTTGAGTAGATTTTAACTTCAAGTCCAGCCTCACCCGCTAAGGTCGAAAAGAAATATTGCAATATATCGGATTCCACTATATTTCTGGTAAACGTGATCACCAGCTTATCATTGACTGAGCTGATCCCACAGTTCATAGGGCTTTTATTGGATGGATAGACTAATGCCTCGATTAGCTCTACGTGCTTGTACATTTGCTGTGGCAACATAATATTGCCGATATTGGACAAGGTCAGTGTTCTTTTACTTTCCCCAAGCATATGAAACCCTAAATTCACGAACCAGTTTTTCAAAAATAACGGGACAAACAACGTAGCTTTGTTCCGTTCAAGCGCCACATTATTGTAAATGATATTTTGCAAATTTTCTTTCCCCGTTTTATACTTCAGCATCTCATTCATTCTAAAAATTAATTCATCCAGTGTGGTATCTTCCGTAATTCGCGCGCCAAGATTAACTACGCCAAAGAAGTTACGAAGAGTACGTGAAGGGAATGCTTTGCGCAAATTGACAGGCACTGCGATAACCACGGGAGCATTACTTTTGCTATATTTAATTCTTGTTTGATAAATAGAATAACTCAGTAATGCGGATAAATAAGCAGTGATCGTACTTCCTTTTTGCTTAGCGAGGGCATTCAATTGGGAGGCACTTACGACCCCGTGTACCACGTTATTTCCGAACTGTTCGAAAGCTGTGCCTTTAATGTGGTACGCTCGGCTGTTTCTAACCGATTCAACATAACAATCCTTGTAGTATCTGCGAAAAGCATCCTCCATATCATGGATATCCACTCCTGAATCAGCGAGTAAAATCCGGTCCTCAGTGTCAATTTCATGTCCCATATACATTAGATAATAGTACAGCAGTGATTTTAAAAACTCCACAGCCCCATTACCATCCGTAAGCGCATGGAACACTTCAACAGAGACTCTATTTTTGTAGTATAAAACCTTAAATAAATATCCATTGTTTGTAGTTGGATCAATGTTGCGACAAGGATACTGCTGATCCTCAGCGATCACAATTTTATCCGTGCTAGACTCTAAATAATTCCAAAACACACCCCTGCGAAGCTTCACAGTGAACATCGGAAATCTGTCGAATACCGTATCGGCGGCTTGCTGTAACGCATCCACATCTACAGGATTTGTCAGAACCGCTGAGATCCGATAAACGGAAGTGTTTTTTGTGTTTGTAACGGATGGAAATAGTTTTGCTGCGTTATCAAGTTTGTACCACTTTTTCACTTCAAAACTCCTCTTTTATTCTGCTGTTACTGGTTGATACTCCACTTTTGCATTGTCTTCCTCAAACAAACATAGCTTACCACGACACAGATTATCTCTGCCACTACAAAGGAAAGCCATAAGCCGATGTTACCAAACATTAAAGGAAGGATAAAGAAATTCCCCATCAACAAGGCATACCGTAAAATCGCCAAAATCGCGGATGTTCTTGGATTGTTAATGGCTGTGTACAAAGCGTTAATTATAATATTGGCCCCTACAAAGATAAAATTAAAGCTATAAAATGTGATGATTTCACTTGATGTAGTCATGACCTGAAGATTGTCTTTTACAAAAAGAGAAATTAAGGGAGATTTAAAAATAATCAATATCGCTGTACAAACCACACCAACTAATGTCACTATTTTAATCGCCATGGTAATCAATTCCGTTATACGGCTATATTCCTTCGCTCCGTAATTCACGCTGCTAATGGCTCCTAACCCTCTCGACATGCCCATGATAACTGCATTAACTACAAGTGAGATATACTGAACTACCGCAAATGAAGATACCCCTATTTCACCAAATTTAGAGATCAAAATCCAGTTGAAGATCATAGAAGAAAAACCCGCACTGAATTGCGTAATCGCTTCTGAAGAACCGTTATAGATCATCCTTCCGATTGCTTTAAAATCCACTTTCCATCTACCCACTTTTAAAAAGCTATCCTTTGAGATAAAATTCGAGAAAAATAATATAAAAACAATCGTTGCACTGATCCCAGATGCCAAAGCAGCACCGGTAATCCCCATATCGAAAACGCAGATAAAAATTAAATCCAAGATGATATTTAAAACTACACTCAGTAAATTACCAACCATATAAAGCTGAGGTTTCCCCATAGATTGCAATGAAATACCAAGTAAAATATTAAAAATTACAGGCACGACAAATACACCAAAAGTCTGTATGTAATCAACAACCATAGGAAAAAGCACTGAATTTGCTTCAACTATTCTAGCCAGTACATGAGGAAAAAAAACTACCATTATGAAAATAACTACGGCCATCATGAGCAATGTGTAAAAAGCATTATTGAAGTAGTGGTTGGCTTTCCCCTTGTTCTGCTCTCCCAGACTAATAGCGGTTAATGTATTTCCTCCAATAGCAATTAAGATCCCTATACAGGAAATAATATTAAAAATCGGTGAAGCCATATTCACTGCAGCTAGCGCATTAGGTCCTACAAAACGCCCCAAAATGATTCCGTTAATAATTCCGTACAGACACATAGAAAGTGAAGCTACGATCCCAGGGATTGCATAACCGCGAAATAGTTTGGAAATTGGATCTTTTAATACATTGAGTTCTGTTGTCTTCATCTTGTCATTCTCCATTCACTGTTTTGAAATTTTAGATAAAAATCAGTACAATGAACACTATAATCTCTTGTGTAACACAAGAGTCAACGGGAGAACGATGCAATGAACAACTATTATTCTATTGGTGAAACAGCAAAACTAGCAGACACAACTATCGAAACCTTGCGGCATTATGACCGAATTCACTTGCTCAAGCCCGCAAAAGTAGATCCCTCCTCCGGTTATCGCTATTATTCAGATAAAGAGCTTATTTATCTTGATGTCATCAACTTCTGCAAAAAAAAAAATATGCCACTTCATAAGATTAAAGATGTTTTTACGAATGATAATCTCGATTATATTATTAATTTTCTTAAAACAAAGGACGAGGAAATTGAACAGGAAATCAAGCATCTGAATAAGACAAAATCACAGCTTAAAGCTTTACGAAAACAATATGAAAATCAAGCTTATTTATCCGATGTCCCTCTATCCCCCACCCATTTTTCAACTAAGGCTTTGGGAGAAAGAGCGATCGTAAAAATCCACTCCCTACAGAAACCCAGCCTCGAAAGTTTCCATCAACTGCAGAATGCGCTAAATCAACAGCTTGAAGATGAGCCAAGAGATTCATTCGCTTTTGATTTTCGTGCAAATATTATGACTACTTTAGAGCCTAGTGAGAATCCATCTGTCTTTTTTGTAGTTTGTGAGAAGTACCCTGAACAGGCCGACTGTATTTCAATATTACCTAAAGGAATTTATCTCTATGGTTATTGCTCGGAGGAGCAGAGAATGGAAACGATGCAGAATATCGCTGCACATGCTAAAGCCGAATATAATACGGAGGTTCCATTCATCATCCAGACAGTCATTTTCACCGGAATGTTTCAGTGGGTGTATGAGATTCAAGTATGGTTAAAATCTGCATGATCTAAAATAAGACAAATAAAACAGCACGCGGCGATATAGGATCGACACGTGCTGTTTACTACAGAATTAAAGCTGATTTGTCCAAACTAAAATCTAGCGACAAAAAATTCACGGTCTGCTGGGACGTTAAAACTCTTCAAAACTACTCCATTCTCGTCTCTTATTGTCAGCAGGTAAGGTACTGAAGTTAATGTGCTAATCGTAGGAAATCTGACCACACCGAAATCATCGAACTCAGCGTTCACAGTTGTGGTACCATTTTTTAATGTAGCGGTCCAGCCCGAAGAATCTTTAGGTGTGCTATTCGTACCTAAACTTGTAGCGAGAACCACAAATCTGTCCAATGTCTGTCTGATTCTCCGTTTCTTCCGGGTTGCAGCTGCTTTCACTCTTTTTGCCGCGAGAGCTTTAGCCGCCATTACGGCTTGCTTATTGACTGGCTTCTTAATCATTGCCATTTACTTCACCACTTTCTTTTTAGGATACGATAGTAAATGCAAGAATTGGAATGCTTGACCTCACTTTTACCTACTATTCTAGAAATGTACTTTATTCCTAGATTCATAGATTCGTACCCACTGGATCAGTGGTGCATATAATGCACTTGTGAGGTGATCCATTAATAAATGAACCGACAATTGTGGCTAGAGCAAAATAGTTCAAGAATCCATACGGCGCTAAGAAAAAGAATTCAACACTCCCAAGTCCGTCGCGGTACATCCGCTAAAATTCCTATCATTATCAAATTCAAACAAAAAATGACCCCAGCACAGCTGAAGTCATTAAAAAAACATTTAGAATCACACGACTTTCCTATCAAACATCATCTCCCCATACTAAATTCTGTATCATCACGAGTTTCGATGAACTGTCTGAAACAGATGTGCAGTTGGCATGGAATCGATAAAATCTATGTTGACGGAATTAAAAAAACATCACTTTATATAGCGACACCATCCATCGGTTCTACATCCGTCCAAAAGAAACAGGGACTTACCGGAAAAGGAATCAACATTGCCATTCTTGACACAGGAGTGTATAGGCACCCTGATCTGATTCAGCCCTGTAACCGTATCGTAGCTTTTAAAGATTTTATCAATCACAGAAAACTTCCCTACGACGATAACGGCCATGGGACTCATATCGCAGGGGACGCGGCAGGCAACGGATGGATGAGTAAAGGAAAATACAAAAGCCCTGCTCCAAAGGCAGGGATCGTTGGTGTTAAAGTACTTGATAAAAATGGTGACGGATATGACTCCACGATCATTAAAGGAATTGAGTGGTGTATTGCGAATCGAAAGCGACTAAAACTACGTATCCTTTCGATGTCATTAGGGGGTACGGTAAATTCACCTTGTGCTGATGACCCGCTGTGCCAAGCCGTAGAAAAAGCAATAAAGGCTGGACTCACTGTTGTGATAGCAGCTGGAAATAGCGGCCCTGGACGCAGGACGATAGAATCTCCTGGGATTAGCCCTTCTGCAATTACCGTAGGTGCAGTGGATGACCGTCGCACGCTCACACAAAAGGACGACCGGATTACCTCGTATTCAAGCCGCGGACCTGCACCGGGAGGGCGAAAGAAACCAGACCTCGTAGCTCCTGGCGAAACCATTATCTCTCTTCGTGCGCCTCATTCCAAGCTAGATCGCGAGCTTCCTTACTTGCGGATCGCTAAAAATTACTTTGTGCTGTCCGGTACCAGTGTCTCAACACCTATAGTCTCTGGTGTCATTGCTCAATTGCTGCAGAGAAATCCCTCACTAACTCCTAAGCAAGTGAAATCCATACTAAAAAAGAACACATTCTCTCTGAAACTCCAGCCTAACACAGCCGGCTCTGGTGAGATCAATGCGAGATTCTTATTGTGATTTTGCTTCCTTCTTTAAAGCTGTGATAACAGAAACTGATAACACTTCAGTAAATTTACCCGTAGGCTCAATTTCTAATAAAGAAGATTTCAAATCCGCTTCAAATCGTTCCAAGTGATCTCCAAATAAACGCTTTGAAGCATAGGAAGTGGAATACAAATTGCCAAGAATAGAATCCACCGTCCATGTCACTGAATAACTCGGTAAAATCAATCTTTCCACATCCTTAAAGCTAGATCGCGCAACAATATCCTCATGTCTTTCTTTAGGATGAGTATAGATGCTGTCTCCTGCGATTCTTTCGTTACCTAACCAGCGTTTCACTACTTCATTTACCTTAAGCTGCCAAGATAATGGCTCTTGCCCTACATTAAAAGTATCAATAATTGCTAGACCGCCATTATTGTCCGAACTGTGGTATAGGATTTCAAGAATAGACGATCTATCCATCCAGTGAAACGCTTTGGCTAGGATGGTAAGACGGAAGGAACCCCAGACGTTCTGCAACTCTTCTGCTCTACCAAGCATCCAACTAACGTTATCAACCCTATGGATTTTTGATAGACGATTAGCCTCTTCCAACATTCCACTTTCCGTATCTACACCTATCATTTCTTCAAACCAATCACTAAATCTTAGTCCCAGCTGACCCGTACCACACCCTAAATCAAGCAGACAGCCTTCTCCGTTAAGCGAAAACTTCTGAATTAAGAACCGAATAAGGGATGAAGGATACTGCGGTCGATATTTTGAATAGTACACTGCCGTACCTTTAAATAAATCCGGACCATATTCATTCATAGTTTCACCCTTCTCTTGTTTTCTAATAGGACAAAATCATAGCAGACATCCAACTAAAATAAAAGGCAGTTCGGTGTGAATCCGAACTGCCTTTTTATTTATGCTGATACGCCAATTCACTGGATTTGGGCTCAAAGGATCAAAAAATCCACATAGTAATGATTGACAAATAGGTCTGTTGCATATATGGTTAATTACATAACTAACTAACCAATGAACATGGCGGTGAATACATGGGAAGCTTAATGGATGATACTCGACCGATATTTATGCAGATCGCCGAACGCATAGAAAATGACATCATCGAAGAAACACTCTTGGAGGAATCACAGGTTCCTTCAACAAATCAATTTGCTGTTTTTTACCAGATCAATCCGGCGACGGCTGCGAAAGGTGTGAATTTGCTTGTCGACCAAGGAATTTTATACAAAAAGCGAGGTATCGGCATGTTTGTAGCTTCTGGAGCGCGCACAGTATTGATGGAGAAGAGAAAAGAGCAATTTTATGAGCAATATGTTGTAACTATGATCCGTGAAGCAGAGAAATTAGGAATTACGTTGGATCAATTAACGAAGATGATTCAGAGGGGAGATAATCGGTCATGAATGAAGTCGTTGAGATCAAGGGACTGACCAAGTCGTATGGAAAGGTAACCGTCATCCAAGACATTAGTTTTTCTTTAGAAAAGAATAAAATCTATGGCCTGCTTGGCAGAAATGGTGCAGGAAAAACAACGATCATGCACATGATTACAGCACAGTTATTTGCTACAAGCGGTGATTTGAAGGTGTTCGGGGAACATCCCTACGAGAATAACCGCGTACTCAATCAGATTTGCTTTATTAAGGAAAGCCAAAAGTATCCGGATACGTACCGTATTATCGATGTTCTAGAGGTATCCGAGTTATTCTTCCCTAACTTTGATCGGGACTACGCCCACTCCTTAATCAAGGACTTTAATCTCCCCTTAAAAAGAAGAATAAAGAAGCTGTCCAGAGGAATGCTCTCGGCGGTGGGCATTGTAGTAGGCCTGGCGAGCCGCGCTCCGCTGACTATTTTTGACGAACCTTATTTAGGTCTCGATGCTGTAGCAAGAAGCCTGTTTTACGATAGACTAATTGAGGATTATTCAGAATATCCGCGAACAGTTGTCTTGTCTACACACTTAATTGACGAGGTAAGCCAGCTATTAGAGCATGTCATTGTTATCGACAACGGTAAGCTGATTATCAATGAGGATGCTGAAGCTCTTCGCGGGCGGGCTGCTAAAGTTATCGGTGCGGCTGCGAAGGTCGAAGATTTAATCACCGGTAAAGAGATCATCTCTCGTGAATCCTTTGGCGGATTACTTTCTGCCACTGTTATTGGCTTAAACTCAACAGATCTATCACGTGCTGAGATGCTTGGTCTGGAGATCTCCCCGATATCTTTACAACAGTTAATTGTTCATCTTACAAACAGAAAATCCCAAGAGAAGGGAGTTGCAGTGCAATGAACCAAATGACAGGGATATTAAAAATGCACTATAAGGATAAATGGTTTTGGTTGTTTATGCCTTGGATTATATTATTGTCCAGCTTTTTGGTTAATCTTGTCATAGCTTTTTTCCTGCAAGAACCAATGTATACCGGCGGCCTAGTCTCAATCTTTATTTATATGTTTGTCATAGGTATCATCATTTTAGTACAGACTTTCCCCTTTGCCTTGGGCTTAAGCCTACGGAGGATAGATTATTTCTTCGGCACATCCTTGATGGCCGTTATAACAAGTGCCGGCTTCTCACTACTTCTGTTCCTGCTATCTATTATAGAAACCAAATTAACATCTGGATGGGGTGTGCAGCTACATTATTTTCACCTACCATACTTGAATGATGGTACCGTCCTAGAGCAGCTGTGGATCTATTTCATGATCTTGTTGCATATGTTTTATTGGGGATTTGTTATATCCAGCATCTTTCGTAGATTTGGTAGAAGCGGCCTATTCATTTTCGCGGCAGTCATGTTTATTCTGTACAGTGTCGCTGGATTGTTAATGACATATTATCAGTGGTGGGTAGATGTATTTAATTGGTTGGCTAGCCATACCGCATTTGAACTTGCCTTGTGGAGTATGCCCTTGACGGTCTTGTATGCACTCTTATCGTTCTGGATGCTTCGGAAGTCTACAGTATAAGACTCTGCCTGGAATATTGTTAATATTTATAGGGGGTACTGTATGGATTATGTGAGGGATTACGCCATGTATGCTTCTATATTCGGTATGTTTAGTTTTAGTTGGTTTGGTTGGGCACAAGAAAACCCCAGATCCAGCTGGCGAAAATATATTGGCATAGCTTCTGGTGTATCCCTTCTCGTCTGCTTGATTGGTGTCTATTTAAGTGTGACGAACTGGGATGCTCCCTCCGTATTAAATGACAAGACCTCTTTTGATAATTATCTAATTTCTGTCTATATTGAATTATTGTTGGCTGGTGCTGGAGCTTCTATATTGATGAAATGTAAGTATAATGATTATGTTGCTCCTTGGATTGCCTTTATAGTAGGGATTCATTTTATTGGCTTAAAAAGTGTGTTTAACGATTTCAGTTTATACCTTTTAGCAGCACTTCTGGTTGCAATCTCTATCGTATCACTGTTCATATCTAAAAAACTTAAGGTCGCAAACAGTGCAATTACAGGCATTGGTGCTGGGACAGTTTTGTTCGCCTTCGCTCTATTAGGGTTAATTCGATATTTATCGATCTAAATACGAGTATGCTAAAGTTACCTTCGATTGATTATATTCACAAAAAAAGAAACTCCCTTGATTTCTCAAGGGAGTTTCTTGTGATGCGGTCGAGAGGACTCGAACCTCCACGATATTGCTACCACACGGACCTGAACCGTGCGCGTCTGCCAATTCCGCCACGACCGCACATCATAATGACTACATATCAAACTTGCGGTCACAAGATAGATCATACCATGCTGAGATTAAAGCGTCAATATATTTTCCAGCTTTTCTTATCGATCATTATTTTATGGATAATTATTGCTTTTAATTCCGAATATAAGGTATAATGAGAACAAAAGTTCGCATAATATAAATGAGGTGATTTATAATGGCGACTACGAAGTTGAAGACATCCATTGTTGATGAAGATGTTACTAAAGAAGAACTGTCCCTTGTCAGAAGCTATTTGCTGCTAACGTTTATTCATAAAGTTTTCGAGCGTGACTGCCGTGTAATCAGCAAAAGTGGTCTATTTAAGACCCCTCAGCTTTATATGGAGCTCTTGTCTGGTGCCACTAAGAAAACCTCACTAATGCTTCAAGAGGTTACGCGTGAATTGAGCTCACATGATCTGAAGATCACAACCGTTCGCCAAGATCAACGAGGAGTCGAGGCCTTGTACTCCTGTAGAGGATATCAAGGTGAGATGAATATATTATGGCCAGGATTCCGTAGAGAGATGATGCTGCGAATGCGTGCGTATCTCGGACTGTCCACAGAGCTCTCCATACTCTCCAGAGAAGAAAGTGACTCCCAGCTAGCTTTAAGTATTTAATTCGTCAGAGGCTTATATGTAAGCAGAACAGCTCCCCACCCAATTTGGGTAAGGAGCTGTTTTTGCTGCGGAAACTATATATTATCAGGTTCTTTCCTTGGTTCACTGAAGGGTTGGAATAAATAATTCCGATCCAGCTTTACTACTCGTCTATTCTGACGACGTATCATCACCTGCGAATCATCCCAAGCCAGAACAATCCCTTTTACATCATTACTTTCTATGCCGTCCCGCACCACACGAATTTTCTCGCCGGAAATTCGGTATGCATCCAATTGTTCATCGCTAATCATCATGAATCCCTCCCTCTGTATAGCTTATCCTATTTTCATCCAGAAAAAAGACCCAAATGAAAAATCATCTGGGTCTCGTATAAGTAATTGACCAATTGCATGTCTACTAAAGCATTCTTATATCAGCGCTTCATTCTTCTCGAACCAGAAATCAAGAACTTTAGCGGACATCACACGTTGCTCCAGATACTCCACTTGGTTTGTTGTGAATTTCTCCCTCCAAGGGAAGGAAAGTTCCTCACATAAACCTTTGATTGTCAGAAGTTCTGACCAAGCTACATAGCGTTTGTACCAAAAAAACTGAGGATGTTCAATCATATAGGGATACAGATCGTCGAATTCCGTGTGTTTGCAATCCAGCGCACGCTCGAAGTGATCCTTGGCCTCGGTTAATTTATCAATAAAAAATTGCTCAGTCACCGGTTCTTTCCCCATTGTGACGCCTCCTCCCTATGTCTGATTTTATTATAAAGGAAAATCTATAGGGTGAAAAGCAGTTGTTTGAAAAATAGGCCTGTTCTTATCTCAAAAACGGGTTATTCCCCAAATTCAATGGTGCCTCCACTAAGAGAAGTAATTCTTACGAGTGACTCCAGTCGGATGCCTTGTTCTTTGATCGTCCGGGCACCAGCCTGAAAGCTTTTTTCCACTACAACGCCAAGACCTACCAGCTCAGCGCCAGAGCGCTCGATGATCTTAATCAATCCACGTGCTGCATCACCATTAGCAATAATATCATCGATAAAGAGGATTTTATCCTCTGGAGAGATGAATTGGCGAGACAACATAATGTCGGTAACAATACCTTTCGTAAAAGAAGGAACTCTTTCACAAAGTGCGTCCGGATCTGCTAACAGTGTTTTTTTGCGACGTGCAAAAACTAACGGCACCTTTAACTCATATGCGGTGGCAAATGCCACGGCAATGCCCGAGGATTCCACGGTCACAATACGTGTAATTCCGCAGTCCGCAAACCTCCCGGCAAACTCCCGTCCCATTTCCATCGTAAGCTGCGGATCTACCTGATGATTCAACAGTGCATCCAGCTTCAGCACTTCATCCGAAACGACGACACCTTCCTCCAAAATCCGCTGTTTCAACACTTCCATGACTTTGAACCTCCAATACCCTTTATAATCGCAGACGTTCCGTACAAATGAATCACGGAAGTCATGTCCTACTGATCCTCATCATAACCTGTACTATACAGAGTGCACAAGGCAATCCTGCATAGCACGCATTATGATTTTTCTTTTGTTCTTAAAACTATTAGGAGGGGAGCCATGAAATCACATGTCCGAACATTACAGATCGCATTCACTTACATTGGCACCATTGTAGGAGCCGGATTCGCCACCGGACAAGAAATATTAAAATTCTTCACTCGTTACGGACACTGGGCAGTCCTGACCATCCTGCTCTCTACTATACTGTTTATATGGCTGGGTACGAAAATGATGGTCATCGCTCGGCGCATAGAAGCAGAGTCTTATGAAGACTTTAACCGACACCTCTTCGGCGACCAAGTCGGAAGCACCATCAGTTTGTTCACGATGGTCATCTTAATCGGTGTCAACAGTATTATGCTTGCAGGCGCGGGTGCTATTTTTCAAGAGCATCTTGGATTTCATTATCAAACAGGGCTAATACTCACGCTGGTTGGTTCTTATTTCCTGCTTAAACGGGGAATTTCCGGTATTCTACAAATGAACAGTCTGATCGTCCCATTAATGCTTACGCTGTCACTCATCATTATTTTTAATACCTTTCAAATTCCAGGAGCTCAGCGGTTCTTATTCCTAGAAACGGATCGGACAATCTTTGGCGCTTGGATGTCGCCGCTGCTCTACACCGCCTTCAATCTAGGTATGGCTCAAGCCGTATTAGTTCCCATGGCTCGGCATACTGATGAAGAAAAATCTCTTGTCTGGGGCGGTATTATTGGTGGTGCCGGAATCGGCTTTATGTTGATCGCCGCGCATTTCGCGATGAGCTCACAGATGCCTGATATTCTCCAATTTGAAATCCCTATGGGCAACATCGCCATCCGGTTGGGTACTGTAGTACAAACTATATATTTGTTGCTGATCTTCTTGGAGATCTTTAGCACTTTTGTCGCCGACATTTATGGTGTCACCATGCAGCTTAAACAACGAATTCCAGTTAAACCCGCATTGATTACGCCGATTCTGATGTTGGTCTGTTATTTATTGAGCCAATTTGGCTTTAGCTCTCTACTCTCCGTGTTCTACCCGATCTTCGGAGCTTTGTCGATGGTCTGGGCTGTCATGCTACTACGTACGCCATGGTCTACTCCACCACGTAGCGATTCCTCATCAGGTTCGAGTGGAAAAGGGAACAGCCTTGTATCCATAAAACCAGTTACACGGAAATAACTGCTGCTGTTGGAATGATTCGTGCTGCCGCTTCCGCCACATGCTTGTGACAGGTCATCATCACAATCTGGCGGGAGACCGACAGTTCACCAAGCAGTGAAAGCGCAGCATGAAGACGAGCCTCGTCAAAATTGACGAATAGATCATCGAATAGTAGTGGTAACGATACTTGCCGAGACATCGTCTCTGCAAGTGCCAAGCGGATGGAAAGGTACAACTGTTCTGCCGTCCCACGGCTGAGCAGACCGCTGTCCAGCAGTCCAGCATCTTTGTGTTCCGCTTTTAGTTCTTTATGACCTAGAGTCATAACTACTCTTTTGTATTCCCCTTCGGTCAGCTTGGAGAAATAGTCAGATGCAAGCAAAAGTACCTGCGGTTGCTTCTCCTGTTCATAAATACGGCGGGTTCTTCCGATTAATTCAGCAGTTAATGCTGCTACCGCATACTTATTAGCCACGATTCGCAGAGCAGCTCTCTGCTCTTCCAATTGCTGAATAACAGAGTCCTCCATACAACGCTCTTTCAAATACTCCCTTTCCTGAAGCAGCTTTCCTCGTTGCTCCAGCAGGGTGTTCCACAGTTCTTCTTCCCGTTCAGCTAGCTCTTCAGCTGCCGTACGTTCCTTCTGGAGTGCTGAAGCATCATGATGATCTAATAATAACTGCAAGGCGTTAACTCGCTCATCCTCCCAGCCTCCAAACATGGCTAGCTCCCACTGGCGAATGGATTTATTCAGCTCACTACGCCGCTGTACAGCAGCCGATCTCCTTAAGAAATCCTCCCCGCCTGTTGCTCCGCCTTCGTCCAACAGGTGGTCACGCTGTTCTCTTAACTCACCTAATACCCTATGGCTCTCCTTAAGCTCTTCCAGAAGCTCTTGTAACCGTGACTGAATGCCTTCCCGGCGAACCAGGTCCTTTTTCAGTTCATCCCAAGCTCTTTTTCGAAGTTCCAGCCAGCTTAGTAAAGTTAGTGCAGATCGTCGCTGTCCATCGTGCGGATCCATATCAAAGCTAGTTGCCGCTACACCAGACTCGTCTAAAGGATCAGTACCTGATTCATGAATGAGAGCAAGCAGCTCCTCCTCGAACACGTTACACTCATCTTCCAGCTCTTTCAGACGTAAAGATAGCTTATTCTCTTGGCGCAGCAGTTCGTTCCCCTGCTCCACCATAGCGAAGATATCCGGCAGCCCTTCCGGAGACAACCCTTCGGGCAATCTGCGCCCACGCAGCCATTCTTCATAGTGCTCAGCAGTTTGCGTAAAAGCCGTCTCTGCCAGGCTCATTTCTTCCGCGAGCAGCTTCTCTTGGCCTGCCAGCGTCTCCAGCTCCGTGCGGCAGGCATCCCGCTCGGCGGCATAGCGTTCAATGCGCTGCCGCCAAGCGGACCAAGCCTCCATGAGCCTGCGAAGCTCCCTCATGGAGGCTTCCAGCCCGCCTGCGTCAGGGCTGGACCCCGGGGCGGCCGATCGCCGCCCCGGCATGGCGCTCTCCGGCTCCGCCCCGGAGAGCAGCTGCCCCCGCAGCCGCAGCATCTCGGCTGCGGCTGTGCCCACGTCCCCGCCACTCCCTGGCGGGGACGCTTCCGGCCGGCGCGCTCCGCTGAGGCCGGCCCAAAGGGCCAGATCGGCCGCGCCAAGCAGGCCGATCGCGAGCACTGCGCTGACCGGCGGAGCACCGGTCAGCCACAGCGCTGTGGGCAGCAGCACGGTTAGTGCTGCCCCAGCCCACAGCAGGCGCCGGTAGAGCGCGGCCATGCGCTGCGCGCTAGGCCCGTCACTTCCGGCGCCGGGGCCGCGCTGCGGCCCTTCGCTGAGCTGCGCTTCGCGCCAGCGCTCGGCCGCCTGCTGCAGCTCGTCCCACAGCTGCAGCACTTCTCGGGCGCTGCGCGGAGCCAGCTGCGCAAAAGATTCGGCGCCGGTAGCGTGTTCACGCGCCAACGCCCGTTCTGCTGCCTGCAGCGAAGCTGAGGCAGCGGCCAAGCGGGAACGCAGCGTCTGCCGTGCTGCGCCCTCCGCTTCCATGCGGCGATCATAACTTGCGAACGCCGCCGCAAACCTCCGTGCAGCTTCACGATCCGCCGCTGCACCCGAAAATGCAGTCAGCTCTGCCGCGCTCCAGCTGACATCAATGCCTCGCAGAATTCGCTGCAAATGCTCATTCAGCGCGGTCAATTCACCTTCTAGCCGCTGTCTTTCCGCTCGCAGGTTTTCATAGCTGCTCCGATGGCGATCCAGCCGCTCCAGGGCAGGCCCTTGCGCTGTTAACAACGCATTCGGCGGATTCTGCTCCAGCTCAGCCGTAAGCTCACTTTGCAGACGTTCATAACGAGTTACTGCTCCCTGAGCATTCCGAATTTCACCTTCAAGTGCCTGATAGCGAATCGCTCCATCTTCAGGAAAGGTTGTAATCGCTGGCAGGTCCTGCAGCTCGAGCTGCGCATCGCTCCATTTTAACCACAATTCACGAACATCCTGAGCTTTGCGAAGCATCACGAGCTTGTCTCCAGTAAGCTTACGTTGTTGTTCCAGTTGATCTAGCTCAGATTCCGTAACCTTTAATGCTGCTATATTACCGTTATAACGTGGAAGATAAGAGCGGCTCTCCGCCATCTGACGCTCTAGTTTCTCAATAGCCTGAACGATTTTAGCAGCTTCCTGTAGCTTGCCCCGAGGTTTATACAGCTTCTCAGCTTCCTGTACCAATCGGCGTTCCGCACGCATGATCGTTCCACCACCGCCCATACCCGCGTGAAAGAGAAAGCTGCCCATCTCTTCTGATTGAAGCGCAGCAAGCTCCTGCAGTTCATCGAGAGAGACCGCGAACAATTGATGGAACATGCTCCGAGAGATACCACCAAGCAAAAGACGCTCCATTTCAGCTTGCCCTAGCTCTTGCGTTGTTCCATTCGGATGGTTAACCGTGATGTTCAGTTTCTCATTTCTTCCTAAGCCCTCACCACCAGTTGTATGGCGACGAATGGTCCACAGGGCACCATTACTATCACGTGCCTTCAGTATTCCCCCATGTAATCCGCCTTGCATAGGTTCATACCTCTCCGTAGGGTTACCACGACTTGGAATTCCAAACAGCATGGAGCGAATAAACTGTAACGTCGTGCTTTTTCCTGCTTCATTACGTCCATAGAGTATAGTAACTCCTTCCGATAGTTCAATCTCTCGGTTATGCAAACGTCCGAAGCCATGGATCTGCAAATATTCAATTCTCATCTTCTGGAGCACCCTCCATTCCACCGAGCATTGTGATTCCCTGTTCTGCTGCACTACGAAGCCAACTTAGCTTCTCCTCTTGACTTGTCACCGAGAGCAGCTGTCGCAGCTCCTGATTCTCCATGAGCGGCTTAAGCGCACTGTTTATTAATTCTTCAAGCGCTTCTGCTGAATGTTCCGTACGCTCTGTAATTCGCAGCATTTCTCCAAGAAAGCTATCCTCCTCTAATAACCGTTCACGGTCAATAGCTAACCCGGATTCTACAGCGAATCCTTCCACCCAGACAAGTCCCTTATAATCTTTACGCTCAGCACGTACCGCCTCACGGCGCTGGAGTTCAGACAGCAGATCCTCTACCGCTCCTTTTTCAGCTAATACTTTATGTACGTCCCCGCGTCCGATCAGACGAAATCTGACCACTGACATCAGCTCCGGGAGTTCCTCCCTGATATCGTCAATCACCTGCTCTACCCTTTGTATCCATTCTGCTTCATTACTCAATCCCTCAATGGACAGATCCCGTACCTGCCAGCGAACATAATCAAGCTCATGAAAATGGGGCGTAGCACTTCCAGCCTCATCAACATCCACAACATAACAACCTTTTGGTCCGGTTTCCTTAATGCTACGTCCTTGTATATTGCCCGGGTATATAATCGCCGGTTTTTCATGCAATACACTACGTTTATGGATATGTCCAAGTGCCCAATAATCAAAACCCCGTTCGATAAGGTCCCTACGACTGCAAGGAGAATACGTCTCGTGCAGTAAATCACCGTCTACATTCCCATGCAGCATAGCAATATGAAACAGACGGCTGCCAGCCTTTCGAGAAAAGGTCACTGCAGTGTTGTCCGTAACTTTCGCAGTCGGATAGGAGATTCCACTAACAATAGCCACTTCTTGACCATCTTTGCGACGGTAAGCCGAAGCGAGATCTGGCTTCTCTCCTCCAAACACGGTTACATGGCTGGGCATTTCTGTAGTCAGACGCAATCCGTCAAGTGGATCATGGTTGCCATGGATCAGAAACACGTGTATTCCTTGCTGACCCAGTTCCTTGAGTGCTTCCTGAAATCGCAGTTGACCCTGTAAGGAAGCGTCAGAAACATCGTATACATCTCCACTGATGACGATAAAATCAACATTCTCTTGGATGGCAACGCGGACAAGCCGCCCAAGGGCGGCGAAGGTTGACTCACGTAAATAAGAACGAATGGCTGGCGAAATATGCGCCAGCCCAGCAAAACGGCTATCCAGATGTAAGTCAGCAGCATGTAGAAATCGAAATGGAATCATAGCTGCTCACCCCTTGGTTCCTGAGGGATACTGTAAGTATGTCTTTTTAAGTTCATTAGCGACACGAGTCAGCGAGTACAAGCTTTTCGCTTTATCCCAAGCTGAACGAGAAAGCTCATAACGATAAGCCGGATCAGATATCACCTTCTCTAAGGCGTCAGCAAGAGCAATCTCATCATCAGGACTGACGAGCAGGCCATTCACACCATCTTCAATCTGCTCCGGTATCCCGCCTACATTCGTCCCAACTAAAGCCAAGCAGCTAAGCGCTGCTTCTGCAAACACCGATCCGAAGGCCTCCGCCCGAGAAGGCAGCACGAAAATATCAAAGAAAGGCATGAATTCTTCCGGATGGAGCGTATATCCATAAAAAATTGTTTCATTATAAATCCCTAATTGCTTAGCCATGTTTTCCAAATCCGCACGGGAAGGTCCATCTCCAATAATATGCAGTACATATTCATGGCCGCGATTTTTAAGCTCAGCACAGGCCTTGAGTAAAGTATCAATTCCTTTGGCTGGAACTAGACGTGTCACAGTCACTAGCTGTGGTACAGCGTTGTCATGCGGGACTGGCTTAAACCTTTTCTCATCAAAACCATTCGGTATTACTCCTATATTAGAAGGATCTAGAATATAAGGCGCCACATACTCTGCAAAAGCTTGCGACACAGTCATTAACCGATCACTAACATGCTCAAGTTCGCGGTATAGCGAAACTAGAAACTGATGTTCCAGCCCACCTTCAGAAATAGCTCCATTCAGAATCAGCTCTCGCTCATAACTGGAATGTAAGGTTTGAATTAACGGAGTATTTGGAAATACTTTTTTCATTGCTAAACCAGCAATTGGATGATGGGAATGGATAAGATCATATGTCTTGCTCATTCGTAGTTTAGTCCACCATAGATAATCACGGTAGGTCTGAATATATTTCTGAACGATCTGACTTTCCCCAAACTGGGTCCAATCAAAGGTCTCGAATATGACTTCTTCATGTCCCTTGTTGCGAATCCGCTTAGGTAACCAAAACAAATCCATCTCCCAGCGGCTTGAACGGAACCTTTCCTGAAGATAAGGGATCATGGACGATACACCACCGGGTTGCTCCGGTGGGAAGAAGAGCGCTTGCAGCAAATTCATATGGTACATCCCCTTTACAATTGCCTTACGTACAGTAAGACTTGGCAATTATGATATAGTTGTGTATATGTAGAATTTCAGGTACGATTACGTTCCCCATACCTTGATTTTATCGGTATAAACATGAAACAGCAACTAAGAAAAAGGAGAATGATCTATGAAGGAAGAACAGCTGCCTGCCTCTTACACCGCATATATACAAGAAATGCTGGGGCAAGAGGCAAATGCTTTTCTAGAAAGTTATTCAGCTCCACGAACGCAGGGACTTCGCTTTAATCCATTGAAAAGTATCTCAGATTCAGGTCAAGTCGCAGTAGAACGCACAGTCTCACAGTTTGATCTGAAACCTATCCCATGGTGCCCTGATGGTTATTATTATGAAGAACCCGCTCGACCAGGCAGGCACCCTTACCATGCTGCTGGACTATATTATATTCAGGAGCCTTCCGCAATGTCCGCAGCTGAACTGCTGGCACCTAAACCCGGTGAAACCGTCCTCGACCTTGCAGCAGCTCCTGGGGGTAAAACTACGCATATCGCTGGTTTAATGCAAGGACAAGGCCTCTTAATTTCTAATGAAATCCATCCAGAGCGTGCAAAAATTCTTGCAGAGAACGTAGAACGTTTAGGTATAAAGAATACCCTCGTAACCTGTGCAACGCCAGAGCAACTGTCTTCGCGCTTTCCACTTGCTTTTGACCGAATTATGCTGGATGCTCCTTGCTCAGGAGAAGGCATGTTTCGAAAAGATCCAAATGCCGTTCAAGAGTGGTCTCCTGACCATGTGGTTATGTGTGCGGCGAGACAATGGGACATCCTGCAAGACGCCTACCTTATGCTTAAGCCTGGGGGGACTCTAGCCTACTCTACTTGCACCTTTAACCGTCAAGAGAATGAGGAGATCATTGCCCGATTGACGGATCGTTACCCCAATATGGAATTAATCACCCACAAGCGCCTTTGGCCACATTTAGAAAAAGGCGAAGGCCACTTTGTTGCACTCCTATGTAAGCAAAGTGTCACCGAAAACGACGTTAACGATGACGCCAAACGCAGCACCAAAAAGCGTCGAAGCAAAAGCAACCCAAAAATTAATTCTTCCGTTCGCGATGCATACCAGTTATTCCAAGACTGGGCTTCGTTAGAGCTTCCTGGTTTCTCATATCAAGGCGTCCCTCTGCTGTTCGGAGAATCCCTTTATTTACTGCCTGAATCCTTTAATGGCAACCTCCATACTGGGCTGCTGGATGGTTTGCGTATTCCTCGTGCCGGGCTACATATTGCCCATTTGAAGAAAAATCGGATTGAACCCGCTCACGCCCTAGCGATGGCGATTCAGCACACACAAGTAACACGTAGTTTTGATCTCAGTAGTGGGGGGCTGGAAATACATGCTTGGCTCCGGGGAGAAAGCTTACCAGTACCGGTGGAATTACATGGATGGACACTAGTAACTTTAGATGGATTGCCGATAAGTTGGGGCAAAGCAAGTGCAGGCCAACTTAAGAATCATCTTCCTAAAGGACTTCGCATCTTAAAAGCCCATATTGACGAGCAATAGGCCATAGACCAGTACATCCAGTCCACTTTGGCATATGATGTCATTATCTCAGAAAGCTGCGACACCCGCCGCAGCACTTGAGAACAAAGACATATGGTAAGGAGGAATTAACATGGGTGAATTTCATGGAGGAGCCTTCACTTCGACTGGAGCGATCTTGGTACTTTTTATCTTGCTCGTAATCATTTCCCGTTCGTTGTTCGTTTAATACCAATCCGGCTAATTAGACGGTGAAATTAAAGCGGCTGTGTCGTCCTTTGTAGGGCGGTGCGGCCGCTTTATTTCTTTCCAGCATAACATCTCCATTTGTTGTTCTCGTGAATATTTACCGTTTGAAAGCCAACTTTCTGAAATAACTGATCTATCTCTTCGTTTTTTGTGTATTGTTTCATGTGATAATTGATTTTATAGACCTCAGAAATAATAACAAACGTTCCGCCTGCCTTCAGCACCCTATACACTTCACTTATATTTTGTTCAAGATCTGGCCAGAAATAATGCGTCTGAATAGCCATGATCGTCCCGAAAAATCCGTCATTGAACGGTAAAGCCGATACGTCTCCCTGACTAATCTTCACCTTACCTGCGGCAACAGCCTTATTGTTTTTTTGATTGGATGTCTCCACAGCTTGCTGAGAATAATCTATGCCGTAGATTTCCTGATGTTTATTTTGGTTTGAAAGCATATGTATAGTTTGACCGCCACCACAGCCTATGTCCAAAATAGGTGCGTTGTTCATCATTTCTATTTTTTTAAGCCCCCACGTTGTTATGCTGGAATGTGCCTGGTTCATGATCTTGATCATGATATTCCCCACGAATCCTCTCGGGTTCTTGGCTTGATCGATCAGTGCATTCAATAATCCCATATTTGTACCTCCCAATCAATTGGACAAACCAGCAGCCTGATCACTTGATATATGTTCCGTAAGATTTTCAGCTGTAACTACCCACTTATCTACTTGATACTCTATTTTATGAATACTTGTATATGAAGTCGGGAAATGGTCATTCTTATTGGTCCACGTTAGCCCTTTTAAAATATGATAAATAATATTAATTACGCCACCATGCGTAACCACAATTACATTTTCTTTTGGATCAGTACTCTCCAGTTCATTACATAGTTTTGAGAAACTTGTATTAATTCGCGTAAAAAAATCCTGTGGGCTCTCTCCTCCTGGAAATCTCTCATCCATTCTTAATTCTGAGAAATAGAGACCCGGGTATCGTTCATTTGCAATTTCATGGGGCATTCCAGCGATTACACCATTATTCGTTTCTCTCCAAGACTGACTGCTTTCAACAGGCAAGCTTAGCGCTCTGGCGATCTCATTTGCTGTATCTAACGCACGCTGCAAATCACTACTAAGGATACGAGTGATGTTAAAGCTAGACTGATTTTCCTTAAGATAACAACCAAGTCGTTCGGCTTGTCTATAGCCCTCTACTACAAGCCCACGTTGACTCCAACCCCCACGATAGCCTTCATCATCTATTCCATGCCGTATAAAATATATAGCCATCGATTGTACACCTCCAAAAAAGATTGTTATACATTTGCATTAAACTTCGAGATCGCTTGTTTTTGAAGTTGATCCCAATGGGGCGTCGCAATGTTTGCTTGTTGTTTCAACTTATCAAACGAATTAAACAAAGCAGCAATTTCGCTGAAAGAACCATCTACAAATTTCATAAAGGGTAATTTATGAATTATTTTCAGACCATAGTATACACCCTGTTTATGTTTTCGAATAAAGTCAACTTGCCCTGCCGGAGTGATCGTATAATCTAGCTTCTCCATCATTTGAAACCCTTCGTCCATTACTGAAATGGCTTGTTTTAATAGCTTCTTATCTTTAGATACCTTTTTCAAATCCCCGTCATGAAGATAATTAAGGGAGTTCAAAGCCACTATAGGCACGATATGACTTTTGAGCCAAGCATCCATATCCTCATGATAAGTTAGCTTATACTTAGCGTTCTCAAACGCTTTTTCCAGTAAGTGTTTTATTGGGATCTCACCGTCAAGACTGCCAAGTACCATTTGCCCACCTGCATGTATTTTGATAACTCGACCGCTCGCTTCACGAATTCCTGCGCTAAGCTGAAATCCAAAGAGTATATTTTTTCTTACATCGCTCATTTCCTGAAGATCCTTTTGCATTTCTTGAGCATCGCCATTATTACCCACAAGAATTATATTCTGACTCTGATTTTTAGCTAAAATAGGTAATACGGCCGGAAAATCATTGTATTTCATAACAACAAAAATAAGATCATAGTGATCATCCGGTTGAAGCTCTGAGATGACTTTTACAGAATCCATAGTGTTTTTACATTGAAAATAATGGCGAAGTACAAGACCGTCTTTCGTCAATTGCTCTGCACGCTTCCCTCTGGCAAGCACTGTGACATCGTTTCCCCCACGCACCAGGACATGTGCAAGATAGCTGCCTAAAACTCCCGCTCCGAAAACTAATATTCTCATATTTAACTCCTCTATCCCTTTTTAGACATTTGTTGAATTTCGATCATCTGTTCGATAAAATCAGATTATCACATCTCCGGTAGGGTTCAATCGTTAGTTTGATCGGTTTTGTTGATTTTTCAACAAAATACAATACATTGTTTGATAAAAAGGGAGTCTTACCATGGATAGAAGAATTAAAAAAAACCAAACAGCCATCATGAATGCATTAATTCAACTAATGGCTGAAAAAGATTTTGAAAAAATAACGATTAACGAAATCGCAGAGCGCGCTGATGTAAACCGCGGAACGATTTATTCCCATTATGCGGATAAATATGATCTGATGGATAAATGCCTGGCGGCTCAGCTCCAGCAACTAATCGAAAGCTGCTCCGCAGTGGAGGATGAAACCGAACCCAATCCCTCTAAGGCATCATTACTCCGCACGCTGGAACAATTGGAGGAGAATGCTCTCTTTTATAAGACTTTATTAAGAAACAAAGCTTTGCTCTCCTTTAGAAACCAATTACAAGATATGATAAATAATCAAATCAAAACACAATTCTTAGAAAACAATTTAAACCTAGATAAGTTAAGTAAGGATATATCCGTACAATTTTTGAGTTCGGCGACTGTCGGAGTGATTGAATGGTGGTTTACCCATAGTAATCCTTGTTCTGCAAAAGAAATTACTGAAAAGTTATGGTCAATGCTAGATCTGAATCTGCAAATGATCCATTCTCAAGCTTGAAAATATTATCCCATATCCATCTCATAAATGGAGCTGATGATCTTTTCAATTTGAATCTCCTTAATGGATATATCAAGAATCTCTACCTTTTCACTAAGAATATGAAGAAACTCACCCATTTTACACTGCTCGGTATCGATCTCTAATTCCACTTCGTAATCCGATATTCTTTCCGATATCAGAGTCCCAGGCAGGTCAATATCTCCAATCGTTGTAGCTGCAGAAAGCCTGACCACTTTTTTAGCGCCTAAATGAAGTCGAAGTTCGGAGAACTTATCGTCATATACTTTTTTACCTTGATGAATAATTAGTACTCTTTGTACCAAACGCTCCACATCTTCCAAGTCATGTGTCGTTAGAATAAATGTGGTGCCTTCCTGATTCATTTGCTTAATGAATTCTCTGATTCTTTGTTTAGCTATAACATCCAGCCCGATCGTCGGCTCATCCAAAAAAACCACTGGCGGAGAATGAAGCATTGCCATAATAAACTCGCATTTCATTCGTTCTCCCAGTGAAAGGGTGCGCGTAGGCTTAGTGATAATATCACCAATCTCAAACATGCTAACAAATCGGTCTAGTCTTGTACGAAAGTCATTCGTAGGAATATCATAAATTTCCTTATTCATATAAAAGCTATCCAAAGGAGGAATGTCCCATATTAACTGAGATTTCTGTCCGAACAAAACTCCGATTTGCTTTACATATTGATTTTTCTGCTTATGAGGGTTGTATCCTAGAACATTTATTTCTCCTGATGTAGGATAGAGAACGCCTGTCAGCATTTTAATAGTCGTAGATTTACCTGCACCGTTTGGCCCCAGAATGCCAATGATCTCTCCTTTTCCAACACTGAACGAAAGATCTTCTACAGAGGTGATAATCGATTTTTCACGGTGAAACAGACTTTTAAATACGCTTTTTGCATCTTGTCCACGGTGATACGTTTCATATTGCTTAGTTAAATTCTTGACGGTAATAATGTCCAATGTAATTCTCCTTCATACAAATTCATCCTCCGGCACTTTTGTAACTACGAAGCATGTACGTATAGAGCCAAATTCCGAAGGCCGCAAATAACACACAAGGGATAATCGCTATAAAAAAATAAGCTTCCCATCGTCCAAGCAGTGTAGATGCAGGAAAGTAAGCAATCATGGAAACCGGAAAAAGAAAAGAACTCACGGCTACGACTGCTTTAGGGAAAATCGTCCCTGGATAGCGTCCAAAAGACTTAATGCTCTCAAACATCTCCGGCAAGCGGGAATTCGCCACCCATTTGAAGGAAATCGCTGCAACAATGAGCGCCACGCCAAACATGACAAGCATCCCTGCTCCAAACAATAACAGGAACAATAACCAAGAGCTGAAGGTCATCCCATCGATTCCGCTAAGTGCGTAAACGAACATGACTACTCCTCCACCTAAAAGCCCGATACTTTCGAACTCAAAAGATCTGGCCAACAGCAGAAAAAGGCTCGAGGTTGGTTTAATTAATACCACTTCCAGCGTTCCTTCCACTACATGGGACATCGTATTCCACATGATTCCGTTGAAAAAAATCCCGGCACAAGCCGTAGACAGAATGAAGACAGATTGAATTAATAGTGCCTCTTTAAAGGTCCATCCTTCAAATGAAGCATTCGAATTATAAATGAATACCGTTACTAGAGGAAACAACACATTCCCTATAAGCATGATAAGACTATTAAGAATAAAATTAACACGATAAGTGATAGCAGAAGCTATATTCGCCTTCATACAAGTTTTGTATATTAAAAACATACGTTTCATGCGCCCACCCCCGTAAAATGCTTAAGCGACACCGCATACAACACCCGGCAGACTATTCCGGCAATAATAACGGCTATAAGCTGCAGCAACAAAACTTGAGGAATAGGTAAGGTTATATCAGCTAAAGTATAGCTACCTGTATAGACCATTGCAGGCAGAAAGGTCGTATATTGAAACGGTAAGAAAAAGGAAGCCATCTGTAAGGATTTTGGAAAAAAGACTAATGGAATCAGTGATCCTGAGAATATCCCCTCACAAAGACTGAAAAAGTTACGAATACTGGAGGATTGCACCATCCAAAAGGCCACCATTCCAATACTATAGTGGATGAAAAAATTCATCATGAACGCCATAGCTATCGATAGCATTGCGTATAGTAAATTTGCGGGTAAAACATCAATATGAAAAATAAAGAAGAAGATCATTAAACAGGGTATAAATTCAAATAGAAGCCCAAGTACCCTATGCCCTGCCTTCTGTGACAATGCATAGAACATATGATTCATTGGTCTTAAAGAGAACGTAATGAATTTCCCGGTGCGAATGAGCATTTGTAAATTCCAATCGGCAAAATCCATGGTCAAGTAGTTGATCAACATCGTGGCGCAAAAATAAGAGAGCATCTGAGAGAGCGACATCCCGTTAATAGAGGATTCCCCGCTATAAACAGCGCTCCATATATAATACTGCACTAAAAAATATACCGGGCCTACAAAAATAGAAACCATCGAATGCGTTCTGTACGCACTCCATTCCTTATAAGTAACAAAAGCAACCGCTCTCATAACGCGAAAGCGGTGCTTTATCTTCTCAAACATAAGTCACATCCTGCCTATCTTTGATATCTCACAACATATAATCTTATTCTTATTCGAGTCCGGACCAGATCACATTGTTTGTACCGAAAATCCCTCTACCGTCCCATATATTTTTATGAAAAGGGATATACCAAACGGCAATCAGCTTTTCTACCGGATCAACGACCAAAGAACAAGACCCCCATCCTTCGTGAAAAAAAGTGCCTTCAGAATAAGATGTACTTTCATTATATCGAAGGTCTGGCCCAAGACCGTATGGTCTATCCGCTCCTCCATCTCCCCATGCGTAGTTTGGAAGTTTTTCAGAATTGAACCGCTTGGTCATTTTCTGAACAGCCATCCGACTTAAGATATGACCACCTTCGTATTCCCCATGGTTAAGCAGCATGATTCCGAACTTTTGTAGATCATTAACGGTTGAATACAGTCCCCCACCCGTTCCGGGAGTCTTGATTTCTTCCTCAGACCTTTGTTCTTCATCCGTAATTTCCCCGTTTTGCAGCTTCAGAAGATATTCCTTGGCTTCTTCCGAACGAATAGCGATCCTACCAGCTTTCTCAGGCGGTATATCAAAGAAAGTATCTGTCATGCCTAACGGTTTTACAATGTTGTCCATTATGTAATCTTCTGCAAAAACACCTGTTATTTTCTCAATAATTGCACCAAGAACCACGTATCCGAATGATGAATACATCCATTGAGTCCCTACCGGAAAACGAATGCCATAGGAAAGTCCAGCTTTAATCCAGTTTTCTTTTCCAAGCTCTGATTCATAAATATACCACCATGCACTTTTATAGTAGGTATCACTTATAGTGCCATGATCAGGTGCGATGCCGGAGGTATGCGTCAGTAAATGAGCAATTGTAATCGGCTTAAAAGGATCGGCATCAAACTCCGGAAGAATAGAACTAACTGGTTGTCCCATGAAAATTTTTCCATCATCTGCCAGCTGCCAGATCGCTGTTGCCGTAAACAGTTTGGTAATAGAAGCGATTCGAAAAATTGTATCCGTTTTTAATTCTTGGTCGCTATCTTCTTCGTAACTGAAGCGTCCCCCCGCTCCATTAGCAAATATTTTTCCATAACGACTAAGAGAATAAATATAGCCATCGGCTACTTTCTTATTACAGAGATCCTCATAAAAATGATTAAGTGCCTCTAAACGGTCCTCCCTATAATTCGCTTCGTGCAGCTTGCTAAGCTCTGTAGTTGATAACATCATTCACACTCCTCTAGTATTCTATGAAAAGCCATGTCAATTCTCAAAAATGTAATATATTGCTTATTAATAATACCTTTTCAGTACTATTGTTACAACAAAATCTAACGAACTGGAAGGTCAACTTTATATTTAACTATTCTATACTGATCTCACTTCAATATGTATGGTTTGCGTCTTCTATAACCTTAAGAGGAGCCCGGTTTAACCGTCAGCTCCTCAGGAAGGTAAATTTATCTGCGTGGCATGGTAACGCCTACTTTGTTATTATACTTTTCTGTAGCTTCTTTGATGACATCGTTGCCGCCTTTGGAAAGCCACTCTTCTACAACCTTCGGCCAGTCGCTGATAGGCTCCTTCCCATATACCATCTTTACCATATGCGTCAGCAGCACCGGAGGAGCAGTGTCCGAGTTAGGTGCAATGTCTGGATTCTTCACCAAGGCATCAAGCCGCGGGTCGAATTGAATTCCATCACGGCCTTCATTAGCCAGAATAGTATCATATACATTGATCAAGCTTCTGCCTTCTTCTGTCGTATTAAGGGCACCCTTGTTATACGTAGTATCCTGCACCAACCAGAGGAAAGACTGACGGTAACGCTCCTCATCTACAGCAACGGAATCCGTAGGAGAAGTGTATACGATTTTGCCGTTCTCTTCCTTATAGGTTTCATCCTTGATCCCAAAGGTAAAGAAGGTTTCTGCCTCTTCACTCAGCATCCAGTCAAAAAATTTCACAATATCCGCAGCATTCTTCGTCCCCTCTTTGATAAAGTAGGTGCGCGTAGCGGAGCCGTACAAATAGGAACCCCCTTTTCCGTCAGGTCCAACTGGCGAAGCAATAATCTCCAGCTTGGCGGATGGCGTTGAAGCCTTCAATTGCTGCTCCCATTGTAGAAGTTCGTTTGCATTCATCGTCCACATACCGGCTTTGCCTGAGAGGATCGCATTCTTGTAGTTGGTCGGGTTGATAGTAGCGAATTCTTTGTTGATCAAACCCTCTGTATACATGGTGTTGTAGGTTTGTAACGCCTTCATCATATTTTCGCTATCCATAAACTTCGGCTGAATCTGGCCATTTACTTCCTCGAACATAGTCAGGTACGGAAAAACATCATAAGCGCCAAAGAACGCATCAGCATATTTGAAATCTTGACGGCCCATATAAGGGTTCTCTATCCCCAGCTTTTTGAAGGCACGTAACACATTCAAGTACTCATCAACCGTTTTTGGAATCTGCAAACCGGTTTGATCCAGCAGATCCTTACGAATCCAAGTCGCACGGCGGGATGGATTGGACAGAAACTCCGGTATTGCGTAAATTTTTCCTTGATAGGTGACGTTCTCCCAAGCTTCCTTCGGGATTACTTTCAAAAGGTTCTGGCCGTTTTGCTGCAGCAGATCATCCAAGGGCATGAACACACCAGCTTCAACGGAACCAGCCATTTCCTTGCCATTTACGCCGCCCGAGCCTTGAACGACATCCGGAATATCATTAGTGGCGAACATCTGCACCATTTTCTGCTCGAACTCTTTATGAGGAACCAACACTATATCCAAGTCTGTGTTTGTCATCTCCTCCAGCTTTTTCACCCATTTGTCCTTATTCAAGTCGGGGGATTTCTCAACATAGTTAAAAGCCAGCGTCCGCATCGAGATCGAGAATTCAGTTTTCTGCGGCGTATTTGACGAACCTCCGGCAGTCTCTTCTTTGTCCTTGTTCGAGCAACCTGCAATAACGGTAGCACCCATTACGGTAGCCAGACAGATGCCAATCCATTTTTTCATAATATAACCCTCTCCTTGTACAATGGGGTGTATACGTAAAATGAAGATATTTTAAGGCTAATAAGCTTTTGGGATCTCAACCCGGTGGGTAATTCCCTGATTCGTAAAGTAGACATGAACCCCATGGTCCTGATCGTCCATAAAGTACGATACGTAATCCCGGCTTCCTGCTTTTTGGGGAATCAGAAGAGTGACGATCCGATGGCTTACAGCCTCTTGGGTAGAGGCAGTCAAATGCCAATGCTCGGGCAGCCCTTCCCATTCTTTCGGATCTACATCTGTAAATTGATTGCTTTGACTGAGTGCCATTTCTCCCGAGGAACTATAGACAAATCTGCCCTCCATCTGAGCTTTTTTACCATGTACTTTAAAAGATTGATCCTTCAGCTTCATTGGATACAGCGTATGAAACAGCCAATCTAATTTTCCCGGACGTTCCAGCTCGACACTGTCAGTGATAACAAAGTAAGCGCTATCAAAGAAAAATATTTCCCGCACATACCGCTTGATATAGGGTACATTCTCGCGGTAGGCTTCGGTGGCATCCATTTGCGTGTAGTTGATTCCGGGCGTACTATACGCCTTCAACACCTTGCCGTAGGCTGCCATGTTCTTCGACTTGTCCGTGCCAGCATATTGGCCTTTGCCGTCAATAAGAATTGCGTTCTTGGAGCGAGTCTGCCTGCGCCACTGCATATGCATCGTACTGTTGAATGCAACGTAATAGCCGCTTTCAATAGCCAAGGGCTCGCCGAAGGCATGCAGCAGGAAGGCGTTTTGATCCCCATGGCTATGGCTCACAGAGCCGTAACGGCTGCTCTTGGCCAACAGCATGATATGTTCCTGCGGATCTTCCATCCGATGATGCATGGCGACCCATCCCACATCCTGAAACCACTTCAGAGGTTCTGCAGCCACCGGTGGCTCTGAAGAAATTTGCGGATAATCTGTGCGATAAACTATCTCATCGAACCGGAAATCCCACCAGCCGTAGTTATAGAAGATCATCTGGGTGTCGGGGTTCAGTTCCTTAGTTTGCTCAAAATACCACTGGTACTGCCCATTTCCGGTTAAACCGGCAAATTGGCGGATATTGAAGCCCGTCTTGAGATTGACCGGATCTCCCAGCGACGATTGATCGCCGAAGCTGGCTCTCACGGTATCAGGACTGAAGCAATAGAGCGGAAAATCACCGGTTTTGCGAAAGAAAGGACGGTCATAGAAATTGATTGCCATGTATTTGCAAATTAAATTGAGTGCCTCCGTAACGAACGCCATCTGAGTGGTCCAATACATCGGACCTTCCGCCCACCCGCCATCTTTGCCACCCCATGGGGTATACATGGCGGAGAAATACTCCAGCGTATAATCAAGCCATTCCTGAGCTTTCTCCTCCTCGCCCAACATGGAAATACAACAGGGAACGAGCACAGAGGATAAAGAGCGGATCGCATGGCTGTCATAAGGAACTTGATGGATTCGGGAACGTTCGATGACATGGAAAGCGATCTGCCCGGTTCTTCGCAGTAGCGCTTGCCTTACCTTAAGGCGTTCTTCTTCCGTCAGAGAGCTGTGAAGCCAATCATAGCCCCATGCCAACGCTCCGGCTATGCGAAAGGAACATTCATCATTGTAATCCCGGCTGGTGGTACCATCCGTGTTCCAGCTTGCAGCATGAAGCAGCCACTCTTTAGCTTTGGCGATAAGCGACTCGTCTTCCAACACAACTCCAGCTATAGCAAGATGCCGGACAGCATAGAAAACTTCCTGGCAGTCCATATACATCTGCCGCCATAGTTTGGCGACACGCTTATTATCTGGATACGGTGCAGGTTCTGGAATAAGATCGCGCTCTGTCCAGGGTAGAACGGAATGCTTCAGGAAGTCATCCCAGCCAGTTGAAATGGGGTCTTGGCGGACAACTTCCCGGTAAGACGGAAGTTGTTCCGCTTGAAGCCAAAGCCGCGGATGGTTGGCGGAAGCAGTTGAATATCGTTCTGTTCGGGAAGGCAGTGGCGTTAGCGGCAATTCATCCTCCACCACAAAAGCTCTTACTTTACTCCACTCGGAACGGATATCATTCTCCCCGATAAGACTGTATCTCCAATAATACGAGCCGGGCGCCAACGGCTTATCCGGGGTAAACAAATTATAGGGAATTCTACTGTAGGTCAACGTACCTTCAGACTCAAATCCAGTGTTTGAGGAGATCTGCAGCTCATACATACTCTCTTCCAGACATGCAGGCATCCAAGTAAACCGTGGAGGATTCTCTCCAACATCTGTATTTTCATCTGGCCCATATGACAGGTCGAGTACGCCGCTGGTAGGTTGAAATAAAGGTTCTAACATCTCTACTCCTCCGTATTCCGGGACTCTTCCTGAATCAGTCCCTCCTTAGGGTCAAGGCAATAGACCACTACTTGCCCAGTTGTTGCTATCTGGATTCGGGGCGGTTCGCCCACCTGACTCACTAGCTTCAGTACAGCAGGTTCGTGACCGTCCCGATAAACCGTAATAAATTCAACCGACGGACCTTTGTGCCGAAGCATAATGCCTCTTAGCAATCTACTCGGATCTTCGGCATTACCCGGTGTGCGGATTTCATACATAGTGGAGCTGGGCGCCAGTAGAGTACTCGTGGATAGTTCATACTCCGGGCCGGTGCTCACTCCATCATAACGGATATTCCACTCCGTATTTAACGTACATTCCGTCTCATTTTTCATTGCGGACAGTACTTCTACTGAGCCATAACCCGCTTCCAGTCCAAGGACTGTCGGAGAATCCTTCTGGACACGGTGAGGGTCGAACGGTAACAGCAAATGTCCCGTCGGATGAAACCATAAGTCTACTTCCTGACTCCGCTCCGTCACCTGCTCAACATGAAACCAATCCAGCAGCCAACCGTCGGCCAAAACAAGATGCCGGTCTAGAACAGCTCCTTCATAGGCGCCGTCTGAGCGAATCCATAAGTACGTAGCGTTGCCTTCCTGGCGGAATTGACAGCAGCTTCCGGTATGTGGAGCTTGGGAGCAGCCTCCGATGGTGACCGTGTTATGGCTCGCGGTTTCGGAATACCATTCCTTGCGCAAAACAGATCCATAAGGAACCATACCCAGCTCGGGAGCAACCTCCCCCCATCGGTGCATAATCGTAATATGAAGCTTGTCGTAATGCCCATGTGATCCGCCATGCTCTCCGAAATCCGCCAGAACGGACAACGGATTGCCCGGGTGGCGGAGCACGGCGAATCCGGAATCCGGCAGTAGGACAGAGTCTCTCACTCTGTAACTGGTCTGAAGTTCCTTACTCTCACCTGCTCCATACAACACTGCCTCCAGACCAGTCCTTAATTCCTGTCCATATAGATACCTATAAGCATTCGCCAGTATTGGCTGGAGACTCGGGTCTTTGTAAACCGCAATACCTATTTCAAATACTTCAGCAATTTCTCGGGCGAAAGGAACGCGCGCATAAGGACCATCATGCACGGCTGGAAGCTCCCCGTTATCGCCGCTAAGCTCTACCAGCAACTGAAACATGCCACGGATGGATTGTCCCTGATCTCCTTTGGCAGCATAGAGGTCAACCCCGAAGCGCCCGTACATCTCGGCTGCTATGAGATAAGCTCGCAATACAAAAATATGGTAGTACGTGCTGCCTTCAAATTCAAAACCATCTGGCTTCACGCCAATGGACAGATGATGATAAAATCCGCCTTCTCCCTCCAGCAAAGAAGCAAGCTTTTCTCTGGTACCTTTGGCGGCATATATGCAAGCCAGGCTGGCGTTCAGCCATGCGGTATAATTGCTCTCTGCATTCTTCTTCTCGTAAATGAGGATGTGGCGGTATTGCTCCATACTCTCCTCCAGCATCGAGAAGAACACTTGCAGCTTTACCTCTTCCTCCCCAGTGAACGTTACTCCATGATCCACAAGCAGCAGATAGGCCCGAATAAGCGTGGTGGACCAGATAGCCTCTGTCAGCGCCTGATGAAAGGCACGGCCACTGAGCATCCAGGGTTGAGCATCGGGATGTACTGGATACAAGGGGAACTGCTCTGCATATCCGACAAGAATCTTCTGGGCTAAGCCGCTATAGAAGTCTTCCCCGTCTGCGGCGAATACCGCGGCAGCATGCAGTGCATATCGCGCCATCGCCTGATGCCGGTATACCAACCATGCTCCCCGGTAGGGTTCACCTTCCAGCTTGCAGCCCTTCGGACAAGCAAAGACAACCGCATTGCGCTCCATAACATCGAAGATTAGCTCAGTATGATGCTGGGGACACACATATTGGTGCCACCAACCACCGGGTTCTGTCGGGAGCAGAATCTCTTCTTTCCAGAAGGGTTCCAGCTCCATTTTCAATTTATCCACCTCGAGACCAACCCAGGAAAAAGTATCTGCTTTCTCCTTAAGGTTCATCATCGCATGAACAAGCCTCCATTAATTTCAATAATTTCGCCTGTCAGATAATCCGACAGCTCTGAAGCGAGGAAGAGTGCCACATTGCCCACATCCTGTGGGACACCTTCCCGGCCCAGCGGAATCTTCGCAATCGTCGCCTGTCTTGCCGCATCCGCGGTAAAGGTGGCATGGAAAGCGGTCTGACCGATAAATCCGGGAGAGATAGCGTTTACATTAATTCCGTGAGGACTCAGCTCTTTGGCAAGTCCCTTGGTATAAGACCATACTGCAGCTTTACCTGCTGCATAAACGGAAGCCCCCGGTCCGCCGCCGTCATGAGCCGCGAGGGAAGATACATTAATGATTTTTCCGCTTTTCTTGGCAATCATTCCCGCTGCTACAGCTTTGCAGGCAAACACGCATGATTTAAAATTGACGTCCATTACCTTATTGTAATGTTCTTCGTTCATTTCAGTATTGGGGACCCGATTGATCATACCGCCCGCATTGTTGACGAGGATATCGATGGTTCCGCCAAAATGCTCCTCTATTTCCTTCACCATATTGTCCAGTTGGGCTGGACTTGTTGCGTCTGCCTGAAAAGCATAAGCTTCTCCTCCGGCCTGACGGATTCCTTCGACCGTCTCCTCCGCAGAACCAAGCAAATAGTTTACAGCCACTTTGGCGCCGGAAGCAGCCAAGGTCTGCAAGATTTGCCGGCCTATCCCTGCATTGGATCCTGTAACAAGCGCAATTTTACCCGTTAAGTCAATTTTCATTGCTAATTTCCTCCTAGTAATAGTCTTGTCTGAACACATCTATTTTCTCACTCCGCAGGCATGGATAAGATCAACCGAGTACCTTCATTCTCCACGCTTTCGACGCTTAATCCGTATTGTTCACCGAACACCATTTGAATTCTCCGGTGCACATTCATGAGCCCGATCCCACCGGTATGATAGAGGGAGTCTCCTTCCGTATCCGCCAGCTGATTCAGATTCAGCTTCTCACGAAGTTTAACAAGCCGCTCATGGGACATCCCTGCTCCGTTATCCTCTATGAAAACTAGAAACCGATCTCCCTCAATTCTGGCGTCAATTCGAATATAATGCCTGTCTTCAATTCCCTCAGGAAACGCATGCTGAAAAATATTTTCGATCAAGGGCTGAAGTGTCAGCCTGACCATCTTAGCCAGTAGCAGCGTCGGTGGAATCACAACGTCGATTTCGAACTCCCTGCCGATCCGGTGTTTGAGAATCGTCATGTAGCTCAGAACATGATTAAGCTCATTGGCAATCCTGATCTCCTCAAGGTTGGTTTGGATAGAGTAGCGCAGCATAAATGCCATAGCTTCCACTATTTCTGTAATTTCATCCGAATCCTGAACGACCGCGTAGCATTTAATAGTCTCTAAAGTGTTATATAGATAGTGTGGATTAATCTGCAGCTGGAGTGCTTGGAATTCAGCCTGATGACGCTCCAGAGCCTCCTTCTGGGTGGTAAGCTCCGCTTCGTATACCCGCTCAATCATTTCAGACAACCGGGTCACCATGAGATTGTAGCTGCGCATCAATCCCCCCAACTCATCCTGACGGCCGTTCATCTCAAGCCTGCGCCACCTGCCTTTTTCCGTCTCCCTCATCCCTTCCTTAAGAATCAGGATCGGCTTCGTGATGGATCGTCCGAACCAGATGGCAAGCAATAGTGTGCCAACAAGCGTAAGAGCTCCCACCACCAGTGTGGTCGTTCGAATGGTAGAAATAGGCTTGCGCAGCTCGCCAACCGGTATGGATACTACAAGCTGCCAATTGGAATAATCGGATTTTCTCGACACGAACAAATACTCTTTCCCGTCTACCTTTTCCACGATAGAATCATTTGGGTGTTGAAATACGTTCTGAATGTGCTCAGCAGATAACTCAGAATAGTTTTTGTTTCCTTCTGCCCGATATAGGAGCTTGCCGAATTCGTCCATGATAAAATAGGACCCGCCCTGTCCCAGATCAAGAGGCTCCCATATGCGGGCCAGATCCTCTGCCTTAAATTCAATGGCTACTATACCTTTCGGGCGATAGGAAGCGAGTCCTCTGATCCGGCGGACCATCGTAATAATGTTCTTATCCCCTTCATTCATCACATTCGTGTTGAGAATGGTGATGCGGCCGCTCTCCGGCGTATGCTCGCTTAAGAAGCGGTAACGTTCCTGCGGATGAAACTTCAGGCTATGCGCTTGATTTGAGTTATCATCGCTAATGGCCTTGCCATGTTCACCGATAACGTATATCAGATTAATCTGGGGATACAGAATAAACAAAGACCGAAACAAATACTTCTGAATATCATTCGTATATTGATAGTAGGAGTAGCTATTCTCCGGGTCCATATCCAGGAACTCTTTGACTTGATTGTAAGACAGGATGGAGTCGCTAGCCTTTTCATAATTTTGCAAATACAAATCCGTTTGATAGGACGCGCTTCGGATGACTTGGGCAATGGACTTCTCTGAAGATTTATCCAGCTCAGCCGAAGCCTGAAAATAGGAGATAAATCCAACCATGGACAAGGAAAGAAGAATAACGGTCAAAAAGGAGGCAAACAACTTGTTCGACAGACTTTTTCTCATCAATCTATCCCCAGCTGGTTGCGATACTCAGAAGGAGCCAGCCCGGTAAACTTCTTAAATGTCTTCGTAAAATGGGGATGGTCTGCATACCCGACCTCATAGGAAATATCGGTTATCCGAAAGCTTGCATCGGCAAGCAACCTTTTGGCCTTCTCCATCCTACGTTTGATGCGGTAATGTACAAAGGTCTCTCCCGTCGAGTGTTTAAACATCTGGCTGAAGTAAGAGGCATTTAGACCAAGTACTTCCGCCACCTCCTCGAGCGATACTTCCTGAGCGAGATGCTTTTCGATGAATGCTTTAGCTTCCTCTATCGGATCCTTCGCTTTGCCCTTGCGCTTTCTACGGAGTTCTTCCAATATAGTTGCTGACGCTTCTGCGAAGCAGTGGAATAACTGTTCAGGTCCAGCTGCTGCGGACAAGTCTAACACGCTTTTACCGGGTATGACCGAATTGACAAGGAGCTTCTTCACGAGCAAGGCGTAGCCCTCTTCCAAAAGCTCTTTTTGCTGACTTCGGCTCATCTTGCGCTGGAGGAAGTCAGTTTCCCATTCCTGAAGTACAAGGTACAACCTCTCTTTATCCAAGGTCCAGATGGCATCATCCATACGCATGACCCATTCATCAATCTTAGCGACAGAAACAAAACTCTCCAGCTTCTTTCTATACGCTTCCAGTTTGGCGATCACATTTTGAAGGTTCACTTTGCTCACGGGCTTCAGGAGATATTCTTTCACTCCATAAGACACACATTGGCGGGCGTATTCAAAATCACCGTAACCTGAGATAACAACGGTTTGAATATCCGTTTCCATCTCCGACAACCGCCGGCATAACTCCAGTCCGTCGACTTTGGGCATGCGGATATCTGTAAAAAGAAAATCCGGCTGTTCCTCCATAATGAGCTGAATTGCCTCTTCGCCATTCTGAGCCAGTTTGATATTATACGGATGCTCGCTGCATTGCTGGATCATGATAGACAGTCCCTTTCGAATCATGGGCTCGTCGTCTACGATTAATACACATCTCATCCATGGATACCACCTTCCGATTCGTCTCGCTTAACGCGTTCCTATTCTACCACACTATATTAGATCAGGATTTGACGGATCCGACCATCATTCCTTTAACAAAATGGCGTTGAAGAAACGGATAAATCATGATAATCGGAATAGTAGCGACAATGATAACAGCCATTTTAATGCCCTCAGGTGAGGTGTGGGCCAAAGAACTATAAACTGAGGAAGCCGGATCAATGCTGATATCGTCCGTCTCGAAGAGCTTCTTCAACATCACCTGCAGAGGCCATAAAGAAGGCTTGTTGATATAATACAGAGCGCTCATGTACGTATTCCAGTGCCCTACGGCGTAGAAAATCCCCAATGAGGCCATTACCGGTTTGGATAATGGCAGTACCATATTGACAATGATCCGCAGCTCACCACACCCATCGATTCTGGAGGAATCTATCAGCTCCTGAGGTAGCTGCATGAAGAAACTTCTCATCACGAAAAAGTTAAAAGCGCTGATGGCGCCCGGAATCATAAGTGCCCAAAGGGAGTTCATAAGACCCAAATTTTTGATCAGGATAAAGTTTGGAATAAGAGGGGCACTGAATACCATAGTGAACAATACCATCATGACAATATATTTGCGTCCTACGAATTCCGGCCGTGACACCGGATAAGCGAGAGACGCTGTCGCAATCAGATTGATAGCGGTGCCCAGCACCGTAATATAGACGGAGACACCGAACGCCCGCCAAATGGAATGATCGCTGAAAACGTACTGATAATTGATCGCCGTAAAGTCCTTTGGCAGCAAGCCTACCCTGCCATTAATAATTGCTTCAGAGCTGCTAAAGGACTGGGCAATCACATTCAGAAACGGCAGAAACATAGCCAAAGCGAGAGCGGTTAGAAACAATAGATTGAACACATTAAATAGATTCTGGCCGCGAGTATAGCGTACTCTCATCATCCCTACCTCCATAAAGAGCGATTAATACAGCGATTCACCGGTTGTTTTTTTGCTCAAAATGTTGCCGATGAGCACCAGAATGAGTCCAACTACCGACTTGAATAGCCCCACTGCTGTTGTATAACTGTATTGCTGAGACAGCAGCCCCGCCTTATAGATATAAGTGTCCAGAATCTCCCCGTTCCCAGTATTAAGCGCGTTCAGGAATACCCATACCCGCTCGAAGCCAAGATCAAGAAATCTCCCGATATGGAGAAGGAACAAAATCATAATCGTCGGTATCAGTGATGGAAGTGTAATGGCTAAGGTTTGTTTCCAGCGCCCGGCTCCGTCCACTTCAGCAGCCTCATACAGATCTGGATTTATTCCTGCCAGCGCGGCCAGATAAATGATCGTACCGTACCCGGAATCCCTCCAAATGCCGGAACTGATCAAAATCGTGCGAATATATGAATTTTCACCAAGAAAATAAATCGGTTCGAAGCCGAAGGCTTGTAAAACCTGATTCACAATCCCTGTTCCTGGGGAGAGGATACCCAAGGCGATACCGCTCACAATTACCCAGGACAGGAAATGGGGCATATAAACCACCGTTTGCAAAAACCGTTTGTAAAACACAAGACGGATTTCATTCAGCAGAAGCGCAAGCAATATTGGAGCCGGGAAGGCAAATATGAGATCATACAAGCCTAGCAGAATCGTATTGCTTAAGATTCTTCCGAAATCCTGGTATTGAAACATCGTCCTAAAGTGCTCAAGCCCTACCCATTCACTACCTGTAAAGCCTTTAAAAATGTTGTAGTTCTGAAACGCAATCACTGAACCGGCCAACGGCAAGTACTTGAAAATGATAAAATACAAGATCCCGGGAATCGCGATCACATAGAGTGCTCTGAATTTCCACATGTTTGAGAGCAGTGACCTTCTCGTGTCGGCTTTGTAGTTAATAAGGTCAATCCCGGTTAACTTAGCCTTCATAACCGTTTCCTATAGGTCCTTTTTTCAGCAGGTTCGCTGGAGCATTCTCATCTAAGGGAATTTCTTGAAATTCGACGGTAATAAACCGTTCCTCCCGTTCAATAATTCGGGATAACTCCCGTGTGAATACAGTAACGATCTCCTCCTTCTGCTCACTCGTTCGGCCTTCGTACATCCTAATCTCAATATGTGGCATCAGCTTTCCTCCATTTCCTCGAATAGTGATTGAATCTAACCTCATTCTACCTGCAATAAAGCGCTTGCAATATGGATTTTCTATGAGTAAGCTTGTGTTTTCTTTAGGGTATATCCAGTAATAATCGAGCTGGAATTCAAGCGAGCCCCTAAAAAAAGCAGCATCTCTACCGTAATCTATGGTAGAAATGCCGCTTTATCATTTTAGATTTTTAATTACTATTTTAATACCCCATATAACTTTCCAAACCCGCTGGATCTATAATGAGCATTTGCTTGTTTCCAATTAGTTCAATAAGGCCTGAATCTTCAAACCTTGAGAATTTTCTGCTGATGGTTTCGCGGGTGACCCCAACATAACTGGCCAGTTCTTCACGAGACAACGGAAGGTCAATATGAATATGAGCACCACGTTGTTTGCCATATTTGTCACCGAGTTCCATGATCATATAAGCAATTCGTATTTCTGGATCTTTGGTCGCCAAGCTCTGCGCCAGATTTTCTGTATGGGCTAATCTTTTGGTCACACTCTTCAGCAGCCGGAGTGAAATATCCGGATTTTCCGTCATCAGCTGCTCCATATCTGTTCGAGTCAGCATGCAAATGTTAGTATCTTTTAGAGCATAAGCACTGAAATTGCTCAGCTCATCGCTGTTAAAAATGCTCAGTTCCCCGAAAAAATCCCCGTTCGTCAAGATGTGCAAAATTTGTTCCTTGCCCTCAGGAGTAATTTTGGATAATTTAACATGGCCTCGCTGAATAATGTACAGCGTATCCGACGGTGCTCCTTCCAGAATTAACGGTTGACCTTTGGTGAACTTTCGATGTTTGATCATGGCACTGATCCGGGAGAGATCGTCATCGCTTAACGCAGCAAAAATCGGCACCTTGCGGGTACAAGGTTCAGCAGCGTATTGGCAAGAATACTCCTTCATAACTGTCCCCCCTGTTGTTCATTTTTTTTATAAACCTTACTTCCCTTTAAGATGCAGAAGTTTTTTTCTCTTCAACCGGCGCAAAATGGCTTGTATCTTCACCACATACAGGACAAACCCAATCTTCAGACAAGTCTTCAAATGCAGTGCCTGCAACAACATCCTCATCAGGATCGCCTACTGCCGGATCATAGATATAGCCACATGGTAGACAGATATATTTTTTCATCATTGTCATCTCCTATAAAGTTAGTAGTTTAGTTCAATCTGGATTGTACTTCAGCCATAATTTCCACGATGCTACTCCCGTTAACATCGATCCCCTCAAGGGAGATGCCATACTCTACAGCGGTTTTATACCCAAGAGAAGCAGCTGCACCTTGCCAGGATATCGCACCGATTATTGTGTTATCTTTCACAAAGATACGCGTATACGCCCCATTTTCTTCTCCGTTCACCACCGTATAGCAATACCGCTCATCAACGTTGCCTATCGAAAATAAAGAGACTCCAAAAGCGTTAAACAATGTAACCGGAACAGCTCTACGATACGCAGTCAGATTGGCGACCATATTACTGCCGGCAATCCGGCCCTGCTCCATCGCTCCGCCCCACAGTCCTTCCACATGCCCGTTAATTTCAGCAACATCTCCGGCAGCGTACACATGCGGATCATTTGTTTGCATTTGTTCATTTACGATAATGCCCTGCCGGACTTGAATACTCGAGCCATTTAGCAGTTCCGTATTTGGTACAATACCAATGGAGTAGACTACATGGTCACAGGAAAAATGAGATTGGTCATCCAGCGTAATTCCGGTAACAAACTCTGATCCTGTAATAGACGCCACATCTGCTTGAAGAATAACCTTCACACCTGCTTGTTCAAGGTTCTCTTTAAGGAGCTGTGAGGATTTCTCATCAAGCTGTCTGCCCATCAACCGGTGAAAAGCTTCGATCACCGTTACCTGATATCCAGCTTCATGCAGCGCCCAAGCGGTTTCGATTCCCTGCACTCCCCCACCAATTACGGCTACATGGCTGCCATCCTGCAGGTTTTCTTTCAATCTGTCCGCGTCGTTCATATCCCGGAGGGTATGAACATTGTTCAGGCCGAAGCCCTCAAGGGAGAGTGTACGATTCTTCGCTCCCATACACAATAAAAGCTTATGATAAGAAACACTCTGCCCATCTTCTGTCACAACAATTTGCCGGTCCGGGTGGACAGAACTGATTCGGGTCGAGGTTTTTACGGATATACGATTATCGCGGTACCATTTTTCCTTTTTAATCAGCACCTTCTCACTGTGCAGGTCGGTAAACAGCCCTTTGGTCAGCTTAATCCGGTTATAGGGCAGTTGACTTTCCTCCCCGAGGATCGAAATTTCCGATTCTGCGTCTTGATCACGGATGGCTTTGGCGGCATGGACGGCGGCTACTCCGCCGCCAACTATAACGTAATGTTTTGTCATCCTATGTTCCTCCTCCCTAAAATGAACTCAGCAGCAAATCCGAAACAAATTCAGCCGCGTTTTTAATTTTTTGAACTTTCTCAGGCTCTTTCGGGGAAAATCTGATTCGTACAGGGAACTCTACATGTGTCATCCCCGTGGATTTAATAACCTCAGATGTGCTTTGCACCGTCATATTTGTTCCATTCAGATAATCCTGAATGACTTCAATGGCTTCACCACTCCAGCCGTAGGAGCCAAAGGCTGCAGCAAGTTTACCTTCCAGATTCATATTGTGCAATTCTTTCAGAATGTTCTCCAGGTTCCCAATCATGTCCGCGTATTTAGTGGAGCTGCCAATAAAGACCGCGTCAGCTGACGTTATACTGTTCAGAATATCGGTGGCACTACTTTTATCTGCATCCCAGACCTCTGTCTCTATATTATTTTCCTGCAAGCAATCCTGTAAGATTTTGGCCATCTTCTTGGTACTGTTTTTGATGGTGGTATATACGATGGTTGCCTTTTTTCCTTGCGTCGTTTCACGGCTCAACGTGGCGTACATCCCGATATATTTACGTATGTCCTTCCGAATCACAAACCCATGGGAAGGAGCGATCATCCGGATCTCAAGATCCTTAGCAGCCTCTAACAGTGTTCTTACATATCTTCTGTGAGGATGAATAATTGCTGCGTAATAGCCCTGGAAATCTTCCGTAATATCAAACCCGGCTTCATCGCTGAATAGATTCTCCACCGCAACATGCGTGCTAAAAATATCACAAGGAAATAAGATTTGATCTTCGATACAATAGGTGATCATCGTTTCTGCGGTATGGAGATACGGTGTTTCTTTAAACAGCAGCGTTTTCCCACCAATATCCAGCTTGTCTCCATCTTTCACCACCAGGAAGTTCCGGCTATGAAGCTTGTACATTTCCTGCAATTCTGGAACAGCAATCTCGGTGCATACGATCGTGGCGTTTGCAGCCTTGGCAGCGAGAGCTGCCAGTCCACCAGAGTGATCAGGCTCTGTATGGTTAATGACAATGTAATGAATATCTAGAAGATCAATCATTTCACCCAGACACTCGGCATATTCACGTCCGAATTCCATATCTACGGTATCAATGACAGTCGGTTTACCTGTTTTTAATAAGTAGGAATTATAGGTAGTTCCTTTTTCTAGAATCAGGCGATGAAAAGGAACATGACGGTTATCAATTTTGCCTATCCAGTAAATATCCTCGGCGATTTTCTTGAATTGTGTACTCATTTCTATAACCTCCAATGTTTGATTGATAATGTTTATCAACAACCATATTTTATTATGGCTGCCAAACAAAAAAGAGGATTTGAATCAAATTATGAAAGTTTGAAAAAAATGAATACCTTTAATTTAGACGATCTAAATAAAGTGATTATGCGTTGGGTCACATTTTTAATAAAAAGCCACACAAATGTTTGCACTTCGCCTTAAAGAAAGAATAACCCATAACAACTTTATGCCATATCCTAATGAAAATAATAAAAAGGTGGGTATCCATGACTGAAATACAAATAGCTGCTGTGGGAGATCTAATGGTCAAACGTTATATTATTTCGGATGCTAAACAGCCTGACGGAACCTATTCATTCAGCCCCCTGTTTGCAAAAGTAGCTCCTTATCTAAAACAGGCTGATTTGACGATTGGCAATCTCGAAACCACCTTTGCTGGAAGTGGCCCCGAATGCAGGAAAAGCCCACGATCAGGCGGTCCGATATTCAAATGTCCAGACGAACTGGCCCCTGCACTTAAGGAAGCCGGATTCAACGTATTAGTAACGGCCAACAATCATTGCATGGATTATGGTGCCCCGGGTCTGGTTCGGACGTTACGAGTTCTGGACCGTAATGGAATCGACCACACGGGAACAGCTAAATCATTAGAAGAATCCAAGAGAGCTCTTATTAAAAACGTCAAAGGAATTACGATCGGCATCCTCTCCTACACAGCAGGAACCAACCGAATTCCGGTACCAGTGAGTAAGCCATGGCTGGTTAACCGGATATCTACGCCCAAGATCATTCGGGAGATTCGAGATTTAAAAAAGAAAGTCGATCTAGTCTTGCTTTATCTGCATTTTGGAAGCGAATATCGTTACACTCCAAACAAGAGGCAAAAAGAGCTGGTCAATCTCTTCTTTAAAAATGGAGCTGACATCATACTGGGTTCTCACCCACATGTTCTTCAACCGTTAGCGCTTCGGGGAAAAAAACAATTTGTTATTTACTCATTGGGAAATTTTGTTTCGACTAAACTAATGAATATTCCTTATACACAAAGCGGTATCATTCTTACGCTTAAAATAAAGAAGGATGAAAGAGGACACACAAGTATAAATAACGTAGGTTACATCCCGACTTGCGTAGATCGAAGAATAAAAAGCGGTAGGAAAGTTACAGAGATCATCCCCATCCGCGACGCATTAAAGAGAAGCGACACCGACATAAGAACAGAATGGCGAAATCTCATGAATCGAATGTTGAAGCATACGACGTCAATCTTAAAGAGGGAATAGAAACGTTATTAAAATAGAGAATACAGCAAAAAGCGCTGTTCTACTGAACAGCGCTTTTTGCTCCATATGAAAACGACCTTATTATTCTAGTTCGGCGGGCTTTACAATGGTTGTACCTTTGTTATTCTTGGAATACTTAGCTTCGATTTTCGTGTTGTATGTATCCTTTTCTCCATCACTTATCAGCACATAACTCAGATCGACTGTCAGCTTTTCCGTCTGCCAGGTCTTAGTATTGACGAATAATTTCCACGTTACGCTTTTGGGTTGAACTGTCTCACCATCCCAGAGGTTCTCCTGGTCATAGAGTTTGATTATTCCCTTAGCTGCTGTCGGATCGGTTACCGTGAACTGCAGGACGGTCTGAGCACCAGCAGTGCTGACTTTCATAGATTTTTTATAATTTTTAACCGAATCAAGCATGGAAACAGGATCGTATTGACCTTTGGAGTAAAAAGAATCCCACTCCATCTTCTCCAGTGCAATCCAATACTGTGCATCGGGATCGATTGGCTCGCCGTCATCGTCGTAACCTTCATCTTCAGATTCATCGATCAGTTCACTTCCGTCTACAAGATAGTAAAACTCCTTGTCATTGGCATATAGACTGTACGATGTATCTAAAAGACTACTATCAACGGTGCCAGCTGCAGCAAAATTCGGCAGTCGATTAATATCCAGCTTCAGTGTGTTAGTGTTGCTGATACGTACCCCACCGCTCTGAATATCCTGTTTTTTGATCACATCTAAGTGAAAATTCTTTATTGCTTTAGAGGCTGCCGTTACTTTGCTAATCATTTGATCCGCGGTTACTGCTGTTGTGGTAGCTGCAGACACGACTTCAGGATTAGACATCCATCCGATCGTTCCGGACAGCAATATAGCACCTACTGCCAAACTAGTGCCTATTGTTTTGAAAAAACTGTTCATGTACTTCCCCTTTCGGCCCCTTGCGATAATGTAACGCCGTATAGATCGAAATAATAAAAGAGCTCAAAATAGACTACATATTCTTAGAGCTATCCTTTATGCTTCATAAGATATCCCTATGGCGGCCTGGCGATCATTTCCTTCTGTAGAAAGGCTTTAGACCCATGGCTTTGTGTCATCATCTTTCGATGATTTTACCTTTAACGCGGACATTCAATTAGTTTTAATTAGCTTACGGACGCATGTCCCACCGCTAATTTTATCATGGTTATAATTACCTGTAAACAACTTATCTTCCATTCGAATTCGCTATGATACTCAGAAGAAATACTACAATCAAAATGAAAAATGAACGATTACATACGCTTATAAGTCTTATTAATGAGAACATCAAAGACAGGGGGTGCAGCAAAATGAGTGACCGGGAAATTTTCGAGCTCTATAAAGAACAAGTATATTATTTTTGTTACTACTTAATGAAAAATCAGGCAGATGCGGAGGATATTTCCCAAGAGGTATTTGTAAAAGTTATCTTAGCGGATAAGTCGAAGGTAAGAAACTTGAAAGCTTGGATTTTACGAATTGCTTCGAATGAGTGCAACAGTGTGATCAAAAGGCGTAAGACGGGGTGGATGAAAGAAGTACGTAATTATTTACTATCCAGGTCTGAGGAATCAAACCCTGTAGAAAAACGTTTGGATCGACAGGAAACTAAAAAAGAATTACAAGGGTTATACAGTCAGCTTCCCGACAAAATCAGAATGGTAGTAGTCCTTCGTTTTATAAACGAATTGACTGTACCCGAGATCTCTAAAGTTATGAGCATACCCGAAGGAACTGTAAAATCCAGACTGAACAAGGGACTTAAAATACTAAATAGAATGGGTGGAACCCAACTAAAGGAGCTGAATAGTAATGAGTCTCTATATTGAAAAAGATAAACATATTCCCCGACCGGATTATGATTTGATGTGGACTGCCATAGAACAAGAAGCATATACACGTCAAAGAAATCTGCATTCCTCCCAGAATACTCCTAGGTCTAATAAAAAGGTTATTCCTATCAGCATCGTCTTCTCTTGCCTCTTACTTGTAGCCATTCCTGTATTCGCTAGTATGACGATTAATTGGGATAAAATTGGTGGTCGAAGTGTGAGCAATGCATTAAATAATGGCATCGGTCAACAGTATAATCTTCAAACTTCCAGTTCAGGAGTAACAATGAATTTGAACGGTGTTGTAACTGATGGAGAAAAAATGAAAATGCTGTTATCACTTGATACTAAATCTGATCTATCTCAATATACTGGATTTGCTACAGAGGAAAACATCATGACTAGTGAATCCGGTGCCAAGGCAAAGGTATACGGTTATTTAGAATACGATCCTGAAAGCCAGAAACTCATTGGAGTATATGAGACACCTGATACATTAAAGGATGATAAAAAGGACTACAGGTTTGAAGCACGGAATCTCATTTTTTACAGTGATCGGAATATTCCCTTACAATCTAATCATCAAGCAGGGGATACAATCGATACTGGAGTTAAGCAATATCCAAGCATTCAAATCGAATCCGTTCGACATGTTTCCAATCAAACCATTATCCGTTACAAAGTCGCTGCATCACCATCTGACTTAGGACGGGGTAACCCACATTTGGTAGTTAGTACTGCAGGTCAAGAGAATGAGGCAATTCCAACCATCATGCCTAACGAAGGATCGGATTTATTTATTGAACAGGTTTTCAATATAACTGAATCAGATTGGAAGGAAGTTAGTCTTCATTTTAGTTACATTGAAGAAGCGAAACGTATTTTAGGTACATGGAAGTTCGATTTTAAAGCAGATGGACAAAAAGCAAGTGAGGCGATTTACACTAAGAAACTGCATAACAGTCCTGAATTTCAAGAAAAGACCGGTATAACCTTAGATCAGCTAGTGGTTACCCCTTTGGATATCCAAATTCTAATAGATGAAAATGATTCGCTTAAAAAAGGAATTGTCCACTATAATACCGCTCAGTTGGTTATAGGTGATAAAACAATCACTGGGGGTTGGAATTTGAAAGGAGATCATTCCGAAAGCTACCAGCATTTATTTCAATTTGAATCTCCGGAATGGTATAACAACTGGTCCGATGTTCCAATGAAACTTATATTAAAGGATGCTGTCATTGAGAAACGTGATACCAGTAAGAATTGGATCACAATAAACAAACCTAAAGAAGAAAAACAGTTCACTTCACTTGATGTCGATGGATTAGACATTGAATTCACATACTATACTGAAGGCGAAAATTTGATTGTTGAATCATCATCCAAATCTCCTCACTTCAAAAGCGTTAACCAAACTACGTTACGGATTAATGGCAAAGAAGTGGTGCCTGAAATTACACCTAAGGGCATGATATCTACAGGAACTAATATTGATAGCTACAAAGATATTCCTTTCGACGAAAAAATCGAACTGAACCCTGGTATCTATAAATATAGCGCTCCTAGCCGGAACGAGGAAATTAAACTTTAATACAGGAAGTTAATCTATTGTCCCGCCCTTTTTAGTTAATCCTAAGGGCGGGTTATTTTTTGGATAGAATCAATTCTGTTATGTATCTCTTTTATTTCCTTCATAACAAAAAAAGCATAGAACGGACTCAAGTCCGCCTTATGCTTTCCATTATTAGGATAAACAATATTTAACCAGCGCATCACGCACACCATGCTCATTGTTCGAACCCGTAACAGCATTCGCTGCCGCTTTTACCTCTACAGGAGAATTATCCATCGCCACGCCCATCCCCGCATAGGTAAGCATAGAAATATCATTAAAATAATTACCGATTGAGAGGACTTCTTCTTGCGGAATTCCCAGCTTCACAGCGAGATTTCTTAATGCGTTTCCCTTAGAAGATTCGGGATGCATCAAATCAACGAAAAATTCACCACTCCGCAAAATATTGTACTCAGGAGCCCAAGTACGCCATTCACGTTCAGCTTCGTCAAGGATTTCTGGCTGTGTAAATACAGTAAACTTAACAACCGGTTCACGGAAATCTTCCCAGGCTGGTAGCGTCGCTGGCACAATACGGAAGTGCTCATACATATAATTAGCTTCTTTAGTCAGATTCTCTACATTATCAACATACATATCAAAAGCAGTATTCACATCATAATGAATATTGTGCTTACGGCAATAGTCAATATAGGGGTCAAGACCACGTGCATCCATACCATATTGGTGCAGCACTTCTCGATCTTCCACTCGTACCGTCGCTGCTCCATTGTGACCAAGCACGTAACCAGTCAGCCCCATTTCCTCCATGAAAGGAATCGAGTTCTGTGGACTACGTCCCGTACACAATACGATTTGACCGCCAAGACGTGTAACCTCAGCAATAGCTTCCTTATTCTCAGAGCTTAAGTGGTGATCATCATTTAATAGCGTACCGTCCACATCTAGTGCAATCAGTTTGTATCTCATACTCCACCATCCTTGTCTTTCTTTTTCTATATATATTGAACTTGAGGCTTTTTGTGTTAAGTGTCAGTCGCAACTACGGTGAATGTTTGGACTTCCAGCCGCTGTTGTTTCCAGATTTCTTAATTTATACCGTTTAATAGCGGATGAAATCCGGAAACAAAGGCGGTCGCTATCGCTCTTACAGTTCCAAAATTCCCCTCCGTCTCTCCCTTCTCTTATCCCAAGTTTCCAAATTCAAATTATATATCATTTTCTCTACTATCCTTCTGACCCATCTGTGCCTAAGAGTGCCAGTTCCTCTAACGTCAGTTCCCGACAAGCTCCAAGCGGCAGACTTTCATCCAGCTTCAATTCTCCCATAGATACACGTTTCAGAAAAGTGACTTTTTTGCCTACCGCCTGAAACATACGCTTCACCTGATGAAATTTCCCCTCAGTGATGATAAGTGAAATATGGGAAATCACTTTGCTGCCGCGCTCTCTTCCAAGAATGGTTAAGTGTGCAGGTAAAGTAACGTAGCCATCTTCCAGCTCCACCCCTGCTGCAAAAACCGCGACATCATCCGCGTCTACATCGCCCTCGATGGTTGCCTCGTACGTTTTCGGGACATGCTTACGTGGTGACAGCAATTCATGGGCAAGCTTCCCATCATTAGTGATCAGCAGCAGTCCCACAGTATCCTTATCTAGCCTTCCTACAGGAAACGGTTCAAACTGTGCATACTCGTGCTTTAAAAGATCCAAAACTGTCCGATCCCGCTTGTCCTCCGTAGCTGACAGGACACCCGGGGGTTTGTTCATCATAAGATATATGAATTCACGGTAGGTAACAACCTCTCCCCCTACCTCTATTTTATCGGCATAAGGATCCACATGGTACCCACTATCTTTTACCACTGTCCCGTTCACCAATATTAAGCCTTGTTTAGCTTGTTTACGGATATCACTGCGCGACCCCACTCCAATATGGGACAACACTTTATCTAATCGTTGTTTTTTGGCGGGCTTACCTGATTGGCTCATTGTTACATCCACCTCCAGCCTGCGGGATATTCGTTCTTGAGTATGCCATCCTGCCACTTACCCCAGCCTGCGCTGTAGCCATCAATGCAGACCAGAACGTATCCCTTTTGGGCACTTCCTATTCTAATAGAGAGACGTTCTTGAGAAATCGACAACGTCTCTCCTTTAAGATAGGAAATAGCTTCATGATTCGTACTGGAGAGTGAGACACTTCGGCAGCTTTCTTCCGGATGCAAAGCTGTAGCCATTGGATGCCCTGGAATAAATCTTCCGTTACGGATTTGTCCTACATACCATCCCGGGCGGATCGTCTTTAATCCATTTAGTCTTTCCTTAGGAAGTGGAGAAATGTACAGATGATCACCGAACAGAACCGGATATCCTTGCGGTTCCCAACCAAGCTGATCTCGCACAAAATTTCCATACGCAGTCAAAGCTTGCTCGTCACCTGAAACTTGCCGACCACGGTCAGCGCCACCAGTAGATTTGTGAGAGGGTTTCCCTTCTTTCCCCCGTCTTCCTTCTGATTTATTGGATGATTTAACGTGTGCTGCACTTTTTGGAGTAGTAGTTCTTGCTCTTGCAGATTCGTTTAACTTGACCTCTAAGTGATCACGTTCCTCCATTGAGCGCTTAGTTCCCCCATGTTGCAATACAGCCATGAAATGTCCTTCGCCTTTCACCTTATGCGGCCACAGTCTTGCTGTACCTGAGAGTTCTCCGAAGCCAGGAGCGAATGAGCCTGTACCTCCTACCGCTACCACTGAGAACTGTGGATGTTCAGAAATAAACTCCGCTATAATTCCCTCATTTTCTTCTGTAGCAAAGGTACAGGTGGAATAGACAAGTGTACCTCCCGGTGCCAATGCTGTTGCAGCAGAACGTAAAATATCCCGCTGCATGGAAGCATATTTGGCAGGTGTACCTGAATCCCACTGCTTCACCATGTCTTCATCTTTACGGAACATCCCTTCACCAGAGCAGGGAGCATCAATCAAGATCTTGTCAAAAAAAAGCGGGAATGCAGCCGCGATATGATCTGGACTTTCGTTCAGTACAATACCATTACGAACCCCATACAGCTCCAGATTTTTAGCTAGAGCTTTAGTCCGTTCTGGATGAAGATCATTACTAACCAGCAATCCTTCACCTAACAGCTTGGCTGAAATCTGTGTAGATTTCCCCCCAGGGGCGGCACATAAATCAAGTACACGATCACCTGGTTCAATATTAAGCAATTCCACAGGTGCCATCGCACTCGGCTCTTGAATGTAATATAAACCTGCGTGGTAGTGAGGATGTTTACCAGGTCTAGCCCCATTCTCTGTATAAAATCCTGTCGGACACCAAGGAATGGGTTCCAGTCCTAAAGTAGAAAGAGCCTTTAAGCTCTCCACGGAAATCTTCAAGGTGTTAACACGGACGCCTCCGTATGGGGTTTCCTTATAAGAATCCGCAAATTGATTATAATCTGTTCCCAGCATGTCCATCATACGCTCGCTGAAAGAACTGGGCAATTGTGCCGCCATGATGCCGTCCTCCTGATAGTATTGCAAAAATTTAGGTGTTTAAAGATTCAAGGAACACCCCTACGGGTGTCCCTTATACAATACTCATATATAGAGGATCTTTTACTTACGATGAAAGGATGTCGGTCTCTGAGGACCACGTCGTTGAGGGTTATTCGGTGTGATAGCTACAGCTGCATTCTCCACTTGGTCCGCTAGACTCGGATCAATAATCTCTATGGTTAGATCGTAATAAGAAAATGGCCGCTCATCATATGATGCTAAGCGCCGAACATAATCTTTCACTTCCTCCACGAGTTTCGCCAGATTAATACCGAGTGTCGCTGCTGGATATTCTTCCAGTTTGGCAGAAGCACCACTCAGCATAATAGCTGCACCGCGCACATTCTGATTGCGAAAATGGTATAACCCTACCGCTACTTGGAGAAGTGCTTTGTACAAAGGATCTCGTTCCTGGGCAAGCCACAGTTCTTCGAGTACCTCGTGACATTCGAAATAATCCCTGTCACGATTAAAGTACACTAGGTATTCCAAGTACAATGGTTCATAAGCCATCCGGCAAACTATCCTTTTTAGCTGCGGAAAGAAGTCCCCGCACATGATCTAGAAGTTCCTTCATCGCTTCCATATCCTGAACCTGCCATATTTCGTTAAAGCGAGCCTGCGTATCTATAGCCTCATTCACCAAGTGATAGAAATACAATTGATGAATGGCCTTGAGAATCTGAGTGGTCATATTCGAGTTTTCCTCGAATGTCTTCTGTGCTTCCAGAATCTCTTCCCGAATACTGGACATTTCACTGTCGAGGATCGATGCTGCTTCAGCTGCCGTCTTTAGTCGAACACGCATTTCATCGGGTAGACTCTCCCGATATTTATAGTTCAGGGAATGCTCTATGGTAGCCCAGAAATTCATAGCTAGCGTACGAATTTGGATCTCCGCGAGCACAATTTTCTGGCCAAGCGCTGTTTGCACAGGATATTTAATAATCATATGGAAGCTGCGGTAGCCGCTCTCTTTATAATTAGTGATGTAATCCTTCTCATAGAGTACTTCAAGATCCTTACGGGCCCGGATATATTCGGCCACTCTGCGGATATCCTCCACGAATTGGCACATGATCCGAATTCCTGCAATGTCTTCAATCCCCGTCTCCAGATCTTCCATCTTCACATTCAGCCGTTTAGCCTTTTCCAGAATGCTTGACAGCCGCTTTACACGCCCCGTTACGAATTCTATCGGCGTGTATTCCTCTCTTTTCTTCAACTCCGAACGCATTGTTTTGAATTTAACTTTCAATTCTTCCACAGTCTGTTCATATGGAAGCAAAAAAGTTCCCCAGTCCCTGCCGTCCATCGCCTTCGTCCTCCTGTCCTTTCGTCTCCTTCAGTGATGATCAGCGCCCACTGCTTCAGAGATATGACTGAATCCATCCCGCCGTAATAGCTGCCGTAATCCGGCATGCAATTTGCGGTTAACCTCCGGTCCTTCGTAGATGAGAGCTGTATAAATTTCGACCAGACTCGCACCTGCTCTTATCTTGTCATACGCATCCTGACTGGTGAAAATGCCGCCTGATCCTATGATCGGCATCTTTCCTTCCGTCTGGCGATAAATACTGCGAATGATCTCCGTTGAGCGGTCCCGCAGCGGTTTGCCGCTTAAGCCCCCCGTCTCATTAGCCTTTTCATGACTAAGTCCATCACGGTTCAATGTAGTATTCGTAGCAATAATACCATCCATACCAGCTTCTGTCAGTGTCTGAACCATAAACTCCAGCTCTTCATCACTTACGTCTGGTGCTATCTTAACCAACAAGCTTTTGGTAATCCCGGTCGCTTTACGCTGAATCTCCATTTCTTCCTTCACTTGAGCCAGCAGGAACGATAATTCACTGCCATGCTGGAGATTGCGAAGACCAGGTGTATTCGGCGAGCTAATATTGACCACAAAAAAATCACCGTACGGATAAAGCGTACGGATGCACTGACGATAGTCTTCATGAGCCGCTTCATTACTAGTTATCTTATTCCGGCCAATATTAACTGCTATAGGAATTCTCCGATTCTTTATTTTCTTCAGACGCTGTGCCATAGCATCAGCCCCTTCATTATTGAAGCCCATTCGATTAATCAGCGCTTCATCCGAAGGAAGACGGAACAAACGAGGGCTATCATTACCTGGTTGACCCTTAGGGGTAACCGTGCCCACTTCCATAAATCCAAACCCGATCGAAGAGAATCCGACTACCGCATCGGCATTTTTATCTAAACCTGCAGCAAGTCCAACTGGCGTCGGGAAATGCGTGCCAAACAGATCAACCGCTAAATCCGCCGTTTCAGGAACTCCGTACATTAAACGTAGCGCCGCGCTTCCACCTGGCACTGATGACGATTTATCCAATCCACCTATGACGAGATGGTGAGCCTTCTCGGGATCAATCTTGAAAAAAATTGGTTTACCAAAATTACGATACAACACCGTTCTCGCTCCTTAAGGGGTACTTCACTAATCCACGTGTCTACCCGTTTCTGTAGGTTTCTTCTTAATTTTAGCCTTTTCTTGAACAAAAGAAAAGTATTTTACAGTGCGAGTATATTGAGTACATAACGCAGAGTATAGTAATTTTGTTGTAAACGCATTACAATATAGGTGTAATCAGCGATTAAGAGAGAAAGAAGGTATGCCCAGTATGTCTACTAAACGTAAACCACCAACTTTGCAGCAAAAGAAAGAAGAAGTTAACCGTAAAGCGCTAATGTGGATTGGCGTCAGTTTAACTTTACTAATTCTTCTAATCATCGTTCTGTTTATCGTTGCAGGAAACTAATTCAGCCAGTGGTATACTTTGTGGGGGTTGGTCTGATCATGCTTAGCAGTAGAGCTGAAGCGTTTAGCCGGCACAAGCTGCTTTTCAGGCAGAACCCCTTTACTAATCACTACTGTTGTACCTTTAGGAATCAGCGCGAAGAGCTCCTCCACATCTTCTCGGCCCATTCGAATACATCCAAGGGATTCATCCTTACCAACACTGTCAGGCTCATTCGTACCATGAATAGCATAATTACTGTCCGAAAGCTGAAGCCCTCTGCTGCCGAAATCCCCATCATCTCGACCATTTGGATTGACGACTTTATCTGTAATCACGAAATTCCCCTCTGGTGTCTTATCTCCGCCAAGTCCTACCGCATAATTTCGTAGAATAATAGAACCGCTGACTACCGCCAACCGATGATTTTGTTTATCCACAACGACCCTCAGCGGCTGATCAAAAAAAGGAACGTCACTCGCAACACTTCCACTCACACTTAATGCTGTCGGTATAGTCCTCACACCATCGTTTGATGAGCTTGAAGGCTCCGCTATGTCTTCTGTTCCCGATGCCATCTTGTTCTTAGCCACCGCTTTAAGAGGGCTGAATTCCCGCTTCATGACGGTTCTCGTCCCACCTATCCAGTTCTCAGGAAAAGATCCCGTCAAATCCGCTAATGTATCTGGAAGCTTCCCTTTAGCATCTTGATAAGCCCGAATTGCACTCCATAGTGTGGCAAGCTCCTCTTGGTCACCCTGCCATTCTGCTCCATCCTTGGCGAGTTGCCCTTGCTCTGGCGGCTCACATGCACATTCCTTAGGATCGTAAGACTGATATACCAGCCGCCCCTTTCCATTCTTTTGCAATGTGAAATTTAGCGGAAGCTTTTCTTTCCAGAGCAGCCATTTCCCCTCTCGCTCCATCCCTAACGCAGCAGCTTCAAAAGGTTCTTTACGCATTAGCATTTTCGCCATTAGCTTTCCTTGCGAAGCCTCAGTTGCATTTTCTTGCGCTGTATACATCACTTTTTTCGCCTCAATAACTGGCTCTTGGACGGAGTCTTTTGGATCTGGCAGATCTTTGACTTCTGGAGCTGCCGTGTCTTGAAGGACTTCTTGTTCTTCAGTAACACCAATACCCGGAGCCACTGCTGAAGGTACCATTAACAGTATAAGAAGCATTAGCGCCAGTGATATGTATCTCAATCTTTGTTGGCCGCGCTCACGCTGGCGACTCGCTTGCAGCAATCCATCTTCGTATTCGCGCAGCATTTCAGCAGGTACCTTACTATGCTCGAAAGCCTCATACACTTCACCAGCCTGATTGAAGCAATAATTAGCTTTTCCATGTTGACCGTTCTTATAGTATTCCTTCCCCAGCAAGTACCATGCCATTTTGTTATCTGGGTGCATCTGTACATATGCTTTGAGGTGCTGTGAGTTCTTCATCGGAACCTCCGAGAGTTTATAATTCCTACTTTATTAATATCGGTCAGACACAGCAAAAAAGACATCCCTAGCCGAACAAAATGTTCGCAGAAGATGTCTTTATCTGGTGTCGCACGTTACTCTTTATCGAGTAATTAACCTTCTTTGTTAAAAGGTTCGTCCGCAATTTTAATGGAGTCGGTTGGGCAACCATCACAGGAATCTTGGAGATCATCAAACAAATCGTCCGGAATCGCTGTCACACCGCAGTTTCTGTCATTTTCGTAAATAACTTCTGCCAAACCTTCATCATCGTAATCAAAAATATCAGGAGCCGTTGCGCCACATGCACCACAAGCGATACAAGTGTCTTTTTCGACCCAAGTGTACTTAGCCATTTTTTTCTCTGCCTCCCGTTAAGCAATGCTGCGCTGTTGAACCAGCGTCTTATTTTTCTCATATTAATATAAAAAGAATACAATTTCAATTGATTTTCAATACGTTTGCATTTCTGACGCATTCTATAGTATCAATTTCGACACGTTTTATCAATCTTTATCTGACTCAACAGACAACAGATTATCCTTTTGCAGTGAGGTGCCTCGCTCCTTATGATTACGGAGCCTTGCAGAATGGGTGTCACTTAACATCCCAGCGGTCAAAACTGCATTTTCACCAAACTTATTGCGAAGCATATCCATAGCCTTGGTCAGTGACTCTTTCTTAGGCTGCTGTTCGTAATCGAACAAATCCAGCTGAATTGCAGAATCCTCTTTAGCGATCAATCCTTGCAAGGTCACACCAAGCAGTCGAACGGGCTTCTCACCATTCCAATGTCGAACATAAAGATCACAGACAGACTTGTAGATATCTTCTCCACTCTCTGAAGGCGCCTCAAGCTGTCGCGAACGAGTAATGGTCTTCATATCCGGTGTCCGAATGGTAAGCTGCACACCTGAAGCCACAAGCCCTTGCTTTCGCAAGCGCCGCGCTACCTGATCACTTAGATTCAGCAAAATGGGGCGTACCTCAGCAAGGCCAATAACATCCCGCGGCAGTGTAGTGGTGTGTCCGATCGACTTACTTTGCTCTCGCTCAGGATTTACTATCCCATGATCGATGCCGTTCCCTGCACGCTTTAGCCAGGAGCCCATAACTCCAAAATTTTCAACCAGCATTTTCTCATCAGACGCCGCTAATTGACCAATGCTGTAAATTCCCAGCTTACGGAGCTTCTCTGCCGTTTTTCCACCGATACCGAACATTTCATTACATGGCTTATCCCATAAAATCTTAGGTACATCCCGCAGCCGCAGCACCGAAATACCATTTGGCTTTTTTAAATCCGAAGCCATCTTCGCCAGGAGCTTATTTGGAGCAATACCAATGGAGCATGGCAAGCCCAATTCTTCCATTATACGGCGCTGAATAGTTTCCGCAATTTCCATAGGCGTACCGAATTGCCTGGAGCCGGTTATATCTAAGTAACATTCATCTATCGACACTGCTTCCAGTAATGGTGTATAGCTATAAGCAATCTGCATAAACGCATTAGAATATTTGCGGTATAAATGGAAGTCCGGCTTAATAACGATAAGCGATGGACAAATACGAAGCGCCTTCTGAACCTGCATACCCGTCGAGATCCCCAATCTGCGGGCGACATACGAACAAGTAACAATAATCCCTTTCCGTAATTCAACGCTACCCGCAACCGCAGTAGCCTTACCTCTGAATTGGTCAGGATCCTCTGCCTCATGTACCGAGCAATAAAAAGCATTCATATCCACATGCAGGATAACCCTGCCACTCGTTGGATAATACTGATCAACATTCTGCACAATATCTACCTTCTTATCCTCAGGGTCTCTATTGTCCAATTTAGAATACCTCTCCGCTGCGGTTAGGTCAACTTAAGAAGCTGTAAAGTTCTTTGTTACATTCCCGCGTAAAAATGCTATAATGTATAAATTCATTTCCCTTGCCAATGCTTCCGATGTGAGTTTTGCACGAAGTGAATCCGGAAGACGAAGCTTACAAAACTTTTAGGAGGACACTCATGTCTAAGTCCATCTCCATCTTCGATACTACATTACGCGACGGCACCCAAGGTGAAGGCATCAGTCTGTCGGCTGACGACAAGCTGAAGATTGCCAAGAAGCTCGATGATCTGGGTGTGCACTATATTGAAGGTGGCATCCCGGGAAGCAACAATAAAGACATTGAATTTTTTAAAAGAGTCAAGGAGCTTCATCTGAACGCCAAAATCACAGCGTTCGGCAGCACACGGCGGAAGAATTCCTTGGCCGAAAACGATGACAATTTAAAACGTATGATTGATGCAGGAGTTCCTGCTGCTACACTCGTCGGAAAGTCTTGGGATTTTCATGTACACACTGCATTACAGACTACGCTTGAGGAGAATCTCGCCATGATTGGCGACTCCATATCCTACTTGAAACGCAAAGGCCTTGAAGTAATTTTTGACGCCGAGCATTTCTTTGATGGATACAAGAACAATCCTGAATATGCAGCAGCCGTTCTGTCCAAAGCCCGGGAAGCCGGAGCAGATTGGCTTGTAATGTGTGATACCAACGGTGGAACATTGCCTTTTGAAATTCATGAGATTGTTACCGCTCTGGCTGGGCAGCTACCTGGAGCAAATCTCGGAATTCACACTCACAATGACTGTGAGCTAGCGGTAGCTAATACACTTAGCGCCATCGGTGCTGGAGCACGGCAAGTTCAAGGTACCATTAATGGTTACGGCGAACGATGCGGCAATGCCAACTTATGTTCCATCATCCCTACCCTTCAGCTCAAAATGGGATACCACTGTATTCCTGGTGATTCTTTACCGCAGCTTACGAACACAGCACGCTATATTAGTGAAGTTGCCAATGTTAATCTGCCGGTAAATCAACCTTATGTCGGAAATGCAGCTTTCGCACACAAAGGTGGAATCCATGTCTCCGCCATCATGCGTGATTCACGGACCTATGAGCACATCGCTCCTGAGCTTGTCGGGAATAAACAACGTGTACTGGTCTCTGAACTGGCTGGACAGAGCAATGTGCTCTCCAAGGCGCAAGATATGGGTTTGAATTTGGATCCAAGCAGCGAGCAAGCTCGCCGGGTGATCGAGAAGATCAAAACGATGGAGCATCAGGGGTATCAATTCGAAGGTGCCGATGCCTCGCTGGAGCTATTACTTCGGGAAGCTACTGGCGAGATGAACGAAACCTTTACCTTTGAATCCTTCAAGATGTTAGTCGAAAAAACCGCAGAGCATCCAGTTGTATCTGAAGCCTTCGTTAAACTGAAGGTTGGCAATGAGAACCTTTATACCGCTGCTGAAGGTAACGGTCCGGTCAATGCACTCGACAACGCTCTTCGTAAAGCGCTGCAGACCTACTTCCCGCAATTGAAGGAAATGCATCTATCCGACTATAAGGTCCGTGTTATAGATGAGCAGGATCAGACTGCTGCGAAAGTACGAGTATTGATTGAATCCAAGAACTTCACAGACACTTGGAGTACGGTAGGCGTCTCCAGTAACGTTATTGAAGCCAGCTGGGAAGCGCTTGTTGACAGTATGCGCTACGCACTTCTGAATCAACTCTCGCTGGAAAATAAACAGTCTGGAAGTACTGAACCTAGAGGCCTAGTAAATCATTAATTCATACCTTTCATAAGCATTCATATGACGAAGAACCCCCTTCAACAGTTTAACTGTAATGAAGGGGGCCTTTTATAATTCTTTGGTGAGATCCTTTATGATTCGGTAAGCTTGATAATTTTTTTCTCCAGCTCTTCCGGACTAAGAATGCCCAGAATAATCTCTGAGATCACTCCATTCTTGTCAATAAGCACATTGGTAGGAAATACTGCTCCGTTATATTTGCTGTACACCTCATCTTTCACATCAAACATAACCGGGAACACAAGACCGTATTTCTTAATAAAACGTTCTGCATTGGGTTTATAATCCTGGCTACTCACATTAATACCATAAATATCTAGAACATCCTTATACTTAGTGGCCATGGTGTTAAGCTCCGGAGCTTCCTCCTTGCAGGGATCACACCATGAAGCCCAGAAATTAACGAGGACTGCCTTCTCTCGCGGCCCGTCAACTACATATGTAGTCCCATCCGTTCCTTGGAGTGAAAATGAGGGAGCGAGCAGTCCAGCCTTAGGTCCTATTTTCATTGGCGGCTCATCTTGTTGTCCAAAAACAGCGGTAGCCTTCGGCTCACGATTATGCCACATCGCAAACACAGCTACACATACAATAAGAATCACTATCGTGATATTCAATTTATTTACTGCTTTCATAGGGATCTGTTCCTTTTCGAATGGAATAGTTTTCTACTATTGTACCCTCATTAACTTCAATTTCAAACCATCCATTTTTTAGACAAAAAGAAAAATAAAAAGAGGGTATCGTCAGCGACGAAACCCTAATGAAGAGAGAGGGGTGAACAAATGGCAGCATTACAGGGAAATGTCCAGCCTATAAGACTGAAATATTCCGTACAGCAAGCGCTGGGGAAGCACTTGCTGTCCAGTTACCCGCATGAAGCATGCGGAGTCCTGCTGGGTGCTGCCGCAGCGGGTGGCATGCTCATCGATACTTACGCACCTATGCGCAACGTAGCGCCAGACCCGCTGCGCACATTTACTCCCCACCCTGAAGAGTGGATTCATGTTCTTTACAATGAGCCGACACTCATCGGTTTATTTCATTCCCATCCAAATTCAGAACCTATACCTTCGGTTGCCGATTATAAAGGATTAACAGCACTTGGACCTGAATTTAAGGTCTACCTTATTGGTTCTCCCAGAACTGAAGATGGCTGCTCTCCATTTCTGAATGGATTTTATATTGAGCGGTATTCAAATGAACAAGGAACAGCTTTCCCTGAACTCTCTCATGCCCCGCTTCACGTTCTACTTAAATAAGCATATAAATCGCCTAAGGTATCTACTTGGCCCCGCTCCGAAATTTCGCGAAGATAAGCCACCCACAGCCGGGCTGTCATTTTGGCATCCTCTAATGCATTGTGACGTCCATGAATCGGAATTTCATGGACAAATAACAGTTCATCGAGTGTATAGTTATTTCGCTGCGGCTCGAGCCAACGTGCAAGCATCATCGTGTCCAGCACCCGGTGTGTAAGCTGAACTTTAGAAGTTCTCCATAGCGCGGCATTGAGAAAAGCTTTATCATGCGAGCTTGCATGTGCCACTAGCACATTTTGCCCCACAAAGGACATGAAATTATGAAGGCCATCAATTAAGGATGGGGCGGATTGTGTCATTTCTTCCGTTATCCCTGTTAACCTCGTAATATCTTCTGGAATTGCCGTCTGACAATTCACCAAGGTGTAAAAGCATTCATCTTCCTTAATTTCCTCTCCAACAACCTTAATTGCACCAAACGACATAATTTCATCTCCATGCTGATGAGAAAATCCCGTCGTCTCTAAATCAAATATAACCGTCTCCAGTTCAGACAGCGGAGTACGCAGCACCTCAGGACGACGCTTCTCACGCATGAGAGATCGGATGTAGGCCATTTGCTGCGCAGTCTGATGAGCAGTTTCTCCCCCTCTCATCGAAGCGATTGCCGACGGCATTCCACCTTGTCTCAGGTTGTTCCAGAATCCTCCATTCTTGCTTGGCTCCCTCATGTTCGCCACCTTTCCGCTGAGCGGAGCTGACGCTGCAACGCCCGATGAAGGCGTCTAACAAGCAGCAGACTTTCACGCAGCTCAGACAACAGCTGCTTATTCTTCAGTTCACTCTCAGCAATATAATCACTGCTGATTAACAAGCCATTCTGGACACTAAATGGCGTGTTCACTCGCATCCGCATCGCCAATAAGAAAGCTCGCCGAATATCATCCAGATGTTGATATTTGTGAAGTCTTTCAAGCTCTTCAATTCGCTCTAAGGTCGAGCTAGCTCTAATATGATGCAATAACGATAAGCGTCTAACAATGTTCACTACCGGGATATAGACTCCATACTTAATGTCAAATCCACCTGCATAATCCCCAAAGCGCTCTGTTAACACCTGTCCCAGCAGATTTAAAGTCGCTTTATGGCGGACTGTATTGCGAAGAACAGCCACAGACAACTCCTCATTGTCAATAAAACCCTCATAGAAAGCCTCTTGCCACAATGCTGATAACTCCTTACTTCCCGCAACATGGCGCATATCTGAAGAAATGATAAGATACCGAATTGGCTCCCATTCCAGCTGGGTTCTCCATTCCTTCAGCTGCTCCTTCCATTCCGATAACGTCTTCCTCCACATCCCTTGGGAGCACATTACCTTACCTGCACATTTCTCATATCCTACTTTTTCAAGCAGATCGGATAACATCATTCCAAAAAATTCAAAGTATCTATTCTTCTCCCCATCCGGTTCACCCTCAACGATCAAACCATTATCCTGATCGCTCCACAGTGTAGCTTCCTGCCTTCCACTACTGCCAAACACAATAAAAGAATAAGCACAGGGAGGCGGGCCATAGCCCGCCTCTTTCATCTGCGCCTCACATATTAGTACTGCAGTCTCTGCAATAAGATCATGCATTGTATTCACACGAAACATCCATTCCTCAATCGGAATTACATTCAACTGTTCCAGTAGAATACTTTGGCAGGCAATTCGCCTCTCCCTAAGTTCCTGTGGCGAACCGGCTAAAACGATGGTACTAAAGCTTTCTTCATCATACCCGTCTGTTAACTCCATCGAAGCCACACGGTCCGCCTCCCTATCTGAGGATTCATATTATTGTTTAAGGGTTTTGGATTCCGTTTCTGCAATTAATTTCATTTGTTCAGGGTATCCGTAAGTACCATGCTCACTGATATCTAGGCCCATCAATTCTTCTTCTTCCGTAACACGAAGTCCTGTTGTTACCTTCATTACATATAAGATAATGAATGAAAGCACGGCTACGAAAGCAAATGTTCCTACTACCCCAAGCACTTGAACACCCAGCTGGTGGAAACCTCCACCGTAGAACAATCCGGCTTCCCCTACCAAAGCACCTTTAGTAATAAGATCCGGTGCAGCGAATAGACCCGTGGAAACCGCGCCCCACATTCCCGCAATACCATGTACCGAGAAAGCATAGATTGGATCATCAAGTCCTGCACGTTCCAGCCATTGGGAAGTCATGAATGTGAACGCACCCGCTACTAAACCAATAATGATTGCCGCCCATGGTTCAACGTAAGCACATGCACCAGTGATCGCAACCAATGCAGCTAGAACACCATTCAGCATTGCTGGAATATCAGATTTACCAAAATACAACCAAGAAGCAATTAATGCCGCCAAACCGCCTGCTGCTGCTGCGATATTCGTTGTTAATGCTACGTGACCAAAGAAACCTCCCATTGGGGACAAAGCACTACCTGGATTAAATCCGAACCAACCAAACCAGAGGATAATCACACCGAGTACAGTAAATACTTGGTTATGACCTGGAATAATAACAGGTTTACCTTCTTTATTAAACTTACCAAGTCGTGGCTTAAGCAATATGGTTGCTACTACCGCTGCAGTGGCACCAGTAAGATGGACAACCGTAGAACCTGCATAATCTTGCATTCCCAGCTCAGCCAACCAGCCGCCGCCCCATACCCAGTGTGCTACGACAGGATAAATTACAATTGAGAATAAAATTCCGAATATAATGTACACACTGATCTTTGCACGTTCTGCCATGCCTCCAGATACGATAGCTAAGGAAACTGCTGCAAACGCCATTTGGAACAAGAATTTAACATTTAAAGTAACATCAGAAAATGCAAGTGATTCAAATGAAGATGCTGTTGAATCTCCGCCATACAAGAAGCCTGTAGTACCGAAGAAGCCGTTACCGTTACCGAAGCCAAGTCCAAAGCCAACGGCCCAGAAACATACACTCGCAATGGCTAGTGTCAGCACCGTCTTACCGGCTACGTGACCTGCATTCTTCATTCGAACTGATCCTGCTTCAAGCATCGCGAACCCTGCTTGCATAAAGAAAACTAAGATGAATGCCAGGAAGGTAAACGCGGTATCCAATCCGACCTGCAAATCTGCATTTGTTGGACCGTCCGCCGCAAAAGCACTTACCGGATAAACCATCAGCGTAATCATGGCCAGTAACATCATCAACCATTTCTTTTTCATTTTTACCCCACTCCCCAATGTTATATTTTCTAACAAAGCGTGAAACTCTTAATGTCATTATAATCAGAAGTCAGGTAAATTGACAAGACTATTTTTGGGAATGTTTTTATTTTATTTTCACTAAACTCACAAATTATCCATAGTACACTTGGACTATCTCAGTATTCTAGGCCCATACAGCTATGAATTCATTGAAATAACTACGTGAAGATCCGCTCTAATATTACTTTTTTATCGAATTATCCTTATTGATTCTCCAATAAACATAACATTAAATGTCATGTTTATAGTTAGGATTTATTAATGAGCATAATCGGTTCAAATTTGATATCACATGGAGTTTGAGTGTATTGTATATAAACAACGCATTTCATTTCATGAATTAACCTCTCTTTAATGCATATACTTTATGAAAGTATGACGTTTGACTGTATGGTTTCCAGTTTGTTATCATTACAGATAGCATAATAGAAACCACCAATATAGGAGACGACTATCCTTTATGGACAGTCGAATTCGATTAGTGAGGCGAGGTAGCATGGGGATATGATTCTATATCGAATTGGAGAATTAGCTAAGGCTGCTCACATCAGTGAGCGCACCATTGATTATTACACGAAATTGGGGTTAATCTCCCCAGAGTCAAGAAGCACCAAAAATTACCGACTTTACAGTCATGAAACCTTGGTCGACTTAGAACGTATTAATCAATTAAAGCATGACAAGTATTCATTGGAAGAAATCAAATCCATGATGAGCAAATGGAGCGAGGCTACTCCTGAAACTGACGTATCCGATAAATTAGTCGAGCTTGAGCAGCATATGCAACGACTAGAACGTGAAGTAAAGGCACTTGAACCCATTATAAGCGGTCTGAAGCCGGGACAGGCCAGACGCGCGCTCTCTAACTTACTCCCACAAGGAGTGGCCTGCATGGAGGCGATTCGGCTTCTATTGCTTACGCAAGGACCGCCAATGTAAATACCATATTTACAATACAGTGGAGGAATGCAGCTATGGGAATGTATCTATTAGTAATTATCGCTTTTATTTTTTCATTATGGGCCCAGTTCAGAGTTAAAGGGACATTCAGCAAATGGTCCAAGGTGGCCAACTTAAACGGTCTGACAGGATATGAAGCAGCTAGACGCATGCTCGACGCAAATGGACTTCACGATGTTCCGATTGAGCCTGTAAGAGGTACGCTTTCTGACCACTATGATCCGATTCACAGAGTTGTACGCTTATCAGAGCCTGTTTATTATGAGAGTTCTATCGCAGCAGTCTCAGTCGCTTGTCACGAAGTGGGTCACGCCATTCAGCATAAAGTAAGTTATCCTATGTTAACACTACGTCACCGGATGTTCCCAGTAGTTAATTTTGCATCAGGTATAGCACCATTCATGCTTATGGCAGGATTTATATTCGGTTACTTTAATCTTGTAGGCCTTGGTATCATTTTCTTCTCGGCCGCTGTTGCCTTCCAGCTTGTGACACTCCCAGTTGAGTTCAATGCCAGCAATCGGGCACGTCAAGTCATGGTAGAGCAAGGCTACATTCGTAACGAAGAGGAACGCGGAGTAGCCAAAGTCCTAAACGCAGCTGCATTAACGTACGTTGCCGCCGCGCTAGTCTCCTTACTCGAACTGCTTCGTTTGATTACCGTCTTTTTAGGTAACCGCGACTAATAGAAAAATACAGCACAAAAAGAAACCCCGGAAGGCTAAGAGCCAACCGGGGTATTATTTTGCCTCGCTTTAAAATAGGATATCAAAAAAGTCCGAAACGAACGTGCAACCAGCGGCAACTTACTATCTGTTCGGTAAATCAAACCAACCGTCCTCGTCACAGCAGGCTCCACAACCCTTACCTGAGCTGGCTGGAGAGGATTTGTCTGATAGAACGCCATCTCCGGCAGAAGGCTTACACCCATCCCTGCCGCCACTAAACCACGTATGGTATCAGTCTCCCCACCTTCGAATGCAATCTGTGGTTGAAATCCCGCCTGCAAGCATGCTTGCCAAACGATCGGTCTCAAAGAATAACCTTGACTGAATAGAACAAACTTTTCATTTTGAAGCTGTTCCAGTCGGATCTCAGATTCTCCTGCCAGCTGATGATTCTGAGGAAGTATTGCAAATAACTCTTCAGTCATAACAATATCTCCAGAGACATGCTCATCATTTTCCGGAAAAGGCGAAATAAACGTTAAATCCACCTCTCCAGATAATACGTCCTTTATCAGCGAAGGGTAAGAGCCCTGCTTAAAGCGAAACTTAACATGGGGATAGTGCTGGCGGAATTCTGCAACGATAGTCGGGATAAGATGCGTTCCAAGACTGTGAGGAAACCCTATACGAATCTCTCCACGTTCCGGATCTAGAAATTCATGCACTTCATTTACCGAATGTTCCAATTCCTTAAGAATACTATCCACCCGCTTGCAAAAGAGCTGTCCAACCGGCGTAAGCTGCAAATTACGCCCTTTTTGCATGAACAAGTCAACCCCAAGCTCTTGCTCCAATTGATGAATCTGACGGCTTACCGCAGACTGCGCTACATGAAGTTCCTCCGCCGCTCTTGTTACATGTTCTTTTTGGGCTACCTTTAGAAAATATTGCAGCTGTCTTAGCTCCACTCCATCATCGCCCCTGTCTTAGGCTTTTTTTAAATATACGAATAATAAGTCCATATAGGAAAAAGCCAGAAACCAAGCCTCCGATATGCGCAACCCAATTCACATTTGGTGTTGCAAACGACATAATGATCCCAATTACGAGCAAACCGTATAACGTCTTTCGCGAGCCTTCGTCCATCATCGCCCGTTGAATAACAGCAATGTATAAAAATGCGCCATAGACGGCGTAGATTGCTCCAGAAGCACCTACCGAGACCGTACCTACCTCTAATACTGAGCGACTGCTGATTGCAATCGTTAGAAAATTCGCAAGAACTCCACCTACCACATAAAGAATTGCATATCGCCACCAGCCAAGCAGGCGCTCCAGAGGCGGTGCAAATACCAGTAGAGCGAAGCTATTAAAGAATAGATGGGAAAACCCATTATGTAAAAAAATAGCCGCCACATAACGCCACAGTTCCTCTTTATACGGGCTAACATCAACTATAGCACCAAAATCAACAAGTGTTTGTATATTGGTGGATCCACCATTGAACGCCATGAGCATAAACATAATCACATTAGCTACAATGAGAAGACATGTTACCGGGTAATACCGAAGATAACTTTTCCAATTTTCATACCGAATAAATATCATTACACCCATCCCTTTACATTTATATCTTGCTCTGTTGGACATCTCCCTGTAAATAAGATTATAATTTATTGTGGCAGTAAGAGCCAATATTACAATTCGAGGAGGAAAACAAGGATATGACGCAAGAAAGAACAGGCGTAGCTACTTTCAAAAGCAGCCCCATCACTCTCGTAGGACCCAAGCTTACAGCTGGTGATCCCGCTCCTGATTTTGTTCTTAGTAAGAATCTACTGGAAGAAGTGTCTCTTAGTGATTATGCCGGTAAAATCAAGCTGATCAGTGTTGTACCTTCTCTAGATACTGGTGTATGTGATGCACAGACCCGCCGGTTCAATAGCGAAGCTGCAGAGCTAGGTGACGATGTAGTTATCCTCACGGTAAGCATGGACCTACCATTTGCTCAAGCCCGCTGGTGTGGCGCTGCAGGGATCGATCGCGTGATCACTCTATCCGATCACAAAGCAGCCTCATTCGGACAAGCTTATGGCGTACTAATCAAAGAATTCCGGTTAGATATGCGTTCTATTTTTGTACTAGACAAGAACAACACACTCACCTATGTTGAATATTTGAGTGAAATGACTGAGCACCCTAATTACGAAGATGCTATAGCTGCTGTGAAGAGTTTGCTCTAATTCTCTAGAACAGCAAGTTAGCGGCCATTTTCGACAATACTTACTTATCACTGCAAGCATAAATGCCTTTGTCGTCCTTACAAGGACGACAAAGTGTTTATGCGAGAAATATAAGACATAAAGTATAGGTGTAGAACTTATACTTTCTTATATTTTGAAAAAAGCGGAAGAAGGTCCATCCTTCTCCCGCTTTTTTTGTAATAGAAAGATTTATCGATAATATCCAGAGCAGTCAACATTTGCGTAAACGCATTCATACAATCCCTAAGTAAAAAGGTTTAGTAAGAATCTCTGAAAATTAGTCTGCTTTGTATTTTCCTAATTTTTTGTCCAAGGACGCATATAACCGCTGAATGACACGGTAATTAGCACCCAAATCACCTAGCGAACCTCTAGATGCAGAGTACATATCTACGCCACAACGAACAGGTGTGGTATTGAGCACAGAGACAGTAATGTCCAGTGTACGGCCGAATGCCGTTCTCTTCTCCAGAGTGATCTCACCTACTGACTCCACTTCATGAAGCACCTTGAATCCAGGAATCTTCTTAAGCGTTGATGAAACTTCCTCCCAAGCTTTGTCTTTCGTAAGATTGTAATAACGCGTTTTTAATGTCGGATCTTTTGCGCGGTCGCTTGTTCCATCATGACTACGGAATAAACCGACCAAGGTTCTTTTTAACGACAAAATTCTTCCCCCTCTACAAATCCCAAGTTCATTATTCTAAGTGTAACACTCTTGTCTCAGGAACAAAAGGGTATTACTCACTTTCTCCTTGTTCCAGACACACAAAAAAGCGCCCGTTCCCAACTTTCACGGGATACAGGGCGCTTTGGCCTAAACAATAGAAAACCCGCTTATGCCGTCCGGCTACAGTGTCTTCTGAACCTGCTAGAGCAGGTGGGTGATCGCAGAAAACGTTTTTGAATTCCCCAAGTCATATAGACAGGGCTGTTCAGCTGCGCTTCGTGTAGATCTCCCAAGACATTATCATTGGTTCAAAACAACGAGCAACCGTAACGAACATCGCAGGATTTGTTATTATTATATTGCGTTTTAACGAAAAAGTAAACCTGTATGCGCTTTATTTTACACTGGAATTAAATTACTGACGATTTCCAATGCTTAATACTCGTCTTTGTTAAATACGTTTTACATCTCTATCCTCAACATCGTCTTCAAAATCATCATCGTCATCGTCGTCATCCTCTTGATTGTTCAAAGCAGCTTCTCGCTCTTCTTCCTCTTTCAGTTTCTTCTGCTCCACCTGCAATTGCAGTTTATTATAGGTAGCATAGAAGTTAAAGAAAGCAGCCATCGCAATCAACGTTGGAATACAGATGAAATACAGTGCTGGATATCTAAGACCAATATAAGCTAGCACTGCAGCTGCAATCAAAGTTGAGAACACGCGAATTGGACGTGCTATAGTCAGCAATATTGAGTTAGTCATCACTTGTTTAAAGCTCATTTGATAATGAACGACAATAGAAAAGAAGTTAAACATGGACACCGATAAAATAATCATGAGCACTAACATCAAAATACCAACAATTCTGAAGTTAGGCATTTGTGTCATGTAAACCGTTACATCGACGTACATAATAACGAACATCAATGTGTAGATAATTCCACCGAGCATACTTTTTAAATAATTCTCTTTATACCCCTGAAAAAACGTACGAAAAGTTCCTACATCCGTGTTCCCCATAACCCATTTGCGCACAACGGTAAATAAAGCCGCCGAAGCAGGAAATACTGTAAATGGCGCCAGAATCCCCATAGCCCAGTTCAATGTGAGCTGCTCATTTACTCCACCTGAGCTTGTCCCAAGCATCATCAATTTCATCAATCCAAAAAATAAAAACGGGGCGGAACATAGTGCCCATAAGATATTACTAGCTGCGATACGTGTAATCCATTCTGTGATGCGGTATAAACCACCCATTGCTCCTTTAAACTCCAATTCCCTTCCTCCTCTGTCTCTTGCATACTGCTTATCTTAACTATACCTCATTTGACCTACTCTTTTCCATAGCCCAACTTTCTGAATTCTAGGTCATCGTCTATACATTAAGTCTATAAAGTCCATATATTGGGATTGTGACCATAAGAATTTCCAAAATCACCACATTCTAAAGGAGGTTATTGTATGTCCTCACCTGTTGGCTACGGCGGCTGGACTTCCACTGGTACGATCCTCGTATTGTTTATCCTGCTCGTTATCATCACTCGTACTTTCATTTAAATAAGCTGTTAATTCAATAAACACCCTTATATTTCAGCAAAAAGAAGACGAGAACCGCTATTCGGCATCTCGTCTTCTTATATTTTGATAAATCATCCCCCGCGGGTTCTGATCAAGTATTAATTATCGAAATCTTCGCGTTTTGCTGGACGCGTGCTTGTGCTGCTTGGGCGAGTAGATGGTTTGCGGTCCGCACTGCGGTTCGCTCCACCATCACGGCTAGCTGCGCCATCACGGTTGCCTTTATAGCCACCGCCATAACCGCCACTACCACTACCATAGTTACTGCCACCGCTGCTGTAGCCACCACGACTTCCGCCACCGTTGTTGTCACGGTTTCCACGGTATCCACCAGTGCTGCCACCGGAAGTACCACGGTTACCACCATAACCACCATTAGGTTTGCGGCCACTGCGAATGTCGTTCTTACCGCCACGACGTTTAGCACGGATTGGATCTTCAGGAGTTAATTCAATTGCAGAATCCTTCTTATCACCAGTCAGAAGCTTCATTGCAGCTGACAGCAATTGAACGGAATCATATTGCTCAAGCAATTGAATAGAAATACCTTTGTACTCATTCAATTCACCGTTCTCAACCATTTCAAGCAAACGTTCTGCTGTTACGCGTTGTTTACCTTCAATAGCCTCAGCCATAGTTGGCAATGGTTTACGAGTAATACGGTGACGAGTAACGCGTTCGATCAAATGCAGGTGATCCATTTCGCGTGGAGTAACGAAAGACCAAGCTGTACCTTCTTTACCAGCGCGACCAGTACGACCGATACGGTGTACATAGCTTTCTGGATCTTGCGGCAAGTCAAAGTTAATTACATGAGTAACGCCGGATACGTCCAAACCACGAGCCGCTACGTCAGTAGCTACCAGCACATCAATGCTGCCATCACGGAATTTACGCATTACAGCATCACGTTGGTTCTGAGACAGGTCACCATGCAATCCATCAGCAGAGTATCCACGTTTTTGCAAAGCTTCTGCAAGCTCATCAACCCGGCGCTTCGTGCGTCCGAACACGATTGCAAGCTCAGGTGATTCCATATCAATCAAACGACTAAGCGCTTCGAACTTTTGACGTTCAGGTACTTCAACATATGCTTGATCAATCAGCGGAGCACTGATTTGTTTCGGAATAACGGAGACGTGTTGCGGGTTGTTCAGGAATTGCTGTGCAAGACGTTGAATGTTTGGAGGCATTGTAGCCGAGAACAACATAGTTTGACGTTCTTCAGGAACGAGCTTGAGGATTGTCTGAATATCTTCCATAAAGCCCATATCCAGCATTTCATCTGCTTCATCCAATACAACAGTTTGAACATCATCCAAACGAATGGTTTTACGGTTGATATGGTCAAGCAAACGTCCAGGTGTACCAATAATAATTTGTGGTTTCTTCTTAAGACCACGGATTTGGCGACCAATATCTTGTCCGCCATAAATTGCCAACGAACGAAGACCTTTAAAACGGCTTAGCTTACCGATTTCTTCTGATACTTGAATGGCCAACTCACGTGTTGGTGCCATGATAAGTGCCAGAATTTTTTCGTCTTCGCGATTAATCTTCGAAATGAGGGGGATACCAAAAGCAGCAGTCTTACCTGTACCAGTCTGTGCTTGACCGATCAGATCCGACCCAGTCAATGCCAATGGAATTGACTGCTCCTGTATCGGTGTTGCCTCCTCAAATCCTAACTCTGTGATTGCTTGTAGCACTTTTGGCTCCAAGCCAAATTCTGCGAATGTTTTCAAATTATTCATGCTCCTTCTATACAGTGGACATTCCACATGCTTGTCTGTATTCTTAAGTAGCGGTAAACACATTTATATGCTGTCCAATCATGCTCTTTTTTCTGCATGATATAGCGCTTTTGGGACGAAAAGCCTCCCTTTCATCAGGTACTTCATTGTACCTGAGCAACTGTAGCTTTACATCCGATGCAATGCAAAAATACCATTGTAACGTCCTACTCAAGAATATCCTGTACATTATATCACAACTCTAAGTAGGAATACCAGTGGGTTCCTTTCTTTTCATTGCATACATGGTTTATTTTTAAATTTATTTATAGAGGTGGATTTGCTTGTTAAGACAGATTTGGAATTGTATTGCAGTTATTTTTGGGGCAGCGTTGATCGCCAGTGGATTTAATCTTTTTCTAATCCCTCATCGCTTACTCAGCGGAGGAGTATCCGGACTTTCGATGTTAGTGGGTTACTTTACACCACTAAACATAAGCCTCTTGTACTTACTCTTTAATATTCCATTGCTTGTAGCTGGTTGGTTCCAGCTAGGCCGGAGATTTATTATGCTAAGCATGTTATCCGTTGTGGCAACAACCTGGTTCTTGACGATCATTCCCGAATATTTGGTAGCTACTGATATGCTGCTTTCTTCTGTATTTGGTGGCGTGCTGGTTGGTATTGGCTGTGGCTTCAGCTTCCGTGCAGGTGGTTCATCCGGAGGTTTTGATATCCTGGGATCCATCATCACTAAATTCCGCGATTTCCCAGTTGGAAACGTGGTGGTTAGCTTAAACGGACTCGTTATTCTTGCCGCGGCATATTTTGATAACAACTGGAACTTGGCTCTTGCATCAATGGTATCTATATATGTAACTGGTAAGGTACTGGACATGATTCACATCAGCCATTTAAAGGTAACCGTATATATAGTAACAAATCGTACAGATGAGCTCCTTCAGCATCTAATGGGGCTTCAACGCGGTGTCACAAAGATTAAAACAGAAGGCGCTTATTCTCATGTTGAAAAGGACATGCTAATGACAGTAACAACCCGCTACGAACTTGCTGAACTGCAACGTATTATCCGCACGACAGATCCTCAAGCATTTGTAAATATTGTCGAGACAGTTGGTGTTATGGGCTCCTTCCGAAAAAGATAAAAACTGGCAATGAAAAGTATTAATTTGGAAAATGCACCAATCACAGAATTGTGATATATTATAATCACGCAGAACCCTAACAATTTCATAAAGATTGAGATTTACCCCTCTTTTTTCCAAGCACTTCGTTTTCCGATGATTACTGAATTCCATTCAGACCTATCGAAAAAGGAAAGGGTGATTTTTGTGGAAATGGAAACGGTAAAGCTGTCAGCAATCGTCATGAGGTGGTATCCTGATATGATGCCGTTTCTCAAACAGGACGAATTAAATTCCGTAATCGTTCTGCGTGACGGGCTTAGTATTCTGGAACCTGCAGATGCCATGGATATCATCCATTACAGTATCTGTGAACATCAGAATTCTGCGTATCTTCAATGAGTAAGCCGCAAGAGAAGTCTTGATAGTTGCCGCCTTAAGTTCGGCCATGTTGCCGTGTTGAGGCGGCATTTACTTTTTAACAATACGTTTAGAATCTGTGCGTCCCGGTTATATACATCGAAGGATGGATTTTCAGACCCAATCTGAGCCAACATTATTACAACACTGTTCTTTTTAGAAGCAACCGTTCCTATATAATTTAGGAAATGTACATAAAGGGAGAGAATACGAATGAACATCACCTGGGCTCTACTGATGATGGCCTTGGGAAGTGTAGGCGTGCAACAGAATCAACATGACGCTGAAGTGGCAATTGCATTGAAGTCCGCCATGAATCCCCCCATCATCGCTACGCAAAATAATAATTCAAATGGTTCAACTCCAGCTCCAAATGCTACAGCAGAAGCAAATGACTCACAAAGCATGCTACACGCAGATCCTCAGCCGGATGCGCCAAAAGTAAAAGGCATCTATGTTACCGCATACAGTGCCGGTGGAGAACGAATGGAAAAGCTTCTTTCTTTACTTGATCAGACGGAACTAAATTCTATGGTCATCGACATTAAGGATGATGCAGGTTACATCACGTATAAAACCGATAATCCTGAACTTCAGAAACTCGGTAATCCGCAGCCATTTATTGGCGACATCAACAAACTGATGGAAAGATTGAATAAACATGATGTATATCCTATCGCTCGAATTGTTGTCTTTAAGGACTCTATACTTGCCAAAAAGAATCCGCAATTATCCTTTGTTAATGCAGACGGCACAGTATGGAAGAATAAAGGCGGCGATAGCTTTGTTAACCCTTATAATGAAGATGTCTGGAAGTACAATGTCGATATCGCCAAAGAAGCTGTCAAACTCGGCTTTAAAGAAATTCAATTCGACTATGTGCGCTTTCCTGAAGGATTCGAAAAACGTGCAGACACACTTAAATACACCAAAACTAGCGATTCTCGCGTAGATATCATTTCTAATTTTGTGAAATACGCAAAAGCAGAGCTTGCTCCACTTGGTGTTCGTGTATCCGTAGATATTTTTGGATATGCCGCATCTGCTCCTGCTGAGGGCATAGGACAAGACTTCGTTAAAATATCCAAGAATGTGGATGTCATCAGCCCGATGATTTATCCGAGTCATTATTCAACGGGATGGTTTGGAGTGAAAGAGCCTGACTTAGATCCGTATGCTACCATTAAAGGCTCCATGGTTGATACCCATAAGAAGCTTGATCCTCTAGGCAGCTACAAACCTGTTATTCGTCCTTGGATTCAAGATTTTACAGCAAGCTGGCTCGGAAAAGGTCATTATATTAAATACGGTAAAAAACAGGTGGAGGATCAAATCCGCGCTTTAAAAGATGAAAATGTAGAGGAGTTTCTGCTCTGGAACGCCAATAACCGATATACCTCCGATGTCGATTATGAGAAATGATGTATATAGCCCTTATTATGTATAATTGAAATCAGGTATGATATATAAAGATAAAGACCCGGCATTTGCCGGGTCTTTTAATGGAGAAAAAGGGAACTTTTACTGTAATCAATAAAAACCAACAAAGAATGAGGCAAAGAACGATGATACAAACCACCTCTTTAAAACAAAAAGCAATACAATTCTTTCATATTTTATTTCCAATTCTGGTTACACAGATTGCTTTGTCAGCGATAACCTTCTTTGATACAAACATGTCAGGTAAGTTTAGTACAGCCGATCTGGCTGGTGTGGCGATAGGAACCAGTCTCTGGATCCCAATTCAAACGGGCTTAAGTGGAATACTTATGGGGATTACCCCCATCGTCTCTCAGCTCATCGGAAGCAAAAAAGAAAAGGAAGTAGCCTATCAAGTCACACAGGGAATCTGGTTATCACTGATCGTCTCTGTAATTGTCTTACTAATCGGGAGCTTCGCCTTGTCACCTATCCTTAATTTTATGAATCTGGAGCCGACTGTAAGAGATGTTGCATTTCGTTTCCTAAGTGCGATCTCCTTCGGAATTATCCCGCTGTTTGGATATACAGTTCTCCGTAGTTGTATAGACGCTCTGGGACAAACACGAGTGTCCATGTTGATCACACTCATAGCCCTACCCGTGAATGTTGGTTTGAACTACTTACTAATCTTCGGAAAATTCGGGTTTCCTCGACTTGGTGGTGTTGGAGCTGGAGTGGCATCAGCTATCACCTACTGGGTAATTTTTTCGGTTGCCCTGCTGTTCATTTATCGGGTAGAACCCTTTGCAAGCCTTAGAATCTTCCGAAAGTTCTACTTTATATCGCTAAAAAGCTTCAAAGATCTACTGAAGATCGGTGTACCTATTGGCTTCTCGATTTTTTTTGAAACTGCAGTCTTCTCCGCTGTAACCTTGTTGATGAGTCGGTTCGATACTGTAACGATTGCAGCTCATCAAGCAGCCATTAATTTTGCAACTACGTTATATATGATTCCGCTCAGTATCTGTATGAGCCTTACCATTCTCGTCGGCTTCGAGACTGGATCCGGCAGGCAAAAGGATGCCCGTCAATATGCCATTATGGGAATTGGACTTGCGGCTATCCTCTCCCTGGCAACTGCACTCCTGCTCTTATTTGCCGGCCATCATGTAGCTGGTTTATACACTGATGAACCTGATGTCATATCATTAATTCAGCATTTCTTAATCTATGCGATCTTTTTCCAGATTTCCGATGCGATTGCAACACCTACACAAGGAGCACTTCGTGGCTATAAGGATGTTAATCCAGCCTTCATCATTTGCTTTATAGCTTATTGGGTTATAGGGCTTCCTACAGGCTATGTACTTGCTACTTATACGGATCTAGGAGCTTATGGTTATTGGATCGGCTTGATCACCGGTCTTGCGATTGGGGCTACATTGCTCTTGACTCGGCTTGTTAAAGTTCAACGCCGTTATGCCACACAATATGCAGACGCTCAAGCACATCACTAATGATCAAAAGAATACAAAAAAAGGAACAGTGCGAAATTCGCAGCTGTTCCTTTTTTGTATGTTAATTATTGAGAAAGACGGGATGCAAGCTCGTACAACTCCACGTCAAAGTCTTTCTTCGTATTCACTACAAGATCGATATCTGTAAGGGTTAGTTCTCCCTTGATGATACCGCAACCTTTATCAGACTCACCTTCAATTAGTTTACGAACGGCAAAGTCACCAAGACGGCTAGCAAGGTTCCGGTCTCCAGGTGTTGGTGTTCCTCCCCGCTGAATATGTCCAAGTACAGTAACCCGTGCATCCAGAGAAGCATGACGATCTTTCAACGCTTGGGCCACATCTTCGCCTTTACCCACACCTTCTGCAACGATGACGATACTGTGACGTTTACCTCTGACAAAGTTGTCGCGCATACGATCCGCAACTTCATTCAAGTCATATGGCATTTCTGGCACGAGAATTGTTTCTGCTCCAGAAGCCAGACCTGCATGTAGTGCGATATCTCCACAATGACGTCCCATAACTTCTACAATGGAAGAACGCTCATGGGAGGACATCGTGTCACGCAGCTTGTTAATAGCATCTACAACGACACCAACTGCTGTATCAAACCCAATGGTGTAATCCGTGTAGGAAATATCATTATCAATAGTTCCCGGTAATGCCATCGTCTTGATACCGAGTTTACTTAGTTTATTAGCACCTTTATAAGAACCATCTCCACCTATAACTACTAGGCCATCGATGCCCATTTCATTAAGAATATCTGCACCCTTTTGCTGACCTTCTGGTTTTGTGAACTCCAGACATCTTGCAGATTGCAGAATGGTTCCCCCACGTTGAATAATGTCACCAACACTGCGAAGATCCATAGGGAAGATATCGCGATTCAGAAGACCTTGATATCCACGTTGAACTCCAAAAACTTCAATGCCATAATAAAGTGCGCTTCTTACAACCGCACGAACAGCGGCGTTCATACCTTGTGAATCTCCACCACTAGTCAGTACTGCAATTTTTTTGATTTTTGACATTCTGTTGTTCCTCCTTAAAGTTGTGCAATGCCCCATCCGTTGTATAGATGAAGCTTCGCAGCCTTGTTACAAAAAACGATTGCGTATCCAGCGGCTATTAGCGAAGAAGAACAGCCTTGTAAGCGGACTTCCTCTCATCAGGCTTTTAGACACAGTGCGAACTTCCCGCTGTTCGCTAACTTTCGGATCAGATAAATAAAGTGCCAGCAATCCCTCAATCACCATACGATGCATAGATGATTCCGGAAGTTCACGTACATCCTTACGGGCCCACTCAACCATGGAAGCGATCCGACTTAACATGGTATCCGTGTCGTCATAATAATTGCAGAAATTAAGATCGCCGCCTGCTCGGTCCTCTTCCTGATCAATCAAATAATCCAGCATAATGTGCAATCCACAAACATGTGGAAAATATGCAGCTCGAATCGATTCCGAAGAAGACTTACTTAGCTTCGGATCACATGCAGATAGAAAAAGCATGAATACGCCTAAAGTAGAGCCCGTTGCAGCTGCAAACTCGTTCCAATGCAGATGCGGAGCACGGCTACCCTGCTGCTCCCACCATTCCTTCAGGGCTGTTTCCCTGAGTTCCGGGCGGATATGCTTATATACCTGCAAATCTGTATACAGCACAGCCAAATCACGAATCTCCGCTGCAGCAGCGGAATAACCTGGCAGCAAAGAGATCATCTCCTGGCATTTTCGAACTAGCCTATACAAGTACCCGCCGTCATTCTGTTCATCGCGAAGCGCATAATAATTGACAGGTTCAGCGTTTGGATCAATGGCATCCAGCATAGATTGATGCAGCAGCCTGAAATCTGCAGGATCAAGCGAAGTACTGCGATCACATAAGTTATCTAGATAATCACTGATAGTTTGATAAGCAACAATAAGCGGAATAAGTATATGTCTCATCGATAAATTGCCGGCGGCATAAATACCTCCACCTATGCAGTGAAACTCCTTTGTTTCAATGCTGGCAAGTGCTTGCTTCCGGAGCTCGGGATCGGGAATCCCATTCGCATCTTGGCGCCAGAAGTCCAGACTTTCTCTCACTTCTGGCAGCACGTACTTATAGACCCTGTTCATAAGCCCAATAGGGCCACGCGGGCTAAGGTAACGGCCTTGCTCTAATTCACTCAATGATAGTGCCTCCACATTGTTGTCTCCTTATCCAAATCACCACTTATTATAATATGATCAGACGTATTTGTACAAACAACAAAATCACTTTCGTAAAATTATGAAAGATTCAGAAATAACGCAATTCAAGAATAAAACACATAACCCTTCATTGCTTTATGCTATACTAGCCATATTTCAATCTCAGAGGAGTGCACTTTCATGTTTTCAAAACGGACCGGAAGCCCTTACAGCGATCAGAATTGGCTTCGTTCCTTTCTTTTTACGATTTATGGCACTAGCGTTCTTGTAGTATCCTACTTTCCTTTATTCTACACACATTTAGGGTTTAGCAGTTCTCAGGTGGGCTACTTGTATTCTCTCGGTCCCCTCATCTCCATCCTATCCAATCTCTTCTGGAGTATGATGAGCGATAAGCTAGGTACCATTCGAAAAATCATGTTTATTTTACTCGCGGGGCAATTAGTTACCGGACTTCTATTAGCCAGAGCGACCGAATTTTCTTCCGTTATGCTTATTTTGTCCTTTTTCTACTTCTTCTATTACCCAGTTTTTCCGCTTGCTGATACAATGGCCATCAAAATTGCGGAGCGACACGGCCGAAACTTCATTACAATTCGTGTATTTGGCTCATTAGGCTATTCTTTCTTTGCTTTAACCGTCGGGTATGCGCTTAGAGCTTTAGGTGCTACTTGGAGTCTTACCTTATGTATTATTATCATTATAATCGCACTTCTAATTACAATTGGCCTAAAGGATGTCAAAAAAACTGTTCCAGAGCTCCCCAATCAGAAGGCTGTTACTACCAAACCAGGCAAGAAAGAGCATGGGCTTAAAGATATCCTTTTGCGAAAAGAAGTGCTGTGGTTCTTCGGATGTGTCTTTGTACTCGCACTGGGACATAGAATGAACGAAGCTTTTCTCACCATCAGTTTAAAGAACCTGGGCGCTGGTGAGGAAGTGATCGGCTGGGCATTACTTGCCTCAGCACTAAGTGAAATCCCTGTATTATTTATACTCGGCAAATACGGCGACAAATTTAAAGAACTGCCCTTATTAATTTTAGCCAGTCTCATGTATGCCCTTCGCTTTCTACTAATGGCGCTCGCCGATCACCCAGGCTCTATAATCGCGATTCAAGCCTTGCATAGCCTGACATTTGGCGTCTTTTTTGTAACATGTGTCCGCTATATCACTCGGATTATTCCTGATCGTCTCCGAGCAACCGGTCTTGCAATCTACACAGTTGTTTGGTCAAGTGCAGCTGGACTTCTAAGTGGTACATTTGGTGGAATGATCTATCAGGAAGCAGGACGCTTCACCTTCTATATGGTAGCGGTTGGCTTCAGCCTTCTTGCTTTTGTAGGCTTTTTAGGACAGCATTTATTGGATACCCATCGAGATTCAATGCGCTATTTCAAGAATAAGAACAAAAAAGCTTCCCTATAATAGAACACTTCTGATACTCAAAAATATTAAAAGGTCTTTGCTATCCCTTCGCTTGGGAATGCAAAGACCTTTCATCTAAATTGATGTCTATTAGACGTAAAAAAACACAGTTCCCGAAAGAACTGTGTTCTATAGTTGGTAACCACTCTTGCAAGGGCTTGCCAAGTAAATTATATATTTATAGCAGACAGCTTAACTGTCTTTGCCGTTTCTTATAATTTTACTACGTTTTCAGCTTGCGGTCCACGATTACCATCAGTGATATCGAATTCTACTTCTTGACCTTCGTCCAAAGTTTTGAATCCTTCACCTTGAATTGCTGAGAAGTGTACGAATACATCTTCGCCGCCTTCTACTTGAAGAAAACCATAACCTTTTTCTGCGTTAAACCATTTTACTGTACCTTTCAATTGAACAACCTCCTAAAAATAACCGCCATATATGGCGTATAACTATATTATACTGCAATCTTTTACTCAAATCAATCTATCTGGATCTTTAAATATGTGATTTAATTTGCTTTTCCCTTGACCAGTGCGTTATCATTGAGCCAAAAGCCAAAAATCGCCAGGGTGGTAATGATAATGATCAAAAAACATGAAATATACAAAACAGACAAATGGAATATGATGACGGTAGAAGTTCAAGGACGTTATATTGTACTTCGCGAAATCTCCGATCAATGGGGAGAAGAAACACATACTTTCCTTAGTCGTCCAGCTATGATGCAGTGGGTGAACAACCGATTCAACAAAGAATCTTATAAAGATAATGAAGAAGAGTATAAAAATATCATCGCAGCCTTCAAACAGGTATAACAGAATATGAACACAGAAAATATCGCGATTTATGTTGTCCTAGTCTTATGTCTAGGCGCAGTTCTAATTATGACCAAGGATCGTGTCCCGCCGCAGTTTAAGCGGGGCATGGCCTTAACTGCAGTCATTATGATTCTGTTCGCCTTCATCTTTGTTATTTATAGCTTATTGGCATAACTTATACTTTCATATATTTAAAGAAGACTAAATATTAATAATCAGGACTTAATAGGGCATAATAAGCCGACTCTACTTTCAAGAGGAGGATGTTATGCCTATTTCACCCAAGTCCATCCCTCTTCTACTTGTGCTCAGCTTGCTACCGGGTGATTTATCATCTACAGTATTGCCGAGGGAGATTATGCCTACTACATCTCATCATTCTAGGAGGGTTTCTATGGAAAAATTATTGAAAAGAAGCGAAGTACCTGCTGAGAATCGTTGGAAGCTTGAAGATGTGTTTGCTTCTCAGAAGGATTGGGATGCAGAATTTGCTGAAGCTAAATCCTTAATCAAAAAAGCTGCGGATTTTCAGGGTACACTAGATTCCGCGGATGCTCTAAAAAAATGTTTTGAAATGGATGACAAGCTGTCCATCCTAACTGAACGACTCTTCGTGTATGCACATATGCGTCAAGATGAAGACACAGCTAATCCTGACTCTCAGGCTTTGTCCTCCAAAGCGAAAAAGCTTGGTATTGAAGCAGGTGAAGCCTTATCTTTTGTAACCCCAGAAATTCTGGCGTTGCCAGTTGAGAAGCTCGACCAATTCATCGCTGATCCGAACCTATCCGCTTATAAATTCACCTTAACTGAAATGAAACGTGAAAAAGCCCATGTGCTTTCTAAGGCTGAAGAAGCACTGCTAGCTCAGGTCGGAAATTTAGCTCAAGCACCTCAGAATATTTTCAGTATGCTGAACAATGCGGATCTGAAATTCCCTAAGATCAAAGATGAGGATGGCAAAGAAGTTGAGCTGACTCATGGCAACTATATCAAGTTTCTCGAAAGTAACGACCGTGAGGTTCGCCGAAATGCTTTTAAGGCAGTCTACGATACCTACCGGAAGCAGAAGAACACTATCGCAGCAACGCTTAGCGCGAATGTGAATAAAAATGTGTTCTACTCACGAATTCGCAAATATCCTTCTGTAATGGAAATGTCACTCTATGGTGATAACATTCCTAAAGAGGTTTACACCAACTTGATTGATACGATTCACGAAAGCCTTCCATTGATGCACCGTTATATGAAACTGCGTCAGAAGCTGCTGGGTGTCGATGAGTTACATATGTATGATCTGTTTGCACCGCTTGTTGATGAATATAAATTAGATATCACCTATGAAGAAGCCAAGAAAATCACTAAAGAGGGTCTCAAACCACTCGGTGAAGATTATCTGAATGTGCTGCAAAAAGGCTACGACAACGGATGGATCGATGTGTATGAGAACGAGAATAAACGGTCCGGGGCTTACAGCTGGGGGCCATACGGTACGCATCCTTTCGTACTGCTGAACCATAATGATAATTTAAACAGTATGTTTACACTGGCACATGAGATGGGCCATGCGTTACACTCGTATTTTTCGGATAACGCTCTGAATTATCGGGATGCGCAATATACGATTTTCCTAGCAGAGGTTGCTTCTACTACTAACGAGGCGCTGCTAATGGATTATTTACTCAAAAAGTCTACAGATCCTAAAGAAAAAATGTATTTGCTCACCTACTATGCTGATCAGTTCCGGACAACGATTTTCCGGCAGACGATGTTCGCTGAGTTCGAGAAAATCATTCATCAGCGTGTTGAAGAAGGTGAATCGCTTACTCCACAAGATCTTTCGAGCATCTACTATGACCTGAATGTTAAGTACTATGGTAAAGAAATGGTTGTAGATCAGGATATCGAGATGGAATGGGCGCGGATTCCGCATTTCTATAACAGCTTCTATGTTTATAAATACGCAACCGGCTTCTCAGCAGCGACTAGCTTTGCCAAACAAATTCTTGAAGAAGGTAAACCTGCGGTAGATCGTTACCTCGGCTTCCTGAAGAGTGGCGGCAGTGACTACTCCATTAATATTCTGTCTAAAGCTGGTGTTGATATGTCTTCTCCTGAGCCGATTCGCGAAGCGATGAGTGTCTTCGAAGATGTTATCGCTCAAATGGAACAGTTGACCAAATAAGGCAGAGAGCTTAGTATTGCATTAATCCCTTGCCCTATTTGGGCAAGGGATTTTATTCTGTTATATCCCCTGAGGAGGAAGAATTCAATGAGAATTCAATGGTCTTTAATTGCAGGTCTAATCTTTGCGCTGCTAACAGCCATATTTGCAGTCATCAACGTGGATCCCGTTCAAGTCAATTTCGGTTTTGATGTAGTTAATATACCGCTGATCCTAGTTATTCTGGGCTGCGCGTTAATTGGTGGAATCATCGTGGGTTCTTACGGTATTTTTCGCCAGTACAAACTACAAAAACAAATTAAAAGCTTAAATGCTGAGCTAACCAAACTTCGTGATGCCGACACTTCTTTAGATTCTTTTAACACAGACAATGATGGCCTGACAGGAGGACTTAACTAATGATTACTATTCAACCAAACGAAGATTACATACTCTCAATCCTAAAAAAATTGCTGGATACACCGAGCCCCAGCGGCTTCACAGCACAAGTAATGAACCTTGTTGCCAAAGAAGCGGCAGCATTAAATGTACCGCTAAGCTGGAATGAAAAAGGCGGCGTAATTCTAACCGTCCCAGGCCTAGATCCTTCCCGTACTATCGGCATCAGCGCTCACGTGGATACACTTGGAGGCATGGTTCGCTCTATAAAATCTGATGGTACACTGCGACTGACCTCTGTTGGTGGCTTCACTATGCACAGCATCGAGAACGAATACTGTGTGATCCATACCCGCAGAGGCAGAACCTATACTGGAACCATCTTAACCAGCCATCCATCCGTTCACGTATATCCAGATGCTCGTGATTTCAAACGTTCAGAGGAGAACATGGAAGTACGGATTGATGAGCTAGTATCTAACAAAGAAGATGTACTTAAGCTAGGCATCTCCGTTGGTGATTTCATTTCCTTCGATGCACGTGCGGTGATTACACCTAGCGGGTATATTAAATCCCGACATCTGGATGACAAAGCGAGCGTTGCTGCCCTTCTTGGCCTGCTGGAAAGCATGAAGCGCGAAGGTTGGAAACCGCTCCACAACCTTTCTTTCCTCATCTCCAACTATGAGGAAGTGGGACATGGCACAGCTTGGATTCCTGGCGAGATTAATGAAATGATCGCAGTCGATATGGGCGCCATGGGCGACGATCTTAGCTGTAAAGAAACCGATGTGTCCATCTGTGCAAAAGATTCTTCCGGCCCTTATGATTATGTTATGACTGGCCGTTTGATTGAGCTGGCAGAAGCACTTGCTATTCCTTATGCCGTTGATATCTATCCAATGTACGGCTCCGATGCTTCCGCTGCCCTTCGAGGCGGCAATAATATTCGTGCCGCACTGATCGGCCCAGGCGTACACGCCTCCCACTCCATGGAACGTACACATAAGCAAGCTGTAGTAAACACTGCTAAGCTTCTCGCTGCTTATGTGGGCACTAACTGAGGCAAGTACTGGCAAGTTAAAGCAGCTCTGGAGACGTAGACAATGGCTGATAGTCTCACTTCTGCTGCTCATGATAGCAGCATCAGCAATCTCGATGTTCCTGTTTTCCAGAAGCCACAAGGAAAATCCCTTTGATGGTCTTCCACATGCTTACACTTATTTAGAGACCGTGAGTCCAGAAAATGTTCAACTCTATATGATGTCACTTTCACCCGAAGATATTAAACTCAGAGCCGCTGGTGCACCCCTTCAGCAGGTGATTGCTTATGGGATTAATGGAGGTTTCTTCTATGGAGATGCACTTCTATCCATTGCTATCATGAATGATATCCCCACTAACGGTGTTAAAAAGGCGTACGGCTCCGGCTGGTTTAACGCTAAATATGCGCGCGGAACCCTGGTCTGGGATGGTGCCAGTCGTAGCTTTTCCGTACAGGTCGTCTCATCGGGAGAAGAATTGAACGTTACGGATCGCCAGCATTATTTTGCGCAAGGCGGCATTAGTATGAATCTGCAGGATGAGGATCTCTGGGAAGATGTGATAGCGAAAGAACATCTTCCTTATTCGGATGAGAAACGAATGCGCTCAGGCATGCTGTATGACGATAATGGCAAGCTGTGGCTGATTGTTACGCCAACACTCTCGACGGCGGCAGAGTTCCGTTCAGCCATCCTACAGAGCGTGCCTGCTGAAGGTCTCGAAGGTATCTTTCTAGATGGTGATGGCTCCTCACAGATGAATGCTGATGAAATCATCTTACCTGGTGACTCTCGTGCCGTGGTGCAAATGATCGCGGTGGACGGAACGAAATAAAGCAAAAAGAAGCGATACTCTGCTATTAGAGATCGCTTCTTTTTGTGATTTTATTCAATCCCAGACTTGCTCCAGCTTATCTGAGTAATATGAAATGGCCTTACTATAACTTCTTATTCCTTCATCCGCTGAGGTTTCAGCCAGCAATTTAAGTAACATCCCCATAGCCAGCCTATGATCTCCGAGATTGTGCAAGGTCATTGCAAGGAACACCGGAAATTCCTTATTCTCTGGGTACTCTTGAATGGCCTGCTCCAATATTGCTTTGGAATTCTCATATTCTCCGAGTGTTCGGTAGGTGCTGCCCAGTCCCAATAGAGCGCCGACTCTCTGCTCCAAAGATAAGCCTAGTGTTAAGCTTTTCTCATAATAGGGTACTGCCTCGCGTTCCAGACCGAGCACATCATGCGTCCACGCTAATTGATACAGAAGTTCTGCATCATTACTATTCTGCTCATATAGCTCTAACAGCATCACTCTGGCTTCTTTAGCTTTACCTTCGTTTCGCAGGGCTACAGCTTCCACAAGTTGATTCTCCAAACTGAGCCCTCCCTTATTGTCACACATGGACAATCCGTTTTATGCTTTACCAGCGATTTTCTCTGCAAGCTCATTCAGATAGGTCCAGCGCTCCATTAGACGCTCCAGCTCGGCTTCGGCAAGCCGCTGCTCTTCCACTAGCTCCTGCAGTCTCCCGGAGTCAGCAAACGCTGCTTCCATCTCCGCACTAATATCAGTCAAGCGCTGTTCTGCAAGCTCGATCTGCTCGTCAATTCCTTCATATTCACGCTGTTCCTTAAAACTGAATTTGAGTTTGGTCTTGGAAGCTGATGATGCCGCTGTGTTACTGACTGTTTCTGTAGTCTCTTTACCCTTTGCATTACCGTCATCTTTGTTCGATTCTGCATTGCGTGAAGGAACATTTTTGGCCAGCCATTCTTCATATTCCGTATAATCGCCAACATGAAGCCGAATTTCTCCATTTTCAAAGGCAATCAGCTTGTCTATAGTCCGATCCAGGAAATAACGGTCATGGGATACGGTAAAGACGACGCCCGGGAATTCATCCAGATAGTCTTCTAAAACAGCCAACGTGCCAATATCCAAGTCATTCGTAGGCTCATCCAACAGCAATACGTTTGGTGCTCCCATCAATACACGAAGCAGATAGAGACGTCGTTTTTCGCCACCAGACAGTTTGGAAATCGGCGTCCATTGCATCGCAGGAGGGAACAAGAAGCGTTCGAGCATTTGGCCTGCGGTAATGACGCTACCATCAGCTGTACGTATGACTTCCGCTTCTTCCTTCACATATTCAATAGCTCGCATGCTGTCATCCATATCCTGATGTTCTTGCGTAAAATAACCCAACTTAACCGTCGCACCAAGCTGAACCTCTCCCTTATCCGGCTGCAGCTTACCTGCAATCAGATTCAGAAGTGTTGATTTACCGCTACCATTTGGACCTACAATACCTACGCGATCTTGTGGTACAGCAATATAGGTCAGATCTTTAATCAACTGACGACCATCCAGCGATTTCGACAGTTCATTGATTTCAATGATTTTGCGACCCAAACGTGTGGATGCCACCGAAATATCCAGCGAACCGTTCGAACTGCTTCCTGTACTTTCTTTCAGCTTCTCAAAACGGTCGATTCTTGCCTTTTGTTTCGTTGATCGAGCTTTAGCTCCACGACGAATCCAAGCAAGCTCCGTACGAAGCAGGTTCTTACGCTTTTGCTCCGCAGAGGCTTCACGCTCTTCACGGTCGGCTTTTAGCTCTAGAAAACGGGAATAGTTGGCCTCATAACGGTATAACTGTCCTCCGTCCAGCTCTAGCATGACACTTGCGACACGCTCCAGGAAGTAACGATCATGCGTTACCATTAAGAGAGCACCGCGCCGTTTCTGTAAATATTGCTCTAGCCAAGCCACGGAGTCCGTATCAATATGGTTCGTAGGCTCATCCAGAATAAGAAGCTCAGATGGCGTAATCAGGGCAGCCGCAAGTGCTACACGTTTCCGTTGACCACCAGACAGCGTATCCATCAGCGCATCGAATTTCACTATACCCAGCTTAGTAAGTACGCTCTTAGCTTCACTCTCCAAATGCCAAGTACCTGCTGCATCGATAGCCTGCCCAATCCGCACCAGTTTGCCTTCCAGTTCTGCATTACCTGGCTCTTTTTCAAGGCGAGACATGATCTCCATATACTCACGCATGGTAGCAAGATCTGGATCATCTCCGGCGAAGACCTGTTGCAGTACCGTATTTGTCGGCTCATAAGGAGGGTTCTGTGCTAAGTACTGCACTCGAACATTATTTCCGATCGCAATTTGCCCACCATCCGGGGTATCCAGACCGGCAATAATACGTAAAAACGTTGATTTACCCGTTCCATTCACACCGATCAAACCAATTTTATCCCGATCGTCCATTCCAAATGAAGCATCACTAAAAAGTACTTTCTCTCCATAACTTTTGGAAAGATGTTCCACGGTCATAATATTCATGCTATTTCCTCGCTTGCCTTATATTTTCATAAAACCGGTCGCAGCATGAAGCTGCTATTCCACCGGTCTATCATCCTGACCTAAATTCAAGTAATCCATAGCCCCTTTAATAAAAAGACCCGCAGCGAAACCAGCGCGTTTATACGCATCTTCTTCCTTAAAAGATGGATCGAACAAAATATCCATCTTCAGTCGATCCAACATCCCTATGTAGGACTGCGCCATAAGCTCAGGCTCAGACACTCCGCCCTCCAGCAATACCTTCACCACTGCCTGCATATATTCTTCCATAAAAAGCGTCATATACGCCACAAGCTCTGGGTTATTGTTCGGTGCGCGGAAAAAGAGCTTCGTGTGTCGCTTACGCTCATAATAATAGTAAAGATGATGTTTGGCGATAATTGACAGTTTACCTGCCAAAGTATCACTAGCCTTCAGCTTTTCCTGTAATTGCTGAAGGAATCCCTCACAATCCCGGCGCGTTACCGCCATGAACAATTCTTCTTTACTCTTGAAGTATAAATAAACGGTGCCCTTAGCAATTCCGGCCTGAACCGCAATGTCCGACATCTTCGTTTCGTAAAATCCACCTGAACCGAAGAGCTCGTATGCGGCATCCAGAATGGCAGTATGTTTATGATTGGACGTGCTGCTCATCGGTTCCTCCTTTAAAACATCATCCCACACAATAAGGCAATAGCCCCTCCGACGATAGAGCTAATAGCATTGACTGCATCATTAGTCATCCACTTCCAGCCACGTGCGTATTCAACCTTTTTACCGCAGTGATGTGTACTTTCCACTTCGCGTCCGCAAACGGTGCAACGATTCATCAGCTGAACGGTTGCCCCTAGAATAGAATCCGTGAACGCACCCGCAAGTCCGCCTGTGAGTCCTGCCAATGTAAGCAACAAGAAGGATTGATCTGGCATGCCAGATATCATCCGTAGCAGCCATGAAGATGCACCGATAAGTGCACCTCCTGCGGCGGCGGCCAGCGTACCCAGGCTTGATACGCCACCTGAGGCACCGGCAGGAAGTATTTTACCTGTCAGGACAGACCGAGGCGGCTTCTTGCTGAGTGTACCAATCTCCGTAGCCCATGTATCAGAGGTTACCGTTGCCATAACGCCGATAAATAAAAATTCCCAATGTTCCATCGGAACAATCGCATTCAATAGAACGAAAACCATCCCAAGCCCACCATTAGCAAAGACCTGCCCAGCATCTCGGCGACCTGTCTTGGCATAAGTCAGCTCAAGCTCTGCCTTATTATCATGATGAAGCTTAGACAACAGGCTTGAAGAGATGAAAAAAACCAACAATATTCCAAACCAAAAGGCATTTCCAGCACCAAAATAAATGGTCCCCATGGCTACCGCGGCAAGCATGCCGGAAAGGCTTAAGGATTGTTTCCTATAAGCCGCCCCCGCAACTAACAAAGCGCCAAGGGCGCCGATAATCCATAACATAGATTCATCTCCAACAGATGTTTTTAGCCGATCAGGCAAGTCCCCATCAGCTTGTCACCCCAGTACAATTCAAACGAATCTCCTGATACGGTAGAGCCTACACCTTCTGGTGTTCCTGTGAATATCACATCATCTTTACCCAGCCCGTAACGCGCAGCGATAAAATCGACAATTTTTTGGAGCGAAAAAATCATATTTTTAACATTACCTCGCTGAACTTCAACACCATTTTTTAAAACCGTGAAATCCGTTCCTTCCAGCTCTTCCTTGTCAGGAAACGCAATGTAAGGTGTGAGTGGAGCAGCGTTCTTAAAGCCTTTAGCCGGAGTCCAAGGCAGACCTTTCTTCTGCAGATCATTATGCACATCACGCAGTGTGAAATCCAGTCCCAGAGCCATAACATCCACCAAATCCTCCACGCTCATACCCGGTACATAATCACGCGCGATCCGTAGCACAAGTTCTCCTTCATAATGAACCTGACCTGAATCCTTTGGAAGCTGAATGACTGCTTTATCGAGGGAAACCGCCGCATGTGAGGGCTTCAAAAAAATGAGTGGCTCTACGGGGACATTATTTCCTAATTCCTCCGCATGTAGCTTGTAGTTCCGTCCAACACAATACAAATTATTAACAGCAGCGCACACAGACAATCAGCTCTCTTTCCCATCGAATAGGATTATTTATACTTTTAGAAATGTATCGCCCCATATATCCGGACGGTTTGTACAAATCATTATATCAGAATGCATATCTGCTAAGCGACGCATCTCTTTTCCTTTGTTCACTGTCCAAGCTATAATCTTCACACCTTGCTCCGTCAAAACCTTAGCCAATCTAGGATTTAAACGCGAGAAGCTAATCGACAAAAGAGAACACTCCAGTTCATGCAGCCTTCGAGCAGGATTACCAAACCTTGAATCAAAAATTAAGCCTGTACGAAAGCGGGGGTCTATTTCCTTGATTTTTTTCAACACATCTGTGTCAAAAGAGGTCAAAATCACGTCGTCCCGCATGCCTTTAGAGGAAATAAGATCCGTCACCTTCTGTTCGATGCCAGGATACATATTGCCCACTGTTTTCAGTTCAATATTGAGACGAAGTCTACCGGAGGCTAATGAGAGCACCTCTTCCAAGGAAGGCACCCGCTCTCCCCGAAAAGAACGCCCTTTCCAGCTACCCGCATCGAGACGCCGGATATGTTCCCAATCCATATTCTTCACCTTACCATGACCATTGGTTGTACGGTCCAGTGTAAAGTCATGAATGACAACAGGAACACCGTCCTTCGAGAGCTGGACATCCAATTCCATCCAGTGTACAAAAGGCATGGCAATGGCCATCCGGATCGCTGCTAATGTATTCTCCGGAGCTTTACCGGAAAATCCCCGATGGGCAACACATAAATTGTTCATCATAAGGACCTCCCAGGAACCCTATTTTGTAACTTGAGTCACTTTGCCGTCACTGTTGATCTTAACTCGACCAGCAGATAAAGACTCTATTTTTTTCAGCAAAAGCTGTCCGTTCACCTGATTCATGGGCACGGGCTGAGCTAGCTCAGCAGTCATAGGCTTCAGCTGTAATGAACATTGACCTTTTTTACTACATTCCGCCTGAAATACAGCAGTTTCCCAAGTGGCAGGTACCGTTGATCTCGTAAAAATAAAATTACCAGTGCTGTAGGCGATCCACTTGCCTTTGTACGGCTCCACACCTTGCAATACATGTGGGTGACCACCAATGACAAGATCAGCTCCCGCATCGACAAAGCTACGTCCAAGGGTCTGCTGAGTATTATCGAACTGCTCTACCCGTTCTTTACCCCAATGGACAACTACGACAACCAAATCAGCTTTTTGTTTAGCTGCAGCAATCGCTTTAAGTCCTTCTCTACTATCATATACTGAAGCAAGCCCGGGTTTATTTTTTCCCGCCATCCAATCAGATGCAGGAATCACCCGTGTGAACCCCAGCAAGGCGATCTTAATCCCTTTACGCTCAAAATATTGCGCCGAGAATGCTTCTTTACTGTTAAGTCCAGCACCAACATAAGGAATGCCTCTTTCCGAGAGATGACCAAGCGTGTCTCGCAGGCCTTCCTCCCCTTGATCCAGCGTATGATTGTTCGCCATATTTACTGCATCCACTCCGGCTGCTTTAAGAGCATCTAGTGCTTTGGGCGAGCCTTTGAATACGTATTGCTTATTAGCGGCGCCAACCCCACCTGTGGTCACAGGAGTCTCCAGATTCACAACCGTAAGATCATCCTTCTTGAACATTCCATCGAGCGCTGCATACGAATAGTCGTAACCTTTCTTTTCGAGCAATTCCCCGGCTTTCCCCGAAAAAATAACATCTCCACCAAAATTCAAGGTCACTGTATTGCCAGAAGCCTGGTCATCTGACGGAAGTCCAGACACAGAACCACCATCTGCGTCTTGGGAGCTACCTTCCTCTGGCGAAGGGGTCTCAGTTGGTACAGGCGCCTGTGTTTCAACATTTTCTTCTTTCTTTGGCTCTGGTGTAGGTGAAGCTTCCGGAGTTACCGTTGGAGAAGGGATGGGAGACTCCGTGGCTTCAGGCGTTGCAGTCACTATAGGTGCTGTCTCCTGAGCAGTACTATCAGGCGTAGGCGAAGCCGTCATTTGCGCCACTGGAGGTGGCTCAGAACTTCCCTTGAATCTGTCATCCATAAGACTATAGCTGAGCGCCACAATAATCATCAGAAGTAGACCTGCATTGACCCACATCCAGGCCGTTCTGCGCTTACGTTTGCTCTTATGTTTGTTCTTCTGTCTAGAACGCGATCGCGGCGGATACATTGTTTCTATGATCTCCTCTACTCTCAAATTGGTTCTATTATAGCATACCTAGCACCTGTCCCTCCAAATACGAGAGTCCAGTAAAATAGTATAATCTAATATTTAAACAAAAACGGTGAAGCAAAAAAATCTTCGCTTCACCGTTCATTATATAATTCTAACTCTCCCGTAAATGAACAATTAATTCGATATGCGCTTAGCAGCGCTTTGTGCTGTAAGCTTGGCCTGCTTAACACAATCGGGCATTGCCACTCCATCATATCCAGCTCCAAAGACATATATCCCAGGAAGTCTGGTCTCAAGCTCCCTATGGAATTTAGAAAGATTGTCAAGATGTCCAACAGGATACTGTGGCATCGAATGTTCCGAACGAGTAATTTCCGTAAATATAGGTTTCGCTGTAATGCCCATGATTTCTCGTAAATCCTTACTCACTAGCTCCGTAAGAGCCTCATCTGGAAGGTGAACATTCTGCTCATCTCCGGAACGGCCTACATGACAGCGCATAAGTACTTTATCATCTGGACTCGTATGCGGCCACTTCGTTGACGTCCATGTACAGGCAGTAATATTGCGCCCTTCCTTACGTGGCACAAGAAAACCTGCTCCAGCATCATCAATTTCGATATCCTTCTTGTCGAAGGCCATGACTAAGTTCGCAACCGATACATAATTTACCGCATCGAGTGCTGAAACATCCACATGTGGACGCAAAAGTTCGGCAGCAAAAGAATTTGGTGTGGTGATATATATTTCATCCGCAAGCAGCCGTTCGCCACTTTCCAGTTCTAGCTCATAACGAGAAGCATTAGTTCCTGTAGCATGTATAGAGACCACCGCAGCTTCAGTTCGCTGTTCTACATCATGCAGTTCATGAATCAAACCATGCACGAGACTTTGTAGTCCTTTTCGAAATGTCAGAAAAGTGCTGTTCTTTGTGCTCGTATTTGTCTTGGAGGAATTCTGTTCTTTAATGATTCCACGAATAAGACCACCATACTGCCGCTCTACTTCTCCAAATTGCGGAAAGGTAGCCTGTAGGCTGACTTTGCGTAAATCCCCAGCATACATACCGGCTAATAGCGGTTCGGTCAAATTCTCCATCACTTCAGTACCTAAACGTCGCTCAATCAGCTGTCCGAGGGATTCATCGTCATTACTCCGCTTAGGAGGAAGGATCAAGTCCATCAGCGCGCGTATTTTGCCACCGAATGAAACCAGAGCACTTGATAGAAATGGCTTTAGTTCAGTAGGAATTCCAAGCACAAGACCGGAAGGCATAGGATGAAGCTTGTCACGCTGTAGTATATAGGTCTTCTCTACCTTTGGATTTGTGTTCACCAGCTCGTGATCTAGCTCTAATTCCTTAGCCAGTTCAATCATCTCTGTTTTGCTAGCTAAAAAAGAATCCGGACCTTTCTCAATCACAAATCCATCCCGGTGCAATGTTTCGATCTTCCCACCAAGAGTCTTGTCTTTCTCTAGCAGTACAATATCAGGTTTCACACCAGCTTCTTTGTAAAACTTACGAATGTAAAAGGCGGCGCTGAGTCCACTCAGCCCACCGCCTATGATAACAATTCGCCTAGAGGGACCAGTCATGACTGACCGGCCGACATTTGATTCAGTCTTGTACGAACAACATCGCTCAATACGGACATGTACGCAGGATCGCTGTTTAATGATTCAATCCGCATAAGACGCATATCCAGCTCTGAAGCTACGGCTGTTGCCTCGATATCAAGGTCATACAGCACTTCTAAATGATCGGATACGAACCCGATCGGTGCCACTAGAACATACTCTACCTGTTCCTTGCTAAGCTGCTGAAGTGTATCCAGAATATCTGGTCCAAGCCATGGTTCAGCAGTCCGTCCTGCACTTTGCCACGTAAACTGCCAATTGGTTATCCCAGCTTGATCTGCAATAGCCTTTGAGGTCTCCAATAGTTGATCTTTATAAGGATCCCCCATAGCTAGAATACGCTCTGGAAGACTATGCGCGCTAAATAATACCCTTATCTCATCGCGAGTAGCGCCTGCCTCGATATATTGATCTATTTTCGCTGTTACTCTCCGGCTTAGAACATCGATCAATACTGGGTGCATATGGTAGCTCTCCACAAAACCCATGTTGATTTTACATGCATCAGCCTTTTCCTGAGCACGTTTAATGTAGCCACCCACGCTCATGCTTGAATAGTGAGGGGCAAGCACAACACCAACCGCTTGGGTAATGCCGTCCTTCGCCATAGCCTCGACGCCGTCCTCAATAAACGGATAGGCATGCTTCAAACCCTGATAGCAGACAAATTCAACATCCGCTCCAGCTTTATCCGCGTTTAGTGCTGCCTGTAATGCAGCTACTTGACGGTCTGTGTTCTCCCGCAGCGGGAATACACCCCCGACGATCGCTTCATAGCGATCTGTTAATTCTTTAAGCTGCTCCGCTGTCGGCGGATTACCTCGCCGAATATGAGTGTAATATGCTTCAACGTCTTCTAAGCTTTTAGGAGTGCCATACGACATGACGAGAACACCTATTTTTGCTGTCACGGATTCCATCCCCTTATAGATTTAATAGGCTATTTTTAAGAACGCAGTTTGGCTGATTCTTTCAATACTTCCTGTGAATATTCGTGAATATATTCCGTTAATTCTCTAAGCTTCTCTAAAGAAGCCTCCGGGAATAAACCATGACCCAGATTGAAGATATATCCTGGCTCTTGTACCCCTTCATCAATTAACGCTTTCGCGTGCTCCTTCAAGACGTCCATCGGCGCTGTAAGTAAATACGGGTCCAGGTTTCCTTGAATTGCAAACTTCCCACCTGTTCTCCGTCGACCTTCGGACAAGCTCACACGCCAGTCCACCCCGATTACATCCGCTTGAAGCTTCGTAAGACTCGGTAGCAATTCGCCAGAGCTTACGCCAGGAAAGTATATTTTCGGTACATCAAGATCGGATAATTCGGAAAAAATACGAGAAACCGTCGGTAACACATACTTTTCAAAATCGCGTGGCGCAAGGGCACCGACCCAGCTGTCGAACAATTGAAACGCTTTTCCACCACTACGCACGTGACTGCGGAGGTAAGCGATAATCATATCGCCGAGCTTGTCCATCAGCATTTCCCAGACACGGGGTTCACTGTACATTAGCTCTTTAGTCCGAATATATCCTTTGGAAGGTCTGCCTTCGATCAGATAGCTGGCAATTGTAAACGGTGCGCCTGCGAAAGTAATCAAGGGCACGTCCAGCTCCTTATCCAGAATTGCAATCGTCTCCAAAATATGTCCGAGATCGCCTTCAACATCAATGGGCTTCAGTCTCTCGACATCTGCTGCAGAGCGAATCGGATTCTCGATCACAGGGCCAATATCTTTGACGATATCAAATTTCACACCGATAGAAGCGACCGGATTCATAATGTCTGAATACAAAATGGCCGCGTCCACACCTAGCTTGCGCACAGGCATCAAGGTTACTTCAGCCGCCAACTCAGGCTGTTTGCAGATTTCAAGTAATGAGTACTTTTCCTTGATTTTACGGTACTCGGGATCATAACGGCCGGCCTGCCGCATGTACCATACGGGAACGTGCTCCGTATCCTGCTTTCTGCAGGCGCGGATAAAAGTGTCGTTGTAGGTCATGATAAGATCTCCATTATATTTTATAAGATTTTTTAAAATAAACGCTTACCGTCCTAATAAGGACGCCGATGGCGTTTATGCTTGATCGGCATACTTACTATTATGCCCTTTTTAAAAGGTTGTAACAAGCAAAACGAAGATCGTGGAATGACAATCCTATGACATTACTATGACATGTATTGCACTTTTGAAGCTGAAAAAATGATATACTGATAAAATGTCTATTTTTCTGTGAATCATGTATTTTCTGAAATTCTTTGAAAGGAAGTGAAAGCACTTTGAAGAAATGGGAGACATGGAAGGTCAACCTCTTAGTGCTTTGGTTCGGACAATTCTTGGTAAATGCCGGAATGACGATGATCACACCGTTCCTGACCTTGTATCTTGCTAAGGATCTTGGAGTTCAGGGTGAGCATGAAATTGGAATTTGGGCGGGCCTTATTTTTGCCGCAAACTTTTTAACTTCTTTCATTTTCCAGCCACTATGGGGAAAACTTGCTGACAAATATGGACGTAAAATCATGCTCCTGCGCTCCAGCTTTGGCATGGCTATCGTTATGGTGTTGATGGGCTTCGCACAATCCCCAATGCAGCTGCTCTTACTGCGACTGCTAAACGGTACAATCTCCGGCTTCAATCCCGCTTCCATCGCACTCGTTTCGGGTACTACTCCGAAAGCACGTATGGGATTTTCGATGGGGCTGATGCAGTCAGGTTCTGTTGCAGGTACCATCCTTGGACCACTTATTGGTGGTTTTCTTGCTGATTTAATCGGATTTCGTCCGATCTTTTATGTCGTTGGCGCCTTGCTCTTCATCGCCTCTCTGCTGGCACTGTTTCTCGTTAAAGAGAAATTCGATCGTGCAGAAGCGGCACAAGAGCCACAGGTGTCAGTAATGGAGGGCTTGAAGGAATTGATCAAGATCCCTCAGCTCCCGGCGCTGTTTGGTGTAACCTTTTTGCTGCAATTTGCAATGATCAGCCCCATGGCCTTGCTGCCACTTTATGTTGAAAAGTTAAATGGGCCTGCTGAGAATATAGCCTTTTTAGCCGGAATGGTCAGCGCAGTTACAGGGATCTCCAACATGCTGGCTTCCCCCTTGCTCGGCAAGCTGAGTGATAAAGTCGGCGCACACCGCATTCTGACCTACGCGTTAATCGGGGCTTCGCTATTCCTGATTCCGCAAGCATTCGTTACTAGCGTGTGGCAGCTAATCGTTGTCCGTTTTCTCATGGGGATTTTTATGGGCGGCCTTTTGCCCAGCGTTAATGCGCTTATCCGGTCTTATACCCCTGACGGGAAAGAAAGCCGCGCATTCGGCTTCAACGGCAGCACATTGTCACTGGGCAATATGCTGGGAGCTATCATAGGCGGCTTTCTATCTGGTTATATTGGTATTGAGGGACTGTTTATCATCTCCGGAAGCTTGTTGCTGTTGAACACCGTATGGGTCCGGGTTAAGCTATACAAAGCTACTCCGCCACGGCTATTTCGCTAATCTTCTGCTATTTCACCATTGCCAACGCCAGTCCATCATAGGCTGGCAGACAAGTGCTGATCAGACGGTCATCGGTGGCGATCATTTCATTGAAATGCCGTACAGCCAGAATGGCAGGTCCATTTCGATCTGTATTTAGCGTCCGTCCGCGGAGGAAGATATTATCACCAGCAATAATCGCTCCTGGATTAGCCATCTTGATGGCATATTCCAAGTAATTGGTATAGTTAATCTTGTCTGCGTCGATAAAGAAGAAATCGAACTTAGCGCCCTCTGCTTCAAGTGCCTTCAGGCTGTCCATTGCAGGACCGATTCTATATTCCGTAGAATCACCGAATCCGGCCAGTTCTAAATTACGGCGAGCAAGCTCGGCATAATCGGCCCTCAGCTCTAGTGAAGTCAGCGTGCCACCTTCAGTAAAGCCGCGAGATAAGCAAATCCCGCTGTAGCCGCCAAGTGCGCCAATCTCCAAAATACGCGTGGAGCGAGACAGTCTAACAAGCATAGTGAGTAGTCTTCCGTACCCCGGCTCGACAGACACCTCCGGCATACCCGCTTGGACGATAGCTTCTTTTACCTGAAGCAGGATTTCGTCCTCGGTATAAAGTTGTTCACTGTATTCTTCTTGGGTAAGCATAAAGATTCTCCTTTGATGATCCCCCGTTTTCTCGAATGAAGGGATGACGGGGAAGATTTTATGGTTTATGGAATGCCGGGCATTGTGAAGTGTCCCGCATTCCCCTATACTTGTATGGATGCTTTTCTTATGGTATTGGCTTTTCTTATTGTACTGGCTTTTTGTATTTATCTACAAGTTAAACGGAGTTGAGAGTATTTGAGCAAATTACAATTAATCGCTACTGCCCCTATGGGATTAGAAGCTGTAGTAGCGCGCGAATTAAACGAACTGGGTTATGAGACCACGGTCGAGAACGGTCGTGTATTGTTCAGTGGTGATTATATCGACATCTGTCGCTGTAATTTATGGCTGCGTACATCCGACCGCGTATTAGTAAAAATGGGTCAATTCCCCGCCAAAACCTTCGATGAGTTATTTGAGGGTGTTAAAGCGCTGCCTTGGGAAGACTGGATTCCCGAGAATGGAGAATTTCCGGTTGAAGGACGATCCCATAAATCACAACTAACGAGTGTACCCGCTTCCCAAGGGATTGTCAAAAAAGCTATCGTCGAGAAGCTGAAGCTCTCCTATCATACGGACTGGTTCCCAGAGAACGGACCTCGATATGTGATCGAAGTGATTCTGTTAAACGATATCGCGCTTATTACGCTAGACACCACCGGACCTGCTCTTCACAAACGCGGATACCGCAGACAGGCTACAGAAGCGCCACTGAAGGAAACGATGGCAGCCGCTTTAATACAGCTTAGCCGCTGGAATGGCCACCGTCCGCTATATGATCCATGTTGTGGTTCGGGAACATTGTTGATCGAAGCCGCGATGATCGCTTGGAATATCGCACCGGGACTACGCCGTTCCTTCCCTTCAGAACATTGGCCAGTCATTCCTAAGCATCTGTGGGAAGAAGCTCGCGAAGAAGCTTTCGATGCCGTACGAGACGATTATCCATTGCAGCTAACCGGCACGGATATCGATCCTGCTGCTATAGAAATTGCTGAAGCCGCTGCTAAAAGCGCCGGCCTGTCCGGAGAAATAACCTTCACCGTGATGGCTGCCGCCAAAGCAAGACCCCAAGGCGAATACGGCTGTATCATTACCAACCCGCCATATGGTGAACGGATCAGTAATGATAAAGAGGTGGAGAAGCTGACTCGCCAGTTTGGTGAAATGATGCTGTATCTACCGACTTGGTCATTCTTTGCAATTAGTCCTTATAAGGAATTCGAACAATATTACGGACGTAAAGCGGACAAACGTCGCAAGTTGTATAACGGACGTATTGAGTGTCAATATTATCAATACTTGGGTCCACTTCCACCTAGAAATCCGAAATAATTCGGAAGACAATTACGCCAAGCATAAACGCCTTCGGCGTCCTTAAAAGGACGGTAAGCGTTTATGCGAGAAGTATAAGAACGGACATCTACCTCGATTGAGGACGGTGTCCGTTTCTTCTTACATACTCAACTTCTGTGCTAGGAGGCTTTAACGTGTCACGAGATCCACTTAGTAGGAGCAGCTCATCCATAACGGATAGAATGATCACTATTGTCCGCTCCCGTTATATTGGTTATATCCTTTTTCTTGTCCTTATGCTCGCTAAGCTAATGTTTCTTCACAGCGGCCTGCATGCTCCTAATATTGATATGAACCGTCTCGACAAGCTCATTGCTCTCGGTTCAGTTATGCTGTTATCCTTTTGGGTGTTATGGCTCCCCCGACGTGGACAAACGATAGCCCTGATAATCATAAACGTGCTCCTGACATTACTTATTTATTCTGATATTGTCTACTATCGCTACTTTCAGGATTTCATCACCGTTCCCGTTCTTTTTCAAGCCGGACAGATGGATGCACTTGGCGGAAGTATCTTTGCACTACTCCGTCCCTCTGATCTCTACTTGTTCGCGGATTGGCTGATATTTCTGGTTTACACCATTTGGGTAGTGTTATTCCGTCGGAACACGCCTGCCTATAATAATGGACAGCCTTCCTATTATGCTCGCACAAGTCATTTTCGTCCCTCTTCACGCTTAATGAGAGGACTAAGACGGAGCGTTAACGGGGTCGTTGCATTGGTATTAGGCTGTATTCTGACCTTTGGCCCTATCCACTCTTACGCCACTACGTGGGCCAAGGGTTTATTCACTGGTAACTGGTGGAGCTTGGCGATGTATAACGTTACTGGACTAATTGGATTTCACGGTTATGATATTTACTTGTATGCCAAAGATCATTTAGGCCCGCAGCCTGAGCTTTCACAAAAGGAAGCCAGCTCTATGAAGCTCTGGTTCAATGAACACAATGCTGAGCAAAGTGCTCTTAACGACAGCTTTGGAAAATACAGCGGAAGCAACATCGTTGTTATTCAGGCCGAAGCTTTTATGAATTTTGTAGTGGGACGATCGATCAATGGACAAGAGGTCACACCTAATTTGAACGCTCTAATCAAAGAGAATACCTACTTCAGTAATTACTATCATCAGACCTCACAAGGACGAACCTCCGATGCGGATTTCGCCTCGAATGGTTCACTGTATCCGCTGGTCTCCGGCTCAGTATTTGTCCGTTACCCGGATCATCAATTTGACACGTTACCTGCCATTTTAAAGTCCAAGGGCTATAGCACCAATGCCTTCCATGCGTATGAAGGAAGCTTCTGGAATCGGCAGATTATGTATAAGGCGATGGGGTATGACCATTTTTATAGCAAAAAAGACTTTAAGATCGACGAGCCCCTAGGCTGGTCATTGGGAGATAAATCATTCCTGCGGCAGTCCCTAAATATTATGGATTCTGTAGAATCGATCCAGAAGCCCTTTTACTCTTTTTTGACTACACTATCTAGTCATCACCCATATTCTCTCCCTGCGGCTAAGCAAGGGCTTGATACCGGGGAGTTTAAAGGTACCATCTTCGGAGATTATTTGCAGGCTGTTCATTATACAGATGAAGCTCTAGGTGAATTGGTGAGTGATATGAAGCAGCGTGGGTTGTGGGATAACACGATCCTTGCCTTTTATGGTGATCATGATAACTCGATCCAAGAAACCTCTTATTACGAACAATTTCTTGGTAAAAGCTTAAGTAAGCTCGACATGCATCAAATCATGCATCAAGTTCCATTACTCATTCATTTGCCGGGTAATAACACCTCGGTGATTGATTCTAATCCGGCTGGTCAATTGGATCTCACACCTTCCTTACTCCATCTGCTTGGGATCTCACAAGATCCTTATTATCTCATGGGTAATAATCTGTTCAGTGGCAAAGAGCGACTTGTGACACTGCGAACCGGTGCCTTTGCTGATGCGAAGCGCTCCTATCTTCCAAGTGAAAATGGACAATTCAACAGCGGCACCTGTTATAGCCTCGACAGCCGCGAAGCCATTGACGTTGCGGGGTGCAGTACCGGATTCGAGACAAGTAAGCAACGACTGCAAATCTCAGACGATATCATGAAATACGATGGCATCAAGATGCTTCGAAAGGAAGAATCTGCACCATAAAAATTTCATTTATAAAACAAAAAGCCCTAAACTCCGTCATCAACACGGGTTTAGGGCTTTTTAAGTTGATGGATAAGACCTCTGCATTATTTCTGAACGGCCGGTTGCTTGATAAAAGCTTCTACCTTCTTCAACACTTCTTCCTCTGTTGGAGCACTCACATAACGACCATTAACATATACAAAGGCCCGTTTGCCACATGGACCACAGTACGACTTACAGCCGACCTTGATCTCTGCATCAGGCGCCATCTTTTGCAGTTTGGGTATGATACTCTTCAATTTCATAAAATTACATTCATCGCACACTTGTATATCGTTAGCCATGGAGCAACCCTTCTTTATGTCCCAAATTTAAGGCGAAACGTTTAGTGATCGCCGTGATTACCTTTAGACGGATTAGTAATAACAAAACCTTCTTCAGGAAGATATAAATAATCAACGACCACACCATCAAGGAGCGGTTGATTCGGATCAAGAATAACATCGATTTCTTTATCTGTCGAGACTACAACATCATTCTCATTAGGCGTGTCCAAATCCAGTCCGTAGTGAGCATGATCACCGTGAGCATGCGTAATCGCTACGCGAAGCTTCAACTCGCTGTTTCCTTCAAGTTCCATTTGTTTCTTTATCACTTTAGCCGCATTGCGGGTAATTTTGACCTTCATCTATCATCCATCTCCTAGTACTTAAATTAAATACTCAATTACCTATTTTAAAGGTAAATGATATCTAAAAGCAACTATATTAACAAATTAGATACACAATCCGAGGTAGATCCTCACTTCACTGCCTCATTTTCCGGCCTGAAGTGCCGGGTATTTCCGTCCCATCCGTGACACGAACCAGCCCATAAGAAGCATCGTCACACCAATATCATCGATCGGTAAAAAAGGCATAAAATCCGGCAACACCCAATAGAGCAGTACTGGGATTGTGAATAAAAGCTTGTCCCCTATTGCGACTTTAGGGGAGATCACATATCGCCAGGAACTACTGAAGATAGTAGACCATTGTTTCAGTGACAGCAGTTTTTTCAGTTTCATAGTGACCCTCCTCCCAAGTAAAAAGGATACAGCCGCGGATAACGTGTAGTGACGACAGCGGCCATACCCTATGGTTTATGTTACGCAAGTTTACTGTAATTGTTTCATAATTATTTCACATTGGATAGTATCGTTCCCAAAATTAGACCCGTTTCTAGCGCCATATCCTCAAAATCTGCCAATGGCAACGGATTTTTACCAATCCCCAGCTCTACTGTAAATCCTGGTTTACGAAAGGTCTGGATGAACCAATCCTTATACCCGGCATCGCTGCCAGTTAATTCGACTGCACGATAGCTGCTCGCAGCGGCCAACCGTGTTGCTAATTCGCGGCTTTCGGGAGGTTCATATCCCCGGTAATTCCAGTAGATCTCTCCCCCTTGGCTATGCAAAGACACTGCAGCTTCTCCGGGCGCGTTCTCAGCAAGTACCGCTAGAGCGGCTGCCTCAGGTTCACTTAGCGCCTCAGGACCACTGTAATCACGCGGAGAGGGCAGGATTACACCACGGCGTTCCCGTTCCTCTTCCCAATGAGCAGGGAACTGATCCCCGAGATCCACACCGCGTATATTGGCCTTCCAATGGCGAAAACTCCGCCGTCCCCCGTTCCATTTCATAAGGTCCTCATAATAAGGGTGGCCTGGTAAAACGCCCTCCTGCACTAACTCCACGCCGTCAGGGTTAGCCATGGGTACAGCCCATAGGGTCCAATTATTGTACCATTCCTCTGGACGATGACCATTCCATGCCAAACCTTTAGCATAAGCTGCTGCATACTCTTCTATGAACGACATCAGGCAAGGCGAGGTCAGCCATTCATTAGCATGTAGAGCCGCATTAACATGCAAATGGCGGGTTCCATTGCCTATTTTAAGCACAGGAATTGGCTTGCCGAGCACACTGTTGCCAATTGGATGTGCTTGTATAAAAGGATATTGTGCAATCAGGCTGCTGATGTCGTTCTCAACATCAACCGGACCGTACTCTCCACGTAAGAATACCACTCGCTCTGGAATCGGAGGCGGAATGACGAGGACTTTTCCCGGTGTACAGAAGCGCCCTGAGGACACACCTGGATTAAGCTTCTCCAAATCATCTAAACTCACATTGAATAATGAGGTTATGCGTTCAAGATCGTCCCCTTCCTGCACCGCATACCTTTTACGCGGCGAAGACGGCAGGAATAAAACCTGACCCGGATATAAATAAGACTGTCTCCCAACCCATGGATTGCCTTGAATGACATGCTCAGGGGTTAATCCATGCAGGGCGGCAATTCGGCTTACGGTATCTCCCCTGCTTGCAATATATTGTCGCATTAGGTCTCATCCTCTCGGCCTTAAATTGCTGATACGGTGGATACAAAAATAGCAGCAAATAGCACTTAATTCTATTGTATGCAAGAGCCACTACCCTGCATGAAGGAGAAATGAATCACAAGAAAATAGGCTGGGAATTATGCTTCCCAGCCTATTTTATCTTACACTCCGTAGAGTTTGTCCCTATTCAATTCAACATTGCTCTGCTTATAACGTGGATACTTGCCATACTACTGGGGTACGTTTAATTTGTTCTCCAAGCCAGTCTCGGGCAATTCGCTGAAACATTTCAGCATCACCACTGCAGAAGAACTGATGAATTGGACTTTCATCCCCGATGGACAGCTTGCCTTTATCATATAGAATCGTGCTGATCTCACGAGCTGTCTCATCTGCGGAACTGATCAGTTTGACTCCCGGTCCCATGGTCTCTCCAATAGGCTCAACAAGAAATGGATAATGAGTGCATCCTAAAATTAAAGTATCGATGTTATTATCTTTAATGCCTTCCAATGCCTGCTCTACAATTTCATAACTTATCTCAGAGCGGAACATGCCTTGCTCAACGAGTGGGACAAGTGCTGGGCAGGCTTGACTTACAACCTCAACAAAAGGAGACAGCTGCTTTAGTGCGTTAGTATAAGCCCCGCTGCCGATGGTTCCTATTGTACCGATCACGCCGACATGTCCGCTTTTGGTCGCGCTAATTGCAGCACGAGCTCCGGGATGAATCACCCCAATGACAGGGATAGAGACCTTGGCTGAGATATAATCGAGTGCCGCTGCTGTTGCGGTATTACAAGCGATAACAATCATTTTAGGATTAAACTGGATCAAATAATCTACAATTTGTTCTGTAAACAGTGTTACTTCCTCGGTCGAACGGGGTCCGTACGGAGCTCGGGCCGTATCTCCGAAATAAATGATTTTCTCCCGCGGGAGCTGCCTCATCACTTCTTTGACAACTGTTAGCCCTCCCACACCTGAGTCTAATATTGCAATAGCTTGCTGCACGAACACACCGCTTCCTTCTACTTGTTTTGTGTAGCTTATGTAAGCCGAAAACAAAATGTACCTGACTTTCAGCCCCAATTGCAGATATTACTCCTTTTGGACTCTTAGTTCAAGCCAAGACTTTTGCCATCATTTAACAGGTCTATAAGAATGAAATAAAAAAGCCACCTTCCGCCCAATGCGAAAAAGCGGCTCTATTAAAAGAGAATAAGTACTTTTTGACCGTAAAACCAAACACTCCATCCACTGTTTCATTATGCGATTTCGTTATTGTCCTTGTCATCTAGCTGTGCTTCTTCAAGACTAGCTTCTTCACTGCTTACTTCTTCATTTACAGGCGATACCTCTAACTCCGTTACCTCTTCCAAAGTTGCCGCTGCCTCTTGAATCGTTTCTTCCGTAGCAATTCCACTTACTGCTACAGTAGCAGTATCTTCTTCTACAGCATTCGAACATGACTTGCTCCATTCGCGAACCTCATGGACTACATGACCTATAGAATCCTTTGCTTTGTCATACAGCTCAACGCTCTTGTCTCCAGCCTGAACGGCAATTCCCTGTACCTTTTCAATGCCAGCAGCTGTTCCTTCCGCAATATCCTTGCGCAGCTCTTTACCTGGCTTAGGCGCGAACAGAAGTGCTGTCACTGATCCAACCACACTTCCGACTAAAGCTCCCCATAACAAACCTTTTGTGTCCTTTTCCATCGTTTCATCTCTCCTTTAAATTCATTGCTCCCCGCTCTACCGGGCTAATGCCTATATCTGCTATATCATAAGCAGCAGGAGTTTGTCTTGTGACTAATTATTACGACTTTTCAGAAGTTTTGTCTGTTACATTTTTGGGTGCAATTGCGTATCGGCAGCATTGTCCGCCTTCTGCCATACATTCACTTCGTGTAACCTTAGCATCCAGCAATTCCTCAAATAGGCTATGCTCGCATTGACAAGCTTTACGATACTGAGTAGCCACCTGGCGAATCGGGCAGTTGTATTCTTTTATGACATACGAACCATCCTCTTCTCGGTTCCACTCCGCCATATATCCACCAGCGTTTTGGATCGACGATAACTCAGCTACTCGCTCTTCCAAATTCCGGCGTTCCATCATCGGTGCATACTGGGTGAGCATCCGGCGACGGCGTCCCTCAAACAATGTATTAACAGCTTCCAATCCACTGCCATAATCCAATTCACGCAAAAGCTCCAAAGCCAGATTGTGATAGCTTTTTGGAAAATACTCTTCGGACTTCTCCGTTAAAGAATACATATGTAAAGGCCGCCCCATCGCTTGCCGAACCACTTTTGTCTTAGCAAGTCCCTCCTGCTCCAGCTGAAGCACATGACGACGGACACCCATCTCTGTAATTCCCAATTCTTCTGCCAGCGCGCCGATGGTCAGTGGTCCTTTCGTCTTCAGGAGCGTCATAATCAAGTGTCTTGTCGATCCATTTTCCTGCCCCATCTTCATCATAAAGGAACCCCCTCTCTTTCACGGCTACCGCCTATTTTATATGATTCTATCTTATGCTATTATAGCGTTACACCGGACCCAAGTTCCTGATCCAAATAATTCCCTACTTCAACAGCAAACTTCTCTAGCACCTCTGAAAGGATTGGTGTGAGCGGGTGTAGTGCTTCTCTTTCCCAGGCAAAATAATCCTGCACGAGCGGCTTACGAAGTGCGACAAGCTCTATCAATCGCTCGTAGATCTCACTTTTACCTAGCACTTTTTCTTCATGTATGATTGAAATGATATCCTCATAACTTCCGGCATCACGCATAATAAAACCGTCAATCAGACAACTACCAACGTCCGTAACCACCTCTATCGCAAGATGAAGGCAGCGTTCTTGTATTAGTCCGGTTAAAGTATTGCCATCCCATGAAGCTGTTACAGTCCGAAGACCTGTAGTTATATCTGGGATTTGAGCAAGAATGGTTTCGATTTGTTTGCGGTTGACATAATACACAGCAATACCCCCATGTCAAAAATAGTTAGAGAAATCTGCATTATCCCTACTTACCGCGTTTGCCGCGGCGTTTCAGCCAAAAGAACATAATGAAACATGCCGCAAGAAAAACGACCAAATAAGTTAACGCTTCCATCGGATACTCGAGCTCACGCATTCCTGTCACCGCTTCCGGTATAAAATGATGATGCTTGTTAATCAGTAGATCGCTTAAATTACGTAATCCACAGCAATTGAAAGTTCTTTAACTTCATTAATATGAGCTATAACTTCCTTATGCGCCGGATGAACCTGATAAGCCTGTAAATCATCCAGTGAAGCTACCACTGTAACTAGAGCAATATCAAAGGATCGATCAGAATGAATGATATCAGCACCCACTTCAATCGAAAGGAGCTGCGGGATTTTACCTTCCATATTTCGCAGTACGGCTACCGTTGCCGCAACGCTTTCTTCGGACCGGTCCTTCAATTTAAAAAACACAATATGCTTGATCATTCTATCTCGCTCCCTGTTGTAATATTGTAATTAGATATTAAAAATATATCATAAGCGTACGCGTTCTGGAAGAAACTTAAAAAGTGATGTCAGAAATAGCAGCATTAACCATTGCCGATGTATATGAAAGTGTTGTAGTATATTTTTAAAAAATCGGAGGAATTATGCCTAGTAACCAACAAGAAACTCATAATATCCAGGCGTGGTCTCTGATCAACCGCAAATATCTTGGACAAGGCGTTCGTGTAAAAAGATTCCGCCGTCCAAAGCGCAGCCAGATTAGAAACCGTGTGTTACTTGCTGTATTGATGGCTAAGGATATCAAACTTTCACGACTCGCAGAAGATCTTGGTATATCCTCTCGCAGCGTAAGCGCCTGGGTATACGAAGGTCGTATCCCTTCCAACAATAACATTGACAAGACCTGCCGCCTACTCGGGTACCCGCCCCACATTTTGTTCAATGAAGCACTGATTCGTCAGAGTCCAATTGTATGTCAACCAACTCCTTCACGATTTATGAAAAGAAGTATTACCAGTTCCCCTCGCAGCAATGTGATTCTAACCGGCCTCTGTATGGTTTACGATTTTTCCGTAACCGATGTAAGTATTTGGATAGGTGTTCATCCCGGGACGTTTCGAAAATGGTTGCACAGCAGCCATCTGCCTACCCCTGCTCTGCAGGAAAAAGCCGAAACCTTCTTCCGAATTCCACGACATATTCTATTTGCAGACTGCGGAACGCTCTAATGTGATCCTATCGCTTAATAAGTTCAAGGCCAGCCCTTCTTCCTTAATTAGGAGAAGGGTTTTTGCCATATTTTTTTCTTAAAAAAGGGTCATACTACTGTTTAGGTACATTGTTCAGTACTAAAGAACGGAACAGGAGGCGTAAGATGAGACTTGACGGAATACTATCTGAAGGCTACACCGATACTTGGGACGTGGCCCCCGGTGTCATCGGACTACGAACCATGTTCGTAAATTGCGCATTCATCGGCCAGCCCAATTCGGACTGGATCATTGTAGATACGGGACTTAGCTCTTACACAAACAGAATTATAGATTATGCTAAGGAGAAGTATGAGAAGCCTCCGGTGGCAATTATCCTGACTCATGGGCATTTCGACCATATCGGGGGTGTGAAAAAGCTTATTGAGGAATGGAATGTACCCGTGTATGCTCATCCACTAGAGCTTCCTTATCTAACAGGTAAAGCGGATTATCCTCCAGCCGATCCGGCCGTAGGCGGCGGGCTGATGAGTATGGTGTCCTCATTATTTTCACATCATGGCATCGACCTTGGATCAGCCATACATCCATTACCCGAAGACAGAACCGTCCCCGGAGCAAAGGGCTGGAAATGGATCCATACACCTGGACATAGTCCTGGACATATTTCACTATTCAGACCAGAAGATAAGGTACTGATTGCTGGTGACACCTTTCTTACAGTCAAACAAGAGTCCGTATTCGCAGTAGCTACCCAGCATCAGGTGGTGCACGGCCCACCCTCTTATTTCACGACGGACTGGGAAGACGCGGAAAAGTCGGTCCGCACACTTGCGTTGCTAGATCCTCATATCGTTCTCTCTGGACATGGGGTGCCTATGGAGGGTGAAAAATTATCTACTCAGCTTGCTCATTTATGCAAGAATTTCAAAGAAATGGCGTTACCGGGTCAAGGGAAGTTCGTGTGATCGTTTGATTTCCTTGCTAATATAGACCTTAGGACGTATTGATGGGCAGATCCCTGAGGATCTCTAAGTATCTCCATATGGGTACCAGTCTTTATAATTTCCGTGTGCTCAAAATGCTGTTTTAAATCAGCTTCACTAAAAAAATGAGCATACTTTCCTGCTTTATATTCATAGGTCGCAGGTTCCAAACATGCTCCACAGCCGTAATTCGGATCCTCATCTGAAAAAGAAGTAAAATAAAGCAGACCTCCGGGATGGAGCTGTTCCAGACAATTTGTTAGCAACCTACGACGATCCTCAATAAGAAATAGATGTAACAAGTCATAGCAGTAGATAGCATCAACCTTTGTCTCGAGACTGCAGTCTAACACGGAACCGGAAATAAAAAAGCATGCGGAGTCCCACTCGGCCGCAATCGTAAGTGCGGCTCCGCTTAATTCAATACCAGTAGTCTCAAATTCACTGGAGAATACCTTCGTATTCCGTCCATAACCTGCTCCTGGCACCAGTACAGACTTCACATTATGCTTACGAAAGAGCTCCTTTGCCTCCAAAGCCGTAAGGCTTGGATCAGTTCCCCAGACCATTCCTTCCTGAGCGAACCGCCGGTTCCAGTAATCGGACATTCATCATCGCCTCACTTCGCTTTAATTGCCCACCACTCTATACCAATATTGATATATCTCCTTAAATCCGAGCTTGTCATACAAAGCCGAAGCACCAGCATTCGCTTGTACAACCTGCAAAAAAGCGGTTGTTGCTCCCTGCGTCTTTCCCCAGTGTAGCAATGCAAGGAGCAATTGTTCCGCCATACCTTGTCTACGCTGATCGGTAGCAGTGATAATATCAAAGAGACCTATGTATCCGTTCTGAATAATGCCCAGACCACAAGCGGTAGGAACACCGTCATTAAACAAAAGAATATAACCCTGCTGAAAAAGAGAAGCGGATAACATTCTAGTTAAGGTGCTCTGATTCACAACAGACAGCTCAGCAAGCTCAGTGAAGGCATTAAGCCACTCTTCCGTCAAGTTCTCCTGAATCTGTACGTGAAATCGAAGTTCAGGAGCAGCTAATCCCTCCAGGTCTAGTATCCTTACAGATGATGGCTCGACAACTGTGTAACCACGCTCTGCTAGCGCCTCATCCAGGTTCGCAGGCTGGATATACGGCGTTATTTTAAATACTGGCTTTAGTCCAGCATCCTTATAGTACTGCTCAGCAAGCTTAATTTGGTTTGTAAGATCCGCAAGAGAGCTTCCTTCTCCGTATAACGGATTGACCGAATTAGCTCTTTTCGTATATCCAGCTGCTGTGCGCAGAACCCAGCCATTCAGGAGAACACTCTGCTCCGCTGGCCAAGTATTAAGTGTGATTTCTTCAATTGCTTTATACAAGTTATCTCCTCCTTATTAGCCATGTTCCCGCTTATTACGCATCGCTGGCAGCAGCTTCACTGCTTCATCAGCATACGAAATATAATAGTCATATTCGGGAGACTCCTTACCATAAATGGCTATTTTCCCCTCATGGTTGTAGTGTACACCCCAGCCGAATCGCTTCGGAAGAAGAGAGGCTCGCAGGCATGGATGGTTTCTAGAGAATAGCTCCTTCCATATTTCTTCCCTACGGGTCACACGATCTTCTAGCGGAATTTGTTTATGGCGTACATGAACCTCAAACAGAAGCTCTTCATGATTGTATTTGTAAGGCTCATTAATAAGCAGCTCATATTGAATCACATGCGCAGGCGGGAGTGTACGGCAAGACATCGGCGGGATTCCCGTTTCCTCAGGACAATCCTCTGCTACACGTATGAAAGTGTTTGTATAACTCATGGGCATCACCTCTATTTTTAATTGAAATATATTCCTTCTATGATAATTCATAGTCACTATAATTGCACAGCAAAAATCCGGAACCTCAACCTCCTGGATTCCGGATTTCCATCTGAATTTCTATTCCTCAGCCACTGCCGCAAGGAGTTCTTCAACAGGCCACGGAAGTGGATTATTAAACGTTGTCCAATCCTGCTTCAACTCATCTTTCGTCAACAAACATCGATCCAATCTCGCTTCGATTTGTGCTGAGTCCATACTAACACCGATAAACACGATTTCATTCATTCGATCGCCCCACCGCTCGTCCCACTTGGCTTTCATTTCAGGTTCGCTTTCCAATACCTCCTGCTGCTGATCCTCAGGCATTGTAGCTAGCCAGTAGCCGGCAGGTCCGAACTGAATCGAGGGTCCAGCCTGGCTGATACTTGCTGCAAGATCACCCTCTGCGGCAACCCATACAATCCCTTTCGCTCTGACAACTTCCTCCGGCCAATGACTAAAGAAAATGCTTAACCTTTCCGGATGAAAGGGTGTTCTCCTGCGATAGACAAAAGAAGATATTCCGTATTCCTCCGTCTCAGGCGTATGTGTCTCCTTATTAAGTTCCGTAATCCAACCGGAGGACAAGCTTGTTTTTTCAAAATCAAACAATCCAGTACTAAGAATCTCCTTCGGATCTACCACTCCGTTAACCGTACGGATCAGCTTGGCTGTCGGCTGAAGTTTGCGAAGCACAGCTTCAAGCTTGTTAAGCTCTTCTTCTTCTAGCAGATCACACTTATTAAGTAATAACACATCACAAGTTTCGATCTGATCAATGAGCAAATCCACAATGTCGCGATAATCGTCTTCGCCAGCCGTTTGATTACGATCGATCAGACTATCACCAGAAGAGAAGTCATGCCAGAATCGGCCAGCATCCACAACGGTCACCATCGTGTCCAATTGAGCGAGTGAAGTCAAATCAATATCCAGTTCTGGGTTCGCATAAGTAAAAGTCTGTGCCACCGGAACAGGCTCGCTAATGCCAGATGATTCAATGAGGATATAATCAAAACGGCCTTCATCAGCCAGCTTTTGTACTTCGACAATCAAATCGTCGCGGAGTGTACAGCAGATACAACCGTTAGACATTTCCACTAATTTCTCTTCCGTTCTAGAAAGCACATTACCTGACTTCACCAGGTTGGCGTCCACATTCACTTCACTCATGTCATTTACAATAACGGCTACTTTGAGCCCGTCACGATTGTGCAAAACATGATTCAACAGCGTTGTTTTTCCGGATCCTAAGTATCCACTTAGTACGGTAACGGGAATCTTTTTCATAAACCACACTCCTAAATTTGTTAAAGCTCAAAATTTTAATACTACGGTTCTTACCGGGTTTCGCGATGTAATGTAACTTTTTTAAGACGTGGACAATATTTCTTCATTTCCATACGACCCGGATGATTTCGTTTATTCTTGGTAGTGGTATAGTTGCGATCCCCAGTCTCCGTACATGCCAAAGTAATGATCACTCTCATCGTTTCATCTCCTTTTTTAAATCGTAATAATTACGATTAACATATCGTACACGTTTTATTCACAATCTGTCAACTATGATCTTGTAAAAATTCCAACTCTCTTAATTTTGTGGTCTTTCTTGCGGACAAATCACGTATAGATGGAAATATAAAAATATGATTCTTGTAATTCCAAGAGAATCAGGCAGGAGTGGAGATCATGAAGATACCAGTAATTATTTTGAGCGGGTTTCTGGGGAGCGGGAAGACAACTCTGCTGTTGTCCCTGCTGAAGGAGAGCAAGGTAAGAGGTCTGAATCCTGGCGTAGTCATGAATGAGTTGGGTAAGAGAGATGTAGACGGGTATATTCTGCAAGAGCATACGGGTACAACCGTTACTAAGCTGCTGGATGGATGCGTATGCTGTAGCCGTAAAGAGGATCTGGCAGATAGCCTGCTTGTACTGCTGAGAGCGCGCCCCGATGCTATTTATATCGAGCTTACTGGCGTCGCGAACCCAGAAGAAATCGCCAAAACACTTCAAGAAACCGCTCTACAGGAAAAGGTCGAATTGCATTTTACGATTACCTTATTGGATGCAGAAAACGCCTTGGAATATAACAGCAGACTCTCCTCTGACAAACAACTGGTTCGAACACTTCGCAAGCAGTTGTCCACCGCCGATCTCATTGTCGTTAATAAGAGCGATCTTGTGGAACCCGAAACCTTATGGCGAATTGAAAAGGGAGTCCGAAAGCAAAATTCAGAGGCTGAAATCGTATATACCCATTACAGCGAGATCAACCTTTCTCCGATATTATCAGGAATCATCCCACGTAAAATCATCGCTTCTGCGCCACAACGAGCACCTCAAACCTTTAAAGGCGCAACACTTAAGCAAATGAATTCAGAACAGGGAGCTACAGCTGTAAAAGAACGGCAAGAGGAGCCTCATGCTTCTTTTTCCCAAGTGACCGCCATCACGTTAACCATCCCGCAAGCAGGGACTGTAATGCCTTCCAAAGAGCGGATAGAGGCTTTCTTTCAAGAATGGGGTGACAACCTGCTCCGTGCCAAAGGGCATATCCTTTTGTCCGAACAGGAACCGGTTCAACTTGTCCAATATGCGGGAATGCGTACAAGCTGGGAGGCATCACGTTACCCCGGAATGCCTTATGTGGTATTCATCGGGATAAATTTAGATGAGGAACTGCTGGCAGATCGGTGGTCCACCTTATTCGAACCTTGACTACCCTTTCCCCTTTAAAACTACTGCCGCTGCTTCTACCGATCTCATTCCTGATTATCATTGGTTTTATATGGGTGCCAAATCACCTGGAGCTACTAGACAACGCGTACATCGACACGTTCAAAACCGGCTTTATCGGGATTTTGCTAGAAGCCTTGCCGTTTGTGTTAGCAGGAGCTTTATTATCCTCGCTGCTTCGCGTCTTTATCCCAGATGAAATGATCTCCCGCTGGATTCCACGGCAGGCGCTTCCGGCCATTTTATTCGCTTGCCTGCTCGGAATTATTTTTCCAGTATGCGAATGTGGAATGATTCCTCTCGTCCGCCGACTAATCCATAAGGGGATGCCTGTCTACGTGGCGATCGTGTTTATTTTATCCGGACCCATCCTAAATCCAGTCGTCTATGGAGCAACACTGACGGCATTTCGCAACCACTCAGAACTGGCCTATGCCCGGATGGGTCTAGCTTTTGTAGTCGCCTGTATTATAGGCTTGATTATCTATGCAACGGTGAAAAAGTCCCCGATACGCCTTAGCGTTCAGCGCGAAACCGATAACACACATCATAATAATTCTCGTGGAGGAAAGTTAGCCGCCGTCTTCGTGCATACCTCGGATGAGTTTTTCGAGATGGGAAAATACTTAATCATTGGCTGCCTATTGACCGCTGGCATTCAGACGTTTATGGTTCAAGACAGTTTGGCTGCGATCGGAGATAAGCCGCTCGGGTCTTATTTTTTCATGATGGGACTGGCATTTGTGCTTTCGCTCTGTTCCACCTCAGATGCCTTTGTAGCTTCCACCTTTGTACATTCTTTTCCAGCAGGAGCACTGCTCGCTTTTATGGTATTTGGGCCGATGTTAGATTTCAAAAATTCATTGATGTTACTCTCGCTGTTTAAGACCAAATTCGCTCTTTATTTGTTCTTTCTTATCTTTTCGAGCGTATTTATCGGAGCCGTACTCATGTCCTTATGGCTGTAATCATAGAGGTGGCAAGCAGATGCTTACCCCATTGTTAGGAGGAAGCGCATGAATGACTCTCGAAGCATCCGATTTCACTATTTGTTAAGGGCGGTCATTCTGCTCGCCTTTGCTCTCTATATTGGGCATTTAGTGCAGCAGGACGCTTTGCATTATTATGTAGCGCCTAAGCTAGCACGCTGGGTTCAGTTATGTCCGATTCCTCTGACACTAATGGCGCTCAGCTTGGCCATTCAAGCCTTATTTGGTAAGGGAAGCGTACTATGTGACTGCGAGCATCGTCTTCCACATTCCATATTTAAAAGCACAGCGCTCTATGGATTATTCCTCTTTCCACTGCTGCTTGGATTTGCTCTTCCTGATCGTGCCTTGGGAAGTATGGCCGCTAGTAAAAAGGGGATTTCGTTCTCCTCTTTACCATCAGAGACTACCAACGCTGTTAGATTCGAATCGATTGATCCTTATCATGAGGAGCTAACCGAGCTAGCTAAGATCTTATATGGGCAGCCTACTATCCCTGTGTATTCTGATATTTTTTCTGAAACACTAGGCGCTATTGACATGTATAAACAACAATTTGAAGGCAAAGAAATTTCCGTTTCCGGTTTTCTATACCGCGATGACAGTGAAACGCCAGAGAATGTTTTTGCCATTGGCAGATTTCTGGTTCAGTGCTGCACCGCCGATGCTACTCCGTTTGGGATGTTGGTTGATTCCGGCAAATTAAAAAGCTTGCCCACTGATACCTGGATAGAGGTTCGGGGCAAGCTTCAAATTGTGCAATACAAAGGCCAAGAAATGATGCAAATACGCGCAGAAGCAATTACACCTATCGCGCAACCAACAACACCCTACATTTACACGAGTGCTGACTCCATAACCGCATGGAAAGCTTTGACGAATACGGCCAACCCTACTAAATAATTGCGTCCAGCTCATCCTCATCATTCACAGATCGGTTAGGGTTAAATACTTCAACCATAATACGGGCGGGTATACAGATGATTTGCTGCTTTGGCTTAGAAATAAACCCCATTTCCAAAGCGATTCGCAAAGGAGCGTCAGAATATGTCATTTGGATCCCGTAATCAAATACCTTTAAGGTATTGTGACCAAACTTCGATTGAATATCTATAATTTGCTCTTCTTTAGTCAAAGAAACGGTCTTGTATTCCTTACCATCAACCGTAATTATAGCTTTCAAATCGCCTTGTTGATACTGTTCATTATGGGTGTCCCACCACTTGATTCCGTAAATCAAACCTGCTGCGAATAGAGCTAAAAAAATGATTACAAAATCACCACGCTTCATCTTTAACAAGGTATGGATCCTTTCATTGACAATATATTCGTAATAATTACGATTACAAATATATTAATCTTACGCCCTTTTGTCAATGACACTCCTCATCCTTAACGAATCCGAGTAGACCAATCTTTTAATACCCTGTCAAGCTCCTTTATGGAGATAGGCTTGGAGATGAAATCCTGCATTCCTGCACTCAGGCACATGTCTTTATCTTCATTTCTGGCAAAAGCTGTGGCCGCAATAATAATGGGAGACAGCCCGAGCTTCTCACGTATGATTCCTGTTGCTTCTATCCCATCCATAATAGGCATCTGAATATCCATAAAGACGAGATCATAATCCTTGGACAGCACAGCTCGAACTGCTTCCTCGCCATTTGATGCAATGTCAGGGAAGTATCCCCTCTTCTTCATATAAGCCAGCATCAGTTGCTGATTCACAGGATGATCTTCAGCGATGAGAATAGACATCGGTCCATATTCTCCCGTATCAGATGCTCTGGCGTTAGGTTTATTGCTTTTGTCTGTATCCACTGAAGGGTGGAGCGTAACCTTCTGATTCCATTCCTCTTTTGGCAAAGAGACCTCCACGGTGAAAAAGAACTCTGAGCCATGTTCCTCACAGCTCCTCACACCAATCGCTCCTCCGAGCAGCTCCACCAGCTTTTTGCTAATCGCCAGTCCAAGTCCTGTTCCGCCATATTTTCGATTAATGGAAGGATGCAATTGCGAGAACGATTGAAACAATAACCCTTGACTGGCAACCGGGATCCCCAAGCCCGTATCTTTAACCATGAATTTAACGATAATATTTCCTGACTTTTGAGAAGCTACCAGGCTGGCAGAAATACTAATTTCACCTGTCTCCGTAAATTTCACCGCATTTCCCACTAAGTTCACGAGAATTTGGCGCAATCTTGCCTCATCCGTCACAATGACAAATGGAAGATCAGGTGCAATATTGATAGTTAATAACAACCCTTTTTCTTTGACCTTCGGATAGAATAGCTCACTAACGTTCTGTATCACTTCACGCAAGTCCACCATTTGCAGTTCAAGTGTCATCATGCCTGCTTCAATTTTGCTGAAATCCAGCACTTCATTCAAAATATGAAGCAATGCTTCTCCGCTACTTGTAATGATTTGTGTGTAGTAGCTCTGCTCTTCATTTAACTCTGTCCCTGAGAGCAAGTCTGCCATTCCTATAATACCGTTCATAGGCGTACGCAGCTCATGGCTCATGATCGCTAGAAACTCCGATTTCGCCCGATCCGCTTCCTCTGCAGACTCCTTCGCTCGCACAATCTCCTTCTCTTCTGTGATATCTCGGAAAACCACTACAGCCCCGATCCGCTCTTCTCCATCAAAAAGAGGAGTCATGTGATATCTGACCAAAAAGCTGGAACCATCTTGCCTCCAAAACACACCCTCTTTCTCATCAAAAGAGCGATTATTGAAGTGCGAGGGAATCAGCGTCTTCTGAATGCCCAAGAATGGCTCATTATCCAGCCAAGTCTGATGAATCGTATGGAATTTGCTGTTCAACCATTCCGTTGGATCGTATCCTAGCATAGTAATCGCCGCTGGATTGATGAACATCGTATCCCCTTCAAGATTCATACCAAATATGCCTTCAGATACCGAATTCAATATTAGAGCATGCTCGTTACTTAACTTCTCTATTTCTTCAAAATGCCGCGCCCGTTCCGCAATGTCCCGGGTTACACACACAAGCTCCCGTCCTCCAAAGGTCTCCGAGTAAATATAGCGAAGTGTTGTTTCCGTCCAAATGTACGTTCCATCTTTGCATAGAAACCGAAAGGTCACAGGGTCGAGCTTCTTCCCTTCCATACAGTTGCTAAGATAGGACACCACTTTCTCCTTGTCTTCAGGATGTATGTAATCAATACCTCTCGTTTCGTACATTTCTTCCGGTGTATAGCCGAACATCGTCTGGCAAATGGGTGATGCATATAGATAGATGAGGTCTCCGTCCGCTGTATTACGTGAAATGAAATCCATTGAATTTTCCGACAGGAGTCGGTAATTCTGCTCACTATCACGCATCTGTTCCTCCATTTGATGACGTTCAGTCACATCCTGGGCAATCCCGCTGATCTGTAGCACTCTTCCTTCCTCATCTTTAGTCACTTCCCAGTGTGCATCCAGAAACTTCAATTTTCCATCCGCACTTTTAATTCTAACCATAACTTCGCCATTCGTCCCATTCGCTAAAGACTGGTGAACCAGCTTTTGAAGTCTAGTAAAATCATCTGGATCAATACAGGAAAGCACTCGTTTGTAATCAAAATAGGAATGATTGCTGTCGTCCAACGAAAAGCCAAAAATGTTACGCATCTCTCTAGAAACCGTCAACCGCGTTTTCGTCGCATCCCATTCCCACGATCCCATTTTCGCAAGATATTGGGCTTGCGCCAGCATATCCTCATATTTCTTACGCTGGGTAATATCGCGGCCGATCGTTAATATCTGCTTGATTTCCCCCTGATCATCGCGTACCACCTGTGAGCTGCTCTCAATCCACAAATAATGTCCGTCTTTATGCCGGGCCCTGCGTGTATACACATCCGTATCAGAATAGAGCTTTCCGTGTTTTGTCATTTCAAGGGCATCTTCTGCGTGATAATACTCAGGTCTTTTCGTACCGATCATTTCATCTGGAGGATATCCTAGCAACAACTCCACTGAAGGAGAAACGTAGTGCAGTGTACCGTCTGGTCCGCCAAAAGAAATCATATCCGGCGTATTTTGTGTGATCAAATTATATAAATGCTGATCTTCCTGAATCTTATCTTCCGCAAGCCTTCGGTCTGTGATATCCGTAAGTTCTGAGATCAAGACAAGGGGTTCACTAGAGTTCTCCTGAAGAATCAGAAATATATGTTGAGCTACCCAGATTATCTCGCCACCCTTACATAAGAACCGTCTTTCTAACTCTATTGCGGTCCCAGGATCTGCTAAGAGATTGTTCAGGATAACGTAATGATCATCATCAGCTACATCGTCTGGATAAATAAGATCTAGATAGCCCATATTTAAAAGCTCTTCTTCAGAGTAACCAAGCATATGGCAAAGTGCTGGATTGGATTGAATCAAGGTCCCTTCCTTGGGAGAGACTACAGCAACCCCTATAGAAGACCGTAAGTATAGTTGCTTAAAAAGAAATTCAGACACCTGTGCAGCCTCCTCTTTTGGTATGGGGACAAACTTTATTACAATTTCGTAATCTATTCCAGTATACCTTTTTTTCGGTAATTAAGCTTGATAGTTGAGTCCTAAATGATAGGCCGGTGAAAAGCAATGAGATTGCGCGTTATCGTCATAGACAAAAAAATAAACAACAAGTCCCGAGTAATCAGGAAAACTGCTGTTTATACATATCACAAGAATAAGGACTATTCTCTTATTAAATTCTCTTGCTGAAGCTTTTTAATTTTCTTACGGATAGGTGCGCCAGCTCTAAAAAAAACAAGTCCTAAAAGAATTAAAAGCCCGCCTAGAATAACATTTACCAAACTAATGCTGTTGGATGAAGTGAAATAATTCGTTAGCCCAATGAGAATGTTGGCTAAACCAACAATGAACTCTAACCACATGACAGAATTCCATAGTGTGTTGATTCGCTTAAAGTGTTTTATTTTGGATTCCAGATCTGTGTAAATATCAAACGCACCTTCGGATGACTTCTTTCTAAGATAAATCCAGCGAACATAGCTGCTAACACACTCTACTCCATTTTCTTCTAAAAACTTGAGGTATGCCATGCTTTCCGGATGAGTAGGCACATTATCTAAAAGCTCAATTCTATACGTATACTCATTCTTAGGCGAGTCAGTAAACACATATTTACACCAGGAGTAGCTTGAAAGGGCTAACCCTTTGGCAGACATTTCATTAAGCCACTGTTCTTCCTTCTCAAAATCCCAAAACAGCTTACGAACCACATGTTTCATTTGGACTCACCTCCAGCTATTCTCTTCCCATTGGCAATCAGTTCTTCTAACCGGATAAGCTCCCCCTGAATCACTGTCTTCCCTAATTCAGTAATTTCGTATTCCTTTCTTCGGGAGCCTTCTTCCCCTTCTATAGCTCTTATCCATTTTTTCTCAAGCAAGGTGTTGATAGCTCCATATAAAGTGCCCGCTCCAAGATCAACTCGACCATGACTTAAATCCTTCACATTCTGCATAATCGCGTAACCGTGCATTGCGGTGTATAAAGACAATAAAATGTAAAATACAGCTTCCGTTAAGGCTCCTCTTTCTGAGCTTTCAGGCATGATTCCATCTCCATTCTATTACTGTTAGCGATATATCGGTTACCGTAATAACATTATTACGGAAGCCGATATAATTGTCAATACAAAAATACCTATTTTTAGTAAACGCAACCGATCATAACCACGAAAAAAAGCCTATAGCACATGGATATAGACGGTTCATGATCGCAATTTCCTCAACTTGGATCTACCCCATCTAATTAAATCTATTCCTTCCACTACGCATGGGGTGCATCGGACTTAGAAGCCACTAGAATTGGACCACCATCACTTTCTCCAGAAATAAAAAATAGGCTTATACAACTGCCCAAGAGCAATTGTATAAGCCTATTTGATGATGCGGTCGAGAGGACTCGAACCTCCACGATATTGCTACCACACGGACCTGAACCGTGCGCGTCTGCCAATTCCGCCACGACCGCACATTATGTACACCAATGAAATAATCACTGTACATAAGAATATACTCTTTTTTCGGATAAATAGCAACATATTTTTAAATCGATGTACAGATAAATCTAACAACAGCGATATAAGCGATATAAGCGATATAACATATTCAAATACCCATAGGCATAACCAATCACAGTTATTCAGTTTATATATTTCACTTATAAGAGACTGTTATGATACAACATAATTAAAAGAATGTGCTGCATCAGAAATATCACTGTAATTCCAAACCAGAAAGGACGAATACGTATGAACCAGCAGTGGAATACCGGAACCTATGATACTGATATGGCCTTTGTGTCTCAGTTTGGAGAGTCTTTGATTGAGCTTCTTCGCCCCCAGCCTGGCGAACAAATTGTTGATTGGGGCTGCGGAACTGGTGATTTGGCAGCAGCCATCGCTGCTAGTGGTGCCACTGTAACAGGTATTGATGCTTCAGCCGAAATGATTCAGACTGCCCGTGACAAGCATCCCCAGCTAAACTTCATCTTAGCAGATGGGCAAAACTATGTCGCGGAACAGCCAGTCGATGCCGTGTTCAGCAACGCTGCTCTACACTGGTTGACCGACGCGAACGGAGCAGCTGCTTCTATCACAGATAGCCTACGAACAGGCGGGCGTTTTGTTGCCGAGTTCGGTGGGCTGGGCAATATCGCTTCTATCATTACTGAGCTTCCAAATGCTTTTACCGCTATAGGGTGTAGTGATAAGCTTCAATTACCTTGGTACTTCCCAAGCATCGGACAATATACAACACTACTAGAACAACATGGACTGACTGTTGACCTCGCCCTTTGTTTCGACCGTCCAACCCCACTAGAGGCTGGAGAGCAAGGGTTCCAGTCCTGGCTGAACACTTTTGCTAATGGAATCTTAAGTGACCTAACACCATCTGAACGAGAAGAAGTCCTCTCTTATATGGAACAAAAACTTAGACCGACATTATTTCAGGATGGCCGCTGGGTGATGGATTATCGAAGAATCCGGGTCGTCGCTTACAAACGCGTCTAACAATGAAGGGCGTGGCTTCTTCCTATGCAACAAAAAAAAAGAGTGTACTGGCGCGTGTCCGCACCAATACACTCTTTTTATGACCATCTATCTTCTATCTCCCACATATCGATCGCTACCAGCACCAAGTCCGACAACCAGCAGCAATACGCTTGCACCCAGCAATAAAACAAGCGGCATCGTCCAGCTATTCGTTACATCATGAAGCCATCCGAATAATGCCGGGCCCATTGCTGCAAGCACGTAACCTACGGATTGGGCCATTCCCGACAGTTCCGCTGCTTCTTGAGTGCTTCTGGTCCGTAGACTGAAGAACATCATCACAAGTCCGAAGGCAAATCCTCCGGCAATCCCAAAACAGATCGCCCAGACAGCCATTAAAGCACTGCTTCCCAACCAAATGCCACCGATTCCGATGAAATACAAAATAGCCGTGATGATTACTAGAATACGTTGGTTCTTCATCCGACCTGCCCACAACGGCACGAAGAAAGTAAACGGCAGCTGGGCCATTTGCATTAGTGATAGTAACCAACCTGCATGGCTTGATGACATCCCTCGCTCACCAAGGAGAACAGAGAACCAAGCTATGAAGACATAATAGAGCAACGACTGTAAGCCCATAAAAATCGTTACCTTCCAAGCAAGCGAAGAACGCCACATATTTCCACTAGAGATCGACCCCTTGGCCCCAGTCCCTTGATCGAGCTTGCGCATTTGCGGAATCCAGAACAGGGTTGCTAGCGCAGCGATCATAAACCAAATCGCCAAAGTCCCTCTCCAGCCAAATCCAGCTTGACTAGCTAGCGGTACACTAATACCTGAAGCGACGGCAGCGCATAAATTCATTGAGACAGTATAAACACCTGTCATTAATCCAATTTTGTGGGGAAACTTCCCTTTAATCAGACCCGGAAGCAGTACATTACATACCGCAATAGAAAGCCCGAGTATCGCCGTACCTGTGAACAACAGTCCCGTTCCAGAACCCGACCGGATTAGAATCCCCATAGCAAGCATAACCATAGCAATTAATAACACATTAGCCAAGCCGAAACGGCGAGCTAGCTTTGGAGCAAACGGGGACAAAATGGCAAAAGCCAACAATGGTAGAGTAGTAATAGCTCCTGCTAAAGTGTTCGATAAGCCTAGATCATCCTGAATCATTTGTACCAGTGGACCGACGGATGTGAAAGGCGCTCTAAGTGCCGCTGCGATAAACACAATCCCCAACACTAGCAGCCAGCGATCATATTTGGTATCTGTTAAACCTCTATTCTGAATGTTTCCTTCTCGTTGCGATGCTTTCATCATGTATCCTCCTAAATTGCAACAAGCATAAACGCCTTTGACATCCCTGTAAGGACGGTGAGCGATTACGCCAGAAATATAAAAATGTTTATTACATGGCATTAAGACCTATCATCCACTATTATTATAAAAGTTACAAGCCTTAAGTAATTTTATAACCCTATTATTGACAAAATCGAATGACATCTTTAGTATCCATATAATCAAGACAATTGAGAATCAATTTCATTCGATCTCCTACATATTCTTATAGAAAAGAGTGAACAGAATGCTTCGAAGGTTTTTTTCCTACTATCGTCCGTATAAAAAACTATTTATATTGGACTTCTCCTGCGCTGTTTTTGCAGGTCTTCTAGAACTAGCTTTTCCGGTAGCTGTCAATAAATTTATTGATGATTTGCTCCCGGGTCAAGATTGGCCGCTAATTCTTATTGCGTGTGTCGCGCTCCTAGCTATTTACGCCTTGAATACAGTTATGCAGTATATCGTTACATACTGGGGGCATATGCTTGGCATTAATATCGAGACCGATATGCGTAAAAAAATGTTCGATCATATCCAGAAACTGTCCTTCCGCTTTTTTGATAATAATAAAACAGGTCACCTCATCGGGCGAATCACCAACGATTTAAATGATATCGGCGAGGTGGCGCATCACGGTCCTGAGGATATATTTATCGCCATCATGACACTTGTCGGTGCTTTCCTACTTATGGCTGATATTAATCTGAAGCTGGCCATTATTACTTTTATTATCGTTCCAATTATGGCTTGGGTGATCATTTACTTCGGACGCAACATGACTTCCACCTACCGCCAGCTTTTTGGAAATGTAGGTAGTTTCAATGCCCGTATCGAAGATAATGTCGGTGGTATCCGGGTTGTTCAATCTTTTGCCAATGAGCAGCATGAACAAGAGCTATTCGCAGTAGATAACCAAATGTTCCGTAAAACTAAGCTTCTCGCTTATAAAATCATGGCCAAAAGCTTATCCGTCAGCTATATGATGACACGCCTCATTACGATCCTTGTGATGATCAGCGGCGCTTGGTTCTTCATCAATGGCGAGTTGCAAATCGGTGAGTTTGTGGCATTTATTCTGTTGTCCAATATCTTTTTCCGTCCGATCGAGAAGATCAATGCCGTTATCGAGAGTTATCCAAAAGGAATTGCCGGCTTTAAACGTTATCTAGAAATTATTGATACGGAGCCAGATATCAGCGATAAGCCGGATGCCGTAGAGGTAAGTACTTTACACGGTGATATTACCTTCCAGAATGTCTTTTTCGGATACGACGAAGACCGTCCGGTTCTACAAAATATCAGCCTAAAAGTTAAGGCTGGCGAAACGATTGCCTTTGTTGGACCTTCTGGCGCAGGCAAAACAACTATTTGCAGCCTGCTCCCTCGTTTCTATGATGTCACAGGCGGGGCTATCACCATAGATGGCATTGATATCCGTGACATGAAGCTGGAGTCGTTACGTAAGCAGATCGGGATCGTACAGCAGGATGTGTTCCTGTTCTCGGGTACGATTCGTGAAAACATCGCCTACGGAAAGCTGGATGCGAAGCTGCCCGAAATCTGGGAAGCTGCTCGGCGTGCCCATCTGGAAGATCTCATTCAGAATCTTCCAGATGGCATGGATACGGTGATCGGCGAGCGCGGTGTGAAGCTGTCCGGTGGACAGAAGCAGCGCCTAGCGATCGCCCGCATGTTTCTGAAGAATCCGCCAATCTTGATTCTGGATGAAGCTACTTCCGCACTGGATACAGAAACGGAAGCAGCGATTCAGCAATCGCTGGCGGATCTGTCCGTGGGTAGAACCACACTCGTCATCGCCCACCGATTGACGACGATAAAGAATGCCGACCGGATCATGGTCGTGAACGAAGAAGGCATCGCCGAGCAAGGCCGCCATGAAGAGTTAGTCCATGCCGGTGGCATATACAGCCGGCTGCATCAGGCACAGTATAACGCTTAGGGACGTTATCTGGAGCTTCTGTAGAATGATTGATTCAGCTGCTGAGATTTTCAAGAATAACAAGCCTAGTCTCCATGTTATTGGCGACTAGGCTTATTTTTTCGTGCTTCTCATCTATTTCCAGCATGAGAGGCTGCACACGACATGAGTCGGGTCCTGTGACCTAGGTACCTACTATCATTTTTAACATCGCTGCTTCTACATTGACGTTCTTTCATGACCACGACCAAAATGTACATGCTCTAATGAGTGAAGTATCTGTGTCCCAATAATTATTATACACTCTATAAAAAAGTTCACCCGGATGTAGAATGAGCTTTTTTTAGTTTCAGGAGAGCTGAATATACGAATCTTCAAAACCCAACAAGACTTCATTACGCTGCCCCCAGCTAGCCTCTTCCCTTCCCAACTCCGAGACGTAACCGTACAGGCAATCGTCTCTTTGTACTAGACAGATACGGCCACTAGGCTTGCTGTAAACACAGGCTCCTGTGAGTTTTTCTTCAAAAAACTTGCCTCTACTTATGATAGGGTTCACCGTAACAGGGCTAACGGCGAAAAATGCGAAAGGAGCTGCCGTAGCAGCTCCTTTCTTGGTCGTAGAGAAACGTCTATTGAACTTATGAGTTTGGATGATTAAACAATACAACACAAGAGTCGCATTCGAACATGGAGAGAAAAAGTTGCAACAACAGTACTCAGTCGAACTTTTGCAACGATTCGAATAAACGCTTTAAATTATTTAATAATGCGTTTTTTTCATCCCAAGTCCAATCAGCTAAAGCTTCATGCATATTGCGCTCACGGGCGGGTTAATCATTGTATTGATTTCCTCCCCGTATTTTGTCAATTCAGACACACGAATTCGAGAGTCTGAACTTGATGGATAAGTATAAACCAACCCGGCGGTCTCTACCTTATCGATTTGCCGACTAACACTCGAATAGTTTTTCCCCATCATAGCAGCCAAATCACCAACACTAGTCGGTTGGAGATGCTCGATACCAACAAAGACGCGAAAGGCTGCTGCCTCCAAATTTACACCAGCATCAGCAATCATTTTCTTATCACGGTCTGGCCGATTGATAATGGAAACTAAATCAATTAGCGCTTTAAAAATTTCATTCTCCATTTCTTTTTATCGCACCTTTACTACTGGACGTGGTGTAAGCGGAGCATTCCAAGCCTCTTCGATATTTTCTAGAGCAAACTCTGTTGTGTCAATCTTTATCTCCCCCTCGGCGGCCATCTCAAAAACACCTTGAACAGCGGATAACATATCAGCTTTAGAAACACTCTTATCTCCACTACCTACCAGTTCAATTGTTGATGAGCGTAAAATAGATGAAGGTAAATTTATGTTTTCTTGTCCAGATGAAGTTCCAATGCTTACAAAGCGGATTACACGATCCGTATTATTCTTAGAAAGAGCTGCCATGATGGCAAATGCGCTATCACCCCAAAGGTAATCCAATATAACATCAACACCTTCAGCAATAACTGGCATTAGGCCGTTTTCAAACATTTTTTGTCCGTAGTCAGCTGTCATATCAAATGCAATGGCCTCATCGGCTCCAAGTGAATGTAGCTTCGATTCATTGCGTCCCGTTACAATGATTTTCTTGGCCCCAAGGCCCTTAGCAATCTGAACTGCTAAGCTACCGGATGCCCCAGTGGCGCCGTTAATCAAAACCGTTTGGCCGGATTTGAAGCCAGCCCGAAATACCAATGCAGCCCATGACGACATAGCTGGGTTGGCAATAGCGGCAGCAGTGAGATCATCAATACCATCTGGTAAACGGACAACTAGCTTCTCGTTGACAACGGTTTGCTCAGCCAAACTACCATACGGTGCCGTTGGCAGTGCAAAGTAAACTCGAGACCCATCTTCCAAAGTTCCAACACCGTCAATACCAGCTACAATTGGAAAATTAACTTCTGATGAGTAGTGCTTACCCATTGAACGGAACTTGCTAACTCGACTCAAGGCTGTTGCCGAAACGTTAATTATAACTTGCCCACCTGTCGCAACAGGGGAATCAAAATGACCCATTACGGGAATGGTCCCCTTCTTCTTCACTATTGCTGCCTTCATAGTTATTACACCCAGCTCTCATTCGAAATTATGTGCATCGCACAAATTATGTGCACAATGCACATTTTATTTCGAACCATTCCTTGATGAATATACTGAGGTCAAAGGGTTAGCTAAATTCGTGCTTCACCGTCGCCAATTGGACACGGTCTTTCAGCTGGACTATCCATATGCAAGGCAGGTCGGTCTTTCTGCATCCAGACTAATTAAGCAATAACTTGCCGTTACTTGTGATACGGTTCACCGCGCTGTCTGTAACGGCAAATTTTAAGGCCATTCTTATGGTATGACCTTAAAAGGCGTTTACGATAAGCTCAACCATTAGCTCATCGCCGTATCGCTGCTGGCCTTCTTCGCATCTCTTTCCTCGTGTCCAAGACCGCGCTTGAAAATCGACAAAGATCTGAAGCTGCACACCGCGGCCGTCCAGTCGTTCCCTGTTGAACTGATTATGGAGGCAAAATCATGGAAGACAATCTCGTACACAACAGGTTGACCGTCAATGGCTGGAGCAGGTGCTGCGGCAGCAGAGCAAGTCTGTCTCCGATGTGTTCTATGCCGTGAGAGGTACGCAAAATTAGTTATATTTTGACTACTATCAGGACCACATGACAAACCTATTAATTAGCTACGACCTCGACATGACCCTCATGAAGATCAGTTAATCAATGCCTGCCACTAAACCGTTTAATCGCTTCCTCGGTCACCGGCTCGAAGAGGTTTACAAGGTTGCCGTCGGGATCACGGAACAGCATAGAACGGTTTCCCCACGGCATCGTGGTCGGTTCTTTTACCCAATCATAGACAATTGGCTTCAAGCGTGCATATTCGGCTTCGACATCGTCGACGCGGAACTCGATGATGACAGTGTGATTGCTCGCTGCCACTACGGAACCAGCGCCGAATAGCTGCGCCGTTTGGGAGTGGCCGATTGCCAGGGTACATGCTGGCATAACGAGTTCGGCAAAAACAGGCGCGGGGTGCACCGCCGAAACACCCAGAACTTTTTCATAGAACTCGACGAGACGATTCACATCGTCGGTAATGATGCGTACAGAAGCAAAATTCACAAAATACCATCCTTTCTATACTCCTTTATGTTTACATACCCGATAATAAAACAACGCTACTGACAGCGTTATGTCAGTAGCGTTCTGAAATTTTTCGGGCTTCCTCACGAATCTTATTCCGGAATGATTCAGGCTCCAATACGATTACACCCGCTCCCCAGCCGAGCACCCATTGCAGTAATTCATCCAGTTGGCGTACGCGTAAAACCACATCTAATCCAGCTTGATGCTCTTTCATTTCTTCAATGTAATGATAGTTGGATTCCTTTACCTTATCTGCGAGATCATGATTACATCGAAGATGAACTCGCAAGTGGCGATCATCCGGAGGGGTATACTCTCTTAAGTCAAAATGCACAGGAAGCTCGAATCGCGATTACGCCTGTTTCTTCATTTGAAACAAACGAGGGATAACGAAGCTGATTGACAAGCGGAAGGGGCTTTTCCTTTGTCAGAGAAAGCCCCGAAATTGAATCACAGGCTTACCTTCGTCATTTGATGTAATAAGCTACCCATATATTTCCGATACAATTTATATCTGAATATGAAAGGTTGGGTTGTTTTATATGACGAACGGATCAAATGAAATAAAAACACTTGATATTACACAAGTTCTTGACCTAGCTAGTAATAAACATATTATCGACGCATTTGTAACTGATGAGAACAATGAGCAAGAAGTGGTTGTAGCAATAGTTGCTAGGATACGGATTGCTGATATTAAAAACAAGCAAGGTTGGAATGCAACTGTTGTAGATGCAAAAAGAAGTCGCTTTTATGACAGTGTAGAAATTAATACAGAACCTACAAACCGCGTGGCATCAAACGCTGTAAATCTACACACATCTTCAGGAATTTTCTATGGTTCCTATAAAGGATATAATGTTAGAAAGCAACGAGACTATGTCAAGAAGAATGGTAAGAAATTGTTGGAACGATATCAACAGTTCTACTCTGAACCAGTCACCCCTAAAGATCAATAATTTGTTGTAGACAGTTGCTTAACTATCCTCGTTAAAGAGTCCTATTCAAAAATAGAGCCAGACATTCTCCCAAAGAGAATGGCCCGACTCTATATCTGTTAAGATGTGTTTCTATTACCAAAGGTTCAACTTCACCTCATGCAACCTTGTATTAGGATAGCCGATGAATCGACCATACTATATCCGTACTGAAACCAAGGGTTAGACCGTCAGCTTCGTAATATAATCCAACTTCCTCACCTGCTTGCAGCTCTACATCACCGGATAGCGTCACCGTCGCACTACTTAGTACGGTCCTTATAGTTAAAATTAACGCTATATTGACGTCCAAGATAGGCATATAACCTTTTATTAAATCAGTGCTGCCATTCTTCTTTACGGTAAAAAATGGATCAATGCCACTTCCTAAGCTTATACTAACTGGAACGTTAGTCTTATAGTTAACAGTTGCATGTATAGCATACTTGCCAGTGGCCGGTGCCGTAAATATCCCTGTAGCAGGATTAAATGCAGGGCTTGCGTAATAAGGGGACGCCTCACTCCAATTCGTAAATAGCGTGCTACTAGCAATTGAGTATGTCGTACCCGTAACAGAAAATCCTTCCGAGGTAAAAGAAGTCCCCGCTGACCCTGGATCTCCTTGTGGTCCCGCCGGTCCTGCTGGGCCTTGTGCTCCCGCTGGCCCTGGATCTCCTTGTGGTCCCGCCGGTCCTGCTGGGCCTTGTGCTCCCGCTGGCCCTGGATCTCCTTGTGGTCCCGCCGGTCCTGCTGGGCCTTGTGCTCCCGCCGGTCCTGCTGGGCCTTGTGCTCCCGCCGGTCCTGCTGGGCCTTGTGCTCCCGCTGACCCTGGACCTCCTTGTGATCCCGCCGGTCCTGCTGGGCCTTGCGCTCCCGCTGACCCTGGATCTCCTTGTGGTCCCGCCGGTCCTGCTGGGCCTTGTGCTCCCGCTGGCCCCGGATCTCCTTGTGATCCCGCCGGTCCTGCTGGGCCTTGTGCTCCCGCTGGCCCCGGATCTCCTTGTGATCCCGCCGGTCCTGCTGGGCCTTGTGCTCCCGCTGACCCTGGACCTCCTTGTGATCCCGCTGACCCTGGATCTCCTTGTGATCCCGCCGGTCCTGCTGGGCCTTGTGCTCCCGCTGGCCCAGTCGCTCCGGTATCGCCTTTATCACCCTTGACTCCATTGCCTTTAGAATTCTGCGATTCTTGGTCAACCGATGGCTGAGTACTGATGGTGATGGTTTTCATGGTGGAATTCCATACTACTTTTGCACCGAATAATTCGGCAATAAAACGTACCGGTACCATAACCCGGTTCTGAATGATCTTAGCAGGTTGATCGAGCGTGACCTTCTCCTCTACATCACCGACTTTAATGCTGGCGGTCGGGTCGCCTATAATCAGCGTACCCGATGCATCTCCTTTAAAAACCGCTATTGTTTGTGTAGAACTGTTCCAGTTAAGAGACACGCCGAGCGAGTCTTCAAGGACCCTCAAAGGCATAAGCGCGGTTCCTTTATGGACAACGGGTTCGACGTCACTCGGGATTACGCTATCATTAACGATAATAGAAATCTCGGCCACTTGGCCGACCGGAGCCGCCTGAGCAACAGGGACCACAAACAACGTCATTACAAGCACAAGTACAATAGATAATTGCAGTCTTTTTATTTTTATCACTTTACTTTCCCCCATATTTAGTCAATTCGAAGTAGATACCAGCACCTAAATAATTACGAACAGCATTCAATTGTTCGGCGGTTGCAATCTGATAGGGATCACCTTCAAGTCCCGTTCCTCCAGCAAAGCTCACTGCCGCATATGCCTTACCTTCATCTGTCGCGAACAATCCGGGTATACCACTTAGCACCACTAGCTAGATCTATTATAATGGAACTAATTGTATTTAATAGTGACCGCTGTCATCAGTATTGTCACATGACAAATTAATTTAGTAGTCATTTACCGAAGCCGACAACGGAGATTGTGCGAAGATTCATACTCAAAAGCATAATAATTCGCCCTACTTATGATAAGGTTCTCCACTCAGTCTGTACCGGCAAGCTTTCATACTAAAACAGATTATAGTAGACAACCCTTCAATTCATTTGCAGGAAGCCTTTAGCCTGGTACCGCTGGTACGTCAACTTCAACATCAGGCCCATCGTTTACGATGTACACTACTAAAGAACCATTAAGTTCTATTGTCGGACGTTTCGTTTCCCAATCTTCTAAACGCAGCTTTAATTCTGTTGATGACTCTGAAAAAAGAGTAAGGGGAGATGCCTCAATCTGAGCAAGCAAACGCCCCACGCTATCTGTTTCAATAATGAATTGAAAGGTGATCATGTGTTGGAGAACGTTTTGAAGTCTACGATCCATGCCTCTGCATCCGAGATTACATTCTTTCCTGCGTCGATGGAAGTATGACGTTCAAGAAATGCCGAACATTTTAAACTGATTCGTTTAACCATGTTTCCGTTCCCATCTTTGATGCTATTTTAGAATGTTTTTCTCCAAGTGTAATTGTCGAAGAAACAAAAACAAGGGAAGACCCAGTGAAGGACCTACCAGTAGCGTACCTGCAATCGGCAGCCATAAATATTTCATTTTCTTTCTGGTGCCTTCTAATAGAATAAATCCCATAAGCACGATCGCGGTAACTAAAACATCCATCCATGCAAAAGCTCCGATACGCGTACTGGTTATGGCTTCAAATAGGAGAGACAAATCGAGGCCGTTGCGCACGACCCAAGGGATGAATTGCGATTAGGGCAAGACGAGTCCCAAAAAAGATAATACTCCGTAAAAGTACTTCATTTATAACCCTCCATTATTTTGTAATTTGCAACTCCAAAAAGCTCGCAAAAGTCCGTTTGCTCCATCTTCGCTGCTGCGCGTGACCGCTCTTCAACCCATATCCTTCAAGGCTCCGTTCCAAGCCCTCAGCGCGATTTTCCAAAAAAACTTGCCCCTACTTATGGTACGGTTCACCGTGCTGTCTGTAACGGCAAGTTTTAGGGCCATTACTCTGGCAACCAGCGCAACTGACTTAGAGACGTATAAGCGAAAGAACTATTGAAAACTTTGGTCAACCCTATAGTTTTTTGACTACTTTCTATTGTTTGTACAGTAGTCTTAAAATCCACGTATTTGCTAGAATGTAACTAATGAATTTTTGAAACCGCTTTCATTTGGCGTGATGGGCAAGATGTATGTGCAATGGTTTAGTGCCTTCAGTTGCTCTCGCGAGTTCAAATCTTGTTTTGTCCTCCATTATGGGTGAAGTGGCAGAGTGGTTGATTGCAGAGGGGAATCCCTTGTGGTACGGCAGTATCACCGAGAGTTCGAATCTCTCCTTTACCCAACTTAATAAGGTAAGGTGACAGAGTGGTCTAGAGTACTTGCTTGGAACGCATCTGTGGCTGTGAAGAGCCGCTTGAGGATTCGAACCTCTCGCCCTTCACCATAGCTTACTAGTTTGGTTCAGAGACCGAATGATTTGCTTATGTACAGATATTCTAAGGTTTATTGCACTCGAAGCCCACTAGATAATATCTCATAAAGGGGTTGATACAAACACTCAGAAGGCGGTACTAGGTAAGATGTTGGGATATGAATACGTCCCACGAAGTCTAGTCATTTGCTTTGATTAGCGTATAGGATGAAGAATTAAATAGTGTCTCTCAACTCCTAATAGGAGTAAATAGCAGCACGAAATCTTCAAAAAATACACAAAGTAGGAGATAATCAGATGAAAAAACCTCTTATTAAGAAAGCGTTGAGCTGTGTTCTTGTTGGCTCCACTCTTTCTACTGTTTTGATTACAGGGCAACCAGTACAAGCTGCCTTGGGGTATTGGCCTGAACCATTGCCGATATCAAATGAGTACTATTTGCATAATGAAACATTGCAGCCTTATGGGGCAGCATTCCAAATCGACGAATTGAAAAATTGGACTCCTGATAATGACCCCGATGCCCGATATAATCGGAGTGCTGTTCCTCTGGCAAAAAGGTGGATGGGACCATCCGTCAATCCTAATGCATCACGCGATGCAAGAATAATCCCTCTTAGTGGTACAAGTGCACGTGCAAGCCAATCACCGTCACAGGGTGGCGATGGCGCTTACACATATGCAATGACAAATTTCCAATACGTTGATATCAACAATTATTGGGGAGGCTCGTCAGCTGAGGGGCCAATTGCTATACCGACACCAGAGCATATAGACTCTGCACATAGAAACGGTGTAAAGGCAACTGGAACTATTTTCATCCCTTGGGGTGACAGTGCATATGGTGGTAAGTTTATTGATCAGTTGGTGGAACAGGACGCTAAAGGTAATTTTGTTGCTGCCGATAAATTAGTTGAAATTGCTCAGTATTATGGATTTGATGGTTTTACCATTAATCAAGAATCAAGTTCAAGTCCAGAGAGCATGGCAAAACTTAAAGAGATGCTCGCATATATTCAGGAGAAGAAGCCAGATAACTTTACTATGGCTTGGTATAACGGGAAAGGTCAATTAGGTGAATCTGACGTTAAAAATTGGATGCAAGATGGGGATACACGCTTAAATAACGACTGGTGGCTTGACATGAGCTGGAGAAATATTAATGCTTCAATTAAGTCAGTCGTAGACGCTGGTAGAAGCCCTTTTGATATCCATGCGACATGGGAGAACTTCCCTTATACCGACAAAGGTGCTGATGTTACTAATCTAATTGGTCCCGATGGGAAATTAAAAACATCTCTCGGTATTCTAGGGCCTAACGCAACACTCATTAGCTCTAAGAGTATCGATGATTTTATGAACCATGAAGACCTACGTTTGTGGACAGGTCCAGCATTCGATCCTAGAGATAAAACACGTACTCTCGGTGTTTTTCCTGGATTTTCAAATCTTGTTGCAGACCAAACACCAATTATAGGAAATGAATTTGCAACAAATTTCACAGTTGGTAACGGTAAGAAATTCTATGAAGACGGTATTGTTACTGGTAAGGAAAAGGGTTGGTATAACCGTTCACTAACGGATATAACACCAACTTGGCGTTGGATTGTTGATAGTAAAGGTTCTAAGCTAGCTCCTAATTTTGATTATGAAGATGCTTGGTGGGGAGGATCATCGTTAAAGTTATCAGGTAATCTAGACGCAAATCAAGCAAATCACATAAAGCTATACAGCTCACAGTTAGAGATCACTGATAATAGTAAGATAAGCATCACATATAAAACACCTGCTTCAGATGTCGATGTGTATGTTGGTTTATGCTTTGGCGATACTTATGACGATAGTAATTTCGAATTCTACCCTGTTCCAGCTGGTACAGAGAAGAATGGTTGGACAACCTCTACTATCGACCTATCAAAACACGATAAAAAAGCAATTGCGATATCATTGAAAATAAATGCAAATGAGGATGTTAAGGACTATTCTATAAATATCGGAAGACTTGCATTTACAACAAATGAAGCTGCTCCTGCAGCAACATCTGCAATTACACTTGATGATTCAATATATGTAAATGATACAACAGCAGAAGCAAGAATATATTGGGATAAATCTGCCAATGCGTCACTATACACCATCCATCGCGTATACGCTGATGGGACAAAAGAATTCATTGGCGCAACACCAAGTGATGCTTTTTATTTAGGTAGATTTGTAAGAGACAATGAAGAAGCACAGACTACTTTCGAAATTACATCATACAGCGCTAATGGAACAGTTGGCGGGGTAAAAACATTCAATTTCAACTGGCCAGCTGTTACGGGTGGTTTCGAAGTAGCGCAAGTAGAAGGTACTAATATTGCGTTGAACGTCCCGGTCGTTGATGATGGCTCTTTTGACCCTGGGGGCAAGGTTGACAAAATTAACGATGGTGTTATTCCAAACAGTAAATGGGCTTCAGGTAAAACAATTGCATCTGCTTACTTCGACTTGGGCAAAGATATGGATATTAGCCGTTGGGTTGTTAAGCATGCTAACGTTGCCGGTGCAGGTGAGGGCGTAGATTTTAATACCGACACGTTTGATTTACAGTATGCGAAAGATGATAGACAACCTATTTTAGATCCTAATGACCCTACTAGTAAGCAGAGAGTTATAAAATTAAATTACACAAAAGTCGATGAGGTAATCGGAAACCGTCAAGACGTTACCGACCGTGTACTTGATACTCCTATTACAGCACGTTATATTAGGCTTCACGTTACAAAAAGTGATAACTGTCCTTGGCATGCAATTCGTATCTATGAATTTGAATTGTATGAGAATCCTTATGTCCCTCATTCCACAGCCTTGCTAGACCGCAATGTAACAGTGAAAAATAATGTTGGAGCAACTGATTCTGTAGTTTTAGACAATGTTGCAATGCCTATCGGATCAGGGGGAACGGTTGCAGATGATACAGGTATCGTGAAAATCTATGACAGCCTGAAGTCTGACCAACCAATTGCAGAGGTAAAAGCTACACAACCAAACAATAAATACAAGCAGCTTAATCGTGGAGTGGCTTCTTTTGAGAATTTAACATTAATTCCTGAAGGCGGCAGATTGTATTACACAACTAATGTAAATGGAGTGGTGAGCTTACGTTCTAGTATTGAATATGCGCCTGAAGTTGGAACGGAAATTAAGCTACCAACATCAATTAAGCTGGAGCATTCTTTAATGGGTAACCAAACACGTAGTAAGTACGGTGTGTTTACCTTAGAAGGATTAGATGTTGGGACTTCTATGAAGATTTATGAAACTGCTGATTCACAATCACCTATTTTACATTCACAGCAAGTAGAAGAAGGCCAAGATTTCATTAGGCAGGCAAGAGTTCCGTTGTCCAAAGATGGTGGCACGCTGTATTATGAACTGAAACAATATGGGAAACCTAACTCAGGACGACTAGAATATACTTATGATCCTACTAATGAGCTTTATGTTGACCAAGCTTCTTTGAAGGATTTAGTCAATCGTTATAGTAATTTGCATGAAGCCAATTATGTTCCCGCTACATGGGGGCCATTCTCAATAGCTTTAAACGCTATTAAAGCAGCACTATCAACAGCAGTTACAGCGAGTGACGCAGAAGGATATAGAGCTGCATTAGAAGAATCGGCCTTAGCACTTCGTAGTATTGGAAATATTCAAAGACTTAAAGAAGTCTGTAACGAATATGAAAAAACATACACTGAAGATCAATATACAGCTGATAGCTTTAAACTCTTTAGTGATGTTTTAGAAAAAACTAAAGGAATTATCAGTGGAGTAGAATCTTCTACAATAGCTGTAACAAAGACTGAACTTGAAAAGTTAAGGTTTGATCTTGATAATGTGGTAAGTCGTTTGGTAGAGGGTGGAGACCACGTAGTTGATTCTGTAACCATAACCCCTAACGATGTGGATGGAAAGATCGGAACTACACTAACATTTAAAGCTAAAGTCGCAGGTAATGCTGGTGATACCGTTATTTGGGATGTGTACGGTAACTCAAGTCAATATACTACCATCAGTGACGGGGTACTCCGTGTTGCTGCTGACGAAGAAATTGGTGGTGTACTGACAGTTAAAGCAACTTCAACGTTTGATACAACAAAATCAGGAATAGCACAAGTGTTAGTAGTAAATGAACTACTTCCAAAAGTAATCAGTGTTACAATCCCTGACCAAGTTGACTTCGTTGAGGCTGGTAAGATTCAGCAATTCACTGCTAATGTGGCAGTAAAAAATGACGCATCAACATCCGTTACATGGGCTGTTTATGGTGCTGAAAATGTCGATACTAAAATTTTCAACGGATTGCTGATGGTTAACGAAAATGAAACAGCAGATCAGCTTACAATTAGAGCAACATCTGAAGTTGATTCGACGAAGTTTGCTGATAAAACGATTAGAGTAGTAAAAGATACAGATGAACCTTACACGATTACAGTTGGTGTTATGACTAATGGTTCAGTAACATCAGATCTATCGACAGCAAAACCAAGTCAAACTGTAAAATTGACAGTAACACCTGATGCTGGATATCAACTAAAAACAGGTTCTCTGAAAGTAAATGGCAATGTGATACTCGAAGATACATTTACAATGCCAGCTCAAGATGTAATAATTACTGCTGAATTTGAGAAGATTCCTGGAATAGAGCTTGTAAGCATTCAAGCACCGACAGCGATAACCGGATTGCCTAACGGAACTCTAAAGACAATCGCTGATCTTAAGCTACCTGCTACCGTTGTATTAGTAACTAATAACGGAAAAATGAATGCAGTTGTAGCTTGGGATGTGAATTCTGCTGATTACGATCCTTCAGTCAAGACAGAACAAACGTTTACAGTAAATGGCGAAGTAATATTGCCTTCTGACTTGGTAAATACCAATAGTATTTCATTGAAAGTAAGTATCGGAGTTACCGTATTAAAGAAACAAGTGGTTTCACCTCCAGTTGTCCAACCTCCATCAGGTGGTGGTGAAGTTACAACAAAGCCCGTTCCCGTTTATGAGACAACTGTTTCTCAAGGCAAGGTAACAACTGTAACTTCTGTGAAAACTACAGATGAAAATGGAATAGCAGTTACTACAGTACCTGGCAAACTGATTGATGATGCTATCACAACAGCTGTATCAAAAGCTGCTGATCAAGGTGTAAATACTGAAGTAGCAATTAAACTGGATGTGGACGCTCCATCAAATGCTAAAGCAGTCAAAGTTACATTATCAAATGAATCCTTGATGAAATTCACATCTAATACGGCGGTTACCTTAACAATATCTACGCCAATCGGAACAATGACATTTGGTCGAAATGCGATATCAAGCATCTCCGATCAAGCAACAGGAACTGTTACCATTACTGCTACGAAGATGGAACCATCAACATTAGATGCTGATTATCAGCACAAAGTTGGAGATAGACCCGTTGTGAATTTCGATATTACTAGCGGTGACAAGACGATATCGGAGTTTAGTGGAAACATAACAGTAACAATACCTTATGCACTTAAGTCCGATGAGAAGCCAATTGCAGTTGTAGCTTACCATATCAATACTGCTGGCCAACTTAATGTGGTGAAAAATGGTGTGTATGATGTGACAACCCAAACACTAACATTCAGTGTACCTCATTTCTCGCAATATGCTGTAGGGTACAACAATATTGAATTTACCGATGTTGCAGCCAACGCTTGGTACAATGATGCCGTAAGCTATTTAGCAGCAAGAGACATAACCAATGGATTAGGTAATGGGAACTTTGGTCCTGAAACAAAAGTTTCCCGCGCACAATCTCTGGTAATGATAATGAAAGCTTTTGGTATCAATCCAGATCAAAACTCTGAAAACAACTTCGGTGACGCTGGAAACACGTACTATACTGGGTATCTAGCAGCGGCAAAGCGGTTGGGTATAACAGATGGTGCGGGCAATAACATGTTTGCACCTGAAAAAGAAGTTACACGACAGGAAATGTTTGTATTGACATATAATACGCTTAAGAGCATTAATGCATTGCCGACCGGAACTACTCCAAATGAACTGAAAGACTTTAAAGATAGTGATACAGTATCTGCTTATGCAACTGCTGCCATGACATACTTTGTGAATAATGGAGTTATATCTGGATTAAACGGTAACCTCTTACCAGTAGATAAAGCAACCAGAGCGGAATTTGCTCAGACACTCTACAATATTATGACAAAGTAAATTGCAATGACTAACAGAATAGACTAATACAAGCTATGACAAGCACACCTAATCTTAATTGTGAAGGTGTGCTTGTTTTCGTTTGCTAGTACTTGACGCTAACGTATATACGGGGTCTCTCTCTAAAGCCTTATGTAATCTCTTAATTACTAGCTTTTTCATAAATTTCGACATTACTTGTGATAGGGTTCTCCGCGCTAGCTGAAACTGCAAGTTTTAGGGCCATCCCTTGCGGAATGGCCCTTTGCTAGATAGCAGCACGTTACGCCAAGTGCATAAAATAGTCTCCATTGCCCCCCAAGGTGCCTCTTTCTCATCTACCTTCTTGAAACCATATTTTTCGTACAAATTAACATGATCACTGACAAGGTATACTTTATCGAATTCAAGTTCCTTAGCGTATGCCAAGGCAGATAAAATCAACTTTTCACTTAATCGATCGCCTCTGTACTGCTCTCCCACAAACACAAACCCGATATAAGGTGTATAGGAAACATCAGGTATGCAGTCTGTTTTTGCTAAAGTGCAATAGCCAGCAATACGATCACCATCTAATGCTGCAAAAACTCTTTCCCAGTCTGAAAAATGGAATTCTTTCATTTGTTTAGCTAAAGTAGTTCCTGCTTTCCATGAACAATTCAGCGCATACTCAGCAACGACTTGCCATAACTTATCGCTAGAATTAAGCGATTCTATTTGCATAAATACTCCCTTTCTTATAGGCAACTAGTCGCTAAATTACCTTTTTTCTTTTATTTTACTAGTCGCTCTCCGTTATCCAAACAAGCGTTCCGTTCTTATTCATAACTGTACAGTATAACACTTGATATGAACTAACATGGTAAAATATGATTATATTTAAACACAACTTCCTGTAAGCCTAAAACTGATTCAAGCAAACTTTAATACATATAGGGAGCCAGATGACTCATCCTTCTGTGAACCAAAAAAGCTCTCAACAGCCTGTTGTTTCCGACTTGCCTAATACGTAGCCAATCCCAAACCCATACCCTGCAAAGCGCCCTACCAAGCCTACTTCCAGATTTCCCGATAAAACTTGCAGTCACTTATGGTACGGTTCACCCTGATTTATCTTCACCGCGGTACATCTGTTCCAAGCTCTAAGTGAATGAACCATAACATAATTCACATCAGTTGTATGGTTGTTATTAAGCAGATTGCGGGGACCATTTATACAGCACGTTCTCTCATACACTTTCGTCCTGCATAATAACCATAAATAAATATCATACAAAGACGAGGATGCCTCTGAACCATGCGTCAGTAAAAACCATCAATGATGGCATCCCAAGTGCAAATATTAACAATAAAATCCAGTTTATATAGGAGCGTTGGAATCGTCTTTTAAGAAAACCTTCAGAAATAATATTATATAGAACCATAAGGTAGGACAATGAAGCGAAAATCAAGGAAATCAAGAAAATTTGTTCCGTTACTGTCGCGGCGCTATCAATTAAAGCGATGAGCAGTATAAGTAATAACAAAAATACAAAATTAAAGTAGGTATAAATAAAAGGAATTCCAAAAGGTGCAATCTTCGTTTTTATGTAGTATTCAACACTTGCGGCTATATTTTTATCACTCTTGAATGTTACTGGATCAACTTGTTTAAATTTCAAACTATAGATTTCCTTTTCTATATCTTTATGTAATTCAAGCAACATCTCCCTTTTTAAAGACTCATTAGTTGTCTCTTTAAACTTAATGAATAATTTTAGTAAATCATAAGGAAGGAGCGAAGAGGCTTTAGATATCTTTTCAGCTACTGTAAAAAGGTCACTTTTTTCATTGAGGTATTTATATATTTCAAATTCAATGTCAGAGTAGATATCAAGAGCCTTATCTACCGTTATTGATTAGATTTACTGTTTTCAAGAAAGTTGCTTCTTAGCTCCTTATACATCCAAAAAACTAACACTGTACTATAATTGATATTGCAGCGGGTGTTGAATCAGGAAATAAGGTTCTTAAAAACTCGATAAAATAACTCATTAAATCACTCCTTTTATTTACAATTACGCTTGATATATCATTTAGTTCCGTTGATACCATACCGACTAAAAGAGCGTATTTTAATATTCCACTATTTTATTGAAAGGTATCGACTAACAAAAAAAGCCTTCTTTCGAAGGCGGTGTAATTAAATTCTTTCTGCTATTAGGATTAAACGCTATTTCAAATTGCTACACTACGCGGAAGCGGAACTGCCCCACTTCACATCAAACAGATGATGTAGCGTAGGATATAACGGTGTATCAGCTTGACGGTCTTCCTGCAAGAGTAAGTAAAGGTCCAGCTTCGTATTATCTTCACCATTAAGTGTGCGGCTGTTCATCATGCGAAGCAATAACTGATGCACGCTGTTCATTGTTGCTGGATGTTCCGGATCCGTCCAGTTGCGATTGGTTTGAAAGAAAACATCCTCGTATCTGTGTAGGATAATCCAGCACAACTCGGTCTGTTGGTCCGAATCTAATGATTCTGGGAATAACAAAGCTCGAAAAAGGGAAGCATCATCCGTGTTGTGGCCGGCCATAGACAACCAGGATTGAATTTCTTGGAAAGTAATCTCGAAATTGACCATGAGGTAAGTATCACTGAACTGCAGATTAACCAATTGTGTATTCATTAATAGGTCCCCTTTATATAGTCTACGTTCATCACATAAAATTCTCGTTCATTGGGTGCATAAATGGTTACACTAATTGCTTCTGGGATGTCTTTTATCTCAATGATTGGAGCTTGCGCTTCAGATGAGAGTACCACACGATCGTAATTTTCAAAATTAATTATTGGGTTTCCGGTTGTGGGATCGTTTATGGTTTCATAAACGGTATAATACTTACCGTCCATACGTTTTTCTTGATGGGTTTTAACTGCCGGCCCACCATAATATTGACTAATCCCAAAGGTCACAGTAATTAAACTACCAGCCCCATCGTCCCCACTGCCTCCTCCAACAAACCCGATATCAGTAAAGGGTTGGCCGTTGCGGGGTCAATCCCTTGATTCATATCTAGCGAAGCTAAGTTTTGTTTTCGGATAATCGATTTCAGTTTGTTGGCATACTGACTATCCGTCGCATAACCAGCTCTTTGGAGTTCGTTAGCAAACTCATAAGGATTTTCTTTGGATAATGCGAAACGATAACGGCTGTTTTTAAGTAGGAAATCCGAATGGTCAGCAAAAGATCCTGCTACGCTAGAGTAGCTCCGGAATTTTGAAGTCGTGGGCACACGTACGCCATCCACTTCTTCATGTGTTCTTGCCAAGCAATAATCACCTTTATATGATTTATTCGCTTTAATACCAAACAAATTATAATTGCATACAGCGTTTTTTCCTATGGATTCTTGGGAATGAAATTTAGGGAAATCCTCCCCAATTTCATCGATATTACGGTCCTGATTTCAACAATTAGGGAATTTCTCCCTTTAAATTCACCTAATTAGCTCATAACAGCGGATTTCAGGCGATTTATAGGGAGGTTTTCCCTATAAATCAAACAAAAACACAATCTAAACACTCGCCCAAGCACAAACTATTTTCATCTACACCCAATTCGATAATTACTCCTCCCAAAACTAAGTTTCTTTACGATAGAGCCTCACCGTTTCCTTCAGGGTATCAAACGACCAACCTCATCCATCCCTTAGCATAATTAGAAACTTTTCCATGGTTGGATACCCAAGTAACTAACAGGAAATAGATAAATAAGCTCTATCTGAGGAATATCAAATTCAACGAAACCAGGATTTGCAGATTTTTTCCCTTGATATTCTTTTAAGTAAAATAGAATTCTCATGATAGGTAAAGTACTGATAACTAACCATGCAATATTGTACCTTAGCTTCCTCGTCTTTAAAGCCCTCATGCAAGAAATATATGTAAGAAATATTGGTGCTGAATACATTAAGAACATCTGGTTTACTATTTCTTCATCCCAATCTTCAGTTTTCAGCTTCAAAAATTAGATAGTTATAAAATGCAAAAATACAACAATTAGAACTTGCAGAATCGCTTTAATCCTAATGTTCTTAAATTCACTTTTCACTATACCACCTCTTTATTTAGTAACAGTTCTGAATACCGATAGATTAATCCTCTATTTTCAATCTGTAAAAAACAAATAAAAAAGGAGCCGCGTAAAGAACACGACTCCCTCTTAATTAAACCGCATCAATGGCGGCACTTATGAATGGTGATTAGCGATAAACTGCTGTTCACGTACTTATTTCTTCGCAATATGCACTTTAAGCTGCTTGCCCTTCACCGTCGTCTCTCTCATCGCTTGCAGTACCATTGCACCTTTACCGTTCAAAATATCCACGTAGGTCACATTGTCCTGAATCGAGATAATACCGATATCTTCTGCAGATATACCCTCAAGCTTTGCGATTGTGCCGACAAAGTCCACGGCTCTTAGCTTCTTTTTCTTGCCGCCGTTGAAGTACAGCTTCATGATCTCTTTGTTCAAGCTTTCGCTTTTGTCCTTCTTGCGGACAGGCTGCTTGTTAATCTTCTGCTCGAAAGCTTCCTTCGCGTAAGCAACGGCATCATCCGAAGGAGCTTTCATGTTCGGGATGCTAAAGCCAATATAGCCTTCAATGTCCTTCACCCACTTTTGCTCATTTGGAGTGACAAAAGTGATCGCTTTGCCTGTCTTACCTGCACGAGCAGTTCTGCCTGTACGGTGCACGTAGCTTTCTTTTTCCAGTGGAATATCGTAATTAATCACGTGAGTGATGTTCTCGATATCAATGCCTCTTGCCGCTACATCGGTAGCGATTAGATAACGGAACTGCCCTCTTTTAAAAGCATTCATGACCTCAAAACGCTCGTCCTGCTCCATTCCCCCGTGGATCTTATCACAGGGATATTCCAAATCAGCCAGCCCTCTAAATACCGCATTCACCTGTTCTTGTGTACGGCAAAAGATAATGCAGCTATCCGGATTCTCCACCGTAATAATATCGCTCAGTAGCGAGAACTTAGCAGCTTGTCTCACTTCGATCAACGCATGTTCAATTGTAGCGGTTGTAATTCCACTTGCTTGAATCTCAATTTCCGTTGGATCGCTCATATATTTCCGGCACAAATTCTTAATCACTTCCGGTAATGTAGCGGAGAAAACACAAGTCACTCGTTCTTTTGGCAGCTGCTTAATGATCTTTTCGATCTGTTCAATGAACCCCATGCTCAGCATTTCGTCTGCTTCATCGATGATCAAATACTTGATCCGATTTAGCGGAAGCGTACCTCTTTCAATATGGTCGAACACACGTCCAGGCGTACCTACGACAACATGTGTTTTTTGAGTAAGCTCAATTTTTTGTGGAGCAAAAGGCTGCTTACCGAAAAGAGCCACGGCCTTAACCCGTTTAAATCGTCCAATGTTGGTGATATCCTCTTTCACTTGCATGGCAAGCTCCCGTGTAGGCGTTAGAATCAAAGCCTGCGGCTTATTCTCCACCCAATCCACCAAATCACAGACGGGGATTCCGTAAGCTGCCGTCTTTCCGCTACCCGTTTGCGATTTAACGATCAGATCCTTTTGCTGAAGAGCTACAGGGATCACTTTACTTTGAACTTCTGTTGGCGTCTCATATTTCAGGACATCCAGCGCTTTAATAATGTCTTCGTTTAACTCATAATCTCTAAATTGCAATTCACTCATCGTTCAACCTCTTCTATGCCGATTGTTCTGGTTAAAGCGGAAACTCCGCGATCCTTCATCTTGTGCATACTTATCATTATAACAGCTATTGGCTCCCTTGATTCCATTCCTTATAGAACTGGTCCAGATAATTAAGCATAAAATCATGCCGTTCTTCTGCTAACTTGCGTCCATAGGTTGTATTCATCAGGAATTTTAATTTTAATAACTTCTCATAAAAATGATTGATAGCCGTTCCTTTGCTGTAATCCCTGTACTCCTTTTGAAGCGATTCATCTCTTGGAGACACTTCTGGATCATAAGCTGGACGACCTTTCGCCCCTGAGAAAATAAAGGTTCTGGCAATGCCAATCGCACCAAGCGCATCAAGTCGATCGGCATCTTGAACCACTTGGCCTTCAAGCGTATGCATCGGTTCTCCCCCGCCACCACTAAAGGACATCGTCTCAATAATCATCATAATATGATTAATTTGTTGCTCATCTGTAAGGTTTGAAGAAAGCCAAGTACGTACTTTAAGCAAACCTTCTTCTTTAGATGGATTAAGCTTCTCGTCAGCAACATCATGCAGCAAGGCGGCCATCGTGCAAACAAATACATCTGAGCTCTCGATCTGGGCAATTTCAGCGGCGGTGTTGCGCACTCTATCGCAATGCCACCAGTCATGACCCGTAGTATCTTGTCCAAGTTGTTCTTTAACAAAATCTTCGGTTCGAGCTATAATTAAAGATTCATTCATCGTAGAAAAACTCCCTTTCCTTAAGGAATATCGAAGCCCTATTATAGCTGATAACTTGTCCATTCGCCCACAAGAAATCGAACAAATTATAAATTCTTGCTTGCACGACTCCAAATGATCGGCTATAATCGGCAGTAATCAAAATTTCGAAGGGAATTGGTTCTGATGAATACAAATACAATCATGCTGAATCAACTTCATTATTATCACAAACAGCGTTAGCACTCCTGAATTTTTTCAGGGAGGCTAACGCTACTCGCGTTGGCCTCCCTGCGGCATAGATCACGCGCAGGACCAAGAGGTCCTGCGCGTTTTTTTATTTTCTAAACTATGCCAATTCAAAGGAGCTACTAATGATGCAAAACATTAAAGGAACTTATGATTACTTCGGTCAAGAGCAAGCGCTCAGAAAGAACATTCAAAATACGCTGCAGGACTTGTTCGAGCTCTATGATTTTGAATCGATGGATACGACGTTATTAAATGAATTGGAGTTATTAACTTCAAAATATGCAGGCGGGGACGAAATTCTTAAGGAAATGTACCAACTTACAGATCAAGGCAACCGCAAGGTAGGGTTACGCTATGATCTGACCATCCCTTTTGCCAAAGTGATCGCTTTAAATCCAGGGATAGAGTTTCCCTTTAAGCGGTATGAGATCGGAAAAGTGTTCCGAGATGGACCCGTAAAACGTGGGCGTCTGCGTGAATTCCTGCAATGTGATGTCGATGTGGTCGGCATTTCCGGCCCTGAGGCTGAAGCTGAGCTAATGCAACTGGCTACCGAAGCGTTCCGCAAGCTAGACATTCCTATCATCCTAAAATGGAACAATCGACGTTTTCTCGGTGAGATTCTAGAGTCCATCGGCGTACCTGCGGAAGAGCAACTATCCGTTATGCTTACCCTTGATAAACTTGAGAAAATCAACATTAGTGGAGTGGAGAACGAGTTGATTGGCAAGGGGCTAGAACCTGCAACCATCGCGGCGATTCTAGCGCTTATCGAAATGGATAATCCAGGCTTTGAGCAGTTATGCGACAAATACAATCTCACAACACAACCGGGTGCGTCAGAGGTTCTCGTCCTACAAAATCTAATCCAAGACATTGGACTACAGGAGATTTGCCGCTTCGATCCTTTCTTATCCCGAGGTCTTTCATTCTACACAGGAACAGTTTACGAGATCTTTGATGCATCTGGTTCCTTTGCCTCAAGCTTGGGTGGCGGAGGCAGATATGACGCGATTATCGGACAGCTAGTGGGCAGAGAGGATATTCAATATCCTACGGTAGGGTTGTCTTTTGGTATGGAGTCAATCATGGCGCTCCTAGCAGAACGACCTATCCAAGAAAATAGAGCAGCAAATATTATGGTCATTCCCATTGGTGAGACACTACCACAAGCTTTAATTGCAGCAGCCGAGCTGCGTGCCTGCTCTATAAGAACCACTCTCGTATCCGGTAAAAGAAAATTAAAAAAGCAGCTCGCCACAGCTTCATCCAAAAACATCCGTTACGTTATACTGATCGGCGAAAGCGAATCAAGTGTTGATAAGGTACGTTTGAAAGATATGGTGGAACAAACAGAGGTTATCGTTCCGCTGGATGAAGCTATTTACCTCATCACTGGCTAAGCTGGTATTCGCTTAAAAAGATTCACATAAAAAAAGACCCCGCCGACGGCCGGCGGGGCAAAGTTTATATTTAAGGGAGGTTATATATGTACTATAACCTTACAAGCTTAATATTTTATGAATGACGGATAAAGATTCCCTTAATCCTACTTAGATCTTAAACCGATCTACCAGCCCCTGTAGCTCCTTGGCACTTTGGGTATTCTCGTCAGCCACCGTAACTTCATGGAATGTCTTCTCAACGATATCAGCCGTCTTCACCGCAATATCCTGAATCCCAATAGCCCCCTCATTTACTGTAGCAGCCACTTCATTGACCGCTATAGAAATACTAGAAACGGCCATACTTAGATGATCAGCCGCGGTCTCAAATTGATTCATCAGCAAATTCACTGTTGTAGCATCTCTGTTATATTGCTGACTTACCTCCGTTAACCGCTCATAGTCTCCAAGAACATTCTGGTCAATAAAAGCTAGTAACGCCTCTGAATTTTCCTTCATTAGTTCAACAGAAGCATAAACTCCTGAAACGACCCCTTGAATCCCAGCCGCAGTCTCTGACGATTTCTCAGCCAACTTGCGGATTTCACCAGCTACAACAGCAAATCCTCTACCTGCCTCACCTGCTCTAGCCGCTTCGATCGCTGCATTCAAAGCAAGCAGATTGGTCTGACTAGTAATCGATAGAATCGTATCCGCCAGTACATTAATCTCTGAGATCGCACTCGACTGTTCAATTGCTTTTTCCATATCGATACGAACAGATTCATACACTCGCTTCGCATTATCCGTAGACTCTATCGCCTCATCTTGTAACACCATCGCCCGCTCACTGATCTGCTTGGAAACTTCAGCGCCTTCCTTCACATTACTGGAGATCTCGGACACATTAATATCAATTTCAGTTATCGCTGCCGTCATCTCTTGTGTTGAAGCTGCTGTCTCCTCCATCCCTGCCGAAAGCTGCTGTGTAGTTGCCGAATTATCATGAGCATTCTCCCGTACATCTATAGACAGCTTTTCAAGAGTCTCCGCATTATCAAGCACCTTGGTCGAGATCATGATTAGACTACCCGCCATATCACGAAGAATAACCCGTGTTCGGAGCATCGCTATGGCTATCGTACCTGTTTCATCTTTGTTTTTCGTCAGATACTCGTACTGGGAGTCATACGTCAAATTCAGCTCTGCCGTTCTATTTATCAACTCTGTCAGTTTAGCAATCGGTGAAGAGATTTTTTGGGCAAAATATAAAGCAATCAACAATGCAATAATCAAACTTCCTGCACCCAGAAACAGATTAAAGCTTCTCATCTCATTCACAGGTTTTACAATTTCATCTAAATTTGCGGTTATCCCAAGCAACCAGTGGGTCTCAGGCATAACGGTATAGGCTGATTTTTTATCCACATCATTATATGTATAGCTAAGCAGGCTATCTTCTACTTTTTCACCAGATTTCACACGCTTCACCACAGCCATGATCTGATCATTGGCAACAGGTTGTCCTACTTGCTTCTTATCCGGATGATACAGTGTATTCCCATTCTCATCGAGAAGATAAGCATACGAAGTCGTTGTATTTACTACTTTTGCATCTGCTAAATACTTAATCATACTATCTGCGGAAACCGCTGAAGCTACATATCCAATCATCTTCCCGTTACTCTTAACCGGATGTACAAATCCTACCACATAAGCCCCAGTAGATTTCGATTTTAGTGTTTCGCTAATTACCGGCGCCGCAGTCTCCATTACTTTCTTCGTATAATTTCTATCACTGAAATCCGTACCTATAAGCTTAATATCACTGTCAGCCACAGCGATGCCATTCATATCACTGACAAAAGCATGTTCGAGGTTCCCAGCATCCTTCACAATTCCCTGAAGGCTGATATTTACCTCATTCTGTAGCTTACTCCCCTTGGCGACGCCACCATTCCCTGCTTGGAGTAATAATTCGACAATTTCCGACCTTCCCGCAATAAGTTCAATACTTCTCTGCTCCTTCGAAATCATAGCCGATATGGTCTGAGCTTTATTCGTATTGACCTGCTTCATAGAATTCTCAGTAAGGCTCACAATGGCCTGAGTTGACCTTAAATATGTAAAAACCCCCATTACTGCAATACATAATAGGGTCACACCTATCATCATAAGTGATAGTTTAAGACGAATCTTCATTTTCCCTCATCCTTCCGACTACTGTTCATTAGAGAACAATGCAATTGTAAATAATACAACTACTATCGGATATGATGATAAATTAGTGAATATTGACGAAGCGAAAATACGGAAAATATCAAAAAATGTCGAATTTTTGCATATAAATGCAGAAAAAACTAGTTCTACTAGTTCGGTCATCTTCTTTTTACTAGTTATTAAGACCTGTTTTATTTCTAAAATGAAATAGGCGGTTCTGACTGGGATGCTGGGGAAACTTGCGTGATTGCACCATCTGTTAAAGGGTGTTTAGTTCTGCTACGTAAAAACAGACCAGACATTGCAGCCAGAATTTGCTGGAATAACATTCCTGAAATCACAGGGAGTGCAACAGCCGGAGGAAAATATTTTACTGCGAGCACAGCTCCCGCGCTTAAATTACGCATGCCGGAATTAAATTGTACGGCCACAGAATCTTCGTAGCTAAAGCGGAAACGACGCGATACCAATGCTCCGATTACATATCCGAGAACTACGGTTACGAAGGTTACGCCAATAATAATCGCTAATTTACTATCCGGGTGTTTCAGATAACGAGCAATGCTAGCACCATTAATAGAAACGACCATGAACAACCCAACCTTTACAAATGGGGAAAGCGGAGGTCCACATACCGTATTCACCTTGCCTTTTGTCCATTGATTCAGAAGCATCCCGACTACCGAAGGAATGACAACCATCCATAGGAGTCCTTTCATCATTTCCCCAAGCTGAATCTCCACACTCGCTCCCATGAGCAAATACAAGGTACCCGGAACGACAATCGGTGACAAGAGCGTATCGATTAGAATAAGTGCCAAAGTTAGTGCAATGTTCCCGCCGTATATGGATACCCACACCACGCTAACGACACCCGTTGGGATCGCAAACAATAGTACAAATCCTGTCACTGTGTAAGGATCTCCCGGAAAAACAGCACTTGCAACGAGCCAGCCAATGAGCGGCATCACAATATGAAGAATAATCATCAACACGATCAACTTCTGTGGTTTCAGCAATACGCCCAGCAGATCCTTGAGATTGGATTTCAAGCTTCCGATCAATGTCATAAAGGCGAATATCCATGGGACGAGACCTGTGAATGGTAGCAGTCTGCTTTCATTAAGCACACCAACCACGATGGCAGTAGGTGTTAATAATGGCATGATTTTTTCGAGAACAACATTGGATTTGATGAGTCCATTTCTTATATTCGTAAGCATGTGTCGCACACCTTATGTATGGATGTCATACATTCCTTATCCGCAAATTTAAGTTGTAGCAGTCTCTATAAGCTTAAAGAAATCATACAGGACTTTCCATTAATCTACTACACAAAAAAGGAACCAATTCAATAAATTGGCTCCAAGTAGTAATTTTATAGCAATGCTTAACGATTTAAACCCCTTGCGGAAACAATGCGTCCAGTGCTGGGCATGGCAGTTTATCCAGGAACTGAGCCAAAGGCGCTGGCATGTTACTATATAAGTCCTTCAGTGAGGTTCCCTGATAAATGTTTCCAATAATAACGGGATGACATAATTCAGAGATCAGGATGTCTCCATTGCCATGTAGATGAAGCTGTTTCTTGCCCTCAATGCAGTGTGGAAAATAAACGCCCGGTTGCTCCTCGAACCCAAGCGCATCCATAAACCGGTCCATGCAAGTGAAATACAGGGTCGTATCCTCTTTCTTCATAGCGATCAGTTCACTCACAGCATTCTTTAATTGTTCACGGGCAGCTATAGACTTCCAACCCGTATGATCCATGATAATACTGTTCTGAATCTCATGTGTTCTAACACCCATCGCATATACGTGATCACTAATTTCCTTCATATTATCCTGAGTTTCGCTGAACAACAGCGTTTCCAGCACCGTATCTACACTAGTTGCCGCGAACATAGTAATGTTCTCTCTAATTTTCTCGTAAATGCTTGGATGAATATTATAATAACGAGAGAAGGCGTCCGCTGTAGTAAAATTGAAGGAAATATGTATCGTCGTTAATCCTGCCGCGACTAATTGATCAATCCGTTCAGCATTTAAAAGACTGCCGTTCGAATTGAGCTGTGTCTGAATCCCTCTGGATGAGCAGTAGGTTACAATCTCCACACAGTCATCGAACTTTAATGTAACCTCGCCACCTGATAAGCGTACTCTTTTCAGACCAGGAAGCTCTTCAAGAATTCGGATAACCTCTTTAGCCTTGATGCTTTGTCCATCATTTCTATTATACGCACAACAATAATCGCAGCGAAAATTACAGTTCGAGGAAACTCCTATTTCTAAGCCTTCCAGCTCATAAGTAAGCGGTTTGTCTAGTTCCAATGCTTTATATCTCATTCTCTAAAGTCCTCCTGAAAAATAATGATTTGATTCAAGGGTTCAATCTTAGAGATTATAAAGGTTTATGGCTTAGGTTAATGTGAGGTATATAACAGTCGAAGTGTGTTTGAGAAATCCAGGTCAGCAGCTTCAGTCGTCATCAATTTAATTTCCACAACCAAATCCAGTTTGTTTACTCCCCACCAATACTCTTTATAGGGATGTAAAGGTCAACTTTTGCCTTCCCTTCAGGGTCAGTATAGGGATCATTCATACAAAACTCGAGCGCATATCGATCATCCGGCTCATATTCACTATTAGGCAGCCATTGTCCGTACACACTTTGATAAGCAATTGCGAATTTATCAATCGTGTCATAAAACTGGTACCGGGCATAAAGACCACCAGATAATGTTTGGAAGGATATGCCTGAATCGCCTTCTATAGAAAACTCTCTCGGAATAGTTATGCAAGCATCATACCTGCAAGAATACTCGTCAGTTGCGCTAGGGTCATCTAAAGAGATGCCGATAAAATATTCTGTTGCTGGTAAATTGTTTTTCGCAACCCATTTGCTGAGTGTAGCCCATGCTTTATACGTTTCAAGATAGCTACCAACATGCCTTACATACGCCACTTGATAACTTGGAAGTTCTTTTACTTCAATGTTCATTTGCCATACTCTCCTTAGAAAATTATTATTGTTGTTGCTATTCACATCATAATTTTTAGAAGGAGCTAATTCTTCCTGATTATTGCTGGACATTAACTGATTATTGCTATGTTCTTGCTTGGATCTTCTCATCTCCCTTGGGGTTGTCTTAAATAGCTTTCTAAAAGATGAATTAAAACTCGAGATGGAACTAAAACCGCATAAAGTTGAGATATCTAGCATGGTTTTATTCGTTGTTTCAAGATAAGCGACTGCACGAACTAGACGTCTTTCCGTTAGATAGGTCATTGGTGTTTTGTTTGTAATTGCAGAAAAAACTCTAGAAAAATGATACTTTGAAAAATTAGAAATTTCAGCAAGCATCTCTAGGTTGATTTCTTGATCTATGTTTTCCTCTATAAAATGAAGAACAGTCTGAATACGAACCCTGTAATCATTGTTCATTTGATTCACCTCAATTCCGCGCTGATAAATAAATGATTAATAGAAATCCCATTACCATAAAATTCTGAATAGAAAAAACCTATCACCTTCAAAGAGGCGATAGGTTTAACCTTCGCGGTACCATTCTTTTTGATCGTTGTGTTCTAGAAGACAATGAATTCCGCCTACAACTCCACCGACTTGCCCATCTCATTCCAGACAGGCTGTCCAATCAAGCCCACACGCCAGATTGCAATCCCTTTAAGTCCATAACGTTTGGCAAGTCCAACCTTGGAATTTACTGATGTTTCATTCTCACTGTATACGGAAATACCGAGAATCAGCTTATCCTTACTCACTTGCTGAAGTGCAAGCCGGATGCCTTCATCAACTAAACTCATCGGCTCTGGAATTTTTTTCTCTTGCAAATAATCATAAGCCATAATGACCAAATCGTCTGCGAGGCTTCCCAGCGTCTTGTAATCATAACCTTTATAAGAGCTGTTTAATGGATGAAGAATAACCGTGAGCTTAAGACCTGCTGCATGTGCTTTTTGAGACAAATTCTTCACAAAAGCATTGTAATCGGCTTGCACCTTTGCTTTATCTCCCGTTAGACCCAGTCCTTCGAGATCCAGTGTGATACCTTGGAATCCCTTTTGTGTAGCCAGATCAACGATTCCTGTAATCGTCTGCTCTTGAAGCGCTTTATCTTCCAGATTCTTCGTGAGCTCCGCTGCAGTGTCACCAGAAAAGACCATCAGATAAGGCGCTGTGCCACCTGCTGCTGCATTCGAGACAATAGACTCTGGGGTTACATCCCCAGCTGCTTGAGGCCATCTAAAATCAGTGCCTGTTGTGGTGAATTGTCCACTTTTATCAATCCCGCTCCACCCAAAAGCTACAGCATCGAAGCTAGGAAGTAACGAAATTTCACTGTATGAGCTAAGCGCATAAAAGCCCAGCTTATACATATCCGTCTTTGGTGAAGTGATCGATACCGTTTTGGTTGCTTGATCCCATGCTACGCCCGCACCAAACTGCTGGCCGAAAAAGCTGAGTGGAATCATCGTGTTATTACGGATCGTTTGCGGGGCAACCCCTAGCTTCACAACTTCGCCGTTTACGCCTGCATTTTTACTACCAAGGGTCAACGTTACCACTTTAGTACCCGCTGTATTCGTCTTGGTCGCGGTAATTTTCTTAAGCGCTTGATTCCACTCTACGTTGATCCCCAGCGCTTCTGATATCGCCCGGAATGGAACCATCGTTGTTCCGTTTATCACAACAGGCTCTACTGGAAACGGCAGTGCATAACCATCCAGCACAATACTAACTCCACCTGCGGGTGCTGCTTGTGTAGTGTTTTGGAATAATGCCGTGGTGCCGCCTAGCGAAATCGCTAGACATAAAACCAATTTGCCAATCCGTTTGTTCATGACTGTTAAGTCTCCCATCTTCCATAATATGAAGTGTAATCTCTTAAACTCTTTATATGTCTTCTACCATTTTACCAAAGATTATCCAATTGTAAAATTAATAGATTGTCATCTATGAGCTTCGAAATTATTTTTCATATTAGTAGAGGTTCGACAGAATTACATAAACACGCTCAAAAAGGTTCCCACTGCTCGTTCAACATCTACATCCACAGCAACTTGTATGGGTTTACCCACTTTTGGCTGAGCCCGCAAATCCGCTACGACCATTCCCGATGTAAATTCACCTTTGTGCTCCACACGAACATTCATTTCTTTGTAAGTTACAAGGTCTGGTTGCAGCGCAACCATAAGTGCAAGTGGATCATGCAGCGGTGCACTGTTAATCAAAAAGTTCGCTTCACGATAGAAATTAAAATAATGAGTGAGCGATTGTTCCATAAACGAAATGATCGCTTTATTCTCTTCACGTCCAAAACGGTTTAACAAATCGATATGCTCTTGGGTAATCCGCGTCTTAAGCGTAACGTCTAAACCCACCATCATAACGGGAAGTCCAGATGTAAATACATGATCTGCAGCCTCAGGGTCTCCAGCAATATTCGCTTCCGCAACCGGTGTTCTATTGCCGGGATTGAAGATCGTACCGCCCATCACTACTACTTTTTTCAAAGTATTCTTAATCCCAGGGTCCATATCAAGCGCCATCGAAAGGTTGGTTAGATGTGCCAGTGTAACTAATACAATTTCTCCGGGATTCTCATTAGCCATCCGAACAATAAACTCAGATGCAGTTTCGCTAATGGGACGCTGGCTGGATGGAGCGATTTCCACATTACCAATACCGTTCTCACCATGCACATGAGTGGCGTAGCCTGAGTGCTCACGAACAAGTGCCTTGGATGCTCCGATGGCTACAGGAATCTCATAACCAGGCTTAGCAAGCTCAATTAGCCGCAGTGAATTGTCCGCCGCCTTGTCGACATCAATATTCCCAAAAACGGTTGTAATTCCTTCTACAATTACGTTTGGAGCGCGTAAGGCATACAAAATCGCCAGTGCGTCATCAATACCTGTGTCTGCATCAATAATAATTCGTGTTTTGCTCATTTATGTTCTCTCCCACCCTGCAATGTCGTATGGATTATCATATCACGGCCTACCAGTACGCTCAATTTTATTCATTTGCTGTTCTTTAAAAGTATGAATAAAGCTTTCAGGATCACACTCTACCAAATAAGTATATACACCCTTACTCGTATACAGATAGAACATCCCCTCTGAACCTCCCATTGAGCGATAGGACATATCTAAAATATCTTTTATTGGAAATTCACGATGACGAGTCACGACTCTATCTTTGTACAAATACATTAAGCGATTGCATGTAATACTTCGTTGTTCTCCATCCTTAATTTCTCGCTGTATCTTATAATACGGAAGCTGAGCTACCCATTTCATTTGAAGTCCTCCTGCTTGACGTAATGGACTCCATTTTATTATTCTTTTTACCTTTTTGCAAAATAAAGAAGCTCGACGATCCCCTTAGAAGGAATCATCAAGCTTCAGGAATACCTTTTATTTCGCAGTATAAGCTACAGCTGCTCGGCAAAAGCGTTCCAGCGCTTCAACTAGAATAGATCTAGGACAAGCTAGATTGATCCGCAGATGACCTTGTCCCTCAGTTCCAAAGACAGAGCCTTCATTAAAAGCAACTTTAGCCTCTTTGTACATCAGCTGTTTAAGTCCATCTATATCCAGATTTAGACCACGGCAATCAACCCATAGCAGGTATGTGCCTTGTGGCTGCATCACTTGGACCTGTGGTAAATGCTCCGACAGATAGCTAATCGCATAGTCCACATTGCCGGACACGTACTCTAAAAGCTCATCCAACCATTCTTCTCCATCATTATAGGCAGCTTCTACTGCACCTTGGGCGAAGTAGCTAGCCATATGTAAACTCAAGGCTTTCATTTTTCGATCAAATTTAAGCTTCAATTCCGGATTGGAAGACACGATAAAAGAAGATTGTAACCCCGGTAGATTGAAGGTTTTGGTCGCGGCAAGTGTGGTTAGTGTAATATTCGCAATTTCCTCAGATAAGGATGCAAAAGGGATATGCTCATAACCTGGAAGCGCCAAATCACAATGAATCTCATCAGAGATTACGGTCACTCCATAACGCAGACAGAGCTCACCAAGCTTCAGCAGCTCTTCTCTTTCCCATACTCTACCACCCGGATTATGCGGACTACATAAAAGCAGCAGCTTGGCTCCACCTTGCATCAGCCCTTCCAATTGCTCATAATCCATCTCGAAGCGTCCATTACGAATAACAAGCGGATTCTTGGCGACCTTGCGATCATTCATTTGGATGACGTCATAGAAGGGATAATAGACTGGCGACTGTAAAATAACCTCGTCCCCTGGCTCGGTAAACAGCTCTACAGCAAAACTTAAGGAGGTTACGATTCCGGGAGAATCCGAAATCCATTCCGGTTTAATTTCCCAATCATGCCGTCTTCTGAACCACGACGTGATAGCTTCTTTATAAGAGTCACTAGGTACACTGTATCCGTAAACCCCTTGTTCTGCGCGGCGCAGAATCGCTTCCTTCACTGCAGGAGGACTTTCAAAATCCATGTCTGCCACCCAAAGTGGCATAATATCCTTCTCACCAAACAACTTCTCGGACTGGTCCCACTTGTAAGAACGTGTATTACGGCGGTCAATTACGCGATCGAAATCATACTTCAATTAAAGTCACCTCATCCTTATAAACTTGTCCCTTATTGTATCATGAGGCGGAGGATATCGCACTCTGGATAAGAAAGAACGCACTTGTCGAAAGTGCGCCCTCCTTAACTCTTATACAACTACGTGTTATTGCAGCCACTCTTCCAAATGCGATGCCACAAATCCATCATCCACCAGATGGGGATAGTCTCTGCGCACTCTGTTGATTTCCTCCACTTGCCCCGGGGATAATCGTTCCTCCGGATTTAGACACCATAAGCCTTCAAGCAATCCTTGTTGGCGAAGTACTTCATGAATACCCGGGATACAGCCATGAAAATGATTCGCGGGATCAAATATCGCCGCATTGCTATCCGTCACTTCAGCCCCAAGCGTCAACCAATGGGATGCCAACGAGGGTTCACTTCTGACCTTTTTAATCTCATTAAGCAGCTGTACTGCTCTGCTCGTCCAGACTGCCCAGTGACCGAGTAGGCCGCCGACTATTTTTTTCTCAACGGGCTTGCCGTTCACCTTAAATCGGAAGGTCGTGAGCAGATCGCTGATAATATTATCATCATTTCCTGTATAAAGGGCAATTTCTTCGCGGCGGCTGGATTCAAGTACGGCTCTGACTACATCCAGCGTTTGATAACGATTGAACGGTGCCATTTTGATGGCGATTACGCCTTCTATTTCAGCAAATGCCTTCCAAAAATCAAAACTTAAAATCCGTCCTCCCACCGACGGCTGAAGGTAGAAACCAAATACCGGAATCACATCCGCCACTCTGCGTGTTCGTTCCAGCAGTTCTTCCTCGCTTAAGTCTTGCAAGCCTCCCATACTGAGCAGTCCTGATTCATAACCAAAGCTTGCAGCAAGGCGCGCTTCAAGAACAGCCTGCTCCGTCCCACCGCAAATACCCGCTACTTTCATGAATGGCCGATTTAGCTGGGCAAGTTCCACCTCTTCTGCAGCTAGACGTAACACAGGTTCCAGCAGCCCTACTTCTGGATCCCTGATCTCGAATTGAGTAGAATGCACGGCAACCGCGACTCCACCCGCCCCGGAAGCAACATAATATCGGGTAAGTGCCCGTTGACGTCGCTCATCCAGCTTGCGCTCTTTAGTTAAGGCGAGAGGATGTGCGGGAATAGCCAACCCATCATGAAGCGCGGCATGTAATTCCGAAGTCAAAGGTACTCTTGTCAGTGTCATTAATATTTGCCCTCCCGCTCCTGAAAATGCGTGGGTTTATTCCAGGTTTCTCCGCCTTGCCCTACCCAATCGCCAATCCAGTCGATCATTTCGGCCAGCGATACCCGCGGATAGCCAAAGGTAGCAGCGGCTTTCGCTGCATTACTTAGCAGTGCAGTAGGTGCTTCTGCACCTGTAAAAATCGGCTCAATGCCTAACTTTCGGCCGAATTCATTCGCAGCCCAGCGCAGGGACAATGTCTCAGGCCCAGTAATGTTCATGACATTAGGCGGCGAACTGCAACGCAGCAGTGCTCGCAATGCGATTTCATTCGCATCCCCTTGCCAGATCACATTGGCATGACCCATTGTGATATCAATGGGAAGTCCCTCCCTAACCGATCGAGCAAGCTCCAGTAACACACCATACCGCAGATCAATGGCGTAATTCAGCCGATAAATGAACATCGGCGTTCCATTTTTATGAGAGAAATGTTCAAATATACGCTCCCGGCCCAGACAGGATTGCCCATACTCCCCCTTCGCGTTCGGAGAAGTTCTTTCCGTTGCGCCTCCTTGGCTGACCGGAGTAAAAGGGTAAACGTTGCCTGTCGAGAATACAACCATTCGTGAATTACGGAAACGTTCCGCAACGCGGCCCGGCAGATAGGCATTCATCATCCAAGTGAAATGCTCATTCCCGGTCGTGCCGAATTTATTCCCGGCCATATAGAGAATATTTTGGGTTTCAGGGAGTGCCTGCAGCGCCTTATCGTCAGACAAATCGGCGGAGATAATCTCGACCCCGGCCTCTTCAAGCTCTCGTCTCAGCTCCTTATTCGAGAAGCGGGAAACGCCGATAACTTTCTTGTCTAGCCCCGCTTGGCGAATTGCATTCACCGCTAGCCTTGCGAGACTGGGTCCCATCTTGCCCCCCACGCCTAGTAGCATAATATCTCCATCGAGCTGGCTAAGTTCCTCAATCAGGGCTGCCGATGGACTTGCCAAGCGCTCCTCCAACTCTTGAACGGTTCGCATCATTGAACTCTCCTCTCTATTGACTCAAGTTTGTTGCTTTTACCACAAATGACCTCAAAGCTTGGTGTAATCGGACACGATGCTAGTTGTAATTGGGAACCAGGCTAGCTGAGATTAGAAACTAGCTTGTTGTGATCGGAAACCAAGCTAACTACAATCGAAAGCTAACTAGCTACATTCACAAACCAGCTTGCTACAATCGAAAACTAACTCCCTGATTGCAGAATGTGCAATAGAATTTCCAAATTCATCGCTAAAAAATGAATCTATTGCACTTCATACATCAGATTCCCGCTATAAGCTCGTTTAGTGGTGATTACCTGAAATTTCATTGCACAAAATGCAATAGAATCAAAGTCCAGCCTCTCTAGAGCGGAATCTATTGCATAAAATGCAATCACTCAAAGCAAAGCAATCATCTCATTCAAATCAATTAAAGCAATCAATCAAGCTCAGTCCAGCTCAGTCCAGTAAATTAAGTCTATACAGCCAATCTAGTAAACTCATACTAACCCTTGTCGTAGTGTAGCTTAGGCGCTTACCTTGTAATCCGACGCTTGGTCTCATTCTCTTCCAACACCTACAGCCCTAGCGCCTCGTGGAAATATCCAACTCAATTTCGTCGCCATCCTGCACAAGGGTCGCAATTCCTCCGATAGCCACTTCCGGAGCCGCAAATACGTACGATTCGTGCGATATTTGCGACATGCGCGACACTTGCGATTCGTGCAATGCGTGCGATACGTGCGATACGTGCGATTCGTACAATTTGTACAATTCGTGCGATATAAGTGTATTTCGTACACTTATAACAACTCCTGTTCCCGTATATGGCAATTTAGTTGTACTATCTGCAATTAATAATCCAGAATGAGACTACAAACAGCGATTTGATAAGATTTAATTGTATGAAGTGCAATTAAAGTCCAAATGAGACGATTACGATATACTGTAGTTGTATAAAGTGCAGCTATTTTATCTTCACAAGCATTAGATTATTTCAGTCTCGGCTATTATTTCGAGTGCACCGATTCCCTCTCGCTCAGCAACTCTTCTCTAAGCTCAACAGGGAGAAGAAAGTCAAAGTCACAACCGAGGTTCGCTTGAAGCACACGCTCATGAAACAGCAAGCCATACCCTCTGTCGTAGTGCGGCTTGGGCGCTTGCCATGAGACCCTACGTCGTGCCAATTCTTCATCGGACACCTTCAGCTCCAAGCGCCTCGCGGAAATATCCAGCTCAATTTCGTCGCCATCCTGCACAAGCGCCAGCGTACCACCAACAGCAGCTTCCGGCGCCGCATGTACAATTAATGCGCCATAGGAAGTACCGCTAATCCGCGCGTCAGAGATGCGGACCATGTCGCGTATGCCCTGCTTCAGCAGCTTTTGTGGAATCGGGATTTGCCCGATCTCCGGCATCGCTGGAGCACCCTTCGGACCTGCGTTTTTAAGCACTAGCACACTGTTCTCATCCACGACCAGATCAGGATCATCGATCCGCTTATTGAGATCGGCGGGGCTCTCGAACACTACTGCGCATCCGATATGCTTTTTGAGATGAGCGGATACAGCGGTTTGCTTGATCAGCGCCCCATCCGGCGCCAGATTCCCGCGCAACACAGCAATCCCACCTTGGCTGTCCAGCGGCTCCTCCAAGGTACGAATCACATCTCTGTCCAGTGTCGTTGCCTGAACCAGATTTTCTGCAACCGTTCTGCCTGTTACAGTCAAACAATCCCCATGCAGCAGCGGCTCCAGCTCCTTCATCAGCGCGGGTACACCACCTGCCTCGAAATACTCCTCCATCTGATATTTGCCCGAAGGACGCAGGTTCAAAATAAACGGGGTCTGACTACTGATCCGGTCAAATGTCTCTAAAGGCAGTTTCATCCCTAGCCGCTGGGAGATCGCTATAAGATGGATGATAGCGTTCGTCGATCCGCCGCTCGCCATCGTAACTGTGATCGCATTCTCTATCGCCGCTGCAGTCATGATGTCGCGGGGACGAATGCCCTGGCGAACCAGCTCTACGATCTGCTTGCCCGTTCGCTCGGACATATGCCTGCGTCTGCTGTCCGGAGCCGGAATAGCCGCACAGCCCGGTAACGCCATGCCGATCGCTTCGGCGATCGAGGCCATCGTGCTTGCTGTGCCCATCACCATGCAGTGACCATCACTACGGCAAATTGCATTCTCTGCAACAGCCAGCTCTTCGTCACTTATATTTCCGGCTTTATGCTCCAGCGTAAAGCCATAACAATCCGTGCACGCTCCAAGGCTACGGCCGCCCAGTCGACCGTTTAGCATAGGGCCACCTGTCAGCACAATGGCTGGAATATTGGCACTAGCGGCTGCCATCAGCTGAGCGGGTACCGTTTTGTCGCAACCCCCTAGCAGCACTACGCCATCAATGGGATGCCCTTTCATCATTTCTTCCGTATCCATCGCCATCAAATTACGCAACAGCATCGTTGTAGGCTTCACATAAGGCTCACCAATCGAGATCGTCGGGAATTCCATCGGCACTCCCCCTGCCTGCCAAACACCACGCTTCACATAATCCACCAATTCATTAAAATGGGAATGGCATTTATTCAGCTCACTGAACGTGTTGCAAATGCCGATCACTGGCTTGCGGAGATCTTCTTCGGTGTACCCCATAGACTTCGTGAAGGAACGATGGATAAATCCCCATAAATCTTTTTCCTGAAAATAGGCCTCGCTCTTCAACTTATCACCGGATTCAGCCACACTCTCCTCGCTGTCCCTGCACTCCGCCATGACCCCATCTCCTTTTAACAACCTCGCTTATAGACCAAGCATAAATGTTTCAGATAAAACCAAGAATTTCCGGTGTTAGACGATGTATTATGTCCTCAATATATTTTTGCGGTATTTTTGGCAGCTTCGTTCCCTCCGCCAGATCATTGATATGGTACAGAGCATCCAGCATCTTCTGTGTCCCAAAGAACGGATAATCCGACCCAAACAATATTTTATCTTGAACCCCATATTCCATCGCAGACACCAGTGCATTGTAAAATTGCCAAGGTCTACTTCCTAAAGCAGAAACATCCATATACAGATTAGGATGCTTGCGCACCAATGAAATACATTCATCAATCCATGGATGACCCATATGTGCCACAATCATCTTCAGCTTCGGAAAAGCACGGGCAATCGGGTCCAGCATCGCCGGCCTTGATGCATCCAGATAACCCTCCGGTACAAAAGAGGTTCCTTGATGCCAAAGAATAGGTACATCTAGCTGTTCTGCTTTGGCATAGAGGGCATAATGCCGGGGATCATCAGGATAAAAATTCTGATAGATAGGCGCAAGCTTCAGCCCTTTTAATCCCATCTCACGGATCGCAGTCTCAAATTCAGCAACACAATCCAGATGATTGGGATCTACGCTCGCAAAACCGAATAACCGATTTGGATCCGTACGACAGTAATCTGCGACATACGCATTCGGTACAACCAGTCCTGTTGCATGCGCTGCCATGGCCAATACGATAGCACCAGAGAATCCTTCCAAATTACTACGATGTTGCTCGGGGGTTGCTTCGATATTCATATTCGGTCCCCAAGCCCGTTTGATCGCCTCATCCGTAGGTCCTGAAACCATTCCCGGTCCAAACAAATGGGTATGACAATCGAAGATCATCCCTACTCCCTCCTATTCGCTAACCATCGTATTTGTAATGGCACCAAGCTTCTCAATCTGCACCGTGACCACATCACCAGCTTGCAAATAGACCTGATCCTCTGGAGGGTAACCCATCACTACGCCTTCTGGTGTTCCAGTCAGGATAATATCCCCCGGCGAAAGCGTTATACACTGGGATACATAGCTGACAATCTGCTTGCAATTAAAAATCATGTCCGAAGTGTTGGAGTTCTGACGCAGTTCACCATTCACCGTGCACTGAATATCGAGCTGATTGGGATCGCCTACTTCATCCGCAGTGACTAAGTAAGGCCCAATGGGTGAAAATTTATCGCAAGACTTTCCCGCTAGCCATTGACTCGTCCGCATCTGTAAATCTCGCGCCGACAAATCATTAGCCGTACAATACCCGAAGACATAATCCAGTGCATCTTCCTCCGTCACATATTTCGCGGTTCGTCCGATGACGATGCCAAGCTCTGCCTCGTAGTCCACCTTCTGGCTGTTCCTCGGAAGCGGAACTTCTGAGCCATGTCCAGTTAGTGTATTGTTAAATTTATTGAACAGGATGGGATATTCGGGAATGGACATCCCAGTCTCTTCCGCATGCCGGCGATAATTAAGGCCAATACAGATGATTTTTCCAGGATCATTAACACAGGGACCGAATGCTAACTCATCTTCCTGCTTCAGCCAGGATGGATTCACTTCTCCTTCAGGCAGCTCATTCACAAAAATCCTCAGTTGGTTAAGTGCATCCTCCCCACCATCAAGCAATTGCTTAACCGTTACTGGAACCTCCGTCCGAGTGGATAATGCAGTCTGTGCCGCCTCAATATCCACCACACCACGGTCGGTTAGAACGCCCATATGATCATCTTCTTTTTGCAAAAAGGTAACTAGCCTCATCTATAACACTCTCCTTCACTTTATGCATTTTTTCCGAAGACAAGGCCACCATCCACATATAGCGGCGAACCCATTACAAACCCAGACTCATCGGAAGCTAGAAATAGTGCAGCTCGTGCCACATCCTCAGGTTTGCCAAGCTCACCGCTAAGCTGTCTACGCTTAATGGCCGCAACCGAAGCCTCTGGATCCAGAGAAGTCTTCAAATAACCTTCTACAAACGGAGTCATAATCGTACCTGGTAGCAGCGCATTTACACGAATGCCGTAAGGTGCATAATCAACCTGCATTGCTTTAGTTAAAGATAGAACAGCTCCCTTAGAAGCACTGTAGGAAGCTCGCTCTGCGACTCCGATTTCGGCGATGCCAGAGGACATATTAATGATAGAACCCTTCTTGGTCTTCATCATATAAGGGAGGACAGCCTTGCAGGTTAAGAACACACCCGTCACATTAACCCGCATGACCCTCTTCCATACTTCCTCGGAAACCTCATGTACCGCACCCACGCCACTGATTCCTGCATTATTAAAGAGCACATCGATACGTCCAAAAGTATTAAAGACTTGATCAGCCATCACGGTAGTACTGCTAGCATCGGTTACATCACAGGGTATGAACATCGCATTTCCACCCGTCGCCTCTATTTCAGTGACAGCGGCTTTTCCTGAATCCTCTTGGACATCGGCAATGATTACTGTCGCTCCTTCTGAAGCGAATAAAGCAGCCGTGCTTTTTCCAATTCCCGAGCCAGCTCCGGTTATTATGATGATCTTATCTTTGAGTCGCATCGCTTCGCCTCCTCATCTTACTCCTTAGCCTGAAAGTTTCCGGGCAGCAAGCCGCTCACTCCGGGCTTAACCATAAACAAACCGCCTGCAAACGGATAATCACGTAACTCTTTCTCGTGCATCCCTATCCTTGCAGTTGTAATGTAGAGTTCCGTTAGATCACTGCCTCCAAAAGTACACGAGGTCACCAGTGGTGCTGGAACTCGAATGAGTCCAAGCTGTTCACCCGTCTCCGGGTTCCAGCGTGATACACAGCCGCCGCCCCAGTGGGCGACCCAAAGCATGCCTTCACTATCTATTGTCATTCCGTCCGGATAGCCAGTCGTTGTAGGAATTTGGAACGCTACTCTTCGGTTACTTATCCTTCCAGACTTTTCCTCGTAATCAAATACATCCACCTGCCTAGTCGGCGTATCAATGTAATACATCTTGCTCCGGGAATAGTCCCAAGCCATTCCGTTCGAGCAGCCGATGCCGGATAACAATTGGTGTGTGAAACCATCAGGCTCCACGACGTAGAAACCTCCGGAATCCGGCGCATCATTGTTCAAGCTTATCGTTCCCACCCACAGTCGGCCTTGTCGATCGCATTTGGCATCATTTAATCGGTTGAGTGGTAGCTCTGCTTCTATCGAAGTCAATAAGACAGGAGAATTCTCAGCTTGAGAGAGATAGACCCCATCCTCCATGGCCAATGCAAGTCCTCCCGCAGTGGTTGGAATAACTGCACTGACCATTTGGTCGAAAGAGCGAACTACTTCACCACCAGTGATCGGGTCGTATATTCTAAGCTTCTTACCCGTTATATCGACCCAATACAACTGTTTGGATTCGGCATCCCAATGCGGCCCTTCACCAAGCTCAGCCTGAGCATCAATCATCAATTCTGCCTGAATTTCTGTAATTTCCAATACGTTCACTCCTTCTTCTATTTACAGCTCACTACCATTAGCCAAATGTCCACCATCCACACGAATGGTTTCTCCCGTTACATAGGAGGCTTCATCAGAAGCCAGAAAAAGAAATACATTGGCAGCTTCCCTTATCGTTGCCGCCCGCTTCATCGGTGTATGCTCCGAATAAGCCGGGAGCTTCGAAGCTTCGCGCAGCTTGCGGTCGAGGGGTGTATCCACAAATCCCGGTGCTACTGCGTTTACCCGGATCCCATAAGCCGCCAGCTCCACTGCCATCGATTCGGTTAGCAGTATAACAGCAGCCTTAGAAGCATTGTAATGCGCGAGCTCCGAGCTTGCTGATAGACCATTTTTGGAACTCATATTTATAATGGCGCCTCCGCCACCCTGAGAAATCATTTGTCTCGCTGCAAGCTGACCTATTAAATAAACCGCCCTTACGTTGATATCAAATACTGCATTCCAATGCTCAACCGAGATGTCGAGAAAGTGTTCACGAAAGGCGATTCCGGCATTGTTCACTACAATATCTATCCCACCGAACCTTTCAAAGGCTCGGGCAACAGATTGTTCTAACTGTGAGACATCGCGAAGATCACATATCTCTACTGCAGCTTTTTCACCATAATCCTTCAAGGTTTCAAGTGCAATAAGAAGCTCACCCTCACTTCCGTCCAGCAACACCACCTGAGCGCCTTCTTCCAGAAATCGATGGGCGATTCCCAGTCCAATTCCTCTTGCTGCACCTGTGATTAGCGCTCTTTTGCCAGCCAGCCTCATGTATATCACTCCCTCGAATCTTGTTCAGAGCACCCCGTATTTATCGTAGACCTGCCGCAAGGTATATCCTTCGAGCAGTTCATCCCGTGTATGATTCTCGCGGGTCACCTTATCCATGGCTAATTGGAACACTTCATCGATGATGGCGCCCGGAATCACAACGATACCATCACGATCACCAAAGATTACATCTCCGGGATGGACCATTACGCCACCGCATAGCACCGGAATGTCATAGTCGATAACAATTCCACGCCCTTGAGAATCAACAGGTTTGGTCCCGGTAGCAAAGACAGGAAAACCAAGCTCCAGAATTTTAGCAGTATCACGGATTAGTCCATCTACAATGGCTCCGCGGCCACCTCTCATTTTGGAAGCCGTAGACAATAGCTCTCCCCACAGTCCGTTCTGCCGCGATTCATTCGTACAGCCGATGACAATCTCACCGGGCTTAACGCTGTCCACCGCCTCAATCTCCTTCGTGTACGGATCTTCCGGCAAATGATGAATATCCACAGACAGAATGGTCTTTGCTCTTCCGGCAACGATCCAGGTAGGATCTATCGGGTTGATATTTTCCCGCATCACCTGATTACGATAGCCCAATTGATCCAACGTGTCAGAGATTACCGCAGAGTAGAGCTTTTCACACATGCTATCGAACAATTCCTGATCCTTCATAGGCGGTTCCATCCTCCTCAAAGTTTTGTGCTTACAGCATCCTCATTTTTTTAAACGCACCGGTTGGCCTGCATGAGCAGATTGATAAGCGGTAAGTGCAACCTCTGTGGATCGGAGCCCATCTATTCCCGAAATCGGTACCTCCACCCCTTCTAGAAGCGCCTGTACAAAAGCCTTTAGCATCAGTTCATTCATGTCATCTCCCCAGAAGGACCAGTTCCCTTTGCCAGATGCTCTTCCGTATACATTGTTTTTTTGGTTAAAAGCATCTATGGAGATGACACCTTTAGTTCCAATGATTTCTAGGGTCACATCCCCCCATGTGGGGAAGCCGGGATTGCGTGACCAGCTAGGATCCAGCACTCCGAACACACCATTCTCAAAAGTTACATGCACCATTCCAGCATCATCGATCATCCGCTTGCGCTCTGAATCAAATAAGGTATCCGCATAGGCATACACCTGTTCTACAGAAGAACCAGAGAACCAGTTCATCAGATCCATCACATGCACAGTGTGATCTAGAACAGCACCGCCTCCCGATAGGGCTTCATCAGAGAACCATCTAGGTCCCGGAAAAGAACCTCTGTTAGTTCCTTTAAAAGCGATAATTTCACCAATATCGCCGCGATCTAGTGATTCCTTAGCCCGAACAACCGGAGTGAGGAAGCGGCAAGGAAAGGCTGTCATAAGCTGTACTCCCACTTCAGAGCAGACCGAAATCATGCGTTCCATTTCTTCCACTGACAGACCTAGCGGCTTCTCGCACAGTACATGCTTGCCCGCTCGGGCTGAAGCGATGGTTAGCTCAGCATGATAGACATTTTCCGAGCAAATAATTACGGCATCTATATTCGCATCTTCCAGAAGTTCCTTGTAGTTAGCATAATAGGGAATCGAATGACGTTCTGCGAGCGCCTGTGTGCGCTCCGGCACCTCATCAGCAATTCCACTGACCGTCACTTCAGACATGTGCAGTAAACTTGCCAAATAGTCAAAAGCATGCGCATGCGCGAAACTGATCATGCCAATATTCAAACGGCTCATTAAATATCCCCCTTCACTTCAAGCTTCACCGGTTGATGGGTCATTGCCGATTGCTGAGCGGCTTCAGCCCAGCGTACAGCTTCCAGCGCATCCTGCGCAGTGACTATCGGTTCTTCCCCACTTGTTAGACAGCTTAGAAAATGCTCCAGTTCCAAATAATACGGATCCTTCAGCAACACACTCGAAGGCGTCTCCACAAATCCCGATGTAGAGCCCGTCGTTATCGACTTGCGAATATGCAGACTTTCGCCATCCCCGGTCCCGCCTGAGATGATTCCTTCCGCATCCGCATATTCAAAAGAGGAATGGAACGGCCCTGGATACCCCCAAAATGCTTCAAGTTGTGCAATGGTTCCATTCTTGAACCGGAAAGTGGCTGAAGCATAATTTATGTCTTCCGACTGGTGCTGGAACGCATATACTTCACGGGCTTCACCAAAAGCCCCACGAATGTAGTCAATGTCGTGAATCATTAAATCCATAATGACGCCACCGCTAAGAAATGGATCCCGAAACCACGCTTGCACGTTTCCGGGATGTGAACCCGCCCGTTTAGCATGGTATATTCCGCCTTGAACACTGCCAAGCTGCATTATTCCCTCCGCAAGCTGTCTATAAGAAGGAAAGAAACGAACGACATGGCCCACAAACAAACGTACACCGCGCTCGTTACAGTAACTAATTGCTTCTTCTGCTTCTTGCGAAGTGAGTGCGAGCGGCTTCTCACAGATCACATGTGCACCATGGTCAGCCGCAATCCGTATCAGTTCTACATGCAAATAAGTCGGCACAGCAATACTGACCACCTCTGGCTTTACCTGCTCGAGCATTTCTTGTACAGATGTAAAATAGCTAACGCCCACTAAAGTTCCTAGCACCTCAGCGGCTTTTTCAACGATGTCACATACGGCGACAAGCTCAGCTTCGGGCATGGACTTGTAGCGATCCGCATGAACAGTCCCCATGCCACCGCATCCAATCACTGCTGTCCTAATCAATACACTACACTCCTTTCAGATTGTGCTTTCCTTTACAGACGAACATCAGCACCGCTTACCCGGCTTTCGTTGGCCGCTTCGATGAAGCGAATCAACTCTAGTGTTAGGGAAGATCGTACTGGTGGACAGTCCCCTCGCGCCATAGCTATAAATTTCTTCAGTAATTGCTGATGTCCTGTGTTGTAATTTGCTCCGAGCGCGTTAATTCCGTTACTCCCCCGTTCACGGTGCAATACGATATAGAAATCAGAGCCGCCTGTACGGTTTCCGCGGATCGTCCCGATTCGCCCGTCCTTCCACTGGCCGACTACCCATTCTTGCGTATCGTTACTGACAGCACGTACGCAATGGCAACCTTCTCCAAGGGCGGCATATAACATCTCAGCAGCGTGTATGCCATACCAGAATAACCCCGGTTGTTTCGGCTGTAGATCGAGTGGTCCAGTGCAATCCGCACCTAGAATAGCACCTGCACTTTCATCCTCTAAGAGGGCTACCAGCGGTCCACCGAAACGTAGCATAGAGCTGGAGAAAAATGGCGTTCCATACCTCTCCGCCAATTCCACAATCACCTTCGCATCTTCAGAAGAAACCGCTAACGGCTTGTCAATGAATACCGGCTTTCCGTAAGGAGCCAGCACCGCAAATTGTTCCTTGTGCACTCTCCCATCTACAGAAGTCAATAGAATCGCATGGGATCTCTCCGCAACTTCTTCTATAGAATCGAGCAATTCAACCCCATAGCGCTCCTGCAATTCACTGCAAATCGGTCTCACACGTGAATAGCTTAGCTCGAAATCAAGAGAACCCCCCGGATAACCGCAGTGTAACCTGCCACCCGGAATATAAAGCGGATGAGATTCATCATTTAGCAGCGCCGCGAAAATCCTGCTATGCGAAGTGTCCATTCCTACCATACCGATCTGCAGCTCTTCCATTTCAACAACACCTCTTATTCGGTTGACAGCCCCATGGAGTGATCTACTTATTTAAGAATTAAACGTTCTTCTCTGAAACGCTCAAGTAGTTCCATGTATTCTTTTCCCACTTGTTCGATGCTGTAAGCAGTTCTAGCTTTCTGTTCTCCCAATGACTTCAAACCTTCCCTCAGACTATTCTGCTCCAGCAGTGCGCTCAATCTGTCCACACACTCCTCTTCATTGCCTGATTCGTATAGGGAAACACTTAACGGACCATCCAATAATTCCGGCAACGCCCCTACACGCGGAACCACTACCGGACACCTGCAGGCCATCGCCTCCAGTACGGTCATCCCAAAAGATTCATTGGTCGTGGTACTAATATATAACCCACCATTCTGCGCAACCGATGAATAATAGCGATGCATCTCATCGTAATCCACTTTGGGAATCCACTTGAAATGCTTAATCCCCTGCTGTTCTACCTTTACCATCAGCTGTTTCTTGATCTCGTCGGGAGCAGTATATCCCCCAACAAGCATAAATTGCAGCTCTGGCATCTTGGCATTCAGCTTTCCAGCAATGTTCAAATAGGACGACCAGTTCTTGTGATCATCCAGTTTACCCACCCACAAAATAGTGGCAGGCTCCTGCTCAATACCCGCTTCATATCGGAACAAATCGGTATCCAGGCAATTATTAATATGATATGCACCCGCTATGCCGATACCGTCCAAATAATCCTTCATGTAAGCGGAGGGAGTGATCACATAGTGAAAAGGCAAACTATCTTTCGTTGCGGCCAACTTCTGTAAGGGTTCGGAATAGGTGGTATGTACCTCATGAATAATAACCTTTCCCTCTTGTACAGGCCCAAGTGCTTCATACAGCTCGTAAGTATCAATAGTAATAATGACATCGAAATCATAGACTTCCATGTAGCTCTTAATCTCTTCAACCGTCCCCAGAATTCGGACATGCTCGTATCCATCAAAAGCGCTTGCCCCGCCGTAATCTTCCAAAAAAGCAAAATGCACTTCCGAGTGGTGCCGCAAAAATTTAAGTCTATTTGCAAGTTGAGTGGTTACCCCACCTAGAATACAGAATTTATAAAAATATAAGATTCTCATCATCCCTCACCCTTCGCCAAGGATAGTGCAGACCTTACTTGTGCATCCGATACAATGCTGTAGTTCTTGCAAAAAATAGATCACCCTCACGGTCCATTGCCAGCAGCCGCGCATCGTCATCCAACACCTCAAGCTCCTCATTCCGCATATTAAACTTGAACAAGCGATTCATCGACACGCCGTACAACATGCCTTCCTTATAAAGCAGTTCATTACCACTGCGCCAAAAATGAGTCACTACATTCCAGTCCATGGGGAACAATGAGTAAGTCTTTATAGTTTGCTTCAGCTGTGGATCGAACCGAAATAACTTACCTGCCGTCAAACCCCAAAGATACCCTGCATCATCTAGAACCAAAGCAGAAATAGCCCTTTCCCCTTGCACAGGTACGCCTTCCCATACTTTGCAGCGCTTCTGCATATCCCAAATCATTAGAGACGCATCTGCACGCTGAGGAGCAATTCCAAGTCCACCCCAAACGGACCCTCCAGCGAACAACAGCTGATCACTAATCGCCAAGGAAACAACACTCTGCTGCGACAAAAGATTTCTAAACACCTCACGCGCACCACTCGCAGGATTGTACAGCGTCAATGCTCCTCCATGTCGACCATAAGAAGGAACCGTTCCAATTGCCAGCTCTTCTCCTGTCCAAGCCCAAGCAAAAGGGCGGTCCTGCTCCTCTTCCTGCAAGGAAAATAGCAGCTCTGGATTCTCTCCCGGCTTCCAGTCTTCGTCTGGATCATACTTAAAAATATTCGCCCGCGGGTAAACGCCTAGATATAAACAACCACTTCCAGCTATCATACCTTCCGTCTGACCAATCCCACGATAAGAAATGATCTCGTTGGTTACCTTATCGAATCTGGCCAGCCCACCTGCGAAATACCCTCCGATGTAGAGAGTATCATCAGGTCCGTAGGTCATGGACTGCAAATGGACCGATTGACCTTGCAGACCGAAGTCCATCACCATATGTCGATCCGTCGTTGGATCGTAAATCCAGCAACTCCCGTCCCTGTATACACCGGTTAAACAGCGCTTTTTCCTATTTAGAGCATGGTTATTCAGCCAGCCATAATCACCTGCCGGCTCCGGCATTGCTAGCGAAGTAACGAACAGACTTCCAGTTCGGATATCATAACGCTGCAAATAGTCATCTTTAATGAAGTACACATTTCCCAGCTCATCCGGCGGCGAAACACTAAGGCCACTCACATAATCCAAAGTGTCGCCCCATTCCTGCAGTTCCAGATCATAAATATACAACCGTGCAGAAGGTGTGATTCGAGCAAAAAGCTTGCCCTGAACGATGTTCAAGTCATAAACCAGTTGCTCGCCTTTACATTCATCTGGTAGCCTGATTTCCGAGCGTTCTCCCGTCTCCGTATCTAGTACAACAATATGCGGGGTTTGTGTACCAACTCCCACATAGAGCTTACCGTTCCACGCTTCCATAGAACGCGCATACTGTTCTCCAGCTACCATAGCACCGTAATCCCTAAACACTCCTGTCACTGGGTCATACTGGAACACTTTCCCCCCAGGATAACATCCCCCATAGATCCTGCCTTGCGTATCTGCTGCCAACCGCCACGTATAGAATTCACCGGGAATCATCTCACCCAGGTTCTCCACACCATTCTCATGAGTGTACCTGTACAAAATGCCACTTCCCCCGATATACACTCCGCTGGTTGTTAAGACTACACCCCAGCAATGATCCGAGCCTTCCAGCGCATAACGTTCCACTGCTTGTTCACCGCTCGGGTCTAGAACAAATAAGATACAAGGACTTCCGGAAGAAACAGCGTAGATCCGGTCTGCCCCTTGCCATGTTCCATAAGCTGAGGCCCAAACCGCCAGACCGTTCAGTGGTTCACCGATCCGCAGCGCCTTCATCTGCTCCCGCCTTCTTTCGTCAGCTGTTCCTTCACCTTCGTTTCACATCCAGAGACTGCTGCAGGATAAGCTAAGACCGCTCCCAACAGATCCACGGGGTCCTCTGCATAACGCCGAAAGGCTTCTTCACAGCGTTCGACCGGGAATATCGCGCTAATCAACGGCTTCACCTGAATGTCCCCTTCAGAGATTAACCGAATATATTCAGCCATATTACGACCTTCCGTCCATCGCACGTAGCCGTAAGGATAGTCGATCCCCTTCCGCTCATAGATAGGATCATATCGTCCGGGACCTCCGGCTCTAGAAATCAGCACTTGGGCTTCCTTACCGAACATCAGATCACGAGAGAAATCAGGCTTAACATCTCCAACCAACAGTACCTTGCCGCGATCCCGTACCCACTCTAGCGCTTGATCAATAAGGTCTCCGGTTTTACCGCCGGCGCATACAATGACTGCATCTGCTCCCATGCCCTCCGTCAGGTTAGCAAGATGTTCCTTAACCTTCTCCGGGCTAGTAGCAATATGTCTAATTCCAAGGCGCTCAGCCATCTCACAGCGCTCTGTAAGCAAATCATAGACGATCACTCGGCATCCTGCCGCCTTAGCAATCTGAGCAATCAACTGCCCAAGAATTCCGGCACCGATCAGCACAAGTGTCTCCCCAAACTGCGTTGCAACCTGCCTTACTGCATGTACTGCAATGGCTCCAAGTCCTACTGTTGATGCTTCCTCCGAACTAACATGGTCAGGAATGGGTACCATCAGATGCTGAGGCATTAGCAGCCATTCTGCATGCTTTGCATAAGGTCCGCCGTAACAAGCTACACGAAGACCCTCTGGCCAGTGTTCCATTCCTTTCCCACGTGTTCGGATTACACCCGCTGCACTGTATCCAAGTACAATTTGTTGCGTACGGTGCAGGCCATTCATCATTATTTCCGTTCCGGGGCTAATCGCCGAATATTCAGTCTGGACTAGTACAAATCCATCTTCAATGACTGGTGTTAGAACATCCGACATGCGAATCTGTCCTTCCTGAGATATTACCGCCTTCATATGTCTTCTCCTCCCGACTGCTTCAGAAACAATTCCGTCACATGCAGCATCTTCTCTATCGCTGTTACTCCTTCAACGCACCAATCATTACGCCTTTTACAAAATATTTCTGCAAAAATGGATAGATCATTAGAATGGGAACGGTAGCAATGATAATCGTAGCGAATTTAATAGATTCACTAATACGAAACACCTCATCTTGGGTAACGCCGGCCAGCATATTTTGCGCAGAGGATTGAATCAGGATTTCCCTCAATATCAATTGAAGCGGGAACAAATTCCGATCCTGTAAATAAATCATGGCCGAGAACCAACTGTTCCAGTGGCCTACCGCATAGAAGAGGGTCATCACCGCTAGAACCGGCATGGAGAGCGGAAGTACGATCCGCAGTAAAATTCTGAAATCGTGGGCGCCGTCTATCTTGGCAGACTCTATCAAACTATCAGGGATAGACTGAAAAAAGGTCCGCATCACTATCAAATTGAAGGCACTAACCGCTCCAGGCAACAGCAGCGCCCACCGCGTATCATACAAGCCAAGCTCACGGACATTCAGATACGCAGGAATTAGACCACCACTGAAAAACATCGTGAACACTATGAAAGCCATAATGACATTTCTCCCCTCCAGATTCTTTCTGGACAGAGGATAAGCACCAAGTGTAGTTAGTACCAGATTAATTAACGTACCGACAATTACATAAAAGAAAGTATTTCCGTAAGCCGTCCATACTCGCGTATCCTCAAATACCAGCTTGTAAGCATCCAGATTAAAGCCGATCGGAAAGAAGCTTACCTTCCCCGCAGCAATAGCATGAGCATCGCTGAATGAGGAGACCAGCACGTACCACATCGGGTACAGGAACAGGAAAGAACACAAGATTAGAAACAGCACATTGCAGCTGTCGAAAATGATTTCACCCATACTCCGTTTCACAACCATTGTCTACCCTCCTAAAAATCGTACAAAACTCGTATCGGAAGCTTATGCTCACCATAGGCTGCTCTCAGTTGTTTTCCGGCTGATACGGTTGGCTAGAACGAGTAATGTGAAGTTAATTATGGAATTGAATAATCCTACTGCGGCAGAAAAACTGTAATTTGCCTCCATCACACCTCGTCTATAAACAAATGTTGAAATAACATCCGCAGTTACGTACGTTCCAGGATTGTAAAGCAATATAATTTTGTCCCAGCCCACATTCAGCAGGGTACCCACATTCAGAATCAAGAGGATTAACACCGTAGGCAGAATCCCAGGCAGCGTTATATTCGTTAGCTGCTTCCATCGCCCTGCACCATCTACAACTGAAGCCTCGTACAGGCTCGGATTGATGCCAGATAAAGCAGCTAAATAGATAATTGAGTTCCAGCCCAGGCTCTGCCACATGCCAGAACCTACATAGATCGTTCGAAACCATTCCGGCAGAATCAGGAACTGAATAGGCTCCGAGATCAGGCCGATGCCAAGCAACAGGCTGTTAATAATGCCTCCGGGCTTGGTGAAATCAATAATCATCCCGCAGATAACGATCAGCGAAATAAAATGCGGCAAATAAGACACGGTCTGCAGAAAGGACTTCAGCTTTTTGAGCCGCAGCTCATTGAGCAGCAGTGCAAAAGCAAGTGAAGCAGGAAAAATGAAGATGAGTGAGTAGAAACTCATTAAGAAGGTATTTTTAAGCAGTCTGAGAAAATAATAGCTTTCGAAAAACTTTTCGAAATTCTTGAAGCCCACCCAAGGACTATCCGTGATCCCCAAGTAGGGGTTGAAATTCTTAAAGGCAATGATCGCTCCATACATGGGCTTGTATTCAAAAATCAGAAAATACAAAACCGTAGGAAGGAGCATGAGATAAAGATAGCGATTGGAGGCTATCCGCTTCCAGGGAATCGGACTCCTCTTGACCGGAAGCTTCCTGCTATCAACTTTAGCGACTTTTACAGGTACAGCCATATAGTTCTCCTCTCCCGGACACTGGCGTTAGTCATAGCTGTCATGTGGCGAGCGGTCACAAAGCACTCTCTGAACCGCTCGGCCCACGACAACCTCCTCACAAGTTGAATCATTTCCCTTTAAATCGCTCGTATGCAACCTGATACTCTTTTAACACATCGTTAATTCCCATCTTCTCAAGTTGCTTCATTACTTTGTCATAGTCCTCAATCTTTTGGCGCCCCATGATCATGGCATTGATTGTTTCGGCTACATAGGTCTGAATATCGGCCATCAAAGGAACAACTACATCGTTTTCCTCTGTTGTGAATTGGACTGGAGGCAACTTGCTATCAAAATCGATATAGTCACTATATAACTCGAGCGGATTCTCCGTTTGCCCGTTAGCTTCTCGGATTTGTTCAGCATATCTGGTATCCGCTACCGTAGCCCAGCTTCCGCCCCCGATCGTATGGTTCAGCAGCTCTTGCGTATTCGTGAGGCCATTGGTCGGATGAGTTACTTCTTTCTTATAAATCGGTTCTCCGTTTACCAGATCATATGACTTGCCTTCAACCCCAAAGTTGTTCAGCAGAATGCCTTCTTCTGAGTATTGGTAATCCAGCCATTTCATCACTTCCTCAGGATGTTCCGTCCGCGAGGAAACCGCTAATCCGTGTGCTGCTGCCTGCCAACGGAAGGAGACATGACGTTGATCACCGTTCGGTCCTTTAGGTGGAATGGCTGGTGCAATTTTGAAGGTTGGATGTTTGCCCTCCATTAGGGTAGTAAAGTTCCCCATGTAGGAGCCAGACCAGCCAAACCATGCCCCTGCCACATCGGTAGTCACCTTCTCAGTCAGCGTCTGGAATGTGGTATCTACCAGATAGTTCGGGTCAAGCAATTGTTCATCGTAAAGACGGTGCAGATAGGTTACGACATCCTTGAATTTAGGATCATTCGGGCCATATTTTACTTGGCCATTATCCACGAAGAATCCGTAATCGACGCCAAAGGCAGGCGCGAATAACATCATGATATTTTCCAAGTTGACTGTGACTAGTGGAATTTCATCCTTCTTGCCGTTTCCGTTGGCATCCTGCTCCCTAAAAGCCTTGAGCATGTTATACCAATCTTCGGTAGTTTCCGGCATAGACAGACCCAGCTTATCGATCCAGTCTTTCCGTACTTGCGGGAACATTTGAGTGAGATCCTGTGAATCAAGAACGAGATTAGGCAGGTAAAAAATGTGGCCTTCAGGCGAAGTAATTTGTCCCCGGATATCCGGGTTGTCGTCGAGGATTTTCTTGAAGTTTGGCGCGTTTTTCTCAATTAAATCTTCCAGAGGAAGCAGCGCGCCTTGTGTACCATATTTTCCGGAATCCGTGCCCCATAGATCATTGTAGATAATGTCCGGCAGCTTACCAGATGACATCAATAGGCTAAAGGCTTCCGCACTGGCTTCCGTACTATGCTGAAAGTCAATATGAATGTTAGTGTTCTCTTCCATTTGCTGAAAGGATAATTTCTCATTAAAATTAGTTCCTCTGAAATTGCCGCCGCTGGGTGACCAAAGTGACAGTTCAAGCTTATCTGAAACAATCGGGAGCTGCAGACCACCTACTGTTTTACCTTCCTTAGCGGGAGCTTGCGTAGCCTTCTGAACTTCCGCAGTAGGATCTGCGGTATTGCCCGTCTTAGTATTCGAACCGCCGCAAGCAGATACGAGTGTAACTAATGACAACAGGACAGGCAGCAGCAGAACTAATTTCCTTTTAGCAACATTCATAATTCAACCCCCTATTAATAACTAAAAAATAAGATAATCATTATGATATATTCACTAACATCAATCAGAAGGAATCAAAGATACATTAATAAATTTTTAAATGAGTCATCTCTCTGAAAATTACCTTTTATAGGGGATATCCTCCTTTCAACTGCTTTTTTTCTACTTTAATTAGACGAAAACATCTGTTCTGACTTCTTTTTGATTTATATTTCAGAGTAACAGATCTCATATTTCGCTAATCTGATATACATCTGATGTATTTTATTATATTTTCCAGCCTACATGATGTCAATATAATAATAAGAAATATCTCTAATAAGTGTAATCTTATATAACATGTACCTGTCGCAAAATGTTGAAATCCCTCAAATTTAATAGAAAACGCTTACAAAACCACTCGTGTTTAACTGCTTTAAATAAACCATCTCTGATCTCATACAGATTAGGCACAATATACAACTTCTGCTTGCTTTTATTTAAAAAAATGCGTAATAATGGCCCACCAGCACCATTATCACGCTTTACTGATATTCTAAAGAGAACAGCCTTCGCAGAAAAACACCTTTTAAACCTTCTGATCGGCAGCATCCTGTTCCGAGATTAAGAGACTCAATTCCTCATGAAGCGTTTCCTCATCAATCATCTTTGACCAATAAGCGTTCAACAATTTACGAAAGCTTTTTAGAACGGCTATAGGAAGTCCTAAATCTTTAAGGTAGGAGAAGGTTGGAAATAGCTCTCTGTACATCAGATATCTCGAAGGACGATTCAAATGATCCGCCGTACTCATCTCAGCGATCCGCTTTCGAGCTGGAATACTTACTGTGCGTTCCCGAATAATTTTCTGCGCTTCTACGGAAGCAAGGAAGTTAACGAATTGACGAGCCGCTTCCTTTTGTCGTGAATTCCCGACCACAGCCGCTCCGATCGTGACCAGTAATGTCTTCTGCGGATCTTTTGTTTTCAGCCTAGGTAACGGAGCAAGATCATAGTCCAGCGTTAAGGCCTTGAATTCATTTAAATTAAAAAAGGTCGTCAGAATCATAGAAACTTGTTCTTGGACAAACAAAGAAATCGTCTCATCCTCATGATTGCCAGCAAGATATTTAGGGAAAATCTGATGGTTGTTCACGAGACGGCTATACACACTGAGACTATTTGCCGTCTCCGGACTAAGTGTACGGTGTTCGGTCCCGTCTACCACGGTTTGAATCCCGCTCTGCAGCAGGAATACAGAATAACGGTTCTCGGAAGCAGGCACAAAATAAATAGCATGGCGTCCACGTTTCTCTGCCAACTGACGAGCCGCCTCAATCAAGTCATCCCAGGTCCAATAGCTATCCGGCTCAGGAAGATCTGCTTCCCGAAAATGCGCCTTGTTGTAGCACAGCACCACGGGGGAGAAGGAAATCGGATAAGCACACAACTGTTCTTCATGATAGAAAGCTTCTGTCGCGATTGGATATAATTCAGGATCAGGATCAAGCGATTCCAGCAGCTCAGCCGAGCCATTTTCAGCCATTTCCTGAAATTGCGTGCTATTCAGCGATACGGCATCAAGCATCCCATTATTGATCATCTCTACGGCAGAATTCACATGGTCAAAATCATTTAGCGCCAGCGGAAGAATATGAATACCGGGATGCAGTCGATGAAATTCACCAATTAGATCATCCAGCAGAAAGTCCTTGGACAGCGAGGCACTGCAGCCAAAATGAATACGAATTCTCTCCTGCACAGACTCCATAACCTTGCTTCCGACACGGTCGATTTTGACGATAAGGCCTTCTTGGACTAACACATCCAGCCCTCTTCTGACCGATTTATTGCTTAACTCAAATTGCTTGGCTAGCATACTCTCTGCTGGCAGATAAGCACCTGGCTGTAGCACTCCACTTAGGATATCCGTTCGAATCTTACCCACCATATGATCCAGTCGCTCTCGGAAGGAATGACGACCTGATTTATTATTCATGTACAATTCTCCCCGAAAAATTCAAATTTACATCATCTCCCTCTTATTTTGCGTCAACTCTGAATTGAAGTCAAATGGAAATTCCAGCAAATGCCATAAGAAAAGCCACCTGATTAGAGGTGGCAAACTTCCAAATTATCTATACGTAGGAGATTTCGCTATGCTAATTGTGTAATAACGAGATGAGCTGAAACAGATCTTGTTCCTCCAGCAAGAGGAGTAATAGTAAGTGCGGTGGAATTGCCAGCAGGATTCCGAACTGTCAGTATGGTGTTAATGACCGTTGTTTGCACTATAGCCATTTCTACGATTTCTGATGTACCTGTCGCACGTCCAACTACCGTATAGGCCAGATCTGCGCCATTAAGAGTCAAGATGAGTTGGCCTGCTTCGGTTACACTAACCTGAAACAACACCTGATAAGTCCCTATTGCCGCTAAATTAAAAGAACTAGGGCCCGTTCGTGCAATCGTCGTCCCGCTGGTAGGGCCATTTTGAGGAAAACTCACGTCTGTGCCCGGTGCTACAGTTGCTGCATTATCAGGGGGCATCAGGGCAAAAAAATCAGCAAAACCCAATACTCCTCCTGCTGCTCCGGTCGCTCCGGTTGCTCCTGCGACTCCTGTCGCACCGGTTGCTCCGGCCGCTCCTGGTGCCCCGGTTGCTCCTGCTGCTCCGGCTGCTCCTGGTGCTCCGGTTGCTCCGGCTGCTCCTGGCGCTCCTGGTGCTCCGGTTGCTCCTGCTGCTCCGGTTGCTCCCGCTACCCCTGGCGCTCCTGCCGCTCCAGTTGCCCCTGTCGCTCCCGCTGCTCCCGCGGCTCCCGGTGCTCCTGCCGCTCCGGTTGCTCCCACTGCCCCCGGTACCCCAGGTGCTCCAGTCGATCCGGTTGCTCCTACAAAACCTTGTGGTCCTATTGCTCCTGCAGGACCAGGTAAACCTTGCGATCCCTGAGGACCTACGACTCCTTGTGTACCCGGCACTCCTTGCGCACCCTGAGGACCAACGGGTCCCGCTACACCCTGTGGACCCATTGCTCCCGCTGGCCCAGGTTGACCTTGCGGTCCTTGGGGTCCTGGGGGCCCACCGGCGGGACCTTGAGGTCCTTCTGCTCCTTGAATTCCTCGTGCTCCTTGGGGTCCTGGTACTCCTTGGGCCCCTTGTACTCCTTGGATTCCTTGTGCTCCTTGAGGTCCTGTAGCACCAACGACTGTTGGAGTGGTAACGTTCACTTCAGGCGGAGGACATGTGACTTGTACAATCTTCTTAATAACTTTTCGACGATGTTCTTTTCTTTTTCTTTTCGAAGGATATACAGTGGCGATTTTTTTCTTATGACATTTTTTATCGTCTGGACAACTCAATACGTACACCTCCCTATAAAGATAGTTCAGTGTACGCATCTTATTAATTTTAGTCATGGACCAATAACTAGTTTTCGCTAGACTGGAATCTATATCCAGAAAAAAGGGCTATAATTATAGGGTGCCGCCCTTGAGCATACTACAATGTCCACACCAACTTGGATTGCTTTTCGTATTTTATTACTAGGACAACTGACACTTCCCTATTAGACCCATATCTATGATTTGGGTCTTTTTTTATTTTTACAAATCATCCCTCAAACTCAGTTTATATCGCTTAATTCGCTTTCTGATTTCATAAAAACAGCCCCCAAATCCTGGGGGCTTCTAACTATTAATTATTATATTTGATCAGCAGGCTTACGAATCGCATTGCCCACCTTCACAAGAATATCAGACATCGAAGTCTCATCATTTACATCATAATCATCAATGTTCAAACGAAGCACTGGGCAAGCTGTAAACTCATTGATCCATTTCGAATATCTGCCATGCATATGCTCCCAGTAGGAAACATCCGTTTGAATTTCCATCTCGCGGCCACGTTCATTAATTCGGGTCAGGATGGAAGGCAGGCTGCCTTCAATATAAATCAGCACATCAGGGTGCGGGAAGTACGGCGTCATAACCATAGCTTCATACAAGCTGGTGTAGGTTTCATAGTCTGTTTTGGACATCGTACCTTGATCCGCATGCATTTTCGCAAAAATACCGGTATCTTCATAGATGGAACGGTCCTGAACAAAACCACCGCCGAGTTCGAACATCTTCTTCTGCTCTTTGAAACGTTCAGCAAGAAAATAGATTTGCAAGTGAAAGCTCCATCTCTCAAAATCATGATAGAACTTTTCGAGATAAGGATTGTGATCGACCTGCTCTAGCGAGGTTTGAAAATTAAGTCTTTTGGCCAAGGCGCCTGTTAAAGTGGATTTCCCCACCCCGACAGTTCCAGCCACGGTAATTATGGCATTTTCCGGGATATGATATGAATTCATTTCATTAGCTCCTTTATATAAGAGACAATTTCAGTGAAGTGTTCTGGATTCTCCACGAAATCGACTGCATTTCCATCAATGGTAATAATAACGGTCGAAGGCTCCTGAATCGCAAGAGCGGCCATCGCGTCATCATAATCTTTAATTAATTGCTCCAAATACGCAGTATCCATCCCCTCTTCAAAGGGCCGTCCACGTTTTTCAATTCTGGTTAATAACGTATCTAAATCGGCTTTAATATAGAGAATAATATTTGGCTTTGGCAAGTCATCCGTAAGCACATGATAAATTTGACGATACTTTTCACGTTTCGTTCCATTCAGCGTTCGTTCTCCAAAGATCAGGTTCTTATAAATATGGTAATCCGAAATGACCGGGATCCCTTTATCTATGTATTGTGTTACGGTATCTTCAAGCTGTTTATACCGATTACAGAGAAAAAACATCTCCAGTTGAAAGCTCCAATCGTCCATGTTCTCATAAAATTTAGCTAGAAACGGATTCTCATCGACAATCTCTTTAATGATCGGTAAATTTAACTCCTCTGCTAGCATAGACGCTAATGTTGTTTTTCCAGCCCCGATTGGGCCTTCCACTGCAATAAACGGTGCATGTCTCATTGACGCTGACTTCCTCCTCAGATACGAACCTTTCAATAGCTAATCAAGCATAAACGCCTTCGGCGTCTTTATAAGGACGGTAAGTGTGTATGCGAGAAATATAAGGATAAAGTATAGTGTGAAACTTATACTTTCTTTATTTAAAACAGACTAAATTATTGTATCACATGAGACCTTTCTTGTGAGCGGGTAAATATGAAGAAACTTTTCCAGTAGTTCTAGCGTCTAAATGTAAGATAATGGATTATATCGTGAACATATCAAATTTATCTAATAAGAAAAAGAGAGGTATTCCTATGAAAAAAAAATGGATCAGCATGGTTAGTGCTCTTCTAGTATTAAGCCTCGCCTGTAACGTAAGCGCAGCTGCAGCTGCAGAAAACACAACCACGACATCCAACCTCACTTCGTATGGCGCGGATTATCTGACCAAAACAGATGGTTCCTTCTGGGTATGGGGAGGTAATCGCTCCGTCCCTACGCAAATCCATGACCTGAATGAGGTACAAGCATACTTTGGTTCCCAATATGTAATGAAGAAAGACCTTTCGGTCTGGCAATGGAGAACATCGGCATACTCTGAAGCTGTTAAAGTGACCCCCGTTCAAGAGCTAGAAAATCTGGTCGATATGTTCATGACGGGAAATAGAACGATAGCCCTTAAAGGAGACGGGACGATTCTAAGCGCCCCCCTTTCATCCGATGGACTTACTACCTCCGCGTTCACACCGGTTTCCGGCGTCGATAACGTGGCTGCTGTGGGCGGTTACTATGAGTCTGATCTTCATAAGAGCTGGACACGTTACGTGTTCTTAAAGAAAGATGGAACTGTTTCTACTACACGCGATGACTTCGAAAGCTTCGAAACTATCCAGAATTTAACGGATATTATTCAAATCAAAAACAATCTTGCACTTAAGAAGGACGGCTCCATATGGAGTTGGCCAGTCCAAGATTATTACAAGAACCAGGGAGCTCCAATAGATCTATCTGCGACTCCTCTCAAGGGAATCAGTAATATTAAAAGTTTAAAAGGAAATCAGAACAGCCTATTAGCCATTGATGGGTCCTCTCAATTATGGTTCTGGGGCGCTACCATTACAGGTTCCTCAGACGGAACAACCTATCATGAACAACCACCGATTCTTCTAAAAGGGATCAAGAATGTAGTTGATGCTTACATCGTAGAGCGCTCTATTGTTGCGTTAACCGGGGAAGGAAACGTCTATCAAACTTCTATTGAAAACGAAATGATGCCCGCAGATTCAAAATTCACACTTCTCGAAAAAGAAGTAAGTAGCCTAAAGAAAGGTGGACGACATATCATCATGCAAAAGAAAGACGGCTCACTCTGGGGCTGGGGCGTCAATAAGGACGCACAGCTGGGCTATGGCGACTATGAATTCAGCCATGCCGGGCCCGTTCCAGTGCAAAAGCCTATTTCGATCTCCTTAAACGGAGAATCTATCCCACTCTCAAATGGAGTTATTACTCGAAACGGACAAAATTTCGTCCCGCTTCGATCGCTGTTCGAAAAATTAGGAGCCACAATTACCTATAAAGAGAACATTACAGCTGCGAAAACAATAGATAAACAAATTATGATCACACGAACCACTACAGATAAACCGGCTCTCGCCATCAGTATTAACGGTGTAACTGGAGCGACAATGGTGAACAATAAATCCGTGAATCTTCCTACACTACCCTTCATCGTAAACGGTTCGATGTATCTGCCACTTCGCTTTATAAGTGAGCAGCTCGGAGCAATTGTTGAGTGGCTCCCACAGGAGGAGCGCATCGCCATCACGATGCAATAAGGAGTAATCAAAAAAAGGTGTCCCATCACGGGACACCTTTTTATTAATCTTAAGATAAACGTTCGCTGAAATCTTCGAAAGCGAACTGTTTGATTACTTTGATTCCCTCTTCTTCATTGTAACTAACAATAGAAGGCAGATTCACACCGTTAAACATATGATTCTTCACCATGGAATAATGGGCCATATCAAGGAATACGAGTCTGTCGCCGTATTTCAAAGGCTCCTTGAAGGAATAATCTCCGATAACGTCTCCCGCTAGGCAAGTCATTCCACCTAATCTGTACGTATAAGGATATTCCCCAGGTTGTCCAGCATCGATAATGTTCGGACGGTACGGCATAGCCAGTACGTCCGGCATGTGGCACTCTGCTGAGGTATCGAGAATCGCAATGTCCATTCCATTATGCATCACATCGAGAACGGTAGCTACCAGATATCCGGTATTGAGAGCTACTGCCTCTCCCGGCTCCAGATAGATTTCCACACCGTAAGTCTCTTTCATGTGTAGAATACACTTGACCAGGGTCTCCAGATCATAATCAGGGCGTGTAATATGATGACCGCCACCGAAATTAAGCCATTTCATTCCTTTGAGATAAGGTCCGAACTTCTCTTCGACTACCTTGAGCGTACGCTCAAGTGTATCCGAATTCTGTTCGCACATGGTATGGAAGTGTAGTCCATCAATGCCCTCAAGCTCTTCCGGTCTGAAGTTAGGGAGAGTTACTCCCATTCTGGAATAATTGTAGCACGGATCATACAGCGGAACTTCAATCTCAGAATATTCCGGATTCACTCGAATGCCGCAGCTGATGTGCTTAGGTGCATTCTTAACGCGATCCTTGAATCGATTCCACTGGTCAAAAGAATTGAACACAATGTGATCGGAGTATCCAAGGAGCTCATCAAACTCACTATCTATATAAGCTGGTGCGTACACATGAACCTCTTTGCCCATCTTTTCATAGCCAAGTCTGGCTTCGAACAAGGAGCTTGAGGTTACACCATGCAAGTACTTCCCAACTAACGGATACAAGGAATGCATGGAGAAGCCTTTTTGCGCGAGCAAAATCTTTGCTCCAGTGCGTTCCTGTACAGAATTCATAATCTCAAGATTACGTGTAAGCAATCTTTCATCTACAAGGTAACATGGTGACGGGACCGCGCTGATATCTATATCCATTATCGCGCCTTAGTCTAACAGCGTTGGCGAGAAATCTTCTTGCCAAGGCAGACCATGTTTATTTAAAGCTTCCATGAATGGATCTGGATCGAACTCTTCAACGTTGAATACGCCCGGCTTCTTCCAGATACCTTTTATAATTAACATCGCTCCGATCATTGCAGGAACGCCTGTAGTGTAGGAAATGGCTTGGGAGCCAACCTCTGCATAGCACTCTTCATGATCGCAAACATTGTATACATAATAAGTTTTTGGCTTTCCGTCTTTAGTTCCTTGGATGATACATCCAATGTTCGTTTTGCCTTTTGTTCTTGGTCCCAAAGAAGCTGGATCCGGTAAAATAGCCTTCAAGAATTGCAGAGGAACGATCTCTTTTCCTTCATACATGATAGGCTCGATAGAAGTCATGCCCACATTCTCAAGCACTTTCAAGTGAGTCAGGTAATTCTGCGAGAAGGTCATCCAGAAACGGATCTTCTTTACACCCTTGATGTTAACGGCCAAAGACTCTAATTCTTCATGATACAAAAGATAAATATCTTTTGGTCCAATTTCCGGAAGATCGTATACTTTTTTCTCGGAAAGCGGTGCAGTCTCAATCCACTCGCCATTCTCGAAATAGCGGCCATTGGCTGTAATTTCACGAATATTGATTTCAGGATTAAAGTTTGTTGCAAATGGATATCCGTGATCACCAGCATTGGCGTCTACAATATCAATGGTATGAATCTCATCAAAATAGTGCTTTTGAGCGTAAGCTGTGAACACGCCCGTTACACCTGGATCAAATCCACTACCAAGCAACGCGGTAAGGCCTGCTTTTTCGAATCTTTCTTTGTAAGCCCACTGCCAAGAGTATTCAAATTTCGCTGTATCTTGTGGTTCATAATTGGCAGTATCCACATAGTGCACTCCTGTTGCCAGGCACGCATCCATGATTGTCAGGTCCTGATATGGGAGAGCGACATTAATAACGACATCCGGCTCAAAGCTCTTGATCAGTTCAATGACTTCGTCCGTATTATCTGCATCGACCTGAGCAGTAGAAATCTTCGTGCGGCCTCCGGCTAATTTATCTTTCAGAGCGTCACATTTCGCGACAGTTCTGCTAGCTATGCAGATCTCTTCAAATACATCCGGGTTCTGGCAGCATTTGTGAACAACAACACTGGAAACACCGCCAGCGCCAATAATTAACGCTTTTCCCAAAATAAAAACCTCCTAAAATTCCATTTGCAAAATCAACAAGGCTGATTATACATAATATTTTTGAATAAATCAATAAAAACCGACAAAAAATGATGTTTATTGTGTAAAATCTTCAAGGATTCTTGTTAATACTCTTAAATGCTCATATTTCCTCGATTATCCACCTATATATCTAATGAAAATCGCTGGAATGGAGTAAATTTCCGGAAACTAGGACAACTAGATTATTCTATCACAATAGGGGGCTACTTCATACGATTTATTTTAGGTTCAATGAGAAACCTCACCATCCTTTCAATTCCGCCTTAAGACGTTCGGTTTAGCGGCATCCTGAACGGCCATTCACCAGTTCCGATCAACAGCACTGCAATGAATATAAAGAGGCCGTAATGTATACTCTTACCCATTTTGTCCCAATATTACCGTTGTTCCTATGCCCATCCGTTTCAAGACCCTAATTGAATGATCGTTGGGGTTATTATACGTTGTCCCATTGATCCTATATTCATCAGCATCATGATTAAGAATTTCGAGCTGTTTTTTATTGGTTTGAATGGATTTGAACAGCATAAGCTTCGGCATCCCATTCTACCTTAGCGCCTAACATTTCACTCACCAGTCTTAAAGGTACATATACACTATCATTAATAAAGACTGGCTTTTGATCTGTGGCTATTACTTTTCCATTCACTGTCGTTTGTCCATTAACCGAATTTAAGATCAGCGTAGTAGATGTAGATTCCTTCACGGCAATAACTGATCTCGATGGAACGTCCCAACGTACATCCACTCCCATATGCTGAAATATTCCTCTTAAAGGAACGTAAGTAGAATTGTTGAGCAGTAAAGGAGGCATGGTCAGATCCATTTCACTATTGTTCAACAGGACCTGTATCGATTTCTTCACTGGCTGAGGCGTGTCAATCATAAAATCTCTAACCCCCAACCCAGTCTGTCCAAATTCATTCGTTCCCCATGCAAGAACATGACCGTCTTTTAAGAGCACATAATGATTTCTGTTCCCGCTGGTAATCGAAACTGCATTTTGAATACCACTAATCTGTTTAACATCCATCTTATTTTTATCGCCAACTGTCCACTGCCATACGGTTCCATCGGCTTTTACTGCTGAGTCCGTTGTCATCGATACGACATCAGTGAGTCCTGGAATCTGAATCGGCTGTAAAGTTCCACCCGGATTCATATCTGTGTAATTATTCCATAACCAAACGGTACCATCCCATCTCAAAGCTACTCCATTCCACCCATCAGTATCAACAGCTCTATACTCCCCGCCGCCTTTAAGTAGGGTAGGCTTTAGAACCGCATCCTTTTTAATGCCTCTAGTTTTAGATGAGCCCCATACCCACACCTCTCCGCCGTTTCCAAGTGCCACTGAATTATTCGATCCTGCAGCTATAGCTAAAATGGAGGGTAGTCCTTTCACCTGCACCGGTGTTAGCCCGTTTTTCCCCGAATTATCACCGAGTTCTCCTTGCTCATTGCCTCCCCACGCCCATACCGTTCCGTCTTTTCGAAGCGCTAAGCTATGTGCGTCTCCTGCTGAAACAGAAATCACATCCGTTAGCCCCTTCACTTGAACCGGCTCTAGAAGGACTGTCGAGGACTGCGCTCCAGTGCCAAGTTGTCCATGTTCGTTCCCCCCTACTGCCCACACTGTTCCATCGTCTTTCAACATCAAATTATGACGATAGCCACCTGAAACTTGCTTAACATGATCGATGCGCATTTTGACTGGAGTATACGCTGGCGTGGTTGCCCCATTACCAATAGAACCGTATCCACCACCCCATGCCCAGGCTGTTCCATCCGCAGTGATGGCATAAGCGCTTCTATCACCAGCGTCCAACCCAGTGATGCCAGACAATAACTTCTTTTCATCCGGGAAATTCACAACACTGTCCGCTTTTACTATTAATGGTGAGGCTGTAGCTAGGATAATAGCTGCCCCAACAACTACAATACCTATTCGTCTTATCTGAATTTTAATGCTTGAAATTTGTCTTCCCACTTAAGATCACTCCTTTTAGAATCGGTAGGGTCAAACTGTTGATCTGCAACAATAGAGACCCCCACTGTATTCAATCTTCTTATATAGACTGTGGAATATTATGTAAAGTTGCGAGAAACTGTACTTTTTTAAATCAATTTATACGCTTTAACTTGTAGTTTAGGATTGAAGCTGATTTTAACTGTTTATATGGCATAAATCGCTTGTTGCTGCACTCTAGGTCTCTCGTCCGTCTTTTGACACACTAAAACTTCAAGAGCATAATAAGCATCGGCATATTGCAACGGATTCCCACAACATACAGAGTTATGCAGGATTTTAGTGTGTTTTGCACCAGAGAGGATGATTACGAGTGAAAAAAGATTTTCAAATAAAAAATAAGCCCTTTCTAATTTTTAGCTTCATCCTGCTCTTAAAATGCGCAGTGGCCTGGTTCGTAGTATTTAGTGACGGCCCTAATTGGAGCATGCTGCTCACAGAGATCCCGTTCTTCTTTATCGTCTTTGGACTCATTGAGTGGATGGCTTCCAAACGGAAGTTTCTGTATTACATGATTGTGAACTTATTAATTTCAGTGATTTATTTTGCCGTCCTGATGTATTACAAATATTACGGCGTAATTGCTACTTACCATGCTTTGGAACAGGCAGATAAGGTAACCAAGGTCGGAGAAAGCACATACTCCTTGCTGGATCCTTACTATTTGTTCATTTTTGTGGATATTGTAGTCTTCATGTTCTTTATGTTCCGTCCCAAATATATTGCGATCTGGAAAGAAAGAGGCATGAACCGGCGTATGAACCGAACCGCCTTGCTTGGGATCATCAGTGTTTCACTTGCGATATGTGTCTTTAATATTTGGCCGAATCATGCCAGTATGAACGAGAACAAAAAGGCAGAGCGTATGGGGATTCTCAATTACGAGGTATATACCATTTTTGCCGACACCACAGAAAAGAAAGAAATGATCGACAGCGAAGAAATTACGCAGCAGTCTGTGGACGCTACAAAGGGGATTACGGAGCAAGTCTCTCCAAAGTATTGGGCAGCGGCTCAAGGTAAAAATCTCATTGTAGTGCAAATGGAATCTTTTCAGAATTTCCTGCTTGGCTTAAGCATTGACGGACAGGAAGTAACTCCCAATCTAAATAAACTTATTTCAAGCGAACATTATTTCAATAACTTCTATACAAATGCGGGGCAAGGAACAACATCGGATGCTGAGTTTGTTGTGAACACCTCTCTATATGTTCCTCATCACGAAGTAGCCACTTCGTCCAACTATATGACTAAGGAACTTCCAAGTCTGCCTAAGCTGATGAAAGCTAATGGATATAACACGGCCACCTTTCACACCAATAGCGTAGAATTCTGGAACCGCAAAACCTTATACAAGGTGCTAGGCTTTGATAAATACTACGATCAGTCCTTCTATGGAGATGATGATCATATCGCATTTGGATCTTCCGATGAGGTGCTGTATGCCAAGACCGTTCCTGAATTAGTCAAAATGGATGCGGAAGACGATCCTTTTTACGCGATGGTCATTTCTATGAGCGCTCATCACCCTTATAAAATGCCAGAATCTAAATTTAAAATGACGTTGCCTAAACGGTACGAAGGGACCTTAGTCGGCGACTATATTTTAGCCCAAAATTATGCGGATTATGCCATGGGACAATTTCTAGACGAACTGAAGTCCAGCGGGTTATGGGACGATAGCGTGATTGTCTTCTACGGAGATCATCAAGGTGTATCCCTGTATTCCCTTAACGGCAATGAGAAATCATTAATGGAGGAAATGGTCGGACACGAGTATGGATATACCGATATGTTCAACGTTCCTTTCATAATTCATGCCCCCGGCATAGACCAACCTTCTGTGTATACCCAAACTGGCGGTCAGATTGACATCTTACCAACTGTAGCTAATCTGTTAGGGATTTCTATGAAGGACCAGCTCCACTTCGGAGAAGATCTGATGAATCAACAGACCAATCTGCTACCTGTTAGACATTTTCTTCCTACTGGTTCTTTTATTAATGATACAAGCTTGTACTTGACTGGTGTCGATTACGATGATGGAAATAACTATAACCTAATCGACGGCTCTGAAACTGAGGGCGGTTCGACACAAGCGCAATTTGATGCCGTTCAGCGGCTCCTGAATATGTCTAATAGTTATATTCTGCAACGGCCGGATTTATCTTCTACGGATGATGGCGAACAGAGCAAATAATTGATATTTAATAAAAAGAATGCCCTTCAGCCATTGGCCGAGGGGCATTCTTGCGTTTATTAAAATAATTAAACCGTTGTTGCAGGCACACTCTCACGAATTGCCTCTTGCTCTACAGGTGCGTTAACCAGCATATACACACGCGATTCGTAAGGGCGTAATGCCACTGTCTCGATCTTCTCGGCAGGGTCAACTTCATAGTTATTCAACAGCAACTCACTGGAGTCAAATTCCAAATCAAACGGAAGGTCGAACAGCGCTTCCTCTGAAGTCAGGTTTGACATGACCAGCAATTTCTCATTGCCAAGTGTACGAGTATAAGCGTAGATTCGTTCATCTTCAGGCAGGATCAAATCATAGGTTCCATAAACGGTAATAGGATTAGCGGCCCGAAGTGCGATTAGCTTTTTATAATGATGATAGATGGAATCAGGGTCCTGCTTCGCACGTTCCACATTGATCTCCGTGAAATTAGGATTGACCTTCATCCAAGGCTTGCCGCTACTGAAACCAGCGTTCTCAGAGTCATCCCATTGCATTGGCGTTCTAGAATTGTCGCGACCGTTCTTCCAGATAACCTCCATGACTTCTTCATGTGATTTTCCGGCTTCTGTCTCTAAACGATACAGGTTCTTCATCGCCACATCATCATAATCATCCATGGAATCAAATCGTACATTAGTCATCCCAATTTCTTGACCTTGATAAATAAACGGTGTTCCTTGCATTAGGAAATACATTGTAGCCAGCGATTTGGCCGATGTCTTCCAATACTCGCCATCATTTCCCCAAGTGGAAACTGAACGTGGTTGGTCGTGATTCTCGATAAATAATGCATTCCAGCCTCTACCCTCAAGACCTTTTTGCCAGCGGGAAAGTGCTGATTTCAGCTGCAGAACATCCAAGCCACCCGTAACACTCTTATTCCAAAGAGCTAAATGCTCGAATTGAAAAATCATATTGAATTTGCCCTGCTCCTCGCCTACCCACATTTCCGCTTGATCGACACTAACACCACTCGCTTCACCAACGGTCATAATGTCATAACGATCAAATGTTTCCTGTTTCAGCTCCTGAAGAAAATCGTGAATTCCTTCCCGATTCATATGACCCGCGCCGGACGAAACGAACGGAAGATTATCTGGATTTGGCAGATCAGGAAGACCTGAAATTTTCTTAATATGTGAAATAGCATCCACTCGGAAGCCGTCGATCCCTTTATCTAGCCACCAATTGACCATACCGTATAATTCCTGACGCACTTTAGGATTCTCCCAGTTGAGATCAGGCTGTCTTTTGGAGAAGACATGCATGAAATATTGCTCTGTAGCAGGGTCAAGCTCCCAGATCGAACCGCTAAAAATACTCTCCCAGTTATTCGGTTCCTTTCCGTCCTTAGGATCTCTCCAAATATAATAATCACGTTTAGCATTATCCTTGCTTGAACGTGCTTCAACAAACCAAGGGTGTTCATCTGAAGTATGGTTTATGACAAGATCCAGAATCAGCTTCATGCCCCGTGCATGAACCTCGCTTAATAGCTGATCGAAATCGGCCATACTGCCGAACTCCGCCATAATATCCTGGTAATCTGAAATATCATATCCATTATCATCGTTCGGGGATTTATAAATAGGACAAATCCAAATGACATTGATGCCAAGGTCCTGTAAATAATCAAGTTTTGAGATGACTCCCTGCAGATCTCCAACACCATCGCCATTGCTATCCATAAAGCTCCGTGGGTAAATTTGATACGCTGTGGCTTCTTTCCACCATGTTCTGTTCAATGTATGCAGCTCCTTCGTATTCATATACCCTCTTAGGAAAATATTTTCCTATTCAATTCACGAATTAGTGATTTTCATAATAAAACTTAAGATTATCGACTAAAAAACTATCTATTTAGGGTTTATTTAAGGAAATTATTTTCCTATGCGATCATTATAGGATCTTTTATTTTCCTGGTCAATAACAATCTTTTGGATTCTTGAAGCTATCCGTGATATGCTTGCGATATATTCTAGAACGAATACAAGATTGGAAAGTTATGGTGATATTCTTGAAGGTAAAAATTAAAGATATAGCCAAAATGGCTGACGTTTCAATAGCTACCGTATCAAGGGTTGTCAATAACAGCAAACCGGTAAACGAGGAAGTTCGTAAGCGTGTATTGGAAGCCATGAAACAAATGAATTACCGCCCTAATATCATCGGTTCAGATGCAGGTAGACCGGATACACCTCTGATTGGTGTCATTATTCCGCAGAACAGTAATACCGTGCTTGATGATTTCAATATTGGCATACGTGATCTCGCCGAGCTATATGGTTATGATGTTTTGGTCGGGTTAACAGACGGAAGTGTTAATAGTGAACTTCATTATTTGAACTTATTCCACCATATGGGGACTGAGGGTTATATATATGTAGGCTCGGTTCCGAGTAAGGAGCATTTGGAGATTATCCAGAAATCCGGGTCACCTTGCGTGTTAGTTGGAGAACAATCTCAGATTGATTCGATCCCTTCTGTCCATCTGGATAATGTTACCGCCTCCTATGAAGCCGTTACTTATCTGATTCAAAAAGGACATAGAAGCATCGGCATGATCCGGGTATCTGGAGATAATGCAGTGGGTGGCGATCGATATCGCGGCTATCAACAAGCACTTATGGATGCAGGCATTACCTTAAGAGAAGAATGGGTAGTAGAAAGTGGAATGGCCGTAGAAGATGGAAGTGACGCTATGCGCCGGATTAAGGATAGCGGGGAACTACCTACTGCGGTTTTTTGCTCCACAGATTGGATAGCTGTAGGGGCTATGAATTTTCTGATCGATAACGGTATTCGGGTGCCAGAGGATGTTGCGGTGTTCGGATTCGATAATAGCTTTATCGCTTCTGTCGTTCGTCCCAAGCTGTCCTCGGTGGAATACTCCGGAACGGAGATTGGAATGACTGCTACCCGAACTTTAATCAAGCTGATTAAAGGGGAGACTGGTATTCAGCATCATGCAAATGTAGCTCATTATTTGGCAATTCGTGAAAGTACGGGTTAGGGAAAGCTTCCCTAACCCTATTTTTAAATCTGATAATGGTTATTGTGTAAATCCTACACGGGCGCGTTCCCGTCCTTTAGTATCTAGTGTAATGGAACAGACGGAAGTCATGGGAATATAAAGCTCCTCAAATTCTGTCCGATATTTGATAAACTTCTCAGTTACCGTTTCCAAAATGCCTTTTCTAGCGTTAGAGCCATCTACAAAATAAATGGTTACCTCTTTGCCCTGCAAAGCTTCCAGCATCATTCACTTCACTCCTTCGACTTACAGATTTGTGATAACTTTGTCGATAATCCCGTACTCCACTGCTTCCTCGGCTGACATGAAATAATCCCGATCCATGTCTTGTTGCACCTTCTCCACCGTCTGTCCGGTTCGGTCCGCTGTAATCTGAACAAGCACTTCCCGTAGCTTCAAAATACGTTTGGCTCTAATCGCAATATCACTGGCCTGCCCCTGCGCACCACCATGTGGCTGGTGAATCATAATCTCACTATTCGGCAGCGCATAACGTTTACCTTTAGCCCCAGCTAACAATAGAAGTGAACCAAAGGAAGCCGCCATACCTGTGCAGATCGTGTTTACTTGCGGTTTAATGAGCTGCATTGTGTCATAAATACTTAATCCCGCTGTTACGGAGCCCCCTGGACTATTGATATACATGTGTATATCTTTATCTGGATCCTCAGCTGATAAGAACAGCAATTGGGCAACAACACTATTCGCTAATTGATCCTCAATCTCCGCCCCTACAAACACAATTCGGTCCTTTAAGAGCCGTGAATAAATATCGTAGGATCTTTCCCCTTGATTCGTTTGTTCAATGACATAAGGAATGTACGCCATGCGTATGCGACCTCCATCCGTTTATTTTATTTGAAATCTACCCTGTAAACGGATTAGTCTATGGATAGGATACGTTAAGCGGGCAAAATATTATTTTTATTATTGCGTATCTTAATTTGGAGCTCATTCGTTTATTATTAGAAGTAACCGAAAGCACTTTACCGGAAAAGGGGTTATGCAGAGTGACCAGCCTTGAGAAGCTTAGCGCCGGCCATGAACCGGATGAGAATCATACCACGTCTTTGCAAATGGCCCTGAAGCGGTATTGTCTTACACTGACACAATCCCCGTGGGAAGCCGAAGATTTGGCTCAGGATACGTGGGTCAAAGCACTGGGCTATATGAAGACTTCCAAACATTCGAAGCTGAAGAGCGATATGAACGATACAAGTCAAATGAACAATAATTCAGAACATACAAGTCGTACGAATTTCAGCTCGCTAACGAATCATCCGAATCCTGAGGCGCTACTCCTGCGGATTGCCAGAAATACCTGGACAGATATTATGCGGCGAAAAGCCACGTTGTCACGAGTGCTGGAAATGGATCAACCACGGACAGAGGAAGCAGCAGAGTATGGTTTATTTGAGATTGAGGCTGCTTTTCAAGCCTTACAGAAGCATCTGTCTCCACTGCAGCAAGCAGTGTTCCTGCTCCGCGATGTATTCGAGCACTCCGGAAGCGAAGCTGCCGAAATCCTCGACACCACAGAAGGAGCCATCAAAGCTGCTCTGCATCGAGCCCGCCAAGCCCTCCCTGCAGTCAGACAAGAACTTCTTCAATCTAACGGCCCCTCCATACTGCAGGAGACGGAACTACAGATTGCCTTGAATCGTCTTGCATCCGCCTATGAACAAGGACAAATCGCCGAGTTGATTGAGCTTGTCCTTGCAGATGAAAGTCAAGACACTGTAATGGCCGTGTCCAGCCAAAGCTTCCAGAGCTTCCAAAGCGTTCAACCTTTCCAATCTGGCGGATTCAGCTCTATGGGCTGGAACTATTCCGAGCCAGGAATGCGGATGGTGGCTTAGTCTTTCGTGACGCTATTTCGTAATACTGGAGTAACCTTAGCTAAATGAAGCACATTACGTTACGTTATAACCGAACAAATATTAGTTTTGAAAAGTGTGAGTTTGATGAGATAGGTATGTTTTGTGAGTTAGGTCAAAAACGAATCTACTGCACTATCTGCAATAGATTCTTAATAAAAGTGACTTTTAAGTCGATTATTATCTTTTGATTGTATAAAGTGCAATAGAATCAAATTATGTCCTATATAGTTTAAATTCTATTGCACAAAGTACAATCACACTAATGAAATCTCCTCACATATCTTTATGCTTCATTCATCACCACTCATCACTCTTTAAGGTACAATTCCCCTGCTTTCTACGGAAACCTATAATTAGACTTATAAATAAACATTAATGTTAGTTAGGAGTGATATTTTATGAGGAAAATTCTTATCTTAGGCGGCACGCGCTTTTTTGGAAAAAGGTTAGTTGAACGATTGCTACAAGATTCCATAAACGACGTAACAATACTTACACGCGGGGAAACTAGCGATTCCTTTGGAGATCACGTTCACCGTATCCATGCGGACCGTTTCCAAGCAACCGAGCTCGCTCAGGCGGTAGGAGATACACTATGGGATGTCGTGTTCGATAATATTTGTTATTCACCGGACGAAGCGGATCAGGCACGCCGGATTTTTGATGGTAAAACGAAACGGTATATCCTCACCTCAAGTTTATCCGTCTATGATTTCAGCGAAGAAGCGCTGATCGAGGACATTTTCGATCCTGAAACTTACCCTATCCGCCACGGAGGGCGAAATGATTTCACCTATCAAGAGGGAAAAAGACTGGCGGAAGCCGTCTTCATGCAGCAGGCTACCTTTCCAGTCGCTGCGGTTCGCTTTCCAATTGTGCTGGGCATAGATGATTATACGCGAAGACTTCATTTTCATATTGAGCATGTCCGTAATGAGTTGCCGATTGGTATACCGAATCCCGAAGCACATATCTCCTTTATCCGTTCGGATGAAGCTGCTGATTTCCTATATTGGCTAGGCTGTAGCTCTACTATGACAGGACCGTTCAACGCTTGCTCAGACGGTACGGTTAGAATTAAGGATATTCTCACAATGATTGAAGAAGAAACAGAGAAACACGCCATCATCCAGAAGCAAACCGCAGACGAGCATATGTCACCCTTCGGAATTGAACAATCCTGGTTTATGGATACGACAAAAGCCCGGTCGGCGGGATACAAGTTTCTCAATCTAAAGAATTGGCTCCCAGAGCTAGTTAGCTCTCTGAACAAAACCTACGAGTAATAACTTCTCCCACACACAAGCCCTCTTCACTCATTCATCTATGTGACAAAAGCTACCCCTAAGTAGATATCTTCTACGAAGGTGGTAGCTTTTTCATTTTACAAAACCTCTGCGAACATTTCAGATAACTGCACTCTATACAACTAAATCGGATCGGCCAAGCTTATGTTCGACTTTAGTTGTAATCAGTGCAATTAAAAACTAGCTAAACACCACAACAGTCATTTTCCGGAGAAATAACTGCACTAAGTACAACTAAACACTCTTTAAGGAAAACACATCCTTCAATAGCTGCATTAAATACACTTAAAGTGCAAAAAAGGTAGTTAGAAGCATCTCTCCTCTAAGCTACCTTTTTACGTTACAGAATTAGTGAATCAAGTCGCTTCCGATGTGCGGGCAGTCAATCAAATCTTCCCCTATGCGGAGATTGTCAAATAAGAGCGTTCTTCAGGTGTTTCAGCGCCAGGTGAGTCACTGTCATCCCCAGCGATAATCTCGTCTGCTATGTCCGAATTAATCTTGAAGACGTTGATTTCCTTGAATAATTTTTGCGAAATCTCATTAATCTCAACGGCTTGGCGGGCAATGTCGTGGATCGCGTTGTCCTGCTGCACACTAGAGGCATTCACTTCCTGAACCCCTGCCGCAGTTTCCTCAGCAATGGCAGCCACGTTGTGAACAGACTCTGCGAGTCTACGATTCATAGTCTGTGTCATATCTACCTTGTCATGGATTTGCCCAATCTGCTTACTAATCTCAACGATCGACTGATCTATCGCTTCAAAAGACGACAACGTTTCTGCCACTTTTTGATCCTGCTCTTCAAGGTTTCCTTTAGTCTCCAGCATATATTTCTGAAATTCATCCATCCCTGCTTGCAGCTCGTTAATAATCTGACTGATATGTACGGAGGACTCTTTGGTCTGATCAGATAATTGTCTCACTTCATCTGCTATGACAGCAAAGCCCTTCCCATAAACTCCCGCCCGCGCTGCTTCAATCGCTGCATTTAGTGAGAGAATGTTGGTCTGGTTTGAAATGTTTGTAATCGATTTGGTAATTCTGGAGATATCCTTCGATTGGTCGCTCAATTTGGTTAAAGCAAGATATACTTTATTCACAGACTCACGTGAGTGCTCTGATACCTCGCGCAAAGCGATGACGGACTCGGAACCTTTTCGAGTATTGTGATTAGCCGTTTGACTTGTCGAGAGCATAACCTCAGTATATTCCGTAATTTCATGAACTTCCCTTTCCAATTCCTGAATCAAGCTTGCGCTCTGCTCCGATTGTCCGGCTTGCTGCTCAGCGCCTACAGAGATTTCCTGTATTGTACTTACGATTTCTTGGTTCGTATGAGCGGTAATCGATGAAGATTGTTGAAAAGAGTGCGAATAAGTAGCGAGCGAAGAAGCTACCGATTGGGTCTGCTGAAGCATCTCTCGAACCCGCAACACCATATGGTCGAAATGATGACTCAGACTTCCTAGCTCATCGTTATATGGCGAATTAATCTGCTGCCGCAAATCTCCCTCAGCAATTTTACGTAGAGCAACTTGCAGCTTATTTATAGGGTTCAGGAAGGAACGAATAAGCATAACAGCAATAATAAGTGTGAAAATGAATACTAGTATTGCTGCATAAGCCCCCATAGAACTAGTCAGATTTAACAAATCAAAAGAATAGTCTTGAGCCTTTTCTGCGTTCTCTGCTGCTGCTGTATATAGTTTCTCATTGGTCTCCAGCATAGCTTTATTCATAGCTAGCGCCTTCGTATGTAGTTCATCTATTCGTTCCAGAACGGCCATGGGATCAAGCTGCTCGTCCTTTAGGGTATTCACTAATCCGTCAAAATAGCCTGTATATCCTCCAACTTGATTATGTAACTGTTCTAACTCCTTAGACGCTGGCGAATCTGCTTCAAACTTCACTTTACCCAATTCTTCCATTAGCTTTGTCTGCTTGTCCTTAAAAGGTTGGGTAAACTCTAAATCGCTAGAACCCGCTAGAGAGGTCTCCACACTGTTCATTTCTTGAAGCAGTTGAGTAATGGTGGATACTGTAATTCTTTTTTCCATCTCCATTTTTTGTGTTTCCATAGAGATTTCTACTTGATTGATTTTATAGTTTTGGTATAGCGCTACCCCTAGAAAGAATAGTACCACGGCAGAAAAACTCAAGATCAACTTCCACTTCATTGATAGATGCATAGACCTAGCCTTCAACAATATCATCCTCCGTATAAAGCCTCATATGGCAATAGGTACTTTTTACTAATATCTAAATTGTAGAAGCTGTACATTAAATACCGGACACAGTTTTGTATGAGAAATGTAAATTTTGTCGAGTACACGTTCACAACTATCCTTGCAATTGACGTAACGTTAAGTGCTAAAATACTTCCCATAGGGCGCCTTATCAATCTATAGAACGGGAGTTGTCTATGAGTGAATTTGTGACCATTGATAAGCTTTCTACGCAAATCGGACTGACGAGTCGGACGTTGCGTCACTGGGAAGCACAAGGATTGTTTAAAAGTCATCGTGAGGCTAGCTCGGGCTGGCGGATTTATGATGAGCACGCAATTCTCGCTATTCGTATCACCGCATTATTAAGAAAGCTGGATATTAGTATTAAAGATATCGGAATCGTTCTAAAGAACATGTCCGTACAGTCCTTGTATGAAACACTTCTTCAGCAATCCGCTTCAATTCATAATGAGAAATCCAAGCTAACACAAAAAGATCGCGAAATCCGCTTCTTATTACAATTAATATCCGCACGTACGGAGGAGTCCATAACTAACCATTTGTTATTAGAGCTAAATGAAGAATCATGCAATACATTGGATGATTTGAATGAGAATGAGGAGGCTTTATCTATGACAACAATTAAACACTCTCCACCTATCCATGTAAGATTCATTACACTTCCAACTATGAGACTTGCTTATAACATTGCAGTCAGTACATCCCCAGAGGATGAAGCTATGCTACCTGTCTTGGAATGGTTGGAAGCTAGCCACCTCTTGGGGACGGCACGTTTATTTGGCGGGAATACAAATCCGCATCCTAGTGGTGAGAATAACCCTTATGGCTATGGATTCTGTGCCTCCATTCCTGAAAATGTAGAAATACCAAGCCAACTTAAAGAGATGCGGTTCGACGGCGGTCTCTATGCGATGACGGAAAGCAGTGATGATATCTACGGCTCATGGCAAGCGCTGATGAGTTTTTTGGATAATAACCTTGATTATCAAGCTGACCACGATTCAAGATTATGTCTTGAAGAGCATATCCGTAACGATAGTCCCAAAGGCAGCGGAAATGAGTATGTATTAAATCTGCTCGAACCTGTAAAAAAGAGAGCTTAAAACAAAACGCTCTCCTTTGCCCATCAAGGCATTGGAGAGCGTTTCTATTGTCATCAAAAAATATGATGATCGCTTAAGATTGACTCAGCTTTAACAGCTTCGCTAACATTTGAGCTATTTCTTCACGAGTCGCTGTATCTTTTGGAGCAAAGTTAAGCCCCGTACTTTCTGCAACAGGCTTGCCTGAAATAATTCCTGCCTGCTGAGCAGCTGCGGCTGCTTCAAGAGCATAAGAGCTTATCGACTTCTGATCCGCAAAAGCTGAACTGTCGCCACTTACAGGCAATGTCCAGTTCATAGCTTTCGCTAATCGCACGATCATGACAGAGAGCTGCTCACGAGTTACATTTGCCCGAGGATTGAACTGTCCATCACTTACTCCGGTAACAATTTCCTTGCGATTAGCCCACGCTACCGCTGCCGCATAATAATCGTCAGCCTTAACATCTGTGAAGTTTCCTGCTTCTTCTGCGCCCAGATTAACACCAGCCAATCGTGCTAGGAGCAAGGTAACATCTGCTCTGGTTAATTGACTCTTAGCTCCGAACTTACCTTCGCCAATGCCGGTAATTACATCACGAGCTGCCAAATACGTAATAGAATCTTTAGCAAAGCTGCTGCCAATATCAGAGAAGCTCACTTTGTTGTACCCTACTGCATACGTGGAGAATTGTGAAGTTTGGAAATTCAGTTGTCCCTTTGCTGCGTTATAGCTACTGCCTGCTAGTACAACCGCTTGCCCCGCATTCGTCAAATCATAAGCTACGACTGCATTAGCATCTTCATTTGCTCCTAGTGTATACGGCACTGTTATTGTCGCAAAACCAGCACCTAGATTAGAGAGACGCTGACTGCCAGCTGAAATCGCAAGGTTTATTACTGGACGACTGCCAACCACAGCTTGAGCTTTGCCTTTCCCATCCGTGTCCGTACTGCCGATGGACAGCTTAATGTCCTCACCCTTTGCTGCTGCGTGCACAGCCGAGAGTGCATTACGATCCAATGTTATCGTACTAGCTCCTGCTTCAACTACAACTGACTTTGCAGTACTACCTGTCAGTGCCGCAAAAGCACTCGATGGGAAGTTAAGTAGAACTTCACCTGAAGCTGCATCAACCTTAGAGCGGAATATCAACTGACCATTAGCATTATTCGCCAGAGACTTAAGTCCCTCTGTAACCATATCCAAAGTAACGGAGGCAACTAACTTACCTTCTGCATCCGCTGAAGCCTTAACCTCTACGATAATCTTATTACCTTCTGTGGTTACAGCTGGTGTTGTCGCCTGTTTAACTGGATCTTTAGTCGTTACCGTTGTACCAGGTCCCGGATTTGAAATCACCGGATCTGCTGCGGATACGGTCACAGTAGATTCAGCTACGCCATAACCATCTGCGCTATAGGCGGAGATAACAGCTGTTCCCTTTGCCAAGGGAGTGACCTTTCCGTTGTTATCAACGGAAGCAACACTTGGATTCGAAGAACTCCAAGTTACCACATTCGATCCACCCTCAGCAGGAACTACGCTAGCCTCAAGCGTTGCTGAAGCTTCGCCAACCTTCAATGACAAAGAAGTCCGATTCAGTGTTACCTTCGATACATTCAATTGATAAATGGCCACAGTACCACCAACTTCATTCGCTACGAGTACTAATGGCAATCCAGTCGGGCTTGATGTTGCCGAAATAAATTCGATACCTTCTGGACCAGTGTCCGTTTCAATGGTGTTCGCAGGTGTGAATTGACGTGTATTAATATAGTTCACAAAATTCGGTTCCTCTGGATTCGTCACATCATAAGTCATCAGACCACCGATTCGCTCAAGACCAATAAAGGCCAGCGCTTTTTGTCCAACCTTGCCTACCTTGACATACTCAGGCTCCGGTCCTTTTTTGGTACTACGGTTATCCATGGTCGTGTTACTGTTGCTTGCATTGAAATATTCTGGCAGGCGTTCTCCGGTAATCTTTTCAAAGTCGCTGCCACTATCGTAGACCTGTTCCATAGAATCTGCTTCCCAAATGGAAAATGAACGGCCACCGTACAAGTAAATTCCATCATTGCCCATGTCAGACATAACTTCTACACTATCATATTTATCTTTATTTTTATTCAGAAACTTAGCCGCATCTGATTCCGGATCTAATGAGCCCTTCATTTTTTTGACTGAGCTCACGTTCACTTTACTATCCCATTCCGTTGCGTCACCTTCGTTGGCCGTGAACAGATAAGTTTTACCTCCGACCGTGTACTGATCTATACCATCAGGCATATACGTACCGAAGAATGGAACATTTTCTAAATTCACTTTATTATCTTTTACCAGGTCCAGAGCATTGTTAGGAAGGCTTAAATCCTTGAAACCTAATCCTTTAACCCCTAGAACCTGCTTGGAGGCAATATCGATGGCAGCAATAGCATTATTCTCTTGAAGCGCTACATAGGCAATGGTCTGGTCATCAGAAAGCACCACAAACTCCGGCTCCAGATCACGTATCGCTTCCTTTTTTTCACCTTTGCCCGTAATCTGTTTAGTTACCGGATCAGCTACTCCACGAATATGGACAAGATCGTCAATTACATCAGGGTTATCGAACTTCACCTGAATCGAAGTGTCCTTGAGCGTATCAATGATCGTTACACTACCTTCAGGATCACCGACATTCGTACGTGGTTCAGCTTCGTCCGCTGTCAAAATGTAACGGCCATCATCGGTATACTTCACCATGTCCGGTTGTACTCCAGCTTCATAAGAAGCCAACATTTTACCATCATAATCGAGTACAAGAACCTTACCGTTCTTCATAGCATCTTCTTCTTGAATGGCTACAGCGATCCGTTTAGTAGCGGTGTTGATATCTACACTCGTCAGGTCTCCGTATGTAAATCCATCCACTTCGGATAGCTGTTCTACATTAATACTATATTCTTTTTGCGGATTAGAAGGGTCCTTGAGATTCACAATATCGACTGTTGCAGGGTGAGATGAACCATTAACGAGGTAGAACTTGCCGTTATCACGGTTAAACTTCACGATCTCCGCCACGCCGCCATCTTTATTGGTCACGCCTACAGCGTATCCGCCGATCTTAGTTACACTAAGTAGATCTGGAGTCAAAGGTGCTGCGGCTTCCGCCACATTCAGTGGTACTATAGCTTCTGTCTTCTTCCGGGGTGCCGAACTGTCATACACTGCGATACTTACGGTGGCCGCCCCTACTTTCGTAGGAGTTCCACTAATATTCCCAGATGCTGCATCCAGTGATAGTCCGTCCGGTAAACCCGTAGCTTCAAAAGAATAAGGTTGTACTCCCCCATAAACGGACAATGTTACCGAATAAGGCGATCCGAGTTTTGCTTCTGAAAGATTCTGAGTTGCGATGCCAAGATCGCCTACATTTATTCCCCATTGTCCATCTGCGCTGTTATGCGGCTTAGCCAAGGCCAAAGCTGAAGCATCTAAGGAATCAAAGCTAATCTGTTTGAAATCTGCTTTATTGTTGTCTGAATCTACGAAAGCAACGCGTCGAACGGACTTTTGTTTAGAAGTACCTTCCGCTTTCCCCGTAGGATAGTCCGTCTCGTATCCATCTATCTTAGCATTATCATCATTTGCTGCTACACCAATCATGTCCACGTAACTACTTGACATTGTTTGAAATGGATTCACAACCTGCAACAAGTCTGTACTGCTTAGCAGAACAACTTTCATGCCTTTGTTATTAAAATAAATCCCCGGCCAGGACTGATCGCCTTTGGCACTGATATCGTTTTTGTGATCCTTGTTGTTGGCATCATCGGTGATGAGATAAGAAGAATGAGCTTTAATGGTTCTGTTCAAATCTAACTTGCTCCATTGCCCAGCGAGCTTAGGATCCGAATATTGTACAGACCAACCTACTAAACTCACATCGGAATCAGTTGGGTTATATAATTCAATGTAACCTTTCGAGAAAAATCCACCTGATGCATCGGCAGTGTTACCCCCACCATAAACTTGATTAACAATAATATGAGGAATCTTCACATTGTATTGACCGTCTGCCGTATAAGGCGTACCTGATTGAACGGATGCAGCCACTGCTGGACCTGCCATCCATGCGGAACCTAACAACATCTCAGCTGTAAGCATAAGAGAAACAATAGCTTTACCAGTGGGTTTCAAGTAGATTTTCACTCCTATTGATAGTTTCTATCAATATAGAGTAATAGTATTACCTAACCTGCAGATTTGCGTAATGGTGATGTAAACATTCTCTATGCAGTAGCAGGAGTAATTTTCACAAATATAAATCGTGTAAGAGGCCCGACTAATAGAATTTGCAGTGGAAGTGCAACAATGAAATTCTTACCTATCGCAGACAGATAAGCCATCGGTAGTGCTGAGGCGAACCCTACATGAAGAACTGCGCCATAGAAGGACATAAACAGCACCATTCCGGTCACCATAAAAAAGGAGATGAACATGATTTTTTTGATCATCGGATCATTCTCTTTTACCAGCTTATGTGCGATCCCTTTCGCAACTTTCCCTACAACAAAGACATCCAGAATAAATGCAACTACAAACGCAGGTACGTAGCCGATGATCACATCTTTAACTAACGTACCTGACCAGCCCTCCATCAGCGCTACATTGTAAATGCTCATTCCCAGCACCATCAAAGCACACATGATGAATGTAAATAATAATGCTTCTTTTTTGTTTCTTCCCATCTTCAAGCTCCTTTTATCTTTCAGTATTGTCAACCTGGATTACAATATCACAGCCATTCGAACTAAGTCAACCAAGTTGACAATGAATACAAATGACTTATACTTGGATTAATGAGCGATGATTTAGGAGTGTTCACATGGATAACCATCTGCAAGAAATGAATCTTATTGATTTACTTAGTGAGAAACATCTAGCCCTACGTAAAATAGTGACTGACCAAGACCCGGACCAAATTAATAAGACTGAATCCCATATCCTAGCAGTTCTTGAAAAACATGAAATGCTCACAATATCGGAAATCAGTAGAATTATTCATATTTCAAGACAGGGTACGCATAAAAGTATTCAAGGACTGTTATCCCGCAACTATGTAGAAGCCGTGGAGGTCAAAGGAAATCAACGTGACAAAAACATCATCCTTACCCAGAAGGGTATCGAATGCAATCAAAGAATGATGATCACCAAAATCGAATTAGAGCAAAGAATCGCTAACAAGCTTGGGGCAGCAAACGTAGAGCATCTCAAATCTTTGTTAAAAGAGGAATGGCTCTAAGCTCCAGCAAAAAAAAGACGCAGGGCTCTCCACTCTGCGTCTTTAAAAATCTTCAATTATTTTCCGGGAAATTGTCGTTAATTAGCTTTCAAAGCACTCTTTGCAGCGCTCTCCCCGCCAAGACGACCCGAGGTAAAGGAGTACCCAATACCAACGCCGTTTCCAACATAAGTATCGTTAAACAACACGCCTTCAGATTCAAGACCTACAGCAAACAATCCTTTCACTGGCGTCCGTTTATCATTCAGAACTTGGAACTTTGTATTTACTAGCAAGCCCCCAACAGAACCCAAGTTATTGATTTCAGCAATGATTGCATAATATGGACCTTCTTCACCTATAGGTTCTAAATACTCAGCGGCTTTACCAAATTCAGAGTCAACACCAGTTTTTGTCGCTTCTTTATAACTATTGTAATTTTCTACAAACACGTCAACATCCATTCCTGCATTCGTAGCTAATTCTTCAATCGTATTTCCTTTGAAGCCATCTCCGTTCTCCACCATCGAATCAAATACTTTCCCAACATTTGCCCAAGGGTTCTCAAGTGTAAATTGATCCGCAAATTCAGCATAGAATTCCGGTGGCATTCCTGGAAGACTTGGTGCATGAACACCGTTCATTCCTTTGGTCTGAAGTGCATCCAATTGGGATTTCGAGACAATAACCATATGATAGGGTCCATTAAATGCACTTGTGTTCGCTGCTGCAACCGAAGTTAGAGTCGCTGCTTCATCTCTGAATCTTGCGCCAGAAGTACCTACATTCATGAAATTCGGAAGATAAGTCAACATTAGTGGATAACTTGCTTCAAAAGGCTCATATTGTGCTTTTAGACCTTGTGTTGCTCTAGCTAATGTTTGGTGAAGCATTTGTCCACCGAAGTTGTCCGGTACCTTGGCTCCAGCTTCCCATGCCATTTCGAGACCTTCCCCTACGTTTTGTCCTAATCCACCGTTAACCCCTTCGAAACCAAAAGCCTCTTTAACCATCTCTTTATTTGCAGCATAACCACCCGTTGCCATTATGACACTCTTCGCTGAAATTTCTAGCGTTGTACCGTCTGCTTTCTCAGCGACTACTCCCGTAACTTCTCCAGCTTCATTCGTAATCAGCTTCTTGGCAGTCGTTTCTGTGATCACTTGTCCGCCATGTTGTTCAACCGATTCGGACAACATTTTCCGAAGGGTCTCTTCACGGGTTTCATAAGCCGGCAGCACATGTAATTGTTCGCCGAAGAAGTTCAGGAAGCTAGTTTTATATCCTTTTTCGGCTAACCAATCGTAAGTTTCACCGGATTTAGTAACATATTGTCTAATCGCTGCTGCATCCACTCTCCAGTGATTGTTGACAATCCAATCCGCAATTTCTTTTTCCACATTTACTTTTAGACTATTACTAGTAGCAGCAGAGGAGTTGTAGAACTTACCTGCCCAAGACAGATTACTTGCTCCCCCGATGACACCAGTTTTTTCTATAATAATAACCTTCGCACCTTTATCAGCTGCTGTAACCGCCGCAGATACACCGGATGCTCCAGCGCCCACTACAACAACGTCGGTTTCCAGTTTTTCTGTTTTCCCTTCACCGGCTTTTTTGACACCTCCAGCTTTGAGGACTTCTAGATTACCTCCACCTTTGGTTACGGCATCCTCTACAGCGGCAAGCATGGCTTCACTGGAAAGACTGGCACCACTAACAGCATCAACCACCAAGGTTTGTCCTTCTAGAATTTGTTCTTTCATTTTTTCAAGTGCGCTATCGCCTAGGCCCCCTGTTTCCGATTGGCTTACAATCTTAATATCTTTAATTTTATCGGGCTCATCCATAGTTACTTCTACCTTAATAATTCCCTCTTTACCTTCCGCTTCCCCACTGAACGTACCCGCTTTAAAGGACGATGACGACGAATTAGCCGACTCCCCATTTCCCGTACATCCGCTCAGCATGGAAACGATCAGCACCATACAAAAAGATAACATGAGCATTTTCTTGACGAAATTTCTGTTACGCATTCTGTTCTCCCCCAGTGTCTAAAATCTCTTAACCTGAAACCGATAACGTGATAATTTTCACAAACTTAATTGTTAATCAACAACGTAATCCGACAGGCTATATACCGAAGTGTAAACCTTGGTGCTGCACCAAGGTCAATGTATACTTTTTGTCCAACTAGAAAAAAACACCCGCTCAAAGAGCAGATGTTTAATAAGAGACGCTATTGGATTGGGATATTCACTTCCAAATAAGATCTATTCTGGCCTTCGATTTTCTCAGTAAGCAATAATTTCCCGACCACATCTCCCGTTATGGCATAATGATTAGCCTCAATATAGTCGATCATGAACTGCAAAGAGTTCTTCGTGATATATTTTTCATCCGGACATAATATGGTAGCTGAGATACAATGACTTGGGCTAATATACTCTGCATATTCTTCGCTATCCATTTCGAATTTTTGCGCTTCTTCCTCTAGTAAGGTAAGGCCCCAGCTGTAATCAAAATTATTGTTTTCGCTGACAAAGTTATCTGTATCTTCAATTCTAAAAGAATAAAATGCATAAGGAAGTAAATCCATCCAAGTGTTGATCAAGCTTTTAACCATATCATTTTTTATTAATGCATTCTTATCCGTTTGCTTTAGTCTGTACATACCTGGCAGTTGTTTAAGTTTACACGAATATAAAGAGGACTCTAATCCCCTGAGTTCTTTATGAATTTCATTCATCTTATTAAGCAGCATCGTCTTCTGCTTGATCTCTTCTTCTAAATTCAACGCTGTTTCTTGCATCCTACCCATAACTTGCTCTGAAGAAGACTCCTTCATGAGGTTTGCCACTTCCGGTAATGGAATTCCCATACTTCTGTACCATCTACTCATAAGCAAATCTCTTGCATCTAAATCATTAAAATATCTGTAATTATTGCTGTTATCTTTAGTGGGTCTAACAATATCATGTTTCTCGTATAACCTCAGCGTATCCGCAGTCACACCGAGAATGGAAGCAAATTCCCCTATGCAATATTTCAACTGATGTCCCTCCATCCATATCATGCATACCCAGCCACATGAAATGATACACAGAAGGACCATTTTTAGATATGAAGTAGTTCATTTCTTACGATTCTAATGTATGCAAAAGATCATGCCAGACCAAACCAGTGAACTAATGTAAATCCAACTAAGGACAACAAGACCGAACCTATAAGCCCTGCTGCAAAAGACTTCATCCCCAGTCGTCTAAATGCGGCCAAATCAACGTTTAAACCAAGTCCAGCCATCGCCATAGCGATTAGCATATAAGCTATCGTTACAATTCCATTTGCCACTGATGCTGATACGATCCCTAATGAATTCACACCACTGACGAGTAAGAAGCCTAGAATAAACCAAGGAATAGGAATGCTTTTCCATGAGGCTTTAGACTGTCCACCTTGCACTTTTCTTTCTGCACGATTGGTCCAAACCCCAATTAAGATAGCAACAGGAACGAGTAAGGCCACCCGAGTCAATTTAACAATAACCGCCATATCTACTGCTGCGCTCCCACCTGCATCTGCTGCTGCGATGACGTGAGCAATTTCATGTAAGGTAGCTCCAGAGAAAACCCCATAGCCTAGATTCGATAAGCCTAGTAAAGGATACAAAAATGTGTATAGCAACGTGAATATTGTACCTAAAATTGCAACTATCGCTGCGCCAATCGCAGTTTCGTCGTCTTTGGCTTTGATTTGTGGAGCAATCGCCACCACCGCTGCCGCACCGCAGATCGCTGTTCCGCAGGCGGTTAAGATACTGAGTCGCTTATCAACTTTGAATAGTCGGGCAAGTCCGTATACAACAGAGATCGTAAATACGATCACAATCACAGCCAGTAGAAATACCCGTGGACCTGCAGCAACAATATCCATTAAATTCAACCGCATACCGAGCAGGATAATCCCTAGACGTAGCAGCTTTTTGCTGGAAAAATCAGTGCCATGGGTGATCGTACCCGGCACTCCGACGGTTGCCCGCCAAATAATTCCGATTAAGATGGCAATGACCAATTGGCCCATAATAGAGAGAAATGGAAAGCCTGCTAAATATTTTGCGACTAATGCAATGATTAAGGTTAACCCAATGCCAAGTGCAAAACCAACTTGTTTCTTATTGTTCGATTGGTATAATCCCTGTGAATCCCCCATGTCGTGTACACCCCTTGTATGAATCTCTAGATGACGGAGGTATGTATTTCCCTTCCCCCATGAATCAACAATAATACGCCATGGCTCGAAAGTTAAATACCAATATACTATCCGTAAGATTAGTATTCCTTATGCTTGAATCCATGCAAAAAAAAGCTCCTTCGAGAAGGAGAATGCCGAAGCATCCACCTCTCCAAAAGAGCAATTGTGTTCCTATATTAATTTTTTAAATTTACACTTCAAGCTTCTGGAGCTTAGTTCCCTTCGGGAGTACAGAAGTTATATACTCGTGAACGGGATGTTGTCCTTCAGCTTCCGCAAGTACCGTCACAATTCCTTGGTCCGTACCCGTTCTGATCAGACGTCCCATTCCTTGTTTAAGTCTTAGCAGCATGTAAGGTAAATCCACATCTTCAAAAGGATTGGAAGTCTCCGCACGTTTTGCCATAAATACAGGGTCAAGCGGAGGATAAGGTAGCGACCAAATGATCACATTAGATAGTGAAGGTCCTGGTATATCTAATCCTTCCCACAGTGTCACCGCACAAAGCACACTATGCTCATCCCGCTGAAAAGCTGAGATCAGATAGCTGATCTCTTGATCCCCCTCATAGAGGAAAGAATACTTGCTGGATTCTGCTCTCTGCGAGCTGAGCTGCTTGAACTGCAGAAGTTCTTCGCGAGTACGGAATAACAACAGGGCTCTTCCTTCTGTCTGCTGGATAAGCTTCAGGGAGATCTTCATTTTCTCAGCAAAATCACCGCTCTGAAGCTCAGGTACATAGATACTCATCTGGTGCTCATAATCATAAGGTGAGTCTACAGAGAAAGACAGGAAGTCGTGTATCCCAAGACTATCCTTCAAGTATTGGAATGATTTATTCACGGATAATGTAGCCGAAGAGAATACGATTGGCATTTTTTGCGTGAATAAGCTGTCTTGAAGTACTTCCTTAACATTACGCGGCATGACCGACAGCGTTAAGCCATCGCTATCTTCTGTCGCCCAGCAGATTAATGCACCTGAATCCTCAAACAACCTCAATGCGATCTCTATGGTCTCCAAACGTTCTTCCACAATCCGCAATTGATATTCATCAATCGTGTACAGTCCACTTTCGAATACTAATTCTTCTTCAATAGCGGCAATTACACTACGCATGCGATGCACCTCACGGATTAGCGATGCATTTAGCTCAATGCTTTTTCGATCCGATCCAGGAATGGTGCGGCATTGACGACGAATGTGTTTAAACATTTGCTCACTTTGCATAATCGCTTCATCGATAAGAACAGCAAGCGTTTCACGAATCTCATTCTGTAACAGACGAGAGATTAGTTCTTCAAAGACAACATGCTTCATTTTATAGCCTAACGCCTTCATGGCGGCAGATTCTAACAAATGCCCTTCGTCAAACACAACTGCACAATGCTCTGGAAGCAGAGGAATTTGACCCTCTCGTTTACGCGCTTCATAAGTCCAGACATGCTCCATGTAATAATCGTGGGAACAAATGATCAGGTCGCTTGATTTCCGGTAATGATCACGGGACAACGTTTGTCCACAGCGATGACGCATATCACAAGTAAAACAATCCTGAAACGTATCCCAGTTGATCTTATTCCATTGTTCATCATTCAGATCTGGATAATCCCTACGGTCGCCATAGGCATGGAACTGCTGCATCGGTGCATGAGAATGTACAAAATCAGGTAAAGTACCATATAAACTCTCCAGCGGCAAGCTCCCATCATCATTGTTGCGAGCATGATCCAGCTTTTTCAGACACATATATTTATCTGGAGATTTCGCTAGTCTGGCATCAATATTCATATTCAGATGCTTCGCAAGCTTGGCAATATCACCCTCTGGCTTCACCAACTGCTCAATCAAGGACTCGTCCGCACAAGCGATAATCGCAGGTTTACCCATATACCGCGCATAACAAATGCTATATAACAAATACACTAAAGTCTTACCCGTACCGACCCCTGCCTCAGCAAAAATCGTCTTCTTCTCAGCAAAAGCTCGCTCCACCTGAAACGCCATGTAAATCTGTTCATCACGAACTTCAAATCCTGCCTCAGGAAGAATTTCATAGAATACATCGCCGACCCATTCCCCTACTTGCTCCATAAAAGGTCTGGTCCGATCATATTCAAAAGGATACTGTGTCGCCAACAAGCCTACCTCCAATATTTGATCAGGCATATCACGTTATGCCATGAAAAATAGAATCAACGGAAAAACTCTATTATCTCATAAGATTGGAGTAATTACAAAGTAGTTCATTCGAAAATATGTTAGATATCGAGTTTACGAGTACCAATCCATTTCACCATTTCAGGATCCCGATGTGAAAAGAACAAACTCTGATTCGTATCTAACGTAGCAATGGATGCCATATCCTCTTGGCTTAATTCAAAATCAAAGATATTGAAGTTTTCGATAATTCTTTCTTTACGAACTGACTTCGGAATCACAACGATTTCTCTTTGTGTGAGCCACCGTAAAATCACCTGAGCCACGGATTTATTATACTTTTCAGCTATGGATACCAGTAACTCATTCTGGAACAAATTATTTTTCCCTTCAGCAAAAGGTGCCCATGACTCGATTTGAACATTATTTTCAGTCATAAATTCCGCATTTTCGATTTGCTGGTTGAAAGGATGCGTTTCAACCTGATTTACAGCTGGGACTACTTCATTATGAAGAATTAAATCAATCAAACGATCCTCATGAAAATTACTAACGCCGATAGCACGGATCTTGCCCTCACGATATAATTCCTCCATAGCTCGCCATGAGCCAAACACATCGCCAAATGGCTGATGAATTAAATACAAGTCCAAATGATCAAGCTGTAATCGGTTCAGTGATTGTTGAAATGCTTTCTTTGTGCGCTCATAACCCGTATCTTGAACCCAAAGCTTTGTAGTGATAAATAATTCCTCTCTTGCCAAGCCACTCCGTTTAATCGCCCTGCCAACTGCTTCTTCATTTAGATAAGAGGCGGCAGTATCAATCAGGCGATAACCTGCCATAATAGCGTCATAAACGCTTTGCTCACATTCATTTGCATCTTGAATCTGATAAACACCAAAACCGAGTATAGGCATTTCAACATTATTGTTCAAAACTACTTTTTGCATAATATTACCCTCCAAGTTTTCAATGATTAAGTGTAAATCCTCTTTCTGTTTGCATATCCTTATTATGTACCTGATGACAAAGCGACCGTTATCCCTTTCTTGCCAAATGTTTGCCTAATCCTCTCACTAACACTTATGTAAGAGATGAATATAGACTATAATCAGACTATATAGAGATAAGGAAATGAGAGGATCAAATGCCTGAAATAATCACTAAACAGCAGAATGAACTCGTAAAAATCATTGACCATTTCACAGAAAAAGATGGTATTCACCAAACTGCTATTCCCTCTTTATTTTTCATGCGTGACTCGAATGCGTCCATACCAAGGCATGGAGTTTACAAACCTTCCTTATGTTTGGTGGTACAAGGGGCTAAGGAGGTATGGCTGGCACAGGAGCGTTTTAGATACACCCCCTCCGATTACCTCATTGCATCCGTTCACCTGCCAGTTACCGCCCAAGTCACTGAAGCCACTTCCGATGTTCCATACTTAGGGTTCAAGCTTGAATTTACACCAAGTCAAATTTTAGAGGTTTTACAGGAATCTGAAGTTCGAGTTTACGCTAAAGAAAATCCTAAGCGAGCTATGTTTGTTAGTCAGATGGAGTCTTCTTTAATGGACGCCGTCCTCAGGTTGGCTCGTTTGTTAGATCAGCCTAAAGACATTCCAGTGTTAGCTCCATTATTTACAAAAGAGATTCTTTACCGGGTGCTACATGGGCAGAATGGGATTGCATTGGAGCATATTGTAATGGAAGGAAGCTCAACTCATCTAATCAAAGATGTTATTGAACATATCATGAATAACTATGCTAGTTCTTTTAAGATTGAGGAGCTTGCCGAAATAGCGAATATGAGTGTTTCTTCGTTTCATCGGTACTTTAAGGAAGTTACTGCAATCCCTATTCAGTTCCAAAAACATCTGAGACTTCAGGAAGCCCGCCGGTTATTACTAATCGAGTCAGCAGATGCCACCGATGTGGCATTTCGAGTAGGCTATGAAAGTCCTTCGCAATTTAGCCGTGAGTATTCCCGCATGTTTGGTTTTCCGCCTAAACAGGATGTAAAGCGTCTGAAGGCATAACACGTTTAGATAAAACCTAATCTTAAATAGTAACTAACCCAAATAAGGGCGAGCATAGCTAACTGTAAGAAACGATAACTTAGTAAGACTAGTAGGCAGCCGGTCATCACGACAGCCAGATGCCGCAAGCTTGCAGGTCGATCAATACCTCGTCGGGTGCCAATAACGGAACTTCCGTCGTTGCGACTCTGAAATTCTGCGGTCCAATGACTCTAATTTGTTTCATATACCCTCCGTTCAATAGCAACAAGCTTGACGAGTCTGTGAGTCGGATCTTCAAGCAAATTAGGATTAACAGAACACTGCTTAAAGCGAATGGGAACATCATTCTTCTTAGACAAAATAAAAACTCCCCTTCAAGTAAGGGTTATTAATTAAACCTTTGTCTACTTGAAGAGGAGCTTATCAAAATCGGTAGCCTGTTACGTAATTTATAATAGTGAGGTTACGAACTTCACCTCCGGAAAGCCACTATTCGGTCCTTTCATTAAGATTCCGCCTTGATTTTTCAGATACATATCGAAGAAATCAAGCATATAGGCATTAATAACGGAGTTTGCTCTTTCGGGAGCAATCTTTCCGGTAACGCCCAGTATTTTGAATATCGGAGTAATGAACTGTACGTCGGTAAAATTCAAATGCTCCGTATTTTCGATATAGAGAATCTTTCCCCCTTCGTCGACTGTCTGGCGCATCCGTTCAAGTTCCAACTTTTTATCTTCCGTTACTTTATCCTCCCACTCTCTTGTTGAGCCCATACGGTTAAGCTCTGAATCCGTGTAGACCCGGTTATCCATCACCATTTTTAATTTTTCAAATTCGCTTTCCGAGTTGATGAACAAAAACGGCTTACGCAGACCCTCTCTTTCACGCAAACGATAAAGCCCTCCATCAAAGTCTATTCCAACCGCGATTCGCGGATCATAAGAGGCGTCATAGGCCGTCGCTCCACCGATGGAATGACCGAATACACCGACATTACCGAGATCAATTCTCCCTTTTAGATGACTTGGAATCTTCCCCGATTGGATGAGCTCGAATTGGTCCAGCACAAACGCCACATCGTCGGTTAAAACTTTACCCAACTTGTCGCGATTATCTCTTTCCGTCTGGTAATCATGGTCAGGCGAGAATAAATCGTTGGTTGTGCTGGTCGTGATTCGACCGTCCGGAAACTCGGTTGCAAATGTATTGTAGGTGTGGTCAATCACTGCCACGATATATCCGTGACTCGCGAGATATTCAGCTTGCGCCGTGTGGAGGAACCTGGAAGAGCCGAAGCCGGGATTCGCAAGAATCAGTGGGTATGAAGTCTGTGCAGAAGAGACTTCAGCCCCCGAATAAGCATGACTGGATACGTACTTTAGGTGTTGTAAAGTAAACCCGGGAAGGCCATAGTTCGTAGCCATATAACGTAAAATCTGGGTATCTGGAATAAAGGGAGCGTACTTGCCAGTGCCATCTTGAGCCGGATACCATACCTGAACCATCAATTCTCTCTTGCCTGTCGAGGTTTTGCTAAATGTTTCCTCCCGGTTTTGGTCTATGAAATGAAAGATTTTCGTGCCTACCTGCAACTCGCCGGTTGGCGCCGGAAAGTCGAATACAGGAAACACATATAGGAAGCACCCCGTTGCGATTAGCCCAATCACGATAAAAAGGCGGCCCAGCACCCTACGAATTCGCGAGGCAGTCCGAACGACTTTCGGCTTTATGAAAACGTCTATAAGCGAAAGCATAAGCATCAGGATCGTAAATCCGTATAAAAATACAAGCTGAACCCTGTATCCTTCGACAAGCAAATGTATCACTAAAAAAATAGAGCCTACTCCGCTTGTCAGGAGCAAAGCAGATCTTCGAATACGTTGATTTAAAATGAACAGGAGTGCCAAAAAACTAACATTTGAAAAGAATAACAGCATTTCAAAAAACCTCACGACCAACTCCCCCTTAAAAATAATCCTATCAATGGGTTAGTATAGAGGAGCTGCTAGGTTGATGCCATTGATCTAGATGACAATTCATTGATCTAGATGACATTTACCTAACACTTTTGTAAGGTTTCGTGACGATGGCGCAGTGCAATATGCTGTTATGTAGGGGAAAGAAAAGCCCCCTCCGCCGCATGTCATGCCCAAGGGATATTGACAAATTTAATTACTGAACATGTATTTCTGATTTGATATCATGTTGACTTAAAAATTTCATTAAATCATTACTTAGCTGCACAATCTCATTATTAGCATTATTCGCATAATCCGGCAACATCATATCCCTAACCATTTTAGTTCGTAGCCATGTCATAAAGAAAAGATCCAAAAATAAGTTTGGAAATTTAAGCACCATTTTAAGCATTGGTGGATCAATTGAAACGCCAGCTTTTTGTATTGCCCTTAAATACGCTTTTAAAGTGAATGTTATTTTGTGTGCCGTCTTTCTAGTTCTGGCTGTTTTTTTGTCAATGATCTTATTCTCAGAATGCAAAAAGCTCAACATGGCAATGTCTGATACGGAATGTGTGATTAGATACGCTTGCATATCTTTTTTAATAACGTAGGGAAGCTTTGCAGTTTTAAATAATATTGCAAGGTTTTCTATGCGTTCTGTCACTACACCATTAATTTCTCCAAATGCAGTTGCCCCTATAAACTTTGGTAGAAATCGAGCATGCAATACTCCATCTTTAATCTGTCCGCCGAAGCCGGGAAAAGCTGGTAAAAGTCTATCCCCTACGATATCCAACCACGAAGAAAATCCAATTGAATTACTAGTCATCGTAACTATATTTTTGCTTTGATTATCTTTGAGCGCTAACAACGCAGCTTCGGACCGATCATAACGAACGGTAACGAAAATAAAATCGTATACATCGTCATTTTCGAGCGTATCAATGACATTCACTTGTATCGATCTAACTGTACCTTTTTCTATATACTGCAGGCCATTTTCTCTTAATGATTTATATCTATTCGAATGTGCAAACAAGCTAACGTCAAACCCAGCTTCAATAAGCTTAATTGCGTACATGCTCCCGATGACACCTGCACCAAAAATTAAAATTCTATCTTGTTTTGCTGACATATAAACCACCCCTACTTATTAATATTCCCTTCGGATTATCCGACAACGTGTTGTATGATGTGATTATAAATCTTCATTATTCCTTGATCAACCATCAGTTTTTTATGATTTGTCGGATGATATTCTTATTCACTAGTAGGAGGGAAACATGAAAAAGCAACCCCAAATAACGGAGAAAACAAAACAAAAGTTTGTAGAAGTTTTTTGTGAGTTATATAGCCAAAAGCCGATTGAGAAAATTTCGATTCAGGAAATTTCGAATAAGTCAGGATATAACCGCAGCACCTTTTATCAATACTTTACTGACATTTACGAATTGTTAGACTCTGTTGAAAATGACCTATTGAATGAAATGAAAAAAGAATTGGCAAATAAAGAGCTATCGTTGGATACGGTTCAAGACACGCTCTATTGTCTGGATAAAAAAGAACATCTCCTGGTTCTTAATGCCCTTTTGGGTGATTATGGAAGTGCCCGTTTTTTAAAACTCTTAAAAAAAGAAATCACTTTGAATCAATTAGAATTAAACGTTCCGCAAAACCAATCCTTAACGCCATACTTCATTGAGTTTTACCTGACAACTGCCCTTTCTTTATTTCGTCTTTGGCTCCAGCGTCAAAAGGATTTATCGTCAGAAGAATTTTTCAAGTTAGTAGAGAACCTATATTCAAAAGGGATTACACCCTATTTTAAAGAATGAGTCTGTCATTCAAACCAAATCCATATGTTGTATAACAATAAAAAAGCGCGCATAGGCTTGTTTACACAATATACTCCATAAAGACTGACCTACTCTTAATGGTCCGCATTCTGTAAATACAGACTTCTGCAAGTTTTTCTTCAGAGAAATTGCCTCTATTTGTGATACGGTTCACCGCGCTGTCTGTAACGGCAAGTTTTTGAGCCATCCTTTGCGGGAGTGTCATATTTTTTCAAATACGCAGTCCCGCCGACACGTGCCCACCAGCAAATCCGGTCAACTAATAGCCGAGATATTGGATATATTCCGCCTGACATGTGATGGGGTCCAAGCTAAACAAGCCCGGCACAGTGTTTCGTGCATGGGCGTGTTTTGTTATTTGGGATGAGAACCCCATATTAGGCTTTACGTATGCTAATGGATCAGCTGCCATAAACTTCGAACTCATAAAGAGAATACCAGTCGCCTGTGCCTCGATCTGTCGCATGCATCCTTATATACCTTGCATTTACCGGTTCAAAGTAGATATCGTCTATACCACCGTCTCCATTCGTTGTCATGTATATATCCGTCCAGTTGGTTGCATCGTTCGACACCTGAATCTTATAGCCCTTAGCATGAGCATACTCCCAGTTGAGTTTGACATTGTTGACGCGGGTTTCCTGTCCGAGGTCTACATAGATCCATTGCGGATTTGAATACAGGCTGGCCCATCTTGTCGTTACATTACCATCCACCGCTTTATCGGCCGTTAATGTGGATGTCTCGTTGGAAGAGGATGTTGCCGATTTGTTTAACGCTAGATTCGGTTTGCCATAAACCTGGAATTCATATAAGGAATAGCCATAGAAGGAGTAAGCTCTTTGGGTTCCGTACATTCTTACATACCTTGCATTTACGGCAGTAAAGAATATATCGTCAATCCCCCCGTCTCCATTCGTTGTCGTATACACATCCATCCAGTTGACAGTGTCATTCGATACTTGAATCTTGTAGCCTTTGCCATAGGCAAGCTCCCAATTCAATATAACTCGATTTATGTTATAAGCCTGCCCAAGGTCGATCGTAATCCATTGCGGGTCTGCAAACTGACTGGCCCATCTTGTCGTCACGTTACCGTCAACCGCATTATTCGGAGAAAGAGCTGCCTCTTGATTGGAAGATGACGTAGCTGTATTATTTAACGCCAAATTTGTTGTAGTAGCGGATCCGACGCTGTCTCCATATACTTGAAACTCATAAATAGAGTAACCATAGCTCGTGCCCCTCTCTGTTGCGTGCATTCTCACGTATCTTGCCGTTGTAGGCACAAAGCCTATATCGTCTACACCTCCGTTGCCTGTCGTTGTCGAATACACATCGGTCCAATTGACCGCATCATTCGATACTTGAATTTTGTAGCTCTTGCCGTAAGCATACTCCCAGTTAAGTTTAACGCGTTTGATGTTATTAGCTTGCCCGAGATCGACGTAAATCCACTCTGTACTTGAATACTGTTGGCTTGACCACCGTGTACCCGGCAAATTGTCAACAGCTTTAGCAGCGGATAGAGAAGAACTTTGGTTGGATGAGGCTACTGCCGATTTACCGCTTGCAAGATTAACTGGAATGGTATACGTTCCTTTAACAAATTTGTAGATATCTTCATACATCTGTCTCCCGTCATAAACTCCGTTTACACCGTTGTTATTCTTGTTTTTATACAAGTTGTATATCCCAAAAATATCTTGATACCAACCCTTGACCGCTCCCGTCATGTATCCGTATTCTACGCCGGCCTTTAAGTAATTATCGAATCTGTTTTTAAAATCGGGGTCGAACATCGCTCTTTCGTCAAACTCCATTTCGATGCCCTTATTATATGTTTGAGCTTGGGTCGATACATTCGTCATTCTCGAATAATCAGTCTCCGGAACGAAATAGTGATTGGGCTGCTGGATGCTAAAATCGATTGCATAATTATTCCGGTTGTTGCTTTGTCCGGCACCAAAGTATGGAATCCAGGCAAGTTTCAGACCAAGCGTATGAAGATAGTTACCAGAGTTATTAATTGCATTTACTTCACCCGGATTGCCGGGATCAATATCTTCATGGAACCAGTAGAAGCCTTTTAATTCAAGGTTGCTGTATTGGGCTTGATTCCATCTGCTTAATACGGTGTCGATATACCATTTGGTTACCTTCGTCATATTGCTAGGCATCGAATTCAGATTTTCGCTGATTCCGTCGTTATCGACATCTCCGAAATTGGTGATTTCGCTATTAGGATAAGGCAGCATAATATATACTTTGGATTTGTAATTTGTTAGGTTTAGTGTGGTTGCAACTTGCTGGGTTGCTTGGTTGAGGGCATCGAGCTGTTGATTAGAGGTGAAAATGCGGTTTATATACCATTCCCAATCCGCCTTATAGGTCCACTTGGCAGGGTCCGCTGTATCACCAAAATCTCTATAGTCAGATGTGTTGATTCCTAGAAATAGAAATGAATCGAAAAAGGTGTCATCCATCACATTATTACTGTTGTAGTGCGCAACATAGGGCAAAAGCGTATTCTTGTCATACGTGCCGATTTCTCTTCCCTCGTATGTCGTTCGTCCACCGTAATATCCAGTATAAAGCAAGGCCATGTTCTTCACATTCCCAGATGCCGCGGTATTTGGTGGGAAATATCCTGTTGCAGCAGCAGCGGCAAGCGGCTGTTCTAAGTTAGACTGGGGTTGTTGCTCGAGATCAGGATCGGACTTTTCTTGTTGTCCCTGCTGATTAGGAACTTCAAGTAAAGGCTGTTGATCCTCCTGCCCCTGCGAAATCTTCGGCGACCTATCCCCTTCTCCCTTCACTACTGATGGTTGAACAGAAAAAACAATCGATAAGATTAACACAAATGATAACAGCAAGGAACTTCGTCTTGGATACCTCTGACTTCGCTTCATCTTTCATCCCCATTTCTTAGGTTTAAATGAATTTTAACAAGTCTGGTACATGGTCTTGATCCGAGTGTCCATTTTATCCAAGCTCAAAACGGCCCCTTTACGACTAATTCTATGAGGCAATTTTATGCTTGAAAATAGATATCTGTTTACTTTCATATACACCTTTTTACAAATCAAAAAATGAACCGATGCACCTTTCTCTTGTTTCTTCGAAATGTGACCTACGCACATATATTCAAACCCATACGCCGCAAGGAATTCCAAAAAAAAAACTTGCCCTTATTTGTGGTATGGTTCTCCGAGATTGATCTTAAACCTCCTACCCATTAGCTTAATGAACCACTCCATTTATTAACAATTATATTGCATATTCCACAAAGAAAAATCTAATGCCATTTTTTTGCGCTATTTTAATCAAATCGGAGCTAACTTTAGAAGAATTAAATAATTTTTATTCAAAGTATCGCGAGAATGAGTGGAGCTACGTAGTTGAAAAGCAAGTGAGTAATAACATTACCTTTATTGAACATCGTGATTTGAAATTCAAAGCATTGAAAGCAGAGGAACAACTAATCAGCTATTATATTGTTTATACTTGGGGCAGTAGTGACTATCCATTAAGTGATCTTGGTATACAAGTGCATTAACACTCAAAGCTAGCAAAATATTTTTTTAGTATTAAACAAAAGGTGGGAAGAAGAAATGCATTCGAAAAAGTATTTTATTCTATTGCTACCAACGATATTAATTGGGCTATTTTTATTTTACATTCTTCCAGCAATCCAGAGACCTTATGTTTTAATAGTTCCTATGGTATTTTGGTTGATCTATTACTTTTGGATATATATTGAAAGAAAACAAAAGAATAAATGATAAAGAGCTCATTCATTTAAAAAAGGCAGCCTAGGACTTTATCTCACTCGTCCATGACTGCCTCTCTTTTATAAACTAATCAATTACAGTATTACTTCCAAAAGTCCGTCCCAGCAAAAACAAACGCTTTATCCAGCGCTTCTCCCCCATCCTCATAGCAATCCGCCCAGGGAACACGTTGCTTTCGTACATTAGTAGCATCCTTCACGCCATATTCCTGATAACCTACGGTTAGCTCATTGGCGGCATTATTCCAGTTATCCCAGCCCAAAGGATGAATATGCGAACCCATCTTGCAACCCACAAATACTGTCTTAGCGTGCTCGCGCCAAGGGCGTCCTAGATACACCGGAGCAATATCACGCACTGCTGTTAAGAAGCAATTTTTAAAAATAAAACCATGTGACTGTCCCTCGGGTGTCGAAGCTGCTGTTATATACCCTGCTTGATTCTCGCTATGACGCAAGCTTCGGATCTCACATTGATCGAAATAAGCCGTTGCACCGCCAAAAATAAAATCAACCGTTCCTTCTATATAACAATGCTGATACAACTGGCGATAATGGATATGATGATCTCTCAGTGGAATGCCTCCGAATGCCCCTCGCTCTCGTGGAGCAGGCGGCAAAGGTCCTGTAAATAACGTGTCTTGATACCCTTTGAAGGTACAATGTCTGAACACGGTTTGGTCGCAATGTGCATAAACGGCTACCGCCTGACCAATATGTTCTCCCTGCCCAGCACTGTTGGTAATCACCAGGTTCTCTAAGACCAGGTCGGTACCTCCCAGAAATAACGTTGGTGTAGCAAACGTATTGATTTCTTCACCCGCTTCATCACGCTCTTTGGCATAATGATTCATGGTTATTTCCACGAGGCCAATCCCTATAATCGTTAAATAAGAACGATAAATCCTAACTGTCTCATTATAGATGCCTGACAAAATATAAAGCGTATCTGCTTGGCTAATTGGCTCACTCTCTAGCGAATTTATCGCCTCTTGAATCGTGTGATAATCGCAACAGGATTCTTTGCCTACTACTAGCATCGGTGGCTAAGTTCCTTTCTATGGATTTTAGAGATGCTTCGCCAAAAATTGCTGCCATAAAGTCCGCATTTCCAAGGTCTCCATATGCCCACCACTAGAAATGACAGGTTGCCAATGTTCTGATTTCCCTGCCGTTTGATAAGCTTCGGACAGCCCTCTATCCAAGAGTGCTACTCCTTCAGTGGGACATAGCCGATCATTTCTGCCTACTAGGCTCATTCGCGGGCGGGGAACGATCCGCTTTTGAATATCGAGCGTTGTGAAATACTTCAATAACCCGGGCACATAAGAATAGTAACCATGGTGATCTAGTCCTCTTACCGCAATTAGGGTATGTGCATCTACTTGACCACAAATATCGACAATCACCCCGACTCGTTCGTCTAATGCAGCCAGCCACCATGCCATCAAACCACCCATGGACATACCGATTGTTGCGATTCGTGACGTATCAATATCCTCACGTTGGCACATGTAATCTAGCATACGAATATTGTCATATAGCATCATGCCCCACATGACCTGCCCCTGCCACAGCATTTCCTTCACTAACTCACTCTCAGTTCTGCCACCACGCTCATTAAATCCCCACATGTCGATACAGCAAGCAGCGTAACCCATCTCTGTTAAGACTTTAGCAAAAGAGGGCTGTTGCAAATAGGAACTACTCCGAACAAATTCGTTACGTCCATTCGCGTAATTCCCTCCATGAGAATGATTAAAGACAACTAGTGGAAACGGCCCTTCCTTATCCAAAGGGATTGCTACATAAGCAGGCACTTGTTCAATTCCATTAAGATCCAGTAAAAGAGATTCCAGACTATATCCGTCCCGCTCCTCTTGGTTCATCACAGTTACGGCAATCGGCTTATCCAACGGAAGATCGCCCAACAGTTCCTTCAGTTTATCACGCTCCATGGTTCCCTCCCTTACGGACACACATTCTGTTCTGTAGGCGAAACTGTAACTTGTTCTACTAGTTTTTCTGGCTTGCTCGTGTTCTTCGAATGACAATTCATGATCTCTATCGCTTCGCCATTTTCAATATAAAAAGCAGGCCCTTCATGATTCTCGATGCTCACCTGATGAAATTGCACATCCCTTGCATTGCCCAGAAAAAATCCGCGATTGTTCATGTTCTCGATCCCTGTCATCATATCCGGATGCCCGGGAACTGCATTGCGTGCCATGGAGATATCAATATTTGTAAAAGTAATCTCCGATACATACTGCTCTGCAAGTCCATATAAGAATCCCGCAGATGCATGTACATTACGTGCGGTAATATTGGCGAAATGAATTCGTCTAAAGCATGGCGTTTCATCTGTAATCGGATAAGGGTTTTTGTCCCACACATACTTCTCTTTCCCGCGAGGTCCACAGAAATAGTATAGATTTAGTGTGAACGGACAAATGACGTCTTCCATTACAATATTACTGATCCGAATATCTTCAATCGTCCCTCCGCGTCCACGTCTTGATTTCATGCGTATGCCACGATCGGTTTGTTTAAAGACACAGTTACTAATGGTTACATTACGAATATCTCCGCTCATTTCACTTCCGAGTACAACACCCCCATGCCCATGAACCATGGTACAATTGGTGATCGTGATATTCTCGCATGGAATGCGCTCTTTCGTATCTTCAGTTCCCGCTTTGATAGCAATGCAGTCATCACCTACATCAATATTACAGTTACTAATCCGAACATTCGTACAAGATTCTGGATTAATACCATCTGTATTCGGAGAATCAGCCGGGTTATTAATGGACAGATTATCAATCGTCACATTGTAGCAGCCCACAGGATTAACGGTCCAGCTTGGAGAATTCACTAGCGAGACATCCTTAATCGTTACCCGCTGACAGCTATCAAATCCAATCAAAGTCGGACGGGGGTACTTGAGCTCTTCAGGGCGGTTCCGAAATACATCCCACCATGCTTTACCATTACCATTAATAGTTCCGCTTCCGGTAATCGATATATTGACTAAACCTTTGCCATGAATACAAGGCGTATGAACCTGCTGCTTCACCCCTTCCCATCTACATTCCACCGCAGGGTAATTCACCGGATTCGTACTGAATGAAAGAATCGCTCCTGGATTTAAATTTAATTCAATATTGCTTTTCATAACAATCGCACCCGTAAAGTAAGTACCCGCTGGCACATAAACGGTTCCTCCACCAGCCTCACTTGCCACTTCAATCGCACGCGCAATCGCTTCTGTCGCTAACATCCCGCTATTCTTAAGCGCTCCAAAATCCTCAATATTATATACGGACATTTTATAGCACTCCTATTCTATATCAGATCCAGCCTCTTAATTGTTCATACTCCACACAGGCTTGTAAGAAAGCACCGACACCCTTTTGGTCGTTAGTGACAATAGGCTCACTAATGTAATAAGCGAACGTGCCGTCGCGTTGATCTGCTCCACCTAACCCTGCTACTTGGCAATTCTTATTTAGATTGACCCATCCTTCTTTGGTCTCAAGAACAAACTCTGAGATAAGTCCTTGGAAGGCGAGATCTAACGGTTCGTACCAACTAGCCTCTAATACGCCTAATCGAATACCTTTCGCCATAGCATACACAATCATGCTAGAAGCGGAAGCCTCTAAGTAATTTCCTTTGCGTTGTCCCAGATTCACTACTTGATACCAGACGCCAGATTCAGGATCCTGATATTTCTTCACAGCTGATAAAGTATCGTTTAGAATACGCACCAGCTCTGGATAATCGGAATGCTCACTCGGCAATAACTCTAGAACATCTACTAAAGCCATAAGATACCAGCCAAGTGAACGCGCCCAAAAGTTTGGAGAGCATCCTGTCTTGCGGTCACACCAAGGTTGAAGACGCTGTTCATCCCATGCATGATATAACAGACCTGTTTCCGAATCCTTCGTATGCTTCTCACACAAGATAAATTGTTTCGTAACATCTTCAAGCCCCTGCCCTTCTTCAAAAGCTAGCAAGTAGGCTAAATAGAAAGGCGCACCCATATAAAGACCATCTAACCAGATTTGATAGGGATAAATATTTTTATGCCAAAAAGCACCTTCCGAGGTTCGCGGATGTGTCTCTAGCTGCTTTCTAAATAAGGTAGCCGCTTGTTTATATTTTTCCTGCTTGGTTTCTTTATATAGCGTAAATAATAATTTCCCGTTGTTAATGTGATCAATATTGTATTCATCTAGGCGATAACCCTTAACGCTACCATCCTCCTGAATAAAGTTATCCATCTGATCTTGAATGAATTGCAGATACTTCGCATCACCGGTTTGCTTCCAAAGCCATTCAAATCCATTCAATACGACACCATAGTCATACGTCCAGCTTCCGTTGTAGCCTTTATCTTCATAAAGCTTTGGTGTCCTCACCATGATTGAGTCTGCTGTGCGGATTGCCCAATGTGATCTCTTCATCCCAACCCCCTGATTATCATTAAATTTAAGAATATCTTTCCCACAAAATAATAGGACTTGATTCTCAGTCCCAGAGAATCAAGTCATTGTCTAGTAAGAATTCAATCGAATCACCCTTGGATTAAGCTCTCCATCTCAACACAAGCCATCACCAACGCGCCTACGCCATGTAAATCATTTTTAACTTTAGGTCTAGTGACGTAACTCTCGTAATCCCCAGCCGAAGTACCGATACAAATGTCCGGCAAAATCAACCTATCCTGCTCATCCCACTGAATGATTTGGATTAACCCTTCATACCCTTTTCTAGCCGCGGCTGTAACGACTTCCACATCGCTTACAATGCCATGCTTCACTGCTTTGGCAATCGTGTAGACGAATAAACATGAACCTGAGGTCTCCAGCCAATTATCCGGCTCATGCCCCTTATCTACGACCTGATACCAAAGTCCACTTACCGGATCTTGATAACGAATAAGGGCATCAACAAAATCACGTAAAGTAGAAGATAATTCAGCTCGGGCTGGGTCTTGGACGGCCAACAGATCAAGAAATTGCGACAATGCGAGACCATACCAGCCCAGCGATCTGCTCCAAAATTCCGGTGAGCACCCTGTCTCCGGGTTTGACCATGGCATCCGGCGACTCTCGTCCCAAGCATGATACAATAACCCGGTTGTCTCATCTTTCATGTACTTACGCATTAACATCTCTTGATGGAGAACTGTAGCACGTAAGCTAGGATCGCCATAGACATTAGCATATTTTAACGAGAATACGCCTGCCATATAAAGCCCATCTAACCACATTTGGTTAGCATATTTATCCTTATGCCAATACCCACCTTCAGAGGTTTTGTTTAACGTAAGCAATAAATTCCTCAGCTTCTCCGCAGCAATGCTATACTTGAGTTTACCTGTCCGTTTATGAAGATTAAACAGCAGTTGTCCAGCTTGAACAGCATCCAGCTCATCGCGGGCGAAATAAAAGTTACCATATTCATCTACCAAATCATCCACGTATTCCTGAATATAGTTAATATAGCGGTCTTCTTGATAAGCATTCCACAAAAGCTCCATACCACACAGAAATACACCTTGATGGTAATGCCAACGATGTGCTGGAGGAAGCTCTCCCGCTCTATAAATATCCATTAAAGAATCGCATGCCTTTTTTGCCCAATCCATTGGTGTTGTTGGTATCCTGCCAGTCATCTCCAAGCTCCTTCCAAAGAATAATCTCTCTCTTCCTCTTATTAGCCCTTCATAGAACCTAACATGGCACCTTTGGCAAAATGCTTCTGTATGAATGGATATACACAAACTATTGGTAAAGTAGCAACAACGATAACAGCCATTTTAATTGTTTGGTCTGGCGGTGGAACAGTTGTATCCAGTGTAGAGCTGTGATCCATACCGCTGGCAAGGACAACAATTTGTCTGAGCAGAACCTGTATTGGCCACTTCGAACTATCATCCAAATACAGAATCGCATTCATGTAAGTATTCCAATACGTAACCGCATAGAACAATCCGATAGTCGCTAACGCAGGTAAGGATAATGGCAATACAATTCGAAATAATATTCCGAAGTCGTTGCAACCATCAATTTTGGCCGACTCCTCCAGACCTTCAGGTATATTTTGGAAAAAATTTCTCAAAATGATCATGTTAAACGCACTAATTGCTGAAGGAAGAATAAGCGCTGCATAACTGTCTATTAGTCCCAATTCCTTTACCACGAGGAAGGTTGGGATCATTCCACCATGAAAGAGCATCGTGAACACAACCATAAAGTTAACCACTTTACGTCCATCCAGATCTCTTCTGGTAAGAGCGTAGGCCATCAAAGAAGTTATAAACAAGCTGAGGAAAGTACCTACTGCCGTAACACCAATGGAAACACCCATGGCTTTAAATATTGTATTCGTTGAAAAGATGAACTTGTATGCTTCCAGACTCCATACCTTTGGGATCAGTACAAACTTACTAGAAGCTAGTTCTGCACTCGTTGTGAAAGAGCCTGCTACAACGTGAACAAGGGGGAGCACAGTTATTAAAGCAATGATCGCAAGCAGCGTGAAGTTTATAGCAGAAAAAATTCTGCCACTGATTGTTTTATCTTCTACCATTTCTATTCCTCCCACAACATATCAATAAACGCCTTCTTCTCCCATTTTCTTAGATGCTTTATTCACCAACATAACCATGATCAAGCCGACAATTGATTTGAAGAATCCAATGGCTGTACTGTAACTAAACTGCCCCTGTCTCAGACCAGCAGTATATACATACGTATCGATAATTTCCGCAACTTCTCGATTCATGGAGTTAAGCAGCAGAAACACATGTTCAAATCCAAGATCCAGAACGGAACCAATTTTCAAAATAAATAATGTGATAATTACGCCTCTAATCGCTGGAAGTGTAATATGCCAGACTTGTCTGAGTCGTCCAGCTCCATCCATACGTGATGCTTCGTAAAGTCCTGGATCAATGGCAGCTATGGAAGCTAAATAAATAATCGTTCCCCAGCCTGCTTCTCTCCAAATCACCTGAATAATATACATGGGCCTGAACCATCCAGGATTCAGCAGGAAATTAATTTTTTCAAATCCGAAATAGGAAAGTAGCTCGTTGATAATTCCTCCATCCATCGTAACCATTACAAAAGAAATGGAGACGATGATAACCAACGACAGAAAATGGGGCAAATAGAAGATCGTCTGAAAGGTTCTTTTGAAAAAGCTGCCTTGAAGTTCATTCAACATCAGGGCAAGAATAATCGGCATTGGGAAATAGATAAGAATGTTTAATCCGAAAAGCACAAGTGTGTTCACTAAAATATTTAAGAAATCCGGCTCTGTGAACAACCTGCTGAAATGCTTCATTCCTACCCAGTTACTTCCTGTTATTCCTTGATAAGGTTTGTAATCTTGAAAGGCGATAATTAGTCCGTACATAGGAAAATATTTAAAAATAATAAAATATAGCACTCCCGGTGTTAGCATGACGTAGAGCCATTTATTTCTCCACAGACGCTTTTTAAGTTCACTGCTGCTCTTGTAAGTCTCACGCTTTATTTGTGGAGCTGGACTGGGCTGTGCGGTGAGTTCCTGCATGATTCTCTTCCTTTCTCCTTCTTTATTCAAACTCTTTATTTCTCCATGTGACTATGAAGAGAAAAGGTTGTTGAAACAAAATCAACAACCTTTTCAGCTAGGTTTTATTTCTTATACAATGCGTTGTACTCATCAATAATCTTAGCTCCGCCACGGTTCTTCCAGTTCTCAACTTCTTTTTCGAACCCTGCTTTGTCGATCTGTCCATAGATATATTTATAAGTTGCATCGGTAATAATCTGTTGAAGCTCAACACCTTTTTCTGTGTACGTAGCCGAATCCATCGCAGCTGTTGGATCTGGTACCCCCACCTTGACATTCTCAAGAACCAATTGATCCGCATGAATTCTTCCTGGCAGCGTGTTATAGTTCTCGTACATTCCATTGGTTTCAGCTTCGCCGATAACGCTGTCCTTATATCCTTTTACTTCACGTTCAATCAATTCTTTGTCATCTGTAGCTTTTGCTTTACCGTCTTCAACGGTATAGTGAGTACCCTCTATTCCCCAATACATCAAATTAGCTACTTCTGGGGTCATCATTTGATCAAAGAAAGCAAGAATCTTCTTGAGTTCTGCCTCATCCTTTACAGCAGATTTTGGGAACAAGACAACATTGTTATAGCCTGGAATCATCCATTGAGCATACTTTCCATCTGGACTTGCAACCATACTATGCGCATCCAAAACAGCATCAGGGTTATTCTTAATAGTATCTTTATTGAGGGAATCAATATCTTGCATGGAGCCCCCAATATAGAGTCCACCCTTTCCAGCCTTAAACATATTTACAGCATCTGTTTTACTGGTAGCAGCGAAATCTTGATTAATGTATCCGCCATCACGAGCTTTTTTGAAGAAGTCCATCGTGTCGAAATATTCATCGAATGTAAATTCAGGCGCTAATTTTCCATCCTTCTCTCCCCAGGTGTTCGGTGTTCCGAACCAAGAAGAGACAGTTTTGAAAGCTCCATAGGTCAACTCATTACGGTCAATAATACCTGTAGTATCTTTCTGTCCATTACCGTCTGGATCTTGTTCCGTGAAGGCCTTAGCCATCTCGAATAATTCATCTACATTTGCTGGTGCAGCAAGTCCTAATTTATCAGCCCAGTCTTTTCTGTAAATGATACCTTGACGTGCTAGAGGGCGGCCGATATATAAGGTGTACAGCTTGCCGTCCACTTTCGTGTTATTCAGAATTTCTGGTTTCAATTTACTCAAATTAGGAAACTCGCTTAATAGCGGACCTATTTCCCAGAATTGTCCGTCTTTTATCGCTTCTTTCATCTGAATGAAGGTTGTCTGATTCTTCAAGTACGTCACTTGCGGCAGTGAGCCGGTTGCGAAAGATGAATTAAGTTTTTCTTCATAAGTATCAGCCGGGAAAAATTGATAGGTCAGCTTCGTGTTGGTCAATTTTTCAAGTTCAAGCTTAATCGTATCAGGCGGGGTCTCTGGAATATTTAATGGAAGCATAATCTTAATTTCTGTCGGTCCTGCTTTCACTTCTTCTTTAGGTGCTTCTGTCTCAACCGGCTTAGCAGTGCTCTCACCACTTGCAGTTTCAGAACTTGCTTGATTGTTGTTGTTACCACCACATCCAGCTAACAATGTGCTGAACGCTAACAGTGCCGTCAACAACATGGTGAAGGATTTCTTCTTCATACCATTTTGACCTCCATAATTTGTATTGGTTACGAGTTCCACGTTACATCGTCGGCAAGGTTACGAAAACAATCATTTCCCCATAAAAGCCCGTTCTTAAAGGGATCTGAGCAAATGATTATGGTGATAACACAAAAAAATCCACCGCGTCATCCGCAGTGGATCAAACTAACCTATTTACTTTTCTATCCCAAGCTCAGCCTCACCATATTCCTTAATAATCTGATCTCCTCCGCTAGCTCTCCATTTCTCAACTTCCTTCTGGAATCCCTCAGCGGTTATATTGCCTAGTATGTAATTGTACGTAGCATCCACAATGATTGTAGACAATTCCACATTTTTCTCATCATAGGTGGATGAGCTTAAAGACACGGTCGGATCGTCGACCAGAAAAGATTCATTATCTTTACTTAGCTGATCCGCAAGTGAGGTCAATTGCTCCTTCTGAGCCACCTCCATAATGTTCTTATTACTAATATCTGCAATCATCAAAGAATATAACGGATTTACTTCTTGCACCCGCAGTTCTGAGGTTTCCTCGGGAAGAATGATTTTTCCACCCTCAAGCTTATAATGGCGCCCTTCAAACCCATACATCATTATATTCGCTACATCTTTATCCATGGTTCGATCAAAGAATTCGAGTACCTCGCGGAGTTCATCCTCCGTAGCAATGGCTTTTTTGGAGAAGAGATAGAGTCCATTATAATTGGGTATCGACCACACCTTATATCCTTCAGGCCCTTCGATCCGATTGATTAACGTAAGTTCTGCCTTTGGATTCAAATTCTGAGCTTCAATAGACAGCCGCTTTACATCTGTCATACTGCCAATAAATACACCAGCAATACCATTAATGAACTTATCACGTTGTACTTCTTTGCTCGTTAAGGCGAAATCCTGATTAATAATTTTCTCATCATATAATTTCTTCATGAAATTCATGGTGTTCATATACTCAGCGGTCACAAATTCAGGAACGAATTGATGATTCTCTAGTTTCCAATTATTCGGGGTGCCAAAATACGAACTTAATGTCTTGAATACCCCATACACAAGATCATTTCGATCGACTAATCCGAAGGTATCCTGTTTGCCATTCTGATCTGGATCGTTGTATGTAAATTGCCTCATAACCTCATACAGTTCATCCAGTGTCTGTGGATTATTTAAATGGAGATTGTCGAGCCAATCCTTACGAATAATGACCCCCTGTCTGGAAGAGGGGCGTTCCGTATATAGGCCATAGATCTTACTATCTACAGAAGTCTGCTTAAGAATAGCGGGGTTCAGTTGTTTAAGATTGGAGAACTCCTGAAGATAGGGGCCGATCTCCCAAAAGGCATCCGAACGAATAGCATTTTTCACCAGATTGTAGTCTGAGAATTTTACAAATGTGACCTTTCCGAGGGAATTGGTCGTAAGCGCCGTGTTCATCTTATCCGTGTATACCCCCTCTGGAACCCACCTTATATCGAGCTTCACACCTGTCAGTTTTTCGATCTCTGCCATAATCTCTTTCGAAGGCTGTTGTGGAAAATGAAGGGGTGCCAAAATTGAGATGCTAGGGGAAGATACTACTGGGCCGGCTTCGGCAGATTCCTTATCGTTGCAAGCGCTTAAAAAAGAGAAGACGAGCATGGTAAATAAGCAGAAATACAGCGTTTCCCTTTTACCCATAGATACTTTAAACATTTCTGTGGCCTCCTAGGTATTGTAAGGATTATCACTCTATATCTTGAAAATTTTACAATTTATAAGCATAATTAGAGCTAATGATTATCACAGAACGAGATGATTATTGTTATTTCATACCAAGTTACATACACTTAGATCAAGTGTCTACTTCTACATAAGTAAAGGTGCTGAGTCCCGTGAGACCATTAAGCTTTCTAAGTAAGCTAACGATGTTTGCCTTTGTAATTAGCACGCTGCCTGTATTGTTCATCGGTTCTTTTTCATATTTCACATCTTCAAAAGAAATTCAAAAAAACGTTAACAACAGCAAAATGGAATTAATCTTACAAATCACCTCAAATGTAGAACATAAGTTAACAACTGTCAATCAAACATTAAACCAAGTGATCAATTCTAGTGTATTAAAAAAAGCACTAAACAACCCTTTAAATGAAACCGATTTCATTTTATACAATGATTTAAGAAACGAAATTCGCAATATGCAGTCCTTCGATACGAAGCTGGAAGATGTCATCTTATTAAATCAGCAGCAAAATTGGATGATCAAAAATTCTGGTGTTTATCGCTTAAATGAGTACAAGGACCATGCGCAGCTCACCAACCTGATGAATATTGCCGAAGATACCTCGTGGATCCTGAACCCGTCCTCCATATTTTACAGTGAGGAAAGCATTAACGTCACAGGCTGTAACTACAGCATTAGTCTTATCAAGAAACTCCCAACCAATAAGCTGCAAAAATATGGGCTTGCCTTAGCTAATATTCCTGTCTGCAGTCTTCAGGATTTCATTAACTCGGATGTACAGCCACTCGATGATATTATCGTTCTGGATAAGACAGGTCGATTCCTGCTCCATCCGGACCGCAACTTGATCGGGAAACCAATGAAAGAAGGCGGATTTACAGAAGATTCTTTCATTACTAATCCATCTAAACTTTCAGGTCAGTTTAAGACCAGGATCCACAAGAAGGATTACTCCGTCACTTACATGCGCTCTCAGATGAATGGCTGGGTCTATCTTTCGGTCACATCCATGGAAAGTTTAACGAAAGAATCCAAAAAAATTAGCCTGTTTACGATATTCGTGTGTAGCTTTATGCTTCTATTGTCTATTCTCTTGGCATGGATCGGTTCAAGACGGATGTACACTCCCATTGAAAGACTACTCAATCAAATGGGCCAACGCAAACCGGACATTAAATCCAGACACACGAATGAATTTCAGATTATTGGAGAACAAGTTCATTCTTTATTCCAATCCAAATCACAGCTGGAAAAAGAAGTCCGTCAGCATATCCAACAAGTGCGTACCTTCTTCCTAATCAATGCTTTCCATGGCAACGTTAAGAAGCGCGATCTGCACGAAGAGCTGGAACAATTCGGCTACCATAAGCAGCTCGAAGAATGGAAGACGATGGCTGTGATTACGTTGTCGATTGATTTTGCCGATGATTCCAGCTATGAGAAAAAAGATCTTAATCTCTTATTATTCGCTGCCCACAATATAATCGAAGAGTTAGTCTGCCCTGAACAACGACTGGCACCAGTAATTATGGATCATGCAGTAGTCGTCTTATTGGGGAGTCCAGACAGTGATACCGAGTCTTTTCACAAGACATTATATTCATTAACGGAGAAGCTGCAGCAGGAAATAAACAACTACCTAAAGCTTCAGGTGAGCATTGGTTTGAGCCTTCCCTTCAACACCTTCGATAAATTATCCACGGCTTACAGAGAGGGACTCGAAGCATTGAAGCATCGGATCAAACTTGGTAAAGGTGTCATTATCCAGTATGAAAATATTAACTCTGGCAAGCACTATCTGAATTTGAACTACCCTACTCATAAAGAAAATGACTTACTGGATGCTATCAAATTAGCTGAAACAGATAAAGCAAAAGAACTCATTCATTTGCTCTTCAAATCTATCTTTGCTCATGAGCTTTCACCACAGGAATACCAGATCCCGTTGACGCGCTTACTCAATAATTTACTCATTATGATGCAGGAATCCGGTATTAGCTTAAATCAAATTTATCATGCTAATGGTTCCATATTTGAGGAGCTGCATGACCTCCATACTGTAACGGAGATTGAAGATTGGTTTTGGAGCATGGTCATTTATCCGATGATCAAGATTTTTAACAGCAGACAAAATGCTCAATACCACAACATCTCAGAGAAGATCATCGATTTAATACAACATGATTACGATACAGATCTAACTTTAGAAGAATGTGCTTCACGTCTGCATTATAATGCCAACTATATCAGCAGCGTCTTCCGTAAGGAGACCCAGTACTATTTCAGCGAATATTTAACGATGTACCGATTTAAAATGGCGAAAAAATGGCTGAAGGAAACTGATATGCCCATTAAAGATATTGCAGCCAAATTAAGATATAACAACTCTCAGAACTTCATTCGCTCTTTCCGTAAGCAGGAGGGCATGACACCCGGACAATACCGGGATCACAACGCTGGCACAAAACTTAAATCCACCTTTGACGAATCAATGTAAAAAGAGAGAACTATTGTTCAGGTGGAATCAAAAAAAGAGTCTCTCTTTTTTTCTGAAATATGTTAACGTGTGCAAATAACCTTTTAAGGAGGAATTGGAACATAATGTTGAGCTTCCGTGTACATTCCAACCATGCAGAACAAACCGAGCTCTCTCTGGAAACCTCACTACTCACCCTTTATCCCCTTGCAACGCCTGGGAGACCGCCCAACACAAGCTGAGCTTCACGCCTACTTCTCAGAATCACAGATGACTTCAATAACACCTCCAACTTTTATATGGACTATTGCAAATGATGCCAGCGTTCCTGTGGAAAATAAGGACGGCATGGTTTAGGGCTTGCTAAAGAACATCCTCATTGCCAGCAATGGCTTTCCCTTTCTGAGAAATGGCTAAGTAAACACCACTACATTCAAGGAGAAGATCCTATGACACCCACATTATTTATCGCGGGAGATTCCACTGCGGCTATCAAAGGCGCTGGAGAAAAACCTATGACTGGCTGGGGAGAATACCTGCAAGGTTATTTTGGAATTTCTGTTCGAATCGAGAATCGCGCCATTAATGGTCGCAGTACCAAATCCTTTATAACTGACGGCCGTTTGGAGGACATCCTTAAGGACTTCAAGGCCGGTGACTACCTCTTCATTCAATTTGGACATAACGATGAGAAAAAAGAAGATCCTTTGCGTTACACTGATCCCGACACTGACTATCGCCGCAACCTAATTCAATATATTGAAGCTGCTCGGCAGTTAGGCGGGACTCCGGTTCTACTTACTTCTGTAAGTCGCCGCCGCTTCAACTCCGATGGAGAGCTTGACCCGCTTGCTGTAGGCGCTTATCCCGAGGCCATGAAGCAGGTAGCTGAAGAAACGCAAACACCGCTGCTTGATATTTTCGCAGCTTCGCAAGCGCTCTATCATTCGTTAGGTGTTGAAGAATCCAAAAAGTTATTCATGCATTTGCCTGAAAAAGCACATCCGAATTACCCAAATGGAGTTATGGATGATACTCATTTCTCTGATCAAGGTGCTCAGCACATCGCCAGACTTGTGGTTCAGGCTATTGAACAATCTACTGCCTTACCATTAACAGACTTACAACAACTACTACAAGGAGTGATCACAGATGTCTCTAATTAAAGAAGTTATTACAGAGTACTATCGTATCCCTTTGCCGGAAATCATGGAGGACGCTAAACACGGACTGCACACTCACTTTGAAGTTCCCATTGTCAAAATTAGAACCGATGACGGTCGTGAAGGGGTAGGTTATACCTATACTGGCGGATTTGGCGGCAAAGCGATCTGCTCACTAATTGCGAATGAATTAACTCAGATTTTAATCGGTAAGGATGCTAGCTGTGTGGAAAGTATCTGGGAGCAGATGAACTGGGGAATACATTATGTTGCTCGCGGGGGTCTGGCTAGCTTCGCCATTGCAGCATGTGACATCGCTTTATGGGATTTACGTGCGAAGAAAGCAGATGAACCGCTTTACAAACTTCTGGGTGGCGCAAGCAATGAGGTCAAATGTTATGGCGGAGCGATTGATTTGAATTTCCCATTAGAAAAGCTCCTCCTCAACAATCAAAAATACCTAGATATGGGCCTCCAGGCTGTCAAAATTAAACTAGGCCAAAAAACATTAGCTGAAGATGTGGAACGAGTGGCTGCGGTGCGCCAATTAATCGGTCCAGATGTGGCCTTTATGGTCGATGCGAATATGAGCTGGAGTGTAGAAAAAGCGATTAAAGCCGCTCGTGAATTTTTGAAATACGATATCCTCTTCTTAGAAGAACCAACGATTCCGGAAGATTATGCCGGCTATGCGCGTATTGCAGAAGAAACAGGAATGGCCGTTGCAGGCGGAGAGAACTTGCGAACATTAACCGAATTCCATCACATGCTGCAATATGGCCATGTAGATTTCCCTCAACCGGATGCTTCCAATATAGGCGGAATTACGGGCTGGTTAAAGGTAGCTCACTTAACACAAGCCTATAACCTTTCCGTTTCCACACATGGGATGCAGGAATTACACGTTAGTTTATTAGCAGCTATGCCAAATGCAGGTTATCTCGAAATGCATAGCTTCCCTATCGATCAATACACTACACGTCCGCTAGTGATTAACAAAGACAATGGGATGGCAGTTGCGCCTGAAGTAACAGGCACTGGTGTTACCTTTGACTGGGATAAATTAGCACCTCACAAACAACAATACTAATAGGAGCGATCGATCATATGAGTATTCCTCTGCACCTAGGTGTTCGAGCACATGATTTCACACAAGTTCCATTGAAGGATTTAATTGAGAAGCTTCAGTTTTATAATTTCGCTCATATTCAGTTTGCACTTAAGAAATCTTTTCCTGACAGCACTCCGAGTATGACTGCTATAAGCCCTGGAACAGCTAGTTATTACGGAAATGCCTTTAGACAGGCTGGTATTCAGATTGCGGTGCTTGGCTGTTACGTTAATATTGTAGACACCGATCCATACAAACGGGCACAAGCGTTAGCCGAGTTCAATACCCATCTTCGCTTGGCCAGAGATTTCGGCGCCAGTCTAGTAGGTACGGAAACCGGAAGTGTGGCACTTGGGTATACCACAGATAATTTTACAGAAGAAGCTTTTCAACAGGTCGTTACTTCGGTAAAGCTAATGGTCGCAGAGGCCGAACGTTTTGGTGTGACGGTAGGTATTGAAGCAGGACTTCATCATCCGCTGTATTCCGCTTCCTTAACTCGCCGACTGCTGGATGAGATTCCTTCTAATAATCTTCAGATCATATTGGATTGCGCAAATCTAATGTCACCTACAAATTACTTGCATCAGGAAGCTATTATTATGGAAGCTTTGAAGCTCTTAGGAAATCGAATTGCCATCATTCATTTAAAAGATTTTATCGTGCAAGATGGATCCATCAAAATTGTTCCTGTAGGTCAGGGCTGGCTTGAGTTTGAGCCGATTCTCCGTTATATGAAATACGAGCGTCCGCATATTCAGGGCATCTTAGAGAGTACTCCTGAATCGCATCTAAGAGAAAGCATCGCTTTTATACAGCAGATATATGAAGAAGTGTAAATATAAGATCTCATACAAAAAAATCCACTGTACACCTCATTACCTTGTGCAGTGGATTTTTATATTCTGTTTAACATCCGTTTGACCTCCATGAAATAATGGGCTGTTATGATCAAGACATCAAGAGTACCTGGGAGGGGTTCTATGCGTCTTGCTTTATTTACAGACACATTTCTTCCGCAAACGAATGGTGTCTCACTTACGCTTCAGCGCTTAACCACTCATTTGAACCGGCGAGGTATCGAGCATCTGCTATTTTCGCCGAAATCTGCTCCTGAAGACAGTTATGCCGATCCCATACGTCCCATTACCAGTATCCCCTTTTTCTTATACCCGGAATGTAGACTCGCGCTGCCGAATATGTCCTCCATCCAGTCAGAGCTAAAAGCTTTTCGACCCGATCTGCTTCATTTGGCTACTCCATTCAATATTGGTCTATGCGGCCTTCGCTATGCGCGAAAGCTTGGCCTGCCTCATGTCGCCTCCTATCATACCCATTTTGATCGCTATCTTGAATATTATCGGATGAAAAAAATTGTTCCTCTTTATTGGAAGTACATGAAGTGGTTTCATCGGTCCTGCGATGCTACCTTCGCTCCCTCCAATGAAACACTCGATTCCCTACAAGCTCAAGGTTTTCAACGTTTGAAGCTTTGGTCTAGAGGCATTGACTGCAATCTCTACACTCCGAAAAAACGCAGCCATCAGGTCCGTGATCGTTACGGAATTACCGCACCGATATTACTTCTGTACGTGGGAAGGATTGCTCCTGAAAAAGATATCAACACCCTTGCTCTCGCCATGCAGCAATTGCCCGAGTCTATGCAAGCTCAGGTACATTGGTTAGTTGTCGGAGACGGTCCCTTATTATCAGAGATGCGGGCGCAGGCGCCGCAAAATGTCACGTTTACGGGCTACAAACACGGTGAAGAGCTTGCCCAATTGTATGCCTCAGCTGATCTATTCGTCTTCCCTTCCAGTACGGAAACCTTCGGTAATGTTGTCCTTGAAGCCATGGCCTCTGGACTGCCTGTCCTCGCCGTAAATGAGGGCGGGGTGAAGGATCTGGTTACACCCGGTCGCACCGGAATAATCGCCCCACCTCGTTCCCCGGATGCTTTTATTCGTGAGATTTGTGCATGTATAGAGCAACCCCAAAAGCTGGCTGCTATGGGTTATGAGGGGCGACAGCTGGCGCTCGGCCGTTCGTGGGAGAGCATTTTTGATGGACTCATTCGCGATTATGAAGAGATCATTGAGAATAGACGCTTCGATCTTATACCGGCTTTACTACCATTAATATAATAATGACGATAGTGAGCACATGAACAGCTGCTTCTAGCGGAGCGATCTTGTTCATAGCGGCGGTGTAGCCTACAGGGATTTCGTCGCCTTCACTCACCATCACGAGCTGGGTCAGCTTTTTCAATCGAGGCTCAACAAATCCAATAATAATGACTTCTATCACGATAAAAAATAATAATGAAAGATTGATCCACAACACCGACAAGCCCATTTTATCAATGATCATTAACAAAATGCCTGTAACGATCAGGGTAATCCCACCCGTTTTAGGGAATCTGTTGATTGTCTTCATCATGCCAAATACAAAACGAAGCTGGCTGCCTGTCTTGGCAGAGCTTGTCAGTATTGGCAGCACAAAAGCTGGTCCAATTCCCACTATGGCCGCTATAACATGTATGACTACCACAATCTTAGAGATAATATCCGTCAATTCCATGATTACAATCCTCCCTATCATTCGTTGTTTAGATTCATATGACGATGATAGTGGAAATAGTCTTGCAGAATCCTTTAAATCTTAGATAACCTCAAAAAGCGCCTAGTCGGATATTACCGACGTAGGCGCTTTTTTAACTATTGCTTAGTTATTTTACCGAGACTTTCATAACTGTACTTTCACTAACGCCTTGATCATTCATCAGTTCTACACGGTATTCATAAACACCCGGAGATCGATTCGTGATCGAAGTAGAAGCCGTTTGGGCATTCGGAGTATTTGCTGTTAAAGTCTGTGTATCGATCAGCACTCCATTCTCATACAAGCGATACACTTTGCCGTTCATCCCCCACCATAAATTCATGGTCACTTTATACTCTCCATCGCCATCCCAGTTGTCATTGGACAACACCGGCTTAGCTGGTGCAGCATCCTTCACGATAACTACATGAGCAGCAGACACCGTTGTGCCAAAAGAATTGGTCAGCTCAGCCGTATAGGTGTACGTACCGTTTTCTTTTCCAGTAACACTAGTCACCGCGGTCTGTGCGGCTGGGGAGTCGTCACGTAAGGTTTGCGTGTCTATTAAGACACCGTTCTCATATAGCTTGTAGACCGTACCGTTATTGCCCCACCACATGTTCATTGTGATTTTGTAATCACCATCCAGAAGTCCTGTATCCTGCCCATTGTTATTGGATAGAACCGGTTGTCCCGGAACTCCTGTTGCCTTCTGAGGTCCACTTACGACCACAATTACTTGTTCAGTCGTCGAGAGTCCAGCGTTATTCACAGCTGTTGCGATAAACGTATGCGATCCCGCAAGTCCTTTGAGTGGAATCTCATCTCCATAGACAACTTCTTTTCCATCAAAGGTGATATCCAGACTACGAATACCAGACTCAGGATCTTCTGCTACGACCTGTACCTTCAAGATATCCGATTCACTCATTTGAATAGAAGGTAAACCAGTGATTACAGGCGTCGTAGTGTCCTCTGTTTCCACAGGCGAGCCTACATATTGAATTTTAGGTGCTGCTGGTTGTTCCATGCCTTCGCCAAGAAAAAATCCAGGATGCGGAGGTTGATTATAACCCGCGTTCTGCCAAGCCACTCCCAGTCGGTAGATCGGATCATGCATCAAAGTGCGAATACGATAATCTGTCATATCCGTTGTTGTATAGATTCGTAATTCAGAACTGTCCGTTGCTCGCCAGATCACTTCTTCACGCCAATCCCCGAACAGATCCGCCTGCAAGCTTGGATTCGCCTTGGTGCCATTATTAGAAGAGGCTCCAGTTGCCGTCAACAAATTAGCTGTCGTCTGGTTGGTATAATCCCACTTATCCACTCGATTAGAATCCAGCAATTCACGTAAAAGATCACCGTCCCACCAAATGCCAAAATTCGTAGAAGAAGGCAGCTTATTCGTGATTAGCTCTCCCTGTGCACTATATATGCCTGTAACAGGAATCTGCACCTCATTGGTAATCGTTGCAGCCCATACCTCTTCACCGGTATAACGCGGGTCAATATCTGCTGACATTCCGCGTCCAGTATCAATTCCCGTGAACACACCCCATATGGTTTCCCCTGTAGCTGCATCACGCATTTCAATACCATACTTGGAATCGGTATGCTCATGTACATCAAAGACCTCCAACCCCGGTCTGGTAGGATCAAGATCTCCGAAATGGATCGCATCCCCATGACCAAGCTTTGTATTATACAGTGGCAATCCATCATCATCGATCGCCATCGCGCCGAAGGTTATTTCGTCCTTGCCGTCACCATCTACATCTCCTACTGAAAGGTTATGGTTTCCTTGCCCTGCGTAATCGCCATACCCTTCTTCATTACTATCAAATCGCCATACCTTCTCTAGCTTACCTCCGCGATAGTTATACGCTGCAAGTACAGTTCTTGTGTAATATCCACGGCTGAAAATCACGCTTGGCTGTTCACCATCTAAGTAAGCTACGGCGGCTAAAAAGCGGTCCACCCTATTACCATAGGCATCGCCCCAAGCACCTACGTCACCACGCGGCGGATCATAACTAACCGTATCCACAGCCCGGCCTGTTGCCCCTTCGAACACTGTTAAATACTCATTGCCGAGGAGCACATAACCCGAGCTATTGCGATAGTCTGCACTAGCATCACCGATCACAGTACCTTGACCATCAACCGTACCATCTGCTGTCTTCAGCATAATCTCAGCACGACCATCACTGTCCAAATCGTAAACCATGAATGGTGAATAATGCGCGCCAGCACGGATATTAGGCCCTAAATTTATCCGCCATAAACGTGTACCATCTAGCTTATAAGCATCCATATAGACTAGTCCTGTGTAACCTGCCTGGGAATTATCTTTGCTGTTCGAAGGCGACCATAACATGATGATTTCGTACACCCCATCACCATCCACATCCCCTACACTTGCATCCCCTGCACTATACGTATAAGGCTGACCATCTTTGGTGTAATCATCTGCTGGTTTTTGCAAGGGGATAGATAGGTATTGCTTCTGCCATACGCTGAATTCTTCCGAAGCCGCTTTTTCGACTCCATTGATTACTGATGTAATTCTGTATTTGGCGTCAGCTGTACCGGAAGTGTCGAGATAGTTCGTGCTTTGTGTAATTAACGAATCATTTAGCTTCTCTTCCCCACGATACAGATTGAATCCAAACGATTCTGAATCCAGACCTAACATCCGCCAGCTGATATAAACACCCGCATCTGTCTTAACCGCAACAGGCGCACGATCCAGCGCTTCCATCTTCCGGTATAGCGTTGTCACCGCTGAGGTTTCCAGCGAAGCGGAAAGATCAGAGATACCGCCTGCATTTACCGAGGCAACTTTGTAATAGTAAGGAATTGTACTTAAAATGGTCGTGTCTGTGTATGAAGCTTCGAATGATTTGCCGATTAGAATGAACTCACCATCCGCGGATTTCGCACGATAAATGTTGAACATCCTTGCATCTGATACCTCATTCCACGTAAAGGTCACATCATTTTTGTTCGTAGATTGTACTGCTAGACCACTAGGTACGGCTGCTTTTGCTACAGCTGGATCAATCATAGACACCTTTAAGGCATTAGATGTTACGGATTCCAGTCCCGTGCTGTCCACCGAAGTTACCGTATAGATGTATTCCATACCGATATCCGCAGTGGTATCTGTGTAAAGCGGCTCTGTTGTATCGCCCAGCAGCTCTGAACTATTCGCAACCGTTGCCTGACGATACACTCGGTATTTTAGCGCACCATCCATACCATCCCAAGAAAGATTAGCTGTGATAGGCTCATTGTTTAAGTCCAGACTACCCAGTTTCAGATTCGTTGGGGCTAATAATAGCGGTGTGATTTCCAGTCCATTGAGATGAGCCGTTGTGCCACTAAAAACAAGATTCATCTGACCGTCTTTGACAGCGATCTGGTTATACAGCTTCTCAGCAATATTTTCCTTACCTGAAGAGACTGTTCCATAATCTTTGCCTTCAATCGCTACATTCGTCTTGGTAGAACCAATCCAATCTCCGGTATAGGTCTTAACGGAATAATAACCATTCGGTAAATCAACTTTAAATTCATACGAGCCTCCAAAATAGATCACGAAATCTCTACGAAGGGCATCAGTTGCACTACCGCGATCTCGATCACTCATACCTTCACTTGAGGACAAGCCATAACCACGTTCTGTTGTATAAAGTACATTACGGTTCACTTCCGTATAACCTGCGGCAACGGGTGAGCCAACAGGTCCAAAATCATAACGATATTGAGCGGACTTCGTAGTCAGCTTAACTTCATCTGAAGGCTCAGACTCTCCTAACCCATTTACTGCAGTTACTCGAACGGAGTAGCTGTTACCTTCCGCCATTCCGCTTAATGTTAAAGTTGGAACAGTAGCAGTTCCCGCCAATGCGTAAGCAGTTTCAGCTTCGGACGCTAGCTTACGATAGATTTTATAAATATCAGCACCCTCTACTTTATCCCATTTCAGTACTGCACCTGCATTACTGATACTTCCCGCCACAAGACCTTGTGGCTTGGCAGGCACTGTTTCTGGCTGCTTAATGTCCTGTACAAAGCTGGAGAGTGGAATGTTTAATTGCTCTATTCCTTTGGCCAGCAGACGAGCCATTTGAATCGCTCCGTACTCTTGAAAGTGAGTATCGTCTGCTGACCCATTCGGGAAAGCACCATATATCCCTGCATCGAGGTGAAGGAATACAGAGCGTGTAGCTGCAAAACCGATCGAATTGTAATAAGCGACACTTAGCGCGCTAAGATCAACCAATTCCACATGCAGCTCATTGGCTACCTCTTTCATCGCCTGCACATATTCAGGGAAACTCACATTAAATTTTTCCGTGGCAGCATTATAATCTCTGCGGCCCATCGGGGTCACCAGAATCGGAGTCGCTCCTCTTTGTCTGGCACCCTCGACATACGTTTTTAAATAATTTTTGTAATCTGCTGGAGAGGCATACCGATCAGGAACACTGATCGTTGCGTCATTGTGGCCAAATTGGATAAGGAAATAATCACCTGGCTGTATCTTTCGCAGTACTTCATCCAGCCGCCCCTCTACAATAAATGACTTAGAGCTGCGGCCTCCGATAGCGTGATTCTTAAAAGTTACTTCCTCACTAAAGAAATCAGGAATCATTTGTCCCCAGCCAGCCTGTGGTATCCAGTAAGGATCGTAAGTCTGCACAGTTGAATCACCCGCAATATAAACTGCAGGCAATTCATTAGCAGGACGATCTGGCTGCTTAGTAATCACCAGTGCATTGATATTAGGCTTCATGCCAGAGAATACCAAGTTCATTTGTCCATCCACCAAAGCGATGTCAAAATTCATTTCCAAATACTGACCAGCTGTTTTACTTGTCTGCTGAACTTTTTGGATCGATTCTACTTTGATGCCAATGTCTGTGTCTCCGGCGCTATCTCCAGCGATAAGTGACACAGTATAGTCACCATTCGGTAAATCTACATTAAAGGTAGTATCCTTAGGGACCACCAAATCCGATCGCAAAGGATCAGTGGTTCCCCGGTCTACACCAGTTACCTTTGATATATCCGTAAAGCCATACTTAACCGCAGAGGAATAAGATACCCCCGCATCGACCTTAAGATAACCTTTCGCCGCAGCACCTGGGCCAAAATCAAAGGAATATACATTTCCTTCTGGCAATGTTACAGGTGGCGTGTATACCATACTTTCCACTTTGTTAGATAACTGGGATTCTCCTTGGGCATTAGCAGCTTTTACCCCATAATATTGCCGTTTAGAGGTATCCACTGCTACATCCGTAAATGTCGCCGTCTCCGACTGGCCAATCTCCTGGAAGGATCCATCTGCTGAATCAGACCTTAAGATTGTATAACGGGTAGCTCCTGCCACGTTGTTCCAACTTAGCTGAACAGAACTCGCACCCACGCTGACAATCGAAAGGCCCGTTGGTGCTGCCGGAACCTCTGCCCCCGGAATTTCATCTACCGTCACAGGTGCACTCAAAGCAGACTCCTCACCGCTGCCTTTAACAGCAGACACATTATAAATGTAGCCACTGCCTTCATTTACGTCTGAATCCACGTAGCTGTTAGCAGTAACTTGAGCTACCGATTGAATAGTCCCGCTAGGAAGCTCTGTCCGATATATATTGTAATAGACTGCTTCTGTCACGCTGCTCCACCCGAGAGAGACCGCAGTGGGCGAGAGATTCGTAACCGCTAAGCCCTCAGGAGCCTGCAGTGGACCCGGCACGATTTGCTGAATCATAAGTCCATTTAAATACCCGCCGACCCCTGTACCCGTGATGCCAACGGTTAGTTGACCGTCTTGGACAGTCGTGCGGTAAGTGGCTTGATTTACAGCCTGCTTGCTGCTTATTGAACCAGCCGTAACACCTTCTAAGGTAATCGTAGTTTTAGTTGTACTTGTACCTGCCAATAAATCTCCTGAGAATACAGTCACATCGTAATCCCCATTAGGAAGATCCACTAGAAAGGCGTAGGACAATCCCAGTACAAAATCATTAGTCAGTTCATCTCCGCCCGAGCGATTTCTTGAGGCAACCGCCTGATCTAAACCATATCCTAGCTCCTTCGTATACAACTTAGATTCATGCACAGCTGTATAACCACTCATTACAGGACTTGTTGCCGTTCCAAAATCATATCGCAAAGTTATTGGACCTGAATCCGCACTGGCTGGTTGCACTCCAAATGTTGTAGAGGGAAATAGAGATGAACAAATGAAGACCCACGACAATAACACAATAAGTATTTTATTCCCCATTTTATTTCTCTTCATCTTCCGTGCTTCACCCGCTTTCTTATGATTGAAAGAACTTAGTACGCATCTGGCCCTTTTGTAGTAAACGCTTACAATAAGCTTCATTGTCATTCGTTCTTCAAATATAAGTTCACTTCGTGCGTGTATCCCCTCCTCCTTGCTCAGACACTTTTCTGGATAATTATTTCCAGATGCACTCATATCCAACACGATACTACCACCTAAGTTTCACTATGAACATTTAAAAAACAGAGTTTATCATACACTAAACCGTTCAAATCACTCGCCTATAGTTATAAAATCCTACGATTTCGTGACAAGCTGGGACATAAAACCCAGAATACACCTATACATTTTTAATTTCATATGAGTAAAATCATTTCAAAAAACAGCAAAAAGACCTCCTTGGTTTCCCAAGAAGGTCTTTGAGTTATGGTTAGATCTTACCGTTTAAGCTCCCACCTGGAGCAAATAATCGTTCGATATGCTTTTGAACCACTGGATCCGGAATTAATGGTGGCGCTTGATGAGGTTTTACACGCGCATCAATAATCACGTTATCACATGACCAATGCTTATACTCCGTTGAACTGTTCACGCCATATATATCATGAGAAGGATTGCTGCGTGTGAACGTCGCCCATAGGAAATTCTCAATTCTATCACTTAAGAACTCGCTATCATCACACACAATAATCATCGGACAAGATGGGAGTGCTCCCTGTACTTGAATCGCTTCGCTAAGCTTGTTCATTTCCTGCGCTGCTTCAGCGTAAGTAGTGAATTTAGAGCCTTGAAGCGCCACGAGACCCGGCATCACCATCTTTGCATGTCCAAATCCCTGTAGTTGTTCAAGTATGTCAGGAACCTCTGTACATAGCTCTCTTTTCTTCTCCCCAACCGCAGCGAAAATCACCTTACTTCCGCTGTTTAGTCCTGTACCAGAATAATCAAGGGTATCAATCGTTGTATTCGTATAGAAATGAATATCTCTGCGAAGATTAATCCGCTCTAAAATATACGTCAAGAAATCCTCAACATCATGTGTGCTGATAGGTTGTTTCTCTTCGGCTGTAATAAACAAGAATTTAGCTAAACTAAGCTGACCTGTGCCTAATATCCGATTCGCAATCGTAAGAATCTCCGCTGGCTGCTTCACTTGTTGATAAGGTGTATAACGTTCACTGCCAATCGCAAACAAAAGGGGATGAACACCTGCAGCATCTACTGCATGAACTTCTTTGACACCCGGGATTTCTTGTCGGATAGCTCCACCCGTTAACTCGTGAATTAACTCACCAAAAGCGGTATCCTCTTGTGGGGGTCTGCCGACAACCGTAAATGGAAAGATTGCATTCTTTTTAGCGTACACTTTATGTACTTTCATAACTGGAAAAGGATGCACCAAGCTGTAATAGCCTAAATGATCGCCAAAAGGTCCTTCCGGCTTCGTCTCACCAGGATGAATTTCCCCTGTGATCACAAAATCCGCATCATTACTAATGCAATATCCATCTACATAGCTATAGCTAAAATGACGTCCCGAAAGTAAACCGGCAACGATCATCTCACTCATACCCTCAGGCAAAGGCATTACAGCCGATAACGTATGCGCTGGAGGTCCGCCGATAAAACAGCTCACTTTAAGCGGTTCTCCTTTTCGATTGGCTCTTTCTTGATGCACGCCGATACCGCGGTGAATTTGATAATGAACGCCAACCTCTTTATTGAGTTCATAATCATTACCATTCAACTGAACACGGTACATCCCCAGATTGGAATTCATAATGCCCGGCTTGTCTGGATCTTCGGAATACACTTGCGGCAAAGTGACAAAAGCGCCACCATCCTCCGGCCAATGTGTGATCAGCGGAAGATCAGAAATACTGATTTCCTGAAAACCACTTGGTAGACCACCCGGCTTTTTAATAGGCAATGCTTTTCTCGCAGATAGTCCTGTCCCTACATATTTAAAAGGATTCTTAAGTGCCTTCATAGGATCGTTACGAAGTGCAATTACGTTATGTGTGGAGTTCCAAGTACGCCGAAAGATAAACTTACTGCGCTCTAGCGTTCCAAAAAGGTTAGATACGGCACGAAATTTCGAGCCTTTTACATTTTCAAATAATAATGCAGGGCCACCAGCTTCATAAACCTTCAAGTGAATCGCGGCCATCTCCAGATAAGGGTCCACTTCTTCACGAATACGAACCAAATGTCCATGTTTCTCTAAATCATTAACACACTCTTCTAAATTGCTATATTTCATTTCATTACTCCGATCTCTAGAAGGTTATTACAAGATTTCTTGGATGCTTTAATTATACCCTGTAACTTTTTAAAATAAAGCGATACCCTATGTAATAGAACATCCCGCCGTTATCTTGTATTCTCAGGTTTGGGTTCATCTCGCAAAATATTTCTGGCAGGAATCCCTACTGCTGAAGCATTATCCGGCACATCCTTAACCACAACAGACATAGCTCCGATATTAACATCGTTCCCCAGCGTAACCGGGCCTAGTATCTTAGAACCTACTCCGATAAATGCTCTATCACCAATCACGGGTTCCCCTAAGTTATTTCTCCCCCCAATGGTCACTTGGTGAAAAATAGTAGCGTTGTTGCCAATCACCGCTTTAGGACTAATGATAATGCCATTTAACCCATGCGGTAAATGAAGTGCATCACCAATTTGAGCCTCTGCATGAAGCTCTCCACTGGCAACAATTCGAACAAAAAGCACATCCATTATTCGATATAGGAGCCACAAAGGTTTGCGGATCAGGCCACTTTTCACCCGATAATACACCCAATTTCCAAAACGATAAGTAAACAAAGCCATAATCGTTTGTGGATTTTTTAGATTCGCCTTCCAGTCCGTTTTGAATGATTTCATCATTGTATCATCCTCCTATAGGGGCAAGATATGAACTATATTCTCGTGAAATGAAAGCATTAGTGTGGCAAGCATAAACGCCTTCGGCGTCCTTACAAGGACGGTAAGCGTTTAAGCGAGAAATAGAAGGATGATGTATAGCGTGAAACTTATACTTTCTTATATTTTGAAAAAATATTCTGGGAGGATCGCAGGATGGAGAGTCATTCGGGTGATTGTGCTTTCACCAGTGTATGTTAGATTCAGAGATTCATCAAGAAGTGGACAGTTCTCCCTATATAAACATCAACCGATTACAAGCCTTCCTAAACAACAACACGCGCCGAAGTATTATCGGCGCGCGCTGAATGCTATCTTTTCTATTAAATAAGATCCAGAACAATCACGTTCACAGAATGGGCAGCTAGATTTACAATTGCAGTGTCTTTATCAAACCTGATTTCCGTTTCAACTGGAGTAACCTTCTCATCATTTTTTCTGTTCACATTAGGTGTGTGAACTAGCGAAGCATCGCCCGTTAAAGTAATCCATTTACCGGTAGGAGCTACGTTTAAGCCTTTTAGATCAAGCTTCGTTGCTTTCTCTACACGATCCGCATTCACAAGCTTTACATAGAGATACTTATCATCTTTAGTAACGGAATTGTATACTTCTCTGTTATACGCTTCGAGCTTATAATCAAGCACTTTGCTTGTTGTCTTGCCATCTGTGTAAGAGCAAATCAAATGCTTGCCATCTGCTCCACCATAATTAACAGTGATGGTATATTCCGTATGATCCGCTAGCTCTTCATAGCAACTAGCTCTAAGGTTACCCGCTGCTGTACTAGAGGAATAATCGCCGAGTGTATAAGCCTCAATCCCTTGCTTGTACACCTTGACTCCTGTGGCATCGCCATTATAGCCAATCGCATATTCGATAACATCTTTATTTTCCGGTGAAATGTCTGTCAGACCTGCACCTACATAGAAGCCATCTTCGCCGGAAGCTTTTTCAAGAACGACCTCTACTTTATAATTAGTCCACGCGTCATTGAGAATATACAATCCATTCAGTCCGCTGTTCTGTGCCTTCAAGACTAGACCTTTGGAAGGATCAATCGTATATCCGGCAGAACCAGGAATGACTTTCCAAGCTTCATGCAGCGGCTGTGTAAAATCTTGCTCTAACATAACGCTGTCATCCGTATTCGAAGTAACCTTCACCCGCTTCACAACTACAGATGATTTTCCGGCAGCCACTTCAATTCCTCCGTGAGGAATGAGGTCTACCTTTTCCCCATTGCGATATGTCGAGAACGATGTGCCAACCACTTTGGTGCCGAGATATTTAGCGTACAGCTGTTGAACATAGTAGTTCGGCGTGTACCATACAGTTTCATCATCAAACCAAATGCAATCTGGTGTCCATCTGTAGGTGCCATCTGTTAATACCTTATTGAACAAAGGTGCCGTTGCAGCTAGTCTAATCACATCAGAGTTATTCTCGAAGCTGGACATAATCGCCGCTTCAGCAATCGCTCCTGCCAATGTATTTTTATCTGTCGAAGCATATTCACCCACAAAAACCTTCGAAGTTTCAGCCTCGTCCAAGCTGCCGTCTTCTTTATAAGCTCTGTAATAGTAATTGTAGCGATCCGCATTCTCTAACAAATACTCGTTGGAACGGTAGTAATGCTCGTCCGCAATCGTATCCATGTAGTTTTTTTGTTTCTCATACCAGATAACCGTCTCTTCAATACTCGATGTTCCATCCGTGAAGCTGATCTGTTCCGAGCCCTGTAGATTTCCGCTTAGGAATTTCCAGCCTTGCTGATAAGCATCGTCATCTGCTTGTGCGCCAACCGTAGAAAGAATGGTCAGTTCATGATCAGGGTAGTTTTTCACCATATATTCGTCAATCGTTGTTTTAAAATACTCGAAGTTGGCAAAAAACTCTGTTCCCCAGTTTTCATTCCCCACGCCCAAGTAACGCAGGTCAAACGCTGCTTCATGGCCCATCTTTTTACGCAAAGCGGCCCACTCGTTATTGTCAAAATCCATGCTAATCGCGAAATCAATCAGATCCGTAAAGTTCTTCACATAATAATCTCTTAACGCACCGCCAGCTGGATTCGCATAATCCGAACGAGCTTGACACAGTACGCCGCAGGCCATAACCGGAAGTGGTGTTGCATTCAAATCTTCGGCTAATTGAAAATACTCCATATATCCAAGACCCATGGTCATCATATAGCCCCATACATTATAGTTCTCTTTGCGAAGCTCAATATCGTTGACAGACTCTTTCCAATCGTACACATTCTCCCAAATGTGAGAGCCTTCAGAAATACAGCCCCCCGGGAAACGTAAGAATGTAGGATGAAGATCAACAAGTGCATTCACTAAGTCTTTTCGCAATCTATAGTTGGAATTCCCTTTATAGTTAGCATGAGCTGTTGCAGAGCGTTCTTCTTCCCCAGCGCCCCAAACATCTTCCGGCATTAAGGAAACCATATCAATGGAAATCTCACCGTTAAAGGTTAAAGCAAGCTGACCAAGTACAGTTTCAGATCCTGTTAATACAAGCTTAGACTCTACACCATACTTCTTCCAGTTACCGTCACCGTTCACCTCAACTACCGTTGCATCACTAATGGCTTTACCATCTTTGTCGAGCAATTGCAGGGTGATTGTTCCCGCTGCCTCAGCCTTCGCCCAAATCGTGAAGTTATACTTAGCATCCTTCTTAATAAACATTGAGCAGTGCTGATTGGAATCCGCAAAGCCTCTGTTATTGATCGTCGCGCCATCTGCCACTGTCACATAATGCGCATTCATATCTTTATCTTCGATTCCAAAGAAATCGTTCAAGCCGCCTGTATGATGAACCGTCATTTTGTCCGTGTCACCGGACCATGCATGAAGAGGTGTATAATTTCTTCCTGTTGAAGTCCCGTGCACACCACATACATGCGAATAGCTGTCAAAAGCAAACGACTCAAAGGAACGATTCTGCACTAGCTCTGCATAAATTCCACCATCTGCCGCATTATTAATATCCTCATAGAAAAGGCCATATAAAACTTCGCTAACATCCAAAATCTCATGGTTTCCATCGATCGTTAAGGTGTAGGGTGGCAAACCTTCTGGGAGCACAGATACGGTGAAGCTCTTCTCTACTGTACTGTCACCTTTTTTCAAAACTGCTGTAAGCGTTACACCTTTAGCAGAATGGACGGTTTTATTTACAACTCCCGCATTAGAAATAATTGCTGAGTCACTGGATACCCAGGACACGTCAACTTTTCCACCCATGAGCGAAGCTGGTAATTCGATATCTTTGGTGATGATTGAACTAGTGAAGGTTAAATATTTATCTTTTGCGAGCTTAACGATCTCTTCATCTGTCAAAGACTCGCACATAATCGCAATCACTTCGTCCTGCGTTAATCCCGCTTTATATATACGGAAGTCCGAAAGAGAGCCGCCAAAATCTACATCTGCAGCGTACTGGGACTTGCCGATCGTATTGTTACTATAATTCACTTGATCCTCAAATGTAGCAAACCACGTGCGTAGCTTAGCATATGTACCGCTAGAAGTCTGACTTATCATTCCATCTGCAACGATCTCACCATTGATATACATCACAGGTCCTGCACTGCTTAGTGTTCCACCTTTTGTTCCTGTGACCGCAAAGGCAACGTGCACCCATTCACCAGCAGCAAAGGATTTACCAGGATCTGCGACTAAATCTTCCCCCGCAAAACAAGTCCCCCGGAAATTACGCGTTAAAAAAATATAGGGTCCTGTCTCGCCTTTGCCGAAATCGAACAGTCTTTCCCATAAGCTCCCGCCAGCACTTACATGCATCCATGTCGAGACAGTAAGGCCAGTTTGGTCGCTGACCTCTTTAAGAAGATCATCTGGCAAAGAAATATAGGATGTGCCATGTTCTCCACCCGCTAGTGAAACAGCACTTCTACCCGCTACAGTCTGTATGGATGGCAGCTTAGTCCCTGAAGCGGTTCCATCGTTCCCATTCCCCGAGTAATCTTGACCCACATGATCGGGGTTATCAAACTTATAATGCGCTATCAAATTACCATTAATAGATTTATTACTGTTGTCATTGTTCATAGAAGATCACCTGTCATCTTTTGTATTAGAAATCATAAAAGCCTAACCAATCTACTGATTACTACGACAAAACCGCCCCATCCGTGAATCATTTAACCTTTATACGAAACATAATAACACACTTTATAATCAATTAATATATTAACTAATTAATATTTGTGTGAAATAAAAGAAAACTTTTTAATAATTAAAAATTACCAAATAGACCCTTTTATTCATGATAAAATGAATTTGAATGTATGAAGGAGAGATGAAATATGAATAACCATGTAGGTTATGAAACAACAAAACGCGATTTATTTACAATTGAATGTAAAGATATCCTGTTACGAGAGTTTAGAGTGGAGGATTTAGACGAGTTTCACGCACTTACCACGCAGCCTGAAATCATAGAATTTCTGCCCGACTGGAATGTCCCTAAAGAACAACGGCTAGATTGGTTAATAAACTATGAAATAAAAGAAAACCAACAGTTTCTACAAGCGGTCTCAGCGGATGGAAATATCGGGGAGCTTCGTCTTCGTTTAGGCATTATTTTAAAAGAGACGAATGAGTTTATAGGTTGGTGCTGTACAGGAATGAAGGATGAATTACCCGCTCCGAACAGAGAAATCATGTATGCCATATCCAAGGATCATCGCGGCAAAGGGTATACCACACAAGCTGCCAAGTGGTTAATTAAGTATTTGTTTGAGCACACTTCTACCGATGTATTAAACGCTATTGCTCTGGTACACAATACACCCTCAAATAAAGTTATACAGAAATGTGACTTCGAGTTAATTAATGAAATTACGATTGAAAATGAAAGTTATAATTATTACCAGCTTTCTAAGCGGTAATGGTAATAGAAGGCTTAATGAATGCTGGCACACTTTTGATAGATTACAGCACAAGCAAAAACCTCTGCATGGGAAATGGAGATACGATCCATTTACCTAAACAGAGGTTTTTTTGAGCTGATTCATGATTGCTGCTTCATACGAAGCATTTGCGCTAGAAGCTGTTCCACATCTTTTTCCGGGAATGCCGTCATTAGCGTGTCTTTAAAGGTTTCTTGAGCACGGATGAGCTTGGCCTCACCAATGGAGGTTAGGGAGGTATAAATACTTCTGCGATCACTGTCGCATGCTTTTCTCTCTAAAGCTCCGCAGCCCTTGGCTTCAAACCGGCTAACTAGACGTGAAACGGCACTTTGGCTTAAACCAACCATGGATTCAAGTTTCTGCAATTTTAGTTTTTTCTCTGGGGCTTCCGACAAGAATAATAACAAGTAGAACTCTTTTAAAGATAAACCATGATTCGCTTGCAAATTAACTTCTAATTCATTCGTCACATTCATTTGTATATGCGTTAACGTCAACCAATTCGCGATAAGGTCATTGTTAAGAATTTTGTCCATCTATCTCTTCATCTCCTGAGCGTATGACTATTCATGAATTTTTTCTTCTATATAATAGTACTACACTCCACATCTATTGTGCCAAGCTTAATCCAAAAAAGAGAAAAGACCGTTTCTCCAAGAAGCCGGTCTTTCCAACTGATTCCATTTAATTTCGTTAGTCCTTAGCCTTTAATTCTAGGAAATCCAAAGGCATACTGCCGAGGAATACTAGGGTCTTGCTGAAGCTCAACTCCAGCCTCCAGCGTCCAATATGGATTTCTCAGCATCCCCCGACCAACTGCAACAAGATCTGCTTCCTCATTCCCAATGACTGCATTAGCAAGAGCAGGTTCATCCAATCTACCTACAGCAATCACCGGTACATTCAAACCATTTTTTATCTCTCTTGCCAAAGGAACTTGATACGCCGCATGTGTTCCTGGCTTGCCAGCAGCCGCGATAGGACCTTCACCACCTGCACTAATATGGAAAATATCTGCGCCAGCTTCTTTATAAGCTTTACTAAATGCCAAGCTTTCTTTAATGCCGTATCCGCCCTCTACATATTCTTGAGCTGAGATACGCATGATCAATGGCATTCCTTCAGGCATTTCACTTTTCGCTGCACGAATGATTTCAGTACCAAACAAGGTCAAATCTTGGCCATATTCATCTGTTCTTTGATTCGTTAATGGTGAATGGAACTGATGAATAAGGTAACCGTGCGCACCATGAAGCTCGATAACATCAAACCCCGCTTGAATCGCACGCTTCACGCCTAACCGGAATTTTTCAACCATACCCTTCACTTCTTCAGTCGTTAGGGCACGTGGTGTTTTGGAGTCAGCATCAAATGGAACGGCAGAAGAGGATACAGGAACTGCTGCATCTTCAGCCTTACGCCCAGCATGAGCAATTTGAATACCTACTTTTGCCCCATAAGCATGACAAGCATCAACAATTCTAGCCAATGCAGGTATTTGCTCATCGGACCAAATGCCAAGGTCAAAATCAGTAATTCGGCCATCAGGCTCTACATCGGTCATTTCAATAATAATTAATCCTGTTCCTCCAATGGCGCGGCTTACGTAATGATTATAATGCCAATCGGTAGCAATTCCGTCCTTGTTAGTCACTGAATACTGACACATTGGAGGCATAACCACGCGGTTCTTCAATTTCAAATCCTTCATTTCATAAGGGGTAAACAAGTTCTTCATGATATCTCTCCTCTTTATAAAAAACTAAATTTATTATGAACATTAAAAACATGTTTTAGCAGAATTTAATTAATGTATGCTCATGCATGTATATTATTATAGAATATCTATGATGTCAACCATGAATGTCTCCTGCGGTTTAATAACTCCACGTATTGTTGAAATCTTTGTCGCAAGGTAATATATGGGTATCTATTTTCTTAGAAAGGATGATCACACAAGTGGACAAAAAGCTTTTACAATCACATAGTATCTTTCCTACCCTGAATATTGAGCGCACCGCTGCTTATTACAATCAGTACTTAGGCTTTCAAGTTGTGCCCTATTTAGATACGGAAGAACCGCATGTTTGCCTCTATCGTGATGATACAGAAATTATCCTTACTCAATCCCAAGGACAAAGGGTTATTCCTAATCGAGAATTGTATGGCTATGGTTACGATGCCTATTTTATTACGAAACAGCAAAAGCAGTTGGAGAAAGAATTTGAAGCGGCTGGTGTTAACATTGTCCGAGCATTAGCAAACACCGACTATAATAACAAGGAATTTGTTATTGAAGATGTTGATGGGCGCTGGATTGCTTTTGGGATTAAAGGATAAGAAAAACGGCCCTCGGCCATTTTTCTTATTTTTCAAAAGAGACCTCATAGCTTCTTACCCACACGAACATCCCTTGAAATCCTGTATGCTAGTTTACAGAATTTCATCTCCACTGCCATTGATCACACAGAAATCACTATGATTATAACTAACGAATGTAGAATAAGCATTACCCTGATTCAATAGATGCTCCTGAAAAAAATTAGCGACAAGCTCATTTATCTGATTATGAATCCCACAAGTTCTATGATATAAAGCTTCGTCCTCCTCAAAAAGAGGCATATCACTAAAAGACATATGCGTAGCACCTCGTATTTTCAATAAAGATTTATATCCTTTCCAATTCCGAAAAAGCTTCTCTTGTCCTTTGATGAAATCATTTGCTATTTTCTCCTGTAAAATAATGCTTAAGGATTCTAAAGCAGAAGCATTTTGCCTTAATACAAGTAGGGGTACCGAGTTGTTGTTCACTTCATTCTCAATATATAAATGCATACTTGCATCTAATAAAACTGCGGCTTTAATTCTATCATCTTCCATAGTTAAATCTAATGCAGTAGCACCACCGATTGAATGTCCAACAATGCCAACCTTGTCCATATCAAAACTTTCCATTCTTGAATTCAGATTGGATAGGTGATCTAATACATACTTTATATCCTTTTTTCGAATAGAAATTAAGTGATGTAATTCGCTATAATCTGTAGCCTGTATTGTCCTCATGACCTCTGATTGATTCATAAATTCTCCACTTGGACTAACTGTAAACATGGCTTCATAAGCAGCACTGACGGTTACCACTATAAATTCTTGCTTTACCAGCGCTTGTATATTGTAAATATACATATCTCTATCTAAGCCTAGTGCAGGAGAGTAGATAATGACAGGATAGGATCGTTTAGATTTTTGTTGCAATGCTCCCTCGCTGATTGAGGTAGATAATCCATCTATGATATCCATATTCATTCCAATATCTTCTAGAATTTCTCTTGCATGTTGTTCACAGGGCCGGAAAAGATCCATATATTTCATTTCAGATTCGTTGTTATCGAGCAAACCATCCTTATCCGGATAATAAATACTTATCACGATTTTTCTGGGCTCTGACTCTTCTTGGAACGTACCCTTGCGCGTGTAATCCGTTAATACTTCAACTTTTCGAAAAACTCCCATGGTTCCACTCCATTCTTCCTCGTTCACTATATTTTAATTTATTTTCCTATTTATTGAAATGAATTCTCCATAATGTCCATACTAATGTCGATTGCTATGAATGGAATCAAGTTGAATGAACGGTTATAATACCTAAGTGCAGGTGAATCTTTAAAAAACTCAGGGATGTGGAAACTTTAATGGTGAATAATTCAGCATATACACTTTATTTACGTGAGGATTGGAAGAAGCTAAGCGATTTCACCGCTATCCAATTATCAGAAGAAGAGCTTAGTGATATCCAAAGTATTAACGATAAAATTTCGATTGAGGATGTAAATGAGGTCTATCTTCCTCTATCCCAATTGATACATTTGCAGCTTCAAGCCTCTCATACATTTAAAGATTCTATAAATCACTTTCTTAATAACGATCTTAAAAAAGGTCCATTTATCATAGGCATCGCCGGAAGTGTCGCTGTTGGCAAGAGTACAACCGCTAGACTTCTTCAGAAGCTCCTCTCTCAATTACCTTCTCATCCAAAAGTAGATTTAGTTACAACTGACGGGTTTCTACTTCCCAATGCTGAGCTGGAAAAGCGTGGAATCATGAAGAAAAAGGGATTTCCTGAAAGCTACGACACACGTAGTTTAATTTCATTTTTAACTAAAGTGAAGTCTGGTGTTTCGGGTGTTCAAAGTCCTGTATACTCGCATCTAACTTATGATATCGTGCCAAATGAATGTATTACGATCGAGAACCCGGACATCCTAATTGTTGAAGGATTAAATGTTCTTCAGACTAGTTTGACAATTAATCAAAGTATGCCAAACTATTTTGTATCTGATTTCTTTGATTTTTCAATTTATGTGGATGCTGATGTGAATAATATTGAGAAATGGTATATTGACCGGTTTATTAAGCTTAGAGATACCGCCTTCCAAGATGAGCAATCTTATTTTAAAAAATATGCACAGTTATCACTAGAAGAATCTATCGAGATCTCGAAAAGAATATGGAAAGAAATCAATTTTGAAAATTTGATACACAATATTTTACCTACCAGAAATCGTGCAGATCTTATACTATTTAAAAATAACAATCATCACATAGACTGTATTAAGCTGCGAAAATAAGAAATCGTTCTAACAAACCAAGTCTCTGATTTGCAGAGCTTGGTTTTTTTATGTGCAAAAAAAATTGGGTGAATATCGTAGGTGTAATGCCTTTATCCTCTTGCCAGGGCAAACGTATACTGTGGTACATTCGTACACTAATGTAGAGAGAGGATAAATCAAATGATCGAAATTGCCTTGGCCTTTCAAGATAAGGATGGAAAGTATGTAGAGCATGCCGGTGTCGTTTTAGCGTCAGTTTTTCATCATACAAGTTCCCCAATCCATGTTCATATTTTACATGATGCCTCTTTAACCGAAGTTAACAAGCGAAAGCTCACCAGATTAACCACTAAACATCAGCATACGATTAGCTTTTATTCGATTACTTTACCCGAAGATATGCTCCAGGTTCTTGCCAATATTAATTCTATCGATATGTGGACACATGCAAGTATGTACCGATTGCTGCTTCCCGCGTTAATTCCTTCTGACAAAATTATTTATCTGGATTGTGATGTATTGGTAAACATAGACATCGCGGAGCTGTGGCAAGTCGAGCTGAATGAAAAATATTTAGGGGCGATTTGGGATCAGGGCATTATGGATGTTGCATCTATTGTGAGCGCCAAAGGGCTGAATCCCGAGATTTATTTTAATTCTGGAGTGATCGTATTTGCTTTGAATAATATCCGCCAGAATACGAACTGGTACCAAGAGATGCTGAACTTCTTGCGCACTTTCCCTGATGTCACCATGCCTGACCAGGATGTTCTAAATGCAGTTTTTGGAGCGAATTACCTCCCTCTCGATATCCGTTTTAATTCATTTAACATGGCCATCCCAGATCATGACTACAATAATAAAATTGTCCATTTTGCCGGGGATGAGAAATGCTGGAATAAAGATTCCTCAGGATTTGCGCTATATCGTAAGTTCCTAAATCTAACCCCTTGGAGAGCTTTTAAAGCCAAATTAAAACGAAGAAGACGGAAGGTCAGCTATGTAAAGCGGCGGTTCATACGAAAAAGTAATAGACGAATCATTTATAAACGTAGAATTAAAATTATTCGCACAAGAATCTCGCCCCTTTCGCTGTTTCAATTGAAATTAATTAGAACGATTAGGAGAAGAAAAGGGACAGTAATCAATACAAGAATTCAATATCAACGACGTATTAAACGTAAAAAAACAGCCCCTATTAGATAGAGGCTGCAGGATCTCGAGAAACCCAAGGCCATCCAGTGAATTGGGTTTCTCGTCATTCTGAAAAACGGTATCTCTGCCGTTTTTCTTAAACATGATCGTATAATAGATCCTTTTAGTTCACTTTAGTAAAAAACCATTTCTGAGCATCGCTTCCGTTATCCGTCCACTGCTGAACCGCTGCGCCATCTGCGGTTGAGGCTCCGTTTACATCCATAGCTAATCCACTCACTTTAGAAATTAGTTTGTAGTAGCCACCCCCTACATCTACAATGCTCCACCGCTGAGCGTTGGTACCATTGTCATCCCATTGCTGCAACTGTACGCCGCTGACGGTTGATGAGTTCGGCACATCCAACACTTTTCCACTATGCACTGCTGTCAGCTTATAGTAGCCGTCTCCTGTACTTTCCACCTTAAATTTCTGATTATTGGCTGTGTAATTGGTCCATTGCTGCATCTTTGCCCCACTTGCTGTGGATACATCCACTACGTCCAGAACCTTGCCACTAGCCTTGTCGGCTAAAGTATAAATCCCACCACTAACGATGTTTGAGGTAGGCGCGGATTGATACACACGTACATAATCAACCAGCATTTGCGCCGGGAAAGCAGTTGAAGCGTTTGGACTTCCAGGCCAATTCCCACCAACAGCAAGGTTTAGCAGGATAAAGAAGGGTTTTTGGAACTCCTCCGTATTTCCCGTTCCATTCTCGATATAAAAAGCATTAAATTGGTTGCCATCTACAAACCACTTGATATAATTCGCATCCCATTCAACGCTGTACACATGGTATTGAGAGAAATCCAGATTTCCGGATACCTGCCCATACTCGGCATGCCCATTGGCATCCCAGTGTACCGTCCCATTAACAAAAGCATTATTGTTCACACGTTCCATAATGTCTGTTTCACCGGATTTAGGCCAACCTACTGTATCAATATTTGATCCAAGCATCCAAAATGCCGGCCAGAGTCCTTGACCTGAAGGCACCTTGATTCTAGCTTCAATTTTCCCATAGGTAAAACTTTTGAGTCCTTGTGTTTTGATCCGTGCAGAGGTGTAATTCATTCCACCGTAGGATTCTTTTTGCGCTGTAATAACCAGATTTCCACCCGTAACTTGCAGGTTCTGCGGACGACTAGTATAGTACTGAAGTTCATTGTTACCCCAGCCACCGCTCCCTGTGCCGATTTCGGCGGACCAATTACCAGTATTCAGAGAATTCCCGTCAAATTCATCACTCCATACCAGATTCCAGTTCGAGGCTGCACTTGAATTACCTGTAGGCACTAGAGCAATCATGAGTGTAAACAGCAGAAATAGACTTAGCATTTTTCCTTTTCTCAACATCATCGTCTCCTCCTAATAAATAAAAAAATTATAGGACATAGGAATGCTTAAGACGATATCTGCCCAGGGTCAGCCCAATGGAATCACCTCTTTGATCTTATTGATTTCATTGCACGGCGCGCTCGTACATTTGAAACCGGTTTCGTTTTTGGATAAAACAAAGCACTATCCCCAAAACCAGCTATTACAGCCAGAGTCAGGTTAACGCATCACTTCATTTGCAGTGTACGTCTTCTCTATCCGTAATATGCCAAGATTTCAACCTTACTTATGTACTTTAATCCCATAGCCACTTCCTAGTTTGCCTCCTGCAATTAAAAAGGCTTTTGCACGCCGTTGCAGTTGGGTGTTCTCTTCGTACGCTTGTGGGGTCATACTTAATTTACTAAATATTCTTTCTTCTGCTTCCTTGGAACTTTTATCCACTTCATAAATGTAGAACCGACTTTGAAACTGAATAATGTTCGATTCTGGGTTCAAAATCTCACTTAATTCCGGATCAAGCAGCCATGAATGACAAATAAACACTGGAGTTATACCTCTGAAAAAAACTCTGGCTAACTGAAAGGACTCCTCGACACTTTGAACGGATAAAGGCTCTCCCGCTGGAATGTGCACATTAAGCACGATTTGATTGGTATAGATTTTACAACCATCAACATCTAAATCGCGGTCCATCGCAAAAGGTTGAAATTGCATTCTTCCCAAACGAAATAAACGAAGCTGAACATGCTCTTGCAGCCAGTTATATTCTTCAATACCATATTCACCGTAATCACGTAGACATTGCATGCACCAGATCTGAATATCTGAGAATGTATCATAATAGATCTCATCCTCAATGTTACGAATACGATACTCTTCATAAGCTTCTACTGCGAATCTCACAAATAAATATAATAGTAGCTTTCGATAGCCCTCCGATGCTTTCACAGATTCAAAAAAAGAAAATCTGTCAAAATAAAAATGTTGTTTATAAACTAGATATTCATCCTCTTTTATCTGAAACTCATAAACCTGCTGTCTAGCCGCTGGATCAAGCTTTATCCCTTCACACAATGCTCTGATATTCACTAGAAAACCTCCTAAAAGACTACGTTAAATCATAGCCTTAAATATACATTCTCACGCGCTGGAATGCTAAATTCATAACTATAGAATCCATATCGTGTTGTGCATAATATAGAATCAAGTGCTTCTGTTGTCAACGGAATCGTTGACCGCACTCCTCATGGCTTTGCAGGAAAGCTCTCCGATGGCGGCTGTGGTACCAAAAGCCCATCGATTTGGAAGATTGCGTTTATTTCAGTAAAGTATTTAAACACATTACAGGCCTAACAACTAGTGAATTCAAAAGCGCTTCTAAAGTGAATTGACTCTACGGATTGTAAGAACTCATAAAATAAAACAAAGAAACGGCATTTCTGCCGTTTCTTTGTTTTATGGATGGCCAGGGCTCGGAGCCTGTTTTACTCCAACCCATGTTCCTTACGGATGTTATACATGCCTTGAACAAGCAGCTCGGAAGGATCCCGATTCAATTGCAAGTGCGTTAACAATAAATGCAGTGGGAACGCACAAACGTTATTCCCATCGCTTATCGCTGGAAATCCAGCCTCGAAAACCGGACCTAGTTTTTCGTTCCAAGCTAGACCAACATGTACATCTTCTGGCGCAAATTCTTCGGTGATTTCTTTTATACATTGCGGAACTAATACATTGTCTATGATCGCTTTAGCTTCTTCTTCACTTGAAGGCGGTTTTGGAAGCGTTTTGCCTCCCTCAATCTTCATCAGATCAACAAAGAATGAAGCCATCCATGCTGCAGGATCCTTACCCGATTGGAATCTTGCAATCAATTCACGCAGAAAAAAGCCACAAGAATAGACATGGTCTAACTCAGACTTTACGTGAAAAACAAAAACCGGGCCGTAGGCCTCCATATTCAACACTTGTCCTTCAACGTCTTGAAAGTGCACTCTCAAAGCTACGAGACCGTTATGGTGAACAGCCATCACTAGCTTATTCATATCCTCCTCAGACATTTCTGGATCATTGGTTATTTCCTCGTTCTCGTTTAATGTTTCTTCGTTCTCATTTGTTATCTCATTGGTCATTTTAAATTCCCTCCCGCTCCTATCATACCATCTAGTGAATTGAACTGACACTTTAATAATAGACAAATTCCTACCAGTTGAGGAGAAAATAAATAAACGGCATCTCTGCCGTTTATTTATGGGTCAACTCTTACTTAAGTCACATCCATTATTTTCTTCACTACTATACTGGTTAATTGTTTGATATCCCCAGGATCTAACTTGTAAGCAGAAGTAGCTTTTCGTGTCGGTTTAGGATTCGTCGATATTAAGTCAGCGATATACAGATCTATAAATACAACGGGATCAGCCCCAGTTCTTTTCCTGAGTTCGACTGGTACCTTCGTGTTGGGTCCGTCCGCTCCGCCACTGATTGAAATAAAACCATACTTGTTCGGGTTTGTTTTCAAATGCTTTAAATAGGGTCGGAGTGGTGTGGCCACTTGCCCCATCCAGATCGGCCCGAAAAAGAGGATCAAATCATACTTCACTAATACATTAGGTGATGGCTGTACCAACGGTATCCTACTGAAAATCATATCCATTGTAATGGAACTCAATGTCCGCTGCTTGGATTCAGAAATCTGAAAATATTCAGACGACAGTTCTTTAGCCACACTGCCAGCTAATGCATCATTGTTGCCTGTGAATGAATACGATATGACTGCAATGTTCATCTTAGCCCTCCTGAAACGAATTATTTCGTCTTTGCTTGCTCCAGTGCATTTTCTAGTGCCTTAAGATGTGCTTTAGAGGTAAGCGTTGCCCCACTAATAACGTCTACCTGAAGGGATTGTGATTCAATCACATGTCTAAACAAATCACCAATGCTTATCCCCCCCTTCATTTTCAGCAGATTTCCATTTTTATCTAAAGCGCCTTTGAGTATTTTAATATCTAAAATTTGACCCTCAGATATTGATGCCTGAACCTTGGTATCTCTGGAATGATCCTTTGTGCCGATATATTCTCCCACATAGGTTCCATCACGCAGCTTTTGAAAATCAATGACGTTGATAGTAAGCTTCTGAACTTCACGCCTCCCTGGAGCGCCTAAGAGAATCCCTCCCCATACGATGACTACAATCACGACGAAGATGATCAATATAACCATCCACATTGAGATCTTCCTTTTACTTCTTACAACAATGTTCATTCGCATGCCCCTCTTCTCAGTTTTTGAATGAATATTATTATATTCATTCATTTTAAGGGATAAAAAAACTGCCTCATTCGTTCTATTTGGGGCAGTCTGTAAGACCCTTCATGATTAGTTCCATCATATGGTCCAGTAGTTGTGGAAAGAACTCCAGTCCTATTTCTTCCTTGTGGGTCTCCACATTGATCATGGCGGCGAAGACCATCATAATCATTTTGCTGTCCATATCGCTTCGCATCTTGCCTTCGGTTTGCCATTGCTGCACAATTTCATGGAAGCTGTCATATAAGAAATCGTTCACCTGAATGCCGGTTTCTTCTCGATAAAGCTGTTCGATTTTCCCAAAAACACTTTTGTTGTACCATTCCTTTAGAATGGGGTTGGATATTATGCCTTCCACATTGAGTGCCATCATCTGCCGAATTACAATCACAGGGCTTTGGGTCATGTCAAGGGATTCCATACAGTTTTTTTTGAGTTTCGCATTTTCTTCAAGAAAGATATCCATAAAAAGCTTTTCCTTAGAAGGATAATAATTGTAAAAGGTTCCTATAGCTATTCCAGCTTTTTTTGTAATGTCCGAGACATTCGTATCCTTAAAACCTTTATTGCTAAATATCTCTTTCCCACAATCATAAATCTTTGTTTTTTTATCTTCCACTTTCCGCATCTCCATGAATGAATAATTATTTTTTCATTCATATCATAATGTCAAAAGTTGGATGTGTCAATGCAAAACTTATTTGTTATCTTTTCGTTCATTGAGCGACAATAAAATAAAAAAACGGCATCTCTGCCGTTTTCCCGATAGTTACAGAAACTTATAGTTTCATGAGATCCTCTTAATCCATCAGGTACAGATCCCCGAAGGCATTAATATCCTTGGAAGAACCTATGCCACTATTGTATTCCAGCCAGCCTCTACGCCCCCCGCCGTCATTATCATTGACCAGCAGCGAAAACTTAAGCTTCATTCCTTGCTTCACCTGCGTAATGTCATGGCTCAGTTCACGCCAGGGTATGGCTAATTCATAGCTGGTTGTTGAATCTGAACGACTCACCGCATACTTTAGCTCTAGGGCATCATTTATATTGAATCCCCTTGGGGTTAGCCAGCGCCACTTGAGTAAATTCCCTGTATTTCCCCGAGCCACACCTAGTTCATGATACTCCGAGGGTACCGTTCCGTCTGAGTTTGCAATACCAATCCCAATCTGAATGCTGTCCCCACTCCAAATAGCATCACCTGATGCCGACTGTTCATGCTTGTCATCTATAACTTCTACCCCTAGATAAAGGTTATCCGCGTCCCAAGCTAAGGAACCGGTCGCACTGATATCCTGCTCACCTCGCCAACCATTGATTTTGATATCCTTCACATCAAAGCGAGCCAGATCACTCCAATCTGTTAGGTTACCATCAATTTCAACGGGCTTACTGAGTTTTGGCAACAAGAGCGCGTTAAAGGAATCTAACGTCGTCTGCAATAGATTACCTATGTCATTATAAGATTTAAGCGTCCGTTGTCCTCTAGCAAGCTCAGGAATCTCTAACCGGACACTCTTTCCTGATTCCAGATTCTCCACAGTGGCGTTGTAGGTCCCCTGAGTAGAACGTCCTGTTTCATAATCGGCTTCCACTGAACCATTGAAATTGTTCTTAGACTGATTAGTAACATCCATATGAGTTTTTAATTCCTTGGCAGCTTCATCATAATATGTCTCATATTTCACCGTCAGCGGGTCGATTACGTTAACATTGACAGCGAAGCTCATTGCCGTTTTAGGATCTTCGCCTCGTGAGACAAACAGTGTATCATTTCCTCGCACCAAGCCTTCCGGAACCTGTATCCGAAGTCTGTCTTCTTCCTCCTCCTGCTCACGAAGTATCCAGCCCTCAGGCAAATCGATGTTCATCGACTCCTTCGCAGGAATGCGATAGGCCTCAGGCAGCTTAATATCAAAGGCGTCGCCGGAAGCAATCGAAATTCCGGAATTCTCTGGCAGCTTTGCAAGATCAGAACTATTCATGACATTCCATAGAAAATGTGTTGTCGTCTCCATAATTTCATCGATGTATTTATCATTCTTGTAGTCATGTCCGACACCTTCCATGGTGAGTAGATTATGATACACCCCCTTCTCTTTCAGCTGTTCGGCCAATTCAACACTTTGCTGGTACGGCACCAGTTTGTCTATCGTTCCATGAATGATGAGAACCGGCGGCAGCTTACTGTCCGCACTTTTCGTCAGATCACCGCCATAAATATCAACAATAGAAAATACAGATTTAATGATGGAAGGATCCTGTGATACATATTGATTGACAAAATTTATGGCTAGATGTCCCCCCGCCGAATCACCACCGATAACAATACGGCTTGCATCCATCCCGTAAATCTCTGCGTTATCGTTGATCCATTTAATCACATCGGTTATATCTTCATAAGCGTCATTAAGTGTGCGGCTGAAATTAGTAAATGGATCTTTTTTCAGCCTATAATCAACGGACAATACAGCATATCCTCGCTTCGCCAATCCCGTAGAAAAATCTGCTGCATCGTTCTTATTCCCTTCTGTATAACCACCACCGTGAATGAAAATAAATACAGGCCTCTTCTCGTTATTATCGCCAGACGGCTCGTACAGATCGAGTTTCAGCGGTTCTACGGCATCTGTCTCATTCTTCTTGCTCGCATACAAAATATCTCCTTTCACAGTAACCTTATAAGCAGGAGTCAAGTACTGAACAGGTATTTGTCCATTATTGACAGTAACTTTAGCCGCTGATGTACTACTGTCAGTAGTAATCACGTTAGTCACTTCTTTTCCTTCCTTTTCTAAAGCGCTCTTATTCTCTTGGTTATGCAGTAACAACCAGGAACCTAGAACGATTACTAGGATCGTAAGAACGTAAATAAGCCTACGCTTCATTATGACAACCTCCCAGAATGATTTTGGATTTGAAAAAGTAATATAATTCCAATATCATCATTCTAGAATTCAAGGCATCGTTTAACAATTATGTATTCCTTCGTGAATTAGGTTTAATATTACGAACTTTTAGTGAACAAGAAAGCGTATAATTAAGTAGAATCGGCTTAGTCATAGAAATAGATAGAGGAGGACATTACAATCATGAAGTTGAGCATGAATTGGGTAACGCTTAGGGTGCGCGATCTGGAGGCTTCCCTTGATTTTTATAACCGGATTCTGGGGCTTCCCATTGACCGCAGATTTGAGAGTAGAGGAAAACAAATTGTTATGTTAGGCACGGTGGATCAGCCCAAAATCGAGCTTATTCAGGGTAGTGATCCGGCACTGAAGCCGGAATGCGGCGTTTCTGTTGGTTTCGAAGTGGAATCGCTCGACGATGCCATGGAGTATTTGACAAGCCAAGGCATCCCCGTCGCACGTGGACCGATCACACCAAATCCCCATCTGCGATTCTTATATATACTGGACCCAGACGGCTTCGAGGTACAGTTAGCGGAGCATAGCTAGGCTAGCACTCTTCAAGCAAAAAAAAGGAAGTGTCCCAAAAGCCATGAAATGGCTGCGGTGACACTTCCTTTCTTTTGATTATATCTGCTAATTTGTTATGGGTTGAAGGCTACTACTCATTCTGTTATCTTACGAGCTACCAGCGCCAAGTCTTTCAAATCAATCACACCATCTTTATTGATATCGGCACGTTTAGCCTCAGCCCAATCCGGACTGCTGGTATCCTTGCCATAATTAGCAGCGACAATCGCTAAGTCACCGATGGACACTTTGCCATCTTTATTGATGTCACCAGTCATACCAGGCTCCGGCTCTTCTGCTGTTATCTTGAGCTTATGGCTCGACGTAACAGTTTCGCTCTCCTTGCCTTCCGCATCTGCTACGATCACTTTTTCAATCTGAATAGTACTCTCTGTAGCTTCCGCTACTGTTTTAGTACCGAAATCCAAGGATAACAGCTGCAGATTGCCAGTCACAGCATTTCCCGCACCTTCACTCACCACCAGGAGTCGTAGTTTTCCAGGTGTGTGATTAGCAGTTTCAAGCACCTGGATTCCACTACGCAAGGAAGTAGCAGCCTTGAATTCCAATAGCTTAGGATCATAGTTCATGGTTATATCCATCGCATATACAGCATCTGTTACACTTTTTACCCCAAACGCCAGTTGAAAGTCATTACCTCCAGCTACAGTGTCTACCCCAGACAGAACAGAAGTCATCTTACCCGATGGATCAACCTCACCATTCCCGTCTTTTTTAACGGTAATGATCTCGTGGATTTTGGGTTTAGTTGAACCCTCCCACTGAATCTTCACTTCAAACACATTACTATACTTGGAGGTATCAAATGTATTATAAGATGAGGACAGGTTACCTACCTTATGCCATCCACTCGCATCTCGCACGGCCACCGCAGCGTTTGAATTATCCGATGGATTTTGCAAAACTATCACTTCTTTTACCTTTGTATCCTTCGACAACTTATAATTTAAGGAACCCGTATTCCCAGTACCCGGCATATAGAAGGTGGATAGCTTTTGATCAACGGACAGAGACGCTTCATTCCCTATAACTCCAGCAGGTTCAGCCTGAATAGCCGGATTGGCAGTTCCCGGTCTTTCAATTCCTTCATTAACCAAAATTTCATTGAGCGCGAGCCATGCATCTTGTGTTTCTGTTGAAATTAATCTTAAATATCGGGCTTGCTTGCCACCGTCAACTTGAACTCGCTTATAACGGTAAGGCACCTCGTGCTCTGGGAAATTCAAACTCCGATCGCTCGGATTAGTAAACGTATGGATCGTATCCCATGTCTCTCCGTCTAGCGACAGCTGTAAATCTCCTTTACGGAAGAAATCTCCTTCACCGTCTCCAATCACGACAGCTACATTCTGGACATTCACCACACCGCCCATGTCGATCTGAATATACTTCCCTTTCGATTGAATCGAACCGAACCAAACCTTGTTCTCTAAAGAAGCATTGTACACGTTGTTGATAGAACCTTCATAAATGCTTCCGTAATTATGAGTAATCATTGGTGGAGAGAATTTGTTCAGCTTGATCATGAGCCTTGTCAAATCTACAGTGATATTCTCAGTTCCCTTGTTTATGATCCGGAAATAGGTAGCACTAGCAAACGCCCCATTCCCCTCATTAATCTGTTCCCATTCCACACCGTTCTTTGAGGATTCTAACCGAACTTCTCCGTTAGAAGTTTCAAGCGCAACTTGCGTGATCTCTTCAATGGATTTCAAATTAATTCCAACATATTGGGATGGCTTTAATGTGATTCCATTCATATTCGATAATTGCACAGAATTATCTGCTACCATAACAGGAGTATCCTTCAACTCTGTCACATCGGTGTAAATGGCTACCTTATCTTTACCTGCATTTACGGAAAACTCGCGAACTGCCGTCCATAAATCAGGCTTACCTCCAGGTATTCCAGCATGCGTCAATCGATATCGAACCATCCTTGCCTCCACATTGAGCCCGGAAGCAGAAATTTTATACCCAGAACGCTCTTCTCCGATTGCAGTCCATTCTTGACCGTTCACGGAATACTCAAGAATCCCCCTTTGGAATATATCGTGATCCGCATCATTTCTACCTTGTGTGATCGCAATTTCTTCCACTTTAATGGTTTTTCCAAAATCAACACCATACCAGTCTCCATTCTGTTGAAGCGTCTGAATATAGACGTTCGTTGCTAAATCTCCGTCTACCATCAGGTTTAATCCTGAAGGAGAACCATAAGAGCTTACAGCTAGAGGTTTAACATATTCCGGGTTCACCAAAGTATAAATCTGAGCATCCAGTTTATTGATAAGCTGCTCAGCAAAAGGAACCAGCCGCTTTGCTCCTGCCTCGACCGTCACATCTGGAGAATTAAGCTTCTCAATTTTGAATGTTTTGGATAAGCTTAATGCGCTTGTGGCCTTAGCCAGTGCTTCCCATGCCTGATCAACATTCTCTTTCTGGATTGCTATCGCAGAGAGAACTGCCGATTTATCGGCAAGAACGACATTTTGCAAGCTATTTAGCCATGGATCAATTTCTTCTTCCATATTTTCATTCGTGTTATTTACTCTAAACGACGCGATGGCATCCAATACTAGATCAAATTCTTGAATCAATGTATTCCCCGTCGTTTCTATCGGCTGACCACTTGAGTATTCACTTAAGAATTGCGCTAGCTCAGCTTTGATATTTTCCGATTCACCTACTACAAGTCCATGACCGCTAGGCGATGGGTCACTCATATGATAGGCGATCGTATTAAGCTCAGAAGCAACTTCAGGAGCAATATGCTTAAATGAATCGAGCCAGCTCTCCTCTTGATCAAAATCATCTACATTCCAAGTGTAATCCGCAACCGCGAATATACCGATCTTAGATAATTCCGCATGCTTCATAGGATTTGACACTACACCTGAAATATTATGTGTACCTGGAATGAGCACTTCTGCTTTACCGAGCAGCAGTCTTGCATCCTTATAGTCATTCACTGGCCAGTTTAACCACATATATGGGTCTCTTCCATGTGCATCTTTGGGCCACTGCATATCTGCTGCATTAACAGAGGCAACAACACCGTTTCCGGTCCACATTATATCTACATTCTCTGGCACATTTCTCAAGGCTTCAAGATAGGGTCTGCCAGTCGTTCCTGTCCAGCTTTTATTATAATATGGAGGACAATAAATTAATGATTTGACGTCTTTCTTGGACGTTACCCAATTCGCAACATCCGTAATAAGCTTAACATGTTTATCCTTATCCACTAACGATTGTGATGTGCTGATATCATCCATAAATAGTCCAAATTGACGTACGCCTACACTATACAATTGTTCAAGCTTTGCAAGTAAGGTTTGGAGTTCTACATCATAATTGTTCCAATTGATCATATTGAACCCTGGATGAATCGCCCATACAAACTGCGTCTTGGATTCATGGCCGACATCCACCAGTTCTTTGATCTTGGCAAGCTCAGCTGCAGGATAAGGTGTTCTCCATTGCGCGTTATGGTACTTGTCATCCTTAGGTGCAAAAATATAAGAGTTCATCTTCAGCTCTCCACCGAAACGCATCAAGCTCATTCGATCTTCATGTGACCAAGGCGTGCCGTAAAAGCCTTCGATAAATCCCCGTGAGCGAGTATCAGAGAAATCTTCGATGGTGAGATTACGAACCTGCAGATCAGGAATTTGATCAAAAATCATCTTCAGCGATGCCAGGCCATAATATGCCGCATCCGTATTTTTACCTAATATCGCAATAACACCTTTATTCTGTTGCTTGGTGCTAACGTTAAGAACATAAGCGTCCAGCTCATTGAAGTGATCCGCCTCATAGGGAATATTCTGAGTGAAGTAGTTGTCTACATAGCCTGATGAATTTCTAGTTCCCAAAAAGATATTTGTTTTCCCTGCTACTACAGCTCCTGACTCAGTGACCTGAAGTGATTTGGAATCCAGTATCCTTTGAAGCAGCTTTCTTGTCGGCTGGTCAATCGAATCTTCAATAACAACGTTTACATTTTGTGTAATGGTTAAGGTTGTCTCTTCTTCGGTTTGTTGCTGCGGTAATGGATAGATTTCATAGGATTCCGTTAATTTTGCATCTTTTTGTGGAAGATCAGAAGCTACATCCGCTGCAGCTGCAAAACTGGAGAACAAGCCGGCCACCATCATAAGTGTAATGAAGATACTGAGAATCTTCTTCGGCATTTCCTTAACCCTCCTATAATTAACCTTTCAACGCACCTGCTGTTAACCCACCCGTAATTTGACGTTGATACAACACATACATCACAATGACGGGAATCATAGAAATGGAAAGACCCGCAAACAATGGCCCCCATTCCGTTCTGTACTGCATTTCCCCTTGCATAATGGCTATTCCGACAGGAATGGTGTATTTCGCTGGATCGTTGATCAATACTGTGGCCATAATGTACTCATTCCACACCGTTAAAGCATTCATAATTCCTACTGTGATTAACCCTGGCTTCGATAATGGCAACATGATCTTGAAGAAAACGCCGTATAGTGAAGATCCATCAATTGTTGCGGCTTCTTCAAGCTCACGGGGAAGTGCCTTGAAAAATCCAACCAGAAAGAAGATACCGAATGGAAGGATGCCAATAGTTCCGACAGAATAAACAAGCGTGAGCCCTACTAAGGAGTTGGACAAATTCATATCTCCGAGAAGAAAGAACAACGGTATCAATCCGAGTGTGGTTGGAATCATCATTGAAGCAACGTATACAAAATAAAACAGGCCTCTAGATTTAAAGGTAAACCGAGCTAATATATATGCTGTTGTAGCAGCCATAATAAGCGATAACAGTGTACTAGCCACGGTTACTATAATGGAGTTCAGGAAGTAGTCGCCAAAGTTTGCTCTGCTCCACACATTTGCATAGTTTTCAAAACGAAAAATAGATGGGAAATCCCACGGTTTCCCGAGCATAACCTGCTGATTATCCTTTAAGGATGTCAGGAATGTCCAAAGAACAGGATATAAGACTACCAAGCTCCACAAGATGAGGAAAAATCGAACTGCAATTTTTGATATCAGCAGAAGTGGTTTTTTGGCGGGATTATCGTTCAAAGTATTTTCCTCCTTACATTTCAATGGACTCTCGGTGAAGAATGCGCTGCAAAATTAGAGTAGTGATTAAAGATAACAGTAAGATCAGCACCCCGATGGTTGCCCCGTAGCTTAAATGGAACTGTTTGAAGCCCATCTGATACAAATAATAACCGAGCACTTGTGTCTGATTATCCGGGCCACCATCCGTCATCAGCTTAACGATAATAAAGGAGCCGTTCAGTGTTGTGATTACGATGTGAATGATAGAGGTTTTGAATTGCTCCCAAATCAGGGGTAAAGTAATTCGAGTAAACTGTTGCCATTGCCCCGCACCGTCAATACTGGCTGCTTCATATAGCGAGGAAGGAATACCTAGAATAGAAGCGATAATGAGCAGCATATAGAATCCGATACCAGCCCATACACTAGGAGGAAGAAGTGACCACATTGCGAGGTTTGAATCACCTAACCAGTTCGTTTCCACTGGTTTTCCTGTAAATAACGAGATGAATGCATTCAGGAATCCAAGACGGGGATTGTATATAAAACTCCACAATACACCGATAACGGCTACGGAAATGATATTCGGAAAGAAAAACACCACTCGGTAAAAACCGTATTCTTTCAATTTCAAACGGGTCAATGATACTGCGAAAAACGTTGCAAATAACATGATTAAGATGACCTTCCAAAAAATCAAGAAATAATCATTCGAAATGGCTTTTGGTATGATCTCATCCGAGAATAATTGTCTATAATTATCAATACCGATAAAATTCATCGATTCGGAACCGCCTGACCAATCGAAGAAGCTTAAGTACAAGCCTCGAAACAACGGATAAATAGTGAATAAACAAAAGATAGCAAACGTAGGCAGCAAGAAACTCGCAATAAACAAATTACGTTTCCACAATTTATTGTTCTTCATGGGCGTAAGCCATCCTCCCCTTAAATTTGAAAGAACAATCAGAGGCACGTATGTCCTCTGATTGTTTAGAAAGAAGAGTCATGAACTTACTTCCGGATTTTGGCTGCCGCCTTCTCCATACGGTCCATCCATTCTTCTGGTGTAATGGAACCTTGCAGCAATGCAATGGTTGCATCATTCTCAGCCTGCTCAATGTCCGCGGCCAATTTAAATACAGGAGCAACGATCGTGTCACTACCGTTGAAATATTTCATTGCCGTTTTAACAACATCACTTGCGCCTGAAGATTCCAGATCTGCCTTGACGTTCATCAAAGCGCCAGTCAGCTCAGCCCAACGAACTGCGGCTTGTTTCGTAAAGATAAATTCAATAAATGCTTTTGCTGCATCTGGATTTTTAGCCTTCTTTGCAATTGCAATGTTACTAGTGTAAGGAATAGCCACAAATTTACCGCCTGGCTTTTGCATAACGGAAGGAATGAATCCAAATTTGAAGCCTTCTGGAACATCTTTTTTCATTTCATTTTCGAGCCACAAGCCATTAGGAATCATTGCATCTTTATGCTGTAAGAAGAGCATTTGGGAGTCTGTATGACTCATACCGAACGATGCGTTATCGAAATACCCTTTGTCCCTCATATCAACGATCTTTTTCAAGGTATTCGCTACAGCATCATTTTTGAAAGAACCTTCTTTTGCTGCTTCTTGATCCTTCAAGATTTGCGGATTGTCTCCATTCTCAGATACAAAACCTGTATTTAAGAGACCTCCCACGATGTAGTATGGGTATTTACCGGTATGGATGTAAGGATATACGCCATCCGCTTTGATTTTTTCACTTGTGGCGAGGAAGCTATCCCAATCTTTCGGAACATCCCATCCCTTTTCAGTAAACAGGGTTTCATCATAGAAGGTTCCCCATGATCCGAATACGAGTGGAATCGTATAGTTTTTGCCACTGTAGTCTTGTGGAGGTGCGATCAAGTTGCTCGTAAGCTGCTCGCCGTCCACATTTTTCGCATCTTTAACCCAATCTGTAATATCCATCAATTGGTCGTCGAGCACCATTTGCGTTTCGTTCGAGCCTGCTCCATCGATGTATACAACATCTGGCGGATTACCTTGGATCCAGCGGGGCTTCATTTGCTCGTTGATTTGTGAACCTGCGGATTCTTTAATGTTGACATCTGGGTACTTCTTCTTGAATTCACCAATGACTTCTTTCCACCAACCGTCTCCATAACCACCGACAAAGTATTGGATTTCGAGGTCTCCCGCTACTTTCGGCTCTTCAGGCTTGGGCTCGTCTGTCTTCGCTGGCTCAGTCTGCGTCGCAGCTGTTGTTTTCTCGGGAGCTGGAGCTTCAGCCCCATTTGTCCCCCCGCCACATCCTGCCAGAGACAATACAATGGACATCATAACTAGACTTAATGCCGCTTTCTTTTTACCCTTGCTTTTCATTGGCTATCCCCCTCGAATAAACTTGCTCGACTTCTCTAAGCACTTGATTTTACAATTCTGACTGTAATTCCATTAACACTTTTCCATTATATAGGCTATAAAAACGTAACCACATGATCTCTTTTGATGTGGAGTTGATACTTTTTGTCCTATAGAACCTTTTTTGTTTACAAAAGAAGGACACCTGAGTAAAAACTCAGGTGTCCTTCTCTCAATTCAATATTTTTTGAGCAATTGCTGCTAAATCCATAATGTCGATCTTTCCGTCATTATTAAGATCTGCACGCTTAGCCGTCTGCCAATCTACACTGTTCTGATCTTTACCATAGTGCGAAGCTGCAATCGCCAAGTCACCGATGCTCACTTTACCATCCTCATTTAAGTCTCCGGATTTTATCGGCGGCTGCTCATCTGCCTTAATCTCGACTTCGATATTTGAAAGATCGGCTTCTGTCTCCAGTCCATTCGCGTCACCAAATACAGCACTGCTTACCTTTATGCTCGCTAACTCAGACTTCGTCACTGGCTTTGCTTTGAAGTTTAGTTCAAGCACCTTGGCATCACCGGTTAGACCAGTTCCCGTACTAGCCGTGATTAGGCGAATGGTTCCGATTGGATCATTCTTTGATTCTAACACCTGTATCCCATCGTTCATCGATTCGCCCGAGATGTACTCTAGAAGATTCTCGTCGTACTTCAATCGAATGTCTTGCGCATAGGTCGCATCCGTGACATTGCTAACGCCCATGTCAACTGTAAAGGTCTGACCTTGATTTATCGACTTAGGTCCACTTAAAGTTATTGCAGTAGGTTCATTCCGTTCAACAGGAACATATTCGAAAGCATCAATCATCGCAATGGTATTCGAAGAGGCGTTGTTCTTCGCCCCTTTCACGACAATCTTAATTGTATGTTCCCCTTTGGAGAGATCGGATTGTTGGAATAATACCTGCTGCTTCATCGTCGATGGACCATATCCATCAACACCCTCAGCGACTAGCCCTCCATCGAGATACACATCGAAATGTCCGTGGTTTGCCTGCAAAGCGCTGATAAATTTAATTGATGTTCCTGTAAACGTGAACGACGCTGAAGCCCCTTGCTGATTACTATAGCTTTCTGTGCCCTTGTAATCGCCTGCGTCATTGTAAGGACTCCACTTTCCGGTATATACAATCGACGGATCTTTATCATCTACTTTTATTGGAAGCACTGGTGGCTTTACACTGGATACAATCTTATATTGCTGTCCTTTCACTGTTGGGAATTCAATCAAGTTCCCATTCACCGTGAAGTTGATGGATTCCCCGCTTCCTGCGCGAACGACCTTGAATTTATTGGATTGGACAAATCCAGGGTATTTAACAGAAGCCTTATTACCCTGCTTAGAAGTAAGCAAGGCTTCTTTCAAGATCGTACCTTCCCAGCGCATATCCACTTCAAATCCGCCTCTTGCCACAAGTCCTTTAACGTTTCCGGTAGCCCATGCATCTGGTAAAGCAGCTAATAAATCGATACTTCCAGTTTGGCTTTGTAGAAGCATTTCTGCGATTCCTGAAGTTGCTCCGAAGTTACCGTCAATTTGGAACGGTGGATGTGTATCGAACAAATTGTCGAGCGTGCTGCCTCTAAGCTGCTCACCTAACAGTTTATGTGCTCGGTTACCATCAAGCAGACGTGCCCATAAATTGATCTTATTCGCTTTACTCCACCCCGTTCCACCATCGCCACGAGAATTCAAGGTGACTCTTGCTGCTGCAAATAACTCCGGATTATTCACTTCATTAATAAGCGTACCTGGATACAAGCCGATCAGATGCGAGATATGGCGGTGCTGATCTGTTGGACTATCGATATCATTCTTCCACTCCTGCACCTGCCCCCAGCTTCCGACCTGCGGCATCCATAGCTTGCTTCGTTTCTCCATGACCTCGTTACGCAGCTGTTCATCCACACCCAATATTTCACTAGCCTTGATGAACTGTGTGAACAACTCCCAGACTAATTCCTGATCATAAGACACACCGACGGATATATCCCCTTGCTCTGGAGAGTAGGAAGGAGATGATACTAGACTTCCGTCTGAATCTTCGACCAGGTATTTAATCCAGAATTGTGTTGTTTCCTTGATAATGTCATACACTTGGCCTCTTAAAAGATCTTTATCTCCACTAAAAGCATAGTGATCCCACACCTGCTGCACCATGAAGGCGTTAGCAGCCGGTGACCAGCCCCAATAAAAATCAGAGCCTGGCGCAGTATAACCAAATGGGTTGTTGACGGTATGAATCGCCCAGCCTTCCCCTTCAATTCCATGATGTCTTTGGGCTGTTTCCCTACCCGGCTCGCGCAGGGAATCAATATAATCAATGTACGGAATATCGGTTTCCGCTAAGTTAACAACCTCGGAAGGCCAATAATTCATCTGCACATTGATATTCGTATGATAGTCACTGTTCCATGGTGGATTATTTACTTGGTTCCATACCCCTTGTAGGTTAGCAGGCAGTGAGCCTTCCCGGGAGGATGCGATAAGCAAATAACGACCATATTGGAAAAATAATGCCTCCAAGCTTCTTTTCTCTCCGTCACTAGCATTCGTTTTATAACCATTCAAAAGCTCATTCGTAGGAAGATTTGTAGCAACCCCACCAAGTTCAAGTGAGACTCTATCGAACAGTTCCTTATAATCTGTCAAATGGGATGCACGCAACTGATTGAATGATTTAGCGGATGCTGCGTTTAGGTTCGCTTCTACAATTTCTTTTGGCGTCTTATCACTCTTATACGTAGGATAATTATTGGCATAATCTGTTGCAGCGGTCATCAGGATCGTGACAACACTCGCACCGTTCACAGTAAGTTTCCCATCCTTCGCTGTTACAGTTCCTCCTTCATGCTGTACTTGAAGCTGCGCTTCGTATGCCATCTTATTACTGGGTACCTTCCCACTTAGCGTTAGTTTATTTCCTTCACCCTTAACGGTATTAGAGGGCTGAGCACCAGTAAGGCGAACATCAAAGGTCATCGGCTGATTCTCTTCCGTTGTCAGTCTCATGACCAAGACCTTATCCGGATAACTGATGAAATACTCCCGCTTGTATTTTATATTGCCCGAAGTATAGGACACTCTTGCCATGGCATCATTAAGATTCAATTCACGTCGATAATCAGAGTACGTCTGAGCACCGCTATTCCCCGATGCGCTTGTCATCTCCATCTCGGACAATTGAATTTTCGTTCCGCCCTTGCTTACAAGATCGAATTTATAGAATTTATAAGCTGTAGCATTGGAAAAAGTATATGATTTCTTCTGTTTGCGGCTTGCAAACTCTTCATTGGATCTGTTATCTAGCGGGGTCCACTGCTGCCCGTCATTCGAGCCTTTCAGCGTCCAGCTCTTCGGATCCCGATCAGGCACATCATTCCCTGAAGTGAACGAATAGCCGGTAATTACCTTAGCCTCTTCATATGCCCACTGCACCCAAAAAGGTGGTGCTCCATCACCTGAATACCATTTCGTATTTACCGAACCATCGGTTAAATTGGAAATAGGCTCGCCGTATTGTGGATTATCCGAGCTCGCTGTTACCGTATACGCTGACTGACGGTTAAAATCTAAGAACACGTCACCAAATGCTTGATACGCTCCGAAAGAACTATCACCAGCACCCATAACACCAGTAATCTTCCCTACAAGAGCCTTAGCTTCATTAATTTCCCCTTCTTTTAGAAGCTGTCTTATGGTCTCAACATGTTGCTGAGCACCGTCTTTAATACCATATTGATAATTTGAATCTGCTCCAGGCCCACCGCTCCACAGTGTCTTTTCATTAAATTGAATTCGCTCCTGCTCAACACCACCAAATACCATGCCACCCATATAACCATTTCCGATAGGGAGCGCCTGCGTCTCCCAGTTCGTGGCCGGTGCTTGATACCATAATGACAAATCCTGATCTGCCGCAGGCGCAGTTTCAGCTGCCGACTGAACATCTGCATACACTTTTGGACCTAAGACACCATTAGACGGAAGTATGCTGATAAGTAGCTGCGAGCAAGCGATCCATACAGATAGTAGAATTGCAGTCTTTCTGACTAATCTACTTTTACCGATTGGCATGCGTTGATCCCCTCTCATAATAACAACCACTGATTGTAAAAATGAGGCAACCTACTACTCCACAATCTTTTTCGCAAGTGCAGCAAGATCAGTATTATCTATTTTGCCGTCCTTGTTCAGATCTGCGTGATTAATCTTACTCCAATCTGGACTGGAGGAATCCTTACCGTAATGGGCAGCCATGATTCCTAAATCGCCGATACTCACTTTGCCATCGCCGTTTAAATCTCCAGGTAATCCCGTATTTACTGTGATCTGAATGGTTAAGGATGCCGGTTGGAGCACGGATTCTTCCCCTTGACTGTCACTTATTATCGCTTGAGTAAGCCGGATAACTCCCTCTGTGTCTTGTGTTACATCTGCTGCTTTGAAACCAAGTTCAACAATTTCAGCATCGCTAGTAATCGGATACTGACTACCCAAACTTGCCAAGAGAACCCGTAGCTTACCGGGAGTACTTGTAGATGGTTCATTGATAATAATTACGCCTTCCTGCAGTGAGCGGATTGAACCTGGAAGGTATTCCATGACAGCCGGATCAAATTCAAAGGTAATGTCCTGTGCATACACATCACTGGAGACACTGGTGATCCCATACTTCACGGTAAAAGACTCCCCCGGCGCAACAACCTTCTTACTCCCTACTAAAGTAGCAGAAGGTGTAGGATCAGATGCATCTGCGTTCACTACAGGGTTCGTAAAAGATACACAGCTTAAAACCACGGCGATAATGGTCATCATTAACGCCTTTTTGTACCATCGACTACTGTTCAAATTCTTCTCACCTTCATCTTTTAAATTTTGTTCAGGATGTTAGCGTGTGTTATTGAGTTACGATTTGTTTCGCTAATTGAGCAAGATCTGTAATATCGATCTTACCGTCACCATTCATATCCGCACGCTTCGCTTGCTGCCAATCAGGACTTGATGAGTCTTTGCCGTAGTGTGCAGCAACGATACCCAGGTCACCAATGCTGACTTTTCCGTCGCCGTTAAGATCGCCTGATATTCCTGTTTGTTCTGGTTTCACTTTTACAGAGATTGTAGCTGGAGCAGTTGCGGTCTCTGCTCCGTCTTCATCACCTAGCAGTACCTCTGACACGCTGATATTAACGGTAACCGTCTCAGATACTTCTTTTGCCTGGAATGTCAGTTCGGCAATTTGTTGATTTCCGCTTAATCCGTATTCCGCACCTTCACTCGCCATAATCAAACGAAGCTTTCCAGGTGTTTTAATTGTCTCTTCAACAATCGCAACACCTTGGATCAGTGATTTAGCGGACACATAATCCATGCGGTCAGCATCGTACTGAATGGTGATGTCCTGTGCAAATACCTTCCCGGAGATATTGTTCACATCATACCGGACAACAAAAGGCTTGCCGGAAGTAACGGATGCATCAGCACTCAATACGGCTTGCACTTGAGCCGTTTCCTGCTGCACTTGATACACTGTTATCTCGGCTGCGGATGCGAATTCACCCACGCCTTTTACAGCTTCCAGCTTAATGTGAGTCGCTTCCACCGGAGCGAAATTTACTTCCTTGAGCTGTTTGCTTCGCAGCCAGTTCCCGCTTGTCATGAGCGTGTAATTCACACCATCGGTGCTTGTGTACACGTTGTAAGCAGTAATTGTGCCATTGCCTTCATCCGGCCGAGGTAAGTATCCTAGCTTGCTGATGGTATACTTTCCGCCCAGATTCACCATAATCGATTGCGGAAGTGGATCAACGTTAAACCACTTCGTATGCCAATGTGTATCCGGATCGCCGTCCAATGCCAAATTCGGGTCGTTTTCGCCTGCTTCAGAGCTCGTAGCCTCTGCACTCATTTGACTTTGCGGAATTTCGGTTAGGTTGCTTTGTCCAGTAACCGTCACCACACTTGTTGCTGTAAATCCGCCTTCTTCCGTCGTCGCGGTAATCGATGTCGTACCCTGCCCTTTTGGTGTGACCATTCCCTTACTGTCCACGCCGGCAACACCAGGATCACTGCTTACCCACTTAACTGTCTTATTACCGGCATTCTCAGGCTCAATGCTCGCTTTCAATTGAACCGGTGCGTCCAACGCCTTAAGTGAGAGTGTCTCACGGTCAAGCTTTATGCCAGTAACCTTCTGTCCGTCTTCCAGCGGGATGCCGAACAGCTTGAATTCACGAATAGCAGCCTTTGATTGAGCATCAGGCAGTCCGGTGATCGTAATTCTAGCGAATCTACCCTGGCTTCCAAATGTATCCTGAATGGTGCCAGTTTCCTGATTATTCGTTCGATTCGTTACTGTAATCCAATTGGAGTTCGCGGTTTCCCGAACTTCAATTTTGTACTGATAAGCCTTGTTACTGTGTTCAAAAGAAACTTCGGAGGATTTAATGGAATGCATCATACCGAGATCAACCGTCCAGCTATGGCTATTGTTCTTATCCGCTGCTGACCAGAATGTGTCCACATTCCCATCATTAGCGAGGCCAGCCGGATGCGCTTGATCCTCACTGTCCGCTGTAGCAGGTTTACCTTCTGAAATCAATCGAACTTCAGGAGCTGCCTTCGGCGCCTCATAGACATCGACCTCCGAAGCCGAAGCGAACCCTCCAAGTGCAACAGCTGCTTCAAGCTTCACATAGCGGGCGGAAACACTATCGAAAAGGATGTACTTTTTCAAGTTGTTTCTGAGCCAGGTACCACTGGATTCCTTCGTATATAATTCTCCATCCGTGCTGACGTAAAGGTTGTATGAGGTAATGGTTCCGTTCCCAGCATCCAGACGTGGTGCATACCGGAATTGGCTAACATTGCGAACCTTACCTAAATCGAGAATGATGGATTGCGGGAGCTTATCGGATCCATCCCATTTCGTATGCCATGCGGAATTCCGGTCCCCATCAATCGCTTTAGCTGCTTCCGCACCAGGCTGAAAGCTTTTCGCTGAGGCTGTCATCTCATTTTTAGGTATCACTGTCGGTGAAGGCTGTGATAGATCACGATACAGATTGATCTCTGCAGCAGATACGACACCCCCAACAGCTTCTGTCGCTTCAAGTTTCACAAAAACAGCTTCAACTGTATCAAAATTCACCGTCTTCTCTAGTTTGTCATCATTCCATTGTCCACTGCTTACGAGCGTATAGTTGGTTCCATCCATACTCGTATACAGCTTGTAACCTGTAATTGTGCCATCTTTGCCACCGTACTGTCTTGGCAAGTATTTCATTTTATTCACATACTGTTTAATCCCCAGGTCTAAAGTGATGCTCTGCTTACTTCCAGCATTTGCTGAAGAAAGCCATATCGATTCATAGCTGCCATCCAGCACATTAGCTGCCGGCGTATCCGAAGCCGCATTCGTTGCAGTTGCAATCATATCTTCCTGCGGAATACGACTTGGGTCTGTGTCCACCTGAGGCAGCTCAATTTTGACAGCATCTACTAGTGGAGTCGTATCTGCTGTAAAGCCTGCGACTTTCACAACAAATTCCTTATCAGTGGATATGGATGGTGTTTTAATGTACAGGATGCCGCCTTTATCTTGCTTAGCATAGTACCAGCCACTTGTTGCTCCATCCCATGCTGCTTTGGACTGCAATTCAGGATAGGATGTTCCATCTACAGAAACAGCCTCCGGGTGATCTGGCATATGGATTGTAAACTGATTCTTACGTGACTCCAATTTGCCTTTATAGTCACCTACACTTGCTCCAACCTTGATAATCAAGTCTCCACTCCCTTGCTCAGGAGCGATGGAGGTTATTAATGTTTTGGCAAATTTGCCTGTACGATGCTCCTTCGATGTACCATCATCTTCATACATCGTAAAGCTTGACGATTTATAAGGATAAATATCATAAGTAATTGGATCAGGAGGAACCTGACCGTCGTATAACGATTCAGGATACATCGGGATGATAGCCCCGCCCTTTACTAGAAGCGGCAAGCGATCCAGTGGAGCATTGTATTCGTCTAACATTTTCGAACCGTAATGTTCTTCTCCTGTCCAGTAATCAATCCATTTTCCTTTTGGAAGATATATTCCGTTTCGCATAGTCGTGTCGGTATATACTGGCGCAACCAGGAACGATTCCCCGGACATGAATTGATACTGTGTTAAAGTTCCTTTGGAGTTCGGATCATTCGGATAAGAATAGATCATTCCCCGCATGATCGGAGCTCCGGACTCGTAAGACTCATTGAGATAGGTATACAAGTATGGTGTCAATTGCTGTCTTAGCTTCAAAGCATCCCTGTTATAGCTCGTATAAGGTTCTCCCCATACCCAAGGCTGCTTATCTTTGGCTGCCCAACCAGACATGTTCATCAGGATTGGAGTGAAGATCTTCCACTGTAAGTCTCGAACGTAGGTTTTAGCGCTTCCTCCGAAAATCCCATCAATATCTCCGGTTGAGTACGGCATCCCAGATAGCCCTGCCCCGATCATCGACGGGATATGAAATCGAATATACTCCCAGTTTCCCGACTGATCTCCGGACCAGACGGTAGAATATCGCTGGGTACCTGCCCATCCACCAACGGACCAGACATAACCTCTGTCATCAGAGTTATCTTCAATTCCTGTAAACGCCTGTTTGCTGGCACCCAGGGCGAAATCGTATCCAGGTCCCACCCAGGCAACGTCGAGTTTAGCGAGCCTTGTACCCTCTACGCCAACTTCTTGCGCAATTTTATCAACACCATTTTGAGTCCATAGTCCGGTATAGAAACCTTCCTTATGTAGTTCGTCAACGGTGTTGCCTAGATCCGTATAACCGCAACCATATCCGTCATTCGGCAAAATCCAGGCTCCAGGCATATCATTTTCCCGATATTTTTTAGCAATAAGGTTAACGACATCGGAGGTCTTTTCTGGATCTCTGTTGTAACAATCCGCATCACCAAGTCCCATGCCCCAACGAGGAATCAAGGATGGTTTACCTGTAAGATCTGTATATGCGTTCAAAATATCTTTCATTGTCTCACCGTAGAAATAATAAGCATCAAACCGATTTTCGTTATGCGTCAGCTTGACGGTCGAATCAAAATCATAAGTACCGCTTTGAAAAGTGTTACGAAGCACTCCGTATCCTGCAGTACTCAAGTAGAATGGTGCAGGATTCGAAACCGTGCCGCTTCCCCAATCCCCATAGTTGTTAGCGATAGTAATTTTGCGATCACGATGATTGAAGAATCCATTCTGCATACCGCCGCCGTAGAAATATTCATCCTCACCCCGGATAAGCTGTTGTGAGACTGACTGTCCGTTATAGTTCAAGCTAGCGGATTCTTCCCACACCACCGTTTGGTTGTCACTTTTGTACATGGCGAATTTTAACGGATTTTTGTAGGCTCTCAGCACGAATTTTCCTGTTTCCATCTTGTAATACGTACCTTCATCAGACCACTTTACGTTAACAGGTCCGAAATCATCCTTGATGACGATTGGCTCGATCGGCTTTTCCGCGCTTTTTCCTGTCAATTCCTTGAATTGCCCGTTCACACCAAGCCAAATCCGGAACATATCCTCCCGCTGAAAAATCACTTTAATCTTGTCAGAGCCTGACGTAATCTCAAACGTGTTATTATCTTTCTTTACGAAGTCAGAAATGTTACCAACGGAAGCACCATGGGCGGTTTCCGGGCGAATCATGAGCGCTGTAACCATAAGGATCATCAATGCCAGCATCCACATACCAAAGCGATTATAAATTGATCTCAATCCATTCCCTCCATTCAAATGAAGCGGCAAGACAGGATACAGCCTCCACTGTAGTTTGAATTCCTTGTCTTGCCGCTTGGATTCAAGTTGCTATTGTTATTCGATAACAATGTCTTTAGCTATAAGCACCAGGTCCGTCAGATCGACCTTGCCGTCACTATTGATGTCTGCCCGTTTCGCCTTATCCCAATCTGGGTCTGCAGAACTCTTTCCGTAGTTAGCTGCGACAATAGCCAGATCGCCGATGCTGACTTTGCCATCACCATTCAAATCCTTAGAAGGTTCTGGCACTGTTGTTGTAAACTCCACCTGAGCCGAGGAAGTGGCTGCGCTTATTTCCTGTCCATCGCTATCCCCAAGCGTTGCACGCTTTACAGTAATACGTCCGGTTTGGGGTTCTGTCAGATCCTTAGCCTTAAAGGTAATCTTAGCTACATCAACATCCCCTTTAATCGCACTCCCTGAACCTTGGCTAGCCAGAATCAGACGTACAGTGCCTTCTGTATTCTTCGTCTCAAGGATACTCACGCCGTCCACCAACGCATTAGCGGATACATAATCCATTAGTGAAGCGTTGAATGCAATCGTGATATCTTGGGCATACACCGCCTTTGTAACATTGTGTAGGCCTAACGTTATATCGAAATTCTGACCATAAGGAATGGTTTGCGGAGCAGCTAAGCTTGTTGCTGCTTCACCTGGAACCTCCCTTGCCACCGTAATCTTGCTCACCGCTTTATATCCGCCGGATACGGTAGTTGCAGTAATATCAGCGGTACCTGCCTTTAACGCAGTTACGACAGCCTTCCCGCCTTGAACTTGAACAGTCGCAATAGCGGCATCGCTGCTACTCCAGGTCACCTGTTTATTTGTTGCATTCCCCGGTTGAAGGGAGGCACTTAGCGTTTGTGTTTCTCCGGCCTTCATCGAAATCTCAGCTTTATCCAGCTTGATACCGGTTACCGGAACTTCAGGAACGTTATTGCTGTACATAAAATTATCAAACACGGTAACTGAAGGACCGAATACTCTAGCCCCCATTTTCCCAGCGTCTGTTGGGATCTGTGCAATAGCATCATCGAAATAAGTCGTTCCATTGATAATCAGCGTTACATGTTTCCCTTCAAACTTCACTTTTACGGTCGATGTTGTGCCTTTTTTCAATTTGGCGGCCTGAGCATTGCTCAATAAACCGTACGAATCCTGAGCGTTCACCCAGTACCAAGCACCTTGATCAAAGCCTATAGAAGCCCAAGCATCATTATTGACATAGCGCAAAATAACACCCGTTCGTATAACATCACTCTGCGGCGTAATCTTAAACTCGATCTCACCGTCTCCAATGCTCGGAGATTGCTGATCGATAAACAGATTATTTACACTGTTGGAGGTGAACTTAACGGCATGCTCACCCGCTTGATCAGGTGCTTCTACAAGCTCCATACGTCCGACACCTTTACCGATGACATGCTCCCAGCCTTCGAGCGAGTTATTCTCAAAGCTCGCTGAATATCTCACAGGCGCTGGAACTTCTACAGGATCCTCTGGGTTAGGAGCGTAGACTTCAAATTCATACATGGAGTAACCATAGGTTCCCACTCGCTTCGTACCTAACATTCGGACATATCTCGCTTGTTCAGTTGGGAATTTGACAATCTCTACTCCGCCAATGCCAGCGTTAGTCGTGTAAACGTCCCGCCAGTTCTCCGCATTATCGGATACTTGAACTTTATAGCCTTTGGCATAAGCACTTTCCCATTTGAAAATAACCTTGCTAATGTCAGTACTTTGGCCTAAATCAACATAGATCCACTCGTTGTCGGTATATTTAGAGGACCAGCGAGAAGCACCCGTATCAACCTCATCCACTACAAGACTAGCCGGAAATTGAGGTACTTCGACGGAAGAAGCTACTGCTGTTTTGTGAGCAGCTAAATTGATGGTCCAAGCGGGTGATCCTGCTTCCTCCGCAATTTCTTTTCCTGATAGTACCCGATTAAAAATCTTGAATTCATCCAGTAGTCCAGTGAATGCTTTGGATGAACTGCCGATTATAGCCGCAGGTAGCATTGTAGTTACAGCAACAGAGCCTTTTAGATCTCCATCAATATACAGAGAAGTTCCATTTAGATCTCCTCTGAAGGCAACATGTACCCAGCGCCCAACAGGAATCGCTGTATTAAAGCTGTAATCATAGCCCTCTCGGGTGAATCCGGCATTTGGTGTCCCTTTCTGCTTCAGCTTAATTGCACCATATTCGGATTCCATCAGTATTTTTTCATCTGCTTCTTGTTGATCATTAAGCTTAACCCACGTGGAGACCGTCCAAGGGAAGCCCTTTACTTGAAGCGGTGTTTGAATATGATCTGAAGTCCCTGCAAACCGTACGCCTTTTCCTGTTTTTCCATCATCCACGCGAGTAACGCCAGCTCCTAATGTAGCATCATAGGAATTTCCGGACTGATCAGAGACCGTCTGCGCGCCTTCTTCAAATGGATAATGAACAACAAGATCAGTGGCCGTATTCACTTCATGTAATAAATTCGTTCCAGGACCTTCGCCTAGCATCGCTGACAACTGCTGGAACTCGGTGAATGTGCTGTCCGTGGACTGGCCTCTCCACATCTTTTCTGCAAGGACAGGCATCGCTTTCTTCACACGATCGTGGACGTCCGCCTCACTTACTTTCTTGCCCATCATATCGTTCCAAGCCCCAAACATCGCACCGAGCAGGTTCGGCTCACCTTCCTGCAGCTTCGTATTTCCACCAAAGTTGGTTGGGTCCCAGTTATTAAACAACCACTGAGAATCCAGATAATCATGGTAATATCCAGCCTTCGGTACAATGTAGAGCGTGGAATCCACCGTATTGATAATTTTGAATCCATCTCTCACCGATGCTACCGGATCTTGCCAACCGTTATTCCAGGCGTTTACGGCTATATCCTTATCTACTACCGTGGTACCCGGGAATGCATTCAAGCTGCCCCACATTCTTGATTTCTTTCCCTTGCTCTTTAAATGTTCGTTCATCGTGTTCAAAAACTCGCGATACTTCTCAAACGTAGTCCGATCATTAGGTGCGAATTCATCGCCTCCAAAATGAACTGTTTCTGAATCAAACCATTCCCCATCTAAATATTCGTCCCATACATCCTTGATGAAATCGACCGTTTCCTGACGTGTAATATCCAGATGATCGACAGGCAAATTATCCTTAACCAGATCTGGTCTAACCTTTGTAAATGAAAGAGCATGGCTGGGGGTATCAATTTCCGGCGTGATGTTAAGCCCCCGTATTTTGGCGATGTCCTGCAATTCACGCATATCCTGTTTCGTGTAGTGTCCATCCTTTGCCGTTAATTCCGGGTACTTGGTACTTTCTAAACGGAAAGCCGTATATTTGTTCCAATGCTCCCGGCTGTTATCCTTAAAAATCTCGTTATCGTTCAGATGGAGCTGGAAATCATTCATTTTGTAGTAGGACATAAATTTGGCGTAATCCTTCAGGAAGTCTATCGTGAAAAACTTGCGTCCTACATCAAGCATAAAACCGCGTTCTCCATACTTAGGAAAATCCTTCGCTACCCCTTTTACAATGCTTGCCTTCTCAGGATCTTGCTCCAAAATTTGTAGTGCCGTTCTTGTTCCATAGAACACACCGGTCTCAGTGTTTGCATGTATTTCCACATAATCTCCTACTTCAAAGTAGTAGCCTTCCTTGCCAATCGATTCATCAGCTGTCTTATCGAGCCTAAGCAGGAAGTCCCCTTTAGAAGCAGGCTTATTTTGAACAATTGGCAAATCATATCCAGTTAATTCTTTAAGATCCTCTTGAAAGACCTCTGCGGTAGCTGGTAGTTCACATAAACATTCACTCGTGGGGACAACGATTCTGGAACTGTCAGTCATCTTGAAAGAACCACTACCGCCAGTCCACTCTTGTAAACTTGGTATCACTTTTGGTTTAGCATTCTCTGCTTCAGCCGCTGCTGCAAATGGTAGTGGAGTAGAGTAAAGCACTAGACAAAAAACTGTAAAGCCGTACAACCATTTTTTCATCTGTCATCCTCCTACTAGTCAAATCATCAATTTTGAAAAAAACCAGGTACATCATGTTTAGTTACTCACACATGTACCTGGCCTATGACTTTGATTACTCTACAATTTTGCGTGCTACAATAACCAAATCTTCCAATCCGACTTTGCCGTCACCGTCAATATCTGCTTTCTTCGCTTTCTCCCAATCAGGGCTTGCTGAAGTCTTGCCATACTGCGCTGCAACCATCGCCAGATCCCCGATCGTTATTTTACCGTCACCGTTGATGTCGCCTTGCGTTCCTTTCTTACCAATCTCGATATTTACGGAAGAGTTCGCTGCCGGAATTTCTTTACCCTGATCATCTGAAATGATTGCACTCTTAACGGCGATTGCCCCATTTACCGTTTGGTTAACTTCCTTCGCTTTAAAGGTTAATTCGAGGACGTCTGCACTGTTACTAATTCCATGGGTCGCACCTTCACTTGCTACAATAAAGCGAAGTTTACCTGGGGTGCTGTTGATTGAATCAATAACGCTTACCCCACTAATTAACGAACGCGCCTCAACGAATTCCATAACATCCGCTGCATACTCTAGGGCGATATCCTGCGCAAAAATCTTATCAGACAGATTCCGTAGTCCATATTGAACTTTGAACACTTCTCCTGGCTGAACTTGACTTGGCGCTGTCAAAGTAGAGGAAGATTTTAACTCACCGTCTGTTTCTGTTACGATAACCCGACTGGTCGCAGAGAAGCCCCCATCCATTGTCGTTGCCGTAATTAAGGTCTCGCCTACCTTTAATCCCTTAACTAAAGCATGACCTTCTTGCTGTTCAACGGTTGCTACAGCTTCATCACTGCTGCTCCAGAGTACTTTTTTATTCGAAGCATTAAGAGGCTCTATCACAGCGTTCAATTCGCCTGTGCTGCCTACTTTAATCTCTAGCCGTTCTTTATCCATAACGACGCCTGTGACTTTTACTACCTCTGCCTCATCTTCCGTCTTGAACACATTGAGTTCGGCAGCAGATGCGAAGGTACCCACGCCTTCTATAGCCTCAAGTCTCAAATGTGTTGCTTCTATAGCTGTAAAGCGAACAATTTTTGTGGTCTGATCGAGGGACCATGATCCATCTGCAATTTTTGTGAAATTCGTTCCATCAACACTGGTGTACAGGTTATAGCTTGTAATCGTTCCATTGGTTCCAGATACTCTAGGTGAATAATTGAATTGATTAATGTTATATTTGCCTCCGAGGTCCAGAGTAATGGATTCCGGTAAGTGTGCCGGGCTCCATTTCGTATGCCAGATTGTAGACATATCTCCATCGAGTGCTAGACTTGCTTCACCTCCAGGCTGGAAGCTACTGGCCGTTGCAGTCATTTGCGATTGTGGGATTTGCGTGTTAGGCATATACACATTAATCGTCGAGGCTGCACTTTTTTTACTTCCATCCTTAGCGGTAGCAGTAATGATGGCTGTTCCCGCTTGAAGCGCAGTAACTTTTCCGGCCTGATCCACCGATACAATTTCCGGATGGTCAGAAGTCCAGAGCAGTGTCCGGTCCTGAGCATTTGCTGGTTTTACCTGAGCGCTAACAGTGCTTGACTGTCCTTTGTTCAGATCCATCTTATTTGGCGTTAGTGTAATAGTCGAAACAAGTACACCTTCCTCCGGAACGATCGCACCCTCATCATCGACGCGAATGTTATCGACCACCAGCGTACCGGTTAACTCCTTCTGACTGTTCAGCTTGTTTTTGATAATGGCCAGATAGGCATCTTTCGCCCCTTCGGTTGTAAAAGATAGATCCAGCGTGTCGCGTCCTTCTTTCAAATTCTCACTCACCAGATCACGAACTACCCCATTCTCCTTCACTCGAATAGCCACTGTGTACATATCCGTCTCATCTGAATTGTAGTCCATCGTCAGATGGTAACGGTTATCCTCCTTCATTCGGAGCGTGTGAGGCAATGTACGCAGCCATTCACCGGTTGCATCTTCATTCGTTTTAAGCGACCAATTACCATCCAGAACATAATTCATGATCTGATTGTCGCCTTTTTCAACTAAATGCGTACGAACTGGACCTATTTTAGAATAAACGAAGGGACCCCAGCCCTCATCAACGTTCTCGAAATCCTCGAACAATACAGAATTACCAGCGTCTGTCTTGGTTGGATTCTCCCATACTCTTACATCGTCAAAGGTTACCGTCGAACTTCCATCTTCTACATTCAAATAGAGATTTGCGGTTTCACTAACCGCATCAAAGGTAACCTTAATCCGCTGGAAGTTCGTGCTCACATATTTATGCTGCTGGGCTAAAAAGCCATGCTCTGTGTTATCCAGTGTATTGACAACCTTGTCAGCCCCTTGCTTCACACCGATTTCCACGGTGCGTTTCCCATCCACTTTCACCCATACTGATGCAGAATACGTCTTGCCCGGTGTAAGTCCGGTAATCTCCTGCTGAATTACTGCATCACCAGGACCCTTTACTTGAAGCTGGTCATCGGCGTTACTGTTCTTCACAAATTTAATGTGATCATCACTTGCAGCTGTGGTAGATTTCTTCCAGCTGCCGAATGTTTGGCTGTCAAAGCCCGGGTCCTTTACCGAACTCCCTTCGCCCCATACCATTTCCGGCTCTTCAGCAGCTGTTGTCTTATACAGGGCATAACCAATCCCCGGCTGCGCGGTAAGTGTGACTTTACCTCCAGTTACTTCTACACTGCCAACATGCTCATGTCCCAAATCTGTCAGCTTATATAGCTGTGCCGTCGTTACGTTACTCCATGAGTCTGGAAGACTCCAAGTCGTTTGGCCACCTGCTGGATTCCAGTGATAGATTTTTTCTTCTGTCTCAGGACTCCATGGAATAAAGACCGTACTGTCACTAATGTTGCTGCTATCTGTCATGATAGCGATTTCACGACCATCCTTACTTAAATGGATCTTACCGTCCTGCTTACGTTCAACTACAACCTTCTTTTCAAAATCAATACGGTTATCGGTCATCTTGATGATCGGGAAATGCTGCATATATTTTGTTGGTAGATTGTGATTGAAGAATGCCGCACTAGTTGATTGGTAGCTGTAGAATGGAGCACTGTTCTGCCAGTAACCCACCCCTACCTGCTTATTCCCTTTCAGTAAAGGGGTTGTTAAGAAGCCATCCAGCGATTGATTCCGTAGGAAACGGGTAACCTTGCTATCGTCACCTTGGTTCGGGTACCCCGGATCTGTTCCCCAATGAACCCAAGCTGCCTGCTCAAACAGAGGTCCTGCAAATTCTGTTCCGAGCATCCAGCCGTTACCGTTGATATAATCTGCGAGTTTCTTCGCATTGTAATCGGCACCATCATATACATCCACATATACAAACGATAGGTTGTCGCCTGTGTCGCTTTTCAGCATATCCAGACGTCTTTTTAATTCACCGGATTCCACATCTTTGGTTTTGTTAACATAGAATGTTTGATCCAGCCAGCCCCAACCTTTACTCAATGGCTGATTCATATTTTCCATTTTGGTGCCGAAAGCATCCAGCGCGTATTCTGTTGCGTTAATGTGTACACCGCCGCGGATATTGTATTTCTTTCCTTCACTCAAAATATAATTAAAATCCTTCACTCCACCCTGACGGATACCGATATGACCGCCGTAATCTGGGTGAGAGTCATCATGACCTTCCGCTTGATATCCTTTGAATAGAATCAGCTGTCCAAAGCCATCCGTGAGATTAGAGATCTTCTTCGCATTATCAAAAGCACGCAAGAACGGAGAAGTTGTAGTAGATCCGATGTTCATGCTGATATAAGAGATATTGTCCCTTATCATTTCACTGCCGGTTGGAGCATCCGTATTCTGACGATATACAATAGCTCCATCTTGCCAGTCAACAACTTTGTCTCCATTCGCATCTGGAGTCAGTACAACCTTAGCCCAAGGCAGTGGCTCCGGATCAAGCACAGTACTTCCACGATAAACCCATGAGCCTCCTGATAACGCTGCTTTCTTCGTATGGAGTGCTGTATCATCGCCTACCTTAATACGTACCTTATCAAAACCATTTACTACATTGGTGATTACACTCGCAGCTAAGACGTCGGAGTTAACGAATGCGTATGCACGACCCCCACTCACGTCTGCTACTCCTGTCTTAAGATCGTTAAATTCGTCCTGTACAACGTTCCAGCCCCCAGTTATCCGGACAGCCGTTTCCTGCGCTGTAGGCTGGGTTCCAATTACAGAGACAAGGTCATGATCAGGGAATTCGATCGTTCTCACTTTTTCAGTACCATTCTCTTCAATGCTGGCCACTTTGAACTGAAGAATGTTATCCTGAACCTCCATTTCAACTTTGAGATTCACTTTAATTTCTGGAATCTGAAGCGTGTAGGCTGCAGACTCACCATGAGTGGCATCTGCTGCTTTTATACTAAAATCAGAAGCGACTACGAAATAGGACTTCTCGTTGATTTTTATCTCATTAAATCCATTTAACTGTCCATACATTTCCGCGCCGCTGTCTAACCATGTGTATTGTTTAACCCGTGGGAACTCTTTATCGATTTCAACCTTCATCGTATCCGAGCTTAAAGTTTCTGTAATCGTAATCGGCCTCGGTACTGGATCAGTGGATACAATTGGAGTTACCTTCACATCGTCAATCCATAGGGTCTTGTTATTAAACCAGCTGCGTAGTCCAATCTTCCCTGCACTTGTCGATAATGAGGGAAGACTCGTCGTAAGCACGTTATTGCCATCGATCGATAAAGCTACGCTACCTTTCTCATATCGCAATTTGAGGGTATACTGTTGGTCAGCAGCAAAGGTAAAACTAGGAGCCGTAATATTTCCATACGATTCCGTCCCTCCTTTCATTGCATCCCAGCCCCAAGAACCCGCATCATATTGGATAACATTGTAGTTATTGCTATCGACGAATCGGTAGACCAGTCCAAATCGTGTGGCAGGCTGACTAAATTTTAACTTCACCTCATATTCAGCATTGGCAACCTGAGGTGAATCTTGGTCTGCTAAAATAACAACCCCTTGTGTCACCGCCTTTACAGCACCTTGATCCGCAGAAAAAGTAGTGGTCCCCTTAGCTGCAGCCCATCCGCTGATGTTGCCATCATTGTAATCTCTGAAATACACGTCCGATTCTTGAGCCGCGAATACGGCTGCCGATGGCAAGCCAAGCTGTACCCCTAGCAACAACGTCAATAGCAAGCTAACCGCTTTGTAACGTTTTCTCATCTCTACGACCTCTTTTCACTTAAATATAAGTAGAATGAACATTATCAATTCACATATTTCCTTTAATTGTATTTTTTTGACATCACAAGGCCATAATGAGCCCTCCTTCCATAAGAAGGTGCGTCATTATATGTTTTTTTGTATTACTTGGAATTCAACAATCGCTTGATAACAGCGGCTGATTCCGCTCTTGTTGCAGATTCTTTTGGTGCAAATGTAGTCTGAGTTCTACCTTTCATTAATCCAGATTTCAAGGCAAAGCCCACCGACGCTTTAGCCCACGGGCTTATTTTACTATCATCTTTAAACGTAGTAGTAGAATCTGAGGCTATACTATCGATCTTTACACCGGAAGCATAAGCTTTCGCTCGCATCAGCATCGTTGTCATTTCTTCACGAGTAATGCTTTTTTCCGGAGCAAATTTCGTCTTGGACAAACCACTAATAATTCCGGCCGCATAAGCTTTCTTTACCGTATCTTCGTACCAAACTCCTGATTTCACATCCGTAAACGGATTACTTCCAGAACCTTCTGTAAGATCTAATGCTCTGGCTATAAGAGCTGCGAATTGTGCGCGAGTGATGTTATTATTCGGGGCAAAGCTGTCGGCATCCATGCCTTCAACAATTCCTTTAGTGACCATTTCCATGATATCTTGCTTCGCCCAATGTGAGACGATATCGCTGAAAATCTTGGTGAATGTTGAGGATTGATTCGGGGTGAATTCCTGATCTTTCAGATTACGATCAAGAACCTTTAATGCGGTCCATTTTACTGCAGTTGTACCAGCCCTTTTAGCTTTAAAGGTAATCGTGGCAATGTCCAAATTACCCTTTTCACCATTCACATTTCCGATCTTGGTATGGGCTATCGTAATTTCATTGTTTTTAACGATTGGAGATACAGAAAAGCCTTTGATCTTCGTTTCTGCTTTTACAATCTCAAGCACTTTCGGGTCAAAATTAAATTTAGCTTCATATGCGTATAAGTCTTGAATATCTTTCCCCTTTAATGTAATGGTGAACGTAGAATTAGCAGATTCAGTAGCTGATGTCTGCATCTCGAAGTCAGAGACTTTTTCAGCATGGACTGTACTCAACCACATGGAAGAACATAACGTACAGATTAGTGCGAATGTGAATCGTTTGCGTCTCATAAGAACATCCCTTCACCCGTGAATTGTAACTCCCCCCTATCATATGGATTTTGAAAACGGATACACATGATTTATTTTGTTCAACATTGATTATTTTTGTTATTCATTCTCTCTGCGATAAGCTAAGGGACTAATTCCTGTGATTTTTTTAAAAATACGACTGAAATGTTCTGGATTCACGTATCCTACTTGCTCAGAAACCTCGTATATTTTCATTCCGCTCTCCAGCGCCTTTTTAGCCTTCTCGATTCGCAGATTCGTCAGAAACTGAATGAAATTAACACCTATTTCTTTGGAAAACTGTTTGCTTAAATAGCTCTCGCTTACACCGACAATCTGACTAATATTCGACAAATGGACATCTTCGTTAAAGTTTTTCTCTATGAGCTCTTTCGTTTTAGCAACAACAGGGCTAAGAAAGCATTCCTTGGGTTGATCTTTCGGATGCAGCTTTTGATGCAGATGTTCCAAGAACAGTCGGCACCAATGCACCGTATTCTCCCAGGTTTCCTGCTTATAAATATGATCCGTGATGGGATAAGGCAGCTTATCATGAAGCTTTTCCCAAGAAACGCCTTTTTGATAAATTAATGCGCTTGCCTCCCAAGTCATATCGACTACATCTGATTTGATAAGCTCAGGTGAACAAGGGTATCGCTGAATCAACAAGTTACAGCAGTGTTCATAGACCTCCTGCCATTTCATTAAATCCGGATCACTTAATGACTTCAGCATTTCGGTTCTAGCCAAATACCATGCTTCTTTCCAGTCACTTTCCTTAATAGATGGACGTCTTTCAGCTTCCGGATAATATAATCGATTGTACCCCTGGTAGAAACTCAACCCTGCTAATCGTTCAGCTTGGCGGAATAATCGGTTCCACTGCTGATGACCATCCACAATATCACTGATGCCCATAGATAACTTCAAATTAATAAATTGCTTTAATCTCATGCTCACCTCAGACAAGATTATGTCTGTCAATCTACGAATGGCGATGATGCTGCATTGCTCTGGAAAAGAGAAGAACAAAACATAATGTCTGTCATCATATCTGCATACTTTGCAGATCCCTTCACTTCTACTTCGATTCGTTACCGTTCGTATCGTCTGCATAATCATACGGTGTGAATCTTCAAATTGAACGGTATCTGATAACCTAAGAAGCGCAACCTCCAGATTTTTTTCCCCCATATGCTTTCGAACAAGCTCCAACGAAGGTGTTATATCATCATCTGTCACTTCTAAAGAATCCGATAGGCAAAGTCGATGCAGAACGGAACAGATCGAAGCTTCTACGTCCTCTAAGGTTGATACTGTCTTTGAGGAGCTTTGCCGCCGCTTCAATTCATCCACAGTCTTAGTCAGTACCGGTGCAATATAAGTTTCATCTAACTTGGCTTTAACAATGTAATCAAAGGCGCCGAGCACAAAGGAATCTCTTACAAAAGAATAATCTCCGTATGCGCTAAGCATGATGGTTAATGGTTGATTCGAAAAAGTAGTGTTATTCAGTGCTTCGAGTAGCTCTACTCCATTCATATTTGGCATTTGAATATCTGCCAGAACTAGATCCACATCCTGATGGATTTTCAGCATATTTAATGCCTCCTTACCATCTCCTGCTTCCCCTGCAATCTCAAATTCGGTCGAAGCAATGGATATATACTCCCGGAGGGCTAACCTAGCTAATGGTTCATCATCAACAATGAGAGCTTTAAATTTCATCATAAATCCCTCCATAATTGATCTATAGGATTACCTCAAAGCCTCAACCGCTATCTCCCAATCATCATTCAATTTTTCTTGAATATCGGACACCTCAGCACCTGAAAAAATTTCTTGTGCAGCCTTCTTTTCATCAAACTGTATGGCATTTTTTACTTTTTCAAACTTCTCATCGATCCCCAGGTACATAAACGGCTCAAAGGGGTGCTTCTCTTGAACATTGTTGAAGAACGGCAGGAATGATTCAATATTGATCACTGTCGATGAATTTTGCGAATAATTAATATACACTTGGTAAACATCCCGGCTAAATACCCACTCTAAAAATGCTTTAACTTCTTCCGTATTCTTGGAATTTTTATTGATCGCCATATATTGATCTGGCATAGTGATTGCCTGCAAACGCTCAGAAGTTGTCTCTCTCCAGGGCAATGTGAACGCATCTAAATCTTTATCATCCTTCATTTTGGATAAATGATCTCTAAGATACCACTGACCGAGTGCAAGCATAGCCGCTTTATTATTTTGAAACAGCAGCGTTGCCTGATCCACACCAATATTGAGTGCATCGGGCCCTGCTAGTTCATTTTCTGCTATTTTCTTAATCATCACTGCTGCTTTCTCGAAAGGAGAACCTTTTCCGAAAGGACGTTTCGTCTGTGCGATTGAAGATAAATAATTTTCATCCTTGGATAGTAGAGGCGGTCCGAACTCAGTGAAAGGATAAAACGTCCAATTCTCTTTCCCGCCAATCGCAATCGGAATATATTTGCCATGCGCTTTAATCTTCATCATCACATCCATAAATTCATCCATCGTTTGCGGAATCTCTACGCCGGCCTCTTGAAAGATACTTGGATGGTAATAGACATATTCAGAGAAGGATACAAGTGGTAGACCAAGAATGGAATGATCTAATCTAGCGGGATATTTATTGTTTTTTGCTGCGGTTAATCCATCCAGTGGAAGAAGTACTGCTTTGTAAGTGAGTAGGTCATCTGGCTTCAGGTAAAAAATATCCGGCAAATCATTGGCTGCTAATCGAACCTTTAAATACTGACCGCTATTATCGGGAATTGTCTCTACTTCAACCGTTACATTAGGCTTAATTTTAGAGTAGTCTCTTACTTTTTCCGTCCAAAATTTGATATCTGTCTTCGCTTCCCACATGCCGAATTTTATTTTAATCGGTTGATCCAGATTCACCTTTCCCTGTTGTTGCTCTATTGCCCCTCCTTTGGGACTGAACTTACTTAAAGAGAAGAAGCCACCTACAAAAATAAGAGAAATGATCCCTATTAGAGACACACGGAGTATTATTTTCACTTCTATTAATCACAGCCTTCGAAAAAAGTTTATACCATCATACCTCCTCTGAAGTTACACATGAATGATGTTTTCCCTCTGGACTATGATCTTTTATGATCCTCCCCAGCATTTTGCTTCATCCTCCCTCCCCTAACAACTGATCCTGCATCTCTTCCTCCGGCGTGTCGATCAACGGTAGTCTTATCGATACTATCGTCCCCTGAGGTTTATTCTTCTCGTACTTTAAACCGTAACGCCTCCCGTAATGTAGCTGAATTCGCTTATTAACGTTACTGTTTCCCATACCACTGAAAGAATGCTGATGGCGTATACCATCGCTGTCATATTCCTGAGCATCCATATCCAACATGCCTACACCATTATCAGCTATAGTTATAAGAAGATCTTCCGCTTGTTTGCTCACTATGATTTCGATGATACCAGGATAGTCAACATTCTTTAGTCCATGAATAATACTGTTTTCTAAAATAGGTTGTAGTAGCAATTTCAATATATAATAACCTGCTAAATCCTCATCTACTTCCCATCTCGTTTGAATGGGTCTACCAAAACGAATCTCCATGATATACAAATAATTCTTTAAATGATCTATTTCCTCATCAATCGTAGTCAGAATTCCACCTCGATTAAAAGAAGAAGCCAGTAGACGAGTTAGCGCATGTGTCATATTCCGTATGTTATCTGCTTTACTGATTAAAGCCATAAACTTGATTGAATTGAGTGTATTTATTAAAAAGTGTGGATTGATCTGCGACTGAAGTGCTGCAAACTCCGCCTTTCGCTTCTCCACCTCTTGCCTTTCATGATGGTAGAGCAGATCCTGAATACGCTCCGTCATGTGATTAAAAGAATGCCCAAGCTTAATTAGCTCCAGGCTGCCGGTTCTCATAAATTTAGCGTTTAAATCACCTTCAGTAACCAGATCCATTTGCCGGAGAAGCTCATTTAACGGCTTAGTAACATTAGATACAAAGTAAAATGAAACAAGAATAAATGCTAAGATGATCATCAATGCAAACACCCAGACGATATAATTCACACTAAGGTAATTGGCTGTTAGATCAGCATATGGAATAAACTGTACAAGCCACCATCCGGTCTGATCAATCTTGGCGTAGGTTATCAAATTTCTATATTCACCATTAACATCCACAACGTACCCTTTTTCCTGCGGCCCACGATTTGCGAACCAGTGCATTTGGAATTCCGCCCCTCTAGAGGCAAGGGTATTGGATGAGATAATTTGACCTTCCTCTGTGACGATAAAAAGGCTGGATTCCGTATTATCACGTGACTGCAAAATATGATCAAAGGCACTACTCTCAAACGTAAAAAGAATCATTTCTAGCTGGGATAAAGGATTGATTACACTTGGAGATAGGGCAGCAACCATATTGTAAGGATTGTAGTTACCATATAAAATATTGGGCATCATCCCCAGAAAATGAACGCTATCGGGATTATTTAGCACCTGCCCATACCACGTTTTTTGGCGAAAATAAGAATCATCCAAATTCAAGTTCTTTAAGTACGAATAGGATTGATGATCTTTAAATAGGAAGTTCACCGACAGTACTCGTCCTGAGATGGATGCCGTGTACTTCTCTATTAAGACCTTTAGCTCATAGTAAGCCTGCTGTTTCTCGACTCCACTCTTACGATTAATTTCATAAAGCTTTGCCATCACATCCCTGTCCATACCGATAGAAGCAAATAGTCCCGTCAACCTCCTTATTTCCTGACTAACGGAATAGGAGATCGCTTGAGCCGTTTGCTGAGATCGTGATGTATTTTGCTGAAGAATATCTCGCTTATAAATATTTAGAATAATGATGGAGAATAAGATGATCGGCAGAATGACTACCAGTATAAAAAAAAGCCTTAATGTGCTAGACATCCGCCAATTTTTTCTCATAAGTTCCCTCCCCTTTAAAAGATAACTTATAAACGCTTACTTCTACCTCACCATGAATATTGAACAACATATTCCCTTAAATTTGTGCTACTTCCTGCATGGCGACAAAAGTACTCAGAATATTACACATTCAAATTTACTTCACAAATAAATCCGAGTTTATTTTCATCTTTCGACATCGCTTACGAGCTGATTCAAAATGAAAAAGAGCCGACACTATTGTAGAAAGTTCTACTTTAGGATCAGCTCTTTTAGTTCGGTCAATCGTCTTTTCAAACATTATTCATTTGCATAAAATAATTTAATTTGATAGTATAACTGACGAACGTTCGTTAATATCGAGGTGATTTTTTTGAAAAGTAAAGAAATTAAAGACATTGCTTTGAAATGTTTCACAACTCATGGATATGAGGGGGCTTCTTTGTCTCAAATTGCTGAGCAAGTCGGGATGAAAAAACAATCTCTTTATGCCCATTTCAAAGGGAAGGATGATCTTTTTCTGCAAGTTCTACAAGATGCCAAAGAGACAGAAATCTCATCCAAACTACAATATTTGAGTAAGGTAGGGACTCATAATCCTAAAACAGATTTATTAGGATATCTGCAATTGGTCATTGATATGTTTCAAAAGAACGAGCAGTTAAAGTTTTGGCTGCGTATCTCTTTTTTTCCACCGCCCCATCTTGCTACAGCGATTGATGAAGAAGTAATCGACACAGAGAAAAAGATTCAACCCGTACTTGAAAGTAAATTCCAAGCTTGGATCGATGCCAAAGTCATCATGGAAGATGCAGCCTCCATCCCAACGCTTGCCTTTTTAGGTGTAGTTGATTCGATCATGCTAGAGCTTGTGTATGGCAATAATGAAATCCGTTTAAATGAAAAACTAAATGCCTCATGGACCGTATTTTGGAGAGGTATTTCACAGCTGTGATTCTACAAAGAGAGGTATTACTTCATGAAGAAACCATTGAAAGAACAAAAAACAGTCTTACTCATTCTACTAAGTAACATATTCATTGTTTTTCTAGGCGTTGGGCTGATCGTCCCTGTTATGCCTTCCTTTATGAACATTATGCATTTGTCAGGTAAAACGATGGGGTATCTTGTAGCAGCATTTGCATTCGCGCAATTACTCATGTCTCCTCTGGCAGGGCGTTGGATTGACACTTACGGCAGAAAAAAAATGATAGTTATCGGCTTAGTGCTCTTCAGTGCATCGGAATTAATCTTTGGTTTAGGCACACATGTATCCGTTCTTTATATCGCCAGAATTCTTGGTGGGATTGCTGGTGCATTCATTATGCCTGCCGTCACAGCCTATGTTGCGGACATCACCTCAGTAGAGGAAAGACCTAAGGCAATGGGTTATGTTTCTGCCGCCATTAGTATTGGTTTTATTATTGGCCCAGGAATCGGAGGATTTATTACTGAACTAGGTATACGTGCTCCATTCTATTTTGCTGCTGGCTTCGCCTTAATCACTTGTATTTCGTCGATATTTATTCTGAAAGAGCCACTATCCAAAGAGCAGCTTTTGGAAATCAGTAAACTTAAAAAAGACACCAACTTTATCAGTGATCTGAAACGCTCGTTTCATCCAGCATATATTATTGCGTTTATTATAGTGTTTGTCCTCGCCTTTGGCTTATCGGCATATGAAACTGTGTTTAGCCTGTTTTCTGATCATAAATTTGGCTTCACTCCACGGGATATTGCAACCATCATTACAATAAGCTCAATCTTCGGGGTGGTTGTGCAGGTCTTTTTATTCGGTAAAATGGTAGATAAGCTCGGTGAAAAAAAGCTCATTCAACTCTGCTTAATTGCTGGCGTAGCCTTAGCTGTAGCCTCCACCATAATCAATAACTATTTAACTGTTCTGCTAGTAACCTGCTTCATCTTTCTCGCATTTGACCTACTCCGTCCAGCACTAACGACCTATTTATCAAAAACGGCTGAAAAAGAGCAAGGCTTTGTCGCTGGCATGAACTCAACCTATACTAGCCTTGGTAATATCATCGGACCTGCATTAGGCGGAGTATTATTTGATGTAAACATCAACTATCCATATCTCTTTGCGGCTGTCATTATGTTTATTGGTCTTGTAATTACGATGGTATGGAAAGAAAAACAAGCTACTAATGGCTTGGTAAACTAAGGTAAGGAACAACTGCGAATAGTAAGATTTACAAAATAAAAACAGCTCGCCCTCTATGGGGACACGAGCTGCTCAGGCTGTCGAGAATGTCTCGACAGCTTTCTTTATATCTAATCATTTACAGTCTTCACCACGTATTTTATCCTCGTTCCCCCTGCTTGTACATTAAATATACAAAAAACGGAGCCCCTAACCATCACTTCATGACCAGTACCTTTGATTTCAATTTGCTTGAGAATAATTCTTCAACCTAGAATGGATTGATCACATGGAAAAAGACGTTAGGCGACGCCATACGGTAATAATAGCTGCACCAGCCTGCACCTTTGTCGGTGAAACGGTTCGTCGTGCTATACAGCAATCGTTCCTGCTCCAGCTCCTCGATCCGTTCGAGCTTTCCGTCCGCATATTCTAACAGCCTCATGCTCGCTGTATCCAGCCGGCTTACAACACCGCCGTAACGAATATCGAGCACCTCCCAGCCGAACGGTTTGAACATCGATAGCCATTGCTTCCGGTGTGCGGCGCGAAGATTTTGCACACCCAGCGAAATTTCGGGCAAAACATCCTCTGCAATCCGCCTAAGTACTGCCTTGTCTCCACTGTCATAAGCCCGCTTCAGCTCAAGACCGATTTCGCTCTTCTGCTTCAACACCGCACATAGCTTTTGTGGCACCTCAAACAAGTAATCTAGCTCTGCCTCAGCTTTTCTGCGGCTTGCAATTTCGCCTTCCGCCCATGCATAATGAGCCGCCATATCTAGCCCATCAATCTGTTTGTCGAACAGCCCCAGCAGTACATCCTGATACAACAGAAACTTAGACGGATTGCTCTGCTTCTGATTATTTGGTGCAGCTCCCGGTGTCTCGTCCAAATACTTCAGCCCCATGTAAGCGTCCGCCTCGATGCCGGTGCAGAACCGAACGCGCTCGGCCAGCGCCTTGTCAGTCGGCGTCGACGAAGAATAAGCATGCTCCGCATAAAACTGCAAGCCGAGCAAAGCAATGTACGGATTGCTCTCCATTCCGTCGTCACCCCACATCGTCGCATAAACTTCCCTAATGCCTTCCTTCTTGCATACCGTCAGCGCTGCATCGGTCGCCGGCAAGGATAGCCCGTAATTGACGCCGAACGTATTGAATACCCACACAGCACCCGCAAAAATAAGATTATTACCGAGCGGCCGGTGTTTGGCGATCAATGTTTCGTAGTCCTTCTCCTCGACGTGGTTATAGTCCCAGTAAACCATATCTATGTCCTTAGGAATGCGGCTCGACATGTCCTCTGATATTTGCGTCTCATGGCCATAATAATCTTCACCGTTAGCTGAAGCCAGCTTCAGGAACATATCGCTCCACATCATCGGTTTCAACCCTAAGCGTCGAGTTACTGCGAGCACCCGCTCCAGATGGCCTGTCATAATATCAAAACGGTTCATATGTCCATTGCGATCCAAAAATTTACCGCGTCCAAGCTCTTCCGCTTCATCCATGCCGATGTGGATTTTCCGGCTGCGGAACGGCGCGCTAATGCTGACAATCATATTTTCGACCAGACGATCGGTCTTCTCCGCTCCAACTAGCAACGCGCCTTTTGTATCTTTATATTCCTTTACCGGCTCCCATTTCAAAAACTCCTCCAAATGAGCCAGTGTTTGAATGCTCGGGAACGCTTCAATGCCGAATTGATCGGCGTAATCGTCGATTTCCTTCAACTCCGCTGCCGTGTAGCGGCCGCGCATGTAGCCGAAATATGGCTCGTCTTCTATCTCGTAAGTGTCTTCCAAATAGAGCATGACGCTATTCAAGCCCATCAGCGCCATTTTACGCAGCATAAACTTGAAGCTTTCAACGGTTAGCACTCCATTGCGCGATAAATCAAACATCGGACCGATCACATCGAATTGTTGTTGCTCTGTAATTTGAAAGCTCTCTCCGCCCCTAATCTTCTGAATCAACAGTCCCAAGCCTCGAAAAAATTGATGTTTAGCGCCGTAACGAATATAAGCGCTTTTACCATCATAACCCACTTCCAGTTCTCCTGAAGACGGTTCTATTAAAACGGGAATTCCATCCTCCGACCATTCTGACTTAAGTTCGGCAAGCAGCAACCGAAGTCCTGATTGAAGCTCGCTCAATTCTCCTATAAAATGTAACTTCACTATCAATCCCTCCACAAAAATGAAATATATATAAAATTACACCAAAAACTCGATCAAGGGTGTTAACCTTTGACCGAGCCTGCTACCATGCCTTTCATAATTTGCTCTTGGAAGATCAAAAAGATGAGAATGGTTGGTATTGCAGCAATAAACATCGCGCCCATCGTTAAGCTGTAGTCCGTTCCGAATCCATCGGAGAAGAGCGACAAGCTGAGGGGCAGCGTCTTCAACGCTTGAGAATTAATAAAGACGAGCGCGAAGGAGAAATCATTCCAAAACCTCAAAAATGCAAGAATTGTAATCGTAGCGACGATCGGCAGGGACAACGGGAAAATGATGCGTCCGAAAATTCCCCACCAGCCGTTGCCGTCGATCATCGCCGCTTCCTCTACTTCTCTCGGAATGGATACGATGTAGGACATTCCGAGGAAGATCGCAATTGGTAATTCAAATGCCGTATACGGTAGGATGAGTGACCAGTACGTATTCAGCATCCCGAGCTTGTTCATGAAAATAAACAATGGAACGAGTGTGCTATGAATTGGAATGAGCATGCCTAGCAAGAACAATCCTTTTATAACGCCACTCAACTTGAATGGGAACCGAGCAAGTACATAAGCTGCAAGCATACCGAGCACAATGGTCAGCAGCAGTGCTGAGAGGGTAACAATTGTGGAGTTGAGCACCGCCCGGCCCATATTTCCGAGATCCCATGCCCGGGTTATATTGTCGAACTGCCATTGCTGCGGCCAGGAATAGGGACGATTGAAAAATTCCTGATTTGACTTGAATGCACTTATTCCTAACCAGTATAGCGGATACAATGTAATTATGGCATAAAATAACAGGATGATTTTCGCAATTCCGGAAATCGGCTTACGCCACAGCGAGCCTCTCATCTTCTCCGACCGAGCGTCTATCATTGCTTGCATAGCGATTCACTCCTTCATCGGCCGGGCTAACATTAGCCGACCGCCCATTAGCCGCGTCTCTTCGTGATGATATGATTTAGGCCAATGAGCACGGCGCTAATCAGAATAATCATTGTGGATACCGCAGAGCCGTAGCCGTAACGGTATACCGTAAAGGTGTTATTGTACATATATGTGGCGAGCAATTCTGTCGATTGTGCAGGACCGCCGCGCGTCATGACGATAACATGGTCGAATGCCTTCAAACTTCCAGATATGCACAGTACGATGGTTACAACAACTGTTCCCCAAATTATCGGGAGCGTCACGAAAAATAGCTTTCTCCAGGCTACCGCCCCGTCGATCTTCGCAGCATCTTCAATTTCTGAAGAGATATTTTGGAGTGCAGCGATGAAAATGATAAGATACGGGCCGATATTCGCCCAGTTAATCGGGATCGATACGGCAAACATATTGATTTTAGGGTCGTCTAGCCAAGGCCGGCGCCAAGATTCCAGTCCCAGCGTCTCCAATAATTGATTCAGTAAACCGATTTGCGGGTGATAAATATAGCCCCAGATGAGACCGACGACGACTGTAGACAGCACCATCGGGAGAAATACAGCGGAGCGCATCAACCGATTGAACATCGTGTTCTTGAGCAAGAACAATGACAGCAGCAATGCGACCGATACTTGACCTATTACTGCCGAGACAACAAGGATCAGGTTGTTTTTCAGTGCTCTCCAGAATACTAGATCCTCTAGTATCATTCGATAATTATCCAACCCGATAAGCTTAGCAGCACCGAGTCCCTTCCACTCAAAGAAACCGTAGTAAGCTGACCAAAAAATCGGAACGATCGCAAAGATGATAAAGATGAGTAGTGCAGGAAGCAGCGCCATGATGACGAAGCTTCTGCTGCGCAATGATGCAGGCATGGCGACAGCCTCCTTTACGTACTTTTGTCTGATTACTTTTTAGTCGAACGCGCTTGCGCATCCTGCAGTTTTTTAGCTACATCCTCCGGCTTACCGCCCATCATAAGCTCTTGAAGACCGTTGTTGATCACTTCGCCTGCTTCAGCAGATAAATAGGCGTCATATACCGGCGTAATTTCAGAATTCACAGCCAATTCATAAGCTTTGAAGTAAAGCGGGCTTACTTTCGACTTATCCAGTTCTACTTTGTACATAACCATTGAGTTGCTTTCTGCGATCGCCTTTTGGCCATCCGGTCCGCTTACTGCGTAGATCAGATCAAGCGCTGCCTGCTTCTGTGCGCCTTTTGTATTTTTGTTAAGCGCGAAGCCTGCGCCTGCGCCACCGGAAATCGTATTCGGTTTGCCTGCTCCACCTTCTATGCCAGGCATTGTTGTGACTTCGATAGGTGCCAACTGCTCAGGAGTTGCGGATGCTGCAAGATTCGTAAGCGACCATGCGCCGTTAATCATCATAGCTGCCTTGCCTTGAATGAAGTATTGCTCTGCTTGCGTGTTGTCGATGCTGTTTGCGCCATCTTGAAACGCTTTATTGTCAACGAGCTCTTTGTACTTGCCCAAAGCGTCAATGAATACAGGATCTGTAAAAGATGCTCCATCTTGAGCTGCAGCTTTCAAGAACCATTCCGTGCCCGTCACGCGGTCAGCCAACGAACCGATAATCGTCGATTGTGCAACCCATGGCGCTTTATTGCCGAGGGCAATCGGAGTAATGCCGTTGTCGTTGAACGTTTTAATTGCAGTCATCATCTCTTCCCAAGTAGTCGGCACTTTTACACTATGCTTCTCGAAAAGATCTTTGTTATAATACATGAACGAAGTTGCTGACATACCGAGCGGCGCTGTGAAAATTTGTCCTTTTTCAAACTCATAGCGGTCGAATGCACCTGCCAAGAAACTGTTCTTCCATTCTGGGTATTTATCCATCAACTCTGTAATCGGTTGAAGCTTACCGGCATCATAGAACTCTTGGGATTGGCTGCCCGCATATACGAAAAATACGTCTGGCATTTCATTTGCCGCAGCCACCGTGCTTAGGCGTTGACGATAACCGTCAACCGGGATCGCTTGCGCGTCTACCTCAACGTCTGGATGCTCCTCTTTATACTTGTCGATCAGGTCTCTAACCGCTTTGGCACGAAGGTCGTCACCCGCGAAGTTATGCCATATTGAAATTTTCGTTTTTTCTTCAGAGCTTTTGTTGTCTTCATTGCTCTGCTCTTTTTTCCCGCTATTGTTGCAAGCGGTTGCCAAAAGGGCAATCATCAAGATAATTGTCGTTACAAACGCAAGTCTCTTCTTCATTCAAATATTCCCCCTTTAGTGATAACCCTAGTATAGATAAGACAGACGAGAAGTCGTAGGGGGGAAAGTTAAGCCCATACGGGGGATATTTTCACCTTCGTCTATTCATTTTGAACGATATTGTGAAGGGGTTTCGCCACTGTAACGCTTAAACAGCTGGTTAAAATGCTTCATATCCTCGTAACCTACCCGCTTAGCGATCTCACTTACCTTCGCTGGCGTTTCCTTCAACAAACGGCTAGCCCATTCCATTCTCGCCTCAGTTACATACTCAATATAGTTCTTACCTGTTTCCTGTTTAAACAGCTTGCTAAAATAGTTCGGATTCATATGTACGCATGCCGCTACCTGCGCCAAAGACAAGCTGTCTGCAAGATGCTCGCGGATATAGGCTACAGTTCGGTCAATGGCTTCATTCCGGCTGCCATTTAATCGTTCATACTGCGCATGGATTGCAAGCAGCATCTGCTGCAAAGTTTCTTCTGGATTCGCAGTAAGCAGCTTTATGTCCAGCTGTTCAATCTGTGGAAGCTTTGGCATCGATTGACCAACGGATGCTGCTGCACGCTCTAGCCAGCGGTACCCCCCAACAATCAAGGAATGCAAATACGCTTGAACGGAACAAGGCGTCGCTTCCGCATCCTGTCTAATGCTCTCCAGTTCACCTTTAATCCACTGCTGTACGACTTCTCGACTCCCGCTTCTTAGAACGGCGGTTAACTTACTCTCCACTTCTTCCGTACAAACGGTCCGCATTCCTTTCCGGTCTTTAATATCCTCATAGGCCAGCATTCTTGCTTCCTCTGCCAACCAGCGGTACGAGGCGGTATGTTCGGCGGTGCGAAGTGACTCCCTAAGTTCTGCCAAATTGCTGGCCCATACACCGCATGCTGCAAAAAAAGGCTGGCTATAAACGCGCTCCGCCCGCTCCATCGACGCCTTAACCAATCGCTTCGCGCCCGGCTGCCCCCTGCGGAAAATAAGCAGCCATCCATAGTCCCAATCCAGAATGACACAGCCAAGTGAATCCCTAATCATCGCAGCCGCCTCATTCATTTCACTTTCCGTCTCCTTCTTCATTGTCAGTGGATATGCAGATGTCACTAGCCATAGCTCTAGCTTCTCCATATCCGATCCGAGCCTCAGCTCAGGATAATAGATCAACAGTTCCTCACTTTCACGCTCCGTCAGGAGATTGTCCCCGCGAAGAAACCGATCCAGTTGCTTCCAACGGTATGCCGTTTGATGAATGGATTCTTGAAGCACAGCCTCCCGTCTATTGACGATACGCTGCTTCACGCGCATAACCGCAGTCATAATATCGCCAGGACGGCTATTTTTAAGCAAATAATCACTTATTCCTTCCCGCATCGCTTGCTGTGCATATGCGAAATCATCGAATCCAGACAATATAACAATTTCAATATAAGGAAAATTCCGCTTAACCTCGCGAGACAATTCCAATCCCGTCATTCCCGTCATCCGAATATCGGTTAGAATGATGTCAGGACACTCTATCGGAATGCGCATCAGCGCTTCCTCCGCGGAAGCAGCCGGCGCGAGCAACTCAATGCCATTCTCTTCCCATTTAATAACCGTGCTAAGGCCGGTCCTAATAATGACTTCGTCATCTACAATTAACAGCTTCATGTACAGATTCTCCTTCCTTCCCACAAAGGTTGTAGCCTATTTGATTTCTGATTGGAGCGGTATAATCGTAAAACTAACTTTAGTGCCGCTTCCTTCTACGCTTTCGATCCGCAAACCGGCTTCATGCCCATAATGAAGCTGCAGCCGATTATGCACGTTGCGCAATCCGTAGCTGCTGCCTGCCGAGTCATTATTCTTCAGCGGATCAATACCCAAGTTTGCGCTTATCTTCTCCCTCAGCAGCTCCAATCTTCCCCTGCTCATGCCGACACCGTCATCTTGAACGATAAACGTAATACGTTCTCCCGCTGACACCGCTTTAACGATAATGCTTCCTTTACCCTCTCTTTTCAGAATGCCATGAATCATCGCGTTTTCAATTAGCGGCTGGAGCAGCAGCTTCAGCATTCTCATATCGAGCAGCTCCGCCGGAATATTCGCCTCGTAATCAAATTTATCCGGATATCGAATGGACTGGATTTTCACATAATGATCTACATGCAAAATTTCTTGGCTGATTGCACAATATTCCTGTCCTTTATTTAAGCTGAACCGAAGAAAATCACTCAATGAGCCGACCATATCCGCGATTTTTTCGTCTCCCTTCATTAGCGCCATCCAGTGGACTGACGATAACGTATTATATAGAAAATGCGGATTGATCTGCGCTTGAAGTGCCGACATATCCGCTTCCTTCTTCAACGCTTCGCTCAGCTTCACCTCATCGGTTAAATTAATAATTCGCGAGCTCATCCGATTATAGCTAATAATCAATTGTCCAACCTCATCGATCGATGTGACGGGCAGCGTCGGCAGCGGCTCGTCTGGGCTGGAATTCCTAAGAAACTTCGTTAATGCAGACAACGGTTTCGTCACCTTTTGAATAAGTACAAGTACAAAAGCGATGACAAAAAGCATGGAAATGCTGACTGCAATTGCAGTTAACGTTAAAAAATACTGGTTCTGCGCTCTGTAAGCTTTTGCCGGAATGATGCCTACGAGCCTCCAGTTTACATTCGGCATCTGATAGTGCAGTACTGTACTCCGCTCCTCCGCTTCTCGGTAATCGAACGAGCCCGACTTACCCTTGAATTCAACTATTCCGGGAAAATAATCGTTCAAGTTCTTGTTAGTCGAATACCCTTCCGGCCCAGCCAATATCCGATTTTGTTCGTCCAACAGCAGGGCGACGCCTTCACCCTCTAGTCCAGCTTGCTTTAAATGGCTAGAGATAACCGATTGCGTCAAGCTAATTTTAAGCATGCCAATATCGTAATATTTTGATGTGCTGCGAATCGGCCGCGACATCGTAATGACATCCTCTTTGCCGTCCGATGTAACGAAGTGATGTACCGGAGACCACCATTTAGGATATTTCTCATAATAACTGGGATATTCGCTCTGAATATCGGCCCATTCTGATTCGAGGACGGATCTGAAGGAAACCGACGGCTTATTATCTTCATTCGATTCGATCATGACATTGGCGATATATGGTTTGGAAATCGATAATGTTGTAAGTAAATTAACGATCGAGGTTTGCTTTAGCAAATCGTGTTCCGGTGTTTTCAAATAGCTTTGGACATCAGGGTGGCCGATGAGGAATAGTGATAGATTCTCAACATCGCTCACCATATTTTCCAAATAGGCCCCAATTTGCCGAAGCGTGTTCATGCCTGAACTTTTCGCTTTCTCTTCCGTTAAGCTTTCAGCAATATAATAGGAGAACAGTCCCAGAGACAACACCGGTACCAATACCGAAATAATAATCAACAAGCTCAGCTTCTGCTTTAACGATTTACCCAACCAGTTTTCCATCTTATCCTCCGTTCAGATTACCTTTATGCTCTGTTGCTAAATTGTAGCTTTCAAGACTTCCAGAAAACATGTTTGCGCTTTCATATTAACCTAAGTCGCTCGTCCCGACTAGAGTCTATTGTTGACTTAATGAAGCATTGCCTGGTCTTGAGGTTGTCGATGTACCGGGAGAGAGCACCGGATCTTACCTCAGGCACAAAAAAATAGACCGCCCTCTCGCAAAGGAATACGGTCTATTTCCTGTTTGATCCTTCGAAAAGCGCCTATTGCACCGGCAGTCGTGTTTCCACACGGCTCGCTTGCATTGCACATTTTTTCTCTCCAAACTATTCCATGAAAGAAACCTAATAAAAAGCCACTCCACTCTCCACACAACAAAAAAAAACGGCATTTCTGCCGTTTCTTTAGGATGGACTCTCAGGGGCTCGAACCCTGGACAAATAGATTAAGAATCTACTGCTCTACCAACTGAGCTAAGAGTCCATATGATGTTTGGTGGAGCCAAGGGAGATCGAATCCCTGGCCTCATCGCTGCCAGCGATGCGCTCTCCCGCCGTTGTTGGTTTCACTACCAAAGACACCCCGAGGCAATCAAAAATTTTCCAAAAAAAACAACTTGCAATCCATTCTATGGATTTCATCGGGACGACGTTATCCGGCTATACGCCGCATGGCCCTCGGTCCGAAGGCCCCGACCTGGAACTCGTCCGGTGGATGAGCGAATCGCTGTGCGTTACCGTTCGTCGCGGAAGGCGCATCAGGACACCCGAGGAAGCGGCGTCGGTCATGCGCGCCGGGGCGGCTTACGTGGGGGGTCGGAGGCGCCATCACGCGCCCGCAGTTCATCGCGGAAGCGCGGGACGGCTTACCGGCTTCATCCGTCGATTCAGGAAGTTTTATTCTGTATCGTCGAAAAAGCACATTCCGGTCGCGTTGCCGCACTAATCGGAATGTGCTTTAATCAATTGTTCCCGCGTCTACTCCTGCTGCTGCCCCTCGATTAATTGAAGAACGCGATACAAGAACGTCGCCGCTTCCGCTCTGCTGGTCGTACTCTTCGGCTTCATATAGCCGCCCGAGCCCGTAACCAGCCCATGCTCGAACAGAGTTGCCACGCTGTCCGCAGCATATGGCGCAATCTGGCTCGCATCACGGAAGCCCTCAAGTGTTGAACCGGATGCGGACGGCTTGATTGCCCCCGTCGTTTGAAGCGCTCGGGTTAGCATAACCATAGCGTCCTGGCGGCTGATTGAGTCACGAGGAGCAAAGTTAACTTCGTTCACTCCCGAAACGATTCCCAATTGCTTGACGATGGACACCGCATCGTAGTAATAATCATTCGGTTTCACATCGGTGAACGTCGAGGTAATCTCGGCGCGCAGGTCAAGCATGTTCACCAGCATAAGGATAAAATCAGCTCGCGTTACTTGATTTGCGGGGCTGAAAGTGCCATTTTCGATCGAAGTCCCTTTGACGATGCCTCTTTCGGCCAGCTTCTCTATCGCCTCGCGCGCCCATTCATGCTTGCCAAGGTCAGTGAACGCAACTGGTTTCTTGCCGCCGACAGCATAGACGCCGACTTGGTCGATGGAGAATCGCAGTACGCCCTTGTCTTTGTCATAAGACGTGCCATCAATTGCCGCCGCGCTGTCGCCCGTCAGCTCGAAAGCTTGCAGATCAGCAACTTGCTCGCCCGCTTGAAGCGAATACGGAATCGCAATGGAAATCGGTGCCTTCGCATTGTTCCAAGACAGAGCTTCACCGTCCAGTTGCAATGCAACTTCAACGATTGGCCTGTTGCCGATCCGGCCAGCCGCTTCGTTGCCGCGATACTCGCCTGCATGGTCGCTTACGATAACGAGCAGCTTTCCGGCATTCTCCTTGACTCCAGCCAGCATGTCGCCAGTCAAAGCAAGCTGGGCATACGGCGTGGAGATATGCAGAATCAGATTAGACTGGTTCGTCAGATTAGCTGCGGGAAGCTCCAAAGCATAGCTGACAGCCGCGTTCGACAGCTTCAATTCAAGACGAATATGCTTGTTGCCGTTGCTGTCGGCTGTTGCCTTGAGAATCGCGGCATTCAGATCTGCTACTCCGACCGAAGCCACAGCCTGATTGCCTTTCAATGTCGGGACAAGCACGGCTTTGACTGAATCGTACGTTTGCAACGTATACGGATCTTGCGCCGAACCGCCTCCAATGCTGCCCCCATTGCCTCCGCCAGTGGAAGGCGGCTTGCGATATTCGAAGGCGGCCTGCGCTGGAGTCGTCATGTCATCCGTTTCAAGCTCGACCGTATACAGTCCTTGCTCTTCTCCGGTCAACGTAAAGGCGATGCGGAAGCTTCCGTCATCCTCAGTGCCCGTCTGGCCGGTATATTGAATGTTGCCTTTTGGGTCAAGCACTTTGACATACAAATGTTCTTTCTTGCCGTTCATGACTAACCCATTGATCGTAACTTTCTTCGTGGAGGCGTCCACGGCGGCTTGTATGCCGTCCAATGTCTTCAGCTCTTGCCGCTGGGAAAGATTGTACACGCCGAATTCATAGAAGGAATAACCGTAGAACGTAGCCCGATTCAGTCCCTCAAACTTGATGTATCTCGCCGTCGTTGCCGGGAATACCAGCGTATTCTTGCCGTCGGACGCTTTAACCACGCCATTGTTGCCGACTTTCAAGGGCTCCCACGTCTGCTTATCATCCGAGACGCTCAGACGGTATTGGTCCGCGCGCGCATATTCCCAATCGATGCGGACCGTATCGAAGGTTTGCTTGCTGTCCAGATCGATCTGGAACCAAGCCGTATCGCGCACTTGGCTCGCCCAGCGCGTACCCGGTGCGCCATCCAGCGCCTTAGAAGGCTCTAGACCTGCGGCTTCCGTCGAGGATGCCTCTGCTTCTTTGTCTTGTGCGATGCTGCCAATCTCGTAATACACGCCTTCCTTCAGGGCCGTATAAGCGCCTTCCGTTACAAATTCAAGGCCTTTAGCCCCTTCCAGCTTCGCATTGAATGCCAGCAAATAGCCTATGGCTTCCTCAGGATCGCTCTCTTGCGTACGCTCCATCATAATCAGAGCGTTGCGCATAGCGCGTACCGTATCGGCATTGCTAAGCTGCTTGTTGTCTGCGTATTTATCAACAAGAGCCAATAGACCTTCAGCGCCCAAACGAGCTTCTATTACGAACTTAACCGTCTTGGATTTGGCAGCCGCCACCGTCAGCTCCAGCACATGCTTGCCCGGCTTGCCCGTCAGATCTACTATAGTTCCTTGCGTATAAGGTTTGCCGTCATACTTGGCCGTTACTTTGACGATACCGCTGTCATCATCTCCCGGAATGGCCCAGGTGAAGGCGGCCTGTGTCGTATCAGGCACAATCGTATGCTCCGAGATCGGCTCCCCGTTCATGAGCGCTATAACATCAGGCGCAGCGGCGTCTTGCTTCTGATAAGTGCCCTTCACGAATTGGTACAGCCAATCGTAGAGGACGCGGATAGCAGGATCCTCGCTTTTCGCCGCGCTGAAAATGGCGTTGTTGCCTTGATAATACGCTCTATACCCTTGCTGCATTAGCCCTGTATCCACGCCGCTGTTCAAGTAATCGATGAACCGCTCGCGGAAGACGGCGTCATTGATCATCCGGTCATCGAACTCCAGCTCCAGCGACATGCCGTACCGTTTCGCCATATCCGCTGTATCTTCCAGACGCGAGAACTCCATTTTCTCGAAGAAATAGTTCGGCTGCAGAGATACGGCATCGATGCCGACATCCTTCCACATGAATTTCTTATAAGCCAAAGAATGAGGGATCCAGAACATCTTCAGGTCTGCGTTATGAACGATGTCGCTCGCTTTCTTGACCATCTCCGGGCCAGTCGAATGCGTGCTTATTTGTTCCTCCAGCCAATACATGCCGACGAGCTCCAGATTCGAGTAGCCCGCAGCCGTCCATCTTGCTTGCACTTCATCGGTCCACCACTGAATCGCTTTGGCCCGGTTGTTCAGCGATACGTCATTACCGACCACACTTAGGTTGAAGTCCAGATTTTCATCGTTAATGCTGCCAAAATCGGACTGATATTCGCCCGGATCGGGTATCATCATAACAACCTTCGTCTTACGGTCAGGCTCGCCAAGCTTCGCGCCTACCTCGGCCGTCGCCTCGTTCAGCGCGCTCATATCGCCGCCGGTGTTAAACGTTTTATTCAAATACCATTCCCATTCCACTCTTCTGGCTTTGCCGGCCGCTTCAACCGCGCCGAAGCCTCTGCCGTTTTCCGACGTCAAACCCAGATACAGCACGCCGTCGAACAGCCAATCGACAGGCTCTCCCTGCTTGTTCACATAGCTGATATTAGGGATAACCCGTTCCTTCGTCCAGGTTCCTGTACCATCCGGGTAATGCCCGTTATACAGCAAGCCCAAATTTTCAATCCCGCCAGTAGCCTCCCCAGGTTGCTGGAGACCATAAGGTTCGGGCTGCACTGGCTGGGCTCCGTCGATCAAGCCGTCCGCGCCGGTTATCGTCACCTCGTCGATCATAGTCCACGCCCTCGGATGCACGGAGAACACCACTTTCACATACTGAGCGTAAACCAATCCTTCGGTATAATCGCCACGCTTGACGACTCCGGTCTCTGGGCTGCCGTCCCATTTATACGTCTCGGTGTTGGTCTGATCGCCCCATAACAATTTAGTCGCATTATGAGACAATACGCCCCAGTTCACCCCATCGTCAGACGCGTAGAATGAAACGGTGAGCGGTACAAGCGTTTCGTTGTTCGGCCAATCTTGCAAGAAACGCGCGCTCACGTCCTTGATCGTTTTTTGCTCGCCTAGATCAAACACAACTGAACGGGATTTCTTGTAGCGGTGGCCCACCCAGTTGCCGCTGTCACGGGATGTGTCTACGGCATTGCCGTCCGTCAGCTTCGTCCCGTCATCCGGGAAAGTGTCCTCCGGCTGATCCAACCATGTGTACGTTTTCCCTTGAACCAAATTATAAAAGCTGGCACTCTCTCCGCCCGGATCCTCCGCATACACGGAGGATATCAACGAGAATAGCATGACCGGGACAAGCAGCAAAGCAGTCAAACTTCGTCTAGTTTTCACTTAAGCTCACGCTCTCTTTCTATACATAATTAGTTCTGCTCCTGCGCTTGCAATTCTGCAAGCGCATCGAGCATGTTCAGAATGACGACCACAGCTTCAGCACGCGTCGCCAAGGCGGCCGGGGCAAACCGGTTGTCCCCGCGACCGTTCATTACTCCCGCCTCCTGGGCTGCTGCCACATATGGCTTCGCCCAATCCGGGATTTGATCCGCGTCCGCATAAGAGAGCTCATGCCCTTCCGAAGTCTTCAGGCCCAAGCTGCGAACAATCATTGCTGCCAGTTCTGCTCGGCTAATCGAAGCCTTCGGACGGAAGGTCCCATCCGCATAGCCGCTGATCAGGCCGGATTCCAAGGCTTGCGCAATATAAGGATTCGCCCAAGCTTGAATTGAACCTGCGTCCGCGAAGTCCAGCGAACTGTTCGTACCTTGCAGCTTCAACGCTTTGACCAACATGACGACGAATTCGTCCCTGCTGACCGTCTTATTCGGCTTGAACGTCTCGTCGGTATAGCCCGCTACGAATCCAAGCTCAACGGCCCGTTTGATGGACGCTTTTGCCCAATGGCTCGCAATATCGTTCAGTCGAACCGTTGTCGATCCGCCAGACTCCCCGCCATTGCCATTGCCGTTGCCGTTCTCATTGCCATTGCCTGGATCTCCGCCTCCCGGATTCGAACCGCCGTTTTGGCCTTCTTCCGGATCTGGAGTTATTGGAGTCGGAACCCATCCTCCGCCACCAGAGCTAGGCAATGCTTTGATTTTGATCTTGAACGTTTTTTTCGCGGATGCATCTCCCTTGCTGATCGTCGCGGTCAGCACGACCTCCATGTCGCTGCCTGACGGACGTTGCAACAATTGTCCGTTGGCATTCAGATAGTCGGGCTTCGAGCTGCTCCAGACGATACGCGTGCCGAGCTGTCCTTTCTGCGGTAGATAGAGATTCGCGGCAATGCTTTCATTCACATTAAGCTCGATCAGACCCATTACGTCTTCGATCGTTAGACGATCGCGCGCAATGCTCAGCCCGGCATACGCCTGCTCGGCCTCAGGACGAGTCAGCTGGGCGGTTTGAATCGCCGCAGTCGCTTGTACCATCGCCTGTTGAAGCTGTGCCCAGCCCTCAGGAGAGTAATTGTCCTCCACGAGCTTGTAGGCCTCGATAGCCGTCAACAGGTCGATAATCGGCCGTATATTGCCGAGCTTATATTCCTCGCCGTACACTTCAAATTCCTCAAAGGAATAGCCGAACATGGTAGCTCTGGATACGCCTTCGAACTTCACGTATCTGGCCGGCGTGCTTTGGAAGGTAGTCACGACGCGTCCCGGCTTGCCGTTAATCTCGCCGTTGTTGTCTTTCACGACATTCGTCCAGTTCTCCTTGTCCTCGGACACGAGAATGCGGTACTTCGAACCGTAAGCCGTTTGCCACAAAATAGATACAGCATCAATGTTCTTCACTTCACCCAGATCCACCATGAACCAGGTATCGTCCACCCAATTGCTGGACCATCTGGTGTCCCCTCTGCCGTCCACCGCTTTGTCCGCCGTGTAGGACGAGGATTCCGGCAGCGAGGATTCGGCTTGCTTATGCAAAGCCACATTTCCATGCAGGTCCACGTAGATGTTCCTTACGATGAGTTCGTCAATCAAGCCTTTAAAAGCATTCGTTTCACTGCCTATTTTGGCTACTGGCAATACGAACGTTTCCAACTTGGAGCCGTCTTTTAGAGTAGCCGTATACTCACTGCCGTTAATGAAGATGGAGGTCCCCGTGTCGTCGCCGATCATAATGACATGGGTCCAGCGGTCGGTCGGCAGCTTATAATTGAATTCGCTGACGTAGTTTTCTTTCGTGATGGCCAGTTTGCCACTGCCCCCGATGTTATATCTCAGCTGTCCATCCGGAGATTCCAGCAGCACAGCTCCTTGCGGGTTGTCAGCGTCCGGTTTGATCCACATGGACATCGTCCATCCGAAACCGAGCGTGCGAAGCGGCGTTTCCACGTAGCTGGCTCCGCCTTTGAGCCTTACTGCTTGCCCGAAGATTCCCTTCTCCGTGCTTGCATTCACCGCGTTGCCGTCAAAGCCGTTGCCCGAACGATCCGCGAAGCCCTCGTCGAAAGTATAATCGAGAACGATATTGCGCTCATTGTCGACTTGAAGCTTGTGCGACTGATGAACACCCGGCGGGTCCACGTACTTTGCGGCATCCGCCTGGAAGCTTGCAAAGTTCCGGTCGACACGGTTGCCTCTCCACAGCTTCTCCGCCAACACTTGCATGGAAGGCAAGATACGCTGATGCGAGTCCGCCATGGAGACGCCCTTCTCTACGGACACGTCGTTCCAGAGCGCGAACATGCCGCCTTTTACCTGCGGGTGCCCATAAGGAAGCTTCGTCTCCAGCCAATCGTTAGGCTCCCACTCATTGTAAATAAAATCGTAATTCAAATAGCTGCGGTACAGTTGCGGAACGATATAGAGCAAGTTCGTGTTGGTATTGACAACGTCGTAGCCAAGCTTAATAGCCTGCAAGACACTTCCGTACGGCTCATACCAGATGTCCATCGTCGCATTGTTGCTGACTGGCGTCGTGCCGTCATATGCGGACAGACTGCCCCACAGACGAGCGCGCTTGCCTTTGCTGTTAATGTGGTTAAGGAGCATATCCGCGTACCTGCGGAACGCCTCCTTGTCGTCGCCGAAATATTCATCCGTGCCGACGTGCACGTCCGGGCCGACGAAGGTCGGATTGCTGCCGTCGAGATACTCGTCAAAGAGTTCTTTAATGAAGTCGAGCGTCTCCGGACGATTGATATCCAGCTGATTGTTGCTGCCCAACCTAGGGTCGTAAGCGATGAACGCGCCGGAATGGCCCGGTGTATCGATTTCCGGCACGACGTTTACGCCGTATTCCATCCCAAGCAGCTGCAGGTCTCTGAATTGCTGCTTCGTATAGAAGCCGTCCTTGCTCGTCACTCCCGGGAATTTCTCGCTCTCCAGACGGAAGTAACCGACATCGCCGACATCATCGTTCAGATGAATCTGGAACCGGTTCATCTTATAGTAGGACATCAACTTCACATAATCCCGCAAAAATTCGATCGTATAAAACTTGCGGCCCACATCGAGCATGAAGCCTCGATCCGCGTATTTCGGATAATCGCGCGATTGCCCCTTGGGCATCGTCTTATGATCGGCATCGTGGCCGAGCAGTTGAAGGATCGTTTTTGTGCCGAACATGACGCCCGTCTGATCGGAGCCAGCGACGGAAGTATATTCGCCGATATTCAGCTCATAGCCCTCTATCCCCAATCCCGTTTGCGCGGCATCCAGCACCAAATAGATGTCTCCCTCTTGAGGTGAACCAACCGTAACCGTCAGCGGAAGCTTCGTTAAATCAAGCAAGTCCTTCCGCAAAATATTGGCCGTCCCCTGCAGAGCCGCTTCATCCTCCGCGCGAATGACGATATTGGATTTATCCGTCAAGCGGAACTCGCCGGTTGTGCCCAGCCACTCACGCAAAGAAGGAATGACTCGCGGCTCCGGGTTCCGATCGCTCGTCTGCTCGTAGAGACCGGGTACGGTGACTAACGCATTATCCGCTAACAGATATGTCGGATCGCTGTCGCTCTCGATTTGCAGCAGCAGCTGAACCTGAGTATCCACAAGCGGCGCATGAATATTGCCCTGCTCGTCGATCACCGGCAAGCTGTCCGTGTTCACCAGCGTCAGCGTATACCCATCCGGTACAGCGGGCAGGTTCAGCTGAGTGTCTCCCTCGGAGACGACGATGCTGTTTTTGACCGCATCCATCATAGGCGGCAACAGCGGTTTGCCCTTGTATACCTCGAATTCCCAGAAGGAGTATCCGTAATAGATATCCTCAATTGGACGTCGCGTTACTCCTTGGAACTTAACGTATTGCGCCAGTGTCGGCTCAAAATCGATCGTATCCTCGACTGGTCCGCGGGCGACGAGCACGCGGTTGTCCGCGAATACGTTCCTCCAGGTTACCGCATCGTCAGACACAAGAACTTGATATTGTTCCGCCGGAGTCTGCCAGTTGATGATTACTCTTCCAATTTCTACAGGCTCGCCCAGATCAACGTAGAACCACTGGTCATCCGTTCTTTCCGAAGACCAGCGGCTTGCATCCCGATTGCCACCGTCGACCGCTTTCTCAGGCCCGAAAAAGTCTACTTCGTTCGACGACGAATAAGCCGTCTTTCCTAAAGCCAGATTACCTGTTGCGGCGTCGGACTTCTCCGATGAAACGGCAACTAAAATGAAAGCGGTAACAAAAAACACTAAAAAAATATTCCTATACCGTAAACGCACTAAGATCCCCCCCGTTGTTTATTAGCTCGAATTTTACTCCAGCTTACCGCATGACCCTCCATGCTCAACTGCTGCAGCAATTTTATTATAAGTAGGGGCATTCGTTTCATCGATATACTTGTCTTTACAATACATATACAAATGTGGACATTCGGCCTTCTAAGGTGAATCAAGCATGCCAACATTTCTGTCATATCTCATGCTAATTAATAGTACAAAATCGTGATCCTTTCGAAGAGTAGTGAAAAAGAAAAAAAGCCATTTCAGTAGAATTGGCTTTTCTTCATGTTATGGAAATAGAGCCTAGGGGGATACGCTACGCCCTGCACATTCTCCGTCTACCCGTCATGGGAGTCTAAAACGACTAGACCCATGAACAAATCTTGGCATTTGATGTGGAATTAAGGGGAATCGTCCTAGGCTTTAAGCCCTATTCTCGAGGGGGAGTATATCCGTTGCCCTATTCAGGACCCGCCGATCTTATAGGATAATATAGAAAATGTATCCACTTGAATAGGGATGGGAGTGATTCCTCTTGTTACAATTAAACAGCGAACTGTGGGGCAAGCTAACCGGTCCTTACGAGTCGGGCGAAATGGTACCTGAACTGTTGGAGCGTCTGATGCTTGATTTCGATAAAGAAGTTTTCGACGAGCTATTCCAGGAGCACTTATATCACCAAAATACGATCTATACCGTCACTTACGCGGCAGTACCTTATCTGGCCAAACTTGCTCTCGCATCAAAGAATATGGAAGTGCGCCATGAAATCTACATCACTTGCGGGATTATCGAGTCGTGTCATGACAAAACAAGATCTGAGCCGTATCCCTCGGATTGGAACGAACTCGCTGCTGAAGCGGGAAACGAGGTTTGCGCGGAGATGTACCAATCTTACTTAAAAGCGATAGCGGAGCTTGCTTCGCTTGTTGCAGAGATGTTGGCCTACGCCAAACAAGAAATAAGCAGCGATACCGAAAAAAGATATGTTCTCATTGCCGACGCGGCTTATCGGGAATCCCAGAGCGTGGCAAACATGTTTCTGAATTTTACGGCTGGCGACGAATATGTGGCCGTTTGCGGAGCATGTAATCAAGAGGCTTACTTGTGGCCGAGCGGAGAAGGCGGTCGTATACAAGCATTCGCGGAAGATCCGGTATTCGAACCCCTTCAGGCCGCACATGAGGTTACTCCCGTTGAGGCATTCATTGAAGCGGAACATCAAATACTGGCGGAGCGAGCCGATCAGCTTGGCGATTCCTCTTTTTTGAACCAATTGCCGTATTTGGCCGGGGAAATGAATTGTCCTTCATGCGGCGCCAGAATGCAGGTTTGGCCTAGTTTGCTTTCGACTTTTGGAGGGTAATAAACAGGAACTGGATATCGCATCCATTTCTATGTTTGGGGGGGAATGACTTATCAGTGTTTCTATTTATTACACATGCACGAGGGAATACGTCCTAACAGAAAGCGAACAACAAGCTATCACAGCCATTGTCCAACGTTATGATCAGGATTTTGAAGGGAAAGACCGGGCGGAGTCTTTCACAGTGTACAAATTCGATTCGTCCAGATCAACGGAGATCTTCGCTGGCGCTACCAAGCTGTCCATGACGGATCAGATTGAAGATTTGCTGAACGATTTATTTCATTGGTTGAAATGTTTGACCGAGATACGTAGAAAAGTAGACGGTGGTGAATGGCATGTTCACCTGGATGATATCGATGCCGTGTGGGATGATGAATTAGGCTGGAAAATGCCTGAAAACTGATTTCCATAATGAATGCCATGCACTTGGTTGCCAGCCTTCAAATCATAATCATTACCTTTTAGACTACTTACACTTGAAGTCGCTAAAAACGAGCTAATGTTCAATTTTAACGTCAGTTCTACTGAATCTCGGTAAACCCTAACACACTCAATGATCGTACTAAGCATCATTTTCTTTTTAGCAGTAGAAGCTTTCTTAAATACCTCGCGCCAAACAGGAATATAGGTCTGGAGAGCCTGCATTTCAACTTGTTCTACCTTTTTAGCATTGAGCTTCTGAATTACCTCAAAAAGAAATAGACCGCCCTAGTCCAAAGGATGCGGTCTATTTCTGCCCGTAATACCTGAAAGCCGCCGCCCTTAAAAGCGGCTATTGCACTGGGAGCCGTGTTTCCGCACGGCTCTCTTTGCATTGTACGATTTATCTACCCAAACTATACCACGATCAAAACCAAATAAATCGTCACTCCGCTTCCTGAACAACAAAAAAAACGGCATTTCTGCCGTTTCTTTAGGATGGACTCTCAGGGGCTCGAACCCTGGACAAATAGATTAAGAGTCTACTGCTCTACCAACTGAGCTAAGAGTCCATATGAAGTTTGGTGGAGCCAAGGGGGATCGAACCCCTGACCTCATCGCTGCCAGCGATGCGCTCTCCCAGCTGAGCTATGGCCCCAAACGTAATTTTCAGATGTATGTAATCACACATTCTAAAATTCAGTTCGGTGTATTTAAGTCATTCTGACAAATCCAAGCGCCGTAGGCGACTCCTATATAATATAAAAAATCGCCTTCGCTGTCAACACTTTTTTTAGTCATTAGACTAGCCACAACTCTACAATCTGTCCAGATCCCCAGTGCTCTTAGATAGCAGACCCTTCAGTTCCTTCATAAACATGTTAATGTCCTTAAACTGGCGGTATACGGAAGCAAAGCGAACGTAGGCGACTTCATCTACTGGATAGAGCTGCTCCATAACCAACTCACCGATCTGTTGGCTCTCCACCTCAGCTACGGCGATACCGCGTAGGGATTTCTCTACCTCAGAGACGATCTTCTCTAGACGTTCTACAGAGACGGGGCGTTTCTCGCAAGCACGGATAAGACCACGCAGTATTTTATCACGGCTGAACTCCTCGCGGCTGCCGTCTTTTTTGATCACGATTAACGGTGTTTCCTCGATCATTTCAAAGGTTGTAAACCGTTTGCTGCAACGCTCACATTCACGCCTGCGGCGGATGGACTTATTCTCATTCGCTGGTCGCGAGTCGAGCACTTTAGTATTTGTGTGATCGCAGTAAGGGCATTTCATAAGCTTCATCACTTCCTATTACATAATGTTTTTAGTCCCGGTATGTTAAACATCCGGCTTTTAAAGGGCTATTTCATTTTTTCCAGAAATCACCGTTTTTTTATTGTAATGATTATGGCAAGTCCGGCACATAATACAGTTACCAACAGAGGAGGTGAACAGCAATGAGCCAAAACAACAGCTCCAATAACCTTGTAGCTCCAAATTCCCGTGGTGCTTTGGAACAACTTAAATATGAAGTTGCCCAAGAACTCGGAATCACGCTTTCCCCAGATGGTTACCAAGGCAATAAAACTTCTTATGAAAATGGTTCGATCGGTGGTTACATCACTAAACGTCTTGTAACCCTGGCAGAACAACAATTGGCAGGTCAATACAAATAACCTGTCCACATAAGCTTACTGAAGAAGTATTAAACGATCGCAAGATCGTTTAATGCTTCTTTTTATACATAACACGGTTTTAGAATTCGTTGTAAATATCCGTGTACTGATCATAGTAATAGTTGACGCGCTGTACATAATGGCGGGTTTCACCAAACGGAATATCCTTAATCGTAGCATCCGTTCCATCCCAGATCCCCTCATCCAGCCATTTTTGAACTTTACCCGGTCCAGCATTATATGCAGCGATAACCGCTGTAGGTTTACCTTCGAATTGACGGGATAATGTTGAAAGATACCAGGTACCTAATTCAATATTTGCTGATGGTTCATGCTTTAGTTCCTCCATAGAAACATCAGGAAGCTTGGCCTTTTCAAGGGCCCATTTGGCGGTATCCGGCATAAGCTGCATTAAACCTATAGCACCTTTTCTGGATTCTCGTCCAGTTTTGAAGTTCGTTTCCACTCGGATAATCGAAGCCACTAGAAATGGGTCAATATCGTACGTAACGCTGTGCTTACGGATCTCATCTTTATAATGGATCGGATAAAACCAGGACATCCAGTTCGTACTCAGAAACAATATCGCAGTAAAACCAATGAATAACAGAAGAAGGACTCTTTTTTTACGTAACCATTTCATGATAAGCCCAGCCTGTCCCAAAGAACAGCAACCTGTTGCTCAGTGTGCGCAAGTTCGCCACTGTTGTCAATGATATAGTCCGCTTTGTTACGCTTCGCTTCAATATCCATCTGTGCATTTAAGCGTGCTTCTGCTTGTTCTATAGAAAGTCCGTTACGTTCCATTAATCGAGCGATTTGCACTTCACGAGGCACGTAGACCACCAGTATTTCATGGAACATGTTCTCGAGTCCTGATTCGAAAAGAAGAGGGATATCCACAATTGTTAACTTCTTTGGATCTTCTTCCTCCATGCTGTTCATACGTTCTTTAATCTCACGCCGGATTGCGGGATGCGTCAGATTGTTCAGGGCTTGCAGGGCCGCCGGGTCTTGAAATACAATGTCCCCCAGCTTGCCCCTATTCAGTGTGCCATCCGAAGAGAGGATCTCGCTTCCGAATTGTTTCACAGCCGCAGCCAGCACCTCATGACCGGGGAGCATAACTTCTCTGGCGATCACATCCGCGTCAACCAGCCTCGCTCCCTTGCTCACAAGCAGTGCGGACACCGTGCTTTTTCCGGATGCAATGCCTCCGGTTAAGCCAATAATCATGTACTCACCTCATAATAGCTTCAGTATTCCCATTGTAATTAATAATAACGCGGGTAGTGCAGCAGCATGCTTCATCCAGTAGTTCCCGGCGAATCTTAATCCAGTCTTCATGCCCAGCAATAGAAATGTACCACTAAACAGAGCAATTGTAAGTGATGTCCATATCGGATTGAACCCCAGCAATGCTGCGCCAAGTCCAGCTCCAAAAGCATCTAGAGAGAGGGCAATCCCGAGCAGCATAGCCTCCATCGAAGAAATACTCCCGGAATCATCCATATCTGCAGAAGACGGAGTACGTAAGATCTGTACAACAATCCCCAATCGTCGTAACTCAAGGGAAAAGACAGCCGACTTTGCCTGCTCAGGAGCCATGGTAACCTGTTCTACAACATCTTCAGTATCAACAGCTACCTCTGCCCGAGCTTCTGTGGATAGCACATTTTCTTCACTACCTACTTTACGCTCACCTGTCTGTTCCTTCTCTTTCTGCATTAACATCTGGACGAGCGACCAGCACCCCATTAGCACGAGTATAACAGCGCCAACCTCAGAAGCTGCATGTGGAGACACTACCTTGGCAAGCAGAACACCCACTTGCATAGATACACAGATAACTACCCCCGAACAAAGCGAGATAATCAGAATGGAGAGCAATGGTATTTTCATTTTACGCAGTCCATATGTAATACCAACGCCAAAACCATCCAAACTCAAAGCAAAAGCTAGTAATATTAGTGAAAAAAATGGGCTGAGCACCCGCAATCCCTCCTGTGAAGAACCGGAACACTGAAGAATACACTTCATTCAGCTTCCGTTCTCTATTAAGCATTCTTCACACAGTATATGGGCGGGACAAGTAGTGGGTGCCAACCTAATTACTTCTTCAGTTTTCAACCTTACGCTGACAGCTTGGACAATAATGCGTGCCGCGGCCACCTACAACCGTTTTCTCAATCATCGTTCCACAGTGGTTACACGGCTGATCTTTACGACCGTAAATCAACAGCTGTTGCTGATAAGTGCCGCTCTCACCTTGACCATTCACATATGATTTTACAGACGAACCACCAGCGTTTACCGCTTCCGTTAGCGTACTGACAATAGCGTGATGTAGCTGATCAAGTTGCTCATCCGAAAGATCTTTGGCGCTGACTTCAGGATGTATCCCTGCACGATGTAACGACTCATCTACATAAATATTACCTATGCCGACGATATATTCCTGATTCAGCAGCAGTGATTTAATTTTTGTGCTTTTGCCTGATACAATCTGCTTAAACCTCTCCGGCGTAAAGGATGGCTCCAGCGGCTCCTGTCCTAGTTTATTAAGAGGAGGCAGCTGGAGGTCTTCACCAATCTGAAAAAGATGCATTGTACCAAACTGACGAACATCCGTGTAACGCAGCTCAGTGCCATCGGTAAAATGGAATATCACATGCGTATGCTTGTCCAGTGGATCTTCGTTCGAAAAAAGTCCGTAACGGCCCTCCATCCGTAAATGAGATACCAGCACCAAACCGTCTAACACGATGCGCAAAAATTTCCCTCTTCGTTCAACATTAACAATGCTATGACCTGCGAGCAGGTTGGCAAAAGCCTGAATATCATCCGGCCGCTGAATAATCCGGGCCAACCGGACGGTTACACTCTCTATCTGCTTTCCATTAACTAAATCATTCAGTGTTCTCTTGACTGTCTCTACTTCCGGTAATTCCGGCATGATGTCTTCACCTCAACTACATTATAGCTGATATGCACACCTTAAAGGGAGCCTATTTCGCTTCGTACCAGTTGCTACCAAAACTTACCTCTGCTTTAAGCGGCACCGATAACTGCAATGCTCCACCCATTACTTCCGGCAAAAGCGTCTTCATGAGCTCCATTTCATCCTCTGGCACCTCGAATACAAGCTCATCGTGTACCTGAAGCAACATACGGCTCTTTAGCCCACGCTCAAATAGCGCCTTGTCCATATGCACCATCGCCAGCTTAATAATATCAGCGGCAGTTCCTTGTATAGGTGTATTCATTGCTGTACGTTCCGCAAAAGAACGTAAATTAAAGTTCTTCGCATTAATCTCAGGCAAGTAACGACGGCGTTCCAGCAGCGTGGTTACATAACCATGTTTCCTTGCATCAACTACGATATCATCCATATATCGACGTACACCTTGGTATACCTCGAAATACTGCTCAATAAATTGAGCGGCTTCTTTGCGAGGAATATTCAAGTTCTGCGACAGACCATAATCACTGATTCCGTACACGATACCAAAGTTAACGGCTTTAGCAGCACGACGCATATTGCTATCAACCTGATCGGCGGTAACTCCAAATACATCCATCGCTGTCTTCGTGTGAATATCCATATCATGGAGAAAAGCTTCCTTCATCCGCTCATCACCGGAGATGTGCGCAAGTACCCGTAGTTCAATCTGCGAATAATCCGCCGCCAGAATGGACCAGCCCGGTTCGGATGGAACAAACACTTTACGGATTTTACGTCCTTCTTCTAAGCGGATTGGAATGTTCTGCAGGTTCGGAAATTGGCTGCTAAGACGTCCTGTCGCAGCAATCGTCTGCCGATAGAATGTATGCACCTTCCCTGTTTTCGGGGAAATTTCCTTGAGCAGCCCCTCTACATAGGTGGATTGCAATTTGGCAATCGTGCGATATTGTAGAATCAAACGTACCACATCGTGATACGGTGCTAACTTTTCCAGCACCTCTGCGTCTGTTGAATATCCGGTCTTCGTCTTCTTGACGACAGGAAGACCCAGTTTTACAAATAAGATCTCGCCCAACTGCTTTGGTGAATTCAAATTAAACTCTGTGCCACAAATTTCATAAATTTCGGTGACCAGCTTTGAAATCTGAGCTTCGAATTCTTTTCCTAACTCTTTAAGATCTCCTTCATTGACTGCAATCCCCTGTTTCTCCATATCCGCAAGAATACGTGATAATGGCATTTCGAGATCCTCGAACAGTCCGGTCATCGCCGTTTCAATCAATTCCTGCTGTTGTTTCTGGGCGATGCCAAGTACCGCAGCACTCTTACGTGCGACATGATTTCCTAAGATTTCAAGCTCAGGAATTTTATATTTGGCGCCCTTACCAAATACATCTTCATCAGGTGACAATCTTGGCAAACCGTATTTCGTAGCGAGATCGTTTAGGTTCTGATTAGCTTCCGTCGGATCCAGCAAATAAGCCGCCAGCTGCACATCATGGGCTGCACCTGCAAAAGCAATCCCCTGCCAATGCAGTGCCAAATCAGCACGGTGAAGATCATATCCGCTCTTCGGAGCCTTCTCATCTCCTAGCCAGTCGCGTAGCTTCGCAGCCGCTGGTTTCTGTAGTAATTCAAACGGCACATAATAATGTCGCTCCAGAGTAGATAGCCCTACCCCGATCACCTCGGCACGATGCGGATTATCCCCATTGGATTCTACATGCAGTGCCGAAATACTAGGGAGCGCTTCATTTAGCGCCTCAAGTTCATCTTCACTCACGATCGAAATATCGAGTGTAGCAGCTTCTACTTCTGCTGCACCCTCTTCTCCATCAGCTACTGGAGCATAGGCACTAAGTGACAACCTTTCCAGAAGTGATTTGAATTCTAATTTTGCGAGTGCGGGTCCTGCTGTATCCGCAGAAATTCCGTTAAAGATCATATCTTCCCACGAATGTTCAAGAGGCACTTCACGATAGATGGTTGCCAGTTTCTTACTCATGACAGCGTCTTCCGCGTGTGCTTCCAGTTTTTCTTTCATTTTACCTTTAAGCTCACCGGTGCCTGCTAATACACCTTCTACCGATCCAAATTGATGCAACAGCTTGAGCGCTGTTTTCTCACCAACACCCGGAACGCCCGGAATGTTATCACTCGCATCACCCATCAGTCCCTTAAGGTCGATGATCTGCTCGGGTGTTAAATCATATTTCTCACGAATTTGTTCTGGTCCATAAAGCTCAACCTCAGTAACTCCTTTGCGGATCAACGCAACGGTCGTATGTTCGGAAGCCAATTGAAGCATATCCTTGTCTCCCGACACGATCATAACCTGCCGGCCTGCTTCATCTGCTTGGCGAGAAATGGTTCCAATAATATCATCGGCCTCATAATTGCCAATTTCAAACTGCGGTACACCCAGATTTCTGAGCAAATCCTTCAGCAGTGGAAACTGCTGGGAGAGCTCGGGAGGTGTCTTTTGCCGACCGCCTTTATAATCCTCATAACCTTCATGCCGAAATGTGACTTTTCCTGCATCGAAGGCAACAATCATATGTGTCGGCTTGTGTTCTTCAATTAAACGGAGCAGCATCGTTGTGAAACCGTACACCGCGTTCGTCTGTTGCCCTGCTGTATTCGTTAGCGGGGGCATCGCGAAAAATGCGCGGTAAATAATATTATTTCCATCTATAAGTATCAACTTGTCCATAGTGCACCTCGCCTTTTTCATGCTTACTTCTTACATCTTAACATATGGCCTGTCCAAGTAGAAACGGCTATACAACAAGTAGCCGTCCTAATATAAGGACGGCTACTCAATTTACCTAAAAATAAACAAAAGATGTGAAGGTGCAAGTAATGGAGGAGAGGTTTGGAACTGTAGGAGCAGAGCGCCCGCCTTTGTCTCTGGATTTACACCACTAAAGGTGGTTAAAATAAAATAAATCTGGAGACAACAGCGGCCGAAAGTCCAAACACTCTCTGTAATTACCAGCCACTGAACATCTTTTGCAAAACACTACTCATTCAAATCTGGACGACTACCGGTAACCAGGTAAACTACGCTTTCACCAATGTTAGTAGCGTGATCGCCAATCCGTTCGATATAACGGCCTACCAGTGTCAATAACATAGCTTGGGATACTGTCTCCGGCTTTGTTACCATATAAGAATACAACTCATTGATCATCGCACCATACAATTGATCGACCTGATCATCATCCTGTGCCATTTTATAAGCCAGATCAGTGTTCTCATCCAGGTAAGACTGGATCGCCTCATCGATCATAATTGTCACGATTTCAGCCATACGAGGAATGTCTACAAGGGGCTTAATCAGCTGTTGGCCTTGAAGACGCATGGTCGCTTTAGCTACATCAATCGCCAGATCCCCCATGCGTTCCAAATCGCTTGATATTTTGAAGGCAACGATAATGCGGCGCAAATCCTTAGCTACGGGCTGCTGCGTAATAATTAAGCGTGAGCCAATTTCCATGATTTTATCTTCCATGGCATTCAGCTGTAAATCCGCTTCAACGACTTCCTGTGCGAGCGTTGTATCTAGATTTTGTAATGCATTAATTGCACCTTCAAGAGCATCCTTAACATGCTCACCCATCTGCTGCAGCAGACTGCGCAGCTCTTCCAAGTCTTTATCAAATTCTTTTCTGCGAATCATAATAAGAGCGATCCTCCTCATTAACGTATGGTCAGCTTGCCATTTCCAGGGACGAACACCCTTTTAAATCTGATCAGCCGAAACGTCCGGAAATATAATCTTCAGTGCGGGAATCTTTAGGGTTCGAGAAAAGCACCTCTGTGTCCGCCGCCTCTACAATTACACCATTTAAGAAAAACACGGTTCGACCGGATACACGTGCGGCCTGATGCATGTTATGAGTTACCATAACAATGGTATACTCACTTCTTAATTCCTGAACAAGCTCTTCTATCTTGAGAGTGGATACAGGATCGAGCGCAGAGGTTGCCTCATCCATTAGCAGAATATCAGGCTGTACTGCTAACGCTCTAGCAATACAAAGCCGCTGCTGCTGTCCACCAGACAAGCTAAGGGCAGATTTCTTCAGAAAATCTTTCACTTCCTCCCATAGGGCGGAGTGACGCAAGCTTTTTTCTACGATCTCATCCAGTTCACTTTTGGAACGGATGCCGTGTAAACGGGGACCGTAAGCTACATTGTCGTAAATCGACTTAGGAAAAGGATTCGGCTGTTGAAACACCATACCGACCTGCTTACGCAGGCTTTCCACCTCTACCTCATCACTATAAATATTTTTGCCACCGATGTTTACAGTTCCTTCTATACGTGTGCCAGGAATCATATCATTCATACGATTCAATGTGCGAAGCAACGTGGATTTCCCGCAACCGGAAGGTCCAATAAAAGCGGTAACCTGTTTCTCCGGGATTTGCAGATTCACATTCTTCAGTGCGTGGAACGACTCATAGTAGAGATCAAGATTCTCTATGTCAATGATGGATTTCATTAGTGTTTACGTCTCCTTCTCATCATCTTCGATCTCCATGATAAGCTTTTAGTGTAAATACAGTTGGAGAGAAATGTTAACGCAATGTAAAATCAGTAAGATGAATGGGTCCACATCACAGTATTTCCCCAGAAGCCAACTAGTACTCCGAGCATTTCTTATTTATGAAAAGTATAGAAAAAATAGAACTCCAGTCACTCTAAATGACCGGAGCTCTTTTTTTATTAACCACTAATTTATAGCCTACGCCTCGAATCGAATCGATATGAACGGATTCTGGATCCAGTTCAAGCTTTTTACGAAGTGAACTTACATGCACGTCCACCGTACGCTGCCCACCAATATAATCAAAGCCCCATACAGCATTCATGAGATCATCTCTCGTCAACACAACCCCTGGCTTACGAGCCAAATATAATAGCACTTCGAACTCTTTAGGCCGTAAATTAATACTATGACCACCGAGGGAGACTTCATATCTCTCAGGGTAAATCTCTAATTGACCTAAGATAATGGTAGATGCAGAGATAGGTGTTTCTGTAGGTGCTTCCTCAGCAAGTCCAGAAATCCTCCGAAGTACAGCACTTACTCTAGCGAGCAGTTCAGAGACGCCGAATGGTTTGGTTATATAATCATCAGCACCTGATTTCAGCCCTCTAACAACATCTTCTTCCGCATTTTTGGCGGTCAACACAATAATAGGTGTACGGATACCTTGTCCACGCAATTTATCAAGGATGTCAATGCCATTCATACCTGGCAACATCAGATCTAATACGATCAAGTCAAAAGGTTCCCTCGTCGCACGATCATATCCTGCCGTACCATGATCCTCTACTGTTACCTCGTAACCTTCCTGCGTTAAGTTATAGGACAGCAGCCGGGCCAGTGTCGGTTCGTCTTCAATGACAAGCAATCGTTGAGCCATAGGTTCCCCCGTCTTCCATATAGTTTGATTTTTACAAAGCAACAACAAAACAATCATATCACCACAATGTTAACTTGGTGTAAAATCAATAAGGTGAATTTACAAAAATCTAATCCGCCTTTTCTTCCTGCAAGAGCGGCAACTCAATAATAAATGAACTTCCGATCCCCAGATCACTTTTAACCGAAATCACACCATGGTGCAGATCTATCAAGTGCTTCACAATAGACAGTCCCAGCCCCGTTCCACCGGAACTTCTTGATCTTGCTTTATCCACTCGATAAAAACGTTCGAAAATGCGCGGCAGATCCTTTTTGGGAATTCCCATCCCTGTATCGGTAACGGTAAATTGGACATTCTCAGAACCATCTGGCTTCAGTATATTCTTAACATAGACTTTTACGCCACCCCCTTCATGCGTGTAATTAATCGCATTGGAGAGCAAATTCATAAAAATTTGACGTAGTTTATCTTCATCGGCCTCAATGAACAGCTCCTCAGGAACCTCTACGTTAAGACTAATACTTTTCTTCTCAGCCACTTTGCTAATGGTTCCCAGCACGGAATCAAAGAATTCAATGATATGAACAGGTGAGCAATCGAGCTGCACACGTTTAGATTCGATTTTAGATAATTCCAGAATATCTCCAATCAATCGATTTAAGCGTTCGTTCTCATCATAAATAATTTGCAAGAAGGAACGGGCTGTCTTCTCATCCTTAACCCCACCACCCAGCAAGGTCTCGGCAAATCCTTTAACAGCGGCAACCGGCGTCTTCAATTCATGGGATACGTTAGCGACAAATTCACTTCGCATCCGCTCCAGGCGACGAATCTCTGTTACTTCCTGCAGCAGGAAGAGCATGCCTCTATACGTCCCGTCCTGGATCATAGGTACTGCGTCCATACGTACAATCCGCTCTCTCGGATTGTAAATACTTCGTTCTTCATGGAGCGGTTCTTTATTCGATACCCCTTCTTCAAGCAGACGTGTTAACTCATAATGACGCTTTAGCTCCTTGTACGAATGACCCGCCATTTCACTGTTGCTAACATCCAGCATCCGCTCTGAGGCTCGGTTCAGCAGGGCAATTTCTTCGTCCGCATTGATCATTATGATGCCGCCAGTCATATTGTCCAGTACGCTTTGCAGCAGATCCTCATTATCACGAATAGTCTTAAGCTGAGCTTGAAGACTGTCAGCCATGGCATTTATCGCTGTCGCCAGCTGCCCGACCTCATCTTTACGCTTCAAATGGACTCTTGCATCATAATCAAGATCTGTAATACGCCGCGCGACTCTCGTGATTTGTTCAAGCGGTGAAGTCATGCTCGATGCCACTTTGTAGCTGACAATAGTTGCTGCCAGGAACAAAACAACTAACCCCCCAGCCATAATCATCCAAGCACGGTTAAGCCCTTCCGTTACTGCATCCAGTCCCATCGAGACCCGAATGTAACCGTCAAAACCATGATCTGAGGTCACCCGCTCAGCTACATATAACATCTCGCGATCTAAAGTTTCGCTGTAACGAATGGCTCGTCCAGTCCCCTCTTTAGCCGCAACAATCTCCTCTTCACGATTGGCGTGATTGTCCATCTCCAGAGGATTTTTCTCTGAATCCCCTAAAACTTCACCTGACTTACTGATAAAAGTAATCCGGGAATCTAGAAGCTCGGCAACATGCTCTGCCTGCTCCGTATAATACGGAATGGCATTGGTGGCGTTCATATCTACAAATTCCAATGTGCCTGCGAGTAGATTTATTTCCCGGGACATGTTCTCTTCGAGAGCAGCTATATGGGAGCTCTTAAACAGATGAGCCATCGTAAATCCAGTGCCAATCATGGAAATACCGATTAAGGCCATAAGTATAAACGTAAGACGAGCGCGAAACGGTTTCATCTGAAGTGTGCCTCTCCCTTTTTCATTGTATCTTTTATCCTAACTTCATTTTCATCAAAAAACCAGTGCTACTATTTTCGTGACATAAATCCCTACTATAATAGATTATATAAAAATAACAGCCCAAGTTGATTATCTCTGGACTGTTACTTTGTATTACTTTTGTAAAATATCATGATTTCATTCTATACAGGTTGCAAGAAACCACTGATTGCCCTGAGCATCTCTAATACCCGCTCCTCTTTCTCCATAAGGCTTATCCAATGGTTCTTCAATGATGGATGCCCCGGCATCCAAGCACTTACGAAAGGTCTCATCCACATTTCTTACATATAGATGAATAGCGAGCTGTACTGGTGAATATTTCTCATTAGCCTCGGAAACCTCGATGATCGAATCTCCTATTCTAAGTTCTGCATGTCTAATCTTGCCTTCATCATTCCGCAGCATATCATTAATTCTTGCATCAAAACAGTTCACAACAAAATCAATCAATTGATCTGCACCAGCCACGATAAAATACGGAGTAACGTTAAGAAGACCATTTCTAATATAATGTGGTACCATTCGTAAACCTCCTTTAGACAAGCATAAACACCTTCGGCGTCCCTATCTATATAGACGCTAAGTGATTACACGAGGAATATAAGGATAGATTATAGCGTGGAACATATAAATTCTTATATTTTCGATAAAACCGGAGAAAAAGCCATAGCAGCGGATGTCCCCACTTTATGACTATTTCACCGGACTGTACCCGACTTATTTAAATACAGGTTCTTTAAACTGAGTTAATTTTGCTGCGGAATCTTTCTCTACATCTGCGTGCAGACTGTTGCCATGGGCATCCATCGTTACAATAGCAGCGAAACCATCCACATCCAAATGCCACATTGCTTCAGGAATGCCAAATTCCATAAAATCAACAGCATTTACCTTCTTGATGCATTCCGCATAATACTGTGCAGCGCCACCAATCGCATTGAGATATACGCCCCCGTGCTCCTGAAGAGCTTTTAGCGTTTTTGGACCCATTCCACCTTTTCCGATGACGGCACGAATTCCAAATTTTTTGATAATATCGCCTTGATAGGGCTCTTCTCGGATACTAGTAGTCGGACCCGCTGCTTTAACATGCCAGCCTTCCTCGTCCTTCATCATTACAGGACCACAGTGATAGATAACTGCACCGTTCAAATCCACCGGAGCCTCATGATCCATTAGATATTTATGAAGTGCATCGCGGCCCGTATGCATTTCGCCGGATAAAATCACTACATCCCCAACTCGTAAACTACGGATATCCTCTTCACTAATCGGTGTGGTCAGGTGGACTTCGCGAGATCCAGTAGCTGCATTGTCTTCACCTGCATCCGCCACTTCCGTTTCCGACGCCTGGTCCCGTCCATCATCAACCGAAATCCCTGTACCGCTCTCGTACAACCAGTCCTCTATATTGCCTGTTGACGGATCAACCAGCACACCTTGGCGACGGAAAGCCCAACAGTTGTAGGCAACAGATACGAAAAAGCTGGCTGGCAAACGATTCATAACGCCGACCTTACAACCAAGCAGCGAAACTTCCCCACCAAAGCCCATCGTTCCAATACCCAACTTATTGGCATTCTCCATGATATAGTCTTCCAGCTTGCTGAGATCCTCTATTGGATTAACATCCTCCACTTTGCGGAACAGCTGCTTCTTAGCCAGCTCATAGCCAGTTGTGCGGTCGCCGCCGATACCAACACCAATAAAACCAGCGCTACAGCCTTGCCCTTGTGCCTGATAAACAGCATGTAAAATACATTTACGAATTCCGTCCAGATCACGGCCTGCCTTGCCCAATCCTTCTAATTCTGCTGGAAGGCTGTATTGAATATTCTTATTCTCGCAGCCGCCACCCTTCAGAATCAGTCTGACATCTATTTTTTCCTCTTCCCATTGTTCAAAATGAATGACCGGTGTACCTGCTCCCAAATTATCTCCGCTGTTCTCACCTGTCAATGAATCTACAGAATTTGGACGAAGCTTACCATTCTTGGTCGCCCGTACAATGGCGTTGTGAATATCTTTTTTCATCTCAATCTGATTGATTCCCACAGGTGTGTGAATGATAAATGTAGGCATTCCCGTATCCTGACAGATCGGTGATACTTGCTGCTCAGCCATTCCGATATTTTGAGCAATCGTAGTTAACGCAAGACCTGACCGGGTAGCTCTGTCCTCTAGTGCGCGACCCTTGGCGACCGCCCGGCGTACATCACCCGGCAAGTTCGTGGACGTTTCAACAATTAGATTATAAATGCTGTCTTCAAAATGCTGCATATTCATTCAAGCTCCTCTCAGCAGATCCAGATTATCAAAAGTCTGATACAATTAGTATAATAATATCATACCTAGCAGCTCATGAAAGGGGTTACTTTAAAATTGAACTACCATTTTTCCGCCTATTTATATCGGCTTCAATATATTCAGCGCTGGAGCCTAATGCGCAGCACCGCACCTGAGAACGTTGCCGAGCATTCTTTCCATGTAGCTCTGCTCACACATATGCTCTGTTCCATTGGTAATATTCATTATGGACGTTCATTAAACGCTGAAAGAGCAGCAACTATGGCCCTGTTCCATGATGCCAGCGAAGTGTTCACGGGTGACATTGCCACACCAGTGAAATACAATAATCCTCGGCTACTTACCAGCTTCCGCGAAATGGAAAGAATTGCTGCGGAACGCTTGACCGGTATGATTCCTCCCGAGCTTCAGGGCATTTACACGCAGCTCATGCAGCCAGAAGACAGTTCTCCCGATTCAGAGGACGTTCTCCTGCACAGCTACGTTAAGGCAGCCGATCGACTGGATGCTTACCTAAAGTGTGTCTGGGAGGTTGCTGCGGGCAACCGTGAATTCGCAGCGGCGAAAGAGCAGACAGGTGCGAAGCTACGCGGACTCGGCTTACAGGAAGTAGATTATTTCCTCACTCATATGGCTCCGAGCTTTGAAATGTCGCTCGATGAGCTGTCTGCTGGAAACTAAATCCCAAGATCAATACAAAAAGCTCTAATTCGGCTAACCCTGAATTAGAGCTTTTTAAATAAGTATCTAGGTTTGGTTGGCTGAGCGTCTACCCGTTTACGACCTCGCCACCATTTACATGGATAACTTGTCCGGTCACATAACTCGAATCGTCGGAGGCTAGATATACATAAGCTGGGGCCAGCTCCTCCGGTTGTCCCGGTCGCTTCATAGGCTGCGTACCGCCGAACTCACTAACCTGTTTTGCATCAAAAGTAGATGGAATAAGCGGTGTCCAAATTGGACCCGGAGCAACGCCATTTACCCGAATGCCTTTCTCTGCCAGATTCGTAGATAAGGAACGCGTGAAGCTCAGAATGGCTCCTTTCGTTGACGAATAGTCCAGTAATTGTGGACTACCTCGATAAGCGGTAATCGAAGTCGTATTAATGATAGCTGATCCTGCTTTTAGATGAGGCATAGCCGCTTTGGTCAAATAAAACATTGCAAAAATATTCGTACGGAATGTACGCTCTAGCTGCTCGGACGTAATATCCTCGATCTTAGCTTGTGGATGTTGCTCCGCCGCGTTATTGATGAGAATATCCAGTTTCCCGAGGCCCTCTACCGTCTTTTTAATGAGATCTTTACAGAAGGTTTCCACACCAATATCTCCTGGAATCAGAATGCATTTGCGACCTTCCTGCTCCACCTGGCGTTTCGTTTCCTCTGCATCAGAGTGTTCATTCAGATATGAAATAACTACATCGGCGCCTTCTTTTGCAAAAAGAACAGCCACTGCCCGTCCGATCCCGCTGTCTCCTCCAGTAATAAGTGCCGCCTTGCCCTGCAATTTACCTGCCGCCTTATAATTAGCCGGTTCATATTTCGGCAACGGCTTCATTTCGCTCTCAATTCCTGGTTGATGATGCTGTTCTTGCGGGGGTAAGGTTTTCGTAGCTTGCTTGTCGTTTGACATAATCCTAGCTCCTCTCGTTAAGTAATTGATAGTTAACTGATCATCTTAGGATGGCTCAAGCGTATACGTTTATACGCCGGCTTTATCATTTTTTAAAATTGCTGTATGAAAAGTTACTTACCACATGGCTGAGAGAATCAAACAATCCGAAGTTTTTTGAACACAAAAAAACCCGCTCTCCTTTACGGAAGCGGGCTCATAGTGCTACAGATTAAATAATATCGTTAAATACCATGAAGAATACCATCAGCAGCAATGACACGGACAGCAGCGCACTAAGCGTACGCAATTTGCCTGTTTCTGCTTTGACATCACGGTTCTCACGAATTCCAGCAGCAGCAAGACGCAAAGGCTTGCTCATAATACCACCAAGTGCAAACATTGCTAGCAACAATACAACGATAATGATCATCCATGCTACAGAATAATCACCTTTGGTCATCATGTAACCACCTGTAAGTAGTTGAATCACTAAACCGTACTGTGCAAAGCGGTTAAATCCAGTAACTGCACTTAACGTACCTTCTTTTGCTGCAGGCGACAATTTTTCTGCACGACCGATGATGAAAGGCAGTACAAGGTAAAATCCTAGTGCCAGCGTCCCGATCATATGTAAGAAAAACAAAACGTTCCAATCCATATCATATCTCCTCCAATTTAACTGTGATAATAGTTACATATAATTATACCCATAATATTAGAATAAGAAAAGCAACTTAGGTGTCCATTCTTTGAAGTTGTTGATATAAAAAAAGAGAGCGCCCTTAAGCCATTTCACGGCCTTCGGGACCCTCCCCTTTCATCTGACACAATCTACACAGATAATATTGCTGTTACACTACGTACGGACTCTGCGGACTTATCTAAAGCCGCTTTCTCCTCAGCCGTAAGCTCCAGTTCAAAGATCTTCTCAATCCCATTCGCACCAAGAAGAGCTGGAACGCCCAGAAACAGATTGTCATAACCATATTCGCCTTCAAGCAAGGCAATAACCGGAATGATCCGTTTCTTATCCTTCAAGATCGCTTCCGTCATCTGAACTAAAGAGGCTGCAGGAGCATAATACGCACTACCATTTCCTAAAAGGTCAACGATTTCCCCGCCACCCACACGTGTACGCTTCACAATCTCCTCAATACGATCCGTAGGAATCAATGTATCGATCGGAATGCCTCCGACACTAGAATAACGAACGAGCGGTACCATATCATTGCCGTGTCCTCCTATTACGAAACCACGTACATCTTCAACGGATACGTTCAGCTCTTGTGCAATAAAAGTGCAGTAACGCGCTGTATCCAGCACACCGGATTGTCCAATTACGCGGTTTTTCGGAAAGCCTAACGCTTCAAATGCAGCATAAGTCATCGCATCTACCGGATTACTCAAAATAATTACGATGGATTCCGGTGCCACATCTCTTACGTTCTCGCATACCGACTTTACAATCCCTGCATTGATATTCACAAGATCGTCGCGGCTCATCCCTGGTTTACGGGCAATCCCTGCAGTGATAATTACAATATCAGAATCTACAGCATCTTCATAACTTGAGGTTCCTATAATATGACTGTCGAATCTCTGCACAGGACCTGCTTCTTGCATGTCAAGTGCCTTACCCTTGGTTGGGTTCTCCATTTGTGGAATATCGAGCAGCACAACGTCTCCAAGTTCCTTTTGAGCTAACATAAGAGCTGTAGTAGCGCCGGTAAAACCGGCACCTACCACTGTAATTTTATAACGCTTGATCGCCACAGATTCGCCTCCTAGAAATGATAAAGGTAAGGCTAATGTTATCTGGCTAAGGCTAATCTAACCTATAGGTGGTTAATAATTTCGTCTGCAAATGCGGAGCATTTCAGCTCAGTTGCACCTTCCATCAGACGGGCAAAGTCATAAGTCACGGTCTTATTGTTGATAGCAGTTTCCATACCTTTATAAATCAGGTCCGCTGCTTCCTGCCAGCCCAAGTGCTCCAAGAGCATTACGCCGGACAGAATAACAGAACCAGGATTCACAACGTCTTTGTCTGCATATTTAGGAGCTGTACCATGGGTAGCTTCAAAGATGGCGTGGCCAGTAATGTAGTTAATGTTCGCTCCAGGAGCGATGCCGATGCCGCCGATTTGTGCAGCCAGTGCGTCGGACAGGTAATCCCCGTTCAGGTTCAACGTAGCAATAACATCGAAATCAGTTGGACGAGTCAGAACTTGTTGCAGCGCGATATCCGCAATTGCATCCTTGATAATGATTTTGCCAGCAGTTTCAGCATCCTTCTGAGCAGCATTAGCGGCAGCCTCACCGTCACGTTCCTTAATCACATCATATTGACTCCAAGTGAAGACCTTATCTCCGAACTCTTGCTCAGCTACTTCATAACCCCAGTTTTTGAAGGCACCTTCAGTGAACTTCATGATGTTTCCTTTGTGAACAAGCGTTACGCTCTTACGTCCGTGCTTGATCGCATATTCAATTGCAGCGCGCACCAAGCGCTTCGAACCTTCGGAGGATACCGGTTTGATACCAATACCAGAAGTTTCAGGGAAACGGATTTTGTTAACTCCCATTTCTTTTTGCAGGAATTCGATGACTTTCTTCACTTCAGCAGAGCCTTCTTGATATTCAATCCCTGCATAGATATCCTCTGTATTCTCACGGAAAATAACCATATCCACCAGCTCAGGACGTTTAACAGGAGAAGGAACACCTTGGAAATAACGAACTGGACGCAGACATACATACAAATCCAATTCTTGACGCAAAGCTACATTCAATGAACGAATACCGCCTCCGATTGGAGTAGTAAGTGGTCCCTTGATCGCCACAAAATATTCGCGGATTGCTTCCAACGTATCATTTGGCAACCATTCACCATATGTATTGAAAGCTTTTTCGCCAGCAAATACTTCGTACCAAGCGATTTGCTTAGTGCCACCATAAGCTTTAGTTACTGCTGCATCAAGTACGCGCTTGGAAGCTTTCCAAATATCACGGCCTGTGCCGTCACCCTCGATAAAAGGAATGATTGGATTATTCGGAACTTGTAGTTTTCCTTCTTTAATCGTGATTTGTTCGCCTTCTGTAGGTAGATCGAATTTTTCTAGTTTCAACATTTGAGTGTATTCCTCCTAAAGTTTTTTGGGATTTAAATAGCATTGACAAACATCGAAGCATAAACGCCTTCGGCGTCCTTATAAGGACGGTAAGTGTTTAAGCGAGAAATATAAGACATAAAGTATCGTGTGAAACTTATACTTTCTTATATTTGAACAAAACTCTCATCATCATTAAAATCAAAAATTTAAAACACTATTGCTAGGGTTCATTCTACTAAACTTTAGGAGCAGCCCGCAAGGCTGCTCTTCTATCTTTCGTCTACTGGAACGTATTTCTGTTCAACCATACCCGTATATTCTGCACGTGGACGAATAATGCGGTTATCTGTATATTGCTCCAGAATATGCGCAGTCCAACCTGAAGTCCGGCTAATTGCAAAAATAGGAGTGAACAGTTCACGATCTATGCCTAGCTGTGTATAAACAGAAGCCGAATAGAAATCAACATTCGGTCTTAATCCCTTTTGCCCGGTAATCAATTGTTCAATATTTACGGACATGTCGTAAAGGGTGGTGTCATTTTTCATCGTGCCAAGCTCCAGCGACATTTTCATCAAATGTTTTGCACGTGGATCACCATTCTTATATACTCGATGACCGAAGCCCATGATTTTCTCACGGTTATCCAGTTTCTTACGGATAAACGGTTCAACCGCTTCCAAACTTCCGATCTCCTCTAGCATCTTCATAACAGCTTCATTCGCCCCACCGTGAAGCGGGCCTTTGAGCGCACCAATAGCGGAGGTGACCCCAGAATAAATATCGGATAATGTCGCAACTGTAACCCGGCCAGCAAAAGTTGAAGCATTCAGCTCATGGTCCGCATGAAGAACAAGTGCGGTATCAAGTGCTTTGACAGATACGCTGTCCGGCTCTTTTCCCCACAGCATATACAGGAAGTTCTCAGCAATAGAAACGCCTTCTTTCGGAGCCACTGGTTCAAGCCCCTTACGAATACGCGACAGTGCCGCCACAATTGTTGGGAGTTGTGCCTGCAATTTTACCGCCTTAATCTCGTTCGCTTCTCTGCTCATATCGTCAGCCGCTTCATCATAGAGAGCAAGGCTTGATACAGCCGACCGCAATGCTGCCATGGTGTTGGCGTCTTTTGGATAGAGCTTCATTTGCTCGATTACCTGTTCAGGAATCTGTGCGAAGGCACTAAGATCCCGCTTGAGCGCTTCCAGCTCTGGCACCGTCGGCAGACTGCCGAACCATAACAAATAAGCTGTTTCTTCGAAGGTAGCATGTTCTGCAAGTTCATCAATATCATAACCGCGGTAAGTGAGTACACCATCCACAATAGAACTAATGGATGAAGTTGTTGCAACGATACCTTCCAAGCCTTTGGTAGCTGTCATAGCATATCTCTCCTTTGCCAACAAGGTATAAAAACAATCTTAGTTCCATGAAAACATTTCCAATTGAAAGCATTAAAAAATCTAATAAGTGCGTGTAAGAACATTTCCGTCAGGAATGCTGTATGACCAACATGCTTCGTATCTTTATTCATCATACTGGATTTTGTCGGTTATGTGAACAATGTGGAAGCTTTGGAGCGCATCAAATGATTTTATCAGAGAGATAGAAAAAAACTTCTAATCCCCTGATTCAATTTTTTCATTTCAGTTTAGAGATTCCGGACCATTCTAATATTTATCCCGCATTCTAGTCTTTAAATCGATCCTATGAATATATATGAAGACGAGCTCTTATTCCCCTGTCTATGCAGGAATGAAGAAGGTGTGGTCTCGGTATGGATCGTTTGGTATTAAAAAGACTGCTGCGCGGCCTGTGGGTCGTTCTGGCAACTTCCATCCTCCTGCTCGCAATCTATTTATTACTTCCGCTGTTATACCCCCTGTTGCTCGCTTGGCTGCTCGCATATATCATGCATCCATTAGTACTTATTCTTAAAGGCTTTAAATTACCAAGCTGGCTTGCGGTATCACTCGCGCTGCTATTTTACATAGGCGGAATCACACTAGTCTTAACCGCGATGATTACAAGACTCGTAAAAGAATTAATCGTCTTGCTGCAAACCTTTAATCTCCACACTGACCAATGGAAGGATCTTCTGATGTCCTTAAGCCAGAATGCAAGCATTCAGAACATCATCAACCAGATTAATCAATTCTACCGTGACAATCCTGACTATCATGCTACGATTGACAGCAATATCAGCAGAACAACGGAAACTGTAGGTTACGCAGTCACGCAAGTGGTCACGGGATTTTTTAATGTAATATTGAAACTGATCTCCGCACTTCCTAGTATGGGTACGATTCTTATCGTGGTTGTCCTTGCTGCCTTTTTCATTAGTACGAGTTGGGAGCGTCATAATGATAAACTTACAGGCTGGCTGCCGACAGTATTCCTAAAGCCTGTGTCAGATATCTGGAGAGATTTACGCAGAGCACTCTTCGGTTATCTTCGCGCCCAGGTCATCCTCATCTCAATCACAGCGATCATTGTAGTAATCGGGCTGCTGCTGCTGGGTGTGAAGTCTGCATTTGCTATCGGCTTAATGATTGGCTTTGTGGATCTACTACCTTATCTCGGTGTGGGAATTGTGATGCTGCCTTGGGCGTTATATTCTTATATGACGGACAATCTGGCACTAGGGATAGGACTATCCATACTTTACGCTGTTATTCTTATTACCCGGCAGGTGCTTGAGCCGAAAGTGCTCGCCAGCAGCATAGGACTCGATCCCCTTGCCATGTTAATTGGCATGTTCGCCGGTCTGCAGTTGTTCGGTATGCTAGGGCTGATCATCGGCCCCGTTGTCCTAGTAGTCCTTGTTGCCTTTAACCGAGCGGGCGTATTCCGAGCTTTGCACAGCTACATTGTTAGCGGCAGATTAAGATAGGAACCGATAATCATCAATTCGTAAAATAGCAAACAGAGCGGTCCCTTCAGCAATGACAGGGTCCGCTCTGTTATTGTTGTAAAAAGTATACTACCGACGGTAAAAGGTGAAGGTGCCATTCTTCATCTTCTTCTCAATCCACTTCAGCAAAAATATACGGTACAAAGGCCGAGTCAATGGAAATACTAGCGTGAAACCGACAATATCGGTTACGAAACCCGGCAATATCAGTAGCAATCCTCCGAAAAAAATACATAAACCATCCAGCATCGTCCGACCAGGAACGCGGCCCTCCTGCATATGTGTTCTGCTGTCCTGCAGCACTTTCTTACCTTCAAATCGCATCATTAGTAGACCAATTACTGAAGTGGTCAGCATAAGCAGCAACGTTTTAAATGCTCCAAGTTGATCTGCTACGTAGATAAAACCGAATAATTCCACAGCAGGAATAATAAATAGTCCAGCCCATAACCATTTGCTTCTAATCATACTGAACCCCCTTCTTCCCGCAGCGCCTCTTTTATTGCGTGAAAGAGCTCTGGAAGGGCTCTATCCAGCCTAGCAGGCCTCCATTCCTGGTTCACCCAAACATGACTTGTCGTGCCTGTAACCAGCAGCTCCCCAGGTGGATCCATCGACCGCAACTCCCCTAGAGTAGCCAATAAATCTTCTGAATTTCCACCTTCTTCTTCCGAAAGCCTCCGCACTTGATACTCAAATACGACTCGTAACGCTGAGAAGGTAGTCATTCGCGCATACACGGAGATAAGATCATCATATCGCGCCGGACTTTTAAATTGCAAATCTGCTGAGGTGACAGGAAGTAAGACGCCTTGTTTCTCAAGTTCGCGATAAGTAAAACCAACCTGACGAAACATCTCCGTACGACCAGACTCAAACCAGTTCAAATAATTCGCATGATACACGACACCCATCTGATCACTTTCCTGATAGCGAACACGCAGGGTCGACTTATACCATCGGCTGGGCAAGCCAGCTCGTTCTAATTCCATCTATAAATACTCCTTTCAGCATAGCAGCAGGGAAGCGTTAAGCCTGGGCCCCGCCTGAAGATAGCGTCGTAGATAATTTGCGCCGAGAGTTTCTGGCAACATAGAACAGCAGCATTGCTCCTGCGATAGAGCTCAACATACAAGACAGATTCATTACTTCTACCCCGCCTTGATTGAGCAAGAATCCATTCAGTAAATTACCGACAATGCCAGAAAAACCTGCAAACACCATATTAAATACACTTTGGCCAGTGGCCTGCATCTCGTTAGACGTGATCTGAGATACATATTCGACTGCAGCAATATAAAAGAACCCAAATGAAAGACCATGCAGCACTTGCACTCCGATCATTACCGATGGATAAGGAAAAGCAACCTGAATACCCCACCGCAAAACATAAATAAGAGCCCCAAGGAGCAAGGTCCGCTCACGACCCAACCTCTTAATCACCTTAGAAGCAAACAGCATGGAAGGCACATTCGTCACCGATGCGAGAAAGAGCGCAATCCCTGCATAGCGCGTAGACCCTCCAACCGATTGAAAAGCAATTACAAAGTATGTACCAAAAGCAGCCATCGTCTGGTTCACAAGAAAGCTGCCACCCAAAAACGCAAGGAAGACCCGATTCCCCAGCAGTTGTCTTACCCCCTGAGTAAACGATTGCCTCATCATATGATTCTCTTCCGCCTGCTTCGGCAATGTAAACGCAATAAGGACTGCAATCAGATTAAAAAAGAGAAAAGGTAGCCATATCGTGGATACAGAGAAGGTAGATACGTACACCCCTCCTGCATAAGCTCCTAGAGCCGCTCCAATGCTCATCATAAGCCGGATGCTACCGTAAGTGGCTCCGGCTCTATTCGCCGCCGAAATCGCGTAAGAATCGGCTATAGGAGCCTGTGTAGAGGAGAAGATCGTTGAGCACGTATACACCAGAAGAAGTACAATGAAATATTCCGAACGATAAAAGACGGCTAGTAAGGCCGGAACCGCCACACTTAGGATTAGTACTAAACGCGTCTGATTATACCGATCAGAGATAATCCCCCACATCGGCTGAATGGTGATTGCAACTAGCGTGCCTGTTGCCATTAGTATACCTATCTGTCCACTATTAAGTCCATTATGGACCAGCAGCAGCGAAAGATAAGAGCCAAATGAACCGCCGGCCAATCCTAAAAATAGATAAAAGCCGCGCAGCTTCGATAATTTTTCCATTTGTACTATGAGTCCTCCAACTTTATATTTTTATATTTTAACAGAACACCCGTACTTCATATGTAATCATCGCATTTAATATAGCAGTACTATAAAGGCGGTGGACAAGTTGAGCATAAAATATAACTCTCTCATGGTAAATCATCCTTGTCTAACAGACAAATCTAATGCGAGCAATAGACAAAGCTCTGCTTTTGGCTGGTCATCTAAGAACTGGAGTGGCTACACTGTTACTGGTAGAAAAGGTGCCTTCAATCGCATTTCCGGTGAATGGACCGTCCCATACGTAAAACCAACCCACAAATCCACCTATTCCTCCGCATGGATTGGCATCGACGGCTTCAAGAACAGTAACCTTATTCAGACGGGAACAGGTCATGAATTCGTAAATGGGATTGCCCGTTATTACGCCTGGTGGGAAATACTACCTGACGTCGAGACCGTAATCCCTTTTCCAGTATACCCTGGAGATCATATGAAGGGTACTATCACAAAAATAAACCACACGAAGTGGTCTATCACACTCCGGAATTTAAGCCGAAATTGGACCTTCCGAACGCTTCAGCGATATACTGGTCCGCAGACCTCCGGCGAATGGATTATGGAGGCTCCTGAGGTCGATGGTTCCATCGCAAAGCTGGCCCGCGTGAGCACTACCCGCTTCAACTGCTGCCGAATCAATGGAAAACGACCTAGGTTAACTCTTTCTAATGGAGGGATCATGGTCCAGAATAACACCACCGTTGCGGTTCCTTCCAGTCCAAGCCCTCGAGGGGACTCTTTTAGCGTCAAACGTATATACTAACAGCATAAATGGATTCAGTATAAAAAAAAGAGCTGCCTCATTTGTAGATTTTCACTACATCTGAGACAGCTCTTTTATTTCTCGCATAAACGCTTACCGTCCTTTAGGGACGCCAACCGCGTTTGGGCTTGGCTAATTAAAAACTACGAATCAGGCAAAGAACAGTCGAGTACTACTCGATTGTGCTTACTTTTACCAAGTTAGTGGAACCGGAACGTCCAAGTGGAATTCCTGCAGTAATCACAACTAGGTCGCCAGCTTGAACCAGACCGGAATCCTTACCACCTTGGATTGCTGTTTCAAGCAATTCATCTGTGGAAGTAGCTACTTTACCGAATACTGGCGTTACGCCCCAAACGAGGGACAATTGACGCATAGTTCTTTCTTGTGTCGTAACAGCAATGATTGGTGCTTTAGGACGGTATTTGGAAACAACGCGTGCAGTATGACCTGTAACAGTCGAAGAAAGAATAGCCTTAGCGTTCAGATCCAAAGCGGAAATTGCAACGGATTGGCTGATAGCTTCTGTAACTGTAGTTTCTTGTAAAGTTTGTTGTTTTGAGAAAATTTCACGGTGATCCAGAGCGGACTCCGCTTTCTCAGCAATACGGGACATTGTAAGAACGGATTCTACTGGATATTTACCAGCAGCAGTTTCTCCGGAAAGCATGATTGCATCTGTTCCGTCGAAAATAGCGTTTGCTACGTCACTTGCTTCAGCGCGAGTAGGACGTGGGTTACGTTGCATAGAATCCAGCATTTGTGTAGCTGTGATTACTGGTTTGCCAGCAACGTTACATTTTTGAATCATCAATTTTTGAGCCAAAGGTACATCTTCAGCTGGAATTTCAACACCAAGGTCACCACGAGCAACCATCAGGCCATCGGAAGCTTCTAAAATTTCATCAAGGTTGTCAACACCTTGTTGGTTTTCGATTTTGGAAATGATTTGAATGTGAGAAGCGTTGTTTTTCGAAAGCAGCTCACGAATTTCCTGAACGTCGCTAGCTTTGCGAACGAAGGAAGCGGCGATAAAATCGATGTCCTGTTCGATACCAAAAAGAATATCGTTGGTGTCTTTTTCCGTAATACCCGGCAAGGAGATGTTTACTCCTGGTACGTTAACGCCCTTCTTGCTCTTGATTGTACCACCGTTTACAATACGGGTCTTGATTTCAGTTCCTTGAATGTCGACAACTGTCAAACCAATCAGACCGTCATCAATAAGGATGGTGGAGCCTACTTGAACATCATTAGGAAGCTCGCTGTACGTGATGGAAATACGTTCTTGGGTGCCAAGGATTTCTTCCGTAGTTAGTGTCAGGTACTCGTCCTGAACTAGTTCAATCGGTTCTACTTCCAACTTGCCTGTGCGAATCTCCGGTCCTTTTGTATCGAGCAGGATAGCAACAGTTTTGTTCAGTTCCTTAGATGCTTGACGGATCGTTTTAATCCGAGCACCATGCTCATCAAAATCGCCGTGGGAGAAATTCAAACGGGCCACATTCATACCAGCCAAAATCAATTTTTTGATATTCTCCAACGATTCACTCGCAGGTCCGATCGTACATACAATTTTACTTTTCCGCATTAGGTTTTCCTCCGTTTTTTCGTTCTCTCTGTCTCACTTTTTCCAACTACAAAATCTACTACAAGGCTAACTAATTAAATAGGAACTTTGTCACATGTGCCTTTAACTACGCCCTTATGAATATTACTGCAACTTAGACACAAAATCAATGTTGTAGGCTCTTTTAGATGTAATTTGAGCTCGAATTATCTGAACGCACAAAAAAATTAAAATAATCCCGGCATTGCGTCGAGATTATTTTAATTCCAATAAAATGTATAATTTACACTTAATTCAATATGGTCCACTAAGTATGGTTATATGTCTTAAAGTGCAAATGGAAAGGCACGATTCACACTTCAGATTCCACTTCTTCTTCAAGGAAAATCTGCTCCTGCTGGACTTCAGCAAACTCACCTATTTTACGGAATTTACGATAACGATCTTCTTTCAATTCCGCTCTATCCAGAAGAATCAGCTCCTGCAAGTGACGCCATAATGCATCTTTAATTGCAGCTGCCGTAACTTCGTAATCACGATGTGCGCCGCCTTTTGGCTCAGGAACAATCTCTTCGATGACTTCCATTTCAAGCAGATCAGATGCCGTTATCTTCATGGCTTCTGCCGCTTGATCAGCCTTCGAAGCATCCTTCCATAGAATTGATGCAGCACCGTTAGGAGATATCGCCGAATAAATGGCATGTTCCAGCATAAGCACTCTATTACCAACTGCCAGTGCTAATGCGCCCCCACTTCCGCCTTCACCGATAACCACACAGATTACAGGAACACCAAACTGAGACATCTCGCGTAAATTACGGGCAATTGCTTCGGATTGTCCTCTTTCCTCAGCTGTATTGCCTGGATATGCACCTTTCGTATCTACAAAGGTTATAATGGGACGATTGAACTTGTCCGCTTGCTGCATCAGACGCAGTGACTTACGGAAGCCCTCAGGGTGTGCACTGCCGAAAAAGCGTAAAATATTCTCCTTCGTATCTTTACCGCGCTGCTGGCCAATGACCGTAACCGGGACACCGTTAAGTTTGGCGATACCGCCTACAATTGCAAGATCATCCCCAAACATTCGATCCCCGTGAAGCTCGATAAAATCTGTGAAGATCTGCCCCATAAGATCAAGAGAAGTCGGACGTCCTTGATGTCTAGCTAGATGCATTTTTTGGGAAGGGGAGATATTAGAATAAACTTCCTCCTCAAGCACACGGTACCGTTCTTCCAGTCTTGCTACCTCATCCGTAAAATCAATACTTTTCTCTTCGCCAAACTGCTTTAGCTCAGCAATTTTCTTGCGCATTTCAACCAGAGGCATTTCAAAAGGCAACTCTCCTGCCAACCTAAAATCCCCCTTTCACATCATGCAATTCCAAAATTTTGGTCAGTGTGGCGCGCATTTCTTTACGGTGCACAACCATATCAATCAAGCCATGCTGCAGATTAAATTCAGCCGTCTGGAAATCATCCGGAAGCTTCTGGCGAATTGTCTGTTCAATGACTATACGTCCTGCGAAACCGAATACCGCCCCAGGCTCAGCAATAATAATATCGCCAAGACTAGCAAAACTCGCAGATACTCCGCCAGTTGTCGGATCCGTAATTATAGAAATATAAAGGCCGCCCACTTCGTTGAAACGAGCAAGCGCTGCACTGGTCTTCGCCATTTGCATAAGACTTAGAATACTCTCCTGCATTCTCGCTCCGCCAGAAGTAGAGAAAATAAGGAGTGGAAGCTGCTTCTCCGTGGCTTCTTCAATCGCCCGGGTAATCTTCTCACCAACTACAGATCCCATACTGCCGGAGAAAAATTCGAAATTCATCACAGCTACGATCACTGGATGTCCGCCAATAGACCCTTGACCCGTAATCACGGCATCAGTTTGTCCCGATTTTAGTTGCTGTTGCTCCAGTTTAGAGGCATAACCCGGGAATTTCAGCGGATCTATAGAATACATTTCACTATCAAACTCAATAAAGCCCTCTGGGTCTAACGTCATAGCAATACGCTCTACGGCGTTCAAGCGCAAATGATGACCACAAGTAGGACATACTTTTAGATTCTTTTCCAATTCCTTGCTATACTGGATCGTTCCGCATTTATTACATTTACTCATTAATCCTTCTGGAATTTCCCGTTTGGGGCGTTCGCCTTCTGCAGGCACGCCGCTTCGCTCCAGACGTTCTGAAGGAATAGTCGCGTACTTCCGTTTCTTCTGAAATAAATCTTTGAACACACCCGCACCTCTTCAGCCGTTTATTTGCGTTATGCAGCTTGCCGCTGTCATGACTTTTCTCTTGATAGAAATTCAGGGATGCAGAATAAGATTAAGGACTTCCTGTACTTCCTCCAGTTCACCTGAAGGAACCAATATCTCAAACTGCTGCTTGGACATATTGATTGGACGGCATTTTACTAAAAAACCTTCTTCAGTCAGCTTACTCTTAATCATATCCGCCACTTTGGCGGTCGGCGCGATATATATTACCGTCCACATGCCTTGCAAGGCCTCCCCAATCTTAATTCCCAGCCGTATCCCGTATAATGGAATTATGATAACACAGTTTTCTTTTTTCCCGCAACAGGCGTAGGGCAAAGGAAGCAAGACTGAGGAACTCGTTCAAACGAAATGAATCGGGTCATTTATTCCGTGTCCGTGACCAGAGGATATACTTTTGCCCCTTCCTGCCGATGAGCGATTCTAGCAGAAGCAGCTGCAGCGATACCCGCTACTAAGTCATCCAAGAACACGTGAATCCTCCCCTTATCATCGTTCAATTCACCAATGATTCCAAGCTTTATTTTGTCCAAGTACCCAAATCCTGTAAGCCCGATCATCCCATATACCCCTGTGATGCCAAGGGCTAGAGTCTCGTCCGCTCCATAAAGTGATTCATCCGCTTCCATTACTGCCTGGAGCGGCTGCGGAAGCAGTCTTTTCTCTGCCAGTTCATCAAGTGCGATCCCCGTCATTAACGTGTACTGCACTTCTCTTTTTCCCAATACAGATTTCACACTGGAAAGGCATTCTTCCTTGGATAAACCGGGATAATAGACCGATTGTAAAATATATACGATTTCAGCAATGGAAGAAAGTGATACGCCTCTACGTTCCAACAGATCAACTGCCATTTGATAGGACATGATGTGATTCCCCTTTCCGCCCAGGGATTCGCCCTGTGGTTTCCTAATGTATGCGGAAAAGGGTGGAATTGTTCTTATTTTATTCTTACGGTACCTGCCCCCAGCATAGACTCGATAGCCGCGATTAGCTCCTCGGTAGGCTTAATCCGGTAATTATCGCTAAGGGCCAGGAGCTTCTGATCCCGTTCGTAGAACAGAATCGTCGCTACTGGGCCTGGATGATTCTGCAGCAGCTCCTTCAGGCGCGACAGCTGCGCAGCATTCTCGGCGGCCGGCGTGATCTTGATAAAGACACGCTGGCCTGAGCCCGGCGCTGGCGCAGCGGCCGGTGCAGGTGTTGCAGGCGCAGCTGCGCCGCCTGCAGGTCTGCTAGCGGGGCCAGTGGCGGCCCCGCTAGCCCGCGAAGCAGGAGCCGCGCCACGCGGCGGCGCTCCTGCTGAGGCCGAGCGTCCCGCGCTATACGGGCGGGACGCGGCGGCACTACGGCGCTGCAGCAGACCGCGGAGTGTCTCCGCGGATAGCAGCGCCACTTCCTCGGCCAGCAGCTTGAAGCCTTCGTCCTCCTGCTGCACCTTGGCGCGCAAGGCCAGCAGCGCGCCCTTGGCAATCAAGCCGCGGCTTCGCTTCCACACCTCGGGGAAGAGCACGACTTCGCAGCGCTCGATCTGATCTTCCCATTCGATGAAGGCCATCGATTTTCCTTGCTTCGTCGTAATTTCCTTAACGGATACGACCATGCCGGCCGTAACCGTCTGGCTCTCATCTGCGGCTTCGCCGAGATCCATAAGCCGCTGTATACCCGTCTCCTCAAGCAGCTCAGCACTATCGTCGAGCGGATGACCTGATAGATACAGCCCCAGCAGCTCACGTTCCATCTCCAGCTGCTGTCCTACTGTAAACTTAGGGATATCCGGATAGCGAATCTCCCAATTCGGCGTCTCCACCAAATCATCGAACAACTGAATTTGCAGTTCATCTCGCTCCTTGCGCCATTTCGTCGCGGCGTCAACGGTCTCGTCCAGCATAGCCAGCAGCTGGGCCCTATGACCCGGCAGACAGTCAAAGGCTCCTGCCTGCAGCAAAGACTCCACTACCCGCTTGTTGCAGACCCGCAGATCCACACGTCGACAGAAATCGAGCAGGCTGTCGAACGGCCGCTCCTTGCGGACCGACATAATATTCTCCACTGCTAACGTGCCGACGTTCTTAATCGCTGCGAGCCCAAAGCGGATATGCCCTGTTCCCGTTTCCTCTCCTGGAACAGGGGTAAACAGTACGCCGCTCTCATTCACATCCGGCGGTAATACGCCGATGCCCGTGCGGCGGCAGTCCAGTACATATTCCGCCACCTTACGGTGGGTTCCCATCACGGCGGTCAGCATAGATGCCATAAACTGTACCGGATAATGCGCCTTAAGATAAGCCGTCTGGAAAGCCAACACGCCATAAGCCGCCGCATGCGCACGCGGGAAGCCATAATCTGCAAACCGTACAATCATATCATAAACAGCATTCGCATCCGTTTCGTTATATCCTTGCTGCAAGCTCCCCTGTACAAAATGGCTGCGTTCCTTATCCAACGTCTCGCGCTTCTTCTTAGAAACCGCTCGACGGAGCAGATCCGCTTCACCAAGCGAGAATCCAGCCATAAGCGAAGCAATCTGCATGATCTGTTCCTGATACACAATTATCCCATAGGTATCCGCTAATATAGATTTCAAATCAGGATGGGGATACTCTACTTCGATCTGACCGTGCTTACCTGCTATATATTTCGGGATAAACTCCATCGGACCCGGACGATATAGCGCTAGAACGGATACGATATCTTCAAAGCCATTTGGCTTCAAATCCTTAAGCACACGTCTTACACCCGCCGACTCCAACTGAAAGACCCCAGTCGTCTCACCAGCACCTAGCATTTCATAGGTGAGCGGATCGTGATCTGGTATGATTTTAAAATCTGGAACATTGCCACTCATTTCTTTAATCGAATTCATACAGCGTTCGATAATCGACAAAGTACGCAGGCCCAGAAAATCCATCTTCAGCAGCCCAACACTTTCCAAATGCTCCATAGAGTACTGAGTTAACGCTGTACTTTCGTTTCCCTCTTGAAGGGGTACAGCATCAGTTAACGGACCTTTGGAAATAACAACCCCGGCAGCATGTGTCGAAGCATGACGAGGCATACCTTCCACTTTCATTGCCATATCCAGCAAACCTTTGATCTTCGGATTACTATCATACAGCGCTTTAAGGTCTGGAGTAGTCTCTAGTGCTCTAGCAAGGCTGATACCTAGTTGTCCTGGGATGAGCTTGGCAGCCTTATCTACCTCGTTATAAGGTAAATTCAGTACCCTGCCCACATCACGAACTGCAGCCCGTGCAGCCATGGTTCCGAACGTAATGATCTGTGCCACATGTTCTTTGCCGTATTTCTCCACCACATAAGCGATAACCTCATCACGACGCTCATCACTAAAATCGATATCAATATCCGGCATCGTGATCCGTTCTGGATTTAAGAAACGTTCAAAGAGCAAGTTATACTTAAGCGGATCTACATCCGTGATTCGTAGGGAATAAGCGGTAAGACTCCCCGCGGAAGAACCCCGGCCCGGACCAGTAGCAATCCCCTGACGATGACAATAAGCGATAAAATCCCACACAATTAGAAAATAATCACTAAAACCCATATTCTCGATGACGCCAAGCTCATAGGCAAGACGCTTCTCAGCGGTTTCTCTTTGCACAGTTGATGCCCAAAGCGGTGTGTCTATATACCGTTCTTCAAGCCCTTTAAAGCACAACTCTCGCAAATATGCAGCGGAGTCCTTACCTTCTGGAATTGGTGAATAGGCAGGCAGAATGTGTTGACCGAAGGTAAGCTCCAAATTACATTTTTCTGCGATCAATAGCGTGTTACTGATAGCTTCAGGCACATGCGGGAACAACGCCGCCATCTGATCACTGCTTTTGAGAAACAGCTGATCTGTTCCGATCTTGAGCCGTTCCTCATCATCCACAGTTTTACCTGTTCCAATACAGATCAGAACATCCTGTACCTCTGCATCTTCCTTGGCTAAATAATGAACGTCATTCGTAGCTACAAGTGGGATCTCACAGGCCTTGGCAAGTGCGATCAGCTTCGGATTTACTCGCTTTTGCTCGGAAATTCCGTGATCTTGAAGCTCCAGGTAGAAGTCTTCGCCAAAAATCTCCTTATATCGCAGCGCAGCTTTTCGCGCCTCGTCATCTCTTCCATGCAACAAATGCTGCGGCACTTCGCCACCAAGACAGGCACTGAGGCATATGATCCCCTCCGAATGAGCGGCCAAAACCTCCATATCAATACGAGGTTTATAGTGATGACCTTCCAGATGACCGATAGAGATCAGCTTCATCAGGTTCTTGTAGCCGGTTTCATTCTTGACGAGCAGAATCAGGTGATAAATCGGTTGATCTTTACGACTGCCTCGCTCACGGCGAGAGCCCGCGGTTAAATAGGCTTCACAGCCGATAATCGGCTTGATTCCATTCTCTTTACACGCTTTATAAAAGGGGATCGCCCCATACATCACTCCATGATCCGTAAGCGCCAGCGACTTCATGCCGTATTCGCCGGCCCGGCGCACGAGATCGGTAATGCGCGCCGCCCCGTCCAGTAAACTGTATTCGCTGTGCACATGCAAATGCACGAAAGGGCTCATCATCCCACTTCCTTTCTACTACAAAAATCAAACATAAATAGTTGTTCAAAAAGTCCGCTTTTGATCACGAAGTAACCCAAGAAGCTTACTCGACATCGAATATTGGATTCAGGCGAAACTTCCGATGCTCACGTAGCTTCCACTACGCTCCGCTCCTCATTTTCTACCTTCTTTCAATCTTCTCGGTGCTGAAAACCGTACTTTTTGAACTCGCACTATAAGATGAAACTATTTTATCATATTAAAGGGGGACCCGCCCATAGAATGGATTAAGAGCACATGGACAGGCAACGATTAGAGATGCCTCGTCCGGGAAGGGGCCTTTATGAGCATTTTTATGAGCAAAGCCATCCTCGATTTCTTTATCGCCTTCGGCATCGTACTTGGCGGAGCTATGGTCGGCGGAATCGGCGCCGTAGTATCCCTGCAACCACCGACGCAAACGATGCTAGATGTAGCAGACCGGATTAAAATATGGGCACTTGCCGCCGCTGTAGGGGGTACTATGGACCCTTTACGGGTCATTGAAAGCAATGTGATTGGAGGTAACCTCTCCCCCGCCATCAAGCAAATCATGTATATTGCCTTCGCTTTTCTCGGAGCTCATATGGGCAGCGAGCTAGTAAAATGGGTGTGCGGCAGGGGGTAACGCCAGTGAGAGTTCCACCATTCAGTCGTTTTCGTAGATTCACCCAAATTTCCGCTATATTCATGCTGGGGATCGTCGTAGGAGCCGTCATATACAATGCTATTTTCCATGTTGGGTATAATGTGTTGTGGCTGCAAAATCAAGACTTACGCGTAGACATTGAGCAATATCAGGAAGATATTAAAACGCTCAAAAAATACAATAATACCTCTACCGTAATCAGAGAAATCAAAATCCGTTCGGAAGAGAGCAAGTCCAAAGAAGATAACCCCCTTGACCCCGTAACTGTAAAATTAATTCTAAGCCAAATGGGCTCAGATCTGGAGCCCATGCGTGGCCGCAGCATGTTCGATATTGACACAGACAGTAAACTGGTTAGACTGCTGCTGGATGGAAAAGTTTACATTGTGCGGGATAAAGAATACTCTGTCAAAATCCGGACGATGCTTGTCATGGAAGGTGTTCTGCAAATCTGGGTGGAAATCAGTCCTTTTAAGCGCAACTGACAACAATCGTGTGATACAATAATGGACAGACAAAAGTGGAAATTACTTCAAGGCTTTTGCACGACATGATAAAGGAGCTGGCTGTCCATGGTTTTATTTATCAAGTACTTATTGTTTATCCTGCTGGTGATCTTTGTAATCGGCGCCGCTGTGTACAGCTTATCCTCTCGCCGTGCCTTAAATCCCCAAGATAAGGGGCTAAAACGCTCTGTCATGAATGTGATGCTGGGCGCTATGCTCGTAACGCTCTCCCTGATTTCCATGTTTCTATTTCGCGGCTCCACCATTAATATCATTGTTGAAGCTGCCTTTCTTCTAATCGGTGTGTTTAACATCTTCTCAGGAATACGCAGCTATAGTTATTACAGCCGTAGCCGTAGCCAGGAACAACACCAGTCGAAAGCCTAGACTATCCCTCTGATAGGATTACAAGAATAAAATAGACTACCCTCACTATCATCGTTGAGGGCAGTCTATTTAAGCATGTTTGTGATTCATTATCTATTAGCCGTGATCAATGGATTGCAGCATCAGAACAGCTTTCGCTACCAGGGTATCCGAATAGCTGATCTCTATTTCAAGCTTACATGTACGGCGACTAATTTCGAGCAGTCTCGGCATTACAATAATCGCGTGTTCGATCTGTACCGGCCGGATAAAATAGGTGGACATATTATCTAATACATAGTCATTTCCTGTAATATCCTTAGCTGCCTTAAACGCAGAGAGCGTCATCAGCGTAGACAATACACCTTCAGAAATGGTACCAAGGTCTGTGGCCATCTGAGGCGTAATAAAGCCGTGAAAAAACAATCGTCCCTCTTCATCCCGCTCATCCGCAAAACCGTTCCAGATGAGATGATCGAAGGTCTCCCCAAGCTGTGGAGTGTTACGGACATCTCGCAGACTTTGCAGCACTTCTTTACGGGTTAGGGAGCCCACCAATTTGCGGTTACGGTCTACAATGGGGAGAAAATCGACGCCTTCCCACATCATGATCTGCGCAGCTGAAGCTAGTGAGGTATGCAGCGCAGCGGTAACCGGACTCCGAACCATAGCCTTTTCAATACTTTGCCCTTCTGCTAGGTCCTCTACTTCGCGTCGGCCGATAATCCCAATCACTCGGTTCCATTCATCTGTAACGGGAAAACGCTGCTCTCCAGTTTCCTCAGAAATCTGTCGTAGCTCACCTACAGTGCTTGAAATTTTTAACGTAATCATACGCGGTTTGCTGTCGACAATATCTTCTACCAGCATAATTTTTTTCTTAATCAATCTATCAAAAATTGCTCGGTTAATCATTGATGCCACGGTAAACGTGTCATGTCTTGATGAAATGATGGGGAGATCCAGTTCGTCGGCTAATGCCTTCACTTCACGACTCGTCCCGAAGCCACCTGTAACCAGAACTCCGGCACCCTGCTCTAGCGCCAAGGAGTGAACATCATCGCGGTTACCCACAATAAGCAGACTGTCTGCGTCTATATAACGAATCATCGCGTCGACCTTCATCGCACCGATTACATATTTATGTAGATGTTTACTCAGTCCGCTAGCCCCACCGAGAACATGACCTTCCACAATATCAACCACGTCACCAAACGTCAGCTGTTCAGAAATGTTACGAGGCTTCTTTTCTACACGTACTGTACCAATCCGTTCCTTCGTAATGACAATTCCAAGATTCTCAGCTTCCTTAACGGCACGATAAGCCGTCCCCTCACTGACCAACATTTCTTTTGCAAGCTTACGAACAGATATTTTGGAGCCTACCTTAAGACTTTCAATATGCTGCAGCAGTTGCTCGTGTTTAGTAATTGCATCGCCTTGACCTTCCAACTGTTACACCCCCGTACTCCGATCTGTACTATACTGTACTCATTATACACGGAGAGAATGGCACAGTACAACCGATTCATAAGCATCGAATTCGAATTTAATTGCCCGTTATTTAGCAACCTTTTCCTCTTTTTTATAGTCTGAGAGTTAAAGAAAGAGGAAAGGAGCATTGTGGATATGAACAAGACCACGTTAATAATATTTACCATTACTTTGCTTTTCATAGGACTGATCGGCTGTGGAACTACGAGAACCGAAGTAAAACAATCAAGCCAAATAGAGCTGGATGCACAAAATATAGTTTCTATTAACTTAATAGAAGAAGACCAACCGGTGACGACTATTTCTGAAGCATCATCCTTGGAACGTTTTGTTCAAGCCATAACTGCTGCTGAATATGATAAAGGACAACTAGATATTGCTCCAAGCGATTACAGAACCACCGTAAACATGAAGGACGGCATAAGTTATGAGTTCTCTTTTTGGATCGTCGGAAGCAACAGTGGGTTACTCATTAAATCGGGTCAAACGGGTCACTATCGTCTTTCAGATATCAGCAAAAAAGATCTGTTGGACTTATTCCAATCGACTGTTAAAGAAGATAAGATTTCTCCAGCAGACACTACTAACCCACAGCCCCCTAACGTTCAAGTTACTGTTGGTGGTGAACAGTTTGATGCCATTCAAGGCTCTTATTGCTGGAATGACAATGGCAAAGGCGTCTGTGTAGATATGGCTACTTACGATCAATTAGTTACCAAACAGAAGGTACATCCCAAAGCTATCAGCCGTGATCAGGTAGAACTCAAATTCTCATCTGCACCCAAGGAGTTAGAGGTTGTGGCTTCATTTCCTGGTGAGGAACGTCCGGACGAAGCTCTTTCCGTAGAAAATAACAGTTTTCAACTCGCAGCAGGTAGCGGAAAACATCTGTATATAATCCAAGCAAGATGGCCTCAGGGGAGCGCCAGTTATGTATTTGAAGTAGAATGCTCTGCCAGTAAAGAGTAACCCGTTTGTTAGACAAACTGGGTAGTGGGTAGGCGAATAGAGAATAGTCCCTTAAGAAAAAAGGAAAAATATGTTATGATGGAGAGGTGAAAGGGGATGACTTTATGCAATTTCTTTTTATACTCGCGATTCTCGTTCCTGCGGTGTGGTACTACGCGGCTCTAGGTAAACGGATATCTGCAGAAGAAAAGAAAGCTGGAAAAGATCTCTCGGATGAGATCAATCCTTTTACAGGTGCAAGATAACTTTAATCCCCCTGCTTTGCGGGGCAATTTTAAAGCCCACTGGCTTAAGCTAGTGGGCTTTTCTGTGAATCTAAGGGATTTATACCCCTCTTTTAGCTAATTCGGCGCTTTTCACGGCAATCTAGGGGATTTATACCCTTCTTTTTGCTAATTCTGCGCTTCTCACGGGAATCTAGGGGATTTATACCCCCCTTTTAGCTAATTCAGCACTTTTCACGGGAATATCAAATCAAGTTACTTAAGAACGCAGCCCCAATTCTATGATCTTTGTGTAACTCTAGTTTCTTCTTTCCATTTGGACTGCCATTGCTCCAATTTTGCTTTTCGCACAGCTTCCAAACGCTTGCTCTTCTCCTCATCAACACCGATAATAAAATGCAGATGTGCCGCAATGACCATAAAGGCAAAAAGTGACCAGACCACCCCAAAACCAAATACCCAGCTAGGCCCATTCGCAAGCGATAACTTCGGCAGAGCATACAAAAGCATGGCCAACGCCAGCAACAGATAGACACCATGTTTAAACTTGTTTCTTTTTCTCATTACTAACAGCTCCTCGTAGACAAGATATTCGATTGAATCTATATCTCTACTCTATGAACATGAAGCCCGTAATATGAGACAAGTCCATAAAAATATACTTCTACTCAAAAAATTATATAAAATAGTATGCATTTATGTAGCTAGCAAAGCTTATATATGAGATGATTATTTCATTTAGGGGGCGATTTAGAATTGAATGCAACTTATACTCATACCGAATACATAATTCGAAAAAAGGTATTTTCGATCATGGGTGCGAAACTTCATATTTATGATAACGCCGAGCAGCTTGTACTCTATTCACAAATGAAAGCATTCAAGTTGAAAGAGGATATTGCACTGTACACGGATGAGTCTATGCAAAAGGAGCTTCTGCGTATAAAAGCCCGCAATGCCATCGACTTTAGTGCTGTTTATGATGTACATGATTCGGAGACTGGCGAACACGTTGGTGCTCTTCGGCGTAAGGGACTCAAATCGATTTTGAAAGATGAATGGACGATTCTCGATCATCATGATCAGGAAATCGGAAAAATCAAGGAAGATAGCACCGCGATGGCTATACTCCGCCGCTTCATCTCTATTATCCCTCAAAAATATAATATCGAGATGAATGATACAACGATCCCGACTTTCAAACAAAATTTTAATCCATTCGTTACTAAAATCATCGCTGACTTCTCTGAGGATCCCAAGGGAATGCTTGATCGCCGCCTAGGTTTGGCTGCTGGTATTCTTCTCTGCGCAATCGAAGGAAAACAAGATTAGCGAGTTTACTCATGTACTAGTCACAAGAATAAATAGGGTGTTCCCAATGCCAACCGGCTTCGGGAACACCCTATTTAGATTGCACTGATCAAACTTTTCAGGTGAATACCCGCTTACTAAAAGCGTTTATTCGCCATACAATTGCGACAAGCTCTCGGTAATGATCTTGTTTACATCCTCAATTACAACACTCAGACGGCGTTCTGCATCGAACAGACGGCGAATCCCAAGATTCATGTTAAGCACCTCGAATAATTTCTCCATCTTCTCCATTTCTTCCTGTGGAGGCATATCTCCGCTCATCATCCGTTGTTGAAGCTCCAATTGACCATTGCGGAAGTTGTCGAGCATTGCCTTGGCTTCAGGATCTGTTTCTACCAGTTTCATCGCGTTGGTGATATCCGCTACCTCAGTGCTTTCTTTAATGGCTTTCGCCAGTTCATGTGCTTTGTCGTGAATACTCATTATGATTCCTCCTAAAAGTTTTGTAAGTCACTACTTCTCGATTCGTCTTCGTACAAAACTCACTTCGAAAGCGTTGCTTAAGTTTTGTTAGCGTTCGCTTCCTAGAGTTACTTCGTACAAAACTCACTTCGGAAGCACTGCTTAAGTTTCCAAATATTGATTCATCCCATGCTTGTTTCGCTTCTTGGGTCAGACTTATGAAATGATGCGGCAAGGTTTTTAAAGAGTAGGTCAATCACCAAGGGTCATATGTCTCCATATGATGAATGATATGTAACCCTTAGCTACCAAATTGCCGGCATCATGCTGCCTACCGGAAGGAGATCCACGATGTCCCAATTCAAGATCCCGGTCCATACGGTCCACACGGGCATCCTGCAGGAAAACGCTATAATGCTTGGCGAACGATCCATGAAAAGACTCAAAATCCCGGCTCACGGAACGCTCCAGCTGGCTTTCGGCTCTTTCCGGCAGGAGGTTACCATTATCCCGGCTCCCAAATCCGAAAGCCTGCGTGTAAGCGAAGGACTGGCGCGGCGGACCGGATGGAAACATCGGCAAACCCTCAACGCCTCTTACAGCTCCGTAAGTCGTACCTTGCGACTCGGACCGTTGATCGGTGTACTCGTCAGCCGTGACCATCCAGATAATCTCGACAGGCTGTTTGGACCCATTACCATGTTCTGTCGAGAATTAACAAATGCCTGCCACTCACAAGGCGCCTATGTATATTTCTTTACCCCGGAAGCGCTGGAAACAAGCAGCTCTTCCATCCAGGGCTGGGTATACAACGAGGGTTGGAGGAAAATGAGTCTGCCCATTGCCGATGTAATCAACAATCGGCTAACGACGCGAAAGGTGGAGAATAAACCTAGCGTACAGCATTTTTTGGCGGATGTAAAATCACGGTATGGAACGCATTTCTTCAACGAAAAATTTCTTGACAAGACAGAAGTATTTGAAGCTTTAGCGCAAGACCCTTCATTGAAGCGGTATTTACCGGAATCGCATGCTTTAAACGGTTTTGCTGTTGTAAAGAAAATGTGTAGCCAATACCCAAGCGTGTTTCTAAAGCCTGTACGGGGCAGTCTCGGCAAAGGCATTCTCCGAATCTCCAAAGATGAAGGCGGAGGATACCGTTTGTTATCTACTACCTCTATAGGTACACGCAAACAAAGCTACCCGACATTAGCTAAACTGTACCAGTCCATTGCTCCCAAGATGAAGACAACGCGCTACCAGATTCAACAAGGATTACCTTTGATGGAGCTCGGTAAGCGTCCTGTAGATTTCCGAGCACTTGTACAGAAGAATGGTACCGGAAAATGGGGCGTTACCTCCATTGTCGCTCGCACCGCTGGAAGCAATCATTTCGTCTCCAATCTAGCAAGAGGTGGCAGTCTCAGTACTGTCCGTGAAGCCGTTAGCAAGAGCAGCCTTCCTCCAGGTACCAAGGATAGCGTACAGCTTCAGCTTCCAAGAGCAGCACTTGCCATTGCAAGAGGAGTAGAAACCTTTATCCCTGCTCATTTCGGAGAGCTCGGAATCGATCTGGCACTGGATCAATCCGGACGAATATGGCTCTTGGAGGTCAACTCCAAACCTTCCAAGAACGATAATACACCGCTAAACGATCAAAAAATCAGACCGTCCGTCAAGCAAATGATTCTGTATTGCCGCTATTTGGCCGGTTTATAAGGAGGACACAATGACTGAAACAGCTATGGGGTTCCTCGGCATTATGACGGGCCGTCGCCATGGGAATCCTCCGATTGCCGAGCCAGAATTTTGCAGTCATTTATGCCGTGCAGCTCCGCGATACAACCTTAAAGTCCTCGTGTTTCATCCGGACGGAGTAGCGGCAGACGGGTCATCTATAACCGGTTATACATGGAAAGACGGAAGCTGGCACAATACGACCTCTACACCACCAGATATCATTTATAATCGTTGTTTTTACAATAGTCCGAAAGAAAGAAAAGAAGCCTCGTCTGCACTCTCTTTCCTTCACCGCTCACTACCTTGGTCAAGAGGTTTACCTGATAAATGGGGCGTATACGAGATCTTGAAGCGCAACCGAAGAGCCGCTATTTTACTGCCGGAAACTGTTCTTTATACCGGTACACGCAAGTTAAGCAATATGCTCGCTGAAAGAGAATACGGGGTCTTCCTAAAACCCAAAGCAGGCTCTCATGGCAAACGTACATTGCATGCCATACTGCAGAACAGACGCTCTGGAGGAGGCATAAGAGTACGAGGGCGTGATGGGACAAATACACCCTTTCAATATGTATTCAGCTCGCAGGATGAAGGACTGAACTGGATTCATGAATTTATCGGCACACGCCGCTATATTATACAGCCTTATCTGCACCTAACTAATCGTAAGGGGCAACCGTTCGATGTGCGTGTATTGATGCAAAAGAATGGCCTCGGTCGCTGGGATCTTACTGGCATGGCCGTTCGGCTGGGTAATCATGGTTCACTGACTTCGAACCTGCATGGCGGTGGAACTGCGGTTCCTCCCTTGCCCTTTTTACTTGCAGAATATGGTCAGGACGGAAAAGACATCATGCAGGAGCTTGCTGCAGAAGCTGCATACTTGCCTCCTCTTCTGGAGGCCGCATGCGGTAGGCTTGGAGAACTCGGCCTAGATTTCGGTATTGATTCGAGCGGTCGGATTCATTTACTTGAAGCAAATTCCAAGCCAGGGCGCACGGTATTCCGGCTGACGGGCGACCGCCGGGCTGCTAAGCTCGCCGCCGAGAATCCACTGTCTTATGCGCGCCATCTGCTACTCACACAGCGACGGATACCATCCCTATCTACGGACAGCTCCGTTATAAACGGGAGAATGATAACAATGGTTCCTAAGGAGGATTCATAAATGAGTCTCACTTTTTGCAATGTGCATTTTACTAAGCAGCCCCAAAGAGTTGTATATGTATCAGGTGCACTGATGAAAAGCTTGAAATTAACCGGGAAGAAGAACATTCGCCTTAGACTCGGTAAAGATGCCATCCCGACCATGATCAAGCCCATCAAGCGCGCCGGAAATCATCTATTCCTCGCCACTGGTGTAAAGAGTGCTATCAAGGTTCCGAAATCTGGTGGTATCTATTTACGCAATCTGCAAAACGACGAGGTACAGCTTGGACCTTTGGTCGGTGTTTTGACCGATGGGCCAGCATCTTCAAATCAACCCTTCGGTTCTCGCACTGGCTTTATAAAGCAATTACTGCGGGAAGGCAGTAACAAATGTTATATATTTGCCTTTATGCCGCGTGATATCAACTGGCAACAGGAGCAGGTCTATGGTTATTTCTTAACCGCAGGCGGCAAATTCGAACGTAAAATGGTTCCTCTGCCTGATGTCGTCTACAATCGGCTCCCCAGTCGGAGAGCGGAGACTTCACCTTATATCAACCAGCTTCGCGAACGCTTTATGCGCAAGAAAATCCCTTACTTCAACTGGAGCTTCTTCAATAAGTCCGATATTTATCGGTTGCTAGAGAATGACGGAGCTGCAAACCGTTACGTACCTGAGACACACAGCAATCCCTCCTCCGAAAAAATGAGGGAAATGCTGGATCACCACCATTTTGTATATTACAAACCTTCCGCAGGCAGCCTGGGTCACGGGATTTACCGACTTACCTATCTGCCGAAAAAAGGATATTTTGCCCGCTACCGCAAGGGTGGAAAAAACGTACTTCTGCGCTTCACTACCTTTGAAAGCCTCATGCGTATGCTTCGGTCACGACACGGTCAAGGCCTGCAAAATTATATCGTCCAACAAGGAATACGTTTGATTGAAATTGATGGCTGCCCCATTGATTTCCGATTCCATATGCATAAAAACGGCAGTAATCAATGGATTGTAGTCGGTATTGGCGCTAAGAAAGCCGGCCGGGGCAGTGTCACCACTCACCTCAAAAACGGGGGGGCATTGCTTACACCTGGGCAGGCGCTCGGGCGTGTATTCGGCAGCCGAGCAGATGAAGTATTACAGCGTGCGAAGAGTACAGCCATTAAGCTGGCAGAATCCTTAGAAATCCAGCATCGTCATTTGCTCGGTGAAATTGGCTTTGATCTCGGCATTGATCAGGATGAAGACATCTGGATGTTCGAGGCCAACGCCAAACCAGGACGTTCCATCTTCCGTCATCCTTCCCTGCGCGCTGAGGGCAAAGCTTCCATCGAGCACATTCTGGAGCATTGTCTATACCTCAGCAAATTCCGCAGGAGGGATGAGATGTGAACACCCATATTCCGGATGAAACAAAACCCGTTATTGCCATACTGACAACCAGCGATAAAGTAAGGCATTTTAATGGCAACCGTAATAATTTCCGGGACATCATTCGCACAGGCAAGGAACTGGGATTTCTTGTCTACGTCGTCACTGTCCGTGACTTGAAGCTCGAGGAACGGATGGTGAACGGTTATGTCCCATCATCCAGCGGAAGAATATGGTACAGCATTCCGGTACCTCTTCCACAAATCATATATAACCGAATTCCTACCCGTGAGGATGAGGAAAAACCTGCTGTCGTACGCAAAATAGCTCAATGCCTGGAACATCCAGGCATTAAGCTATATAATCCATATTTTTTCAATAAATGGAGTCTATTTGAATGGTTGAAAGGCTCGTATGCTACCTCGAAGCATGTTCCAAAAACCAGACGTTTACGCAGTGCAAATACGCTTATCGCCATGCTAAATAATCATACTAGTCTCTATCTTAAACCTGAGAATGGCAAAGCAGGTAAAGGAATTATGCGTTTAAAATACCGTGCAGATACCACATTACCCTATCGGCTGCAAATTCAAAGCGGCAAAAAAAATGTGACCTACAAAGCTGCCTCAGTAGAACGCCTCTGGGCACGGATAGGCAAAGAAAAGGGAAACTCGCGCTACATCGTACAGCAAGCTATTGAACTAGCGACTCACCGAGGACGACCATTTGATCTACGTGTACTTCTGCAGAAAAACAGCAGAGGTGGCTGGGCAATGACCGGCATAGGTGCGCGTCTAGCTGGTGCCCGCAGCATCACTACGCATGTACCTCGTGGCGGAAGTATCGAGGAGCCCTCCACCATGCTGGAAAGCACATTTGGAACCGAAAGAGCAGCCTCTATCTTAAAAAGTGTACCTACAACTGCTCTGTTAATTGCCAGACAAATTGAAAGAGCCTCTGATTCTATGCTCGGGGAGATGTCGATGGATCTCGGTGTCGATGAGAACGGCGGACTCTGGTTCTTTGAGGCAAACTCCCGGCCGATGAAATTTGATGAGCCTGCGATTCGCAAGCTTTCTTTGGAGCGAATCTTTCAATATGGCCAGCACTTAGCACGCCATATCAAATAGAATCCATTAAAGGATGTGACACAGCATGCAGATATCCTCTATCTACGACACTGATGCTAAAAAGTGGAAATCGCGGCTAACCGGACTGCTTGAGTTTATAAGAGAGCATGGGGAGCGTCGGATTACAAACCAAGCTTGCAAGGTAATGGCCCGATTAACTCCAGAACAGTTGTCAGAGCCGGGTGTCTCGCTGCTTGTCGCCACCGTACGCGGTCAGAATGGGCGCCAGCTAGCAGGAGTAAGCTTCGTATCCGGTTTCGGTGAAGAGGCCTGTCTCGTTGCCGTGCATCCCTTATACCGAAATAGGCATACCGGCACCGCCCTTATGGCCGCCCAGTTAAAGCGTTTAGGCCGTCTGGAATGCAGTGTTGCCAGCGATAATACAGCCAGTCTGAAAATGTGTTTCAATGTTGGTCTTGCCGCAGTAGCGCTTACTAGTGGCCCTACTGGCAAGCCAACTTTATTGATCCGGTCACCACAGAATACCGTCAGTACTACAAACTCTCCACAAGAAGGTGAACTCCTGTGCCAGAGCCCGTCTTAGGCATTCTTACTTTGTATATAAATGAAGCCAAGCAGCTTGAAGAAAAGGCCGTGTACCGGAGAATGATCATTGAGGGCAATCGAATGGGCTTGGATGTTTTTGTATTTACCCCCATGGATGTCCATCCCAGCAAAGAGCAGATCCATGCCCTTGTCTTTGATCCAAAGAGCGGGAAATGGTCACGCAAATGGCGTTCCTTCCCGAACATGATTTATGACCGTTGCCGTATCCAGCGCAGCACGCGCTTTCAACAGTTGCTTCGTTTCCGTGAACGCTATAAACATCTGCTGTTTCTGAATCGTCCACTGCGCAACAAATGGACCATACACCAAACGTTCTCACAAAAGAGTCGCTTCCGGCAGCATATGCCAGAAACATTACTGTATCATTCCTCTGCCGATCTGCACCGAATGTTGAAGCAGAGCCCGGTACTCTATATCAAGCCAGCAAACGGCACAGGTGGACGCGGTATCCTTAGAATTGAGCGGGTAAAGGACAGTAAAGGGGGATTTGATATTCAAGGCCGTCGCCAAGATCGCCGGATTATTCCACCCCGAAAGGTCTCTGCCTCCCGATTGGATTCCATCGTTCGACAATGGTGTATTGGTGGACGTTTCCTCGTCCAACAGGGGATTCCACTACGTCTGCCTGGTGGACGTTTCCATGATTATCGCATGCTCGTTCAAAAGAATGGGCAAGGCGTCTGGGAACTGACAGGTATGGCAGCAAGGGTCGGTGCGGCGCGAAGCGTAACCTCCAATCTTCATGGCGGTGGGCACGCCGTTCGAGCTGAAACGCTCCTGAAGGAATGGCTGGGTAGTCAAGATAAAACCGATAAGGTTATGAAAACAGCCGAAAGGTTAGGTCTTGATGCCGCTGCCTTCTTGGAAGAAAGTTTCGGAGCCTTATGTGAACTTGCACTGGATCTTGCCATTGATCGAGAAGGAAAAATCTATGTGCTGGAGGTTAATCCAAAGCCTGCACGTGAAGTGTTTGCCCGATCAGGGGACGGCAACACCTATCGCAAAGCACTAGTGCGACCTTTAGAATATGCGTTATGGCTATATAATAACAAAGGTGCCCCAACCACAGCTAAGACTACTGAGGAATAAATTGATACTCAACAACAAAACGACCGCCTCTCTGCAATATGCAGAAAGTGCGGTTGTTGTATGACTTCTGATGTTCTGAGGAACTTATATTAGAAAAACTCGTTGTATTGAAGATTTTGATTAGCTGAGCCAAGGCGTTAGAAAAAAGAAGAGCATAGTTGTACCCACACAAATATGGAGCAAGAGCTGTAAGTCCTTCTCTAATAGATGTTTTATAAACAAAAGATAGCTCACGATACACAACAAAAAAACAGCAATATAAAAAAATAAGGAATCATAATGAGTAACTATAAATAAGTCTCCGCCACCAATAGAAAAGACTATACCTATTACTAAAAACCACATACCCACTCCAAGTGCAGCGCTTAAAGCAATAAAAAGGAAGCTCATTATCATTTTTCATACTCCTTTAACATGCTTCTCAAATCCTTATCATCACATAGGAATAACCCCTTTCCATGATCTATCGGATCATCCCCTTTGTTTATGTATATCTTTTTAGCTTTGAGCTATTCCTGCATCTGCATTTAGAACCTTAACATTAAAAAAGGCAACCCTCTGCTTAGATGAGGTTTGCCTTTTATTCGTTTACCAAATATAAATCGCGATATTCCTATTCGCTAACCGATGCGTTGTCGTACAAGTCTATCAACTCATCGAAGGAAGTGATAATTACATCGGAGCCCTTCAGCTCATCCTGACGACCAAAACCTGCATACGCACAGCCGATGACGGTTTGAGCATTTCCCTTACCTGCCTCCACATCGGACGAGCGATCGCCTACCATCCAGGCACTCTTGATTCCATGATTGTCCAGCAAAATGCGTAGCAATTCTGTCTTCGTCGCAGTGCCTTGACCACCGGCACTATACAATCCTTCAAATAACTCTTTAAGCTCATGCACCACAACTATACTGTGAATGTATTCCTCCAGCCCATTACTAGCCACAAACAACCGTACTCCACGCTCTTTTAGGGCAGTCAGTGTTTCGACCACCTGAGGATACAGTAACGTCCCACCTGCTTCAAGTCCTTCGACCTCAAGCTGCAATAGCAGCTCATCTGCACGGCGGTGCACCGCCTCATCGGCATCAGGCATAACCTTCTTCCAAATATCTGCCAGCAGCATCCCTAAGCCGCTTAGAATAAGCTCTTCAGGCGGTGTTGGTCCTGAGTATAATCCCTCTTCCCGCAAAATATCGAACATTTTATGATATGCAGGTAATAAAAGACTTTCAGTCTGGAACAATGTTCCATCCATATCAAAAACAATCGCTTCCGGCTTGTTCAACTCCGAGTGAACCGCGTTCAGTTCTGTTCCTTGTACCTCTTTACTCATCTGTTGTTCCTCCCCATTCTCTTTTGCTTCAGGTAAGCACATTCATCTGCACGAAATTTCCAGTACAAGCCCTATGATATATGATATCACTTCGGAATGTCCATGCTCTCCACTTTTCTTGTTGCAGTTTATATTTCAACATGGTATATTACAGCCTGTAATATACCATGTTGAAATATAAAGGAGAGATAACCATGTCACGTCCATTAATCATGCGCTTCCTCAAGCAGCCCGCTACCATTGTCGGGATTATAACTGCACTGTTGTTCCAAGTCTTTTTCAGCTTAATCTGGATTACAGGGTATGACCATGTAACTGATCGGGTAGATCGGTTACCCATTGCTATTGTGAATGAGGATGGTGCGAATGCTCAGCCTGTAGTCGATGGTATTACCCAGTCCCTTCAGTTCGTAACCAGACAGGACCTTCCACTACAAGCTGCCAAGGAAGCCCTTGAGCATAGAGAAATCCGCATGATTATCAATATTCCACAAGGGTTCACCGGAGCGATTAGAAATCCATCCGGAAAGACTGAACTCCGTTACCTCATAAATGAATCTAATCCGCAAATGGTTAGCAATGTTATGCAGACTGTAGCCCTTAAAGTCACGGCTGCCATGAACACTCAAAGCAGTAATACAGCACTAAACCAAACCCTCGAAGCTATGAAGCTGCCACAAGCACAAGCAGAGATCATCAAAAGTGCGGCAAGCAGCCGAATCTCCGCAAACGTTGAAGTCATCCATCCCACAACTAATTTTGCACAAACTATGGTTCCGTTAATGATTGTTACTGCCTCCTTTACCGGAGCTATGCTACTCGCCATGAATCTGCAAAAAGCTTCTTCCAACTTATCGGGTCAATTTGGTAAATGGGATCGCTTTGGAGCCCGGTTTGCCATTATGGGTGCAACGGCTGTACTAACCTCTCTAGTGGGGACTATCATGGTTAACTCACTCGGGATCCACTCCAGCCATGGCTTTCTGCTCATGTGGCTGTTCGAATTCATTGTGATTCTCTCCTGCATGATTCTTGCACAGTTCAGTCTGCTGCTACTCGGCGACGCTGGTGCCTGGCTAAATATCGCACTTCTTTCCATACAAATGTTGGCTTCCGGAGCAACAATTCCTCGTGATGTGCTTTCTCCTTTTTATAGCTGGATCGGTCCCTTCTCACCTGCTTACTACGCGGTAAATGGCATGCTCGACCTGGTTATCGGAGGCAATGGTATATGGAAAGATATGTTCTATCTACTCTGCATTGGTGCAGCAATAGCTGGATTAAGCATTATCCTAACCTTCATTCGTAAGGAAACTCAGTTATCACAAGAACAAGAGCCCGTACCAGCAAATGCATAATTATTTAGTTTGCCTCCTTGGTTATGCCTTTTCAAATTGAGAGCGAAATGCAGTTGTGATATGGTAGGAGGTGAAAGAGAGGAGCGACAACGATTCATGAATATACAAGATGTCATTCTAGGGATATTAAGTGAAAAACCTCATTCGGGTTATGAGATAAAACGGCATTTCGAGGAATACTTTTCTTTTTTCTTTGATGCCAGCTACGGCACCATCTACCCAACCCTGAGCAAGATGGAGAAGCTGGACCTAATCACCAAAGAATCCATACGGCAGGAAGGCAAACCTGACAAAAATGTATTTACCATTACCCGTGCCGGCTTGGATCAGTTCCATGCTTACTTGCAAACACCGGCTGAAAAGGAAGTTCTGCGTTCAGACTTTTTTATGCATCTGTATTTCGGAGATAAGACCGATAAAGAGAACATAGATAATCTACTTCGGCAAGCATTGATAGAAAAGCAGGCAATGTACGATGATCTTGATCAGAAATTAAAGCAACTAGATTGCAAACTGTCCCCTTACCAAAAGCTGTGTATGGAATTGGGCCTTGTGCAATATGAAGCCTTTATCAAAAAGATTCAAAGTGTGCTGGAGTCTGAATAAGGATCGTGTGGTGTGGGCAGTAGGTTTCCTATTATTCTAGGGGATTTGCTGCTTTTTTTGTTGTGCTATCATAAAAAAGAACCGGCAGCATGCACAAATCGTGCTTGCTGTACCGGTTCTTTTTTAGCAAAAATGTGTAATCTATCGACTACACTCTATCAAAGCTAGAAATCAGCTCATCGAGAACATCTTTGCTTACCATTTTACCTTTGAAATTGATGAGGTTCTCTGCGCTTCCGGAGAAGATACAAGTTGGCTCGTATTTTCTAAGAATAATTTTCTCTCCATCTACAAAAATCTCGAGCGGGTCTTTTATGTCAATTCCCATCGTTCTACGTAGTTCAATAGGAATTACGATACGTCCCAATTCATCTACTTTTCTTACTATGCCTGTCGCTTTCATCATCGTACATCCTCCCTTAAATTCACATTAATAATCATTTTTGCTAAAAGCTATGTAGGCTTCTAAGTGATAGTAATGATTACGCTATACTCTAATATTAAAGTGCTATTCATTCCCTGTCAATTTTATTTCTACAAAATATGATATTTATCGACAATTATTCGACAAAAATATGTACACTTTCGACAAAATGCTGTAAAGCGATCCAAATTATTTGTCTTGAAATTAATAAATATCCAACATTGCGATTACAAATCAGCTTGCAGAGTATCCCAATTGATACCCTCATTTACCCAATACATCAAGTCTGGAAACACTCCGACGTATATCAGAGCAAAGAAACGTTTAGTAGAGTTAATACAGACTATTTATGCTTTATGCATCTACTTTTTTCGACAATCCAGCTTTCTACTATGTACTGATTTAATATAAGTATTACATATTATTAATAGAAAGATCAAATATTGGATAAATTTAGTATAATTAATTGAATTTAATTACAAAAAAAACCGACCAGTGATCTCTGGTCGATCTATTCTATCGTTATAATGGCTTCTCCGTAACCCTGCCATTCGCATCAATAATTGCATTATAAGATAGGCTATTCATTAGCTTAATCGTCTTCTTATTATAAGAATCGTCCATGAAGTTCGGCTGTCCACCAATAATTTTGACTGGCGTAATCTTACTAGTCACCTTGGCCTCATTAATCTCAAAATTCACCAGCATCGAGTGAAGTGTCTTTTCTCCACCACGTGTTGAACGATTAAACACAAAGTTTCCAAGTGAATAATAGATCGGTTTATTTTTGTAGTATTCGATGCCCATCAGGCAATGGCTGTGTGCGCCGAGTATGATATCTGCACCACTATCAATCATCTGTTTGGCTAGCTTGCGGGCGTATTGTTCAGGATAATCCTTAAACTCTTCATTCCAGTGAATGTACACAATCGTGTAATCATTCTCCTTAGACATCTTCTGGATAGCCGTAAGCATAGGCTGCGAAGTGTACGCTGAGGCAGCTCCCGGTTTATTGTTGCCGGCATACCAAGAAGGGCCTGAAAGCACTCGACTTACACCTAAGATAGCGATCTTCTTCCCCTTTACCGTCCTTGTATACGGTTTGAACGCTTCCTCTACATTTTCACCAGCTCCTGTATGGCCAATCTTGTTTCGATCCAGATGCACCAATGTATCGAGCATAGCGTCTGTTCCGAAATCTAAAATGTGATTGTTAGCCAAAGAAACGCCGTCAATCCCAGCATAGGTTAAGCCACTAAGCACTGCTGGTTTAGACCTAAAGGCAAAGGTTTTCTCTGCTGCCTTCCCTCGAATAGACACTGGCGTTTCCAGATTCGCGAAGGCGATATCTGCCTTTTGCAAGGTAGGTGCGACTTTCACAAACGGAAAGTTCACTCCGTATTTCGCGATCTGATCACCCACAAAACCGTCCAAGAGAATATCACCAGCAAAAGCAAGTCTGATAGGTTCTGAAGATGGCGAAGCTGCACTAGATGCAATCGTCGAAGGGAGAATCAGTGATAATAGAAGTGTAGTAAGTAGCATGCTGCGAAGTACATTCGACCCTAATCTCAAAAAATACAGCCTCCTATCCTCATTATGGAATCTATAATAGCTATTATTCTAGCTTACTGGAAATAGATTACTAATTTAAGGGTAAGAAGACCTGTTATCCCTTTGATTTTTTCAAAACAGCCCGGAAGCATTGTAACCCACCCCACAAATCTGTGGACACAGCATCTGCAGGCAACTCAAAATCCGTCTCCCCCCAATATTGAAATCCAGCCTGCAGCAGCAAATCATTCATAAGATTTAAGTTTACCGTTGGGTAATCAAACGTTAGCACGAGCAGCCCTTCTTCGTTCAACGTTCGGTGAAATTCCCGTAAAGTGCCGACCGTATCCTCTAAGGTCAAATGCTCCAGCACTGATATGCAAAAAATAGTGTCAAAGCTCTCGTCCTCATATGGAAGAGCCGCAAGATTGGCCTGAGCAAGATGCAAGTTGTTCGTTCTTCTAGCTATAACCTGCTTTGCCGCTTTTTCCCCGATCTCATCAGTAATCGCATCTAGGATGTCCTCCCGGTAAATAACCCTGCTGTCCATATCGCAAGCATGAACCTCTGCACATACCCCAGCTAAATAAAATTTCAAGGGATGAGGAATTCCACAAGCAGCATCCAGCACCACACCATGTGGAGAAATAAAGTTAATACACCACTCGTATTCAAAGGGACGGCTCCACCAGGATTCTGGCAAATCATAAATTAACTTCTCACGGCTTGCATCTGAGTTTACAAAAAAACGCGAGACAAAGGGATGTGTTGGCATGGCCAGGACTCCTTTTTAACGGAATTTAAGGTAGTGAGAGTATATTCATGATTTGCTGATTCATTCCATAACCTTACATTGAGCTAGACAAACCCAAAAAAAACGGCTGCTCCCTTAGGAACAGACCGTCTTTAAATATTAACCGTACAAATCTTATGAGTAAAAGGATAGAGGCTTGGCCTCAACTCCATGTTTCTCGATCAAATGATCTAGTAAAGCAGACCATTCCGCATCAACCGTGCATTGATCTGGATGAGCCTCGAACCAAGCAATTGACTGCTTTATCCCTTCAGAGAAAGGAACGGCAGCCTGGAAGTCAGGCACGAGACGTTTGATTTTACGATTGTCAAAAACACTGCTGACCGCTTGATCGCCGATCAAGCCATCCGCTGTCCCTGGAGGGGAGAAGGCTGTGATAAAGTCTGTAGAGATATGAACCACTTTCGGCTCCACACCTGCCGCTTGCCCAATGGCCGCATAGATCTGATTCCAGTTCAACACCTCATCAGAAGTAATATGAATGGCCTCCCCAATCGCTTCCGGATGCCCAAGCAATCCGACGAACCCTTTGGCAAAATCTGAGTTATGCGTCAGTGTCCACAAAGATGTTCCATCTCCATGGATGACTAAAGGCAAGCCACGACGGATACGATCAATCAAGGACCAAGGATGCTGTCCGCTCGTGAGTGCCGCAGGGATGGCTGAATTTCCGTAAGTATGGGAAGGACGAACAATCGTAACCGGGAATCCGCTGCTCTTGTGTGCTTCCATCAATAGCTGCTCACAAGCAATTTTATTTCTCGAGTATTCCCAATAAGGATTCTCCAGGGGTGTCTCTTCTGTGATTATATAATTACGCTGTGGCTTCTGATAAGCCGAGGCCGAGCTGATAAAAATGTACTGCTTCGTTTTACCTGTAAACAGATCAATATCTGTCTGCACATGTTCCGGTGTAAAAGCAATCCAGTCTACCACTACGTCAAATTCATAATCTCGCAATACTTCGGCAGCCTCCGCCGGATTACGAATGTCACCTTGAATCACCTTCGCCCCATCCGGAACGAATTCGCCTCTTTGTCCTCTGTTGAACAAATACAGCTCTATTCCTTGTTCTACCGCGTGCGGGGATACAGCCTGGCTAATCAGTCCCGTACCTCCGATAAATAATACCCTCATTTCACACGCTCCTTATAGAGGATGTTCAAAAACCGTACTTTTTGAACTCTCATTTATAGTAAAAGTAAACCTGGAGCGTCATTTATTCTTTAACGTAATCACGCCATAAGTGCTTTGGCTGCCAATTCAGCAGCTTCTTCGCCTTCGCATTGCTGAGTAACGACTCATGGCCTTCCAACGGCTGGCGGAAATCCGTCACCTCTGGATAACGTGCGGCCATTAACTCTCTGCTAGGAACAGCCATACTGGTCTCATCTGCGCATATATTAAGAGCAACTGCGCCCAATCCGTCCGTTTCAATCGCCAATTGGCAAGCTGTCGCTACATCCCGTGTATCAATATAACTCCACAGAATCCGATCACGCTGCGCGGGATCATGAATGAAGGAAGGGAAACGTTCATACGTCGATGGGTCAATGACATTTCCGATTCTTAGGGAAACGACTTGTATACCCGTTCTGCGCTGGAACATCTCTGCTGTCTTTTCATTCACAACTTTAGATAGACCGTAGCTGTCTTCAGGAAGTTGTGGATGATCTTCATCCATCGGTACATACTGGGGTCCCAACGGGTTAAGCGCAAAACAGATGCCATAAGAGGATTCACTGGAAGCAATAACTGCTTTGCGAATGCCCAGTCCAGCAGCAGCCTCCAGAATGTTATAGGTGGATACTACATTATTTTGAAAGGTGACTTCACTCGTCTTTATATTTGCGGCTGGGATCGCAGCCAGATGCACAACTGCATCAGCGCCTGCAAGTACGCCGTACACTTCACCTAAATTATTCAAATCAGCAATGATCGTTTGGCACAAGGAATCTGGAGATTTTTGCGTATCCACATTCACAACCTCATACCCTTGCTCAACAAAATGCCGGACCACCCATCTGCCGAGCATCCCGCTTCCGCCAGTAACAACTACTTTCGCCATGATCATATCTCCTTTTTTATGAATCTATCTCTAGTTAAGAATCTATCTCTAGTTAAGAATCTCTTCAATTTTCTTCAAAATATCCTCGGAAAGTTCTATTCCCGAAGCCTTAACATTCTCTTCGACCTGCTGCGGACGACTGGCACCCACTAGCGCACTTGCTACATTAGGCTGACGCAGAATCCAAGCCAAAGCCAGATTTCCCACAGAAATATTCAGCTCCGCAGCTACCCCGCTTAGTTGGCGAACCTTTTCAATCCTCTCTTCTGTAATCGCCTTTTTCAACCGATCCAACTTAGCCGCACGGCTATCTTCAGGGATGTCCGCGTTGTACTTACCAGTTAACAGCCCTTGAGCCAGTGGAGAAAAAACAACCTGTCCAATGCCACGTCGCTCGCCTAGCGGAATAATTTCTTTCTCAATATAACGTTCGAACATATTATAAATCGGTTGGTTAACCACAATATGATCCAGTAAATAGCGGTCTGCTACAGCTAGCGCATCTGTCATTTGCGCCGCAGTCCACTCACTTACACCGACATAATATACCTTGCCTTGACGAACCAGATCATCCAGCGCACGTAAGGTCTCTTCAATTGGAGTTTCCGTATCAAAACGATGGCAATACATAATATCCACGTATTCTACGCCGAGACGCTGCAAGCTTGCGTGACATTGTTCCGTAATATGCTTGCGGGATAGACCACGATCGTTAGGCCCTGTCCCCATTTCGCCAAACACTTTAGTGGCCAGCACATAGGATTCTCTCGGATAGTTCCGCAAGGTCTCGCCTAGCACTTTCTCAGCAGCACCCTTTTCGTAAACATTTGCCGTATCAAAAAAATTTACGCCTAGGTCGTAAGCGGTTTCAATGGCTTTAACAGCATTATCTCTTTCTACATATCCTCCGTATGTCAGCCAGCTTCCCAGACTAATCTCGCTAACTTTTAGGCCTGTTCCACCTAATCTACGATATTTCATAATAACTGCTCCTTCCATAGTTCCGTGTTATGATTTCGGCAAGTTGCCTAACGCACATATTCATTCTAGAATAGTTTGTATATAATAGGAAGAAGTGAAATTTAGTTTACTATATGATCTCTAGAGTAGTTACTATACAAGAGTATAGTGGCACCAAAACAGGAGGAGATTCCTTGACAACAGCTAAATCTAGCAATAATCATATCCCTAAAACCCCACTTACTATTGAATGTAATGTAGAAAAAACACTTGAGGTATTGGGCGGAAAATGGGCTTTTCTCGTACTAAGAGAGTTATTCGACGGTACCCAACGCTTTGGAGCGCTTCAGCGAAAAATCACTAATGTCAGCCCTCGTGCTTTGACTAGTACTCTACGCCATTTAGAGGAACACGGTGTGCTAGAACGTCATGTTTTTCCTACCGTACCGGTAACAGTGGAATATTCTTTAACTCCAAAAGGTGAGGATTTGCATCAAATTTTGAAGGAAATGAAACTATGGTCGGCCAAATGGACGTAGCATAAGTGGTAGGTTGTGATATGATCAAAATAGCCCCGGGATCATCGTTCCCGGGGCTTCTTTTTTACTATACGATCTAATATTTATCCACAACTGCGCCGAGTACTGCCGTATTTACATACGGTTTTCCTCTAAGGCTCTGAAGCTCCTTAGCAGTTCCTGTAACAACAACTCCCAATAGCTGTACGTCACTGGCATCCGGTGCCGCTTTATCCTTTTTCAAATAGTTCGAGATTCGCTCAAATTCTCCGTAATACTTGCCCTCTTTCTGAAGCCCATATGCTAGTGATTGTAAAAAATCCTCTGGTTTCGGTTTAAATAACCCTTCCCAATTGACACCGTAACCGTATACTTGTCTCGCTGATTCCGGTAATGCATATTTATTCGGGCTGCTGTCATTCGTAATAAACTCAAGCTTCTTTTTATTGTCATACGTATCTACCCAATACCACTTCTGTGTCAGCTCTGTTGGCAGCATCTTCTCTACTTCTGCTTGTGTATAGCTTTTATCAAATGAAACTGCCATTTCTACCAGCTTACCAGGTTCCATTTGATCAAGTGCAGGTAGGTCATTCAACACCTTTCCGTTATAATTCACCCCAGGTACATAGAACATCATTTCCCGCTGTCCATTTTGACTGTTATATCCTCGGTAATATTCATAATTTTGGCTGGTCATTACTGGATCAGGAACATTTATACTAGAGTAACCCCTATTAAGCAGAGAAAAGCGGCTGCTCATACTGAATTCCAGCTTTTTAGTATCCCACACGACAGGTACACCCTCAACAACCTTGTACGTACTCAATTCAACTTTGCCCGATAAAAAGCCTAAATCCAGCTCAGTTCTCAGCTCATGAAGATTAGGACTGCTAATTTCCATCATAATCCTCTCCTCATCCAGACCACGAGTCGCTAACCAGCTTGTCAGTTGAGAGATACCCAGCATGCCACCGAACAATACTATAATGGTCACGATCAGTGAAATGACCGTATTACGGATCATTGTTTTTCGTTTTGCTTTCTTAATTATTTTCGAAAGACTTTGATCATCCTTTTGTTCCCATGGAGCCGTCATTCCGCTTCACCTCTGTATTTTTTTTGAAATTGCTTGCGGGCACGAAACAATGCCGATTTGACCGTATCCGTTGTGATCCCAAGGAGCTCAGCTATCTCCTGATAGGACAGCTCCAGCTCGTACTTCATAATAATGAGCTGTTTGTGGAGAGGAAGAAGCTCATCTAGTACACGTTCGATGTCCTCTCGTTTCTCTTTTAACAGCACATGATCCTCCGGCAGTTCCATGTCTGGAACATCCACATAATCAATAGGAATGACTATCCGTTTGCTGCGGCGGCACAGATCATAATAACGATTAATCGCTACTTTATATAGCCATGCACTGAATTTGTTCTCATCAATAGAATCGATATACAAAAGTGCCTTATATACCGTATCTTGTACGATATCCTCCGCGTCGGCTGCAGGTGCCCCGAGACGAATCAAGTATTTTTGGATTTCTAACATTTTCGGTTGAAGTATCTGATGTAGCTGCCCGGGCTTCATCCTGCACCTCCCTTCGTATGTATAACGGTTAAGTTCTCGAAATGTTAGCTGATAGTAGAAAAAACTTATAAAAGAAAAGCTACAAAAAGAAAATCCCCTTATCGCTAACAGTATATAGATACCGTATAGCGTAAAGGGGTGCTTTTTAAAAAATATTATTTATTCACTTATAGAAGATTCATTGATACTAGTAACATACGCCTTTTGAAATACCAAGTCCGTATCAAATTTTAGGCCAGATATGCAGCTACACGTTCTTTAAACTCTGATGAAGGAACCATGCCCAGCTCCGAACGATAAGCAATCTCGAATTTCTCATAGAGCCGTGCAATCTTTTCTTTATTTCCGAGTTTGGCATAAATATCAATCATTTGCTGGTTCATTTCTTCATGCAGCGGATATAAGCTTATGAACTTTTCTAATCGTTGCTCGGCTTTATGCCAGTCCTGAGCAGCACAATCACTGCCCACTAGCAAACGAGTCCAGGTTGTGAAATGCTTGCAATATGCTTCCTCCAGCGATATCTTCCATAGATAAGGCTTTCCATCCAGCAGAGGCCCCTGATATAAGATACAAAGCCGCTCCATTTGCGTAGTCTTATGTTCTCCTTCAGCCATTTCTAAATGAAATCTTTGATACTCAAGAGCATCATAACTTTCATTTCCGGTCTCCAGCATATAACCATCATTCATTTTGCGGATTTCCATGCCGAAGCCCTTTTCTTTCAACATTTTCTTCAAAAGGTATATCGTATTATACAAATTGGATGCCCCTCTCTCATCCTGCATATCCGGCCATAACAAGTCCATTATTTTCCACTTACTGATATAACGACCTGCATTACATAGGAAATAAGCAAACAATTCTTCTGCTCTACGTGTTCGAAAATGAATGGGCTTACCTTCTGAATCGCAAACCTCAAATCCGCCAAAACAGCGGATCATAGGCCCCGTTTTCTTTGGCTCTAGGATCACCGCAGGTCTCATTCGTTTAACAAGTCGTTCAGTAACCCTGTTGATCGCTTCGGGAGTTATTGGCTTAAGTATATAATCTAGTGCACTAACCTCGAACGCTTCCAGTGCATAATTCTTGTAGGCCGTTGTAAATACAATCTCCGGTTGATGCATTAGCTTCTGAATTCTGCTTGCCAGCTCAATACCATTCATCTTAGGCATTTCAACATCTATAAACACGACATCCGGTTGTAAATCAGGTATGCATTCCAGTGCCTCTAATGGATTTGAGAAGGCCCCGCTAATGGTATAATCTGGATTACGACCGATCAGTACCTTCATCAAATTCAAAATTGGCTTCTCATCTTCAACAATCACTACACGAATCATCGTGTTTCTCCCTCCATGCCCCCAAGGCTTGCTGGTAAATACATTGTTACTTTGGTCCCAAACCCAAGGTCGGAATGAATGGTTAGGGTAGCTCCGGGTATAGCGCCTAGACGCTTTCGAATGTTATGGATTCCAATACTGCCTTCCGGCTGCTCGTCTCCGGTTAATTGATATAGCAAGTCATCTGGCATACCCACACCATCATCTTCGATGATAACTTTCATATAGTTACTACCTGCTTGAACCGTGAGCGAAACTCTGCCCTGACCCTCTTTTTCAAACAATCCATGTCTGATCGCATTTTCAACAAATGGCTGAATACATAAGGAAGGGATTTCAACAGAACGCAGACCCTCATCCATATAAAAAATAAAATCGAACCGTTCTCCAAAACGCGCTTTTTCGATCTCCACGTAGGCTTGAATCAGCTCTAACTCCCGGTGCAAAGGTACAACTAAAGTGGAACGGTCCATATCGAGTATATAACGGATGTATTGACTTAACATGGATAACAAATAGGCGGCTTTCTCTCCATCTGTATAACAGAAAGAGATCACACTGCTCAGTGCGTTATACAGAAAATGCGGTTTGATTTGCGCTTGATGAAAGGCATACTCATTTCGTATCGCTTCTTGTATCGATGTCTTCATTGCAATCAGCGTTTGAATTCTCGCAATCAGCGTTTCTCCATCAAATGGCTTAGTTATATAATCATTCGCCCCAGCCCTGAAGCCAAGCGCAATATCTGTTGGCGCGTCTTTTACTGTAGCAAACAAAATAGGTAAATCCAGAATGGAGTAACGCACCCGCAACGTTCGGCACAACTCAATCCCTGAAATCCCCGGCATCATGACATCTAATATAACTAGGTCCATATTAGGGTATTGCTCCATTTTGTCCATTGCTTCATTCGCTGAAAACGCCGTAATTACATTGTAATGATGCCGTCTTAAAATATTCAGCAGAATATGAATGTTAGAGGCCTCATCATCCACAATTAGGATCGTATATCCACTCTGATCCACTATATCAAGCGAGGTCTGCTCAAAATGCGCGTGCTGCCCCACCCCTGTAGCTGCTACTTCGCGGTAGCCTGGGATCCGCTCGATTTTGGGCAAGGTGAAGATCATTCGAGTGCCTTGACCAACCTCAGACCAATCCACCCGAATCTCACCGCCCATCCGCTCAATTAGCTTTCTGCTAATATACAGACCCACACCCATTCCTGTGTAACCATCTTGCGGAAGTGGTTTATCGACTTGTTCAAAATATTCAAATATGGCGGTATGCATATCAGGGGATATCCCAGTTCCTGAATCTTCCACCGTAACAGATACTGTATTTCCTTCTACATAAGCTTTTATGGTAATAAATCCTTTATCCGTATGCTTGATCGCATTATGAACTAAATTGTACATGACTTGTCTTAATCGACTATCATCCGCAAGCACCCACACATCGGGTTCTACCTGATTATCTAATCGCACAGATTTCCCTGCGAGCTCAAACTGCAACACATCAAATACAATTTGTGAAGCCACCCTTAGATCAACCACTGTCTGCTGTAGTCGTAATTCTCCATGCTTCAAAAGACTAACATCAATCAAATCCTGAATGAGCATAGACAGTTTTGTAGAAGTGTCCTTAATTAACCAAAGATTCTGTTTCTGTAATGGATACAGATTATCTTCGCCATCTTCTAATAAAAAGGATGTCATATTCATAATGCCATGCAGCGGAGTTTTGATCTCATGAGAAGTGTTCATCAGAAATTCATCTTTAAGCTGGTTCGAGATTAGCAACTGACGGGACAGCATTTCCGTCTTATCATAAGTGTTTGAGAATCGTACAGCTAACATAATATTGAAGAAAACAATAAAACCAATGACTCCGCATTTACCCACCAAGTCGGTCTGCAGAACATTTTCAGAGTAAAGACTTACATCAAAGAAAAATATCAGGAGCGAAATCGCACCGCCAATGAACAAAAATAGTTCTTTTCGATCCGTCGTCTGGCTCTGGCTGCGAACATATAAATAGATCATTCTGACTATGATTACCACCATAACGATTCCAAGATAGGTTACGAATAGATACTTCATACGAATGTGTACACCATACGGGAGCACCAAAACCGATAGAAGATATAGGACAAATGGAGACAACACAATCTTCATCCTCTTACTTGACATCAACCGGGACTCGACCGAGCAGTAAAACATAATAATGATAATCGAACCGACAAACTGGCTTATTTCCAATAGCTTGTAAGTTGATTCAAAAGGGAAATGGGGTAGTAACTGTTGAAATATCTTCTCTCCATATAGAGAATTGTTCAAAGAAAGAATAAGCAAATATAAACCGCTGAGCAAATAGGCCTTTTCTCTACGCCCAACGAAATAGAAGCTGAGATGATATGCTCCAAACATCCCCAGGATCAATATAATTCCAATGTCAGTACCCGTCTGAATACTGTTCAGTTTTGTAATATCCGTGTGCACGCCCAGTGGGATTGAATTCACGATCCCCCCAGTAATAAAGTTGAAGTTAGACACTTGAATTACAATTTCTATCTCTTGGGTATTAGACTGAAAAAATACCGTATACGGAGTATTCCCTGGCTTAAATGACTCACTTTCTGTTGAAGGAACCCCGTCCTCTCCTTCCTGCTTCCCATTGATAAATAACTTTTGAGACATACGGATACTTCTTATTTTCAAACCAAGAATCTCATCCGAATCTTTGACCAACACTTTAAGTCGATAGGTGCCAGCCCCTTTACGGTCCATTCCATCTTCTATGATCTTGCCTTTCCATGTGCCTGGGACAGATAGATATGTAGATTTCTTATCTATACTTTGCTGAATCTCAGAAGGACTCAGTAATTTATTTTCATAAAACTCCCATTCTCCGTCTAGATCAACTAATCCCTGTTTCTCAAAGTCCCAGCTCGACAAATCCAGTACGCCCTGCTTGGCCACCGGGGTATCTTGGTCCTGAATCGTTGGGGAAATAATACTTACTAATAGGGAAAAGGCAAGGATAAAAAACAACCCCATCCCAACTATTCCACGATATTTCATCGTCCTCAACCTTCAGGCTCCTCTCACCAGCGAGTAATTCTACCATTCTACCCCGCTGCTCTCACAAAAATCTCTCAAAGTCCCGCCACTCTAATTGTTTACTGACGTTACTCAGTATAATCGGCACTTAGGTAGGCGTCTATCTACATTTCAAGCCTTTAATCGACGTTCAAACGCCTTTGGAAGGAGTAGCGTAGCAATCACACCTATAACTATCACCGAAACGATGGATACGGTCAGATGCAATATCGGTATACCAAAAATATTATAAGATACATATTTTTCGATTAAGGATGTGCTCATGATTACACCTGATGGCAAAAAATCTATCCAATCACCAACAACACCTGGCAGTGAGAAATAAGGCAACATGACTAAACATGCCGCTAGTCCAAGAGTACTTAGACTGCTCCGAAACAAAGCGGAGATCAGCGCAGTCAATAATAAAAGGCCACATGCTGCTAGCAAGGTTACGGCATATTTTAAGAGCATGCCCTGAAGCTGGGTTAAGTCATATGGGCTCTCTACAAAGTAACTATTCAAGGGCGCATTCCAACCCACGAAACCAAATGGCAAACAAGAAAATAATACACATACACCGTAAAAGAGTGTCACAAAGCCACCGGTTACTATAAATCCCGCTAACAATTTTGCAGTAACAATCTTCAATCTTCCATATTTACTGGATAGAATAAGTGAATCCATTCTGTAATTTGCCTCACCGGAATATAGTGGTGCCAAAGCGAAGACTAGAATCAGACCTATCAGCATGTTGCCTACACCCGGGATTGAAAAAAATCTGTACAGAGATCCCCAGTCATTTGTCACATAAAATCCTGGCGGCCGAATTCCTTCCAGCATTGAAAGTCTTTTCGTAACATCTTTTAATACATATGACCCTTGATCCTGCCTCTCCAGCAGAGCTTTCTGCCCTCTTAAATCGTTCAAATTTTTATTGAATAGATCCAGACTATAAGCCGAAGCTGCATAACGCTGCTCCAGAATTCGAGTCATTTTTTGCTCTTTAGATCCCACGCTATCCTCGGCATATTCTTCTTTAAGCCTTGGTGCGTATTTAAGAGCTAACTCTGGTTGAATCGGTCCCGTATGTGCAGCAATAACTTCGGGTTTTTCCTTATTTACAACCAACAGACTATTTGTACCGGATGGATAGAAGCTGATAAAATAGAAAATTGCAATCGCCAAACCTCCTGCTATGGAAATCCAGACTCTAGGAATCATGATTTTACGGAACTCAAATATAATCAGACGTCTCATGCGAATTATCCCCTCCGAAAGTAGTGCATATATACATCCTCTAGTGAAGGATTCACTAACCTTGCGTCCTCACATGGTGGATCTTTACTAACTACCCGAAGCGCTAATCCGTTATCTGTCTGCTGTACGTTAACCACAGTACCCTTTTCTTCGATTTGAGCGAGCATCCGTCCAGGGATATCTGCCTCCCAAACCTCCCCTTCCAAATCAAAGGTCAAGTCCTTAATCGTTCCTTCACGGAGTAGCTCTCCTCGCCCCATCAGAAGCACCTGCTTGGCGATATGATCGACATCGGAAACGATGTGAGTTGACAAAATAACAATACGCTCAGCTGAAATTTCAGAAATCAGATTTCGAAATCGCACGCGTTCCATAGGATCTAACCCTACCGTCGGTTCATCCAGAATGAGAATGCTCGGATGATTAAGCAAAGCTTGAGCGATGCCGAGTCTACGCTTCATGCCGCCGGAATACTTTCCGCATTTTTTATCCATCTCTCCAGATAGATTCACCGTTTGAGCCAACACCTCTATACGGTCGCCTGCCTCCTTCTTGGACAGCCCCTTTAGAGCGGCAACATAATACAAGAAATCGCGAGCTGAAAAATGATTGTACATCCCCAGATCTTGTGGCAAATAACCAATCTGAGCCCGGTACAAATCCCCCATCTCATCCTTGTTCTGTTCATTCAGCAGTACCTTTCCACGAGTTGGATATAGAACATCTGCTACAATACGCATCAATGTCGTTTTTCCTGTTCCGTTGGGACCTAGAAGGCCATACACACCTGGAGACATAGTAAGGTTAATGCTATTCAGAATCCGCTTCTTGCCGAAATTATGTTCTATACCTTGCAGCTTAAGCTCCAATCAGAAAACCTCCTTTTCTCAGCATTCTGGATTGAAAGATCATAGCCACCGTAAAAATAACTACTGACAGAATAGTGATTCCTATCAATCCAAGTAATTGGACGGTGGTTGCCCAGTTCACTACCACTTCTCCTGAAAAGAGAAGCATCCAAAAAAAAGGCAGCATGGAGAGCACAGTCGTCAGATGTCTAAAATTACGGATCTGCCCAGACAATACTAACGCTGCAGCCCCATTGATTAGAATCGGAATAAACCATAACAGTGTTGTACGGAACACCTGTTCATGATCCCTTACTGGGAATGCCATTGCGGTAACACTAAGGTTAAGCAGTATTGAAATCACACCTGCTATAAGGAAGCGTGCTTGTACATACTTATGCAGAGGGATTCGAAAGCTCCGTGCAAGTTCACCCATCCCACAGAGTGTATTACGCGCCGTATGGGAGACGACCACCAGTAAAGGCATGCAACCCACAATAGACAAAATAAACATAGGACTGACCATCTCTGTAACACTTAGAACTAGATATCCAATTACAAACAAGATCACGCCAAGTACAAGCTCTCTCCACCATCCTTGTGAAAAAAGAATCTTTATCTGTTGCCGAACCGATAGAGGAACTGGCGATTCCTGCCCCGGTAAAGCTCGCTTGGAGCTTCTCCATCGATTCATTGCTTCTTCTGCAAAACCGTCAAGTAGCGGCGGTTCAGGAATATACTTAATATGAGTCACGATCTCATTCAGTTCCTCTAACGTCATCTCGTGCTGTAAATTCAATTTCATGTAATCTTGTTCGTTACGTTGAGTGCTCATTTCTTTACTCCTTTCTTAAAAGGGTGGGATAAATCATTTGGCTTGGTCTGCTTAAGTAGCTCACGTAGTTTCAATAAAGAGCGGCTCACCCTAGATTTCACTGTAGACTCCGGTTCATGGGTTATTGCAGCTATTTCTGTAAACGTAAATTCATATTTATACCTTAATAAGAGTGCATCTCTTTGATCGTCTGGAAGTGAGCAGATTGCGGCGTATACCGTTTTAACCTCTTCACGAAGTAATATGCCTTCTAAAAAATCTTCGTCAACTGTGATCTCATCAGATATGCTTTGGTTCAACTCTGCTTGCCGAGTACTTTTACTGCGAAAATAGTCAATGCAGACATTTTGTGCGATTGCCATCAGCCAAGCTCGAAAGCTTCCGTGTTCATTTTGATAGCTGTCGAGCTTAGCCCATGCTTTTTCATATACGGTCTGTGCAAGATCCCAAGCTAATTCATCATTATGTATTTTCCATCTGATAAATCGATAGACATCACTATAGGTATGCCGAATTAATAACTCCACGGCTGCTTCATTCCCTTGCTGTGCTTCTACGATCCATTTGTCCTCGCTAATCTCAATTCCCCTCCAATCTTCCACTCTACTACATATAACGAAATCACCTATGAAGTAGACGCATCCTACTATGTACATTTTTACTAGAATCCATAATTCCACATAAAAAAGCCACCCAGAACACGGTTCTGACTAGCCTAAAATAAGATACGATCCAGATACAACTTACCTATCCACCCCAAGCATCTCCAGCCCAAGCCGTACACGAATATCTTCTGCATTCTCAGTTAAATAAAGAGCGTAAGCTTTTATAATCGGCGTGTCTAACTCACATTGAAGTTGAAATAGCTTCTGTTGATCGAGATAAGGTTGTGCTATAGATCGTGGTAGAAATCCAAAGCCCGCCCCTAGTAGCAGCATGTCCAGCATAATCATCGAGTGATCAGTCTGAAGCATAGGCACATAGCCGGCTCCAACGATACTAGTAAACCATTCCGGAAACGGACCTCCCCACTCTAAATGACAATACTGCCGCTGAAAAAAATCCTCCCTGCTTACAGGCGTTTCTCTTAATTGTGTGGAGACCAGAATAATCTCATCTTCAAACAGGAGATGTCTGGTCACCTTAGGATGTTCCGGCGGGTCATATTTAATAGCAACCTGGACTATTCCATCCAGCAAAAGATCACGTATCATATAGCTAGAATCAATATAACTTAGGAATTTGATGGCTACCTTGGGATGATCACGTCTAAATGAAAGAATATGCTGCAGGTAATAATAATGCCATATGGACCCGGGTCCACTCAAAATGATATAGTTCTCCAGTTCTTCGGATAGAGTTACCTTACTCTCTTCAAACAAACGAAGCATCCGCTCAGCATATGGAACAAAAGATATCCCTGCCTGCGTTAAGCTAACATTCCGGTTATCACGTGTAAGGAGCACCTTGCCCACGGAGTTTTCTAAAGCTTTTATTCTTGCGGTAACGGCGGACTGGGAGATATGTAGATGTTCTGAGGCCTTGGTGAAATTTCGAATTCTGCATACCGCCAAAAAAGCTTCTAATTGAGATAAGTCCATGGATAACACCCTCTATGATTCAAAATATTAATGATTACGATCTATAAAATTCGTTATACAAATTATATGTATTCAGTTATGATTTCGCTATATTTTTAAACTTATAAGTGCTGGAGGAATTTATATGGTTAGCAATGTCAGAATCGAACAATTATTTACGATTAATGAATCTATTAATGAGCTTTCAAAGCTTCTAATACAGGTGGTGGAGGATGGAGCCTCAATTGGTTTTTTACCACCCTTAGATCCGTCAGACTCTACATCATATTGGCACAATGTTTTGGCGTCCGATGTGATTCTTTTTGTCGCAACAATGAATGATATTATCGTGGGAAGTGTACAACTACATTTATGTACAAAAGCAAACGGAACGCATCGAGCCGAAATCGCAAAGCTGATGACACACCCTAATTATCGTCGTAATGGTATTGCTCGTTCTCTTATGGAAAAGGCTGAAGAAAGAGCTATGCAGGAAGACCGATCGTTATTAGTGCTAGATACAAGAGAAGGTGACCCCTCCAATCTCCTCTATACTTCTATGGGCTACATACAAGCGGGACGTATTCCAAGTTATGCAATATCAGCTAACGGCGAATTACATGCGACGATTTTTTATTATAAGATCATTGGCTAGACATTTTGAACTTAAAAACATTCTAAAAGGAAGAGTGGCAGAGGGGAAGCTTGGAACTGTAGGAGCGATAGCGCCCGCCTTTGTCTCCGGATTTCAACCGTGAAACACGGTATATAATCAAGAAATCTGGGGACAACAGCGGCCGGAAGTCCAAGCATTCACCGCAGTCACACAATTACCTTATATAGAAAAATCTTAAGTTCAACTAATATAGACATTTGTGAAACACCAAGTTATAGTATTGATAACACTTTTAATAACTATTTTCAAAAGTCTAGAGGTGAATAAAATAAACCAAATCGCAAACAATTCTATTCGTGTTAAAAAGATAAATCAGGAGCTTATCAAGCAAGCCTTGAAATCGATGAAAGAAGGAACCAAATCAACGATTGCAACCGCCACCGGGTTAAGTATTGCCACTTGCGGAAATATTCTGAATGAGCTTATGGAGACAGGTGAAGTCATTGAGACGGAGCTGGAGGCTTCGAATGGAGGCCGGCCGGCCCGAAGATTCATCTATAATGTCGATTTCTCCTACATCGCATGCATCTATGCCAAAATTGAAGATGGCCAACAATCCTTAACCTATGCAGTAACAAATTCCGTTGGCGAACGTGTAGATGATGGATATATCAAGACTGAGAGTATTGACGCTACAACCATTGATCATTTAGTAGGCACACTAATTCAAGCCTATAACAACATCAAAGCCGTTGGTATTGGAATACCGGGACTGGTTCACCGAGGCGTCATCAATATTTGTGATATCAACACTTTAATTCACGCTCCCTTAGAGTCACTCCTCAGAGAGAAATACGAGGTTGAAGTCACAGTTGAAAATGACATGAATCTAACCGTTTACGGATTCTATAAACAGCAGGATTACGAAGAGGATAAGACCATCGTCGTGTTGACCTTTATCAAAGGTGCCTTTCCAGGTGCAGGGATGATGATCGACGGGCATATCCACAAAGGCAATACTAGATTCGCGGGCGAAGTCTCATTTTTACCGTTTGGAATCTCTCGTGACGAGCAATTCATTCGTTTGGGGCAGACAGAAACGTTTATCCCATTGGCAGCTCACACCATCGCTTCATTGACGGCAGTTATTAACCCTGAGACGATTGCGCTCACAGGTGAACAAGTTAGACAAGAGGATGTGCCACATATCTATCAAAGTTGTCTGGCATTCATTCCAGAAGAGCATATGCCTCATCTAATTGTGCTGGATCACCCTGATGATTATTACATGAACGGATTAATTGCGATCACGCTGGAAAGCTTGACCTATTCGTTGCAGCTGGTTGAGAAGCGGCGGTAAGTATTTTTTATGACCCTAACATTTGCATCATGGATTGGATCTAAAACCAACAAGAACTTCAGGAGGAATTACGAATGGCAACAAACAAAGAGAATATGATTGCAGGAAAGCTTTACATGGCTGGTGGAGAAGAATTAGCTAGAGATAGTAAAAGATCCAGAATGCTCACTCGTTTATTTAACAATACGACGGAAGAACAAGGCGAATATAGAGTAGAATTACTTAAGCAATTATTCGAGTCTACGGGTGAATCGTTGCATATTGAGCCACCTTTCCGCTGCGATTATGGCAGCAATATTACTGTCGGAAATAACTTTTACGCCAATTTCGACTGCATTATCCTGGACGTAGCAAAAGTAACGATAGGTGAGAATGTCCTCTTTGGACCTAGAGTAAGCGTATATACCGCTGGCCACCCTATAGATGCGGACGTTCGTATTAGTCTGCTCGAATTCGGTACACCGATTACCATTGGAAACAATGTCTGGGTTGGCGGAAATGCCGTTATCAATCCCGGGGTAAATATCGGCAACAATGTAATCATCGGCGCAGGCTCTGTCGTGACTAAAGATATACCTGACAATGTAATCGCAGTGGGGAATCCTTGCAGAGTGCTAAGAGAAATTACAGAGGACGATAAACAACACTGGGAGAAGCTTAAAGAAGAGTACTACAGAGACATCGAGCAATAAAGATACCCGATTCTGGAGGTTCTCACGTTGAAAAAGCGTTTTGGCGGATTTAATAAGGTTTATGCCATGCAATTGGCTACGATCTTTTTGGGGTTTATTGTGTTTGGGATATCGGAAAATATTAAAGGGCCAGCCATTCCAAGAATTCAGTTTGACTTCAGTCTGGACGAAAAGCAGCTGGGTACCCTTCTATCCCTAAACGCACTAGGTTATTTAATCGCCTGTTCCTTCACAGCTGTATTGGTTCGTAAGTGGGGAATCAAGGCTGTCAGTATTATCGCTTTCGCATCCATGATATTCTCTGGCGTTCTAATTTACATCTCCCATAGCTATCCCCTCTTCTCGGCTTCATACTTCCTGATGTATATTGGAAACGGAATGCTTGAGATTGGACTTGCCATTCTGGGAGCACGTATCTTCGTTAAAAATACCGGGACGATGATGAACTTATCCCATTTCTTTTACGGGTTTAGTTCCACGTTAGCTCCACTAATGGCAACAGGGCTGATGACAGTAAGTATATTCGGTCATACTCTGGATTGGCGCGGAATGTATCTAATAATGCTTAGCTTATCTTTACTGCCTATACTATTTGCCTTACGGAGTACTTTTCCAGGTGACGATCTTCCACATGAAGACCGTATTCCCTTAAAAACACTTGTCCGTGACCCTGCTTTATGGCTAATGGTTCTTATCCTTTCCTTCGGAGTCGTGTCGGAGCTTGCTGTAGGCGGATGGCTCGTAAATTTCCTTGAAAAAGCATACCTGTGGGATACGGTTACTGCTTCTGGGATGCTGTCGACCTTCTTTCTCTGCTTCTCGTTAGCAAGACTCCTGCTCGGACCCGTTACTGATAAGATTGGATTTAACCTATCGCTTATCATCTTTTCAGCCTTCTCTGCCCTGTGTACGTTTGCCGCAATTTTGGGTGGAGAAAAACTCGCATTTCTATTTGCCGCTGCAGGAATCGGGATTGCGATGATTTATCCAACGGTTATGGCTTTTATCGCGAAAAGATATCCACATGGCAGCGACACCGCCATCACATTTACAGTCACTTTAATGGGAGTAGGTAGCGTGATTGGTAACTATGCCATAGGGGCAGTGATCGAAGGTGTAAAGCGGCTTTACGGTGCAGAGACGCAAATAGGCTTATTACGCGGACTTCAAGCCGGTTATGGTTTTATCGGATTATGTGCAGCGATATGCGCAATATCCGGTTGTATTCTATATCGTTATTTACATCGCCGCCAAGAACTTATCTAACCTCATCTATATTACTTAACAAACCTGTCGATTTAATCGGCAGGTTTTTTGGATTTCAACTATAGCTTCCCTGTATGTGCTGCACCGTACGGCGAGCTAAGATCATCAGTTGATGGACTAAGCGACCCGCAGCCCACTCATCAGCTCCAGTATTTTTCTAACAATTTGCTCCTCTTCGTTGCTCACCTTTTCCGTTGCCAATTCACCAAGCTCTGTGTGTTCTCCAACACAAACCGAATGAGCGGAATGTCTTAACATTTCTATGTCGTTAGCATCGTTACCAAAAGCGATAAATTGCTGCATTTCTACGCCTAATTGTTGTAATCCTGTCCATTTATTTATGCCTTTAGGGCTAATATCTATAATGTCCTCTTGACCATGTCTATAAATCACAACAGGTAGTTTATGTAGCTGATCTAATAACTGTTCTCCGTTTAGGCTATTCAAAATAACTATTTTCACAAGCTCATCCAGCTCAGATGGACTTACATTTTTGGCACGTTGTTCTGGATCTACATTTCTCCGAATGGGATGATCATCAGAACCCGAATATGAATAATCCCAGTGACTGTCAATCAAATAAGCTGCATTAAACTCTTCTATTAATTTCAAGAGGATGTCCGAAGTTTGCGCGTCAAAATGTATCGTCGAAATAACCTCTCCACCTTTTGCAATAAATGCACCATTCCCGCCAACCATAGAAAAATGATGCATATGAGCAGGCAACACAGGCAACAAATCACGAATAGGCCGGGCTGACGCAAAAATAACCTCATGACCTTTTTCAATTAGAGTATCCAAGGCTTGTACGATTCGTTCACTCAAAGGTTTGCCGCTAAAACATATGGTTCCATCTAAATCAAAAATAAATTTCATCATCTGTATCCTCCCCTTTTTCTCTATAATAACGAGTTCGTATATAATAGAAAGGACCGATGTCCAAAAAGGAGTACGCAATGAAAACTATTCAGGATCCAAATCTTATAGCACATTACATTACCCAATTTAATCTAAATCAAGTATTTACGATATCAAAACATGCTTTAATTCAGTTACGTGTCTATGAGCAGAATGAAATCATTTTGCATGAGGGAGATGAGCTGGACGGAATTTATTTTCAAGTGGAGGGGCGTACTAAGGTCTCTTCTAGTGTGGGAACGGGAAAATCCTTGTTATTACGGTTCTGCTCACCCTTGTCATTATTCGGGGACATTGAATACGTGCAGGAGGTTGTGGTCCAATCCCAAGTGGAAGCGGTACAACAAACCTCTCTCTTATTTATCCCGAAACAAAAGATTGAGTCTGACCTAATGGATAACCATAGCTTTAAAGATTTATTGCTGAAACATCTTTCTTACAAGCTTCTAACCTGCACATCCGCATCACGGACGAACTTACTAGGCGCTGTCGAGGAAAGGTTTGCAAGTTATCTATTAACGATACAGCTCCAACGGGAGTTTGGAAAAGAAATTCAGACACCCTATATCCCAGATATAGCATCGTTAATTGGGACTACTCCCCGCCATTTAAACCGTGTCATTCAGCGACTCACCGACATGGAGATCTTATATAAAGTTAAGCAAGAAATTGTAGTACTCGACTGGGATCGTTTGGATGAAATGTCTAACGGAATAAGATTTGAATAACCTAAAAGCCCATCATTTAATTGAGGATAAAATGATCGATGTCATCATAACGGATATCGATCTTTTCTCCGTTTCTTTTGACAAGATTTATATACAGAGGAGCTGTATCAACACTTCCGCCACCAACTAATACATGGTAGTCATCATTGATTTCATATTTGCGGATGTACAAACCTGAACCGACGTCTTCAAAGGGATAACCTTCAAAATCCTTCCACGACAACGCCTCGCCTTGCTGAGCTAGATCCCGTATTTCATCCATGGACAATATCGCAGCTTTTTTATCATTACAGGCTGAAAGTATAATCGTCAAAGCAAACAATAACAGCATTATCAAGTTACGCTTACTTCTCATTCATAAACCTCCCAACTCATATTTTGTTATTTATAGGAAAATATAAGGTAATAATATCATAGCTTAGACTAGATGTTAAAAAGGAGTAAAGCCCTTTTGGGGGTGCTTTACTCCTTTTGAAATCTTTAATTGGGAGGGATATTGGATTGGCACCGCAAGCTACAACACCGGAAAATGAATATAAAAAAACAGGTCAGTCATGGTGGTATCTGACCATAATCGACCTGTTCTATGTAAAGCTCTAGCGTTAATTAGGTTATACCTTTCAAACTGTTCATGTTTTGCCATTCGTTTCTTCCTCCTTTGATTTTGGGCATGCAAAAAAAGCTCATTCCTACTCTTGATTCAAGTTGGAAAGAGCTTTTGAAAGTTTATTAAGCATTTGTCAAGTTTTTAAGTGTTTAGTTTGTTGGTTGTATTGTACGATCTTGTTATTGGAGCTGTAACCCCTCACAAGCTAGTTTTTAGGATTCTTATAACACCAATCTGGGTCATACGGTAGCGATTTTAATTTTCTCATATCCTCCCAACTGTAAACCCAATTGTAACCTCCCAACCAATAATATTGTTTGGGATTTAATTTCAAGTATTCATAAACAAAGCTAAAAAGCAACTTCTCGTTTTCATACACATCCTCGATACAACCAACCTGATATAAGCTCAGTGATGGATCCAATCCTGAAAATTGTCCGTTATTATAAAACTCAAGTCCATCGTTCTTAACTCCATCAATATATATTAAAAACTTATTCTCATCAGTATCTGGATTATGCATAATACTTATAGTTGTATATTTGAAGTGATTCTCTTCGGTAAAGTACTTTTCATTCCTGTAGTAAAGCATAGCGTCAGAATGAAACGAGGCTAACATTACTGATGATAGTAAATTATCTGGTGAATATGTGTCTCTTTCAACTAAAAAAAATGATGAGGTTCCCATTTACTTTAAAACTCCTTTCAATTCTTCAAGTGAGTTTACTACGATTGCACCCATATTCTTAATCTTATTCAATTTTTGTAATTGCTCAGGCGCTAGATTAACTAGCGGCTCTTCAATATATACAATAACTTTTCTATTTTCTGGATTCAAAAAATCTTTGTGATTTGTATTTGTATACTTTTCAATTTGGTCCACTTTCAGAGCACCAGCAGAAGCTTTTACTTCAATAATTTCATCTTTTGTCAATACATCAAAATCTCCGGCTGGTGTTTTATCTGCCCTCTGAACCTTTTGTCCAAACCCTGTAACTTCTTTTTGTTCTGAAACAAATTTTGCAACTTTCCCCTCTGTCGCTTTACCTATATTAGGACTATTAAGGAATGTTTCAATATCACGACTAATATTTTTCGGATGTTGATCAACCCAATTTAATTCGTTTCCTGCTGGGTTCGTATATTTCATTTTATTTCCGTCCTTAACTACGCTACCAACATTCGCAGCTTTTGGCGTCCCCTCAATCTTACTACCTTTCACATCCCCAAACCCATTCATCTCATTTATATAATGCTCCTGCACAAATGTTTTGGGCAGTGGATTCGAATCCAGGGGGATCTTTCCTACACTGAAAGGCACACCTTCTGGCGTGCTTAAAAATGGCTTGAATTTCGGGAGTTCAGCCAAGTGTCCGGAATTCTGAAGGACTTTATTAAGGTCTTTCACGCCTTCCATCGCTTTAGTGGCAAAATCTTGTACCCCATCGGCCACTTTTCCTACCTTTGTACCCTTAGTCACAGATAGCCCCGGTACCAATACAGAAGCAGCTGCACCCAGCATGGAAGCCTTTTCCTCCGGCGTTCCTTCATTAAAGTTATGATACATCTTCTTCGCTGCTTCTGCCAATACTTCTGGATGTTGCATGAGATAAGATGCTGTATCTGCCATTTCCTGTGTCGTCTTCTCCGGGTCTATGACAAAATGGAATGTAAACGTCACTGTATCCACTACACCCATAACGGTTTCCTCGATAAGAGATCCTACAAATGCCCGCGTAACCGCATCCGCTTGTACCACTTTTTTCCGCCATTCTGTCATTCCGTAGGTTGATTCCAACCACAAATAATATGCCGATAACGAATTGGTCTCGTTAGGTTTTAATACATGCGCATTAAAATAGTTGAGTGTTATCTCATTTTCATTGTTATATGCGGTAATCGGTGTCCCATCTGGAAGCTCCATCGGCGGAATATTCAGTCGTTCCCCTACGAGTTGGCGCTTAGCCCAGGCTCCCTGATCTCCTGGTTCCATCGCCATTCGGAGCATCAGCAGATACGATTCATTCTGAACTAATGGTACGCTGCTGGTAGTAATCGACGGATCATAATCACACGCCTTAACCACTGGCTTCTTGAAATAACCACTTAGATCCTTACCTGCTTGGTAATGGACTTCGTCTATGCCTAGGTATTCCAGCTTTTGGCGTGCGTCTTCCGCCAGCTTATGCATTGCGTCCATTTGAGTCTTGTTTCCAAACGCTTGATATACTTTATATGCGGTCTGCGCTTTTGCGATTTGATCCCGTGCCTGGTAGATATCCTTCAGCTTACTTTGGGCTGCAATAGAGTCGATCGTTCCCAGTCCGGAATTCTTAACCGTTGTTTGGAGTTTCTGCACCAAAGGATCGCTATTCAACTCATCCCGTCCCATTAAAGCAGCAACCGAGGTGATCAGTTTCGTGACCATCTTCTGGGCATACGTTGGGATCGGAAACTGTCCACTTGCACTGCCTCCCCCAAGTTTTCCGAACATCCCTCCAAGAGTACCAAGCTGCTGAAAAAGTTGATTAGCCTGCCTCTTGTTCTCATCCTGTGCACCTTGAACACCTTTTACTGCAAGACGAATAATATCTTCAAGCTTTTCAGCTTCTACCGTCAGTTCATTGATAAGTGTCTGAGCTCGTATCAAATCTGAACCCAGCGGAATACCACCCCAGTTATTGGTCTGACCTCTCAGCTGCAAGTACAGCCGGTTGGTATCTTGGCTTACCTGTCTGATTTTTGTCTGCAGGCGTTCGACTTCATCTTCTTTAAATACCATTTTGTCCAATGCCATTTATGACCTCCAGTTCTTACACTTAGACCATCCAATGCACTACTTTCTTCGACCCCACAGGTCTTTATGTACTACTTCATTTTTAAAAACTTAAGTATTTGGAGCGCACACCTAACCAATATATCGGCTTAACTTCCCATTATTTTACTTTAAATCCTTTCTTTTAATTTTTTTAATTCTAATTACTGCTATAAGAATAAGTAGACAGCACAAAAACAGGTTGATTATTGTGGTAGCTCCCTATAATCAACCTGCTTAACAGAACGCTATAGCGTTCTGTTATAGCCCCCATAGGATTGATTCTTGTATCTGATGCTTTATATTATTCAATTAACATTGATAGAAATTCTTCGAAGTACTTAAAATGAAAATAATAGAAGGGTTGGGGAAACACATGTGACTTTGGACAAAACAAAAATTGCGGGAGTTTATCAAGGAGAGTAATATGGTTTCTGCAAAAGATGAACAGAATTCCTTAAAGGGCCTATTTACCGAAACGATTCAGGAGATGTTAAAAACCGAAATAGATACTCATTTGGGATATGGCAAGCATGAATTCAGGGCGAAGCTCACACCAAACAGTCTCCACGGAAAGAGTCAGAAAACGGTAGTCAGTGAGCAAAGCAGGAAATCGTTATCCCTCGAGACTGTCTATGGTAGTTTGAGCTTCTTGTCGTTAAAAAGCATCCATCGCACAAAACGTGATCGAAGAACAAATTAGTTACCTTACCTGTATATGTTGACTGGTCGTCACCAGATTTCTTTTCCGCATCGTAATCGTCGTTGCAAGTGTCTGTTAAGTTGCGGTCAAAGTCCTATTCTTTGCTTTCACCTTTGCTATAGTTGTCGTGCTATTCATCTTGAAAGGTGCGATTATGTCTTCATCTCCCTCACTATCTCTACAAGGTAATCTACAGTTGCGAGTAAATTTGAAAAAACCGCAAGAAAGCGAACATAACAAAAAAACAGGTCAATCATGGTGGTATCTGACCATAATCGACCTGTTCTATGTAACGCTTCAGCGTTAATTAGGTTATACTTTTCGAGCATTACTGTACGCACAAACGAAATGGCTAAATCTTTATACGAGTATTACATGGGTTAAGTCTGTTATTGGTTGAATGATGGGTTCATTCGGCACTGGGTAGCCCCTGAAAAGAACTTAGAAATAGCCTAACCATTATGCTTTAATCCGTCAACATTTCAAGGAACTCTTCAAAACTTTCACTTACTAAATACGTTACCGGTTCTAGTTCACCTGATTCTTCATGATCCCATACACAAACAGCCGGAATCTCATTAGAAACCTTAAAGTCTAAGCATAGATATTCTCCTGAAAATAATATAGCAATTGGGAGTAATTCTACTCCTACTAAATCTTCATTTTCAGTTAATCTATCTTCAATACGAGTTAATGTTACATCAATATCATATATACCGAACTCATTACTATCTGTTTCTTCAAGAACACAAAGAAACCTATCTATTGCATATGAACGTTGGTTTATTAAAAACGAGCGATATTCTGGAACTCCTCCATTGTATTTTTTTAAAAGCACCTTATATTCTATCGGTAATTTAACTCTCCACATGCTCTCTTCTTTATCCAATAATGAATCTATTGGTAAAGGATAAACAATTGTATCTTCTTTTATATTCATACTCGCTCTCCTCTCACATTATCGTGGAGCATCTGCCCACATACCTGTAGTTCTTCCTCCATTATGAGGCACAATATCATGTATACCAGTTTCAACTAATTCCATTTTACCTGGAATTTCAGTGTGATGCCATGTCATTCCTGGTCTATTTCCACCTATCATTTCATCATGCCACTTGAATTGTTCTGCATCTGAAGCCCTCCACAGTTTGTCTGGTAGTGCTAAATGCCAGCAACGGTTTTTGTATTTCAAAACTTTTTACAGAATCCAATCCCTTGGGAGGCTTTAGACCTCCGCCTCCTGTAGGAATCAAAGATTTTTCTACCGGACCATTCAACAACGTTACCATTCCCAGACTGTTGAGCCAATGATCCGCTGACCATGCTTCGTCTGGATTAAATGCTCCCTTCGCCATCTCTACTGTTCACAACCATCACTATCGCTGCAGGATATTCTACATTTACGAGTAAATTTGAAAAAACTCAAGAAAACGAAGATAATAAAAAACAGGTCATTCATATGGTAGTATCTAACCATAATCGACCTGTTTTTGTAACGCTATAACGTTAATTAGGTTATGCTTTTCAAGCATTTTCGTACGTACAAAGGAAATCAAGAGACTCTTGTTGCGGCATTACATGGGTTATACGTATTAAGGTTGAATGATAGATTCATTCGGTACTGAATAGGGCTAATCATCAATCACGTGCTAACATGAACTAAAATAGTATTACTCTTTTAGCATTTCAAAAAATTCTGATATATTTGTTGCGACATTTTGTGTTACTGGTGAAAATTCCTCTGACTCTTCGTGAAACCAAATAACTACAGTAGGTTCTTCTATTTCTCTAAAATCCAAACAAATAAAATCCCCTGAAAAAAGTGCTGCAATAGGAACTACATTCATCCCCACTAAATCTTCATTATCAGTTAATCTATCACCTATTTGTGTAATAATAACTTCAACATCATACCATCCATTAATAGGGTCAGACTCACTATCATTCAATATACAAAGAAACTTTTCAATTATATATTCATGTTGATTAAAACTAAACATATTTGTGATTGGCACAGCTCCATTATTATCCTTAATAAAACTCCTATAAGTCTCAGGAAATGAAACTCTCAAGCTTCGCTCAACTATATCTAATAATTCATCGGTTGGCAATGGAAGGACAATCGTATTAACATCCAATCTCACTTCTCTCCCTTCCTATTCTTATCTTTTAGCATGCGCCCAACCACCTGGAGCTCTCCCACCCTGATGATTTATGGATTTATGTATACCAAAAGGTACTAATTCCATTCTACCGTCAATTTCAGAATGATGCCATGTTGTGCCAGGTGGGCGTTTTCCACCTAGAAGTTGTGAATCAAGCCATTGGAACTGTTGTGGATCAGACTTCTTCCAATAGTCTTTCGGCAACTGTAAAATAACAGGATTCTCATCAATCTTTATGATTAAATCAGCTTTCTCAAAATCAGGATGTTTTACATCAGGCTTCATAGGTACATCTGGTATTTTCTCTAGTTCCTTCGCTCGTTCTCTAATCAACTTAATTTGCTTTTGTGTTAGAGTATCTCCCCCTGGTACATTTCTCCACTTCCAAGGGACATTTGAATTAACTTTCTCTGCATACACTGTGTAGCATAATCATCTAATACTTCACCAAATTTTTTATTGCCTGACAAGAAATCATCAATGTTTTTTGGATAAGAGGGTTTACTGTCACTTACACCTTCACTCGTCCCCTCAACCGCCTTCACTTCTACATCCTTTATTGAATGATTACTCTCACTCTTCCCTTCCATCTTCTCTCTTAAAATCCGATCCATTTCATTCTTAAAATTGATTTGCATCGGAGTCTGTGGAAGTGCCGGGGTATCTATATCTAGATTATTTATTTTGAATTGAAAACCTTCATTTGTGCTGAATGCCGGCAACGGTTTTTGTACCTCAAAATCTTTTACAGAATCTAACCCTTTTTGTTAGACCTCCGCTTCCTGTAGAAAGCAAAGATTTTTCTACCGGACCATACAACAACGTTACCATTCCCAGACTGTTGAGCCAATGATCCGCTGACCATGCTTCGTCTGGATTAAATGCTCCTTTCGCCATTTCCACTGTTCCCAGTGTTAACCAATCCGCAAACTTCTCCTTTGAATCAAACATATGCTCTGATCGATCTTTGGCTGCTTCATATATCCCGACCGGGATATCTCCTGTTATCCCTAATGTTAACCAGTTGAAAAAGTCATAAGGGGAGTCTGTGGCCTTATCCGCACGAGTTCTTAATGTACCTACAAAACCCGTTCCAATCTCTTTAAAACTGTCTATCGATTTATAAAAGGCATTTTTAGAATCCTCGGGTTTTGCTTGATCCTCCGGTTTATTCTTTCTAAACAGATTATAGGAATCCAGTTGGGCGACTGATGAAGTCAATTTTATAACATCTCCCCAAGCCTTTCCACCTTGGTTTGTCATCACGTGTGCACCCAGACTTACTCCAGTAGCAATTATCTGTTCCATGGTGGTTTGAATGCCTTCCAGTTGGCCTTTTGCCCAGGCTCCCTTCTCCCCTTTTTCCATAGCCGTCCGTAGTAGCAACTGATACGCTTCATTCTGCACTAGTGGTATGCTTCTACTAGTAATCGAAGGATCATAATCACATGCCTTAACCGCCGGCTTCTTAAAATAAGTGCTTAGATCCTTTCCTGCTTGGTACTGGACCTCGTCTATACCCAAGGATTCCAGCTTCTTGCGTGCGTCTTCCGCTAGCTTATGCATTGCGTCCATTTGAGTCTGATTTCCAAACGCTTGATATGCCTTATAGGCGGTTTGCGCCTTCGCGATCTGATCCCGCACCAGGTAGATATCCTTCAGCTTGCTTTGCGCGGCTATGGAGTCGATCGTTCCCAGTCCTGAATTTTTAACAGTTGCTTGGAGCTTCTGCACCATAGGATCCCTCTTCAACTCATCCCAACCCATTAGAGTAGCAACCGAGGTGATCAGATTCGTGACTGCTTTCTGAGCCGTCGTCGGGATAGAAGACTTCCCTATTGCACTTCCGCCCCCAAACCTTTCGAACATACCGCCAAGAACACCGCGCTGTTGAAAAAGTTGATTTGCCTGCCTCTTGTTCTCATCCTGTGCGCCTTGAACACCTTTTAGTGCAAGACGAATGATGTCTTCCAGTTTTTCCGCTTCTACCGTCAGTTCGTTGATAAGCGTCTGAGCTCGTATCAAATCTGAACCCAGCGGAATCCCACCCCAGTTATTGGTCTGACCTCTCAGCTGCAAGTACAGCCGGTTGGTATCTTGGCTTACCTGTCTGACTTTTGTCTGCAGACGCTCGACTTCATCTTCTTTAAATACCATTTTTTCCAATGCCATTTATGACCTCCAGTTCTTACACTTAGACCATCCAATGCACTACTTTTTTCGACCCCTCAGGTCTTTATGTACTACTTCATATTTAAAAACTTAAGTATTTGGAGCGCACACCTAACCTATATATTGGCGTAACTTCCCATTATTATACTTTAAATCCTTTCTTTTAATTTTTAATTCTAATCACTGCTGTAAGAATAAGTAGACAGCAAAAAAACAGGTTGATTATAGTAGTAGCTCCCTATAATCAACCTGTTAACTGAACGCTATAGCGTTATTTACGTTATTCTTTTCGAGCATTACTGCACGAACAAACGAAATGCCTAAATCTTTATAGAAGTATTACATGGGTTTTATGTGTTGTTACTGGTTAAATCATAGGTTTATTCGACACTTTTTGATAGCCCTTCATGCTTTCTATTCAGATAACATTGTTAGAAATTCCTCGAAACTGTCTGCCACATGATAGCTGATTGGATCAAGTTCACCAGAATTTTCATGATCCCACACACAAACCTTAGGATTATTTCTAGATTCACAAAAATCTAAACATAGAAAATCACCAGCAAATAGAATCGCTATTGGTAAAATATCAACTCCAATCAAATCCTCGTTATCGGTAAGCCTATCTTCAATTTGAGTTAGTGTTACATCAATATCATACATTCCTAACTGATTATCTCTGGGTGTTTTTAATAAGCATAGAAATCTGTCTATAGCATAGTCATGATTATTACATTTAAAACTACTATTTATTGGTCTACCACCGTTATTCACTTCTAAAAATGAAACAAAATCATTTGGTAACTTGATTCTCCAGAATCCTTCTTTTCTTTTAAACAGATCTTCCGTTGGTAATGGTAGTATTATTGTGTTTGGATCAACCTTCATTTTATCCCCCCTCAATTTTCACTTTATGATTATGATTGAAATAAAAGTTTTAATTCAATTAAAAGATTCACTTGTCTTTGGGTATCCTCAGCCCGAAACGTCTCCTTACCTGTCTATGTCAACTGGTCGTCACCAGATTTGTTTATGCACGATAACCATCGCGGCAAGTAGTCCATTCGTTGTTCGTTGTGGACAATATGCAGATAAGTCCTGACAATATTAATGGTCGGGCTATCCATCCTAGAAGGTGCGATGGTTTAGACAGCTTATCTATCGGGGCGGCGTATTTTACAATTGCAAGTAAATTTGAAAAAAACGCAAGAAAACGAAGATAACAAAAAACAGGTCAATTATGATGGTATCTAACCATAATCAACCTGTTCAACGTAACGGAATAGCGTTATTTAGGTTATAAAATTAAAGCATTTGATGTGCGTACAACCGAAATGAAGAAATCTTTAAACGGGTATTACATGGGTTATTTGTGTTATTGGTTGAATGATGGATTTATTCGGCACTGGGTAGCCCCACCCTTGAATGGAAGCAAAAAGGCGTAAACAAATTTTTGCAAGACTCATTCGGTTAACATATTTAGAAACTCATCAAAGCTGTTACTTGTAAAATAAGTTACAGGGTCTAAATCTGAAGATTCTTCATGATTCCAAACGCAAACAGATGGCTCTGTTTCATCAGTATTTCTATAGTCTAAACACACAAAGTCACCTGCAAATAGAACAGCTACTGGTAATAACTCAGTACCTACTAAGTTTTCGTCTGAAACAATTCTCTCATCTAACTGAGTTCTAACTACTCCTATATCGTAGAATTCATCATCCCTCTCCCCAGTTACCTTCAAGATACTTAAAAACCTATCAATTGCATAACTATGATTGTTACACATAAAACTATCTTTTACAGGAGAAGCACCATTAAATTTTTTTATAAATTCTTTATATTCATCCGGCAATTTAATTCTCCACTTGTTTTCTTTTTCATTCAGCAGAACATCATCCGGCAATGGATATATTATAGTTTCATCCTTAACTTCCATGTCTCTACCTCCTAAAAAATATTATCTCGGAGCGTCAGCCCACATACCTGCCGTCCGCCCACCATTGTGAGGTGTAATATTGTGAATACCAAATGGAACAAGTTCCATTTTACCAGGGATTTCCGTATGATGCCACGTCATTCCTCTTCTCGTGCCACCTATCTGCTCATCTAACCACTTAAACTGTTCTTTATCCGATAACTTCCAAAATTTTTCTGGTAGCTGAACAGTCTCTTTAACTACACCTGCACCGGCAAAATCAGCAGATCCATATCTCATTCCATCAACTTTTGTAACCTTTATTTCAGGAATATGTCCATTTGCTACTGCCATTTCTTTTATCTTTCTTTTTTGAGCAGCAGACAAGCTATCCCCACCAGGGATAGTATCATCCCAAGACCAAGGTTTGTTTGAATCAACTTGTTCTTTGTATATTTTTGCATAATCTTCAATTACTTCATTAAATTTCTTATTCCCTTTTATAAAGCCATCTATATTTTTTAGATTTGCTTCTCCCGTCCCCTCAACCGCCTTCACTTCCACATCCTTTATTGAATGATTACTCTCACTCTTCCCTTCCATCTTCTCTCTTAAAATCCGATCCATTTCATTCTTAAAATTGATTTGCATCGGAGTCTGTGGAAGTGCCGGGGTATCTACATCTAGATTATTTATCTTAAATTGAAAACCTTCATTTGTGCTGAATGCCGGCAACGGTTTTTGTACCTCAAAATCTTTTACAGAATCTAACCCTTTTGGAGGCTTTAGACCTCCGCTTCCTGTAGGAAGCAAAGATTTTTCTACCGGACCATACAACAACGTTACCATTCCCAGACTATTGAGCCAATGATCCGCTGACCATGCTTCGTCTGGATTAAATGCTCCTTTCGCCATCTCCACTGTTCCCAGTGTTAACCAATCCGCAAACTTCTCCTTTGAATCAAACATATGCTCTGATCGATCTTTGGCTGCTTCATATATCCCGACCGGGATATCTCCTGCTATCCCTAATGTCAACCAGTTGAAAAAGTCATAGGGGGAGTCTGTGGCCTTATCCGCACGAGTTCTTAATGTACCTAAAAAACCCGTCCAATCTCTTTAAAACTGTCTATCGATTTATAAAAGGCATTTTTAGAATCCTCGGGTTTTGCTTGATCCTCCGGTTTATTCGTTCTAAACAGATTATAGGAATCCAGTTGGGCGACTGATGAAGTCAATTCTAGTAATTGATCTACAACGACAATTGGACCATATTAGAGCTTCGCATTAAAATCTAGCCTTACCTGTATATGTTGACTGGTCGTCAGCAGTTTGTTTACCAGATAACTATCGTAACCATAGTCTATGAAGTTGCGGACAAAATCCTACTCTTTAATGACCCCAACACTATCAGTAGTCGTTATATCTTTCGTGATAGTTGGGATCTATCTTTCACCATCAACTAGCGAAGCAAAATCTAATACAGGTGTTATAGATTTAGAAAACCGTGAGTAACAAAGATGACAAAAAAGAGGTCAATCATGGTAGTATTTGACCATAATCGACCTGCTTAATGTAACGCATTAGCATTATATTTTTTAAGCATCTGATATGCGTATAAATAAAGTGATGAGATCTTTGTACGGGTATTACATGGGTTATATGTGTTATTGGTTAAATGATGGATCGGCACTATATAACTCCCATATCAAAATAGAGTTATAACTTGGAACTCAACTAATGATTCCATTATATTCGTTATCCCTTTGAATTGTTCACCAGTTTTTTCATTCTCAAACTTTTCAGATAGTTTACTTATTTTTTTGTCACTCATATCTTTCCTTCATTATTCTCAAAGTTCAATAAATGGAGCAGTTGCACTTATTTTGTTGGTTGATTGTAAAATCTTGTTGTTGGACTGGTAAATAGGACTTTCATTTCCACTATCTAAGATTCAATAGTTGTCCTCTCAACAAAGTTGTTATTCTCTTTAATAATCATTCTCGCCAGTCTTCTTCCAGCTCTTTTAAAAAAGAAATCATCAGGGTAACTGTCAGAGTCAATTGGAGAGAGTTGATTTATAAAACCATTTATTTTATCATATTCAATTTTCCCCATTGTTTCTTCACTTGGTCCATAACTATATACAACTCTTTCTTCATCCTCGTAGTCTTTTAGCATTATCACAAAAACTGCCATTAAATCTCACTCCTCATAATTCTTATCCCAATCCCAGGTTCTCCCTGATTCTATTGTCTTATCATGAGCTGTTCTATAGTTAGTCTTAAATATACCTTCAAATTTTGATTCGAAAATTTCATGATGCAATAATTGTATATCAGAGTCTACATACTTACCATTCATTAATCTTTCCCAAGCCTGTGCTAGTTCATAGTCAGGATCAAACTTCCCAATACCATGATCTTTAATATGTGTGCTATTAAAAACATGATCTTTGATTCTTTGAACCCTGCTAAGAGGAAAGTCAGTATTTCTTGCGATAGCTTCTATATCTTTCGTCCCTAAATTTCTGAATTTCTCATACATCTCCTCAGCAATTGTTTCTTCTTTAAAGAACTGTTCTGGAGGTATATTTCTTGCTCCAGACTCAGCATATTTTAAATCATCAGCTTTTGGCCCCCCCTCAATATGGGGTTCCTTTATCTCCTTTACTTTAAATTCGAATTGTTCATTGGGTATATCTACCATCTTATCTACCTTTATTTCTGGCAGCTTCCCACGCACAAATCTCATCGTATTAGCAAGCACTTTGCTTCCAGCGGTTATCGCTACATCTCCCGCACCTGCAATTATGGTATTGACTCCAACCGTAGCTATCCGTTCTCCTAAGCTTTGCTTTCCATCATCCCGATAATCATTGAATGCATCAAAGGCTTCGCCTACTGTTCCACTAATTGCTCCCGATACCATCGATTTCAATAAGGTTGGTGTGAATTTCCCCAATGCACCCGGTGTTTTTACTGCTTTTAAATACTTAAACGGTAGTCCTATGCTGATTAGTTGCCCTGCAAATTGCCCAGCCTTTTTCCCGTACGGATCGTCCATAGGATCTACATAACCCTTCGGTTTCGGTCCTACAATCCAATCGGTGATCGTTCCTGCCATTCCAAACGACGCCGTATCGATGGCATGGGTCAGGATACTACTTCCACCCTCTAAAATATTGGCAATCGTCTGGTTTCCAACGCCACTGCTTAGTCGGCGGTTTTTATCCGCCGCTTCCTTCTCACTCTTCTCATAATAAGCCTTTATCTCTGCATATCTCCGATCCTGCTCCTCTATCGACAATTCGAACCAGTATGTACCCTGCAATCGCTTGATGACCTCAGGATCTTTCCGATTTAAAATATCTGCTTCCGATACAGAATCATGCGGGTTATAGGGTCCTATTGTAGCTTGTGGCTTCAGCATTGCTAATTGTTGTTTCGCCCATTCTCCCTTCGTCCCTGTCTCCATCGACAATCGTAGCAGAAATGCATATTTTTCATTCTCCATAAGTGGTACACTTTTGGTGGTAATCGACGGATCATAATCACACGACTTGACCGCCGCCTGCTTGAAATAGCCGCTTAGATCTTTCCCCACTTGGTACTGAACTTCGTCTATACCCAAGGATTCCAGCTTCTTGCGTGCCTCTTCCGCCAGCTTATGCATTGCATCCATTTGCGCTTGGTTCCCGAATGTTTGATATACCTTATAGGCTGTCTGCGCCTTCGCGATCTGATCCCGCGCCAGGTAGATATCCTTCAGTTTACTTTGCGCGGCTATGGAGTCAATCGTTCCCAATCCTGAATTTTCAACAGTTGCCTGGAGCTTCTGCACCATAGGATCACTATTCAACTCTTCCCAACCCATCAGAGTAGCAATTGAGGTGATCAGATTCGTGACCGCTTTCTGAGCCGTCGTCGGGTTAGAAGACTTCCCAATTGTACTGCCTCCTCCAAACCTTTCGAACTTACCGCCAAGAGCATCGAGCTGCTGATTGCTCCTTTCTAATTTCTACTCTCTGCCCTCTGCTGCTGATGCAACTGAAATACTTCCTGTTTGAGTGATAACGATTAGTTAATTAAAGGCTATCAGTATTAGCTCTGCTATAGTTTCGATCTCGTGAATCACCAGTTCCCATAAGAACTCTTCATGTTTCGTCACTATGGGCTTTCGTATTTGTTTGCTCTCGTGGTTCCGTCCTACTGCGGTAAAATCTCTTTGGTTGTATGAACTCATTTGCCGCCTGTTCCGAACTCTCTTTCTTACTTATGGCTTGCTTCTAATGCTTTCGGGTTTAGTTGCGTCATTCGTCTAGCTCTCCATCTTTAGTTCAATAACATCCTCATCTCAATAAATCCATCTTCGTTTACCGGCTTAATAATCTCCTCTAATGGTTCAATTTCTTTTATGAACTTCCTACTCAACTCTATTCTCCTCCAATTCTGTCAACTTTGTTCGTTGTCATTCCAATAGCTGTTCCGTTTCCCGTATTTTTCCCTTTGCTCGGTGTACCATTAATACAGCTTCTCGTTCTGTTTCTTCCAGTTCCATTTATTGACGAGCTAACACACTTTTCATTTTGCTGGACATTCCCCCATAATCTAGATTCTTCACTTTCCAAGCTAACTATGCGATGAAGAATTTCCAATCTGGGCTGTTCGTCCTTCTGATCTGCTAGATGGTTATCATAATTAGCCTGTTCCAGTAGCTTACTTATTTCTGTTGCTACTTACGGGTCGGAACTGCTAGAGTATCTCAACTCACCTGATGCCGTAACTCTCGTGCTTTCTGGCATTAACCTCTCATTTCCTTTACGATTGCCTGATACACTGCTTGTGCCTGAGTAATCAAACGCAGTTTTGTTTCCTACTGCCTGTACTTGTTTTGCCATTTCCTCATTTCTCCTTTGATTTTGAGCATGTAAAAAAGCTCATTCCTACTCATAAAACAAGTTGGAAAGAGCTTTGAAAGTTTATCAAGTGTTTGAATCAGTTAGTGTTTGGTTTGTATTGTACGATATGGTTGTTGGAATTGTAAACTCCAATCTTACAATTCTAAACATATTCCCTAAGCTTTATAAGATTCTGATTTAATAAAATTATCCACTAAAAATTTATCAGCCTCACTAAGTCCCTCAAAAAGCTCGTTAAACTTAATCTTTGCATCCTTATGACTTAAAAGGGATAGTGTAGCTATTGCAATATGTCCGAATTGCCATGGTCCAATAAACTTACTATCTGTTAGGAGTTTTCCGAGTTCAGCAAGCCTCTCTACAATTCCTATATCACAGTAATTTCTCTCAATCAATTTGAACATTGCCATAGCAACAACCCTTAAATTCTTAGCTTCCAAGCATACTATTAAATCTTCATTTTTTATTGTATCAGCCTTAATTTCTTCTGCTAATTCAACTATTGAGGCCATAATATCTTCCCTTCATAAAATTTATTCGTCTATAGGACCATATCTATCAATAATATATTGCTGCTCTGCTTCAAAGTTCTTTTGAAGTTTTTCTGCAACATTATCCAGTCCTAACCTTTTAGCCTCTTCAATTTCAATAGTGTATGCTTTAATCTCATCGGCGATTCTCGCTTCCCAATTCTGATATGATTCAGCAGCGGAAGGAAATCCATTTGATTTAGCTTCTAAAAAGTGACTATATTCATGTCTTAAAGCACTCATGGAGGCATCTGGGTCAATCAAGATTTGTCCCGGTTCTCCTTTTCTTAGAGGTCCATATCCCATAGCACCTTCTCGATAAACCACCTCGACCCCACTATCTTCTAGTTCTTTAACTAGTTTATTCCATTCTTCTGGATGAGATTTGGAACCTGCACCAAAGGCATCCCTAAATGGATCAGCAGGATTATCAAATTTAGTTATCTTTTTTGCATTTTCTATAATAATATCATTCGGAGCTTTTGTCGTCCCCTCAACCGCCTTCACTTCTACATCCTTTATTGAATGATTACTCTCACTCTTCCCTTCCATCTTCTCTCTTAAAATCCGATCCATTTCATTCTTAAAATTGATTTGCATCGGAGTCTGTGGAAGTGCCGGGGTATCTACATCTAGATTATTTATTTTGAATTGAAAACCTTCATTTGTGCTGAATGCCGGCAACGGTTTTTGTACCTCAAACCCTTTTACAGAATCTAACCCTTTTGGAGGCTTTAGACCTCCACCTCCTGTAGGAAGCAAAGATTTTTCTACCGGACCATACAACAACGTTACCATTCCCAGACTGTTGAGCCAATGATCCGCTGACCATGTTTCGTCTGGATTAAATGCTCCTTTCGCCATCTCCACTGTTCCCAGTGTTAACCAATTCGCAAACTTCTCCTTTGAATCAAACATATGCTCTGATCGATCTTTGGCTGCTTCATATATCCCGACCGGGATATCTCCTGTTATTCCTAATGTTAACCAGTTGAAAAAGTCATAGGGGGAGTCTGTGGCCTTATCCGCACGAGTTCTTAATGTACCTACAAAACCCGTTCCAATCTCTTTAAAACTGTCTATCGATTTATAAAAGGCATTTTTAGAATCCTCGAGTTTTGCTTGACCCTCCGGTTTATTCGTTCTAAACAGATTATAGGAATCCAGTTGGGCGACTGATGAAGTCAATTTTATAACATCTCCCCAAGCCTTTCCACCTTGGTTTGTCATCACGTGTACACCCAAACTTACTCCAGTAGCAATCATCTGTTCCATGGTGGTTTGAATGCCTTCCAGTTGGCCTTTTGCCCAGGCTCCCTTCTCCCCTTTTTCCATAGCCGTCCGTAGTAGCAACTGATATGCTTCATTCTGCACTAGTGGTATGCTTCTACTAGTAATCGACGGATCATAATCACATGCCTTAACCGCTGGTTTCTTAAAATAAGTGCTTAGATCCTTACCCGCCTGGTACTGAACTTCGTCTATACCCAAGGATTCCAGCTTCTTGCGTGCCTCTTCCGCCAGCTTATGCATTGCATCCATTTGCGCTTGGTTCCCGAATGTTTGATATACCTTATAGGCTGTCTGCGCCTTCGCGATCTGATCCCGCGCTAGGTAGATATCCTTCAGTTTACTTTGCGCGGCTATGGAGTCGATCGTTCCCAGTCCAGAATTTTTAACAGTTGCTTGGAGCTTCTGCACCATAGGATCCCTCTTCAACTCATCCCAACCCATTAGAGTAGCAACCGAGGTGATCAGATTCGTGACTGCTTTCTGAGCCGTCGTCGGGATAGAAGACTTCACTATTGCACTTCCGCCTCCAAACCTTTCGAACATACCGCCAAGAACACCGAGCTGTTGAAAAAGGTGATTTGCCTGCCTCTTATTCTCATCCTGTGCGCCTTGAACACCTTTTATTGCGCCTCGAATGATGTCTTCCAATTTTTCCGCTTCTACCGTTAGTTCGTTGATGATTATCTGCGCCTGCACCTGGTTTGATCCTAATGGGATACCACTCCAGTTACTTGCTTGACCTTTCAACTGGAGATACAACCGATTGGTGTCCTGGCTTACCTGTCTTATTTTCGTCTGCAGACGCTCGATTTCATCTACGTTAAATGTAAGCTTCGTTGTTGACAATACGTTCCTCCTTAATCCAAAATTAACGAATCACAATTCATTTCTCACATAAAACTAAGTAGGATTAACGGTTGTACACATCCTCGCTTCACCTTTATTAACCTATTTTAGAGTTACACCGCTACCTACTAGCTCCATACCTAACTGCTCAATTTTTAGTTCTTGTTGTAACATCACTTATATACCTCCGCTAACTCACTCCTATTAACCGTGTTAATATATTCGCCACCTTTATATTGCGCGTAGATATTCTCTTTCACTGTATCCCCACTTCACTTTTATAATGGTTCCTAAAGTAGTTTTACAGATGACAAGTTATGCTCTATGTAATTCAATATATTGCTAAATATATTAGATGTATCCTTTTATTATCGGATTATTATCCCGTAAATTATATATATGATTACAGTGAGATTATCTAGATTTGTATTTCTTACATGTTCAGCCCTACTAAAATTTTTCTTAGAATTTCCAGACTATATTTTTGGTCAAACCAGTCAGCATAAAAGATATTCTAACCTTTATATTTCGAATGGTCGTCATCAGTTAGTTTTTACTATGTAATTATCGTAGCAATAGATGTTGTTAATTTTTTTACCGACCTTACTAAGGTTACTAATCTATCCATCGTAAATGTCCTGATTTATGATTTTCTTTCTTACCTTAACTATCGCTCAAGGGTATCCTACAGTTCCAATAAATTTTGAAAAAACCGCAGATAACAAAGGTCACAAAAAACAGGTCAATCATGGTGGTATCTGACCATAATCGACCTTTCTTATGTAATGCTTTAGCATTATTTAGGTTATACTTGTCAAGCATTATTGTGCGTACAAACGAAATGACGAAATCTCTATCGGGTATTACATAGGTTAAGTGTGTTACTGGTTTAATGATGAGTTCATTCGGCACTGGGTAGTCCGTTAAAGTCGGATGAAATACCCTATTTTTTCAATTTTTCTTCGATATAAGAATGATCAAGTAGACTAAGTAGACTTGGGGTTAAGTACTTTATCTGGTATTGATTCAAATCACTATTGACAATTAACTGACCATTCTCTTTTCTAAGTAGCTGATCTGAACCATTTTCTAAAAACAACAGATTCCCACCACATTGTTTTATAAACTTCCCTATAACTTTAATCAAAGCTTCTAGTCCTTGATAAAAGGTGTTACCAAATAACTGACCCCTAATGCAAATATTAACATCTAAGTCATAATGATTTCTAACAAAATTTATGTCGGAAATATCCTCAAGTTCAAGAGCCAATGAAAAGTATTCAGTTCCGATAACTATTTCTTCTTCATCATTGTGAATCGATACCTTTTCGTTCAAAATGTTAATTATTATTTTTTCAATAACTTCTGCCAATGATTCACAACTCAAATTAGATTCTAAAAACAATTCAAAATCCATGCATATCTATCCCCCAAATATCCGTGTGATTTTACCATCAACCACAATTAATAATTCTTGCAAGTTCTTTAAATCTCCGTTTGGATTAGCTTTCCTTAGAACCCCTTCAGTGATCTCAGTTATTTTTTCTGAAGTGAAACCATCTAAATTAAGTACAATTCTCTCTGCCTGTGATTTTGTCTTTGTTCTAATATTTCTTAAAATATTGTCCACATTTGTATCTATTGTAGGTGCATAACAGTCAAATACTTCACCTTCAATTAGAAAATCTGGATTTGATGATTCCTTTATACCACGTCCATTTCCACCATTTACTTCATCTAACATTTCAATGTCATATCCCTGATCTGCAAAGATATCTGCTGTTTCAATCTCTTTCTTAACACCATGTGAATCACCTTTAGTATAATTCCCTTTTGGTTTACCTCCATTAGATAAAGAAGGTTCGGTCAGGTTAGCTCCCCCTTTACCCGTCCCCTCGAGAGCCTTTTTCTTCCCTATCTCTTTAAGTAATTCCTTCTCTTTCTTTAAATACTCGCCGTAATTTGAGGTTTCTCGGGCGGCTTTACTTTTCCAAATGTTCTCCAATACATTCTTTTTGATCTCTTCAAAATTGGGTACCTTTATCTTCGACAGCTTCCCACTCACAAATCTCATCGTACTTGCAAGTACTTTGCTTCCCGCCCTGATCGCTACATCTCCCGCACCTGCAATTACGGTATTAACTCCAACCGTAGCTATCCGTTCTCCTAAGCTTTGCTTTCCATCATCCCGATAATCATTAATGGTATCAAATGCTTCTCCTATCGTACCACTGATTGCACCCGATACCATGGATTTCAATAAAGTTGGTGAGAATTTCCCTAACATGCCTGGGGTCTTTACTGCTTTTAAATACTTAAACGGTAGTCCTATGCTGATTAGTTGCCCTGCAAATTGCCCAGCCTTTTTCCCGTACGGATCATCCATTGGATCTACATAACCCTTCGGTTTCGGTCCTACAATCCAATCGGTGATCGTTCCTGCCATTCCAAACGACGCCGTATCGATGGCATGGGTCAGGATACTACTTCCGCCCTCTAAAATATTGGCAATTGTCTGATTTCCAACGCCACTTCCCAGTAGGCGGTTTTTGTCCGCCACCTCCTTCTCATGTTTTTCATAATAGGCCTTTGTCTCTGCAAATCTCCGATCCTGTTCCTCTATCGATAGGTCGAACCAGTACGTACCTTGCAATCGCTTGATTACTTCAGGATTATTCCGATTTAAGATATCCTCATCCGAAACAAAATCATGTGGGTCATATGGTCCTATCGTAGACTGTGGCTTCATCATTGCCAATTGTTGCTTCGCCCAGTCCCCCTTCGTGCCTTTCTCCGTCGACATTCGTAGCAGAAATGCATATTTTTCATTCTCCATAAGTGGTACACTTTTGGTGGTAATCGACGGATCATAATCACACGACTTGACCGCCGCCTGCTTGAAATAGCCGCTTAGATCTTTCCCCACTTGGTACTGAACTTCGTCTATACCCAAGGATTCCAGCTTCTTGCGTGCGTCTTCCGCTAGCTTATGCATTGCGTCCATTTGAGTCTGATTTCCAAACGCTTGATATACCTTATAGGCGGTTTGTGCCTTCGCGATCTGATCCCGCGCCAGGTAGATATCCTTCAGCTTGCTTTGCGCGGCTATGGAGTCGATCGTTCCCAGTCCTGAATTTTTAACAGTTGCTTGGAGCTTCTGCACCATAGGATCCCTCTTCAACTCATCCCAACCCATCAGAGTAGCAATTGAGGTGATCAGATTCGTGACCGCTTTCTGAGCCGTCGTCGGGATAGAAGACTGCCCAATTGCACTTCCGCCCCCAAACCTTTCGAACATACCCCCAAGAACACCGAACTGCTGGAAAAGTTGATTTGCCTGCCGCTTATTCTCATCCTGTGCGCCTTGAACACCTTTTATCGCGCCTCGAATGATGTCTTCCAATTTTTCCGCTTCTACCGTCAGTTCGTTGATGATTATCTGCGCCTGCACCTGGTTTGATCCTAATGGGATGCCACTCCAGCTACTAGATTTACCTTTAAACTGGAGGTAAAGCCGGTTGGTGTCCTGGCTTACCTGTCTTATTTTCGTCTGCAGGCGCTGAACTTCATCTGCATTGAATATCAACTTCGTCGATGCCATGTATTCCCTCCCTTAACTGAAACATGCTTATAATGCCTCAAGGACATCTATAACGGTTTCCGGGAGATGCTTAACTCCACTTCAGTTTTTTGAATCCACTTTTGGTACACACCTCTATCTACCATTTTCATGCCCAGTTGTTCGCAAATTTTATAATCCATGTTGGTTGCAATAATTAACAATTTATCACCTGAATCCTCAGTGACGACAAACTGGTAATTCTGATATGTTGCTTGATAATATTTCTTATATATATCTGTCAACTCAGTTCTCTTAACTTTTTTGATGTACTTTATTCCTTTGTACAAAACAAATCCTCGATTTAGAACTGCCGGGTCATCCGAACGCAAGACTACTTCTTGGTCATTAACGACTCCTGCTTCATACTCAGTTCCATTGTATATAGCGTATATATTTTCCTTCATAAAATCTCTGCCTCCTAAGGATTAACTTTTATAAACTGCCCTAAGATCACATCGTAAGTGGCTAATAAGACTTCTGAACCTTTTTTACTTACTGTGTATAATTCCGCCCCATCAAAAAGGGACAAATATCCATCACACTTATACTCTGGAATCGACTGTCCATTTGTCGCTTTAGTAAAGCCATTTCCAGTAAACGGTTGTGGCTCGGAAACAATCCCTCCCATTTCATTGCTATATGGAATTTTTATATTTGAAGACTCTGGTGTTTTAAATCTTATGACCCCTAAGACTTCATCCGTTGCAGCATTAAATTTTGTGTCAGTGTAATCTAATCGTAGGCTCTTATAAATGTTCATATAATCTTCTAACTGAGTTACATCTGATGCCTTGGTAATATAACCTCCTACTTGGCTATATGTTCCTTCAAGATATTTTGAAATGTCTTCATTAGGTATAACCTTTTGCATTATAGTCGTGTTATCAGGCATGGGTATACTCTCTCGTATGGACTTCATCATAATTTTTTCACTATTGGATAACAAACTAACATCTTTAAGACGGAGGTCATTAAACTCTCCAAGAGAAATATTATGTTTAGACAAAAGTGAATTAATTTCATTGGTAAAATCAGAAATGTCCTTTAAATTCCCTTTGTTAAATCCCCCCGCGTCTGATACTGCCCCTTTAACTCCATTCTCTATCTGAGTTGCTTTCGTCGGCAGCTTCCCGCTCACAAATCTTACCGCACTGGCAGCCAATTTGCTGCCTGCCGTAATCAATGCATCTCCCGCACCTGCAATGACCGTATTGATTCCGACTGCCGTTATGCGCTCTCCTAAGTTTTGCTTTCCATCCCCCCTGTAATCATTGAATGCGTCAAACGCTTCGCCCACGGTTCCGCTAACCGCTCCCGCTACCATTGACCTCAATAAGGTTGGTGAAAACTTACCTACGGCTCCCCCAGTTTTTATTGCATTTAAATACTTTACAGGGAGGCCTATACTGACCACTGTTCCTAAAAACTGCCCGGCCTTCTTCCCATACTGATTATCCAGCGGATCGACATAACCTTCCGGTTCCGGCCCCATGATCCAGTCCGTAACCGTCCCGGCCATTCCAAACGACGCCGTATCGATTGCATGGACTACCATATCGCTTTCGCCTACGAGAATATTGGCCAGCGTCTGATTGCCTACACCACTTCTCAGTAGACGGTTTTTGTCTGCCGCTTCCTTCCCCTGCTTTTCGTAATATGCCTTGACCTCCGCAAACCTCCGGTCCTGCTCCTCGACGGAAAGCTTGAACCAATATGTCCCTTTCAGCCGTTCTATCACCTTGGGGTCGTCCCGGTTTAAAATGTCTGCTTCCGACACCGCGTTATACGGGTCAACGGGTCCTATCGTAGCCTGCGGCTTCATCAGCTCCAATTGTTGCTTGGCCCATTCTCCCTTCGGCCCTTCCACCACCGCCATTCGCAGCAGAAATGCATATTCTTCCTTCTCCATTAGCGGTACACTGCTGGTCGTGATCGACGGATCATAGTCACACGCCTTCACCGCAGGCTGTTTGAAATATGCACCCAGATCTTTCCCCGCCTGGTATTGGACGGCATCCACACCCAAGGATTCCAGCTTTTTGCGTGCGTCTTCCGCCAGCTTATGCATTGCATCCATTTGCGCTTGGTTCCCGAATGTTTGATATACCTTATAGGCGGTTTGCGCCTTCGCGATCTGATCCCGCGCCAGGTAGATATCCTTCAGCTTACTTTGCGCGGCTATGGAGTCGATCGTTCCCAGTCCTGAATTTTTAACAGTTGCTTGGAGCTTCTGCACCATAGGATCCCTCTTCAACTCATCCCAACCCATCAGAGTAGCAACCGAGGTGATCAGATTCGTGACTGCTTTCTGGGCCGTCGTCGGGATAGAAGAATTCCCTATTGCACTTCCGCCCCCAAACCTTTCGAACATACCGCCAAGAACACCGAGCTGTTGAAAAAGTTGATTTGCCTGCCTTTTGTTCTCATCCTGTGCGCCTTGAACACCTTTTATCGCGCCTCGAATGATGTCTTCCAGTTTTTCAGCTTCTACCGTTAGTTCGTTGATGATTATCTGCGCCTGCACCTGGTTTGATCCTAATGGGATACCACTCCAGTTACTAGCTTGACCTTTCAATTGGAGATACAGCCGGTTGGTGTCCTGGCTTACCTGTTTTATTTTCGTCTGCAGGCGCTCGACTTCATCTACGTTAAATGTAAGCTTCGTTAACGCCATGTGCTTCCCCCTGCTTGCTTCTAATAAAATTAGCTATGCAGCACTCTGCATAGCTAATTGCATTCTTATGTAGTGGAGCTCATGAAGTTTGTTTTACTTAAAAACTATACTAGAATTTTTGCGAATTCTTAACTGCATTTGAAAGCTCTTTATACTTTGTAGATACAGTATTCATATGATCTCCAAGATCCTGAAGTGATTCTGCAAACTTATCAAATGTCGGTTTCAATTTTTCCACCTTATCTGTAAAATCCCTTGCCGCCTCATCCTCCCAAACACTATTAAGATTTTTCATTGTAGTCATAACTTTTTTAATCAATGCGTCTACTTCCGTACCGTAATTTTTAATAATTTTTGCCTGTCCAGCCAATCCATCATAACTCAGTGTAACTTTACTTGTTGCCATCATTAATCTCTCCTTTAAGTAATTGTTTTTATATAAAAATGAACTTAAAAAATGCTTTTTCAAACCTATAAGATCTTTTAAGTTCATTATTATAACTCCAGTTTCCTTATTAGTTATTATTTCAAGTCCTATCTACCCTGTCCCTGATAATCGTTTCGCACAGAATAATCTGACTCGAACAGAATGATATCCCCAGAGGAAAAAGAGAACGTTTGCCCCATTTCATCTGTGCTCCCAGTCATCTGACCTTCAATCGCCCACATGTTAGCAATCGGTGCCTTGTAGCCTAAAATACGAGTGTCTGCATCTCCATTTTTAGTCGTATAGATTTGGAAATTCACCAGAATATAACCACCAGTGATGAACTCCTTCTCATGCCCATCTAATGCGCCTCCATATTGATTCGCCAGAGTGACGATGTTTGTTCCCTTTGGCAGGATATATGGTGCAATCGGCAAGTTATACTCCCCGTACCAATGCTGTACGCTGCGGACGGCTGTGATCGGATTAACTACATTCGGGATGTCGGTCGGGCCGACTAAAGTTCGCGATTCAAAGGGCAGGACTTCCATGTCATAACCGTAAGCGATTTTGGTTTTTCGCTTTAGATACTGTTTGTAGAACTTAAACCAAGGCGTCTTATCTCGCTCCGCTTGAGTCATTATATAGTTGTATTCATAGCTAGCTGCTATCGATAATTCACCACTTGAAATATTCCGCAAGCCATCCGCCAAGCGGTAGGTCCGGGTGTAGCTCAGCTTGTCCTTTGGGGAGCCGACGCCGATCATCTTATTCTTCGAGCCGGAAATATCATAGTACAGATCGACGGGTGTCGCTGTGCCTCCAGTTTTAGGAATAAAATAGAAGCTTGGCTCGATCCGGATACCTTCGCCCGGCTGCCACAAGTTCCCGATGGTCCGGAAGTCAAACAGGAAGGAATAGCCGTTATGTGGTACCGTCCTTTGCTCCGTGGGGTGAGAACCCTTGCGGATCGGCAGCTGCCACTGTAGCTGTCCAGTTAAAGCGGTCGGTATGCCATTCTCATCATTTCCGCCGGTATAATACATCGCGTTGCTATGCTCAAATGTCCCGACACCCGTTCGAAACACCTTCTCAAACCGGAAATCCCCAATGTCCCAAATCCGAAAATCGAACAGACGACCGACCACACCCACATTGAAGCTCTCCGATGCGCAGTAATTCGTCAAATTACCGTTCAAGTTCACCTCACAAAGATCCGATCCATCTGATGGGGCGTTAATAGCCCAAGACTGCGTATGAATGGTATAGTCGCCTTCATTCACCCAGGTTGGCATAGTAAAGGTCATGGACGGTGTTCCAACAGGGATGTAGATCCAGGTGTTCTCTGGGTAATATTGGCTACCTTGAAACACACCAAACGGAAATTGAATCCGCTTGTTTTTCGTGTATTTGGCATAATCCCGGTTGCCGTAACCAGGGATATTGAGATGCTGGCCGCTCTCTGTAAAATGTATGGCGAACGGCCGATCCAAGATCAGCACCGCCCTAGTCATATCCGGTGTCATACGTTGATCGAATGGGCGGTTATCGTCTGGAAGAAGCGAGTAGTTGACGACCGGTGTGTGCACGGTGACGGAGTTTATCGGAGAGATCAAAAATTCCTGATCTCCGTTTCCCTCTACGTTCTCCGACAGCATCGTATAATAAATGGTACCTGTGCTGGTTGTATTCTGTCGATTGAGTAAACCGCTATTGATCATCAACTGGCCCTCGTACAGCACCTCGTCTCCTATGATTTGCGGATCAGGAATCCTCCCCGGAGTTAGTCCAGTCTTGATTGAGACGGTATCATCCATAATCGTTTCACCGTTAAATACAAGACGGTCATTCTGCACCTCAGGATCTTGGGTTTGTATTTCAGCAAGAGCTATGAGCTTGTCTGTATCATCAACATCGCCTGGACCCGGCTCGCGATCTCCACCATCTACCACCTCTGGCGTAAATTTTATCCCTCCCGTATCTTGGGGAACAACATGGTCTTCCACTTCTATACTATTGATAAGCTCGACCGCCGGTGAGTCATAATTATTAGGATATAGAGTGACTTCTCCTCCAGGCAGCGCATAGTTCTCCATACGTGCCTGATCTATTTGATAAACGGCCAACTGATCTACCTGCCAGTACGCGTACTCTTTTGGAGTCAAGTCAAAGGTATAGGTTTTATCAAATTTCCCTGTTCTAGGAAGTGGCGATTGGGGAATCGATGTTCCATTCGGTCCCGGAAGATTCGGCCGATCTTCCTCCCACTTCGTCGGATAGGTAACCTTTACACTGCAAGAATAACGAATCACTCCTGCCATATTGGCGAAGGTATGTTCAAATAAATAGTCCTTTGCCCAGGCATTGGCATATAGATTCTCTGATGTAGGGATTCCCAATGACACATCAAAATGACGTCCATTTGCCGCGTCGTCACCAAGAATTACTCCGTTCGCATTGGGTTCCATAAATGACGTTTGCGGAGCAGCGATCTTGTTAGGCGGTTCAATAGTATAGGTACACTCGCCTGAACCTTCCCCCGGATCAGGTGGATCTTTCACTTTGTAATAGAAGGACAAATAATATACTGGGTAGCTTCCATCATATGTGAATCCATACGGATCACCCGCTTCAATGGTACCTCCGCTAGGGGCAGCGACTGTACTTTTTTTGAACCCCTGATACTCATAAGTAGTATTTCCAGAGGTATGAGTAAACGAGTAAGCACTGTTTTTTATTAATACTTCCTCTCTGTCTGTAAAGCCACTTATTCCGTTCAACGATTGTCCCGTAGTTGTGTAATGTTTAATTATGGCCTTACCACCTTCCGGCTCCAACTCAATCGTCAACATACTTGGAAAATAATATCGGTAACTGATAACTCCCGGATCAACGGGTCCCCCCTCTGAAGTTACATCTTCTCCTACATCATTATTAGAAGAAGTATTAAGATCCCCAACTAAACTGACATCAAATGAAACTGAGCTAGTACCTAAACCAGTAATAGGATATTGAGTAGGAATGAAATTTTGGCTGGTATATTTGCTAATATATCCCCAAGTCTTCTGATAGTACCTGGAATGATTCCATATCTCTTCACCATTACTCCAGTTGGAGGGACTAACAAATCTTGCAACTTTAACACTTTTTATCTTTCGGCCAGGAAAATCAAAGGAATAATCAAATTTCGGTATACTCTTGTTAAGCTGACCGGGATAACCATCTGAAGTCCAGGTTACTCCATCTGATCTTCTCCAAATATCATAAGAAAACAGAGCTACAAAATAATATATATTAGGATTATTTGTATCCACTGTAGTAGGAAGTGTCCCCGCTGCTGCATGTTGATTGGATACAAATAAAGAGCCTTCAAATAAAAGAAGAAATGAAAATAAAACAATCAATAGCCTTCTCACATTCAATTTCCACCCCTTACTTAAATGGGTTTAACATTATTGAAGCTGACTCCTTATCAAACATTTCGATTCCAATATATTCAATTTGATTCAGCTTTATCATAAATTCATCATCAACAAAAGGCACTCTGTACGTTAATATCTTGGTTCCGTCCGAGTTGTTTTTCATATAGTACCTCATTGAGCCTCTATATTTAGCTTCAAACTGCGAACTCAGATAATAGATGCCCATCATTTCCTGAGAGGTCCTCGCCCTCATATATTCCTGTTTCCCGTTTGTGACAGGCCAAATATCATAGTATATTAATCTTCCCGCCCGAATGGGGAGTTGATCGATCGTCAGTATACTTATAGTAGAGTACAACTGTTCATATTCATTTTTCATTAAAAACGGTTCTCCTCCCTGAAATAGTTTCTTATATGGGGCAATAGGGACAGGCTTAATCCCCGCCTCTTCCATAGTCGGAATTACTTTCTCACCTATCCATGCCCAATTCCCTATTTGATCCCACTCCAAAGCCACACCGAGGCCAAGGGAAACAAAACGGAGCGGCACATAGACACTCCCGTTTTTCTCAACTGCCTTGGCGTCTATAGTTTTTGCTGCCCCATTAACATAAACCTTGTCCGCTCCAACTTGGATATCCACAGAACGGTCAGCCAGTGTAAATCCTGCCGTACGGGTCGTGGCATTCCATGTAACTTTTGCACCCAGTTTTTCTGCCACATTTCGAATAGGAACCATAACCCGCCCATTATCCATATAGGGTTTTGCATCGCTAAACTTCACTTTTCTACCGTTCACCAGAACTGCCAGATCCGGCCCGCCTATTAACTCTGCCGCTGAAGCAGCACTCGATGCAATCAAACTCATCATGCCAAACAAGAATAAAAAGATAATTTTTTTCTTCAAAGCAAGCCCTCTTTTCTCAAAATTCACTTATATATTCTCTCTATCACCTAACCGCACAATCCTCAATAAAATACCCTTTTCGAGCGGCCTCCTCTGGATCGAATAGACTTTCTATAACAGTAACCCCCGAGGGTACACAGCTTTCACCGTAAGCAATATGTCGCCCAGCTGAATTTCGGGTGCCTACCAGAACCTTTCGTCGCATCACCGCCCCGCTGCCTAAGGAATACGCATCCAACAGCTCTCCACCAGGAAGCGGATAACCTTGAATAAAAGCCATGATCCCTACATCCTGTATGGATTGATCCTTCAGTCCTCTGGGTAGTGTGAACTGCACCGATAGGCCCATTCGTTTCACCAGCTCCAAATGTCTGTTAATGGCTGTTGCCAAGTCCTTTTCAACCAGTGATGTTATCGTGCTCTGCCGTACTTCTCGAAATAAATCTAAAGAGGTAAGAGGGGCGAGATTCGTCTCCGCCGTCAGCGCTGTGTAATCTCCCTCATAAAATTCATTAGAGCCTGTATCATATACCCGCGCATTGTCATCCAAAGTGAAATAGAGCAAATTTCCGTTCCGAAGTTTATAGTAATAGGGACGCTCAGGCCAACTCACAGGCTTAAGTTCATCCTTCCCATCAACACTGGCTGTGTCGTCCAGAGTAACCAACGTATAGCCGCTATATCCAAACATCACCAATGCGGGTATATGCATTTTTAAATTGTTCATTTCAGTCTGGTTGTTCTCCAGCCCAAATTTCAAAGCTAAATTACTGTAAAAAACACTTAGCACATCCTGATCCAGTTGCAGCTGGCGTTCCCGCCCATAGTGCACTGCTGTGGTAGTAGGCTGCTGTTCCAGTCGTGACAGATAATCACCAGCATCATCCACTGCGGCTTGAAAATCATCCGAATAGCGTTTATACATGTCCTGATTGAAGACCTGAAGATCTTCTCGAGTGTCACCCATAAGAACAAGAGGAATGACCAGAATTAGAAAAATAAGCACAACACTAAGGGGCTTCACTTCGTACCATCCCCCCATACTTCAAATTGACCGGAATCATTTCACTATGAAACAAGAGCGATCGCATCCGTGAGGCAAGTGTCGTCCCTTCAGATTCCAGTCGGACATTGAACAGATCGCCTACATGCATGGTAAACCTTCTACCTGGATCATCTGCAGCTAGTAAAGGTCCTGAATGCGGATATAAGATTTCCAAAATATCCTTGCTGAAATATCCGTCATATCGGACACTAAAGCTGTTCTGGAATGTAGAATAATCATCAGGATTCGTATATAAGGGCTGTAAATTCTTTTTGTAATACTCCATTTGCACTTTGAAAACACCATATGAAGCATCCAACGAATGAAGAAACAGCTCATAATCGGAAGTATCCACGTACCCTTTAGCACGAACGGTATCCACGAATTCCACCACAGCCGCATTGGCGGCGAGCTTAGTATTCCTTTCTACAACTTCGGATTGACGGAATGCCGGATAGACTCCGAACACAAATGCCAGCAAAATAATTATAATTACACCTTTCAGCGCGTCTGCCATGCGGCTCCTCCTTTCTAGCGGGTGGCGGAGATTTCCGTAATCATCTCATCGGTTCGCGTGACTCTTAACTGATAAGCAGCATCAGGCACTCCACGTAAATCCACTGCTGTAAGGTCCGTTTCCTCATTAATTGCAATGCCATCGATATATAAAATATATTCCCCCTCCAGTGCTGGAGGGATCATACCGATGACCTGCTCACCGCTAATTTTGTTCAAATCACCTGTCCCTTTGTAAGGTGCCGATGCAACTGTCGGCAGCTCATAGTGCCTGTTTGGAACAGCACTCTCCATCTCCTGCCGCAAAAACGTAAATCCACCTACGGCGAATAAAATCCAAGCAAAGAGGGTTAGTAGAAATTGGGTGCTATTTTTCATTTATGATCCGGGTTCTGATTAAATTCAATAATTCGAACCTCATCATTTTTGTCCTTATGTAAGGTAGCTCTAAAAATAGAAAGCGTATTGACATTACAGTTTTTACTGTTATCTTGGTCTGAGCTCTGGTCAAGCATTGCTGATACACTAAAGTTATCGGCACCACTGTTCTTATCTCCAAGATCAAGCTCTGATGCCGGGTCTTCACCACTGGCCGCTTTCGCTGGCGCATAATAAGTTTTATATGTGTTTTTCGCATAAAAACCTGTTTTATTTACGCCAGTCTTTATCAGAATGGAAAATTGCGGACGCCCCTTATATCTCATTGCCGCATTAATCACATCCTGGCCAGATACATCCTTATTATCATAAGAATTGAACTCCGCTTGATTGATCATCTGAGTCTGGGCCAATGTCTGCTCCTGGGCACGAATAAAATAATTATTAATGACAAGATATATACTGACACCTGCGGCAATAATCAGAATTGTGACAATAATGCCAATAACCCATTTAAGTCCCGTAGAAATATTCTCCATCTATACCCACCCTTTTCGATATCGTTTTTATTTCTGTTTAAAAACAATTAAACGAACTTCCTCATTGCTGTCCTTATAAACAACCGCTTTAAAGACAGAGAGTGTATTCACCAAATAATTATCTCTGTTATATGAATCTGTATTTGTTTGATCAAGCATTGTCGAAACACTGACACCCTTTGTATATTTGTTATTCTTAGATAAATCAACTACCGGATTAGACGTATCTTTAGGTTCTTCGTAACTAGATTTATAAGTATTCTCCGCATAGAACCCAGTCGTATTTTCCCCTGTTTTAATCAAAATCGCGAACTGCGGACGTCCCTTATACCGCATTGCCGCATTAATCACATCCTGGCCGGATACATCCTTGTTATCATAGCTGTTGAACTCCGCTTGATTAATCATTTGGGTTTGGGCCAGAGTCTGTTCCTGTGCGCGGATGAAGTAGTTGTTGATAACCAGATATATACTTACGCCTGCGGCAATAATCAGAATGGTTACAATAATGCCGATAACCCATTTAAGTCCGGTCGAGATATTCTCCATGATGTTTCCTCCTCACCTTATTTGAAGCTAGTTTTTATTTTATTGCTCTTGACGTATCTACTCCGCTACGAAATAAATAGCTGCAATCCGTTCATTTTTGTCTTTTATCAGCTTCGCCCTATATCTAGCTTGTGGACTGATATAATATCTTCCAGAAGCATTCGAAATTTCTTCTTCATCTATGCCTCTTTCGGTCCCCTCCTTGAACTTCGCTCCGGAATAATCAAATGCACGACAATAACCTTCTCCGTTTGGATTCATGCTAAATCTTCTTTCTGCCTCATTCTGACCATTGGCATATGGTTTTTCAATGTATAAGCAGAAGCCCTGCTGCGATTCGTACCTCCGATAAGCCGTAAGAATCTGAGAGCCACTGACGATCTGATTGTCAAATGCGGAATATTGCTGCTCCGAAAGCTCCCTGGCCTGTGCCGCCGCCTGGCTATTCGCCAATTCGACAACGGGTTGTGTCTTCCCCCACAAGAACAGACCGGATGATATAATGGCCAGCGTGATCAGAATCGATATCGTTGTTTTCAAAAAGCTTGCTATATTCTCCATGCCTGTATCTCCTTCACATTTTGCCAGTTACAACAGTCAGGTCACCCAGCTGTTGGAAGGCCATATAGACGAAGGGAAGCAGTAAATATAAGGTGAACGTTGCCTGCATCGGCAAGAACCCGAACATTTTACCCAGTGTACTTTTCCTGCTGATGACCTTCTCATAGTGCTCCTTGCGCTGATCCATCGCGAATGCCCTCTCCGCATCCATATCATCAAACGCCTTCTTCACCGGGATCAGATCGGCTGCTACCTGCAAACGGTCTGCGAGCCGTTCGAGGGGAACGAAACGTGCGTCCTCCTTCAGATTCTCAATAGCACTCCAGCCTCCTGCCTCATAATCCAGCATACAGCGTAGCAGCTGCCGCTCAAAAATATAGCTGTAACGATGCAGCCACTCTATCATTTCGTACACGCTGATATTCGGAAATTGAGACAGCATCATGGAAAGTGTATTGAAGCCATCCACCTCATTCTGCATTTCCCACTTTCGCAGCTGGGTACGAATGATTAAATAAGCATCCGGAAGATAAAACCCTGCCAACGCCAGCCCAAAAGCCAGCAAAAGCTCATACCATTTGTAATACTCCTCATGATATTGCTCTACCCTGTTCATTAACTGTGCAGCATAGGCATTATGGTTCAGATTGTTCTGAAGGAAAGACTTATTCTCCGCTTTCTCCTGAATGTAGGGCAACATCTGATCCGGTGTAATATCCTTCGCTACCAGTTCTCCAATTAAAGTCTGCTCAAAAGCGTACCGTTCCTCGCTAAGCATCTTCTGAGATTCTGTCTGATTGCCGCCTGTGGTGATCTGCTTATTGGGATACAGGATGTTATGCTTGATATTGGCATGGATCGAGAATTGAAGCGATACGATCAGCATAAAGATAACGAGTGCCGCTAATGTTTTCTGCAGAAAGAAGGCATGTTGCGACAACCCAGAGTTAGCATCCTTCAATTTACCGGCTACCTTGAAATGAAGAGGCTCATGTTCTGCCGGCGTGATCCGATCCACCAGTTTGAAAATCCATTTGTTCTTTAGGATCCGATTTAACCACTTACCCTCATCTTTGATAGATTGAGTGTCTTCATCCACACCTTTGAGAATCCGCAGGGCAATAAACGATATTATGAACGTGATATAAAGTAAGATTAAAGAATATAACCCCCAGGCCGAATTGTAGTAATTAGATACAATAGGAAACATTCCCTCCGCCCAATTGCGGATCGGATCCAGCATGAATACCGGTGAAATGGCTACAAAAACGATACCGTATAACAAACGATCGATTCGCTCACGGCGATTAATATCCATATGAATCTCTTCTCTGATATTGCCAAGCATCGATAGATAAATCGAACGCTCCCCTTTATGGATATCCGCATCGCCATATTCACCTATTTTGTAACTCACCCCAGCCAGTTGCTTCATATAACGGTTAGGTGCAATCTCATAATATTTCTGCAGTTCATCTTCCGGGTCCACCGCTGCCAGAATTCCAGCAATCTGCCGAGCATGCACGGCTACCATTGGTTTCGAACGTTCCGCAGAATTCTCCAAGCTGACTTGTACCATATGTGTCTGATGATATTCATGGCGAATATCCAGAATCATGGACGATTGGTCATATAACATCTGCTTCACTAAACGCCCAATGAAGAGATCACTAAGGACACCTCCAAGATAAACTGAGACTAGCATAATAGTCGCACGGCTTACCCAGGATGAAGTCCAGAGGAATGAACTCAACGAAATGATCAGAATACAAGCAACAATCATTAGCGTCAGCGCAGCCGCGCGACTTCTGATCATGATTTCATTGCCTGCATGAACCAAGGTCAGACGCGAGCGCATCCGGTGAAGAAGTTTCTTCACTAATGGCAGTTCATCAAGTACCGGATAAGTTTTATGGGCCTGCTCCAACCATCTTTTTTCCTTTGTTCTCGTTGGCAGGAGAGCCTTTAGTCGCCTTTGCTCTTGATATTGTGTTCCCTTCAATTTACGCTGCACTATGTTAAGCAGCACAAGCAGGACAACCAGTAGCACTCCCGAGGTTCCCAAAATAATCAATAATAGGTTTTGCAGATTCATGCGGATTGCCCCCAATACTTCTCAAGAAATGCAGCGAATTCTAGTGCATCCTCTTCATCCATATTTTTGCGCATTTCATCGATTTTACGGCTGCTGATCGGATGCTTGGTCACGTATTCTCCGGCTTCCCACACAATGACATCCTTATAGTCATAGGAACGCCGATCTGTCATCCGGCCAAAATATTCGGTCATGGTATCCATAAAAGCATCCAGCTTGTCCGTAATATTCTCAGGATCCTTGTAGTTCTGAGGATATTCGAACTGTGGATCTGCCGGGATAATCTCTGTAATCCGTTCGATATATCTTTTCCCAGCACGCAGGACCAGATGGACGTTGAAGCCAAGCGCCTCAACAACCTGAACCTCAGCAATTTTCTCATTACTGAAGGCTCCCGATGCGATAAGACTATTGCGCAAAGCGCTGACCAAATTGGGCAGTGTTTTGCCGTGGTGTGTAAATAATGTATATTCAGAAGCTACCTGGGCTGCCTGAATCACATAACTGACCACACTATGAGTAGCCGCCTCACCAACAATATTCACAGCGCCATCCGTTTTTTTCTGCACATCCAGCCCATCCTGCCCACTAACGGAGGGGGTTTCTCTAAAGGATAAAATATTTTTACCCGGATACATTTTTCTTGCCCAGATCTCGAAGGAAGTCTCCTGAATCCGGATATTCTTCGCATCAATATATTTGATCAGTGCCTTAAGCAGGGTTGTTTTGCCCGAGCCTTGTCTGCCAGTGATGGCTGTGACCTGATGGCCCAGAATGAGAAAAACAAGCATATCAATCGCAAGCTGTGCCCCTTGATCTTGGATTTGCTGATCCAATTCCACGAGTGAATCGTTAAATTTGCGGACAAAAAAAGCCCAGCTTTCAGCCATTTTGGGCCGCACAACCACGACCCGGCTGCCATCAGCCATATCGTTGATGATATAACCCTTGGATTCATTTAATTGCCCGGGGTTACCAAACCCATAGATATTTTGGCAAACCCGCTTAAGCTCCTTCTCAGAACCAAAACTTAAGAATTCCAGGTGAAGCGACTTTCCGCGGTAGAAAGTCCACACTGCATCATAGGATTGTGGTATGAAATGCTGCTGCTTCGTATATTCCAGAAAATCTGTAGTCTGCACGACATCAGGAGGCATGCCACTTGTTCCTCCATTGACTCCGTCGATGTTCTGATCTCGAAGCTCATCAATAACGCCGAGCCCCTTATAAATTTGATAAGCTCTCTGAACAATAATTTCAATCTTGTCCTGGATGGACAATCTCGGCTGCTCGGACTGATAGATATGGCGAATCTGCTCTTCGGTGATCTTATACCCCTTAGATCCATCAGGCAGCTTTTGCAGTGTATCCAGGCTATATTTGCTTACTATTACATTAAATGCATTCTGACCATGATCTTTTTTGAAAACATAAAGCAAGATATCGAAGCAATCCTGTGAAGTCAATCGATTCGTATGGCCGAAGCTGATAATCTTATCTACATTTCCTTCATCCAGACCGTAGGTCTGAACCAATAGATCCTTCATATAAAGCTTCACGTATTTCTTAGCGGATAGATCGCCGTGCATGCAACTTCGGAGCGCTTTCTGCAATTCTCTTCGCCGCGCCTTCCGACGGTTGTATTCTTCCTCACTTGGACTTCCTTCATAAAGAGACGCAGCTATAATCTCCTCAAAAGCCCTTCTCAGAAACAGCACGATTTCATTCATATCATATTTCAGTTGGACGGAAGGTGGAGCAGCATCCTTACGTCTGCCCAGCCATAAGTAGAGGAACACTCCAATAGCTATCAGGACTACAAAGATCAGAATCAGATTAATCATTCGCAACATCCAATTCCGATACTGGAGAAATCTCCAGCATCCGGAGAATAAGCTGTCCCATATGTCGTACCGCCTCAGTGAAGTTTCCGTCCTCACTAAACTCCAGAAAACGGGATTTAGCCTCTCTTGCCTTCAATAGAAACTGAACAAAACGCCGTTCATTTTGAGCATCCATATAACCAATATGATGTGGGATAACACCTACTGCTTTTTTCTTCAATTCATACAGCTTAATAATTCTCTCTTTATTGAACCTGGAGCTGCGCTCATAAGCCCCAATACAATAGAGGACTGGCTTATGGCTCGGAACAGGAGCTTTGTTCTTGTTCAAAAAATAGGTATCCAGACTTACCTGATTCTGATTTAGGTTAACCACAATCAAATCTGCCTGCTCCATAACCAGAGACACAACATCCGGATCATCTTCAGAGGAAAGGTCCACAAATAACAAATCATAAAACCTGCGATAATCCTTGTAGATATGCGGAAGCAAGAGCTTTGTCTCATGTTTCTCAGTACTCATAGATCCCCTAAGCAGTTCCAACCGATCCTTAAGAATGGACTCCGCATGATCTCTAATTCCTTCAGGTGTCAGCATTCCACACTGCACTAATCTCTCAATCGCATCCATTCCGCCGGTGGTCTGTGCAGACTGAAGCGTTGTTCTTGTCTGTGAGAACAAATGCTCAAGCACCCCTTGCTCCAAATGCGTATGTGTCATTAACACGCGGATATGATGATCTAGCGCTATGGTAGCCGCAACAGCTGCCATATTCGAAGTTGTTCTCCCCTGCCCTTGAGCAGGTCCCCAGAAAGCTACAAGCACAATTACCTACCCCCGTTTCCTTGCATACTGCCACAGCTTCTTGATGTCTTGCTTTGGAACATCGCAAATTTCAATCAAAAAGTCATTTACAGCTTCGGCAAAATCCTTATCTACCTTAAGATCCACCCTTCCATCATGGACCCAATCAATTCTTCGCTCCGCACTACTGATGTAACTGATTTTTGAGGTAATCACTGGATAATATTTATCCACATACTTCAGTCCAAGTCCGCATTCTTCTTCTATGATAAGCAGTACAGTAGGCATTCGTTTCTGATCCAGCAACATATCTACGTTCTCCATAGCCTGACGTTCATAGGTGGTTGCGAAGACAATAATCTCCTCCTCAAGACCCTCAGGATACCCATGATGCCAGTCATACAGAACGATATCCGGTTTGTCAGCTACGCTTGAATCAGCAATCTTTATACCAGACACTTCGCCTTCAAAATACTGATAATTCCTGCTGTTATCCGAAATAATCATGACATCGTTGTTGAAATAACTTTTCAACAGAATAGCCGCTGCCAGTATGAAATCGTGCTTCTCGCAATCCCCTGCGACAACAATGTGCAAATCGGTCACTCTCCTTCCAGCAGACTGTCATCTGTGGTTGCTTCTTTATTCGTCACACCCGCTGAACTCTGGTCTGCACTTGAATCGATCGGCGCTTGATTGGTCCGATCTATCACTCCGTTCACGGATTGGCTGTCATCAACTTTCGCAGCTTCCTCTGCTGCCGCCGCTCCCTGAACAGCCTTTCTCTGGATCACACCACTGCCGCTTGGTGCCTGTGCTCCCACACGAATTCTATCTTCATCCTCCATAACTTCGAGCCGTTTCTCCAGTTCCTTACGAAGATTGGCAGCAAGACTCCACTTGGCCTGATCTATAATGAAAGGATTATCCTTAATTACTCCAAGTACATCCAGATTAGGGACATAATTGACTACAGGTTCAGGCTGAAGCTCCGGTTCTACGTACTGTTTCATATACAGCTCTGCGTTATTTATGTATGCATCCACCAGGGCAGCTTGCAGGAGCTGTGCTTCTTCTTCATTGTCATTAAAAAATGTATATTGATTCGCTAAATCTACGTCCTTCAGCGACTTCTTTCCTACGACTATGTAATCCTCGCCATTTGGGAAAACTATCCGAATATCTACGACATCTTTTTTCGTTAACCGAAGCGGCAGTTTAATATATTCAGTCTCTTCTTTTCGTTCTGATGGCTCCAATCTCGCTTCATCACGTACCATTTCAGTAGTTACCGCTGTGCCTGACAATGCATCAATCTTCAAGTACTTGCCTACAATCGCTTTAGACTCACTGATCAGATTATCCGGTGAGGAGAATTTGGGTAGCTTCTCTTCCATTACATCCTCAGCGGTAATCACCTCTCCAGCTAGCTTTGGAGATATCAGAACATAGGCTGTCTGGGATTGATCCATATAGCGCTGCAAGACTTCATCTTTATCATTCAGCTGTTCTTCGTAAGCTGCCCGCTCGTCGATCAGCTTAGCGTTATAATGGCGATAAGTTGCAAACCATACCCCGGATGTGGCAACGGCAACAAGACAACCTGATAGGATCGTATATCTCAGTATTTTTTTCCGCTTACGTATTGCCACTTCAAGACCTCATTTCCATCCCTATTTGATTTTCCCTTTCGATTTTGCGGCCGCGGCTGCCGCTGCTGCCCGTTCGGAGGCTTGTCTCTCAGCTTCCTTAAGTCTGGCTGCCTCCGCTCTCTCTTCCTCCACCTGTAATTTATCTGCATATTTCATCATATTTGATTCAATTTGGGCTATGGCAGCTTTAAATTCGTTCATTTTCTTAATCCATTCCTCACAATGCTGCTTAAACTCTTCCCCACCCAAATCTACCCAATAACCTGACACTCCTGTGATTGCTGCTCTCATCTTATCGCTGCACTCCTGGGCAGGGGAGAGAAGTCGATGGCAATCAAAAGCAATGCCCCTTACCATACCTGAATTCATACCCAGCCTCCTGATTGATAATTACCGGCTCTCCGGAACAAATGAAAATCCTATGCCTATTAATAACAAGGTCACAAACAAGACCGTCCCAACAATTCCCCAGAGCAATGTTTGCTTGCGAAAGAGCTTTTTCTGAACGGTCAGCAGCTTCATTACCCACTCGACAGCCGCTTTATCTGGATACAAAGGATCTTGATGTGCAGGCATCAGAGTCGTTTGAATTTCTGCAAAATCCTTTTTCAACATTTGTAATACTTCCTGATGTCCATTTTCCAGCAGTAGCCTGCACCGCTTGCGCTCAAAAGGGTTAAGGGTGTTCAGCTTCTCTTTCAGCAGTTCATACTTCCACATAGCCCCGTTGCCTACCAAAATAGGAATTTGCGAGTTCCACCACAGCTCGAGTCCGCTGGTGCCCTTCCGCTCCCGATGGATATCCACCCATAGAATGATATGCGTGAACTCACTGGCCAAAAGCTCCGAAATATCCCACGAATACCCTCTGCGATAGAAAGTGACTCCTTCATATTCGAACATGGTAGAAACCGAATCTTCTTTCTCACCCTTAAAAACAATCTGTTCAAGCGAACTGATTTCGGGTCTGTCATCTCCGCATACCAGAGGCTTCCAGCCCAGTTCTGCCAGACCCGCGGCCAGCAGAAATGCCGCTGCACCTACGTCTTCTTCCCCTCCGACACCACAAACTGCGATGACAAGTGGTACATTGCTGCCCAGAATTCTCGTACTTGCTGCTGGCGTCGACTCTTCTTCTACCGGAATAGATTGTTCCAGACTCTCCAGCGTTTCCGCTTCGGCTAATGACGGGGTCTCCTTTCTGGCCGGAGGCCCCGGTCTAGGCGGAGTTGATCCTGCTGAAGAGCGAGGAGCAACGGATGGTTTCCTGTTGGCGGCATCTGCTACAGTTCTGGAACCAGCCACTGGCTGTGGACGGGTAAGCGACTCCACCGGTCTCGGAGGAGCAGACGGTGCCTCTTCCACTGCCGCGTCAGAAGCTGCTCTTGATGAGCCTTTAAACGATGCAAAAAGGCCTTTCTTTTTACCCAGGATATGATAATAATCCCTTGTAGTTTTTTTCTCTTTGATCCAGTTCAGAAGATCATCGCCCTGGAATTCCGTAGTAAACTGAAGATCATGTATGTTCATATTTACCAGGGTCCGTATAAATTCAATATCCGTTTGCAGCGCCGGGTCTAACTGGACAATCAGCCGCGTATGTTTAAGATATTTACGGATCAGCGTCATGAAACTGATTATATCCGCAGCTTTGACCGGTGTGCCCAGACCCGCGCCGCCCTCCATAATTACAATGGATGAAGGATCGACTTCCTTGCTACTGAAACCACTTATAAAACTATGTAATGTAGAATGTTTACCAGAAATTACATAACCCTCATGCTCTAGCGACCTGGATAGCAGCATTATAAGTTCAGGTGAGCAGACTAAGTGTACGCTTTTCATAGGAATCCTCCTTTACGATCTCCCAGCTCAATAGGGCAAAATACGAACTATGGCTCCGTCCCCTTGTATAATCTCTGCGAGAACAGCATGCGGCCCCAACTCAATCCATTCTTCGCCCGTACGGCTGGCTTCACATTTAAATTCCCAGTTATCCGGAAGCCAGTTGGCTTGCTTAAGTAGCTCGATACATTGCCCTGTAGAAATAGAAAGAGAGACTTCCAAATCCAAATACTTCTCTCCTTCACCTTTAAATACAAAAGTAGTCAGTGCAGTTGACATAGTCTGATCCCCCAGATTTGTTAAGCTTCTTGCAGCCAATTACATAATTCATTTACTACTGTAGACAAGGATTGCGTGGTTTGACTGGCGTCTTCTTCCCCCCCGCTCAGCAGCCACATTTGATCTTCATGAATCAACAGGTTCAGTTCGCGAATCACCTGTGCCTCCTCGGTAATGCATTGGATTTCTGCCAAGGAAGTTATGAATGCACCTGCTAGTAGAGACTTCCCCACCCACGTTTCAAAATCCACTTCTTTATTTATCGCTTTTTGTAATTTATCTTTATCGCTCAATTCCCACACTAAAGGGATTCTCTCAATGACCTGATACATCAGCTCATGTAATGCATAAATCTCCTGAAGCTTATAGGTGTTACTTTCCGGCTGATGCTCAAGTTCAAACCAAACTTCATCCTGAACAAAATAGAAGACCTTGCAAGTCTGTTGATTCGTATGCATAAGCTGGCAAAAATAAGATTTGCAGCTCGATGCAACAGCGATACCTCTATGAAGCACTTCATTCACTTTGGCAAGCCCCGCAAAATCAACCTCTAAATATCCCTTCACTTCCAGCGACCTCATCTGAGCATCCATTAGGGAGCGTAAATTACGCTCCGATTCGTCTTTGAGATCGATTTCCAGACCTGGAAAACTAGTTCCTTCTATCAAAGCAGTCAAATAGATAATTTCTAAAGGATGCAATTCAAACATTTCACGAGCCGGCTTCATCGCTTTTTTCACCTGCTTATCTATAGTTCTGTAATCATTTTGAGGCGTGAAATGGCCCCCTCAGTTAGCAGTATCGCTTCAGTATTATCCAATACCTCGTTCAGCTCATGGTATTCCATATTCTCGAGTAGTGGAGCATAAGACAAATGATCATTGGGTCTTCCATCGGACAACAACGCATGTCCACTGTTAATCAGTTCACCCGCAAAATCAGTGACCAATTGCATTTGATTCAGTTCAAACGAATCGCTGCCGACCAGCAGCATTACACCAAGTCCACCGCCAAACCTCGCTATCCGCTCCAAATGATCCAGTGAATCATTCTCCATCAGATCAAAAGCGGACTTAAGATGTGGCATTACAATGACAAGAAGCGGATACTTAGACAGAATATACTCCGCCTCGTCAAATTCTTCACGATTTTGGGCATCTGCAAAAGCTTGCCGGGCATCATTTTTCCTTAGTTGCAGCTGATCCACTAAGGATTGTGTGAGCTGTAAAAACTCTTCAGCTGTACTCATATAGCGCGTAATCGTTGAACTAGCTTTCAGACTCGGTATACTGACAACACCACTGTCAAACAGATGGAATTCCATATTTACTTCGCCTGCCGATTTATCAAGAGCTTGTATTAAAGCGTTAAATCTAAAGTCCACATGCTTTTGAGTAGTATAAGATACTACAAAATTGCTAACCTGCTTTACATTAATCTCTACCGGAAGTGTAGTATCCCAATCCAGCCCGAGCGGTACCAGATAATTCCCCTGCGGTTGTTCCTTCGGCACACGTTCCAAAAGCTCTGCCAGTGAAAGCTTGTCCGGGATCACTGAAATCCCCACAGGGTTATTCACTCCTGCCACTGCTTTCATCTCCGAACTAATCCGGCGGAGAGAGGCAGCAATCTGATCATCAGAGCTGCCATCCACAGGAAGCGCGGTATGAAATTCCAGAATCCGGTTATCTTTGAGCAGTCCGCGCCCTACGGTATTCGTTGGCTCCATCCCTTCTGTTCTGCCCAGAATACTGGAATAATCCAATCTATCAGACATTTGATATACTAGAGCCTGCTTAATATTCTGGCTGATTCGGTAAGGATAAGAGTTTACAGCATTGGCAGCGAACACGAAGTATATCCCGTAATTACCGCCTTCACGCACCAGCTTGGAAAGCTCTAAGATAAAGTCATCATAGGCTTCTGAGAATCCTGTGTAATTATCGAGCAGAATAACAATGTAAGGAACCTTCTCTCCAGTGGCTGCACTGTAAGAGACCAAATTACCGATACCAAGCTGAGAAAACTTACGTTTGCGTTCATCCAATTGGGACAACAACCAACTGATCAGTTTTCCAAGCTTTTGTTCGTCCTCTGGAAAAATAATATCCCCTACATGTGGAAGCTCGTGGAATACTCCCAAGGTACGTGTACCAAAATCCAATATATAGAAATGAACGTAATCAGGTTCATATTTCAAGGAGAGGGACATGATAATTGTCTTTAACAGCGTAGTCTTACCGCTGCTCGGCGCTCCATAAACCAGTAAATGTCCATCCTGATTAAAATTAATATCCAGATTGTATTGCTCCTGATCTGACGGATTATCAATTCGTCCAACGGTGGCAATAAGATTCTGATCTGGCTGCTTCCATGATTGCCCATCCCAGATCTGATTCTGATCCATAACATCCGCTAAAGTCATAGTCTCCGGAAGTGGAGGCAGCCACAGCTGAAAGGCCTCTCCGATCGATTGCTCAGCAGAAATCGCAGCTATATGATTAACTACAGCCTGCAGCTCACTCAGTTGCGAGGCATGATCACTGTTTTTCGCTTTCGGAATCAGAGCTCTACGTTCACCACTTAGTGAAACGATATCCATCTTGGGACTTCCATCCTGATCTGTCTCCCCTGCTTGATAAGGCGCTCCGCTCCAGGAGGATTGGAACAAAGTGAATACTTCATTATTACCAACTTGCAAATACCCACGGCCTTTTTCTTTGATCTCTGCTGCCTCCGTGCGTTTCAGCATCTCCTGACTATCCGAAGGTGTCTGCACCTTCAGACATAGCTTAAATCTGGAGTTACTCCAGATCTGGTCATCGACTACGCCAGAAGGTTTTTGTGTTGCCAATATTAAGTGAATCCCCAAGCTTCTTCCGACCCGTGCCGCACTGACTAGCTCTTTCATAAATTCCGGTTGATCTGATTTAAGTTCTGCGAACTCATCTACCACTATGATCAAATGCGGCAAGGGAAGGTTAACTTCTTTATTGCGGTAAAGAATGATGTAATTATCAATGCTGGTCACTCCGGCTTCACTGAACAGTCGCTGTCTCCGCAAAAGCTCACTTTTGATGGAGGCAAGGGCCCGATTGATCTGATTACCGCCAAGATTGGTGATTGTTCCCACCAGATGTGGAAGTCCAAGAAAAGCATTAGCCATTCCTCCACCCTTATAGTCGATCAGTACAAAAGCAATCTCATGCGGATGATAATTTACCGCCAGACCCAAAAGTAGAGACTGAAGCAGCTCACTTTTCCCCGATCCGGTAGTGCCGGCTACTAGACCATGTGGACCATAGCTTTTTTCGTGCATATCGAACAAAAGAAATTTCCCGCCTGCCCCGAGCCCCAGAGGAATGGACATTGTACGGTTAGCCTGGTTTTTTGACCAGCGCTCCATTACCTTTAGATCCTCTACCTGCTCAACCTCAAAGCTCTCCAGAAAAGTAACCATTGGTGGGATATAGCTGTTATTTTGACCTTCCTTAATTCTGAGCGGAGACAAGGAACGGGCAAAAAACTCTGAATTTTTTTTATCCAGAGAATCGGCAGAAAAATAATCCGCTAAATGACTTAACAGCTGATTAGTATCTTTTCGAACCATCCCCTTACCATCCTTGATTTCCAGAATAGCCTGGGAATTCAGCGGCAGCGCAACATCAATCTTTTCCGATGTAAAAATGCTGGTCACCCCAAGTGAAGCATTACCTGAGAGCAAATACTTCATCATATCCGTGCTGTCCCACAGTTCTGGAGCAAAAACCAGAAAAACATAATGCGGGGTCTGCATTGGCTGTAGTCCATAACCATTCGTGCTGTTTTCTTCTCTTTTTCTAAGCTCTGGAAGTAATTCATCCGCAATATTGGAGGCATCAAAGGATGTTGTAGCCAAACTTCTCTGGCTTCGATTTTTATTCCATGTATGGGGCAACCATTTCAACCATTCCCAGTGCTGCAGATCATCAGGCTGCATCACGCATATTACTCTTACATCATCGTAGCCTTGGTGTGTTGTTAAATGAACTAGAACACCATTGAGGAAATCACGAACCTCCTGCTGTTTGCCGTATATTCCGAGCGTATTAATATTCCTTAGCGGTATGTAGACCGGAATATCTCGCACAAAATACATCTCTTCGCATATTTTACTGGCGATTTCTTCAAGTGGGTTGTCATCGTCAATTGCTTTCGCTTTCGAGCTATATATTGGCACCAGAGCAATCGGCTGGATACCAACACCAACCCTGAGATTCAAAAAGTCATCTTCAATTCCGGTTTTTTCCCACAACTGCTTGCTTCTCCCCCGTACGATTTCTACGCAGGATTGAATACTTGGATGGATATATGTATAGGCTTCTCGTTGCGTACTGGCGGCACTTTGTAAATCATTACGAACCTGGAATAAGTAGTTGAGATATTTTTTTTCAAGTTTTTTGTTCTGTTCATGATGTTTTTTCACACTGGATTTATAATTCAAAATTGAAACCATGACCGTCAGAACAGTCATACCCATGGTTGATATCAGCATGGTAAACGACCTGGTCAATGTTGACATAAATATAGAGATGACTAACATCCCGATGGGGGGGACTATAATCGTCAACCATGAGAAGGTTGGTTTTCCCGATGGCCGGGCAGGATCCTCCAAAACCAATTCACCTTCCGGGTAATTTGGTTTAATTCGAGGGGTTCTTTGTACCTGATTAGTTAGCATTTCTTGAGCACTCATCTTTTTCATCACCACTGGATAGGAATTTTGGATTAACAAGAATAAATAGTGTAAATTTTAAATAAAAAATAAATTATTTTCCAATTTAGGAGATACATACTGCATTATCGGTTCGACGACTAAATAGTTTATATTTTCCATAACATTTTTTGCTAAAATGGTTCAAAGATCCCCAATAAATTACCATTATTTTCATAAAAGTAAAATTACTAGTGTATATAGATCCAGTTCTAAGGTCACCTCATCGTACTTTCTTTTTGATATAATTTAAGACATTTGGCACATTTACTTTTTTTATTTCTTTTTGTTCATCTTACTTCTCAGGACTAAAATTACGAGTTTTTTGTATCCAATATTCCATTTTAGACCCTATGCATCAGACCATTTCTACCAAACTGGAGAGAATTCATACTTCTGGAAGGAATTAACCCGTGAAAAAAGTAGGAAATCCCTGCTAACTCGAACTATTTCCCGGTATCAAATCTCATATATGTTTAAGCAAATGCAAACAGACAACCGCTTAAGAGGCTCCCTGATGTAGTGTTTACGGGCAGAGTGAGATCATTTTACGTGAGGGGGATGAGCTGGACGGAATTTATTTTCAAGTGGAGGGGCGTTCTAATGTCTCTTCTAGTGTGGGAACGGGAAAATCCTTGTTATTACGGTTCTGCTCACCCTTGTCATTGTTCGGGGACATTGAATACGTGCAGGAGGTTGTGGTCCAATCACAAGTGGAAGCGGTACAACAAACCTCTCTCTTATTTATCCCGAAACAAAAGGTTGAGTCTGACCTAATGGATAACCATAGCTTTAAAGACTTATTGCTGAAACATCTTTCTTACAAGCTTCTAACCTGCACATCCCCATCCCGAACGAACTTACTAGGCGCTATCGAGGAACGACTTGCAAGTTATTTATTAACGATACAACTCCAACGTGAGTTTGGAAAAGAAATTCAGACGCCATATATCCCAGATATAGCCTCTTTGATTGGGACTACCCCCCGCCATTTAAACCGTGTCATTCAGCGGCTCACCGACATGGAGATCTTATATAAAGTTAAGCAAGAAATTGTTGTACTCGACTGGGAGCGTTTGGATGAAATGTCTAACGGAATAAGATTTGAATAACCTAAAAGCCCATCATTTAATTGAGGATAAAATGATCGATGTCATTATAACGGATATCGATCTTTTCTCCGTTTCTTTTGACAAGATTTATATACAGAGGGGCTGCATCAACACTTCCGCCACCAACTAATACATGGTAGTCATCATTGATTTCATATTTGCGGATGTACAAACCTGAACCGACGTCTTCAAAGGGATTCCCTTTAAAATCCTTCCACGAGAACGCCTCGCCTTGCTGAGCTAGATCCCGTACTTCTCCATGGACAATATCGCAGCTTTTTTATCATTACAGGCTGAAAGTATAATCGTCAAAGCAAACAATAACAGCATTATCAAGTTACGCTTACTTCTCATTCATAAACCTCTCAACTCTATATTTTGTTATTTATAGGAAAATATAAGGTAATAATATTATAGCTTAGACTAGATGTTAAAAAGGAGTAAAGCCCTATCTCCTCCAGGTCACAAAAAATAGGTCAAACATGGTGGTATTAAACCATAATCGACCTATTTTATGTAACGCTTTAGCGTTAATTTTTCAATCATTACTGTACTTAAAAACGAAATGACTAAATCTTTATTCGGGCAATACATAAGTTAAGTCTGTAATTGGTTGGATGATGGGTGTATTGGGTACTAGTTAGCCCTTATTGTTTTTTATTCAGTTAGCATTGTTAGGAATTCTTCAAAACTATTTGCAACATGATAGCTCACTGGGTCAAATTCACCAGAATTTGCATGATCCCACACACAAACTTTAGGATTATTTCTAGATTCACGAAAATCTAAGCATAGAAAATCACCAGCAAATAAAACAGCAACTGGTAATAATGCAACTCCTACCAAATCCTCATCATCAATTAGTCTCTCATCAAGCTGAGATTTAGTAGCATCAATATCAAATATTCCAAACTCATTTTCTGTTGGATTCTCAAGAATGCATAAAAATCTAGTAATTGCATAGCTATGATCATTACAAATAAACGAACGAATTTCTGGAGCACCTCCATTATTTATTTTAATAAATTCTTTATATTCTAATGGCAATTCTACTCTCCAAAAACCTTCTTCTTTCGATAACTGTTGATCAGACGGTAAAGGATAAACTATAGTCTCTTTTTTTATTTTCATAATAATTTCCTCCCTATTATTTATCTTGCAACATCTGCCCACATTCCAGTAGACCTTCCGCCATTGTGAGTTGTAATGTTATGAATTCCATAAGGAACCAATTGCATTTTCCCAGGGACTTCAGTGTGGTGCCATGTATACGATCCGTTCTCAACCAGTTTTCTTATGTCTTCTGGAAGATTATCATTTAACCGGTCAACTGTTCTGTATTTCCTTTTTTCCACAAATCTTTTGGGAGCTCATCACTATGTACTACCACGCCTTCACCCTCAAAATCAGCAAACCCATAACGCATACCATCTACTTTTCTCACTTCTATTTTAGGTATAAGATTTAATTCCTCGGCTTAACTTTTTATCAACTTTTTTTGCCCACCAGTTAAACTATCTCCTCCAGAAATACTTTTTTCCCAAGACCACCCTTTAGTGTTTATTACCTCAACATAATGCTTAGCATAGTCATTAACAACTTCATCAAAAGTTTTACTCCCCGATAAAAATTCATCAATGTTGTTTAGGTGAGGTGCTCTACCACCCTTACCCTTACCCGTCCCCTCAATCTTACCACCTTTCACATCCCCAAACCCATTCATCCGGGAGTTCAGCCAAGTGCTGGGAATTCTAATTAGTTATCTTACCTGTATATGTTGACTGGTCGCCACCAGATTTCTTTCCTGCACCGTCATCGTTGCAAGTCAGTTATGTTACGGACAAAGTGCTACTCTTTGCTTTTTATTTCTCAGTATTACTATCGTTATATGGCATTTTACAGTTTCTAGTAATGTCGAAAAAACCGCAAATAACAAAGGTAACAAAAAACAGGTCAATCATGGTGATATCTGACCATAATCAACCTGTTCTATGTAACGCCTTAGCGTTATTAAAGTTATACCTTTCAAGAATTACTGTGCGTACAAACGAAATGACCAAATCTTTATACGGGTATTACATGACATAAGTGTGTTACTGGTTCAATAAAGAGTTCATTCGGCACTGGGTAGCCCCCACATGATTATGTTCGTAGCAACCACCTATACAACACTACAATTAATCAGCTTTCAAACCTAAGATGTATTCTACTCTTGATTTAGTAGAATCGCTTGTTTCCCTGATTGTGTATTCACTTTTATTATTAATTAATTGTTTACAGATTTGAATGTCTTGTAACAGCTTATCAATGTCATATTTATCTATATGCTCTTCAAAGTTAGTGATTTTCAGATAACTCTCTAGTTTAGAATATATAAAATCAGCAATTTCTTTATATTTCAAACTCTCTATTGTAATAGAAACAAAATATAATGTTTTAGTAAACAAACTATCGTTTACTATTCTCCAATCCTCTTCCAAAGTTTTTGCTGAAACCTGCGCCACATTTAAACCTTCTTCTTCAATATATTCTTCAAAGTCTAAAACTATAGATGATTTTATTGATTCATAACTTGTCATGTTCATATCATCAGTCCTTATTTCATATTTTTAGAGTAGACATTTAACTCAATATTTGGGAACTTACGTCTAAATTCCATAATTAAATTGGAACAACTTTGACATGCATCTAGTTCTGTAAACAAATCTATTCGCCCTTTAACATTAGGGTCTTTTATTTGAGAAGCAATATCTTCAAGAATCTTTGCCTCCGTGTCATTAAATCTTGGAAATCCATCATCAACATAGGTTTCCAATGACTTATCAACTTTGGAAGAACTAAAATCTCCAACATTACTACCAACGCTATCAGAGGAATGAATCTGACTGTGTGCTTGAAATTCTTTTTTAATATCAGGAATGCTTACATCTGCCACTGCGACATTCCCACTACTTAACTTTCTTAGTTTTCTATCAAGTTTATCTCTCTGTGTTTTTGAGAGATTTTTGTATTCGTCGGAATTCCCTATTTTTTCTATTTCTCTGTTAATATCGCCTCTAACATTTTGAGTCTTCTCATATAAGCTATCTATTGTCCGATTAGGTAATTTATTTTTACCCGTCCCCTCAATCTTACCACCTTTCACATCCCCAAACCCATTCATCTCATTTAAATAATGCTCCTGTACAAATGTTTTGGGCAGTGGATTCGAATCCATGGGGATTTTTCCTACACTGAAAGGCACACCTTCTGGCGTGCTTAAAAATGGCTTGAATTTCGGGAGTTCAGCCAAGTGACCGGAATTCTGAATGACTTTATTAAGGTCTTTCACGCCTTCCATCGCTTTGGCGGCAAAATCTTGTACCCCATCGACCACTTTTCCTACCTTTGTACCCTTAGTCACAGATAGCCCCGGTACCAATACAGAAGCCACTGCACCCAGCATGGAAGCCTTTTCCTCCGGCGTTCCCTCATTAAAGTTATGATACATCTTCTTCGCTGCTTCTGCCAATACTTCTGGATGTTGCATGATATAAGATGCTGTATCTGCCATTTCCTGTGTCGTCTTCTCCGGGTCTACGACAAAATGGAATGTAAACGTCACCGTATCCACTACACCCATAACGGTTTCCTCGATAAGAGATCCCATAAATGCGCGCGTAACCGTATCCGCTTGTACCACTTTTTTCCGCCATTCGGTCATTCCGTAGGTTGATTCCAACCATGAATAATACGCCAGTATTGAATTGGTTTCGTTAGGTTTTAATACATGCGCCTTAAAATAGTTGAGTGTTATCTCATTATTATTGTTATATGCGGTAATCGGTGTCCCATCTGGAAGCTCCATCGGCGGAATATTCAGTCGTTCCCCTACGAGTTGGCGCTTAGCCCAGGCTCCCTGATCTCCTGGTTCCATCGCCATTCGGAGCATCAGCAGATACGATTCATTCTGAACTAATGGTACGCTGCTGGTAGTAATTGACGGATCATAATCACACGCCTTAACCGCTGGTTTCTTGAAATAACCGCTTAGATCCTTACCTGTTTGGTAATGGACTTCGTCTATGCCTAGATATTTCAGCTTTTGGCGTGCGTCTTCCGCCAGCTTATGCATTGCGTCCATTTGAGCCTTGTTTCCAAACGCTTGATATACTTTATATGCGGTCTGCGCTTTTGCAATTTGATCCCGTGCCTGGTAGATATCCTTCAGCTTACTTTGGGCTGTAATGGAGTCGATCGTTCCCAATCCTGAATTCTTAACCGTTGTTTGGAGTTTCTGCACCAAAGGATCGCTATTCAACTCATCCCGTCCCATTAAAGCAGCAACCGAGGTGATCAGTTTCGTGACTATCTTCTGGGCATACGTTGGGATTGGAAACTGTCCACTTGCACTGCCTCCCCCAAGTTTTCCGAACATCCCTCCAAGAGTACCAAATTGCTGAAAAAGTTGATTAGCCTGCCTCTTGTTCTCATCCTGTGCGCCTTGAACACCTTTTACTGCAAGACGAATAATATCTTCAAGCTTTTCAGCTTCTACCGTCAGTTCATTGATAAGCGTCTGAGCTCGTATCAAATCTGAACCCAGCGGAATACCACCCCAGTTATTGGTCTGACCTCTCAGCTGCAAGTACAGCCGGTTGGTATCTTGGCTTACCTGTCTGATTTTTGTCTGCAGGCGTTCGACTTCATCTTCTTTAAATACCATTTTGTCTAATGCCATTTATGACCTCCAGTTCTTACACTTAGACCATCCAATGCACTACTTTCTTCGACCCCTCAGGTCTTTATGTACTACTTCATCTTTAAAAACTTAAGTATTTGGAGCGCACACCTAACCTATAAATCGGCTTAACCTTCCATTATTTTACTCTAAATCCTTTCTTTTATTTTTTTGATTCTAATCACTGATGTAAGAATAAGTAGACAGCAAAAAAACAGGTTGATTACAGTGGTAGCTCCCTATAATCAACCTGTTTAACAGAACGCATAGGATTGATTCTTGTATCTGATGCTTTATATTATTCAATTAACATTGTTAGAAATTCTTCGAAGTACTTAAAATGAAAATAATAGAAGGGTTGGGGAAACACATGTGACTTTGGACAAAACAACAATTGCGGGAGTTTATAAAGGAAAGTAATTTTGTTTCTGCAAAAAATGAGCAGAATGCCTTAAAGGATCTATTTTACCGAAACGATTCAGGAGATGTTAGAAGCCGAAATGGATACTCATTTGGGCTATGGCAAGCATGAAGTCAGGGCGAAGCTCACACCAAACAGTCTGAATGGAAAGAGTCGGAAAACGGTAGTCAGGGAGTAGAGCAGGAAATCGTTATCCCTCGTGACTGTCTATGGTAGTTTGAGCCTCTTGCGTTAAAAAAACGTGATCGAAGAACAAATTAGTTACCTTACCTGTATATGTTGACTTGCTCTGAATGTTTATTTGGATGCTAATTTCAAAACTTGGATACCTGTCACTTTAATGCTGGGGTAATCTTAGCTATGTAAACTTAATATACACTACTGATTGAAAAAAAACTTGAAAGGCACGAATCCAATCAAGGTATTGTGCATCAGAAATCAAGTGCATTCTATAATTCTTTTATTTCTATCTCCTATACTTTTCAATAAATTGATTTATACCATCATTCACTAAACCTTTAATTAGCTCTGCATAGTTATTGTATCCGCCCTCTTATTCAATGATTATGTCTATCATATTTTTTTATTTGCCATCTATCATATTCGTTATACCTTTGAATTGTTCACCAGTTTTTTCATTCTCAAACTTTTCAGATAGTTTACTTATTTTTTTGTCACTCATATCTTTCCTCCAATATTCTCAAAATTCAATAAATGGAGTAGCTGCACTGATTGTAAAATCTTGTTGTTGGACTGGTAAATAGGACTTTCATTTCCACTATCTAAGATTCAATAGTTGTCCTCTCAACAAAGTTGTTATTCTCTTTAATAATCATTCTCGCCAGTCTTCTTCCAGCTCTTTTAAAAAAGAAATCATCAGGGTAACTGTCAGAGTCAATTGGAGAGAGTTGATTTATAAAACCATTTATTTTATCGTATTCAATTTTCCCCATTGTTTCTTCACTTGGTCCATAACTATATACAACTCTTTCTTCATCCTCGTAGTCTTTTAGCATTATCACAAAAACTGCCATTAAATCTCACTCCTCATAATTCTTATCCAAATCCCAGGTTCTCCCTGATTCTATTGTCTTATCATGAGCTGTTCTATAGTTAGTCTTAAATATACCTTCAAATTTTGATTCAAAAATTTCATGATGCAATAATTGTATATCAGAGTCTACATACTTACCATTCATTAATCTTTCCCAAGCCTGTGCTAGTTCATAGTCAGGATCAAACTTCCCAATACCATGATCTTTAATATGTGTGCTATTAAAAACATGATCTTTGATTCTTTGAACCCTGCTAAGAGGAAAGTCAGTATTTCTTGCGATAGCTTCTATATCTTTCGTCCCTAAATTTTTGAATTTCTCATACATCTCCTCAGCAATTGCTTCTTCTTTAAAGAACTGTTCTGGAGGTATATTTCTTGCTCCAGACTCAGCATATTTTAAATCATCAGCTTTTGGCGCCCCCTCAATATGGGGTTCCTTTATCTCCTTTACTTTAAATTCGAATTGTTCATTGGGTATATTTACCTAACTTATCTGCCTTTATTTCTGGCAGCTTCCCACTCACAAATCTCATCGCATTAGCAAGCACTTTGCTTCCAGCGGTTATCGCGACATCTCCCACACCAGCAATCACGGTATTGATACCAACCGCACCTATCCGTTCACCCAAGCTCTGTTTTTCGTCATCCCTATAATCATTGAATGCGTCAAAGACTTCGCCCACTGTTCCACTAATTGCTCCCGCTACCATCGATTTCAATAAGGTTGGTGTGAATTCCCCCCTGCACTGGGGTTTTCACAGCATTCAAATACCTCAAGGGAAGACCTATACTCACTAAGTCCCCCACAAATTGCCCAGCTTTTTTCCCATAGGGATCGTCCATAGGATCTACATAACCCTTCGGTTTCGGTCCTACAATCCAATCGGTGATCGTTCTTGCCATTCCAAATGACGCCGTATCGATGGCATGGGTCAGGATACTACTTCCACCCTCTAAAATATTGGCAATCGTCTGGTTTCCAACGCCACTGCTTAGTCGGCGGTTTTTATCCGCCGCTTCTTTCTCACTCTTCTCATAATAAGCCTTTATCTCTGCATATCTCCGATCCTGCTCCTCTATCGACAGTTCGAACCAGTATGTACCCTGCAATCGCTTGATGACCTCAGGATCTTTCCGATTTAAAATATCTGCTTCCGATACAGAATCATGCGGGTTATCGGGTCCTATTGTAGCTTGTGGCTTCAGCATTGCTAATTGTTGTTTCGCCCATTCTCCCTTTGTCCCCGTCTCCATCGACAATCGTAGCAGAAAAGCATATTTTTCATTCTCAATGAGTGGGACACTTTGATTGGTGATCGACGGATCATAATCACATGCCTTAACCGCCGGCTTCTTAAAATAAGTGCTTAGATCCTTGCCTGCTTGGCACTGAACTTCGTCTATACCCAAGGATTCCAGCTTCTTGCGTGCCTCTTCCGTCAGCTTATGCATTGCATCTTGCATCCATTTGCGCTTGGTTCCCGAATCTTTGATATACCTTATAGGGATGTTTACAAACCTTCTCATGACGCATATGAGGGCTTGCTTCTTGGTTTTGTTGCGGACAATTTGCAGATAAGTCCTGACAATATTAATGGTCGGGCTATGCATCCTAGAAGGTGCGATTTATTTCCTTACCTCTCCAAGATCTCTATCGGGGCGGCTTATTCTATATTTGCGTAGCATCTTCAAAAAACTGTGAGGAAGCGAACATAACAAAAAACAGGTCAATCATGGCAGTATCTGACCATAAGCAACCTGTTTGATGTACCTGAAAAGCATTATTTAGGTTATAAAATTAAAGCGTTGATGTGCGTACAAACGAAATGCTGAAGCTTTCATACAGGTATTACATAGGGTAGATGTGTTATTGGTTGAATGATGAGTTCATTCGGCACTGGGTAGCCCCATCACCTTTAGAATATTCATGATCCGAGCGGACTATATCAAACAAGCATTCTATAGCCTGCTTTTAGTTTGGTAACTCTTGAAAAATATAAGGAAATCGTAGTAAAGTGATTATTTTGTTTGACCATTTTCGAAATGAAAGTGTCAGTTGATTGTAAATGTTGACTGTCACTCCATGATATTCAACGGAAATTTTATCGACAAAAAGTTGTACGTTGTTCATGCGTCCCCCTCCGGCAAAACTTTTGACGGATTTACCTCTTGTATTATAGAGATGAGGGAGTCGGTGGCTAGCCTTTAACACATGACCTTCCCGTCAATAGATTTCCAACCTTACAATAACAGTAGTCGTCTTACCCAATTTATAAGTTGCGACAAAGTCCTTTCACCATATCTATCGTTGTGGTAATGTACATTGTTGCGACTCATTTTGAAAAAACGCAAGAAAGCGAAGATAACAAAAACAAGCCAATCATGGTGGTATCTGACCATAATCGACCTGTTCAATGTAACGGATTACCGCTATTTGGGTTATAAAAATAAAGCCTTTAATGTGCGTACAATCAAAATAACCAAATCTTTATACGGGTATTACATGGGTTAAGTCTGCTCAGGCTCAACCGCCCGACTTATTCGGCACTGGGTAGGGTCTATTCATCAACAACCTAAATAGGATAAAAGACCAATAGTAAGGGCGGTATTTCTCGTATTAACAATCCTTAATATAAATTTTCAAAAAAATCGTTAAAACTGTTTTTCAAAAAAAACATATTTTCCATTTCTACATCTGACTCCATGTCATGCATCCAAAAATATATTTTTCCAAAGTATTTCTCACTAACTCCAATACAAATCTCGTTTCCTCCTGGATCACTAGCAATCGAAATAAATCCCTCAGGTAGCTCACCATCTAAAACCTCAAACACCTTAGCCAAATTTCCCTTCATATCACCGATCCCGTAAAATTTATTTACGACACTTTCACCCTCTTCATCAGAAATCTTAAATGTAGATGTTTCAGGATAGCCTCCATTATATTTAAGCAAAAAATCAATATACTGTTCAGGAAGATTAAGAACATATTTACCTTCAAATTCACGAATTTCATTTATAGTTATTTTCTCATTTGCTCGATCCATATTCGCCATGGTTATTCTCCTTTTTTATTTTTTCCATTTACTGTAGACTGACCACCGATATGTCTAAACTCTCTATGAATATCTTCATCAACAAGAATCATTGTCTTTCCATCTTCATGATGATGCCACGAATAACCTTCAGGAGGTTTATTACTTGCTGGCACAGGCGGATCAGAATCCTTATTAAGCCCTGCTTCTAAATTAGCTTTTTTAAAGTCTTCTTGAGGGTTCCTAGGGACAGTAACTTCAATTGGTACTGGTTTAACAGTAGGGTGGTAATATGCTGAAAAGTCAGGATACCCATTAGGATAACTAACTGATATCCCTTCTTTATTAGTATAAGTCCAAGTCCCACTCTTATCTAACGAAATAGTACCGCCTTTATCATACCACTTTTTAGGAACAGGTGAGTTCATAGGCTTGGTATTCATTATTTCTTCTTTAAAATCTGACAGTTCTAACTTCCCTGTCTTTTTACCCGTCCCCTCAATCTTACCACCTTTCACATCCCCTAACCCATTCATCTCATTTATATAATGCTCCTGCACAAATGTTTTGGGCAGTGGATTCGAATCCATGGGGATCTTTCCTACACTGAAAGGCACACCTTCTGGCGTGCTTAAAAATGGCTTGAATTTCGGGAGTTCAGCCAAGTGACCGGAATTCTGAAGGACTTTATTAAGGTCTTTTACGCCTTCCATCGCTTTAGTGGCAAAATCTTGTACCCCATCGGCCACTTTTCCTACCTTTGTACCCTTAGTCACAGATAGCCCCGGTACCAATACAGAAGCAGCTGCACCCAGCATGGAAGCCTTTTCCTCCGGCGTTCCCTCATTAAAGTTATGATACATCTTCTTCGCTGCTTCTGCCAATACTTCTGGATGTTGCATGAGATAAGATGCTGTATCTGCCATTTCCTGTGTCGTCTTCTCCGGGTCTATGACAAAATGGAATGTAAACGTCACCGTATCCACAACACCCATAACGGTTTCCTCGATAAGAGATCCTACAAATGCCCGCGTAACCGCATCCGCTTGTACCACTTTTTTCCGCCATTCTGTCATTCCGTAGGTTGATTCCAACCACAAATAATATGCCGATAACGAATTGGTCTCGTTAGGTTTTAATACATGCGCATTAAAATAGTTGAGTGTTATCTCATTTTCATTGTTATATGCGGTAATCGGTGTCCCATCTGGAAGCTCCATCGGCGGAATATTCAGTCGTTCCCCTACGAGTTGGCGCTTAGCCCAGGCTCCCTGATCTCCTGGTTCCATCGCCATTCGGAGCATCAGCAGATACGATTCATTCTGAACTAATGGTACGCTGCTGGTAGTAATTGACGGATCATAATCACACGCCTTAACCGCTGGTTTCTTGAAATACCCACTTAGATCCTTACCTGCTTTGTAATGGACGTCGTCTATGCCTAGATATTTCAGATTTTGGCGTGCGTCTTCCGCCAGCTTATGCATTGCGTCCATTTGGGTCTCGTTTCCAAACGCTTGATATACTTTATAAGCAGTCTGCGCTTTTGCAATTTGATCCCGTGCCTGGTAGATATCCTTCAGCTTGCTATGGGCTGCAATAGAGTCGATCGTTCCCAGTCCGGAATTCTTAACCGTTGTTTGGAGTTTCTGCACCAAAGGATCGCTATTCAACTCATCCCGTCCCATTAAAGAAGCAATCGAGGTGATCAGTTTCGTGACCATCTTCTGGGCATACGTTGGGATCGGAAACTGCCCACTTGCACTGCCTCCCCCAAGTTTTCCGAACATCCCTCCAAGAGTACCAAATTGCTGAAAAAGTTGATTAGCCTGCCTCTTGTTCTCATCCTGTGCGCCTTGAACACCTTTTACTACAAGACGAATAATATCTTCAAGCTTTTCAGCTTCTACCGTCAGTTCATTGATAAGCGTCTGAGCTCGTATCAAATCTGAACCTAGCGGAATACCACCCCAGTTATTGGTCTGACCTCTCAGCTGCAAGTACAGCCGGTTGGTATCTTGGCTTACCTGTCTGATTTTTGTCTGCAGGCGTTCGACTTCATCTTCTTTAAATACCATTTTGTCCAATGCCATTTATGACCTCCAGTTCTTACACTTAGACCATCCAATGCACTACTTTCTTCGACCCCACAGGTCTTTATGTACTACTTCATCTTTAAAAACTTAAGTATTTGGAGCGCACACCTATATATCGGCTTAACTTCCCATTATTTTACTTTAAATCCTTTCTTTAAATTTTTTTAATTCTAATTACTGCTATAAGAATAAGTAGACAGCACAAAAACAGGTTGATTATAGTGGTATCTGACCATAATCAACCTGCTAGACGTAACGCTATTGCATTATTTAAGTTATAAAATTCAAGAGTTGATGAGCGTACAAACGAAATAATGAAATCTTTATATGGGTATTACATAGGTTAAGTGTGTTACTGGTTGAATGATAGGTTTATTCGGCACTGGGTAGCCCCCACCAAATCTACAAATCTTCTCATCATGATTCCAGATGGAAGTCAGGACTTTAATAGAAAGATGTTTAGACATGACATATTTATAATTTCCGCCCATATTTTGAGTCTGTCAAAGTGAGATTGGTTCTACAGCTATTTATCTTGACTATTAACATAGTTTTCTACAAACTGTCTATTCTTCTCTTTTTCAGGAAGCAAACCTAAATAACGGTACTCAAAAATCATTTGTCTTTGAGTTGGGGTTACTTTTGAAGCTATTATATCTTCATAATCGTAATGAATCTTTAACTTACCAGGATACTTCAAGGTTAAGGTTAAATTTGTCCATGCCTCTTGGTCGTTATCAATAAATATTTGTCTTAACCCTTTAAATTTTGTTTGTAATTCTAATAATAAGTTATCGTAAGTTTTTTCACTCACGCTATATTTTTCTGGAATATCATGAGAGTATATAAAATCCTCATTCTCAGAAGTATTGAAATAAAAGAATACCTCTCTAGAGCCATCCAGTATTTCGGCATACAAGTAAATCTCGTTCCATCTGTCATCAGGTATCATACCTATAACATGCTCTGCTATCAAGGGATAAAGTTGCTCCATCTGTTGCTCCATAATTCCACTAACCTCCAATTTGATTCTCTATTGTAATTTTTTTTGTCCTACCACCATCTATCGAGTACTCCACTGTAAAACTATCAGGTCTAGCAGCATTACTAGTGTATTGGGGGGTTATCTTTACTTTTACGTTTTCTTTTCTTTCTAACGCTGATGCCCATTCTTGTTCCATCTGATGCCATTTCCCACCGGCTTCATTAATTTGGGAATTCATTGGAACTAAGTTATCAATGTCCCCAGAACCTTTAAATTGACTACCTATTAAATGACCACCATCATCTCTCTCTGGATAATCACCTCGGATTCTGTCTGTTTCTCCCACATTACTTTGAGCGTATTTATTTCTTGTTCCTTTGCCTAGTTGTAAGTCAGCCTCGACACTATCAATACGACCAAATTCATTTGTCTCATAAGTATATCCTTCTGGTGTTGTGTACTTTGCATTCGGTTTTAGTGTTTTTTTGTTACCGACTTTATCAATTTGTGTTCCATAAGGAACTTCAATCTTACCACCTTTCACATCCCCTAACCCATTCATCTCATTTATATAATGCTCCTGCACAAATGTTTTGGGCAGTGGATTCGAATCCATGGGGATCTTTCCTACACTGAAAGGCACACCTTCTGGCGTGCTTAAAAATGGTTTGAATCTCGGGAGTTCAGCCAAGTGACCGGAATTCTGAAGGACTTTATTAAGGTCTTTCACGCCTTCCATCGCTTTAGTGGCAAAATCTTGTACCCCATCGGCCACTTTTCCTACCTTTATACCCTTAGTCACAGATAGCCCCGGTACCAATACAGAAGCAGCTGCACCCAGCATGGAAGCCTTTTCCTCCGGCGTTCCTTCATTAAAGTTATGATACATCTTCTTCGCTGCTTCTGCCAATACTTCTGGATGTTGCATGATATAAGATGCTGTATCTGCCATTTCCTGTGTCGTCTTCTCCGGGTCTATGACAAAATGGAATGTAAACGTCACTGTATCCACTACACCCATAACGGTTTCCTCGATAAGAGATCCTACAAATGCCCGCGTAACCGCATCCGCTTGTACCACTTTTTTCCGCCATTCTGTCATTCCGTAGGTTGATTCCAACCACAAATAATATGCCGATAACGAATTGGTCTCGTTAGGTTTTAATACATGCGCATTAAAATAGTTGAGTGTTATCTCATTTTCATTGTTATATGCGGTAATCGGTGTCCCATCTGGAAGCTCCATCGGCGGAATATTCAGTCGTTCCCCTACGAGTTGGCGCTTAGCCCAGGCTCCCTGATCTCCTGGTTCCATCGCCATTCGGAGCATCAGCAGATACGATTCATTCTGAACTAATGGTACGCTGCTGGTAGTAATTGACGGATCATAATCACACGCCTTAACCGCTGGTTTCTTGAAATACCCACTTAGATCCTTACCTGCTTGGTAATGGACTTCGTCTATACCTAGATATTTCAGCTTTTGGCGTGCGTCTTCCGCCAGCTTATGCATTGCGTCCATTTGGGTCTTGTTTTCAAACGCTTGATAGACTTTATATGCGGTCTGCGCTTTTGCAATTTGATCCCGTGCCTGGTAGATATCCTTCAGCTTGCTATGGGCTGCAATAGAGTCGATCGTTCCCAGTCCGGAATTCTTAACCGTTGTTTGGAGTTTCTGCACCAAAGGATCGCTATTCAACTCATCCCGTCCCATTAAAGCAGCAATCGAGGTGATCAGTTTCGTGACCATCTTCTGGGCATACGTTGGGATCGGAAACTGTCCATTTGCACTGCCTCCCCCAAGTTTTCCGAACATCCCTCCAAGAGTACCAAGCTGCTGAAAAAGTTAATTAGCCTGCCTCTTATTCTCATCCTGTGCACCTTGAACTCCTTTTATTGCAAGACGAATAATATCTTCAAGCTTTTCAGCTTCTACCGTCAGTTCATTGATAAGTGTCTGAGCTCGTATCAAATCTGAACCCAGCGGAATACCACCCCAGTTATTGGTCTGACCTCTCAGCTGCAAGTACAGCCGGTTGGTATCTTGGCTTACCTGTCTGATTTTTGTCTGCAGGCGTTCGACTTCATCTTCTTTAAATACCATTTTGTCCAATGCCATTTATGACCTCCAGTTCTTACACTTAGACCATCCAATGCACTACTTTCTTCGACCCCACAGGTCTTTATGTACTACTTCATTTTTAAAAACTTAAGTATTTGGAGCGCACACCTAACCAATATATCGGCTTAACTTCCCATTATTTTACTTTAAATCCTTTCTTTTAATTTTTTTAATTCTAATTACTGCTATAAGAATAAGTAGACAGCACAAAAACAGGTTGATTATTGTGGTAGCTCCCTATAATCAACCTGCTTAACAGAACGCTATAGCGTTCTGTTATAGCCCCCATAGGATTGATTCTTGTATCTGATGCTTTATATTATTCAATTAACATTGATAGAAATTCTTCGAAGTACTTAAAATGAAAATAATAGAAGGGTTGGGGAAACACATGTGACTTTGGACAAAACAACAATTGCGGGAGTTTTTCAAGGAAAGTAATTTGGTTTCTACAAAAAATGAGCAGAATGCCTTAAAGGATCTATTTTACCGAAACGATTCAAGAGATGTTAGAAGCCGAAATGGATACTCATTTGGGCTATGGCAAGCATGAAGTCAGGGCGAAACCCACACCAAACAGTCTCAACGGAAAGAGTCGGAAAATGGTAGTCAGTGAGTATGGAGAGCAGGAAATCGTTATCCCTCGAGACTGTCTATGTTAGTTTGAGCCTCTTGTCGTTAAGAAGTATCCATCGAACAAAACGTGATCGAAGAACAAATTAGTTACCTCAACTGTATATGTTGACTGGTCGTCACCAGATTGTATTTACAAGATAGCTATCGTAACGACGGTCAGTAAAGTTGCGGTCGACATCCTACTTTTTTCTGCCCCCCTCACTATCAGTAGTCATTCTATCTATCGTGATCGTTGCGATCTATGTTTCACCACCCATTAGCAAAGTAATCAGATGTATTTGATTTAGAAAACCGAGAGAAAACGAAGATAACAAAAAACAGGTCAATCATGGTGGTATCTGACCATAATCGACCTGTTCAATGTAACGCAATAGCGTTATTTAGGTTATACTTTTAAAGCATCTGATGTGCGTACAAATAAAGTGGTGAAATCTTTATACGGGTATTACATGGGTTAAATGTGTTATTGATTAAATAATGGATTCTTTCGTCACTGGGTAGCCCCCACCAATAATATCGTCATCGGCTTTGTATCTTCTCCAGAAAAGCTTCAAATACTTTTTTTGTCGCGTCCCCTGAATTGGGGATTAACTCATAAATCCTCTGTAGAATTGAAGGATTTTTTAATATCCGTTTTTTACTTTCAGTACTAGTAAAACTTCTTAATGCATCAATACATATTTCGAATAACTCTTCATCTTCAGTACTTAGCAGTTTCAACAACATATTCAATTCATCCATGCTAGATTCATTATGCAAACAATATGCTAACTTTCTTTGCCACTCTATTGGCTTATTTAACACTCCGTTTGATAATTCTTCCCAATCCCGTGGGGAGAATTTTAACAGCATCGCCTGTGCAATTGAAAAACCTTCATCATACCAATAATCATCTGAGAAATATCCTGAAAGATAGTCATCAAATTCTGTAAACATTAAAAAACTCCTTTGGATCAGATTACAAGTTAAGGTGCTGTAAAACCACTTAGAAGTTGTGTAGCTCCCCCACCTGTTGGATAGCCAGATACAACATTGTCACCTATTTTAATAACTTCAACTTGAACACCATTAACAGTTCCTCTATGAAGAGTTGCACCATCCGAGGCACGAACTCCAATGGATGCTGTATTACCAGTATCTTTTATACCATTAATAATTTGCGAATCACTCCATGAATCCGGGAATAAAGTACTCGTTTTAATATTAGATAAGTTACCATCAGGAAATTGAGTAGTAAACTTAACTTTTCTTGTTCCATCTGCATTAACTGTTATTTCTTGAACTGCATAATTAGGATTTACATTATTGATTTGCGGAGAATGGCCACCGATCAACTCATTCTTCGTAGGAAGTTTTCTTTGCCCATCTAATATTTTCTTTTCCATTTCTGAACTAATTACAGAAGAACGAACATTACCCGTCCCCTCAATCTTACCACCTTTCACATCCCCAAACCCATTCATCTCATTTATATAGTGCTCCTGCACAAATGTTTTGGGCAGTGGATTTGAATCCAGGGGAATCTTCCCTACACTGAAAGGCACACCTTCTGGCGTGCTTAAAAATGGCTTGAATTTCGGGAGTTCAGCCAAGTGACCGGAATTCTGAAGGACTTTATTAAGGTCCTTCACCCCTTCCATCGCTTTAGTGGCAAAATCTTGTACCCCATCGACCACATATGCACTGGAAAATTCATTTTGCTTGAAGGCAGGTGGAATGTCATCAATCTTACCCGTCCCCTAAGATTGGGCATGCAAAAAAAGCTCATTCCTACTCATAAAACAAGTTGGAAAGAGCTTTGAAAGTTTATCAAGTGTTTGGTTTGTTGGTTGTATTATACGACCTACTTTCTTACTGATGTAAAGGGTCTACTTATTATCTTCTAACCATTTTCTAGCTTCTTCACCTGCTAGAATATTGGGTTGTTCTGGCGTCCCAATATTGATGCTTTTTATAAAAGCCTCTTCTAGCCCACAAACCCCAGTTAATTTAGCTCCTTTTAGCAATACTCTTTCAAACGTAGCTAACCGCACATCAGCATTAAATAATATTGCATTGCGAAAATCCGTCTCATCAAAAAGACCAGCTACTAAATTAGCATCTGATAAATCAGCTTGAACAAACACCGTCTCAATACATTCACTATCAGCAAGTCTAGCAGCTTTTACATTGGCATTTGTGAAGTTCACATACGAGACATTAGATTTACAAAAGTCTGCCCCTTCTAAATTTGTAGATATAAAAGTTGATGAACTTAGTAAAGATGAAGAGAAATCTTTGTGATTTAAGTTCATTCCATCAAAGATACAAGCTGTAATATATGCTTGGTCTAATGGATATTGTGACATATCTACATTTCGCAAATCAATTTCATCTATACCTAGTTTCTCGCCTTGTTCTCCAATAGTTTCGATCCAAAGACGGTGTGATTCTAATCGAATCATAATTTCTTTTATATCAGTTGTCATACCTAACCCTCCTATGGATACCAAATAATCCTATCTGATATTCCAGCTTTCTCTATTGCCTCTTTTAACTGTTCAACATGTTCAGGAATCATGTCTCTTTTATCCAGAATTACATTGTAACTTTTATCTAGTTCTTTATTAATTGCCTTCATCCCGTTATTTACTGTGAATGCGCCTTTTTTGGGTGAAGTATGACCATTTGGATAAGATACGAAACTTTTAACGTCCCATTTAACGTTATTTGTTGTATCAATAAATTCCGTTCCACCATTTCCTTGTGGGTCACGTACTATTTTCCCTAGTTTACCTTGTTGTTCCAAATCTATTCCTATCTCTCTTTCTTTCAAACCTTGATCCCTAATCTCACCACCATGTGAAGGGTCGCCTGCTAAATCGTCCAGTTCCTTTTGAGTTCTTCCTCCTGTGTACCCTAACTGACCTTTACCCGTCCCCTCAATCTTACCACCTTTGGCATCCCCAAACCCATTCATCTCATTTAAATAATGCTCCTGCACAAATGTTTTGGGCAGTGGGTTCGAATCCATGGGGATCTTCCCTACACTGAAAGGCACACCTTCTGGCGTGCTTAAAAACGGCTTGAATTTCGGGAATTCAGTCAAGTCCTCGGAATTGTAATTAGTTACCTTACCTGTATATGTTGACTCGTTGCCACCAGATTTCTTTCCTGCACCGTCATCATCGTTGCAAGTGTCCGTTATGTTACGGACAAAGTGCTACTCTTTGCATAACAACATTACTATAGTTGTCGTGCTATCCATCTTGAAAGGTGTGATTCTGTCTTTCTCCCCCTCACTACCGCTACAGAGTAATCTACATTTACGAGTAAATGTGAAAAAACCGCAAGAGAGCGAAAATAACAAAAAACAGGTCAATCATGGTGGTATCTGACCATAATCGACCTGTTTATGTAATGCTTTAGTTAAATTAAGTTATACCTATCAAACTGTTCATGTTTTTCCATTCGTTTCTTCATCCTTTGATTTTGGACATGCAAAAAAAGCTCATTCCTAGTCTTGATTCAAGTTGGAAAGAGCTTTTGAAAGTTTATCAAGTGTTTGAATTGTTTAGTGTTTGGTTTGTTGGTTGTATTGTACGATCTTGTTGTTAGGGTTGTAAAGGAGCTTATGCAAGTTATCTACAGATTCTTAAGAAGCATAGGACGTTCTATCTGGAAAAACACCGTTACTCTCTTTTAAGATTCTAATTAATTTTGAAGCTGCACGTAAATAATAGAAATTTGTAGTTGAACCCGGAACATTTTCGATTTCCTCACATTCCCCATCTGATTTACTTAGCTTTATCTTCCCTAATGAATCTTCATCAGGACCAAATTTATACACTACAAAATCTTTAGTCTCTTCTTCCTTAACTAACAGAACATAAGTAGCCAAAATTCCACCTCCCTAATCATTCATATACGCTATCTGACCAATTATACTTCTTTTGCGCTTCTGCATGTGCTTTTTCATAAGTTACCCCATATTTTTTCATATATTTGGATTCAAATAATTCATGATTGAGAAATAAAATATCGTTTTTGTTATAATTACCTTTCATTAATCGTTCCCAGGCCAAAGCCTGTTGATAGTTCGGATCAAATGATTTAATTTCTCCACTATCAAATTTGTGCTTTTCAAATAACAAATGATCCTTAATTTGTTGAATATCAGATTCCTTCCAACCTGTATTCCTAGTAATGTCGCTCGTATCATTTTTTAGTTTTTTAAATGCCCCATACATATCAAACGCCAAATCCTCCTGCCTCATAAACTCAGAGACAGAAGAAGGTTCTTTTACTTTTGGAACATCAACATTATCAATTCTATCTCCATTAGCATTATGTGTAGGGTTTGGAGTTCCATTAGGATGTCCCGTCCCCTCAATCTTACCACCTTTCACATCCCTAAACCCATTCATCTCATTTATATAATGCTCCTGCACAAATGTTTTAGGCAGTGGATTCGAATCCAGGGGGATCTTTCCTACACTGAAAGGCACACCTTCTGGCGTGCTTAAAAATGGCTTGAATTTCGGGAGTTCAGCCAAGTGTCCGGAATTCTGAAGGACTTTATTAAGGTCTTTCACGCCTTCCATCGCTTTAGTGGCAAAATCTTGTACCCCATCGGCCACTTTTCCTACCTTTGTACCCTTAGTCACAGATAGCCCCGGTACCAATACAGAAGCCGCTGCACCCAGCATGGAAGCCTTTTCCTCCGGCGTTCCCTCATTAAAGTTATGATACATCTTCTTCGCTGCTTCTGCCAATACTTCTGGATGTTGCATGAGATAAGATGCTGTATCTGCCATTTCCTGTGTCGTCTTCTCCGGGTCTATGACAAAATGGAATGTAAACGTCACCGTATCCACAACACCCATAACGGTTTCCTCGATAAGAGATCCTACAAATGCCCGCGTAACCGCATCCGCTTGTACCACTTTTTTCCGCCATTCTGTCATTCCGTAGGTTGATTCCAACCACAAATAATATGCCGATAACGAATTGGTCTCGTTAGGTTTTAATACATGCGCATTAAAATAGTTGAGTGTTATCTCATTTTCATTGTTATATGCGGTAATCGGTGTCCCATCTGGAAGCTCCATCGGCGGAATATTCAGTCGTTCCCCTACGAGTTGGCGCTTAGCCCAGGCTCCCTGATCTCCTGGTTCCATCGCCATTCGGAGCATCAGCAGATACGATTCATTCTGAACTAATGGTACGCTGCTGGTAGTAATTGACGGATCATAATCACACGCCTTAACCGCTGGTTTCTTGAAATACCCACTTAGATCCTTACCTGCTTGGTAATGGACGTCGTCTATGCCTAGATATTTCAGATTTTGGCGTGCGTCTTCCGCCAGCTTATGCATTGCGTCCATTTGAGCCTTGTTTCCAAACGCTTGATAGACTTTATATGCGGTCTGCGCTTTTGCAATTTGATCCCGTGCCTGGTAGATATCCTTCAGCTTGCTATGGGCTGCAATAGAGTCGATCGTTCCCAGTTCGGAATTCTTAACCGTTGTTTGGAGTTTCTGCACCAAAGGATCGCTATTCAACTCATCCCGTCCCATTAGAGCAGCAACCGAGGTGATCAGTTTCGTGACCATCTTCTGGGCATACGTTGGGATCGGAAACTGCCCACTTGCACTGCCTCCCCCAAGTTTTCCGAACATCCTTCCAAGAGTGCTAAACTGCTGGAAAAGTTGATTAGCCTGCCTCTTGTTCTCATCCTGTGCGCCTTGAACACCTTTTAGTGCAAGACGAATAATATCTTCAAGCTTTTCAGCTTCTACCGTCAGTTCATTGATAAGCGTCTGAGCTCGTATCAAATCTGAACCTAGCGGAATACCACCCCAGTTATTGGTCTGACCTCTCAGCTGCAAGTACAGCCGGTTGGTATCTTGGCTTACCTGTCTGATTTTTGTCTGCAGGCGTTCGACTTCATCTTCTTTAAATACCATTTTGTCCAATGCCATTTATGACCTCCAGTTCTTACACTTAGACCATCCAATGCACTACTTTCTTCGACCCCACAGGTCTTTATGTACTACTTCATTTTTAAAAACTTAAGTATTTGGAGCGCACACCTAACCAATATATCGGCTTAACTTCCCATTATTTTACTTTAAATCCTTTCTTTTAATTTTTTTAATTCTAATTACTGCTATAAGAATAAGTAGACAGCACAAAAACAGGTTGATTATTGTGGTAGCTCCCTATAATCAACCTGTTTAACTGAACGCTATAGCGTTCTGTTATAGCCCCCATAGGATTGATTCTTGTATCTGATACTTTATATTATTCAATTAACATTGTTAGAAATTCTTCGAAGTACTTAAAATGAAAATAATTGAAGGGTTGGGGAAACACATGTGACTTTGGACAAAACAACAATTGCGGGAGTTTATCAAGGAGAGTAATTTGGTTTCTGCAAAAAATGAGCAGAATGCCTTAAAGGATCTATTTTACCGAAACGATTCAGGAGATGTTAGAAGCCGAAATGGATACTCATTTGGGCTATGGCAAGCATGAAGTCAGGGCGAAGCTCACACCAAACAGTCTCCACGGAAAGAGTCGGAAAACGGTAGTCAGTGAGTATGGAGAGCAGGAAATCGTTATCCCTCGAGACTGTCTATGGTAGTTTGAGCCTCTTGTCGTTAAAAAGCATCCATCGCACAAAACGTGATCGAAGAACAAATTAGTTACCTTACCTGTATATGTTGACTGGTCGTCACCAGACTTCTTTTCTGCATCGTAATCATCGTTACACGTGTCCATTAAGTTGCGGACAAAGTCCTATTCTTTGCTTTCACCTTTGCTATAGTTGTCGTACTATCCTTCTTTAAAGGTACGAAAGCGAACATAATAAAAAACAGGTCAATCATGGTGATATCTGACCATAATCAACCTGTTCATTGCAACGGAATAGCGTTATTAAGTTATAAAATTAAAGCATCTTATGTGCGTACAACCGAAAGGGAGAAATCTTCAAACAGGTATTACATGGGTTATTTGTGTTATTGGGTGGATGATAAGTTCATTCGGCACTGGGTAGTCCCACCAATGAAAAAAACCTTGAAACGCACGAAGCCAATCAAGGTTTTCATTAACATTAAGATTCAAATGTAGTTCTATCGGGGAAATGTCCATTTTCCCTAATGAAACAAACTGATAACTTTTGTGCTGCTCTATCGAAATAAAATTTCGTTGAAATGTTCGGGTCAGGAATCGGGTCTAATTCGGCAAACTTCCTTGTTATTTTATTTAATTCAATTCTCCCCATAACAATCTCATTCGGACCAAATTTATAAATAACCTTTTCCTCATCTTCCATTTCCTTAAGTAACAAAACGAATGAAGCCAATATATGTCTCCTCCTTATTATGGATTCCACGGACGACCTGATTCTAAAGTTTTATCATGTGCTGTCCTATAATTTGTTTTGAAGATTCCTTCGAATCTCGACTCAAACAATTCATGATTTAGTAAATCTATATCACTTTGATTGTACGTCCCTTTTTGTAGTCGTTCCCAAGCTTGAGCAATATCATAATCAGCATCAAAGCGCCCAACACCATGGTCTTTTATATGTTCTTTGATAAACAAATGCTCCTTTATTCTCTGAACCCTACTATCCTTCATACCAGTATTTCTTGTTATTGATGCTACATCCGTGGTTGAACTCCTAAAAGTATCGTACATTTCATCGGCTTTATCAAGATTTCTTAAATATTCATCCGGGTCAAAAATATCAGATTTCCCACCTGTCTGAACTTTACCCGTCCAATCTCTTTAAAACTGTCTATCGATTTATAAAAGGCATTTTTAGAATCCTCGGGTTTTGCTTGACCCTCCGTTCTTTTTAATCAATCGCTGCAGGTTAATCTACAATTGCGATAAATTTGAAGTAACCGCAAGAAAGCGAACATAATAAAAAACAGGTTAACTATGGTGGTATCTGACCATAATCAACCTGCTAGACGTAACGCTATTGCATTATTTAAGTTATAAAATTCAAGAGTTGATGTGCGTACAAAGGAAATGACTAAATCTCTATACGGGTATTACATAGGTTAAGTGTGTTACCGGTTGAATAATGGGTTCCTTCGGCACTGGGTGGGATCTTGAATAACAAATGCCCATATCTTTGATAACGGGTTATTTTATAACCTCCTATGTATCTGTTAATAAAAAAATAATCACAACACAGTGGTTAGCTCGCATTGTGATTTATTTTTACTTAATCACTTTTAATTATTAATTTAAAATCATTATCAATAACCACAAACTCATTGCTAACATTAACAAGTAAATCAGAATAACTCTCCTCTAATCTACATTTGAGTTCATTCATTTGAGGTAATACTTGTACATATATATAAATCTCTGTGATTTTATGGATATCAGGATCAAGAAACATTGTAACATTAGTAATGTCATTTCCCTTCCGATTCACCTGATTAACACTGTAGATAATCTTTTTCTTGTCTTCAACTCTCTTTTTTTCAATGCCGAATAGACTGCCTAAATTGATGTAATTGGGATTCCCTTTTCTAAATATCAAGATTAGATCAACTAACAAACCATCGAGAGGCTTTTCAAAGAAATCTTTTTGTAGTGCATCCCATTCATGATCAATAAAAGTAAACCAATTAGGGCTTAGCGATGAAGTATCGATCATCCCAGGTTTTGATTGTTCGTATAAATCTCTTTTTAGGCCGATTTCATCATTATTTGAAAACACTATAGATTCCTCCAATTTTATTAGCTATTTCTTCTATCAACATATCGTTTACTTTAGCATACCCTTGTTCTCTATTAATCCGCATTATTTCAGGATTATTCCTAAATGAATTTTGAATGTCTGCAAAAATATCCCTTACATCGTAATATGGGACACTCCAACCGTTTGGTCCCCTTTTCATTCTAAGCGTCAAACCATTTGGAAGAGCCTTAAAACGTTTATTTTCAAGCTTTCCCTTTAACAATCCAGATAATTTCCATTTCCTTATGCCAATGTGGTGTAGTTAATATACTGCCATCGTTCTCAATACAGCGGTAAGGAAAGGCTTTATCCAGTCGTGGGAATTCCAAATAAATGGCCATCTGATCGTCTCTCTTACTTATTTAGTGGATTTATAATCTCATTTATAGCGGACAAAGGCGAGTTTGGCTATTGAAGCTGAAACGTAAAAAGAGCTATCCATTACCCAACCAGGGAGCATGGACAGCAAATTTTAGGGATCGTTAATGATTCAATTTCTCTCATTTCGTAATTGCGCCACCGTCCCGACGAAACTGCTTGGGGGTCAAGCCAGTGTATTTTTTAAATAACTGTGTATAGTAACTTTGGCTGCAAAATTTAAACATCAAAGCGATTTCGGAAATAGACTGATTCGTGTGAATGAGGATCGACTGCGATTCCTCAATTCTACGCCGGTTGATAAATTCCGTGAGCGGCATACCCGTTTCACGCTTGAAGCGGTCGGACAAATAACTGGGATGCACACCAACATGCCGGGAGATCAGGCTAAGGTTCAAATCTTGAAACAGATGCTCGCGTATAAAATATACGGATAAATTGACAATATGTGAATAGTGAAGGTTCTCCTTCTGCTGGCGCATCACTGTAATGAATTGCAGGACCATTTCATATTCGTATCGATGAAGTGCCTCAAGCTCCGTCGTAGCTTCCACCGAACGGATGAACGTATCACTCAGCTGAAAAGCGGTCTCAGGGTCAACACCACCCCGGATAATCGCACGTGTAAACAAGGTGCAGGATGCAATCATAGCGTTTTTCTTGGAGCGCAGCGGATATCGGGCTAGCGTAGCAGCTTCCATTGCGTTAATTCTATGCAGTGCTTCCAGTGCCCGGTTCTCGTCACCAAGTCGGATAGCTTCCAAAAGCTCATGTTCATAATCCAGCGGAGGATGGACAAATCCCTCTGACAGATCCACAGAACGTGTGGACCAATATTCCGGCAGTTTATGTTGTCCTTTAAGTTGACCCATACTTGTTAACCTCACCTAAAAATTTTGATAATATCCTAAATAATTTAGTATAATTCTAGCTCTTTCGGACTTAAAATTCAATTCATAACCATCAAGGGAGGAAACATAAGCATGAGCTGGAGCATTGCCAATCAGGGATTGTCGGCAGATACCCTACTGAATTTGGAAAGTATTTTTGCGCTGGGGAATGGATATTTGGGCGTGCGTGGCAATTTTGAAGAAGGGTATTCCGATAAAGAAATCCGCAGTATCCGCGGAACATATTTGAACGCCTTTCACGATGTGATTGACATTCCCTATGGGGAGAAGCTATTCGCCTTTCCAGGTACCCAGCAAAAACTGGTTAATATTATAGATTCCCAAGGGATAAATATTTATATAGGCGAAGATATGGAGCCATTTGCACTTACAGCAGAGAATGTCCTCGCCTATGAGCGTAAACTCCATCTGGACAAGGGATACTCGGAGCGTAAAATCCACTGGAAATCCCCCTCCGGTAAAGAACTCAAGCTGCATTTCCGTAGACTCGTTTCTTTCACTACCCGTGAACTCTTTGCCATTCATCTGACTGTTGAGCCTGTCAATTTCACCGGTCCAATCCGGGTTGTCTCTCGTGTAAATGGCGATGTTAGTAACTATACTAACCCGAATGACCCGCGTGTAGCTGCAGGACATTCCAAACGCCTGAGCGTAGTATCTTGCGAAGCTCGGGGTGAATATGTATGCCTGGAGAACGAGACAATGGCTTCGGCCCTGCGGACCTCCTGTGTTACCCGGAATGAATGGGAAGGTGACTGGCAGGTTGAAACTCAGGCTGGAGAAACCGACGCTACAGTGACGGCAACCGCCTCCTTGTCTGGGCCACTATCGCTGACCAAATGGAATGTCTATACCGATACACTACGACATGAACAAATGCTTGTAGATACCGGTATTCAGGTACAGGAATCATTGAAGCACCTCTCCTTTGAAGATATGCTGGAACAGCAGGAGCATTATTTGGCTGACTTCTGGAAGCGTTCCGATGTAGTCATTGAGAACGACTTGTCGCTTCAGGAAGGTATACGTTTCAACCTTTATCAGCTGCTGCAATCAGCCGGACGAGACGCGCATAGCAACATCTCCGCTAAAGGCTTATCCGGTGAAGGGTACGAAGGCCATTATTTCTGGGACACGGAGATTTATATGTTCCCTGTGTTCCTGATGACTTCGCCTGACTTGGCCCGGCAGCTCCTATTGTACCGGTATTCCAAGCTGGAGGAGGCAAGGGAACGTGCTAAAGAGATGGGCCACGCCCAAGGTGCATTGTTCCCATGGCGAACGATTTCAGGTACGGAATGTTCCTCCTTCTTCCCCTCCGGCACAGCTCAATATCATATCAGCGCCGATGTAGCCTACAGCTATATCCAATACCATCTAGCGGAAGAAGATGACACCTTCTTGCTCCAATACGGCGCCGAGGTGCTATTTGAGACAGCACGGCTTTGGATGGAGATCGGTCATTACTACGAAGGTAAGTTTCACATCGATGAAGTGACTGGACCGGACGAATACACATGTCTTGTGAACAACAACTATTACACCAATGTAATGGCCAAACATAATTTAAAATGGGCCGCACGCAGTTTTGCGCGGCTTCAAGAATATGACGAGGCTGCATTCCAAGCTTTGTGTGTGCGCCTGCATGTAACTGGACCAGAAGCAGACAGCTGGCTGAAGGCGGCGAATGCTATACTGCTTCCTTACGACGAGAAGCTGGGCATTAATCCGCAGGATGATACTTTTTTACGCAAAGCGGTCTGGGATTTCGAGAATACACCACCAGAGAAACATCCATTGTTGCTGCATTACCATCCACTCACGCTGTACCGTTATCAGGTCTGCAAGCAAGCCGATACTGTACTCGCTCATTACTTACTGGAAGATGAGCAGTCACAAGAAACTATTCGCAAATCGTACGATTATTATGAACAAATCACTACCCATGATTCCTCCTTGTCCTCTTGCATATTCAGCATTATGGCTTCGAAGATCGGGTATAAGGACAAAGCGTATAACTATTTTATCGAGACGGCGCGGCTCGATCTCGACAATACGCACGGAAACACTAAAGACGGATTACATCTCGCCAATATGGGTGGAACGTGGATGGCCATTGTGTACGGTTTTGCCGGAACACGTCTCAAGGAAAATGGCCTGTCACTCGCTCCGTCCCTACCTGCGGGCTGGCAGAAATATAACTTCCGCCTCACCTTCCGCGGCCGCCTCATTGCTGTAACCATTCGCGAGGAAGGTGTGGAGCTTGAATTGCTAGAGGGTGAAGCCCTTGAACTTACGCTCTACGGCCAATCGGTAACTCTGGGCAACGAGAAGCCGGTAACTCAGGCGCTGCAAGCCTAATCATAAGGAGCGAAACACAATGAATGCAACATCTCAAATTCAAGCCGTAATCTTTGATCTAGACGGCGTTATTACCGATACCGCAGAATATCATTATCAGGCTTGGGGCATGATCGCGAAAGAACTGGGACTTCCGTTCACCCGAGAGTTCAATGAGAATCTGAAAGGTGTATCACGCATAGCTTCACTGGAATTGCTGCTTGGACAAGCAGCAATTCCGCACACTTACTCTCCCGAAGAGATGGAGGAGATGGCGGCCCGCAAAAATGAGTTTTATCAGCAGCTCATTCAGCAGGTAACCCCGGCCGATGTGCTGCCTGGCATTTCTGAATTGCTCGCCGAGCTGAAGGACCACGGAGTGAAGACTGGCATTGCCTCCGCTAGCAAAAATGCCTTTACAGTTATCCGCCTTCTAGGTATGGAGAATGACTTCGGAGTTATTGTAGATGCAGCCAAGCTTGCCCGCAACAAACCAGACCCGGAAGTGTTCCTGACCGCCGCCGATGCGCTTGATGTAGATCCGCAATTTTGCGTCGGGGTCGAAGACGCAGTCGCCGGGGTAGAAGCGATCAAAGCGGCCGGTATGTTCGCTGTATATATCTCCTTACAGGAGAGCTTGTCCATCGCTGATATGAACTTGAACCACACTGCTGAACTTAACTACTCCGAGCTAACCAGCAATTCGGTAATAAGAATAGAGTAACTAAATAATTGGGTATCCCAGTCTCAATATATGTAAGTCACGAACTAAGCCGGCAAGCTCCTAAGGAAAGCTTGCCGGCTTTTGTTTGAAATATGCTTTTCAGAACAGCCGCTTCTGATTTCGATCATCAATAACCTATTGATAATATTGTGCTTGCGCTTTCCACATCGAACTATACTCTTGTTTGTCTTTCAACAATTGATCATGTGGACCGTATTCGCGCAATTCACCATTGTTAAAAAGTGCGATTTTATCGCAGAATTTACAAGCAGATAAACGATGTGAGATATAAATAACAGTATGATTTGCTGCCAAAAGATTAAAGTTGTTGTACATCTCAAACTCCGCATAAGGGTCCAACGCAGCTGTAGGCTCATCCAGAATAAGAATAGGTGACTTTTTGAGTATAGCCCTAGCAATTGCTATCTTCTGACTTTCACCACCCGAAAAGTCTGTGCCTCTATCATCAAAGATTTTAAACACCTGTGTATCTAGTCCTCTTTCTAAATATTTCATTTTTGCTCCCACTCCTACTTGATTAAGCACTTCTTCCATTTCCTTATCCGATGTTTCGCTATCCTTCGCGCATAAGTTGTCTTTGATAGAAAATGAAAATAATTTATAATCCTGAAACACAACACCTAAGATTTTCATATATTCATCGTATCGATAATCTTGAATAGATCTTCCATTCAGAAGAATCTCTCCTTGATCAGGTTCATACAATCGGCAAAGCAGTTTAATAAAAGTCGTTTTACCCGCGCCATTTTGACCTACTATGGCTAATTTCTCTCCATTTTTTATGGTCATTGACACATTTTTCAATGAATAGGTCTCACTTCCCGCATATTTAAAAGACACATTACAAAATTCAATCTCAACATTCATGAGTTTCTCAAGACGCTCTTCTCCGCTTTTCATTGTTGGACTTAGACTTTCAAATTCTCTAAACACCTCAATGTACTTACACATTTGGCGAAAATCAACATAAGCATTCATTCCCAGAGACACTTGCGTAGAAAAGCTATTGGCGGCGGAGATATACATAACAAAACCACTAATTTGAATTTTCCCCGTAACTACTTTCACAACCATGTAGGCGTAGATAATGACCATTTGCAATTGAAGATTAGCACTAGCCAGTCCCTTATATCTCCCTACTTTTTCGTAAAGCCCTCCAAAACCACGAACGCTTTCATTATGATATGCATCCACTTTATTCAGTAAATAAGGAGCCATCCCAAACAAACGGACATCTTTAGCCATGGAAAAATCAACGGCCAGTTTAGAATAATAACCAAATTTCCGATTCAGAGGAGCTAATAATTTATGAAAATTGAATTGAGCTTGTTGCGACTTTTTAAAGATAAAGGTATTAAGTGCAATCATCCCAATAATCAGCACGATGATTCCAATGTTTAGCGTAAAGATTAAGGCCGTTAGCCCCAAAAGGGAGAGCATTGTTTGCAGTAAAGTCTTCATACTATCCAACATTTTACGTATAACATCCTGCTGTCTTATGGGAGCAAGCGCCTGTTCTTTAAGATCTAGCACTTTGGAATTCTCTAAACTCTCATAATCCAGGTCCATAATATGATTTCCAATATGTAGCTCTAAACTATCCATGACCACTAAATTAAACAGTTCAATTTGTTTATTAAGATAACTTTGGAGCAGCCCCAAGACAGCATTACCTGCCACCAAAATTCCTATCCAGAGGATAATATACATTTCGCGGCCGGCTCCCATCATTTCATCAATCAAATATTTGGGAAGAATGATGTTTATAAACGGGAAGATTGCACTGCATAATGAAGAAACCACCATTAGCGGAATGTACGATTTAGACATGGTATGTACTAACTTGCAAAAGTAAAGGGTCACATTCCAATCCTTTTTCAGTGCAGGGAATGGATTCATCAGCTAGGATTCACTCCCTTTATAATATTGTGCTTGAATCTGATACATTTGATTGTATCTTCCATTTTGTTTCATTAATTCACTGTGAGAACCCGCTTCGGCAATTTCTCCTTGCTCCATATACAGTATCTGATCACAGAACCGTGTGCTGGACAAGCGATGGGAAATATATAATGCTGTTCTCTCTCCGATCATTTCATTAAATCTTGTATACAGATTGAATTCTGCAATTGCATCAACTGCTGCAGTCGGCTCATCCAAAATAATCAAATCTCCATTCTTATAAAGCGCCCTTGCCAACATCATTCTTTGATTCTCCCCTCCAGAGAACTCAACGCCTTGATCATCTAAAAACTTTTGCATTGGGGTGAGAATACCTGATTTCAATGAGGCGACTTTTTCGCTTAGTCCCGCTTTTTCAAGACTGTCATGAATTCTTAAAGCGTCAGACTCTCTATGTTCTTTTAGAGAAATATTCTCTGCTAATGAGAAAGCGAGTACGCGAATTTCTTGAAATACCGTAGAAAATAATCTCCAGTAATCCGTTTTAGCAAAATGTTTGATATTGATTCCATTCAGCGTAATCTCTCCACCATCGGGTTCATACAACCTGCATAACAATTTGATAAGCGTTGTCTTGCCAGCACCATTATGACCCACAATAGCAAGTCGTTGATGTGGAGGGATGATGAAGGATATTTTATTAAACACAGGCTGGCTAGTACCAGGATAAGTAAAGGAAACTTCTTTAAATTCTATCGAATAAGGGCCAGTTGGGAGTGTATGCATACCTCCTTCCCCCTGCTTATCTTGCGGTATCTCTAAAAAGTTACGGAGTTCCTCTATGTATAAATTCTGTGTGCGCAGATGGGCTAAATCTTTCATAAATCCCTGAAGAACGCCAGAAAATCCAGCGACAGCAGTTGTGTACATCACAAAATCACCTATAGTTATCCTCTGATGAAGGTAAAGATACGCCAAATAACCATATACAATCCCCTCACGGAATAACCGGATCAAAATATCTAATATTTCACTTTGAAAATAAGAGCTGCTGATTGAGGACTGAATTTTCTGTCTATTTTGAACACTTGAATGGTATAGGGAGACCAATGTATTGTTAAAGGAATTAATCCGAATTTCCTTACCAAAAGTAAAGTCTTGCATAATATCCGAATAATACTTTCTCTTCCTCTCCAATTCCGAAAGTTGTTGTTCATGTTCATACTCATAACGTTTAGCACGTAGGGAAAACACATAAGAACACCCAATACTTACAATTAGAAAAACAATAACAGCAAAATTTAATCCTCCAATTACAGTGATATAGCCCGCAAAAGCAAGAAATCCAGCCAGACATGAAAAAAATGTATGAAAAAATCCCTGAAACCCATTCTGCACACTTTGTAGAGAACGCTTGGCCTGCTCCATCTGATTAAGATAACCGGGATCTTCTGTATTTTTGAAATCAACATTCATATTTTGTGCAGTGTGGGCGTGGATCTGTTTAAATACAACTTTCATTAATTGAGTTAAACCCAAATTTTGTAGATATCCTGTAAAATAGCTAGTGATAGTCAGTATTAAAAACATCAGTGAAATTAGGAAGATAAAATGTTGAGGTCTTTGCTGTCCCGTCAGTTCATCTATAATAAATTTTGGGAATAGGATTAAAAGGAAGGGCTGCACAGCTAAAAGAAGCGTTACAGTAGAGTAATAAATAATGGAACGTCTACTGTTAATCCATGATGTGGAGAGGACATAGCGAATGCTGGTCCAAGTGGAGGTTAATGATTTTGTTCTCATTACATAAAGTTCCCCTTAGTATTTAAAATGTTTCTTGATTACATTTTATCAATACTATTATTTGGAAACAGTATGAATAAATTAGTATAAACAGTATTATTTTAGGTGGATTAACGAGTGAATTCATGCATCACAAATAAAAAGGTTCTTGCTAGCCGAAGCTAGCAAGAACCTTAATCTTTAGTTTCATCCTCAGAACACCGACTTCTATTCGCCATTGCGGGCATCCTCACAGTATTCCGACTTTATCAGACCTATCTTTAAAAAGCTTCTTTATAGTGAGTCCAAATAAAACACAGCAAGTCAGTGCCGCACAAAAATCAGCAATAGGCTCAGCAATAATCACTGCATCTGTTTTCGGGCTAATAAATGTCGGGAGCAAAAGTACTAATGGAATAAGCAAGATAATCTTACGCAAGATCGCGATAAAAATAGAAACTCGTGCTTGTCCCAAAGCAATAAATACTTGTTGAAACGCTAATTGAATACCAAAAATACAAGTGCCAAGGAAAAATATCTTCATTAATCTAGCGGTCAGAGCCACAAGCTCAGGATTATTGGTAAAAATGATAATGGGCAGCTTCGGAACAAAAATGGCCACGCCCCACATCGACAATCCGAAAGCTGCGCAAAAAACACTGCAATATAAAATGGTAGATTTTACACGTGCGAAATCGCGAGCTCCATAATTATAGCTAATAATAGGCTGTGCCCCTTGTGCAAAACCAGATAACAACGTCCCAAATATTTGCATCAGCGTGCCCATAATCCCCATGGCAGCAACGTACATATCGCCTCCAAATTTAGCTAAGGACGTGTTAAATACAATTTGAATTAAACTTTCGGTCGACATCATAATAAACGGAGAAAGCCCCAATGCAAGTACACTTGCCGCTTCTTTAGGTTTAATGCGCATATTCGATAGACGCAAGCGCAGATGAGCTCGTTTAGAGATTAAGAACCCTAATACCCAAATAGCCGAAATAAATTGGGCAATTACAGTTGCCAACGCTGCACCCTTAATGCCCATATTCATCTCAAAAATAAAAATGGCGTCAAGGACGATATTCACAACCGCTCCAATACATACCGTGAGCATGGCTGTTTTGGCGTATCCTTGTGCTGCAATGAACGGATTCAATCCTAAAGAAATGAGCACAGCCACAGTTCCTAGAAGGTAAATGCTTAAAAAATCGTCGGCTAGCGGCAATGTATCGTGACTCGCCCCGAATAACGTTAAGAATGGCGACTTAAAGATAAGAAACAAAGCGGTTAGGATTATGGATGCCATCAGCAGCATAGTAAAACAACTTCCCAGTAATTCTTCTGCTTTTTTATGTTCTCCTTCGCCCATCTTTATGGAAGCTAGGGGTGCCCCACCAGCTCCGATTAGAGCTGCAAATGCTGAAATCAACATAATAATCGGAAAAGATATCCCTATAGCGGATAAGGCAAGCGTTCCCCCCTCCTCCATTCTTCCAAGAAACATCCGGTCAACTACACTGTACATGGCATTGATTAGCTGAGCTATAACGGCAGGAATAGCCAATAAGAAAATAAGCTTGGGTATACTTTGGTTGGCAAAACGATCCTTCATTTGATTATTCATTTATTCATTTCCAATATAGCTTCACGGAGGCTTTTAGGAAGCTTTTTGACAACCATATCGTAGGAATGGTCTATCATGTCAAAGACATCCGACGCTGGCAAGGAACCATCGATCATGATTGAATTCCAGTGCTTTTTGTTCATATGAAATCCCGGTCGAACGCAATCATGTTGCTCTCTTAAGTTCTCCGCAATGATCGGGTCACATTTTAGATTTAAGCGAACAACCCTCCCTGTTTCCTCAAAAATAAGTGCGAACATTTTATCAGCCACTTTGATGACCAATGGAGTAGGCCCAAACGGATGCTCCTGAGTCGCCCCTTTCTTTTTCAAACAATATTCGATGATGTTATTCTTCAACTCTCTCTCTCCTTTTCTGATCAAAGATCTGATCATTTCTGCCATTAACCACGTTTCTTAATTATATCATTTTGTTCAGCTGAGCAGGTTTCTGTATAATTTTTTCAGCTTTGGGATAACTCATATTTTTTTGAAGCAGACGACCGCAATATCTGAACCTTTATGGGCATACTACATACGTTTAAATTTAAATATAAAGGAGCTTTCTTATGACAGGAATTTTAGGTGGCAACCCCAAGGATGAACCGATGCATTATGGAGAGATCTTTAGTGTATGGCAAGCTTCGATGGTAGCAAAGGGCGCCCTTTCGTGTTACCGAGCTTACTTATATCATGCCGGTGACAATGATCTCAAAAAAGTATTAGGCGCATTAATTGATCAAGCTGAGCTTGAAGTTAGTGAGTGTGATACGCTGCTGGCAGATAACGGGATTGCTTCCGTACCAGCGATGCCGAATAGACCCGAAGCCAAGCTTGAAGATATTCCTGTAGGTGCACGATTCACAGATCCCGAGATTGCTGCTAAAATTGCTGCTGACACTGCTACAGGATTGGTAGCTTGTAGCCAGGTTATGGGTCTTTCTATCAGAGAAGATATCGGTGCATTATTTGCAAAATATCACCTAACTAAAGCAGCAATAGGCGTTAAAATTCTCAATTTGAGCAAGAAAAAAGGCTGGTTAATTCCTCCACCACTTCAGGTAAAAAGACCAGAGTCTGAATAAGTCTTAAAAAGTGTTTAACTCCGCTCCGTTGTTGGGGCGGAGCTTCTATTTTACAGCTATGCGATTGGAATCATTGAAACAGCTACTACAACACAGTGAATAAAGCCATTTCTCATGATTTGATTATACCCTGAAAAGACCTTCGATAAATCGGAGGCCTTTTTTGGTTGTCCTACAAAATGTTTCTTTTGAATAGGCTAGTACTACACACAAACATTAGAGAGGAGGGAATGCTATCAATACTTTCATAGGATATATTTTTCTTGGTCTTTCGCTATCCGCACCTATTGGCCCTATTAATGCCGCTCAACTGGATAATGGAATTCGTAAGGGCTTCTGGCATGCTTGGGTAGTGGGGCTTGGAGCCATAAGTGCAGATATCATTTTCATGTTATTAGTTTACTTTGGGGTAATCCATCTGCTCGAATCCCCTTTTATTAAGGCATTCTTGTGGTTATTTGGTTTCTTTGTGCTGGTGTATACGGGTATAGAGAGCATAAAAAATGCTGGAGTGCTTTCAGAACCCGGTATGAGAAGCAGTGATTCATCCTTAACGAAGTCTTATTGGTCCGGTTTACTGATGTCTTTATTCAATCCGCTTTCTATATTATTTTGGCTAGGGATATACGGTTCCATTTTAGCCAAAGCGGCCATGGAGTATCCAATGCAGCAGTTGTTGATTTATAGCGGAGCTATTGTACTCGGGATTTTGATTTGGGATGTATCTATGGCTGCTGCTTCAAGCATGTTTCGAAAAGTCCTGACAACCGGTGTTTTAAAATCGATTTCCGTGCTGTCAGGCCTTTCGCTTGTTGGCTTTGGGCTTTATTTTGGTGTACAAGCCGCTCAGTTATTGTTTTTTCATTAAGTTTTGTTTTTTTTGGGTCGAATGATTTTTGTCAGACCCTTTGAGTAATCTATTATTCCCTGAATTTCTAACAATAAGTTTCCTTTACTCGGTTCCTTATCCGTATCAACTGTACGTTTCTTACGAACACGTATCACGATCCAATCACAAACGGCGATCAGTGTGACAAGCAACAGACTAATATATAACCCTGGGCGGCTGAGTGAATGAAAAAGAGTACCTGTGACCGCGAGCCCAATGAGTAGCAATCCAAGCCAACGTTTAATCGTGCTAAACCGACTTCCTTTTAACAGTTTTCCAGAAGACAGCAGGATAAACGACCAATTATACAGCAGCATTAAACCGGCCGCAGTAGTGATATACTCATACACTTTTCCTGGTAACAATAGTGACATCACCACTGCCGCCGTAATCCCAACGGTGATCAAAGTAAGGGCATAAAAAGGATATTTATCCTTCCACTTCCGAGAAAATAACTTCGGCGCATCTCCCTCTTGAGCCAGGGTAATCATCATTGAAGTTACAGCGTAGAGTGAAGCAGTCATTGTAGAGAATCCAGCGACAATCAACACTCCGTTAAATAAATGAGGCACGAAAGCCAAATGATCACTACTTAGCGCTAGAACAAACGGACTTTCTTTCGAGTTAAACGCACTAAACGGCACCATGATTACAGCTAGACCAATAGACAAGATGTATACAATAACCAAGGCGATCAGCATAACCTTTCCTGCCTTTGGTGCATCCTCCGGCTTTTGTAGTCTATTGGACATAATTCCGAGTACCTCAATCCCTCCGTAAGCATAAAAAGCGAACAGAAAGGCAGACCACAACCCCACCCCTCCTTTAGGAAATAGCGCGGAGTAGTTTAATGGAATCTTCGGTGTATACTTCCCTCCGCCTATCCAACCAACCAATAGAGAAGCTGCAATGATTAAGAACATGAGAATAGCAGCTATTTTTATTACAGCCAACACATTCTCAACCCGGTCAAACCCCTTATTCCCAAAAAAGACAATGACAAGGCCCAATAAAGCAAACCCAGCAGCAAAAATCCACATAGGTACCGCTGGGAACCAAAAGCGCGAAAAAATAGATAAAGCAGATAGTTGACTACCCATGATTAACAACTCCGAGAACCAATAAACCCAGCCACTGCAGAAACCCGCCCAGCTGCCAAACGCTTTTTTTGCATAGGAACGAAAAGATCCTTGCTCTGGTTGCTCTGCTGACATGCGTGAAAGAGCATCAAATACTATATACGTTCCAATAGCAGCCAAGATGTAAGCGATCAGTACTGCAGGCCCGCCTATAGAAATCGCTAAGCCTGAACCTAAGAAATACCCGGTTCCAATTGTACCTGCAACGCCTAATAAGCTTAACTGCCACCATTTCAATTTCTTTTCACTTTTTGAATTAGTAGAAGCTTGGTTCAAAGAATTCAGTCCTTTTGTAAAGAAGATATAAGCTCACCTTCTGGATTTTACTCACACTCCAATAGGCTGTCCTTATACTCTTAACTACATGCAGACGTATAAATTTAAAAAGAGTAAAGTGACCTATTGGTCGCTTTACTCTTTTTTAGTATCCCTCAGAATACCCGCTTCTGATTCCGGTCATCAATAATAATCTGGACGGCTTCTTTAAACCGAATCGCATGAATAATTTCCCGCTCCCGCAGGAACTTAAGGCTATCCTGCAGATCCACATCATCCGTCATATCAATCAGCCACTGGTATGTAGCCCGAGCTTTTTCCTCCGCTGCAATGTCCTCATACAAATCTGCCAGCGGGTCACCCTTAGCTTGAATATAAGCTGTTGTAAACGGTACGCCTGAGGCATTATTGTAGAACAAGGCATGATCATGTGCTGCAAAATGCGGTCCTAATCCAGCTTCCTCTAATTCGCATACCGACGCATCCTTTGTCAGCTTGTAGATCATCGTGGCAATCATTTCGAGGTGGGCGAATTCTTCTGTAGAAATATCGTTCAAAACGCCAATAACTTTATCCGGAATCGTGTATCTTTGATTCATATAGCGCAGGGCTGCGGCGAGCTCACCGTCGGCTCCTCCGTATTGCTCACTTAAATAACGCGCCATCCGGATATCACATTTACCGACCCGTACCGGATATTGCAGCTTCTTCTCATATATCCACATTCGGGAACTTCCCCTCCTCTAGAAACTTAGTTCCTTACAGTACACACTTCTTACACCTGCCAAGGCCAAGGAGCCTGATTCCATTCCCACGGACATTTCGAATAAGCGCGACCAAAATTCTGCAGCGGACCATATAATTCCTGAAATTGATTCGCTAGCTTGGTACGTTCCTGAGTCAGCTGATTAAATTGTTCAATACTTCTTAAATCATCTGGATGAGTGTTCAGATATAAGTTTAACTCCACCAAGGCAAAATCAAGAGTCTGCAGCTGTTCAAGCATTTCATAATATCGTTGATCGCAAGGGTTTGCCTCCATAGTCTACTTTCCTCCTCCTTTGCACTTAGATTCATACGGGCTGAACAGTGCTGGCCAGAGCGTGCCATACTTCAAAGCTTCCTGTAAACTAAACTGCGGAAGATCGGGTGGCTGAAAGTTAATGAACTGATTCGGTGGAACTACATATGTCTTGAATGGTACCGGTGGGCAAGGATCAAACGGGCCCCTAAACGGGGTATACCTCCGTAGCTGTGATTCCATTTTTCGTACCTCCTTTGTTCCTGTTCCTTGTTTATTACTCCCTTAGCTAACTTATGACAGCAGGACACATTATAAAACGTTATTTATAAAAAAAGCACTGGAGCAAGATTGTCATACAATTGCACAACAAATAAGCTGCCTTCGGAAAAGTGCCGAAAACAGCTTATAACTTGGATCTTATTGAATATTAAGATCTAGACTTCACTTTTTTGACGAATCTTCGTGGGTAATCTCAAGGATATCCAACATAAAAACAAAGATGGGAATGCCAAGAAGAAGTCCCCAGACACCTATATAATGCTCAGAAAACAACAACACGATAAAGGTGTAGAACATCGGCAAATTCATTTTTGTGGACATCAACTTGGGATTCAAGAAATAGCCTTCGATAAAATGTAATACCGCAATAATCGCCAGCACATAAGTGACTGTTGTCAGACCGCCGATGTTGTAGCCGATGATTAGGAGCGGAATGAGCGAAATCAAAAAACCAACCACCGGAATGAGACTGAGCAGAAAAATCAAGATCGATAAGGCAAATAAATATGGGAAGTTAAGCAGCCACAAGCCAATAATGGTAAGACAGGTGTTGAACAAGGCAATGAGAATTTGCGCTTCAATTACTTTCCCAAAGGAAACGATGAATTTTCGGCTGAAATACTCCAGATCTATATAAAACCAGGCAATTCGGCTCTCTCTCATTCTAGAAGTGAAACTGACAACCCGGTTCTTCTCCAGAATAAACACAAAACTTAGAATGGTCGATATAACGAAAGTCGCACCCCAGTTGCTAACCTTCAACACATAATCGATGCCTCTTTTGATGTAGGACTGATAGTTAAGGTCCCTGAGCATATCATACAAATACAATGTAATCTTGTTCTGCGGGAGATCTTCTGGTTTGAGATTGGTAAGGAAGATGGTTAATTGCTTAATCTGTTCCAATACTTTAGGGAGATATTTAGCAAGGGCCAGTACAATCACTGCGATTAAAGCGAGGTATAAAATGACAATAATCACCTTACTGTTAACCTTCATAAATTTACCAATTCGTTTACTAAGCAATGTCTGAAAGCTGTTCATGACAAAAGCAATCAAAAACGTCAGCAACACCAGATTAAGCATCCCTCGAATACTGAACAGCAGCAACCCGATAAGTGCGAGAATAAAAAAACGCCTGGTGGTTATATTCGCGTAGAATCGCTTCAATACATTCATAAATCTTGCTCCATTCGATTGCGATTAATATTGCTGATCATCCACTGGCTATAAAAAGGAAAACTTAGCCCCCACAAAAAAGCCGATGGAAACAAAAAGGAGTGACCAGGTTAGCGCTCCTGCAGTCGTTATGAGTATATATTTTTTGAAAGACATAGCACTGATTCCAGAGATATAGCTTGATACATGCCTCAAACCGGGAATGAAATAGGCAATGAAAATCGCCCAGTTGCCGAACCGCAAAAACCATCTTTTCATACTGGCAAAACGCTTGGGTGTAAGGCCAACCCACTTGCCGAATTTTTCTACCACAGGTTGCCCTAGTCTTAAACCAATGGTATAGCTGATAAGCATTCCTGTGATAGATCCCATGAAACAAACCAATACCGAAAGTGAAAAATCCAAAACCATAACGGAGGATAAATAGCCCACAAACAGCATTAATACCTCATCCGGTATAGGAAGTCCGATAATCCCAAGTGCCATAAGGGCAAATATGGCTAAATATCCGTACTGCGAAATGATCTCAATAATCCAAGGCATGGGTGTATCACTTCCTGTTGAAGGATTTTTTAAGTGACGGAAATGGAATACGACTGACCATCATTACAGACAGTATTGCCATTAATACGATGACCAGTCCTGGTTTCATGCGTTCATCTAGTAAAGAAATCATCGACAGAATGACTCCAGCAGCAGTAATGGGCATCCCCACGAACCCTTTGGAAGGCGCCGATAGATTAAACCTGGCCAAACGAAGTGCACCACAGATCAAAAAGAAAACTGAAGCTGCAGGTCCAATCCAGTGAGCATCTTCTAACCTGTACAATAAGATAAGGAAGGTTGGCGCTAAACCAAATGATATAATATCCGCCAATGAGTCCAATTGTTTACCGAATTCACTGGTACATTGCAGTATTCTTGCCAGTAATCCATCGAGTACATCGCAAATTGCCGCAAGCAATATCATTAATAAAGCCAGGCTGTATCGTTCTTGAATCGTGAAATACAAAGATAGTGATCCGAGCCCCAAGTTTGCAAGTGTGCACATTGAAGGCAACCAATTCAATTTCATACGATTTCACCCCTTTCATTGTAGTATTTTTGTTGATCCGTTTAACCTTCAAAGGTCACAGTAAAGCTGACGCCGTTCTCCGTATTTTTCACAGAATAAAGACAAGCGTGCATATCTAATATTCGCTTCGCAATGGAAAGCCCCAGACCTGTACCGCCCGTCATTCGACTGCGAGATGGCTCAGACCGATAGAACCGTTCCCAGATTTGCTCTAGCTGATCTTCGGGGATGGATTCTCCTATATTTTGAACAGTGAATACAATAGTCTGGGCATGACTCTCAATATTGACGGTGATAGAACTTCTTTCTTCCGCATGTCTGATAGCATTGGTCATAAAATTCAGCAGAACTTGTTCGATCCAGTTCACATCAGCATATATCGGTAATTCGTTTGCAGGAATAATGATGACCTCCAAATGTTTTTCACTCAGCAAGTGAACCAGCTTGTCCGTCACCTTTTCCGTCAGTTCACTTAACATAAAGGAAGTTTTCCGAAGTTTAATCGTGCCCGACTCCAACCGCGCTAGATCTAGCATATTTTTAACAAGAAACTCCATTTTATCTGCTTCCTCAATAATCACCTTAATGTAGTGATCCTGCTTGCCGGCGCTAACGCCGTCTTCTAGTCCCTCGGCAAAACCTTTGATAATACTGAGCGGTGTCTTCAATTCATGGGAGGCATTGGCAAAAAAGTCCTGCTGCATGATCTCCATTCTTTGTTTCTGCTCCATATCCTCAACTAGCTGCTGATTGGCCTCTCTTAACTCTCGTAAAGCAGAATCCAGACTTAGTGATAAGGTGAACATGCTATTAGAAAGACTGCCTAGCTCATCCTTCTGCCGAATCGATGTGTCCCCTGTAAAGTCCAGAGAAACCATCCGTTTGGCTATGTTGTTTAACTTAATTAGCGGACGTGTTACCATTTTCGAAAAAAAGAGAGAAAGAACCAAAATCAGAACAATGCCGCCTATTCCCAGATATAAAAAGAACCAACGCAACGCCTCGTTCGAATCCTTGACTTCCTGTAATGAGGTGACTGTGAATAGTAGTTCAATTTCTCCGGTACTTTGTTTAAGAGGTAAAATAATCACCGAATTGCGACTCCCACTCCAGGGAGCAATCCAGTCTTGCTTCTGTATTTTCAAATTCTTGAAGTCGTTTATCTGCGCCGGTGTCAAAGGAAACCATTCCTCTAGAGCTTCAAACAGTATTCCCTGGCGTGGATTCCATATTTTCAAATCAGGCAATACAATTTCTGTAACAGTACCTGAAGCGTGAATCATCCCAGTCTCTTCCGTATCCCCTATTGTTCCGGTCTCTTTTTTTGTAATACTTATAGGGTAGATTATAGCGGGTGAAGAACTGTCTTCATCCAGTAGTTCGCCTTCGATGCTGAGCTGATCATCTACTTTAATGTTCGCTGCTCTAAGCGCATCTCCGTACTGATTCATGAATAGGGATAAAGAAACAACCATACTCTTTCCGTCATCATCAATTAACTTTATATGAAATGGATCTTCCGAATTCATTTTTCCATCCAGCTTCAAAATAACCATTTGTGTTTTATTCCGCAGCATAAACCGAACGAGCTCCTGGGAGGTTCGAGTGCTTCCCCACGGCTCGCTTATATATCTTGCAGCAAAGCTCTTAAGATGTTTCTCCACGCGGTTCTCTTTTTGCTTCTGATAGAAATTGTCAAACAACAGCAATTGGCTTAGAATGACCATGCCATAAAAGCAGAGGAAAAAGATAACGGTCATCACAAACAGTTTAAATGTAATTCCCCGTCTTCTCATGCCTCTTCCTCGAACATGTACCCTGTACCAATCACCGTACGAATAAACCGAGATTCATAACCCAATTTACTTCGCAGCTTTTTAATATGACTGTCCACAACTCTAGAATCTCCTTCAAATTCAATTCCCCAGATCCGACTAAGGATCGTATCCCTTGAAATGACAATCCCTTTGTTTCGTATTAAAAGCCATAAAAGATCATATTCCTTAGGGGTAAGCTCCACTTCCGCATCTTCTACCTCTAAGCGATGAGCTAAGGTGTTAAACATCGCGGAACCAAATTTTATTATGCTGGATTCAGGCTGATGAGAGCCTTCAACACGCTTCATAAGTGCATTTGCCCGGGCTACCAGCACCTTTGGACTAAATGGCTTTGTAACATAATCATCGGCTCCTAATTCAAAGCCGTAGATTTTGTCGTCATCCGTAGACTTGGCGGTTAACAAAATGATAGGTACCGCTGATTTTTCACGAACTTCACGGCATACTTCAAAGCCATTCATAGCAGGCATCATGATATCCAAAATCAGCAGATCCGGCAGCAGTGAGTCAAACCAAACCAATGCATCTATTCCATTATCGGCTTCGAGTACTTCCCAATCATTCTGTATGAAATAATCAGACACCAGTTCACGAATACGAATTTCATCCTCAACGAGAAGAAGCTTCTTTTTCAATCTAGACCCCGCTTTCAAACCATTTATAAATATTAGCATAGTCGAACGCTATGTCCTTTATGTGTCCACAAAAAACTCCTCCTGTCATGAGCCATGCAGCTCTAGCAGGAGGAGTTCATTTTATCCCTGAACATCCGGAACAATACTTTACTATTTTCAATAGGTTATTCTTTATTTCCGTCCGGCTCTGATGGATTTTCTTCGTTCTCAACAGGGGGTTCCCGATGGATATTAATTCGAGTAATCCGCAATCTTGTCGATTCCTCGACTTCAAATATCACATCTTCTACTTTAACCCGTTTTCCTTTGGTTGGATTCCCCTCCAGCTCCTTAAACAACCAGCCACCAATGGAATCCACTTCATCATCCTCGATCACTACACCCGTAAGATCATTGACATCTTCAATCAACATCCGGCCTTCAACGGAAATATAATCTCCATTGCGTTCCACACTCGGACGCTCATCTTCGAATTCGTCATGCAGATCGCCTACGATTTCTTCCAGAATTTCTTCTGCTGTCAGTAGCCCGGCTGTACCGCCGTATTCATCGACAACTAGCGTTAGCTGAGCTTTATTCTTCTGCATAAAACGAAGCGTATGGCTAATCTCCATCGATTCCGGCACGTTAAGGATTGGTCGAACCAGCGTCGTAAGATCATTCTGCTGCTCAGGTGGAGCAAACAGCAGGTCGGTAATATGAATAAAACCAATAATACGGTCCTTGTCTTCAAAAGCAACCGGATAACGTGAATGTCTTGTTTCTGTAATAATCTTCATATTTTCTTCGAGCGAAAGATTGCTGTACAGCACATCCATATCCGTACGAGGCAACATGACTTCACGAGCGAGAAGATCAGAGAATTCAAAGATGTTATCCATCAGCTTCATCTCATCTTTATCAATGACACCACTCTTAGCACTCTGATTCATAAGAATACGAATTTCCTCTTCCGAGTGGGCTGCCTCACTCTCATTTGCGGGCTCAACACCCACTAAACGAAGCAATGCGTTCGCCGATGCATTCAGTATCCAGATAAAAGGCATAAAGAGATTATAGAAGAACATCAGCGGTGCCGAGAGTAGTAGCGCAGATCCTTCTGTTCTTTGAATCGCAAGCGATTTCGGTGCAAGCTCACCAAGTACAATATGTAAAAATGTAATAATCGAAAATCCGATAACAACAGAAACAGTAGAAATCAGAGTACCGTCGGTAATCCCCATTTTATACATTAACGGTTCAACGAGCAGCTCTGAAATGGCCGGCTCACCGACCCAGCCTAATCCCAGTGACGCGAGTGTAATCCCAAACTGGGTGGCAGATAAGTAAGAATCCAGTCTCTTATTTACCTTGAGTGCATATCCAGCCATTTTATTACCTTCACTGACAAGTTGGGTCAGACGAGACTGCCTGACCTTAACTAATGAGAACTCCGCTGCTACAAAAATACCGTTCAATAATACGAGCACCAGAACAAGCAAAAGATTAAGCATTAATCTCCCTACTTCAAATTCCGTATGCGCCACTTTAACAACGCCTCATTTCTACAGATTGATCGCTTTTCTAGTTTTGAAATCAACTTCCGGATAATACATATCCGCTACTAACAGGTTAGGTCCGCAACAACCTGCTGCATCGCAGTAACAATTCACCTTCTGGTTCAGCGGATGCTTCGTCTGCCAATCGATAAATATATCATCCAGTTTTTGGTTGTCTATGTTACCAAAGGCTGCGATATCAGCGAAATCTGTAACGAAAACATCTCCAGTAAACATATTTACGTTCACACGATTCCGACCATCCGGATCGTTACGAAGCGTAACATTCTTCTCTGCACGCATTCTACTTAGCAATTTCTGATCTTCTTCAAGGAAGCTGCAAGCAAAAAACGGAAGCGTGCCGAACAACATCCATACCTCTGGATCACGCTGGTCCAGTAACGAATGGATCGCTGTCCGCATTTCATTTAAAGATAACACTGGCAAAGCGGAAGCAAAGCTCGAATTGTACATCGGATGAACTTCATGGCGTTTTGCTCCCATGTCGAGAATCAGCTTATGAATTTCAGGCAGCTTAGTGTGGGTACGGTAATTAATCATAGTTTCCGCAGAAATTAACATACCATCCTCACTTAGTTGGCGAGAGTTCTCAATCATTGTATTATATAGCCGGTAAGCGGCTTCCTTGGCAACCGCATGACCACTGTTCGCAAAACCGACTTCATGAAAATCGTCACCGTTCACATAATTAAATGAAATATGCATAACGTCCAGATATGGAAGCAGCTTCTCATAACGGGAATACGGCATCGTCAGATTAGAATTAATTTGGGATCTGATTCCCCGCTCTTTGGCGTATTTCAACAATGGCACAATGATATTATCCACCGTTCCCGCGCGGAACATGGGCTCTCCGCCCGTAATACTAATAGTTTCTAGATGCTCAACTTCCTCTAAACGGTCTAGCATATTTTTAAGCGGTAGCATATCTCCTTCTTTGGAGGTTAGACTATCACCAACAGCACAGTGCTCACACCGCATATTGCATAAATTGGTTACAGTGAATTCCACACTCGTTAGCACATGGCGGCCATGCTTACGTAGAGAAGTGATTGGATCCCATGGATCGTAACTTGGCGACAGCTCCCTCGGTGAAGATGTTAATGGTCTTAAAACATTCATTTGCACTAGCTCCTTTAAATCTTATTCCTATTATTAACCCAAAATCATGAAGAAAGAACGATGACTTACCCTATATCATACCACGTTAGTCAAAAAAACTGCACTTATGATGTCTTTCTGGCCTTCTATACTTGCCCTACATTTCAAAAAAATAAAAGCAGCGAGACGAAAAATAGGCTTCCGACATATCTTCGGACAAGCCTAATCTTCTCTCCACGCTGCTATAAATAATCAATTTGGCGTTTCCAGAGAACCGCCTTGTTCTGCGACGTCAATAATAACAACGGAGAGGGCTTTACTAAGATTTCGTTCAAACGGTACGACTTTCTCTCCTTCAGGACCCGTAAGCACACGTACGGTGGGTCTGTGAGGCGTACTTGGATCTATTTTGACCACAACCCCGCTCTCCCCCGTACTGAGCTTCACCGTAAGCCCCAGCGGATAGATAGCTACGCGATCTCTAAACAACTCTAAATGCTTCTGCTCATATAAAGTACCGGAACCAACATAGAGGGCCTCAACGGCTTGATGTGGCAGCATAGCCTTTTTGTAGACTCTATTGGAGGTCATGGCATCGTAGGAGTCCGCTACACCCAGCCACTTGGCATATTCATGGATTTGGGGCCCTGTTAATCCGCGAGGATATCCGGAACCGTCAATGCGTTCATGATGCTGCAAGGCACAATGTGCTGCGAGCAGCGGGATATTCGGCTCCTCCTTTAGAATCTGAAACCCAATCTCGGTATGAGCCTGCATGTGGCGGAATTCTTCATCACTGAGCCTGCCGGGTTTCTGTACGATTTTTATCGGGATTTGTGTCTTCCCAATATCATGCAGCAGCGCGCCTAGCCCAATCACTCGAAGTTCCTCTTTACTATACCCGTGAGCAATACCTAGCACTAAAGTGTACAAGCAGACATTCAGGGAATGGACATATAAATAGTTATCAGCAGTGTGCATATCCATCAGCATGATCATCGGATCTTCTTGTAAAGACATATCGTCTAAAATGTTATCCATGATCTTAGAAAATTTTTTGTCCAGATGATACAGACCCTTGGTAATTCCTGAAGCCCCAGACATTTGCTGAAATTGATTACGAATCACCTTTAGGGCCTGATTGCGCGTCTCATCCTGTAGAATACCAGTAATCACAATATCGTCCGTGACAGAATCCTCTATGTAGATATAGCCGATATCAATTCTTGCAAGACGCTTGATCAATGCATCCGTAAGCTCTACCCCGTCCGCGAGTAGAGTTAGACCTTCATCATTATATATTTTTTTACCTAATTTCATGCCTGCTTGAAGCTGATTCACGGATACTAAACGCACTAAACTCACTCCTGCCTTTAACGGTAAAATGCTATTCTGTATTGAAATCCTTGGGTCACACGCTTTGTCTATACCGTTTCTATGGAAATTCAGACAGGTGTACCTTAAAGAAAATCAGATGTGTCTAGGTCTATGCCAACGGGCATTAACGCATAATAAACAACCAGAATACAGCAGCAAGAATAAATCGATAGATCGCGAAATGCGTTAATCGAATCTTTTGAATCCATTTCATAAACAAAATGACCACTAAATATGCCACTACAAAAGAAATCAGAAAACCAATTACAAAATAACCAATCGTCTCACTTGTGAAGTTTTTATACGAATCCAGCAGTTCATACCCGGAAGCCGCACACATAATAGGAATGGCTATGAGGAAGGAGAAATCCGCAGAAGCCTTATAGCTGACCCCGCTTAACATCCCCCCGGAAATAGTAGACCCGGAACGGGAGAAGCCCGGCCAAAGTACCGAAATAATCTGATACAATCCAATCGCGAGCGCCTGTCCGTAAGACAAATCATCCAGTTCGTGAGCAGTAATTCGTATTTTGCGTCTGTTCACCCATTCTGCAACAATCATTAGAATCCCTCCGGCCACAAGTGCCCAGAGTACAGTCGAAGCTCCAAAAAGACTTTTGATAAAATCGCGGGCAAAAAATGCCACAGCAAGTGCTGGGGCAATCCCGAGAATCACATGAATTAAGTTCAGACGGGATGCCGGTATAACGCCTCCTCTACCTGAACTACTACGTCCAATCCCTAGCAAATTGAGTACTCGCTTGCGGTAAACAAGTGCAATCGCCAAAATCGCCCCTAGTTGAATTACAATTTCATAAGTCTTCATAATCGAATCTTGCTCAGCGAAGCCTAATAGCTTCGTGGTCAAGATCATGTGTCCGGTCGAAGATACAGGAATAAATTCAGTGATTCCTTCGACAATTGCTAAAATAATAGCTGTAATCGTGTCCATAATGTCCTCCTATTTTTGGGAATCTAGCACTGTTAAATGGAGTCTATAAGTGTAGATTATGAGCTGTCGGCCTTATTCAGACTTAGCCTCCCAGCGAGTGAGCATGCATTCATCGAGGCTGTTTGGACGCTGTAACTCCATCCGCAAAAGATCGCGCAAAAAATGTGGCAATAGAAACAAAGCATCCTTCCCATTCGCGATCGTCTCATAGCCGGCCCTGAAAGTAAACATGTCCAGCGTACCAACATTATACTCTCTTTCATCCTCCAGTGGGTTTCCTTCGACAAAAACTGCAACACTCTTATCATACGGTATCATTAGTGGGTCGTACAAGATTTTTAATCCATCTACCGCCAAGCTGCCCAGATGATTCCCGCGGAAACCGTACCCGTAAATGACTTTACTATAAAACTCCTCTGTAAGGCTCTGTTCCAAAGCTGTGCGAATATCTATACCCTTCAGCTTAATGATGCAAGTATTGATGGGAGAAGGACAAAGTGCGTGCAGCATCCCTGTCGTAACCTCGCCTTCGGGCAATGGTCCTAGCAGCTGACCCGTGTTAACTAATGACATACTAGTTCCTGTAAATCTACGTACTGCTTGTGCCAAAAGATTGCCAAAGGGGGACTCTCCCCGTAAGTTCAAAGGAAGCTCACGGTCAGTAATCGCAGCGATCGTCTGAAGAGATTCTTGGCCATGCTTCAAATGAATAGCGACTGCAGGACCTATAACCTCCTCCTTTAGAAGGGGGTCAATAGGAATACATCCACCCGTCACTAAGCTGAAATCAGACTGAGGATCTAGTCGCTCAAATTGTAGACGCCCGAGATACCGACCGAATTTCCCAGCACCGCATACGGCAGTACCATTAATCATAATAGGCTCTTCTAACAGATGATGCGTATGTCCACCAAGAATGGCATGTACGCCCTCTAACCGTTCTGCCAGAATTTTATCCGTAGGAAGTCCGAGATGAGATAGAACGATTAAAATATCCACCTGTGGCGCTAAAAGTAGGCATTGTTCCCGGAGTGCTGTCTCAGGATCTAAAGCATCCCAGCCCAAAAGGGAATAGAACGAAGTAAATGCCGCTGTTGCTCCGGTCACTCCAATTCTAATTCCATCCTTCTCCAAAACTGCATGACGCTTCATCCAGCTTGGTGGCTCTCCTGTCGAAGACTCTACAAAATTACAGCATACTACCGGACACTGTAACCCGGAAAAAATAGATGACAACATCTCCTGAGAGAAGGTGAGCCCCTCATTATTGCCAATGGTTACAGCATCATATCCTGTTAAGTTTAATACGTCGATGTTAGCCTGACCCATAGTGCCTTCTGTCTCAACAGCTGCACGATCCATATGATCACCAATATCCAGCAGCAGTACAGGCTCTTCTCCCGCTGCAGCCCTTTGTGCGGCGATTTCCGCTGCCACCGGACTTACCATTTCAAAATGGCTATGTATATCATTGGTATGAAGTATGGTCAGTCTTTGTGGCACATGCCCCATAAGCAACATTCCTCCTACCCTTGGGCTGCTCTTTAATGAAGCAGTCGGTGCGTGATCTTATAGAGCCTAGCATAACATTTTCAGACACATTATGGTATATTGAAGACATCAGATCATACATCAGAGGAGAATAAAAATGCATATTACTATCCGACTATTCGCGGGTCTGGCTGAGACAATCGGCTCTTCTTCTCTGTCCTTCCAAGCGACTGAGATTCCCTTAACAGCTGGCAAGCTGAAGGAGCTTCTATCTGCCTCTTATCCGAATGCAGCATCCCAAATTGGGGCTTCTTTAATTGCCATTGACCGGGAGTATGCTCCTGATGATTCTATCATCACAGCGTCTTCCGAAGTCGCACTTATTCCTCCAGTTTCCGGGGGAGAGAATGGCACTATATATGAAACTACTACTGATGGTCTCTATAGCATAACGGACCAGCCTTTAAATGCAGAGAAGCTTCTAAATGCCGTTCTTGACGTCAATCACGGAGCATCCTTATTATTTATCGGCACTACACGTGAAATGACCGGAGAACAACGTACAACCGCACTTCATTATGATGCCTATATTCCTATGGCCTTAAGTAAACTAGAGGAGATTGGTAAAGAAGTGAAGAACCGCTGGAACGCAAACTGCGCCATATCTCACCGCATTGGGCTTGTAGGTTTAAAGGAAGCAAGTGTTATCATTGCCGTCTCCACACCCCATCGCAATACCTGCTACGAAGCCAGTCGCTTTGCCATTGAACGATTGAAACAGACGGTTCCCGTTTGGAAAAAAGACATTAATGAATCGGGCCAACATTGGGTGAACTCTGATCAAAAAGCTAGCGATACAATCCACAAATAATCTTTTCTCCTTTTTGATTGAAAAATCTGAACTTTGTTGATATTCTGGATAAAATCGGATAAAAGGTGGCATAGGCATTGAGAGTACACGTCTCGGATCTAAAACCTGGTAATCACCTTAACGCGGACGCGTATAGTTCTAGGGGTTTACATGTACTACCAAAAGGATCACTGCTCCAAATAAATGATATCGCCAAGCTGATGCAGCTTGGAGTTGATTATGTTGATATCGAGACGTTAGAGGAAGAGGTATCCCCCCTCAGCAGACCTTCAATCATTCAGACGGTGACCACTAGTTTTGATACCATGATTGACGGCTTCGAGTCTCTTTATATGGAAGCGTTATTAAAAGGAAGCTTCAACCAATCTGTGGTAAACGACATTCTTCAGCCTTCGCTTCAAACTTTGGACAAGCATAAAGATGTAGTGTCCCTCCTGCTTTTGCTAGATCGGGAAGATAACTATACCTACAATCATTCCCTTCAGGTGGGCATGCTCTCTTATTATATTGCGATATGGCTTGGTTATTCCAAACAAGAATGCTATGAAATTGGTCGTGCAGGCTATTTGATTGATATTGGAAAATGCCGAATTTCACCCTCTCTCTTGAATAAACCAGGGAAGCTAACGCCAGATGAGTTCGAGGAAATTAAACTACATACTAAGTACGGCTACGAAATTATACGTAATTCCATGGACGATTCTTACACAGCTTTGGCTGCTCTCCAACATCATGAGCGTGAGGACGGCTCTGGCTATCCGAGCGGTCTAACCAAAACTGATATTCATCCTTATGCACAAATTGCAGCTGTAGCTGACATTTATAGTGCGATGACTTCTAAACGAGTCTATCAGTCGAAGCAGGAGCTTATTTCCGTCCTGCGTGAAATAAACAATCTAAGTTTCGGCAAACTGAACGCTAAAACCGTTCAAGCCTTTATCCAGCATTTAATGCCCAACTTCATCGGCAAGCGTGTGTTGCTAAACACAGGTGATATTGGCGTAATTATTATGAACAATCTGGTCGATATTTTCCGACCACTGGTAAAGGTTGACGGAATGTTCGTGGATCTTTCCCGCGAACGGAACGTTGCCATTGTAGAAATTTACATGGACTAGGGCGCTTCGCCCTTCCCAAACCCTTTCTTCAAAGGGAGGGCCCCTAGGGTTCCGATCTCTGGACAACCAGAAGTTTAGTGTAAACTTGTGGCGGTGGTGGATAGAAGGAACGCCTTGTGTAACCTCGCTTTGAGGCTCCTTCTTTGCTTCGCAAGAATCGGGGCCTCAAAGCTATCTTTCGAAATCCATGATCCTTCGTTTTCTTTCGGGGGATTTTTTCTGTTGTATTATGTGCAACAGAATTCTTGTACGTAGAGCTGGATTGTAGTTCTGTTGTATTTTGTGCAATCAAAAATAAAGAAAACGTCTTTTATAAGCATATTTTCCTAATACTGTTGCACAAAGTGCAGTAGATGTTATTTTATGAGTGGATAAGGTGCTTTCTATTGTAAATAATGCAATAGAAAGCTCCGAATCCAGGTTCCTAATTCCTTACCTTCTTTAATCTGTACCTACCTAAATTCTTCCTTCCTACAAATCCCCAACAGATCCTCCCATTGCCCATAACCCTTAGTCAGTTGTACCCCTCCTATCATTAATCTCTTGATGATTGAATTACTAATTTCTTGGCGAGACTAATATGTGGTTTAAATATTTCCAGGAGGTAAAAAGTATGCTTCCAGTCCATGAACGTCTTGCCGAGCTGTTCACTCTAAGTCGTCTACGCCAGCTTACAGCCTCCGAAGAAACGGAACAACAGCAATGCCTACAGGTGAATGCCACTTACTGTTGGGAGATGGCACGACTACAGAATGAAATACTGTTAGCGGAACAAACAACGGATACACAGTGGCATCAGGATATTTGTGCCCAAATGTTTGAGCTACGTATAACGGGTAGATTACCTAAACGCCCGAAATAATTGGACGTACGATATAAAACAGCCCACTCCTCATTTGCTTTCGCAAGGGGAATGGGCTGTTGTTCTTTGCTATAGAAAGCGGAACTGCGCTTCTATTAATCCGTTATACACACCATCACGTGATGTCAGTTCTCGGTGGGTTCCTTCTTCTTTAATCTCACCATGGTCCAGAACGACTATTTTATCCGCATGGCGAATGGTAGATAGTCTATGAGCGACGATAAAGGAGGTCCGGCCCTGAAGTAAGATTTTGAGTGCCTCTTGAATCTTCAGCTCCGTCTCTGTATCAATACTTGCCGTAGCTTCATCAAGGATCAGAATCCGTGGATTCGCCAATAGTGCGCGGGCAAAGGAGAGCAGCTGACGCTGTCCCATGGACAAGGCACTACCACGCTCTTCTACCTCTGTCTCATACCCTCCATGAAGCTTCATAATAAAGTCATGGGCATCTACTGCTTTCGCGGCATTTTCCACTTCTTCATCGGTAGCATCCAGTCGACCAAATCGGATATTATCGCGAATCGTTCCTGAGAAAATGAAGGTGTCCTGCAGCACGATTCCGATCTGCCTTCTCAGACTATCTAGAGTAACTTCACGGATATCTTCACCGTCAATCGTAATTCTTCCGCTCTTAATATCATAGAACCGGCCAATCAGGTTAATAATCGTACTTTTCCCCGAGCCAGTATGACCCACCAGCGCGATCGATTGCCCAGCTTTTACATCCAGATCGATGCCCTTTAAAGCCGCCCGACCTTTTTCATATTCAAAAACAACCTTATTAAAGTTAATATCTCCACGAATCGTTCCTAGTGGTTTAGCCCCTGGATTATCTTGAACCGAAGGCTGCTCATCCAAATATTCAAAGATCCGTTCTGAGGAGGCCATCGCTACCAGCAGCTGGTTATACATCTGCCCCAGACGGTTGATCGGGTCCCAGAAGTTGCTGACATAAGAACTGAACGCTACCAGCAAACCGACAGTAAGCTCGCCAGATTGGATGAGATACGCCCCTAACCAAAAGAGGATCATCGTTCCAAAACCACCAGTGATCTCGATCATCGGCCCGAAAGCTTGGTTCATCGCAGATGCTTTATTCCAGGACTTTTTACTATCTGTATTCATAAAATCGAAATAATTCATGTTTTCACGTTCTTGTGTATAGGCCTGTGTGACTCTGATCCCCTGAATCGATTCGTTCAAGTGAGAATTAATTCTAGAGTTCTTCATCCGCACATCCTGCCAAGCGATCCGAATCTTCTGCCGTAGCTTAGTAGAAATAAAGAACATGATCGGAACCGTAACCATTACTGCAAGACCAAGTTTCCAGTTGATCAATAACAGAATAATGGTAATCCCTAAAAGCTGTACACAGTCAATCATCAGATTGACTACCCCGTTCGTGAACAAATCCTGCAGTGAGTTGATATCATTCGTCACACGTACTAATACCGAACCTGCTGGGCGTTTATCGAAGAAGTTAAAAGAGAGCTTCTGAATATGCTTGAACAAGTCAGAACGCAAGTCATAAATGACTCTTTGTCCAATGATGTTCGTGTACTTAATCCGGTACACACCTGCAATCCATTGAATGAGATATAAGACAATGACACCTGCCGTAAGCGAATAAAGAAGTGTTAAGCTTGGATTCCCAACCTTAGGCGCTATAGCACGGTCGATAGCTAAACTTGTCAAGAAAGGAACGGTCAGCTTCGTAATGGTTCCCAGAATCATCATGATAGAAACCAGTGGAAGCATCTGTTTGGCGTAAGGCTTCATATAGCTGAATAATCTGGTGAACTGCTTCCAGTCAAACGCTTTGTCGATCACATCATCATCTTTGTACACGAAACGTTCGTCAAGTGTCTTCTGCTCGGCTGCTTTACGCTTTGCTCCCGAAGCGGTGTTCTGTTTGGCTTCAAGTTTCATATGCCTCACTCCTCCCCTCTTCCGGTAGCTCTGGCCAGATAGTCAGCATATTGTATCCGGTATACATCTTGGTATGGACCCGGAACTTCAATTAGCTCCTGATGAGTACCACGCTGCTGAACATGACCTTCGTTCATAACAATGATCTGATCCGCATGTCGCAAGGAGGATATCCGATGGGCAATTATAAGTGTTGTACGCCCATTCATGACCTCCTGGAATCCCGCTTGAATCTCATGTTCCGTTTCCATATCGACCGCACTGGTCGCATCGTCGAGGATGAGGATACGCGGATTCTTAAGCAGGGCTCTTGCGATCGCAATCCGCTGCTTTTGTCCGCCAGAGAGACCCATCCCGCGTTCACCCACTACAGTGTCATATCCGTCTGCCATCTCCATAATGAAATCATGCGCCTTTGCCAGCTGTGCAGCACGGATAATCTCCTCCATGCTTACATTTTTCAAGCCATACGAAATATTGTTGCGGATGGATGAGGAGAACAGGAATGTTTCCTGGAATACGGTGGCAATCTGTGACCGCAGGCTGCGCACACTGTACTCTCTAATATCAATGCCATCCAGCGTAATACTCCCTTCATTGACATCATAAGCACGCATCATCAGTTGAGTAATAGTGGATTTACCTGAACCTGTGCCTCCAAGAAATCCGATAATTTCACCTGATTTAGCTTCAAAATGGATGTCAGTAACAGCAGGCATTTTGTTCCCGTACGCAAAGGTGACATGATTAAAGGCAACGTCCCCCTTAACCTCGGAAGGCACCAGTTCACGGGCATCCTCTTTATCCTTGACATCAATTTTTTGATTAAGTACTTCAAGTACACGTTCTCCCGAAGCTTTGGACTGTGTATAGTTATTAATATGAAAGCCTAGACCCCATACCGGTCCAATGATGTACCAAATCAAACTGAAGAAGGCAACCAATTCACCTAGTGACATTTTCCCGTTAATGACGAGTGTACCACCTACGCCTAACAGGATAGCTATACTTACCGATGCTAAAAGCTCCATGACAGGAAAAAACTTACTCCAGAGCTCAGCGGCAAAAATCTGATTATTCTTATAACGTTCATTACGGTGTGAGAACTTTTCAACTTCGTGAGCCTCTCTAGCAAACGATTTGACAGTTCGCACACCCGTGATATTCTCCTGTACAGCCGTTGTCAGAGAACTCAGCGCAAGGCGCATCTCTTGGAAGGCCGGATGAATCTTGGACTCAAATCTTAAAGCTACTGCTGCCAGAAATGGCATAGTAATCAAAGTAACCAATGTTAGCTGCCAATTAATGGTGAACATCATGATAGAACCAAAGAGCACCATAAAAAACACATTTAGCAACTGAGCAAAACCAAAACCGATAAAGTTCCGAATCGCTTCCAAATCCCCGGTCAGCCGGGACATCAGATCTCCTGTTTTCGCGGTATCATAATAACGGAAAGATAGAAATTGTAATTTCTCATAACAAGCGTTACGTAGCCGATATGCTAGAAAATTACCTAACCGCCCTCCAAAAAAACCATGTGCAAATTGCAGGCATGCTTTTACGATTACTACAGCTAACACACTGAGAGCCAACACGGGCACCTCTTTAAACTTGAGTGGAACAATTACTTCATCGATGAGCTTCCTTAACAAATTCGGGGTAATTAGCCCCACTGCAGTTGCGGCGGCCAAGCATACAATCGAAAGAATCAAATAATGTAGCTTCTCTCGGTAATAGCCTCGCAGTTGCCTGAGAACATCCATATCTCTCCTCCTTAAAGCTTTACGAAGTAAAGCTGCTTCGTAAGCATAGACTTAGCTTAGCTTTACAAAATAAAGCTATTTTTTAGCGCTTTCAATTTTAGTGACTTTAAGCAGTGTATCATCCCTAATTTAAAGCGGCAAAGGGTAGAATTGAGCGTTTATCCTGTTATTTCGGAAAAAAGACCCATATATAGGTGATAAACGACCATCATTGTCTTAAAATACTCGAGTTTCCTCCTTAATGCTGTTGAATTAAGAAACATCATGATCCTTGATGTGATCGCCCCCTCCAAAATAAACTTTTATCAAGCTTTTTTGCATAAAATTTGGATTTAACCCTCTAGAATGAAAACCCCACTTCAATTTCCAATAAAAAATACGTATTCGAGTGACTTGAGCATAAAAGCATCAAGATCACTGCGAATACGTATTTTGTATTACTTATTAGAATGAAGCCGGAACCTTGAAGATCAAGGTTAACCGATACTTCCTTCCATTTCGAATTTTATCAAACGGTTCATTTCGACCGCATATTCCATCGGCAGTTCTTTGGTGAACGGCTCGATGAAGCCCATAACGATCATTTGAGTTGCCTCAGCTTCTGTTAGGCCGCGGCTCATTAGATAGAACAGCTGCTCCTCAGAAACTTTGGATACCGTTGCTTCGTGCTCAAGCACGATGTTATCGTTCATGATTTCATTGTAAGGAATCGTATCCGAAGTGGATTCGTTATCCAAAATGAGCGTATCACATTTGATGTTCGATTTCGCACCTTCTGCCTGACGGCCAAAGGAAGCAAGACCACGATAAGTTACTTTACCACCGTGCTTACTGATCGATTTCGATACAATGGTGGATGTTGTGTCTGGAGCCAAATGGATCATCTTGGCACCCGCATCCTGATGCTGGCCTTTACCCGCTACCGCGATGGACAGTACTGAACCTTTAGCTCCACGGCCTTTAAGAACAACCGCAGGGTATTTCATAGTCAGCTTGGAACCGATGTTGCCATCGACCCATTCCATCGTTGCATTCTCTTCTGCAACCGCACGTTTAGTAACGAGGTTGTAGATGTTTGGAGCCCAGTTCTGAATCGTAGTATAACGAACGCGTGAGTTCTTCATACACAAGATTTCAACAACTGCACTGTGCAGAGAATTCGTGCTGTAGATTGGCGCTGTACAGCCTTCTACATAATGCACGAAGCTATCTTCGTCAGCGAGGATCAAGGTACGCTCAAATTGTCCCATGTTCTCGGAGTTAATACGGAAGTAAGCCTGCAAAGGAACTTCACATTTCACACCTTTAGGAACGTAGATGAAGCTTCCGCCTGACCAAACTGCACTGTTAAGTGCTGCAAATTTATTATCGGTTGGAGGGATGATCGTCCCGAAGAACTTCTTAAGAAGTTCTGGATGTTCACGCAGTGCAGTATCGGTATCTGTAAAAATAACCCCTTGATCTTCAAGGCTCTTCTGCATGCTGTGGTATACAACCTCAGATTCATATTGTGCCGATACGCCGGCGAGGAACTTCTGTTCCGCTTCAGGAATACCCAGCTTATCAAAGGTTTCCTTGATTTCGGAAGGAACTTCTTCCCAAGTCTTCCCTTGTTTCTCGGAAGGTCTTACATAATATTGAATATCCTCAAAATCTAAATCATCCATATTGCCGCCCCATGTAGGCATCGGCATTTTACGGAACTGTTCAAGGGATTTTAAGCGGAAATCAAGCATCCACTGTGGTTCATTTTTGATTGCTGAAATTTCTTTAACAATTTCGGCCGTCAAACCTTTACCAGACTGGAATATCGACTTATGCTCATCACGGAACCCGTATTGGTACTCTTCCATATCAGGCGCTTTCTTAGCCATGGTGTCAGCCTCCTTGTTCTACTGTTATTTATGTTGCTCTTCTTCGTCAATTCCTTTACGAAGCGCGTTCCAAGCCAGTGTTGCACATTTGATCCGCGCAGGGAATTTATTCACACCCGATAGGGCTTCAATGTCTTCATAATCTCCAAAATCCACGTCTTCACCCTTCATCAGTAAGGAGAAGTTATCAGCTAGTTCAAGTGCTCGTTCAACCGTTTGACCTTTGATCGCCTCAGTCATCATCGAAGCCGATGACATACTGATCGAGCAACCTTCACCGTTATAACGGGCATCCTTGACGATTCCATCCTCTACCTTAAGCTGAAGTGTAATACGGTCACCACAAGTTGGGTTATTCAGTTCAATTTTCAGAGCATCATCTTCAAATGAACCACGATTCCTAGGACTTTTATAATGATCCATAATTACGCGTCTGTACAAGTCATCCAAGTTCATAGCCGAAGTACTCCTTTGTCTTGATTAAAGCGTCCACCAGTCGATCTACATCCTGCTCGGTGTTATACAGGTAAAAGCTCGCACGTGCTGTTGAGCTGGCTTCCAGCCAGCGCATCAGCGGCTGACAGCAGTGATGACCAGCACGGATAGCAATTCCCTCCGCATCTAGTACTGTAGCGACATCATGCGGGTGAACGTCACCCAGATTAAAAGTCACAACGCCAACTTCACGATTGCGCGGACCATAAATGGTCAAGCCATCAATTTCAGATAAACGCTGTTCTGCGTATGCGGCAAGCTGCTTCTCATGGCTGTGAATCTCATCCATGCCGATTTCTTGTAAGAAATCTACGGCTGCACCTAATCCAACAGCTCCTGCAATGATCGGCGTACCGCCCTCAAACTTCCAAGGAAGTTCTTTCCATGTCGATTCATAGAGACCCACATCATCGATCATTTCGCCACCGAACTCAATAGGTTCCATGGCTTCAAGGAGTGCTCTTTTCCCGTACAAAGCCCCAATTCCAGTCGGTGCTAGCATTTTATGTCCGGAAAGTGCATAGAAATCACAATCCAGATCCTGCATATCGACCTTCACATGAGGTGTGCTCTGTGCGCCGTCTACGACAATTACCGCACCGTTTCGATGAGCAATCGCTGCAAGCTCTTTAATCGGATGAGTTACTCCCATAACATTAGACACATAAGCGATAGCAACGATCTTGGTTTTATCCGTAATCGTCTTCTCAGCATCTTCAAGCGTAATCGTTCCGTCAGGTTGCAACGGTATATATTTTAAAGTAGCACCTGTCTTCTTAGCTAGCTGCTGCCAGGGGATCAAATTACTATGATGCTCCATCAGGGTGATGACAATTTCATCGCCTTCACCCACTGCAGATGGCCCGTAAGAAGAGGCAACAAGATTTAGGGCAGTGGTTGTGCCGCGCGTAAAGATGATTTCTTTAGTGCTGCGGGCGTTAATAAACTTAGCTAGCTTCTCCCGGGCTCCCTCGTAGGCATCTGTTGCACGGCTGCCTAGAGTATGGACGCCACGGTGTACGTTGGCGTTATCCCACTCATAATACGACTTGACCGCCTCAATCACTTGACGAGGCTTCTGTGAAGTAGCAGCACTGTCAAGATAGACCAGTGGATGGCCGTTCACATTCTGGTTCAGTATGGGAAATTGCTCCCGGATGGCGTTGCTAATCATTGACCTAACTTCCTTTCCACAAGAGATTGGAGCTGATTGCGCAGTCCCTCTAGTGGAATTTGCGACACAACAGGAGCCAAGAAGCCATAGATGATCAGAGTTTCTGCATCATGCCGTGTAATTCCGCGGGACATCAGGTAAAAGACTTGCTCGTGATTGACCTGTCCTACGGAAGCGGCATGGCCTGCTGTAACATCATCTTCATCGATCAGCAGGATCGGATTGGCGTCACCACGGGCTTTTGGACTCAGCATCAATACTTTCTCTGTTTGCTGACCGTCGGCTCTTGTAGCACCTTTCTCGATCTTGGTAATTCCGTTGATGATAGAAGTAGCATTATCACGCATAACCGCACGAGTGATCATGTCACTTGGGGTATTTTTGCCGAAATGCTGAGCTTGAGTAGTGTAATTCAGTTTCTGTGATCCCGTACCTACAGCAATTACTTTAGCATCCGAGCTAGAGCCATTACCTTTGAGCACAGATTTGGTATCACTTGCTGTATCACCATAGTTCATCTCTCCAACAATCCATTCGATCGTTCCGTCATTCTCAACAACAGCGCGGCGGTAAGTCACATCTGTTGTATCCACGCCCAGCTGATGCACTGTAGCATAACGTACTTTAGCACCTGCACCCACGAATACTTCTACAGCACCATTGTGCAAGCCAGCTTCCTCTTTATCCGACACGTAGTTGTCTACGTATGTCAGGGAGCTGTTAGTATCCGCTACAATCAGAATGTGAGGAACAAATGAAGCTTCCGCATCATCTGTTAACAGCACCGCCTGAAGTGGAGTTTCAACCACTACATTCTTAGGAACATAGAGGAATACTCCCCCGTTCCATAGTGCTGCATGAAGCGCAGCGATAGAATGCTCGTCAGGCTGAATCGCCTTATGAAGGTAACGTTGTACCAAATCTCCGTGCTCTTTAACAGCCGTTTGCAGATCGGTAAAAATAACACCTTGTGCTGCAAGTTCAGGAGCTAGTCGTGTATATACTGCACCAGAGTTACGTTGAATAATCAGACTGCCTTCTTCCTGATCCTTGATCAAGGAGGAAATGGAAGCAGGTGCATCCTTCAGTGAAGCAATGGTTTCGCTTGCTTTGTAGCTACCATAATTATTCACATTCCAACGATCAATCCGTGTCTTCTCTAATTTAGGCAGTGTCAGAGTAGCTGCCAGTTCAAGTGCTTTCAAGCGGCTTTCTTTCAGCCAACCCGGTTCGCCGCTACTATGCGATAATTCGCTCAAGCGCTCGGCATCCACCGGAAGAATGGTCTGTGTCGTCATAAGTGTTCTCCTCCTTCCTGGCGTTTCTTACGCGTCTTGCCCTACTGTTTCGTCTTCAATTCCAAGTTCTTCTTTAATCCATTCGTAGCCTTCTGCTTCCAGACGTTGTGCAAGCTCAGGACCACCGGATTTTACAATTCTGCCCTGCATCATAACATGTACAAAATCAGGCTTGATGTAGTTCAAGAGACGTTGATAGTGGGTAATAACCAGGAAACCGCGATCTTCACTCCGCATGGAGTTTACGCCTTCGGCAACAATTTTCAAAGCATCAATATCAAGACCAGAGTCAATTTCGTCCAGAATCACGATTTTTGGATCTAGCATCATCATTTGTAGAATTTCGTTACGTTTCTTCTCACCACCGGAGAAGCCTTCGTTCAGGTAACGGTGTAGGAACTCAGGATTCATGTCCAGTTCTTTCATCTTCGCTTCCATAAGACGGATAAAACGAATCAAAGAAATTTCGCTTCCCTCTTCACGACGGGCATTAATGGCAGAGCGCAAGAAATCGGAGTTTGTTACTCCGGAAATTTCACTTGGGTACTGCATAGCAAGGAAAAGACCTGCACGTGCGCGTTCATCAACCGCCATCTCCAGAAGATCTTCACCTTCAAGTGTTGCTGTTCCTTCAGTTACTTCATATTTAGGGTGACCCATAAGAGCTGACGCCAAGGTACTTTTACCTGTACCGTTTGGTCCCATGATGGCGTGAATTTCGCCACCTTTCATTTGAAGGTTAATCCCCTTCAAAATCTCTTTTCCCTCAATCGTCGCTTTAAGTCCCTCAATGACAAAATCTGCTGCCATAATATTATTCCCTCCATTGATCGATTTGCGAAATCAAAAGTTGTATTGAAACAGGATGATCCTGATTCCCAGCACAATTAGATTTTATATCACATTATAATTATTATAAATTGAATCACAATGATTATCAATGATTCTCAACAATTTTATAACAAACCCTGTCTTTTTACAAATATCTCTTTTTATTTATCCTTTAATGCACCGCATGTTTCGCTATTTTCCGTAACCACCTAACGCAAAAAATAAGACCTCCCGCAGGAAGCCTTATTTCATATACTTTATCGTTTAGCTAAGGTAGGAACGCAGCATCCATTGATGTTTCTCAAGATCACCACGAATTTTAATAAACATGTCAGAGGTAGGCTGGTCCTTAATTTCCTCAGCAAGCTCAATGCCTTCTGTCAACTCTTCAGAAATAGTAGCGAAGTCTTCAATCAGAGACTGGACCATACCACGTGTGTCCTCTTTACCAGTAGCTTCTTGAATCGTTGCCAATTCCAGATATTCTTTCATCGTTGCAGCGGGACTTCCTTTGATGCTTAGCAGACGCTCTGCAACTTCATCCATTTGAAGCGTCACTTCATTATATAGATCCTCAAATTTCACGTGAAGAGAGAAGAATTGTTCTCCTTTTACGTACCAATGAAAATTATGGATTTTAACATACAATACATTCAAGTTAGCAACCTGACGATTCAAAATTTGTTCCAGTGATGTTGTATTTACTTTATTAGATGCTTTAGCCATGAGATGATCCCATCCTTATCCTTTATATTTACCGGGCTACTTAATCCTTCATCCGGCAGCAACTTGTCTATTCTTAATTTACCCCTTAGCATGTAAGACGAAACAAGGAGAACACTTCCATAAAATCACTGTTTAAATTATTTACACTAAAGACGCTCTCTATAATGTTCAAATTCTGATTCTTGCAAAAAAACACAAGAGGCCATTGGCCTCTTGTGTTTTGGATTTTGTAAGATTGTTCAGTCAGACCATGAGAAGTAATGCATCCGCACCCGTCATGCCGGGTACGATACCTAGACGCTCCGCTTCTATGGTTACAGACTCCAATGGGGCAGCTAACAGCTGTGACAGCGTACGTACACCAACCGCCCGGGCTGCGATAATATGCCGATCACTGAGCTTCTCATTGAGCAAACCAACATCCAGCGCACCACACATAATATACCCTCGGCTTGTGCTGATTGAGAGCAGCGTTGTTTTCGGAAGCTTAACTTCTACCCCGATCAGCGTATGTTCACCTACGGTAATGGGCTCCATAGTAACCAATAGCAGCACCTCCTTTATTCACCAACCACGATGTATATGTATGCTTCACCCCCTGCTGATGTGCAGTTGGTAGTCCTAGGCTTTTCGTAAAAAACACAGTACCTTGGTCCCATTTTCTCTAGTGTCAGGTATATGATTATTACTTGTTTAATGTTATAGTTTATTTACATTCTTATAATTGTAAAGAAATGTTCAAACGAAAAGCTGGGGGATCTATGGACGAGAAACTACAACACACAGACGGCAACTATTTATTTAATGTCGACATCCTGATTAATGCCCGTACCAACCCGCTTGCATTGCAATATCTGCTTGAAATGTTGAACAATAATGACAAAATCACAGATTTCAACATTAACTCCGGTCTTGAATTGGGGAGAACCATTGACAGCTTGCTTCGTTCTGCCAAACTAGCTTTGAATCAAAGCTCTGCTCCTCCAACTTCATTTAAGCTGCCACCAAAGACCACTAAAAAGCAGCTCGATAAACCGATTGATAAACAGGCAATATTGCCTGCACAACAGTCAGCTATTGAGACGCCAGCTGATGCATACGGGAAAATTCGACAGTATATTCAGAACAACCAATTAGTACGTTTACGAGCGAATCGGTACGGAAAACAAGTGTCCATGCCCTGTCGTATTTTAAATTTTGATGAAGCAGCCAACTCTATTAGTGTCTATCACGTGGATGAGAAACAGGTATACAGCTTTAATTTAAATGAGATCGACGAATTTCTGTAAACGTATACGTTACAGATAAATAAGCATCCGCCCCTTTATGGAACGGATGCTTATTTATCAACTTCTGTAACTTGATTGCTTAGGATGCCTCTTTGCTGCGTGAGAATGCTTCCACAGCCAGACATAACCAGCCTGCTATGAAGCATACACCACCAATAGGTGTAATCGCTCCAAGCACCTTAATTCCGGAGATGCTCAGTACATATAAGCTACCAGAGAACAAAATCGTCCCTGCTATTAATAGCCTTCCTGCCCAGCGTAACCGGGTACTTTCTCCCCATTGACCTACAGCCAGTGCTATCAGAATTACACCCAGCGCATGTACCAAATGATACTGTACACCCGTCTCATATACCTTCATATATTCTTCGCTAATAACAGGTTTTAATAAATGAGCGCCAAAAGCGCCTACTCCTACTGCCAGCATTGCTAGCACAGCCCCCCAGGCCATAAGTTTCCGTTGCATGCGATTACAACTCCTTAATATTAGACTTCTTCTATCATAAACGATTACCGATTGCTTTTTCCAGCAGCCATTTACGAATTAGCCACAATCAGGGGTTGCTTTTTTAGCATCAATATGAAAAAGTGGATATTAACAACATTTCATTCTTATCTCTCAAGGAGTGCAACCTATGGACCTTAATTCTCTCTCAAAATCTGACGCGCCTACAGCAGAGGTAGGAAATACCCAACCTGATCTGAGTCAGCCAAGTGCTGGTTCGTCGTATTCGTACCAGAAAGTAGATCATGACCTGCAACACTCTGGACCTGGTATTGCTTCTTTCATCATCAGCCTCGTGACCATAATGGGTTATGCAGCTCTCTTCGTTTTCATTATTATGAAGGCTTCTTCCATGGTTAACGAGAACTCGAATCTATTAGCCGAATCATCGCAGTCCATCATGCTTCTTGGAATGACTGTTATTATTCTTTCAGCTCTTAATGTAATTGGTGTTGTCATCGGCATTATTGGGCTTTCCATCCGGAAGAGACGTAAGGTTTTCGGCGTTATAGGCACTATCATCAACGGTGTGATTATCCTACTCTTTATGCTGCTTATTACTATTTTCTTAGTCAATGCCGGGACGCTATAACGTTCACTTCTAATTCCAAGACAAAAGGACTGTTCCTGAAATCAATCAGGAGCAGCCCTTTTGTTATTCATAAATGATAGCGTTTCTTTATTTTGCAAGTGACAGCTTCGAAAGTACACGCTGTTTAACTGTAGCATCGCCTTCCACTGCTTTTTCAACATATTCAAAAGCTACAGGATCATCCGTATTTAACTTCTCAATAACGCTCTCCATACCTGCTGTGATCTCAAAAGCCGTAGGACCTTCTTTGGTCTCAATCTCAACAGAATGACTATCTATTTGGCCGACGTAAACGCCTGTTCCTTTAAGAATTTTAGCTTCTGGATTTGCAGTAGGTTTGGGTGCGGGAGTACTTGGATTCTCTGTTGGTGCAGTGGTACTTGTACCTTCTGTAGGTACGGGTGTGCTTGTGGTCTCCTCTGTTGGCACTGGAGAAGCTGTTGCACTTGGTTCTGCAGATGGCTGTGCTGAATTATTAGTAGCACCGCAAGCGGTTAGGGCTAGCGTTAATGCTGCGATTGCAGCTATAGCGGGTAAGGAACGTTGTTTTTTCATGTTGACTGCCTCCTCTATGTTTAGCGGTTGTTTGCAAAGTCATTTTCTATAAGCCTACTCCTATAAACGTATCAACTCTGCTAAGGTTTCATAATACGTTATTTTTAGTAACTTCCAATCTTTAATAGGCATCCGCCGGATGCAGGCTTAAGCGAGATTAATACAATAGTGTTGAGCCTGATTTATCCCTAAGGAGTGGTCCCCTTGAGAATCGATATCGGCTGCGGATCCAGTAAAGAAGCAGGTTATCTCGGGATCGATCGCATCGCGGGTCCCAACGTAGATATTGTCTGTGACATTAGCCAAGGCATCCCTTTGCCGGACAATACCGCCGAGTTTGTAATGGCTAGTCGTGTATTACCTTATATCGACGATTTATCCGCGGTTATGTCGGAAATTCACAGAATTAGCACCCACAAAGCCATTGTTTGTATACTGGCCCCGTATGCCCACAGTTTTGTTCATATGTCCAATCCTTCCTTTAAGCAGAAGTTTGATGAATATACTCCGAGGTATTTCACAGGATCCTTTTTCCAGCCCCCGTCCGGTCCAGTATGCCCATCGATTCCTGACTATCCCATCCCGGTGCCGCCGTTCGATTATCGATTGCTGCGGATGGAGCTTTTCTATCAATACCCTTATGAAGATCCTCTTTATGAAACAGAAGAACTAGAAATACTAAAGACGCTTCAAGCCAATGTTGTGCATGAAATCATGTACCATTTCACCGTAATCAAAGAAAATATTTCTATTCATGAGCTGGAATTGATGAGTAGAGGGCTTTACGCTGAACCGCGTGTTCTTATGAAACGCAGGCTAAAATCACACGATAGACAAAATTTCCTATAATTTATTGATGGGACATACAATTATACCCGAATTACATCATAGGCTAACATACAGGTATTAACTGTGCCGTCCTGACTATGGGACGGTTCACTTTTTTAAAAGAAAATTAACCTCGAAGGAGGTGAGAATCATTCCACTAGTCGTACGGGCAACGATCAATGCGACCGGTGCTATCACATTTACGGGCAACACACTTGGACTTAGTCGCTCTGATACAGTCGGAGTACCTGGGACACAGGACAGCATCGGTGGCTTTACCACTGTCAATACATCGTCTATTTTTGGAACTTACCCTAACGGAACGACTAGTCTTTATACAAGCAATAGTTCAGCAGCCATACTGGTCCTTCCTTCAGGTAGCACAGTGCTGTATGCAGAGCTGATATGGGGTGGCACCTATATAAATGGAACCGTAAACCTCAGTTCGGCGATAAACAACCCAGTCACCTTCATTACCCCTGCCGGGACTTCATTTAGCGTTACACCTGATTCTGCAACGAGTAACGTAGTCGATTTGGGAGGTGGTGCTTCTGCATATGTCCGTTCCGCCAATGTAACCAGCATTATACAACAAGGTGGTGCCGGTACCTATACTACAGGCGGCGTTGTAGGCACAATTGTAATTCCAGGAGACTCGACAGCCAACCATGCCGGCTGGACTTTAGGTGTTATCTACCAGAATACAGCCCTCCCATTCCGCAATATGTCCCTTCGGGCAGGTGCAATACTAGTACAGGCAACATCAGCCCCGGTTTCAACTACGATAACTGGGTTCGCAACACCAATAACAGGTGCGCTTGGAGGCAGAGCATTATTCAGCGCACAGGAGGGAGATGCAAACCGTTCAGGCGACCAGGCCTTGTTTGGTCCAACTGCTGCTACACTCGTAGCGTTATCTGGCCCCAATAACTTTGCTAACAACTTTTTCGCATCACAAATCAACAATGATACAGGTAATCTCAATACAACTGGAACATTTGGAACACGCAATCAGACGAACGGGAATCCAGGAACCAACATCATCGGTGGCCGACAAGGCTGGGACATTACTAATGTTGACGTGTCAGCCAGACTTGCAAATAATCAGTCTTCAGCGATTTTACAATTAACTACCTCTGGTGACGCTTATGTGCTTAATGGAAATGCCATACAAGTAGATATAAATGCACCCAAAATAAACCTTACTAAAAGTGCCAATGTGTCCGGCCCTATAGTCGGGGATACGGTAACTTATACTGTAACTGTCAGTAACACTGGTACAGCGAGTGCAGCTAGCGTCGTTTTATCAGATGCTCTGCCAGCAGGCTCAACCTTTGTCACTGGAAGTGTAGTAGTAGCCGGTGTTGTAAGACCCACCTTTGATATTACAGCAGGCATCTCCTTGGGGTCATTAGCTTTGAACTCTTCAATAACGGTTACATATCAAGCTAAAGTCACTTCATTACCACCAAGTCCACAAAATATAGCCAATACCGCCAATGCTGCTTTTACGTTTCAAAGTGTAGCAGGAGGCCCTATCATGACCGGGGTTATTCCATCCAATACGGTAACTTTACCCGTATATTCCCCTATTCTTAACATTGTAAAAACTGCCAATACTGCAAATGCGACGGTCGGAGATCAGATCACCTATTCCCTTCAAATCACCAACACTGGAAATATTGGTGCTATAACAACCCTTACCGACAATATTCCTTCAGGCAGCTCATATATTGCGGGTAGCTTTACCGTCAATGGAACACCTGTCGCTGGAAATCCTGCTACAGGTATTGCTATTGGAACGATAGCTGCTGGAGGCAGCTCTACCGTTCAATTCCGCGTAGTGGTGAACAGTCTCCCTTCACCGCCACAACTGGTCGACCAAGCGAGCACCACTTACACCTTTCAAGTTCCAGATGGGCGAACCGTAGCTGGATCAGCCTCATCTAATTCATTGTCTATTCCAGTTACAACTCCCAACGTAACAGTGCTCAAAAGCGCTGGATTTGCTGACGTCGCTGTAGGAGATACACTGCTCTACACCTCCGTTATCAGCAATAATGGAATTGCAGCAGTTACCAACGTATCGCTTTCAGACATTATCCCTGCTGGGACTTCACTAGTCTCAGGTAGTGTTACGGTAGGTGGAACGGCACAGCCATCTGCTAATCCCGGTACAGGAATTTCTATTGGAACCATCACGCCTGGAGTTTCCGTTGCGGTCACCTTTCAGGTCAACGTGATCTCATTGCCAACTCCCGCTCAACTATTAAACAGATCCTCTACATCCTTCAGCTCAGGAGCCTTTACTGGCATTTCACTTTCCAACACGACTACAACTCCTGTATATCAACCTGTAATCCAGATTGTCAAAAGTTCGAACGTTTCCAGTGCCACTGTAGGGGGCAATATTCTCTACACGTTGAATGTTCAGAATTCTGGAAATATCGGGGCATCTGTAGTCCTCAGTGACAATATTCCTTCAGGGAGTTCCTTTGTCTCGGGGAGTGTCACAGTTAATGGAGTTGCTAGACCAACAGACTCTCCACTTACAGGAATTAACTTAGGAACTGTAGCTTCAGGGGCTAGTGTTCCTGTAACCTTTCTTGTCTCTGTGCAATCTTTGCCTTCACCACCTGTTCTGAACAATCAAGGCAGCAGCAGCTACACCTACCAACTACCAAGCGGTAGATCCTTATCCGGAACTAGCCAATCAAACACCGTTAGCATCCCAGTCTCCGCTCCAAATATTACGCTAACCAAATCCGCAAGCCTTGCTGATGTCACAGTCGGCGAGAATCTGACTTACACAGTCCAAGTGTCCAACACAAGCAGCGTAGCTGTGAATAACGTTGTCGTCTCTGACCCCATTCCTACGGGAGGCACTTTTGTAGCAGGCAGCGTTATTGTTGGCGGTTCATCGGTACCAGCCGCAAATCCAGGTACAGGAATATCTATCGGTAGTATTGCGGCTGGCAGCTCTATTACTGTCTCTTTTAGAGTGAATGTTTCTTCTTTACCAAATCCATCACAATTTACAAACAGAGCTAGTGCGTCTTTCTCATCCGGTGCCTTCACTGGTTCTTCACTTTCGAACACGGTAGTAACCCCTGTGTATCAACCTATTATTAGTATGGTCAAAAGCGCGAATACCGCTCAGGCATCCGTAGGAGGATCTTTGTCTTTCTCGATTCTTATCAGCAATACCGGGAATATTGCAACCACTCTACTATTAACTGATAATCTTCCACCCCAAGCTTTATTTAACGCGAACAGTGTAATCATCGGGGGAACACCTTTACCCGGATATAATCCAGTAACCGGAATCCCTGTAGGCCCATTGGCACCAGGTGACAGCGTATCTGTAAGCTTTCTGGTCACGATAACAGCGTTACCTCCTTCACAGATGTTACTGAACTCCGCTTCGGCAACATATAGCTTCACCCTCCCGGACGGGCGTCAACTCGGAGGAAATGTAGTATCAAATACGCTCTCTGTCCCTGTATCCGCACCTAACGTCAGTGTCGTAAAAAGTGTGAATGCAGCTACTGCCGTTACGGGCGATATCCTTACATTCACCTCAGTATTGACGAACAACAGCATAGCTACTGTAAGCAACATCATTCTCAGCGATCCTCTGCCTGAGAATGTAGCTTTTATTCCCGGAACCGTAATTGTAGGCGGCATTACTCAGCCGCTAGCAGTTCCGTCCGCCGGCATTCCAATCGGTAGTCTGGGTCCAGGCGCCACAGCTACCGTAACATTCGAGGTGAGGATAACGATGCCGATACCATCACAAATTAATAATCAGTCATCCGTCAGTTTTACATCCGGTGTATTCTCCGGTTCTTCTTCATCCAACATTACTAGCACACCAGTCATTCAGCCACAGATCTCCTTATTAAAAAGTGCCGTCGATGGAGATGGTGATGCCGATGCTCTTGTTGTAGGTGATACCGTCATCTACACAGTGGTTGTAAGTAATGCAGGTAATCTTGCTGCAAATGTAACCTTAACCGACAACATTCCTACTGGAACTGTCTTCAATCCTAACAGTGTTATTGTAGGAGGCATGCCGCAACCAGGTGCAGCACCCAATACCGGCATAGCTGTAGGAAATGTCGCGCCGGGTACCAGTGTCCCTGTTAGCTTCTCTGTTAATATCGTTTCCTTGCCATCACCACAACAAATCAGCAATCAGGCTTCTGCAAGCTTCACCTTTACTCCGCCTGACGGTAGACCCTTAAGCGGAACTGCTGTATCTAATACCGTCACACTACAGGTCTCAGCTCCTAATATCGTGGTAGTCAAAAGCTCCACCTCAACTTCCGTAGCGATCGGAGATACGGTCACTTATAACGTAAATATTTCAAATAACGGTATAGAAGCTGTCAATAGCATAATCCTTAATGATCCAACACCAGCAGGTGCTGCTTTTGTAACGGGTAGCGTATCCGTGAACGGAGTACCTTTCCCCAACCTGAATCCTTCTTCGGGGATATCAATTGGTACCTTAGCGCCTGGAGCTTCAGCTCTGGTTGCTTACAGTGTTACCGTGACCTCTGTTCCTCCTACTGCTACACTTATCAATAAGGCATCCGTAACCTTTACATCAGGCGTTTTTTCCGGTTCGACTTTCTCCAATACCGTTACCATCCCTGTTTACCAGCCGAACATCTCGGTCGTCAAAACAGCAAGTACGAATAACGCTACAACAGGTGACGCTGTCAGCTATACCCTGACCGTGAGTAACACAGGAAACTATCCGGCAAGCTTAATCATTACGGACAATATTCCTGCGGGTACCACCTTCGTTCCGAATAGTGTGCTCATTAATGGACTGCCCTTAGCGCAAGCAGATCCATCTACGGGGATTCCAGCTGGAGTTATTGCACCCGGTGCTACTACTGCAGTAATATTCACTGTTGATATCACCTCACTGCCCAATCCTCAGCAGTTGGTCAATCAGGGTACCGTAGCGTATAGCTTCACTTTGCCTGACGGCCGCACACTTGGCGGTTCCGTCCTATCCAATACAATTACTATCCCTGTCTCTTCACCAAATCTGGCTGTAGTAAAATCTACGCCTACCACATCAACTACAGTTGGAGACACGATCACCTATTCAGTTACAATTACCAATAACGGAATCGAAACGGTAAATAACGCAGTCTTCACAGACGCACTTCCTGCGGGTACCACATTTGTATCTGGCAGTGTATTAGTAGATGGTGTGCCTCGTCCAGGGGGTAGCCCTTCCACCGGGGTAACCTTGGGCAGTATTGCACCAGGTGTAACTGTAACTGTGGCATTCACAGTGAATACAGTCTCATTGCCACCTTCAGGCCTCCTAAATAACCAGTCAACGGTGAGCTTCACCTCTGGAGTTCTCTCGAATGTTGCCTTCTCTAATATTGTATCAACGCCTATTTACTTACCGATTCTAGCCGCAGCAAAAAGCTCGAATTCAATTCAAGCGACCGTCGGAGATACGATTACCTACACGATTAATGTAACCAATTCAGGGAATTACGGGGCTTTGGCTACTCTGAGTGATACTATCCCATCTGGAACAACATTTGTGCCAAACAGTGTGCTCATTCAAGGTGCCCCAGCTCCGGGAGCAGATCCAGCGGCTGGCATTCCACTCGGTGTTATATCCGCAGGTGCAACACTATCTGTTATGTTCTCAGTACTCATTTCAACACTGCCAGCAAGCCAGCAACTAATTAACCAAGCATCGGTAGCATTTGCTTACACCTTGCCTGATGGGCGGACGTTTAACAGTTCGATCAATTCCAATTCGACAACGATTTCGGTATCCTCACCGAATGTGATCGTAACTAAGTCATCACCAGCAACAGATGCCGTTGTTGGCGATACAATTACCTACAACCTTACAGTTACCAATAGCGGAATCGCCAATATCAGCAACGTAAACATCAGTGATCCAATACCAGCAGGTTCTTCGTTTGTTGCTGGCAGTGTGATCGTTGATGGCACTCCACGTCCTAATGCCAATCCAGCGAATGGCATCTCGCTCGGCACAATTGCACCGGGCGTTTCGGTCAATATTTCGTTCAACACTATCGTCAATGTACTGCCTAATCCTGCCACGCTCACCGATCAAGCTTCCGTCAGCTTTACATCTGGAGCATTCTCGGGATCCTCATTCTCTAATACACTTGTTATTCCGGTGTATCAGCCTATCATCGTTGTAGTCAAAGGGGGAGACAGAACCGCCGCAACTGTCGGAGATACGATTACTTACTCCTTAAATGTGACTAATACTGGTAACCTCATAGCAAATGTAGTCATAACTGACACGATTCCTAGCGGAGCTATTTTCGTTCCAAACAGCGTGCTCGTTAATGGTGTGCCACAACCAGGCTCCGACCCGTCTACTGGATTAAATATTGGAGCAGTTGCGCCGGGAAGCACGGTAACAGTGACCATAACCCTGCAGGTTACAGTAGCCTCCCTCCCGTCGCCGCAGCAGTTAGTCAATCAGGCTTCAGCAACTTTCTCATTCACACCACCAGATGGCCGTCTGCTCACCGGAACTTCACTTTCAAATGTCCTAATTATCCCTGTCTCTTCTCCGGATGTAAGTGTCGTTAAGAGCACTACTTCTATTGATGCCGTTGTCGGCGATATCATCACCTATACGATTGTTGTTACCAACTTAGGGATTTCACCAGTCAATAACGTCATCATGGTTGACCCTATTCCAGCAGGCAGCCAGTTTGTAACAGGCAGCATCACTGTAGACGGAACCCCACGACCTAATGGCAGCCCGGCTTCCGGCATTGCCATCGGAACGATTGCTGCTGGCGCTTCCTCAACCATCACCTTCCAGGTTCAGGTAGTAGCGTTATGATTCCCGGCTCACGTACCCAACCTGTCGTAACCAATCAATCTATGGTACTCTTCAACTCGGCAGCGGGTGTTGACGGCATTGTCTATTCCAATACCGTTAACACCCCGGTCGTGGGCCCCGTGCTTTCATTGCTGAAGAGTACAGACAAACTCCATGCCTCTTTAGGTGACACTCTGGTGTATACCATTAAAGCTTCTAATAATGGAAACACAGATGCTTCGCTAACCGTGTATGACATTCTTCCAGAGGGTGTATCCTTTATTTCCAACAGCGTGCTTAGAGACGGTGTGCCTCTCCCAGGGGCTACACCGTCTTCGGGCATACCGCTAGGTTCTATTGCTCCGCAGAGTCAAGTGAGCATCGCCTTTCAAGTGGTTATCATTTCACTTCCCTCTTCACTAGTGCTGCAAAATAAAGCACTGGGCCGTTTTTCTTTTGCCACACCCGAGGGAAGAATCGTTAATGGAGATTTATATTCTAATTCCGTACTAGTTTCTTTACGCTCCTACCAGCTCTCTACCTTGTTGTCTGCAAGCACTCCGACCTCTTTTATAGGTGATGTAATTACCTATACATTACGGCTTACGAACGAATGTAGCAGCCTATTAAACCAAATCATCACAACGATTTCTATTCCTAACGGATCTGTGTTCATTCCAGGGAGTGTCATTGCAGGTGGCGTCTATTATCCAGAATCAGAGCCTACGCAAGGAATATTAATTGGTCAACTTGATAAAGACCTAAGCATTGATATTACCTTTCGCGTTCGAGTTACTGAGATCCCCTCATCCTTGGACCTGACTAACCATGCAGCTGTCACTTATACCGTCGACGACGATCCCAATACCACCGAGAGTAACACCGTCGTTGTCTCACTTGTTTTGGCAGGCGTCACCATCAGCAAGAGAGTAGATCATGTTACAGCAGCTCCAGGTGACAACCTAAGATATGAACTAACGGTAACCAACAGCGGGAACTTGGCCGTAAATGCGGTTCTGACCGATGCTATCCCTTCGGGCACTCTTTTCGTATGGGATAGTGTTCTCTTAAACGGAGTGATGCAAAAAGGCGCCCGTCCTGCTGATGGCATTCAGCTAGGCACATTAAGAGGCGGAACTTCAGCGGTCGTGGTCTTTCAAGTGAGCATTCCTGCAGCTATAAACATTCATGCCCACGCAGCTGTCCAAAATCATGGCAGTGTTCAGTATACTTTTGTGCTCCCGGACGGACGGACAGTAAGACAAACCTCTCGTTCCAATATCGTTACTACCTTAATAGTCTTGCCTATCATTTCTCTCGAAACTCATGCAAAGCCTACCCTTGTCGAAGAAGGAGAACATGTCCAATGCTGGATCTCCCTAACGAATAGTGGGAATTGGCCAGCAGAAGTATCCCTTGATCGGCTCACACCGGAGGAATGTCTTATTGATCCTAGCAGCATTGTGATTGATGGGATTCCAAATCCACAATCTTCATTTAACGGTATCTTGTCGCTAGGGACAGTCAAAGCTGCTACCACTGTAAACATCCATTATTTTGTCAGGGTTAGTGAACATGTACTGGGTCGTTTCCTTAAAGGCCTAGTAACCGCTCCATACTTCTTCAATCTGGATGGACGTGAATACACTGGCGAGAGCCAGTCGAACAGTTATATATTGACTGTGGAAGAGATCAGTGAATAAGAAATCACATATCCCCCATCCCCATGAATATACTTTAGTTACAACCCCAAAACATAAATATTTATATTCCATGGGAGGTGGTCATCCTGTCGCAATCATCTGGTCCCTTTTCCTTTGTAGTCTCAAAAGAAGACTGGTCCCTTCATCGCAAAGGCCATCAGGATCAGGAACGTCATCAGCAAAAGGTCAGAGAAGCTATCAAGGATAATTTGCCGGATCTCGTGACCGAAGAAAATATTATTTTGTCAGGCGGTAAGCAGATTGTAAAGGTTCCGATTCGCAGTCTGGATGAATATCGAATTATCTATAACTTTCGTAAGCAAAAGCATGTAGGACAGGGCGACGGGGAAAGTCAGGTCGGTGATGTACTTGGGCGGGATTCACAGTCGGCACAGCCCGGCAAAGGGGAAAAAGCAGGCGATCAACCCGGTCAGGACACCGTGGAAGCAGAGGTCAATCTGGAGGATCTGGAGGACATCTTGTTTCAGGATATGGAGTTGCCACATCTGAAGCCCAAGAATAAGGAAGAGATCGAGGTTAAATCCATCATCTTCAACGATATTCGTAAAAAAGGCATGATGTCCAACATCGATAAGAAACGTACCCTGCTGGAGAACCTTCGGCGTAATGCAAGCAGAGGTAATCCCGGCATTCACAGCATAAGTCCTGATGATCTGCGCTACAAAACATGGGATGACATTCGAACGCCTCACTCCAATGCGGTCATTATTGCGATGATGGATACGTCAGGTTCGATGGGTTCTTTTGAAAAATACTGCGCTCGCAGCTTCTTCTTCTGGATGACCCGCTTTCTACGCCGCCAGTATGAGAAGGTGGAGATTGTCTTTCTCGCCCACCATACGGAGGCTAAAGAGGTCAGCGAGCATGATTTCTTCACCCGCGGAGAGAGTGGAGGAACCATCTGTTCCTCAGCTTATCAAAAAGCGATTGAGATTATCGACAGCCGATACCCGCCAGCGCAGTACAACATTTATCCGTTTCACTTCTCTGATGGCGATAACCTCACCTCCGACAACGAACGCTGTGTAAAGCTAATTGGAGAACTGCTAAAACGAAGCAATATGTTTGGTTACGGGGAAGTGAATCAGTACAACCGCAGCAGCACACTAATGTCCGCTTATCGTCATCTGAAGCACGAGCAATTCATGCATTATGTCATTAAAGATAAAAAAGAAGTGTACCAGGCGCTAAAGACCTTCTTCAGTCAAAAGGGCACTGTTAATTCATAATTCCTACGTTTGATTATAGCCCACAGCTAGACTACCTGTTTTATTGTCCTACCCATATAAAAAAACCTCCATTCCAGAGCTTGGGAGGGGAGGTTTTTTTTCATAACGGAAATCTATTCAACTGTCCTAAACCGTTCCACAATACTTTTATTACCACTCAGAAAATAGATGGCAAGAGTCATATTCCAAATGAGTTGTAAACTCTACAACCTATTGAACCTTCTCTCTATCCTTGCCTTTATCAGATTCACCGGCATTTCTATTCGCTGCTTCCCGGTCCTCCATCATCTCGTCCACCGTCTTTACCTTCAGGCGAGCTGCGCCTTCATTGCTGGCATTCGTTGGAATAAGATCTCCTGAAGCTAAGCGTTCCTTCGCTTTTGCAATGGCCTCGCTATATTGTGGCAGCCACTGCTCCCCAGCTACGAGCATCTCATCGACCATCTGCCAGATTTCTTTCGGGTTACATACGGCGCCTACCAACGGATCCATCATAAATGCTTGACGTAGCAGCTTGTCATCGCCGTGCACAGCAGCTTCAACAGCTAAACGTTGCACTGAGATACTAACGTTGCACACTGCGGCTGCTCCTAAAGGCAATTCACCTACAAGCGGCATCGATATACCATTCCGATCCACATACCCTGGTGCTTCGATAATCGCATCATCTGGCAAATTAGAGATCACGCCATTGTTCACAGTATTAAAGTGACCTCTATACACTCTGCCCGTTTCCAAGCCTTCAATAATAAATGAACCATGTTCTTCTCCGCGATTCTCCACTGTATACTCCAGTGCCGAGTCCTTCATCCAATTCGGAAAATCCGTTTCGAACCAATTCCGCCCTTCGGTGCAGACACGTAGATATCCACCCGTCTCACCGTTAATCCAGCTTCCCAGGTCGATCCAATCCATAATTTCATCGCTGCGTTTACGATACCATGGCACATATTCACTTAGGTGACCATTGGATTCTGTACTATAATATCCAAAGCGGCGCAGCATGTCGATCCGAACTTTTTCTGTGCGGCTGAATTCTGGATGACTCTCAAAAGCTTCTAAAAGACCTTCGGTCAAATCTTTACCCTTATGACTCGCCGAAATATACCAAGTCTGGTGATTGATACCCGCACAAATAATATCGACTTCCGACTTTTTCAGCCCATACACATCTGCAATTTGCCCATGCCCATGCTGCACCCCATGACACAGACCAATCGTCCGTACACCACCGTATTTGTTGCAAGCCCAAGTCAGCATAGCCATAGGATTCGAATAGTTAAGTAGGAGTACATCCGGCGCAGCCATTTCCCTAATATCACTGCAAATATTCAGCATTTCCGCAATCCCGCGCTGACCATACATGATGCCTCCTGCACAAAGGGTATCCCCTACGCACTGATCGACTCCGTATTTCAATGGAATATCCACATCTGTAGCAAATGCTTCCAGTCCACCCATACGAATAGTACAAAATACATACTTCGCATCCTTCAGGGCTTCTCTTCGATCCGTCGTTGCCTGGATTTGAATATTTAATCCATTCTCTTTAATATCACGTTGGCACAGCTCGGTAACCATCTCCAAGTTGTGGCTATTAATATCCATAAATGAGACTTCAATATTATTAAATTCCGGCACGGTTAGTAAGTCCCGCAACAATCCACGGGTAAATCCAATGCTGCCTGCCCCTATAAAAGACACTTTAAATGACATCCTTATCAGCCTCCGGTAATGAATTGATTGTTCCTGTCCATTGTAGCAAGGGCGCTAGAGAAAGCGTAACCAATATCATGACCTCTTTTGAAGGAAGGTGTCAAAAATCCTAACTTATCTATTGAACATCCATCTCTTCATAACTCCAAGCATGACGCTCAATGGAATTACGATATTCTATGGGCGTGTTGTCAGTATATTTTTTGAAGAGGAGATGAAAATATTGTCTGCTACTAATCCCTACATAATCGGCAATTTCAGCAATTGGAATATCACTCTGTCCCAGCAGCATCTTTGCTTTCTCCATTCGCAGCATATTCAAATAATCACTGAGTGTCCTACCTGTATGTGACTTAAAAATACGATGCAGATATCCGGGATGCAGATTGACCGCGGCAGCGATATCCTTAACCTGAATACTCTGGTCGTAATTCTGATGCAGGAATTCGATACTGCGCCGCACATAGAGCTGCGAAGGCTGTTGACTGGCATGAAGCTGATCCTGTCGCAAGCTTGATACTCGAAGCAGAAGCTCACAGAACAATAAGTCGACCATACTTCCGCCTTTCCCGCCACTTTGATCAAGCTCTAGTACAAGTCCTTTTAGAACATGATAAATTTCCTCCGGATCAGGCATGACTAGACTGGAAAAGGGCATCTGTAACCATTCAGCAAGTGCCGCTTCTTTCCGAGCGAGCTTGCCGATAGATGGAGCAACCCCTGTATATTCCATAAATCCAAACTCCACATTCAGCATTCGGCAAGGCGTCCCATCCTCGACAATCAGTCTGTGCGGTACATTTGCATCGAGGATGATCAGTTCTCCCCGCTTTAACCTAAATCTCTCTTCTTCACCTGTTTTTGAACGGACATCCACAACACAGCTTCCTGAGATCAAATACATGATTTCGGTTGAATTATGCTGATGGTAAGACATACTGTAGTTGTTCCACTGTTTATAATAGTAAGCAAAAAAATGAGGACTATAATCTCTTTCAATTAATGCCTGCTGAAAAAGACTCCCACTAAGATTTAGAGGAAAATCCGTCAATCGATCACTCCTTTCTTCTATTAAAATGTTAACCCAAGTGTATCTCTCAAACTACTTCTAAGACAAGAAGAGCTACTTGAAGTCATTAAGTTAGAAAAAAACGAGCAAAACTCCATTACACAGGAGAGTTGCTCGTTTTATTGTTTTTACTAATAAGATTTAATTCTCATACTTGAAAAGAAACCATAGATTGCTTAAGATCTGCTGCTAAGCTCTCCAGCTTTTGGGATAAGGAAACTAGCTCCTCACTTACAGTAAATTGCTGTGAAGACATAGAAGCTACCTCCTGCGTCGAAGCCGTCGTCTGCTGTACAATGGAACTGACACTCGCCATGGATTCACCTAATTGACGCTGAAACTCTATCAGTTCATGAATAGAAGCAGAGGATTCACTAAGATGTCCCATGAAGTGTTCCATTTCCTCTTTGACACTCGCAAAAATCGTTGACGACTCACGCACGGAAGAAATCTGCTCACGGAACTTTGGAGCGGTCTCATTGATATCTTTAACCGTGTTCTCAATGTGTAGACCAATCTCTTCCGTAATCTTGGAGACCGATTGGATCGACTCATTCGATTGGTTAGCGAGCTGTCTGATTTCATCAGCAATCACTATAAAGCCTCTGCCTGCTGCACCGGCTCTTACCGCCTCTATAGTGGCATTTAGCGCCAAAATATTGGTCTGCTTATTTACGGCAATCATAGGACTAAGAATACTACGAATTAAATGAGTACTCTCTCTTAGCTTATTGGAGTTCTCTTGTATTCGATTGAACATCTCCACCGTAGATTCACTCTGCTCTACCAGCAGCTTCATCAGCTCTGTCCCCTGATCACTAACCTCAATAACTCGTTCCGCCGAAGCGTCCATTACTGTATTTAGTTCAGTTACTTCACTCATCTTACTGCCAATGATTTCGACATTAGCATGGCTTTTTTCTGCTTCGACAGCAAGGCTTGCTGCTCCAAGTGCAATCTCACCCGTAGCAGATGCAACCTCTCTGGCATGAAGTGATGTTGTACCTGACGCTTTGACTAATTGCTCTGAAGTACCAAGCACTTCATCCGCTGACATTTCACTCTGGCTTGCAAGCAGAGAAATTTGCTCCATCATTTTGTTAAAGCTATGCCCGAGCCGACCAATCTCATCCTTACCCTTAAAATTCGTTCGTACACGAAGGTTTCCTCGCTCACCTTCTTCCATTAAGGTCGCCAGTTTACCTAGTGGACGCCCAACCAAACGAACAAGAACATAACCAATTAGCAGAGCTATCACGGCAGCTACCAGCACCACAGAGAACGTGATATAAAGAAGCTTATCTGCCGACTTCGTAAAATCACTAACGGGTGCATATCCCATGAGCGTCCACTTTGCAGTCTTTAAAGGCTGATACACGACAAGCTGCGGACTTCCGTTCTCATCGGCTGCTGTAAATGAATGTTTCTTTTCTACATCTTGCCCTTCTGATACTTTTATGTAAGAGGGTTGACCCAGTTTAGCATGATCCGCACCATAAACTATGTTACCTTCTGAGCTCAAAATTCGAATCTCACCTGTAATTCCAATCTGAAGATTAGACAACATTTCGGTCATTGCCTTGCCTTTAACTTCGATCAGCATGTAATACTCCGCTTCAGGATGTACAAGATTGCGAAGCAATCTCCCCATAGTTAAAGTAGGTTCAGTATAAGAATCAAAGAAGCCCTTCTCACGAACCGGAAACCACACTGGCTCCCCTTTAGCATCTGCAATTTGTTTCAGTCTTTCAGCAATACCTTCATCACTACGAAGGCCACTAATTCCTGTAGATTTATACGATTCTGTTTCTTCCAAGCTCTTAGATACCAGTCTGACGCCATACATCCGCTCATCTGATCCTTTAACTAAGTCTAGCTTTCTACGAATCCGATCTTCTGCGGAAACTTTGGCTACCGTTGTAAGTTCTCCACTTTTTATGTTTTCCAAATCACCTTTTAATGTGGAGTCGAGGGCAAACTGCCTTGAGAGCGCTTCGTATTCTGTTAGGACAAAATCCAGCTTGTCCGCTGCTTGAACTATAGACTGTGAGGAGGCCGCGGCAACCTCATCTGTAATGATATCTTTGGCAGCAAAATATGAAGTCAATCCTAGAACAGAGGATAAGAGCACTATGGAGCTGAAAAGAATAACGAACAATTTTATCCCAACTGATCTAAACTGTAGGGTCCATAGCTTTTTCATTAAGTTCACTCCCTATGATGGAAAAAGGGTACAGCCTTCCATTTCTGTACAAAGGCTGTACCCAGTTCATTCTTTAGTATGAAGCGAAATTGTTACCCCTTACTAGCTCCTGCAGTCAATCCATCAACAAGCAGACGTTGCAAGAATACAAACAAAATCATAATCGGGATAGAGATCAGAACAGCACCGGCAGAGAATAAGGTGAAGTTAGTGTTTTGGTTCGTGTTAACCATATCCCACATTCCGACTGCGACGGTCCAGTTCTCCTTTGTCCGCAAAATAAGTCTGGCGAAAATGAAATCGACCCAAGGACCAACAAACTGAGTCAGTGCCATGTAAGTGATCATAGGACGTGACAAGGGAAGAATCACTCGCATAAAGATCCCGAAATTACTCGCCCCGTCTATTCGAGCCGCCTCATCCAAAGAACGAGGAATCGTGTCGAGGAAGCCTTTGGCGATAAAGGTTCCCCCCAGCGGCGCCCCGGCTGCATAGACGATAATCAAGGCAATATGCGTATCCAGCAAATTAAACTCCTTAAGGAGCATATAAATGGCAATCATACTCATAAAACCAGGGAACATACCAAGAATCAGAACCGTAGATAACGCTGTTTTACGCGCTTTAAAACGGAATCTGGATACTGCATAACTGGTTAATAAGGTAAGAACTACACCGATAAGCATGGAGAATATAGCTATCTTCAATGTATTCGCATACCAAGTTCCAAACATATAGCTTGGTGACGTGAACAATTCTCTGTAGTGATCAAAGGTGAATTGCTCAGGGATAAACGATTTACTGTACAGTGATTTACCAGGCCGGAAGGAAGCAAACAGAATCCAGAGGGCCGGATAGAGTGCCGCTATCGACAAAGCAATCAAGATGATGTAACTACCACTTAAGCGAATAAAGTTCGCGATCTTTCTGCTCATTGGATCATATCCTCCTCTTTGAATGATTTCGTCCGGCGGTAATTGTACAGGGAGAATGAAGCAACAATGATAAAGATAATAATCCCTATTGCCGAAGCCATGTTGTTTTTATTCTGATCAAGTGTTAATTTGTATAGCCAGGTTACTAGCAAGTCCGTGGAACCGGCATATTGATAATCACCATTTACAGGACTACCGCCTGTCAATAGGAAGATCGCATTAAAGTTGTTAATGTTACCTGCGAATTGCGTAATTAAAGTAGGCGCTGTGGAGAACAATACCATTGGTAACGTAACGATACGGAACTTCTGATAACCTGATGCTCCATCCACCTCAGCGGCTTCATACATATCCCGAGGAATTGTAGTCAGTACGCCCATAATAAGTAACATCGAGACTGGAATACCAACCCACATGTTAACAATAATTACGGTAACCTTAGCCCAGAATGGATCTGTCAACCATGGTAATCCACCCATTCCAAAATACCCAAGGTATTGGTTGATCGGACCGAATTGACCGTTAAATAAATTGCGCATGAGCAGCAAAGAGATTAACTGCGGTACTGCGTAAGGTACAATCAGAATAACTCTCCACATTCCTTTGAAACGAATACCTTTTTGGCTCACCAATAAGGCTACCAATAGTCCTCCGAAATATGTAGTGATCGTCGAAAGAACTGCCCATATAATCGTCCATGTTAATACACCATAAAAAGTGTGGCTCCATGTTTTGAGAACTAATAAATTTCGGAAAGTCTGAAATCCAACCCAGTCAACCAATTTAGCGGGTGGAAGATGATCAGGTGCGGAATAGTTCGTAAACGCCAGCAGGATCATGAAGATGATTGGCATGATCGTAAAGAATAAAACACCAATACCCGGCAAGACCAAGAACGTCTGAGCGAACTTATAATCCAGTATATAGCGAACACTTTGTTTAAAGGTGTTTGCCTGAAGACCGTTATCGCGTTTCTCTCCAGTCTTATAAGCATCTTTAATGTTCAAATACCAAGCGAGGATTATGATGATAAGCATTAAAATGGTGATCAAGCTTTGAATCAAAATATAAATCGAGTGATCCCCAGCTACCATCTTAGCGATGCCTTTTACTTTTACCAAACGGCTAGGGTTTTCTCCTAGTGTAACAAAACCCCATAGAGCAGTAGCAAGATTCTGAATAAAATAATAAACAGCGGCGGCTTCTACAACTAAAAACATGATTCCTTTGATGAATTGGCGGTTATATATTTGTCCCAATCCCATGAAAATCGTCGACAGTACTGCGGCCCTCGTGCGATGTCGCTGCATTTCGCTTCCGTTCTCCTCTCCGAGTGAAAATAAGAAGCTGCCCTCCGCTAAACATGCGACGGGCAGCTTGATTCACTGTATGCTGTTAAGACTGTGATTTATGATCCTTATTGCGATGAACTGTTGTTCAAATCTTTGATTTGTTGAACGGCTTTGTCCATTGCTGCTTTTGGATCTACACCCTTATCCCAAATTTCTGGAAGCGCTGCATTTACAGGGCTCCAAACGTTACCCATTTCAGGGATAGAAGGCATTGGTTGGGAACTCTTAGCTTGTGCTGCAAAAGCGGACACGAATGGATCATTAACGATTTGTGGATCAAGAAGCGCCTCGTTGTTTGTAGGAACAGAACCGATCGTTTTGTTCAGTAACAATTGAGCGTCTTTGCTTGAAGCAAAATGAGCGTACAATTTAGCAGCATTCGGATATTGAGTAAACGAGTTAACTGCGAAAATTTTGATACCAGAGAATGTAATAGCTGTTTTGCCATTTACTGTAGGGATCGGTGCGATACCAAGGTTATCTCCAAGAGCTGCTTTGTATCCTCCAAGCTCCCAAGGACCAGTGATATCCATCGCTACATCACCTGAGTTGAACAAGCTGCGTTTGATATCACTATTGATATCTCCGCTCTTAATTGGCAATGCTTCTTTCATTTTCACAAATTCTTTAAGTCCTGCAACAGCTCCTTCATTAGCAAGTCCGATGTCATCTTTATCTGTACCGTCCTTACCGAATAGATATCCACCATCAGAAGCGATAAACATGTAGTTGAAGTACAGGTTTCCTACTTCCCACATAATTCCGTATCTGTTCTTGGATTTATCTGTGAATGTTTTGCTGAAAGCAAGAACATCGTCGAAAGACTTAGGTGCTTCTTTAACAAGTGATTTATTGTAGAACAATGCATAAGTTTCTGCTGCTCTTGGGTAGCCATACAATTCGCCATCGTACGAAGACCCGATAATTGAAGCTTCAGTATTGCTAGCTTTTGTTTCTTCACCGAAGACGTCATTAGGAAGAACCAAGCTCGCACTTGCCGCTTTACCTAAGTTGTCGTGAGGGATAAGAACAACGTCTGCTGCTAATCCTGAAGGACCATCTTGCGTAAGTTTAGTTACTTGATCTGGTGGTGCCAACTCTTCAATCTTGACTGGAACGTTATATTTTGCTGTGAACTGCTTAGCAATTTCATCTGCGAATGGTCTTTCTTCCTTACTTTCCCATACAACTAGTGTCGCTCCATCTTCAGGTACAATTTCTTCTGTTGCTGCTGCATCTGTGGTCTCTGGCGCTGCAGTCTCTGTAGTGTTGTTAGCAGCATTAGTAGCTTTTGCTGCATTGTTTCCCCCGGCATTCCCATTGTTGCTCGAACCACACGCTGTAACGGACAGTGCCATAGAGACAGCAGCGGTGATAACCATCACTTTTTTTAACTTCATTACTTTAACCCCTCCCAATTTTAAAAAAGCATAAGATGATAAAATAGTAGAGCTAGAAATTTGCGCAAACGATTTCAGAAAAGCTAAAAAAAAAGTTATTCTTTTAGCTCGCTCCTTCTTGAGATGCAATTCGCAGTGCAAGAAAGCGCTTCATTCATGAATACATCATACAACAGTATCGTTTGTTTTTAAAAACGTTTGCACATACCATATTTGACCATTTTCCATTAATTTATAAACACTATAGGCATTTATCTCCATTTTTCACATGATATCTTTTAATTAATCGATAATTCATGTGTTTAAAAATGGAATTGTTATTTTATTTGCCCCTCATATCCCACAAATTCACTTTTCCTATAGATTTACAATTATCTGAGAGTAGAAACGCTCATATACTCAAGTGAAAATTTGTGCAATGGTTTGAACAAGAGTATTGAAAGCCCTTTTATTCCATGCTATAATCCAAATCGTTAAGAGGCAACCCAACATGAATCATTTCATCTATTGTCTGCCTCCTGTTCTATATAACTAAAAGGCAATGTTACTTATGAAAGGTACAACCTCGGACAAGCTACTTCGCGGCGGTTGTGCCTCTTTGTTATGTGCAAGTTTGCCTCATCATTTGCGCATGTTGCATAAAAAATTGTGCAACCAATAACAATAGCGACATTCTAAACCCCACGCGCTGTGGTGAATGGTTCGGGAAAGTATCGCTTACAAAACTTAAGCGTATGCTTTTGAGGTAGTTTTGCCGAAGCTGGTCTTACAAAACTTTAGGAGGACTTATTCATGTTACTGGAAGCTGTGTACCATCGCCCGCGGTTAAATTGGTCTTATGCCTATAATGAGAGTACGATTCACTTGCGTCTCCGCGCTAAAAAAGGGGATTTAACAGAAGTATTTGCTTTTGCAGGGGATAAGTACACTTGGGATACCACGAAAGAGCTAATTCCCATGACCCTCTTCACCTCTGATGCGATGTTCGATTATTGGGAATGTGCTTCAGTTCCCATCTATCGCCGATTGAAATACGGATTCTTACTGCAAAAGGATAACGAGAAGGTTTGGATGACCGAAAATGATTTTCAAACGAACCGGCCAGAAAATCCAAACAAGCTTTTCGAGTTCCCATTTATTAACCCTGTTGATGTGTTCACTCCACCTGCCTGGGTAAAGGATGCTGTTTTCTATCAGATCTTCCCTGAACGCTTTGCAAATGGCGACCCTAGCCTTGATCCAAAAGATGTTCAGCCATGGGGAGCAGAGCCAACACCAACCAACTTTTTTGGCGGCGATCTGCAAGGGGTTATTGATCATCTGGATCATCTTAACGAGCTTGGCATCAATGCTATTTATTTCACACCACTCTTCACTGCAACTACTAATCATAAATACGATACAGAAGATTACATGAAAGTTGATCCGCATTTCGGGGATATTGCAACGTTAAAAAAACTCGTCGAACTCTGCCATAAACGTGGTATTCGTGTGCTGTTAGACGCAGTATTCAACCACTCCGGTGGAACCTTCGCTCCATTTTTAGATGTTCAGGAAAAGGGAGAAGACTCCATTTACAAAGACTGGTTCCATATTCGCGAGTTTCCACTTCAGGTTGTAAAGGGGATTCCTACTTATGATACTTTTGCCTTTGAACCACATATGCCAAAGCTTAATACCGAACATCCTGAAGTTAAAGAGTACTTACTGAAGGTCGCTGAATTCTGGATTACAGAAGTTGGAATCGATGGTTGGCGCCTTGACGTCGCCAATGAAGTAGATCATGATTTCTGGCGTGAATTCCGCAAGGTGGTAAAGCGCGCTAATCCTGAGGCTTACATCCTTGGAGAAATCTGGCATGAGTCTGCTCCGTGGCTGGAGGGTGATAAATTCGATGCTGTCATGAACTATCCCTTCACTGATGCCGTCTTAGACTTTTTTGTTCACGGTAACCTTGATGCAGAGGGATTTGCCAACTCTATTGGCCGGCAGTTATCGCGTTACCCACTGCAAGCAAGTGAAGTTGCCTTCAATCTGTTAGATAGTCATGACACTCCACGCTTACTTACGCTGGCTGAGGGCGACAAAAATAAAATGCGATTAGCTGCACTATTCCAGTTCACCTTTATGGGTACTCCTTGTATCTATTATGGCGACGAGTTCGGAATGGACGGTGAGGGTGACCCAGGTTGTCGTAAATGCATGGAGTGGAACCCTGAGAAGCAGGATCGTGATCTATTCGAATTCTATCGTCAGCTCATTCAAATCCGCAATGAACAACCTGCACTTCGTACGGGGACATTTACTTTCTTAGAGGCAGGTCGACAAGGCAGTAAGATAGCCTACGAGCGCCGATTGGATCTTGAGACTATAGTTGTACTGATCAATAGCGAAGAGACCGCTCAAACGTTCCGTATTGACGTAGACGAGCGAAATTGGGAGAACTTGTTCACGGCCGATACAGTGCGTGCTGAGCGTGGCAAGCTGAACGTGAAGATGCCTGCTTATGGTTTCGCTATACTTAAAGCAATCAACTAGATTTAAATGCCTTTGGCCGTATAAAACATAACAAAACAGGGTATCTCACTAGCTATGATAGCTGTGGGATACCCTGTTTTCTATTAGAGATGACTAAGAATGACTGTCACATTACTAGCCAATTACTAATACTTCGGTGCACTATCAATCAGCACACCGAAGTACAGTTTACTTGCTCAGTAGTGTATAAATAATCTGTGCGCTTTCGGCGCGGGTCATCCACCCTTTTGGAGCAAATTGATTGTTCTCTCTGCCTTGCAGAAGCCCTAGACCTGCTGCTGTCTTCACGTAGCTATCTGCCCACTTGCTAATGCTAGATGCATCTGCAAATGTCGTGACACCCACTGCTGGTTCGATCTTCTTACCAGACTTCACTTCAAGCGCACGGATCACCATGATAGCCATTTCCTCACGGGTAATGGATGCATTCGGCGCAAAATTATCCTTGCTTCGACCACTAACAATGCCCAGCTTAGACGCTGTTGCTACGTATGATGAATACCATGCATCTGACTTGATATCAGTAAATTGAACCGGCCCTTCCGCATTTAAACCAAGTGCACGAACTAGTAATGCGGTAAATTCCGCACGACTAACATTGCTCTTCGGATTAAATTCGGTTGTCATAACCCCTGAAACAATTTGTTTTGCAGCAAGAGACTGAATGGCATGGAATGCCCAATAAGTAGTTGGAACATCCTTAAACGACTTCACAATCTCAAGTACGGCATATTTACTAAAGTGCGTGACTTGTGTGGATATCACGTCTCCCTTCAGCTGTCCACCTACGTACTCAAGCTCGCCATTATCGCCTAAATAGTAAATCCCCAATAGATCTTTATTCGATTGACCTTTAATCTTAAACGATATTGTGATTGGCTCATCGAACTTCTTAACTACAATCCGGGTACCATCTTTCTTCAGAATGCTAAGTCTCAGTTCAAACACATCGGAAAGCGAAGTTACGGTCCCCACCTCTTTGTTTAAACCATCGACTAATGCTTTTGTAGCAGACTGGACCAATGGTTTCAGCTCCAACAGGATATGAGCACCTTCCGCATCCACACCTGAAGCTAAACTTGGTATTGTGCTTAACAGTTTGTTAGGGATAGTAACCAATAGATCCCCCACTTTAAATACTAGGTCATTAGATCCCAATGTTTTTGCTGCTTGCAACGGTAACAATACCGCTGTCTTACCTGCAGCAATAACAATCTCTACCTTACCCTCTTTCACGTTCTTTAAGCTATCCTCACTGACAACTTGCATATCAGCAGGAGTTGTTGGGCTAACTGCCACGCTTCCAGAAGTTGGTGAATTTGTCACTTCAGGCGACGGCGTTGGTGTTGGTGTTACTTCTGGCGACACTGTTGGTGTCGGTGTTGCTTCTGGCGACACTGTTGGTGTCGGTGTTGCTTCTGGCGACACTGTTGGTGTCGGTGTTGCTTCTGGCGACACTGTTGGTGTTGGTGTTGTTTCTGGTCTCTTCGTTGGTGTTGGCGTTGCTTCTGGCGACACTGTTGGTGTCGGTGTTGCCTCTGGTGACGCCGTTGGTGTTGGTGTCGGCGTTACATCCGATGCCTCTACCAGAATAACCGTACCCCCATCATCTCTACCTGGTAGATCAATGATTACTTTTTGATCTTCGGATACCGTGTATGTTTTACCGCTGTACTCATCCTTCACAGATGAATTGGCAGCAAACGGTACCGGAATCGTTACGGATTCCTCACTTGTCTTAGTGTTAATAACCGTCACGACGTTCTCATTATCGTAAGACTTATTGAAGGCTAAATAACCTAAATCATCTGAACCTGCCAGCTTCGTGCGCGTACCTTTGGAATACACTTTGGAGTATTTTGCACGGATATTCAACAGCTTCTGATAATGATCATGAAGTGGCTTTTCTGCAGTCAACTGATCCCAAGGCATATCTTTACGGTTCTCGCTGAACTCACCTTTAGACATGTCTCCTGCATTTTTGCCCGATTTCCCCAGTTCTTCTCCGTAGTAAATGACTGGCTGTCCCTTGGCTGTGATTTGCAGAGCGGCTGCGATTTTCAGCTTGCCTTTATCTCCATCCACATAATTAGACAAGAAGCCATCCTCATCATGACTACTCAGGAATTGAGCCATCATCTTCGTGTTATCAATCTTTAACTCTCGTTCCTGCAAATAGGAATCAACACTGTTAACTTTACCATCAGTAAAGTCTTTCGCAGCATCATTAAATCCAAAATCAAGCAGTCCGTCCATCTGGCCTGTTTCGAGCATTCCACCATTGCTATCAATGGTTCCGCCAAAGTATTCACCGGTCATTTTGAAGTTTGGATCAATTGAAGTCAGTGCATTTTTAAATGCTTTCCAAGTTGTATCTTCTACATGTTTGACTGTATCCACACGGAAATAGTCAATCGTATCTCCACGTTCCGTCCGAGCGTTATCTAACCACCCTGTTTGCCAAGCGATAATTTTTTCACGAACGGCTGGATCTTCCGTTTTGAAATCCGGCAATCCTGCAAGCTCGCCTTTGATTGGATCTGTATCCGCGGATACACCATCCGTACGAAGCATTCCTTCAAAACGTGCTTTATCCTCAGCTGTAATCGTCGGCTCTTTATCCTCAACCTTTAAACCGTAGCCCGTATGATTGAGTACAACGTCGACCATGATCTTGATGCCCTTGTCATGTGCCTTTTCGATCAATTCCTTGAAAGTCTCCATATCACCAAGATGCTCGTCGAGCTTTGTAAAGTCCTTGGCCCAATAGCCATGATATCCGTATTGTTTGAAGCCATCACCTTTATTAAAATCAATATTATCTACAATTGGCGTAATCCAAAGCGTGTTAATACCAAGTTCTTGCAAATAATCGAGATTGTCGATCATTCCTCGGAAATCACCACCGTGGTATGCTTCCAGTTGATCTTTATCTACATTCTCATTATTTGTTGGATCTCCGTCTTTGAAGCGGTCTGTAAGCGCGAAGTATATACGAGCCTCATCCCAATCAAAATCCAGCTTATCACCTGTGTAGGTTCTCGCTTTTACCTCGAGTTTAGCATTTTCTTTATGTGAATTTCCGTACTGATCCACGAGCGTAATCGGAATATTTTTGATCCCCGCTGACACCGTGTCCTTCACAGCAACTGTCTGTTTCATCAGCCCCGTATCCAGCTTAACTTTGCTTGGTCCACCAAGATTGGTTAAATCCATGTATCCCTCTGAATATGTTACCTCCTCTGAAGTCACTACATTGATGGTTACAACCGCATTCTGATTAGATGTAACTGCTTCCGGATTCACGGATGTCGTAATCTTAACGTCAGGAATATGATACACAACAATAGATTCATCATTCACTGTATTCTTAGGATCTGTAAATTCAGTAGTGATTCCGTTTTTCGTGATCAAGAACGTATACTTATACGTACCTTCTACTAAATCAGTCAACGTGTAAGTGAACCACTCGTTAGCGGAATCATAAACCATTGGATATGTTTTTCCATTCACTTTTACTTTTGCAGCTGTGATCGCATCCATATTTCCATTACGGAACAAGGCATCATCGCGATATCTAAAAGTAATCGTTCCATCCTTAAGGATAGGACCGCTAATACTTGGTTTGATATCAAACTCCTTCACCCCGCTAGTTACATTCACTTTAGTGAATAATTCACCAGGCGTCAGCGGAATGATACGGTCATCTCCGTAGGGGTCCTTAATCGACCAATCGGTACCTTTACGAATGACGAACCCTACACTTGTCGCATTCTCAGCAACCTCAATCAAAACACTCGCTGTGCCATTCTTAAAGGTTGTAAAATCAATCTGATCATTTTTAACTCCTGTATTCCAGACCCAGATGTTCCAATCCTTATAATCCTTATCACTACGGGTATAAGTAAACAGAACATATCTCTTATCCGTAACCTTAACTGTAACGGTTGTAGAAATACCGCCATAAGTAATGGTAATTACAGCTGTTCCATTACCAATTGCCTTCACTTGACCTTTATTGGTTACTGTAGCCACTTCAGGCTTATTGGAAGTATAAGTAGCCAATTGCGTAACATTTCTTCTGCTGTTGTCGTCGTACTTCGCAAAAACAGCTGTTTGATGCGTATTGCCTGCTGCCAGCGTGTAGCTTGCACTATCGGTCTCTATAGAAGTAAGCGTAGCGGCTTCAGCTTCCATTTTGATAATCACTGCAGTCAAAGGATCAAGCTTGATTGAACTCGCATTTAAAATGAAACCACTCTGTTGACTAACCGCAGTAACACCAGCTTCATCATTGTCAACAAGCACCTGACCACTCGTCAAATCCTCCGATAAAGTCAGAGTTCTAGCTGTGCTATCGCCATTCATGAAGACATAATAGATACCTGTGCCATCAGTAGCTTTGTTCGAATAGCCAATGACAAGATCATCGGTCTTCATTTCTGGTGCAGGAATTAGGTTAACATTGGAATCAACCAGATCCTTGTCGCCCAATCGGAATGCATCGGTAGACTTTCTTAATTCCATCAGACCTGACGTATATTTTCTTGTCGTATTCTGTACTGGGAATTGTGATTCATCCGTTGCTTTGGTCCAATCAAACATGTTGACAGCATCCGAAGAATCATACGAATCATGAATAAAATAACCAAAGGATTTGCCTTCACTATCAAACATTTCAGTGTATTTATCCTGAGGAACCGAAGTGCTATTCCATTGCTTGGTACGCCCATATTCCTGGCCTGCATGAATGAAGGCAGTGCCTTGGGAGGTTAGAACAAGCATGTTTCCAAGTCTAATCCGTTTCTGGATTTCAAGCTCATTCTTCTCAATGGCAGGATCTTTCTTGATCGTTTGTGCAATAACATCGTGCAGCGTCAGGTTATCATGCGCTTCGATGTACGGAACGATATCACCTGGATCATCAGCAGGCGTATTTGAGGGCTCCGCCTTAATATTGTTAAAGATTGTCGCTATTGGACGCGCTCCGCCTGTAATAAATCTAGGTTGACCTTCGGAACCATAACCAGATTTCAATTCATTGCGGAATTCGTCAGAGAAAACACCGACGCTATCCGTTTTATCCATCCAGTCCTGATCTGCCCCTTTTCCAGCAAGGGAAGGATCAGCTGCGGCACCGCCGAATGTTCTCCAGCCTTCACCGATAAAAAGTGCCTTCGGATTAATTTCTGCCGCGGCATCATAAGCATTCTGAACAGCCTCCGCTGTCGCATCGCCCATCATATCCCAGCGCATTCCATCTATCTTGTACTCTTCAAACCAGTATTTCACGGAATCAACCATCAACTTCTCAGCCATTTTATGGTTAGTGGCCAGATTGTTTCCGAAACCTCCGATAAAGTTGCCATTTGCATCTTGGAACGCGTAGTAATTAGGTACGATGTCGTTTAAGAATTCTTTTTTAGCCATATGTGTGTACACTACATCCAGAATGACACCCATTCCAGCTTCATGTACGGCGTCAATCAAACCTTTTAATTCTTTAATCCGTGCCTCAGGATCAGCAGGTTTCTGCGAATAAGCACCATCTGGAGAGAAGTAGTTGTGAGGATCATATCCCCAGTTGTATTCATTGTTTTTAGCGGAATATTCTGTTTCTCTAGTCCCCATCTTCGTCTCATCCCCGTAATACCAAGCCATTACAGGAAGTAATTGAATATGAGTTACACCGAGAGATTTAATATAATCGAGCTTCTTTTCAAAAGCGCTATAAGAGCCCCATCTTTCGCCACTCAGACTATCTTCGATCGATACATCGGATGTAAAGTCTCTGACGTGGACTTCATAAATGATTGCGTCCTCGCGTTTTTCGTAGCCTTTAATATCAGCATAACCAAAGGTATCCGGGTTCGTCAGTCTTAAATCAACGATAGCCGCTTTACCGACTGTATCCCCGCCAGCACCAGCTGCACCTGTGGTATCCATAGTAAATACCGCCATTGATTTAGCATAAGGATCAAGGACCTTATTGGTTACACCGTCATTCGTCACTTCATATTGATAAAAGAATCCTCTTACATCGTTAGTAGTCGTGCCTGTCAAATCAGTCGGCTTCAAATCAACCGACCAGACCCCTTGATCTCCACTCGTTAAGTCAACACTGCCCACAAGCACGTTGGAGTCATTCTTATCGTACACATTTACGACAACCGAGCTAGCTTTAGGAGCCCACAATTTTAACGTGGCTGTTTTGTCAGCGTTGTACGTAGCCCCTAGATCATCTCCTGTATAATTGTACATTTCATCAAGCATTCTCCAACCACTAGCCGCAGAGACCGTTTTGCCTGAATAAGTAACGCTAAGCGGAACTTTATCCAGATCAAAGGCTTTTGTATCAACTTCAATTGAAGTTTTGCTAGTAATGGTTACAGCCGATACAGGAATAGCAACACCGTCTTTATCTTTAACGGTAATCTCATTCTTCAATGCTGCTGCATCCAAGCCGTCAGTTAACGTGAAACCAAGAAGGATTTTGCTCGTCGACAACACTTCAGCAGATACTAAACCGATAGGTGTTTCACCAAATGGTGAAACATATACATTGTTGTCTCCTTCTTTTATCCACAGCTGGTTGTAACGATCCAGTAGAGTAAATCCTTTGTCACCGCCGTCTTTATTATCGCCATTCAACGGGTTCACTACGAGAAACCCAATTTTTTTTGCAGCTTCTTTCAATGGAATATCAATATAAGCACCAAAGCGACCTACTTGATCGGCTTGGAATGGAATTGCATCTTTAGGCCAATCCTTAAGTGAAACTGCTACATCTTCCCACAACCACAATCCATACTGACTTTGATTGGAATCTGATCTCATATAATGGATCCGAACGGTATTTGCCGGAAGCTTAACCGGTTCATAAGGCGTAACTACATCAGAGCCTTCTGTGATCCATACTTCATTAGTTTGTGGAGTATTAATCGAGAAGTTCTTATCTCCTCCATCTTTAGCACCACTTGCACGCTGAAGTGCGATGAATGAGATTTTCTTAGCCCCATCCTTAATCGGCACATCAACATATGCACCATAGGAATCCATTTGTCCATCAGGAAAAGGGGTCGCACCCATAGCCCAATCAACAGAAGGGCTTACAACATCACCCCATAACCACAATCCCTTATCGGTGTAATCACTAGCTTTGTAGTGAACACGAATGTGCCCTGCTGGAACAGGTGTAACCTCTACAGGTTCAGTAGGGATTTTATATTCTGCGGTCACACTGTGATCTACAGTATTGTACTTGAAGGTTACCTTAAGATCTAACGGTAGGCTCAACGCTAGATCGCTTTCTGGATAAGACATATCCTCTGCTTCTGTGGCTCCTGGAACAGAAACCTTATATGTGTAATCTCCCTGCGGCACAGTAACAACTCTACTGTACACACCATCAAAATCCGGATCTGTTAATGTGGACAACGCCTCTGCTGGCAGGTTTCCTGTCAATTTAGGCGTAATTGGCGTGTAATACGTAGAATCAGCTATTTTATGAGTGATGTCATTATAATAAAAGGTTACAGTCGTTTCTGTTTCTAGCTTGATGTGGATATCGCCTTTATTATTAACTCCATTAGGATTGGTGTAATTTCCGTAGCCATAACTCTCATCAAAACTATCGTTCAGAGCAACCTTATAATTATATTCTCCTGCTGGCAGAGTCCCAGTAAAAGAATACAACCCATTGTCTGAGTAAGTCATTTGGGTGACTACTGATGTCTCATCCCAATCCTTGCCGGGATTTTCCGCCCCAGTAGAAATAAACTGTGATTGCAAATCACCGACCAAAACTACCTTTGTCGTTTCTGCTGAAACCTTAACTGGGTGTAAGCCGAGACTGGAGAACACAAGAGCAACGATCATGAAGATCGCGAACGTCCTCTTACCCCATAAATTTATTTTCATTTTTGTAAAACCTCCCATAATTATGAATTCTCTTTGTGCAAGCGGATACATAATTTCTCAAACCCCGCCAATTATTCTGAGGTTATGAAATCATGCGTCTTCCTTCTGTGGTTGGAGAAGGTCTATGTGTGCGGCTCGTCAAACCGGATTAACAGCATCACCATCCTTATCAAAGTAAAAGAACATCACAAAAATCATGAAATCAGTGCAAACGTTTGCAATAAGTCGTGCACAAACCTAAGTACATAAAATTCATTCCTTAACACAACTGATATCGATCCAAAATCGCCCAATGTAAACGCTTGCTATATTTTGATTTACATACTAATGCTGTATTTATGGTATTGTCAACCAGTATTTTTATGTGTTTAACGAACTCAAATTATCATAAAAGTAAAAATAAAGAAAAGTAAACCTGATAATCCCATTTAAGATTTGTCCTTTTTTTTGAATGTCTCTCTAATTCCATTCCTCGAATCAAATTGTTCCAAAAAATTTAAGCCACACGTTTGCATTTACGAAATGCTCCTCTCAAAGAAATCGGATATCTTTTATACATATTAAGATCAATCTTGCTAAATCATTCATACTTTTTTGGTGAAAACAAACAATTTTACACATAAATTTCTAATACTCTTTCCAAAAGTAGCAATATTGCCCTTCCAAATGACTTTATCTATTTACAATTTAGAACTCTTAGATTAATATTACTGTGTAAAGCAAACGGTTCCATAAGGAGGTTTCTATGACAGTTACCATTAAGGATGTGGCCAAGAAAGCGGGAGTATCTCCCTCCACGGTATCCCGGGTATTGTCCAATCACCCCAGAATCAGCCTGGAAACTTCCCGCAAGGTCAAAGCTATTATGGAAGATATGGGCTATACACCTAACATGATGGCTAAGAGTCTAGTGTCGAAAACTACAAATAGTATATGCTTCAGTCTTCCTAAACCAGCTGAAGAGCTGTTCTCAAATCTATTTTTTATGGAATTAATCCGAGGGATCGTCACACAAGCTAGCCGTTCCGGCTACGACGTGTTAATTAGCTCCGGAGCAAACGAGAAGGAAGAATTGGAAGCCGTTTCAAGACTTCTAAAGGGTCGTCGAGTAGATGGTGTTATTCTACTTTACTCTCGTACAGATGATGCTGTTATTGATTTTCTAGAGAGTAACGATTATCCATTCGTACTGGTAGGCCGAAGTGATCGATATGAGAATATTTTATCTGTCGATAACGATAATGTGATGGCAGCATATGATGCTACAAACCACCTCATTTCAATGGGTCATGAACGTATTGGCTTCGTAAGTGGACCGCCTAATCTAATTGTTTCTCGCGATCGTCTCGCAGGATACCGTAAAGCACTGCTGAATAGCGGTCTTGAAATGCGTGATGAATGGATTGTAGAAGGTGAATTTCTACAGGATAGCGGATATAGAGCGATGTCTTTTTTCATGAATTTGCCTAATCGGCCTACTGCTCTAGTTGCAGTGGATGATATGGTATCGTTCGGAATTTTACGCGGATTGAATGAGCTGAAATACAAAGTGCCTGACGATCTCGCTATTGTGAGCTTTAACAATATTCCATTATCTGAATTATCCAGCCCTCCGATCAGTAGTATTGATATTGGAATTTATCATCTTGGCTACACTGCATCTCAGGTACTTATCCAGAATATCAAGAGTCCGAATCACGATGCTGGTTATACAAACCGATTTGTTATTCCACATCGCTTGATCGTGAGAGAGTCATCCATGTACTCTCATGCTAAGAACAAAACCGAATGAATAAGTGAAGCGATCAACGCTTCATTTATTTTTTGAAAATCTGTACAAACGTTTGCGCTAAATTACTAAAACTTCTTGATCCAGTTCTTTTCAGGGTGAATATTCGAATCTGAGGTTAAGATAAACTTAACATCTTTAGCAAAGCTTATACGAATTGAAAGCAAATTCAGATACGATTACCCAATGGATCACGATACTGTCACAAATTTTAGGAGGTACTACAATGACGGAAATTAAAGCCTGCTTGTTCGATTTGGATGGTGTTATCGTTGATACTGCCAAATACCATTATATCGCATGGAAAGAGCTTGCAGATGGATTAGGGTTTCTCTTCACAGAACAAGATAACGAACGTCTTAAAGGAGTCAGCAGAACTGCCTCGCTAAATATTTTGCTGGAAATCGGCGGACTAACTATCGATGAAGAAGAGAAAGCTAAGCTTGCGGAACAAAAGAATAATCGATATGTCGAATATATTGCGAAAATGGACAGCTCAGAGATTTTGCCAGGTGCACTTGATTTTCTGAAAGAGTGCCGTGAGAATGGCATCAAAGTTGCCCTCGGGTCTGCTAGTAAGAACGCAATGACGATATTAAATAATACCGGATTGACCCCTTACTTTGATGCAATCATCGATGGCACACACACAAGTGCTGCTAAACCTGATCCGGAAGTTTTTCTTTTAGGAGCTAAAGCACTTGGCGCTGATCCTAGACACTGTGTTGTCTTCGAAGATGCAGAAGCAGGAATTGAAGCTGCGTCGCGTGCTGGAATGTTCAGCGTTGGTATTGGTTCACCGGAAACGCTCAATGCGGCGAACATCGTCGTTCCATCGCTCGCTCATATGAGTGTGTCACAACTCAAAAAATCTTTTGCTTAAAGTCTAACGAACATTAATCAACTGAAAGTGTTAATGTGATTCGCCCTGCTGCATTCCACTTATAAATGAAATATGTATATCTAGAGGTACGCTTGAAGTGGAGATGGCGAAAGGATTGTGTAGAAGCGCTAGCGTTCGCCTTTGTCCCCAGATGCTCACCTTTAATTCTTCAAATTTAAGCATCTGGGGACAACAGCGATCGGAACAACCTTTCGCCAGCGGAGCGACTCACAAGCACCAAAGTAGAGATATAGTTCATTATATATCCCCACAACATATTTAAAGGAGCCGGTTATCGTGAAACAATATTTAACAATTGATGAATGGTCCATTATTGAAGAATCCTTTGATCCACAGACACAAGAAATCTCTGAAAGTGTATTTAGCCTTGGCAACGGATTTATGGGTGGTCGAGCTAATTTTGAAGAGCAATATAGTGGAAGTAGCCTACAAGGCAGCTACATGGCTGGCGTTTACTATCCTGACAAAACACGGGTCGGCTGGTGGAAGAACGGCTATCCTGAATATTTTGCTAAAGTACTGAACAGCACAAACTGGATCGGTATTAACATCGACATTGAAGGAACTCCTTTAGACCTGGCAAAATGTACGGTTTCCGATTTCCGTCGTGTTCTTAACATGAAGGAAGGTACGCTTTCCCGTTGTTTCACTGCCACACTCGAAGATGGTAAGGAAGTTAAAGTTGAGAGTATCCGATTCGTCAGCATGACTCGTCAAGAAATCGGTGCTATTCGTTACTCCATCATTCCTGTGAATTTCTCAGGCAAGATTACGATCACTCCTTATCTCGACGGTGACGTGAAGAACAAGGATTCCAACTACGACGAGAAATTCTGGAATGAAGTTGAGAAGCAAGCAGGCACTGAAGGTGGACACCTCACCCTTAAGACTAAAAAGCTCGATTTCCATGTAACCTCTGCTATGGCTTTTGATATCCTTATCAACGGTGAGAAAGTCAACGCTGATGCTGAAGCCATTGAACAAGAGAAATATGTAGCCAGCAAAATGAATGTATCCGTACAATCTGGCGATCAAGTCGTCATTTATAAATATGTTGCTAACGTAACCTCGCGTAATCACGGTCTTGGACAATTGGTCGATGCCGCTCAAACTGCTTTGCAAGCTGCTAAGGAAGCTGGTTTTGTAACCCTTCTGACAGAACAAATAGAAGCTTGGAGAGAGAAATGGAAAGAAAGCGACATCATTATTGAAGGTGACGTTTCAGCACAACAAGCGATTCGCTTCAATATTTTCCAGCTAAACCAAACCTACAATGGTGAAGATGACCGTCTGAACATTGGACCTAAAGGCTTTACAGGTGAAAAATACGGCGGCAGCACTTACTGGGATACAGAGGCGTATTGCGTTCCCTTCTATCTCAGTACAGCAGACTCCTCTATTGCTCGCAACCTGTTGATCTACCGTTACAAGCATTTGGAGAAGGCTAAGGAAAATGCTCGTAAGCTTGGTTTCGCAAAAGGCGCATTGTACCCAATGGTTACAATGAATGGCGAAGAGTGTCACAATGAGTGGGAAATTACATTTGAAGAAATTCACCGTAACGGTGCCATTGCTTATGCGATTTACAACTATGTGAACTACACAGGAGACAAAGCTTATCTTGGTCAATATGGCCTTGAGGTTCTGGTGGAAATCTCCCGCTTCTGGGAAGAACGTGTTCACTATGCCAATCGTAAAGACAAATACGTGATGCTTGGCGTAACGGGACCTAATGAATATGAAAATAACGTAAATAATAACTGGTACACCAACCGGATGGCTTCCTGGACTATGGAATATACCTTAGAAGCTCTGGATTATCTGAAAAAGAACGAATCCACACGCTATGCAGAACTAGTTGACAAACTAGGACTCCAAGAGAGCGAAACTGCAAAATGGAATGATATCATTGCCAAAATGTATTATCCTGCAGATGAAGAACTGGGTATCTTCTTGCAACAAGATGGCTTCCTAGATAAAGAGATTATTCAAGTCAAGGATCTGGCAGCTGAGAACCTGCCACTAAACCAAAAATGGTCTTGGGATCGTATCCTTCGTTCTTGCTTCATTAAACAAGCAGACGTTCTGCAGGGATTATATTTCCTAGGAGACCGCTACGATCTGGATACCAAAAAACGGAATTTCGACTTTTACGAGCCAATCACTGTTCATGAGTCCTCCCTATCCCCTTGTATCCACTCTATTCTAGCCAGCGAACTAGGATATAAGGATAAGGCTTATGAAATGTACTTGCGTACTTCAAGACTGGATCTTGATAACTATAACAATGATACCGAAGACGGCTTACACAGCACTAGTATGGCCGGTACTTGGATGTCAATCGTACATGGCTTCGGCGGATTACGTGTTCATGATGGCAGACTGACTCTAAGCCCATCGAACCCAGGTCACTGGACAGCGTACTCTTTCAAAATCATGTTCCGCGGCTCCCGTCTAAAAGTAAGCGTTTCGGACGCACAGGTTACGGTTACGAATGAAACTGATATTCCAGCTTCTATTACTATCTATGACAAAGAATATACTGTGAACGGACTAAGCAGCATCACTGCTGACAGCAATTCCGTCACAGTATAAACCGACACCACAAGAGACCCTTTGAAGCCAATAGCTTTTTAGGGTCTCTTTATTTTTTTCCTAAATGGATAACTTATATAAGGAGTGATTATTAATGAAAAGAACCTTTTGGAAGGAAGCTGTCGTTTATCAAATTTATCCACGCAGCTTTCAAGATAGTAATGGTGACGGTATTGGAGATCTGCAAGGCATCATTTCACGTCTGGATTATTTGCAGAAGCTCGGTGTCGATGTAGTTTGGTTGTCACCAGTATATAAATCGCCAAATGATGATAATGGTTATGACATCAGCGATTACGAAGATATTATGGATGAGTTCGGCACGCTAAAAGACTGGGAGGAACTACTGACTGGACTGCATGATCGTGGCATTAAGCTAATGATGGATCTTGTAATCAACCACTCTTCTGATGAACATCAATGGTTCGTAGAGTCCCGTTCGTCAAAAGATAATCCATACCGTGATTACTACATATGGCGTCCAGGTGGACCGAATGGCGAACGTCCAAACAATTGGAGTTCCATATTCAGCGGTCCGGCTTGGGAACTAGATGAGACTACCGGTGAATACTATCTACATCTGTTCTCACGCAAGCAACCGGATCTCAACTGGGACAATCCAAAGCTGCGCGATGAATTATACAAGATGATTACCTTCTGGCTCGACAAGGGTGTGGATGGATTGCGGATGGACGTCATTAATTTGATTTCTAAAGCAGAAGGGCTACCTTCCTTCCAAATCGAGGGCGAGGCGCCAGAGGAACTTGCTTGGGGTGGCGATTACTTTATGAATGGCCCCCGAGTCCATGAGTTTTTACATGAAATGAACCAAAAGGTTCTTTCAAGCTATGACATTATGACCGTCGGGGAAACGCCAGGGGCTTCAGTAGAGGATGCCGTTCTTTATACAGACGAAGATCGTGAAGAACTTCAAATGGTATTCCAATTCGAGCATATGGACGTAGATTCCGGCCCAGGAGGCAAATGGGATGTAGCCCCATGGACATTAACTAAACTGCGCGACATACTTCATAAATGGCAGGTCGGTCTGGCTGACAAGGGTTGGAATAGTCTGTACTTAAACAATCATGACCAGCCGCGTATGGTTTCACGATTTGGTGATGATGGGAAGTATCGCGTAATATCTGCCAAAATGCTCGCTACCTTACTACATACACTTAAAGGCACCCCTTATATTTACCAAGGTGAAGAAATTGGGATGACGAATGTAAAATTCACAACGCTGGAAGATTATAAAGACATCGAAATTCTGAATATGTACCGTGAAAAAGTAACTGAGGGTGGTGCAGATCATGAAACGATTCTAAACGCTATCCATGTCAAAGGCCGAGACAACGCCCGTACCCCGATGCAATGGGATGCATCTGCTAATGCTGGATTTTCAGAAGGAGAACCATGGCTCAAAGTAAATCCGATTTACAAGGAAATTAATGTGGAGCAAGCATTGGCAGACTCTGATTCAATCTTCTACTACTACCAGGAATTAATTGCTTTACGCAAAAAAAATCCGATTATGGTATATGGAGAATATAAGCTGCTACTGCCTGATCATGAGAACCTTTATGCTTATACAAGAACTTTAGAGGATGAACAATGGCTGATCCTGCTCAACTTCAACGAGGCTCCTCAAACCGTTGATCTCTCCGCTGAGCTGAGCACCGCTACTGATTTAATCATTGGAAATTACCCGGATGAATCACCCACACGAGAAATTCTGCGTCCTTACGAAGCAAGAGTGTACAGATTACAAAGCTGACTCTCTTCACCTTCCTGAGTTATACTATATAGGATGATTTTGTTAAGATCATTCTTCCATCAGCAACCTGTCATTAGAGAGCAAGGAATAACAGGATTTGCAAATGGTGGCATGATAGTATGAACTCAAAGGGAGATGGCAGGCTTGGAATGGCTTATCCGCATGAAAGAAGCTTTAGATTATATGGAGAGCAAAATGGAGGAAACCTTTAATATAGAAGATATAGCAAAGGTTGCTTATTCCTCCCCTTTTCACTTCCAGCGTATGTTCTACATGCTCACCGGAGTATCAGTCAAAGACTATATCCGTAAACGGAAACTAACTCTGGCGGCACAGGAACTCGCTATTTCTAAAGTTAAGGTGCTAGATGTCTCATTAAAATACGGATATGACTCTCCCGAGTCGTTTGCCAAAGCATTCCGCAAAGCACATGGAATTACTCCTTCTGCTGCGCGTGAGTCAGGGGTACAGCTCAAAGCCTTCCCTAGACTCTCCTTCCATCTATCACTGAAGGGAGATAAAGAAATGGACTACAGAATTGAGACAAGAGACGCTTTTAATGTTATCGGACTAGTAGAGGAAATGACAACGAAAGATGGGGAGAATTTACGCCGTATCCCCCAGCTGTGGATTGAAGCTAACGAAAATGGTACGTCGGATAAGCTGATTGAGATCGGTGTTGATAAGGACATCCTTGGTATTTGTAAAGATTTTAATCACGAAAAAGAAACCTTCTCCTATTGGATTGCTGTCGAAGCCTCTCCAGAGACGGACGCTCAGGGCTTTGCTTCTACGACGATACCAGCTGCGAGTTGGGCTGTGTTCACCTCAGTAGGGCCAATGCCGAATGCTATTCAGCAAGCATGGTCACGGATCTTTCAGGAGTGGTTCCCTGCAACAGGCTATGAGCATACAGGAGGACCCGAGTTTGAGCTATACCTTCCGGGAAGACCTGATGCAGAGGATTATCGCTGCGAGATCTGGATACCGGTTATGAAAAAAAATTAATGCTTACTTAGACTATTCGGAATTCCGGATAGTCTTTCTTTCTTTCAGAATTTCTACGATTTCATTTTGAGAATCGGCTTAATCTTGGTATAATAAATAGATTATGTGATTCAATAATGACTATTGTCGTCCGATTATCGGTGAAGGAGAAATTCATGTCTACTGTAAAAATATTTTCAGACAGCACTTCCGATTTGCCTCAAGGCTGGAAGGATACTTTTAATATCGGCATCGTTCCCCTTTACGTAGTATTTGAAGAAGGAACCTACAAAGATGGTGAAGATATCACACCAGAAGAAGTGTATCGCCGTGTCGCAGCAAGCGGAGTATTGCCAAAGACGGCCGCGCCTTCGCCAGCTGACTTTATCGCCGCTTTTCATCCGGTAATTAGCCGTGGAGATGATATTGTATATATCAGTCTCTCCTCATCACTATCCTCTACATATCAGAATGCACTTTTGGCTGCTGGGGAATTCCCAGAGGGGCGTGTACAGGTTATTGATTCACAGACCTTATGTGGAGGCATCGCTCTTCTCGTTATGAAAGCTGTCAGAGCCGCTGAAAAAGGTTACAGTGCCATTGAGATTGCAGCTATGCTGAAGCAGAGTCGTAATCTTGTAGAAACAGAATTCGTGGTAGATACGCTAGATTACTTATATATGGGTGGACGCTGTTCAGGTATGCAGAATTTCATCGGTAGTCTGCTAAAAATTCGTCCTGTTCTTAGACTTGTAGACGGCAGCATCGTACCTACTAGTAAAATTCGTGGCAAAAAAGAAAAAGCCGTGGAACAAATGCTCCAGAACGCCTTGGTTAACGTCGATCGGATGGATAAAGAGCTGCTCATTGTTGTTCATACCTTAGCGGAAGAAGATGCTCGCTATCTAGAGACAGCGATACGAGAGAAAACTCAAGTGAATGAGATCGCTATCCTCAACGCAGGTTGTGTTATTGGTAGCCATTGTGGCCCACATACTGTAGGTCTCATGTATATGCTTCAAGATTAATAATCTAACGCAAATCTCCGGTCATTGCTTCGTAAGTCAATGAACCGGGGATTTGTGCGTTTACCCCTCCTGATTTGAAGTTGAATTTAACTCGACCTCTTTTTTTATGAAGGGTAACATAAACCGGAACGTTGAACCTTTATTCTCTTCACTTTCTACAAAGATTGTCCCACCCATCAGCTCAACCAACTGCTTACAAATAGCGAGTCCCAACCCTGTACCGCCATATTTACGGTTGATGATCGGGTGCAGCTGTGAGAAGGATTGAAATAATAAATTGAGTTTATTATCGGCAATCCCAACACCTGTATCACGGACAGAGAATTCCAATAAATATTCTTTTGAATCCGAAAGTGGAATGTTCTTAACCGATAGTGTAACGCTCCCATGTTCTGTGAATTTCAGAGCATTGCCTACCAGATTGACAATAATCTGTCGCAAACGGATTGGATCAGCCAGTAACGTTGTTGGAACACTCGTATCCGCCCACCACCGCAAGGCCAGCTTCTTCTCTTCGGCTTTAGGCGTAAATAAATCAATGATGTCCGATATCATCTCTCGAAGTTCAAACGATTCGGTTTGCAGCGGCATTTTACCCGCTTCCATCTTGCTGAAATCAAGAATGTCATTCAAGATCTGTAAAAGCGTGTAACTACAGCTTCGTAAAATCTCGACATACCCCCGCTGTTCTTCTCCAAGATCAGTTTCAAGTAAAAGATCTGACATCCCTATCATTCCATTCATCGGTGTCCGAATTTCATGACTCATCATCGCTAAGAAGTCAGATTTGGCTTGCGCCGCCTGTTCTGCAGATTCTTTAGCGCGAACGATTTCTTTCGCATTCGTGATATCACTAAAAGCAATAACTGCTCCTGAGATCATCCCCCCATCCATAAGAGGCGACACCCGATAATTGACAAAAAAGCTGGTTCCATCCTTACGCCAGAAGATCTCATCGTCTTTCCTGCGGATAATTCCATCTGCAATTGTAAGACTAATCTGACAATCAGGGGTTGAATAACGTGACCCATCGCCTTGGATTTGATGAATATATTCCATCAGCTTCAGGCCAACCAATTCTGTAGGCTGGTAACCTAACATATCTGCTCCCTCACGGTTAATAAAGAGCGTTCGCCCTATATTATCTAGTACGAATATTCCAGCTGAGACGGAGTTCAGAATAAGGTTCGCTCGTTTATCTTCGACTTCAGCAGCAAAAGTAGATTTGAAGTTTGACTCTAGTTCTACCTTATCCGATAATTTAGCATGAAAAGAATCTGCTAATGCGTTTAGCCAGTCATGTAACCCTTCCGAATAATGATGATAGTTGCTGTTATCCACTTGTATGATCGCGAATACCCCGACAATTCCCTCGTCTATCGTTATAGGAATAAAGTTTCCCTTCACAACGTCCGCTTTGGGATTGTTCAGATCTTGCAATTCAAAGCTAGAGGGATTCCCTTGCAGGGCAGCCTCAAAACTTGCTACATCAACAAGGTATATTCTTTTAAGTGCTGTCAGACCTATATCTTGGAACGATGCTTCTGCACTGGATTCTAGATAGAACGTACGATTCGTTCCTACGCAGCGACCTTGCCGATCCAACACAAATATCAAATTAGGATGATGGTCATATAACGATTTATAAGCGCTCTCTTCCGAAAGCAATCGTATTAAAATGGACGTCCAGTCTTTATCCACAATTCATTTCACCTCAGGCTCTCTCATCCATTATCATTACCCTAAAATGAACGGAAATCATCTTAAATTTTAAATTCTTCTATTTTGATCATTATAGCAAATATACTTTAATCAGTCGCAGATAAACACCAAATCCCCCTTTAGAACCCAGCCACGATGATTTACACATCGTACTGAGATTCTTAAGAGGGATTTCTGAAAGTATCTTAGGCTATATCTTTATGATCAATATTGCGAATGGCCATATAGGCAATACCTGCTCCTATCAAGCCAAGCGAGATCGACACCGCCGCTAAATTACCTAAGCGCGCTTGATCAAATCCACCAGAAATTAGGGACGTAACTAACACAGCCGAGACGATGGTGGCAGGGACTGATTTTTTCTTCATTCCAAAGTACAAAGGAATCAAAGCAATACCCGCTGCGTAAAATGCGTTTGCGCCTAACTTGATCAGCTCTGAAGTGATCATGGGAAGGTTTAACTCACCCGGAATAAGCCCTACAAAAGAATTGAATCCTATTAGGATAGCGCCAACCACAATGTCTGACACGATGATGGCAACAAATGTGAAGGCGAACACTATCAATATTTTCGCAGTCATTAGCTTTTTACGTGAGATAGGGTACATGAAGAGAAGAGTAATTGTGTTGTTCTTATACTCATCAATCACCAGCTTGCTAATAATAACGGAAGCGAAAATAATATAAGCAGCCTTAACAAAAACGAACACACCCTCAAACATATCTACGTAAGAAGCGAACGACGGTTCATTCTCATTTCGATCAACGAATAAAACCATAATCATAAACCCAAGAATAGCGAGATTGACGATTGCTGCCCCTGTAAGAAGAGTCTTTAGCTTATTCTTCCGAATCTCCAAAGATATTAATTTAAGCAACGCCTTCACCCCCAATCAATTGTAAAAAATAATCTTCCAGCGTATGTTGTTTCTTGCTGATGCTCTCAATCTCCACGTCTGCTAGCACTAACGCCTTATTCAGATCACGTTGTGAGATTCCACCGTCATAGATTCTTACTGTAATATGATCAAGTACTTTGAAGTTATTGAGGCCAAGCTTGTGCTCCAACACGTACACTGCTTTGTTAATCTCATTCGTAACCACTTCGATATATTCTGTATTTTGACCGCGAATGGAATCCATCGCCACCTCTTCTACCAGAGCACCCTGCCGGATCACACCGATAGTATCAGCAATCTGCTCGATTTCCCCCAGAATATGACTAGATACAAGTAACGTCATTCCATATTCACGGCTAAGCATCCGGAACACTTCACGCATCTCTTTGATTCCCACAGGGTCTAGTCCATTAATCGGCTCATCCAGAATGAGTAGCTCCGGTTTCGTCATAAAGGCTCTGGCAATACCAAGACGCTGCTTCATCCCAAGCGAAAATTGCTTCACCGGCTTTTTATCGATACCCGTAAGCTTTACCAGCTCCAGCGCTTCGCCAATCGCTTGCGGATCATAATAGCCCATATATTCTCCATGCAGGATCAGGTTTTCCTTGGCTGTGAGTTTATCATAAAACACTGGATATTCAATGATGCAGCCCATCCGTTTGAGCATTTCATACGAATGATTTGTCATTTTTTCATTAAAAAACTCAATCTCACCACTCGTCGGTTTAACGAGGTTCGTGATCATTTTCATGACCGTTGTTTTTCCGGCACCGTTCGGTCCAAGAAAGCCATAAATTTCACCTTGTTTAATATTCATATTCACATTGCTAACGGCTTCTTTGCCTTGGTAGGTTTTCGTTAAATTTCTTGTTCGAAGTATCGTAGTCATTTCCGTGCTCCCCTTTGTTTTCGTCTCGTCTTCCTTAGTTCTTATTGTACACAGCAGAATTTTCTTTTTTATTACTCGATTCTTACAAAAATCTTAAGCTGTACACAATTTCATTCTTTAGAAGCTTAATCTACGAAAAGAAAGGGTAAATACTGTTCTCACAAACGGTTGACTAACCAGTGTAATGGTACCATTCATCTGCTCCGTTAATCTTTTGGTGATCGTCAGACCCAGACCACTCCCTTGATATGATCGATTTCTCGAATCCTCCAGTGTATAGAGCCGTTCGAATACTTTATCCTGGTGAACTTCACTAATGCCTTTTCCCCTGTCCCAAACATCTATGTATACTTTGTTCTTATCACTATAGAGTTTCAAACCTAATACGCCTCCGGCATCCCCGTAAGCAATCGCATTCGATAACAAATTGGTCAATATCCGGTCAAGCGCCTCTTCGTTTCCCATGAAATAAAGCGAGTCATCAGGGATTTCTATCTCCACCTCACTGCCCTTGGCGCTAAGGATATCATAGAAAGAGAGAATATTACGTCTGCACACCTCACCTGCCTCAACACGTGTAAGATTGATTTCCCGATCCCCTGATTCCAGCTTAGCCAAGTCAAAGAACTTGTTCATCAGATGGATCACTTCATTTGCTTTTTGGTGAATCGTATTCATCATACGTTCCCGTTCCTCGGCTGGCATATGTTCATCCTGAAGAATCGTCTCAATATAACCGAGTACTACCGTTAGCGGAGTCTTAAGATCGTGGGAAATGTTCGACAGCATATTACGCATGGACTTCTCCAGCTTCACGCGCTCAATGCTTCCTTTATGATTAATGTCGAGCAGCCGATTTAGATCAATCAGCACACTTTGCAGCTCCACATTACTACTGAATAACAGCAGTCTTTCGTGTGAACCTTCAGCCATGATGCTACTTAGCTTGTCATGAATATATTTCAGGTCTCTGGAAGCTTTACGCGAATGCTGATATTGCCATACAATGACGACGAGCAGGAGTACAATGACCACACTAAACGCCATGCTCATTATAGCTGCTCTCCCAGCTTATATCCGATCCCCCACAACGTCTTGATGTACTCTGGATGCGAGGGGTCATCTTCTATTTTTTCGCGTAATCTTCTCATATGTACATTAATAACGTTCTCATCTCCGAAATAATCATCTGCCCATACGCTAGCATAAATCTGCGCTTTGGTGAAGACCCTGCCCGGATGCGTAACGAACAGCTTAAGAATATGAAATTCCTTAGACGTTAACTTCACCTCTTCCCCGTTCTTTAGCGCAGAGAAATTATCCAAATCTACAGTCAGGCCACCAATGGAAATTTTTTGCTTCGCAGGAATTGGAGCTTCCGGTTGGATGGTGGGGGTAGCATAACCCGCTCTTCGAATCGCAGCCTTCACTCTTGCAGCTAATTCGATCATTGAAAATGGCTTGGTAATATAATCATCCGCCCCAAAGCCAAGTCCAAGCGCTTTATCCACATCGCTGTCCTTGGCTGACATGATCAACACCGGAACTAGACTTGTCGCACGGATCGTCTGGAGAATATCAGTACCGCTGCGCTTGGGCAGCATGAGATCTAATAATACAAGATCAAAAGGATTACTAGTACGAAATGTCCTTTCCGCTACTTCACCATCAAACGCCGTTTCCACTTCATAGCCCTCTTTTACTAAATAGGATCTAACCATTTCACTAATTGCTTCGTCATCTTCAATTAACAATATTCGGTGCATGAATGCTGCCTCCAATGATCTGAGAATAAAAATTAGTTAAAAACTTAAGGTATTTCTTTAAGGTAAACGTGACTGCGGTGAATGTTTGGACTTCCGGTCGCTGTTGTCCCCAGATTTCTTGATTATATACCGTGTTTCACGGTTGAAATCCGGTGAGCCTATGCTTCCGGAGCGAGCTTTCCTACGGAAAGCTTTCAGGCGAACGCTATCGCTCCTACAGTTCCAAAATCCCCCTCCGCCACTCTTCCTTTTTAGAATGTTTTAGTTCAACTTATTTAAATTATTCATAATGCCCCTTAACCTCAGGCAGTTCCTTATAAATGCTTCCGGCCTGCACGATCTTAATGATCGCTTGGGCTAGTTCAGTCATCTGACCGTCATCCTCAGTATTCTTGCATTCCGTCCACTGATAATGACGCTCTCCACTATTAATCTGAACCGATAAATCGTAACTTACAACAGGTTTCCGATTACACTCGGTAGATAACTCTTTTTCATCTAAGTAATTCGCTAGAACCATTTCTTTATAGATTTGTCCACGTTCCTGTTCAGAAAGCTCAAAATCACTAACCTCGACTACTTCCCCATTCTGGAGATCTTTGACCAACTTCTTCTCTATCGTATTAATTTCGTTCTTTTGGTTCACACCATATTTTAAAACAAACTCAAACTTATCTTGTTTCGTGACGTCAAAAGAAATCTGTAGCAGCTCGATCTTTGCTTGTTCGCCCTCGCAGCCCGTTAAGGTATACGACAGAAGTTTATCCGTTTCGTTTCTAACAAGGTTCTGACAAGTGTATGTGGTTACTTGGGGACTACCAAACGTATCTTCGGAATTATCATGCCGCATTTCAATCCCTTGGTCAGTATATTTCAAGTCATTAAAGATCGGATCACCCTCAATTGTGTAATGAACCACACGCTGCTTACCCGCTTTATTTTGGATAAAAGCATCCAGCTTCTTAAGATTCTTAACAATCATTCCATGGCTGTTTATCACATCTTCTTGTTCATTAATGGTAGTTGTGAATTTGTCTTCTCCATTGGATGGCTGGTTAAAGCAACCGGTTACTATAAGCGCTATAAAAATCAGAAGAATACCGCTCGATCTCATCGATCATAACCTCCTTAAACACTCCATAAGTAGAATCATTTGTTAAAGTATACCAATAATAACGGGGGCTGGGTATCCCTTCAGAGGGATATCTGATGATAGAGAGATTGATAGGAATTTAAACTAGATAGCAAAAAAAGCTGATTGGATATCCAATCAGCTGTGCTTTTGTACCTCAGAAATCTCCTCAATATCTATCGCACTATATGCTTAACCTCTTTGTGAGTCTACGGAAATTCTCCGGCTCTTAATGCAAGAAATGCATCAGGAACGGTGCTGCTACTGCGCCACCTAACATACTAGTCCCAAATATTGCCCAGTCATTTAAAATATGTGCAATGATCGATGTCCAGATATTCTTTGTTTTCATGTAAGCAAGCGTTAGAATAATTCGAGCGATTCCGATTCCCAGAATGGCCTGAGCAAAATTAAAATTGTACGTTTTTAAGTGTAGTGCACCAAAAATGAGCGCTGTTACGATTAATGCAATAAACACGGACGCCTTGCGTGACATTTTAAAGCCAATAAAGCAAAGCTGCATAATCGCCAGGAATGGCAAGATCGTTAACAATTCCTCGCCAATTAATTGAAATCCTGAGAAGAACAATGTCCAGAGCTTCTCACCTGTTGAAAGGGTATCCCCATGACCTAGCACCGCATTTACTGTTACAGCTCCCATCGATGAAAGCAGCGCAGCTACCCCCAACGTTACGATGAAATTAATAATAAAGAATAAAATCCCGTATAATACATGACTTACTTCAGGCTTTTTGAAGAGAATTCCTAACTTCCCTTTGGTTGCCCACACTAATGCGATTAACGGAAACAGCGTGAATAGAAACGGAGCAATCTTGCTCTGCACTTCATTAGGCAGAAAAGGAATCTCTACTGTCATTGTTAAATAGCCTACAACGATACTTGCAAGGATCACTACCCATTTGCCAATAGGCATGAAATACGGCTGTCCATTATACAAAGGATAATCTACGGTTTGTTTTACTTTTGTCATGTTGCACGACCTTCCAACGCTTATTATTGTACTGTGAATCCTATCACTGGAATATGAACTATAAATGAACCGACAAGTTCATTTATAATCCCTGATGAAATGCTCAATTTCTGGCCGAAGATGGAGCATAAAAATAACCAGTCACCGACATCGATCGGTAACTGGTTATCTTTGAATTATCAATTGAATCCTAAGGAATCGTCAAATAATCTCGATATTCCGATAAGCGTGTGTTCGAACACATTTTCTGAAGTAAATATACCAATAGATGAATCAGCCAATCCCTTCTGGAGGGCGGGACTAAATAAATCGATGCTCTTGGCAATCTGTCCGCCAATAACGATGCGGTTTGGCTGATAGTCTATAACATAGGACTTTAGCATCCTAGCCAATCGTGTACCGAATTCTTCAAACACCTTGCAGCACAAGCTATTCCCGTTTCTTGCTTGTTCTGCGAGTTCCTTCACGTCCATTCCTTTTTCTAGAGCTCCCATCTGCTCAGCCAGGCGAAGAATTCCCCGACGTGAGAAGGCATTATCTATGGTGCTCTCCATGAAAGGTTTATCAAAAAGCCAACCGTCCTTGGGGACACCTGGTCCTTCGTTCAGGATCGATGCACGATCAATAAATGCGGAGCCTAGCCCTGTCCCTAAAGTTAACGAAATATATCGTTCATTTGGAAATAACCTACTTACGCCTAAGACAAACAGCTTCGCATCATTCTCAAAGCGAATATCTGCCTGCAGCAGGTGCTTCGCCCATTCCTTATGTTGTAAGGTATTGAACCGGGTATATAATACTTCTCGTACATTCTTACCATACAATGCCTCATATTTACTAAGCCCCTGAATATAACAGATACCTTGCTGATAATCAAAGGGCCCGGGAAAGGCGAGACTGATGCGCCAAGTACAGTCTGAGGATTTCCCTAGTGTAACGGAATAGAACTGATATTGATCTTCAAATATAGAAATAAATTGGTCTATAATCACATCGGCATCTTGGTCAGCGAAGGAAGGATGTTGCTTGCAGCTAGCCTGTAGCAATTCTCCATCCACGACCAAACCAGACTTAATAAAGGTTCCTCCCACGTCTAAAGCGATCACGACTTTAGGCTTCAAAGGAGACTCACATCCCAGACCTTGGATACGCCAGCTTTCACTACTCGTGCGCCATAACCATTCTATTCTTCTATTGAATTAATAATTCTCCACGATAATTAATATGATGGTATTTTGATAACTGCAAGCTACTTACGAATCACCTTGAGAAAATCATAAAGATATATAACGGATTCTCCCTCCCGTCATATTGCCCCTCCCCTACCCATATACATAATATGAACTACATTGATCGACCCATCTATATGAAGCCAAACCTCATTTCGTGAGGGTTTATTCAGGTTGGATCTACAGAATTATAGGAGGGAGCACAGAATCATGCCAAGCGAAGAAATTAATGCGTTGGAGCGGGCGATTGCTGAAATTACGGAAATAGCTACTGGCTTCGGCTTGGATTTTTATCCCATGCGTTATGAAATATGCCCTGCAGATATTATTTATACATTCGGCGCTTATGGAATGCCGACACGATTTGGTCACTGGAGCTTCGGAAAAACATTTCACAAAATGAAATCCCAATACGATTTCGGGCTGAGTAAAATATACGAGCTCGTCATTAACTCCAACCCTTGTTATGCCTTCCTGCTCGACGGAAACTCGCTGATTCAGAACAAGCTGATCGTAGCTCACGTGCTGGCGCACTGCGATTTTTTCAAAAATAACATGCGTTTCTCCATGTCCAACCGGGATATGGTCGAGAGCATGTCGGCTACAGCGGATCGGATCGCCGGTTATTCAGTAATCTACGGTACCGATGCAGTGGAGCGCTTCATCGATTCCGTGCTGGCCATTCAAGAGCATATAGATCCCAGCCTGATTCAGCCGCGTAAGCTAGGTAAGACCCATCTGCTGGAAGCCAAAATGAAAGAACTCAAGGATGCCCCTCCGGGTGGCTCCAAACCAGCTAATCCGTACGACGAGTTATGGAATCTAGACAAGAGCAATTCTGGACCACAGGAAGCATCATCCGGAAATCGTGCGTTCCCACCTGAGCCGGAAAAAGATATTGTCTGGTTCATCCAGCAATATTCCACCGTCTTGGAGGATTGGCAGCGCGATATTATGACGATGCTTCATGATGAAATGCTCTACTTCTGGCCACAAATGGAGACGAAGATCATGAACGAAGGCTGGGCTTCGTACTGGCATCAGCGCATCGTCCGTGAACTGGATCTGACCGAAGAAGAAACCGTAGAATACGCTAAACTAAATTCCTCCGTCGTGCAGCCTTCACGGCAAAGCCTGAATCCATACTATCTTGGTCTAAAAATCTTCGAAGACATCGAACGCCGCTGGGACCGCGAGAAAATATTTGAGGTTCGCGAGTTGGAGTCTGATACTTCTTTTATCCGCAGCTATCTGTCCAAAGAACTGGTGAACGACCTCGATCTTTATGTTTTTGAGAAAAAAGGGCCGGAATGGAAAATCACCGACAAAGCATGGGAAAACGTACGGGATCAACTGGTACTCGCTCGAGTCAATGGCGGGTCACCTTACTTGGTCATAGAGGATGCCGACTTCGAGAAGAATGGCGAGTTATTTATCACCCACCGCTATGAAAGTATCGAGCTGGACCTGAAGTACCTGGAGCGCACACTCCCGCATATCTACTCATTATGGGGGCGCACCGTTCATCTGCAGACCGTCGTGGAGGACAAAAAGGCGCGGTTCTCGTATGATGGCAAAAAGGTGCAGCGGAAGTTTATTTAAAGAGAATAAGGCTCTATAACTTGAAAAACAAAGCGGCAGAACTGGACGCGTAGTACGTCCCTGGTCTGCCGCTCTTTATTTGGTCTATTGATTATTCGGATTCATTTAACATCTTTGAAAAATATTTCGGAGCCTCAGTAAATCCTTGTCGGGCATAAAATCTATGCGCATCAGTTCTTCTGGAGTGGCAATGAACTTGAATTCGGTCACAGTTTCTTTTTCTAGCTAAATCAGTGCAATATTCCTCAAGCATCCGTCCAATTCCCTTGCTCCTAATGGCATTACTTACCACAAGATAGCTTATAATTGCAGTATCCCCTGTGAGCCCTAATTGAGGTATGTAATGCATGGAAATGCAAGCGACTACTTTATGATCTTCCTCGAAAACTAATAATTCCTCATCCGGATGCAGGACTAGCTTTTCTATTTTTTCTTGCATGAATGCTTCTGTCTCTGGATAACCCAACTGCTCTAATAATTCGGATATGTCTTTCCAGTCCTCTACTTTTGCTTCTCTAATCATCTGTTTCACTCCCCGAGATTATCAAGTTACACGTCTATTTAATCTATTAGACTACGGGAGGGGATAAGCGTCAATCCTCCTACAATAAATGAGAAAGCCCGCAGCGTATAACCCGCTGCGGACCTTCTTACGTCGACACCCCGTATCGACTGAATAATTGAACTTTGCAAATGCTGCAAAGGTAAAAGTAACGTAGGGGAAGTTTGGAACTGTAGGAGCGTAGCGTTCGCCTTTGTTTCTGGATTTAATCCGCTAAGGAATAATCAATAAATCCAGAGACAACAGCGACCGAAAGTCCAAACATTCCCCGAAGTTACGATCATCACCGAGCAGCATTTGCCCTTACATATCATTCAGTCGATTTTTTCACAGGAACATAAATCTCCATCACCGTATCCGGACGCGAGTGGCAGCGTTCATCATAGAATTCGAAATCCAGTTTACTATCATCATAATCGTAGCCACTATCCTTAAACCATTCTTCGAAGATATACTTCCATGTGCTTTTTATAACCTGTGCAAACTGTATTTGCTCTGTATCCGTTGATGTATCCACTGGCGGCGTTGTGAACACAGCATATTCGGCTTCTGGCACATCCATCGTCAACATATCATCTTCCACCTTGGAGTAGTCCTCTACAATAACACCTAGAAGATAAGTCGCATTACCATTATCTGAGGAAGGAATACATAAGCCGACTTCTCCGTGTTTAGGCGGGTTTAGTATTTTATACATTTTGGACTCCAGATTCTCACCCTCATAATGACTCCAAAAAGATGCAATATCCTTGGTGTACATACTTCCAGCAACATTAGTTTGGATCCCATACCCAGCGACCTTAAATGCAGGCTTGCGAACAATAACAGGGTTCATTATAAAACCTCCGATTTCAATTAGTGTTTTTCCTTTAGTAAATCCGTCCATCCGTGCGGCATACTGTGTCGGGCTATAGCCAAAAGCCTTGCGAAAGGCCTTAGTGAATCCACTTTGTGTCTCAAAACCATAGTCCAGCGCGATATCAATGATTCTTCTACCGGCAAACAATTCAATGGACGCTAAAGATAATTTCCGGCTCCGCACATATTCCATCACGGACATTTCCTTGCATAAGCTGAACACTCGGCAAAAATGATACACCGAATATCCAACCTCAGCGGCTATTTCTTCCACTGTTATATTTTCTTTGATATGAGCTTCAATATATTCAACACATTTCTCTATATCTTTACTGTAATTCAAGTGCAGCACCAGCCTTCCCCCGTACGGTGATTTCATTATACCAACTGCAAGCGAGTAGGATTGTTCCTGTTTTGCTGAGCTGTATGATGCTGTATGATCTAACACTTTCTTTAGTTAGCTGTCATAGAAAACTGCAAATGTGCAGCTTTTTACATTGATATCGTCCTCATCTAGCTCAAAAGCTGCAAAAATACAGGAATTTTCCCTACTTGGGATTTGAAAGTGACTTACACCGCAAAAAAACTGCAGATTTGCAGGAATTACTAATTTAAAGAGCTTTGCCATATATAATAATGTACATTTGCAGTTTTTTCCTGTAAGGGCGGCTCCCCCTGCTACTTTTCATGGTTCATGCATTACTTTTCGGATGCGCGACCAAAGCCTAATTCCACACAATCTCACGTATTGATACACGTAAAAAATATCTATCACATAAAAAAAGACCACCAAATGGTGGTCCGCAAATTCACTTGTATTCTTTTACCGATTAAGCAGACTGCCCACATACTTCAGCAGCTCATTAGCGCATATTGGGCAATAGTGATGCCCATCAATAAGTCTAGCGCACACCTCATTGATCCGTTTAAGCTGACTTTCATCCGGCGTTTTGGACGAGGTGGTGATTTTGACGATATCTTTGAGATCTGTGAATAGCTTCTTCTCAATCGCTTCCCGTAGGCGGTCGTGGTTGTTGTACTCGAATTTCTTCCCTTTGCGTGAATACGCGGAAATCCGGATCAGGATCTCTTCCCGGAACGCTTTTTTCGCATTCTCAGAGATACCGATTTGCTCTTCAATCGAACGCATTAACCGCTCATCCGGCTCCATCTCCTCATCCGTCAGCGGATCGCGGATTTTGGACCAATTGCAGAAGGCTTCGATATTATCGAGATAATTCTCAAATAATGTCTTGGCGGACTCCTCAAAGGAGTAGACGAAGGCCTTTTGCACTTCGCTTTTAGCTAAAATGTCATATTCTTTGCGGGCAATGGAGATGAAGTTCAAATAACGCTCCCGCTCCTCTTTTGTAATCGATGGATGCTGATCCAGGCCGTCTTTAATTGCACGCAACACATCCAGTGCGTTCATGCACTGCAGATCACCTTTGATCAAAGCACTGGAAATCCGGTTGATAACATACCGCGGATCTATTCCGGACATGCCTTCATCCAAATACTCCGTTTGCATCTCCTTGAGATCTGCTTCTTTGTAGCCTTCGACCTCTTCACCATCATACATGCGAAGCTTTTTGATCAGATCCATGCCTTGTTTTTTACTTTCTTTCAGACGGGTCAGGATCGAGAAAATAGCAGCGGCACGCAGCGCATGTGGCGCAATATGCACATGGTTCATATCACTCTGGGCGATCAACTTCGCGTAGATTTTTTCCTCTTCCGATACTCTGAGGTTATACGGAACAGGCATCACAATCATACGGGACTGGAGCGCTTCATTCTTTTTATTAGAAATAAACGACTTATACTCGGTTTCATTGGTGTGAGCTATGATCATTTCATCCGCACTGATTAGCGCGAACCGGCCAGCCTTGAAATTTCCTTCTTGCGTCAGTGACAGCAGATTCCATAGAAACTTTTCGTCGCATTTGAGCATTTCTTGAAATTCCATCAGCCCACGGTTAGCTTTGTTCAGCTCTCCGTCAAAACGGTAAGCGCGTGGATCGGATTCCGAACCAAATTCAGTAATGGTCGAAAAGTCGATACTTCCTGTCAAATCGGCGATATCTTGCGACTTCGGATCGGATGGACTAAAAGTACCAATCCCTACCCGCTCTTCTTCTGACAAAATGACACGAGCCACTTTAACCTGCTCAATATCTCCCGCATAATCATTTCTCAGCCGCATCTGGCAGGATGGGCACAAGTTGCCCTCAATACGCACACCGAGTTCTTTTTCAATCTCTGGACGAAGCTCCAGGGGGATCAAATGTAGTGGATCCTCATGCATCGGGCAGCCCTCAACCGCATATACCGCACCCGCATCCGTCCGCGAGTATTGTTCCAAACCTCTTTTTAACAGCGTGACTAGGGTCGATTTCCCCCCACTGACAGGTCCCATCAATAACAGAATCCGTTTACGAACATCTAGCCGGCGTGCTGCAGAGTGAAAATACTCCTCCACTAACTTTTCGACTGCACGATCAAGTCCAAAAATCTCTTGTTCAAAAAACTTATAACGTTTGCGTCCGTTTATGTCCTCTACGCCATGCGACTTGATCATGTCATAAACGCGGGAGTGAGCGGTTTTTGCGGGAGAGGGGTCTTTTTTCAAAAGTTCTATATATTGCTTGAAGGTCCCGCTCCACGCCAAACGGTCGTTCTCAGCCCGATACGAAGCTATTCGCTCAAAAATATCCATTGCTCGCTGCCTCCTCTTGCGCTCCTACTTGCTCTCCTATAGCGTTAAAAAGTGTATTACATACCTATGCGGCAAGCGCGGAATAGTTGACCTCTTTTTTGCTGTGCTATAATAGAGAATCATAAAATCGCAGTAAAACCTTAATGAGAACCCGAAAAAAAGAGCTACGGGAGTGACACTATGGCGGTACGACATGAAACGGAGCTGTATGCTCCTTTGAAGGTTTTTTTTGAAAAGCAAGGATACAGCATCAAGGGTGAGGTTCGGACTTGTGATTTGGTGGGTATTCGTGAGGATTTAGAGCAGCCTCTAATCGTAGAGATGAAAAAATCGTTCAACCTCGCCTTGCTCCTGCAAGGCGTGGAACGGCTAAAGCTCAGTCCTACGGTCTATCTCGCAGTAGAACGTGTCCGTGATAAAAAAGGAGCGGTAAACCAGCGCTGGGGCGAGATTAGCGGACTGTGCCGCCGCCTTGGTCTCGGGCTGATCACCGTTGTTTTTTATAAGACCAAGGCCCCGCTGGTCGAGGTGCTCGTCGAGCCGGACGAGACGCCACCTGCGCAGCGCAGCAACAAGCGGCGGCGCGAGCGCCTGCTCTATGAGTTCCGCGAGCGCAGCGGAGACTACAACACCGGCGGCAGCACGCGCGTCAAGCTCGTGACGGCCTACCGTGAGAAAGCGCTGCGTGTCGCGCTTTCTCTGCAGGCAGCGGCGGCGGAGGCCGCCGTCGCTGCCGAGAAGGCCGCTGCGAAGGCTTCGCTCGCAGCGGGCAAACGTGCAGCGGCGAGCACCGCTGCACAGGCTCCGGCGCTGAGCTCAGCGCCGGAGAGGCGTGCTGCCGGGGACACGGCAGCACGGGAGGCAGCGGCGGCTGGCACGCGAAGCGGTGCCCCTAGCGCTGCCTCAAGCGCCCGCTCGGCCGGGATCTCTCCGGCCGAGCTGCGGAAGCGTAGCGGCGTACCGAACGCCGCCGCTATGCTACAGCACAACTACTACGGCTGGTTCCACCGTGTCAGCCGTGGGCGCTATACCCTGACCCCAGCCGGTCAGGCCGCGCTAGTAGAATACGCCGCTATAACTGGCGGCGTACCCCATGACAGCAATCATCACAGTAATTAGCTTGCCTATACTAAACAAAAAATTCTTTCAATTTCAAATTTTTGCTGGAGCCTTTATCTTTTTCTCTGCTTTTGATCTTTCACTCTGACTTTTATCATTATCCGATTTTGATCTTTTACTTCTATTTTGATCTTTTACTTCGATTTTCGTCTTTGAATTAGGTTCTAATCATTTACTCGGACTTTAAACTTATTATTCTAATGCACACGTAACGATGTTCAGGTAACGCCAAAAAGCATCCCATCGACGGGATGCTTTTTGTGTTCCAATCCGTTAAGCCATAGAAATAGAACTAACCTTCGAAGTATTAATCTCAAACTGACAAGTTGAATTAAGGAGAAATCATCCCTATAATTCCTCAATATACGCGCTATAAACCGATATATAGGGATTTCCTCCCTATAAAAGCATAGATTGCTCCATAAAAAGGGCTTTTTCTGAAATTTATAGGGAGAGATTCCCTATAATCTCCATTCCAGAATATAAATCAGCCAGTTATAGGGAGAAATCCCCTATAATGACCTCCCTCGCACTCTACTCCTTGCCTAATGCACCTCTCTGTCCCTTATGACTTCCAGGGTGTGTCATACATTATTCTGCCAGTTCATCTGCCCACACATCTACCTGCGCATATGACCGCTCATCAACCTGTGCGTTACTTTTATACGTCCGATCCATCAGATTCCTTGATCAGCCACCTAACTCCGAGCCGTGAACTCCTTAACCGCCTCACTCATCAGATTCATACCAAGTAGCAGCTCATCCCGGCCGGGATGGCTGAAGTTAAGACGAATGTGATTTCCGCTTCCATCTACGCTACATAACGGTCCTGGCAAAAATGCCACTCCCTTACCTAGCGCACATTTTAGCAGTGCCATAACATCCATTCCCTCCGGTGGAGATACCCATAGAAACATACCTCCTGACGGCAGGTCGTAGGAGCTTCCTTTCCAAGCTGGACGTTTTAGCAGTTCAACCATTAACTTCAGTCGGGTGTTATATTCTCGGTTCAGCTGCGCAATATGCTCACGAAGATCAAAAGCGGTCACATCCAACAAATGATGCAAGAGCCGCTGATTTAATGCGCTCGATTGCCAGTCTGCCATCTGCTTGGCAGCAGCCATCATCCCGATCACTTCCCGGCTACCTGCAGCCCAACCCGTCCGCAGCGCGGGCGCAACGGTCTTGCTGAACGAACCGATATATAATACGTGTCCGCCATCACTTATATTTTCCAGCGCATACAAGGATGGATATCTTGTGGCCCAATGTTCACCATACTTCTGGAAATGTAGATCACCATAAGAATCATCTTCTACAATCAGGATGTTATACGCGATGCAAAGATCCAACACCTCACGCCGTCTCTCTAAGCTCCATAGGATGCCACTTGGATTCGTAAAGCTTGGTGTTGCGAACAACATCTTAGGCTTATGCAGTTCAATTTGCCTCCGCAAATGATCTGGATGAAGCCCGTCCAAGTCACCCTCTACAGGAATAATGATGGCACCCTGCATCCGAAGAGTTTGCAAAAATCCTGGAGATGTCGGATTTTCTACTAATACACGATCTCCCGGATCAATATACACCCGCGACAACAAATCAATTGCTTGCTGGCTCCCCGTTGTTAGCAAAACTCCACCCTCGGTAACAGTTACCCCTTTTTCTCTGAGCCAATCCCCGGCAAGCCACTCCCGAAGTGGACCATACCCTGCAGGATCACCATATTGAAGTGCTCCTGCATCTGCAGATATCACCGTAGAGGCTGCTTCGGCAAGCAGCGATAATGGGAACAGTTCTTCCGCTGGTAATTCTTCAGCAAGCGATATCATGGAGCTTCTCCGTGTTTGGGTGCGAATACTTAGAAGCGGTGACGATAGCAGTGTGTGCGCGCGAGCAGAAAATTGGTAAAGCATGCGAAATCCCCCTTCCCTAGTACCAAGTAGAAATGGCTAAGTTATCCTCTTTCGAGGACGATTATCCATTTAACGTGATATGCTTTCTTCTATTTCAAGAATATTCCGCCTTTCCCGTCATTATGTCGTATAGCTTGGGTTATGCGTAGATTTGCCTGTTTTGTCTTGAAAAGAGAGCAAATTTCTCAATGGCCTGCGCTCGCGTCGAAACATCAAGCTTCACATAAATTTTGCGCAAGTAATTGTCAATCGAACGACGACTTACTGCAATTTCAAGCGCTATTTTATCATAAGTAATCCCCTGAACGATTCGCTCCATAATAAACATCTCTGTCTGCGTCAATTGAAGAACATCATCCAGTCCTTTAGAAGTCGAAATCGGCCAGGATCCTTTTTCTATCCATTCTAGCGGCATTGAAAGAAAACCCACACGTAAACCCAGGATCAGCTGTAAAAGCTGATGAGGAGAAGCTCCTTTCGAGAATATCCCGCTGGCTCCCAGCTCTATGAGGGGCTGTAGCAGATCCCTGCCGTCCTCATCCGTCATCACGACAAAATGTGAGTTTGGTGAGCTTTTTTTCATATTTAACAGCACACTCTCAATATTACCTTCAGGCATATGATAATCTGCCAGCACTAGCTCGGGATTCTTTTCCCTTACGATGGAAGCGCCTTCGTCCCAAGTTGAATACATTCCTAGAACTTTTAGCTCTCCTCCCTCTTCCAAAATCAATTTTGTCCCCAGCATACTTGTAGGATGACACCCCACAATAACCACCTGCCAAACCTTCATCATTAATGCCCAGACCCCCTGCTTTATATAATCATCCAGAAAGGAAAGCGCCGCAGCGTTTCCGGTTTAAACGCAAGCAAGGAAGTATGATGACTTGTTCGTTTATTCTCTCGCTGGTTACCTTGAGTACGTCTATCAGAAATTCCAATCTATAGAAATTGTATCGCAGTAGTTTAATAGGATGCAATTACTTTTTCTAGTTTTCACACTCTCTTACATTTTTGCGAAACTAGTCAAAGTCTGATAGAATGGGGACTTGAAAAAAAGACCAACCCGAGGTGATCAAATGCAACCGCTAGCGGAAACGTCCCCGGTACACTCGCGCCGTGCTGCTGTGAGAAGCGGCCCTTCCGTAAAATGGTTTTTACTGTTCTGGATCGTGATGATTGGAATTGGTGTATATGCTGTATACAGCTACACAAACCATTTGAAGCAGCAAGTGCTGAGCGAACTTAGCAATCAGAGCCAGCAGCAGCTAACCGTTCTTAAGACCGACTATGAGTCGAAAATTGCCGTTCTCACTGAAGAAGTGAAGGAATTGCAGAATACAGTGCAAAGTTTTAACGAACTATTAACCTTCACTAAAGATAATGCAAGTGCCAAGACAGACAATAGTAACAAGCTATATACGCAATTGAGCGAAGTTAGCAAACAGTTAGAAGCTTTGAAGAAAGAAATGGATCTGATCAAATGATGACGCCAGTCAAAAGAGTGAACCGTTTCTTTATGCTTCTGACCGCACCTTTTTTAGGTTTACTGATATGTATGTGGTGGTATCGACCACCGCTCGAGCTGGATCTTGATGTAGGACAATTTGCACCTATCTCAGGGCCTCTGAATGAAACAGCTATCCTAAAAAAAGATTTAACCCTAGCCGAAGGCACTGCATCCTACACCATAGATGCAGTCAGCGCTAGCGCTAAGCTATATAAAGGAACCACTACTGCTATGAATAAGTTAGTCGAGACAGCGAAGACTCAAGCGAGCCGTCCTGAGCTTATCTATAACCGCCGGATATCTGCCAAGCTTGGAATACCTTCGGAGGTCCTTACTAGCGACCGGATTAGAATCGAGCTGTATAAGCTGAATCCAGGTAACTATAAGGCCTATGCTTTGAAGATCAAATTGAAGGATCCAACTGCGATGCAGATGAGTCTTGCGAAGGAAGCTACTGGTGGCGCAGAAACCACTATGCACGCTGTACAAAGTCATGGTGCTATTGCAGGTATTAATGCTGGAGGTTTTGCGGATAAAGCCGGAAAACGCTATCCCTTAAGCACTACTGTGGTTGATGGAAAGTATCTCAATGGTTTCGAGCCGACATTCAAGGATCTCAGCTTCGTAGGTCTGAACAAGTCCGGACAGTTAATCGGCGGGAAATTTTACAGTCGCGCACAGTTAGATCAACTCGAACCCGTATTTGGTGCAACCTTTGTGCCTGTTCTACTTAAGAACAACGTCAAAGTACCGATCCCGGAAAAGTGGAAAACATCCCCCAATCGGGCGCCACGTACAGTAATCGGTAATTATAAGGATGATCAGCTTCTCATCTTTGTAGCGGATGGCTATAATGAGCTTGGCAGCTCTGGTGCCCGACTAGAGGAAATTCAGAACAAGCTATATAACATGGGTGTCATGGATGCTTATAATCTGGATGGTGGAGGATCGTCATCACTCATCTTCAATGGAAGAGTAGTCAACAAGCCATCAGACGGAAATCTTAGAGCTGTACCAACAAATTTCCTGTTTTTTAAATGATTATAGTAAAATGTCTATGCAACATATCACATTTGCGTTTATTTTTATTGATTTGCAGGGTATAATCTTGATAACGAATACATTTGCTAATGGAGGTGCCAGTATGTCGTTCTCATTAACCTTTTGGATCGTAACTATCGTATTTGTGTTATTTATGGTCGGCATCCTTACCTCATCTTACAACGACGACAAAACAAAAGGTCTATAAGCAAGAAATGTCTCAGCAGCCACTTGGCTCTGAGGCATTTTTTATAAGCCTGAAACAAAAAAACTGCCACATAAGTAGAGAAATCTACGAATGGGACAGTTTCTTTATTTAGAAAACTATTGGCTGTCAGAATTCTAAATGTGTAAATATGTACTTCCTAGGCGTGTCTTGGCAATTGCGTCATTTCTGATAGGCATGCAGCGCAAATATAACGATCTTTATATTCACTCACACCTTCCATTGATCCGCAGAAAACACATTTTGGACGGTAACGCTCCAAGATGATATGGTCACCCTGTACTAAAATTTCAACCGGGTCGCCTTCATTCATCTGATACCTTTTACGCAGGGACTTAGGCAGAACAATTCTACCCAGCTGATCCACTTTGCGAACTACACCAGCAGGTTTCATATCTAACGTACACCTCTCCTGTTCAACTAATAATTTGTAGCTACTATATATTTCGGCTCATTCATTATATTTCGTTATTAAAATGTCGAATCCTGCTGAAAAAAACAAAAAAAATGTCTTTTTTCTAAACAAGATTAGGAAAATCCAGCTGTCGAAGGGCTTCATATACAATAATAGCTGCAGAATTCGATAAATTCAGCGATCTCACGGCATCACTCATTGGCATGCGCATTTTTGTTTCTTTACCCGCTTCCAGAATTTCAGCAGAAAGCCCCTTCGTTTCTTTACCAAAGACAAAGAAGTCTCCATCTTGAAAATCAAAATCGCTATATCTCTTCTCCGCTTTCGTCGTTGCGTAAAAGAAACGTCCCTCACTGTACTTCTCAAGTACCTCAGCAAAAGAGTCGTGGTATTCAATGTTAACAGCGTGCCAGTAATCCAATCCTGCTCTTTTCAATGTAGCATCGTCTGTACGGAATCCGAGCGGGCGAACCAGGTGAAGATGAGTGCCTGTTGCTGCGCAGGTACGCGCAATGTTTCCAGTATTGGCCGGTATTTCCGGCTCAACTAATACGATATGGAGTGCCATTATATGGTTCCTTCCTCTCTAAAGGCTTAATAGCCAGATGTTTTACTCTAGTGCATAACCATAGCTTCTCCAAACAAACTGAAAACCTTCCACCCATAGGCGGAAGGTTTACGATAGAGTTCATTAACCTTGAGTTTGCCGGAAATGGTTCATGAAATCAGAAAGTGCATTAACACTTTCGTAAGGAACTGCATTGTAAATGGAAGCGCGCAAGCCACCCACACTACGATGTCCCTTTAAGCCGACAAAACCTTCCAGTTCAGCAGCTTTAACAAACCGTTTTTCGAGTTCTTCCGATTGCATCCGGAAGGTAACGTTCATAATAGAGCGACTGCTCTTCTCAGCAACGCCACTGTAGAAGCCGTCACTTCCATCGATGTGATCATATAATAGACCCGCTTTTTCAAGGTTCTTGGAATGGATACCAGCAAGACCACCTTGCTCCTCAATCCATTTTAATACTTCGTTAACCATATATACAGAGAAAGATGGAGGAGTATTGTAAAGAGAGTTATTTTTGTAATGAGTGCTGTAACGCATGATAGTTGGAATGTTAGAAGGTGATTCTGCGAGCAATTCCTCTTTAGCAATAACTACAGTCACACCGGAAGGACCAAGGTTCTTTTGTGCTCCAGCATAGATCATTCCGAATTGGTTGACATCGATAGGCCGGCAAAGGATATCACTGGACATATCTGCGATGAGCGGAATCGAGCCAGCATCCGGATATTCTGCATATTGCGTTCCTTCAATGGTCTCATTGGAAGTAACGTGAAGGTAGGCAGCATTTTCCGCAGCTTTAATCGAACTCAATTCAGGTATAGCTAAAAATCTCTTGTCTTCGGAAGAAGCAGCAACATGAGCGCCCCCTACCAATTTAGCTTCTTTATAAGCCTTATCTGCCCAGCTACCTGTCATAACATAGCTACCTACTTGGCCTTCGGAAATCAGGTTCATAGGGATCATAGCAAACTGTGTGCTTGCTCCACCTTGTACGAACAATACCTTATAGCCCTTCGGATTGCCGAGGAGCGAAAGCAGACGTTCCTGCGCTTCATTATGCACGGATTCGTAGATTGCTCCACGGTGCGACATCTCCATGATAGACATTCCACTTTCTCGGAAATCAACAAACTCCGCTTGTGCGCGTTCCAGTACCGTAAGCGGCAATGCTGCCGGTCCGGCATTAAAATTGTATGCTCTCTTATTCAAAACTACTCCCCACCCTTTCTCTCCTATCAATATGGATATCGCTTATGATAGCAATAATCTCACACACCAGCAAGTATAATTATTCACATAAAAGCTTTGATTACTGCTTATCATGATGTGAAAAAATGATAAGTTCGGCTCCAGGACTTGCTTTCATGCGGTAAAAGACTAATGTTCACAAAAACTTCAGGTGAGACCACATGGCGTTCTCCCCATAGCGCCATTCGTGCTACTGGGAAATCTCCGCTCTCGCGTACTCCTGTTCCACTAGGCTTATGAACCAACTCCCAATTGAACTCAGCCTCTGGACCTCCCCAGCCACTCAGCTTGCAGTAAAATGACCGGTCTGGCTCTTCTGACCAAGTAAGGGTATTACCAGATACCTCTAGCAAATTATTCGTGTATTGAGATTCTGGCTCTTCTACTTTGAGCCCATTCGAGAGGCGCAACTCAAAATCCGAACCTATATTCAAACCATCAATTCCTACGAAATTGTGGATGTATTCCTCGGTTTGGATTGGCTTATCCCCTTTGTTATGCAATTCATATGCAATTTTCAATTGGTCGTCCTTTATAGAGATCGTTTTGGTCAAAAGCATCGCGTATCCATTACTTTCCATCGGCTGGACAGTATATGTAATCGAATCATCCCTAACCTCCATATCAACAGCAAAGGGGGTTAGTGGATATTTATTATGAAAGCTATAGCTCTGCGAATCCAGCTTTTGTAACAATCCGATACCGGGCTTTGGAAACCAGCCTCCGATCGGCGCTTCATCATACCCAATTGCCCGGGAAATGCCAAACTCGTTGCATAGTCCACTTCCGCCAGTACCTTCGCCTTCCTTCAAGCTCTCTGGCACACAAAACGTATGGTTACCCTTTTCTAACGTAACCTGTGTGATAAACCCCGTCCAGTCAAAACGAGTCCCTTTATAATCTTCTCCAATATCAGCGATATCCACAGATAATACGCCATTTGACAGCCTGTAACCCATCCTTCACAAACTCCTTTCAATCATTCAACAAATAAGTAAATTAGCCCCATTATATCATTTATGAAGAACCTTAGTTTTTATAATTTTCAAAAAAACGTCTGCAGCCGCTATTCATAACGGTGCAGACGTTTATAAAAATTTCAGTTAAGATTACGCCAGAGTCACTTCAATCACGTGAAGCTTCTCTGTCTGCAGAGCAAGTAGATCCTCACGTGGAATAATAGCACTTCCTGAGCCGCGCTGCAGCGCCACCTCACTGCCGTTCAACGTAACGGAGTGTATTTGGTACTCTCCGTAGTTAAAGCTTCCAGTGGCTTTATAGACCACTTCAAACTCACGATCTGCAAAGATCGTCTTAATTGATGCTTTACCCTCGGAATCAAATTGTTCTTTAACTAATTTAGGTTCTAGCAATAGATCTCCCAGCTTGCCCTTCACACCAAATACTTCAGTGACCATGGTTAGCAAGAGCCAGCTTGCGGAGCCTGTCAGATACGTGTACATCCCTCTGCCTTGCTCGTTAATATATTCAGGAATACCTGGGTAGATGCGAGCTTTTTCGAAATCCGTACTCAAGCTGTAAAGAGATTCAAGGACCTTATGACCTTCTTTTACATAACCACGTTTGTACAATGCATTTCCATACATGATGGTCATGTGACTGAACATGGCCCCATTTTCTTTATGGCCAAAAGCAAAGCCAAAAGCACGACCCAGATTTTGCTGAATCCCACCGAAACGGGAGTTAAGCCTGTATCCTATCTTGTCATCAAACAGATTACGATCTACAGCTGCTATAATGTGTGGAATTTGCTCCGGAGCCGCTGCATGACCCATAAGCGGGAACACTTGACCCGTAAGCGTCATACGAACGCCTTCAGAAAATTCACCCTCTACCTGTTCACCATCGTTATTATAATAACCATTAAACCAGCCATCGCCATTCTCACTCTGTACCCACTCGTTGCTACGCAAATGGTTAAATAACCATTCCGCTTTTTGCTCCAGATCATCAGCTACTTTATCAATATCGAGAGATACACGAACTCCACTCACCTTATTTGGTGCGGCAGCATAATATCGATCCAATCTCTCATGCTTACCTGATACAGAACCATAATCCACAGACTCGTTAAGGGTATCCAGCAGTAGCTGCATTTCTTCGGCTAATTCAACAGTTTCCTGACCTTTAGAAGTCTTAAGGTTACGCAGCACCCGGGAAATATCCAATAGATTGCTAGCATAGAAAGATGTAAATGCTACACTCTCTCCGCGATCCGCCCCCATATCGAGGCCATCATTCCAGTCCGCGCCTTCGAGCAGGATATTATTATGTTCTCCTACATTAAAGAACGGAACTAGATTTTGCAGCAAAATATGTTCCAGAATTGTACCTTTGTAGATTTCCCCAGAAACTGTTCTAAGATCACTGCCTACAGAGGTATTCCATGAAGAATCACGTTCCTTACAACGACTCATAAACGTATCCCGGAAATAAGTCTGTTCTTGCAACAAGAAATCAAGATCACCACTCTGATCCAGATAGAGCATCGTTGTTAAAAATGGCCATGCCCCATGATCCATCCATACACGAGGGATATTGTTACGGTCAGCGATAAATTCACCTGGCTGTTGACCGATAATGGTTGCGTTACTGCCATCAATTCTCACACCAGCGTAATTGTTGAAGAGTAGGCTACGAACTTCGGCAGGCTCCATAATGAGCAGTGCCAGACAGTCTTGCCAAAGATCTCGCCAGCCACGTCCGCCTCTTCCATAATCATGATACGGTAAGAAGGAGTTACCATACAGTCTTCTAAGGACCGGTTGGATGGTTACCCATTTCATCCATTGATCTGCATCCGAGTCGCCGGTATGAAATTCAACCATATTCACTTTGTCTGCCCAGAACGCTTTAGTATCCTCTAGCAGATGATCAAAAGCTTCAGATGTACCATATTTACTCATCAACGCTTCAACGTTAATTCTATCACTATCAATTGCCATAACTACGACATAAGAATGACTTGCACCAGAAGACAAGGTAATTGAAGCAAAACGAAGACCACCAACGGCTTCATAACCCTCTCTATCCACGCCTCCACCTTTACCAATCTCTGGCGTAGCATTCAGAATAACAGCTTCTGGCCAGTCAAGACTTCCACCTTCACCGATAAATTCTTCTTGAATCGGGAAGAAACCATCAGGCTGTCTACCATCACCTTCTGCACCAAATACACCGTAAGAAGTGTGATTAATGCGATGACCACGCTCATCGAAAGATAGTGCAGGTTGAACCTCAACACCATATGCTGAGGTGTAAATCCGGTTCAGCAGGGAGGTTACATGTCTGTGATCGCGCAGATCATCTGCGGAACGGGCATACAAGGGAACTACAGCCGTTGGTGTAAGAGTAAGCTCATCTGTTCCCGTATTCGTCAACGTAACTTTCATAAGTTCTACCTTGTCGTTACCGCTAGGTACGAAGCTGGTAATCTCAGCTTTGACACCCATCTCAGAGTTGCTGCGAGTCACACGATGCCATAGGAATCCAGCCTCAAGTACTGCATCATCAGCAGATGGGGTGTAGAACGCTGCATTTTGCTTAGCAGAGTTTCCAGCTGCAGACCAAGCACCCTTGCCTTCGACGTAAACCCAGAAATTACGTGAGGCGCGTGAATTATGCAAATCTTCAACAGATAATGGCGGTGTTAAAAATGTATTATGACCTGTCGTCGCCTGACCATGAAGCTTCGGGGTTACAGTCGACATCATCCCCCCCTCATTTACTAGAGGGAAGTATAAGAAACTACTATGATCCGGTTGCTGAAGCTTGAACTCCCCGTCCTTTCCGGTGAATTCAAAGCCTTGAATTTTTTTGCGGTCCATTGTCCCCATCCTCTCATTTACACATCTACTTAAGCTTTAACCGCACCTGCCAATGCACCGTCAACGATATACTTTTGAATGAAGGTGTACAGGACGATAAGTGGTGCAGATACGATCATGATACCGCACGCCAACATAGGCCAGTTGTTTCCGTATTGACCGCGGAATTCTTTAAGCCCGAAGGTAATTGGATAATGTTCCGGACTTGGCAAATACATGATTGGACCTACAAAGTCATTCCAAATGGTAATCGCCGTCAGGATAACACCTGTTGCGATAACAGGTTTCATCAGTGGCATAATGATCTGGAATAAATACCGCATATACCCAGCACCATCCATACCTGCAGCTTCGTCCATCTCACGGCTGATCCCTTTAATATAACCTACGAACATCATGAAGACGATCCCTGTTCCTCCTGTTTTCAGGAGAATATAACCCAGCTTCGTATCATAGCCCACAAATCCAAGCTCTTGTTTCAAGGTAAGCATCAATTTGAACTGTGCAACCATAGGGTTAGGCAAGAACTGTGACATCAAGAAGAACAAATAAATAAACCCGCTCCACTTCACATAATTTCTCGCCACCGGGAAAGCTCCGAATAACGACACGATTAGTGTTAGCACTGTTGCTACAACTGTGTACAGCAAACTGTTAATGAAATAATTAGAGAAATTACCTTTTAACCAAGCTTCCTTGTAATTATCCCATTGAATACTTTTCACAAGTCCGATCGGGTCTAGCAAATAGTCCGAAAAAGACTTGAATGAAATGTTTATTACAAACAATAGTGGCATGATATACAAAACAAGCAATACTGCAATCAGAATATAGGAGAGAGTTTTGGCGGTTTTGGAATCTTTCATTAATACTCCACCTCTCTCTTACGCATTTGTTTAACTGCAAATACAACGAAGACCAGAATCATAAGGAACTGCACCACAGAAAGCGCGGATGGAAGTCCCATCTGTAGAGAACCACGGAACGTCTCTTTATACACGTCATAAGCCATCGTTCTTGTGTTAAAGCGACCGTCCGTAGTTGCGAGAATAATATCAAAGGTCGACATCGCACCGATAATGGACAAAATAATATTAATGGTGAACGATGGAGCAATAAGTGGGAACGTAATGTTCTTAAAAGATTGCCACTTCGTGGTTCCATCAATATATCCAGCTTCATACAGATCTTTCGGAACGGATTGAAGACCTGCAAGGAAAATCAGCATGGAGTAACCCATATACATCCAAATTTGCGTGAATATTATATAACCAAACGCATGGGTGAAGCTTCCAAAGAACATATCTTTATAACCGAACAATGAATCATACAGTTGATTTACGGGACCACTTAGCGGATCGAACATCAAGCCCCATACCAGTGCAACTACCGATACACCGAGCACAACCGGCAAAAAGAAAACTGCGCGATAAAAATAATCGCCTTTCAGCTTCTGATTAATCACTACGGCCATAAGGAGACCGACACCGTTTTGTACGATTGTAACAATGACCATGAAATAAACGGTTCGTATAATGGAATCCCATCGTTCGCCTGAATTTCCGGAGTTAAAAACACTGTAATAATTGTCAAGGCCTACGAAATTCAATTTGCTTCCTGGAACGTTAGTAATATCTGTAAATGAATAAATGACCGTCATCATAGAGGGTCCAAAATAAAAAATAACGTACAACGATAATGGAATCATAAGCAGCAGAAGCGGTAAATATCTTTTTATACCTTTTCCGAACGGATACATTTCTCTCACCTACCCAATCCTAATTCAATAAAATGATCGGGGTCTGTACGAACAGACCCCGATGTTGTAGTACATGATGGTGCACAGTATGTTGTAGATGTCTGTTTATTAGGATAACAGCTTATTTAGGAGCTGCCGCTTCCCATTCTTTTTGTTGTACATCTGCAAGTTCTTTAGCGGATTTGAATTCGCCGCCTGGTGCCAGGTATTCAGTGTGAACGCCTTCAGCAGCAATGTGCTCGCCTACATTGTCGCGGTTAATCATTATGATTTCATAAGCAAGTTCAAAGTCTTCTGCCATGTATTGGGCAAGTTCGTTGTCAATGAAGTCACTGCCAGTTGCGATGTTATCTTGTGTTGGTACGAATCCGGCAGCCTTAACATATTCCGTGTAATTTTCTGGTTCAGAGAAGAATTCCAACCATTTCAATGCGCCTTCTTTGTTCGGACCTTTTTCTGCTGCATACCAAGTTACATCGTATTTGCCGACAAGAGAAGCGTTCTTAGCAGCATCTTCAGTAGCTGGGATTGGGAAGTATCCGAATTTCACATCAGGATTTGCCGCAGCGATTGTAGGTGCATCCCAAGTTCCGTCAGCAATCATAGCTGCTTTACCTGTTGCGAAGTACGAAGGTGCTGTTGCATAGTCAATACCCAAGAAACCATCGATGATGTAGTTATCTTGAAGGGTCTTCATTTTATCCAATACTTCTACAGCCTCAGCATCGTTGAACGCCGAAGTGCCTTTCCAAACGCCTTCAATCCATTTTTGTTGGTCGCCGCCACCTAGAATCTTAGCTTGCAAACCGAACACTGGCAGTTTCAAAGGCCATACGTCTTTACCAGCCACTACGATTGGTACAATGCTCTTGGATTTCAAAGTATCTAGAACACTGATGAACTCTGTCCATGTTGTTGGAACAGTCAAACCGTTTTGTTCAAAAATTTCTTTATTATAGAAGAAACCTGACATTGCTACTTTACCGGTTGGGATCGCATACACTTTATCGTTGTAAGTACCCGCTTTGGCAATATCATTCGCATTGTAGTTTTTAACGAAAGCTTCGTTGCTCAGATCAGCAATCAAACCGGAATCAATCCATTGTTGCCAGTCTGGCACTTTCGCACCTGGTGTCCAATCTTTAGGAGACAATCTCATACCGGACAAATCGGCAAGGACGTCTACGTCACCAGCTGTAATTCTTGCTCTTTGTGCTTGTTTAAATTCATCGTCCGGACCTGTCGTCGTGTACTCAATCTTGTATTCTGGATATTTCTCTTCAAACTTCTTATTAATGTCTGTAATGACCTTGTTAATGTTTTCTTGTTTCCAGTGCAAGATTTTAATAACCTTTTTCTCACCGTTTGCGGGCTTGCTTGTTCCGTTGCCCGAAGTAGCCTCACCATTTGTGTTGTTGCCGCTTCCACATGCTGCTAATGAGAGCACTAGCGCTGAGCTCAACAATACCGCAGAAAGCTTCTTTACCATTTTTGTTACCCCCCAGATGATTTGTATGATCTCTTAACGAAACACCATCTTAATTCCTGAAATTACGAAACTTTAGCGATTATAATACAGAAAGCGGTTTCGTTGTTTTTATTATTACATCGTTATTTATCTTTGTAAAGTCTTTTTTTATTCTCTATCTTTGAACTATTTTTGAACTAGAATCCTCCAAAACCCTTTAAAATCAAGGATCTATGTGTTTGATCGCCAAAGATCCCATTGACTATCTACCTATATAATTATAAAATCATTTACGAAAACGTTTCGTAATTCATATTTGAAATCCATAAAAAGTTTAACTCAACTATACTTTTATCATAGATTACGGAGTATTTCGCATTATAAGGAGGACTAAAGTTGGCCTATAACATTAAAGACATAGCGAAAATAGCTGGAGTTTCTGTTTCGACAGTATCTAAAATCATAAATAACTACAGCGATATTTCGGAAGACACCAAGACTAGGGTACAACAAATTATAAAGGAAACTGGATATACTCCCTCCAATTCAGCCAAAACACTAGCTACAAAATCATCGAATCTAATTGGTGTTATTTTTGCAGGAATGCTGAACGTTGACTTTACCCACCCTTTTTTCATCGAAGTTCTAAATTCCTTCAAAAAACAAATGGGACTGTTAGGTTATGACCTGATCTTTTTCTCTAACGAAAAATTTCAAAGTGGCGATACTAATGATTATCTTGCCCGTTGTCTGCATTTTAATGTGGATGGCTGCCTACTTATTACCGGACAAGAGCTAGAAACCTCCATCAGTGAATTGGATAATAGTTCTATCCCATGCATCGGCGTAGATTTAAAGCTGTCGGGCGACAATTCGGGTTATATCATGTCTGATAATTTTAAGTTGTCTACCAAGGTGGTCGAACACTTTTACTTATTAGGCTATCGAGAACTTGGTTATATCGGCAGCTCCTCTGAGTCAGAAATCTCCAATATACGTGAAAGTGGTTTCCGCAAAGCACTTGAAGATTTAGGACTACCGATCAACGAAAACTGGTTCTTAAACGGCAGCAACTTCTTTGAAGCCAGCGGTTATGAGACCATGCGTAGAATGATTTCGAATGGAAACTTGCCCAGAGCGATATTCGCGGCTTCTGATCAGCTTGCTATTGGGGCTATGCGTGCCCTAAAGGAATCTGCTATTGCTGTTCCTGGAACCGTCGCGATTATTGGCTGTGATGATATCGAAGCCTGCAATTACACAACACCACTCTTGACTACGATTAAGCAAAATAAAGATAAGATCGGTCGTCTAGCCGCGTTAATGCTGTATGATCTAATAAACAATCAATCAGGCACGAGCTCTTTCAGCGTCGAGCCAGAGCTCATCATAAGAGAATCCTGCGGAGCTCCTGAGCGGGGTTTAGTATAGATCCCTAAGTGATACCTCTACTTAATTAAAGCGGAACTACTGGGCAGAATATTAAACTATAGAAGCAAAAATGAGGATATCCTTAGCCATATCAATGGCCAAAGATATCCTCATTTTTGTTAGGATCAATACAAAAGGTGTTCCTAAGTCATTTCCATGACTTAGGAACACCTTTATTTGTTAAAGCTTTAAATGATTTGAGCAATCTTACAGATCGAAGTACAGAGAATATTCATGTGGATGAACACGAATCGCAACCTCTTGAGCCTCGGAACGTTTCAGAGCAATATAGTTATCAATGAAGTCCTTAGTAAATACATCGCCTTCTGTAAGGAATTCGTAATCAGCTTCCAAAGAATCAAGCGCTTCGCTCAGGCTACCTGGAACGCTGCGGATCTTTTCTTTGTCTGCATCGGACAATTCGTAGATGTTCTTATCCAGAGGACCGTAACCCAGTTCTTGTGGGTTGATCTTGTTTTTGATTCCGTCCAGACCTGCCATCAGCATTGCGGAGAATGCCAGGTAAGGGTTAGCGGTGGAGTCCGGTGTACGGAACTCGATACGACAGCCCTTCGGTGTCACAGCCGCTACTGGAATACGAACTGCTGCAGAACGATTTCCTTTGGAGTATACCAAGTTAACCGGCGCTTCGTAACCAGGAACCAAACGTTTAAAGGAGTTGGTGCTTGGGTTAGTCAAAGCGATCAAAGCTGGTGCATGATACAAAATACCGCCGATGTAGTGAAGAGCCATTTCGCTCAAGTTAGCATAAGCGCCTTTTTCGTAAAACAAAGGAGTGTCTCCGTCAAAGATCGATTGGTGTACGTGCATTCCGCTACCATTATCGCCAAACAGTGGTTTTGGCATGAAGGTTGCTACTTTGCCGTACTGACGTGCAGTGTTTTGTACAATATATTTATAAGTCATGAGATTATCAGCAGTTTTCTTCAAGGTATCAAAACGGAAGTTAATTTCCGCTTGTCCTGCAGTTGCTACTTCGTGGTGATGACGCTCAATGCGTAGTCCCACTTCAGCAAGCAGACGACACATTTCACTACGGATATCCTGTTGGGAATCCACAGGTGCTACAGGTACATATCCACCTTTAACGCCAACTTTAAATGCAAGATTGCCGCCCTCTTCTTTACGACCCGTATTCCAAGCCGCTTCTTCAGAGTCTACGAAGAATGAGGAGCTGTTCATACCGCTCTCGTAACGAACATCATCAAAGATAAAGAATTCAGACTCAGGTGCGAAGAATGCTGATGTTCCAACTCCGCTCTTCTGAAGGAATTCTTCTGCTTTCACAGCAATACCGCGAGGATCGCGCTCATAGCGTTCACCATCAGGAGTGAAAATGTCGCACATAACGTTCAGCGTTGGATGAGCTGTAAACGGATCAATGAACACACTGTTCGGATCAGGCATCATAACCATGTCTGATTCTTCAATACCACGGAATCCTTTGATGGAAGAACCGTCGAATGCTACCCCATTTACAAAAGTTTCATCTTCCACTTCAGAAGCAGGCAGAGAAATGTGGTGAGCACGGCCACCTAAATCTACGAATCGAAAATCTACCCACTCGATATTGTTTTCTTTAATTGTTTGCAACACTTTTTCAACCGACATGAATTTTTCCTCCCCCAAGTTCCGAACATTAAGCCCCTCACAGTATGCAAATGTTCTTGTTTCATTTTTATTTGCTGTCGTCATTATAAATCTCATACCTAACATCGTCAATGCTTATGTCAGGTATTTCTTTCAGCAATGTAAGATATTCTAACGCTTTCGTGAAATCCATTATTTTCGCTAATATTCATAACATTTCTAACTTATCCAATAGCAAAGAAGCCCTACTATCCCGCTGTACCGCGGGTTTAGAGGACTTCCAAGGTTGTTATATTCTTAAAAATTATAGCGCCGAAACGGTTTCTGGTGAAGTTGAAAACTTACGTCCAACAATTGGAGCAAGCTTTTCGAGATCCTTAAGCAGATTATCGAACTGCTCAGGGAATAACGATTGAACACCGTCACCTGTCATAGAATTGTCCGGATCTGTGTGCATTTCGATGATTAGACCATTTGCACCAGCTGCAACCGAAGCTTTAGCCATAGGTTCAACTAACTCACGACGTCCAGTGCCGTGACTTGGGTCAGAGATTACCGGAAGGTGGCTTAAGCTTTGTAGAACCGGAATAGCCGATAGATCCAGCGTATTGCGTGTGTAAGTCTCAAATGTACGAATACCACGCTCACAGAGCATTACATCCTTATTTCCGCCTGCCAAAATGTACTCCGCTGCATTGAGCAATTCATCATAGGTTGCACTGAAGCCGCGTTTCAGAAGGACAGGTCTTCCACAAGTACCCAGCTTGCGCAATAAATCAAAGTTCTGCATGTTCCGTGTACCGACCTGGAGGATGTCAGCATGCTCTGCACAAATATCCACATACTCTGGTGTCATAACCTCTGTAATGGTTAATAGGCCATGACGCTTTCCTGCTTCAGCCATCATAGTCAACCCTTCTACACCTACGCCTTGGAAGCTGTATGGACCTGTACGGGGCTTAAACGCGCCTCCACGCAGTACCTGAGCACCTGAAGCTTTAACCAGACGGGCAATCTCATCAATCTGCTCTGGAGACTCAACGGCGCATGGTCCGCCCATAATCACCAGATTCTCTCCACCAATCTTCACACCCTTGATATCGATAATGGTATCCTCTGGATGGAAATCACGGCTAGCTAGCTTATAAGACTTGGAGATCTTTACGACGTTCTCCACACCCTTCATTTGCCGCAAATGCTCTGCAAGCTTAGGAGTGACACTTCCTACTAAACCGATAACAGTGTGATCTGCACCTTTAGAGAGATGTACCTGCAGACCCTCTTTTTCGATAACTGAAATAATATCTTTAACCTGCTCTTCTGGCGTTTGATTGGATGTAATGACGATCATTTTAATAACTTCCTCTCTACACTTAAAATTTATAATAATTTCGCTCAATACACTCACACTACGACGCGTGTTCGCTTTTAAGCTTTTAAGCTTTTATGCTTTTAACCGATAAAGCGATTTTACTCTAAAAATCCTTTACCGTCAATCCTATTTCCTGATTTATAATATGAAACCGCTTTTTCTAAATAGAAAAGCGCGTAACCTCGAAAGACGAGGTTACGCGCTTTTGTCCTAACACAAATATATAAGTTCGCTTACAGCGCTTAAGTAGTACTTGCGCTCTTATTCTTAACCGGAGGAAGTAATTTCGCCATATTCACAGTACGTTTGATCTCCCATGTCTCGGGATTCTCGGAATCATACTGCTCCAAATAATTAATAACTTCTTTGGTAATTGGTGTAGGTGTAGACGCGCCAGAGGTAACCCCCACAATATTTACACCCTTCAGCCAGTCGGTGTTTAGTTCTGAGATATCAGAAATCCGATGAGCAGGAACACCTGCGATCTCTTCCGACACCTGTGCCAGACGATTAGAGTTGTTGCTTCGTGGATCGCCAACGACAATCACTAGATCGCATTGACCCGCCTGTTCCGCTACAGCCTCTTGACGCACCTGAGTAGCCATACATATCTCATTATGCACTTCAGCACCTGGGAAGGTCTCTAGTAGCTTTTTCATAATATTTTTAATGTCCCACTGGCTCATAGTGGTCTGATTCGTAATTACAATCCGTGAAGAAGGAATGGATAGAGTTGAAATCTCATCTTCTTTTTCAATTAAATGCACATGCTCTGGCGCAATGCCGACAGCACCTTCCGGTTCCGGATGGCCTTTCTTGCCGATATAAATAACCTCATAACCGTCATCGACTTTCTCCTGAATGAGATCATGCGTCTTTGTCACATCAGGACAGGTAGCGTCGACCGTAGTCAATCCTTTATCCCTAGCCATCTTGCGTACCTCAGGTGAAACTCCGTGAGCAGTGAATATAACGGTTCCACTGTCTACTTTATCGAGAATATCCAGACGGTTATGACCGTCCAAGGTAATAATGCCATCGTCCTCAAACGAATTCGTGACATGACTATTATGAACAATCATGCCCAGTATATAAATCGGCCGGGGAAGATCGAGATTTTGCGCAGCCTGCCGTGCCATTACCATAGCATCGACTACTCCGTAACAATATCCCCGGGGAGAAATTTTAATGACTTCCATGACTTCACCAACTTTCTGCTTTCGTTGACTTCTGTAATAGGACACACTTTAAATTATACCCTATTCCAGCGGCGGAGCAAAGAGAAGCGGCAACCAGATCACAAAAGTAGTTCCTTCGCCTTGGCGTGTAACAACTTCCACAGACCCACCATGCTCGTCAATAATCCATTTAGCAATGGATAAACCAAGCCCAATTCCTTCTGTAATTCCACGTGATTCATCTGCTCGATAGAAACGGTCGAAAATATATGGAACCTCATCTTTATCCATACCTATCCCCGTATCGGTGATCCGAATACCAACCTGATTCTGATAGAAAATCGTATCTAAACTTACCTCGCCAGAAGGCGTGTATTTAAAAGCATTATCAATAAAAATAAATAACATTTGTTGTAAATAATCCTTATTACCCACAACATATTTTCCATTTAAGACGGACATATCCCCTGTAACCCACTCCGCTTGACGAGGCAGGAAGGATGCCCTACGCGCGATCTCAGTCATCATTGGTTCCAGTGCCACCGGCTCTATCTCGAAGGTTCGCCCTGTATCAGCACGAGCGAGCGAGAGCATATCTGCTACAAGTCGACTCATTCGCTTAGACTCGTCCGCGATATCCTTCACCGATTCCATCGAGAGCTGGCGAATTTCAGCCTCGCTCATCTTCCCTTCGCCCGGTTCCAGCTCCCATACTTTTTGCAGTAGATCGATATTCCCACGAATGGTTGTTAGTGGAGTCCGCAGCTCATGTGATGCATCGGAAACGAATCGACGCTGAGCTGCATAAGAATCCTCTAACTCTGTGTAGAATCCTTCCATCCGCCCAAGCATGTTATTGACAGTCTCAATTAAACGACCTATTTCGTCCGGAGGTCCATCATATTCAATACGGGAGCTTAGGTCTGTCCCAGTCTGGATACCGTTTGCAGCTTCAATCACTTTCCCAATAGGACTCATCGCTTTACGTGCCAGGAATAAACCAAAGGTAAATGCCGCGATCAAGGTAGCAAAAGAACCGACAAGCAATATATTTTTCAAACGCTCCAATAGCTTATTCTGCTCATTTACATAGGCAGCGACTTGTAATACAGCCACTGGATTATTATTATAATGCTCTAGTTCGATAGGCATCTCGTAGATCAAAAACTGATTGCCGTCCACAACAACATTACGAAATCCTTTTGCAATTTTATCTTTAGCAGGATAATCAAACCGTAGGCCAAAGTTAATCATATTTGTCGATTGTGACAAGCTTTTACTGCCATAAGTATAAATCTGCGTATATAAATTGGAGTTTTCAGGACCGACTCCGCCAAGTTTCAGCTCACCATTGTAGCGATCAACGCTAAATAAAAGTTTCGTTTGCTCAGATTGTACCTTCAGACGATCCTTCAAGTCCCCATACGTATTAAAATAGACAAAACCGTAAATTGCGGCTGATAAGGCCAGCAGCATAACGGCCAAAATCCCTGAATACCAAGCAGTCAGCCGCAATCTTATAGACATGTTAGTTGTCACCTCTTAGAATGTAACCGGCACCCCGGATCGTTTGAATGAGGCGTTTACCGCCATGCTCCTCCGTCTTTTGGCGTAGCATAGCTATGTATACCTCAAGTACATTAGATTCACCGCTGTAATCATAACCCCATATTTTATCCATGATCAGATCCCGCGAAAGCACCCGTTTCGGATTCTGCATAAAGAGATGTAGCAGCTCAAATTCCTTCGCTGTCAGCTCCAGTCTCTTGCCGGCGCGTGTCACTTCACGTGAATCCACATCCAAGGTAATATCCTCGTAAGTAACCGCTTGCTCACTGCCGCCACTTTGCTCACTCTTACGCCGTAGTAACGCTCGTACACGTGCAAGTAATTCTTCCAGCGCAAATGGTTTAACTAGATAATCGTCCGCACCCAGATCAAGCCCTTTCACACGATGCTCAATTTCATCCTTGGCCGTAAGCATTAGAACAGGCACATTACTGCCTCCTTCACGCAAACGCCGACAGACTTCAAATCCGTCTACCTGTGGCATCATAACATCCAAAATCACCACATCCGGATCGCTGCTTAGGATTGCTCGTAAACCATCCGCTCCATTCACCGCTGTCTTTACATCGTAGCCTTCAAAAGCTAACCCCCGGCGCAGCATGGAGATAATTTTTTCATCATCATCAATAATAAGAATATTCGGTCGCATCAAGCAGCCCCCATTGTTCATTTCTATTTATTTATATTGTAGCAGTCACACCATGTTTAGACAAAAAACGGAAGGGTTGCCCCTTCCGCGTTATTCACCGTCCGGTGTTATTGTTGCTGACTTTGCCCAGTAGTCGTATCAAAATCATTTTTGTTGCCGATTGTTACGGAAAGATCCATGTTTTTACCATCGCGCACCACATTAAGCGTTACTTTGTCACCGACTTTTAACGTTTGAATGAAAGCGATCAGATCTTGATTTGTTGCATATTTTGTACCATTTGCACCTGTAATGATATCGTAAGGGCGCAAGTCAGCGGCATATGCTGGCGATTTAAAGATAATGTCTGCAACTACAGAACCTTCTTTAATATCCGTGCCCATTTGCTTAGCTACTTCATCTGTAATCGTCATAAGCGTTGCACCAATGAATGGTACGGGTTCTTTTGGAATCGCTTGGTTCGCTTCGAGTTTATCTACGACTTCTTTAATCGTATTCACAGCGATAGCAAAACCTATACCTTGGGAATCTGTGCTAACAGCTACGTTCATACCAATTACCTGTCCATTCATATTGAGCAACGGACCACCGGAGTTACCAGGGTTGATAGAAGCATCCGTTTGCAGCAGGTTTTTGTAGTTGCGGGTTCCACTACCGTCTTCTTCGTTGATATCGATGCTGCGTCCTTTTGCACTAAGAACACCAGAGGTTACTGTATGGTCGAAGCCTTGCGGGTTACCGATAGCAACCACTTCTGAGCCTACTTTCAAGCTATCCGAATCTCCCAGAGCAACTGTAGGGAAATCAGTATCTCCTTCAATCTTCAGTACTGCCAAATCCAGATCTTTGCTAGAACCTAGCAATTTTGCTTCGTATGGTTTGGTCACACCATCCACTGTAACTTGGATGACATCGGCATTTTCAATGACGTGCTGATTGGTCAAAATATATCCGGATTTCTCATAAATGAAGCCTGTTCCAATTCCATAAGGGATGAGCTGCGATGAAGAATTTGAACCTGACTTCGAGTCCTGCTCATTTTGTGAAGAACCACTTCCACCGTATTGATCCCCAAAGAAAAATTGAGAGAACGGATCACTCAAATTCGGACTGGATGAACTTCCATTACGTGAACCGGATTTCACTAGCGTCTCAATCTTGACGACTGCTGGTCCAACCGCATCAACTACGCCAGTCACATCACGAGATCCTTTCACCAATGATGTAGTGGTAGTATTAGGTGTAGTACTAGCACTCTCATTCGTCGTCTTCGCCGTTCCATTCGATCCTGAGCTTGCAATGGTTGTTGCATCCCCTGTGAACCAGTTGCCTCGATCTGCCATGAACATAGAACCTGAGAGAACGACCATACCCGCTAAGAAGGAAACAAATATAGTTTTCACTGAGCTTTTTGGCTTTTTATTAAACTGCCAGCCACCGCCACCTTCAGAACCACCTCCGCCGTTTCCTCCACGTCCACCGCCATTACCATCGAAGCCTGTACTGCGATATGAACTGTTATATGGGAGTTGTTTTACAGGCTGTGGAGGTGTAATCTCGACCCGCTCCGGCTCCATCCGGTTGTAATGCTGAGCACTTCCGTCTACGTTACTTTCATCTTTGTTCAATGATTTAAATGGTCCATAAGAATAGTAGTATGATGATCCGGATTCGGATGACTGATTATTATTGCTATTATGGTTATTATTGTCCCAATCCCGATCTGGTGCTGGTCCATTGTCTCGATTAAAGTTGTTTTTGTTATCGTCCATGTTTATTTACCTCCTGCATCCTGTCGCCTGACAAGGATTAATTTGTTTTCTTGTTTCTTATTTTGTACTTTAAACCTTAAGGTCACATTAAAAACAATTTAAGCGGAGATAAAAGATATAGGCAAATAGATGGGATTTGGTTCAAAAGGCGCACGCTGTTGGTCAGGACTGGGTTTCAGGCTACACCGCTGTTGAAATCATGTTCCTATGAATTGACCCTGCGGGTAGAACATGATTTCAAAGGCGGTCGTAAACTTTTCGCTCTGATACCCAATCCCTAGGCAGGGAAGTAAAAAAGAAGCTCGGGCGCGGATAACAACGCGGCCCGAACTTCCAACATACAACCTAGAACAAAACCCTAGAACGTCGTCCATGAACGAAGTCCAAGAACAAGGAACAAACAACGATCAATAATTATAGGGAAAAACTCCCTATAATTAACCAAAAACCACAAGAAATCAAGATTTAAAGGGAATACCTCACTATAATTCTCAGCAACATAGCTATTTATGAGAAAAACAAGGAATTTATACGGAGGATTTCCCTATAATCCTGTATACAAGTGTAAAACTCAAGATTAAAGGGAAGTTTTCGCTATAACTTACTTTTAAGTCCCCATAAACTACTCCAAATCATCTTAAACACCAATTCCTAACCCTGAGCCCAACCCTTCCGATGAGCATAAATAGCCAACTGGGTTCGATCATCCAGCTCGCATTTCATCAGCAGGTTACTGACATGCGTCTTCACTGTCTTGATGCTGATATGTAGTTCCTCTCCGATATCCTTATTCGTCTTGCCCTCAGCAATGAGCAGTAAGACCTCCTTCTCACGCTCCGTCAAGCCGGAGGAATCGCCTTGCACGGTACGCTGGCGAATGCCACGTGTCAGCGCTTGCGATACATCACCTGTCATAACTGGCATACCGCGAAATGCGCCTTGCAGTGCGTAGATCAGTTCCTCTGCCGATACGGTTTTGAGCACATAGCTGACTGCTCCAGCTTCTATAGCGTCCACGACGAGGTCATCCTCTAAGAAGCTGGTCAAGATAACGATTTTGAGACCAGGAAATTCCGATAGCACTGCACGAGTAGTCTCCACACCATTCATCACAGGCATCATCAGATCCATTAGCACGAGATCGGGTAAGCCTTCATGTCCGCCAGCACGCAGCATCTCCAGCGCTTCCTGTCCATTTGCTGCTTCTCCTATAACCTCAAACGTCGGCTCCAGCATCAGATATGTTTTAAGACCCATCCGCACCATATCATGATCATCCACGAGCAACACTCTTATGACGCTCATGCTCTATTCCTCCTCGTCCTCTGTATCTGTTCCTAATGCTCTTTTTTCCTCTAACTCAGAGTTCCCTTGCACAAACTTAGGGATATGTACGCGTATGGTCGTTCCCGCACCCTTACGGCTAATAATCTCCACTTGTCCACCCAGTTTCTCCGCACGTTCGCGCATGGTGGTAAGACCATACGAACCCTGTTTTTGCTGTATATGTTCAAAACCTTGACCATCGTCGCTAATACTCAGCACAACCTGTCTTGACCCTTCACGCAGTGATAAACTGACCAGTCTAGCTTCAGCATGCTTCACAATATTCGCCATAGCCTCCTGGATAATCAAGAATAGCTGATGTTCAATAGCCTCAGATAATTCTCCTTGCAGCTCAAGCTCCTTCATTCCTTTTAAGCCGTTTTGGCGGCAATAATCTGGGAACCATTTTTCCAGTGCTTCGAAAAGATTCCTGCCTTCCAGCTCCACCGGTCGCAACTGTGCAATAAGTGCTCTCATCTGCTTTTGTGCCATCTGTGACATTGCAATTAACTGATCCATTACCAATTGACCTTGAGCTTCATTAACCTTCAGCACTTTAGGCAGCGAAGAAGCCGACATATGGATGGCAAAAAGCTGTTGGCTCACCGTATCATGCAAATCCCGGGCCATACGTCTTCTTTCCTCCAACACCGCACTCTCCGCTGCCTGTTCCTTCTCAATAACCTCTTGTTCACCCAATCGCTGCAGAAGCTGCATCTTGTTCTCAACCGTATCCATCATGACATTAAATTCATGGTACACTCTCGCAAAAGACTGATCATCACTCTCTGGCATACGTACGGACAGATTCCCTTTTGCCACCTGCAGCATATTTAGATCCAGATGATCAATCCGGCGCTGAATGCGCTGCCCTGCCATATAGCCAATTACAACAGTGAACAACACGATCCCAAGACATAAGTACAGCCACATGCGATAATCCATTACTTCGATATACCCAAGGCAAGTGCCTGCATACATCAACCCGGCGCTTACGGCTCCAGTGAGCAAAAAGTAAAACAACAACAACCATTTGGTATTACTGAAGATTGTTCCCATCTAACCCACCGTTTTAACTTTAATGTCACCTATAAAAGCACTTACGTTAATGCGGACTTTTTTGCCCGCTTCTTTATAATAAGGCGTCTTGCATTGAACACTGCTCATAAATCCACTCCGAGACTGATCCAGAACTTCCATATCACCGATAAATGAACTACTGTTCACTGAGATTCCAAGATCCATATCATTCGGAATGTATACCTTGATGTCACCTATAAAAGCGGAGATATTAATCCTCGTCTCTCCATAAGCAATCTGCGCGTTCGTCAGATCCAGTACAGTATCACCTATAAACTGCGAGACATTTGTATTCTTCAGTTGGAAATGCTCGCGACCCATGTGGACATCCCCAATAAAAGCAGAGCGATTAGTTGACTCCTTGCTGTTACTCTCTGTCTTATGGAACTCCTCATGCCATTCCCCATGTCTTCTAGCATGACGCTCATGACGTTCCTGACGTCTGCGCTCATGACGCTCCTGTTTCTCCTGCCAACGTGATTCAGCGGTGGATTTAAAAGCTCCAGTTCCGTCCTCATCCTCTTCTTCATCTTTTTGCAGATTAATATTCCAGTCTCGCCCTCCAGAAGATTTACCGAATTTCTGCTCGAATTGTTCATCTAGCGTGGAATCCAGCGGTTTTGGCGGCTCCACATCTAGCGAGCTTTTTCCTGGAGGAAAGTAATCAGGTGGTGATGGTGGCGCAGGTGGCACTGGTGGTACTGAACCTCGTGGTTTAAAAATCACATAAAGACCGCCACCAATAAGCATGATTGGAATGAACATTTTGAAAAAATCCCCGGCTGAAATATCGAACCAGTCCAAATTTCGTCCAAGGAAGAACACTCCGATCGCCAGAAAGAAAAAACCGCCGATAGGTGAAGATCCACCTTTTTGATGTTCGTCTCCCGTACCCAGGAGTCGCTTCATCCCCATGAGGATCAAGATAACAGGCCAATAATTTGAGATTAAATAACCTAAGCTGAAATCGGTGTAACCCAACTGTCTAAGTAGAAACATGGCTCCAATCCCTATCAGGATCAAGCCGCCAAAAATCTGACTTGTGAACCTTCTTTTCATATTCCATTTCCCCTTTAAATTAGTGGAACGCTCTCTTCTTCAATCTTATAGCCTTAGTCTACAGGAAGGAAGCGCTCATAAACAGCGGCGAGAGAAGGAACTTCCACTCAGTCTCTAGACCGAGACGAATGGGTTAATATTCCATTCACTTCATTATATATGAAATATAAAAAAAAGACTGTCCCTCAGTTATAAACTGATTTGGGACAGTCTCTTTATTCAGCAGTCTTCTGCTTCAGTAGCGCATTATTGTTGCGGTTTCTGAGCTGGTTTAGAAGTATTTCCACTTTGCTTAGTTGTGCCGTCATTCTCAACAGCAAACTCAGCATTGTATTTTTCATTCGGTGTTTTGTAGTTTTCTTGAACTTTAGACTTTTTATTATTAGCCACGGAATTCACCTCCCTTATCCCTTATGCAGCATAGATAATGCTTACTAAGAGAACATCTCGGATGAGGCTATTGCTCTGCCCCAGTCCGTATTATGGCAAGGTGATGTCACTATTATGCATGACCAAGTGAAATTAAGTTCAATCCACCAAATTCATTGAAGTATAACCGCTAGATCTTAAATGGATTCTTCCAGCAGGGATTGCGGTACAGCATTATAAGTCTCAATTGCCTGAGTGAGCTTCTTCAGCATCACTTCTGTACATGTACCGTTTCCTCGCTTAATGAGCTGAACTACAACTGATTTTTTGCCCCATTCCTTATACACCTGTTTCGTAGTAGCAAAATACAAATCAATCTTCCGCCCTTTAATGGCAGATCCTGTATCAGCGACGATGCCGTATCCATAACCAGGTATATAAAGTATACTCCCTAACGGGATTACCTTAGGGTCAGCAGCAATAGTCGAGACTGTATTCTTATCTCTACGTACTTTAACACCTGAATAGGTGATTCCGTATTCGGGATGTTTAGATGTTTTACCTGTTGATTCATAACCCGCAGTATAACCCGTCGCCATCACTTTCATTGAAGTAATAATTTGGTCAGGAGCTGGCGCAGCTACGGGAATAGAATTCGGCGATTTTGAAGAGCCTGTACCCCCACTCCCTTTGGTAGTTGGAGCTTTAGTGCTCTGTGGTGACTTTGTAGCTACTGGTTTATTTTTTGTTGTCGCAGGAACGATCGGTACGCTGGAATATGGCTCGTTTGATAACAAGGTAGCACGGCCAGTGGTGAGAATAGCTTGTTGATCTTTGGTTCTCATTGAACCTGAGTTAGCCTGAGTATGTTGCAATTCGTTCGAAAGCGTTTTGCTAATATCTGTGTGCTGTAATGTGTCTTCTGTCCCATTGGCCACAACTGCTTGATGCTTGGATTCAGGAATGATACCTGCAGCAGTCAACAGTAGGACTATTGTGACGAAAAGACACCAAAACCTCTGAAATATGCCCATTTTGTTCATGTGATAAACCTCCCCCTTATTAGCGAAGGTTTCCCGATTCACAAAATTTTATACATAAAGATCAATTTTCGATCCTTACGGGCATATGACAGAGGTCGTTATTAGACGTACTTTTGGTGTTGATTATTACAAGTAATTAGGAGATTACACGGTCAGCAATTTCCTGAGCCAGCAGCTCAATAACTTCTTGAAGCGGCTTAGCTCCCATATCGCCTTCTCCACGCTTACGGATGGAAACTGTCTCGGCATTCATCTCATTCTCGCCAACTACGAACATGTATGGTAGCTTCTCCAGCTGAGCTTCACGGATCTTATAGCCAAGCTTCTCATTACGCAAATCTGCCTCAGCAGAGATACCACGGCGACGCAGCTTGTCTGTAACTTCCTTAGCATAATCGTCGAAGGCAGTCGAAACAGGAATAACTTTAACCTGCTGTGGAGACAGCCAAAGCGGCAGTGATCCTGCAAAGTTCTCTAACAAGAAAGCAACAAAGCGCTCCATAGTACCTAAAATACCGCGGTGTAGAACAACTGGACGGTGTTTCTGACCATCGTCACCGATATATTCCAATTCAAAGCGTTCAGGCAGCAAGAAGTCGATCTGTACAGTGGAGAGAGTTTCTTCTTTGCCTAGTACAGTCTTGATCTGCACATCCAGCTTAGGACCGTAGAAAGCAGCTTCGCCTTCTGCTTCGTAGAATGGCAGACCAGCTTCTTCTACAACTTCACGCAACATACGCTGTGCAGTTTCCCACATTTCGTCATTAGCGTAATATTTCTCAGTATCCTTAGGATCACGATAAGACAACCGGAAACGGTAGTCATTAATACCAAAGTCACTGTATACCTGTTTAATCAACTCGATTACACGAATGAACTCGCCTTTAATTTGATCCAGACGGCAGAAAATATGGGAGTCATTAAGAGTCATCGAACGCACACGGTGCAAGCCAGTCAATGCTCCTGACATTTCATAACGGTGCTGGATACCCAGTTCAGCAATACGGATCGGCAGATCACGATAGCTGTGCATGGAGCTCTTATAAATCATCATGTGATGCGGGCAGTTCATTGGGCGGAGAACAAATTCTTCATTATCAATAGTCATTTTAGGGAACATGTCCTCTTGATAGTGCTCCCAGTGTCCAGAAGTTTTATATAGTTCAACATTACCAAGAACCGGAGTATATACATGCTGGTATCCTAGACTTGCTTCCAGATCCACAATGTAACGTTCCAGAATACTGCGCAGTTTAGCACCCTTAGGCAGCCAGATCGGCAAGCCTTGGCCTACCAATTGATTAAATGTGAAGATTTCAAGCTCTTTACCCAGCTTACGGTGGTCGCGTTTCTTCGCTTCTTCAAGCAGACGAAGATGCTCATCGAGCTGCGCTTTTTTAATCCAAGCAGTACCGTATACGCGTTGAAGCATTTTATTCTTGCTATCGCCGCGCCAGTAAGCACCAGCTACATTCATCAATTTAAAGACTTTGATCTTAGAAGTCGACGGTAAGTGTGGTCCCCGGCACAAGTCGAAGAATTCGCCTTGTTCATAGATCGAAATCACACTATCTTCAGGCAATGCTTCAATTAGTTCAAGTTTGTAAGGATCACCTAGCTCACCGAATATTTGGAGCGCTTCCTTACGGCTAACTTCCTTACGTACGATTGGAAGGTTCTCAGAGATAATGCGATCCATTTCCTTTTCAATCTTTAGCAGATCCTCAGGATTAAGCGGATGTTCCAAATCCATATCGTAGTAGAAGCCATCTTCGATAACAGGACCTACACCAAGCTTAACTTCCTTTGTTCCATATAAACGTCTTACAGCTTGCGCCATCAAGTGGGCAGTACTGTGACGCATAACTTCCAAGCCTTCTGGTGAATCCAAAGTTACGATTTCTATCAATGCGCCTTCCTCTAGCGGAGTGGACAGATCCACGACAATACCATTCAATTTCCCTGCCACCGCATTCTTGCGAAGTCCACTACTAATAGAAGCCGCTACATCATCAATATTACTACCTTCTGCGTATTCCCGAACGGAACCGTCCGGAAGTTTAATACTTACCATTTTAATTTCCTCCTTCATTTCCTTAAGCCAAACAACAATTTTAAATTTTTCGAAACGGAAATATCCACGCATACAAAAAACGCCCGTCCCGCAAAGGGACGAGCGATTGCACCCGTGGTTCCACCCAAATTCGATTCTCTCAATCTGCTCTTAAAGCAGAGTCGAGTCAGAATCCTTCGTAAGCATGGAATAACGACCATGAACCGGCGGTTCTTACTATCCCATTTCAGGGAATTCATAACCGCAGCTACAAAGGGGTAAATCGATAGTAGGATACCGGAGGAAATTACAGCCTATGTTCCCTCTCTCTGATACGGTCCAGAACAATCCATTCATATCTTTGTCAAAGCTGTTAACGTGAATTATGGAGTAATTATAAATCTGTCCTCTCTGACAGTCAAGTCTGTAGAGGGGGCAAAATTTTGTAAACCGCGGAAACAGTCACCTACACGGACAGTTCTGCAGCCAGGAAATAGCGCTAGAACTGTCCTTAACAGGTTACTCTTCTCGGCGTTTCCCAGGTAAGCGGCCTGCACGTTTCAAAGACTCACGCAGCAAGTATTCGATATGTCCGTTTACACTGCGAAATTCCTCTCCCGCCCAACGTTCCAACGCCTCATGCAGATCCGGATCGATCCGCAATGGAAAGCTTTTCTTGGCCGCCATGATGCACCGCCTTAATACAACGAGCCGGCGTTAATGACCGGACTCGCTCCGCGCTCCGACACGATCGCCACCATCAGATTATTAATCATGGCCGCTTTACGTTCTTCATCAAGCTCCACTACACCGCTCTCTTTAAGCTGTTTAATCGCCATATCGACCATGCCAACTGCACCTTCAACAATGATTTGACGAGCAGACAGAATGGCAGAAGCTTGCTGCCGCTGCAACATGGTGCTGGCGATTTCTGTTGAATAAGCCAAATGTGTAAGCCGGGCTTCAATGACTTCTACACCAGATAAGGACAAACGCTCTTGAAGCTCAGTCGCTAACTCTTTAGCAATTTCATCTGCATTGGCACGTAAGGACATCCCAGATTCATTGAAGTTATCATAAGGGTATTTGCTGGCTACATGACGCAGCGCCGTTTCACTCTGAATCTCTACGAAAGCCATGTATTTATCTACATCAAAGAGGGCTTTAGCGGAGTTAATCACCTTAAAGACGATAACTGCAGCAATTTCAATCGGATTACCTTCAACATCATTGACCTTGAGCTTCACACTGTTAAAGTTACGAACGCGTAGGGAAACCGTCTTACGTACGCTGAACGGAATAACTGCGAACAGTCCACTCGTTGCAATAGTCCCTACATATTTGCCGAAAAAGGTGACTACAACCGACTTATTAGGTTGTACAACCGTAATACTCGTACATAGTATTGCTGATACAACGAACAGAATGACCGGTACTGCAATATACTCCTGAACAGCACCATAGATTCCACCAGCCAAACAAACTGCAATTAATGCGATAACCCAAAATCCGCTGACAGGACGAAGCGTCTTCTCCTTCATAAAAAGCACCCCCATAAGATATTCTTTTGATATGATTATGATATCACTTTTGGATAATAATGTGTATACAAAAATGTGATAAAATAATGAATTTATGTTCACAGGTAAAATAAACCTTCGAAATCTTAACCATACAAAAAAACGCTTGCTGCTCAATCATCCACAAAACGGATTAACGAGCAACAAGCGCTGATTTAATTTATATATTAGTTCTGCATGATGAAATCATTATCAATCTTCGCATTAGCATCATCGAACACGCGCAGAATATCGTAGCGTGTATTCCGCTGTGCCGGGATTTTGCCTGCTTCGCGGATCAGCTGAGTAATCGATTCGATATTGACCTTGTAGGTCGCGCCCGCAGAAGATACTACATTTTCTTCAATCATTGTACTGCCGAAATCGTTACAGCCATATTGAAGGGAAAGCTTGCCGACCTCTGGTCCCATTGTTACCCAAGAGGACTGGAAGTTCTTAATGTTGTCTAGAACAAGGCGACTTATGGCTACCGTCTTCAGATATTCTTCAGGCGTTTGTCTATCCAACTTCAGGTTAGTATTGTCCGGTTGGAAGGTCCAAGAAATAAAGGCCAAGAAACCCTCTGAATCGTATTTGTTGGCAATACACTCGTCCTGAGCCTCACGCACACGAAGTAAGTGTAATGCCCGTTCTTCCATACTCTCACCAAGTCCAATGACCATCGTAGCTGTCGTATTCATACCGACCTTATGCGCTGTCTGCATTACGTCCATCCACTCGCGCCATGAGCCTTTAAGTCGGCTGATCTTGCGGCGTGTGCGATCATCGAGAATTTCCGCTCCCCCACCTGGTAGTGAATCCAGGCCAGCAGCATGGATTTCACGCACAACTTCCTCGAGCGATAATCCAGATACTTCTTTCATCTTCATAATCTCAGCAGGAGAGAAGGAATGCATTGTAATCTCAGGAAAACGTTGCTTAATTCCGCGAAGTATATCGGTATAATAGCTGAAAGGAAGATTTGGGTTCGTACCGCCTTGCATCAGTATTTCTGTACCATTTACAGCGATAGTCTCAGCGATTTTTTGGTAAATCGTCTCATCCGGCAATACATAACCCTCATCAGAGCCCGGTCTGCGATAAAATGCGCAGAAACGGCAGTAGACATCACATACATTCGTATAGTTAATGTTACGACCAATTACAAACGTGGCCATCGGGTCTGGATGCCAGCGTTCCATTATGGTGTTTGCAGCTGCACCCATTTTCTCAATTTCGTTGCTCTCGAACAGTCGGATGGTATCTTCCAATTGGAGACGTTCACCCCGTAGGGCTTTGTCCAAAATAAGATCTATCGCACTCATCGTTCGCATCCTCCTTCTAAACCCTTAGGGGTATGGTAGAATCACAAAATTACAGGAAGAAAAAACGTTGTCTCTTTTTCAAGGTGACAACCCTTTCTCATACAATTGAACAGTTCATTTCCTCATCGTATCACAATCTGAACAGCTTGAAAAATGCTTTTACATTCTTCGCAAATTCCTATCCAGAAGAAAAGCAGCATCGCACTAAGCGATACTGCTAGTTATACTCTATTTCTCCACTAACACTCGATTGAACATTTCTTCCTGTTACTTGGACTCAATTTCTGCCCTAGCGGCCTCTAGTGCTTGGCCAAGATCAGCAATCAAATCCTCTGCATGTTCAATACCGACGGAGAAGCGCAGCAAACGATCATCTACACCCACAGCATTTCGAATCTCCACAGGAATATCAGCATGTGTTTGTACAGCCGGATAAGTCATAAGTGACTCTACGCCGCCCAAGCTTTCTGCGAATGCAATAAGACGAATATGACGAAGAAGCGGCTCTACGTATCTGGCATCTTTTAATTTGAAAGAAAAAATACCGGTATTGCCTGAAGATTGACGATTCTGGATTTCATGTCCTGGATGATCAGGCAATCCTGGATGGAACACTTCCGCAATCGCTGGATGCTCTAATAAGTAGTGAGCGATCGCTAGTGCATTGCTTTCGTGACGCTCCATACGCAGCGCCAATGTCTTCAAGCCTCTCATCAACTGATAACTGTCTGTTGGTCCGAGCACGGCGCCAATAGAGTTATGTAGAATAGCTAATTCAGCTGATAATTCTACACCCTTGGATACAATCAGGCCTGCCAGTACATCATTATGACCACCCAAATACTTAGTAGCGCTATGAACTACAATATCCGCACCTAATTCTATAGGCCGTTGGAAGAATGGAGTCAGCAGCGTATTATCTACAATGCTAAGTAACCCATGGTGACGTGCCCAAGTGCACACGGCTTCAATATCCGTGATCATCATAAGTGGGTTCGTTGGCGTTTCAATAAATACAGCTTTCGTATTTGGACAACGCGAAGCTTCCAGTGCATCCAAATCATTCGTGTCTACATAAGAAGCAGTGATTCCAAACTTGGACATAATCCGTTCCAACAAACGATAGGTACCGCCGTAAAGATCCAGCGAAACGATCAGATGGTCGCCTTGAGCGAACAAGGTAAGCACCGTTTGTATCGCTGCCATCCCAGAGCTACAAGCAAATCCTGCATCTCCAGATTCCAGTTCCGCAGCTGCATTCTCAAGCACTGAACGGGTCGGACTCTTGGTGCGGCTATAATCAAACCCTGTGCTTTGACCGAGTTTTGGATGACGAAATGCCGTTGCATTATAAATCGGAAAATTAATTGCTCCTGTGGCAGGATCTTCTTGAGAACCTATTTGAGCCAGTCTACTTTCAATCCTAAGTTTGTCATCCATGATTAATGCCTCCTAATTTATATTGTAGCGCTATTATTAATAAACAATCGGGTCGATATCATAAGGCGTTTCTTGATATACATAGTAATTGAGCCAGTTAGAGAATAATAAATTGGCATGCGCACGCCACACTGCTGGAGGTGTACGTTCTGGATCATCTTTAGGGAAGTAATGTTTCGGCAAAGCCATCTCCATCCCTCTAGACACATCACGGTCATATTCCCATTTCAAGGATAGAGGATCATATTCGGAATGTCCGGTCACAAATATTTGTTTACCGTCGTTTGTAGCCACTAGATACATACCAGCTTCTTCGGATTCCGCCAGAATCTGCAGATCTGGGTTATTCTCAATATCTTCACGGGAGACATCGGTATGACGAGAGTGTGGTACATGGAATACCTCGTCAAAGCCGCGCAACAGTTTAATGTTATTTTGATTAATCGTATGAGGGAAGACGCCAAAACATTTCTCAGGCAATGCCACTTTACGAACACCAAAATGATGATATAAGCCTGCCTGTGCCGCCCAACAAATATGCATGGTTGAAGTCACATTGTCCTTGCTCCATTCAAAAATCTCTTTCAGTTCTTCCCAATACGATACTTCCTCGAACTCCATTTGTTCTACAGGAGCACCTGTAACGATTAAACCATCCAAACGGCGGTGGCTGATCTCGTCAAAGGTTTTGTAAAAGCTCTTCAAATGTTCAGCAGAAGTATTCTTGGAAATATGGGAACGCGGATGCAATAAAGTAACATCAACTTGTAGTGGCGAATTTCCAATTAAACGCAGCAATTGAGTCTCTGTCGTCTCTTTAGTCGGCATGAGGTTCAGAATAGCAATCCGTAGTGGACGGATATCCTGATGGAAAGCCTGACTTTCGTCCATCACAAAAATATTTTCTCCGGATAGTACTTCTTTCGCCGGTAAACTGTCGGGAATTTTAATTGGCATTGTCTTTCCACTCCTTAGCTGAATTTAGTTATTTTGCCGCACTGCGGCTTGCTGAACATAAAAAGACCTTCCTCGGAAATCGAGAAAGGTCATATCTACAGTCATATGCGCCTCTCTCATCTGCCAGAATGTTCCTGAAGACGATTAGACGTCTGCAGAAATTCCGCAAGAATTAGCACCGTGCGTTTACACGCCGGTTGCCGGGTTTCATAGGGCTAGTCCCTCCACCTGCTCTTGATAAGATTTAGCTGTATTCAATTAAATTACTTTAAAATTCACTTTAAATCATGAACCTCCTTTTCGTCAAGTCCATACAATGCTGAAGAAGCCTCAAAATCACAATAAATTTGCTTGAAAGAGGCATACTCCGTTGTTATACTAGACAAGTATTTCATACCTGAACGAAAAGAAGAGGTGAGAAGAAGGATGGAAGGCGACCCGAGCTCGCAAATATGTGTACAGAATGAGCAACCACACAGGATAATCATCAGCTTGCCGGCGGCGGGAGCAGTTCTTCTTCATGCCCTCGAAACTTCATTTGGCCCTATGTATTGATTGTACCGCCGGCCAAGCTGATTTTTTTCTCTGTGCTTAATTTAGCAGTCCCTAGTGAAGACCTGGGGATAGGAGGAGTGAAATCAGATGAAAATCCGGCTGGTAAATGCAGGGGTTTTTACACCTATTGATGAAATTGATGAAACACTAACACCCCCAACGGAAGGGTTCTATTGGATTGACGCCGATGTTGAGGATTTGGAGCTGCTTCAGCCCTTGTTCAACCTACATGATCTTGCTGTTGAGGATTGCCTTAGCGAAGAGGATCAGCGTCCAAAGATCGAAATATACGAAAGTCACTACTTTATTGTTGTAAATAGCATTCGCTTTGACGATGAAGAAATTTTCCTACGGGCACTCAATGTATTCCTTGGAAGACATTACATCATCACTGTCACGAAACAAAAGATCAATGAACTACGAATCCTGAAGCCTATGCTCTGGGAGCAAGAAGTAAGTGAACCGGATATGTTCCTTTACTTGCTAATTGACCTTGTCGTTGATAACTATTTCTCCGTCGGCGACCGAATTGAAGCTCGGATTGAGAAGCTGGAAGAAGATATCCTCATGCATACCAAGAAGTCACATCTCAGTGAAATTATCGGTCTGCGAAGTGAAATTCTATGGTTGAAGAAAATGCTGGGGCCACAAAAAGAAGTGATCAATACCCTAAATAAAAAAGACCTCCGTCTGATTGATGATCAGCTGCAGAAATATTTTAGCGACATTTATGAAAATGCGGTTAAAATATCTGAAACCTTTGAGACGTATCGCGATCTCATGGGCAACTTACGAGAGGCATACCAATCCAGTATCGCCAACCGCGCGAATGAAATTATGAGAGTCTTTACTGCGATCACAACAATATTCATGCCCCTGACCGTAATTACCGGAATCTACGGTATGAACTTTGATCATATGCCCGAGCTTCATACGAAATATGGCTATTATGGCGTTATAGGCGTCATGTTGACTTTAGGCTGTGGGATGCTCTATGTTTTCCGCAAGAAGGAATGGCTATGAAACGAACCGGACGAATAAGCAAGACGAAGGCCCTGTAACCGTAAGGTATAAGGAAGCCTTCGTCTTTTTGGTATGCGCAAATTTAAAAGCTGGTCGCCATGCCCACTTTATGCGTCTGCTCTCGACGGAAACGGATGCGTATCAATCGCAGACGCTCATAATAAATATCCAATCCTTCAGCAGCGGAAAAATCGTCACCATACACCTTATGTAACACCGGTTTTAGGAAAAGATCCCCGAGCTCCACATAGGCATTCCATATCGCATCCTGCTCACTCTGCGGCATATTGCCAAGCTCTACATGGATCAGCTTCTCGACAGAATAACCTTCTCTTTCTAGCTCCTCTACCGCTTCAATCAGTTCACGCCGGTTCACTCCACTATTCACCTTAAGCTGTTCCAAGCCCAACCCATTCTCGATCCCCTGTAGCAAAATCCTCCGCAAGCGCAGTCGTTCTAGCTGCTTCTTATATTTGACTTCTTTCTGTTTATAAAGCCAAGATACGAAAGACTCCTCTTCAATTACTTCATGCACCCAATTTAGAGGGAAGGAATGTTCCCTTGCCACCGCAGTAGTTATAGCCAGCCAATCAGCCCCAAACTGCGCTATCTTGCCTTCTCCCACACCCGGAATTTGCATCAGTTCCTCTGGCGTATGCGGTAGAAATGTACTTAACAAGCGCAACAGACGATTACTGGCGAGAATATAGGGCGCCTTCCGTTCACTCGAAGCCTTACCACGGCGCCAAGCACATAACTCTTCATAAATGGCTTCATTCCCATAATGTTCGCTGTAATATTGAAGCTTCAGCTGCTCCTGATTACGTCCAGTAAGACTATCCTCCTCGTGGAATATCCCATCGATTAAGGGTCGATAGCCATCTCCCATCTTCACTGCTAGCTCATGCCTGTATACACAGAGCATCTCATTCCATGAACCACCTTCATACCACAAATTCTCAATGTAATTCTCCCCACCTGAAAAATCACGCCAGCCCAAACTCCAGATCCCCTCTTCCTCTCCAATCCACAACTGGGCGTACACCTCTTGATCCACTCCAGATATTCTGGATAAACGGTTCATAAACACAATTTGCATATTCATCCCTACCTTTCTCAACATTACAGCAAGCACAATAACCTTCCGGGAAGAGCCTCCTTCGGAGCGAACAAATCCTTTCTCAATCAGACCCCGAACGCAAAAAAGCACCTCTCTCACGATAAACGCGAAAGAGGTGCTCCCTCATTAAATGCTATACTGTTAGATCCTAGAATACCATATATTACCGAACAGTCAATGTCTTTTTATACTAGTTTCTAGCTAGAGCTAATGTAGCCAATCCAATCGCTCCAGCAAGCCCTGCATTGTCTCCAAGACCTGGTGAGACAACATAATTATCGATGTCGACATTAAGCGATGGATGTTGAACATATCCGCTCAATAACTCTTGCAGCTTAGTGCGAATCAACGGGAATAGGTGGCTTTGCTTCATAACACCACCGCCCATTACGATTTTTTGAGGAGACAGAATCAGCACATAGTTCATGAGTGCATGTGCAAGATAGTGAGCTTCCATTTCCCATGCCGGATGGTCCACTGGTAGCTCTCCTGCCGGTTGTCCCCAGCGTTTGCCGATCCCCGGACCTGCGGCTAATCCTTCAAGACAATCGCCATGATAAGGACAGTAACCCTCAAACGTATCCTCTGGATGTCTACGAACTAGAATATGTCCCATCTCAGGATGTGACAATCCATGGACCATCTGGCCGCCAACAACCGCTCCTGCTCCAATGCCTGTCCCAACCGTAATATAAAGACAGCTGTCCAGACCTTTAGCTGCTCCCCATTTACTCTCCGCAAGCGCTGCACCATTCACATCCGTGTCAAAGCCGATCGGAACGTTAAATTGCTCAGCCATTGTGCCTACCAGATTATATTGTCCCCAGTGAGGTTTTGGTGTCGTTGTTATGTAACCATAAGTAGGGCTGTCCAGTACGGGATCAATTGGTCCAAAAGATCCGATTCCGAATGCTTCTACATTTTTCTCTTTAAAATAGTCTATTACTAGTCCCATCGTTTCTTCCGGTGTTGTTGTCGGAAAGCTAACTCGGTCAACAATGGTACCGTCCTCATAACCAATCCCACATACAAACTTTGTTCCGCCTGCTTCAATCGCTCCCAATAGCTTCACAGCAATTATCTCCCTTTCTCTAGTTAGAAGTTGAAACGCTACCCATACACAAATGAATAATATCATAAAAAAAAGCAATCACCAGCCCTAATTATACGTCGAATGAAGCGCTATCACAACAAGTATAAACGCCTTTTGCTTCCTTATAAGGACGCAAAAGGCGTTTAAGAGAGAAAGATAAGGATAATGTTTAGTGTGAAACTTATACGTTCTTATAGTTTAACAAAACACCCTCCATGCATCTTTGCATGAAGGATGTCTTCTTTAACCCAAATCGCCTAACTCAATCTGTACAATTCCTCGTTCGTCCTGCACCTCAGCAATCAAATGCATCAAGCTGCCGAACTCTAGCTCCTGAAATTTGCGCGCAGCTGTTTCCCGCTGTAGTTGCCACAAGGCTTCCGTCAGCTCGCAGACCACTGGTACATCGCAACGGATTTCCGCTAGCTCTCGCGATAAATGCAGCATATCCAGATCTGCTTCGATTTTGGTACGCACACCTTTAGGGAGCAGATGCAGATTCTCAATTACACCTTCAACTGTTCCGTATTCGGTCAGCAGTTTCAGCGCAGTCTTCTCACCAATCCCTTTTACGCCGGGATAATTATCACTGGTATCGCCCATAAAGCCTTTCAGGTCAATCACTTGTCTAGGGGTTAGCCCCTTTTCCTCCAGCAATTCTGCAAGGTCATACACTTTATAGTTAGAGCGTCCCTTTTTCATAATGACGACCTTAACATTCTCATCAATGAGCTGAAGCATATCATGGTCACCCGTCAAAATATATACCTCAGAGTTTTCACTGTAACAAGAAGCCAGCGTACCAATGCAATCATCCGCTTCATAGCCTGCAAGTCCAATATTCGGCACCCCAAGCTCAGCTACTACATCTTTTACTAGATCGAACTGTGGAATCAGCTCTAACGGGGCTTCAATCCGATTCGATTTGTATCCATCGTATTTCTCGGTGCGGAACGTTCCTTTGCCCATATCCCAGCAGCATACGACGTGAGAAGGCTCAAATGTGCTTACCGCATCGAAAAAATACTGCAAAAAACCATACACCGCATTCGTCGGCAATCCAGCTTTTGTCTTGCGAATATATCCTCCATAAGAGGTCGCATAAAAGGCCCGGAACAGCAGAGCCATTCCATCTACAAGCATTACACGGCCCGTTGTTTCTGCTCTCATGTATAAACCTCTCCTTGTGAATGCATTTAGCTTCTAGGAGTATTCTATCAGAAAACCTGCAATCTTATAAGAGCGTATGAAGTTTCTCCATTATCCAATCCCTGGAATACATTTGCATTACAAGAGTTTACCGCTACCCCCCCGCATTATTGTAAAGATTCCTTCCGACGCCATAAGATCTTCAAAATCCCTTGCTGTTAAAGGTCTGCTGAACAAGTACCCCTGAACCTCATCGCATTGATAGCCTGAAAGAATCTCAAACTCTCTCATATGCTCAACACCTTCAGCAATGACCTTCATCTTCAGACTATGCGCCAATAGTATCAAAAAAGAGACGATCGCCTGATCATACTTGTCGCTTACAATTTCACGAATGAACAACCGGTCAATCTTGAGTGTCTGAATAGGGAAGTACTTAAAGTAGCTGATTGAGGTCTGTCCTGTACCAAAATCATCTATTGCGATGCTTACACCTGTGTCTCTGATTTGTCGTAATCTTGAAATCATGGTCTCCGTATGCGCAAGAAATACACTTTCTGTAATTTCTAGCTCCAGCCTTCGGGGATCTATGCCGGTTTCCTGTATAATTCCGGAAAGAATACCCAGAATGTTATCTTCCAGCAATTGCTTCACAGACAGATTTACTGAAATGCGGATCGCTGAAGTTAAATGATTTTCCCACTTTTTAATCTGCTCACAGGCTGAGCGGAGTACCCATTCACCAACCTGAGAGATCATGCCTGACTCCTCCAGCATAGGAATAAAAATTTCAGGAGAGATCCTTCCGAATTCGGGATGATCCCAGCGCAACAGAACCTCAGTTCCAACTATTTTCCGCGTCCGCACATTAATCTGGGGCTGATAGACGAGTAGGAATTCTTCATTGGCCAATGCTTTGCGAAGATCCTTCTCAAGCAGCGGCAGACGTTCTTCCGCTACTTGAACCAAAGGATCAGAGGTCCTATAGTAGTCTTGACCTGCCAGACTCACCGCGCATTTTTCAACCCTGCATCTTCCACCCTCAAGCCATTCCTGCCATCGTTCAGCGTTCATTCGTCTGTCTGGAAATCCAGCCAGTTCTGCAAAGTACCCGAATAACTGAAATATTCCGAATATGCCATAACCCGTTTCTCTGGGTGTTATTCGAATATTTCGCTTTGTATGTAAGAATACCCTATATATAAATGCACCTAAATAAATACTTATTAAAATTCCAAGTGAAATAACCATTTCCAGTATCGAAACTTGCATTTTATTCACCTTAATTCTTATAAATCTTGAATTCGTTTATTTTGTCGTGCAATTCCTCAGCCATGTAGGACAATGAGGTACAAGCTACCGAGATTTCCTCCATAGATGCGAGTTGTTCTTCGGTTGCAGCCGCAATATTCTGTGTGCTGGCGGCAGATGTTTGAGCAGCCACATTTATTTGTTCAACCGAATGAAACACCTGATCCGACCCCAAAGCCAGATCCCGAATTTCAAAAGAGATTGCCTGAATCTGATCAGCCGCCTTGCCCACAGACTCCTCTATTTGAGCAAATGACTGGCCTGCCGAATTAACCGTTTCTATACCGCTTGAGACCTCATTGGCCGTCCGTTCCATGGACTGTACAGCTTTGCCCGTCTCCGACTGGATGTTGCTGATTAGAGCGGATATTTTTTGGGCTGCGCCTGTTGATTGTTCTGCCAGCTTGCGGACCTCATGCGCAACGACGGCAAACCCTCTGCCCTGATCACCAGCCCTTGCCGCTTCAATGGCCGCATTCAGGGCAAGCAGATTGGTTTGTGCTGCAATGTCTGTGATGGCGTCAACAATCTGACCAATCTCTTCGGACTGCTGTTCCAATCCATGGATAATGCGGCTTAAATCCTCGATCGCCTCATGAATTGAACTCATTTGGTTTACAGCGGTAACAATTGCTTCATTTCCTTCCATAGATTTGTTCGAGGCCTGTTCAGCTGACTCGGACATCGTCTGTGCGTTCTGTTCCATATGCTGAACGCTGTCTCTCATCTGTCTCAGTGTTTTGACTGTTTCCTCAACTACCTGAACCTGGTGGTCCGAGCCTCCAGCAACCTCCTCGACGTTTTCTGCAATATTCTCGCTGGCCGTGCTTGTCTGCTCTGCATTTGCTGTAAGTTCAACCGAGAATGCCGCAACCTGCTGTGAGGTCTCGGCAATCCGGCCGAACAAATCTCTTAACACCTGCAGCATGGCATTGAGAGATTGAGCTAACTGTCCGAGTTCATCCTTGGAACGGTAATGAACCTCGCCACTGAAATCCCCTTGCTCCATCTCTCTCATCTGCTTCTGAACGAGTTGAATCGGCTTTACAATCATGCGAATAATCACGATTCCGATTACGTTACTCACAATGATAGCAATTACAAATATGATAATCGTTAACATAGTACCTTGTTTGGCTTGCTTGTTGGTCGATTCATTGATTGCGTCCGCACCAGCAATGAGATCGTCTTTTAGCTTCACGCCTAAAGAGGTAATTGTATCTCTGGCTTCTACAACATTTTTTTTATAGTAATCGTAAGCTTCCTCATTGCGGTTGAGAGCTCCTATATCAAGTACAGCCTGCATTCCTTCTATATAGGAAGAGAATTGTGCCTGGATCTCTCTCACGATTTTTTTCTCCTCCGCATCAATTCCCGATGTGAGCAGTCTGTTCAGAAGTTGAATGTTTTCTTCCTTCAAATCTCCAAATCTATTCAGCAAGTCTTCTCCCTCCTGCGCCGATGTTTCCTGCATCATCTGGAACATAGTGGACTCCAGCTCCCGGTTGTTGCTACGGTATATCAGAAAATCAGCTTCAGGCATCATTCGGTCATAATACATATCGTGAGAATTATTATTCATTTGTGTCAACGCAGAATATCCAATTGCACTTTGGCCTCCAAAGGCAATAATAAACACTCCTATCAACAGAAACAGTTTTGTTGCTACTTTTAGATTACGCATTCTAATGCCCCCTTTTTCACCATATAACATCTCCTATTTATGATAAAAGAAGGGTGTTAAAACAATTACAACATAAGTATGTATAATCTATGTTTTTTCTTCATAATCTTCAAATTTCTATGGAGAAAACTTATAACCTATTCCCCACACGGTTTTTATATACCTCGGATTTTTCGGATCTGCTTCAATTTTGTTTCTGAGCTTCATAACATGTACATCAATGGAACGCTCATTCACTAAAGTATGAATTCCACGCAAATAAATAATCAGCTCCTCACGAGAGAACACCCGCTCCGGATGATTATATAGGAGTTTCATAATTTCAAATTCGGTAAAGGTTGTCTCCACCCTTCTTCCCTGAACTTTGATTGTGCGGAACTCATGTTCAATAATAATCCCTTCATTTTTCGTTCTGTATTCGCCGATACTGCCGCGATCTTCTTGCCTGCGGGAACCTTGTCTTGTTCTGCGTACAATGGCGTTCATCCTCGCCAATAGCTCCTTCATGCTGAAGGGTTTGCACAAATAGTCATCAGCTCCGGCATTCAACGCTTCTACACGGCAAAGAACATCCGTATTCATAGAGATGATAACAATCGGCACCAAGGAATCTTTGCGCAGCTCCCTGCAGACTTCCATACCATTTAGATCCGGCAACATTAAATCAATAATTACAATATCCGGCTGTGAATTTTCAACCAGGGTAAGCCCTCTGGATCCGGTATCCACTCTGTCAACGATGTTACCTTCCTCCGTAAGGTACATCTTTATCATATCGCCGATAATACTGTCATCTTCAATTAGAATAACCTTCATATTGAAATCCTCTCAAAATAATGTACAACTGTGTTCCCGTCCAAAAAATAATGCAAAGTAAAAATGATCCATTTCAGCTCCCGTTCCAAATGATACATTTCAATCTGAACATCTGCACCTTGTTCCAGAGCCGTTTCAAGATTCTCCGCAGCTGCCAGCAGACGGTCAGCACTTATGTTGCCAGCCACGCCCTTTAGGGTATGGAGCATTCTTAGAGTGTATAAGAAATCCTGTCGGGCCAAGGCGTCGCGCAGTTGTTCAGCAAAATGTCTGTATTCGTTCAAGAACATGATAAACATATGACGCATGATATGTTCTTTTCCGCCAACTCTTTGCAGAATAACCTGAAAATCAATTCCCCTGAGTCGCCTCCACCCCTTTGCTAAACACTCTTCGTCTCCAAGTGACTTTTCATAGTCGTGTAAATCTTGTTGTCTATTCAATAAAAAAATTAGATCACCAATCTGAAACGGCTTCGTTAACACTCCATTCATCCCAATACGACAATACTCTTCATGCTCTTCCTTTACAGTATTTGCGGTTAAGGCAATGATTAGTAAATCATTAAACCGGCGGTCCTGCCGCAGCTTTTTCGTTACCTCCACACCATCAAACTCAGGCATATGGATGTCCAATATGAGCAAATCCCACCGGCCTTGATCCAGCAAACGAAACACCTCCTTACCATCATTGGCTACTGTAACGTTAAAGCCATAGGATTTCAGAATCTCGGTGACCACAAGCTGATTAATTTCATTATCTTCAGCCAGTATAATGTTCCACTGGCATTGGGGTATGGCAAAAACCTCAGCATCTGAAATCCCCGAAGGCGAATACGGTTCATTTCGAAAAAGTGAAAGCATGGTCTGGTACAGGCCGTTGCGGCTAACCGGCATCAAAATAATGGCGTCTGGCTGCAGTTCCTCCGGCAATTTCATAATTTCATCCCGAACGGTTGTTATTGAAATAACGACGATACGGACCGGCTGCATAACGAATATCTCCTTGAGCCGGAGCCAATCATTCAGTCCTTCCTGGTCCTCCATGCTTAAATCCGCTATAATCACTTCCACAGGCATGTGGGTAATTGCACTATCCAAATTTCCACAAGCGAGGACAAGAAAGTTCATCGATTCCAGCATAGAGCATAACCCATTTCTAACTGCCCTATTGCTTTCGATGACAAGTACCTTTGTTTGCGAAAATTCAATCATCTCTCCCTGAGGAAGATCATTCAACAGTCTGTACTCTAAGGGAATCTCAAACGAGAATTTGCTGCCCCGCCCAGGCTGACTGCTGATTTCAATATCTCCTTCCATCATCTCCACAAAGTATTTGCAGATCGGAAGTCCTAGCCCCGTCCCTTCACCTTTCTGTCTGGAATGATGTCTGACCTGCATGAAGGGTTCAAACAGATGATTAATTTGATCATTCGTAAGTCCGATCCCCGTATCCTCTACAGAAAATTCCACACGAATAATATCTTCTTCATATCCTACGAGCTCAGCTTTGACATATACATACCCGCTATCAGTAAACTTAATGGCATTGTTAATCATATTGATGAGAATTTGCTCAATTCGCAATGGATCACCATAAACAATTTCCGGAATATCCGCAGAAGTCTCAATAATAAATTTCAGTTTCTTCTGACCTACAAGCACAGCAAGAATATCCGATAATTCCTGCATTAAATGATGAAGGTTAAAATCAACTTTTTGCAGTTCTATTTTCCCCGCCTCAATCTTCGAAAAATCAAGAACATCATTAATAATGCCAAGTAAGGTATGAGAGGAGGAAAGGATTTTGTCCAAATAATCCTTTTGTACCAGAGTCATCTCCTGCCTGGTCAAAAGCTCCGTGAGTCCAATAATGCCGCTAAGAGGCGTGCGTATTTCATGACTCATCCGGGCAAGAAACTCACTTTTGGCCTTATTGGCTTCGTCAGCTGCCATGCTTTTCTTGAGATGAGTAATATCATGAGCAGTACTAACAACCCCAATGACCTCCTGGTTGATATTGTAGTATGGTGAAAAAGTTACATCATACTCGTGTTCTCTCCTGGCTGAGCTGAAGCTGTATTCAAAGCTCTCCATGGTTCTACTGGAGATCACCCGATTGAAGTAATACAGCCAGGCCTCAACATGTCTCCCTGCTGGAAGCTTATCTGTTATCCATGTTCCGACCAAACTTTCGGGCGTCACGCGAAGCGTCTCGGCTACCTTCCTGTTAACAGATGTAATACGCCCCTGCACATCAAACCAGATAATGAAATCTTGTGAGCTTTCCACTAGGGACCGGTATAGTTCCTCGCTTTCCTTAAGCTGCTTCTCCGATAGTTTACGCCCGGATATATCTGTTACAGAGCCAATGACAGAGCCGACAATATGATCATAGAATAAAGGCTTAAGCGTGATGAGAAGAGCATGCTCCCTATATGGCATTTCAAAGGATAACTGTTCCCCCGCCCAGGCCCTTTCTATCTGATTTTGCATGTAAAGCTTTTGTTCTTCTGGAATGATTTCAACCTGGTCAAGGGTTAACCCTGCGAGTTCGTTGTAAGAGACTCCCAATTCAGCAAATAATGCACCTCCCGCAATCTTGAATTTGAATTTCTCATCCTTTTTGGTCAATTTATAAATTAATCCGGGCTGAAGGTGAAGAATCTCGAATAAATCATTTTGCATCTCATCGAATCGTTGCTTTAGCTTCTGTGCATCGTACATATAAAATAGCTTTGCAGCGATAAACAATCCGGATACCTCATAGACTGCGAAAAATTCCAGACTAGCGAGTAATGGATGTGAGCTGTCGATAAAATTATTAAACAATATCAACAAAAAATTTGTAGCGGTGACTGAGACTATCCACTGTTTCTTTCGAATATGAGTCACCGATAGATTGCTCACAGTATAAATAATGGAAAACTCTATTACGCCCAGTATCATTGTCATCATTGAGGGCTTGTCCATAAAACGGTAAAGAATGATCAGCACAGCCGTGAGTGCTGAAGCAAAGGGACCGCCAATATATGCCGAAATAAGGATAGGGATGGTACTCAAGTCAGCTATAAAAAAATTATGATAATGAATTTGAAAGACATAGCCTAAAATAACACCTACTAGCCCTTGATAAATCCCTACCTTCCAAGTGTATCCTGTTACACTTCTCAGATTCACATTCACTCTCATCAAAAAATATTCAAAAAGAAAAGTGAAAATGGTTAATAGACAAAAGCTGAGTAATAGATCCCGATTCATCGTTTTACCACCTTATATAATACATAATTGGCTCGATTCTGATAAATTTCAAATAATTATAATTATATGCAAAAAAAGTCGAACAATATACATCGTTCGACAAAATGCCACATATTCCGATTGCGAGTTATCCAGACAACCTCCCAATTATTCCCTCAAGATCCAAAAGAATAAGCAGCTGATCTTTCATTTGGACAACACCCAGACTATTTCCGCGCATTCCTTGGACATTCTCGTTTGTTGTTTCAATCTTTGCTTGATTGAACCGATGAATTCTTGATGCCGCTTGAACATGAAAAGCAAACTTTTTGGCCTTATTTCTGCAATGATGTATTTGTCCGGCACCTGTCGTTTCTCTCTTCCAGACGAGTATCCTAGACATTTAGCCAAGTCAATAACTGTCATTACTTCTTCTCGAAACTTTATCAATCCTTGCATGCATGGATGTGTCAATGGAACCGGAGTGATCGGAAGTACGTTAATGACCTCCCTTACATTTTGTACATAAGTCCCATACAGATTATTACCGAGCAGAAACTCAACTATTTCCACCTCAGCAGTATCTTTCAAGGGTAATAATTGGCTGACTGTCATTTTCCCCCCATTCATTCAACATCGTTTTTAATTAACTATATATCTAAAATGTTATGTAACATGTTCAAACGATATTTGATTTGTGTTAGTTAAATTAATATAAAATACATACTCACTTTACATGCAGGGATACTTAAAATAGGAATTGTTAAATTTAAGGAGCCTGCGTACGCGAAAAAACAACGATAATTAAATTGTATACCCTGTGGAAACCAACAAGATTCTGATCATGGATGCGTTAAAAACTCCTAGTCGAAGCATATCTGAGCCAAGCACGGAATCGAAATTACATGGGCCTCGGATCGAAGAATTAGTGATGGGGGCAGAAACTGAAACTAAAATGCATAACGAACAGATCCAGCGGAAGTTGGCAGATTTCTACAAACAATCGGTACTTCAGGAATGGGACTTATTCAAATTAGAGGAAAAACCAAGTACAAACGAGGCTAGGCTTGAAAAAAGATGCAGGAAGGAAAAATTTTGGTTCAGCACGGATCAGCGCATGGCAATTTCATCTCTTTACCAACAGCAGGTATACTGATATGCCTGATATTTAATAATGTGCTGAACAATATCTATTTTTACCGTTGGTACTATTTTGAATTATTATTTCCCCTTGCTCTGTTTTATCCTATCCTGGATAAAACAGAGCAAGAGAAAAAAGGATGAGTCAGCATGATAGGATTTATTCTTCTATCTGCTATTGGGTTAACCACCCAACATCGCTGCAATCATCGATTGGATTAGACTCTGAAATCAGGCATTGCTCCAGAATTCGCCGTATTGCTCTTCTTTAAAGCCTACCGTAACTTTAACGCCATCGGTGACAATCGGACGTTTATTTAGCATGCCATGGCTTGCGAGCAGCTCAAGCTTTTCCTGCTCACTAAGCTGTGCCATTTTGTCCTTAAGACCCAATGCTTTATAGACTTCACCACTTGTATTAAAAAACTTTTTCAGTTCAAGTCCGCTATTGGCCAGCAATTCACGCAGCTCCTCAACGGTAGGCGGCTGTTCTGCGATGTTTTGAAGCTCAAGCTCATGACCTTGAGCTTGTAGCCATTTTACTGCACTGCGGCAGGTGCTGCATTTTGGATATTGATATACTTTTAGTTTGCTCATGTTGTTCTCCTTTAATGGTAGTGATGAGTGCGCTACGCTGGCAAATTATTCTTCCGATCGCTGTTATCCTCAGATTTCTTGATTTAGTCCGCTTGTTGCGGATGAAATCCGAGGATAAAGGCGAACACTCCGTTTCTCCAGAACCAATTCGCCCTCTCGCTAACATCACTAAGATAATTTTTACCTCAAATTCGCTTTCGGGCCTTGCTCCAATACATTCTCCAAGGCCGCCATATCAGGCGGCAAAGGAGCTTCAAAGATCATTTCCTGCAGCAGCACCGGATGCTTGAACGTCAGACGCACCGCGTGCAGTGCTTGACGTGGTATGGAGGCATCTAGTGCTGCAACGGACTCCAACTGTTCACTTTGAGTTAAAGTCAATTCCGGTAGATTATACAGCTCATGACGATACATGCTGTCACCAATCAAAGGACAGCCGATAGAGGTCATGTGGACCCGAATCTGATGAGTACGACCACTCTCCAGCTTCAGTTCAACTTTTGAACCTTGTGCGTATACGGTTTTAACCTCATACCGAGTCAGAGAAGGATAACCATCCGGTGTCACGATACGTCGATGCGGCTCCTCAGGATCACGGTCAATAGGTCCGTCTATATCGCCGAAAGGCTCCACAGGAGCCCCATGAACAAATGCAGAATAACGTTTGTCCACTGTACCCGCAATCATCTGCTCAGAAATATGCTGATGGCTATACGGATTCTTGGCGATGACTAACACACCGGAGGTTTCCTGGTCCAGACGATGGACGGGTCGAAAGCGGAAACGTTCATTTTTTTGCGCCCAATAATGAACTACTCCGTTAGCCAGCGTATCAGTGTAATGTCCGTGTGTGGGATGCACGATGATCCCTGCTGCCTTGTTTACTACGAGCAGATGCTCATCTTCAAATAGAATTTCAAAGGGAATCGGCTGCGGTAAAATATCATCCGAAGTCTCTGTTTCCATGCGAATCTGTACAATATCGCCTGCCTTAACATGTATGCTGATATAAACACGCTCTCCATTTAATGTAATCCCTTGTTCTGTTTGCTTAAGGCGTGACAACAATTTACGTGAGACATCCATCCGTTTATGCAGGATCGTCTTCAGCAACCAGTCATCCTCTTCTGGCGGTATAATGTAAGTAATTGGTGAATAATAGCTAGTCATATTAGTCTCGGAACACCTTTTTACTGCGAATGTATTCTACATCAGTAATCCCTGCCCGTGTATTAGCCGTCCTAGCCAGTGCAAAGAAATAATCGGATAACCGGTTCAAATAAATAACCGCTTCCGGGTTAATGTCTGCATTTCGTCCAAGTGTAACTGCCCGGCGTTCCGCCCGGCGGCAAACCGTACGGCACACATGTAGAACCGAAGCCAACGGACTGCCCCCAGGGAGGATGAATTTTTCTAGTGGTGGATTCTCTGCTTGAAGCTCATCAATCCAGCCCTCCAACCGTTTAGCCATCTCACTTGTTACCATATATTGACCACCATCACCTAGCTTAATAAAAGCCAGATCGGTTCCGCAATCGAATAGCTCATGCTGAATTTCCAGCAGCTGCTCGCGTACATCATCAAACTGATCGTCCTCCATCAGGCTCCTTGCCTGACCTACAAAGCAATTCAGTTCATCGATCGTTCCGTAAGCTTCAACTCGGACATCGTCCTTACCAACCCGGCCGCCAATCACTGAAGTTTGACCCGCATCACCCGTGCGTGTATAGATCACCATGGCTTACTCCTCCTATCCATTCTTCAAATCACATAATGCTAGTTTAAGCTTTCTTATATAAAAATGGCAAATGAAGAGTATAGGCATATTCTCTCCAAGTGTGACTGCAATGTTGCGATGTGTGAGCTTAAAGGAACAACAAAAAGAGGACCCTAGGGTCCTCTTCAACAGCATGTAGCGACGTTATTTTCCAACTGGACGCCCCTTCATGTATTCATTTATCTTGAGATCCAGTAAACTGCTAATTTCAATCACATTATCTGAAGTGAATGATTTTTCCTGCAAAAAAAGCTGCTCCATTTTGCTACGGAGTATTCTAATTTCATCTTCCAGAGAGAGTATGCGAGCAGAAGCATCACCCTTGGGGGACAGTTTCCCACTTCCAGAAAAACACTGCCCTCCATAGGAAGGTAAGTAATAATCGGCACTAAGCACAATCATCCCTCCTAAAAGTATTATTGAGCGCGTGCCACAAAATGTCATTAAAGTAATAAAAGCAACTTCAAAGCAACGCTTAATTCCAGAGTAAATACGTCCTTGTTAGTTCTATTATAGGGGTTAATTACTCTCAAAGTAAAATAATACCATAGGATTATAGGATAGGCTATAGTCCAATTTTCTCTATTCCATTCTCTCTCGTTCCAGTTGTGTGACAAAAGCACCAATGCGTTCTATAGCTTCATTCAGTTGAGCTACTGATGTAGCATAGGAGCAGCGTAAGTAACCTTCACCACCTAAACCAAAGACACTTCCAGGTACAGCTGCCACCTTATATTCAAGTAATAATCGTTGTGCAAACTGATCAGATGTCAGTCCTGTCTTGCGCACGCTTGGAAAAGCATAGAATGCACCTTGTGGTTCATGGCACTCCAGTCCCGCATCACGCAAACCCTTAACAATCAGCCTCCGCCGTTGGTTATAAGAATCGACCATTCGATCCTTCTCTTCCATCCCATTGGTCAGTGCCTCAAGTGCAGCCACTTGGCCCATAGAAGGAGCGCACATCACAGTGTACTGGTGAATCTTAAGCATAGCGGAGATCAAATCAGGGTGACCACAAGCATAACCCATTCTCCATCCAGTCATGGCAAAAGCCTTGGAGAAACCGCTGACCAAAATCGTACGGTCCATCATACCTGGCAATGAGGCAAAGCTGACATGATTAATTCCATACGTTAATTCCGCATAGATCTCATCCGAAATTACAATAAGATCATGCTTCTCTACAACCTTGGCGATCGGCTCCCAATCCTCTCGGGTCATAACACTTCCCGTTGGGTTGCTCGGGTAGCACAGAATTAGAACTTTGGAGCGTGGAGTAATCTTTGCTTCCAAACTCTCTGCAGTAAGTTTAAAGTCATTCTCTCCGATGGTTTCGATACCTACAGGAATACCTCCACCAATAGCCGTTATCGGCGAATAAGAAATATAGCAAGGTTCTGGTATGAGGATCTCATCGCCCGGCGTGATCAAAGCGCGCAGAGCCAGATCGATAGCCTCACTTCCGCCGACCGTTGCTATAATTTGATTGGCAGGATCATACTCCACTGCAAAACGGGTGTGCAAATAGTTCGCAATACCCTCCCTTAGTTCAGGCATTCCTGCGTTGGATGTATAGCCTGTAAATCCTCTTTCCAGCGAATAGACACAAGCTTCTCTGACATGCCACGGGGTCTTGAAATCAGGTTCCCCGACTCCGAGTGATATGATATCCTTGCTGCCTGCAGCCAGATCAAAAAACTTACGAATACCCGAAGGCTGAATTTGCTGTACCAGCGGGGCCAAATAAGAATTCATTGATTTGCTGTCTTCTCCAGTTAGCTGCGTTTTATTCGTGATCATATGATTACTTCCTTTATGGAGAGATCATCAGACGGTTGTCTTCCTCATGCTCCTCGAAGATGATCCCATCCTGTTTGTATTTTTTAAGGGTAAAATTCGTTTTAGTTGAGAGTACTGAATCAATTGGAGACAGCTTCTCGGATACAAAATTGGCCACTTCACGTAAGTTTCGGCCTTCCACTTCTACCAGAAGATCGTAAGCACCTGACATCAGATAAACGGATTTCACTTGTGGATACAGGTAGATTCTCTCGGCAATGCCTTCAAATCCGCGACCCCGTTCGGGTGTAATCTGTACCTCAATCAGCGCTGTCACTTTCTCGTCATCGACTTTATCCCAGTTTACAACGGCTGCATACTTAACAATTACATGGTCCTTCTCTAATTGCCCAATCGCCGTCTTTACGTCTTCTTCTTCCTCGCCAAGCAGCGTAGCTAAGAGTGCAGTAGATCTTCTCGCGTCCTCTTTAAGCAGTTCCAGCACTTTCCTCTTTAGTTCGTTCATTTCCTTCATGCCTTCCCTCCGGATAGTTCGCAAATGACGTTGCGCTATTCATGCGTCGCCCCGCGAAAAGAGTTTAATACTAATATGACATGAATTGAGCATCTCTGCAAACAAAATAACCCCATATGATATCCGCATAGAAGACTAGGTTTACTCAGCTAAATGGATTTTTATACAAAAAACGCCCGTTTATACCGGAGCTCTCGGTATAAACGGGCGTCAGCCTTAAGGTTATGTGGCAGGATGCTTCATCCGCTAACCATCTTGGTTACATTAAATGAGACGGTTGATGTTGTCCATTCGAATGAAGGTGGCTGTTCGCATTGTGAGAAATAGATCCAGTTTGTCCTGTTTTTTGCTGCACGAACTGACCTGATTTTTGTTGCAATTGCTGTGCAGTTTGAAGCTGCTTGTCCACATCTTGGCGCAATGCTTTTGAAGGCTCAGGATACATATTCATTTGGGACATATGCGTATACAGATCGCCCTGAAGTCGAAGCGTGTTCATAGTCATCTCATTAAAGACCCGGCGAACCGCTGGACATGCCGATTCCGTAGCAGCTGTCGCATACTCACGAACCGTCCGCTTCAAATCACACAAAATGGTGTTCATTAAATCCTCATCTGGCATAAATGCTGCTGGATTCTGTGCGTTCATTTTATACCCTCCTTAAGATTAATAATGCAATTATTGTGGGCTTGTTGGTGCGTACTGTTGATGCTGCTGGAGTAACTGAGTAAGTGTATCCATGTGCTGCGTGTGATTTTGGATATGCTGCAAACAAACTTGTCGGACCTGCTCGTTCTGCGTTGTCGCGGCGGTAGCCGCACATTGCTTAAGAAGCAAGTCCTCATTAGAGATGGAGTCTGCGATATATTCCAATTCTTTTCCACTTAGTGCCTGCATTTGCATTGATTGCATGAGTTGTAGTCCCTCCTTGTAGTTGATCCAAACAGGCTTTAGTATACCGCCAAAGCACACCATTTATTTGCCCAACAGCACTAGAGAGTTATGACAAAAATAAGAACATGCTGCGAATGAGACGGTAAAATGCCGCCCATACTAAATTATGGAACAAATGAAGGAGCGATCATTTTCATGAGACTAAATAGCGGCACCCCACCTTGGAGAAGTACTTTACAAGACCCACCAACTTATCCTGCGCTAGAGGATACCATTCACTGTGATTGCCTGGTTGTAGGGGCTGGAATGGGTGGAGCAATGGCATCCTATCGCTTGTCTTTAAGCGGAGCTGAGGCTGTTCTGATCGAAAAAAGACGCGTCGGAAGCGGAAGCTCACATGCCAATACTGGTTTACTTCAGATATCTAACGACAAATCGTTAACCTCATGCATGAACACGTTTGGAGAAAAGAGCGGCTTGCTCTTTTATCAGCTATGCCAAACAGGGGTTAGAAATATTTTAGATCTGCGAGCCAAGCTCGATATCGATCCCCAGATCATTCCTCGCAGCAGCCTTCTATATGCCAGTACACCAGATGATGTACCTGCTCTGCGAGAAGAATATAAGAATCTTGTTGCTCACGGATTCGATTCTGATTTCTGGGAAGAGGATGAAATTGCTTCGGTGTATTCTTTTTCTAAACCTGCTGCACTTTATTCACGCAGTGATGCAGAAGCGAACCCTTTCCGGACAGTTCACAGCCTGATCGCCAAGGCAGCAATGAATGGTGTACACGTTTATGAGCAGACCGAGGCTAAACAGTATGAGTTTACTGAAGATGGAGTAATTTGCCACACAGAGAACGGACGTATTATTGCCAAGAAGGTTATTTTTGCAATGGGTTATGAAACGCAGGAGTTTAAAAAAGACCGAGGCGCTGAGCTGATCAATACGTATGCAGTGATGACCAAACCTCTGAAGGAATTCCCCAAGTGGCATGAGCGGAGCCTCCTCTGGGAAACCGCCCGTCCGTATTTGTATTTTCGGACAACACCGGAGGGACGTATTATTGCAGGAGGAAAAGATGAACCGTTGACGGATCCAGAGCGCCGTGATATCAGAGTGATTTCACAAAGTCAAAGGTTATTGGAAGAGCTGGAAGCTTTATTTCCTGAGATCAAAGGCATTGAGATAGAATACTCCTGGGGTGCTGTATTCGGCTCTACGCGTGATGGGCTTCCTTATATCGGCCCTCATCCCAAGTACCCTCATTGTTACTTCATCGAGGGTTATGGGGGCAATGGGACGGTGTACAGCATGATTGCTGCAGAGTTATTAACAGATACGATTGCGGGTAAACATCGGCCGGAGCTTGATCTATTCTCATTGACACGATCAGCCAAACCTTCTCCTTCTTAGAAAACGGACGTGAATAAGCAATATTGAGGTTTTTTTAAAAAAAGCTTAGTCCCCTTATGTTCATTAAGAGGACTAAGCTTTTTATGAGGATGCTTATGCTTTATCGGTACTCAGATTACGTACGAGCTGAATACGGTCTTCCTGCGCTAGACTGTGCTGTACATGGAAACAAGACGGGCACACATACACATTAAGGGAGAATGGAGATGTTAGTACAGGTCCACCTAGTGTAGCCGGTGCAGACGGCTCGAAGTTGCTAACAAGCTGTTTACCAGCAAGGATAGTTAACTCATGGCATTGTGTACATTCCGGAGCTTCTTCCTGAATCGCTAAGATGCCCGATACACGCTCTTCATACTTATTCAAATCATAATCGTCACCGAATTGGTTGAGCGTGTTGTAAATAGGAACTACACTGTCTTTGTCGACGTCTCCCCAAAGATCATCATCATTAATAACCTCTTGTTTAGGTTCTTCTACAACTTCTTCTTCCTCTTCTTCAATGCCGTCTATCCCTACAGTAACTGTACGATATCCGTTAAGTTCATTGTTGCAGTGAGGACAATTTTCCTCGGGTCCGAATTCCTCGTCCCATACGATTTCGGTATGACACCAAGGGCACACAGTTGTTTCCATCTTAATAATCTCCTTCATACTTCACGTTTAAATTTAGTTCATCATTAAATAAATAATACCGGCTGCTATAAAAGCAATAGCTGACACAAACAGAACTCGGGTAAGAATCTTCATGATATCCTCCTAATACTCCACAAAGTGGAGCTGCTCATTTCAAAGCTTGTCCAGCTTCATCTGGAATCCTTTGTAGGGAGGTGCAAAACTTTCTATTTTTTAAAATATAGCTGCACCGATCACATAAGACAACGAAACCGAGATCAGCATCGCTATTAGCCCAACAGCACGGTTATCTGCAGCGATCTCCTCATCAATAGAGAACACTGGGGTTAGGAATTCAAATAAAAAATAGGCAAGCAGCAGCAGCAAAAAACCGACGACCGACCACTTCATCGTCTCATAAATGGAGACACCTGATTCAATGCTGAAACGCAGTACGTTGCAAATTCCGAAGATTTTGCCACCAGTAGCCATGGCTACTGCCAAGTTCCCCTTGCGAATTTCTTCCCAGCAATTATATTTCGTTACCATTTCAAAAATAGACAGAAATACAACAAGCCCAAGAATTGCTACTGCAAAGTAACCAAGCAAGGCACCTAGCGGATGACCCAGCAAAAGATCAATATCTCCTTGCACACTTTTCCCTTCTTTCTGCCGGGCAATCCCGCTATTGCAGCTCAGCCACGGTTACGCCTGCGCCGCCTTCATTATAATTTCCAAGCCTATAGCTCTTAACATGTCTGTGCTTACGCAAATATTCTTGAATTCCTGTGCGGAGCACACCTGTGCCTTTACCATGAATAATAGAAATTTGGCCCAGATTTCCTAAGAAGGCTTCATCAATAAAACGATCCGTCTCCATAATCGCTTCTTCCAAATTCGTACCTCGCAAATCCAGTTCTCTACGAATGTTCTCATCACGGGAGCGTTTAACGGTTGTCGCCTGCCGAAGGGGCGTTGGCACAGAGGCTGCTTTCGAAGAGAGCAGTTCTAAATCATCCAGGCTTACCTTCATCTTCATGATCCCAAACTGCACTAAAGCCTCTTTAGATCCGCTTAATTCCACTACAAAACCTTTTTGGTTTAAGCTATCTACTTTCACTTCGTCACCAGGACCAATCGTCCGCGGAGTCTTAGCAGGCTTACGAGTAGCGGCTTTCTTACGCGGTGAAGGTTCGGCTTCATCTAGACGTCTCCGTGCTTCAATCAGCTTATGCTCTTTGACTGAAGCGCCTTCTTCCATAGCTAAGCGGCGTAAATCACTGATAATTTCCTCAGCTTCTTTACGCGCTTTCTCCAAGATTGCGCTGGCATCTTTCTCCGCTTTCTCCAGTCGTTTATCTCGCTGACTTTCCAGCTTCTCCAGCTCTTGCTGCTGTCTGCTGCGTAATTCCTCTACTTCGCGGCGGATACTCTCTGCTCGCTCATGTTCCTGTTCCGCTCCAAGTCGATTCTCTTCGAGAGAGGCAATCATATGCTCTACACGTAGATCCTCTTCCTTCACTTCGCCGCGTGCATGCTCCAGAATCGCACCTGGCAGACCTAACCGCTCTGCAATTGCAAAGGCGTTGCTTCGTCCAGGAACACCAATCAGCAAACGATAGGTAGGACTGAGACTTTGGACATCGAATTCCATGCTGGCATTGATGACCCCTTTACGCTCATAAGCGTAAGCTTTCAATTCGCTATAATGCGTGGTAGCGACCATACGGCATTCAGTCCGGTGAATATGTTCCAGAATGGCAATCGCCAGCGCGGACCCTTCTGCCGGATCCGTTCCTGCACCCACTTCATCAAGCAGAATAAGACTCTTGGGAGTCATTCTCCGCAGAATGGAAATAATATTCGTCATATGACTGGAGAATGTACTCAGACTCTGCTCAATGCTCTGTTCATCCCCAATATCTGCATAAATGGCATCAAACACACACATTTGACTGCCTTCTTCTGCAGGGATGAATAACCCAGACATCGACATGAGACTCAACAGTCCAATGGTCTTGAGTGTAACGGTTTTACCACCCGTATTCGGTCCGGTTACAATAATGGAGCTATATTGGTTGCCGAGCTCAACATCCAGAGGAACCACATGCTCCGCGGGAATAAGCGGATGGCGTCCTTTGCGCAGCTTCAAATACCCGCGATCGTTCATACGAGGCTGTGTAGCCTTCATATCTCGGGCAAGACGCGCCTTGGAGAAGATAAAGTCAAGCTCACCAAGAATATCGATATCATAAGTCATTTCTTCGGCTATATCAGCTACAAGCGCTGTCAACCTATGCAATATGATCTCAATCTCCCGTTCTTCACGCAGCCGTGTTTCACGCAGCTTATTATTCATCGCCACAATGGACTCAGGCTCGATAAATAAAGTGGCTCCTGATCCGGACTGATCATGTACAATGCCACCGAAATGCGCACGATACTCCGCTTTTACAGGAATAACAAACCGATCTCCACGAATGGTTACCAGCTGATCCTGCAGCATTTTAGCAACGGAAGAAGAACGAATCATGGAATCCAGCTTCTCACGAATTCGGGTCTCTCCTCCGCGCAATTCACGGCGAATCGTAGCTAATTCAGAGCTAGCTGTGTCAAGTACATCTGCGTTCTCGTCTATACATAAACGGATGGCATCTTCTACATGTTTTTGCTCCGATAAAACATCGCTGAGTGAAAATAGGAATTCAATCTTCTCCTCCTCATGCATAGCTGCCAGGAATCGTTTGACTCTTCGTGCGCCGCCAATGGTAGTTCCCACTGCCAACAGTTCAGTTGTTCCCAACATTCCACCTATAGAGGCACGTTTTAGTGCTGCTCGAATATCGCTTATCCCGCCGAATGAAGGAATCCCCTTCAGACGATCTACATTAGCCGCTTCGTCCGTGGCTTGAAGTAGCTTCTTCACACCTTCAAAATCACCGGATGGTCTTAGTTGCTCCGCAGTCATTCGCCCCATTGAGGTTTGCGTATATTGCATTAATTTATTTAAAATCTTGCGATATTCAAGCGTATGCAAAATTTTGTCGTCCAATTACAGTCACAGCTCCCTTCATAGATGTTTCCATTATACAGAATTCAAGCCAATTTCGCTATTTGGTATCGGTTAAAGCATAAAAACAAGTATTAAGGTCACAATAAGAACTGCACATATCCTTAGCTTGGGCCAAAGGAGGTTAGTACAGTGAATTTCTTGAGTCATGTGGGTCGTTTTATTGTAGCAGCGCTTGTTCTGATGGTCGTTAGTTGGATTGTTCCACAGTTCTCGGTTGGTGGCTTCTGGAGCGCTCTAATCCTTGCACTGGTGATTGCGTTACTCGGCTGGGTTGTCGAAGGAATCTTCGGCAAAAAAGCAACGCCCTTCGGGCGCGGTATCGTCGGTTTCATCGTTAGTGCATTAGTCATCTGGGTCGCTCAATTCGTAGTGAGTGGAGTCAGCGTTTCCATTCTAGGAGCTATCCTGGCGGCGTTGGTCATCGGTATTGTTGATTTGTTTTTGCCGGTATCCACGCCGTTTGAGGCAGCAAAGTAACGAAAGCTATTTACAACACAGAACCCCTATTTCCGGTTTTTTTCCGGTAATAAGGGTTCTGTGTTGTTTTTATCCATATGACACAATCTCCGCTTCATGACTCTCAGCACAATTGACCACTCTGTTCTTACCTTGCTTTTTAGCGGTATAGAGCGCTTTGTCCGTTTTACGAAAAAGAAGCTCTTTCCCATCCCCAAGCTGATAATCACAAATTCCAATGCTGACAGTAATCGGCTTATTTCCAGCCTGTAAATGCTCGATTTGAGCAATATTGATCCGTAGTTTCTCTACAGCCTCATAAGACTCTGAAAAACTTTTGTCTGTAAAAATCACAGCGAATTCTTCACCGCCATACCTAGCCGCAAAATCATTTAACTCAATCATACCGCCCACCTTGTCCGCAATTACCTTAAGAACAAGGTCCCCAACCCTATGTCCGTAGGTATCATTAACTTGCTTGAAATTATCTATATCGAAGAGCGCCAGCTGTAGTTGAAGATTGTTGCTTTCACATTGCTCCAATAATGAATCCAAATATTCATGAAAGGTTTTATGATTATATAGTCCAGTGAGTGCATCTATCTTCAGCAGCTTATCCGAAATAGCCCTCTCCACCATTAGATCTTGGCCTTCCTTCGTTAATCTCTCCAGATTTACACGCGCTTCCCGCGCACGAATAATTACAGCAAGAGCCATCCCTACAAATATTATAAACACACACTCTACTATTAAGAATTCAAGCAACGGTTTATGTAGGAATGGCCGTTCCAACCCGAAATATACTCCCGCATAAAACACAATACTAAATAGTCCCATTAGATACAGGAGCTTACGATCAAAATAAATAAGAGCGACCATAATCGGCATCATGAGCGTCATCTGAGCACCATCGACAAAAGGCTCTAATACAAAATACATAAGGTAGGACACTAAAAATCCACAACTAACCACCCCATATTTAGGGGATTGTTTACTATAACGAAGCCACAGCTCCGCAGTAATCATAAGGACCACAATTAGTAAATTACAGCCTATAAATAAGTGCCATAGATTCGTGTCCATAGTTGTTTTTATTTGAAGTCGGTCAATATTCGACAAAAACAGCAACTGTGAGATTAATAAAAGAATAACTACCATCCAATAACCTTTTAAGATTCTACGGTGCCAAACCTCCGTATTTAGCGTATCGTTAGTGCTTGAAATATGTATCCCCTACTTTTGTACGTTAATGTAATAGCTTTCATTATAATAAATTTTAGTTATATTTTCATCATTTATTTGCAATTTACGACAAAGTTTGAACAGTCTTCCTTGTTCACGGATTTTTCACATTTAATCAAAGCGCTTACTTAAATTTTAAGTTATGATGTCTACATAATTGTCACATTTTCACTATGCTTGGACTTCTTAGGAGGAGGTTTGGATCATTAAAAAATTTGCAATTCTACTTTCAATTGTGTTCGTTATAGCACTTACAGCCTGTGGAAACAGCAATGATAGTGCTGCTGGCAATGCTAACACATCGGAGCCGGAGATCGAGGCAGAAACAGAACTTATAATTACAGCTACCAATTACAGCTTTGATCAGGAAGAATATCATCTTAAAAAAGGTGTACCCGTCAAAATTATTTTTAAAAATGATAGCGGCAATCACGGTATCCTTATCCCTGAATTCGAACTCCAGCTTAATAGCAAAAAGTCCTCGAAAGTAATTGTTCCAGAGGAAGCCGGCACATTCGAAATGACCTGTTCGATTATGTGTGGATCCGGACATAGCGGCATGAACGCAAAAATCATTGTGGAATAGATGAATCATTAAAAAGCCGATCGTAGGGAATTGCCCTGACGATCGGCTTTTTATTTAAGTGAGAAATATAAGACATGGTGTGAAACTTATTCTTTCGAATATATTAAACAAAGAGGGCTGACCTGAAATAGATCTCTCTACACATCAGGTACAGTCCTCTTTCTTGCATCCGACATTCAACTGTCCTGTTCGATCAGTTGAATCCATTCATTATATTCATTCTGAAGCTTGGCATATTCCTCTTGAAGATTACGATGCTCATCCGTCATCTTCTGTAGCTCATTCTGATGCATCTCAAACTGGACCTGTAGCAGACGAAGTTGTCCTTGGGCCAATTCATAGTTCTCGCCGACTTCACCAAGCTGCTGAAGCACCTCACTGCGTTCACGTTCAATAGATTTCTGCTTAGCCTCAGCCTCACCGGCCTCCTGCTGCCAAATATCTATCTCTTCACGCAACTTCGCTTCCAAATCACTCCACTGCTGCTGTCGCTCGAATAATTCCTCGTACTTTTGCTTCCATGAAGCGCCGTACGCCTCTGCTTCCCTCAGAACATCCTGCTGCTCTGCAACCGTAGCAGCGGCCTCAAGGCTAGCTTCAGACAATTCCTCTAAGCGTCGAGCTGTCTCTTCGCCTTCTTCTTGCAGCAGTTGATATCTTTCCTGTAGACGTTCTCCATCTTGCAGCACTTCATCATATTGAGAGATCAGTTCCTCATAGCGTTCACGAAGTGCAGATAGTTCCTTCTGAACCTGTCCACCTTGTTCACGGAGTGCTGCAGTTTCGTGTTCTGCATCTGTACGAAGCTGAGCTTCCCGATCTAACTGTTGTACTAAACCATCCGCTTGACCACGAAGGATCTCAATCTCCTTTTGAAGCGCCAAAGATTTCTCTTCGGTCTCCAGTAGGTTCATTTCAAGCTCACTAATATCTTCCATCCGTTTATCCGAGAGCTCCTGCCAATTTGCTGCCTCCGCCATAGATCCAGCGAGTTCTTCCTGAACACGGTGCAGATTGTCATTCGTTTCCTGTAGTGACTTCCGCAGCTCTGATGCTTCATTCTGAGATTGCTGATAACGCTGGCGCAATTCTTCCAGCTCTTCATTCAACAGCGTGCCTAGCTCAGTAGCAGTACGCAGCTCCTCACTGAGCTGTTCTTCACGTTTAACCACCGCTTCATATTGTCCGAGCAGCGTCTGACGAGCATCTCGTTCACTCTTAAGACTGGCTTCAGCCGAACGGAGTCTAGACTGAAGTTGTCCTGTTCCACCACGAAGCTCAGCCAGCTGTTTCTCGAGCTCTTGAATGTTTTGCTTATGTCTATGTTCCTGAGTACCTTGTGACTGACGAAGTTCCTTATTCTTAGCAAGCTCCCGTTGTAAAGCTTCCCGTTCATCAGCCAATTCCTTGCTTAGCTTCGTTGTCGTGCTCTCAAGCTCCTTACCCAGTGTCAACTTCGTCTTCTCGAGTTCCTTACCTAATGTTGATTTGGTTTCCTCAAGCTGTTTCTCTAAGGTTGATCTGGTCTCGGTTAACTCAAGCTCCAGAGCAGACAAGGAGTCTGAATTCTCCTTAGTCAGCGTCTCACGGATGTTCTCCAGCTCTTGCAAATGCGCTGCCTTCTGCTCTTCCAACTGCTGTAGACGGATGGCTTCTGCATTCGCTAGTTCCTCTCGATGATTCTCACGCATAGCAGACTGTTCAGCCTCATAACTTGCCCGCATTTCCTGCAACTCCAGCTCACGCGCAAGCAGCTCCTCTTCCAGCTTCTCTCGTGCGGCTTCAGCCACTTGGGTTGCCTCTTGCAGCTGGTTAGCATGTACTTTACGCTCATTCTCCTGAATTTCCAGATGACGCTTGCGCTCTTCTTCAACCGCAGCAATCAGTCGTGTAGCTTCTTCTTTAGCCGCCGCTTCAAGGCGTTCATATTCTTCTTGTCGCTCCCGCTGAACCTCCAGCAGGCGAGATACTTCCAATCGCAGTTCACTGCGTTCACCTGTCATCATGTTGAGTTCATTTTTAAAATCCTGAACCTGAATAGCCTGCTCCGCCATATGTACTGCTGCAAGCACCGCTATGCGCGGCGTATCCAGTCTGTTGTGTGATTTAGAAATCGTGCGCATATGTTCGTCAACATAACGGGCCACTTGTTTCATATATTCAGTGCTGCTTCCGACGAGTTTATAGGAAGTTCCGTATATCTCCACGGCGACACGTGTCCGGTCCATAGCCACAGTTGTGCCCTCCTTTGTATGTGTGCGGATTCTAAGTTAGTCTTACTGTTTCTATTGTAGCTTTTTTCTTAAGCATTTGGCAAAATCCCTTGTAATCAATAGACTCTCGCTGATATCCTCCGCATTTCACTCTACCCAGAAAAAGCCGCAGCGAATCTCAGTTTCTAAATGGATTCGCTGCGGCTTTACACAATTCCTGCTATTTTCTTAATTCTGCACCAAAAGTTTGTTGAAGGACTGATAATAGCTTATCATGCACCTCTCCAACCTCTTCATCTGTCAATGTATGTTCACCGTGACGATACAGCAGTGAGATCGCAATACTCTTCTTTCCACTCTCTAACTTGCCACCAGTGTACACGTCGAATACCTGCACGGATTGCAGCAAAGTTCCTCCGTTTGCACGGATGGAAGCTAGCAGATCGCCTGCTGGTACAGTTGAATCTACAACTACTGCAATATCCCGTTCCATACCTGGGAAACGTGGAAGCTCATTATATTGCAGACGGCTTTGCGTGTTATCATACAGCGGCTGCAATAGAATCTCAGCTACATAAGTATCCACTAGATCAAGCTCTCTTTGCAGTTCCGGATGAAGCTGGCCCATAGTTCCAATCTTCACACGACCCTCATCTCCGACTAAATATACCGACGCGGAACGTCCAGGATGATACCCTTCTGGACTATCTCCCTCGTAGATAATTCTGTCTGTAAGACCCAAATAAGCAAATACTGATTCCAGCGCACCCTTCAAATCAAAGAAATCTACAGGCTGTGCAGAAACGTTCCATTGCTTCACGGTTAGGCTACCGCTAAGCAACAACCCCAGCACCGGCAGTTCACGCGGCTGACGAGTCAACTGTTCCTCATCTGTGAAGAAGACATTGCCGATTTCAAACAACGCTAGATCGCTTTGACGACGGTTGGTATTATAGCTAGCAATATCCAATAGTTGTGGCAGAAGGCTAGTACGCAGTACACTGCGTTCTTCACTCATTGGCATAGCCAATTTAACCGCTTGTGAGCCTTCTGATAACTCAGGGAACATTTTGCTTTGTTTCGGCTGGATGAAGGAGTAACCCATCACTTCCTGATAACCGCCATGCGACAACAGGCGACGCAGTTCACGGCGGAGTGATTGCTTATGCGTCAATGCGCCTGGCGTTGTAACACCTTCAATCAGAGTCGTTGGAATATTGTCATACCCGTACAGACGAGCAATTTCTTCGATAAGGTCAACATCATAGCTGATATCGCCACGTCTAGTTGGCACCTGAACTTCGATCAATCCTTGTGCGGTATCCCCGCATTTGAAATGTAGACGACCAAACAATGTCTTCACTTCTAGTAAGGACAGATCTGTTCCGAGATAACGGTTCAGCTTCTCCAAGGACAAAGTAAGTACCTTCTCTTCTCCTGCGACTGTTCCTGCTTGCACAATTCCTTCATGCACAGATCCGCCAGCATAACGCGCAATAAGTACTGCAGCGCGATTCAATGCAGGGATCACTGCATTTGGATCCACTTCTTTCTCGAAACGAAGCGATGCTTCCGAGCGAAGTCCCAGTTGACGCGAGGTTTTACGAACGGTTCCTCCGTCAAACTTAGCGGATTCCAGAACGAGATTTACCGTCTCAGCAGTAACTTCCGTATCCTGACCTCCCATTACTCCAGCCAGAGCTACTGCTTTAGCTCCATCAGCGATAACGAGCATATGTGGCTCAAGCTTCCGTTCTTGGCCATCAAGTGTAGTCAGGACTTCACCTTCATGAGCAAGACGAACGCCGAGTTCTCCGCCTTCTATTTTATCTGCATCAAAAGCATGAAGCGGCTGTCCGTATTCGAGCATCACATAGTTAGTGATGTCTACGATGTTGTTAATTGGACGAATCCCTGCCGCCATCAGACGATTCTGAATCCACAGCGGGGATGCTGCAGATTTAACACCTGAGATATAACGAACTGCGTAATGACTGCAATGTTCTTCATTCTCAATCTTAACGGAAATAGATTGAGCAGCTGCTCCGCTGATCTCAATCATTTCACTCGCAGGATCTGGTAATTTGATGTCGCGTCCAAGAATCGCGCTCACTTCATAAGCAGCACCAATCATGCTTAGGCAGTCTGAACGGTTCGGAGTCAGATCAAATTCCAGAATTTCATCATCTAGACCCAGCAACTTTGAAATATCTTGACCGATCTCTGTACCTTCAGGAAGTACAAGAATTCCTTCTTGCTGCTCTTTAGGAAGCAATTTATCATTGAGTCCCAATTCTTTAGCCGAGCAGATCATCCCTTGTGATAATACCCCGCGCAGCTTCGCTTTTTTGATATCCAGCCCTGGCAGCTTAGCGCCAACAAGAGCTACAGGAACGGTTTGTCCCGCAGCTACATTCTTTGCGCCACAGACGATTTGCAGATCTTCACCTTGACCTGCATCCACGATACATACGTTCAGTTTATCCGCATCAGGATGCTTTTCTTTTGATTTCACATAGCCGGTTACGATGCCGGAAATCCCTTTATTGCGGCGCTCTACTCCGTCAATTTCAATGCCGGCAGCGGTAATCTTCTCCGCTAGCTTTTCGGCGGTTACTCCTTCAATCGATGTATAATCAGCCAACCATCCGGTTGATACTTTCATGTCCGCTCACTTCCTTTATGTTTCAGATGTATTTATCTACTTGCCGTTCGATCTGCTTCCTGTGGGGGTAGTACAATTTAGGATTACTCGATCAAAGCTTCATACCCGTCCTATTTAGAGCAGTCACTACGAAAAATATTGGACTTCCGATCGCTGTTATCCTCAGATTTCCTGATTAGAACCGCTTCTCGCGGTAGAAATCCGAGGATAAAGGCGAACGCTGGCGCTTCTACAGTTCCAAAATTTCTCTCCATTCCTTCTATTAATAGTCTTTTATTAAGCAAGATCAGTAATCCAATTGCTAATTACTCCTAACCCGTCAGCCAGCTCGCCCACCAAAAATCTAAACGCCCTTGAACTGCTTTACAAAACTCATATCATTGTTATAGAAATGACGGATGTCATCGATGCCGTATTTAAGCATAGCAATCCGCTCAACACCCATACCAAATGCGAAGCCGCTATACTTAGCAGGATCATAGCCACCCATTTTCAGAACATTTGGATGCACCATGCCGGCGCCAAGGATTTCTAACCATCCGCTTTGCTTGCACAGTCTGCAGCCATCGCCGCCACATTTGAAGCAGCTTACATCCACTTCAACGCTTGGCTCGGTGAATGGGAAGAAGCTCGGACGAAGACGAATGTCTGTATTCGGGCCGAACATTTCTTGTACGAATTGCTGCAAGGTGCCTTTCAGATCACTCATCCGAATGTTGCTTCCAATAACCAAACCTTCAATTTGATGGAACTGGAAGGAATGCGTTGCATCGTCATCATCGCGGCGGAATACTTTACCCGGGCAAATGATTTTAACTGGAACTTCACCGTTCATAGCCTGCATAGTACGAATCTGTACCGGAGACGTTTGAGTACGCATAAGCAGGTCATCCGTTAAATAAAAGGAATCCTGCATATCGCGTGCCGGGTGATTTTTAGGCAGATTTAGGGCTTCAAAGTTATAATAATCGGTCTCCACTTCCGGACCTTCAGCCACACGGTAGCCCATACCAATGAAAATATCCTCAATTTCCTGAACCACTCTGCTAAGCGGGTGAACGCCCCCTTGCTGCATGCGGCGACCTGGCAGGGTTACGTCTACTTTTTCAGCCTGCAGACGTTGCTGAGTCTCTTGCTGTTGAAAAGCCTCTTGCTTCGCTCCAATAATCTCCTCAATGGCACTACGCACCTGATTCGCTACTTGCCCGATAACCGGACGCTCCTCAGCACTAAGTCCTCCCATACCACGTAGAACTTCTGTAAGCTCGCCTTTTTTACCGAGATATTTCACTCTTAGGTCATTCAAAACCTGTGGATCCATAACCTCCTGCAACTTAGCCAGCGCCTCAACCTTCAATGCTTCCAACTTCTCTTTCATGGCCGTGTACAGCCCCCTTCAATCATTGTCTAGTTCAACAAAAAAAGGCCTTTCCTCCCGGTAAGGGACGAAAAGACCGTGGTACCACCCTTGTTAGACAAGCTGATCTGTTCCCCTTAAGAGCTTCATTCCCTCTTTTGGCTGGACAGATACCTATCTCACTTTATACAGAAATAACGGTCTGTGACCGGTTTCCCCTACGCTTCCTTACAAGGCAATCTTAAGGAATTCAAGGAACTGCTCCGGAGTGAACTTCGACAGCTCTGTATCCTAGAAACGCTCTCAATCACCGGCGTCTCCTCCCTGTAAGTCAGGCACTGTGTACTCTTCTCCATCACTGCATTTCACAATTCAATCTAATTGTCAGGTATCTCTTTTATGCAAGAGATATGTCTGTTTATTATATGCAAAATCTGTCGTTTTGACAAGTTCAAGCATAATTAGGGCAATTTTTATCTGGCTTTAAGCTGGCTTTAAGGTTCAGAGCCATTTTGGGGACTTTTTTTCAGCTAACGTTCAGCGGAGCTTGATAATTTCCATTATTAAGAAGGCTTGGTTGTACTCAATCATAAATCACCTTCATAATACAAGGACTTTCATACCGGGAGGGAATTACATGCATGCACGAAGAATAAAAGTAGCTGTGATCATACTTAGCGCAGCAGTTCTGAGTCAAGCTTCAGCGTATGGAGCATACGCGGCATCAACGACTACTTCATCCACCAAAACATCAACTGCCACTACTGTATCCACTCTGGATAAACTCGGCTCGATAGCTTTAAAGAGTAACTTTAGTGTGAAGCTGACCGATGTTGGCTTTTTGACTCAGGATGGCGGCAATATTCTTACATACACCCTCAGCTATAACAACGGGAGCGGAAGCAGCATCAATCTTGTGGACTATTTCTCTAAAGTAACTACTGCCGGAGGAACCGTTATCCAAGGAAGCCCAGTAACCAGCAGTGCAACCATCAAATCTATCCCCTCCAAAAGCAGTCAATCCGTAACCTATTACGCAAACGTCGGTAAATCCACATCTTTAAATGGAGTGAAGATTTCAGTATTCGGTTGGGATTTCAGCAGTACTGATTATCAAAAAAAGCTGGGGACCTTCACCTTGCCTGTGGCTTTTTCACAAGCGGTCGCTAGAGGCCAAAGTAAAAAGATAACCTTGAATAATCAGCCCGTAACAACCAAAACGGAAAGTCTGCAAATTTACAAATATAACGGTAAGGTATACGCCAAAGTAGGTGTGAGCTTAACCAATCAAGGAACCAAAGTGCTAAGTGATCCTGGACTTAAGGGATACCTCGCATCTGCAGGAGGATCTGTATTTGAATTAACGCTAGATGATGCGAGCAGTAACTACAAAGTACAGCCACAGGAAAAAAAGACGATCTACTACATGACGGAAATTCCCTCTTATATGAAGACAGACAATATGACTCTGCAGTTTGCTGGAGAAGATACCTCATTAAAAATAGCTTTGCCCATCGTCACCTATAACCTTCCCGCTGCTACCACACCAGATCTTGTCGTAGCCAGCAATGTCATCAAGAAGCTTACGATCAACAATAATACTGTCGAGACGCAGTTAAAAAGCGCCAATGTCTATGCCGACAACGGCACCGCGAAGTGGACGCTGCAATTCCAAGTAAAAAATAGCGGCAACAAGGCGATTACTTTGCCTGCTTATGAGTTTACCGTTAAAGCCGCTGAAGGATACAGATTTCCGGTGGACACGAAGGCTTTCGCAAACCTTACACTCAAACCCCTTGAAGAAAAAATAATTGAGCTCAGTGCAGAAGTTCCGCTAACGATAGCTCAAGGAACGCTACAGCTGCAAATGACTGAACCCGCTGTAGAGGGTAAGATCATTTTTCCTACGGCCTATTATCAGATTCCTTACACACTCCAAACTAACAATTGGCAGGATACAGAATACGCGGTGGAGAACAGTCACGGCACATTTGCTGTCAAGCTTGAGAACATCCAGCGGCTACCTTGGGCAGACAAAGATCAGCTTGTAGCTAAAATCAATATTCGCAACACGAAATCGACCTCTGTGCAGCTTCCTGCATTTACAAGTGTCATTAAAGCTGGTGAGAGTGATATTAGCAGCACTTCCCAAGTTGTCACAGAAAGCACGCAAACCATACTCGGGCCAAATGAATCCGCAGACGTTTATGTCGTGGCCAATGTTCCTTACACCTACCAATTCAATCAATTAAAAATAACGCTGCAAGAAACCTCCGGCGAAAGCAAAAATAATTTTCTTTCTTTAAGTACAAATCAGTTGGACAGCCGTGTTCAGGAAGTTGCAGCACTAAGTTCCTTCCAAATTGACCTTGAAAGTAAAAAAGCAGAAGTGTTAGAGCGCCGGACAACGGTTTATCAGGGTGCGAGCTCCAATATCATGTACACAGAACTGGAAATGAACAGTGAGGAAACACGTAAATCGGAGCAGGCTCAACTCGTAGCTTATTACAAAACGCCTGACAATCAATATTACGAAGCCGAGGTCAACCAGTCTACCACTTCCACGAGCCCTAACGGAAAAAATCTGGTTACCGTCTGGACTAAGCTTCCACTTGGAGTAGATCCTTCTCAGCTTGTTCTTTATATCGGTGAAGGGGTATCCGAAGGAAAACTTACGGCTCCTGGCGGGAAATCAACGGGTTATATCAATACGGTGTCACTGGGTCTAAATAATGTTGCGGTGGAGTCAAAAAGTAATCTTTTGGATGTAGAATCGTTCCCTTATAACCTATCCGTTACAAATGCAGTCGCCACCGTCACTGGTGGAAAAGATACACTAAGCACTGTCCTAACCTACAACCTGTCGAGCAGCACGCTTTACGAATCGGGTACCTATGAGCACAAGCTTGTACTAGAGCTGATCGACCCCTTCGGACAAACGATGGAGAAGACATTAACACTGGGCACAGACCTACCATTAGGGAACTTCAAGTCATACACCACAACATTCACAAGCAATCTTTACAAAACTCTAGGTGGCGGCGCGATCCGATTGAATGTATACGACGAATTCCAAGGTCATCGAAATTTGCTGGGAACTGGGACCTATGTTGTCACTTATCAGACAGCGTCAACGACTTCAAACAACAATTCCACTTCAAACACCGATTCTAGTGCTTACAATCCATCCGACACTTAGTAAACGTGCGAGGGGTGGCCTAAGTTAAAAGAAATTTGATGATCTATGGAGGAAAGAAATGAAGAAGAAAAAAGTGTTGCTCTGGACCATCGGAGTAGTAGCTGTAGTAACAGCCGGATTGTTGGTGTATACATTTTTACCTGATAAGAGCAGTCAGGCTGCTGAAGTGCCCGTTAATACAGCCACGGTTACGAAGGGCGATATCGTAGTAAATGTATCTGGAGCAGGCTCCGTCACGGCCACTGAAACAGGAAAAGTGAAAACGAAGGACGCTGGAACCGTAGCTGAGGTGCTTGTCAAAGAAGGCGAAAATGTGAAAAAAGGTCAGACATTAATTACCTTCGAAGGCAATGATTTGAGCGACAATCTCAAGCAGGAACAAACCTCTCTTACCTCGCTTGAAACAGATCTTCAGGACAAGCAGGAGCAGTATAAGAAGCTTGCCGTGGCAGGTGCCTCCGAGGATGAATTGGCCAGTGCCAAACGTTCGATTGAAAAAGCGAAAACGGATATCGCTTCTCAAATCGAAAAAATTGCATCTGTACAAGAGGATATGATCCCTCCTGATCCCCTAACCGCTCCTATTGACGGAACTGTTACAACAGTGAACATAGCCAGCGGTGAAAAAGCGATGGATGGCTCTGAGCTTATCGATATCACCGATTATGCTAATTTAAGCGTCATAGTGCAGGTGGATGAGCTTGATATTCCTACAGTGAAAATAGGGATGCCTGCTACCATTTCATTGGATGCCCTGCCCGACACTGAATTCAAGGGGAGTGTTACTAAGATTGCCAAGGAAGGCACCGTCTCGAACGGAGTCTCCCTCTTCGATGTTACCGTTGGCTTAACCACCTCCGAAGGCGCCCTTGTAGGGATGTCGGCAGAAGTTTCAGTTACAACAGCTGAGAAAAAAGATGTATTAACCGTACCTATTGAAGCTGTTCAAGAAAGAAATGGCAAGTACACAGTTTCTCTCCCTTTAACAGCGGGTTCAGCGGGTTCAACCGATTCCTCAAAAGCCTCTAGCGAGGGCCAAGCACCGATGCCTAGCGGGGCTCCTGATGCTCGCGATGGCGCTATGCCTAGTGGAGCGCCTGATGCTCGCGGCGGTACTATGCCTAACGGAGCAGCTGGCACAAGAAACCGTGGAAATAGTAATCAGCGAACAGTTTCCGTCGAAGTGGGCATCCATGATGAGAGCAGTATTGAAATTGTCAGTGGGCTTAATGAAGGAGACAAAGTGATCATCCCTACTGTCATCTCTACCAAAACAGGTACAACTAGTACTGAGATGCAAATGCAAGGTGGCATGGGCGGTATGGGTGGCGCCGGTTTCGGCGGTAGCGGCTTTAGTGGCGGTGGTGGCTTCAGTGGAGGTGGTACTGGTGGCACGGGCGGAGCACCTGGTGGTGGCGGAGGTGGCAGTAGATGAGTGCTTTAACACCACTGATCCAAGTCCAGAATATGACCCATGGCTATACTATGGCCGGAGAAACTATGACAGTTCTAAAAAATCTTTCCTTTACAATCGACTTCGGAGAGTTCGTAGCGATTATAGGTCCTTCCGGTTCTGGTAAATCAACACTAATGAACATGCTCGGATGCCTGGATGTATCGGATGAAGGAAGCTATCTCCTAGACGGACAAGAGGTTCGTAAGTTATCCGACAACAAGCTGGCAGTTATCCGGAATGAGAAGATCGGCTTTATCTTTCAAAACTTCAATCTCCTCCCCAAGTTGTCTGCTGTCGAGAATGTGGAGCTTCCGCTAATATACCGCGGCCTCTCACATCGAGAACGCAGAGAAACAGCGCAGCAAGCACTCCTTAAAGTTGGTTTGGAGGAGAGAATGCATCACCGACCTTCTGAGCTTTCAGGAGGACAGCAGCAGCGTGTAGCGATTGCGCGAGCCATGGCTGGATCTCCCCCGATTCTACTTGCAGATGAACCTACCGGGGCGCTTGATACGCGAACTGGACAAGAGGTCATGCAGATGATACGAGAATTAAATGAGCAGGGTCATACAATCATCCTAATCACACATGACCTCGAAATTGCAAAGCAAGCAAAGCGGATCATTCGTATTCAGGATGGCAACCTCGTAGAAGATCGGAGGAATGCGAGGTGAAATTATTTCAAAGTATGCGGATGGCTCTAAAAAGTATTTACAGCAGTAAAGTAAGAGCTTTTTTAACGATGCTGGGTATTATTATTGGTGTATCATCCGTTATCATCCTCGTTTCTGTGGGGCAGGGAACTACTTCTCAGATTACGGAGCAGCTTAATGGACTCGGAACAAATCAACTGACGGTAAACATCACTGGCCGTGGGGCTACCACCTCCCTCACCTATGAAGAAGCCTTGGCACTAGGAGATATAGAGGGGATAGAAAATGTAGCTCCTGTGATCAGTGGCAACGTTACAGCCAAGCATAATACTGAGAATGTTAGCGTTACAGTTGAGGGCATTACACCTTCTTATGAGGACGTTAAGGATTTTCATGTACAGTCAGGACGTTTCCTGCTTGATATTGATACGGAGTACCGGCAGAAGGTAGCGCTAATCGGCACAGGTACGGCTGAGGATTTATTCGGTACAGATGATCCTGTCGGCCAAAAGGTACAGCTAAACGGGATCAGCTATAAAATCGTCGGTCTTTTGGAAGCAAAAGGCTCTAGTCTAAGTGGCTCCAACGATGATATCTTATTGATTCCTATAGCTACTGCAGAACGTCAGTTAAAAAGCAAAGGCGTACGTTCCATCACAATTGCGACGACTTCAGCAGACACTGTAGCTACCGTAAAAGATAAACTAGAGAGTACACTGGATGCTAAATTTAATTATGCGGATAATGCTTTTAGTGTCTTTGACTCTCAAGAGATGCTGGAAACTGTAAATTCTACGACAGCTACGCTTTCAATGGCACTTGCGGGAATTGCCGGAATTTCTCTGTTTGTCGGGGGGATCGGCATTATGAATATTATGATCGTATCCGTTAATGAAAGAACAAGAGAAATTGGTATCCGCAAAGCAATCGGCGCCAAAAAGTTCGATATTCTCGCTCAATTCATGATCGAATCCATTGTGCTTAGCGGATTGGGTGGGGTGATCGGTGTTGGCATTGGAGTCGCAGGTAGTTGGTTACTAGGAAAGTACACTTCACTTACAGTATCCATTGCTTGGGATATGGTACTGATATCTTTTGTTTTCTCCTTGCTTATCGGCGTGATTTTCGGAATGATGCCTGCGAACAAAGCCGCACGGCTTCGCCCCATTCATGCACTACGTAACGAATAGTAACTTCAAGTCAGCTGCCACAGTCATTATTATGACTAGGCAGCTTTTTTAACATAACAGAACGCATATTTTTGGGGCTAAGCTGGGTATCATTTACGAAGGCGTTGGGTAATAGGATTTATGGATTTGAATATAGATAAGGCAATAGGCCCATACCATAATCATTTAAATTTTTTATTATTGATTTTTATTTGAGGAAGCGATTGCTCTATAAGTAGGACGTCCTATATACTTGTTGTACTACAAACTGCGATCCACACACAATTTATCTTTCCCATGCCTCAATTCCCACTATGTTACAACACCTCTTTTTTTTACATAATTACTCTCAACATCTTTGCCTGAAAATAAAACACGCCTGCCACAAATGGAAGTTCCGCAGGTTATAGTTAGCAGCAATAAGATTTGTTAAACATCTTATGCGGGGAGAAGATGACCGTGGCTGGATTTTTCGATATCAAAGTAACACGCAAACTAATCTTTATTTTCGCTGCGATCTCCATTCTACTGGTTGGAATTAGTGTAGCTGCTTTACTCTATCTAAATCACACCATTAACAGAATGTCAGATTCTTTATATGAAGATGTATTTGAGAACTCTGAGCTCATACTGAGCGCTGATCGTGATCTGCATCAAGCCGCAATCGCTCTCCACTCCTCCATGAGCTCGAACCTCACTGACGCTGAACGTGATCAGTTCATTCAGGAATTTAAGGACAATAATCAACAAGCACAAGAACGGGTAGGCCTAGCAAGTTCAGACATCAAATCTATCAACAAACCCTACAGTGATTTGAAACAGGCAAATATACTTACTGAATTAGAGAACGAGCTCCATGCCTTCGAAACATCCCTAGTCCTATGGAAGAGTACAGGAAGTAAATTGATAGCTGAACGGATGCAAATCGGATGGGACCCTGCTTCATATCATGCTGTAAGTCTGAACATGCAGTTAAATGAAGTCAGAACTCATCTAGATCAATCAGAAGACCTGATAGACACCTACGCTTTACAAGTAACAGATGGGTTCCAAGATAAAAAGAGTGCACTCTTTGCGCTATACTCATTGGTCTTCTTTATACTGCTTCTAGTTATTATTTATCTGGGTCGCAAAATCATTTGGCTCAAAAATGAAATGCTGGAGGAACAAACACTCTATCAGCTAATCGGCGAAACCATGTCTGACTTTATTATTTTGACTGATCCTAACGGGTTGATACTGTATAGCTCCCCTTCACATTCAAGTATTCTCGGCTATGTTCCTAAAAAGGGTGACCCACTCTCCAACTACATTCGTGAACCGGAAATTGCTTGGGCTAAACTAAAGAGTGTCGTTCAAGGAACCCCTCGTATCTCAGAGCTACGAATGCGTGGAGCTGAAGGGCAATGGGTATGGCTGGAAACGAAGGTATCGCCTGTTCGGGGAAGCAATAATTTCCCAGCACAATTTATGTTAGTGTCCCGTGAAATTACACAACGGAAGCAATACGAAGAACGATTACATAAGCTAGCCTTCTATGATCATTTAACCGCGATTCCCAACCGTGCTCATTTCAAAATGTACATGGAGAATCTCATCAACCAACCCGAGGAACGGAGAAAGAATATTGCACTCGCATTGCTGGATTGTGACAGATTCAAGCAGCTAAACGATACCTTAGGACATCTGGCCGGAGACGAATTTCTCCAACTGCTCTCTCGAGAGCTTTTGCAAACGGTTAAAGGTGTAGGCCAGGCGTTCCGGATTGGCGGTGATGAATTCGCGGTGGTACTGCACCGATTTACCTCTCCAGAAATGTTAGATGAAATGCTACAACGGTTGCTTAAGTTATTCAACAAATCTTGGTCTATTGACAATGGATCTAGCTTCCACACCTCCGCAAGTATTGGTGTAGCCCTATTTCCTGAGCATGGAGGCAGTATTAATGAACTTCTGCGTGCCGCTGATCTAGCTATGTACCTTTCCAAAGACCATGGAGGGAATGAAGCTAATCTCTACTACGAGCTTTTAGATGTAGGTTTATCCAACCAGATCATCGGAAAACCATAAGATCAACAAAAAGAGCTGTTCCAGGGTACAACTAACCCTGAAGCAGCTCTTTTTTATTTTTTAACTGGTTAACTGCAAATGATCATCTGAGATCTCATCATTCTCCTGATCACGATCTATAACCATGACCTTGATCAGCTCGTCATCCTTGGAACAATCAATGAAGCGATCGCCATCCCCATCTTTCTCTTCCCAGTCATTAAGTCGTAATATATACCCGATAGAATCGGTATCTGGCAAGACCTCAATTCGTGCAACTGCACGCCCATCCTCCATATACCGAAAGTCGCATTGTCCGTCCTGAATTCCTGTATCCCAAACCCAAAGATTCCAGCCTTGATATTTCCCATCTGGCCGCTCATAGTGTACTTCGATAATTTTGGACCGCGGTGCTGGCTCACCACATTCATCATAGAGCACCATCATCGACAAGCCTTCAATTTCCACCTCGCTACCTGCGACCTTCCGGAATGCTTCTGTCCCCGCTCGGGTATGATCCACTACCACGTTCCAACCGTTATTAGCTTCAGGAAGAGATAGCTTTACTCGATCATTATTGGCATTAAAGATGACTGTTATATTGTTCCAGAGGTCGCCTCCTGCATGATTTCTAAGCAGATACGACACGATCCCCCCATCACAGCGCAGAAATTCCAGCGAACGCTCAATTTCCTGCCGACCATGTAGACGAAATGCCGGATGTGTACGCCGCAGTTCGATCAAACCTTTATAATATTGAAATACAGGCTTAAACATACTCTTCATGTTCCAGCGGATCGCGTTAATCGTATCACCGCTACGATAGCTATTATGATCTCCAAATTTACTGCGCAGGAGCTCATCACCGGCATGCAGGAATGGAATCCCTTGCGAGGTCAGGATGATTCCATTTGCAAGTAGGGATCGGCGCACGGTCTCATTGCTGAGAATATTCTCCAGATCTACATTCACGTAAGGATTAGCCCGTGAAACGGCATCCTGAAATCCCCCTTGAACGGTAAGCACCTTATCCCATAAATTCAAATTGTCATGGGCCGTTACATAGTTCACCGATTCCACTGGGGAGTCTGTAAATTCGTGGATGGCTCCTTTGATTCCGGCTGCAATAGCCCCTTCTTTGCCGTATTCCCCTGTAATGAAGCCCCGTCCCCATCCATCACTATCACCTTTGATCGCGGAACGAAAGTTATCATTGAAGACAGCATATCCTTTCCCCCGCTGCACACCTTTTAGCGTCTTTGTTGCCAGTGGAGAATCTCCACCTGTCCAAGGTTCGCCATATAACAGCAGATTAGGATTCACCTCAAGTCGAAGCTCTTCCGTTATTTCACGCATGGTCACACTATCCATCAGACCCATAAGATCAAATCTGAAGCCATCAATATGATACTCCGTAGCCCAGTAGGACAACGAATCCTTAATATATTTGCGTACCATCGGACGCTCTGTAGCCAGCTCGTTACCAACTCCCGAGCCATTAGATAAACGTCCCAAGTAGTCACGGCGATAGAAGTAATCTGGTACAAGCGGCTCGAAGGGACCCTTCTGCACAGCATACGTGTGGTTGTAAACCACATCCATAATTACTGAAATCCCACGACTATGCAAAGCCTGAACCATTTCTTTAAATTCCCGGATTCGTAGACCTGGATCGGTAGGATCAGTGCTATATGATCCTTCCGGTACATTATAATGCTGAGGATCATATCCCCAATTGTAGTCGGTATGTTCAATGGACGAACCACGCTTTATTACACTTAACTCATCTACGGTCTGGAAATCAAACACGGGCATCAGATGTACATGAGTGATACCCAATTCAACCAGATGATCAATACCTATTGCATTCCCTTCCGAATCTCTTAAGCCAAATTCAGTAAATGCTTTGAATTTGCCCTTATAGTACATGCCAGAGCTCTCATGTGAGGAGAAGTCACGCACATGCAGCTCGTAAATAACCGCGTCTGCAGGATGCTGCAATGGAGGAGCAACGTCCTTCTCCCAATGCTCAGGATGGGTCCTGCGCAAATCAACGATTGCTGTTCTTAAACCATTTGCCGATACGGCTGTTGCATAAGGATCTACTGCTTCCGTCACATTTCCATCAGCAAATACAGCACGGTACATATAATATTTCCCTTTTAAATCACCTGATAACTTAGTCTGCCAGACTCCGCCGTTCTGACGCTGCATATATATAATACGCCCACTATCTGTAGAGCTCGGATCAAATCCAATGTTACGTTGATTTCCATCTGTTTCGTACATAACTAGAGATACAGCAAAAGCAGTAGGTGCCCAAACTTTAAATACACTGTACTCCACCGAGTACGTCAAGCCCAGGTCTTTACCTTCATAGACCTCTAACATTAATTCTGTATTTATAACATTTTTACTCATGAGTTAACACCATCCTATGGCTCCCTGGCTAACTTATAGGGATGCTTATAAGTCCAAATATTTCCAATTTAGATCATATTAATACTTGCACAGCTCTGCAAGTCTGTAAAGGAGTATAAACTTTCTATGGATTCATACTATTATTATATGTAAGACATATTTACAGGTTTGGGTTCCTTACCGACTTTATACTCATCACTATTACTATCGGCATAGACATCTGTGTAATAAAGCAAATAAAAAGTGAATTTAATTATTCTAAATTGAGTATAACGCTCACGTATGAACTTAAGCCAACGTAAGAAATAAAATTATCGATATACACACAAAAAAACCGACCTCCAAACATCGGAAGTCGGTAATAGTAGTTGGAATGTTATAAAACGTTTAACGGAGTAATGCATATGGAAATAGTTAGTTAGTGATGCTTTGAACAAGTGCAGCTACTTCTTCAGCAGTGCCAAGTTGCAATGCTTTTGCAGCCAGTTCCTTCATGTCGGCAGCCGACAATTTAGAAATTTGACTACGTGCTGGCAGAATTGACGTTGCACTCATACTGAATTCATCAAGGCCAAGACCTAGTAAGAGTGGAATCGCTGTTGCGTCCCCAGCCATCTCACCGCACATTCCTGTCCATTTACCTTCTGCATGCGCTGCATCAATTACATTCTTGACCAGACGCAGGATGGCCGGATTGTATGGCTGATACAGGTAAGACACCCGTTCATTCATACGGTCAGCAGCCATTGTATATTGAATAAGGTCATTCGTACCAATACTGAAGAAATCAACTTCCTTTGCGAACTGGTCAGCCAGTACAGCAGTGGAAGGAATCTCAACCATAATGCCGAGCTGAATGTTGTCAGATACTTCCTTGCCTTCTTCACGAAGCTTCGCTTTCTCTTCAAGCAGAAGATCACGAGCTGCACGGAATTCACCAAGTGTTGCGATCATAGGGAACATAATGCGAAGATCCCCATGAACACTTGCTCTCAGTAAAGCACGCAGTTGCGTACGGAAAATATCTTGACGATCCAGACAAAGACGAATCGCACGGAATCCTAAGAAAGGATTCATTTCCTTTGGAAGATCCAGATACGGAAGTTCTTTGTCGCCACCGATATCAAGTGTACGTACAACTACCGGTTTGCCTTTCATATTCTCAAGCACAGTACGATAGGCGTTATATTGAATTTCCTCAGAAGGCAGCTTATCGCGGCCCATGTATAGAAACTCAGTACGATACAAGCCTACACCTTCCCCACCATTCTCAATTACACCATTGACATCGTTTGGTGTACCGATATTAGCCGCCAGCTCCACGTGCTTACCGTCTGCAGAAATCGTTGGTTTATCACGAAGTTTCTTCCACTCTGCAATTTGCAAGTCGTAAGCTTCCTGCTTGCGAACGTACTCTGCCACTTCTGCTTCACTAGGATTAATAAGAACGTCTCCGTTCAGACCATCAACAATCACTAGATCCCCAGAATTCACTTCTGTCATGACATTCTTAGTTCCAACTACCGCTGGAATTTCCAAAGAACGTGCCATAATCGCGGAGTGGGACGTACGTCCACCAATGTTTGTTGTGAAGCCTTTAACATACTTGCGATTTAGCTGTGCTGTGTCAGAAGGTGTTAAATCCTCAGCGATAACAATAACCTCTTCATTGATTTCTGCAGGACTAACATAATGAATACCCAGCAAGTGGTTCAGCAGGCGTTTGGTCACATCACGCATGTCAGCTGCACGTTCTTGTAAGTAAGCACTCTTCATGTTTTCGAACATTTCAATGAATTGTGTAGCTACTTCGTTTAGTGCATAGTCCGCATTAACCGATTCCTGACGAATTTTATCAATTACGGGATTAATCAGCTCAGGGTCCTCAAGAATCAGCAGATGGGATGCAAAAATCTCTGCTTTCTTCTCTCCTAGTTCTGCTAAAGTACGCTCTTTAATAGTCTGCAGTTCAGCACTTGATTTAGCAAGTGCGTCATTCAACTTGGCGACTTCTGCTTCAGGATCACTGATACTAGTTTTTGTAATTGTATAATCCGGATGTTTCAGGATAAAAGCACGGGCTACTGCAATCCCTGCTGAAGCCGCGATTCCTGAAATTTTATTCATGGATTTCCCCTAGCCCTTCTTTAATCATTACATCAGAAAGTGCGCTCAGAGCTTCAGCTTCTTCGCTACCTTCAGTAATCAGAGACAAAGTGTCTCCAGCTTCTAGACCCAATGACAATACGCCAAGAATAGATTTCAATGTAACTTTTTTGCCTTTTGCTTCTGCATAAGCTTCTGTACCTTTGAATTTCGTAGCTGTATTTACCAAGGCAGTTGCCGGACGTGCGTGAATTCCATCTTCATCAATAATTCTGAATGTTGTTTGCATAATATTATCCAACTCGCTTTCTTTTAATAGAATATTTTTAAATTTATAGTGAAGGCTTCGCTCCCTTTAATGTTTAAAGGAAGCGTCCACCCTTGCACTTTTACTGAATGGTAATAATATCCTTATCGCCAATGGATACCTTACCTGGCTTCTTCAAGGTTACGGAAGAGCCTTCTGGTAAATTGGAGAAAATAACAGGAGACATTACTGATGGTGCATGTGCTTTTACATATTCTAAATCCACTTCCATGATCGGCTGTCCAGCAGCTACAAGGTCGCCCTCTTCGACTAGAACTGTAAAACCTTGACCTTTAAGCTTAACTGTATTAACCCCTATATGAACGAGCACTTCCTTACCTCCATCGGACATAATGCCGATCGCATGCTTGCTCGGGAACACATTAAACACTTTACCGTAGACCGGTGAAGCAATCTTTCCATCATCGGATAAGAAAGCAAAACCATCACCCGTCATTTTTTGGGAGAATACTGCATCAGGAACCTCAGTGATATCCACTAGTTCACCATTTACCGGAGAGACGATATCTTCTTTGATAATCGCTTCACCAGCTTCACCTGCCTGCTGTTCTTCTTCAGGCTGTGGCGTAGCCGCTACCGGCGTTGGTGCAGGTGTCTTCCCGCTAATTACATCTTGAATCTGAGATTTAATGGTATCGGAACGTGTGCCGAAGATCGCTTGAATGTTATTACCCACCTCAAGCACACCTGATGCACCTAACTTCTTCAGACGAGTCTTATCCACACCTGATTTATCTTTAACCTCCACACGAAGGCGGGTAATACAAGCATCCAGATGAGCGATGTTCTCTTTACCACCCAACGCAGACAAGATGTTTCGTGGTAAATCATCACCCGTTTTAGAGACGGCTTCTGTGTTAGTATCTTCAACCTCACCCGTATCCTCTTCACGACCCGGTGTCATCAGATTGAACTTCCGAATAACAAAGCGGAATCCGAAGTAGTAAATTACGGCAAGGGCAAGACCTACTGGAATTACGAGCCACCAAGCCGTACGGTTCGGGATAATACCAAAGAGCACGTAATCAATAAAACCTCCAGAGAAGGTCATACCAATCTTGACATTAAGAATATGCATGGTCATAAAAGACAAACCTGCAAAAACAGCATGTACTGCGAACAGCAATGGAGCTACGAACAAGAATGAGAATTCAAGCGGCTCTGTAATCCCTGTCAGGAATGAAGTCAATGCTGCGGAAAGCATCAAACCTCCGACAAGTTTTTTATTATGAGGTTTAGCTTCATGATAAATGGCCAAAGCAGCTGCTGGAAGACCGAACATCATGAAAGGATACTTACCTGTTGTAAATGTTCCTGCTGTGAATTCTACGCCATCACGAAGCTGCTGCATGAAGATCCGTTGGTCACCACGAACCAATTCCCCAGCTTTATCTACGTAGGTACCAAATTCATACCAGAACGGAGAATAGAAGATGTGATGCAGACCAAAAGGAATAAGCGAGCGTTCGATTGTTCCGAAGATAAACGCTGCGAGCGTTTTATTCGTATCAATCATACTTTGTGATACATAATTCAGACCGTGTTGAATTGGCGGCCAAACTAAGGTCAATGCCAGACCAAGAATCAATGACGTTACCGCAGTCATGATCGGAACGAAACGTTTACCTGCGAAGAAACCCAGGTAGGATGGAAGTTCGATTTTGAAGAATCGTTTGTACATGGACGATGCCAATATACCGACGAGTATACCTCCAAATACCCCCGTTTGCAGTGTTGGAATTCCTAAGACGCTAGCATAGGAAAAGTCGCCTTGGCTCAGGACATAATCATTGACGCCAATTACAGTACCCATCGTAACATTCATTACGAGGAAACCAATAATAGCGGCTAGACCAGCAACACCCTCACCACCGGATAAACCGATGGCAACACCCACGGCAAATAGTAAGGATAAATTATCAAATACAATTTGCCCTGAGTTCATCAATACGTTCGCAATTGCCTGAACTACATCGTTCTCAAGTGCCGGAACGTATTGTAGAAAATCGGGGTTTACCAGCATGTTTCCTATTCCAAGGAGCAGACCGGCTGCTGGCAGTATGGCTACTGGGAGCATCAGCGCTTTACCGACTCTTTGTAAAACGCCGAAAAGCTTTTTGAACATCATGGTCACTTCCTTTCATTATTCACATTTTCAGTAAAACAGATGCCAAAAAAGGCATGAGCAACACAGTATAAAGGTTGTTATCTAACGCTAAGGTTAGATTACCCCAAGATGGGGACTAGCAACCAAAATACTGTAAATCACTCATGCCTGATCGAATCAGTTACACGCTTGGTATTCTGTTTTAATTAGGACACCGATATTGTAGCACCGTTTTTTTGTAGTGACAAGCTTTTTTTTAAATATAAGAAAGTATAAGTTTCACTTTATACATTATCCTTATATTTCTCGCTTCGTCTCCATACCCACTTCATCCTCTTTCTTCTGGGCAAGACGTTGCAAATGAACTGTCAAATAACTGACCTCTGCTGGATACACAGGAATTCGCACTCGGTTCTCAATCACCTTAGTTAATTGCCAAGCCAAGGTATACATTTCGGGATACTCTCGTTTCATAAGACCATCCAGCGTAGAAGTCTCCCGCACTGATTCTCCACGGCGCAGTCTTTCTAGAACAAATCGTAGATGAGTCACCAACCGCGAATAATCAAGTGAATCACGTGGAATTCGATATTCGAGATTATTCTCTACAATTCCGATCAAATCACCAATCAAAAGAGAATGCTGTCTGACCTCGGAAATTTGTCTATTACTCAGCGCGCTAACGATATGAAGTGCAACAAAACCCACCTCATCTACAGGCAATTCCACGCCCATGCCTTCATTAATCCGCTCAATCGCATACTCTGCCATCTTATACTCTTCAGGATAAATTTCCTTAGTCTCATACAGAAACGGATTATGAATTGGGATGTCTTGTTCATAACGCCGTATAGCAAATGAGATATGATCAGTGAGTGCAATATGAACATGCTCATTAAGTGGTTGACTACTGCTATGCATAATATATAACAAAATTTCATGTACAATCTCAATCAACTTCTCATCCACTTGGGGAAGAAGCTGTTTATATTGTTCCTGTTCTTCTTGGCTGCGGAGAATAAACATCTTCTCCACAGAGGATAGGTTAATCCGATCATGCAATTTTCGATTAAAACCTATCCCTTTTCCAATTACTACAACCTCGGAATATTGGGGATGGTCCGCAATGATAACGTTGTTATTTAACACCTTTGCTACAGTTATGCTACTCATTTTTGCCACCTCTTTTATCTCTAAACACCTGACTTCCAAGCAGCAAACGCAACATGAAACGGTACGATTAAAAAACTCTCGTTACCATCATATCATCAACATTCCGATATTAGAAGAACACTCGCATTCTATTTTACCCGGAAGGTTCGGCTGGAGAACTTGTATACCAACGTCACGGCAATAACCATATAAGCAATCGTTCCCGCAAGAACAACTAGCGTAAATAGTGACGATGCTTTTGGAAATCCGATACAAGCGACGCTTAGTCCCAATACAATGCTGTTGACGATAAAAAAGAACGGATTTTTCATGTTTAGCTCCGTGCTGTACGGTTGAAAGATATAATACATGAACAAATGGTGCACTGAGAAGAACAAGGAAAGACAAAGAATCGTTACCCAAAAGATCAGCGCATCCATCAAACCCCAATCTGCACCAGAGAGCAGAAACAGCAGAGTACATGCTAAACATATGGCGACAGCAGGAATAAGATTAAGGCCACTCAATTTAATTAGACGAATCTTAAAATTGTCTAGAATCGCAGCTTGTTCACGATAGAATCCATAGCGCAACAAGCTTAGATCACAATTGTAAAACATCGCTTTGCATACGCGCTCACCTATAGAGGTATAGTTCATTATAAATACAAAAAAGGGAAGTCCACCGAGCAGATATGCTGTAAATTCGGACGAAGTCTCCGGCGAAATAAGCATCATTAGGACAGCCACTATAAAGAGCACACCAATGATCGTTAAACGCCTCTGGATGGGTTGAATCAACAAGCGTTTATGCCTGGAGAAAAAAATAGCATTTAGGTAGGCGTAACCTGTCTTTCCTTGAAAAGCTTTCCCTTTAAGTTCTTCCGACGAAAAGTCCTTCTCCTTGGTCTGAACATCTGCCACCCTCGCTTCTTTCATCATCCGGTTCATATCCAGCAATGGATCATCTATCTTGGTAACGACATCTACAGCACTGCGATAGTTAGGATATTTCCCAATATACACAGCTGCAATTCCTCCAAGTACAACAATCACAAAACTCACTGGGACACTAAATCCTGTCGCATCATTTACAAAAGCATATCCTAGATAAAGAGGCACATAGGCAAGTAGGCCACCTAGGCCAATCACCGACCACACCCAGCTCATCTTTTTAACTAACACAATTTCTTTTTTGTCAAAAAACCAAAGATTTAGCGCCTCGGTGACTATTCTCCAGGCCGTTAACAGTAGTGTTAGCCATACGCCATGCCATAGCGGTGCCCCAAAAATCCCCGCAAACACGGTTAATGCCGGAATAAAATATATAAAGAACGTTAGCCCTTTAATCAAAAGCGTAGCATGCATATACTGTTTCGCCGGAATTCTCATCAGCTTCACACAGATATATTTATCCCGTTTGGGCTCTAATATAAATACATTCGAAACCCCAGCCACTATAAAGCTCAGAACTATAAAAATATGTAAGAACAATGCATACTGTTCGGCGAGCGGCAATTCTTTGTGTGTAAGGACGATTGGCAAATAGATCACAATTCCCAAATAGGCGAACTTGCCTAAAAACCCCCACACTACCTTCAATGCAAGTACTATCCCAGCGAAGACTTGTTTTAGTGCAATGTTAGAGTAAATATCCCCTTTTAAAAGTTTGCCAAGAACAGGCAGCTTTTTGAAATAGTAAATCAGCCGATTGGCTCCGGACGAACCTCTAATCCTCTGAATGCTGCGAAGTGTGCTAATCATTGTTGCCATCCTGAAGTAAAGCTATAATTTGCTCCTCAAATTCTGGACTTTGCAGAGTCTCACGCGGAATTTCTTGAAGGGTTCCATGATTTAGAATAACCAACTCGTCACATAAATCAGCGGCTAATTGCAAAATATGCGTAGAAAAAATAATGATGTGATCCTGCTTCATCTCACGCAGCAATTTCTTGATCTCAAGAGCCACAACCACGTCAAAAGAAGTTAAAGGCTCATCTAATAAAATCAAAGGCGGACGAGTAATGATAAAGCAGAGCATTTGAATTTTATTCTTCATCCCGTGGGAATAACCCTTAATCAGTCGGTGTCGATCTTCTTCCTCAAACTTAATAATTGAAAAATAATCTTCAATGCTTTTATTCGGATCGATCTTTTCACGGTTGATGTCCATATAAAACTTTACGAACTCATAACCTGTCAGAAACTCAGGCAAAATGGGTAGGGAAAATACATATCCGATGTCCTCGTCACGAAGCGGACGGGCACTATCCTTCTCACCAATAAAGGCAGCTCCGCTATCCATTTGGATCTCACCACTCAAACAATTGAAAAGTGTAGTTTTACCTGCTCCATTCCGTCCAAGCAGCCCGTAGATCTTCCCTCTTTCAAAGGTGAAGTCTGCATCTTTAATCACCTGTTTACCATCGAAGCTTTTATGGATATGATCTAAAGTTAGTTGCACGCTCGCGCACCTCTCCTATTCTATAGCTAAGACCCAAAACATAGAGTAAGCCCGGTAGCAATCACCGAGCTTACCTTAAGTTAAATCATTCTATAGTAGTTATTGCTTTAACTAGTCCTCAGGTTGCTCAGCCACAGAAGTTGAAGCTTTGCTCGCTCCCCCCGATGCTGCTGGAGGTTGTATGGAGGTCACTGGTGTGACCGGAACAGCCTTGCTTCCAGTTGACCCTGAGGATCTAGTCGTCAGCCCTTTAATCAGGGCCTCTACGTCAATTCCAGAGACGCTCTTCAACATCTCAGGAGCCGTAGACATCAACTGGGTTACATAGTTGCTGACACGTGCCGCACCTTCACCATTACCGGTATCTACAACCGTAAGCTTATCAATGGATGCCAGCGGCTTCGCGATTTGGCCAGCCAAATCAGGCAGCATTTTGACGATAATATCGAGCACGGCGGCTTCGCCGAATTTCTGGAAAGCTTCCGCCAGCTTTTCTTTGGCTTCTGCTTCCGCTAGACCGCGCAACCGGATAACCTCAGCATCCGCTGTACCTTTAGCCAGCTCTGCATCCGCCATCGCTTGACCTTCAAGACGCTTCTGCTCAGCTGTCGCTTTAGCTTGCGTTTCAATACTATATTGCAAGGCATCTGCCTCACGCATTCTCTTCGCCTTATCAGCTTCCGCCGCTTGCTCTACTGCGTAACGATCCGCTTCCGCTTTTTTCTTCACTTCTGCGTCGTACTGCTTCTCGCGAACTTGAATTTCTTTGGCTTGCAAATCGATTTCACGTTCCTTACGTACCAGCTCAACCTTCATCTGTTCTTCAACAACGGTCTGCTTTGCACGTGCCTCTTGAATATGATAAGCCTGGTCGGCTTCCGCTTTCGCTGTATCCTGATCCCGTTTAAACGCAGCCACCTTAAGCTGGTTTTCCTTGGAGGCTTCGGCGATATTCGTATCCCGCAGCAGTTCTGCTTTTTGCCCTTGCTCTTCAGCGTTTGCCTTTTGAATTCTCGCATCCCGCACTGCTTCTGCTTCAGCGATCTCTGCATCCCGCTTCACTGCAGCTATCCGCGGTTTACCTAATGCGTCAAGATATCCATGTTTGTCTCGGACATCCTTGATAGTAAAGGAAACAATTTGCAGACCCATTTTCTTAAGATCACGTGCCGCCACGCCTTGAACCTCTTGCGCAAAACGGTCACGGTTACGATATACTTCCTCAACGGTCATCGAACCGAGAATGGCCCGCAGATGACCCTCAAGAACTTCTTGTGCTTCGCTCTTCAGCGCTTCAATCGGTTTGCCCATAAATTGCTCAGCGGCTGTCGCCACATCTTCAGTCGAGCTACCCACTTTAATAATCGCTACACCGTCAGCAATAACCGGAACCCCTTGTTCGGTGTATACTTCCGGGGTCGTCACATCGAGTTTATGAGAAAGAAGCGACATAAATTCAGCCTTCTGAAAGATAGGGAGGATAAATGCCCCGCCCCCACGTACTATCTTTATTTTACGACCAGATCCATCGTCTGAAATATGATTTTTCCCCAAGAACGACCCCGTTACGATCATCCCTTCATCTGGTCCAACAGTTTTGTAACGTGCCCAGAATGCGATACCTAGCACAAACAAAACAGCAACGACAACAGCAGGGACTAACAAATACTCAGGAATACCGAACATTAAAGATCCACTCCTCTTCTCTTTTCGAATTCTGACACCAATGCAACGCCTTCTCTAACCTCCACTACAACAACTTTAATCCCTGCCGGAAGCAGCTCATGATCAAAGCTTGCTGCCGTATGCAGGCTATTGCCGGCGCCAAACTTTACCATAATCTCACCATAACCCGTGGCGGGAACAGGAATTGTGATTTCCCCGATCTTGCCAGGCAGATCATTCATAGAGAAACCATTGGACATTTCGCTTTTTTCCATGGGCTTAACCACCCCTAGATACATAAGTACTCCCAAAAAAGCGGCGGCTAACAAAGATAAAGCAATGATCGCCCCAGCTTCCAGAGCGCTGTACCGGGTTAGAAGAATGCCCGCTCCGCCGAACACGGTTATTCCTCCTGCCAGTACGGTGGGATTCAGAAAATCTACGGATACGAAATCAAAGACTCCATGCAAAGCATCTCCGATCACATCACCCACCAGGACGCTGACTATGGCAAATATGACGCCTAGCGCCAAGCAGCCTAAATACAGCGTTTGCATATTTACTTCCTCCTGTCTTCATTCAGGACTGTCATATTACTTTAAACGAATAAAGTAGGTCATTGGTTTCACAAACTTTGGATATTTACCCATAAAAGTTCCATTCTGAGGATAAAGGTACGAAAAATCCGGTCAGCAGCAGCGGAGATCGGCGACGATGTCAAGGAGAGATCCACAGTAGAGCATAAACGCAAAGAAGCGATTCATCCATTATGGAAGAATCACTTCTTTGACGTTCTATAACATCTTCTAGACTAAAGACGAAGGGTCTCTTTCGTAGAAGAATTTACTTACAAAGCCATTTTATAAATTTCAACTACATCCTCACGGTCAAGCTTGCGGAAATTACCAAACGGTCCGAAACGAACCGCCTTATCAGCCATACTGCCGATCTCGCTGTCATCAATATCATAATCAGCGAGTGTCTTCGGTGCACCAATGGAATCCCAGAAGCTACGCAGCGCTTCAATTCCTTCCAGCCCTATTTCCTTATCGTTCTTGCCCGCAGGATCAACTCCAAACACGTTTACAGCAAGCTTGCGGAAACGGGCAGGATCAGTATCGATATTATATTTCATCCATTGTGGGAACAGAATGGCCAGGCCTCCACCGTGTGGAATATCGTATACAGCTGATACTGCGTGCTCGATGTTGTGAGTCGCCCAATCTCCTGCAAAACCCATGCTAACCATACCGTTAAGCGCCATTGTGCCGCAATACATGATCGTCTCACGCAGTTCGTAATTATTCAAATCTTCAATAAGCTTCGGTGCGGTTTCGATCACCGTACGTAGCAAAGTCTCACAGAAGCCGTCTTGTACCGGTGTGTTGCCATCAGTATGGAAATAGTGCTCCAGAACATGAGACATGATATCTACCATGCCGTAGACCGTCTGATCACGTGGCAGAGTGAAGGTATTCTCTGGGTCAAGAATCGAAAATGCCGGGAATGCATGAATACTGCCCCAGCCCATTTTTTCCTTGGTCACTTCGTTGGTGATTACAGAGCCGCTATTCATTTCTGATCCTGTAGCTGCCATCGTCAGCACTGTACCGAGTGGGAGAGCGTCTTGAGCAGCTGCCTTACGTTCAACAAAGTCCCACATGTCACCATCATATTTCGCCCCAACAGCAACTGCTTTAGCGCAGTCCAACACGCTACCGCCGCCTACAGCGAGGATGAGGTCGATATTATGCTCGTGACACAGCTCTACACCTTTATGTACGGTGGAAAGGCGTGGATTCGGCTCTACGCCTGAGAGTTCAGTAACCACAGCATCTATTGCACTCAGCTCAGCCATTACCTTATCGTACAGACCGCTACGCTTGATACTACCGCCACCGTACATCAACAATACATTCTTGCCGTACTTAGGAACCTCAGTCTTCAACGCTTCCAGCGTACCCTGTCCAAAAATCAGCTTGGTAGGATTATAAAAATCAAAATTACGCATATGTGTAAACCTCCATTAGTTATTTCAGAATGTTTTGCTCACTCGTATTATAAACCTCTGAATTGCCGCATTCAAATGGATTAGCTTCAAGCCACATAAATATCCCCACAAAGTGGTGCTTTGCTTCGATGCAAACTCAGGTACTTTGCGGGGACCCCAAATATATAACCTAAAAAAAAGATGTCCTTAAGCCTACAGGCTTAAGGACATCTTTTTTCCAAACTTTAGATCGCGCCGAAGCTCTTCACGAAACGACGGAAAGCAGCTTGCCCTTCCGGAGTCCGTTTATAGACACCCGCGTGTTCAAGAATATGTGTAAACTTGATGCCGACTTCGTTCTGCACAATCTTGACGGCTTCTTCATGCTGTAATGCCGTTCCGAAACGCTCTACAAGCTCTTGAACCCAAGCAGCGTGCTGCGCAAGTGGATGACTAGGATCATTCTTCACCGCTTCTAATAGTGCTTGATCTCCTGTAAGGATGCTCGCAATAGAATCGAGCTCTTCCTTCAGACGACCTGGCAGAATTGCGAGTCCCATAACCTCAATCAAGCCGATATTTTCCTTCTTGATATGGTGCATCTCCCGATGGGGATGGAAAATCCCTTCAGGATATTGCTCGTTAGTCCGGTTGTTACGCAGCACGAGATCCATCTCGAAGCTGCCATCTTCCGCCCGACGAACGATTGGAGTAACGGTATTATGAGGCTGCACTTCACCATCAACTTCGCTGAACGCCAACACTTCTGCATCAGGATCACTATACGCCTTCCAAGCTTCATAAAGTGCATTGCCACACTCCAGCAATACCGCTGGATCTTCACCATTTAAACGTAATACGGACATAGGCCATTTTACGATATTAATGCTGACACCCGGATAAGATGCATGCGTGAACGAATCTTCCTTAGGCGCTTTCTGAATAGGGAAGGTATGACGTCCACCTTGAAAGTGGTCATGTGTCAGAATCGATCCGCCAACAATCGGCAAGTCTGCATTCGAGCCAATAAAATAGTGCGGGAAAGATTCCACGAAGCTAAGTAGTCGCTTCAAGGTATCCTTGGTAAGCTTCATTGGCACATGATCATGATGGAATACAATACAGTGCTCGTTGTAGTAAACATATGGCGAATACTGAAAGAGCCATTTCTCATTATTCAGCTGAAGTGGAATGACACGCAGGTTCTGGCGCGGCGGATGATTAACCCGACCAGCATACCCAACATTCTCGCGGCACAGCAGACATTTTGGATAGACCGGCGGCGGGAGCAAGCGGGCCATAGCAATTTCCTTCGGACTCTTCTCAGGCTTGGACAAATTGATTGTCATCTCGATGTCACCGTAAGGCGAATCTTGCAGCCAGTAGACATTCTTGGAAATCCGGTCCATCCGGATATAGTTGGAATCTATGCTTAATTTATAAAAGCGATCTGTAGCCGCGGAGATACCTTTTTCAGCAGCTAAACGGTTGAACTCCGCATTTACGTCTGATGGACGGGCCATTAGGAGTCCCATAATCTTGGCATCCAGCAAGTCACGGTAAGTGTCGCTATTCTCTGGAATCAATCCGATTTCAAAACCATAATCAATCAGTGCATCCAGTGGAACCTGTGGACCTGTAAGTGGACTTTGATCGATCTCGCCGACGAACGGCTCACTAAATCCGAACTGATCTAGCAGCACATTACGGCTATAGTCTTCATCTGATGGAGCAATGAGCTGCTCACGTAGTGCAAACAGAACTAGCTGCTCAATCGCATGTAAGGCTTTCTGGCCAGCAGGCGTAACCTTATTCTCGTTGTGCATTTTCAATTCTCCTTAAGTAGGGTCTCATGCTCTAGTTAAGCTATCTAAAGCCCCTTATTCTCCGTATCCCTGCGGATTGGCAGAATGCCAGTTCCAGGCGCTTTGAATGATATTCTCTAAGTCAGCATGCTGAGGGTTCCATCCAAGGATAGAGCGCGCTTTATCGGAGGAAGCTACCAGTACTGCCGGATCTCCAGCACGGCGTTCTTGAATAACTACAGGGATTTCTAGTCCTGTAACTTTCTTCGCAGTTTCAATAACCTGTTTTACCGAGAAGCCAAGTCCATTTCCCAAGTTAAAAATATTACTGCTGCTTCCGCTACGCAGATAAGTTACTGCGCGAACATGGGCGTCAGCCAGATCGCTAACATGAATGTAGTCACGCACACAAGTACCGTCTTCTGTAGGATAGTCGTCTCCGAATACGGCGATGCTCTCCCGTTGCTTCAAAGCGGTTTGCAATACCAGCGGAACCAAATGACTTTCCGGACGATGGTCTTCACCGATTTTCCCACTAGCATGTGCACCTGCAGCATTAAAGTAACGAAGCGCTACATATTTGATACCCAGTACTTTATCAAACCAAGCCATCATGCGTTCCATAGTCAGCTTAGTTTCGCCATATACGTTTGCTGGCTCGGTACGGTCTGTTTCTTCAATCGGCACCTTTTCCGGTTCGCCGTAAGTTGCAGCTGTAGACGAGAATACGATTTTGTTCACGCCAGCTTTTTGCATAGCTTCCAAAAGGCATTGTGTACCGTATACGTTGTTGTCATAATATTTCACTGGGTCCTTCATGCTTTCACCAACCAAAGAGCTTGCTGCAAAATGGATAACCGCATCAATCTCATTCTCGGCGAACAGCTTGCCAAGCAGCTCCTTATCACGCAGATCGCCTTCGTACAGCTTGCCACCCAGTAGCGCCTCACGATGCCCTGTTAGCAGATTGTCGATGACAACCACTTCTTCGCCGCGATCCAACAGCTCTGCTACAGTATGAGATCCAATATACCCCGCTCCACCTGTTACTAAAATTGCCATTTGATTACACTCCCTTCAATTCTTGGACACCATTACCGATGCCGCAAACGTAGAACTCACCAACCAAACCAGATCTTGTGGTATATGCCTCGCCTACTTCACGAATGAAACGTTCTACATCATCTTCATGTACCAAGGATACAGTACAGCCACCGAAACCTGCACCAGTCATACGGGAACCCAGTGTACCGGGAATACGCTGTGCTTCTTCAACCATAATATCTAGCTCTTCACAGCTAACTTCATACAAATCACGCAAGGAAGTATGTGAGTCATTCATAAACTGTCCAAACTGCTTCAGATCATTGTTCTTTAAGACCTCAACGGATTCTAGTACACGTTGATTCTCTTCCACAACATGGCGAGCGCGGCGTCTAACAATTTCATCTGTGATTTTATCTTGATGTGCTTCGAATTGTTCATGATTGAGCTGTGCCAGATAAGCTAGTGAAGGAACTTCTTTTTGCAAAATAGACAAGGCCTCATCACACTGCTGACGACGCTCATTGTACTTGGAATCTACAAGTCCTCTGCGTTTGTTCGTGTTGCCGATAACCAGTTTGTAAGCACCTGTGATGAAAGGTACCAGATTATATTCAAGCGTATCACACATTAACAGGATTGCATGATCTCGTTTGCCATTAGCAACTGCGAACTGATCCATAATTCCGGAGTTTACACCTACGTACTGGTTCTCAGCACGCTGAGACAAGAGTGCAATCTCAACGGTATCCGTGTCGCCGCCTTCGAGAGTTAGGAAAGCATAAGCAGTCACGACTTCAAGAGAAGCCGATGAGGACAAGCCTGCGCCATTCGGAATATCACCATGGAACAGCAGATCGTAACCTTTAGATACTGGAGTGTTTTTCTTCTCCAATTCAACCATTACTCCAACCGGATAGTCGATCCATTCTCCAGTTTTGGCCTTGCCAATTTCACTATAATCAATAGATGCTTCATAAGGAAAATTAGTAGATGCAAAATTCACTTTGCTGTCACTGCGTGGACGAACAATCAATGTTGTTCCGAATTCCAAAGCTGCCGGCAGCACGTATCCACCGTTATAATCCAAGTGCTCTCCAATGAGATTAACACGGCCTGGTGCATAAAATACTTGAGCTTCTTGCTCGCTTACCCCGTACTTTTCGATGAATTTCTTTTTAAGTTCCTGTGTGCTCATTAATGCCACTCCATCCTTTCGCTGCTTCAGCCAGTGGGAATAAGTAAAGCGTTCTTTATGTATTCATTATAATAGAATCAGTCATCCTCTGATAATGCAATCATGTGTGTAATGTATGGATAAATGTGACTTCCCATAATATAATAATTACACAAATAATTGATACACCCTAAACTATAAGCCATAAAATGACAATAACACAAGAAAGGCTGTCTCAAATGGAGCATACTTATTCCGTAGGATCTAATCCCGTATATTACGATAAACAAAATCTCCATGTACTGTTTGCTGGTCAAAGTCAGACGATTCCTATGCATCAAGCTGGCCCTAAGATTTACGATTATTATTTACTTCACTTTATAGAGTCTGGCTCAGGTGTTTTCCGTACTGAACATCATCAATATGCACTGGGAAAAGGTGACTGCTTCCTTATTCATCCAGGACAGCTGGTCAGTTATGTTTCGGATAAAGATCAGCCTTGGTGCTATCGCTGGGCAGCTTTTACTGGGAGTGAGGCTGATAGCCTCGTGCTGCAGACAGGCTTTACACCTCAAAAACCTGTGGTGACTACAACGGGTGATAGCGTCATCCCAGGTGCCCTTTCCAGTATCATGCAAGCCTTCAAAGCAAACAAAGAAAGTGCACACCTAACTTCTCTAGGGTATCTTTATCTCATTGTAGGTGAAGCCGCAGATTTACTCTCTTCCTTCTCCCGTCTTCCTGGAGCTGAATCGCAGGTTAAGCGTACTGTGAAGCAAATGATCCACTACATGGCCTCCCAATATGCTCATCCAGTATCCATTGAACAAATGTGTGATACTCTTGGCTATAACCGGGCCTATCTATCCCGTGTATTTAAGCAAGAGACCGGATTATCTCCGGTGACCTACTTGCTGAAGCTGCGCATTGAAAAGTCCAGACAGCTGCTGCGTGAACGGCCCGAGCTGTCCGTGGAACAGGTAGCAGCATCCGTGGGGCTCACCGATGCTTTATACTTCTCACGCCAATTCAAACGGTTTTGTGCTCAGTCACCCACCGCTTACCGTCTCACAACGACTAGACATGTAAAAAAGACAAATCAGTAAGGGAAGCCTTTGAAAAAGGGATTCACATATTAGGCAAGTCCAATATGTGAATCCCTTTATTAAGCTGATCTTTCAGTTAGCTTCGGTTATGTTGCATATAGACTCAGATATTCAGGGTAAGCACGAAGATGTATCTCTTTTGCCCTTTTCTGAGCCATTTCCTTCAGTTCTGGCACTTGCTCCGCTTCAACATAGTCAGCGAGAACATCAATCACATCATCAAGGAGCTTCGCTCTAAAATAAAACTCAATCCGTTCCAATATTGCAAGGCCTGCTAAATCAATAACTAGATCCCTACAGTAAGTCCAATCTTTTGATTTATAGAGCGGCCAAAGTAGTACGGAATAATCCATTGCAGCGTCTCCAAAAACCGTAAGGTCATCCCAATCAATAATCCAAAATTCATTATTATCATTGACTAAGATATTCTGCCAATTCACATCATTGTGTACGATGTCCGACGCCTTTCTCTGAAAAGAAGGGTGCTGACTAACCATAATTCTCAAAGCTTCCACTTCTGTATCGAACCAATCTAAAGTGTCCGCCGTTACGAAGTCCAGCAAATGCTTTTCCGCTCTAATAATTTGCAGATCTTCTTCAAATCGATTGATGTATTCGTCAGTAAATGCGGCGGCATAATTGTAGTCCTCATCCTCACTTACAACTGCCATCCTAATTCCTTTATCCGCATGTAATTGATGAAGGGACCTCAGAACCTTTTCAACCACTGGCAGTGGATCGGAAATGGAGCTTAATGGTTTACCTTCGATAAAATCAAACACTAAACCATAAGAATAACCAGATGTTATTTCTTGTGTAATCTCCCTAATCAACCGTGGTGCCTTGTAATTATAAGTCAAATGTTCACTGATCTTAACCCACTGTTTAAGTCCTGCTGCTTTTTGTTCTTGCGAGAGTTTTAAATGACGAAAGGTTTGACCATCCGTTATGCGATAAGATTGGTTTACAAACCCTCCAGGATTCCAAATATACTTAGCCTCAATCTTCGACCTATTTAAGCCTATAGATTCCGAGTTGGCTTCGGCCCACTCTTTCACCTTGTTCTCATCTTGAAGCAACTCCATCGATGCAGCTCATCCCTTCACCTACGTCTTCATCCAGTTCCATTCTCCGTTTGAAGAATAGTCTCAATGCGATCCAATTCTGCCTGCGAGAACTCCAAATGCTGAAGTGCAGCTATATTCTCTTCAATTTGACTAATTCTGCTAGCCCCTATCAATGCAGAAGTAATCTTCCCATCACGTAGTGTCCAAGCTAGTGCAAGCTGCGCCAAACTCTGGCCTCTTGAAACAGCAAGCTGATTTAACGCGTGGATCTTGCGCTTCACATCCGGTGTAATTCGGCTCTCATTTAACGCAGCAGAGGGTTTGGCCGCTCTTGATCCTTCTGGGATTCCATTTAAATACTTATTGGTTAACAATCCTTGAGCCAGAGGTGTAAAAGCGATACTGCCAACTCCACTCTGTTCCAGCACACCCTGTAAACTACCCTCAATCCAGCGATCGAGCATAGAATAACTCGGCTGATGAATTAAGAGCGGCGTTCCTAAGCTGTTCAAGATTCTAACCGCTTCGAGCGTCTGCTCCGCGGTATAGTTAGATAATCCTACATACAGAGCTTTGCCGGAACGCACAGCATGGTCTAACGCCTGCATGGTTTCTTCAAGAGGTGTTTCCGGGTCCGGCCGATGCGAATAATAGATATCAACATAATCTATACCCAGCCGCTTCAGACTCTGATCCAGACTAGCCAGCATATATTTACGCGAACCCCATTCGCCATAAGGACCGGGCCACATGTTGTACCCTGCTTTTGTAGAAATCACCACTTCATCTCGATATGGAGCCATATCACTTGCAAGCACTTTCCCAAAGAGCTCTTCTGCTGAACCCGCTGGTGGTCCGTAGTTGTTGGCTAGATCAAAATGAGTAATTCCAAGATCAAAAGCACGAGTGATCATTTCTCTGCCATTCTCGTAAGTATCAATTCCACCAAAATTCTGCCAAAGTCCTAATGAGATTGCCGGAAGCTTAAGACCTGAGTTCCCACAACGGTTATAACGCATGTCTTCATATCGTGCTTCATTTGCTACATATACCATTGCTTATCCCTGCCTCTCATTACGCGCTGTTTCTGTACTACCTTATCTTTAAACTACTAAGCGCAATAATAATCTGGCAACCGACAAGCGATGAGATTATCCCTTCTAACCAAGCAGATCCTTTACACTGCCGAGTACTTTCCCAATCCGATCTGTAATCAGAAGATCAGCTTGATCATCAAAAGGTGTCGGGTCGCCATTCAGCAGCACCGTACGTTTGCCCCGGAAATAAGTAACTAGACTAGCTGCAGGCTGGACCGTAAGAGAGGTTCCACCAATCATAAGCATATCTGCAGCTGCTATCGCTTCGACAGAACTCACCAGCACCGAATGGTCCAATTCTTCTTCATATAGCACAACATCCGGCTTAATAATACCACCACATTCGGGGCAGCGAGGGACGATCTCAGTGGTACTTAGGAGCTGCTCCAGCCCGTAATAACGTGAGCAGTCCATGCAATAGTTACGATGAATGGAACCATGCAGCTCAAGTACCTTTTGGCTACCCGCCAGCTGATGTAGGCCATCAATATTTTGCGTAATAACTGCTTTAAGCTTGCCCTGCCGTTCTAACTCTGCAAGCAGCAGATGTGCGCCATTCGGACGAGCATCGGGATGAATCATTTTACTGCGGTAAAAATCAAAAAAAATGTCCGGTGAGGACATAAAAAAAGTTCGGCTCAGCATCACTTCAGGCGGATAAGGTGAATTGTGCTGAGTCTGGTATAATCCTGCTGCCGAGCGGAAATCCGGGATCCCACTCTCTGTTGACGTACCTGCCCCTCCGAAAAAAACGATGTTGTCACAGTCTTTAATCCAAGAAGCAAGTGTCTGCAATTGATCCATATGTTGTAGCACATCCTTTCCATTAGTATGCTGATCAGTAGGTGATCCTTAGCTCATTATAGCTAGAAATAATCACATCTGCGTCAATCAAGTGATTTCCATCACCCATGTTGGAGATTCCAACGGCGAGGCGTAAGCCTGCACCTTTACCCAATTGCATATCTGCATTACTGTCACCAATAATAATCGTCACTTCAGGAGACAGCCCCAGCTCCCGGCAGGCTAATTCAGCCATTTCAGGTGCGGGTTTTCCGTTTAATACTCTGTCTCTTGTAACTACCGAATGGAAGTAATGAGCAATACCTAGCCAATCCAGATGCTCCTGAGTGGTCTTTGCGCCATCTGAGGTAACCACCCCTAGCTTGAGTGATGCAGCCGCGCACTGTTCCAGAAAAGGAAGAAGCCCTTCTAGAGGTTGTGCCGTGCGGCGTTTACGTAATTCATACATAGCGTCCTTAGCTATACTCTTTACACGGGTCAACGCTTCATTCCAAGGAACACCCGCAGCATATAGCTGCCATGCAAGCACACCATAACTTTCTTCTTCTGTAGCCATGGTGAGCGGCCCTGCTGGATCATAACCAATCAACTTTCCTGCAGCATCATGCTGGGTACCTAGCACTTTACTCCGATCCACGATAAAATTAGTTCCCATAATCGCAAGCTGATTTTCCATTCCACACAGTACAAGCTCGGCCCAATTCCCCCAAGTGGCTAATAGATCCAATAACGTGCCATCTTTGTCGAACAATATTCCTGAACAGGGTATGCATTCATCGTTAATCTGTAATTCTGGCATAAGTATCCTCCCTTTGTTGGAAAGACCGAAGACTACCTGATATTCCCAAGCCAATCCAGCATGGCTCGCACAGTGTCCTTTTGCTGTTCTTCTTCGGAAATGGTTGCTTTCCCGTCTCCTTTTTGTGGTCCATAACTTCCAAACTGAGCGTGATTTCCACCGACGATTGAACTATAAACCGTATTATCTGGCAAATAGGAACGTCCTTTGTTGTAGCTGTCTCTGTCAATAACCTGATCCTCTGTACCCACTACCGACAATACTGACAAAGTAGTCTCACGCAGACTACCTTTTTCATCTGGATAAGAAGCCAGGAAAAACACACCTTCCAGCTGGTCCGCATGCTCAATCGCATAACGTGACGCCATGACACCCCCAAGCGAATGCCCACCTAGAACAAAAGATTGCTTTGGATGCACACGAATAATCTCTTCTGCAGCATCGCCCTTTGTTACTGCTAAATTAAGCGGCATTTTAGCGATGTAGAATGGATGCCCCGCAGCAGCAATGCCCTTCGCCAGTGGGGAGTAAGCTTCTGGTTTCACCAGAGCTCCAGGGTAAAATATGATCGAGGCCCCCTTAGTAATGGAGGGTTCGAACGAAATCCAGTTTTCATTCTGTTCAACTGTAACTCCACCACTTGAAATCAGTGCAGTTTCGGCTTCTTCAGCCGGTGCATACGGAGTTAAATATTTCCAAAGCAGCAATCCGGCTACAACAAGAATGATTAGTACAATTAAACCAATACGACGCTTAGTTATTCTTTTCTTCAACATGCTCCACTCCCGGATGTTACTGCATATAAGAAAATTATAGTAGAAACCCACTGTTCTAACAACCTTCAACACATCGCCACATTTGGCACTTATGACAACGCTTTCAATAGTGAGTTAATTCACAATTCAATTGAAGAAAATCTTGTATTTTAAAATTAAAGCATCAAGCATCTTTGGGGGGAAGTCATGGTAGGGGAAAACTCGCTAGACACGCCTGGAAAGACCTTTTTTCTAAATTTACGTTTTGTTCTCATTGTTACTGTAATTGTTGGAAACGCCATAGAACCATTGATAGGCTCAATGAGCAGCTTGCATAGCTTATATATGTGGATCTTCAGCTTTCATATGCCGCTCTTCGTACTTGTTACGGGCTTTTTTGCCAATAAACACCTTACGGGTACACAAGGCCGTCGGATTATCATGCAAATCGGATTGCAGTACATTATTTTTCAAAGCCTCTACTCTGTGCTGGACGCCACCATATATCAGGTGCAGGGTATCCATCATTCCTTTTTCGCCCCCTATTTGCTCTTATGGTTCCTGGCAAGTCATGCCTTCTGGCGTATACTGATGATCGGGATGCGTAAATGGGCGCCTGCCACTCAATTCATTTTTGCTGTCGCCGCTGGAATTGCCGTTGGGTACCTACAGCTTGATGGCGTATGGTTCAGCATTAGCCGCACTTTTGTATACCTGCCATTCTTCGTATTAGGTTATCATTTTTCGTTCCAGTCCTTTTCTCGCTTTTTTCAAAAATGGATTAAAATTACCGCTGCCGCAGTCTCCATCCTTCTATTCCTTCTGTTTGCATCTTGGGGATCAGACTTGCCGATAGGCTGGCTTTATGGAAGTATGACCTACATGCAGCTTGGGCTTCAAGAATGGTACGCAGGAATTTATCGTCTGGGCGTTTACGGGCTACAAATCACTGCTGCACTAGCGTTTATGGGGTGGATTCCTTACTCGCTTAGCCGGCTGACTGACTGGGGTTCCCGTACGTTATATGTTTTTCTACTTCACGGATTTATCGTTCGTTTTGCTGCTATTTCTGGCCTGTACGCTTATATCAACCATTCTATAGGTGCCATGTTATTGGTGCTTTCTGCAATCTTACTGACCATTCTCTTAGCCCAACCAAGTGTAAAAAGGCTGCTGCATCCTATTGTTGAGCCCCCCGTTGGCTGGATGATCACCCTGCAGCGTGTTGCCTTAAGGCGCTCATTATAAGTGACCTATCCCCTTGCGGATAGGTTTTTTTATACTATTTAAGGTTGGTCTCCTCATGAGAAACTTCACATTGTCCGGTAGAAAAAACGTGCTCTTTGTGATAGACTCACTAATAACAATGACTTCTCCGTTCATTATAGGCGGGAACCGTTTATACCAAAACAGCGGCATTTTTTATAGAATCGGCTTCGCCTTCTTCTCTAGGAAGCTCGTCCCCGTTCATTCTATAAACCGTATATACGCAGGTCTTTGGAGTTCATTGCGTTAATGCGACACTATATTTCATTGCAATTTATTTAGGGGGGAAATGTCAATATGGCAGCTAAGAAAATGCGTTCAGACATGATTAAAAAAGGCTTTGACCGTGCTCCACACCGTAGTCTCCTGCGTGCAGCCGGAGTAAAAGAAGAAGATTTCGGAAAGCCGTTTATTGCGGTCTGCAATTCCTATATTGATATTGTTCCCGGTCATGTGCATCTTCAAGAGTTCGGTAAGATCGTTAAGGAAGCGATTCGTGAAGCTGGCGGCGTTCCTTTCGAATTCAATACGATCGGTGTTGATGACGGTATCGCAATGGGACATATCGGCATGCGTTATTCACTACCAAGCCGTGAGATCATCGCTGACGCCTTGGAAACTGTCGTTTCCGCGCATTGGTTCGATGGCATGGTCTGCATCCCTAACTGCGATAAAATCACACCGGGAATGATGATGGGCGCATTGCGTGTCAACATCCCAACGATGTTCGTAAGTGGTGGTCCAATGAAAGCCGGCGTAGACAGTAAAGGTAAAAAGCTCTCCCTTACCTCCGTATTCGAGGGCGTAGGTGCTCACCAAGTCGGAAAAATCAATGATGCTGAGTTGCTTGAATTAGAACAATTCGGTTGTCCTACCTGTGGATCTTGTTCAGGAATGTTCACTGCCAACTCCATGAACTGTTTGGCAGAGGCACTTGGACTGGCATTGCCAGGTAATGGTACCATCCTAGCTGTAGCTGATGAGCGCAGAGAATTTGTACGCAGATCTGCCACTCAACTGATGGAACTGATTAAGTTAGACCTTAAACCAAGAGATATCGTAACTAAAGAATCACTCGATAACGCTTTTGCACTGGATATGGCAATGGGTGGCTCCACCAATACGGTGCTACACACCCTTGCACTGGCTCAAGAAGCTGGTATCGATTATCCGCTTGAACGCATTAACGAAGTGGCTAACCGGGTTCCTTATTTGGCGAAGCTGGCTCCAGCATCCGATATTTTCATCGAAGATGTGGACCGCGCAGGCGGCGTTAGTGCCGTCTTGAATGAATTGCTGAAGAAACCAGGTGCTCTGTACGGAGACTGCATGACGGTTACCGGCAAAACATTAGCCGAAAACGTAATCGGACATGAGATCCAAGATACTTCCGTTATTCATAAGATCGATAACCCTTACTCCGAAAGAGGCGGTCTCGCCGTCCTATACGGTAACCTGGCTCCTGAAGGCTCCATCATTAAAGTAGGTGCAGTAGATGCTTCTGTTGGTGGATATCACAAAGGTCCTGCGATCTGCTTTGATTCCCAAGAATCCGCACTCGAAGGTATCGCTAACGGTAAGGTTAAAGAAGGCCATGTAGTCGTTATCCGTTATGAGGGTCCAAAGGGTGGACCGGGAATGCCGGAAATGCTAGCTCCTACATCGCAAATCGTGGGGATGGGTCTTGGTGCTAAGGTTGGTCTGATTACAGACGGACGTTTCTCGGGGGCTTCCCGCGGAATTAGCATCGGGCACATTTCTCCAGAGGCTGCTGAAGGCGGCCCGATCGCTTTTGTTGAAGATGGAGACATCATTGAACTCGACCTCAACAATCGCAAGATTGAACTCCTGGTTGACGAAGAAGTATTAGCGGTTCGCCGTACGGGCTGGAAAGAGTTTGAGCCTAAAGTTAAGACTGGTTACCTGGCTCGCTATTCCAAAATGGTTACCAACGCAAGTAACGGTGCAGTACTGAAGATTTAATTAGCAAATCCGAGTTCTAGTTGTTCCTAGCATACAAGAGCAGTCTACCTTAGATAATCTATGGTCGGACTGCTCTTTTTTATTGGGCACAAGAAAAAACGCCCCACAATCCATTTCTGGTTTGTGAGGCATCTATATTACGTTTCATTATATAAGACTAAATAATATCATGAATCAATTCGTTACTGTTGCTCCTGGCAATTCCACTTCTGTGAGTGAATCATTAAGTGACAACGCTTCTTCTTGCTGCGGTTTACGTTTTCTTACTGACCTTTCATCATGAGGCAGTTGCTTATTCATCTTCTTGAGTAATTCTGAGACAGGCATCAGGATTAGCTTCGGTACAAGGACCTCACTACGCTCCTTGAGCCTAGCACCACCATCTGGATGAATCACACTTAACAGGATCTTTAAGTAAAACTTGGTGGAGCGTGCGAATATGCCATCGGGCAAATCATGTACACTAAAGCCGAATTTCTCTGGCCCACGGTTAATCATACTAACCCCATAGAGTGCTTTGGCTTGCGCGAGGTTTACATCTTCGGCAATAACTTCTGCCAGCATTGGCAACCCTTTCTCCATTCTCCGGATCATTCGAATCGCAAGTTGAGCAGAAGAACGAGAATGAATACCTAACTCGAATAATTGCCTGTTATCAATATGCAGCTCAATGACTTTATCACCTTTACTCAGCAAGGTTCCATCACCAAGTTCAACAGGCTCTCCCTGATATTTACGCATTCGATAATGCATGAATGGATCGGCCGGATTAATCGTCTTGATCTGGAACATTACTTGGAATACCTGCTCCCAAGCCAACCAGAGTCCGACCAGTACTCGTTTACCAAAGGATAAACGCCGAATCGGTGATTTCTCCGCCATCTTGATCATGTCATCCACTCGAATACTGCGCAGTCCTCTTCTTTGGGCCTCCTGCAGCGTCAGTTCAAGGGCTACAAGCATATTCTCAGGTGCGTCCGGATCGGCACCTAACGTTGTGCCACTATCATGCAGCAGCATCACTTCACCGGGATTCAATCGCGCCAGCATCTTCTCAGTGAGACGCTGCGCACCAAGCTTCTCACGCCAATCTCCAAACATTACCGACCATAGAACAATTTCAACTTGGCGACGCTTGGAAATATCGAACAAATTGACAATCCCCCAAGGTGGACGGTAATAAGTACTACGCTCGCCTATTATGTTGTAGATAATATCATTCGTGCGCTGAATCTGCCGACGAACGGTTGCGGGCCGCATGAGCCAGTTCGTCTTGTGAACATAATTATGAATTCCAATAAGATGTCCCTCTTCATGTATCCGCCTAATAAGATCCGGATAACGTTCAGCGTTAGATCCTACTACAAAAAAGGTTGCTTTTGCATCATACTTCTTCAATAAATCCAGAAGTAACGGTGTAAATCGAGGGTCAGGTCCATCATCAAAGGTCAACGCGAACTCATTTCGCCCAGTTCCTTTACGAAAGACACGGTAACCAAAAATGCGGCTAATCATACCCGGGATAAAAGCATAAAAAGATGAGATATAAAATAACCAGAGCAGCAAAGTCTGCATATGAATTCCTCGCTTTTCCAGAGTTGACTTTGGCTCGCCTTACGTCTGCAAGCAGAACCTGTGATACGGCCAAGTGAAGTTAGATAAAAAATACGTTACCCCCTATTTTAACACATGTATCAAAGAAATAGACGGTTTTTAGGTAAAATCATGTACAATGTATTCAAGCTGACCTATCAACTTATTAAAAAAGGGAGTTGTTTATATCTATGCTGCCGTTATACAAAAAATATTGGCGCACGTTCTTCGACATTGGATTAATTGTCCTCACGGTCTATCTGGTTATGTTCGCCTTCAGTAAATTGTATCAGTTAGCTGCACCTGTATTCCTATCTTTTTTTGTATTTTTGCTTATTGAACCGCTTGCCCGTTTCTTGAACCGACGGGGGCTTGCTAAACCATTCGCTTCAGCGATCTCAGTGCTTCTGTTCTTAATCGTTCTTCTGGGTACGTTATTTGGCGCTGGGCTATTGGTCACCATCCAAGCGCTTCACTTTCAAGATAATCTTCCTAAGTATACATATGTGGTGCAACAACATTTCGTGGAATCCACAACCTATCTTCAGCAAAAAATCGAAAGCTTGCCGCCGGATATTACCGATAAAGTAAATGGCTACTTTAAAGATGCCACGAATGTTCTTACTGGATGGCTTGTTTCTTTTCTAAAATATATGGTCGGTGTGCTCGGATCCTTCTCCTCCTTCATGGCAAATTTTGGGATCGCCATTATTTTAGCATTTTTCCTTAGTATGGAGATTAAAGATTGGCGCAAGATTGCCCATGACAAAATGCCAAAAACATTTAAAACTGCTTACGCTTTTTTGCAGGGCAACGTCTTTAAAGCCATCGGCTCTTATTTAAAAGCCCAGCTTATTCTGATCAGCATTACCTTTGTTATCGTACTGGTTGGCTTATTCATACTAAGGACCGGTAACGAAATCACTATGGCGCTTATCTGTGCTGTATTTGATGTCTTGCCGCTCCTTGGTGTAACGACGATTTTAGTCCCTTGGATCATCTATCTGTTCATTGTTGGCAATACCTCATTAGCAATCGGTTTAATCGTACTCCTGGCGATTGTATTGATTGTAAGACAGCTGCTTGAACCGAAGATTACCGGGAATTCGATTGGCGTATCGTCTGCTTTTCTGATGCTGTCCTTCGTCATTCTGTCCACATCCGCTTTCGGTATGGCCGGTCTGATCCTGTCGCCGATTCTGCTTATTCTGATCAAAGAACTAATTCAACAAGGATATCTTCAGAGCTGGATCTATTTGCCTCAAGAAGAGTTTATCGTTTCGCCCTTTGCTGCAAATGGCCCTTCATCTAAGAGCAAGGCCACTGCTACTCCTCCGGAGCCTCAAGCTTCTGTAGAAGACGATAATAAATCAAATATCTGACCGAACAGCTTAATGGCGAGATGCGGACTATCCGGAGCGACATTCTCTACTGCAACTGATACAGCATATTTTGGGTGATCCACCGGACCGTAGCCGATAAACCATTGATTGTTGCGTGCTACGCCCTTAACCAGCGTCTGTGCCGTCCCAGATTTACCTGCAACAGGCCAGTGTGTGCTTTGTAGACGGGTTCCCGTTCCTTCCGTTACAACTTTGCGCATCATGGACAGTAACTGGCGGGCTGTAGACTCAGAAATCCTCCCTGCTGAGGAAGGGGACAGATGTCCCGGCAGCTCCTCCAGCTTCTGCCCGTTCGCAAATGTGATTCGCTGCAGAATCCTTGGTGCCCTTACTTCACCTCCATGCAGTAGCGTTACAATAAGATTAGCTGCTTGTAAGGGTGTGACTTGTACATCTCGCTGTCCAATTGCAGTCTGTACCCTGGCTCCCTTGTCATCCGGCAGTAAGGTAGTAAAGATGGTACCCTTTTGCTCTCCGGAAAGTGGTTTTAGAAGTGGAAACCCAAGCGTCTTCTCGGCTTGCCAGCTGATATCTCTACCGAGTCCTAGCGCCAGTGCAGTTGATTGAAGCTGGATACCGCTTAAGCGCTCTGCCAGAGCAGCAAATACAGTATTACAGGACACGGCGAATCCTTGCGCCAGCGTAAGGGGTCCGTGTCCTTTTCCTGTCAGACAAGACAATCCATATTTCTCAAATTGCCCGGAACAATAAAAAAGCTCATCAGCGGAGGTTACACCCGCTTCTAAGGCCGCGGCGGCTGTAACGATTTTGAAGATCGATCCAGGAACGGCAGCCTGGAGTGCCCGATTGTTCCACTCCCCGCCTTGCGGAGATATCTTCTCTGGATTATAGAAGGGTAAAGATACCATGGCTTCAATATCTCCCGTCCCGGTATCTAACACCACTATGGCTCCTTCCTTCATTCCGGATTTGAGCGCAAGCTCCTCAATTCCCTCCTGAAGCTTCTTATCAATCGTTGTATATAAAGACAGAGGGAAATAAGGATTGCCCGGAGCTTTAACTTGAATGGGACTGCCTGGAAGGCGATTCCCACGCGCATCCACTTGAACATATGCTTCCGTGTGTCCTACCCCTTGAAGCAAAGGCTCTAATGTCTTCTCTAAACCGTCCGTTCCCGTCATAGGAACTCTAAGACCCGTAGGAGAAGCTTTAGCTCCAGCATGCATAGTAGCTTCCGATAAATAGCCTAGCCATTGCCGACCTGAAGAGATCCCATCATATCTGCGTGCGAAAGGGAGCACGCCTACTCCGTCGATCCCCAGTGCACTCACTTCTTCTGCCTGTGCCTGAGACAACGCGAGTGGTCCTTTTCCCACTGAAGATGGCCATAGCAAAGGTTCTTTAAGTGACGACCGCTTATTCAGCAGTTGTTCATAGCTGACACCCAGAATCTCCGCCAGTCGGTGCATGGGTTTAGCTTCTTCGTAAACAACCTTCGTCACAGATTTCTTAGCCATCTCCTCTTGTGGAAAAAAAGCCGCCGTCCAAATGGTTTCCCCCGCAAGAGGCTCATTCTTGCGGTCATACAGACGTCCCCGACCGCTGTCCAGTACAGTCTCCCGTTCACTTTGAATTTCCGCCATCTTCGCAAGTGTATATTTTGTTCCAGGAACCGTCTGTTCCTTCATAATTAGCTGAACCCATGCCAGCCTAAGGATCAACACGGCTACAGCCGCAGATAAAATAAGAAGACCGCTGAATACACGCCGATGTTTGTTATTACGCAATGTCTTCCCTCCTGAGCAGACTCCACACCTATTATGTCCTACCTACATCCATTAGAATCGCCATAAAATGTTCATTGCAACATCACAATCAATAATTTATTTTCCAAACACAAACACTTACCATCCTTATAAGGACGGTAAGTGTTTGTGGGAGAAATATTCGGATTAAGTATGTGTGAAACGTTTCTCGAGAAATATAAGGATTGTTTATGGATTAGACTGTAGTTCCTTTGCTTTCTTAAAAGCTTCAGCTTCTAAAGAAGCGGGCAGCCTACTATCAGATACTAGCTCCTTGTTCTTTGCGCTGTTTCGGAATGCCTCCATGGCCTGTCGGCTATAGCTGTCATAATTCGAAATCGAAACGTCCTGCCTAGCTGGAATCGAACCTTTAAGCGGATTAAAGGCATTCTGACCTTCGGCAGATCCCAGTACCCTTAACCAATCACGAACTGACTCTCGATCCTCAGCACCGCGTGACAATCCAAAAGCATCCAATTGGAATCTAAATATCCCTTCTGTACCTGGTGAAGCGTTCCAGCCAAACTGCACACCGTCCTTCAGCTTCAGATCATGTGTGAAAAAACCATTCACCCAATCGCCCATAATGTTCATTGCCGCTTTTCCCTCAGCAACGAGCTTAGCCGCATCCTGCCAGTTTCGTTCAGCATGATCAGCATTCACATAGGTCAACATCTTGGCGAACCGCTCCATCCCTTCTTTTACATGAGGATCGTCAGTATTGATTTCTCCTTTACTTAGCTTTTTATAATCCTCGGCCCCCAGTGTTCCGAGCATGACATTCGTGTAAAGAGCGCTAACCATCCACGGTTCCTTGTTTCCAAAAGCCAGCGGTGTGATGCCTTTTCTTTGTAATTGATCAGCCACCTTAAAAAACTCATCGAATGTCGATGGAACCTGAAGGTTGTTATCAGCGAAGATGGATTTATTGTACCAGAGCACATTTTGACGGTGAATGTTAAGTGGGACATAATAAATGTCATCCCCAAGACTAAGCATATCGATGATCTCTGGAGGAAATACTGTATACCAGCCTTCTTCTTTGTACAGATCATTTAACGGCTCTACCCGCCCTTCAGCTGCCCAGAGCATATTCCTTCCCTGAAAGGTATCCGGCGGTTCCCCCTCCTTCATTCGCCGTTCAAGTACTTCCTTGGCATTTCCCCCTGCACCGCCTTCAACGGCAGCATTAAAGACATAAATGCCGGGATACTTTTCTTTGAATACCTTGATCAAAGCTTTTAACCCTGCTTCTTCCCCGGCCCCTGTCCACCAGCTAAAGATTTCCAACTGCGGATGATCCGACTCCGCCTCGCTTCTCGTTATTGCCTCCTGAATGTTGTTAACCGGTTCACTAGATCGCATGGCCTCCTCATCAGGAAAAAATGCAGACAAATCTTTTTCTCTTAAGTTCATACATGAGGATAAAAGCAAGCTGACAATGAGCGTGTTGGATACCAGACTAATCAGCGACCTTTTCATTGAGATTCTTCCTTCCTATAGTTCCCGCTGTATTCGTTTATTTTCTGCTTACAGTCTGCCAATGGATTGCCGAAATTCCGTCGGTGACATTCCTGTTGTCTTTTTGAATACTCTGCTGAAATAGTTAGGATCACGGTATCCAATTCTTATACTGATCTCTTTCAGCACTTGCGCAGGATCGGCTAGAAGCTCCTTGGCTTTATTGATTCGCAGGCCAGTTAAATAATCAATAAAGGTTATGCCGCAGCGATCACTAAATATTTTGCTAAAATAGTTTGGGTTCAGCCCTACATGTTCAGCCGTCTCCTCAAGCGATAGCTCCCGCCTGTAATGGTCGGAAATAAACGTCTGAGCCCGACGAATCGCGCTAGCCGAATTGTTATCGTACCAATGCTTCAACATTCGGGCCTGAAGAAAAAGTCTTGAATGGGCTTGCTCTACCAGCAGCTCTACCTGTTCCACCTCTCCGAAGCTAAGCTGCGGTAAAGGCTCAAGCCCGCTCTCCCTAAGCGTCTCATCAGCCAAAGTAAATAATCGGTGTAGTCCGCTCTTTATATCCTGGATCTCGTCACTACAGAAGAGACGAAGTTCCGCTACCCAAAACTCGAAATCTTCCTCCATCTCTCGGAACTGTCCACTACCTAAAGAACGAAGCAATCTTCGTTCCGCCTCTCTCATACCAGAATTTGAGAGCCATTCCTCTTGTGTTTGTGAGCTTTCCCCCTCATTAAGAGCACTGGCTGATAACAGCGCTTCGTGATAAGAGCCTATCAACTGATCAGTAGAAGCTGCTAAACCTCCGATTCCAACAGACAGCTGCAATGAACGGAAACGCCGGGAAGCAAATTTAGCCAGATTGGACGCAAAATCCTTAGCATTATGAATATGCTGTATTGGCAAACGGGATTTCGCATCCGGAAACATGAAGACCGGGATACGAGCTCCTGTCATCGGACCTACAAGAGAGAAGCAACTAATCTTACACTGATGCCTAAGCCAAGAATATATCTCCCTTCGTTCCTGAACACTCCATGCCTTCTCCTTCGTTGACATCACAAATACGATAGCGAATCCTGAAGATTCTGGTACACCAAGGGTATGGCTCCAATCTCTAACCTGCACTTCCTGTATTCGATCCATCAAAATAGCACTAACCCATTCGGACTCTACTAGTGATAATGTCTCTTTAAATTTGGACTCCAGCTCATTAGTTCTTTGTTTATCCTCTTTTTCTCGTGCAATCTCATGAGACATCGTGCGGATGACCTCCACGATCTGATCCTTCCGATATGGCTTGAGCAAATACTCCCTCACACCATAACGCATGACTTTACGTGCATATTCAAACGTATCGAACGCAGACATCATAATAAAACGAATCGCTGGAAACCTATTATGGATCAAGGACACAGCTTCCGTTCCATCAATTCCCGGCATTTTGATATCCATAGTGATGACATCAGGCCGTAGTTGTTCGGCGAGCTCTACAGCTACCCTACCATTTTCGGCTTCACCAACTACTCGAATCTCTGGTAGAAACCGCTCGATGATCATCCGTAGAGCACTACGTTCAATACGTTCATCATCCACAATCAGGAGCTTAAGCATGCAGGATCTCCTCCTTGCTATTATTCACACGCGTTAGCCTCAGTTTGATGGTCGTTCCCTTTCCCTGCTCGGACATAATCTCGATTACATCGTTCCTTTGATAGAAAAGCTGCAGCCGTCGTTGTACATTTCGAATTGCAATTCCATTGGAGTTCGAATCAGCGCTCCCCACAGGCTCCCTTTCTTTCTCTGAATCTATGGGCGTATGTTCGGAAAAAGTAATATCTCCGCTCAAGCGAGCAATCGTTTCTGGGTCTATTCCAACGCCATTATCCTGTACCTCTACGATGACATCATTACCACTCTCGTAAATGGCCAGATGCAGTTTCCCACCCTGTTCATAGGATTCCACACCATGGGTGAAAGCGTTCTCAATAAAGGGCTGCAAAGTCAGTGGTGGTAACAAGCAATCCAAGGCTCGCTCCTCAATGTCATCCGTAAACGCAACTCTATTATCAAAACGCATCCTTTGAATAAACAAATACTCTTTAACAATATTCACCTCATCACGCAGTTGAACAATATAATTCATCTTCTTCAGATTGTAACGCAGCAAGGTCGAAACGGAATCCACCAACTCGCTTGTTCTTTCTGCGCTCTCGACATAAGCCATTTTAGAAACCATGTTCAGTGTATTAAATAGGAAATGTGGATTGATTTGATTTTGCAGACTTTTCAGCTCCATTTTCTTAACCAATTGATCGAGTTCCGATTTCTGTTTGATTTCAACCACGAGATCGCGAATGTTAGAGCGCATATTATTAAAGGTTGTTGCGAGAAAGCGCATTTCATCACGCGTATTCACCGTAACCTCCCCCTCGAAATTCCCGCGAGATATCCGATTCGCCGCAGCCGTCAATTGCTGTATGGGCTTCGTAATTCCATTGGAGAACCAATATGCAAAAATCATACACAAAATGGCTACCGAACTAAAAACAAAAACACCTAAATATCTAAAGTTCTCATTCTTTCGACTAATCAGCTCAAACACATTCCGGTAATCCGTCAGTTCGCTATTAATAATCGTCAATGTGGTCTCTTGAATATATCGGGTAATCTCACCCGATTGTTTTAAGTGTGCGTAGTAAGCATCCTGGTTGCCTAGATCAAAAGCTATAAGGCTTTGCCGGCTCTCTGTCATGTAGCTGTCTATCATATTGCTATAGTTATCAACGAGCAGTTGGTTATGATCATTTTGTAGAATATCTACTAGTAAATCCTGTTTGTTATTAAGCTTCATAATGGCAGTTTCATACTGCTTCAGGGTCTCATCGCCGCTTCGATTCCGGAGCACATACCGGTTCATAGCATCATTAACATCAGTGGCATCCTGGTATAGCTCATTAAGCAGAAAAAATCGGTGCAGAACTTGATCGTATGTCCTTGCCATATTGATATTATCTATGTAAAGAAAGACGAAGACACTACTAAGTAGTACTATAAAAGCACTAAAAAAGATCATCAGTTTGCTTTTAATACGAATCATGGCCCGAAGTCCCCCTTTCCGCGGGAAATTTCCTCTTTGCGGACCACATTGGCATCCGTATTAAAGATGGTAACAATCTTTTTCCCTGCTAGATAATCCACCATCAGTTCTACACTTTTTCGTCCCATCATGTACGGTTGCTGCACTATAGAGGCATCTATGATGCCCTCTTCAATGAATTCAAGCGTTTCCGGTAAGTCATCAAAAGCAATGATCCGCGCCTGCTGAATTTTACCTTTCAGCATTTGGGCAATCCCCAATCCATCCAAAGAACTTGTACCCAAAAAAGTGTCTATCTCTGGATGCTGATTCATGATTTTAAAAGCTATGACTTCTGACTGAATCCGATTAATGTTTGATTCTTCAATTTGTACGACATGGATACCAGACTCTCCATCAATTGCATCCATAAAACCTTTAACCCGCTGCTGTTGATTCGTAGAGGTAAAGCTCCCGGTCACAATCCCAACTTGACCTACACCCTTCGATTGCTGAACAAGTGTCGTTCCAGCTAAATATCCAGCCGCGTAGTTATCAGTGCCAACATAGGCAATCCGCCCGCTAGATGGTGCATCCGAATCAATAGTAATGACTGGGATACCTTGTTTAACAGCTTCAGCAATGATGGGATTAAATTCCTTATCGTTAAGCCCTTGTGTCAATATTCCGTCTACCTTCGATGCAATAGCTTTATCTATGATTCGAATTTGCTCTCTCTTATCTGCTTGGACGGGTCCGAGATATTCCAGCGCAATCCCTTCCTCTGCTGCTGCTCTCTGAGCACCTTTCTCAATTTCACGCCAATAGGGATTATCCAATTCTTCCGAAATTAAGACCAGATGTAGTAGTGGCTTTTGCGCGGGCTTTCGTTCGGCTAGTAAATGATCGTAATACAACACTTTTCCAGTAAACACGCCAGTAAAACATAGGGAAATGGACAGTAAGAGCAGCATGAAAATATAAAAAGGTCGGCGAAGTATATTTATGGTGTTCTTCCCCCTCTAGCATTGTTTATGCCAATAAGAATGCGCTTACATTAAAATAATAATAGATACTATAGTAAATATAGTCAATTCCCGATTCCAAAAAAAGCTGCCCCAAGCTACTTATAGCTTGAGGCAGCTTTGTCATTCCTGCTTGCGAAGGGAAAAGACTATGGTGCAACAGTTAAAGCCTCTTGCGCGTAATCGGCAATGACCGGATGAACCAAAAGATTTAGCGGTTTGACTGGAATCAGTACACTGTTGGTGGTCTTCACTGTCATTGGCGATTCCAACTGGAAGTACTTATTCAGCTTCTCTCCTGCGGAAGAGGAACCGATTCGAACCGCATAAGTACCTGGATCAGCTACCCAAGCATGGCTGCTCTCATCGAAGGAAGCCAGATCCAGACTATTTAGTGTGAACGTTAGGGTCTGATGCTCTCCTGCATTCAATAACGCTGTCTTTTGGAAAGCCTTCAATTCCTGAACCGGTTTATTGGCTCCCGGAGCGCTTAGATATAGCTGAACTACCTCTTTACCTGCAACTGTACCGTTGTTATATACATCCACGGTTACAGTCACACTTCCTGCTGCAGAATCAAAAGCATCTGAACTGATCTTAAGATCGCGGTAGCCAAAGGTTGTATAGGAGAGGCCATATCCGAATGGATAGGCAACCGCACTGCTTTTGCCAAACGTATTATAGTAACGGTAACCCACATAAATATCTTCCTCGTACTTCACTTCCGTACTATTTCCTGGAAAGTTATTAGCGGAAGGAACTACACCATAACTTGTAGGAAAAGTCATTGGCAGCTTGCCCGATGGGTTCACAGCTCCGGATAATACATCGGCAATCGCATGGCCTGCTTCCTGTCCTGGCTGCCAAGCCAAGAGAATAGCATCCACTTTATCTTTCCAGGAGATCATTTCAATCGGACCGCCGATATTCAGAATCACGGAGACCTTCTTACCTTGCTCATGGTAAGCAGTTGATACCTTATCAATCATATCCAGCTCTGTCGCTGTCAACAAAAAGTCACCCTCAGCATTTTTCCGGTCTGCACCTTCACCAGATATTCTGCTGATTACAATAATGCCCGTCTCGGAAGAAGCTTCTGCTGAATTAATCTCATCCGCTGATAATACCTTTTCCGGAAGTGGTGGATAGGCCAAGCCGCCAAAGCTGCTCACTGGACCGTATTCCGGCTTCTTTCTTAGCTCTGTAATATATTCTTGATAGCTGACATTTAAAGGTTCATATACGCTGTAGCCTGCGTCACTAAACCCTTCCACAATGGATACAGTATGCTCGACATTGACATCGCCGCTGCCAGTTCCGCCTTTGACGGTTTCAATCTGAGCATTTCCGAAGAGGGCAATATTCGTACCTGCTGCGATAGGCAACGCCTCAGCTTTATTCTCCAGCAGCACCATACCTTCTGTTGCGGCTTGACGAGAGGTCACTGCATTTGCAGCAAGATCAGGCTTGTTGCTATGTCCGATCCCCTTAAAGGATGGAGATTTCACTACGACTTTCAAAATTCTTTTTACGTTAACATCCAGTTGTTCTACGCTCAGATCGCCATCGTTCACAGCTTTAGTAATCGCTGAAATGGCTGCCGCATTTCCTGGCATGATGAGGTCGTTGCCTGCAATCATATTTTGTGCCCGGTTCGAGCCCCCGCCCCAGTCCGTCATTACAAAACCTTGGAACCCCCACTCATCGCGGAGAATTGTGCTCAGTAGATCTTGATTTTCGGAGGCAAACGTTCCATTGATTTTGTTATAAGAGCTCATAACAGACCATGGCTGCGAATCTTCCACTGCGATTTCGAACCCTTTCAAGTAGATTTCGCGCAGTGCTCTCTCTGAAACGACTGTGTCGATAGACATCCGGTTCGTTTCCTGATTATTCGCGGCAAAATGCTTAATTGTCGTTCCGACCCCATTCGCCTGAACCCCATTCGTAATCGCAGCGGTCATTTTTCCTGAGATGAGCGGATCTTCGGAATAATACTCAAAGTTTCTGCCCCCCAATGGATTGCGGTGAATGTTCAGCGCAGGAGCCAGATATAAATCCACACCATACTCCAGTAGCTCATTCCCCATCGCATTACCTACTTGGTTAGCCATGGCTTCATTCCAAGTCGCTGCAATGGAAGTGGCGATAGGGAACCCTGTAGCAAATGTTGTATCTTCACCCTGTTTAGTGTTGATGCGGACTCCCGCTGGTCCATCTGCCATGATTAACTTGGGAATCCCAAGACGTGGCAACTCATAAGAACCACCAGCAGCTCCGGCTACCTTCGTGCCTGAACCAGCACCGACAACCAGCGAAGCTTTTTCCTTAAGCGTCATTTCACCAATAACGGCATCAATGGATGCTTCGTCTGTCAGTACAACCAGACTTGCGTCGATAGTGTATTTTAATTCAGCTATAGGACTTGATGGGATACCAGCTTTAACTGCCAAGGCTTTAATTGTAGCCGTCTCTTTATCGGCACCTACAATCGTAATTGGTCCTTGATATACGGTACTGTTTTCAGTTGGTGTACTGCCGTCAAGTGTGTAATAAATTGTAGCGCCGGATGTTGAGGTGAGCGTAACCTTAGGGCCACTCTTATATACACCAGGCTCTGGAAAAGCAGTAGGCAATGCCGCTCCAATTACATAATTGAATTCAGCAACTTTACTTGTCTTGCCGTCTTTAACCGTTAATGCCTTTACTATTGAGGAGGCCGTAATACTGATTCCAGACCGTGAATTATACTGCTTGGTCGTATTCATTACTGATGCTGCAGGTGTAGATCCATCGGTAGTATAGAAGATGGTTGCGCCACTCGGAGCGGTCAACATTACCGTCTGAGCTCCATAATAAGTTCCTGACGGGATAGAAGCTGTTGGAGCAGCAACAAGTCCTTCTTCAGGGTCAGTTCCGGGATCAACAGCTTTTTTGTATTTCGCTGTCCGGGCATCTTTAATTACACCGCTCCAGTTCATCCCGAAGGCAAAGTCATAAGCATTCCCTTCGGAATCTACATAGACTTTCATATCATGGGATACATCCTCATACTGCTCTTCTACCGTCTTCATGTCTTTAGGCATTTGCATAGGGAGAAGGGCCGATGGTTCATATGCACCTACCAGAATATCGAAGATCGCTTGATTCTGAATGCCAAAGTTCGCAATAATCGCATCTGCACGATCTTCAAACTCAGCAACAATCGTCGGATTAGACATCGTTAGGGAAACGACTACCGGTTTATCTCCCATTACTTTTTTGGTATTAAGCACCAGATCAAGATCAGACTCATTGGATGCCGTAGTCTTCTTTCCCTTGTAAGAACGGTTCAATACATCTCGTGCATCACCAGCCAAACTCGTCTCACGTGCATACTCCGCTGTATATGGACGATACTGCAGGCTGATCGGGATATACCCATTACCTCCGGCATCTACATCAGCTTTGCTGTAGCCTGCGCCAGTTTGCGGATTCTTGATAAAGACAATCGCGCTGTCCGCTTGAGCCGGATCATCCGTCACATTAAAGTATTTCTTTAACTGGTCAATGTTGACAGGGTACGAATACGTTTTGGTAGCTGCATCATAAGTTTTTGGAACATAAACTTTCTCATCTTTTTTAAGTGGAAGTACATGGTTATCTTTGTTTTTCAGCATAATGACTGACTTTAACTGGGCCATATAGCCCTCTGTCATAAACTCCTTGTTACCCACAGTAGCTTTTGTTTCCTCTACATCAAGATATGGATTCTCAAATAGCCCTGCATTAAAAATATTAGTAAGTAGTCGTACTGCTGACTCTTCAAATCGTGTACGTATCACCTTCTCGCCTTGTTTCTCAATTCCTATTTGATACGCTGCAATGATAGGTTTGGAATCGTTATTTCCACCGAATTGGTCGACACCGGCCATGATGATTCGATAATGACGTTCCGCAACTGTGTAATTTTCTTCTACACCCCATGGGCGGTTACCAAATAACTCAACAGGTCCTTCATCGCCTGTGATTCCCCAGTCTGTTGTGATTACACCGTCGTAATGATACGTATTCCGTAAAAGATCGGTGATTACATAAGGACTATACGAGTTCCCTACATTCTCTCCATTCGCCTTATCCTGATTAAATGAGATTGTATAATACGGCATAACTGCAGCGGCTTTTCCAGTCGGTCCTTCCAGGTCAAATGCTCCTTTTGTAAAAGGAATCAGATGCTCATCGAAGTTATTTCCCGGATAAACAGCATACTTTCCATACCCATAGTGTGCATCTCGGCCACTCTCGCCGGAACCCCCACCTGGCCAATGTTTGACCATAGCATTCACACTCTCATTGCCCCATCCATCGCTGCTGCCCGGTGTAGTCTGAAAACCATCCACATAGGCTCTTGCCATATCAGCAGACAGTTTAGAGTCCTCACCAAATGTTCCGCTGAAACGAGTCCAGCGCGGTTCCGAAGACATATCCACCTGAGGGGATAAAGCTGTTGCGATGCCAAGCGCCCTGTACTCTTTAGAAGCAATTTCGCCGAACTGCTTCGTCAGATTGGCATCGAAGGAAGCAGCAAGACCTAGTGCCTGCGGCCACATCGAGATCGCTCCACCTGATCCTTCGTTATACTCTGCGTTAGCTACAGTGCTATGACGAGGGTCCGAGCTGTTATTAGCTGGAATACCAAGCCCAATCTTCTCCACTAAGGCTTGGGCATTGTTGTTCCAACGGGCAGCCACCTCAGGGCTCTCAACCGTAGTAATCAATACATGCCGCAAGTTATCTTCTGTCAAGAATACTTTCTGTTGGTCTGTTAGATCGGATGCCAATGCATCGCTTTCCGCCAGCGGTTTTCCACCATAAGTTCCCCCACGGAATCCCGAAGCTGAGGCTGCTGGTATGGATTGATGACCACTGTACAGCATAAGTCCGGCAATTTGCTCCACAGACATTTGCGAAGCAAGATCCGTAGCTCTTACTTCTGTGCTAAGACGCCAATCCTCATATTTGTCGAGTTTTCCGTTTTTATTCAAATCTTTAAATGCTAACCCATCTACGGTTAACAGAGCTACCCCTGATTGTGTTGAGTATCCTAAGGTCTCTCCACCAGGATTGGTCACTGTACCAATCGTACCAACAACGCTTTGGCTCCATTTCGTGCTACTGCCTCCATTATTTGAGCCTGACCCGGAACCTCCGCCGCCGGTAGCAGGACTGCTGGTTGGCTTAGCGGCAGTATCTTTACCATCATTAGTAATTGTTCCTTGGCCAACCTCTTTACCATCAATGATCACACCTGAAGTTTGTACCACGATACTGGTCACATTTTTCCCACCAGTTATGGTTGTTCCCTCTGCTCCTGGCCGGATAATGATCGTTCCCACCTTCGCCCCATCATTGATTACAATAACGGTAGGAACTAAAATTTCCATAGATTGGATTGCAGTGGACCCTTCGGCTACAACTCGAACCTTTCCGCCTTGCTTATTAATGGTTACACCCGACAAAGTGCTACTCTTCAAGTGAATACTGTCTATTCCTCCGCCGCTTACAAACGTGGTTCCAGATACGGTTACTTGATCAAGTGTAGCCTCTCCGTTACCGATACCTGCGGTTAAATATAAATCTCCACTTACTTTGCTACCAGATAGGATTGCTCCTGAAGCAGTAATTAGCGCAGAGCCCGCGATCGCCGTGGCATCATAAGTACCTGCAGCATTGTAATATCCTTTTGCCATACCATCAATAATCTTAACGACCTCAGCACGTGTTATGGACCCCGTTGGTTTGAATGTACCATCCGTATACCCGTTGATAGCCCCTTTTTGAGTAAGGATGCCAACTGCTGAGGCAGCATAAGCACTTATAGAAGCAGCGTCCGAGAAGGATAGGGAAGCCGTCCCTGCCTGATTCAATTCGAACACACGAGCCAGCATGGTTGCAGCGTCCTGTCTCGTTAAGTAGTTATCTGGTTTCGCAAGATTACCTGCAAAACCTTCAAAGTAACCTGCTTGACGTGCGATCAGCACATCAGCTGCATACCATTTCCCGTTCGGCACATCGTTAAAGCTATTGCTTGTTTGCTGTGAAAAACCGAATAATCGGTTGAGCACTGCCACAAATTCCGCTCTAGTTACTTTTCCGTTTGGTAGGAAGGTTCCATCCGTATATCCATTTATAATTCCGCTTGACGCCCATTTTCCTATTGGTGATTGCGCCCAATGCCCGTTTACGTCATTAAAACTCGCAACCGTTTGAACATTTGTAATTTCAGCGGCAAACGCCCCTGGATTCACAGATGAGAATAACAACGCAGCGACTGCTAAGCTACTGGCCAGCTTTCTAGCTATGGGCATTTTCTTAACTTTTAAGCTTGAACTGTTTTTATATTTTGTCAACATGCCATCCTCCTCAGTAAAATATGTAAACGCTAACAATACCGTTTAACAAAAAGATCTCTTCAGTTCACCCCCTATTTGATAGACATATTATAGCTTGAGGTTTGGGATGGCTTATCTAGACTATCTTCAGATGCATCTGGATTATTTTATACTCGCTACATGCCGCTCAAAACAAAGAACCGCTTCTCCAAAAGGAATAAGCGGTTCTTTAATTTAGTATTCTGTTACGGCTACCCTACACGCTGAACTTCGATAATTTCTCCTTTAACTGCAAGGATGCATCCTCCAGCTTCAAAGAAAGCTCTACCAAATGATCACTTACACTTTGTTGCTCTCCACTAAGTGAGGCAACTTCTTGAGATGCAGCTGATGATTCCTCAGCTATTGAGCTTACGTTGCTCATCGAATCGGATAGAACCTTTTGCGATTGACTCAGGCTGTCCATCGACACAGTTACAGCATTCAGACGGGCGATAAAATGCTGCATCTGATCCTGCACAGATACGAAGATATCGCTAGTGCTCTGCACGGAAGTCATTTGCTGATTAAAGAGCGGTGCAACTTCTGATAAAACCACAACCGTCTCGTTCATATCTCTCATAACGGTATCTGTTATTTCAGCCACAACAGCAATAGACTCTTTCGATTGATCTGCAAGCTGGCGTATTTCATCGGCTACCACCATGAATCCTCGCCCGGCCTCACCTGCTCTTGCTGCTTCAATGGTGGCATTCAGTGACAAGATATTCGTCTGCTGAGTAATATTTTGCATCACATTAAGAACCTTCATAACGGAAGATGCCGTTTCTGTCAGCTCATTAACCTTCATCACAAGCTGATTCGTCTTCAGGCCCGTCCTATTCGTCTCATTAAGTAATTCTTTCAACCTGTTGAAGCCTTCCTCACTGATTTCGCCAATGCTATGTGCGGTTTGATCCATCTCGTGAGTAGCTGAATTAACTAAATCCATCTGTACCGAAATTTGCCCCGTCAACTCATTGCCACGATCAGCTTCCAAGGCTAGACTGCCAGCACCACCCGCAATTTCTTCCGTGGCCGCGGCAATATCCATAGCTGCATCAGCTGTCTTGCGCGAAACACCGCTAAGCTCATCGGCGGTTTCCAGTACCTTCCGAGCAGTTTCATTAGTATGGATAACCAGCTCTGTTATTCGTTCCATCATCATGTTAAAAGAACTGGATAACTGACCGATCTCATCACGTGAGGTGATATTCGTACGCACCCCTAGATTCCCTTCGGCTCCCTCTGACATCAAATTCTTAAGTCTGGTCAGCGGTCGAGACACCATTCTGAACATCCAATACCCTATTAAAATGGCGATAACAGCTGCTACAGCAACAATAATATAAGTAGTCTTGAGAATACGCAGTGCGTCTTTCGTCAAGTTCTCAGCCGGTACAACACCAAGTAACCTCCATCCCGAGGTTTCTAGTGTTCCGTATACAGCTAATATAGATTTCCCCTTCTCATCCTTTGTTGGCAATGAGCCTGCTGTATTCTGCAGACCACCCAGAAGCGTCCCTCCCAGATTCAGATATGTATCCGTCCCCACTTGCTGGGAGGAGGCTATCAATTCATCCTTATTCGTTAGCAATTGCATGTAGGAGCTTGTTCCAAGATCCACTTTACGAAGCTGATTTTCTAATTCGCTAATTCTAATATCGTTAATGACTATGTATCCCGAGCTTTTAGAATCACCGGCAATCGATTTGGCCAAATGGAAAACACCTGATGCATTTCCTTCCTGGCCCTGTAATTCACGTGGAATCCATATACTCTGTGGCTTCTCTTCTAGCTGCTTAAACCATGAGGATTCTCTGAAACTCTCAATAAAAGCGCTATCTTTGGTACCCGCCGAAGAAATCGGAAAACCTTCATTCATCGGAATAAGGTATACGGCCTCCACACCGTTTGATGCCGTGAGCCAATCATTTAGCTGCGCACTAATCTGGTTAGATAGTACCTTACGTTCCTCATTACTTGTAGTGGGATTATTCCCTTGTTTGAGTGCACTTTGAATTTCATTGTCGTACAAGATTCTTCCTAGACCATCCTCATAACGTAACAATTCCACATCAAACTTCTCAGCGGTTTGAACGACTGTCTGTTGATTGGCTGACAGCGCATTCGTCTCGATCGTATGCTCAGCTACGGAATAGGAAGTGTAGCCGAGAGAGAGCACGAGCACCATCGTCGAAACAAAGAAGATGAGAAAAAGCCGCACCCCAATGGATTTGGATGGATGCAGCTGGAATCGTCTTTTTTCTTTTTTCACTTGTACTTTCATCTAATCATTCACCACCGTTGTCGTCTGTTATGCCTACTGGCTTATCGTTTACAAGGTCATGAACATTTGTAACACCCGATCGGAAAGATATGGCAAATACTCATGACCGTACTCATAATAAACCATAAGCTCTTTGGGCGCTAGTACTTTGTTGTACGCGGCAAACTGCGTTGAAGGTGGACAAATCACATCGGATAACCCTGTAACCCATAACATTTTGGCTTGAATTCGCTCCGCGAGATTCTGAATATCGATGTAACCCAGTCTATTAAAAATCTCGTCCTCACGTAAATGATGAGGATCAAAAAAGCGGAAATAATAGTTAATTTCCTCATAAGCTGACGTAGTGATATCAAGCTCCCAAGCCCGTCTATAATCTGAAAGAAACGGATATACAGGAACGGCCATGCTCACACGCGGCTCTAATGCTGCACAAGCTACAGTAAGCGCTCCGCCTTGAGATAAACCAAAAGCACCTACTCGTGCTGGATCAACTTCCTCCATAGACATCAATATTCGAGCAGTCTGCGCTGTATCCAGAAACACATTACGATAGTAAAGGTTGTGCGGATTAGGATCGTCAATGCCGCGAATAATATGTCCACGAATGGTTGTGCCTTTTACTGTAAGATTATCCTCGGAAAGTCCGCCTTGTCCCCGGCAATCCATCGCAAGGACACTAATCCCATGGGCCGCATAAGTCACCTTCTCCATCCAATCCCCGCTGTCACAGGAATATCCATGAAACATCACGACACCAGAACCTTTTTCTGAACCCCTTTTCTTGGGTCTTACATATTTACAATGGATTCTTGCTCCACCAACGCCGGTAAAATACAGATGAAAACATTCCGCCAGCTCGCTGACGAACTCCGCAGGCTCTAGCTCATAATCTAGTGACTGGGCATCCAGATCATGCAAAGCCCGCTCCCAAAATGCGTCAAAGTCGACTGGTTTTGGGCTGCTTCCGTTATATTTTTTTAATTGTGACAATGTCATGTCGTTTCCCATATTTAGGTCCTCCTTAAGGCTTTTCCACTTAAAAAACAATGGAAACGGAAAACCCGCTTATGTGAGTTTTCCGTTAGTTTCTACTAATAACAAGAGCTCGCTAGTTGCACTTTGTGCAACTATTACAGCTAAGTATGTTGTGTTGTTCATTTAATTGCACTCTATACAACTAAAATTGCTAACAATGGCGATTCCGAGCCATCTCGCCTGAAATAAGTGTACAATGTGCATCTATTTACACTAAAAACCACCAAACAGGTTAGTTTAAGTGCAATTTGTGCAATAGAATCTCTCCATATGAGTGTCCGTCTTTCTTCTATTGCACTTTGTGCAATCAGTTCGAGCGAAAATGAGCATAAAAGTGATTTTTGCGGAAATCCATTGCAGAGAGTGCAATAGATTCTATTTTTCAGACGAAATCGAGAGTTTCTATTGCAGAGAATGCAATGAAAAGCTCAAGCCACATAACACATAACACAAAGCGCGCAACGTGCAGAACCCAGCACACAAAATACAGCACACTACACGCCGCACACTTTTTTCGAACGCTGCTCAGCCACCAAATATCTACCCAACTTCACTCTACCTAAAACTTGTTCCTCAAAGGTTGTTCACCCTATTAAATTTTCCCTAAGCCCGCATCGTCGCCAACCTCTTCATGGGTGTCGATGACATAGTTGACGATTTCATCAACGGTTGTATATGCAACGCCTACATAAGTATCAGCAGCGCCATAATAGATGGCGATACGGCCCGTCTCTGCATCATGCAGAGTGGCACATGGGAACAAAACGTTATTCACAAAACCTCTTTCCTCATACCATTCTTCAGGAGTTAGCACAAAATTTTTCGAGCGATATTTTACTTTCGAAGGCTCGTTTATATCCAAAATAACTGCACCCATGCTATATACAAGACCGTTGCAGGTACCAGTAACGCCATGGTAGAACATCAACCAGCCTTCTGTAGTTTCAATCGGTGCAGGTCCGCCGCCAATCTTGACACTTTGCCACCAGCCTTGGCCACCTTTACTCATGACATGGCGGTGTTTACCCCAATATACAAAGTCAGGGCTTTCACTAAGGAATACATCACCGAATGGTGTATGTCCGCTGTCACTTGGACGGGACAACATCACGAAGTTATTGTTGATTTTTCTAGGGAACAATACACCGTTCCGGTTGAAGGGCAGGAATGGATTTTCCAAGCTGGTAAATGTTTTGAAATCTTGCGTTTTAGCAACACCGATAGCTGCGCCGTAAAAATCTGTACACCAGATAATATAAAATGTATCTTCGACCTTAACCAGACGTGGATCGTAAGCATAACGCGGCTGATAAGAGTTACCTTCTTCATCTATAAATCGGATCGGCTCATCATCGATTTCCCAATCTAGACCGTCAACACTATGTCCCATGCGCAAATGCGGACGCGTTGTGTTATCTTCTACACGAAATACTCCGATAAAACTACCTTCAAACGCAGTAACCGCACTATTAAAAATACGGGCTACTCCTTTTGCAGGATTTCTTTTGATAACCGGGTTATCATTATGTCTCCAAATCGGGTTCTCGTAGCCAGCAGGCTTATCCTGCCAAGGCATGTTCGGGATGTTCACTGCACTCGCTCCTACCAATTTCACTTCATTCATTAGTATTCCCTCCAAATGTATGCAACTTTTCAGTATGCTACTTTATCTAGTGCTGCTATGAAATCTACTACTAAGCTTACTTAACGGAACCTTGCGAAAATCCATTGTAGATATACTTTTGTAACGCGGTAAACACAACCAATGTCGGAATAATCGCGATCATAATCGCCGCACATATTACTTCCCACTGCGATCCGTATGGACCTTTAAACTTAAAGAGTGCTGTGGAGATCGTTTGGAGATCTGTTTTCGGCATATATAGGAAAGGAGTGTAAAAATCGTTATAAATATTTACGCCCTTCACAATAATTACTGTTACAATTGCCGGTTTCAGTAGTGGCAAAATAATTCTCCAATAAATCGTCCAATACGAAGCCCCGTCCAGCATCGCGGATTCATCCAGTGACTCGGAAATCGAATCCAGGAACTGCATGAAAATATATACAGCGATAATATCGGTACCGAGGTACATCACGATGGGTGCCCATCTGGTATTAAACAGGCCCAAGTGATTGATGATTTGGAAGGTTGCCACTTGCGTTGTAACACCCGGAATCAGGGTAGCAATCAGAAACATACTGATGAGAACTTTACTGCCTTTAAATTTAAACCGGGATAAAATATAAGCCATCATTGAGCCCGTCAGCGTTGCACCCAGGATAGAGATCACAACGATAATGACAGTGTTTTTAAATCCTAGAAGCATTTTGCCATCAACAAAAGCCTTAGTGTAGTTGGAGAAATTCAGCCAATTCTCTGGCAGCGTTAACGGTCCGGTTGAAGCGTATTCCGGCCCTGTTTTTAATGAGGCAAAAAATACAACTACGATAGGTATCAATGCTGCAAGTGCTCCCAAAATCAAGGTGAGATATTTGAATATACTAGCAGTGGTATATTTTACAGAATGCATAGTTTATTTCTCCTCCTTGATCAGAACGCGCTGCAAAATAGTAACTACAATAACGATACCCAGCAAAACTACGGCCATCGCTGAAGCCAATCCAACTTTGCTATATTTGAACGCTACATCGACTGTCTGAATAACAAATGTGCTACTTCCGTTAGATCCGCCTGTCATGACGTATGGAATTTCAAACACACCAATAGCGCCACTGACCGCAAGAATCAGGTTCAATTGCAGAATACGTTTAATACTTGGCAAAATAATATGCATAAACTGATGCCATCTGTTTGCACCATCAATCTCAGCAGCTTCATAAATATCCGAACCGATCGAGGAAATAGCCCCAAGGAAGATCAGGAAGTTCATCCCCATGTATCTCCACAGTGACGCACCTGCGAGCGAGAAGTTAATCAAGTTCGGATTGAGCAGCCACTTCTGCTGTAAACCGCTGAGTCCGAGCAGGTTAAGAATCGTATCTAGCGTGCCATCTGGTTTGAAAAAGAACAGAAAGATAAAGCCGATCGCTACACCGTTTAGCAAGGTTGGGAAGAACAAAATCCCTTTGAATAAATTTTTCATGCGAACACTAAAGCTCAGTATGGTTGCAAAATACAAAGCAAGTGCCATCTGAATAAAGGTAGTGAAGAAATAATACAAGCTGACCTTAAATACGGAAAAATACTCCGGTTTCGTAAAAATGGTTTTGTAGTTTTCTAACCCAACGTACTCCATATTTTTACTTAGGCCATTCCAGCTGGTGAAGCTGTACCGAAACATACTGATTACTGGATAATAAGCAAATGTGAGTAGTAATACGATCGGCACTAATGAGAACAAGCATATGATGGCAATCCGTTGATTTTTGTAACTCAAATTCGAAAACTTGAACACCCGATACACCTCCAGAAAAGCATCCTCATTTATTTATGACTCGTTTAAATGTGAAGGGGGAAATGCCCGTTCGCATATCCCCTCCCACATCCACTACCGCCTATAGCATTTAAGAAAGCTTATAGTTGTTACTGTGCTGTGACTTTAGCGCGAGCGGCTTTCCACTTGTCGTTGAGGTCCTTCATGATGTCATCATAGGATTCTTTTCTGTTGCCAATTGCGGCTTCAATAATCCGTTTCTTGAAGTCTGGTTGCCAAGCACCGATTTCGGCTTGTTTGTCGATTTCATCAGACCAGCCTTCTTCACCGGCTTTAGCAGCTGCAAGTGTATCAAAGGTTACTTCAGTGCCTTCATATTGTTTCAGAATTTCTGGAAGCTCTGCACCGATAGCCGGGCTCATACCGCCACCTTCAGTCGTTGGGTAGCCAGATTCGTTAATGAACCAATCCACCCAAGCTCTAGCAGCTTCTTTGTTTTTACTATGAACGCTGACACCCAGATTGTAGTCACCAGCAAGTGGTACAAGGATTTTATCTGCATTCGTAGGGAATGGCATAAAGCCAACATCATCTGGATTCGTTGCTAAACCTTTGATTTGACCGATTGCCCAAGATCCAAGAACCATCGTGCCGATTTTTCCGTTAGCAAGATCCGCTTTGGAAGATTCCCAGTCTGTAGTCGTCGGATCTTCTTCAATCAAACCTTTTTGTGCTGCATCGTACAGGATTTTGTACAGCTCATAGTGAGGTTGACCTGGAACATAGTTATCGTCGCTAGCCACTTGACCAATGTTCACATAATCACGGTTACCAGCTACTGTAGCCAGATCCGCTTCCCATTGGGTCAATGTCCAGCCAGCTGCGTAGTTCGTGTACAGAGGCACAGCTTTCGTTTTGTCTTTAACAGATTGCAGAGCAGTTAAGAATTGTTCAGGCGTTCTTGGAACCTCTGTAATCCCGGCATCTTTAAAGACTTGTTTGTTGTAAATAATACCGTTAAAGTTGATGGTCATTGGAATTCCGTAAGCCATTCCGTCTACTGCTCGTTCTTCCACACCTGTATATTGTTTTTGCATATCTTCGAGTGTACCCAGTGGTTCGAAGAAATCGGGAATATCTTTAATAGCTATGCTTGTAGGTAACAACAGAACGTCGCCATAGTCACTAGTGCTCATGCGAATTTTAATTTGATCTTCGTAAGTAGCAAGCGCTTCAAAGTTTACCTTTACATCAGGATATTTCTCATTGAACTTAGCCGCATACTCTTTGAATACGGTATCAACAATATCCGTTCTTTGCGTAATAACCGTGATATCCCCTTTAATATCCTTGTCTGCTGCATCATCAGCCGGAGCTGCCGTCGCCTCTGTTGAGGATCCATTGCTTCCTGTGTTTTTAGCACCTTCATTGTTGGTGTTGTTGTTTGAGGAACAACCGCTAAACAATCCTGCCATAAGTGTCAGTGCCATCAAGCCCATCATTGTTTTGCCTTTTTTCATGCTTTTACGACCCCTCTCTTCAATTCGACTCTAATTTGGTTTAATAACAAAAATAATAACTTTTATCATCACCATCAATTTAATAGAGTAATCACTATTATCAAACTCACTGAATTACTCTTGAAAAAAAGTGATGATATCGCTTACAAACTCATTATAGATCTATTTTTAACGCAAAACGATGGTTTGAATTGCTTTTTCTGGTCTTATATTTGTTATTTTTGTTTTTATTATGGTGTTTTTATTATCTAATTTATTGAAAATAACCACAAAAAAAGAGAGCTTATCGCTCTCCTAAATAATAGCTTCCTATATAGGACTAAAACTCACGTTCCATTTTCGGTAATTTACAGCCACTTTTATAATCCTTAGGTGTCATACCACACATTTTCTTGAACAATTTATTAAAATAAACCGGATCACTATAGCCAACCTTATCGGCAATTTCATAATTTTTTAAGTCGGGATGCTCGATCAGCAATTCTTTCGCCTTAGTAATACGAATCCGAATTAGATAATCGGTGATGGTTTGCCCCGTCTTTATTTTAAACAACCGGCTGAGGTAGCTCGCATTCATACCGACGGTCTCCGCCAAACGCTCAAGTTCGAAGTTCTGATCATACTCCCTCTCCAGTATGCTTTTAGTCTGTTCAACTACGTAATGCTCTCCACCATCTGCCGCTTGAGAGAACATCTCCTCCTGCTCTGTGACGTTCTTTTTCTTTGTATCCTCTACTCTCTTGAGCAATTCATATAGCTGAGTCTTATCAATAGGTTTTAGTAAATAATCCATCACCCCATGGCGGATTGCTCGGCGGGCATATTCAAATTCACTAAAACCGCTAAGAACGGCAATAGGTATATCCTCCATATGTCCTCTAACCTGTTCAATCAACATAAAGCCATCCATTCTAGGCATTTTGATATCTGTAATAAGCAGATCAATGTCATCTCGGGATAACTTTTCAAAATGCTCCCAGGCTTCCACCCCGTTACCGTAGGATCCAATTACATGTACATCTAGCTCCATCCTCGATGTGATTTTTTCGAGCCCCCTGCGAATGACCTCCTCGTCGTCCGCAATCATAACATTTATCATTTGAGCACTTCCCTCCAGTTGTATCTGCCAGTTATTATGATTGCTCCATCATCACGAATAGAATTCTTCCTATGTATTACGTCAATGTACGATTACACTCTTTTATAGTCTTGTATTTACTATAACGAAAGTTATTCTAATTTCCCAGCTGCAACTATAAATTGTCCTTGAAATCATCTTCGAAAAAGTATATAACTAAATTAAGTTGTTATTATAAACTAACAAATTAATAATAACTATATAACAAAATTATTTTACTAATTATTCTCTTTTCTATTTTCAATGTAAGGTGGGGATTCTCGATGATATTTAACAACGAATACATTGCAGGCATAACCTGGGGCTTCTCGGGTACACGTGGTTCATGGAAAACGGAAGAAGCGGAACGTTCGATGGAACTCATGTCTTCAGTCACTGGAGCGAACTGGACGGCCATTGCCTTTAGTGCGCTTCAAGCTACCGCTCATTCTACGGAAATTCCCTATGGGGAGGCGCCAACCGTTACCGACGAAGAAGTGAAACAGTCCATCAGTAAAGCGAAGTCACTGCAGCTAAAGGTATGCCTGAAGCCGATCGTTAATTGCGCGGACGGAACTTGGCGTGCTCACATTAACTTTTTCGATAAGGATGTTCCTTGCGAGCCTAAATGGTCTGAGTGGTTCAGCTCTTATACTAAATTTATTCTGCATTATGCTGCTATTGCTGAAGAAACAGGCTGTGAGATGTTCTGTATCGGCTGCGAGCTTGTACAAACGGATAGACGAGAAACCGAATGGCGTACGCTTATTGCCGAGGTTCGGAAGGTTTACTCAGGAATTCTTACTTATAATTGCGATAAGTATCAGGAGGATAACGTGACCTGGTGGGATGCGCTCGATGTGATTTCTTCAAGTGGATATTATCCAGCTAACGATTGGGAAGCTCAGCTCGACCGGATTGAGCATGTGGTGAGATCACAGAATAAGCCATTCTTTTTCATGGAAGCGGGTTGCCCAAGCCGAAGCGGGAGTGCGGCGATTCCTAATGATTGGACCTTGAAGGGTGAACCAAGTCAAGCAGAACAAAGCAACTTCTATCAGGCAATGTTTCAAAGCTGTGAGCGCAGAGATTGGGTTCAGGGCTTTATGCTTTGGGATTGGCCTACTCATCTTTATCCAATTCATGAAGCAGAACACAATGATGATTATTGTATGTATGGCAAACAAGCCGCTGGGATCATCAACGATTACTTCACCTCGAAAATCAATAAGTAATGTGAGGAGTGACTACTTACCAATGATTAATTCACCAGAATTATGGTTGACCCAGCTTGAGGATGAGCTACAGGGTAATATTCTTAGTTTTTGGATGAAACAGACGAAGGACGAAATCAATAGCGGTTTTGTTGGTGAAATCGACAATCAGCTGAACATTGCACCTGACGCGGATAAAAGCCTTGTGCTTAATGCCCGTATTCTTTGGTCCTTTGCCAGCGCTTACCGGATCTACGGCAAGACAGAATATCTGGCCATGGCAGAGCGTGCCTATGCCTATTTGATGGATCATTTCATCGATAAGGAGTATGGCGGATTATACTGGATGGTGAATACTGAAGGCAAACCTTCTCAGGAGAAAAAACAGATCTATGGCCAAGCTTTTGCTATCTACGCATTGGCTGAATTCTACCACGCGACTGGACGGCCTGAGGTGTTAGATGAGGCTATTCAAATATTCCGGCTTGTTGAGAAATATGGCTATGATTCAACTTATAAAGGTTATGTTGAAGCTTTATCTCGGGAATGGCAAATTACGGATAACCTCAGTCTTAGCAGCAAGGACTTGAATGAGAAAAAATCAATGAACACGCATCTACATGTGTTGGAAGCGTATACCGGACTTTATCGAGTATGGAAGTCAGAGGAGTTGGCGAGTACGCTGGCTGAGCTAATCGAAACGATGCTGGACCATATCATTGATAACGAAGGCAAGCATTTTCATCTTTTCTTAGATGAGGCATGGAATGTAAAGTCAGATATTATCTCCTATGGACATGATATCGAAGGCAGCTGGCTGCTTGTGGAAGCCGCAGAAATACTTGGCGAAGAAAAGCTGCTACAGCGTGTTCGAACCGTCGCTATCTCCATGGCAGAAGCTGTTCTTGCAGAAGGTATAGATACCGATGGCGGGATATGGAATGAAGCTGATCCGAGCGGATTGCTAAGCAAAGATAAAGATTGGTGGCCGCAAGCGGAGGCGGTTGTTGGATTCTATAATGCTTATCAGCTGACCGGTGACAGCAAATTTAACGAGGCTGCCCAAGCCTCCTGGACTTTTATCGATAAATATATGGTGGATCACAAACTAGGCGAATGGTACTGGGGCGTGGACGAGAAGCATCTGCCTCTCCCTCACGCAACCAAGGTTAGTGCCTGGAAATGCCCTTATCATAACAGCAGAGCCTGCTTCGAAATGATCGCACGACTGAATTCAACCCTAAAGGAGACTGTATAATGTCATCGTTATTTCATGAACGCAAACAACAATTAACAGAACGTTATGAAGCGCTGATCACCCGTAAAAATGAAAAGCTTCCTTATGGAAACGGTATTTATAACCGTTATGCTTATCCACTGCTTACCGCTGAGCACGCTCCTCTAATCTGGCGTTACGACTTCAACCCTGACACCAATCCTTACTTCGCTGAAAGAATCGGCGTCAACGGCGTTTTCAACCCTGGTGCCATAGAACTTAACGGTAAGTTCTATCTTGTTGCCCGCGTGGAAGGTAATGACCGTAAATCTTTTTTTGCTGTAGCTGAAAGTGACAATGGTGTGGATGGCTTCCGCTTCTGGGATCATCCAGTCGTGTTGCCTGAGACAGAAGTTCCGGACATCAACGTTTACGACATGCGCTTAGTAAGCCATGAAGATGGCTGGATCTATGGCCTCTTTTGTACAGAACGTAAAGATCCAGACGCTCCACACGGTGACCTTTCCAGCGCAGTAGCACAATGTGGTATTGTCCGTACAAAGGATCTGAAGATCTGGGAACGTCTGGCCGATCTTAAGACAGGTTCTGCTCAACAGCGCAATGTCGTGCTCCACCCTGAATTTGTGGATGGAAAATACGCCTTCTACACTCGCCCTCAGGATGGCTTTATTGATGCAGGCTCCGGTGGCGGTATTGGCTGGGGACTCTCGGATACGATTGAGGATGCCGTGATTACAAGTGAGACAATCATGGATGAGCGCCACTACCATACCATCAAGGAAGTTAAGAATGGCCAAGGTCCAGCTCCAATCAAAACACCAAAAGGCTGGTTGCATATCGCACACGGTGTGCGAAACACTGCCGCTGGGCTTAGATACGTCCTCTATGCCTTTTTATCTGACCTGGAGGAGCCAAACAAAGTCACACACTCACCAGGCGGTCATTTCATCGCACCAGACGGTGAAGAACGTGTCGGTGATGTCTCCAACGTTGTATTCTGTAACGGTGTAATTGCACGCGATAACGGTGAGATCTATATCTACTACGCTTCCTCCGACACCCGCATCCATGTAGCAACAACTACGGTTGAACAAATGTTAGATTACGTACTGAACACACCAGAAGATCCACTCCGCTCTTATGCTTGTGTAGAGCAACGTATCGCCCTCATCGATCGTAATTTAGCGCTGTAAATAAGAGTTCAGAGTCCTTAAAAATCAACAGAGCAGCGATTCTCCTTAATGGAGGGGTCGCTGCTCTGCGTTTTTGATCATTCTGTGTCCCCTAGCACGTTACTGTGGGTATCTGATAGTGTTTACTGATGCTCTTTCGACTTGTAAATCTGTTCATGGATACTCCCTTATTGTTGATAAATATCCATACTTTTTAGCCGTTTAATGATTAATTCCTATAGTTTAAGCTCAAAATAGCTCAGTAATCCCCTAACTCCAAGGAGGCTGAGATATAAATGTTCAAACGTATGGATGAGATCATGATCGAGATTCCTGAAGTTGAGAAGCCAGATCCCAATGCTGCTGCCGCTGTACAAGAACTGCTTGGCGGAAAGTTTGGAGAAATGTCGACCCTTAACAATTATCTCTATCAATCCTTTAATTTCCGTTCAAAAGACAAACTGAAACCCTTTTATGATTTGGTGATGAGTATAACAGCGGAAGAGCTAGGCCATGTGGAGCTAGTTTCGCATGCCATCAACAAATGCCTTCGAGGGTCAACAAGTTATAAAGAGCCAGATTCCACCCCTCTAGGTTCCGTAAAAGATGCGCGTTTATCCTATCACTTTCTGGCGGGGGCTCAAGGTGCTATGCCTTTTGATTCAACGGGGAATCCATGGACCGGAGCAAATGTATTTAATAGCGGCAACCTAGTGGAAGATCTGCTACATAACTTCTTCCTCGAATGTGGAGCCAGAACACATAAAATGAAAGTTTACGAAATGACGGACCATCCAGCTGCACGCGCTGTAGTCGGATTCCTCTTAGTGCGCGGTGGCGTCCATGTGGTCGCTTATGCCAAAGCCATCGAAATCGCAACAGGTGTTAATGTAACGAAACTAGTGCCTGTTCCTTCGTTAAATAACAAATCGTTTAGTGAAGCGAATAAATATGAGGAGAAAGGTGTGCATACAAAGCTGTACACCTGGAGTGACAGTGACTTCGGCGCCATCGATCAGATTTGGAAGGGAACCCACCCAGAGGATAACCTCCCTCTTGAAGTTATTAAGGGAGCACCTAAAGGCTTCCCGATCCCCGTAGCTCCTGCAGTCGAAGAGGAGTTCGCCCCAGGAATCTCCCCCGAAGACTTTAAAGAAATTGCCAAACGCCTCAAAATGGCTGGAAATATTACAGAATAATATTTAACGTGAATCTGGTGAGGAATTTACGCAGCGTCTTCCTCACCATAGGTTCACTTTTTTTAATTGTACAAAGCCCGATATTCATCCTCCAGCATAGACATCAGAATCATGTTATGAAATTCTCCGTCTACATAAAGAGCATCCCGCTCCACACCATCGTGCTTGAAACCAAGCTTCTCATAGACATGAATGGCTCTTGGATTAAAAGGATATACACCCAGATGGATACGATGCAGCTTCAAGGCTTCAAAGCCATATCGCAGCATTTGAGTCATAGCCTCAGTACCGTAACCCTTCCCTCTATGTTCATGACTACGAATCCCAATTCGAATATTTGCGCTACGGTTGTCCGGATCTATTTCGTTCAGAACCACTTCTCCAATAAGCTCATCCGTTTCCTTGACGATAATCATAAGATCCACACGATCCTCAGCTGGAACACTAATCTTTCGAATCCAAGCCGATGTTTGCTCGCGAGAGATTCCCCCTTGCGACCCTGTTAGACGACCCATCTCATCATCAAGTAAAAATTTGTAATAGGCCTCCAGATCGGACTCTCCTACACCACGCAGATGAATATTTTCGCCTTCGATCTTTGGTATTGCAACTGCTTCTGACATAACTGAGTCCCCCTAACCAAAATTCCATGGCTTTCAATTATTTTTAATCGGCTAATTTCTATTCTCTCGGTATATCCACAGAATCACGATGCACTATGTCTGCTGCAATCAGGATCTTCTCCAATGGTGCAGAGGGATGCCCAATCCGACTTAGCAGTTTCTCCACTGCCGCCCGGCCCATCGCTTCTTTAGGGACATGTACAGTAGTAAGCGGCGGAACGCCTCTTGAGGCATCCTCAATATTATCAAAGCCCGTGACCGAGATATCCCCTGGAATATTAAGACCTTCTGCCTTCAGGAAATCACTGACCGTAAGTGCTGTTTTGTCATTGGCGCAGACCAAAGCGGTTGGGAGTGTCTTAGCTTTTTTCCGCTTCATGACCCAATTTTTAAAATCCTCTTGGAATACATCTTCCTCCACCCCTTCTAAAAAGAGATTCGCATCATCTTCCAAAGGCAGTCTTATCCCACTCTCCTCCAGCGCACTCCGGAAGCCAATCCACCGATCCCGAAAACTGCGTGAAAATCCAATATTCCCGATAAAATGCATTTGTGTATGGCCTGTCCCCATCAAATGATTAGTAAGTCGAGCCATGGAATCCACATTGTTCGCGAATACAGTATCACTTGGAATTAATGGATCTTCATGGTCAATCAACACCATCGGCAGACCGATGCGATGTACCTCAAGTAGTAAAGAAGTGGAGATTTCGCCCACACCTACCAAACCAAGAATCCCGCTTGGGTTCAGGATATTCACGAAATTATCCGCACGATTCTCAGAGATGATCACCATTCCAAGTCCTTCTTGATCCAGCGCAAGGGCAATACCGTCCACAATTTTTCCCCAATACAAGGAATCCTGAGTTTGCGAGCGGATATTCGGCATTAATACAAGCACAGATTGCTTATTCCGATCACTCCCCCCTACCGGAGGAGTCCGCTTGACACCTTGAACAAAAGCATTTTTTTGCGTAAAATAGCCTAACTGCGAAGCCGCTTGAATCACTCGTTCTCTGGTCGTCTCATTAACGCCAGCTTTACCAGAAAGTGACTTGGAGACAACAAATTTGGATACACCGAGATGATCAGCTATTTTTTGCATGGTGACCTTTTTAGCCATATTAAACCCTCCAGAGATTGTAATAAAATTAATGTTAAACTAAAGTTAAGGCTGAGAAGTTACCTGTGTAGCTACCCGCGCTTCCGTCCATTTTGCATTTAATTCGTCAAAAGACTTTTGTAAATCAGGCGCAGCAAGTAACTCTTGAATATAATCTCCGGACCAAAAGGACAGCTTAGCTCCATTTGCCAGATCGATGAACGCATCACTTTGTACCGTGCCATAAACCAGCTTAGGTTCATAAGATAGAAATTCACGGTACTGCGGCATAAAAGGGTTCAGACTATAATCAGCAGGAAGGAATCCCCAATCATCTGAATACGAAGTCTCTTTTACAAAAAAATTCAACCAAGCCATAGCAAGCTCTTTATTCTTACTGTATTTGCTAACACCCACGAACCAGTCTGGATTGATCGGCGCATAGTGAGTACTGCTATTATCATAAGGAAATGGGAAGAATCCGATATCATCTGGTGAAGCCCCCACATCAAGCACTTGACCAACCGCCCAATTTCCAAGTAAATACATGCCAGCTTGACCTTTAGCGAGTCTAGTCTTAGAGATCTCCCAATTGTTCGAGAAGAGTTCATTCTCTACATAACCTTTAGCAATTAAGGTTCGAGCAATGGAAATGGATTTCCCCCACTCATTATCAAGCTGCCATGGACTATCCTCATTTACCATATTATTTAGATACTCAGGGTTGCCTGTCATATAATTGACCAGACTATTTCCCCATTCACGCAGTGGCCAGACGGCTCCATAATTCATATACAGCGGGATAATTCCAGCCTCTTTTAATTTAGCGCAAGCTTCGTAGAATTGATCCAGTGTCTGTGGAACCGCGGTAATTCCTGCTTTTTCGAAGGACCTTTTATTATAGACAATCCCTACCGTGGTAGTTCCCGTAGATAGCCCATATCGCTTACCATCATAAGTAGCAAAAGAAGTGAAGCGCTCACTAGCCGAAGTTTCTTCATCCAACGGTTCGAAAAAATAATCCAGTTCCTTTGATGGAAGATTCACAGGAAGCAAAAGTACATCTCCGGCGTCCTTGGTGGACAGTCTTACCAGAATGTCCGTTGCGTAATTGGATAAACCTTCAAATTCAACATTCGCTTCGGGGTACTTTTGCTTAAATTGGTCTGCGTACCCTTGAAAGGTTCCATTCTCAATCAGATCTATTCGATTGGTCATCATGACTATGGTGCCGGATAAGTCAGACTTCACCTCGTTTCCAACTGGAGGCACTGTAGATTCCGTCTGTTTGGTGTTGTTCTCACAGCCACTAATCGATAACAAAATGAGAAGCAGCAGTATGGTACGCGTAGTCCAGTGTAATCTCATCCCCATCAACGGACAGCCTCCTCTTATTTCAGTCAGATAATCTTTCCGGTTCCAGCAACGGTAGCGACAAAATAACATCCGTCCCTTGTCCAAGCTCACTATATACCTCAATTCCAAAAGCCGCTCCATAATGAAGGCGCACTCGCTGCTGTATATTTTTCATACCAATGCCCCCATTGATACTTTTCTTAGGAGGACTTTCTTTCTGCAGCCCATCGTTCAATCTCTCCAAAGTGATCTTATCCATTCCACAGCCATCGTCCTTAATATGAAAGAACAGCATTTGCTCAGTCATCTCACAACGGATACTTAAATGCATTTGTGGTTTATTATCATCCAAGCCATGATAAGCAGCATTCTCTATGATCGGCTGGAAGACCAGCTTGATAATAGAGTAATTATCTAGCTCCTTCGGTACGTCGATCACGAGTACGAAACGATTAGGGTAGCGACAGTTCAGCAGCTCAACATAATTGCGTACATATCCAAGCTCTTGCTTCATTGTCGTTTTGCCACTCAAATCACTTGTACTATATCGTAGCAGTTTACCTAAAATTGAGATCATGTCCGCAGCTTCAATATCATCATTGAGCTCAGCGGTCATTCGGATCGACTCCAGCGTATTATAGATAAAATGAGGATTAATCTGACTCTGCAGTGCGTGAAGCTCCGCTTCCTTCTTCTGTTCTTCAATTCGGTAGATATCCTGAATTAACTGCCTGATCCGAGCCAACATTCGATTAAACTGATGCCCGAGCAGACCAATCTCGTCACGCCGTCTAACCCTAAACATCACATCTAGATCGCCACCCTGAACCTTTTTCATCAGTTGAATCATCTGCGATAGTGATTTAGTGAGTGCAAAGGAAAGAATAATGGAGATAATTAACGCAAGTACAATGATACTTAATGTAGCAGCGAGCGTTGTATTACGGGTTACCTTCACATCCCGCATTAGCACATCTACAGGAATCGAAATAATGGCCTTCCAATTGGTCTTGTTAGAGCTTGAGTAAATATTTAGAAAATCTTTTCCGTTGACTGTATCATAGAAACTCCCGGATTTCCCATCGACCCTTTTGAATAGCTCTGAATCAGATACATCCGTGGCAAGAAGTTTTTTGTCACTGTCGTACACGACCATCCCCATCTCATCAACGATCAAAGATTTGCCATGCGTTACTTTATCCAGCTCCGTAACCCGATTCTCCAAATTGCTAATATTCGCTTCAACCGCGATCAGCCCAATCGGATTTAACAAACCATCCACGATTTTGCGAACAACGGTAAAAGCATATCGAGTGCTCTGCAAATTACTCGTAAATGATTGGGTACCAAACAAAAGGGCCTCTCCGCTGGAATCCTTCGTCTGCTGACTCCAGTACTTATAGCTTTGATCGAGGTCGAGCCGTACTCCACCATCCTTGGCAGAATAATAACCATTCCCATGCGCGTCAAAAATATAAACCGTGTTCGCGCCTCGCTTAATATTATTAATAAATGAAATGTTGCCTTCTATGCCCCGCTGAATGGACAACAGTAAATCAAAATCTCCGGGTAACAATGTAGCACTGCCTGATTCGCCACCCATGATCTCTTTCTGCTCATGATAGTGGTTCGAACGAATTAAATTTTGTTTAATATCGTTCACATAGGCTGGCATAGATGAAATACGCTTCATATCTTCGATATAATCATCTACTCCATCCATCATTTGATCGATTAACTTCTCAGAATAAGCAATGGTGTTGCCCTGAATAGATTCTGAATAACTCTTATAAGTAAACACACTAATGAAGGTAAGCGGAAGGGTAATAATTATTAAAAAGACGAGGAGCAGCTTGCGTTCCATACTCATGTCCCCGATAACGGACCACCAGCCAAAGATGCGTTTACCTTTCATACGGTCCTTCTCCTTAACCCTTTTTTACCTAACTTGTTATTATTATTTACCTAACAAAATTATTATACGGGGAAGTCCTTCTTTACACAATAACAAAACCGCTTCCTCATAACGAAGAAGCGGTTTTGTTATGTAAATCATAAAAATTTGTTAGGGACCCACTTATTTTATCGTGAATAATGACAGTTTGTCCTTTAACTGTCCTGAAGCACTTTCCAGCTTACCTGACAATGAAACGAGTTGATCACTTACACTTTGTTGTTCATTACTGAGTGAAGCCACTTCTTCGGAAGTCGCTGATGATTGCTCAGCTACAGCACTTACGTTACCCATGGCTTCCGACAACACAACCTGTGAATGATTCAAGCTACTGATCGCTGTTGTCACCGATTCCAGACTAGTAATGAACTCATCCATCTGTCCTTTTACGGATACAAAGATATCGCTCGTGCTCTTCACTGAGCTTATTTGCTCTTTAAAGAGAGGTGCCACTTCAGATAATACAGCTTCCGTTTCGTTCATTTCCGTTATGATCTTGTCGGTGATTCCGGCTACAAGAGCAATAGACTGCTTCGATTGGTCGGCAAGCTGTCTTACCTCACCTGCTACCACCATAAAGCCCTTGCCAGCTTCGCCTGCACGTGCGGCTTCTATCGTCGCATTCAATGATAAAATATTCGTCTGCTGTGTGATACTCTTCATCACATCCAGCACCTTAATCACTGAGAATACTGTTTCTTTCAAATTGTTAACACGTTCTACAAGCGCACCTGTCTTTTCCCCAGTACGGCTAGTTTGATCCAGTAAATCCGTTAATTGCTTGGCACCTTGAGCACTAGCTTCTCCAACCCCGCGTGCTGCCTCATCCATCTCACTATTGGCACTAATCACGGTCTGCATTTGCGTAGCTATCACATCTGTAAGCTCATTACCACGTTCAGCTTCAAGTGCCAGACTGCCTGCTCCTCCAGCAATTTCTTCCGTAGCGGCTGCTATTTCCTTCGCGGAAATAGCTGTCTTACGCGAAGCTTCTCCAAGCTCGCCAGCGGTCTCTAGCACATCTCGTGCAGTTTCTCTAGTTTGCGATACAAGCTCAGTAATACGCTCCATCATCAAGTTAAAGGAGGCTGATAGTTGTCCAATCTCATCCTTAGACACATATTCTGTACGTACACTTAAATCTCCGCTTGCACCTTGAACCATAAGATCCTTCAATCGTGCCAGAGGGCGAGCAATCATACGAACCATCCAAATCCCAATAAATATCGCAAGCAATGCCGCACCGGCAGCCGTAATGAACGTCGTCAACAGAATCGGACGGGCTTCCTTCACTAGTTCTTCTGTAGGAACTACACCTGCGAGCTTCCAATCTGCCCGCATCATCGGATTAAAGACCGCCAGAATTTCTTTTCCGTTTGGATCTTTAGCTTCTAGGCTATTATTATTTTTCTTACTCTCTTTGATAAAAGAAAACTCCGATGACTTTCCATCGTCTAGGGGATTAGAAGAAGCCACTACTGTACCTTGCGGAGACACAAGTTGAATACGGGAGCCGTCTCCCAGCTTCACACTTGCGAAAGATTCTTCCAGCAGTGTATTCTTCAACACAAGCATAATCATGTATCCTTTATCTGCTCCCAGACTTTTAAGAGATCTTACCAAAGCAATATCTTTTTCTTCCGCTCCTTGAAGAGAGGTTGAAAACCAAATATTTTTAGAGTCGTTATTGTTAGCGTCTGAATAATAAGAATTATATTCTTTAGAATCGGCCACAATTTTCTTGAACCATTCTTGTTCTCGTAATCCATCAAAATAAATGCCACCACTGCCAGATGTAACAATTTCCTGTTCAAGTGACTCGGGAATCAATGCGACACTGAGAATATTAGAATCTGTTGTAGTCTGATTGGACAATTTCTTACTTATTGAGCTTGTTGCTTCAAATTTCTCGTAAGCAGTTTGTGCAGTAGCCATTGATCTAAGATCCGTTTGCAACTGCACATCAAAAAAGAGCTGCAATACCGTATTCTCATATTGCTTCAAGGTAATATCCAGCTTCTCAGCAGTCTGAACAATAGTCTGGCGGTAGGCTTCGGATACGTTATTCTTTATCGTTGTTTTTGCCTTCGAATAAGATATAAGTCCAAGTGACATAACTACGATTACAGTGGAACATAAGAATATTAGAAATAACTTCACACCGACGGATTGGATAGGATTAACTCTCTTGATTTGGCTTCCCCAACCCAACATCATTTTCTTAGCATCTAACTTTGATGTCTTTCCTATACCTACTTCATTGCTCTGTACATTTACGGATTTTTTATTGTTCTTCTTCATCTCTCTAACCTTCTCTCTTTATGCTTTTCACTAATACTATTTTGATCAGGATCCCCATCATGATCATCTACCCGCTAATATTAGAGGACATATGAAAGCGCTAACCATATTATATATCGGTTTATTAGGCCTTTTTTCTTAGCTTTACTATACTTTTTTTATAACTTTTAACCTATGTATTCTGAAACAAAAAAACTCCCTTCGTTCTACCCTCCTTTTGGATTTATTTGTTAGTTACTAATATATATATCTTATTGTTAGCTTTGTCAAAAGAAAAACAGGGATGCTCTTATAGAAAGAACATCCCTGTATCTTATTAAGATTTTCTCTTACGCATCATATCAAAGTATGCTACCGGCTGATCTACCTTCATGCGGACACGTTGCAGAGGATGACGAGCTGCGTCAAGCGGGTTGCCTGCTTCATCCCACAATTCCGCTACAGTCTGCTTAAAGAATGTATCATTGGGTCCGAAGAATTCAACTTCCTGCCCTGGCTTGAAGTGATTGCGTTGCTGAATGAGCACCATTCCACTCTCAGCATCGTATTCTAGTACAAGTCCGGCAAAATCATAAGGAGCGGCTTTTTCTTCAGGCTCATAGATATGATCTTCATGATCCGGAGTATCATAGAAGAACCCTGTGTTAAGCGGACGATTCGCCGCTTTATTCAGCTCATCCAGCCACTCTTGCTTCAACTCGTACCCTTCCGGATCAGCCATGTAAGCATCAATAGCTTTACGATAAGCGTTAACTACAGTAGCTACATAGTGAATCGACTTCATTCGTCCCTCGATCTTGAAGCTGTCAATGCCTACTTCAATGAGTTCAGGGATACTTTCCAGCATGCACAAATCCTTAGATCCCATGGAGAAAGGATTATCTCCTTGCTGATGCAGTGGAATCTGAGTTACACCCGGAAGCAAAGGGGCCGGAGATTGTGCTACAGCTTGATCTTCTTCAGATACCCAAGTGCCTTCAGGACGCGCATCCTCGAACAAATCATATTTCCAGCGGCAAGACTGACAGCAGCCTCCGCGATTGGAGTCACGATCTGTAAAGTGATTGGATAATACACATCGACCGGAGTACGAAGAGCACATCGCACCATGGATAAAGCTCTCGATTTCAATGTCAACATGCTTCTTAATCTCAGCGATCTCTTCCAGGCTTGTCTCACGTCCGAGTACTACACGTGGCAGACCCTCTTCTTTCCAGAAGGATACCGCTTGCCAGTTTAGTGTAGACTGCTGAGTACTCAAATGTACCTCTAATCCAGGTACTAAACGGCGTGCTGTATCTACAATGACCGGATCAGCAACGATAATAGCCGCAATGCCAACTTCATATAAGTTACGCAGATATTCTTCAATCCCTGCGACATCTTCATTGTGAGCATAAATGTTCGTTGCAACAAATACCTTAGCGCCGTATTTCTTGGCGAATTCAACACCTTCACGCATTTCCTCAAAGCTGAAATTGTCTGCTCCTGAACGCAAACCGTATTTCTGCCCTCCGATATAAACAGCATCCGCACCATAGTGTACTGCGAATTTTAATTTCTCCAAATTACCGGCCGGAGCTAGGAGCTCCGGTTTGTCCAGACGGTAACGTTTGCCCTTGTATTGCGGCTTTGTCATGGTTCCCATTCCTGTTCTCCCCTCCATCGCCCCACAAAGTGATGTCTGTGCATGCTTACTGCACCTAGTCTTTGCGGGGAACTAAAAAACTTTCATTAAATTAAACTTAATATACTTGCTCTTTATAGAAAAATCCGAAGCTTAGCTCCCGTTCTGGATCCTGCAACGTTCTGATAGCTTCCATCCAATCCTCTTGGAAAGAATATGCTTCTGGATCAGCTACATAGAGATCAATAGCTTTGCGATAAGTCTTAACAACCGCCACATTATACGCTGTTGATTTCAACAATCCTTCAATCTTAAAACTCTGTACGCCTGCAGCCATAAGGATATGAAGATCCTCCAAAATACAAATATCTTCCGAACTCATAATATGTGTACCGTTCTCGTCTTCATAGATTGGGAACTTTTGGTCATCTCGTTCTGCCTCGATCAAAAATAGACCACGTTCCTTACCAAGACTGCCGCCCTCGCTTGGACGTCCTTGATGTGACATATAGCTTTCTACAAGCTTACGCTTGGAATGGTATATATTGGTCATGCCATGAACCTGAACCTGTGCCTCTACCTCTAAAAGCGGAACCATTTCCGTCATTTCATCCATATTCAGCTCACGGGCAAGAACGACGCGAGTAGCACCTTTACGCCCCCAATAATTCGCGGTTGCGTAATTGGTAGAGGTCATTTCCGCATTCCAATGCAGATTCATGCCCGGTGCTTCCTTCTTCACTGTGGTTAACACAGCAGGATCACCGAACTCAACACCGTCAACACCAAGTTCACCTATCGCCTTCACATAGGCAGGGAGCTCTTCGAGAAGAAGGTTGGACATGAGTCCACCTAGTCCAGCATATACTTTGCAGCCACGCGCATGTGCCATTTCTACAACAGCAGCTGTATCCTCCAGAGAGAAATGTCCGGCAAGACGCATGCCAAAACGGTCATCCCCGATGAGCAATGCATCTGTTCCGGCATCCAGCAAAGCAGCAGCTTCCTCTAAGGATGCTGCTGTCGCCAGCAATTCCGGTTTGTTAATCATGTTGTACCTCCTACTTGTACAGTTATTTCAACCGCACCACTCTTCATTTTAATATTTTATTTCGATTCTTGCTTACTTTTTTCGATATTGGCTAAATGTTCCTTGTAGGTCTTAGCAAACAAATGGCCCTGTGTACCATCTTTCTTAGTCACATAGAAGTAGTATTCAGATGCCTCAGGTTCAAGTGCCGCCTGAATGGAGGCCAGCCCCGGATTACTAATAGGTCCCGGAGGAAGCCCAATATTTCTATACGTATTATAAGGACTGTCAACTTCCAAATCTTTATATAACAGTCTTTCCTTCTGTTTGTCGAGCAAATATTGAACCGTAGCATCAATCTCCAGCTTCTGCTCTTTCTTTAAGCGGTTATAAATCACGCCAGCAACTAGTGGTCGTTCACTATCTACCACAACCTCACGCTCGACTAACGAGGCCACTGTCAACAGCTCATGAAGTGTCATTCCACGTGCTTCTAGCTTTTGCTTCCAATTCGGAATCGTGTCCAGTTTCTTCTGGAACTGATCCAATAATGCCTCTACAACTTCCTGCGGCGTACTATCCTTGGCTAGTTCATACGTTTCAGGGAACAAATACCCTTCAAGCCGATGACGAAGGTTCTTATTCTGTGGGATACCTAGAACATCAATTCCCTTCAAGCCCGCACCGGTATCCATTATTTCGAGAAAAATAGCAGCATCCTGATTCCAAGCCTCAGCAAGCTTCTTGGCAATCTGCTCAGCAGTATATCCTTCCGGAATCGTAAAAGTTACGGTCTCTTCCTTAACAACATCACCCGCATTTAACCTCTCGATGAGCTCGTCATAGGTGTCTCCTGGACTAGCAACATAAGTACCAGCTTTGAAGCTGGAACCTTCTTTGGTCCATTTCAAATATCCCTTAAAAAAAAGACTGTTCCGAATAATGCCATTTTGTTCGAGCAGATCAGCAATTTCAGCGCTGCCCATGCCCTTATCTATCGTAAATGTCACGGCAGGTCCTGCAGGTTCTACCGGCTGCATCCCGTTCCAAATGTACCAAGCGCCTCCGCCTCCTGCTGCTACCAGCAAAAGAATAACAATAAGCACAGTACGGATTGCGGATTTCAAGTCAGGTTCCTCACTTTCCGACTATAAAGTATAAAAGTGTACTACTTAAAATTCAATACATATTTCATGATCATGATTGTTGTTTTAATTATATTGATCGTATTCCAAGCAAAAAGAGCGCGGAATTCTCCGCCCTCTTCCGTACTCATCATAAATGTAACGTACATGTTTAAAGCTTATTCTGCATCGTCCACTGGAAAAGTCATCTCATCATATAGCTCAGAGATGTCTTCCCACTCTTCATCGTCCACGATGTTCTCTAGTTCCGGAAGTCCGTTAGGAGAGACAACGATACGCAGAATTTCATATTCCACGTCTTTACCGGTGCCTTTCAGCACCGCATAGCCAATACCACCGACTTCAAATTCGGCGATAATATCGTAAATGGAAGACTTGCCCTGCTCATCTTCCAGTTCTACTGTTTCTCCATAGGCTTCCTTAAGCCGCGAAGTCCATACCGCTTGATCAGCGGATAAATCAGTCATTCTCAGATCCTCCGTCCAACTCGTCAACCAGTGTGTTGAAAGTCTCTTCGACAATCGCCCACTCCTCGTCATTATCGATCATGAACAATTGAAGATCGTCGCCTTCTTCCACATAACGGAACGCATAAACCTCATCGGTTTCCTCGTCCTCGGAATCAAGCGGAACCACCATCATGTACTTAGCGTCCGAGCCATCAACCTCAAACTTCATAATGACCTCGAATTCCTCTTCATTACCTTCCTCATCAGGAATATAGATAATTTCCGGTTCTTCCTCTTGGCCAATCTGTTCGTTTGTCATATCCTCGCACCCCTCACCTTTTACTGTTAGCATCCAAAAAATTTTGCAAAATCAGGGCTGCAGCCATTTTGTCCACAATCCCTTTGCGTTTCTTCCGGCTGACGTCCCCTTCAATCAGCACCCGCTCTGCGGATACCGTCGTCAGACGCTCATCCCAAAGGTGTACGGGCATTGCAAATTGCTCCCGTAGCTTGTCAGCGAACTCTATGCAGATTTCGCCCCGGGGTCCTACTGAGCCGTTCATATTCTTCGGTAGACCAACGACAATCTCTCCAATTTCGTGCTCCGTAACAAGTTCACGAATACGTTCGAACTCATTACCAGTACCGCGGCGCTCAATCGTTTCAAGAGCTTGTGCCGTCCATCCAAAAACATCGCTTGTGGCTACACCGATTCTACGGTCGCCGTAATCCAATCCTAACTTCTTCATCATCTGGGATTATCCACCTTGTGATTGACGAGGTAGAATCTAACCAGCTCTTCAATCAGCTCATCACGTTCTTTTCTCCGGACCAAACTTCTCGCATTGTTATGACGCGGAATGTAAGCTGGGTCTCCGGAAAGTAGATACCCTACGATCTGATTGATCGGATGATACTCTTTCTCCACCAGTGCATCGTATACAGCGAGCAATATTTCCTGGGGAGAAGCTTCCTTTTCGTCGCCCTTCACATTGAATTTGACCGTTTTGTCCATGGAGTCCATTTGTGACACCTTCCTTCTGCAAAATCACCCTAAAAGGGCGGCTTCGCAAAGTTGCTACTGTGCAGCTCACTTGCTTCCTTTATCATAACATATTCATAGCCCAACGAGGAAATCCTGCGCGTGGAATAACGCTTTTTTTGGCATTTCCTCTACAAAAATAATGATATTTTTGGCTTTTAAGCTATTGTCAAGCACAACTATTCATGAAAATCTAACCACCTGTTAATAAAGAGTAGCGGTACTGATGTCAAACTCTCAGTACCGCTATGTTTTTTCGTAATACGTTTAAAATAAGAAATAGTTTCGTAATTTTTATTTATGCTAGGGAAGCCACTAATTCTTCTGCTTTAGCCAGTGCCTCGCCAAGCTTGGAGGCATCTTTACCACCAGCTTGTGCCATATCTGGACGTCCGCCACCGCCGCCACCGCATACTGCTGCGACTTCTTTAACGATCTTACCAGCGTGGAAGCCCTTCTTCACCAGATCCTGTGGTACAGCTACAACAAAGTTCACCTTGTCGTCCATGGCAGCACCCAGAACAAGTACAGCATCCGGGAGCTTGGATTTCAATTCATCTGCAGTAGAACGCAGAGCGTCCATATTTCCTGCTTGAACAGCAACAGCAAGAAGCTGTGTACCTGCACCAACCGTCTTCACACTGCTTGTTAGTTCAGCGGCAAATGTTGCGCTCAGCTTAGATTGCAAGGATTCATTCTCACGCGAAAGCTCACGCACTTGGTTATGCAATGCTTCAATCCGTTTTGGAACGTCGTTCAGAGAAGACTTCAGTAGACCCGCAGATTGCTTGAGCAGATCCAGTTGGCTCTCAGTGAACTGATAAGCGTAACGTCCAGTCACTGCTTCGATACGGCGCACTCCGGAACCAATACCACTTTCGCTAAGCAGCTTGAAAATTCCAATTTGAGACGTGTTGGATACATGGCATCCACCACAAAGCTCAAGGCTGTAATCGCCGACTTGAACGACACGGACAATATTTCCATATTTTTCACCAAATAATGCCATGGCGCCCATAGCCTTAGCTTCATCAATTGGCTTGTTCTCAATGACTACATCAAGGCCACGCCAAATTTGTGCATTCACACGATGCTCGATGTCGCTTAGTTCTTCCGGTGTAATCGCTCCGAAGTGGGAGAAGTCAAACCGTAAACGTGCACCTTCTACTAGAGATCCTGCTTGGTTGACATGACCGCCAAGAACCTCTTTGAGCGCTTTATGCAGTAGATGAGTAGCTGTATGGTTCTTCACGATATCTTCACGCTGTGCACGATCCACTTCAGCGCGAACCGATTCGCCTACTTTCAATTCTCCAGCTTCGACAGTTACCAAATGTACATGTTGACCATGTGGAGCCTTGAACAATCCTTTAACCTTAGCTGTAACTGAACCGCCAGTAAGCAGACCTGTGTCACTCACTTGTCCACCACTTTCAGCATAGAACGGTGTTGCCTCAAGAATTACTTGGCACTCTACGCCTTCGCCAGCGGTATCGACCAATTCATCACCCACAACAATAGCCATAATTTTCGACTCTGTTACCGAGTCATTATATCCAACAAATTCACTTTTAACCGTCAGATCCGCTAATGCGCCACCTTGGATCTTCATGCTGCCACCGTCATGACGTGCAGCTCTTGCACGATCACGCTGTTCTTGCATAGCGACATCGAAGCCTTCACGGTCTACAGTTAATCCTTGCTCTGCTGCGAAATCTTCAGTCAGGTCAAATGGGAATCCGTAAGTGTCATATAGCTTAAATGCATCAGCGCCAGCAATCGTGCTGTGCCCATCTGCTTTTGCTTTAGCGCTGATCTCACCCAAGATAGCCAATCCATCAGACAATGTCTCATGGAAACGTTCTTCTTCTGTACGGATAATCTTGGCGATATATTCCCGATTCTCGACAACAGATGGATAATATACACCCATAATCTCACCAACGGTTTCCGTCAACTCATGCAGGAACGGACGATCCAGACCCAGGGTCTTTCCGTAACGAACAGCACGGCGTAGCAAACGGCGGATAATATAACCACGACCTTCATTAGAAGGAAGTACTCCATCCCCTACGGCAAAAGTAACGGTACGCACATGGTCAGCGATAACTTTAAGCGCGATATCCTGCTCAACATTATCTTTATATGTTACACCAGCAAGCTCAGCTGTTTTTTGAATAATCGGTTGGAACAAATCGGTATCGAAGTTGGAATCTACATCTTGAAGAATGGATGCAAAACGCTCCAGTCCAGCACCGGTATCAATGTTCTTGTTCGGAAGCGGCGTATAGCTGCCATCCTTGTTATGGTTGAATTGTGAGAACACAAGGTTCCATACTTCGAGCCAACGTTCGTTTTCTCCACCTGGATACATTTCTGGATCACTCATGTCGCTGCCGTAAGCTTCGCCGCGGTCATAAAAGATTTCCGAACAAGGACCACAAGGGCCTTCGCCGATATCCCAGAAGTTCTCATCTCCCAGCTTAATGATGCGTTCTGCTGGCAAGCCCACTTTTTCATTCCACAGCTTGAATGCCTCTTCATCCTCAGCATACACAGTTACGGAGATACGTTCTGGATCGAAGCCGATCCACTCCTTGCCAGTCAAGAATTCCCAAGCCCATGTGATAGCTTCTTCTTTGAAATAATCGCCGATAGAGAAGTTACCTAACATTTCGAAGAATGTATGGTGACGGCGTGTCTTCCCTACATTCTCGATATCATTGGTACGAATACATTTCTGCGAGTTCGTCAGGCGCGGATTCTCAGGAATCTCACGGCCATCGAAGTATGCTTTCAGCGGTGCCATACCTGCGTTGATCCACAACAGCGAAGGATCGTTATGCGGTACGAGAGATGCACTAGGTTCAATCTTGTGACCTTTACTTTCAAAAAACTTAAGCCATTTGGAACGAATTTCACTTGCTTTCATTGTTTACAGCTCCCGTCTCATCTTTTTAATTCGGCTCATGCGCCAGATTGTACAAATTTTCTAAAAAATAAAAACAAAAAAACGCCCCTGAATAATTCAGGGACGATTAATATCGCGGTACCACCCTGGTTATCGCCTTGACCCAATTTACGGGAAAGTTAAAGGGCGATCGCCTTGTCGCGGCTGATAACGGGTGCCCCCGGTGAGTTTGTGATCTCACACTCCGAAATTAGCTTTCCACCGGCCTGTCTTCAAGGTTCTCACAGCCATTACGAAATGCTTTCGTAAAGGAACCTGTTCTCTGATCAAGCCATCCTCCGGCGTACTTCATTTTCATCAACGTTTTATCCGATTTACATTTTAACATTTCAAGTATAGCCAGTGCCCCTTCATCTGTCAATCTGAGGAGGAGTTAAGGATAACGTGAGAATATATGATTTTTGTAATGGTGAACTCGGGCACTTAAAGAATATAGTAAATCTCAGATAGTATTTGGAAAATTATGTATTATAAATAATACTCTAGAATACGCAATGCTCGGGTAAAACCTAAGGAGGATTACAAATCATGCTGCGCAATAAAGTAACTGAGGAGCTATCGATTGTTAAAGTTAAGCCTACATCAATACGCTTTATCGTCAGTCTCATTTTTATTCATATTCTCTTCACTCTAACGGTTAACCTTGTCCTTTTTGCAAATGGAACTTTAAGCGTTATTGCCGAAAGCACAAATGGATGGATCAACGAAACGTTAGCTGCAAATCTGTTCGGTCTTGTGTTAGAAGTGGTTATTTTCTTATGTACAATAGCTAAATTATCGCTGAGGGATTTGGGGTTAAAAAGGAATACATTATTAGCAGGACTTATCGGCACTTTTCTATTTTGGCTCGCAATTAACATTGTTGATTTAGGTATGACATTACTGACTCACTCAAGTTTAACATTCAATAATGATATTTTCACGAATTCGAACGTCGTCTTTGGTGAATTCCTGGGTCAGATTTTCGGAAATGCTTTACTGGAAGAAGTTTTGTTTCGGGGCTTTCTGCTAGTTCAAATCTATCTCTTATTAAAAAAAGTCAATAACCATACTTCACGCATCGGTTATGCAATGCTTATCTCACAATCCATCTTTGCCGCTATACATATCCCAAATCGGATCTATTCAGGATTAGTCGGAATGGATTTTGTTTATGATTTTATCGTACTAGTAATTCTAGGGGTCATATTCTCATTACTCTATGTCTTAACCAAGAATCTATTTTTCGTGATTGGCGTCCATTCCTTAATGAATGTTCAGATTATGTTTTGGAATAGTAGTTTTACTCATACAGCAACTTTAATCTGTTTGTTGTTACTGACTTGTCTTTTAATTTGTTTCAAAAGGAAGGAATTCCGAGCACAGAAATCAGAAGAGGCAGTGCCAAGCTGAATAAATGGAATCGGAGAATTTTCTAGAATCGCGACTGACCCAATTGTAAACATAATCAGCTAAAGCAAGCAGTCGATAACTAAAACGGAGGGCAGCAATTCTCAAGTAAATATGAGAATCGCTGCCCTGTGCTGTATATTTACGTTTTTAATATAAAAGAGCTACGTTTCCGTCAGCTGGCGCAGGCAGTACGTATCCTTAATAACAATTCTAAATCAGCTTGTGTGCAAACCACTTTTCGCCCCTGAAGCGCCGAAGAAAAATGCCCCCGCGAACGGCCCACTCGCAGTTCATCGCCAGCCAGACACCCATGACACCGTAGCCCAGTACGATCCCAAGGATGTATCCAAAAATTACCCGAAACAGCCACATCGTCAGCATTGAGGTAATTGAGGTGAAGCGGGAATCTCCTGCTGCCCGCAGTGCGGACGGCAAAATAAAGCTGACGGCCCACAGCGGAACTTGGGCAATGGAATTCACCAGCAGCACCACAAACAGATCATCAATGATCTCGGAAGGTGGGGAAAAGATCGATACCAGCGGGTGGAATAGCGGCATCAGAATCAAGGCGATCAACGCCAAAGAGCCGGACCCGATCCAGAGAAAGGACTTGATGAACTTTCTGGCTTCAGAGACATTCCCCCGCCCGATACATTGGCCGACCACTGTTACAATAGTTAGCGACAGCGCGCTGGCTGGAATTTGAAACACCAGAGCCAGCGAGCCGGCAATGGCATTGGTCGCAATGGCATAAGTGCCTAGGCTGACAATAAACACCTGAGTGAGCAGTTTCCCCCCGTTGAAGAACATCTGCTCTGCCGCGAACGGCACGCCGATGAACATGATTCTCCGCAGCATGGTCAGAGGGATTCGGAATAGGTCACGAAAACGCACCCGCAGGGCCGTATCCATCTTGAACAGATACACCAGGGCACAAACCATACCTGCATACCGCGCGATATTAATCGCAAGCGTCATCCCCAGCACACCCATGTGCAACAGGTTAATGAAGACCACGTTCAAGATAACATACAGTAGGTTCATGATGAGCGACAGCATCAAAGAAGCCCGTGTCTTGCCCACACCTCGCAGAGCTCCGCATACCGCCTGAACCACCGCGATGCCCAGATATGAAATACTGCTGCCGATCAGGTAGATGCGGGCATTGTCCAGCACTTCGGGTGAGGCGGTTCCGAACAAAAGGTTCAATATAGGAGTATGGAAGCCCATCAGGAGCAGACCGATTCCCAAAGCGATCAGCGACACCGAAGCGACCGAAGCGGCCGTAGCCTGGGACACCATCCGGTCGTTTCCGCTCCCTTTATACTGCGCGACTACCACTGTCCCCCCGGTTGCAACCGCCACGAACACATTGATCAGAAAAATATTCAGCGAATCCACCATATTCACTGCACTGACCGCCGCCATCCCGGACGAGCTGATCATTGCGGTATTTACCAGATTAAGTCCAATAATGAAGGCCTGGTCAATCAGAATTGGAATAAATAAAGCTATAATTTGCCGATAATCCATCCCCTCCCCAGAAAGATATTTCTCCAGCAATCTTTTCTTTTGAAGACTAGCCCGAAGCTGCATAACATATCACATTCTTTTCTGTAAAATGGAAAAAACTCTTCATCCGAAGAGCTTTTCAACAAATTATACCCATTATACCGTGGGCACTTTACATTCAGTTTACTATAGATACACTTTTAAGTCTTTAATCAGGAGTCAAAAAACAGCAACTGTCCTTCACATATTTGGAGAACATAAACTTCATCAGAATTATGCAGCTTCAGACCATCAGACCATAGAATCATTCGTTCATCAAAAGTATTGGCAAAAGACTTTAAGCGGATTGCGTTATGCTTGATGATCATGATCGATCTTTGCATTTACGCAAGAAAAACGCCTGACGGCTTCCTTGGAGGTAGAGTAGAGTTACAAGCTGAGTACATCCGTAATTCCATAATCGTATCTATATACACCTTCGTAGTGAGGTTCCGAGAGACGGACCATATTGCACTTATTCCCTAATAATAAACCTATTCCCGGGTGACTTGGGGCGGATAACGGCGCTGGCTCGCTTACGTTACCATCAGCACATTGTATTTGGTTTTCCGCATACATTTGGCTCGCTTACATTAGCGTCGGCACATTGTATTCGGTTTTTCGCATACATTCGGCTCGTTTACGTTACCATCAGCTCATTGTATTTGGCTTTTCGCATACATTTGTCTCGCTTACGTTACCGTAGGCACATTGTATTCGGTTTTTCGCATACATTTGGCTCGCTTATGTTACCGTCGGCACATTGTGTTCAGTTTTTCACATACATTCAGCTCGTTCACGTTACCGTCGGCACATTGTATTTGGTTTTTCGCATACATTTGGCTCGTTTACATTAGCGTCGGCACATTGTATTCGATTTTTCGCATACATTTGGCTCGCTTACGTTACCGTCGGCACATTGTATTCGGTTTTTCACATACATTCGGCTCGCTTACGTTACCGTCGGCACATTGTGTTCAGTTTTTCGCATACATTTGTCCGTAAGCTGTACTAAAACATGCATTTCGAAGGATATAAGGTCCGCTCGGCCCGTTATACATCCCAAAGAGGCGTGTGCTTAATTAAAAACAGGGCTCCCCATGGCCACCAGTTGAATATAGACCATCCCATAAATTCGTTTCACATTTCTCCGCAATCTCGAAATTTTATAAATTTTATTCCATAAAAAAAACCCGCGCTAGGCGCGGATTCTTAAAGAAGCTATTAAACCTTCTATTATTTTGCACTTTCGGCAATCGTCTTATAAGCCGCTAAATCTGTATACACTTCCACCTTAAGCGGATTACGTTTATGTTTGGTAATTTTATAGAAGTGATAGACAAACACTGCAATATTAGCTGCTAAAGATAATGCACTCACAACCCAAAGCGCCGTTTCGCTGTGAGAAGATTGTACGGAGAACTTTGAATCGCCAACAAACGCCGGGAACGACATTGTAAACATCATCCAAATCGCCAAGGTTTGTGCACGGTGCTGTAGCCATGCTCCTTTTTTGAAGAAGAATGCTGGAATTGTACAAGAGATCAGAAGAGCTGCACCTGCATAGAAGGAATGGTCAGAAACTGCGTTATATACATAGGCAAAGTTCCAAATGTCATAAGCAATGATCCAGAACCACAGCTGGTCCGGCCACAACATATCCTTACTCTTGTCTTTACTAATAACAATACCCATCCAACCAGAAATCGTAATAATGTTCAGAATACCTGCGATCCCGTTCATAATGTTCCAAGGACCACCTACCATCATTACGCCATCCACCACGCCTTGCAAGCTGTACACTTGGAAATCACGGATAACTGCTTCAAGAATGTTAACTGCAAGGATAATCGCCGGGAACATTAATATATATTTATTTTTGTCCCATCCTTTAACATAACGGATAGCCATAAACCCTATACATCCTGCCAAGGCAGAATATACTTTTACCCAGTGAAACCATGTTCCAGTACTGGAGCCTTCGCCTGCCGTATTCGGCCAAACTGCTATGGTAAGAACAATAGGGACAACGATAAACAGAATAATTGAGAACCACTTGCTTCTTCGAGCTATTTCGTTGAAAATCATTAATCCTGCAAGTACCACTAACCACATTAGAGCAGAGTACCAAGGAATCGATTCGAATAAAAACATAATGTATTCCTCCTTCATATTTTGTATATAAGCTATGTCTTGAGTCCAATATATCCCATCCTCCTTCGAACGATCAAACCGCTCAAAACGTTGATTTATCAAGGTTTTCATAGTCTCATTTCGAGTTGAGTTTACACATCAATAGGACTGGAATTCATCCAAGGTCCTACCCCAAGTAAGGGAATCTATTAGAAACTATGTCTACAGAACTACAAACTGTAAACCTAACTCGAACGTAAAATATCCCCCACAAAGTGGAGTTTTGCTTTAATGCTTACTCAGGTACTTTGCGGGGGGCCCAAAATATATACTTTATGCAATACAAAAAACCTTGCCGACAAATTTCTTTGTGGACAAGGCTTACTACTCACGCATTATCAAAAAAATCTTTCAACTAAGTATTTCGAATATACGATACAGTTCTCCAGTGTAGGAAAATTCATAATTTCTCCTGCATAATAGATCTTATCTCTTCCCTGCATTTGATCAAGCCGTTCATAGAAGCCTTCACGAATCGCATTAGAATCTACATGGGGGAACTGCTTCCAGCGCTTCATCATATACAGACGGATATTCTCGCCGCCAAGCTCGCGAAGTTTATTTTCTACCTTTTCCCTCATCTCGAGATCTGTCATCTCATCATTCTCCGCTACATAAACCGTAACTAGATCCGTTGTTCCCATATCTGCCCACCTGTAATACCATGCCATCATATGTCCCTTGCGTTCAGGATTCATATTGCAGGGGATATACCCAGAAAGCTCCGGCAACCCCTTCACTCTGTAGGCATATACCCGAAACCGTTCGTAGATTATACACTCAAATAATGCTCTGTCTACCGAAGATAAGTGAATCATATCGCCCAGATGCTCTAAGGAAGCAGTATAAATAACCCTGTCAAAATAAAAGATATCCTGGTTTGTTTCCACCCGAACTTGACCATTTTCCTCTTGCTCCATATGTAGCACTTCACAAGTCAGACGCAGATCCTCTACTTGATCGGCCATTCTTCTAATGAGTTCAGTGACTCCCTTAGGCCAGGTTATCATGTGAGTGATCTCAATAAAGGATAATAAATTATCATAAGTAAGAAATTTCAATACATAGGCGGCCGGCACATCCTGAATACTCCCAAAACCAAAAGTATTGAAGTAATGCATATATACCTGCCCAATTACAGATAGCTCATTCTCCGTACACCAATCTGAAAAGGGCTGACATAGATCTGCCGGTAAGTGTAGAAAACCCGGTTCTTGTAGTGACTTATAACGTTTCAAAATTTCCGGCAACCGTTTGAATTCTTGGGTAAACATCTGAATTTGGTCCATAGGAATCTGAGTAGTTTTTCGCCCATTTGTATCAAAAAATCCCCGTTCCAAGAGTGGCCCCTTATCCATAAGATCAAACTCCCTCATGAGTTCAATCGTATGTTTATAAGTTGGCAAGCCGATTAGGGTTCCCATTTCATAGGTTTTCCCTTTATATTCAATCGAATGACACTTGCCACCTACTCGGTCTGACTTCTCAAGGAGAGTGATATGGTTATATCCTTTTTTCGCGAGCTGGTAAGCAGCTGTAACCCCAGAAATCCCTGCACCGATGATCCCTATTCTGTCTTCATACTTCATATTAGTCATCATCCGTTATCTCCTTGTAAATAACCATAATGGCAAGGTCTCACGCTGACCTGCATACTCAAGTGCGACATCCGATGGTATTTTACCTTGATTAGGTCCGTCTGTGATCACCCTGCTGAAGTTATAGATCCTCAAATATTCGTGTAAGCGCTTTTCTAAAGTCTCAAAGGAATCAATCGTATCATCCAACCAAGCCTGCTGATAGAACTCTTTCGTCAACACCGCTGCAAATTGCTGTAAGGGTTGAAATACTTCTGTCTGATCTGCAGTAATAGCTACTTGATTTATGTTGTTCTTATGTAAAAAATCGCTGTATTTATGTTTACCTCTATCCCAGTTCGTAGTAAATTCACGACTCTTGTTCGTAACCAGATTATTAATTTGGAATTCTAAGGTCTTCATCAATGGGATGACCTTCAAATCCATAAAATCGATAAAATGAATGGCGGACTTCCGATTATATAGCTTAACTAAGCCTAATCTGGAATAGGCATCGTAGACCACGTATTGATACACCTTTCCTACCCTCGGGAACACTCCCATATAGCTAATACTCTGTTGGCACATATACCCGGGATGAGCATTTTCCGGATTTTTCATCCTATAGTCCAGAGGTTTGGATTTCTCTTTACACCCTCTGCTGTTAGCCGCTTGCGCGCCGTCCCGCTTCTTTGCTTTAACTTCTTTGGCGTAAGCCTCCCGTTCTATTCTCTTACTAAGTCCATTTCGACGCAGCACATTATAAATACCTGACTCCCCTATGTTCACACCCTCATCCTGCAGTTCGTAAAAGATTCGCTTGGGTCCATCTTCAGGGAATTTGGCAACGTATTGTAAGATCAATCTTTCCGTTCGCTTATCCACTTTATTAGGCATTACCGGCTTTCGTTCCTTCTCTGCCAGTCCATCCATCCCCTGCTCTTGGTAAGCTTTACACCACTGATAATAGATCGTCCGGGATATGCCAAACTCCTTGCAGGTTTCGCTCACATTGTTGCTGATAGTCCCTTGCATGAGGATATGATATTTGTTGTTTGCATTCATCTATTACACCCCCTATTCTTTATTTTATACATAGTTGGCGTTAAATACAGTGCTATTCTACAAAGGATAGGTGAAAAACTTATACTTTCTATTATTTTAAAAAAAGAGAGACAGCTCAAGGCTTCTCCCCATTCCGAACAAAATGTGTGCTGTATGCCCCTCCAGAAATCTCCAAACAGTTCAGACGTTGACCATAGGCACATCCACCATCCACACCAATCTTATCGCCCAGCGGACTAAACCAGATGTCTTCCGAATCATGTAGATCCATCGTCGAGGTATGACCGAAAATAACCGTTTTGTCAGTGCTAACTACAGGATTCGTATAAAATGGCTCTCTGATCCAGATAAAATCATATGGATCCTGCTGCTTCCAATCCGCTATTAATGGATTAATGCCTGCGTGGACAAAGATATGGTCTTCCGTCTCATGATAAAGTGGCAATGAACTTAGAAAATCCAAATGATGTTTGTATTTCTGTCTAATTTCTTCTTTCAGCAGCATATAATCATGCCAGCCAAAATCCGCTTTAAAAAAGTCAGAATCCGCCTCACAATAGCTCATCAATGTATACAAACCACCGTTGTTTAGCCAATGCGTATCCAGTTTATCATCCTCGCTGGTGAGCGCGTCATAGGCCATTTTATCATGATTGCCTTTTAGAACAGTAACGCCCCATTCCCGCTTTAGGGCCATAACTTGATCCACAATTCCTTTACTATTGAGACCTCTATCCACATAATCCCCCATCAGAATGAGCTTGTCCTCGGATGGCCGATAGTTTATTTTTTTTAATAATGCGTTGAATTCGGAATAGCTTCCGTGAATGTCGCTAATCGCTAATATTCTGATTGTAATTCCTCCTTGCTCTGGATGCTGCAAGCTAAAACGCCTTCGGCGTCCTTTAAAGGACGGTGAGCGTTTATGCGAGAATTATAAGGATAAAGTATATCGCGAAACTTATACTTTCTTATAATTAAAAAAAGACGTTCCGGGCAGAGGCACCGAAATATCTTTTTTTTGTAATGGTCGCTATACGGAATCCATAACGATCGGATCTTCATCGGATTGAGTAAAAAGCTGGCGGCTTCTGACTTCATGCACCGCTTCTTGAAAACGATCACATAGAAAAATCAACTGGTCGATCTCTTTCTTACCCACCTTTTCCGTAACTTCACTTAAAATACCTGAAAAAGTAGCCATCTGGGAATCATAAATCTGCTCCCCTTTATTCGTCAGACCAATATATACAACCCGCCGATCGGTATCGGACGTTGTTCGCACCACGTAACCCTTCTCCTCCAAACTGTTAACCATTTGTGTCGCAGTAGGTCTGCTAATTTGGAGCAAGTCGCTTAATCTAGAAATCATGACTCCCCGCTGCTCTTCGACTTCGTCTGAATGCTTCTTTCGCTTCATTAAATTGTTTATGACATACATCATCATAAATTCTCTATACGAAATCACTTCCTTTGAGGACGGACGAGAGGTCAAACGTTTAATATTTTCAAAGGCAATGATTAGCTTCTGCTCTTGACTATTTTGAGTATCCATAGGGCACCTCCAATTTAACTCAATCTAATTAGATTACTTACCTATTTCCAAAAAATCAAGTCCAAATCACATTCTGTTTCCATAAAAATTAAATAATTAAACAGTTGTGCTAAATGATGAATTTGTGTATTATACATAAATGATAGTTTGGCTACCTAATTATTAAGACATGAAATCCCAAACTACAATATATAGAACTTAAAGGAGAGGAACAGCTCTGGAGCATCTTTCGCAAAAGAAAAAAGTTACAATTATGATTGCTTTAATGGCGGCTATGTTTTTCGCAGCAATCAACCAGACCATTGTGGGTACTGCAATGCCCCGAATTATTGCGATGTTAGGAGGCATTGAACATTATACTTGGGTAATTACCATCTATATGCTCACCTCTACAATCGCTACCGTACTTGTCGGCAAATTATCCGATATCTATGGAAGAAAGCCATTCCTCTTAGCGGGGATCGTTATTTTTATTATAGGCGCTTTCCTGTCCGGATTGTCGACAAATATTTTCCAAATGATCACTTATCGCGGGATTCAAGGTCTTGGCGGCGGGATTCTAATGTCGGCTACCGTAACCGCTGTAGGTGATTTGTTCGCTCCTAGAGAGAGAGCCAAGTGGACTGGAATTATGATGGCCATATTTGGATTCTCTAGTGTAATTGGTCCTACCCTTGGGGGCTTCATGGTGGATCACATGGCTTGGAAATGGATCTTCTGGATCTTCTTGCCTTTCGGTATCGTGGCTTTCTTTATGATTTGGAAAATGTTCCCTAAAACTGCACGCTCCACTTCAGAATCCATTGACTACTTAGGCTCCATTTTCCTTTCCCTTACCATTGTTGCACTCTTGCTCGGCTTTTCATGGGCGGGTACAAAATATGAATGGGGTTCCCCAGAGATTCTCAGCTTGTTCGGGGCATCTATTCTCGGAGTTATTATTTTAATTCTGATTGAACGAAAAGCTAAAAGTCCAGTATTGCCATTATCCTTATTTAAGAATTCCATCGTAACCATCTCCATGGTTGTCGGCTTCCTGATGAATGCTGGTATGATGGGCGCAATGATCTATCTGCCATTCTTTGTCCAAGGTGTAGAAGGTGTCTCCCCGACCAACTCCGGATTCATTAATATGCCGATGTCATTAGCAATGATTGTACTTAGTACGCTCGTGGGTAGATGGATCTCCAAATCAGGTAAATACAAGCGTTATGCCCTGATGGGTATGCCATTTATGGTTGTAGCCATGATCATAATGGCCTTTATGAGCAACATTGCGATGGCCGTAGTCAGCATGATTGTCTTCGGGATTGGTTTAGGACTATCGATGCCTGTCTTTACCTTAACCGTACAAAATGCTGTAGCTCCCTCCATGCTAGGGGTTGCTACTGCTACAAATACATTGTTCCGTAATTTAGGGGGAACCATCGGTATCGCGATTATGGGTACCATCATGAACACTACATTAACGAATAAACTAGAGGCAGCAGTGTCCTCAGGCAAGGGTCCAGACTTAACCAAACTTGACCCTGAATCCGCTAAACAACTTTCCGCATTTATGAATCCGCAAATGCTGCTAGATCAGCCTAAGCTGAAGGAACTGCATACAACGCTGCCAGAGCAAATCCAGCCGCTCTTCAATCAATTGATTGAGATGCTGCGAAACGCACTAAGCGATTCCCTGACGGTTGTATTCTTAAGCGGCACGGCACTGTTAGTCATTGCAGCATTGCTTGTCCTGTTCCTTAAAGAGATTCCGTTACGAAGTGGTGAGAAAAAAACAGAGGTAACTGCAGAGGGAAAAAGCGAAGGCAAAAACCTTGAAAAGTCAGTACCTGCTGTACACTAATCACAAATAAATATACATTAGAGATGTCCGTAAACAGCTTTGGCTGTGCGGCATCTCTTTTTTATGTGAAGGAGATTAGGATTCGGTTGGTTGATCGTTCAATTCTTCGAAATAATCGTAGACTTCGTTTAACAGCTCCATTAACGAATCTGTCTTTTCTCTACCCATATAATCAATCATGCCTTTAAAGGTATTTCGGGATTTCGTCACAGCCATTTCGGCCAAATGCTCTCCTTTTTCCGTAAGCGTGATCTCACTGATTCGGCGATCCTGGGCATCGGCAGAACGCACTACATATCCCTGTGCAATCAGACTATTGACCATCTGTGTAACCGTAGGAGAAGTGACTTTAAGAAACTTGCTGATATCGGATACTGTCTGGCCCTTCTTCCCTTCCCGTTCCTTGCCGAGCTTTAAAGAAACCAACATCCGAACCTCACTTGGCTTCAATCCCCAGACTGTAGTTTTACGCCAATTCATCCTGGCAAATTGCTGGAAAGCTTCCATTAGTCCATCAACATTCTGATATTTATCTTCGTTCATCAGTACACCCCATAAGATCCATTTAACACTAAGTATAGCCTAATCGGGCTTAAAAAAGAATTGATAGATGTCAGATATCCATTTTCAAATCATTACTATCGAGATGTATAATGGGATCAGAAGAAAGGGCTTGGTCGTCCTTTACTGACGATAAATGATACATTGTTATATATAAAATACTGGCAATTCACGCCTATTCGAAAGAGGTTATCTATCATGTCCTTTTCTTATTCTACATATGACGCTCTAGGGCTTGCTTCGCTTGTCAAAGCACGTGAAGTCTCCCCTCGTGAGCTTGTCGAAGCCGCTTTCGCTCGGCTCGATGAAGTTAATCCAGTTCTTAATGCGGTCGTACGTACTCGTAGAGAAGCTGCTCTTAAGGAAGCTGACGATATGCCTGTTCATGATAGCACTCGCCCGTTTGCCGGCGTTCCTTTTCTGCTCAAGGATATCTCCCAAGCTATCGCTGGAGAACCTCTTACTTCGGGTGCCTTGCTTATGAAAGACAATATTGCCAGACGTGACTCGAACTACGTAGCACGAATCAGAAACGGCGGATTCATTCCGCTTGGACATACGAATACACCAGAATTCGGCCTCAAAAACATTACCGAGAACGTCCTTCATGGCCCGGCACGTAATCCGTGGAATCCCGAATATTCCCCCGGCGGTTCAAGTGGTGGTGCAGCTGCAGCTGTAGCTTCTGGTATTGTTCCGGCAGCGGGTGCTAGTGATGGTGGCGGCTCGATCCGTATCCCTGCCTCGTTCACCGGCTTGTTCGGACTGAAGCCCACCCGTGGACGTACTCCAGTAGGACCAGGTGTCGGTCGTCAATGGCAAGGCGCTTCTATTGACTTTGCATTGACAAGGTCCGTACGCGATAGTGCTGCCATGCTGGATCTACTACAGGTTGTGCAGCCAGAGGCTGCTTTTCAAACACCACTATATCCGGGCGTCTATTTAGACGATCTATTCAAGCCAGCACAGCGAAAACTGCGCATAGCGTTCACAACAGCTTCTCCAGTAGGCACTTCTGTAACGAATGAAGCAGTCATTGCTGTGCTCAAAACTGTAAAATGGCTCGAAGCTGAGGGGTATGAAGTTGAAGAAAAACTAAGTCCAGTAAATGGTGTTAGGCTGATGGAGAATTACTATACGATGAATACTGGCGAAGTGGCAGCGATGTTCGTATCGCTGGAAAAAATGATGGGACGTTCCATTACTTCCAGTGAAGTCGATATCGTTACTTGGGTCCTTGGGGAAGCCGGAAGAAAAGTCTCTGCAGCAGAATTTGTGCATAGTCTGGATGAATGGGATATTGCAGCCGCACAAATGGCAGGTCTGCTTAACCGCTACGATCTGTATATCACACCAACAAATGCGGATTCAGCTCCTAAGATTGGCCAGTTAACGCATAGCTCTGCTGAAATCGAAAAACTGCTGCATGTACATGAGTTGCCGAAAGAGGAACAAGAGCGAATGATTTACGCTATGTTTAAACCAAGCCTAACCTACACACCGTTCACCCAGCTCGCCAATTTGACGGGTCAGCCAGCTATGAGCGTTCCCGTCCATATGTCGCAAGAGGGTCTACCGTTGGGGGTACAGGTAATGGCTGCTAAAGGCCGGGAAGATTTACTGCTTCAGCTTGCAGCCCATCTTGAACAATCCGAGCTGTGGGTAGGGATGACAGGGAATCCGCTCTTTCCATGATGAAATTCATGAAGTGGTGGCTAAGTCAATTGAGGATCATAGTTCTATTACTTAACTATGTTCGATCCTATTGAGAATATAATGATCGTAGGAAGATCGATAAAGATTTGAATCAAATCAAAATGAGATGGCCAAACAATGACTATGATTGGATCAAAATAGATAATAGTATTAGCGCTAATGTATAGCAGATATATATTAATAAATTAATGATTCTGGTACCTATAACTTGATTATCTAATAATATTTTCGAAAGATAATAGTATAACAATGTATATTTTAATAGATGAATACTTATATTATTATATGAATAGAGATAAAATTGCTAGAAAGAAGCCCGTACTCTTTATTAGTGCAGGCTTCTTTCTGTACTATTTGAAAAACTGCGTGAAATAAAAACATTCAGTCTAATCAAGCAGCTCTTACATGAGGTGCTCACTCTGTTCCTTTCTTTTCATCCTACTTTAAGTTCAGCAGACGGTTTGTCGACTAGGCTAGTAAATAAATTTCATCCCTTCAAATAGAAAACGCGCTGGGCGCAGGTTCTATGGGACTATGTTTTTGTCCTCTTCACGGCATCTAGCAACCGCACTAACTGAAACCAAAGATTGTCTTCGTCCAATTTCCTCCAAAGGGCAGAAAAAATTCGCTTGGCATGATCGACTGATATTCGAGATGCGCGATCGGCTTGAACACGTTCGTCACTTCATCTACAAGGTTTTTGCTATATCATTTCAGGGGTTTCCTTTGCATATGATTTCGATACAAAGAGCTCACACCCCTTGTTGTTATACGTTGTACTGAAGCAGATCTGTACGAATGGCCACTATGAAGCAGCAGGCCGGAGTAGAATTTACTACTCCCCCAGGCGGAATAGTTAACGATGCTGTTAACCTTTATAATGTAAATAACTATATCTCGGCGAGTTTAACTGTTTTACTCAGCAGCTTCCAGTATCGTATTAATCACTTTCACACATAGCAATTAGTATAATCTGATATCAATCACATGCTCGCTGTTAGCTTATCAGCCTAAACAAGCATTCTCTTCGCCTTCCATGTGTTTAAACCATTAAACCCATAACGCGAAACTACCATCGCAATAATCATACTAGATTCTTTTAGGCAATTAAATATATTGATGCGAACGGCTACATATAGTCTAATCCGATGCTACGTACCTCTTGCTTCTCCTAAAGTCGAGCGAGAAATCTAACCAAGGCATCCCCCCATAAAAAAACAGCGGAAGTTAAGGACTTTAATTTCATGTCCAACTCCTACTGTTTATGATTAGAGTACAATAAATCCATTTCCATCAGTTCCTGACTCTCTAGAATCAAAAATCCCGAAAACAAACCGGATGCCATCTATACTCCAAACTATTTTCCACTTCTTAATTCCGAGATTTGCTCTCGAAGATCAGACACCTTATCACGCAGTTCAGTCTCTTTATCCATCATTTTCCGCTGCGTCTCAAATATGGCACGATCTTTATCAATCTCAGCATTTAACTGCTGCTTTTCAATCTCGCGTATAAAGTTCTGTTCCTTCTTTTCAGCCTCACCCTTAATCTGTTGTAACTCTCTCTTCATCTCTTGCATTTCCTCTTGCATTTCCTCTTGAAATTTATCCTTCTTTCTTACGACCCTCTTTCATATCCTGTAGTTTGACTTAAGGGTACTATTTTCCGTCCCACAAACAATCCTGGACTTCAACTTTCCCTGTGGCCTCCGCTGCTATTTGAACCAGCAGGCACTCCTGCAGACGGCAGGTATGGCCACCGGTGAGCGCTGCAACGAGCAGCCCTGCGTTTGCCGTTCGCGGTATCCACATCCGGAAGCCGCCGGCTGCTACCGATCGCTGAGCCGGCACCGTGCCGGGTAGTCCGGGAACTGCGGCAGGCACTCCTGCAGACGGCGGGTATGGCCACCGGTGGGCACTGTAGTGAGCTGCCAGGCGTTCGCCGGTCCTGGTGCATCCGCCTCCGGAAGAGCGCCGGATGCTGCGGATCAAAAACCCGATAACCTGGTTGTGCTGCAACTTGCAGCAGCAGCATCTGCGGCGGATCCGCGAGCCAGCACTGAGCCAGGGAGCCCGAAAATAACTGCAGGCACTCCTGCAGGCAGGAATGGCCACGGGTGAGCACTGCAGCGAGCAGCCCAGCGTTCGCCGACCACCCAGAGATTGACCTATATTGGAATCCCTCAAGCATAAAAAAGGAACCCGCGCTGGTATCAGCGTGAATTCCCCCTCAACTGTAAGATTGTTATTTAGCAACTGCAATCTTCATTTCCAAGTCCTTGTAATAGGTCTTGATCCATTTTTTTCCTGAGTCTTTCAGAATGTCTCCTTTAGCGTCTATGGTGTACGTAAATGGCCTAATTGTGATGGTTTTCGGCACTGCTTTGAAGGAGGCTGCATAGAACAGGTCTTCTTTAATGTTTGCTGTGATCGGTCGCTTGATGTCGATGTCGCTGACGGTTGCCTGAATTAGATTTCCTTTCTCATCGGCAATGTCATACAACATCTTGCTTGAACGCCCTTTGGATTTGGCTGCTCCAGGAACTTTCCCGCTGCTGTGCAGCTTGAGTTCCATCATTAACGGCGTCATCTGGAAATAGTCCACGGTATAGCTAAAATCCCCGTTTTTTTGAGTTGTACCCGGCTGCAAGGTTGCAAGACTATTCAGCTTTTTCACCGGGACGGTAAAGGTAAATGGCTCCTTGACGCTCTTGGTGTACACCTCTATCGTCATTTTGAATTCATCCGCGAGCTGCGGTTTGCCATCTTTGGGGATGTTGAAAGAGAGCAAAGCTGCCCTTTCATCTTCCGGCATAGACGTCACATAGGGAAGATATAACATCCTTTTCCCATTAACAGACAAAACCGGGATCTGCGCGATATCAATAATGATCCCCTTACCCACAGTGCCTCCCTCCTGCCGGAATGCCATGTCAAGACGGTTCCCGTCAAACATTACTTTGGATATACTGAGCGTTACGCCCTCGTGGGTAATCGCTAGATTGGAACTGGCAGATTGCCCGGAGGTCTCGGCACTAACGGTTGAAGGGAACCCGCTGCCTGTGACTGCCATTACCAACGTTACTGCCAATGCTGCTCCAGCGAATTTTTTTCTCAATTCAGGTTTCATAGAATTCAATGGATTAGCTCCTGTCCTATTTTTTATGAAAAGAAAAAGGGAGCTATCCCCAGGTCATTATTGATGACCTGCGGGACTGTCCCCTTCTCTAATGGATTAAGGCTTAACAGGAATGGTCAATTCCAGATCTTTCAGATATGTTTTCTCACCCACACTGTTCTTTCCTTGGCCGACAACGCTCCAATCCTTGTTGTTCACAGTAAGAGTAAATGGCTTGATTGTAATCGTTTTAGGTGTGCCAGCAAAAGGAGAAAACAGTTGATCAATCTGATATTCAGTCTTGGGTTCGCTGTTGAAATACTCGAATCTGCTCGGATTCACGACATTTCCTTGGTCGTCTACAAGCTCGTAATAGACCATACTGGCGCTGTAATCACCGGTTTGCCCCGGAGATTGTGGTACTTGGCCCTTACTATCCAGAACGAAACGGGTGGACACCGGCGAAATATCCAGTTGCTTAACGGTATAACTGAACTGTCCGTCAGATTTGGAGGCCTCTGGTTTCACAACAATCGATTTATTCTCCACGTTCACAGGAATCTTGAATTCAAAAGCTTCTTTCACCTGTGTGACATTCGCCTGAATGGTCAGCTCGAATTGGTCAGGCAAATTTAGACCCTTAGTCACTTCAACTACATAAGCATTCTTCTGCCTAGGCGAGTCGCCAAAGCTGCCTCCGCCATATTCAATGGCTTGTCCGTTAGCGAGGATCGTTGGCATTTTAATATAACCTTTAAGCTGATCCTTTTCCTCAACATCTTTTTCAAAAAGGTATGGAGAGCCTGTATTCGGCAAATCTACGCCTTCACGTTCCAAAACGAAGGACAACCGGGTACCATCATAAAGTAAATTAGCTACCTTCAGCGTGATTCCTTCATGGGTTACACTCAGGTTAGGTTCTGTTACGATTCCTTGTTTAATGGCAGTATCCAAAGCTTCGTTGCTGGTTCCCTCAAAGAGAATTCCAACAATAGGAATTTGCTTTAACGTTGAAGCCATTGCCGGTGATACAAATCCCGTACCCACCACACCTGCACCTAGGATGGCTGCTGCTGCGGCCACTACTGCTGTTCTTTTCATTAAATTAGGTTTGGATGATGTTCTTTTCAATTCACTCGCTCCAATCGTATTCATAATTTGATAACTCATACTTTTCTTTGGTAAAGACGATTCACGAATCATTTGTTCGATGGCATTCATTTCAGCGAATTCCGTTTGTTCCGGCGAATGTCCCATGTGCTATCTCTCCTTTTCGGCTTTTACATTCCATCAGTTTGCGGCGCAATCGTTCATATTTTTTCCGTATGGTTGCGGACTTGAGGCCCATGATTTCGCCTATTTCCTCAAAGGTGTACTGCTCTACTGCCTTAAGGAGTAAAATATGACGCTCTTCAGTTGTGAGAAAAGTCAAAAGCTCATAAACCTCTGACTCATGACGGGAGATTTGCAGCACAGGCTGCTGCTCTTTATAATGATCGATCAGCTTAAGCCAGCGGCTCTGTCTCTTCTTCAAATTGATTAGATGATGGTATGCCATCTTATACAGCCAGGCTGAGAAGGATACTTGCCTGCTGTACTGGTGAAGATTTTGATAGGCGCGAATAAAGATCTCCTGTACGGCATCTTCCGTCTCCGCATGATTTTTCAGGATATAATAGCAGTAGGTATACATTTGCCGTTCAAACTGGATGATGATCGCACTGTATGCCTCTTTGTCTCCTGCTCTGACCTGTTCTACAACCGCTTCAATAGCATTCCATTTTCCTTCCTCTTCCCCGGGGATGGTTGGCTGCAAGAGCTCACCTCCTTTCTTGTTTACCTATATAACAATCTCGTAATGCTATTTTGTGACACTATTTTTTAATATGCAGTTAGATTAGGGACTACAAACGCAGTGAGATTAATTACATATACGAACAAAATCACCCTAACGGGTGAATAACTTTTTAGCCAGCGGTTATTTGTCCGCTGGCTAGAAAGTTATTCACCAAGGTTCCGTTACAGAGACAAACTCTGGGGATTCTCCAGACTCCAGGTCGTAGGCACACTCTCCCACTATAAATTCAGGGACAGGATCTACCGTCCCACATTCTACGCAAACATAATCGATCCATACCTCTGGTTCTTCCTCCCACGGCTCAACATCCGGTGATTGCAGCATGGACAGAGCATCGGGTCTCGCCCATAGCTCTCCAGCATCCGCTGACGGTAGTTCTTCTTCTTTCGTTCTTTCACAGGAAAGGTCATCTCGATTTGTTTATGGATCATGTACCACCACAGATTAAACACCTTCTGTGACTCTTTGTTTTTCCCCCGGCTGTATAGACTATAGCGACCCACCATCCGAAAATGCTTCGGTGGAATGTGCTGCACGAGATCGTAGATAAACTTCATCACCGGCGACACCACATCCACCCGTTTCCCCGTTCGGTGATCTTCGTACCAGTAATGCACCTTGTGGTGGTCGTAGCTGACCACCCGGTACTCTGCAATCGCCGGTCGCGCTAAATAACCCCCTATGTATTTCGCTGCTCCTCGGGCATCCTTCATCCGCTGCTCTGCATTCACATAGAAACCCTGCCGAGAAGTCACTAGAAGTAAATGCTTTCAAATCGTCAGTTGTTCCTTCTTCAATAGTGCCCGAAGCTTTTCCATTAAAAATGGCAAACTCCTTAGTATCTTGGTTAGTATACAATGGATCTACTATTTTATTTATTCGCATTTGAACAAAATCTTTTAATAAATCACTGTTAGCGTAATCTACGATCATTTTTCGGAATTTTAAAATATGATAATTATTTAATTTCGTTGTAAACATAGCTTTCTGCAACTTCATTGTTTTTTTAAACCAATACTGATCTAAATGCATTGGGTAAGTGCTCCAACTATTAATGCAACAAAGCTCACGCTACTCCTGTTCCCGCCCGCAAATCCCATAAAAGAAGAGATGGATGGCTTCCTCCAGGAAGGCATCTATGTCTTCTTGTTTGCTGGCTTCATCTAGCATTTCTCCCGAACTTCGCATGTACATTCCCATAAATGAAAGAATCCCTTTGGTGGATACTTTATTTGAAATTTCTCCTCGTGCTTTGCCATCCTCCACCATCTTAACCATCAATGGTAAAACGTCGTTTGTATACCGTTCTTCAAGATAATGAAACATGTCCTGATCCTCAATCATAAGCTCCTTCACAGTCGTGGGAGACAATGAACTGTAGGTTTCTCTCTCCATCGTCATAATGTATTCAATAATCTCTTTTAGAGAATGCTCTCCATGAATGTAATCTTCAAATTCGCGAATCGCCTTCTCTATAAAATCCTTAAAGGACTCACCAAGCAGCGCTTCCTTGCTGCCAAAATAATTATAAATCGTCACCTGTGAGACACCTGCTTCTTTCGCAATGTCTGAGATCCGGAGACGTTTGGGCTCACAGCTCTTGAGCATTTCCATCGTAGTCTTCATAATTTTGAGTTTTATTTGAGCGGCTCTTTTCTCAAATCCATTCATGCTATTCACCCTTAACTTCATTATATAGTGCGCTTATTTAAATTTAATGAAATATTTATTATCAATTATTTCATAATTCCATTGACTTCACTATTCACTAGGAATAATATAACATATGAAATATCCAATTAATAATAGTTCATTATTTTGCAGCGGGGGTGGCGGCATGCTTGTAGTTGAAGGCTTAACCAAACGATTTTCGAATGGCAAGGGAATCGAAGATGTTACGTTTACCGTAAATAAAGGTGAGGTGTTTGGGTTTCTGGGGCCTAATGGCGCGGGTAAATCTACGACCATAAGACATATCATGGGATTTATGAAGCCGGACAAAGGTAATGCGAGCATCCATGGACTTGATGTATGGAAAGCACAGGGTACAGTCCAGAAGCATATCGGCTATCTACCCGGTGAAATCAACTTTTTTGACGGGATGACAGGCATTTCTTTCCTTAAATTTATGTCTGGCATGCAAGGGATGAAGAACACTACTAAACGTGACCGCCTCATTGAACGACTGCAATTTGATGCCTCAACTCCGATCCGCAAAATGTCAAAGGGAATGAAGCAAAAAGTCGGTATTGTCGCAGCTTTCATGCACAATCCTGAAGTTATTATTCTGGATGAACCCACCTCGGGACTCGACCCGCTTATGCAAAAGGTATTTATAGATCTCGTATTGGAGGAAAAAGCAGCCGGAACCACCTTTCTAATGTCCTCTCACAGCTTTCAAGAAATTGAGCGCACCTGTGACCGAGCTGCAATCATTAAAGACGGACACATTGTCACTATAAAAAATATCCACGAATTACAATCGATGCAGCGGAAGCTGTTTGAGGTTGTTTTCGCGAGTCGCGAAGATGCAGAACAATTCGCCGCCTCCGGCCTGCAGGTGGAAGCTCGTGAAGGGAATATGGTCCGCATTGCCGTTCAGGGGAATTATGATCGATTCATTCAGGAGACCGGGAAATATAATATCCGCAGTATGGATGTGTTCACGCAGAATCTAGAGGACATTTTCATGGACTACTATGACCGTGAGGGGGCCGTGCAATGAATCTTCCACTCTATAAAGAAATGATGAGGGTGAACCTCAAAGGCATTATGAATTACGCCTTCGGTTCTGCCTTCTATATTCTGTTTATGATCTGGCTATATCCGGGGATCGCCGGAAGCACAAAAGCCATTGATGACCTCATTAAAGCTATGCCGGAAGGTGTAGGTAAAGCCTTTGGATTAAACAGCGGATTTACCAGTGCTGAGGCTTTTATCTCAGGAGAATATTATGGACTTATTCTGGTACTGATTCTATCCATCGTATGTGTACAAATGTCGACGCAGCTCATGGCTCGACTTGTGGATCGTGGCTCTATGGCTTATCTTCTGATAGCACCAACTACGCGGAGAAAAGTAGCTACCACGCAGGCGCTTGTACTCACAACAGCATTACTCCTGATTATGGGCGTAACCACACTCGCCGGATTATTAGGTAAAGCATGGTTCCTCGGCAGTGAATATGAATTTAATAGCGGCCGATTCACTCAGCTGAATAGCGTAGCGTTTTTATTGTTTTTTGCCGTGGGGGGACTCACTTTCCTCGTATCCTCGGTTTGTAATGATGAGAAAAAAGCGCTTGGAATTTCCGGCGCTATCACCTTCGGATTCTTCACTCTGGATCTGCTAGGCAAAATAAGCGATAAACTGGAGGGATTACGTTACATGACCTTGTTCTCCTTCTATCAGCCTGGTAAAATCGTTCAAGGAAACGTGGAGATTATTCAGGTTTCTAGTTGGTTACTGTTGATCGGTATTCTCGCTTTTGCCATAGGGATCGAACTGTTCAGACGACGGGATCTTCCATTATAAGATTAAGGGACGCTCCAATAGCATGTGGCTACTGGAGCGTCCCTCTTTCATATAGAAGAATATAATAAGCTTCTTCACACTAGAGAAGCATTATTTTAAGATTTCGTATCCGGTCTAGGGACACCAAAGTTTGGCGTTCCATCCTCATTCCACTGGATCACTTGCACACGCGCGTGCCGATTAGGATCATATAATGGGTCTCCCACAATTTCCTTATAGCTTCTAGCATGGAACACTAGGATATCCTGTTTGCCATCTTCTGAGACTGTAAAGCTATTATGTCCCGGTCCAAATTGACCGTTTTCTTCAGAAGTTGTAAACACAGGTTCTGGTGTTTTGACCCATGATTTCGGATCCATTAAATCACTATCCTCATCAGCGGTTAATAACCCCATACAGTAGTTATGATCTGTTGCACTTGCCGAGAAAGTCATGAAAATACGTCCATTTCGCTTAAGAACTGCCGCACCCTCATTCACCAGGAAGCCGATTTTTTCCCAATCATATTCAGGCGTGGTGATGCACACCTGCTCTCCTTTTAACGTCCAAGGGTTTTCCATTTCAGAGATATACATATTAGAATTACCAGGGATATCGGGATCCTTTTGTGCCCATACGTAGTATCTAACCCCTCTGTGTTCAAAAGTGGTTGCATCCAGGGCAAAGGATTCCCATTTCGTTTTGATTTGACCCTTTTCCACCCACTCACCTTCTAATGGATTTACGGATGAGTTTTGTATGGCAAACATACGATGATCAAATAAGCCATCTTTCGTATCGGAGGTATGTGCAGCTGCAAAATACACGTACCATTTTCCATCAATATAATGAATCTCAGGCGCCCAAATATTGGCACTCATTAAGCCTGTTTCATGCTTAACCCAAATGGTCTTACCCTCAGCCTCAGCTAATCCCTGAATGGATTCAGAACGACGAAGCTCGATTCTATCAAACTCCGGAACCGAAGCTATGAAATAATAATAACCATCAGTATGTCTATAGATCCATGGATCTGCCCTTTGCTCAATAAGCGGATTTTTCGCATTGAATTCTCTCATGATGACAACTCCTATATCTCTCTTTATTTTTAATTTTATGGGTCACCAAAACACACCCTTCCTTATAAGAAGGCAAGGTGTATTTAAGCTATGTTCATTTGATCTACCCTTTAATACCTGAATTCAAGTTAATAGATTGAACGAAGTATTTTTGAGCAAATATAAATAACAGCAGGGTTGGAACGATCGCCAAGATTGCCGACCCCATTAATTGCCCGATCATACGATAGTTTCCGTAGATATCTTGTAACAAGAGCAACCCAGCTGTGACTGGCATTTTGTCTACATCTGTGTACACGATAACCGGCCAGAGGAAGTCATTCCAAGATCCCGTAAAGGAGAACAATCCGCAAACAATCAGAATCGGCTTAACTAACGGCAATATAATTTGCGCGAAAATTCTAAAGTCACTTGCACCATCAACTTTTGCAGACTCATCTAGTTCTTTTGGGATACCGTTCATAAACTGTCTGACCAAGAAGATATTCCCCATACCCGCAAGACCGGGAATGATCATTGCCCAAGAAGTGTTTACCCAGCCCAAGGAATCGATAATTTTATAAGAAGGAATTAAGTTAACTACACCCGGGAAAAAGGAGATCCCTAGCAAAGTAAAGAACAGTGTGTCTCTTCCTTTAAAGTTAATACGGGTATACCCAAAGCCTGTAATCGAAATCACAATAACCACCAGGATTGTGTGGGTTGTAGCAATAAACAATGAATTGCCTAGCCAACGTAGAATTGGGGCTGTAGAAGTATTGTTCAGAATCGTAACATAGTTCTCAAAGACCCATGTTTCAGGAAATAGTCTAAAGCCTGAAGAAACCACTTCCGTTTGTGATCTAAAAGACGTGGAAATCCCGAATATTACTGGAATAATCCAAATCACACAAAGGATAAGCAAAAAAGCATATGATACATATTTTGAAATGCTAACATTGGATGATCCTTTTACTTTGCCTGTTCTATTTACAACTGGACGATTATCTAGGCCATTTACCGCCTGATTTGACATTATAGTACACCTACCTTTTCCATTTCCTTGTTAATCAATTAGTTCCCTAGAACCTTATGTAGCATTTCGGTTCATTACATAATATTGCAGCGCTGAGATCACCAAGATTACTAATCCCAATAACACTGCCATCGCCGATGCCATCCCTGCAATGGATTCACCGTTTCCGAAAGCTAATTGACGAATATACATCATGAGTACGTGTGTACTTTGTCGAGGCCCGCCATCAGTCATCATTAACGGTTGGCCGAATACATTGAAGGCTCCGGCAGTTGTCATAACAAAGGTATAGATTAATGGAAAACGAATAGATGGCAAGGTGATACTTGTGAATCTTTTAATTGAACCCGCACCATCGAGCTCGGCTGATTCATATAATTCTTGCGCAACGCCACTTAATGAAGCACGATAAATAATCATGTTGCCCCCAATACCGCCCCATAGTGTGATTACAATGATGATAATCCACGCATACGGCTGATTTGCAGGCCAAGCAATTTGTGATCCGAATAGATTACCAGTAATCCCTAATTGCTTATTAAAGATCAAAAGCCAGATTAGTGCAGCCGCAGAAATCGAAATCAAGCCCGGAATATAGAGAATAGATTGAATTAAGCTCTTCATTTTAACTTTTTTATGTTCTAGTGCAACAGCAACCATTAATGGGATAACTATTAATAATGGAACAGAGAGACCCACAAAGATCAATGTATTTTTCAGACCTCTGAAAAATTGAGTATGAAACGTTGATTTGCCATCAAATAGAATGGCCTTATAGTTATCAAAGCCTACCCATACCGGGTCACTCATTAAATTCCACTTTGTAAATGAAGCATAAATCCCATAAATCGTTGGCAATAAAATGAAGACAGCAAACAAAATGACGTGCGGACCTACAAAGAAGGCAGGTGCCCAGTTTATTTTCTTTTTCATAGGATTTCATTTCTCCTTTTGCACAAAGTAATGCACCACAGTACGGCACATTACTTCGTACAATCTATTCTATTTCGCTTTATTTCGCTGCACTGCTGCTTTCTGCGATCTTATCTTCTACAAACTTCTGCATGGTTGCCAAGGTCTCATCTAGATCAACGTTACCGCGAACGATATCTGCGCAATAAGTATCTACTGCTTCTGCAATGTATGGGTAGTACTCATATGTGTAAATGTAAAGGGATTCAATTTCTTTTTCATTAGAAGTAAAGAAGGATTGCATGTAGTTTTGGTATTCCGGACTTTGGTTAACTACGTTACTTGCGACGTTTTGACCAGCTTTTGCCCATTCCATTGAGTTTGTACGCACATATTCTAAGAAGTTAGCAATCCCTACTTCTTTTTCATCTGTTCTCTTATCGTTCTTAAGCATAGCGAACAAGTGAGAAGAAGATCTATTCGTGAATTTATCAGCGGTTGGAGAATAAATGTTAGTCACACCAAAGTTCAAACCTTCAACTCCAGCATGTGCGGTAGAACTCCAAGTTCCGTCTGTGGAGAAGAGTACGTTTTGGGATTGGAACATCAAGTAACCGTCTTCACCAAATGGAGTCATCAAACCAGCATCAGCAATTTTCTTAACATCTTCAAAGGCTTGTTTAAATACTGGGGAGTTAACAGCCGGTTTGCCGTCCACCTGAATATCTCCGCCCAAGTTTTGAATTTGAGCCAGGATAACCCATCCGAGCAAGGCATCATTAACTACATAGTCGCCTTCATCCAATTTACCTTGTAAGGAAAGCATTTCATCAATCGTAACAACGTTATCATCCAAGAAAGATTCAGCATTATATTTCTTGAGCAAATCTTTATTGTAATACATTACGTTACTGTGGATATCAAGAGGTACTGTGTATTGTGTTCCGTCGATGTTACCAGTGTTCCAAGCTTGTGGTAAGTAATTTTCAGCTTTTAGTTCAGGTTGTGCCGGTAATACAGTATCTTGCATGGGTTCTAAGACACCTTGCTTAACAAACCCAGGAACACGGTCAGCGTGGATAATTGCTAAATCAGGAACACCTTTGCTGGAAGCCAAAACGGTAGAAATTTTCGTGTACATATCAGCTGTAATAACGTGCTTCACTTTAATCTCTGGATTCGTTGCATTGTACTCTTTAACGATTTGATCCATATAAGCACCATCATCACCGGTCAGCGGTGTCCAGAACGTAATCGTCTTACTATCATCTTTACCACCACATCCTGCTAACACTGTCGTTAACATTAGAACCGTTGCTAATACTACTCCAAATTTCTTTTTCATTACTCTCTCCCCCTGCAGCTGTAATGTTAAGATAATCATTCACATTAACTTTGTCGGAAACGATTAACTTAAACTTAGTATACAGTCGCTTTGAAAGCGTAGTCAATAACTTTTAAATAAACTTAATAGATTTTTTTTAAAACTTAGTTAACCTTTTAGTTCATTAAGACGAGATGAAAGTGATATATTATTTACTTCAGTTACCTTTCGTGTTACTTTATATAGAGATTAATAAACTTTACAGTATATGAAATTACTTTGAAAGAAGTGGATAAAATGCAATTGGAAATAGACAAGTCCTCTCTCGTTGTTTATGAAGCCTTGGCAAGTGAAGTACGAATAAAAATCATTCAGTTACTCTCCAAAAATAAGATGAACATCAAAGATTTGGCAGAAGAACTTAAAATAAGCAGTCCCATCGTAACAAAACACATTAAAAAGTTAGAAGATGCAGGAATCATAAAAACAGAAAAAGTTCCTGGTAAATCCGGAATGCAAAAAATCTCAATTCTTAGAGTCGACCATATTGAGATTAACTTCCCTAAAAAAATCTTTCATTCCTTTGCCTCCTATGAGACATCGGTGCCGATTGGTCATTATACGGATTATGATCTGAAGCCTACATGCGGACTTGCCACAGAGAAAGAGTTTATCGGCAGAGTAGACGAACCTAAATATTTCATGGATTCTAAAAGAGTCGATGCAGAGATTCTATGGTTTACCCAAGGTTATGTTCAATACAACATTGCCAATTTTCTGAAAAAAGATGAAACCTTACAGCAATTTGAAATTAGCCTAGAGCTTTCTTCCGAATTTCCATTTGCCAATGACGTATGGCCTTCAGACATCACCTTTTCTTTGAACGGCTTGGAATTAGGTACTTGGACAAGCCCTGGGGATTTTGCTGATGCAAGAGGTAAATTCACACCTGAGTGGTGGCCGCACAATATTAACCAGTATGGATTACTAAAAACGATTAGAATTACTAATCACAATGGAACATACATTGACGGTGACCCCATGTCTTCCGTTTCGATTGAGGATTTAGATACGACCTGTGACCGATGGACTTTCCGGATCGAAGTGAAGGAAGATGCAAAACACGTCGGAGGCGCTACAATTTTCGGAAAAAAATTCGGAAATCATGATCAAGATATCATGTTCAAAATGTATTACCTTTAAAATCTTCTAGTATGCACATGTATCAAGGTTGGTTCTTTCATGGGGGCGAACAACTAATTAGTATTTATTCTTCCTTAGCCCCCCTATCTGTACTGTGATATGAACCAGTTATCACTTTCCCCTATCCATCTCTTTATCGCCCACATTTCCCACCTTCTTTCACTTTCCACAACTCCAGTAGCAATCTACAGTACTTTTCATATGCTATCCAAACCCAACTACCTTTTGTTAATAAAATTATAAATAGATTCATAATTTCATAAATTTCTATTTGACTATATGCTAATATCATGCTTAAAATGAGAACAACATAAAACGTTTTCCACGATATGGTTTGTATAAACATAAAACAAATCCATTTTGGTTTGTGAAAAACGTTTTTTTAATTGCTCTATTGTAAGCGTTTTACATTTTTCGTACCGCCGCAATCTCTAATCAATAGAATCGGAGGATCATGAATTTGAGGAAAACAACTCGTAAGCTAACTGCTTCACTTCTTGCACTCACGCTGCTAGTACCTACACCATTCATTTCAGCAGCTTCTGCAAGCGATTCCAAAACAATCGCACCATCCACGCAACAACAGGCTGTCGATTATTCGGGCCACTGGGCACAGAAAGATTTTCAATCCTGGGTGGAAAAGGGCTTGATTTCAGGCTATGGAAATGGAGTTTACAAACCTAATCAAGAGATCACCCGCGCGGAATGGGTCACATTGATCAATCGGGTCTTTAATTTGCAGGAAAAATCAGAAATTGCCTTCACGGATGTACTGGAGTCAGGTGCTTATTACAGCGATATCCAGAAAGCTTCGGCTGCAGGATATGTATCAGGATATAGCGATGGCACCTTCCGACCAACACAGGTAGTAAGTCGTCAAGAAGCCGCGGTTATGCTGTACAGACTATTCCAGCTCAATTCTTCTGCAAATACCTCTGCACCAAAAGATGTTGAAGATTTACCCTCATGGAGCCAAGAAGCTGTATTATCTTTATTTGGTGAAGGTTATTTGAATGGTTATAGTGACGGCAGCTTTAAAGGCGCAAAAGCCGTAACAAGAGCGGAAGCACTGCGTATGATTGAGAAGTTGGCCGGGGAAATCACTTCTAAGAGCGGGAGTTATACGGGGATTACCACTCAGAATATGGTAATTAGTAACCCGGGTGTTGAGTTGAACAACTCCACCATCTCCGGAAACCTGTATCTTACCGAAGGTATTGCAGAAGGTGATATCACGCTGAATAACGTCACTGTTAAAGGAACAATATTCGTATCCGGCGGCGGCGAAAATAGTATCGTACTTAGTAACTCTAATGCAGGTGACATGGTTGTAGATAAGCGTAATGGGAAACTCCGCGTCGTTACTAAAGGAACGAGTGCCGTACCAAGTGTACGTGTACATTCGGGTGTAATGCTTGAGGAAGATACTACTTTGACGGGAGCAGGCTTCGGCCGGGTCGTTATAGAGAATACGCTCCCGAACGATTCAATCATCAGGCTGAGAGGAAATTTTGATTCTGCTGAGGTACGAGCGGTAGGAGTGCCTACACTACATCTAGCCGCAGGCAATATTACTGAAGTTACATTGAACCAATTAGCCAAGCTGCGTGTAGATGCTGGTGCAGCAATCAAGAATCTTATCCTTGGTATAAACGATATGATTACTATCCAAGGCACCGGGAAGGTTAGCTTTGACAGTAAATACAGTAACTTAATCAAATTTGAAACACCTACTCCGACAGCTACGGCAACGTCTGGTTCTGGTAGTTCAGGTTCTGGTGGATCGGACGGCGGCGCTGTTGCTACACCTACTACTACTCCGGTTCCTACAGCTACAGTGACTCCTACTGCTACGCCGAGTCCGGGAGCTACAGCACCAGCACTCACCAATGTCTCTGTACATGATCCGTCGGTGGCTGTAGACAAAGGAACGTATTATGTGTTCGGGTCTCATATCGATGCGGCCAAATCGGATGATCTGCTGAACTGGACTCGTTTCACAAATGGTTATACAACACCGGGCAACGTACTCTTTGGTGATCTTTCCGCGAATCTGGCAGAATCCTTTAAATGGGCTGGAGAGAACGATTCTGACAGTAAAGGCGGATTCTCCATATGGGCTCCAGACGTTTTCTGGAATGAGGATTATAAGAATGCGGACGGAACCACTGGCGCTTACATGATGTATTACAGTGCTTCTTCCACTTACATCCGCTCAGCGATTTGCTTTGCCACTTCGCAAAATATTGAAGGTCCTTATACCTATGGAAATACCGTAATTTATTCCGGCTTCACCAAGGAAGAAGATTACGATACTAACAGCAAAATTAATAAAAAATGGACAAATACAAATATTCAAAAGCTTATTGATAACGGAATATTAGAAGATGCCAACCCAGATTGGTTTGACGCAGGCGGTTCATATAAGAACAAAACGTATACAAACGCAATTGACCCGACGTTATTCTACGATAAAGATGGCAAGCTGTGGATGACTTATGGATCATGGTCAGGCGGCATATTTATTCTAGAAATCGATCCAGCTACCGGCGAGCCAAAATATCCGGGTAAAGATGGAACGACCGCTGATGGACGTCTAATCGACCGGTATTTCGGTACCCATATTTCTGGCGGTATGACCAAATCGGGCGAAGGTCCGTATATCGTTTACGACAAGAATACAGGTTACTACTTCTTATACGTAACTTATGGAGGACTTGCGTCCGACGGTGGTTACAATATGCGTCAATTCCGTTCAATGAATCCGGATGGTCCTTATGTGGATGCTGCCGGACAAAGTGCAGTGCTGGCAACGACCAATGATCATTCGGCCATTGGCAACAAAGTTCTTGGTAATTTCATGTTCACGAACGTGAATAGTGATCCAGAATTCCAAACTTACGGCTATGTTGCATCAGGCCATAATTCAGTCAATTATGATGAAGAGACGGGTAAAATATTCAACTTCTTCCACACTCGCTTCCCGCAGCGTGGTGAAACACATGAGCTTCGTGTGCATCAAATGTTCACCAACGAAGATGGATGGCCGCTCACTTCTCCTCATCGTTACACTGGTGAAACTATCGCAGCTGTTATGCAGGAAGATGTTATTGGAGCTTACCAGTTCGTGAATCACGGGAAAGATACTTCTGCTAAAATTAAATCCACAACAGCTATCGAACTGCGAAGTGATGGAACCATTACAGGGTCCGTAACCGGTTCTTGGGAGCTAAAAGGAGAGTATTACGCCGACCTGCTCATCAATGAAATAGAAAACGGAGCTACTGTACAAAATCTCTACAAAGGTGTATTCGTAAAACAATGGGATTCCACTCGTCAGAGCAATGTTATGACTTTCACAGCCATGTCCAATAAGGGTGTTACCGTCTGGGGCAGCCAAATTGAACTGCTGAGTACAGATCAAATTGTATCCAATGTTAAAGATAGTTTAAGCTTGGGCAACACAAGTAAAGTATACAAAGATCTTACGCTCCCAACTGAGGCCGTAAGAGGAACAGTCATTACGTGGTCGTCTTCCAATGAAGCCGTAGTAGGAAACGATGGTTCAGTTGTTCGTCCTGAAAAAGGACTCGGAAACGCAACGATTGAACTTACTGCTACGATTGCGCTGGGTGAGTCTACTGCAACTAAGACCTTTACTATCATTGTAATGGAACTGACTGGAAATATACTGGAAGACGGTTTGGTGGCAGCGTATGATTTTGAAGGAGATCTTTCAGAGAACGGAGATCGTACTGATAAGGGTACAATTACCGGCAATCGGATTAACAATACTGGTGGGAACATCACCTATGAGACAGGTGAAGTTGGTTTTGCAGCTAAATTCGACGGTAGCTCCGGTATTCGCCTACCAAATGGTTTGATTAAAGGCAACACCTACACAATAGGCATGTGGCTTAACCCACAAGAACTGACTCAATTCACTACAGCCTTCTTTGGTGCTACAACAGATACGAATTGGATTAGTCTCTTGCCTTATGGAAACGGTGGAGCTACTACCCGGATGTGGTTTGGTAGCCAAACCTTCCACGATGCAGAAGCAGGCATGCAGATTCCAGTTAACCAATGGTCGCATATAGCTTTCACTTACGATGCCGGGACTGTGAAGCTGTATGTGAACGGAGTATTGAAGTACACTGGAAAAGGATTTACAGATGTATTTAACAGTGCAGATGCAGTATTCGCCCTGGGTGTAAACTACTGGGATATCCCATACAAAGGTTTGATTGATAACCTGCGTATCTACGAAAGTGCACTTTCCGCTGAAGCTGTAGACTTGCTGGTAAACGGTGAGCCTGACAGTAATATTAAAGTAAGTACGATAACCATCCGTGATGCTGAAATGGATGTGGCTGTGGGGAATACCTTTACCCCTCAAGTAAAAGTATTCCCTACCAATGCCGGAAATAAGAAACTTACTTGGAGTTCTAGTGATCCTAGCGCCGTTACAGTTGATGCTACAACCGGAACCGTAACCGCACTAACGGTAGGTGGCGAAGCAGTGATTACAGCCACTGCGGCTGATGGCAGTGGTGTCTCAGCAGACTATAAGGTAAACGTTACGGATGGAAAAGTAGCCTATTATGCTTTTGATGGAAACCTTGATGACTCCCTCCAATTGGTCGGTACTGGACAGGTTACGGGAATAAAAATCGAGGCTCCAACTGTAGGTAACATCACTTACGGTAACGGTATCACTAATCAAGCAGCAGTATTTGACGGGGTTTCCGGGATCCGGTTACCTAATGGATTAATTGACAGCAATACCTATACCGTATCTATGTGGTTAAACCCTGAGCAGCTTACTGATGCAACAACAACCTTCTTCGGTGCTGCTTCGATAAACAGCTGGATTAGCTTCGTTCCACAGAACGGCGCAGGTAAAACACTGCTATGGTCTGGCGAGGCGTGGTATGATGCTGTTTCCGCTATGAAGATTCCAGAGAATAAATGGACGCATGTAGCATTTGCGGTCAACAACGGTACCGTGAAGGTATACCTCAACGGAGTTGAGCAATTCTCCGGTGAGAGCTTCCCGAATGTATTTAAGAACAAGAATGGTGTGTTCGCTCTTGGCGTAAACTATTGGGACGTACCTTATAAGGGAATGATTGATGAACTGAAGATTTACAGCAGAGCACTCAAATCAGACGAAATACTGACCGAATATAACTCAAATGTAAATTAAGAGAATCATCATTTGGAAAGAGAGCGGAGCCTCAGGCTCCGTTCTTTTTATCTTAAATCACGCGATCAAAGTGAATGAGCGTCCAGAAATTTTCTCACCTTCGTATTGTAAAACAAGCATTTAAATAATATAATCATTAACTATACGTCTTGAACTAAATTGGAGGCCATCTATGAAACTTGACCTGTCGGAAGAATCTCTTCCCGTCTACGAAGCTTTAGCCAGTTCAGTTCGTCTGCACCTGCTGCGCTTGCTTGCCGAGAACCCAATGAATGTCAAGGAATTGGCCGCAGCGGTAAATTTGAGCAGCGCCATTATGACAATGCATGTGCGTAAGCTAGAAGCTGCAGGACTTATCCAGACACATATGGCACCTGGACGAAGTGGTCTGCAAAAGATCTGTACGCTGGCTGCTGAAAGTGCCGAGATCACCTTTCCAGGCAGACAAATTAATGAGCGCAAAAGCTACCGCAAGGAGATTCCTGTTGGGCATTATTCCGACTTCATGATCGAGCCTACCTGCGGTCTTGCCACTACAGAGCAAGTGATTGGCAGCTTTGATGATCCCCGTTATTTCTGGGATCTCGAGCGTATGAATGCTGGTATTCTCTGGTTCGGCAAAGGATATATCGAATATAAAATTCCTAACTTCCTTCTCTCCAGTCAACAGCCCGAGGAGCTAATCATTACGATGGAGATTGCCTCCGAAGCGCCTTCCATTAATAATAATTGGCCCTCCGACATCACTTTCACACTGAACGGAGTACAGCTTGGATTCTGGACAAGTCCGGGTGACTACGGAGATAGACGTGGTAAATACACGCCAGCTTGGTGGCCAGCACTCACGAATCAATACGGCCTTCTTAAGCAGCTGCGCATTACATCTAAAGGCACGTTTATGGACGGCCTGAAACTGTCCGACGTTACACTGGATCAAGTGAACATTCGCAACAAGCAATGGACTTTCAAGCTTTCCGTCGATGAAGAGGCCGAGCATATTGGCGGCATTACCCTTTTTGGCAAAGGCTTTGGCAACTATAATGATGATCTAATCGTTGAGCTGTTCTACACGGATACCCATGAATAAAGCCGCATTCATCTCCCGTTGGAGAGTCGAATGCGGCTCTTATTTTACCTTATTTCATGTTCAATGAAGGGTCCCCATAATCCGCCACCAGGCAGTGGACAGCCACGTTCCTTAAGCTTAGCTACAACAGGAATAATGCATCCACAAGCTACGCAAGTCACACTCTCATGCAGCTTAGGACAAGTCCCGCAAAGAGAAATCCGTTCAGCATAAACCTCATCTGGAACACAAAGCTCTGTCTTAAACATGGATGATGACAAGATACGCTCTATCTGTGCATCGGTAACCTTATAATCGTCACGACACCCCTTGCATGCAGATGTTGTTGACATGATAACACCACCTTATGCCTTCGGCGTAATCTCCAGCACAGTTACTGACATTGGAGCCAGCTCTACATTAAGAAGATCACCTTCAAGTGTAAAGGCTGTAAAAGCTTGCGGTACGACAGCATCTGGCTGAATAAATGTATTATGAGCATCTATCTTGTTACCTGTGAGCGTAGTGCCTGTCACTTCAACCTTCTGCCCGGAAAGGCCACGTAGCTCGAGGGGTACAGTAGCTGATGCAGCGTGATTCAAGTTGCAAAGACTGACATGAATGATCCCAGCGTCTGTTACGGAAGCTGAAGCAGATACTTCAGGAATCTCGCTGCCCTCAAAGCTGTAAGTCCCACTATCGATTGTTAACTCCAACAACTCAGCATCCTGATGGACTTTAAACATATTGAATACATGATAGGTAGGCGTTAGCAGCATTTTTTCTCCTTCGGTTAAAATCACTGCTTGAAGCACGTTAATGGTCTGCGCAATATTTGCCATCCGTACCCGGTCACTGTGTTTATGGAAAATATTCAGGGTTACGCCAGCTACAAGGGCATCCCGAATTGTATTTTGTTGATATAGGAATCCTGGATTCGTACCCGGCTCAACATCATACCAAGTTCCCCATTCGTCAACGATAAGGCCTACTCTTTTATCTGGGTCATATTTGTCCATAATAACGCCATGTTTAGTAATCAGCTCATCCATGCGAAGGGCCTTCTCCAAAGTGCTAAACCATTCACTAGTTTCAAAGCCTGTTGCTGCCCCTTTATTCTCCCATGCTGGACCAGGAATCGTATAATAATGAAGGGTAATCGAGTCCATAAAGCGTGTAGCTTCACGCATTAGAACTTCCATCCAGTGATAATCATCCACGTTAGGACCACAAGCGATCCGATGAATACGATTCTCCCCGTAATTACGTACATACGTCTGATATTGGCGATAAAGATCTGCATAATATTCTGGACGCATATTCCCGCCGCAGCCCCAATTCTCATTACCAACGCCAAAATAAGTGACAGCCCAAGGCTCTTGATGACCGTTCTGCTGGCGAAGCTCAGACATCGGTGAGACACCGCCAAAGGTTAAATACTCTACCCATTCGGACATCTCTTGAACCGTACCACTTCCCACATTACCATTGATATAAGGTTCACATTCCAGCATCTCACATAATTCCATAAATTCATGTGTACCAAAATGGTTGTTCTCAACCGTGCCGCCCCAATGCGTATTGATCATACGTTTACGAGCTTCGCGATCACCAATACCATCTTTCCAATGATATTCATCTGCAAAACATCCACCCGGCCAGCGAAGTACTGGAATTTGTATTTCTTTAAGCGCTTTCACAACATCATTACGAATACCGTTAGTGTTAGGAATCGGTGAATCTTCTCCGACCCAAATGCCTTCATAAATACAACGTCCTAGATGCTCAGAGAAGTGTCCATAAATATTTTTGTTTATCGTACCTTTACGAATGTCTGTATTAAGGATTGCGCGATCTGCCATGAATAAACTCCGCCCTTCAACATTTATATTTTTATTAACTAATTAATAATTATACAAATATTATAGAGCGGTCCTCAGCGATCCGTCAATCTCCAATATGAATGAATCTATTCTTTATCAATCGGTTTGTTTATCCCGTCTTCATAATAATCAAAAACGAGCTGCCGCTGCGTTCCTCTTACCCCGTAAAATACGTCGGAGATCCGTTTCCCCTTCCGTCTTAATTCGTTCTCCAGCCATTCTTTGGTCAGTCCATTATTCTCAAGATTCTCTTCAATGAGGACGCCATCCATAATTAACTCAACGGGAAAGCTCTGAGGAACCGAAAGAAGCTTCAAATCTTTTCGAGTAACATATTGATACTCTTGTTTCTTTAAGACGGATACCATTCCGTTATCTTCTAATACGGCATACTCTACTACCTCTAGATTAAAAATTTCTTTTTCCCTCAGTGCCTGATCCAAGGAGTCTAGCGAATACCTTACCTTTTTCATATTCCCTTCAAGAATTTTCCCGTTTTCAATAAGTACCGTAGGTGATCCTGAGATCCAGCTTCTCATTCTACGACTCTTTATAGCGATGATAGATAGTAGAAAAGACGTAGCAGTGATAACAATGAGCGCCACGATCATATATGACGACTTTAGGTCTTTATTAAAAGCCAGGTTTGCCGCAAGCGATCCTAATATAATGCCTGTCACGAAATCATGAAACGTCAAATTAGAAATCGTTTGTTTACCCAATATCTTAGCTATCACTAGCAGCATGATCATAGCGACCACAGTACGAAGAACAATATCCATATGCGCCTGCATCTCTAATGCTCCTTTCTATTCAATCCCCTATTATTCACAAACCAAGGTGAAATGAAACGTCATTACAATCGGTTTAATTTTAAGAGGTCATCCGGAGACTTCTGTAAACGTCAAAAGGGCTCTGGAATGGTTCTACTGAACCGTCCCAAAGCCCTAGCTACGAATGCTTATTTTTCAGTCTTGATTGCAAGCAGATTGTGCAGAATCATTGCGCTTTCAGCTCGAGTTGCTGAGCCTCCCGGATCGAATTGCCTGTCACTTCGACCCGGGATAAGTCCAAGGGCTTGAGATTGACCGAACTATAATTGACTGCAGCTTTCGATTCTCCATTGACATACGCATCTTCAGAAACATACAGCTTCGTCTGGTTCCGAATCGGAAGGCTCGGTGCAGTACCATCCCGATCATTACCACCATGTGACCGTACAGTTCATCTATCGACGGGATCATTTCAAGACAAGCGCGTTCCATAAATTTATCGAATTATTGCAGCAAAAACCCTGAAGACTCGTATGATGAGTTTCTTCAGGCTTTTTTACATGGCACCGTTATGATCACCTGTGCGCCGCCTTCGACACGGTTTCCTGCTTCGATATGCCCTCCGTGCTTTGTAATGAGCAACTGTGCTGTATACAATCCAAGCCCGGAATGACCTTTGTCTAGAGATCTAGACGGATCCCCCGTGTAGAATTTATCGAACATCCGCCGCAAATCAAGAGCGCTGAACCCCTTCCCCGTATCCTTCATGTCAAAGGTAATCTGCGTCTCCTCTACGATGACCGTCCACTCGATCCTTCCCTCCACTGGCGTAAATCGCAAGCTATTGGTAATCACGTTATCGAATACTTGCTCCAACCGTGATGTATCCACAAGAAACTGCTGTTCTTGGTCGCATCGCCTATTCACATAAGAGAAGTCAAAAGCAATCCACTTCTCACGGCATAACAATGCGTATTCATCTTTTTTCCGCTCACAGAAGGCGAGTAAATCCGCTCTCGTATACTGGAGGACAAAATCAGGCGTGTCGATTTTATTCATGAACAGCAATTCCGTCAGCATTTTGTCCGCACGCTGCGTACTATTCTGAATGGTTAACAAGTACTTCTCCAGCCGTTCGGGACGGCGTGCACCGCTCTCGATTAAATTGTCTACATGACCTTGAATGATCGTCAGCGGCGTCCGCAAATCATGGGCAATCGCAGAGATCATGTCGCGTCTCTCCTGCTCCAGCTTCCACTCCCACTTCAAGGATTGCTCCAGCGCGATCCGCATCTCTTCGAAGGCATCGGAGAGCTCGATCAGCTCCTTCGACCCACCTGCTCCTGCGACGGAGAAATTCAGGTCATTTTGCTGGATTCGTCTAGCTCCCCCGATGATCCGTGCGATCGACGGTTCGAGCCGTTTACCCAATTTTCTCGCGAAAATAAAAGAGAACAAGACGATGAAGAAGAACGGTGCGATCAAACTGCACAAAATAAGCATAACGAGCAGCCCGTTTCCAGGGTTGTTGGAGGATACACTTAAACTGTATCGTAGCACCAGCATCCCCTTTAATTTTTTCTGCGAATCAAGGATCGGGTGGTAATTGATATATTTCCCGCCCTGTTTCTCGCTACGGTTCAGCTTGCTTAGCACATCCTCCGGGCTGTTGACGAAAGTCTGCCCCTTCCAGCCGTAGACGATTTGCCCCTTCAGATTCACGATTTGATACTGCATGCCTTTCGTCAGAATAACATGTTCCAACGCATTCTGCTTTGAAGGAGATAATAAGGCGTCTTTTTGCTGATCTACATAACCTAGAATCTGGGGAATTTGCTGCTCATAATAGTTGGCTGGTAGAATGCTCTTGTCCGTTTGATTAATCAAAGCATAAAGCGTACCGCCCCAAACCAGCATCGAGCCGATGAAGCTATAGAAAAGAACGAGTGTAAATGCGCCCATAAACTGTCTGCGCAGCGGTTTTCGACTTGCCTTTACTTCCTTTCGAATCTGTACCCTACCCCCCATACCGTTGTAACAAAGGTCTTCTCCGGTGCTGCGCACGCCAGCTTCGCCCGGATATTTTTGATATGTTCGGTAATTGTGGCTGCTTCTCCCTCCGCATCGAATCCCCAGATCTTCTCATAGATTTGTTCCCGCGAGAATACTTGATTCGGATGCATGAAGAGAAGCCGGAACAATTCGAACTCCCGGCTGGTCAGCGGAATCGGAAGGTTCTGGTAGAATACCTGATGGCTGTCCAGATCCATCGTGAGATCGCCATGGTGCAGCAGCTTCGGTTGATGATCAAGATGGCTCCGCTGCTCCCGACGAAGATGCGCTCTTATTCTCGCCTTCAATTCTTGCATGCTAAAAGGCTTCACGATATAGTCATCGCCACCGACGGCGAGGCCTTGGATCCGATCCGCTTCATTGGAGCGCGCGCTTAAGAACAGAATCGGACACGAGACCCGGTCACGTATCGCTTGGCATACTTCGAGCCCATCGAGATGCGGCATCATAATATCCAGGATGATTAAGTCGGGCGTCTCTCCCAGTCGATCGAACACTTCCTTGCCGTCATAAGCCACTGATACCTCATACCCATCATCCTGAAGCGCATCGCGCATAAATCCGACGATTTCTCGCTCATCATCGGCGATTAATATCTTTTCTCTCATCTCTTGAATTTCCTTTCGCGTCTATCAATCTAGCAGCTTTATCCCCTCATTGTACCTTTTTGTGCGCCAAAAATCCCCTGCAGCGGCACACACGGTGTTCACGACAGGGGAACAATTAAATTTTCAGGTATAACCGAGTTAGAGCTTCGTTGTCGGTTCTTTGACTTTATCGAAGACGATGATCCCGTCATATTGCTCTTTTGGAATGAATCGCATCGACATCGGCATAATGATCTCGGACGTCATGCCATCCTCGGCTGCATAGATCGGTTTGAACATCCAAGCATTATTTTTGTTCGGAGACTTGTGCTTGGATAGATCCGCAAACGCAATCTTATAACCGCTCTGCATCATCAGTTGTTCCAGACTCCCCTTCGGCATCGGCTGAATATCGAAGATCTTCTGTGTCGTAATCGTGCTTGCCTTACCGCTGTTCATGTACAGACCCAACACGTAGACCTTATCCTTTAGCTTCTTATGTAGCAATTCTCCCATACTTGTAAAGCTGTTAATCCATTTCCCTTGTTCTTTCGTTTCGATTTTGGACGTATTCTTCGCCAGATGATCGTTATGCGCCCATAAAATCACTTTCTTGCCGGGATACATCACCTTCATTAACCACTCCACGTTGTCAGCCATGATTCTATCACGGAATTCATAGCTTTCCTTCGTATCGTACATCCCCATCTCGATGAATTTGACCCGATCCTCCAACGTCTTGACAGCGATATCCACCATCCGCGGGTTCGCAGGGTAGGCGGCTGCAAGTTGTTCTTTGTTCTCTTGGATGAATTGGATCAACGCCTTGTATTTCGGTTCGTACGCATTCTTCACCTTCTTGATTTCTGCTTTCGCCTCCGGATGACTATCGTCCATGCCATATTGGTTGAGCACCTTATAGAAATCCGTCATCGCTTGCATTTCGAAGTTGAAATAATTCTCGCCCTGATCCTTGTCTACCTTGGCAATCCAACCGGCAATAAATTGCGTTAAGTACCCTGATGTGAACTGCATGTCATAACCTGCTAGATATAAGGGATCGTTCGTCCCTTGCTTCTTCTTGATGTAATCGAATAAATTCAGAGTCTCCTTGGAATGCCAGATGGGAAAAATTGAACGTTCCATCATTTGTTGCGATGTCCATGTTCCTGCATTATCGTACGTCATGAATGAATCCCCAAGGCCCGACTCAAATGCAATCACGTCAAAATCCAGCTCTTCGTGTAAATATTTGATCAACCTTGTCTTCATGCTGCTGTATTCTGCGACACGGTGAAAGTTCTCGCCAAGGCTAATGACCGTCTTATCTTTCAAGATCGGCTTCAGAAACGCTAAATCTTTATAGTCCGATGACGTCAAAGATTTAATCTCTTGAATATTCTCCTTCGACCCCGTAATTTTCTGCGCGGTCGCCGAGGCGCTCACTGGCGATAGTAATAGTGAAAATGCTAGGCCCAGGGAAATGATACCTGTTAATCGTTTCGTTGCTTGCATGTTGAATGTTCTCCTCCTTCGAAATCTGTTATTACGTCGTTCTCTTACCATGCAGAGACATCGTAACAGGAACTTCTAAGGAATCTATAAAGATAAGAGAATAATTCCTCAATGCGCGTGACAGACCCGCTTCTTCACGAATCTCACTGCCATATTTAAGACTAGCATGATCATCCCGATGTTGATCGCATAATCCGCTAGATTAAGAATGCTTCTTCCCGATCGAAACATGATAAAATCCGTGACCTGCCCGAACACCAGTCGATCAATCCCGTTGCCAACCGCACCGCCGACTAAGAAACCAGCTATCATATCCGCCAATCGGCCTTTCCAGGCACCCATGCTGCGATAATAGAATACACCGATGACGAACAAGATGGCGATCACCCCGAATAACCACGCATAACCTTGGAATAAACTGAATGCCATCCCGCTATTCTCATAATGTGTAATCTCCCATCGTCCAAAGAACAAGCTATCTCCGATATCCAGTTTCATCCGAATCCAAATTTTCGAGACCTGATCGATCAAGATCACGACCATCGCGATCATACAAAACCACATAGCGACACCCACTTTCTTCTCAGCCTATGAACAACCATGTAACTCCCTTGTGTTCATCATACTACAAAACCATGTGGCATCGAAAAATAAAGGCACGCCCGAAGGAGTGCCTTTCAGGTATCCTTATATTGACTGCTCGTCTTCATTTTTTTGTAAAATAATGAAAGAAAACGCAGGTTTCTTGTGTCTAATGGCTGAGAGGATAGGGGAATGATTTCTATGACGGCAACGCTAATAATGTCTACAAGTTATCTTCCTGCACAAAATTCAGCACGGCATCATCGACGGCCGAAGTTCTTCCCAGATCAGGGCAATTTACAAGCTCAATTTCGCAAGTCTCCGCACAGCCGTGCAGTTCCAAAAGAACCAGTTCATTACGACCTTTGCGCAGCAATGGACCGGGGATATATAGGGCCCTTTGCGGTCCTGCGTTCCAGTAGCGGCCCAGATTAAATCCGTTGATCCAGGCAACCCCTTTATTCCATCCATCGAACCGTAGAAAAGTATCGCCAATTTCCTCCGCCTCAAAGCAGCCCCGGTAGAATCCGGGCAAACCCGAAAGTGCCGCAGCTTCTTGCTTCTCCACCGTCTGCTCCTTGTACTCAAGTGAAGCCAGCGTTCCCGGTTCTAACGGAAGTGTACGGATCGTCCAGTTATATTGCAGCTGGTTATCGATTCGAACCCCGTCCAGAATTCCTTTCGGATCACGAATGAGCGGACCATAATTAATCCGACCCATATTCTCGACGAGAATATCCAGCTGCGCTCCTCCGGCAGGAATGGAAAGTTCAAGTGGCTGCGGATTCCAGCGTTCAATGACCCCAAGTACCTGTCCATCCAGGAAAACCTGCGCCCGATCACGCACACCCTCGATGTAAAGCTTCTGCCTGGACCGTGGTCCCTGCACATAAGTGCTGTACAATATAAAACCATAGGATTGTCCGAGCTTTTCCATCGGCTGCACACACACAATGTTCACCGGCTCGGATAACTTCTCCAAATTGGAAGCTGTGAATAGTTCCGCTCTTTCCATTAAGGCAACTTTCCCGTAGGAGATCTTCGGAATCGGCTCAGGGAGCGGACAAGTCGGTGCAAATCCATGTTTGCCCAGTACCGACCGAACAGCTTCAAATTTCGCCGTCGTATCTCCCCATTCCGTGAGCGGGGCATCATAATCATAGCTTGTAGTCGTCGGCTCGTAGGCGACGATATGATTCGCCCCATTATAGAAGCCAAAATTGGTCCCGCCGTGGAACATGTACATATTGAGTGAGGAGCCGTGCGTCAGGATATCATCCAGAACGCCAGCTACATCTTCGGCATCGCGCACATGATGATCCTCCATCCAATGATCGAACCAGCCGTTCCAATATTCCATCACCATCAGCGGCTCTTCAGATCGGTACTCCCGGTATTTGCGGAAGGATTCCTCTGCACAGGAGCCAAAATTAACTGTAGCATGCACATCTTCCAGTGTTCCGCCGAGCAACATTTCATCGGTTGGTCCGTCGGAGGTAAAGAGCAATACATCGACCCCTCTGCTGAGGAGTCCATTACGCATATATCTCAGGTAACTACTGTCATTGCCATAGCTGCCATATTCGTTCTCTACCTGGACGGCCAGAATCGGCCCGCCATGTGTGGACAGTAGCGGAACCAGCCGAGGAATCAGCTCATCGTAATACCGGTCCACCTTGCTTAAATAAAGAGGATCACAGCAGCGAAGCTGAAGTTCACTGTAAGCCAGCAGCCAGGCCGGCAGACCACCGAATTCCCATTCGGCACAAATGAATGGACTCGGTCTGACAATAACATGAAGCCCAAGCTCTCCGGCCAGTTCAATAAAAGAGACCACATCGGCCATGCCATCAAATACGAACTCCCCTTCCTTGGGTTCATGCATATTCCAGGCGATATAGGTCTCCACGGTATTGAATCCGCAGGCTTTCAATTTCAGTAGCCGGTCTTTCCAGTATTCAGGCACAACCCGAAAATAATGAATAGCTCCCGATACGATCCGGTAAGGCTGTCCGTCCAGCAAATATTGTCCGTCGTTCCAAGTGAGTAGGCTCATACTCTACAACCTCCTTTTTTAACATCTATTCTAACGACTCCCCGCAGTGAAAGACGGCAAGCCGTCTGATCTTGGGGCTTGCAGTAGTTAAGAGCACCCGCAGTCGTATTTTCTCTGTGCAAATCGGAGGGAAGGCGTCGATTTTCTTATGGCCAATCGCGCTGCCACGTTTCAACTCCAGCCACGCTCCGTCAATGAATGCTTCCAGCACATATTCGCTCACTCTCTCGCCATAAGCGATGTCCTCCATAATCTCGGCGTGGTCAATCACAGTAGCTACAGGCAATTCCAGCTCAATAAGATCTCCAGTGCCCGCTGTTACGGCTAGTGCCTTTCCGAATCTACGTTGAATCTCCTTACCGAATTCCAGCAGACGCTGCACATCGGCCTCCGGAAGCAGCCCGTAGTTGTCAGGCGCCACATTGAGCAGCAAAGTCGCCCCATGCCCAACCGAACGATAATATATGTCCATTAGCTGCTCTAGGGACAGCAGCAAGTGCTCTTCCTCAGGATGCCAGAACCAGCGGTCTTTACGGATGGGCACATCGCATTCCGCAGGCACCCAGCTTGGCGTTCCGGGAAGCCAGTTCAATGAAGCTTCACTGAACATGCTACCCCGCGCGGAATCCGCAGTGTTCCAGCATGGATAAGGAGCAACGCCATCCTCATTGCCAACCCAGCGAATCGTTGGTGCCCCCATATTAAACACCATGGCGCTTGGCTGATGGAGCTTAATCAGATCCATAATCCGCCGCCAATCGTAATTACGGCCTTCAGATCCTGCGCCGTCGAACCAAATCTCCGTAAGTGGGCCGTAGCCCGTAAGGAGCTCTTGCAATTGCAAGCAATAGAAATCATCATATGCTTGCGGATCCGCATAACATGGCTCATGTCTGTCCCATGGAGACAAATAAATGCCGAAGCCTAGTCCAAATTCACGGCAAGCCTCCTCGCACTCCTTGACAACATCGCCTCGCCCTTCTTTCCATGGGCTGGAGGCAACAGAATAAGTACTCGTTGCAGTCGGCCACAGGCAGAAGCCATCATGATGCTTAGCGGTCAGTATAAAATAACGGAATCCAGCTTCTTTAGCTGCACTAACCCATTGGCGGGCATCCAGATGAAGCGGGTTAAAGACCGTAGGCGAATCGCTACCTTCTCCCCACTCCTGATCGCAAAACGTGTTCATTCCAAAATGGCAGAACATCCCCAGCTCCAGATCCTGCCACTCCATCTGTTCCTTAGAAGGCAAAGCTACTTGCTCTTCGGACTTGTTCTTTGAAGAAATGCTTTCCATCATTTTTATACTCTCCCGTATATTTGTGTAAGCCCAATGTATAAATAAGGGCTTTGGAAAGCCGGTTGATGACCTTCCAAAGCCCCGTCCCCAACTTGGGATACCTCGCTTATTGCCTATTTACTTGATGACACCTTTTTCGTTGATAATTTTCGTTGCTTCATCAACCATCCATTGCTGCACCTTATCAATCGATTCATTTCCAAGCATGAATCTGCTGAAGCCGTCATCGATAATTTTGGTCAATTCGGAAGTTGCCGTCGTCATCACCTGCGCACCGTCAAGGAACTGAATTTCTTTATCGAAAAGTGTGTATTTGAGTGAATCCATATCATACATATCTTCTTTACCAGCGACCAATTTAGTCAGCAAGGTCTCATTATCAGCTTTTTTATATCCGGAGAATTCCAGTCTGTTATCACTAACAGCCGTCGACATAAATCTCATCAATTTGAAGGAAGCCTCTTTGTTCTTTGAAGTTGCGCCCATCGCCAGCATGTTGCCGCTGGTGAAGTATTTGCCTTCATAGTCTTTCGGTTCCGATCCTGCAGGAGGCACCGGTACCGGAGCAAAGGCTGTCTTGAATTCATGCGGATACTGCTCGGTGTTACCTGGATCAGCAATCGTCCAGTTGCCAGCCAAGATCATAGCAGCTTCTTCATTGAAGAATTCGGTACGATAGTTAAGCTTAGCGGCAAGAGCGTCTGCATAAGATTTCGCAGATTTATCAGCAGACTCCATATCTTTACGCAGCTGGAAGAAATACTTATATGTCGGATCCGCGAAGATTGTCGTCCCGTCATCATATACGAACGGGTCTTTCATCATCGTTTGAGCTGGAGCGTTCATGTACAATTCCCAGGTGTGGAAATAAGTGCCGTAACGTTTGTCCACGCCTTCGCCTTTGGTCAGTTTTTTGGCATAGTCGCGGTAGTCATCCCATGTCCAGCCAAAAGTAGGTACAGGCAGACCCGCTTCATCCAGTGCATCTTTGTTCAGCATCACGTAGTTGCTGCTCTTCGTATATTGCAACCCATAATAGTTGTTGTCGACCTTAGCATTCACATAATATTCATCCTCAGGAACGAGGTTATCTTTCTCATAGAATTCATTAAGCGGGGCAAGTGCTCCCCGAGTCGCCCGTTCAAGCACGCCTCCCAAGCTTGGCACCTGAACAACATCAATCGCTTCGCCGGAAGATATCAGGAAGTCGAGTTTCTTCAGCATCTCCACAGAATCACCGGGAACGAGTGTCACATGCTCTACTTTGATGCCTGGGTTCTGATCCATAAATTCCTGCAGCATAGCATCGGTACCAGCCGACTGGGCTTCATTATCCCAGTTGTAATACTTGATGGCGACTTGCTTGTCCACCTTGGTGTTCCCGGCATTCGTACCAGCTTCAGCATTCCCATTCTTGTCCGAGTTTCCGGAATTTCCACAGGCGCTTAGCGTTAAGGAAACCGCCAGCATGGAGCCCAGTACAACGGATAATCTTTTCTTGCTCTTTGTTTTCATTTTACTTCCCCCCGCACTGAATTTTAAGTATAGTGCCTTGTTCATTTCTTATTATAGGCATCCGCTTTACTGGCCAAGTGCACAATTTTGCTGTTGTAGGATCACATTTTTGACTTTTACTATCTATCGTACACCCGCAGGTCAGCCCTTTACGCCGCCAAGGGAGATTCCGTTAATGACTTGCTTTTGCAGGGCAATGAACACGATGACGAGCGGGATGATCGCCGAAACAGCTGCCGTCATCATAATCGCATAGTTGTTCGAATAATCGTCCCGGAACAGGGTCATACCGAGTGGGATAGTGTACAAATTCTTATTTAGTAAGAAGATCAGCGGATTCTGGTAATCATTCCAGGTCCAGATAAATTTGATGATCGCCACCGTAGCGAGCACCGGCTTGCAGAGCGGAATAATGATAGACCAGAATATCCGTAAATGGCCTGCACCGTCAATTCGCGCCGCTTCAATGTATTCGTCGCTGACACCAATCATAAATTGCCGCAGCAGGAACGTGAAGTAGATGGAGAACATACTCATTAAAATAATTGCAGCATGAGTATCATAAAGACCGAACCAGCGAATCAGCAGAAAGCGCGGAATCAGTGTGGCCTGGTCAGGTATAATCATGAATGACAGCAGCGCCAGAAACACCATATTTCGTCCTTTGAACTTGATTTTGGTCAAGGCGTACGCCGACATAGATGAAATGATAAGTGTAATTAAGGTTGTAATAATCGCAACTTTAAAGGAATTTAAATAGAAATGAGAAAAAGGTACTCGTCCCATCCAAACCATCTTGAAATTATACGCTACATTGATCTTCTCGGGAATCCATTGGATCGGGAAGCGCATAACATCTTTCTCATATTTAAAGGCTGCGGAAATCATCCAGATCAGAGGAATAAGAAATACAATGGACAAAGCCCCCATGATGCAGGTAGTGATCACTCTGGACATATTTTTTCTAATCAGTTGCATGTTAATCCCCCCCCTTTATTCTTCATTTCTCATTTTCCAAGTAGCTGCGGTGATCAAGCCTATGACGGCGAATAGCAGCCAGGAAATTGCAGAAGCATAGCCCATGTTGTAGTATTTGAACCCTTCCTCATAGATCCTGAACACAAGCACGGTAGAAGAATTGTTCGGGCCACCTTCGGTCAAAAACGCGATGATGTCGAACACCTTAAACGAGCCAATCAGCATGGTTATAAGCAAGAAGAACGTGGTTGGACGCAGCATCGGAACCGTGATGGCAAAGAATTTCTTCAGTGCGCTGGCTCCATCTATTTCGGCGGCTTCGTAGATTTCATCGGAAATATTCGTCAAGCCGGCCATATAGATAATAATGGTGTAACCCAGACTCGCCCAAGAACTGATAATGGCAATCGATAACAGCGAGGTCTTTGGATCCACCAGCCATTTTGGAGGACTGGAAATTCCAAGCTCCATCAAGAACTGATTGATCGGTCCAAGGGATGGATGGAACAATGCGCTCCATACTGCGGCAATTGCAATAATCGAAGAAATATAAGGGATAAAGAAGGCAACTTTGAAATAATTTTTAAGAAATACACTATTTTGAATCAATGCCGCCAGCACCAAAGCAATCGCAATCGGTATCGGCACGGTCATAATCATATAAATAGCATTGTTCTTCAAAGCTTGAATGATGCTCGGATCATGGAACATTTTGATATAGTTATCCAATCCGATAAACTCGATCCCTTGAACCCCCGACAATAGATCCCATTTCGAGAAGCTTAAATAAAGTGAGAATCCAAGTGCAAATACATTAAGAAAAAGCATTCCGACAATTTCCGGAGCTAGAAACAGCCACCCGGTCAAAGCCTCTTTCCGCTGCGGAGTCCAGAACTTCCGCTTCTCCTGCAGAATTTTTGGCACAGGTTGTTTTGCAGCCTCCACGTTGTATCACCTCGACAATTTGATTTGTCATTATAGTAATATATCCGCCTCCCGCATGAAGGAGTGATTATGACCCGAGATGTGCAAGATTTTGACCTTTGTCTTTCGACATCAAAAAAACCGCCCTAGATGGGCGGCTGGTCTATTCGGTAGGTTGAGAATTGCGCTTCTCAGCGTACCGAGTGTTTGGATTTATATTCACTCGGTGTTGTTCCCACATATTTTTTAAACACTTTTGAAAAATAGGTTCTGTCCGAATATCCCAAACCAACGGCTAGCGATTCCAGGTTCTGGCTGGAGATTTTCAGCATTTTGGTCGCAACCTTCATCTTGTGCTGATGTACATAGTCCGTAAAAGTCAGACCTGTCATGCGTTTGAAATAACGCGAGAAATAGCTCGGGTCCAGAAAGAGATAACGTGCCATATCAATTGAAGTGATGTTATCGCCAAGATGCTGATCGATAAATTGCTGGATAAGCTGCAGCTTGGGCTCCTGCGGGGGAGTTCCCGCCACCTGCTGTTTGTTGCCTGTAATCTGCACAAGCTTTCTTTCCACCAGTTCCATCGTATCCTCCAGTGTGCGGGTTTGCACGAGATAGACGAACAGATCCTCATCGAATGTTAGGCTAGTGAACATCAGCTCGATACCTCGGAGCATAAAGGATAAATCCCGGACGAAATCGCCCGGATGGATAGCCATAACTTTTGCAGTCCTAGCGATTTCCTGAAGAGTGCCACGGATGGCTTCAAGATCATTTTTAATCACGGCCCGTTCCATCTGCGGGATATAACTATCCAGAAATCCTTGAGGAGCAGGCTGGAAGCGAGGGGTAGCGATTTGCAGAGTATCCAGAACTGTGTATTCCGCACTCGCATAGAACTCGCACTTATCCTGGACAATTTGCCGATGAATCTGTCCGATCGCCTGCAGCTCTATTTTCTCAGTGACTGCGATGATGCCCGGTTGAATCTTAAGGAGATGGGAGCACTCGGAACACAATCGCTGTAAATAATCATGAAAATAAAGACTGGCATTCTGCGCCAGATTCACACGGTAATTATACAGAATCACAATATTCTTCTGCTCCAAAAAAGGCGTAATCCCCTCACACGCTTCGGACAGCTCTAGGGCTATATTGTAGATGGCATATAAAATAAGTGGATACTCGCTCTGCTTGTACCTCTTCTCGAAACTGGAAAAGTGAATGCTGACCGTGCCCAGCATGAACCACGGATACGTCCAGGATATGCCGATTTGCGTCGCATAGGCTAGCGTGGTTTCGGGCGGAGCGCCGCCAATCACCCTTTGCAGCAGATTCTGCCGGAATAACTGGCTATTGTATCCCGTTTCCCCATGCTTGATTAGCCCGATCTTCGATTTAAGCAAGCGTACAGACTTGGCAAGGCTTTTCTCCAGTTGCTCGTCCGTAAGCTGGTCCTTAATTAAATAATCATCCACCTTCAGCTTTACCGCTTGCTGAGCATAATGGAAATCCTCATGACAGGTCAGGAAAATAATTCTGACCTCCGGCTTCATCCGGGTAAAGTAATCGGCCAGCTCAATCCCGTTCTTTTGCGGCAAGCCAATATCTGTGATCACGATATCGGGTTGTACTTCCTCAAACATTAATAACGCCTTGGCACTGGAATAGGTGCTGCCGACAATCTGCAAGCTATGTGCTTCCCAGTCAATCATCTGCTGAAGCACCTTGAGCATAGGAACATCATCATCTATGAGCATCACTTTATACATCAATATCCCTCTCTCTCCGACAGATTAACCTGATGATTGCCTTGCGGCAAATACAGAGAAACGGACACCCCACCTTGCGGCAAATTATGCAGCGACAAGCGGGTATCCTGACCATAGGTCAGCCTCAGCCTTTGAACCACGTTAATTAAACCGACCCTTTGATAAGTTCCATCCTGTTCATCGTCCTTGTAGAGCAATCTGCGGTTCAGTCCTGCCAGAATTTCTGCCCCTGCACCACAGCCATTGTCTTCGACTTCAATCATAATCCCATCAGGGATCGTTCGGGCACGGACGACAATACGCGGTGCCGGGTGGTCAACTAGACCGTGAACGATGGCATTCTCTACGAGAGGCTGCAGAATAAGTTTAGGAACGATGAGCTTCTCTGTATCCGCTTCCAGATCGACCTCCAGTTCAAGAGGGATTTCGTTGCGGATCTTCATGATGTCGATATAATGGCTAAGCAGTCTGCATTCTTCCCGTAAGGTAGCCGGTTCATTGACCTTCAGATAGGCACGGAGAAGACTCATTAGCGAATCAATGATCCCGCTGTGCAGCTTATCTTTAGCCAAAATAAGGCTACATTTGATCGAATTCAACGTGTTGATCAAAAAGTGGGGACGAATCTGCATAAACAGCGCCTCAAGTTCCATCACTCGCTTCTGTTCTTGCTCCAGCTCGATGTCGTGAATCAATCCTTGCAGTTGATCCAGCATAGTATTCAATGTCTGCCCTAGCTCAGCGATTTCATCCTTGCCCTTGACCTCCAGCCTGACATCAAGATTCCCCATCCCGAACTGGCGCACAACGCGCTGCAGCTTCATGATCGGACTATGCAATCTTTTGGCAATCAGCATGGAAGTAGCCGAAAAGACAATAAACAAGAGAAGCACTAAACCAATGCCACTATAAAAAGTTCGCGAAATCTGGCCCGACCATTCTTTCTCTGAAGCTTCATAGACCAGCTCCCAATTGGATTTGTCGATGGCTCTGGCCGTACGCACACTCCCTCTAGCTTCCTTGCCATCTGGGGCTAGCTCTGAGTTCCCGGCGATCAGACCTCCTCTGGAATCAAACAACGCCAGCTTGCCAAACTCGACTGGCCCGAACAATTTGTTGAAATAGGCATCGGGAATCGAGATGAGAAGCACAGACACCTGCTGTTTCTCCCGGCTATCATAGATTACTCTGGCAATATAGTAGCTACTGCTTTTACCGGAACCGCTGTCAGCCATCCCAAGCCATTGCAAGGTCTCCGGTTCGTGAATATTGACACGTCCCATCAGCTTGTCCATGTTGGCATTAATCACGGATAAATTCTCAGTCCCAGAGGAGATCACAAAGTGTTTCCGGTTAACCAAATACATGCGAATGTTATTATTTAGCGGCTTAGAGTTGATGAGCGAAAACACATCCTGAATTTGCGTAAAATGTACGTAATCCTGATAGGTGTTCAATCGCTCGGTATCTGCAAAGACCTTCAGATTGGCGCGAAAATTGGTATCGTTTACAATAAAATGCGATGCAAATGTCACATCATCAATGGTCTTGTTTAGTTCGTCAATCATAACGTTCAGAAAGTTATCGTTGCTGAGCTGCAACTTCTCTACCATCGTATCCCGAATAAGCACAAAGGAGATGATCGATACTGCAATCAGCGGAATAAAAATCAGCAAAAGAAATGAAACCTGGATACGTCTATAGTAAGTGAATTTGAACATGTTTTCTCCGCGCCTCTCTCATGCTCTTTTCTTTTATTCTATCAGCCCGTTATCCAGTATACATGCATTATCTGATTACCGTGACTTTCTTTTGACCGTTTGCGAAAACAATAAACACTACTTCACCAAATATTTGTATACCTTCCACTACATAGGAATCCAAGTGACTGGATGGAACCTCGTGGCTGATCACGATAATATGCTCCTCATTCCTTTCAGGGAAGCTGATGCGGCATGCCTCCGCCTGCACTGCATCCACAGGTTCACCCGTATGGCGGTAAATCGGCACCTGTTCAACCAGTGGACAAAACAGCCCACCGGAAGGCTGCGGGTACAGCATCTGCATCATCGATACCGTTCCTTTTCCCGTTCGGGAGTAAACGGCATGCTGATTGGGTTCCAGCAGATTGTATTCGCGGGAGATTACCCCGTCATCAATCTTGCCCTGAAGTCCTTTAACATTAACGGGAATGATGCAAAGATTGGCTTCCCGCTCATTTTTTGTACGGCAAATGAATGTCTCGTCTTCCATCTGAACCGCTCCGGGCGCAAAATGAAAATGCTGGGAAAACGTATGCTCCTGACGGCAGCTAAAGCTGTCGACCAGAAGCCAGTAATAAGGCTTGATGAATATGATCCTCCTTAGCAGGTGTACCGGATCATCCAAATGACGGTAACCATCATGGCTGCCCTCAACATAATCAAAGTCCGGATTGCTGATCCATTTGCTGCCTGTCGGCTTCGCAATTTGGGAGAAGGACCATGTATCCGTGATTTCAGTGAATCCAATTCCGTCAACAGTAGTCGTATTATGGGCAGCGCTTTCTTTTAACGCTTTTCTAAGTGGTGTGTGATCACTATAGTTGTATCTGCCCAGATCGGTAAGCATATCCCGCCCAAATGCATGCAGATCGAAATGTAGCAAATCCGCGTGACCATGTCCACCACCAAGCGGTCCGCAGTGGAAATATAGGTACAAGTCCTGCTCGTCCCAACCCGTTCGCATCACATAATGACCGGAATGTGTGAAAGAGCGCGACAAGTAAGGCGGTTCCTCCGCAATCAGCTGCTCGTAGCCTTCAACTCCACTCGTTCCGAACAACCAGGCATTGTCATAATCCATATGATCGTATCCGCCAAAGCGGAGCACAGAATCCTGGAACAACCAACCTGCATAAGTCAAAATCGAACGGACATCGCTGTCATCGCTATCCCCGAGCATTGGCTGCCGATGATTCGGTTTGGACCAATACAAGGAAGCGACGGCCATTTGATGAACTTTTTGCTGAAGTTCATCCTGTAGCTCCAGTCCATTCATCCGAGCCAAGCGGATGCAGTCGAGAAAACATACCAGAACCTCATGGTGATAGGTGGGCGATTGCTCCCAATGGATACCGTCCGCCATGACCTGGATTCTAGCCGTCTCCCCTAATCTCTCCTCACCGAGCCGTCGCCAAATCTTAGCCCTAGTGAACTCAGGGAAGTAGAGCGCGGTTTGGAATAAACCACAAGTCTCCAGAACGCCCCAATTGCTGATATTCTTCCAACCCGTAAACGATAAAGCTAAATATTCGCTGTGTTCATGAAGGGATATCATCACTTTCGCCAGAAGCGTCGGTGTGAGCAGCGGACTATCCTGTATATAGGACAGCGCTTTGATCCAGTTCGCACAGCGAAGACCCGCTTCAATGGTGCGCCAAGTCAACGTATCATTCGTAGGCATGTCTGGAACAGGATTACGCTCCATCCAATCTTCAAGCTGACAGCAAAATGTTCTCGCATACTCCTCATTACCTGTTATCTCATACGCTTGTCCTAATGCCACCCAGTAGCGGTGGCGATTCAGCATATAAGCCCATTCTACATCCTTATCCGGAATATAACGCCAGTCAATTTCTTCCTCAAAGGTAACCGGAATGCGGCTGCGCTCCATATCCCAGGGAAACCGAAAAAGAAACGTCTGCTCCATAACTTCATCCGCCGCCTTTATTACGACTTCCAGCTCATCTGCGCAATATTGCTGTATATAATCGATATGCTGCTGTTTCCGACTGTCCTCTGCCCGCCAGCCCGGCGTGCTCCGACTAGTCAAATACCGATGCAATTCAGTCAGCGCATCATCCTGCCGTGCTTGGCTCAGCGCACCCTTCACGGGCGCTAGAGCAGGTAACTCAAGGTCGAGTAGCGTAAAGACAGCATAGGGAGAGGTTGTTCGGCCATCAGCGTTCATACCAGTACCCCCTGGTGCCTTTTTGCAGCCGCAGCAACGCTTCGAGGTAGAAATAATCTCCCCAGATCATGAAATCATCCGGAGACAGACCGCCGCGTACATGGTAAGAGCCGTGTTTCAGCAGCCCCTCCGCGTCTTCACCGATCGTGGAATAGTTCTGCACAAGTGAAGTCATCGACTGTATTAACCCCTGCTGAAAATAAGCCCGTTCGGGATCTTCCTCCTCCATTAGCTCCAGCAGTTCCTGTAGTCCAGCCGCAACAATTGCAGAGGCCGAGCTATCCCGGTACGTATCCGCAGACACTGGAGCATTAAAGTCCCAGTAAGCGACATGATCCTGCGGCAAATGCTCCAGAAAATAGCGGGCCATCCGCTTGGATGTTTCCAAATACAACGGATCCTTAGTATAGCGGTAAGATAATGCAAAACCGTAGACGCCCCAGGCTTGCCCGCGTGTCCAAGTCGATCCGTTAGTATAACCCTGGTGTGTAGCACCGCCAATCGGCTCTCCGGTCTTCTGGTCGAAGAAAAACGTATGGTAGGAGCTGTCATCTCCCCGCACCAGATAACGTTTCGTTTTATCCGCCTGCATGACCGCCACCTGCCGATATAGGGAATCACCGGTCTGTTGTTCCGCCCAATACAGAAGAGGGAGATTCAACAGACAATCAATAATGATGCGCCCACCTTCCTGGGCATCTCCCACAGGTCCCCAAGCCTGAATATAACCGCCGCCTGTGCGCCAGCGCTTCAGTAATAAGTCTGCCGCCTGCAGTGTCAACTGACGCGCGGATTCGTCTTTATCTATAATCCACTGGGCCTTGGAGGATAACGAATACAAAAATCCGATGTCGTGATGATCAAGCACCGTCTTTGCCGCGAAACGGCGGCGGAAATCCTCTACGGTATGAGATGCCGCGATACGAAAGCTGTCATCCTGCGTATATTCATAGCACAACCACAACATGCCGCTCCAGAATCCATTGGTCCAGTCGTCATTGTTATTGAGCTGGTAAGTTCCATTCATGCTCACATGAGGGAATCTGCCCCCGAATCGGTCTATATTCTTACGTACCTTCTCTATCGCATCTTCAATCGCATTGCTCCACATAAGTTCCTTGCTCCCTTCGGGCTCTTCGTTTCTTATGTTTCATGATAAGGAGAGTCAACAGGATCTAATAGGGGCGATTTTTGCTTTGATGTGCATTATTTTGACTTTTGTACGAAGTAACAAAACGTATAACTATTTATGGAAAAATACGTTAGAATCAGAAAGTGACTTACAACTTTCATTTTTTTTAGAAACGGAGTGTCCTATTAATGAAAAAGCTAGGTGCATTATTTTTATCCATTTTCATGGTTATGTCTGTCTTTACCACTGCCCATGCGGCTGAAAAGCCTGTCGGTGTGTGGATTGATGGAACAGAAGTAAAGTTAGGCAATTCTAACCCTGTTGTAGAAAAAGGAACTACCTTGGTTCCTATGCGTCCACTTCTAGAGAAGCTTAATGTAAATATGAATTGGAATAAAAAGACCCAAACCGTAACGGGGACCAAAAATGGACTAGCTCTCTCACTGACTATCGGCAGCACCACAGCAACGGTAAACGGGGAGAAGAAAAAACTAGAGGTGGCTCCTAAAACCATCAACAATGTCACCTATGTTCCTGTCCGCTTTATCGGTGAAACGATCGGCTATAAGGTAGAATGGAATGCGGCGCAGCGCACCATCACCTTTGTAGCTAATAACGAGGCTGCAGGGAGCACCGGATTCTTATGGAAAGTGGAGAACAACGGTAATACCGTCTATCTACTTGGCTCTATCCATGTGGCTAACGACAAAATGTACCCGCTACGCCCAGAAATTGAAGCTGCTTTTGAAGCGTCTCAGTATCTTGGGGTCGAGGTTGACTTAACCAAGGTTGATCAAACGGAGATGCAAAAGTTCCTTACGGAGAAAGGTTCTTATACAGATGGGACCAAGCTCAAGGATCACGTATCCGCTGATACCTATAACAAAGTTGTTGCGCTTCTGAAAGCGAATGGTCTTGCAGGAAATGCATTCGATTCCTATAAGCCATGGGTCGTTACTCAAGGTATCTCAAGCCTACAAATGCAAACAACAGATTATACACCGGATACAGGTATCGACCTATATTTCACACAGAAGGCAGGCAAATTGAATAAACCTATCATTGAATTGGAAAATATGCAATTGCAGCTGAACATGTTCAATCAATTCTCAGATGGATTGCAAGAAAAGCTTCTCCTTGATACACTCGATAGCCTCAAGCAAACGGACAATGCTGCAGCAACGGCTTCGCTGGATGCATTATCCCAAATGTGGATGCAGGGGGATGAACAATCCCTCGTAGCTATGACACAAGCGGTCGCTAAGGAGCCAGAATACTATAAGGGTCTCGTTTCGGATCGGAATGCCAACATGGTGAAGCATGTAAAAGAGTATTTGAATAGTGATAAAAAAGCGACTTATCTTGTCGTTGTTGGTGCACTACACATGCTGGGTGATGATGGCATTGTGACTCAATTGCAAAAAGACGGCTTTAACGTCGTCAAACAATAAATACTAGTGTCAAAATAAATAAGGCTGTCTCTTAGTCATCTACAATGACTTTGGAGGCAGCCTTTTATTTTTACTTTTTTAGCTCATTCTAAAAATAGTAGTAAATTGACGTGAAGACAGAGACAAATTTCAACTGCTAATCTTTCTACCATTTGATTAACTGATCCACCTTCACCGGAAGTCCAGTAGCGATCGAACGATTAGCTGCAATCCCGGTCATAATAGACAACGCCCCATCCACATGGGAAGCTGCACGATTAAACCGATCCTCCACAGGTCGTTCAAAAATATCACGGAGCATGACCGGATCTCCACCCCCATGTCCCCCAACGCCTTCTTCAATTTCAACTTCATAAGGCGGCGCAAAATGAGGGAATACAGTGATTTGCTTGTCCTTTAGTGCCCCTTCATCTTCTTTCTTCCCCCCGGCGTTTACATAGGACTGTTCAACAACCTTAACTTCCATCCGCCCCTTCGTCCCATTAAATACTACAATGAAGCCTTCCCAAGGCAAATAAGCATTAAGTGAATAGTTCATAATCGTCTTGTTTTTGTATTTGACCATGACTGCCATCGTATCCTCAATGCTGATATTATCACCGAATACACTTTGATCTCGCAGGTACCCATCTTCATGCTCGGCATCCAGATACATTTGCTTAAGCTGCTCGTTGTCTTTTAGATGAAGCGCAAAGGGATCATTTTCCGCTGCACTACTACCATGGGCACGCTGATAAAACTCTGTCACCCCGCGCTTCTCCGCATTCTCTCTGCCATAGAACCTTAAATCTCCCATGGCATAGACCGTATCCGGACGAGAGCCCAACCAGAAATTCATCAAATCGAAATGATGTGTTGATTTATGAACCAACAGCCCTCCGCTGTTCCGTTTATCCCGATGCCATCTGCGGAAGTAATCCGCTCCATGCTGTGTATTTAGCAGCCATTCAAAGTTAACAGAAAGTACTTCGCCAATGGCTCCATCCATGATCAATTCACGGATTTTGGTATTGTGCGGGGCATAGCGATAATTGAACGTAACGCGCAGCTTTTTCCCCGTTCGATCAATAGCCTCAAGAATCTCCTGGCATTTCTCTTCATCCACCGTCATTGGTTTCTCTGAGATAACATCACAGCCAAGCTCCATCGCCCGGATAATGTAACGATGATGTGTGCGGTCAATACTCGTAACGATAACTACATCCGGCTTAGTCTCTTCAATCATACGATCGAATTCATGAGCTTTATAAGTAGGAACCGCATGATACTGATATTTCCCTTCCAATAATCGGTTCGCATAATCCATTCTTACCCCATTCACATCGCAAAAGCCTACGATTTCCGAAGTTTCACGATAATTTGTAGTAATCTCTCCATAAAAGAACTCCGCTCTGCCGCCGGTACCTACGAATACATATTTCTTCTTCGACACAAGAATCACTCCATCGCTATTGATTTAGATGCCGTTTCTTTCTATAGTTTATAGTATAAAATACATCGAAATCTAAGCGGTTATTAGCAAATATGACGGAAACTTTGCATATATTAGCTTCATTATCTGAAAGGAGCAAATCTGAAATGGAACAGGAGCTAAAACCTCCATTTATCATTGAACAAATCAAAAGAGCCGGACCCTTCAGCATGGATTCCGACCATTATCACGATACATATGAAATTTATTATTTACTCGCAGGTGAGCGCAGCTATTATATCAACAATCTGATTTATACCTTACGCAAAGGTGATTTGATATTTATTAACAAAAATGAACTCCATCGCACCACTTCTAAGGGCTCAGTACGCCATGAGCGAATATTGATTAACTTTGAGGAGGACTTTCTGCAAAAAACGTTGGCGAACTACGACCTAAGTATTCCTTTTTTAACTACACAAAGCTTACTTCTGCGTCCCGGAGTACATGAACAAGGAGCCATCGAATCTATCCTCTTCTCCATGCTAAAAGAACAAGAAGAGCATCGATCACAGCAAATCCCCTATCTTCAGACACTGCTCATCCAGTTATTTATTGAAATGAACAGAGTACAAGAAATAAGCCGCGAGCCCATCGCTCCTGAGAGCAGTGAGAAGCAGCTTAAAGTCTACGAAATGATCGATTATTTACAGGCACATTATGTTGAAAAGCTTACATTAGAGCAGCTATCCGAAACTTTTTTCATCAGCAGTACCTATCTTTGCCGTTTATTCAAACAGACCACTGGCTTCACCATTGTTGAATATCTAAACTACATTCGGATCAAGGAAGCCCAACGACTCTTGCAGAGCACTAACACTAAAGTCACTGCCATTGCAGAGAATACAGGCTTTGACAGCATCGCCCACTTTGGGCGGGTGTTTAAGCAAATCGCGAAATGCTCACCTCTGCAATACCGCAAGCAGAATCGCTGATCATCAGGCCTTGATTACACCTTTTTTGATAATAATATTTCCATAAAGTGCTTCTTCACCTGTGACTACAACAGCATAACTTTGCTTAGAACGATTGTAGAAATCAAACCGCTCCTCATATTTAATCGTCGCTTCAGCGTCATGTTTGGCGATTATCGACTCGTACGTGGACCAGATCACCGGCACCGTAGGATCTCCCTCAACCACAGCCATAAACGCCACCTGATGTTCCACATAATGATCAAGGGGCAGCAATTCCAATATTGCATCCAAAAGATCAGGAATCCCAATACCATCATATCTTAGTACTTTTGAGTTTAAGGAGTGTCCTGGATAATTAGCATCTGCCAGTACAAGCTCATCACCATGACCCATTTCCATCATCACACGTACCAGTTCCGGAGATAGTAGCTTAGGAATTTTTTTCAACATCCAAGCACCTCATTACTTCCCATAAAAAGATCTCAAAGCTACCAGCTCATCAATCCGATGCTGTGGCAGCTCTCTCTCTCCGTCAATCATACGTGTAATAAAGGTAATCTTGGCTGTATATTCGAGTCTCTCCATATTCAGATAAGCCTCCATAACATCCGTTCCCCAAGTAAGTGCTCCGTGATTTTCGAGCAGGACTGCTGTTTTTTTGCCAAGGAAAGGCATCAGTGAGTCCGGGATTTCTTCTGTTGAAGGTGTTCCGTATTCCGCCAAAGGAATATCCCCGATCATGATAACCGACTCTGGCATCATCATTTTATCGAGCGCCTCACCTTTAATGGCAAAAGCGGTAGCATACGGGGGATGTGCATGAACCACACCATTCATCTCAGGTAGCTCATTATAAATTCTCAAATGCATTTTGATTTCCGTTGAAGGTCTGTATCCTTCCGCCGCTTCAAGAACTTCACCTTGCAAGTTTACTTTTACAATCATATGTGGCTCTAAATATCCCTTGCTTACCGCTCTGGGGGTAGTGAGAATTTCATTCTCTGATAACCGTGCTGAAATATTCCCATCATTGGCGGCAATGAAATCTTTATTAAACAAATTTCTGCCAATATCACAAATCTGCGAACGTAGTTTTTGTTCCAAGTTATCCATAAGTTCTCTCCTCGTATCCTATTTTTTAGAGTTTTTCACCAAAGAAGGCTGGTATGTCTTAAAGGTAAAAGATCGTGCCACGAACTCTTTCGCCTTAGAAACTTCCAATTTTCCCAGGGCAGCCAGCTGGACAATGATATTGCCAATTCCACTGGCCTCCACTGGCCCTGCAACGACTTCTCTACCCGTAGCATCAGCGGTGAGCTGGCATAATAACTCATTTTGAATCCCACCGCCAACCATATGAATGATAGTGATGGTCTTGCCGGTGATCTCTTCCATTTCTTCAATCGTTCTACAGTATGATTGCGCAAGGCTCTCAAGGATAACGCGTATAAACTCAGCTTTCGTATTAGGCGACTGTTGCCCCGTTCGCTCACAATATTCCTGAATCCGCTGCATCATCACACCAGGTGTGCTGAAAAGCTGGTCATTCGGGTCAATGATCGCTGGCGCCCCATTAATCGTTTGGGCTAATTCAACCATTTCACTTTGACTAAAATTCTCTCCTGCTTTCGCCCAATTCCTTTGGAGCTCCTGTAGAATCCATAGTCCCGTTGTGTTTTTTAGCAAACGATTAGAATTACCGTAGCAACGTTCATTTGTGAAACCATATTCATAGCTTTTCTCTGAAATGACCGGCTCAGGCGTCTCCATACCAACCAACGACCACGTACCACAGCTTAAAAATGCTGCTTCATCCTTACGAGTATAAGGGATCGAAGCTACTGCTGAAGCCGTGTCATGTGAAGCGCCGACTATCACTTTCATCGGGCCTATATTAAGCTCCTCTTGAATAATCGGAAGGATAGATCCAATAACTGTTCCCGCATGAACCTGTTGTGGAACTAGACTACTCGGAATCCCAAGCCTGTTAAATAATTCAGAGGAGAGCTCTCCCGTTACAGCATCCACTAAGCCGCTTGTACTCCAGATCGTGCTTTCTGCTGCTTTTATACCAGAAAACAGGTAATGAAATAGATCTGGCATCATTAAAATCGTATCCGCGGTCTCCATAAGAGAATCATTATCCTGAAAATCAGAGAACAGCTGATAAAGTGTATTAATCACACTTGGCTGAAGACCGGTCATACGGAATTGCTCTGCCGGTGACAGTAACGCTTCCAATTTGAGACGGTGAACCTCCATCCTCCGGTCCCTGTAATGATGGGGGGAATAGAGCATCATTCCTCTTTTATCAATAAACCCATAGTCTACTCCCCATGTATCCACACTTAAGGACGTCAGTTCTCCATGTTGCCTAAAGGCTTTTTGAACCCCTTGCTTCATTTCATGGAAGAGCCTTAGAGTATCCCAATATAAATGCCCGTTGACCTGTACAGGCGTATTCTCAAACCGATGAATTTCTTCCATTTGCAGCTTATCGCCATCATATATCCCCAGCATGACTCTTCCGGAACTGGCGCCGAGATCTATGGCTAGAAGCTTAATCGTATCACCCATTGTTCACCACACCTGCTTCACAGGAAGATTTTAATAGAGGGGTCCAAAGTTCTGACATGCTCTGTAATCTGCTCCCTCCAGATCTTCGGTACCAAATAACGACCATACCCGAGGTCTAAAAATACGTGATTCCTCAACATTATGCATGCTGACCGGAATGCGCAGAATAGACGCCAGCGTAATCAAATCTGCCCCAATATGCCCATAACTGATCGCTCCATGATTTGCGCCCCAATTATTCATGACATCATACACTGATTGGAAAGAACCACTATTGGTTAACTTAGGCGCAAACCAGGTAGTTGGCCAAGTCGGATCTGTTCTTTGATCCAGTGTATGATGAACATCTTCAGGCAGCTCAACCGTGTGACCCTCTACAAGCTGAAGAACAGGTCCAAGCCCTTTAACCAAGTTCATCCGTGCCATAGTAACTGGCATCCCGCCTTTAGTTAAATAATCCGTAGAGAAGCCGCCCCCGCGGAAATATTCTTGAGAAGCCGGGCGGAATTGGGTATGGCTCAAACATGCTTCTACCTCATCCTCCGAAATTTCCCAAAAAGGTTTAATCGCAGGTTTACCGTCTATCGTCTGCTCACCCGTGCCATCAAGAGCAGCCGAACCCGAGTTGATCAAGTGAAGTATTCCGTGTGCTGCCTCACCTTCCAATTGATGACCCGTTACTCGCTTAACTGCATCTGGACTCCAAAAGGTTCGAACATCCGCAAAAATTTGTGCAGTATTCGTAAGCAAATAATTGAACAGCATCGTTACTCCGTTCAGGCTATCATTCTCTGTCGCTACGATATAAGGTGTACGTTTGCCATTCCAGTCAAAAGAGGAGTTCAGTATCGTTTCCATGAAATCCCCATTAGGAAAATGATCTGTCCATTGGCGCTGACCTTGGAACCCACCCACAATCGCATTATGACCGTTGGCCTCTTCCTCAAAGCCCAGCTCAGCGAGAACAGGATTTCCGATCATCAGATCACGGGCGATCAATGTCATTTTCACACAAGTCTCCCACTGCTTCTCTTTCTCATCATCACTTATTTGCAGATGCTTCGGATTATTATCGGCACCAACTTGGCAGTTTTCTTTGGTCCACGCGAGTGCTCGCTTATATTCCTCTTTATCATAAATTTCCTCTTCAAAGCGGCGTACATATTCTGACATATCTATATATTCATTACGCATTCCCAGATACTCTTGGAAGAACTGTTCATTCACAATCGATCCAGCAATCCCCATCGAAACAGAACCCATTGATAAATAGGATTTCCCTCTCATTTGAGCGACAGCCAACCCAGCTTTGGCGAACTGCAGCAATTTAGTCTGCACATCCGCTGGAATCTCCTCACTGCTAGACTCCTGAACATCCTCACCATAGATACCAAACGCCGGAATTCCTTTTTGTGCATAAGCAGAGAGAACAGCAGCTAGATATACCGCACCTGGGCGTTCCGTTCCGTTAAATCCCCAAACCGCATGTGGGATTGAGGCATCCATATCCATCGTTTCAGAACCATAACACCAGCAAGGGGTCACAGTAATCGATACGCCAACATTAGCCCCAGCAAATTTCTGAGCCGCAGCAGCAGCTTCTTTAACACCACCAATCGTAGAATCGGCAATGATGCACTCTACGGGGCGGCCATCCGGATAAAATAAGTTCTCTTCAATAAACTTAGCTACCCGCTGAGCCATACCCATGGTTTGAGCTTCTAACGATTCGCGAACCCCTCTTCTTCTGCCATCAATGGTCGGGCGGATGCCAATTTTCGGATAGTTTTCTATCACTGCTGTTCCTCCTCAAGATCATCTTAGTATCATCGGTAATGGACCTATTTCTCCTTCATCATAAAATATGGAAACGCTTTAGTCAACATAAAACAACATATTTATAGATAAATTATGTGGTTTTATGTGGTATTGATATTATTATACTGTGGTATTATGTGAATATGAGGTTATTTCTTTGATTTATACAACAATGTAGTAAACTAGGAAGTAGATGATGATAGAGGTGAGTGAACGGATGAAAGCATTTGAACGGCGGGATCTAATCATTAATGAGCTGTATAGACAAAAGAAAGTCCATGTCGCTCAGCTGGCGCAAAAATTCAATGTCTCGGAAGAGACCATTCGGCGGGATCTGGATAAACTGGACAAGGAAGGACTTGCCAAGAAAAATTATGGCGGTGCAATCCTTAATGCCCACACGAATGAGGACCCTCCCTATGTGAGTAGACATCAGGTAAATATAGAGGCCAAACGTACGATAGCTGATCATGTCCTCCAATTAATTAATGATGGGGACAGTTTGGTGACGGATACGAGTTCAACAGTTTTTGAGGCTTTACGGAGAATTATAGAGGAGAAAAACAATCTGACGATTATTACGAATTCTTTGGTTGTATTATCCGAATTTCAACATTCTGGGCAAAAGCTAATTTCTACTGGTGGAATACTAGGCCCCGAGACTAGCTCCTTCGTTGGACATACCGCCTCACAGACTATTCAAAAATATAATGTGGACGTAGCCATATTCAGCTGTAAAGCGTTGTCTATGACTGGTGGGCTCAGCGATTCGAATGAAGAAGAAAGTGAATTGAAGATTCTCATGCAACAGCAGGCGAATAAAGTAGTTCTGCTCGCAGATCACTCTAAGTTCGACAGGACTGCGTTCATTAAATTATTTAGTTTCGATCGAGTGGATTATATCGTTACAGACGAGAAGCCTTCTGAGGAATGGATCGAGTTTCTGAATAACTATCATATATCTCTTATCTATGCACCCGCTGAGTAATCAGTAGGTGCATAAATAAAGATAAGGGGGCATCTTTATTTCACTAGTCGTTTAAAAGACCACTTTTCTCTACGATCTTCAGCCACTCCCCAGCAATCAGATCATGCCCAGCCGCTGTCGGGTGAACGCCGTCCCACAGCCAGTAGGCTGCATCTATTCTACGAGTACCTGCATCAAATGCTTCCTGTAAAGGAACAAACACAGCATTAAATTCCTCTGCAAGCTGCTTAACAACACCCTGATAATGAGTAATCCGCTCTTTCCATTCGTCCCATTGTTCTGCCGGAGCTCCGGTATTTAGAATAAAAGGCTCACACAAGACCAGCTTCGTTTGCGGAAGTACTTCCCCAGTTTCTTCAAGCACATGACGGTACGCACGTTCAAAACGGTCCGTTATACCACTTGGTTCCCCTTTCATTGTTCTCCAAAGATCATTAACACCAATTAAAATACTGATGATATTCGGCTGAAGGTAAATCGCATCCTCATTCCAGCGTGCATATAAATCGGAGATCCGATCCCCACTAATTCCACGGTTATAGAACACGAGATTCTGCTCAGCCCGTTCGTTGCCTAGCTTACCGCCAATGATATATGCATAGCTATGTCCTAGAATATGATTGGGATCTTCATCACGACCACGGTTTCCATCCGTAATAGAATCACCCTGAAACAAAATCACTTTTTTAGCTTTAGAAGTTGGAATAGTCATTACTACGATTCATCTCCTTGATCTCGTCTTTTACATGAAACATTCAAGTTGAATGTTCCATAGGATACAAGTAAAGTTAACATATACAACTCAAGGAGGGAAGAAAATAATGAAATACAGAAGACTAGGCAATTCAGGACTAAAAGTCAGTGAAATCGGCTTAGGCAGCTGGCTTACATATGGAACAGCAGCAGAGCAAAAGGCAGCAGACGCCTGCATCAGCAAAGCTTTTGAATGCGGTATCAATTTCTTTGATACTGCTAATGCTTATAACCGTGGTGAAGGCGAAAAAGCAATGGGCGCTGCTCTTCGTGCTTATGAAAGATCATCTTATGTGCTGAGTACAAAGGTATTCTTCCCCATGGGGGATGATGTGAATAATCGTGGTTTATCACGTAAGCACATCATGGAGCAATGCGAAGCTAGCCTTCGCCGTTTAGGAACCGATTATATTGATGTTTATTTTTGTCATCGCTTTGACAGAGAGACGCCTGTGGAGGAAACTTTACGCGCGCTGGATGACCTAACTGCACAAGGTAAGATTCTGTATTCGGCAGTGAGCGAATGGAGCGCAGCTCAAATTTCTGACGCCACCGGCATTTCGCGCAGACTAAATCTGCGTCCGCTTATTTCCAATCAGCCTATCTATAACATGTTCGAACGTTACATTGAAGATGAGGTACTTGAGGTATGTCAGCGTGAGGGCCTCGGACAAGTGGTCTTTTCCCCACTCGCTCAAGGTATTCTGACAGGTAAATACAAACCTGGACAACAGCCTCCGGCAGGAACCCGCGCAGCTGATGATTCGGTAAATGGCGTCATTCGCAGCTACTTCCGCGATGATGTACTGACTGTTGTCGGACAGCTGGATGAACTAGCTAACAGTCTTGATTTGAAGCTGTCGCAACTAGCGTTAGCTTGGACCCTACGGCAACCTGGTGTAAGTTCTGCAATTATTGGGGCCAGTAAGCCAGCACAGGTGGAAGAGAACGCCCAAGCTGTTGATGCCGTTCTATCTCTAGATACTTTGGAGAGAATTGAAGAGATTCTAAAGCCAGTAGCCGATTTCGCTCCAGCGAGATAATCTAAAAGAGGTTGTACCAAAAGCCACAGCAATTGGCTTAGATACAACCTCTCTTTTTCTTAAGAAATCAATTTGGATTCTTCGGCTTGTTCAGCCGCCTTTTCGATATAACGCTCCAGCGGCTTTTTGAGCGTTAGCGCCAGTAAGAGTGCTATTACACCGAATAGGATCAAATAAAGACAATCGCGAATCGCCACTTCCGGCAGAATCCCCCCTACCGCCTCCCGCATCAAACTAATCGCATAAGTAAATGGCATAAACGGATTCAATATTTGAAAGAAATGGCCTGTTGTACTGATTGGAAACGTACCGCCAGAGCTTGAGAATTGAAGCACCATGAATACGATTGCTATCCCCTTCCCAACATTGCCGAATACGGAGACAAGTGTAAAAACAATCGTCACGAATACGATACTAATTAATACTGCAAAAAGGACAAACCACACCTTGTCCACCACATAACATTTCAGAATAAAGATATTACCAAGTACAGCCACCAACGCTTGCAGAATCCCAACCGTAAGAAACGTCAGCAAACGTCCAAAATACAATTGATACCGCTTGTACACAATTCCCTCAGTATCCACTCCCGTACGGAGAAGTGAGATTAGGAGTGTGCCACCTACCCATAAGGAAAGTACAACATAAAAAGGAGTCATAGCCGAACCATAATTCGGAATAGGATATAACTTATTCTCTTTTAATACTACCGGATTGGCCAAAAATTCACTTTTGCTCTTAATATCCCCTCCGAGCAGCTCAGCAATCTCTCCCAGATCCACCTCATCTTTGATCTGACGGATGGTGGCTGCCGCTTTACGAATCGAATCTTCCAGTATCGGAAGATCATTTCGCACCATATCCGCTGCGACCGCCACTCCCTTATCCGCACGGGGGAGACCTGTACGTATCAGATCAGAAATCTGGTGCACCCGTTCCTCTACAGCCGGCAGATCCTGACGGACGAAATTTGCAGCTTGTTGTATTTTTTCTCCTGCAACAGGCAAGCTGCTCTGAATTAGTGGAAGTGTATCGCGAACAAAAGTACCAAAGCTCTGTGTCTTATCTGCGACACCGCTAGCTGCTGTATGTACCGCTTCACGAATAGCTGGTAAGTCCTGCTGTAGACTAGCCAAGCTTGATCGTCCGAACTCGATTGCTGCCATAGTCTCCTCAAGAAGGGTACCCAGCGCCGATAGACGATCCGGAACTTGTTCCAGGGCAGTGGCTGTAGTCTCAGCAGCAGTGGATATTTGCTCTAATGTATTTTTTATAGCAGGGATAGTTGCCGCTTCATATTCGGAAATAAGCTTCGAAATGGCTACGTTCCCTTCGCCAGATTTAAGACCCAATTGCTTAACATTACTCGGATCAGGCTGACCCTCATTTTGTAGATCCGTCGCCAGTGAGTTTACCAAAGAAGTCTGTCTGCTCAAGGCATTGTTTACAGCCTTCAAGGTGCCAATCTCAGCATTAGTTACTGTTCCTGGTGAGAATGTATTCAGTGCCGATAACAAAGAAAGCGTATGATCCATCACGTTACTTCCCGACACCAGCTGAGCGGAAACTGACTCAAGTTGCTCGCGTACCGCTTGCGGGTCAAGATCTTCTCCCTGCAGCAGTTCAGCAAGCTGAACTACTGCGTTCTCCGTATTTTGCAGCAGGTATATATTTTGTTTGAGGGCGGCAGGTACCGCTTCAAATGCAGCATTACTCTTCTCTAAGAACTGTTGAAGCTCTAGAACAAAATCATTTCCAGCAGTTACAATTTTGTCGGCCTTAGGTAGCGCAGTTAGGGCAGTGTTAACAACTTTATTTGCTTCCGCAAGACCTTCCGACGCCTTGTCCATGATTTGTTCCACTTCACCAAAATGATTATCAAGTTGAACGATTAGCTGTGCTGCTTGTTCAATTTTGGGTAGCTTATCCTGCAGCTCCCCTAAATGATCTGCAACATTGGCAATTTGAGGCCAATGTTCAGCTATTTTTTCTAAAGCCAATCCCGCCTTTTCCACATCAGGCAGCTTATTCTCCAGCTTAGAGATGCGCGTTGCCGATGCATGAATTTGCGGCCATTGCTCCTCAATTTTCAATACATGTTGGCCTGCCGTTTCAATCTCGGGGAGACTTGCCTCTAACTTAAACAACCCTTTTTCAACCTTGCGTATAATAGGCAATTCAGATTGGAATTTTGAATCAATTTGCTTTAAAGCCGTAAATACGGTTTCGCTAATGGTTTCCGTAAAATTCTCACTGATCTGTGTTGTAATTGAAGAGGCACCTTTATCTGTGATTTTAGGGGCAATCGCATTTATCTTCTCATTGACGGTATATTCAATCTCTGGTTTCACGATCCTGCCTTCGAGGATTCCTGTCATTCTTTTGGAGAAATCAACAGGGATAACAATACTCGCATAATAATCTCCACGCTTCACACCGTTGTGCGCAGCTTCTGCATCTACGAAGGTCCAGCCTAAGCTTTTATTATTCCGAAGACTTTCCATGACATCATTGCCGATATTGAAGCTCTTATCCTTCACAGTGGTCCCTTCATCCAAACTGGTTACAGCAATCTTAATGCCAGAGGTATTACTGTAGGGATCCCACACCGCCGCAACGTTAAACCAATCATACACAGAAGGTAACACCACCAAAGCAGCGATCAGGAACACGGCCACAGGAACCTTAAATACGTTGCGCCAGTCGTTCCTATAAATCCGTAGTATTCCACCCATTCGTTGCTCCCCCTAATCTGTATGTTTTGACATTTTAATATGCCCGAGGAGACAAACTTTTACTATCATTTTTAGTGGATTCATGACCGGCATCGTTTTTCAGAAATATTTTAAAATAATTGCAACAAAACCTGCTCGTTTAACGTAATAGAAGTATATAGCCCGTTTAGGAAAAAACGTAGCGGGTAATAAGATATATACAACCTTTTTACATATCTCAAGGGGGAGATTTCTAATGTTTAAGAAAAAGTCAGCGTATGTTTTACCGGTTGTTGTTCTATTGTTTCTTTCCCTAATTACTACTGCAAGTACCGTTGGAACACGAGTAGATGCGCAAGATAGTGGCAAGACTCAGCAACAGACGGTATATATCCATACTATTCAATCCGAGAATGGCAAGCTTTCCATTACAGCCGATGAAATAAACTGGTATCAGGGTGCTGATGCTGACCGAGTCTTTGCTGAAAGAGACCCAGAAGGTGCAGCAGAAATTGGCGGGGCTCCAGACGGATATTATGTTGTTAATGATGTTGATACACTGACAACCTATCCGATCGCGGATAACGCAAAAGTCACCATGCAGATCTTTGATCACACTGGTAACATTGAGGACTTAGACATTCAGTGGAACGAAGCCATTACCTTACAGCAATTTATCGATCAATTTAATAAAACGGATATTTTCGATCTAAGCCAGTTTCCTTATCACCTTACGATTCAGGACGGCGTAATCACCTCCATCGTGCAACAATATATACCTTAAGCAGCAACACGTAACATATGAAAAAGAGGGTTACCCAGCGGCCATTTACGTGGCTAATGAGTAACCCTCTTTTTTTTGCAAAACGGATTGTTTTTATTGCGCATCCCTAACAGGAACTCCAAAATTCGGCGTGCCATCTTCATTCCAATGGAAGACCTGAGCGCGAGTATGACGGTTTGGATCATAAAGAGGATCGCCAGTAATTTCTTTATAATTGCGGCAGTGGTAGATGAGCACATCTTTCCCATTTTCATTGACTGTAAAGCTATTATGGCCTGGACCGAATTGTCCATTTTCTTCATTCGTTTGGAATACTGGATTTGGTAGTTTAGTCCATGAAGCTGCCTCCAGAAGTTCGCTGTCTTCATCCGCTACTAAAAGTCCCATGCAATAATTGAAGTCTGTAGCACTCGCCGAGAAGCTGATAAAGATACGACCATTTCGTTTCAGTACTGCTGCGCCTTCGTTTACTTTGTACCCAATAATTTCCCAGTCATGCTCTGGAGTAGCAATCATAGTCTGAGGACCTGTGAGTGTCCACGGATTGCTCATTTCAGAAATATACAGATTAGAATTACCCTCAATATTCAGGTCCTTCTGAGCCCATACGTAGTACAGTTTTCCTTTATGCTGAAACGTTGTCGCATCCAAAGCGAACGATTCCCAAGCAGTCTTCACTTGACCTTTTTCTACCCATGTTCCTTCTAAGGGATCAGCAGATGCATTCTCGAGCGCAAACATACGGTGATCGAACAAACCATCCGTCGTCTCCGTAGTCCGTGCTGCAGCAAAGTAAATGTACCATTTTCCGTCTATGTAATGAATTTCCGGCGCCCAAATGTTAGCACTAAGTGGCCCCGTCTCATACTTGCGCCATGCTACAACTGGTTCTGCAGTAGTTAATCCTTCGATCGTTGTCGATCTTCTTACTTCGATCCGGTCGTATTCTGGAACAGAAGCTGTGAAATAATAATATCCATCCGTATGTTTATATACCCATGGATCAGCACGTTGCTCCACCAATGGGTTGTTGTACTCTCTACTCGTATCCATAATCTCTCTCCTCTATAAAAGCTTTAACAATGCAGAACCATGCGGTGGAAGAACCTGCGCAACCCCTTCATTAGTAACTTCCAGGTCATGGCTTTGCCACAGATTACGTATCGTTTTTGGAACTGAAACATTTAGCTTTTGGAACGATACCTGGAGTGTCGACTCTTTGTCACTGAGATTAAACAACGCTACATAGTGGTTACCTTGTTCATCCTCAGAAGTCCAGATCGCATACTCTTCGTTCCGCTCTACTTGTCTACCACCCTTACCAAAATGATGCAGATGAAGCACTTCCCTATTGGTTAACAAAGATAATGTCCACTCATCATTGTCTCTAAGCTCTCCCCCGAACATTAAAGGCGAACGGAAAATAGTCCAGAGCGTCATCATGGTAACCTGTTCGTCAGGAGTAAACCTTGTAAATCGGTCTCCCCCGCCATCAACGGAACGAATCCCAAGATGACCTAGCGGCAGCATATCACAGTCTGGCCAATGGCCTGGCTGAACGTAAGGAGCCCATTTTTCGCAGCGCTCGAACATTCCACGCAGCAAATGCCAATGATCCCAATAATCGTCGGTCATTCTCCACAGGTTAGCATGTTCAGCTAAGTGTTCAGCCTCTTCTACCGGAGCAGGTCCAGGTGAAAGACTAAGCACCATTTCACGACCACAGCGGTCGATAGCCTTACGGATCATGGCAACTTCGTCTTTGTGGTATCCATAAATACGTGAAGCGGCAATATCATCCACCTTCACATAATCTACACCCCAACTGGCATACAGCTGGAAGAGAGAATCATAGTAAGCCTGACTGCCTTCTTTAGAAGCATCTACTCCATACATATCTGTATTCCACGGACATATAGAATTGGGATGTGCGATATCACGTGCGGTTTGCTCAGATTCTAGAATGGAACTTGCCGCATGAACGGCCTGTCGAGGGATTCCACGCATAATATGGATGCCGAATTTCAACCCTAATCCATGCACATATTCAGCGAGTGGGGCAAATCCTTTGCCTCCCTTTGCGGAAGGAAAACGATTTTCTGCCGGTTGAAGTCTGGAATACTCGTCCATGACCAACGGTACAAAGTTACGATATTGCGAAGAGTTCGCTCCAGGCTCATACCACTGAATATCCACAACAACATATTCCCAGCCAAATTCCTTCAAATGAGCAGCCATATATTCGGCGTTGCCTCTTACCTCTTCTTCATTAACACTAGCTCCGTAACAGTCCCAGCTATTCCAGCCCATCGGGGGCGTTGCAGCTAACATAATGATTTCCACGTCCTTTTCTAAGACTTTCAGTTTAAAAATAGCATAGACAAAAAGACTTGTAAACTTATATTTAAACCTTTTAATACTTTTATAAAATAAATAGTGAAAATAACATGATTTTGTTGTAAAACCATCTTATCTTGTGAATTAGTTTCATTAATTTTTAAATTAAATTAGATTAAATACAAAAACAGGAAAAAAACTCCCTTATTTTTATCATTCTACAAAATAAGGGAGGATGCTTTATTTATATGCTATATTAGTTTATAATTTCATAAAACAGTATTCATTTATGACCATGTGGAAGAAGGTATTGATAAAATGATCTATATTAAAGATTTAATGAGTGGTCTTGAAATATTCAAGGCGCTTAGTTCTGAAATCAGAATCCTCATACTCGAACTTTTAGCTACCAATCAAGCACTGAATCTGAATGAAATTGCCAAGAAGCTGAACCTCAGCAATGGCGCAATCACGATGCATATTAAAAAGTTAGAAGAAAGCGGTCTCATCGAGATAAACACATCCGTGGGTAAACACGGTATTCAGAAGGTCTGCTATTTAAATAAGGATAAGCTTATTGTTGATCTTCGCAGCAAGGATGTTGATAATCTCTACGAAGTAGAAATCCAAGTAGGACATTATAGCAACTATCAGGCTGTTCCGACCTGCGGACTTGCTACCAAAGACAGCATTATCGGCGACTTCGACGAACCCCGTTATTTCGCTGATCCTCAGCGGATTGAATCCGAGATCATTTGGATGGCTGAAGGCTTTCTCGAGTATAGAATTCCGAACTATCTTAAAGCTAATCAAACGTTCCGCGAAATCCAATTCTCGATGGAGATTGGCTCTGAGGCCCCTGGATCTAACGATAACTATCCCTCCGATCTTTATTTCTACTTAAATGGAATTGAAATCGGCTACTGGACTAGTCCTGGAGATTTCGGAGACACGCGTGGAACGTTTAATCCAGACTGGTGGCCTCCACATTTAAACCAATATGGTATGCTCAAACTGATCCGTATCAATAATGAAGGTAGTTTTATTGACGGTTGCCGGATTTCTGACGTGACCCTGGATGATATTCAGCTTGATTACAAGAGCGAGCTTACTTTCCGGATAGCCGTAACGGACAAGCCTGTAAACAAACGCGGGCTCACCATTTACGGCAAACATTTCGGCAACTATAGCCAGGACTTACTGGCGCGTGTACTATATGATGTTCATGAAGTTGAAATTGGCGCTTCTCGTACTGCCGTTACCTTATCAGAGTAAAACATTCCCTAAACAAAAAGACCTTAGAACCAGCAATAACTGGTCTAAGGTCTTCTTTTTCTTTGTATATTTTTTTGAGTTTGACTCATAATAACCTTGTCTCCCAAACCACCGAGAAGGAGTGTTTCGAATGCGTGAAGGTCTAATTCCCGCTGTTCTTGGAACCGTCGTAACCGCTTCTAGCGCCGCTTTTCTTGGAAGCAAGTATAAGATGGCAGCAACAGGCGTACTTGGATTTGGTCTGGCTCATGTCGTATTGGGTGCCATTGATCTGTTTGAGCATCGGTAAGGATTGGAAGATGCCGGGTGGCATAAACACTACCCGGTTTTTTAGATATACATATTGGCGCAATTACAGCTACTTCTTCATACCCGAAGCATACGGACTCAGATGACGTTATTTGCTTATTTTTAGCCTCTCGTTTTCAATAGCAGGAACCACACCAAACTCATAAAAAGAAGGGCTGTCCCATCAGCTATTTTCATAGCTTTTGGGACAGCCCCTCTTAGTATGTTGAATATTTATTTTATAGCAATATAAAATAAACGTTCCGCATCATCATCCGCCTCTATCCACTCGAAATCGGCGTAAGTCTTCACAGCACTAAATCCAGCCTTAAGCAGTTCATCCTTCATCCACTGGGGATCGTAGGCACGCTGAATATGCGTCTCTTCGAAACGGCGATATACATCACTCCGTCCCTCTTCGCGAGCGAAAATGGACAGATGATGTTCTATTTCGCGGCGAGGAACATCCATCTCACAAGTCCAAATATAAGACACCGATGGTTCGTCCAGAATAAAGGGCTGCTCTTCTTCATAACGGATCAGTGTGTTTGGATGATGTACATCGAACAGAAAGGTGCCGCCTTGCTTTATTCCTGCAAAGGTACTAGCAAAGACAGCTCTGATATCGTCTTCTTCCAGCACATAATTCAGACAATCACAGAAAGAAATCACAGAATCCACAAGCTCTGGAAGCTCCCATTCCTTCATGTTTTGTCTAATCCAACGAACACTACCTTCGCGCAAGAAACGCCGTCCCTGGGGATGCTCTTCCATTTTGCGCTGTGCCACTGAGAGCATATCTGAAGATAGATCGATTCCGGTCATATGATACCCTGAACCCGCCAAAGGAATAGTGATACTCCCGGTGCCGCAGCCAAGCTCAGCCACGGTTACAGGCTTACCGTATTTGCTCCATGCGGTTTCAGCAAAGGAGATCCAATCAGGATACGGCATATCTGCCATGAGCTCATCGTATACATAAGCAAATTTCCCATAGGAAGACACTAGTACACCGCTTTCTATTACAACATTTAATATGATTCTATTATTGACCCATCAAGCCTAAACGCTCTAGGCGTCCCCACAAGGTCTTTTATATTTTTAATTATTGGGTTGTTTCTTCATTTCCCTCGGTTGAACCTTCCTCTTCCTTAGGAGCAAGATACGTCCAATTCTCTTTTTGGGTAATATGGCCTTCCTTCATCAGCTTTCCAAGCGCACGCTTAAAGGCTGATTTGCTAATTCCGAAACGCTGCTTGATAATATCCGGTGGTGTAGCATCCGAATAAGGCATCGCTCCACCCGGACGGGCATGCAAGAATTCCAAAATCGTGGCAGAGTCTACATCCATGCCTACTTCTTTACGGAGACCCATAGAAAGGTTAACACGACCATCCTCGCGAATATGGGAGACACGTGCTTCGAACTGCTCTCCAAGACGTAGTAGACGACTCCGTTCAGAGGAATGGACCATACCGATAATACCAAAGCCTAAAACCCCAGCATCTACAAGAACAAAAGTCCCCATCTGCAGCGGTTTGTACACCCGGGCTGTCACAGTCTGTCCCATCCAGGATTCAGGCGCAGGAAGAGCTAGCGGAGCTAGTTCCTGTTCTCCAGCTAATTTAGCACGAAGACGCCCCTGTTTATCATGCTCCATAATCGCATACACATAGTCGCCGATCTGAGGGCGCAGCTCTGGAAGCTCTGGAAGCTCACGAATGGGCAGCAGCAGCTGCCGTCCGAGACCCATTTCCAAGAAGCAACCTAGACGCGGATGGATATCAGCCACTTCCAATAAGGCCATTTCGCCCAATGTCAGAAACGGTTTCTTCATCGTTGCTGCTAGACGATCCTCGGTATCGAAGAAGATAAAGACTTCAACTTTATCGCCTGTCTTAACCTTCTCGGTAAGCTCAGTATAATGCAGCATAACATCCTGATCTCCTGCATTCAGGAAAAATCCGTATGGGGATACCTCTCTTACTACATTAAGTGTAACTGTAGTTCCTGCAATCAGGCTCATACAGTCTCCACTACCTTCGCATCCGACCACAGACGCTCAATATTGTAGTATTCACGTTCATCGCGGTGGAAAATATGAACAATAACATCTCCAAGATCCATCAGCACCCAGCGTGCTGAATCCATTCCTTCGATCCCCTTAATTACTCCGCCTGCTTCATGGACCACTTTGCGGACTTCGGTGGCGATGGACTGAACTTGGGTATCCGAATTACCGTGACATACAACAAAGTAATCACTAATCGGTGAAACAGTACGCAGATCTAATGCCACTACGTTCATTGCTTTTTTATCTTCCACAGCCTTAAGGGCCAGTTCTAACAGCTTGCTTGGTTGTACACTCATATTTTATCCTCCAATATTCTAACTAAATCATTACGCGCCAATACCGTTAACGGAAAGATCACTCGGCGTTTTTCCAGTAGCAAACTAATCGTAGAATCAAATCCAGCGACTAGTCCTTCTTCCAAACTTACTTTAGCCAGCTTACGTATCTTATCAACCCCTGGAAAATCTCGGCCAGGCTCGATATAGTCGGCGAGACAGACAATTTTCTCAAGTAAACTCATGTCTTCACGACCTGAGGTGTGAAAACGGATCGCATTCAGAATATCTGGATCTGTGATCCCATAATCGTGCTCTGCTACAAAGGCACCTACTTCTGAATGCCACAGCTGCTTGTCATGCTTCAGAAGATTCAAGTTCAGATGATTCTGCTCGATAATCTCCTTCATTCTCTCCACAGGCCAATACTTGGCCACATCATGAAGAATTGCCGCTGTCTCCGCACGCTCAGGATCAGCGCCATATTGCTCCGCTAGTTGAATGGATGACTCCATGACGCCCAGTGTATGCTTCCAGCGTTTAGCAGGCATTTGTGTCGAGACCGCCTCAATCAGAGCTTCGCGGCTGTATGCCATACAATCCACTCCTTTGAACATAATCGAACACTGCCTCAGGTACCATATAACGAATGGATTTTCCAGTTGCAGCCCGTTCTCTTAACATCGTTGACGAAATATCAACCAGAGGCATATCTGCTAGCAGTACCTTTTCTGCTATATAAGTTGGCAATGCGTCTAGATCAAGAGGTGTTCCCGGACGACCTACGCCGATAAATGTAAGCCGCTGCACAAGCTCTTCAATCTCGTTCCATTTCGGTAAATACTGGACCATATCCGCTCCGATGATGAAATAAAGATCGAAATGCGGATACGCCTCTTGCAGCCGTCTTATGGTCTCATACGTATAGGAAACGCCACCTCTGACAACTTCCCAATCTAATGTGCGAAAAGCTTCATGATTGTGTATCGCTTCCTGCACCATTGCCAGCCGATCTGCTCCAGATACCCCTGCCTCATGTTTATGAGGCGGAATATGTGAAGGCATAAACCATACTTCTTGAAGTCCATAAGTTTCTCTAGCTGCTTCCGCTGCCATCATATGACCAATATGAAGAGGATCAAAGGTACCTCCCATAATTCCAACTTTCAAGAGGACGACCTCCTCAGTAGTATGCTTTCAGGTATTAGCGTGGCAGCTCAATAGTTTTGTTATCACGCGATTCCTTGTAAAGGACAATGGTCTTTCCGATCACTTGTACAAGCTCAGAACCCGATTGTTCGGCCAATGCAGCACCGATTTCCTTGGGATTCTCAATATTGTTGCTCAGTATACTAATCTTCATAAGCTCACGCTTCTCAATAGCTTCTTCAATGTGGCGTACGAGGTGATCGTTTACTCCACCTTTGCCCACTTGAAAAATAGGATCGAGGTGATGCGCCAATGAACGAAGATACCGTGTTTGTTTACCAGTTAACATAAATGAATAACTCCTTAATTAACATATATTATTACCCTAAATTGATGAATCCATTTCTTACTCTTTTCCACCCAGACAATGGAGTATGGTCTGTCGCATGATTTCCGTAGGAGCAGGCTGCCCTGTCCAATATTCCAGTGCATAGGCTCCCTGATAGACAAACATCCCGAGGCCTCCATGAATCGTACAGCCTCGTTCAAGTCCTTCTAACAATAGACGCGTGCGCAGTGGATTATAAATCAGATCACTTACGACCATCCCTGCACGAAGCAGTTCAGGATCTATCGGTGTCTCATCCATATGAGGATACATTCCTACGGAGGTTGTATTGATCAGTACATCAACACCATCTAACGTTTCCGCTACTTCGTTCATGCTAATCCCGATCACATTCCCTTTACTCTGGCATTCTGCAGCCAAGTCCTGTGCCTTATCAACACTGCGATTAGCGATAAGGATAGAAGAAGGCTTCTCCTGAAGCAGTGCGGCAACAATTCCTCTTGCTGCTCCACCGGCTCCAATCACCATTATCTTCGTACCTGACAAATCAGAAATGGCTTCCGCTTTAAGCGAACGTACATAACCGATTCCATCCGTATTATATCCGGTGAGTATCCCGTTATTATTAACAATCGTATTGACTGCACCAACGGCTACCGCACTTTCATCTAATAGATCCACATAAGCCATCACCGCAACCTTATGCGGAATCGTCACATTTACCCCACGGAATCCAAGCGTGCGAATCGCTTGCACCGCATCCTCCAGATTCTCTGGAAGGATATGAAGCGGCACATAAGCACCCGGAATTCCCAGTGCTTGCAGTGCTGCTTCATGCATAATAGGAGATTTTGATTGTATAATAGGATCTCCCATTACGCCCAGTAAAATATTCCCGGTATTGTAGCCCTCGGTTGCAGTTATCAAAGACACTGTAATAGCCTCCCCGTTAGATCATCGAAGGGCGGGTAAGCACCTTCACACCACGCGGAACGTGGATAGCCACGACTGCGCCTTCTGTCCCGTTGACCTTAATCCAGCCCAAACCTGAAATATATAGATCGCTCCGACTGCCTTTATTAATTCGGAACTCATGCCGTTGCCATGGTGGCAACTTGTCCATCCGGTCACTTCCTGGAGGAGACAACATTTCACCACGATGGTCCGCATAAAGGGAATCTGCACGTTCCAGTTTGGTGCGATGGATTTTTAAAGTACCACTAATAAAGCAAGTGAACGATTGATGCGGACCTTGTACGAAATCAAAACGTCCCAGTCCACCGAAAAATAGCGTCTGTCCTTCATTCAACTGATAGACAGCAGGCTTCAACGGATTGGCTGGCATAACTGCATCCAGATCCTGACGCTCAACTAGTTCACTATAACGCCATGGATACACGATTCCTGGCGTATCTATAATATAGTGGCCATCATCTAGTGGGATTTTGACCGTATCGAGTGTTGTACCAGGGTAACGCGAGGTGGTTAACTCCTGCTCCAAATCACTATAGTCCGAAATCAAACGGTTGATAAGCGTGGATTTCCCTACATTCGTAGCACCGACTACATAAACATCACGCCCACCACGCAGTTCTGTTACGGCTTCAAGTAAACGGTCAAAGCCTTGATTACGTTTCGCACTACAAAGTACGATTTCAGCTGTCCGCAATCCTTCTTCTTTACAGCGTTGTTGCATCCAGTTACGCAGTTTATTCCAGTTCGTAACCTTAGGCAGCAGATCACATTTATTCACTGCAAGAATAACTGGGTTATTACCGACAAACCGCTGAAGGCCGGAAATCAAACTGCCTTCAAAATCGAAAATGTCAACAATATGAATAACAAGTGCATTCTTCTCCCCTACTCCACTCAGCAAGCGAAGAAATTCATCCTGGTTCACAGAAACAGATGAAGCCTCATTATAATTCTTAATCCGGAAACAGCGTTGGCAAATCACAGGGTCCCGATCTAGTGCGACTTCCGGAAGGTATCCTGGTTGATCCTTATGCTCCGTCTGAAGCTTGATACCACAACCGCTACACTTCTCAGGACGCTGTGTTTCACTTTGTTCGTTCATTACTATTTTTCCTCCTCGTGCCACAATCCTTTTTTACGAAGCCGTGTCAGAGCAACTCGCTCTACCCGACGATTAAATCTTGTGCCGAACCCTTCATCCTTAACGGAGATTGGCAGCACCAATACGGTATACAGGCCAAGCCGATTGCCGCCGTATACATCTGTAAGCATTTGGTCTCCCACCACAATCGTCTGCTCCGGTGGCAACTCCATCTGCTTCATCGCTTTGAGAAAAGGAGCATTACTCGGTTTACGAGCCTGATGCACAAATTCAATATTAAGCGGTGTAGCAAAGCGTGACACCCGTTCCATGTTGTTATTGGATACGATGATGAGCTTAAAGCCCACTTCCTTCACCTTCTCAAACCATAACAACAGCTCCGGAGTAGCCACAGGCGCTTTGGCACCGACCAGTGTGTTATCCAGATCCGTAATGATTCCACGGTATCCCTGCCGATACAGCTCTTCTAGAGAAATATCGAATACCGTATTCACCCGGAGTTTGGGAACTAACATTTCAAACAATACGTTCACCTCGATTTCATACAAAAAACTATAACATACTCCATGCGCTACGCAAATAAATCTATAGCAATGATTTACTGCATAAACGCTATTTCTTGGATCTTATCGTTCTCCGCAGCCGCAAAGCTTCAGTATACACGCTCTGCCAGTCTTTGTCTTCAATAACATCAGGGCTATACTTCGCTTGTTCAAACATCGTTAGCAGTGAAGAAAGATGATTGGCCACAGCAGGTCGTTCCTGACTCCAGCGGACTACGGCTTCACGCAATGTTTCATGCTCTTCCTTCATCATTCCCTTACGATGCAAATACCTTACCCAACGCTCAGTTTCAGCCACAACTTTCTGATCAGGCGTTAAAGGCCGGCCCATTCGCATCTGTTGAACGAAGAAGCGAAGCTTAAAGCGAATATGCCAAACTTTAAAAATAGTCCAGGATAATAATACAACCACTGCCACCAAAATTACCCATAAACCCACATGGAAGCCTTGATCTGCTTGTGCATTAGTCACAGGTGCAGGTGTTGGTTCTGCCATTTCATCTTGATCTTCCGGGTCTGTCTCAGGTATTTGCTCATTCTTAGTCAGGAGAGGAGCATTAAACCCCGGTGTAGCTTCAACAGGAATCCAACCATACTCACCAAAATAGACCTCAGCCCAGGAATGGGCATCTGCATTGGTAATCGTGTAATTATTATTTGCCGCACCCACCTGCTGCGCCAGATTCATAGGCATTTCTGGCTGTTCTCCAGGTGCATAACCCTTAACCCATCTTGCAGGGATGTTTAGGGAACGTGCCATAGTGACTAGTGCCGTAGAATAATAATCACAGTAACCTTCCTTCAGCTCGAACAAAAATCCATCTACAAAATCCTCACTTGAAACACGTGCTATATCCGGCTTGTTGGTATATGGAAAGGTTTGTTGTAAGTATTGTTGCAAAAGTGCTGTTTTTTCATACGGTGTTTTTCCTTGTGCTGTAATTTCCTCGGCCAGATCTTGAACCCGTTGAGGGAAGTCATCAGGCAGCTGAAGGAAGCTTTCCTCCAGATCATTACCTTTGTATAGCTCCTCATAGGTCTTTGCTGTCAATTCCTGAACAGGAATGACGGGAACTTCAGAAGTCAGCTCGAAGGTCGAAGGATAGTCTAGTTTCTTCTTATCCATATCCCATAGAAGCTCACTATCACGGTCTCTCCAGAAAAGACCTTTCCCGGCTGCCTCACCATTCAATGAATCCACCGAAGTTACAGAATAAGCACCGAATAACACTGGAAATTCATTATTGTTAAGCACTTTAACCGTCTGTTTCAATGTGCGGGTAGTGACCTTAGAAGCCACACTTTGCTCCAAGGATTTCCCCGTCTCCACCTCTTCTATAGGTCCTCGCTTCAATCGATCCTTATCCGACCATCCACTTCCAGAATAGATTCTGCGTGTTTCTCCTCGCATATAAACACGCAAATCTGAAACCACTGTCATCACCGGGGTATAATCGAAGTTAAAGCCCCCGCCCAGGTTGTCATCATTCAGACTATAGCCAGACGAAGTATTGTTAACAGAGGAACCTGAGCCCGTATTGGAATTCGTTGTTCCAGTTGTGCTCTTACCAGAAGATTTCCCAATTCCATTCCACTCTTGCCACGCTGTATAAGGATCCGTCAAAGTAGGCCTTACATCCGGCATATTCACACCGATTAAAATAACCAGAGAGAAGACGATTGCGATATTCATGACTATTTTCGAGGGATATTCCAGCAAATGTACCCATCCACGCGGATAATGTAGCTGAAAACTTCTCAGGTGCTGGCTGACAAGCCATCCCATACCCGCAAATACCGTCCAAGCCACTTCCTGCCACAATACAATAGATGTAAAGGAATCAAGCGCAGCCAGCGCTACAATGTTCATTCCTATAAACCATAAGATACGCTTCTTAGAGGATACCCACCAAGACGATAGCAACAGCAAGGCAGAGGCACCAAGAGCAAACCAGATATACGGCACCATATACACACTAATATCTTGGAGCTTATCCAGAAGGGTTGTAGCCCATGGATCAGGAACATAAATTCCGTAATTAGAAATGATGCGATAAACGATATAGATAATAGCTACTGCTTCCATAATCAGTCTGAATTGAACTTTAACAGGGATAAAAATCTCAATGACGGTGATCGTTAATAGGGCAGCCCATACAGAAGCAGTGGTTTGATTTAACCAGATGGGTTCCGTATAAGAAATCCACTGCTGTGCAATAATCAATAGCCAAAATAGGCCGACGGAACGGTGCCAAGAGAATTTTATCTGATTCCACCAGGTTCTCATATCATCCTTCCCCTCCTAACACTGAGGGAAGCTCTTGAAGCGAGCTAATACCATAACCGGTTATTCCACGAGATCTAAGGACGTCTATCCAATCGTTACCTCTATTTACCTCTGCCGAATTTCGCACATGAATGTGAGAAGCAGTCATTCCTCTGCTGTCAGCCCAACGTAGTGCATCAAGTACAGGCTGTCCACGCTGTGGACTAATTAACACGAAGTAAGAGCCTTTAGGAAACATACGGTATCCTTTTTCCAATCGGGAGATAAGCGGACCGCGTCCCTCAGCGTTTAGATCGATTAAATATTGAATCATCTTCTGACGCTCAGCAGCACCTTCAACTGGTGCGAACACCTTCGTCGTCTTATCCAAACAACACAGTCCAATTCCAATTCTCTCCCGAATGCCGAAGCCGAGTAGTGATGCCGTCACTGAAACTGCTAGTTCGAATTGATTCGTATTCATATAAGCTGATGTGCTTCCATCAAGGACTAAAATGGTTTTGGGAATCGACTCATGCTCAAACTCTTTGGATTTCCAAGAGCCTGTCTTAGCAGTAGCGTTCCAGTGAATTCGCGTCAAGCGATCACCATATACATAGTCACGGACGCCATTAATCTGTGTGGTTTCACGCCGAGATTGAACAACGGATGTCTGCGGCCCAGATAGCCGAGATTTTCTCTCATATAACTGCCAGCGCGGAACGTAGATCGCACGAGGCAAAACCTGAAATTGTCCTTCCGATAAAAATGTTCCCTTATGCTCGACAAGCCCAAATATATCTTGGCTGATAATATCCGTATTAGCGAATGTGTATGTTCCACGCTCTAAGGCTGGTGTCTGAAACTTTAGTTCCCCAATGCCTCTGAGGCTTGGGATCACACTTTCTTCAAATACCCACGATTCTCCATTATGCCGCTTAAGAACTTCCCTTACAACAACGTAAGGCAAGGGCAAAATCCCAGGGATTGTAACCTTTAGTTTTACACGAAGATGCCCTCCGGCAGAGAGCAAATCTCCCTTGTCTTGTTCAGAATAAAGACTGCGAGTGCCCTTAGCTCGCCGAACGCCTCCTAAACCTCCAGCAATCAAATATGCAATAAGTACAGAGACCATGATAAACAACATAAATGCTGTTTTCCCGCCCTGAAAAAGTACATATAAGAGTGTAATACTCCAAATTACAAGGATGCTTGCAAGCTTAGAGGGCTGAATGATGGCTGCCACCGACGACAAATAACGTCTCATATCATTGCCTCATCGTAACAGGCACATGAATGCTCTGCAGAAGCTTTTGAAGCAAAGATTCTACGCTAATATTATCTAGGCGCGACTCTGGACGCAGCAATATTCGATGACCCAAGGCAAATGGAGTAAGGATCTTCACGTCATCAGGCAGAACGTAATCTCGTCCTTGCAAAAAGGCATAAGCTTTACAAGCCATCATAAAGGATAGTGAGGCACGTGGACTTGCACCCAGCATTACAAGTGGATGTTCTCTTGTCTGCCGCACAATATCTAACAAGTAATTCAGCACAGGATCACTCATGAAGATGTCGCGAATTTCTTCCTGAATCCCTGCAATTTGTTCCATGCTTGTTACGGGCGAAAGCCTGTCCACCGGTTGGCCTTCCTGATGGCTCAGCAATAAATTTTTCTCCGTCGCTGCATCAGGATATCCAAGGCTAATTCTCAGCATGAATCGATCTAATTGGGCTTCAGGCAGTGTATAGGTTCCCTCAAAGTCTATCGGATTCTGGGTAGCGCATAACATGAAAGGGTGCGGAAGTGGATACGTCTCACCATCTACGGTAACGTTTCGTTCCTCCATCACTTCCAGAAGTGCAGATTGTGTCTTCGTAGTAGCACGGTTAATTTCATCGGCTAGTAAAATATTCGTCATCACCGGACCAGGCCGGAAATGAAACATCTCATCCCTAGGATGATAGACAGAAACACCTGTAATATCACTCGGAAGTATATCTGGATTACACTGAATACGGCGATATTCACCGGACATTGATCTTGATAGTGCGCGAATTAGCTGGGTTTTTCCTGTTCCCGGTACATCCTCGATCAATACATGACCACCAGCAAGCAGAGCGGTTAACAATAATTGTATTTCAAATGATTTTCCAAGTATGCAGGATTCCAAATTAGTGCGTACAGCATTCATGGTGTGCATCGATTCTTGACGTACGGGCATATATAATCCTCCTAGCCAGAATAAGCAGTATTATTTATATTTTACATGATTAGAGGACCCAAAGTACATTGTTGAAGATCACGAAGTGAGGATACAAAAAAAACCATAAGATGAAACATCCTACAATTTAAAAATAACAAAAAAAGATTGCCGTCTTTTTCTGACGACAACCTTTTCATATAGCATCAACTTTACCCCTTCGGCCGTACAACTAAAGCTGCCAAAAAGGAGAACACAATAGCTGACGAGATGCCGGCACTTGTAATATCAAAAATACCCGTAACTACACCGATCCAGCCATCCCGCTCCAGCTCCGTTAATGCCCCGTGAACCAAGGAGTTCCCAAAACTTGTGATCGGAATGGTTGCACCAGCACCCGCAAATTTCACAAGCGGGTCGTAGATACCAAAAGCATCAGCAATCGCTCCGGCTACAACTAAGGTACTCATCGTATGTGCAGGTGTCAGCTTCAATACATCGAACATCAGCTGCCCTATAACGCAAATGGCTCCTCCAATCAGAAAAGCCCATAAGTAAATCATCATTATGCTTCACCTCCACTCTCTATGGCTACGGCATGAGCAACACATGGAATACTCTCTCCCTGCTGATAAGACAAAGGTGATAAAAGTGCACCCGTTGCCACTATAAGCACCCGTTTAAGTTCACCTTTTTTTAACCGCTTAAGGATATGACCATAGGTTACAACCGCTGAGCACCCGCAGCCGCTTCCTCCAGCGATCACATATTTCTGTTTCTCCAAGTCGTAGATAAGCAAACCACAATCGTCAAAGGTTGTTTGCTCCATAGGAATTCCTTCTTTAGCCAATAGGGTCTTGGCTATAGGTAACCCTACGGATGCCAGGTCGCCGGTAACAATTAAATCATAGTGCCCGGGCGATAGACCTGTATCCCGAAAATGCGCAGTAATGGTATCCGCCGCCGCAGGTGCCATAGCCGTCCCCATATTAAAAGGATCTGTCAAACCAAGATCCATAATACGTCCAAGCGTGGCCGAAACCACGACTGGATAGTTACCCGAACCGTCATTCTGACCCACTACAGCACAACCCGAACCTGTAACTGTATATTGCGCCGTTGGGGGTTTCTGCGAACCATATTCCGTTGGATAACGAAACTGCTTCTCCACCGTACAGTTATGACTTGATGTTCCCGCTAGCGCATACTTACCGCCTCCAGAATCAACGATCATTGAGGCAATCGCAAGGCTCTCCATAGAAGTAGAGCAAGCACCAAAGACTCCGAGATAAGGCACACCTAATTTTCTTGCCGCGAAGGAGCTGCTGATAATCTGGTTCATCAAATCTCCGCCGACAAAAAACTCCAGCTTTTCTTTATCGATATTTGCATTAATCAGAGCCAGCAGGGAGGCTTTCTCGAAAAGAGCACGCTCAGCCTTCTCCCATGTCTTCTCGTCCATTTCCAGCGAATCAAATATAAAATCAAAGTCTGAAGCTAAAGGACCTTCTCCCTCTTCTGGCCCTACTACAGCGGAAGAACCCAAAATAACGGGACGGTTCGTGAACTCCCAGGTCTGACTACCAAGCTGTTTCATGTATGTGCACCCCCGTCTACGCCCAAAAAGAGATAGACGATACCAATAATGAAAGCAGCTACGGCACCAAATACGATAACCGAACCTGCAAGCTTAAACATATTGCCGCCTACACCAAGTACAAGGCCCTCAGCGCGGTGCTCTAGAGCTGCAGAGCACATACTGTTTGCGAACCCGGTCACTGGGACTGCAGTTCCTGCACCAGCCCATTGAGCCATTTTGTCGTACACGCCAAAGCTGGTCAGAATTACAGAGAGTAGGATCATCACCGCGACTGTCGGACTGGCGGCTTCCTTGGAGCTCATATCGAAAATTGCCATAAAAGCCTCCTGAACACCTTGTCCAATAACACAGATTATGCCGCCAGCAATAAACGCTCGTATGCAGTTTTTGAATACGGGCCTGGCAGGAACAAAGGACTTGGACAATTTCTCGTAATCTTGTGGAGTCAGGGTGTCAAGCTTCAGCTTGACACCCGATTTCTTAGTTTTCGCCGGCATTGAGGCACCTCCTGAAAGTTAGGCGAAGGGGGCTGACAAGCATCATAGTACTCACTTTTAAGCCCCTTAAGTTTTTCTTCGCTTAGAAGTTTTCCTTATTGTTTGCCATCCTCCGCTTCGTTATGTCCCTCCAGTTCAGGAAAAATACAGTAACACAACAATCAACAGTAAGAAGAGAACAAAAATAAGTACTGCTTCTCTTTCCCTTGGATTGTGGCGCCAGTATCGTCTGCGCGTTCCGTTTACTTGTAGGCTCCTACTTGACAATCCTCCCTGCACCCTTCTTTTGGGTACGCTGCCCGCAACCCTCATTCGTCTTCGCATCCTTTCTAAGGCTCCTGCCACCAAAGCCTCTAATGCATAGTATTCGTGGAGCTCGTGCCCGGTGTTCATTGTCTCTTGTCATGGACAAGTGAGCCCAGAATGTTCATACTAGGTTGCAGGAAGAAATAACGATGTGGTCCATTATGGATAACATCCGTTTCTCGTAGAAATATAAGAATGATGTATAAATGAGTTCTTATATTTTAATAAAGGAGTGAATTCATATGAATCAAGAAACATTGGACATGTTCAAAACACTTACCGAATTTCCCTCAGCCCCAGGATTTGAGCGCGAACTCCGCGCTTACGTCAAGGATGCTATGACTCCTTATACTGAAGAGTTCGTACAGGATCGTCTCGGTAGTTTGTTCGGCGTACTGCGCGGCGAAGAGAACGGGCCAAAGATTATGGTCGCTGGCCATTTTGACGAAGTAGGTTTCATGGTAACTGGAATTACTAACACCGGTATGATCCGTTTTCAACCACTTGGCGGCTGGCTTGCCTCTGCTGTTGCATCCCAGCGCCTACATATCATTACACCTAAAGGAACACTGACCGGAGTTGTTGGCAGTACGCCTATCCATTTGCTAAGCAATGAAGAACGTGGTAAGACTGGCGAAATCAGCAAAATGTATATTGATATCGGTGCAGACAGCCGTGAAGAAGCAGAAAGCTTTGGCGTTAGACCAGGCCAACAAGTTCTGCCGATTTGTCCTTTTACTCCCCTTGCTAATCCCAAAAAAATCTTGGCGAAAGCTTGGGACAACCGTTACGGCGTAGGTCTCGCCATTGAACTAGTTAAAGCATTGCACGGTAAAAAGCTGCCGAATACCGTTTTCGCTGGTGCCACTGTACAAGAGGAAGTAGGTCTTCGGGGTGCGCGTACTGCGGCTAATCTCCTGTCACCTGACATCTTCTTCGGTCTGGACGCGAGCGCTGCTGCCGATATGACTGGTGACAGTCAGGCATTTGGCCATCTGGGCAAAGGAGCTCTCTTGCGTATTTTTGATCCTACGATGGTTACACATCGCGGTCTGATTGAATATGTACAAGATACAGCGGATACCCACCGGATCAAATATCAGTATTTTGTATCCCAAGGCGGAACAGATGCAGGTCAGGTTCATGTTAGTGGAATTGGCGTTCCTTCCGCAGTAATCGGAATATGCTCCCGCTACATACACACCGCTTCATCAGTGATTCACAGTGATGACTACGATGCTGCTAAAGAGCTTCTGATCAAACTGGTAGAAGGCCTTGACCGGACTACACTACAGACAATTATTGAGAACAGCTAATCGCACAAGAAATGACAGAAGAAGCCCTCAAACACTTTTACAGTGATTGAGGGCTTCTCTTTATGTGAATAAAACGGATTTAAATCATATCTAGCGGTACTTTCCAAGAAGGTATTGGGAAAGCTTCGTCCAGCTTCCAAATTTCATCGTCACTTAGCGTAATCAAGCCTGCAGCAGCATTCTCAATGACGTGCTTACGAGAAGAAGCTTTTGGGATAGAAATAACATCCTCTTCACGCATCGTCCAAGCTAGCATAATCTGAAGCGGAGTTGCCTGATGTGCACTGGCGATTTCCTGAACGACTTCACTCTCGATGACTCCTTTTCGAAGTGAACCAGCTTGAGCAAGCGGTGAGTAAGCCATTACCGGGATCTTGTGACTTCTCTGCCATGGCAGCAGTTCAGTTTCAATTCCTCTGGACCCTAAATGATATAGAATCTGATTGGTTGAACAATGAGTTCCCCCAGCAATACCAAGCAGTTCTTTCATATCGTCGACATCGAAATTGGATACACCCCATCTTGCTATTTTTCCTTGAGAGACTAGTTTCTCCATACCTACAACAGTCTCTTCTAGTGGAATATCTCCCCGCCAATGCAGCAAATAAAGATCCAGATGATCCGTATTCAAGCGTTTCAAGCTTTCTTCACAGCTGCGGATAAGGTGCTCATTCCCGGCATTATGTGGATAGACTTTTGACACCAAGAAAACTTGATCCCGAATACCTTGAATAGCCTCACCTACTAAAAGCTCCGAGCGTCCGTCCCCATACATCTCAGCCGTATCTATTAAATCCATGCCTAGCTCCACGCCTAATCGCAGGGCAGCAATCTCTTCCTCCCTACGGGAATTGTCGTCACCCATATTCCAAGTTCCCTGCCCAATTCTGGGAAGTGACGTTCCATCTGGAAGCAGCATGCGGTTAGATTGGTTCATTCTTGCGATTTCAGCCAAATGTTCGATTGAATCCTTAGTCATATTAAAAATCCCCTTATTGAAGTATTGTATACTTACTTTATACGACCTATAAGAACCTTTCTAAACATCTGAATCGTGTCCAATTTATAACTAATCTCTCTTTTGAAGAGAAAAAGTAAAGAATGAATACCTAACTAAGCTATCAGCTTTAGTCCCACAGCGGCCCCCAGAATCATAATAATACAGACGATCCGGCGCCAGTCTTTGGCCTCTCCATACAATATCATCCCCAGAATCGCTCCGCCGGATGCGCCGATCCCCGTCCATACCGCATAAGCTGTTCCCATCGGCAGACTCTTCATAGCTAAAGACAGAAACAGAAAGCTTGCTCCGAAACCAAGAAAGAGCAGCGCGAACGACAGGAAATTCCGGTGTTTATTCAACCTATTAATCATAGCTACTCCAAACATTTCAAATAAACCAGCAACGACCAGAAATACCCATGCCATTTAAGACTCCCCCTTTACTTCGGCTTCTTTGGTCACCATTTTCAACCCTATAACGCCTGCCAGCAAAATAACCACTAGAACCAGCTTCATCAACTTGAACGGTTCTCCGAATAAAACCATGTCTGCAACTACTGTACCTGCAGTTCCTAGACCAACAAATACGGAATATACCGTGCCGACCGGCAATTTGGTACTCGCTGAAATCATCACATAGAAGCTTATTATTATAGCTACCACAGTTATCAGCCACTCCCACATCGAGGAGGCATGTTTTAAGCCGATGACCCACATGACCTCGAAAACAGCTGCACCAACTACCTTTAACCACTCTGAATTGTTCTTCATTCCAAGCCCTCCTTCAATTCACTAACTTTATAATTGCCCACGAAACAAACAAATAAGCCCGGAAGGTCATCGTCATTTATAACGATACCTCCCGGGCTTTTATCCCTCCGTGTAGACACGAACAATGCTGTTCGTGCGTTTTCCCTCGGACCAGACCAGCTGTGCACCAGCTGCGGAACCCTAGAAAACAATAACTATTAAGTTACATCGTATGGTAGCAAATCGGGGTGATAAAATCAACCTTTTCTAAATAAAAAAGAACAAACTCATAGCAATTATGAAGAGAGGTTAAAGATAAGCGTTGATTTTATTTCTTCAAATCCATTTATTCAATATTATGGTACAATTTAAGAGAATACAGCTTATAATGAACAACTAGGAGGGCGATCTAATGGTCTTTGGGATACTGTTTATTGGAGTTATTGTATTTATAATCATACAGTCCGTAGTTCGTAATGGTTCAAGCTCGAACAGTAACAGATTTGAGAGAAATAGACGAGATGACGCCGCCAGCATGTCTTTTATGGCAGCTAGTCATCCACATCTGATGGATCCAAATAACCCGAATCATTCTAATCACCAACATCACCATCAACACCATCACGGGAGCGACTCCCATCACCATTCTGGACATGACAGCGGTCATAGCTGGGGCGGGGATAGCGGGCACAGCAGCGGGGGAGATTTCGGTGGCGGAGATGCTGGTGGCGGTGGCGGATGTGATTAGAGCGTTACTCTATAACAAAAGGAAAAGGGCATCCCTGATATTGCTTCAGGAATGCCCTTTTTATGATTGTTACTTTTTTAAAACACCAATAATCTTTGCTTGCGTGTGACTTAAAAAATTCTCAGCACCGTGCGGGTGTATTGATTCACTCCAAGCGAATCCATCGCCTTCGTATCTTGGGATGAGGTGCATATGATAATGGGTCAGGTCGTTAAACTTCCCGCCATTTTGGCAAATGCTTATACCATCCGGTTTGAATAGATCCTTCAAGACGATTGACAGCTTCTTTGATGCGTCCATTATCGCATAGGAAGTCTCTGAATCGATTTCTTCGAGATCCCAATAATGCTTTTTAGGAAGGATCAGGAGATGTCCTTCGTTAAACGGAGCGATATCTAGCACACAAGTAATAAATTCATTCTCATATACTACTTTTACGTTAGGCTCAATTCCGTTAGCAATCCGACATCCCAAACACTCCATATAGCACACTCCAACCCATAATCAAAGGTCATCTCTATTATTGATTAAATTGAAACCGGCTGAGAAGCACCTCACCGTTAAAAACTACATAAACATCGCTAGTACCCGTCTCCACGGATACTTCGCCTTTCATTGTGCTCCACTGTTGCAGAACTCCACCAGAAGGGACGGTTACGGTTCCAACCAGTTTCCCAGTTGCGCTTCCTGTTCTGATCTCAATGCTGCCACCTTTTGCAGATGAGACCAGAGCTTCAATTGCTACTGCTCCATGATCGAACAATACGTCATTAAAAGCGATCCAAGCGCCCTCTTTTACCGGATGTACCGAAGCCCCGCCTGCTTTGCATTCGTCCAGATATACGCCTTCGTAGTCATCATAGTTCTCTGCTTTGGTGTTGTTATATAAATTACGGGAAGGAATGATGTCCCCTTTCACCGTTACTACTGAAGATAATTTAATATCAGCAGAAGAACGGCCGATCAGAATTGCGTATTCTCCATTTTCGACGCAATATTGTTCGCGTGTAACATCCCAGAATGCTAACTCTGTAACTGGTAATGCAAACTCTATAGTATTCGATTGACCTGCGGCGATGCTCACTTTTTCAAAACCCTTCAACTGTTTAATCGGACGTTTGACCCGGGAATTCAAAGCTTGCACATATAACTGAACAACCTCGTCCCCATCGACTGCTCCAGTATTATCCACTTGAACGGAAATATTAAGCGTATCGTCTTGCTGCAGTTCCTTTGTGCTCAAATTTAGATTCTTGTAATTCACTTCAGCATAACTTAGGCCGTGACCAAAAGGATACAATGGCTTACCGTCAAAGTACATATAGGTTCTTTTACCTTTGATAATATCATAATCCATCAGCTCAGGCAGCTGCTCCACAGAACGGAACCAAGTCATATTCAGCTTACCAGAAGGACTGTAATCTCCGAACAACACTTCTGCAACCGCATTACCAAGCTCTTGTCCACTGTGGGATGTATACAATACTGCCGGGATATTCTCGTCAATCCAAGTGGAAGAAATCGGATAACTGCCGACAATAACTACCACTGTATTTGGATTCGCTTCATAGACTGCTTTGACCAGGCGCTCCTGCTCCTCCGGAAGTACAATATCAGGTCTGTCGATTTCTTCTTTTCCGTTCAGGAGTGGATGATTACCGACAAAAACCACTACTACTTCAGCTGCTTTGGCAGCTTCTACCGCAGCGTCCAGTCCGTTTGTAACGATGTTCTTTTTGAAAAGACGAGCGTCCGCACTTGCGTCCTGATCTGCAACCTGCAGCGTGCCATCCTCAGCATTCACAGAGATCAATTTGTCATTCCAAGTCCGCAAAGAGACTTTACCCTCAGCTTCCGGGACGATGTTCAGGGATTCTTTTACAAACCACCCGTAGATTTCATCAGCAGATGCTGTAAGTGTCTCCGCTTCGCTTAAAGTTACATACTGTCCACGACTTGTCGCCTTCAGAGTATTGTTAGTCCAGCCCCAAGCGGTATGTTGGAACAATTCTCCGTGCTCTGCTATGTCATGTTGTACAGCCAGCCTTCCGTCCTCACCCGTGATTCCGATGGCTTGGCCGTTTGCAGCTGAGGTAAGAATGATTTGATCTGCGCCGCTCTCAAAAGTAACTTGTTTACCAGGCAGCTTTTTGCTAACACCCTGCAGCGGGGTCACTCCATAAGGTAATGTGCCGGAATACCAGTCTCTGAAAGCTTCATCGCCAAGTGGACCAATAATCGCCACTTTGTTTAATTCAGTCTTGCTCAGTGGCAATGTTGCCTGATCATTCTTCAGCAGCACAATGGATTGTTTGGCAGCTTCCAAGGAAAGTGCGGCATGTTTTTTGCTAAGAATTACGGAATCGTCGATTGCAACGTATGGATTACCTTCAGCGGGATCAAACTCTCCCAGACGGAAACGAACTCTAAATGTGTTAGTTAGTGCACGATCCAGATCTTCCTCTGATAGTAGGCCTTGGTCTAGTGCTTCATGAAGAACCTTGATCGTCTCTTCAGTTTCTTCTGTTACGCTGTCAATCCCGTTTTTGATAGATTCCGCCATCGACTGTGCAAAAGATTCATAATACTTATGATCCTTCACAATCCCGAATAAATCACCAGCATCACTGACGATAAAACCGTCCATGTCCCATTCGCCTTTGACAACATCCATCACTGCCGGATGAAGAATAACTGGCACGCCATTCACCGAGTTATAGGCGGTCATCATAGACTGCGCGCCACCTTCTTGAAAAGCAGGCTTAAATGCTTCCAGATAATACTCACGCATATTTCTTGGATCGATGCTGGCGGAACAATTCCCGCGTTCGATCTCGTTGTTGTTCCCTAGGAAGTGTTTAAGCGTTGCGACCGCTTTCAAATAGACCGGGTGATCGCCTTGGATTCCTTGCACAAGTGATGTGCTGAGTTGTCCAGTTAACTCTGGATCTTCACCGTAAGCTTCTTCCGTTCTACCCCAACGTGGGTCACGCTCCATATCCACCGTTGGTGCCCATAACGTCAGGCCATTCACCGTTGGATTCTTTTTGTAAAATGCTCTTGCTTCATCTCCAATGGCCGAGCCGATTTCCTTCATTAGCTCTGGGTTCCATGTACAAGCCAGTCCGCTTGGCTGAGGAAAAGAGGTCGCTTTTCCAAGCCAGGAGATTCCGTGCGCCGCTTCTGTACCATGCTTATAGGCTCCAACGCCCAAACGCTCTATGGCCGCTTGATACTGGGGGATCAGGCTTACTTTTTCATCAAGCGTTAATCTGGAGATCAAATCCTGCACTCGGTCATTTAAGGGTAAATCAATCTGTTGAAATGGATATTTAGATGTCACTGTTTCCATCATAATCGCTCCTTCGATTCAAGTTGATAGCGGTTTCATATGTTCTCGAGGTAGTTGTCTGTGTCTAACACAAATCTGGTCTATCAACATAATCATAGAAGATTAGCTCAATAAGTAACACCTTAACAATCTAAGTGAAAATCAGGTCAAAATTAGAGATTTATGGGGTGCTTCGCTCGCTCGTCTCCCTTGGTGAAGTGATGCGGATGATAACGGGGCGTTCTCGGCCCTCTTTCGCTAAATTCCAGCCTTTTGGGTCGGATCTGGGGTATTTTTCCCCCTCTTTTGCTCATTTCCAGCCTTTTGGGTCGCATCTGGGGTATTTTTACCCCTCTTTTGCTCAATTCCAGCCTTTTGGGTCGCACCTGGGGTATTTTTACCCCTCTTTTGCTCATTTCCAGCCTTTTGGGTCGCATCTGGGGTATTTCTACCCCTCTTTTGCTCAGTTCCAGCCTTTTGAGTGGGATCTGGGGTATTTTAATTGCCTTACCATAACTGAATATCCTTTAAGGAATGGATATATTCATATTTGCAGACTCTACCGCTCTCCTGAGAAACTATTGGGGAAAACTTTCCTTTTTGGCTGAGAGCACTCAGTCCTTTTCGAGCCGTACGCTTATCAATCCCAAGCTCCCTCACCAAATCAACCGGTCGAATGCACTCATTCGTGCGAACCGCAATCCGCAAAATATCACGCTCCAGTCGGCTAAACTCCTCCTGCTCCTCCATCGTCACAGCGAGGTACGGCATCAGCAATGGTCTTAACAAAGTAATCGTAAGTTCAGGACTCGCATCCAGATCATCATAAGGAATCGCCACGACCCGATAACCCGCGATTTGCAGATAGGTCTCTCGATTCAGCTCCTGCCTGTAGCGTGTTCGGTCTGTATTTTGCACATGTGGACCGTAGCCTTTAACTTCAAACGCAAACTTAACCTGGCCAGGCTTCCACACAAAATCAACAAAGTAGGGCTTGCTACGCCAATCCAATACTTCATATTCAGGATGAAGGTCATTGAAATGCCCCATCATAGGCCACCATACCTTCTCCAAAAACATCCGCTCACCATGGCCATGTCCACGCTCCAATCACCCCCGCCGTTCTCCCGTTCTTCTACTAATATGATCCTCTACCCACTTACGATGCTCCTCCGTAAATCCCATACGTCACCCTCCTTCTTGGCATAAAAAAATCCCGCACCCAATATGGGTACGGGACGTGCTTCGTCCTATTACTCAAAAGTATAGTATTCGCTTTCTGATGCTGTCAATAAACACTCTACATTCAATGCTAGATCCAGCAAAATTTAACTAATCCATCAAAAAAGCTAGTTGGTTTAAGTACGTTGCGTTAAAGCAAGGCCAGCTTTAGTAAGCTCATTTGGAGTTAGCTCTATTAGAGTTTGTTCAGAGGAATTAGTTCAGTTACCGTCCACTCAACTTCCCATTCCAGCTACTTACCCCACCCTGCAAATGTGCAAGCCGAGTATACCCCTGCTTACTCAGAATCCGCGCTGCACTTTTGCTTCGCATACCGCTGCGGCAGTAGAGCAACACATCCCGATCCTTAGGGATCTCACCGAGCCGCTTTTCCAACTGAGATAGCGGGATGTTTTTCGCCCCCGGAATAAATCCACTCTTGTATTCATCCGGTTCGCGGACATCGATCAGCAGCCTATTTTTGGATTGCTCCATTTCGCTCCGAAACTCTGCCACCTTCAACGTTCTTACACTTACACTTGCGCTTTTACCAAATCCGAGACGGGACATTAATGAGCTTAAATCCATTATCCTTCACAACAACCTTTCACCGAAATGTCGGAGAGTGTTCTTTTACTTCCTAAAAAATCACCATTTACCGCATATAACTTTCGAAAGCCCTGTTTATACAGAATTCTCGCAGCTTTGTTTCTTTTATAGTAACTATCAGCAAGGATTAGAACCGAATCGTCAGTAGATAGACAATGTTGCCAGACATAGGCTAACCGCCCGATCGATATATTTATCGAGCCACGGATACTATCCTTCTCATAATCTACGGCATCTCTAACATCGAGCATTTTCATGTCCAGTGATTGATCTGCTAATTCGCGAATGTCACGGGCTTCTACATAGGAGAGTGAACGGACTGGCCAAGCGGAACGTAAGAACCTTACAATACTAAAAGCAATTAATATACTCAGTAGGATCCTAAACATCATGTTCATGCTGTTACCCCCGTACCAAAAAATCATCCGTCCAAGCGCTTAATCCGCCCATCATATTCACAACGTTATATCCTTTTTCGCTCAGCAGCTCACACGCCAGTCCACTACGACCACCACTTAGGCACATTACAATCGTCTCTCCATTAGGATCTAGTTCATCTATACGCATTAACAGCTGCCCAAGCGGAATATGCTTCGCACCGATCACATGTCCCTCCACCCATTCGGCGGGTTCGCGTACATCTAGCAGCGTAGGAGCCTCTCCATTCTTCAGACGTTCCGCCACTTGCTGAGGGGTAATTTCCTTTGAAATTTTAAAAGACATCGAGCATCTCTCCTTCTCTTTTTTAAAAAATAACTTGATTTTAATATCACTATATCATAATATTACGATATAAGGATATTGTAAAGCGAGGAGTTCATAACCATGGACAAAAATTTCAAAGCCTATAATCAAACCGCCGAAACCTTAAAGGCTATCGCTCATCCCGTTCGCTTGTGTATCATTAAAGGTCTGCTTGAAAAAGGCAGCTGCAACGTTAGCTTCATGCAGGACTGTCTAGACCTTCCACAATCTACGGTATCCCAGCATTTGCAGAAGCTTAGATCCTTAGGCATTGTCGAAACCGAACGTAATGGACTGGAAATTAACTATTCTGTTAAAGACGAGAAAATCAAACATCTAATTCAGCTATTTTTAGGGGAGGAATAAATCATCATGAGTAAAAAAGTACTGATTGTCGGAGGAGTTGCAGGAGGCGCATCAGCGGCCGCCAGGCTTCGGAGATTAGATGAAGAGGCTCATATCATCATGTTTGAACGTGATCCGTACATTTCTTTTGCCAATTGCGGACTGCCTTATTATATCGGAGGTTCCATTCAGGATCGCTCCAAGCTGCTGGTTCAGACACCAGAGGCGATGCATAAACGTTTTAACATCGATGTTCGGATTCAAAGTGAAGTGGTGTCTATCGACCCTGTGAACAAGAAAGTAAGAGTAGAAAGTATAGAAAAAGGCTCCTATGAAGAGAGCTATGATGCGCTTATTTTATCGCCCGGCGCTAAACCGATTCGTCCGAATCTACCTGGTATCGAGAGTTCCAAAATTCACATGCTGCGCAACATTCCCGACACCGACAAAATCAAAACCAAAGTCGCAGCCGAAGGCACTCGTTCCGCCGTTGTGATCGGTGGTGGGTTTATCGGTGTTGAGATGGCGGAGAACCTCAGAGAAGCAGGTCTGGAAGTAAGCTTGATCGAGGCGGGTCCACAAATCTTAGCTCCGTTCGATACTGAAATGTCTTCAATTTTGGCAAAAGAGCTCGACGAGCATGACGTTAATCTTATTTTTTCCGATATGGTCCAAGGGTTTGCAGAAGTTGGTGAACAAATAGAGGTTCAGTTGGCAAGTGGTACGGTGCTTCAAAGTGATATGGTTCTACTGGCTATAGGCGTTTCGCCGGATACCTCTTTCCTGAAGGATAGTGGCTTAGAGTTTGGTCCACGCGGCCATATCTTAGTCAACGAGCGTATGGAGACAAATTTGGATCAGGTCTATGCAGTAGGTGACGCGGTCGAGGTGGTTGATTTCGTGAACGGAACTAAAACTGCTATTCCACTAGCTGGTCCTGCCAATAAGCAAGGACGGATTGCTGCGGACAACGTCAGCGGTCTAGGCACTACTTACAAAGGATCACAAGGGACTTCTATTATTAAGGTTTTTGGAGTCACGGGTGCTTCTACCGGCAATAACGAAAAAACATTACAGCGTTTGGGCTTACCGTATCACGTGATTTATGTTCATCCAAGCTCTCATGCAACTTATTATCCGGGGGCAACTCCAATATCAATGAAGCTGATCTTTGATCCAAAAGGTACGGTGCTCGGTGCACAAGCCGTGGGGTATAGTGGTGTAGATAAACGTATCGACGATATCGCTACAGTTATTCGTTTTAGAGGTACGGTCACTGATTTGACGGAGTTGGAGCTATCTTATGCCCCTCCTTATTCTTCCGCTAAAGATCCGGTGAATATGGCTGGCTTTGCTGCTGAAAATATTTTGAAAGGCATGACTACAGTATTCGATCCTAAGGATTTAGAAGGTCGTGACAACAACAATACCATTTTAGTTGACGTACGTTCGGAAATCGAGCATGCCAACGGTCATATTGAAGGGTCCATTAATATCCCTGTGGATGATCTGCGTGGTCGGCTAAGCGAGCTTGACCCTAGTAAAGAAATTTGGGTGTATTGCCAAGTTGGACTTAGAGGCTACACAGCTTCCCGGATTTTGCAGCAAAAAGGTTTCCGTGTGAAGAATCTGACCGGAGGCTATAAGACATATCAACTGAGTAAATACTCGCCTAAAAAAAAAGATAGTCTGACGCCAAACGCAGGTATTTCAGCAGCCCGTAAAGAAATCGCAGCAACGGGAGCACCGGCGGGAACTGACACTGCTTCAGCTGCAGGCAATGCCAACGCTACAGCTTTCGCAGCCAACTCCAGCGCATCTGTATCCACCCCTGCCAAACAAGAATCCGATCTAACACCTGATTCCGTGCTTGATGCTTGCGGACTATGCTGCCCTGGGCCGCTGATCCAAGTCAAGATGAGCATGGACCCTCTCTTGGACGGGCAAGTCTTAAAGGTAACGGCTTCCGATCCGGGATTCTATGAAGATATTAAGGCATGGGCTCGCATGTCGAAGCACACGCTTTTGCAATTAACGAAGCTGCCTACTGGCATGATTGAAGCTTATCTGCGCAAAGGCATTACCGCGGATTCCGTACCAGCAGGAGCACAACCCGTCCAAACTAGTAATGCAAGTACGATGGTGGTATTCAGCGGTGATCTGGATAAAGCGATCGCTTCCTTCATCATTGCCAACGGAGCTGCCTCCAGCGGCAAAAAAGTGACGATGTTCTTTACCTTTTGGGGTCTCAATATTATCCGCAAGGATGAGAAAGTGCCTGTGAACAAGAATATTATCGGTAAAATGTTCGGAGCGATGATGCCGCGCGGCAGTCGGAAGCTAACACTTTCGAATATGAACATGATGGGCATGGGCTCCAAAATGATCCGCTCTGTAATGAAGAACAATAATGTCTCTTCTTTGGAAGAATTGATTCAAATGGCTGTCGACCAAGGCGTCGAGATCGTTGCCTGCCAAATGTCCATGGATCTTATGGGCATTACCCGTGAAGAACTGATCGACGGCGTGGGAATTGGCGGCGTAGGTTATTACCTCGGTCAAGCCGATCAATCTAGTCATAATCTATTTATCTAAATACCTTAACACCGCAAAGAGACTCCTCTATTTATATAGAAGAGTCTCTTTGTTATATAAAAATGAACTCACCAGAATCGGTGATATAGATTTGAATAACCAAAATGCAGAAATTGGCTGGATCTGGATACAGAATCTAAAACCTGCTATCCTATTTAATAGGAATTCATCCGAATAATGACCTATTTTAGGTGGAATAAGGAGATTAAATGAATAACCCGATACATATTCTCGTTGCTGAGGACGACAGCGACATCAACCGATTGCTGTGCAACATTATTAAGAAAAGCGGCTACATCCCCCAACCTGCTTACTCGGGAACGGAGGCACTTCTCTATCTGGAGCAACGTCAATGGAGCATGTTGCTACTGGATCTGATGCTGCCTGGCATGTCGGGAGAGGAACTACTTGAGAAGATTGCCGGGCGGGACGATATGTCGGTAATTATCATTTCAGCCAAGGGTGAGCCCCAGACCAAGGTATCTGCCCTGCGGGCGGGGGCGGATGATTTCATTACGAAACCCTTCGACGTTGAGGAAGTCTCTGCACGGATCGATTCTCATCTACGTTTGTATTCGCGGATTGCGCAATCGGCTTTGCCTAACGTGCTCCAGCATCAGGGTCTTGTACTTCATCGAGATGCGATGTCGGTTACGGCAAATGGAGCGGAACTGACGCTCACAGCTCTAGAGTTTGAGATTCTCTCGTTGCTTTTGTCGGCCCCTAAGAAGGTGTTCACGAAAGCGAATTTGTACGAAAGGGTCTGGCACGAGCCATATTACGGGGATGACAATACGGTCAATGTCCATATGAGCAATTTGCGCAGCAAGCTAACCAAGGCCGCACCAGGAAGCGAATTTATCGAGACAGTATGGGGCATAGGTTATCGGCTCAAGCCTTAAGACATTCTTAAGATTTGGCTTTAGCTCTTCTTATGTTTTCAATTCTATACTTGGTCTATCACGAAAAGGAGGCCAAGACGAGATGTACGAGTATGTATTAAAAACAAATCAGCTATCCAAAAAGTTCAAGGGCCATACAGCGCTGGACAAAGTCAATTTGTCAATCCGTAAAGGCTCTATTTATGGTTTTATTGGGCAAAACGGAGCTGGAAAATCAACATTAATCCGGATTGTGACCGGACTTGCTTTTCCGACTCAGGGGACGATCGAGCTGTTCGGAGCCAGTGAAGAGCAGGCCTTGATCCAGGCTCGTAAGCGAATCGGCTCGATTATCGAGAGTCCCGCTTTGTTCCCCCATATGACTGCGAGCGAAAATTTAGAAGCAAACCGGATTCTACGTGGTATTCCCGGCAAAGATTGCGTTCCTAGAATGCTAGAGCAAGTTGGACTGCAGGGCGCCGGCAAGAAGAAAGCCAAGAATTTCTCACTTGGAATGAAGCAGCGGTTAGGTCTTGCCATCGCCTTGCTGGGAGATCCAGAATTTCTGATTCTGGACGAGCCGACCAATGGGTTAGATCCGATGGGTGTCGTCGAAATGCGCGAACTGCTCAAGCGACTAAACCGTGAGCTTGGCATTACGATAATGATCTCAAGTCATATTCTAAGTGAGCTGCATTTAATGGCAAGTCATTATGGCATTATTCATCGCGGTCAGTTGCTTGAACAACTCACTGCGGAGGAATTAAACGAGAAATGTCAGCAGTATTTGTTTATCAAAGTGGATGATCCGGGCAAGGCAACAGCCGTCATTCAGAACGAGCTGGGTACGACCGATTTCGAAGTGATGCAGGATGGAACCATCAAGTTGTATAGCCGCATTGAGCAGCCAGGTAAAGTATCAACAGCGTTATTCTCTGCAGGCCTAGAGATCGAGAAGTTTATGCCTATGGGTGAAGACTTGGAAAGTTATTTTACGAAGCGGATTGGGGGGAATCCAAATGTATAATCTGATCAGAGTTGAGTTTTTCAAGCTCCGTAAGAATAGATCATTTTGGACTTTTCTATTGGCACTTTCCGTCCTCTCGCTTGCTTACCCATTGCTATATTATTTTGATCATCGGTCCAATGGGGAACCTCAGATCACCGGCGCTGAATTTCTGACTACCTTTATTTCAAGCAATGCCTACATTATTAAATTCGGCGTAGCCATTCTGGCTGGATTCTTCATCTCTAACGAATATTCCACAGGAGTCATGAAGACGATCGCATCTTCGGGCAACACCAGAGGCCGGCTGTTCGCGGCAAAACTAATCGTATTCGCAGTTGGGGCCATGGCGATTTCTCTCGTCTTTCCTATTGTCAGCACAGTCGAAGTCACGCTGCTTTCGGGCTTCGGTCATCTGCCGGAAGGAAGCACTACACTTTTTATACCGCGAGCCCTCGGGCTAACGTTGTTGTACACAGCTGGTTACGCAGCCATCGGGGCGCTGTTCACCGTAATCCTAACCGACAGCGGCAAAACTATCGGCTTCTCAATGATTTTCTTCCTTATGATCGATACGGTTTTGGCTGGTATAGGTTCGAAGATCTCTTTCTTTAGTAATTTGTACGATTATTCCATCTTCAAACTGGTGAGCGATATCGGTAAGCCCAGTATCGACAGTGGAGATTGGCCAGCGCTTTTACTTGTACCGTTGTTGACAATAGCCGTTTCCGGGGTACTCGGTATTCTCGTATTCCACAGAAAAGAAATCAAATAATAAATAGGAGGTGCAGGAGAGTGTTGCTTATTCTGACAATCATATTGTTTGCGGCAGGAGCTCTCCTGCTTTTCCGTTTGTTGATGTTAAGGCGAGAGCTAGGGCGGATAACAGGGCAATTGCATACCTACAACGAGCGAGCAACCGGTAAAAAAATCGATGTGGCTCTATTCGACCAGAAGCTTGAGGCGCTTGCGGGACAAATCAATCGTCAATCTGATTTAATCGTCGAAGCGGAAGCCCAGCGAAAACGTGTCGAACAAGAATTCCGTCAGGCTGTAGCGAATATTTCACATGATATCCGTACACCCCTCACCTCCATCTTCGGTTATATTCAACTGTTGGAGGATGAGTCAACTACCCCTGATGAAAAACTTGAATATGTTGCCATCGTTAAAAATCGGACGAAACGGCTGCAGGCACTGCTGAATGATTTTTTTGAGCTTTCCTTGATCGAATCGCTAGATTATCCTCTACATACAGAAAAGCTTGGGATGACGGCCCTACTCTCGGAAATTCTGGTCGGATTTTACGATTCCTTCAACGATCGTAATATTACACCGGATATACGGCTACCTGAGGAAAATGTATCCGTATACGCCGATGAATCCGCTGTGCGGAGAGTTGTCGAGAATTTACTTGTCAATACGGTCAAACATGCGACCGGGTATGTGGAAATCCGTTTCGAACGACGGCAGGAAACAGCTGATTTAACGATAGTAAACGATGCGAAGGAACTAGCCGGAAGCGATGTTAACCTCTTATTCGACCGATTCTATACCGCAGACCGTACCCGATCTTCTCAAGCCTCCGGGCTGGGTCTCTCCATCGCCAAAAGTCTGATGAATAAAATGGGTGGCACGCTGACAGCCGAACTGGAGGGTGAGAAACTGATAATGACCTGCCGTTGGAAACTAGGCGATACTGGCAATGTCTTAGCTAATTAATTTGAATGTAAAGGGGACCGACAACGATTTGTGGAACCATTTATCCTGAAAAATATTCCAATCAAAAAGACTCCTCTATTTATATAGAAGAGTCTTTTTGCGTTGAAGGGCTGGCAGAAGTAATGTTCAATTCTAACTCAGCAAGTTGATGCTTGCTTCTTCAAGCGAAGGTATAAGAAATTTATGATCGATTGGCGATGACATCACGATTAAAATCGTATAGGTACCGTATTTGTCACATTGATTACCGAACTCCTCGAGGGCTCGTGTAGAGTCGGTTACTACTTTCAATAAGTAGTTGTGTTCCCCACTTATACGGTAACATTCGACGACATCAGGACTGGAGCGGCAGAAATCAAGAAATGCGTTACAATCCCTAGAATGAAATAACATGTAGGCAGCAGCATGTTTTCCAATCTTTTCAGGGGAAATGATGGTGCGATACTCGCTGATGATGCCTTTCTCCTCCATACGCCTAACTCTTTCCGTAACTGCAGGTTGCGATAAACCGACACATTTTCCCAGCTCTGTCATAGAAATTCTCGCTTGATTTTGAAGATGAAAAAGAATTTGCTTATCAATATGGTCCATCAAAATCACATCCTTTAAATTTAAGGTTCCCCCTATAAACTAGCTTGTAATTAACCGTTATAAGGCTAATTTAACTTAGTTGCCTTATGTAATCAAGATAACTTGTTATATATAATAACCCTACAATAGTAAAGTGTTCCTGGCTTTAACTATTCCGAAGGGATGAAGAATGTTGAGTATATTGGATTCAAACAAAATAAATACAGAATGGTTATCAGGTCGCATCGATGAAGTAATTGATCGAACCCTTGCTGACAAGCGCCTGGTCGGTGCTGTCATTAAAGTGGCGATAGATGGGGAACTGGTTTATAGCCGCGCTGCCGGTCTTGCCGACCGCGAGATGAGCAGACTTATGCAAGAAGACGCCTTATTCCGGCTCGCCTCAGTTAGCAAACCTATCGTTTCAACGGCAGCCCTAGTATTAGTTGCGCAAGGTCGACTACAGCTGGATGACCGCGTTGATCGTTGGCTCCCAGAGTTTCGGCCACGTTTGCAGAATGGCGAGTTCGCGACATTGACGATTCGTCATTTGATGACGCACACAGCAGGCCTTTCTTACCGATTTTTCCAAGAAGAGAATGGTTCCTATCAGTCAGCAGGGGTATCAGATGGTATGGATCAGTCCGGCATCACATTGGAAGAGAACTTGCGTCGTCTTGCCTCTGTCCCCCTCCTCTATACGCCAGGTACCGAGTGGAAATACTCCATCGCGACAGATGTGCTAGGAGCAGTAATTGCAAAGGTCACAGAAGCACCGCTCAATGAGGCCGTACATTCACTCGTGACAAAACCGCTTGGCATGAGCGACACGGGTTTTATTGCAGTCAATCGAGAACGACTGGCTACTTCCTATGCCAATGATACTCCAGAGCCACGGCCTTTACATGATCCCGACAGTATTGCCTTTATGGAGGGAACGGCTGGATTCCTGCTTGCCCCTGGTCGAGCACTTGACGATACTGCCTATCATTCTGGAGGAGCTGGCATGGTCGGCAGTGCTGGGGATTTTTTGCAGCTGCTGGAAACATTACGTAAGGGCGGAGCACCGCTGCTACCAGAGTCTCTGGTTCACGATATGACGACCAACCAGATCGGTGATCTACCAATGGCCTTCTGGCCAGGACGAGGCTTTGGCCTAGGCATTACGGTACTGAAGGATCCTGTCGCCGCAGACACTTCGGAATCCCCGGGTACATGGCGTATGGGTGGCACCTATGGTCATTCGTGGTTCGTCGATCCCGAGCAACAGCTCAGCGTCGTGGCATTTACTAATACTGCACTAGAAGGTATGTCGGGTCAGTTTACCGTTGACCTTTGTGATGCCATTTATGATAGACGTAATAAATAAAGAACGAACACAAAGAGCCTTGGTCCGGAATGAACCGGTCTAGGCTCTCTGTCTAGTAAATCCTATTCGAGTGTGTATCATTGAGTTTTTTACAATTTAAAAGAGAGGTGCTTCTCCAATGACCCAAAACACAACTTCTGCCACACAAAGTGCCTCCAGTACTCCCTCTTCTGAACATTTACCATGGGCAGGATTACTCGCCCTTGCTATGACGGGGTTTATCTGTATTCTTACCGAAACGATTCCGGCCGGCTTGTTGCTCCAAATAGGTGATGGGCTTGGTGTCTCCGAGGCCCTTGCGGGTCAACTTGTCACTTTGTACGCCCTTGGTTCACTGTTGGCCGCGATTCCCTTAACCACCATGACGCGTGGATGGCGGCGGCGACCACTGCTACTAATGTGCATCCTTGGTTTTCTCGTATTCAACACCGTCACCACTTTTTCTTCCAATTATATACTTACGCTGGCAGCTCGGTTCTTCGCAGGCGTATCCGCTGGAGTCTTATGGGGCATGATAGCAGGTTATGCCCGGCGCATGGTGCCGGAGTCACTCAAGGGACGAGCAATGGCGGTAGCGATGGTTGGCACGCCTCTCGCTCTGGCACTCGGAGTCCCTGCTGGAACACTTCTTGGCACTCTTGTGGGCTGGCGCTCCATCTTCGGGATCATGTCGCTACTGGCTCTGATGCTGGTCGGCTGGGTACTTTGGAAGCTACCGGACTATCCAGGGGAGGCTCCTGATAAGCGGCTCCCTCTCTACAAGGTTTTTGTTATTCCAGGGGTACGGCCGGTACTGTTTGTCGTTCTGACATGGGTGCTAGCACATAACATCCTGTATACCTACATTGCACCCTATCTTACTCAGGCTGGGCTTACCCAGCGCGTTGACTTGGTACTGCTTATTTTCGGCATTACTGCGCTTATTGGCATCTGGGTCATCGGTATTTTGATCGACCGTAAACTACGTCCATTGGTTCTTAACAGCCTCGTTGCTTTCGCCTTGTCATCCATTGCACTGGGCATTAGCAGCAGCCAACCCATAGTGATCTATCTAGTGGTTGCTGTATGGGGGTTGACGTTCGGAGGAGCGGCTACTTTGCTACAAACAGCAGTTGCTGAAGCAGCTGGCGAAAGTGCAGATGTGGCCCAGTCGATGTTAGTGACGGCATGGAACCTAGCTATCGGCGGTGGCGGCGTGATGGGTGGGATTCTTATTGAAACAGTTGGTGTCCGCTCCTTCCCGTGGGTACTGTTTATTCTATTAATTCTTGCGCTACTAGTAGCGTGGCGCTCTAAAGAATACGGATTTCCTTCTAGAAAGCGTTGAAGCACACCTATGAAATCATGCCACAATCATCAAGTTTACGGATCACGGTAGCCGAACACGAAATATAAAAAAAGCCAGTGGTGCATATTATAAATGAGTAATATGAACTACTGGCTTACTTATATTAGATTTTTATTAAAGATCAGACTAGGCCTTTTCTGATCTCCTAATCTACAGCCAAAGCATTAAATTCTTGCAGATCCTTGGCTAAATCTTCTTCTGTGTATTTCCCTTGACCGAACCCAACCAGCGCCCGTAGCGGCATATATTTCATCATCGCCATGAACATTTCCGGATTATCATCCATCGCACCTTCCATGCCAAAAATACTGCTGAACTTCTTCACTTTATCTGCCGTGCGTGGATTGTCCAGCAAATCACCAACGGTACTGTTGCGATGATAACTTAATGCAAGCGGAGCAGTCGATTCCACTTCAATAGAAGCAGTCAGACGAATATCCCGCGAAGATGAACCGATAGCAATCTCAAAGACTCCACTTTCCACATGCCAATCACCAATGTTGACGTTGTAATAAGCAAAGGAGCGTTTATCCAGTTCAAAAGAAACCTCTTGCTCTTCACCAGGCTGCAGCGCTAGCTTCTGGAAGCCCTTAAGCTCCTTAAGTGGACGGATCACGCTGCTCTTCACATCGCTAACATAGAGCTGAACGATTTCTTTTCCTGCGCGAGTACCCGTGTTTTTGACGGTGGTCGTAACTTGTATGTTCTCGGTATCTTTTATGCTGCTCTTGGAGATTCTCAAATTGCTGTATTGAAACGCTGTGTAGCTTAGTCCGAAGCCGAAAGGAAACAGCGGTTCAAGCTCTTTTTTATCATAATAACGATAGCCTACAAACAAGCCTTCTTTGTACTCAACCGTATCCCCTTCACCTGGGAAATTAAGAAAGGATGGATTATCGCTCAGCTTCATCGGAAAGGTCTCTGCCAGTTTACCACTTGGACTAACCTCTCCAAACAGTAAATCTGCCACTGCACCGCCAAAAGCCTGACCGCCTAGATAACCTTCAAGAATCCCCTTAGTTTTATGAATCCAAGGCATTTCTATGGGTGAACCATTGCTGAGTACAACAACGATATTGCTTTGCACCTCAGACACTGCTTCGATCAACGCTTTATGGCTCTCTGGAAGCGACAAATGACTACGATCATAACCCTCTGATTCATAGTTATCCGGAAGTCCAAGGAACAATACGGCTACATCACCTTTTGCCGCTGTATCCCGTGCCTCTTGTAACAAAGCTTCATTAATCCCGTCATGATTCAGTTCATATCCTTGCGCATATAGCAGCTCGGCAGAACCTGCAAGGGCCTTCATCTCTTCAAAAGCATCGTCCAATTTCGTCGGATTCACATGTGAGCTGCCCCCGCCCTGATAACGCGGATTTCTAGCAAACTCGCCAATGACCGCAATCGTTCCTTGCTTTGACAGCGGCAGAATGCCTTCCTCATTTCTAAGGAGAACCATGCTCTCCCGCGCCACTTCACGAGCCAGACGGTGATGCTCATCAGCATTAAATGAAGCATTATCTTTACGGTTCTCCACCGCTTTAAAAACAAAGGTAAGCAACCGTTCCACTGCAAGATTTAACGTTTCTTCCGCCAACTCCCCACTTTGCACCGCTGCGACAATCTTGGCATCACCAATGCCTCCGGTTGACGGCATTTCCAGCTCCAGTCCTGCTTGTAGAGCCTTCACCCGTTCATTAACCGCTCCCCAGTCGGAAACGACGAATCCCTCGTAGCCCCATTCCTCTCTAAGAATCTTTGTCAGGAGAAACTCACACTCAGAGGCATATTCACCATTTAGCCGGTTGTAAGAGCACATCACGCTCCATGGCTGACTCTGCTTAACTGCGCCTTCAAAGCTAGCCAGATAAATCTCCCGTAGCGTCCGCTCATCAATAACAGCATCTACAGACATTCTCCGGTGTTCCTGATTATTAGCAGCAAAATGCTTAAGCGAGGTGCCTACCCCTTCACTTTGCACACCTTTGATATGATTCCCACCCATCTCCGAGGAAAGATAAGGGTCTTCCGAAAAATATTCAAAGTTACGGCCGTTCAGTGGAGAGCGCTTAATATTTGTTCCCGGTCCGAGCAGAACAGCAACGTTCTCTGCTTGACACTCTTTCCCGAGTGCTTTACCTACACGACCGATTAACTCCCGATCCCAGGAAGAAGCCATCCCTGCTGCCGAAGGAAAACAAGTCGCGGGTACACTGTTATGGAGTCCGAGGTGATCGGCGCTCTCTTTTTGCTTGCGTAAACCATGCGGTCCGTCCGTTACCATTAAAGAGGGGATTCCGAGTCGTTCAATGCCCTTTGTATTCCAGAAATCAAGCCCTGAGCAGAGTCCTGCTTTCTCCTCAAGGGTCATTTGTGATATGAGTTCATGAATGTTGGTTTTCATAAAAATACCTCCTCTGAATGTATACTATCCCCATTTTAATCTACTTCATGTTAGATTTATGGCATTATCATTGTATTTTTGGTATTCTGGTTGGGCGAGGAGGTTGAAAGAATGTTGAATCATTTGGATGGTCATGAAGGAGCTCAATATATTTGTAAAGTGTTGTATGAATCGCTGCAGATTCCTGTGTTTCTGCTAGACGCCAATCGGAGAATCGAGCTAGCGCTGCCATCCTCTTCAGAGAGCGCCCCGTGGGTTCATAACCTCAATGAGCTTCTTTCAGAAATTGCAGACTCTACTAAAAGCGAGAACAACTCTAAGTACGATAGCTCAAATGCCTCTATACCGATCATTCGCACCACTAACTTCCTAGAGAATTACATCCTTCTCCATCTGCCCTCAGGCAGCAGTAACGGGGGAAGCATTGTGATCGGTCCTACACTTTATACTCACCTTTCAGAGGACAATATGACAAGTCTGATGCGTGACCATGAAGTTCCATTAAAGCTTCAAGAGCAATGGATGAAATACTACCGCAGCTTGACCGTGCTAAATAAAATGAGAGTCTACCATACCGCTATGCTGATGTACTCGCTCGTCACCGGAAAGACGTTATCTCTTAGCGAACTGCTACTCGACACCCGAACTCTTGAGCATAAACAGCCTCCCGCAGGCAGTCTGGACTTGGATGTTTCCTATCGACGTGAGAATACATGGCTGCACCACGAACCCATGCTGGAAAAAGCTCTATTTCACCATATCAAAAATGGAAATAAAGCAGAGCTACTTCGTGTCCAAGCAACCTTCTCTGAAGACAATTATGGAGTTCTCTCCAAGAAGAGCCATTTACGCAACAAAAAAAATCTGGCGATCTCCTGTATTACGCTCGCTACTCGTGCAGCTATAGATGGAGGACTGTATTGGGAGATTTCTTATACCCTCAGCGACTTTCATATCCAGCATATCGAAGAACTAAAGGATGTTCCGGCTGTAGATCATGCTATTCTTAATGCGCTTTGCGATTTCGCCGACCATGTCAAAGAGAGCCGGATGGCGAAACTTTCGCGCACCGTGGCCCTCTGTCAGAACTATATTTTTAATCACTTATATGAGGAACTCTCCTTAGATAAGCTGGCTGAAGTCGCTGGATTGAACAGAAGCTATCTCTCCCTATTATTTAAGAAGGAAACAGGATTCACGATCAGTGATTTTATTCAATTCGAGCGGATTGTAGAAGCCAAACGATTAATCGAATTACCGGGCATTAGCTTATCTGATATCGCTACGAGGCTACATTTCAATGACCAGAGCTATTTTACCAAAGTGTTTAAGAAATATACTGGCACCACCCCTAAACAATTTAGAAGAAACTGGGAAAGCACGCTTTAAGTATAGATGACACGACAAAAAAACTAAAAAGAGGATTAAAGATCAGTGATGGCTGCCAGAACAGTATTATTGAAGTAATCCACATACATATTTTTAAATGGCTTCTGGTGATCTAGCTCTACGGATAAATGCACCGTAACTGTCTGATAAATCGGATCAACGCAGAGGAAAGGACCTGCCGCGCCCCAGTGTGAATAGGCTTCTGGCGAGAACAAATCTCCACCGTCACGCTTCGAACCATTAATCGCCCATCCGTACCCCCAATACGCTTCTGGAAAAACCTCGTCTCTATATTGTGAGGATACGCCTGGAATTTGGTTGCGGGTCATTTCTTTTACGGTTACTGGACTAAGAAATCGTACTCCGTTATATATCCCGCCGTTAAGAAACATCTGGCCAAAGACAGCCAAATCCATAGCCGTCGAGTAAGCGCCGCCCCCCGCAGATACGGAATTCAAATTATACTCGCTGTCCACCCATTCCGCGCACGCTGCTTCTGGTGCACGTCTTACTACTTTGTCCCGCACGTCCATGGGTACACGATAATATGTATTTTCCATGCCAAGCGGTTGAAAAATAGTTTCCTTTACGAATACATCATAAGCTTGTCCGCTAACGCGCCGGATGATTTCACCCAACAGCTCATAGCCATACCCGCAATAAGACATGACCGTACCAGGTTCGTTACTAAGCGGTGCATCATAACCGCCATATAAGTACTTATGCTGATCTGGATCTTGATTAGGTTCATGTGGAGGGTACTCTCCTTGTTCCTTTTTCAACTGTCCGTTCTGCCAAATCACCTCACCTTCCAGGCCAGAGGTATGTGTCAATAAGTGATGTACGCATACCTTAGTTTTGCCTTCACCTGTAAATTCGGGGATGTAATCGGAAACAGGTCTGTTTAGACCAATCTTCCCTTGTTCCATTAACATCATTATAGCGGTTGCCGTAAACAGTTTTGTTATGGAACACAGTGGATAAATAGCATCTACAGTTAATTCCGCTGCGCCTAGCTCCGGACCGAATTTCCCGTTCGCTTGATGGACCAGTAGCGTCCCCTTTCTCGCAGCAACAATAACTTGTGCCGGCGTGATGTTGTCTTCAACCATTTGTGCAGCTGCTATACGTATACGCTCTACACCGTAAGCCGACACACCCACCTGTTCTAAAGAATGAAATAATAGTTCTTTCATGGGTAGCCCTCCTAAATAAATTTATTCAATACATATATAAACTATTATACAAATATATTAAATAATCCTGCTTACTTACTATTTACCTGTGACTCCATGGTTAATGGGCTATTCTTAATAAAAGAAAAACGCTAATCTCGGTTATCTCCCGAAAATTAGCGTTTTATTTTAACCGCATCCACTTCTTCACTAAGTGACCGCTACCTTAAAAGCATCGACATTCAATGCCGTACCATTGATGGTTAATGTGGCGTTGTAATAACCGCGATCACCACTCGGCTTACATTTATAATCACCCGAACATCCGCACACAAAGAATTTTGTATTTGTATAACCTGGATATATATTAGTAAGCTTTCGATAAAACAAATGTCCATGATGTGTGAAAATAGCTAGCACCTTATCCCTCACTTTCGTAGGAATAGCTGCAAAAAACTTAGCAGTCTCCGCCGCGCTTAATACATGGCTAGGATCGACCGTGATCCCGCTCACTTTTAAAGGCCAATGAAAATCAATAATATAAAAATGCTGATCATCTAAATTTTTCAATATATTTATACTTCCCGGAGTGAACAGACCCAGAGCACAATTAAGCCACACGTACTTCACCTTACCCTGTGTCCCAGGGAAATTCATTTGCCCTTCTACTGCACCTAAATATTGCGTGAATAAGGACTGGGTACTTGCCTCCCAATTTCCTATCGATGCTTTATAGGGGATACTTCCGAGCGTGCTAGTTACTGTATCCTTGAAGTCCTTGTAATAGGCATTTGCATTATTTCCATGATTCGCTCCCGCTTGCGTGTTATCTCCTCCAAAAATAACAAACCTCTTATTCCCGCTGCTTACTGCTTTAGGCAAAAGATTTCTAAAAATGCTAGAGCTATTCCCATATCCCACATGACTATCCCCAATAACCGCGAAGTTGATGGTCTGGGCTGCTGCTTTAGGATTCAGAATACTTTTGGGCTTAGGTCTGGAGAGAAGCTCTCGCTTCTTAGTGGAGGTTATCTGCTTTTTCATCTTAATCACCTCTTTATAATGGATAAAGAATACCTGGTAGTATGTATATTCGATCCAATATGCGTTCTCTTGGACAGACGAATCTTTTAAAAAGAATATATAGGGCAAATAATTAACAGGCTTATCTAAAAAGGGAAGATGTTATAATTAGTTCCGCAGACGTCAATAATACAGTTCAATCCATAGATCCATAGCATTATAGTTTGAAAATATATTCAAGTAACGGAGGCCTTATTTTGAATAACGTTATCCCGGAATGGGCCGAATCTCATTTTCCTTTATATAGCGCTGGCAGCATTCAATCGATGTATGGGACCTCAAATCTACCAAGAGTTCAGATTCATGAGAATCTAACCGTATTAATGGCCGTTGCCGCTGGTACAGGGAGCCTTGAGGTTAATAATCTGACTTATGAGCTTACGGAAGGAAGCGTAATCCTTCTCCCCGCTAATACTCATGCCTCTTTAATTACAAATCTCCAGCAGCCGCTTCATGCCTATAAGCTCACCATCTGGATTCAAGAGCAGACTCAGGCTATACCTGGCGGTGCGATGATACGGAAAAGCGAAATGGCTTCGAGTTCAAATATACTGTTGTTTCCTTATGAGCCTACCATTGTATCCAGTATCAAGGAATTGTATCTTCACCGACTGCCAGATCGAGAAACACGCCATGTACAGAATCAAATGCTTTTTCATCAGATTATTCTACAATTGCTCGAACAGCAGGAAGCCAGATATACAGTTAACGAGCAACCATCGATGGAACGGAGCATTTCTTACCTGGAGAATCACTTTAGCGAAAAAATAACACGTGAGCACTTAGCCGCCATTGCGGGTGTAAGCAGCTCGCATTATTCAACACTGTTCAAGCAGGTGACAGGCTTCAGCCAGAGCGAATATCTGTCGCGGCTACGGGTTCATAGTGCCAAGGAGCTTTTGCTTAACGGTTCAGGCACACTTAGGGAGATTGCGCTAAAGGTAGGCTACAAGGATGAATTTTATCTCAGTCGTCGTTTTAAGCTGCAGACAGGCGCATCTCCGTCTGGTTACAGCCGAAGCTCTTTCCAGCGAGTTGCCGTAATGCTCACCCCTTATGCAAGCCATTTGCTGTTACTTGGCTTAGAACCTGCGGTTACCATCTCTGAAAGTAGTGAATATTTGAATCTTTCGGATCAGGAGCCACCGCAGTCGATGAAGTTTATCAATACAAACAGCTCGGCTGAACAGATCAGATCGCTATTAATTGATGCCAACGTTGAACTGATTATTGCGGCCAAAGAACATCTGGAGGAATACGGATTGAAGGCCGGGCAGCTGCGAGCTGTAGCACCTATTATGGAGATCTCTTGGAACGAAATCGGCTGGAAAGATCAGCTACGCCTAATCGGCCGAGCCATTCAGCGGAGTGAACGGGCGGAGCAGTGGCTGAAGGATTTTGAACAAGAAGAGCTAGAAGCCCGAGAAATAGTACAGCACAGCACAGTAGCTAACGATATCATCACCATTCTGGTCATCAAGCCTGAGGAGCTACTCGTTTACGGAGCAAGGAATGTAGGTTATGTGATGTACCAATCCCTTGGACTTAGAGCACCGACCTTGATTGACAACGAGATAAAAAGATTGGGAGATCAGTTCCATTCGATTTCGATCGGGGTTTCAGATCTTGCAGATTATGCAGGAGACCGAATTTTAGTCATTGTATTTCCCGATGCCAAAGGCTCTACTGCGCATACTGAAGCGATCTTTCAATCCCCTTATTGGAGCCAGCTTCCCGCAGTGCAGCAGAAGAAAGTCCATATTCTTGATCTGGATGATTGGGTGCCTTATAACCCGGCTTCGATTCGCTTACAACTAGGACGAGCGGTAGCTTTATTCGGAGGCAAATAATAGTCCAAGTCTTTTTTCCAACAAAAAGGCATGGTTAGGCACATAAGTGATCCCTATAATGATTACAAATGCGAATGATTCTCATAATCACTCTAAGGCATAGGCTGAAGATTGATTTACACTGTTTGAATTGTTCAAAGTAACACTGTCATACAAAAAAGGGGAGAATTATTTAATGAGAAAGATATTTATTCCGTTTGTACTTATTATGGGGATTGCACTTAGTGCTTGTGGGGGAAATCAGGCGAAGAATGATGCTAGTCCTACAAACAGCCCATCTTCTACTCCTGCTGCGGAGTCAGAAAGTGCGACTTTTACGTATCAATCCGAAGATGGACCTGTTGAGGTTCCAACACATCCTCAGCGTGTTGTTGTACTCACCCGTTTTTTAACAGGTAATGTCATGGCACTGGGTATACCTGTTGTGGGCGTAGATGAAATGTCCAAAACTAACCCACGCTTTGAAGAGCAACTAAAAGACGTAGAAGCGGTTAGCGATGAAAGTCTGGAGAAAATCATTGAACTGCAGCCGGATCTGATCATTGGGCTCTCCGATATTAAAAATATCGATAAATTCAAGCAAATCGCACCAACCGTTACTTATACTTATAATAAAGTGGATTACTTAACCCAACAGCTGGAAGTCGGCAAATTGGTGAACAAAGAAAAAGAAGCTCAAGCTTGGGTCGATGATTTTAGTGCCCGCACCAAAAAAGCGGGTGAAGAAATCAGAGCGAAGATCGGTGATAATGCAACTGTCTCTGTTATTGAGACCTTTAATAAGCAATTGTATGTATACGGGTATAACTTTGGCCGCGGAACTGAACTCCTCTATGGGGACTTCAAGCTTGGCATGCCAGAAACAGTAAAAGAAAGCACCAAAACGGATGGATTCTTTGCTGTCTCGACAGAAGTGCTGAAGGATTATCTGGGCGATTACGTTATTTTCAGTAAAAATGCGGATGAAGATAATTCCTTCCAGAATACAGAAATCTACAAGAGCATCCCTGCCGTCAAAAACAATCGTGTTTTCGAGGCTGATGCAAAAGCATTCTATTTTAACGATCCGCTTAGCCTTGAGTACCAGTTGGAATTCTTTGAACAACAATTTCTTGGAAAATAAAGATAATGACTACGAAGCAAACTTCCATTCCATTTTTATATAAGCTGCTTGGTAGCGTGCTGGTAATGGTTATATGCCTCGTGATTGCTATGCTATTCGGGGCTAAAGAAACCACTTTCAATGATCTGTGGCTTGCCATCACCTCTAATTCAAAGGCAGACAATGTCCTTATTCTGCGTGAGATCCGGCTACCTCGCGAACTCGCCGCCATGCTGATCGGTGCTGCCTTTGCCGTATCCGGTGCTATCATGCAGGGGGTTACACGCAATCCATTAGCCGACCCAGGCCTGCTCGGTCTGACCTCGGGCGCGAATATGGCGCTGGCTCTTACGTTTGTATTTCTGCCGGGACTGAATTATTTTGGTACCATGATCGCTTGTTTTTTTGGCGCTGCCCTAGGAGCCGTGCTAGTGCTTGTTCTAGGTTCTGTGCGCCAAGGTGGCTTCTCTCCGATTCGAATCGTACTCGCCGGTGCAGCGGTATCTGCCTTTCTGTATGCTATCGCAAGTGGTGTAAGCATTGCCTTCAAAATATCCAAGGATGTATCCATGTGGACAGCGGGTGGATTGATCGGCACAACCTGGGGCCAGCTTCAGGCTATTGCACCTGTGATCATCATCGGCATCGTGGTGGCATTAATATTTTCAAACCAGTTAACCATTCTTAGCTTAAGTGACGAGGTAGCCATCGGATTAGGACAAAATCTTGCTGTGGTTAAAGGGATTCTATTCACTCTTATTATTCTGCTGACTGGAGCATCGGTCGCTCTAATTGGGGATATGGCTTTTGTAGGGCTGATGATTCCGCATATTGTCCGTAAGATTGTCGGTACCGATTACCGGTATATTTTGCCGATATCGATCTTTACGGGTGCATCGTTCATGCTTCTCGCGGATACAATTGGACGGACAATCCATGCACCTTATGAGACGCCAGTGGTCGCCGTCGTAGCTATGCTTGGGCTACCTTTCTTCTTGTTTGTTGTTCGGAAAGGAGGTAAAACACTCTCATGATTTCCTCTGCACCCGTGCGAAAGCAACGTATTATCCTATGTGTATGCACCGGTTTGATTCTGCTAACAGCTATCGTCAGCATGGGAATCGGATACTCTTCCCTATCTTTTGACAGACTGCTTCCGGTTCTGTTCGGGCATGGAACCTTTAAAGAGGACTTTGTATTATTCTCTGTAAGATTGCCGAGGATTCTGATTACACTGCTGGCAGGCATGGCCTTGGCGTTATCCGGTTCCATTCTGCAAAGCGTTACACGAAACGATCTAGCCGACCCCGGTATTATTGGTATCAACTCTGGTGCGGGTGTGGCTGTCGCTGTTTTCTTTCTTTTTTTCCCGGTTAGCGCTGGATCATTCATTTATGCGCTGCCGCTGGTTGCTTTTATAGGGGCATTACTTACGGCAGCATTAATCTATCTATTTTCATATAGTCGGACTAAGGGGCTTGATCCTGTTCGATTGGTGCTCGTTGGGGTAGGGTTCTCCCTAGCGTTGTCTGGCGTTATGATCGTGATCATTTCGTCCGCGGATCGTGCCAAGGTAGATTTTATTGCAAAATGGATCGCAGGGAATATATGGGGTACAGATTGGCCATTCATTTGGGCTTTACTGCCTTGGTTGATCTTACTAGTTCCCTTTACCCTGTACAAATCACAGCGACTCAACCTGCTCAGCCTAAGTGAAGTCTCTGCCATTGGTGTCGGGCTGAATCTCGAACGTGAACGTATCGTTCTGATTCTCACGGCAGTTGCAGCTTCCGCCTCCGCGGTTTCTGTCACAGGCGGGATCGCCTTCATCGGACTGATGGCTCCACATATTGCCAAATCGCTAGTCGGCCCGCGTAATCAGATGTTTATTCCCGTCGCTGTATTGCTGGGCGGCTGGTTGCTTCTGATCGCGGACACCTTTGGCCGCAATCTTGTCGATCCTGACGGCATCCCGGCAGGGATTATGGTGTCGCTAATCGGCGTACCTTATTTCGCTTATTTATTGCTTAAGAAATAAGCAGTTCTATAAACAAAAAAGAGAACCTCGGCATAATTACCGAGGTTCTCTTTACTGACCGCCTTTGTCCCGAGATTTCCACCTCGAAGAGCGGTATATAATCAAGAAATCTGGGGACAACAACGGCCGGAAGTCCAATGATTCACCGCAGTGACTACTGAGCCTTTTGTTCGCAACTTTAGTTCAGCCTATATATCACCTAAATCTTCATATCCTTACCTGTATAATCTACAAACATGAAATGACCTTCCGGTGTAGTTCGCTTCTCGATCAGGTCTAGGATCCCCTCGGCACTATGATTTGGATTTGTCGGTGCCTCTGCCCCGCCCATATCGGTTTGCATCCACCCCGGATGCACGCTGAGCACTTGAATCCCACGTTCTTTTACATAGACATGCAGCTGCTGTGTGAACATATTGAGCGCCGCTTTGGAAATGCCATAAGGATAGTCGTTCGGATAAGCATTCGTGATACTTCCTGCTTCCGACGATATATTGATGATCGAGCATTCAGGTTCCGTGAGTAGCGGCAAGAAATGCTTAACCACCCGCATTGGTCCATACAGATTAATATCCATCGTTGTAAGCATATCTTGGAAATCCAACGCTTCAATCGATGTATCACGGGCGCTGAGCACCGCCGCATTATTAATAATGGCACCGAGCGTCCGACCTTGTTCTTGTAGACTCGAAGCAAGTGCCGCGATTCCCGCCTCATCCGTCACGTCCAGCGCAGCGATGGTAAGCTTATCTCCATAGGTTTCAGCAAGCTTCGATAGCGCTGTTTGTTCCTGATCGGGCCGGCGAACCCCAGCAATAACTCCATAGCCCCGCTTCAGCGCTTCGGCCACGAGTTCATAACCCAGTCCACGTCCAGCACCTGTAATGATAATATTCATAGTAATTCCTCCCCGCTATCCTTATCGTTCTCTAGCAGCTCTACAATCACCTTTAACTCCTTGAAAGTGTCCATATAAGCATAACGCCCCCCGGTATACTCACCCTTTTGCTGGAGTGGGAAGCCTTTGCCTTCTAGCAGCATTATCTTTTCTTTCATTCCTTCAACTATAAAAGCAATATGATGAGGTCCCTCACCATGTTCATTCAAGTAATCCCGCCACGTACTCGGCTCATGATCCGGTTCAATCAATTCCAGCTGTAAAGAGCCCATATCAAAAAAAGCTAGCTTAGCCCGCGCCTGCGTAGCCACGCCATTATGCCGGGTCTGCGCAATATCTTCTGTATCTGTAACGATAATTTCCGGCTTTTCGAGTCCAAAAAACTCCGCATATGCCGTACTTACCTTCTCAACATCATTCACCAATATTCCAATCTGCGTAACAAAATTACCAAGCAATCCTGACAAGCGCATCAACCCCCTATTAGTCTGACAAGTCCACCATACCGATTCTTTGAAAGGGCTGTCAAGCCTGTGTTGAAATCATTCTGAGCAGCGATAATTTCAAGTATGTTTGTTTCGCTTAATCACCAATCCGGTTATAGAATGAAAAGTTTACATTAACAAAAAGGGGTGAGGAACGATGGACCATAGAAAAAGATCACGCCTGATGCAGCAGTTTGTTTTTGTCGGGCCGACTTCCTTGTTTTTCTTTATGATTGTGCTGATTCCTTTCTTTTTAGGACTCTATTATTCTTTTACCAGTTGGAACGGAATCTCACGTGATGTGGAGTGGACCGGACTCCGGAATTATCTACATATCTTCACAAAGGACCCTTCCTTTCTTCATTCATTCTGGTTCACGGCGAAGTTCACTTTCTTCGGTCTGATACTGACCAATCTGCTCGGCTTCGCACTCGCTTATGTGCTGACCCGCAAGCTATTCACGCGCAATGTCCTGAGAACGGTATTTTTTGTACCTCATGTTATCGGTGGACTTTTGCTCGGGTTCATTTGGCAGTTTATTTTTGTCAGAGGGTTCTCCTCGATTGGACAGGCTACGGGCTGGTCCTTCTTTAATCTTCCGTGGCTGGGCACCGGAGGGACAGCCTTCTGGGCGATTGTAATCGTATTTGTCTGGCAAAATGCAGGGTACCTAATGGTCATCTACATTTCTGCAATCAACAACGTTCCCAAAAGCCTGATTGAAGCCTCAAAAGTGGATGGTGCCGGACGCTTTCAGGCTTTACGCCATGTCACCATTCCGCTGGTTATGCCAGCTGTAACCGTTTGTCTGTTCCTTTCTATCTCTTGGTCGTTTAAGCTGTTCGACCTTAACCTGTCGCTGACCAAGGGTGGTCCCTTCAAAGCTACTGAATCTGTAGCGTTGAATATTTACAATGAGGCCTATACTATTAGCCGATTCGGGATGGGCTCCGCGAAAGCGATGATTTTCTTCGTCATTGTGGCCGTAATCTCCCTGCTACAGGTTAGAGCAACCAAGAAAAGAGAGGTGGAGCTGTAATGGAGACTACCGCCAAGAAATTCAATGTGCCATTGCTTCTCGTCGAAGTAATTGTGATCCTGCTAGGCCTTCTATTCCTAGTACCGTTTTACTTTCTGCTAGCTAACTCGGTTAAAAGCTATAGTGAGATTCTTTCGGATTCCGCTGCGCTGCCCTCTGTATTCCAGTGGAGCAACTACGCCGAAGCTTGGAAAGCTATCAATTTTCCTCGTGCCTTCCTGAACTCTTTTATTATCACGGTGATTAGTAATATTCTGCTAGCGTTCCTCTGCTCTATGTGCGCTTACAAAATGGTTCGCAATAACAGCTTATATAACCGCATACTTTATATTGCTTTAGTGGCCGCTATGGTTATTCCGTTTCAGGCGATCATGATCCCGCTGGTGCAAGTTGTTAGCGGTCTGGGCGTCATGGATTCAACCGCAGGTTTGATTTTAGCGTATCTTGGATTTGGCGCCCCGATGACTGTATTTCTGTTCCATGGCTTCGTCAAATCGGTACCTCTTGATATTGAGGAAGCTTCGAGAGTAGATGGCAACAGTCCTTATGGTACCTTTTTCCGGATTGTGCTTCCGCTCATGCAGCCGATTATTGTCACTGTCATTATTCTGAATACCCTGTGGATCTGGAACGATTACCTGATGCCTTCGCTTATTCTGCAGGACCCGGTGCTTCGCACCATTCCCATCACCACTTATAGCTTCTTCGGACAATATACGAAACAGTGGGATTTGGCACTTCCGGGACTTGTGCTCGGGATTACGCCCGTGGTCATATTTTTCCTAGCGATGCAAAAATATATTATTGAAGGCATTGCCCAAGGCTCCGTAAAGGGCTAACGATACATGTTATTTTCAGCCAGAGAGGATGAATGAATATGAGAACCAAACGTGGAATTCTCCTCGCATGCTCCCTGCTGCTGGCTGCTCTGACAGCCGGCTGCGGACGTGGCAGTGACAATGCGAATGGAGTTAAAACCGTGCATATCTACCAGTTCAAGGTTGAAATATCTGAAGCGCTAGCTTCGCTTAAGACTGAGTTTGAGAAGGAACACCCCGATATTAAGCTGGAGGTGCAAAGCGTGGGTGGCGGGACCGATTATGGTGCCTCCCTACGCGCCAAGTTCTCATCTGGAGATGAACCGGATATCTTCACCATTGGTGGCAACAATGAACGTGATATGTGGATGGAATATCTGGAGGATTTAAGCGGTGAAGCTTGGGCCAAGGATGTAAAGCCCCTTGCAGCAGAACAAATGACTGCAGATGGCAAGCTCTATGGCATGCCCATGAATCTCGAAGGATACGGCTTCATCTATAATAAGGACCTGTTTAAGAAAGCAGGCATCACCGAGAAACCCTTAACTCTAACCGCTCTGCGCGAAGCCTCCGAGAAGTTAAAGGCAGCAGGCATCACACCTTTTGCAAATGGATATCAGGAATGGTTCGTGCTCGGCAATCATAATGTGAACGTAGCTTTCGCCCAGCAGCCAGATCCCGAAGCATTTATCGCCGGGCTTACGGACGGCACCAAAACTTTCGCTGGAGACCCGGTTTTCTCCAAATGGATCGACCTGCTGGACCTTACTGTAGAGTACGGCAACAAAAATCCACTCTCCACCGACTATAATACCCAAGTCACGATGGTAGCGAGCGGAGAAGCCGCGATGATGCAGCAGGGTAACTGGACGCAAGGACAGATCGACGGCATCGATCCTAATCTAAATCTGGGTATCCTACCGATGCCCATTGACGACACCCCAGAAGACAATGACAAGCTGTATGTAGGCGTGCCAAGCAATTGGGTGATCAATAAAAACTCCCCCGTTAAGGAGGAAGCCAAGGTCTTCCTGGATTGGCTGGTCACCTCCGAGACCGGGAAAAAGTATATCACTAAGGAATTCCAGTTCATCCCTGCGCTCGACAGCATTAAGGGCACCGAAGAAGATCTTGGAGCTCTGGGCGCCGAGGTGCTGGCTTATACCGATAAGGATCAAGCGCTGACCTGGAACTGGACCCGTCTACCGAACGGGATGCCGCAGGAATTATCCAGCAGCATCCAAGGGTATCTCGGTGGCAAGCTGACCAAAGAAGGCATGCTGAAGGAATTCCAAGTCAACTGGGATAATCTCAGTGTGCAGTGAGTTACCCGCTCTGTAGAGGATCGTAAAGAAAAAGCCGCGCAGCGATGCACGGCTTTTTCTTTACGATCGTATTTATTTGACTAGTTCGCACGCAGCATACTAATTTGTCTGGCAAGATACACTGGCGTATAGGGCATGTCATCTCGAAGCCAAGAAATAACCGTGCCAATTAGGGCTGCTGAACCGTACCAAACGGCAATGTCCTTCTGTATGGGTATTTTGGAATGCTCAGCAACCCCCTCCTTTTTCTCCTGGTGTGCAGAGATGATTTCCGCCATCAAGTTGAACAGACGATCTGTAAAAATCGGGCTTCGTTTCGATGTGAGTATCACTTTGTAGAATTTTGCATTTTCCGCAATATGTTTAAGCAGACTCTCTAGTATCCTCAAATTTTCTTCTTCAACCGATTCGTGATGGTTGTCATCGTTGTTGACGACTTGTAAAATGTCCTCCACCATCTCATCCGCCATCTTTTCCAACATATCCGGGAGATCCCGATAATGCAGATAAAAAGTAACACGATTGATTTTAGCCCGCTCTGCAATACGGTTTACTGATATTTTCTCAATATCCATTTCCTCAAGCAATTCAATCACAGCATCTCTAAGCAATTGACGTGTACGAAGTACCCGGGGATCTGTACGTTGCGTTGTGTTATTCATCTTACTCTCTCCAATCTTTAACTTTCATATCGTAAACTACAATTTTTAAATAATTGTTGTTTTTTAATGAGAAAACACTACAAATTTAAAACGAATGTAAACTATTTTACATTTTTTCGCAAATCGTTGCTTGATTACATGAAAATTTCATTTATAATCTAATTCATGCATTGTAAACTATACAACACACTGTAAATTTAGTCCATGATCAACGATTTGAAAGGATGGAGTGGAGTGAGTACAAAGACAGAAGTAACAAGCAGTTCCGTAAAAAAGGGACCCATCTTATTCATTATGATTTTGGGCGCCTTTCTTGCGACACTGAATCAGACAGTAATGAGCGTTGCCGTTCCCGAGTTAATGCATGATTTTAATATCTCGGCTGCTACCGCTCAGTGGCTGACAACAGGCTATATGCTGGTTAATGGTGTTCTAATCCCAATTACAGCTTATTTGATGCAACGGTTTACGACGCGAGAGCTTTTTCAAGCTTCCATGTTTATATTTTTAGCTGGAACGATCGTCTCGGCTCTCGCAACTAACTTCCCTATTCTGCTGACCGGGCGTATGATTCAAGCAGCTGGTGCTGGAATTATCATGCCACTGCTCACAAATGTTATTTTGACCCTGTTCCCTCCTGAAAAAAGAGGGGCTGCCATGGGGATGGTAGGGTTAGCTATTATTTTTGCACCTGCGATTGGACCTACTCTGGCCGGATATATTTTGGAGCATTATTCTTGGGAGACTATGTTCTATGGCATGATTCCTTTGACCGTCATTGTAATCATATGTGGATTTATTTATTTGAGAAATGTATCGGAGCGCATCTATCCTAAGCTGGATATTGTTGGTGTAGTTCTTTCTACTATCGGTTTTGGCACCTTGCTGTATGGCTTCAGCCGTGCTGCCAGCGCAGGCTGGTCAAGCGCGGAAGTACTGTTGTCTCTTGGATTGGGTGTCCTTTCCCTTGGCTTATTCGCTTGGAAGCAACTAGCTTCCCAAAACCCGCTGCTTGATCTTCGGGCCTTCAAATACAGTATGTTCTCCTTAACAACTGTCATCAGTATCGCAGTTACAATTGTGATGTATGCAGATATGATGCTGCTGCCTCTGTATCTGCAAAATGCCCGTGGCTTTACAGCGATGGAATCCGGCTTACTGCTGCTTCCTGGTGCGCTCATTATGGGTTTATTGATGCCGGTAACCGGAAAGCTGTTCGACCGGTTCGGGGCAAAGTGGCTCGCTATTATCGGTCTACTGATTACAATTGCAACTACGCTAAGCTTTGTTAATTTAACGGACTCAACCAGTTACATGTATCTGGTATATATGTCAACAGGCCGCCGGATCGGTATGGCTCTGCTCCTTATGCCAATACAAACTTTAGGGCTAAATCAATTGCCCTCCAAGCTTAGTGCGCACGGTACAGCAATTTCGAATACCATTCGACAAGTGGCTGGCGCAGTGGGAACTTCCTTACTCGTCACCGTAATGACGAGCCGTACTACAACGCATATGAAGGATATGCTGGCCTCGGGCAGTACACAGAACGGAACACAAGAACATATGATTATGGAAGCTTCCATTCAAGGTATCAATGATTCCTATCTAGTTATTGTTGGTATCGGCATTCTTGGGCTGCTGCTCTCTTTCTTCATTAAACGTGTTGGGCAAGTGCCTGATCCGGAGCAAGAACCCGAAGTGAAGCTCAAAAAAATTATTGCTAAAGAAGCTTAATATATAGAAGCAATTAGTACTATTTTAAGTAACCTGCAAAAGAGATCAGCGATGTAAATCATCGCTGATCTCTTTTTAGTCTGACAACTACCCTGCTTACAAGCTCGGGCGGTTCACTACCCTGTATCCTGAATGTAACCTCCACTCGCTTCTAAAAAATTGCCCATTGCGCAATTTTGCCCTTTGGGCAATAATATAAAAATAGAAAATAGAGCACAGAATGTCCTCTGTACTTAAGAAAGGAGATCGCATAGAACTTGAACCCCAAACAGACGCTGCGCGACAAAAAAAAAGAAGCTACGGCCTATGCCTTAGCCAAATCTGCCTTCGAGCTTGCGCTTGAACTAGGGATGGACGGCTTCATCGTCGACGACGTTGTACAGAAGGCCGGCTACTCCCGGCGGACCTTTGCCAACTACTTCTCATGCAAAGAGGAGGCGGTAGCCGCATATTTTATCAGCAACTCTTCAAGAGAGGGTCAGAGCAAGCTATTCGAGGATCTGCCACCAGATGCAACACCGCTGGATGCTCTGTATAAATTGTTCAAGCTGCAGTTCACTTCCGAGTTTCTGTATCAATTGCGGCAGTTCGTATCGCTGGCTAATCAGTATCAGTCACTGGAGCCTTATATTCTCAGCGTATTCCGCCGCCTGCAGATTGCCGCACAGGAAGTGCTCGAACAGTTCACTCATGGACGTTATGCCGACGGGTATACACATCTTCTCGCAGGCGCCGTTTACGGAGCGTTCGTGCCGATTCTGGATGGACGTCTGAATGTCATGCTACCAGGTGAAGCGCAGGATGAACACTCCGATGCCATATCGTTCGATCAATATCTAAATTCCATGTTTACTTACTTACGCAAAGGCTTTTAATTTAGAGATACAAAGGAGAAACCATAATATGTCTACATTTCTGTACCGATTGGGCAAATCTGCATATACCAAGCCCTGGTATTTCCTTACCGTCTGGATTCTGATTCTCGGTGTCATAGGCGCCCTGCTTGGTGTCAATGGCATCCAGTCCAGCTCGGAAATGAAAATTGAAGGCACTGAATCGCAAAAAGTACTGGATATGCTGGTCAAGGAACTTCCAGCAGCTGCTGGCGGTCAGGCGAGCGTTGCCTTCACCGCGCCTGATGGAGAACGGCTAGATACGTCGGAGAGATCAGCACTGATTCTGAAGGCTATAAATGATGTCTACAGCATGGACTATATCATCAATCCTGCTGAACTGGCCGCGCAAGCCGCGGCGGCTGCGGGTCAAGCTGCAGAAGCAGACCCATCAGCAGCTGCCAGTGGCCAAACTGCCACTTCGGACCCTTCGGCGGCTGCGAGTCAGACAGACGTGTCGGGTCAAGCTACTGCTGCAGCTCAGGCCGCTCCTTACGGGCCATTAATCGTTGATGGTGCTCCAGTTCCCGGCGTCATGCTGTCCGCCGACGGTAGCATCGCCCTGTTTCAATTCCAGTTCACTGTTCAGCAGACATCACTCCCCCCTTCTGTACCAGATAACGTGATTAAGGCTGTAACCGAAGTCGAGCAGGCAGGCTCCGGGATCACAGCCATTCCGAGTGATTCGCTCAAAAGCACACCGTCCATCGGATCTACGGAAGCGATCGGCGTAGCCGTCGCAGCAGTTGTGCTGTTTATTACACTCGGTTCGATTGTTGCAGCCGGACTGCCGCTGATCACAGCGCTCCTTGGTGTCGCGATTAGCGTCGGCGGTGCTTTTGCTCTTTCGAATATTGTGCACATGAATGACATTACACCCATTCTCGCAGTCATGATCGGTCTGGCTGTCGGTATCGACTACTCCTTATTTATCGTGAACCGGCAGCGGCGGTTAATTCTCGATGAGAATTTAAGTGCCAAGGAAGCGGCAAGCCGAGCGGTCGGCACCGCCGGCAGTGCAGTATTCTTCGCCGGACTGACCGTCATCATCGCCCTTTGCGGCATGTTGGTCATCGGCATCGGCTTCTTGTCAACCATGGCTCTCGTTGCTGCTGTCAGCGTGCTGATCACTGTTCTGTTGGCGCTTACCCTGCTGCCTGCGCTGCTGGGTCTCGTCGGCGAACGGATCTGCACCGCCAAGGCACGTTCAAAGAACGTAGCTTCCGCGAACAAAGCCCGTCACGGGTTCTCACACCGCTGGGCGAACGCAACGGTAAAATACCGCTGGGCTATCATTGTTCTAGTGGTCTTGGTTCTTGGTACAGCGGCGATTCCAGTAACCAAAATGGAGCTAGGTATTCCGTCTGGCGCTTCGGCAAATCTGGACACTCCAGCACGCCAGAGCTATGACATCATCTCCAAGGGCTTCGGCGAAGGGTTCAACGGTCCGCTACTACTGGTGGCCCAACCAAACAACCCGTCCGACAAGATTTCCATGGAGACGCTTGGTAAGCTGGTTCAAGAGCTGCAAATGCATGATAACGTCACGCTGGTGTCCCCGATGGGTGTCAACGCGACCGGAGATATTGCTATTATCAGTCTAATCCCTAAAACCGGCCCTACAGATACAAAAACGAGAGATCTGGTACAGGATCTGCGCGATCCCGCTTCCAGCCTCGCATCATCAAATGATGTAACACTTGGTGTGACCGGCTTCACTGCGATCAACATCGATATGTCCTCCAAGCTATCCGATGCATTTCCCGTGTATATCGGCATCATCGTAATTCTATCCCTAATTATACTGCTGCTTGTTTTCCGGTCGGTCATCGTTCCGATCAAGGCGACGGTAGGCTTCATTCTCAGTGTGCTCGCTACTTTCGGTCTAACCACGGCCGTATACCAGTGGGGATGGCTGCACTCCCTGTTTGGTTTTGACACAGGAGGCCCACTGCTCAGCTTTATGCCAATTCTGGTCACCGGCATTCTGTACGGACTGGCGATGGATTATCAGGTATTCCTCGTCAGCTCCATGCGTGAGGCTTACGTCCATGGACGTCGTGGCAACGACAGTGTCGTTCACGGCTACGATCTCGCCAGCCGCGTCGTACTTGCCGCAGGCGTAATCATGGTTTCCGTCTTCGCTGGCTTCATCTTCGCACCTGATGCGATGATCAAGCAGATCGGATTCGCACTGGCCTTCGGCATCCTGATCGATGCTTTCATCATCCGAATGACGCTCGTTCCGGCGGTAATGGCCGTCTTCGGAGACAAAGCCTGGTGGCTTCCGAAATGGCTAGACCGTCTGCTTCCGAACCTCGACGTCGAGGGCGATAAGCTGATCGCCATGCTTAATGCCAAGGGAGAAGGTAAGAAATAAGCAGAGGATAGCCTTTGAACTGTCCTCCCAAAATTTTGAAGAGCATGACCCTGCGAACTACCTGCAGGGTCTGCTTTACTTTTTAAGGCATTGCAGTTCTCCTGTGTCAGAGAAATCTTCTCTATATTGATCGACGAACAAATTTCCCTGTTGGATGAGTTGGTTTCTGTTAGTTTAAATTTGTAGCTTACGGAGCACACCTTGTTGTACTTTCCACAGACTTTCGGTGGTTTGGCGAGAAAAACTCCAATGTAGAGGAGCATTTTGCTTAGGTGGAACGTGTTATAGGGAAACCCTCCCTATATATTAGCTCACAGCTGTTATATGAGCATATTATACGGAATTTCTCCCTATATATTGATCAATTTCAATAAAATACACCGAGTTCAGCTGAATTATAGGGAGGATTTCCCCATAATTCTATAGGTTTGACCCTGAAGCAGAGGAACAAAAAGCAACTCCTATAATGAAGCAAATAAACACGGGCTCCGGCACTCCTTTCGTGCACCCCTTGAACTCATTTCTGGCATAGCCCATATCCGTTGTGTCCTATACAAAAACAAGAACAGCGATTCTCCATGGATGGGAGAATCGCTGTTTTCTGTCGTTTACGTTTTTTTTGATAATTCTTGTAACCGCCTATAAAGACTTTCTCTCAAAGCTAGCCTACAGCTTCCAGATGCGGTACAAGATAACTGCTGCTTCAGCACGGGTAAGCGTGTCGTTAGGCGCAATTCTATCGTTCTTTCCGTTCACAACTCCGAATTTGACCAACAATAATGCGCTGTCTTTCGCATAGCTGGAGATGCTTACTTCATCCAGATAAGCACTCAAAGCTCCGCTCGCCTTGATTTGCTTGCCGGATACCGCCAGTGCCCGCGCAGTCAGCACCATCATATCTTGACGAGAGATATCACTGTGTGGTTTGAACGTATCATCTTCAAAGCCTGTGGCAATTCCCAGTTCCTTCGCGATGACCAGTTCATCATAATAATAATCCGTCTTTTGGACATCGCTGAACAATGCTGCACTTTTGCCCGTTCCCTTCAGTTCAAGCGCTCTCACGAGAAGAGCAATGAAATCCGCTCGCTTCATTGAATCTGCAGGTGAGAAGCTATTCACGCTCGTTCCTTGGATGACATCGCGAGCAGCCATAACATCTATGGCTTGTTTTGCCCAAGATACGTTCTGCAGGTCTCCGAAGTTTTTCTTTACAAAGGTTACTGCATAAATGCTGAAGTGGGTCGTTTGAAATACAACCGTTTGGGTTGCAGCATCATATCGGCCGTTCGGAACCGGTACTACGTTGCCGTTATCATCGATGTACCAAACAACGATTAAATCCGGATTACTTAGTTCCTCCGCTGTCGGTGTATACGGAATGGATACCGTGACAGGAGCGTTAGGGTTATTCCATGGAATGACTTTATCGCCTGATACTACGCTTAGATCAATAACCGGATGGCTGCCGATCAAATTGCGGGTAGCTGCACTCAGGCTGTCCGCTGAGACTTTACTTATGCGTATGGACACTTGCTCAGCATGGTCTGTTAAGTCGGGCAGCATATTGCTTGGAATTTGGATTGTAGCATTTTCCGTCTTAAGCAATAGTTCAAAGTTTTCTTTCCCCATCAAGCTTTGGGTTGGCAATTGTATATCATACACTTTCGCATCCGTCTGCTTTGGTACTTCGATCACGATTTGTTTCTTGCCGTTTGCCGCTGCTGTAGCCTGTTCAAGCGCCTTTTTCAAGTTGTCGCTGGAGATCGTACCTATGGCACGCTCTTTATCGGATTTCACCTCCAGTGTAATCGTAACAACACCATCTTTGTTTGCAATGGCTACAGGCTGTGGAGTTGTTACTGCACTACCAGTGTTGCTACTACCAGTTGGTGTTGGCGTTGGTGTTGGCGTCGGTTCCGAACCGGTAGATTTCCCCTTGAGGGTAAGTACACCATAAACAGATGTGTCCATATATCCAGTACCGGTTGTATCGTTCCAAGCCGCAACACTTTGACGTGAGCCGTCTTTAGCATCATTGATCTGTACATCGAAACCAAGCTTTGTATCGTCATCCGGAGTTATCCCATGAAGCGGAATCTTCACTTCAACCGTGTAGTTTGTTCCGGAAATGTGAGTCGCCGATTCGAAACCAGCTGCGATGCTTGTGGGATTAAATGAAGTCTCATTGTCAAAATTGATTCTGTACTGCCCATCATCCTCTTGATAGAACGTTGTTTTCCCATTGTTTGGGTCCACGAAGATTTCAACCGAATCCTGTTCATGTGCGTTCACACTGCTCTTATCAAGCTGCGTATCGCTAACCTGGATCAGGACATAAAGATTTTGATCATCCCAGAGTGCTTTTGCCACTCCGCTCGCACCCTGCCAAGCTGTTTGATAACGGTTGATCGGCATTTCAGCGGTCTGGCTCCAGATCTCGTCAACCGTTCCATCAATGACAGGTGCAGCGAATTTAGCGGTCGAATGATTAGCTTCAACCGATTCAGGCTCATGCTCTTCAATGAAGGTATCAGGATCGATAACGCCATAGTAAGCTGGCTTGGCTTGTAAGTTCTTATCGAACAGTAGTGGATTGGATGAAGCTCTCCAGCTCGTGTTATCATCCATACCCCAGAAGGTAACGCGTTTGATATGCTCATCGTTAGCTCTGAAGATATTTAACAACTGCGCATACAGATAACCCTGCGCATTAGCGAGCTTCTCAGAAAGCTGATAGTTGCTTCCAGCCTGAATGTCCAGCTCGGTAATGCTAACTTCGACGCCCAAGGAAATAAACTTCTCCAATGACCGCTCCACATTTTCCGGGTTTGTATTGATGCTGTAATGTGCTTGCATGCCGACACCATCAATAAGCAATTTACCAGGGTGAGTCAGCGCATATTTATCATTAATTTCTTTGACCATACTGTAAATGACCTGCGCTTTATTCTGATTATCTTCGTTATAATCATTGTAATAGAGTTTAATATTCCAATCAGGATTCGCATCTAGAACTTCTCTTGCCGCCAGGAATGCCTGCTCTACGTAGTCTGCGCCGATAGCACTCTTCCATGGGGCGGATCGCAGTGCAGTTTTCCAATCCGTTGGGTTAGACGGGTTATCACTCATCGCCTCATTGACAACATCCCAGGAGATCACCTTATCGCCAAAATGCTCCATAACGGTTTTGATATGAGCCCTCAAATTATCTAGAGCCTCATCCCGTCCCAAGGGGATCGTGTTGTTGTCTGCATCTGATGATGTATTCATCCATGCTGGTGATTGCTGATGCCATACTAATACATGGCCATGCATCTGCATTCCCTCATCCAACACTTTATCTACAAGCTCATCTGCACCAGTGAACGTGAAGTTGCCCTTTGTAGGCTGCAACGCATCCGGCTTCATGGCATTACCTGCCGTAGCGACATTATGATGCATTTTCAGAAGTTCAAGTCTTACGCCTTCCAAATCCTCCGCAGATATTGCATTTCCGATCAAAAAATGATCTTCATAAGCATTTTTAATCGGAATCAGATCCTTTTGAATACCAACCGGACCCGATCCTGTTTTTTCAAAGCTGATGTCGTCGATATAAAAAGATGCAGTACTGTTACTTGAGCTTTCCACATAAATGGTCAAATACTCGCTGCTTACATTGTTATAGCGGTATGTGCCTTCGAACTGAACCCAGCCATCGTTTGCGCTGATGGTTTTAGGTGCGAGTTGTACATAATTGGCGCTGCTTCCATTGCCAACCTGGGTAGACAGCTGAAGCTGGGAGCTTGCAGGCTGGATCAGCTTGACCCATAACGAAATTTTATATTCGTAGCCCTTGTCCACATATTTCTCCACACGTAATGAAGGCCCATGCCAGGTACTCGTTCTGCCCTCTACCTTTAAAGCATATGAACCGTTATCCGTGTGATTCTCATCATCGGTAATAGTAAGCGTTTCGCTACCTGCTCTGCCCTCAAAACCACCTGCTTTTTGATCCTCAAAAGTAACCGTGGTAAAAGGTAACGCTGGATCTCTAGGTGGTTCTGGTGTTGGTATTGGTGTCGGCTCTGCTGTCACCTTTTCTGTAACCAACACATCGCCGATATAGAACGGAACGGCTTTACCTATCGCGTTCGATTGGACGCGAAGTTTCGTATCTTTACTCGTATCTACGATGAATTCTTTCGTCAAAGTGATCCCTTTGCCAGCTTCATAATCCCCACTTGCCAAAAGGGCATAACTGCCTATCGCTTGTATATAAGCTTGTGCACCGCTAGGTACAGTCACATCAGGATCAACGTACACTGTTGCGGTCACCGTGTAGGTTTTACCATTTTCAAGGCCTATGTCGCTAAATGTAAAATCAGCCGCGTCCCAGTCATTTGTTCTATTGCTAACATATAATGCGGCACCATCAGCATTACCAGCAAAAACCTTACCGGTGACAGCTGTTAGATTAGCACTACCTGATTGTGTAGCTAAACCCTTGCCACTCACAAAAGATTCGTGATAAATTTCTTTATCCGTTTCTGTTACCGCTTTTTTTGCCGTGATGAGGACGTCCCCAATGTAAAACGGAACGGCTTTACCAATCTCGTCCGATAGAATACGTAGCGTCGTATCTTTACTCGTATCCACAGTGAATTCTTTAGTCAAGGTGATCGCTTTACCTGCTTCATAATTTACACTTGCCAAAAGACCATAGCTGTTTATGGTTTGGAGATAAGCTTGTGCGCCGCTAGGTACAGTCACATCAGCGTCAACATAAACGGATGCGGTCACCATGTAGGTTTTACCGTTTTCTAGGCCCATGTCACTAAATTTGAAATCAACCGCGTCATAGTTATTTGCTCTGTTGCCTACGTATAAAGCCGCTCCGTCAGCATTGCCAGCAAATGCTTTATCTGTGACAGGCGTAAGACTAGCACTGCCTGATTGGCCTGCGATGCCTTTGCCACTCACAAAATTCTCGTGATATACCAATACTGAGTCTGATGGTACTGTCGCATCGGGTGCTGCAGCTTCCGTAATCGGAGCCAGCCAGCTAGACGGAATAAGCAAAGCAGCTGCGAGTAAGATCGAGATGACTTGTTTAAACATTCTACTCATTTGTTGCATTCCTCCTCCAGTGATTTTGGAAATTAGGTACTCACCTAAATTTTCTAGAACCAGCCCTTTAAAATGAGATAACAGCATTGGTAACTTAGACATAGCCAGATTTTTCCTTAAAGATCCCCCCTTTTTTGTAACCGCTTACATATGTGCTTACACCATTTTACAACTCCGACACAATTGACAACTATACTGATACTAAAGATGTTACCCCCCATAATCATAGGAAAACACACGCAAGATCCAGGAATTCCCTATGTCTTCCCATGTATTAAGACTTCTTCATAGGTAATCCAATACTATTCATTAAAAAGATTTCACAATATGGACGATTACGAATGATCTTTTTTTAGATATGCGCATACTAAGCTCCATATTTTGAAACTTGCGTCAAGTTGAATCGTAAGTTTGAAGATAGGTCCTGAAGTCTACTGATTTGACGAACTGATATACCATACTTGTGTAGAACACGCAGTTATGTGCACTTATGCAGTAAATCGAAGCTTATGAGACCTAAAAAAAGACACAGCACAGCGGAGAGGAGCTATCATTAGTGGAGTATTACCGCAAGAATGTAACAGACAGTTTACAGGAAGTGCAGAGTACAACTAACGGGCTTACGTCGGCAGAAGTCGACAAACGACTGGAACGTGATGGTTACAATGAATTAAAAGGAAAGAAAAAAGATCCCCTCTGGAAGCTTTTTCTTGAAAATTTCAAGGACCCTATGGTGGTCGTACTGCTTATTGCGGCCATTGTCCAGATTGTTATGGGTCAAGTTATGGAGTCGCTTATCATTTTCCTCGTGTTGATTCTCAATGCAGTTATAAGTGTCATCCAAACTCGTAAAGCGGAGAGTTCACTTGATGCCCTGCAGCAGATGTCGGCACCCGAGGCTAAAGTGTTGCGGGATGGAGCCTTAAAAACCGTCCCTGCCAGAGAGCTTGTTCGCGGTGATATCGTATTACTGGAGGCTGGAGATTTCGTACCTGCCGACGGCCGTATCATAGAATCGGGAAGCTTGAAGATCAATGAAGGCATGCTGACCGGAGAATCCGAAGCTGTAGAGAAGCATACGGATACCATCGCGAAGGAATCTCCACTCGGAGACCGTCGTAATATGGCGTTTAGCGGTTCTTTGGTTGTATATGGCCGTGGAACTCTTGTAGTAACAGGAACTGCACTGACAACCGAAATCGGCAAAATCGCTGAACTCATTGAGAGCGCCGAAACCAAGCAGACGCCACTACAGCGTAAGCTCGAAACCTTTAGCAAGCAGCTGGGTGTAGCGATTATCGTGCTATCCGTTTTGATCTTTGCCATCCAAGCCGGACGTGTTTGGCTGTCGAATGATACAGTGGATACCACGGAAGCCATCCTGAATGCCCTAATGTTTGCAGTTGCTGTGGCAGTCGCCGCTATTCCAGAAGCTCTATCCTCGATCGTAACGATTGTCTTATCCGTAGGTACGAACAAAATGGCTAAGCAACATGCGATTATTCGTAAGCTCCCAGCCGTCGAAGCACTTGGATCAACCAGTGTCATCTGTACGGACAAAACCGGTACTCTGACCCAAAATAAAATGACGGTTGTAGATTACTTTTTACCGGAAGGTGATCGTGATCAATTCAATCAAGAGCCCGAAGAATGGTCTGAGGAAGCCCGGCGCCTCCTACACATTGCCGTGCTTTGTAACGACTCTAACATTAATGAGGATGGTAAAGAACTAGGCGATCCAACTGAGGTGGCACTTATTGCCTTCAGTAACAGCATGAATAAAGATTACAAGGAAATACGCGACAATTTCCCTCGTGAAGCCGAACTTCCTTTTGACTCGGATCGCAAGCTAATGACGACCTTACACACTTTTAACGGACAAAAAGCAATGATTACTAAAGGCGGACCAGATGTACTCTTTAGTCTTTGTACGCATGTACTACTAAGTGGACAAGAAGTGCCGATGACACCGGAAGTTCTTGATCGTTTCATTGAAGCCAATGAGGAATTCTCCAGCAGAGCACTACGTGTACTTGCCTATGCTTACAAAACTGTACCAAATACAGTCACTGAAGTGGGGCTTGAGGATGAACAAAATCTGGTGCTCGTAGGCTTGACAGCTATGATTGATCCCCCTCGGGAAGCTGTCTATGGCGCGATCGCAGAATCCAAGAAGGCTGGAATTCGGACCATCATGATTACTGGTGATCATAAGACAACCGCACAAGCGATCGGACGCGATATCGGCCTTATGACCGAAAAAGAAATTGCCGTAACCGGTCAAGAGCTTGATGCCATGTCCGATGAAGAACTGGATAATAAGCTTGAGCAGATTGGTGTGTACGCCCGAGTCTCTCCGGAGAATAAGATCAGAATTGTCCGGGCGTGGCAGCGAAAAGGCAAAATCACAGCCATGACCGGTGATGGCGTAAATGACGCGCCTGCCTTGAAGCAAGCAGATATCGGTGTTGCTATGGGTAGTGGAACCGACGTTGCTAAAGACGCGGCTGCCATGATTTTGACCGATGATAATTTTGTATCCATTGTGAATGCTGTGTCTGTAGGCAGAACGGTATTCGACAATATCAAAAAAGCGATCGCCTATTTATTTTCAGGCAACCTGGGTGCGATTATCGCCATTCTGTTTGCCCTGATCTTCGACTGGATTAATCCCTTCACAGCGATTCAGCTTCTATTTATCAATCTGGCGAATGATTCACTGCCCGCCATTGCCCTTGGTATGGAGAAACCTGAACCTAACGTGATGAATAGAAATCCAAGAGAACTGAAGGAAGGTATATTTGCCGGAGGAATGATGCAGGCTATTATTACTCGTGGTCTACTTATAGGTATAGCCGTAATTATATCCCTGTATATCGGACTCCAGCATTCCCCTGATATGGGCGTGGCTATGGCATTTACAACCCTGATTCTGTCTCGTACACTTCAGACCTTTGCCGCTCGCTCGAACAGTCAAACAGCTATTGAAGCTGGGTTTTTCAGCAACAAATACGTCATCGGAGCCGTTTTGGTCTGCTTTGCCTTTTACGGGATTGCGGTTCTGCCAGGAGTTAGAGAAATCTTCTCGATTCCAACTTCATTCGGAATGTCCGATTGGCTGATTGCAAGCGGTCTGGCACTCGGCGCCGTCATCCTAATGGAATTGACGAAGGTTATTCGTAGAGCGTTTACTCCTAAATCAGCTTCTTAATCACAATTGAACAAAAAATCAAAACAGCGATTCTCCAAGGATGGAGAATCGCTGTTCTTCTGTCATTTACAGATCTGATTCAAACATCCGTAATATGATCGAAATATCACGTAAATTTTAATATTTGACTATGTATTCACAACATTCATCCCCATGAACATTACATTTCACTTCCCGGACGGAAACTCGTTTCCCACGTATTTTGCTAAGTGCTCCTTCGATAATGGCCCCCTCTAGGTCACATACCATTTTCCCTTCCATAATAGGTAACCCTTCGCAGAAACAATCGTGTACTGCAATTGACATTCCCTTGTCATCTTCATGGGTTATTATTGGGATCCCTATCTTCATTTGTTCGAATAACCCGAATAGTTCATTAACTGAGGTAACACCAAACTCTTCCCCAATTTTCCTTCCTATGGTCAACGTTGTGCCCTTACCATTCATGGGTAACGCTTGGTATAATCCAATAAGTCTAATCGTTCTGAAAAGCTCTAAAGGTACAGCATCACCCAAATTTTCTCTCTTTATTTTTTTCATATCTGTAAAAGTAAAATGATCCATGCCCGTAGCCTCCAAATTCTTATGTAATTTATATTTCAAATTTAATTAATATATTGAGTATAAACGTATCCAATAAATGCTTTGTGATCCTACGCACTTCCTATCTCTAATGATTGGAAGAACAAGGGTTAAAAATCATTATTTTATATTCTGACACTTGACTGTTAGCGCTTCATCTACGATAATTACAACCTCACCCAAAAAACTGGGACTGGAAGAAAATTGATTTTGAAAAGAGGCGGTCGTTATTAGCTGGTTAAGTGATCTATATAAATTACAGAAGCGGGAGCTAAAAAAGGACATCGAACCCTCTTTAGTCAATGCCATCTTTCGGATGTATGATAGATTTCCCAGGATTGGACTTAAAGAGCGGATCGGCCAGCAAGATATGTCTCTGGATATCGCTGATGCTTATATTAATGGTAGAAACGCAATGATTGAAGCTGGAGTCGGCATCGGTAAGTCCTTTGCATACCTCATTCCCAGCCTGCTCATTAACCAAGTCTCAAGACAACCGATCATTATTGCAACATCCTCCATACAACTTTCAGAACAGATTCATAAAGATCTGAGATTCATCGGAAGCCGGCTCGGATTTACATTGGTTCGCTCCGTAGTCGGAAAAGGCATGGGGCAATATGCTTGCCGATACAGGGCAACAGACCTGTTACAACCTGATGATTCAAGTTCTCCTCTATCTACGCTTGCCCAGCGTATTGTAAATTATGACATTGATGAGAGAGCAGATATTAAGGGCGGAGTTAGTGATGCAGTATGGTCTAATGTTTGTGTGAATGATTGTAAATTTGAACGATGCCATTATAAAAGTACATGTTCATTTTACGAGATGAGAGCGAAGATTAACGCCGACGCCAGCGACATGGATTTTATTATCGTCAACCAGGACCTGCTCATCCGTGATTTGATCAAGAAAAAAGAAGGAACGAAGGGATTAATCACTGAACGGCCAGCTCTGATCGTAATTGATGAAGCTCATAATCTGGAAGCAAAGGTTAGAGATGCTAGAACGCTCGAGTTTACATACCGGGGAACCTGCCGTATTCTGGATGACACCTTACAGATTCTCTTCAAGCAATCCGCAGATAACGGCCTTTTGCCGCAATTTAAATTTTTAAAAAGATGCGTGGGTCATATTTTCAAACAGGTAGAAGCGGATTTGCTGCAAACAGCCAAGCAGGATAATGACCGGATAAAAGTGTCGGAGATCACAGGGATTCCGTTAAAGCGGGGGGCTCAGGTTTTGAAAGAGTTTAACCTCAGCTTATCCGTCTTAACTTCCAAGCATGAGCGAGAGATCGATAATCTTTTTGAAGCCATGAACGGACTTATAGATCTCTTTGATGTACTCGCCGGAGTCCAGGATAACTACCTGATTTGGGGAAGCAATACCCAGCGTGAGGCCACTATTAGTATCTGTCCTAAAGGCATAAGCCAGTTCCTAAGATATAGCTTATTTAACGGGAAAACATCTGTTATTTTAACGTCAGCAACCATGTGCCAAACCGGAGAAACACTAGAGGAACAATATGCATACCTGACGCAGTCGCTCGGTTACAAGGGAGATTATATGGAGCGCCAGGCTTCGCCGTTTGATTATGACAACCACACCATGCTGTATATTGCTAAGGACATCCCTTACTACAACCATCAGAACAAGGTAGGTTATCTTGAAGCGGCATACAAGGAAATGCTGAGGCTCTGTAATTTAACGGACGGACGGACATTGGTTCTTTTTTCAGCGAAGGAAGATATGAAGTACATTCATAATAAGTTAAAATCCGAGAAGCTAGCATGGGCGGTGCATGTTCAAAGAGAAGGATCGTCTCAGGACGGGGTGATCGCTGAATTCCGTGGCAGTAAAGGCGTCCTTCTTAGTACCGGTGTATTCTGGGAAGGCGTGAACATCGAAGGTTCTGATTTGTCGCAGTTAATTATTTTCCGTCTGCCCTTCCCTGTTCCTTCCGATCCTGTCTATGAATATAAGGCATCTTTGACGAAGGATCCCTTAAATGACGTTTTTGTACCGGACATGCTGCTTCGGTTAAGACAAGGAACCGGGCGACTGATCCGTAGTGAGACTGACCTTGGTGTACTCAGCATACTTGATTCCCGTCTGTCTGCTGCTGCGAAAAAGGATTACCGGGATAAGGCGCTGGAATCTTTACCATTTAAAAAGGTTACCGAGGATTTTAGAGTGCTGGAGAAGTTTGTAAAAGAAAAAGAGATACAACTTAGCGTTAAGTAGAATAGGCTGTACCGTCCTCTAAGGAACGCGTATTTTTGAATAGCGATACTGTGTATCGTTTGGATGATCCTTTTCAGCATGAAAAAAAACAAACAAGCCTGAAGAGCTTCTGTGCCAGGCTTGTTTATTTTTGCTGTATCAGCTCTCCGAAGCTGATGATCCATTTATCATCCTTCATTCAATCATTCAAATTGTTCGTAGCCTCAAATGTGATAATCATTTACCCAAGGCAAAATAACCATCACGCTAGTACCTACCTGAACTTCTGAGTCTACCTTAATTTGTCCCCCATACATTTCTATTAATTGTTTACAAATTGATAATCCAATTCCTGTCCCTTTTTGCTTGGTTGTAAAGAAAGGGTCAAATATTCGATTTAGTTTATCCAGTGGAATTCCTTCTCCATTGTCTTTAAAAATAAGGATAATTTCGTTAGTCTCATTAGCGGTGCTAACTGTAATGTCTATTCTACCTCTAAACGCTGTGAATGAATCGATACTATTTTTTAAAATGTTAAGGATTACCTGTTCTAGTTGAGAGGCGTTTCCATACGTCATTACTTTCTCTAGAGAATACTCCACGGAAAGAATAATATCATCACTAAGTATGAGTTGATTCACGATGTTATTAACTCTATGTATAACCTCGATAACGTTATATACTACGCCGGTATTTTTCGAACTATCTCCTTTTCGAGCCAGTACTAGGAAGTCCGTTACTAATCCGTTCAGAGCATCAATCTCTTTAATGGTTATATCCAGATACGCACGCAATTCATCCGTCTTGATCACCGGTTCATATAGCCTGTTATTTACAAGCTGGGCAAACCCTTTAATCGAAGCAAGCGGATTCCGTATTTCATGTGCCATACCAGCTGCCATTTGTCCCATAACAGCAATTTTTTGTTCATGCAAATTGTCAATCTGTTGATTTTTATTAGATAAATATCCCTTTGCAAAGCCCGTAAAACCGGTCCAGTTGCTTTCCATTAAACGATTATAAAAAAACAATCGAGTCGTAGAATCATCTTCCATCTCTTCAATGATCTTAAACATCATATTCTGAGCGATTAAGTTTAAATCCTTGCTCATTTCAAGTAAGATATCAAAATGATCACCGAATATTTCTGCAGTATAAATCCCTCGCTCCACCCCCTCTTTTTCTAGTAGGTTTAGGTATTGGTCGTAACCAAAGGAATCCAAGAACAGTGCCTCTATCATACTGATTAATATCGTGCTGAATGTTGAATCTAACAATTCCTTATGCGTCTCTATAAACCAGGCGGATTCGATATTTTTCATAGTTATAGAATGATAATGCCTATCTAAAATAATTGGAACAGCTAGGGTTAATGACGAACGTAATGCATTTGCTCTGTATGACATTTTCATCCTCCCTCTTTGTTGTTTTGTATTCAATATATATGTATATTTTCCTGCTTCAAAAGTAACAGTAAGTCACTATATTTCACAAAACCAATAGTTTTACTTAATTAATAATTATAAGCGCTATAAAAAATGCAACACCCCAAGCTATTCCGCCTGTAACGGAATGATTTGGGGTGTTGATTACTTGTATGATAAATCTATATAACCAAGGGGAGCTTGTTAGCCCCTACTTACCTTCAAAAGGCTAACCTTCCTCATTCTAGTATAACTATGCAATTGAAACGATAATGTCTTTGTACTATCAAAAAAGCATTTGATCTAGGATCAAATGCTTTTTACGTTGCTCCTTGGTTATTCAAACAGATCATTCACGGAACGAATAGGCTTCACATCCATCGATTCCTTCGATGCGGCTAGATTCAAATACACTCCTACCCAGATGATTGCGCATAAAATGATATAAACCATCTCTTTATCCCCTCCCTTGCGTGGGTTTTATCAGCAATCTATTAATCGTCTCTGTACTCAAAAACATCAATGTTAGTAGGGCAAATACTATGAACCAGAGCATCGATGGAGCAATGGAAAATCCAAGTAGCGCAACCGCAGTAAGGAAACAACTGAACAATGTGATTCTACCCGTACCCAGACGCTCGACCATCCTTTTGCTGAACAGACTGGACACAATGGTCCCTCCCGCAATGATCATGGACACGATACCTGCCGAGCCAAGAGATGAACCAATCTCGGGCCAGATAACGGGCCATGCCGAGCCGAGTAAAGAGTCAGGAAGTCCTAGACTGATAAAAGCCAGATATATAATAATCAAAAACCAGGTAGACAAGCATGCTTCCCCCTCGTGATAAAAATGATTCGTTGCACGCGTAAAGAAATACATTTATACACTTAATAAATATACTTTATAAAGTCTATATATGAAGTATGCGATATAAGCATTTCTTTGTCAAGCAACCCATTCACTGATCTGGAGCTGTATCATCAGTGTGCAGTGCATATCAGCAATTGGATCAATACTCATATTGATCACCTAAAAAAAAGAGGCTTGTCCCATAAGTCATTCATCTCATGACATATGGGACAACCTCTTAATGGAGCTCGACCAAATCCGGCTCCAATGACTTCAATGTCAACCAGCGCAGGCCGGCCTCGAAATCTTCTTGAAATGTATCTTGCATAACAATCTGTGGATAAATGGGCATTGGATGTCGAAGCTGATAAGCTTCCCAAGCAGATGTCCAGATTTCTAATTCCACCTTATCCTGATATATTACAATTTTGTCCGGAGCAAGAACAGCATTCAGGGTTTGGATAATCCGGCAGGTAGTATCGATGAACGTGTCCTTGCCCATCTCGAGACTCCAGTCAGGCATGTCGGGCAGGAATTTTATTTCCCCTGACATACCCTGATTACCTTTAAGGATCTTTCCATTCAGATAGATACCCATGCCAGGTGGGTACCTGTTTGGAAAGTAAAGACCGAGCAAGTACTGTTCTTCTTCCTCTCCCTGGTTCATGCAATATCCGCTGATAGCTGCATTAACGTCATTTTCAACCAAGATAGGCAACTCAAATTGTTGCTCAATCTCTTGAATCATCCGTGAGCCAGTCAGCTCATGGTGGCTGCTGACTTTAATTTCGCCGTTGACAACCTGTCCCGGAATGCCTATGCCAATAACCTTGATAGAAGGATACAAGGCTATAGAGTGTTCAATAATATCACAAAAAAATTGTCTTTCGAAGACTGGAATGATATGTTCATCCTTCGCCAGAATCTCGTTCTCCAAATTCACAACGGTGGCTGAAATCAGTACCTGTCCCTCTTTATCCTTCAGATAAATAACCAGCCCGAGGCTGAAGTTGTAATTGTAGCGATAAGTTTGTGCTGGCCTACCGCCGTTTGATGGTACAGTCAAGTCTTCGAACAGCTCACCTAACTCGTGCAGCTCCTTGACTAATGAGTTTACTGTTACGACGCTCAGTTTGGTCAGTGCTGCCAGCTGGGGTTTGGTGGCTGTATTTATACGTTTCATCACTTGACGAACGTTGTTAAGGTTAATTTCCTTCATTAAGTTGGCGTTTGCTGTTCTCATAAGCCCCCCTGCTCGATGAACGTAGGGATCAATTCATCAGGTATTCCTTTTAAGTATGATTGTACCTTAATGTCGTCTAGTTTTCATCTTCATACCTTAAATACGACAGTGTTAACTATTATATCTCGGGGTCCATATTAACAAAAAAGCAACCTCCTTGTTGGCAAGTTGCTTGTAAAACGCTCTATCGTGAATCTCTAATTATCATCTAAATTAACGATAGCGCCCGATGGAAATTAAATCCTCCATGTCTTCTACTAGCTATCTTTAGCCATTAGAGTTAATTCTTCAATCCAGTCAAAGTGATTCCTTCTACGAAATATTTCTGACCAATCAGATAAAAAATGACGCCCGGCACAAAGGACATGCACGTAGCCGCCATCGTCAGTGACCAGTCCTGCTTGAGTTGGCCTCTAAAAGCGGTCAGTCCCAAGGCTATCGTATACTTATCGCTTGAGTTTATGTAAATCATCTGTTGAAGTAGATCGTTCCATAAACCGATAAAGATAAATAATGCGACGACGATCATTGCAGATTTAATTGCCGGCATAATAATACTGAACAAAATACGGAAATATCCAGCACCATCGATCGTTGCTGCTTGATCAAGCTCTCTCGGAATAGACATGATAAACTGCCTAATCAAAAAGATATTAAAAGCGCCACCGCCACAGAAATAAGGCAAAATCAATGGTAGATAGCTATCATGGATTCCTAAGCCCCTCGTCCACCCAATATATAGCGGAATGAGCGTAACCATTGCAGGTAAAAGCATCGAACCGACACAAAGAGCCCAAATCAATTTCTTGCCCCAAAAGCGCAGCCTTGCAAAGGCATAACCGCATAAAGTGGCTGTAAAGGTTCCTGCCAAACAGGCGGGTACAATAATAATCATGGTGTTCCATAAATATTTCCAAAACTTAAATATCTCTAGCGTTTCTCCATAGTTTGAAAATAACCAATTTCCTGGCAGCAGTGAAGGTGGATATTTGTATATCTCGGCATTCGACATGAGCGATGTGCGAAATATCCACCAGATCGGAAAGAGCACGAGTATAGTAAAGAAAATGACAGCGACAAACGAGATCAGGTTCATCCATTGATTATTACGTTTTTTGCTCTTTAATCTTCCGTATGTGGCTACACTCATTTATCATCGCCTCCTTCATTAAAGATCCATAGGTTGGAGGTTTTAAATAATACACCAGTAAAGCCTGCAAGAATAACAAAAATAACTAACGTTGTCGCACAAGCATACCCTAACTTGTAATTTACAAATGCTTGATCATACATTAGATAAGTCAAAAAACGTGAAGAATTACCCGGTCCGCCATTAGTTAATGCAAGAGCCGGCGTAACGATCTGGAGATTAGCAATTAAACTCATTAACAAATTGTAAAAAATAATGGGTGACATGCATGGCAATGTGATGTGCAAGAATCGTTTCCATCCGTTGGCACCATCCATTTCAGCCGCTTCATGATAGACGCCCGGAACATTTTGAAGTCCAGCTAAGAAAATAACAATTAAGTTTCCTGATAACCAGATCGATATCAATGATAGAGAAGGAACTACATAGCTGGAATCAGCGATAAAAGAAACTTTGTTTAAACCAACTTCGGAGAGCAGAAAGTTGAAAAAGCCAAAATTAGCCTCGTATAGCCAGGACCATCCTACGTATATTGCAGCTGCCGGCAAAACGTATGGAACATAGAAAATCGCTCTAAAAAAACCTCGTGCCGGAATTTTACGATTCAGAAGCATTGCGATAAAAAGTGAATAAATCATACTTCCAACTACTGATAAAATGGCAAAGTAGATCGTCGCTATAATAGAATCTTTAATATAAGGATCGGTGGTAAATAGATTTATGTAATTCTCGATGCCCACGAATTTGGGTTTCGCCAATCCTGTCCAATTCGTCAAGCTGATTCCTAGCACCCCAACAAGAGGCAGATACGTCAGAAAGATCAGCCCGAGGAAGGCAGGAATCAACAGGATATACGCAAAGCGTGCCTCACTTGAATTAATGCGTGAACGGCGCTTCGGAGATTTATTAATAGTTTCCATTTTTCTCTCCCCACCTGATGATCAAAATATGGCCGCCGCGTGTGTGAGCATAGCAGCGGCCATCCTTCCTGACCTTAGTTACTACCTTTATTCGCAGCTTTCAAAGCATCGAGGTTTTTCGTGATAGCATCCTTAGCGGTCGTCTTTCCAGTCCACACATCCCCTAGAATCGATCCAAGCAAGGTGTTAAACTCCGTCGTATGATTCGTATAGAACCACGATGCTGGTTTTACAGCAGAAGATTGAGCATAATCAACTACTGCAGATTTGTATTCTTCATAAGCAGGGAAGTTAGGGTTCTCTACCCATTTACGGGTAAGGGTTTCATCCGTATACCATTTCTCCAGCGTCGGCATCCAGATTCCTGAACTAATGAGTCCCCAGTTATTTTCTTCAGAGTTGTACCACTTCAGCCATTCCATCGCTTCTTTTGGATGCTTAGTCTGGGAGAACACGACATTGGCTCCACCCGTGTTGAGGGTAACCTTATCCTTCATGTAAGGCAATACAGCAACGCCATAGTTCAGGCCTTCTTCCTTGGCCTTATTCAGACTAGTTCCCACGTTCCACGCACCGTTAGTAGCCATGGCGACAGTTCCCGCGATAATGGTTCGTTGAATACCATCATCAGTCTGTCCGACAGACAACGGAGCAACATGATCCTTCAAGTAAAGATCTGCAACCTTCTGAATTCCCTCTATACTGGCGTCTTCTCCAATTCTCACCTCAGTCCCATCACCCGAATAGAACCCCCCGCCATTACCAAGCGCCCAGGTCTCGAGCTGCCATGGTAAGTTCTCAACGGATGCGCCAAACTGAACAATACTCTGCTCATTAAAGCCACTCTCATCAGGATGTTTACCATTTTTATCAATGGTCAGCTTCTTCGCTGTTGTTACAAATTCGTCCCATGTCCACGCTTTATCCAAAACGGCTGGAGGATAGGGTACATTGGCTTTGTCGAACATGTCTTTGTTGTAATAGAGGAGTAAGATTTCATTGGCAGCCGCATAGGCTACGGTTTTCCCTTGATATTTGTAGGCTAAGCTATCCAGTGGTTTGCTGTCGCTTCCTTCATACATTGTATTTACATCATTCAGCATGCCTTGGGTAGACCACTGAACGACACCATCTTCCCTGAGCATCCCTGTATCAGGCAATTGCTCTGCCGTTGCCATTGTATTCAGCTTGGTCATGTAGTTTTCCCAAGGGATCGCTTGTACTTCTACTTCAATTCTGTCTTGAGAAGCATTAAACTTATCCGCCACTCCCTGGGTTACATTTCCCTCTTCCGCACTTCCCCACATCGAATAGATAATCTTGACCTTCTCCTCAGGCTTGGAAGTTGCGTTCTCGGATGCTTTAGGTGCATCAGTTGCCTTGGTTGCTGTGTTTTTCTCGTCTTTCGCACACCCAATGACACTTAATGCTAGTGCAGTTGAAAGAATACCTACCCCGAATACTTTACCTACTCTCAATTCCCTCTCCCCCTTCATAATTACTTAGATATGTCTAACCGTTTGACCCCCTAAGTAATTGAGTTAAACGTTTAGTACCAACTTTTTTAATAATTTCAACCTTTGCTTCGAATCCGAAATTTTGACCAGTTGATACGACATTTAATATCGTGATTTTTTTAAAAAAAGTGGTATAGAGTATTCATGAACTTGGGATGTTTTTGTGAAGTAAGCGCTTTATTGATATTGTGTCATGATTTTCCATTAGGGAAAATAGCATTTTTCAACCTGATTTTTAAATATTTCAACTTTAAAGATTCATCTCTTTCATAGCGGCAGAATCAGCGGATCAAAATATTCACTTGCAGCAACGTTAATAAGCAGAGCCGCACTCCTACCCCAACGGGAGAAGCACTGCTCTGCTTATTTAGCATTTTTACACATAAGCTGCTATATGCGATAAGTGAAACTCGTAGTTTCAATCTTAAGATCGACTTCTTAAGAAGAGCCGCCAATTTTAGCCGCTCTTCCATTAGTTCCATCATTCTCATCTTAATTCGTAATTACCCACTTTTGTCGATCAAGAGTAGGATCAAGCTCGCTTAGAGACAATGTTGTTCCATCCGCTGATACTTCCAGCGCTTTCTTATGATGAGCAGAAATAATACTTACGGTACCATCATCATTTTTGTGAAAAATCCAACGCTGATTGTTATATCCGAGATAATGGTATAACTGAATTTTATTTTGCCCTGTGTCGAGATCAAGCGCCTGACCGGCTGTTGTACGAATGGAATAGGAACCTGCATCATCCCCCGTCGGCACGATTACCCACTTCTGATCCGTAGAATCATTTGCATCCTTCAGGGTAACAGCTTCACCATTTGCAAGATTTGCTGTATAGAGAGATTTGTGTAGTTTTGCATTTACTAGACTGGATGTGGTCAAGTTGGCAGGTGTTTCTCCGCTCACGTTAACGTTTTGATATGAAACATATCCGCCAAATACATGTAATCCAAAGCGACCTTCTGCAAAAGTGCCATCCTGGAGGTCGATCACTTTCTGCCCGTCCACATAAACTACAATATGCGGGCCCTTCGCTTCGATTTTCACTTTATAGGTTTGACCTGGCTGAATGAACGTCGGAACTTTCGCCAGTATTTGACGCTCTTCAAAACGGCCTTCGATTTTATAAAAGAGACGTACGGACTTCATATTCGGATCCAGATTTAAGTAGTATCCGCTGCGTCCATCTTCGCTGGCGCGGAACAACATAGAGCCTGCTCCCCCGGATTTCCCTAACATCATATCTGCTTCATAAGTAAAGTCTCCAGCCTGCTTCGCTGCGATATAATTCGCGTCACTCAAGTAATTTCCACGAATTCCATTTTCACTAATGACCCAAGAAGCTGCAGATAGATCTTTAGTCCACCCACTTAAGTTCGTATGAAATTCACCATCAGTTACCTTAACTAAAACGCTTATTGATGCCTTCCCATTTGGAGTAGAGACAGTAATGATAGACTCGCCTTCTTTTTTTCCTACAATGGTTGCCTGTGAGTTATCTGCCATGTTTAGTTCAACTACATCTTTGTTACTGGAATTCCATTTCAGTGGCTGTGCACCATTACCCGTTCCATTCTCTACCATTGCCAAGAGTGCGTCGCTTTGCCCCTTGCTCAGTTCACGATCATTTGTATCCATCATTATCTTGGTAGCGGAATTGGACTCCTGATTCCATACAGAGCCTAACCGATTCACCTTCAGAGATACGACCTTTACGTTGCCTCCATTGGTGTAAAAGCTCAAAGCTCTGCTGGCTGGATCCGGAAAAATGACATCAGAGAAAACGACTTTACCGTTGTTGCCAAAAACCTCAACAGAAGATTCATCTACAAGGATACGCATCTTAACACGCTTATTCTCCGTTTGCATTGGCGCTTCATGTCTTGTACTAAATAAACTCGAAAAATCCGTCAAACCAGATGCAGACCGATCCACGAAAATCTGACTCTCACTAGGTTTATATCCAACTACCGTTTTCTGACTTCCACCTACACGAACGTTAAAACCAAATTCACTTACCTGACTGCCTGCAGGAATTTCTACTTCAGCTTCAATCTCGTATGCACCAGAAGTAACGCCTTTCAGTAGGTTCTGAGAAGAAGGACTCACCACTTTATTAGCTGTAGAATACAGCTGACTACGCAGCGATTCCAACTCTTTGATTGGGCTTTGAACGAGCTGAATCCCATCTTTTGTCGTCACTAATGAGACTTCTCTTGGGATTGACAATACGCCCTTCCAATGGGTCGTCGGGAAAGCAAACGGATAGTCCCAGTTTGTCATCCAAGCCATCATTACGCTGCGATGATCTGGCATGTTCGAAAAAGACATTGATGCGTAGAATTCTTTTCCAAAATCAGTTCGCAATACTTTGCCTGCCAGATTATCATTTACGAATTTACCTTCCGCTGTTAAATGACCCACAAAATATTCAGCATCTGATCCGCCTGTTTTTGAATTCGCTCCTGTACTTATCATCAGAATCCACTTCTTCTGTGATGTTCCGTCTACCGAAAGCTGAAGCAAATCTGGACATTCCCATACACCGCCGCGAACATAGTCCCCGTATCCCCAACTATCTGTTAGGGTCCAATCAAGTAGATTCGTTGAAGTAAAGAAACGAATATGATCTCCACCGGATACAACCATGACCCACCTGTTATTGTCGTTATCACGAATCACTTTCGGATCACGGAAATCCCAACCTCCGGGCTTCCCTCCATTATCGCCTGGATTCTCGATAACCATTGGACGCGCCTTGGAATATTCCCAAGTACGACCTTGGTCCTTGCTGTATGCAAGACCGATACGCTGATTCCCATTCGGGCCATCGGGATTATAGGAAGTGTAGTAGGCAATTAGCCCCTTACCTCCTGAATCCCCGAACAAGCCTGATGCATTCGTCAAATCTGCCACAGCCGACCCAGACCAGACATGTCCATGATCATTCCACGGCAGCGCAATCGGAAGCCGCTTCCAGTTCAGCATATCTTTACTGACAGAATGTGCCCATGTGCCTCCGTCCTGATGGAATAGATGATATTCTCCTTCGAAGTAGACCAGTCCATTCGGATCACTTGCAGAACCACGAATTGGCGTATAGTGATATTGAGGACGATATTTTTCATTATAATAACTGCTAGCATCCGTCACATAAGTATCCTGGAAGTAAGCCGTTCCTTGTTTAACGACGATTCCTGCATATCCATCGGTGTAGGTTTTATCTGTTAGATCGATTGCAGCCGGGGTGTATCCGTCTAGGAAGACCTGAATTCTGTTTCCATTTGCCTTTATCTCTACGTGATGTTTTGCTCCGGTCTGACTTGGATAGGTATGCTGTGAACTTGCAATGGTTGTTCCGTTAGCTTTCGTCAAGCTTACACGGACCTGATTTCCTTCCTTCGTAAGGGCAGCTTCATATCCCTTTGTTCCATCAGCCGATGAACGAAAGGCGAGCGCTGCAACAGAATCAGGACGAAGAGATATATTACCTTCATATACAAAATCAGCAGCTTGTTTGTTATATATTTGCAGTGACTTACTCTGGTTTGCTACCATTCCTTTTTTGCCGCTGATATTAGGCTGCCATTGTCCTTGATTTGTAACCACAGCACCAAGATTTCCTTTCAGATCACTTACGATTATGTTTTGGAACAAAACAGAACCATCCCATACATTGAGTCCTAGCTTACCTGTACGATACGCGTTATCCTGAACCTCAATTACAGGTTTATATGCATTGTCCCAATATACTTTCAGCGATGAACCCACTGCTTTCACCTTGAGATGATAGATTTCGCCTGCCTTGACTGTAACTTTTCGCTCCTCTTTTAATTTCCCTTCACCACCACTTGCGTCTTGTAAACGAATCATACCTGCATTCGGTACGATTTGGAGCATGTAGGAACCCCAGCCATCTTCATTAGAACGGAACAATAAGGTCGCGTCAGCTTGCATATCCTTGATCATGACGTCAGCTTCATAGATAAAATCCTCTGACACCGTTTCGGAGATTGCCATTACATTTTCTTTTGGATCGGAAGACAGTAAGATTCCTTCAGGAGTATCCACCAAGTTACCTTTTCCTTTTATTTGCCAACCTGTCAAATTCGTATTTGTATTGGTTACGCTTTCAAAAATAGAAAGTCCCTCCTTAGCTCGTTTGCTTACCTCCTGTTCAGCGAGCGCAGCCCATCCAGTCCCGGGATTTGCTACATAAATGCCTGCTGAAGTCATTACAAGTCCTGTTGCCATAAGAAAGCATATTGCGACTTTTCCTTTATTTTTCATCTTCTTTGCCCTCTTTTTCTATCATTAATATTGAAAAACAAGAAGGAGGCCAATTCATTACTGCACTGACCTCCTCTATATATTCTTTTACAATTGAGCAGAAATCTGACTTTCCAGTGCTGTAAGTCCAAGAGCCAGAGCACCGCATAATCCCGCCTGTTGGCCTAGTCCTGGTGGAACGATATACTCATCTATGTGTTCCAAAATAGTACTTGAGCTGACATAGCCGTTCAGGTTCTGAAGCACAGCCTGACGGATCAGTGGAAACAATTGTGACTGCTGCATAACACCACCACCCAGAATGATTTTCTGAGGAGAGTTAAGCAATATAGCACCCGTAATCGACTGTGCAATATAAAATGCTTCCATTTCCCATGCAAGATGATCCATAGGAAGTTCATGGCCCTTCTTCCCCCACCTTGCTTCAATAGCAGGACCTGCCGCCATCCCTTCTAGGCAGTCCCCATGATAGGGACATCCCCCTGGGAATACATCGTCAGGATGGCGTCTCGTAAGAACATGACCCCCTTCAGGATGTACAAGACCATGAATGAGTTTACCTTCTGAATACACTCCCACACCAACACCCGTGCCAACTGTATAGTACAAACAGCTGGATAACCCTTGAGCAGCGCCCCATTTGGCTTCACCAAATGCCGCTGCATTGACATCCGTGTCCCATCCAAAAGGAACCGAAAAGTTTCTTTTCAAAGTGCCCAGCATATCGTAATTTCCCCACCCTGGCTTTGGTGTTGTTGTAACGTAACCATACGCCCTGCTATCTGTGTGAATATCAATCGGACCAAACGATCCAATTCCGATAGCTTCTACTTGCTTGCCTTGAAAATATTGAATAACTTTGGGCAACGTCACCTCAGGATGTTCTGTTGGGAAACTAATCTGATCTTCAATTTCCCCATTTTCATTCCCAATGCCACATATAAACTTCGTCCCGCCAGCTTCAATCGCTCCTATACGCATATACATGACTCCTCTCGTTGACTAATTCTTGTCTTGCTCAGCAGAGGGAGTAAGCTCATAGATATCCAGGGAAATCAGCAAGTCATTCTCATTTTCTGCAAACACAGCTATACCTTTAGATTCTAGTCCAGGGAATATAAGATCCGTAATCACTGCCTGACCACCATTACTGAACGCCTCAACTGAAGAGCGATCCACAAAAATACGGAGATCATTTGACTCATCAAGCGCTTCGAGCTTGGCTGAATGATGTCCTACGAAATGTTCGTGGAAATCATGCTGACCTGAAGCCATCCGATCTACATAAAGCTCCTCTGTCTCACCGTTAATACCGATTATTGTTTGACTATCCGCACCTACTCTTACTTTGAAGCCTACAGATTTACCTCGAGTAAACTCAGCTATAATCTCATAAGATTCCAAGTGAATCACCTTAAGAAGAGTATTGATTTCTTGCACCGTTGCCTCTTTCACAGAAAGGACTTGTACACGAGCAGATTCCAACTCTTGTACCGGCTTCTGCACAAGAAAGATCTCCCCTTGTCTTGATTCGAGTTGAAGTTCTCTTGCAATCGTCATCGCGCCGCGGAATTCTTCTGCCGGCGTCTTGTTAGCATACATCCAGTTGCTCATCCAGCCGATAAATAGTCGTCTTCCATCTTCAGCCGGTATATCGGACCAGCTTACACCTGCATAATTATCTCTTCCATAATCAATCCAGCGAACTTTTATCGAATCTTCATCTGGCGTGAACACTTCTCCATCAAAATCCCCTGTGAAATACTGAGTTCTTGACCCTTCCACAAAAGCGGGATCCGCACCGATGCTCACAAGCATCACCCATTTCGTGTTCGAATGATCGCCATCAATAGCAAGTGGGAACAAGTCTGGGCATTCCCATACCCCGTCATGAGAACCGATTCCGTTACCAAATTCGCTGGCATATGTCCAGTTAATTAGATCAGGAGAATGATATAAACACACCGTTTGACCACAAGCTACAATCATCACCCATTGATTCGTATCTTGATTCCAAAATACTTTGGGGTCACGGAAATCTATGAATGTATCATGTTCAAGTACCGGGTTTCCTTCATACTTCGTCCAGGTTCTTCCGTTATCTTTACTGTAGGCCAAGCTTTGACGCTGAATGGCTGGCTTGCCTTCTGGCATATCCAAATGATGCGTAAAAATCGCTACTAAACCTGGTTTACCTTCAAAAAATCCAGTCGTATTATTCCAGTCAACTACAGCACTGCCGGAAAAAATCATACCTAATTCATCTGGAGCGAGAGCGATAGGCAGTTCCTCCCATGTAACAAGATCCTTGCTGACCGCATGGCCCCAGTGCATAGCTCCCATGGTCATTCCACCCGGATGGTGCTGAAAGAACAAATGATATTCACCCTCAAAATAAACCATTCCGTTTGGATCGTTCATCCACTTTTCCTTAGGGGAAAAATGATACACACCTCGGTAATTTTGTTTCGCAATCGTAGACATTATTGTTTTCTCCTTTACTCCCGTAATAAGATCTTAGTTCTAAGATCATCTCTCTTTATATAGATGAAGGTCGTGTATAGCAGTGTAACTGCATGGAACACGGCCTTCACCCCACAATATTAATCATTTGTTATTGGGTTGCTCTATCATATCCGCCTTGTTTAATTTGAAGCCATTCTTGCAAGCCCAGACGGTCCAATTCTTTCAGATATTCATCCCACTGCGCTTCGATTTTACCGTTTTGGTACCATTCCGTGCGCATTCTAAGCACGTAGGCAAAAAGATCTGTTTCAATTGTCGTAAGGCGATCAAGCTCTTGAATGGAGTGGAATACACTCGGCATTACGTTTTCTGCTTTCATATTTGGCGCCATGATATTCTTGATAATATCCATTCTGCTTTTGGCATCATCCGGCATGGTTGTGTATTTCCCATAATAAGAATCAAGAATAGCTAGGGGTCCACCGACACTTGTTTTCTCACGTAGTTCTACAGGAGCTGCACCCTCCAGCGGCAAATGTTTCAGCATTCCTTTTTCTTTATCAAATTCGAAAATATTCTGCTGTTTTTCATCTCCATACGTCCCCCAGTTGTTCTGTACAGATTGAATCGGATCGAAGAGTTGATCAACCCATTTCGCTGTCGTTTCCAAGTTCTTATTGGCGCTTGTGACAACCATCTTACCTCTTCCCAAACCAAGCGCGTTCGTTCTTGTTACGTTAACTTCACCATCGGGTCCAGCAAGTGGAGGCATAACTTCGTAGCTGTCATTATCTCCGGTGATGTTGGCCTTATCCCATGAGAAGTAAAGTCCGTATTTCTGATCCTTTCCTTTTGCAAGGTAAGTACTCCAGTCTTGTGTGTAGGCTTCAATATCAATGAGTCCTTCTTTATACAGCTCGTTAATAAAAGAAACTGCTTCCTTGTAGTCTTCTTGTGCCGCCGTAAATATCACTTTCCCATCATTGCTCACAACCGCATGGTCAGGGTTCTCACCCAATCCAAACGAAGCAAATAGAAATGCCAGATCTTCTGCTCCCGGCTTGTTAATAAAGGACAATGGAATTTCGTCAGCCTTACCGTTGCCATTTGGATCTTTTGTCTTGAATGCAATTAATACTTCCTTTAATTCTTCTGTTGTTTTAGGCATATCAAGGCCAAGCTTCTTAAGCCATTCCACATTGATCCAAGGCATACTATCTACCGCCTGGATTCTTTCTTTACCGCTACCCAGCTCTTCAATCCATGGAAAGGCATAAATATTGCCATCTGGTGCCGTAATCATACTCTTATATTCTGGTGCTTCTTCCAGCACCTTTTTGAAGTTTGGCATATTGTTCTCGATGAGATCATTCAGCGGAACGATGGCACCATCTTTAGCAAGCTTGAGCAGCTCATAGTCACTATAGTCCGCATTAAAAATTGCATCAGGAAGATCACCACTTGCCACAGCCAAGTTTCTTTTTTCAACAAATACGTCTTTCGTGAAATTCTTCCAATTAATATGAACATTCGTCTTTTCTTCAAGACGTTTATTAATCAGTTTTTCATTTGGATCAGTTGGTGCAAGTGGAGAGCTTTGCGTAATAAAGTTCAAAGTTACTTTACCGCTGGCGTCCTGTTCTTTACTAGCTGCACTTCCCCCTCCTCCTCCACCGCATGCACTAAGGAACATAAGTGAAGCAAGTACAGTTACAGAAGCTGCTTTCGTCGAAACTCTTGATTTCTTAATTCTTTTCATAGGGTATGACCTCCAAATTAGATATGAATGAATTAATCTTTATCTATGTGCAGCCTGTTTCCTACTTAAGGGAACCGACCATAACACCTTTTTCAAAGTACTTCTGGAAGAACGGATACATAACAATGAGTGGCAAACTGGAAACAACGATGGCAGCATACTTGATGATTTCAGACAATCGTTTCATTTCCGCCATGGCGAGTTGATCGCTGATCATGCCCGGATCTACCTGATTCTGGATCAAGATGGAACGCAACACGAGCTGCAGTGGATGAAGATTAGGATTATCTAAATAGATCATAGCGTCAAAGTAGGAATTCCACTGGCCAACAAAGGCATAAAGAGCGAGCACAAAAACAATCGGTTTGGAGAGCGGTAATACGACACTGAAGAAAATCCGCATCTCCGAAGCTCCATCTACATTAGCGGCTTCCTTCATTTCATTCGGAACTCCTTTGAAGAAAGTTCTAGAGAGAATAATGTTCCAAACATTGACTGCCCCTGGAATGATCACCGCCCATACTGTATCAAGCAGACCAAGGTTCTTAACGAGCAGATATGTAGGTATGAGTCCACCCCCAAAGAACATGGTGATAATAAACAATGTCATGAAGAACCCTTTTCCTTTGAGCCTGTCATCGGACAGTGCGTACCCTGCACAGATTGAGACGAGAACGGTAATCATAGCAAATGAAACAGAGTATAAAACAGAGTTTCCAAAACCTCGGATCATGGCCGGATTAGAAAGAATTTTTTTATACCCTTCTAATGACCAGTCCGAAAGATTGAATGATAATCCTTTACTGAGCAGCACAGATGGATCCATAAAAGAAGCAATCACTACATAAATCAAAGGAAGTACGATGATAAGTACGGCCAGTGTCAGGAAGATCGCGTTCAGCACGACGATAAAGCGATCTAATCCGGAATGTTTAATAGGCATAGCTTGTTGCTCCTTTCTTAGTAAAGACCTTCACCCTCATTCAGTTTCTTCACGGTGAAGTTAACTGTGAGGAGCAAGACGATGTTGATGATAGAGTTAAACAATCCTACTGCGGCTGAATAGGCATAATCGCCCGACTGCAAACCAATTTTATAAACGTAAGTCGGAATGATTTCTGAGGTTGGTAAGTTCATCGCCGTTTGCATGAGATAGGCTTTTTCGAAGCCAATGGACATAATCCCACCAGCTGCAAGGATAAATACGATAGCCATAATTGGACGAATGGTTGGCAGATCGATATGGCGTATTCTTTGTAGAAGATTAGCGCCATCGAGATTGGCTGCATTATGTAACTCAGGATCGACATTAGCAAGCGCTGCTACATAAATAATGGATGCCCAACCGGCTCCGGTCCAAATATCAGATAAAATGTAAATCGAACGGAAGTACTCGGGACGAGACATGAACATAATTGGTTCACCTGTAAGCCAGGTAAAAAACTGGTTAATCGGTCCCGTTGGGGATAAGAAGATAAACAACATCCCGACCACAACGACAACAGAAATAAAGTTAGGTGCATACAAGAACAATTGAATGTTCTTTTTGACGCCTGCACGGCGAATTTGATTCAACATTAAGGCAAGCAGGATCGGAATTGGAAAACTCAGAATTAATCCGAAGAAACTTAATTTAAGCGTATTCAAAAAGATTACTTCGAAATTGGGAGAAGAAAGGAATTTCTCGAAGTTGTACAAACCTACCCATTCACTCCCCATGATTCCTTTGATTGGGCTGAAATCTTTAAAGGCGATAATCGCACCATACATAGGACCGTATTTAAAAATAAGGGTCAGAATCACAGCTGGTGCGAGCAAAATATAAAGAAAGTAGTGCTTCTTTAAATAATCCATTAAGGAACTCTTATGACGCGTCACCGTTATTCCGTGTTCGGCTTCTATTGGGTTATGCAATGCCTTTACCTCCGTTCTTATCAATGTTTACATCTTGATGCAGTAAGGGCTTTCAATCTCACTTATGTCCTGCTGCTTTTACAATTTACCAAACACTTAATCGTTCGTCAATACATTTTGTAAAAATATTTATGTGCATATGACAAATTATTCTGTTCATAAATGACGTATACTATTTTACATAATTACAAATACAGCCAAATTAAATAAGGATATATACTTTAATCTCATGATTTTCTCTAAAATATGAAAACAAAGCTATTTTTTTGCACATATTCAACCTAATAAAATGTAAACTAAATTGTGCATTTGTAAATATCATGTTGCTATTTTTAGCAAACTAATATACATTAAAGAGAGTTGGAATAATGGCAAATAGTACACTATTTGTGGCGAATATTAAGAACAAGAATATAGAGGTGAATTACATAGGTGGCCAGAGAAAAAGTAACCATACAAGATATCGCGGATGCTTTAGGAATCTCCAGAAATACAGCTTCTAAAGCCCTAAATGGAACGAACGGTATACCTGATGAAACCAGAAACAAAGTAATTAAGAAAGCAATAGAGTTAAAATATAAACAATTTGCTTTTATGGACACCGAGAGTGTTCAATCAAGAAACTCTGGAAACATCGCTTTATTGACAGAAAACTTACCTAACACTTCCCATTTTGGGTCGAAACTGATCAGTGGCATGGAAAAAAGAATCAGTGCAGAGGGATATAATTTATCCATGCACATTATTAGAGACATTGATCAAGAGTCCCTGTCTCTTCCAAATAATTTTGATGTCTCCAATGTAGACGGAATTATTTGTATTGAGTTGTTCAATTCGGAATATAGTAAGTTGATTACAAATCTAGGTATTCCAACTATTTTCATCGACTGCTCTGCAGATGTCTGTTACCCTGAATTCCAAGCAGATGTACTTCTCATGGAGAACGAACACAGCACATACCAACTTACCAAAAAGTTAATTGAGGGCGGTTACAAATCACTGGGGTTCATCGGGGATTATAATCACTGTAGGAGTTTTAATGAAAGATGGGTGGGCTTTAATCGCGCACTAATAGAATCCGGGATTCAGCTTGATCTCACACAATGCATTCTCGATGACGATCAACTATTTTTCTCAAGTCCAGAGTGGGCAGATACTAGACTAAGTCAAATAAATGAGCTCCCTTCTGCTTTCGTGTGTGCTAACGATTATATTGCGGTTACCTTTATGAAGTCACTCAAAAATGTGCTTTCCATTCCTAACGACATCGTCATTTGTGGTTTTGATAACGGTCCTGAATCAAGCATTGTAGAACCCCATCTTACTACGGTTCATATTTATAGTAATGAGATGGGTGTCAAAGCAGCCGAAATGCTACTTTCCCGAATTCATGATCCGAAGCAACCCTATCAGGTTTCTCATATTTATACCAAACTCATCATAAGAGACTCTACACCTAATATCAGTTGATGAATTCATAATTTTGAGATAAAAAAATAACCTATGAAAATGAAGCAAAGAACCCAAGCGATTTAAAATTCAATCGCTTGGGTTCTTTATGTTTGTTAGACTACAAGAATGACCGTCTACTCCCTTTATTGGGACGATAGCTCTTAATGGCATTAATCAAGCCGATGCACGATGTGATGTCAACAAAGAGGGCGTCTCTTATTCGTTGTTCCCCATCGTGCTGATGTCGATGACGAACCGGTAACGGACATCTGAAGCAAGCACACGCTCCCAGGCTTCATCAATCCGGTCAGCAGAAATGACCTCGATTTCAGATGCAATATTATGTTCAGCGCAGAAATCAAGCATTTCCTGCGTTTCACGAATTCCGCCAATCATCGATCCGGCAAACGAGCGGCGGTGGCCGATCAGCGAGAATACGTTTACTGCTAAAGGATCAGCAGGCGCACCGACATTGACTAATGTACCATCCAGCGCCAGGAGCGAAAGATAGGCATCGATATTAATCTGCGCGCTTACAGTATTTACGATTAGATCGAACGAACCGGCAAGCTGTTTAAATGTCTCCGGATCGCTAGTGGCATAATAATGATCCGCCCCTAATTGCAATCCGTCTTCCTTCTTCTTCAGGGACTGTGATAAAACAGTAACCTCAGCCCCCATGGCATGAGCGATCTTCACAGCCATATGTCCAAGCCCACCAAGACCCACTACAGCTACTTTTTTACCGGGAGCTGCTCCCCAATGACGCAGAGGTGAATAGGTGGTGATTCCTGCACACAGAAGCGGTGCAGCAGCATCAAGCGGAATACTGTCAGGGATCCGAACCACAAAATCCTCGGTTACGACGATATGAGTGGAGTAGCCGCCTTGCGTATACTGCCCGTACCGGTCGATAGCTCCATAGGTGCCCGTATTTCCACTCAGGCAATACTGCTCCTCACCTTTATGGCAATTACTGCACTCTCCACAGGAGTCAACCATACAACCTACCCCTACCCGGTCGCCCACTGAGTACTTTGTGACTTCAGAACCAATCTGGCTGACAATTCCGGCGATCTCATGTCCCGGAACGAGTGGATAGTTGACCGGTCCCCACTCCCCGCGGGCAGTATGAATGTCCGAGTGGCAAATACCAGCGTATTTAATCTCAATAAGAACATCGTGCTGCTGCAGTTCTCGGCGTTCGATTGTGGTTAGCTTAAATGGACCTTCCTGACTGAATGTAGCGTGTGCATTAACTTTTATCATAGTGAAACCTCTCTTCTGGTTAATAATAAAATCTAAAACGTCAGCTTTACAAAACATATGTTATTACTTAAAGTTAACTCTAAGTCAAGCACAAAATATATTTGAGATTGGAGATAGATGATGAAGACATACTCCATAAGTGAAGTTGCAGAGTCCTTTAACATGACACCACATACCCTACGTTACTATGACAAGGAAGGTCTTTTCCCTTCTATAGAAAGAACCTCCGGCGGTAAACGTATATTCAAACAATCCGATATGGACGCTTTAAAGGTAATTGAATGCCTGAAGTCATCCGGGATGCCAATTAAAGAAATAAAACATTTCATTGAGTGGTGCTCTGAGGGGGATTCCACCTTACAGCAAAGATATGACATGTTTCTGGAGCGGAAAGCTTCCGTAGAAGCGCAGATGGAAGAATTGAAAAAAACGATGGAAGTCATAGAACACAAATGCTTCTACTATAAGACTGCCTTGGATAGTGGTACGGAAGATATCCATAAAAATAATAAAATAAAAAGTTCATCCGCTCATTAGGAATGGACCTTCAAATTACAGTAAAGGCGGGGCAGATTGATCTGCCCCGCCTTTCTTCAATTCATTTTTTTTAATTGGTACGCCTTTTTGCCAGAAGCTTCTCCGTAAAATTCACATCAAAAAAATGAATGATGGGTCCCAGACCAAGTGCTGACACCAAAGTTCCTAAGCCTACAATGCCTCCTGCCAGGAAACAAATCAGAGCACAAAGAGCATCCGTAAACATCCGGTGCCAAAAATAAGATATTTTAGGGAAGTTCTCTCTCATAATCAGGGACAAGCTGTCGTAGGGAGCTACTCCCACCTTCGATGTCTGATACAGGGATACCCCAAAACTGCATACCACCACGCCAATTGCTACGATAACCACTCGCTGCCATAACAAATGAGGTTCGCCGAACAGAGATAGCCAATTATTATGAAAGAAAGTAGCAATATATCCTAAAAGAATTGCGTTTACGAAAGTCCCGACTCCAATAAACTTTCGTCCTGTTATGAATTCGATTACAAACAATAGCAGGTTCAGTAAGATCAAAAAATTCGCATATGTTATACCGACGCTCTCTGCAAGTGCCATTGCCATACCGCTGAAGGGATCATTCCCCATGCCGGACAGCTTGAAAATACTAATTCCCATGCCCAGAAATACATTGCCGATAATCATAATAAGCAATCGTTTTTTATCGACGTTATGAATATATCCCCTCATATTGTCCATCCTATTTTCATATTAAAAATGCAACTTACAATAACGACGTCATTATATCATATTTTCTTGATTGGGATTGGAAAGAAATACAAAAACTACACAGAAAGGAAACGATCAAATGAAGGACGACAAGAAAGCTCCGCTTGATGGACGCGGCCCGGGTGTTGAACCCATAACCGAACCCGATTCAAGCCTGGCTGGCGATATGGGAGCAACAGGTAAGCTGGAAGAATTAGTGGGTGCTTTGCAGGGCGACGAACCAGAGATCACAGCTCCCGGCATTTCTCCTGATAAAAAAAAAAAATACAGAAACAACGGACTGAACATTATTTGAAGGGAGCATTCTAGGAAAGAGGCTTTTTCCAAATACCAAGTAAAGTCGGTAATATCAATATCACTTTCAACTACAATTTTATTCCTATATATTGATAAACTGAAAACCATCTCATTCGTATTAAATATAAGCAAATCGCATCCGGCTTTAGAATCTCTTCGTAACAGTTGAATTCCAATTGTTTCTTTTTGTGCCTGATTAATTTTTAAAATATTCAAGATGTTGTTTCTATTAATAGTTTCACATAACCAATTGAAATCATCATCATCACCTATCGGGAGAAATGTAACAATCCCCTTACTATCGACGTAATCCCAACCTTCATTTACAAAGTGCTGAATTAAATTTGGTACTGATAAAATTGCACGACTACGCTCGCTAAAAAAACCTCCAACCCCGTATATGCGGCTTCGGAAGTTATTCATTGACGCTGCATTTCGCAGTTACTCTAAGTACAGAATCCCAAAATCACAGCTTCTATGAAAATCTGGTTTGTTCGAATGAACTTTGCTCCATGTTCCAAAATGCGGATAGGTCGTATCGTCGCCGCACTTGTAAAAGTTACCTCTTATCCTTTTTCCCGGTACTGCCCGAAAATCCGAAAAATAAGATTGTACCCAAGCCCATGAGATCGAAAAGCTTAATTCCCAATACACTTCTCCTTTATCATTGATTTGATCCGTGGTGCATAGGACGTGGAAAAGTGCCGGATTGATAGTGATTGGGAAGCGATCATACCGATCCGCTCCTATCTGCAAGAGAATTGCGCCATTCGCATTAAATTCGAAATTCATATAGCGCTGGTCCGAATCAGGAGTAGGCTGAAAAAAGAACTCGATGCAGCTATCCTTATACACGGGATCATTCATGTTTCTATATGTTCGTATGGGATTCTTTTCATAAACCTTAAACTGAAGCTTCAGATCCTCCTGACTGTAATTTAATCTTGCTGTAACGACCGGGTTATACCCTTTAAGCCATTGATACTGCTTGATGATCTGGACTTCTTCTGTATCTGAACCATCCGTCTGATTAGTCAGGCGGGAAATTACTAAGGTTTCCAATTTTCTTTCCATGGTTCTTTCCCTTCTGTTCGGAATCCCACTGGGGCTAACACAGCAAAACAACCCCATTAATTAACTTGATTATTTAAACCCGCGATTCCCCGGTTTTCCAATACGCAGTTTCGATCCCCGAGATTTCGCACGGCCGTCTGCCGTTACATGTATTGGCGGATGAAGGAGACCGCCCGCTCTATATCCCTCTCGGGCGCATCCCCCCGTAACCGCTCTCCTGCAAGGCGGCGAAGTAGGCGTCAAAATCTACCTTCCCCTCGCCCAACGGAACCTCCTGGAATATGACTCCGGAGCTTACAAGCTCTGCAATCCGTTGATGATCCAGCGGCTGGTATCCGACGGCACCGTACACATCCCTCGGATCGACCGGCTGATGTCGGATGCTGTCCTTCACATGGATGTGGACGATAAAGTCCTTCAGCAGGTGTATATCATACACCGGGTCATCCCCTGTTACCATCACCATGTTGGTCCAGCCTTATTTCGCGCAAGGTAACGTAATTCCTTCATGGATTGCCCGGTCGGCCAGGAGAGCGATATCCATCGCCCGGCATGCATCCTCCATTGTCGGTATAGCGGGCAAGTTGTTCTCCAGCATGGACAGGAAATAGTCCAGTTGGGCACCCGTAGGCTTCACGGAGAAGTCCATATTGATCTGCCGAACCGTTCCTTTCCGGTGGTCTTCGACCTCAACCAGATTTCCCAGATGCTGATCCTCTCGCGGTCGATCGTTCTTGTAGATGATGCGGATCCGACCTGCCGGTCCGATGAATTCCTTCCGGTTATCAGTCGGAAGCCCCTTACCCCACCCCGTCTCAAAGTAACCGATGGAGCCGTCCGACAGACGGAGGGTCATGAGTCCGTAATTGTAAGTGTACGGCGGGACTTCTTCATAGAGACGCTGCCCTATCCCGTTGACGCTTACCACTTCCGCCCCTGTAGCCCAACGCATCACATCGATATAATGGACGCCGCAATCCACGATCGGCGAGACGTCCCGGAGCAGGGACAATTGGGAAGCCCAATTTTTGGAGGGCTTCAATTGGGATAACCGGATGACCAAGGGGAAGCCGATAGCGCCCTCCCGGATCATCTTCATAACCGCCTGGTACGTGGTGTTATGGCGAAGGATGTGACCGATCAGGACCTTGGTTTTGGCTCCACGGGCCAGCTTCATGAATTCCTGTGTTTCCCGTGCATTACCCGCCATCGGCTTCTCGCATAAGATATGCTTCCCTGCAGCGAGACAATCTTTTGCGATCTCCAGATGGGATGACGGGTACGTGGCGATAATGACCAGATCCACATCGTCACGCTCGATCAAGACCCGGTAATCCGTGCTCCAACACTCGGCTCCGTATTGGCTTGCCACTAAGGAGGCCCTGTCCCGGTTCCAATCCGCCACGCCGATCAACCGGACCCGCTCCTGTCGTAATATCGCGTCCAAGTGGAGAGAGCCCATATAACCGCAGCCTATCACGACCGCCCCGTACCTTTTCATGATGCATCCATCCTATCCTTCTCACTCGCGGAGGTTATTTTATGTTAATCCAAGCTCCTTGTTGGGAGAATCCGAAGTCTCCCTACTGCGTCTAGTCTTCTTGGGCATTGATGACTTACCATTCTTCATGCATATCCTTCTCTTACATTTGTATTATACCGGATTACTACAGAATAACTTTTATCTAGTTATGATACCTTGTTACCTTTATTATATAAGAATGATGGAGAGTTTTATTTAGCTAAGAAAGTTACTTTTTGCACGATTCCGTTATTCCGTCTAATACTATGTAAGGGAGCTGTCCCGCTATGCCCCCCCTCTCCAACACTGGTCCGCAAGCCAGTCCCCTTCCAGGAATGAACTCCCTCCATCCATTACGCGCATTTCCAGAGGGTCGCACCTTGCTTGTTCCCGAGAAGGAGGCTGTACGATTTCGAGCTGCTCTATGATATGCCATTGCGATGGAGGAGCGAACCTACACGGTGTTACCCGGGCAGCCTATCGTTCTGCTTTCCGGCGTCTACCACCGGAAGGCAAAGGAGGCTGATCCGACCACCAAACTGATCGGGATCACGGTGAATTGCAGTAGGTAGAAGCGCAGAACTTAAAATCTTGCGGTACGTGAGTACCGTACGGGTTCGCCCCCCCGCCTGTATCCAATCCAAATCGCCCAACGACAACTTCTTTTTCCCTGTCATCCAAAATATCGAGATTTCGATAAATCTTGCTCTTCTCAATCTTCAGATCGACCTCTTTAATGACATCATCAGCCTCGGAGCCAAGGATATCGATCAGCGTGATTTCATTTCCTTCCTTGTCTGTCCCAATTGGATCGTGCAGAGATACGTCTTTCCGTGTTTTCTTCAAGGATCTAAGGTACATCAGGATTTCATTTTCAATACAACGAGCCGCAAATGTGGCCAGTTTTGTCCCTTTGTTCGGACGGTAGCTCTCAATGACTTTGATCAGGCCGATCGTGCCGATGGAGATTAAATCCTCCATGTCTTCCCCAGTGTTATCGAATTTCTTGAGGTTATGGACACGATAGGATGTAAAAAACATACCAAATACGATCGTTCCCGATTTTCCAGGAACACAAACATCGGTGCAATTGTCTCATTCATACGTTAAGTTCCTATTCGTTTTTTCTCAATTTCATCTGTGCTATATTCTTGGACAATTTGTCCTTCAGCTTAGCAATATCCTGCGTAAGATTCATCATTTATATAAACGCTTCTCTTTATCTTATAGCTTAGTAAAGAACAGCAAAGTGCAATTTGTGTTCACTCAAGTCTGGATGCATTATTTAATATATATTTCCATAATTAACTTGTTAAATGACCAGCACAGTGTTATTTATGTTCGGTGAAAATAAAGCATTAGACTGGAGTCGTTGATTTAACGCGGTTTTTGAAATGAAAAATCGTCAGCTTTTGAAAAATGAGTTTTAGACTGATCCATTAATAGAAGCAGCGGCGGACCAAGACTTGATAAATAAAGTCTTAGACTGCCGCTGTTGTCGTTCAACTAACGTTCCCCGTTAGTTAAACAAGAAAAAAGAAAAAACAAGTCACATCAATTGAAGTTCAAGAAGATCCAAATTATCGCGAACGAGGATCATTTTGTCCTTATATTCCCAATGGTCGATCAAGTTAGGCAGCTTCGTCAGATTGTAGTCTTTATTCCATGCCAACAAGTTGTGGATGCCTTCGAGCGTCTCTCGCTTCTTGTTTGGGACGATGTCCGCAATACGCTCTTCATAACGCTCCCAGATCCGTTCCTCCTGAACGGACAACGGCGTCATCAGTACGACGATCTTATCTACAGCATCAAAACTTGGCGCTACCCACGACCTGTATACACCTTCTTTGATCCATGAATCGAGACCGATGATTTCTCTGAGTCGGCGGTCACGCTCATCCTCCGGTGCCTTTACGCCATACTCGTTCGATTGATGATCCCAGAAAATATTGTCTAGATCGTAATGCGGGATATGGAGTTTATCGCTCAATAACTCCGCGATGTAGGATTTACCGCTTCCTGAGCCGCCGATGATATGAATTCGGATTGCTAACAGCTCAGCTCTTTCTTCCTGATTGTATTCATGGAAGCACCTATGCTGAGAGTATTTCGTCGTATTATTTAAACTATCCTGCCCGTTAGCTGAACAAAGGCAGCCGATCCACTGATCGATTGCCTTTGTGTCGTTATTGAGCTATCGTGTCCCGTTAGCGTGATGATGACCTAGCCTGAGAATACTTTATCAAACACATCTTGAAGGAATATCGCTTAAACGGTCTAAATGTACCTAAAAAACAGTCAAGATAAGAGAATAAACTGTTTTTTTGATGAAGAGGCATCGGCGTATGCCCATTATGTTCGCAGGAAATTGTTATCCCAACACTAACTCAAAACGAGCAAAAATATCTTCTTCATACCACATCGTGAAATTAGTTCCCCATGTTGTGTTCAATAGTGTAAACGTAAATTTATTGTTGTCTTGATGGTATTTGTTGTTATAACTTAGATTGTTATTTGTTCCGATTCCCAAAAGAGGGGCATCCATAGGTTTAATATTGATTTTTTTATCGCTGCCATCGTAAATTAACTCTTCAATCATGTGTTGCAACTTATTTCCGTGACCTACCACTTCAAAAGGTGAAATAACGGTATCAATTTTACGAATCTTAGTTAAGTACGGCGAATTCAAACGTGGTGTAATGTCAAAAGAATAAATTTCTGGATAACGAATTGCATCTTTATCCTTTAATAATAGTGCAATTTCAACTTTATCTCCAAATTGATATTTAACCTTTACAACTCTTGGAGCACCATACTCCTCCACAGCTCTTTGGCTATACTTTAAAGTTGCAATAATCGAATCATTTTCCATAACTAATTTCACAACATGTGGTGTGAAATTTTCATTCAATTGAATTCGTTTTTGAATTTCCATTCCTGGCTTTAAGAAGTCAATTGCCCACCAATTATGTTGTAATTCACGCAAATAGTTGTAACGTAGGTTATCATAGTCATTTTGCCCAGCAATTGTATAGTTCAGAACCCCGAGTTTGTTGTCCTGATCAAAGTAAAGTGTTCCATCCTTTTCTAAGTGGTTAATTGAACCATCGCTAGCAAACATAACTTGATACCCGTTTACCGAAATCAATTCTTCCAAACCACATTCAATACCTTGGTTTTCAAAGATAAGATATGGAACTTCGATAAGTTTTTTAATGTTATTTTGATCTTTAGGCTCCAAACAAGCTATTGCACGATCAACGTTCTTGCGTTGTTCTTTCCATGAAGACTCATAAAATTTGTACGAACGATCAGTCCACTCATTATAAGTGAATTGCATTTCGCCAACAGTTGCATCTTTAACAATTCCATAAGCGTAGGTTAAATCAAGATCCGTAATTTGGTCTAAACTACGCGCTCGTTGGAAGTCTTTCTTTTCATAATTCATATAGTCACTGAAATAGCGTTTGATATCCATTCCCCAAGTATGCTCTGGAACTAACATCGCATAGAAATTAGCATCATCATTTTCTATTTTGTTATCAAACATGTAATTAGTTAAAATCCGATAATCACGAATGATTTTCGGATCAGACATCATTCCATGAATCCATGTGTCCCCAATCTCCTCTGTAATAACTGGCAGTTGGTCACGTACTTCCCAAATTTCATTTGCAAACTGATCCATTGAAGTCAATTCAAGCTCATAGTCTGGATACTCATTCGCCATTTTTGATAAAAAGACGTTTATTTTCTCTTTTGTTCCTGGACCACTATTATCATGAGTATGCATAAACGCCAGCTTGTTATCTATGCAATCAATTCCGATTACGCCACCATAGTCGTCTGAATAAGAGACAATTATCTCACTTTCCCCATTCTTCCATAGAAATGTATCTGGAACTTCTGGAATTGAGCTCGAGCCATTTACACCAATGTGTAGGAATTTAATTCCTTGACGATATAACTCATCAACAATCCCGATAGTATGTCCTGGGACGTCAGTCATCTTTGCGCTTGTTGTTTTGTATCCATAACGAGCATCTAACTTCTTTGAGATTGAAGTCATGTAATGTAAAGTTTGAGGTGTCATAGTTTCAGATTCAAACGTACACGGGATTGCGTGCCAGCGAATGTAACCTTTCTTTATGGCGTCGTCTAGCTTTTTACAAGCTTCTTCATCCATGTTTTTGAAGTAATATTCAATAATAAAGCTACCTGTTGTCCAAACAAAGTCTTTGCCCTCTTTTCTTAAGTCTTCAGCTAAAGTGATTGCGTTTTGAATGTAATCATGGCAATACTTGTGCAAGACATTTTCTGCTAAATCGGTAAAACCAATGTCAAAATGAGTTTTGTTTACCACATAGATTTTTTTCATTTCTATAATCACGCCTTTCTTAGTCATAATACGTCGTGAAATAATTGATTTCAGGCTTTTACTCCACTTTTGTTTCTACAAGGTTCGGCCATTCCAATTCGGACTCTGAATCATGATCTCTCATAAAAAACCTCTTAATAATTAACTATTGGTATTTCACTTAACATCTCCGCATATTGTGGGGTATTCGAAGTAATAATAGATCACTCCATACGTCTAGTATTTATTTTATAAAGACACATCTTTATAAAATCCTGACATTTTAATGTGTCTACCACCTGTTTCATACGATAAAATCTGATAAAACCAAATCAATCGCGAAAAAGTCATTAATACTCTAATTTAATTGTTTAATTAAACTGCTCTTTCGTATTATGAGATCAACCAGTTCTTTCTGGTTGATCCCAGGCTGTCGAGACTTTCTCGACAGCCTGAGGACATCATTGAATGATGTCCTCTTCGACGTGGGTTATGAGCTATCAAATATGTGGATTAAAATCAAATGCGACCCAAACGTATGCAATCTGCAATAATACCAAGGGTAAGCTTATGTTCCTTCTCGAGATGCTCTTTCTTTAATAATTCGAACAGCGTTTTCTTTAGCTTTATTCGAAAATTCAGCTATGTTCTAACATAGGCCTTGATTGTCCCCATTTCTTTTCCTACGCTATTACCATGGGGGCGTATCGAATAGCTGCCAACCATTGCAGGAATGATAAATGTTTCAGCATAATGAACTATAAATGGCTCAAAGGCATTTGTAGGGCTTTCGACTATAGCTTCCTCCCCCTCTATTAGATTGAGAACATTGACACCGCCATCAGTGTTATGGATGACTGGTCCTGAGAACCAATGTCTTCTAGTTTCAATAAACTGCCTGTCGTGTAAGCCTGTCTTTTCTTCGATCCATCCATCGCCTTCACCTATTTGTTCTAGACAATTGATTATATTTTCACTGACCCACTTCTCGTCTCTTTCCCATTGAATAGAATTGATTCCGTGTTCAAGATGGACAGGTCTTGGTATCCCATCCATCCCCAACCGTCCCCAATCCCATAATTTAAACGTGAAGTAATTGGGTGTTGCACTTATTTCTAATACCAAGGAATCTTTACCCTGCGAATGAATAGTACCTGCTGGTATTAAAAAATGGTCATGCTTTTTAGCTGGAAATTGATTAATATACTTTTGGTCGTCAAATTTACTGCCTTCATCATATGATTGTTTTAAATCTTGAATCATTTCATTGGAATTTATATCATCCTTGACACCCAAATAAACGATAGCATCTTCTTTTGCATCAACGATGTAATAGCTTTCATCTTGCGTATAATGCACCCCAAACGTTTGTTGCGCATAATCAACCAATGGATGAACCTGTAAACTAAGATTTCCGCCCCCAAAAGTATCTAAAAAGTTAAATCGAATCGGGAACTCCGCGCCAAAACGTCCATATACCTTTTCACCCAAAAGATCAACTGGATGTCTAAAAACAGCATTAATAGCTGGGACTTCAATTTTTACGTCCCCGTATCTTAAAAAAAGACTATTTTCTTCTGGTACACCATTAAAGCTCCAAGCATAGTTTTCAACTGACGGATCAAGACCAAGCTTTTCTTTCATCCATTGCCCTCCCCACACACCAGGGGCAAAGTAAGGAATCACTCTAAAAGGCTGGCTGACTGTTTGCTTTAATCCAGCTAAGTAGGTTGCCCCCTCTACCAGCTTTGGTTCATTGCTGCAGTTCGTATCTAATAGATAATCTATTTTTTCAAACAACTTCCTTTTATGTCTGTCCGCAACTGGCCATTCAAAGAAATAGCCTCTTTTAATCTTTCTAACCGCATCCTCATTATGGTTGTCTGCTCTCCAATTTGAAATTTCATTATTACTATATCTTTTTTGGATTTCCCACCTTGCCAAATCAGCATATATGAGAATATCAGGATCACATACAAGAGTAGCACCAGAACCATAAATAATGATTAAACCGCTATCAATGTTACTAATAGCACTTCTAGCCTCTTCCAAACGTTCATCATCTAAAAAATCCCCAAAATTATGAAGCGATATCTTCCCAAATACTCTATCCGTTGTTAGATGAAATTTAATCATATCCGTTACTTTATCGCTAGAATAATATAAATCATCTGCAAAAATTGTATAGGCAGGTTCCATTACTGAAACAAGATTAGCTTTTAGTTCTTCCATTCTTACGCCAGGATAACAATCGACGGTAACGATAGTCTTTTGCTTTCCTAGTCTGATTATTGCCCCATTAAGCTCATTCTTAATGTTTCCGTAATCTTGCCAAGCATGATCATTTGAATTGGATACTAGTATCTCTGGGTACATATTAAAATTAGCCATTATTTTATTCCTTCCTTCTAATAGATTGCTTTAATAGATTTGCTACACCTTTAAATGTACTCAGTGAGGTTTCTTCAGAACATTCAATGTTTACCGTTTTGTTCTCAAGCGTTTCATAAACCCCATTCATAAACAAATCTTTACTTTTTGTAATTTGACCGCCAAGAATGATCGCATCTGGTTTAAAACTTTTTATATATGGATTTAAAGCTTTTCCTATATATTCTCCAAACATTCGGAATGCCATCTTTGCCCTCTGGTCTTCATTTTTGCCCATAGCGGCTAATGTTTCCACTTCGTTGTCTGATGTACTAAGGCCTAATTCATTCGCCAGTTTTAAGATACCTCTTTTAGAAATATAGTCATCGACTATGGATTGCTTAAATGGTTGATTATAGATCCATCCATTTTCCGGTATATCTTGTCTGTCTTTTACCAATTTTCCATTTTCCATAAATGCCGATCCTGCCCCCGTACCAATCGTTAAAAAGATGGATTTGTTGTAACCTCCAGCCTTGCCGGATACATATTCTCCTAAAGCAAACAGGCTAGCATCATTATCAAAAACAATCTGAAACTCATTACTTGTCTTTGAATGAAAAGAACTTTCTTGTTTAAGACGATTTATTAATAGATCACGAAGGTTCACTTCGTATATCTCTTCAAATTTATCGATACCTTTGATGTAACTTATCCCGCTTTCATAATCAAATGGACCTGGAAATGCATAGCCAACTCCAGTTATTTCGAAGTCTTTATCCAAAATTCCATTTGTTTGCTGCTTAATGATGAACACCAAATGTTCAATGATACCTTCTTTAGTCTCTTTTGATTTCGAGGGGAAGATGGCATACGAGTTAGGAACTATTTCCCCATCGTCGTTTAAAACAGCTGATTTTATAAACAATCCTCCGACATCAAATGCGATCGAATATTTATTCATTACAACTCTTCACATCCCTTTTTGGCAAAATACCCTTTTTATATTGGATCATTCAATATTTAATTTTAGTATAAATCTTGTTCTCTCCTTAATCTTTTGAGAAACCAGTCATATTTTTATAAAATCGAGACATTCGTGATACACTCGTGGAGAAATATGCTACTATCAAAGCGGGAACATTAATGTGGTTCATCATTATTTTGAAAGGGGAAGACAGCCATGGAATGGACTGATTTGTTTATAGATGGTTCAATTGCTCTTAATCAGGAATCTATTCAAGTCAATGGAAGTGATGTTTCCATTCTAATTCACTATTGGGGTGCTCAACCCGATCATTACAATAACAAGCCACATCAACATTCTTATTTTGAACTGTGTTATATTGTCAACGGTGAAGGTGAGTATATGGATGATGGACATTCATTTCATATAACGAGTGGGTCCCTTTTCCTTTCCCGCCCCTTCGTTAAACACCAAATTTTAAGCGAAACTGGATTGGAAATTATTTTTGTTGGATTTGAAATTATAAAAACAAAATCAACAAAGAAATTAATAGAACTTTTCACTAATCTAGAAAAAACGAAAAAATTCATTATTAATAATGCTAGCCAATCTCCCGTTGTAAAACTATGGACTTCGATCCTCGTTATGGCCTGTGATTTTCACCTATTGTTCAACGACTGCTTTCAAGGCTTATGTTCCTCTTTCTATTCAAGTATTGTTGGTTTATTTAATGAACAACAAATTAAATACAAAAAGAATAAAGAAATTCGTATTTATTCGTCCTTAGTATATCAAGCGAAGCTATACATCCATGACAACCTATCTCAATCATTGAAAATGAGCGATGTAGCGGATTTTATTCACATTTCAGAAAGACACTTATCACGTATTTTCCAGGATGAATTAGGCCAATCGTTTTCAAATTATATTAAAAGAGAGAGAATGAGAAAAGCCAGCATCCTCCTCTCAGATACCGACCTTACCCTCAAAGAAATTTCAGAAATGTCAGGTTTTAAAACAGTTCACTATTTTACCACTGTTTTTTCAGCAGAAATGGGAATGCCACCTGGGGAGTTCAAGAGAAAGCTCAACCAACAAACGCTATTAGTACCAGAATATACTGAAACTTATTTACAGAGCGCTTCTATAAACTGATCAAGAATCTGAATAGCGTTTTTTTTGTTTTCAACCAGCAAATCAAAGCACTTTGGGGATATACGTATTCGACTTGTTTTATATATTAATCTTATAAAAAAATCGACAAGTGGTAGTGTGCCCTTCAAGTAGACACTCAAAAAAAACCGATGTTATCATGAGGAACGAGTGAAACTTGGAGGGGTGTTAGGTATTGATGATTTTGCTATCCGGGAAGGTCATATCTGCAAAACGGGGTTGCATGATTTGCGTGGTGACTCTTTGCAGGACATCATTCTAGGCAGGACATCGAAAGAATTACTTGCTTATTATGAGAATCATCCTGCGATGGGTCTGCTTAATCCGGTTGCCGTGGTTATGGATTTAGCGCATTTTTCCCGCAGTAGGGGCAACTTGGAAGCACGATCATGGGAGTCACCTTCAGAAATATTGAATCGTTCGCACTTACACGAAACTATGGTAGACCTAAAAATAATTTCGGAGCCAAGGATATCTATGAGCGTGATTTCGTTACCCTCTTTGTCCGTTCCAATCGGATCGTGCAGAAATACATCTTTACGTGTTTTCTTGAGCGAACACAGGTGCATCAGAATTTCGTTTTCGATACAACGGGCAGCAAAAGTGGCTAGCTTTGTCCCTTTGTTCGGGCGATAACTTTCGATAGCTTTAATCAGGCCGATGGTGCCGATGGAGATCAGATCCTCCATATCTTCCCCAGTATTATCGAATTTTTTGAGGTTATGGACACGATGTGATGTCAAAAAAAATAAACCAATTACGATCGTTTCTGATTCGAATTGGTTTACTTTTGCATATTATATTTAATTTGTAGTTTCCGATTGATTTCTTGTGTACATTTTGGTAATCCATTTTAATAACACTTTATCCCGCTTTTAACTGCTTCAAGAATAAACTCGCCATCAGCTTTACTATTATCAATAACAATTAATTGATCAATCAACTCTAAGTGAGATTATTCATACTTGTTAAATTGCGTCTAACAATATCCTCGGTTTCAATATGATAGCCACCGTTTTTCACACGTAGAGCAATACATTCAATATTTAGCCGAACATCTGCTAGTCCCACATAAAACACAATAATTTCAAAGCCTTATTCCTTTGTATCCCTCATCTGCCTTATAACGTTACCACCCGCTAAAGTGGTTTCCACAATGAAATTCCACTTATTCCAGATATACTACCTGGCCATTCTTATGGCTTCTTTCCCAGCAGATAATTTACTCTTTTCAGGATGCCCATTATTGATCTTGCGGGCTAGTGCATCTGGAATCATCAGTGATTTTGCTTTATGCCATTCTCCCATATAGAAATCTTCCACTTTCATGAAATGAAAAACATAATATCCTCCGTTAATTATTAGCTGTTCCTCTTCTTTTTGATTTCGTGAAATTCAAGGTTTTTGATGATGCAGCCGGATGATGATACTCAATATCCTACGGACCTCAAAACCTATCATATAACGTAATATATTTAATATAATAGTTAACATATACATTACACACAATAATTAAAAGAGCCGTTTTTTTCTTTTTTTAAACTCAAAATATATTAAATTCATAATATTTATTGACTGAAACAAATACAAGTGTTATATTTCCTAACATTAAATAATAAAATACATAAAGGAAAAGGAGATTACGCACATGAATAAGTTCAAACGTCTACGTGAAACTAAAAGAGATCATTCTGGTTCCACCCGATCTGAATATTCACCAGCAAAAAAAAATTGGAGTAAAAAGCAATTTATAGCTACTTCAATTGTGTTATCTGTTATTGCTACGAGTGTAATTCCGTTCCAAACAGCTGACGCTTTAACTAGAGTTACTTCAGAAAGTGGCACAGTATGGGAGATTCACGATGTTTTTGCTCCTAGCTTAGACACAGGAAGTTTACGTACAGTTGGTGCTACACAAGTACAAGGTTTCGGCAATATCTTTGTTAAAGTGTCCTCGCCTTCAGCTCCACTGATGAATGGTCAAATGATGCGTGGGTTTGACTTGAAATACGATGGCGTTAATAAGTTTACTTCGGCTCAATCTGTAAATCTAGGAAATGTAACTGTAACACGTGAGGTGTATGTGGATACTATTCATAATCGAACGAGATTCTTTGATACATTCACTAATAAAAATGATGTCGATATAAAAGTTGATGTATCATTCGGTGGCTCTTTAGGATATGGTACAACAACAAATGCTTCAGTCATTAAGGCAACCTACTCAGGCGATCTAAAGGTAACAACAGATGATTCATGGATTGTTGTAGATAGCAGTGCCAGAAACAATAAGCCGCTAGGCGTTGCAGTGGGATCTCCAAAGCCGTTTGATAATGGATTAACAGGTCTAGGGAATCAGCAACAGGATCCATTCACAGTACCCTTAGCTGAGTATGGAAATGAAGCGAATTTCTATGGGTTCATTAATTCACTAAATATTGGGCCGGGCGAATCAAAGTCCCTAGTAAATTATGTACAAGTTGGAGAAGCTGGTGAAGAAGGGTTGAAAAATCTGGTTGCTATGCTAGATGGACTTAATAGTCTGCTGGATGTAACAGGATTAACAAAAGCACAAATTCGTTCAATTAGCAACTGGGATATATCTGCTATAGAGGGACTTGATACTGGAGATCATCTGGATATTCCAAATGCTCCTGCGGCCAAAGAATTAATAACTTCATCGCCGTATGATGTTAAGAATAAATCAATTGCAGAAATGCAGAAGGATATGATTAATGGTAAAACTACTTCTATACAAATTACTCAAGCCTATTTAGATAGAATTAAGGTATACGATGAGGGACAATTGGGATTCCATGCATTCCTGCATGTATCTGAAACTGCGCTTAACCAAGCAAAAGCTGCTGACGATGCCCGTGCACAAGGTGTAAAAGGTGATTTATTGGGTATTCCAATTGCGATAAAAGATATTTATGATACAAAGGATATGCCTACTACAGGTGGCAGTAAAGCTCTTGAAGGCTGGCAGCCTGATTCCGATGCATTCCAAGTGAAAAAGCTGCGGGAAGCTGGAGCTGTAATTATTGGTAAAGTAAATACTTCTGAGTTTGCTAACAGCGGAAGCTTTAGTGAGAGCGGCTGGCAGCAAACATGGAATGCACTCTATCCATCAAAAACATCTTTTGGCTCAAGCGGCGGGTCTGCAGTATCTGTTGCAGCTGATTTTGCAGCAGCAGCAATGGGATCGCAAACAGGGGTATCTCTCTATGCACCAACTACAGGCGCTAGCTTAAAAAGCTTCCGGGGTACAGACGGTATGGCAAGTACTACAGGAGTACTTCCACTCACTTGGGGACAAGATTATGCAGGTCCCATTGCTAAAACAGTAACTGACCTAGCTATTATATTGAATACTACAACGGGTACGGACCCACAAGATATTTTCACAGTCACTGCTGATGCAGATCATAAGCGTCCAGTGGATTGGAAGGAATCTCTGGATGCTAATGCATTGAAAGGAAAGAAAATTGGATATATTCCTGCATCCTTTGTATCTGCATATGCTGATGATGATACTGGACGGGCAGTGATGGATAAATTCTCAGAGCTTCAAGCAGCGGGGGCGACAATGGTTGAAATGTCAGCTGTACCATCAGGCCCTAGTCGTCCTTCAGGTATTAATGGATCTACTGAAGGTTGGGCACGTTATATTGAGCTTCATAAGGACTTCCCTTATATTGATGGAGCAAGTGTACTAGCTTCAGATAAGGTGCTTATCTATAATCAAAGAGGATATAGTACTCCAACTCGTATGACTGAACAAGCTGTACAAGATTACATTAAGTATAGAACCGACTATAAGGAAGTTATTAAAAACTGGATGGACGCGAATAGCGTTGATGCTGTTGTTTATGCAGGTTTTATTAGTGACGTATATAACAATGACGCATCAGCTTCTCAATTAAGTTCTGACCGTAACACGGGCGTATTAACCTCTAATGTGGGTCTCCCTACGGTAGTTGTTCCTGTAGGAACGAATGACAGCGGATATTCTATTTCTATGCAACTGGTTGGTAGAGCATGGGACGATGCAAAAATTTTAGGCATGGGCTACGCTCTTGAGCAACAAAGTCAAGCTAGACTACTTACAACATTTGCTCCAGCACTTCAATATGTTTCAAACTCTACTAATCCTAATCCAAACACAGATAATGGACCAACCAATCCAAATGCTGGAGGAGGTACACCTCCAGCAGTAACAACGCCTATAGAAACAACGGCACCTGCAGAAACAATAACACCAGCAGATAAGCCGAAAGTTGTTAGTTTTGTAGATACAATGAATCATTGGGCAAAAGCAAGCATTGACGCACTAATTGCTAAGGGATTATTGACCGGTTATTCCGATGGAACATTCCGTCCAAATTCAGGTTTGACTCGTGCCGAAGCAATTAAAGTAATTGCAACTTACATGGGACTTGAAGGACAAGAAAGTAACTTTATAGATGTATCTCCAACTCATTGGGCGAATAAGTTTATTGGTGCAGCTGCTGGATCAGGCTTGATGAACGGATATAGTGACGGAAGATTCCGTCCAGATGAGAAGATTAGTCGTGGTGAATTAGCGGCACTAATCACTCGAGCTTTTAAGCTAACAGGTACTGGAAACACATCATTCAAAGATGTTACAAGAAATGCATGGTATTATGATTTCATTGATGCACTCGCATCCAATAATATTATTACAGGATACGCAGACAGTACATTTAAGCCTGAAAAAGATATTACTAGAGCAGAGTTTGCAGCAATTGTTTCCAGATTACTAGGAACTATTAATTAAAAGAAATTCAATTAAAAATGACAGAGTACTCGAGTAACCACGTTTACAGGAAGGGCCATCCCGAAAGGGATGGCCTTACAACTTGCCGTTACAGATAGTGCGATGAACCGTATCATAAGTAGGGTGAACCCTATCTACACAAAAAACGACTCATCCTTAGACAAGTCGCTTTTCAAGTTTTATTATTAATGGATAATTACTGTGTAATTGTCATCAGTCTTACCGCTTCGCCTTATAAAACTCATGATACAACTTCATGAGCGCCCTCTTCTCTATCCGCGAAACATAACTCCGCGAGATCCCCAACTCCTTGGCAATCTCCCGCTGCGTCCGCTCTTCCCCACCTGTATCTAGCCCAAATCGCCCAACGACAACCTCTTTTTCCCTATCATCCAGAATATCAAGATTACGATAAATCTTGCTCTTCTCGATCTTCAAATCCACTTCTTTAATAACATCATCCGCTTCAGAACCAAGGATATCGATTAGCGTGATTTCATTACCCTCTTTGTCTGTCCCAATCGGATCGTGGAGGGAAACATCCTTACGTGTTTTCTTCAAAGATCTAAGGTGCATCAGGATTTCGTTTTTAATACAACGAGCAGCAAAAGTGGCCAGCTTTGTGCCTTTGTTCGGGCGATAGCTCTCGATGGCTTTAATCAGGCCGATGGTTCCGATGGAGATTAAATCCTCCATGTTTTCCCCGGTGTTATCGAATTTTTTGAGGTTGTTGACATGATGCGATGTAAATTCAGTACAAATTACAAAAGCACAAAAAAGACATAGAACATATCCGCTCTTATCAATCATGCTCTTTTTACTCATCGAGGATTTTCCACCAAATATATTTAAATCAATTGCCCACACGATTCTAACGTTTTTGAGTGCCAATGTGTGGCTATTCTCAGCGAAGACTGCCACAACGGAATATGATATACTCTTTTGTCCGAGAAAGAGAGCGGTTAACTATAGCTCCGCCAAGATCCTCCATCATCCAGGTTATAGCGGGTTGAAGAAACTCCAGATCCCGGGTTCTGATCAGAGAGTTCAAGCTCTACTGTCCCATAATAAATTCCGTTAACATTAAGAGTGCCCTTGAGCAGATGTCCAGTTACCGGGGATAAGAAGCATGAAGACAAGGATAAAGCTTATGATTAATGTAATGGCTCGCTCTTTACTCAGCAAACAACAACGCTTGGGCTCATCATGCCCAAGCGTTGTTGTTTTATTTAGCCGTATTGTGATTACCTCTGTTCTATGTTAATAACAATCCAAACTTATTTACCGAGCTATTTAGTTAGACTATCCACCCTAAACCATTCATGACCGCCCGGTTTAAGCTCAACCTCAATATAGCTCTCAGTATTTTTATACAGCTTCGTTCGTTGCGGATCCTGTGAGTTGTTAATGACGATTCCCCAGCCAGTTTCCAAATAAACGGCGCATTCCGTTTCTACATTATCACAATACCATGTTAACATCTCATTCTCTGCACTTGCAGCCCAATAGATCGATCGAAGCAGTAAGCGGCTATTTGCCGGTGAGTAAGGTAATCCCGCAATATAAACGCTGCGTCCTTGCCCAAAACTATTTGCCGCTACGGCAATATCGCCTCTTTGCATTTGAATGATATTCGTTTGCTCACTTACACTGCGAATAAATTCAACTTTTTCTCCACAATCAATCGGCTTAACCTGTCCCCCCATAATGAAGTGATCGCTCGCATTTTCTTGATCATACTTAGTGTAGCTTAAGGTGTAGCCTATTTCTTTATCGACACCCAGCACATCGCTCATCTGAAAGAAACGTCCCTGATGCATAAACGCACTTGGTTCGCCAATTCCAATAAAGCCGCCACCATTATAGACAAACTGTTTCAAGCAAGCAATGATTGCTTCATTTGCCCAATAATCGTCGCCGCTCCAGGCGGTTCCTGCATCCCCGGCGTTCAAAATGACTCCTATATCTTCCGGTATACCCGACTCTAGCACATCATCAAAGCTAATAAACTCAACATCAACTGCTAATCCACTTAACGACTCGAGCATGCCTAGATAGGTATAAATTTTTTTGTACCAAAGAGAATGGGCTACCATCGTAGTCTGCCAAGAGCGAAGCTTGCCCCAAGAATTGAGCACTGCTACTTTAAACTTAGGCGTATATGCCTTCGTACCATTCATTCGCTCATATAGCGTCCGAAATTCGTCACTTATCTGTTCCACACATGTTATAAAGTCAGGAAATGAAGCAGCCAAGCTCAAATAACCGCCATAACCGATTCTGTCGACTGGTTTTCGTAGAATTGCTCTTCTCGCCTTTACCCAATTATCAATTGCTTCAGCCGTTGGATTGCCTCCCTCATAGAATACATCCGGAAAAAAGTACGGAAGAAAACGGGCCTCTGTATATTTCACACCAGGTATATCGGATATCATTCGCAACGTGGCACCATTACCAACAGAGCCTACCACAGCGTCTAGCCCAATAGACGGAAACAGATCGCCATAGGGTTCAGTACCGATCCAATTGTCGCCCAGAAACATTATCGCTTCACGTCCTGCTTGATGGGTGATGTCAACCAATTCCCAACTCTGTTTACAGACAAATTTGTGTTGAAATTGTATCCAATCGCGATACTGTTTGCTCGGATTGCGGAAAGGCGTATTATGATACCCCTGATCAACAAGATACTCTGGACGCATCCTGTAACCATACTCCGCCTCAAATTGCTCCAGCGCTAGCGGACTAACTGTCGTCGAATAGCCAAACCAGTCGACATACTTCTCCTTTGCTAACTCATTAAAGATTATGGTGAAGTGGTAGAAGAAGGTGGTAAAACGTACTACATCAACATGCTTGTTAGCTTCGAGCCAGTCTTTCATATACTCTGTTATATGTGCCCACGTTGGCGAGTGGCGAGCATCATACGGAATCTCATGCGGCTTATCTCCCCATTGATTCGTAATATGATTGTACATCTGGGTCTGATCCCAAATTTGCCAGACTAGAAACGTAACGGTATAGCTATGGAATCTGTTCACCTGATGGAGGGTAACAATTCCTGTTATAGGATCGACACTCCAGCTTTCAGGATCCACGATTTCTCCTGTCGTTCGGTTAATAACTTCCCACCATCGCTTGGGATCATGATCGTAATCTACTTCAAGCTGTTCCCGATAATAGCCCTTCATTAGCTCAATTTGCAGCGACTCCTCGACAGCCGTAGTATGGGGCGTCATAATGTACATTTGCTGACGTTGATCGGGATGCTCGTGTGCCCACAGCTGATCATTTCTTGTCGGGAAATACGTGGAATAGACTTTCATCTTCATCTCCTGCAACTGGTCAGGCAGATCCGTTCCATCACTATTCCGTACTGCATCAGCTCCCCATCGCTCAAGAATGTCTTTCATTAAATCGTAATCCATGCCTGCTTCTATGGGGACTGTCATTCGTCCTTCGCTGCTCAACTAAGATCCCTCCTTATGATTTCACTGCGCCTGCAACGATACCTTTGAAAATGTACTTTGAAAATACAAGGTAAATCACAAGTGTCGGCAACATAACCAATATAATCGCAGCGCTTAAATAATCCCAACTTCCAAACTTTGAACTACTAAAATACATCAACGTCGTAGTCAACGTTCTTAGTGTGCTTGACGGCATATACAAATACGGAACATACATATCATTCATAACATCAACCGCTTTAATAATTGCTAATGTTGCAGTTGCCGGCAGTAGAAGTGGGAAAATCATTTTAGTAAAAACTTTAAAGTACGAACAACCATCCAACATCGCACTCTCATCCAATTCTTTGGGAATACTATTTATGAACTGCGTATAAATATAGAGCTGTACCAGATTTGTTGCTGCATAAATCACGATTGGAGCCCAAATTGTATTATATAGTCCAAGATTTTTAATAATGGTAAACCGTGAAATTTCAGTAATCATACCAGGCATAATCATACCTGCTACAAAGAGACCGAGTATGATCTTCTTCAAGCGAAAATCAAATCTATTAATCGCATAAGCAGTCATTGTTCCCAATAGAGAATTAATGATGACACTGAATGTAATAAGGAATAAAGAATTACCAAAGCCCTGTAAAAACTTCCCCTTTTCCAGTACAACTTTGTAGTTATCGAAATCAAAGCTTACAGGCAATTTCAGAGCAAATTCAGAGCCAATTTCCACCGAAGTTTTAAATGAAGCGAATAACGTTATAAGCAAGGGGATAAAGATAATCATACAAATCATAATTAGAATGAAATACAAGGCAAGCTTTTTGATAGGGATTGCTAAACGAGTTGTCGTCATTCCTCACCAACCCCCTTTAGGTTGAACAGCCTGTTCTGTACACCATTCAGGATTAAAATGAGAATTAACATCGTGATGCCCATCGCAGAAGCCATACCGAAGCTGTTAAATTTAAAGGCTGTCTCCAGGGTATATAATATGAATGTACTACTCGCATGACCCGGACCGCCCTGTGTCATAATATATGGAATATCGAACACTTGCAGTGCCCCAACGACGTTTAAGAACAAAATAACCTCGAGTACCTTTTTCACACCAGGAAGGATAATATACCAGAAATTCTGAATGTTGTTGGCACCATCGATTTCTGCTGCCTCGAATTGATCCTGAGGAATGGATTGTAAGCCGGCTAAGAATAAGATGACATGGAAGCCTGAGAATCGCCAAATCGATACAAACACTAAGCTAATGTTAACTATAGAATCATTCGTCAACCAGTTCTGTATGAGCGACTCTAGCCCAAGCACATCAAGAATGCCATTTAACCCACCATTAATAGGACTGTAAAAGAAGGCGAAAATATACGAAATAGCAACCCCATTGATTATGTAAGGCATAAATACGATGGTCTTAAAAAACTTACTGGCACGAATCTTACTATCCAATAAAACCGCAATCATTAGTTCAAGCGGAATCATAATTGAATGAAAAATGAAGTAGATGCCGTTATTGCGAAGGGATAGCCATACATCAGATGAATCCGTAAACATCTTAATGTAATTGTCAAAACCTATATAAACTTGATGGGCTTCAACACCATTCCAGTCGGTAAAACTTAGTCTGATAAGCTCTATAAGCGGGTAAAGTACAAACACCAATAGCAGGAATATAGGAATCAATAAAAAGCTGAATAACAGTATGTTTTTCTGCTTAGAAATCGTTTTCATTTCTACCTCTCCATTTCTTTCTATACTTGGAAAGTGGCTATCTAAACGGTAGCCACTTTCCTCTTTACTCAACTTTCGAATTGAGATTTATTTTTATTTGGAACGGGCATTTTTCCAACTTTTATTCATTTCCTGCATCATCTTATTGAAATCCTTGCCCGACATCATGTCCTGCCCCATTTTCTTCACATCGAACTTAATAGCCGATTCGATCTTCTTATAATCCTCATTGCCGCCTTTATTAAGCACATAATTCAGATTGGATACATCAAAAGCTCCGTCGAACATGGTACCTAGATCAATCTTAGTATCCTTCATCGTTGATTGAAGCTGCGCCTCTGTCAAAAATTTCGAATACCATGCATCGCTGAAGAACCAGTTAATGAATTCTTTCGCTTCTTCTGGATTCTTCGAAGTTTTCGGAATCGTATAGAACGTGTCTACCATGGAAATCGTATTGAATGGCTGATCTACGGAGTCACGAACCGGTAGCAAGAAGGCGCCAATATCATTCATATCCACATCTGTCATCGATTTCAAATCACTGCCGAACCATTGACCAAGAGCAATCATCGCCGCCTGCTTGGAAGCAAACATCAGCTTGGATTGATCAAAGCCAACACCGAGGGGATCTGGACCCATAACCTTTGCATCGTACAGCTCCTGAATTTTCGCAGAAGCATCATAGAAGGCCTGGCCTTTCGTAAAAGGTTCATCGATCGTCGCCATCGTTGACCAGTAATCCCCATCACCCGCTACAAGTGAAGGCATAAACTCGTTAAAAGGATAATCCGGCCATGCGTCTTTTCCGCCCATCGCAATCGGAATATATTTGCCGCCGTCTTTAATCTTTTTAGCAGCCGTTACGAACTCTCCCCAAGTCTTTGGAATCTCAAGTCCATATTCCTGGAACACACTCTTCCGATACCAGACAAACTCATTGAATTGGCTATCGGGTACACCATAAATATGATCATCCACCTTGAAATCAGCTGCGAACATGTTATTCTTGGCTGCATCCAAGTCATCCAGAGGTAAGATATTATCCTTGAAATTAATTAGCCATGCTGATTTTAGTGGCAAAATATCTGGCAATTCGTTTGCTGAATTCCGGATCTTCATCGTATTTTCATACTCCGTATCCTTTAACAGTTCCAATTCAATGGTGACATTCGGGTGTTCTTTTTTGTATTCGTTTACAAGATCCAGCTTTGTAAATAAATCCTCCGTAATTGTTGACCATATCGGGAGTTTTAATGTAACAGGATCCTTCTTTTCTTCTTTCTGCTCCTGCTTAGTATCCGGCTGAGTAGTAGATTGCCCCTTATCAGCAACCGTTTCCCCTTTAGCACAACCTGTAAACAATGGAATCGTTAAGGCAGAAATCATGATCATACTTAGTATGCGTGTAATACGTGGTCGAGCATTATACATTTTACATTCCCCCTATACTTATTTGATGCAGGCTATTACTCATCTGCTGCTTATATCATAGCCCTTCCGATATGAGACCTGAATGATAAAACATTAGAAATCATGATATAGTTTTGGCTATCGATCTCTTGAAGAAGGAAGAAGATCACCTACACTAGAGCAGATGATCTTCTTCGAAGTTACTTCTATTTTTTTGAATTTAGCATAGCTAGAATCAAAGTGACTGCTTCAGCTCTAGTGGAAGAGGCATTCGGATTAAATTTGCCATCCCCATTCCCATTAATTAAGCCTGCTTCTGCTGCTGTTGCCACATAAGGTCTTGCCCATACTGGAATCTGATCAGCATCATCAAACGTCAGTGTTGCCTTTGGATTCACTTCAAGTCCCAGTGCACGAACGGCAATGACTACTAATTCAGATCGTGTTATTTCTTTATTCGCACGGAATGTGCCATCTTCGTATCCCTTAATGAAACCGGCTTTAGCAATGGCTTGAATGAAGGCTTTAGCCCATGCTGGGGTTTGCTTTTGATCAGCAAAACTAAACTCCGTATCGCCAAGTTCCAATTTCAGCGCTCTTGCTAACATCGTTGCGAATTCACCACGTGTTACAGTACCATTCGGACGGAAAGTCCCGTCTTCATAGCCAGTTACAAAACCAAGTTCAACGGATTTTTCAATGAAAGCCTTAGCCCAATGATCCGCAAGATCAGTAAGCTTTACTTTTGGAAGTTCAGGCTTAGTTGGTTGTACTGGATCTGCTGGTTTCGTTGGCTTATTATCATCTTCTGGTTTTGGTGTAGGTGTAGGGCTTGGTGTTGGCGTTGGATCTGGTGACGGTGTCCAGCCACTACCCGAAGAGCTAGTCGTCACCGATACACTCGGACCATTCACGCTCCAGTTTCCTGCTGCATCGCCTGCTTCAACTTTAAAGTTATATGTCGTGTCAGACGACAGGTCACTGACTGTATAGCTAGTGATATCTCCTGCTAATGTAACTAGTTCGCTTCCGTTCTTGTAAACTTTATAGCTTGTTACACCCGTATCATCCGCTGCTGCCGTCCATGAAAGTGTAAGACTAGTTCTGCCAACATTCGAAGTCGTTAATGCTTTATTTTCTGACCATGTTGGTGCAGTTGCGTCTGTTGGTGTAACGTCCTTATACGTTGCTGTTACTTTAACAGCTTCAGCAGGCATGACAAATGTAGTAGCTTGGGCACTTGCATCTTCGAATTTAACGCTAATGTTATCCGTCATCCATTTATCAAATTGTTGGCCTTCCGGTGCGCCATAGGCTGCGATTGTAACGGTGGCTCCTTGAGCATAATTTCCGCTACCTTTACCATGTACGACTTTAACCGCATATTCTTGACCTGGAGCTACTACGTCCTTATAAGTTGCTGTTACTTTAACAGCTTCACCAGGCATGACAAATGTGGTAGCTTGTGCACTTGCATCTTCGAATTCAACACTAATGTTATCAGTCATCCATTTGTCAAATTGTTGGCCTTCTGGTGCGCCATAAGCTGCGATTGTAACGGTGGCTCCTTGAGCATAATTTCCGCTACCTTTACCATGTACGACTTCAACCACATATTCTTGACCTGGATCTACAGTTGATTTAGCACCGTAAGCTTCAAACTCACGGAACCCTGCCCATGCTGAGCCAACACCAAGAGCAGTTACTTTTATAAATTTAATATTTTGAGCTGACCAAATATCTTCTGTAGCGCTTTCAGTGACTGGATTATCCCACTTATCCACCGTTTTTCTCCAGGTTTCGCCATCAGAAGACACTTCAATTCTATACTTCATCGTACTTGAAGCTGTTTCCCAAGTCATCTTTGAACCCGTAACATCGTACTGTGCTCCCAGGTCAACCATCCACCAATGTTCCTTACTTGGATCACTTACGCTCCAACGAGTCGATATTTGACCATCATTACCCATAGCTGCTGTATTACCTGACTGCTGACTGCTTGCGGTTGCAGGCTTCTTCAAAGCAATGTTCGGATCCTCTTTTACTGTAATTTGAGCAACGGCTTTCATGTCAGTACCTTCAATCGTACCATTTACAGAAAATTGACCTTCTTTATTAATCTGCTCATCCGTAATAAGGTCCCACGTCACAGCTACAAAACGCTTTGAATTATCACTCATCGTTACTTCGATCATGTTTGGTAAAAGCGGTTTTACGCCAATAAATGTGCTCATTTTTATTTTAGGAATTTCACTAATTGTAGCTTGACGCTCCGTAACTATAACAATAGCCTGTGCTTTGATATTAGTACCTTCTACTATACCCTCTACTTTGAATGATCCAACATTCTGGTAGCTACCTTCAGCTATTTCATTCCAAGTTACAGGTACATTTGCAACTGTACCAGTTGAGGTTACCATCTTAGCCGTTGCTGGCATCATAGGTGCAGTTCCTACTGTCGTGTAAACCGTCATCACTTTTGCATCTACGATATCTACTGCCCCACTCGCTGTTACGGTTACAGTAGCTGTAATCGCTGCAGCTTCAACGCCATTAATGTGTCCTATTACTTCAAATTCTCTTTCTTCAGCATATTCTGAAGGGGTAATGGTTGGCCATTGCACTGGCAAATCCATTTCTGTGCCATTGCTCAGTGTTGCCTTTACAGTTGCAGGCATTTCCGGATGCATACCAACTGCAGTACTAACTGTAACGGTATTTGGTCCAGTTATAGATGGAGCTTCTTGAGCAACTCGCATTTCAGCTACACTCGCCCAACCATTAATTCCTTCTAACGCTGTTAACTTAACATGAGTTATTGGCTTAGGATTATTAATATTTATAGACTTTGTATCTACATTAACCTCCCAATTACCTTCTGCTACCTTCTCAAAGTTCACTCCATCAGCACTTGTATATAACTCATATTTCTTTATCATTCCATTTTGCTGGCTTTGTCTTGGCGTTACATCTACTCTGTTTACACTGTAATCTTTACCTAAATCAAGCGTAATGGATTGTGGTAATTTATCACTTCCATTCCAAGCTGTGTGCCACAATGAACCTATGTTTCCATCAAGAACATTTTCTGGTGCCTCACTTGGTTCATAACCCGTTGCACTTGCAGTGATACCATCTACAGGTATAACAGATAAGTCGACAGGTGTAATTTGTGGTGGTTCAATGGTAGCATCTTTTAATTCTTTAACCACTAGATCATCAAGGATAAAGTCTCCTGCTGAATCTCCAGCGGTATTTCTTGTTCCAATCCAGAAATCTTCCGTGCTTGCTGTAAATTTAACCGTAAACGGTGTAGGAACGGTTGCCTGCGGCATAGGTACATTCATCATTTCCTTCGTACCGTTACCGACAACGAAATTAATCTTCTTATCGAACTGACTTTCATATTTGAAAGATACTTCGTAAGTTGTTCCTTTATCAAATCTTAAAGTCTGCGGTAATGTTCTCATGATAAGACCGCTACCTGTTTTATGGGACTTAATGGACCATTCGCCATTTAATACGTCATCAACTGCTTTTCCATTCCAACCTTTCTGGGTGTATGGAGCGTGTAATTCTGATAAGTGAGTACGTGGATCACTTACTCCGTCAGCATCTGCTATGACAAATGGAGTCAACCCTTGGTCCACATGTTCAAAATCTTCTGCTACGACTACCTCTGGAGATTGCGGTACAACTCGCTTGGTAGGTACAGAGCGGACATCGTCAAATGTTACAGTCGCTGTTCCTGGAGCTACTTTCAAGTACAATGTGGCTGTATCCTGTCCTGCCGCAACATCAAACACGACTCTCATTCGTTGCATATTGGTGCTGTGCTTGGAGTCAGCTGAAATGTAGTTTTGCAGGGGTGAACTTTCCGTATAGTTCGTAATGTCTGCTCCGCCAAAATCTTTCACGCCAATCGTCGTTCTACGTTTTGCATTTCCTGCCGTGTTTGGATCAGTTGCATTTGTACTGTTTGGCGTATTTCCTACCTGAACATATATGGAAGCCGAGTAGGTTCCAGGGTTCAATCCTGATAACTCCGTCTCTAATACAGTCTCTTCCGTATTTTCTTTGACGACTAATTCATATTGTCCACGATGGTTACGTTCTACGGTTGCAGCACTGTCTCCACCTTTGATAATCGACCAGTTGTCTAATGTTCCGCTGTTAAAGCTTGGGTCCTTTGCAGGCATCGCAAATCCCCAATTCATATCTTCAACCTTTGGCGTAACGTCTCCTTTATAAACAACGTAAGCCTGTTTTGCTGCAGCAATATCAATCGTGATTTTTCCATTAACTGCGTTTATCTCTTTTTCAAGCTTCTTACCAGTATCTGTTAATCGATACAACTTAACTGATGTTACATTGTTCCAGCTTGTTGGAAGTTCCCAAGTCGTTGTACCGCCTACTTCATTATAGTGATAAAGTTTTTCTTCAGCACCAGCCAATTCGCTATCTGTCTTATCGGCATTTGGCGACCATGGCAACAAGTATTTGAGGTTTGAATAAGTTACCTTATCGTAAGTATTACCGCCCTCTGAAGCTGGTGTAATTGTTACATCTTCTTCAAGAAGCTTTTTACCATCCTTCGTGAAGGTTCTTTTTCCGTCATTTTTTCTTTCAGCAATGACATTTCCTTCAAATTCGACTCTTCCCACATTATTGTTTACATCGTACTTCGTCATCGGGAAACTTTGCAGATATTTCGTTGGCAGATTTGTTTTGAATACAATATCAATCATTTCATCATAATCTACTCTACCCTGCCATCCTTCTGCATCATTTGCCTCCGTACCGCCTAGGATTGGATGGCGAGCAATCCACGTATCTTTCTGATGATTTCGCACAAATCTAGCAATATCACTGCTATAGCCCTTGATGTTCTTACCGCCGTAATCATAGTCAACCGACCAGTGATTCCAAACGGCATCATCTTCTAATACATTTGGAAATTCAGTAGTAAGGGTCCATCCCAAAGAATTCACTTCTCTTGCAAATCTTCTTCCGTTAAAACCTTGTTCATACCATGCATCGGCATAAATAAAATCAAGTGTTGGCGCATCATCCTTTAACATCTGTAGGCGGTTCATTCTGTTGCCAGAATAAACTTCTCTACGGTATGTTGGGTCATCAAAGTCATAGGATGGATCAAGCCAGTCCCAACCGCCTTTATTGATATTTACTAATTGATCATCGAATGCCTTTGCTTCTGGGTGGGCACCTGTACCACTAATGTGTACACCCATAAAAGCATTATAGTTCTGCGCTTCTCTTACAAGCGTATCCATATCCTTCTGTCCGCCCTGACGTACACCTATATGTCCGCCGTAATCCGGATGTGCGGAGTCATGCCCTTCTGCTTGGTAACCCTTTAATTCCACCCACTGTCCAAGCCCATCAGTTGATAGATATATTTTCTTTGTTTCATCTAAAGTCTTTAAGAATGGGTTGGTTGCCTGGCTGCCAAAGTTCATCGGTATACGGTGAACAACAAGTTCAGACATGCGATCGCTGCCCACGGGATTACTCATGATATTACGGAATGCAACAGCTCCATCCTGCCAATCTATTTTAGCATCAGCATTTGCGTCCTCTGTGATAACTACTTTCGAATGTGGTAATGGTTCAGTTATCTCATCAGGCATACTGTTCCCGCGGTATACCCATGAAGCACTCCACAAAGCTGTACGGGAGTAATCCGTTTTCTTGGTCGTTTGTTTCACAATCCGGTGATTGTCATTATCTCCATCGGCATTTGTATCACCATATGCATTCGACCATACAGCTGCTGCCAGTTGATCATTGTTAATGAACGCGTACATATAGTTTTTTGGTGAACTATCTACCGTGGGAGTACCTGATACATCTTGATACACATCACCTTTTTTATAAACAGCGTTTTCCATTCTGGAACCGACAAATTTAGCACCCGTTTCTGTACTTCTTACTGACACCAAGCTATGGTTCGGAATTTCAATGGTATGTATTCTAGATGTACCATTTTCCTCCACCTTTGTTACTTCGAAATCAAATGAATTTTTTACTACTTTCATTGTTAGCTTAATGACTACATTCAGCTCATCAACAGTTAGCACATAGTAGGCTTTGTCTGCCTCTTCTGTGTACTCTACTTTCGGTACATAGTCTGTTCCGTTAATTCTTATTGTGTTTAGTACATCTTCTGATCCATTCAGAACTTTATTTTTGAATTCATACTTTATTACTCTTGGGAAATTCTGATCTAATTGAACAGACATTATATTTGATTCAATGATTCCATCATTAGCTGCTGCATCCGCAATTCCTGAAAATGCAGGAATAGTAATACTACTCAGCTGTGCAGAGACTACCACAATGGCTAAGTTTTTAATTACCTTTGATAGTGACATTTTCATCCTCCTTCAGGATTAGATCTATTTACTTCCAAATAATTTCAATTAACCTTTAATGCATTAGCTACGAAGTCAGCATCACCTCCTATGAGTTATACTCCGTAATGAAATCGCTTACGAAAGTTATTGAATTCATGGAGATTCATAGGAAGATCATTCCGATTACTAAGTGCTTCTATTTGGCGTCTTCGAATGTTTTATGTTTACATCTTACTTTCCCTCCATGGATAGTTTAATGACGATAATTTGGATTTCTTGATAAATTTTACGAAGTTTCCTCCTCCTATCAGCCCCTCTGATTCTCAATTATGTCAAGTAAAAACGGATACCATCTTTTTAGACGGTATCCGTTTTCGAAATCATGATATAGTTTTCGGTTACTTAGAAACCGTTTTCATAAACTGATTCGGACTCATGCCAGTCACCTTCTTAAAAACCCGGCTAAAGTGCTCCGTACTAGCATATCCGGTACGCTCTGCAATCTCATATATCTTTAGATAAGGCTCCTTCTTCATACTTTCCATTGCCTTTTCCATGCGTACTTTTGTTACAAATTCTTTAAAAGTCTCCCCTACCGCCTTGGAGAATAATGTACTGAAATGACTTTCACTTAGATGTACGATTTCGCTTACTTTCCGAAGGGTAATATCTTCATCATAATGCTCCATAATAAAAGCTTGAGCAACGGCTACAACCCGATTCATTTGCCCCGCTTTCCTATCCATCTCTTGAAGAAGCTGCTGAACCAAACTTGAAATCCTGGTTTGTAATTTAGCGGCGGAGTCAATCTGCCAAGCCATTCGATATACGTCCTCAATCTTATTCATTTCCTGGTTATTCACAAAACCGTTATCATACATGAACTTCACTAATATCATTAAGAGTTCCATATATCGAGTACGCAGTACCTCATTTCCCATGGAGGCAGAACGCTTTATCAGTGTGAACATTTTATCTAGTTCTTGCAGCACCGATTGCTCTTTCCCCACCTTCAGTGCATCCAGCAAGGCTTTCTCTTTCCCGATTAAGGTCTCTCCCGACTGCTTCAAGAAATGTCTGGCATCCTCAGGATAAATGATTTGATGCTTATTAATAACGAAGCGCAAATCAGCATTTTTTCGAGCTTGAAGATAATACGCCGGGATTTGCTTTACCTCTTCACACATCTCACTTACGCCTATCGTGACTTGAATGTTGATGTATTCCTTCAGTACAAATATGATTTGATTCATGATCTGTGAAATATGCTGTCGCACATACATTAAACTACTCGTTCGAAACGATAACACTACTACGTACTCATATGGATTACAACTAATAACTTCACCTGTTCCTACCTCTGTTAGCACCTGATCAATTGACTTTACAACGGAACTTACAAACTCCCCAATGGATGATCCATATCGCTCCCGCACCTCGGCAGAGCTTTCTACTCTAATCAAGGAAATTGTAATACTATTCCATTCCAGCCTCATGTTCAAATCCTCCAGAATTGATGGTTCGGACTGAGGACTCACACCAATTTCAAGCCATTCCCGGATGGTTTGCTGTTTCAATCGTACCTGTTCTCCATTACGGATTTCTCTCGATTGTCTTGTCATGGTCTGTTCAACTTCAAAGTCGTGCTTGATCCGATTCAAGAGATTCAGGACAACATTCGGATCCATCTCCGATTTAAGAATGTAGTCATTGACTCCCCTCTTAAATGCCTTTCTTACAAATTCAAAATCATCATACGCACTTAAAATGACAACATGTGGAGAAGTCCCAATAACCTGATTAAGCTCATCAATAAGCTCTAAACCATCCATCACAGGCATCTTCAAATCCGTAATCACAATGTCAATCTCTCGATTTTCCTTGATATACTGAAGGGCTTGATAACCATTACTCGCTTCATAAACAATCCGAAATCCGTTCGATTCCCAGTCAATCAGCGTAGATAATGCCAATCTCATAATAGTCTCGTCTTCTACGATCATTACATTCATCTCTCGGTCGTCCTTTCCATGAAAAATCATGTTCATATCAATGGAAGTAGAATAGTAACGATGGTACCTCTGTCTAACTTACTATCAATTTCCACGCCGTAAGGATGACCATAATTAAGCTCAATTCGTTGTAACACATTATGTACACCGATCCCGCTAAAATTCCCACGCTGGTATTTCTCACCCTGATTCAGCAATTCACTAATTTGATCGTCTGTCATTCCTTTACCATAATCCGTGATGGAAAAGCATACTCCAAGCTCATGCCGAATCGCTTTCACCTCAATAAGATCATTCATATTTTGTTGATCCAGTCCATGAAAAATAGCATTCTCAAGAATCGGTTGAAGCAGCATTTTGGGCATGCTGTAATTCAAAAGCGTATCATCAATATGAAACTGGATATTCAGCTTCCCCCCATAACGAACCTGCATAATATGAACGTATGACTCTAGTACCTTGATCTCCTGACCGATCGGGGCTAGCGAGTTTGGTTCACGAAATACATGAGTCAGAAGGGCAGATAGGCTCTCAATAATTTTACGAATATTGTCTGTTTTTGCTATCATCGCCATAAGTCGAACAGAATTCAATGTATTCGATAAGAAGTGTGGATTAATTTGTGACTGCAAAGCTTCAATTTCAGCCTGGCTGCGCGCTCGTTCCTTCAAATCCCGTTCTTGCATAAGATCTCTGATCTGAGAAACCATGCGATTAAAGGAATGGCCCAGCCGCTTAATCTCGCCTCTTCCGTCTGCCTTGACCTCCATCAGAAAATCACCTCTCTCCACCTTTTTCATCGCTCGAATGAGATTCTGCAGCGGCCTAAGCAGGTCTTGGAAAAACCAAAGTAGGAAAATTATAAAAAAAGCGGAAATACCAAACATAAAAATGAGGGATATCTTTAAGAATTGATCAGCGTCCCTCGTAACCATGCTCTCATCTAAAATATTGGCGATACTCCAATCTGTCTTCTCGAACGAATACAGCTTAAGAAGCTTTTTCTCTCCATTTATCTTAATAAAGGAGTAATCATCATCATTAGTATGAGATGGCTTTTGTACCATCTTGGACAGTTCCATCATGATTTCAGGATCTATCTTATCATGATTGTTCTGATTCACAATTCGATTACCGTTTCGATCAATAATGAACTGTTTAATTTTAGGATTAGAATGAATGAAATCTGGAAGGGAGGCGTGAGTCGTCAAATAAACCATCTCAACCTCTGATTCCAAAGATTGATCCGGATGAAGCAATAAGGTAAACATGTCCTGTTTATCTGAAGTAATACCGTTCAGGCTATCAACAATGAATGTTGTTCCATTGCTGCTCCTCAACGCCTCCTGATACCATGGCAGATTGCGAATGTTAGCACCGGACATCGTTGGAGGGTTCTTAAAATAATAGTAGCCTCCATCCTTAAATGTAAAAATAACACTGACAATCTCATTACTATAGTTTGAGATAATATTCAAGTATGCATCGATCTCACGCGCAAGTTGAATTTTTTCTACGGAAGTCGCACTTCTGCTCCACGCTGAGACTGCATCTAATATCATGTTGTCGTTCACATTAGCGATTGTAGCAATGGTAAGTGAGGCTCGTTTCAGCTCAGAATTCATATTGTTAGATGCGATATCCAGTTGTTGATCAACTTGATCAATGGATCTTTGAATTAATGATGCTGAATAATATTTATAAAATATTGTGATAAACAAGATGAAAGGGACGATGATAATCAACACAAAAGTTCCGATAAAATGCTTAGTAATCCCTTTATCTCTATATCTGAACATTGAAACCCTCCATACATGTATATGTAACTTATTATCGGGTCCAGTTATGACAAAGAAGATCACCTTCAATAGCGTACTAGAGCAGGCAATCTACTTTGTTAAATGACTCCTATTCCATCGAGGTAACTTATCATTCCATTATCTACCACAGGACATAATATAACTACAGTTTACAGATTGAATAGGCTAATCTTAATGATATTTCTTATTATTCCATGATGTTTTTTCTGTATTTAAATAGGTAGCCGTTTCGAACGCTTTAGGAAAAAATAAAGACATAGTGCATTCTGCAACATTCCGTGCAAGATCTGTATAAGCAATATCTAAATGAGTCTTGCTGATCATTGTTTTGGGCAAACACAAATCTTGTAAAATACTAGAAAATAAAATTTGTTATTTTCATTATAGGTCAGGATAAAGACCTCATCTAGTATAATTTCGTGATATTCTTGTCCTATGTTTGCTTCAGCGACAATGGACAAAAAAATGCAAGCGGGGGCAGGAGAAAAATTCAGAAATTCATCTCAAGTATGCAGCAAAAAAACTGCCATTCGGATGTTACAGGATCGATGGGGAATAACATTGCAACTCCATATCCTATACTTACCCTGCGAAAATAATAGGAAATATATGCCCCCCACGCCAGCCCAAAGATAAAGAAAAAGAGATCCACAAACCTCGTATAATTTGGCCAGCAATACCCCAAAAGGATAAGCGATATGATCGCTATGATTTCTTTACACCAATGGATGCCGGAACAAAATCAGTTAATCAATTCTCGATAGCTGCGATTAAAATAGGGACGTGAATAGCTCACTACATTTATATTCATTAAGTCTCACCCACTTGACTTAACAAAAAAAAGCAACCTCCTTGTTGGCAAGTCGCTTTTTAAAATTTTCTATTGCAAAACTCTATTTTTTTCTAGACTATATCTAAGACCCTACCGCTTCGCCTTATAAAACTCATGATACAACTTCATGAGCGCCCTCTTCTCTATCCGCGAAACATAACTCCGCGAGATCCCCAACTCCTTGGCAATCTCCCGCTGCGTCCTCTCTTCTCCACCTGTATCCAGCCCAAACCTACCCACCACAACTTCTTTCTCTAGGTCATCCAGAATATCAAGATTACGATAAATCTTGCTCTTCTCGATCTTCAGATCTACTTCTTTAATGACATCATCAGCCTCGGAGCCAAGGATATCGATGAGTGTAATTTCATTACCTTCCTTGTCTGTCCCAATTGGATCGTGCAAAGATACAACTTTACGAGTCTTCTTCAAAGATCTTAAGTGCATCAGAATTTCGTTTTCAATACAACGGGCAGCAAAAGTGGCCAGCTTTGTACCTTTGTTCGGGCGATAGCTTTCGATAGCTTTAATCAGGCCGATGGTGCCGATGGAGATCAGATCCTCCATGTCTTCCCCAGTATTATCGAATTTTTTGAGGTTGTGGACACGATGCGATGTAATAACTAGAAATGGACTGAATTATGCATGTCTCTGGGCAAGCAAACAATTAAATAGCCACATGGAGTTCTTACACTCCTATGTGGCCTTTCACTTAGCTATCTTGAATTTTCTTCTTCAATTACAATATTTCTACTACTATTTTCCCATACTATTTATCTGTTGAAGCACTGCATTTACTTGTCCTAAAATTCTTTTAACCTCATCTGTAATATTGCAACGAAAAAGACCCTTAACTACAGAGAAAAACTCAGTATCAATTCTTCTGTAGTCATATCCCGTTCGAACTACATTATTAAGTTTATTTAGAACATATATCCAAAATTCTTTACTTAGAAAGTGACTTCTCAAATCAATTAGGTCGTGTCTTAAATCTCACTTAAGGGCATCTTTCACCGCCTTTTCGTCCCCCTGCTGCGTCACTTTCTCTTGACGTACCCCGGTACGCCTGCGAAAAAGTTTCTGGCTTGGAACTAAATTCGGCAAAATCTGCTCCTTTAGGAGTTCTAAGACACACCCTAATCGAACTTGACCCTTTCGACAGTATTCGCGGGATTCCTGCACCGTAGAGAACTGGACTCGTCTCATCTCTTGGTATTGAACCACTCTACAAGAATCGCAGCAGTATCATGGGGCTGAAATACCGGAAAATAATGACCATAGGGTACACCTACGCATTTAACCTGTGGATCGATTTCCTCAGGATAGTGGTAATCCTCATCTTCCTTGCCCCAGACCACTACTGTGCTCTTCGCCTGATCAGCTTTACTCCACATCCCCATCGATAACTTGTCTTGGACTCCTTTGCCCTTCCCGGTATGAATCCAGCGTAACAAATCGGTATGCGCACCCGCAATGCGTGGAGATTGCATACTGGACCTCACCTTTTCTGCAAATCTTCTAATTACACGGTGATCCGTGTCACGTTTTGATTGAAGCATACGATTCCAGCCAGCTTCGGATCGCCCGGCCAGAAGGGTACGCACGAAATCTCTTGGCATACGGGAAGCCATACGCAGAGCTGTCTGGTTAGAGTTATGACCTACGGGCTGCAATAAACCAAGCTGAATATCTGTGCGTCCGCTCCTGAATGCCGCTGTAGCCGCAATTGCGCCCCCAACAGAGTGACCGATCAGCTTCATCGGGCCTTCCAACTCGCGAAGTGCGGTGAGTAGTTCATGCACCTGGCCTTCAAACGCTTCACTCTTCTGATGAACAGGTGACCGACCGAATCCGGCCAGATCGACAAGCCATACCGGGTTTCCTGTCAGTTCCCGAAGCCGTTCTCCCAAAGGTAACATCTCATCGGCACAACTAAGCAAACCATGTACGATGATCCACGGCTCTCCTTCACCATCCCAACCAAGTGCAGCCAAATTTCCAATCCGTGATCGAATACAACCGGCTGGCAAAGTCCCAGATGATACATGACGGAGACGATAATCCAAGTCGGCTGTCACAAATGGAAGCTGTTCCCTGATATCAGGCCAGGATTGTCCCATACGTGTGAACAGAGCCTCCGTCTCTTCCACCGGAAATGTTCTGTTGGTGATAAAAGAAACCGATTCTGCTGGAACACCGCTGATCCGCGTACCGCCTGATTTCATCGCCCATTGAACCCATGTCAGTGGTACAGCCCATTTGGGCTTTGGAACATCCATTTGCTGTGACAGAAGATGCAGTAATTCCTTCATGCTAGGACTATCTTCTTTGCGCGCCAAAAGTGGATACGTTCCTCCCACTGGAGCTGTTTCTTTGGATAAAAAGACAAGGGTCTTTGCAACCACATCATTCTCCACAAGCGGCAACCAATACGATGAACCTCCCGGTACAACAGGCATGAATCGTTTCTGAATCGCCTGAATGAGCAGTCCGATACCACCCGTTTGCTCGGTTTCACCCGTGGGCCGCGGTCCCACCACTGTACTTGGATTGACAACAGACAACGGATACTGATTCGCCTCTGCATGTTCACGGATATACAGATCAGCGTGAAATTTCATTTCTTCATATGCACTTTCATGATTTTCTAGTTTGTTGACCTGAATGTATTCCCCCTTTTCGTCCCGTTGTCCATACGGGCTCATAAATCCAACAACATGGATAAAGTGTCTCAGTCCGCGTGTACGATGGATCTCGCCAGCCAGTTCCGCCACTTCCTTCGCGCCGTTCATAAAAATCTGTTCTGCTTCTTTACGCTCCAGAGTAACATCCATCGTGCCGCCAGCATGAATGATGACGTCTGCTTCGAGAACAAGCTGCCGATCAGTCAATACAAGGCCGAGACCTGGTTTGGACAAATCGCCGTGGATAAATGTAATTCGGTCGAAGTTCTTCACTCCGTAAGCTTGCAGCACAACTCTGGCTCTTGGTTCGGAACGAACAAGCAACAACAATTTTGTGTCCCCAGCCGCGAGTTGTTTTACTGTTTCCTTACCGATAAAGCCTGTACTGCCTGTCATGAAAATGATTGCAGGTTCAATTGCCCTCTTGTTAATAACCTGCTTTATGTCCCTAGTGTGCTCCGTATTTGTTTCACGAGTAGTATGAACATTCATTGTGTATTCGCCCCTTATAGTACTATGAAGTACTAATTATATTCAAAAAAACAGCTTCGTTTACCGAAGCATCTGACAAAAAGTACGTGCTGATTGTTCAATAATTCCTGTATCACGCGCGGTCTCCGCAAGCACAAGGGAACCTTCCATTGCCGCAATAAATAATGCTGCTGCTGGCCCCGGCTCGATTCCTTTACGAAACTCCCCGCCATCCAGCCCCTGTTGGAACAATTTCTCCATCATCGGCTGCAACTCACGAAAGAAACGGGATATGCTTTCTTTTACTTCCGGTGCACTGGCTGGTGTCTGCATATACAGTGTAATAAACGGACAACTTCCTTCATAATCCCGACCCTCTATGCCTGCGGACAGTAACGCCATAAACGAATAGATGCGTTCTGTTACCTCTCGTTCACGCTGACTGAGCAGCAGGTAAAGATCTGATTCATACTGGGCGATCCAGTACTGCACCACAGCATGAAGTAATTCCTCCTTGTTTTTAAAATGGTAATAAATATTCGACTTAGATACTCCGCTAACCCGTACTACCTCATCCATACTAACGTAGCTGTACCCCTGACGCAGAAATAACTGTGCAGCCACTTCAACTGCCTTGGTCCGGTTAACCGGATTGGAACTCTTAGATTTAGCAGATCCAATGTTCAATTTTTTATTTGTCATAGATAGAACTATATAGTACTAATCAAATAAAAACAAGTTTTTTGTTAATCATAAGATCCTCTTTCACCTCAACCCCCTCCTACTTGTCCACATATAGTATTAACGCTGTGTTAAATACGTCATGGAATTACTAAACCGCTTCGGGTTATCCACATTCCAGAGATATTCACGAGGTTATTGGATCTGATCGGCAGATTCATCCTCTTTAATCAAAAGCGACTAGGGCGTGTTAGTGACTCAAAAATATATTTTCATTATATCCATATTATTACTACATCATTTCAACTCTTGTAGATATAAGTCTAGCAACAATTATTACTACTCTTTTTTTGCTATCGATCATTTTAGAGTTATCTAGAAGCTTATTCCTACATTCAAAATATATATACTAAATCTATGCATCATTTTAAAGTATTCTTCTGAACACCACTTTATCTTTATTTCTCTACTTTTTTCATGAATTTTTATTAACTGATTTTAAAAAAAATTCGTTGAACTATATCTTCAGCTATAAAAAACTGTCTCTTAAAGTAAATTATTTGCTTCTGATAGGACCTTGGTGCTTTTCATTGTTCTCATATACATGTAACAATTGAATATGGAAATCATAAATTTCTTTGTATGTCATAATAACACCCCTCAGCAGTTAAAAAGTTAATTTTCTAAATGTGCTTTTTTTATGTTCATTTAGCCCAACAACTTGCCTTAACAAAAAAGCAACTCCCCTATTGGCAAGTCGCTTTTAAATACTCTATTGTGAATCTCTAATTATCGTCTATATCTCACCGCTTCGCCTTATAAAACTCATGATAAAGCTTCATCAGCGCCCTTTTTTCTATTCTCGAAACATAACTCCGCGAGATCCCTAACTCCTTGGCAATCTCCCGCTGCGTCCGCTCTTCCCCACCTGTGTCCAGCCCAAACCTACCCACCACAACTTCTTTCTCTCGGTCATCCAGAATATCAAGATTACGATAAATCTTGCTCTTCTCAATCTTAAGATCGACCTCTTTAATGACATCATCAGCTTCAGAGCCAAGGATATCGATAAGTGTAATTTCATTACCTTCCTTGTCTGTCCCAATCGGATCGTGGAGAGATACATCTTTACGTGTTTTCTTCAAAGATCTAAGGTGCATCAGGATTTCATTCTCGATACAACGGGCCGCAAAGGTCGCGAGCTTCGTGCCCTTGTTCGGGCGATAACTCTCAATCGCTTTGATCAGCCCGATCGTTCCGATGGAGATCAAATCCTTGAGGTTATGGACACGATACGATGTAATAACCTAGACACGAACTGGATTTACGTGCCTCTGGGCACGCAAACAATTAAAAAGCCACATGGAGTTGTTACGCTCCTATGTGGCCTTTCACTTAACTATCTTGAATTTTCTTCTTCAATCACAATATTTCTACTACTGTTTTCCCAATCATATATTTTTCCAAACATTACCTCCACACCGCAAGTTGTACAACTAAATAGATATCTAGATTGTATTGAATCTTCTTCTCCCTTACTAATATCACAAATAGTTACTCTAATTTTGGAGTGATCCCAGTTTGATTGACTGCAACAGTTACAAACCAGTTCCTTTCCCCATATTTTAATAGTAGCCATGTTTACCTCCTACAAACTAATATTCTTAACCAATCGATCTTAATAATACTGTATAAAAGTGAGGTTGGTGTTTGCATTCTCGAATGTCATAAGCCAATCATCAACATCACCAATTAACTTTTTAGCCCATGGAGTTGGATATACGCTGACATGAGACGTCCCATCTTGATCGGCTATTAAGATACCTGTTGCATTAACAGCATCCATAGTAGTAACCCAATCCATCCCTCTTTTCGTACTGAATGAGAGAGCTTCATCATCAATAAGTTGCCTAAACAAATCCCCATTCTTTTTGAGCTTTAATATCTCCTTCGGCTCGACTATTAAACTTTGATAATTAGACTTATTAGTCCGTCTGTACATTGAAATATTATCACTTTCACTACCCTTTACTTGTATTAACAAAAAAAAGCAACTTCCCTGTTGGAAATTTGCTTCTAAAATACCCTGTTGTGAATCTCTACTTATTATCTAAATTACCGCTAGATCCTACCGCTTCGCCTTACAAAACTCATGATACAGCTCATTAGCGGCCGCTCCTCCCCTCAGGTATCCAGTCAGAAGCAGCCGACAACGACCTCTTTCTCGCGTTCATCCAAAATTCGAGGTTAAGGTAAATCTTGCTCTTCTCGATCAATTATGCTAAGAGTACGAACCGATTTAGTCTAGTTTTTCGCCACTGGATGTGATGACTTGAAAGACAAAAAGAAACCTCATGGGTGTGGTGGAAATTTTAAAATCAAGTAACTTTATCCCAAATATTAGTTGCCACCTGCTTGTAGCCCTTAAGACTATAATTTCTTCTTGTCTCATGAATTCCCAAAACCCATCTCACCACATTATGACTATTAAGATAGAGCTTAAAAAAATCGTCATAATATTCCACAATCACCTCCACGCCTAATGCTGAAACAATTAAATTATTAGCCATCTCAGTAGATAACAATATGTCCGAGATTTCATCATAAAAAGGCCTGTAAGTTCATCAAGCGTATCACAATTTAAGTAAGTAATATTTTTTGTGTCTAGAGAAATACTTGTCTCGTAAATATTTCCTATCTTGCTTAAAATCACAACAAATTTATTGGAGCTAATCTTTCCATTTATCGATATAATTCTCCCTTCCTCAAGAAGCACTGTAATTTCATTTGTACTACTTTCACACGCATGAATTTGCAAATCGCCAAAGTCCCAATTTTCTACAGACTCAATCTCATTAATAGTAGCTTCAAGCCCTTTTACTTGCACGACTCTGAGAAGACAATTTAAATCAATTACGTTTTTTGTAAATATTATTGCATTAAATTTAGCACTCATCTTTTCACCTTCCACTGTTTGTTTCAATGATTGCTCTTGTCACTCTTGTGGAATCTGCACCAGAAAAAGGCTGATAAAATCACCATTTTCCTTGACTCTCAACAAATCCTTCCCTTTTGTACTATTCCGTTGGCTATTGACTTCCGCCCTCAACTTATTAGAGGAGTTAGAGCTATCCATCGATGCCTTTACATTTTTAGGTCTAACCGTCGTTATAGATCACTTCAGTTTTCTGTGTCTGCAATACGTTATTGATCATCCCGCTGACCGTACTGGATTTGAGCGCTCCAATTTCGTCATAGCTGTATCCAAACACACTGCCGTTACGATTGGTTTTGCTGGTTAATTGCCCTAATGCATTATAGGATAAGCTTTCACTTTGAGAAGCCCGTCCAGCTTGCTCGTCAATAACCCAACTTCGTTATAACTCTTGGTATTCAGCGTTTGCTCAGTTCCACCTTTAGCTTGCACCGTGACTTTCGCAAGTTGACCATCCCCATCGTACGTAAAGCGTGTGTGCTTTAATGCATCGTTGACGGAGGTTAGACGATTTAGAGCATCATAACTATAATCTCAACCACCGCCATACTCAGAATGTCAAATGCTAAATCACAAAAAATAAGCCACATAGAGTTATTACACTCATATGTGGCTAAAGCACTACTATTCTTCCAAATAAGGTGATTCAAAACTCTCAACAAATAAGCCTGAATTACTGATCTTTATTAAAGAATCATTACATTCCTTCACACTCCCTAAATACATGTAATAATCAAAACCAAAGTGAACAAACATCTCTCTACTTTGAAATTTACACCAAATCTTTTCTCTTAAAATTAATTGAGAAAGTAATTTCAACTCATACACAGAGATATAGTCGCCATTTTTCACACTGTTATAAATACTTTTCATCTCGTCAGTGTAGATGGAATGGAATTCAGCTTTCTCCACGTCAAAGTTATATTTTTCTAGATCTACTACTTGAATTGTGTTTAAATTATTCTCATTCATTATTAAATTTATAGCCGTTATATATAATGATTCAGTTTCTAAATAATTTTCAATTAAAAAATCTCCAGATGGATACAAATTCCCGACATCACTTATTGAGGTCCATTCATTTTTTGTGTATACATCATTAATACGGTTAGCTGGGTTATATTTAGTAATCCTCCAAAAGAATTTGTACATTTCAATCTCCAATCCTATTTAATAACGCATCATAAGTACCCAAATGAGTATCTTTACTCAACCAAATATCCCTTTTTTTAAATCAATTTACATATACCTCCAATATGCAAATCAAGATCTTGGGTAATATAGAGTTTACCATTTTTATACACTAGTTTATCCTTAATTTTTACTTTCGTCTTTGTAAAACCCAAATATTCCGCTAACATAGCTATTTCTTTATTTATTAATCTTAAGGTTTTACCGCTTAATTGAGTTTTTAAAACTTTATCTTTACTTCCACCGGAAAATAGACTTAGAGCAGCGCCAAGCATAGCATCGTCCATAACTTGGAATCTTCCATAATCTCTCATTAATTGATCAATCTGCCCTTCATACGTATCCTCATTTAAAAACCGCCCTATACTCGGATCTTAATACCTAGCTCGTGTATTTTTAGAAAAGTGCCTTGACATCCGGTTCGGACATTGAATAGTACCTTCAGCAGCTAAAAAGATATTCTTCTGATTATGCTTTTTTTATGTTCATTTAGCCCAACTACTTGAATTAACAAAAAAGCAACTCCCCTATTGGCAAGTCGCTTTTAAATACTCTATTGTGAATCTCTAATTATCGTCTATATCTCACCGCTTCGCCTTATAAAACTCATGATACAGCTTCATGAGTGCCCTCTTCTCTATCCGCGAAACATAACTCCGTGAGATCCCAAGCTCCTTCGCAATCTCCCTCTGCGTTCGTTCCTCACCGCCCGTATCCAATCCAAACCGCCCCACCACAACTTCCTTTTCCCGGTCATCCAGTATATCAAGATTGCGATAAATCTTACTTTTCTCGATCTTCAGATCAACTTCTTTAATGACATCATCCGCTTCCGAGCCGAGGATATCGATAAGTGTAATTTCATTACCTTCCTTGTCTGTCCCAATCGGATCGTGGAGAGATACATCTTTACGTGTTTTCTTCAAAGATCTAAGGTGCATCAGGATTTCGTTTTCAATACAACGAGCAGCAAAAGTGGCTAGCTTTGTGCCTTTGTTTGGACGGTAGCTTTCAATAGCTTTGATCAGACCAATAGTTCCGATGGAGATCAGATCCTCCATGTCTTCCCCAGTATTATCGAATTTTTTGAGGTTGTGGACACGATACGATGTCAAACTTTAATTCATAATCCAAACATGAATCATCACTGCGCCAGCGATAGAGATAGTTTAGGTTACTGTATGCAGTTGCAGAAAGAAACCTCATTGATTAAGCTCCCACCACACTATCGTATGTTCTATTCAATTCTATCCTGATGCTTGGTGACGATTTTCGTTCCGAATTCGTCCCAAAATAATGTATCTATGTTTCAGCACTCCACATATGATGAGGAGACGATGACAATAAGTATTCGAATGGAACAGCATTGCTCACTTAATCATATTTAAGATGATCATTACAATGTTTCATCACTGAAAAAGGAGGGCACTTAAAGAAAAAATGTCCTCCTTATCATTATTTGAAGAATATTCCCACTGTTAGAACTAACTTTATAGTGTTACCTAATACATTTAGTGCAATCCATATTTTCAAAGGTGCATATCAATTTCAAATGATCTTATCCTTATGTCGTAACTAGCAAGTGTGTGAAGAATAAATATCAATCCCTATTCAAGAGTTTAGTACTTCTTATGTAAATCCCTAATTCCGTAACAAGTGTATCAAGTTAAGGGATTATTGTTACTGAGTACAGCTTCAACCCTCTACTTACCTTATCGAAACTTGGGGTATGACTGAATCACATTTTTCACAGAGTGGAATTCTTGATCTATCACTACTCATTATTTCTCGTATTTTATTATATTTTTCGTTATACCAAACACTTTGGATTGTTTCTTTTCTTAAATCCCCCATCGTCATTTCTCCGAGTGCATCAAAACAACACAGGCCAACTTTTCCATTAGATCTGACAATAAGCTGTTCAAACGGTAACAAACATGCTGATTTCATAATAAACGGGAGAGTATTCCTATTCTTAGCCTGTCCCGCTCTATTTCCCAAAATTTCGTTTTCTTTTCTTAAATAAATAAGCACTTTATTTTCTAAATCATTATGTATAGAATAATCGTGAATTGATTTAATATTATCAGTTAGTTTAAGTTCATCATTATAGCAATCAATTACCAAAAAATCTAAATATTCAATCAACTCTTTAAACTTATCGGAAGTTAGTAATGTTCCATTGGTATACATATATAATGTACATTTTGGCAACTTGTCTCTTGCTTGCTTAGTTAATTTAATAATCCTTTTATCAAGTAGTGGTTCATTGTTTGAATACATCCCTAAACTTCCAGAATAATCTAATTCATACAATTGATCTAATATTGATTTAAAGAGCTCTTCATCCATTAATTTATATTCTCTATTATCGTTATTCCTATTGACTGGACAAAAAGAACACTTCCCATTGCATCTATTAATCGTTTCTATCTCAATATTATTGAAAAGGGGAACTCCTTCAGCAAGTAAGGACTGTGATTTTTTTCTTGTTAATTTTATTGAGGTCCTATCTGAATAAAATGTGCTGGCATTTTCTATAAATTCACCAAATGTGGGACTTTTTTTTTCTACATAGCCCTTTATTTTTTGTAGGGTGTTGTTATACTCATTAATTATCATTTATTATCCTCATTTCCTTGAGTTCACACTAGTGAGAATTCGTTCACAGAAATTTTTTCAATACATCTGCACATTCTAACTCCATATTGTACACTCGAGATAATCTCTCTATATTTTTTTTCGCATCGTATTTCCCTGTTATTTTTGATTTAAGCAAGCAGATTCTAAAGCTCTCCCAAGAATTTATGGTTTGATCAATTGTTGAAAACACAACTGGATTTATGCTATAATTAAGATCATTTTTCATAAAATAAATAAATTCTAGAAAAGAACATTTTGAATCTATTATTGATTTTAATGAGAGACTCCACGTTTCTAAAAATTCTACTCCTTCATCGTTTAAATTATATAATGCTTGTAGAAAGTTTTTTATAGCGAACAATCCAGATGAAATATTAATTGATTCAACTTCTTTACCGATTATTCCAATATGAAACTCGTTTAATTCAGCAGATAATATTTCTTCAATTTCTGTACTGAGTGAAGGAATTGATAATTCTATACAATCCGAGGGGAAAGAAACCTCCTTCATTGATGCTATTATTTGAGTTGTTCTAATCCAACCTTTAAATTCTGGTACATAATCTATAACAAACACTTTATCGTCATCTGAATAATTGGTTAACATAAAATAATGCACATTAGAATTTCTTTGGTAATTGCTTACCCAAGGTAAATAGAATCCGTTGCCAGCAATAAACAAACAACTACCACTATCTATAACTTTACGAATTAATTGGTCTGTGCTATCCTTTGAATAATTCCGAATCTCAACACCAAACATTCGTTCTAAATTTTCATAAAATTTCTTTTTACTTGTATTATTTTCACTGAAAATTTGATTTGTTTTAGAATTAAAATAGAATCCCAAGGAATCATACAACAACCAGTGATAATTATAACCATAAGATGTTATATATGAGCAAATCAAGTACTCTACACAATCAAGGAAATGCTTTCTTTGTTGATAAATAACTGGTTTTTTATATGTATTTTCTTTCATGCTCCACCTTCAATCCATGCAAATTGATAAATCATCCAATCTTATTCTCGGGAAGTACTCAAGAATTTTTTGTTTATAAGGGAACTCTCCGTAACACAAGCAATATTTATATTCTATCGATGTCGCCTCGATGATGTTAATCAATAAAGAGTAAATGCCTGGGCGATTTTTTTTGTACTTCATATTCCATGGTGCGATAATATCAAATACTATTTTATTTTTATGATCATAATAGAGAAGACATCGACACATACATTCATCTCCAAGCCAAAACTCTTTAACTGTTACTTCTTCTTCAATGTATATTTTTTTGAAAATGTCTATTAGTATATTATCAACATCTTCATCAAATCTATCATTGCAAAATAACTTCCAGTCATCAAATAGATGCGGTAAATCTCTAGTTAATTTCACTACTAATCCGTCGTTTTTTTTCAACAATTTATTATATTTTTTATTAAGGATCTCTAGATTCTTTTCACAGTTCTTTGTGTCTACAAGAACAAGCTCAGATGATGGTATTAGAACAAGTTGTTTCAACTGTATAACTTCATCCAATATTTTCATCATAGAATCTCTGAATTGTGATGCTAACGACAATGGAAATGCATGGGCAAACGTAATATCAATTGAATTACCTAAAGAGTCAAAGATACTCCTACTAAAATAGGTTGTATAAAGGCATAAGATACCATCAGTTAATGAAATAACCTCTGTTTTATCAATTAATACATACCTGTGATCTTGAATCAATTGGTATTTACTCAAAAGAGACTTTAATATTTCTTGCGAAGTACCCGTAATAATTATTTCTTGTCCTGTATTTTCTTTAATAAGTACATGATTACCAGTACTTTCTAATTGTATTTTTATAGTTTTAGATATATTGCAAATCATTTGAAGTATCATTTGCAAACCTCATTTAGTATGAAAATTTTAATAATTTATAAAAATTAAAACATTTATCGAAAATTGATCCTAAATGATTCCTGGAAATTATTATTAAAAAGGTCTAAGTAGTATCCGTTATCATAACGTTGGGTGCAGATATCACTATTTTCAAACTCTTTCTTAGAAAAACTGTTAGGTGTGTCTCGAAAATAATATAAGTAATGCGGTATTTTTTTGAATTTCCCTATTAGTAAGTGATGTAACAAAAAGTCGATGTCCTCTCCATTTGCCGTCTCATTATACTTATATTTCTTCCAGCAATCCTTTCTTACTACTTGTAATTGATTCATATATGTCGGTTCATCTATTGTTTCAGGATCAATTTTGTAAATATTTATTGGAGGAAGGTAAGTTAGAGAGTCCTTCCACGGATTTAATGCTCCATCCCCCATAATTCTTATCATGCCACTTGAAAAGATACTAATATCACTATTCTCAGGATCATTTATGAAATCACAAACAATTCTAAGAGCATCAGGATGTAGCAAATCATCACCATCTAAGTAAGTAACCCACTTTGTTTTAGCCATCTCAAATCCAATATTTCTAGTATATCCAGCAGTGCCATTCCCAATGATTTTCACGATTTTTATATCATTACATTTAATATATGGAGAAATCTCCTGGAAAGTATGATAAGATTGCTCATCTGAATGGATATCTGCAATGCAAATAAGATCGAATTTCTTTGTTGTTTGAGTACTAATTGAAAGTAACGCCTCAATTAAATATCTCGAATGATGTGCTGTAATAATTAACGAAATTGTCATTTAACATTACCTTACTCTCTATTATTCTTGTAAATTATCTCTTCTGGACATATCGCTATTTTCCTAATCTTCCTGTTTAACAAATTCAAAAACATGTTGATAAACTGATTGTTATACCAAAGAACCCTTACCTAGTCGTCATTGCCTCTGAAATACTAAAATTTCTACTATACAAATACTTTTCTAACATCCCCTGAGCATCAGGGAGTTTTTCCCATTCATTAACTAAGCCTGATAGTATCTTATAATCATTGTTGTACTCTATTTCAGAAAGATAATTAATTATCTTTTCATGTAAGAAGTCCTGAGTATGTAAGGGAGTGATTATATTACTATAAACGTATTTACTTACGATATTAATCCCCTCTGATTCGGGCTTATTATTTATTAGCTCTAGTATATTGGTGTGTTCAGGCCATAAAATGCTTGATTGATAGTTAGTTTGATAGATTAAATCATTTTGTTGTAAAAACTGACTCACACTAAATCCTGGTAGAAAAAACGGAACAATTTCTAATAATGCTGCCTCATAAATTGAAGTGAGTCCTGGTGTCAAAAACTGATATTTAGAGTTAGCTAAAAGATTGCGGAATAAATCCTTTGAACATGAATTTATTATTTCTATTTCCACTCCTAGATCATTGAACTTGGGGACCCACTCTAGATCAACTAACCCACCTATAATATAAATTTTATAAGAATCTTCAAGTTTGCATTTTAGTTTAGGTATCAAATATGCTAGTATCCACTTCGCGAATGAAGAACCAAGACTATTACTAAATGGAGTGGCCATACCTCCAAAAGATATGACAATGTTATTTTTTTGTTTATTTTTATTTTGATTAACTAATTGTATTCCCTCATAATCAACTAAAGGTTTTACATAATTAATACCTTTAAATTTATAAGAATCAATTCCCTTTTGTGAAGAACCAAAATAATGTTGTACTAGATAATTCTCATGCTGAATAAATTGTCCTACTTCAGGCCACATCCAAAAAAGAGTATCCAAGCCTATAACATCATATTCTTCTTTTTGAGAAATCTTGATGAAATCCGGATTAGTATTCGAAATTATAGTGGAATTGGCGGGAATTAATTCTTTCATATACCCAATAAAATTTTTATCAGATGTATCAATATTTATCGATTCATTTTGAGGGAACTCCTTTTGCACAAAAACTAATGCTTGTCCTGTTGAAACTATTATACAATCAAACTTATCATTAAAATATTTAATTAACTCAATCGTAGTACTCGCAGGACCAAAACCAAAATTCGGAAATTCGAAATACAATTTTCTTTTAGTCATTCTTACGCTCCCTTTCGATAAATCATTAATATCGCCTCGTTATACTTCATGGATATATAAGTGAATTTAATATGCTCTCTTTTACAGATTTTCTTGTATAAGAATCTTAGTATTGCATCGCTACCTGACTCATTCTAAAAAGAGCTTTCCTAACCTTTTCGTGAGAGATGATGCGAATATTCACTATAAATATTACATCACAGAACCTCTTCTCCTCTCATGAGGTTACATGTCGAACATAATGCAATCGGACGAAAGATGTACCTTTCACCATTAAGGATTGATTCTATAGAAATATTTTCATCTATACCATTTACATCTATACAACAAGTATTGATTTTTCCGTTCCATAATATCACGAATGCGTTTTGTCTCTCGAAAATACAAGATTGATTATTACTACTTGAATAAGCGAACTTATCTTTTGTTTTTGTTTGGTTAGCCCAATTATGTTTTTTATCACTTTTTCGAAAAAAATGCGTTATTTCAATATTTATACTATTTTCAACTAATAATGCTTTAATCCGATCAATTTCTCCATTTGTATGTTCAGAAATAGAGATGTGGCGTAAACCAGCATCATATAACTTCCTTGCAGTGTCCAAATCAAGAAGAACTCCATTAGTAAAAAAATTCGGTATTAAACCTTTTTCAATGGAATAATTTATAAATAATATTATATCTGGATGGAGTAAGGGTTCTCCAAAATTATGCAAATAGATTTCCTTTTGCTCACATCGGATGACTAATTCTACTGCATCTTTAAATGTCTTAAATGACATAAAACCTTTTTTTCGTGTTTGATGAGGATGAGGACAATATACACATTCGAGATTGCAATAATTTGATATTTCAACTTGATATACCTTCACTTTACCCCCTCCTTGTTAATGTTTAATTAAGATGTTCGATTAAATTAACTCCATCGCGTTCAAAGATAATCCCTATAACCGGATGGAAAATTCGATAATAATCGCTATATTCATTGATTTTCTCTGCTAATAACTCAATACTTATATTTCTTCCATGAAAAATGCTGACCCTTCCATGCAAAAGAACAGGAAATGAAATCATACAATTATATTCATGAGCTAGCAAATGATGATGCAGCTTATTTTTATATACAGCTTCACGAAATGATAGTTGGTCAGGCGGTTCTTCAATACTTATCTCACATTCTCTTTGATGAAAAATCAACCAATCCAAAAAACACTTTTTTACCTTTGAGGTGTTTCTAAATAAGATTACACCTGTATTCATCTCTTGAAATGATTTTGGAACACCTTCAACAACATCGTCTATAGGGGCATAAGGTGCCGCAATTTCAAATGTATCTAGTAATTTGAATAATTCAGTCAATTCGTCTACTACATAAGTATCTGTGTCTAAAAACAAAGTTTTGTCATACGGCGATTCTTTTATATACTTAACCTTATCTATAAACCCAAATTGTGGATCATTAATTTTCACCAATGAATCAACAGCAGGTGATGAAAAGTATTGATCTGAAAAAATAGTAACATGTACTGACGGCATAATCTTTTTTAGTTGAGTAGCAGAAAAAATAGCCTCAGATATATATTTTTCTCCTGTAGCAATATATACTACTCCTTTAGACATAAGCCGGTAATTCCTCTTTAATAATACTTTTCAAATCATGTACTGTATTAGCAACTAGTAGCTTTGCTCCATAATGATATGCCCCCTGTGAATCGAGTGTTTTAAATACTCCAGAAAAAATATCACTAGCTCCCCCCAAGAAAGCAGCTGTAATAATTTTTTTACCTGAAAACACAGAAAAAACCAGTTCATTCAACGTCCCCCAGTTCCCATATAAACTGATTACAAGATCAGAGGCTTCCATCATTTGCATAGATCTAATTAAAAAGGCATCGTTTTTACTGTATTCACCTTCAAGATAGTAAATTTCACTACACCCATCAGTAGGAAAATCAAACTTTTCCAGATGTTCTTGATTATCCACAGCTGGAGAATACCCTATTACACGTCCACCATTATCAACTGCTCCCTTACCCACATAGTATGGTACTCCAGAGCAAGCACCTGTCATTAAACTAACATTATTTTCAGCTAACCAAGCACCTAAATCATAACAATATTGAATGGAATCTACGTTCATTTCCTGATGCGCACTTCCAATAAGAATTATATTTTTCGCCAAAATAATTTCCCCTTTTTTTAGATTAGTTGATCAAAACTTCATTTAGGACCAACGGAAGTTCAATCTTGCATCGACGGCCAGAAGCAGCTTATAAGCCGAACCAATTCAATTAGTTTCAAAATGTATCAAGTTTGACTCCCAAGTTGGTATTGCCTCTAAACTCGCTTTTACGTGTTGGTTCTTTTTTCTCATAGCATGTAAAACGGCTCTGTCGATGACGATATGGATTTCATCGATGATTCCAGCCTCCTGGAACGAGCCACGAGATTCTCAAACATTCGCTTTGCAATATCTTTTTGAGTCAAATCGTTAAAGTGCTCGATCTAGACGAAGTCAATACTGGTAATAGAAACGAAAGTGGATTTCGAGTCTGCGTTGTTAGCCGGTAAACGTATCGATGTTCTCCAAGGGAGCAGGTTAGTAAGGCGCGAATAATCCCTTGGCGTAAAGTCCCCCCGCTCTCGGGGTGAAGAATTCCTCAGTTTTCTAGCATAAGGACGTAGGTCAAAATTCGCTGAAAGAGAAAGGTAGTTGTTCTTTAGATTCAACTTTTTACATTTCACCAAAGAAAAACAGACTTTTATGGAGAATACACATGGTGACTTCACTACTTTGTGTTTTCTCATTTGGCCACTTGAAAACTTCTCCAAAATGGGGTGAAGTCCTTTTTCATGTTCAAAATCACTTTGTGTACCGATGGCTGATTAATGCACAATGCTCAATTAATAAATATTTTAAAATAATAAACAGCTGATTTAAATAAACGTTCAAAAAAGTAAGCTGTTATTTAAAGGAAATTCTAATATAAATCCTAGGAATTTTTGAAGTTTAATTATTAATTAAAAGTTGTTTTGAAATACCTTTAAACCAATCTATTGATTCGTTTATTAGTTGAGAGGACATTTTATGATCCTCAAATACGTGACTTGCACCCGAAATTGTAATGATCTTTACATTGTTGCTTTCTCCAACCTTATCAAGTAATGTTTGCCGTTCAGAATTAGTAATCACATCACTTCCACCATAAGCACAGAATTTTGGTCCAATAAATTCACTGAATAATTCCATATAAGAATCATTTTTTAATTCTCTTAGATACTGCGTTCCCATCCATAATCCTAAGATTGGCAACACTATTTCATTTGTTAACGGTTCTCTAACAAGTCGTTGGGATGTGCTAGACATGTTATCCATAGTTTCAAAAACTGGACTCCAATTCGCTAATCCCTTCACTTCATCACTTAGGTTTGCAACAATATTTGCAATTTTAGCTCCATCACTAAAACCTAAAAGAAATATATTGTATGTTTCTTCTTGAAAGCATCCCTTTATATAATTTATTACTGCCAATACATCCTCGACCTTAGAAGTGTTGGATACTTCCCAGAACTCTCCATCACTTACTCCTAACCCTATATAATCAAATCTCACAAAAACAATTCCTGCATCCATAAACTCTTTACCAGCTTTTACAAGAAGTCGTTCGTTTTCAACCCTATTACCATTCAATCCATAACAAAGTATTACTATAGGGGTCCCCTGTACACGTACATCTGGAATATGCATAATACCAGCTATACACTTAGATTTCTTTAATATGTGAATGGGTATTTGCATATAAATTACGCCGCCTTATTGTAATTTTAGTTCACTTATCCAAGATACTACTCTTTCTATAACATTATGTTGCCATAAAGGATCCATACGCAGAGAAGTATACTCCGGCATAGCAAGGATATACGGAAATGGTGTTGATGGGGACCACTCCACAAATCCATCCTTGTTCTTGCAACTATCAATTAACCAAAGAGTATCACATTTGATATTGTTATAAATTATATTTAAGTCCATATTTAAAAGTTCCCTTAATAGTTGACGTGAAGAGCGATTACTTTCAATAACTCCCAAATCAATCAGTGCTGTTAATAAACTATATTCTTCTTCCGTTACATAATTGTTAGAAGTCACCATTTTAAATAGCGTACTAATTTCTTGGTTACCTTCTACTATTGGATTTAGTATTTTCTTCACTGAATTTAAATTAAAGATAAGTGGATTTACTCCCACAATTGCCTTAACATCGTTTCCTGTTGCTAGACTTAACAAAGTTGCACTTACACCTCTACCTACACAGAAAATGGTTTCAGCAAGATTATCTTTGATATATTTTATTGCTAATGAAACATCCTCACAAAATCTCTCAGCAGTAATATCCTTAAAATCCCCTGAGCTATCCCCGTGACCTCTGGTATCTATTTGAATCGCATAAAATCCTTTACTTGCCAATCTACGTGCCATTTTACTCATAAAGTATTCTTGATCACACATCGGCTTATTTAGTCCAGCCAATAGTAAAACTGCAACAGTATTAGTTCTTTTTTCAATTGGAAAAACTGTTATAGTGGATAGTGTTACATTACTATTAACAATCCAGTTTTGAAGTATCATTTGTAGCCCCTTACTGTAATAGTCATTAGGTGATCATTAAAAAAACTGGTTAATTATTTTATTGAAAAATTATGCTCTTTTGTTGCTTTTCTTAACCAAAGAGCGTTTCTATTTTTTTCAATTTCTTGCATACTCTTGTTACCATTAATAAATTCACAGAATTCCCTAATTAAGTCTTCATTCGGATGTAATTTGTTTATTAATTCTAAGGAACTCGTTATATTAATTTTTAATAATTCTATATTTCGAGTATGAGCCAAATGAAAATTAATTGCTCTATTGTTGTAAACAAATCCTTCTTTTTTTTTGAAAACCCTGAATCCTAGTTCAAAATGTTCAAACCCCCACTCATTGAATAATTCATTAAATCCACCAATCTCTGAGAATAGACTTCTTGAAATTGACATATTCCCTGAAAATGTAGCAATCCACGAAATCGATGAATCAGTATTACCATCTTCGTCAAATAACTCATATATCATTTTAGGGTATGCCGGTATTCTAGATTTTTTGGCAAGTATGTTTTGATCTTTTAATAAAAATTTATTAATAATTGAAAGATCTGAGAAATAAACTTCTTTAACACACCCAATTGTAACTCGTTCACCTTTATTACGCAGATGCTCTTTAATGAACTCCTTATCAGGCACTCTATCTGCATCACAAAAAATAAGGATTTCATTTTGAGAGTTTAAAAAACCTGTGTTTCTTGCTTTAGCCCGCCCTTGATTAGGTTGAGTGATAATTTTAAGATCATAATTAAATGATGTATTATACAAAATATTTTCAACTGGTACACTTGATCCATCATCAACTACAATAACCTCAAAATTTCCTTTGAATGTTTGTTTTTCTAATGCTTTTAGAGTAAAGATCAATCTTTCAGTTTGATTAAAAACTGGTATGATTACCGATGCCTTCAATATCTTCTCCACCTTTTTCTTCTACCCAACTTTCGAGCGCCCTTCTTGAAATCTTCCCTAATACACTACATGGGGATTCATTTGTTAAATACAGTCTTTTGGGTAACATATAACTAGGTAATATAGTTTTTAAAATTGAATAGATACCCTTGCTTGTTATTTCGTTATCCTTTTTCATCACTAAAATTGCAACTAAATATTCACCAATACCAGATCGTTCTTTCTTAAAAACGTGTGCAGAATCAACTTCAACTAATGATTCAATAGCTTCTTCTATGTACAAGTACGATATATTTTTCCCGTTCAAAATGATCAATTCGTCGTTTCTTCCCACGTGGTAATAAAATCCATCTTTATCCCTGTACCCTAAATCTTTAGTAAATAACTCATGTATATATTCTATTTCCCCATCTTTGAGATATCCTGTCATAACTCCTGAACCTGAGATAACTATCTCTCCTACTTCGTTTGAATCATTTACCTCTAATCCATCTTTTATTAATCGAATATTTGTTCCCTCAATTGGTTTTCCTATGGAACCAAGCTTTGCAGAAAGATCTTGATACGGTAGAAAAGTAACCCTAGAAGAAGCTTCAGTTAAACCATATCCACATAGAATTTTCGACCCAGGCAAACGTTCTATAGCAGTTTGCAATAGATCAACTTTTATTGGCGCTCCTACAATTGAGATAGTGTCGAGACTTTTAAGTAATTCGACATTATAACGAAGCATTAGCTGTAAAATTGTTGGAACAATAGTTATTTTAGTCACTTTTTTTGTATGAACTGTATAATTTATATTTTGAGGAGAAAAAACCTCATTACTTACTACTAAAGATGCACCTGATATGACAGAGAGTAATACATCTGAAGTAAGAGTAGATATATGACTTATATTTTTAATCATATATAGGGTATCGCTTAGCTGAACATTCATATATTCTTTTATTGCGGATATATTATAAAGTAAGCTACCATGCGATAAAACCACCCATTTCACTAAAGATGTAGTTCCTGAAGTTGGAGCAATCAATATTGTGTTTAGTGGTGTATTAAAGAACTTCTCATAATATATTTTTTTAAATAAACATACACCATGATCTTCGGAAATTTTTAAATACTCAACACTTTCGAAATCACCAACACTTATTAACCATTTAGCATTAAGTTTGTGATTTTCAGAGATTATTTCAGGGCGAGAAATGCAACATACCCCATCGAGGAATAGAATCGACAAGAAACCAAGAACAATTGATTCATTGTTATTGTTACAAAGTAGTATTACTCTATCCCTGGATTTCACTCCAGATTTTAGAAGCATCTCTTTAATTGAAAGTATTTTTTCATATGCAAATCCATATGACACATCACTATTTTTTAACTTTAAAAAGATACGTTTCGTATTTTCCTTCATACAATTCTCTAAATACAATCCAATTTTATCCATTGTAATTATTAATTCGATTGATATATTGAGTTACCCCTGAAATCGTATTTAACGTTTCTAATGATATATTTTCATCGAATTCAATGAAAAACTTTTCTTCCAGAATGATCATGAATTCCATTAATACTATAGAATCAAGACCATATTCATCTTGAAGTGATTCATTATCTCCTATAGTTTCAACATCAAGGGGAATTGATAAAGTCGCCAATGCTTCCCTTACATTTTTATTGATTTTTTTAATATTTTCACACATAGTAATAGACTCCCTTTTATTGTAATTTTATAATTCTATCTATAATTTTTTTTTGCTTGAGTATATATTCCACATCTTTTTCATTGGATAAAGAAAAATTCATAAATAAATCAGAAACATTATAATAATAATCAACTACATCCATAGGCAAATTAAAAGGGTTGTATTTTTTTAGAACACTTTCAACATTATTATGTTCAAAAAACTTTTTATTTCTTTGTAATGGTTGAGTATTTTTATATTTTTCGTGATTCATTAACTCAAATCTTTGGCCATTGAAATAAACAATTCTAATGTTTTTTCTCAATGCAAAATTCATAGCTTCATGAAAGGAGTTGATTATCGGTTCACCGTTATCATTTAGAGAAGTATTACATATAATAGGTACCCCGGTTTTATTATAAAACCCCTTAATGATCCGATAAATTAATTGATTATTACTTTCACTTTTAATAGTTTGTACTCTTGCGGTTTTATCTAAGTGTAATATGGCAGGCACATACTTTTCTTTGTCTTTATTTACTTTGAATGTATGAAGCATAAACGGAGAAGGATAAGAATTTTCGAACCAATTAGATATTTCTTCCTCTAATATAATTGGAGCAACTGGCCTCCACCATTGCCTCTGCTTTATTCGATTAAGCTCATCCTTTGATTTATTATTTCTCGGATCCGCGAATAAACTTCTATTTCCTAATGCTCTAGGTCCGATCTCTGCTCTACCATCAAACCAAATAAACGGATCCGTTTCCAAATCATTTAATACGACGTCCAAGTCAAACTCAGATGATTCTTTTATGTATTGAGAATATACTTCTAAACCATCCGTAGAAAGTAAGTTCTTATCACCATAAAAAGGATGCGCTAACTTAAAATCAATTTTTTTCTTACTTAATCTTTTATAAAAAACATACAGTGCAATTCCTAATGATATTCCAGAATCATTAATACACGGAGGAGCCAAGAATCCTTTGAATTTAAATTTTTCCATTAAGTAACTATTGGTAGGACAGTTTAATGCATATCCTCCAGAAAGAGCTAAATAAGCATTTTGAGTATCAATGTTATATTCACTTACAATTTTATTAATATTTTCTTCCATGATTTGTATTGAGATATTCTGTATTTCTTTTACAGCCATGCTTATTTTGTTCTCTATTTCTGTGAATCTTTTATCAAAACCATTAAATGAAATCCCAATATCATGCTCATTTAATTTATCGATTGTTCTCCACAACTCATTTAGATAATCCCTTGCTACTTTCCTATCCCCCATGCTATAAATATTATTAGGCAAGTCATAATTAAAATTTATTAATTTACTTTCTGTTGCACTGGCCAATGCCATTAAAGTACCTTCACGTAATCCGAAATAATCTGCTGCCTCTGACCAAATTAAGCCTGGCGAGGAAATTGGAAATATGTCTTTTACTGAACCTTCTTTCACCAAACAACCTGCATAATGATTTTTTTTCCTAAAATGTCCATTATCAAGTATGTTATCAGGGCCACCATCTACTGCTAAACCAATAATAGTCTCATCATAAAATATTTTTGTATCCATAAATATCGATGAGAATAAGTGAGCAATTGAATGAAATGGTAGACTGTTAATTAATTCGTCTGAAAAATAATCTTTTGTATTATCTAATTGCGGTGTACCCCAAACTTCTTCCATGTCATTAATTGTAACATTGTACATGGACAATAATTCATTTATAAATTCTACTGCTTCAATTACGCTAAAAAGCGATCTGCTATGTGATTTGATACCGCTTATTCTTTCTAATTCCCAATAATGAATTAGTTCAATTAAATCACCATCCTTTTTCCAAAGCGAAATATTTTGGTCATGCCGATGATAACTATCTACAACGCTTGGTATTTCACCAATATGAATATAGACGGACAAATAGTATCCATTTTTCATTAGTTTAACTCCTTTTATATACAGGAAACATGGTAAGCTTCAATCATTCCACCACGCTGATGGATTAAACCTCGCCACCCATTGAGTGTTTCGATAAGTTTAGGATAAGGAAATACAGATTGAGATTTATATAAATTCATCAAAGATTTTTTAATTTCAATATTCTCTGTAACATCTACCACAACTGATACCTCCTTTTGCGGAAACCATACTTCATATTCCAAAATGTAAGATACCTTATGACATCCCCCTCCTTCTTTTGGATTCCAGTACCTAGCTTTCTCAATTGCATCCATAGCAATTTTATAAGCAGCTTGATGATCAGGGTGGCTATCTATTCTATGTGGAATCATTAATATTTGCGGTTTTTTATTTTGAATAATGTCAATTAATTGAATAACACATTCCTTATACTGTTCTAACAAATAACCATCATTAAAATCCAGATGAAAGTGATCAGATACTCCCAACTGATCTTGTATACACATAAATTCTTGTTGGCGAATACTATCCTTTGTTAGATGTACCACTGAAAGTTCTTTTATTTCGTCACGGTATTTTATTAAAGTCCCTCCGCAACCAATTATCTCATCATCATAATGAGGAGCAATAACCATTATGTTTTTTTCGAAACTCATCATTGTATCATGTCTCCAATTTGATTAACTTTAATGATCATATTATCTAGATTACTATTTTACTTATAAAGTGAAATTTCTAAATCTTTTCCTTTCAGCTAATTAAGTAAAGAATTTTCATTATTTGTAAGTTTAAGATAATTAACTACATTTTTTCTCTATTCTATATAATTTCGCTCAATAAGCTTCTAGCAAGCAACAAAAAACTGGGTATCTCCGGTATTGTGACACCATCAAGGAGGAACCATACTCGATGACTATTGTCCCGAAAATCTAATGAATAATCTATCCGAAAATTTTTACACAGTTTATCAAAGATAACCTGGAATCAATGATGCGAGCAGAAACCCAGACGTTTATGTCGATGCAATGAAGCTAGAGCACGCAGTAGTCGCAACGGATATTACATTCGAGACCTGTATAGAAATACGGAAATGTGGGGATTTAAAGGTTCCGCGTAAACGCCTGAAGCCAATGAAAAGTCTCACCAATATGGGTACGTCAGTGAAAATTGGCTACCTCGACTTAACAGACTACAATGAGCGTTTTGCCCAACGGGTCAAACACGGCTTCGGTGATCTGGAAGTAAAGAGATGCTGAACGAAATGTTTGAAGCGTGATATCAGGTGCAGGAAGGCCAAAAGAATTAGCTTGATTTCCTTGTTGGGCGGGATCTCCCCCCGCCCCAAGGAACATTCACAGCTATTAACGGATACCCGAGGAGTTACTCTCTGCTTTCTTACACAAACTCTTTTGCGCTACTGAGCTTACCCAATAAAACTAATAACTAAGCGTACCATTGAGATTGAATTTTCCACATCTTAGCGTATTCTCCTCCAGCACCAATTAATTCTTCATGTTTTCCTTGTTCAACTATTCTGCCACCATTCATGACCAATACTCGATCACACAACCTAGCCATACCAAGCCTATGTGAAATTAGTATCGCTGTATTAGTTCCCGCAACACTGGAAAAACGTTCAAATACAGCTGTTTCTGCTATCGGATCAAGGGCAGCCGTAGGCTCGTCTAATACAATAAACTTTGCTTTCCGCATAAAAGCACGTGAAATAGCCACCTTTTGCCACTGGCCACCTGATAGTTCTGTACCATTTGAAAATTCACGTGTCAGAAGGGTATTGTAACCATCAGGAAGTGCAGATACTATTTCATCAGCCCCCCCTAGTACAGCTGCTTCTTCGATCGCACTACTATCTTCCATGAGATTAAATCTGCCATAAGCAATATTTTCTTTTAGTGTAAAAGCATAACGTATAAAGTCTTGAAAGACGGCTGCAGATTGATCTGTAAGATCATTTGTATCGATATTTACAATATTGAGCTCCCCATAATCGACGGTTCCCTCTGTTGGTCGATACAAACCCATCAACACCTTCGCAAGTGTTGTCTTACCAGAACCGTTACCTCCAATAATTGCTATACGTTCTCCCTCTTTTATTGTTAATGTAATATCATTTAGGCTCTTTTCTAGTCTCTGAGGATAGTGAAATGACATGTTTTCAATTCGTATATCACCTAAACCCAGTAGTTTGCGATCACCCTTTATTTCCTCCGGGCCTAAATCAAGGTATTCGAAAAGATCACCTATCATAAATAGTTTTTTACGAAAATCACCTGATTTCCCAACTATTGAGTTCACTCCCTCACGAACAGACTGTAATGCATATAGCATTGCTCCAAATTGAGATGCGAGTAAACTTCCAGTTGCAACTGTCCATGCAGCCCAAGTAACTCCTGACATTAGACCAATAACACCTATAATTGATAATATACCAATTGTGAGATATTGCGCAGATGAGTGCCTGAATAGAACCTTAGCTACGCTCCAATATGTCTGTTCCCATTTTTGAATGAGCCATGCTGCCGAGTTAAATGTACGCAATTCCTTAGCAGCTGTACGCGATGTAAGTAACCTTACCACGTATTGAAGCATTCGCTCAGAGGACATTTGTTTTCTCTCAACGAAGTACATAGAACGTGCTTGAATGAATTGAGCAATTGGTGATGGTAATGCTGTAAGAAGAATCGCTATAAGAAGCCAGATGTTCCATCTACCTACAACAAGAGCTACAGATGCAATTGTAAGACTGGAACTAAAGAGAGAAAAAAACATCCATAATAAGTTCAAAAATTCTCCTGGCTCTGTCATTTTTTTCGCTCTTTTGAGTAAATCATGAAGATCAGCCCGTTCAAACACCTCTAAACGTAATTTATATGCTTTTTCATGCAGTTGACGTAGTAAACTATCCTCCATTTCCTGCCTTAAACGCTCTGTAACCAGTGTCTCCATTAGAGTAAAACAATGTCCAAAAAGTATAATTATTGCCCACAAAGCAATCCAATATAGTAATCTATCAACAGGAGCTCCTTGATAAATGCCAATTGATTGTTGGATTATCTTGCTAATAACAACTAATTTAACTGCTGGTACAAGCCCTGTAAATAATCTTAGACCAAACACAACGAAAAACCTGAGCGGATCTGTAAATATCATCCATTTCATGAAGCGAAGTAACATCCAAAGTATACCGGAATGTTTTTCTTTTATTTGTACCATTGAGACTGTGCCTCCCACATCTGTGCATATTCACCGCCAGCCTTAAGAAGTTCATCATGAGTACCATCCTCAATAATGCTTCCATTTTTAAGTAATAAAATTCGATCTGCTAAGCGTGCTGAACCTAGTCGATGACTAATCAATAAAACTGCACGGTTCTGAACCGCAATAAATTGTTCATACATGTCCGCTTCACCTTGTGGGTCTAGTGCAGCTGTGGGTTCATCAAGAACGAATAGTAATGGTTCACTCATGAAAGTTCTACTTACAGCAATCCTTTGCCATTGTCCACCAGAAAGTCCCTGTCCACCGTCGAGCTCATAACCGATTGGTGTACTGTATGCATCAGGTAGTGCATTTATAAAATCATTTGCTCCACCTTTCTTAGCCGCTTCAATTATTAACTCCATGTTTTCCGCACTTTTATCCGAAATGTGCGCTCTACCTAGTGCAATACTCTCAGCGACTGTAAATTCAAAATTGTAGTAATCTTGGAAAGTTGCAGAGATACAGTTACGTAAACTTTCATGAGCAATTTCTTCAAAATTAATACCATCTACAGAAATAGTTCCAGTAGAAGGAGAATAAAGTCCCAATAACATCTTAACTATTGTGCTTTTGCCTGCACCGTTTCCTCCTACCAAAGCTACTTTCTCATTTGGGCGCAGATGTAAATTGAGGCTATTTATCGTTGGCTCATTCTGCCCAGGATATGTGAAAGTAACATTTTCAAAAAAAATACCTTGAATCATAGGTTGAGGAAATAATTTTGATCTTGATTCTTCCGACTCATAATTATGAAAACCAAGAAATTCACGAACATAACCAGTATCTATTGCACTTGTCTGGATTAAACCTATTAATGTACCTAAAGCCAATCCAGAGAAAAGTAATCTTTCAACTGCAAGAAATAAAGCAGCAAAAGTACCTGTCGATATATTTTGATTTGACAGCACTAATGCCAAGTATATTGCACTACCAACTTCAACTGCATAAAACAACAATATAGCTGGTTGCCTGAAGAGTTCCAGTTTCTTCTTCTTTTTCATTTCTACATCTCGTTGAATTTTCCTCATACTTTCCCATCTATCACTGAGTACTTGGGTCAAACCAAAGACCCGTAACTCCTTTTGTTCTTCCCGTCCTGTCAAAAGACCTTCTACATACCCTACACGACGTTGATCTTCCGTCCTATCGTACATGAAATTCATCCACTTCTTTGAATATCTGACCTCGTATATAGAAGGGAGGATCATCGCTATGATAAAAAGCAAACAAATCCATGGGGAAACTGACCAAAACAGATATATTATGCCTACCAATCCAATTAACACTTTCATAAAATCAAAGATATAAAATAGAAGGTTTTCGAGCTTATCTCCAGGATTTTTACTCCGCTCTAAAATATTAAAAGAATCATTATCCTCAAAAAAAAGAATTGGTAGCTTTGAAGATTTTTCAAGCACTTTACGATCCAATACATGCTGTACCTTTTGTTTAAGCAGCATAAACAATGGTTCTCGAAATTGTCCCCATATTTCTTGTGAGAATATAAACGCAGAAGTAAGTAATATAATCCATGGTACTACTCTTAAAAATCCTTCTACACCCTGTCCATTTATTTCAATTACAATATCAATAAGTTGGTTCGTTGCATAAATAGTAAGTGGCGGTCCGACACCTTCTACGATAGTCATAAATAGTAGGATTACCAGTAAGAGTGGTGATGTCAAGAATATCACTTTTAAAGCCCAACAAATTATAAAAAATGAATTTTTAAAACTGATTTTTCGTTCAAAGTATGTATTTTCCACTTAGATACTAACCACCTAATTATTTATCAATAAAAATTATGATATTTTATAGAAAACTATTTATTACTTATCCATTCATAGCAATTGATTTAAATAGTAGACTATACTGTACTTATTAAACTGAAAATTTTGGTAGTGAAATATTAAAATAAATTGTTTTATAAACTCTTATTACTCTATCTGTCTAGCTTCACGATCATCTTAAGTTAGAGCCAATACAACATACAATATGCAACTTGCTGTACGTTAATCGGTCTTATTAAATAACTCACCCCAAAATTAAAATTTGCATTCTCCTCTATATGAAGGTATTATGATTAATTCATAACCAAGAAACAAAACTATTTATTTCAAATGAAACCTTTGTCTTTTTATCATGAATAAAACTACACCATGAATTTTTATAAATAATATTTAGTCACGATTATTAACATTAAATTTTCATCAAAAGAAATAAAGCATACTATTCCAACATAATAAATCATCTCATCATCATAACGATTAATTCTCCTTGCATACTTCTATTTTTCATGCATCACTAATTTAATATAAGAATTAATCATACTTTTCAAACTATAATGATCATTAATATACTTTCTACCATATTGTAAACATTGCATTCTTGCTTCTTCAATTGCATTTTCAAAATTCACTGATGTCATACTCAAAAGGTCAATTTCATCCAAAAAAATCACACCATGATCAGGTGGCAATACTTCCGATACAGCTCCATGTCTTTTTGCCAATACAGGTGTTCCACAGAAAATTGACTCTATCACACTAAGACCAAAACCTTCAGGAACTTCTCCAATCATTGTCGAAAATTTTGACGAATTATATAACGAACTGACATTAGATTTTGATACCCAATCCATATATAAAAGATTAACCCCTTTCGCTTTTGAATATTCTTCTAAATCAGAATAAAACGATTTATTACTAATAAAAGATTTTTGTTTTAGTATTTTCACTGAATATTTCAATCCTTTTTCATTCAAAAGATTTGCCAAATCGATTGACTCTTTGAAACCCTTCTTCACATCTGGCCGTGATGGAATAAGAAGACTTTCGCTCTTTAAATCACGTTGTTCCTTTCTACCATTTAGCAGTTCCATTGTATTTATACCATTGTGAATTATGATTACTTTCTCACGACTAATTCCCTCATGCGCAACACACCATTCATAAACAAATTTAGAGGGGACAATTAATTTATCCCAATTCTTGCTTTTTACAACATCACCGCAATGCAGGTATCCTGTACCACCCAGTACCGTTATATTCACTGGTGCAACTCGCTCTTTCAATACTCTCTCAAATGAAATTAAGACTTCACAGCATCTTAATATTTCTTTTGATTTCTTTGTTAATTCCGGGCTTATTTCCCCCCTATAACGGATATCATCATCATGTAAATACGAAGCAAGACTATAAAAACCATCACCATGATATTCAATTTCATCAAGTTTAAGTGGGTCTTTTACGCCATGTAATATTATTACTTGAAAGTTATCGCTCAATCCTTTTGCAACTTCGATTGCAATGCTTTCTGCCCCACCTAAAGGTGTAAATCCATTAAACTCAACTTGCAGTAAGCATATTGTTTTAATACCAGATCGCATCATACCAACACACTCTTTTCCAAAAAATCACCACGATATATTTTATGTATCAATCTTACTTTCAACTAATCTCAATATCTTCTCTATATTTGTGAAATTTTCAAATAGCAACTCTTCATCCTCAATCACAATCTGAAAACTCACTTCTAAATCAATAACCATCATCACAGTTTTTAATGAATCTAAACCAATATTAGTCAAATCATCACTAATATTTATTTCATCTTTAATTTCTAAGATCTTTTTAACGATCGCTTTGACTTTATCTTCAAGAACAATACTATCTGACATCTAACTTATTTACCTCCGTAATTATATTTTTAAAACTTCATGACTGAAAAATTTGTTAGCATCAGAATACTGACTCCCTTTGAGCTACAACACATTTTACAGGTTACAGTAAATCAAACTCGACAAGCATTATGTTAAATTCCAACCACTTTTAATGATTTCATTTAAATACTCTGGAACTGAATAACCCGTTAATTCGCTACTGTAGACGGTCTGGAGATACAGAAATTGAAGTAAGATTTGCCCTATTCCGTTTTTATTAAGATTAATAAAACGAAACATAATTCACAGAGTTACAAATCTGATAAATGCTATACTTATCTAGTTCAAATTTCCTGAGAGCAATCGGTGGTGTTTTGAATACAGTCTCTCACATGTGATAGATCTAGCAATCACAAAACTGAGCCTGTGATCAAACTTCCATCAAGCGTTGCTTAGATCAGAACTTTGATCACCAATTTTTTTTGAACTTTACCCTTACATCTCGCACTCTTCTGTTTTGATTTTTAATGAGATGTTATTTTTTCTACTTGTTAGCAGTGATCATACGCCATAGATATTAGACCAGACTTCATATAATTCAAAATGGTATCAGCAAGCTGAGAAAAAATAAGTACGTCTAACTCTTCGGCTTCCTTAAGATAAATATTCGCCTTTTCTAAATTTTTAATATCAGATGTAAGTAAGAATTTTGAATATAATGCAACTGCAATCTCTAAAGTTTTCGTTATTTTTTCCAACCTTTGAAATATAACTCGTTCAAACTTAATATCATACGTTAATTCTAAATATTTCAATCTGTATGATATTCCTGCTTTATTTTCTAATATACGTCTCATACCTATTTCAATATTGTGAATCCTAAAAGGTTTAAAATAGTCATTTGGGTTATTATTAATTAAAATTTCATTAAGCGCTTCATAATAAGCTTTATATATAGCAATCCCTTGCCAACGAGAAAAAGTTGATACCCGCGCTTTACTTTCAACACCATTCAAATAATTTTTAAAAGTATCATACAATATATTAAATCGAGCCTCTCTGCTATTATTATTTTTTAATTCAATAATCGACACCGGTTCATTTACTCTATTTAGAAATGGAAGCCAATCATTTATATGATCATCTTTCGCAATAATATTTAACGCAGAAAAAAATGCTTGTTTGAGTTCAGAGAAGTAGAAAAATTCTACACACCATTTATTTCGAACATTACTTAAATAAAAGAGCTTTTGTTCAATTTCATCAAAACCTACAATTAATGTTCCATGAACCGAATCAATTTCATTAATTTTATAATCTTCTCTGAAATATCTTTGATTAAGAGTGATTAATAGATATTTGTTATTTTTCAAAGCTTCTATAGTCATCTTTAGTATATCTTGTACCGAATTAACTTTACTTATCGATAGAACTTCATCAAAAATAAACTCATATTCTGTAGGATTAGTTGCCCCTAAATCATAATAGTTACATTCGAAATGCTCATCAACTTGCAAATTAATAAATCTTTCAATAAACCATGGAATTGATTTCGTATTCGATAAAATAATGCTTAACCTATAAACATCAAAACAATTAATATTCATATTCACATTAAGATTTAAAGGCAACATTTTTTCCATACATTTTCAAGCCCCCTTGGACACTATATACATAAGAAAAGTGAGTAGTAGATATTAGAGAAATGATAGGATATTTTATTGCATTTTATAAATTTCATCTAATCCCGAATTAGTGTTTATTTATAATATATTATCTTATATCCTAATATCTTCTATATATACTATAGGTAGGAATTACTTATGTACATATGACATTCTTAGGAATCATAGGAATTTATTAGGATCATAGGAATTTATTAGGATGATAAATAATGATTAACTCATGAAAAATGATCAATTTCACTATAAACTTTGCTAAAATGCATCTTTTAATTGTGTGGGATTAATAAAAAATTAGAGATAAAAACAGACTACTGTAAAAAGACATCACTCATTCAGAAATATGACTTTTATATCTGGAAGGGCTCTCCGCTACTTTCAAAATTTCAGTCTATTATTACTTTGATTCACCGAGGAAATCCCCATTGCTCCCTGAAATACACCTGAGGATAATAAGAAATACTATTCTTCGAATTATCCATTTCTTTAGTAAGTCCATCTATTCATCTTTCTAACACTACAATTCGATCTCTTAATTCCTTGTTAGTTTCCTCAACAATGGGTAGTCCTTACCAAAGAAAAGACCTTGAAAGGCATCATGCCAATCAAGGTCTTTTAATAATTATTTAAGAGGGGCACTATGCCATCTATCTTCACCCATAATTCTATCAATAATATGCTCCGCTTCCCAAACAGCCGGGAGATTGTCAAAGAGCTGGGTATCAGCCGCAGCTATGTAACGCGGATTGAAAGGAGGATGCTGATGGAGCTGTATCCTGCAAAAAGCATAACTTTTTAACTGCTGAGGGGTGTTATTATGACATACATTTTTACATATCCACTCGCTGTATTATTCGGGCTTAGTTTGTAAAAACGCTCTCTTCTTACAAAAAAATCAATGAATAAGGGCACGCACTGAACCTACGTGTTCGCTCTCAAACTTCAAAACAAAGGATCGAACCCTGACTTCATCGTTGCCAGCGTTAGAGAAGGCTATGGTTTTAGTATTACTAACACAAGAAAAATCCTTACTACTCAAGCATCCCTCAACTTTAAGAGTGATTCAAGAAGCTTTATTTTATAAGGAGCTATTTGATGTATTTCACTCCTTCTCAAAGATCAATTTTAAGATGCCTTCATTCGACTCATAATCAGTTGTATTTAATAGATGATACTTTTCGTTTTTCAATTCGATGACATTATCAATTTCTAATTCAGGAAAATCATTTACGGAAATGTGGACAATTTTAACTGAGTTCCAATAGCTAGATTACTAAAAATAAATTCAAATAATGCATTCTCTTTTATATCATCTGATTCAACATTATTAGGACTATCAAGAACTAATGGGAATTTAATGGCTTTTGGATTTAACTCAGACTTAATTTTCAACAAATTAAAATACCACACAATTGTTGCTAAAGCCCTATTACTACCTCTAGCCTCATAATTCTGAGTTACATTCTTTATCCTATCTTCTCCAATCTCCTCTAACCCAAATATAGCTTTACTTGTGCTCATATAACTTTCATATAATATGTTGGAATTTTTTTCAACTGAGTATATTCTCTTAGCTTTTTATTATTTGCTTCAACATCTTTTGTATTCTTAAATAGTTTACTTTCAGTTTCTCCAAGTTCTCTAATCAAATTTTCTTGAGTCTCTAGATAACCCGTGTTTTATAGTATTAGACACGTTGGTTTCATTTAATTTCAAATTTTTTTCATAAGTATGTAGCATCTCTAATAAGCTTTTATAGTCATTTTCTTTTAATTCGAGCTTTCGTTCCACTTCAATTAGAAGCTGATCTAATTCATCTTTCTTGCTGCTGCCTTACTCATGCCTGAAGAATTAGTTAAAGAAACAGTTATGAAACGTTTGAAAAATGGAATTGACTTTCTTCATGAATCAGAAGAACTTGATAAAATAGCTGATGACTTTAAAGTAAGTGTCCAAGCATTATACGTTCGTTTAGGAAGGCTAGGATATACATTTTAATAAGAGAAGGGCTGAACTCTTTGGTTCAGCCCTCTATTTAAAGACTTACTCTGTTACTATTTTGTAAGCACTATTCGCTCGCCATCTTCATTAAAGCTTTCAGATCCGCAAACCTGTTTTGGAATATTTTTCAAGTATTGTAGTTTGACAAAAATAGGGTTCTCCGCCCCTATTTGCTATTCCGCCAATACATCTCCTAATTAATTGTCATTCCACAATAACTATGAAATATTAGTCCTCTCGAATATGCAAATTATTCCAATAAGCTTTTCAGTCAAAGTTAACAATAAGTATTCGAAAACTTAACACAATACCTTCCACAAAATCTATGTATCATCTTGGGGGCCCCTAAGGAAATTGTTATCTTCATTCTATACCTCAATTCAAGGCTTATCTTTCAGATTTGATTTTATTCGATTTTTCAAATGACCTATAAAGATCTGACCAGGTTCAGAAGGATTGAATTTCTTGATAACAGCTTTATGAATTAAATCGATTTCTTTTGCGAAATTGTGAGCATTTGGCCCAAAACCCCAGCTCCTCTTTAATGGTCTATAGTATTTGATTAGAATTTTCGTAGCCTCATCGTCCTCATATCCCAGAAGTGTAAGTTCACGAATCACGTCTTTAATGTAGGGTTTATCCATCATATGTTTACTTGTTGAATTGTTCATACATCCACCTCCAAAATCCCATGTATTAGCTAGTGACTCAAAAATATGTTTTCATTATCTCCGTTTTATTTTTACAACATTTCAACTCCTGTAGATATAAGTCTTTCGACAATTATTACTACTCCTTTTTTTGCTAACGATCATTTTAAGGTTACCTATCTAGAAGCTTATTCCTACATACAAAACTATATTAAACCTAGGCATCATTTATAGTATTCTTCTGAACACCACTTTATCTTTATTCCTCTACTTTTTTCATGAATTTTTATTAACTGATTTAGAACAAAAATTCGTTGAACTATATCTTCAGCTATAAAAAACTGTCTCTTAAAATAATTAAGTTGCTTCTGATATGGACCTTGGTGCTTTTCATTGTTCTCATATACATGTAACAATTGAATATGGAGATCATATATTTCTTTGTATGTCATAATAACACCCCTCAACAGTTAAAAAGTTAATTTTCTGAATATGCTTTTTTTATGTTCATTTATCCCAACTACTTGAATTAACAAAAAAGCAACTTCCCTGTTGGCAAGTCGCTTTTAAAGCACTCTATAGTGAATCTTCAGTTATTATCTAAGATCCTAGCGCTTCGCCTTATAAAACTCATGATACAGCTTCATGAGCGCTCGCTTCTCAATCCGTGACACATAGCTGCGACTGATACCAAGCTCCTTGGCTATCTCCCGCTGCGTTCGTTCCTCACCACCCGTGTCTAATCCAAAGCGACCCACTACGACTTCTTTTTCCCGGTCATCCAGAATATCAAGGTTTCGATAAATCTTACTTTTCTCAATCTTAAGATCGACCTCTTTAATGACATCATCTGCCTCGGAGCCAAGGATATCGATGAGTGTAATTTCGTTTCCTTCTTTATCAGTCCCTATCGGATCATGTAATGAAACATCCTTGCGGGTCTTTTTCAATGATCTTAAGTGCATCAGGATCTCGTTTTCAATACAACGGGCTGCAAAAGTGGCCAGCTTTGTGCCTTTGTTCGGTCGGTAACTTTCAATCGCTTTAATTAAGCCAATTGTACCGATGGAGATTAAATCCTCCATGTCTTCCCCAGTATTATCAAATTTTTTCACTATATGAGCTACTAATCTCAAATTGTGCTCGATAAGCAAATTCCGGGCTTTAGCATCCCCTTCAGCCATCATGCCTAAGTATTTGCTTTCCTCCTGCTCCGAGAGCGGCTGTGGAAATGCGTTGTTCCTTACGTAAGATACCAGCAACGTCAGTTCTTTGATTAGCAACGCGATCGTACTTAAGAATCCAGGCAACTTGGCGACACCTCCCGCACTTGTACAATGAAACCGATCTGTTAGCCTTACGGGTTCATGGTCATCTTATTGTATGTGGGTAAATGCCTAGAAGTGCATGTACATAAGAAAGCAGCATCATAAAAAAATAGTCTTCTCATTAAAAATCACTTAACTATGCTAAGTATCATACAGAAAGGTTAAACTTACGTTTGGCAAACGAGTAGCATCAACCATTAATGCTACCCTTACGCCGAGTTGGTAAGGAAAGTTTCTTATTCAACGTCAGTGGAATATCGCTCTTACTTCCTCCATCCTGACCTCCTGTAAGCTCGCTTAGGCTCCCGACTACACTAATGTTAAATCCTCCATCTTCTGCTTTGAGAACAATTTCATCAATGAGTGTTTCAATGATAAAGCGTTTATCCTCAAATGCCAGTTCTGCTCCTTTACTGCTAATAAAATCGTTTATCTGCTCGACTATCTTAAGATTCGCCTCATGCGAGTAGTGTTGTTCTCTGTGCGTTTTGACCTGCCCTTCATATAACTCCAATTGTGATTGCAGTTCATTAATCTCACGAATTAACTTATAGGAATCAGTTGCTAGCTCATCTTCCGTAATTACATCTCGTCGGAACATGATTTTCAACTTATCCATTTCTTTTCTCTTTTCAACGATCTGGCTTTGGATCATACCAGCAGTAAAAAGTAATTCATCAATGACTTCTTCTACTTGCCCCTCTAATCTCTGCATATAGTCTTCTGGATTAGACAATGCCTCCATGACCATATCCCAAATAAACTCTTCTAGCACCTCTGCTCGAATACTGCGTGAAGGGCAAGGTTGGGATATCCCATATACTCTAGGAAAAAGATTAAGGCATCGGTAGCAAGTGTATTTAACTCTTTTACCTGTCTTCTTATCCTTTCGACCCGTGTATGTAGTCCCTCCCCATTTACGACCACAATGACCACACCGAATAAATGATCTCAACAAGTAATTAAAATGTACATTTCCCGAACGAGTAAAATTCTTAATACGCCGTTGGCGCGCTTGTTCATATACCTCCTCGGATATAATCGGCTCAATTTCAACCATAATCCAGTCGTTTTTTTCTCGTATTGTGTATGTTTTTTTGGGATTACCAAATCTACTTTTTTGTCCCTTGAGTTTCTTCACTTTTCTACGGTTGTATTAATACTTGCCGATATATATTTCCGAACTAAGCATCCGACTTATTGAACTTCCTCCCCAGTTTCCATTGACGGAACGTTTTGGACGGACTCCCATTTTGAAAAGCCTGTTCCCAATTTGTCGGATTGTCATATTTTCATTTAGATACCAGTGATAAACCTGTTTTACATACTCTGCTTCCTTCTGGTTCACATTAAGCTGCCCATCGACCCAATCATATCCGAAGGGGGCCACGCGCATAGGCATGATTTTTTTGTCCTTTTCTACGGCCTTCAGCCTTCCCCGAACAGTCCTCTTCTTAATTAGAGAAAGCTCATATTGAGCAATAACACTCATCAAATTAAAGAAAAGCTGTCCTTCAGGAGTGCTTTGATACTCCGTATCAACAAAGATCAGATGAGCATCACGTGACTCAAACTCCCGGCACAAGAACAACTTATCTGTTAAATCACGTGAGAGACGATCTGGATGGGTAATTATGATTTGTCTAACCTGTCCTGCACTAATTAATTCACGTAGCTCATTCATTGCTGGTCGTTCAATATCTTCACCACTTGCCCCCTCTTCCCTAAAGACCTTTACAGAATGTTCAAGAATGCTAAGCTCCTTTGCTTTTTGCATGCAGAGCTCTACCTGGCTTTCTAAGCTATGGCCTTCAACCGCCTGCATACCAGTCGATACACGAACGTAAATTGCGGTGTACAAAGAATCCCTCCTATTCAATAACTTGTTTTTTATCTCTTCACAACATCCCTATAGTTTGAATAGGACTATTCACAGATTTTTTTGTTGTATGAAAACCTTTGATTTTCACGAGAGCCATTTACCAAATTTACATAATAAGAACATGTGTTCTTATTTATCTATTGTATCCAATTGAATTAAAAATAAACCGACTGCAATTAGTCGGTTATTTGATAATTCTCTTTAATATATAATCGATGACTTTTCCTTTTGCTTTCGCTGCATCAGTTACTTTCAACGCATTCTTAATTGTTTCTAATTTGTTTACTCCTGGAGTATTATTGTTCATTTTTTTTCGTGCATTTCGCAACTTCCATCATTTTAATTCGTTCTTCTTCATCTTTCATCCATTGCTTAATAATCTCTAATGCCTTATCTCTGTTTTTCTGATCTACTCTAGACAAAATAAAAACCTCCTGATAATCAAGTTATCAGAAGGTTTCACAGTAATAGCTACCGCTTTTCATTTGTATTTTCAAAAATCCAATGTTCTAAAATCAATGGGTGTATTAAAATCCATTTGGTGGTTTGCTATACATATAATCGCTGCATTCCTTTGACTAGGAATGGCAGTAAGTACATCTCCAAAAACACAGTCAAACTTGCTATTTAATGCTGCTAACAACTCGTTATATTCCCTTATAACTCCTAACTGATTAAAGATCTCCACAAGGAAATTCCCATTCCTACATTCAACTCTGAGAAATAGAGAGTTATCAGGATTAACTCCCTTAAGAATAAAATTTCGTATCCAGACCTCCGTATCTTTCACACTATTCAAGATTTCTAAAAAAGAGATCAACTTCTTCTTTTCAAGACCTAAATGATGAAAGTGATACGTTACCCATTCATTATCCGTTATTCTTTCTTCCATTAACCATTCAGGAGGGACACGAAAAAGTATCGCTAATTGAGCTATGAGTTTCTGTGAAATTTTTGTATTGAAAGAACCCGATCCCATGAACTTTTGAATTGGTGTATGACTAGCATAACCAATAATTTTTGCAACTTCTCTATATGTCATACCGGTGGATTTGAGTAGAAATTCACGTCGTATCTTTAAAGACAACCTCGCTAAAAACCTATGATAATCATCTGCCGATAATCTTAACAACGGATTACAAACAAACTGCCCCTTATTAAGGAAGTTTTCTTGGTAATACTTATCGGTCATTTTTCCTCTGCCAACATTTTTTCCGGCCTCTAACATCCTATTTAAATAAGAAGACTCTTCGGTTAAACTACTCATTCCCATGCTATCACCAAGTAAAGTGTATAAGCTGTAAGGTGATGGTGCTCATTTGTATTCTCAAAAATACAAATGAGCAGTTCGAGTATTTAACGTAAATAATACATAATCAATTACAAAGTGCATGCATTATCAATACTCATAGCCTCGAATCCGATCTGTAAAATGTTTAAAAAAGGGGATCACGCGGTTTAAAGCATACAAAATTATTAGTACCCTATAAATCTGTAAATATCTGTTATCCATGCCCCCACCTCCATCCCTAGGTTTTTCTACAGATTTGATTATGATTTGATCAATTTTCGAATTCGAGAGAGTGATAATTAATGAAATACACTTTAATTACCTATGATATTCAATCCATTCTTTCTCTGTTTAAAATCTCTCAATAGATTCCATCACTATCTTATAATACTTATTAATCCCAAGATCTTCTCCCGTTTCAATCAGAAGTAAGATAGAATACACATTTTTATTTGCAATATTTCTAGCTAAGAAGCTTGGGTTATGTACGCTTGAAATATCTATTTACCACACTTCCTTTCTAGATATTTCACATGTTTATCAAAGATATCCCAGCAAAGTCCACATAAAAAAGCTTAGTTCAATTGAACTAAGCTTCGTACTCCATTAAAACAGCATAAAAAACTTTACTAAAATAAAGTGTTTTACGTAAAAGAGAAATTTTACGTCACGAATGGATAATAAAGGAAAAATGGATCAGCAAAAAATCCTAATCTTTCCGAACTGATCCTAACGATGTTTTCCCATTTATTTATCGTCGCCTGAGCAACTTCTCCGTCCCTGTTAAAACATTAGTAACAAGGAAAATTAGTGTTGTTTGTTGTACTTCCAATTTTATACGAACCAAGTATATAAATCAATAAATACTAGAATAATAGATTTTGAGGGGGGATTATTGATGATACCTAAAATGATACAACATACTCAACACTTCACAGAAACTGATCTAGGAAAGAAAAAAGTTAATTACACTACACTGAAGACCATTATCGAACGATCTGGTGCTGATCCTATGTTTGCAAACAAGTTGTTACTAGATATTGAAAAACATATTGTAAAGCGTAACAAAAAGAGATTTCATGTCCGTGGTAGCTCTGAATTTCCTCAGCTAATTCTTACATTTAAAAATCACTATGCTCAAAAATACTCACATACATCATTGAAGCATCATACCTATCATGTTGGTAAGTTTATAGGTTATGTTCAACGGCAATTTATGGGTGTAACCCCTCTACATTCGATTCATGATTGCAAAAAACTCACTAAATCGATGGTTGTTTCCTATGAAGAACACTTAGTCGAACGGATGCATCTAAACCAAATTAAAAAAAGCACCTTGAACAGAGTGCTTTTTTCAATGAAATTATTTTTGGATATGTTATCTACTCTTAAAGTAAATTACATTCGTTATATTATCCCGCAGTCGCTGCGTGCCCAAGCCAATAGATCAAACGAATATGTAAATCTTGAGGAAGTACATGTTCTACTTGAATCGATAGAAAAAAGCAGTTCAAATTCAAAAATCAGGGATATGTGCATTGTATTGCTCATCATGGAACTTGGTTGCCGTCCGATTGAAGTAGCTAATATTCATCTAGATGACCTGAGATTAACTGAAAGACTTATTACTCTTCATTCATTTAAATCCAAAACAAGAACCCTAAAAATGAGTAAGGATCTAACGGATATGATTCATGAGTATCTTCATTTCACACGCGCTATATATCCAGTGGAACACAATAATCTGTTTATTACTCATCGAACAAGGTCTCCTATAACTTCACAGATGATAAGTTCAATGTTTAATCATAGTAATAAGATTAGTTTTGGAACAATACGCTTTAGTGCAAAATCACTCCGGCATACTTATGCAACTAATGCTCTTGATAATCTCAATGATTTTGATCAAGTATCTGAATCAATGGGGCACAAACATCGTCGCTCAACGGAATGGTATATTCATAGAAGTGTGCAACGTTTGCTGGCTAAAACCCTCCCCCGTAATCCTTTAAATCGAGTGAATGAGGTGTAACATGGACTTTGAATACCAAGTTAATATAACTCCTGAGGAAATATGTGAACTCTACAAAATTGATGTCAACGATTTTCTGGTGCTTGTTGAAGGCAAGAAAGCTATTCGAGACGAAAAAACCATACTTTATGTTATTGAGGAATATATCCTAACCTTAAAGATGAACAGAATAAAATCAGAACTCACCATAAAGTATTACATCACAGTCCTTCGAAAATTTGCTAGATTCTTATTACTTAAAGAATCCGAGTTTAAAATGGTAGATTTAACAGAGGAGCTTTTTTTCGAATTCACTGATACTTGTAAGCCTAGGAAAGAAGAGAAATTAACAGCTAGGACCTTCAACACCTACCAAGCGATCATAAAAAACGTGATGGATTTTGCTCATACACGAAGATACGTGAGTGAGGATTTACGCTTCAAGATCGAAAAATTCAGAGGCGAACTTCTACCTAGATATCTCCCCGATGAGCTTATACCTCAAATTTTAAATCAAGCCAAACAAACTAACTGGCCATTTTTGAATTTTGCTTTAATCTATTTTATGCTCGGAACTGGATGTCGAGTGAGTGAAGTTGCGAACCTGAGGATTTGTGACTTTCAGATTCATGAGGACCTTATTTTCATACGAAAAGGAAAGGGAAACAGACAGCGTTACATCCCCATGTATCCACAAGTAAAAAAAGTCATTTTAGACTATTTAGCGAGAACCGGAGTCTATCATTGGGACATAAGAGACGAATCTTTACTCTTTTCAAAAAGATGTTATGACAATCGCGAACCCCTCATGATTCGTAATATACAACGAATGGTGACAGGCATCTATGAAAAACTCGGGATTAAAGGAGTGTATACTGTGCACAGTTTACGACATACATTTGCGTATAATTCATTATCTGCAGGTATGGCAATATACGACCTCCAAGAAATTTTAGGCCACAATAGTATTGAAACTACAAGAATCTATACAAAGCGTCGTCCCATCGATTTGAAAAATGCAGTAAATAAGTATCCATTTCCGCTTGAAAAGCTAGTTGCTCAAATTATGGGAATTGGAGAGAATTAACATGATCAATTTTATTAAAGAAATCAATAACTATAAAAAGATAAGTAGACTTTCCAAAGATAGATTCAAAAGTTATCTAAGATGTCTCTATCATTTTTGCGATTTCCTTGCGGATCTACTTCACTGTAATCCAGATGAAGTGAACCTTGATAAAATTTATCAGCTCAAAAATGGTGACAGAATCATCGCTTACAAACCTTTAGATGCTGAGATCATAGACCACTATTTATTGAATCAAGTAAAGAATGGTTTCTCTAATTTAGAATCTTCTACGCTTGCAATAAAGAGTTTTTTTAAGTTTTTAACAAACAACCGTAATTTTCCTAATATCGTGCCTCAAATGAGATTCAAACTCAACGATTATAATCCCGATGCTAAGTCTATACGAATACTCAGCAGACATGAATTGTTAAGGTTCTTACACAGTTTAATATCCCATAGTGACAACTTGATCCGGGATACTCTCTTGTTCTCATTACTTTTAACTACAGGTTGTAGAATATCTGAAATAACAGAATTGAAAGTTTCTGATATAAATTATGAGGATGAGATGATCACACTTCTTAAAACAAAAAATAAAATCCAACGGGTTATTGTACTTCGCAAAGGGTTTGGAGCCCTCCTACGTAAGTACCAGTCTATAAACGAATTAAAAGACAACGAATGTCTTTTCCCCGGAAAGGCAAGAACCATCCCTATTACTAGACAATTCGCAAGTAATCTCTTTAAGAAATTTCTCCTCTTGGCCAATTTACCTGATTTGAGAATTCATAGCCTCAGGCACTCCTTCGCTACTCATATGCGAGATGAAGGTATGGATTTATTAACCTTAATGGAACTTCTAGGCCATCAAAAACTTCAAACCACTCTAAATTATACGCAGTCATACTACACGAGGAATGCGAATATACGAATAAAGGAGCATGAAGAATTTTATCGTAAGTTTCGATCGCGAAAATAAAATCGCTCTTTACCTGATGTAATACTTGATTTAATCCACTGCCACTTTGACATGACTATTACTCATTTTACTGCTGTTTATTAGATTCATGTGTCCTATTGCTCATAATCAAATCTATCCATTCCTTATGTTCCCTCCAACCGTTTAAGACACGAATTCCTTGGTACGCAAGTTTCTTCACCCACTCTGTTTCTGAACGAAGTGAATTTGTAAGAGTTGGTTGGATATCAACGATCTGAAACTGTGGTTCAAGGCCTTCTAACTGTATGCTGGATATCATCTTCTTATAAGCTCTATATTTATGCGAATCTTTTAAGTGATTACTTTTCCTGTGTTCCAAGTTACGAGTTTGTCCTACATAAAATGGTATTTTAGTACGTGGATCAATAATAAGATAAGTAAAATATGGCCCTGACTCCTCATCTTCTTTGGGAGAAGAGTAATTTCGAACAGTATATTTTGCAGTATCAAAATGAAAGATCGGACTTTTTGATTCTGGTAACATTTGCTCCCACCACATTTCAGCCAATTCAATCTTAGAAAATGACTTGTATACAGCCCCTTTATATCCTTCTACGTATTGTTTGGCTCCTTCATCCCAAATATCAAAAATCCCTATTTTTCTCCCTTTAACAACGACATAAAATTTAGTTTTCATAAGAACCTCTCTCAAAGATGTTAATAATTTTCAGACTTGCATCTTCTGAAATATCATTTCTATAAGTATGATCCCCTACTATTTGTTAGTATTCCTGTTCTAACTTCTTTTGACGTACATGCCAAGTCTCCCACTCTCTTTTCTCATGTTCGTAGGCCACTTGATTAACAATTCTGGGATAAATCTCACTTATTTCATCTACAGGATTTAATCCAAATATATGACGGTGCGCGTTCTCAACAATAAATCGATTAAGGGTCTCAGCTAACTCTCTGGTAACATTATTTATTCTTACTTTGTTACCGATTTGAGTATATAGCAATAATCTAGGTGATAGTGGAAAGATGATTTCTGCCCCCTTATTTCCCCATCCCCCTTTAAAATCATAAGATCCATCTCCATAATAATTCAACCTCACTAATGGATTGTCACTTGTAACCCAAAGCAATTCTCCAGGAGAACGAAGTATACTCCATGTATGCTCTTTCAGAACCTTATAAGTAGTAGTAAGTATGTGACGGATAGAAAATAACCAAACTCCACGCCCCAACAATACTTCTGTTTTCAACTGTCCCAACTCAGATGCAGTGCCAATTTCCTTAGTTACTTTCATTGGAATTAATTTGCTATCATTATATTCCTTGTCTGCGGGAATAAGCCCCTCATTAGGATCAGCTTTCATTTTACTGAGAGCTGTCTGCATCGCATCTTCAATGATAGTTGGTATCTCTAACTTCCATCGTTCTAATTGTTCTATATACCTTTCAGGATTACGAATATCTTGAAGTGCAACAAATCTGAGCAGCTGCTCCCATTCTTGTTTACTCAAAGGCTCATCAGAACGAGCTTTAGATAAAGCAATTTGCGCGGGTGTCTCTATTTCCTGATCCATCCATACTTCAATTTCATCTGAATCAGCCCATAGAATACTACGTGTAAATAGATGATTGTGACTAGCTATGCTCTTAACGGATGATTGAAACCACTCCGGGACTGAACTATGCGAAACTAAAGTCCGATAAGTCCATACTCTATTATGTTTATTCGCCCAGGCCTTTAAATAGGATTGTGATACATAGTGATGATTCTTTCTAAGATTCTTCAATGGACGAACCCCCTATCGTTCTTGTAACCAATAACGAACCTTTTTTGTTGAACTCATACCACTAGGCGTATCATTTAGAATCTCGATCTCTACATCTTCAATACTGAGCATAGCACTACATACTGAAGGCACTCTATTCGACAAATTCAATTCTTTATGTATTTCGCCTGAGATTAAATCGATATAAACCAAACCTTGTTTTGTTGCATTTACAATAGTCTCAAATATGTATAGCCTAATTTCATCAGTGAGACCTCTGCTATTTTTAGCTGAATCTTTATTACTTGGAGTAGAAGGTTTCCTGCGTCTGTTGTTAATAGCTGCTTGATTCTCCGCAAACTTACTGATCATCTCAAGTTCATATTGAGGAAATCTGTTTGGTTCACTCATCATGTAGCCGACTTGCCAAAAGTACATATCAACTAGTTTCATAGGGGTATATTCATTACCTTCACTTGTGATTAAATCCCTACACTTCTTAAATTCGACTTCATTATCCAGATAGAAATCTACTAAAGTAACAAGTGACTCACGGTTAAGGGATGTTTTGTTTAATCCATGCATCTTCATCGCACTCACAAAAAAACGATCGTAAGCGGGAACAATTCCAAATAGCCCTAACAGTATTTTTGAAGCAAGTGTGTCACTAACTGAGATGATCTCATTTTTACCATTAACGGGTGTAACATTACTCGAATAGGATTCTTTCACATCTTTTATGAGCATCTCAATTTCATCATAATATTGATGTGAAGGAGTATTGCCATGCTCAGGAGAGTAGAACTGTTTATACTTCTTTTCTATAAAAACTTTTCTTAAAAGATATTCATGAACTTTGTAATCCTTTTGAAGTAAAAATGTCCCTCCTCTAAGCATCCCCCAACTTGCCAGATAAAAAGATAAATGTAAACAAGCATGGTCGAATACTCTTTCTTCATTGAACATCTCATGATTACCTTTAAAAAAACGATAGCAGTGCTGCCACGATAAGAATCTGTGATGTTTATCCAATAAAGACTGCCGGTGGTACTCTGATACTATATTAAATATCATCTAATACCTCCTTACTTTTATTTATTATTCTCTATACTCAGATATAAAATTTTTACCTACAATGTGGGTTGAATCAGATCATTATATCTTCTTAAGGTTTTGTTGTTTCATATCAATAATTTTCGAATCACTATTGGCCTCTATATAATCAATCTTATCTTTATGAATATGGTAGGTTTTTGAATATTTTGAGATGTTAATTTCATTACTTGCCATTATAAATTTCACATCTGATGTCTGAAAAATATATAGATCTTGTAACACTTCTCCAGAGGTTAATTTTATTCTAACTTTAGGTATCTTATTAAAAGTCTCCTTAAAAATCTTATTTATTGGAGACATATACAGTTTTTTAAACATAAAGAACATAGTGCTCGTTAGAATAAAAAATGCGTATACAACAAACTTATTCTCATAGTACGCATAATAAATAATATCAAAATTAGTTGTCCCACTAAAATTTAATGCTTCTTTTAATCCACTAGTTATCAACACGGTATAATATATATAAAAGGTTAGTAGTAAAAGTGTATGCGCAGCACTTAACCCTACTCTATAGAATTTGAAGCCCTTCTCTCCGATTATTTTTATTATCAACCTGTTAATAAATAATTGAAGTCGACTATTTTTAGCTTCTGCATATATGAGTCCTAAAATACTCGTAATGATAACCCCACCAAATAAACTTGCCATTAATATTGGTCTTTCATGAGGAGATACGAAAAAAAGAATAAGTATTGTAATTACTATGAAAATAGTTAGTTCATTAATGATTCTTCGTAATAACCTTGTTTTACTATTTTCAAGCAGACGAGCAGGTGGTGCGGTCCTAAAAAAATCAATAACAATAACAAGCAACATAAATACACCAAAAATACTAATCACTTGTGGAAAAGGTAGTAATTTTAAGAAATCCATATTAACCTGCCTCTCTGCAGTTAATGAGAATCTTCAATTGTTACTGCTACTTTATTAATAATACTGCTATGATTTTCAGGCACTATAAGGCTGAACGAATCTTTAAATACGCTCTCCATAATAAGTCTCCAATGAGCAGAAATTGATTCCCAATTTCCAGACCAATTTTCATTAATATAATAAAATGCACTATATAGAGTTCGACAATTTATTTCCTTTTCCTCCGAAATAAGTATAATGAGCTACATCTATTCACAGAAAAGGGCCCAAGTTACTCACTCTTGAGCTGTCTACACAATTATGTAACATATTACCTCTTTTTTGGTAAATAAACCATTATTCTTAATCGATTATTTCAGAACAATCAATCTCAGGCACGTCCATTCATATGTAATTTTACAGATAATACGCGGACTAATTGTGGGCTAACTTATAATAACCTTTACAGAACGAATATTCGTAAAAATATATTTACAAATACAATATGTTGGGTTATTTTAAATCTGTAAAAACAATATATGGTAGGGGTAGTGTTTTCAATATATTGATTATGTTTAACATTCAGATAGCTCAATAACTAACAACTTACTTCCTTGCTTCTTTATTCACTTATATAGCTTTTTCAAGTAATCTTCCTTTAAACAATGTAAATATCTGATATCCTAGTCTGCTCTCTAAATCCCTGTACTTCCTTGAAAATAGAAACTTCTTAACTTACGGTTCGATTCTCGCTCTACTGAGAAAGTTAAAGAATCCAAAAAGCTTTTTCCAAATGCTAAATGTTCTGTTTGAATTAGACAAGAATAGTATAAATAAAATATGATTTCGACTTAAAATAGTTTTTAAAAAAATCATCCAAAAATTATTAAAAGGAGGTTTTTATGCTAGATATAACAGGAAACGATATTACAGAACTTAATGATACAGACCTAAGATCACTTATCGGGCTCCTTTGTGAAGCAGAACTGCATAATATGGGATTACCAATTGCAGGTGTTACATGGGGAGGACACCAAAACGCTAGTGATGGTGGTATAGATGTTCGTGTAGAAGTAGATTTAGCATTACAAAATGATGGTTTTATTCCAAGGTCTAATACGGGATTTCAGGTTAAAAAACCTGATATGCCAAGAGCTGCGATTATTGATGAAATGCGTCCTGATAATCAGCTTCGGCAGGTTATTAAAGATTTAGCGGATAATAATGGGGCATATATAATTGTAAGTAGCCAGGGCTCCACAGCAGACTCAGCTTTAAGAAATCGTAGGACAGCGATGCATACCGCAGTTTCGGATTACTTAAAAGCGGCACATCTTAAGGTTGATTTTTATGACCGTGAGCGAATTGCTGGTTGGGTTCGTTCTCATCCTTCCCTTATTTTGTGGGTACGCCATAAGATAGGTCGTCCAATTCAAGGATGGAAAACCTACGGAAATTGGGCAAACAGCCCGGGTGGGACTGATGAAGTATATATTACAGATGGCTGTGTCCGTCTATATAACACAACAAGGCTAAAATCCGACGCAATTTCTGTAACAGAAGGAATAAAAGAACTTCGAGGTATTCTTAGTCGTCCAGGATCCTCAGTACGTCTAATAGGTTTATCTGGAGTGGGAAAAACACGCTTAATACAGTCTTTATTTGATAGTCGAATTGGTGAGAGAGCACTTAATTCATCTCATGTATTTTACTCGGATATTAGTGATAGCCCCCATCCTGACCCTAGAAATTTTGCTGAAATGTTAACTACCTCCCAAAGACCACTAATACTTATAGTTGATAACTGTCCACCAGAATTACATAGAAGATTAACTTCTATATGTTCAGCAGCCGGAAGTCAACTTAGTCTTCTGACTGTTGAATATGATGTGAGAGATGATCAACCTGAAGAAACTGAAGTTTATCGTCTGGAGCCAGCATCCAGTGACTTAATTGAGAAAATTATTCTTAACCGATTTGCTCATATAACTGAAATTGGTGCTAGAACTATAGCCGAATTTGCAGGTGGTAATGCACGCATTGCTATTGCATTAGCAAAAACTATTGAAAAGGGAGAAGATATATCTCAACTAAGAGATTACGATTTATTCGAGAAATTATTTCAACAAAGGAATATCCCGGATAACAAACTCCTCAAAGTGGCGGAAGTGTGCTCGCTTGTCTACTCATTTGACATTCGAACAAGTGAAGTCGACGATAACGAACTAAAAATAATTGGTTCTCTAATAAATCTTAGTGCTCGTGAAATCTATGAAAATGTAGTTGAACTCAAACGACGTGAACTTGTTCAAGAGAGAAGTCATTGGCGAGCAGTGCTTCCACATGCGATAGCAAACAGACTTGCTGAAAGAGCACTTCAGAACATACCAGCTAATATTATAACTGATACTTTTTTTAATAGCGGATCAGAAAGATTATTAAAATCATTCTCTAGACGACTAGGATACTTACACAATTCATATTCAGCAAAGGAGATTTCTAGAGAATGGCTTTCCGATTCTGGGTTGTTAGGCAATATTATGGGTTTAAATGCGTTCGGTGTTTCTCTACTTAGAAATATAGCACCTGTAGATCCGAACTCAGTTTTATCTCTTCTAGAAGGTGTTATTAGTAAGGAAAATTCTCATATATTTTTTTCACGTGAGAATGATCATTACATTGATTTTACTAGAATTCTTAGATCTATAGCATATGACCCACTTTTATTCGAAAGAGCTACCCGTCTTTTATGTCGATTTGCTTTGGTTGAAAACTCCGAAGAAAATAATAATTCAATAAGAAAGTTATTAAAATCTTTGTTCTATATTTATCTCTCAGGCACTCATGCAACTCCCGAGCAGCGAGTTAGTGTAATTTCTACTTTAATAGAGTCTGACTCAGAAGACCAAGTAGATTTGGGTGTATCATTGTTAAGTGCAGCATTAGAAGCATGGCATTTCAGTTCAAGTTACAGTTTTGAATTTGGCGCTCATGTAAGAGACTATGGCTGGTCACCAAAATGTAGGACAGATATAAATCATTGGTACAAGACATTTATTGATTACGTATTACCATTAGCGGTTGCTGAAAATTCTTTAGCCCTTAAAATTAGATCTCTTCTGTCTATGAAATTCAGAGGTTTATGGACTAAAGCTGCGATGTATGATGAATTAGAAATAATGACTAAATATATTGCTGCGAAACATACTTGGAATGATGGATGGACTGCCGTAAAAAGTACAATTAGATTTGATGCAAAAGAAATGACAACAAGTATTATTGAAAGATTAAATAATCTGACTAAGATTCTGGCACCACGTTCTTTGATTGATAAAGCCAGACTATTCGCACTCTCTGGTTATAAAAGCGCTTTGGACATAATTGATACTATTGAAGAAGAAGCTGATATAACTGAAAGTTATGCTAAAATACAAAACACTGCTCGCTCACTTGGGCAAGAAATTGGTTACAATATGGAGTTAGTAGATAAAATGATGCCGGAACTTTTAAGCAATGAGGGGCTAAGAATTTTTGATTTCGGCCAAGGTTTGTCGGAAAGCGTTGGTGATTTAAGAGGAATATGGAATAATATGCTACATCATTTAGACTCTATACCGGAATCCAAGCGTAACTTTCAGTTGTTTCGAGGATACTTAAATGGACTTTCTAATACTAATAATGAATTATGTGAAAACTTATTAGATGAAGCCGTTATGAATCAGCATTTATCTGCAAATTTCCCTATCTTTCAGACCAGTGTAAGTATCAACCAAAAAGGATTAGGACGCTTAAAACAGGCACTTGAACTAGAGAAAGCTCCAATTTGGATGTATCAAAATTTATCGTATGGAAGGGTACTCGATACTATCGACGATAGTGAATTCTGTGAATTAGTACAGCTCATTTCCTCAAAAAGTGAAGGAAACATCGTTGCAATCAAAATACTCCAAATGAAAATTCACGGAGAGAACAAGGGAAATATTAGTGATGAAATTATTGCATTAGGACAAGAACTACTCGTGCAATATTCATTTAGTCGTAATTATGCAGCCCATAAGGATTATGAACTAGCATTATTAGTAAAATACTGTTTTTCTGATAAAGAAGAGGAAAAAGCGACGGAAAACATCCGAATAGTAGCCAATAAAATTGCCACAGCACTCGAAAACTATGAAATTTATCTCACCGATTTTGATGATGTTTTGGAAGCGATAGCTTTAACACACCCATTATTATTTCTTGATGTTTTTTTAGAAAAAGAAGAAGTTGTTTATAGCATGGCTCGTCTAGTTTCAGATGAAATACACTCTTCAACAAATCCGTTATCTGCCATCAATGACGATGTAATTCTTTATTGGTGTGCTATTGATCCAGAGGTTCGTAATCCAATAATATCATCTGTTATATTGCCATACAAAAATTTTGGACATGGAATCGAGTGGACACCAATCGCCATTACTTTGATTAAGAATTCCTCCGATCCAGTTTTAGTTTTGGAGGAATTTAAACACACATTTAGACCGACTTCTTGGAGTGGTTCTCGGGCAGAAGCTATGCAAAGATATATTCCACTAATATCCCAGCTAAAACAACATGAGGATCACATTGTCTCACAATGGGCCATCCAAGAAGAGAGAGCATTCAGTGAAGAAATCCGTTCTGAACGCAAATGGGAATTGGCACGAGATAGGGAGCTCACCGAAAGATTTGAATAGTTGGCATGCTCCTTCTTTATAAAACTCTAAATTTCACATCTAATTCTCCTCTACATTTACAGTCAGGACGTTAAGTATTATTCCTAACCAAAATATTCGTCAAACAGACTGCTCAACACTTGAGCAGTCTGTTAATATTAATAAACCATACTCCTGCAGCTTAAAACTCATGATACAGCTTTATCAGTGATCACTTCATACTTTTCAATCATTACCAGCACTCTATTATATTTCCACTGTTTTAAATCATCTCCCTGAGTTTAAGACGAATCGACTCTTAATTAATTTTCAGGCTCAAATCCATTATTTATAACCTTCACACCTTTTTAAATAACTATAACTCTTGGATATTTACCAATGAACTTCAGATTAAAGCAACGGAACTAGTAAACTAAAATGATCAATATTCTACTCTCCATCACAGGATTTAATGCTATGAGCTTGGACTGACATCGTATCGTGTCCATAACCTCTTTACTATATGGGCGACAAGTCTCAAATTGTGCTCGATAAGCAAATTTCGGGCTTTAGCATCCCCTTCAGCCATCATGCCTAAGTATTTGCTTTCCTCCTGCTCCGAGAGCGGCTGTGGAAATGCGTTGTTCCTTACGTAGGATACCAGCAACGTCAGTTCTTTGATTAGCAACGCGATCGTACTTAAGAATCCAGGCAACTTGGCGACACCTCCCGCACTTGTACAATGAAACCGATCTGTTAGCCTTACGGGTTCATGGTCATCTTATTGTATGTGGGTAGATGCCTAGAAGTGCATGTACGGGGGAAATTGTACAAACCCATTGTTAGTCTCTCCGCTTTAGTTTCATTAATGATCTCATCCATCTGCTCCCAGTTCTGCTCAACGGAGTGACGCTAATTTGTCATGATAAAAAAGATGCAGTAAGATCCATCACAAAAAACAACACAGCTGCCTTAGCAAACCGCTCCAACCTGCGTATTTTCGTGATATTAACACTTTAATAGAGCGTTTACTAGACCAATTTCCAACTAGTTAGGATGCACTTTTCATGTTGACTTTTCAACATATAGTGATTAAAATAAACAACGCACACTAAATATAGTATGCATATGATTTTCCAGTATTTATAGCTTATCTATTCAATCTTTACAGTAATATATACAGGGGGAGAGACTCCATGCTAGTCGCATACGATTCAAAAACCGGAAACGTCAAACGCTTCATTGGTAAGCTTAAGCTGCCAGCTGTGCAGATTGAAGAGCATATGACCATTGACGAGCCCTATGTGCTTATTACATATACCACCGGCTTTGGACAGATTCCAGAGAAGGTGTCTACTTTCTTGAAGAACAATTATTCCAATTTGAAAGGCATCGCCGCCAGCGGCAACAAGAACTGGGGCGAGCTGTTCGCGCATAGCGCAGACTTGATTGCAGATCGGTACAATGTACCAGTTATCGGTAAATTTGAGCTATCGGGCACATTTGGTGATGTGGAACGAATTAAACAGGAGGTGAGCCGAGTTGCGGCATATTGAACTAAACAACATGTTGATGAAGAGAGACGAAAGTGGTTTCTTTCAATTGGATAAAGACCTTGAGGCAGTAGCCGAATTTATGCGGGATGTAGAACGGCGGAGCCTGGTTTTTGCGAATACAAAAGCCAAGGTTGATTATATGATTGAACAGGATTTCTACGAAAATTTTTACGAGCAGTACAGCGTGGCTGAAATTGAGGAAGTTTACCAAATTACCCATGCCTACAACTTCAGCTTTCCATCCTATATGGCAGCTTCGAAGTTCTATACGGATTACGCTGTAAAAAGCAATGACCGCAAGCAATATCTGGAGCATTATCCGGACCGTGTGGCGGCAGTCGCCCTTCATCTTGGACGCGGCAACGCCGCTACTGCCGGCATGCTTGCCCGTTCGATGATGGAGCAGCGTCTGCAGCCAGCGACTCCGACATTCTTGAATGCCGGCAAGAGCCGGCGCGGTGAGCTTGTCTCCTGTTTTCTTATCGAAATGGATGACTCGCTTAATTCGATCAACTATGTGCTCAACACCTGCATGCAGCTATCGAAGATCGGCGGTGGCGTGGCTGTCAACCTGTCCAAGCTCCGTTCTCGCGGAGAGACAATCAAGGGTGTCGAGGATGCGGCGAAGGGCATTATACCTGTGCTCAAGCTGATGGAAGACGGCTTCTCCTATGCTGACCAGATGGGTCAACGTAAAGGTTCTGGAGCCGCCTACTACAATATTTTTGGATGGGATGTTCTTGAATTTCTCGACAGTAAGAAGATCAACGCCGACGAAAAAACAAGACTCAAAACCCTGTCCATCGGCCTGATCATTCCGAATCGCTTCTATAAGCTGGCGAAGGACAATGAACCGCTCCATGTATTTGCCCCTTACAGTGTGTACAAGGCTTATGGCACACATCTTGATGACATGGATTTGGATGAAATGTATGATAAGCTGCTAGCCGATCCACGTGTCAAAAAGAGAAAGGCCATGAGCGCACGGGATATGCTGACCAAAATCGCCATGATCCAGCTGGAATCTGGCTATCCATATATTATGAACAAGAGCAACGCCAATGAGGCCCATGCCCTGAAAAACGTCGGACAGATCAAAATGTCCAACCTCTGCACAGAAATCTTCCAGCTGCAGGAGACCTCAGAAATTGCTGACTACGGACAGGAAGATACCATCCGCCGTGATGTAAGCTGCAATCTGGCTTCCTTGAACATTGTCAACGTGATGGAGCATGGCAAAATCCGTGAATCGGTACATGAAGGCATGATCGCCTTGACTGCAGTCAGTGATATGACCAGCATCTCTAATGCCCCAGGCGTAGCCAAAGCTAACAAAGAGATGCACTCCGTCGGTCTCGGCGTCATGAATCTGCACGGCTATCTGGCCAAGAACAAGATCGCTTATGAAAGCGAACAGGCTCGCGATTTTGCCCGGACCTTCTTCATGACCATGAACTACCATTCACTGGAGAAAAGCATGGAGATCGCTGCTGCAACCGGCCGGTCTTTCCATGGTTTTGAGGCTTCTGATTATGCTACAGGAGCTTATTTTGAGCGTTACCTGACTACGGATTACCGCCCTGTAGCGCCAAGGGTACAAGAGCTGTTCGGAGATATTTTCATCCCAACCCCTGCGGACTGGGAACAACTGCGGGATGCAGTAAAAGCAAATGGCCTGTACCATGCTTACCGTTTGGCAATTGCGCCGACAGCCAGCATTTCCTATATTCAAAATGCTACTTCAAGCGTTATGCCTATTGTAGAGCAGATTGAGACACGGACTTATGCTAATTCAACGACTTACTATCCGATGCCGTACCTGCGTCCAGACAATGTATTTTTCTATAAATCGGCTTACCAAATGGATCAGTTCAAGGTGATCGATTTGATCGCGGAAATTCAGCCCCATATCGACCAGGGCATCTCGACCGTTCTGCATGTGAACAGTGATGTCTCAACCAGAGAACTGGCCCGTTCCTATCTGTACGCGGCGCATAAAGGCCTGAAGTCGCTGTATTACACCCGGACCAAAAAGCTGTCCGTCGAGGAATGCCTCACCTGCTCGATCTAACTGGAAGGCTATAGCCGCAGAAAAGGAGATTGCCATATTATGACCGCTATCCAAGCCGTTAACTGGAACCGTCCCGACGACGATTTCTCATTGATGTTCTGGAATCAGAACATTATGCAATTCTGGACGGACGATGAAATTCCATTATCCGATGATAAAATGTCCTGGCTCACGCTCAGTGAGCAAGAAAAGGACTCCTATATGAAGGTACTCGGCGGACTCACGCTGCTGGATACGATTCAAGGCGGAGTAGGTATGCCGCAGATTATGGAGCATGTCGAAGGTCTTCAGCGCAAGGCTGTGCTTGGCTTTATGGGCATGATGGAACAGATTCACGCCAAATCGTACAGTAGCATTTTCACCACTTTGTCCTCCACAGAGGAGATTGACAGTGTGTTCCGCTGGGTTGAAGAGAACCCTTATCTGCAGTTCAAGGCAGAGACCATATCACAATATTACAAAAAAATAGATTCACCCAAAGATCTGTACCTTGCCATGGCAGCCTCAGTGCTGCTCGAGAGCTACTTGTTCTACAGTGGCTTCTTCTACCCGCTTTATCTAGCTGGCCAAGGCAAAATGACATGCAGCGGTGAGATCATCGACCTTATTCTGCGGGATGAGAGCATCCATGGCGTATATGTCGGTGTGCTGGCGCAGGAGATCTTTGACGGGCTACCAGATGACGAGCAGCGTGAGCTACACCAGAAGCTGGTAAACCTCCTTAGACTGCTACATGAGAATGAAGAACGTTATACCGAGCAGATCTACGCTCCCATCGGACTGGTGGACGAGGTCAAGACCTTCCTTAGATACAATGCTAACAAAGCCATGATGAATCTGGGGCATGATCCGCTATTCGACGAGGAAGAGATCAACCCGATTGTTCAGAATGGCATCAGTACCCACACCAAGCAGCATGATTTCTTCTCGAAAAAAGGTAACGGATACGTCCGGGCGCTTAACGTGGAACCGCTGAAAGATGAAGATTTTCAATTTTAAATATAGATAAAGCAAAAAAGTGCGGAGAAAATTCTCCGCACTTTTTGCTAACTGTAGGATTAGATTATTGCAAGCTTTTCAGGTATGTTCTAGCTTCTTCGTAGGTATCGTAAGCATCTGCAAAATCTCTACCAAAAATACGTTTCAATTGCATCTTCCAAATTGGGTTTTTAGTTACATAAGCCCATCCTGCTTGACCAGCTTCACTCGCCATAGCACCTGTAGGGGCTAGCATAGCTGCAACCTCAGGAGTAAGTACACTTTTAGAATCAGTTACATCAGTTGTTCCTGTAAATTTAGGTTTAACAAGCTTCATGATATTTTCAAAATCTTTCAGGTATCCTGGAACATCTTCAGCTGAAAAATCAATAGATACTACATCGATATGGTTCTCATTTTGGTTGTACTTAATTGTGTATGACATAATTATTTTCCCTCCAAGTTTTAACGTTATTTTTTTAATAATAGAGATGAAATGTATGTAACTTCACAGACAAAAAATACCCGCCCCATGCTTTTTCAGGGCGACGACATCTACTTCCTGTATCGTTTTTATAACAACACCCTTTCTAGAATCTTAACTAATACATATTACCTATATTATTATCGACAAATTTCTTTTTTTATTTATATTAAAATACAAATTTCTACAAATTCCAACATATCCATGGTCATATTTTCCTTAATTCATTCATTTTTGTGTATCTACTGTCTCTTGCAGCCATTCATTTTGCCAAAATACGAAGAATCTATTTTTTTAGACAACTAAAAAAGGCTCTGCGTGCGACTTCCGATTCCAATCCAGTCATCCTTCAGATTTTTGGAATCAGAATACGCCGCAAAGCCTTTAATACTATATATTAGTTGTTATATAAGTAAATCAATCCGTGATTACTTTGTTGCGGAATAGCCCCCGTCAATCACATGTGCTGTACCTGTAATAAACGAAGCCTCATCACTTAGTAGGAAGCATGCAAACGCAGCTACTTCCTCAGGCGTACCGTATCTACCCAGAGCCGTTCCAGAAGCGATAAGAGATTGAAGCATCTCTACATCATCTGACAACAGCTTTTCATATCTGTTCATGGTTGGTGTAGGGATAGGTCCTGGGCAAAGGGCATTTACTCTAATGTTACGGTGACCTACTTCTTTGGCAACCGATTTAGTCATCCCCACAATAGCATGTTTACTTGCTGAATAAGCTGCATCATTGGCCATCCCGATAAAAACACCATGCAAAGAGGAGCAGTTTAGAACAGAAGCTCCAGATTTCATATGAGGTAATGTATAATGCAACATGTAGAATTGGCTAGTGAGATTTGTCTGAATCACTTTTTGAAACAACAACGGATCATAGTCTATAACATCCGTATTGTCTCCTGTAATTGCTGAGTTATTATATAGGCAATCAATTTTTCCATAAGCTGCTAATGTTTGATCTACGATATTTTTGCAGTCTGCTTCGAGAGAAACATCTGACCGAACAAACATCGCTTCCCCACCTAGAGCCTTAATTTCCTCAACTGTGTTAGCGCCAGCATCTGATCGATTGGCAACTACTACAATACCGCCCTCTCTTGCTACTCTTAAGGCTGTAGCTTTTCCGATTCCGGTACCTGCACCTGTAATAATAACTACTTTGTTCTCAAATCTGTTGCTACTCATATGCGCACCACTTTCTTATGTCTTTTTCAGGAGGAGGATTCGAACCTCATAGACCCTAATATCGCCTGATGCAATATGGATTGGAACATTTTTGCAGAAAAATCGACAAAATTATCCTCTATATGACAACTTTATTGTATTTAATTGTATATAGCAATGAATATTTTAATCTGTTTTTACAACAATTGAGAATTTGGTTTTGATCGTCATAAAAAAAACACCCCTTAGAATTTCATCAGATAAACCAGAAGTTTTATCCGATGCTTATTCTAAGGGGTTTGATCATTTGTAAATCCGTCGTTGTTAATGAAACCATACTCCAAATAAATTATTTATTGGCTTATAGATAAGAATAATCAGAAACAGAGGACTCGGGATGTTCAATTTTAACAACGCACATACGGTCGCGCCAAGTCCTAAAATCCAAAATATAAAATATACGCTAAGATCACGTACTCGGCGCTTTCGCATTAATTTAGGCAAATCAAGTGCCATACAACCTACAGCAAGCGCCAAAAAAAACAATAACACCATTAGACTCACTCCTTGATTTTTTCAAGAAAAGAATTATCAGTTAGACCTACGCGGTTAATAACTACTGAGGCACTATAATGGATGGGCAATGATTTAAGGTAATCGTCGCCCTTTTTTTGCTGTAGCTTTGTCCAAGCTTTAGGACTGGCATGGTAGATCGATTGTCCAAATCCCATAATATCAACATTGAAGCGATTAGTTACTTGCTCCACAGTGTTTTGCATCCGCTCTATAATCCGTTCCTCTGTTTCCTTTTCCAAACGTTTTATGGTGCTTTCCGATTCCAAATTTTCTGTACTTTGCACTTCTTCAATGTTGCAAAGCGTCTTAACGTCAAGGTAAATATGCGGCTCCCCATCAATAATTTTCACTTTGCGTTTGGTTGAAGCCTGGATCGCTTCGATAACAATAGGCTTTCCGTCTTCCCCTGCTATCGCGCCAGAATGTGAGGTTACCTTATCATTGATATAATTGTAACCAATCGTTTCACCCTCGTTTAGCCAACCGATCAGTTTGTCTTTTCTGAACACAGCTACAGTATGGTATTCCAATCTCGCCTTAGGCATTGTTCGCTCTACATTGCTTTTATCTCCCCCCTCTTTGGGATCTCCCATAACTTCCACTCCGGTCAGTACAGGATGTTCACCTTCAGCCAATAAATTTTCAATAAAATCATCCAGCGTGACAGCGACTGTTTTTGCTGAATCTTTATAAGAATTATCTAGGGAACTAAATAATTTGTTCGCTGGTAATTTATCCATAGGTGTAAGGACATTCAAGACATCGCTGGCGGTTGTATCTCTGGCAACCATGACGTAGAAATCCATTCGAGCTTCCCGACTTCTTTTAAATACGTCGAGTATCTCGCCCACTCCGGAGCGTGCAAGTTCCTCTCCAATCACTAACACCCGGATATGACCAAGATAACTCGTCCTGGAACTATCCAAATTCAACATACGTTGTGCATCATAAAACGTAGGTACCGTAAATTTATAAACAACCACTGGGACTCCAGTGCCTCCCCCTCCTCCAGACGATTGTGAGGAAATCGCAGATGGAATAACGACCTGCATCGAAACTGTATAACCCGTTTCAGCCTTGTCGATCCCTAACCCCAGGACAAAGGCTACCTCATTCAGCTCCTTTCTCTCCCAACAGCCACTTAGCACTAAAGTAAATTGGAGAGCTATCATCAATTGGAGAACGCCTCTAACTAATTTTTTATTCATTGCGTTGATTCCTCATCACTAGAAGTACTTTGACGAAATAGGTTCTGCGTCTTGTTCTCAGCAGGCCTTGTCTTTAAAAAAGGCCACGGAAAGCGAAAGATAGAGTCTTTTAAGTCTTTTGAATTATAAGGTCCGAGCGGACTCATATAAGGCATTCCGAAAGAACGCAAACTCGATAAATGCAGTACGATGATAAAAATACCGAATAGAATTCCATATAATCCGATAAATCCGGCCAAAGCTATAAGCACAAAACGGATCATCCGCGCAGCTATAGACATTCCTGTCTCCGGAATAACAAAGCTAGAAATGGCTGTAAGCGATACAATAATGACCATTGCAGATGAAATAAAACCCGCTGCAACTGCTGCTTGCCCTATCACCAACGTTCCGACAATGGAAATCGCCTGTCCAATATTTTTGGGTATCCGCACCCCGGCCTCCCGCAAAATCTCATAAGTCATTTCCATGATCAGCGCCTCGACAAAAGCAGGAAAAGGGACACTTTCCCGCTGGGCAGCTAAACTAATTACAAGATTGGTCGGTATCATCTCCTGATGATACGTAGTAATCGCAACATACAATGAAGGTGCAAGCAAAGTGATAAAAAACGAAATAAAACGAACTAATCTCAGCAATGTTCCAATATCGGCCCTTTGGTAATAATCCTCAGCAGACTGAAAAAATGCTACAAAAAATGTGGGTACCAAAAGTACAAAAGGAGTTCCATCAACAATAATGGCCACTTTCCCTTCCAAAATACCTGCTGCAATCGTATCTGGACGATCACTGTTGTATACGGTAGGAAATGGTGTAAATACCGTCTCTTGAATAAATTCTTCAATATATCCACTCTCGAGAATACTGTCCGTATCAATTTTATTCAGACGGCGTTTTACTTCTTGCACCAACTCCTTATTCGCGATGTTGCTTAGATACATAATGGATACGCTGGTTTGAGTTACCCTTCCGATCTGAACGGTTTCCAGCCATAAACGGCTATCTTTTATTTTCCGCCGAACCAGTGCCGTATTCGTCCGTAAATTCTCAGTGAATCCTTCCATTGGACCTCGAACAACCGATTGGGAACTGGGCTCCCCTACATTGCGATCTTCCCAGCCTGGTAAGCCGATTCGGAGAGCGGTGGATGTCCCATCGAGCAGCAGCATTACACTACCGGACAGCAATTCGTGTACGAATTGGCTGTAATCAACGATAACGGTTAGATCACCGGCTATTAATATCTGTTTCTTAATAATCTCAATCTTCTGCTCGGGCTCAAGCTTTCCCAGCTGTTCATAAGGAATATGTTCCTGCAAAGAATACAAAATTGAATTATGCAGTACCTGAGTATCCACAAGACCATCTATGTAAATCAAAGAAATATTAGTATTTTCTTCTATCTGCAACTCTTTTATCACTACATCAGAACTTCCGCCCAGCAATCCGTTCAACTGATCAATATTGGTTTTCAATCGGTTTGATAGTGTACCCGTCTCCGAACTTTTCACGATGTAGCCTCCACTTCACTTAGATTAATGAGTATAGTTTGATGTTAATTTTGATAATTATTCCTTTCTGATTAAAATTCGGAATGGCATAATTCTGGTAACTACAACCATACTAAAACTAGTCCAATAAATTTGAGGGGGTATATGAGTTTGGAGAAAGATCGAATTAGTACCAATCAAATGATTATACTCGGGCTATTCACATTTATTGGGGATATGGCGCTTGTGTATCCAGCGTTAATGATATCAGGAGCGAAACAAGATGCATGGATTGCTGCTTTGATTAGTATTCCCTTGGGCCTAGCGACCATAAAACTGTTGCTCTGCTTAGCAGACATTGAACCAAACAAGAATATTATCGAGCTTAGCCTACAAATTCTAGGAAAATGGGCCGGAACTGCTGTAGCCTTGTTCTATTTAGTGTTCTTCCTGATTGCCGCTTCCACTTACATAAGAGAAATTGAAGATTTCATGTGTACACAGATTTACGAGAAGACACCCGGTGGGGTTATCCGTTTTATGGCTATTTTCCTGCTGGTATATGGTGTACGACTGGGTCTGGAAACATTGGGACGGGCAGCTCAGCTTTTTTTCCCTTTGTTTGCAATTTTTTTGATCGGTCTGCTGCTTCTGCTGACTCCCGATGTCAAAATGGAACGTTTATACCCCATTATGAACACACCAGTACCGGACATGCTCCATACTTTGATGTATGGTGTTTTTTATCCTTTTGGTGAATTATGCGTGTTTCTTATGGTATATCCTTATGCTCAGAAGAATAGCAAAACAAGCCGGGACATTTTCATAGCCCTGATCATCGGAGCTCTGGGACTTAACCTCATCTTATTTTTTTCCCTTACCGTTCTTGGTGTTTACGCTTCTGAACATCAATTTTATGCCGCATATATTCTTGCTCAAAAAATTAATATTGCTAATTCTCTACAACGTATCGAAGCGCTTATGGCTACAGCATGGATTATCAGCACGTACTTTAAAACAGCCATTTATTACTATGCTTTAACATTAGGTACAGCCCAATTATTTAAACTCAAAAGCCACCGTCCTCTGATCCTACCCACTGGATTTTTGTTATTTGGTATGTCACAACTGATTGCCAAAGACATCATTTTTTATGTAAAGGAAATCCCCACCTACTGGGTAGATTGGGATTTCACCTGTGCATTTGTTCTGCCGCTTATGTTGCTAATTGTGTATTATTTAAAAAAACGTTTTGCTGCCAAGGTTTAAACGACTTCTCTCCTAAAAATAAAAAAAGGACAGCTATTAAGCTGTCCTTTTGTTCATGAATTTCTTACATGCAGTAGCTTTATTCCTTCTTATCCAAAGTAATCGACGATGGTGTTACATCACGAATTGGCTCTTGAGCCACTTCAAAAGTTGATCCGCAACTCGGACAAAAGCGAGCCTCGATTGCCACATTGCCACCGCATGCTTTACACTGCTTCACATCGGACAACCCCGCAATTTGCTGCAGATTGACCTCAATCTCCGATTTCAGTTCAAGAATACGGGAAATATTCTTCTCGATCTGCTCACTCGGCAATGGTCCTGCTCCTTGTGTTACAGCTTCAAACAACAGTTTACCCATTACCTGATACTGCTGGTCAATGTCATTCTGCTTGCTGTTGTTCTGTAATTTCAAACGATTGATCTCCACCACTGTCTTTGCTTTATTGCCAGCCTCGCTCACGCCTGCCTTTACCTTGTTAAAAAAGCTCATATTCAGCCCCCTATTCCGTAGTAGTCATATATAAGCATATTTCGACACCACCACAAGTATTCCTCTCTTTATTGTACCTAACTTCAACCGGGATTTGTAGTTCATCCACAATCATGAACTTATTTCCCCCGCCTTCCTGCGGGAACGAACCTCGACTCAGGTCTGGTATATAAAACCGCCTTCAGGCCGTTTTGCCGCATTCAGAAAGGCTATACAATGAGTACATAAGCAAGCGGGTTGCAAGATTTAAACACAATTACCCCCATAAGAGAGGATGACAATAATAAATGAAAAAATTATATCGTTCCAGAAGTGACCAAAAGATTAGTGGTGTATGCGGAGGTCTTGCCAGTTGGTCAGGCATCGATGCCACAATTCTCCGTCTCGTAACGGTTGCTGCAGCACTTTTCAGCTTCGGTACCGTACTTATCTTTTACTTTATCGCCAGCATCATCGTCCCTAAAGAACCTTTTGGCAGCTTTTCGGATGGACATGATTTCTATTAACAGATCGTCCTTTCATACCAATCAAACATACTAAGGAGAGATATAATATGAGTTTATTTAAAAGAATTTCCACCCTTACTAAAGCTGCCCTACACGAAGGTCTGAACAAATTAGAAAACCCAGTGCTACTGACGGGTCAGTATCTACGCGATCTTGAGAACGAAATAGCTACGGCAGAACGCAATGAACGTGATTTAAAAGTTACAGCGAGTGTATTGGAACGCCGTAAGCAAGAATATACTCAGCTGATAGAGCAAAGCGAAGCTGAAGCCGTTCAGGCGGTTGAGCAAGGAAATGAAGAAAGAGCACGCCTTGCACTCATGGCCAAGCTGCGGTATACAGAACAGCTGGATGAGAGTATCAATAGTCAGGCACAAACTCAGCAATCCCTGGCAGAGCTGGAGATCAACATCGCTAGAGCTAAAGAAGAGCGCGAACATCTTAAAGCGAAAAGAACTGAACTTATCGCTCGTGCTCAGCAAGCTACAGAAACACTAAGCTCAGCTCCTCATAGTAACAGTGTAAAAGGACCGAATGTGGGTACCGCTTCACGTGGCTTCGAACGAATGGAAGAGAAAATTTTCGAGTGGGAAGCATTGGCAGAAAACTCTAAGTATAAATCCAACTCAGGCGCAGGCGTAGCTTCGTCCATTGACCCCAACCTTCGTAGTGCTGTTGATGATGAAATTGAACGTATCCGCAACCGGAAAATCAATACCGACAAAAAATAAATATAATAACAGGTCCCTTATTTCTCAGCTACTGAGCTATATAAGGGGCTTGTTTTTTCTATTCCTCTTCATCCCGCGAATCATTTTTTTCGATTCCGGATCTACTCGGTAAGACTCTGTGATTTTCTGCAAAGCCTTGTTATAGGTGAAATCATCTAAAGTGTTAGTTCTCAAATAATCTATCGTAGCCGCAGGCAGCTTCACATAACACATCGATAGCGCCCAAGAAACCGCCATTTTCACATAATACCCCTCATGTCTGACCTTATCGAGTAGTTGTAGAATCCGACTGATGTACGCTTCTTCAATAAAGAAATTAAGCATCATCACTACCGCAAATCGAATCTCATATTCTTTATCAGATAACAGATACGGCACTATAAAGTCCCACATCTGCTCTTTATTCTTCAAGGTAAACTTCAGCCCCGTGCAAAAGCTATCACATACCGACCAGTTATCGATTTTAGGAATAAAGTCCGCAATATAATGCAGAATTTCTTCAGGATCTGTCTTCACATAACCAAGTACCATACCTTGCAGCATTACCTCTTCAAAAAAATCAGAGTCGGCGTGCTCCAAATAGGCTCTCCAGTCACCCTTTGCAATGGTTTTGGCGAGTTTACGTAGCTCCGGTAGCCTGACTCCTATCACATTATCGATCGTCGGAAGTAAAGCCGCAGAAAACTTCTGGTAATCCGCATCTGCCAACTCCACTAGCTGTTCCTTTATTGTTTTATCCACTATAGTGCTCCCTACGTATTAATTATTGAAATGAAATCTCCCATAAATATATGGAAGCTACCGAACCATGTGGTGAGTACCTGAGACGGTATTGTTCGAATTGCTTTTTGGTAAGCGTATCAAGCCCATACAGCTTCATCATGCCGCGACGAATGGCGATATCTCCCCAACTGACTACATCTGGGCGCTCCATACAATTAATTAACATCATCTCTGCTGTCCACTTACCAATACCTTTTAACTTCATGAGTCTTTGAATAACCTCTTGATCGGACAATCCATATAATTCCTCCAGCTTAAACTCTCCATCAGCAATCAGCTTGGAAATGTCATGAATACAAACCGCCTTTTTCATCGTCATACCGCAACCCTGAATCTCATCTGCTGTGTGTATAGCTAGCTGCTGCGGAGTTATTTCTCTGAATTGAACCTGCATTCTTGTCCAGATAGTTCGAACCGCTTTGACTGATATTAGCTGACCTACTATGGCATAGATAAGTGCAGTGAAAAGATCCGGAATAATCACACGTTCCACTTTCCCCATTCGCGCCATCGCCGCACCTAGCACTGGGTCCACACTTCCGAGGTAATCGATTTCTGCTTGCCCATATTCAAAAAATTTAGTGATTACAGCTCCCAAAGTATTTCCTCCCGTATCTGAGCTTAACAATAATATACAACATCTATTTTGCAGTGTACGGATTCTTGAATAGGATAGCAAGATAACGAAACTTGAAAAAGCCACAACATTTCTACTCTGGTAGATGGTTATGGCTCCATGTATAGTATTCGATTATTCTGTTTAGATTTTTTCATTATTTATGCTCGAATAATCCGCTTTTCCTTTGCTGCTTTTAGCCATATGGGGAATTCATATTTTTACTCAACTACTATATGTAACTTGTACTAGATTGTATTTATCATTTTACTACTTTAATATGAATGTATATATGATAGATGAGGAGCTTTACGATGGACTTTATAGCAATTGACTTTGAAACGGCGAATTCCAGTCGATCCAGCGCCTGTGCTTTGGGACTTGTGGAAGTTAAAGATGGCGTAATCACAGCAGAACATTCTTGGCTGATCGATCCGCAACAGCGGTTTGACGGCATGAACATTTCGATACATGGCATCACCCCCTCCATGGTAATCGGTCAGCCTACTTTCCACGAATTATGGCCCACCGTTGAACCTTTGCTGCACGGACGAATTGTTGTAGCGCACAATGCCGCTTTTGATATGAGTGTACTGCGGTATTGCCTCGATGGGATGTCCATAAGCTATCCGAGCTTTCAATACTTATGTACTTATTTACTAGGCAAAAAAATGCTGCCCGAGCTTCCCTCTCATAAACTTAATGTAGTCTCCGAGCATTTCGGCATTGAGCTGAAGCACCATGACGCTCTCGATGACGCGCGCGCTGCTGCCTTGGTTCTATTAATGCTTATGGAGCGAGAATCACACCTTGACCCGCTTTTGCTCTCCAGCAGCCAAGGATATACTAGCGGAACAATGTTTGCTGGTGGATACACTCCTTTTTCTGCTCGAAAGAGTAAACCTGCTAAGAAACCTGTGAACAATCAAAGAACGAAAAACTTCTATTTGTAAGAAACTATTAAGTTATTTACCAAAAAACACCCAACAGGCTCATTACAGCTGGTTGGGTGTTTTGCATAGATGGAGGAATATAGCATACAAGTCGATTCATTCACTACGAAGAAATCTGACCTTGCTGGTCATTATAGGGAATAGCTCCCTGTAATTCTACATTTACGCTCTATAATGACTTCGAATAGACCCTTATCGTGCTAATTATAGGGAAGAATTCCGTATATTTTATCAGCGATCAGTGAACATCCCATCGGTTCATCCAGATCACCAACCAAGATCAACACAACACGCTAGATCTTCATCCGATAAACTGCTTTATTCTCCAGTCCTCTGATGAATGGCGTCCATTCTTCCGTTTCTGGTGTGGTATCCAGCGCATCCTCGACCATCTGCAGCTTCGCATCCATCGCGTCAATATGATGCAGCGCTACGGCCTCAGCCGTTTGCGGCTGAACAGGACTGCCCCATTCGCCCAGGTTATGGTGTGATAATACGAGATGCTGTAACGCCAGAACCTTCTCCGAATTCAAATCAATGTCTAAGCGGATGGCCGCTTCTGTAATCCAGTTAGATGCCATCGAGATATGACCAATCAACTTCCCCTGAACGCTATATTCTGAGACAATTCCGAGCTGAGAGATCATCTCCTCCGGCTTCGCGATATCATGCAGAATAATTCCAGCCTTCATTAAATCTGGATTCAGGAACGGACGCTGCTTGCACAAAAAATCCCCGATCTCCAGCATGCGAACCATATGATAAGCAAGACCGGCAAAATAAGCATGGTGATGCGTTTTGGCAGCCGGATAATGCATCAATTTCTCTTCCACTTTGCTTACACAAAAGGAGACAATCGAGGCAATCTCCGGATCTGTGATGCTTGCCATAACCCCTTTAATCGTATGAATAAGGTCTACTGGACGAATAGGAGCGGAGCGAATAAAATCCGTTAGCGCAACGCCATCCTCATCGTTCACCAATCTGATTTTGGTTACTTTGATTTGCAATTTCTCACGATAAGTGTGCGCAATCCCACGAACCTTCACCAGTGCCATAGGAAAAAAAGTTTCTTTATCGGTTGTGCTGGCATCCCAATATTTCGCGGACAATTGTCCACTGGAATCCCCCAAGACTAGGTCGAAATAATCCTTTGGAGGAGTACCGTTCGTTTGTTTGATCGCTAGCTCTCTTAAGAGATAAAAGCCAACAAATTCATCCTGTGGAGCGAGCTGTTTAATTTGTGTCATGTTGAAGCCTCCTATTAATAACAGGCTTTGTACCTGCTCTCTATATTAAACTTTAGACACTCACGTCCAAAATCCCTTTAAATCACTATACGATCTATTTTCATTTTTATGTACAGGTAGATAAAGGAGGTTACTCCACAGGCCATAATATGGCTTAGAATAACCCCCTTTATAGATTAACTATTGATTGAAAATTGCTTATTTACCAGCGGATTCAAGTGCTGATTTAATAGCTTCTACCACTTTAGCAGATACTTCTTTCTCAGCATCATTATTTCCGAAGGCTGCTGCACGATATCCATACTTGTGTAAACTATAGCCCGTTGAAGTCGACTCAATCTCGCTCTTCACAGCCAGCTCAGCGTCAGTCAACTGGTTGACCGTTCTTGTACTTCCGTTTTTATCTAAATAGTAAACGAGCATTTTAACAGGAACGCCATGTTCTACATACGTCATCACATTTACAAGCTTATCCGTACTTACACCAATGAAGATTCCATCGAAGTAAGCCGCTTTGTTAGCTTCAACAATCTCAGCTTTCCCGTATGCTCTATCCACCGCAGTCTTGAGAGCTACACTACTACTTGTTGCACCGGAAACAGCGTCTACATCTTGCACAGCTTCTCTAGTACCAGCTGCAAGGAAGCTAGAAGTCAATTGCGGAATTGCTTTTACCACCTCTGGGTAAGCAGCCTTGCCTCTATCCACAAGATTCATTCCTACACGATACAAAGCAACATTAACGATCTTACCGTTACGCAGTGTAACGTCTGCTCTGTTTGTTCCTTTATCATAGGCATCACCAAATGCAGTAAAGGTTCCGTCTTTATAGGTTCCTTGAACTTTGGATGCATTAGTCAAAGCATCAGTCAGAGCAGCTTTGGCAGCTGCGGATAGCTCTTCTTGACCTGTGATATCGGACATTTGCACACCTTTTTCAAGTAATCCTGAAGTAAGTGTACCCACCAGCGATTTTTGTTCTGCACTTAGTTTGTCATCAGCGATCAGCTTGCCGTCAGCACCAAACAAGCTTAATTTAACGTTTGTAACTGCATCTGAAGCAACATCAACAAGCAGTAATACTTTAGATTGGTTATCTACACCTGCGAATTTTCCGTCAAAATATTTAACTTCATCTGGAACTTTCAGTGCTTTCTCGAAAGCTCTTTCTACGGCTTGGTTCCAACCGTGACTGCTTTCTGTAGCGCCAGAAATTCCATCTACTTTCTCATCATAGTTAGTGAAGTAAGATCCATTAGCAAGCAACTTAGCTGTCATCGGAGCATTAGCTTTTACAACTTCTGCATAAGCCGTTGCACCTCTGTCAATGAGGTTGTTCCCAAGTCTGAACAGCTTCACATCCACTAGCTTACCGTTGCGGATCACGATGTCAGCTCTTTCAACACCAACACTTCTTGCAGTCCCATAAGAGGAATAGAATCCGTCTACATAAGCAGAAGTATTGTTAATCTTTGCATTCTGCTCAGCATCCCAGAAAGCATTAATCGCAGCCTTAAAGTCGGCTTCGAGTCCTACAACAGGCTCTGCAGCTGTTCCTTTAGCCAGCAATGCTGGTGTTATAGCTGCAACTGCTGCGGATTGCTCAGCTGTGTAGGCCTTCTCATCCACGAAATCACCAGCATTGTTCAGCGGGTACACTTTAACAGCTGTGAGCTTATTGGATTCGTAGGTTGCAAATACTGCATATTTACCTGTAGGATCTATGCCCATATGAACACCATCAAAGTAAACTGCATCTGTATCTTTCACTGTTAGAGCTCTTTCAAACGCTCTGTCTACAGACAATTTCCATCCATTACTAGAGCGTGTTGCTCCCGAAACAGCATCTACTGCAGCTGCTCCATCTCTTGTCTTGCCAATCAATTTATTCGTCATCAATCCATAAGCTTGCCATAAAGCGCTATAATTGTTACGAGCATCTCTGTCGATCAGCTTAGGGCTGGTTCTCAGGAGATCGATGCTAGTAATTTTCCCATCTTTAATTTCGATCTTAGCGCCTTCGGTACCTTTGGAGTAAGCATCGCCATACGCTACGTAAACTCCATCTTGATATACATTTTCCTTAACTGTAACCGGCAATGCTGTAGGCACAGGCTTAACAGTCGCTGCTGGAACTACTGTAGCCGCTGGAGCAGTGGTTGCTTTTGGCGTTGTAGCTGGTTTTGTCGTTGCTGCTGGTGCTGCTGTTGCCTTTGGTGTTGCTACTGGTTTTACCGTTGCTTTCGGTGTTTCTACTGGTTTTGCTGTTGGCTTTGGTGTTACTACTGGTTTTGCTGTTGCTTTTGGTGTTGCTACTGGTTTTGCTGTTGCTGCTGGTTTTGCTGTTGGTTTAGCTGCTGGTGCATCCGCTTCTTCAGAAGCTGCGGATACTGCATCCACCTTCAAGTTCAAAGCAGGCACATTAAGTGTGTAAGCAAATGGCGCTAACAATATTGCCGCGCTAACCGTTAAAGAAATTAGTTTTTTCAATAAAATTCTCCTTTACCAAGTCCCCAGTGATATATAGCTTTTCTTAACCAAACTTACCTTTCACGGCGCCCCTTCTCTTCTTATGAAGCATTACATCTCTCTTCATAAGAACCCATCCCCCCTCTCATGCCTATGCGCGAACCATCACTTTCCAAAAAAATAATGCCTTAAATCTATTCATTCCTTTTTACAATAAACCGCATCAAAGGTGAAATAATTCACATATAATATCAGAAAAAAATGAAGGCGCTTTTTCAATCAATTTCTGGTTTGATACTACCAAACTTTTCCGCAATTCCTCTGTATCTAAAATCACATACCCTATAAGAAACATCACTATTTGCTCATAAATGTAATTTTTCATTATTTTCTCCAAACAAATACACCCACTTCCTATTCCCAAAGTAGATAACGTGATCTCGATTATTGTGTATCCAAGAATAGATATGTTATTTTAGAACGATCTCTAACATGGGAAAGGAGTTCAAAGCTTTGAACAAACAGCCACCTATTGGAGTTATTCTCGCCCAAATTGGCACACCTACTGCACCTACTGCAAAGGCGGTACGTCCTTATCTGAAACGTTTTTTATCCGACCGCCGAATCATAGATTATACACCACTGCTCTGGCAACCTCTGCTGCGAGGCGTTATTCTGCGTACACGTCCTCGGCGGTCGGCTGAGCTGTACAGACAAATCTGGACAACAGAAGGATCACCTTTACTCTTCCACTCATTAGCTCAGCGATCTGGTTTGCAAGCGCTTCTAGGTTCACGGTATCAGGTAGAGCTTGGCTTAGCATATAGCGAACCAAGTATGGAACAAGCGATGAACACATTGGAAGCTAACGGAGTCACACGCATCATCATTGTGCCGCTATTCCCGCAATATTCGTCCACTACGACGGCATCTGTCTTCGATCAAGCGAGTTTCGCTGCACTAGGACGCCAAAGCTCCACTGGACCGGTAACAAAGCGCCTTATTCCTGCTCTCAGATTTATGGATGCCTATTATAATGAACCCGGTTATATTTCAGCCATGAAGTCGCATTTACTGCAGCAAATGGAACTTCTGAGCTCTAATCCTGATTTTTTCGTACTGACCTTTCACGGGATCCCCAAACGATATGCAGATACAGGCGATCCCTATCCAGAGCAATGTATGGAAACTGCGCGTCTTCTCGCTTCAGCTATGAATTGGGAGCCTGAACGCTGGCAGCTTACTTTTCAATCACGCTTCGGTCGCGAAGAATGGGTAGGTCCCTCTACAGCAGATGTTTTGGGAAAGCTAGCGGAACGCGGAATTCATAAACCTTTGATTTTCTCACCGGGACTTGTAACGGATTGTCTGGAAACGCTGCACGAGCTAGCCATAGAAGGGCGCGAGCAATTTGTGGCTGGAGGAGGACATGCTGAAGACTTCACTGCAATCCCCTGCTTGAATAATCATGAGGACTGGCTTCATTTTTTAGCTCAGCATGTTGAACGAAATGCCATGGGCTGGTAATACAAAAAAACCGTCTTATCCGCAGATATTCTCTGCTGAGATAAGACGGTTTGTTATATCCGTTCATAGGATCTAAGGATCACTAAGATGCTTATGCTGTAAGCTGCTTATATTTAGTAGTCAGTTCATGGAACCATTGCTTGTCCTGTAAGGTCAATGCAAAATCGATCAGCTCAGCAATCTCACTTGGCTGCAAATCAGCTGAATCATTAAAAGATACTTCAGCGGTTGCAGTGGCTTCTCCATTCCCATCCTCTGCATAATCATAAGAGAAGCATATCTTGATATCACTTTCCAGAAATTCGTTACGCAGGAAATATAACACCTCACACATTAGCACAGGTCTAACATGATCATCAAAGACACATTCCATAACCTTCGCCCAGTACTGCTGATTGCTGAGGTGTAGCTTATCATTAGTTAAGAGATATTTCTCACCCTGAAAATCAGTGACAAATCTCAGCTCAAGCGGCTTCATTTTAAAAATAGTAGCAATTTGCTTCATGCTAATATTCAGAATGTCTTGCGTTTCTAGTCTGATCATCTCTCATGCACCTCGTCCCTCTTAGTTGGGTTACCTGAAACCTGATGATATCTATAATTTCGTTAAATGCCAATAATGTAAAATTAACTCTATCCAATCACTTTAATTTTTATCTAATTTAACATTATTATCGTCAACTGACTACGCTTTGTTAATATTTTTTCATTAATTCCACAGAAAAATGTTTCAATCTTTGTCCATCTGTTTAATATTTATATTTAAAAAATTAGTCTTTCTTATTTTCACAACAAAAAACTGTTCTGAATGGTCATCATCGACCTCAAAACAGTCTTTTGCCTAATTATTATTCAGTTAACTTTACTTAAACAAACAATGGCACTAACTGTATTCCTTCAGGCGAGATCCGAACAAGTCCTTTATCCGTGATGCGTAGCGTCGGGATAACCGCCAATGCAAGCAACGATAAAGTCATAAATGCGTAGTTCAAAGTACAGCCAGCATCATATAGCGCTTTGCTGATCGCAGCTGATTTTGCAGCAGCAATTTCGAAGGGTTCCGTGGACATTAGACCTGCAATAGCCAACGGGAATAATGTTTCCCCACTGGATGTGATCATGCAAACACCACCCTGGGCATCCGCCACCGCATTTGCAGCTTTAGCCATTAACTCATCATCATTGCCGATGACGAGTACATTATGACTATCGTGAGCAACCGTCATTGCAATGGCAGCCGGCTCTTTAAATCCAATGCCTTCGACAACGGCCACTGATTTATTGCCTGTACCTTTATGACGTTCGAGCACTGCGATTTTGCACAAACCTTCTATAGCATTTACATCCAGTTGCCCCTCCACTACAGGTATCGAAACCATACGCTCAATAGTCTCCACATGATTTTCTCTTACTTTAATAACTCTTGTAGTAAGTTCACCTGTTTGAATTGGAGCAGCAATAATGAAATCTTCTGAAGTAGGACGCTGTGGCAAATGAACCGAAGCCAACACTTCCTCCGGATAGGCGAATTTAGCAAGCTCTGCCGTCATTACTCCGTTCTCCGCAACTACTACACCTGCGGCAATTGTCAGCACTACATTAATATCCGCCAAATTCCCGTCTAAAAGGATGATATCTGCAAAAGAACCCGGAGTAATAGATCCGATATCCCGCGCTAAACCAAAGCGTTCAGCGGTATTAATGGTAGCCATTTGGATAGCCGTTATAGGCTTAACACCTTGAGCAATAGCATCACGCAGGACGAAATTCATATGCCCTTCATCTCGTAAGGATTCCGAACTACGATCATCCGTTACCAGCATCATTCGGCGTGTATCTATGCCGTGTTCTGTATGGGCCGTAATTGTTTTAGCCACATCATGCCAAGCGGAACCCCGGCGCATTTTGGCATACATCCCCAGTCTAACGCGCTCAATCACATCGTCTGCCGTCACACACTCATGATCGCCAGTCACACCTGCCGCAGCATACACGGGCAATCTCCAGTCGCTGGAAGGCCATGTGAAATGACCATCTACAAATCTACCTGCCCTCAGCGTAGCTTGAATTTCGCCAAGCATTTTCTCATCGCCATAAACAACGCCAGGAAAATTCATCACTTCACCCAGCGCAATCACATCGGGTCCCCAAGTAAAGGCTTCTGCCACTTCTTCTGGTCCAATAGAAGCTCCCGTTGTCTCGAATTCCGCACCTGCCGCAGGCACACAAGAAGCCACCTGCATGTAAGCCGCTAACGGTGTTCCCCGCATCTCATCGAGCATCAATTGAATCCCCTTCAGCCCGAATACATTAGCAATCTCATGAGCATCAAAGAAACCACCTGTTGTACCCAGCGGCAGAACCGCACGGGAGAATTCAGTAACGGTCAGCTGTGTGCTCTCAATATGACAATGGCCATCGAGTAGTCCCGGAGCTATATACTTACCGTTCGCCTCAATAACCTGCGTTCCTTCACCAATCATATGTGTCACATCTTTACCAACATAAGCGATACGTCCACCTTGTATACCAACAGACATTCCTTCTAAAATTTCACCAGAGCATACATTAACCAGCTTTCCACCTGTAATTACTAGTGTTGCCGGTTTATCTCCTCTTGCCGTAGCCACAAGCTCAGGTACACAATCTGCTAAAGGCTTTCTTGTAAAAGTTGTCATTTTCATCTCTCCCCCGTTAGTATCCAAGTGCGTTCTTGATGTAGTGAATAGATTCATAATAATAGAGGATTGCTTAACCATCGGCTGTGTTGATATCATAGTTGGCAAATCTGATATTGTACGAAAAAACGGCTCCGTCATCCCTGTAGATGATAGCCGTTTTCTTAATCCAAAGATTGTCCAACACTCCGGACATGCCCCTGGTATGAACTCACCCGCCAGCATCTATTCCAACGATTATCTTACGTTTTCCTCATATACGTCAAGTGCCGCTTGAACACCAAGTCCGTAAAAAACTTCAAATCCGTGTCGCAGCAACGCTGCTTCCAAAGCTCCAAGCAAACGCAGCACATTATTCGTACGGCAGCTAAAGCCCATCGTGCCAATGCGCCAGATCTTTCCTTTCAGAGGTCCAAAGGAGCTGGCAATTTCAATTCCGAACCGCTCCAGCAGCAGCGTGCGTACAGATTCCCCGTCTATGCCCTCAGGAATCAGCACACAGGTAACAACGGTAAGTTTGCAGGAAGGCTCCCCGTAAAGTTCAAGCCCCATCGCTGTTAATCCAGCTATAAGTGCCTTTTCATGGAGCTGATGTCTGGCGAATCTGGCATCCATTCCTTCTTCAAGCGCAAGTCGCAAGCCCTCCCGCAGTGCATAGAGCATAGAGGTCATCTCTGTATGATGATTGAGACGTTGTGGACTCCAGTAATCCTGAAGCATGCCGAGATCGAAATAGTTGCTGCGGACAAAAGACAACTCACCAGGCTGAACATCGCTGATTCTAATCCCACGTTCTACTCGTTTACGGGACATAAGCTTAGCTTCAGCGCGGTCATTATATGTTATCGGTGCCATACCAGAAGGAACAGACAGGCATTTCTGAGTACCTCCTACAACCACATCCAGCATCCAAGCATCCGTTTCGACAGGAATGCCCCCAAGGGTTGCAACTGCGTCCACTATGAATAAAGCATCCATTCGGCGGCAGGCTCTGCCAATCTCCGCGAGTGGCTGCACCCGTCCTGTAGAGGTCTCCCCATGCACCATCGCTACCACATTTGGCTTAAAAGTCTCCATAGCTGCTATCACTTCCTCCGGTTCAAACACACTTCCCCATGGCTTTTCCAGAACGAATACCTCAGCACCACAACGTTCAGCAATCTCATGAAGCAGGTGTCCAAAGCGGCCAAAGATCGGAATCAGCACACGTTCCCCCGGCAGGATTAAGCTGACCATCACCGCCTCAATACCAGCGCGAGAGGTCCCATCTACAGGGTAAGCCCATGCATTTCGGGTAGCGAACAGCTCCCGCAGCATTTCCATCGTTTCATTCATCATATCGGTGAACTCTGGATCAAACTGCCCCAGCACCGGAAAAGACATCGCCCGCAGGACACGCGGATCCACCTCCACCGGACCCGGAGTCATAATGCAGCGCAGGGACGGTGACAAATCTTCGTAACGCTTCATGACGATCTCTCCCTTCAAGTAGAAACGGCTATGCCGTCCTTTGAGGGACGGGCTCCATTTCAGCGAGAAATATAAGGATAAAGTATAGAGTAAAAGATATACTTCCATATATTTTAAAGTTCGTCGAACTCTTTTAATAAGCTAACTCGTATAACATCGCAGTCAGCACCTCAAGCCCAGCCGCAAGCTGCTCGGGGGATGTATACTCTTCCGGTGAATGGCTGATACCCGCACGACTGGGTACAAAAATCATCGCAGTGGGGCAACGCGGCGCAAACAACTGGGCGTCATGTCCCGCTCCACTTACCATCGTACGGTACGTCTTCCCCTGTTGGCGGCAGATATTTTCCAGCATTGCAAATAGCTTCGTATCCATAGGCGCAGGGACTGTGTGGAGCACGGATGTAACCTCAAGAGTCACCCCACGTTTAACAGCAATTTCATTACATTCCGCAAGAAGCTTCTCACAGAAACGTTCTAGTTCGTCCTCTTCACTATGGCGGATATCTAATGTAAAAAGAACCTCACCCGGGATCACATTTGGCGTATTCGGATACACCTCAAGCTTGCCCGAGGTTGCTACAAGAAGTTCACCAGCCGTTTTAGCAGCACTTTCAAGCACATACAGCATTTCAACCGCACTAGCCAGTGCATCCTGCCGCATAAACATCGGTGTCGTGCCCGCATGATTAGCAATACCACTGACCTTGACCATATAGCGTCTCTGTCCAACAATCCCCTGAACTACGCCTATCTGCGTATCTGTTTTCTCCAGAATAATTCCCTGCTCAATGTGCAGCTCTACAAAAGCGCCAATATCATTTCTGGCTCCATTCTCATCTGTTACACCTTGCAAAAAGCTGGATTTCGCCATTGCTGCCTGTAATGTTACTCCATCTGCATCCATACAGGTCTCGGCCTCGCTTCCGTCATACCTTTCCGTGACATGGCCCGAGCCCCAATAAGCAAGCGGAAATCGGCTCCCCTCTTCTTCACAAAAAGATACGACCTCAAGCGTCCGCTGCGGCTGGCCAAAGTTCCTCTGCAAATCTTGAAGCGCAATCATAGCCGCAGCGATCCCATAGGCACCATCATATTTTCCGCCATTGACTACAGTATCGATATGCGATCCGGTTAAAATAACCTTTTGCTGCGGATCGCGTCCACTCAATCGTCCATATACATTGCCAACCTTGTCTATGGAAACTTCTAAGCCGAGCCCAGCCATTTTTTCCTGCAAAAAAATCTGCGCCTGGCTCCATTCCTCCGTATATAGCAGTCTAGTAACTCCTGGCCCAGGTGTGCTGAATGCCGCCAGCTCCTCCAGCAGCTCCAGCAGTTTCTGAGTCGACGCTTGAACTCTGGAATCATTCATAGGCTGTACTGCTCCTTCCTAATTCGCAGCCACTGTCCACCTCCCTCACTGATCACTCCTTCTTCAGAGGTATAGATCACATTCCCGCGACAGATCGTAGCAACTACCTTGCAGGATAAAGTTCTTCCGATGTAGGGGCTGTGCTTGTGGCGATATAATAAATCCTCCGCAGTCAGCGTATAGGTTGTGCTTGGATTCAGCAGAACTAGATCTGCATCTAGACCTAGAGCTATAGCGCCTTTGCGATGCTCTATTCCAAAACGTTTTGCGGGTTGCCCTGCGAGTAGACTGGAAATTAATGTAACAGGCACCCCCCGCACATTCACGCCTTCATGGAACATAAGCTCCAGACTGCTCTGTGCACCCGAGATCCCACCCCAAGCTGCAAAAAAAGACAAGTCCGGCTTCACCTTCAATTCCGTTGGACAGGGGGAATGATCCGAAGCAATCAGATCGATTTTGCCTTGGGCCAGCATCTCCCATAACTTATCCTGCTCCACCGCACTTCGCAGCGGAGGCGCACACTTCGCCACAGGGCCTAAAGCCTCCATATCATTTTCAGTGAGGACCAGATAATGTGGACAGGTTTCTGCCGAAACGTCCAGACCTCGAAGCTTAGCTTCATAGATTTTCTCAATGGCGGCGGCCGTGCTGATATGAACAAAATGCAACCGGCAGCCCGTACGTTCACTGTACAGCAGCGCCCTGGACACTGCCTCCAGCTCTGCTTCAGCAGGGCGGCAAGCCGCAAAATCACTTGCGCTGGTTCTGCCATTTCGCACTGCATCTGCGGTCAACACCGCCGTGATAGCCTCACTTTCTGCATGCAGCGCCAGAATCCCGCCCAGAGAAGCGATTCGCTGCATCCCTTGATAGAGTGTATCCTCATCCACTTCACGGAATCTGCCTTCGCCCTCCCCTCCAGGATTGGAGAGAAAGGCTTTAAACCCAGTGACGCCAGCGGCTGCCAAAACTTCTAAATCATCCAGATTGCCGGGAACGAGCCCACCCCACAGCACATAATCAACGGCAGAGTTTCCAGCCGCAGCATCTACCTTTTGACGAAGCGCAGCCTCGTTCACAGTAGGTGGATTGCCGTTAAGCGGCATATCTGCATAGGTTGTGCAGCCGCCAGCTGCCAGCGCCGCAGAACCGCTGCGAAATCCTTCCCAATGTCCAAACGCTGGCTCATTAAAGTGGACATGCATATCAATCATGCCGGGGAGGACATAGAACCCATCTGCGTCGATGACTTTGGTTAGCGGCGCAAGCGAAAGCTCCTCCCCAAGTGCGACAATCTTACCCTCTGATACAGCAATATCCAGCTTAAGCACCTGATAGGATAGCACTACATTCCCGTTCTTAATCACAAGATCATAGGATTCCTTCATGAGCTGCCACCTCCTCCGTTCCTGAAATCTTCCCTAGCTTCCTCGATATGTGCTATACCCACCAGGAGCTACTAGCAAAGGTACATGGTAGTGTTGCATGGAGCTCTCTATATGAAAGCGAATAGGTATCTGTTCTAGAAAAAAAGACATCTCACGTTGAGTATCTACTGAGCTTTCTGTTACTCCTATGTCAGCTGCTGACGCTTTGGCATCAGCTCTACGGTAGTAATCTCCGACCATAAACAGCAGCTCGTAACATCCAGCCTCCATTTTGTTTCCCTCCAGCAGCGGAGCATCCAGCCTCCCGTCACTGTTCGTGACTTCTTCACACAGAAGCTTGCTCATCCCATCCGTAAGCTTCCAGAGCTGAAGCGTCAGACCTGTAGCAGGAATCCCCCGCGACAGATCCAGCACATGGGTGGTAAGACGCCCGCTCATTACGCTGTCTCTCCGGCCAGATCTGCACGGCTGACAGAAAAGCCCTGAAAGCCATAGGGTGGACGAGGTTCGGTGAAGACTCCACCTTTAGTTTCTTCAGGCTCAACAATGGTTTCCCAAGTCCGGTTATTGGATTCAAATGAAACGGTAGCCAGCTGTGGAAAACGGGACAATACGCGCAGCCCAATTCGATAAATCAACGATTGGATTGAGGGACTGTTCAGCTCATGAAAAGCGCTATGGGCGATATCGCGAACCTGCTCCGCAGCCACATATTGGCCTAGATCTCCATCCAGAGCATGCTCAACATCACTGTAGGTCCAGTTAATATTCAGAAAAATATAAAGCGGACGGTCAAAGCTCTCCGGCAATGTTGTGTACTCATCACGGACGAATCCATAAAACGAGCTTCCGCTCACTTTTATCAGCTGTAAATCCTTCAATCGGCATTCATGAGCGATAACCTCAGTCCCATTCTCTCCACGTTTTATAGTTAACGAAGCCGAATAAGATTCATTATTGGAGTGACGCAGTACTAAATGACTCTGTTTAAGCCCCTCACCCCCGGGCACCATCACCTGTTCAAAAGGTAACCGGTCTGCGGAAACTGAAACTGCGGTGACATGATCGTATTTATCGAGAAAACGGCTGCTTAGAAGCTGCAGTAGCCCCTCCGTTGTGCTTCCAGTGTAGTCCGCGGTATTGCGCAGGATGAAATTTTTCATAGAATCGGTAGCAACAACCATGGAATTATCCCCCTCTGAAAAAGAAGGAAGAAACGCCTCACCCGTGACCGCGAGTGTAATATTATGTGCGAATATAATGTTGTCGCAGCCCGTGAAGGAAGATTCGGGAACGGGGATAACGGCCAGCGGTTTAGCATAGGTACGATAAGTTAACACATCACTTTTTCCATAAAACATTGTACGTCCGTTAATTGGTTCCAGCATGGCTGACACCCTCCCCGTTCATGATGAATGAATAATTAAATCACTTAAGCGAAATCTCGTAATTGTACCGACTTCAGAAAAGGCTTGAACCCATTCCTCCTGAGGGGAACGCTCAACTCGCACTCCAATGGCGCCGATAATGTCATCTTTGTTTTTGCCACGAACAGCTAGAATAAAAGGGAAATGAAATTTGTCCGTATACTTTCGATTCAGATCATTTAATAGATTGAACTCTTCCGTTGTTAGCCGATCCAGTCCAGCTCCCTGCTGCTCTGAGGCAGACAAAGCCGTAACTTGAAGCCTAGTCGCCAAATCCGGGTGAGCTTTTAATAGTCCCTCCATTCGGCTCCGGTCAGCACTCAGTAGGGTCTGCATCATGGTGCTATGCAAATGCTCTAAAGAATGGAATGGAATCTGCTTATAAGCCTCCTCTGCTACCCACGGTGAATGTTCAAAAATGCCGCCTAGATGCTTCACAAAATCCATTATACTCATGGCATTTATCTCTTCCAACGTAAACCTGCCTTCAGAAACGACCATCCATTCAACCTCCAATAGCTTTGTTAACAGCTCGTAAAATGCCACCGTACCCCGTACAGCGACAAATGTTACCCGATAAAGCTTCTTCCACTTCAGCCTGAGTAGGATGCGGGTTTTCTTCCAGCAGAGCAACCACCGAGATAACCATCCCTGGTGTACAATAACCGCATTGGTACCCCCCCTCTTCTAAAAAAGCCCGCTGAACGGGATGCAGGCCTACTTCACTAAGACCCTCAATTGTTGTAATTTCCGCACCTGAGCATTGATAGGCCATGACCAGACATGAATTCATTGGACGTCCATCCACCAGCACCATACATGCCCCGCAGCGGCCAATCTCACAAGAACGTTTTGTGCCGGTCAGCTCCAAATCTTCACGTATGACCTTTAAAAGCCGGCGGGAGGGTGGAATCTCCGTGGATATCGCTTTCCCATTAAGATTGCAATTAAAGGTGAACCTCTCTTCTGCAAAAACTTCCTCAGACGATAAGGGGGCAAGGTTATCTCCATCTAGATTCGGATCTGAATTATGGCTCGGCATGGATGTTCACCACCTTTTGTGGAATAAACGGTGTAGACTGCAGCCATTCGGGATCAATGGGCAGCTTGGTTACCCGCTTCCCTACAGCCTGAAATATGGCTGACGCGACTGCCGGAGCTAAATTGACGGAACCCACCTCTCCAATGCCGCGAGGACCGTACGTGTCATGATCCGGCAACTCCTCTATCGGCTGCACCTGAATGCTGCCATTCATATCGGCAATGGTCGGCACCAAATAGGTGTCTAAATTTTTGGTGACATAGCTGCCGCCAGACATCACAGCATCCTCTGACAAGGTGAAACCGACCGCCATACTGCTGCCACCTTCGATCTGTCCAAGATAACCTTGCGGATTAGCCACCGGTCCCGCCGCTACCGCATGATATTGGTCCAGTACACGAACACGTCCTGTAAGCAAATTAACTTCCACGCGGACTGCGATTGCAGAATAGGTGTATAGGAAATGTGCCCCCACTCTTTTAAAGGGTGTGGTTGGATAAGTAAACTTTGTATTACAGACAATGGGTTCAGAAATACGCTGTGCCAAGTCCTTGTAAGTCAGAAGCAGACCGCCGTCTTTTAGCCAAATGCCGCCAGGGCCGAGCTTCATTTCATAGTTATCCAGCTCCGGCTTTATCATCGCAGCTGCCTGCAGCACTCGAGCGGTGAAGTCTGGACGCAGCCGTTTCAAGGCCATCCACATCATGCTAGTTGATCGGGAAGCCGTACTAGATCCGCTATCGGGCACAACATCCGTATCGCCAATGACGATGCTTAGATCCTCTGCCGCCAAGCCAAACTGTTCAATCAGCATTTGTTCCATTGTTGCGATTAAGCCCTGACCAAACTCCTCGTAACCAAACACCGCCTCAATCTTGCCCTCTAGCGTCAAAGAGAGCCTACCACCCGCCGGATCGGGAATACCATAGCCAAGTCCTGCACCATGCATAGCTATAGCAGCACCCGTTCCAGTTAAGATCCAAGGTTCCACAACACCTGAATCACTGTCTGTAGATGCAGCCTCAGTCATAAGAGGCGAACCCGCCAGCGCTTCCCACACCTGAAAGGCACCATCGGTCTGAGCAATTTCCTGACCCAGTGGCCCCAGATCTCCATATTTACGCAAATTGCGGCGGCGCATTTCCCACGGATCGATCTGCAATCGCTCAGCCAATCGATCGATTTGTCCCTCCAAAGCGAAAATCGCCTGATTGCCGCCAAAACCGCGAAATTCACCAGATACACCGTTATTGGTATATACAGCAAAACCCTTCACATCCACATGATCGATGATATAGGGGCCCATCACATGTTCTGTCGCAAAGTTGAGCACCTCCGCCCCCAGTGTTGCATAAGCTCCCGTATCCGAAATAATTCTGACCTGATGTGCCCTGATGATTCCTTCGGGGTCGCAGCCAGTCTTCATGGTGATTTTCATGGGATGGCGTTTTAGTCCTGCACGTACCGATTCAGCTCTCGAATTATGCAGTCTTACCGGACGGTGTGTCCGCAAGGCCAGCAGCGCTCCATACGGCTGTACATTCAGCTCGTCTTTTCCTCCAAAGGACCCGCCGATAGGACTCGAGATGACGCGAATATCTTCTTGAGGAATAGCCAGGATTCTGGATAGCTGCAGGCGATCCATCAACCCATGTTGTGTAGCTGAATATACGGTAAGCCGTCCGTTATCCTCTGGGATAAACAGTCCACCTTCAGTCTCCATATAGGTGTGCATTTGGCGTGGTGTATAGTAAGACTCCTCTACCACATGGCAGCAATCCGTAAATACCGCTTCCGGCTCCCCTTTCCGATATTCCGTATGATGAAGTACGTTTCCCTCGGCATGCAGCAAAATTGCGTTCTTTTTCATCGCCTCTTCCGGATTCTCCAGCACGGGTAGAAGCTCATAATCCACTTCGATAAGAGATAAGGCGTATTCCGCAACTTCGTCCGTCTCAGCCGCAACTGCCGCAATCGCATCGCCAGTGTAACGCACACGATCACTGCAAAATACCGGTTGATGCGGCAAAGCTATGCCAAAGCCGTTAAGTCCGGGCACATCCTCATGAGTAATAACAGCGTGTACACCAGGGACTTCAATGGCCTTCTCAATACGTATGGACAAAATACGAGCATGTGCCTGCTCACTGCGGAGCACACGGCCGATCAACATTCCTTCTGCCCTCATGTCGGTCAAATACTGCAGCTTACCGGATACCTTGCCCTCTCCATCGGGTCGTGTACGCCAGCGGCTACCGCTGGATTCCTTATTCAGCAGCATTTTCCCTCTCTCCTTTCGTCGGGTTATTCACCTCTTAACTCCGTATATTCATAGCCTTCCACAGCTCAGATACAACCAAATTCCCAGCAGTCTTTTTCTTGTAAAGTTCTGTTGCAAAGGGATCACTATACGTCTCAAAGCTGTTCTCAACCCCTTCATATAAAGAAGCCAACAGCTCCTCTGTATACCTCACACCTTCAAGCATAACTTCAGCTCTACTTAGTCGCTGCGGCCGCCCAGAGCCCCCACCTGCGGCGATACGCACCTCACGGAAACGGTGTTCCTCATCGATTGATGCTGAGATTGCTACCGTTACAAGTGAAGGGGTGAACGCTTCCCGGCGGCCAACCTTACGAAAAATTTCTAGCCTATCCGTTAACGGACTCTCTAAGCAAGTAGGTGAGATGCGAATCTCAGCCACAAGATCTGCCGCAGGTTTTATCCCGCTCCAGTGATTGTTTAGCCACTCTATCAAAGGTAGTGCCGTCATAAATTTGCCGTCAAAGGAGATTAACTCCGCGTCATAGACCAGTAACGCAGGTAGAATATCTCCGAAGCCAGAAGCGATATTGCCCCCGAGCGTGGCAAGATTACGCACCGACGGAGCCGCTATGCAACGTGCAGCCTCTTGCAGCGCAGGAGCCACGGCCTGCAAATGCTCATTACTGCGGCACTGGGAGAGTGGAACAAGAGCGCCCAGAGATAAGTGAAATTCCGTTAAGGTAATGTCGCCGAGATTTGTGATTTGCCGAAGATCAATCAGCTGTTTGGGCATATGATCCGTTCCATTTTCCCACCCTGTTCTCAGCAATGTTCCTCCTGCGACATATCGGGAACTGTCTCCAAACGCCGTTTTTCTCTCCCAAGCTTCGTGCAGGCTGTGGGGTTGAATTACTTCAGGTAGCCTTCCATCCTCTTCCCGTATAACTCCCATACACTCCGCCTCCCTTTTTGAGTACCAGATTGCCGCTTCCCTTCTCGTATAGCCTGCCTTAAAACCTTTGTTCCCGAATATAAGGAACTCCGAGCGCCTCCGGTGTACCGGATGGTTTGTTGCGATTGCGGTACCCCAGGTACATCAGGACCAGAATGGTCACAAGGTACGGAATCATTTTGAGAAAATAGGGCGGAACTGCACTGCCCAGCAATTGAATGCGGAAGCCAAGTGAATCCAATGCCCCAAAAAAGTAAGCGCAGAACAAGGCGCGCAGCGGATTCCATCTGGCAAAAATCACTAGCCCTACCGCAATCCAGCCTCGACCGGCTGTCAGCCCTTCATTCCAGGTTGGCGCATAGGCCAATACCATATCCGCTCCGGCCAGGCCGATGAGAGCAGCACCGGTGATCACATAGCTGTAGCGGATAAGCTGCACACGGATCCCCATCACATCTGCGGTAGCCGGACTGTCTCCGACTGCCCGCAAATGCAGGCCCCATGAAGTGCGGTGAATTAGCAGATGCAAAGCAAGCACTAGCAGCAGGCTGAACCAGGTTAGGTAATCCATGTTGCCGAATATTTTTCCGATGAACGGTACATTTTCCAGCCAAGCCAGATGCAGCTTAGGGGAGGTTCCCGGCAAAGGAATGCCGCTGATCGGTTTACCAAGATAAGCGCTCAACCCACTGCCGAACAAGGTCATCGCAAGACCGGACATCGTTTGATTCGCCCGTAAGGTCACACAGAGAAAAGAATGCAGCAAACCAAGCACAGCCGTTACAGCTACGGTAGCCAGCAGAGCCAGCAACAGGTTTCCGGAGCGAATATACACGATACAAGTGGTGACCGCTCCCATCAGCATCAGACCTTCAGCCCCAAGCTGTATAATGCCGGCTCGTTCATTTAGAATGCCTCCCAGCGTAGCCAGCAGCAGCGGGGTCCCTGCGGAAATAGCGGCAATAAGTAGCTGTGTTGTAAAATCCATCGCCTATCTCCCCCCTTTCAGCTGAACCCGGCTACGACGAATGCGGAAACGATAGATCATATCGCCAGCAATCAAGAAAAACAGGATGGAACCCTGCAGCATTTCTGATATCGATGAGGGCAGCCCGATGGTTTGAACACTATATCCGCCAACAATTAAGCCACCGAATAAAATAGAAGTAACGATTAGACCGAGTGGATTCAATTTGGCCAACCAAGCCACAATAATGGCGGTGTATCCATAACCCGGTGAAATGCCCTGCATCAGCTTGTGTGTAACACCGGAGACCTCCGCCATGCCAGCGATCCCGGCGAGCCCCCCACTGATCAGCATGACGATAATAATATGGCGCTTGATAGGAATCCCCGCGTATCTGGCTGCAACAGGATTGGCCCCAATCAGACGGAGCTCGTAACCCCACTTGGTAAAACGAATCATTAAGTAATAAATCACAACGGCGATAAGTCCAAATAACAATCCAATATGCAATCTTGTACTTCCGAGAACAGGCAGCGACTGAGCCGCAGTAAACATATGTGATCCCGGGAAATTAAAACCTTTAGGATCTTTCCAAGGTCCGAATACCACGTAATCGAGCGCCAATAGGGCAACATAATTCAGCATTAATGAAGTGATTAGCTCATTCACTCCAAAATGCGTCCGCGGAATAGCAGTCAATAGTCCCCAAAGCGCACCCGCGGCAATCCCGAACAGCAGCATTAAGCTCAGGGACCAGAATGAAGGTAAGTCAGGAAAATAAATCGTGACCGCTGTGGCCGCCATAGCCCCAACGGTTAACTGGCCTTCTGCTCCAATATTCCATACCGAAATGCGGTAAGCCACAGCAATCCCAAGCCCACATAGGAGTAGCGGGATCGCTTTAACCATCGTTTCCGTGAGCCCATACGCAGTGCCAAATGCGCCACGAAACATTTTTTCATAGACCAGCACCGGATTCATGCCATTCGCCGCAATAAATAGGGCACACAACAATAACGCTAAAATTATAGATACAATAGGTGTCCACCAAGGAGAACGGATGCGGCTGGCATCGTATTCGAAACGTAGAGAGAATCGTTTTCCGGAGTGAGAGGGGAGGGGTTCCAGGAAAGCTGCTGCGGTATTTCTTCCATTCTCCAGGCTCATACGGCGCTCTCCTCTCTATTATGAATACCAGCCATTAGTAGTCCGATGCTCTCTCGATTCGCTTCCTCATGTGTACTCTCACCAATAATTGAGCCGTTATAGATCACTAGAATCCGGTCGGACAACTGAAGCAATTCATCTAAATCCTCCGAAATTAACAACACGCCACTACCTGAACCACGCAGCTCCATAAGAAGGTCGTGAACACCAGCCGTGGCACCTACATCCAGCCCTTGTGTCGGATGAACGGCTACCATCAGCTTAGGCCGATGACTGATTTCACGTGCAAAGAGCAGCTTCTGCTGATTACCACCTGACAACTGTTGTACTGGCGTCTCCAGCTCAGGTGTTTTGACGTTAAAGCGCTGGACCAGCTCCTGTGACCACAAACGGTTCTTCGCGGACTTCAAGAAACCAAATTTGGAGTGCTCCTCTGAGCGGTAAGACTTAAACAACAGATTATCCACCGATCCGAGGCGTCCAGCTAAACCGCTCTTCATCCGGTTCTCCGGCACGTGGGAGATTCCTGAATCAATTGCCTCTCTAACCGAAGCCGATTTCACCGTCTTTCCATCAAACGTGATTTCACCACTTTTCCAGCCTCTAAGACCTGTTAACACTTCAGCCAGTTCCTTTTGCCCGTTGCCAGCTACCCCAGCTACGCCTACAATCTCCCCTTTACATACGTTCAGAGAGAAGTGATCCAGTGCTTTTCGCCCGTGATCGGCATATACGTCCACATCTTTCACTTCTAATAAAGAATCCCCTTCAGTGGCTTCCCGTTCTTGACGGGTGATGGTTACTTCCTTGCCCACCATCAGACGAGCCAGCTCCAGTTCATCTGTATCTGCCGTGGTCAGTGTGGCGATCATTTTCCCTTTGCGCATGACGGAAATCCGATCGGAGGACGCCATAACCTCTTTCATTTTATGAGTAGTCATAATGACCGTTTTTCCTGCCTGCTTCATGACCCGCAGCGTTTCAAATAGCTGTTCCACCTCTCCCGGGGTCAATACAGAGGTTGGTTCATCCAGAATAATAATGTCAGCCCCGCGATACAGCGTCTTAACGATTTCAACACGCTGCTGCTCACCCACGGACAACTGCCAGATCGGGCGATCCACCGGGAAATTCAGTCCAAACCGTTCCGCTAATGCCTCTATCTCCTCGCGTTTGTTCTTCATCCACTTACGGCCGCGCCAGAAAGACGACTTTTCGCCAAGCACGATATTTTCTGCTGCTGTGAGGCTTTGCACCAGCCTAAAGTTCTGAAACACCATACCTACACCCAGCTGCGCAGCATCTTTAGGAGAACGGATCTGAGCACCTTTCCCATGAATGAAGATTTCTCCTTCATCTGCTCTGTACACCCCTGACAGCATGCTCATCACCGTGCTCTTCCCGGCCCCATTCTCCCCAAGCAACGCATGAATCTCACCCGCATTTGCCGAAAAGTCGACTTGATCACTGGCGGTTACCGAGCCGAATTTCTTCACAATCCCCCGCATTTCAACTGAAGTTCCCCGCATGGCCTGAACCCCTCCTTCCTTCAAGTTGTAGTACGGGTGGGGAAGTTTCCGCTTAACGGAACCCGCCCCACCCATAGATTGTGCACATCTTATTCCCTATTTTTAAACATTATTGCGGGATAGTTCCTTCCACACCTTTTACGAGCCAGTTCATGCCCAACACTTCCTCCAAGGTCAGCTTCTGACCCTCCTGAACCTTTACATTCCCTTGATTATCTGAGATCGGACCTGTGAAAACCTCAAGCTCACCACTGATAATTTTGGCTTTGGCGTCTTCGACAAGCTTTTTCACATCATCTGGGATCTTGTTCCCGAAAGGAGCCAGCTCCACCATACCGTCAGCCATATCACCAGAATATTGCTCGCTCTTCCAGGTTCCATCTTTAACTGCCTGCACAGCTTTTACGTAATACGGCCCCCAATTCCATACCGGGTTCGTCAAATAATTGTCCGGAGCGTATTTGCTCATATCCGAGTCATTTCCCCCGGCAAAAGCCCCTCGTTCAGCAGCAGCCTGCAGTGTTGCAGGTGAATCCTGATAGGCCAAAAGCACATCTGCACCCTTATCCAGCAAGCTGATTGCCGCTTGACGTTCGGTCGTCGGGTCATACCATGTATTCGTCCATACGACGTTCACCTTTACATCAGGATTGACACTTTGTGCTCCAAGGGTATAAGCATTCAAGTTATAAATCACTTCACTGATCGGAAAAGCGCCGACATAACCCAGCTGATTGTTTTTGGTCATTTTCCCTGCTGCAATCCCGCTCAAATAGCTGGCTTGATAATTCTTCCCGAAGTAGGTCCCCATGTTCTCTGCGGTTTTGTAACCCGAAGCATGCAGGAACTTCACGTTGGGAAATTTGCCCGCTACATTTAATGTAAAATCCATATATCCGAAGCTCGTTGTAAACACGATGTCGTGTGATTGCGCAAGCTCTGTGATGATTCTTTCGGCGTCAGCACTTTCAGGGACATTTTCTACAAAGTCAGCTTTAATCCCCAGCTCCTTCTCCATATACAGCCGTCCTTGGTCATGTTGGTACGTGTAGCCGCCATCTCCTGGAGGTCCGATATAAACAAAAGCAACCGTCGGTTTCTTTGCAGCCGGTTCTGTTGTTGCAGTTGCCTCTGTTGCCGCTGTAGTTGTCACTGGTGCCTCCGTTGCATTTGTAGAAGTATTATTATTGCTGCCACACCCCACCAAAGCCACCGTCATTAGAACCATTAATGCAAGACAAGATGTTATGAACTGACCCCTTTTTTTCATAATTCTCCTCCTCCAAATCATCTCTCATCATGGCTGCAACCATTAATGTACTTCTACTATACTTAGAGGTGGCCTTGGCGTAAATTTATATAACATACGTTTGTATATGAATATAAGAATCAGAACTTTTTTTGTGTGTAATGCACTAATTGGTTTTTGAAAGGTGAGTTTCGTGTCATATTATATGACCAGAAGTGGAAAAGGAACACTATTTCAGATTACTTTTTAGACTACTTTTTACTTCACTTTCCATTTCTCAGAATCCATTGCTCCTGAATCTCACCAAAATCTTCTTTTGTATCTGCGTCCATGAAATAATGGGCAGACTCAGATTCCAGAACAATCCCCTTATAATCAGGTGAACGCAATATCCCCGCCGCTCCTCGATCTCCATCTAATCCCTGTAGTGCTGGAAACAACGTCTTCGAGAACAAAGCCGGGGGCATAGCCGACCCATTGCTGACGCTAGCGACATAATCCATCTCCGGAGATTGTTCAAACGTTTGTATTAGACGGTTCACTAATGCTGTAGTAATAAATGGCTGATCCGCAAGCGCCACAACTACTGCATCGGGCTGTAAAGGTAATACCGCATTAAGGCCGCAGCGCAGGGAAAAAGACAATCCTAGATGTGCGGTTAAGCAAGTTTCGGTACGTCTAGATCCTTGCGGTTCAATCGCGGGTGGCAGCCATTCCAAGTTGTCATCCGCACGCACCACTACGATAAGCGGTTCAAGATTGCAGCGATCCAATTCGCTAAGCGCGACGCTCCCGAGCGAGACCTCCTGCGATAATTTCAGTGAAACCTTGGACACGCCCATCCGCCTGCTCTGCCCCGCTGCCAAATATATTCCTGCTACCTTCAATACTATCCACTCCTTTGGGCAGTTCTCGTGAGCCTACCCTTCTAATTTGAATAATTTCCGCTATAATACTGACCGCAATCTCCTCCGGACCTTCTCCACCAATGGGCAACCCAACAGGCGCATGCAAAGATGCAGGGGCCTCAAGCCCTTCCAGTAAAAGAGCTATCCGCGCCTTCGAACCAATAATCCCTATATATAGAGGAGCAAGCGGAATCACACTCTCCAGGAACTGTCTATCCCGCCCAAGTTGATGACTGCAAATCAATACATAATCCTCTCGAGCTACGCCCAATCGCTGAACAACCTCCATGGGGGAACAAATTACTTGTTCAGCTCGAGGAAACTTATTGTGCAAGCTTCCTTCGCGCCAATCCGCAACCGCAACCCGAAAGCCAACTCTGTCAGCAAGTTCCGCAATTGGAACCACATCACGTCCCCCGCCAAAAATCACAAGCCGCGGTCTTGGCACGAAAGACGTATGGAATGCTGTCAATTCTGCTGGAGCGGCCATAAAGCGACCTGCCGCTAGGTTTTCTTTTGCCGAGTGGGATAATTTCGGATGTTTCTTGCTCTGCGGCAGTTCATTGTCTGGATCCAGCTCCAGCTTATAGGCAAAATCGTTCTCCACTGCTTCGCGGAACAGAATTAGCTTCTCTCCCCTAGCCAATCTGTCACTCGCCTGCACTAAAAGCTTGTAGAGCTGACCCTGCACGGGTTCAAGCACTACTTTGATTTTGCCTCCACAGCCGACAACCTCACCCCAGGACAGATCATCCGGAGACAGCATGTTGTATTCCACAATTTCGGGCAGCCCTCGTTCCCAGATCTCAGAAGTTCGCAGCTGCAGATCGTTTTCCAGACAACCTGGACTCAGGCTCCCAATCGTACCTCCTTCAAAAAACAACATCACCGCTCCGGCTTTACGATACGAGTGTCCCTCCACCTCTATTAGCGTTGCCAGCACCGCAGGCGCCTGATGGGTTTGAATATGCATTGCGATCTCATGTGTATTCACGAGGTTCCCCTCCTCCGTGTTTGCATTTCAATCCAGACCTTAGTCCCGCCCAAGCATTCTCCGAAACATGAACACTAACTTCAGCCTCATTAGATCATTTATTTTTTTAAAATCGACATCCAAGAGCTCACTAAGCTTCTCGATCCGGTAGGTAGCCGTGTTCCGATGAATAAACAACTTTTTGGCTGTCTCATTGACATGCCCATCGTTCTCTAGATAAACCTCCAGCGTCCGCAGCATTTCTCGTACATACTCCGGCTCACGACTAAGCAGTCCTCTAAGCGTTCCGTTGCAATATTTCTCCATGACCTCTGTCGGGATTTGCCCAAGAAGCAAGGAAAGCTCAAGCTGCCGATAATGCACAACATTCCCATGCACTCCCTCAAACTGAAGCATCCCCATACATTCCTTCACCTCCGCAAAAGCCTCCTTCAGCCCATCCGGCTTCAATTTACAACTACTTATCGCAGCTCGTGGATAATACCCCTTGTCAAACTTCAGGTTGTCAAAACAAGCCTGGATTACATCCCGAAATTGCTCAGGACTCTGAAGAGCTGCCGGATAGATGGACAATAATCCTTGGTCTACAATCACATGAATGGCCTTTAAATCCCGCAGTACGGGGTGTTCAGTGTATTCTTCTTTTAATCTAAGCAGCTCACTTTGGCGTTCTTCAACAGTCGCAACAATATCAGTTAATACTAGTTGAAATGGCAACTGAAACAGTTCAATTTCCAATTCGAGCGTAGCCTGTGCTAAATCGGCGTAAGATAAGTTACCATTTAGACAACGTCTCAACAATCCACTGAACTCCCTATGTTCTGCCTGTTCAAAATAATCCTCGTATCCTGAGTGAATATGATATGAAATAAGTTCAGCACCCTGAACGAACAAGCTCTCTTCCACCGGGAGCAATAAAGGGTCGATGGAACAATACAATAAATATCCCGAGCACTTTTCTCCTTGTATTAGTGGTGTGCGATAACCTGCACGATCCTCTACACGAAAACGTTGATTCCGTTTCTGCCAGGGCCATCCCTCCAGCAACTGTGAGGTCTGGTATTCAGAATTGTTATAGATTACATCCCCGCGTGCGCTAACCACTACAAGTGAATGGCCAATCACATCAGACACCGAGTCAAACAATGGACGGCTGCGGACAGATCGCAGGGCAAATTGCATCAGCTTTTTCTGCTTCTCCATTATACTCTGCAGAACGTGAGTGCTCCGGCTAAGCTCAGCGCGAAACAGGCCATTCATCTGATCCGAAAAAGTGAACTGGAACGGCAACTGGATTAAGGGGAAGTTAAGGCTCTCAGCTTCTGCGATCAGCTGCTCCGGTACTTCATCCCAAAATCGTCCCAGCTTAACACCCAAGGCCGATGAGCCCCTTCGATTCAGCGTCTGCAGCAAAGCAGAGGCATCCTCCAGATTGTCCTTGATTAAATAGGCTGTCGTTAGCAGCATCTCGCCTTCTTTGATCCAATCCGAAATATCAGGTGCGTCCATCACATTGATCGATTTCACAATTCGATGTTTCCCCTTGGACCCCGCGATAAGCTTCGCCTCGGACAAAGGATAAATGGACAACGCTTCTTCAACCGTAAGATGCATGCCATCCCTCCTTTTTAGGATCAATTGAACCATTTTTGATTCATAATGTTATTTTATGTAACATTATAATTAAAATGAACCTCTTTGGATAGAGCCAAAATAAAATTTAACGATTATTATGTTAGTTAATATAACACTAAATGAACATAACTGATGAACCATTAATCTTTAGTTCACATCACTTGTGTGAGTAGTATAATTAGATCGGACAATATTAGGATGGATTTGGAGGGGATCTTTTGAGTAAAAAGCAAGTGTTTACGGGTTCACCCTGGGAGTCGGTGGTTGGATATTCTCGTGCCATTCGAATCGGCAACCGTATCGAAGTCGCAGGAACAACAGCCATGCAAGACGGGGAAATAGTCGGTATAGGAGATCCATACGCGCAGACGAAATTCATTCTACATACCATCGAAAAAGCGCTAAACCAGCTAGATGCTGATTTGTCGCATGTAATTAGAACAAGAATGTTCGTGACAGACATCTCACGCTGGGAAGAAGTCGGCAAAGCACACGGCGAATTTTTCAAAGATATTCAGCCTGTAGCAACCATGGTAGAGGTAAAAGCACTTATTGATCCACTATTGTTAGTAGAAATAGAAGTCGAAGCATTCGTAGAATAGAGCTCGGACGGGGCATGGCACCTTCTTCACGGAAGGTGCTTTGTTTGCGTGTTCAGATGAAACGCGAGCGTGTCGTGGCTGACCTTTGTGGTGTGGGGCATTTATCCCCCTTCTTCCGGTAATATCGCCAGAATTCTTGGATTCTGGGGGATTTATACCCCTCTTCCCTAAAATATGGCCGGAATTACTGGATTCTAGGGTATTTATACCCCTCTTTCCGGCTATATCGCCGGAATTACTGGATTCCGGGGCATTTTCGCCCTTCTTCCCCGCAATATGAGCCAATTTCACGCATTCTACGGGATTTATACCGTTATTTTCAGCTATACGGGCTAATTTCGCGAATTCTACGGGATTTATACCGTTATTTTCAGCTATATGAGCCAATTTCGCGCATTCTACGGGATTTATACCGTTATTTTCAGCTATATGAGCCAATTTCGCACATTCTACGGGATTTATACCGTTATTTTCAGCTATACGGGCCAATTTCTCGAATTCTACGGGATTTATACCGCTCTTCTTCTTCACGTGGAGGTGTTTACTGAAACACTGGTCTTAAGCCAACTTTTGAGCGCTGAATTTATCTTTTACTCTAACACACCATTATTGAACCTACTTCATCACATTGAGATCATTTTTTTAAAACCAATTTCACCTATCATCTCAAAACCCATCAAGTCCCGTCATCTCAAGACCTCCGCCAAACCTCCTTCACCCATGAGAGTAACCGAAGATCCTGACCATGTCCGGCGATAACCGACAATCCCAGCGGCAGTCCATTTGTAGAGAGCATAGGTAACGTTACTTGAGGCAGGCCTGCCAGTCCAGCTATACAGCTCAACATCATCGCCCCACTACGATTCTCCTCCAATTGACGTAAATCCCCACCACGCAGCGGTGCAGGACCAGGTACTGTCGGAATCACAAGACAATTATCTTCTCCCAGCAGCTTGCGCAACTGGGTAGAAATCTCCTTTCGCTTATTCTGAGCGATACTGTGGTCCTTGCCCGCTAAGCTGGCAGCCCAAGAGAACCGGGCCGCAATATCAGGCCCAAAAACTGGTTTCACCTTCTCAATCCAGGCGCTATGGGTTGTCCAGATCTCATTGCCTTGTAGCTCTCGAAAGACATCCATCCAGACTTTTAAACCTTCTCGAGCTATTTCAGTTTTGAGGAAATGATCAGCACCAGTCCGCAAACGATTCAATCCGTCCACTAGAATACTTACATCCTTTTGGGCAACCAAATCCCAACAGTCCGTAGCGACAAATAAAGTCCCCATTTTCTTTTGTGAATCATCCTCTTTATCCTTTCTAGAATTATATTCCACATGATTTTCTTTGCTCTTCGGTATCTGATCCTCTATGTTTTTTTGTATATTATTCTCCAATTCTTCCTCTTCATTTTTTCCCCCACCGTTCTCTATATTCAATTCTAAATTTCCATCTATGCTCATCGTTACTTTTTCATCCATGCGCCCATTTCCAAGTAAAACCTCCCCCACTTTCTGGAGCACATCCATACGATCAGCCATCCAGCCTACTGTATCAAATTGCGGTGATAACGGGATCACACCTTCCATATTCACAGCACCATGCGTCGGGCGAAAGCCATATACTCCGCAATAGGCGGAAGGGACTCGAATAGAACCACCTGTATCTGTTCCGAGCGCAAAATCAACACTACCTGAAGCTACCGCTACTGCCGATCCACTAGAAGAACCACCTGGGATACAGCCTGCAGCACGTGGATTTATGGGCGTTCCATAATGATGGTTCTCACCGCCCAGACTGTACATTAACTCATCCGTATGAGTCGCTCCTCGAAGCGTCGCTCCCGACTGGAGCAGCTGGCGTACTACTGCTGCATGTTCTGTAGAGGGATTGTGGCTCCGCAGCCAATCTGGATTACCTGCAGAAGAGCTGTGCCCTGCGATCGCATACACATCTTTTACAGCAAAGGTCATTCCGTCCAATATCCCATTCCCTAAACGTCCGACTGTTAGCTCAGAATCTATGAACGCGCCATACCGATTATCCAGAATCATTTCTCCTTCCTCCTCCCCTCACCATTCCTTCTCTGATCATAATCAACCCGTCATCCGTCATTTCTATTAAGAACCTATCGCTCCGTTAAACTAGGATTTTCCCATTTGCCTTTCCGAGAATCCTCTCACGATATCCTTCCTACCAAATAACGGAAGGAGCAAATTGGGGGATTTGGAGAGAGCATCTCACCCTACCAACCTATCGCAGCGCCATCGCAGCGCGGGTCTGTCCCCCCACTACGATATCCATTGTCATCTATGGATATCGCGTGAGCATGACCCACGCTCCCGTCATATGGTTCCACTTTCCGGACAATATGACCAGCTCCCGCCAGATCTGCCAGCACCTCATCCGCTACCCGTCCCTCTACCTTCAGCTCCTGCGTAGGTTCCCCCCACGTTCTCCCCCATACAAAACGTGGTTCACTTACAGCAGTTTGCGGATTCATCCCATAATGCAGCATCCTTGTAAGTAGCAACGTTTGAGTTTGCGGCTGACCTTCACCACCTTGCGTACCATATAGAATCACAGGTTTGCCCTCGCGGCAGGCCATGGCTGGCATCAGTGTGTGGAAGCTGCGCTTATGCGGTTCAAGCGTATTGATATGGCTCGGATCAAGCGAGAAAAACGAACCCCGATTCTGAAGCAGAATTCCTGTATTCCCAGCAACCACACCTGAGCCAAACTCAAAATACAGACTCTGAATAAAGGAAACCGCATTTCCCTCCTTATCCACCACCGCAGCATATGCAGTATCACTACCAATAGGCTGACTTGTCAGCTGTGCCGCTTTTTGCATCGAGATCGTAGAGGCTAGTTGCCCTGCATAGTTCTTATCCAGCAACTGCACCAAAGGAATAGCACTAAAATCCGGATCTGTAAGCACTCTATCCCGATCACGAAAACTCAGCTTCAGCGCTTCAACAAGCAGGTGGTAATAATCATAAGAGCCATGCTCGATTTCTCCGAAATTAAAATGCTCCAATATATTAAGACTCATCAGCCCCGTAAACCCTTGAGAATTTGGCGGCACTTGATACACCGTATGCCCATGATATTCCGCATGAATCGGCTCGACCCAATCCCCCTGATGATCCGCAAAATCATCCCGTGTGAGATAGCCCCCAGCTGCCAGCATATAATCACAAATATCTTCAGCAATATTCCCCTTATAAAAAGCGTCCCGTCCACCCGCAGCCAACGTCCTCAGGGTTGCCGCCAGCTGTGTCTGCTGAAATCTCGATCCAGCAGACACAGCCACTCCACCCGGCATATAAATCGCGGATGCCTCCGCCGACAACGTTGCTCCAGCAAACAGCGTATTATTCCGCTGGTCTGGCGACAGCGGAAACCCACTCTGAGCATAGCCGATGGCTGGCTCCAGCACCTCTGCCAGCGTTAAGCGGCCATACTTGCTGAGCATGGCATCCCAGCTATCCACCATCCCCGGCACGGTGATGGCACTGCGGATCCCCCGCCTCGGAATAGCTCCCTCTCCGGCGTAGCAACTTCTGCGAACTCCGTAACCCGACCGTCCACTTCCGTTATACGCCCGGACACGCGCCTCTTCTGTGCTATAAGTCAACCAGAACGAGTCCCCACCAAGCCCCGTCATATGCGGGTAGACTACAGCGAGCGTCGCACTAACCGCCACCGCCGCATCAAAGGCATTACCCCCTTTTCCCAAAATGCGCGCACCCGCAGCCGAAGCTAAATAATGAGGGCTGACGACCATTGTTTTTGTGCCTATTACAGGTTTCTCCGCCATGTTCCCCATCTCCCTATTAACTTCTCACTTAATTAATGTCATTTAACATTACATAAAAATCCCTTGTCAATCGGTTACGCCAAACCTCAAAATAACCATCCTCTTTTTGTGATTCATGCACAAAGATTAGCTAATTTCTAGTCAACCTCGTAGCTTCACACATATGATTTGTATAGAATGGGCTCTAAAAACAAGGGGAGGTCTCACGTGATATCCATCCATAAAGACTATGTACAATTAGCTATCGCCATGTTCAGAACTGGGATTGTCGGCTATGGCGGAGGGCCTTCCGTGATTCCATTAATTCGGCATGATGCGGTAACTCGCTACACTTGGCTAAGCGATGATGAATTCGGGGAGACATTGGCGATTGCCAACGCGCTACCGGGACCTATTGCTACCAAAATGGCGGCTTATCTTGGATATAAACTTCGAGGAGTTAGGGGGGCGATACTGTCAGTTCTGGCACATATTTTACCTAGCTGCCTGGCTATGATCATACTGTTATCGGCTGTAAATTATTTAAGTAGCTCAAAAGTAGTAGCTGGAATGATCGCGGGGGTATCTCCTGTCATTGCTGTCATGTTAGGAATAATGGCATATGAGTTTGCGCAAAAAACCTATAAAGGGCTAGGAAAATATCTCAGCGCTGTCTTCATCCTTCTCGCCTTACTTCTGCTACAAATAATTCACATACATCCAGCTCTCGTAATCGTACTTTTTCTAGGTTACGGAGCCGTTCATTACCGGATCATCGCGAAGCAACAACAAGGAGGATCAAATTGATGGACTGGTTAGAGCTCATATACGGATTTTTCATGGCGAATTTGCTTGGATACGGCGGTGGTCCTTCCTCTATTCCATTGATGTATCAAGAAATCGTTCCCCATTACGGCTGGCTGACCGATGAACAATTCTCTAACATGCTTGCACTTGGCAATGCACTGCCTGGCCCGATTGCTACCAAAGTCGCAGCTTACGTCGGCTATGATGTCTACGGCTGGTTAGGACTCATCGTAGCTTTGTTAGCAACCGTCTTGCCCTCCGCAGTAGCGCTTATTATCCTGTTAGAGGTCATGCAAAAATACAAGCAATCCCCCGTAGTGAAAGGGATGACATTGCTTGTTCAACCGGTTATTGCAGTTATGATGGCTGCGCTCACTTGGACAATGGTCAAAGGTCCTACGAACTCTATCGGAATCTGGCAAACACTGTTCATTGCCGCAATCGCATTCTGGGCCATCAAGCGGCTTAAGCTGCATCCTGCCTTAGTCATCATAGCCGCTTTTGCCTATGGTGGTCTGGTACTCCGCTACACGGTCTAACTAAACTATTTTAAAATATATTGTGACAATACCGCCTGTACCTCATAAATATTCACGGATTTATTAAAGGTCTTCTTGAGCGGCATAGTGCTGCTAGAAATATAAATACATAACTCCGCATCCAGATCAAAGTGCCCTGCCGTCTCCACGGAATAATGCGAGATGCTTTTGTATGGGATGGAATGATAGTCCGTCTTTTTCCCCGTCAGTCCCTGTTTATCCACCAGAATCAATCGTTTGTCTGTAAAAATAAACATATCTCTAATCAGCTTGTAGGCTCGTTCAATTTTCTCTTGAGGGGCAAGGATTTGTGCATATTCCCGTTGTACCTCCGCTAGATTTACTTGTGATGCATTACCCATCAATCCGTCAAAAATCGCCATATAACTTCCCCTTTTCATCTGTTATTTTTAGTGGCTTGTCTCCTCCCACATAGAACCATATTATTCCACATTTCATATTCTATGCAGTGTAAAACTTCGCTCTTCCATCTTTTTACTTGCTAAATTTCCGATTATTGTTTACACTGTCATTAAATTTGTTAAGAAAGGGGTGTGGAAGGAATGGATCACAATTGGACCAACAGTGTTATGAGTCGGCTACCTAAAGCGATAGCTGGCATTGCTCATGTAAATGGCGATAACGGGAGAAGTCTGTCCATTTCCATGAATTTAATAACACTACACAATTGTGAAATGCCTTTCCTGCCATCACCCGGACGGATCAGTTAACCGGAGAATGATAAGGCCGTGGGGAAATTTCCCTACGGTCTTTTTTTATGGTTTTTTACAGAATTCCAGTTTCGATTAAGGGTTCTGGCGGTGCAAAGGGCATTCTTAAAGGAGAATATATATGATTATTCAATGCCAAAATGTTCAAAAATACCACGGTGCACAGCTCGTACTAAATAGCATCACCTTCGATATCCGCCAAGGAGAAAAAATCGGTCTAATCGGCCGCAATGGCTGCGGTAAAACTACACTTTTCCACTTACTGAATGGCGAAGAGCACCCCGATCAAGGGCAAATCTCAATTCGCAAAGGTAGTGTAGTAGGAATGCTGGCTCAAATTCAAGAGGTTAACGAAAAAGAAACTGTATATGAAGTTCTACAGCGTAGCTTTGCTGAACCTTTGCAATGGCAACAACGCCTGCGAGAGCTGGAGCTTGAAATGTCCGCCTTCAATACCGGAACGGATGAAACGCTATGGAATCGGCTGCTGAAAGAATATGGTAGCCTTCAGGATAAATTCGAGACCGCAGGAGGCTACGAAATTGAATCCACCATTCAGCGAGTTGCCATTGGTCTAGGAATCGGAACTGGGCAATATAACCGACTCTTCTCCTCTCTTTCTGGCGGCGAGAAAACTAAAGTCGGACTCGCAGAGCTGCTACTGCGTAGACCTGATGTACTTCTACTCGATGAGCCAACCAATCATCTAGACATGAACGCCATCGAGTGGTTAGAGCAGTACTTACAGAGCTATGACGGTACAGTGTTAGCCATTTCCCATGATCGTTACTTCCTCGACGCTGTAGTCAAAAAAGTGATCGAGATTGAGGATGGCGAGGCTTTTACCTTCCATACCAACTACAGCGGCTATCAAATAGAGAAGGAAACACGTCTACTTCAACAATTTGCTGATTATCAAGAACAACAGAAAAAGATAAAGCAAATGCAGGAGAGTATCAAACGCCTCATCGAATTTGGGAATCGGGGAACTCCCCCAAACCCTGCCTTTTACCGGCGAGCAGCTTCCATGCAAAAAGCACTGGATCGTATGGTAAAGGTTAAACGTCCTATTCTTGAGCGCAAATCGATGGATTTGCAGCTACAACAAAATGATCGCTCCGGGAATCAAGTCGTCATACTGGAGGATATCGGTAAGGCATATGGAGAGCGAAGCCTGTTTACAGACGCAAACGAAGTTCTTCGCTACGGAGAGACTACGGCACTTATCGGTGGTAACGGGGCAGGGAAAAGTACACTTTTAAGAATTATATTAGGTCAGGAGACGCCAGACACCGGAAGCTGCACGCTTGGTTCAAGAACCGTTGTTGGCTATCTCGCGCAAGAGGCTGTCCCTGACAATAACAAACAATCCGTAATCCGCTACTTCCGTGAAGAGGCCGGACTAGAAGAAGGTGAAGCGCGCGGGCAGCTCGCACGTTTCCTATTCTACGGTGCCGATGTATTCAAAGACATCACGAATCTATCCGGAGGGGAATGGACCCGCCTGCGTTTCGCTGTGTTGATGCATCGTAAACCAAACCTGTTAATTCTGGATGAACCAACGAACCATCTAGACATTGACTCCCGGGAAGCGCTAGAGGAAGCATTAGAAGAATTCCCAGGTACAGTGCTGGCCGTTTCACATGATCGCTATTTCATTAATCGTCTGTTCCATAAGCTCTGGTCCATTGAAAGTGGACGATTTGGAGTTTTCAACGGCAACTATGAGTATTACAAGGAGAAGCAAGCTGAACAGGCGTTAGCAGCACCAGTCTCTATTCCTGATCAGCCTAAACCTTTCTCTTCAGATGGAACCACTGCACGCTCCGGTAAGCCTCAATCTAACCGTTCCGTGAATGTTAATGTCACCACGGCTAACTCGTCCAGTTCCCGCAAGAAGAGTATCCACTTTGATTGGGAAAAGGCTATTGCCGAAGTTGAGGATCAGCTTGGGGAAATCGATGCCAAAATGCTAGATCCACTGATCAGTAGCAATGCGGCAGAGCTCGCCGAGCTACAGAAAGAACGCGATGCAGTGCAAGAGCAACTAGATGAGCTCTATGCGGGCTGGATGGAAACTGCGGGACACTAACGATTATTACATGAGGAGATACGGATATGAGCAACGAAACGAAGATTAAGCTTTTTTGGGAAGAATACACCCAGCTTCATCCACAAGCAGCGGATAACTACGAGGCTTGGGCCTTTGGCGACAGTCCTCAAATGGCCGATGAACTGCTAGATCTGGTGATCCGCAGGATTAAGACAGGAACCGCTTCGAACTATGAAATTTATGCAGTATGTGACGAGACCTTACCAGAAATTGGGCGACATAGTATCCTGCTGGACGGCCGTGGTAATCCACAAGCAGTGATCGTTACGACAGATGTGCAAATTACACCTTTTGATGAGGTAGGCGCTGACTTTGCCTATAGCGAAGGCGAGGATGACAGAACGTTAGAGTCGTGGCGCCATGAGCATGAGAAGTTCTTCAGCAGAGAGTCCTTAGCGTTCTTGAAGAAGCCTTTTGATCCAAAGATGAAGGTAGTTTGCGAGAACTTTAGACTGGTATATTCGAAATCTTGAGAAACACAGGAAACTAAAAAGGCGGCCTCTTCAGTTACGAAGAGACCGCCTTTGATGTATACTATACAACTAATAGAGTTAGATAATTATTAAAATACGGCTCAGCGCCAAAACCCCAGAATCCAGCCAATCACAGAGATCCATAACGGAATGCTGATTAAGATACCCCAAACCAGCCCAGTGGCAATATTGCCCTCTGCAGGGCGCACCACATTTTCCTGTTTCAATGGAATGCTCAACTCTTCTTGTTCCATGCGATCCCCTCCTAAAATTCTTATCGTCACAGTAGAGGAAAAAATGTAGACCGCTCGACCTAAAAGCTTAGAATACCAACTTTGTAAGTGCTTACATAATAGTTATTACCCATCATTTACATCATTAAAAACATCACTTTACGGAAGTCATACATAATATGCAAATTCTTAGTCCAATATTACTACTTTTTCTGGATTTCGTAAATATTCAAACATCGTTTCAATCTGCTCACTTGTATTCCTCTCTAATGAGAGCTCAGGCAGTTCATCTTCAGCAAAAAAGGATACTTCACTCGTCTCCACCCCTTGCAGCGCCTCGCCGCCTACAATTCTGCACAAAATAAAAAACTTATACACGTGATACGGCTCCGGAGGATGGTTATGAAATTTCTTATCTAAAACAGCCAGCAAGCGAATTGCTTCTGTCTCAAATCCTGATTCTTCTTGAATTTCCTTAACAACGACTTCACTCGGTGACAGACCGATATCTCCCCAGCCCCCGGGAAGCGCCCACTTTCCATCCAATTTCTCGCGGACAAGCAGGATTCTGTCATCCCGAAAAACAACACCACGGATATCCACTTTCGGCGTAGAATAGCCACCCTCACTAGCAAAGGAGAGTCTTATTCTCTCCTTGCTTTCGAACGTATAATTAGCGAGGATATCTACACTTAGCTCCCGCAAAGCTTGATACCGTTCTATATCATAGACATCTTTAGCGTAAGTTAGTCCAGTCTGTGCGATGGCCTGTATTTCTTTAGCCCAGGTTAACCATTTCTGCTCCATTGTTGCACCCCTTTAAATAACTTGATTAGGATTACTGGCAAAGCATTAAATGACGGGAGAACAAACCTTTTTTAGCTTCACAGCGGTCTATAATCGTAAATCCAGCCTCCGTGATCATCTCATCCATCGGTTCAATCGCAACGATAACTACCCGATCTGCAATCCGGCGCGCATTCACTAGAATCGCAAACTGTTCCTCAGGTGTAATACTAGAATATAGATTATAAGGCATATCTACAATAGCTACATCGTAATGTTCTGTGATGTCAGCAATATCTCCAAGCGTAACCTCACTTGTGAATCCAAAATGAGCAATATTCGTTCTGGCACCGATCGCGATTTGAGGGTTAATGTCACGTCCAACCATATTGATTCCCATCGAGAGGGCTTCTACCATTACTGTTCCGATGCCGCAGCAAGGATCGATAGCTCGTACACCTTCCGGATTCGGAACGGCTATATTGACCGCAGCTCGGGCTACACGTGTGCTAAGCGCGATAGAGTAGCTACGCGGCTTTTTCATTTGACGGAACCAGGTGGCCTTGTTCTTATGATAAGCTCCAAAGTACCAGCGACCGCCCAGCGTAACAATGCCGTATACCAGCTCTGGATGGTTTACATCCGCTTCCCCTTCAATCCGCAGCCCAATTTCCCGCTCGATCACTCTTCGCTCATCATATTCTATTTTGTCCGCAGGGGGCAGATCATTGGTCTTCACAAAAATAACCTTAAATGTCTTACCGCCAAGCTCCACCTGCTCCGTTTGATCATAAATCTCAGGCAAGCTGTCTCCCTCGTACATAACATCAATTCGTTCTTTTATGAAGGGACTGCGGCTGACATCCACCTCTACCTCACTCTTAAAGATTGAAGAAGGTACTTCCTCTCCAAAAAGACAACGAAGCTCCATCTGACATAGTGATAACTCGTCCTCTGAACAGGTGTAAGTATATAAAAATGTGTTTTTTTCACTTTTCTTTTGCAAAATAATCCATCCTCTATCCCAGTAAATTGTACACCTAGCTTGCTACTCCAACATTTCGTGCTGACGATCATACCCTATACGCGCTTTGGCGATTTCAGCGTTGTTTCTATTGACCCATTCCACTAGGGAAGTTAAAGGATCCAGCAAGGACTCTCCTAAACTTGTCAGACCATATTCAACAGTCAAAGGTACCGTAGGCGTAACTTTACGCCAAACTATACCATCTCGTTCTAAATGACGCAGGGTTTGGGTCAGCATCCGTTGTGATATACCACCAGAACGCCGCTGAAGTTCTTTAAACCGCAATGCTTCTGCACCCAAATTAACAATGATGAGCACACTCCATTTGTCCCCAACCCTGTCGAGAATCTGGCGGGTGATGGAGCAATCCTCTAGCGTCGGCATTAGCCGAATGGGTTCGTCCATTGAATGATCCAAAGTGGTTACCTCCATAGGAACTCAAGCATGTAATAGTGCTTTCTTGTCCCTTAAGTTTAATCAGCTTATCATGGTTACTGTTAGTAATCAACAACCGGAAAGGAACTATTAATTGCGAAAAAAAGCTCCGGTCACGAGGATCAGATAAGACGTCTTTCTAATCGCTTTTGATCCATAGTGAGTTCTCCAGTATAATAATTCCTATAGAATGCTAAACAAGACGGTCACGCATGGCGATTAAGCTCATAGCCGGTTTTGCGCAGCAAAACTTAAGGAGGTACATACACACTATGTCATATGAAACGTATTTTTCAACACACCGGGATGAACATCTCGAGGAACTAAAACAATGGCTCAAGATTCCAAGTATTTCTGCCTTGTCTGAGCATAAGGATGATGTACTAGCTGCAGCCCATTGGCTGACAGACACACTAAAGAAAGCCGGACTTGAGAACATTGAACTTCATCCGACAGCGGGACATCCCGTCATATATGCTGACTATCTTCATGCTCCGGGTAAACCAACCATTCTTGTATACGGCCACTACGATGTGCAGCCAGTAGATCCGCTAAACCTGTGGACTACACCTCCGTTTGAACCAGAGATCCGTGACGGCAAGCTGTATGCACGTGGAGCAACGGATGACAAAGGACAAGTATTCATTCACCTCAAAGCGATTGAAGCAATCCTGAAACAAGAAGGTACTCTTCCTGTTAACATCAAGCTCTGTATCGAAGGCGAAGAAGAAATCGGCAGCGCAAATCTCCCTCCATTCCTGGAAGCTAACAAAGAAAAGCTGGCTGCGGATGCGGTGCTAGTCTCCGATACTTCCCTGCTGGAACGTGGTCGCCCTGCAATTTGCACAGGACTACGTGGCCTAGGATCACTTGAAGTGAGCGTAACTACAGCTCTTACAGACCTGCACTCCGGCTCTTACGGTGGTGGTGTTCCGAATGCACTGCACGCTCTCGTGTCCCTGCTCAGCTCCCTTCATGACGACAAAGGTCGTGTTTCTGTAGAAGGCTTCTATGATGGTGTACCTGAACTTTCTCCAATGCTACGTGAGGAATTCGTGAAGCAAGGCGTGAATGAAGATAAGATTCGCGAAGGACTTGGACTCGATGCGTTATACGGCGAAGAAGGTTATTCTTTTGTAGAACGTATTGGTGCTCGCCCTACACTTGAACTTAACGGTGTGTATGGCGGCTTCCAAGGCGAAGGAAGCAAGACAGTTATTCCAAAAGAAGCACATGCCAAGATTACTTGCCGTCTCGTTGGCGATCAGGATCCACAGCATGTTCTTGATGCCGTTGAAGCGCATCTGAAGGCTAATATTCAAACCGGAGCGAAAGTGCATGTGACGCAAATGGAGAAGGCGCGTGCCTTTAACATCGATCCATCGAACCCTATACTGCAAACTGCCGCAGACGCTTACGGCAAAGTATACGGTACCCGTGCCCTCTTCACCAAAGACGGTGGCTCCATTCCGATCATGGAAAGCTTCTCCCGTGTACTTGAAGCACCCGTGGTCCTGATGGGCTTTGGCCTTGATGATGAGAACCTGCATGCACCGGATGAGCATTTCAACCTGGAGAACTTTGATAAGGGACTGCTCACCATTGTTGAGTTCTTGAAGACTGTTTAAGAGAATCAGGTAGTATAACAAAGCCAGACTCCTCTTCATTGAGGAGCCTGGCTTTGTGATATCTAAGAATAGTTCATGACAAAACCATCAACCAAAACATAAAAAAATCCTTGCATCGCAAGGATTTGAAAGTTTAAATTATGGAGCGGGTGATGGGAATCGAACCCACGCTATCAGCTTGGAAGGCTGAAGTTCTACCATTGAACTACACCCGCATTGGAAAGTGAGTACAAGAGATATTGTATCACCCCCATAAATAAAAATCAACATTTTTTTATGCGAGATATAAGACATAGAGTATGGTGTGAAACTTATACTTTCTTATATTTTACAAGGAAGCGCCAAGGGGAGCCTTTTTCAAAAATGAGGTCTCAAATTCAGCTGCTTGAATAGGTTTACTGAACAAAAACCCTTGAGCTTCATGGCAATGCTGCTCACGCAAAAACTGCAGCTGCTCCTTGTTCTCCACCCCTTCTGCGGTAACCTTGAGCTTCAAATGATGCGCCATAGAAGTAATCGTGGAGACTATTGCTGCATTATTACTGTCCTCCATAACCTCGGAGACAAACGATCTGTCAATCTTTAGCCTGTCGATCGGCATATCCTTCAAATAGTGCAATGAGCTATAACCTGTACCAAAATCATCGATGCTAATGAACACACCTAGCTCTTTCAAGCGCTTCAGCTGATCAAAAGCCGTTTCTTTATCCAAGGTCATACTCTCTGTAATTTCAAGATCTACATAACATGGATCCAAACCAATATCGGTCAGAATGGAATGAATTTTACCAGCCAGGTTCGGCTGAAGGAATTGACGCATAGATAAGTTGATAGAGACGCATATCGGCTGGTAGCCTGCTTGCTGCCACTGTTTATTTTGCAGGCACGCCGTCTTCAGTACCCATTCCCCAATTGGAACAATTAGCCCGCTATCCTCAGCTAATGGAATAAACTCATTAGGTGAGACAATACCACGCTTAGGATGATTCCAGCGCAATAAAGCTTCCATACCTACAATCTCTTCTGTCTCCAGCTGCACCTTTGGCTGATATAAGAGATAGAATTCATCACGCTCAAGCGCTCTTCGAAGGTCATTTTCCAGCTTCAGGCGTTCCTTTGCCTTCATCTGCATGGCTGGGATATAACGACGAATCTCCACACCCTGTTCCTTCGCATTATGAACAGCAGTATCCGCATTTTGAATGAGATGTTCAGCAGTTTCCCCGTCACCGGGATAAATACTCATCCCCAAGCTGAGTGAGATATGGTACTCGCCAGATTCTATGTTAACGGGGGCTTCAAATAATCTGAGCAACTCTGTAGCTCGTGCCAAGCATTCTCCAAGACTTGCTCTTTCTGTCATTAGAAAAGCAAACTCATCCGCTCCCATACTATACAGCTCTTCACTGGATCTAGCCTCATTACTGAGACGCTCAGATACCAATTTCAATAAAAGGTCTCCGGCATAATGACCCAGAGAGTCATTTATATTCTTAAAATGATTAATATTCATAATGGCCAAAGCTGAGAATTGATCATTTGTGTCCGTCTCTCCAGCATCAATCATTTCTTCTACACGCTGTGTCAGCCGACGTCTATTAGGAAGTCCTGTTAAATCATCATGATACGCCAAATAATTGATCCGTTCTTCGGCCAGCTGTTTCTCGTAAAATGGCTCTTCAATTGTCAGGCGATACACGCCGGTAAGCAACTGGTAATAAGCAATTCCGCTACATAACATCCCAAAGAGATCATCAATATTTCCGCCACTTATGGGAGTCATAAAAAAAGCCTGGCCTAGCGAGAAAAAGATAAGTGCCCGAATAATAACAAGCAGCGAGGCTGACTTTTCATTATTCCCAGGAAATACGATGGCAGCAACACCTGCTAAATAAACAAAAAGTACTGCCAGATCAACGAATTGTTTAAGTGTACTCATCCAAGGCTTAGTAAATAACTCAGGCACTGCTGAGTGGATAAATACAAATAATGCGATGAAGAGCACGATCAACATGAAGGCGATTCTGAATACATTTCTTTTTTCGGTAACGGTCACTGGTTTATCTTCTCTACTAAAAATAAACAATATACCCAGCCCGCTGGATAGTCGTGAAAAGGTAAGCAGCCACCTTGATTCCTCAGGGGTTATAAACGATGAAATCAATGGAAATGCTACAAAGCCGAGTGTATGCAAGAAGTCAATAATACATATTCCACCAAAAAGAGCTGCGACATATAATCTTCCTTTAGATAATCTGCTAGAGAAGAACAACCAGCCCTGTGCAAATATCGCAAATCCAAAAGCAACAGTACAACAGCCGACAATGAGATAGAGTGCAGAAATAATTTCCCAATTGTCCAATCGGTTTAACGATGTATGGAAAATTTGAATGAATAGGAACAGTAAGGCTCCTATAATAGCCGCTTGAATTGTCTTTTTCTCTTCTTGTCTCATAGATCCCTCGCGTCTGAAAATGATGTCGATTATTAAGCAACTATGTATAGTCTTGTCCTATGTATAAATATCGGCTAGATCGGTCTTTAAAGTTACATTTCTTTTGTGAGGTCGTATTTTTATGGCGATTATTCATAAATCTTGCATAAATATAAACCATTTTCTTCTAGCAGGCAAGCAAAAATACCTTCAGGCTTCTTATTAGAACGGTAAGTATTTTAGCGAAAAATATTAGAATCATTTATCAGAGAAACTTATAGAAATTTTATTTTTATTCAAAAAAAAAGCACTTCCCCCTACGAACGGGTTCAGTGCTTCTGAACAACAGGTTTATTTATCTCCGAAGTTAACCTCTGGTGTTGTAAGCTTATCATAGAAATCAACCGCTTTATCCTTATCCACCGATGCGCGAAGCGCCATTGCTGAACGTGGATGCTCATCAAGCGTTCCAGTGATCATGTAAGGAATGATATAGCCCCACTCTTCTTTTTCACGTAAAGGAATCATCAGGCGTTCAATGATATCAATTACAGGGCGCAATGTGTAGCGTGTATTCTTCAAATGAGTCACTAGCAGCTCTGTAGGACAGTTCCCCGCAGCACGTCCCATTCCATAACAGGAAGCGTCCAGCAGCTCTACACCTTTCTCAGCAGCAATCAACGTATTGGAGAACGCGAGTTGAAGATTATTATGGGTATGTACGCCCAGGCGTTTGTTTGGCAAATGAGTTTTGAACTTCTCAACTAAGTAATTGATGTCGTTGTGATCTAGACTACCGTATGAATCCACAATGTATACCACATCAACTACACTCTCACGAATCATTTCGAAAGCTTCTAATAATTCATTCTCCATTACATTCGACAAAGCCATAATATTGATCGTTGTCTCATAGCCTAGATCATGGAAGGTTTGTACCAGCTGTAAGGCTTTCTCCACATCTTTGCTATAACAAGCTACCCGAATCAGATCCAGCATACTTTCGCTGCGAGGTAAAATATCATTCTCATCCACACGACCGATATCAACCAAAGCGGAAAGCTTCGTATGTCCCTTTTGCGGGATAACTTTACGTAAGAAGTCATCGTTCAGAAAACGCCATGGTCCAGCACCTTCTGCTCCTTTGAGCAGTTTAGGGGAGTTTTTATAACCGATTTCCATATAGTCAACACCAGCCTCATTCAAGCCGGCATACAAATTTTGCACAAATTCCACGCTGAAATCCCAGTTGTTAACGAGCCCCCCATCGCGAATGGTGCAGTCAACAATTTTACATTGATTAGTCTTCATAATTATCTCCCTTCAATTCCTGCAATCATCGTATGTGCTATTGCAATCATTATAACCTCTAGCATAGCTTTACTATGCAATTTATATCGTTCAATCATACTTTAATGAAGAATAAATTGTAAAGGTATTTCGCCTTTAGCACTTTAAAGTAATTACCATAGTAGGTCAGGGACAAATGTCACAGTATACAAACACTTAAAAATGCTACATTACAAGAAAACAGTTGAGATTGATTCTCAATCTCTTTTGGAGGGATTACAATAGCTACTTCTACCTGCTGTTCCTTACTGCAATTACAACCTGGCGCTGCTGGAAATATTCATAAAATAGAAGGAATGAACCCCGTTCTACGCCGTCGTCTTGCCGATCTCGGAGTGTCAGAGGGTGTGAACATCCGTCTTAAAGGAAAGGGACCTTTTTGGGGACCGATTACGCTAGAATGTAACGGCCAGCTGTTCGCCATACGCCGCAAAGAAGCTTCTCTGATTGAGGTGAACGTATCTTGAGTTCTATAGCTCTTGTGGGCAATCCCAATACAGGTAAGACCTCTCTCTTCAATACATTAACGACTTCATACGAATATGTAGGTAACTGGTCAGGCGTTACGGTTGAGAAAAAGATCGGAAATCTGAAGAACGGGGCAGGCAAGCTCATTGATTTGCCCGGGATCTATTCTCTGCATCCACTCTCCCGTGATGAAGGGGTCGCAGCCCAATATCTGATAGAAGAATCCCCTGAAGCATTAATCAATATCGTGGATGCATCCCAGCTGGAACGTAATCTGCTGCTCACGCTTCAACTACTTGAGTATGGCAAGCCTACTGTACTCGGTCTTAATATGATTGATGTCGCTAATGCGCGTGGTATTCATATTAATCAAACCATTTTACAATCAAGATTGGGTGTCACCGTCCTCCCACTTATAGCAAGAACCGGTAAAGGCAGCGTACAGATGCTCAGCATCCTCGAGGAATCGTCAGCTATTCCTGCTGTAAAGTTCAAGCTGAATTATGGTGAGGTCGTCGAGCGAGCGATATCTTCTATAGAAAAGGAATTACGTTCTATAAAAGATCTGCCCAATCACCGTTGGGTCGCTCTACAGCTATTGGAGCAGAATCCGGTTATACTTCAGTTTCTGAAGTCGCGTATAGATGTTACGGGACTGCTAAATATCTGTGAGTCTTGTCAGAGTGAGCTACAAATCAAAAAACTCGCCCTGACACTCCCGCAATGGATTCGCTCGAACCGTATGGAGTATATTCGTAATATTTGTGTCGAAGTCCTTGATACGACAGCTCAGAAGCCCCATAACTTAACCGAAAGATTAGATTCGGTATTGACTCATCGATTTTGGGGACTGCCCTTATTTATTTTCTTTATGTATGCTCTCTTTAAGACTACATTTGACTGGGTTGGCGGCCCCCTATCGGATATCGTAGACGGCCTGATATCCGGCCCTATTAGTGATGGAACGAACTCACTGCTTCAGACCATTGGAGCTTCAGGCTTCACGCATGCATTGATTGTAGATGGCATCATCGGTGGTGTAGGCGGCGTACTGGTCTTTGTTCCGCAAATCTTCATTCTCTTTCTCATCATTTCCTTCTTAGAGGATTCCGGATACATGGCAAGGGTCTGCTTGTTGATGGACAGCACCATGGAACGAATGGGACTGAACGGAAAAGCATTCATTCCATTTATCATTGGTTTTGGTTGCAATGTACCGGCCATTATGGCGGCGCGAAGCATCGAACAGCCCAAAGACCGCATGCTGACAACCCTGTTAATGCCGCTGATGTCTTGTTCTGCAAGATTACCTGTTTATGCATTATTCGCAGTTGTATTCTTCCCTGAGCAACAAGCGTTTGCCGTTCTATCTATGTATGTCATGGGGATTGTGTTTGCCCTAATTCTTTGTAAGGTATTCTCTAAATACTTATTCAAGAATGAATCCTCCGTCTTCATCATCGAACTTCCTCCTTACCGTATGCCGCAGATCAAAACCTTATCGCGCAGCACTTGGGAGAAGGGCAAAGGGTTCCTTCGTAAAGCGGGAACGATTATTCTAGCAGGATCAGCTATTATTTGGTTTATGTCTTATGCTGGTCCTGGAGGATTTGGTGTAGAAATGGATCATAGCTATCTAGCTAAATTCGGAGGCATGATTGCACCACTACTGGAACCGCTTGGTTTCGGAACGTGGCAGGCTGGCTCTACCTTGGTCCCAGGATTTTTAGCGAAAGAGGTTGTTGTGTCTACGATGAATATCATCTATCACGCACCAGATACCGCTGGATTAGAGAATCAAATTTCACAAGTCTTTACACCGCTGAGTGCAATCAGCTTTATGGCCTTTATCCTGTTATATATTCCTTGTCTGGCCACTGTAGGGGTTATCAAAAAAGAAACAGCCTCTTGGAAATGGACTTTCTTCTCCATTGGCTATTCTCTTGCTCTGGCATATATCGTATCTTTTGTTATTTTCCAAGGTGGGCGATTATTAGGCTGGTCGTAGAACTTGTAATTCGTTGATTCTCTTAATGAAAGTGGGGCACCATAATGATAAATGTTCTAATCGTCACTCTGATCTTCGGTTATTCAGGCTGGATCATCTATCGACATGTGCAAAAGGGCAAGCAAGGCGCTTGCGCTGGCTGTGATAAGGGCAAGACCTGTTCTGCAGCGTCTTTAGATTCTCCCCTCTCCTGCTGCTCAACACCTGTTAATAAGAAGAAGTAGGCTTGCCTAACCGTTATATGAAAGGGTTCATAGTTTAGCTTGCATTGCTTTCGGGTATGTTTGTTATAAGCAACTACAGACTATACCTAAGGAGGTAATCACTATGAACACAAAAAAAACATTTTTCACAACAGCCGCATTGGGCGTAGCCTATTTACTGAAGAATAAGGGAACTCGCGATAAAATAATGAACAGTATTCAATCCTTTACTTCTCAATCAAAGGCTAAAAAATCCAGTGGCAATATTTAATCTTCAGCATTCTTACAAAAGCAAAGAAACCTCGCCTTAGGGAATGGTCGGTCTTCCATCCATTGTCCTAGGGCGAGGTCTTTTTGTTGATTATGAAGAGCTAATCATTCGCTTTCGCTGAGCAACCACTGAACCAATGTGCGAACCATGACTCCTGTACCGCCTCTAGGATTAACTCCACGTTCTTTAGAAAGAAATGCGGTTCCAGCAATATCTAGGTGTATCCACGGCAGACCTTCCGCAAACTCACCTACAAATAACCCAGCGGTAGTGGCTCCCCCGAATCTTCCTGCAGTGTTACGGATATCGGCCACTTCGCTCTTTAGCATTTCGCGGAATTCCGGGTAAGCCGGAAGCTGCCATATTTTTTCACCCGAAACATTAGCTGCTGTCAGAAACTGCTCCATAAATTCCTCGTTGTTAGTAACAGCACCTGTAGCTATATCTCCTAATGTCGACAACACTGCACCTGTCAGCGTAGCGACATCAATAACTCGTTTCGCTCCCCATTCCCGGGCATAGGTCAGCGCATCCCCAAGTACAAGTCTCCCTTCTGCATCGGTATTCAATATTTCTATAGTTCTTCCGCTCATTGATGTAATGATATCCCCGGGTTTAAAGGCATTAGCAGATGGCATATTCTCAGCGGATGGAATGACCATTAAGACATTAATTCGTGGACGTAATCGGCCTAATGCCTCCATAACTCCAAGCACAGCCGCTGCGCCTCCCATATCACTGATTAACTCTTCCATCCCTGGGGCTCTTTTTAAGGAAATCCCCCCCGTATCAAAAGTAATCCCTTTACCGACCAGCCCCACTACATTATCCCAGTGCGCCGTTCCCTGGTAACGGATGACGATCATTCGCGGAGGGTTTACACTTCCTTTTCCGACTGCGAGCAATCCGCCCATTCCTTTTTGCTCAATTTCTCGTTCATCCAGCACTTCGGAAGGAAATCCATAACGTTCAGCAACTTCTATAGCGGCCATAGCTAGGTCAGATGGAGTCAGCAGATTGCCGGGCATATTCGTCAAGTTCCGTGCCAGATTCGTAGCCTCACCAAAAGCCAGCCCTCTCTGCATGCCAAGATTCCAGTCACGCTCGAAAGTATCCGCTGGCTTCTTCTCGATAGTAAAAATAACCGAGTTTGGACCTATATATTGAGATTGCTCCTGCTTATAGGTGGGACGACGATAGGAACCAAGTGACAACCCCTCAGACAACGCATAGGCAATAGATACGATATCCTTATCTTCTGTTAGCTCCTGAACACCTTCAGGCAACTGAAACACTAGCTGTATTGCCTTCAATCGAAGTGCTGCACGTGCTATCTGAACCGCCATTTGACGTAGGTCTTCAGTACTAATTAATTGGTCCCCTTTTCCAACTAAAATAGCTACAGGACAACCAGATGGATAATCTAATGGCAGTACATAAGTCTGATTCAGCTTCCCACTAAAGAGACCTGACTTTCCTAATAATCGAATTCTGTCATTCCACCTCTCTGAGAGGCCTCCATGTTGGGCTTCCGACTCAGAGATGATAAGAATAAGGGCATCACCCTGTATTTCATTAATGGCACTGCCACTATTAAATTCTATATTCATTGTGTCTACCTCCATTTGTCTCCCAAAACCAACCCCCATTGTAACATAAGCAAGGCCGATCTCTGCATCTGTATTATCCGCAGGGATCAGCCTCTTAAACACTTTATATTCTAAACGAATGTACTAATGGATTAATGAATTAATGGCAATGAGATTACAAAATGAGTACCTTCATTAACTCTACTACTGACAGAAATGCATCCGCCATGATTTTTGATGATTCGGTCACTCACGGAAAGCCCTAGTCCTGTCCCATTCTCCTTAGTTGTAAAAAATGGACTAAATAACCTGTCCAGTGTACGGATATCCATTCCCTTTCCGTTATCAGAAATGAACATACGGACTTCAGAACCCTCTCTGTGGGCTCCAACCTCTATTATACCCATTAGACCATCTGCTCTATCCGCAACGGCCTCCATAGCGTTTCTAATCAGGTTGAGGACTACCTGTTTCATTTGTTTTACATCTCCAGAAATCATCATATCTCCCTCCTGAAAAGGATGTAGATTGATCTGGCAACCTTTCATCAGGGCTTCGCTCTCTGTAAGCAGCACTACTTCCTTGAGTAAAGCTGACACAGGAATCATTCCCACTTGAGGAACTGACGGCTTGGAGGAAGTAAGGAATTCATGAATGATATCATTGGCACGATCGATCTCTGCCAAGATTATCTTGCCGTATTCCTGCTTCCCAAGCTGCTGTAGATGCGGGTGAAGCAATTGAATAAATCCACGAATTGCAGTTAATGGATTCCGGATTTCATGTGCAATAGATGCAGATAATTTACCTAGCATAGCCAAACTATCGTTCTGGTAAGCCGTTTGCTCAATCAACTTATAATCGGAGATTTCTTTAACTGTAAACAAATAACAACCCTTCATTTGCTCTCCACAGCATAATGTAACCTTCCAGTAACGGCCATACTCGTCTAAAAATTCATAATTTGATTTTCCTTTGTATACCATCTCTCTATAGCTTTGCAGTACTTGCTTTTTCTTAAAGCGGCTTAGTCTAACGTTAGATAATAGGTGTGATATTGTACAGCCGACAAGGGAGTGACGGGTTAATTCTAGCATCCCGTACATTTGCTTATTTACAAAACTTATAACTCCCTCTTCATCAAAAAGCATGATTCCGCTGTCAATATTCTCTAGTACATCCTCGTATGTAGTATCCACAGGCCCTGACTGATAGGTTCTTCCCGGTAATAGAAGACTTTCTTGATATTGGCTAATCACGATACGAAGTTCCCCCTTTTACTGCATTTGACGAAGACGCTAAAGCGACATCAAATTACTATGTATTTGAGTATATGACGAAGCCGCCAGAACATTCGGTAATCGTTGCACTTTTTCCAACCGGTTCAATTATATTCCAATCATATCCAAGTGAAGTAGACAACGCAATCAGAGAAACTGTCGAATGATAAAAAAATTCATAAAATGATTCCAAAGACATATAAAAAATCACATCTAATTATATTTATTACTATTTATTCGTTCAATTGATTTAAACACGTTTAAGAAAAATTCAGAAAAAGCTAAAAGCCCTCGCAGTTGCGAAGGCCTTGATAAAGAAATGGGTCAGACCCAAATTGTAATAATCTTACGCTTTCTGTTGCAGACGAAGGCGTCTTTGACTCATCACAGCTAATCTTTTCTTCAATTCCCGTTCCCATTTCGTATCCTCAATCTGTTTGGCTACAGCAAGCAGGTCAAGCGCCATATCGATCTGACTCCGCACAATAGCTAGAGGCTCTTCACTCTCGATGTTAATGACATTCTCGAATATTGCAGTTTCGTCTTCCATGACATAGTCCTGAAAATCCACATCAGTAACACCGTCTCCATGTGCGTATTCCGCCAAGATCTCATACTCGTTTTCGACCTTATAGTGAACCTCTACACGATGACATACCGGACAAAAAAGCAGGGGAACATTATGGACTTGCGTGCGATAATGTTTAAGGGTTCCCTTTGTTCCTACCATACTCGCTCCACAGCAAAAGCTCATATTTGTTCACCCTCCTTAGAATAACTAACCCATCTGAGTTTTTATTATTGTATTACATTACCCCAATGGAGATTCCTCCACTCGAGGACATAATATAACTTTTCACGCCTATTTTCAAATCCATTTTTTATTTAAGCCTTTTTTGGTGCAAAAAACCTCCTTACAGAAAAAACTTCTGCAAGGAGGTCGAAATCAGAATATCAAAGATCAGATAATAGCAGAACAACATTTAAAGGTTTCTGTCACCTGGTTTCCAGTTCATTGGGCATAAGCCACCAGATTGCAGGGCTTGCAGGACACGAAGTGTTTCTTCTACGCTGCGACCTACATCATTGTGATTAACGACCTGATATTTCAATTCACCTTCAGGATCAATGATGAACAATCCACGCAATGCAATTCCTTCTTCTTCAATCAGAATGCCGTAGTCTTTAGCAACTTGTTTAGTAATATCAGCAGCAAGCGGGAAATTCAAACGGCCAAGACCATTCGAATCCTTAGGTGTATTGATCCATGCTTTGTGGCTGTGGATCGAATCTACACTTGCGCCGAGAATTTCTGTATCAAGCGCTTCGAACTGCGCAGCTGCTTCACTGAGAGCTGTGATTTCAGTCGGACATACAAAAGTGAAGTCCAGAGGATAAAAGAAGAATACCAGCCATTTGCCACGATAGTCGGACAGACAGACTTTACCAAAATCCTTACCATCACCTGATACGGTTTGCATAGTAAAATCTGGAGCTGGTCTACCTACTAAACGTTCAGCCATTGCCAAAATCCTCCTTTGATTATGTAAGAAACCAACCATTTCTTGTCGTGATATGCTGGAATAATTTACATCTTGTCTACATATCAAATGGTATCATCGTACAAAATCAAAGTCAATCTTAGACAAATTCCCCTATAATCGTAATTAGAAATTAGATTTTATTATGCTTTGCGGATAGCTGCAACAATCAGGTTGCCCATTTCAGATGTACTGATCGCTTTGCTCTTATCTACGGCGATATCACTTGTACGGTGTCCTGCATCCAATACTTCAGCTACTGCAGCCTCTATCGCAGCAGCCGCATCCTCATAACCAAAGGTTAAACGGTACATTAGTGCTAAGGACAGGATTGTTGCAATCGGGTTCGCAAGTCCTTGTCCGGCAATATCAGGTGCGGAGCCGTGAACGGGCTCGTAGAGACCGTAGTTACCATCGCCCATCGAAGCGGAAGCAAGCATACCGATAGAGCCTGTCAACATCGCAGCCTCGTCGCTCAGAATGTCACCAAACATGTTCTCGGTAACGATAACATCAAAGCTAGCTGGACGACGCAGCAGCTGCATTGCGCAGTTATCAACGAGTACATGCTCAACCTCTACCTCAGGATATTCTGGAGCAATCTTATTTACGACCTCACGCCATAAACGAGAAGTTTCAAGTACATTCGCTTTATCAACACTTGCCAGCTTATTGCGACGCTTGCCAGCAATCTCAAAAGCCTGACGTACAATTCGTTCCACTTCCATTACGTTATATACACAGGTATCCACTGCTTCTTCACCATGTTCACCTTGACGACGCAGTTTATCTCCAAAATAAATCCCACCAGTCAGCTCACGAACGACCATAAGATCGGTACCTTCCAGCACTTCTGGCTTCAATGTCGAAGCGTCCTTAAGGCAATCGAATACGACTGCTGGACGTAAGTTTGAGAACAATCCAAGTGCTTTGCGAATGCCAAGCAATCCGGTTTCAGGACGAAGCTCCTTAGAATTGTTATCCCACTTCGGTCCGCCTACAGCGCCCAGTAATACGGCGTCAGCACTGCGACAGATTTCCAGTGTATCTTCCGGCAGCGGTGTGCCTCTTTCGTCTATTGCAATGCCTCCAAAAAGAGCGTGCTCCGTTTTAAAAGCATAACCAAATACTTCTTCCGTTGCTTTCAATACTTTTTCTGCTTCAGCTACTACTTCAGGTCCAATACCGTCCCCTGCGATTACGGCGATTTTTTTAACCTCACTCATCTCAGTCACTCCTCAAGTGGTCTGCTTTAACAGACATAGTTCTTCTTTATATTGTTGTATCATACCCAGTCGTAAAGGACAAAGATATAGATTCTATTGAGTTGATAGGCATAGCCTATAATTCAATGAGATAAGACAACTTATTCAAATTGCCGCTTCATATTTGCTCTTATTTCTGAAGATGTTTACAATTAAGTTGAAATCATCTACCTAAGGAGTGAATACGAAGTGCAATATGCTAAGCTTGGCAAATCCGGTATGAAGGTCAGTCGGCTATGTCTCGGAACAATGAACTTCGGCCCACAAACAGATGAACAAGAAGCCTTCCGTATTATGGACGCTGCACTCGACGCAGGTGTTAATTTTTTTGATACCGCTAACATTTATGGTTGGGGTGAGAATTCCGGTTTAACAGAAACGATTATTGGTCGTTGGTTTAAGCAAGGTGGTGGGCGACGTGAAAAGGTCGTGTTAGCTACCAAAGTATACGGTGCAATGAGCGATAAGCTCGATGGGCCTAATGATGAGGGTGGACTATCATCTTATATTATACGCCGCCATCTAGAGGGGTCTCTGCAGCGTCTCCAGACCGATCATATTGAATTGTACCAGATGCATCACGTTGACCGTAGTGTCTCTTGGGACGAGCTGTGGGGGGCTTTCGAGCTTGCTGTAAACCAAGGAAAGATTGGTTATGTCGGCTCCAGTAACTTTGCGGGATGGGATATCGCTGTAGCCCAACAAGAAGCGAAGGCACGTGGCTTTTTAGGTTTGATTTCTGAGCAGCATAAATACAGCCTCACCTGTCGCCTTCCTGAACTTGAAGTATTACCCTCCTCTCTCCATCATGGATTAGGCGTTATTCCTTGGAGCCCACTGGATGGAGGTCTTCTTGGACGCAATGCACTTAAGAAAATAGAAGGCAGCCGCAGTGGAGGAAATGCTGAGCGCGTAGAGCAATACAAAGATCAGCTTGAGGCTTTTGCAAGCTTATGTATGGAGCTTGGGGAACCACAAGATAATGTAGCACTAGCATGGTTATTAGCCAATCCTGCTGTAACCGCACCAATTATTGGACCACGCACACTAGAGCAATTCGAGAGTGCACTGCGCAGTCTTGAGATTGTGCTAGATGAATCTGTCCTTAAACGTCTAGATGAGATCTTCCCAGGACCGGGCGGAGAAGCTCCTAAAGCTTACGCTTGGTAGGTTTCTTATAATTTGAAAAAGGGAGCTAAGGCTTCAGCAGAACCAATCGCTGAAGCCTTAACTCCCTTTATTGTTCGTACTTATTCAGCTGTGTCCACGGTTACACTTCCATTACTCGTACTTAGGTCCACAGTATAAGTTCCTTTACCAAGAATGGCAGTGCCAAAGCTGTCCCCGTCTAGATCCCAAGGGACATTCCCCTTCAGTGAGCCATTGCTAGTATCCGCTGTAATCTTCGCATCGGACACAGTTGGCAACCCCACCGTAATCTTTCCGTTACTAGACGAACATTTCCATTTTCCAGTCACTGCTGAATTAATAGTGATCTTGCCGTTGCTGCTCTTTGCCGTCAACGCTCCATCTATATTATCCAATATAATCGCACCATTAGAGCTTTTGAGCTGCGCTCCACCTTGGATGTTCTGAACAGTTAGTGAGCCATTGCTGGTATCTGCCTCAACTCCGCCAGCAACATCATGAATATTTATAACCCCATTACTAGTGTCAACCACTAAGCCAGACTTTAAATCCCAGGCTTCTATTGACCCGTCACTAGTATCTACCTCAACGGCAAGGCTGCTAGGTACACTTACATTTAAATAAGGACTTTTAGTATTAAATCCAAACTGAATATTAGAGAACCAATTATGATCTGTATCAAGCTCCATAATCAGTGTATCTCCCTCAGTTTTTACTTTCCATTTCTTTTCCAACGCACTTTCGGCTTCACTTTGCGATTTTCCAGGTAGGAGTAAGCTTCCCTCATAATCCAATGAGCTTCCATCTATTCCCTCGACCTTTACTTTTCCACTTGGAAGTACGATTTTCAGCGTTGTAATATTGTCTTTCACTTCGACATTGCCGCTTAGTGGAGTTAAATGTGTATTCCCGATTAAACTGCTGAGTGAGCCGCCGGCCATTACGCTCTGTGCACTGCTTGCTCCAACCAACAGGATGATCAATAGGATTGCCCAACCGCTCACACGACTTTTGGCATCGGATTTGATAAACAATCTTAGCAACATCTCGAGTCCGAACAAGATCAACAGTGCTGGCCATAAATAACCAAGTACTTCATAGCTGATCATATTATACTGAGCCATCACAATAATGACACCAAGTGCAATGCAGCCTATAGCTGCAGTAAAACTCCCGATTTTCCATCTCCCCATAGTCAAATCCCCGTTTCTTACGCTCTCGTATTGTTTCTTAGCATCTTCAGACCGTACGCAATCAGACCCAGTGATAGCAAGATCGTACCAATGTTAATCTCAATTAACATTCTCCAAAGCGTCGGAAATGCTGAGATCACCAGCATAAGGAAACCGGCAACAACACATCCAACACCAACCCAAGCCGGATTCACATCTTCATGTGGGTAACCCGGCATAGAGGACATCCCCATCGTCCAAGGTTCTCCGAAGCTGTCAGGATGGAACATCATACGCTCATGTTCGGCTGCAGTTATTTTCATCCAAGCCGCTTTCTGCAGGGCATCAAACAATTGGTAAAACCATAGTGCAGCTAGCGCAAAAGGGAAGATCATGGGCTCAGACGGAATAAACATAATACATAAGGAAGCCCCGATCATAAACTGCAGCCCCTGCTTTTTGAAGCCTAAGTACAAATGACCTACACCAGGAACCATAGCTAGCATAAAAGTGAGCCAACGTCTCTTCTTAATCATAATACATCCTCCTAAAATTTGGATAGCATAAACTTTTCAGTTTACCTGAATCCATCTATTATTTATAAATCTCTTTATGACTATTTTCTAAAACCACCAAACCATTGGGTCACCGAATTCGACACATGACCATTAATTTCAGTAATCCCATAAGCCAAATTCTCAAAAACGCCAAACTGTAACAATAAGAAGCTCAAGCAGGCAGCCACCGCATAATGCATCCAAGATGTTCTAGGAGCATAACGACGTCTTACGCTTGTCGCTTTAACAGCTCGCTCTCTGCGTCCTGTTTCGAGCTGCTCGATATGGGACATAACACCAGCTGCGAGATCTGGAAAGTCCATCTGTTCATGCTGATATTCACTGTCCTTTTCCATTTCTGACCAAAGAGCGGACATTTCCTTAGCTTCCTCCAGCCACTGCGCGCAATCAGGACAGGATTGTATGTGCAACCGGATACGCAGCTCCATATCTGGAGACAGTAGGCCGTCAATGTAATGTGGCATCCATTCCTTCACTATTGCACAATTCATCGCAATTCCTCCCTTTGTCTACGCATCATCTGTCTGGCACGATAAAGCTGCGATTCGATAGTCTTAACGGAAACACCCTTTTGCTCCGCTATCTCTTGATAAGAATTTCGTTGAAAATAGTACAGCTGTACGACCGACCGGTACGGTTCCGCAAGGCTGTTCACATTCTCACCCAGCTCAGCTGATTGTTCCTGCTCTAGCACCTCTTGCTCTGGTGTTTGAGATGTTACCCAATCATTCTCAGTGTAATCAGCCGCACTCCGATGCCTCCACTCCCTATCATTGGCCCGTTTCCAGTCCAGACAGGTTCGATAGGCTATCCGATAAAGCCATGTCGAGAAGGTAGATTGTCCTCTGAAGGAGGGGAGCGCTTTGTATGCTTTTATAAAAACCTCTTGGGCCATATCTTTGGCCGATTCGGCTTCTCCAGTAATCTTGACGCACACTCTGTATACCATGCCTTGATAACGTGTCACCAAATGCCCAAAGGCCTGATGCTCACCGTTCAGCACAGCAGAAATCCATTCCTTCTCTTCCAGCTTTCTCCCCTCCTTCACCTACATAACGTTAGACGCCAGCCAATTCTAATCCCCTGCAACTTTGCCGTAACTTTTTTTAAAATTTTTGAAATATTTTTGTGAAAGGAATATATTGTTTTTTGTCGAATAATGTTTAATTACTATGACTAAACGAAAACTCTTTCTAATTATCGTGCTATTTCTTACTATACTTACTGGATTTCGCTTCCTATGGGTTTGGGCATCGCCTCATGCCATACAACCACAATTAGTCAAAGGAGTTCTCGATTTACGGAATAAAGACTTAAATCAAGACAAGCTCCTTACCTTAAAAGGCCAATGGGAGTTCTATCCTAATACGCTGCTTCCCACTTTCAATAAAGAATCTCTAAACAAAGCTCCCCCTAAAAAATATATACAAGTCCCGGATCAGTGGAACGATGCCATTCATAATGGCGAAAAGTCTGCTTTTGGCTACGGCTCTTATCGGTTACGGATTCTTGTAGATAAAAACGAAAAGCAGTCTTATGGCATACTCATATCCGGGGTTCGGACTTCTTCGGAAATATATATCAATGGTGAACTACTGGGAAATTCAGGTTCTCCATCTGCCAATAAAGAAGACTATGTTGCTCGTGTATTACCTTACTCCGTATCTTTTACAACGGATAAGACTGAGATTGAAATTGTGATTCATGTAGCCAACTACTCTTTAGCTCATACAGGCGGTATTTTTAAACCCATTTTATTTGGTAACGAAAAAACTTTAACACAACAGAGGAACGTTTCTATAGGCCTTCAACTGTTATTATGTGTAGTACTTCTACTCCATGCCGTCTATGCAGCAATATTATATACCATTGGTCCGCGGCAAAAGATGTTGATCTATTTTTTTCTGTTGGTAATTTCCGCTATAACTACAGTACTCATTGATGATGACAAGCTTTTGCTGCATATGCTTCCCTTAAACTACCAATGGAGCTTAAAACTATTAATCATATCTAATATTATGGCTTTTATATTCATCTTACTGACAAGCAAGCAACTAATGTTCCATAATTTAAAAATTAAAAGCGTTCGGATCCTGACCAGCTTATCCTTGGTACATATCCTTTTCATACTGCTCGGTCCCGTTGTCCACTATTACGAATCATATACGCTTCTTTTTTTCATCAATATATTCGTTCTATCATTAGAAGTTGTAGTTCTCTTTCTGAAATCTGCGCTTAAAAACAACGATGGTTCTATTTTTCTATTGCTATCTATCCTAGCCATCATTAACAGCAATCATTGGGGATTGTTCAAAAATTTCGATCTGGTTGACGTTACCTATTATCCTTTCGACCTGATTATTGCCTTTCTATGCTTTGCGACTTTTGGGTTTAAGCGCTATTTCTGGAATACTAAACAGACTGAAAATCTGGCAAAAAGCCTGCAAAGAACCGTTACGCAAAAGGATGATTTTCTAGCTAATACCTCTCACGAGCTGAAAAACCCCCTACATAGCATCATTAATATTGCTGAGACCGTCTTAGACAGTGAGAGAGACTCTTTAATGCATCAGAACGCAAGTAATCTAGAACTGCTAATTACCGTCGGAAGACGTATGTCTTTACTGATAAACGATCTTCTAGATCAATCACAGCTTCGTGAGAGCAACATTCAATTACAGTTAAGAAATGTTCCCATTCAATCCGTAGCTGTTGGCGTACTCGATATGCTCAAGTTCCTAACGGAAGGTAAGCACATTACACTAATCTCGGAGATTCCCGACTCGTTTCCTTCTATTGTGGCAGATGAGAAAAGACTCATTCAGATTTTGTTCAATCTGCTTCAAAATGCTGTGAAATATACGAGTGTAGGCTCAGTTAGGGTCCATGCGGATATTCATAAGGGTGTGGCGCGCATCCATATTACGGATACTGGCATTGGAATGAACGAGGAAACACAGCTTAGAGCCTTCCAACCCTATGAACAGGGTGACTCAAGTGTGACAGCAATAAGTGGTGGAATTGGATTGGGCTTAAGTATTTGTAAACAGTTAGTTGAACTTCACGGTGGAGAGATTAGCGTAAAATCTTCACTTGGCAAAGGCTCTACTTTTACTTTTACTATGCCTCTATCCGATTCAAACATTCAAAAATTCAATTTAGAATTCTCAACAGTGACAGAATACACGGACAAACTATCTCATATTAGTCTATCCGTATTTAACACTACATCTGCTACTTCAACGGATGGAAGAAGACCTAAGATTTTGGCTGTCGACGATGACCCGGTTAATCTAAAAATCCTTATTAGCGTACTATCCATCAAAGACTATGAAATGGTTACGGTAACCAGTGGAATTGATGCTTTAATAAAACTGGATACTGATCAATGGGATTTAATCATTACAGATGTAATGATGCCCCAGATGTCCGGCTATGAATTAACACAGAGAATTCGTGAACGTTTTACTATAGCTGAGCTTCCTATTCTACTTCTGACCGCACGTAGCCAGCCGGAAGATATCTACACCGGATTTGTTTCGGGCGCGAACGACTATGTAATGAAACCCATGAACGCTATGGAGCTAAGAGGACGGGTACGTTCCTTAACAGACTTAAAACAGTCCGTAAATGAACGGCTTCGTCTGGAAGCAGCATATCTTCAAGCGCAAATACAACCACATTTTTTATTCAACACATTAAATTCTATATCTGCTCTGGCATCTTTTGATACACAGCGTATGGGTCACCTTATTGATGCCTTTAGCTCTTATTTACGCTTAAGCTTTAACTTCTTGAACGCTGAGCCGATGATACCGATTGAACACGAGCTTGAGCTTGTCCGTGCCTATCTGTACATAGAGAAAGAGCGCTTTGAGGACAGGATGACCATCAACTGGGAGTTAACAGAAAATCTACATTTTCAGTTACCTCCCTTGACCATTCAGCCACTCGTTGAAAATGCCGTTAGGCATGGTATATTAAGCCGCTCCAAAGGAGGTACGCTTTCAATATCCATCAAAGAACTAGCTGATGACATCGAGATTACAATCGCTGATAATGGTAAAGGTATGACTTCCGAGCAACTGCTGAGCAGTCAGTCTAATGTAACAAGAGGGATTGGATTTCTTAATACACATAAACGCTTGTTACGTGTCTATGCTAAGGGTTTGCAAATTAAAAGCAAGGAAGGGCTAGGTACTTCAGTAAGTTTCATAATCCCTTCTGAAAAAAGAAATATGAATCACAAAAATACCTAGTCACAGACAGACTATAATGAACCGAAAAATAAAGAAGAGTTTATTGTTTTTTGCTAAAAAATACTATATTGAGTGGTGAAATAACAATGATTCAAGCAGTATTAGTGGACGATGAACGCCTTGCTCTCGTAAAGTTAGAATTCATGTTAAAAGAAATGGAAGCTGTTCATATCATCGCGTCCTATACAGATCCTGTTCAAGCTATACAAGAAGCTCCAGCCTTGGAGCCTGACGTTATTTTTATTGATATTGAAATGCCTGAAGTGAGCGGACTTCAAGCTGCCGCAATTCTACAAGAGGTGTGTCCAAACGCTAATATCGTTTTCGTGACCGCGTATAACCAATATGCAGTGGAAGCCTTTGAGTTAAATGCCATTGATTATATTTTGAAGCCCGTGCGACATGACCGTTTATTCAAAACAGTACAACGCTTGGAGGACAGATTGAAGTTTGCACCAAAAAGCACAGAGGTAGCACATGAACTAACGATTCGTTGTTTTCAATCGCTGCGTTTTGAACGAGGAGGACAACCTTTAAACAATCTCCGTTGGAGAACTTCTAAGGCACAAGAATTGTTTGCTTTCTTGCTTCATAATCGCAATCGATTCGTCAGTAAAGATACCCTGATTGACCTACTATGGCCAGATTTCAACCTTAAAAAGGCTTCTACCCATCTCTACACAACCATTTATCAAGTACGACAATGTTTAAAGCAGAGTGAGGTAGATCTGCATATCAGCAACGTCAGTGGCGGGGAAGGGTATACGCTTGAGACCGGGCCGCTTCTAATCGATGCAGCCCAGTGGGAGCACAACATTCTTGCACTCGAATCCATCGGAGAGGACAATTGTGCAGAACATCAAAGGTTATTTGAGCTTTATTCAGGGGATTATTTTGGAGATTACGATTATTTGTGGGCGGAGGGCGAACGACAACGTCTGCGCACCATTTGGCTACACCATGCTATGGGAATGGCCCAGTTCTATATCGACAACAACAGAGTTCCCGAAGCTGTCACTGTGTATCAAAAGGTAGTACAGCTTCAGCCCTATTTTGAACAAGGACATTTAGGATTAATGAAGGTCTACGACAGTATTGGGGAACGATCCGCAGTGGAAGAACAATACAAGAATCTGACTGAATTATTGAAAGGCGATCTAAGTATTGGTCTTCCTGCCGTTGTTCAAGATTGGTATGAACAATGGGAACTACATAACCTTAGAATACGCAGCAAGAAATAGTTTCTATTTAACAAAGACACCCGGATCTATTCGGGTGTCTTTGTTGTTACGATATATTAATTGCTGCGTTTGAAACAGCTAGTTAAACGAAGCTAGCGAATTACGCAAGATTGAACAAACTTGTCCGAAGCAAATTCAGACATGGTTCAATAAGCCGCAATTCTAACATGTTGTTGGCAGAGCTATGCCCTATTATCCTAGTTCCGGTTGATCTACGAACGTAACAGCGGTATCTGAAGTGCTGTGCAATTCAAAGATGACAATCTCATTGTTGCCTTGTTTCAATAGAGGACCTGGCACATACATTGTTTTCTGTGGTCCGATATTCCAATAGCGTCCAAGGTTGAACCCATTAATGAACACGACGCCTTTAGTCCATCCTTCCATGCTCAAGAACGTATCACAAGGTTCATCCACAACCAAGGTGCTGCGGAAGAAACTAGGTTCCACTTGCCTGAATAAACCTTCAAACTGCAGACCAGATAAATCCGTTAATGGCAACGTATAAGTCGTCCATTCCGACAGAAACTGCCGTCCATAACGTACCCCTTCAGTAATCCCTTTACAATCTCTCATAAAAGGACCATAGTTGACGCGTCCTAAATTCTCCACAAGTATACTAACATGCAGCCCTTCGGCCGGAACCTCGAACTCTAATTTCACCTCTGGCTCTACACGATCTAAGGTTGCAGTGAGCTCTCCATTCAGAAAGACTAATGCACGATCATGTAAATCCTGGATGAAGAACTCATCTTTGGGACGAGGTCCTGTAAGGAACGTACTATAATGAATAAAGCCATAATCCTGACCCAATTTCTCCATCGGTTCAGGGTATACAGAGTGAATAGGTGCAGAAATACGATTCAAGTTTGCGGTAAGTGAAGTCTGCTCCTTCATCTCTACTCTCCCATATGCTCTCTTAGCGACAGGAGCTGGTAACTCAATGGGTCCGAGATCTACATATTTGGAGATCACTTCACGAACTGCATAATATTTAGCTGTCGGCTCACCGGATTCACTCAGTAAGGAATCATAGTCATAACTAGTAATTGTTGGTTCATAGCTGTCAAACGTATGTCCATTCGCTCCGTTGTAGAACCCAAAGTTAGTTCCGCCATGGAACATATAGAAATTAACGGATGCGCCTAAACTAAGTATCTCATCCAATACCTTCGCTACATCCTCAGCCGGACGCGTATGATGCTCCTCACGCCAATGATCAAACCAACCGTTCCAGTATTCCATACACATGATTGGAGCCTCTGGTTGGTATTCACGGAGCTTGTTGAATGCTTCTACTGGACGTGATCCAAAGTTCACCGTCTCTAGCACACCTGGGACCATACCTCCCTGTAACATCGCGTCTTCAGGTCCATCGGAAGTGAATAGTAGTACATCTATCCCACGGGAAATCATGCTGTCTTTTAAATGAGTCAAATAGCGCTTGTCATTGCCGTAACTTCCGTACTCATTCTCAATCTGCATAGCAATGATCGGGCCACCATTTGTACATAACAGTGGTTGTAATTTGGGGAGCAATACATCATAATACGCATCTACATGATCTAGAAATGGCTTATGGTAGCATCGAAGACGCATATCCGAATCAGCTAGCAACCAAGATGGCAGTCCACCAAATTCCCATTCTGCACAAATATAAGGTGCGGGACGAACGATGACATGCAGACCCAAATCTCCTGCCAATTCAATAAACCGGACTACATCTGCCATACCTTCAAAATTATGTTGGCCTTTCTTCGGCTCGTGTAAATTCCATGCCACATAGGTTTCAACCGTATTGAAGCCGCAAGCTTTTAATTTGATAAGACGGTCTTCCCAATGTTCCGGCAGAGTCCGAAAATAATGGATGGCCCCTGAGATAAGCCGTATCGCCTGATCGTTATAATAAAAGGAAGATCCTGAATAATGAAAAGTTGCCATATTCTCAACACCTCGTAATGGTATGATCACTTAAGTAGAATAACTTGCTATCGCTTGATTGATCCGCTCTCTTGCCTCTAAGAGCCATGTTCCCTGATCCCTCGGGTATACAGAGAAGGTCAACGATGTACTCAGACCCTCTTCCATAATTGCTATCGTTGCTTTCTTGCCAATTTTCTGCTCAAGTAATTCTAGTGCGCGCAAATCCTGCAACCCTTCATATAGAACTTCCAGTCGAATGGATTCAATCGGGCCTTCTTCTCCCGGATAGACCAAGTAGGCATCTCCTGAGGGAAATGCATGCTCAGCGTCAGTCGTACGATAAGGGTCCAGCTGCTGATTCAATGAATATTGCGAGTACCAGAAGTTATAACCCCAATGCAAGAAGCCCTGTAATCCGAATTTATACAATTGAAACCCGATTATACGATTTCTAGCAGACGGCATGTTGAAAAACCGGTTGGATACTTGTTCACCTTGAGCGCAGCAATAGTACGTCCAAAGGTCTGGAACCTGATGTTCTAAGAACGGTTCAATATGCGTATTCGCAGGAATCGGCCTTTTCACCAGGCCCTGTTCATACAACTCCAATTCGGACAAAGCGTCCATGATCGGATAACTTGATAAATGTTTATAAATGATCTCACTTGCAGCTCGGTACGATTCCAAATGTTCCTCTCCTGGTTCATCTGAAATATGGAACCAGCTTTGCTGGTCTATTCCCTGCTCTTTCAAATATTGATCTAAGCAAGGTAAAAATTGATCCAAGAAACTACGGTATTCCGCCGAGGATGCGTCCGTATCCCAGCCGAATAGTTGCTGATCTTCACCTTGAATGGTTACCATTATTTTTGGTGCACATTTTGCACCCCATTGAGTAAATAAATGAGAGAACTCAAAGTATTTGAAGCCAAGTCGGCGGCACATCGATACCCAACGAGTAAGCAGATCAAATCCGAATTCATAACGATCTCCCGCTTTAGTCACGGAAATCAATTGAACGGTTGGACGTACTCCACCAATGGCTGTATCCAAAGGCGGTGTAAACAACGGAGTTAAGATCATGTTCATGCCATGCTTAACCATCGTATCTGCATAACGTTCTATAAGGGCCCAATGTGCTTCACTAAATACTTCGACACCATACTTTGTAGCAAGACAATCCACATGGAACCATTCCGTATGAATTAACTGTTGCGGCGGTAGTGTTGCAGGGATAACGGTTAACTCGAATACATCCGATTTACCTAACATCTGCCCTTCAGATGATTGGAAGAGGACCTGAATAGAGCGAAGCCCCGTACTCATTGTTTCATCCAAGGTTATCGCCACCCATAAAGATCGCCATTGTCCCGGGATCGATGAAATAGATTGTTGATCCAGCGTATACAATGGATCTGGATATAATCCCGGCGTAGTTCTTAGCACATCGTCATCATGATTTTTGAAACAAGGCATTTCTGAGGGAACAAGTCCAACGGATCTTATACATATTAGATCTGGAAGAGATGACTTTATCTCTACTTCAATATTCTTTAAAAGTGTATCTGAGGTATAAGCGACTTGGAACGAAAATGTTTCCCCGACAAGTGCGGTTGCACTGTGATAGGGTTCATGATTCGGCACTTCATCAGCAAATACCTTAACCAACGAACTTAATAACATCGTCTGAAATGGCTGCGGAGCATTCATCGTTGCTTCACCTCTTCATCATTACAGACACTTTGAGCAAATTCTTTCAGAACAATACTGTTACCCTCGATGCGAGATTGCTCCGCTGCAAAAGCCATAAGGTGACTTTGAACGGAATGATTTGCTGATGTAAGACCCTGAATCTTTCCTTCCGCTCGAACCAGCTTAACAAAATCTTTGATTAACCCCATATCGCCGCCGCCATGACCAACATGACCACCTGCATTCTCGAACGAGATTCTCTCTACCTTACCGCTGCCAAAATGGATCACTTCAATTTCATTCTTTTCCATCGCACCGCGAATTTCTCCCGTGGTACCCATCAGCTTGAGGGTACGACTTACATCTTTGGTAAACGCACTCATTGTAAAGGCTATAGTTACGGAATTAGCGAATTCTAGATTTACCACTTGATGGTCGACGACATCATTATCACAATGATAGACACATCGTCCATAAGGTCCTTCCTGAAGAGCATTCAGGCGAGCTTCATAGCTTGGATCATCGCTAATTGCCGATGTAGGCCAATCCGTATCCTCCGTCAAATATTGATTAGGAGCATAATAGAGACATTTATCTGCTGCTGGGCATCCATCTGTGCAACGTAGCGGGGCTCCTTCCGGTGCTTCACTAGATTTGAAATGGGACAGTGAGCCAAAGGAAGACACTCGAACACATTCTGAATCTGTCAACCAGGAAAGAATGTCCAGATCATGACAGGACTTAGCGAGAATCATCGGACTGGACTCATCCTTTTTGCGCCAATTCCCTCTTACGAAGCTATGAGCTTGATGCCAGTAACCCACGTTCTCATTATGTTGAATGGACATCAATTGTCCGATCGCACCACTTTCCAGCAGTTCCTTGATCGTAGAGAAGAAATTGGTATATCTCAATACATGGCATATCGAGAAGACACGATTCACTTTAGAGGCCATTTCCCCCATAAGTACACATTCCTTGGCATCAGGGGACATCGGTTTTTCTAATAGTACATGATACCCTGCCTCCAGTGCTTTCATTGTTGGCACATAATGCTGATTGTCTTGGGTACAGATAAATACCGCATCTGCTACTTTCGGGGAGGCAAAAAAATCATCCCAATGAGTAAAGCACATATCATCAGCCAGCTTATGTCTTGCCTTAAATTTATTTCTCCGCTTCGCATTCGGCTCTGCAACAGCTACAACTTGAAGCTCATTGGGGTGCTGAATCGCATATTCTGAATAATTAATTCCTCGCAGGCCCGCTCCAATTAAAGCAACAGTAACTTTCTTCATCGCAATCTGCTCCTTCATATGAGACTTTATGTTATGTCTGTACTCTATTTCTTTATTCTTTAACACTCCCAACCGTCATTCCTTTTACGAAATACCTTTGTAAGAATGGATACACTACCATAATTGGCAATGCGCCCATGAATATTTGCGCCGTTCGGATCGTCTTCTCACTTAGGTTCTCCATCACCTTGAGCTGCTCAATGGACATCGATGACATCTGGGCATTGATAGACATAATCAAGGTAGAAAGATAGGTCTGTAGCGGATAATGCTCAGGTGAATTCAGGTAAAGGATACCGTCAAACCAAGCGTTCCAATGCCCAACTATGGTGAATAACCCAATCGTTGCGATGGATGGAAGGGATATCGGTAAATAAATTTGCCAAAGTACTCTCCAATGTCCGGCACCATCAATCGTAGCCGCTTCATCCAATTCTCTTGGAATAGATCTGAAGAAGTTAAGCATCAGAACCATATTCCATACATTCAATGCACCTGGTAAGATAAGCGCCCAAATGGAATCGATTAAGCCTGTATTCTTCACTATGATATACGTCGGAATTAAGCCGCCTCCAAAAAACATCGTAATCGCGAATATCCATACATATACGGTTCTAAATTTAAACTGATCATTCGATTTGGAAAGCGGAAAAGCAGTAATAAATACTAGAAACAAGTTAACTACTGAACCGAGCACTACTCGTTTTACGGAGACTCCCAAGGAACGAAAGAACTCTACCTTTTCTCCTAAATATACATAAGCATCCCAGGAAAAGCCGACGGGCCAAAGCTTCACTTCTCCAGCCATCGCAGCTGTATTCGAGCTAAGTGAGATGGAGAGTAAGTGTACAAATGGGATAATGCCGAGTATGGTAATGAAAGTTAACAACAGCGTATTGAACACGATAAATAACTTTCTGCTGAATGATTGTTTATGTAGCACCATCTCCACCTCCTAGAATATGCGGTAATTGTTAAATTTGTACGCTGCATAGTAAGTTGTTGATACCATAAATAAAGATATTATCGATTTAAAGAGACCCACTGCTGCCGCAGGTCCAAATTGTTGGCTGAACATCCCCAATCGATAGACAAATGTATCTATTATATCTGCGCCTGCATATACAGTCGGGTTATACATAATCAATATCTGCTCAAAACCTGCGTTAAGAATACCACCGAGACCTAATACACTAAGTAAAATAATAATCGGTGCTATACCTGGAAGCGTAATGTTAAGCATTTGCTTCCATTTCCCTGCACCATCTACCTCTGCCGCTTCATACAGCGTCGCATTAATTCCTGTGATGGCAGCAAGCATGATGATCATATTGTAGCCCATGCCTTTCCAGACATCCGAGCCAATGATAATCCCCCTGAACCAACCATTATCAAGCATGAACATGATAGGTTCTAAGCCCATAGAGGAAATTAAGCCATTAATAGGTCCATTGAGAGAGAATAATTCAATAATGACACCCCCAAGGACAGTCCATGAAAGGAAGAACGGGAGGAAAATGGCGGATTGAATAAAACCTGCGAACCATTTCTTAGTAAGCTCATTTAATAATAGAGCTAGAATGAGCGGGACAAGCAGAGACAATACCATTTTGATGATAGCTATGACTAGCGTATTCCAAAGTACTTGCTTGAAATCCGGTAAATTAAATACATAACGGAAGTTATCTAATCCCACAAAATCAGATTTAAAAAAACCGGATAACGGCTCAAACTGTTGAAACGCCATAACCAGGCCGGCCATCGGTCCGTAGGCATAAATCAGTGTAACAATCACACCCGGTATTAACATGATATGAAGCGGATATTCTTTCTTCAGTGATTTCATAGATGCCCTCCTCACCAACTTACTCATTTTAAAACGGGAGGTGAGTCGGCTCACCCGACTCACCTCACCCGCTTTCTTGTCCCTATGATTTATTTCGTAGCTTCCGTGCTATACCATTCATTGACCTCATCGATAATTTCATTACCGCCAAGTGCCTTCCAGCTATCCACGAATTTATCGAAATCATCAAGAGAACCACCCATGATAATCTTGGTAAAGGACTCTTGCATCAACTTATCCAGCTGACCGCCCTTTTCCACTACTGTTGGTGTAGGAAGACCGTAAAACTCGTTGTATACAAATTGTTGATTTTCTTTAATTTGTCGTGTTAAGCCCCAGCCACCGTCTTTTGCAGCCCGGCTATAATATTGACCCCAGTTTACACCTTTGGTAGCGTTAGATGTGTCGCCTGCCAGGAAGTCCTTAGTCGCTTTGAAAGTATCCGCAACGGTCTTATAATTTGCATCGTCTATTGTAATTTCAGTCTGATTAGCATCGAGCGCTTTGTTTACTTCCCTGTAAATCGTATCAATATCAACAGGGTTGGCAATCCGTGGGTTAAACCAGTTGTATACATAGCCATCTGCCGCTTTGTTCTTATCCTTGTATTTCTTATTACCAACTTCGATGTAGAAATTGAGCATCTTAATCGCTGCTTCGGGGTTCTTCATCTTTTTGTTCACAACGAAAATTTTGTTGCTGCGGATTTTTGGAACGAGTGATTTAGCTGGACCATCAATCCCTGGAAGCTGAATTGCAATCCAATCCGCCTTTGGATCTTTGTCTACGCTGGAGTTAAGCGGCCAGTTCGGATACCACCACTCTCCGTAGGAAATACCCACTTTACCTGCAGTCAGATCTTCTACAGCCTTATTCTCATCCTTTAGTGCAAACTCTTTATCAATAATTCCATCTTTATACCATGCTTGTAGCTTACCAAGTGCAGTCTTCACTTCAGGCTGAATCAATCCCGGTAACAATTTGTCATCGCCGCCTTTAATCCAAGCCGATTGTTTATCACCAACGGAAGGATAAGCACCGAATCCATTAAAGAAACCTCTGACATCAAATCCCCAAAAGAAGAGATTCTTTTGCATGGCGATACCATAGGTGTCATTCTTACCATTCTGATCTGGATCATTATGTGTGAATGCTTGTGCAACTTTCTCAAGCTCATCGATCGTCTTCGGTGCCTGTAAACCTAGATTATTAAGCCAATCTTGACGAATCCATAGCAGCTGCGTGGATAAGAAGGGATCTTCAAATGCAGGAATACCTAATTGCTTACCATCCGCACTGAACGTTTTCATCGCGAATCCACCATCTGAGTCCATATAAGCCTTAAGAGCTGGTGACGCATATTGTGCATAAGCATCTGTCAGATCAGCAAGCATATCTTGCTTTTTAAGTTTCTCATAGTTCTTCTGATCAACTTCTATCACATCGGGTAGATCCCCCGATGCCATTGCAAGCGAGAACTTCTGTTCAAACTGGGCAGAGGGAACGGTCCATTTGTATTTCACTTCAATATTCATCATCTCTTTGAGATCTTTCAGGTAGGCATTTTGTTCCGGTGTTATTCCGCTTGGAGTTCTTGGATCTTCTGGTGGATTATATCCTAGTATTTCTGTAACAGTGACCGTTTCCGGGTATTTCCCTAGTGGATCAGGTGCTGTGGCGCTGTCTGTCGCACTATTCGTAGTCTCTTCCTTAGGCGTAGATGGTGCATTCGCATTTCCATCCCCTTGACTTCCACATGCTGACAATAATGAAAGAATCATCGTTACTGACAAAATCATTTTCCATGGTCTCATTTTTTTCATCTGAACGCTTCCCCCCTTTGTTTGCTGCAATTCTTGTTGTTAATCAGTGTTCCTAGTTATTATTTTAGTCACAGAGGAAACCGCTTTCAATTTCACTTTTTTTACATCACTTTCACTTTATTTACTTATTTTGAATTCCGATAATCCTGTGGAGATAAACCCATCTTGCGTTTGAAGAATGTTGTAAAGTAGGATGGTGATTCAAAACCGACCCGGATGGCGATTTCATTTAATTTCAGAGTTGTATTCTTCATCAGCTGCAGAGCAACATGCAGCTTCGTCGACTGGATATACTCTAATAAATTTTGTCCTGTCGTCTGTTTATAATAACGAGATAAATAGGACGGATTAAGATGCACCTCTGCAGCAATTGAGGTAAGCGATAGATCCCCAGATAGGTTCTCCTGCACAAATTGGTGAATTTGTTCGATGATTAGCGTCTTGAAATCTTCCTGCTCGATTCCTCCAGCTTTGTGCATCGTATCCTCAAGTTGACTTAGTTTCTCAAGGTCTAAGATAAGCATGTGCTGACCTAATAAAGCTCTCTTAAGAATCATAGAGCGCACTGCTTCAACTTGAAGATGGATTGATTCCCAATGGTTAAGTAAATCCCCCGATATTCCGAATGAAACGCAGACACTTAGCAGCTCATCACACTCATTCTGTACAGGCTCTAATATCCCTCTCATATAAGCAACGATTCCAGGCCAATTCACCCCTTGATCTGGATAGCCACTACGAAAGCGATTCAGCAATCCTTCATCTGGTTGAAGCAGCCATATGAATACACGATCATCATAAATCACTTCTTCACATGCAATAGATGTAGGCAGGTGATCATGGAAAATACGCTGAACAGACGGAGGCATTTTAAATTTAGGATCATCTAGTCGATCCAAGATACCAACAAGAAAGAACGAAGGACGATCTAATGCAATGCCGAACTCTACATCCTTGTAACGTACATTATTGAGTATAGAAGTAATAGACTCCCCGCTCAGCACCCGCTCCATCAGCTCTTTCTTTAGGAAGGAACTAGCGATTTGATAGTGCATTTGTGCCTTCTCCAATTGAAGTCTACGACGGTTCTCCTCGTCTAGCTTGTCGACTGCTGCCTTCACAGCTTCGAAAATAGGTTCAATTCCTTCCGTTTTCAGAATGTAATTGTCCACATTCTTACGAATCGCTTCGTATACATAATCAAATTCACTGTATCCTGTAAGGAAAATCACTCGGCATAATGGCCAATAATAGACGATTTCGTCCACGAGCTGGAGACCATTCTTCTGAGGCATACGAATATCGCTAACCAAAATATCCAATTTCGTTTTCTTAGCAATTTCAAGAGCTTCGCTTGAGGAGTAAGCTTTTCGTATATCCAGTTCAAATTCTGAGTTATCCTGAAACAGTTGGACTAATCCATTCACAATCACAGGCTCGTCATCTACGATTAGTAATCTATACATAATCACACTTCCTTACTCTCATATTTAACTATCAGTTCTACCCTCAATCCTCCGTATTTGCTGCGTGAGACAAACAAGCCACTATCTGGTCCGTACTTCAATTGGAGTCTATTATTAACGTTGATTAATCCCGTCTTCTCAACTTGTTTCAGACCCATCGCAAGTTTCTTCTGCAAGTACTCTATTTCCTCATCTTTTAAAAGATTACCGTTATCTTCAATTGTGATAATTACTATTCCCTCTTCGCATTCGGCACCAATATAGACAACCCCTTGTCGGGAGTCGTCTTCGAAAGCATGCTCGAAAACATTCTCAACAATCGGCTGAATAATCAGCCTCGGTACTAAAATCGCGTTCGCCAAAACGGGTATTTCTTCATATTCGAAAGAAATACGATTCGAGAAGCGAATACACTGAATTTCACAATAATCAAGCGCATGCTGATACTCCTTAAAGAAAGCCACCTCGTCCGATCCACTTCTTGTGATGTATTGGTAGTAGCTCCCTAGCTTTTGTGAGAGCTCAGCCGCACTATCGGAATCTCCTACTTTACACATCATGTAAATATTAAAGAAGCTGTTATAGAGAAAATGCGGGTTAATCTGTGACTGCAATTGCTTCAACTGCGAATGCTGCAGGGCAATCTTCTGTTCATAATTCTCCTCAATAGAACGCTTAAGTCTAGAAGCCATGCGATTAAAACTATTAAATATATAGTAAAACTCATCTTTGGTCTTTGACTCGATGACTAAATCAAGATTATCCGTTTCTACCATACGGAATGTCTTAACCAATTTGGATAAGGGCCTATGAATCATTAGATTTACCGAATAAGAATAAAGTATCATTACCACAATAGCGATGACGAAAGAGGCATATAGTAGTGTATTAAATTGGCTTAAGGGCCTTGTGATTTCATTCTGATTCACGTACATAATCAAGGATAGATTCAAAGAACTGATAAAGTTATGGGCAATAAAGTAACTTTTACCGTTCACCTTGTTTATTTCTGGGATATCGGAATTAAACTGATCCTGTTTGGTGATGAGCCTAAGGACCTCAGTAGATACTAACTGATCGTCTGTAGTAGATAGAATATTGCCCAGCTCATTACTTCCCAAAAATACCTCCGATTCTTGATATAAGGTTGCGATTTGATTTAGTGCCTCCAATAGCTTACCTTTTGAGATTTCAATATACGACCAAAGCTCCGCATTATCTCCTGTTTCTATAAGGAAAATCGCATCACCGCTCCGATAGAATGAAGGCTTCTGCTTAACCTTAAGTAACGAGGAAATTTTCTCGTACTCCATATTAGGAATGGCCGTGACCCCCGTCTTACCAGAGATCGTTTTGCCCAGAGACTTAATATATACCCCGGCGTTAACCACATATTCGCTTGAGGCAATGATCCGATTCAATAGATCTTCAGCATTACCGATTAATTCTACCTCTTCATACTTTTCTAAACTTTCGCCTCGGAAACTAAGCTTCTGTATGTTTTTATCTTCTTGAAATTGTAATTGTTGATTGCGGATGAAATATATCTCTTTATCCAGTTGCTTGGAATAGAATGACGCCCCAGCCAGGGATGAGTCCAAAATCGTATTTTTGGTGAATGACATCCCCTTATAATTCACCCAAATATTCATCGAAATGAGCGGAATCAAAAAGACGATAAATACGATGACAACTTTCTGATAGACGAACCATTTTACTTTTCCCGTAGCCAGCAGCTTCATTCTCTACCTCCGTATCTACTCATTTTGAGCCCTTAAAGCTATAAAAAAGACCCGTAAAGTAGTCCTTTCCTCAAGGGAGGATTTTACGGGTAATGACTATTCTTTTAATTATAGATAGACTATCATCACGTCATGCTAAGAAGACTTTCATCCCATCATAGGAAATGATGAAATTCTCCTCTGCTGTATTCTTAACTAAAGTATCATGCAACTCTGCGCTGTAGTGAGAGAAATGAGTCAGAATAAATGATGTACTAGTATCACAACTATTTTGGTCAAGCAAACGTTCTCTTACAATCCGACAACCGGAGATCCCCATATGATAATCATATCTATCCTCTAGCCCATAATTACAATCCAGACTAACAACGTCCAGGTGCTTATCACGTAGATAATTGAAGGTTTCATCACTGAATATACCACTATCATTGCCGTATAAGAATCTTGTGTTATTCTGCTCAAGTAGATAGATAAAGCTATGTTCATCCGGCTTGTGATGGGCTGGCAATGCGGTTACTGTCACTTCTCCTAGAGTGAAGGGCATGAAAGGTTGTATGATATGAAACTCGTAAAAAGGATCTTCAATCGTATCGGTTCCATAATCATAGCGAAGAGCTGACTTCATCGTTTCTTCTACCGTTTCATTTCCGTAAATATGCAGTTTTTTTCCACTCTCCTGCAGCTGACAATACCAATGTTCATGCCTCATCATGAGCTCTGCTGCTGCAAAATGATCCGTATGCGAATGCGTAACAATCAAATGATTAACTTTCCCCAAATCCAATTTGTAACGAAGCTTATTCATATACATGTCAGGTGAGAAATCCAGCAGCAAATCAGAGTTAATAAGCGCTCCTGTACGAGCGCGAATATTCTTGCCACCAAGCTCCATCGCCATAGAGCAACGTTCACATTGACAAAATAAAGCTGGATAACCCTCGCTTGCTCCAGTTCCTAAATACATAAATTCCATGGTATCATCTCCCAGCGCATTTTATGATAGCGCTTACTAATTAGTAAAAAAAAGATATATGCTAAATAGTGTCGCTGGCGCTACATTACGAATAATGAGTGAAAATCCCATTTTCGTCAAGGTTCACTTCGTTGGGAGTTGGGTAGCAAGTGAAGAAGGTTATGAAACGAGTAGCCATAGACCAAAAATAAAGAGCAAGGCTCCTCCAATAACAGGAGGAGCCTTGCTCCGTTGACTTTTATCCTATGGGTGTTGAGTGCCGGGACAGCACCCTTATCATTACGATATATTAATTACTTCGTTTAAATCTTCGAGCTAACACAAATCCCACAAGAACTAGACCTCCACCTACTAAGTAAATAGGAAGTGCACTGTCTTCTCCCGTTTTCGGAAGCTCTGTTGGTTTACTGCTGTTATCCCCTGGTTCTTTCACTGTACCTGTCGGTACTTCCTCGACATCAATCTCGATCTCGATCTCTTCTTCATTTCCATTCTTATCTGTCACAATGATCGTGAACTTGTCTTTGCCAATGAAGCCTGGATCTGGTGTATAAATCCACTTGCCATCCTTAGTAATTGTCACCTTACCATGATCTGGCTTTTCACCGACACTCGGCACGCCCCCAAGTGGGATTTCACCTTCAAGAGGAACTTCCTCATCTGTAGTCAGTTTCTCTACAGGTGGCGTCACCTTCGGAACTATAGGCGTGCTAGTTGGCACCGCCGTAATAGTTGGTGTTGCTGTTGGTGCTACCGTTGGTGTCGCCACCACAGGTGTTGCGGATGGAGTAGCCGTAACGATTACTCCCGGTATTGACGTCGGGGTCGACACAGGGAAAATTGGATTGTCTGGCGTCGACGTAGGTGTTACTGTCGACACAGGTGTTTCCGTCGGTGTTGCTGTCGGCGTTGCCGTCGGTGTTGTTGTTGGTGTTGCTGTCGGCGTCGGTGTTGCTGTCGGCGTCGGCGTTGCTGTCGGCGTCGGTGTGACCGTTGGCGCCGGTGTTACTGTCGGAGCGGGTGTTGCTGTTGGTGTTGGAACTTTATTCTTCACCTCAAGACTTACCCCTGTCGTCAAGGCAATAGTCACTTCATGTGGTGTTTGATCAAGTACATAACCCACAGGTGCTGTTTTCTCAATCACTACATATTTCCCACCGGTTAGCTTGGTAAATTCGAGTATCCCATTTATATCTGTAGTACCGTCCTTTATCCAGATCTTATCGTTGTCAACAACGCGATATAGATCAAATGTAGCTCCACTTAGTAGCTTTGCAGGATTACTAAAGTCTATCTTCGTAATGGTCAGGGGTCCTCTTACACCACTTCCTGTTCCAGAACCGCTGGAAAGCTTAACTGTAATTTCCTTGGTACTTTCATTTGTTATTACCTTGACGTTCTTACCATCAAAACTAACTTTATTGGTTACTTTATCATTGTTCTGTGCTGTAATCAGGGAGTCATATTTCAGAATATAAGCCTCCGAAATATCCTTTAGGAAACTAAGCTCAAAGCTTTCCTTTCCATTGCTGTCCGCAGTAATCTCCAGCTTATAATCCGTATCTTTGATCAACTCTTGATTGGTTGGTGTTATAGTCCCATCAGCTTTAACAGTCGTTTTATAGACATGAAAAGTATTAGACAGTAGGATCTGATTATCACTCGGAATATCTGTAATTACTGCTTCTTTTACAAAAGATTGGTTACGGTTGATGTTAACTGTCCAATGTATTTTATTGCCGTCCTGATCGCCGCCTTTATTAACGTATTCCCCACCTTGTGGAATACTAACAGTGGCTTCCAGTTTTGCGGATTCTTCTTTCGTACCGTCATACAATATGGCTGTATTTTTAATTTCATTTGAATCAATCGCTTGATCAGCGAATGTAGTTTTGAAAGTGACGTAGAACGCATAATTAATGGTTTTATTAAATGTCACCTTCAGCTCATTACCATTTAGCTTCACATTATAATCAGCGGAATTCACGTTAGCTTGAGGAGAAGGATCACCATTCTTCCCATATTCCCATTTATAAACTTTTACAGAATCCACGTTGACGACTTGCCCAGCCGAAATGGTATCTACCAATTGTGCTTGGCTTAACGTTTTCTGATTATAATTGGCACCAATATTCCAGGTGATCTCTTTTGTTACAGCATTGTAGGACCCACTCTTTTTCCCATTTTTTTTAACTTCATCTCTTGGATTAAAGGTTGAGGTCGCTTCTTTATGCTTTGGCTCCTGTACCCCATTCACCGTTTCTTTCCAATCGAGTGCACCTTTATTTGAAAATTGCGTTTTGCCCGAAGCCAGCCAATCATAGTTAAAGCTTGTTGTATAAGTAATAGTATAAGGCTCATTAATTGAACCATTAAAAGTAATTACAAACCCATCGTCCACTGCAGGTGGATTATGATCATTGTATACAACAGTATGAACGGTAGCAGTTCCACCTTTGGTCGGTTTAACCTTTAATGTGCCAGGAATTAGCTTTAATCCCGCGTTGCCAAAAGTATCGGTCACCACTAAATTTTCCATAGTCTTGCTGTCATCGTTAATTTGAATCGTCCAATCAATAGTCTTTGTCGCATAATTAACATTGCTATAGTTCTTATGAAGAATTTGCTGTTTAATATCGCGATTTCCAGTTTCTGATTTTCCATCATAAGTAATCTTGTTCGTAATTTGGCCATCATCAAATACACGGCCATTTGCTTTTGTCTGATATTCAATTCGGTAAGCAGAACTTAAATCATTGTTGAATTTCAGATCAAAACCATTTAACCCCGTTGCAGTTGTTGGCGTCACCGTATATTCGCTTGAAGCAAGTTCTGCGCCTTTGATCCCTTTACCATTGCTGTCAATCGTTACCGGATAGACTTTGACAGAGGTAGGGATTAAATCTTGGGAGTTGTTAAACATATCCTTTAAGATAGCATTTGCCGCTAAAATTGTTTTTTCATTGTAATTGAAATTAACAGCCCAAGAAATCGTCTGAGTTGCCGCATCGTATCCAGTGGACTCTTTCGACAGCGGCTTGCCGCGCCCAACTGTAACTGTAGTACTAGCTTTCTTAGAAATCCCGCCATCCCCAGTTAGAATAGCCTCATTATAGAACGATGCTGCATCTATACCTGAACCGGTAATATCTGTATAAAATTGAACTCGATAGGCCTTGGTAATCGGGTTATCCGTAAATTTAAGTTTAAGCTCACCTGAAGAGGAGGCGGATACATCATACTTGCCGCTATTCACCAAACTACCAAGACTTGCAGTCCCATCGACATTCACGTCAAGCTCATAAACAGCAATAGATACGGTATTTAAAGACAATCCCAAAGGAAGCTTGTCTGTAACCTCTGCATTGTAAACACTATCCAGAACCTTGTTTACATCAACCGTCCAAGCAATGCTTGTTGGGTTATAATACTGCGGTTTCGGTGAACCGTTTTTTTCTATCGTAGAGCTAACCTTTGGCTTAAAATTAAGCTCAATGGTCTGAGTTCCTCCCTGAATAGGGAATGTTATTGTCTGCTTAGCAGAGCCTGTAATCTTTTTGGAGCTCAGTAGCGACCTTACTGTAAAGGTGCCGCCCACTTGATCATGGGATTCAATATATTTGTTAAATGTGAATACAACTTTATTGGTATTTTTGTCAACCGTATAAGTCCCTACAGGCTCATCGTCAAAAATGAGATTACCATTCAGATCATTATAAAGTTCAAACTGTGTTGGAAGATCAAACGTAAAGGTAGAACCCTCCTTATACCCATGCCCATCTGAAATTGCCCATGTATAGTTTAATTCCGAATAGGAATCAAGCTGATATACGCTTTCCGTAACCGTATTTGTGTATTTATCATCGGTGTATACTGCAAGCGAAACACTAGTAATGAGATTATCTCCAATCACAGTACCATTTCCACTCGCATATGCTGGCGTATTGAACCCGAAGCCAAAGCTATAAGCCCACTGCGTCACAAGTAATAATACTATGAGCCATGCGCTTATTTTCTTTTTTGATAACATTATTAAAATGCCTCCTTTTCAATTCGTTTATTGTGCTTTCCCAAGTTCTATACTTTGGATCTTGTGCTCTTATGCTCTAATGCTCCGCAGTGACCTCCTTGATTTTTTCTCCTTCTACTAATCGCCATGCTTACATCTATTGTAAATAATGCATCTATACATAATCTGAACAGAGTCCTGTACAAGTCTTTTCCATACTTTTTCTTCCAAATAAAAAAACAGGGATATGCGATGGAAACTCGCATATCCCTGTCGTATCTCATGTATTCTCTTCTAGATCTTAATAGTAAGCGTAATACTACTTAAAAAATAAAAAATACAATGTACATTTTATATACTTGCGTGGTCACGTTTGGTGTAAGTTTTACGCTTCTCTAGAAGCTTGTTAAGCGCATCAATATAAGCACGGGCACTCGCTTCCAGAATATCGGTGCTAAGTCCACGGCCCTGTGCAGCAACTTCACCCTGCGACAGTACTACATGAACCTCGCCCTGTGCATCTTTACCACGGGAGACGGATTTAATGGAATAGTCCCCAAGGGTAACTTCCTCACCCGTGGCTTTATCAATTGCATTGTAGATGGCATCTACAGAACCATTGCCTTCTGCCTCTGCTACAATAGGCTCCGCTTCCGGACCATCGATAATCACCTTAGCAGTTGGAACAGCTTTATTACCGTAAGTAACGTAAATCGTCTGAAGTCTGAATACTTCTGGCGTATCAATTAGTTTCTCTTCAATTAATGCCAAAATATCTTCATCCGACACTTCTTTTTTCTTATCCGCCAAGTCCTTAAACCTTGAAAAAGCTGTATTAAGCTCTTCTTCAGATAAAACATACCCTAGATCACTTAACTTATCGCGGAAAGCATGGCGTCCAGAGTGCTTACCAAGTACCAGTTTGCTCTCTTTAAGTCCAATGGTCTCCGGTGTCATGATCTCATAAGTGGTTTTCTCTTTCAGCATTCCGTCCTGGTGAATACCCGATTCATGAGCAAATGCATTAGCTCCTACAATCGCCTTATTCCCTGGGACTACCATACCTGTCAACTTGCTGACCAAGCGACTTGTGCGAGAAATCTCGGACAAAGTTAAGGAAGTTTTTGCGCCAAAGAATTCAGCACGTGTCTCCAGCGCCAATGCCACTTCTTCAATCGCTGTGTTCCCGGCACGTTCACCAATACCGTTGATCGTTCCTTCGATCTGATCTGCACCATTCTGAATCGCAGCCAGTGTATTTGCTGTAGCCATGCCAAGATCGTTATGACAATGGGCACTAAGCTGTACGCGTTCAATATCAGGCACATTCTCTTTTAGATATTTAAAGATAGCTCCGTACTCCGAAGGATTCAAATAGCCTACTGTATCCGGGATATTGACAACATTCGCGCCTTCCCGGATAGCCATACCGACCATTTCAGCCATGAAATCATACTCCGTACGGCCCGCGTCTTCTAATGAAAACTCGAGCTTAGGAAAATATTTCTTAGCGTATCGGATAGCAGACTGTGCAGTTTCCAACACCTGAGCCTTATCCATCCGTAGCTTATGCTGGCGGTGAATAGGAGATGTAGCTAGAAAAATATGAATACAAGGGTCCTGCGCTCCCTGTAGTGCTTCTTTTACAGCATCAATATCTGTCTCTCTAGAACGAGAAAGGCCGATTACCGTGACGTTCTTCACAGCTCTTGCCACCGCATTAACAGAAGCTAGATCACCTGGAGAAGCTGCAGGAAAACCCGCTTCCATGCGATCAATTCCCAGCTTCTCTAACTGGTAAGCGATCTCCACTTTCTCACGCGTGTTGAGGTTCACACCTGGTGACTGCTCTCCATCTCGCAGTGTCGTATCGAACACATAAATTTTCCGCATGCTAAGCACCTCCCAAAAATTGTGCTGAAACTCTCAAATGCGGCTCGCAAAGTCACGGCCGCATTTGAAGGTAATACTATTTAATCATAAGTATGATTATAATTATTTCTTAATCCAGTGCATCATTTCACGCAATTGGCTACCTACAACTTCTACTGGGTGAGCAGCTTCGTTGCGGCGAGTAGCGGTAAGGAAAGCACGTCCGGATTGGTTCTCAAGGATAAAGTCACGAGCGAATTTACCTTCTTGAATATCTGTCAGAACAGCTTTCATTGCTTTTTTAGTATCTTCAGTTACAATGCGTGGTCCAGTTACATAGTCACCGTATTCCGCAGTGTTACTGATGGAATCGCGCATGCTGGACAATCCGCCTTCGTATACCATGTCAACGATCAGTTTCAATTCGTGCAGACATTCGAAGTAAGCCATTTCAGGAGCATAGCCTGCTTCTGTCAAAGTTTCGAATCCAGCTTTGATCAGTGCGGATACACCACCACAAAGTACTGCTTGTTCGCCGAACAAGTCGGTTTCGGTTTCTTCGCGGAAAGAAGTTTCGATAACTCCTGCACGTGTACAACCAATACCTTTTGCATAAGCAAGACCGATTTCTTTCGCTTTACCTGTTGCATCTTGTTCGATTGCAATCAAGCCAGGAACGCCGAAGCCTTCAACATAAGTACGACGAACCATGTGACCTGGAGATTTTGGTGCTACGAGCAGCACGTCCGCATCTTTAGGAGCAACGATTTGTCCAAAGTGTACGTTAAATCCGTGGGAGAACATCAAAGCTGCGCCTTTTTTGAGGTTTGGTTCCACTTCATTTTTATATACGGATGCTTGAGTTTCATCTGGCATTAAGATTTGCACAACATCTGCACGGGATACTGCTTCAGCTACTGGCAATACTTCAAAACCGTCATTTTTCGCAGTTTCAAAAGATTTACCTTCACGAAGACCGATGACAACTTGAAGACCACTGTCACGTAGGTTTTGTGCTTGGGCATGTCCTTGGCTACCGTACCCGATTACCGCAATTGTCTTTCCTTTTAATACACTAAGTTCTGCATCCTGTTCATAGTACGTTGTAACTGCCATTGTCAATATCCTCCTTTAATTTGAGACCCATCATAAAGAGCGGGTGCTTCAAGAGAACTGGATTCGTCGATTAGATCAAGCTGCTCCTCAAGCTCCCGCTCTTTAGCGGGAATGTCATTCATATCATATCAGATTAATGCAATCAAGCAGTAATCCGTTAAAGTCGCAAAATAAACTATTTAAGAGTTGCCACGTACCATAGCCGTAACACCTGTGCGAGACAGCTCTCTGATTCCATAAGGCTTCAAGAGCTCGATCATCGCGTCAATCTTCTGTGTCTCCCCAACTACCTGCACCAGTATAGTGGTGCTGCCGATATCGACAACTGAAGCACGGAAAGTCTCAACTACACCCAAAATTTCCGGACGCTCACTTGGATCAGCATTCACTTTAATCAGAGCCAGCTCGCGTGCAACCATTGGCTTAGCTCCAAGATCAACAACTTTGATAACATCAATTAGCTTATAGAGCTGCTTCTCGATTTGTTCAAGGGTATGCTGGTCGCCAAGAGTAACGATAACCATCCGGGATAATCCAACCTCTTCGGACTGGCCGACTGTAATACTCTCAATATTAAATCCACGGCGACCGAACAAGCCTGACACCCGTTGAAGCACACCTGGCTGGTCATTTACGAGTACAGAAATCGTATGTCTTGTCACTGTTATTCATCCCCCATCAGCATATGATCGATGGTTGAACCTTGAGTTACCATCGGGTAGACATTCTCGTCTTTTGGAACAACGAATTCTACCAATACTGGACCCGGTGTTTCCAGAGCTTTCTGCCATGCATCACGTGCTTCTTCCTTATTCGTCGCCCGTAGACCTTTTACACCATAGGCCTCAGCCAGCTTAACGAAATCCGGACTACCTGCAAGGTCTGTATAGCTATAACGTTTGTCATAGATAAGATTCTGCCATTGGCGAACCATTCCAAGCACTTGATTATTAATAACAACGATTTTGACAGGTATATTGTTAATCGCACAAATCGCCAGCTCTTGGGAACACATTTGCATACCGCCATCCCCGTTAATCGATACTACCAACCGTTCAGGATGTGCCATTTGCGCACCGATAGCTGATGGGAATCCGAAGCCCATCGTTCCAAGACCACCTGAAGTAATCCATGAACGCGGATGATTGAACTTGTAATATTGTGCTGCCCACATCTGATGCTGGCCAACGTCCGTAGTAACAATCGCTTCACCATTAGTGGTGTCATTAATCATTTCAATAACCCATTGTGGTTTAAGCTCTGTCTCCGAATCTTTATACCGAAGTGGCTGATCAAGCTTCGACTGCGCGATATGCGTTCTCCAAGCATCAGCCTTAGATGCACGGCCAACCTCAGGAATCAGCATTTCCAGTACAGTTTTTACATCTCCAACGATCGGAATATCAGGCGATACATTTTTTCCGATTTCTGCAGGATCGATATCGATATGCACGATCTTGGCTTTTGGCGCGAAGCCGTCCAGCCTACCCGTAACACGGTCATCGAAGCGGGCACCGATATTAATGAGCAAATCACATTGCTGAATCGCATTGTTTGCGGTATATGTGCCATGCATACCTGGCATTCCCATCCAAAGCTCTTCAGCACTTGGGAAGGCTCCAAGTCCCAGCAAGGTTGTAGTTATTGGAATCTCTGTCCGTTTCACGAATTCGAACATAGCCTCATGTGCTCCAGAGTAGATAACTCCACCACCTGCAATGATAATCGGACGTTCAGCAACCTCAATCGCACGAACCAGTTTATCAAGCTGCAGTTTGTTTGGAACTGTACAAGGGTTGTAGCCACGAAGATTTACGGTCTTCACTGGTGTGAACAACGTCTTTGCTGCCGACACATCTTTCGGTATATCGATCAATACTGGACCTTTACGACCGGTATTCGCCACATGGAAAGCTTCATGTATTACGCGAGGGAGATCCTCAACATCTCTTACAAAGTAGCTGTGTTTAGTGATTGGCATCGTGATTCCGGTAATGTCTGCTTCCTGGAAAGCATCTGTACCGATCAGGCTTGAGAAAACGTTACCTGTGATTACGACCAATGGAGTGGAGTCCATATATGCTGTAGCAATACCTGTTACAAGGTTTGTTGCGCCAGGACCCGAGGTTGCGATACACACCCCTGGTTTGCCACTTGCTCTAGCATAACCGTCAGCTGCATGAATCGCTCCTTGCTCATGACGTGTTAACACGTGATTGAAATCCGTAAAGCCGTACAATGCATCATAAATGTACAATACAGCTCCACCTGGATATCCGAATACTGTGTCTACACCCTCCAATACAAGGCTGCGGAGTAGTATTTCCGAACCGGTAATAACTTCCGGCTCCATCCATTTTTCTTTTAGCTGCTCTGTAGACCGTAATTCCGGTATTTGCGCGCTCATCAGTATTCCTCCTCCGATATTTAACATTCATTATGCAAATGACGGACCGTCCTCTATACATCAGCAAATAGTTATTTATAAAACAAAAAAACCTTCCGCCTCCCACGCACAGTATTAGCGCGTGAGGGACGAAAGGTTGATCTTCCGTGGTACCACCCATGTTTGCATTACATCTCGCGATGCAACGCCTTATCAGGTATACAAAAATCCATCGATGTAGGCAAGGGCCCTAATCTCTGTAACCTGAAGTCCGTAACGCGGACTAAACGATTCCCCCTAATAATTCCACCACTCTAGCCAGTGGACCTTTCAGGGAAACAGCTCCGAGGTGAGCTCGTATATAAGGGATTTCGGTGGAGGTTGCAGCAAATCCTCACACTCTCTGAGCAAAAGAGCCCTTAAAACTTCGTCCTCATCATTGCCGATACATGTATGTTCGTTAAAATGTTTAGACACATTATATGATTCCTATCACGGATAGTCAATACCCTTATTTTTAAAATCGTCACAACTCCTGCTTCTACCCTCTCGGAACGCCTGCCCCTCTCCCAACATATGATGTACGACAATGCGTGGAAAGGGGACGCTCTATGATTCGTTATCGTCGACCGAAGCAGGATGACGTTGTTATTTTTGATTTAATCGAGCGACAGCTCGTTCCATTATCTCATCTGCCGCAAACTGAAATCACTAAAATCAAAAAGGATTTACCCCGTCGTCTAGGACACGGAATCACACTTGTCACCTGTCCCGACTATGAAAGCGATCCAAACGGGTTTGTCCATTTCTTGCTGCATGGTGATTTACTCTACATCGATATGCTAGCCATTGCACCAGATGCTCGGCGAAAACACTTGGGAAATATGCTTATGGATCGGGCAGAAAGATTTGCACTTTCTCGCGGTTGTCATCGTTCTAAGGTATCTGTCGATCTAGGGAATGCAGCAGCGCTAGCCTTTTATCGAAAATTGGGCTACAGCGTAGCCCGTTATCAATCACTAAGTTTTTGTTACGAGCTTGAGAAACGATTCTCCTAGCCAAAGCAGCACTTATCGGAACTCAAAAGAATCCAAAAGGTGAATATGGTGTGCCTCCGTACCCATAACCTCCATAAGGAGTTCCATATCCGTAACCGCCACCATAAGGTGTAGCTCCACCATAGCCTCCTCCATAGCCACCGCCATAACCTCCACCATAAGCATAAGGGGCAGTACCAATGGCGAGCAAATCAAACAACACTAATGGAATGATTGCTTTAGTTTGTACTTTTTTACCACTTACACGTTGCAAAATAAGACGATTTCCTGATACACGAAGGAGCTTTCCTGTAACCTGTGTGCCATCTTTTTTCACAGCGATGATCTGTTTACCTATGAGCCTCATAACCTGCTTTTTCGTAACTGGCTTAGTCATAATATCCCCTCCAAAAAGTTTTGCATGCCTCTGATTCCCACCATCTTCAAAACAGTTTATTCGCACAAAAGTACCTTCGCCTGTACACTTGCCCTTACCTCTTAATGTTTATCCATATCGATCCTAACAAAAAAAAGCCGTATCTCCGGAAAAGTCCGGAAATACGGCTTGATAATGATATAAGCAAAAAATCGAAAAGATCTAGCGTTTACCAGGATCGTAAGGCTGACCTAATGCCTTAGGAGCAGCGGAACGACCTACAGCACCCACCAATACAATGATCGTTAATACGTAAGGAATCATAAAGATAAACTCTTGTGGAATGTCCTTTGACCATTCAAACAATTGTACGTAGTTACGGATCGCTTGAGAGAATCCGAAGAACACAGCAGCGCCAAAGGCACCAAGCGGATTCCACTTACCAAAGATCATCGCTGCAATAGCGATAAAACCTTGACCTGAAATCGTATTATGTCCAAAGGTTCCGGTTGTAGTTAGAGTGATTGTAGCACCACCGATACCAGCCAGCAATCCACTCAGCATTACGCCGATATATCTCATCCGCTTCACCTTGACCCCTAAGGTGTCTGCAGCACTAGGATGTTCACCTACTGCGCGTAAACGCAGTCCAAATGGCGTTTTAAACAAAACGAAATAAATAACAATAACCAGCACAATGGCCAGATAAGTGGTCGGATAGGAATTAAATATCCCTTCACCGATCACTGGGATTTTGGAGAGTCCAGGAATTGAAACCTTGTTAAACCCATCGATTAGTGGAGTTTCAGCAGATCCATCAAACAGCAGCTTTACCATGTAGAGCGTACTGCCTGCGGCTAAAAAGTTAATAACCGTACCACTGATCGTCTGATCCGATTTAAAGGTAATAGCTGCAACTGCATGAATTAGTGAACCAATTACCCCGACGGCCATAGCACATAGTACGCCAATCCAAGGAGCCCATTCACCCATCCCAGCATCTTGAGCATAATAACCGCCCACTGCTGCGGCAAAAGCACCAAACATCATCAAACCTTCAAGTCCAATATTTACGACACCAGAGCGTTCAGAGAAGATGCCGCCAAGTGAGGCAAAAATAAGCGCTGTGGAAAAAACAAGCGTTGTATTAAGCAGTTGACCTAACGTCTGCAGATCCATCTATAACACCTTCTCTTTCTTGCGCTTGAAGTAAAAGGGCTTAAGCACCCAGCGCACAATCCCTTGTGCCGCAATAAAGAATATGATTGAACCTATAACGATACGAATAAGCTCTGGAGGAACATCTGCAGCAAAACTCATTCCTGCAGAACCATAAGTCAACGTACCATAGAGAATCGCAGCAAGAACAACACCAAGTGGATGTGTTAAACCAAGTAGAGCCACTGCGATACCATCAAAACCATATCCTGGTGATGCCGCGAACACAGATTGATAATGGAATACACCCAGTACCTCCCCTGCTCCGGCCAACCCTGCAAATACTCCACTTATGAACATTGCTTTTACAACGTTACGGCCAACATTCATACCTGCGTACTCGGCAGCATGAGGATTGTAACCAACAGCACGCATTTCATATCCTTGCTTAGTCTTCCATAAGTAGACATAGAAGAATACTGCTGCGGCAAGGGCAATAGCTGTTCCCCAGTGCAGACGTGCATTGTCAAATAAAGAATTCAAGAACGTCATAGAAAGTGAAGCTGGAATATCCTCGGAACGATTCTGTCCCGGAAGTAAAAGAAATGCTCTTACAATATAATTCGACAAGTACAGAGCAACCCAGTTTAACATGATCGTGGTAATAACTTCATTAATCCCACGTTTGGCCTTCAAGTAGCCAGCGATACCAGCCCACAGACCTCCACATAACCCTGCTATAATAACAGCAAGCGGAACCAATATGAATCCTGGCAAGGCTGCAAATTTAATGCCCACCACGGTTGCAGCTGTCATACCAATCATCACTTGTCCGTCTGCCCCGATATTAAACATCCCTGAACGGAATGCAAAGGCTACGGCTAAACCAGTGAGCATTAATGGCGTCATTTCGCGCACGGCTTCACCAAAGTTGTACAAGTTACCAAATACACGTGAGAACAGTGCGGAGTAAGCAGTTATCGGATCATAACCACCCATAAGCATAACTATTGCTCCCACAAGAAAACCAAGTACGATGGCGACAAGAGGAACGATATAGCTGTCAGTTGTGAAGATTTTTTTGAATTTACTCAACTGCCTTACCTCCCCGCTTCAAGCTGCCTGCCATCATAAGACCCAGTTCCTGGTCATTCGTATCCTGCGGGAACACTTCACCGACAATTTTGCCTTCATAGATTACAGCAATTCTGTCTGATACATTCATAATCTCGTCCAATTCAAACGAAATGAGCAATACAGCTTTTCCTTGGTCACGCTGTGCGATAAGCTGCTTTTGAACAAACTCGATAGCCCCAACATCTAGACCGCGTGTTGGTTGTGCTGCAATAAGTAATGTCGGATCTTTATCTATTTCCCGAGCAATAATCGCTTTCTGTTGATTTCCGCCGGATAGAGAACGTGCTTTGGTCTGAATTGAAGGTGTACGCACATCAAATTGCTCCACAAGACCTTCAGCATATTTATCAATGACATCATTTTGCATAAAGCCATTTTTGTTATATGGACTCTTATAGTAAGTTTCCAGAACCATGTTCTCACTTACTGAGAAATCAAGCACCAAACCATGCTTATGACGGTCCTCTGGAATATGAGACACATTCATCTCCGTAATCTTACGCGGGGATAAATTAGCTATTTCGTTCCCGGACACCTGAATAGAACCAGAATCAATTTTACGCAGACCTGTAATGGCCTGAATCAGTTCACTCTGTCCATTGCCATCTACACCAGCTATTCCGAGAATTTCTCCGGCTTTCACATCAAAGCTAAGACCGTCCAGCACCGAGACACCGTCTTTACTCTTGCTGTTCACATCCTTCAGCTCGAGTACAGTTTTGCCAACCTCAGGAGCCTTCTTATCTACCTTGAAGGTTACGCCACGTCCAACCATCTTCTCAGCTAGTTCATTCGGATTAGTCTCTGCGGTATTTACGGTATCGATTACTTTTCCGCGTCTAATAATGGTGACCCGATCAGATATTTGCATAATTTCTTTAAGCTTATGCGTAATCAGGATAATAGATTTTCCCTCTGCAACAAGCCGCTTCATAATCGCCATCAATTCCGTAATTTCTTGAGGCGTAAGTACTGCAGTCGGCTCATCAAATATGAGAATATCCGCTCCGCGGTACAGGGTCTTCATAATTTCTACCCTTTGCTGCATACCTACAGAAATGTCATGAATAACGGCATTTGGATTCACTTGCAGGCCATATTGCTCCGATAGCTTCCGAACCTGTTCCGCAGCGGATTTATAGTCAATTTTAAGACCTTTCTTCGGCTCCATCCCAAGAACAATATTCTCGGTAACCGTAAAAGGTTCCACGAGCTTGAAATGCTGATGCACCATACCAATACCAAGCTCAATCGCTTTATTGGGATTATCAATTATAACCGGTTTCCCGTCGATTTCAATACTACCTTCGTCCGGTTGATACAATCCAAACACGATATTCATTAGGGTTGATTTACCTGCACCATTCTCACCGAGCAATGCAAGAATCTCACCCTTTTTTAAGGTCAAGCTAATGGAATCGTTAGCAACAATACCAGGAAATCGTTTTGTGATTTGCTTCAACTCTACGACAGGAGCCGCAGCACTCATGGAATCACCCTCATCACAGAATATATAACTACCATGCAGACACGGATGTACCGCCCTTTTCAAGACGGTATAACTGTGTCCAACTTATCATAACCAGTGCTTTAACAAGGAATAAGGCCAGCACATAACCGGCCTTATTCTTTGTTGCTTATTGTAATCCGACAAATAAAAGGGAGATCTTACTCGGTAGGAACTGTAATTGTTCCATCAATGATTTGTTTTTTGTAATCTTCAACTTTAGCCAAGATCTCTTCAGAAACGTTAACTTTAGATGTATCAGAGATACCTACACCATTGTCTTTCAAACCAAGAACAGTTGTAGTACCACCTTTGAAAGTACCATCGATTACTTCTTTGGAAACCTTCTTCACAGCTTCGTCAACGCGTTTGATCATGGAAGTCAAAGTTACGTCCGTACCAAATTCAATGGATTGGTCTTTGTCTACACCGATAACCCAAACTTTTGCACCGCCAGCTTTGTTACGGGATTTAGCTTCGTTAAATACGCCATTTCCTGTTGCACCAGCAGCAGGGAAGATGATGTCATTACCATCGTTATATAATGTAGCGGCAAGAGATTTACCAGTATCTGGTTTGTCATATGCACCTGCATAAGTAATTGTAACTTTAGCGTCAGGCTTAACTGCTAATACACCAGCTTTAAAGCCTACTTCAAAACGTTTGATTACTGGGCTTTCCATACCGCCGATAAAAGCTACCTTGTTAGTTTTTGTAGTCAAACCAGCAACCACACCAACCAAGAAGGAACCTTCGTTCTCAGAGAAAGTAACGGATGCTACGTTAGGAGCATCTACAACGCTATCAATAATTGCCAAGTTAGCATTTGCGTTCTCACCAGCAACCTTTTTAATTGCGTCGCCAAGATCAAAACCAATACCCCAAGTCAAGTTGTAGCCATCTTTAACGAATTGGTTAAGGTTTGGCTCATAGTCAGCGTTTGATTTACTTTGCAAATATTTAACGGAAGAACCTGTTTCTTTTTCAAGAGCTTGTAATGCTTCCCATGCGGATTGGTTAAACGATTTATCGTTTACGCCTCCGATGTCAGTAACCATACCAAATTTGAAATCAGATTTTGCGGCATTTGTTCCGCCATTTGTTCCTGCATTAGTCTCGCCATTTGCAGCATTCTTAGCGTTGTTGTTTCCGCAACCGGCCAATACTACTGTGAATGCCAGCAACATTACAAGAGATAGCTTGAAAACTTTTTTCATTGAATGTGATCCCCCTTAAAATATTGGATGTCATCTGTGTTCTACTTGGACATTCCATAGATCAAATTATAACTGCAATAAAATCTAAAATCCAGTCCATAAATGACCTCAGGTCAATAAATATTTGTACTTTTTCGTAAGTAACCGCTTTCCATGACACGACATGTTATCATCATGTTTGAATGATGTTAGAAAACCTTATTTTACTTTGTATAGTATTCCAACACATTACAAATATTATTGCACACTTATGTGTTTTCTATTATTATGATTGCTTAGTATTTGCACTGAAAGGAAGTTATCAGATATGACCGATGAAAAAAATCCACAAACGATGCCGGCTTTTAAATATTGCCGTGAATCCCGTGTCTTCAAAACCGGACGCGTTTTCCCTAATGATGTTAATAATCACAAAACATTGTTTGGCGGTAAGCTTATGAGCGGCATTGATGAAGTAGCCTCCATCTCAGCTATGCGCCATTGCCGTGCCAATGTCGTTACAGCCTCTACAGACTCTGTTGACTTCTTGAGGCCCATCCGACCTACAGACTCCGTATGCTTCGAATCCTTCGTTTCTTGGACCGGACGTACAAGCATAGAGGTATTCGTAAAGATCATTTCAGAAAACTTATATACGGGTGAGCGCGCCGTCGCTGCCACTTCATTCCTTACCTTTGTTGCAGTTGGGGAGGATGGTACTCCCACTCCAGTTCCTGCCATAATCCCAGAGACCGATGAAGAGAAATTGATCAGCGAATCAGCTAATGAACGTTCTGAGCTACGTAAAGTAAGAAGAACCATCAGTAAAAAGCTCGCTGCCGAGCTCAATACTGTGAAGTACTGGGAATAACTCTGCATTAAGCAGAGTTTTTTTCTCGTTTTTTTTACGGCAGAGAAATCATTTCCTCATTCTATATACTTCATACCACACAAAAAAGCACCGCTGCATGGGCAACACGCAGGCGGTGCTTTTCGATTATATTACAACACTTACGCGTTGATTTTCTCTTTGGCAATACCAGCCAAGGAGTTGAATGCGTTAAGATCATTTACAGCCAGATCAGCCAGCATCTTACGGTTAACTTCTACACCAGCCAATTTCAGGCCGTATACAAGCTTGCTGTAAGAAAGACCGTTCAAACGAGCTGCTGCATTAATACGAACGATCCACAGTCTGCGGAAGTTACGTTTAGTTTGACGACGGTCGCGGTAAGCGTAAACCATCGATTTCATTACTTGTTCTTTAGCTGTTTTAAAAATGCGGTGTTTAGAACCGAAATAACCTTTTGCCAATTTCAATACTTTTTTATGTCTACGACGAACTACAAATCCGCCCTTAACTCTTGCCATATTAATAAACCTCCCAAAAATGTGTGATAAACTATTTCAAGTTAGCCAATCCTTGTTTCAAACGTCTTACATCCCCAGGGGCCATTACTGGATTACCGTTCAGAACGCGCTTAGCGCGTTTAGATTTGTGGGACAGCAAGTGGTTTTTGTGAGCTTTGTAACGTGTTACTTTACCAGTTCCGGTAATTTTGAAGCGGCCTTTCAGGCTGCTATGTGTTTTCATCTTAGGCATGGTGTTTCCTCCTTGAATATTATGCGGCGCCAAATTGCATGTAAGCAAGTGACTCCAGATTTATTGGGCTTTAGGAGCCAAGATCATAATCATGCTGCGACCTTCCAGCTTAGGCTGGCGCTCAACAACAGATATATCAGCCACTTCGTTCTTAACACGCTCGAGGATTTTCTGGCCGATATTCGCATGTGTAATCTCACGTCCGCGGAAACGAACGGAGCACTTTACTTTATCGCCTTCACCCAAGAACTTGATCACATTGCGGAACTTGGTTTGATAATCATGTTCCTCAATGTTAGCACGGAACCAGACTTCCTTGATATCAACGACCTTCTGGTTCTTACGGGCTTCCTTCTCTTTCTTCTGCGTTTCATAACGGAACTTGCCGTAATCCATGATGCGGCATACCGGCGGCTTAGCCTGTGGTGCTACATTGACTAAATCTAGATTAAGATCGATCGCCATTTGCAACGCTTCGCGGATCGGTTTAATTCCGATTTGTTCACCTTCCGCACCAACCAACCGTACCTCTTTGGCCCGAATTTCATCATTGATCATATGTTCCTTACTGATAACTCTCCACCTCCGGATCTTTTTAACAACTATACTGCCTTACTCCATAAAAAAGGGGTGCCGGTAACACCCGACACCCCGTGTTTGATCAACGTTCATGAACATTAACATTCATAAAGCATTGAGATCAAAACCAGCCGGCGAATATGCCAGTCAGGTGAGAAGCAGGTGCTTCTTCTTGCAATCCCTATGATTTGCGTACTTGAATACTATACACCACTCCAAACGGAGTGTCAATTCTTTTATTCAATATTCTTAAATATCTTATACCTGCTTGCTTTGCACTTCTTCAAGTCTTACGACACGCGTATGCTTGGTATGGCTCCATTGCTTGTTGTTCTGCGTAAAGAACGCATAGAACGTAATTGGATACCAAGAGATCAGGTAAATTGGGAAGAACACCAGATAAGCGTACACCTTCTTGAATTTAACCTTCTCCAAAGCCATCGCAATCCCAAAGGTCACCAGATTCAAACCGATCGCAAGGAAACCGAGCCAGACTGGCAAGCTGCCGTAAATATTAGCAATATTCGGTCCGTTAAAGAGGGCCATATCCACCCACATTACCGCCGTCATCAAGAAGGTGAGCAAAACAATGTACACATTTGCTCCGTAAAGCGCAAGGTCAAACTTCGTTAAGCTACGTTCTTTAATACTTTGCCAAAGTAATGGAAAAAAATAACGACGAGCTACAGTAAAGTGTCCTTGCATCCAGCGCAGACGCTGTCTTGAAGAGGCCTTGAAAGTTAGAGGCTTCTCATCAAATACCTTTGCGTCATAGTTGAACTTAGGATATACACCATGAGATGCACTGCGCATCGTAAACTCCAGATCCTCAACCAAGCTTGTAGCTCCCCAGCCCATCTCTTTAAGGAGATTGGTCTCGAAACACATTCCTGTTCCGCCAAGGAAGTTCGCCATATTCAAATTATGGCGTGAAAGTTGCCACAAACGGTTAATATACCAATACGACACACCATACGCTGCAGTAATCCAGGAATCTTCTGGATTCTTGGTGTCAATATAACCTTGAATAACACGTGCTCCTGAACAAAGATCATTATTCATCTCCATTAGGAATTCAGTATGTGCCAGATTATCGGCATCAAACATTACAACTGCGTCATATTGACGCTGCATGCCCCAAAGCTCCTTGAGCATCCATTCAATGGCATAACCTTTACCACGTAGATTCGGGTTAGTACGGACACAAGCGTTCATTCCGTGCTCTCTAACGATGCGAGCTGTGCCATCTGTACAATTGTCACAAATTACAAATACGTCAAACAGTTCTGAAGGATAGTTAAGCTGCTTCAGGTTCTCCATTAACGCGCCGACGACTTCTTCCTCGTTATGTGCAGCAACAAGTACTGCAAATGTTTTTTCTGGCTTATACTTTGTCTTTGTCTTTTTCTTGTGCAGACCAAATAACGAAAAGGTAAACTGATATACTGCGATTGCTGCCAAGATCACTTGGAGCGTAACAAACAGTGCGTCTGTCATGACCTTTTGATGCCCCCTTTTTTTCACTCTCGGTGTTCTTTTTTTTCTCTCTAGCTTGCTTGACGTTCCTTCTGACCCTTTTGTTGCATCCCTTAACAATAGACCAAGAGTATTCTTATTCTAGGCAGACTTCACAATTTTTATATGTGTTGTTTAAAAGAATTGTATGGATTCCATTTATTTGGATCCTTATTTATCTCTTACCCTTTTAAACATGTTTAGTCCGCTTGAATCATTGTACGGCGTTAGCGGCTCTAAGTCAAAACTAGCAAATTTCTAGCAAAACTGAGCTTTTCCTTGAAATGGACTACCTTTAAAAAGTATGATTAAGACAGATCTAATGCTAAAGAACGGACTGCTCATAAGCACCTGTTATCGGTAGCCGACTGGCGGAGGGACAAGATATGAGACATTTATTCATGAAGCTACATCTCTGGGAGCGGCACCTTTTTAAGTGGATCAACGGTCGAATGCATAATCGTTTTCTGAACTTTTGGCTCTTCTATCTCACTCATTTGGGTGGAGCTACAAGCACAATTGTTATCAACATACTGATATGGGCATTTGCTCCTCAGCCATGGAGAACCGCTAGCCTGCAAGCAATGACGGCTCTAGCTGTTAGCCATTTGCCCGTTGCTGTCGCTAAAAAACTGTATCCACGCATGCGGCCTTATCTGGCGTTACCGGATACGAACACATTTCGTAATCCATTAAAGGATCATTCCTTTCCTTCTGGTCATACTACAGCTATCTTTGCTTCAACGGTCCCATATATGGTAGCATTTCCTGCCTTGACCGTTATTCTGCTGCCGCTGGCCTGTATTGTCGGGTTTTCACGCATTTATCTGGGATTACATTATCCATCTGATGTCTTTGCAGGCTTAGTGATCGGAACCAGTGTTGCAGCGGGCACTATAGCCTTATGGATCTGAAGTATATATGGTTAAACCGGGAAAACCTTTGAGAATAGGTGAATCAAAATTGCAAAAAAAAAGAATTTTAATACTCTCAGAAGGCTTTGGAGCAGGACATACTCAAGCAGCTTATGCGCTGTCGAGCAGTCTGCGCCAACTGTCACCTAATTTACAAACGAAGGTGCTAGAACTTGGGAATTTCCTTAATCCCAAAATGGCACCCATTATTCTGTCTGCTTACCGTAAGACGGTAACGACTCAGCCAAAGCTGATGGGGTATGTCTACCGTCACCAGAAATCATTTAATCGTCTTACCACGCTTGCCCTGCATCGTATATTTTATACGCATACCAAAAATGTTGTTATGCAGTTGAAACCTGACGTTATTGTCTGCACACACTTCATTCCGGGTGCTGTAGTATCTCGTCTTAAGAGAGTGGATCCTACCCTAAAGATGCCACTCGTAACTGTTATAACGGATTATGACGCACATGCCAGTTGGATCAGTCCAGAGGTAGACCGTTATCTGGTATCAACACCAGAGGTTAAATCCAAATTGCGTATGCGAAACATTCCTTCTGCAAAAATTCAGGTTACTGGGATACCCGTACACCCTAATTTTTGGCAGCATCCTGGAAAGCAGGAGATTCGACAGCAATTCAATCTCAAGGATATGCCAACGGTACTAGTCATGGGCGGCGGCTGGGGGATCATGAACGATCAGGTTGTAAATGCCTGTCTGGCGGAATGGCGAGAGAAGATTCAGATTGTTTTCTGTCTCGGCAAGAATGAAGAGCTGCTTCAGGAAATGAAAGAAGACTCACGTTATAATCATCCTAATATATCCTTGATCGGCTTTACGCGTGAGATTGACAAGCTGATGGAGGTGTCCGATCTGCTCGTCACGAAGCCGGGTGGAATGACCTGCAGTGAAGGGCTTGCTAAGGGAATACCGATGCTTTTCTATAACCCTCTGCCCGGGCAGGAGGAGGAGAATTGCCGCTATTTTACCGCAGCAGGTTTCGGAGAGCCGATAGAGTCTTTAGACGTAGTCGTAATGTGGATGGAACGTCTATTAAACAACTACGAGGATGTGCAGAATAAGCGAAAACTTCATCTTGAGGAAATCGCCCGTTACCACCCATTGCAATGTGCTCAGAGCATTATCGAATTATTGGAATAGTTAATTTAAAAGCGGCAGCCTCCAAACCACTTGGAGGCTGCCGCTTTATTATTGAAGCACATCTTTTGGAGTAGTGCTTTGTAACTACAACCGATATTTGTCCAAACGGGTAGCTTGATACTGCTTGAGCGCTTCCGCACCTACAATGGCCTCACAACGATGGATATTCACGCCACGTCCGACAAATTTCGTCTCGTATTCCGTCATAATATGATCCTCATTTATGATGCCGTCCGCATGTAGGTCTAACGAGATATTTTTCATCTGTAGACCAAAGTCCGCAAATGCATTTAATGAGAATTCAAATAGGCTTCGAGAATCTGTTTTCAAATGAATTTCACCTAAGTCGCTTAGCAGCCCCCGATATTTGTCAAGAAAACGCGGGTGTGTCAAACGACGACGAGCATGCTTACTCTTCGGCCATGGATCACTGAAGTTAAGATAAATTCGTTCCAGCTCTCCTGGAGCAAATACTTCCTCTGCATAATCAATATTGGCGAGTGCCAATTTCAGGTTGGGCGGCGTCTCATGACCTGCCGGCTCCCATACTGCTCTAGCCTTATCTCCAGCACGGCGGATCAGCTCATCATACATATCAACGCCGATAAAATTAATATCGGGATATTTGAAGCTCATTTGGCTGATAAACTGTCCCTTGCCCATTCCGAACTCCACATGGATCGGATGATCATTTCCGAACAGCTTAGACCACTCACCTTTATAACTCCGAGGGTCAAGAATGACTAGATCGGTCTGTTCTTCCAAACTTTCACGTATTCCTTTTCTTCCGCGTAAACGCATAGGTATTCCTCCGATTATCTCTTATACGATAACTGTCACTTGCAATATTGTGCCGAAATTGTCCCGAAAAGTAAAGGGATTGAGGTAAAAAAGAAAAAGGAATTCTCTGGCTCAGCTCTTAAATGAGCTATCCAGGGGAATTCCTTCGTTGTGTATATTTGGAATTAAGGCTCATTCTTGTCCGGTAGATTAGGATCTACTTTGTGTTTGAGCTTGTGGCAAATGTCTTTTTTTCGAATGCGCTGCGAATTTTACGCTGTGCATCTGTCTTGATCTTAGGGTTGCCGTTAAATTCCACACCTGTTAGTGCAAGGGCTTCATCTGGCGTTAAGTGGACTTCAATCGAATCTTTACCCTCAGCATATACCGTTTGAGAATTCATTGCTATCACCTCACGGTTATTATTATGGATCGGACGACACGAAATTATGAACTCCTGGCTGAATTTCTTTAAGCCACAGCAGCTTTTCACACTCTGAATATAACATACTATGTAAGCATTTTCAAGTTGAAAGCGCCTTACTTTCGGCCTATTTTTCATGCCAGTACCGGGAGTGAATGTTACGCCGAGCTCTGTTTTTTGATACAATGTATTGGATTATAAGAAACGGCTGTGTGTTCTTTTATAAAGGATGCCATCCGTCTCAGAAAAATATAAGGATAAGGATACTTATCTATGTTTATATTTTCAGAAAGGAGCTCCTCGTGTCTAATCTTCAATACACTACTCCTCCGCAGCTTTGGGGAGATAAACGTTTTCATACCTGGAATTACGAAATGCGTGAACATTTGAACACCAAGGTATTCAAAGTTATGCTTGATGCAGGCTTTACCTGTCCCAACCGTGACGGCTCCATCGCTAAAGGTGGTTGTACTTTTTGCAGTGCCAGAGGTTCTGGTGATTTTGCGGGAAGTCGCCGAGATGATCTCGTCACCCAATTTAATAATATCCGTGACAAGCAGCATCTAAAATGGCCAAACGCTAAATACATCGGATATTTTCAGGCCTATACGAATACGTACGCTCCGGTCGAAGAGCTTAGAGAATATTTCGAAGTGATTCTACAGCAGCCAGGTGTCGTTGGACTATCTATTGCTACACGGCCTGACTGTTTGCCGGATGATGTTGTCGAATATTTGGCCGAGCTAAACGAGCGCACGTATCTGTGGGTAGAGATGGGTCTCCAGACTATACACGACTCCACCTCTGAGCTAATTAACCGGGCTCACGATAGCCAGTGTTATGTAGATGCTGTTGAGAAGTTGCGGCGTCATGGCATTCGTGTCTGCACCCATATCATTCACGGTCTCCCACAGGAGACGCATGAAATGATGCTTGAAACGGTATCTGCTGTGGCTCGCATGGATGTGCAAGGAATTAAGATTCACCTTCTGCATCTCATGCGTAAAACACCCATGGTGAAGCAATACGAAGCTGGATTGCTACGATTCATGGAACAGGACGAGTATGTGAAGCTCATTGCCGATTCACTCGAAATTTTGCCCCCTGAAATGATTGTACATCGCTTGACTGGAGACGCTCCTCGGGATATCTTAATCGGACCGATGTGGAGCCTCAAGAAATGGGAAGTGCTAAATGCCATTGACGATGAGCTAGTTGCTCGTGATACTTGGCAGGGTAAGTATTGGAGGAAGAGCTAATGGGCTTTATGTCCGTTTTAAGCTTTGCTCATAAATTAATCTCTGAGCGGTTAACTTTAGGTGATCGTGCGATTGATGCCACAGTAGGTACTGGTGCTGATACGCTTTTTCTAGCCAAAGCAACCGGAGCTCGCGGTGAAGTCTACGGCTTTGACATTCAAGCTGCAGCACTGAGGCTGGCTGAAGAGCGCCTGCGGCTTGCAAGAGAGGAAGCTCCCTCGCTCGCCACCGTCACCTTGCTGGAACGTAGTCACGCCGAAATGGCTGAAGCTGTTCCAGCGAACTGGCATGGCACCGTTGGAGCTGTAATGTTCAATCTAGGCTACTTGCCTTCAGGAGATGCCGACAAGAACATCATTACTCAGCCGGACAGCTCCATTGCAGCCTTGGAAGCTTCTCTCCAGTTACTGCGTCCAGGTGGGATCATTACGGCAGTTCTTTATCCCGGCCATGCAGGTGGAGATAAAGAAGCCGCTGCCGTTGAATCTTGGGCAGCAGTTGTTTCCCAAAAGGTAGCACAAAGCATTGTTTATCGTCAGCTGCAGCGCACGGATTCACCTTATATGATTGCGCTCGAAAAGAAAAAAGGAATCCCCTCTTAAACTGTAAGCATCAAACTATTTTATTTTTGGGAAGGAAGATGTAGCAATGACTCAACCATATCCTTTGAAATTTCAACCGGAGTTTAAAGAACGTGTCTGGGGAGGCCGCGCGCTGGAGAAATTCGGCCTAGATCTACCTGAAGGACATATTGGCGAAGGCTGGATGATCGCCGATCACGCGAATGGAACGTCTTCGGTGGTAAACGGAGAGTTAGCCGGTCAAGGCTTAGATCAAATTCGTGAGCAGTTCGGCCATGAATGGTTCGGAAGCAAAGGGATTTCAGAAACGGGTGGAAGATTTCCTCTACTAATCAAATTGCTGGATTGCAACGACAATCTTTCCGTTCAAGTCCACCCTACAGATGATTATGAGGGATTGCCACAAGGTGAACTGGGTAAAACAGAGATGTGGTACGTGTTAGACGCTAAGCCAGGTGCCAAAATCATCTATGGTCTTAAAGAAGGCGTGGACCGTGAAACATTGCGCGAAGCACTGGAGAAAGGCACCGTTATGGATAGCCTTCAAGAAGTATCTGTCTCTGCAGGAGACTCCTTCTATATTCCAGCCGGAACCGTTCATGCGTTATGCGCTGGTGTCGTTGTAGCAGAGATCCAGCAAAATTCCGACACTACATACCGCATTTATGACTATGACCGTCCAGGCCTGGACGGAAAACCACGTGAGCTTCATATTGAAGATTCACTTAATGTTACAGCTTATGAAGGCGCCGGGGCTACTTCGATGAAGACAGATAACGCAGTCCCTGGAGAGTGGCTGCAACTTGCCGCTTCGCCATATTTTATCGTAGAAAAAGGAATCGTAAATGGTTCATGGGACCTCACCACTACAGAAGACAGCTTCACTATTCTAGTCATCTGTGAAGGCAGCGGACATCTTACTTGGGATGGCGGCTCCCAACCTTATGCTGCAGGAGAATGCTATCTGATTCCTTCCAGTCTCGGCCGTTACGCTATCGAAGGTCATTCTACTGTGCTTCGCTCTTATTTACCATAAGTCGAGAACCTTTAGGAGGAATGGACCATGAAGGAAAATAGCTTTACCATAACGGATCCCATAGGTGTAAATATCCATGTCTATGAATGGTTACCTGAATCCGATGTGCCAGTTAGAGGAATCGTGCAAATTTCTCACGGTATGTGTGAAACAGCTATCCGCTATGCTCGTTTTGCGGAAGCATTAACCGGAGTAGGTTATGCAGTATATGTCAATGACCACCGGGGACATGGTAAAACCGCTGGTCAAGTCGATCTGCTTGGCGATGTTGGGGAGGACGGATTCTATTGGATGCGACGCAATCTGCTCCAGGTAGCAGCCAAAGCACTCTCCAAACATGAAGGTAAGCCCATCTTTCTATTCGCTCATAGTATGGGTTCCTTTCTGGCTCAAAAGCTGATGTGTGAAGAGGGTAACGAAATCTATGAAGGATTTATCCTAAGCGGTACAAATGGTCCTCGCGGTATGCTGCGCCTTGGAGAATCTCTGGCTAGTGCACAGCTCAAGTTAAAGGGTGAACATCACCGAAGTGTACTACTGAACAGCTTAGTATTCGGCAGTTACAACCGTGCTTTTTCTCCTGTAAGAACTGCATATGACTGGCTGAGCAGCGATGATGCGGAAGTTGATAAGTACATTGCCGATCCATTCTGCGGAGCCATTTGTACAACACGCTTTTTCCGTGGTTTTTTCCACCTCCTAAGGGAGATCCATTCCGAGGAATCACTTAGAACATTATGTACAAGTAAGCCCATTTATATATTTGGTGGGGATAAGGATCCTGTAGGGATGAGCGGCCAAGGCATTCCTCGTCTTGCGGAGCTGTACAAGAAACGAGGGATATCGGACGTAGAGTATCGGCTCTATCCAGGTGGCAGGCATGAAATGCTTAATGAGGTGAACCGGGATCAAGTTACAGCCGATGTGCTTAACTGGTTAGAACAGCATCTCCCTTCTGAGGTTACGACTACAGCTTAAAAGTACAAAACAGGGGTGCCCCAAAAGCCGTGAAATGGCTAGTTGGGACACCCCTTATTTTTGATTAGATAAACATTGGCACTTGTTGTAGACGCTCCCCTTCTTTGAGCAGAAAGTTTCTAAAATCAAAAAAACGTGGGGAGCGTAAACTTACCAGCTTCAGCAGAATGTTCGCAAACGAAACCAATACAACCTCTTGCGCCACTTTAGGCGTAACTGAAACACAGCGCTTGCGAATTCAGAAGACGTTTGCGTATGTAACAAAAAAAGACCGCCCCCAAAGGAACGGTCTTTCCTCCCAACACAATCGCCTTATTACAAAGGCAGCGTATAATACTGAGCGCGTTGGCTCTCGTTCTGCTGATACATTACGATTAGCAGTGTACGACCTTCTCGAACGGAAGGTGATTCAGCTACGGCTACAGCAGAGCTTGTAGTTTGGACAGACTCTTCTAAACTACTTTCTGTAACTCCCTGTATTAATGACTCAGGAGAAGGTACAGCCCCGTCGTTAGCATTGTCTGCTTCCTCTTCCTCTGAACCCCCATCCGCCCGTAGACCGCTGATGGATTCCAGCACCGCTTCAAGCGAGAACGGCAGCACTTCAAGCACCGTATATTTTTGCAGCTCTCTTTCACTGAGTCCCGCTTGTGCCAACTGCGCAGAGATTTGACCCGGATTAGCAGCGATATCCCTCAAGTAACTCGACCAATCTGACTTATCCAGTACGAAATCCCACCAGATTTTGCGAGGCTTATACTTGTGTCCTAGGAAATAATCAAGCTTCATTAGCCCAGTAATAATATCCATAGATGGAGTCCCACGATCTATCAAGAAGGACTGCAAACGGGTAAAGAGATCTTCTAGCTGATGCCCAATCTTTTGCCAGCCTCTCTCCTCCCAGTAGTCACCGAACTCCTGAAAGAAATCAAATGGTGAATCAAACACGTGACGGATCAAGTATTTGGCTGTATGGTCCATCCGGTGGCTGTTCCAGTATTTCTCCAGCACATCCTCAAGCCGCTTCAAACGAATAATATCCGAGAAGGTCATCATATGACTGCTAAGAATTTCGTAAGGGGCATGTTCCATATACGTATACTCATATTTTGCCGCCTGTGCACGCAGACCCGTCCCGCGAAGCATTTTGAGGAATCCAAGCTGCAGCTCTTCTGGCTCCATAACGAATACATCGTTAAAGGTTTTGCGGAAGGTGGTGTAATCCTCCATTGGAAGCCCTGCGATTAAATCCAGATGCTGATCGATATTACGACTTTCCTTAATCTTCATTACCGTACGAGAGAGCTTCTTGAAATTCTGGCGGCGTTTAACAAGCTCGTTCGTCTCATCATTTGTAGACTGTACACCAATCTCAAATCTAAAGATGCCCGGAGGCGCATTATTCGACAGGAAATCCAGAACTTCTGGCCGCATGATATCTGCTGTGATTTCAAACTGGAACACACAGCCTTGATGATTATCGATCAGGAATTGAAACATTTCCATTGCATAGTTGCGGTTGATATTGAAGGTACGGTCCAAGAATTTAATGATTTTGGCGCCATTTTCTATTAAGTAGAGTAAATCAGACTTTACTCGTTCAATATCATAGTAACGTACGCCTACCTCAATACTGGATAAACAAAATTGACAGTTAAACGGGCACCCACGACTCGTCTCAAAATAAACAATACGTTTGCTCAGATCTGGAATATCCTCTGGAAAACGATGCGGTGTAGGCAGCGTATTTAGATCGCTTTTGGGACGAGGTGGATTTACAATGATCTCCTCTCCCTTACGATAAGCAGCTCCGTACACAAAATGAAATTTCCGGTCGTCTCTCAGCTCCTGCAGCAGATGATGGAACGTCTCTTCTCCATCTCCATTGACGATGAAATCAATGCCAGCTTCTCTCTTCATCCAATGCAGCGGCTCATAAGAGACTTCCGGTCCTCCCAGAACAATCGTAACCTCAGGCATCACTTGCTTAAGAATTCCGATCAGCTTGAGCGTCTCTTCGATATTCCAGATATAACAGGAGAAGCCAATCACATCTGGCCGTTTCTGAAACAAGTCGGACACGATATTCATCACGGGATCTTTAATAGTGTACTCCACCAAATGAATATCTTTAAATTCATGCTCACTGTAAGCTTTAAGCAAACGAATCGCCAGTGAGGTATGGATATATTTTGCGTTTAGCGTGGTCAGAACGATTTTCAATGCTACACGACCTTTTCTACATTTCATTTTGAAAAAACTCTAGGAATGCCTTACCATACTTCCGGTATTTCACTTCCCCGACACCCTTTACCCTCAGCATTTCCGCTTCGGTCTGTGGGCAAACCACACTCATCTCACGCAGCGTGGCATCATTAAAAATAATATATGAGGGCACATGCTCACGTCCCGCCAACTCTCGCCGGATCAGACGCAGCTGCTCAAAGACGGTCTCATTGACTGCCGAAGGTGACAGGTCATGCCCGCGACTACGAACTCGCGTACCAGATGCCGCACCTGCTCGTGATGGCCGCGCTACTCGCTGCATGACCTCACGCTGTCCGCGCAGTACCTCAGCAGCCAGAGGCTGGAGCCGCACTACGGGGTATTGTCCTTCAGACAAAGCAAGATATCCCTCAGAGATGAGTACATTGATGCTCTCTGAGATCTCCTTCTCTGTCCGGCTCGACATCGCCCCATGCGTTGGCAGCTTGTCAAAACCATATTGCATCACCTTCTGATTGCGAGAGCCTTTCAGCACAGAAGCCACCAACGCAACTCCATAACGTTCCCGCATGCGGTGAATGCAGGAGAATATCTTCTGCGCATCTACGGTCATATCTACAAGCTCTCGTTCATCTGTACATGAGCTGCAAATGCCGCATAACTTGTCCTCATGCTCCTCACCGAAATAATCCAGCTGGGCACTGCGCAAGCAGCGGGTAGTATAACAATAATCAATCATTTGCTGAAGCTTGCGATATTCGTTAGCTTTACGGTCCGTATCCTGCGGATTCTGCTCGATCAGGAACTTTTGCGTCATAATATCCTGTGCGCTAAAAAGCAAAATACATTCACTCGGCTCCCCGTCACGTCCAGCACGGCCCGCTTCCTGAACATAAGCTTCCATATTTTTTGGCATATTATAATGAATTACGTACCGGACATTGGATTTATCAATCCCCATCCCAAAAGCGTTGGTGGCCACCATGACCCGGATATCATCATATAGGAAGCCTTCCTGGCTATCTGCCCGCTCCTGATCATTCATACCTGCGTGATAGCGGCCTGCCGCTATTCCTGAAGCCTGCAGCCTTTGATATAGATCATCCACTTCTTTGCGTGTAGCCGCATAAACAATACCCGGCTGATGAGAATGCGTTGCGGTGTAATCCATGACGAATTCCCGCTTATTCTCTCCACGTAGCACAGACATCGCTAGATTATCTCTTCCAAGTCCAGTCATGAAAATACCCGGCTCGCGCAGACGCAGCAGCCGAACCATATCCTCCATGACCTCTGGTGTTGCCGTCGCTGTAAATGCAGCCAAGATCGGCCGTTCTGGCAGCTCGTTCACAAAAGGCGATACCGACAAATAGCTTGTACGGAAATCATGTCCCCACTGAGATACACAGTGCGCCTCATCCACAGCCACACAGGAAATCGCCAGCTCAGCCATCTCCATACGGAACCAGTCCAGCTCTAGCCTTTCGGGCGCAACATAAAGCAGCTTCAAATCTCCGCGACGGGCAGCTCGAATCCGCTCATTTACTTCTTTCCCGCTTAACGTGCTATTAATAAAGGCTGCCGGAATACCTGCCGTGGTTAACGCATCGACCTGATCCTTCATCAGAGAGATCAATGGTGAGATCACCAGTGTCAGCCCAGGAAGCAGCAGTGCGGGAACTTGATAGCAAATCGATTTCCCACCTCCCGTAGGAAGAATACCGAGTGTGTCGCGACCTTCCAGCAAGTTCTGAACAATCTTCTTCTGACCATCCCGAAAATCCGGATAACCGTAATATTTTTGCAGCTCAGCCTGCGCCTGTTCAATAGTAGGTGCTTGCATCATCATATCTCTCATAACCCCTTAAGCGTTTCTATCTTTAGTTTAGCGGTCAAAAGTGTATTGAGCAACACTCCTTAACTATGGTCACCATGTTCTTCCTTTGAAATATTTACATAAAAGGCCTTCTTTTAAGCCAAGCTTTAAGAAGAGAGATTTCATAGAAGGGTGGAGCGACCGTGCAAAATTGGAAACAAAAATATACCTCTTTTAAACATAAGCCTGCACGCAAAGAGTCCTCTGCCCAGGACAATCGTCCGGTAAAGCCACTGGATTCCAGCCTGGAGAGCAATATAAGCTTCATTCAACAAGTCTTTGGAGAAGACAGCGATCTTATAGTCCGTAACTTCAAGGTGTACGGTAGACATGATGCGGCTATTATCTTTTTTTCTTCTGTGGTGGACCAGAATCAGATTCAGAACTATGTTTTAAAGCCATTAATGAATGTTTCCTCTGATCTCTCAGAAATTCCAAAAGATCTAAAGGATTTACCTGATTACATCTGGAGTATGACGGTACAAGTAACACAAGGTAACCGTACTAAGGATCTAAATACTCTAGCCTCTATCTTGCTGGAGGGAAATGTAGTTCTAATCATAGATGGAATGGATCAGGCACTTTACTTCAATCTGCGTAAAATTGAGCATCGTAGCATTGAGCAACCTCAAACTGAACAAGTCATACGCGGTTCGCGTGATGGGTTTATAGAGAATTTAGAATCCAATATCTCTTTGCTTCGCTATCGACTACAAACACCGGATTTTCGTGTAGTAACTGCCCCTCTTGGCGTACGGACGCGCTCAAAAGTATCTGTTTGTTATATCGAAGGAATAGCCGATCCAGGGCTAGTTCAAAAGGTGATGAAGCGATTATCAGCAATAAATGTAGACGGCATCCTTGATGCGGGGTATATCGAGCAATTCATAGAAGATCATCCCCTTTCCCCGTTTCCACAGGTTCAGCCAACCGAACGTCCGGATAAATCTATAGCCTCTTTATTAGAAGGACGAGTCATCATCCTTGTAGATGGCTCACCATTCTGCCTCATCGTCCCGGCGCTTTTCAATCAGTTCTTTCAGACGATGGATGACTATACAGAACGTTTTGTTGTAGGAAGCCTCCTAAGAATGATCCGCCTGATCGCATTATTATTTTCCCTTTTCTTCCCAGCCTTATATGTATCCATTATCTCTTTCAATCCTGAGCTATTGCCGACAGAGTTCGCCGTAGCAATAACTGGTGCAAGAGCTGGCGTACCCTTTCCAGCCGTATTGGAAGTTCTGATTATGGAAGTCTTCATGGAGGTGCTGCGCGAAGCAACCATTCGCCTACCGCAAATGATTGGCGGGGCTCTTTCTATTGTAGGTGTGCTTGTCATTGGTCAGGCAGCCGTAGCAGCAGGTCTGGCGAGTCCCACTACCGTAGTTGTTGTTGCTATAACGACTATAGGGTCTTTTGCCACACCCGCTTACAATGCTGCTATCTCTTCAAGAATGCTTAGATTTCCATTGATCATATTGGCAGGCTGCTTTGGCCTGTACGGAGTAATGCTTGGCACTATTGTTATTGTTAACCACTTATTATTCCTGGAATCCTTTGGCGTTCCCTACATGACACCCTTTGTGCCTACGATTTGGAAAGACCTCAAGGATAGTATCGTTCGGGTACCTTTATGGTGGATGCGAAGTCGCCCAAGCTTTCTCAATACACCTGATCCTGACCTTCTTGCGAAGGATATCCCCAAAATGCATACCGATCTGATTTTTAAGGAGAAAAGTGAAGCTGATGAATAGTAACCGCCCCATAACAACGATCCAAGTCATGGCTGTAATCATCAGTACGATTATAGGAATAGGAATCTTAAGTATTCCTCGTTATATGGCTGAAGCCGGAGACAGTGGTGCACCGCTCGTAACTGCTTCTGGCGTACCTGTTGCTTTTTTGGGTTGCTGGTTTACAGCTGTTGTCTGCCGAAAATTCCCTAACGAAACGTTGTTCGTATTCAGCCGCCGCCTTCTCGGAACTTGGCTCGCAGATATTTTCTCCATGCTTATTACTTTGTTTTTTGCTTTCTCTGCCGGGATCACCATGCGCCAATTCGGAGAAGTATGTGTTGCGGTTGTCTTTAAAAAGACACCAATCGAAGCAGTAATTCTCTTAATGCTCCTACTGGTTGCCTTATCAATCCGTAGAAATATTGTAAAATTCACTTATGTACATGTTTTTTATTTACCCTTTATTCTATTATCCGTTATCGCAATTATATTGGTAGCTATGAGAAATGTTGATGTTCTGAACCTGCTACCCCTCACCGGAAATTACACCACCTTTTCAAGCTTTTCCAAAGGAACAATTACATCCGCTGGCCTTTATCAAGGCACACTTGTCATCATCCTGCTGGTTCCTCTAATGAAAAAACCTCAACAGATCCTTAAAGCAGGCACTGTTGCGCTTGGTATCATTGGATTCATTTATGTAATGATCGTGTGGGTCACTCTAGGCATGTTTGGAGCTCAGGAAACCAAATTACTGTCCTATCCAACCCTAGAAGCAGCTCGCTCCATATCCATCGGCGCAGGACTATTAGAACGGTTTGATGCTCTTTTTATAATAATTTGGGTGATTTCTATATTCACTACCATTTTTACGAACTACTACTTAGCCGCATACTCTCTGCAACAAGTGCTGCGGCACAAGGATCACCGCCTAATATCCAGTTTCTTACTTCCACTTATCTTCACTTTTTCACTTTTGCCGAGAAACATATTTCAGGTCTATTCATTTGCTAGCATTACAGCGATAATCGGTTTGATTTTTTTGACCTTCTATCCTCTTTTATTATGGTTAGTCTCTTTAATCCGAAATAAAGGAGCCATTTCTCATGAATGAAAAAATTTATAAGCGTGTAGTTCTTATTTTTATTCTCTCACTCCTGTCTGGATTGCTCGCAGGTTGCTGGGACCAGCTCGAAATTGAAGATCGTGCATTGGTGCTAGGGTTATCCATTGATTCCGTCCCTCCAGACAGCAAAACAAATGATGACCAAACCACTCATCTTAAAAGCGCAAATATTAACCTACCCCAAATTCGTGTAACCGCCCAAATTGCGGTTCCGGGAAGAGTTCCACTCGGACCAGGCAGTGGGGGTGAAGGCGGAGGCGGGAATCAAAATCCAGTATGGGTCGTAGAAGTATACGGGTACACATTAGATGACGCCATGAACAATTTGCAGCAGCAAATTTCTGATCCACGTTATCTAATTCATTTACGAGTAATTATTATTAGTGAGGACATAGCAAGAAAAAGCATGGACGACTTAAATGATTATTTGCGGCGAAATCCAGAAGTTCGTCGCCGGACCTGGCTGCTAGTATCCGAAGGGGAAGCTGCCAAATTCATGAATATTAATCCTCCACTGCAGCGAGTGCCGACCCTTTACATCCTCTCCACCATGGAAAAAGCAGTGACATCGGGGAAATTTCCCGCTGATTATATAGGTGTATTCTGGTCAGCAGATTCCAAATGGGGCGAAAGTGGTTATCTGCCTTACGTCTCATTACATCAGGAAGACAATATCATGATTAAAGGCCTAGCTTACTTTAGTGGTGGAGTGATGGTCGGTTCGACGATTCCGATTGAGATTGGAGCATATATGTCCATGAAGGGCATTAATCCCGGGGGATACTCCGATCTTTTTTATGCTGATGAATTCGGTCCGGTGATGCTCAAGGTCAACGACCGGTTCACGAGGGTGAAAGTTCAATTCAAAGAGGGCAAACCTCACATCACCTATAACCTCTCTTTAGAGGCGGCTCTAGATGAGCATTTACGTAGTAATATCCCTATCGATTCCAGCCGTTCTTTAGAAAAGATTGAAGATATCTTTCAAAAGAGAGTGATCGGTATTTTCAACCACCTTATTGAAGAAACTCAACAAGCACATTCCGATGTCTTTGGCATGGGTGAATATATTCGTGCATATGCTCCCTCCTACTGGAAAGCACATGTTCGTGACAAACATGACTGGGAGCAGCAGTATTCCAATCTCAGTATTGAAGTTAAGTTGAAAACTCACATCGACAGAGTAGGTCTTAAACAAAATTAAATGACGTTTATAGGAGGCTCTACTATGCTCTATCACCAGCTAACCTACGTAATTGTTGCGCTGCTGATCTCCAGTGTTCTGTTGCTTACTGTGGATACTAAAATATATGCAGTCAATGCTATGCACCGGGAAAAGAAATACGCTAATGTGATCGGTTGGATATATTTCAGCTTATTCCTGCTGATAGGACTAGCTCAGCTATTCTATCTATAAATCGAATTCGTTTCTTGCTGCCCTTCACATAGTATTTCTTAACCGCCCATGGTATATTGAGGAGTACAATATTAAAGGACGGAGAATGCAGTCATGAACACAAGAAGAAATCCTAAAGAAACAGCCAAAAGAGGTACTCGTTCCCACAGCAAGCCAAATGGCAAGCTTAATCATAAAGCTAAAGCACCCGCAGCGCCCAAGTCTTTTACAGTAAATGAACCTTCTGAGCTGTTACCCTTCTTACTCATCCATATCACAGGCCGTGGACGAAATGCTATTAAATCTATCCTCTCGCGTGGACAAGTAGCAGTGAATGGCAAAGTAGTCACACAGCATAATTTTCAATTGCATCCGGGTCAAACTGTGACGATTGATCAAGAGAAGCCTGTACAAGTAGCGGAAATGATCGGACTCACCATCGTCCATGAAGATGATGATCTAATCATTATTCAGAAGGATGCTGGACTGCTGTCGATTGCCACTGCGGAAGAAAATGAATTAACAGCTTACCGCCAGCTTATGGAGCATGTCCGCATCAGCAATCCTAAGAATCGAATTTTTGTCGTGCACCGCTTGGACCGCGATACGTCTGGGGTAATGATGTTTGCCAAAAGCGAACGGATCCAGCAAGCACTGCAAACTACATGGAAGGATACCGTGAAAGAACGTTCTTACGTAGCTCTAGTTGAAGGCGCCGTTAAAAGACCTGAAGGTACAGTGAGCTCTTGGCTAAAAGAAACCTCTACCCTGAAAATGTACTCCAGTCCTCATGAAGGCGATGGTCTACATGCGATCACACATTATAAGCTCATTCAGGCGAACCGCCACTTCTCGTTGCTTGAGGTAAAGCTTGAAACTGGACGCAAAAATCAGATTCGTGTTCATATGGCAGATATCGGCCATCCGATCGCAGGAGACAAGAAGTATGGTGCAGAGACCAAAACGGTAGGCCGTCTCGGTCTGCATGCTCGTGTACTTTCTTTTATTCATCCTACTACAGGAGAGTTAATGACCTTCGAAAGCCCGATTCCGAAGACATTCCTGAAATATACCGCACCTGCACCTACGAACTAACAAGATCACAGTGAATACCCATTCATCCTAAGGGGGCTGATTACAGTGGAGCTTACTACACTACAATCGCTACAATAACTTAACAAAGAATGGGTGATTAGCTATGACAACAGCACATCATTATGAATGTATTGAACGTTTACCCACGACTGAGGAGCATGCCTCCTTATGGGAAGCTGTCGGTTGGGGGAACGTGAATACGGAAATGAGCGCAGCCTCTCTGGCTCATTCGGTGTATGGTATGGTCGTTGTACAGGAAGACAAGGTTATCGGTATGGGGCGGATCGTCGGCGATGGTCATATGTATTTCTATATCCAGGACGTAGCCGTGCTTCCCGAATTTCAGGGCCAAGGCATTGGTAATGTCATTATTGAGCAGCTAATACACTATATTCGATCTCATTGTTTTTCTGGCGCGTTCGTCGGACTTTTCGCATCACATGGGAATGATACCTTTTACGAACGATACGGCTTTCAGAATCATGCCCCGGGTATGACGGGCATGTTCAAGGTCATGGAGTAACAAGCGAAAGATGCCCGGTCCATATGGTCCCTGGGCATCTTTTTCACTTCTATTTAGATCATGTTACAATACTAATAAACAAAAGAAGGTGCCATTATTGTTCCATCCTACTGTCTTCGATAATATTAAAATTGCTTTTGAGAACCAAATCTACGATTACGATAATTTGGACGGAATTCTAGTAGTTACGGATCGTTCCGACCTTCTGAATATGGCATTGATGTCCAGAGAATTTAGCCTTTCCTTCCAATTGACGGCTGGCAGGAGCGTAACCGCCGAAGTCTTTCTTACTTCATCTGTGAAAGATCTTAGCGATGAAATACTGGAAGTGCCTAACACGGATCCCGGTTGCAATCTTTCGTTACGTTTTTATATGGAGATCGAAGATATCCCTGCTGAATGTCAGGCGATCGAGAGTATTCTCAAAGCGATCTGGGGGCCTGAATTCCAGCCCGTGCAGTCTTTAAGCTTCATTTATGGTCAAGAAGGTGAAACCTACAACAACTGCATCGAGCTGCGATTCAAAAGGCAAATCACGGAGGAGCAAATGGAGGACATTCCGAACCTGCTGAATCATCTTCTGCAAAGTGTAGAAGAACTGGAATCTTTCTCCGTATAATCCCTACTGCACACCGTTCGTACTTTGGAAAAAGAGGTGAGCCAGAAATGAAATTCCTGCCTGCTACCAAAAGTAACCGTTGGTTTATCTGGATGGCTGTTTATGGTGTTTTTCTGTGGTTGCTTTTCATTCTGCACAGATTCGTTATGATGGCTCATACATTAGATGTCACACTCTTGCTGCGCTTCGCACTCTTTTCCATTATTGTATCTGGTATCGTTAACGTCTTAGCGTGGTTCGGAGCTCGTCTACTCTGGTTAATCACTACAACAGGAATAATCATCGGTTCAGTAATTATGCTAAGCTACACCTATAGAGAGATGTCCGGTTGGGAGGATCTCGCGGGATTCCTAGCTTTTTTCTTTTTTACATGTGGAGGATTTGCACTCGGTTTATTGGCGGAAGCAATTCGTCTGCTGGTTAAGCAGTGGCCGAAAGCTTGAACGGAGGAGATGATCGATCGTTGTCCAATTCTTTTCTAACCAAAAATGCATTGTCCCATTCTCTAAAAGAACTAATGGAACATACGTCGCTCAATAAAATTACAGTCAAACAGCTCGTGGACCATTGCGGACTAAATCGACAAACTTTCTATTATCATTTTCAAGATATATTTGATTTACTCGGTTGGATCTATAAGACTGAGGCTGTAGAGAGCATCGCCCAGTATCGTAGCTACAGTACGTGGACGGACGGTTTTTATAGAATCTTCTGCTATATCGAACGAAATAAAACCTTTTGCTGCAACACCTTGAACTCACTGGGCAGAAATCATCTGGATGCGTATCTATACGAAGTGACGAATGATCTCATTATGGGTGTCATAAACGAACTGTCCGCCGGGATGGAGGTTAGCCACGAAGATAAACATTTCATTGCTAACTTCTATACACTGGCCTTCACAGGCCTTGTCATTCAGTGGATGAGAGACGGGATGAAGGAGCATCCGGATCACATTATCGAGAAGCTAAGTGTACTCATTGAGGGGAATTTTCTAAAAGCTTTGCACAAATATGAGAACAAACCGTTGTAACCTTTGGGTTCAGCGGTTTTTTTGTCTAAAAACTAGACACATAGACCGTAATGACTAAAATCCATACACTCTAAAAGGATTGATTATACCTTCGAAATTGGAGTTGGTTTACATTAAGAATGTGATTATTTCAACAACAACTTGGAGGCGACCATTGTGAAAAAAGAGTACGGTAATAAACAGGTTTATTTTGTCGGTGGCGGAATTGCATCCTTAGCGGGCGCGGCTTACCTGGTCAGAGACTGTGACTTTCCGGGACAGAACATTCACATTATTGAAGAGATGAAGATTCTCGGTGGCAGCAACGACGGCGCAGGTGACGCTGAGCACGGTTATGTCATTCGCGGTGGCCGGATGCTCAACGATGAGACCTATGAGAATACATGGGATCTACTCATGTCGATTCCCTCCCTCGACCATCCTGAGAAATCCGTTAGAGAAGAGATTATAGAATTCGATACCGCCAATCCAACACATGCTAACGCTAGACTCGTTAACCGCAACGGTGAGGTGGAAGATGTATTATCCATGGGCTTTGATATGGCTGACCGGCTTGCGATGGGTAAATTAATTATTACACCGGAAGAAAAAATGGGGAAAGCTCGGATTAACGACTGGTTTGGTCCACACTTTTTCACCACGAACTTCTGGTATATGTGGGCTACTACTTTCGCCTTCCAACCTTGGCATAGCGCGGTAGAGCTTAAACGATATATGATTCGCTTCGTTCATGAGTTCCCAAGAATTCAAACACTGGAAGGCGTAACCCGTACTCCATATAACCAGTATGATTCCATCATCTTACCTATGCACAAATATCTCGAAGGCTTTGGTGTAGACTTTACATTGAAATGTACAGTAACTGACCTGCAGTTCAAAGACGGAGATGGCATTACCGTAACCCAAATGAACGTCCTGCGCCAAGGTGTCCCAGACGTTATTAACATAAGCGAAGACGATATCGTAATCGTCACGAACGGCTCCATGACTGAAGGATCGAGCCTTGGATCCATGACCTCTGCCCCACGTCTCAATGGGAAGGGTAGCTCATGGAAGTTATGGGAGAACATCGCTGCCAAAAAACCAGGTCTCGGCAACCCATCCTCCTTTGATGATCATATCGATGGTTCAAAATGGGAGTCCTTTACCGTAACCTTCCAAGATTCCAAATTCTTCGATCTTATGGAGAAATTCACTCGTAATCGTGCAGGTACTGGCGCATTGGTTACCTTTAAAGATTCGAGCTGGTTAATGTCCGTTGTATTAGCTTTCCAACCGCATTTCCGCAATCAACCAGAGCATGTAAAAGTATTCTGGGGTTACGGTTTGTACCCTGACAACGTAGGAGACTTCGTGAAGAAGAAAATGAGCGAATGTACCGGTGAAGAAATCATGGAAGAATTAATCGGTCATCTTCATTTCGAAGAACATAAGGACGAGATCATGGCAACTGCTAATTGTATTCCATGTATGATGCCTTATATCACTTCACAATTCATGCCTAGATTAAATAGTGACCGACCTAAAGTAGTTCCTGAAGGCTCCACTAACCTTGCCTTCGTTGGCCAATATTGCGAAATTCCAGATGATGTTGTATTCACGGAAGAATACTCTATCCGAGCAGCAAGAACTGCAGTATACACATTGCTCGGCATTAACCGGCCTATCGAGCCAATCAATCAACATCAGTACGATGTCCGCACCTTGTTCACAAGCTTTATCACTTCTTTTAGATAAACACATCATAAAAAGACAAGCGCTCCCGTATAGATTCGGGGGCGCTTGTCTTTTTAGTGTGTAAAACAGAGCAGAGTTTCGGAATTAAAAAAAGAAGAAATGGATACTTCTCCATCTCTTCTTCTCCACACTATACGAACTTTATATATTGCAAGATCCATCTGCGCAGCCATCATCCGTGGATACTTCGGATTTTCCATTGCCAACCACCTGCAGCGTTGGCCCTGCTTGCTCCTCCGCCCACACAGTATCCAACACCTCTGTAAATACAGGTCCTGGCTGTGCACCGGATAACGCATATTTATTATTGAACACGAAGAATGGTACACCGGTAATATTAAGACGGCTTCCTTCCTCGATATCGCCGTTCACTTCAGCTGTGTAAGCATCTGTCTCCAGCATTTCCGCAACTTCTGCCTGATCCAGCCCTACCTCGGCAGCAAGTGTAGCAAGTACACTGCGGTCTCCAAGATTCAATGAATCCGTAAAGTAGGCACGTAGCAAACGTTCGGACATTTCTGCACCTTTTCCTTTTGAGCTTGCAAAGTGACTCAGGCGATGACTATCGAAAGTATTCGTATGCTTCATCGTATCGAATTGAAAATTCAACCCCACATCTTGTGCTTGCTCAGCTAGCTGTGCGTTCATTGCTTTTGCTTTCTCAATCGTCATACCGTATTTGGAAGCCAGCATCTCATGAATACTCTTAGTCTCATTCACTTTCGCATGTGGATCCAGTTGAAAACTACGGAATACCACCTCTACTTGATCTCTGTTCGGGAACTGACTCAGCGCATTCTCCAAACGTCTTTTACCAATATAACAAAATGGACACGCATAATCGGACCAAATATCTATTCTCATGAAAAATACCTCCTAATATTATTGTTCATTTGTAACTGCTGAATAAGATTGATAACTAAATATTCGTCGCTTACTATTATATAGTTAAAAACCGAAAAATACAAACTTAACTTTTATTTTCAAAAAATCTCTTTAGACCTGAATCCCAACTAAAAGTATACGAAAGTGGTATATACGCTCTTCTTCAGGAACGATAGAATCAAGGTAACCATTTCGCCGGAAGACTACATTCAGATTAGCGGAAGAAAGAAGTCCTGAAGGGAGATTCAAGAAATGTATGATCTATCTATAGTGATTCCTACCCGTAACCGAATTGAAGACCTTACGGTGTGCATAGAGTCTATTGGCAAGCAGACACAGCTTGAGGACATCACCATCGAGCTATGGATTGTGGACGACGGTGAGATCCCTGAGGACAGATTAGCATATTATCGTGAAATACTAACTGGATTACCGCAGGCTAAACTGCATTATCATCGCAAAACTAAGCCTGGTCTCTGGCTTTCCCGTTACGAAGCGCTAGGACTGATCCACGCAGAAATTATGCTTAACTTAGATGACGATGCAGAGTTAGATGACTCCTTATATATTCGACGACTGCTAGATACTTATGCAGCCGATGATTCCATAGTTGGTGTAGGTGGTGTAGCCAAAGGCATACATAGTAGCATGCCAAGCAGGCTATTCGGTATGCTAACCGGACAAATGTCCGGATCACCAGGCAGATTGTCGGCAAGTATGTTTGCAGGCTCGCAATTCCTTTGGGGAGAGAAGAAGCATGTATTTGAAACTGATTTTTTTCACGGCTGCAATATGTCCTTCCGGCGCTCGGCACTACGTGATATTAAACCCTATCCATGGATGACAAGCTATTCCATAGCCGAAGATATTTATTTGTCTCATTTGGCTAGCCGCTATGGCAAGCTTGTGATTAATCCCGCGATGAAAATCATCCATCATGAGTCGCCAGGCTCTCGCGATAAGGCAGGCGTTGTAGCACATGCTACCGCCATCAACCACTACTATCTGCTCAACTTGCGTAAAGCTCCTTTTATGAATTATGCTGCCTTGATCTGGACACTGACTTGTCTGACGGCTAAAGCAACTCTAAAACGGAATTTCAAAGCTGTTAGCGGATATGCCAAGGGTATCCTCTTCGTATTAAATCCTCGCAAGAATAAATATAGTGAATATATGCTCGATTAAGTAGCATCGTTTACTTCTAAATCTGTAGCACCGCTCCGAATCAGGATTCGGGGCTTTTTTCTATGTCGCCCGATTATATCCCTAAATGTGTCATGAAATTAATTTCCATCAACTTGTTATCTGGGGTATGATATAAATAATGTGTTTTGTTTTAGAAACTAACTTTATGGATGGTGGAATATGTTCAAGAACAAAAAAACGACGCTGATCCTCGTTGTAATCGTCATCGCCCTCATAGCTGTCGGTGCTTGGCTAATTACTAAGGATAAGGACGATAAAACAGCGGGAACTACGGGTAGCGCAACAACATCCGGAAAAGGAGAGGAAAAGTCTCTCTCTCAAACCTTTTATATTTATGACACTGTTGTGAATATCAAAGTGTTCGGTGCTACAGTAGAACAGAAAAATATGGATGATATCCAGCAGATGCTGGAGCGAATGGATATGGAGCTTAGCCGCACCAAAGAAGGTGGAGAGACTTACGCAGTCAATCAGGCAGCAGGAAAAGAAGCGGTTGTTGTTTCTGACGAGACCCTGGATGTAATTAAACAATCCATACAATACGCAAAGGAAATGGACGGGCTATTTGATCCTACAATCGGTCCGTTAATCGATCTTTGGAATATCGGTAGCGGTGGAGATAAGGTCCCTCCCCAAGCTGAAATTGATAAAGCGAAGAGCCTAACCAATTACAAGGATGTTGAAATTGATGAAGCTGCGAAAACTGTAAAGCTGATGAAGGAAAATATGGTGCTAGATCTGGGCGGCATTGGTAAAGGTTATGCCGCTGACCGTATCGCTGATTATTTGAAAGAGCAAGGTCTAAATAGCGCTATGATTAACCTCGGAGGCAGCAGTATTATTGCTCTCGGTAAGAAGCCAAACGGAACGGAATGGAATATCGGATTGCAGGATCCAGATCAAAGCCGTGGCACACAGCTAGGAACCATTAAAATCTCAGATGAGGTCATCGATGCTTCTGGTGTTTACGAACGGTATTTTATGCAGGATAATGTTCGTTATCATCATATCCTTGATCCACGCACAGGATATCCCTCACAGAACGGTCTCAAAAGCCTTACCATTATGAGCCCGAATGCAACAGATGCGGATGCCTTATCCACTGGGGTATTCCTGATGGGAATCGAGGAGGGCATGAAATATCTTGAAGCTTTACCTGATGATGTTGAAGCTTTCTTTATTACCGACGACAACAAAATCTATGCCACCAAAGGCATAAAAGAAAGAATGAACCTGACAGATCCAACGTACAGCTTCGCAGAGTAAACGAAAAAGCTTGCCCCATTGAGCCGAAGCTGGCTTTCTAGGGAGCAAGCTTTTTTTGGATAGAAGGAGCGAGATTTATGAACCTTGTGAAACCCCTACCTTCCATAGCGGCGGGCTATCGTCATACCGCCCTCCTTAAATCAGACGGCACGGTGACGGCTGTAGGTGATAATAAATATGGCCAATGTGATGTAAGTGACTGGTGCGATATGATAGCGGTTGCGGCGGGTAATGCTCATACCGGTAATGCTCATACCATCGGGCTTAAATCAGATGGTACGGTGACGGCTGTGGGTTGGAATAAGTATGACCAATGCGATGTAAGCGGCTGGGCTGATATTGTGGCGGTAGCCGCGGGTTGGCGTCGTACCGTCGGACTTAAATCGGATGGCACGGTAGTTGCTGTGGGTCGAAATAATGAAGGCCAATGCAATGTAAACGACTGGCGTGATATAGTAGCAGTTGCAGCGGGTGATTGGCATACCGTCGGGCTTAAAACGGACAGCACGGTGACAATTGTGGGTAATAATCGGTATGGCCAACGCAATGTAAGTGATTGGCATGACATAGTAGCTATAGCGGCGGGTTACCTTCATACCATCGGTCTTAAATCGGACGGTACGGTGATTGCTGCGGGTCGAAATCACGAAGGCCAATGCGATGTAAGCGGCTGGCATAATATTGTGGCTATAGCGGCAGGTAGTCATCATACCATCGGTCTTAAATCAGACGGTACAGCGGTTGCTGTGGGTTGGAATAAGCACGGCGAATGCAATATAAGTGACTGGCGCGATATAGTGGCGGTAACGGCAGGTTGCACTCATACCATCGGTCTTAAATCGGACGGTACGGTGGTTGCTGTGGGTAATAACGAACATGGACAATGCGATGTAAGCGGGTGGCGCGGCATTCAACTACCCGAAAATTAGTTATAAAAGTAATGAAAGCCATGCGCAGGTTTCTCTCGCATGGCTTTCTAATATCTTTGGAGGACTTGTTCTCTCACACAAGAGGAAGCTCGCCAAATTCCTTATAATTAGTAAAAATATAACTAGGCTTATGATCCGTAGCCGGTTGTCTGCCTCTCGGATTGTACCAGCAAACCTTCCATCCAGCCGCAAGTGCTCCAACTACATCGTTAGCCCAAGTATCCCCTATTTATAGCGAATTGTCCGCTAAAGTACCCGTCTTTTGGTTTACATGTATGAATATTTCCGGGTCTGGTTTAGCAAGTCCTACAGCATCAGAAATAAAGATCATGTCCTCGGGAATAATCTGATCTAAGCCTAGTCCACGAATCTTGCTCATCTGATGATCCTTCGGTCCATTCGTAATAATGCCTACCTTATGACCATCCGCAATAAATCGTTCAAGATGCTCACGCACGCCATCAATCATCTGAATCGTATATTGACGTCCAATATATGCTGCTTGAACCGCTGTGGCTTGATCACGATCAATCTGCAAACCATACTCGGCAAAAGCAAGCTCCAAACGGCGCACCCTCGTCTCTTCAAGCGGAATCTCACCGCGCAAATACATCGGCCACAACACATCGCTATGATGTCTCACTTTATAAAATAATTCAGCAAAGTCCAGACTACTCTCATCTGGGCTGAGCACTTCCCGTACCGCTTCTTTAAATGGTACCAGATGATCATACAACGTATCATCGAGGTCAAAAAAGATTGCCAACTTATGACTTGTTTCCACTTTAACGCCCCTTACTCGTCTTTCTCTCTAGCTGCTTTAGAAAAAAAGGTTATAGGTAAAAAATTCATCATCCCGAATGTAGCCATGCGCTTCATATAACCGCTGCGCCCCCACATTCTCTGTCATCGTTGTCAGGGATAAGCCCTTCGTATTCGTAGAGACCGCATAATCTCTAGCACTTTCCAGCAGCATAGCACCTAGCCCTTGCCCTCGGATTTCTGCAGTAACGAACAAATCATTCAGTATCCAGAGGCGCTCCATCGTAACCGATGAAAAAGAAGGATAGAGCTGTGTGAAGCCCCACGCGCGTTTCTCATCGCCTTCCCCCTCAACCACCATAAGGATCACAGATTCATTCAGCTTTAGTCTGTCGGCTAAGAAGACGCGTGCACCTTCCCGATCTGAGGCTGCTCTATAAAATACTCGATACTCATCAAATAATGGGATGAGCCGTTCTAAATCATCCAGAACCACTCGTTCTATCCGATAATTGTTCATCATCAGCGCTCACTTTCCGGCTTCGCCCGTTTTAACCTCATTGTAAATGGTTACCGAGCCGTTCACCATGGAGAGAACGCCGAATGATTTGGACAATTGAGCCTTATTCCTTTGAATCGTAGAACACATGCCGGGCACTAACCTTACCCGCCTCGATATCTAATATTCCGAAAGAATACAATTTCTCACGCCGCTTATCTGTAGGAGAACCTGGATTAAATAGCAGGATACCATTCTCCTCTCTTAGCAAGGGCTGATGTGAATGACCAAAGAGAATACAATCCACCTCATCATTCGCAAAAGCAAGCAGTGCGTTCCCATCCGTTCCTTTACGGGAATGTGGCGTATGTCCATGTACCATGCCAATCCGGATTCCTTCAAGGGTAATGATCTTGCGCTCTCCGAAACGCGCAATGATCTCATCGCCATCATTATTTCCGGCAATCCCTTCTACCGGTGCTAGTTCTGACAGTAAATCATAGATTCCCATACTCACCCAATCACCGAGATGCAAGATTAAATCCACATTTTGAAACTCTGCAATCAACGCCTTTGGCAGAGACTTAGCCATTCTTGACATATGTGTATCAGATACGACTCCTACTTTCATAAATCTCAGCTCCTAATCTATCATCCTCAACTTTGGTTATCATACTTATTCATAAATCTAATATTCAAATAATTGTACGATTTGCTTAAGCGAGAAGCAAGTTCTGTGACTTCTTCCACTCCGCAGCTACTTCTCCCTATCCCGCCAATTCCACAGCCTTACTTCCCCAACATGCATTCTGCTGACCCATGTTTCTTCCTTCAGCTTGAGAAGTTCTTTCACCGGACCGGTTACAACAGCTCCATAGAGCTTAACTCCATTCTTCTCTATATATCTAATGGAATCATCCAGACCAATGAATGGAATCACCCTTTTGGAGATGGATTTATACTCCTGCATCAAGTGCAGCGTCTTGAGGAAGTTCGCATTACGCAGTTCACCATCACCATATAACTCGAAAGCTGGAGAACTACTCGAACGACTAGTCACCCCACCAAACCAGCCCCTTTTTTCCTTCGATTCCTTCGTTACTGTCATATCATCGGCATGCCAGATTGGCATGAAAGGAAATCCTAATGGATTATCAACAACAGGCTCTCGTGTCCTTGGCCCCGTATCTGCCGCGAACCACAAAGGCTGAAGATTCTTAGGCTCAAACTTCTTCAACAGCTCATCTGTCGTAAATAATTGGTCAAAAGACAAGTATGCTTCCGCTACCGTCCCCTCAGGGAGCTTCTCTAATCTCTCCCACTCACTGCTATCATCCATACTATTTGCCGCATCCTTCTTCCCCTGTGGATATACAAAGTAATAACCAACACTTCTACTCTCATTCGTCCAGGAATAGTTGTAGAGCCTAGCCCAGCCAAATAGAAGCTTTATTGAATAATCTCCGACAGTGATTTGTTCATCTCCCACTTGTTTCTCTATCTTACTTGTCAGATTCATACTAAAAAATGGACCGGTACCACTGCTCAAATGTACAATCGTATTCGGCTGTGAGACAGCAATAGCGGAAGAAACAACATCACGGTATTTCTCTACTCTCTCCCCAGTACCATAAAATATCGCACTGATAATACTGCAAATAATCATGAAAATTAAGAACGCAGAAATTACCGTTAAAGTATTCGATATACGAGCTCTCCATTTACCGCGGCGGATGATCTTTTTTTCCTTGCCAGGTCTGTCTCTTTTACTCTTTCCGTATTTTATGCTCTTATCCTCACTTGAAGCGGGCTTTTCTTCCCCCATGAGTTCATCCAGATAAGCCTGATAAGCTTCCATCTTCTCCAGTTCGCGCTCCACTACATCCCTATCCTCGTCAGCAAGGGTACCTTCGCCGTACCTTCTTAACTTCTCCTTGAACTCCTCACTCATGTTCATTCCTCCTCCGCTCTGCTTCACGCAGCTTCTGTCTAGCTCGAAAGATTAAGATCTTATATTGGGACAGACCCACATTCATAATGTCCGATGCCTCCAGATAACTAAGACCATGAAAATCATGTAGCAGCAGTGCATGCCTCTGATTGTCCGGTAGCTCACCTATCGCAATCCTCATCTCTTCCCAACGTTCCTGCCGAAGCAGTGTGCTTTCCGTGGTATCTGGATGGGCGAGCTGTTTAAAAAAATCCTCACTCTGAACAGTACTGCGTCCTTCCTTCCGCTTATAATCTACGAAGGCATTGTACGCGACACGGAACAACCACGGCTTAATCTTCTCGTCTTTACAATCCTCCAAATATAAATAAGCACGGTAAAAGGTCTCCTGCATTAAATCTTCGGCCGCGTGATGATCACCACAAAGGGAGCGCAAATAGCGGTAAATATCCATCACATACATCTGATATATTTCATCCAGTGAATTTCGCTTCATGCACTCCCCCCTTAACCTAACCACGTATACTCGCATAAAAAGTTACAGCTAAATTTAGCAACTAGTATGAATATACCAGTATTTCTATGGAAGAATGCGAAAAAAAGCCTGCTGACAAGGAGGTTTACTCCTGCCAACAGGCTTGTTAATAATTATCTGAATATTCATTGATCATTCAATTCCCCAGGTTACTCTGCTTACAGAACAACCTCAACTTCTTTGAGCATTTCACTAACAGAGATTAAACCGCCACCGGACAAGTACCAGTAGTTAGGATCAAGGTAAATGATTTTACCGTTTTTAAAAGCATTTGTGTTCTTCACGAGATCGTTCTCAACTGCATCCTTCGCTGAACCGGATTTGCTGCCATCACTCTTCACAGCCGCATCTCTATCTACTACGAACAGATAATCCGGATTCTTGTCGGCTACATATTCGTAAGATACGCTTTGACCATGAGTGGATACTTCGATTTTATCATCCGCTTGTGCAAATCCGAATACATCATGGATAATACCAAAACGTGAACCTGAACCATAAGCACTGATTTTTCCTTCATTGGCAAGAATAATAAGAGATTTTTTACCATCAGCTTTAGCTTTCTCATTCAGAGCTTTAACAGAGTCAGTAATAGTCGCAAGCTCAGCTTCTACTTCAGCTTCCTTGCCAAAAATTTGGCCCAGCGTCTTCACATTTTTCGTGAAGGATTCCATGTAATTCGCATTATCTACAGCAACGTACAATGTAGGTGCAATTTTGCTGAATTCATCATAAGAATCTTGCTGTCTGCCGGAAATGATGATCAGATCAGGAGAAAGACTATTTATTTTTTCGAAGTCAGGCTCTTTCAAACCACCGACATTCTCATATTTGGCATCGCTATATTTAGAGAGATAAGAGGGTACATTGCTTTGAGGCACTCCAGTCACCTCTACGCCCAGTTTATCCAAAGTATCGAGTGTACCGAAGTCAAATACAACCACTTTCTGCGGGTTAGTCTTAATCGTAATTTCTCCAAGTTCATGCTTAATAGTAAGCTCTTTGGATTCTGTATTCGGTGCAGTGTTAGCCTCTGTATTGCCTGCCGCTGCTGTATTATTATCTGAAGTTGCTGCATTATTGGAGCCACAGGCCGCCAAGATTACGGCAAGAAACACTGTCATAATTAGTAAAGATACGTTCTTCTTCAAAATATTCACCCCTATAATTTATAGTCAAGCTATTTGAATTATTCGCGTATACGTCAAGAAGCTGGCGCCTATCACTTCTAGCGTTACGTCATAATAATTTCCGAAATATAAGCGGAGTCTTGTTTAAAAATAGACACCAATTTTACGACCACCTATTGTTTCTATAGGGATATCCATGTCATATACATCCCTAAGCACTGCTGTATCAATAATTTCATCCACCGTACCCGATGAAGCTACCCGCCCATTCTTGAGCGCTACAATGTAGTCAGAGTAACAAGAAGCGAAATTAATATCATGAATGACGAGCACAATCGTCTTGCCCTTCTCTTCTACCAATCGGCGTAACACCTTCATAATTTGTACAGAATGCTTCATATCCAGATTGTTGAGTGGTTCATCGAGCAAAATATACTCAGTGTCCTGAGCCATAACCATCGCAATATACGCTCTCTGACGTTGTCCACCGCTAAGCTGATCAATATATTTATCCTGCATCTCTTGAAGGTCCATGTAAGCAATCGCTTCGTTAACGAACGCTCGATCCTCAGGTGTGAGCTTCCCTTGTGAATAAGGGAACCTTCCGAAAGAAACAAGCTCCTTCACGGTAAGACGTACGCTGATATGATTGGACTGCTTTAGTACCGATATTTTACGAGCAAGTTCATTACTCTTACAGCTGCTAATTTCCTTCCCTTCGATCAGTACCTCTCCCGCGTCTTTGGAGATAAGTCTACTGATCATGGAAAGCAACGTGCTTTTACCAGCTCCGTTAGGGCCGATAAACGAGGTAATAGTACCCTTTTTAATGGATAAAGACACATCGTCAACGACGGTAACTCCGCCATAACGCTTGGTTACATGCTTAACTTCTACCACGACTTATTCTCCTTTAACAGCAGATAGACAAAGTAGACGCCACCTGCAAAATTAATGATTACACTAACCGTAGTAGTGAATCCAAACACACGTTCAACTAGAAACTGTCCCCCGACAAGAGCAATAATGCTTAGCAAAATCGTGCCGGGAATCAGATAGGAATGCTTATACGTACGGAACAACTGATGCCCCACATTGGCTACTAGTAAACCCAAGAAAGTGATCGGTCCTACTAAAGCCGTTGATATCGAAACGTAGATGGATACAATAACTAACAGCCTTTTGACTACATAGTCATAATTGATCCCTAAGTTAATGGCTTCATCTTTTCCTAAAGAAATAACATCTAAATACTTCACAAATCGCATGAAATACAGCGTAGTTAGCGCTAGAACAACTGTAGACAATATCAGTAGATCACTGCTGACGTTGTTGAAGCTGGCGAACATTTTTCCTTGTAGAATCAGGAATTCATTCGGATCAATGAGCACTTCCATAAAAGAAGATGCACTCTGGAACATCGTCCCCATAATAAGTCCTACGAGCAGCAGGAAGTATATGTTTTGACCCTCTCTGCGGAACATTAGCTTATACAGCACACCTGAGAACAGAACCATGATGCAAGCTGAGAACAAGAAATTCACATTTTTATTCATAAACGTCATATTTGATGAGCCTAGGGCGTATACACCGAACGTCTGGATCAACATGTACAAAGAGTCTAGCCCCAGAATACTAGGTGTCAAAATCCGATTGTTCGTAATGCTCTGAAAAACTACGGTAGAGACAGCTATCACCGCTCCGGTAATTAAAATGGCCGCCAGCTTTCTCCCCCGACTGGGTAGAACATAATCCCAATTCCCCATAACATGATAGGTCATAAACAAGACGATGAGAGCAACAGCGCTTAAGGATAATATAGTTAGTTTCGTCTTCATCACTAATTCGCCTTTCTTCTCATCAGCAAGTAGATAAATAGACCACTTCCGATGACGCCTACCGTGAGACTGATGGATATTTCGTACGGATATATAATGAGCCTGCCCAGAATATCACAGAACAGGAGGAACACCGCACCGAGAATGGCAGTATGCGCCAGATTTTTTTTCAAGTTATCGCCTATGTATAGCGTTACTATGTTAGGTACAACAAGACCCAGGAATGGAATCGTACCTACGGTTAAAATAACAACTGAAGAAATTAACGCTACAATCACCAATCCTACGTTCACTACCGCTTTGTAGTTCATACCGAGATTGACGGAGAAATCCTCCCCCATCCCGGCAACGGTGAACTTATTGGCGAAAACATACGCGAGAATGACAAGTGGGATACTGATATAGATTAATTCGTATTGACCCTTAATAATCGTTGAGAAATCGCCAAGCATCCAAGATGAGATATTCTGAACCAAATCATTTTTGTAAGCAAAAAATGTAGTAATCGAGCCTACAATGTTCCCGAACATGAGTCCGACCAGTGGGATAAAAATACTATCCTTGAACTTGATCCGATCTAAGATTCTCATAAATATAAATGTTCCCAGTAGGGCAAAAACAAAAGCAACGAGCAGCTTCTGCATCGGTGTCGCCCCTGTGAACAGCATCAGGGACACGAGGATACCGAATTTCGCGGAATCCATCGTGCCCGCCGTAGTGGGAGAAACAAATTTATTCCGTGATAATTGCTGCATAATTAATCCGGCAATACTCATGCTTACACCAGCTATAATCAGTGCAGCTAAGCGTGGAATCCGGCTGACTAGCAGAGTCTGTATCTGAGATTCCGTAAGCGAAAAAAGATCCAAAGGTGAAATGTCTTTTACGCCTATAAACAAAGATATAAATGAGAATACTATTAGAAGTAGGGACAAATATTTTAGTTTCATGAGTTGTTCCTTATCTGTTTAATAGTTAAATAGTTTGGGAAATAGATGATATTATCGGTATTGATAATGATTTTCATTTGCACTATGTTCGATTATACCTAAGCCCACTTTGAGGGTCAACCCTTTCGTATAGTAAAATTTAAAACAATTGAATTTTATAAATAACATTAAAAAAGAGACACCCTAATAGGCATCTCTTTATCACATGATCTATTTCCGCTAGCTATAGCAGTTATTTATACTTGTGCCAATCCTGATTACTGTTCTCCAACAGATGTGCAAAATCATTCTCAAGCCGCTTTTGCTCAGCTTTTCGCTGATCTTCAACCGCTTTACGAGCAGCTTCCTTGCGGTCATTCTCTTCCGCTTTCAACGCATCAGATTGTGCCTTCAGCTTTCCAAGAACATCACTGCTCAACAGGTCTTTTAGCGTAGCTGGTCCATCGGTCGCAGCAGGACGCGGAGTGGTAGGCATTTTCTTTTTTTTAGCCACTGTCAATCATCCCTTCTAGTAATGAATTAAATTGGAATTTGTTTAAATTATTGGTCTTTTCGTTTATAATGTTCACTAAGAGGTGAGCCATATGAAGTCCACTGATTTATGTCCCCAGCTACAAAAAAGTATGGATATTATCGGCAGGCGTTGGACAGGTTTAATTATCTACCAGCTCCTCCAAGGACCGCAACGTTTCAATGTGATTGAAGCAGCCTTGCCCATCAGCGGAAGATTGCTCTCCGAACGACTTAAAGAGCTGGAACTGGAAGGGATTGTCCTTCGAGAAGTATTCCCTGAGACACCTGTGCGAATCCAATATTCCTTAACGGATAAAGGACTTGCCCTGGAGATAGTTATCCGGGATTTGCAGCGTTGGTCAAAAACATGGATTGATTGTGACACAAATAGTGTAAGCTCAACACTCAAAATGTAAGCGTTTCAATTGTGGCAATTAGATTTTAAGTCCAACAATCACTAAATCACGTTCTATACCATCCAATTCAGCTACACCGGGTAGTAATCCCCACTGCTTAAAACCGAATTTTTCTAGCAAACCAAGGCTTGGATCATTATGTCCGAACACAAAACCAACTAGATTCTTAATGCCGAGACTAGGTGCTTTCTCAATGGCCTCTTTCAAAAGAATTCTACCGGCTCCACCACCACGGAACTTTTCACTCACGTATACACTAATTTCTGCTGTTGCATTATACGCTGGACGACCATAGAAGGATTGAAAGCTGAACCATGCCGCAATCTCATCTCCCTGCCTAAGTACCCATAAAGGACGATGGTGGCTGTTATGCTCATTGAACCATTTTTCTCTGTCTGCAACAGTAATAGGTTCCAGATCCGCAGTTACCATCCGTCCAGCAATCGTTGAGTTATAAATCTCCACAATAGCTGTTAAGTCTGTAGGTTTTGCATCTTCAATCCTGCTATTCTCCCAATTCATCCCTTGATTCCTCCAAATGTGTTAATTACCTCAGGCCGACCTGCTCCTGGCTCCATTGCCACAGCCGCTGCGCCTCTTGTTTATTCTTCGCTCTGGGAGTCAACTCCTGATTCTTTCGTCGATAATAATATTGACCGGTTACCTCTTGCAAATCAGATTCTGTAGCCAAATAGATCGCTGTATCGGCTCCTTGTTCAGGAGTTAAAAAGAAGTATGACAGCAGCTTAAGGATCGACTTGCCAAAGCCTGTCTCCCGGTTAACACCTATATTTGTGCCCACTGCTCCTGGATGCACGCAATTCACCGTTACTCTTGTCCCTTGCAGGCGTGCTGCCAACTCTTTCGTGAACAGTATATTGGCTAACTTGGATCGAGCATAGGCTTTTGCGGGATTGAAACGGCGTGCGAGAGTTGGATCTTCATAGTGAAGTGCACCTATTTTGTAAGCACCGGAAGCAACCACAACGATACGGCCTTGCTCTGCTGCTTTTAAAGGCTCCAGTAACAGATTCGTGAGCAAAAAATGACCCAAATGGTTCACACCAAGATCCATCTCAAAGCCGTCCTTCGTAAGCTGACGCTTAATCGTGACTACCCCAGCGTTATTGATGAGTATATCTAGAATCGGATATTTCCGGGTGAATTCCTCCGCAAAACTGCGAATGCTCTCCAGCGAGGCCAGATCACACAACATCAGCTCGATATCCACGGAGTGGCTCTTTTGCTTGGCGGCAGCCAGTGCTTCCTCTCCACGCTGGCGATTACGGCATACCATGATTACTTTGGCTCCCTTGCGAGCCAGTTCAACTGTCGTCGCTAGCCCCATACCAGAATTTGCTCCAGTTACAAGTGCAATTTTACCTCTCATCCCAAGAATCACTCCTCTCTCAACAACCGTACCCCAATAAGCTTCCGCCTAACCTTACGAGAAGTATATTTAAGATTATGTTACACCAACTAGTAGGCTCAAGAAAAGCTTCTTGTCAGGTTTTAAAAGTATAGGTGATCAAATATGCATCCTTCTTTACGGAAAGCTTGCGAATAGGCATGTTATGATTAGCCAACGATAGATGTAGTCCGTCTCGTGCGTCTAGTCTATTTTTGATCTATAATAGGAATATTGCAGTTCTAATCGTGAAGTTGAAAGGGGAACACCAACTATGAATAATGCTCTGACAAGCCTAGAGCAGCAAATGGCGGGCGAAGGCCTTGATGCCCTGCTCGTAACAGATCCCAAACATGTCTACTATTTAACCGGATTCGCCAGCGATCCGCATGAACGTTTTCTCGGTCTGCTGTTGATACGCGGAGAAGAGCCAATGCTCATTCTACCCGCACTAGATGCAGAAGCGGCTCAAGCAGCTTCTTCGGTCACCAAAATCATAACTCATAATGATACCGATAATCCCTATAACCTGCTTAAAGATTGTTTCGGCAGCAGTAAGCTAGGTACTCTTGGTATAGAGAAGGAACATTTCTCAGTAGCCCGTTTTGAGCATCTAACCGCAGCCGTTCCAGCAGAACGTTTTAGTGATATAGGTCCATTGCTGCGCAGCATGCGCTCCAAAAAGACCCCAGATGAAGTTAAACGCATGAAACATGCCGCTGAGCTAGTTGAGGAAGCTTTGCGCCGCGTGCTTACCCATGTGAAAACAGGCGTTACAGAAAACGATTTAGTAGCGGAACTGGAATATCTAATGAAAAAGGTTGGCGCTTCCGGCCCTTCCTTCGACACTATGGTGCTTTCTGGTCCAAAAACAGCCCTGCCTCACGGTGTTCCAGGCAACCGGGTCATTCAGCCAGGCGACTTCCTGATGTTTGATATTGGGGTGTATGCTGATGGTTATGCTTCTGATATTACACGTACCTTTGCTATTGAATCCGTGGACGACAAGCTAATCACGATCTATAACACCGTGCTGGCTGCCAACGAAGCTGGGATCGCTGCTTCCAATCCTGGAGCTCCTTTCGGTTCTGTCGACAAAGCTGCGCGTGATGTGATTGAGGAAGCCGGATTCGGAGAATATTTCTTGCACCGTGTCGGACACGGACTCGGTATGGATGTGCATGAATATCCATCACTCCATGGACAGAACGATGACATTATCGAGATCGGCAATGTATTCACCGTCGAGCCAGGGATTTATGTACCGGGACTAGCGGGTGTGCGTATCGAAGATGATCTGATTATTACAGCTGAAGGTGCGGAAACCTTAACAAGCTTCCCTAAGGAACTGACTATTCTTCATTTGTAGAAAAGAAAATATCAAGAGTATCCGAAAAATATTAAAATCAAAGATAGCCCATCCCTAATAAGTTGGAAATGAATCACTTTCAACTTACTGTGATGGGCTTTCTCTTTTCCCCGCACCATACTCGACTTGTTCAGACCCTTTCAAATCTATAATCCCTTTCAACCTTACAAACTCTTGTTTTATAAGTGAGTTTCAACATTTCATCTGCCATTTCCGCATATTGGTTATCTCCATCAGTTCGTTCAGATGTAAAAATCACTGCATATAAGGTGGTTTTGATGTTTTAGCAATCTCACTCATGACTTTGCCTCCGTTTTTTGGTTATTAATAGGCACATTTTTTTGCTTTCTCCATTAATTTATACTATATTAGCGCTTGAATAGAAACGAGCTGTTCAGTGAAAATAAAGTATCAGACTGGAGCTGTTGATTTAGCGTGGTTTTTGAATTGAAGAATCGCCAGCTTTTGAAAAATAAGTAGACTGCTGCTATTGTCATTGAACTAACGTTTCCCGTTTGTTCAAAAACTTTGTGTTAAAATACATTCCTAACAACTGCAGTTGTATTTTCCAGAATTCTCTCTCAGTTATAAGTTTTCTAATCCCCAATCGCTGTAAGTGTATTTTTTATTATGATAAACGTGTTTGAAATCTCTACAAAAATTCAGAAGTTTTCGGCTTCTTGTTTCAAAAGATCTATCACATGTCACTTATGGTAAGGTTCACCGTAACGGGGCTAGCGGCGAAAAAAGTAAAAGGAGCTGCCGCGGCATGCTCCTTCGCTTAACGCTCTTAATGCTTCGATCGTCTTCTCAAGGTTTTTTGACGTGGTATGCTAATTTGCGAATGATCTTCACACAGGATAGCCTCCCTATCGTCAAGCTTGTTCCGCTGCCTTTAGCAATCGAAGCAACAGCCCCTTACGCGGTTCCTGCGCCTTTCGAGCCAATACAGCCAGCTTCTCCGCCTTGCCTAAAATCGGATACAGCACTCGTTCGGCCTCGTAATCCGCCAAAGCCTCGACATGCTGCACCAATAGCGATAGCTTGTCTTCACTTTCCAGTTCAGGCTGAATCCTCAGCTTCAGCGAATCATGAGAGCAACGCAGGCAAGCGATCAAGGCGGGCATCGAGCGTTCGGTTATGCCATGGGTCTCGGCGAAAACAGCCGTGAACTTGTCCTGCACCAGCTGATGCTCCTCGTCTACAAGGGCCATATAGGTCTCTACCAACGGAAAATAACGCTCGTCCGTGAGTCCCAACCCGAATACGGCATAACTGCCCGGCATGACGCTTTTCTCACCTTCCGTATCCTCGTACCACACGAACTCTTCCATCGCCTCACGAGCGTATTCCTCCAATAACGGGTACAGCTCGGAATAGGCCAGTGCATTTGCGAAAAAACGATGCGTATCCGATTTGGCAAGTCCTTTAATGGGTAATGCCTCTCTCACGCTGGATTTTAGCTTGATTTTGTAGCTTTTTGGGAAACCCTTCCGTAGTAGGGAGAGAATGAACGAAATCGCCCGTTCGTACGCACCAGCCTCTTCTTTACGAATAACGACCGTAATGATGGAAAACACATCGTTAGCCTTGCATTCAGTCAACTCGTCACGCAGATGAATGTCTTCACGCGCGAAGGTGTCGCTACCTTCCTTCAACATGCGTTCGGCTTTGCCGCTGCCCAGCTGCCTCGCAAGCTCCAGAAAAGTCATGCCCTTGGCTTTACTGTAACTTGGCTCGTAACGAAGAGTCATCACAGCGCCGTACAACAGCAGATCGATAGGCTGGTTCGGCTCATCCATATGCTTGAGAGCCTTATCCGGCTTGATTCCATTTTCATTGGTTCTGTATTCGGAAAGCGTAACATCATAGTGACGTGGCAGGAATACTTCCTCGGTCCAGTGGGTTAAAGCTCGAATGATATCGCTTCGATGCTCTCTCAGCGCTTGCGCCCGTTCTTTATTCAACGCCTGAATCCGGTCAAATATAGCAATCGTCCGTCCGACGTCCGGTTCGTTGAACAAATACGGGTCCAACAGATGGCGTGTCAAAAAGAAAGTTTCTAACGGCTTTGTCGGGTAAGCACCCTTCTCCAGTTTTTGCTCGATATAGGACTCAACCCGCTCCAGAAGCTGCCGCTTTTTCTCTTCATATATGATGTCAAACACCATTAATCTCACGGGCCCGTCTGCCGTTGCGAATCTTCCCTTCAAGGTAAATCGGTAATCGATAAGGGCCGACGTATGCAACTTGTCCAGTTTCTCCCTTACGATGCTCGTCAACCGGGGCTGCACCTCATGCAAGACCTCCTCCTGCGTAAAAGGAGACGCCTTCATCGACTTGCGCCCTGAAGCATTCCTTCTAAAATCCGAACTGCCAACGCTAGTCCTACCCGGTCGATAATCCAGCACAATGTCGTTAAAAATGCCCACTTGCAGCGTGGTACGCCTGACAGCGCCCTCCACGTCCTTTCGTTTCTCTTGTTCCTCAAACCACTCATAAATTGCCGCTTTCATCTCTTCCAGTGCTTCTTCCTGTAGTGCGTTCATGGTCTCCCGCCTTTTCCACATGTTTCTTCGCTCATCGCACCCAAAATATCGTTTTTTTCCCTTCGGAAAATTCACTATCCTTGCGATTTCCGAGCAGCCAGCAGTAACAATTCCAACCCTCCGACATTTTCAGCTCTACACCACTTACAATCCATTTATCGGCTAGTTCTTGCGCAATATCCGTTACTGCCAAAGTTACTGCTACCACAAAATCCGATAGCATAGCTGCCTCAATCCACCGTTCAAAATCCGCCTCAGACATTACTTTAGGATCCGGGATCACTCCTGCAAAGTACATAGAGTCGTATTTCCATGTAGCTTAGAGCGGCCAAGGTTGCTCCTCATTAAATCACTTATTTATCACCTAGCTTTATCCCCACTATTCAACCTGTTATGTACATGAAAAGTTACCTTTGTCCCTGTACCTAACGTACTTGTGATATGGAGTCCTGTTCCAAAGTGTCGTTTTAATCGCAGATCAGTATTAATCAATCCGACGCCTGAACGACTATCTGCTTTCCTTTCTAATATTCCTTGCAATTGGACCTCGTCTATTCCGTCCCCATCGTCTTCAACGGTTATCTCTGCATGCGTCTCATAGACAGAAATCCGAATAAGAATCGTTCCTCCACGATTGCGCTTCATTATGCCATGTCTTATCGCATTTTCAACGAGAGGCTGGATCGTAAGAAATGGGACTTTTATGTCCCCACAGTCATCTGTCTCCCAAATAACCTGTAACCTTTCTTCAAACCGAACCTTTTCAATATATAGATAAGAACGTACTAGACTTAACTCCTCTTCTATCGGAACAAGCCTATCCATGTTTTGAAATTCAAATTTATTCCTCAGAAAATTGCTGAATTCATCGAGCAAAATACGCATCTTATCCAAATTAATATCACTTAAAGCTGTTACAGCATTCAACGCATTAAATATAAAATGAGGCTGGATTTGCGCTTGCAGCCATGCAGCTTCTAATCGCAGTTGTTCTCGAACCGATTGTTTAATCGTAGCTAACGCCTCAATCCGCGATTTTATTTCTATTGCTTCCACTGGCTTCGTCACATAATCGTTTGCCCCCGCTATAAAGCCGCTCTGAATATCTTTCGGTTGGCTTCTTGCGGTAAGGAGCAATACAGGGAGCTCCGTGAGTGTAAACCGCTCACGAATCATTCGTGTCAGCTCATAACCGGACATCTGTGGCATCATGATATCGGAGATGACCAGATCCCATTCCTTAGTGTCCAGTACAGCTAATGCCTCTTTACCACTCGTTACCATCGTTAAATCATATTCGTCTGGTGGTAGTATGGCTTCAAGTACTTGAAGGTTGACAGGATCATCATCAACAACTAATAGAATCGGACGTTCACGATTCATTTCTATTAAAGTTGTTTGATTCGTAGCTGGCGGAATCTTCACTTTTTCCATATACACTGAGGAGGCTATTTCTTGAATCGGCATGGATTGTAATGGTTCAAATGAGTTGGTCAAATCATTCTCTTCCTCCTCTTCCAAACCTGCTAGCCTTAATGAAAATGTGAATTTTGAGCCCTCTCCTAAAACAGAGGACACTACTAACGTACCTCCATGAAGCTCAACCAGTTGCTTGCTTATACTTAAACCCAACCCAAAGCCACCATCAATCATAGTCTCACTCGTGCTGGCTTGCTCGTACGGACGGAATAGGCGCTTAAGCATGTTCTCATCCATTCCGATCCCGGTATCAGCAATAACGATATAGGCTCGTCCATCTTTTACAAAAGCTTGAATCGAAATGACCCCATCATTCGTATATTTCACAGCATTATGAAGTAAATTGAAAACGATTTGAACAACCCGGTTCTCATCCGCATTTACTGGAGGAAAATCTTCAGGAATTTGATTTGCAATTTTTACAGACTTCACATCTGCATTTAATTGCAGCATATCAAGTACTCCGGTCACAATTGGCTGAATATATATGACTCTTTTGTGTATGCGCGGATTGCCTTCCCGTAAACTCATCACATCAATTAAATCGTCTAATATCAATGTCATTCGACGTCCTACAGATAAACCTGTTTCAAGCTCTTTGATACTCCTTTCCTGCAACAAATGCCGCTCCCGTTTTAAAACGGATTGTGACATATTAAGAATACTATGAAGCGGATTTTTAAATTCATGAGAAGTATTTGCTAGGAATTGATCTTTATGGTCATTCATCCTTTGCAATGTTGTCGCAAGCTCTTTCGTGTTCGCATGCATGATAAAATAATCTTTAAACCATACAGAGGCTAAACAAGCTATCGCAATAATCAAATCGAACGGATAATAGACAAGACTCAAACCGCTATCCAGCAAGATTAACGACCAAAGAGCATAGTTCATCAACGCAAGAAAAGAGAAAAGGAGTAAAAGATTGCTCTTTAAATCTTTAATTACTTTTTTAAACATCGTAATCAGCGTTATAACTGCAGCAGTACCACCTAATACATAATAAATAGGGAAGAGCATGATCACCTGAGTTGGATTTAAAAACAACGTGATGCCGGCAGTCCCTAGATTCATTATTTTATAGACAGGGTACATCCTACACCAATATGGAAGCTCGCGATGATTCGTACACTGGAGCAAAGCATAGGCTGCAATAACGAAAGCAATATTAGTCAGCCTAAAATCCCAATCAATTCCAATGTAAAATAACTGATGGAACAACTTCTCATCCGTACTAAAGACACTCGTGATCGTTACACATAATGCAAGCAAACTAAAATAAAGCAGCTTCTTTTCCTTATTTCCTATTAAATACAAAATAAGTGCATAGACAGCGTGCATAATAAAAATAATTGCTGCTAAAAACTGCATAAAAATGGAAGCCTTCATCTCTTTGGCAATGGCTTCTTCTGAACCGAATTTTATGGATCGGACAATGCCCCCGCTTCGACTATCCACATAATTTGCCGCCTGAATCACGAGTTCGATTACACCGTTGTCATCTGCTGTAAAGGTTGTAGAATAAGGTAGGTCCTTCGAAATATATTCATCCTTTGTTGTCGCCACCTGTCCGGATTTAGTAAGTAATCGACCGTTTACATATAATTCTGATGCAGTGCGTACACTGGGTACACGAATACTATAATTAAGATGCTTCGCCGGGTCTACATAAAGAAGCAAACGATAAGAGCCATACCCGTATGGAGATGGCTTGTCAGCATGCAAAACTTCACTCCATCCTCCCGGTACCTGAATGTGTCTTGGCGCATTATCGCCTAACATTTGTTGCCGACTACCACCTATCAACCATTGCGAGGGATAAAACTCCCATTCCCCATCAAGTAAGTGAATGCTGCCATCTTCTGCATTCCAATTGCGTAAATCGAATTGCCCATTATGAATTGACGCCTGTTTGGGATATTGAAACGCTTCCATCCATAAAATGCGAAAACCGGTTAAAATAACTAATATGAAAACTAGCAATAATATTATATAGCTCTTTTTCATTTGATATTTGGATGAGTGAGTTTCCACGAAGTATTTCTCCCCTAGTCATTTTCTTCTAAGACATTTAAATAAGTACTCTCCATAATTTACCACAGTTAATATAGGAGAAACAGACGATAAAGACATCTTGATGTCTATTATATAGAAATACCGACTTGGAATTTCGCGAGTTTGTTGTTCACAAGAAAACTATAGCATGTTCTTTTCAACTAAACTGCCAGTTAGTTGAACAAATAAAAAAACGGCTGCCTAAGCAACCGCTGTTCCACTAACGTACCCCGTGAGCTCAATGATCTGAAGAAATTGTTTCACTCAAGCTATTCCTCAGAAATCTCTACGTACTATCTTAACCCAATTTGACGCTGAAATTAGGCATTAACCTTGCCTAGGGCGAATATCTTAACGGGGAAATACATTAAAAAAAATGAGGCGATACACTTGGGATACTTCGTTACTGTGGAACCGGGCGTAAAAGTATTTATAGAGGACATCAATCCGAAGGGAAATAAAACGATACTTTTTATTCATGGATGGCCGCTAAACCATAACCAGTTCGAATATCAGTTCAATTTCCTTCCTAAGCTCGGATATCGTTGTATCGGAGTGGACTGGAGAGGATACGGAAATTCGGATAAACCATTCGATGGTTACGGTTTCGATAGATTAGCAGATGATCTTCGTATGGTCATCGAAGCGTTACAGTTAAAAAACATAACACTGGCAGGACACTCTACCGGAGGAGCTATATCAATTCGTTATATGGCTCGTTATAAAGGGTACGGGGTATCTAAACTCGTCCTGATCGACGCTGCGTCTCCATCAAGCGTTCCAAAAGAATTTACGAATAAAATCATCGAAGAGACAAACAATGACCGTCCGAAAATGCTGCAAAACCAAACGGAGATTTTTTTCTTTCAGTACATTTCTGAAGCGAAATCCGAATGGTTCTTTCTAATGGGTTTACAAGCTGCGAATTGGTCGACCTCCGCCATTATGGTCACGCTAAGAGACGAGAATGTTTACAACGATCTTGGACAAATCGATGTGCCCACATTAATTATTCATGGAATTCATGATAAAGTCGTTCCGTTTACCCAAGCTCAGGAAACAAATAAGCTGATTAAAAATTCGCAATTAGTTCCATTCCAATACAGCGGCCATTGCCCTTTTTTGGAGGAGCGTGATAGATTTAACCAACTGTTATCTTCTTTTGCATAACGCCTCGGATTAGCCGCACCATCGCTCCCCATAAATATAGTCCGATAATGCCCGATGATTGAGCAAACCTGCCCGTTAGCTTAATAAAGCATCGTCAATCTAATACCTATCTTTCAGTTCATTAATTCATCTTTTGGATACAACTGCTCTACTGACATCTTCACGCCTGCATTCCCCACATCCCGCGAATCGACTCTGCGTCTTTGACCATCCTGCCGACTAGTTCCGAGACTGTAGGGATATCATGGATCATCCCTGTCACTTGGCCTGCCCAGCCGATGCCCTCTTCTTTGACATCATCATAAATCCAGCGCTTGTTGGCTGCACCGCTAATATATTCTTTTAAGGCTTCATAAGTCGGAGTCACACGCTCAATTTCGAGAATCTTATCTATGTACTCACTACGCAATACTCGCGCGGGCGCTCCGATAGAGCGTTTGATTACGACTGTATCTGACTCGGAGCTTTCTACTAGGGCTTTTTTATAAGAAGCAGCCGCATGAACACATTCAACCGTAGCAACGAATCGTGTGCCCATTTCAATTCCCTCAGCCCCCAGTGCATGGGCCGCCATCCATCCGCGGCCATCCCCGATCCCGCCTGAAGCAATCACAGGAATATCAACCGCATCAACTACTTGAGGAACGAGCACCATAGTCCCTACATCATCACGTCCCAAGTGGCCTCCTCCCTCCTGCCCAACAACAATAACTGCGGAAGCGCCTAATTGTTCAGCTTTTTGGGCTTGTCTACGTGAAGAGACGAGCACGAGCGTTTTAATATCAGTCTGCTGTAGCATTTCCAGTATTGGGGCCGGATTCCCACCGGTGAGACTCACCACGGGAACCTTCTCGTCGATGGCGACCTGTACCCGATCTTCATAACCGATACCATGCACACCGATGGCAAAATTAACGCCAAAAGGCTTGTCCGTCAAAGTACGTACCCGTTCTATTTCTGAACGTAAAGCCTCTGCACTTGGAAGACTCATCGCTGTGACCTGACCCAATCCACCGGCATTCGAAACGGCAGCGGCGAGGTCTGCGTAACCTAAATAAGCAAGTCCACCTTGAATAATAGGATACTCTATGTGCAATAACTCCGTAATACGGGTGTTCCATTTCATCTTCATCTACACCTTTCCTATCTTTAACCACAGCAGAATCACAGCAAATAAAAGAGCAATTCCCCCTGCCAGATAATCCATTTTCTGAAATTGCAAAACCCTATAAGAAGTTCTTCCTTTACCATTTCCATAAGCACGCGCATCAATCGCATAGCTCAGCTGTTCAGCACGTTGAATCGTCGTGAAGAGCAAAGGAATAATGATCGGGACATAAGCAAATATCCGTTTAGGCAGTGATAATGCTGTAAGGTCATAACCTCTAGCCTTTTGTGCGAGCAGAATACGATCCAGCTCCTCCTTGATGGTAGGAATAAACCGGATCGCAATCACTATCATTAAGGAGAATTGTTCTACGGGTACCCCCATTTTGGATAGAGGTGCAAGTAGCTTTTCAAGACCATATGCTAAGTCTAGCGGTTTAGTCGTTAACGTTAATACTGAGGCTAATAAGATGAGCAATATAATACGCCAAACAAAACGTAATCCTGTTCGCAGTCCCTCTTCAGTTACCTCAATAAAGGACCACGACCAGAGGATCGTTCCTTTGGTGAACACAGCATTATACAGAAGGGTAAACAGCAAAACAAATAATAACGGCCGCAGCCCCCGCCAGAAGAAATGAATAGGAACCTTCGACAGCAGCAAAATACCGAATACAAAAACAGTTGCAACTGCATAGCTAAGCCATGTTCCAAGCATCAGAAAGCTAAGCATGAGAATCACGATACTAACAAGCTTTATACGAGGATCTAAACGATGGAAAATCGAATGCGTCTCCACATATTGACCCACTATTACGGAATCAGCCATGTAGACGCCCCCTCGAATGCCAAATTGGCTGAACAGCATCGAAGATATCCTGCTCTTTACAGCTAGCAACCTCTATTTTTTGGCCAGATAGTTCCTCTACTAGCTTCAAAAGCTGTACGGGTTCAGGCATGGACAAGCCCAGCTCCACCAATAATTCTTCCTTTTCCATAAATAGTGTTCTGGGGTCAAAATGTCCTTCTAGCTGACCTTTATGGAAAACCAAAACCTCATCCGAGTACTCAGCAACATCCTCCATCTGATGCGAAACGAAGAGAATGGTGCGCTGATTTTGTTGCTGCCAAGTCTTCAGTAGCTTCAGCAAAGATACTTGGCTAGCTGGATCTAGCCCCGCTGTCGGTTCATCCAAAATTAGCAGCTTCGGATTCGTCATCAGCACGGAGGCAATGGCCACACGGCGCTTTTCTCCACCGCTTAATTGGAATGGATTTAACGGGAGAATGCCCTCTGACAAACCCACTTGCGGTAAAATCCTTTCAATCGCTTCCGTGATTTGCTGGCGTGAAGCACCCTGCAGATTCAGAGCAAAAGCAAGCTCCTTTTGCACCGTGGTTTCGAATAGCTGATGCTCCGGATATTGAAAAACAAAGCCCAGCTCCGGGACGACCTTTAATTGTCCTTTGGCATCTCTCGGAGCAGGCTTCTGATCAATCCAATAGTCTCCTTTTACGGTGGGAGTCAAGCCCTTCAGCACTTTGACAAAGGTAGACTTTCCTGCACCCGTGGGACCGATAATCGAAATCCATTTGCCCGCAGTAATGGTGCAGTTTATATTGTGCAAAGCCACATGATCAGCATAGTTTACACTTAAATTATCTAATTTGTAGACCATTGTGATCGAATTATCCCCTTCCAATCGGCTGTTGGCGGCACTTCTGAATGGAGCAATGCATGTACACGCACGGCAAAGGGTAGATGTAATTGATAGTCCGCAACAGGCATCGTTTCAAAAAAAGCCAGTGGAGCACCATCATACTCAAGTCGCCCTTGATGCAGGAGTAATAATCGTTCTGCTGAAAGCACTTCCTCCATATGGTGAGTGATCTGAATAATGGTCAGCCCTTGACGATGCAGCTCTTGCATAATGGCAAGCACCTGCTGCCTTCCCTGAGGATCAAGCATAGAGGTGGCTTCGTCAAAAATAATGACTTGCGGGCGCATCGCCAATATAGCCGCAATAGCGACACGTTGCTTCTGACCTCCAGAGAGCTGATGTGGCATAGCGTCCAGGTAATCCTCCATATGAACAGCCTGCAAGGCATGCTCCAATCGACTGCGCATTTCCTCCCTTGGCACACGAACGTTCTCCAAACCAAAAAGCACCTCATCCATAACGGTTGTGGTGATAAATTGATCCTCTGGATTCTGAAAAACAAAGCCAATTTGCTGATGAATATCTGCAAGATCAGCTGGCTTTGTGGTGTCTAGGCCCTTAAACTGTACAGCCCCTTTTCGCGGCAGCAGCAGTCCGTCCATGAGCTTTGCAATGGTGGATTTGCCAGAGCCATTCGCGCCAACAATCGCCACAAACTCCCCCGCTTCTATTGTAAAGCTGATATCCTCTAGGACAGGCTGACCCTTTTTATAATAAAAATGAACTTGATCGAAGGTAAGCATTTATTCACTCCCCTTTTGACGATGCCAAGTAGCGAAAAATGCCCCAATGCTGTTCTCGGAAAATGCAGGTGCAGGCTTCTCCCATTTCGTCACTTTTGATCCATTCACAGCAAAGATTTCACCGGTTAAATCCGCATCAGACTCACTCAATAATGCAGTCACAAAGGAAGCAATATCCTCCGGGCCACCTATTCGCCAAAAGTCTGGGAACGGATCATTACGGCTGGCATGTTTCGCTTTCAAATGATCAATGACAGGTCTGGTCATATCTGTTAAAGCGGCTGGCGAAATCGCATTGACTCTAATTTGATCACGTTTCAGCTCCGCTGCTAGTGTCCACGTCATTCCAAGTATTCCAGCTTTGGCTGCACTATAATTCACCTGACCCACAGAACCTGTTAGTCCAGCCGTAGAGGTCATCAACAGGATATCGCCACCCGTCTGGCGCATATATGGAAGTACGCGTTGAATGCTATAGTAGGTGCCATTTAGATGTACATCCAGCACAGCCTTCCACTCTTCATCCGTCATCCGTAGACATTTCTGATCCTGCAAATTCCCAGCGTTAGCTATCAATACCTCAATACGGCCATACCGTGTAATAACCTCATCCACCATTGCAGTGACCGCAACTGGATCTGCTACATTAGCAGAGTATCCTGATGCCTCACCACCCGCCTGACGAATCTCATGGACAACCTCATCGATTAAGACTTGTTTTGTACCATTTACAACCACTATATAACCGGACTTGCCGAGCTGCACGGCAATACTACGCCCGATCCCTCTGGTTGCTCCAGTAATTAAGGCTACTTTGTTCATCACTACACCTCTTTCACTGAAAAAGCTCCCGAAGCAATAACATCGCCAGCTTCTGTTGTAAGGGTCACTTTAACCAGGCAGTCATCCTCCGAAAAATCAAAAATCACGACATTATCGACCTCTAAAGGCTTATGAAATTTCATATCATATTGAGTGATCCACTGTGCCTGATGCTCCTCGATATATAAGGATTGGGCTAATCCCATTAGATACATCCCATGCGCAATGGGCCGCTTAAATCCAGCCTCAGTTGCAGCATCCTCATCTAGATGAATAGCGGCCAGATCTTGGGAAGCTGCTGCATATTGCCGGATAGCCTCAGCCGTTATGCATTTTCTCATCATGATCATCACCTACCCGAATTAACACAGTTTCTGCGGTGACTATAAGCTCGCCTTCACATTTACAAACCAGCGTATGTGTGTAAAAGGTCAGCTTGCCCTGCCGGCCATCTTTTTGCACCTTGCTCGTTAATGCTAATTCACAATCTAACGTCATCCCTGCCGTAATCGGAGCTTGATATGAGAATTTCTGAGTGCCGTGAAGCAAGGGCTCTCCCTTGCTAAGCCAAGGAATATCGAAGACCTGCCAAAAAATAATAGGCATCGTAGAAGGAGCAATCAGATTGCCATTAGTCGTCTGCACGGGTGCCTCAATACTCTGTGCGTAATCCGATATCCACTCAGCAGTCATAAGAATCTGATGTCGGACACTGTTCATTCCGTAACCTCCACAAGCGTAGCCAGCCCCAACCCGCCGCCAATGCCCAAAGTGGCAAGTCCCCTTTGATAAGGCGTATGCTGCATTTCAGCACATAAGCGAGTCATTAAAATCGCTCCGGACGCCCCATATGGATGACCGATAGCTAATGCGCCTCCTCCAAGATTGACCTTTTCCTGTGGGATCTGAAGCTCATTCAGTGAGGCTAGAACTTGTGAAGCAAAGGCTTCATTAAACTCTACGATATCTAAATCGGCTATGGTCAGCTGTTGACGCTGTAACACCTTTTGTACAGCTGGAACTGGCCCCATACCTAAATAATTTGGATCCACACCTGCCGCTTGCGCATCCACTACACGCAGGATAGGCTTAAGCTTGAGTTGCCGACATTTCTCACGGGACATCATTAATAGAAGCGCCGCACCATCATTAATAGGACAGGCATTTCCAGCGGTGACGGTACCTTTTTCTTCAAAGATTGAAGGCAGCTTTCGCAGCTTGTCCAGGCTCGTATTAGCCCTTGGACATTCGTCGGTGTTCACCCACTCCCCCTCAACCAGAAGAGGTACAATCTCCTCCTGAAACCTACCAGTTTGCTGAGCATGAACGGCCTTCTGATGGCTTTTAAAGGCATATTGATCCTGCTCTTCTCGCGAAATCCCATACTTCCGCGCTACATTTTCCGCAGCAATTCCCATATCCGGATCACCGTAAGCGCTAGGTGTAAAATGAGCACGGGTATATAGCTGCGGAACCCCCATCAAGGTTTGGGGCTTAGCCATTTTCCAAGGGGCACGACTCGTGCTCTCAACACCGCCCGCTAAATAAATCTCACCTGCGCCACTTTGAATAAGCCGTGCTGCTATGTTAATGGCCTCTAGCCCAGAACCGCACTGCCGATCCACAGTAACGCCCGGAACCGAAACAGGCAGTCCCGCTTCAAGCGCAGCTACCCGGGCAATATTTCCACCCGGACCGACCACATTTCCAATAATCACATCATCGATCATATCGACGGGCAGGTTCGTCTCTGCCACAATATGCTGAATAAGCGGCGCCAGTAATGCTTCCGGCTCAAATGTACTTAATAAGCCGCCCATCCTGCCAATCGGTGTACGTTTTGCCATAACAATTACTGCTTCTATCATACCATCGCTCTTTTCACATAGTCTTTCATCGCTTGCCGGGCAATTTTGCCACTGCTTGTATAGATAAACTCATCAACTGTCAGCAGCTGCTTCGGCGCTTTGTAACTTGCTAAATACTGGCGACAATAATTCTTTATTTCGTCTATAGATAAATGCTTTTCACCATTCCATTTCACGAGGACTGCCAGCTGTTCTCCCCAATAATCGTCAGGGACGCCAAGCACCATTACTTCTTGCATTTCCGGAAGATGCTCCAGTACTCGCTCTATTTCCTCTGGATAAACGTTCAGCCCACCGGAGATAATTCTATTTTTCAAGCGACCCGCCAGATATAAATAACCAGCTTCATCCTGATAAACATAATCCTCTAACACAAGCCATCCCTCTCGAAAAGCTGCTGCGGTCTCCTTCGGCAATTGATGGTAGCCTAGAAATATCATATCACTTCGCACATATAACTGCCCAATCTCCCCCGTAGGGACTTCACGGAGCTCTTCATCACGAATGGAAACTTGCACTCCGGGATAGGGCTTGCCTACAGAGTTCGGATTATGCTCTTCCAGAACATCCAAATAACTAATATAACTCGCTTCTGAGGAACCATAGGATTCATAGAGACGCGTTCCAGCGAACACTTCTATGCCCTTTTTTTTGGACAACTCCGACCACTTTGCACCTGAGCTAATAATCGCATCAATCTGCGTCTGCCCAGGAACAGCCTGCTGCATCATGGATTCAAGCATTGTCGGTACAACAAACAACACCACACCCGGAATCTGCTTGCACAGCTCTAACACCTGTGTGGAGCTAAATTTTTGCGTAATATGAAAGTTTGCTCCACCATACAGACTCTGCATTACAGCGAACAAGGACAGCGAATGCACAAACGGACCCGGTGCTAAAACATCCTTTATAGCGTCCAATTCAAAGGCAGCACTCGATACCTCAAAGCTCTTTAACCACGATAAATGGGTACGCATATATCCTTTGGGTAGCCCCGTTGTGCCTGAAGTAAAACCGATAAATAATAACTCGTTCGTCTCATCCAATTCAGCTTCTGGCTTCAGAGCCTTCAACCACTGATCATAGGAACCTGTTCGTTCATTTGAAAAAGTCAGCGTTGGGATGGCTTGGTCCTTGAAGACCAAATTCTTTGCAGCTTCCGGCTCGGCAAAAATCATTGTCGGCTGGCACTGCTCTATAATAACCCGCAGTTCATTTGCACTCCACTTGGGATCTAAAGGAATGGGAACACAGCCTGCATAAATAGCCCCCAAGAAAACCTCGACAAATTCAATGCGATTCGTAGATAAAATAGCGATTTTGTCATGCCTAAGGCCCATTTGCTGTAGACCATTGGCAATTCTCCGCATCGCTTGCACTAATGTTGCATAGGTATGCGTTGCTTGGTCATGGGTTAAGGCAATGCTGTCGGGCTGTTCTGCTGCATAACGCAGTATAGGAACTACTAGATTCATCCTTCACCACACCTATTCGTAATTTCTGTGACTACCGATTATGTACACTCTCTTCGCTCGGGATACAATTAGAATGGCTACGATAGCTTATTTTAGCTTTATATTAATTTTATGTACATATTTATATGGAACGTTTGATCCCTCTTACGACTGGAAAAATCAAACAGCGCGCATCGATTATGATCGGTACGCGCTGGCTGTATTGTTGTTTATTCCTTCTTATGAGCGGATGATGGTATTCCATCTTCAGCAAAAGTAAAAGTTCGGGCGATATATAAGATAGGTGTGCTTACTGCGGTTAGTAAGAATTTCGCTAGATACGTTGTAAGCAAAATTTCAAACCACACACTCCAGTTATACAACCCAGCAAATGCAATGGTACAGAAGATTAGTGTATCCACAAAGGAGCTAATCATCGTACTGCCGTTGGAACGAATCCACAACTGACTTGAGGTGCTGTAATATTTGCGAATCCAGGAGTACAACCGAACGTCTAGGAACTGACTAATGAAGTAAGCAGTCAGACTACCCAACGCTAGTCGAGGCATCAGACCAAAGATCGTCTCCAAAGAAGACTGAGCAATATCGGTCTCTTGCGGCTTAAATACTAGTACCATCTGCATAATGACTGTCGTCATAAGCAAGGTGAAGAAGCCAAACCAAACCGCTTTACGTGCTTCTGCTCTTCCATACTTCTCATTAAGCAAATCGCTGGTCATATACAAAGTGACATACATCGTATTTCCGAGTGTCATCACGATATCAAATGGCATAGCAATCGTCTTAGCTACCTGAATGTTTGCAATTACAGTAGCGATACCTACCCATGCATACATTCCACTTTTGCCGAACAGGCGGTAACAGAGTAGAAAAAAAGCAAAATTGACAATAACAAATAAAACTCCCCACATCAAATTAAACATATTGCTTAAACTCCTCCTAGTTTTGTTTACGCGGGATGGTTACGAACCGCGGCATACATTAAGTTTTGGAACAAAACATTAATACTCTATCACACTGTCGTCAAACAATCCATAAAAATAAACAATTTATGAAATGGGTATTTATACCCATTTTTATTAACTAAAAATAAAAGTGTCAGTAATAATTCATCTTTTTCAGAAAAATATGCTATATAAACTAAAACTTTCACTATTCATCCAGAGGTTAATTCTATAGAATAGTATCAAACACTTCATTCCCGATCCATTTAGTTGATATATTACATAACTATGGAATATATTGCAGGTTGCCAGTCAATAGCAGTCGGTAGGGATATAAAGAAATGGGGCTTCGCTGCCCATAAAAAGGGGGAGAACAATATGTTTCGTTTCAAGCAGTCGATCAGTCGCAGATTTACGCGTTTATTATTTGTAGTTCTATTACTCACGTCTCTTTTGTTAAGTACCAGCTTCTACTTTATATCCACCAGTATTTTCAACAGCTATGTCATGCCACAAATCAATCAAATTCTAACTGCAGCTGCTCAGGACGTATATAAGAATATAAATACAATGCATGCTCAGCAAGCACTAAAGAAGAACGAACAAGCAGCCACCAATCTTGAATTCTATTTTCAGGATAAGAGAAAGCAGCATGGGGTTGAGACTATTTTTCTACTCAATCTAAAAGGCAAGGAAGCTGAGGTTCTGTCCGTAGATCATGATGCAAAATTAAAGCCGGAGGAAATTGTTAAGGTATCCTCTGCAATGCAGCAAGCTCTTAAAGGAAAGAGTGGACTAAGCGATACATACAAGGATTCGCATGGTGTACATAAGTCAGCTTATATCGGAATTCCCGGAAGTACGATGGTTATCGGAATCAGCAGTGATGTAAGCTTTATTCAAGAAAAAACAGACAGTATTCTGTGGACCAGCGCCGGGATCACTCTGCTAACGCTGATCATAGGCTCAACTGGTGCCTGGTTTATGAGCATGCGGATTACTCGTCCTATCTCAAAGCTTGCAGCTTACAGTGCCCGTCTTGCAGAGGGAGATTTCACAGAGGAATTAACGGTTAAAGGCAGTGATGAGGTAGCTCAACTGTCCAGAAGCTTCCAAGCGATGACCCTGCGCCTAAAAGAAATGATTGGACATGTACTCGTCACCTCAAATACTGTGGTCACCGATTCCAATTCTTTAAGAGAACGTGTAGAGGTCCTAAATGAAATGGCAGACCACTCTAGTACATCTGTTGTAGAAATTGGTAAAGGTAGTACGACCATCGCGAGCAGCGCTCAAGATAATTCAAAAGCTATGGAAGAAATCAATTTCGGCATTCAGCATATTGCTTCAGCAGCCACCGAAGTCACTGAGCAGATCAGTGAAGCTTCCGCTGAAGCGATTGGCGGTAATGAGATTGCCCAAAGCGCCGTTCTGCAAATGCGCCATGTTGAACGTGCCTCCCTGCAGTCGCTGGAGCAATTACAAGTTATGAATGAACGTTCAGTAATGATCGGAGAAGTCGTTCATAGCATTACTGAAATTACGAAGCAAATCCAAATGCTGTCGCTCAATGCTTCGATCGAAGCAGCACGTGCAGGAGAACATGGACGCGGCTTTGCCGTGGTTGCCGGAGAAGTACGCAAGCTTTCCGAACAATCCCGTAATGCGAATGAGCAGATTCGTGATTTCCTACTCGGACTTCAGGAAGATATGAATCGCTCCGTTACTGAGATGAACCATGTGAATTCTGAGGTAGCCTCCGGGGTAGGCAAGGTGGCAGAAGCGGGCGATGCCTTCAATCACCTTCTGATTCTGATCCAAAGCATCAATCAGAATATTCAATCCGTATCTGCGGCGACGCAGCAAATCTCAGCAAGTACAGAAGAAGTTAGTGCTTCCGTTGAGGAAACCGCACAAATCACTTCAAGATCCCAAGAAAGTGCGGACACACTATCCGAGAACTCCGAGCGCCAACGTATAGAGCTTGAAGGACATGCAGTAACCGTGCAGCATCTATATGAGCAGGCTAAGAAGCTTCAGGAAGCTGTGCAACAATTTAAGATCTAAAGCTTAGGCTTAAATAAAAACAACCCGTTCACACGAAAGTGTTGAACGGGTTGTTTTGTTAGTGTCTCGGCGCCCAAAGAATGACCGAAACGCCGATCACACAAATAACAGCACCAACCCAGTCATATACATCGGGTGTTTTCTTGTCTACTAGCCAGCCCCATAACACAGCGAGCACGATAAACACCCCGCCGTAGGCTGCGTACACTCTTCCGAAGGACGGAAACTTCTGCAACGTAGGGATGATGCCATAGCTTATCAGAATCAAAGAACCTACCAAACCGTACCAGAGAGGTCTTGATTCTCTTAGCCATAACCATACTAAGTATCCGCCTCCGATCTCAGCAAGGCCGGCAATTACAAATAGTAGAATGGTAGCAACCATGTCATCCCTCTTTCCTATTAAACTCTAAAAATATCAAATGATTCGCAAAATATGATACAACGTCATCACGGTTAGCAAGTATGTGTACAAGCAAGCATCCGGGCCACCAAACAACTGGACCCACAAGCATCAGCAGTGGATATAAACAGATTGAGCCAGCTGGCTACTATGCGTCACCCGCAGGAGCCACTCACATGAAATTGTGCTGGAGCAGCACTAATACTAGTAGGAGCACAGCCTCTAGCAGCTCATTCAGCGCGCCATACACATCGCCGGTGAGCCCGCCGAGCCGGCTGCTAATCCGCCGCGCAGCAACGGTGCCGCTGGCCAAGGCCGCAGCTGGCAGCAGTAACGCTGCCGCCAGCTGCAGCGGCCACGCGGCTATGCCCGCGCCGAGCGCCAGAGGCGCACCGGCTGCGGCTAGCGAGAGCAGCGCGGCTATCGCCAGCGCGCGCCGCTCATGCGAGGGAGCGAGGCCGGCGAAGCTCGCGGCCAGCCCCTCGTTCCCGCGGGCAATGGGATAACGCACCATTGCCCGCACCATATACCAGCGGCTCCAGATCGCTGGCAGCAAGAGCAGTGGCAGCTCGTAATAGGCGTAGCCTTCGATTAATGCTGCCACTAAAGAGGCCTTTAACAGCAAGAGCAGCACGCAGGCGAGCACACCCATCGCACCCACACGGCTGTCCTTCATAATCTCCAGTATCCGTTCCCTTGGTCGGTAGCTTAGCAGACCATCCGCACTGTCCATCCAACCATCGAGATGCAGGCCGCCAGTAAGTCCTACCCATAAGATGAGGGTAATAACAGCTGCTGGCCAAGCCGGTAAAATCCAACCCGTCAAAGCTGCCCCAGCAGCTACGCACAGTCCGATAGCTGCACCCACCACAGGATAGAACAGCACACTTCGGCGCAGCAGCTCAGGAGAAAATCCAGGGTCACTCTTTACAGGAAACCGGGACAAAAACTGAAAGGCAGCCGCGGCAGCATCCCTGCGCTCCCTCATAAACGATACTCCCTGCTCTTGAGTTCAATTGGAATGCCCGCAGTCACTAAAAAAACCTGCTCGCATTGCCGAGCAAGCAGCGCGTTCATACGTCCTGCCAGATCACGGTACAATCGGCCAAGCGCATACTCCGGAACAATACCGTCTCCAACCTCATTAGTGACCAAAATGAGGTTTCCTTGAAATGTGCGCACACTGTCTTCAAGTCTTGTAATTTCGCTCTCAATCAACTCTTGCCTATCCGTAAATCCTTCCATGGCTAGCAGTACATTCGATAACCACAACGTTAGACAATCTACGAGAACCGCCTTTTCACCAGATAAACGCTTAAGAAGATCTGGCAAATCATAAGGCTCCTCTAACGTCTCCCAAGCATACCCACTTTGCGCGCGCTGATGCTGATGCAGTGCAATCCGTTCCTTCATTTCATCATCAAACGCTTGTCCAGTTGCTACATAGAAGGCCTGATCTGTCAGTGACGACATCAATTTTTCTGCAAAACCACTTTTCCCGCTACGCGCGCCTCCCGTTACAAGAATACTCATTGTTTCCCAGCTCCAGAGATGCCTGCACTTTCAAAGGTGGCCATTTCACTCAAAATGCGGCATATCGCTTCTATTAAATGAAGGGACAATACACCTCCAGTTCCTTCACCCAAACGAAGACCCAGGTTAAACAACGGTTCAAGCCCAAGCTGCTCCAGCATCAGCTTATGTCCCTGTTCACCTGATAGATGGGAGCCTATCATATAAGCAATGGATTCTGGCGCAAGCGCCTTCGCCACAAGAGCTGCCGCGCCCGAAATAAAACCATCCAAAATGACAGGTACCCTAGCAGCAGCTGCGCCAAGAATTAGACCAGTCAAACCAGCGATTTCGAGTCCCCCTACTTTGGACAATACATCCAGCGGATCTGCCGGATTCGGTTGATTCACCTTTAAAGCGCGTTCCACAACTGCAATCTTATGTAGTAGACGTTCATCATCAATTCCCGTTCCTCTTCCAACGGCTACTTCAGGTGGTATTCCTTTTAGAGCACACAGAATAGCTGCGCTAGCCGTTGTATTCCCTATGCCCATTTCACCTGTAATAAAAATCTCTGTCCCGTTCTCAATCGCTTCTTGTGCGATTCTTATACCTACAAGCACAGCATTCATCGCTTCTTCACGACTCATCGCAGGTCCCACGGCTATATTATCCGTTCCTCGGCGCACTTTACAATCAATCAGATCCTCATGACTAAGGTCGCCGTTAACACCGATATCAACGAACTTCACCTCAGCCCCAGCTTGGCGTGCCAGTACATTCACAGCCGCTCCTCCGCTGAGAAAATTATAGGCCATCTGCATTGTGACTTCCTGTGGAAATGCACTAACTCCCTCGCAGCATACACCGTGATCGGCAGCCATCACAACTACCGTTCGTTTGGTGAAACTAGGCTGCTCCGTACCCGAAATTCCAGCGAGCTTAACGGCCAAGGTCTCCAATTGTCCCAGGCTGCCCGGTGGTTTAGTTAGAATGTTCAGGCGGTGCTCCGCTTTTAGGAAAGACTGTTCATCAGCCGGTGTGATTCGTTTAATTACTTCTTGAATAGTTGAAATCATAATTTAACCTCCAATTAAATAGATCCGTATAACCTATTCTATCTTATCTACACAGAAAAGCCCCCATCTATGATAGATGGGGACCACTAGAATTACAACTTCACTTTCATAAATCCTTCGATTCTCTCCAGCGCTTCCGTCAATTTTTGTAGGGATGCTGCATAAGAGCAGCGAATATACCCTTCTCCACCCGCTCCAAACACATGCCCCGGAACCGCAGCAACACCAACCTCCTTGAGCAGCTGCAAAGCGAAATTCTCTGACTTCATTCCGGTATTAGCGATGGAAGGAAAGACATAAAATGCACCCTCCGGCTCGTGGCAAGGTAAACCAATAGATCGAAATCCACTAACCAGCAGCTTTCTTCGCTCATCAAAGCATCGTTTCATGTGGTCCTTATGCTCCATACCGTTCCGCAGTGATTCAATGGCAGCGATTTGACCTAGTATCGGAGCACACATCGCAGTGTACTGATGGATTTTGAGCATCGCAGCAATTAATTCCTGATCACCACAAGCATAACCCACTCTCCAGCCAGTCATCGCAAAAGCTTTGGAGAAGCCACTAATGACAATCGTTCGTTCCAACATCCCAGGAAGGGAGGCAATACTGACATGCTGACTATCATAGGTTAGCTCGGCATAGATTTCATCTGAAATGACAAGTAAGTTATTCTCTTTTACAATCTGTGCAATGGGTAGCCAATCCTCGTAAGTCATTACTGCTCCTGTAGGATTAGTCGGAAAATTAACCATAAGAATCTTGGAACGCGGGGTAATCACCTGCCGCAACGCTTCAGGAGTAAGTTTAAAACCCTGCTCGGCTGAAGATTCAACCTCTACCGTAATCCCACCGTTCAAATGAGTAATCGGCGAATACGCAATATAGCTCGGAGAAGGGACGATAATCTCATCCCCGGGTGTAATAAAGGCCCGCAGAGCCAAATCCACGGCTTCACTGCTCCCCACTGTAACCATAATCTCGTTAGTTGGCTCATAGCGGAGATTGAAGCTTGTGTGCAGATAAGAGGCGATCTCTTCTCTAAGCTCCAACAAGCCGGAATTTGGTGTATACATCGTCTCCCCATTATTCAAAGCACGAATACAGGCAGCTCTTACATGCTCCGGTGTAACGAAATCAGGCTCGCCTACACCAAGCGATATAATATCCTGATTCCCTGTACTTAGGTCAAAAAAAGCCCGAATCCCCGAGGGAGCAATCTCCCGTACACGCGGAGTAATCCATTCATTATGCATGACTGAGCACCTCTTCTTTCGGACTCTTTTCTGTTAGGGAAAGGGAAATGATCTCGTCCAGCAGTCCGCTGAAGGTGTAACCTGCCGCTTGCGCGCTTTTTGGTAAAAGACTCGCCTTCGTCATGCCCGGTAATGTGTTCACCTCCAGCACATATGGAATACCATCCTTAATGAGCATATCCACCCTTGCGTACACGCTGCATTTTAGTGCTTTGTAGCAAGTTAAGGCTGCATCACGTACTCGCTCATACACCTCAGCTGGTAGAACAATGACCCGTTCGTCTGCCCCGCCATCTTCGTATTTCGCACTGTAATCGAACCACTCCGCATGCGCCGAGGTGATTCCCAAAACGGGCAGCATCTCTCCATTTAGAATAGAGCAAGTAATTTCCTGGCCTTGAATGTAGCTCTCGATCAGAATCGACTGATCACAAGCAAAAGCCTTCTGTACTGCGCTCAACAGCTCCTCGCTACTGCTCACCTTTTCCATACCAATACTCGAACCGCCTGCACATGGCTTCACCATAACAGGATACCCAATCCGCTCTACGGCTTCTTGAGAATAATCCTTCATACTATCCCAGCACAGCCAATCCGCCGTGTTGACGCCTGAGCAGCGCATAAGCTTTTTGGAAAGATCTTTATCCATACAAATGCTGCTAGACAAAACGCCACTACCCGTATAAGGAATCCCCATCGTCTCCAGCGTCCCCTGAACCGTACCGTCCTCTCCGTAAGCTCCGTGGAGCGCAAGCAGCGCGATATCGATTCCTTTTGCCTGCTCAATAAGCTCTTCACGCTTGGTGATCACTATTGGAGTAACCTCATATTTATTGGGATCTAGATTCTTCAAAATCTCTCTACCGCTATTCATGGATACCTCATACTCTGAGGACACCCCGCCCATAATTACGCCTACCTTCATCTTCATCTCAAGCACCTCTTTATCCCATTAGTTGTCGTGCTGTTCTGCCAATAATCTCGATCCCCTTGCGTATATCCTCATCCGTCACTCTGGAGAAACCGATCCGTATCGTATTTTGACCTTTACCGTCTGTGAAGAATATATCTCCTGCTGTAAAAATAACCCCTTGTTCATGGCAGGCCGCCAGCAGCGTCCTTGTATTAAAGCCCTCCGCGAAGGTTACAAAAAGATGCAATCCGCCATCCCCTGATAACGCCGTATAAGGAATAAACTCCTTACAGCATTGCAGGGTTAATTCATATTTTCGTTTATATTCCGCTCTGGCTTTTTTCAAATACTTCTCTAAATGGCCACCTAATAAGTACTGATACAAAATGGATTGATCCAGCGTCGAGGTATGAATGGTACGTGCGCGCTTGACGCTTTCGAGAGAATAGATCAGCTCCTGATCTGCCAGCACCCAGCCTACGCGTAGTCCCGGAAATAATACCTTTGAGAAGCTACCTAGATAGATCACGCTGTTGCCGCTCCCTGCTGCTGCGATAAGTGGAGCCACATGTGAGCCCGAATAGCGTAACTCCTCGTTAAAACCATCCTCGATCACTGGTATTTGGTACCGGTTCATCAGCTTCATTAGCCTCTGTCTTTTCTCGGGAGACATTACAATGCCGGTCGGATTATGATAAGAGGGGACAAAGTAGGCACAGTCAAAAGCTTGCTCCTGCAATGCCTTCTCCAGCTCAACCAGATCAATCCCATCACGCTCCATAGGAATCCCGGTGATCTCAAAGCCATTCAGCTTCAGATTTTTGATCGCCGTATGATGCGTTGGATTCTCACAGATGACCGAACCATTCTTTTTGCTAAGTGCAGACAATACAATATCGAATCCCTCTGTAAAGCCATTGGTGATCAATATATCCTTGCCTTTCATTTCAACGCCTTTGTGCTCCATATACTGCTTCAAATAGTCTATTAAAGGCTTATACCCTTTGGCATATCCATAATTTAGTAAGACGTTGCCTTCCACCGACATACGATCCATAAAGGAGCGTTTCACATTATCTAGATCAAAAAGACTCTCATCAGGTGCGATGCTCGTGAAGGAGATCGTCCCCTTCTCCGCTCGTATGCCGCGCTTCATGATATCCAGATCCTCCGCCAGCCGCGCATGATCATTGATACGCGTCTTCCAGTCCATCGTCCAGGAAGAGATTGTTTCACTGCCGGGAGGTGTAGGTGCCACATAACTTCCCTGACCCTGCACGGCATACGCAAATCCATCATCCTCAAGCTCTGCATAAGCAGAGATTACGGAGTTGCGGCTAACCTTAAGCAATGTGCTGAGTTCTCGTGTGGAGGGCAGCTTTTGATTGCCTTGCAGACCGCCTTTTATGATTAAGTGCTTCATATAGTCTTTAATTTGTATATACACCGGCCGTCCGGCTATGAGCTTAAAATCCTTAAACATCTCTCAATCGCCCCCATGACTATCATGGCACAATCACTCGCTTAAAAAAAGAACCACAGCCATGGGATTTTAATCCGGCTGTGGTTCTATGAGAGGACAAATGCCCAAAAAATCAAGTTATAGATCTATGCTTCGATCACAAGCTCCCCTTCTCCAGCAGGGATCTCAAAACCATTTAAAAACCGGGTTAGTATGTCCTCAGTAATCGGAAATGCGGCATTAGCGTCAAAACGTTCACTCCGGATAAGCAGTCTCTGACGCAATTCATCTGGCTGAATTTTTAAGTGAATCAGTTCCCACACGCCACCATAACTCTCAATAAGTTGCTTGTAATCGTTCCGTCTCTGACGTTGCCAGAAGCTGAAATCGATGACAACATGATGTTTTGCCTGAAGCAGATTCACCAGCTCCCCCCGCAGCTTTATCTCCGACTCTTCTTTATAGGACTCATAATTCTGCTCTGGATAATCCACCCCGAAACGTCCGTGCGTGGCCCAAATATCTTCATCTATCGAAAGTCTGGCGAATCCCTCTTTCTCCAGCTTTTTAGCAAAGGTTGTTTTACCCGACCCCGCTACACCGCACATCATCACTACGATGGAAGCAACACTCGTACGCTTTTGCTGAAGCAATTTTTCAATAACCAACTTTTCACTCAACATTATAAATGCATCTTCCTTCCACTTGATCTAGTAAATATATTTTTAATTACGGCGATGATGATGGTATACTCATCGTTACAAAATACTTTCTCAAAGGATTGTGATAAGGATATGGTGAAATCAGTCCAGCAGACCTCCTAAAATGAAAAATGAAATAATTTTAGGAGGTCATAACAAATGATTTTTAACCCGATTGTCATTGATAACTGGAGTAGAAAACCCTATTTTGAACATTATTTAAACAATGTCAGATGCACCTATAGCATGACCGCAAATATTGATATCACCCTTCTACTGTCAGAGCTTAAGCATAAGGGAATTAAGCTGTACCCAGCACTAATCCACATGATAACTACGGTGGTGAACCGTCATAGTGAATTCCGCACTTGCTTTGATTCTGAAGGTAGATTAGGTTATTGGGATAGCATGTCACCTAGTTTTACAATTTTCCATGATGATGATAAGACTTTTTCAAGCATCTGGACTTCATACGGTGAAAAGTTTAATGATTTCTATAACCGTTATTTGGATGATATGAAAATGTACGGAAGCGTGAAACAATTTATCGCTAAAGCAAACGAACCACCGAACACCTTCCCTATTTCTAGTATTCCGTGGGTCAGCTTCACGGGCTTTAACCTGAACGTGTATAACGAGGGAACCTTCCTGCTTCCCATCTTTACTATAGGAAAATATTTACATCAAGACAAAAAAATACTATTACCAATATCGGGGCAATTCCACCATGCCGTGTGCGACGGTTACCATGCCAGCATGCTGTATAATGAATTGCAATCACGTGCAGATACCTATAATGAATGGTTACCTAACATCTAATTATCCACTTTATTCTGCTGAGGGCGAACGATAGTTTAAACATAAAGGGTTCCACATATTAGGTATGACTAATATGTGGAACCCTTTTTTTCATTTGATTTTCTCATCAATCTCCAGAAATATCTGCCGACCATTGCCCGTTCCGCCAAAATAGCCTGAGTACCATTGCTGTTCCCGGAGAAGGTGCAACTGCGCTGTAGAATGTGACACCAGGAATTAACTGTGCAAGGAAATTCCGAATAACACCACCATGTGTGACTACCAACACCCTGCTTGTTATTACCTCAGCCTTTTTTTCACTAATTGCAGCCTGCACAAATGTATCCTCAGCCCCTCGCCCCAGATCTGACAGGAAGCTACGCAACCGTTCGTCAAACTGCTCCCATGTTTCACCATCCGGCGGTGTAACTGTGGAAGGATTATCAATCCACCTTCTATATAGTGAGTTATCCTTCAATTCCTCATAAGTACAGCCTTCGAAAGCTCCAAAATTCATTTCACGCAGGCGCGGATCGTAGACAGCCACCTTCTCTAAAGAAGGAGAAATATAAGCTAGAGTCTCCCGACATCTAAGCAAATCGCTGCAAAATACACACCAAAAATCATTCGATACTTCAGACTGCTGCTTAAGTTGAGATAGCTGCTCTACTGCACTAGATAGCAACGGGAGATCCGAATGTCCTAAGTAACGATGCTCAGCATTCCACTGAGTTTGCCCGTGGCGGACAAGTACTAATTCTAGCTCTATAGAAGGAAACGCCATGTCTAGCATTAGCCTCCAATCCAAACCCATGCCACAACCGCGCATAAGCCTACAAAAATTGAAGAGGAGAGCATCATCATCCGCGAGGTCTGAATAATATCGTCCGGCTCCATCGCTCGTACCGGATCACCCATATAGGCTCGGAACGAAGCGACACCATGATAGACGTTCTCTCCTCCGAGACGGATACCAAGTGCGCCCGCAACAGCGGATTCTGGATAGCCGCTATTTGGGCTTGGATGGAGACGCGCATCCCTCTTCACCATTTGCAGACAATTGCGCCAATCCAGACGAAGCAGCCATGCACACAGTGCCAAGAGCAATGCCGTAATCCGTGCTGGAATGAAGTTGGCAACATCATCAAGCCGAGCGGATGCCCAGCCGAGATCTCGGTATTTATCATTCTTATATCCCACCATGGAATCGAGTGTGTTTACTGCTCGATAAGCCATAGCAAGCGGCGCGCCACCGATGAGCGCATAGAACAATGGAGAAATAATCGCATCAACGATATTCTCTGCTACAGTCTCTACCGTGCCGCGCACAATTTCCGGGGAATCTAGCGAAGTCGTATCACGCCCCACGATCATCCCCAACGCCTTGCGGGCAGCAGGGATATCGCCCTTCTGCAATTCCACATACACCGCCATTCCTGCATCCTTTAGTCCCTTGGAGGCAATCGTGGTTGAAATCAACCAAGCCTCGGCTATCCAGACGAGCCACGGTGAGATATATGACAGCAGCCATAGCAGAATGGCTGTCAGTGCCCAAGCACCACCCGCCACACATAGCGGAAGTAACACCCCTGCTCTGTGCAGGCTTTGCGGGTGGGACCATAAACGACGGATCGCCCGCTCCAGAGCCGTGATTGCTTTGCCCATACCGATTACGGGATGGGGCAAGCTACGCGGATCACCTACGATCCGATCAATTACATAAGCCGCAAGCAGTACTAAAGCGATTGTCACAAGCGATCACCTCTGTACATTCTCCAGCAATTCCAGCTACCTATTCTCATTAGCTGTCCTTCCTTGCCTGAACCGATAGCAAACTCCCTGTCACAGCGCTATATACAAGACGCCCGATTGCGCCCCCAAGATCGGTAGCGGTTCCGGCGTAAACATGCTCTGCCTTGTATCGCCCACTTTGGCTCACAGCGAGCACTATCGCATCCGTAGTTGTTCCGGTAGCGATCAGCCCATTCTCAGGATCGGTAATCCCGAGATCGGCCAGAGCAGCAGCTTTGGCTTCGACAGCTGTCTGCACAGCATTGACCATGGCCGCCGGTGTCAGGCAGCCATCAATACCTAGCATTATGTTAATCGTACCCGGGCGATAGACAGCCAGCACATTGCGTTCCACACCCGCGCGCGCAGCATTTCCTGCGGCGGCAGTAACACAAACAAAAATACCCGCTGAGCCTGTGTCTTCCTCAGCTACCGCTGCATGCTCTAGCGGTACTGCCGTCATCAGACCGGCACAGCCAGACATTGAATAACCCCACTCGCGGAGCTTATTCTCCATATCCTGAACAGGATCACTACATTCATAATTGCGGTCAACATATAAATTGACGGCCCTCTCTAGCCGATTCATTCCTCCACCATAGAACGCACTCGATAAACCATCTGCTTCAGCAGGTAGCTCTAGTAGCAGATGGTTTCCCTTCCACTGTAAAGCAAGCCCTGGCCAGATGGCCGAATGATACTCTTTTACGCCTCCTGCGAGGTTAAATGGAATCTTTACTTGCACCATATATCGATCTTGCTCCTTCCACAGCACATTACTTTTATCCATTCATCCAATCAGCTTCGCGGTCGCGCCTGTACTTCCCCAACCGCCTCACTTAGAAACTACCTAATTCTCTATTTCAGCAAATGACTATCTGCTCTAAAATCTACTACAACACATACTCCAATATCCACCTAAAAATCCGTCCCTCACCCATCTATTGCACTTTATACAACAGATTCGGCTTTATTCACTGGCAAAAGCCATTCTGCTGTATTTCTTGCAATAGAATGTCACGTAAAAACCTAATTCACATCATTTTTCAAATTTCTATTGTACACAGTGCTATAGAATCGAATTGCTACGCCAGCAAAGCGAGTTCTGTTGTACGAAATACAACGAATGCACTTTGGAGGATGTCCATCAGAAGCTATCTCACCAAACTTTGTTACAACCCTAAGCATGCGAGCTGAAGCACGCCATCCGGTATCAAATCGCAACTTCTGCGGTACTTGAGTCACTTATTCATTAGAATCCCTGCCTTCTCTACGCCGCGAGTGTCACTTACAGTAGACTCCCATCCCCCTGCGCTACACCAGACACTTTAACAGCAAACCCGCTGCCCTCTAAGCTACACAGTTCACTTATCCGCCAGAATTTCCTTCATCTGTTTTAGCAGCCGGACATTATCCTCATGTCCCTTAACGGCTACTCGGATATGCTCGTCTCCTAGACCGGGGTACATAGCGCAGCTGCGCACCAGTATACCGACACGCCCAAGACGGGTCTGCATCTCAGCCGCACTCCACGGCGAAGGCAGGCCACAGAGCAGAAAGTTGGCTTCGCCTGGCGGCACTTCGCAGCCTAGCTGCATAAGGCCTTGCCGCAGCAGCTCCCGTTCCGTGGCGATCAGTTCGCGTGTGCGACGTCCATACTCGTGCCCACACTCAAGGCAGGCTTCACCTGCCAGCAGCGCCAAACCGTTCACGCTCCAGGTAACCTGCTTTCCGGTCATCGCCTTTGCCAGCTCCGGATGCGAAATGGCAAACCCGAGACGCAGTCCGGGAATCGCATAAAATTTCGTCATCGACCGTACCAAAATCGTATGCGGAAACTGATCCAGATCCGGCAAAAGCGTATTTCGTTCTGCTTCTGGAATAAAATCAATAAAGGCTTCATCCACAGCCAAATACGTCCCGTAGCTTTCAGCCTTCTGCGCTAACCAGCGCAGCTCATCCACAGTATACTGAACGCCATTAGGGTTGTTCGGCTGTCCAAGGAACAGCAGATCAACCTTCTCCAGCAGCCCGGCAATCTCATTCACTCCAGCTCGGAAGTGCTGTTCCCTTGTCCCCTGAACAGATAATACTTCTGCGCCGAATTGCACAGCTAGCTGCCGGTACTCAGAGAAACAAGGTTCTACGATACCTACCTTTTGCGGAGCAATCGCAAGGAGCAACAATGCCATAGATTCTGCGGCTCCGTTGCCTACTGTCAACCAACTACTATGTACACCAAGGTCCTCTGCTAGCAGACTTTTGAAGCGTCGATGTCCAGGGTCAGGGTAGGCAACCACCGTAGACAATGCTGTTCTAAGTAGCTCTAAGACGGCTGGCGGAGGCCCGATAGGATTGATGTTTGCACTGAAATCAAGAAATGTGCCACGAGCCTCCTCATAAAGTTCCGCAGCTGTTAGCAAATCACCACCGTGGCCGTATTTTTCAAGCATATTTACACTCCCTCTATCCACTTTCGTTTGTTCGATATGTATCTCATTGCCACCATTATTGCGTCTTTGCCGGGAATACGTCAATGCTCACTAAAGGAATCACCTGAATAACCCCTTGCCTCAAATCGACATTAAAATCTACGAGATGTCAAAAGATAATAAAGTTCTAGACTGGCAGCCTCATCAGATCTATGGACACGCTGTCCCCGAATACGAAAAAAAGAAGTCGACCATTTCGTTGGTCGACTTCTTTTTTTTCTATTGCGCGGTCAAAATTTGTGGACCTTCAGCCGTAATGGCAATCGTATGCTCGTATTGGGCGGCGAGCTTGTTGTCCATCGTCCGTGCGGTCCAGCCGTCCGGATCGATTGTCATCAAGTAGGTACCTTCGGTGATCATGGGCTCAATCGTGAACACCATACCTTCCTTGATACGTGGGCCTTTTCCAGGCTTGCCGACATGCATATAAGTCGGCTCCTCGTGCAGGTCGCGGCCGATGCCATGAGCGAGAAGGTCGCGCACGACGCCGAAACCGTGTGATTCCGCATGCCGCTGAATCGCGCTCGTCACATCGCCGAGTCGATTGCCAGGCTGAGCCTGCTCGATGCCCAGATCAAGACATTCCTTCGTGACACGCATCAACTTCTCGGCCATCGGCGAGATCTGCCCTACCGCATAACTCCAGGCCGAATCGCCGAGCCAGCCATCGAGCTCAGCGACCGTGTCAATCGTCACGATATCGCCTTCCTCAAGTGGCTTATTGCTAGGGAAGCCATGCGCGATTACATCGTTGGCGGAGGCACAGGTCGCATATTGATAGCCCCTATAGCCTTTCTGGTATGGCTTTGCGCCGTGCTTCAACATAATGTCCTCGAATATGCGCTCAATCTCGTTGGTGGTAATACCCGGTTTGATAAGCGGGGCGATTGTACGATGACATTCAGCCACCACTTGGCATGCCTTGCGGATAGCCTCAATTTCATGCTTGCTTTTTAAAATGACCATGTTCGTATCAGGACCCCTTCGTAATAGCTTGGATAGCGAGTCGGGCGATTCGATCGACGTTCAGATCGGAATTGCCCGCATAGTAGTGCAGCCCACAGCAACCGACCAGCACAGCAAGCATATGGTCGACGCTGTCATCTTCGCACTGGGCGATCGATTGGAGTGGAACGTACAGGCGTTCCATAAACCGTCTCTTGGCGTGGTGTCGATCCCTTTCAGACAAGCCTACATAATGTTCCGCCGCCATTTTGTAGACGAGATATGCGCGGGCGTCCGACTGCCACAGCTGGAGCAGCGCTTTACAATACATCAACAACTGCCTGTCATCCGGTGGGCTGCCGCTGATGTCCGCCCATTTTGCGATAACTTGCTCACATCGCTCAAAGCCGCTTTCTAACACATCTTCTATTAATAAATGCCGGTTGGGATAATAATGGTATACTGTGCCGTAACCAAGACCTGCCTCGCGGGCGACGTCGCGAATATCAAAGTTGCCGCCCGTGCGAAAGTAGGAGCGCGCGGCGACGTCCAGGATCTGTTCTTTGCGCTGTATGCGTATGAGCTCATTTTGTTCTTTGGTACGAGGGCACATAACGTGTAACCTCCTTATTTAGACCTGCAAATTTGTCAATATAAAAAATAGTAACCCATGGGCTGAAAAAATGCAAAAGATTTCTTGATTTTCGATATAATGAAGTACTTAACAATAAGACTGAGCGCTGGAAATTCTTCAATTTAAAAATCGCAATCATTCAACGAATCTAGTCTAATACTTTATTTCCACCGAAACACGAAGCGATCTCTTTTGTTAAAAAACTGCTTTTGGTTTAAAATGAGAACTGTAATCAATTTTGCTGCAACGGAGGAATTCACTATGATTTTTATTGATAACACAGGGATTACTGACGCTTCCATCAATTTGGCGATTGAGGAATATGCGCTGAAACACTTGCCGATGGACGAGAGTTACCTGCTTTTTTATATTAACAGCCCATCTATCATCATCGGTAAACATCAAAATACGATTGAAGAAATCAATCAGGAATATGTTAAAGAGAATGATATTAAGGTTGTGCGGCGTTTGTCCGGCGGTGGAGCGGTCTATCACGATCTCGGAAATCTTAACTTCAGCTTCATTACTAAGGACGACGGCCAGTCCTTCCATAACTTCCTGAAATTCACCCAGCCGGTGATCGACTACTTACAAAGCATGGGTGTAAACGCTGAGCTTAGTGGACGGAATGATCTTCAAGTCGGCGAACAAAAAATTTCCGGCAACGCTCAATTCTCCACACGTGGACGCATGTTCAGCCATGGCACACTGATGTTTGACCTCAATTTGGACAATGTACAAGCTTCTCTAAAAGTAAATCCAGAGAAGTTCAAATCGAAGAGCACCAAATCCGTACGTAGTCGCGTAGCCAACATCAAAGAGCTGCTAGGTACAGACATGACCATTGAAGAGTTCCGCTCCGGTCTCCTACGTTCGATCTTTGGCATGGAGCCATCCGAGGTCCCTCAGTATAAGCTTCAGGAAGCAGACTGGGACAAAATCCACGAAATTTCCAAAGAGCACTACCAGAACTGGGACTGGAACTACGGTCTGTCACCAAAAAGCAATGTCAAACACACACGTAAATTCCCTGCTGGAATTATTGATATTCGTATGGATATTGAGGATTCCCTCATTAAGGACATCAAAATCTATGGTGACTTCTTTGGGGTTGGTGACGTAGTAGATGTTGAAAATGCACTTCGTGGCAAACGTTATAATGAGGTAGAGGTTAGAGAAGCATTAGCTGATCTGGATTTGAAGCATTATTTCGGACGTATTGAGCCGGAGGACTTTATCGGACTGGTTTTCTTAGAGGAATAGTTACACAAAAATAAAGGGGCCTGCTTATCCTATGCGCAATTTGCGTAAAGAATAGACAAGCCCCTCTTTCATATTCATTTTAGTTCAAGGAGAAAGTATAAATACATAGACAACGAACGCTAGAGTCAGCATGATGCAGATGTTCTCTACGGCTCCACCTTTTTTCGTGCCTGTACTCATTAGCTTTAGACGCAGCTTAAAGGGTATTGGCGGCAATGGTGTAATTCCTCTTTGAGTAAGGGAGTCTGCCAGTAGATGAAGTGCATACGACATACCGCCAGCTATCCACAGACTGCCACCATCATTTATACCCGCTGAGGCAAAATACAATAAGGCGCTCCAGCCCACAACTCCATACAAGGTATGTGTCAGTCCACGATGAGGAACAACCGATGAGACTACAAGCACGCACGCTGCAATGTAGTTCCATGGATCATAGGCTTCCCCGAAGGCAAAGAGTGCTATGGCAATCAAGATCATGACCAAATGGCGCAGCTTTCGACTAGGCAGGAAAGATACACTTCCGACTAGCAGTGCAAGCACAATATTCCAAGGACGTTCCACGATTCCGGCAAAATAGAGATAGATCGCCGCGCCTATCAAAGCAATTTGCAGCGCTCTTAATAGAAATTCTGGAATCGCCTTGCGCACAAGCAGCGAATTCGGTTCATCGATATCAGGCAGCAAAGAGCTTAACGCTGCGACTGCAATAACTGGAATCGTAATCTCGTGTGACATCAAACTCATTACAGATAGGGTAACCCCAGTGCTGATTATTAAATGGGATCTGCCCATCATGGTGAAACCGCTCCTTTCTAAGATGCGAAAAACAAGAACAAATGTGCGGTTATCGAAGTATATCAAGACCCTGTTTTTTTGTCTAGCCTAATCCCTTAAATCCCTTTAAATATAAGCCTTTGAGCGATTCCTATCTTGTCCTCCCCATGAATATACGATACAATTTGGACAACTTGACCTTGTCGTTCTTACAAGGACGGCATTTGCCGAAGAGAGGATGACCTAAGAAGTGAAGCGTTCCCGTATGGCCGATTTCAGCCTGCTACTTGTGGCGATGATGTGGGGATGCACCTTTCTGATTGTTCAAAATGCTGTCAAAGTGCTCCCTCCACTCGCGTTTAACAGCATCCGCTTTACAGGTGCTGCCCTGTTACTGGCTCTAATCACTTTTATTTTTTACCGCAAGGAGTGGAAACAGCTAAGTTTCCGCATGGTACGTGATTCTCTGCTGCTAGGCCTTTTTTTGTTTATGGGCTATGGCTTCCAGACCATGGGACTTCTATATACAACCACCTCCAATACCGGGTTTATTACCGGTCTATCGGTCGTATTGGTTCCGTTTCTCTCTCTGGCGCTACTAAAGCATGCCATTTCACGTTACACTTGGTTCAGCGCGGCGCTTGCCGCAGTAGGTCTTTATCTGCTAACCTTCACCGGCTCTGCTTTGTCCCTGAATAAAGGCGATGCTTTGATCTTGCTCTGCGCCATAGCTTTTGCGCTACAAGTCGCATATACTGGCGTTTATGCACCTCATTATCCGGCGTTGCCGCTGGCAACCTTGCAGCTCGCCTTCGTTGGACTGTTGAGCATTGTCGCTTCGCTTATCTTTGAAGGAGCTGCACCGCTGGCACACAGCGCAGAGCTTATCAAGGACCCGGACGTTCTCTGGGCACTTTTAATCTCTATTGGTCCTACCAGCGCTTTTGCTTTCTGGATTCAAACCGCCTGCCAGAAGTACACTACGCCTTCCCGGGTAGCCATTATTTATGCCACAGAACCTGTATTCGCTGTTCTGACAGGCCTAGTCTTTGGCGGAGAAACGCTTGGTATGTCCGCTCTGCTCGGTTGTGGTTGTATTCTGGGAGCTATGCTTATGGCAGAGCTGAGTCCGGAACCGGGTCAGAATCAACATAAAAAGAATTATTTTTCCAAATTACATTTATTTAGAAAGAGATAAGGAGAGAGACAAATGTACAAATTGATCGCGATTGATATTGATGACACTCTAATTAACGATGATAAGGAAGTAACACCCGCTACACAGACTGCGCTTGAAGAGGCTGTAGCCGCTGGCGTTGTTGTAACCCTTGCTACAGGCCGAGCTTATGCTTCTGCACAAGCCATTGCCCGTCAAACTGGACTTAACGTGCCAATCATCACTTACCAAGGCGCACTCGTTAAGAACTTGCTCGATGAAAAGGTACTATATGAGCGTTACGTACCACAAGATGCGGTACACAAGCTGTTCACTTACTGTGTGGAGCATAATCTGCATTTGCAAACTTACATTGACGACAAGCTGTATGCCCGTGAAGACAACCAGAAGATCAAAGATTATACAGACCTGAACAAAACGCCATATTATATTGAACCAGATTGGGAGAAGCTTGTCCCACAAAAAACACCAAAAATGCTGATTATCGATGATCCTGCATTCTTGGATGAGCTGGCTCCAATTCTACGTGAATTGCTCGGCGATTCCGTGCATATTACCAAATCTAAACCACAATTCCTAGAAATCATGCATCATGAAGGAACCAAGGGAATTGCGCTTGAATTCCTAGCCAATCATTTTGGTTGTGATCTCTCCGAGACTATGGCTATGGGTGACTCTTGGAACGACCATGAGATGCTGGAAGCTGCCGGTCTGGGCGTTGCTATGGCGAACGCTATTCCTGCGCTGAAAGAAATTGCTGATTTCGTAACCCTGAGCAACAATGAAGATGGCGTAAAATACGCGATTGATAAATTCATTCTCAATAAAGTAAACTAAATCGGCTGAACTTAATAGTTTTATATACGTTAAACTTAAGATTTTTCTATTAAGGTAAGTGCGTGACTACGGGGAATGTTTGGACTTCCCCTCCGTCACTTTTCCCTTTTTAGAATGTTTTAAAGTTCAAAAGGGTGTTGCTACGCCATATTTTATGACGTTGCAACACCCTTTTGTTATTTCAGCAAGCTCGGTATTCCTGTAGATGCAAACTCTAATGCCTCTTGCTCACCCTCCCCAGCCTCTTCCTCTTCCAGCTGAGAATAGTACAAATCATGATATCTTCCTTCTGCTGCAAGTAGCTCCTCGTGGGTACCACTCTCCACAATTTCACTGTTCTCCATCACTAGAATGACATCAGCGTTCTGAATCGTTGATAGACGGTGAGCGATAACGAGTGTGGTTTTGTCTCCCATTAATTTACGAATCGCTTGCTGCACCAGCTTCTCCGATTCATTATCAAGCGCAGCAGTAGCTTCATCCAGCAACAAAATTGGAGAGTTCCTAAGAATCGCTCTCGCAATCGATAGTCGCTGGCGTTGTCCACCGGACAGGCGTGAACCTTCCTCACCGATATCTGTATCGAGGCCCTCCGGCAACTCCATTACAAAATCATAAGCGTTCGCTTGTCGCAAAGCTTCCAAAATTTCATGCTCATCTGCATCTGGATTTCCATTTCGGATATTATCACGGATACTTCCTGTATAAAGCCCTGACTCTTGCGGCACATAAGAGAAGTGACTCCTAAGTTTAGCTAAACTCATCTCGCTTGTCTTCTCATTATTTATAAACACTTCACCCTCATCAGGTTCATACAACCCAAGGAGTACCTTAAAAAGTGTAGATTTCCCTCCACCGCTCGGTCCCACAATTGCCATTTGAGCCCCTTTGTGAAGCTCTAAGCTGATTTTGTTCAAACTACGTCTCTCCGCTCCCGGATAAGAGAAGGATACCGAGGACATGACCATACGCTCAAATTCAGGCTGTTTCGTAGCTGCTTCGGGTAAAGCCTCCACTTCTACAGGGCTATCCAACACTTCAAAGATCCGTCCCGCCGCCCCAAGTGATTGCTGCATCGAATTGATCAGTCCTGGCAATGCCGAGAACGGCATCACTAAATAATTCATGAGCTGGATGAAAGCAATCATCGCACCGACCTCAAGTGATCCTTTTGCCACAAAATAACCAGCCACGACCAGCGCCAGAAGAAACGTAAAGTTTCCCAAAAAAGAGGAGAATGAGCCAGTAGCTCCCTCAATTCTTCCCCGTTTTAATTCTTCGGAAGTGATATTCTCACTATGTTCCTGATACTGCTTCATTAGTCTGCGTTCAATGCTAAAGGATTTAAACACCATACTACTGCCTAGAATGTCATGTAAAAAGGAAGTAATCTTGCTCATATTAGTCTGAATCTTCACACTGTTCTCACGCATCGCTGAACCGAAGATTTTTCCCGTAAGGAACATCAAAGGCCCCATTGCAAAACAGATCAATGCCAGTAGCCAGTTAATATAGAGCAAATAACCAAAAGCCGCAAGAGCAAGCAAAGGGTTACGGATTAAATCAATCATTACCTCGCCGGTAGCATTACCCACAGATTGATTATCATTAGTAAAACGGGACAACAAATCTCCGGAGTGATTACGGTCAAAATAAGACTGAGGAAGAGCTAAAGCATGTCGCATCATATCTAGCCGCAGTTCGTTTCTGATCTTGGCTGAGATTTTATTTTTGAGATAGCGATCGAAAAAACCGTTGATTGCACTCACTAATAAGTAGATTAATCCGAATATAACCAGCCCTTTAAAAGCTTTCACATCAAGTCTAACCGCCGCATCCGTAATTACTGAGAGCAGCCAAGCAATCGTTAAATCCAGAACAATCCCAAATAAAGTCGTAAACAATAAAACCGTATATAAGAGCTTGTGCCTTAACATGTATGTACTTAATCTTGAGAAAACACCTTTCTGCTTCAAAAAAAATCAACCCTCTCCCCTATTAGCTACTTATTCCCTTCCTTTCGTTGATAATTATTCTATATATGTAAATATAAGACGGCAATACTTTCTGATTATAAAGTATAAACATGATTCTGAATACCGAATGCAATAGATATCACAAAAGGGACATCAACAGTCTGAGATTCACACGAGTGATTCCCCTTAGCCAAACCGCATATATATTGTTACTGTCTTTTTCATGTATACTAGAACCAGTTTGACTATCTTAACAATAATAGAGGAGTAACTTCACAACATGATCAAAAGACTTACTGCATTATTTTCAATTCCCTCTTATACCTTACTCTTTTTATGTATGCTACTTCAGGGAATGGGGATTTCACTCAGTTCACCCTTCTTATCCATTTATTTCACGGAACAGCTTGGCGTATCTGTCGGATTGTTTGGTGTTTTTCTAGCCACCACGTTAATTGCCGGAATATGGATCAGTACACTAATCGGGAGACGCTCTGACCTCGGCTTAAATCGAAAAAACATTTACCTTGTTGCCACACTCTGTAATGCGCTGGCTTATAGCGGGTACTTGCTCATTCAGGATTTCACGATCTTGTTCATCTACATGATTGTGTTCACCGCCCTCGGTGTACCAGGGATGCCACAATTGTTCGCCATTGCTAGAGAAGCAGTGAATAAGAGCAATTTTACGGATACTGCGTTTGCTAATTCTACCTTGCGTTCTGCTTTCTCTCTCGGCTTTATTACAGGTCCTTTAATCGGCACGCTGCTAATCGCTGCTGTTGGGTTTAAGGGGATTTTCACGGGTACGATCGGAGTATTCCTGCTTGTTGCCTTACTCGTTTTCTTCTTTCTCAAATCAAATACAGACACAGAGCTGAGCAGCAACAAGGCTGAAGTAAAAGTGAAAACTTTCCGGCTCAGTCAGAACCGCAATATTCTGCTTCCTTTTCTGATTCTGATACTCATGTATGTAGCTCACTGGACGAGCAGCATCAATACGGCCCTCTTTATTACAAACAATCTAGGGGGATCGACAAGTGATGTCGGTCTAGTCAGCAGTATATGTGCTGCGCTGGAAATTCCATTTATGATTATGCTCGGTCTACTCAGTGCGAAGTACAGTAACCGAGCCTTGATGATGTGCGGGGCCATTTTAGGAGGAGCATATTATCTCGTTGTCATTTTCTCAGGCGCGATGTGGCAGATGCTTGCAGCCCAAGTTCTACTAGCCGTTTTCGTTGCTGTGATTTCAGCGATTGGCATTAGCTACATCCAGGATCTGCTTCCAAACATGCCTGGGTATGCTTCCACGCTTTATTCTAATTCATCCACGATCGGTAGACTGATTGGGAGTCTTGTTGGCGGGGGCTTAGCCAGTATTGTAGGTTACCGGTATTCATTTGTGCTCTGTTTTATACTCATCATTGTTTCCTTAGTCATGCTCGCGGTAAGCGGACGTCACCCTTTAAATGAACCAGAACAATTAACTGTTTAATCCGTTTATTTCTACTTGCCCATTCTCTTCTAAAGTGAAGAGAATGGTTTTTTGTATATTGGAATTCTCATACCTGTCTGGGCTAGAGTAACGTTCTCCGGTAAAATATATGCTTCTCTCATATCCACATCATGCGACATATGGGTATACACTGCCTTTTTAGGCTTCACGATTTGCAGTAGCTCCGCTGCCTCCGTCATGTCGTACACAGAGCGGGTGGATAGCTCCGCCGCTTCGTAATAGAAGCTTGTACCAAGGACCAGCAAGTCCGCCCCATGCATCAGGCGTGTCTCCTCAGCCCCAAGAGATATGGAATCAGGACAATACACCCATGTATAACCCTCCTTCTCTAGCCGAAAGGCGTACGAATATCCATTCTTACCATGGTTTACTTTCCAGGTATCTATCTTCCAGCCGTCCAGTTCTATCCCTTCATCACAGGGAATCATCTCGATGTGATTTCGCAGCCAAGGGTATTGCCGTTCGATAATAGGAATAACTTCTGCTGGAGTATAAAGTTCACCCTTAATGCCCGTCCATCGACAAGCATCTGCCCATTCCGGTAGCCCACCAATATGATCAAAATGAGCATGCGTCACCAGCAGTCTTCGCATATTCCGAACTCCCTGCGCCTCCATCTGACGTCGCCAATCTGGCCCACAATCAATCACTAGAAAGTCACTGCCATTATCTATAAGTACAGAGGAACGCAGCCTTGCATTGCTCCCATGCTCCCTTGCTTCTGTGCAGGTCTCGCAGCTGCAATATATCCGTGGAACACCCATGGCATCCCCAGTACCCAAAAACACCAACGTATCCATAATCTATCTCTCCTTCAGTTCCCATCAAGGAAGTCTTAAATTATCATATGTCTATCTTAAAGATGCTCACCAAAATATCCCCACAAAGTGAAGCTTTGCTTCGATGCGTACCCAGGTACTTTGCGGGGGCCCCAAATATATACTTTCGTCAAAAAAGTCATCCCTTAAGCAGTTGCCCTGCTAGGATGACTCTATTTTTACACCTCTACCTATATTCCGGCAAGTACCTGATACCAAATTCCCCGCTTGGAATAAAGCGTGCTTCGCACCTCATCCCAGCCCCCTAAATAATTAATATCGAAGAGACCCGCTGGATCGGGGTAGCGGCTTTTGTTCTCCGCATAGACCTGTTTATCTACGGGACGAAAGCCATATTTTGCAAAGATCTCTTGTGCCTGTGGGGTCATCAAGAAATCAACTAATGCTTCTGCTGCCGTGCGTGTCCCATGCTTATCCGCATACTTCTCTACAACAGCCGCCGGGTTCTCAATCAGCATTGTATTTCTAGGAATAATGACTTCATATTTAACACCCTGAGCAATCCGGGCCAGCAGTTCATTCTCATAGGTGACAATGACATCACCCACTCCATACTCGAAGGCAGCCATAGATGCACGTCCGCTCTTATCCAAAGACTCCACATTGGCATGTACACTTTCTAAAAAAGCTTTCGCTGCTGCTGGATCCTTAACGCCCTCTTGCTCCTCTGACAGCTTCAGACCAGCCCCATAGATCGCGTTAATATCCCACTGCGCACCACCGGATGTTTTGGGATTTGGGTATAACACTTTAATCCCTGGCTTGGCTAAGTCCGCAAAATCGTGAATTCCTTTGGGGTTTCCCTCACGGGTACCAAGTGCGACTACCGAACGTGTCACCATGCCTTGTTCACCCTGCTCTTTCCACGTTGGCGCTACGAGTCCAGCCTTAACCAGCTTCTCGACATCACCTTCCATGGCTAGCAGTGTAACATCTGCTTCGAACCCACCTACGATTGCACGTGCCTGTGTTCCGGAAGCTTCATAGGACTGCTGAAAACTAATCTCCTGTCCAGTATCCGCTTTCCACTGCGCTGCAAATAACGGCAAAATATCTTCCATCGCATCCTTAGCCACACTGTATGCGCCAACGACTAGCGTAACATCCCCTTGCTTCGAAGGATCTGCCATCGTCGTAATCGCCTTCTCATTCCCGCAACCGACTGCCGCCAGCGTGAGTATGGCCAGCATTAGGGCAGCAAAACATCCGTGCAGTTGTCTGCTCCTTTTGAAATTCATTGCGGCCCACATCCTTCGAGGTAATGATTTTAATGTTTCCTTGAAAGTAGCTCTATGGCTGAACTAAAAATTCAAGTAACAAAGTTCGGTATTTGCCGTAATTACGCGGAATGTTTGGACTTTCGGCCGCTGTTATGCTCTAATTTCTTGATTGGAACCGTATTACGGTTGAAATTAGAGCATAAAGGCGGTCGCTACAACTCCTACAGTTCCAAACTTCCACTCCATTACTCTATACCAATACTTCAGTTCCTCTAATCCTAGCTCATCACATTCGCTACTCTTCAAAAAAAAAATTGAAAATCATATTATTTATTTTATATTAAATAAATATCGGCATCGGATCTTCTTTCAGGTTGTTCTCCTGGATCCAGCTTCGCTCATCATTAAACAGGTAAGCGCGGTGCACAAGGACTGAGATATCCTGTCCCGGCTGCAATGTTTCTTTCTCCAAAGAACGGTAAGTGACCAGCTTATGACCATTAACTTCAACCTCAACGAGCCATTCACTTCCACGGAAATGCAGATGCTTTACGACGCCTTTTTCCGTAGCTGAAGCCATCTTGAACTCATGCAGGTTACCAACTTCAATATACTCAGGACGAATTAGTGCTTTGGTAGGCTTACCGTCACCAGCGCCTTTAAAGCCCTTCACCTCAGAAGCATCTTCAATCAGTGTCGACTCCCCGATAAAAGTTGCCACAAATGGTGTTTTAGGCTCCTTATAAATATCCCAAGGTGTACCCTTTTGTTCCAACTGCCCTTGGTTGATGATCATAATCTCGTCCGCGACTTCAATCGCTTCGTCTTGGTCATGTGTTACGAAGATGGAAGTGATGCCAACACGCTCAATCAGCTCACGTAGCCAAGCGCGCAGCTCCTGACGGATCTTCGCATCAATAGCTGCGAACGGCTCATCTAAGAGTAATAGCTGTGGTTCAGGCGCAAGTGCACGGGCAAAGGCTACACGTTGACGTTGTCCACCAGATAGCTGATGCGGATAACGCTTCTCGAAGCCTTTTAATCCCGTAAGCTCCACCAGTTCCATAACACGGTCACGAATGGCAGTTTTGCTGGCCTTCTTAACTTTTAATCCAAAAGCAATATTATCAAAAACAGTCATATGCTTAAATAATGCATAGTTCTGAAAAACGAAGCCGATCCCACGCTCTTGAGGAGGAAGATTGTTAACTGTCTGACCATGAAAAATGATCTCGCCATTATCCGGTGTCTCCAGCCCTGCGAGCATACGAAGAATCGAAGTTTTACCGCCACCACTCGGGCCGAGCAGTCCGATCAGATGACCTTTTGTAATGGTGAAATTGACGTCCTTGACCGCATGAAAATCTCCAAAATGCTTATTTAATCCCCGCACTTCAACATGCATATTACTGCACTTCCTTTCTTCTCTTGGTCCATTCCATCAACAACAGTAGACCTGCGGAAAATGCAGCCAGAACTAGCGCTATTCCTCCAGCAGCCGTTACATTAAAATTCTCAACATCCTGATAGACTAGCGTCGTCGCCGTCTGGGTTTTGTTCATAATGTTACCCGAGACCACGAGCACCGCCCCGAACTCACCTAGTGAACGAGCCACCGTAAGGATGACCCCATACACAACCGCCCAACGAATCGAAGGCCAAGTCACCTTCCAAAAAATTGTCCAGCCACGAGCGCCCAGTGTAGAAGCAGCTTCCTCCTGCTGTGAACCAATCTCCTGAAGCACCGGCATTACCTCACGCACCATTAAAGGAAAGGTTACGAACAAGGTGGCAATGATCATTCCGGGAATCGCATAGACGATCTTCAGCCCAATCCCTTCAAAAATCGCACCCAAGGCGCTATCCGGACCCAGCAGCAGGACAATCATCAGCCCGCCAATAACAGGGGACACAGCATAAGGCAAATCAACAATACTGTTAAGCAAGCCCTTTAGACGTCTATTTATCCAGTTCGCTCGAACAAGATACAGCGCCATCATAATTCCGAACAACGTATTTAATAACGTAACTACGATCACAACAAGCCCAGTCATCATAAGCGCATGCAGCGCTTCAGGCCTAGTCAGAGCATCCCAGAAACCACCAAGTCCTTCACTAAAAGCACCTATAGCCATTTTCCCTAGCGGCGCAGCGATTAGCAGAAAAAACACCAAGTAGGTGAGTCCGATCCACAATTTTCTCATGAGCGTCTCCCCCGCATCTGCAGCATATTAATGAGCCAAAGAATGAGAAAAGATAAGGTCAAGAGAATGACAGAAACCGCTGCTGCGGAAACCGGATTATCACTTTCAACTTCACCAAAAATAAAAACAGAAGATACGAGTGTACGACCTGGAATATTGCCTGCTACGAGGACTACAGCGCCGAATTCAGCAAGTGCCCGCGAGAAAGCAAGCATTCCACCGCTGATCATCCCAGGAGCCATAGAGGGGAGAATAACATGCCAGAAGACTCTAGTTCCCTTGGCACCCATTGTATATGCCGCTTCCTCTTCGGAAGGATCAAGTTCCTCCAGCAAGGGCTGAACCGCTCGAATCACGAAGGGAAAGGTTACGAAGACCATAGCAATTACGATTGCCGGTTGATGAAAAACAATTTCAAAACCAAGCGCTTCTGCAGCCTTGCCGATAAGACTACCAGGTCCGAGCAAGAGCAAAATCATCAAACCGCCAACTGCCGTCGGCAGTGCAAATGGTAAATCCACAAGACTATTAAGCAATGCTTTACCAATGAATTGATAGCGAATAAGAACCCAGGCAATCATTGTTCCTAAAAAGACATTAATTAAAGTAGCGATAATCGCCAGCTTTAAGGTTAACAGCACCGACTTCCAGGCAATCGGGTCGCTTATGCTTTCCACAAAATTACCGAAACCCAGTGAAAAAGAGTTGTAATAGACCCCAAGTATAGGCAGCACGATCAATACTACAAAATAGAGCAAAATTGTAGTTCGGAAACCCCAAGTCCAACCTTTGTGTCTAAGCAGCGAATTCAATGATTTTGCCCTCCCACCTCCGGATAACCGGTCGGTATACTAACCAACATCTCCATTAATTATTCCTATTTATATACTTGGTTTTATATTATTACTACTTTACCAAATCCTTCTCGTTGTCGTCAATTACTTTCAAGTGAATTTGGGGTAAAATATATATAACAAAGGTTAGGAAAAAGTGGCACATCACAGGAAGGGGAATGATTATGCTGCATACACTGGAGATTACTACGACGAAACGGGATGAATTACGGGATATTACTCGTGAAGTCATTTCTTTTGTGAAAAAAAGCGGGGTGCGTAGCGGGGTGGTCGTAGTTTATTGTCCACATACCACCGCAGGAATTGCAATCAATGAGAATGCAGATCCTGATGTGAGGCATGATGTTCTGATGCGTTTGGATGAAGTCTACCCTTGGGAGCACCCGAAGTATCGACATGCTGAAGGCAATACTGCCTCCCACCTTAAGTCTATTACATCCGGACCTTCCCAGAGCATAATCATCCATGATGGCGAACTATTACTTGGACGTTGGCAGGGTATTTATTTTTGTGAGTTTGATGGACCTAGACGTAGACAATGTTTCTTAAAAATTATTGAGGGATAAACGATGAATGGCCGCTTCCGTTATTGCTACGGAGCGGCCATTAAAATATAACTAGAATTAAATATTACTTTGACCAAGCAGAGAAGTAGCGTTATACCAATGCACAGCTTTAAAGTGTGAACTTATAAAAAAAACAGCATGTTAAAGGCTGCGACATAAAACCTTGATATGAGCTGATGCTGCCTCTTTTACATCCTCAAATGATACTTTATCTTGGATATAATAAGATATAAATCCGTGAGCGGATAAGAACAAGGTTAGCGGCACGTTCTGCCAATCCTCGGATACATATCCCTCTTCCTTCATATGACGGCGTACAATACTTGAGAATAAATCAAAACATCGTCCCTGCTCTGCCCTACAATAAGCCAGCAGCTCTTCATCACGAATCATGAACATAATTTCATACTGATAAGGATGATCTATTCCAAACCTTATAAACTCCATAATTAGCTGCTCTACTCGAGTCATACCCTCTTCAGGTGGCTTATTCATTACTTGACCAAGCAAAGTAGCCACATGATTAAAATCTTCGACAACAATGGCGTAGAACAATTCCGCCTTCTCTTTGAAATGATAATAGAGAGAGCCGTGGCTGTATCCCAAATGCTGACCGATGCTTCGCATTGAAATCGCTCGATACCCTTTGGTAATAAACAGATGCCTAGCGGCCTCTAATATTCTTTCCCTCGACAACTCCTGCTCCACTGCTCTCCTTGCCATATACCTAATCCCCTTCGCTGTAGTAAATCCGCCGCCCTTCTGTTACCAAGGCTTGCCCTTGGGTTAGATCTGTTATCCATGCCATAAATGCGTCTCCCTCGTCATTTCGCGGTAAGCATAACAACGTTACTTTATCGGTGAACAAAGTCTCGCCGGTCTGAATACCTCTTCCCCGAAGTTCGTTCTCAACCTTGCCTAGCCAAGTGTAATCAATTTCTACGAATACCTCTCGTCTTAGCACACGGGTGATTACTTCTCCTGCTTCAAGCGCAAGCACTGCCCCATCCGTATAAGCTCTAATTAGCCCTCCGGCACCCAGCATAATGCCTCCGAAATAACGGGTAACAACAATTGCGACATTTTTAACTCCCTGGTTGCGAATTACTTCCAAAATCGGTTTGCCGGCTGTTCCACTCGGCTCCCCGTCGTCCGATTGCCTCTGGATTTCGTCTCTCTCCCCAATCACATAAGCAGAACAGTTATGCGTTGCGTCCCGATGTTTCTTCTTGATGTCTTCGATAAACAACAATGCTTCTTCTTCATTCTCAACTGGCATAACATGACCAATGAAGCGAGATTTGCGGATTACGACTTCCTTAGAACCGGAAGAGCGCACCGTTCGATAATGTTCTAACATAATTATTCCAGTCCTTATATACATATGATGTCTTCATATAATGTCAGGAGCAGCCCCGGTATTGGATTACCTATGGACTGCTCCTGGTGACTTACACTAGTATGAATGGTCTCTAAATTACTGCTGCAATACTATTCTGTAAGTCTTGCTTCCAGCTCTGCCTTTTCTTTTTCGTAACCCGGTTTGCCAAGCAGCGCAAACATATTCTTCTTGTATGCTTCAACGCCTGGTTGGTCGAATGGGTTAACACCGAGCAGGTAACCGCTGATGCCGCAAGCTTTTTCAAAGAAGTAAACCAAATAACCAAATGTGTATGGTGTTTGATCAGGAATAGTAACGATAAGGTTAGGTACTTGACCATCTGTATGCGCAAGCATAGTACCTTGGAAAGCCTTCTTATTTACGAAATCCATAGTCTTTCCTGTTAAGAAGTTCAAGCCATCCAGATCATCTGGATCATTCTCAATGGTCACATGATGAGCCACTTGATCTACTTGGATTACCGTTTCAAAGATATTACGGTTACCTTCTTGGATAAATTGACCCATGGAGTGTAGATCCGTAGAGAAATCAACGGAAGAAGGATAAATCCCTTTGAAATCCTTACCTTCGCTCTCGCCAAACAATTGTTTCCACCACTCCGATACAAAGTGTAAGGAAGGCTCATAGTTAACGAGGATTTCAGTTGTCTTACCTTTGCGATACAGAGCATTACGAACTGCAGCATATTGATAAGCTTGGTTAGTAGCTACATCTGGATTATTGAACTCATCCGCAGCGGCAGCTGCACCTTGCATCATCTCTTCAATGTTAATACCTGCTACAGCGATTGGAAGCAAGCCTACAGGTGTCAATACGGAGTAACGTCCGCCTACATCGTCTGGAATGATGAAGGATTCATAACCTTCTTCGGTAGCCAATTTCTTAAGGGCACCTTTTTCCTTGTCTGTAGTAGCGTAAATACGTTTGCGAGCTTCTTCCTTACCATATTTCTTCTCCAGAGCTGCGCGGAAAATGCGGAAAGCAATGGCTGGCTCAGTCGTAGTTCCTGATTTGGAGATTACGTTCACGGAGAAGTCTTTGCCTTCTACTAAATCAAGCAAATGCGTGATGTATGTAGAACTGATGTTATTACCAGCGAAATAAACTTCTGGAGTTTTGCGCTTATCTTTAGAAAGGTTATTGTAAAAAGAATGCGAGAGCGCTTCAATCGCTGCGCGTGCTCCCAGATAAGAACCACCAATACCAATTACAATCAGTACTTCGGAATCACTCTGGATCTTCTTTGCGGCTTGCTGAATGCGTGCGAATTCTTCCTTATCATAAGCTGATGGAAGATCAATCCATCCAAGATAGTCGGAACCTACACCAGTCTTATTATGCAACTGTTCGTGCGCTAACTTAACTGGAGCGGCAAGGTTGTCAATTTCTTGTTGGTTGAAGAAAGTAAGGGCTTTGGTGTAGTCAAAATTAATCTTCTTAGACATCGGTAATGGAAACCTCCTGTTTATCTCTTTAAATTTGAAACCGCTTGTTACAACTTTATAATTAGGATACTTTAATTTGCCTTGACTGGCAAGGTCTTAGGGCACATCCCGGGCTTTAGAACCAAGTTTTCGAAAGTTTCATGGAAGCGTTTCCCGCATCATTAGGCATGGCTGAGCTGTGGTGCTAGCCTAAGTGCCGTGATAGAATGAAGAAAACGGAAGGTGGCTATACAAATGAAACAAATCGGTTTTATCGGACTTGGAACAATGGGAGCGCCAATGGCTTCCAACTTGCTTCGTGGCGGCTTTCAGGTGACGGTGTACAACCGTACAGCAGCTAAATGTAAACCTCTTGAAGCAGAAGGTGCCCTGACTGCCCTTACGCCACGTGCCGCCGCTGAAGGTAAGGATGTTATTATTACCATGATCAGTAATGATGATTCGGTTCGTGAAGTGTTTTATGGTCAGGATGGTATTCTTGATGCACTTAAGCCAGGCGGCTTAATTATTGATTCCAGCACAATTTCTCCAGGACTAGTTCACGAAATTGCCACTGCTGTAGAAGCACGAGGTGGACATTTCCTTGACGCGCCAGTGACCGGAAGCAAGCCGGCAGCTATTGAAGGAACCTTGGTGTTCATGGTTGGCGGCAGTGCTGAAGTTATAGAACAGCATCGCGATATATTCGATACTTTGGGCAAAAAGCTGATACATATGGGTGAGAACGGCAGTGGTGCTGTAGCCAAGCTGGCTCATAATGCTATGGTCGGCATTCACAACGTTGCCCTGGCTGAAGGATTCGCTATCGCTGTAAAATCAGGTGTTCCAGCTGACAAGTTCCTTGAACTAGTACAGCTTGGTTCTGCGGGTAGCAAACAAGCAGAGCTTAAAGGCCGTAAAATCATAGAAAATGATTTCAGCAATCAGTTCTCCCTTGCATTAATGTTAAAGGATTTGAAGTTAGCCTCCGCCCACAGCGATTTCACAGGCGTCCCTTCTCCAATGCTGGGACTAGCTAAAAGCATGTTCCAAGCTGGGTTTACCCAAGGCTATGGCGACGAAGACCTCTCCGCTGTAGTGAAATGCTATGAAGAGTGGATCGGACAAAAAATGGGTTCTACTGTATCCGAATAACATTTCACTTACTCATGACCGTTTCCACATGATTTCCAATGTGAGAGGCGGTCTTTTTTAACGAATTTCCAATCTAAAAATACGAACGCTTGTTTGCAATAATAATACTAAATTATTCTTTGTAGTGCAAGAAAAAAAGGAAGCCCTGCTTTTCAGCAGAGCTTCCTTTAGTTATGTCTTTATAGAACCGGGTAAGAACAGCAATAATCAGTTACTTCAAATACTTCCAACGCAAATTTTGAGTTGCCAGGGACATTGAACGTTGCCGCTCCCTTAATCTCCTGCCATACCTCAGTGCCGGGAAGCAGCACTTTAAGATCGCCGGACAGAATCTCCATAATTTCAGGACCATCCGTACCAAATTCATATACACCAGGCAACATGATACCAAGGGTGACCTTAGTTCCATCCTGCAAAATTACCGTACGGCTTGTTACTTGTCCGCCATAATATACATTGGCTGCTTTTTCAATCGTTGCGTTGTTAAACTGACTCATTACTTGTTCTCCCCCTAATGATTATTCAGTTAATTACAGAAGTGCTTTCACACGGCTAACTACGTTCTCAACAGTAAAGCCGTATTCTTTCATTACTCTGTCTCCAGGTGCGGAAGCCCCGAAAGTAGTGATGCCGAGGATATCGCCTTGGTCACCAGTGTAACGTTCCCAGCCAAAGGTTTGTGCCATTTCGATTGCAAGACGAGCCTTAACTCCTGGAAGAATTACGGAATCACGGTATTCTTTATCTTGTTTTTCGAACAGATCCCAGCTTGGCAAGCTGATTACACGAACATCGATACCTTCTTCAGCCAAAGCAGCTTGTGCTTTAACAGCCAATTGTACCTCAGAACCTGTAGCGATCAGTTGTGCTTGTGGAGTGCCATTCTTGGAATCAGAAACAACATAACCACCACGTTTGATGTTTTCACGAACGCCATCAACTGTTCCAGCAAGAATTGGCAAGTTTTGACGAGTCAGAACCAAAGCAACTGGATTCTCTTTGTTTTCCATAGCATAAGCCCATGCTGCAGAAGTTTCGTTAGCATCAGCCGGACGAATAACAGTCAGACCTGGGATGATACGCAGGGAAGCCAATTGTTCGATTGGTTCATGCGTAGGACCATCTTCACCAACTGCAATACTGTCATGTGTCAGTACATAGGTTACTGGCAATTTCATGATCGAAGCCAAACGGATGGCTGGACGCAGGTAGTCTGTGAACACGAAGAATGTTCCTCCGAATACTTTAAGACCCGTGTGCAGTGCAATACCGTTCATTGCAGCAGCCATACCAAACTCACGTACGCCGAAGTAGATGTTGCGGCCATCATAAGATTCTGGTGTGAACGATGTCAAACCATTCAAATGTGTCATAGTGGAACTTTCCAAGTCAGCGGAACCACCCACAAGCTGAGGAACGCCAGCAGTCAGACCGTTAAGCGCACTACCGGAAGCTACACGAGTCGATACTGCCTTATCTTCAGTAGTGTAAGTTGGGAGGTTAGCATCCCAGCCTTCTGGAAGATCGCCGTTGATTACTGTTTCGAACTGTGCAGCAAGCTCTGGATATGCTTTTTTGTAAGCTGCGAATTTGTCATCCCAAGCTTTGTTAGCTGCGATTCCGTTTTTCTTCACTTCTGCAAAATGAGCACGCACTTCGTCAGGTACATAGAAATCTTCTTCGTATACCCATTTGTAGAAATCTTTGGTAAGCTTAGCTTCTTCTGCTCCAAGTGGGGAACCGTGAGTACCGCCATGGCCGCCTTTACCTTGTTTGTTAGGGCTACCATAACCAATTACAGTTTTCACTTCGATCAAAGTCGGTTTGCTAGTCTCAGCTTGAGCTTCAGTAATCGCTTTGGCAATAGCCGGAAGATCATTTCCGTCTTCAACGCGAAGTACTTGCCAACCATAAGCATCAAAACGTTGAGCCACGTTCTCGGAGAAGGAAAGGTTCAATTTACCATCAAGGGAAATATCATTTGAATCATACAATACAACCAATTTGCCCAGTTTCAAATGACCAGCGAGTGAAGCGGACTCGGAAGAGATCCCTTCCATCAGGTCACCATCACCACAAATAGCGTAAGTATAGTGGTCAACCACTTTATGTTCATCTTTGTTGTAGGTAGCTCCCAATTGAGCTTCTGCCATAGCCATACCAACAGCCATACCAATACCTTGTCCAAGTGGACCTGTTGTTGCATCGACACCAGCGGTGTGACCTACTTCTGGGTGACCCGGAGTCAAGCTGCCCCATTGACGGAAATTTTTCAATTCTTCCATAGGAAGATCATAACCACTAAGGTGCAACAAGCTGTACAGAAGCATAGAACCATGTCCTGCGGACAATACAAAGCGGTCACGGTTTACCCATGTTGGATGATCAGGGTTGTGTTTCATTGTTTTTGCAAACAATTGGTAACCCATTGGTGCAGAACCCATTGGCATACCTGGGTGGCCGGAGTTTGCTTTTTCAATGGCGTCAATCGCCAAAGTACGAATCGTTGTAATGGACAGGTTATCTACAGTTGAGTTTTCTTCCTTTTGAATCGCTTGTTCTTGTTCACTCATTTAATAGTTCCTCCTCTGAAATCTCAAGAATGTCATTTTGACTCTTATTGTATCATTAGTGTGGAAGCAATTCCAATTGTTTTTAAAAACTCTTTATTTGAACAGCTTATCTTTTGCAATATCGACGTATTTATATACACACAAGAACTATGAGACAAGCCAGAATTGCACTAGTCTATGGTCTAGTTTTTAATTGCGACTAAAGATTGTTTTACAATGCTCAAATATACAGTAAGATGGAGTTAGTTAAGCATAATTTTCATTCATTACCCAACATTTCCTAGTGGAAAGGAACTTTGAACATGAGTTCGAATAAGGACATCTTTATTGTGCTTACCGGTACAGGTACGGCCTTTAGTGGTTTTATTAAGTGGTTTACAAAAGCCGATCTGAATCATGCTTCGATCGCCTTTGACTATGAACTGCGGGAGGTATACAGCTTCGGAAGAAAAAAAATGCACAATCCATTTGTGGCAGGACTAATCCAGGAGAACTTTATCGACCCTTTTTATAGCAGTGCTAATTGTTCCATCTATCAGTTGCGTGTTAGCGCTGAGGAATACGATACGATGTACAATCACGTCCAAGGGATGATGCAAAATCAGGAGCGTTATAAATACCATCTTTTAGGATTAATCGGTGTGCTTCTGAATATTAAAATCGATAGAGAAAATGCTTATTTTTGTTCCCATTTCGTTGCCTCTTTATTTGAAGAAACTGCAGTTCAGCCTGTGAATAAGCCTTCCTGCTTCGTTACACCGGAAGATTTCGCGCTTTCACTCTGTGCACATAAGATTTTTACTGGCAAGCTATCCTATTATTTACGTAGAGCTCAGAGAGCCTCTGCGCGCCCATCCTCTTTACCATTACATACTACTTCGGTTGCCGCACGAATGATGCGAATGAATGAAGACCGGACTGAAGGGGTCGTATAAAAGGTTCTATGCTTGTGAAAAAGGACTAAGCGGATTTAAATCCGCTTAGTCCTTTTTCATTAACCATCAAATAACAAATTGGACCATGTACTGTTTGCACATAAGCTCAAAGCCGATGGATTGATATAGAGAAATTGCGCCTACATTTTCCTCAAGGACATTCAAATATACGTTAGATGTAACCCTTCCCCCCGCTCGGGTGAGCTCGGCACAGATCTTTTTCCCGTAGCCTTGCCTTCTCCATCTTACATCCGTTCCGATGTTCCCCAATTCAACGTAATCTTCGCTATAAATATGGTATCCACCTACCGCAATCAGCTCATGTTGTTCCATGACACCATAGAACGGATACTGTAATTCTTCTTTTGAGAACGCCATTGTATCTAAATCGGCCATTTTCGACTCAATGAGTTCAAAATAAGGGGGACCCAATTGTAAAACGCTTGTATCCACCGGCGGTAACGCTTCTTGATGGATATGCTTCATTAGAAGCAGTTTTTTGGGTGACCTAACAAGTTCAAGCTGTGAAGCGAGTACAGCCATAACTTCTTCATTCACGATTACATTACCGACAGCATCATCAGGTAAATTCAGTTGTTCTTTCATAAATGAAAGCACGGACCGGAGACAAAATGACTTCTCCACAGGGAATACGGAAAAAGCATAGAATGGAAGCCCTCTTAAAAAGGCCAATACGCCGAGCAATTCTCCCTGGTCAGTAAAATGTCCATAGTGTACCGAATTATGCTTACGAGCTGTAAGGTATGAATAGTATAAAAAATGCTGTTCCCTATTAATCGAATTCAAGATTGATTTCATTTCCGCTGGTGTTAACTCTCGAATCATGTCCCCTACCCCTATCAATGTTTGATACAATACTTCAACATTAACATGATCCTGTGAAGTCACGCAAAAAAGATAGGGTGATATAGGCTCCTACTCTACTTAATTCGATGACTCTGGAAATACTCCGACCAATCCGATGATATAACAACGGTAACTGTATCCGTTTTGGTGTTATACGCATTCTGAGCCGTAAAGGTAAAAGTAACAGGGCCATCTGGTAGCTTTTCAAAAGAGCTATCGTACATTTCACCTCTCCAGAAGGTTTTATCGTCGTTAGTTGGGCTGAGCTGCGTAGTGAACCCTCCGTTCATGGTTACTTGCACAGTATCCGGGAGACCTGTTGCTGTACCTTGCAGAACAAAACGTTCTCCTGCCCAAAATACGTTGTATCCTCTTGGACTTTCCTCATTTCCGCTTTTTTTCAAATTGTAGCCTTTACGATTGTTGTTCCACTCTTCGGTGTGCTTAACGCCACCTTTAATACTCAGTAAATTCACCATGAAGTATTTACGTGGAGAGATATTGCTCCAGTTGTAACCATCAAAGACTTCCACTTCAACGGCATATTTTTCATTCTCAATCAGTGAACCGACTGGAATCTGCCATTGCTTAGCGCTTGATACTTGTTCACCGGATTGGACCTTGATTGCACCAGTGGCCAAGTTAATAATTCGCACCTTATAACGTTGCTGCATATCTCCGTCCTCATCTTGATAATCCCATTTAATGATCGGTGTAAGTGTACTTGCGATCGTTGGTTTTGACGAGTCCGTACTGGTTGGATACGTAATATTAACTGTTGGAATTCTATTCACAACTGTTATACTATGGGATATTTCACGGTACAGCCCCAGAGAATCCGTTACAAGCTGTCTAAAGGTGAATACACCATTACTACTAAACTGCTTCGTAAAGTCCTTTTGAATGCTTGCTAGGGCTTCTGTTCCACTTGATGGTTTTAAGAAATACTTGTGGCTTATTGTATCTCCTTTTGGATCGTCCGGATCAGAGGCGGTACTCTTAATGTTCAGAACGTCCGTCCGGTAGATCGGTACCTTAGTCGCATCTTTACCAGTATCTGTGATCAGAGTGAATCCCGGATTAGGTGCGTTATCGATGATGAATGTTTTTTCATTTGATACATCTGACCATGAAAATTTGGAGTATACCCGACCTTTCACTGTAAAGTATTCAAACCGTTCAAATGTATTATTTGGGATTTGATATTGTCTGAGCAGTCCTGAAGGATCCGGATTTTCTATCGTGGAGACTAATAGATCATCCTTCGTAAAAAACTCTAATCTATATTTCTCCTGTGGATCATTTTCTGGATCTGCGTATGTCCACTTAATTAATGGATCTCCTTGGTCTGAGTCAATCACAGATGGGTTCGAAGCTGTACCTGAAGGACTAGTTAAAGTCATAGAAGGTGCCAAATTCTCTTTCACTTGGACTTGCAATCCAGCGATATTCGACTTATCTCCTATTTGATCGATTGCCCAATGTTCTAACGTATATACCCCTGGATCTGAGAAAGTAAGCGTAATATCCCGAGTGAGATATGATTTCATTTCACCAGTACTGTTCGTTACTTTCCAGTAGTATTCTAACGAGCCTTGATCTGATGTATCCTCATCGATATCTCCTGATGTAAATTGTTTCGTATCATACTGATTTACGGATGAAGGTCCGTTAATCTTAGCAACAGGAACATGATTCTTAACCATAAATGTACGCGTCGCATAAGAGCTTAACCTTCCATCAGAGGCTGTGAGCTGCATTTCCCAACCATCAGAAATGGCCTTTTTATGTGAGATACCGTTACGATTTATAAGATCACGAATGGTCATTGATTGATAACGGTTGTTTCCTGCCCAGTAGTAAGGAGAATCATTAAATTTTGCATTCCAGGCATAAGATAAAACATCTCCATCTTCATCCGGATCTGGTGTTAAGTTATCCATTGTGATGATCGTGTCGCGGTATATTTCGTTAGGCATTGTAAATGCTGCAGCCGGTGGATGATTAACTACCTGTACATTTTGACTGTACCAATCCGACCACAATCCACGATTATCATGTACTTGAAGATTAATTTGATAATTGCCTTCTCCAAATGAAGCGATATTCGGAGGTGTTGTTGCTCCACCCCAATGTTCCCATACTTTATTCCATCCGTCTTTGATTACAGTCCAGTAATATACATCCAATGGATCATTATCTGGATCGAAAGATTTGTCTGTAATGGTCGTAGATTTACGATAAGAAACGGTATTCGGATTAACGGTAAATAATGCAACAGGTGGTAGATTAACAGCAGCATTCCCCACAGTACGTTGACACCAATCGCTCCATACACCGACTCCATTATCTCCATCCACATCACGGACTCTTAAACGTATATCGTAACCGTCCTTTTCAAAAACTCCCCCAGGCGGCTGCCCGTCGATCCACATCTCATCTACACTCTTTTTATATTGCCATTGCCACTGCATAATCCCTTTATCAGAACTTGTAATATGATCTAAATCGTAGGACGTATCTGTTAATTGAACATTTCCGTTGATAAGCCTTGCTGAAAAAAGCGCTATTGGCTTGCGATGGACTTTAAAGCTCATCGTAGATGCGGCATCTTTACTCCACATCTGATATTCAGCAAAGCGAGCATCCTGTTTCGGTATATCCTTAGCTTGATAACTCACTACATATTGTCCGGTATACGGAAATGAAGTGTAAAGGCTCGTCCTCCATAGTCCCGAATCCCCTATAATCCCCATTGAGTTATCAAAATAATTCGGATCATGATCATATCTCACTCGATCAGCGTACTTAGCATCCCACTCATAATCTTCGTAGGTGGTGCCGCTATTCTCTATAGGACTATTAACGAGAACAAAAGCGTTTCGCTTCAGTCGGTTTGTAACTTTAAAGGTCATACTCGCGGATTCTGACATATTTGAAGGATCTGCTACTTTTACAGTCATCGTATAATCGCCCGGCGGGATCGAATCAGCCACAGCGTCTACAGGGATAGAGAAATACTGATACCCTTTCGTTTGAGATACTACCGTCTTCCTATAAAATATATTTGGTATCTCAGCGCTTACGATAAGATCATCATTATCTGGATCGTGAACATATCCCTCGATGTTAAGTATGTTTCTTCCAGGCTCGTTCTGCAGGACTTGATTATTAGGTGTATTTAACGAAATGGTAGGTGGACTATTAGGTATCAAAGGAAATACTCTTTGAAAACTCCAACCAATATACGGCCCTCCATATCCTTTATCTGGACTATATCCACCAAATGGGTCCTGTTGACCTGCACCAAAACTGTAATTAATAACTAATCCTTTTGGAAGTTCACCGTAACTTAAATTCCCTATATAGTTGTAGTAAGGAACATCTGTCACAAGATTAAATGTATGATCGAATGTATTCTCGTCAAACGGTCCATCAAAAAAGCTCCTATACAATGGGGTCCAATTGGTATTTGGATTTGACCAGTGGCTCGGACAATTATATTGGTAGACTGGTAAATCTAATGGTGCCCCCTCTGGTATTGCCGCCACACAGAGATCCGCTCGAACAACACGTCTATCTAGAGCACTGTTTGAACGATACAAGTTTACTCCTACAGTCAATGTTGCATCTGAACTAATATCAAATGTTAGTTGCTTAGTGGTACGATTATATTTAATATTCGTTAGCTTTTGGTTATTTATTGTCCCACGCATAGTACCATAGTTCCAACCAGCGTCATAAAAATCACCATCAGCGGGTATATTTATATCTTTATACGTGATGAAATTAGGATCACCAGTCGCAGCCTCTGCTGTCTGAAGATACACTCCCTGACTAGGAAAAGCCCCGAATAGGATAGTGATTATAATTACTAGTGAAAGTATTTTTTTTGTCTTTTTCATTTAAGCACCTCTCCTACCAGGACCAATCAACTTCTGGCGCTCGGTTTTTCACTTCTACAATCCGTGAGCTTAACTTTTGTCCATCTGAATTTGTAGATTTCCGATCAGATTCTGTCACAAACTCATCAATGGTTGGTTGACCAAACTCTTCAAACACAGTAAGTCGGACTTCATATTTCCCTACCTCGCTCAGTTCTAAATTTAAGCGATCCTTGTTCTCATTACTGAAGATCACCCATGCTTCTCCGCTAAAACTCCCGTCATTATTTGAATCATAGCGATACTCCCAGAGTCTCCGACCCACTACATCTTTATCAGGCGAATAGGAGATATCATCCAATGAAACCACCGCTTTATTACCGTAATCAGGACTTCGATATACCACTCCAGGCAGAGTAAAATAGTTGTACGGCGCTTCATCTGGCACAATATCAAAAGTAATCTCATCACTATCAGAATACCCAAGCGTATTTTCCACATAAATCGTAGCCTTATATTTTCCAGGTTTTTTAAATAAGATGTCTTTGCTTTCAAGTTCAGATAAAGTACCACTATATTTAATATCTGCATTCGTACCGCCAGATACAGCAGTGATGGTAACTCGTGTTTTCGATGGTATTAACGGAAAGCGTGTTGGACTCTGGCTTCTATTGAACAATGTCGTTTTACGATTTTGTTTAAGTATTCCTTCTATATTTAAAATTGCTGCTGGCTTCGGCTCAATGACGGTAACTTCTGTACTTGTACTACCTATTTGTCCATCATTGTCAACGACTGTGAGAGCTATAGGAAATGTCTCTCCAACTTGCTCTATGGTATACCATACATACCCCCTTGGGACATTTCCGATTTCTCCCTGCGCTCCAGATGTGCTCCAAGCATAATCAGTAATATATCCATCCGGATCATAGGAAGCATTTCCACTAACGAGCATATCAGACCCTGCTTTTATGTATCTAGCTGTTGATATTCTTGCAATAGGTGGCTTTCCTTCAGGTTCTGTTGGAATAGTTGGATTTGGAGGAAAAGTAACTTGAGGATTGTTTTTATAAACACCTGCTGAAATCTGTAGAGGCTGTTCCAGAGAGGTAATGGTTCCACTCTTTGTGACGATTGGCTTTTTAAAGCGGACGAGAACGGTTAAAGCATATTCCTGAGTAAAATATTCGCCCGTTACACTCGACTTTTTGATCTCAAAGTCAAACAAAGTGCTTACGTTAAATGTCTTTGCAGATTCCTTTTTCGTTTTGAGTGTATTGTTCCTGTCTTTCTCTTTAGCATAGAACACCCACTCATCAATATTTGAAGCATCATTGTATCCTTGCAGCTGCCCCATTAACAAAATTTGAACGGGTTCATCTTTATCTCCCAATTTCGTAGGATTTGGATTAGGTTTATTTAGAGTTACCGTACCGGTAAGTGTTGGTTCTGTAGGGAGAGTGTAATCAAAGGAGACATTTCCACTATATTTGTACGTAGTTACATTAGCCGAACCTGTAAAGTAGTAGCTTAAGTCTGTTTTATAACGTCTCCCCAGCGCATGACCACTTGGATCAAAATTTGAACTTAATTGTTCAGGATCATAATTTTTTAAAGCTGCGTTAGTTTTATAATAAATAATAAATTGATTACCATTTATAACATTATGATTAACATAGGTTGAAGGAAGCCTATCTTTAGGTACAACTAATTGGACGGTTGACTCTATGATCTGAGATGAATCAATTACCGCATTCACGTTTTGGTTGTACCATTTAATTCCCGAACGTGATACTGCTGATTGAGTTACTACCGTCATATCAGGGGGATCATTTCTAGGTGTACCATTTCCTTGTCCATTCCTATCGTTATGTTTCTGAGCATTAATGTATGGGTCCCATTCATTTATCTGCCATCTTACACCGTCTGAATATCGCCAAATGGAATTACCAGGATTCGTAAAAAAAAGGGTTCCAAACGAAGCATTATACCCGAGTACATTATCTATTCGTTGTTTTGCTTCAACGCCCTTTAAAGTAACCTTTATTTTCCCGTTCTCCATTGTAAGAGCAACTTTTTGATTAGTGCCATTATATTTAAGAGAAGAGACATTAATTGCCGAATTGGATACTCCACTTGGAAGATCTAAGTAGTAAGATTTTTGAGCAGTTGCAGACCCATTAAGAATTTCTGAAGGTATTGACACTGTTTTGCTTTGCGAATTAGCTGCCTTTATGTTCTGTGGGATATATACAAAAACTAGTATAATAGTAAGTAGAAAAGTCCAAATTTTCTTCATATAAATTACTCCCCTGGACGTTTAACAATGTATTTTTCTTCAAAATCGCCTCCAAGATTAACGTATATAGAAATAACTGAAGGGTCTTTAATGTACCCATACATCTGATAGCTAGATAGCTTTTCACCCGGTTTCAACACCCAATTATACAATGCTTCCTTATTGTTCAACTCTAACATTTTATTACCAGGTGCAGGTGCAATAAGATTAAAACCATCCACTTTCAAAACCCATTTTGCACTCGAATCTTTAGCACTTAATTGAATGACTTTACTCCCCTTATTTTCAACGGTGAGCTTAGTCCATACCATATATTTAGTAGGTGATTTATAAATATTATCAGAGTAATCATACAGCTTCATTAGAGATTGTGCTTCTTTAGACTTTACATCGTAAAACATCAGCTTCTCCAACGTGTACGTTAATCCTCCCGCGCTGATTGTTACCGGAAGATCCACTTCTTTTTTCAGACCAAATTTAAACAGATTATCCCTCATAATAGGCGTTGGCGTTGCGGTAGGTTTCACGGTCGCTGTTGGCTTAGCCGTAACTACTGATGTAATCGTTTCCGCTTTTGCAACCAGTCCCTGCCCCAAAACCACACTAAATAACATTGCCGCTACCAAAGTCGCCTCTACAACTCTCTTCTTCATCCCAAATCTCTCCCTAGTCTCAATTGGATTTCCTACTTATTGAACTTATACTCCTGAACTGCTGGTACTCTGATTGGCTCTTGTGTTTTGGCTCTGGAGATCAGCAACGGATGTTCCGTCTCAATGACGGCAATAACCGAGGGACCCTCTATGTATTTGGTAATGCCATATTCACTATCCTCGTATAAAAGCGGAAAAGTTACTCCATCGGAATCATCAACAATATCAAACTTCACAATCTTTACTTGATTCTTAAAACGGCTGCCTACTTGGGGAGAAAGGCCGTTATCAAGCCCAAGATTCGCCTGCAAGGCATGTTGAAAAGTATCGTAAGCAAGCGCGGGATCGATAATTAGACGACCTCGTGTGAGTTCAGTTTCATCTAATTCCTGCGCGGCATCATGAACAGCGATATTGTTTGCATCTTTTAGTATGCTGCGCAGCATGTCCCACTCCTGATTCTGGATCTGAAAGAACCAGGAGTAGATAAAGATCAGTAGGACAAATGCCAGCTTAATAATGTAATCCATAAATTAGGCTCATCCCTTAATCAATCGAGATATTCACTCATAATTGACCCATGTCCATAATATCGGGTCGGCTGAGAAACCGTGGAAAAGTTATAAGGAAACAAATTTATCCGTGGTGCTGTTACATACACATCAATTCGTTGCTTGCGTTCTTGAATGGTATCTGTACTGCTCGTAATTTCTATAGAACCCTCTGAGAACCCAATCGCCTTCAGATTTGAAATCACTTCGTTCCGCATAGACGCTGTGACCATCCCCTCCGTTGCAGCTTTTTGTGTGATGTAGGACGTATTAGCTTTGACCTGTAAATCTAGCAGATAATCAATATAGGTGAATATGGGCTGCAGGATAATAAACAGGACAAGCCACATGAATAATGCCCGGAGGACGGTCTCCTTCAATAGAAACGACTCCTTCTAATATTGCTCTACTTGCTTAGTATGTGTGATGATATCGTCTTGACTGCTGCCAATGATATGCGTAGCTACTGTGATAAACATCCCTGCGATCACAAAGCCAATAGCCAGAAACATTGCTATGGAGATAGAGTCTTTTTTCATAATCGAATTAAACCGAAGTATGGGTTAAGACCCGAGCAGTTGCAGTTTGGCTGGAATCCAGCGGTTGAATAAATGTCACACCCGGAATCGTCGGTTTGTTATCATCCGTAGCATCAATTACATCTCGAACTACAGGAATCAAAACGGCAATTACGATGGCCACACATAAAAATCCGATAGCAATAAACAAACCTGTAGAAATAGCGTCCTTTTTCATTGTTAAAATCTCCCTTTTATTTTATATTTTTTAAATAATATTGAATATACAATTTTTCACTGGAACATGCCGACCCCATTAAAATTCCCTTTGATCAGTAAAATGTACTGCATCGCCATCGCGACGATCATCAAAAAAGTAGCAATCGATGGGATAACATTAATGATCGTAGATAGATCACCGATAAAAGACCACTTTTTCAAATACTGATCGCTGGAGATTTTGGAGATAATCTTACCTTGCTCACGCAAATAATTCGCCGCTTCTGTGTCGTCATCCATACCCTCAGTAGCCAGCAAAATGGACCGAATGTCATTAATAAAACTATGATTATCCGGAAACTTTGCACAAAACCATTCAATCGCCCCCTCCACACCCACATCTACTGCTCGTTCTGACAACTCGTACAGATCCTGACGTATATATTGAAAATGTCCAGCCGTACTCCCGCAAAAAGTGCCAAATTGCGCATATCCGCGCTTGCGTAGCCGATTATTCTCATATAGACGGATGAAAGAGATCAGCTCACCGTCTTTTTTAATAACCGTTTTTTGATGAAGCCATGCAAGCACCCAGCCAAACGGAAGATAGCGCATCGGACTGCTGATTACGAGAATAAGTAGAGCAATTAGAGGGTCATAAATAGAAAAAGAATTAGAACGAATGAAATCACTGACGACTTGAGTTATTAAATAAATCAGCGCTGCAGAGTAACGGAAAAGCGTAATTTTACGGGCCGAAATCGATAAACCAGAATCATTTAATAATTGCTGAAGTCTATCCCCCTGCACCCGATCCCCAAGCTCATTCCACCGTAGTCCTAATCGGACAAGATATCTTTCCTGTTTACTACTACTGCTTACAAAGACAAGTAATGCGACATAAACAATCCCGATTACAGTAACTAATAGTAACAATCTGTCCATAGCTCATCACCTTAGTGGTAGTCCAGTTTAGGTCTGGCGAGAATAGTGCTGATCACAAAAGAAATAAAAAGACCGGAGACGATCACCATCAAAAAAGAAAGTCCTACTGTAGTCTCAAACTGCAATTGGAAATAGATATCAGGCTTCAGCATGTACATAAAGGTGCCAACCGTTGATACCAGCACCAAAAGATTCCCGTATAAGCCAAGGCTAATCGCATCTCTACTTCCCGCTTTTACAGTCAAAATGGTTTCTCTCTGTTGCTCCATAGAACGGTTTAACAGCATCAGTGAGCTTTTTAAATAACGGGTTCCTTCCTTCTCGGCATAGAGCAAATCCGATATAAATTCTAGGGCGAAAGTAGTGCCAATCGCATTGGAAAATCTCCCTGCTTCCTCAACAAGCTCCTTCTCATTACTGTAATTGGAAAATGCAGCCCCTAGCAGTTTCAAAGGACCCTTCAGCACATTCTTATCCGTAAGAAAATCCGCTGTCCGATCGAGAACGGAATCTACCGACAAGTGAGTGAATTTGGTGGAGATTTTGACTACATCGAGTAAATCATAGCTTCCATGCACCTTCCTCTGCGCGTAAATGTATCTCATACGAAAATAAGGAATCGTAGCAGAAATCACAGCCATAAAAAGTGGAAATCTCCAAGCCCCTTGAATAGAACGCCCTTCATTAAAAGTTATCCCCTCCAGAAAAGGATTGTTAAAGCTCAATTGCCCAGGAAGCTCGCTTAGCGTCAGTAGTCCTGATAGAAAAACCGCGATAAACACTATTGCTGTACGCGTCATAAAACGCATAACGCTAATTCCCGGCTCATATTTTCGGTGTACGAAATATAAAAGATTATCCAGATGACGGTAGAGCCACAGCCTTTTTTTTACCGAGCTAACTCTTTTGCCAAAAATACTCATTTTATGTTTGATACGAAAATCGACTTTCTGACCTACCTGTCGTAAATGCCGTTCGATTAGCGGTTTAATGAGCAGCCAAATTCCCCATACAATTAACAAATGAAGGACAAAACGAAGAATATACAATAATAAATCCACGGTTTCACCTCCTCACTCGTTAAGAATGATCTTAGATTTCAAGCTTTCTTTGATAGGCTGATCCATTGGTTTTGCTGCTGCAAGCTGTCCCAGCTCTTTCTGGAGCAACTGTGTTGCCTGCTCATTTTTCCTAGTCATCTTCAGAATCAGGTTCTTTGTCAGTTTGTCATTATAGGACCAACACATCTTCTGGGGTTCCCAGCGCATCAGATCATTCGCAAATACAGAGTTCTTTTCCTCGTCATAAAAGACTTCCGATATTCGCGTTAACCGCTTCTTCCCGTTCGGAACACTTTCCAAAATAAAGACCAACTCGCATGATTTCAGTGCAGAGATCAAATGCCCCTTTAGGCTCCCGCCAATCCTTGTCGACACGGCAAAAGCGCCTTGATAAGGAATATCCTCCGAATCAACGGTGTGGAAGGTTCCGGTGATGCCGTCATACCCTTTTTCCCCACTCCACAGATAAAATTCCCATTCGTTATAACGCATTTCCGTCATATACAAAATGTTTGGGTCATGCCGCAGCGATTCTACCCCTACCTCCATCAATTCCTCGTTCGCAGCCTGGATTGGAATAATTCGGTGCCCTTTAATCTGGTAAGGTAAAATCGACTCCGGATGCTTTTCTATCATTACTACACCCATACAGGATGAAGATCCGAGCAGTTGCTCACCGACGATCGTATTTGCAAAGGTTGTTTTTCCCGAGCCTACAGCGCCCGCAATAATGGTATTGCGAAAGGTAGACGATAACGCCCGAATCATTTCAACCGCTTCCGCAGGAATACATTCTGTACCCGCCTGATCTTCTAGACTCAGAAACTCTACAACCTGCCGCCGTAACGATATTGTGGTGAAGCCATCCCATACTCTCGGGGATACCCAAATGGCAAGCCTAATAAATCGACCAGGCCAGAGCGGGTCATCCATTTTAAACTCCACTGAAGGGTTGTCCTTGTTCAGCTTTTTGTTGGGATCACTTTTTAATAAGGAGCGCTTTAACTGTTCAACCCGATCTAGTGAAGGCATCTCATATGGATAAGCTACAAACTCACCTTTCTGGTTATAAAAGATCTGCTTTCCGATCATCTGTAGCCCGGTTGATTCACTGTATGCACGATCAGTAAACCAACGATACGCCGGACCAAAACCCTTCCACTCATGATAGAGCGCTTCTGCAGCCGTTCTGTATGCTTCTGGAACCTTGCCCGTAAAGGGTGTCTTCCTCAAGTATTTCTCTATCTCATTCATAAAAAAGCTAACCGCCTGCGGATCTCCAATTAGCGCCTTCGCATTTAACTCGAAGTAAGCATCATCCTCACGTTCCAGCCCTTCGTTCATATCGTTTTTCATTTTTTGCAAAAATGCATAAAAGTCTTCCTTGCCCGGTTTGCTCATGCGTAGGATACTTTGTTTTAGAGAGAACAACGGACGGCTCGGTTGATTTCCATTCATAGGAATATACCTTTCTTTTTAGCTTCTGGCGCCAGGCTCATGGACACGAGCAAAGAATGCACCTTATCATCCACATGCTGCAGCTCTTTTTTACCTAAAGGTAAGCTTTCCTGCAAAGGTTGGTAATACGGCAGCTCCAGCAAGATTTCAGTCCCGAAGCGAAGCGCTAGATTTTTAGGAGAAGATATTTCTTCCACATTACTGCGGTTAATAATCAGTTGAAAATCATGTGGACGTAGATCCATATGCCCAGCAAGCTCTAGTAGAGGTTCGAGTCTGTATTCATGCTTTGGATGAGTGACGATCATACGAAGTGCCGATTTGTGCATTCCGACATACCATGCAGCACTTTCCGGAATAGAGCCAAAGTCAGCAATAACCACATCTGCATTTGCCCCAGCCCTAGCCAAAAAATATTCAATCTCATCCTCCTGATAATCTTGTGCACTCAAGTAATCGTAATTACCTGGGAGATATGAGTAACCGTCTTGCTTAATCAATTGCTCAAGATCCTCATCATGAATCATCTTCCCTGTGAGCCTTGATCGAAGCCTATCCAGACTAATGGTCGCTTTGCGGTCATATCCGGGATCATATAAATCAAGTCCAAGGACAATAACACGAAGGCCTGCCGCGGCAATTCGTCTTGCGAACAGCTTGGCTACACTAGTGCAGCCGATCCCAGGACCAGATCCAAAAAAACCAACCAGATTACTTCGTTCCTCCCCGTCCTCGTCTAGAATAAAGCGAATCTTCTCTATCACCACTGACGAGGTAGAACGAGGAGGGATAAAATAGATTCCTAAGCTTTCACACAGCATATGTACAGCTTGGTAACCACTGATTCCCTTTTGCAAATATACATATAGGATCATTGAGCTCGGATAATTCCGGCGCAGTTCGCTAAGTGACTGAGCTTGAATCTGGTCACTGGTAACCATTAGCATATGGCTCTCTGCATGAGATGGATCAGGAAGTACGCTTTGTGTAATTACAATAAATCCTGCATTTTTGATATCATTAATGGTTAACTGATCTATGCCTAGACTAAATATTTTCAAGACTCTTCCCTCCTACTCGACCCGTACGATCCACAGCTTTTTTCCCTGCTCCAAAAATTGTCCGAGCCGCTCGCCATCACTTTTCTTCAGCTTCAATTCTGGTGTCGCCACCTTGCCAGTCGAAGTGAACCGATTATTGTTGTTTCCCTTTTCTGAATCCAGCACATCATTATTGTCTTCTGTTCGCACATAATTCACGGTGACTCCAGATATAAACACCTCCTTTGCAGGTTCACTAATTGAGCTCTGCACGATCAGTTCCTCCTCTTCCTTCTTGTTTGGGCTAAGCGATTCACTCCGCCTCTCTCGGTCTCCATCAACAAGATAAATATCTACCTTATCCCGGCTGCGCAGTGAACCATTGATGGCATAGATCGCTTCCTTTGGTATAGGAAAAATCCCTTCATCTTTGAGAGGTTCTAAATCACTAACATCCACTAAGGATGCCGTCAAAATACTTCCGTTGGTCAGATTTACATTCGTAATTTTATGCTCCACTTGTGCGATTTCTGTAATTACACCTGAAGGTATATCCTTGGTCTGAACAGAATCCAGATATAAATCACTTGCTTTCAGCTCATAGTTTTTTGGAAGAAGCTCCCCGCCTTCCACCTTGATTTTGACCACAGTTCGGGATAGTACGTAGGGCTTGAAGTAGAGATCATAGCCTAGCAATCCACCGACTCCAGTAATCAAAATGAGACTTGCGAAGAAATAATTGCGTTTCAACAGTTGCCCACGCTGTAGAGCCAAGCCTTCCACCTCCTCAAAAACACAGTTTTGAAAAACGACAAAAAGCAACTTGGCGTAAATAGCCAAGCTGCTGGTAAAATGCTTTTTTACCTGTAGAGATTTAGAGAGCTATTAGATTATAGAGTTCCGGTAAAAGCGCTCAGGTTCATACCATAGGCTCTCACCGGAAAATAACCTTTTATTTAAACACTACGGTCTTATTTTGATGGACGAGGATCCGGTCTTCGATATGCCACTTCACCGCACGAGCCAGAACAACCCGTTCAATGGTGCGTCCAATCCGCTTCAGCTCGATGACATCATCACCGTGACTAACCCGCTGTACATCCTGTTCAATAATCGGGCCACCATCAAGCTCTTCTGTAACATAGTGAGCAGTTGCTCCAATAATCTTTACCCCGCGTTGGTACGCTTGAGCGTAAGGATTACCACCAATAAAGGCCGGCAGGAAGGAGTGATGAATATTAATAATTTGGTGGCGATAGTGCTCAATAAACGACGTCGAGATAATCTGCATATACCGAGCCAGAATTATAACATCAATGTCGTCTCCGATGACCTCAAGCTGACGTTTTTCCGCCTCAGCCTTAGTATCAGCTGTAACTGGAATATGGTGAAAGGGAATGCCGAAGGACTCGACATACGATTTCATATCCAAATGGTTGCTCACGACGAGAGCGATGTCGGCTTCTAGATCACCAGCTTGCCACTGCCAGAGCAGCTCCACAAGACAATGGTCTTCTTTAGAGACAAATATGGCTAATCTTTTCTTATGACGAACATTGAAAATTTTCCAGTTCATCTTGAAACGTTCAGCCACCCCGCCGAACAAAGAACGTATCTCTTCCAGACGATCTCCTAATTCGGGAAGGTCAAACTCAACTCTCATGAAGAACATTCCGCCATCTGGATCCATTGTGTACTGATCCGATTGCACAATATTCGCGCCATGCTGATACAGAAAGTGTGATACAGCCGCCACGATTCCCGGTCCGTCAGGACAAGAAATGAGCATACGCGCCCGGTTGGAATAAGACTCAACACCTGACGAATTGTTTCTTTTTACGTGTAATTCCATGATCCTCATCCCATCCTCTCATCTACATGTGCAATCTGAAGTCTAACTTATGCGTGAACGAGCACTTACTTGCCTGCTAACCATGCAATCAAGCGATGATTAATGGCTTCCTCGCTCAATTGCGGGAACAGCTCGGCAGCGATGACTTCATCATATAGACGCTCCAGCGGTTCACGTGGATCAGCTTTTTTAGCCTTGGCATCGTTCTTCAGCATCTCCCAGACATTAAGCACAAATTGACGGGAATCGATCTCCTTATTAGCAAAAAAATCACGCAGTTTTTCAACATCCTCTATAAACTCCGGTCCAAATCGTTCCGCTACGTTACCACGGAGCAAAGCAATCTCTACCTCATACATCGGACGCTGTTTCTTCGCATCTTTACCAACCCATGGCGTCTCAAGAATGAATGGCAGACCTGTCAATTTCTCATGATGGACGATTTTGTTAATCGTATCAAAACCGATCCAACCCGAACCAATTGGAGTGTGACGGTCTTTACCTGCTCCACATGGATTTTTGCTGTCATTGATATGGATAACCCCAAGACGATTCAAGCCGATAATCTCATCAAACTTGTTTAGAACGCCATCCAAATCATTAACGATATCATAGCCAGCATCATGAATGTGACAAGTATCAAGACATACGGACAAACGCTCGTTATGTTCAACCTTATCAATAATAGAAGCAATCTCCTCGAAGCTGCGCCCGATCTCTGTTCCCTTACCAGCCATAGTTTCTAGGGCGATATGAACTTCCGTTTCATTGGTTCCCCCAAGAACCTCATTAAGTCCATCTGCAATCCGCTGAATACCGTATTCTGCATCCTTATCAGTGAATGCACCCGGATGTAATACGATATGCTTGACCTCAAGCGCATGCGTACGGCGGATTTCCTCTTGTAAGAAATCAACAGCCAATTGATACGTATTCTCTTTATAGGAAGCGAGATTAATAATGTAAGGTGCATGGACGACAATTTCCTCCACACCGTTTTCTTTCATTGCTTGCTTTCCTTCAACCGGATACATGGCATCAATCGGCTTGCGGCGCGTGTTCTGTGGCGCTCCTGTATATATCATAAATGAGCTGGAACCATACTCATTTGCTTCATTTGCTGCGGTCAAAAGACCCTTGTCCGAGCAAGACACGTGTGAACCTATTTTCAGCATACTTCTTCCCTCTTTCCTTCACGAATTACCCCCTATTCTACCGTGATCAGAAAAATAAATCTAGACAAGGTCAATATGCTGGGTTCTGCTTCGCAAAACTTTGGAAATAAGCTATACTTTAATATGAGATTAAATTATGTGAGAATACTCATTGCCAAAAGGTGGTGTATGCATGTCTATCCAATCAGGACTTGGTTTATTATCCGCAACACCGAGCAATTGGTTCATGAACTCTATCGCTTTCTGGACATTTATGCTGCTGGGTTCCATGTGTATCGGCGGTTTTTTTATGTTCCGGAAATTCCTAAAGGTGTTGCCGAAAGCTGATGGAAAATCAAAGCTGGACTGGCAAAATTACTGGGTAGAACGCAGCCGTTCACTCTGGAGTGATGAATCAAAAGCTTTCTTAGACCAGCTTGTTCAGCCTGTGCCCAGCCCTTTTCGCGATATCGCCAAACATTCCATTGCTGCCGAGATCGGTAAGATCGCTGTGGAAAGTAATGCAAAAGAGGTTACTCGTGATCACTGCATTAAAGGTTACATAGTCGCCACACCACGGCGTGACAATCGTTTCCTCGTCAATTTTCTTGAAAAGAATAAAATCGACTACTCTGCTTACCAGCATTTGTTCAAGTGATTGATAATCTGATGTTGCGTTCAGAACGGAGGCCCACCTTATGAAATATGTGATATGTGGCGGCACCGGTTTTATTGGCAGCGAACTAGCAAAATACTGGCTACTAGCAGGCAATGAAGTTGCAATCGTCGGTCGCAATCTACCTAAGACTGCACCTTATCATCCTAAGCTGAGTTACCACACATGGGACAGCCTTAACAAAGATCAAGCACCCATAGAAAATGCGGATGCCTTGGTCAATCTTGCTGGCGCTTCTCTTAGCCAACGTTGGAGTCCAAGTGGTAAAAAGGCAATCATGCAATCCCGTCTTGCAACCGTTTCCGCTGCTGCTAAGCTACTCGACCGTTTGAAACACAAACCTTCTGTAGTCATTCAGGCGTCAGCTGTGGCTATTTACGGAACCTCTTTGCAAGATACTTTTAATGAATCATCGCCAGCCCATGTCATGGACTTCCCTTCTGACGTGGTTATGACATGGGAAGAAGCTACTGATGAAGCATACATGAATATCCGTGTGATCAAGTTGCGTACTGGGGTTGTGCTCGGTAACCGAAACGGAGCATTCCCCAAGATGAAGCTTCCCTATTTACTGGGTTTTGGTGGTAACATCGGCGCGGGAAACCAGTGGGTATCCTGGATTCACCTGACGGATATCGTCCGTCTAATCGATTTTTGTATTCAGAATCCCACCATCGCCGGTCCTGTTAATGCGACTGCACCACATCCGGTCACGAACGAAGAGTTCGGTAGAACGATCAGCAAAGTATACAAACGGCCGCATTGGTTCCCACTACCCGCCATCCTGTTAAAAACAGCAGTAGGTGAATTGTCTGAGATCTTGCTCAAAGGACAACGCGTCCTTCCATCGGCGGCATTAGAGCAGGGCTTTAACTTTACCTTCCCTACACTTCAAATCGCTTTAGAAGATTTGAAAAGCCAAAAATAGCAGAATCAACACTCTTTACTTGCACTCTTCATCCCATGTGGAATGTGTAACTTCCTTTTACAATCTTGAATACGGTCCCCTCTGACAGCGGGTACTCTTTGTAAGGGATCATGGCTTCGCCTTGAAAAAGCGTTCCATTTCTGGAGTCGAGATCCTTAAGTACGTATCCGCTTGGGCTCCTAGATATCTCCGCATGTACTCTTGAAGCTCCTTCTGATCTTTCTACATACTGAGCTACTTCTGCCGATCGGCCAATGATAAAACTAGTTCGGTTTAACGCTATAGTTTCCGACTCTACCTCTTCCTCATCGCTTCTTTTGAGATAAGGAACATTTCGAGCTAGCTTCTCATTTCGTTTGCCTTGCTCAGGTGTTTCCTCCCGTGATAATAAAGCGGTTGGGGCTATTGGACCTGGTGGTATTACAGAACTATCCTCCTCTTTCCTTGATTCAGATCGCACAGACGGAATGTTAGATAAAGGGTCGGATGGATGCTGATCTCCCTTTGGAATCGATGCTGCTGGACGCACAGGGGTCACAGGATTCCTACCGAAATCCCACTCCAGTTCTCTTCGATTCGGACTCCGGTTTGTATCTTCAGAATCCTCACTCGTATGTTCCTTTTCTTCGTCACTTCCAAACCTAATTCTTTCGCTCCATACCATCCAGCTAAAAGTAGCCAAGGCAATCGTTGCGATCCCACAAACGGCTAGCCATAACGGTTTTGGGTTATTCAAATATAGGAATTTCCATAATAATGCATCACCCAATAAGCAACCTAGAATAATATAGGTTCTTGAGCTTGAGGGTTGTGAATTCGTCAACTTATTATCGTCTGTAGACCGAAGAGACCTTTCCTCTTCTTTCACCCTAAGATTCGGACTGGAATAGCTATTTAACCACGGAGCTGAATTCTGCTGCGTACGCAGACCCTTATCCTCGTTCCGCTCACTCATTTTTTTCTGGGGAGCAGGTACCTCATTCACAAACAGTTCCCTTACTCTCTCTTGCATTCGTCTTTCAGGCTCTGCCGGACGTACTTCTGTCAACTTAGGTGATGTGTATGCCATTTCTGCGTTATTACTGAATTGTCCTTTACTAGAGTCGCCCTCTGTCAACAGCTCTGAGAGAAGACCCTTTAAGCCCGCTGGTGTAAATTCTTCTTCCCCACAGTATTGCAGTACTCTTTGAACACCACTCCCAGTAAGCTCTGTGATAGAAGCCATCATCACCATGATCAGCGATTTGAGAGACTCTCCCAGCCTAGAAACAGGCTCATTCCCCTGAACAGGGATATAGGTGAGATATACCTTACCACTCTGCAATGATCCTTCAATAAAAATATAATCTTCATGCAAAGCATACTGATCCGCCCGAAGCATATATAACCTGCCATCTTCCATCCCTTGCGCAATTTGTAGAAGTAATCCAAAAAATGAGGTCATGCTCAACTTCTCACTTTTGAGCAAATGACTGAGCATTTTTTTACGCAGAACAGCATATTCCATCGTAACCTTTAAATCAATTTCCCTAAGTAACAACCTTAAATGATGAGGAATGTCAGTGTTCATCAGCATACGAGCTTGAACCATATTAAGCTTACCTACCGGCATTCCTTCTGGTTCGCCAAGCATCATATATATACCGTCCTGCTGCATAAAGTCACGGGATAATCCGTACAACAAGCATCACCACCTCCTATTTTAAAAATAAAGATAAGCGCAAATGGTACCAGGGACTACAGCCAGCATAAAGGGAAATCTCAACAGTTCATTATCTTTATTTCTTAATAGGAATGAACTCTTCAATAATATAAATCCGGAAATTGTGTTAAAGATCTTACGCGTACGCCTGCCTGTCTCCCGTCTCTTTAAGACAATTAGCCAGCCTATCAAGGCCCCAAACAGTACGGAGTACATCACGACCTGCAATGTAAATAGCATTCCTGTCCACGCCCCAATCCCGGCAAAAAGCTTAACATCCCCTGCACCAACCGCCCCTATCAAATGCATAATTAGAAGCACTGCAAATCCTGCAGCGCCACCCACACCAGCCTTAAGCAGTCCATCCCAGCCGTTCATCAGCGCTTGAGCAAGCAGACCAGCAAGCAAGCCTGAGACAGTGATCCAGTTTGGTATTCTCATCGACTTTATATCCGTAATAAATGCAGCTGCCAGAAACGGCAGACATCCCCAGAAGGCCCACTCCGCCATGGATTACACTCCTTTCCCCTTCACTCATTTCACTACTGTGAACATCACCTCAATAGATCTACCGTCATCGAGCTGAATTACAAATGGCCACGAGCCCGGTGTGGTATTCACACCAATTTTCCACTCCCACTCGATATATCCGTCCGCATCCGCTTGTTTCCAGCCTAAATATTTAGCAGTGCTTCCCCCGCTTTTATAAAAAACGGATAAGCTAGCGGAAGCATTCGGCGGAATTTTAGCACGAACTTTGCCTTGCTTATTGGCTACAGCTGGATTCGGTTTCTCCAAAATCTTAATAAAATCCTCTGGTTGACCAGTGCCGTCATTGCCCTTATTTGTACCCTCTCCTGTATCCCCGATCCAAAGACGTTCAACAGCACTTGCCTCAAGTACAATGCGTTGGTTTAGAAAGGGAACCTTCATCGGCAGCTCATAGCTAACCACCAATCCAAAGTAAGGTCGGGTACCATTCTTTAACTCAGGCACGATAATGTTGGATACATGAATTCGGTCATAATCCAGTAAGTCTGATGACAGATACGGCTTTAATAGGGGTTTTATCGCTAGATCCAGTACACTTTCTGAGGTCTCAGCCTGTAGCTTCTGCAGAGGTCCCTCGCCCTTCTCTAAAGCTGACATGACCCACTCATTCAGCGGCTTAGGTAATGACATTGCATAACTACTGCCCCAATCTGTAAGTGACAAGCGAGGAATCGTCCAATTCGATTCGGCTTGATTGCCAGCGGATAGGTCGGTGCCATCCTTCACTGGATTAGCGCCAGCTTCGCTTGTTGCTCCCCATTTCTGCACAGCCAAAGCTGCCGGGTACATATGCGTTGAAATAGATTTCACAGTATCAGATGCTGTGCTTTGTAAGGCTGTTGAATACAAGGTCATCTGTACGATAGAAATTAGGAACAAAACAAACAGTAGGAAGATCGGAAGTACCATCGCCGCTTCTACTACCATGCTGCCTTCTTCCTGCGTCTTCCTCCTAATCCGGTACCCGTCCCCCATATCCTTACCAACCTCCTGCTAGTATGAAAAATCAGCCTGCACTGCTCTCATATATGTACTGCCTTGCACTTCTCCAGAATACCCAGCGCTATAATCCAATAGCTTCACAACACCCGGTAGAAACCATAGTCGCATTCCAAGCTTAATATTCGATGAGACATACGTACTTCTTTCATCTGGATTTATTCCTGTGTTCAGTCGAATGAGAGCCAGCATCCGAGATAATTGAACATTCCCGCCTCCATGCAGCATCATGAACAGACGCAAATGATCACGATAAGTCAGCTGGGCCGGTAAATATTTAGACAGTGGTATGGAATCTTTCTCACAGAGTAACAACATATCCTGAATAGCTTGCTGGATCCCATACAACAGTGCTGCGGCCAGAACAGCCAATGGGTTTCCTAAACTTGCCTTCTCAATAAAACCTTCCATCGTTCGAATAGACAGCCGCATGGCAAATATTTCAGCATACGCTGCGGCTACATTTCCAGCGGGATTATGAAATCCATAAAGAATGTATTCCAGCTCTTGCGCTTGAGGATTAAGCTGGTCTGTAAGTTCGGCTGTGCCCTCAGAACCTTGTGCTAGAGTAGCTAACTTGGAAACATCAAAATGTTGAAAATAGAGAGCAGAATACTCGGTTTGAAAAAGTCTATCTCTAGCCCCTCCCATAATGCCACCCATCGCTGCATAGATTCCGTCCATATCCTCCATCGCCGAACTCCCAGCAGTATACGGGTTAGTGCTTACTTCAGATTTAACAAGTGGATCTGATACTAATTCCTTATTAAAAGCAATATTCTCCTCGTAATATTGACGAAGTGTATCATAGCTTTTCAGAGAATCTGTCACTCCGTTACCCATCATTCGAATCTTATCAAGCAATGCTTTCGCTTCACCCAGCTTCGATTTTGCTTCTCTCTCCAATTGCTTACGCTCTTTATCCGAGCTACGGTGCTGTTCGATTAAAGCCAAATCACTAACGATAATACTTCCCTTCTTACCGTAATTCTGTAGATAGTTATTCACTACGCGTGAAGCTTCAAGAACAGAAGAGATCATTTGATAGGAGTCACCATATTCACTCAAAGCTTCATACAGCACACCCGACATTCCTGTTACGATAGGTTCAATGGCCTCGTAAGAACTTTGCTGCATAGATATACTATTCTCCATCTGACTTAGATCAGTTGAGGAGAGAATCAGTGCATCTTCCTGCTCACGCAGCTTTTTAAGCGGGTCTGAGCTTATCTCTCCTGAGCTCGCCGGAATATCCCAGTCATTAGCAGGATCATTTGATAGATCCACCCCCTCCATTCGTGACTGTTCCAATATATTTCTCATCTCGTCATTCAATTGCTCTGCCTTCTTTAACGCTTTATTCGCTCCCTCCATTGATCTTTCATGGTCTTCACGAAAAGCTGTTAATAAGGCAGGAAGCCGCGATAACATTTCAGTAGTTCGACTCCGGTAGAGAGACAATTGATAAGTGTACTTTGCAGGCTTTTTACTATCACGATAAAGATCATCGTAATATTTCCCAAGATAGTCACTATACTGTGCGGGAATATCCGCCGCCGATTGCATACTTCCGAGTGAACTGGCAGAAATGGACTCTGCAGGCGGATTCATAATCCATTGAAGTAACCTTCTTCCACTCTCCGCAGCCAGGCTTCTCTGCTCTAACATAAGATCCAAAGCCTCTTCTCGCTCGTCATATAACGGCTGTAGCTTACTGAGTAGTTCAGTAGCCCGTGAGGCCTCTGCCATTACTCCTGACATCGGCTTGAATTTACCTGCCAATTCCAAAGCAAAATCCACCGGAGCCTTATACTTCATTTCCTCCAGTATTTGTCGACTCACAACATCATAGCTACCCAGCGGCCTGCTCCATTTCAAAGACGACGATTCCAAAGCGAAGGGTACAAGATTGAACGCGTCACTCCTACCACTTTTATGCATATTATCATTGAGTACCTGAGACAGCAGCATATCCCCGTCACTCTCTCCAAAGGCGAATAAACCATACTTTTCTCGTAGCTCAACATCGTAAGATGACATTACAGAGCGAACGCTAGCCCTCGCTAAACGTTCCTCCTGAACATTGAAGGCAGCAATCCGCGCATAGTCAATCAGCACAGCGGTAAATAAAAAGACGAAAGCCAGTACCATAATTAAAAAAATTGAGACTGAACCTTCCGTTTTGACTTTACCCTGCCTCTGTTTCTTTCGACTCTTACCGCTAACAAGGCAACTGGTAAAGATGCTCCTCATCAAAACCTCCCTCCTTATCCCTACCTTCAATAGATACAAGATCCATTAGCAAGGAAATATTCACTTATCCTGAAGCTTGGTCATCATCGCGGATGCATCCTTCTTCTCCATGTGGACTCCAGACCCACTAGTACCCTCTGAACCTCCCTTGAACTTAGCCCCGAAGTAACGCATCAGGTCGACCGTACGGATAAACTCAACAGGCTCAGCGATGATAGATTGAGTTTTTACAGTTGGCTTTGCCTCATCAGACAAAACTTCATCAAGTACAGGTAAGTGCAGTAGACGATTTAATTCAGCACTTACTTTCCGTCCTGCAAGTGAATATGCGTAGTTCAAATTTCCCGGCATATTATTCGGAATCATAGAGGACGAATGTCTAAGTTTAAGCACTGGTAGATCACTTTCCTCTGACACTTCACCAGGTAGCTCTATTGTCGCGCCATCACTTCCAGCTTCTCCGCCGAATAAAGAGGCTAGCAAAGCATCGTCTCCAATTCTCCAATAAAGGGAGTCATACTCACCGGCAGCATAGGAGCCAGAAACCTCTTTATGGCTGTTGTCCCAATTGTAAGCCGCACGCTCAGTAGTCCCTGAGGCCACTTGCAGGAGCATAGACTTCTGGTAGCTATACAAACAGAAGAACAGAAGAAGCATTGTAATACACATGACCATTGGTAGTAGAATTGAAGCTTCAATAGTAAAGCTGCCTCGATCGTCCTTAAGCTTTTTCAATCGAATACTTCCTGGCTCTTTTCTCCCGCAGTTTTAATCAAAGCCTCCACTACTTCCTGAATTTTGTCCTTAAACAAAAGAACGACCGCAATCAGCACTGCAATAATCAGAATCATTTCCAGTGTCCCCAGACCTTCCTCGTCCTTCCAAAGATTCTTCACACTACCCAACATTGTCGTCATCATTTGTTTCACCCTCCTACATTTTTAACATCATGAATGCTGGTGTTCCCACCAGTACAATTACTATTAAAAAGATAACTACCATCGGAAAGACTAGTTTAGAGGAAGCTTGCTCCCCTCGTGTTCGGCTGATAGCTTTCCGTTTATCCCACAGCATTCGCGATAGATCGCGTAGCGATAACACAAAATCCGCTCCACCTCTGCGATAATTCAGAAGAACCGTCGTCGTGAACAACGATACCTCCTGCACTGCACATCTCTTGCTAAAATTCTCAAATGCCTGCTGAAATGAATACCCGCCTTCCCATTCACTGGTCATGATTCTAAGCTCCTTATACAATGGGTGATTAACATCACCCCGGTGGCTCTCCACACAGCGGATAATCGCCCGTTGCACGGTCTCACCTGCTCCTACCAGCAATACAATACTGTTCAGAAGTTCTGGTAGTTCGAGCATAATATTCTGCTCTCTCACCCTCACCTTTTTATGTAAATCACTCACCATAGCAGCTGGTAGAGCTACCGCCAAGAAAAAACCTAGAATCAGACCTGTCTGATCGCCGCTAAACCCTGTGATCAAACTTCCACCCACAAGCAGCAACCAACTATAGCTAAGCATCTCACCCATGAACAACAGGGTCCGTTCTGCACTGTAACGCATCCCATAACTTCGCTGCAGGGAACGTTGAATCCTGAACATCAACGATGGAAAACGACTGGCAATGCCGGTTTTCTCAATGAGCAGCAGCAGCGGTTCACCCAGCTTCCGAAGTCGTAATCCTTCCATAGGAAGTTCTCTTAATCCGTCATATCTTTTTCCGCATTTAATTCGTAACAGAGCCCAGACAACAAGTAAAAATATAGTGACTACTGCACATAGCCATCGCATGATTTCATCCCCTTCACAGCGGAATGTCCATTATTTTAGTAGTCCAGAGATAACATAAAAACAAAGCTACTGATGCAAGCGTCGATATGGCTATACCCGCTCCTGTGTACATGGGCTGCATGTAGTCTCCTGCAGTCAAACTCATAAAGATCACCATAATTAGTGGAGATATTAACAGCGCTTTCGCTTCGAATTTCTTCTGTGAAATGCTTACAGTAATATCTTGCTGAATATCCAGCTTCTCTCCAATAATCGTAGACGTACGGCGCACTACTTCTACCAGATCACCGCCTGTACGTTTACATACAGTGAACACGTCAGCGAACCGCTCAATATCTTCCATTCCTGCTCTTTCACTGAAATCCCGAAGCGCTTCCTCCACTGGCTGACCGTATTCCATGCGCGTACAGATAATATTTAGCTCCGAGATCATATCGCCGCCCCCCTCCGGGTCCAGCATACGTAAGTCTTGGACCGCTTCCCGGAAAGCATTTTCGACCGATCGCCCTGCTGAGAGTGAGGAAGACAATGAAAATAACGTCTGTTTAAACTGTAAATTAAGCATACTCCGGCGTCTTTTCAGCAAATAATTACGCAGCATACGAGGTGCATACAGCCCACCTGGCATAAGTAGTAACGACAGTATCCAATGATGATAAAAAAGATATCCCACTCCAAACAGCAGCAAACCACCTACTGCAATAGCCAGAGTTTTCTGTATCAAGGTCAACTCATATACCGTATAATCCGGCAATAATGAATGGCCTCTGGAATCAGCTTTCTTAGGCTTTTCAGCAGCAAACTTAATCTTAAACATTACCTCTTCCCCCTTTTAGAATTCAGAATCCAGCCTGTGATAACGGATAGGAGGTCACACCAGCCATTCTAAGCTTTGCTGTATGCATAAGCGGGTTTGCGCAAGAAACCAGCCCTCCTTGTACCCGGCCCTCTCGTTCACCGGACTCTCGAAATTCATATAGAGGGTTCAAGACCACTTCTCCATCTTTCAGGCCTGCAACCTCACTAATCTCCATCACTCGCCTAGAACGATCACGGAGCCTGGATAAGTGTACGAATATATCAATCGCCGATGAGATTTGCTGACGAACAACCGTTACCGGCAGATCCGCAGCACTTAACACCATCGTCTCCAGTCGACTGACCATATCGTGCGCGCTGTTACTATGCCCTGTGGACAAGCTTCCATCGTGTCCAGTGTTCATCGCCTGTAGCATATCGAGGCATTCCGCTCCCCGTACCTCACCCACAACAATTCGATTGGGTCTCATCCGCAGCGAAGAACGAATCAAATCTCGAATGGAAATCTCCCCTTTACCTTCCGTATTCGCGTTCCTAGTCTCCAGGGAAACAAGATTTGGCACCGTTACAATCTGTAGCTCAGCAGAATCTTCTATTGTGATGACCCTCTCCTGTGAAGGGATAAACTGAGATAACGCATTTAGAAAGGTGGTCTTTCCCGAGCCCGTTCCCCCGCTTATAAAAATGTTGTATTTAGCAGCTACTAAGATTTGCAGTAGCTCTGCTGCTTCCTGACTTAAAGCTTCATGACTCACCAATTCATTCATCGTCATCGGCTTCTCCGGGAATTTACGTATGGTCATCGCTGGTCCCTTCAGTGAGACTGGCGGAAGTACAATATTCACACGGGATCCATCCTTCAACCGGGCATCAACGATAGGAGAGGAGTCATTTACTACCCTGTTAACACCGGATACTACCGTTTGGATAATGTCCTCCAGCCTGCTACTGGATTCAAATTCCAAAGGAAGACGACGAATCTGACCCTCCTCTTCTATAAAAATCTCAGTATGACTATTGATCATAATCTCCGTGATCGCCGGATTATCCACTAATGGCTGAAGCACATCCAATCCTCGGAAGGAGTCAAATAGTCTCTTAACTAACTCATGCTTCTCCTGTGCTGTTAAGTAACGGAGGCTTTCACTTTCTAGAATCGTTCGTTCGATAAACCCAGTAAGCTCACGGTTTCCAACTGCAGAAGTCACATCAAGCCCTGCACGAATCTCACTACGCAGCGCCCTGAACATCTCCTCATTCATGGATATTCTTCCCTGTAAAAACTAATGGGAGTGCTGGCTCTACAATCCGCTTGCACAACTGCAAGATCTCCTGCTGAAATTGTGGAGAGTTCAAAAAGAGCTCCTCACGGTGTTGCAGCGTCCATGATGGGATAAAGGGACATACGCCTTCAATGATAATTCCTTCAGGAGGCACCCACTCTTCCAAACGATCCACTGCAAAATTCACTACAAATTTACTCTTGTCCATCACATGGGGGGACATGCCAGAGTTAGGAGCGGTGCAATGCGACAGCCATCTCATAGTCTTATACATGCTTACATCATCATTTTTCAGGACCCAAAGTAGAACCCCACTTCGCTGCAGCACAGCTTTCGCACGCTCTTCCTCGATGCTGCCGGTGTCCACAATAACAACATCAAAGTTTCTCTCCGCAACCAGCCGCTCTAACAAATCCAGCGTATCTTGCAAAGTCATCTGCAGCATTTCCTTCACATTAATAACTGGTCTGAAAGCAGCAGTTCGGAGGTGATCATATCTAATGAAGTATTGTCCTAATTCAATCGTATCCGCTTCATCCTTGTCTCGATTAGCCTTTATTTCATATAGCAGTCGCTCTAGTCCAGCCGTATGACCTGTAGGGATTCTGAGAAACAACCCACTGCTGTCTACACTCTCAAGGTTCAGATAAAACACCGAAAGGCCCATTTCACCAAGCTGCTTCGCCATATTCAATGCTATCGTTGTTTTGCCCATGTTGCCGCTAGCAGAAACAACCCCCAGCAACAGCGTTTCATCTAGCACAGAAGATCCTCTACCTCTCTGAACTTCACATAACTGGAGAAATGCTCCCAGGAGGGAAGGAAGCGCCTGATATTTGGCAATCATCACTCCCCCTCCCAGGCTTTTAGAACTCTTACCGAGATAACCTCCATCCTCACTCAAAACTGCCCATGGAACCGTGATTTTCCCCTCTACTAGCCAAGCCTCGATAAAAGAAGAGTCCCCCACAACAGCATCCGGGATGTCCTCTCCCCTCATAAATTCGATAAAAGCATCCATTCGGCTAAAAGCCGTAATACGCAGCATTTCTCCGTACTCGCTGTGATGAAGATAGTGCAATAATGGTTCGATATATTGACTTTCACGCACTGCGAGCACAATCCTTGCCGCCATGAAACCACGCTCCTTTCGATAAGAAGAAATCCATTATTTCCTCAAAAAAAGACAGCAAAAAAAGCACCGACAATAACCGTGGATACGGTAATTGAACGGTGCTTCCGTTACTATTCCTTTAATTTACAGCTATAGTAGCATATATATATGAAGGCAGCAATAAGTTTTTTCGCACACTAGCTGGATACTACACTCTCATCTTATCTTCGCGCCAGTTTTTAATGGCAGACCGAATATCAGCAGGAATGAGCTTCTCCTTCACCGCCCGTTGACACAGTCCTGGAAACTCATCATCACCCGCATAACGTAGCGCTATAATTTGGGCTATTTCAAGCTCTGGGCTCAAAGCTTCGCCTGTCAGACGGAAATAGCGGAACTGCTCTTCCACTCTCACCACGCGGTCCTGATTTTTTGTCGCATATATACGAATTCTTGTAATCGCAAAAAGTAAGCATAAGGACATCACGAATAATAGCAATGGCACCGTTAAAGCACCATCATCACGTATCTCTTGAACAGCATAAATCGCCGACCACACAAACAAAATTAGCGCAAGCGGCATCGTCACAAAATGAAAAGGCCAATCAAAACGCATAAATCCCTTGGGCTTGCCTTTATTCATAATTCATCTCCATATTTAATATGACTTGTAGAGCGCTTAAAGCTCCGTCTCGCCGGGAATAGCCACGATAAAGGGCTTGTTGTTCTCCCAGTTCAGCGACTTCCCTGATACTTTAGTCGTTCCATCCGCATTAACGATTCCGCAAATAATCTGACTTCCCCATACACTCGTATAATAATAGGCATAGGATGGGGCTAAAACAGGGGCTTTACCATATTCCTTTGCAATGGGGTGTCCGAATATCGCGGTAAAATCTTTTTTATCAGCCTCTTTCGAATTGTCCAAATCTGCTTCCCATACGACTGTTCTAATGTTGTCTTTAATCTCATAATACGATACAAAATGCCCATAGATTATGAAATATCCATCAGATCTGCCTTCAGGAAATAATACGACATAGACAACGCTTCATTATCACCCGTTAATTGGGACGGTTCTCTTTCTTCAACCGGGAATTGTAAAGCAGCAATGCGGGAAACTACCAAGTCCCTACTATTATAATTCTGCACAAGCTTCGCATTTGCACGTTCCTGAACCCAGACAGTATTCGTAGTAGCATCTACCGTTACTCTTGCTCCAAGAGCTTCCGCAATAAATCTCAGCGGCACTGTAACTCTTCCATCCATGATGCTAGCAGGTGCATCCAGTTGTACAGATTCGGAGTTCTTCCACGCCGTTCGAGAACCCACAGCAAGCATAATCTTCATGGAGTCTCTAACGATCGTTACTTGCTTTGTACGGGCTTCCCACTGAATAGAAGTATTCTTGAAGCTCTCAAAAGCCTTCAGCGGAACCATCGTCTGTCCAGAGACGATTTGCACGCCATAATTCACGCTCGAATTATTCACCATTACCTTGAGCTTAGCATCTGCGGATACCGTTCCCATCGTACCTAAAGAAACTAGCATAACTATTAATAGATAAAGCCCTGCCTTTCGCAACATCCCTTCGCCCCTCGCTAAATGTCCTTAATTATACCAAATTATGGTTACATTATAACATCTAGCCAAATCCCAGATTACAAAAATCTTTGTTTAATCTCCGGTGTTGGGAGTAGACACTGCTCATCGCGCCCGAACCAACGGTAACGATTCCTTGCAACATAGCGGTAGAGGGTATTCCGTATTGGGCGCGGCACTATAATGAAGATATACGCAGCAGGCCAAGGCCATCTCAATCTACGTGCAATCCGCAGTACAGCAGCCGACTCTGTATAATACACACCGTTCTCCAGCAATACAACTGTGTTCAACTGCCCAGGTTGGAG